>NZ_JACPOF010000004.1:117978-715397 GCF_016185115.1 Polaromonas sp. | reverse complement strand
TCAGGACGGCACCGCTCAGGACGGCACCGCGCAGGTCGGCATCGCGCAGGTCGGCACCGCTCAGGACGGCACCGCTCAGGACGGCATCGCGCAGGACGGCACCGCTCAGGACGGCACCGCTCAGGACGGCACCGCTCAGGACGGCACCGCGCAGGTCGGCATCGCGCAGGTCGGCACCGCTCAGGACGGCACCGCTCAGGACGGCATCGCGCAGGACGGCACCGCTCAGGACGGCACCGTTCAGGACGGCACCGCTCAGGACGGCACCGCTCAGGACGGCACCGCGCAGGTCGGCATCGCTCAGGACGGCATCGCGCAGGACGGCACCGCTCAGGTCGATTCGAGGCCGTTGGGCCACAGCTTGCTCAAGCGCGTAACGCATTGCCAAGCCGCTTTCAACATGATCGGGAACTTCGCACTCAAACAGAATGCGGTTTGAATTCCAGCGGCTGACGATTTTGCTTTTCATTTTCTTTCCTATTTGCTTGTTAAAAATTGGGTTTAGGCGACAGCGGGCTCTTTGGCGACGTAGCAGCCGTTGACGGTTTCCATGTACGCGCCGAGGCCAAGTTCGTTTTTCAACTGAACCAACTTCACAAAGGTGGCGCGTGGACCTGCAGAGCGCAGGAGTGTTGCCAGAGTTGCGGCGGCGTAGTAGGGATTGGTGCGGCAGGTGTTCACAACCTTTTGCACTTCGCGCTGTTCAGACTTGTTCATCAACTACTCCTTGCTGTTTTCAAAACCACCGGGGGTTTGGTGGGGATAACCTCTACAGCGCCGGAGAACTTCTCCTAAACCCCCGTCGCCATCCGTTCGGTTTGCAGCGGTATCGGTGCTGCTGGGTTTTCTTGCTGATGGGTGTAATTTAGCAAAGTATTGCTAGTACGTCAAGCAAAGAATTGCTACCAATGCAAAATAGATTGCTGGTGAAAACCCTTGGGCGAAAAAAAACCGCCTCGATGGGCGGTTGTTGTGAGGGTGGATGCTGTTTATCTGGTGGAGCAGGGCCAAGAGGCAATCATGGCTTCACGCACAAGAAAGGCGGCGGGTTCATGGCGTGTGCTGGGATTGTCTCGGAGGTACTTCCAGGTCACGTCGATCATTTGTCCAAGGGAGACGCCATTAGGGATGCATGACGCTGGACGCATGCGCTTGGCTGCGCCCCTATCGGCGTCACTGATGCCAGCGATATAGCCCACAACAAACGCATCATCCGATCCGCGCGCGTACAGCTCCTGCCCGGTGAGAAACCCACCAGAGGCAAGCGCGGCATCGCCCATTAAATCTATGCCAAAAGCATTTTGTGAACTTGCCCCGCCCGCTGCCAATGCCAGCAAAACCACTGCAATGCTGGTTTTGATGCTCATCGGCAGACGTATTGCCCAGCTGCTGTATAGCCGCATTGCTGCTGGCGCGGCTGTGGTGGCTGATAAGTGGGCTGCGGGAAGTAGTTGGGTTGTACGGTGCCCTGCTGACCCGTGTAGGGGTTGGAATTGCCTTTGGTGCTGTAGTTGTCCAGGTTGGTGTTATTGGGCGCGGTGCGTACATGACCGTCTACAAATGTGCCGTCTTTGGTGACGTGCGGCTTTACGTAAACCTGGGCCATTGCTGAGCCAGCGCAGAACAAGGCGACGATTGCTATTGTTTTCATTTTCTCTCCTCTAATACCCACGGGCCGCATGGGTGCGGTTAGATAACCTCAATGAACAAGGGAAATTGATAAATGCGCGCAGTCGTCAACTCCCCTATGCGACGCGCCGGGGTTTTACGATGTTTTCCTCAGCTTCTGGGGTGGTCAGGCTCAATAGCTCTTGATACGCCTCTTCGATCTTGTCGTAGGCTTTACGCTGCTTGTCGGTGAATGGGCGTAGGAGCCGCCAGACATCAACGCCAAGGGCATGGGCCAGGCTTTCGACTTCACTTAATTTTGCGGATGGAACCTTGCCAGACTTGCTGGCTTGGCGGCGGGATGGTGTTAGGTAGAGGCTGACGGTTGTCTGCCCAAGTCCGGCCCGTTCACCCAGTGATGACTGAGTGAGCTGGTTCTTGAGCATGTAGTGCTTCAGGTTGTCGGCCAGCACTTGATTTATGGGAGTCGCAGGCATCCAGCCAGTCTCGCGGCAAACATTAGCAAAGTGTTGCTTGCGTTCATAGCAAAGTTTTGCTAGGATATGAGCCATATGCGAAATAACCTAGACATTCAAGTCCGAGAACTGCTGAACAAGCACAAGGGTGATTGGCAAGAAATCGCGCAAAGCTCGAACGTGAGTTATTCGTGGATTTCCAAGTTCGTCAACGGTCACATACCGAATCCCGGCTACGCCACTTTGCGCGACCTGCAGGCACATCTCGCCAAGCCCTCCCGCAAGAAAGCGACGGCCTGAGATGAATTGCATCAACTGCAATCCGTTGCTGCCGCCTTGCGAGAAGTGCGTGGAATCTATGACCCTGGAAGAACGGGTGTCTCGGGTTGAACAAGCGTTGAGAGCAATGGCGGTGAAAACCCCAAATCTTGCTTCGTTCGCAGGCGTATCGCCGTCAACACATTTGGCGCAGGCACAAGGTACGTTAGTTCGAGGTTTTTGGCTTCGTCCAGAACCGTCAACTCCAGAAGTCCCGCAATCCCCTGCATCACCGATGTGCAGTGCAGCACTGGCACCGGCCCCGAGTCCGTTGGGAACATTGTGATGTGCGCCCCGTACTGCCACACCGGCACATTGGTGAAAAAGAAAACCTGCCAAGTGTCTTTCATGTCCGCTCCTTTCAAGAGCAATGGTTGTGTGAGAACTCCATTCTCCTTTGAAAGAGGGCAGGCACCCTGTCAAGCACCCATCCCCGCGAATCAAAGGATGAAGGCCAAGCGCCAGGGCGGTGTGGGCGTGGATGAAAGTTTGTTTTTTGACCATGCCGAGATAGTCAATTTTTTTACCCAAATCAACAACGCATAACGCCACATAAAACATGAAGCGCGATGACATGACCCTTGATTTACCAATGACAGCACACGTTCAGGCCATCGATCCGCAGTTGGTGATTCGCCAGCCATCGATGACTAAGGCGCTGCAACTTTGCCAGACCTTGAGTGGCAAAGACGACGCTCAGTTCTACGGCAACGGCGGCATTGTCAAAGATCAAGCGCAATGGTCCCGAATCATGGGGCCGAGCAATCACAACTTCCCGCATGAAAAGCTGAACCTGTTTATGGACCTCGCAGGCAATGAGGCGCCCCTTATGTGGTTGCTTCAGTCTCGCGGCTATGACTTGAACAGCTTGCGGCTACTGGAAACCGAGACGGAGAAAAAGCTCCGCCTTGCCCAAGAGGAAAACGCCGCCCTGCGCCGCGTACTTACAGGAGCTAAAGCATGAACTGCAAACCCGGAGATTTGGCGATTGTTGTCGGCTTAGGCCCCAACAACAACGGACGCATTGTTGAGGTTGTTCGTCATGCAGTTTCCGGTGAGACCGTTGCTGGTTTTATATTTTTAGCAAAGGGGCCACCGCCTTTTTGGTTAATTAAGACGACTGGGACTCTGCTTCAGTGGGATGGCGATAGTGTTACGGAGAGGGTGATTAATGACCGGTTTCTCCGCCCGATCCGCGACCAACCCGGCCAAGACGAAACCCTGACATGGGCACCAGTCCCCGGAAAGCTGGTGACGGCATGAGCAGCACCCTAAGCGCTTTCAACTGGCGCGGCCAGCCAAGCCAGTTCGCCACAGACCCCAAATTCGCCAGCAAGCAGCAGGGCAGTGCAGGGATGCCAAAGCCGATTCACCGCTTTGCACAGACCAACCTGAACACAGAAACCATTTCACCAGCCGACAAGACTCGGCTTATCAGGGGGAAGCTATGAACCTGACTGTAGGACAAGAACTTTATTGGGTGGGCGCGCAGAGCTATTCAAAAAATCAGCCAGTGACAGTTACAAAAGTTGGTCGCAAATGGGCCACGCTTTCAAACAGCTATCGCATTGACATACATACACACATAGCCGATGGCGGCAGTTATTCGTCGCCGGGTAGCTGCTATCCGAACGAGGCGGCATATGTTGCCGAGCAGTTGGCTAACGCGGCCTTCAGCAAGCTGAAGAACTCCATGGGCTGGGCTCCGCGTGATGGCGTAAAGATTCGGGACATCTATGAAGCTGCGCGCCTGCTTGGTTTACCCCTGGAGGCCGCATGACCACCATCAACCTCCCAATCGAGATGTTCCCGATGCCGGGTGATACCGGATTCGTGCGTACATGCAGGCGCAACTCCCGCCAATCCACCAGCACAGAGGCTTACGAGTCTGTCAGGCCACATATCAATGCCAAGTGCCAGAAGGTGCTGGACAGCCTCAAAGCAGCACCAGCGACTGATGAAGAACTGCAGATCGCGCTGGGCATGAATCCATCAACCGAACGCCCCCGGCGCAAGGAACTGGTAGACGCCGGCCTGGTTGTCGAAACGGCAGAGCGGCGCAAGACCCTGAGCGGCTGCAAGGCCATTGTCTGGGCCGCTGCGCCTGTGATGGAGGATGTGTAGATGGCCCGTGCGCGGAACATCAAGCCAGGATTCTTCAAGAACGAGATTCTTGGGGTCGCCGATCCTCTTTACAGCCTGCTTTTTGAGGGCTTGTGGGTACTTGCCGACCGCGACGGGAAGTTGGAGGACCGACCCCTACGCATTAAGGGAGAGGTATTTCCATACCGCGAAGGTCTCGATATTGACGCCATGCTGGACTGGCTTCAGGCCGAGGGTTTCATCAGGCGCTATAAAGTTGGTAGCAAAAAATACATACTGGTGCTGGAGTTCGTCAAACATCAGAACCCGCACAAGAACGAAACGGAATCAGAAATACCAGACCCCGAGAAAATCGGAACAAATACCGAAATTATCGGAAGCACTCGCGCTGATTCCCTATCTTCTGATTCCGGATTCCGGATTCCGGATTCCTTGATTCCTGATTCACTGATTCCTGATTCCCTTCAGTCCGTGGCACCTCCTGCGGAGGATGCCCCGGCACCAGTCAAGTTGGTCAAGGCTCAAAAAATCAAAGAGCCGTCTGCAACTGCTGAAACCTGGACCGCATACGCCGGAGCATACGTCGCCCGGTACGGAACAGAGCCAGTGCGCAACGCATCGGTGAACGCGAAGCTCTCGCAGTTTGTCGGCAGGGTGGGGGCTGGTGAAGCGCCGGGAATTGCAGCTTGGTTTCTGAACCACCGAAACAGCTTTTACGTTCAATCAGGGCATTCGGTCGGTGTGCTGCTGCGCGACTGCGAAAAACTCCGCACGGAGTGGGCTACAGGCCGTCAGGTCACGCAAACCCAAGCCATTCAGGCCGACCGTACGCAAACCAACGCCAACGCCTTTGCTGGCCTGCTGGCAGAAGCAAAGGATTCCCATGCCCAGCATTGAACTCATTCAAGCCGTCGCAGTGACTGCGGAGCTGTGTGGCCGCGTTTTCAGCGAGGGCGCTGCGCGCATGTTTGTCAACGATCTGGCTGCTTACCCTGAGCCTGCGGTTTTGAAGGCGCTTGCACGCTGCCGCCGCGAGGTCAAAGGCATGCTGACGATTCAGGATGTGGTGGCCCGACTGGATGACGGCAGGCCCGGAGTCGAGGAGGCATGGGCACAGATGCCGTTTGACGAATCGCAGTCAGTGGTGTGGACGGACGAAATGTGCCGTGCATTTGGGATTGCTTTGCCGCTGCTGGCTGAGGGCGACAAAGTTGCGGCGCGCATGGCTTTCAAAGAGGCTTACACCCGAATGATCGGAGAGGCACGCGACGAAGGCCGCGCTGTGGTGTGGACGCCTTCGCTTGGCTGGGACAAGAACGGGCACGCGGCTGCATTGTCTGAGGCGGTGTCCAAAGGCCGGCTGACGTATGACCATGCTGAGTCGCTTGTGCCAGGGTTGCCGCGTCCTACGGCCACGATTCAGCACCTTCCTGCGCCAATTCCACTTGATCAGCTTGTGCAGATCGCAGAGCAGCGGAGGGCGGCATGATCACCGCCCAAGACACGGCACTGGCCGCAACCATTACCCGCGAACACGCCGCCGTGAAGCTGCTGGAGCATGGGCCGCTGACCCTCTCACAATTCCGCTGGATCACATGCTGGCCGACTTCTGATGAATGTTTGTCGGTGTTGAACGGCCTGCGTAAGTGCAACAAGATTGTCCAGCGCAACAAGCACGGATCGCAGGTTTACGAGGCTGTCCGGTGATGTGCAAAGACTGCCAAAACCAAACAAAGCACCGCCAAGCCCGGACGGTGGAGGGCTTCACAGGCTGCGCAAAAGCGCTGGCCTGGGAGCATTTCTCGCCAGTAGTCGAGCGCAAGTGCTTGCTGTTTTTTGCGAGGGTGGGATGAACAAGTGCAAAGACCGATGCGACCAGCTTGGCGTTTGTCAGGCTCTGGCGTCATGCGTCCTCCGTAGCCATGAATTCGTCGCTTTGAAGATTGCTGCAGATGAAAAGCGTGCCAGAGACATTCTCAAGGCTGATGAACGGATGAAGGAAATGCAACGCCGTGCAGCAGTTAGGTGTGAGCGGGAGCTTTCCCGAAAGGCTCAATAGCATGACCCGCTACGCCCTACGTGTTGACGCAAACCAAGCGCAGATCGTGAGCGCCCTGCAAGCTGCTGGAGCGACTGTCGAGGTCATTGGAAAGCCTGTGGATCTGCTTATCGGCATATCTGGCCGCTGGATGATGATGGAGTGCAAAGACGGCCAAAAACCGAAGTCTGCGCAAAAACCCACACCCGCGCAGGAAAGGTTTTTCAAGAAATGGGCAGGTTATCCACTGGCTGTTGTGGACAGCGCAGAGTGCGCCCTTCGCATGTTGCGTGTGCTGGAGGCTGGATGACCAAGTTCCCCTACATCCGAAGCCCTGCGCTGCTCAAAGCCTGTCGCGCCATCGCCTGCACGAATTGCGGACGCGATGACGGCACGGTATGCGCAGCGCACTCGAATCAGGCCAAGCACGGCAAGGGACGCAGCATCAAGGCGTCTGATGTATTTGTCGCCAGCCTATGCCACTTGTGCCATTACGAGCTAGATCAGGGGGCATGGATGTCGCGCAATGAGCGTGAGCAGATGTGGGACGCCTGCCACGCCAAAACTGTGCATGAGTTGGTCAGTCGTGGCTTGTGGCCTGCCACCGTGCCTGTTTCTCTGCATTAATCACTGGAGGAAAGCATGAGCAAGCGCACTTTCATGCTGGTTCACGAAACCGCACGCGAAAACGCCGCGAAGTTTGCCCGGAATGACGCGCCCGATGGCTGGATGGCAACTTTCAGCCAACCGACCAAAAAGCGCATTCAGGAAGAAAAGTACCACGCCATGATGGGTGACATCTCCAAGCAATGCACCTTCATGAATGAAAAGCGCGAACTTGACGACTGGAAGCGCCTGCTGGTTGACGCATTCGCAAAGGTCATGCGCGATGCAGGAACACCGATTCACCATGACGGCAGGGTATTACCCAGCCTTGATTTTGAGCGCGTGGTGCAGCTGGGCATTCAGACCAAGGACTTCTACGTTGCCGAGGCCGCGCAGTTCATTGAATACCTGTACGCATTCGGCGCTGATCGTGGCGTCGTTTGGTCAGAACCGAAGCAGAAAGAGCTTCAAACGTAGCAAAAAAAGCTACACCCCAAAGGTGAATGCGCTGCACCTTACCTTCAGCGCGAAATAGGAGATAGAGATGGATCGAGATTACGCAGCAAAAACAGCTTACGCACAGAACGAGCCTCAAAAGGGATGTGGCAATGTGGGCATGGAGGGTGCGGCCATGTCTGCAATAGGGAAAATCAAGCAGTCCGAAGTCAGCCGCGAAGTTGACCGCCTTGCATCAACTCTGGAAAAGCTGTCGTTTGTTTCTTCCCGCCTGATCGAGCGCGTCCAGTCCGTGACCCGCGCCGAACCAGAAACTACCGGCGCATTGAAGGGTGCAAATCCAGTCTGTTCAACCGACCTTGGCCGCAAGCTGGACAACCTGACAACGCAGGCCAGCACGACCCTGTACCGCCTGCAATCACTTGGCGAGCGCATCGAGCTTTAACCAACCAATCCCCCCATAAGGGGGCAGAAGGAACGGCATGGACAAAGAACTGATTGAACGGATGGCGAAAAAGGTGGGGATCACTATTTATAGAGATGGTGCTTTTGGATCTGCCGCAACCACCCGCAATTTGTAAGGTTGATGAACCCATGACCCCCACACTCAACGCCGAACAGCAGGACAAGATCAGATGAGCATCAAGAAAGTGCGTGAAACCTTGAAGGCTGCGCCTGATGGTCTGACCGTCGCCGCCATAACAAAGGTTCTTCACCTGGGCCACGCAAACATCAATACATCACTAAAAAAGATGCCAGATGTTTACATAGACCGCTACATCAAGGCCAAGGCGGGACCGTACAAGTACGCTGCCGTTTATATGGCCGTGGAAGTCCCCGAAAACGCGCCAATGCCAGATTAACCAAAGGGAGCCAATAGTGATGTTCAACGACTCAAAAGCCATATTGGACGACATACTTTCAAGGTGGCACCACCACTGCAAACACTTCACTATAGTTAGGCAGGCAGGGGCAGACCCCATGTTCAGAATGGCGCGCAGTTCACGTCATTGGTTAACCGAAGATGAGGTCAGGGAGTCCGAGATTGACGGATACCTGATGAAGGCCGTCGATTTTCATGTTGGCGAAATGGAAAACCCGCATCGTGCCGCCATTTATATGGAAGCCCGGAATTGCTACACCGGGCGTAGTGTGTGGCTTAGTCCACTGCTACCAAAGGACAAAGAAGAACGCGCAATCGTCATTATGGAAGCGCGCAACATGCTGACTCGCAGGCTGATGACTGCTGGTGTGATGTGAATAGTGTTGAATTTGAACACTATAGGGATTGACACCGCACTTTTGAAAACTTACCCTACACATCGGACGGCAGAGGTGCCTCTAAAATTTATCAAAACGCATGCTGATTGGCAGCGAGCACTGCTTGAATTGGGAACCTGGCAGGGAACTCATCAAGTCTCTCGGTAGCGCACTGGCCAGTGACAGTCAGCAGCCGTTTTGATGAACGCCCACGACTCAGGGCACGGCAGATTGACGTAAAGAGCCCGTTCTAGGCGGGAAATTCATCCGGTCCGTAGACGCGGAACTTGGTCTGGTCGCCCAAGGCATCAAATTCAATTCAAGCCGCCGAGCAGCAATGTTCAGGCGGCTTTTTCGCGTGTGGGCAACCGTCTCGCCGTTCATCATGCGCCGCCGTTCGCTGAACACAGGCTACAACCTCGATAGCGGACGTGTTCCCGCCCCTTTAACCCGAGCCGCAAGGAGGCGCAATGGCAAATCCTGTTGGAAATCCACATTTGCTGGGTCAAAAGTATTGGGACCGTCTAGATGCGGAGTGTGAGGATCAATGCCTTGACCTAGACGAAATTGAGCTTGTGGCCTTGTGCGCTGCTGGTGGCGTGTTGCAAGCCGGCGTGGACAGCAAGCAGATTCAAAGGGGTGAGTTCTACCCATCCGAAGCCGGCACATTGAGAATGTGCCACTAGTTCTCCTTGGTTGGCACCACACCAGCCTTAGTCCCCCGCGCTGACCATCGGCCCGGTGGCTTTTTACAACCCTGGCGCAACGTGAGCGCGCTCCTTGCCGCTACCCCACGGTCATCACGGAGGGGGTGAACAGGTCAGCGCTGCCGTTTGGTAAATCCTAAGCGCTCTCGTCTTGCGGCGATCTTCCGCATGTTGCGCACAACTGGACCCGTCGCGGGGTTTAACCTATGAAATCCACCAAAGTACAGGAGTCTGCTGAAAAGAAGCTGCCGCCCAATGCAGGGAAAGGCCGCAAGGCTGGCGTACCGAATAAAACGACAGCAGTTCTCAAGGATGCGATCCTGGCCGCGGCGGTGGCTGTTGGCTATGACGGTAATGGGCAAGGTGGTTTGACTGGCTATTTAAAGTTGGTCGCCTCATCGGATGTCAAAGCCTTCGCTGGCTTGCTGGGCAAAGTCCTGCCACTCCAGATCACAGGTGAAGGTGGTGGCCCTGTCGTTATTGCCGCAAGCGCGACAGACGAACGGCTTTGAAGCTCACAGACCGTCAGGCGGCTGCACAGGAAGTGCTGGCCGGGACAGCTACGCATGTCATGTTGTTTGGTGGTTCAAGGTCGGGGAAAACCTTCCTGCTTGTCCGCAACGTGTGCATGAGAGCGCTCAAGGCCCCGAAAAGCCGTCACGCCATCCTGAGGTTCAGGTTCAACGCCATCAAAGCATCGGTGGTGATGGACACCTTTCCCAAGGTGATGGAGCTGGCCTTTCCCGGCGTCAAGTACACGCTGAGCAAGACCGACTGGTTCGCAGAGTTTGAGAACGGCGCGCAAATCTGGTTTGCCGGACTGGATGATAAGGAGCGCACCGAGAAAATTTTGGGTATGGAGTTCGTCACGATCTACTTGAACGAATCCAGCCAGATACCACAGGGTTCAAGAGATATAGCAGTCACGCGGTTAGCCCAGCAGGTTAACCAGGTGATTGAAGGCAAACCGCCCACGCCGCTCAAGCCGCGCATGTATTACGACTGCAACCCGCCATCAAAGGTGCATTGGACGTACCGGTTGTTTGTAGAGAAGCGCGACCCGGACACCAAAAAGCCGCTGCACAACCCGGCAGATTACGCGCATTTCCAGATCAACCCGCAGGACAACGCGGAGAACGTGAGCGCGGGTTATCTGGACACGCTGCGAAACCTGAGCGCCAGGCTGCAAAAGCGGTTTCTCAAAGGCGAGTTTGCCGACGCAACGGCCAATGCGCTGTTCTCGGACGAGTTCATTGATAAATGGCGCGTCACTGATGGCGTGCTGCCTGAGTTTGTGCGCGTGGTGGTGGGTGTTGACCCATCCGGCTCTGATGATGCCGACAACGCAGACAACGACGCCATCGGCATATGTGTAGGCGCGCTGGGCACTGACGGAAAAGCCTACTTGCTAGAGGATTGCACGGTCAAGGCTGGCCCTGCGACATGGGGCCGGGTGGCGACAAGTGCTTTTGACCGACACGAAGCTGATGTGATTGTCGGTGAGCAGAACTACGGCGGGGCGATGGTCAAAAGCACTATCCAGACCGCCAGACCTCGCACACCTTACAAGGCCGTGAGCGCCGCACGCGGCAAGCATGTCAGGGCTGAGCCTTTCAGCGCACTGTATGAAAACGGAAAAGTTTGCCATGTGGGTGACTTCCCAGACCTTGAGGACGAGCTGGTCGCGTTCTCGACAACTGGCTACATGGGCGACAAAAGCCCGAACCGTGCAGACGCATGGATATGGGTTCTTGCCGAGTTGTTTCCCGGCATGACCAAGGCAGAAAAGAAGATCCCGAAAACAACCTACACCGCCCCACAAAACTGGATGGCTGCATAAATGGCACAACAAGACTCCCTACAGCGCGCAAGAGAGCGTTACGACGACGCTGCCGACGCTTTCAGGGAAACCCGCGCCCAAATGCTGGAGGACTTGAAATTCTCCAACCCGGCCAAGCCCGAGCAGTGGCCTGCCGACGCATTGAAAGCACGCGAAGGCCGTCCATGCCTCACGTTTGACCAGACAAACCAGTACATCGCGCAGATCGTCAACGACAGCCGCCAGAACAAACCCTCTATCTATTGCCTACCATCGGATGCCAAAGGCTCTGTCAAGGTTGCTCAGGCGCTGGAGGGGCTTGTCCGTAACATCGAGTACACGAGCCGCGCAGGGATTACCTACGACACGGCGCTGGAGCATGCCGCACGCATTGGCCTGGGCTGGATGCGCGTCATTCCCGAGGTGATTGACGACGACACGAACGAACAGCAGCCGCGCATCATCCGGGTACAAGACCCGCTTTCCGTGTTGCTGGACGCCGACAGCACTGAGCCTGACGGTTCGGACGCTACTGATGCGTTTGTCGAAACCATCATGAGCAAGAAGGCGTTTGAACGCCAGTGGCCCAAGGCCTCTACCACCTCATGGGAAAGCACCACTGCCTCAGGCTGGTTCACGACTGACAGCGTGCGCGTGTGCGAACACCAGTTTGTGGAGATTTCAGAGTCGAACCGCATCATGGTGCGTAACCCTGACGGCTCCATGCTGACGCTGACTGAGGATGAATATTGGCAGTTGGCCGCGCAGGTTGGATTCAAGCCGGAAGTGGCCGGCACATTCAAGGCCAAGCATCGCACGGTCAAATGGAACAAGATGACCGGGGCCGAAACTCTGGAAGAAACCGAGTTCCCGAGCGAGTACCTCGGCGTTGTGCCTGTCATTGGCTATGAGCTGTGGATTGAAGGCAAGCGCCATCTGTGCGGCATGGTTCGCCGGATGCGCGACAGCCAGCAGGCTTACAACTACGAGCGCAGCAGCCAGATTGAAACGGTTGCCCTGCAGCCCAAAGCGCCGTTTGTCGGCTCTGCCCGTGCGATTGAGGGTTATGAGAACGAGTGGAAGGCGGCAAACACCAGCAATCAGGCCATTCTGCCGTTCAACGACATAGACGACGCAGGCAACCCGCTGCAACGCCCCGAGCGTTCGCAGCCGCCGCAGATGTCTCAAGCATTCGCCCAAGGCGGTTTGCAGGCCATCAACGACTTGCAGGCCAGTATCGGCATGTACAAGTCGAATCTGGGCGCACCGAGCAACGCTGTATCAGGCAGGGCCAAGATTCAGGATAGGCGCGAAGGCGATACCGCCAACTTCCACTATGCAGACAACCAGAGCCGTTCGATTGAGCAGCTTGGCCGCGTGGTGGTGGATATGACGATCCGTCTGACCGACACCAAGCGCGCAGCCCGAATCCTCAATCTCGACGGCTCCAACGACACCATCATCATCGACCCGACGCAGGAAAAGCCACACCAGGAAGTGAACGGTAAAACCTCCATCAACCTGAGCAGCGGCAAATATGGTGTGCGCGTCAAGAGCGGCCCTGCTTACAGCACGTTGCGCGAAGAAGCAGCCGAGAACCTGACCAAGATCGTTGGTAGCAACCCGCAGATGATGACCATTCTCGGCCCGATGTGGGCAAAGATGCAGGATTGGCCGGAAGCCGACAAGATCAGCCGCATGTTGATGGCGATGGCACCGCCGCAGGTTCAGGCCGCAGCCGAGGAAAAGCAGGAGGAAATACCGCCAGCATTCAAGGCGCAACTCACGCAGTACCAGCAGCAAATCTCCATGATGAGCAAGGCACTCGAAGCCGCCGCAGGCCATGCCGAGCAACTGGAAAAAGAGAAAGAGTCCAGCCTGAACGATCAGCTTATCAAGGCATACGAAGCCGAGACGAAGCGCATCACCGCCGTTAGCTCTGGCATGCAGCCCGAGCAGGTTCACCAGCTTGTGATGCAAACCATGATGCAAGTCATGCAGACCCCGGCACCTACGCAGGGGATTCAAGACGACATGCAGGAACACGAACAGCAAGAGCAGATGCAGGGGATGCCACCGCCCGACCCGATGCAACCGCCTCAACAACAACCGCCCCCAGATGGCGGTTTTTTTTCGCCTGAACAGAACCCACAGCCCGCCTGAACAGCGGGCTTTTTTACGCGACTTGCGGCGCTTTCCGCATGAATTCACTTGCTTAAAGCATGACCACTGAAACCCAAGTCGCCTCTGACGCAGCGACTCAAATAAACGCGGCTGAACTCGCTCAAACCCTGGAAGTAGCGAAACCAGAAGCAGCAGACGGCCAAGCGCCGCAGGAAGAAGCGAAGGACGAGAGCGGTGACAAGCCGCAATTGACACCCGCAGAGAAAGAAGCCGCAGCCAAGCAACGACGAATTGACCGGCTCACGCGCACGACCTACGAAATGCGCGCAGAGACGAATCTTTTGCGCGAACAGCTTGAGCGCCTTCAATCGCGCCCTGTTGAGCAACCGGACCAGACGCAAGAAACCCCGCTGACGCAAGCGGAATTTGACAAGCGAGTTACGGCCCGAGCGCAGGAGATGGTTTCAAACCAGACCACTGGGCAAAGAGCTGATGCAGTCGAGGCAAAGCTGAAAAAGTCATTGGGCGATGGCCTGAAGGATTTTTACGGCGATGTCGAGGCCGCTGGACCTGCAGGCAAGTCCCTTTTGCGAAACGCAATCGAACTCGATGAAGCCGCCGATGTGCTGACTTATCTGGGCAAAAACCCGGACGAGCTGGACAAGGTTCTCGAACTGTCCCCGGCCAGGCAATTGGCCCACATGGGCAAGTTGGCAGCACGCATCGAGCTTGAAAAGACCGCACCCAAACGGTCCAGCGCACCCACACCACTGACTCCCGTCAAGGGTGGGTCCACATCCACCGAGCCGCCCATAAGCGACACGAAGCGGTGGATTGAGTGGTCGAACGCGCAGGACGCCATCAAACGCAAACGCTAGAAATAGCAGAAAGGCCACACCATGGCTAACGCACTCATCACCCCCGCGTGGATCACGAATACCACGCTCAAGCACCTGAAAAACAACAGCGCGTTCATCGGCAACGTCAACACCGACTACAACGATGAATTTGCCAAGGCTGGCGCAAAGATGGGCACAACCATCAACGTTCGCCGCCCTGTGCGTGCGCAGGTTCGATCCGGCGCAACTGCTGTGCTGCAGGATGTCAACGAGACGCAGGTTCCCATCACGATTGAACCTGAATTCGGCATCGACTGGGCGTTTACCGACTTCGACAACACCCTCAGTGTTGACAAGTTCGAAGAGCGCTACTGTGCACCGTTCGGCTCCCAGCTTGCTGCCGAGCTTGACCTGCGCATAGGCCAGCGTTTCTACAAGGCAGTTGCCAATTTCAGCGGCACGCCTGGTACTGGCCCTGCAACCGCTGCCGCAGCCCTGGCCGCTGGTGCAGTGCTGGACAACAACAGCTGCCCACGCGATGGCCGCAACCGTGTGTTTGCCCTGAATCCTCTGGCAAATGCCGGTATGGTCGGCGGTCTGTCTGGCTTCTTCAATGACCAGAACAAGCTCAGCTCCCAGTACAAAAAGGGCATGATGGGCGTGGACACGCTGGGCATGGACTTCCAGATGTCCCAGAACCTGCCAACCCACACGGTCGGCGGTTTGGGTGGTACGCCACTGGTTAACGGTGCCAACCAAGGCACGATCAACTCAGGCGCGACCGACAACCCATACGCAGCAACCACATCGCTGATCACGGACGGGTGGACTGCCGCCGCTGCCAACCGCCTCAAGGCTGGCGACGTTTTCACCATCGCTGGTGTCAACGCCGTCAATCTGGTGACGAAGCAGGATCTGGGTGTACTGCAGAACTTTGTGGTCACTGCCGATGTGTCCTCTGATGGTTTGGGCAATCTGACCGCTGTCATCAGCCCGGCCATCATCGCAGGCGGCGCATACCAGAACGTGACCGCACGCCCTGCGGACAACGCTGCTCTGACCATCAAGACGGGCACTGCATCGACTGGCTACAGCCAGAACATGCTGTTTCACCCATCTGCCATGGCGCTGGTGACTGTGCCCATGGATGTGCCGAACGGCATGGACATGGCCCACGCTGCCGAGTATGAGGGTGTCAACCTGCGATTTGTTCGCGGCTTCGACATCACCAACAACAAGCGCATCAGCCGCTTCGACATCCTGGCCGGTTACGGCTGCGTTCGCCCTGAATGGGCTGTCCGCGTCCCGTCCTAAGCGACATCAACCCCAACCCCGCACGGTTCGCCCTGCGGGGTTTCTTTTTGAGGAACTGAAATGTATCCATTGAACGTATCCCTTCCCGCTGGTGCTGGCTTTGCCGTCGCCAATGATGAAGCTGAACACGCATCCCTGACCGCTGCTGGCTATCTGCCCGCGCTGGTGGACCCTCCTGCGCCAGAAGGCGACCCACTGAAGGCTGAAGCTGAAGCGCTGGGCATCGTTGTCGATGCACGCTGGGGCGACAAGCGTCTGGCCGCTGAAATCGCAAAAGCCAAGGCTTAAAGCATGCTGCCGACCCGTTCAGTCATCGTGCTTGACCTCATCAAGCGCGCATACCGCTTGATTGGTGCGTACTCCATTGGTGAGACACCGAGCGCGGACGAGTCGGCTGACGGCCTCACGGCCCTGAATGCCATGCTAGACGACTGGGCGAATGAAAAGCTGATGCTTTACGCGCCCACGCTGGACGCCATCACCCTGACCCCCGGCCTTGCGACTTACACGGTCGGCCCGACAGGTTCTACTGTTTCAGACAGGCCGATGGAGATAGACCCGGCCTCCTACATTCAATACAACTCGCTGAGCTATCCGCTCGATGTTGTGACGCTGGCCGAATACAACGCCCTGACGCTCAAGAGTCTGGCGACACTGATACCGGACACGCTCTGGTGTAACCCGACATTCCCGAACGCCACGATCACGCTGTACCCAACACCCACGGCGGCGATGACGCTCAATCTGTGGTCGTGGAAGCAGCTCACGGCGTTTTCAGCCATCACGGATGCGGTATTGCTGCCACCGGGCTATGAGAACGCGATTGTTTACAACCTTGCTGAAGCTCTGGCGCCCGAGAACGAGCTGCCAATTCCTGCAGCTGTGCATCTGCGTGCAACTGGCAGCAAGCGCGGCCTGAAGCGCACGAACTTTGTGCCCCCCATGTTGTCACTGGCTGGTGTCGGTCAGTTGGGTGGTGGGCGCTTCAATATTCTTGCGGGGCGCGTTCTGTGAACCTGCAGCCCATTGCCCTGTTCGGTATCGGCAATCAGGGTAAGTCGCCCAACGTCGATGCACAGCAGCGCAAGAATCTGTATGTAGAGGTTCAGCAAGACGCCGAAAAGCACGTACTGACCATGTACCCCACGCCGGGTCTGGTGTCGTTCGTCAACTTCGGTGCATCACCCATTCGTGGCCTATACGAGAAAGGCGATGTTCTCTACGTAGCCCACAAAAGCACGCTGTACAAGGTCGCCAATAACGGTGAAATCACTGTCTTGGGATCACTGCTGACGACCGCGGGCAGGGTTGGCTTCTCTGACAACGGCACGCAAATCATTCTGGTAGATGGCGCGAATGGCTACATCTACAACACGGTCACGCTGGTTTTTGTCAGGATCACGGACGTAGATTTTCCCGGCGCAGATACGGTCACTTTCCTTAATGGCCGTTTCATTGTCAACAAGCCGGGAACGGGCCAATTTTTCATCTCTGCAAGCTATGACGGACTGAACTGGGATGCGCTGGACTTTGCAACGGCTGAATCAGATCCCGACAACCTTGTGCGGGTCATCTCCGAGCAGGGTCAGCTTGTGCTGTACGGCGAGAAAACGACCGAGTTTTGGGGCGACTCAGGCGCGCAGGATTTCCCATACGCCAAGATTGGCGGCTCTGCCATCGAGTGGGGCCTTGCTGCGCGGTGGTCGCTGACCAAGTTCATGGATTCGCTGATTTTCCTGCGCAAGAACAGGCTGGGCCAGGTTCAGGTTTGCGTACAAAACGGGAGTAACTGTCAGGCTGTATCCACCCCTGAGATGGACTACAACTTTTCGCAGTACGCGGCATTCAGCGATGTGACTGGGTTTGCTTACATGCTGTCAGGACATCCGTTTTATCAAATCAATTTCCCGACCGCCAATGTGTCTTGGCTGTATGACGGGCAGTCCAAATCGTGGAGCAAGATCGAGTCAGGCGGTGGTCGGCATCGCAGCGAGATTCAATCTCAACTGCTTGGCAAGAGTTATGCCAGCGACTACGAAAACGGCAAGCTCTACCGCATCGCAGAGGGTGTTTACACCGATGACGGCGCAACCATCGTGCGTGAGTTCACCTCGCGTCATGTGGCAAACGGTGATTACACGCACCTGTCGCAGTTGTGGCTTGAGATGGAGGCTGGTGTGGGTCTACAAACCGGGCAGGGCAACGACCCGCAACTGATGATGCAGGTCAGCCGAGACGGTGGGCACGAATGGGGCGCTGAAGTGTGGCGCAGTTTTGGCCCGGTTGGTCAATACAAAGCCCGTGCAGTGTTCAACCGCATTGGCCGTTTCCGCGATGGCCTGTTCAAGTTCCGAGTCACGGACCCAGTGAAAACCGTCTTTGTCGCGGCATGGGGTCGGCAGGCATGAGTAATTTTGACTTTCCCAGCAATACCCCCGTTGTTGATGACAAGGGCAGTGCCACGGTGCCATGGATGGCTGTTTTCAGCCGCTGGCAAACCATCATTTCATCAGGCCAGGATGCAGGAGTAACGGCGGACAGGCCGACCAATGTCTTGTGGATAGGTCGCCGCTACTTTGATCAGACATTGGGCAAGCCTGTGTATCTGAAAAGTGTTCGCCCTTCTGTCTGGGTAGATGGGGTCGGCACCGTATGTTGATGCCCGATGGATGGACGGAAGTCCCAGTCATGCGAAGCGGCCAAAAGGTCGCTTTTTTTATGGTCAAGGGCAACGAAATCCACTGCATGCGTGGTGAATCGCACAAGGGCCGATGGCTCACCCGGCAAGACCTCGAACGGCTTACGGCACCAATTTTCAGGGAATACGGACACCTGACAACAAAGGTATCCAGCCACAACTCAGCAGGCCAGCGTTTCGTTCGCAGGCTTGGCTTTTACGCCTTGTCGGATGACGGCACCAATATTTATTTCAGAGCTGAAAGGCTAAATCATGCGCGACTTTGACCCTACAGCTTCGGAGTTCATCTCCAGCGGATACCTTGAACACAGCAAGCCGGGTGTGCGCCATTACGACCCATCAACCATCATGACGGGCCTGCAAATAGCGGGTCCGCTTATCGGCGGAATGATGGGATCTGATGCCTCAAATCAGGCCGCAGACATTCAAGCGCAATCGACAGAACGCGCAAGCGCCGCGCAAGCCGCTGCGGTCGAGCGCGCCAATGGCATCCTCTCGGATTCATCGGGCAAGGCCAATGACGTACTGAAAGGCATGTACGACAAGTCTGTTGCCGTCAATCAGCCTTACCTGAACACAGGAAACAGCGCAAACAGCCGACTGGCCTACCTGATGGGTATTGGTGGCGACAACGGCGTAGGCTCCCCCGGTTACGACAAGATCAGCAGCTACCTGCGCAACCTGTACATCAGTCAAGGCGCTGATGCGAACGATCCGAACTTCGACAAGTACATCCACAACGAAACAATGACCTCGCTTGCGCGCAAAGATGGCGCAGGCGATACACCGGGCCAGCTCTCGGGTTATGGGTCATTGAACGAGGCGTTTGACAACTCCAAATTCCAAAAAGACCCCGGCTATCAGTTCCGCATGGATGAGGGCCTGAAGGGTGTCGAGAACAGCGGCGCGGCGCGTGGCATGCAGCTTTCTGGCGCGACCCTGAAAGCCATGGAGAAATACGGCCAGGGGTTTGCGTCCAACGAATACGGCGCTGCCAATGATCGCTATGTGACCAACCAGAACAACACCTTTTCACGGCTGGCTGGCCTGAACAACAGCGGACAGGCCGCAGCGGGTGCCATTGGCAGTGCTGGGGCAAATTATGCGCAGGGTGCCAGCCAAAACATCATGGGCATGGCGCAGGGGCAGGCCGCTGGACTTACTGGCATGGGCAGCGCTCAGGCGTCCGGAATCATGGGGGCGGGCAATGCGCGGGCATCTGGCCTTGTGGGTGGCGCAAACGCCGTCAGCGCAGGAATCGGCGGTGCTTCAAGTGCGTATCAAAGCGGCCAGTTGATGGACATGATCCGCAACGGTGGGCGTAGTGGTTCGCGCCCCAACTATGACCTGAGCGCACCCGTAAACCCTTACGCCACTTTTGGCGGTGACTCGAATTACCTTGCAAGGATGGTGCAATAACATGGCAATTGATTCCAGCATCGCATTGGGCGTCAAGCCCTACCAGCAGCAAGACCCGATCAGCCAGTACGCCGCCATCATGGGCATTCAGTCTGCACAGCAGGCGAACCAGATGAATGGCATGAAGATGGACGAGTACCAGCGCGGCCTTGCGGACGAAACGCAACTGCGCGACCTCACCCGACAGGCTGGCGGCGACACCAAAAAACTGCGTGACATGCTTTTTGGTGCTGGCAACTACAAGCAGGGCATGGCGCTGGACAAGGCTGCAACGGAGCAGGCTACGGCAAAAGCAACCCTTGAAAAAACAAACCTTGAGGCGAACCATAAACGCCTGGAAACCGCAGGACAAGCCTTCGGACAGGTGCGCGCAAATCCGACGCTTGAAACAGCTAACAGCGTGCTGGATTACCTTGGGCAGAACAACATCTTTCCACCCGAGCAGATCGCACAGTACAAAGCGCAAGTGGCTGCGAATCCTCAGGGAATTGCACAGATGGCCGACCTGATGTTCAGGGCCACGCTGTCTGCAAAAGATCAGTTGGCCAAGACGGAAACCCGCAACACTGGCAGCAAGACCGATACGCTGTCGATTGATCCTGTTACCGGGAAAACGGCTGTCATCAACAGCGTGGCGAATACGCAAAGCCCGGATAGTGCTGCAAGCGTAGCTGCAACCATCAGGGGCCAAAACCTCACAGATGCTCGCGCTCGTGAAGCATTCAACGCGCCGCAGTACATGGAAACCGATGCGGGACTGGTTGCGCTGCCCAAGAAACTCGCAGCGGGTCAGGTGCCTACGGGTACTCCAGTCATGGGCGCGGATGGACAACCTCTCGGCAAGCCACTCAAACCCATCCCGGCAACCGCAAACAGCGGCATCATCCAAAACACTCAAAGCATCAACAACATTGACCGCGCCTTGACGCTTTTGGGCGGCAAGAACATCGGCGACCCCAAAGCAGGCGGGATGCAGGGCGATGCGGCTGCAACTGGCCTCAAGGGTTATTTACCCAATGGGTTGCTAAACCGCGTTGACCCCAAGGGTGTAGATGCACGCGCAGAAATCAGCGACATCGGTTCGTTGAAGATTCACGACCGCAGCGGTGCGGCTGTGACGATCAGCGAAGCGCCGCGCCTGCTGCCATTTATTCCGCTGGCGACAGACGACGATGCAACTGTAGTCAAGAAGCTGAACCGCCTGAAGATTGCACTCCAGAGTGAGTCGCAAGCTCTGCAGGAAACCTACAGCAAGGAAAACGGCTACAAGCCCAGCGCGGTCAAGCCAGTGGCTACAAGTGCCGCCCCTGCCGCTCCCATCCCTGCTGGCTGGAACGTGAAGGCCCACTAAATGGCAACCTTTGAATTCACCTCGCCTGAAGGCAAAAAGTACACGGTTGACGGGCCGGAAGGTGCGACGCAGGAGCAGGCTTTTGCCATCCTGCAAACGCAACTCAAAGCGCCAAAAACCTCGCTCATGGATGATGTCAAGCAAGGTGCGGGAAACCTCGCGGCTGGCCTTGTACGTGGTGCTGGCTCTATCGGGGCAACAATCCTTGCACCAGTGGATATTGCAAAGGATGCGCTGGATGGCAAGGGTTTATCTCTTGCGTCTAATCGTGAACGCCGCGCACAGATGGACGCAGGTTTGCAAACGATGGGCGCAGAGCCTGATTCATGGATGTACAAGGGCGGAAAACTCGCGGGTGAAATAGCGGGTACGGCTGGCGCTGGCGTTGCTGTGGCGCAGGGGTTGTCAAAAGTCGCGCCGGGTGCGTCGGCCTTGGCTGAGGCTATTTCAACCGCTGGCATGAAGGCGGGCGGCGCGGGTATGGCGACGCGCATGGCTGGCGGTGCAATTAATGGTGCTGTATCCGCTGGTATGGTCAATCCAGAAGATGCAACTTTGGGTGCAATGATCGGCGGCGCTGCGCCCGTAGTCGTCAAGGGTCTGGGCATGGCTGGCAGCAAGCTCGGGCAAATGATCAATGGCCCCGCTCAGTCACCAGCGGCGCTCAAGGCCGTAGAAGATGCACGGGCTTTGGGTTACGTCATCCCTCCAACGCAGGCTAAGCCGACCTTGGCAAACAGGATGCTCGAAGGCTTTTCCGGAAAGCTCACGACCGCGCAAAACGCCAGTGCAAAAAATGGCGCTGTGACTGATGGCCTTGCCGCTCAAGCCTTGGGTCTTGCGCCTGATGTAAAAATCACGCCAGACGTTTTGACAAATGTCCGCAAGGCCGCAGGTCAGGCCTATGACGCAATTGCCAACACTGGCACGATTACCCCGCCAGCGACATACACGCAGGCGCTGAACAACATCGCCGCGCCTTTTGTCAAGGCTGCGCAAGGATTCCCCAATGCCAAGCCCAGCCCTGTGCTTGATCTTGTAGAGTCGCTCAAATCGCCATCGTTTGATGCCGCCGCTGCCATTGAAAAAATCAAGCAGTTGCGCAGCGCAGCCGACGACGCATTTAAACCAGGGGGCAATACAGATGTGGCAAGGGCCAGCAAAGCCGCTGCAAATGCGCTAGAAGATGCGGTGGAGTCGCATCTGAGTACCATCGGATCTCCCGATCTTCTGGGGCAGTTCCGTGATGCGCGTCAGCTCATTGCAAAAACCTACACAGTGGAAAAAGCCCTAAATCCAACCACCGGAACAGTCGATGCGCGAAAGCTGGGCCAGATGCTGGAAAAAGGTAAGCCGCTTTCCGGTGAACTTCGCCAAGCCGGGGAGTTTGCCAACAGGTTCCCCAAAGCTGCGCAGACGGTCGAAAAGATGGGAAGCCTGCCCCAATCCAGTCCCCTTGATTGGGCTGCTGCCGGGTCAATGGCTGCTGCCACTTCCAACCCTTTGATGCTGGCAGGTGTAGTGGCGCGTCCTGCTGCTCGTGCTTTGAGTTTGTCGAGTCTTGTTCAAAACCGCTTGTCAACACCAGCCGGGAATTCGTCGCTTCGCCAAATGCTGGGTAATCCTGACTTGCAGCAGTTGCTGCTCAGGTCGGCTCCAGTCGCTGCGACGAACTAACCGCGACGGGTAATAAAGCCGTAGATGAAAGCCAGAACGCCCAAGACGACCAGCTTCCAGATCATGTAATCAGTAAATTCCATCACTCAATTTTAAGCCTCCCGGCGCAAGTCAGGGGGCTTTTTTCATTTCGGGAACCCTATGCCTTATTTCCGCAGTCCTATCGGCAATAGCCAAATCGAAACATCCGCAGGCGTTCCCGCTGTCGGCTGGAAGATTTACACCTATCTGGCAGGCACAACCACGCCAGCCGCGACCTATACCGACAACACCGGGGCGACGCAGCAAGCCAACCCCATGATTTTGAACAGCTTGGGTGTTCCTGCAAGCAATGTCTGGATGTTGGGCGGCGTGGCTCTGAAATTCGTCATTACCGACGCTGCGGGAGTTGTCCAGTCAAGCCTTGGTGCCGACAACGTGCGCGGGGTGAATGACACCACCTCGTCAGTCACGGAGTGGATTGATTCCGGGCTTGTGCCTACATATATCAGCCCGACGAGCTTTTCAGTGCCGAACGACCAGACGCTGGTGTTTGAGGCACTGCGCAAGCTAAAGACCGTCAACGCTGGCGGCACGGTTTACAGCTCTGTTGTGTCCGCTGTCTACTCCGCACCAAATACAACCATCACGGTAACGAACATTTCCGGCGCGCTTGACGCCAGCTTGTCCAGTGTGGCCTATGGGCTACTTTCTGCGAATAATCCGTCGATTCCAGAAAGCACGCTAGGTACGGCCTTCCGCACAGCGACAGCCCTGTTCTCCATTCCCCCCATGACCGTATTCGGCGGCGCAGCGACGCGCATGGCGATTGGTACAGGTCTGAATGCCAACATCCTGGCAACGACCACACCGATTCGGCTGTCCTTCCCTGGCGGCATCGGTGCAAACGGGCGGATTGATTACCCCGGCTCCATCACGGCAGACGCTACGGCATTTTGGGCCACGCTGACCGCATCAAGCACGCTGTACACCTTCTACGACCGCAATACGACCACGGGCGCGATTACCGGCGTTTTCTCGACGCTGCCTTACATCGTGCAGGATTCCAGTGTTGCTATCTCGACCACCACCGGGCAGCATACCTACGTCACCGACACCAACACGATGTATGTCGGTATTGCTGGCGTTGCCACGGTTGTCCAGCGCGTACCAGAAGGCGAGCTTGTCACATCTGGTGTGGCAGTCACCAGCGTAACCAGCTATGCGAAGTTGCGGAAATATACACAGGTTTGGGTTGCAACGCTTCCCGGACTGAGCGCCGCAATATCAGCAAACCACAATCTTGGCACCCAAGAGTTTGTCGGTCAGGTTGAAATCGAATGCACAACCGCCGATGGCTCATTCACTGTCGGTCAGCGCTATGCGCTACTCAATTGCGGCTTGAGTGGTTCAAGTTACTTGCCGGTTTCAATTAGTAAAACCCGGTTGAGCATGGGTTTCAGTACCGGGGATGGCGGCAAGATCGCCATGACCCCACCGGCTGGCGGCGCTGTTGTTGGTTTGACGGCAGCAAGTTGGAAGTATCGGTTTTTGGCCCAAGGGACATTCTAAGGAATTGCCATGTTCAAAGACTCACAAACTGGCGCCCTTTACTTTGGTGAAATGAGGCTCGGGGATAGCGTTGCATCGGCTGAAGATGTTGCGACTTGGGAGGCTGCACGCGCACCGACCAAAGACACTCGCATCGCCGCATTGTTGGCTGTTCGCGGCCTGACGCTGGAAAGTGAATGGCAGCTTTATGCAGCAATAGCAGGAATGCAAGCCGCAGGCGCTGTGAGTGGCAAGACTGAAGCGCAGATTTACGCATCAAACCCCGGCTACAAGAACGCCAAAGACCTGTTCCTGGCCGTGGCCGCAATCAGGGCCGAAGCATGATCTGGCTCGCCATCTCCCCGCTCGGCCTGTTCCTGCTCTATGTGCTGTACGTGCAGTACGAGCGTGGCGGGTTTTGGGTGGCGTTCAAGGTGTTCGGCATCTTCGGCTATCCGCTCGATGTTTTTTACAACATGCTGATGTGCTTCTTCACTTGGCAAAAGCCTGTTGCATGGACCATCACCGTGCAGCTACCGGCCATCGCCAAGGTTCCCGGCTGGCGTGGAGAGTTCGCCATCGCACTGGCGAATTTCCTTAACTGGTTTGCACCCAGCGGCCAGCACGTAAAACTCCGATAGAAAGACCGGACCAATGGATTACCAGACAGTTATCAACCTTGGGGCCGGGTCGGCTCTAGCTGCTGTCGGCTGGTTCGCTCGGCAATTGTGGGCTGCTGTTCAGGAGCTTCGAAACGACCTTGCCAAGCTGCGCGAGGAATTGCCCAAAACCTACATCACCAAAGACGACTTCAAGGATGAGGCGAGGGAAATAAAGGAGCTGCTCAAGGGCATCGCCACGAAGCTCGACACAAAGGCAGACAAGTCATGAAAGCCGCCATCCTCGCGGCCTTTCTGCTGAGTGGATGTGCAACGAAATGCCCTGACTGCCTGACCCTGACACCAGCACAGCTTGGAACTGCCATGGGTAAGGCATGGATAAACGGCTACGGCAAGGGCTTTGACGCTGGCGAGGATGCCGCTGATTTACGAAGGATGACGCCGTTATGAAACTCTCTGCAAACTTCACGCTTGACGAATTCACAGCCAGCGAGACGGCAGAGCGCCGCCGACTGGATAACAGCCTGCCGCCTGAATTGCTGATGACAGCGCAAAACACGGCTGAGATGATGGAGAAGATCCGGGCGGTGCTGGGTGACAGGCCAATTTTCATCACCAGCGGCTACCGTTCGCCAGAGGTCAACCGGGCCATCGGGTCATCGGATACCAGCGACCACCCCAAAGCCATGGCGGTGGATTTCAAGTGTCCGGCATTCGGCACGCCAAAGGCGGTTGCGATGCACCTGGCGGACAAGATCGACAGCCTGGGGATAGGTCAGGTTATCTACGAATTCGGCTCATGGATACATTGCTCGACCCGCAGGCCGTCCAAAGACATCAACCGCGTCATCACCATCAACCAATCTGGCACGCACGCCGGGATCGTGGGGTAAATCTATGTGGCCTGCACTTCTCACTCTCTTGCCCAACCTGCTGGACAAGATCCTGCCCGACAAGGGCGCAGCCGACGCCGCAAAGCTGGAGCTGCTGAAAATGGCGCAGAGCGGTGAACTTGCGCAGTTGCAGGCAAATACCGACTTGGCAAAAGGCCAGATGGAGATTAACAAGGTAGAGGCCGCAAGCTCCAGCTTGTTTGTGGCCGGCTGGCGTCCCTTTGTCGGCTGGATATGCGCCTGCGCCATCGGGTTCAAATACATCGGCGGTCCGCTGCTGGTGATGATTTGTGCGGCGTTGGGTCACGACATAGACCTGCCAGACATCGACACAGCCGACCTTTGGCCGCTGCTGGCTGGCCTGCTGGGTCTGGGTGGCCTGCGGACTATCGAGAAGGTCAAAGGGGCGGCATAACAGGCTACGCCCCAATGCTGGTCATCGGCCTACTGGCAGGCTTCTGCATCGGCTTTGCTGTGTTTGGGCGGGGTTAAATCCGCTCCGCAATGGACCATCAAGAAACGAAATAATGCGGCTTTGAATACTGTTCAAAGCAACAGGTTTGCGGAGCGCGAACTTGGCTACAGATGGCGTCAATCATAGAAACCTTGTCCAGCTTAGAAGGCTGTTGCTCTATCCAACTGAGCTACGGGCAGAAACCGGATGTGCCGCAAATCCATTTTTTGAGCGAATTGCTGCGTTGCGCGGTGCTCGGAATCCTCATGCACCCAAGTGCATTCCGGTGTCCTGCGCTCCGGGCGCCTTGCACTTCATCTCAAAAAGCTGAATTTTCGGCGCACCCGAAAAAAAAGCTCAACAAGCTCACTTTCGTAAACTTTTTGAGCTTTATTTAAAAGATTTGATGGTCGGAGTACAAGGATTCGAACCTTGGACCCCCTGGTCCCAAACCAGGTGCGCTACCAGACTGCGCCACACTCCGACAAGTCCAAGATTATAGCCTGAAATTTGGCCTTGTTGGCGGCCTCAATACAAAGCGCCGGGCCATTCGACGATGGCGCTGCGGATGGCTGGAATGGAACCGGCTTTTTCAACAAAGGCCGCCACTGAAGGTTTGGCGCCATTGGCCCAGAACGACTCGACGGCCATGTTTTTCATGCGCAGCAATTCGATGCCCCAGTAGAGGTCGGCCATGGTGATGTTGTCACCCAGCAGCCATTGCGAGCTGCTGGCATCCAGCACACGCTCCAGGCTTGCGCAACCGGCTTCGGCCTTGTCATAGGCGGCCTGCATCGCTTCAGGGGTGAACAGCTGCTCTGCCGCGTTCAGTTCCTTGGCCCGTTTGGCCGAATAGGCTTTGACAAGGTCGGCATCGTTGCTGAATTCGGCCAGGTAGCGGTCGCAGCGTTCGACCTTGCCCATGGCAAAGCCGACGCCGTTGCTTTTACGCCGTGATTCGGGTCTGTGGTCAACACCTGGCGGTTTGCCCGCGAGCATCTGGTAGTTGGGCAGGTTATCGACAACGTCGAGCTGGGCGTCAACCTGCTTTTCCAGGCCTGCAGGCCGCAGTGATGGTCGTTTTGCGGCAACCTTGTCCAGATAAAAGCAGATGCGCTTGGAATCGACCAGCACTTCGCCAGTTTCCCAGTCGACCAGCAGCGGCACCACTGCCGGGTCGCACCCGCCGGCAGTCACGGACGTGCTACCCGTATGGGCGTTCACCAGCCCGCCGCCCAGGGCTTCGCAGCCAGCCATGCGCAGCCGCACATAGGCGGGCAGGTAGGTTTCTCCCTCAAAAATATCGACGTGTTGCGAGCGGTAGGGGATCTGGTGATGGGCGAGTACCGTCCGCACTTTTTGCGAGCAGATGGAGTTGGGCGCGTTGAAGAGTTCAAAACGCGGTGATGCCGAGGTGGCCGCGCCTATGCTTTCGCCCGGCCGTTTCAGGCTTGCGCGCGCATCGGAGACGGCCTTTTGCAAAGCTATGGTCATGCTGGCCTTGCCGCAGTGCTACGACGGCTGTTTGTCGAGCAGGCGCATCAATGAAAACGCGTTGCCGCAGCAGACCTTCTGGTAGTCGGCGTCGGACAACCCGGCTTCCTTGATGGAGCGCAGCCCTTCACGGATGAACATGGGGCCACCTTCAGGGTCAAATGGGCAATCACTGGCAAATACGACGTGATCGGCACCGAAAAAATCGAGTCCGCATTTCAGCGCAGCCGTTGAGCCGCCCAGCACCGTGTCGCCATAAAACATCTTGAAGTATTCGATGGGCTTTTTCTTGAGGTTCTTCAGCACGTTGGCTTCGCTGCCGTCGGCGCTGCGCGAACCCAATTGCGCCCAGAGTGTCTCTGCGCGGCCGCTGAAGTAGGGCAGCATGCCGCCGCAGTGGTGGGTGATGACCTTGAGCTCGGGCAGCTTGTCGAACAGGCCTGAAAACACCATGCGCGACATCGCCACGCTGCTCTCGAAAGGCCAGCCCAGCACCTGCCAGATTTCGTAGCGGGATTTTTCCTCGTCGCTGTAGTCGGCGTGGGTTGCCGGGCGGTGTGGATGCATCCAGATGGGCAACTTGTAATGGTTGGCCATGCGCTCGAACACAGGGAAGAATTCGGGGTTGTCCAGCGAGCGGCCATTGACATTGGTCAGGATCTGCGAGCCTTTGGCCCCCAGCTCGCCTATGGCCCTGTCCATCTCGACGAGTGCTGCGTCCGGGTTGTTCATTGGCAGGCTGGCCACGAAGGCGACGTATTTGTCAGGCCAGCGGGCGCAGGCTTCGGCCATGCCGTCATTGGCGATGCGTGCAAGTTCGGGTGACTCGTCCGGCCCGGCCAGCATTTCAGGCGAAGGCGCGGACAGGGTCAGCACCTGCTTCACGCCGGGAAACTGGTCCAGCATGCGGGCCCTCGCCTCGAAATCCCACAGCATGGGCAGGCTGCTCATGCGTTTGATCATCCCCGCTTCCTTGCTGCGCTTCTTCATCTCTTCGAGGTAGGGCGGCGGCATGACATGGTTAAAGATGTCGATCATTACGGAAGGCTGGCTCATGGTGTGGTCTCGGTTATGGGGTGCAAAAAAGGTGCTTATTCGGCGGTGATGTTTTGCTGCTTGATGACGGCGGCCCAGCGCGCAGCGTCTTTTTCGGCCAGCACTTTCAACTCATTGGGCGTGCTGCTGTCGATGTCTATGCCTTGCGCGAAGAACTTCTGGCGCATCTCGTCGGTGGCCAGGATTTCCCTGAACTCGGCATTGAGTTTGGCGACGAGGTCTGGTGCCATGCCGGGTGGGCCATAAATGCCATACCAGGATGAGACATTCGTATCCTTGACGCCAGCTTCGGTGAGCGTGGGCACATCGGGCGCGCTGGGGTGGCGTTTGTCGCTCCCGATTGCAAGGGCAATCAGCTTGCCGCTTTTGACGTGCGGCATCGCAAACGTGAGCGGCAGGAACATCACGTCGACCTGGCCGCCGAGAAGGCCGGTCACTGCCGGGCCGGCGCCGCTGTAGGGGATGTGATAAACGCTGGTGCGGGTCCTGATCTTGAAGAGTTCCATGGCCAGGTGATGCACGGTGCCGACGCCGGGCGAGCCGTAATTGACCTTGCCCGGCGACTTGCGCACGGCCTTGAGCATGTCAGCCATGTTTTTGAAACCCGACTGGGTACTGGCGACGAGCAGGAACTGGGTTGAACCGGCGCTGACGATGGGCGTCAGGTCCTTGAGCGGGTCAAAACTCGCCTTGGGGTAGAGCGCACGGTTGATCACGATGGTGCTGGCCGTGATCAGCAGCGTGGAGCCGTTGGCAGGTGCACGCACCACAGCTTCGGTACCCAGCATGCCGGAAGCGCCGGGGCGGTTGTCGACGACCGTGGGCCTGTCCACGCGCTCGCCGAGTTTCAGGCCTGCCGTGCGCCCAATGGTGTCGGAGCCGGAGCCGGGGCTGTAGGGAACGATGAAACGAATGGGGCCGGGCGGCAAGGGCGTCTGGCCGAATACCCTTGAAGTCGAGATCAGTGCAAGCGCGGGCGCAAGCAGTGTGGCCTTGAGCGCGGTCTTGCCGAATGTGCGGCGATTGGTCTGCATTGTCTGTTGTCTCCAGTGAACTTTTAAGCAGCTTTGCCTGAAGGATTCTGCAGGTTGTGCTGTCGTTGATGTTCTGAATGGTAGGCAGGCATCACTTAACCGTCCAATGATATTATTTTGATTATTCATATATAAAAGGTTATTAATGGACTGGACCCAGCGCATTCGCATACGGCAGCTGTCGGTACTGGTCACGCTGTACGAGTCGCGCAACATGACGACGGCCGCGAGCGAGGTAGGCATGAGCCAGCCGGCGCTGTCCAAGTGGTTGTCAGAACTCGAAGCCGAACTGGGCGTGAGGCTTTTTGAGAGAACGACCCGCGGCTTCAGGCCGACCCCGGTATGCGAGCAGCTTATCGTCCACGCGAGGGCGGTTGTAGGCGAGATGGAGCGTTCAAAACGGACGGTGAAGCTGATCGCCAATGGCGCATCCTCATCGCTGGTTATCGGAACATCCCCGCCCGCAACGCCGCTTTTGCTGCCAAGGGCTATCCACCAGTTTCGGGCCTCACATCCTGGTGTACACATCGAGATTCTTGAAGGCCCGATGGAATCCCTGCTGCCTCAGCTGCGTTCGGCGCGCCTGGACTTCTGCGTGGTACGCATTGAACAGCCGGTGTTTGAACAAAGCATTCGTTACGACGTGCTCTACCAGGAGGAAATGCGCGTGGTGGTCGGGCCCAAACATCCGCTTGCAAGCAGGCGCAAACTGGGTTGGAGCGATCTCGGCAGTGTTGAATGGCTGGGGCCTGCCGGTGGAAGCCCGCTGCGCCGGGAGCTGGAGCATGAGTTTGCGCTGGCCGGCGAACCCGCGCCCCGTTACACGCTGGAAACCTCGTCAATGCTCATGGTGGCCGTCCTGTTGCAGGAGGGCACTTTTGTCGCCGCCATGTCGGCACGCATGGCCGACTATTTTGTAGCGGCAGGGCAGGTCACGGTGCTGCCACTGGATTACCAGAGGCGATCAGGCATAGGTGTGCTGAGGTTGAGGAATGCAGAACCCACCGAATTTAAAAAATCTTTCTTCGACATCCTGAAAGCGACCGGTGAGGCCATAGAGCGCGGTAACTAGCTAAATGCCGATAGCTGCCCGACAGGCGTCCAACAGTGGCCTCAGGCGAAAAACGCCTCTTTGACTGCTTCCGACTCCTTGGCTTCTTCCATCAGACCCGTCCATGCGACGCGACCGGCTGACATCACGATGGCCCGCGACGCGATGGCGTGTGCAATGTCCAGGTTCTGCTCGACCAGCAGAATCGATACGCCCCGTTCCTGAATCGCCTTGATGGAGGCGACCATGGTCTTGACGATGCCCAGTGCCAGGCCGGCAGAGGGTTCGTCAAAAATAATCATTTTGGGCGAGGCCATCAATGAGCGGCCTATGGTCAGCATTTGCTGCTCGCCGCCTGAGAGCGATGACGCCAGCTGTGCGCGGCGTTCCTTGAGTTTCGGGAAGAGGGTGAAGATTTCCTCCAGCTCCGGCGGCTTGCGGTCGCCTGCAGCGTTGGCGCCTATCTCGAGCGTCTCCTGCACGCTGAAGGTTGGGAAGAGCTCGCGCCATTGGGGCACCAGCGACAGCCCGGCTTTTGCAATGGCACCTGCCTTGTGCTTGCTGATGTCCTTGCCGCCGAACATGACGGTGCCGCCGGTTTTCGATATCAGGCCGGCAATGGCTTCCACGGCCGTGGTCTTGCCTGCGCCGTTGGCACCAAGGATGGCGACAGCTTCACCTGCGCCGACCTGCAGGGACAAGCCCTGCGCGGCCATGACCGAGCCGTAACCTGCGCTCAGATTGTTGACTTCAAGCATCGGCTGTCTTCCCAAAATAAAGCTGCTGGACAGATTCGTTGGCCATGACCTGCTCGGGTGTGCCTTCAGTGATGGCTGCACCTGCGGCCATCACGAAGATGCGGCTGCTCATCTGGGCTAGAAAGCCGATGTTGTGCTCGATCAACAGCATGGCCATGCCGGTTTCGCGGTTGATCTTTTTGAGCAGGTCGCCAATACGGTGAATCTCTTCTTCACTGACGCCGGATACCGGTTCGTCCAGCAACAGCAATTTGGGGCCTGACACGATGGCGCGGGCAATCTCCAGCCTGCGCTGGTCGCCCAGCGAGAGCTGACCTGCCATCACGCTGCTTTGCGCGGCGAGGCCGACACCTTCAAGGGCGGCCATGATCTTCTGTTTTGCAGACTCACCGGCAGCGCGCGCCGCCAGGTCGGTAAAACTCCCGCCCAGAACGCGCATGATGCCGTTGCCGCCCAGGCCAATGGCCACGTTGTCGTAACAGCTCAGGTCACGGAAGATCGCCACATGCTGGAAGGTGCGTGTGATGCCGTGCGACATGCGGCTGGTGGCGCCTTCCTTTTCAAGTGACAGGCCGAACGCGCTGATGCTGCCGGTATCCGGTTTGGTAAAGCCCGAGAGCATGTTGAACAGCGTGGTCTTGCCCGCGCCGTTAGGGCCCATCAGGCCCAGGATTTCGCCAGGGTGTACCGATAGCGTGAGCTTGTCCACGGCGCGTAGTGCATCAAAAGACTTGCTGACATTGCCCACATGCAGCAGCGCAGAGTTGTCTACTCGCGTTGGCGCAGGTGCTTGTAATGCAGGAGCCTTGCCGGGCTGCGCCTGGCCGCTTGCTTCTGCGGGTTTTGCCCGGCGCAGTTTGGCGAGTTGCCCGGCGATACCGCCAGGAAAAAACAACACGGTCAGCAGCACGAGACCGGCAAACAGCAGCTCCTGGTAATCGGCCACCGGCCTGAGCAGTTCGGGCAGCAGGCGCAGGGTGGTGCCGCCCAGCAAACCGCCCCAGATGCTGCTCATGCCGCCGACGATGGGGTAGGCGAGGGTGGCGATGGAGGCGAGGATGCCGTAGCTTTCAGGGTCGATGATGCGTGAGCGCGGCGCCTGCAGGCCACCTGCAATGGCCAGCACGGCAGAGCTGATGACAAATGCCGCAATCAGGTGCTGGGCAATCGAGATGCCGAAGGCCTGTGCGGCCACTTCATTGCCGGCAATGGCCTTGAGGTTTCTGCCGAAGCGGCCAATCAGCAGGCCTATGGGTATCAGCAGGACGATGGCGGCCACGATGGCTGCAAAGGCCAGATAGGAGATATCACTCTTGAGCTGTATGCCCGCGATGGTGACCAGCGGCACCTGCAGGCCGGCTGCGCCTTCGGTCATGGATTTCCATTCACGCAGTCCGATGATGACCACTGACTGGAACACCAGCGTCACCATGGCCAGGTTGTGTCCCCGGAATCGAACTGCGGGCAGGCCGAGGATGAAGCCGCCAATTCCGCCTATGACTGCTCCCATGAGAAGTGCCGGAATAAACGGAAATCCGAATTTGGCGACCAGGATGGTCGACCCATAAGCGCCCAGTGCCAGCATGGCGCCGCTGGCAAGCGTGATGCAGCGTGCAAAACCCACCAGCACCGTCAGGGCGGTCCCTATGAGCATGGACACCACCAGGAGCGTCGCCACATATTGCGGATAGGTGCCAACCTGGGTCGCAATCAGGAAGACGCCCAGCACGCAGAGCGACGGTGCAAACCATTTGAACCACTGGGCAAGCAGCCGGCTTTTATCGTGGCTGCTGTCAATGCTCTTTGACGTCATGGCCGGCTTTTTATGGGCAAGGGTGATGTCCTCAGACATGTCGTTTCTTCGCTTCAGGGAAAAGGCCTTCGGGCCGGAACAGCATGACGGCAAACAGCACAAGGAAGCTGATCGCACTCTTCAGGGCGCTGGATCCATAGGCAGCGGCCAGGGTTTCAATCAGGCCCAACAGCAGGCCGCCGTAGATGGCGCCCTTGAGGCTGTCGAAGCCGCCGATCACAGCCGCCACAAATGCCGATGCGATGACGATGATGGACAGCTCTGGCGATACACCTTTGGCGGGTGCCGCAAACACACCGGCAATACCGGCAATGGCGCCGCCAAAGAACCAGGCCAGCGCATAGGTTTTGTCAACAGAAAAGCCGCAGAGCTGCGCGCCCCGGTAATTGGCGGCCATGGCACGCATGCCGCGCGCCGCCTTGGCATAGCGGAAGATGGCAATGCAGGCGGCGCTCACCACAATGGCGCCGCAGATTGTCCACAGCGCATCCTGAGTGAGGATGACAGGACCGATAAAGAAGGGGGCACCTGTGAAGGTGGACGGTACAGCGAGGATTTCTGCCTTGTAAGTCAGGCGGAAACCTTCGGAAATGACGACACCCAGAAACACCGTAGCAATGACCACCGTGAACAGGTCTGCCCGGCGCAGGGGGCGCAGTATGACCACTTCAATGGCCGAAGAAAAAATGCCGACCACGATGGGAACGATCAGGTAGGCGACCCAGGCCGGCCAGCTTTTGTCGACCTGTATGTAGAAGGCGCCGAACGCGCCGAGCAATACAAAGGCGCCATGCGCAAAGTTGACGGTGCGCGTGGCCTTGTGTATTACGACCAGGCCGAGCGCGGCCAGGGCGTAGATGGACCCGAACTTCAAGCCGCCAAGGATGATGAGGGCAAATTCAGTCATGACAGATGGCTCTCATGGCTCAAGGCAGTGCTGGCTTTCGGTATCGGGTCTTCTCGCATTTACTTCACCACCACCCACTTGTTCTTGACGACTTCGGTAGCGCCCAGCAGCTTGTTGCCCTGGTGGTCTTTGGGGGTGAAGGTCTCGGGGTAGATCACGTCAAAGCCGCCCATTTTTGAAGGCGCTGCGCCTTTGAGGGTGTCCCACTTGCCGATCAGGCCCTTCCAGGTGAGGTCGTTGCCGGCTGCCTGTATCGCCTGTGCCAGCACAAAGGTCGAGCCGTAGCCCACGATGTCAAACAGGTTGGGGCGGCCTTGCGGCGGGGTGCCATAGGTGGTTTTCCAGAGGGCTTCGAAATCTTCCATCGGTTTGGCATTCTGGCCGGGGTAGTAGGGCGCGTTGTAGTAACCGCGAATGCCGTCGGCATTGCCGATGATGGGGATGATGGCGTTGTTCACAGCCGAGCCATCCAGTACCCAGCGAACATTCATCAGGCCGACCTGCGGCGCCTGCTTGATCGCAAAACCGGCCTCGGTGAAGCTGCCCAGCACCACGACGGCATCAACCTTGTTTCGCGAGAGGTTCACGAGCTGGGCGGTGAAGTCCTTGGCGTTCTGGTCAAAGGTTTCCAGGGTCAGCGCCACGCCCTGCTTTTCAAGCAGGGGCTTCAGCACGGCCAGATTGGCCTGGGGATAGGCATAGCTGCCGACAAGCACGCCGACGCGCTGGGGTTTCTTCTCGCCGGCACGGGCCAGTTGCGCGACCAGAGCACCGGCAGTCACTTCGGTGCTGGCAACGGCACCGTGGAAGACGTTGGCAGCAAACGGTTCACGAATCACCGGGGTGGAGCCAAACAGGTTGTATGTCGGTACGCCTGCGCTGCGCACATAGTCTGCGGCCGCAGCAGCGCCGGTCGAACCGGATGCAAGAACGAGTGCAAAAACCTTGTCCTGCTCAACCAGCTTTTTGGCGGCGGCCACGCTCTCCGCAGGGGAGAAGGCGTGTTCGAACACGAGCTTGAGCTTGCGGCCGTTGATGCCGCCGCGTTTGTTGATGGTGTCCACAGCCATCTGCATGCCGTCGCGCGATGGCGCACCGATAAAAGCCGTGCTGCCGGTCAGGGGACCGAGCGCACCTATGGTGATTTCCTGCGCGGTCACGCCTTGCTGGGCGAATGCAGGGCTTGCAACTCCCGCAAGCAGCAGGGCCGATGAGGCCAGCAGGGTCTTGAGAAATTTCAGTTTCATGGTGATCTCCAGTTAGTCCGGTTAGGTAAGGGTCATCGGGTCAAGGCGTTATTGCAAAAAATACGGGAAATGCATCAATCACACGCGGGCGTGAGCCTGAATAAATACTAACCCCGGCCCCTCTGAAAACGCTCTTTTTACGGGTATTCAATTGGAAGTATTCGCTCTGCGAATTTTGGCTATGCCAGGTCCGGAAGGGCTTCAAATAATTGCCTCGGCGCGTTTCAGGCTGTTGTGCATGGATTGCTCCAGCATGTAATTGCGGCGTGCTTCGCGGTCGCCCACAATGCGGGCCATCTCGCTTTCGGCCTGGGATTGCCGGTTTTCGGCGCTGGTTTCAAGCGCTTTCTTGTTCTTGATGGTCTGGGTTTGCACAAACTCGTTCATGATGGTGCGCCGCTGGCGGTCGTAAAGATCCAGCAATGCATCCGCGTTGCCGCCCTGCTGGAAGATCTGCAGCAGCTTGTCCGTGAGGTTCCAGACGTCGTGGATGCCGGAGTTCATGCCCAGGCCACCCAGAGGATTGTTCAGGTGTGCCGCATCGCCGGCCAGCAGAACCCGGTTAACCCTGAAGGTGGTGGCCACGCGCTGGTGAACCCGGTAAATCGTGCGGTGTTTTGTCTTGACTTCCTCGCCATGCCCGATGAGCCCCTGGAATATGGCGTTCTTTTTCTCATCTGAGAGCAGGTACTCGTCGCTCTGGCTTTCCGCGGCGGGCACCAGCACGCGCCACAAGGTGGGAACGCGCAGCAGCACGCACCATTCCGTCGGGTCGGCGACGTAGCTGACATAAGGCAGCTTGTCGAAGTGCTTTTCCAGTGGCCATTCCGTAGAAAGAGTCAGGAATTTTTCCGGGTAGGTGAAGCCTTCAAACTTCACGCCCAGCCATTTGCGCACCAGCGAGCTGGCCCCATCGGCGGCAATCAGGTAGTCGCCGGTGAAGTGTGCAATCTCGAACGGGTTTTCGGCATGCACGGTCACGCCCTTATCGTCCTGGGAGAAATGCACCACCCGGTGGGAATACAGAACAGTGGCATTGGGGTGGTCGGCCAGTCTTTTGTAAAGCAGGCGGGCCAGCTTGAACTGCTCGCACTGCAGGCGGTAGGGATGTTTGAGGACGTCGGCCACTTCCGTCAGGTCCAGGGTCAGGGCCTTGCCGGTCTGGCGGTTCAGGTACTGGTAAACCGGGGCTTTGAGCCCCTGGGCCAGCAGGTCATCGAGAACGCCCAGCTCTTCCATCATTTCCAGGGTACTGGCGTGGAAGGTGGAAGCGCGCATGTCCTCCTTGACGCCTGGCTCGCTTTCCAGCAGCAGCACCTTGATGCCGCGTTCGGCCAGCCGGTAGGCTGCGACGCTACCAACGGGGCCGGCTCCGGCAATGATGACCTGATAGTGTTCCATGCGTGATGAATCTTTCTGTGGTTTTGTCTGTGTTGATGGGCGCTGGCCGGACGTTAAACGCTTGTCCTGGCCATGGCCACCGGCAAACGCGGCATTGTTCGCACTGCGAGAGCAATCAGGCTGGTGGGCTGTCAAACCGGGAAATATTCATCCTTCGAACATTTTCATAATTCGCCTTGCCAATGAAGTGACCGACGTCTCATCATGGCTGCCAGCGAAAGGAAACTTATGACTGATACATTGGGCTGGCGCACGAAATTTGCAGTGATTGCGCCATCCACCAACACCAGCGTGCAGCCCGAATACGACAGCATGCGGCCCATGGGCGTGACCAACCATTTCTGCCGTATCGCCATTCCCGATACAAAAGTGGCAGACGATGACTCCTTTATGGTCATGCTCCACAACATACGCAACGCCACCCTGGATGCCGTGGATGTCTCCATGACCATGTCGCCGGGCTGCCTGATCATGGGCATGTCGGCGGAGACGTTCTGGGATGGTGCTGACGGCGCTGACCGCCTGCATAAAAAAATGCTGGAGCGCACGGGCGGCGTGCCTGTCGTCATGGGGTCGACTGCAGTTGACGCGGCGCTCAAGGCTTATGGCGGTATCAAAAAGATAGGCATCCTCACGCCCTACATGCCTGTGGGTGACGCGCAGGTTCAAAAGTTTTTTGAAGACCTGGGTTATGAAGTCACGCAGATCAAGGGCCTCAAATCGCCTTCGCCGATGCTGATTGCGCATGAAACGCCGCGCACTCTTAAACGTGCAGTTGAAGAGTTGAGCGAGGGCGCCGACGCCATCGTCCAGTGCGGCACCAATCTCGCTTTTGCCCGTGTTGCCGGTATCGCCGAGTTCTGGCTTGAAAAGCCCGTCATCGCCATCAACACCGCGACTTACTGGCATGCCCTGCGCAGCATGGGCATCAACGACAAGCTTGAAAACTTTGGATCACTCTTTCTGGAACACTGAACACCATGGATTACAACTACATTCCCATCTCCCAGCGCCAGCCATTGAGGTTTCCCGGCGGTGCCCAGCTGGCGCTGATCCTGACATTCAACCTTGAAACCTGGGACCTGACCAAGCCCACCACCAAGCCCTACTATGCTGGCGGCCCGGCCATACTGCCTGACATCCTGCCGGGTGACACGGCTGACTTTCCCAACTTCAGCTGGCGCGAATACGGCCAGCGTGTCGGCATCTGGCGCCTGATAGAGCTGTTTGATGAACTGGGTGTGGCTGCGTCGTGCACCACCAATGCCGTGACCTTTGAGCGCCGCAAGGCCATGACAGATGCCGTGCTTGAACGCGGCTGGGAATTGCTGTGCCATAACTGGGAGCAGGGCGAACTGCTGTCTGACTTTGCCAAAGACCCGCTCAAGGAGCGCGACATCGTGCTGCGATCACTGGAGCAGTTCGAAAAGTTCACCGGGCGCAAGTCAAAAGGCTGGCTGTCATCCAGCCTGCGCGGCACAACCCAGACTGCGGACATCCTGGCAGAGTACGGTTGCACCTTTTACTGCGACATCATGAACGATGACCAGCCCTACCTGCTGAAGACGCCGCACGGCCCCATCGTTTCAACGCCGTATTCAAACGAGATCAACGACTTTACCTTCATCACCCGCAAGAACTACACGACAGATGAGTTCCGTGATGCGCTGATAGAGGAGTTTGATGTGCTGCATGCAGAAGGCGCCAAAAGCGGACGCCTGATGAATGTGGGTCTGCACCCGCACGTGTCCGGCCGTGCACACCGTATTCGCGCGCTGCGCGAGTTCATCGAACATGTAAAGGGCACCAAAGGCGTCTGGTGGCCCAAGCGTGAAGAGCTGGCTGCGTGGTATCTCGAAAATCATGAAAGCCACATGCCTGGCCAGTTGAAATAACGGGAACCAGCGGAGGCGGGCCACGCCTCGCCTGCAGCAGTGTGCTGTTAGTCAGCTTCGGCGAAAGCTTCCGGCTGCAATTCCGGTTCGGGGCTTTCTTCCTCAATCAATTCGGCATGCGGGTCAAAGTCGGGGTCGCTGACGGCCATCCCGATCTTTCGGGCCGTTTCCTTGAGGTCGTCCATGTAGCGCGCCACTGCCTCAGTGGGTGCCATCGCAGACGAGAAAAAGATCAGCGTCAACGCGCCTGCAATATGGCCGTTTTCAAACACCGGCACGGCAATCGAAGATGTCTTGCCAGGGTTGGCATTGTTCCGGTTCCGGTCAATGGTTGCATAACCGTTTTCACGTATGACGGTACGAAGGCTGCCCGACTCGAACAGTTTCAGCATGGGCGACTCGTCGCCCAGGGTCTTGATACCGTTGAGGATGCTTGTGCGCTCCTCGTCATCGCAGTAGGCCAGGTACACGTGCCCTGATGAGCATCCCAGAATGGGCAGGGTGTAGCCGGGGTAGTAATTATTGAACGTCAGCGAGGTCAGCAGGTGAGTGGAGTCCCTGACCATCATGGTCTGGCCCGCACGCGTCGTCAGTGACATGGGCCAGCCGATTTTTTTCGTCATGGCAACGATAGGCGAGTGCGAATGCTCCACCAGCTTGCCGCTGTCGCGAAAGCCCAGTGACAGCGACTGTGTCAGCGCGGTAGCCCGGTAACGTTTGCGGTGAGGCTCGCATTCGACCAGTCCCTCATGCACCAGCGTCTGGATGATGCGAAAGGCGGTGGGGTAGGGGATATCGGCGTTGCGTGAGATTTCCTGCAGGGTCAGCGAACCCGCGCGGTTGATGGCCTGCAGCACGGCAATGCTGCGGCAGATGGATCGTATGGGAGCACTTCTCTCCATGATGAAAACCTTTTAGAGTGCGGCTTACGGGGCAATTGCTGCCCAAGGATAATTCAATGATCCGCAGGTCGGGCGACCCGGAAAGCAGTGTTTACCACTACAAGCAAATCCCGCGCCAATAGCCGTCCGGGCAAGCCTGATGCCGCATTCCTCCAGCCTGACCTGGATCTTGTCGCCATTTGTTATGGGCCATGAAGAAACTTTGATCACTGGTTTAATTGTTGACACGCCCCAATCCATCAACACTATGATGTTTGCTGAACTTCAAGAGAAACCCCCAAACCATGTTTGATAGGCTCAAGAAAGTCCTGGGCAGTCCCGGTAAACCCGAAACGCAGCCTTTGGTTCAGCCGGCTGGCCAACTGGAGCCGGTTGCAGAATGGGCTGGCGGATTGGGGTTTACCTATGAAGGTTTTGGCGAGGGCAGGGGTTTCGCGCTGAGCGGCAGGGTCTCTGGCAAACCCTTCAAGCTTGAGCGCGGCAAGTCCTCGCGCGATTACATCCGCGGCGAAGAACTCCGGGCGCGCGGCGAGCTCAAGGTCAATGACGACGCATCCGTTCTCATCATGAACCGGCCACTCAAGGAAGCACTTGAGAAAAAGGCTTATGAGATGTACACCGACACCCTGCAGACCACAGCTGACCCCAGCCTGCCCGAAGAGATGCGCTGGCTCGCCATGTACCCCGAAGCCGGGTGGGACGGTATGCCTGAGGGGTTTTGGGATCGGTATTCGGTGCTGGCCGACCAGAAAGAGCAGGCCCAGCAACTTGTGACCGCCAAGGTGGCAGAACTGCTGATGTCCTGGCCAAAGCCCGCACCGGCTGACGAGGTACCTTTCATTCTCATGATCCTGCGGGGCAAATCCTATTTGCGCATGCAGTACACACCGGCTGATCTGCCCACCCTTCAACACGCAATGCTGGTCTTTACAACGGCCAGCGAAGCTGCGGTTGCCGGCTTGAGCGCAGACATCACGATCTGATGCCTCAAACATCCAGGATTCTCACTGGGTGAGATTTTTGATTGACAGGGTTTGATCGGGCGGCGACAGTGGTGACATTGATTCATCACCAGAGCGCCATCCATGGAACTGCAAGCCTCACTCCAAAGTCTTCACATCACCTCGCCTGACCCCGCGCAGGCGGCACGCTTTTACAGCGGCACCTATGGGATGACACAAATCCCGGCGGGCGACGGCTTTATTTGCCGTGGTCCTGCCCGCACCCTGCAACTGTCGAAAGGCGAGGCCAGCCGCCTCAAATACGCACACTACGGCCTGCAGACTGATGCGGCATGGAAAGCCTTCACTCAAAGAGTAAAGGGCCTTGAGCACCACCCTGTGCCCGAAGCCATGTCGGCCTGCAAGGATGCGATTGCCCTGAAGGACCCGGACGGCAACATCATGGTATTCACGCCACCAGTGCCGGTGAAAGTTGAGGGTGCTTCGGCAGCCCTGCCGCCGGCCACGCTGCAGCATTTCGGCATGCGCACGACCAACCTGCCGGCCATGCTGGCTTTCTACACAGAGCAATTGGGCTTTGTGTTGTCCGATGCGGTGAAGGACCCTGAAGGCGTGTTGCGCGCCTGCTTCCTGCGGACCGATGCGCTGCACCACTCGCTGGCGCTGTTTTTCGCGCCTGTCAGCTGCTTTGACCACCAGTCTTTCGAAGCGCCGGACTGGCAGAGCATGCGGGTCTGGGGTGACCACATGGCGGCCATCAAGGTGCCCATCGTCTGGGGCATTGGCCGCCACGGCCCCGGCAATGATGTGTTCTTCATGGTGCGTGACCCGGACGGCAACCTGGCGGAAATTTCAGCAGAAATCGAGCACTGCGAGCCGGGCCGCCCTGCAGGCCAGTGGGCGCATGAAGAGCGCACGCTCAACCTCTGGGGCATGGCTTTCCTGCGCAGCTGAAACGGACAGCAACATGCCCGGCACCAACCGCGCCCTCAGCATCCTGGGTCTGTTCTCGCAGGACAGGCCCGTCATCACGCCAGAATGGCTGATCAGGGAACTGGCCGTGTCACGCGCCAGCGTGTATCGCGACCTTGGCGAACTGGCTGCCGCCGGCTTGATAGAGCGCGTGGCTGACCGGGGTTATGTGCTGGGCCCCAAGGTCGTTGAACTGGACAGGCAGATCCGCCTGGCCGATCCGCTGATCCAGGCCGCCGGGGAGTTGCTGGACCGGCTTGCCGGCGAGACCGGCGGCGCTATTTTGCTTTGCCGTTTTCACGGCCACAAGGTCATGTGCATACAGCAGGTCAATGGTCATAACCCTGCACTGTCGGTGAGTTATGAACGCGGCCGAGCCATGCCGCTGTACCGTGGTGCGACTTCCAAAATCATTCTGGCCTGCCTGCCTCAAGCCCAGCTCAAGCAGCTCTGGACGGCCGAGCGCAAGACGCTGATTGCCGCAGGTTTGCCCGACGACTTTGCGCAGCTTGTGAAGGTGCTTCGCAGCATTCGTGATGTGGGCTATTACGTCACCGAAGGCGAGGTAGACCCCGATGCCATGGGCTTTGCCGTGCCGCTGCGCGACGGTGAGAATCTGCTCGGCAGCCTGAGTGTGGTCATGCCGGTGGCATTGATGACTGATACCCTTCGCAAGAGCACCTTGAGCCGCCTGCAGAGCGCTGCCGGCCGCATCGAAGGCCGCCTGCAGGACCAGCGCGAGAAAGCCCGCGCGATGAAGAAAACGGAGACCACATGAACGCCCCCCTGTCCGCCGAATCACTGCTCAAGATCGCTGGCGGGAATCATTTCCCGGTCGTGATCATTGGCGCCGGGCCTACCGGCCTCATGCTCGCCAACCTGCTGGGTGTGCATGGCATCCAGACACTGGTGATAGAACGCAGCACCAATACCGTGGGCGAGCCGCGTGCCGTCACGATTGATGACGAAAGCCTGCGCACCGTCCAGGCGACGGGGCTGATCAACGCCGTGCTGCCCAGTGTCGTGCAGGGTTATGGGGTGCACTACTACTCGTGGCGCAACAGGGAGTTTGCGCGCATAGAGCCCAGCTCGATGGAAAACGGCTTTCCCAAACGCAACGCCTTTCGCCAGCAGGTACTGGTCGGGCAGTTGCGTGATGGCCTGCAGCGCTTTGGCCATACCGGCATCTGGTTCGGCCACGAGCTGGTGGGCTTTCGTGATGAAGGACTGGCGGGTGACGCCGTACATCTGGAACTTCGCCATGGCGAAGAGACAAAACATATCAGCTGCCAGTGGCTGATTGCATGCGACGGCGGCAGAAGCCCGGTGCGCGAGCAACTGGGCATCAAGCTCACCGGCAGTACCTATGACGAGAAGTGGCTCATTGTCGACCTGCTCAACCGCAGTACGGCATTTCGCCACACCCGCACTTACTGCGACCCCGTGCGCCCGGCGATCCGCCTGCCGGGGCCCGAGGGCACGCTGCGTTATGAGTTCATGCTGCATGAGGGTGAAGACCCTGAAAAAATCATTGAAGAAGATGTGGTGCGCAGCCTCATCCGTGCGCGCGAGCCGGCAGACGCGCAACTCGCGATTGCGCGCAAGGTGGTCTACGCCTTCCATGCGCGGGTGGCGGAACGCTGGCGGGTTGGCAGGGTGTTTCTGGCCGGCGATGCAGCCCACCTGACGCCGCCATTTGCAGGGCAGGGCATGAACAGCGGCGTGCGCGACGCTGCCAACCTGGCGTGGAAGCTGGCTGCAGTGGTCAGGGGACAGATGCCCGAATCACTGCTCGATACGTATGAGCCGGAGCGTAAACCGCACGCATGGTCACTGATACAGATGGCCGTGCGCATAGGCCAGTTCATGCAGCCCAAATCAACGCTGGCCGCCATGCTGACCCAGGGCGCGCTCAGGGTTGCCAGTATCTACAAGCCTGTTCGTGACTACGTACTGCAGCTTAAATTCAAGCCCAAGCCGCGCTTTTTCGAAGGCTTCTTCGTGGCTGGCGAGGCCCGGGATGCCGCTGTGCCTGCCGGCCAGTTGTTGCCCCAGCCCATGATCGAGTTGCCGGGCGGCGCGCATGCGCTGCTTGACGACGTGCTGGGCGACGGCTTTGCCCTGCTGACCCTTGCGGGCAGCACGGGTGCTGGCTTGCTGGATAAGTTCCGTGCGGCGGGTCTTGCCTGCAAACACGTGGCAGTGGTTGCCAAAAGCGATGACTTCCTGAGGCAGCCCGGTGATGTGGCGGTACCTGACATGGTTGTACAGGACTTCACAGGCACGCTTGAGAACATACTGCGCAGTGCAGGGGCCGATGCGGTGCTGCTGAGGCCAGACCGCTACGTGCTGGCTTATGCCGACGCAGCCACCCACAGTCATGCCCGCATACAGCGCCTGCTCGCGCAATACGCCAGCACCACCTCAACCCTTGTCTCCTGAACCTCAATCGACAACGACAAAAGAAAGATCTCATGAAAGTTATCAGCTTCCTGCACCAGAACAAACCCGGCTGGGGCGTTGTCAACGGCGATGCCGTGAACCCCGCTACCAGCGGCGAATACCCCACGCTGCTCAGCGCATTGCAGGCCGGCAAACTGGATGAAGCCGCTTCAGGAACAACAGGCGCAGCCATCAGGCTGGCCGACATCACCTTCCTGCCCGTCATTCCAGAACCCGGAAAGATCTTCTGCGTCGGCCACAACTACGAAGAGCACCGCGTTGAAACCGGACGCGACCCGACCAAATTCCCGCTGCTCTTCCTGCGCGTAGGCGAGTCGCAGGCAGGTCACCAGCAGCCTATCCTCATGCCTGCAGAGTCCACCCAGCTTGATTACGAAGGGGAGATTGCAGTCATCATCGGCAAGGCAGGGCGCCGCATCGCTGAAGCCGACGCATGGAATTACGTTGCTGGCTATAGCGCCTACAACGACGGCTCGGTGCGCGACTGGCAAAAGCACACGCTGCAGTTCACCGCTGGGAAGAACTTCACCGGTACCGGCGCTTTCGGTCCCTGGATGGTGACGCGCGACGAGATTGCAGATGGCGAAGAGTTGACGCTGGAAACGCGCCTGAACGGACAGGTCATGCAAAAGACCACCACGGCCTCCATGATCTTCAGCATTCCGGTACTGATTGAATACATCTCGGCCTTCACCTCGCTGCAGCCGGGAGATGTCATCGTGACAGGGACGCCGGGCGGCGTGGGCGCCAAGCGCGTACCGCCGGTGTGGATGAAACCCGGTGACACCGTGGAGATCGAAGTCGGCAAGGTTGGCATACTGGTAAATTCCATAGCTCCTGATTCCACAAAGTTTTAAAACATGACAACCAACAATGAACAAGGCCTGCTGGCCGCAGAAGAAGCCCGCCGTCAGGCCATGCTTGACAACGACATTGGCAAGCTGGAAAGCATGCTGGCCGATGGCCTGGCGTACGTGCATTCCACAGGCGGTATGGACAGCAAGCAGAGCTACCTCAAGAAACTCTCCAGCGGTGACCTCCGCTACGAGACGGTTGAATTCGTGTCGCCCTCGGCCCGTGTAATTGGTACGGTCGGTCTCGTGAGTGCCGCGATGCGCGCGACCGTGACCGGCAGGGATGGCAGCAACCGCCGGAGCGTGTTCAACACTTATCTGGCGGTGTGGGAGCATGGTCCTTCCGGCTGGGTGCTGCAGATGCTGCAGGGCACGCCCGCTGCAGCTCCCGCGGCATGAGCACCGTCATCGCTCCGGATGCCGAACTGGTACGCAAGCTCGCACTTGCCAACCGCATCCTGTATGCGCGCGGCGTGGTCGATGGTTTTGGCCACATCAGCGTGCGCCACAACAGCACGCCCGATGTGTTTTTGCTGTCGCGCAGCCGCGCGCCTGCGCTGGTCGACGCCAGCGACATTGGTTGCTACAACCTTGACGGCGAGCCGCTCACGCCGGTAGACGGCAACCCCTATCTTGAGCGCTTCATCCACAGCGAAATCTACCGCGCAAGGCCTGAAGTCGTCGCAGTGGTGCATAGCCACTCACCCAGTGTGATTCCCTTTGGCATCACAGGCCAGCGCCTTCGGCCGGTGTTTCACATGTCGGGTTTTCTGGGCAGCGGCTCTGCGCATTTCGAGATTCGCGACACCGCCGGTGAAAGCGACCTGCTTATACGCAGCCCTGAACTTGGCAAGGCCCTGGCGGCCGCCATGGGTAATTGCGCTTGCGTATTAATGCGTGGCCATGGCAGCACGGTGGCTGGCGGCTCCATCGAGCAGGCGGTGTACCGGGCGGTTTACGCCGAGCTGAATGCCAAACTGCAGGCAGAAGGCATGAAGCTCGGGGAAGTGCAGTACCTGACTGAAGCCGAAGGTGCACTGGCCGCTGCTGCCAACGATTCACAGATAGGCCGCGCCTGGGCCTTGTGGGAGCGGGAGTTGGGCCTGGCCAAAGGCTGAAGCCCCGGGAAATCTCCCGGCTTTTTCCTGTGGCGTACTTCCGGGTGTACACCCCGTGAAGGGCCTTGGTATCCTTCAGTCTTGCCGTTAGCTGGCAGGTCAGATGATGGCGTCGAGGAATCCATTGGTCCTGCGCCATGCCAGGGCTGAGCTGGCTTTATCGAAGCTCGCACGCTCATCGCAATTGAAACCGTGGCCGGCGGGGTAGAGGTGGTTGACCACTGTGCCGAATCGCTCCGTTACGGCGCCAGCGACCTCTTTGGGAATGGAGGCGTCCAGCTCGCCGAAGTGCGTCAGCATGGGTCTGTTGGGCGCATGGTCAAGCAGTGCGCCTATCTGACCGCCATAGTAGGCAATGGCGCCTGCAACCGGCAAACGACCCGCAGCCAGCCAGGCCAGCGAGCCGCCCCAGCAAAAACCCAGCACAGCGACGGCGCCAAACGGTGCCGAATGCTTCACGGCAGCAGCAACATCGTGCATTGCGACATCAAGGGACATGCCACCCATCAATGTCTTGCCCTGCTCAATGCCGGTTTTGTCATAAGGCAGCGACACTTTTTTTTGCAGGCGGTCAAACATGGCTGGCGCGATCGCGGCGTAACCCAGCGCGGCCAGTTGCCTTGCGACGTGCTGTATATGTGGGTTGACCCCAAAAATCTCCTGCAGTACGACGACGCTGCCTTTGGGGGCGGTGGGCACGACCTGGAAGGCATCCAGCGTGTGTCCATCATCAGTTGCCAGCGTGATCCAGCCTTCTGCAGGATATGCCGGAGTGTTGCGGGTGTACGGTGTGGCAGGCATCAATACAGCTCCCGGCTCACATCGCCGTCCTGACCTTCGCGGATCTGCCTGTGCAGCTCTGCACCGTCCGAATAGGCTGTCTCGCCACGAATCAGGCTGTGTTCGTCAAAGTAAAGCCATAAGGTCATGGCAAAAAACAGCGGCTTGCCGTAAGTCATGGTGCCGAAGAACATCCCTTTGGGACTGCCTTTGAACCAGCCGCGGCCTACGGCTACATCGTCGGTAAAAACCCATTGTTTGGCGTGAAAGCCCTGGCCGGTGAAGGTGACCAGCCGGTCGCGGTAAAACTCGCGCACATTTTCATAGCCCCAGACCTCGGCGCCGGTGGTCTGGAAGATCTGGAAGGGGTTGTCTTTTGACACCGTCTTCATGGTGGCGTCCAGGTCACCACCCCATTCGGCAACCGCGTGGTCGCAGAACATCTGGTAGTTGGCACGGGCCTTGTCGGAGTCGAAGATGTCGAGTTTTGCCGTGAAATTGAAGTCTTTGGTCGTAGCCATTTTTTTCCTTTGGGAGAGTTGTTGAAATTGAAAAATCGGAAAGTGTGGTCATGCGCCGCCGGCGACATCCAGTGTGGCGCCCGTCACATACGACGCTTCGTTCGAGAGCAGCCATGCAATGGCCTGTGCCACTTCGGCCGGTGTGCCCATGCGGCCCAGAGGCACGGTTTTGACCAGCGCGTCAAGCGTGTGTTCTGGCCGCTGGGCATGTATCTCGGTATCGATAAAGCCGGGGCGCACGCCATTGACGCGTATGCCCCGGGGTGCGAGCTCTTTCGCCAGCCCTATGGTCATGGTGTCCAGTGCGCCTTTGGTCGCCGCGTAGTGCACCCAGGTATGCGGCGCACCAAGGCAGGCTGCGCGCGACGAGACGTTCACGATGGCGCCGCCCGCCGTCATGTATTTGCAGGCTTCACGCACACACAGGAAAGCCCCCGAAACGTTGACCGCAAAAAGCCGCGCCAGCTGCTCGGCACTCACGCCTGACACGGCCGACAGCCCGCCGTTCATGCCGGCGTTGTTGACCAGCCCGCCCAGGCTGCCCCAGTGAGCCATGCTCTTGTCGAAAGCGTTGCAGATATCCGCTTCAATGCCGACATCAGCCTGCAACGCCAGTGCGCGGCCACCAGCTGCTTCAATGGTGTTGACGACGTTTTGCGCATCACCGCTGCGGTCCCGGTACAACAGTGACACGGGATGGCCACGTGAAGCCGCGAGCAGCGCGGTCGCGGCGCCTATGCCGCGTCCTGCGCCGGTGATGAGAATGGCGGGTCTTGAAGTGTTCATGGATGTATTGCAGGCAGCCCGGCCCGGCCCGCGACATGCGGGACCATGCCGGGCATGTTTTTTTAGTTGGCGCTGGCGCCGGTGCGTTTGACGAGTGCGCCGTAGTAACCGGCATCCCGTTCAACCAGGGTGGCCAGCTCGGCCTGCGTGCTGCTGCTGGCGAGCAGCCCCGCCGCGCGGAACTTCTCCATCACCTCAGGCTGCCTGAGGATGGCTGCAACACTGCGCTGTATACGCTCGGTGACGGCTGTGGGCGTGCCTTTGGGTGCGAACAGGGCGACCCAGGTTTTGCCGTTGATGCCATCCGGTCCGCCGGATTCACGGATAGTGGGCACCGCGGGAAGAATGGGTGATCGAACGCTGTCGGCCACGGCTATAAACCTGAGTTTGTCAGCCTTGTAGAGCGCTCCCGCCGAGCCGATGCTGGCCAGTCCCCACGTCACGTCGGCCGCCGCAATGGAGGTGTACAGCTGTGAGGCCTCCTTGAATGCGACATGGACCATTTTTGTGCCGGTGGCCGCTTCCAGTTGCGCGCCGCCCAGGTGGCCGATTGAGCCGACTGCAAACGAACCGTAAGAGACCTTGTCGGGGTTGGCGGCGGCCTGCGCTATCAACTCCTTCATGCTCTGGATTTTGCTTTGGGAACTGACCGCCACAAAAAACGCGGTCGTGAAAATCGTGCTGACCGGTAAGAAGTCCGCCTTGGGATCATAGGAAAGATTTTTAAACATGGAGGGGTTGACCGACATGTGGCCGACATCGGCCAGCAGCAGCTCATGACCCGTGGGGGCGGCTGCTTTGGCGGCTGTCGCCGCAATGATGCCGCTGGCCCCGGTGCGGTTGTCGATGATGACCGCCTGCTTCCACTGTTTTGCAAGCTCGTCCGCCACGATGCGCATCGCAGTGTCAGGCCCGCTGCCGGGCGAGAAGGGCGCAATGATGCGTACGGTCTGCGTCGGGAAGGTCGCTGGCGGTGGCGCTGCTGCCGTCAGCGGTGCCTGTGCATGGGCGGATGCCAGGCAGAAGGATGCGAAAAAAGCTGCGGCAATCAGCGCGCGGCTACGGGGCTTGAACATGTTGTCTCCATTTTTTTGATGCAGGCGATGGTGCTGGCCTGCATCGTATGGAGTGCCCAACTATGCGTCAATCAGGTTTGATTCATACGCCAAATGACATTTGTGCATACCGTGGTAAACCTATTCATACAGCGCCTGATGCACGATCTGCCTCAGGAACTTGTTGGCGCCGTCGTCCTTGAAGCGCCTGTGCCAGTGCTGCTTCAGGTCCAGAACGGGCGGCTTGTGCGGCACATTGACCACTTTTACGGCGGCGATGTTTTTCAGCGCGGTGACGAGCTCCTCAGGCACAAATGCCATCCAGTCCGTGGCCACCGCGAGCGTGGCCAGTGCCATGACGTAGGGCGTTTCGAGCGCGATGATCTGGGGCTGCCCGGCGACGGTAAACCGATGGTCCAGCCACTGGCTGATGGCCACCGTCGCTGTGCACCGGATCAGCGGTGTCTGGAAGAACTGCCTGTCCGTCATGCTGGCCCCTATGTACGGGTGGTTCCTGCGCACGATGGCAACGTAGCTGCGCCTGAACAGCAGCTGCTGGTAGATGCCGGTTTTCAGTTCCGGGTAATGGCCAATCGCCAGATCGACGCGCCCGGACTCCAGCGCCCCGGAGATATCTGCGCGCGGAATTTCAAGCGGTGTCAGTGAAGCATGCGGCGCGCTTTTCTGCAGCATCCTGATGACTTTAGGCGCCAGCAGAAACGCACCCACCTCATTGACACACAATTTGAAAGTGCGCGTTGTCGTTGCCGGGTCAAATTGTGCGGCCGACATGATTTCGTTGCGCACGATGGCCATGGATCGCTGAAGTGGCTCGGACAGGCCGATGACCAGCGGCGTGGGCTGCATGGTGGTGCCAGTCCGCACAAACAGCGGGTCATTGAATTTGCCGCGCAGGCGTGTCAGTGCATGGCTGAGCGCTGACTGGCTGATGCCCAGCCTGTCAGCCGCCCTGGTGATGGTTTTCTGTTCAAGAATGGCCTCGAAGATCAGAAGAAAGTCGAGGCGGTCAAGTCCGGTGGCTTTGTTCATGGCCGGATTGTGAGGCAAAAGAGCCCGCAGCTAGTCCAGCAACTGCATCATCGAAAACGCTTTGCCACAGCAGACACTGCTGCTTTCCTATTCGGCCTGTATGCGGGCGTCGGCCACCACCTTTTTCCAGCGGGCAATGTCGCTGGCAATCAGGTCACGCAATTCGGCTGGGGTACCTGTTTGTACGATGAGCCCCTGCTCGGCAAGTTTGCTGCGCACGTCACCCTCCTGCATGACCTCGACAAAATCCCTGTGCAGGCGCTCTGCAAGGGCGGGGGCAACACCGGCGGGTGCCATGACCGCGTACCAGGCATCAACGGCCTCCAGCACCGTCAGGCCCTGTTCGCGGAACGTGGGGACATCGGGGAGCAACGTGGACCGGGTGGCGCCGGTCAGGCCCAGCATGCGCAGCTTGCCGGCCCGCACCTGCGGCAACACTGAATGGAAAGAGGCAAACATCATCTGCACCTGGCCGCCCAGAAGGTCGGTCAGCGCTCCTGAAATACCCTTGTACGGCACATGCACCACATCGATGCCGACGCTGGACTTCATGAGTTCCATGCCCAGGTGGTGCGGCGTGCCGTTGCCGGGTGAGCCGTAATTCAGTTTGCCGGCAGGCTGGCTCTTGACCCAGGCGACCAGTGACTTGACGTCTTTCGCAGGTACATCGCTGTTGACGACGAGTGCAAAGTTTGCCGATGCCAGTCTGGTGATGGGCGTGAAATCTGCGATGGGGTTGTAGGGCAGCGACTTGTACAGCGCCGGCGTCATGGTGAAGGTATTGATGGCCATGAGCAGCGTCAGGCCGTCGGGCGCAGCCTTGGCGACACGGTCTGCACCCAGGTTGCCGCTGGCACCGGCGCGGTTCTCGACGACAACGGCCTGCTTCCAGCGGTCGGCCAGGCGCGGGCCGATGATGCGTGAGATGGTGTCGCTGCCGCTGCCAGGGGTAAACGGCACGACCAGCATCACCGGGCGCGAAGGGAAGTTGCTGGCAGACGTCTGGGCAAAAACTGTTGGGGTCAATGCGGGGGCGCTGAAGGCCAGGCTGGCTGCCAGTGCCTGGCGTCTTGTAATTTTGCTCATGGCCTTGTCTCCGTCAATGACTTGTCCTGTTGATTCACGCTGCCTTGCGTTGCTGCTCTTTGGCGGGTCTCGCGCAAGCCATGGCAAGCACGGCATGGGCATCTGCACTCCTGGCACCGCGCCAGGCCACATGGTGGTCGGGTCTGACCAGCACGCAGTCGGCACCGTAGAGTTTGCGTGCATCGGCGTTATCGCAGTAGAGGGTTTCCATTGGCATGCCGAGCGCGGCGGCTTCTTTTTCCCAGTTTGCAGCGTCAAGCGCTGCTGAGGCCTTGTCCTGGCTGGTGAAGCACAGCAAGGTGTAGTCGCGGCCAAACAGGTCGAAGATGGACTGATCGCCCAGCCAGATATGCGGTGCACGCGAGCCGGGCCGCGCAGTGGGTATGTAAGTGTTGGGCTGGTCAGGCGTCTGCGCCTCGGCCTCTGCCGCCACGATGGGGCTGCCTTCGTAACGCAGGCCCAGTTGCAGGCCGGGAATGTTGAACTCGTTGCGGACATGCTGGTATAGCGCTGCGCCCATTTTTTCACGCAGCTGTTCCGCTTCCGGCGTGTTGTCATCGACATTGGGCGGCACCTTGATGCCGCCTATGCTGTCGGCCATGGAGCGGGCAAATGCGGTGTTGCGATGGCCAATCGGCTTGCGTTCGGCCTGATACGAGTCGAGCAGGCCTTCGCCGCCCCAGCCCTGTACCACGGCGGCCAGCTTCCAGCCCAGATTGACAGCGTCATCGACGCTGGTGTTGTAACCCATGCCGCCTGTGGGCGTGAACAGATGGGCCGCATCGCCGGCGATGAAGGCGCGGTCTTTGGAGAAAGCATCAGCCACCAGCGTGAAGCCGGCATTCCACGGCTCGACGGCGATGAGCTCATAGTCGAACTTTGCGCCTATGGCCTTGAACATGGCGGTTTCATAGTCCACCGACTCGCGCGTCTCGCCTGGCTGCATTTGCAGGCAAAAAAGGAATTTGTCCACGCCGTCGATGGCAATCAACAGGCCGCGCTGGACCGCATTGACTGCCCAGTATTGCCACGCTCGCTTCTTGCCGAGCACATCATAGAGGGAGCTCGATGTGAAGAAAACAGACAGCATCTGGCCGCCGAAAAATTCGCGCACCTCTTCGCTCTGGCCGCTGTAGCGTATGCCGCAGCTCTTGCGCACCATGCTGCGAGGGCCGTCGCAACCCACGACATAGCGGGCGCGCAAGGTCATCTCTTCGTTGTTGACGGTGTGGTGCGCCGCAATGGTCACTCCCGTGGCATCCATGTCTATCGTGCCGGCCTGCCAGCCCAGCATGAGCTTGACGGACTTGTGTTGCAGCGCCTGCTCGCGCAGTATGGGTTCGATGAACATCTGCTGGCTGCGGTGCGGCAGTTCGGGTGTCGGCCAGGACTCTTCGCCGTAATCACCAAACGATGTGCGGTTCAGTGCTTCCTTGCGCGAGGGAATCGCAAACCGGGTCAGTTCCCGGCCCGAAAGCGTGGTGCAGTAGACAACGTCTTGCGGGTGATCGGGTTCCAGACCCAGCGCGCGGATTTTTTTCGAGAAGCCCCGTCGCCGGTAATGCTCCATGGTGCGCGACGAGGTGGCGTTGGCCTTGGGGAAATCCGGCGCTGCCACATCTTCTTCAAGCACCACGCAGTCAATGCCGCGGCAGCCCAGTTCAATGGCCAGCATCAGCCCTGCGGGGCCTCCGCCGATGATGGCAACGTCGGTTGTTTTCATGATTCGTTTCTTTCCTGGTTCTCTGGTCGCGCTGCGTTCAGTCCACACTGGCGCCGGTGCGCTTGACGAGCGCGGCGTTGGACACGGTGTCGGTATCTATGACTTTGGCAAGGTCTGCGGGCGTGGACAAAAACGGCGTGAAGCCAAAACCGGCCAGTTTTTCGACCACGTCAGGCTGCTTCAGTGCGTCGTTGATGGCGCGGTTGAGTGTTGTGACCACGGCTGGCGGTGTGCCTTTGGGCGCGACGAGAGAAACCCAGCTGTTGGCAGACAGGGGGCGTGGGCCGCCGGCCTGGTCAAAGGTAGGGATATCGGGCAGGGTGGCGTTACGGGCGGTGTCTGCAATGGCAATAAAGCGCAGCTTGCCAGCACGCAGCAGCGGGCCGGCGCTGGCGATGCTGCCCAGCGCCCAGTCGACTTCACCGGTGGACACTGCGGCGTAGAGCTGCGAGATTTCCTTGTACGGCACATGCACCATCTTTGTGTTGGTGGCCGCCTCGATCTGTGCTGCGCCCAGGTGCAGGGGGCTGCCGATGGAGTTGGAGCCGTAGGTCACCCTGCCCGGCACGGCGGCCGCGGCGATCAGGTCCTTCACGTTCTTGATTGGGCTGTTGGCGCCCACGGCAATAAAAAAGGAAGCCCTGTAGACACCGCTCACAGGCACAAAGTCGGCCTTGGGGTCATACGGCAGCTTTTTGAACAGCGAGGGGTTGATGGTGAGGTGGCCGATATCGGCCAGAAACAGGTCGTAGCCTGTGGGCGCGGCGGCCTTGACAGCATTGGCAGCCAGGAAACCATTAGCGCCCGGACGTGGATCGATCACGATGGGCTGCTTCAGGCTGGCGGCAAGCTTGTCACCAACGATGCGGGCCACGGCGTCAGGGCCGCTGCCTGCGGGGAAGGGCGAAATGATGCGTATGGGTTGCGCGGGAAAGGTCTGCGCCAGCGAAGGGCCGGCGATCAGGGCAAGGCTCATGCCTGCGGCGGCCGTCAGGGCGGCAAATGTCTGTTTCATGCTTGTCTCCAGATTGTTGTGATGCCCGGCTGCGGTCTGCCGGACTGGCGTACTGTAGTTTGAAGCGGAAAAAACCAAAAGAGTGCAAAATCATTATTTCGATACCCAACAGGCATCACATGAAGTTGCATCATTTGCGTAACCTTGTCGCCGTGGCCGACGCCAACAGCATCCGTGGCGCAGCGCGTGCACAGGGCCTGGCCCAGCCGGCCATCACCCGCGGCCTGCGCGACCTTGAGAAAGAACTCGGCGTGCCGCTGCTGGAGCGGCATGGCAAGGGTGTGTCGCTCAATGCCTACGGCCAGTCTTTTGTGGTGCGTGCCCGGTCGATATTGCACGACGTCGAGCGGGGCAGGCAGGAAATCGAGCAGCTCAAGGGCAAGGGAGAAGGAAGGGTCAGCGCCGGCCTGTCCGGCGCCGTGTTCCTGTCCTTGGTGCCGCAGGTGTATGACAGTTTCCGCAAGGAATACCCCGATGCCCGGCTGAGCCTGACCGAGGGCCTGTTCCCGGCGATGGAGCCGCAACTCAAGGATGGCAGCCTGGATTTTTATGTCGGCCCACGACCCGTTGGCGATATTGACCGCTTCTACACCGCTGAACTGCTGTTCCACAACCCGCGTGTGGTGGTGGCCCGCAAGGGGCACCCGCTGGGCAAGGCGCGCAGCCTGCGCGAGCTGACTGGCGCGGAGTGGATCATGACGGGCGTACGCCAGCCGGTGGATGTGGAGTTTGTGGAGCAGTTCGCCGTCCATGGCCTGCCTGCACCCCGGTCCGTCACCGAAACGCTGACCACCCTGCCTATCGTGGCGCTGCTGACCTCTACCGATGCCCTGGCTTTTTTGCCGCCGCAATGGACCAGCAATGCGCTGTTCAGGGATTCGCTTCAACAGATTCCTGTAGAGGAAGAACTGCAGGGGCCGGACATTGTGCTGATCAGGCGCAGCGCCATGCCCCTCACGCCCATGGCCGAAAAGCTGGCGACCCTGTTTGAGCGGGCGTCCGGAACGCCGTTCAAAAGCCCCAGAATCAGGGCCGCGACGACAGAAGAGGCTGTTCAGGAAAACTGATCGCTATTGAATTGATAGCTGCTCACGCGCGTATCTATTGGTCTACAGCCGATTTAATGCCTGAAAATGAGTGTTTTTGGCCATTTTCAGGGTTTTGGGACGCCGTTTTGGCTTGTTTTCAGGCTGTAGATCAATTTTTTAACATACACATTAAAAATTTGCCGTATACATTAAATTTTGGCGGTGGCCCTCAGTTGCCGCTCTTTTGGGCAAAGTCCCAGGCCATCTTTGCCAGCAAGGGCGCGCCTGCGGCCGATGCAACGGCCTGCGGGCTCGATGCCGTGCCGGCTTCAACCCGCTTGGCAATGCCCTGCAGGATGGCCGCGATGCGAAACAGGTTGTAGGCCAGGTAAAAGTCCCAGTCGGGCTTGAGCGCTTCCGGCGTCGTCAGTCCGGTGCGTTCGCAGTACAGGCGTATGTATTCGGCTTCGCTCGGTATCCCCAGGCTGGCCAGGTCCAGCCCGCCTATGCCTCGGAAGGAGCCCGGCGGGATATGCCAGGCCATGCAGTGGTAGCTGAAATCGGCCAGCGGGTGGCCCAGCGTTGACAACTCCCAGTCCAGCACCGCCAGCACGCGTGGCTCCGTGGGGTGGAACATCAGGTTGTCGAGGCGGTAGTCGCCATGCACGATGGAGACCATGCTTTCATCGCGTGCGCTGGCCGGCATATTGGCGGGTAGCCAGGCCATGAGCTGATCCATCTCGGGAATCGGTTTGGTGATGGAGGCGACGTACTGCTTGCTCCAGCGGCCAATCTGGCGCTCAAAGTAATTGCCGGGCTTGCCGTAGTCGGCAAGGCCTCGCTCGGCGAATTTGACCTTGTGCAGGGCCGAGATGACGCGGTTCATCTCGTTGTAGATCCCGCCGCGCTGGGTATTGCTCAGGCCGGGCAGGGACTGGTCCCAGAGCACGCGGCCAGCGACAAACTCCATCACGTAGAAGGCGCGGCCAATGATGGCTTCATCCTCGCACAGGCAGTACATCTGCGCCACAGGCACATCAGTGCCGTACAGGCCCTTCATGACCTCGAATTCGCGGTCAACCGCATGCGCTGATGGCAGCAGTTTGGCGGCGGGCCCGGGCTTGGCACGCATCACATAAGACTTGCCTGGCGTGAGGAGCTTGTAGGTGGGGTTGGACTGCCCGCCGTTGAACATCTCGACCGTCAGCGGGCCCGCAAAACCAGGCAGGTTGGTTTCAAGGTAGCGGGTGAGGGCTGCCGTGTCGAAGAGGTGCTGGCCTGACACTGCACGGGTACCGGCGAAATGGTCAAAGTTGCTCATGTGTCTGTGCTTTGTGCGGTGTGGCGTCTTGCGTGCCGTTTATTTTTCAAGATCGGTTTCCGAGATGCGCAGCAGGGCGTCCCGGTCGCGCACCACCAGTCCGGCAGGCTCTATGCGGATGGCGTCTTCGCGCTCCATGGCCTTGAGTTCCTGGTTCACGCGCTGACGTGATGCGCCCAGCAACTGGGCAAGTTCTTCCTGCGCCAGTTGCAGGCTGATACGCATCTCGCTGTTGTCCGACAGGCTGGGCACGCCGTAGCTGCGCACCAGGTGCAGCAACTGCTTGGCCAGGCGTGCGCGCAGCGGCAAGGTGTTGAGGTCTTCGACCAGGCCGAAGAGCTGGCGTATGCGGCGCGCATGCAGGCGCAGCATGGCCTCGTAAAGCTCCACGTGCGTCGCCAGTATTTTCTTGAAATCGGCCTTGGCCACGCAGAGTATGGTGGTCTCGCCATGCGCATAGGCATCGTGGGTGCGCCGGTCGCCGTCGAAGATCGCCACATCGCCGAACCAGATGCCCGGCTCCACATAGGTCAGCGTGATCTGTTTGCCCGATATCGAGGTCGAGCTGATGCGCACCGCACCCTTGGCGCAGGCAATCCATTGTTCGGGCGGGTCGCCGCGCGCGGCGATCAGGTCGCCATCCTTGTACCGCTGGACGTAGGCGCATCGGAGTATGTCGTGCCGCAGGGACGGCGAGAGCGAAGAAAACCAGCGACCTTCGTTGATCGCTGTGCGTTCTTCTATCGTAAGGATGGGATCGTCCATGGGCTGTCTTTTGGGTGACTGGGGAATGAAGCGCCGGGCATTCATTGTCGCCTCTGTCACACTGCCCGGAGCATGCGGCAGCCGTATGGCTGTCGCATGGGTGTCGCGTGTCTGCTGACCGCTGGTCCTAGCGGTATTGCGGGGTACGCTTCTCGAGGAAGGCGCTGATGCCTTCGCCGCCGTTGGAATCGTGCAGGTTATCGACAAAATGATCCCGCTCGCTGATCAGTTGCTGGCCCAGCGTATTGCCGGCGGCATCGTTGATCAGTTCCTTGATGCTGGACAGCGCATTGGGCGCACGTGCATTGAGGCGTTCTGCCAGCTTGAGGGCCTCCGTCAGGGCCGAGCCCGCGCCTGTCACGCGGTTGACGAGGCCAAAATCAAACAGCCGCTGCGCACCGATGCGCTCGCCGGCCATCAGCAACTCGCTCGCCAGTGGACGGGGCAGGGCGCGCGCCAGGCTCCAGCTGCCGCCGCCGTCCGGCGACAGGCCCACGGTGCTGTACGACATCACAAATACCGCGTTGTCGGCCGCGACGCAGAAATCGCAGGCCAGGGCCAGCGAGAAACCCGCGCCAGCGGCAGCCCCCTCGACCGCCGCGATAACAGGTTTGGGGTAGGTGCGTATGGAGTCGATCCAGCTGTGCAGGCTGTCTATGCTTTGCGCCTGGACTTCTTTGGGCTCGCGCCGGTTGCCCTGCAGGCGCTGCAGGTTGCCGCCCGCGCAGAACATGCTGCCTTCGCCGGTGATGACGACGCTGCGGATGTCCGGGTTGTTCTCGGCAGCGTTGAGCGCTTCAACCCCTGCGCTGTAGATCTCGGGCCCCAGGGCGTTTTTGAACTCGGGGTTGCTGATCGTCAGGATGAGGGTCTGGCCCTCACTGGTACTTTTGATTGCGCCTGCCATTAAGTCTTCCAAAGTGTTGAGTTGGGTCCGGTGCAAGCGGGTGCCGCAGGACCGGCTTTGCCGGACTGCAGGCGCCGCCCCCTGCAAGGGGGGAAGGTGCTACACGAAGTGAGCATCCGAAGGGGGTGTTCAACTCTCCTCATGCATGAGACTCAGGCCTATCGCGCCACGCCTGCGCAGCCATGGAGAGGGGCGGTAGCGCTGGTCGCCGTACACCGTCTGCATGTTGAACAGCACCTCCAGCACATTGGTCGGGCCGTAGCGGTCACCCATGGCCAGCGGGCCCATGGGGTAGCCTAGGCCTAGCGTCACGGCCGTCTCAAGGTCTTTCGGACTGCAGATGCCCTGCTGGCAGATGTCGCTGGCGATGTTGACGATGGTCGCCACCACGCGCTGGGTGACAAAACCGCCGCTGTCGCGAATCACGCTCACGGCCTTGCCGTCGCGGGCGAAGAGGGCGTGTGCGGCGTCGCGCATGTCGGTGCGGGTGGCGGGGTTGGTCGCCAGCACGCGGCGTTTGGTCGCAGCATCGTCAATCAGCATGTCAATGCCTATGGTGCGGGCCGGGTCCAGCCGCTCGACCACGGCGACCGTGGTGATGTCAAAACCCAGCGGTGCGACCAGTGTCAGTGCCTGGGGCGAGGCAGACGCGCCGGTTTCGATTTTTGCGCCCAGATCTTTGAGCAGCTGCAGCAACTCGGCACGGCGCGCCGCGCGCGGGGAAACCCAGACTGGCGGCATTTCTGCAACAACGGGCGCCGGCGCTTCGGGTGTGGTCTGCATGACACCACCTTCGTATTTGTAAAAGCCTTCACCGGTCTTGCGTCCCAGCATGCCGCCGGCCAGGCGTTGCGCGGTGATCACGCTCGGGCGGTAACGCGCTTCGTCGTAATACTGGCGATAGACCGACTCCATGACCGGGTGCGACACGTCAAGCGCCGTCAGGTCCATCAGTTCGAAAGGGCCGAGCTTGAACCCGACCTGGTCGCGCAGGATGCGGTCAATGGTGGCGAAATCGGCAATGCCTTCGCTGACGATACGCAGGGCTTCGGTGCCGTAACCGCGGCCGGCATGGTTCACGATGAAGCCCGGTGTGTCTTGGGCCAGCACCGGCGTGTGGCCCATCTGGCGGGCGTAGTCCATCAGCTGGGTGCACACGGCAGCGCTGGTTTTGAGACCGGCGATCACTTCGACCACCTTCATGAGCGGCACGGGGTTGAAAAAATGGTAACCGGCAAAACGGCCAGGGTGTTTGAGTTTGGCCGCAATGGCCGTGACAGACAGCGATGAGGTATTGGTGACGAGCACCGCCTCGGGTGACACCAGCCCTTCGAGTTCCGCAAACAGGGATTGTTTGACGTCAAGACGCTCGACCACGGCCTCAACGATCAGGTCGCAGTCAGCCAGTTCTGCCAGAGTGGCAAGGGTGAGAACACGTGATTTGTGGCCGGCAGCGACGCTGTCCTCCAGCCTGCCTTTGGCGACCAGCTTGTCCCACTGGTCGTGGAGGGCGGCCTTGGCCTTTACGCCTGCGTCAGCCTGCAAATCGAACAATTTGACGGTGCTGCCGGCCTGGGCGGCGATTTGTGCAATTCCGCGTCCCATGGCACCGGTGCCAACAACGCCTACTGTTTTATAAATGGGTTTCATGGAAAAGTATTATTACGCAGCGCCCGACCTGTAACAGCTGTGCCAAAATCGTATGAGTGAACTTATCCAAGCGACTGTGAAGCCCCTGTGAAAAAGAGCCAGATTGTCCTTGCCTGTCTGCTGTTGTTTGCTGCATCCAGCAGCATGGCCATGTCGCTTGGACGACACCGCGGCGCCGCCATCATTGGCCGTCCTCTGGACATTTCCATACAGGCCGTGCTTGATGCCCAGGAAGACCTGGCTACGGCGTGCATTGACGCCGATGTTTTTTATTCGGACACCAAGCTGTCAAGAGGGCGGGTTCAGGTCAGCTCTGAAAGAGTCGGCAGCGGCCAGGATGCCGTGATTCACGTCCGCACCTCGGTACCGATAGATGAGCCTGTCGTCAGCATCTATCTGCGTGCGGGCTGCCTGCAGAAAAACGAGAAGAAGTTTGTTGTGCTGGCTGATCTGGTGTCCGAGCAGGCACCACAGATGCAGGCTCCTGGCATTGCTGTCCGGCAGGCCATATCCGCGCCGGTCGCTGCACCTGGCCCTGCGGCGCCCGCCGCGTCCGCCACGGCGACCTCGCCAGGTTCCGTACCTTCTGCCGCAAGCGCAACGCGCCGGTCCCGCAACCGGGCTGTTGCGGCTGAAGCAGGTTCGGCAGCGACCGCGCCGCAGGCGAGCAGCCGCCCACCCGTGGTTGCCGCTGCGGCTGCGCCAGGAAAAGGCACCGCACCTGTCATCAGCCGGAGCCAGCGCGCCAAAGAGGCGAGGGAAGCAAAAGCGGCAGCCAAAACAGGTGCCCGCCTCAAGCTTGAACCGCTGGATCTCACCATCGAGCGGGATCCGTCCCTGAAGGCCTCGACCGAAATGCTCAGCACGCCGTCATCGAGCCCGCAGGAGCGCTCGGCTGCTGCTGCACTCTGGCGCGCCCTGACCCTGCAGCCGCAGGACATGCTGCGGGATGCTGAAAAGCTCCAGAGCCTGGAAGCATCGGTACAGACCTTGCGGGTCCAAAGCCAGAAGAACCGGCTCGCTATCGAAACGCTGAATGGGCAGGTCAAGCAGGCCGAGGCCGATCGTTATGCCAATGTGCTGGTGTATGCGCTGGCTGCACTGTTACTGCTTGCGGTGGCGGCCCTGGCTTACTTTGTGCGCGGCTGGCTCCTGCTGAAGCGCAGTGATGACGGTGACCTGCCGTGGTGGCGGAAAAAGGAGCCGCTTGACAAAGGCTGGGCCAGCAGTGCGCCTGACATTGATGCACTGACGCCAGCTGAGCAGGCGCAGGCAGCAAAGAGGGCTGTCAAGACCCTGAAAGCGGGGAAGATCAGTAAAGGATCGGCGGAACCGTCTTCTGACCTCGACCTGGATCTCGGGGCAAACGAGTCGGGGTTCACTGAAGTCAAGCACCTGTCGCAGGTGGGTAATTCCGATTCGGTGCCACCGCTGTCCCGCCGGGATCGGTCCGATTTTGCGATGAGCATGACCCACCCGTCGCGGGCGGTAAAGGCGGAAGAGCTCTTTGACGTCCAGCAACAGGCGGACTTTTTTGTATCCCTGGGCCAGACCGAGCAGGCCGTTGAGGTGCTCCGTGAGCATATCAGCGAGAACGTTCAGACCAGTGCGCTTGTCTATCTGGACCTGTTCAAGCTGTACCACCAGCTTGGGCGCGAAGAAGATTATGAAGATTTGCGCCAGACCTTCAACCAGCTTTTCAATTCCAAGATTCCAGCCTTCCAGTTTTACACGGACAAGGATTCAGGGGCCGGCCTGGAGGCCTATCAGATAGCGATGTCGCGTATTGAAGCACTGTGGCCGTCCCCCAAGGTGCTCGACATCATTGAGGAGTCGATTTTCCGCAAACCCGACGCCGGGGCGGAAGCCTTTGACCTTGAAGCCTATCGTGAGCTGCTGATGCTTTATTCGGTTGCCAGGGAGATTATTAACCCGGAGGCGAATGCCGGTAACGCCTTGCCGAAGTTTGATCTGCCGGATTCCGGGTTTGACAATGAAATCAAGACCACCAAATTCGTTTCTACGTCCATCCAGCCGCTGTCGGCATCGGTGTCCGTGCCCGAAGCACGGGAATACAGCCAACCCTTTCTTGAGTCCGTCATACCGCCTTCATCACCAAACCTCGGGCTTGATCTTGACCTGAGCCTTTTTGACAACGAAAGTGCAGCAGCACCGCCGGCAGTGGAAGAAGAGTCTGATTCAAGGTTCTTTGCGCAGTTCGCAGCGGATATTGCCATTCCTCCGCCAGCGCAGGCAAGTCCTGCATCGCCGCCAGCCGCAGCGCACCTGGACAACTCGATAGAGTTTGACTCCTACCAGTTGTCCATAGACCCGACAGGCAAACCCAAACCGCCCAAGCGCTAGTTATGAAGTGGCAGGAACCCGGGGACGCAGGTTTGACCCCACTGCGAGTGCTCAAGCCCCGGTAACGCCAGTCTCCCGGACCACTCCGGGGGACAAGCTATTGAAACGCCACCACCACTAGAACTTGATGCCGGCCGGGTTGCTGGGGGGCGGCTGAATCGGTGGCGGGGCGGGACGCTCGGCTTCCGGGTTGCCGGGGCCTGCGGTTGCCGTTGGCGGGGGCGGGGTTGCCACCACGACCAGTGGCGTCGCCGGTGCCTGGCGATAGCCTGAAGGCAGTGCTGATGTTTCCGGGTAGCCCGCAGCATTGAGGAACTGCGTCCACTCCGTATCCGAATAGCCCTTGAGCTGCTGGCCGCCTATGGTTGCAAAGGGCAGGGCGTTGTCGCCGCTGATGCGCTGAAGAGCCTGGCCGTCTGCGGGGGTGTTGACGGTTTTTTCGGTAAACGGAATGCCGCGCGCATTGAGCATGTTGCGGGCCGAGCCGCAGGGGCCGCAAGCGGCGCTTGTGTAGAGGGTCACGGGGTATTTCGAGGCAATCTGGCGCAACTCGAAAGGCAGGGCAGAGCTGCCCGAGCCTGCGGGCGAACCGCCTCCACCTGAGGTAACTTTGGCTGCGGTGGCGGCAGGAGGCGGTTTGTCGGAAAAAGTGACCTTGCCATCCGGGCCTACGATGCGATACACCTGCTGTGCATGGGCGACCGTCATCAGCAGGCCGGCTGCGACCGCAACAGCGCCAGTGGTGATGAGTTTGCTAAGGATTGCTTTCATGTTGTCTCTTCCCGGTAATCGTTGCGCGCATGGCGCGGCATCATGGGTGTGGGGTGTTTGGATGCGCCATCATTGTCCAGAGCGCACTATATCCAGCTCCTTAACGTGTTCAGGCCATTCCCTGATGACGCAGGAGTGCATCAATCGTCGGTTCGCGGCCACGAAATGCCTTGAATGACTCCATGGCTGGACGGCTGCCGCCCGCTTCCAGGATGGCGCGACGGTATTTGCGGCCGGTTTCCACTGTCACCGTGCTGGCAGACCCTTCGCTGTCGCCGGTAGGCACTGCGCTTTCCTCAAACGCCGCATAGGCATCTGCGGAAAGCACCTCCGCCCATTTGTAGCTGTAGTAACCCGCGGCATAACCACCTGAAAAGATATGGCCGAAGGTGTTGGGCGTACGGGTGTAGGCGGGCGACTTGATGACGGCAACCTCGTCACGAACTTTGTTGAGTACGGCCATAACGTCATCGCCGGGCTTGTAGCCGGTATGCAGCAGCATGTCGAACAGCGAGAACTCGACCTGCCGCAGGGTCTGCATGCCGCTCTGGAAGTTCTTGGCCGCCAGCATCTTGTCGAACAGTGCGCGTGGCAGGGGCTCGCCGGTGTCTACGTGCGAAGTCATGTGCTTGAGCACATCCCACTCCCAGCAGAAATTCTCCATGAACTGGCTGGGCAACTCGACTGCGTCCCACTCGACACCGCTGATGCCGGAGACATCGCGCTCGTTGATCTGCGTCAGCATGTGGTGCAGGCCGTGACCGAATTCGTGGAACAGCGTGGTGACGTCATCGTGTGTCAGCAGGGCGGGTTTACCGCCAACCCCATCGGCAAAGTTGCAGACCAGGTGTGCCACCGGCGTCTGCAACTGGCCGTTGTCCGGGCGCAGCCAGCGGGTACGTACATCGTCCATCCAGGCGCCGCCGCGCTTACCGGTACGGGCGGGCTGGTCGAGGTAAAACTGGCCGACCAGTTCCCCCGCGCGCTCAATGCGATAGAACTCCACGCCCGGCTTCCACACGGGGGCCGAATCCTTGCTGATCGCGACTTCAAACAGTGTTTCAACAATCTTGAAGAGGCCGGCCAGCACCTTGGGCGCCGTGAAGTACTGTTTGACTTCCTGCTCGCTGAAGGCATAACGCTCTTCCTTGAGTTTTTCGCCGATATAGGCGTAGTCCCAGGCCTGCGGTTCCGTGATGCCCATGCGCTCGGCAGCGAAAGCGCGCAGATCTGCAACATCTTTTTCGCCATACGGCTTGGCCCGGTGAGCAAGATCACGCAAGAAAGTGATGACTTCTTCTGGCGACTTGGCCATCTTGGCGACGACCGACACTTCACCGAAATTTTTATAGCCCAGCAACTGCGCTTCTTCGAGCCGCAGCGCGAGGATTTCCTGCATCACAGCAGTGTTATCGAACTTGCTGAACTCTGCAGGTGCCTGGTCGCTGGCGCGTGTGCTGTAGGCTCTGTAAATGATTTCGCGCAATGCGCTGCTGTGCGCGAACTGCATCACCGGCAGGTAGCTGGGCATTTTCAGTGTGATCTTGTAGCCGTCCTTGCCTTCGGCTTTGGCAAGCTCCCGGGCTGTCTGGATGGTGTCGGCCGGAACACCTTCAAGCTCGCTTTCCTGTGCGTAATACGCAAACGCGTCGGTGGCGTCCAGCGAGTTTTCGCTGAACTTCTGGCTCAGTTCGGCCTGGCGTTCCTGGATTTTTGCAAAGCGTTCTTTCGCCGCACCCGTCAGTTCGGCGCCTGACAGCACGAAGTTGCGCATGGCGTTTTTGTGCGCCTGAAGCTGTTCGGCATTGAGCGTCTTGGTGTCAATCGCCTTGTACTTCGCGTACAGGCGTTCGTCGGCACCCAGGCGTGTCCAGAATTCCGTGACTTTTGGCAGGTCTGCGTTGTAGGCAGCCCTCAGTTCAGGCGTGTCTGCCACGCTGTTGAGGTGGCTGACCGAGCTCCACGCCTTTCCCAATTTTTCAGTGGCCACGTCCAGCACCGCAGAAATTGCATTCCAGTCAGACGGAAAGTCTGCCGCCGTGACTTTTTCAAGGGCTGCATTGGCCTGCAACAGCAACTCATCAATGGCTGGGGCAACATGCTCGGGCTGGATACGGTCAAACAGCGGCAGGCCGGAGAAATCAAGAAGTGGATTGGTCATGAAAGACTATTTAAGGGTTGCCAGCGCAATAAAAAGGGCCAAAAACACATTCCCGAAGGAAAATGAAGGCGAAGAAGGCGCTAGTCTTGCGCGCGTTTCTTGACGCTGGTCTGCAGGCGTTTTTTGGCGCGTTTGACTGTGCCGCCCGGCGTCAGGCGCTGGTTGCCCAGAACACGCAGGGTTTTGACCTCCGGGCGCTGGCCGTAGCGTGAGCTGTTTTTAAGCACCTTGATGTCGCGCGGGCCGGGCATGCGGTCTTCGTTGACCTTCTTTTCCTTCTCGGGCATGGGTCGCCAGAGCACCAGCAGCTTGCCGATGTGCTGTATGGGCGCGGCATTGAGTTCATCTGCCAGCGTCTGGAAGATGGCTTCGCGTCCGGGGCGGTCATCGGATTGCACACGAACCTTGATCAGCCCGTGGGCGTTCAGGGCCGCATTGATTTCTTTCTGGACGGCAGGGGTAAGGCCGTCGGAGCCAATCATCACCACGGGGTTGAGGTGATGTGCGTCAGACCGGTGGTCCTTGCGCTGGGCGGGGGTAAGTTGTATTTGAGCCATGGCCTGATTATCGACGCTGGCGCAGGTTTTTGAAGGGGCGACAATCGGGGCATGAAAGCAAATACGAAGCCAGCCGCCAAAACACCGGCAAAAACCGGTGGCAAGGTCAACAAGGCCTGGCTGCACGAGCACATCAACGACCCCTATGTAAAACTGGCGCAAAAAGAGGGCTATCGGGCGCGTGCCGCCTACAAGCTCAAGGAAATCGACGAGAACCTTAACCTGATCCGCCCGGGCTACGTGGTGGTGGATCTGGGCAGTACGCCGGGCGCCTGGAGCCAGTATGCCCGGCGCAAGCTCTCACCATCAGGGGCCGCTGCGGGCGGCCTCAACGGCAAAATCGTGGCGCTTGACCTGCTGCCCATGGAGCCGATCGAGGGTGTTGTCTTCATACAGGGCGATTTCCGTGAAACAGAGGTTCTGCAGGCGCTGGAGCAGACGCTGGCGGCAACGGCGGGTGACCGCAAGGTCGACGTGGTGATCTCTGACATGGCGCCCAATCTGTCCGGCATTGAGTCGGCAGATGCGGCCCGCATCAGCGACCTGGTGGAACTGGCTGTTGATTTTTCGGTCAACCACCTCAAGCCTGACGGCGCGCTGGTCGTCAAGCTCTTTCATGGCGGTGCCTATGACCCCATGGTCAAACTGTTCAAGGACACGTTCAAGGTGTTCAAGCGCTTCAAGCCCAAGGCTTCCCGGCCCGGGTCGTCTGAAACATTCCTCGTCGGCCTGGGTCTCAAATAGCTCCTGCAAAGATGCAAATGGCAGCATCGGCATTCGGCATAAATGCCAAAAAAGCCTAAACCCGCTTCAAGCCAAGGGATGAAACAGCCGTTTTATGCGGTTTTGACCCTTGAAAGGCCTAAAATCAGTCGCATGTGCCATCCCATCTGCTTTGGGTTCTTAGTCATCGGAGTCATCCTTGAATAATCAGTGGTTTTCCAAAATTGCAATCTGGCTGGTGATCGCCATGGTGCTGTTCACCGTATTCAAGCAGTTTGATACGCGCGGTGGTGCCAATGCGACTTCATTGGGTTACTCCGAATTTCTCGAAGAGGTTCGCGGCAAACGCATCAAGCAGGCCACCATCGCCGAAGGCCAGGGCGGCACCGAGATCATCGCCACCACCACTGATGACCGCAAGGTTCGCACGACGGCCACCTACCTTGACCGCGGCCTGGTCGGCGACCTGATCGCCAACGACGTCAAGTTCGATGTCAAGGCCCGTGAAGAAGGCTCCCTGCTCATGACGCTGCTGGTCAGCTGGGGCCCCATGCTGCTGTTGATCGGCGTCTGGGTTTATTTCATGCGCCAGATGCAGGGCGGCGGTAAGGGCGGGGCGTTCAGCTTCGGCAAATCCAAGGCGCGCCTGCTTGACGAATCGACCAATCCCGTGACCTTCGCCGACGTTGCCGGTTGCGACGAGGCCAAGGAAGAGGTCAAGGAGGTCGTCGACTTCCTGAAAGACCCGCAAAAATTCCAGAAACTGGGCGGACGCATTCCACGCGGCCTGCTGCTGGTCGGCCCGCCGGGCACCGGCAAGACTTTGTTGGCCAAGAGCATTGCAGGTGAAGCCAAGGTTCCTTTCTTTTCGATCTCGGGTTCCGACTTCGTGGAAATGTTTGTCGGCGTGGGCGCTTCCCGCGTTCGCGACATGTTCGACAACGCCAAGAAAAACGCCCCCTGCATCATCTTTATCGATGAAATCGATGCCGTCGGACGCCAGCGTGGCGCCGGCCTGGGTGGCGGTAACGACGAGCGTGAACAGACCCTCAACCAGATGTTGGTCGAGATGGACGGTTTTGAAACCAACGTCGGCGTGATCGTCGTCGCTGCGACCAACCGCCCCGACATTCTTGATGCCGCCTTGCTGCGCCCCGGCCGTTTTGACCGCCAGGTCTATGTCACACTGCCTGACATTCGCGGCCGCGAACAGATTCTCAACGTGCACATGCGCAAGGTCCCGCTTGGCCAGGATGTCAGCCCTGGCGTGATCGCCCGTGGCACACCCGGCATGTCCGGTGCCGACCTGGCCAATCTCTGCAACGAAGCCGCACTGATGGCCGCACGCCGCAGCGCACGCACGGTGGAAATGCAGGATTTCGAAAAGGCCAAGGACAAGATCCTCATGGGCCCTGAGCGCAAGAGCATGGTCATGCCCGAGGAAGAGCGCCGCAATACCGCGTATCACGAGTCCGGCCACGCACTGATCGGCAAGATGCTGCCCAAGTGCGACCCTGTGCACAAGGTCACCATCATTCCACGTGGCCGCGCCCTTGGCGTCACCATGAGCCTGCCCGCGCAGGATCGCTACAGCTATGACCGCGAATTCATGTTGAGCCAGATCAGCATGCTTTTTGGTGGCCGAATCGCTGAAGAAGTGTTCATGAACCAGATGACGACCGGCGCCAGCAATGACTTCGAGCGCGCCACGTCACTGGCCCGCGACATGGTGACCCGCTACGGCATGACCGAAGCCCTGGGCCCCATGGTCTACGCCGAGAATGAAGGCGAAGTGTTTCTGGGCCGTTCGGTTACCAAGACCAACAACATGAGCGAAGCGACCCTGCAAAAGGTGGACAGCGAAGTGCGCCGCATCATCGACCAGCAGTACACCGTTGCGCGTACGCTGATTGAGGAAAACAAGGACAAGATGCACGCCATGGCCAAGGCCCTGCTCGAATGGGAAACCATCGACGGCGACCAGCTTGATGACATCATCGCGGGCAAGGAGCCGCGCCCGCCCAAGGACTGGACACCGCGTAACCCGTCGGTGGACAGCAGTGGCGGCGGCCCGACGGGTGGCACTCCGGCGGTCAGTACAGACCCTGCGCCCACGGTGGCCTGATGCCGCTTTGAGACTTTGACAAACCCGGGCTGGTCCCGGGTTTTCTTTTATCTGGTTCGGCTGATTTTTTACAGAGATTTTTGTGTTCTGGCAAACCTCACGCTTTCAGATTGACCTGACCCGTCCGCGGGTCATGGGCATCATCAACACCACGCCTGATTCGTTTTCTGACGGCGGCAAGTTTTATCGTCCTGACGGCAGCGTGCTGGGCATCTTTGAGCGTTGCGCGCAACTGATCGACGAGGGCGCTGACATTCTTGATATAGGTGGTGAATCGACCCGCCCTGGCGCCACGCCATTGCCCCTTGAAGAGGAACTCGCCCGCGTGTTGCCGGTCGTGCGCCACGCGGTGCGGCTTGGTGTACCGGTCTCGGTAGATACCTACAAGCCCGAGGTCATGCAGGCCGTGCTGGATCTTGGCGCAGACATCATCAATGACATCTGGGCGCTGCGCCAAGAGGGGGCGCATGAGGTGGTCTCCCTGCACCCGACCTGTGGCGTCTGCCTGATGCACATGCACCGTGAGCCGACAACCATGCAGGTCTCGCCCATGACCGGCAATGTGCCCGAGCAGGTGCTGGATTTCCTGAAAAAAAGCGCAGCACAACTTGAGGCGCTCGGCGTCGACAGGTCGCGCATCGTGCTTGACCCCGGCATAGGTTTTGGCAAGACGGTGGCGCAGAACTTCTCCCTGCTCGCCCGGCAGCGTGAGCTGTTGGCGGCTGGTTACCCGGTACTTGCAGGCTGGTCACGCAAGTCGTCGCTGGCCGCCGTCGTCAATGACTCGCTGGCGTCGGTGGCGACGCTTGATGTCACAGACCGCATGGTTCCCAGCGTGGCGGCGGCCCTGCTGGCGGTGGACCGGGGCGCGCGCGTGGTGCGTGTACATGATGTCCGCGAAACCGTTCAGGCATTGAAGGTCTGGTCTGCAGCATGTTGAAACTGGGTAAGGCGGCCTACGCTTGAGGGCAGGGCCGCATCCTAAAATATTGTTCTTTCAAAAAATAACAAGGTGCCCAGGGGCAACAACACATGACCAGAAAATACTTTGGCACTGACGGCATACGCGGCACTGTGGGCCAGGCGCCGATTACGCCGGATTTTGTCTTGAGGCTGGCGCATGCCGTGGGGCGGGTGCTCAAGCGCACTGAATCGCGGCCGGTGGTACTGATAGGCAAGGACACCCGCATCTCCGGCTACATGCTGGAAAGTGCGCTTGAGTCGGGCTTCAATTCCGCGGGCGTGGATGTCGTGCTTCTGGGGCCGCTGCCAACGCCCGGCGTGGCGTATCTGACGCGCACACAGCGCGCCAGCCTGGGCGTGGTCATCAGCGCCAGCCACAACCCTTTTGCCGACAACGGCATCAAGTTTTTCAGTGCCCAGGGCGCCAAACTCGACGACGACTGGGAACTCAGTGTAGAAGCCGCGCTGGAGGAGGCGCCGGTGTGGATCGATTCAGCCAACCTCGGCAAAACCCGGCGGCTTGACGACGCGGCCGGCCGTTACATCGAATTCTGCAAAAGCACATTCGCCAATGACCTCACGCTCAAGGGCATGAAAATCGTGGTCGATGCGGCCCATGGCGCGGCCTATCACATCGCCCCCCAGGTGTTTCATGAGCTGGGCGCTGATGTCACCTGCATTGGCTGCTCTCCTGACGGCTTGAACATCAATCACGAGGTGGGTGCCACGCATCCCGAGTCGCTGATCAAGGCGGTGAAAGCGTACGGCGCACATTACGGCATCGCACTCGATGGCGATGCCGACCGGCTGCAGCTCGTTGATGCTGAGGGGCGGCTGTTCAACGGCGACGAAGTGCTGTACCTGATGGTCGATGAACGTCTGGCGCGCGGCGAAGCCGTGCCGGGCGCCGTCGGTACATTGATGACCAATATGGCGGTTGAGGTAGCCCTCAAACAGAAGGGCGTCGAGTTCGTACGCGCCAAGGTGGGCGACCGCTACGTGCTTGAAGAACTTGAAAAACGCGGCTGGCTGCTCGGCGGTGAGGGCTCCGGCCATCTGCTGGCGCTTGACAAACACTCGACCGGCGACGGCCTCATCAGCGCCTTGCAGGTGCTGCAGGCCTGTGTGCGCAGCGGCAAAACCATTGCGGAGCTGCTGGGCGATGTGGTGCTGTTCCCGCAAACATTGTTGAACGTTCGCATCAGCGCCGGTCTTGACTGGCAGTCCAACGCGAAGCTCAAGGTCGAGACAGTCGCGGTGGAATCAGAATTGGGCGATACCGGCAGGGTGTTGATACGCGCCAGCGGCACCGAGCCGCTGCTGCGCGTGATGGTTGAGGCGCGTGATGCCGACCAGGCGCTGGCGTGCGCAGAGCGCATTGCCAGCACCATCAAGGCCTGAGCGCAAATCGTCATGGCACCGCAGGAGTTGCAGGTTTGCCGGGTCGACTACACAGACCCCGCGCATGCAGCCGCTCTGGTGCAGCTGCTTGATGCGTATGCGTGTGATGTTGCAGGCGGCGGCCAGCCGCTGAGTGAATTTGCAAAAGCAAACCTGCCTTCATCACTCGCCGCGCGCCGTCAGGCCTTCAGCGTGCTGGCCTTTGACGGTCTTGATGCGGTAGGCCTTGTCAACTGTTTTGAAGGTTTCTCGACTTTTGCCTGCAAACCACTGGTCAATGTGCACGATGTCGTGGTGCTTGCCAGCCACCGTGGCCAGCGCGTGGGTGAAAAGATGCTGTCACTGGTCGAGCAGATCGCCCGCGCGCGGGGTGCCTGCAAATTGACGCTTGAAGTTCTTCAGGGCAACAGCAGCGCCATAAAGCTGTATCAGCGCATCGGCTTTGCCGGCTACGAGCTGGACCCGGCCATGGGTCATGCGCAGTTTTTACAAAAATGGCTTACGCCGGAGTCGACCTGATGCACGCCATGTTTCAATCCTGCACCCGTCCTGTCGTTCTGGCGCTGGCTTTGTTGGCGCCCCTTTCATGCCTGGCCGCTGATGAGCCCGCAGCGGCGGGGGACGCAGGGCAGGGCGTCGCCTTCAAATTCACCAGCGGCCTTTACCAGTTGCGCGGCGGCGGCCTGCCCAATGCGGGGGCACTCGACCTCAACCTGCGCGTCAGCGGCAGCTTTGGCAACGCATGGGTGGGCCAGTTCCGCTCACCTTCACAGTCCATCACACAAACACGGCTGGGCTGGGACCGCCAGTTCGATTTCGGCGCGGTGCGCCTCACGCCTTCGCTGGAAGTTGCAACGGGCGGTTATGTGGGCGGTAGCGCCTATCTTGAAGCCGGGCGCACCTGGGTTGCAGGTGTCGGCCTGAGCCGCACCAACCTGCAGAATTTCATCAACCTCAACTTCGACCCGGGTGATGCATACACGCTTGCGGGCGGCTACAGATGGGCAGACAGCAGGTCGCTCATCCTGTCATTGATACGCGACAACAGGCTTAACCCTGACCAGCAGAACGTGCACCTGGTCTACCGCACGCCCATCAGCGGCGGCCAGCGCCTGACGCTTGACGGGCTTTATAAAACCGGCCTGGTCGCAGGTGTCGGGGTGCGTGAGGTGGGCTTTTCAGCCACCTATGACTGGCCGAAGTTTTTTGTGCGTGCCGCCTGGGACCCGAAGGTCAATTTCACACTGCAGGACATGTTCAGGCTGTCTGTCGGTACCAGGTTCTAAATACCAATCCTTTAACCGCCCGCGCTGAGCCTCAATGCCAGCGCCGCCAGCGTCACGCCCAGCACGGGCACCGTCAGCACAATGCCCACCCTGAAATAATAGCCCCAGGTGATGGTCATGCCCTTGCGGGCCAGCACATGCAGCCAGAGTAGGGTGGCCAGCGAGCCGATCGGCGTGATCTTCGGACCCAGATCGCTGCCGATCACGTTGGCGTAGATCATGGCTTCACGCACCGCCCCCGTGGTTTGCGTGGCATCAATAGACAGCGCACCGACCAGAACGGTCGGCATGTTGTTCATCACTGAAGACAGCAGCGCCGTGAGAAAGCCGGTGCCAAATGCCGCGCCCCAGATGCCGCCGCGTGCAAAAAAGTCCAGCCAGCCTGCAAGGTATGCCGTCAGGCCCTGGTTGCGCAGGCCGTAGACCACCAGGTACATGCCGAGAGAAAAAACAACGATCTGCCACGGTGCCTCGCGCATCACCTTTCTGACGCTGATCACATGCCCGCGTGCAGCCACTGCCATAAGCAGGAGCGAGCCCATTGCGGCAATGACGCTGATGGGCACACCCTTGGGCTCCAGCCAGAAAAAACCGATCAGCAGCAAAGCCAGCACCAGCCAGCCCATGCGAAAGGTCGCCACATCACGAATGGCTTCTTTCGGTTGTTTGAGTTGCGCCACCTCGTAGCCTTGCGGAATGCTGCGGCGAAAGTACAGCAGCAACACCACCAGCGCCGAAAGTACAGCAGCCACGTTCACCGGCACCATCACTGATGCGTAGCGGCCAAAGCCGATCTTGAAGAAATCTGCTGAAACGATGTTCACCAGGTTGGAGACCACAAGTGGCAGGCTGCCGATGTCAGCGATAAAACCCGCCGCCATCACAAAGGCCAGCGTGGCGCCGGGGCCAAAGCCCAGCGCCAGCAGCATGGCCATCACGATGGGTGTCAGTATCAATGCCGCGCCGTCATTGGCAAACAGGGCCGACACCGCCGCGCCCAGCAATACGATCAGCACAAACAGCCAGCGCCCGTGACCATTGCCCCAACGCGCCACATGCAGGGCAGACCATTCAAAAAAACCGGCTTCGTCCAGTAGCAGGCTGGTGATGATGATGGCGATGAAGGTCGCAGTGGCGTTCCAGACGATGTGCCATACCGCAGCGATGTCGGTGAGCTCAACCACATCAAAAACGATCGCCAGCAGGGCGCCTGCGCTGGCGCTCCAGCCAATGCCCAGCCCGCGCGGCTGCCAGATCACCAGCGTGATGGTGAACAGAAAAATCAGTGATGCAGTGAGCACAGGTGCTTCCTTGAACAGCAGAATCAAACAAAAAAAAGAAAACTTCAGGATTTCGCCAGTCCGCGGGCGTGCGTCTCAAGCATCAGTTTGTCCAGTCCGGCAGCGGGCAGGTTGACCAGTAACTCCAGTCGTCTTTTGATGGCGTGCAGGGTCTGGCGAAACGCTTCGGCTTTTTGTTCACTGTTTCCTTCGGCATCAGACGGGTCAGGGTAGCCCCAATGCGCCGTTGCCGGGTGGCCTGGCCAGAAGGGGCAGACTTCCCCTGCTGCGTTGTCGCACACGGTGATCACCAGGTCCATTTGCGGGGCATCCGGCTTGCCGAATTCGTCCCAGCTTTTGCTGTGCAGTCCGTCGATGGAGATGCCTGCGGTCTGCAGCGTGGCGAGGGCCAACGGGTTGGGTTGCTGGTTCTCACGTGGGCTGCTGCCGGCCGAGAACGCCTTGAACCGGCCCCTGCCTATGTGGTTGAGGGTGGCTTCGGCCAATATGCTGCGTGCCGAGTTGTGGGTGCATAGAAACAGGACGTTGATGGGTTTGTCAGACATGGTGTGGTGTGCGTGATTTGAAAAACAATATGTTGGGCGTGGGGAGCTCCTGTCTGCGCCCAGACAGTCAGGGGCGGGAGCTCAGCACTCGCTGCAGGCCGGGTCGCTCTTGACCTCGCAGGCACCACCTTCGCAGCAATGCTCCGTCAGGTAGCCCAACAGGGCGTTCATCTGCGCGAAGTCGGCCCGGTAAATCAGGTTGCGGCCGCGCGCTTCGCTGCTGACCAGACCTGAGTGCGCCAGTTCCTTGAGGTGAAATGAGAGCGCACTGGGTGCCAAGCCCAGTTGATCAGCCATCACGCCCGGCGTCAGGCCATCCGGCCCGGCCACGACCAGTGCGCGAAAGGCGCGGAGTCGCTGCGCCTGCGCCAGCGCTGCGAGGGCTTTGACGGCACTGGACTCGTCCATGTCAAAGGCTACGTGGTCTAATTTTTCCATATTTCAAATATAATTGAATTATTGAAATGAGGCAACCAGGAGCACTGCATGAGCAGCATCACGATCTACCACAACCCCAACTGCGGCACCTCGCGCAACGTGCTTGCGCTGATACGCAACACGGGTGTCGAGCCCGAAGTCATTGAATACCTCAAGACCCCGCCCACCCGCGAGAAACTGGTGGAACTGCTGACGCGAATGGCGATTCCCGTGCGCGAACTGCTGCGACGCAAAGGCACGCCCTATGACGAACTGGGTCTGGACGATGCCGCGCTGAGTGACGACGCGCTGGTCGATGCCATCGTGGCCCACCCCATCCTCATGAACCGTCCGGTCGTTGTGACGCCACTGGCCACACGTTTGTGCCGCCCGTCAGAAGCGGTGCTCGACATTCTGCCGTTGCCGCAGCGCGGTGCCTTTGCAAAAGAAGATGGCGAGCAGGTCGTGAACGAGCGGGGAGAGCGTGTTGCCGGGCAGTAGTTCGCCGGCAGATGTGCTGCCCAACATCGCAAACGATCTGTTCAAACAACCCGTAGCCGGCCTGCAGGCGCTGCCGCCTCGCGCCACCCACCCGCCGCGCATCCTTGTGCTGTATGGCTCGGTGCGCGAGCGCTCCTACAGCCGCCTGGCCAGCGAAGAAGCAGCGCGCTTGCTGCAGGCCATGGGCGCAGAAACCAGGACTTTCAACCCCAGCGGTTTGCCGCTGCCCGACGACGCGCCCGAGTCGCATCCCAAGGTGCAGGAGTTGCGGCAACTTGCCGAGTGGTCTGAAGGCATGGTCTGGTGTTCGCCCGAACGCCACGGTGCCATGACGGGCATCATGAAGTCGCAGATCGACTGGATTCCGCTCACCAGCGGCGCGGTCAGGCCCACGCAGGGCAAGACGCTTGCGGTGATGCAGGTCTCGGGCGGCTCGCAGTCCTTTAACGCCGTCAACCAGATGCGCGTGCTCGGCCGCTGGATGCGCATGCTGACCATTCCCAACCAGTCGTCGATTGCCAAAGCATTCCTTGAGTTTGACGAAGCAGGGCGCATGAAGCCCTCGGCCTACTATGACCGAGTGGTCGATGTGATGGAAGAACTTGTCAAGTTCACACTGCTCACGCGCGATGCATCGTCCTGGCTGACCGACCGCTATAGCGAGCGTGTTGAAAGCGCGGAGGCCCTGTCAAAGCGTGTGAACCAGAAGTCCATCTGATCAGGCGCACGGCGTCCGGCGCGAAGGGTAAAGCGTTGGGGAATACCTTTTACCTTTGAACGACAAGTCTGGACAGTTCGACAAGGCCGATAGGCGGGCGTGTCAACCACGGCAGTATGAAAAGACGTTTTGCAAGTCCGCCGGAGATACGATTTATCTGTTTGCTTTCCCCTGCGAGGCGCGCCGCCAGCAGCGGGTCGTGTGTCCCTGCGGCCATCACGCTTTTGTTCAGTACCCAGGCGTAGGGCTCAATACCAGCGCGTCGCAAGTCGTCCTGCAAGGCTGCGGCCTGGGTGACCGGGGTCACCTCAGGAAGGGCGACCAGAATGATTTTTGTGTAATTTGCATCCTGCAACCTCATTAAGGGCGTGATGACCCGTCCCGCGCCGTGGTTCGCAAACTCCTGCATCATTTGCCGGTGGTAGGCACCTGTGGCGTCCATCAGCAAAAGTGAATGGCCGGTGGGCGCGGTATCCAGAACGACAAATGCACTGCGCGCCTCACCGACGACACGTGAGAAGGCATGAAAGACAGCCACTTCTTCGGTGCAGGGGGAGCGAAGGTCCTCCAGCAGCAGGGCTTGCGCCTGCGCATCAAGTGCTGGCGATTTTGCCGCCATGATCTTGTCGATGTAGCGCTGTGTTTCGACTTTGGGGTCGATGCGGTCCACGCGCAAACCCTGCATATCCCCGTTCACTGTGGCTGCCACATGTGCCGCCGGGTCGGTGGTGCTCAGGTGCACGCTGTGTCCACGCTGGACCAATCCAACCGCGAGTGCTGCCGCGACAGTCGTTTTGCCAACCCCGCCTTTGCCCATGACCATGATCAGCCCGTGGCCGGTAGCTGACAGCTCGTCTGCCAAAGCATCCAGTCCCCTAAGATGTTCGAGGTGTCCGGGCATGACGGCCTCGCCGGGCTCAATGCGTGGAGCCGCAGTAGAAAGAAGTGCACGCAGGGCAGGCAAACCTACTGTGTCGAATGCCCGAAGCGGTACCCTGTCTTGGGGCAGTTCAAGAAGTGAAGGCGGCATCTCTTTCAGTGCCTGCTGCCCAAGTGCCTCAATGGCCACAGCAACAGCGTCGGTGTGATCACTGGCGTGAAAATCTCCGTTGATCACAAGACGCTGGTTTTTCAGGCCGAGCGCGTACAGCTCTTCAGATGCGTGCGCCGCCTCGGCAATGGCGCCCTTGTCCGGGCGGGTGACAAGAATGACTGTCGTGACAGCCGGGTCACTCAGGGCGTCAAGCGCGGCCTTGAAGCGGGCCTCCTGCATCTTGAGGCCGGAGTGTGGACCCAGGCAGGATGCACCCTTGTCGTTGTTATCGAGAAACCCGCTCCATGCCTTGGGCAGGCTCAGCAGTCGCAATGTGTGCCCGGTGGGCGCCGTGTCGAACACGATGTGATCAAAATGATGTTCATCTTCAGACAAGAGCGCCGCGAACTCATCGAAGGATGCGATTTCCGTGGTGCAGGCTCCGGACAGCTGCTCCCGTACGGTAGCCAGATCGGTTTCACTCGCTGCCGCGCCCATCTGTGCCAGAACGCGCTCCCGATAGGCATTCGCGGCGGTGTCGGGATCGATATTCAATACCGACAGGCCGGGTGCTCCGGGTACAGCTGCGGGCAGACTCCCAAACTCTATGCCCAGCATTTCATCGAGGTTGGACGCCGCATCTGTGCTGACCAGCAGCACCTTTTTGCCTGCGTCCGCCATGGCCAGGGCAGTAGCAGTAGACAGCGACGTCTTGCCGACCCCCCCTTTCCCGGTAAAAAAAATGTGCCTGGTTGGCAGATTGAGAAAGCCGGGCGCTTGGGACCTCAGCCAGATTTGGTTTTCGTCCGGGGAAGGCAGTTGGCCACTTTGCACAATGGTGTCATCAATCATGACGGATGGCGGATGATGGCGGGCGTTGAGGTCGCGCCTGGTGTGGGCACGACGGCAAATTCCATTTTGGGGAAAGGGTGGGACATGGGGCCTCGCAGTAAACGTCAAGATTAGGCTTTGCAGCGCTGCGCTGCCTTGATGCATGTCAATGACAGCCTGCCCCTCGCCGTACAGCAGCCCAAGGGCGCGCGCTCAGGCCTGGCTGGCCAAGGCTTTTTCAAGCCGCCCCAGCACCGCCCTCCATCCCGCCGCTGTCTTGTCCCTGACTTGCCGCGCAGTGTCGCTGCTGCCCAGGCTGTGCGTCAGCGTCAGGTCGCATTCGCCTGACGACAGCGAGACCAAATCCAGCGCCGCCACGGTTTCATCGCCCGGGAACTGCGGCACGCTGAAGCTGAACACCAGCCGGGACGGGCGCGCAATCTCGATGTAGTGGCCGACATGCTTCACATCCATGGTGCCTGGCTGTCCATCGGGTTTGGGCCGTCGCTCGGTGATGGTGAAACCGCCCGCAGTGACGGCGTTCATCTCATAGACCAGGATTTCGCCGGTTGGGGTGGTGAAGAAAAACTGTTTGGCCATCTCTGGCGTCACCCATGCATCAAAAACGGCCTCATCAGTGGCGGGCATGCGCTGCTTGAGGGTAACGATCACGGGTTCATATGATGCAGGCATCGCGCTCCTTGCAGGATGGTTATTTTGCGGCAGCGTTTCGCTTGCGTGTGGCTGCGCCCTTGCGCGCTGAGGCCGAGCGTTCTGCAGAATTACGTGAAGCAGCGGCTGCACCGCCCAGACGGCCACCCTTGCGGGACGGTGCGTGATTTTCTCCCTTGCCACGGCCAGAGCCTGACTTTTTTCCGCCGCCGGTTTCTTTGTTGACGGTGGCCCAGGCCCTGCGCTCCGCTTCTTCCTTGCCCAGTCCGCGGTCCTCGTAGCCTTCTTCAATATGTTCAGCCTGACGTTTTTGCTTGTCGGTGTATGAAGATTTGTCGCCTCTTGGCATGATGTTCTCCTTTGGTTGCGGGGAACCCCAAAGCTAATGCGTACGTCGGTACACGACGGCACGGGGACGCTCAAAAACAGGTGGGTCATGTCCTACGGCAGGGCGCACCCTCAAACAGGCTATAAGCAGGCAAGCAGCCTTCTAACGACAAGGAGACAAACCATGAAAGTCATATTATTCGGCGCCACCGGCATGGTGGGCCAGGGCGTTATGCGTGAATGCCTGCAGGATGCGGGCGTGACGGAGGTTCTGTCTGTGGGGCGAACGCTGACCGGTCTTCAGCACGCGAAGCTGAAAGAGTTGGTGCACAAGGATTTGCTGGATTACAGCGCTGTAGAGAAACAGCTGGCGGGTTACGACGCCTGCTTTTTCTGCCTGGGCGCGACGGCTGCGGGCCGCAGCGAAGCCGAATATGCCGCCATCAACCACGCCATTCCGGTCGCTGCGGGCACCGCGCTGGCGCGCATCAAGCCCGGCATGACGTTTGTTTATGTCTCAGGGGCCGGCACAGACAGCACCGGGCAGGGCCGCATCATGTGGGCGCGGGTCAAGGGCCGTACCGAGAACGAGCTGCTGCGCCTGCCGCTCAAGGCCTTCATGTTCAGGCCGGGCGCCATCCAGCCCATGAACGGCGAGGTATCGAAAACCGTGGCTTACCGCGTGCTGATCGCAATCTTCAAACCGCTGTTTCCCGTGATGCGCAGCCTGCGGCCTGACAGCATCACCACGACCGAGCGCATGGGGCTGGCCATGTTGAACGTCGCCAGGGCTGGTTATTCGAGGCCGATTCTGGAAGTGCGCGACATCAATGCCGCGGCATCCGGCATTGATGCATAGGTTCCGAGGCTTGCAGAAAATAGTGCATCACAAATAAGACCATAACTGTTTAATGGGTTATATATGATGCATTATTTTCATCGCGAGCTTGTGGCGGCCTCCGAAGGCGTTTTCAGGCGTCAGAAATGCCGTTTTCGGGTCATTTTTGACTGCCTTTTAGGGCTCCAGACCAATAAATACGCACGTGAGCAGCTATATATTTAATAGCAATACCCGGCCTGCGAGCCTTTTGGCTGTCCTGGCCGGACGCCCGAATGGCCTCAACAACAAGGCCTGAAAGCACTGTCACGCAATTGCCATTGAACTGACACGCCTGCGTCACGGCCGGATTCCAGAATTCCGGCATGGCAAACACAGACACGCAGCAAGCAGAGCAGCCACTGGCCACGACGGCCGGGGCTAGCCACCATCCGGTTTACCAGCAGTGCCTGCGCATCCTGCGCTGCACGGCGAGAGCCATGGCCAGCAGTCCCGGCGGCCTGCGCTTCAAGGCCGGCACCCATCCGTGGCTGGAGGGCCTTGAAAACATCACCAGAGGGCGGGGCACGCAGGCCCTGCCGACCATCGGTGACGCCGCATGAAATCCTTCCGTCCCAGCCCCGACTCCCGGGGCTTTTTTTCGGCAAGCAATTTTTTATACACACCCACAGACACGACAACCAGGAGCGCGCCATGAAAGAACTGCCCAACCCTACCTTTGCACTCTCACCAGTGGCCTCACCCCAGTTTTCACGGGGGTCACTTTGTCAAAGCGGTCATGCTCCAGTTCCAGCCGCTGTTCAAAGGCCTGCCGTGGGGAAAATCCAGGTCAGCTGGGCCAGGCACCAGGATGAAGTCCGGCAGGCGCAGCGCCTGAGGTACGAGGTTTTCGCACTTGAGATGGGCGCCAACCTGCCTGCCACGGTGCCCGGCCATGACATCGACCTGTTCGACGACTACTGCGAGCACCTGCTGGTGCGCGACGAAGAAAGCCAGGCGGTCATTGGCACCTACCGGGTGCTGACGCCGACCCAGGCCAAACGCGCCGGCAGCACCTACAGCGACACCGAGTTCGACCTCACGCGCCTGCGCAGCCTGCGCGAGCGCATGGTCGAGCTGGGCCGCAGCTGCGTACATGCCGACCACCGCCACGGCGGTGTGATACTGGCGCTGTGGGGCGCATTGGCCGAATTCATGGGCCGCAACCAGCTCGACACCATGATCGGCTGCGCCAGCATCCCGATGCAGCACAACGGTGTTTCAAGTGGTCATGCGGCAGCCAGCATATGGAAGCAGGTCAGGCAAACCCATCTGGCGCCGATTGAGTACCGTGTTACGCCGAGACTGGCGCTGCCGGTCGAGCAGCTTGATGATTCCATGACGGTCGAACCTCCCGCGCTGATCAAGGGCTACCTGCGCCTGGGCGCCAAGGTGCTGGGCGCGCCCGCATGGGACCCGGACTTCAATTCGGCCGACCTGCCCATGATGATGCGCATCGCCGACTTGCCGCCGCGTTATCAGAAGCATTTCAACAAAGCCGCGACCGCCTGATGCGCAACATGTTTGACGCCATGGGGCCCATGGGCATGTCGGGCAACGGCGGGGTCGGGCCGGATGGTGGCCCGGACAGCGACGACGACTCGCTGCGCAAGCGCTACCGCAGCATCTTCATATCCGACCTGCATTTGGGCACGCCCGGTTGCCAGGCAGCAGCGCTGCTCGACTTTCTGAAAGCCCACCCCAGCGACAACCTTTACCTGGTGGGCGACATCGTCGACGGCTGGCAGCTGCGCCGCAAGTGGTACTGGCCGCAGTCGCACAACGATGTGGTGCAAAAGCTGCTCAAGCGCGCGCGCAAGGGCTGCCGCGTCATCTATGTGCCGGGCAACCATGATGAGTTCGCGCGTGAATTTATAGGCCACCAGTTTGGCGGTATCGAAGTGGTGGAAGAAGCCGTCCACACCACCGCTGATGGCCGCCAGCTCTGGATCATCCATGGCGACTACTTCGACGCCGTCGTCCAGTGCGCCAAATGGCTGGCCTATGTGGGCGATAACCTGTATGAATTCACGCTCAAGCTCAACCGCCACCTCAACAGCCTGCGCGCACGCATGGGCCTGCCGTACTGGTCACTTTCGGCCTACCTGAAGCAAAAGGTCAAAAGCGCGCTCAACTATGTCACCGACTTTGAAGAGGCGGTCGCCAACGAGGCGCGGCGGCGCGGTCATCAGGGCGTGGTCTGTGGGCACATCCACCGGGCGGAGATCCGCGAGATCAACGGGGTGCTGTATTGCAATGACGGCGACTGGGTAGAAAGCCGCAGCGCGCTGGTAGAAAACTACGACGGTTCGCTGGAACTGGTGCACTGGGCGCCGGCACATGAAACACAGGGCAGGGGCCACCATGCGGCGACGTCAACTTCCACCGTTACCGCAAAGGCCAGCCCATGAAGATCGCACTGATTACCGACGCGTGGCAACCACAGGTCAATGGCGTCGTCACCACGCTGGTCGAGCTGGTGCGTGAGCTTGAACTGCTGGGCCACCAGGTCGAGGTGATTCACCCCGGCCTCTTCAAGACGAGGCCGTGCCCCGGTTATGCAGGCATAGACCTCGCGGTATCGCCAAAAAAGGTACTGACTGAAAGGCTTGATGCTTTCCAGCCCGAAGCCATACACATCGCCACCGAAGGCCCGCTGGGCTGGGCGGCACGCAGCTATTGCCTCAAGCGACGGCTGGCTTTCACCACGGCTTTCCACACGAAATTCCCTGAAATCCTCAAGGCTGCGCTCAAGGTGCCACTGGCCTGGGGCTATGCACTCTTCAGGCACTTTCACAAACATTCGTCCGGGGTGATGGTGCCGACTGACGGCGTGCTGCGCATGCTGGAGCAGCGCGGGTTGCGCAATCTGCGCGGCTGGACGCATGGTGTCGACACCAGCCTTTTTACTTACCAGCCCGATGCGCGCCTGTATCCACCCATGGGCGCGCTGAGCCGGCCCGTAGCGCTGTTTGTGGGCCGCGTGTCTTATGAGAAGAATATAGACGCCTTCCTCAAGCTCGATATGCCTGGCACCAAGGTGGTTTGCGGCGTGGGGCCGCTGGAGGCTTCGCTGAAAGAACGTTACCCGCAGGTACGCTGGATGGGCGTACTGCCGCGCGATGAGCTGGCAAAGGTCTATGCCGCCGCAGACGTGTTTGTCTTTCCGAGCCGGTCGGAAACCTTTGGTCTGGTGATGCTCGAGGCCATGGCCAGCGGCACACCTGTCGCGGCCTACCCGGTGGACGGCCCACTGGAAGTGCTGGGCAAGCCCGACGGCAGCTGTCACGGGGGTGTCATGCATGAAGACCTGCAGCAGGCCTGTCATGGGGCGCTGGCCGTACCGCGCCACCAGGCCCGACTGAGGTCGCTGGATTTCAGCTGGGCGCAGGCGTCAAGGCTTTTCCACGATCACCTGGTGCCCACCCGTCCCGGCAGCACAAGCACCGCTTGCAAAGCCCCGGCTGTCACATCAGTATCCACAACTGTCACACCACTGTCATCAAACCGGTAAACACTGGGGTGGTTGTCCCGTTTACCTTCAGATGCAAAGTTACAGTCTGTCAATGCCCCATTCCCACCCGTTGCCGGTCCTGAATGCCTCGGCGCATACCCCTGCGCCTGTGTTGCAGTTTCTGGACCGCGACCACAGCATCCTGGCCTTCAATGAGCGGGTGCTGGACTGGGCAAGGCGCGCGGATGTACCGCTGCTGGAGCGCCTTCGTTACCTGTGTATCGTGTCGTCCAACCTTGACGAGTTTTTTGAAGTGCGGGCTGCGCCTCATCTGACGGCAGCCCAGGGCGAAGATCCCAAGGGCGAGTACACCGCCCAGAGCTTCAAGGCATTGTCAGATGCCGCGCATGACATGGTGGCGCGGCAATACGCGGTCTACAACGATGAGCTGCTGCCTGCTTTCGGCAAGCACGGCATACGCATCGTCTCGCATGGCGAGCGTAATGTAGCCCAGCGCAAATGGGTGAAAGAATATTTTGAGAGGGAAGTGCGCCCGCTGCTGATCCCGGTCGGGCTTGACCCTTCTCATCCGTTTCCGCAGGTGGCCAACAAGTCACTCAACTTCATCGTGCGCCTGGGCGGTCGTGATGCCTTTGGCCGCGAGAACGAAATCGCCATCGTCAAGGTGCCGCGTGTCTTGCCGCGCTTTATCCATATGCCTGCGCGCGGTACCAACAAGGGCACGCTTTTTGTATCGCTCTCAAGCATCATCCGCGCGCACCTGAATGAACTGTTCCCCGGCCGTTCAGTGGGGCAGTTCTCGCAGTTTCGTGTCACCCGGCATTCAGACCTGGCGGTCGATGAAGACGACGTCAAGAACCTGCGCACCGCCCTGCGCCAGGGGCTGGAGCAGCGGCATTACGGCCAGGCCGTGCGCCTTGAGGTGTCGGCGGGCTGCTCTGATTACCTTGCCAATTTTTTGCTGACCCAGTTCAACCTGCCCGAACCCGCGCTGTACCGTGTGCACGGCCCCGTCAATCTGGTGCGCCTGACGCAGCTGGTTGACCTGGTGAACGATCCAGATCTTTTGTTTCCGCAGTACAGCGCGTGTTACCCGACCCAACTGGTGCAGGGGCAATCGTTCTTCGAACGGCTCAAGCAGGGCGATGTGTCCATTCATCAGCCGTTTGAGAGTTTTGACGGTGTGCTGACCTTTCTGCGCGAAGCCGTCAATGACCCGCAGGTGCTGGCCATCAAGCAGACCATTTACCGCACGGGGACCGATTCCGAACTGATGGTGCTGCTGCGTGAAGCCGTGCGCCGTGGCAAGGAAGTCACCGTGGTGGTGGAGCTCAAGGCCCGCTTCGATGAAGAGGCCAACATCAACTGGGCCGAAATGCTGGAGTCGATTGGCGCCCAGGTGGTATATGGTGTGGTGGGGCTCAAGACCCACGCCAAGATGCTGCTGGTAACACGCCGCGAAGGTCGTAACCTGGTGCGCTACGGACACCTCTCAACCGGCAACTACAACCCGAAGACGGCGCGTTTGTACACCGATGTGAGCTACCTCACCGCATCGCCCGAGCTGACGGCCGACATCGACAACGTATTTGTGCATCTGGCCAGCCAGAGCAGGCTGCCGAAGCTGCACCATGTGCTGCTGGCGCCTTTCCAGTTGCAGAAAAAACTGGTCGAAAAGATTGACGGCGCCGCAGAAGCCGCAGGGCAGGGCAAGGATGCCCGCATCGTCATCAAGATGAATGCGCTGACCGACGAAGACCTGATGCTGGCACTGGTGAGGGCTGGCCAGCGCGGCGTGAAGATAGACCTGATCGTGCGCGGCGCCTGCATGTTGCCGGCTCGCGTGCCGGGCGTCACCGACAACATCCGCGTGCGCTCCATCATCGGGCGCTTCCTGGAGCATTCGCGGGTGTTCTATTTCCGCTGTGATGGCGTGGAAGAGCTGTACCTCTCCAGCGCCGACTGGATGAACCGCAACATGCTGCGCCGGGTAGAACTGGCCTGGCCTGTGACCGACCCCGCCATCCGCCAGCGCATCATCGACGAATGCCTGGTGGCCTACCTGCATGACGGGCGGGATGCCTGGGACCTGCAGCCCGACGGAACTTATGTCCGCGTCGGAAAATCTGACAACACAGGACACGGTGCGCAAGCAGCCCTGATGGCACGCTACTTCGCACCGGGGCAAAGGCAGAAGTAGCGATGGACCTGATCCTGTGGCGTCACGCAGAGGCTGAAGAAAGGCCCGACAGCGGTTTGACCGCAGCGCAGGATCTGGAGCGTTCTCTCACTCCACGCGGCGAAAAGCAGGCGGTCCGCATGGCTGGCTGGCTGGACCGGCAGTTGCCCGACGGCGCCCGCATTCTGGTCAGCCCGGCCAGGCGCTGCGAACAGACCGTGCTGGCCCTGGGCCGCAAATACAAGATCCGCCAGGAACTGGGGCCGGATGCCACGCCCGCCCAGTTGCTGGAGCTGGTGCAATGGCCGTCAGCCAAAGGCCCTGTCGTGGTGGTCGGCCACCAGCCGATGCTGGGCCAGACGATTGCGCAACTTCTCGGTTTGCAGGAGAGCGAGTGTCCTGTGAAGAAGGGCGCCATCTGGTGGCTGCGGAACCGGGATAGGGACGGGACTTGTCAGACTGTTGTTGTGACTGTGCAGTCGCCTGAAGTGCTGTAGGGCTGCGGTACCAGGCCAGTGGGCGCGAGGGTCTGGCTCCGCCAGCCCAAAAGCGCCGTCCCCTGAAAGGGGGTACAGGCTACACGCAGTGAGACTGGGAGGGGGTTAGTCCAGCCTTGGCCGGCCTGTCTTGATAGCCGGTACCTGCTCAAGCGCTGTCAAAAACGCAGCATCAGAAAAGGCCGCCAATGCCTTGATACCAGCCCGCAGCAACTCACTCTTCTTCGCAGGACGTGTGAGCTTGGTCGCACGCAGCTTGAGCGCATCCAGCACCACGTACTCAGCCTTGGGAATGGTGAAGCTGTCGCGTACCAACTTTGGCTTCTTGGGTTTCTCAACCTTCACTGGCTTGACGGCTTTTACTGGCCTGGCCTGGACGGTTTTGTTGAGCGGCGCCCTGGCGGGCTGCTTTTTGACAGCTGCCCTGGGTTTTGCAGGCGCGGCCGCAGGCTTTTTCACAACGGGGTTTGCAGCTTTTTTACGGTAGCCATTTTTACTTCCTTCTTTTGATAACGGGGTAAACAGTTTATACCGTTTATACCGTTGTTGAAAGCCGGCTGGTTGTGGCGCAAGTCAAAGCCCCGAAACCACCAGCGACCAGGGGGTTTTTTGCCAGGCGACGACCTCTTCTTGCAGCAGGTAGGCTGATTGCGGAAAGGCTTCCGACCAGCCTGGACGGCAGTTCAGCACGAACAGCTTGCCGGGGCTGACCGCGCATTCAAGCTGCAGGCCCTTCAGGTCGGGGTCGCGCCTGGCGTGGCAAAAGATGACAGCCATGCGCAGGCACATCAGCTGCTGGATGAGCAGGCGGTCCTCGAAGTCGGCTTCCAGCTTTCGCAGCTTCCCGCGGTGGCCCAGCACCAGCAGGCTCAGCCGGTGCAACTCGGGCAAGGCAAAGCCCGGCGCATCGGCGTTGTCGAGAATGTAAGCCCCATGCTTGTGGTAGTCGCTGTGTGATATCTGGCTGCCGATTTCATGCAGCTGGGCCGCCCATTCCAGCTTGCGCTGGAGGCGGTCTGTCTCTGCTGGCTGCAATTCGGTGACGGACATTTTGAAGAGCTGTCTGGCGACCCTGCTCACGCGTGCGGACTGGACTGCATCGGTGTCAAAACGCACAGCCAGGCGCTGTACGCTGCTGGAGCGCAGGTCGGCGATGTCTTTTTCGCGGTCCAGAAGGTCATACAGCACGCCATGCCGGAGCGCACCTTGTGCTGCTTCCATTTTTTCAATGCCCAGCAGGTTGAAAACCGCCCTCAGCACGCTGACGCCGCCGCCGATAACCGCGCGTCTGTCGTCCTTCATGCCCTCGATCTTCAGGCGGTCTGCGCTTTGGGCTTTCACAAGGCGGTCAAGCAGCCAGTCCAGGCCCTCGCGTGTCACGATGCCCGCAGCCCAGCCAGACGCCGTCAGCACGTCGCTCACGGCCCCAATCGTGCCTGAGGAGCCGTAAGCAACGTCCCAGCTTTTTGCCTCGTAGGCGTTGATGGCTTCTTCCAGCACGGCTTTGGCGGCCACTTCGGCCATATTGAAGGCGCGTGAGGTGAACTGGCCATCCGGGAAGTATTTCATCGACCAGGCGACGCTGCCGACCCGGTAAGACTCCATGTTCAGCGCGTCAAGGCCTTTGCCGACAATCATCTCGGTGGAGCGTCCGCCGATGTCCACCACCAGACGGCGTTCATCGGACTGCGGCAGCATGTGGGCCACGCCCTGGTAAATCAGCCGGGCTTCTTCGCGGCCGGAGATCACATCAATCGGGAAGCCGAGAATCCGGTTGGCTTTGGCGAGAAACTCCTCGCGGTTGCGGGCTTCGCGCAAGGTCTGGGTGGCAACGGCACGTACCTGGCTTTTTTTGAAACCTGCAAGGCGTTCACCAAAGCGCGCCAGGCAGTCCCAGCCGCGCTGCATGGCATCCTGGGTCAGGTTGCGGTCGGCGTCCAGGCCGTTGCCCTGCCTGACAGTTTCCTTGAGGTATTCGGTGCGGTTGATCTGGCCACGGTCAAATCGGCCAATTTCGAGGCGAAAGCTGTTGGACCCAAGGTCCACAGCCGCCAGTAGCGTTCCATTTTGCATGTCTGGGTTTCTGTGTGACCTTTCAGCATAGCATTCGCGCGGTATCCGCATGGGGTCGTGCGCCGCTCGTTCCCTGCTTTCTATCCAATGACGCGTCCGTCAATCGTCATCATGCTTTGGGTCACGTATGTGCTGCTGCGCCGCTGGGGGTTGAAGCTCACGCGGAAACCACCGACATCCATCGCCGTACGGCGCTGGAAGGCCGTCAGTGCGCTCTGGCGTGTGAGTGGACCATCCACGTCGTTGAGCACTTCAAACGTATAGCGGGCGGCGATGAAACCAGCCAGGCTCAGCGAGGTTGGGGGCTCATCAAACAGGCGCGCCAGGATTTCGCGGTAGCTCCGCACCACCGGCATGCTGGCGGTGACCATGGGGACAGGCTGTGTGGCGATGACAGGTGTATTTTTCGCTGCGCCCATCTGCTGCATGATCTGCAGGTTGACATCGGCCAGCGCCACGACATATCGCTGCCGTGATTGTTTGTCCAGGCCCTGTGTGAACTCCGCCAATTCCGGCGTACCGCCCACAAACAGCAGCACGGCGGGCGTTTGCGGTGTCAGTTTCTGTCCCAGACCGCGCAATTGCCCTGCGCCCTGATAGGACTGCAACCTGAGCTGCATTCCCGCTGCAATACGCTCGACTTCGGCGTGGTAGGCGGCGTGGTCGCGCGCAGTACCGTAAATCGCGCCCAGCTCCTTGAGGCCCATGACCGAGAGTGTCTTCAGCGCATGTGCAATCTGCTCCTGCCGGGCGGCAAAGATGGGGAATGTGTTGTCATCGACCTCCAGGCTGGAGTTCTGCAGCCAGGGGGCAGCATGGGCCATGTTCAGGCCGTCCTTGCGTATCTGTGTGACGGCTTCGGCGGCCATCTGGTCGCCCACGCTGCCCGACATGACCACGCAGGCGGGGTTGGACTTGATGGATTCGAGGGCGGTGCGCAGGCTGGCCGAGGTGCCGTCAGTTTCGATGGCCAGGTGCTGGACCTGCCTGCCCCTGATGCCACCGCGCTGGTTGATGTCCTGCCAGGCGGCACGGGAGCCAATCAGGAAGTCTTTGGATACATCCTGCTGGGCCTGTGAAAAGTCGACGATCTGCGCGACCACCACATTGCGGGATGCGGCAGCGGGTTTGCCGGGTTGCGACCAGGCGGGCAGGGCGCTCGTCGCGGCTGCCAGGCCCGCGCCCTGTAGCAAGTGCCTGCGTTTGATGGGGGTGTTCTGGAAAGGCATGGTGGGTTCCTCGGGCGCAGGCGCCCTGAAATAATTGACGGGATCGGGCTTGCGGGGGCAAGACAGCCGGAAAAAGCGCCAACAGGGACATTTGGCTGGCGGTCTGTGCCAACTGGGGGCCCGGGACACGCCCAAGAGTAGGGCGCTCCCATGACAGGGCCGTGACCGGACTTTGACTCTTTTTTGAAGCTTTTGTGACATGCACGCAGAAGGTGCGGTTTTGCCCCTCAATGGCATGTCAGGGGTGTCATATGCCTGTCACACAAGCTTTCTACAGTCACGGCATCTCTCATCGATTTGTACTTTCCTGTTCCAGTCCCCATCCTTTCTTTTTTAGTTCTTCCATAACCCAACGAGGTGTTTTGATGAAATCAGGTTTCAAACTTTCCATGACTGCTGTTCTCGGCCTTGCCGCCTTCTCGTTTGCCAGCCTTGCGGCTGCACAGGACGTCACTGGCGCCGGCGCCAGCTTCCCTGCACCGCTGTATGCGAAATGGGCCGCTGACTACAACAAGGCCACCGGCGTCAAGATCAACTACCAGTCCGTAGGCTCCGGCGCAGGCATCAAGCAGATCGAAGCCAAAACCGTGGACTTCGGCGCATCCGATGCGCCCCTGAAAGACGAAGAACTCAAGGCCAAGAACCTGGTCCAGTTCCCCATGGTCATTGGCGGTGTCGTGCCTGTGGTCAATATCAAGGGCATTGCAGCTGGCCAGCTCAAGCTGAGCGGCCAGGTGCTGGGCGACATCTACCTCGGCAAGATCACCAAATGGACTGACCCGGCCATCAAGGCGCTGAACCCGACGCTGGCGTTGCCCGATGCTGACATCGCACAGGTTCGCCGTGCTGATGGCTCCGGCACCAGCTTCATCTTCACGAACTACCTGAGCAAGGTCAACGCTGAATGGAAGAGCAAGGTCGGCGAAGGCACGGCCGTGAACTGGCCAGTGGGCGCTGGTGGCAAGGGCAATGAAGGCGTGGCCGCATTTGTGGGTCGCCTGCCAAACTCCATCGGCTACGTTGAGTACGCCTACGTCAAGCAAAACAAGATGACCTACGCCGTCCTGAAGAATGCGGCCGGCAATTTTGTAGCGCCTGATGACACCGCATTCAAGGCAGCCGCCGCTGGCGCCGATTGGGCAAAGAGCTTCTACCAGATCCTGACCGAGCAGCCTGGCAAGGATTCGTGGCCCATCACTGGCGCCACCTTCATCCTGATGCAAAAAGCCCAGGACAAGCCAGCCCAGGCCACCGCTTCGCTGAAGTTCTTTGAATGGGCCTACAAGAACGGTGACAAGACCGCTGACGACCTGGACTACGTGCCCATGCCTGCAGCGGTGAAGACCACGGTTGAAAAATCATGGGCCGACATCAAGGACACCTCCGGCAAGGCCGTTGCGTTCAAGTAAATACAAATCCGGGGCAACCCGGTTTTTTTAGAACACATCAGGGCTTCCACACGTGTCCTCTACACTTCCGGCAAGCCGGGCTGCTTTTGACCACCCGGCAAAAGTGACCGGACGCGCCATGACCACTCCTCCTCCCGTCAAGCCTGTACGCAGGAGCCCTGTTGCAGACCGGCTGTTTGGCTGGGCCGCACAAGGCGCCGCCCTGCTGACCCTGGGTTTGCTGATCGGCATCCTGGTGTCGCTGGTAATAGGCGCCTGGCCTGCCATCAGCAAATACGGCCTTGGCTTTCTGACCAGTACAACCTGGGACCCGGTCAAGAACGAGTACGGTGGCCTCGTGATGATTTACGGCACGCTGGCGACCTCCATCATTGCGCTGGTGATTGCCGTGCCCGTCAGCTTTGGCATCGCGTTGTTCCTGACGGAGTTGTCGCCGGCCTGGCTCAAGCGCCCGCTGGGTACCGCGATTGAATTGCTGGCTGCCGTACCGTCCATCGTGTACGGCATGTGGGGCCTGCTTGTGTTTGGTCCCATCCTGGCGACCTATGTGCAGCAGCCGCTGCAAAGCCTGTTCAAGGGCGTGCCTTATCTCGGCGCGCTGGTTTCCGGACCACCTGTCGGCATTGGCATTTTGTCGGCAGGCATCATCCTGGCCATCATGATCATTCCCTTCATCGCATCTGTCATGCGGGATGTGTTTGAGGTCACGCCGGTACTGCTCAAGGAGTCGGCTTACGGGCTGGGCTCCACCACCTGGGAAGTTGTTTCCAAAGTCGTTTTGCCCTACACCAAGGCGGGCGTCATTGGCGGCATCATGCTGGGTCTGGGCCGTGCGTTGGGCGAGACCATGGCCGTGACCTTTGTCATCGGCAACTTCAACCAGCTTGATTCCCTGAGCCTGTTTCAGGCCGCCAACAGCATCACCTCTGCACTGGCCAACGAGTTCGCTGAAGCGGGAGAAGGCCTGCACCAGGCAGCGCTGATTTATCTGGGCCTTGTGCTGTTCTTCATCACCTTTGTTGTGCTGTCGCTGTCCAAGCTGCTGCTGGCCCAGTTGCGCAAGAGTGAGGGAGCAAAAACATGAGCGCCGTCATGCCAAACAAAAACAGTGCGCACAACGACGCGCGCCTGGCAAAGTTTGCCCGCCGCAAGATGGTCAACAGGATTGCGCTGGTCCTTTCGCTGGGGGCCATGGCCTTTGGTTTGTTCTGGCTGGCGTGGATATTGTTTGAAACCATACGCCTTGGCATTGGCGGCCTGTCGATTGCGACCCTGACGCAAATGACGCCAGCGCCCAACGACCCGGGCGGCATCGCCAATGCCATTTACGGATCTTTCCTGATGGTGCTGCTGGCGACATTTGTCGGCACGCCCGTAGGCATCATGGCTGGCATTTACCTCGCCGAATACAACACCAAGGGCTGGCTCGCATCCATAACGCGCTTCGTCAACGACATTTTGCTGTCAGCGCCGTCCATCGTGATTGGCCTGTTTGTGTATACCGTTGTGGTGTCGCAGTTCAAGTCCTATTCAGGCTGGGCAGGTGTGCTGGCCCTTGCGCTCATCGTCATTCCGGTGGTGATCCGTACGACTGAAAACATGCTGCAACTGGTGCCGCCGGGTTTGCGTGAAGCGGCATACGCTTTGGGTGCACCCAAGTGGAAGGTCATCACAAGCATCACATTGCGCGCCGCCCGTGCAGGCGTCACTACCGGCGTATTGCTGGCCGTCGCCCGTATTGCAGGTGAAACGGCTCCTCTGCTCTTTACCGCCCTCAACAACCAGTTCTGGACTTCTGACCTGAGCCAGCCCATGGCCAGCCTGCCGGTCACGATCTTCAAATTTGCATTGAGTCCTTATGAGAACTGGCAGCAACTGGCATGGGCAGGGGTGTTCCTTATCACCCTGGCGGTCCTGGGCCTGAACATCCTGGCGCGAGTCCTGACTCGCAATAAATCATGACCCCTGTCGTTTGCCCACTTCGTGTGGCACCTTCCCCCCTTCAAGGGGGCAACACCTGCAGCCCGGCAAAGCCGGTTCTGCGGTGTTTGTTGAACAAGCATTGTTTAGTTTGCCGCGAATGCGGTGTCGCGTAACCTTAAAAAGACATACTCATGGTCGCAACTCTTTCCCCTCCTGTCAGTGCTTCAAAAATATCGGTCAAGAATCTCGATTTTTATTACGGGAAATTTCACGCACTCAAAGGCATCAACCTAGAGATTCCCGAGAAGAAAGTCACAGCTTTTATTGGCCCGTCCGGTTGCGGCAAATCCACCTTGCTCCGCATCTTCAACCGCATGTATGAGCTCTATCCCGAGCAGCGTGCTGAAGGCGAGATCATGTTTGACGGCGAGAACCTGCTGACCTCGAAAAAGGACGTCGCCCTGATCCGCGCCAAGGTCGGCATGGTGTTCCAGAAACCTACGCCTTTCCCGATGTCGATTTACGACAACATTGCCTTTGGCGTGAAGCTGTTTGAAAGCCTGAACTCGGCCGACATGGACGAACGTGTCGAATGGGCCTTGCGCAAGGCCGCCTTGTGGACGGAGGTGAAAGACAAGCTTAACCAGAGCGGTTCAAGCCTGTCTGGCGGACAGCAGCAACGCCTGTGCATCGCACGCGGCATTGCCATCAAGCCCGAGGTCCTGCTGCTGGACGAGCCATGCTCCGCGCTTGACCCCATCTCGACAGCGAAGGTTGAAGAACTGATTGCCGAGCTGAAAAACGAATACACCGTGGTGATCGTCACGCACAACATGCAGCAGGCTGCCCGTTGCAGCGACTACACAGCCTATATGTATCTGGGTGACCTGGTGGAATTTGGCGCTACTGAAGAACTCTTCTTCAAGCCCAAACGAAAAGAAACCGAAGACTACATCACAGGCCGGTTCGGCTGATCAGGCAACAGGAAACAACATGTCCGATAAACACTTGTCCACCCAGTTCGACAGCGAGCTCAATGGCGTTTCTTCACGCGTGATGGAGCTTGGCGGGCTGGTTGAAGCGCAGATTCGCCTGGCGATCTATGCGCTGTCCCAGTTCAGCGCCGATAGCGCCAACCAGGTGATAGAGGCGGAGTCTCGCGTCAACGCGATGGAAGTCGACATTGACCGCGAGCTCTCTTCCATCATCGCGCGCCGCCAGCCGACAGCACGTGATTTGCGCCTGCTGATTGCCATTTCAAAAACCACGGCAAACCTTGAACGTGCCGGGGATGAGGCTGAAAAAATCGCGCGCATGGTGAAATCCATCATTGAAAGCGGCTCGGCCCGTTCACTGCCATCGTCTGATCTGCGGGTGGCCGCAGAGCTTGCCAGCGGCTTGCTGCGCAAGGCCCTCGATGCATTTGCACGGCTGGACACGGCTGTGGCTGTATCCATCCTCAAGGAGGACGACCAGATCGATCAGGAGTTCGATGGCTTTGTGCGAAAACTCATCACCTACATGATGGAAGACCCGCGCACCATCTCGCCCAGCCTGGACCTGCTGTTTGTGGCCAAGGCCATTGAGCGGGTGGGCGACCATGCCAAAAACATTGCAGAATTCATCATCTATGTGGTCAAGGGCGCCGACGTTCGCCATACGCCGATGGACCAGATTGAGTCTGCAGTCAGGTAATCAGTGAACATGGCAAGAGAATGAAGCACCAGCCACGCATACTGATTGTTGAAGACGAGCCTGCGATTGCAGAGCTTATTGCCGTTAACTTGCGGCATGGTGGCTTTGACCCCGTGGTGGCCCAGGACAGCGTGACGGCGCAGCGCGAACTCGATGCCGTGTTGCCTGATGCCATCCTGCTTGACTGGATGCTGCCCGGGCAGAGCGGCGTCGCCCTGGCGCGCCACTGGCGCAAGCAGGCTCGCACCAAGAGCATCCCCATCCTGATGTTGACGGCGCGTGGCGATGAGCCGGACAAGGTCGCCGGCCTCGATGCTGGCGCGGATGACTACATCACCAAGCCCTTTTCGACACAGGAATTGCTCGCCCGTATTCGTGCGGTGCTGCGCAGGCGGTCCCCGGAGTCCGTCAACGACAGCGTCACGGTTGGTGCGCTGGTTCTTGATGCAGCTACTCACCGTATTTCGTATCAGGCGCAGGAACTGAAACTCGGCCCAACCGAGTTCAAGCTGCTTCACTACCTGATGAAGCATGCCGAACGTGTGCACAGCCGTAGTTCCCTGCTGGACAAGGTATGGGGCGACCATGTCTTCATTGAAGAGCGGACGGTCGATGTGCATGTCAAGCGCTTGCGCGAGGCATTGGGCGCAGCCGGCGCGATGGTGGAGACCGTTCGCGGAGCCGGTTACCGCCTCACAGCCCTGGCCTCAAACCCGGCGGTAGCTCCGGCACAATCCGGCACATGATCAATCGTTGGCTGGTGTTTGCCGCCTGCATGTTTGCAGGGGGCGGCTTGGGCTTCTGGACGTATTCAAAAGACGGGCTGGTTGCGGGCGTGGTGCTGGGAGCGCTGGTCTGGCTGATGCTTGACAGTTTTTACGTTGCCCGCCTGCTGAAGTGGTTGCGCGTCGAGCAGAGCGATGAAGGCCCTGTAGCCATGGCCAGCCGGGTGCCGGCCATGCCCGGGGTCTGGGGAGAAGCCGCCGATCGCACACGCAGGCTGCTGAAAAGCCGCGACCAGCGCTTGCTGGAGAGCCAGGCGCGGCTCGATGAATTTCTGGCAGCAATGCAGGCGTCTCCCAGTGGCGTGGTACTGCTTGATGCGCAGGGCCGCATCGAATGGTGTAACCAGATCGCCACCCAGCATTTTGGATTTGATGCCCAGCGTGATGTGATGCAGCATATCGCCAACCTGGTTCGTGAACCAGCCTTCAAGGCCTACATGGCTCTGGCTGATTTTTCGCATGATGTGGTGATTCCCGGCAGTGCCAGTACGCCGACGCGTCCCGTGAAGCTGTCGGTCCATGTGCATTCCTATGGCAAGGATCGCAAGCTGCTGCTGTCACGCGACATCACTGCTGTCGAACTGGCCGAAGCCATGCGGCGCGATTTTGTTGCCAACGTGTCGCACGAGATACGCACGCCGCTGACAGTGCTCTCAGGGTTCATCGAAACCCTGCAGACCTTGCCGTTGACAGAGCCTGAGCGCTCACGCTACCTGGCCATGATGGCGCAGCAGTCCCAGCGCATGCAGACGCTGGTGAATGACCTGCTCACCCTGTCGAGGCTGGAAGGCAGCCCGTTTCCAGGCATCAATGAGTGGATCACAACAGGTGCCTTGCTTGCGCAATGCGAGCAGGAGGCCAAAGCCCTGTCGGTGTTGCTGGCGCCGCAGGGGCATCAGCTGGCGTTCGACCTCGGGCCACCCTGCGAGATTGCGGGTGTTCAGGCGGAAATCTACAGTGCAATGTCCAATCTGGTGACCAATGCCGTTCGCTACACACCCGACGGCGGCAAGGTTGAAGTCAGCTGGAAACTCCTGGACGACGGCCGCGGCGAGTTCAAGGTCAGGGACAGCGGCCCTGGCATTGCCCCCGAACACCTGCCCAGGTTGACTGAACGCTTTTACCGCGTTGACCGCAGCCGCTCACGCGAAACGGGTGGCACGGGTCTGGGGCTGGCGATTGTCAAACATGTCACGCAGCGCCATTCCGCAGAGCTTCACATCGAAAGCCGGCTGGGACAGGGCTCATGTTTCGTGATGACCTTTCCGGCGGCGCGGGTGCGCAGGATTCAGCCCGGCTGAAGCTTCGTCGCCGGGCGCAGGCTTTTGCGAACAGCCAGCCCTAGCACCAGCAGCAGGCAAAGCGCCACCAGCCACAGGGCCATGGTGCTGGCAGTCCAGAAGCTTGCAGCCGACTGTGTGGCTTCCAGGGTGCCCGCACCCACATAGGCCAGCTGGTAACCACCGTACAGGCCCAGCCCCCACAGCAGCACACCATACAGCGCCAGCGGCGTGATGGTGATGCGGTAACACCTGAGGAGGAACGCGCACAGGGCCTGCGTGGCATCGGCTATGTGGTAGAGGGCCACCCAGACCAGCAAACCAGACGCCAGTGCCACGACTGCAGGATTGACGGAATACCAGCCAGCCAGCATGCGGCCAGCCAGTGCCACCGTGGCCGCCAGCCCGATTGACAACAGCATGGTGAGCTTGAGTCCCAGCACCACCGCCCGCTTTGCATAGACCGGTTTGCCGGCACCGAGCCAGAAGGACACGCGCGCGCTGCAGGCAATGGCCATCGACAGCGGCATCATGTAGAGAACGGCAGCCACGCTGGCTGCAATCTGGTGGCTGGCGGATGCCGTGGTCCCGAGCCTGGCGATGAACAGGGCCATCAATGTGAAGGAGGTGACTTCCACCAGATAAGCCAGGCCGCCGGGAATTCCCAGGCGTGCAAAGTTGCCGATCTGCCGCCAGTCGGGGCGTTCCATTCTCTGCCAGACATGAAAGGGCCTGTAGAGGGCCTGCGTGCGAAGCATGACGATGGCCAGTATCAGCAAAAGGTAATTGACGATCAGTGTTGCCCAGGCGCAGCCGACCGCACCCATGGGTTCAATGCCGCCGCCCCCCGCGACCAGCCAGATCGACAGTGGAACCTTGATGGCAAGGGCACCGACCTGCAGCCAGGTCACCAACAAGGGTTTGCCCAGCGACTGGTTGAAGCTGCTGTACACCCGAAAGAGCAGGGAAGGCGCGAACGCAAATGCCAGCACCGTCAGGTATCGCTGCACCTCGTCACGCATGGCATCGGGGACCTGTGCCCAGCGCAGCAATGGGCCGGGAAACAGCATGGCTGCCATCCCAGCGATGGTGATGAAAACGCACAGGTACAGGCTTTGCCGCAGTGACTGGCCGACGGCCTCGTGCCGGCGTGCGCCCAGCATTTCGGCCCAAATGGGAAGCAGGGCCTGCACGATGCCAATCAGGCCAACATAAACGCTGATGTAGAGGGCCGAGCCCACTGAAAGAGCCGCGAGCGCTGCGTCGCTGTACCGCCCCGCAATCACGGTATCGGCCACGCCAAACGCCATCACGGCCAACTGCCCGACCAGCACGGTTCCCGCATGCTGGCTGATGATTTTCAGCTCGCTCACAGGGTGGTTTTGGTACGGGTTGGACCGGGAGATGCAGTAGCTTCTGTCACGCGCCTGTAGAGCAGCACGGTTTCGTTTTTGTCGGTAGGTCGCCTGATGGTTGCCAGAAAGGCCCAGTCCGGCAAGTGGACCGCATTGCTCAGGCTGGCTTGTGCGTCTGCATTGACGACAAGGTAGGGGCAGGCCGGTTGCGACGCAGCCTGCCGCAGATCAAGTTTGCCGTGGTACTGAAGGGCGGCAGCCTGTGCGCTGCTGACGCCATAAATTTCAACGCACGCATTCCTGTCTACAAGGCGCGCCAGCTGCCGGGCCATGGGCGCATAGCTGCGTGCGTAGTCCAGCAGCGGCAGCCAGAGGGTCATCAGCAGCAGCCAGCACAGCGTGGCACCCCCCGCAGGCAGCACAAGTGATTTCCAGACGGCGGCGCGGTGCTTGCCGGCACGCCACTTCACCAGCCAGGCCCAGGCGAGTGTTGCGAGCGCTGCGGCCAGAAAGGCAAGCCATGAAAAGCTGGGCTCAAAACCAGGTGCCAGGCGGGCGACGTTGGCTGCCGGCTGCCGGGGCACACCCGTCTGCATGGCAATCCACACCACCCAGATGATGAAGGCGCAGCCGGTGAAAAAAAGCAGGGTGAACCAGTCAATCAATGAGGCCACACTGCGTTTGAACGTGGGCAGCGCGAATGCGGCCAACGCCGCCAGAGCCGGCAGGCTCAGCAGCAAACTCCGGTCTGCCGCTGGCGTGGTGAGGGTGGCGCCAATGGCCATGGCTGCAAACCACAGCGGCAGGGCCACGTGGCGGCTGGCGAGCTGCCTGCGCCAGCGATAGAGCGTCCACAAGGCCAGCGGCCATGTGGGCCAGGTGAACCAGAGCAGGAGACGCCCCAGCTTGCGCCAGTCCGTCCACGCTGCCTGCCCGCTGCTTCCGGGGAAATGTATACGCCACCGCCACAAATCCAGAACATGGGCCAGGGCACTGACGAATACGGTCATGCCGACTATCACAAGCACCCATTGCCGGGAGCGCCGCTGCGCGCCCACATCAATCTCGCCTGAAGGGGATATGTTGCCCCATCGCATGTGGGTCCATTCGACCAGCGCGCCGCCCATGCCGAAGAGCAGGGCGAGGGTGGGTGCGCCGCTCAATGCAAGACCTGTCATGCCGACCAGCAGACCGAGTGAGGGGCCGAACACCTTGGTCGCCCGGCGATAGGGGCTGGCCGCCATGGCATAAAAAACCAGCGCCGTGAAGCCAAGCTGCGCCAGGGCAGGCGTTGTTTCATGCGAGAGTTGGGCCAGGCCCAGGCTTGCAATCAGGGCCAGCACGCCGGCATCGGCGATGGCTCGGGCATAGTCAAGTGGGTTGGCCTCCCCGCCAAAGGCAAACGCTACAGGCTGGGCCTGCGGGCTGCGTGCAAGGTAGTAAACCGCATACCAGGTCGCCAGCAGCGTCAGGATGAGCAGCAAACCAAAAGGCACGCGGATCGCCATCGCGGGGTCGAGGAAAGGCAGCGCCTTGATCGCCACCGCTCCCAGCCAGTAAGGCGCCAGTGCATCAAAGCCATTGGCCTGGCCCAGCAGTTGCGGCGCCAGCCAGTTGCCCGCAGCGGAGGCGAGTTCCTGTGTCACGCCGAAGGTGGCGATGTCTTCAACCTTCCAGGGTGCCCGGCCAAAGAAACCGGGCAGCACATAGGCCAGGCAGAACAGCAGCAGTGCAAGCCGTGGGAGGCGGCGTACGGCTGACTGGGCAATGATGGCGGGTGAGGGTTTGTTCAAAACAGGTAATTGTCCGGAGGATGCACAGGCGTTCAGGGCCTGAAGCAGCGGTCATTCTTGCGCGACGCCATCAGGCCGTCAACGCTGTTTTTATTCCAATTTCCATCAGAAGCGAGAACAAGGCGAGAAGTCGCGGACAGTGCTGTAGCACGGCAAGACGAAGCAACGCAGTTATCGTTTTTAATGGGAATTGGAATGAGCCAAAAAAAAGCAGCCTGGAACTCAGGCTGCTTTTTGGGAGCGCTAATTCGCAGCTTACTCGGCAGCAGCCGGTGCGGCTTCCTTGGCTGCAGTCTTGCCGAAGCGGTTGCGGAATTTTTCTACGCGGCCGCCCATGTTGTCCACGGATTTTTGTGTGCCGGTGTAAAAAGGGTGCGATTCGCTGGAGGTATCAAGCTTGTACAGCGGCAGTTCGCGGCCGTCTTCCATCTTGATCATCTCTTTCGTGTTTACGCATGAGCGGGTCACGAACTTGAAGTTGTTGGACAAGTCCTGGAAACAAACTTCGCGGTAATTGGGGTGAATGCCTTCTTTCATGGTCTTTCCTTATTCGTTGCGGGAGCCATCTGAAACCGTTCCAGACACTTTCCGCCAAGCCGCATATTATGCCATGAAATCAAGCACTTATGCAAGATTTAAGGCAGTTTGGGGATTTAGGCCAGCCGGGTCCGCGGAACCGGCTTAGCCGGGCCGCAGAAGCAGCGCCCCCTCGGGGGGCAGCGAACCACACGAAGTGGGGGAGCGTGGGGGCTAACCACCCCTACGCATCATGTCGAAGAACTCGTGGTTGTTTTTGGTCGCTTTCATGTTCTTGAGCATCAGTTCCATGGATTCGATTTCGTCCATGTTGTACATGAATTGGCGCAAAATCCGCGACTTTTGCAGGATTTCGGGGGCCAGGAGCAATTCCTCCTTGCGGGTGCCGCTGCGGTTCAGGTGAATGGCCGGGAACACGCGTTTTTCGTACAAGCGGCGGTCCAGGTGGATTTCGCAGTTGCCGGTACCCTTGAATTCTTCAAAAATCACTTCATCCATGCGGCTGCCGGTATCGACCAGCGCGGTGCCTATGATGGTCAGGCTGCCGCCTTCTTCAATCTTGCGGGCTGCGCCGAAAAAGCGCTTGGGGCGCTGCAGGGCATTGGCATCCACACCGCCGGTCAGCACCTTGCCCGATGACGGCAGCACATTGTTGTAGGCGCGGGCCAGGCGGGTGATGGAGTCCAGCAGGATGACGACGTCCTTGCCGAGCTCAACCAGGCGCTTGGCGCGCTCGATCACCATTTCAGCGACGTGCACGTGGCGTGCGGCGGGTTCGTCAAAGGTGGATGAAATAACTTCACCGCGCACGCTGCGCTGCATTTCGGTCACTTCTTCAGGGCGCTCGTCAACCAGCAAAACCATCATCACCACATCGGGATAGTTGGCGGTAATCGCGTGGGCAATATGTTGCATCATCACCGTCTTGCCGGACTTTGGCGGTGCAACCAGCAGGGCGCGCTGGCCTTTGCCGATGGGGGCAATGATGTCGATGATGCGGCTGGTCAGGTTTTCTTCGCCCTTGATGTCGCGCTCAAGCTTGAACTGCTCGCGCGGGAACAGCGGCGTCAGATTCTCGAACATCACCTTGTGCTTGTTGGCTTCAGGTGCACCGTCGTTGACCTTGTCCAGCTTGTTCAGTGCAAAGTAGCGCTCGCCGTCTTTCGGTGTGCGGACCTCGCCTTCAATCATGTCGCCGGTGTGCAGGTTGAAGCGACGGATCTGGCTGGGGCTGATGTAGATATCGTCGGTCGAGGCGGTGTAGCTCGAATCAGGTGCGCGCAAAAAGCCGAAGCCGTCGGGCAGTACTTCGAGTACGCCGTCGGCGACGATGGTTTCACCGGTCTTGGAGCGCTTTTTGATGATGGCAAACATCAGCTCCTGCTTGCGCATGCGGCCTACGTTTTCGATTTCAAGTGCTTCGGCCTGCTTGAGGACTTCAGACACGTGCAGTGCCTTGAGTTCATTTAAGTGCATGGATTTACCGCCTGGAAGTGCGTGAGGGGTGCGAGAAAGGAACTCCTTGCGGAGTACATCTGGGAAACGGGGGAGGTTTGAACGGAAGCCAGTTAGATCGGCGGCTTCACAAACCGGGGTTCGGGCATGCTGGCAAATAGCCAGCTAGCGAATGTTGGGGATTATGACAGGAAAAACCGGCGCTGCACGGGGCAGTGAAAAAGGCGAATCAGGTGAAGATTCGGGGTAGCCGGCAAGCGCGAGGTCTTGCCGTCTACCCGGGGTGAATCAGGCCAGTTGCTGGTCGATGAATGCAGTGAGCTGGGCCTTGCTCATGGCGCCGACTTTGGTCGCCGCCAGCTGGCCGTCCTTGAACAGCATCAGCGTGGGAATGCCGCGAATGCCGAACTTGGCGGGAATGTCGCGGTTTTCATCGACATTCATCTTGGCGATCTGCAGCTTGCCGTCGTAGCCCGTAGCGACTTCGTCCAGAATGGGTGCAATCATCTTGCAGGGGCCGCACCATTCGGCCCAGTAGTCGACCAGCACTGGCGTCGTTGACTTCAGCACATCGGCTTCAAAGGTTGCATCGGTGGTATGTTTGATCAGTTCGCTGGCCATGGCGTCTCCTTTGGGGGAAGGTGGAATAGGGGATAAAGTTGAAGGCATTGTGGCAGAAACCAAGTGCCAGGGTCTGCTGGCCTCCCTCAGGTTCTCCTATCCCGACGATAGCCAAACCCGTTGAATCTACTGAAAGCGCATTCTTGCAAGCCCAAGGCACACCTTACCCCGCTCATGCGGCGCATCCCGGCGCGCCAGGATGGCAAAAGCTCATGCAGGCACTGGCAGGGCTGATAACGCAGCGCGGCCTTCACCCCTCGCGTGTTGTTGTGCTGGTGCCCTATGCGCAATTGATGCAGCAGGCGCGCATCGAGTGGGCGGCCCATGCTGCGCAGTCGGGCGCGACCGCCTCTTTTGTGCCGCGTTTCGAGACCACGATGAACTGGGCGACCGCTCTGCATGCAGGTGAGGGCGGCTTTTTACCCTCGGCCCATGACATTCAGCTTGATGTGGCCATGGACGCGCTGACGGCGGTCGCCTACCTGGAGCGCGCGGGCCTTTCGGCCTACAGGAACGCCTTGGCGGGGCGTCTTGTTGATGCTGCGGCATCGCTGGCGCGGGTTGCCTCGGCGCAGCCACCTGCGCAACGCGTGGCATGGGGCACTCGCCTGGCCGCCGCGCTGGATGCGGGACTCGACGCACCGGCTTTGGCTCTTGAACTCGCCGTGGCCCGCATAGCCCTGGTCTGGGCTTCCACATCTGCCTACCCTACCGACGTTCTGTTCACGGCAGAAACCGACTTGCTGGTGGTACTTGAGGGCTTTCAGTCAGAGCCACTCGCCGAAGCATTAAAAGACCGCTTTGGCGAGCGTGCCGTGTCCTTGCAGATCGACACGCCAGCGATCGCCGGCATGATTGCCCTGCATGAAGCGCAGGACGCAGAAGACGAAGCCCTGCGTGCTGCAGCCTGCGTGCTGGCGCACCTTGCGCAAGGCCATGCGCCCGTTGCCCTTATCGCGCAAGACCGCGTTCTCACACGCCGCATACGCGCCATGCTGGCGGAGCGCGGCGTCGCCCTGCGCGATGAAACCGGCTGGAAGCTGTCGACTACCCGCGCTGCTGCCGCCCTCGTAAGCCTGCTACGTGCGCTGCCCTGGGATGCCCCTGCGGACGCCGTGCTCGACTGGCTAAAAAATGCGCCTGCGTATGGCGTTGCGGACGTGACGGCGCTTGAAGTTGAGTTGCGCAAGGCGGGCGTTCGATACTGGCGCGGTTTGCCTGCAGCGATGGCAGAAAACCATGTACTGGTCGACCGTGTCCAACTCATGCGCGAAAGCCTTCAGCGCGCCCGCCCACTGGCGCACTGGTTGCGTGACCTGCGTGCCGCCCTGCAGGCCTCTGGCCAGTGGGACCCGCTCGCCGCAGATGCAGCCGGGGCGAAAGTGTTTGAAGCACTGCGCCTGCAGGAAGGCAGCGAATCTGTCTTCACAGGCCCGGACCGCATGAGCCAGCAGGACTTCAGCATGTGGGCCAGCCAGGCGCTGGAGGCGGCCAGCTTCCAGCCCACGCACCCGCCAGAAGCGCAGGTGGTCATACTGCCGCTCAGCCAGTTGCTGGGCCGGCCCATGCAGGCCGTGGTACTGCCCGGTTGCGATGAGGTTCGCCTGCCGGTTTCGCCCGAGCCGCCCGGCACGTGGACACCCGCGCAGCGCGAGTTGCTGGGCCTGTCGTCACGCGAGGAGATGGCTGACGCCCAGCGCACCGCCTGGAACTATGCGCTGCGCATGCCGTTCATCGAGGTGGTGTGGCGAACCAGTGAATCGGGCGAGCGCCTGATGCCCAGCGGTTTTGTGCAGGAGATCCGGCTGGCCAACGCCAAGGCAGGTACAGACAAGTCTGCCGCCGACCCGCGCGCGGCCCGCGCGCTACAGGCACTGCCCACACCGCACCCCATGCCAACCGGCGAGGCATTGCCGATCAACCGCCTGTCTGCCAGCGCCTATGAAGACCTGCGCCGTTGCCCCTATCGCTTTTTTGCGCTGCGCCAGCTCAGGCTGCAGGAGTCAGAAGAGCTTGAAAGCGAACTCGGCAAGCGCGAGTTCGGAAACTGGCTGCATACGCTGCTGCACCACTTTCACGTGGCGTTGAAAGATTCGCCCACGCCTGACTATCAGGCTCGTCTGACGATGCTGAACATTGCTGCAGAACAGGCGGGCATTGAACTTGGGTTGACCGACAGCGAGTTTTTGCCTTTCACGGCCATCTGGCCGCGCGTGCGCGAGGGCTATCTTGAATGGCTGGCCGGGCATGAAGCCAGCGGCGCGCAATTTGACGAGGGCGAGGTCTGGAAGGACATGGACTACGGCGACATCCGGCTCATCGGCAAGATAGACCGCATAGACCAGATGCCCGACGGCAGCCGCCTGGTGATGGACTACAAGACCGAGGGCAGCGGCGTCACACGCGAGCGCATCAAGAATGGGCAGGAAGACACCCAGCTCGCGTTTTATGCCGCCTTGCTGGCAGACGACACGCTGGCTGCCGCCTATGTGAATCTTGGTGAAAAAGAAGCCACCAAAACCTTCGCGCAGGACGACATCGTGGAGCTGCGCGACCATCTGGTTGAAAGCATGCTCACCGACATGGCGCGCATCAAACGTGCGGCGCCTTTGCCTGCATTGGGTGAGGGTAAGGCTTGCGAGTACTGTTCCGCGCGCGGCCTGTGCCGCAAGGATTTCTGGAATGAATAGAGCCCCCACGCTTGTCACTCCGTGTACTGCGCTGCCCCCCGAGGGGGCTGTGCTTGCTTGGGGCGGCCCGGCGCTGCGCACGCTATGACGGCCGCCTACGAACACAACGGCCAGCCCGTCACAGCCGAGGCCTTCTACGCCATCGCTTGCGACCCGCGGCGCAGCGTCGCGGTTGAGGCCTGCGCCGGCGCGGGCAAGACCTGGATGCTGGTGTCGCGCATGCTGCGTGCCCTGCTCGACGACAAGGGCAAGGTGCAGCCGCATGAAATCCTCGCCATCACCTTCACCAAAAAAGCCGCGGGCGAGATGCGCGAGCGGCTTTACGAATGGCTTGAAAAGTTTGCCCATGCAGATGATGAGACGCTGCGGCATGAACTGGTCATTCGCGGCGTTTTGAGCCAGAAGAGCCCAACCGCGCCAGCCGAACTGCGCGAACAGCTTTCAAACCTCTACCAGCGCGTGCTCGCCAATGGCCGCCCGGTGCAGATACGCACCTTCCACAGCTGGTTTGCCGCCTTGCTGCGCAGCGCGCCCATGGCGACTCTGCAGCAGCTTGGCTTGCCGGTGAACTATGAATTGCTGGAAGATGATGCGCAGGCAAAGGCGTTGGTCTGGCGGCGTTTTTATGCGGCGCTGGCAGCGGCGCCTGAACTTAAAGCTGACTTTGAAGCCGTGGTGCTGACGCACGGCCGCTTCCAGGCCGACAAGGCATTGCAGGTCGCGCTCGACAAGCGCACTGAATTCACGCTGGCAGATGAGAGGGGCGTGGTCGATTCATCGGTCGAGCATTTCGGCGTCATGTTTCCAGAGTGTGCAGGCCTGGGCCACCCCGATGAACACTTCAGCAACAGCGCGCCATGCCGCGCACTGATGACCGCCGCGGCCATCAGCCTGGGCCGCGCCAGCGCACCGACGTTTTCGGCCAAAGGCGTTGAGCTTGAGAAAGCGGTGACCGCGGGTGACTTCCAGGCAGCGATGTCTGCCTTGCTGACCGAAAAAGGCACGGCCCGCAAGTTCGGCGAAAAGATCGTCGGCATTGAAACAATCCGTGAAGCGCAGGAACTCGCGCTCCGCCTGGCGGGCGCCCGCCACCAGCATGAAGCCTGGGACTACCAGCAGCGCATGGTGCGCCTGTCGCGCCTGTTGCTGGCCGAGTTCGGTGCGCTCAAGCGCGAACGTGGCTGGATAGACATGAACGATGTCGAGCGCGTCGCACGCATCATGCTCGGCGACACGGTGCTGTCGGGCTGGGTTCAGGAGCGGCTGGACGCGCGCATACGCCATCTCATGATTGACGAGTTCCAGGACACCAACCCGCTGCAGTGGCAGGCGCTGTCTGCCTGGCTCAGGAGTTACAGCGGCGCAGGCAATGCGCCCAGCGTCTTCATCGTGGGTGACCCCAAACAAAGCATTTACCGCTTCCGCCGCGCCGAGCCGCAGGTGTTCATCTCCGCGCAGAAGTTCATTCGCGAAGGCCTGGGCGGCGACCTGCTGGCCTGTGACCACACGCGGCGCAACAGCGTGGCCGTGATCAATACCGTCAATGCCGTGATGGGCGATGCGCGGGCGAACGATGGCTATGCGGGCTTTCGTGACCACACCAGCGCGTCAGAAGAAAGCGGCATGGCCATCAGATTGCCGCCCATTCCCCGTGAGGCCAAGGATACCGGTGCAGGGCACATTGCGGAGGGGAGCTGGCGCGACAGTCTGACCACGCCGCGTGAGTTGCCTGAAGAGACACTCAGGACGCGTGAAGCCCGGCAGGCATCAGCATGGATAGCTGAAAGGACAGGTCAGGGATTGCCTCCGTCGGAAGTGATGGTTTTGTCACGCAAACGCGCTGGCTTGCTGCCCCTGCAGGACGAACTGCGCGCCCTGCGCATCCCCGCCCAGATTGGTGAAAAGACAGAGCTCATCGACTGCTGCGAAGTGCTCGACATCGTTGCGCTGCTCGATGTGCTGGTCTCCACCCAGCATGACCTCTCGCTGGCACGCGCGCTGCGTTCGCCGCTGTTCGGCCTGAGTGACGGCGCGCTGGTCCAGATCGTTCTGGCGCGCGGCGAGGCAAAAGCGGCGTGGTTTGACGTCCTTCAAAAGCAGGAGCTTGCGATTCCTGAACTGGACGGCATTGCCGCCAGATTGCTCAAATACAAAAGCTGGCTCGACAGCCTGCCGCCGCACGATGCCCTGCAGGCGATTTACCACGATGGCGATGTGCTGGCGCGTTTTGCCGCCGCCGCACCCGCTTCTGCACGCAGCACCGTGCTGGCCAACCTGCGGGCGCTGCTCAATGTGGCGCTCCAGCTTGATGGCGGGCGCTACGCCACGCCCTATGCCTTTGTGCGCGCGCTCAAGGCTGGCGGCCTGCAGGCGCCTGCCGCCGTCAACCCCGATGCCGTACGCCTGCTGACGATTCACGGCGCCAAGGGCCTGGAGGCTGAGGCCGTGCTGCTGCTCGACACAGACACGCTGGAGCGCAATGCCGACAGCATGGGCGTGCTCATCGACTGGCCCGGTGAAGCACCTGCACCGCAGAAGTTTGTTTTCCTCGTCAGCGAAAGCCGTCCGCCTGCCTGCGCTGTCGCCATGCTCGAGAAAGAGCAACAGGAGAGGGCGCGTGAAGAACTCAATGCTCTCTACGTGGCCCTGACCCGCGCCAAAAACTCGCTGGTCGTGTCGTCGATAACACCGCACCGCGAAACCACACGCAGCTGGTGGCAGCGCCTGCATCCGTTTGCCAGCGAAGCTGCGGCGCCTGGGCCGGTGAACCCCGCGCAGGATGGCGATGCGGCAGATGCCTCGGCATTCACCCTGGCCGAGCTGCCTGAGTTGCCGGCAGACAAAACCCTGACGCCAACGCCCCCACTGGAGCAGGACGATACCGACAGCTCACGCTTCGGTCAGGCCATGCACCGCTTGCTGGAACTTGACGTGAGGGGCAGCGGTCCGGCAGCAAGGCGCGCAGTTGATGCAATTGCACGGCAATTCAGATTGCTGCCCGCAAAGATGGACGAGGCCATCGCCATGGCCGCCCGCATACGCAGTGGTGAAGCCGCCTGGGTCTGGGACCCGGCCGTTGTGTGCTGGCAGGCCAACGAGATCGAACTGATGGTCGGCGGTCAAAGCCGCAGGATCGACCGCCTTGTACAGCGCAGGGACGCAGGCCATGAGGGGCACTGGTGGGTGATTGACTACAAATCGGCCCACCAGCCCGAAAAAGACCCGGAGTTGCTGGCCCAGATGGCGGCCTACCGCGCAGCGCTACAGACCATTTACCCCGGGCAGGTGGTCAAGGCGGCTTTCCTGACCGGTGCAGGCGCATTGATCCAGGTCACCTGAGCCTGAATGTGCTTGCACTCTCCGGCCATTCCTGGTTCCGCCTCTGGCGTTTGGGCGGGTTTGACGCGACCTGCACCCGCAACTGCAAGGAGGGCGAAAACCGTTATCGGTCTGCCCGCCGCATGCGAAAGTGCGGAAGATTAGTCGCTGCTTTTTTTACTATTGATTTGATAGCGGCTCACGTACGTGTTTATTGGGCTGGAGGGCAATTTAGTGCCTCAAATGACATCAAAAACCCTTCAAAACGCCGCCTCGAACTTCAAAAAGTATGAAAAGTTAATATGGAACTTAACTTTTGGTGTTTTGACCGCATGCGATGGCAATTTTTGACGTATACGTTAAAAAACTGGTCACCCAGAAGCCTAAAATAGCGATTTTAGGGCCTTAAATTGCCCTCCAGACCAATAAACACGCACGTGAGCAGCTATAAAAAACATAGCATTTAGACGCTCATGCCACAGTGCGCACCCGCACACGCCATTCAAAGTCAGGTCTTCTTGAACATTTCATCTTCCCCTTCCGACTCTTCTTCCGCCATTGCGCCCGGTTCAACCCGGGCTGCGCGCCGTGTCGTCGTCATTGGCGGCGGCCCCGCCGGGCTGATGGCTGCCGAGGCACTTTCTGCTGCTGGTTCCGGCGTATCGGTGCAGTTGTATGACGCCATGCCCTCGGTCGGGCGCAAGTTTTTGCTGGCAGGCAAGGGCGGTCTCAACCTCACGCATTCTGAAGAGTTCGAGCCTTTCATGTCCCGCTACGGTGAGCGCAAGCCCGCGCTGCAGCCGCTGGTCGCCGCTTTTGGCCCACCGCAGCTGCGCGACTGGGCGGCCGCGCTGGGCGTCGAAACGTTTATCGGCAGCTCTGGCCGGGTCTTCCCCAAAGACATGAAGGCCGCGCCGCTGCTGCGCGCCTGGCTGCACCGCCTGCGCGCCTCTGGCGTCCAGTTTTTCATGCGCCACCGCTGGCTGGGCTGGGCTGATGATGGCGCGCTCAGGTTTGCCGCGCCGTCCGGCGAGGTGCTGGTCCAGGCCGATGCCGTGGTGCTCGCACTTGGGGGCGGCAGCTGGGCCCGCCTTGGCTCTGACGGCGCCTGGGTGCCGTTGCTGGCTGAACGTGGCGTGCCGGTGGCGCCGCTGGTGCCATCCAACTGCGGCTTTGATGTCGGCGCGGCAAGCCAGGCTGAAGCTCATCCACAAGGCGAGACGCGGCGCGAGTTTTTCAGGGAACTCGTCGGCAAGGGCGCGTCGGCCACCGGCTGGTCTGAATATTTCGCCAGCAAATTTGCCGGCCAGCCTTTCAAGTCCGTCGCCATCAGTTTCACCGATTCGCAAGGCCGCAGCTTCAACCGCAAGGGCGAGTTTGTCGCCACAGCCACCGGCGTAGAGGGCAGCCTGATTTACGCCGCATCCAGCCTGTTGCGCGATGAAATCGCCGCCCAAGGCAGCGCCACGTTTCTGCTCGATTTGCTGCCGGGCAAGTCCCCCGAGCAGGTGCTGGTCGAGGTGCGCCACCCGCGCGGCTCGCGCTCGCTGTCCAGCCACCTCAAAAGCCGCCTCAGCCTCGATGGCATCAAGGCCGCCATGCTGCATGAAAAGCTCGGCAAGGAGGACATCAACGACCCCGTCAAACTGGCCCATGCCATCAAGGGCCTGCCGGTCACGGTCATCGCCGCCCGGCCCATCGATGAAGCCATCAGCACGGCCGGCGGTGTGCCCTTCGAAGGCATGAACGCCGACCTGCAGCTTTACCTGCCCAAGGCACTGCCTGGCGGCAACGGCACGCCCGTGTTCTGCGCCGGTGAAATGCTCGACTGGGAAGCGCCCACCGGCGGCTACCTGCTCACCGCGTGCATGGCCAGCGGCCGCGTGGCCGGGCAGGGCGTGTTGAAACACTTTGGTTTGTAGCCAGCACGGCGAGCGATGCCAGGTCTTGGGGGCATCATTCCAAAGGGGGCTTGACGCTTCGCTGCTGGCTTGAGCCGCTAGCGACGTACCTGCAGGGCGCCGGGGTTCACGATGTTGGTAGGTGTGCCCCTGATGAAATTGACCACGTTGTCAAATGCGGCACCGAAATACATTTCGTAGCTGTCCTGTTCCACGTAGCCAATATGCGGTGTGCAAATGCAGTTTTCGAGCCGCAGCAGCGCATGACCCTGGAGTATGGGTTCGGACTCAAATACATCAACAGCAGCCAGGCCGGGGCGCCCCCGGTTCAGCGCAGCGATAAGCGATTCCGGCTCAAGCAATTCGGCGCGTGATGTGTTGACCAGCAAGGCTGTTGGTTTCATGCGTGAAAGATCCTCCAGCGTGATCATTCCCCGCGTTTCATCGTTCAGGCGCAGGTGCAGGCTCAGGACGTCGCACATTTCAAAAAATTCTGTCCGGCTTGAGGCGACCTCAAAGCCGTCTGCCTGTGCCCGTTCAAGCGATGCGGCACGACCCCAGATCACGACGCGCATCCCGAAGGCGCGGCCATAACCGGCCATCAATTGCCCGATCTTTCCGTAGCTCCAGATGCCCAGCGTCTTGCCTTTGAGGACCACACCCAGCCCGAAGTTGGCCGGCATGGACGCAGATTTGAGACCAGCCTGCTGCCATGCACCATGCTTCAGGTGCGCAACATAATGCGGTATGCGGCGCATGGCAGCCATGACGAGCGCCCATGCCAGCTCGGCCGGCGCTGTGGGAGAGCCTACGCCTTCAGCCACAGCCACCCCACGTTCGGTACATGCGCCCACATCGACGTGCGAGCCGACACGGCCGGTCTGGGCAATCATCTTGAGCCTGGGAAGCTTTTCTATCAGCTGGCGGTTGAGCTGCGTGCGTTCCCTGATCAGAACAATCACATCCGCGTCTTTCAGCCTGACTGAAAGCTGGCCAATGCCCTTGACCGTATTCGTATAAACCTTCGCGGGATAGGCGTCCAGTTTTGCAGCGCAGTCCAGCTTGCGCACCGCATCCTGGTAATCATCAAGGATCACAATATTCATGCCGATATTGTGCCTGCAAGTTTTTCAGTTCTCCTGCTGAAGGGGCTGTAAAACGGCAGATTGCCCAGCTATGGCAAGCCGGAAATGGCGGGGCAAATTAAAAGTGATGATTTCGCATTCAGATCAAGGCGAAGCGCAATGAATACCTGTTTTCTTCACCCAAAAGGACACCCTGATGGGGGCGGTGACGCGTTTTCCGTGTTTCGATGCTGCGTATCGGTTCCTGAATCTGCATGACCGGTTTAGCGACAGGCCGAGGCTTCTTTTTTTGTCATTCGATCAAGTTCAGCGCATACATCTGCCATACGCCCCGAAATAACCATACGCCCGGCACAGGATGGCGCAATGCCAGGATCGAATGCCCGTAAGACCCTCAGTCGGTTTGGTGCAGCGGGTCTCAAGGCGCTTTTTTCTGCATCGTGGCCAGTCTGTGCTGCGACTACTGATGCTGTTGCCCTCCATGAGGCCTTGTCCATGGCACGTGTTGCCCCGCTGGAAATGGGACGGATGGCTTTACTGTTTGTGCCTGAACACGAGGGGGCACTGGCAGATGCATGACGAATTGGGGAAAACAGGGCGACCAGATCCTGCAATGGTGCCAACAATAGTGCCAGCACTGGCGAGCGTGAAACGGTGGGTGAAAAAACGGCCATTCCCATAATGAAACTCCTATAAAGAGGCTTTTGTTCAGCTTTTACAGGCAGGATTGCATGCGACCAGGGCCGCGAAGGCTGTTGCACCAGGGTGTTGGTCATCAGCATGACCAAACGCCCGCCACCTGGGGCGCAGCCAGAATATTTACATGAGCATCGTGTTTCGAATCAAGCCAACTGCCAGGCCTTCAAGCTCAAAAGGCTCTCCGGGTTCGACCACAATGGTTTTGAAATCGGGGTTCTCTGGCAGCAATTCAATTGTGTTTTTGGTACGCCGGAAACGTTTGACGGTTACTTCTTCACCCAGACGGGCCACGACAATCTGGCCGTTCTTTGCTTCCTTGGCCTGCTTGACGGCGAGCAGGTCGCCGTCCATGATGCCGACATCGCGCATGCTCATGCCCTTGACCTTGAGCAGATAGTCGGGCTGCCTTTGAAACAGGCTGCTTTCAAAATAGTAGGTCTGCTCGATGTTCTCCTGCGCGAGAATGGGATTGCCAGCAGCAACCCGCCCCACCAGAGGCAGGGCGAGTTGGGCCAGGCTTTGCAACGGCAGGGAAAACTGCTTGATTCGTGACTCGTTCAGTGAACGCAAGGTATCTGTACGCAGTCTGATGCCGCGCGAGGTTCCACTGACCAGCTCAATGACGCCTTTGCGCGCAAGGGCCTGCAGATGCTCTTCAGCAGCGTTTGCGGATCTGAAGCCCAGTTCGGATGCGATTTCTGCTCGCGTGGGTGGGGCGCCAGTCCGCGCAATGGCGCTCTGGATGAGTTCCAGAATCTGTTGCTGGCGTGCTGTGAGTTTGGGCATTTCAGGAAAATCAGGGAGACTGCTCATGGCATGGATTCCTTCGTACACAAGTCGTTATCCGGGGCTGGCGTCAAAGAGCGGTTGAGAACTGTTTTAATGACCAGTGACTGTATTTTTATCCAGCTTTTTAATAAATGCAAGTGCAGGCAATGAAAAATAGAAAAATTGTGATCCTGGGTACAGGCGGAACCATCGCGGGAACAGCGTCCGGGGTGGGTGACAACCTTGGATATACCGCCGCGCAACTGGGCATTGAGCAACTGGTGGACGCACTACCCCGTCAGGGGAACGCGCCTTTTGCCCTTGTAAGCGAGCAGGTGGCGCAGGTGGACAGCAAAGACATGGATTTCAGTGTGTGGGGCCAGTTGGCCGCTCGCGTCGCCCACTGGCTCGGGCAACCCGATGTGCAGGGCATCGTCATTACCCACGGCACTGACACGCTCGAGGAGACGGCGTGGTTTTTGCAGGTCTTGTTGAATCCGGAAAAGCCGGTGGTACTGACGTGTGCCATGCGCCCGGCCACGGCACTGGTACCAGACGGACCCCAAAACATGGTTGATGCCGTTGCGGTGGCCTCCCATGTCGGAGCACGGGGTGTGACGGTGGTGTGCGCGGGCGTGATCCACTGCGCAGAAGATGTGCAAAAGGTGCATACCTATCGGCTCGACGCGTTCAGCTCCGGGGATGCAGGGCCTCTGGGATATGTCGAGGAAGGGCGCTTGCGCATGCTGAGGAACTGGCCGTTTTCCGGCGAGCAGGCTGCGCGGGGCCCTGTAAACACTGTGAAGCTCGCTGATGCGGCAGCCTGGTCACGGGTAGAGATCGTGATGAATCACGCTGGTTCGGGGGCGTCTGTGGTTGAGGCGCTGGTAGCAGATGGCGTTAACGGGCTTGTGGTCGCAGGCACCGGCAATGGGACCCTGCACCATGCTCTCGAAAAGGCATTGCTGGAAGCGCAGGCCAAAGGAGTCCGTGTTGTCCGTTCGACGCGCTGTCTGAATGGTCGGGTATTGCCCCGGGCGGGTGATTTGTTGCCGGACTCGCAGGGACTGAGTCCTGTGAAGGCACGGGTGTCCCTGCTGCTTTCCCTGATGGGCTGACAGCGCAGAGCGCGCGCGGGACAGGGTATTTAACCGCCAAGGGCCTTGAATGCCCTCTCGGTGATCTCTTCGACGCCGCCCATGCCGCTGATGGCCCGGTATTTTGGGGCGGCATCCGGCGCAGTTTTGGCCCAGTTCGAGTAGTAGTCCACCAGGGGCCGGGTCTGGGCACTGTAAACCTCGAGTCGCTTGCGTACGGTTTCCTCTTTGTCATCCTCGCGCTGAATCAGTGCTTCACCGGTGATGTCATCCTTGCCTTCAACCTTGGGCGGGTTGTATTTGACATGGTAGGTACGGCCTGATGCCGTGTGGGAGCGTCGACCGCTCATGCGTTCGATGATGGCTTCAAAAGGCACATCGATTTCCAGCACGTAGTCCAGCTTGACGCCGGCACTTTTCATGGCGTCAGCCTGGGGAATGGTTCGGGGAAACCCGTCAAAAAGAAATCCCTTTGCGCAGTCCGGCTGCGCGATGCGTTCCTTGACCAGGTTGATGATCAGGTCATCGCTCACCAAGCCGCCGGAGTCCATGATTTTTTTGGCTTCAATGCCCAGAGGGGTTCCTGCTTTCACCGCTGCGCGCAGCATGTCGCCTGTAGAAATCTGGGGGATGCTGTATTTCTGGCAGATGAAGGTGGCCTGCGTTCCTTTACCTGCGCCGGGCGCTCCCAACAAAATCAGTCTCATGGATGTCCTCGTATTTTTTGAATCAGGTCACCGCACGGTTCATCCTTCAGGGGATGGAGCGTGGGCAAGACGTCTGTGAAATGCGGTGTATCGGCACCGCATAAAAACGCCGCGTTTGTTTTCCAAGGATAGCATGCAGCCCTTGACCCAATCTTACGGGCAAGGTGTCCGCGAGGTGCCTTTTGTTCCGGCCCTGAGGGCCGGACTACTGAAAAAGTTTGCGAACCCGCGCCAGGTCCTCAGGTGTGTCGACGCCTGCACCGGGTTCATTGTCGGTGACGTGAACGGCAATACGGTAGCCGTGCCACAGGGCTCGCAATTGCTCAAGTGATTCCAGCCGTTCCATGGGGGCTTGCGGCAAGTCTGGAAACTGTCTGAGAAACCCCATGCGATACCCATAGATGCCAACGTGGCGAAGCGGCTTCGGAAGTCCGCTCGTGTGCCACCATTCCTTGTCCGTGACGTCCCGGGCTGCAGGTATGGGCGAGCGGCTGAAGTACAGGGCCGTCTGGCGGGAGTCCAGCACAACCTTGACGACGTTGGGATTCAGGTATTCCGGCAATGTGCTGATCGCATGTGCCGCAGTGCTCATTGCGCAGTCTGAACGGGTGTCAAGGAGGTCGGCCACAGCATCGATCAGCGACGGGTCAATCAAGGGCTCGTCCCCCTGTACATTGACCACCAGAGCCTCATCATCAAGGCCCAGGATATTGCAGGCCTCCGCCAGCCTGTCGCTTCCGCTTGCATGGTCTATCCGGGTAATGACTGCGGGAATGCTGAAATCGGCGCACTTTGCAGCAACTTCAATGCTGTCGGTCGCGATCACAACCTTGCTGGCGCGGCTTTTCAGGGCCTGATGTGCAACCCTGACAACCATTGGTAAACCACCAATGTCGGCAAGCGGCTTGTTTGGCAGGCGTGTGGACGCCAGCCGCGCCGGAATCACAACAGTAAATCTCATGGGAGCCTACTCATGCTGCCGACCCGATGGGGGTCAGAGCCCTAATTCTTCGTCGCTCAAAACGCGCGCTTCGCTCTCCAGCATGATGGGCAGGCCATCACGAACAGGATAGGCCAGGCGCGCACTTTTTGAAACCAGTTCCTGTTTCTCCCGGTCATAGTCCAGAGGCCCTTTCGTGACAGGGCAGACAAGCAGTTCAAGCAGTTTGGGTTCCATGGCTCAATGGTAGTTGAGAAAGTAGCGGAATCAGCAAGGCGTCAAGGGCCTTGAAAAAAGCCGGCTCTGGTTCGAACTCCAATGGTACGGCCAGCACATTCGCAGTCTGCGGCAATGCAACAAGCTTGACCGCATCCTTCTCGGTGCAAAGGATGGCGGCATCCAATATTCCCTGCAAATCTGCGTCGGAGACAGGGTGATGATCTGGCAGGGCGATGGTCTGGCTCAGCATAATGCCGCCCAACCCAAGCATGTCGAAAAAAGCCTGCGGATTGGCAATGGCCGCCAAAGCGACTACAGGCTTGCCTACAAAGGTACTCATCGGAACCAGAGTTCCATCCATTGCGACGGCATTGGCTGCCAGCCGTCTTGTGGACGTAAATCCCTCAAAAGCAGGTTTGTTCCCGGTATGCAGGACCAGGCGTGGCGTTACATCCCCGAGGGCGGGCCAGGATTCCCGCAGTGGCCCCGCGGGCAGCAACCAGCCATTGCCTGTTCCACGATCATCAAATACGATAATTTCGATGTCGCGACACATCGCGTAGTGTTGCAGGCCGTCATCACAAACAAGTACCTGCGTTTCCGGATAGGCCTGCAGCAATGCCCTGGCGGCGGCCCCACGTTTAACGCCCACAAATACGGGTGCGCCGGTTCGGCGCTTTATGAGCATGGGCTCATCGCCAGACTCAAGGACCGGCGTAGCAAGGGTGACCTCCTGACAGGCCGCACCCTGTCTGCCATATCCCCGCGAGACAACACCTGCTTTCATGCCGGCGTTTTGCAGGCGTTGCACCAATGCAATCACCAGGGGCGTCTTCCCGCCGCCCCCCGCGACTACGTTGCCCACCACGATGACGGGTACGGGCACCCTTGCCGATTTGAGTATTCCGGCTTTGTAGAGGTGGCGGTGGGCGCTTGTCGCTGCCCGATAAACCAGGGACAGGGGCCACAAAAGACAGGCCAGCGCTGAGCGTCCCATCCATGCTTTCTGTATGACGCGCCTCATGTCCTGGGTGACTCCCCCGGGCAGCGGGCTAGCGGACGCCGGCCTGCGCCGCGCTTTGGGTGGCAAATGTGATTTGACTGAACCCGTTGCGGCGCGCAGCTTCCATCACTGTGATGACCGCCTGATGTGTGGCGCTTGCATCGGCGCTGATGATGATCACGCTTTCCTTGCCCGCTTTTGCGGCCTGAACCAGCGCCGCACCCAGAATTTCCAGTGATCTTCCCTCGACAGGGGTCTTGTTGATCATGTATCGCCCGTCACTGCCGACCGCGACGATGACTTCCTTGGGGTAGTCGCGTTGCTGCTCGGCGTCCGCAATTGGCAGCTTGATCTGGAGTTCTGTGAACTTGCTGTAGGTCGTCGAGAGCATCAGGAATATCAGCACAACCAGAAGCACATCGATAAATGGGATCAGGTTGATTTCCGGTTCATCCCGCGAGCCCTTGCGAAAATTCATGGCCTGCCGCCTCCGGATTTATCTGAGGGCGTGGACGGAAATGCCATCACTAAAGTGAAACGAGCGGCGGTCATTTCCGCAGCGTATTGAGATGCCGCACAAAGCGCTCGGCGGCCAGTTCCATGCTCAGCAGGTAGCTATCAACCCTGGCTCTGAAATAGCGCCAGAAGATCAGGGATGGGATGGCCACAATCAGGCCGAATGCCGTGTTGTAAAGCGCAATGGAAATGCCCTGGGCCAGTTGCGCAGGATTACCGCCAGTTGCGGCGCCCAGGCCTCCGGTGCCCGCCTGCGAGCCGAAGATTTCTATCATGCCGATGACGGTGCCAAGCAGCCCCAGCAATGGCGCTGCTGACGCTATGGTGGCCAGAGCGGCCAGATAGCGTTCCAGTTTGTGCGCTGCCTGCCTGCCCGCGCCCTCCAGGGAGGAGCGGAGATCTTCTTCTGTCAGTTTGGGATTGGCATTCAGGGCCCGGAACCCGCTGGCCAACACCTCACCCAGCAGCGAGTTTTGCTCCAGTTGGGCAACGACATCTGTTGATGGGACTGCCGTGCGCGAAACCGTAATGGCCTCGTCAACCAGCCTGGGAGGGACAACCTTGCGTGTTTTGAGGCTGCTGAACCGTTCGATGACGAGTGCCAGAGCCAGGACAGAGCAGGCAACCAGAGGCCAGATGGGCCAGCCTGCGGCTTGTATGATCGAAAACAACGCACATCTCCCGGCGACTAAATTGAAGTGGATTATGGCTTACCGGCCGCTGCCTCTGGCTGTCCATGGTGCGCGGCAGCAAAACGCGGGAAATGCTATCGCTGTAGGCCATAACTCACAGAAGCTGTGGGTAACTTTGTGAGTAAGTGGCACGCCGCACCGCGCAAAGCCGCGCGGGAACTGCGATATGACAAAACGATGAAATTTTGAGCAGAATTAAGTTATTAAAAATCAATGAGTTACACGGATTCTCCGTCGTTCTGACGTGGTCTTGTGCGAGCGGCGGACGCCATGACGAGTTCTGTGGAGTATTGCCCCGCAGAAATTCAGGGGCTCTGTGATGAATGAGGGTCTGCAATCTGCGTTTTCTGGCCTTGCTGAGCAGGGCGGTATGGGTGCCTCAAGGGTGACGCTCTGGCGGGTTGGCTCTCTCCTCAGGGCCATTGCTGACAGCCTGGAGGCGCGGTTCAATCCTGTTTCCGTTCAGGGCGAAATTTCCGGGTTCTCGCGTGCCGCAAGCGGTCATTGCTATTTTTCGCTGAAGGATGAGCAGGGCCAGATTCGCTGTGCGATGTTTCGCCGGGCGGCCGGTCTGCTGGACTTTGCGCCTGGCGACGGTCAGTTGGTAGAGCTTCGGGGACGCCTGGGGGTTTACGACGCTCGCGGAGAGCTGCAGCTGGTCGTTGAGTCGATGCGCCGCGCGGGGCAGGGCACGCTTTTTGAACAATTCCTCAAGCTCAAGGCCAGACTGGAAGCAGAGGGCCTGTTTGATGCCAGCCGCAAACGACCCCTGCCGGTCATGCCTCGCGCCGTTGGCGTGGTGACCTCACTTGGGGCTGCGGCCCTGCATGATGTTTTGACTGCATTGCAGCGCCGGGCACCTTACATGCCGGTCATCGTTTACCCGTCGAGTGTGCAGGGCGCGCAGGCGCCAGCCGAGTTATGCCAGGCAATCTCGCGGGCCTCGGAGCGCGGGGAGGTGGATGTGCTGCTGCTGGTTCGCGGCGGTGGTGCCATGGAAGACCTGTGGGCATTCAACGATGAACAACTGGCGCGTGTCATCGTCGCAGCACCCATGCCTGTAATCAGCGGGGTAGGCCATGAAACCGACTTCAGCATCGCTGATTTTTGTGCCGACCTTCGCGCTCCCACACCGACGGCGGCCGCAGAGCTGTGCGTGCAACCCAGAGATGCCTGGATGAATTTGCTGGATTCCCGTCAGGAACGCCTGCAGAACGGCGTGGACAGGCAACTGGAGTCCCTGAACCAGCGGCTTGACCTCGTCGCAGCGCGTTTTAGCCGTCCCTCGCATTTCATTACCCGGCAACAGGCGCGACTCAGTGCGCAGGCTCAACAGCTAAAACACGCGGCCTCCATGGCCCTCAGCCTGGCGAGGGCTGATTTGACGCAGGCAGGCGACAGGTTTCCAAAGGCATTTTCTGCCGCTGTGCATGAGCAAAATGCAAGACTGGAAAATGCGCGCCGCCATCTCGAGTTGCTCAACCCAAAACTTGTACTCAAGAGAGGCTATGCGTGGCTCAGTGACGCCGAGGGATCGACCATCACCAGCGCGACACAGCCGGTGTTGGGCCAGGCACTGAGGGCTACCCTCGTTGATGGCGAGGTCGATTTGACTGTCTCGGCCCGGCGACTTATTTAGTTCTTAGAATCGACCGATAATTGTTTAACCACCACGAGGAAAATTATGGAACACAAACTGCCCCCACTGCCCTATGCCATGGATGCCCTGGCTCCCCATTACAGCCAGGAGACGCTCGAATACCACTATGGCAAGCACCATAACGCCTACGTTGTGAATTTGAACAACCTTCAGAAGGGCACGGAGTTCGAGTCCATGACACTCGAAGAGATCGTGAAGAAGTCCAGCGGTGGTGTGTATAACAACTCTGCACAGATCTGGAACCATACTTTCTTCTGGAACTGCATGAAGCCAGCAGGCGGCGGTGAGCCATCTGGCGCGCTGGCCGCAGCCATCAATGCCAAGTTTGGTTCGTACGCCGCATTCAAGGAAGCGTTCGTCAAGTCCGCTGTCGGCAATTTCGGATCCGGATGGACCTGGCTGGTCAAGAAGGCCGATGGGTCTGTAGATATCGTCAACACTGGCGCCGCAGGTACCCCTCTGACGACAGCCGACAAAGCCCTGCTGACCATCGACGTATGGGAGCACGCCTACTACATTGACTACCGCAACCTGCGTCCAAAATTTGTCGAGACCTTCCTCGCAAGTCTGGTGAACTGGAGTTTTGCAGAAGCCAATTTCGCCTGAAGTTCATTGGCCCTGAACAAAAGCCCGAGGATTCATCTTCGGGCTTTTTTTTGGCTGTTGACGCATGGGGCGCAGGAGCGGCTTTGCCAGGCAGATGTTGCGCCGGGAAACGAAGACAGATGTTTTCAAAGACGCCTGTTTTGCTCCGCAGCGAAATATTTGGTATCAAATGCCCGTTATTTTGTATCGTGATATTGCGTTGCATAAAATGCAGTCATTGTCAGATTCGCCAAAAGTCAGTCAGACTCTATCCAACCATGTCCACCGCCCTGCGCGCAGCCGGTGACATTGCCATAACAATTTCTGGAGATATGTAATGAGCACAGTGCAACCCACCATCATCTACACCCTGACCGACGAGGCCCCGTTACTGGCGACCAGCGCGTTTCTTCCCATCATCCGCACCTTCGCGGCGCCTGCGGGCATCAAGGTTGATACGGGCGACATCTCGGTGGCCGCGCGCGTGCTGGGTTCCTTTCCCGAATACCTCTCTGAAGACCAGCGTGTCCCGGACAATCTGGCCGAGCTCGGCAAGCTGACGCTTCGTCCGGAAGCCAACATCATCAAGCTGCCGAACATCAGCGCATCCGTGTCGCAGCTCATGGCCTGTATCAAGGAATTGCAGGGCAAAGGCTACAAGATTCCTGACTATCCGGAGAGCCCGAAGACGGATGAAGAAAAGGATATTCGCGCCCGTTATTCACGCTGTACTGGCAGTGCCGTGAACCCGGTGCTGCGCGAAGGCAACTCGGATCGCCGCGCGCCTGCCGCAGTCAAGAATTACGCCCGCAAGAACCCCCATTCAATGGGGGAGTGGAGCCAGGCATCGCGCAGCCATGTTTCGCACATGCACCACGGCGATTTCTACCACGGTGAAAAGTCGATGACGCTGGACCGTGCACGCGATGTGAAGATGGAATTGGTGACCAAAACCGGCAAGACCATCGTGCTCAAGCCCAAGGTGTCTCTGCTGGATCGCGAAATCATTGACAGCATGTTCATGAGCAAGAAAGCCTTGCTCGAGTTCTATGAAAAGGAAATCGAGGATGCCCGCAAGACCGGTGTGATGTTCTCCCTGCACGTCAAGGCCACCATGATGAAGGTGTCGCACCCCATCGTGTTTGGCCACTGCGTGCGCATCTTCTATCGCGAAGCGTTCGAGAAGCACGGCAAACTGTTCGATGAACTGGGCGTCAACGTCAACAATGGCATGGTTGACCTGTATAACAAGATCGCCACGCTGCCGCAGAGCAAGCAGGACGAAATCAAGCGCGACCTGCACGCCTGTCATGAGCACCGCCCCGAACTGGCCATGGTCGACTCTGCCAAAGGCATCACCAATTTCCATTCGCCCAACGACATCATTGTTGACGCCTCCATGCCGGCGATGATCCGCAACAGCGGCAAGATGTGGGGTGCCGATGGCCGCCTCAAGGACGTGAAGGCCGTGATGCCGGAATCGACCTTTGCCCGCATCTACCAGGAAATCATCAACTTCTGCAAGTGGCATGGCGCCTTCGATCCTAAGACCATGGGCACCGTACCCAACGTGGGCCTCATGGCGCAGCAAGCCGAGGAATACGGCTCGCACGACAAGACCTTTGAAATCCAGGAGGACGGTGTCGCCAATATTGTCGACCTGGCCACTGGTGAAGTGCTGCTCAGCCAGAACGTGGAGCAAGGCGACATCTGGCGCATGTGCCAGGTCAAGGATGCAGCGATTCGCGACTGGGTCAAGCTCGCCGTCAATCGCGCCCGCAACTCCGGCATGCCCGTGGTGTTCTGGCTTGATGCCTATCGGCCGCATGAGGCACAGATGATTACCAAGGTCAGGATGTACCTGCATGAGCACGATACGACCGGACTGGACATCCAGATCATGAGCCAGGTGCGTGCGATGCGCTACACGCTGGAGCGTGTGATCCGTGGCGAGGACACCATCAGCGCGACGGGCAATATTCTCCGCGATTACCTGACCGACCTGTTCCCCATCATGGAACTCGGCACCAGCGCAAAAATGCTGTCCATCGTCCCGCTGATGGCCGGCGGTGGCATGTATGAGACCGGCGCCGGTGGTTCAGCGCCCAAACACGTGCAGCAACTGGTGGAGGAGAACCATCTTCGCTGGGATTCGCTGGGAGAATTCCTGGCCCTTGCGGTCTCGCTCGAGGACCTCGGTATCAAGACCGGCAATGCCAAGGCCAAACTACTTGCGAAGACGCTGGACGCGGCGACCGGCAAGCTGCTGGACAACAACAAGAATCCGTCTCCCAAAACGGGCCAGCTTGACAATCGCGGCAGCCAGTTCTACCTGGCAATGTACTGGGCGCAGGAATTGGCGGCACAGACCGAAATTCCTGAGCTGGCCGCCAGGTTTGCGCCGCTTGCCAAGAAACTCGCTGCGGATGAGAAAGCGATCGTGGCGGAGCTGCAGGAGGTGCAAGGCAAGCCGGTGGATATTGGCGGGTACTATCAGCCCGATATGACCAAGCTTGAAGCTGTGATGCGTCCCAGCAAGACCTTTAATGCTGCGCTGGCATCGTTTAACGCCTGAGAGGGCAGCGAGATATTCAGAACCGGCCATACGGCTCTGAAAGGGCGATCAGGACGGCCGTCCTGATCGCCCTTTTTTGCGGACGCCGGCGGCTATGGCTGCGCTTGCGGATTCAATTGCGCCCGCTGAAAAGCTGGCCTCCCAGCCTGGCGCCCGCCTTGATGCCTTTTTTGGCGAACCAGCCCTTGTTCATTTCCAGCACATAGCGCACCGGTTTCGCAGAGCAGTGCGCATCGGTCGTCTGGGGCTTCATGTCAGCCAGATTAACGATGGTGCCGTCTTCCGCCACAAAAGCTGCAGTCAACGGCAGGATGGTATTTTTCATCCAGAAGCACTGCTGGGCAGCCTGTTCAAAGATAAAAATCATGCCCTCCGACTGCGGCATCTCCTTGCGAAACATCAGGCCGATTTGCCGCTGTTCGGGTGTCAAGGCGACCTGGGCGTCAATCTGGTGCATTCCTGCCGAGATTTTCACGCGCTGCAAATTCGTCTGCGGCTCGTCCTGTGCATGGACGGGGACAGAAAACCACAGCAGAGCTGGCAAAACGGCCGTGATAAGGGCGCGTGGAAAGGAGGTGGATTTGATGATCATGGTTTTTGGACGGTGAACGGTACATGACAAGCTTACGCGAGGCGCATAAAAAATGCCCGCACAGGGCGGGCATCTTTACCTGAAGCGCGGGAATTGCCTCCCGGCGTTTTCAGTATTACTTGGCAGCGGAAGCAGCAGCTGCTGGCTTGGCTGCAGACTTGGCGGCCTTCTTGGCTGCAGCGGCTTCTGCTTTTTCCTTCTTGGCAGCAGCTGCTTTTTCTTTCTTGGCGGCCTTGGCGGCTGCTTTTTCTTCCTTGGTCAGCTTGGCTGGCTTGGCTTCAGCTTTGGCTTCTGCCTTGACTTCAGCCTTTGCAGCTGGAGCAGCAGCGGCAGCAGGAGCTGCGGAAGCAGCTGGCTTGGCAGCAGGAGCTTGTGCGTAGACGCCAGCAGCGAAGAAACCGGCGATCAGGGTAGCGAGGACTTTGTTCATTTGGGAGTTTCCTGAAATAACGTTATTGGAAAAATTACCCCGAATTTCGGAGGCATCCTCGTAACGACGCCGGTTTGCATATGGTTGACAGCGACTGCAAATTTTCTTCAGAAAAATTGTTTGAAGCTAGAATTTCAGGGTTTTTACCTAAGTTTCGTCACGGATTTTGTTTATCAGGCCATCAAAGCCTGTCGGAGACTTTCTTTCATATGTACAAGCACATCGAGGTGCCCGCTCAGGGTCAAAAAATCACCGTCAATGCCGACAATTCGCTGAACGTGCCCGATGAGCCCATCATTCCTTTCATCGAAGGTGACGGCACAGGCAAAGACATCACACCGGTCATGTTGAAGGTGGTCGATGCTGCGGTTGCCAAAGCTTACGACGGTAAGAAAAAAATTCACTGGATGGAGGTGTATGCCGGCGAAAAATCAACCCGGGTTTACGGCCCTGATGTCTGGCTTCCTGAGGAAACCCTGGCTGCGGTCAGGGAATACGTGCTGTCGATCAAGGGGCCGCTCACCACGCCTGTCGGTGGCGGTATCCGCAGCCTGAACGTAGCCATGCGCCAGGAACTGGACCTTTATGTCTGCCTGCGTCCCATCCAGTATTTCAAAGGCGTGCCGTCGCCGTTGAAGGAACCCGAAAAGACCAATATGGTCATCTTCCGTGAAAATTCCGAAGACATCTACGCCGGAATCGAATTTGAAGCTGGCAGCGACAACGCCAAAAAACTCATCAAATTCCTTCAGGACGACATGGGGATCAGGAAGATCCGTTTCCCCGATACCTCCGGTATCGGCGTCAAGCCTGTGTCCAGCGAGGGCACCGAGCGCCTGATGCGAAAGGCCATCCAGTACGCCATTGACCACGACAAGCCCAGCGTGACCATCGTCCACAAAGGCAACATCATGAAGTTCACGGAGGGCGCCTTTCGTGACTGGGCTTATGGCCTGGCACAGAAAGAATTCGGCGCCCAACTTATTGACGGGGGCCCCTGGTGCAGGCTCAAAAGCCCCAAAACCGGGAAAGATATTGTGATCAAGGATGTGATTGCAGATGCCTTCCTGCAGCAGATTCTGCTGCGTCCGGCCGAATATTCGGTCGTCGCCACGCTCAACCTGAACGGTGACTACCTTTCTGACGCGCTGGCCGCGCAGGTCGGTGGTATCGGAATCGCGCCGGGCGCCAATATGTCTGATACCGTGGCCTGTTTTGAAGCCACTCATGGCACCTCGCCAAAATATGCCGGCAAGGACTATGTGAACCCGGGCTCAGAAATCCTGTCGGCAGAGATGATGCTTCGTCATATGGGCTGGACAGAAGCCGCAAACCTGATCATCAGCGCCATGGAAAAATCCATCGCTTCCAAAAAGGTCACCTATGACTTTGCCCGGCTGATGGAGGGCGCGGTCCAGGTCAGTTGCTCCGGTTTTGGTCAGGTCATGATCGACCACATGTGACGCAGCATCTTTCTTGCGCCTGTCGGCCGCCGAGGGAGGTAATCCCCGGCGGCTTTTATTTTTTCCCGAATTTGTCATATCGTTAAAAATGTCAATGATCGCCGCTTGAATGTCGCGTTCCCGCCACCACTTCTTTTGCATTCCCCTATCGGGCACACAGACGATTTCCAGTCGCTAGAATGATTTTCATGGCCACCCAACCTCCGAAGACTCCCAAAACCCCGGTGAAGCCGCAAACGCCGGCGTTCAAGCCTGAAGACGGGCGGGGCAGCGATTCAGTCGTACTGGAGCGCCTGCCGCAGAAAACCAAACCGCCGCAGATGTACCAGGTGGTGCTCCTCAATGACGACTACACCCCCATGGAGTTTGTGGTGGTGGTCATCCAGGAGTTTTTCAACAAGGACCGCGAAACCGCCACCGGCATCATGCTGAAGATACATCTCGACGGCAAAGGCGTATGCGGTGTGTTTTCAAAAGACGTGGCTGCGACCAAGGTCGACCAGGTCACCGAGGCTGCGCGTAAGAATGGCCACCCGCTTCAGTGCGTCAGCGAGCCCATTGAATTATGAAAAATGCGGCCAATATTGAATTCATGAGTTCAAACAGATACCCGTCCACCAACGTAGCAAGCCGAAAGGAAAATCAATGATTGCCCAGGAACTAGAAGTCAGCTTGCACATGGCCTTTGTCGAAGCGCGCCAGCAGCGCCACGAGTTCATCACCGTGGAACACCTGCTGCTTGCCCTGCTCGACAACCCCAGCGCGGCCGAAGTGTTGCGCGCATGCTCTGCCAATGTGGATGATTTGCGCAAGTCGCTGGCCAACTTCATCAAGGACAACACCCCGCAGGTGGCCGGTACCGACGATGTCGACACCCAGCCCACGCTGGGTTTTCAGCGTGTGATCCAGCGCGCCATCATGCACGTGCAGTCCACAGGTAACGGCAAGAAGGAAGTTACCGGCGCCAATGTGCTGGTCGCCATCTTTGGCGAAAAAGATTCTCATGCGGTGTATTACCTCCACCAGCAGGGCGTGACACGCCTGGATGTGGTGAACTTCATCGCGCACGGCATCAAGAAGAGCGACCCGCCCGAGCCTACCAAGGCAGGCGAGAGCGCAGCCGAGAACGAAGAGGGCGGCGGTGAGAAGAACGAAAAGGCTTCTCCGCTTGAGCAGTACACCGTCAACCTGAACCAGCTCGCCAAGGACGGCAAGATTGATCCGCTGATCGGCCGTCACTATGAGGTCGAGCGCGTCATCCAGATCCTCTGCCGCCGCCGCAAGAACAACCCGCTGCTGGTGGGTGAGGCAGGTGTGGGCAAGACCGCGATTGCCGAGGGCCTGGCCTGGCGCATCACGCAGAAGGACGTGCCTGAAATCCTTGCCGAAGCCCAGGTGTTCTCGCTTGATATGGGTGCCTTGCTCGCCGGTACCAAATACCGTGGCGACTTTGAGCAGCGCCTGAAGGGCGTACTCAAGGCCCTGAAAGACAAGCCCAACGGCATCCTGTTCATAGACGAAATCCACACCCTGATCGGTGCCGGTGCGGCCTCGGGCGGCACGCTGGATGCGTCCAATTTGCTCAAGCCTGCGCTCTCCAGTGGCCAGCTCAAGTGCATTGGTGCGACCACCTTCACCGAATACCGCGGCATCTTCGAGAAAGATGCGGCGCTTTCACGCCGCTTCCAGAAGGTGGACGTGGTCGAGCCGACCGTGCAGGAAACTGTCGACATCCTCAAGGGCCTGAAGTCGCGCTTTGAAGAGCACCACAGCGTCAAGTACGCCGTGGCGGCCCTGCAGGCTGCGGCCGAGCTGAGCGCCAAGTACATCAACGACCGTCACCTGCCAGACAAGGCCATCGATGTGATTGATGAGGCAGGCGCTGCCCAGCGCATCCTGCCTGCGTCCAAGCGCAAGAAGATCATCACCAAGGCCGAGGTCGAAGAGATCGTGGCCAAGATCGCCCGCATTCCGCCAGCCAACGTCTCCAACGACGACCGCGGCAAACTGCAGACGCTGGAGCGCGACCTCAAGAGTGTCGTGTTCGGCCAGGACAAGGCCCTCGAAGTGCTGGCAGGCGCCGTCAAGATGGCGCGTTCCGGCCTGGGCAAGGACGACAAGCCGATTGGCTCCTTCCTGTTCTCCGGCCCCACGGGCGTCGGCAAGACGGAAGCTGCGAAACAGCTGGCCTACATCATGGGCATAGAGCTCATCCGCTTCGACATGTCGGAGTACATGGAACGGCACGCCGTGAGCCGCCTGATCGGCGCGCCCCCGGGCTATGTCGGTTTCGACCAGGGTGGCCTGCTGACCGAAGCTGTCACCAAGAAGCCACATTGCGTGCTGCTGCTCGACGAAATCGAGAAGGCGCACCCGGACATCTTCAACGTGCTGCTGCAGGTCATGGACCACGGCACGCTGACGGACAACAACGGGCGCAAGGCGGATTTTCGCAATGTGATCATTGTCATGACCACGAATGCCGGTGCCGAGACCATGAACAAGGCGACCATCGGTTTCACGAACCCGCGCGAAGCCGGCGACGAGATGGCAGACATCAAGCGCCTGTTCACGCCCGAGTTCCGCAACCGCCTGGATGCGACAGTGAGCTTCAAGGCGCTGGATGAAACCGTCATCCTGCGTGTGGTCGACAAGTTCCTGCTGCAGCTCGAGACGCAACTGGCCGAGAAGAAGGTGGAAGTCACCTTCACCGACACGCTGCGCAAGTACCTCGGCAAGAAGGGCTTCGATCCGCTCATGGGTGCACGCCCGATGCAGCGCCTGATCCAGGACACGATCCGTCGTGCGCTGGCCGACGAGCTGCTGTTCGGCAGGCTGGTAGATGGCGGCCGCCTGACGGTGGACATGAAAGTCACCACCGATGAGAAAGGTGTCGAGACCGGTGAAGTTCAGCTCGACATCACGCCGCTGCCCAAGAAGGAAGGCAAGGCCAAGCCCGAAGCCGAGCAGGCTGAGGCGAGTTAATCCAGCGGAGCCGCGGCTTAAACAAGCCTCTCCCAAAAAGGCCGGTAGCATTGCGCTATCGGCCTTTTTCTTTTGGCCTGAAATTACCAGGTTCCCTCCTATCTTGACGATTCCCCAACTCAGCGACGAATGGAGCACAGGCCTTTCCCTGGCCTGGAGCGCCTACATCGCCATTCTGTCCATCTGGATAGTGCTGCAAAAGCGCGCACCGGTGTCCACCATGAGCTGGATACTGTCGATGGCCTTGCTGCCTTTTGCAGGCTTTGTGATCTATTACTTCCTCGGCCCGCAGCGGCTGAAGAAGCAGCGCCTCCGGCGACTGCGCAGCCGCGCCGGTGAGCGCGGCGATGCCGACATGGCCTTGCTGCGCGGTGCTGCCGAAAAAGCCCCTCCAGCCCTGCGTCAGATGGCCGCGCTGGGCACAGCGGCGTGTGGCCTGCCGGTCTCGAGTGCCACTTCTGCCGAACTTCTCGTGGGCGGTGCAAAAACCTTCGACAGTATTTTTGAGGCGATCAGAAGCGCTCGCCACCACGTTCATCTGGAGTACTACATATTTGAGCCGGACCGCATAGGTGCCGCATTGCGCGATCTGCTGGTGCAAAAGGCCGGGGAGGGAGTGGCCGTACGCCTGCTGGTTGATGCGCTGGGCTCCAAACGACTGGGAAGCAAGTTCATGGCTCCGTTGCTGGAAGCCGGTGTCAAGGTTGGGCTGTTCCACGACTCGCGGATAGGCCGGCGACTGCGACCGGTCAGCAATTACCGCACCCACCGCAAGATCGTGGTGTGCGATGGCGTTGTCGGCTTCACGGGCGGCGTCAATATCACGGATGAAGAAGACATGCGCACCCGCGCCGATGCCTACCATGACGTGCACCTGCGCATCGAGGGCAGTGCTGTCCGCTGGCTGCAAACCACTTTCCTGGAGGATTGGGTTTACGCCACCGGCGAGTCCCCGCAGGACACCCACAAGTCGCTGCCCAACCTGCTGCCGCACCTTGATCCCGAGGCCGAGGCCGGAGACATCCCCGTACAGATCGTGAGCAGCGGCCCCGACAGTGAGCTCGAAGCCATACACCGCATGCACGTGGCAGCCATCAATGCCTCATGCCAGCGCGCGTGGCTGACCACGCCGTACTTTGTGCCGGGCGAGCCGGCATTGATGGCGCTGACCAGCGCTGCGCTGCGTGGGGTGGATGTGCGCCTTCTTGTGCCGCGCCTTAGCGACAGTTTTATCGTCAGTGCTGCAGCGCGTTCCTACTATGACGAGCTCATCGCCGCCGGGGTCAAGGTCTGGGAGTACAAGGCCCGCATGCTGCACTCCAAGACCCTGGTGGTGGATGACAACTGCGCCATGATAGGCACGGCCAACTTCGACAACCGCAGTTTCCGCCTGAATTTTGAGGTGATGGCGGTGGTCTACGGCCCGACGCTGGTGGACCCCCTGGCCGCACAATTCGAGACCGATCTGCACAGTGCTTCCTGGGTTCGTGTTAACAGGCCGCAAAAGTTTTTGATGCGCCTGATGGACGCCACGGCACGCCTTTTTTCTCCCTTACTTTGATGTAACCTAAAAACAGCGGTTGACCGCTCGCAAATTTCAAGAAAGCCGCATGAGCACCCACCTCCTCTTCTTCGTTCATGGTTATCGTTCGGGTGACAGCGCTATGTACCCGATTGCACCGCGCACGCTGCACCGTACTGCGTTGCTCCGCCTTGTGGGCATTAGCCCACAGCGTTGTCGCGCCTTGCCTGGCACAACGCGCGCGGCACACTCGGGCCCATCCAACCACTGTTTCTAGGTTTCCATGCTGCCCCACACCTTTCTCTGGCACGACTACGAGACCTTCGGCCTGAATACCCGCCGCGACCGGCCCTGCCAGTTTGCCGGCATACGCACCGACGCCGACCTGAACGAGATCGGCGAGCCGGTGATGATTTATTGCCAGCCCGCCAACGACTACCTGCCCGATCCGCAGTCCTGCCTCATCACCGGCATCACGCCGCAGCTGTGCCTGGGGCGTGGCCTGCCCGAGCACGCCTTCGCTGCAAAAATTGAGTCACTGCTGGCCCAGCCCGGCACCATTGGCGTCGGTTACAACACCATCCGCTTTGATGATGAAGTCACGCGCTTCATGTTCTGGCGCAACCTCATAGACCCCTACGCCCGGGAATGGCAGAACGACTGCGGCCGCTGGGACCTGCTTGACGTCGTGCGCATGGCCTATGCACTCAGGCCAGAAGGCATCACCTGGCCCACCAAACCTGATGAGCGCAGTGCGGACGCCACGGCATTGCGCCCCAGCTTCAAGCTTGAAGACCTGGCCCGCGCCAACGGCCTGCTGCACGAGGCTGCGCATGATGCGCTGTCCGACGTACGCGCGACCATCGCACTGGCCAGGCTCATCAAGACCACCCAGCCCAAGCTGTTTGACTTTTGCCTCAGCCTGCACAAGAAAGACCGCGTCGCGATGGAACTGGGCCTGCCCGCAACAGCGCAGAACGCGCAACCGTTTTTGCATGTTTCCGGCATGTTTCCCCCCGAGCGCGGCTGCATGGCCATCATGTGGCCACTGGCCACGCACCCGACCAACAAGAACGAACTGCTCGCGTGGGACCTCGCCCATGACCCCAGCGAACTGCCACTGCTCGACGTGGCTACCCTGCGCCAGCGTCTCTTCAGCAAGACGGCGGACCTGCCCGAAGGCGTGCAGCGGCTGCCGATCAAGTCGGTCCACCTGAACAAGTCGCCCATGGTCGTACGCAAGCTCAGGACGCTGAGCGACGGGATGGCCGCAAAGTGGGGCATAGACATCGACGCCGCGATGGCCAACGCAGAAAAGGCCGCTTGCCTGCCGGACATGAGTGCCATCTGGCCTGAGGTCTTCCAGCGCCCGAAAGAGGCCACGCCCGACGTGGATGAAGATCTTTATGGCGGCTTCGTCAACAACACCGACCGCAGGCGGCTCAACCAGCTGCGTGACCTGTCGCCCGCAGAGCTGGCCCATGCGCGTATCGGTTTTGACGATGACCGGCTGGAGGAAATCGTGTTCAGGTACCGTGCCCGGAATTTTGCAGATACCCTGTCGCCCGAAGATGCAGAACGCTGGGAGGCGCATCGCGCTGCGCGCCTGCTCGAAGGTGAGGGCGGGGCGCGCAATGTGGATGCACTGTTTGCCGAGATCGATGTGCTTGCCGAGGCTGCGGATGAGAAAGGACAGGCCGTGCTTGAGGCGCTTTATGAATATGCCGAGCTTGTGACGCCAGAGGTTTGAATAGCCACACAAAGAAGACTTTCCTTTCGAGATCAGACCGGTGGTTGCCGTTTGGTACTTTTCTGTCATCCCGGACTTGATCCGGGATCCATCCCCGCTTCGTTTCAGATGGATTGCGGATCAAGTCCGCAATGACAGAAAGAGCGGGTTGCGAACGGTATATGCCCACGGCCGCTGACTCTGTACTGGATAAGTGCCAGTTCCCGGCGCCCGGCTGTCAGCCGCAAAGCGCCACCGCGTACTTCCCGTAGGCCACTCCACCTACAGCCCGGGCCCGGGCATATTGCGACCATGGACATAACCGTTCAAAAGGAGTGCCCCATGACCCGTGAAGGCGTAAACCAGATCATGCTCAGCATCTTTACCCGCGCGGGGAAGGCCACCCGCTGGGACTATGACGAGGGCATAGTTGCCAACCTGCTCATTGACGAACTGGCCCGCAATTGGGAAGTGTTGCCCGACACCACCAAGGCAACCATGCTGGGCGTGGCATACAACCTCAAGCTGCAGAGCATGGAGCTGGAAACCGCCGGCGAAGTGGCCGCGCTGGCGATCAACCGTGTGATGCAGGCTTCGCGTGTGACGCGTTAGGCTTCAGGCGTCAAGTGGGCCATTGCTGGGGAAACAGCAATTGTTAATATATAACTTAACATTTGCGTGCCAAAAGCCGGTTTACCCGAATTCAGGTGCCTGAAATCGGCCAAAAAAGGCCTTTTGGGGGCATCAAATCGGGCTCAAGGCCAATAGATACGCACGTGAGCAGCTATCAAATATGTAGCGTCTAGTCTCTTGAGAGCGATTCCCACGCTTCATACTTGCCCATCACGCCCATATACAGCTCACTCGCCTCAAACCTGCCAAGCCAGGCCTGTAGCCTGGGCCACGGTTGCGCTTCAAACCAGTCCGCATCGGTATGCGCAAACTGCCGCACAAAGGGCAGCGTGGCCATATCGGCGAGGCAAGCAGAAGCGCCGAACAGCCAGCCGCCTTCCAGCCTTGACTCCAGCTCATCAAGCCATCGTGCGCCCAAGTCCCTTTGCGTCAGTGCAAATGCATGGGCGTCAGATCCTGACTCCAGCGGATAGCGGTTGGGGTATTTATAACGATCCAGATTGCGTTTGAAGGCGCCGTCGTTGACGCTGATCAGGGCCAGCATGTCATCAAGTGCTTCGCCTTCCGGGGGCAGCCAGTGAGCCGGGTCGTTTTGACCCAGCGCCCAGCGCATGATGTCCAGGCTTTCATCAATCACCTTGCCCTCGGGCAACACAAGCACGGGCACGGTGCCTTTGGGAGATGCAGCCAGCATCTCTGCCGGTTTGTTTCGCAGCACGACTTCGCGGTGTTCATGCTTCACGCCGCTCACAGCCAGGGCCAGCCGCGCGCGCATGGCATAGGGGCAGCGGCGGAAGGAATACAGGACGGGCAGAGCGCCAGTCATTTGCATATTCACGCGCCGGGCTGGCGCAGGCCGATATGTGCAGCCTGGCGTTTTTCGGCCAGTTCTACCTGGCGCTGGCGCTCGCGGTAACCTGCTTTTTGTTCTTCTGTGGTGGCGGCGTGGCAGTGCGCGCAGCTCACGCCCAGCTCGTACAGGGGCGATTGGCGGTCTTCTTCGCTGAGCGGGTCGCGGCAGGAGCGGCACAGGGTGAAGGCGCCGGGCTGCAGCCCGTGGCCGACGGACACACGTTCGTCAAACACAAAACACTCGCCTTGCCAGGTGCTTTGCGCCTCAGGCACGGTTTCCAGGTATTTGAGGATGCCGCCTTCGAGGTGGTAGACCTCGTCAAAACCCTTGGCGCGCATGAAGGCGGTTGATTTTTCACAGCGTATGCCGCCGGTACAGAACATGGCCACACGCGGCTTTTTGCCGTCAACGGGCGCGAGTTTGCCGCCTTCGGCCATCTCGCGCTCCACCCAGCCGGGCAGTTCTGAAAAGCTTGAGGTCGCGGGGTTGATGGCGCCCTCGAACGTGCCTATGGACACCTCATAGTCATTGCGTGTGTCGACCAGCACCACATCGGGTTCGGCCAGCAACGCGTTCCAGTCCGCTGGTTTGACATGCTGCCCGGCGTTGAGGGCGGGGTGTACGTCGGGCACACCCAGGGTGACGATTTCGCGCTTGAGCCGTACCTTCATGCGGTAAAACGGCAATTGTTCAGCCCAGGCTTCCTTGTGCTCAAGCGCTGCGAGCCGTGCATCGCTGCGCAGGTACGCCAGCACGGCGCGCACGCCGGCTTCGGGGCCGCTGATCGTGCCGTTGATGCCTTCTGCGGCCAGCAGCAGGGTGCCCTTGACGCCATTGGCCTCGCAGCGCGCCAGCAAGGGCGCCTGCAGCGACGCGTGGTCGGGCAGTTCGACAAATTTGTACAGGGCGGCGGTGAGGAAGGGCATGGGTTTGTGGTCCCCCGACGGAGGCAGGAAATTCGCTGTCAAATCGCAGCCAGATCAACAGCCGACGGCGCTTCTTGCGGCGGGGAGGGCCCATTTTATCGGCTGAGGCGCTTTACCGGGCTTGACGGATATCATGCTTTCCCGCTCTTCACGCCCGAAAGACCACCATGACCAGCCCCCAGTCCGAGAACAAAACCCGCATCAAGGTCGCCGTGATGGGCGCAGGGGCTGTGGGCTGCTATTACGGTGGCATGCTGGCACGCGCCGGTCACGAGGTGGTGCTGATCGCCCGGGCGCAGCATGTCGAGGCGATAGTCCTTGATGGCCTGCGCGTGCAGACGGCCGCGTTTGATGAATATGTGCGCCTTTCAGCCAGCACAGCCCCCAGCGCTGTTGAGGGCGCTGATCTGGTGCTTTTCTGCGTCAAGTCCACAGACACCGAATCTGCGGGCGAACTGATTCGCCCACACCTGGCACCCGGCGCGCTGGTGCTGTGCCTGCAAAACGGGGTGGACAACGCCGACCGCCTGCGTGCTGTACTGCCCCGGCATGAGGTGGCGGCCGCCGTTGTTTACGTGGCCACAGAGATGGCCGGCCCCGGGCACGTCAAACACAACGGACGGGGTGAATTGGTCATCGAGCCGTCAAGGGGCCAGGGCTTTTCGAGCGCGGCGGCTGCCTTGGCCCTGATGGGGGCGGGTGTGCCCGTTGAGATTTTGGACAACGTGCGCGGCGCGCTCTGGGCCAAGCTGATCCTGAACTGCGCCTACAACGCGGTATCGGCGATTGTCCAGATGCCTTACGGCCAGACCGTACGGGGCGAGGGCGTGACAGACGTGATGCGGGATGTGGTCGCCGAATGCCTTGCGGTGGCCAAAGCCGACGGCGTCACTGTGCCGGGCGATGTGGAAGCAGCGGTACGCAAGATTGCCGAGACCATGCCCGACCAGTTTTCATCGACAGCCCAGGACCTGGCCCGGGGCAAACACAGCGAAATTGATTACCTCAACGGCTTTGTGGTGCGGCGTGGCCACGCGCTGAATGTTCCGACGCCTGCCAACCGCGTACTTTGGGCGCTGGTGAAACTGCTGGAATCACGCATGTCCTGAGCGTTAGAAGGTCTGCAGTCCAGGGTAATGCTCAATAATTGGTGTGTATTTTATTAAATACTAAATTTGAATATGTATTTAATAAAATACTATATTTATTGGTATTAGTATCTTAAAAAAGATAAAATGTCATTTTGTATTGATTTAAATACTTCATGACCACAAGCTTTGAACTGGCCGCCATCCTTGATAACGAGCGCAAGCGTCAGGCGCTCACCATCAGCGAGGTCATCAAACGTACAGGTGTGAGCCGGGCCGCCATCTACCGTCTGTTCAAGGGCGGTGATGTGCAGCTCACGACTTTGCTCTCTGTCACTGATCTGCTGGGGCTGGATTTGCTGGCCATGCGTACCGACGTGGCCCGGCTCATGCCTGACACGGCTGACGGCCTGTCTGGCATATCTGCCGCCACTCGCAAGACGCTCGCACAGGAAAAAAACCGCCAGCGTGAGGCTGCACCTGGCCCCATGTCTGCCGTCGCTGCGCGTGCTGCCCGGCTGCAAGGCAAGCTTCAGACCTCCCACTGATGAACATTCCCGTCCTCGTCATCAAGCTGCATGGCCGACGGGTGGGCATGCTGTTTGAGTTTGCACCCGAGAATGCCGAGCCCATCATCCGCTTCGCAGTCGATGAGGCCTATGCTCGCGAGGCCTTTGGCGCCGAGCCTGTACTGTCCGAATCCTTCCGCGCCGCGGAACCTGCGCAGCAGCAGTCCTTCTGGCTGAACCGCGTCTCGCCGGGCTTTAATTCCGTCCGTGGGCTGAGAGGCGACATCCAGTTGCCTGCGTTCTTCCAGAACCTGCTGCCGGAGGGCACCTTCCGCAAACACGTGGCCGATGCGGCAGGTATAGACCCTGCCAACAACTTCAGCATGCTGGCCGCCTGCGGCAGGGATTTGCCGGGCGCCGTCACAGCCGAGTGGGAGAACATAGGCAAGGCCGCCCTGCAGGACCTGGTGACACAGGGGCAGGATGCGCTGGAGGTCACGGTCTGGTCCGAGCCCTTTCAGGACGCCATTTCGATCTCCGGCGTGCAGCCCAAGCTGGGTGTGAATCGCGACGCAGACGGCCGCTTCAGCGGGCGCACAAAACATCACGACACCGCCATCATTGCCAAGCTCCCCTCGGTTGAATACCCGCGCATGCCGCAGATGGAAGACCTCTGCATGCGCCTGGCGAAACTGGCCGGGGTGGATACCTGCGAGTTTGAGCTGGCCGACATGAAGGCGCTGGCCGCCGGCCACCGTTATGACCTGGGCGAAGAGGTGCAGGGCCGCTTTCTGGCTGTGACTCGTTTCGACCGCGGGCCGGCCGGCCGCGTGCATTTTGAGGATTTCGCGCAGGTACTGGGCGTCTCGCCCGAAAACAAATACAGCCAGAGTTACCTGGTCATTGCCCAGACCCTGCTTGACTTGCCTGGCTGCGGTGTGCCGGCCGTGCATGAGCTGCTGCGCCGAATTGAAGTGAACGACCTGCTGGGCAATGCAGACATGCACCTGAAGAACCTCGGCCTGCTTTATCGTGATGCCCGGCAGGCCGAACTTGCGCCGGCCTATGACCTGCTCAGCACCCACGTCTACCTTGGCACCCAGGGGCATGCGCTGGCCCTGCTCGAAGAAGGCAAGCCGGACCGCAAGGCCAAAGACGATCACCGAAAGCCGCTGCTGACGCCGCAATCCGTGCTGCGCTTCACCAGCGCACTCGACATTCCCCAGAAACAGGTCGCCCGAATGCTGCGCGAGGTGGCCAGGCAGGCCGCTGCGACCTGGCTGGAGCCCATCCAGTCCGCAGACATCACGCCGCGCCAGCGCCGCGTGCTGCTGGAGCGGCTGGGCAATCACCTGCACATCCGGCAGGCGATCAATGCGCTCAAGAACCCGGTGCTGGCGGCCGCATGGGATGCAGCACTGCAAACCCCGGCCTCACCTGAGGTCTACCAGCCGCGGCTTGCCGGTTTCTAGGAACCGGGCACCAAAACGCGCCACTGCCCGGAGCTTGCCGCCCAAGTCTGGGGCAGGTAAGGCAAGTTTCAGTGCTCCAGAACGCGAGCCAGGTCGCTTTATGCCTCATTTTGGTGGCATGAAACCTGCTTGCATTACCGCAGATCAGGCCAATGACGGCCTGAACAGGGCGATGCTTCAGGCATAGCCCGATCAATTGAACGGATAACGGTGTCCACTTCCGGGCCTCCTTTTTTGGGGAGGTTTCTGGAGGTGGATTTTTTTTTGGCTTGTCGAAAAGTTTGAGGAGAGGTTTGTATGGCTTATTTGGTGCCGACAGAGTTTGTGACCAAGATGGTGGATGCAGGGGAGTCCAAGATATTCATGTCCACGCGCGACACGATTATTCGCGCCTACATGGCGGGCGCCATCCTGGCCCTGGCGGCTTGGTTCGCCGTCACCATCAACGTGCAGACCGGCCAGCCGCTGCTGGGCGCCGTGCTCTTCCCGGTCGGCTTTGTCATGCTTTACCTCTTTGGTTTTGACCTGCTGACCGGCGTGTTCGTGCTGTGCCCGCTGGCGCTGATCGACAAGCGCCCGGGTGTCACGCTCAAGGGCGTGCTGCGCAACTGGGGCCTGGTGTTCACCGGCAATTTCCTGGGCGCTTTCACGGTGGCCGTGATGATGGCGATTTACGTCACGAATGGCTTTTCTACCGAGCCCAGCGCGGTGGGCAAAGCGATAGGCGTGGTTGGCGAGAACCGCACGCTGGGTTACCAGAAGTACGGCGCCAACGGCATGCTCACGCTGTTCGTGCGCGGCATGCTGTGCAACTGGATGGTCTCGGCCGGCGTGGTTGGGGCAATGATTTCCACCCAGGTCAGCGGCAAGGTGATCGGCATGTGGATGCCCATCATGCTGTTCTTCTACATGGTGTTCGAGCACTCCATCGTGAACATGTTCCTGTTCCCGTCCGGCCTGCTGCTGGGCGCGCACTTCACCATCATGGACTACCTGATCTGGAACGAAATCCCGACCGTGCTGGGCAACCTGGTCGGCGGCCTGGCCTTCACCGGCCTGACGCTGTACGCCACCCACGTGAGGACCGCGCCCAAGCGCAACTTCAGCTGAAATGGCATCAAAATAAGAAACCAGCCCCGGTCCGGCGTCGGTTCGGGCGCCGGGTGGGGGAGACCGCATGGGTGAATTGAAGATATCGGCGGGGCAGTACTCCGACAAGGGCCGCAAGGAGACCAACCAGGATTTCCACGGCATCTGCGTTCCCCAGGGCGCGCAACTGGCGGCCAAGGGCATTGCGATTGCGCTGGCCGACGGCATCAGCAGCAGTGCGGTCAGCGATGTGGCCAGCCAGTACGCGGTGACGGGGTTTCTGGAAGACTACTACTGCACCTCGGACGCGTGGACGGTCAAGACATCGGCCCAGCGCATTTTGAGCGCCACCAATTCGTGGCTTTACGCCCAGACCCAAAAAAGCCAGTACCGCTACGACAAGGACAAGGGCTACGTTTGCACCCTGAGCGCCATGGTCATCAAGTCGACGACGGCGCATATTTTTCATGTCGGTGATTCACGCATCTACAGGCTGCGCGGCAAGTCGCTGGAGCAGCTCACCACGGATCACCGCATCTGGATCTCCATAGGCCAGAGTTACCTCGGCCGTGCACTGGGCATCAAGCCGCAACTGGAGATTGATTACCAGACCCAGCAGATAGAGCTGGGCGATGTCTTTTTGCTCGCCACCGACGGCGTGTACGAGCACATCGGCGAGCAGGCCCTGGCCCGCATCATCCACGCGTGCAACGACAGCGGCGGCCATCTTGACGATGCTGCAAAGGAAATTGTCTGCACGGCCTATAAACACGGCAGCACTGACAACCTCACGGCCCAGGTCATACGCATCGATGCCTTGCCCCAGCGTGCCGCCGGCGAGATGGTGCAGCAGCTCTCCGGCCTGCCGCTGCCGCCCATTCTTCAGGCGCGCATGGAGTTCGACGGCTACACCATCATTCGCGAAGTACATGGCAGCAGCCGCAGCCATATCTATCTGGCGAGAGATGTGGAGACCGGCACGCTCGTCATCCTGAAGACGCCTTCGATAGACCTGCAGGGTGACGCGGCCTATATAGAGCGTTTCCTGACGGAGGAATGGATAGCCCGCCGCATTTCCAGCGCCCATGTGCTCAGGCCCTGCCTGCCTAACCGCAAGCGCAACTTCGTTTATGTTGTCACCGAGTTCATCGACGGCCAGACGCTCAGCCAGTGGATGATAGACAACCCCAAACCCGGCCTTGAGGCAGTGCGCGGCATCGTCGAGCAGATCGCCAAGGGGCTTCGCGCCTTCCACAGGCTGGAGATGCTGCACCAGGACCTGCGGCCCGAGAACATCATGATCGACAGCACGGGCACGGTCAAAATCATAGACTTCGGCTCGGCCAGCGTGGCCAGCCTGCTGGAGTCCGCACCCAGAGGCGAGGAGTCGCAGATCCTTGGGACGGTGCAATACTCGGCGCCCGAATATTTCCTGGGTGAGGGCGGCACCACGCGGTCTGATTTGTTCTCGCTGGGCGTCATCACTTACCAGATGCTCACCGGCCGGCTGCCTTATGGCGCCGAGGTCGCCAAAAGCCGCACCCGCGCCGCGCAGAACGGCCTGCGTTATGACTCGGTGCTGCATGAAGACCGCGACATCCCCGCCTGGATAGACGGCGTGCTGCGCAAGGCCGTGCACCCCAACCCGGCCAAACGTTATGAAGACCTTTCCGGCTTTTTATATGACCTGCGCCACCCCAACGCAGCCTTCCTGAGCAAGACGCGCCAGCCGCTGCTGGACCGCAACCCTGTGGCCTTCTGGAAGGGCTTGTCGCTGGTGCTGGCCTTGGCAGTGGTGGCCTTGCTGGCGCTGCGCACCTTTAAATAGCTAATTTGACGTATACATTAAAAATTTAACGCAGGTTTCAATTTTTCGCTCCAGACCGACTCGGACGGCTGGCGAAGGCGAAAAAGATCAAAAAATGGGCAAAAAGGGCCATTTTCAGGCATCGAATCGGGCTACAGACCAATAAATACGTACGTGAGCAGCTATTGATTTGATAGTGTTTTGAGGGTTGGCGTGCACCCATGACAGGCTGTACGTCTGCACATGCGACGGGCGTGTCCCGGGGCCTTGACCCTCCCCATCACGCCCCGGATCAGCAGTCATCTCATCTGCCTGCCGCTGCCGGCCGTCCCCTTGAAGGGTTTGCTGCCTGCTGCATGCAGCATTGACAGCCGCAAGCAACTCCGGGCCTGGGGCACTGGTGATGAGGGAGCCTGAGGCGACAGGCCCGGGCAGGCGCAGGCCTACGCGACAACGCGCCTATGTGTGTTGCCCATCCTGTTGCACGGGGCTAAGGTTTGAATTTTCCGGCAGTGCATTTGACTGCCCCACTCAAACAGGAAGCACCCATGCCCCGATTGAGACCCGCCATCGACATGGCCAATGGCGTACTGGCCAGACCTTATCCGCACGACAGCCCCGAATACCGCAAGGCGCGCGCTTCTCTCCTGAAAGAGGAGATCGAATTGCGGCGCCATATGGAGCGGGTGGCGGCGCAACGCCGGACACTTCCCTTGGGCGGGGAGGCGTCGGGCTATTCATTTCTTGATGAAACCGGAAAGACCTTGGCGCTTGGAGAACTGTTCGGCACGCATGACACCCTCATCACCTATTTCTGGATGTATGGGCCCCAGCGCGAGCAGCCTTGCCCCATGTGTACGGCACAGCTGGGCGCGATGGACATCCCCGTTCGTGATATTTCGCAGCGCTTGGCCTTTGCCGTGATAGGTCGTTCACCGATTCAGCGGCAACTGGCCTTTGCGCGCGAGCGCGGCTGGCGCAACCTGAAGTTTTATCAATGCCTGGGTGACGGTTTCCCGAAAGACTATCGGGGTCTGGCCCCTAATGGTGACGAATCGCCTGCCATGGACGTCTGGGTCAAGCGCGGCAGCAAGGTGCACCATTTCTGGGCCGCCGAGCTGGCTGGCACGGAAGACCCCGGCCAGGATGTGCGTGGGGCACCTGACCCGACGCCATTGTGGAATATTCTGGATTTGACGCCGTCGGGGCGGGGGAGCGACTGGTACCCCAAGCTGGATTACGGCCACTGAGCGCCATCGCTGAATCACGAACAGTCTGCACGCGACAGGGCCTGGGAGGACGCCGTTCAGTGCTTCGCCGCCAAGAGCGATGGCAGTTCTGCAAGAAAGGCATCACGCGACCTCAAGCCGGCTGATGTTGTTTCTTTCCTGCTGTCCTGATCGAGCCTGGCGAAGACCACCTTCTGGCTGCCCTGCGTTGCCCAACCCACAAACCAGCCATACGCCCGCGCCTCGTCGAACTCGCCGTCGGCCTTGCGGGGGTAGGCCATGCCGGTTTTGCCTTGTACCGTGAAGCCGCCAGCAGCAGCGGGGAGGGTTTCAACGATTCTGCCGACCATGTCAAATGCCCGTGGCGTGACCTGCAGTTGGCGGTTGACCAGCCTGCGCAGAAAAACGGTCTGTTCTATGGGTGAAATTTTCAGTGACGAGATGATCCACGCACGCTCCAGTCCATTGTTTTTGCCGGGGTCGCCCGAGAAATCGGCATTCCCGTATCCAAAGTCCTTCGCATATTGCGTCAATTTTTGCGTGCCCAGTTTGTGCGTGATCTGCTGGGAGTACCAGACAACCGAGTACTTCAACCAGCGTTCGGGGTCTGTGGCCTGACGCCAGGCATCACCGCCCCACTCGGGATAGCCCTGAATGAATGGCAGGACCGGCGTGTGTTCATCGTGCAGCAAGCCTGAATCAAACCCCATCAGCGCCAGCGGAATCTTGAAGGTTGATGCGGGTGTCACCCGCGAGCGGCAGTCGCCTTGCTCGAGCAGCACTGTCCCATCCGTAGCGTCTGCAATGACGGTGCAAATGGTGGCGGCGCGCAAGGGAAGGGTGACGAGTGAAGCCAGGGCAAACAAGGCTGAAAAAACCGCACGTTTCATGCACCGGATTTTAAGTGCGGCATGGCGGAATTCAGGGGCGGTCAGGGCCAGGGTCTCGCCAAACCAGGTAGGGGTTGAGTGGCGTGCCGCGCCACCATTGGCGCTCAGGGCCCAGCCGGAAAATGGCGAAATGCAGGTGCGGTGCATCCGGCGACGCATTGCCCGTGCTGCCCACGTAGCCAATCAGCTGGCCCTTGTGCAACCTGGCGCCCTCGACGATGCCGTCTGCGTAACGATCAAGGTGGGCGTAGTAGTAGGCGTACTGGTTGCTGGGGTCAAACTGGTAAAGGGTGATGCCGCCGGGTTTGCTCAGGAACAGCTTTGCCACCAGTCCGTCTTCTGCAGCCACCACAGGCGTGCCGCGTGCGGCCATGATGTCAATGGCTTCATGCGGCGCGCCGGCTGCACGGGCCTGCGAATAGGTGTCGCTGAGCTGGCTGGCTCCAATGCCCTGAACGGGGAGGGTGAGGGCGCGCGAGCGCAGCCAGGAGATGTCATCGCCTGCTGGAGGCACAGGCGAAGGCGCATCGTTTTGTACAACTGCCACCCCTGGCGCGGGCCGGGATGGCTGCGCTGCCGGCTGCCCTTGCCAGGGCGGGGCGGGCGGCAAAACTTCAGTCGAAGTCTGCATGCCGCTGCCAAACTTCACGGCGGCGGCGATGATCAGCAGCGCGCAGCCCCCCAGTGCCGCGCGCCTTAGTAACATGGACACGGCTGCCATCAGGCCTTGACGTTGACCTTGAACCCGGCTTTTGCCAGGGTCGCGAGGCGCTCGGTATCCCAGTTGGTCATATGGATGCAGCCATTGGTTTCGGAATGCCCCACGTTAGACGGGTTGGGCGTGCCGTGAATGCCCCAGTGGGGCTTGGTCAGCCCAAGCCAGATGCTGCCGACCGGGTTATTGGGGCCGGGGGCAATGTCTGCCTTCTGCGCATCTTTGGGGGCGTTTTTCAGCAGCGTCGGGTTGTAGGTAAAACCGGGGTTCTTCACTTCGTTCTTGATCGCCATCATGCCGAGCGGCAACGGATCATTTTTTTCGTTACCTATGCTGATAGGGAAACCGGCCACCGGGCGCTGATCGATATCCAGCACATAAAGTACGCGTTCCGACTTGTCGATCTGTATCGAAGCCGCCCTGACAGGCGTGGCGCTTGCCACCACATTCGGGACGACAAGGTTTTTGCCTGCCTCAATCCTGCCGCCGCCGTTGAGCTGTTTCAGGTAGCCCATGCTGGTGTGGAACTTCTCTGCCAGGGCTTCCTCGACCGACTCATAGACCAGCGCCTTCAGCCTGGCGCGTTCGTCCATCGCGACCGGCGTTTTTTCGAACGGGCCAGCCACGTCCTTCTCGGTGACGGCGTATGTCGTCAACAGCGGTGCGCCATCGGTTCGCAGCGACTTCCAGGTCTCTGCGGTCACGGTGCCAGTGACTTTCAGGTCGTGCGACGCCTGGTAGGCCTTGACCATGCGCTGCATGTTCGCGGCGAACCGTCCGTCAATCTCTCCGCAGGAGAACCAGGCCCGGTCCAGCAGAATCTGTGCACGTGCAACGGCTGCGCCCTGGCTGCCGCTGCGCAGCAAGGGGCTGTCGTTGCTGTTGTTGAAGGCCTCCATGTCCGGCGGCTGGACCCCTGCGGCCCGGGCCTTGCCAGGCTGCGCCGAGAGGGCCCCACCGCCAATGCCAAGTCCGGCAAGAAACAGAGTGGAGACCAGCAATCGGCGCGAGAGGTGGCCTGGTGATGAGGGCATGGTGTGCAGCATGAATCGGTCTTTCGGAGTTGTCCGACCAGTCTGATAGGGGCTGCACTGTCTGTATGTAAGCAGTTGTGCCTCACGACAGTAGGTTTCTGCGCAATCCGTGGCTGGAGGGCGCGTGTTCGGCAGGAGACGGTCAAGTTGCCGCCAGTCGCGGACGGCGGTGAGGGCCTCAGGCGAGGACGCCGGCGGACTGCAGAAATTCCTGCAGGTCTGCGAAATCAAGCGGTTTGGTGATGTGGGCATTAAAGCCTGCGGAAAGCGCCCGGTTTTTATCTTCGTCCGTGCCATATCCCGTCAGGGCAGCGACGGTCACCTCGCCGCCGCCCGGCATGGCGCGCAGGGCTGCCAGCACTTCATACCCGTTCATTTCCGGCATGCCAATATCAAGCACCATGACCCTGGGCAGCTGTATGCGGGCGAGCGCCAGCGCAGACTGCCCGTCATATGCCACTTTGACCTGGCAATCCATGAGCCGCATGATTTCAGCCAGGCTGTTGGCCGCGTCCCGGTTGTCGTCGACGATCATGACCGCGGGGCCAGGTGCCGCAGGCTGCGTTTCACCATTGCCCAGGTCCGTACCCGCATTGGGCAGAAAGAAACTGAACGTGCTGCCCAATCCTAGGCCGGGGCTGGAGGCGGTAAGCGTCCCCCCATGCATCTCGACAAGCGAACGCGCCAGCGTCAGGCCAATGCCCAAACCGCTTTCACGTGCCGCGGTGTGTGCATCGCCCTGGGAGAACAGCTCAAAAATCTGGTTGATGGCATCGGCCGACAGTCCGGTGCCGTTGTCACGCACGGTGGTGTGCAACTGCGAGCCTTCGAGCCAGACTTTCAGCTCGATCAGACCACCCTCCGGGGTGTATTTGGCGGCATTGGTAAGCAGGTTCTGCAGGATCTGGGTCAGCCGGGTTGAGTCGCCCTGAACCTGCAGCGCGTTTTCAGGCATGTCCAGTTTCAGGCGGTGACGCCGTGCATCTATGAGGGGACGCACTGCCTCGATCGAGCGAGCCACCACCTGTGGATAGGACACCTGTTCGGCCTGGAACCTTATCTTGCCCGTGGTCAGGCGGCCGACGTCGAGCAGGTCATCCACCAGTCGGGTCATGTGGGAGAGCTGCCTGTCAATCATGTCGCGGCTGTTGCGCACCATCGGGCTGGCCGAGGGTTCGAGCTGAAGGATTGTGACGGCGTTGCGTATGGGGGCGAGGGGGTTGCGCAGTTCGTGCGCAAGCATGGCCAGAAATTCGCTCATGCGCTTGCTGGAGTTTTCAAGCTCGTACAGTCGCCGCCGCTCGGTCATGTCGCGCGTGACCTTGGTAAAGCCGCGCAACTGTTTGTCCGCGTCAAAGATCGGTGAAATAACCACATTGGCCCAGAAGACGGAGCCGTCCTTGCGGATGCGCCAGCCTTCCTCTTCAGCGCGGCCCTCCGACAGCGCATTCGAAAGCTCGACAGCGGGGAGGTTTTTCGCCAGATCTTCGGGGGTGTAGAACATGCTGAAATGTCGGCCTATGACCTCCTGTGCGCTGTAGCCCTTGATGAGTTGTGCGCCGCTGTTCCAGCTTTCGATGATGCCTTGCGGGTTGAGCATGAAAATCGCATAGTCGCGCACGCCCTCGACCAGCAATCTGAAGCGCTGCTCGCTCTCGCGAAGGGCCTCTTCGTGGATGCGGCGCTCCGTCAGGTCGCGGGTGACCTTGCCGTAACCCGTGAGCTTGCCGTTGTCGTCCTTCAATGCGGTGATCACGACGTTGGCCCAGAACTGCGTGCCATCCTTGCGCAGGCGCCAGCCTTCTTCCTCGAAACGCCCATCACGCGCCGCCCGCCTCAGTTCCTCGGCAGGCCAGTCAGACGCCACTGCTTCAGGCAGGTAAAACAGGGAGAAGTGGCGGCCTATCACTTCATCTGCACGGTATTGCTTGATGCGCTGGGCGCCAGCATTCCAGGACATCACGATACCGGAAGGGTCGAGCATGAAAATGCCGTAATCCTGCACCGTGTCCACCAGAATGCGGAAGCGATCGCTGGAAGCCGCGTCGGGTGGGAGGGTGGAGGCTGTGCTCATATCGGGAGTATGGTGGTGTGATGAATTCTGCGCGGCATTTTTTACGATATCAATTCCTCAGGGCTTGTCCAGCAGTTTGGAAATCTGCCGCCAGTGCTGTGGCTCGACCGGGGTAATTGACAGCCGGTTGCCCTTTTTGAGAATGGTCAGGCCTTCAAGCGCGGGAGTGGTACGCAGCTCAGACAGGGTAAGGTTGCGTGTCTTCCTTACCACCCTCACATCCACCAGGTGCCAGCGCGGTTCTTCGGGTCTTGATTTGGGGTCGTGGTAATGCGACTTTGCATCAAACTGGGTCGGGTCGGGGTAGGACGTTGACGCGACCTCTGCGATGCCAACGATGCCCGGCTCCTCACAACTCGAGTGATAAAACAGAACGCCGTCACCTGGCTTCATGTGGTCGCGCATGAAATTGCGCGCCTGGTAGTTGCGTACGCCGATCCAGGGCACAGTTGAATTTTTGGCCGCGAGCGCGTCATCGACCGAGCATTCGGAGGGTTCGGATTTCATCAGCCAGTAGCTTGTCATGGTGCTATTTCTGCGTTGCTGGGTGCCTTGAAGTAACCAGGCTACGGGGAGTTTCGGAATACTTTTTTTTTGATTCTATCGACGGCCAGTCACCCGGAAACACTTTGTAGGCCGTCCTTTCGCCGTTTTTCATATGCTCCAGGATGACCTGCCGCCGCCTCCAGCCTCCCTGCATCAAGCCTGGCGGGCTAAAGGGATGTACTGAACGAGGTGCTGCCCGGACGGCCGGGCAGTGAGAGTGCAGAGCTTGCTGCAGCGCTTTGCGCCAGCAACTGCCCACGCTTGTAGACCCTGAGCCGATTGGCCCGCAGGCGAATCGCCTCAACTGCATCACGCGCCTGCAGCAATACAAAGCTGGCGTCACAACCCGGCTCCAGTCCGTATCCCGTCAGGCGCATGACTTTTGCGGCATTCACCGTCACCGCGTCAAAACAGGCTCGAATGCCTTTCTGGCTGGTCATTTGCGCCACATGCAGGCCCATGTGGGCAACCTCAAGCATGTCGCCCGACCCCATGCCGTACCAAGGGTCCATGACGCAGTCGTGGCCAAACGCGACATTGACGCCTGCCGCCATCAGTTCGGGCACGCGGGTCATGCCGCGGCGCCTGGGGTAGGTGTCGTGTCGGCCCTGCAGGATGATGTTGATGAGCGGGTTGGCAATCACGCTGACGCCGCTTTCTGCAACCAGAGGCAGCAGCTTGGACACGTAGTAGTTGTCCATCGAGTGCATGGACGTGCAGTGCGAACCGGTGACCCGGCCCTGCAGGCCGAGGCGCTTGGCTTCAAACGCCAGGGTTTCGATGTGGCGCGAGAGCGGGTCGTCGGATTCATCGCAGTGCATGTCTACAGGCAGGCCACGCCCGGCAGCCAGTTCACACAGCAACCCGACGCTGGCGGTGCCGTCTGCCATGGTGCGCTCGAAGTGCGGAATGCCGCCGACGATATCTACGCCCCTGTCGAGTGCGCGCTTGAGGTTGTCCATGCCGCCCTTGATGCGCAGTACGCCGTCTTGCGGAAACGCGACCAGCTGCAGGTCGATATAGGGCGCAACGCGCTCTTTAACTTCCAGCAGCGCATCGACGGCCAGCAGGCTGGGGTCGCTGGTATCCACGTGCGTACGAATCGCCAGCAGGCCCTTGGCAACCGCCCAGTCGCAGTAGGTCAGGGCGCGGTCGATGATGGCTTCGGCCTTGAGCATGGGCTTGAGTTCGCCCCAGACGGCAATGCCTTCAAGCAGGGTGCCGCTCTCGTTGACGCGCGGCAGGCCGTAGCTGAGCGTGGCGTCCATGTGGAAATGCGGGTCAACAAAATGAGGGCTGAGCAGGTAGCCTGCTGCATCGACAGTTTCTTGTGCCGGTGCAGCGAGCCCTGCGGTGATTTCGGTGATCCGGCCTGCCTGCACAGCGACTGACATGCCTGTACGGCCGTCGGGCAGGGTGGCATTGGTGACGAGGAGATCAAGCATGTTGGTGTCGCCTCATAGGCATATACGGTTTCAGGGTTTCCAGGCTGCCAGGAAGGCGAGCAACACCCGGGCCGAGTTGTCTGCGGCAATGCTGAAGAAAGTGCCCATCTCATTCGCCCCCTCACCGCCGCCTGCAAGGTCGCTCAGCGAACGAAAGGCGATGTAAGGCACACCATTGCTGTAAGCGACCATGCCGACCGCTGCGGTTTCCATGTCGAGGACATTGGCCTGGAAGGTCTTGAAGGCGTATTCCCGGAAGGCAGCGTTGTCGACAAAGGCCTGACCGGACACGCCGTTGCCGCCCACCCTCAGCTCAGGCTGGCGCGTGAGGCACTGGCTGGCCTTGCAGCTGAGGAGTTCAACACTGCGCAGGCTGCGGGCTGCCTGCAGCATTTTTGGATCTGCTTCAAACCAGAACTTGCGCGCCAGCTTCGGGTTGGCGGCGGTACGGGTTTCGACGGTACGCGGCTGAATCATCCCGAAGGCTGGGAAGATGGGTGCTTCCATGTGCGGTGGCGGGGTGAATTTGCCGGGCGCGGTTTCGCGTGACATGGCAATTTCGAGGTACTGGCCCCATTGGACGGGCACAGACACATCGCCGATATGCAGGCCGGGGTTGACGCCGCCTGCAATGCCACTCAAAACGATGCCGTTGATATTGAAGCGGTCAAGTACCAATTGCGTGTTCATGGTGGCGTTGGTCATGCTGATGCCCGAAAGGAACAGCACGACGGGCTGGCCTTCAAGCACGCCGGTGGTGAAGCTGACGCCATTGATCTGGTGGGTGACCGGGTTTTGCACCTTGTCCAGCAGCAATGTCAGTTCGGGTTCGAAGGCCGACACGACTGCAAGGCGAGATGTGTTGTCAAGCCGTGCACCCGGGGAGGTGCTCGCACAGGCACTCAGGACCAGTGCCATCACACAAAAGCATGCACGACGAAGTAGGCTGGTCACTTGCAAAACCGAATGGATGATGGGCTTGCCCATACCGATTATTTGGTACCGAAAATACGGTCGCCGGCATCACCCAGCCCGGGCAAGATATAGCCGTGACTGTTGAGCTGGCGGTCTATGGCTGCGGTATAGATGTGCACATCGGGGTGGGCGTTCTGCATGGCGGCAATGCCTTCGGGGCAGGTCAGCAGGCAGACGAACTTGATGGACTTTGGGTTCAGTTCCTTGAGGCGCTCAACGGCTGCAATAGCCGAATTGCCGGTGGCCAGCATGGGGTCAACAATGACCACATCGCGGGCTTCCATGTCCTGCGGCATTTTGAAGTAATACTCGACCGCCGTCAGAGTCTTGGGGTCGCGGTACAGGCCGACATGACCGACGCGTGCACCCGGAACGACGCTGAGCATCCCTTCGAGAATGCCATTGCCTGCGCGCAGGATGGACACAAACACAAGTTTTTTGCCGTCTATGACCCTGGAGGTCATGGTCTCAAGCGGGGTTTCGATCTCAATGTCCTGCATGGGCATGTCGCGCGTGACCTCATAGGCCATCAGCATGCTGACTTCATTGAGCAGTGTGCGGAAGGTGTTGGTTGAGGCGTCCTTGCGGCGCATCAGCGTGAGTTTGTGCTGGACCAGCGGGTGGTCTACGAGGTGGACTTTGTCGTTGTAGGTCGTCATGTGTATTTCTTAAAAAACGGTACCGTCGCTGATGATGTTTAACGGTGGTTTGCCACCACGCAACTGCTGCGCCAAAACCCGGCCTGCAGCCCAGGTGCCACCTTCCAGAACGCAGGCCAGCGGCATTTGCCCGGCGGTCAGCCCCAGCTGTTGGCGCACCAGCGGGGCGAGTTCGTCGAGAAGTGCGACCGTCAGGGCGCGCCATTCGACAATCAGTTCATCGCCAGCCGCATGCAGGCGCGTGGCGTGAGCAGGGTCTTTCAGGCGCAGAACCCCGGCATCCAGAAAAAGCCCGCCGTTGCGGTATTCGGGCAGCCCGGTGAGGGCGTCCAGGCCCTGCACTTTGATGCCGGCCCATTCGAATGGTTCTATCAGGGAGTAGGTCAGCCACTGAGACAGCTTGTGAAAGGGCATCCAGCCATCGCTGAGCCCCCCGGCGTCGCTGCGGGCGGCAGCCAGCGGCCAACAGTCGCCGAGGGCAACGCCTTCAATGGCGTTTTGCGCAGGCCAGATGGGTGACAGTCCCATGAGCAGTACGGACAACACATCGTGTGCCTGGATGGTCTTGCCACCTTTCGGGAGCAGGTCGAAAAAATGACCCGGGCGGCCTGGCTTTCCGAACAGTTCTGGCTGGTTTTCCAGGGCCTGGCCCAGCCGCCCGAGCAGCGCGGCGCGACCTTCAAGACCTATCAGCGGATTGGCGGGCGTGACCTGGAAAGCGCGAGCCAGTGCGTCGGCTGTGATGCCCTGCAGGCCTTTTGCATCGGCCTGAAGCGGATGTCCGGCATCGCTGGAGAACACGCCTGACATGAATGCGTGAAAGCTGGCAACGCCCAGGCCTTCGGAGCGTGTGTATTCGGCGCGGGGCTTCTGCTCCCTGTATTCCTTGTAGCGCCAGTCCGTTCCGGCACCTGCGTCGAGCAAAACGCTGACCAGGGCGAGGTCTATACGGGCCCGGGCTTTTTCGGCGGAAGAGGCACCTGCCAGCGCTGCGTCGAGCTGTCCGCTGCGGTTCACACCGCCGGCTTCAAAGTGCCTCCAGCGGCTGTGATACGGAATTTTCAGGTCGGGGTAGCGTGCTTGTGTGAGCCCTGCAACGAGTGTGGCGGCGGTGACCAACGCCCCGTCATTGACCGAAAAATAGGCCGATTCATTGCGCCGTGCGCGCGCAAGCAGGGCCTGGGCGCGCTGACGTATGGTCTGGGTCGAGCGAAGCTCGGCTACAGCGCTGGCAAGGTCAGACATCCAGTTCCCGGCCTTTGGCTTTTTTGAGCTCCTCGGCCGTGGGGACTGCGCCGGGCGTGAAATAGCCCGCAGCCATTTTGGCGTCCATTTCGACCTGCGCATCTGCAGGGATCATGTGTTCGGGAATGTTCACGCGTTGAACCACCTCAATACCGGCGCGGGTGATGGCGTCGTATTTCATGTTGCTCATGGAGACAAGGCGGTGAATCTTGCGTATGCCAAGCCAGTTGAGGACATCAGGCATCAGTTCCTGGAAGCGCATGTCCTGAACGCCGGCCACACATTCCGTGCGGTTGAAATACTGGTCGGCCGTGTCGCCGCCAGGCTGGCGCTTGCGGGCGTTGTAGACCAGGAACTTCGTGACTTCCCCAAGGGCGCGGCCTTCCTTGCGAAAGTAGGACACCAGACCTACGCCGCCGCGTTGCGCGCCCTGAATGCATTCTTCAATGGCATGGGTGAGGTAAGGGCGGCAGGTGCAGATGTCTGAGCCGAATACATCAGAGCCGTTGCACTCATCGTGCACGCGGGCTGTGAGTTCAATCTCCGGATTGGCCAGATCGCGCGGCTTGCCGAAGATGTAGGCCGTCAGCCCGCCGATAGGCGGCAAGAACACTTCAAGGTCGCTGCGGGTGACCAGTTCGGGGTACATGCCGCCGGTTTCTTCAAACAGCACGCGGCGCAATTCTGCCTCGGTGCAGTTGAACCGCCTGGCGACTTCGGGCAGGTACCAGACGGGTTCGACGGCCACCTTGGTGACCATGGCAGCGCCGCCTGCGGTCAGATATTTGCCGTCAGCCTTGAGGCGGCCGGACTGCAGGGCTTCAATCACCTCAGGCAGGATCACGTGGGCCTGGGTCACGGCGATAGTGGGCCGAATGTCGTAGCCGGCGGCGAGTTCATTGGCAAAAACATCAGCGACGGAAGCACCCCAGGGGTCCATGGCGACGATGCGGCCGGGCTCGCTCCATTGAGGGTAGGGGCCGATTAGGTCGGTGGGAGATGTGTTGGTGAGATCGGCCTTGTGCTGTGGCGACAAAGCGCCGGCGGCAACCGCCAGGGCGCGGTAAATGCTGTACGAGCCGCTATGCGTGCCGATGACATTGCGGTGGCTGCGGGTAGTGGTGGTGCCGACGACAGGCCCACGCGCTGCCGCGGTGGCTGCCGCCCAGTGGATGGGTATGGCGCCGTGACCGCTGGCGTGTGAGGTTAGCCTGATGTGGCTGGGCGCTGGCGAGTTGGTATGGGAGGCGCTTTTTGCGGGCTCACTGGACGGGGCGGCAACTTCGGCAGGCATTGCGGATCCTTCAAAAAATCCAATGTAGCGACGAGGCTTGTGATTGACAAGCCCGTTAGATTCTCAAGGTCGTTAATTTGCGACAGGGGGACGAAGGACCCGTTTGCCGTGCGCCAAAATTCTCAGCGTTTTTTACTGCCAAAAATTCCGCCCAGTACGCCGCGAATGATTTCGCGACCCACGGTAGACCCCATGGTGCGGACAGCCGACTTGGCCATGCTTTGCGCCAGTCCGTCGTATTTGGCACCACGCGGGCCGGTGTGGCCGAACAGAACGTCGTTCAGGCCACCCAGAATACCGCCTGATTCACTTTGGCCCGCCGCGCCGCCGTTGGGGGCGGAGCCCGCAGCCGTGGCGCTTGCTACTGCGCGGCCTTGGAGTTTTTCGTAAGCGGATTCGCGGTCAACGGTTTTTTCGTAGACGCCTGCGACCAGCGAATTCTGGAGCAGGGCCTGGCGTTGCTGTGGGGTGATGGGGCCAATCTGGCTGCCGGGGGGCAGTACATAGGCGCGTTCGGTCACGCTGGGGCGCCCCTTTGCATCAAGCAGGCTGATCAGGGCTTCACCCACTGCGAGTTCCGTGATGGCTGTTTCGATGTCCAGTCCCGGTTTTTGCCGCATGGTCTGTGCCGTTGCTTTAACCGCTTTCTGGTCGCGCGGCGTGAATGCGCGCAGGGCATGCTGCACACGATTGCCTAGCTGGGCCAGCACCGAGTCCGGAATATCCAGCGGGTTCTGGGTGACGAAATACACGCCGACGCCTTTGGAACGCACAAGGCGGACCACAAGTTCGATGCGTTCCAGGAGCACTTTAGGCGCTTCATTGAAAAGCAGATGCGCCTCGTCGAAAAAGAAAACAAGTTTGGGCTTTTCAGGGTCACCGATTTCAGGCAGTTGCTCAAACAGCTCGGACAGCATCCACAACAGGAAGGTGGCGTACATGCGTGGAGAATTCATCAGCTTGTCTGCCGTCAGGATGTTGATCACACCCTTGCCGCCCACGGTCTGCATGAAGTCACTGATGTTGAGCATGGGCTCGCCGAAGAACCTGTCGGCGCCCTGGCTTTCCACCTGCATCAGGCCGCGCTGTATGGCGCCCACACTGGCGGCGCTTACGTTCCCGTATCTGGTGGTGAATTCACTGGCGTTATCCCCGACATACTGCAGCATGGCGCGCAGGTCTTTCAGGTCAAGCAGCAACATTCCGTTGTCATCGGCAATCTTGAACACCAGGTTGAGGACGCCAGCCTGGGTGTCGTTGAGGTCCAGCATGCGACCCAGCAGCAGGGGCCCCATGTCGGAAATGGTGGCGCGCACAGGGTGGCCTTGCTCGCCGAACACGTCCCACAGCATGGCCGGGCAGGCCAGCGACTCGGGGGTGCCGATGCCGCGCTCCTTCAGGATGGCCGCCATCTTGTCGCCAATGGCACCCGCCTGGCTGATACCGGTCAGGTCGCCCTTGACGTCTGCCATAAAAACCGGAACCCCGATTTTCGAAAAGTTTTCGGCGAGCGTCTGAAGTGTGACGGTTTTGCCCGTGCCTGTGGCGCCGGTAATCAGGCCGTGGCGGTTGGCCAGGCCGGGTAGCAGTTCGCAGGTGGTGGATGCGTTTTTGGCAATCAGGAGTGGATCAGTCATACGGAAAACCTTTTCGTTAAGCAAGTGCAGTTTTGGACTTCTATCAGTATGGGCCATGCCTGTTTTATGGCTTGACGGCTGGCGTCTGGCGCGCAAAAGTAAAATGGTGGAAGTAGATTAAATCAATTCAGAAGGATTTCCGTGGCCGGTCACAGCAAATGGGCGAATATTCAGCACCGCAAAGGGAGGCAGGATGAAAAACGCCAGCGCATCTGGACCCGTGTCATGCGTGAAATCATGGTGGCGGCCCGCATGGGCGGCGGCGACCTGGGTACTAACCCGCGTCTGCGACTGGCTGTGGACAAGGCCAAGGCGGCCAATATGCCCAATGAAAACGTCAAATACGGTATTGCCAAGGCCACAGGCAACCTCGAAGGGGTGCAGTACGAGGAAGTGCGCTACGAGGGTTATGGCATAGGCGGGGCGGCCATCATCGTGGATTGCATGACCGACAACAAAGTGCGTACGGTTGCAGAGGTACGCCACGCATTTTCAAAACATGGTGGAAACATGGGCACCGAAGGGTCGGTGGCTTTCCAGTTCAAGCATGTTGGCCAGTTCATCTTTGCGCCAGGCACAAGCGAAGACAAGGTCATGGAGGTGGCGCTGGAATCCGGCGCCGATGACGTGATTACACATGAGGATGGTGCCATCGAGGTGCTCACGCCCTATACCGGCTTTGAAGTTGTCAAAAATGCTTTTGACGCGGCTGGCCTGAAGCCTGAGTTGGCCGAAGTCACCATGCGGGCAGACAACACGATTGAAATGTCGGGGCAGGATTCCGTAAAGATGCAGCGCCTGCTGGACGTGCTGGAAGACCTTGACGATACGCAGAACGTGTTCCATAACGCAGACCTGTCTGAATAACACTTAAACCGAGAGCACAGCATGAAAGTATTGGTAGTGGGTGGCGGTGGCCGTGAGCATGCCCTGGCCTGGAAGCTGGCGCAGTCGCCCAAGGTGCAGGCCGTGTACGTGGCCCCTGGCAATGGCGGGACGGCGCTCGATGCACGACTTGAAAATGTCGCCATCACGGACGTGAAAGCCCTGCGCGAATGGGCGCTGGAGCAAAAAATTGCACTGACCGTGGTTGGCCCGGAACAGCCGCTGGCGGCTGGCATTGTGGATGATTTCCGCGCACATGGCCTTCGAATATTTGGGCCGACCAAAGCGGCAGCCCAGCTTGAAAGCTCCAAGGCGTTTTCCAAGGCGTTCATGAAGCGCCACAGCATTCCCACGGCTGAATATGAGACCTTCAGCGATGCGGTCGCAGCGCACGCCTATGTTGATGAGAAGGGCGCGCCGATTGTGGTGAAGGCTGATGGACTGGCTGCAGGCAAGGGCGTTGTCGTGGCCATGACGAAGCACGAAGCGCATGAGGCCATCGAATTCATGCTGGCACCTGATCCGGACTTCAACCCGTTGGGCGTGACCCATAACGAGGGCGGCGCACGGGTGGTAATTGAGGAGTTTCTGGAGGGTGAAGAAGCCAGTTTTATCGTCATGTGTGATGGCAAAAATGTCGCCACCATGGCTACCAGCCAGGATCACAAGCGCCTGCTGGATGCAGACCAGGGTCCGAATACCGGGGGCATGGGGGCCTATTCGCCAGCTCCGGTTGTCACACCCGATGTCCATGCCCGGGCCATGCGGGAGATCATCTTGCCAACCATCAAGGGCATGGAAAAAGACGGCATTCCTTTTACCGGCTTTCTGTATGCGGGCCTGATGATTGATTCTGCGGGCAAGCCAAAGACGCTCGAATTCAACTGCCGCATGGGCGACCCCGAAACCCAGCCCATCATGATGCGGCTCAAGACCGACCTGTACGAGGTGATGATGGCCGCGACCTCCGGCACGCTGGATCAGGTTGATCTGGAGTGGGACCGTCGCCCGGCACTGGGTGTGGTGATGGCTGCGCATGGTTACCCGCTGCAGCCCCGTAAGGGCGATGTCATCAGCGGCTTGCCGGCCGGGACTGAAGACGCCATGGTCTTTCATGCCGGCACCAGCCGCAAGGGGAAGGAGACGATGACAGCCGGTGGGCGGGTGTTGTGTGTGACGGCTCTGGGGAGTACGGTCAAGGCAGCCCAGCAACGGGCCTACGAAGTGGCCGAGGGTATCAAATTCGATGGTGCACAGTACCGCTGGGACATTGGGTACAGGGCCATCAAGTCCTGATGGCCGCACCTGATATTTCTGGCGTCCGGGCTTTTCTGCTCGGCCTGCAGATGCGCATCACCGATGCTATTGCCGCGATTGACGGTCAGTCGTTTATCGCCGATCACTGGCAAAAAGAACCGGGCGAGCCGCTGCAGGGCAACGGAATCACCAAAATACTTGAAGGCGGCGCTGTATTTGAGCGGGCTGGCTGCGGGTTCTCCCATGTGAGCGGACCCAAACTGCCGCCCTCGGCCACCCAGCACCGCCCGGAACTCGCAGGCGCCCCGTTTGAGGCGATGGGCGTTTCGCTGGTATTTCATCCGCGTAACCCTTATGTACCAACGGTACACATGAACGTCCGCATGATTGCCGCTACACCTGCAGGAGGTGGTGCGCCGGTGTGCTGGTTTGGCGGTGGCATGGACCTGACGCCGTATTACGGCTTTGAGGACGACGTTGTCCACTTTCACAAAACCTGCCGCGACGCGTTGCAGCCCTTTGGTGAAGACAAGTACCCGCGTTTCAAAAAATGGTGTGATGAATACTTTTATTTGAAACATCGGGACGAGCCGCGCGGCGTGGGTGGCATCTTTTTTGATGATTTTCACGAGCTGGGTCCGCAACGCAGTTTTGACATGATGCAGGCGGTGGGAGATGCGTTTTTGAAGGCCTACCTTCCCATTGTCGACATGCGCCGGGAAACGACGTATGGCGAGCGCGAAAGAGCGTTCCAGCTTTACAGGCGAGGGCGATACGTGGAGTTCAACCTGGTCTGGGACCGTGGTACCCACTTCGGCCTGCAGTCAGGCGGTCGTACCGAGTCCATCCTGATGTCCATGCCGCCGCTGGCAAGCTGGGCTTACCAGGCGAGGGTGGAGCCGGGCACACCGGAAGATCGGTTGTACAGGGAGTTTCTCGTTCGCAGGGATTGGGCTTGAGCGTCTCACAAATTGCGCCCAGACAAAAACGCATCGGCGTTTTCGGGGGCGCGTTTGATCCCCCGCACAAAGCGCACCTGGAACTGGCGAAGGTGGCCATAACGCAGCTGGAGCTGGACGAATTGCGCGTGGTGCCTACCGGCCACGCCTGGCACAAAGCCAGGGAACTGAGCAGCGCCGGCCACAGGCTGGCCATGACAAGACTGACCTTCGAGGGGATGCCCCGTGTGGTGGTCGACGAGCGCGAGATGCAGCGGGCAGGCCCAACCTTCACGATAGATACCCTGGAAGCCCTTCAGTCGGAAAATCCAGGCGCGCAGCTTTACCTGATCATGGGTGCCGACCAGTTCGCGGCTTTCCGGCAATGGCACAGATGGCAGGCAATTGTGGGTCTTGCTATAATTTGCATAGCTGGCCGTGCAACATCCACGGTTACGCAAGCCCAAATTGAGGCTTATGGCATGCTGAAAAGCCGCTTTTTGCAACTCTCGTTGCCCCCCATGATAGTCAGCGCAACCCACATACGGCAATTGCTGGCGTCCGGCGCGGGTCAGAGCAACGACATCAACGAACTGGTTCCCGAGGCGGTTGCGCGTTATATTTCAGCAAACCGCGTTTATGGCACCCCCTGAAGCACCTTACCAAACAAAGCACTGAATGACCTCCACACCTGTCAAATCCACCGTCGCAGCCGAGAAAAAAGATGTCCAGAAACTGCAGCGGGCCATTGTTGACGGGCTGGAAGATGTCAAGGCGCAAGACATCCAGGTATTTGATACCGAGCACATCACATCCCTTTTTGAGCGCGTCATCATTGCGTCGGGCACTTCCAACCGTCAGACCAAGGCTCTGGCCGCGAGTGTGCGTGATGCCGTTCGTGACGCAGGTTTTCAGAAGCCTCGTATTGAGGGCGAAGACAACGGTGAATGGATCATCGTGGACTGCGGAGCAGTCGTCGCCCATATCATGCAGCCGACCATTCGGCAGTACTACCACCTCGAAGAGCTGTGGGGCGACAAACCCATCAAACAAAAACTGGGCGCACCGGCACCATTGCCCAAGGCTGCAAAACCTGAGCCGAAGGCCGAGGTGAAGCCGGCAGTAAAAACTGCGGTGAAGCCAAAAGCAGGGGCAAAAACCTCAGCCAAAACCAGCGCCAGACCGGCAGTCAAGGCCGTGAAAGACCATGAACCAGGTTATGTAGGCAGGGTGGGCAAGACCAGCGACTGGACTGCCAAGCGCAATTTTGCGGAGCCTGTAGCAGAGCCCACAGCCCGTCCCGCGCGCAAAACTGCAGCGAAACCGGCAGCCAAAACCCCTCTGGTCAAGGTGCCTCCAGCCAAAAAGGCTGCAGCGAAAAAAACTGCAAGCAAACCTGCAGCCAAAAAGCCTGCAGCCAAAAAAGCGGCGCCTCGCAGCCGATGAGGCTGAGCATCGTTGCCGTAGGCCAGAAAGTGCCCGATTGGGCTCAGACGGCTTACGATGACTACGCCAAGCGCTTTCCACCTGAAATCAAGGTTGAACTCAAGGCTGTCAAGACTGAGCCCCGTGCTTCTAAAACTGTTGAAACCCTGCTGGCCGCGGAGAAACTGAGGATAGAAGGCGCCATAGCACGGGGGACGCACGTGGTGGCGCTGGACGAACGCGGTACTGCCGTCACCACGGTCGCACTGGCTGATCGCCTGAAAGCCTGGCAACTGTCCGGTGATGATGTGGCTATCGTGATTGGCGGGCCTGATGGTCTGGATCCGTCGTTCAAAAAGGCCGCGCATGAGCGCCTGCGCCTGTCCGATCTCACGTTGCCTCATGCGATGGTCCGCGTTCTGCTGATTGAGCAACTCTACCGCGCCTGGAGCATCACCATCAATCATCCGTATCATCGCGAATAGTCGTGCCGCCACGCCCGTCCTTTCACGTAATGCATTGCCTCAAAGGCGCTGGTCCTCGCCATGAGTGATTTCATCTATCTTGCATCGCAAAGTCCGCGGCGCCGCCAGTTGCTTGAGCAACTGGGGGTGACGTATGAGTTGCTTCTGGCAGATGAGGTTGAGGATGCTGAAGCGCTGGAAACCCTGTTGAAGAATGAATCGCCTGCGGCCTACGTTAAAAGGGTCACCGGCCTGAAGCTTGAAGCGGCATTAGCAAGGATGAAACGGCGCAAGCTCAAGCCAGCACCGGTGCTTTGTTCCGACACCACAGTAGCGCTGGGGCGCGTCATCTATGGAAAACCAGAAAATGCAGGGGATGCCGTCCGGATGCTGACCGAACTGGGCGGGACTACGCACCGGGTATTGACGGCGGTTGCGGTTCAGGCAGGAAAACGCCGCGTTGAAGCACTCAGTACCTCGCGTGTCAGTTTTGAGTTGATGTCCAGATCGCAGATCCGCGACTATGTCGCCACCGGGGAGCCCATGGGTAAAGCCGGCGCATATGCAGTACAGGGCAGGGCGGCAATGCATATCACCGACATAAAAGGCAGCTACAGCGGCATCATGGGTCTTCCCTTGTGGGAAACGGCCTGTTTGCTGCGCAGTGTCGGCGTCAAGGTCTGACAGAATCTGACCAACATAACATGCAACAAGACATCCTCATCAACTGGTCTCCCCAGGAAACCCGCGTGGCGGTGGTTGAACACGGATCTCTCCAGGAGCTTCAGGTCGAGCGCACGCTGGAACGCGGACTGGTGGGAAACGTCTATCTTGGCAAAGTAGCGCGCGTGTTGCCGGGCATGCAGTCGGCCTTCATCGATATTGGCCTGGACAAGGCCGCCTTTCTGCATGTTGCGGACCTGATGAGCAGCATCAACAGTCGTCATGCAGATGGGGATGCCGCGTCCGCAGTTGGTGGGGCGGCCGCAACAGCCTTGCCTATAGAAAAGCAGCTGTTTGAAGGCCAGGCTGTCATGGTGCAGGTGCTTAAGGACCCGATAGGGACAAAAGGCGCGAGACTGACTGCCCAGGTCAGCATTGCGGGGCGGCTGCTGGTGTTCCTGCCTCAGGACAACCACATCGGTGTTTCGCAAAAAATACCTGCCAGGCAGCGTGAAGACCTGCGCCAGCGCCTTCAGCTTCTGAGCGGTGAATCCGGTGGAGGCTTCATCCTCAGAACCAATGCGGAAGACGCTACCGATGCAGAACTGTCCGAGGACATCGCGTATCTCCGTAAAACCTGGGCCCGTATCAAGGACGCGTCCGTGCGTGTCAAACCCGCATCCGTGCTGCACCAGGACCTCAATTTGCTTCAACGCGTCTTGCGGGATGTCGCGGGCGAAGAAACGCTGACCATACGTATTGATTCACGTGAACAATTCGAGAAACTCAAGGCGTTTGCGGCGGAATTCATGCCTGCAACAGTTCAGAAGCTTCAGCTTTATGGTGGCGAACGTCCCATCTTTGACCTCTTCAACATTGATGAAGACATTGCCAGGGCGTTAGGCCGCAGGGTGGACCTGAAATCTGGCGGTTATCTCATCATTGACCAGACCGAAGCGCTGACGACTGTTGATGTGAACACCGGCGGCTTTGTGGGCGCACGGAATTTTGACGAAACGATCTTCAAAACCAATCTGGAGGCCTCCCAGGCGATTGCGCGCCAGCTGCGTCTGCGCAATCTTGGTGGCATTGTGATTGTCGACTTCATTGACATGACCAAGGAGAATCATCGCGATGCGGTGCTGGCTGAATTCCAGAAGCAGCTCGCCAGGGATCGCATCAAGACGACAGTCAACGGCTTCTCCGCCCTGGGTTTGCTGGAAATGACCCGCAAACGGACCCGCGAATCCCTTGCGCACCAGCTGTGCGAGCCTTGCGCTGCATGCATGGGAAAGGGCGTGGTCAAGACCGCACGGAGCGTGAGCTATGACATCCTCAGGGAGATATTGAGGGAAGCCAGGCAGTTCAATCCGCGTGAATTTCGCATCGTGGCTTCGCCGAAAGTGATAGAGCTCTTCCTGGATGAGGAAAGCCAGCACCTTGCCGGCTTGAGCGAATTCATCGGCAAGCCGGTTTCCCTTCAGGCTGAAGCTGCCATGCCGCAGGAACAATACGATATTGTTCTGCTTTGAGTCACCGGTTGTATAGCGGTCATGTCCAGCCTTACCCGAAACCCTCACCCCATTCCGGTGCTGGTGTATCACCAGATAGAGGAAGCGCCGCGCAAAGGGAAACCGTTTCGCAGCCTGTATGTTTCTCCCTCTGCATTTGCGAGGCAAATGTCCCTATTGAAGGTACTCGGTTACAGGGGCTTGTCCATGAGCGATCTGCAGCCTTACCTCGCCGGTGAGCGCAGCGGCAAAGTTGTGGGCATCACTTTTGACGATGGTTATGTCAACAATCTCGTCAATGCCTTGCCGGTGCTTCAGCGCCATGGATTTTCATCGACCTGTTACGCGGTAAGCGGGCTGGCAGGCAAGACCAACAAGTGGGATGAAGGGCTGGGCATAGCCCAGACGCCACTGATGGACGAAAAACAGATGCGGCTATGGGTAGCGGGCGGACAGGAAATTGGCTCCCACACAAGAAGCCATGTCAATCTGGTGGCGTCGGCCGATATGACGAGCGAAACAGAAATTGCAGCGGGAAAAAGCGATCTCGAAATGATGCTTAATGGTCCGGTGCGGCATTTTTGTTATCCCTACGGGCGGTATGAGCCGAAACATGTGGGTATGGCGAGGCACCTGGGTTTTGCCACCGCAACGACGACCCAGCGAAGCCGGTGTGTCGCCGGGGATAACGTGCTTGAGATTCCCCGTGTACCGATATTGCGTTCAACCAGCCTGCCCATGTTCTGGATCAAGATTTCCACCGGCTATGAGGACAGGCGCAGGAGATGACTTCTGTCGGCAGGCGCTTGCGCATTGCGGTACTCAATCGCACCTTTTCACCTGTTGCGGGTGGTGCTGAGCGCTATTCCATTGCACTGGTGGAAAAGCTTGCCGCCAAGCATGAGATTCATGTTTTTGCCCAGTCGATTGACCATCAGTGGCCGGGCGTCAGTTATCACCGTGTCAGCATGCCGTTGCGCAGGCCAAGATGGGTAAACCAGCTCTGGTTTGCCACGCTCACGTGGTGGGCAACCCGCAGGGGGTTCGATGTTGTGCACTCGCACGAAAACACATGGCATGGACAGGTGCAGACCGTACATGTTCTGCCGATAAAGCACAACCTGTTTAATGGGCTGGAGGGCCTGGCGCGCTTTGCGCGTCTACTGAAAGTGCTGACGAGTCCACGGTTGGTGGCGTACCTTTTGCTCGAACGTGCGCGTTACGCAAGACATCATGATCGGGCGGTAGTGGTTATCTCGGAAACCCTGCGTGCAATTTTTTCGGCGAGTTACCCGGATGCGGTTGGGATGACATCTGTCATTACTCCGGGGATCGATTTGCCAGCCTGTCCCGCCGGCGGCTCCGATCAAATTTCTGCGCGCAATGAGCTGGGTTTGCCGCAAGACAAAACCTGCCTCCTGTTCGTCGGGAACGATTTTCGCAAGAAAGGACTTGATACCCTGCTGGCGGCCATTCAGCGTATGCCGGCAGACGTCGTTCTTGCTGTCATTGGTGACTCGTCGCAGCGGCCACAGTTTGTGCAACTGGCCGCACAGATGGGGCTGGCATCCCGGGTTTTCTTCCTCGGGGCGTTGAAAGATGTCTCTCCTGCATATCGAGCCGCAGACATGCTTGTACATCCAACACTGGAAGACACTTTTGCCATGGTTGTGCTCGAAGCCATGGCTCATGGACTCCCCGTCATCGTGAGCAGCGCGAAGTATTGCGGCATTGCCGGATTTTTGAGTTCCGGCGTCAATGTACTGATTCTGGAAGATCCGCGAGATGCTGCTTCACTGGCTGCTTCGGTGCTTGGGTTACTGAACGACAAGGTACTCCGCGCCACGATGGGCCGTGCGGCTCGTGCTTTTGCCGGTGAATATTCCTGGGACGATATCGCCGCAAGGCAGGAAAAAATTTACCACGCTGTAGCAGCTCAGGTGCCAGTCCGGCGCTAGGTTGCCTGGCATCAAGCGCCCTGGAAACCCAGCCGATAGAGATGTGCGTAGGCACCATTGCGCAGCATGAGTTCCGTGTGCGTCCCGGACTCCACAATACTGCCCGCATTCATCATGATGATGCGGTCCGCGTGCTGAATGGTGGACAAGCGATGGGCGATGATGATGGATGTCCGGTTCATCGCAAGGCGCCTGATCGCTTCCTGCACTGCCTGCTCGGATTCTGTGTCGAGTGCTGAGGTGGCCTCGTCCAGAATCAGTACGGGAGCGTCCTTGTAAAGTGCGCGTGCAATTGCCAGCCTTTGCCGCTGGCCACCCGACAGTTGCATCGCATTGTGCCCAAGCAGGGTGTCCATGCCCTGGGGGAGCTCCGCGACCATTGTGCCGAGATTGGCGGCTTCCAGGCACTGCGCAATCCTTGCGCGATCGACAGGCAACCCGAGTGCAACGTTCGCGGCGATTGAGCTGTTGAGCATAACGACATGCTGGCTGACCAATGCGAACTGTGAGCGAAGCGATGCAAGGCTCCAATCGCCGAGTTCCTGGCCGTCCAGGTATATGTGGCCGCTGCTGGGTTCCACAAACCTTGGCAACATGTTCACGAGCGTGGTCTTGCCCGAGCCTGAAGCACCGACCAGTGCCACTGTTTCTCCTGCTTTTACGTGAAGGGTGAGGCGGTCCAGGGCAAGCGCATTGCCCGTCTTGTAAAGAACGCTCACCTCTTTGAACTGGATATCTCCGGATGCCCGCGTTTTTTTGAAGGCGCCACCAGACTCGTCGTCTGTCAGTTCCATCAGGTCAAGGCCGCGTTCCAGCGCCGCCAACCCCCGTGTGATAGGCGTTGCACCATCCGACAGGCTTTTGATGGGCGCAATGAGCAACAGCATTGCCGTCACAAAAGCCACAAAACCCCCAACGGTGGTCGTATTGGCAGAGCCCTGCACCAGTGCAATTGAAATGACAGCCGACAGGGCGATGGCCGCCAGCACCTGTGTGATGGCGCTCATGCTTGCATATGCCACGGTCGATTTCATCGACAGGCGGCGCAGGGAATGGCTCAGGACATCGAAGCGCTCAGCCTGGCTGGCCTGGGCGCCGTGCAGCCTCACATCGCGGTGTGCAAGAACGTTTTCTTCGACCACGTAGGCCAGGTTGTCGGTGGCCGTCTGGCTCTGTTTGGTCAGTCTGTACAGGCGGCGTGTCAGCAGTTGAATCACCAGGGCTACCGCAGGGAAAAGCAGCGAAACCACCAGCATCAACTTCCAGTTCAGGAAGATGAGGTATCCAACCAGTGCAAGCAGGGTTAGCACGTCCCGTGCGAGCTTGATGATGGCGTTGTTGAGTATCACAGAGCCGTTGTAAACCTCATAAACCACGGTGTTGGAGATGGCGCTGGAGGTCTGGTCGGCGAATAGGGAAAGCCTTGCACTGAGCAATTTATCGAACATGGCCCGCCGCAGTTGCTGAAGGCCTTCGTTGGTGACCTGGGCCAGCGCATACTGGGCGACAAAGCCGGAAAGTCCCCTGATGGCAAACAGCAGCAAGAGCGACACCGGAACCATCCAGAGGTCCAGAGCCCCTTTCTGGAAGCCCCGGTCAAGAAGGGGCTTTAACAGCGCCGGAACGAATGGTTCGGTGGCGGACGCGACGATCGTGGCACCTATGGCGACAGCCCACGCGCTGCGGCTTCGCGCCGTGTTGAAGTAGGGCCAGACCCGGAGCGTTCTCTGCCAGGTGGAGAGTTTTCTCGTCGCTGAAGATGCAGGCTTTGCAACCATGGTCACTCAGTCCTTTCATGTCCGACAGGTGTCCCGGCAACTGGTTGCGAGCCATAAACGCCCAATGCCAATAGCAAGCCAAGCGTGATGCAGAAAAAATCACCGATAAGTGCGTCGTAAATTGTCGAGTTAAACAGGCATGAGACAGCCAGGGCAAGCAGAGTCGATTGCGCGCTACGCGCGGCAAGTTCGTCCATCGCCAAAGTCTCCCGGAAAATTGAAACCAGTATTGCCAACAGAAGGATGATTCCCCCGATGCCGAGCTGTACGCCCCAAAGGAGATATTCCTGATGGGGATTGCCCATGATCCTGATGGACTCGGGAGAGCGGCTCTTCAGCCTTTCAAGGCGATTGAATTCAATGCTCCAGCTGCCCACGCCTGTACCAATCAGGGGGTGGTCTGCCATGGACTGTAAGGCCCTGTGCCAAAAATGCAGCCGTATGCCGGAGGATGTGCCGGTGACTACGCTGGAACCTTGCCCTGCGAAAAATCCCATCACTTCAATTTTCACGTCGATGATCCGGTGTTGTACCTTTGGCGAAAGCGCCACCATTACTGCCAGCACTATGACCGGCACCAGCGCTACGAACTTGCGATAGCGACGTGGCAGTTCCCAGGCGATGACGAGTGATATCAAGGCGAGGGCGACGACATGCCCGGTACGCCCCTGCAGCACGAAAAAAACGTTCAGCAATGCCAGGAGCGCAATCCCGGTTGCGATTAAAGAACCAAACCTTCCCGGTACAAGTTTGCGAAGATGCCAGCATATGGCCGCAAATACAGCGGTCATGATTCCCTCGTCCAGGTAACTTGAAAAAACCGAGTTATAGAGTACAGCCGTTGGGGATGTGGCCCAGGGTACCGGGACATGAAAGAACAGCAGCCATGAACTTATCACCATGAGCAGCTGGAGCGCTGCAAATGTGCCAAGGGCCAACACGGCTTCCCGGCGACTTTGTATGAAGGCTGCGACGAGGGGGATGAACAGCAGCTTCGCATACTTTGCGAATGACCCCAAGGCTTCGAGCAGTGGGGCAGCAGTCCAGAAAATGCTCAGTCCGAAGGCCAGCATGGCGATCAGGATCGCAAGTCGCGTGTAGCGCAGCCTGCCATGTAATGTCAGGGGGCGGGTTAATCTGCGCGAGAACAGAAAAAATCCTGCCGCGCCCAGCAATAGCAGCAATTTGGCGATGCTGATAATCGCGATTGGCAACCCAATCGCAGCTGCAGCAATGCATACAAGCACCAGGCGAAAATTGAGGAGTTTTGTTTGCAAGTTGGTTGGGCGGGACTTGTATGACGCCGTTCATTATCAATGATTGGCCGGCAGAGTCAGGTGATCCTGAAGGTGAAGCGGCAAGGACGCTCTGCTATGCTAAGAATGCTTTGCAAGTTGATGGGTGGGCTGTTTGCAGCCCCGTGTTTTAAGGGGGAGAGTTGGCCAATTTGTCTGTCATTGTCATCACCAAAAACGAGGCGCGCAATATTGAGGCCTGTTTGCAGTCGGTGTCGTTCGCAGACCAGATTGTCGTGCTGGATTCCGGCAGTGAGGACGATACCCGGCAACTGGCTCGTCATCTGGGCGCTGAAGTGACGGAGGACGGTGACTGGCAGGGATTCGGTGTACAAAAAAATCGCGCCCTCGGTCTTGCCCGTTGCGACTGGGTGTTGTCCATTGATGCGGATGAACGCGTCACGCCTCCACTCAGGGCCGAAATATTGAAGGTCATCGGTGAGTCGCGCCACGATGTCTATTCGATCCCGCGGCTGTCCAGTTATTGCGGGCAATACATGATGTATTCAGGCTGGAACCCGGATCGCGTCGTTCGCTTGTTCCGGCGGGGTGCGGCGGTGTTTTCGACCGACCTTGTCCATGAAAAAATTCTGACAGATCATTCCGTCGGGCTGCTTCATTCGTCGTTGTTGCATGAAAGCTTTGCGAATTTTGAGGCTGTACTGGATAAGGCCAACAGATATTCGACTGCCGGAGCCCAGGTACTGCAGGCGAGAGGAAAATCTGCCTCAGTCTCGAAGGCGATCGCGCACGGCCTCTGGGCTTTCTTCCGGACTTATGTCCTGCGACGCGGGTTTCTGGACGGGAAAATGGGGCTTGTGCTGGCCATCTCAAATGCCGAAGGCACCTACTACCGCTATCTCAAGCTTTGGCTGTTGTCCCGTCAGGCGCATGCCGACATGCCGGATAGAGCGCTGCAGGCAGAATCTGTTCCAGACACAAGCCGGCATCCATGAAGATCAGCTTCATTGTTCTGACCTACAACCGGACGGAAACCCTTCTGCCAGTACTACGGTCGTTGGCAGCACAGTGCGATGCCCGGCACGAGGTATTGGTCGCAGATGATGGGTCAAATCCCGAGAATGTGGCGCTGCTGATGTCTGGTTGCCCCACTTTTAATTGCAGCGTGAGACACATATGGCATCCGGATACAGGTTTTACCGCTGCTGCAGCAAGAAATCTGGGGGCTCATTTCTCGGAGGGCGACTATCTCGTTTTTCTGGATGGCGACTGCATTCCGGGCAAGTCATTTGTAGCGGCCCATGCCTTGCTCGCTGAGCCCGGGTATTTTGTCAACGGAAGCCGGGTTCTGCTCAGTGAGCGGCTGACCTCACAAGTCGTCGACGCCAAAGTTGACCTTCCTGCCCAGTCAGCTTTCTTTTGGCTCTGTGCCTGGTTGCGAGGAGACAGCAACAAACTGTTGCATGTGCTGCGCTGGCCATGGTCCTTATTCCGGTTAAAACAGGGTTTCGAATGGCGCGGCATACGAAGCTGCAATATGGCGGTATGGCGTGAAGACTTTGTTGCCGTCAACGGCTTTGACGAGACGTTTGAAGGGTGGGGCCATGAGGATGCAGATCTTGTGCTCCGCCTCAGTCACCTGCCGGTCAGGCGAAAAAATGGGTTTCTCGCAACCGAGGTATTTCATCTGTGGCACCCCGAGAGCAGGCGTGATCATGAGTCCGTCAACAGGCAAAAAGTTTTTGAACGCATGAAGACGGGCGTGGTCATAGCTGAAAAGGGACTGTCCCAGATCAGCCTGGACCCTTCTGTACGTGTGACCCCATTACATTAACCTTTCAAGGCATTCAGACTTCCAAACTATGAGCACCACACCCTTGCTTCCACGTCGAACCGCCATCAGCCTTCTTGCCGCCACTGCCTTGCCTTTTTCCCTGCCGGCGCTGGCGCAGTTCCGGGTCGAGGTGTCGGGCGTTGGCCTCACGCAGCTCCCGATTGCCGTGGCAACGTTCAGGGGCGAGGTCCAGGCCCCCCAGAAAATTGGGGCCATTGTCAAAGCGGATCTCGAACGCAGCGGGCTGTTCCGTTCGGTTGATACAGCTGGCCTGGTGGCCGACGAAAGTACCCGGCCGGATCTTGTTCAGTGGCGGCAAAAGGGCGCGGACTCTCTTGTGACCGGCAGTGTTACTCCCCTGGCGGATGGCCGGTTTGATGTGCGCCTCAGGCTTTGGGACATCGTTCGCGGACTCGATTTGGGGGGGCAGAGTTATGCGGTGACGCAGGCCGACCTGCGACTTTCTGCCCACCGGATTTCGGACTTTGTTTATGAAAAGCTCACTGGCGAAAAGGGCATCTTTTCCACCCGAATTGCCTACGTCACCAAGGCTGGTACCCGCTTCACATTGTGGGTCGCAGACTCTGATGGCGAAAGTGCGCAATCTGCCCTAGCGAGCCCTGAACCCATCATTTCGCCAGCGTGGTCTCCAAATGGAAGCCAGCTTGCTTATGTGTCGTTTGAGTCACGCAAGCCCGTTATCTACGCCCATGATGTGGCCAGCGGGAAACGCCGCCTGCTTGCGAATTTCCGTGGTTCAAACAGTGCGCCAGCCTGGTCGCCGGATGGTCGACAGATTGTGGCAACGCTGAGTCGCGACGGCGGTTCACAGCTTTACGCACTGGATGCCAATGGCGGCGAACCACGTCGGCTCACGCAGTCTTCAAGCATCGATACAGAGCCGGCTTTCTCCCCGGACGGCCGGTTTATTTATTTTGTCAGTGACCGTGGGGGGGCCCCGCAGGTCTATCGAATGACTGCTTCTGGCGGTGGTGTTGAGCGTGTTACGTTCAATGGCAGCTACAACATCTCGCCCGCGATCAGTCCCGATGGACGATGGCTGGCGTATGTTTCGAGGGTGGGAGGAGCTTTCAAGCTCCAAGTAATGGAGCTGGCCAATGGCACTGTGACCCAGATCACAGACACCACTGCAGATGAAAGCCCCAGTTTTGCACCCAACAGCCGACTCATCGTCTATGCGACCCGGCAGCAGGGGCGCGAGGCGTTGATGACAACAACACTGGACGGAAAAATCAAGGCGCGGCTGTCTGGCGCCAGTGGAGACATTCGCGAGCCGGATTGGGGACCATTCTCCCGGTGAAATGCCTGTTGGCCTACATCCAGTCGGGTTAAACACAGTCAATATCCGCTTTTATCATTTTGTTTTGCAGGGATAAATCACATGAAACGTTTCTTTTTTTCCATCATCTCGACCATCACGTTGTCTGCCGCCCTCGTCGCCTGCGGATCAAACGTCAAACTGGATGAAGTGCCGGTTGAAAGCCGTACCGCAACCAGTGTGGGATCGGCAGGGTCTGGCGCCTCTGCGAGTGCCGTGACCCCCGTGGAAATTGCCGGCTCCAACAACGCTGCCGGTGGTCCCGTTGGTGTTGCAAAAATAATCTACTTCGACTACGACAGCTATGTCATCAAGCCTGAATTTCAGGGTGCCATTGAGGCTCATGCCAGGTTTTTGGCCGCCAACAAGGCGCGCAGGCTGGCCGTGGAAGGCCATACCGATGATCGTGGCGGGCGTGAGTACAACCTGGCGCTGGGTCAGAAGCGCGCAGAGGCTGTCCGACGCTCCCTTGGGCTGCTCGGTGTGACAGATGCGCAGGTCGAAGCCGTGAGCTTTGGCAAGGAAAAACCCGCAGAGGCCGGCACGACCGAAGAGGCTTATGCCAAAAATCGTCGGGCAGAACTGAACTACCGCTGAAACTGGTCGAAAATGAAGCTTTGCCTGCACGGTGGTGTATCAATGCCTATGACATTTTCCCGCGTCTCACGGTTCCTCGCCTGTTGCCTTGCCGCAGTTTTATTCTCTGCGAATGTGCATGCGGCGCTCTTTGATGATGATGAGGCCCGTCGTGCCATTCTTGAGTTGCGCCAGAAATTTGATGCCTCCCAGGTAGAGTTGCGCAAAGCTACCGAGGACAACGCCCAGTTGCGGCGAAGCGTACTCGAACTGTCCAGCCAGCTTGAGGTCTTGCGCAGCGACGTAGCCAAACTTAGAGGCCAGGATGAGCAGTTCGCGCGCGATGTCGCAGAGGTGCAGCGCAAGCAGAAGGACATGACGCAGGGCATTGATGATCGGTTTAGAAGGTTTGAGCCTTCGAAGGTCACTGTCGACGGCAGGGAATTCGTCGCCAAGCCTGAAGAAACCCGTGATTTTGATGCCGCGCTGGCCATCTTGCGCAAGGGTGAGTTTGCACCGGCTCAGGGTGCTTTCCTGGATTTCATCAAACGCTATCCAGACAGCGGCTATAAAGCATCTGCGCTCTTCTGGCTCGGTAATGCGCAATACGCGCTGCGCAGCTACCGTGAGGCCGTGGCCAATTTCAAGGCCCTGCTTTCCGCCGCTCCTGATAACTTGCGTGCTCCCGAGGCGGCCCTGTCCATAGCCAATTGCCAGGTCGAGTTGAAAGACACGCGATCGGCGCGCAAGACGCTTGAGGACCTGATCAAGGTATACCCACAGTCTGAGGCCGCATCGGTCGCCAAAGACAGGTTGAGCAAGCTTAAATAGCCTGGATGGCCTGTCAGCGAAGCCGCTCCGCGCAGCCTGCTGCGGAGCGGTTTTTTATTCCCACTTAAAATTGGTGCATGGACATCTCTGCACTCAATGCCCTCACCGTCAAGGTTCTCTGGGCAGCCTTCCTCCTTGCGACGATTTTTGGTGCGATTGCGCAGCGGACCCACTTCTGCACCATGGGCGCCGTCAGCGACATCGTGAACATGGGCGACTGGACGCGCATGCGCATGTGGGTACTGGCCGCAGGCGTTGCGATGATTGGTTTTTATACGCTGGCGGCTGCGGGGCAGATTGATCCTGCCAAGACCTTGTATGCCTCCAGTCGCTTTATCTGGTTGTCGGCCCTGGTTGGTGGTTTGATGTTTGGTTTTGGGATGGTGCTGGCTTCCGGTTGTGGCAGCAAGACACTGGTGCGTATCGGTGGTGGCAATCTCAAGTCTGTGGTCGTTTTTCTCGTGATGGGGGTGGCTGCCTTTGCAACCCTCAAAGGCATCACGGCTGTTGCCCGGGTCGCCACCGTAGATCGCGTGGCGATGGACTTCGCAGGCAATGCCGCATTGCCCAACTGGCTTGCCCCGGCGCTGGGTCTTGTCCCCGCCGCCGCAGGGCTGGTCTTGGCCCTTGTTATCGGTTTGGCGCTCATCACCTGGACTTTTTTCGGCCGTGATTTCCTGAATCTTGACAATCTGCTGGCGGGCTTCGGTATTGGTGGCGTCATCGTCGCGATGTGGTGGGTCAGCGGCCACATGGGCTATGTCACCGAGCACCCTGAGACTTTGCAGGAAGCCTTTCTGGCTACCAATTCAGGCCGTGCCGAAGCACTGAGTTTTGTTTCACCAGTCGCCTACACGGTTGACTGGGTCATGTTCTTCAGCGACAAAAGCAAACTGCTCACCATAGGCATCGTGTCCGTGTTTGGTGTGGTGGCTGGCTCCGCCATCTACTCACTGGCCACCCGCAGTTTTCGATGGGAAGGTTTCCGCGACGCTGAAGACACTGCCAATCATCTGGTTGGCGCGGTATTGATGGGCGTGGGCGGCGTTTGCGCCATGGGGTGCACGGTGGGGCAGGGGCTCTCGGGCATCTCGACGCTGAGCGCCACCAGCATAGTGGCTGTAGCCGCGATTCTTGCGGGCTGCGTGGCTGCACTCAAATACCAGGTCTGGCGTCTGGAGCGCACCCTTTAGTGTCTGACGATACTGCCCAGGCAGACCTTGACCGTCGTTTTGGCGGCCTGGCCCGGCTTTACGGTGCCAGCGGCGCCGCGGGCATACGGGCGGCGCACGTGGTCGTGGTTGGTTTGGGGGGCGTCGGTTCGTGGGCAGCCGAGGCGCTTGCGCGCAGCGGCGTTGCGCGGCTGACCCTTATCGACCTCGATCACATTGCTGAATCAAATATCAATCGCCAGATTCACGCACTGGGCGAGACCCTGGGACAAGCGAAGGTGCTGGCCATGCGCGACCGCATCGCCGATATCAATCCAGCTTGCGAGGTACGGTGCGTCGAAGAGTTTGTTGATGCAGACAACTGGCCCGCGGTCGCCGGCCTTGATGCGGAGGGCGGCGAATACCCCGGCGTGATTGATGCCTGCGATCAGGTCAAAGCCAAAACCGCCATGGCCGCCTGGGCGCTACAGCACAACGTGAAGCACAAAGGGCGGCAGCAGGTTCATTTCATCAGCGTGGGAGCCGCAGGCGGAAAACGCCATGCCCATAAAGTCGACATTGACGATCTGTCGCTGACAACCCACGACCCCCTGCTCGCGCAACTGCGGTACCGCCTGCGCAAGGAGCATGGCGCCGCACGTGAGGGCCGCATTGGGTTGCCCTGTGTTTTCAGTCGTGAAGCGGTCATGCAGCCATTGTCTGTAGCCGGGGCCATCGAGAGTCAGAGCGACAGCAGCCTCAATTGCCACGGCTACGGCTCTGTGGTGAGTGTCACCGCGACATTTGGCATATGTGCGGCGGGCTGGCTTCTCGACAAAATCGCCACCCGGGCTTTGCCAGCGGCATCCAAATAACGCTATAATTGAAGGCTGTGCTGCATCACGTGCAGTGCAAACCGGGAAGTATCCGGCCATTTGGCGGGAGAACCTTGGGGCCTTAGCTCAGTTGGTAGAGCAGCGGACTTTTAATCCGTTTGTCGTGGGTTCGACCCCCGCAGGCCCCACCAGAAATTCCGGGTTCTTAGCTCAGTTGGTAGAGCAGCGGACTCTTAATCCGTAGGTCGACAGTTCGAATCTGTCAGAACCCACCAACACTATCAAGGACTTAGCCGCGAGGCTAAGTCCTTTTGTCGTTCTGAACGTGACAAAAACGTGACCAGATTTCCCTGTGTTTCGGGCTTGAGGCGGTTGATCCGCATTGCAGCCGTCGCCAGGTGCTCTGTTCCATACTTTGCATAGCGGTCCACCATCTCCCTGGACTTCCAGCCGCCCAATTCCTTGAGCTCATCGCAAGACGTTCCCGCCTGGCGATGCCATGAGGCCCACGTATGGCGCAGGTCATGAAACCGAAAATCCGAGATACCAGCAGCTTCCAGCGCGGTATGCCAGGCAGAGTTGGTAATTTGAAAGCGCATTGGTTCGCCCCGAAAGGTGAAACAGTGCGTCAGACTCTTGCCTATCTGCTCCCTCAAGACTTCTTTCGCATCTTCATTTAACGGTACTCCCCGAGGCGTGCCATTTTTGGTTTTATTGAGCCAGGCGGTATGCCTGTTCAAGTCCACCCGATTCCACTCCAGACCCGTTATCTCGGCAGCACGGCAGCCTGTTGCCAGGGCAAACCGTACCAGGGCCGCCAGGTGTGGCGCACAGCAGCGGATCAAACGATCAGCTTCCTCATGCGTCAACCAGCGGTCCCGCTCGACCTCACCGCCCAGGAGCCGGATTTTCGGGAAGGTGTCAATCCATTGCCATTCATCACGCGCCATCCTCAAGAGGCTTCGCATGGTGGACAGGTAACGGTTGACGGTTGCAGGTTTATTGCCCTTCTTGAGTTCACCCTGGATCACTGACCAAACCACATCACCATTGATCTGGTTAAGCATCATCGACCCCAGGTAAGGATCAAGAAAGCGGCAAATCCGCTGCACATCCGAAAAACTTCTCAAGGTCCGCTTCAGTTCGAGATACCGGACAACGGCTTCTTGCCAGCTACGTTGGGGCTTGATACCAAAGTGACTTTCGCGATACGCATCCAGCTTGAGTTTGGCTAGATAGGCTTCGGCGTCCTCTTTGATGTCAGTCCCAGCGCTTTGGCGTACTCTTTTGCCGTTGGGGAGCGTTGCATTAATCCACCAGAGGCTGGAATCCGGCCTCCTGTAGATTCCTTCATTACGGGCCATAAATTGTCCTTTCCGGCCCGCCTTCGCTCGTCCTTATAGTCATCGAGCCAGGCATCCATGTCAAGTTTGTCGTAGACGCAGCGACGACCAAAGCGCACATGAGGCACAGAAAGCTCAGCCAGGAGGGTGAGGCCGATGCCGAGATAGGCCGCCGCTTGTTCCTTGCTGAGACAGCGCGCAGCAGGCAGCGGAAGGCTTGTTTCATCCTTGTTTTGATCCATTTCAGCCCCTTAATCACCGCGTGACGCCTTACGGTAAGCCTTGACGCCTTCTGACTCCTCGGGCTCTTGTGCCTCCTGGTAATTCACCCCGGAGTTAAACAGCCTGGAGCGCGCCGCGATCCTTTGCGCCAGGAGTTCATCCACCTCAAGTCCCTGGTTATAAGCCAGCCCCTGGAAGTGCTGATGCATGTCTCCGAGCAGGCCATCTATCGCCACGTTCTTGTCATCGAGCTGATGAATGGCCATGTAGGAGGCGAGGGAGCTGAAAACAGTCCCGTACAGGCGCTTTTCGTCAGGCAGCCTGGCATTGCTAAACCGCTTGAGAAGAACGCCGCCGGATGTTTCCCAATCCACAGAGGCGAGGGCGGTCCAAAGGGGATGGGTCGGCCACCGGGCACGCGTCGAATCGTTGGGATTTGGCTCAGTCAGCCGCAGCCATTCGGTTGTGGCGTAGCTCCAGAGGCCATTCAGGTTGACCAGGACGCTCTCCAGGGACGATAGACCGCGTTCTTTGAGGTAGTCCCGCTTGCACTCGAATTCGAGCCTCCAGACCTGTTGACCAGGGAGCCAGCCCGCAGGAATCCAGAGACTCTCAGCCCAGGACTTCCCGCTATGACTTATTTCTTTTGTTTTGTCATAAAGCCGGGCAGCAATCACGCCGCCCATGCCAATGGTCCAGCCCGTGAACTGTTGATCTTTGGCATAGCTGTGGATCTCCACCGCCCGAGTGACCCAGGCGGAACGATGCCAGGAGTCCATCACACAGGGTGAGCTGAAATCGGCAGCCAGGTCAATTCGGCTAACCATGTTTCGGCCTGTGAGCTCTCCGAACTCTGCCAGGAGCTTTTCGAGCTCGTCCTGGATAGGTCGTGGTCCTTTGTGCGCCAGGTATTCCGCCGAGATCTTGACGTAGGCCATGGGTAGCTTTTTGTTGGGCCTGGAGAACTGGATTCGGAAGGCGTTGTCGTCCAGGACGAAGGGGAACAGCCCCGCGCCCTTGTCCTTGACCTCGAAGATGTGATCCCCGGCCACGAATTGGGCTTTTGCCTGCTCTACAAGGTCAGGAGATTGGGCCTTGCCTTTGAGCTCTGTTAACCGGGTTAGAACTCCAGGATGGAGGTCCCCAGGGTAGGAGAGGTAAAGGCTATCAACACCCAGGCGAAGGAGTCGAAACCCATCCGGTAAGGTGTTATTGCTGTTATGGGGTGCTGTGTTACTAGGCGACGCACCCTGAATACCTTCCGACCCGGATTCGCCAGGGGTCGCTGCGCGCCCCGCAGTCGAATCCGGGTCGGCCTGTTTGCGGTCGTGACATATGCCAGCAGAGGTGCCAGCATTGGAGGGCGTTTGCATCTGAAATCCTTTCCGTGCCAGCTTGCGAAATGCTCTGGACGGATATGGATTTCATACATGTAGGCCACTTTGGGCGACCATCTCAGTTAGCGATTTCAGATGGTTTTTATATTTCGAGATTGGCGGTAATGAGCTCGCAGGTTCTTACGTGCATCACCTTTCGGCGCACGATATACCTTGAGCTCTTCCACCATCAATTCTTCTAGTGCAGCTTCTGAGAGATCATCAATTCCAAGCTCTCTCAATATCAGAAGGGCATACCGCATCTGATCCAATCCAGCCCATTCCTTTTTTGAAGGACCTGAAAGAGCGCTTCTTAGACGCGTAAAAAAAGCTTTGTTGCTGGTTATTTGAGCTTTAGCTAAAGCGTTCATGATTGTCGGGCACCCGATGGATGAGCGGTCCATACGAATTGCCTTAAAAAGTGAGTCGTAGTTGTTGTTATCACGTACGTCCTGGACAAGGCTGGAAATGCTACGGCCGTAAGTCATCATCGAACGCATATTTCTAATGAGCACATAACTCAAACCCGCCACGTCAGCTTTCTCAAAGTCTGGATGGAGCGATAGATCGACGCCGATATCTTCCTTTTCTAGTGAAGCCAATAGTGCTGCCTGTGGGTCGGGCGAAGTTGCCATCTCTTTGAGTTCTTCCGTTGCATTTAGGCCAACAACCAAGAGACTCAGCTGACTAACGAGAGGAAGTTCATACAAATAGCAATACAACCCGTGTTCACCTGGAAATAGATTCGCTAGTTGTTCTTTGGATGCGTTTGCAAGCTGCCTGTCTAGGTCGAGGAACATTTGCGTGATGCTCGGAATGTGAGAAATAAGCTCCCGAAACTGTGCAGCAGTTAGCTTTTTGTATTCTTTGTGCATAATGTTTCAGGATGTTAACGGGCTTAAGAAGAAAAAAATGAAGCAAAAGTCAGTCGAAAACGTGCAGAGCTTGATCGAAGCTTTGCAGGAAGACCAAGCAGACTATGGAGGGTCTGTTTGGTACAGAGGCCAAGCCCACCATGATTGGCCACTTCTGCCTGGATATTTGCGCCTAGACGGTCGAATATCTGAGTCCACGCTGATGAAGCGCTTTAAACAAAGTGCTTCTATGCTGCTTGATCGAGACCCGAAAGATTCATTTGATTGGCTCTTCTTGATGCAGCACTATGGTCTGCCAACTCGTCTTTTGGACTGGAGTGAGAGCCCCTTAGTGGCACTGTATTTTGCGATTGATGATTCCGTAAAGCACGCAGATCACGACGCAGCGGTGTGGTGTTTACGCCCTAGTGAACTCAATAAGAATGCCAACATCTTTGCGGATGAAGAATTCTTTATCCCTTCCTTTGAGGACGAAGAACTTAAGAGCTACTCAATAGAGCGGCTCGGGCAGGAAAGACGAGTAAAACAGCTACCTGTGGCAACCATAGCGACAAGAAATAATGCAAGGATTCAAGCTCAACTCGGGGTGTTCACCATTCATCATCTAGATGATCGCCCAATTGAGGCCATTGGAAATCAAAATCACGTTATCAAATACACGATACCCGCGGCTTCCAGGACAAATTTGTTAGAACAACTTCGCCTACTAGGCGTCTCAAAATTTTCGATGTTTCCGGAGCTAGGAAGCATCGGCGCGTTCATTCATAAGGGTTTGGCATGAGTTACATAGAGACCTTTCCGGTGCAGCACAGCACCATCATGCGGCTTTACTCAGAAAAAGACGAAATTCAAATGGACCCCGACTACCAGCGCATGGGCGGCGTATGGACAGTCGAAAAAAAGCAATTGCTCATAGACTCGATCTTGAACGACTATGACCTGCCCAAGATTTATTTGCATTCATTTACACGAGAAGAAAAGAAAAAATCTAAGCATCTGTATGCCGTGATTGATGGCCGCCAGAGACTAGAAACAATTTGGAATTTCATTGAGGGCAAATTTTCCCTGTCGTCTGATTTTGTCTATCAGGATGATGAAAGTGTTGATCTTAAAGACTTGGGGTATGCAGACATTGCCTCTGAATACCCCAAAATAAAAATTAAGTTCGACTCTTTTGTGCTGCCAGTTATTGGCGTACAAACTGATGACCAGGAGCTTATTGAGGATATGTTTTCCCGGCTAAACGAGGCAGTTCCTCTTAACGCTGCAGAGAAAAGGAATTCGATAGGGGGGCAAATGGTTGCAGCGATTCGTGATGTCGCAAATCACGAACTATTTACGAGATGCGTAGCGTTCGGAAATAAGAGATATCAACATAGAGAGTCTGCAGCGCGCATGCTACTAGTTGAAGAAAACATTGCCACCATGGGAAAAATCATCGATACCAAGAAAGAGTATCTAGATGCAATGGCACGCAACTACCATGAGGGCCCTAAAAAACAGGTCATGGCCCTCGCCAACGAGGTGATTACGGTTCTAGATCAAATGAACGTGGTTTTCCTAGAGCGAGACGAACTCTTGCGTGGGCAGGGAAACATGACTGTGTACTACATCGTCACTAGAAATGCGCTTGCTTCCAACAAGAACAAAAATATGAGTAGGAAGAAGCTTCTAGATTTCAGGGACAGTGTGAGGGACAACAGAATAGCCGCGGAGTTTGACTACAGCAAGGCGAGCTTTGAATTGCTGGAATACGACAGATTGACCCAGCAAGGTACAAACGACGCATCAAATATTAAAGAGCGCGTCAAGATACTTTCTGAGTATCTGAAGATTCCCGAGGTGCTTGCTCTGTAGTCGGCTTCGGAATATTTTTGAAGTGACATACATTTGCAATGTCTAGGCGATCGTTAGCGAGCAAAGGCGAGCCTAACTCATTGATAAATAAGGCTATTTAGCCCCTCTTAATCCGTAGGTCGACAGTTCGAATCTGTCAGAACCCACCATAGAAACGCACAGGTATAAAAGCCCGCTATCTTTCCAGATAGCGGGCTTTTTTTGTCGGCCCAAAACAGGGGCCGCAAAGACTGTTTGCAGTCCTCCGGTCTATGTCGCGCGCGTTGCATAAGCGGGCCTGATCCGGGTTTTTTTAACCACGCCCGACGGTGCAAACAGGATCACAAACTCGGTCTTGCCTGCGGACTGCTCGCGTGAGCCTGCCCGGTAAACCCAGACTTCGTAGCCACTGTCAAATTTGACGATGGTCGCGTTGCCAAGGGCTGCGGTCACATCGGCCCTTGTCGTTTGCCCGATAACGATGAGATTTTTCGCGGCCTGCATCGACATGCCCGGATCGCGAAAAGGCGGCGTAACTTCTGTCGAACCAAAAAGACCGGAGCCGCCCGCGCACCCAGCCAGCAGGCTGGTGACCAGCACAACGCTTGCCGCTGAATGGGCCACGGATTTTCGTACTTTGGACTGCCTCATTGGTCGTCCATGTATTCAAACTCAACCAGTGTGTCGTCGGGCCAGCTGCGGTCGCCCAGAGGCAATACGTAAGTGCGGTCAACCAGTACTTCGCAATCGCAATAGGGCAGGTCGTTGTCCAGCGCCGGGTCATCGCTGGCCGATGCATACAGCTTGTCGATGGAAAGTATTTCCCGGCGCTGGCCGGACACCATGGCCACGCTGAACAGGGGCCTGTCGGCGAAAAACAGATAAAGCGGCGCCGGCCTGTCGCAGTAGGCAGGTGTGTCCAGCACTGCTTTCACGAGTCTTCCGATGATGTTGCTGCTGTTGGAAATCAGGCCGGCCTCCATGCCGACCCGGCACTCGAGCCGCAGGTCACCCAGGCGGCGTGTGTTGGGTGCAAGGCCGGGTGTGCGGATGTCGGTACGCCAGGTCATGCTTTGCGCCCGGCGGTTGGGTATGACCTGCGCGTCCTCATCAAAGGCCGCCTGGTCGCGCGGCAGGACAAATGTTCTGTCGGGCGCAACCGCTACATCGAACGCCGCCTTGTTGGACCCCAGCACTTCCAGGGTGACGTTGTTCATGTCCGTTTCACGCTTTCTTGGCAGCAGCCTGAAGCGCAGGGGCGCACCTGGCGCCATGACGCGTTCCTTCTCAAAAAGGTCCATGCCCCGGATCATCTTTCGATAGGACTTTTCCACAGGGTCGCGATTGGCCTTGGCCGCAACCGTGACCGAAGGCAAGGCACCGGGTGACTTGTCCTGTGCCATCGCAGGCTCGCCCAGGACCCACATGCCAAGGGCAAGCGGCAAGCAGACTTTGATGAAGAAGGCGGGTGAGCAGTGCAATTTCAGGCCCCGGAGTCCACAGTGATCATGCTAGACCGGGCTTTGTCCTTGCGCTGTAGGACGAAACAGTATTCGGGCAAAGCAGCCGTCACCGCGCGCCATGCGGCTTTTGTTCAGCGCGAGTGGGCCAGGCGCGGCACATCAAGCTCAGCTTGCCGGGCTACACGGATGCAGTCTTTCATGTGCTCCTCGCCAAAGTAGCGAATGGCCGCGTAGCCCACTAGCGCAGAGACGATCTGGCCCGCCAGCGGTACAAATTTTGCGACCTGCTTGGTGGTCAGGCGGACGCCGATTTTGGTGGCCGCCTTGATGAGCAGGTCGCGGCTGATGAATTTGCCGATCAGCACGGAGCCCACCATGGCCACGGCCTTTTGAACCTGGTCGCGTTTTTTGGGGTCCAGTTTGTCCAGCTGCGCGGGCGTCAGGCCAAACTCCCGGTTGATTTCGGGGATGAGTTTTGACAGCAGTGCGGCGTCAACGGCCCAGTCCAGTCCTGGCACAGGTACCGCGCTGGCTGCGGCGGCGACCAGGGCGCGCTTGTTGAGCAACTTCCGGCTGCGCTTGACTGCGGCTTCAAGTGCGGCGTCGCTGGACGCCGTGCTGCGTGCGCTGGGCATGTTCGAAACTCCTTCCCCAAACCTTGCCGGGCAGATAACCCAACTTGTCTGTCCGACTCTACACCGTCGCGGTTTCTATCTGTTCGGTCAGTTCAAGCCACCGCTCTTCGAGGGTGCCTATTTCAGTGTCAATCGCTTTCAGGCGCTTGCCGGTCTGCGCGATTTCTGCAGGGGCGGTGCTTGTCGTCAGCAAGGCCTGCAAGCTGTCCTTTTCAGTGTTCAGCGACTGCATGCGATTGTCGATTTTTTCCAGTTCCTTGCGCAGGGGTTTGGTGGCTTCCGACTTTTGCTGGCGGGCCTTCGCCTCAAGTTTTCGCTGTTCAGGCGTGTCCTGGGGTAGCGCTTTGGACGCGGACACAGCTGGCACCACGGCGTCTGCCGCCGGTACGGCTTTCGCCACCTGGCCTGATCCACCGGATTTTTTGGCTTCTTCCCGCTGGCGTTTGGCGTGGTCGAGCAAATACTTCTGGTAGTCGTCCAGGTCGCCGTCAAAAGGCGCGACGCCGCCCTGGGACACCATCCAGAATTCATCGCAGACAGCGCGCAGCAATGCACGGTCATGGCTGACCAGCATCACAGTGCCTTCAAACTCATTGAGTGCCATCGACAGCGCTTCGCGTGTGGCCAGGTCCAGGTGATTGGTCGGCTCGTCCAGCAGCAGCAGGTTGGGGCGCTGCCAGACGATCATGCACAGCACCAGCCGGGCTTTCTCTCCGCCGCTCATGCTGCCCACGGCCTGCTTGACCATGTCGCCGCCGAAATTGAACATGCCCAGAAAGGCACGCAGGTCCTGCTCGCGGGTCGCCTGGCTGCCCATCTTGCCCGCAGCGGTGACTTCCTTGACCAGGCGGATCATGTGCTCGAGCGGGTTGTCTGCCGGTCGCAGCACATCCAGCTCCTGCTGGGCAAAGTAACCGATGTTCAGGCCCTTGCCTTCAATCATCTCGCCTTCAATCGGCGCCAGCGCGCGGGCCACGGTTTTCACCAGCGTGGATTTGCCCTGGCCGTTGGCGCCAAGAATGCCGATGCGCTGGCCGGCAAGCACCGACTTGCTGACGTTTTGCACAATGACCGTGGGCGGCGTGCCTTCAGGCGCATCTTCTGGCGGCGGGTAGCCGAAGTAGGCGTTCTGCATCGACAGCATGGGGTTGGGCAGGTTGGCCGGTTCCTTGAATTCGAATGTGAAGTCGGCTTCAGCCAGCAAGGGCGCAATCTTTTCCATGCGGTCAAGTGCCTTGACCCGGCTTTGCGCCTGTTTGGCCTTGCTGGCCTTGGCCTTGAAACGCGCAATAAACTTTTGCAGGTGGGCGATCTTGTCCTGCTGTTTGGAGAAAGCAGTCTGTTGCAGCGCCATCTGCTCGGAGCGCAAGTCTTCAAACTTGCTGTAGTTGCCGCCGTAGCGGGTCAACTTGGCCATCTCGATGTGCACGGTGACGTCGGTCACGGCATCCAGAAACTCGCGGTCATGGCTGATAACCAGCATGGTGCCCTGGTAGCGCTTGAGCCAGGCTTCCAGCCAGACCAGCGCGTCCAGGTCCAGGTGATTGGTGGGGTCGTCGAGCAGCAGCAGATCCGAAGGGCACATCAGCGCACGCGCCAGCTGCAAACGCATGCGCCAGCCGCCTGAAAAGCTGTTCACGGGGTTGTCGAGTTCGCTGACCTTGAAGCCCAGACCGAGGATCAGCGCTTGCGCGCGTGCCTGCGAATCATGGGCGCCCGAGTCGTACAGCTCCATATAGGCGTGCGCCATGCGATCACCATCGCCGCTGGCTTCGGCGGCTGCCACCTCTGCCTGGGCGGCCATCAGCACCACGTCACCTTCGATCACGTAGTCGGTGGCGCTCTGCTCGGTTTCGGGCATGTCCTGTGCAACCTGGGCCATGCGCCACTGGGCGGGAATGTAAAACTCGCCCCCGTCTTCATGCAGCGTGCCATTGAGCATGGCAAACAGCGAGGACTTGCCCGCGCCGTTTCGCCCCACCAGGCCGACGTTTTCGCCGGGGTTGAGGGTGACAGACGCGATGTCGAGAATCACTTTGGCGCCGCGACGCAGCACCACGTTTTTAAGGGTAATCATTTAAAACAGACAAATTGTTCGGCAGGCACAGCCGGTAAGGCCACGACGCAGGTTTCAGGCCAATTGGCCAGGCTTCAACGCAATTGCTGGCGTGTAAGAAGCAAAACCTGGTCAGGCCCGGCGCTGGTCTCGAACCACAGGGGTTCAAGCTCGGGAAAGGCGCGCTCGAAATGGGCGCGTTCGTTGCCTATTTCCAGCACCAATACCGCATTTTCGCTCATGTGGCGGCCGGCCGTTAGAAAAAGGCTTCGAATAAAGTCCATGCCGTCATCGCCGCCAGCCAACGCCAGTGCCGGTTCGGCCCGAAATTCCGCGGGCAGGGCGGCCATGGTGGCCGCATTGACATAGGGCGGGTTGCACAGAATCAGGTCATAGGGGCCTGTGCAGGCCGCCAGGCCGTCAGATTCGACCAGCGTGATGCGGCTGTCCAGCCCGTGTTTGTCGATATTGATGCGCGCGACGTCGAGGGCGTCCAGGCTGATGTCGGCCGCATCGACCACCACATCGGGCCAGGCCATGGCAGCCAGCACGGCCAGGCTGCCGTTGCCGGTGCACAGGTCGAGCACGCGGTGCGTCTGGTCGCTCAGCCAGGGGTCTATGCTTTCATCGACCAGCAGTTCGGCAATGAAGGATCGCGGAATGATGACACGTTCATCGACATAAAACGGCACGCCCTGCAGCCAGGCCTCGTTGGTCAGGTAGGCCAGCGGTTTGCGGGTGTTGATGCGTTTATCGAGAAGGGCGTCAATCTGCGCTTTTTCTTCGGGCGTTACCGCCCTTTGCGCCACTGAATCAAGGTCGTCAATGGGGAGCTTGAGGCCCCAGAGCACCAGCCAGGCGGCTTCATCGAAAGCACTCAAAGTACCCTGGCCAAATCCATCGGAAAGGCTCAGGCCCGCAGCTTCAAGTCGCGCCGCCGCCGCCTCGATGGCTTCAATAACCGTCATTTGCCTGCGATTCCCGCAAGGCGCTCAAGCACGCCCCTGTAGATGTTCTTCAGCGGGTCAATGTCTGCCACCCTGACGTTCTCATTGATCTTGTGGATGGTCGCATTGATGGGGCCGAACTCTATGACCTGCTTGCAGACCTTGGCGATAAAACGGCCGTCGCTGGTGCCGCCTGTGGTCGAGAGCTCGGTCACCACACCGGTTTCCGCCTCAATCGATTCGCGTACTGCCTGCACCAACTCACCCGGCGTCGTCAGAAAGGGCAGGCCGCCTATGACCCACTTCAGCTCGTAGTCGAGCTGGTGTTTGTCCAGCACGGCCTGCAGGCGCAGCTGCAGGCTTTCAGGTGTTGATTCAGTGCAGAAACGGAAGTTGAAGTCCACCACCAGTTCGCCCGGGATGATGTTCGATGCCCCCGTGCCCCCATGCAGGTTGGATACCTGCCAGCTGGTGGCCGGAAAAAAATCGTTGCCCTTGTCCCATTCGACGGCGACCAGTTCAGCCAGCGCAGGCGCGAACAGGTGAATCGGGTTTTTGGCCAGGTGAGGGTAGGCGATATGACCCTGTATGCCCTTGACGGTGAGCTTGCCGCTCATGGTGCCGCGGCGGCCGTTCTTGATCATGTCGCCGAGGCGGTCTACCGAGGTGGGTTCGCCCACGATGCAGTAATCGAGCGCCTCGCCGCGAGCCTGCAATTGCCTGCAGACGACCACGGTACCGTCCACGGACGGGCCTTCCTCGTCACTGGTGAGCAGGAACGCGATGGACAGCTCTGGCTTTGGGTTGGCGGCAAGAAACTCCTCAACAGCGACGACCATGGCCGCGATCGAGGTCTTCATGTCGGCCGCGCCGCGCCCATACAGGTGGCCATTTCTGTGGCTGGGTATGAAGGGCGGAGTGTCCCACTGGTCCAGCGGACCGGTCGGCACCACATCGGTGTGGCCGGCGAACACCAGCGTTTTGGGCGCTCCGCTGCCTGTGAATTTGGCCCACAGGTTGGTGACTCGGAAGTTCTCAGGGCCACTGACGATGGTTTCGCAGTCAAAACCGAGCGGCTTCAGGCGTTCCGAAATGATGCGCTGGCAATCCGCGTCTTCAGGCGTGACCGAGTTGCGGGAGATTAGCTGTTCGGTCAGTTGAAGTGTTCTGCTCATAAAAAACGAAGGCCAAAACTCTGGGGGTTATTGCAAGCAGGGGCCGCGGTCCGGCTTTGCCGGCCGCAAGGCGCAGCGGCCCCCTCGGGGGGCAGGAAGCTGCACGCAGTGAGCGACCGTGGGGGCCACATCCCTAGTGTTTGACGTCCAGCGTGATTTCCGTAAATGACGGTTCGTCATCTAGGTCTTCTTCAGGCTCGGCAGCAGCTTTCGCCACATTGAAGTCGTTTTCCAGCCGCCACATCAGGTTGGTCGGTGAATCCGCATTGGCTACGCCTTCCTTGCGGGTGATGATGCCATCAGCAATCAGTTTGGCGATGTCCTGCTCGAAGGTTTGCGAGCCTTCAGCCATTGATTTTTCCATCGCCTCTTTCACGCCCGAGAAATCGCCTTTTTCGATCAGTTCGGAAATCAGCTTGGTGTTCAGCATCACTTCAACGGCTGGGGCGCGGCCGCCTTCAACCGTGCGGATCAGTCGCTGCGAAACAATGGCTTTCATCGCTGCGGCAAGGTCGCCCAGCATGGTGCTGCGCACTTCCACCGGGTAGAAGCTCAGAATGCGGTTCAGTGCCTGGTAGCTGTTGTTGGCATGCATGGTCGCCAGGCAGAGATGGCCCGATTGCGCATAGGCGATCGCCGCAGACATGGTTTCGCGGTCGCGGATTTCACCAATCAGGATCACGTCGGGCGCCTGCCGCAAGGCGTTTTTCAGTGCGACCTGCAAGGACTCCGTATCGGTACCCACTTCGCGCTGGTTCACCACGGATTTTTTGTTGGTGAAGATGAACTCGACAGGGTCTTCAATCGTGAGGATGTGGCCCAGCGTGGTCTCGTTGCGGTGGTCCATCATGGCGGCCAGCGTCGTGCTCTTGCCCGCGCCCGTGGCACCCACCATCAGAAGCAGGCCCCGCTTTTCCATGATCAGGTCGCCCAGAATGGGCGGCACTTTAAGACTCGCCAGCGGTGGAATGGTGCTGGGTACAAAACGGATGACAGCCGCATAGGTGCCGCGCTGCCTGAAGGCGCTGATACGGAAGTTGCCTGCGCCTGCCAGCGGCAGCGCCATGTTGAGTTCGCCCTTTTCCTGCAGCTCGGCGATTTTTTCCGGACTCAGGATTTCCGCCAGCAGGTTGAACGGAGCTTCCGGCGGCAGGATCTGGCTGTTGATGGGCAGGGCCTGGCCGTTGATCTTGATCAGGGCCGGCGAGTGCGCCGACAGGTAGACGTCAGAGGCCTTCTTGTCGGCCATCAGGCGCAGGATGCGCTCCATCGTGCCCATCGGTGTATTCATTGGCGGTTTCCTGTACTCAAGATCAGAAGTGGATTAGTCGCGGAGCAGGTCGTTGAGGCTGGTGGTCGCGCGGGTTTTGGCGTCGACCTTCTTGACGATCACGGCGCAGTACAGGCTGTACTTGCCGCCGGCCTTGGGCAGGTTGCCCGAGACCACGACAGAGCCTGCAGGAATGCGGCCATAGGTCACGGTGTCAAGCTCGCGGTCATAAATCGGGGTGCTCTGGCCGATGTACACACCCATGGAGATGACGGAGTTTTCTTCAACGATCACGCCTTCAACGACTTCGGAACGCGCGCCGATAAAGCAGTTGTCTTCAATGATGGTCGGGTTGGCCTGCAGAGGCTCCAGCACGCCGCCCAGGCCTACGCCGCCAGACAGGTGCACGTTGTTGCCGACCTGTGCGCAGCTGCCGACGGTGGCCCAGGTGTCAACCATGGTGCCTTCGCCTACCCAGGCGCCGATGTTCACGTAGCTGGGCATCAGGATGGCACCCTTGGCAATAAAGCTGCCGTGGCGTGCAACGGCCGGTGGCACGACACGGACGCCGGTGGCGCGCATTTCGTCTTCGCTCAGATGGGCGAACTTGGTTTTGACCTTGTCAAAAAACGCCAGGTCGCCGGCGCGCATGAGTTCGTTGTCTTTCAGGCGAAAGCTCAGCAGCACGGCCTTCTTGATCCACTGGTGCACCGTCCACTGGCCGACGCCCTGGCGCGTGGCAACGCGCAGCGAGCCGTTGTTGAGCTGGTCAAGGGTGTGCCCGACAGCGTCTGTGATCTCTTTCGGCGCAGCTTTGGGCGACAGGCTGGCGCGGTCCTCCCAGGCAGCGTCAATGATTTTCTGGAGGGCCGTGTTGTCTTGAGTCATGTGCTTGGAAAGTTTCAGTGAGATTTTGATTGAATAAACTGGACGATACGCTCTGCGGCTTCAACGCATTCCGCGGTTTCAGCCACCAGCGCCATGCGAACGCGGCCTGCGCCGGGGTTGTGTCCCCGCGCTTCGCGGGCCAGGTAACTGCCCGGCAAAACCACCACATTGTAAAGAGCGAGAAGCTGGCGCGAGAACTCCGTGTCTGAACCTTTAAAAACATCGGGGATACCGGCCCAGAGATAAAAGCCCGCGTCAGGCAGGGCGACGTCCATCACATTTGAAAGCATGGGCGTGACTGCGGCGAATTTTTCACGGTACATCGCGCGGTTCTCGACCACATGCTGCTCGTCGGCCCAGGCTGCAATGCTGGCCGCCTGCACGATGGGGCTCATGGCGCTGCCGTGGTAGGTGCGGTAAAGCAAAAACGGCTTGATGAGTTTGGCGTCACCGGCGACAAAACCGCTGCGCAGACCGGGCACATTGCTGCGTTTGGAAAGACTGGTCAGCGAGATCAGGTTTTTGAAGTCGTGCCTGCCGAGTTTGGCCGCGGCTTCAAGGCCGCCCAGAGGTGCTTCGTCGCGGAAATAAATCTCGCTGTAGCACTCGTCAGATGCAATCACAAAGCCGTAACGGTCGCTGAGCTCGAACAGCTGCTTCCATTCATCCAGCGGCATCACGGCGCCGGCCGGGTTGCCGGGTGAGCAGACAAAGATCAGCTGGGTTTTGGCCCAGACGTCTTCGGGTACGGCGGCCCAGTCAATGCCGAAGTTGCGCGCCGGATCGCTGGGCGCAAACCAGGTTTCAGCGCCGGCCAGCAGAGCCGAACCCTCGTAGATTTGATAGAACGGATTCGGGCACACGACGGTCGCCCCGGGCTTTGTCGGGTCAATCACTGTCTGGGCGAGCGAGAACAGGGCCTCACGCGAACCATTGACCGGCAGGATTTGGGTTGTGGGATCGACGGCAAGCCCATAACGGCGCTTGAGCCAGTCCGCCATGGTCTGGCGAAGCCTGGGTTCTCCGGCCGTCGGCGGGTAACCTGCCAGGCCCGCCAGGCTGCCGGTCAGGGCGTCTTTGACAAGCTGTGGCGTGGCGTGGCGGGGTTCGCCAATGCCCAGGCTGATGGGCTTGCAGGCCGGATTGGGCGTGATGTCGGCGTGCAGGAGGCGCAGCCGCTCAAAAGGATAGGGCTGGAGCCGGGAAAGCAGGGGATTCATGGCTTGAATTATCCAGCCTGCAGACAGGCCTGGAAAAGCTGAAAACGACTGATTTTAATGTTTACGGCAAAAATTTAACGTACACGTTAAATTTTGCTTTGCCGGATGCTTGTGAATTGAAAAAAAGGCCAAAAAACAGCCTTCAGGGCCCATTTTTACCCCTCAAATCAGCCTCCAGCCCTTTAAATACGCACGTGAGCAGCTATTTATTTGATAGCAAAAAAGCTTCGGTCCCCAGTTCTGCGTGCGATTCCTTGCGACCACCGACCAACGCTGGGCCGTTTGACTGGCCTGAAATGGCATGGTCACTGCAGACCAACGGCTATCATCCACCGCAGCATGGCCCCACCCCGACAGCTGACCTGACGCATGAGCACAAATCGCCAGAAGGTGCCATGGCATCTCGTCTTCCTGGTCCTTGGCGCGCTGATCGGGCCCGGGTCAGTCCTGCTGTCCGGCCGTGACCGCTGGGATGGCGTGATTGGCGACTATCTCATCCAGTCGAACAAGCTGGTCGGCCTGAGTGACTGGCTGCAGGATTCGGGCTGGTGGCTGCTCTGGGGCCTGATGCGTGGCCTGGCCTGGCTTGTTCACCATGCCGGGGTTGACTACTGGATCACCCTCAAGATCGTCATCGCGGCCATCATGGGCTGGATAGCCTGGGAAACCTTCAGGCTGGCCAAAGACGTTTTCCGCATGGATGAAGTGCAGGCCTGCTGGGCGGCTGCGCTCACGCTTGTGTTTCCGGGCTATGTGCTCTTTCATGCCAGTTGCCATGTAGGCGTGGGCCTTTTTCTGGTGTTTGCCTTGCTGGGCTACCGGATGACACTGGGCGCCGGCCCCTGGCGCATGGCCGCAGGGCTGGTGCTGATCGGACTGTCGTTCCAGATGAATTCCAACCTCGTTCTGGTACCGGCGCTGGAGCTTGCGCGCTGGGTGCTTGCCGGACGCACAGATCGGGCTGACCGAAAGCGATTTCTGGGCCTATTGGCCGTGGCGGTGGCTGGCTATTTTTTCTGGAAGCTCGTAGTAGGCACCGGCGGTGTCTATTCAGAAGCGGGTTACAACCACATCGTCTGGCCTGTTGATATGGCCAGTATTAAAAAGCTGCTCGTCACCTCTGTGCTCTGGGCCAGCTGGCTTCCGCTGCTTTTGCTGGGGCCTGTGGTCTGGCTGGCCTGCCGCGCCGGCTTTCCGCGCGGCCCCGCGGAGGCAGCAGCAACTGCCAGGCAGCAACTGCTGGCAGGCCTGCTGCTGTGTGGTGCCGCCGTTCTGGCCTATATCGCCGCCGGCAAGGCAGCGCCGTTTTTTGTGCCTACCGTGTTCGGTACCGGCGGTTCGGTCTACGCAACCTTTGCGATGGAATTCCGCCCGGGCAATTTTTTCTCCGGTCTGGCGTCGCCGCAGATCAGGCACACCATTCTTCTGGGTCCCATGCTGTCCATCAGCATGGTGGCCGCCTGCATCTATGTGGCCCGGCGTTTTCCGTCTGCGCGCATCGCACCCGCCGCTGCCTTGAGCCTGATGCTGGGCGTGACCTGGGTGCACCAGTCGGGCTGGGCACTGTGGGCGCACCATGAAAAGCTGGTGCAGGGCGCGCTTGACCAGTCGGTCGTCAATGCACTGAAAAAACTGCCGCCGCCACCTGACGGCGCCAGCATATTGATTGAACGCCGCCAGCCGCAGCTGCAGAAAGACTGGACAGGCACGCTCGAAACAAATTTCATGCTCTACGAGGCGTACGGCCGGGCTGCGTGGATTGCCGACACTGTGTTTGCGCCTACGGGACCTTCACACGGGATTGCATTGGCGCTGCTTGAAGAAAACAAGGCCGGCTTTTTGCGGTGGGCACCCAAAAAAGACATACGCATCTTTCATATTGCCGATGATTTCACCGACAGCAGGTGTACGGCCGGCTATGTTTTCGAGCTCGCAAAACCCGGTGCGATGGACCTGCTGTGGCGCATGCCTTTTGCGCCTGCAAGCGTTGCGCCAGCAACCCTGGTGAGCTCAAGTCGCCAATGCCCCAAAGTTTGACTCGGGCAGGGCTGCCTGGTGGGGGGCGGCCAAGTTATCATGTTGCTCCGGGCTGCACGGCCAGCCCCAGAAAAATTCATATAAATCAACAGCTTGGCTCTGACCCGGCGTTGATTTAGCTACAGGTGAGAACAACGTGCGCCTCAATTCAATCAAGTTATCCGGTTTCAAGTCTTTTGCGGAGCCGACCAATTTTGTGTTGCCTGGCCAGCTCATAGGCGTTGTGGGGCCCAACGGTTGCGGCAAGTCCAACATCATGGATGCGGTGCGCTGGGTGCTGGGCGAAAGCAAGGCGTCCGAGCTGCGTGGTGAGTCCATGCAGGACGTCATCTTCAACGGCACGACCACCCGCAAGCCCGCCAGCCGCTCCAGCGTCGAGCTGGTGTTTGACAACGCCGACCACCGCGCCGGCGGCCAGTGGGGCCAGTTTGCAGAGATCGCCGTCAAGCGTGTGCTGACGCGCGACGGCACATCCAGCTACTACCTCAACAACCAGCCGGTGCGCCGCCGCGACGTGCAGGATGTGTTCCTCGGCACCGGCCTCGGCCCGCGCGCCTACGCCATCATCGGCCAGGGCACCATCAGCCGCATCATCGAATCAAAGCCTGAAGAACTGCGCCTGTTTCTTGAAGAAGCAGCCGGTGTGTCGAAGTACAAGGAGCGCCGCCGCGAGACGGCCAACCGCCTGTCTGACACGCGCGAAAACCTGACCCGTGTCGAAGACATCCTGCGTGAGCTCAATGCCAATCTTGACCGGCTTGAGAAGCAGGCCGAAGTCGCCTTGCGCTACAACGCCCTGCAGGCCGACGGCACGCTCAAGCAGCATCAGCTCTGGTTTTTGAAGCGCGCAGAGAGCGAAGCCGACCAGGCCAAGGTCAAGGCCGATGCCGAAAAAGCCGTCAACGAGCTCGAAAGCCGCGTCGCCGACCTGCGCCACATCGAGGCCGACCTCGAGACCATTCGCCAGGCCCATTACGCCGCTGGCGACCACGTCAACCAGGCCCAGGGCAAGCTCTACGAAGCCAGTGCCGAAGTCGGCCGGCTTGAAGCCGAAATCCGCTTTGTGGTCGATGGCCGCATCCGTGTCGAGCAACGACTGGCGCAACTGAAAGAACAAACTGCGCAGTGGGCCACCCGCAAGGAAGACGCTGCGGTTGAGACCGAAAGCCTGTCGACGCAGGCCGTTGAAGCCGAAGAAAAGGCCGAACTGCTGGCCGCCCAGAGCGAAGAGCAGCAGGGCCAGTTGCCCGCGCTTGAAGAGTCACTGCGTTCCGCCCAGGCCAAGGCCAATGAGCAGCGTACCGGCGTCGCCCAGGTGCAGCAGCAGATCCAGGTGCTCGCCGCTGACCAGCGCAATATTGAAGAGCAGTCTCGCGCGCTGAACATGCGCCTGGAACGCCTGACGGCTGACCGCAATGCGCTCAATGCGCCTGACGAAGCCCGACTCGTCAATCTGACCGCCCAGTTCAACAGCGCACAGGAAGCCCAGCTTGAAGCCGAAGCCCGCCTGCACGAACTGACCGAGAGCGTGCCGCAGCTCGATGAAGAGCGCCGTACGCAGCAGCAGGCTGTCAACACCGAATCCGCCAAACGCGCTGACCTTTCTGCCCGCATGGAAGCCCTCAAGGCGCTGCAGGAAAAGGTCAAGACAGACGGCAAGCTCAAACCCTGGCTGGCCAAACACGGGCTGGACGGCCTTCAAGGGCTGTGGAGCCGCGTACACATCGAGCAGGGATGGGAAAACGCCCTCGAAGCCGCTTTGCGTGAACGCCTGGGCGCGCTTGAGGTGTCGCGTCTGGACATGGTGCGCGGTTTTGCCGGTACCGATGGCCGTGACACGCCGCCCGCCAAGCTGTCTTTTTATTCGCCACCGAATGGCACTGCGCCCGGCAAGTCGAATGCCGCCATCAGCCTGAAACCGCTGTCCGAACTGTTGCGCCTGAACGATGCCGGCCAATCGGCACTTCTCGGTGACTGGCTGCACGGCTGCTATACCGCTGAAAAGCTGGACGACGCCATGGCTGCACGTGAGAAGCTGCAGGCCGGTGAGGTCATCTACGTCAAGAGCGGCCATGCCGTCACGCAGTTCAGCGTGAGCTTTTACGCGCAGGATTCGGAGCAGGCAGGCCTGCTGGCCCGCGCGCAGGAAATCGAAAACCTCGACAAACAGCTCAAGGCCCAGGCGCTGATCAGCGAGGAAGCGCGCAGCGCGCTGGTCAGGGCTGAGGCTGTCTATGCCGACGCCGCCCAGCGTCTGGGCACGGCCCGCCGCGAAAGCGCAGAAGGCCAGAGCCGCACGCATGAGCTGCAGGTCGAAGTGCTGCGCCTGACGCAGCTGGCTGAACAGACCCGTGCACGCAGCGAACAGATCCAGGCCGACATGGGCGAGATCGAGGGGCAATTGGGCGAGCTGCAGGAACGCAAGGTCACCGCCGAAGGCCGCTTTGAAGAGCTCGACATGCAACTGGCCGACAGCCAGGAGCGCCACGCCCAGCTGGATGACCGCGTGATCGAAGCCGAGCGCAAGCTCAATGAATCGCGCGAGCAGCAACGCGCCCTTGAGCGCCAGGCGCAGGAGGCGCAGTTCGCATTGCGCAGCCTCGCGTCCCGCCGTGAAGAGCTGGCGCGTTCCATACAGATCGCCGCACAGCAGGCCGAATCGATTGCCGAAGAAGAAGCACGCGCCAAAGAAGAGCTGTCGCGCCTGTCCGATGCCGCCGCACAGGCAGGCCTGCAGTCAGCGCTGAGCGTCAAGCTTGAGCGTGAGGCCGACTTGGGCGCCAAGCGCAGCCAGTACGACGACCTGACCAACAAGCTGCGCGCCAGCGATGAGCGCCGCCTGCAGCTTGAGCGTGAACTCGACCCCATGCGCCAGCGCATCACCGAGTTCCAGCTCAAGGAACAAGCCGCGCGCCTGGGCTTTGAACAGTACGAACAGTTGCTGGCCGACGCGCAGGCAGATCTTGCGGCAATCGAGGAATCCATCAAAACCGGCAACGTGCGCATTCCGGGCATGCAGGGCGAGATCGATCGCATACACCGCGAGATCCAGGCGCTGGGCGCTGTCAACCTGGCCGCGCTTGATGAACTGGCCAGCGCGCGCGAGCGCAAGCAGTTTCTCGATGCGCAATCTGCCGACCTGAACGAGGCCATGGTGACGCTGGAAGACGCCATCAAGAAAATTGACGCTGAAACGCGCGACCTGCTGGCCAGCACCTTCGCCACTGTCAACGAGCATTTCGGCAAGATGTTCCCCGAGCTCTTCGGTGGCGGCAACGCCAGGCTGGTCATGACGGGCGAAGAAATCCTCGACGCGGGCGTGCAGGTGATGGCGCAGCCGCCCGGCAAGAAAAACCAGACCATCCATTTGCTGTCCGGCGGTGAAAAAGCCCTGACCGCGATTGCACTGGTGTTTGCGATCTTCCATCTGAACCCCGCGCCGTTCTGCTTGCTGGATGAGGTCGATGCGCCGCTGGACGATGCCAACACCGAGCGTTATGCAAAGCTGGTGGCCAGCATGAGCAAGGACACGCAGTTTCTCTTCATCAGCCACAACAAGATCGCCATGGAAATGGCCGAGCAGCTGATAGGCGTGACCATGCAGGAGCAGGGCGTCTCACGTATCGTGGCGGTGGACATGGAAGCCGCGCTTGGTTTTGCTGAAACCGCATAGAGATGGAGCCCCCACGTTCGCTCACTGCGTGTAGCTCTCTGCCCCCCGGGGGGGCGCTGCGCCTGCGGCCCGGCAAAGCCGGTTCCGCGGCCCCGGCTTGCACAGACACCGCTGCGATTTGGTGTCCCTGGCATGTTGAGGGAGCGGAATGAGTACGCTTCAAATCAGTCTTGCGGTTGTAGGTGGCCTTGTGCTGGCCGGCGTGGTGGCCCACAGCACCTGGACGGCCCGCAAAAACCAGCCCAAACGTGCCACGCCCGAAGTCAACCCCGAGCCGCGTGAGCAGATTGAGCCCGGCCTGCAGGACGAGGGCGCCTCCACAGACCCGCTGGCGCACCGGCAGGAGCCGAGCTTTGACGGCGATTCAGGCCTGGGCGCACTGGCCCACGCGATGACGCCCGAGAAAAAGCCCGGCCTGGATGCCCTCATCGACGTGATCGCGCCTGTGGTGATTGAGTCCGTCGTATCTGGCGAAGCGGCACTCGCCGCCATGCCCAGCACACGCCGGGCCGGCAGCAAACCCTTTGGCGTTGAAGGTCTGAGCGTGACCACGGGCGAGTGGGAATTCCCCGCTGCCAGCCACCGCTACAGCGCCTTCCAGTGCGGCGTGCAACTCGCCAACCGCATGGGTGCGCTCAACCAGATTGAATACTCAGAGTTTGTGATGAAGGCCCAGGCTTTTGCCGATGCGATTGGCGGCGAGCCGGAGTTTCCTGAAATGCTTGACGAGGTCGCACGTGCGCGTGAGCTTGACCAGTTCGCCAGCGCACACGATGCGCAGCTGAGCTTCACCCTGCGTGCCGTCCATACCGCCTGGAGCCCGGGCTACGTGCAGCAAAACGCAGCGCGCCTGGGTTTTGTCGCCGGTGTGATCCCTGGCCGCATGGTGCTGCCTGCGCCGCAGCAGGGCAACGCGCCCATGCTTGGCCTGGCTTTTGACACGCAGGCCGCCATGGCGGAAGACCCCGAACAGACCGCCTTGCGCGAAGTCACGCTTTCACTCGACGTGCCACAGGTCATGCGCGGCGAGCAGCCCTTTGTTCGCATGCGTGAAGCCGCTGTGGCACTGGCTACGGCGATGGACGGCGCCATCATTGACGACAACGGCAACGTGATCCATGCCGAAGCCATGGACGTCATCGGCTCGGAGCTTGAGCAGCTGTATGACACGCTGGATGAGCGGGATCTGTCGGCTGGCTCCGTGCTGGCACGACGCCTCTTCAGCTGAAACTTTTTTTGCCGATGGCAACTCCAGATCTTTTTGCGCAGCCTGAAGCGCCCGGCAATGACAAGGCCGTCAAACGTGTAGCCGCCTTGCACAAACAGCTGCATGAGCACGCCCACAGGTATTACGTGCTGGACGAGCCCAGCATTCCCGACGCTGAATACGACAAGCTCTTCCGCGAACTGCAGGCGCTCGAAGCGGCCCATCCGGAGCTCCTGACGCCTGATTCGCCCACCCAGCGCGTGGGCGGCAAGCCCTTGGACCAGTTTGCCAGCGTGCGCCACAAGGTGCCCATGCTCAGCATTCGCACCGAGACCGACACCGAACCCACGGGTGCGCAGAACTTCGACACCCGCGTCCGCAAGGAGCTTGGCCTGAAAGAAGGCGACCCTCCCGTCGAATATGTGGCCGAGCTCAAGTTCGACGGCCTGGCCATGAACCTGCGTTATGAAAATGGCGTGCTGGTGCAGGCCGCCACGCGCGGTGATGGTGAGGTTGGTGAAGACGTGACGCAGAACATGCGCACCGTTAACCAGATTCCCCTGAAGCTTCCGGCAGATGCACCACAGGTTATCGAGGTGCGAGGCGAGGTCTACATGCGCCGCGCCGATTTTGAAGCCTTGAACGAGCGCCAGCGCGAGAAGATCGCCAAAGGCGCAAAGGGCGAAAAGACTTTCGTGAACCCGCGCAATGCGGCCGCAGGTGGCGTGCGCCAGCTGGACCCGGCCATCGCGGCCGACCGCAAGCTCAGCTTTTTTGCCTACGGGCTGGGCGAGATCACGCCGCCGGAGCAGGGCGGGCCGGTGTTTGAAACACATTTGCAGGTGCTGCTCACGCTCAAGTCCTGGGGTTTCCCGGTAGCAGTGCAGACCACGACCGCGCTGGGTGCCGAAGAGCTGGTCGCCTTTCATAAAAACATAGGCCAGCAGCGAGATGCCTTGCCCTATGACATCGACGGCGTCGTCTACAAGGTCAACAGCCTGGCTTTGCAGCGGCAACTGGGCTTTGTGACCCGCGAGCCGCGCTGGGCCGTAGCGCACAAATACCCCGCGCAGGAGCAGCTCACCACCGTGCTGGCGATCGACGTGCAGGTGGGCCGCACCGGCAAGCTCACGCCTGTGGCCAAGCTGGCCCCCGTGTTTGTCGGCGGCGTGACCGTCACCAACGCCACGCTGCACAACGAGGACGAAGCCCGCCGCAAGGATGTGCGCGTCGGCGACACCGTCATCGTGCGGCGCGCGGGTGATGTGATCCCTGAAGTCGTCAGCGTGCTGGTCGAGAAGCGCGCGAAGGATGCGCCGCAGTTCACCATGCCGCGCAAATGCCCGGTGTGCGGCTCTGAAGCCGTGCGCGAAGAAGGCGAGGCCGACTACCGCTGCACCGGAGGCCTGTTCTGCGGCGCGCAGCGCAAGGAAGCCATCCTGCACTACGCCCACAGGCGTGCGGTCGAGATTGAAGGCCTGGGCGACAAGCTGGTTGAACAGCTTGTAGATGCCAATGTCATCCGCACCTTGCCCGATTTGTACAAACTGGGACTGACCTCACTGGCCAGCCTTGATCGCATGGCCGAGAAATCTGCGCAGAACCTGCTTGATGCGCTTGAAAAATCCAAGCAGACCACCTTGCCGCGCTTCATCTTCGGCCTGGGCATACGCCACGTCGGCGAGGCCACGGCCAAGGCGCTGGCCAAACACTTCGGCAAGCTCGACGGCATCATGGGCGTCACTGCAGAGGACGCACCCTCTACCGAGCGCCTGGCCGAGGTCGATGACGTCGGCCCCATCGTCGCGGAAAGCATCCACACCTTCTTCCAGCAGCCGCACAACCGTGAGGTGGTCGAACAGCTGCGCGCCTGCGGCGTGACCTGGGAAGAGGGCGAACCGGCCGAACGTGCCCCGCAGCCTTTCACAGGCAAGACTTTTGTCATCACCGGCACCTTGCCCACGCTAAGCCGCGATGAAGCCAAGGACATGGTCGAGGCGGCTGGCGGCAAGGTCGCCGGTTCTGTCAGCAAGAAGACCGACTACGTGGTGGCGGGCGCCGAAGCAGGCAGCAAGCTCACCAAGGCGCAGGAGCTGGGCATCACGGTGATTGATGAGGCCGCGCTGCTTGCGCTGCTTGCCGCCGCCTAACGCGTCGGCGGGTTTGTAAAGCCTGCATCTTTACCTGCCCGAAGTCGCCTGCCGGTCGGCGCGGCACGTTAGACAGGCTCCAACAGGAGCTTTCCATGAAAACCATTCGTCTTTTTGGCGCAGTCGCTGCCGCCGGGCTCGCCGCTCTTCTTTCGGGCTGCGTGGTCGCACCCATAGGCCGTCCCGTGGCGGTTTACCCCTCACAGCCTGTGTATGTGGAGCCAGCGCCCGTGGTCATCGTGCCGGCGCCGGGCTATTACCGGTATCGGGGTCACGGCCGCTGGCGCTACTGACATCACTCAAACAGGCATTCCAGCCTGTTTTTAACGTATACGTTAAAAAATGGCCAAAAGTTAATATGGAACTTAACTTTTGGGCTTTTGGGTCGCTCTGAAGGCATCAAAACATCAAAAAACAGTCAAAAAATGCCATTTTCAGGCATTAAATCGGGCTGCAGTCCAATAAATACGCACGTGAGGCGCTATTGAATTTATAGCAAGATAACGATTCCTGCCTCTTCTCAGGCAGATTCAAGCCGGCGTATCCGGTTGTTGAGGAGGTCAGGGAGACGCCAAAACCCGCCCGGACTGCCGCGTCGCGATAATTGCGGCATGACCATTCGCGAAATTCTCAAAATGGGCGACCCGCGCCTGCTGCGCATCGCCCAGCCGGTGACGGAATTCGACACCGACGAGCTGCACCTGCTGATCTCCGACATGTTCGACACCATGCGCGCCGTCAACGGTGCCGGGCTGGCCGCGCCGCAGATCGGCGTTGACCTGCAACTGGTGATCTTCGGCACCAACGAGGTCAACCCGCGCTACCCCGATGCGCCCGTCGTGCCCCGCACCGTGCTGCTCAACCCCGTCATCAGGCCCGTGACCGATGACGAGGAAGACGGCTGGGAAGGCTGCCTCTCGGTGCCCGGCCTGCGCGGCGTGGTGCCGCGCTTCTCGCACATCCGCTACACAGGCTTCGACCAGTACGGTGACCCGATTGACCGCACGGTAGACGGCTTTCACGCCCGCGTGGTGCAGCACGAGTGCGACCACCTGATCGGCAAGCTCTACCCCATGCGGGTGCGTGACTTCACAAAATTCGGCTTTACCGAGGTGCTGTTTCCCGGGCTTGATGCCTCGGATGACGATTGAGAACGCATCACTGAACTGAAGCCGCCCATTCAAAACACATTACTTATTCACACAGGAAACCACATGACCATAGAAACCCAGGACGACGTTGTCGCCCTCAAACGCATAGGCAAAATCGTTTCATACACACTTCAGCAGATGCTTGACGCCGCCGAACCCGGCATGACCACGCGCGAGCTGGACGCACTGGGTGCGCAACTGCTTGAAAAGCACGGTGCACGCTCAGCGCCCAAGCTGACCTACGACTTTCCGGGCGCCACCTGCATCAGCATCAACGAAGAGGCCGCGCACGGTATCCCGGGTGACCGGGTGATCAAGCCCGGCGATGTCTTGAACGTCGATGTGTCTGCCGAGCTGGGTGGCTACTTTGCCGACACCGGCGGCACAAAAGTCGTGCCCCCTACCAACCCGCAGAAGACGCGCCTCTGCCATGCCACCCGCACGGCCCTGCAGCAAGCCATGAAGCAGGCCCGCGCTGGCCAGCCCATCAGCGGCATAGGCGCTGCCATCGAGCGAACTGCCAAGGCCTACGGCTTCAAGGTCATAGAAAACCTCGGCAGCCACGGCGTCGGCCGGGCGTTGCACGAGGAGCCCGAGCACATTCATGGCTACTTTGATCCGTCGGACAGGCGCGTTTTGAAAGAGGGCATGGTGATCACCATCGAGCCCTTTCTTTCAACAAAAAGCCGGGTTGTGAATGAGACGTCTGATGGCTGGACGCTGGCTGGCGTGAGGGGGAACCTGTCGGCGCAGTATGAGCACACGATGATCATTACCAAGGGTGAGCCAATCGTAGTTACTCTGCACTAAGAGATTTTTGTTATGGCTGACATGATTCGTATGGAAGCTGTCTATGAACTTAAGCGAGTGTTCACCGTGTTGAACGAGGATCTGGACGCCGCCCTTATGGCTGGAAGAGAAGAGCCTAATCAGTTTGCCCATCGCACGCTGATTCGGACCTATTTCGCATTTGTCGAAGGCATTGCGTATCAATTGCGTCAGGTTACCCGGGCGTCCCTTGAAGGCACAGACAAGCTTACTCAAGGTGAAATGGCGCTTCTTCGCGAGGAGCGCTTTCAACTCAACGCAAGAGGTGAACCAGAGGCAAAGGACAACTATCAATCTATGCTCCCGAATTTGCTGTTCTCAGTGCGTTGCTATGTCAAAAATCATGGCGCAACGTACGTGCCGGATACAAGCAAGAGCGGCTGGTGGTCAATGAAGCAGGCCGTCGCAATCCGCGATCGAATCACACACCCGAAGTCAGCGATGGGACTCGAAATCAGTGATGAGGACGCTAACCACTTTGTGCTCGCTGCGGGATGGTGGAAGGAGACGCTGATGGAAATGTTCAAGGCATGCGGCGAAGCCGATGTGGTCTTCAAGTCGCAGCAATGAGTTTTACTTTTCGCTTAACCAGAATGCGACGAGATGCGCGCTGGTCAATTTAAACGTCACCCCATTCGCTGCAACCAAGGCGTCTCAGCAGCAACCTTGGCCTCATGCGCCGCAATCACCTCCGAATACCGCAAGGTCCGCGTAATGTCATCCTCACCAGACATCAACTGCGCCTGATGCCCATTTGAGAGCGTGAAGCCAATCTCTTTACCGTCAGGCGCAACCAGCGTGAGATCCGCCAGCCGCAACTCAAGCTGATCGCCGTCACGGGTTAAAGCCATCAACGCGTCGTGATCTTCAGGTGTCACCACCGCCGCCACAACGCCGTTCTTCACGCAGTTGCTGCGAAAGATATCGCCAAACGACAGCGCCACGATGGCTTCAATGCCGTAGTCGGCCAGCGCCCAGACGGCGTGCTCACGCGATGAACCGCAGCCGAAGTTGCGGCCTGCCAGCAGGATGCGGGTCGGCGTGGGTGCTGTGACAAACGCCGCTTCGGGCTGGCCGCTGGCTATCCAGTCGGCGAACAAATGCAGGCCCATGCCTTCGCGCACGGTCTTTTTCAGGAACTGGGCCGGGAAGAGGGCGTCGGTGTCGATGTCGTCGCGCTTGAGCACGGCGACTGGGCCCTTGACGGTGGTGATGGGCTTTCTCATGACAGGAACTCCCTTGGGTCGGTGAGTGCACCGCGCACGGCTGATGCTGCTACTGCTGCCGGGCTCATCAGGTGGGTGCGGCCGCCCTGGCCCTGGCGGTTTTCGAAGTTGCGGTTGGACGTGGATGCGCTGCGCTGGCCAGGCATGAGGGTGTCGCCGTTCATGCCGACGCACATCGAGCAGCCTGATTCGCGCCATTCAAAACCTGCGTCGAGGAACACTTTGGCAAGGCCCTCGGCTTCGGCTGCACGTTTGACGACGGTTGAACCCGGCACCACCAGCCCGCGCACGCTGGAGGCGATGCGCCGGCCTTTCACCACTTCGGCTGCCGCGCGCAGGTCTTCAATGCGTGAGTTGGTGCATGAGCCTATGAAGGCGACATCAATCGGCACGCTGGCGATAGTCTGACCGACGCGCAGGCCCATGTAGTGCAGGGCGGCTTCAAAGCGGGCCTGCTCGTCTTCATGGCCTGCACCGAAGGAAGACGGTATCTGGTCGCCAAAGCCTGCGCTGTCGGCAGGTGTGGTGCCCCAGGTGACCATGGGCCTGACCTTGCCGGCATCGACTTTCTCAACCCGGTCGAAGTCGCCAATGTCATCCGTCTTGAGGCCAGCCCAGTGGGCCACGGCCTGATCAAACAGGTCTTTTGCCTGGCCGCTCACACGGGTGCGCAGGTAGTCGATGGTCTTGCTGTCTGGCGCCACAAGGCCGAAGCGCGAACCGGCTTCAATCGTCATGTTGCACAGCGTGAGGCGTGCCTCAATCGACAGCGCACTGATGGCCGGGCCGAAGTATTCAATCGCCGAGCCGACGCCACCACTGGTGCCGATTTGCGAAATGATGGCCAGGGCGAGGTCTTTGGCGTAAGTGCCGCGACACAGTTCGCCCTCCACCTGCAGGCCCAGGGTGCGCACCTTGCGCATCCACAGCGTCTGGGTGCTCATGACGTGCTCGGCCTCTGATGTGCCTATGCCCCAGGTCAGCGCGCCCAGTGCGCCCAATGTGGCGGTGTGTGAGTCGCTGCACAGCACGGTGCTGCCGGGCAGCACATAGCCTTGCTCGGGCGCGACCACATGCACGATGCCCTGGCGCGGGTCGTCCAGGTCGAGCAGGCGCATGCCGGTGGCCTTGGCGTTGCTGCGCAAGGTGGCGATCTGCGCGGCGCTTTCAGGGTTGGGGATATTGGTATTGCGGTCTGCCGTGGTCGGGACGTTATGGTCCTGTATGGCCATGTGGCGCTCGGGTGAACGCACCACGCGGCCGTTGGCGGCCATGCTGGCAAAGGCCTGCGGGCTGGACACCTCATGCACGAGGTGGCGGTCAACATAAACCAGGTCTTCGCCGGCGTCATTGCTGGCGAGCTTGTGGGTCTGCCAGATCTTGTCGAAAAGGGTGCTCACGGATGTCTCTTTCTGGTGGGGTGGCCGCGCAGTGGGCGGCGGCGTTTAATTGTTTTCAAACCTGAAATGGTCGTTTTTGCTGATGATGCGCCCAGCTGTAGGGGATGGGAAATGCCCGGTGAACAGCAGGGTGGATGTATCAGCCAGCTGGTGCACAAGCTCAGACCGGGTCTGGGCCGCAAGCACCGGGTCATGGCAGAAGCGCGATGACAGCGACAGGTCTATCAATTGCGCGGGGGTATGGAGAATGTCGCCCGCAAACACGCCGTGCTCGCCGTTGCTGCGCGCGTCAAGCAGGCAGTTGCCGGGGGTATGACCGGGCGCCAGCTGCAGCTGTATGCCGGCCTCGAATTCAAAGCCCGAGTCGACCATCATGGCCAGACCCGCATCGACCACGGGCAACACGCTGTCGGCAAATGAGCCGTGGTTGGGTGCATCAAGCCCATGCGCGACTGCATGACGGTGTACTTTTTCCCAGTGGCTGTATTCGGCATTGGCAAACACATACCGCGCCCTGGGAAAGGTGGGCACCCATTGGCCGTTGTGCAGGCGGGTGTTCCAGCCGACGTGGTCAGCGTGCATGTGGGTACAGCAGACGAAGTCGATATCGTTTGGCTGCAGGCCCAGTTTGGCCATGTTCTGCAGGTAGGTGAACTGCTGGCGGTGCCAGGGCGGCCTGAGGGGGCGTTCCTTGTCGTTGCCGGCGCAGGCGTCTATCAGTATGTTGTGCTTGGGCGTTTGCAGCACATAGCTGTGAAAGCTCATGTTGACGCGGTTGTCATCGGTCACAAAAACCGGTTTCAGCCAGTCGGAATGCGCCGCTATCTGTTCGGCCGTGATGCCCGGCACCACAAAATCAAGCGGCGAGAAAGAGCCTTCGCTCTCCAGCACCATGTCTACCTTGAACTGGCCGATTTTCTGTGTCTGCATCGCGTTGCTTCAGGCCTAGAACATCAACCTGCCGCCGTTGATGTAAAGAATCTGCCCGGTCATGTAGCGCGAGGCCTGGCCCAGCAGAAACAATATGGGCCCGACCACATCATCGGGCTGGCCGACACGGCCTTGCGGAATGGTCGCTTCAATGGCCTTGCGGCCTGCGGCAAACCAGCCGTCCTTGTTGTCCACGTCTCCGCCGCGGCCGGTGCCACCTGAGAGGAAGGCGGTCTCAATCGGGCCGGGTGCGACAGCGTTCACGCGAATACCGGGCGCGTTTTCTTTGGCCAGGTTACGTGTCATGGCGTTGATGGCGGCCTTGGCTGCGGCGTAGGGGCCTACGCCCTTGTCGGCAGACACCGAGAGGCCTGAAGATGTGAGAACGATGGCCGCGTCCTTGCCCTTGTCGAGCAGGGGCAGAGCGGCGCGCACGCTGAGAAAGGCGCCGCGCGTGTTGACGTTCATGACTTCGTCCCAGCTTTGTTCGCTGGTGTCGCGCATGGCCGATGGGGGCGGTGTGAAGCCTGCCAGGTGCACGAGGCCATCGAGGGCACCCCATTTCGCTGCGATCTCCGCAAAGCCGTTTTCAATATCAACAGACTTTGACGCATCGCAGGCAATCTGCCATTCGCCGGGCAGGGCGGGGCGCTTGAGCATGGAGACAGCCAGGTCCAGGTTGGCGACCTGCATGCCGGCAGCCAGTGAGGCTTCGACCAGCCGCGTGCCTATGCCGCCGCAACCGCCGACGATGGCCAGGCGCATGCCGGCAGGTGGTGGCAGGCGTGAGAGATCCATACCCATGCTCATGCAGAAGCTCCAAGGCGGCGTATGGGCATCTTCTCGATGGCGACCATGGTGGTCTTTTCTTCGGTGTACAGCGACATGCAGCCCTTGCCGCCTTCGCGGCCAATGCCCGACTCGCGGTAGCCACCAAAAGCCGAACGCAGGTCGCGCACCACAGGGGTGTTGACCCAGACTGTGCCCGTGCGCAGCTTGCGCATGGCCAGGTTGGCCTTGTCGAGATTGCTGGTCCACACATAGGCGACCAGGCCAAAGGTGCTGTCATTGGCGATACCTATGGCTTCTTCAAAGGTGTCGAAGGTCACAAAGGTGGCGAACGGGCCAAAGATTTCTTCCTGGCAAATGCGGGCGGCATTGTTGGGCGCGCGTACGACGGTTGGCTCAATGTAGTAACCCTTGCCCATGGATTCGACACGCTTGCCGCCGGTGAGAATCTCTGCGCCATCGGCTTTGGCTACTTCGGCGTACGAAAGCACACGCTCCATATGCGCTTTGGAAGCCAGTGGCCCCATCTCGCTGGACATCTGCGAGGGGTGGCCGATCCTGATGTTTTTGACGCGCGCTACAAATGCCGCAATGAATTTGTCGGCAATCGAACGCTCAATCAGGATGCGCGAACCGGCCAGGCATTGCTGGCCATTGCCGCCGTAAATGCCAAGCAGGGCGGCGTCGAGTGCGCGCTCAAGGTCGGCGTCGGCACAGATGATGCTGGCCGACTTGCCGCCCAGTTCCATGGTGCAGGCTTTCAGGCCCTTGGCCGCAGACGAGAGGATGGCGCGGCCCGTGGTCGTGCCGCCCGTGAACGAGACGACGTTGATGTCCGGGTGCTCGACCAGCGCCGTGCCAGTGACGGGGCCGCGGCCATTGACGAGGTTGACCACACCGGGTGGCAGGCCGGTGCTGTTCACGATCTCCATAAAACGCTGCATGCCCGCTGCGGCAATTTCTGATGGTTTCACCACGCAGGTGTTGCCGAAGGCGATGGCGGCGGCAATCTTCATCGAGCACAGCGTGACGGGCGCATTCCACGGGCCGAGCAGGCCGGCCACACCGACCGGCTCGCGGAAAACGCTGGTCACATAACCCGGCTCCTGCGTGTACAGGTCGCCACCCACCTGGCCGATGAACTCGGCAAAAAACTTGAAGTTGTAAGCCGAGCGGGGAATGTAAAAACCCTTGATCTGCGCCAGCGGTATGCCGGTTGTGGCACTTTCAATTTCAGACAGCTCCGATTGCCCGGCAATGATGGCGTCGTGAATCTTCATCAGCGCGTTCTGACGGCTTTCAACCGTCAGGCCTGACCAGCGGCCATCGTCAAAGGCTTCGCGTGCCGTGCGTGCAGCCAGGTCAACCTCGGCCGCATCGGCCTCCAGCAAGTCGCCGAGCTGCTCGCCGCTGGCCGGGTCAAACACCGGCACATGGTGCTGGCTGCCCGTAGCTACGAACCTGCCGTTGATAAAGCTCGCCTGGGGGCGGCTCAGGAAGTCTGCGATGGCGCCGGTGCGCTGCATGTTGTCGTCAATCATGGTGCTTGCTCGTGGTGAATGCGTTGAAGTCAGTGTGTGGTGATGGTTCTGGGGGCAGCTTGTCGCGCGATGCTCAGCAGCATGGCCGTCAGTTGCGCCGGGGCGGTGATCATGGCGTTGTGGCCGGTGGCGATCTCGCGCCAGCCCCAGTCGCCCTGGTCACGCACCCATTGGCGCATGGGCTCTGCCAGCGCGATGGCGGGGTCTGTGCAATAAATATAGGTGCGCGGCAGGCCGTTGCCTATGGGGTTGTTGAGGCTCAAAGGGCTGCTGTAAAGGCTGAGAGGTTGCGGCGTCAGGCGGCGTTGCACCCAGGCTTCATCGTCTGTGCCGGCCTTCATGCCGAAAAAAGTGGCGGGGGGCGCCGGCAAACCCAGGCCACCCGGCGTTGCGAGCGCCTGCTTTTTGCGCTCTTCCACCACATGCGGCGGGTAGGTCGAAAAAAGCGTTTTGCCCGGCTGGAGAATCAGGCTGTCGAGGTACACCAGGTGGCGTATGCGTTCAGGTATGCGGTCAGCCACCCCCGTCATGGGAATGCCACCAAAGCTGTGGCCCACGAAAATGATGTCGTCGAGCTCTTCATGGGCGATGTGGTTGACGATGTCTTCCACAAAGGTGTCCAGCGTGATGTCGGCAGAGATCAGGTGGCTGCGCTCGCCCACGCCGGTCTGGTTGGGCGTGGTGACCCTGTGACCTTGTGAACGCAGACGGTCTGCCACCCGTTGCCAGCACCACGCGCCATGCCATGAACCGTGCAGCAGCACGAAGGTCATGGGTTTAGTAGTGTCCGGCATCGGATGGCTTTGCCCTGGCCTTATTTGGCGGTCAGGAACTTCCAGGTGGACGTGGCCGGGTCAACCTGCAGTGCGCCTACCTTTTCCGCGCCGTCGCCATTGGCATCGAACACGATTTCATTCACGCCGCGGAATGTTTTCTGGGCGTTGATGGCGTCACGCAGCTTGTCGCGCGCCGAGTCGATGGGCGTGCTGCCATCAATGCCGGCCTTGCGGGCAGACAGGGCGACCAGGTACACGGCGTCATAACCCAGGCTGGTGTTGGACACGTTGGGCGGCTGGAACTGGTTCAGGGCTGCATCCTTGGCGATGGCGGCCACATAGCGGTCTACAAACTTCTTGTAGGCCACCAGATCGCCCGAGGCGTAATCATTCGATGCCTGGCCCACGGTAAACCACTGTTTGGCCTGCGCGCCGACGGTCTTCACAACGGTTTGCGGAAACACGCCGGGGTAAATCAGCGGGCTGCAAAGGATGGGGGCCTGCACGTCCTGGATCTGCAGTTCACGGGCCAGCTTGCCGGCATCGCCCGACAGTATGGATGCGAGGACCATGTCAGGCTTCAGGTCTTTCAGCTTGATGGCAACGGGCGAGAAGTCGGTCTGGCCGGACGTGAACTCCAGTGTGCCCACGACTTCAAGGCCTTTGGATTTGGCGAGCTTGGTCCATTCTTCAGCAGCAGATTTGCCGGCAGCCTCGCGAACGTCGGCCATGATGACCACGCGCTTGGCCTTGGGGAAGAGCTTGGCGAACTCTGCAAAACCCTGTGGCAGTGCCACATCGTCAGGCGTATTGAGGCGCGTGCCGTAAGGGCGGCCACCAATGCCGGGCTTGTTGGCGTTCATGTTGACCGCAGGAATCTTCAGCTGGTTGATCGTGGCGCGGGCTGTTTCCCACTGGGTGGACGACATGGGGCCGAGCACGGCGAGTGCGCCTGCACCATGGGCTTCACGCACGCGCAGCACTCCCTGGTCCGGGCGGAGCTGGTCGTCGTAACGCACGATTTCGATCATGCTGCCGTTGATGCCGCCGGACTTGTTGATGTCTTCCACCGCGATATCCACCGCGATGGCCTGCAGCTTGCCGACCGAGCCCAGCTGGCCCGAGAGCGGCGCGGTGTGCACGATCTTGATGGGTGGCTTTGCCTGTGCAAAAGCAGCGCCCGCGATGGCCAGGCTGATGACTGATACAGCCAGACGGCGTGAAAACTTGAGTGACATGCAAAGCTCCTTGAGTTGGGTGAAAGAAGGGAAAAATCAGGCGCCGAGATAGTGGGAGAGAACCGAGTTGTCGGCCAGCAGGCTGGCTGATTCACCTTCATGCACCATGCGGCCCTGCTTGAGCACATAGGCACGGTGTGAAAGCTTGAGCGCAGCACGTGCGTTCTGTTCAACGATGAGGATGGTCATGCCGGCGTCACGCAGTTCTCGCAGCACTGAAAACACGGTAGACACCATGACGGGCGACAGGCCCAGCGAGGGTTCATCAAGCATCAGCAGCTTTGGCTTTGCCAGCAAGGGGCGCGCCATGGCGAGCTGCTGTTGCTCGCCACCAGACATGCTGCCTGCAGCCTGCTTGAGGCGCTCTTTCAATCGGGGAAAGCGTGCAAAGACACGTTCGCAGGCATCTTCAAACGACTCGCCGGCTGTGGCTGCCGGGTCGCGGTCAAAGGCGATGCGCAGGTTCTCTGCCACCGTCAGGCGGCCCAGGGTGCCGCGGCCTTCGGGGATGTGCAGCAGGCCGCCTTTGGCAATGACGTGGGGCGCCGCTTTGGACAGGTCCATGTCGCCAAATACGGCGCTGCCTGCGGTCGGTCGCAGCAGACCTGAAAGCGTACGCATCAGGGTTGACTTGCCTGCACCGTTGGCGCCGATGACGGCGACGGTTTCACCGGGCTGGACGTTGAGCGTGACACCGCGCAGTGCGCGTATGGCGCCGTAGTTGACTTCCAGGTTCTGGACGGAAAGCAGGGCGCTCATGCGGCCATCCTTTCTGGTGCAGCTGCATCATCGTCCGGCCCCAGATAGGCCTCAATCACCTGCGGGTCAGACAGCACTGTATCAACGCTGCCTTCGGCAACCTTCATGCCTGCAATCAGCGCCACAAGGCGGCTGGAGAGCGCGCGTATCAGCGACATGTCATGCTCAACCAGCAGGATGCCTTCGACACGCTGCCGTGCCTTGCCAATGTCTTCCACCAGCGCTGCGGTTTCTTCTTCATTCATGCCGGCGGCCGGTTCGTCGAGCAGCAGCAGCCTGGGGCCTGTGGCGAGTGCGCGGGCAATTTCGAGGCGGCGTGCGGCGCCGTAGGGCAGGCTGCCCGCCACCTGGTCGGCCAGATCGGTCAGGCGCATCAGGTCCAGCAGGGCGATGGCCCGGTCCAGCCTGCTTTTGCGAAAGACGGCGCTGCGAAAGGGCGACGCGCTTGTTTCCGGGTCGGCAACCAGCACGTTCTCAAGCACGGTCATGCGCTTGAACAGGCGTATGTTCTGGAAGGTTCTGGCCACCCCTGTACGTGCCATCTGCAGCCGCGAGAGGGAGGTGGCGTCTTCGCCTGCAAACTGCAGTGTTCCCGAGGTGGGCGCGTAAAACTTGGTGATGAGGTTGATCAGCACCGACTTGCCGGCGCCATTGGGCCCGACGATGCCCAGAATTTCGCCGCGCTCAACCGTCAGCGATACATCCGAGAGAGCCTTGAGGCCGCCAAAAGACTTCGACAGTCCTTTCGCAATCAGCAGTGGTTCGCTCATGACGCTTTCCTTGCAAGCCTGATGGTCAGGAAGCGTCTGGTGATCAGGCCCTGCGGGCGGAACAGCAGCAGGACGATGATGGTCAGTGCAAACACGCTGGGGCGCCATTCGCGCATGAAGGTCACCTGTTCGGGCAATATGGTCATGATGGCTGCGCCAAGTGCTGCACCCCAGAAGTTGTTGGTGCCGCCCAGAATCACAAACATCACCGCATAAATGGAGATCAGCACATTGAAGGTGTCTGGCCGCACAAAGGTAAGGTAGTGGCCGTAAAGACCACCTGCAAAACCGGCGACCGCCGAACCAATCGCAAAGGCCGTCAGCTTGACGAAAACCACGTTCATTCCCAGCGAAGCCGCCACTTCGTCGTCTTCGCGCACGGCATCGAGCACACGCTGCAACGGCGACCTTGATACCCACCACAAGGCCGCGCCGACGACCAGCACGGCGCCTGCACCATGCCAGACGGTTGCGCCGGACATGCCGCCCAGACCGACCGTGCCGCCCACAAAATCGATGTTTTCAAGAATCACCACCATGGACATGGCAATGCCTATGGTGGTCAGGATCAGGTAGATGCCGCGCACGCGCAGCGCGGGGAAGCCAAACGCGAAACCCAGGACGCCAGATACTGCGGCGCCCAACAGGCAGGCAGGTATGAGGGGCAAGCCAGCCTTGACGGTCAGAACGCCGGCAACATAACAGCCAACAGCCATAAAGGCGCTGGCGCCAAAGGTGAGCGCGCCGGCAGACAGGGCGATGTAGACGCTCCATGCCATCAAAATATTGACGGCAGTGAAGAACAATAGATCCGAACTCATGCCCGCGCCCCCGCACCATGGAAGACGCTGCCAAACAGCCCTTGCGGGCGTACAAGCAGGACAATGATCATGAAACCCCAGACGATGAGATCAGCCAGCGGGCCGAAACCAAACTGCACGGCCATGGCCTCCAGCAGCCCTACCAGCAGACCGCCGACCACGGCGCCCCACAAATTACCCATGCCGCCAATGGCGGTGACGGCCAGTGCCTTGAGTGCAAACGTCATTCCGATGTCGGAGTTGACAGTGCCGACGCGCAGCGCGAACAGCAGGCCCGTCAGGGCCGCGAGTGCAGAGGTGATGAAGAAAACCTGCTGGCCCACAAACTTGACCGGGATGCCGAGCAGGGCTGCAGCCGTGGCGTTGTCGGATACCGCGCGGATATTGCGGCCTGTATGGGTTTTTTCGATCACAAAGTACAGCACCAGCACAAGCACCAGAGTCAGCGCCAGAACCAGCCCCTGAACCGGCACAAAGCGCACGCCAAATACCTCAAAGCTGCCCGAGCCCAGTGCATTGACCAGGGGAAAGGACAGGGGCTCTGAACCCCAGATGTGGTGAACCAGGTCAAGCATCAGAAGGCCGACAGCCATGGACGACAGGGCTGCGGTGATGGAGGCCTCTTCGGAGTCGAGGTTGCGAAAGCTGATGCGCTCCACGATGATGCCGAAAATGCCGCCGATCACAAACGCCCCGGCCATCGCCAGGGGAATGGATGGCACGGCCTGCGCAATCACCAGACCGGCGAAGCCGCCAACCATGAACACCTCGGTATGCGCGAAGTTGATGCGGTGAAGAACCCCGACGATGAGGGTGAAGCCAACGGCCACCAGGGCGTACAGCCCACCCACCATCAGGCCGTTGATGATTTGACCTGCAAGCATCTGGGCAATACCAATCAGTAGTGGGACAGCAGTTTGCCGAAGCCCTGGAGCTTGTCGTTGATGCCGCAGGCGCGCAGCGCGTGCCAGTAGGTCGCCGTGTTGATGGCGATCACCGGTTTGCCGAGGACCCATTCCGCAGCGGCTGCAAAACGCACCATGGACAGGTTGGTGCCGACCTGCACGATGGCGTCAACATCGTCGCCGTCGAGTTGCTTGAGCGCATCGCGGCACATCTCATCCGTCGTGTGGGCGATTTGCACCGGGCTTGGACGGCGCAGGCAGATGTCACGAACGACCGTAAAACCGCAGTCCTGGTAGAAGCGCCTGACCTGGTCGTTAGCGACAGGGAAGTAGGGTGACACAAAAGCAATGCGTTTGGCCTTGTAGGTGTTCAGCGCGGCTTCGGTCGCGAACGATCCGCACGAGACGCCCACACCAGCCCGGTCACGCATCATGTCGAGATATTTCTCGGCACCCTTGCGGCCGTCCCAGAAGGTGGCTGCCGACATGCCCATCACCAGGTACTGCATCTCGCAGCTTTTGAGCACGTCGAGCGCCTGCAGCGTGTTTTCCTGAATGTTGTGCACCAGTTGCAGGAACTCTTCATCGGTGTTGACCGGATCGTTGGGAATGATGATTCGGCTGTAGTGGTTGGTCACGCCAACCGGCCGCATGTCGTCAAAGTCCGGCTGGACGATGGTGTTGGTTGAGGGGCCGAGGGCCCCGAACTTCATGCGGTAACCAAGGTGGTCCATGCTCAGGCTTTCGAAAGTAGTTGAAGGAAGGTGTCGCGCGGCATCACGTCTGCGTATTTCTGCCGCATGTCAAACAGGTTGGCCTCGTGTGGCTCAAGGGCGCGGTCACCCACGCAATCTTCGATCACCACGGTGCGGAAGTTGAACTGCATGGCGTCAACCACCGTGGCACGCACGCAGCCGCTTGTGGTGCAGCCCACCACGACAGCGGTATCAACGCCGCGCAGGTGCAGCCATTCAGACAGGCCGGTCGAGAAAAAGGCCGAAGCCGAGACCTTGCGCAGCACCCATTCGCCGACAATCGGCGTGAGCTGGGGCACGATTTGCGAGCCTGGCGCGTCTTCGGTCAGCGTCAGCAGGGGCGGCACCTTCATGCAGAAGACGTTCTTGTTGGCGCCGTCATCGGCAAAGACCACGCGGGTGTGGACAACGGGCAGGCCTGCCTTGCGGAAGGCTGCCAGCAGGGGCACTGTGGCCTCAACAGCGGCAGCGATATGCGGGCCGCCAAACTGGGCTTCATCAACAAAACCATTGACGAAGTCGACCAGAATGAGCCCGCAACGTGCACCAATGCCTGAGGCATTGCCCATGTTCTGCTTGCGGTAGATGTCTTCCTTGCTCAAGATATGGCCTCTTCGCCGACGGCATGCTGCTTGTCGAAGTCGGCCACCCAGTCAAAGCCCATCAGTTTGGAGAAGTCCTGGAAGTCATGGAGTTCCTGCTTGATGTTGGCGCTGGAGCCGGTGGCCTTGATGTGGCTGTAGACATTCTTGAAGGCGGCACCTGCCGAGAGGAAGGCTGCCGACGGGAAGATCACCAGGCCAAAACCGATACGCTGCAGCTCTTCTTTGGTCAGCACCGGGGTGCGGCCGGTTTCAACCATGTTGGCCACCAGCGGCAGGTCAAAGGCCTTGCCTATGGTTTCCATTTCTTCAATGGATTCGGGGCTTTCGATAAAGAGGATGTCGGCGCCGGCGCGGGCATATTTCTCCATGCGGCGCAGGGCTTCATCCAGGCCGTGCACGGTGCGGGCGTCGGTGCGCGCGATGATCTGGAAGTTCTTGTCAGTCCGGGTTTCTGCCGCTACCCTGATCTTGGCGACCATGTCTTCAGTGGGCACCACGCGGCGGCCCAGCATGTGGCCGCATTTTTTGGGGAACTCCTGGTCTTCAAGCTGGATGGCGCAGGCGCCTGCGGTTTCGTAACCGCGAACCGTGTGCATGACATTGAGCAGACCGCCGTAACCCGTGTCGCCGTCGCAGATCATGGGGGTGTCGGTGATGCTGACGTACTGGGTGACGCGGTTGACCATGTCGGTGTAGCTGGCCAGACCTGCGTCAGGCAGGCCCATGTAGGAGGCGACGGTGCCGTAGCCCGTCATGTACAGGGCCTCAAAACCCATCTGGTCGGCAATCTTGGCCGAAACCATCTCAAATACGCCGGGGGCGACGACAAGATTGCCTTTGGTAAAGCGTGCCTTGAGATCTGCACGTTTTTGCGTGCCGGTTTTGGTACTGAGACCCTGTTTCATGTAATGGACTCCGCGCGCTCCAGCGCATCAATCATGGAAGTTTTACGAAGGTAGTCCTTCGCGGCTGCCGGATCTGCTGCGATGGCGCGCAACTCGTCCTGGGTTTTGCGGCGCGCCTCGGGGTCGCGCTCCTCAATCGTTTTTTTGTTGCGTGCCGTGTTGGCATTGATGTATTCAATCGCCACCGCACGGCGCTGGCGCTCATAACGGTCCAGCAGCGCAGGCGAAGCACCTGACACCAGTATCTCGACGAGTTTGTCTGACAGATTGAACGCGTCCTGCACACCGCCGTTCATGCCCATGCCGCCCAGCGGGTTGTTGATGTGGGCGGCGTCGCCGGCGAGGATCACCCGGCCGCGACGGAATTCCTTTGCCACGCGCTGGTGCACCTTGTAGAGGGTGCGATGCACGGTGGGGTAGGGCGAGCCCTTGGGCAGAAGGTTTTGCAGGCGCGCCTGAATGGATTCGTCCGTCATGACTTCTTCATCGGACTCTTCCGGACGCGTCGGGAAGAGCACGCGCCAGAGCGTGGGGACGCGCAGCAGAACACACCATTCCTGCGGATCGGACACATAGTTCACATATGACAGCTTGGGAAAGTGCTCCGCGAACTCGAAGTCGGTCGATACGACGAGGAAGCGCTCGGGATAGGTGAAGCCTTCGAACTCTATGCCCAGGGATTGCCGCACGGCGCTCCACGCGCCGTCAGCGCCTATGAGGTAGTCGCCACTGAAGGTTTCGATACCGTCCGGCGTTTTGACGGTGACTTCGACATGGCTGTCGTCCTGCGACACGGTCTGCAACTCTGCGCCCAGCATGATTTTGGCGTGCGGAAATTTGGCGATGCGGTCGATCAGCAGTTTGTTGAGTTTCCATTGCTCGCATTGCAGGCGGAAGGGGTGCTTTGTTTCGCCCTCCAGCAGGGCCATGTCAAATTCGGCGACCAGGCCTTCCTTGCGGTCACGCTGCTGGGTATAGCGTGCTACCAGTCCTTGCGACACCAGTTCCTCTGTGAGGCCAAAGCGCGCCAGCATGTCCAGTGTGGGCGGGTGGAAGGTCGAGGCGCGCAGGTCTTCAGGCGCGGTGGTGTTGCGCTCGAAAACCGTCACGGCGATACCGGCAGTCGCCAGTGTCAGTGCACTCACCAGCCCCACCGGGCCAGCGCCGGCAATCAGTACGTGGGATGACATGTTGTCGATTTTTCGAAGTAAATAAGAGACGAATGATTCGCCAGAAACAGGTGTTTGCACAAGGTGTAAAAACCGGCGTCATATCTGAAAACTATTCGGACATACGATTTGTGTGATAGCTGACCGGCTTGCATGGGCTCAGGAAACCATGCGGGACGCACCGATTCTGCAGATTGGTGCGAAATCGACAGTCTCACCAAGCCGTTACAGGCCCTGATCGCCTAAAAAAGCACAGGCGGGGTGCAGATTTGGCGGAAGCGGCGCGTCTGTGGTGCGCGGCCTGAAAACCCGCGAAACCCCGATTTTTACGGCGCTGCGCGCAGTGCACTTGAGGAGTTTCAGCCCGCGGCATGCATGCGCAAGCCGTCCATAAAGGCCTTGAGCATGGGTGATTCAGTGGCCTCGCGGCGGCGAATGACGCCAACGCTGCCCTCGCGCAGGTAGGGCAATGGCAGGGGCACGACCTGCTTCAGGCCCTGGAAATAATGCATGAGTCTGGCCGACATGGGCGCCACAAGATCGCCGTCCTGCAGCTTGGTGACGATGACCAGGGTCGAACCCGTCTCTACACGGTAGCGCGGCGACGGCTGGCCTGCCAGCGCCAGTTCATGCTCAAGCTCACGCCGCAATGGGCTGACCTTGGGCGGGATGATCCAGGGGTAACGCAGCACATCGGGCCAGTCGACCTTGCGTTTTTTGGCCAGTGGATGGTTTGCGCCCACGACCACCCGAATCTGCTCAGGGTGAAGGATGTCGCAGCGAACGCCGGCGTCCAGCCTGGCCTGGTCAGTGCGCGTAATAACCAGGTCTACCCGGCCTTCTTCAAGTTGCGGCAGCAGCGCATCAAGGCGGTTTTCAATGATGTTGAGGTAGGCGTCGGGAAAGCGCTTGCGGAAATAGCCTGCCGCCTTGGGCACCAGCCCGGTGGCCACAGTAGGCGTCGTACCCACAACAAGGTTGCCGGAGGCGCCTATGGACATCAAACGTATCGTGGCTTGCGTACGGTCCAGCTCGCCAATGATGGCCTTTGCGTGCGACACCAGGGCTGTGCAGAACTCGGTGGGCGTGAGGCCGCGCGAGTTGCGCTTGAAGAGCTTGACGTTGAGGTCTTCTTCAAGCTCACTGAGCCACTTGGAGAGGCCCGGCTGCGTCACACCCATCTGCGTCGCCGTGTGGCTGACATTGCGGGTTTCGTACAGGGCGACCAGCAGGTAAAGCTGGCGCATGCGCAGGCGTTGTGTCCACTCCATTTTGATATATCCTCAATAGTATGGAATAAGAAAATAATATCATTTTAAAGAAATACCGATGCCACGCACAATCGGCTTCAGTCGGGGCGCAGTTGCGATGCAGATTGCACGCGGCATTTCTCCTCTGTAGGGATGCCTCAAAAGCTGCTCCCTGCAGTACAGCCCGGGTGCTCAGGCACGTTAAGTGCTATTTGCTGAAGACATTTTTTTGTTCTACAGGAGTCGTTATGCGTCGTAATTTCTTGATCGCCCTTGCTGCCGTCTGCGGTGTGTCGCTTGTTCCCCAGCTGGCGCTTGCCCAGGCTTACCCCACCAAGCCGATCCGTATCATCGTTCCTGCAACACCCGGCGGAACCTCAGACATATTTGCCCGCGCCATCGCGCTCAAACTGCAGGAGTCGCTCGGTAAACCTGTACTGGTTGAATACAAGCCAGGCGCATCCACCAATATCGGCACCGACTATGTTGCCAAGTCAGCGCCTGATGGCTACACCCTGCTGATCAACGGCATCACCCTGTCGGTCAACCCGGTGCTGTATTCCAGCCTGCCATTCAGCCCCACAAAGGACCTGGCCGCCATTACCGAAGTGGCATCACTGATGAACGTCGTGACGGTACACCCCAGCATTCCGGTGAACAACCTCAAGGAACTGGTCGCCCTGATGAAGAAAGATCCGGGCAAGATGAATTACGGCACGCCTGGCGTGGGCAGTTCCGGCTACCTGTCTGCAGAACTGCTGGCCATGAAGACCGGCGCCAAGGTGACGCATGTGGCTTACCAGGGCAATGCACAGGCCACGACGGATCACATCGGCGGCACCTTGCAGGTCGGGTTTGTCAATCTGCCGGTGGCCCTGCAGTTCGTGAAGGCTGGCAAGCTGAAGGCGCTGGCAGTGACATCGGCCAAGCGATCGCCGCTGCTGCCTGATGTGCCGACAGTTGCTGAAGCACTTGGCATTCCCGATTATGAGCTCAATGGCTGGTTCGGCCTGCTTGCACCCGCCAAAACGCCACCCGACATCATCGCCCGCCTGCAGGAAGAAACTGCCAAGGCATTGAAGGATCCCGCGTTGATAGAGATCATCAAGGTGGCCGGCGGTGACGTGGTTGGCGGTACCGCTGCGCAATTCGATGCACGCATCAAGAAGGACAGTGATCGCCTGACCGAGGTCATCAAATTCACCGGCGGTGTGGGTTCGGCCAAGTAACACTGCCGATCAATTTTTTTTGCCTCCCATCCTCACAGGAACCCAGATGCGTCGTCATTTTCTGCTTTCCGCCGCAGCTTCGTTGCTGGCGACAACGCTGCCAGGCCTGGCAGTGGCGCAGTCTTATCCCGCCAGGCCCATCAAGATCATCGTGGCGGCGACGCCGGGCGGCACTGGCGATATTTTTGCGCGTGCCATCGCCATCAAGCTCCAGGAGTCGCTCGGGCAGCCGGTGATTGTTGAGTACAAACCGGGCGCTGGCACCAACATAGGCAGTGACTTTGTGGCCAAGGCCGCGCCGGACGGCTACACCATCCTCATCAATGGCCTGCCGCTTGCCGCGAATCCTGCCCTGTATGCCAGCATGCCATTCAGTCCGTCAAAGGACCTGACGCCCGTTATTGAAGTTGCCGAGCTCGTCAACGTTGTCACCGTGCATCCCTCCATTCCAGTGAAATCGATAAGGGAACTGGTTGACCTTGCCAAAAAGGAGCCCGGAAAACTCAACTACGGCAGTCCTGGCGCAGGCAGTTCCAACCATCTGGCGGCAGAACTGCTGGCAGTGAAAGCCGGCGCCAAATTCACCCATGTTGCTTATCAGGGCAATGCGCAGGCCACAACCGACCACATCGGTGGAACCCTTCAGGTCGGGTTTGTGAATTTGCCGGTCGCGCTGCAATTCGTGAAAGCCGGAAAACTCAAGGCCCTTGCGGTGACATCAGCGAAGCGTTCCGCATTGCTGCCTGACGTGCCGACGGTTGCAGAGGCACTGGGCATTCCCGACTACGAACTGACGGGCTGGTTTGGCTTGCTGGTGCCTGCGCGCACCCCCAAAGACATCGTGGTTCGCCTTCAGGAGGAAACCAGCCGGGCCCTCAAGGACCCCGCAGTCATTGAAACCATACGTGTCGCTGGCGGCGAGGTGGTGGGCGGCAGCACTGCCCAGTTTGAATCACGCATCAGGAAGGACACCGAGCGCCTGACCGAAGTCATCCGGCTGTCTGGTGCCTCCATCAAATAAACCTCTGCGGCAGCGCATAAAGCTGCCGGCAACTTTTTCTGGACTGAATATTTATGGGTGACATGTCTGCCTTGACCATCGATCAAAAATCCTTTGCCCCTGCGGGTGCCATGAAGCAGGAACTTGCAGCGCTTGTGATGCTGCGACGGCTCAAGGCTCACGGCGTGGATTATTTTTTCTGCAACCCCGGGACTGATTTTCCGGCGATTGTCGAAGCGTTTTCGATGGCAGAAGCCGACCCGGAGATCGCAAAATCAATTCCAAAGCCGATTGTCGTCACGCACGAAAACGCCGCTGTCGCCATAGCCCACGGCGTGTATCTGGTGACTGGTCGCCCACAGGCCGTGATGGTCCATGTGAACGTGGGCACGGCCAACACTGTCAACGGTGCGGCAAATGCCAACCGCGACAACGCCCCCATCCTGCTCATGGCGGGGCGCACCCCCATCACCGAGACCGGCCTGCATGGCTCACGAAGCCGCAATATCCACTGGGCACAGGAGATGTTCGACCAGGCCGGCATGCTGCGCGAGTTCGTCAAGTGGGACTATGAACTGAAGATCGCCACAGAGACGGTCAACGCGGTGGACCGGGCGATGGAGCTGATGATGTCGTCGCCGCGCGGCCCGGCCTACCTGTCATTGCCGCGTGAAATTGTCAGTACTTCGATTGCGGTAACGGAGCCAAGGCGTATTCGCGCGGTCGCGGGTGCGGCCTGGCCCGAACCGGCAGCGATACAGGAGCTTGCCGCACTGGTGGCGAAGGCGAAACGTCCGCTCATCATCACGTCGACATCGGGACGTACGCCTGCCGGGTTTGACGCCCTGTCGGCACTGACACAGCAGTACGCCATTGGCGTGATTACGCTCTATGGCCGCTATGTCTGCCTGCCCACCAGCCACGACATGCACCTGGGCTTTCAGACCAGGCCGTTTTTGCAGGACGCCGACCTGGTCATCGTGCTGGAGTGCGATGTGCCCTGGATACCTTCGCTTGAAAATCCGCCGGCCGATTGCAAGGTGGTGCACATTGGTGAAGACCCGGCGTTTTCGCGCTACCCGGCCAGGGCCTTTCCTGTCGACATATCCATTCGTGCCGACGCCACTGTGGCGCTTCAGGCGCTGGGAACGGAACTGGCCAGATTGCTGCCGGAAACGTCACCAGAAGCTGCGTCTGTGGCGGAACGCCGCAGCCTGATTGCATCACGTCGCACTGCCTTGCGTGACGGATGGCGGGTGCAGGCTGAAAAGGCCAGCCAGGCTGCCCACATCACCCCCGAACAGATAAGCCGGTGTATCTCTGACGTGGCCGGGCCTGATGCGATCCTGGTGAACGAATATCCCCTGCGGCTGGAGCACGTGGATCGCGAGCAAAGCGGCAGTTTCCTCGGGCAAAGCCCTGCAGGCGGGCTCGGCTGGGGTCTTGGCGCCGCGCTGGGCGTGAAGCTGGCCAGCCCCGACAAGCTGGTGGTGGCCACGCTTGGCGATGGCGCTTATGTTTTTGACAACCCGACGGCATGCCACTGGGTTTCTGCCGCCCAGAATTTGCCGGTGCTGGTCGTGATCTACAACAACCAGCTTTATGGCGCGGTCCGGAATTCGACATCTGCGATGTACAGGGACGGCGTATCGGCCAACAACGACTGCAGGTTGCTGGCCGACCTGAGCCCGTCACCGGCTTTCGAAAAAATCGCCGAAGCCAGCGGGGCCTACGGTGAACGTGTCGAAGACCCATCGCAACTCAAGGCTGCGATGGAAAGGGCCATGCATGCTGTCATCCACGAGAAGCGCCAGGCCCTGCTCAACGTCGTCTGCAAATACTGAGTTCACCACGCGCATGGCCGGGCATCCTGCTCGCCGTGCCCGTGCGTTTTGATTTTTCCAATTTCTGAAAGTCATTCATGTCACAAGCCAAAGATGCGTCCCTGCAGGACCGCGTGGTCATCATCACGGGCGGCGTACGCGGCCTGGGTCGCGAAATGGCCCTTGAACTGGCTGCGCTGGGCGCCAGGGTGGTTGTCACCGGCGCGTCAGAGTCTGAGGCCATGTGCGAAACCGTTGCCATGGCGAAGGCCGTTGCCGGCGAAGGGCGTGTGCTGGGCATTGCCGCCGATGTCAGCAACTTCGCGGCCTGCGAAAGCGTTTTGAAATTCACGCTGGAGAAATTCGGTGCGCTGCATGTGCTGGTCAACAACGCAGGGCAGGGCATGCGCCTGATCAGTGAAACCTTCAACACCAAACCCGTGCCGTTCTGGGAAATAGAGCCGCAGCACTGGAGCAGCATCATGGGCACCAACGTTAACGGTGTGTTCAACATGAGCCGGGCCTGTGTGCCGCACATGATCTCCAAAGGTTTCGGCAAGGTCATCAATATCTCGACCAGCGACCCGACCATGGTGCGCAAGGGCTATTCGCCCTACGGCCCCTCCAAGGCGGCGATGGAAGCCATGTCAAAAGTCTGGTCGCAGGACCTTGAGGGCAAGGGTGTTGACGTCAACGTCTACCTGCCAGGGGGCGCAGCCGATACCGACCTGCTGCCGCCCAGCGAGAACAAGCGCGGCGCAGACGGCAACCTGCTGCCGGCCGCCATCATGCGGCGCGGGATAGGCTGGCTGTGTTCGGATGCATCAAATGGCAAAACCGGCAGCCGCTATATCGCCCGCCTGTGGGATGAGGCATTGCCTGCTGCGGAAGGTGCCCGCGGCGCTTCAACGCCGGGGCATTTCCTGTCGGCCTGATTGTCCTGTCCCATGGACGCCGGGCTCGCCCGGCCCTAAACTGCGCTCTCCATAACCATTCAAACATCGGAGACAGGATGCGCAGGACAAAGAATATTTTGATGATGGCTGCATGCCTTGTTGCAGGTACGGCCATGGCACAGACCGCACCCGGCCTGGTCAGCGAGCGCAGCATTTCACTGAGCTCGGCCATGACCCTTGCAACCGCCGCACTTGAACGCTGCCGCGCAGACGGCTACAAGGTCAGCATCACCGTGCTCAACCGCCATGCACGCACGGCCGTCGTGCTCAGCGATGACGGCGTCAACCCGCACACGGTTGAAAACAGCCTGCGCAAGGCCTACACGGCGTTCACGACACGCAGCCCGAGTGCAGATATGGCCAAGCGTGTCCAGCCCAATCTGGCCGGTTTCATGCAGCTTGAAAAAATCACCACCATCGAAGGCGGCCTGCCGATTTTTGCGGGCAACAAGGAGCTTGTCGGCGCGGTGGGCATTTCAGGTGCACCGGGCGGCGAAAAGGATGCTGCCTGTGCGCAGGTGGGCATAGACAGGATTGCCGCCTCTCTCGGCAGCTGACGGCAGCTATCGCAGTACAAGTCCCCGGGTCATACCCCGGGGCGTACACTGCAGCAGGTTCTTTTGCCTGGCTTGGCGTGTGATGCGCTGGAGGATTTCCGGATGTCACCCACGCCAAAGCCCGCAGCGCAGGCTCCTCCGGCCAACCCGGAGGCCTTGCCTTACAAACTGAAGTTTGAAACCGTGAGTGGCAGCGGCGCTGACCTGCAGATACGCTCCCTGCTGGACCGCCAGCAGTTTCATGATCCTGACGGACTGGCTGAGGCGCAGGGCATTTCTTCTGCCGCCTGGCCGCTGTTTGGCATGCTCTGGCCATCAGGCCACGTGCTGGCGAATGTCATGCAAACCTATGAGCTTGAAGGCAAGCGCATTCTTGAGCTGGGTTGCGGCCTGGCGCTGGCCAGCCTTGTGATACACCGGCGCGGGGGCAACATCACCGCCAGCGACTGCCACCCGTTGACGGCAGCCTTCCTGCTTGAAAACCTCAGGCTCAACCATTTGCCGGCCATGAAGTACCAGACCGGCAACTGGTCGCGCGATAACCCCCTGCTCACACGATTTGACCTCATCATCGGCAGCGATGTACTCTATGACCGGGACCAGCCGCAGGCCCTGTCGCAGTTCATCAACCTGCACACCAACCCCGGTGCAGAAGTGCTGATCGTTGACCCCGACCGTGGCAACCGGGCCAGCTTTACCCGCAAGATGAATGTGCTGGGTTATGTCCACACCGAGATGCGCATCACGGTGCTTCCCGAGGGCGGGGCCTATAAGGGCAGGGTGCTGCGCTACGTCAAGACCGAGCAGGCGGGCATGGAGCCCGTCGTGGCCTGACGCATCGGGGAGTCAGGCGTTCAGGGCCTGCAGCAGCTCTGTTTCGATGGCGATCTGCGCCTTGTTGTGCTGCAGTTCCGGTCCATCAATCAGGAAGGTATCTTCCACCCGCTCGCCCAGCGTCGTGACCTTGGCAAGTTGCAGGTTGATGTGGTGCTTGGCCAGCACGCGGGCGATGAGGTAGAGCAGGCCCGCACGGTCGCTGGCAGAAACGCTGAGCAGCCAGCGCTGCGCCTTTTCATCGGGCCTGAGGTCCACGCGCGGTGCAATCGGAAAGCTTTTGACCCGGCGTGAAATCCTGCCTTTGCCCGGTGGAGGCAGTGGTCCGGGGGTTTCGATGGTCCGGTCAAGGTCAGCCTCAACCATGGCCGCAAGCTCCCGGTAATGGTCGCTCAGGTCAGGGTTGACCACCTGGAAGGTATCCAGCGCGTAACCGTTCTTGGCGGTATGCACCTTGGCATCAAGAATGCTGAACCCGGCCTGGTCAAAGTAACCGCAGATGCGGGCAAAAAGATCCGATGCGTCCGGCGTGTAGACGAGCACCTGCATGCCTTCACCCGCCGACGACCGCCGCGCACGCACGATGGCTTTGGCCTTGCCCACATGGCGTGACAGCTGGCGTGCGTGCCAGGCGATGTCGGATGCGTCGTGGCGCATGAAATAGCTGACGTCCAGCGTGTCCCAGAGCGCCTTGTGCGCCTCAAACGGCTCTGCATGCAAAGCGAGCGTGGTCAGTGCCTCGCGTTTGCGTGACTCGACTTCTGCATCTGCATCGGGTGCGCGGCCACCCAGCACGCGCAGGGTGTAGCGGTACAGGTCTTCCAGCAGCTTGCCTTTCCAGGCGTTCCAGACCTTGGGGCTGGTGCCGCGAATGTCTGCCACCGTCAGCAGGTAAAGAGCTGTCAGGTAACGCTCGTTGCCCACGCGTCTGGCAAAGGTGGCGATGACTTCCGGATCGCTGAGGTCTTCCTTCTGCGCGATGCGGCTCATGGTCAGGTGTTCGCCGACCAGGAACTCTGCCAGTTTGGCGTCTTCAGTGGCAATGCCGTGCTGGCGGCAGAAGGTGCGCACGTCCTTGCAGCCGAGCTCGGAATGATCGCCGCCGCGGCCCTTGGCAATGTCATGAAAGAGCGCGGCGATGTAGAGAATCCAGGGCTTGTCCCAGCCGGCGGCAAGCTGCGAACACATGGGGTATTCATGCGAGTGCTCGGCCATGAAGAAGCGCCGCACATTGCGCAGCACCATCAGGATGTGCTGGTCCACCGTGTAGACATGGAAGAGGTCGTGCTGCATCTGCCCCACGATCTTGCGGAATATCCACAAATAGCGGCCCAGTACAGAGGTCTGGTTCATGAGCCGCATGGCGTGTGTGATGCCTTCGGGCTACTGCAATATCTGCCTGAAGGTGTTGCGGTTGACCGGGTCATTGCGGAACTTCGCCGTCATCACGCCGCGCGCGTTGTAAAGCGCACGCAGGGTGCGTGCCGACAGGCCCTTGATGCCGACATCGGTCTCAAAAAGCAGGAAGGTTTCAAGAATCGCGTGCGGCTCGCGCACATAGAGGTCGTCATTCGCGACTTCCAGCATGCCGGCCTTGTCCAGAAAACGCTCGTTGATGACGCGTGGCGGGTAATTGCTTGGGTTGAGGCGCTCTTCGATGTTGAGCAGCAGGATCTGGTTGAGCTGGGTCACTGCCTTGGCCGCCCAGTAATAACGCTTCATCAGCGCCTCGCTGGCCCTGCGCGGCACCTTGCTGCCATCGTCGGCCTCGGCCGAATACCCGAACGATTCCGCTACGGCCGTCTGCAGGTCAAACACCAGCCGGTCTTCGCGGCGGCCTGAAATGACGTGCAAACGTGCCCGGATCAGGCTGAGCAGGGCCTCGTTGGTCTTGATCTGGCGGACTTCAAAAGCCGTGGCCAGCCCGCTGCGCGCCAGTTCATCCCACGACTTGCCCAGGCCGGCCGCCCTTGCCACCCAGAGCACCACCTGCAAATCGCGCAGGCCACCCGGGGACTCCTTGCAATTGGGCTCCAGTGAGTAGGGCGTATTTTCAAACTTGTTGTGCCGCTGGCGCATCTCCAGCGTCTTGGCGACAAAAAAGGCCTTGGGGTCCAGCAGCGCATCAAGCTTTTTACACAGGCGGGTGAAATTCTTCTTCTGCCCGGCGATCAGGCGCGCTTCCAGCAGGGAGGTCTGTACCGTGACGTCCTTGGCCGCTTCTTCGGCGCAGTCGGCAACGGTACGGACACTGGAGCCGATTTCAAGGCCGCTGTCCCAGCAACTGCTGATAAAACTTTCAATTTTGGCCTTGAGCGCAGGGTCCTGCTCCACCCTGGCGTCGTCCGGCAACAGCAGCAAAACGTCCACGTCCGAGTGGGGGAACAACTCACCGCGGCCAAAACCGCCGGCAGCCACGAGGCAGGCCGATGGCGGAAAATCTGCAATCTGCCAGAGCAGTTGCAGCGTGGCATCGGTGTGTTTCGCAAGCTTTTGCAACAGGCCGTGAATGCCGCGCGTTGACGAGCCGCTGGCGGCCAGGGACTCAAACAGTGCGGTCTTGCCGGCGCGATAGTCCTCGCGCACCTTTGCCAGGTCGGTCATGGCCTGATGTTTGATGCCTGCAGCGGCATCAGGCGCCAACGGCCTGGGCGACCTGCTGGCGCGGCACAAAAGCAGGCGTTTCAGGGCTGCCTGCGGACATGGTCAGCACTTCGTAGCCCGTCTCGGTCACGAGTATGGTGTGCTCCCATTGGGCGGACAGCGAATGGTCACGCGTGACGATGGTCCAGCCGTCTTTCTCGGGGCCGTCCTTGATGTCGCGCTTGCCGGCATTGATCATGGGCTCAATCGTGAAAGTCATGCCGGGCTTGAGTTCTTCCAGCGTGCCGGGGCGGCCGTAATGCAGCACCTGCGGATCTTCATGGAATTTTTTGCCTATGCCGTGACCGCAGAATTCGCGCACGATGGTAAAACCCTGGCTCTCGGCAAAGGTCTGGATGGCAAAACCGATATCGCCCAGGCGCACGCCAGGCTTGACGCGCATGATGCCGTGCCACATGGCTTCGAAGGTGACGCGGCACAGGCGTTTGGCAGCGATGGAAACATCACCAATCATGTACATGCGGCTGTTGTCGCCAAACCAGCCATCCTTGGTGATGACGGTGACATCAATGTTCATGATGTCGCCTTTTTTAAGCGGCTTGTCGTTCGGAATGCCGTGGCAGACCACGTGGTTCAGGGATGTGCAGAGGGAGGCGGGGTAGGGCGGGTAACCCGGTGGCTGATAGCCCAGTGTGGCCGAAACCGTGCCCTGCACGTTGACCATGTAGTCGTTGGCCAGCTTGTCGATTTCGCGGGTCGTCACACCGGCTTTGACAAAGGGGGTCAGGTAATCAAGTACTTCCGAAGCCAGCCTGCAGGCCACCCGCATGCCTTCGATTTCTTCCGCGTTTTTGTACGTAATGCTCATACCCTGATTATCCCACTGTGTCCTGCCCATTTGGCGACTGAGGATTTGTCGAAAAGAGCCCCGAAATGGTGCCATGGTGCGCTGGTAAAATTCAGGGTTAACGCGCACCTGCATCCGATGGTGCCTAACCCGCAGGGCAGTTCCGCTGCCCGCCACAACATTCAAGGCCACCGCTACCGTGACCCTGCACCTGACGACTTTTGAGGGCGTGCCTGCGGGCATCAATGCCCTGAGCGATTTCCGCGTCCAGCAACTTCTCCCCCGCCTGCAAGCCATACACGACAAAATCAGCGGCATCCAGGCCCGTTTTGTCCATCTGGTGGCGACCGACGCGCTTCCCGACGAGGTCGAAAAGACCCGGCTCGCGGCTTTGTTGACCTATGGCGAACCGGCGCCCGTCCCCCCCACCAGCGCCGTGGTGGGATCGATTTTTGTGGTGACGCCGCGTTTCGGCACGGTGTCGCCCTGGGCCTCCAAGGCGACCGACATTGCCCGCAATTGCGGCCTGGCGGTCCGCCGCATCGAGCGCATCACCGAGTACCACCTCTCGTTCAAGTCGCAATTGCTGGGCAAGGCGAGCCTGAGCGACGAACAGCGCCAGCAGATCGCCGCCTTACTGCATGACCGCATGACCGAAAGCGTGATGTCAGACCGCGCAGAAGCTGCCGGGCTGTTCACCGAACTGCAGGCCGCGCCGCTGCAAACCATTGATGTGCTGACTGGCGGCAAGGCTGCGCTGGAAGCCGCCAACAGCGAGTTCGGCCTGGCTCTGGCCGTTGATGAAATCGACTACCTCGTCAATGCCTTCACCCAGCTCAAACGCAACCCGACCGACGTCGAACTGATGATGTTCGCCCAGGCCAACAGTGAACACTGTCGCCACAAGATTTTCAACGCCGACTTCACGATTGACGGCGTGCCGCAGGACAAAAGCCTGTTCGGCATGATCCGCAACACCGAAAAGCTCAACCCCCAGCACACGGTGGTGGCCTATTCGGACAACGCCTCCATCATGGAAGGCAGCAAGGTCGAGTACTTCCACGCAGCCGAGAAAGACGGCCTGCAAACCTACAGCGCGACCGATGGCACGCTCATGCACGTGCTCATGAAGGTGGAGACGCACAACCACCCCACGGCGATTTCGCCTTTCCCCGGTGCTTCAACCGGCGCAGGCGGCGAGATTCGTGACGAAGGCGCCACGGGTCGCGGCTCCAAGCCCAAGGCTGGCCTGACCGGGTTCACGGTGTCAAAACTGTTCGATGGCGACTACGGCAAGCCCGAACACATCGCCAGCCCGCTGCAGATCATGACCGAAGGCCCGCTGGGTGGCGCAGCCTTCAACAACGAATTCGGCCGGCCCAACCTTGCCGGTTATTTCCGCGAATATGAACAGACGGTGGGCGGCCAGCGCTGGGGTTATCACAAGCCCATCATGATCGCCGGCGGGGTCGGCACCATCGATGCCGGCCTGACGAAGAAGATTCTTTTCCCGGCCGGCACCTTGCTGATCCAGCTCGGCGGCCCGGGCATGCGCATCGGCATGGGCGGTAGTGCGGCAAGCTCGATGGCGTCGGGTACCAACGCGGCCAGCCTGGACTTCGACTCGGTACAGCGTGGCAACCCGGAAATCGAACGCCGTGCGCAGGAGGTCATCAACCGTTGCGCGCAACTGGGCGCGGCCAACCCCATACTCGCCATCCACGACGTGGGCGCGGGTGGTTTGTCGAACGCCTTTCCCGAACTGGTCAACGATGCAGGGCGGGGCGCACGTTTCGACCTGCGCGCCGTGCAACTGGAAGAAAGCGGCCTTAGCCCCAAGGAAATCTGGAGCAATGAAAGCCAGGAGCGCTACGTGATGGCGATTGCGCCGGAGTCGCTGGCGCAGTTCCAGGCCTTCTGCGAACGCGAGCGCTGCCCGTTTGCGGTGATCGGCACGGCGACGGAGGAAAAGCAACTGGTGCTGTCGGACAACGATGCCGCCGCGCCGGTAGATATGCCGATGAACGTGCTTTTGGGCAAACCGCCCAAAATGCATCGCGATGTCAAAACCATCACGCCAACGATCAAGCCCATAGACCTGACCGGCGTCGATCTTCAAAAAAGCGTGATCGACGTGCTCAGCCACCCGACGGTGGCCTCCAAGCGCTTCCTCATCACCATTGGCGACCGCGCCGTGGGCGGCCTGACGCACCGCGACCAGATGGTCGGCCCATGGCAGGTGCCGGTGGCCGATTGCGCCGTCACGCTGGCCGATTTCAAGGGTTTTGCCGGCGAGGCCATGAGCATGGGCGAACGCACGCCACTGGCCGTCGTCAACGCTGCCGCATCAGGCCGCATGGCCGTGGCCGAGGCCATCACCAACCTGCTGGCCGCACCGATTGAGCTGCCAAGGGTGAAACTGTCGGCCAACTGGATGGCGGCCTGTGGCGAGCCTGGGCAGGATGCCGCGCTGTACGAAACCGTTAAAGCCGTGGGCATGGAGCTTTGCCCGGCGCTGGGCGTGTCGATCCCCGTCGGCAAGGATTCGCTGTCGATGCGCACGGTCTGGAAGGATGAGGACACCAGCAAAAAAGTGACCTCACCGGTGTCGCTCATCGTCAGCGCGTTTGCGACCCTGGCCGATGTGCGGGGCACGCTCACGCCACAGCTCAACGCCGAAGAAGCCGACACCACGCTGGTACTGATAGACCTGGGCAAGGGCCAGAACCGCATGGGCGGCTCCATCCTGGCGCAGACGCTGGGCAATGAAGACGGCGCCGTGCCTGACCTGGATGACGCCAAAGACCTGGTCAACCTGGTCAATGCCATCAATGCATTGCGCGCCAAGGGCTACATCCTGGCCTATCACGACCGCAGCGATGGCGGCCTGCTGGCGACCACCTGCGAAATGGCATTTGCCGGCAATGTGGGCGTTTCGCTCAACATCGACATGCTGCTGGTCGAAGGCGACGGCATCAGCGACAGCCGCATGGACAGCGGCGACACCAAGAATTGGGCCTTGCAGGTGGGTGCACGGCGTGAAGAACTCACGTTGAAGGCGCTGTTCAGCGAAGAGCTGGGCGCCGTCATCCAGGTGCGCACCGACATCCGCAATGAGGTCATGCAGGTGCTGCGCGAGCATGGTTTGTCAAAGTACAGCCATTTTGTCGGCAAGACCCGGCCCCAACACGCCTCACTCGAAGTCGGCAAAGGCGAGATCCAGGTCTGGCGCGACACCAAGGCTGTCTTCAAGGCATCCCTGCAGGACCTGCACCAGGTGTGGGATTCGGTCAGCTGGAAGATATGCCAGCAGCGCGACAACCCGCAGGGGGCAGATGCCGAACACGCTTCGGTAGGCGACCCTGCCAATCCCGGCCTGAATGTTCACCTGACATTCGAGCCCACCCAGGCTCCCCAAGCCCCAGGCTTGAACCTCTCCCGCCCCCGTGTGGCCGTGCTGCGCGAGCAGGGCGTCAATTCCCATGTCGAGATGGCTTACGCGTTCACCGCCGCCGGTTTTGAGGCGATTGACGTTCACATGACCGACCTGCAAACCGGCAGGGCACAGCTGGCCGACTTCAAGGGCGTGGTCGCCTGCGGCGGCTTCAGCTACGGCGACACCCTGGGCGCCGGCATAGGCTGGGCGCGCTCGATTTTGTTCAACGAGGTGCTGTCAACACAGTTCAAGACCTTCTTTGGCCGCCAGGACACCTTCGGCCTGGGCGTGTGCAACGGCTGCCAGATGTTTGCCGAACTGGCGCTCATCATCCCCGGCGCAGACGCCTGGCCGCGCTTCACGACCAATCGCAGCGAGCGTTTTGAAGCCCGCCTGAGCCAGGTCGAGGTGCTGGATTCACCAAGCCTGTTCCTCAGCGGCATGGCCGGCAGCCGCCTGCCCATTGTGGTAGCGCATGGCGAGGGTTTTGCCAATTTCGGCAAAGAGCAGGGCGGCCGCGGCGACCCGGGCAAAGCCATTTCGGCGATGCGTTTTGTCGACAACCATGGCCAGCCGGCCCAAAGCTACCCGGCCAACCCCAACGGCAGCCCGGGCGGCCTGACGGCAGTGACCACGGCAGACGGACGCTTCACGGCCATGATGCCGCACCCCGAGCGCGTCTTCCGCAACATCCAGATGAGCTGGACGCCGCTGGACGCCAGCGCGCACAGCCCGTGGATGCAGCTGTGGCACAACGCGCGGCGCTGGGTGGGGTAGGCAATTCTGTGGGCGATGAGTAGCTGCTATTGATTTTGTAGCTGCTCACGTGCGTGTTCATTGGTCTGGAGCCTGATTTGGCACATCAAATTGCTCCAAATGTTAATATATAAGTTAACAAATCGCGACGCCTAATGGAGAATTTCCCAAAATGTTAAGTTGCAACTTAACATTTTAAGCCTCATGAGGCCATTTTCAGGCATCAAAAATGCCCGCAGCCCAATAAACACATGCGCAGGCAGCTATAAAATACATAGCACTTGCCAGCGCGCGGGAGTTACATCTTGCAGCTGGACGCGTCACTGGCCGTGATGGCTGTCCCAATCGTCTTCACCGTCTGGTTGTAGAGCTCTCCGCTGTTGGACTTGACGACATTGCGCAGGTAGTTGTTCTGTATGGGGCTGTGGTCCGTGTTGAACCTGAAGGGGCCGCGGGGCGTGTCCAGCTTTACGTTTTCAAGCGCCTTTCGAAAGGCTGCCTTGTCCTCAATCTTTCCTTTGACGGCCCTGACGGCGGCGTCAATGATCAGCGCGGTGGTGTAGCCCTGTTCGTTGTACATGCTTGCAGGGCGCCGATATTCTTTCAGGAAGGCGTTGCTGAACTGCTTGTTGGCGGCATTCGGCAAATCCAGGCTCCAGTGACCGCCGCTGACGACCCCGGCAATCGGGTCGCCGACCGAGCTGATGGTTTCCTCATCTGCCAGTGGGGCACTGCCCAGCAGCGGGATGGACTTCAACCCGGCCTGCACGTATTGTTTGATCAGGTTGGTGGCCAGCGGCCCAAAGGCAAAAGCGTAGACGGCATCCGGCTGTGCAGCGCGGATCTGGGCCAGTTCGGCGTTGAAATCAAGCGTTTGTGGCTTGAAATAGGTCTCGCCGACAACCGTGCCGTTATAGCCCTTCTTGAAGGCTTCGAGATGTTCGCGGCCCACCGGCACGCCGACACCCAGGATATAAACCTTTTTGTAGCCGGCCGAAGAGACGTATTTGCCCATTGACTCGTTCGTGGCGACTATGTTCCAGCCGGTGTTGAAGTAATAGGGCGAGCACTTTGCGCCTCCGAAATCCCGCGGACCGACGTTGGAGTTGATGTAGAAGATCTGCTGTTGCGCCGCAATCGGGGTGACGGCGTTGATCACGCCAGAGGCGAGCATGCCGGTCAGCAGGTCGATTTTGTCGCGCTTGACCATGCGGTCAAACACCTGCTTGCCGACTTCAGGGTTTCCCTGATCATCGCCGGTGATGATCTCAACGGGCAACCCGCCCAGCTTGCCATCCAGTTGCTTGACGGCGAGGTCGAATCCCGCTTTCTTTTCCTTTGAGGCTGCAATGGTGGGCGCCAGGCTGGCAGTGGCCAGAAAGCCGATACGGATTTTGTCGGCCGCCCACGCGCAAGGCAGGGCGCAGGCCATCAGGGTTAATGCGAAGAGGGGGGCGCTGGGTTTCATGGATGTCTCCTGGTTGTGGTTTTAAAAGCGCATGCGTTGGACACACCTGCGCATGTTTCCATTCATGACGCGGTGCTTATGGCTGCGGCGTCTTCCTGCACCGCGTTCTCGCTGCGGATCATGCTCTGGAGCAGGCGCCGGGCGCGCACACCGGCCCCGTCGCTGGGCAGCAGCACAGGTTTCATGGACCAGAAGTCGCGCTCGCCCATGGCTACCTGTTGCGCCTGCAGAACCGGCAGGTCTTCGGTCTCAAAAGGCTTGCGCAGCCATTCGATGTTCTGCGCCGCCAGCGCACGGCCGTTGTCGCCCAGGCTTTTCGGGAAACTGATGCCGAACCAGTAATGCGTGGTGGCCTGCGTTTCCGGGGTGAAGACGTGCGCCACCTGGACCTCGCGCCCGGCGTCACGCGCTTGGCCGGTCGGCGTGAACCCTGTGGTCAGCAACATGTTGGCAGGCGCGTTCCACCGCACATCGAGCCAGCGGTCGACCGCCTGGCCTGGCGGCACACCGCGCAGGCGCTCAAGCTCCTCTGTCAGGCGCTCACCCTGTGTGAAGCGTTTTGAATGCACCACGTTGCCGTTTTGCACAACCTCAATCTGGCCTTTGGCCACTTCATCACTGCCGAGCGAGCTTTGGTGCAGAAATTCGATATGGCTCAGGTCCAGGATGTTGTCGGTTTCCAGCTGGTAGTTGGCCTTGACGTGCAGGTAGTCCTGACCGACGTAGTGCGACGCAGGGTCAAAGCCTGAAAAGTCGGGCACCAGGCCAGTGTCTGCCAGTGCCGGGTCGCCCATCCATATCCAGGCAAAGCCATGCCTTTCGGCGACCGGGTATGCGTGCACACATGCCGCACGCGGGACCAGGCCATCGCCATGCGGGTTGTGGACACACATGCCCTGGTCGTTGAACACCAGCCCGTGGTAACGGCAGCGGATCTGGTCGCCCTCCAGCGTGCCCAAATGAAGCGGAACAAAGCGGTGGGGGCAGCGGTCTTTCAGCGCCCGTATCGTCCCGCCGGCGTTACGAAACAGGACGATGGGCTCATCCAGAAAGATTCTGGAGACCATGGTTTGGGTAAAGCTGCTCGCCCATCCGGCGATATACCAGGTGTTTCGAAGAAATTCCATGTGGTTTGAAGGGATCTGTCCGGATGGCTGCAATCCGGAGACTTTAATGAGCCTCCTAGTATTTGTAAAATAGAAATATGAAATTCAACTCATCAACTTCACTGATGACTAAATGAACCCACTCGGACGCCCGATCACCCGGCAAATCGACCTGAACCTGCTCGAACTGCTAGACACGCTCCTCAAGACCCACAACCTCACCGAGACTGGGGCGCGGCTGGGCCTGTCACAGCCTGCGGTGAGTTACGGGCTTGCCAAATTGCGGGATACCTATGGAGATGTACTGTTCATTCGCGGCCGGCGCGGTGTGCACCCAACGCCCCTGGCAGAACAATTGGCCGAGCCGATCGCGCAGGCTCTTCAACTTGTACGGTCCACCGTCGAGAAAGTCCCTTTCACACCTGAAACTGCCCGGCACGCTTATCGGGTGGGCATGACGGACATTGGGGAACGCTACTTTCTTCCGCGACTTTCACAATGGCTTGGAAGCCATGCGCCCGGCATTTCCGTGGAGGCGATGTCGCCCACGCTGGAGGAGCTGGGCGATGGCCTGGCGTCCGGCGATATTGACCTGGCTTTGGGTTTTATCCCGGGTATGGGCAAGCAGGTGTGCCGCCAGCCGCTGCTCAGCGAAAGGTTTGTCTACATCATGGGCAAGCATCACCCTGCCGCGGGGGATGTGCTGGATGCCAGCCAGATGCAGGCGCTACGCCATGTGGTGGCCGGACCGTCCGGCACGCGGCATCTGGCAGCCATAGAAACCGTGTTGATGAACCCCAAGGTCAGGGCCAACATCGTTTTGCGCGTCAAGAGTTTTCTGTGTGTGGGGCCGATTGTTGCGGACACCGACCTGGTCGGCATCCTTCCAAGCCACCTCGCGCACCTGATTGCCCCGCACCTTGGCCTGGTCGTCAAGGAGCCGCCCGTGCAATTCGAGCGCCTGGATATCTCGATGTACTGGAACCGCCGGTTTCAGCAGGATGCCGCATCCTGCTGGCTACGGAAAACAGTGACGGACCTGTTTTCTGAAAGTGCCGAAGCCTGAAAACAAAAACGCGGCTCAAGGCCGCGTTCGTGGTGGTGGAAAGGCGCCGCTTACTCGACTTTGGCCTTGTCGCGCAGGCCCTGCTGGAAGCCGGCCAGGCGTTGTTGCTCCATCTGCTGGGCAATCTGTGGCTTGAGTTCCTCAAACGGCGGGACCTGGGCATTGCGGATGTCGTCCACGCGGATGATGTGATAACCGAACTGGGTCTTCACCGGGTTTTCGGTCGTCTGGCCCTTGTTGAGCTTGAGCATGGCTTCAGAAAACTCGGGCACATAGCTGCCGGGATTGGCCCAGTCGAGGTCGCCGCCGTTGGCGCCTGATCCGGGGTCCTTGGACTGCTTCTTGGCGATGTCTTCAAACTTGCCGCCTTTTTTCAGGCTGGCGATGATGGCCTTGGCATCGGCTTCCTTCTCGACCAGGATGTGGCGCGCCTTGTATTCCTTGCCGCCATTGGCTGCTGCGAACTTGTCGTACTCGGCTTTCAGTTCTGCATCGGTGACCGGGTTTTTGGCCTGGTAGCTGGCAAACAGCGAGCGGATCAGGATGGTCTGGCGGGCCAGTTCCATCTGCATCTTGTAGTCGTCGCTGGTCGACAGGCCCTGCTTTTCGGCCTCCTGCATGAAGACTTCGCGTGCGATGACTTCCTCGCGCAACTGAGCCTGAATTTCCGGGGTGATTGGCCGGCCACCTTTGGCGATCTGCTGGGCCAGCGCATCAAGGCGCGCCTTGGGCACGGCCTTGCCGTTGACGATGGCGACGTTCTGCGCCAACGCGCCCTGCGAGGCAAAAGCGAGCATGCCTGCCGCAACGGTTGCCAGTAATACCTGCTTCTTCATAAATGTCCTGTGGTCTCTGTTAAATATTTAAACGGGTGTTTCGATGATCTCGATGGCCAGTGCGTGCAGGCCCTGGTCGATGAAATTTTGCAGTGCATCATACACAAGCCTGTGCCGCGCCACGCGGGACTTTCCGGCGAAAAGCGGGCTGGCAATGCGGATGCGAAAGTGGGTGCCGAAGCCCTCTGCATTGGCGCCCATGTGACCGGCATGAGCCGCGCTTTCGTCAATAACTTCCAGCGCCGTCGGCTGCAAGCTGGCAATCAGTTGCCCTTCAAGCGCTTTGGCATGAATTGGGAGCACAGCGCTCATGGGGCGGGGTCCTGCTTGATGTGCTTGTTCAGGTACACCGCCTGTGCCAGCACAAACACCACCATCAGGCCCATGCCGCCAAACAGCTTGAAATTGACCCAGGTGCTGGTGGGGAAGCTGTAGGCCACCCAGATGTTGATGACACCCATCACCGCGAAAAACACCACCCAGCTCAGGTTCACGGTGCGCCAGACGGCATCAGGCAGGTTCATCTGCGTGCCCATGAGGGACTTGATACCGTTTTTCTTGAACACCAGTTGCCCAATCAGCAGGGCGGAACCCATGACCCAATAAAGCACTGTGGGCTTCCACTTGATGAAGCTCTCGCTGTGGAAATAGATGGTCGCGCCGCCCAGCACCGTGACCAGCGCCAGGCTGACCCAGAGCATGGTGTCAACCTTCTTGCGCATGGCCTTGAGCCAGATGATTTGCACCAGCGTGGCAATGATCACCACGACTGTTGCCAGAAGCACGGGTGCCTCCGCAGGCCCAACAACGCCACCAGACACCATAAAGCCCAGCCAGTCGGTAGCGGTCGCCGCAGCCCATTCCTTGTTGCCTTCGGCGTACTTGAACATGCCGAAGAAAAGGACGATGGGCAGGAAATCGAGAAGAATTTTCATAAACTGATTATCAGCCGTGAAAGAAGGAAGTCTTCGCAAGCAGGGGCCGCGGGACTGGCTTTGCCAGACCGCAGGCGCAGCGGCCCCCTCGGGGGGCAGGGAGCTACACGCAGTGAGCGACCGTGGGGGCTCATTTCGGCTTGAAGTCTAGCGATGCCGAGTTCATGCAGTAACGCAGGCCGGTTTCCGTCGGGCCATCCGGGAACACATGGCCCAGGTGTGCGCCGCAGCTGGCGCAGACGGTTTCGGTGCGTGTCATGCCGTATTTGCGGTCTACATGCTCTTCGATGGCGCCGGGTACGGCCAGGGAGAAGCTGGGCCAGCCGCAGCCGGCATCAAACTTGGTGTCTGAATCGAACAGTTTGGCGCCGCAGCAGATGCAGTGGTAGCTGCCGTCGGCCCAGACGGCTTCATATTTGCCTGTAAAGGCGCGCTCTGTTCCAGCATGGCGGGTCACTTCAAAAGCGACGGGTTCTGCGCCTTTTTCGGCCAGTAAGGCTTTCCATTCGGCATCGGTTTTCTGGATTTTGTCGCTCATGTGGTGTCCTTAAAACAGTTCAGGAACTGCAGCTGATTTCGATGGAAGAGGCCCAGTCAGGGGGGAACCCGGCTTTGGCTTCGTGCGCTGGATGCTCCCCAAATGGGGATTGCAGCAAGGCCTGCAAGGTATCGACCCCGGAAAAGTCCTTGAGTTTCGCAGCGCGTATGGCTTCTTCGCCCAGGTGGTTGCGCAGCACGAATTTCGGGTTGGTTTTGAGCATGAGTTCAGACCGCGCCGCTGCATCCAGCAGGGCGATGCGCTCCGAATATTGCTGGGCCCACACGTTGAAGGATTCGCGGTCAAAAAACAGGTCACGCACCGGCTCATGGCCGCTCTGGGGCGTGAAGCTGCACAGGCGGCGCCAGAAGATGGTGTAGTCCACCTTGTTGCCGGCCAGCAGCTTGAAGGTGCTGTCAATCAGGCCCTTGTCGTCCTCATGCACATCGGGAAGGCCCAGTTTGGCGCGCATTCTGGCTTCAAGCGCAGCCGGGAAGATGGCCTTGTAAGGCTCAAGCGCCGCCAGCGCCTGCTCCTGGTTGTCCATCAGCGGCAACAGGGCCTGACCCAGGCAAAACAGGTTCCAGTAGGCGATGTTGGGCTGCTTGTTGTAGGCGTAGCGGCCCTGGTTGTCTGAATGGTTGCAGATATGGCCGGGGTCAAATGCGTCGAGAAACTGGAAAGGCCCATAGTCAATCGTCAGGCCCAGGATGCTCATGTTGTCGGTATTCATCACGCCGTGGCAAAAACCGACGGCCTGCCAGGCGGCCATCAGGTGGGCCGTGCGTTCGCTGACAGCTTCCAGCAGCGCCGCATAAGGCTGCGCAGCATCGCGGCAGGCCGGGTAGAAGTTGTCGATGACGTAATCGGCGAGCTGTTTCAGCTCTTCATGCTGGTCGTTATAGCTGAAATGCTCGAAGTGCCCGAAACGGATAAAGCTGGGCGCGGTACGGGTGACGACGGCGGCGGTTTCGATCTCTTCGCGGCGCACCTTGTCGTCCGAGCCCGTGACGCACAAGGCGCGCGTGGTCGGTATGCCCAGGCCGTGCATGGCTTCGGAGCACAGGTATTCACGGATGGATGAGCGCAAAACGGCCCGACCGTCGCCCATGCGGGAGTAGGGCGTGATACCTGCGCCCTTGAGCTGGACTTCAATATTGCCGGAAGGCGTGTCAAGTCCGCCGAGAAGAATGGCCCTGCCATCGCCCAATTGACCCGCCCACTGGCCGAACTGGTGGCCGCTGTAGACGCTTGCCAGCGGCTTCGAGCCCTCGTCCACACGATTGCCGGTGAAGAGTTCGAGGGCTGAATCGGAGCCAAACCAGTCTGCATCCAGGCCCAGTTCGCGCGCCATCGCCAGGTTGCGGCTGACCCAATAGGGCTCGCGCAGGGGGGAGGGTTGCAGTGTCGTGAAAAACGCCGGGCCCAGACGTGCAAATTGGTTGTTCCACTGGAGACTGGTGGATGTGTCGGGATTGGTGGCGAGGGCGGTAGTCATTGCTGGATTGTCTTGTGGTGCTGGCGGCCCTGCAGCTGTGGGGTTAAGCCGGGTTAAGCTGGATTAAGGCCCGATGGGGTGGGGTGGCCAGACCCGGTGGTGTCTTTGGGAACGGCATGCGCCGGGGTGTCACTTGAGACCGCGTGCGCGTTCAGGGCCTGCTCATCCAGCATGGTCACGCGCCCCAGCGCGAGTGACACCAGGCCCTGCTGCTCCATGGATTTGAGTGCGCGGTTCACGGTTTGGCGGGACAGGCCCACCAGGTGGCCGAGCTCCTCCTGCGAGAGCACCAGCCTGCGCCGCCCCTGCCAGAAGATGCGGCTGAGGTAAAGCGCGACCCGTTCTTCAGGCGAGCGCAGGCGGCCGGCTTCAATGATGGTCATGGCCTGGCCAAGGCGTTTGTTCAGGTGCGCGACGAGAAAATGATTAAAGGGCAGGCAGGTGGCCATCAATTCGTCAAAAATGGTCCGTGACAGGCAAAACAGCTCGGTGTCGCGCAGTGCAATCACGTCGTAACGGCGCGGCTCGGGTTTCAGCGCCGAGCCTTCACCAAACCACTCGCCGTCAGGCACGCCGATAAATGCAGAAACCCGGCCCTTTGGGGAACTGCTTTGCAACTTGACCAGGCCAGACAGGACGGCGTACCAGCCCTCCACCTCACCGCCAGCGCGCAGCAAAACGTCTCCCTTTTTGCCCTGGCTCGTGAAAACACCTGCAGTGACCAGTGCCTGCTGGCCGGCAGGCAATTCGCGGAACCATGGCTGCGCCTTGAGAAACTGGCCGGACGCGGTGCTGGGAGTATCAAATGACATGGGCGTATTTTCCGCCTGTTTCGGCACTCAGGGTAAACACGGTGCAGTTGTCGAGATGGCGACAGGTTTTGCGTTTTGCCCGATGCCGCATGACACTTGCCAACGCAAATCAACAGGGTTTTTCTTGTCTGTCACCAGCTTGTGAGCCATTACGATTCGAGGGTCTGAAACCAATGCTTTCCAAGGAGTTCCCATGCTGGGATTAATGCAAAGTCAGCCGCTGCTGATTTCGGGGCTGATTGAATTTGCCGAGCGCCACAACGGCGATGCTGAAATCGTCTCGCGCCGTGTCGAGGGCGATGTACACCGATATACCTACCGAGATGCGGCCAAACGTTCGCGCCAGGTTGCCAATGCACTGGACGGCCTCAAGCTCGCCTTCAGCGACCGTGTTGCCACGCTGGCCTGGAACGGCTACCGCCACTTCGAGCTGTATTACGGCGTCAGCGGCTCAGGCCGGGTACTGCACACCATCAACCCGCGCCTGCACCGTGACCAGATCGCCTGGATCGCCAACCATGCCGAAGACCAGGTGCTGTTTTTTGACCTGAGCTTTTTGCCCCTGGTACAGGCCGTGCATGCCAGATGCACCAGCATCAAGCATTACATCGCCATGTGCGATGAAGACAAGCTGCCCAAGGACTCGGGCGTGCCCAACCTCATCAGCTATGAAAAGCTCATCGCCGCGCAGTCCAGCGATTACAGCTGGCCTTCGTTTGACGAGAACACCGCGTCCAGCATGTGCTACACCAGCGGCACAACGGGTAACCCGAAAGCCGCCCTGTACAGCCACCGCTCCAGCACGCTGCACGCCTATGCCGCAGCGTTGCCAGACGTGATGAACCTGTCCGCACGCGACTCCGTGCTGCCCGTGGTGCCCATGTTCCACGTCAATGCCTGGGGCATTCCTTACTCTGCCGCGCTGACAGGTTGCAAGCTGGTGTTCCCCGGCCCCGCGCTTGATGGCAAATCGGTTTATGAACTGATCGAGTCCGAAGGCGTGACTTTCGCCGCCGGTGTGCCGACTGTCTGGCAGATGTTGCTGGGACACATGAAACCCGCCAACCTGCGTTTCTCAAAACTCAAGCGCACGGTGATCGGCGGCTCGGCCTGCCCGCCGGCCATGATCACGGCCTTCCAGGACGACTACAAGGTCGAGGTGTTGCATGCCTGGGGCATGACCGAGATGAGCCCGCTGGGCACGTTGTGCACGCTGAAGAACAAGCACGACGCCTTGCCTGAGGCCGAAAAGATGAAGATTCGCCTCAAGCAGGGGCGGGCGATTTACGGTGTGGACCTGAAGATCGTCGACGCCGGGGGCAAGGAACTGCCATGGGACGGCACGACCTTCGGCGACCTCCACGTCAAAGGCCCGTGGATAGTGCGCGAATATTTCAAGGGCGAGGGCGGTGACCCGCTGGTGAACGGCTGGTTCCCGACTGGCGATGTCGGCACCATTGATGCGGACGGTTACCTGCAGATCACCGACCGCAGCAAGGACGTCATCAAGTCCGGCGGTGAATGGATCAGCTCGATTGATGTCGAGAACATTGCGGTGGCGCATCCCGCCGTGGCGATGGCGGCCTGCATTGGCGTGGCGCACCCCAAGTGGGACGAACGCCCCATCATTGCGGTGGCGAAGAAGCCGGGCATGGATGTGTCGCGCGACGAACTGCTCAAGTTTTACGAAGGAAAGACTGCCAAATGGCAGATACCGGATGATGTGGTTTTTGTCGATGCGATCCCGCTGGGCGCGACCGGCAAGATCCTCAAAACCCGTTTGCGCGAAATGCTCAAGGACTACAAACTGCCAACAGCTTGAGTTGTGCGCAGACCTAGTCGCAACAGAGACATCGGCTAGGGCAATCCCTGACACTTTGCGTGAGTTTTTGCCCTAACCTCTGCCCCGTGTGACGTTGATTTGCAATAGTTGATTTTTAAATATTCAGGAGACAAAGCATGACGACCCAGACCTATTTTGTACGCCGGCATTTCGGCATCGCGGTGGCCGCGTCTGCCATGCTGTACGGCAGCCTGGCATTCGCCCAGGCGCCCGCAAAACCGGCTGCTGCAGCACCGGCCAAAGCTGCCGCGCCAGCAGCCGCTGCAACGGGAGCCGTCAACCTCAACCAGACCGTCAAGATCGCATGGCTTGACCCGTTGTCCGGCCTGATGGCTGCCGTGGGCGCCAATCAGCTCAAGGGCTTCCAGTTCCTGGCCGAGCAGTTCAGCAAAAAGAACAAGGCTGGCGTCAAGTTCGAGATCATCGGCATCGACAACAAGCTGAGCCCGCAGGAAACCACCAACGCGCTGAAGTCGGCCATTGACCAGGGCGCACGTTACGTCGTGCAGGGCAACGGCTCCGGCCCTGCGCTGGCCATCATGGATGCGCTGTCCAAGTACAACGAACGTAATCCTGGCAAGGAAGTCGTCTTCCTTAACTACGCGGCCGTTGACCCTGACCTGACCAACAGCAAGTGCGATTACTGGCACTTCCGCCTTGATGCAGACACCTCCATGAAGATGGAAGCGCTGACCGCCTTCATGAAAGACCAGCCAGAGATCAAGAAGGTCTACCTGCTCAACCAGAACTACTCCCACGGCCAGCAGGTCGCCAAGTTCGCCAAGGCCAACCTGGCCAGCAAACGGCCTGATGTCCAAATCGTCGGTGAAGACCTGCATCCACTGGCCCAGGTGCGTGACTTCGCACCCTACATCGCCAAGATCAAGCAGTCCGGGGCAGACACTGTCATCACCGGCAACTGGGGTTCTGATCTGTCCCTCATGATCAAGGCGGCGAATGAAGCCGGCCTGAGCAATGTCAAGTTCTACACCTACTACGGTGGCGTGACCGGCACGCCAACCGCCATGGGCGGCGCCGCTTCGGCTGGGCGGGTTTACATGGTGTCGTACTTCCACCCCAACATGGGCGGTGACATCCAGGCGCTGCAAAACGACTACAAGAAGAAGTTCAATGATGACTTCTACACTGGCGCCATTTATCACGCCTTCACCATCCTGACCGAAGCCATGGCCAAAGCCAAAAGCACCGACGCGGCAACTGTTGCCAAAACGATGGAAGGCATGCGCTTCAAGAGCTTCAATGGTGAAGTCGAAATGCGCAAGACCGATCACCAGCTGCAGCAGGGCCTGTTCATCGAGCGCTGGGACAAGGCCGGCGGCAAGTACCCTGTAGACGCTGAAAACACCGGCTACACCTTCGTTCCACTCAAGTACTATGAGCCCTACGTCGCCAGCACGCCTACGTCCTGCCAGATGAAACGGCCTTCATAGGCGAAGTAGACAGCTCTTACGTTCAATGGAGCAAGGCCCTTCCCGGGCCTTTTTCTTTATCCCTTCAGGCGCTCATTCATGAATCTTGAGTTCTTCACCATCTCGCTGCTCAACGGCTTGAGTTACGGCCTGTTGCTGTTCATGCTCAGCTCCGGCCTGACCCTGATCTTCAGCATGATGGGTGTGCTTAACTTTGCGCACACCTCTTTTTATATGGTTGGTGCCTATATTGCCTACAGCCTGTCGCATGTCATCGGCTTCTGGTGGGCATTGCTGGTAGCGCCTGCAATGGTATTTGTCATCGGTGCGCTGTTTGAGCGCTACTGCCTGCGCCGGGTGCACCAGTATGGCCACGTGCCCGAACTGCTGATCACGTTTGGCCTGTCCTATCTTTTGCTTGAGCTGGTACAGCTGATCTGGGGCCGTGCAGCCGTCAATTACGAGTTGCCGGTGGGCCTGCAGGGGCCGCTGTTCACTATTTTCGGCACCAACTTCCCGAAATCCCGCGCATTCATCATGCTGCTCTCACTGTTCATGCTGCTGAGTATCTGGCTGCTGCTGACGCGTACACGCATAGGCCTGGTCATACAGGCTGCACTCACACACCCAGAAACTGTGGAGGCACTCGGCCACAACGTGCCGCGCGTCTTCATGCTGGTGTTCGGCGGCGGTGCTGCGCTGGCAGGTCTCGCCGGTGTCATCGGAGGCAATACCTTTGTGACAGAACCCGCCATGGCCGGCTCTGTGGGCGCCATCATCTTCGTGGTCGTGGTGGTGGGCGGCATGGGCTCGCTCTCGGGTGCCTTTCTCGCATCGCTGCTGATCGGCCTGTTGCAGACTTTTGCAGTGGCGATGGATCAGTCCATGATCACGCTGCTGGCCCAGTTCAAGGTGGCCGTCACGCCTGAAACCTTTGGCTACCCCTTGCTCAAGCTCACCATCTCGCAGACGGCGCCCATCCTGCCGTTCGTGTTTCTTGTGCTGATTTTGATATTCCGGCCGAAGGGCCTTCTTGGTACAAGGGAAGGCTAAACAGATGTCCGCCAAGTACTACGAATTCAAGCCCCTGAACGTCGGGCGCTGGATACTCTGGACGCTTTACGCCTTGCTGCTGATTGCAGCGCCGCTGATGTTCAAGAGCAGTCTGTCGCTCACCATGCTGTCGCAGGCAGGCTACCTGGTGATCATCTGCCTGAGCTACAACATTCTTCTGGGGCAGGGCGGCATGCTCAGTTTTGGACATGCCGTCTACGCCGGGCTGGGCTCCTTTCTTGCCGTGCATGCGATGAACATGGCCGCAAAAGGCACCATCTATCTTCCACTCCCGCTGATACCGCTGATTGGTGGGCTATCCGGCCTGTTTTTTGCCGCGCTGTTCGGTTATGTGACGACCAAAAAGGCCGGTACGACCTTTGCCATGATCACGCTGGGCGTGGGTGAACTGGTGTTTGCAATGTCGCTGATGTTCCCCGAGTTTTTCGGCGGCGAGGGCGGCATCACCACCAACCGTGCTTACGGCAAGCCCCTGTTCGGCATCACCTTCGGACCGCAGATACAGGTTTACTACCTGATTGCCGTGTATTGCTTCATTTGCACCGCCGCCATGTTTGCCTTCACGCGCACGCCGCTTGGCCGCATCCTGAACGCGGTACGCGACAACCCCGAACGGGTTGAATTCATCGGCTACAACACGCAGAAGGTGCGCTATTACTCCTTCATCATTGCCGGCTTTTTTGCGGGTATTGGCGGCGGGCTGGCAGCCATCAATGCCGAAATCGTGACCTCTGAAGTCGTCAGCGGCGTGCGCTCGGGCAGCCTGCTGCTGTTCACCTTCCTGGGCGGCGCGACTTTCTTCTTCGGCCCCATCATCGGCGCGGGCCTGCTGGTGCTGGCGCTCATCCTGTTGTCAGAATTGACCATCGCCTGGCTGCTCTATGTCGGCCTGATTTTCCTTTTCATGGTGATGTATGCACCGGGCGGTATTGCCAGCCTGATCATGATGAATCTACGCGTCGCCAGCTTTGGTCGCCTGAAGGAGTTGTGGGTGTCCTACCTCGGTCTTGCAGTCACTGCGCTGGTGGCGCTGGTGGGTGCTGCTGCGATGGTCGAGATGCTGTACCACCTGCAGCTCAATGCCGCGCTCGGCCCCGAGCTGGCCTTTATGGGCGTGAAACTGAATGCGCTGGGCCTGAACAGCTGGTTTGGCGCAGGTTTTGTGCTGGTCACTGGCCTGGGCACGTTTGAATTGATGCGACGCAACTTCCTGGTGCAATGGGGTGAGATACAGAATGACATCGAGAAGGAAATCAAGCGCAGGGAATCCCTATGAGCCCCCACGCTCGTCACTTCGAGCCTGCGGCGCGCTGCCCCTTTCATGGGTCTTGGGGCGCTGCGCCTGCGGCCCGGCAAAGCCGGTTCCGCGGCCCCCGCTTGCCGGGACAACGCGCTGACCACGCGCAACACAGCATTCTGGCCGGGCGGACAAAGATATGACCTATTCACTAGAACTGAAAGACCTGAGGAAAAGCTTCGGGAAGACCGAGATCATTCGGGGAGCCAACCTGAAGGTCAATGCGGGTGAACGTGTCGCCATCATCGGACCCAACGGTGCAGGCAAATCGACCTTGTTTAACCTCATCAGCGGGCGTTTTGAACCCAGCAGTGGCGAGGTGCTGCTGAATGGCCAGCGCATCAACGGCAAAAAGCCGTTTGAGATCAACCGGCTGGGTTTGTCGCGCAGCTTTCAGATCACCAATATCTTTCCCAAGCTCAGCGTGTTTGAGAACCTGCGCTGCGGTGTGCTCTGGAGCCTGGGCTACAAGTACACCTTCTTGCGCTTTCTTGCAGATCTTGAGGACGCGAACGAGCGCGCCGAAGAGCTGATGGAGATGATCAAGCTGGATAAAAAGAAAGATGTTTTGGCCGCCAATCTCACCTATGCCGAGCAGCGCGCACTTGAGATTGGCATCACGATTGCCGGCGGCGCCAGCGTCATCCTGCTTGACGAGCCGACAGCCGGCATGAGCCGCTCGGAAACCACACGTTTCATCAGCCTGATCAAGGAAGTGACGGTCGGCAAAACCCTGCTGACGGTGGAACACGACATGGGTGTGGTGTTTGGTCTGGCCGACAAGATTGCGGTCGTCGTTTATGGCGAGGTCATTGCCTATGACAAGCCCGAGGCGGTGCGCGCCGACCAGCGCGTTCAGGAAGCGTATTTAGGATCGCCAGTAGCCGACCAGCAAGCAGGAGGCCACTGAGATGACCCCCACGCTTTTCACTTCGTGTAATACGCTGCCCCCCAAGGGGGCCCAAGGCTGCCTGGGGGCGGCCCGTCGGAGCCTTGCATGCTGACCATCAAAAACCTCCACGCCTATTACGGCAAAAGCCACGTCCTTCACGGCGTCTCCTTTGATGTGCAGCCCGGTGAAATCGTGGCCTTGCTGGGCCGCAACGGCTCCGGCCGTTCGACGACTGCCAAGGCCATCATGGGCCTCGTCGATTGCCAGGGCTCCATCATCTGGAAGAACGGCGAGATTGTCGGCAAAAAGGCCTACCAGATTGCCCACCTGGGCATTGGCTATGTGCCCGAGAACCGCGACATTTTCCCCAAACTGACAGTGCACCAGAACCTGCTGCTGGGGCAAAAAGGCTCTGGCAAAGGCTCACGCTGGTCCTTCGAAGACATGTACCAGATGTTTCCGCGCCTGCGCGAACGCCAGCACACTGAGGCTGGTGTGCTTTCAGGTGGTGAGCAACAGATGCTGACCCTTTGCCGCACCCTGATTGGCGACCCTGACCTCATCATCATTGACGAGCCGACTGAGGGTCTGGCGCCCAAAATCGTGGAACTGGTCGGCCAGTACCTTCAGACCCTGAAGGCCAAGGGCATATCGGTCCTGCTGATTGAACAGAAGCTCACCATTGCCATGGCGATTTCAGACCGCGCACTTGTCATGGGCCACGGCAGCATCGTCTTCCAGGGCACGCCTGACAGCCTGCGCGCAGATGCCTACACGCGCAAAGAGTGGCTCGAGGTGTAAAAACCCCCGCGGCTTGTCACGACTGGGACAAATCGGGTAACTTGACGCTTGCGGTGTCATGATGCCGCCCTACAATGGGAAAAGAACGGTCGTTCTATTCTCGTGAGAACTCATCAGGAGTTCTGCAATTGCACGACCGGCGTGCGGGTCACGGCCTGCTACAGCGATCCCTGAAATCTTCACCCAAGGAAACAAGCGCACATGACAACTCTCTACGAAGTTCACGGCCCCGTGGCCGTCATCACCCTGAACAACCCGCCCGTGAACGGTCTGGGCCAGGCAACGCGCTTGAGCATCACTGACAACCTGCAAAAAGCCAATGCGGATGCGGCTGTCAAGGCCATCGTCATCACCGGCGCCGGCAAGGCTTTCTCGGGCGGCGCAGACATCAAGGAATTCGGCAGCCCAAAGGCGCTGGCCGAACCCAACCTGCTGAGCGTCATTCGTACCATTGAAAACTCGGCCAAGCCCGTAGTGGCTGCGATTCATTCAGTTTGCATGGGCGGTGGTCTTGAACTGGCCCTGGGCTGCCACTACCGCATCGCAGCACCTGGCTGCAGCGTGGCCTTGCCTGAAGTCAAGCTGGGCCTCGTGCCGGGCGCAGGCGGCACGCAGCGCCTGCCACGCGCGCTCGGTGTAGAAGCAGCACTGAACATGATCGTCAGTGGTGAGCCCGTCAAGAGCGAATTGCTTGCGCAAATCCCTGGCCAGAAGCTGTTCGACAAGATGGCTGCATCGCCGGAGTCATTGGCACAGGAAGCCCTGGCTTTTGCACAGTCCATTTCCGACACACGGCCTTTGCCGCTGGTGCGCAACCTGCCGTGCAAACACCGCAATGGCGACGCCTACTTCCAGTTCACCCGCAACATGGTCAAGGGCATGTCCAAGGGCTTTCCCGCGCCGCTCAAGTGCATTGAAGCGGTTGAGGCCGCCACCAAACGCAAGTTCGAAGAGGGCATGGCTTTCGAGCGCGAGCTGTTCATCAACCTGATCTGGAGCCCTGAAGGTCGCGCACTGCGCCACATCTTCATGGCCGAGCGCGCTGCGTCAAAGATCCCTGATGTACCTTCAGATACGCCAAAGCGCGACATCAAGGCCATCGCCGTTATCGGCGCTGGCACCATGGGTGGCGGCATCGCCATGAACTTCCTGAATGCGGGCATCCCCGTGAAGATGCTGGAGATGAAGCAGGAAGCGCTGGATCGCGGCACCGCCACCATCCGCAAGAACTACGAAGCCCAGGTGAAGAAGGGCAAGCTCAAGCAGGAAAAGTACGACGAGCGCATGGCGCTGCTGAGCACCACTCTGAGCTACGACGACCTGAAAGATGCAGACATGGTGATCGAAGCCGTGTTTGAAGAGATGGGCGTCAAGGAGAAAGTATTCAAGGAACTCGACCGCGTCATGAAACCCGGCGCCATCCTGGCCTCCAACACATCGACACTGGACGTCAACCAGATTGCAGCGTTCACCAAACGCCCGCAGGACGTAGTCGGCATGCATTTCTTCAGCCCTGCCAACGTGATGAAGCTGCTCGAAGTCATTCGCGGCGAGAAGACCGCCAAGGACGTGCTCGCTACCGTCATGGCCATCGGCAAAAAAATCAAAAAGACAGCAGTCGTGTCGGGCGTCTGCGACGGCTTTATCGGCAACCGCATGATCGAGCAGTACGGCCGCCAGGGCGGCTTTTTGCTCGACGAAGGCTGCACACCAGAGCAGGTCGACAAGGCCATCGAGAAGTTCGGTTTTGCCATGGGCCCGTTCCGCATGGGTGACCTGGCTGGCAACGACATCGGCTGGGCCATCCGCAAGCGCCGTTACACCGAAAAACCTGACATGAAGTACAGCAAGACCGCTGACCTGCTGTGCGAGAAGGGCCGCTTCGGCCAGAAGACCGGCGCGGGCTGGTACGACTATGTGGCCGGCAAACGCGATGCGATCCCCAACGCCGAAGTCGTGAAGATGATCGAAGACCACCGCAAGAGCCTGGGCATCACACCCCGCAAGGTGTCTGACGAGGAGATCGTGCAGCGCCTGGTGTATTCATTGGTCAACGAAGCCGCGCACATCCTGGAAGAGGGCATTGCCTCCAAGGCCAGCGATATCGACATGGTTTACCTTATGGGCTACGGCTTCCCTATCTATCGCGGTGGCCCCATGAACTACGCAGACGAAGTCGGCCTGTTCAACGTGGTGCAGGCCATGAACCGCTTTGCGCAAAACCCGCTGGACGACGCCCAATTCTGGAAGCCGGCACCGCTGCTGGCCAAGCTCGCAGCTGAAAGCAGGACTTTCAACTGATCCCTCAGAACATATTCCGGAGAAATCAATGACTTCAGCTGTAATCGTTTCCACCGCCCGCACCCCGCTCGCCAAGAGCTGGAAGGGTTCCTTCAACATGACGCACGGCGCCACCCTGGGCGGCCACGCAGTCGAGCACGCCATCAAGCGCGCAGGCATTGAAGCCGCGGAAGTTGATGACGTCATCATGGGATGTGCGACACCAGAAGGCGCGACTGGTGCCAACATCGCACGCCAGATCGCACTGCGCGCCGGTTGCCCGGTGACTGTATCGGGCATGACCATCAACCGTTTCTGCTCGTCGGGTCTGCAGACCATTGCCACCGCCGCCCAGCGCATCATTGCTGGTGAGGCCGACATCTATGTTGCCGGTGGTGTTGAAAGCATTTCCTGCGTGCAGCAGGAGATGAACACCCACATGATGCGTGACGACTGGCTGGCCAAAAACAAGCCCGAAATCTACTGGAACATGCTGCAGACCGCAGAGCAGGTGGCCAAGCGTTACAGCATCTCGCGCGACCGCATGGACGAGTACGGCGCTCTGAGCCAGCAAAAGGCCACCGCCGCGCTGGCCGCAGGCCTGTACGAGGCCGAAATTGCGCCCATCACCGTGACGGCGGGTGTGGTCGACAAGGTGATGGGCCTCACGACCAAACAGGTCACCGTGAGCCAGGACGAGGGCATTCGCGCCGGCACCACCAAGGAAGGCATCAGCGGCATCAAGCCGGCCATTCCGGGCGGTGTGATTGCGGCCGGCAATGCCAGCCAGTTCTCTGACGGCGGCGGCGCCGTGGTCATCATGGACGAGAAAGTTGCGGGAATAAAGGGGCTGAAGCCGCTGGGCCGCTTCCTCGGTTTTGCAGTCGCAGGCTGTGAGCCCGACGAGATGGGCATCGGCCCCGTCTTCGCCATTCCCAAGGTACTGGCCAAACTGGGCCTGAAGATTGACGACATAGACCTGTGGGAACTGAACGAAGCGTTTGCCGTGCAGGTGCTGTACTGCGCCGACAAGCTGGGCATCCCCATGGACAAGCTGAACGTCAACGGCGGCGCGATTGCAGTCGGCCACCCTTATGGTGTCACGGGCCAGCGCCTGACCGGCCACGCCCTGATCGAAGGCAAGCGCCGCGGCGCCAAACGTGTCTGCGTCACCATGTGTATCGGTGGTGGTATGGGCGCTGCGGGCGTGTTTGAAGTGCTGTAACTGTCCGAGTCTTAAATAGCCTGCCAACAAAAGGCCGAGCCTGCGACCAACTCCGCAGCCGGCCTTTTCTTATTTCATTCCCTCAATGCCATGACACTGCGCAGCACAACCGACTTCCTTCTTTACCAGTGGCTAAACGCCGAATCGCTAAACCAGCGCGAGCGTTTTGCAGACCATTCGCGCGAAACCTTTGATGCGGTGTTCGACACCTGCGAACGCATTGCACGCGAGAAATACGCACCGTTCAACCGCACCGTGGATACCCAGGAACCGCATTTCGACGGCGAAAAAGTCATACTGCCGCAGGCCACGCACGATGCCCAGAAAGCCTACGCAGCATCAGGCATGCTGAGTGCCGCGCAGGACTACGAGATCGGTGGCATGCAGCTGCCGTACACGGTCGAGGCAGCCGCCAATGCATTTTTTGCGATGGCGTCGGTCAGCATAGGTTCGGGCATGCTGACCACCGGCAACGCCAACCTGCTGATGAAACACGGCACGGCGCTACAGCAGGAAGTGTTTGCGAAGCACGAGTTTTCAGGCCGCTTCTCGGGCACCATGTGCCTGTCAGAGCCGCAGGCGGGTTCATCGCTGAGCGATGTAGTGACCAAAGCCACGCCTGACGGCACAGATTTTGAATCCGACCCGCTGGGCCCACGCTACCGCATCAAAGGCAACAAGATGTGGATCTCGTCGGGCGAGCATGAGTTGACCGACAACATCATCCACCTGGTGCTGGCCAAGATTCCTGGTCCTGACGGCAAGCTGATCCCCGGTACGCGTGGCATTTCGCTGTTCATCGTGCCAAAAAAGCTGGTCAATGAAAAAGCCGAACTCACAGGCGTGCGCAACGATGTGGCGCTGGCGGGCCTTAACCACAAACTGGGCTGGCGCGGCACCACCAACACGCTTCTCAATTTTGGCGAGGGCAAATATCCGGTGAACGGCGAGGCCGGCGCCATTGGCTATCTGGTGGGCAAGCCGCATGAGGGTCTGCGCTGCATGTTCCACATGATGAACGAGGCGCGCATAGGTGTCGGCATGGCGGCCACCATGCTGGGCATGGCGGGTTATGAAGCCAGCCTGGATTACGCCAAAAATCGCCCTCAGGGTAGGCCTGTGGGCATTGGCGGAAAAGACGCTGCAAAGCCGCAGGTGCGCATCATCGAACACGCCGACGTCAAACGCATGTTGCTGGCCCAGAAAGCCTATTGCGAAGGCGCGCTGGCACTTGAGCTTTACTGCGCCCGGCTGGTTGATGAACAGCACACCGGCACACCCGACGCAGCTGACGACGCGCGCATGCTGCTGGAAGTGCTGACGCCGATTGCCAAGAGCTGGCCCAGCGAATGGTGCCTGGAGGCCAACTCGCTGGCCATACAGGTACACGGTGGTTACGGCTACACACGCGACTTTCCGGTCGAGCAGTACTGGCGCGATAACCGCCTGAACATGATCCACGAGGGCACGCACGGCATACAGGGCATGGACCTGCTGGGCCGCAAGGTGCTGATGGAAGGGGGCAGGGGCCTTGCGCTGCTGGCAGGCCGCATTAACGCCGCCATCGAGCGGGCGATACAGATGCCGGAACTGGCGCAATACGCCAATGACCTCGGCAAGGCGCTGCAGCATGTGGGCAGCGCGACCAAGGCGGCCTGGGCTACCGGCCAGCCATCAGATGCGCTGGCCAATGCCGTGCCTTATATGCAGGCTTTCGGCCACACGGTGCTGGCCTGGATCTGGCTGGATGTCTCGCTGGCCGTGCTGGCCGCAGATGGCGCAAAATCAACGCCTGCCACTGTGGGCCGACTTGGGGCCGCGCAGTACTTCTATCGTTATGAATTGCCGAAAATCGGCGCCTGGCTCAAGGTTGTTGAAACGCGCGACCAGACCTGTGCCGAACTGCCGGAGGAGGCCTTTTAATGGGATTTTTCAAGCCGTCAGCAGAGCCGGTGTCCAACAAGGCGATTGCACGCCTTCAGTCGCTCATATGGATACTGATCTATGGTGGTCTGCTCACCCTGATTCTGGGCATTTTTGTGCAACGTTCCAGCGACCCGGTGGGCTGGTCCATGGTCGTGGCGGGCGGCATTGTGGCCGCAGTTGGCTTTGTGCTGATTTACGTGCGCTCAAAAATAAACCCAGTACCGCAACCCGGAAGTAGCGAGACAAAATGAAAGTGATGGATTCGCGCTCAGGGCAAGGCGCAAGCTGCAGCGAAGGCTGTGCGCCTTCACAAAGGTTGCAACGCCCCCTGGGCGTGAAGACGCGCTTTCATGTTTCGATATTTTCGGGTTGCGGTACCAGCCCTGAGTCACCCTCAGGACACAGCAGCTGCAATTGACCGTCATGTTGTGTTTTACTAGCTTTTGACCCCGGGCACTGACCCGATTGCCGACAGGCATACCTCAATCCATCCAGACAACAGGAGATAGAAATAAATGAACCGTACCATCCAGCAACTGTTTGACCTCAAGGGAAGGACCGCACTGGTCACCGGCGGCTCGCGTGGCCTGGGCCTGCAGATGGCGCAGGCGCTTGGCGAAGCCGGCGCAAAAGTCATCCTCAGCTCACGCAAGGCCGAAGACCTGAAGGAGGCGGCCGCAGAACTCAAGGCCGCTGGCATTGAAGTCGACTGGATTGCCGCCGACTGCTCGAAAGAAGACGAGATTCGCGCACTGGCCGATGAAGCCATCAAGCGCCTTGGCCATGTCGACATTCTTGTGAACAACGCTGGCGCGGCCTGGGGCGCCCTGGCCGAAGACCACCCCGTCGAAGCCTGGGACAAGGTCATGAACCTCAACATTCGCGGCTATTTCATCCTGTCGCAGCACATTGCCAAGCACAGCATGATTGCGCGCAAGTCTGGCCGCATCATCAACCTGGCATCGATTGCCGGCCTGGGCGGCAACCCCAGCGGCATGACCACCATTGCCTACAACACCTCCAAGGGCGCAGTCATCAACTTCACCCGTGCGCTGGGCTGCGAATGGGGCAAGTACAACATCACCGTCAACGCCATCTGTCCGGGCTTCTTCCCGAGCAAGATGACGGTGGGTACGCTCAAAGCGCTGGGCGAGGAAAAACTTGCCTCACACGCGCCGCTAGGCCGCCTGGGCGACGACGAAGACCTCAAGGGCCTGTGCGTGCTGTTTGCATCCGATGCCGGCAAACACATTACGGGCCAGTGGATGGCGGTTGATGGTGGAGTCTCCGTAGTAACAGGCGGGTGATCAAGTGAGCAGCTTCAACAAGAAAGGCGCGGTCGGCTTTGGCGTCGACATTCCTTTTGTCACGCACCTCGGCTTTGAGCTTGAGCTGTTTGACGGTGGCGAATCGGTGATCACCTTCACCCCAAAGCCGGAACACCTGAATACATTCGGCGTGACACATGGCGGCGCCTGTATGACGCTGCTCGATGTCACCATGGCCCTGGCTGCACGCAGCGTGCAGAAGGACATGGGCGCCGTGACCATAGAGATGAAAACCAGCTTCATGCGCCCGGCACCGGGCGGCGCCGCACTGACCGGCAAGGGCCGGATCATGCACCGCACGGCCACCATGGCTTTTGTTGAAGCGACGATTTATGACGCGGCAGGCAATGTCTGCGCGCATTCGACCGGCACCTTCAAGTACGTCAAGCGCCTGCCAGTCGGCTCCAAAACCGTCAATGACATGAACCCCGCGAAAGACGGATCGGGCGACGACGGCCTGGGCATTATTTCAACCGACTAATCACATACCGGACAGCGACCCAATGCCAAAGAACCTGCAAATCCTTCTCGACAACCGCCCCAAAGGCGAAGCCACTGCGTCCAACTTCAGGCTGACCAGCAGCGACACGCCAGAACTGCAGGACGGCCAGGTGCTGGTCAAGCACCATTACCTGAGCCTGGACCCCTATATGCGCGGCCGCATGAATGACAGCAAGAGCTACGCTGTGCCGCAGGCGCTCGGGCAGGTGATGGGCGGCGGCACGGTGGGTGAAGTGATTGAGAGCAAATCGCCAAAATTCGCAGTCGGCGACAAGGTCGTCGGCATGGGTGGCTGGCAGCAATACGGCATCTTCAATGCCGCACAGCCCGGCGCGCTGCGCAAGGTGGACACCACCCATGTGCCGCTGTCGCACTACCTCGGCGCGGTAGGCATGCCCGGTGTCACGGCCTGGTATGGGCTCATCAAAATTATTGAACCGCAGGCCGGGCAGACCGTCGTGGTCAGTGCGGCAACCGGCGCAGTGGGCAGTGCCGTGGGTGCACTCGCCAAGGCGCGCGGTGCAAGGGCGGTGGGCATTGCCGGCGGCCCTGACAAATGCAAATACGCGGTCGAAGAACTCGGTTTTGACGCCTGCATAGACTACAAGCTGTACAAGGATGCCGCTTCACTGTCGGCTGCGCTGAAAGAAGCCTGCCCCAAGGGCATTGACGGGTACTTCGAGAACGTGGGCGGCATGGTGCTCGATGCCGTGTTGCCATGCATGAACGACTTTGGCCGCATTGCTGTGTGCGGCATGATCGCCGGCTACGACGGCAAGCCCTTGTCGCTGGCCAACCCGGCGCTCATACTCACCTGCCGCCTGAAGATACAGGGCTTTATCGTGAGTGAACACATGGAGGTCTGGCCTGAGGCACTGAAAGAACTCGGCACGCTGGTCGGCACCGGCAAGCTGAGGCCACGCGAGTCGGTTGCCCAGGGCCTTGAAGCTGCACCAGAAGCCTTCCTGGGCCTGCTCAAGGGAAAAAACTTCGGCAAGCAGCTGGTCAAACTGATTTAAGTGCCGAACGCGGAGGCCGATATGGACACCAACCATGAAGTCTTCAACCAGCCCGCGCCCCTGGCAGGCTACAACCTTTTCGAGACCAACCGGCCGCTGCGCGATGCGCTGAAATTCAATGCGCCGACGCTCGACACGGCTGCGCTGGTGGCGCTGGGCGCCACATTGGGCACTGCGGACATGCAGACGCATGCACGGCTGGCAAATACGAATGCGCCGGTGCTGCATACGCACGACCGTTTCGGGCGGCGCACCGATGCGGTGGAATTTCACCCGAGCTATCACGCCCTGATGAAGCTCGCCGTTGCCACCGGCCTGCACGGCAGTCCATGGGCTGGTGGCGCTGAATCCGCGCATGTGCAACGCGCAGCGGGCTTCATGCTTTTCACCGAGCTTGAGCCATCCATCCTCTGCCCGATCTCCATGACCTATGCGGTCACACCCGCACTGCGCAGCAATACCGCGATCTATGCCGACTGGGGACCCGGGCTGACGGGCCGCGCCTACGATCCGGCGCTGAAGCTTTGGCGCGACAAGGCCGGCCTGACCATGGGCATGGGTATGACGGAAAAGCAGGGTGGCTCTGACGTGCGCGCCAACACCACCCATGCAGAAGCCGCCGGCCGCGACAACTGGGGCGAGCGCTACATCGTGACTGGCCACAAATGGTTTTTCTCTGCGCCCATGTGCGATGCCTTCCTCATCCTGGCGAAAACCAAAAGCGGCCTGAGCTGCCTGTTTTTGCCCCGCGTACTGCCCGACGGGGAACTTAATGCCATACGTATCCAGCGCCTGAAGGACAAACTCGGCAACAAGGCCAATGCAAGCTCTGAAGTCGAGTTTGAAAACGCCCAGGCCTGGCTGGTCGGCGAAGAGGGCCGCGGCATTCCGCAAATTCTTGAAATGGGCACCATGACGCGGCTGGATTGTGCACTCGGCACCAGCGGGCTGATGCGGCAGGCCCTGAGCCTGGCACTTAACCACACCTCGCAGCGCAAGGCTTTCGGCAAGCTGCTGATAGACCAGCCGCTGATGCGCAATGTGCTGGCCGACCTGGCGCTCGAGTCGGAAGCCGCCACCGCGCTCGCCCTGCGCCTGGCGCGCGCTTTTGACAAGACGGGTGATCCGCATGAAGCCGCGATGGCGCGACTGCTGACCCCTGTGGCCAAGTTCTGGATCTGCAAGCGCGGCAGCCATTTTGCGCAGGAGGCCATGGAATGCCTTGGCGGCAACGGCTATGTGGAAGAGGGCGGCGAAGGCGTCATGGCCCGCATCTACCGCGAGATGCCGCTCAACTCCATCTGGGAGGGCGCGGGCAACATCATGGCGCTGGACCTGCTGCGCGCCTTGCGCAAGGCAGATGCAGTTGCCGCACTGGCGCATGAACTGGCGCCTGCAAAAGGTGCGCACCCGGCACTCGACAGGCTGGCCGCGGCCTTGCCTGTTCGCGTGGAAGAGATGGCCAGCGAACTGGAGGCACGCCGGCTGGCGCAGGATGTGGCTATTGCCGTGCAGGCCGCGCTGTTGTTCCAGACTGCCCCTTCCGCTGTATTCGCAGCCTTCTGCGACTCCCGCATTGCAGGCAACTGGGGGCAGAGCTTCGGCACACTGGGGGCCGGCACTGATTTTGACGCCATCATCACAAGAGCCATGCCGCATTGAATTGACGACACATACAAGGAGACACCCATGAGCGACATCTATCTTCACCACTACCCCCTGTCACCCTTTGCAGAAAAGGCGCGTCTCATGCTCGGCTATAAAAAGCTGGCATGGAAGTCGGTCATGATCCCTTCGGTCAGCCCCAAGCCCGATCTTGTAGCGCTGACCGGCGGTTACCGCAAGACACCTGTCCTGCAGATTGGCGCCGACATTTATTGCGACACCGCCCTCATCGCCGATGTGCTGGAACACCTGCAGCCCGACCCCAGCCTGTACCCCGAGCCCAGCAAGGGCATGGGCCGCACGCTTGCCAGTTGGGCTGACACCACGCTGTTCTGGACCTCCATGGCGTTCAACACGCAGCCCAAAGGGTTTGAGCAGTTGTTCGGCAAGCTGCCGCCCGAAGCTGGCAAAGCGTTCAGCGAAGACCGCAAGGCCATGAACACCGGCGCGAGGATCAGGCCTGCCGATGCCACGGCGGCCTACAAGTCCTACCTGCGCCGCATCTCCGACATGCTGGACGACTGGCCTTTCTTGCTCGGTGAAGCGCCTTCAATTGCCGACTTCGCCATGTACCACCCGCTGTGGTTTACGCGCCATCGCACCTCGGTTCTTGCCGGCATTTTCGACAGTACGCCTGCGGTGCTGGAGTGGATGGACCGCATGTCGGCCATTGGCCACGGCAGTTTCGAAAAAACCACGGCCGCTGACGCGATTGCCGCAGCCGCGGCCGCGACCCCGCTCCCTTTGCATGATGACGTGTTCCAGGACGACCACGGCATTCCGCTGGGCAGCCAGGTCACGGTGACCGGCGAAAGCTTCGGCCCCGAGCCGACAAGCGGCGAGCTGATTGCCGCCACGCGCATGCACTTCACGCTGCGCCGAGAGGATGACCGAGCGGGATTGGTCCACGTGCATCTGCCGCGCATCGGCTACCAGTTGCGCGCAGCTTGAGCAGATAGAACTGATAACAGGAGACTTGATGATCACGGATTTCAAAGGCAAGACGGCAGTGCTGACCGGCGCAGGTTCAGGTTTCGGGCTGGAGTGCGCGCGCATAGGCGCCAAACTGGGCATGAACCTTGTGCTGGTCGATGTGCAGCAGGACGCCCTCGACGCGGCCAGGCAGGAGATGGAAGCTGCTGGCGCACAGGCGCTGGCCTTCAAACTCGACGTATCGAGCGCAGACCAGATGGAAGCCATGGGCCAGGCCGTGTTCAAGCGCTTTGGTGCGCCGCACCTGGTGTTCAACAACGCGGGCGTCGGCTCCGGTGGCCTGATCTGGGAGAACTCGCTGAAGGACTGGGAATGGGTAATGGGCGTCAACGTCATGGGTGTGGTGCACGGCGTGCGCATCTTCACGCCCATGATGCTTGAAGCTGCGAAAAAAGACCCGTCGTGGAAAGGCCATATCGTCAACACCGCCAGCATGGCCGGCCTGCTGAACCCGCCCAACATGGGTGTGTACAACGTCAGCAAACACGCAGTCGTCTCCCTGAGCGAGACCTTGTACCAGGACCTGTCTCTGGTCACCGACCAGGTCGGCGCTTCGGTGCTGTGCCCCTTCTTCGTCGCCACAGGCATAGGCATGAGCCATCGCAACCGGCCGGCCGAACTTGGTGCGGAGAAAGCCACCAAAAGCCAGAAGATCCAGCAGGCCATGGCGGGCAAGGCGGTTGATTCAGGCAAGGTCAGCGCTGCCAACGTTGCCCAGCTGGTGTTTGACGCGGTGGCCAGCAACCAGTTCTACATCTACAGCCACCCCAAGGCCATCAAGTCGGTGCAGACCCGCATGGAAGACGTGCTGCTGGCGCGCAATCCGACGGACCCGTTTGCCGACAAACCCGAAATCGGCCAGCAGCTTCGAGCTGCGTTGCGAGCCGATTAAGCCTGAAGTAGCCATGCCAGCCGCCGGTTTTGCGCTGTTTGAAACCGCCATCGGTTTTTGCGGCATCGCATGGAATGCGGGCGATGCCGCTCTGGCGGGCGTCTTTTTGCCTGAAGACAGCCAGCAGGCCACCCGCACACGCATGCAGAGCCGGTTTCAGGGCGTGGCCGAGCAGGAGCCGCCGCCTGCGGTGCAGTCCATCATGACCCGCGTGGTCGCCTTGCTCGAAGGAAAACACGATGACATGGCCGATGTGGCGCTGGACATGACGGGTCTGCCGCCCTTCAACCGCAAGGTGTACGAGGTTACCAGGGCAATTCCGCCAGGCCGCACGCTGACCTATGGCGAAGTGGCGGCCAGGCTGGGTGAGCCCGGCGCCTCACGCGCGGTAGGCCAGGCGCTGGGACACAACCCGTTTGCGCCCATCGTGCCCTGCCACCGGGTGCTGGCTGCGGCGAACGGGTCTGGCGGGTTCTCTGCGGGCGGCGGCGTGTCGACCAAGCTCAGGATGCTGGAGATAGAGAAAGCGCGTTTTGGGCCGCAGGCCGGGCTCCTTGACGGCTGAGCGGCTGTGTGAGCCCGCAGCAGGTCGCCCGCCAAATGTTAATACCCAACTTAACATTGTTAATATGGAAGTTAACATTTGCCACTTGTGGCGCTTGTCAGGTCTGAAGAAGGCGTTCAAAACGCCGAAAAAGTGCCATTTTCAGGCATCAGATCGGCTGCAGGCCAATAAATACGACGTGAGCAGCTATAACAAATGTAGCAATAAAGCCGGGTAACCGTCTCACGCTGCCTTACCGTGAATCGGGTCACCTCGCGTTAGCGCTAGGAAATTGAGCATCCAACAGCCCCATTTAATTAACTGTAAAAGTTGTGTACAATACTTTTACAGTAATCAAAAAGGAAACTTATATGTCTACTGATCTCAATGCATTCGTAGCGATCCCACTCCCTACCTCTCTTGTTACGACATTGCTCAGAATACACCCGCACGGGATCAGCGGGTTAATTGAGGACGTGATGGCTGATTTCTTGGACAGGAACAAGGAGAGCTTGGGTATAGAGCAACTGCCCGGCGGGGTGTACTGGGAAGCCTTGTTTTTGCCCGAAAAAACTCAGATACGCACCACGTATTTCAGCGAGGTGAAGATTGCGACTATCGAGAATGAGAGCATTGTTTGGAACGGTGAAATTTACGCGTCGTTTGCGCAACTCTCGAACGCCATGCGTGGCGGAAAAATGACGAACGCTTGGCGTGAACTCCAGATTAAACGTCCTGCCGACAAGACTTGGTTGCCAGCTCAGTCCCTTCGACGCTAGCCGGGCCGTTTGAGCGGGCAAAGACCAAAACAGATCGTTTTGAGTCAAATGTTAATACATAACTTAACATCGTTAATATGGAAGTTAACATTTGCCAGTTTTGGCGCTTGTCAGGTCTGAAAAAGGCGTTCAAAACGCCTAGAAAGTGCCATTTTCAGGCATCAAATCGGCTGCAGGCCAATAAATACGTGCGTGAGCAGCTATTGAAAATATAGCAATCAGCTTGCCTGGAAAGCTGCCACGGCCCGCCAGGGCCCAGGCTTCAAGCCTGTTTGGCGATCTTTGCAGCCACTTCCTGCACAGACCCGACCTGCCCGGCATGAAACATCAGCGGGTTGGCATCGCTGCCTGAAAAGTCCTGTACCCGGCCCACAAGAATGGTGTGGTCACCCTCCTGGTAGCGTGAGTAAGTCGTGCATTCGAAGCTCGCCACGCTGTCTCTCAAACGTGGGCAGCCGCCCAGGCCGTTGGCAAACTCGTCTTCGTATTTTTCGAACTTGTCGGCGGCGGGTTTGGCGAAGTGCATGGCCAGCTCCTGCTGTTTGTCTGTCAGCACGGTGATGATGAAGTTGGGCGCGCTGATGAAGGCGTCAGCGCTGCGCGCATCGTCGCGGATGCTCCACAGCACCAGCGGCGGCGAGAGCGAGACGGACGCAAACGAGTTGATGGTCATGCCCTCACGTTTGCCCTCGTAGACCGTGGTGACCAGGCAGACGCCGGTCGGAAACGAACCCAAGGTCCGGCGCAGGCGCGCGGCGTCCAGGGTCTGCGGCTCATCGCCGGTGATGTCTGTCCATGAGTACATGTTTTGCTCGCTTGTGTTCAGTGTTGGAAAACCTCAGTAGCGCAGGCGCCCGTCCTCGCTCATGACTGCAATGTCGACGAAGCGGCTGCCTGCAGAACCGCCGGAGAAGTCCACCCGGAAACCGCCCAGGTTGACTTCACCCATGCTGGCAAGTGTTTTTGCAAATTCGGCTGCGGAAGGCCGCTTCATTTTTCTGGCGACTTCGGCAAACAGTTTTGCGCAGATATAACCTTCCATGTGAAACGCCGAGTAGGTCTTCAGGTCGGGAAAGGCCTTGCGCATGGCGGCCTGGAACTCACGCTGCAGCGGCATGGTCACCCCCATGGGGTTGGGAAAGGCCTGCGCTACGCCGACACCCTTGGCGCTGCCACCGGCCCGCGCCACGAGTTCGGCGGGTGACAGGTAGGACATGGTGAAGATGGCTTGTGTGCCGCCGGCCTTGCGCATCGCGGCCACGCCGGTAGCCATGAACTTCGGCGGGCCAATGACCAGGGTGCTTTGTACCCCGGCCTGCAGCAGCGACCTGGCTGCCTCATCAATTCCTTCCGGCGTTAGCGGCGCTTTGGCGCCCGTGACCTGCAGGCCGCCCAGCTGGCTGGCCGCATCGACCACCGCCGAATAGCCCGACGATCCGCCGGGTGCATCCACATACAACACGCCCAGCCGTGCAATGCCCAGGGTCTTGATGTGCTGGGTGATGCGCTGGATTTGTTGCCCGTCACCGGCCCGCACATGAAACAGCTTCGCGTGGCCCGGCTTGCGGAAGGCCTCCGCACCCGGCACGGCGTTGAGCACGACCACATCGGCGTTGTCCAGCAGCTTGTCGCTCAGCATGCGCTGCACGGCAGGCGAACCATAAGGCGAGAGCAGGGCGATGGGCTTGCGTTTCATGGCCTCGGCAAACCGGGCGACAAAGCGGTCGGGGTCGAGCGCATCGTCAAGCTGGAAGAAATCAATGCGTTTGCCGTTGATGCCGCCACGCTCGTTGACTGCGGCAAACAGCGCTTTCATGCCTTCGCCCAGCTGGACGACCTCGGGCACAGGTTTCTCCGTCAGCGAGCCAATCTGGCCGACGACCAGATCCTGCGCCAGGCTGTGGGCGGCAGCAAGCAGGGAAGAGGCGAGCAGCGCTCCGCACGCCACCATGTGGGCAATGTTTTTTCTCATCTTGTGTCTCCTGTGTCACCCGGTATGTCCGGGTGCTGCGGGTTCATTGCCCGCAGGTTCTTCTGATGTGACATGTCGCAATAATCCCGGGCAAGATGCCCCGGATATGTGACCGCAAGCCCCTCCCGGGCTGTGACTGTGTCTTGCGGTTAACGCCCCAGCGCCCTGGCGCTCTTGCCGCCAATGCCCCAGTGCGTCTTCGGGACTTCCTCGACCAGCACACGCACGGTTTCTTTGGGTGCATCCAGCGTGCGCGCAGCGGTTTCAGTCAGCGCTTCAATCAGCGCTTCAATTTTTTCAGGCGGGCGGCCTTCCATGATCTTGACCAGCAGAAATGGCATGGCGGCTCCTCAGGTAAAGCGCATGGATACGGAACCGATGTCCTGGAAGCGGGCGGTGATCGAATCACCACGCGCCACAGCGTAAGCCTCGGTCACACCGCCGGTCATGACAAAGGTGCCGGCCGGAATGTGTTCACCGCGCTTGCCCAGCATGTTGGCCAGCATGGCGACGCTGGCAGCCGGGTGGCCCAGCACCGCAGCGCCTGCCGCCGTGGCGATGACCTCGCCGTTTTTCTCAAGCACGATGCCCATGTTGCGCAGGTCCAGGTCTTGGGGCTTGCGCGCATGGCCGCCGGTCACAAAACGGGCTGACGAGCAGTTGTCGGCCACCACGCTTTTCAGGTCGAACTTGAAGTCGCGGTAGCGTGAGTCGATCACCTCGATGGCCGGCACGATGAAATCGGTGGCGGCCAGCACGTCGCCGACATGACAGCCCGGGCCTGACAGTGCAGACTTCAGCACAAAGGCAATCTCGGCCTCGACCTTGGGATGGATCAGCTGGTCGAACTCGATGGCGCCGCCGTCCTGGCGGACATAGTCGCTGACCAGAAAGCCGAAGATGGGTTCTTCAACGCCCATCTGTTTGATCTTGGCAAACGAGGTCAGGCCCATCTTCAGGCCGACCAGCTTGCTGCCGCGGTCCAGCTTGCGCTTGCGTATGGCGTACTGGATGGCGTAGGCGTCTTCCCAGTCCATGTCGGGGTGGTCGTCGGTGATCTTGACGATGTCACTGCGCTGCAGCTCGGCGTTTTCAAGACGCTCTGCCAGCGCGAGGATTGTTTTTTGATCGAGAGACATATGAATATTTTCCTGAGGTCTACGAGAACCGGCAGGAGGCTGAACCCAGCTTGCCGATGGTCATGCGCAGGTGGTCACCGGCCGCAATGGGGAACATGATGGAGAGCGAACCCGACAACACCAGCTCGCCAGCCTTCAGGCCGATGCCGTAAGCGCCAAGCGCATTCGCCAGCCAGGACACGGCATTGGCCGGGTTGCCCAGCGTGGCGGCGCCCGCACCGGTACCGATGATTTCGCCGTTTTTCTCAAGCACCATGCCCAGCGTGGTGAGGTCGAGTTTGGTCGGCGAGACCGCTTTGTCGCCAACTACAAATGCCGCAGATGAGCCGTTGTCGGCCACGGTGTCCTGGACCTTGATCTTCCAGTCCTGTATGCGCGAATCGACGATCTCGAAACAGGGCACCACACATTCGGTGGCGGCAATCACGTCAGCATTGGTGATGCCCGGGCCCATGAGGTCGCGCTTGAGGATGAAGCCGAGCTCGCCTTCGCCCTTGGGCTGGATGAACTTTTTGCTGTCGATGGTGGCGCCGTCGGAGTAACTCATGCCGGACAGCAGGTGGCCGAAGTCTGGCTGGTCAACACCGAAGATGCGCTGCACCACACCCGCCGTCAGGCCGACCTTTTTGCCGACGTGGCGCTCACCCGCCTCGATGCGGCGCGCAATGGTGCGCAGCTGTATGCGGTAGGCATCGTCTACCGTGATGCCGGGAATGCGCTCAATCAGCGGCGCCAGCATGCGGTTGCCCCGCCAGGCGTCATAAAGCTCGTCACCGAGCTCGTCGCAGAGTTTGTGGTTCAGTGCCATGTTGTCCTTGTGTCGTTCTTACAGTTTGACGCAGACGTTGCGCAGCTCGGTGTAGAACTCGAGCGAATGCACTCCGCCTTCACGGCCTATGCCGGAAAGGCCCTGGCCGCCAAATGAGGTGCGCAAATCGCGCAGAAACCAGCAGTTGATCCAGGTGATGCCGACGTTGATCCTGCCCGCCACGCGATGCGCGCGCGCCAGGTCCGTCGTCCAGATGGTGGTGGCCAGGCCGTAAGGCGTGTCATTGGCCATGTTGACGGCCTGCTCCTCCGCGTCGAAGGGCTCCAGGTGTACGCAAGGGCCGAAGATTTCTTCGCGTATGACGCTTGAATCCTGCGGCAGGCCGGTCCAGATGGTGGGCTGCACCCAATGGCCGCCTTCATATTCAGCCGCTACCCTGGGTATGCCGCCGCCGGCGATGATGGTGGCGCCCTGGGTTTTGGCGGCCGCAAAATAGCCCAGCACCTTGTCACGGTGTTCCTTGCTGATGAGCGGGCCCATGGTGGTGGCCGGGTTCATGGGGTCACCAAAGACAAAACCTTCGGCTTTTTTCTTCAGCGCCTGTGCAAACCTGTCGAAGATGCTGCGCTCCACAAACACACGCTCTGTGCCCAGGCAGACCTGGCCGCTGTTGGCAAAGGCCGCGCGGGAGATGCCATCAACGGCCGCTTCAAAATCCGCATCGGCAAAGACAACGCCGGCGTTCTTGCCGCCCAGTTCGAACGACACGGGGCGCACACCGTTGGCAGCCTGCTTCATGATGGCTTCGCCGGTACGGGTTTCGCCGGTAAAGGTTATGGCGTTGACATCGGGGTTCTGGGTCAGCCACTCACCGGCAGAGTCCGGGCCAAAGCCGTGGATGACGTTGTACACGCCGGGCGGCACCCCGACGGTGTTCATGACCTCGCCGAGCAGGGTGGCGGTGGAGGGTGTTTCTTCAGATGGTTTGACGACGACGGTGTTGCCGCAGGCCAGCGCCGGGCCGACTTTCCAGGTCATCAGCAGCAGCGGCAAATTCCACGGACTGATGACGCCGATCACACCCTTGGGCACACGCACGCCGTAGTTGAGTGCGCCGCGGCCATCAGGGGTATCGAGGTGAAAGCTTTCGGTCGGCACATTCTTCACCACATCGGCAAAGACCTTGAAGTTGGCTGCACCGCGCGGAATGTCGATATGCGAGGCAATGCTGGTGGGCTTGCCGGTGTCGGCAATTTCAGCCTGCAGGAAGTCGTCGAAGCGGCGGGAGATTTCTGCGGCCACGCCATGCAGCATGTTGGTCCGCGCCTCGACAGGCATCTTGCCCCACGGACCTGTCAGTGCCGCCTTCGCAGCAGCCACCGCCGCGTTCACGTCGGCTTTGGAGGCCTCGCAGATATTGCTGTTGAGCTTTCCGTTGATGGGGTTGATGTTGGGAAAGGTCTTGCCTGATGTGCCCGGCGTGAACTGTCCGTCTATGAATTGCTGTGTCTGCTTTACGCTGGATGTCATGTATTTCTTTTCGGTCTTGTCGTTTTTTGCTGGCGCACCGGCCACGGCCTGCTTCGGGTAGTCGCTAATTGACTGGCATACCCGGCCAACGGAAGATAGTGTCCATGCGTGATCCGGCCTTGTCCATTGCGCGGAGGAAATGGCAACTATTCGCCAATTGAATGGGCTGCAAGGGCTTTTCACACGGCCCCGATGGCAAGATAGCGGCCCAGTGACTCACCTATGAAACTCAATTCCCTCGATCTCAATTTACTGCTGGTGTTCGACGCCATCCTCAGAACCGAAAGCGTCACGCGGGCGGCTGACGATGTAGGGCTGTCGCAGCCCGCCATGAGCAATGCCCTCACACGTTTGCGGGAATACTTCAACGACCAGCTCTTTGTCCGCACCCAGGGCTCCATGCAGCCCACGCCGCTGGCACTGCGGCTGGGCGCCCCTGTGCAGGAGGCCCTGTTGCAGCTGCGGCAGGCACTCGAAGACAAGCGGCATTTTGATGCGCAAACATCAACCCGCTGCTTCAGGGTCTGCATGACGGAGGTGGCGCAGCGGGTATTTTTGCCCCAACTGATGAGCAGCTTCCAGACAGTGGCGCCGGGGGTACAGCTTGCCACCGTGGACATGTTTCCCGACCATACCCAGGTGGCGCTGGGCACCGGTGAAATTGACCTGGCTATCGGTTACTTTGCCGATTTCGGCCCCAACTTCTATGCGCAGCGCATCTTCCAGGAGAACTATGTGGTGATGCTGCGGCGAGGCCATGCGGCCACCAGCAGCGGCAGCCTGACACTCGAGGCTTACCTTGATGCGTCACACATCGTCTACCTGCCTGCCGCTGCCAGCCACCACACACTCGAAGCCATGCTGGACACGGAGTTCGCCAAGCATGGCGTCAAGCGGCGGGTAGGTTTGCGTGTCGCGCACTCCATGGGTCTCTCAAGCATAGTGGCGGGCACCGATCTTGTCCTCACCATCCCGTCACGCCTGGGCCAGGCCTTCTCTGGCCTGGTGGACGTGCAGCTGTTTGACCTGCCGCTGGATGTGCCGCGCATCGACATCAACCAGTACTGGCACGCGCGCTTCCATCAGGACCCGGCCATTCAGTGGCTGCGGTCACAGTTCCAGGCGAACTTTCAGGGTTGATGGGGCTCCGGAGCGGCGGTATACCTGCAAACATTCAAGCGCTCAATAGCGCGAATTCGGCTGGCTGGCTGGTGGAGTCCAGGGGGCGCTGATAACGTTGCGGTCAACTAATCTTGACCCTCCATTGCCAAGGAGCAACGTGATCCATTTGCATGATATTCGGTACGTCCGTCTGGGTACGGCCGACCTGACCGGAGCAACGCGCTACGCAGAAAAAATACTGGGCCTGAGGGAAGGGGCCAGGCGCGGCAACCCCAAAACATCTGAGCAGGTTTACTTTCGCAGCGATGACCGCGACCACACACTGGTGTACTTCAATGGTGACCCGCATGACCATACGACGGGCTTTGAAGTCATCGATGAAAAGGTCATGGAGGCCGCTGCCAGCGAACTTGAAAACGCCGGCCACAGCGTTCATCGCGGAACGGCGGATGAATGCGACGAGCGCCGTGTCCGCGCCTTCATCAATTTCAGGGACCCGACTGGCAACTCAATAGACCTGGTCGCCGGACCCCACCACGGCGGCGAGCGATTTTTTCCGACCCGCGATTCGGGCAACCAGGGCTTTTCACATGTAGGCATGCGCACCACCGATGCTGTACGCGACGAACTTTTCTGGACGGAAATTCTCGGTGCAAGGGTCAGTGACCGCATTGGCCAGGCACCGCTGCTACGCATTGACGAGGTGCATCACAAGATAGCCCTCTTCCCGTCGTCCCATGCCGGCGTGCAGCACATCAACCATCAGGTCAAGTCCATCGACGACATCATGCGGTCGTGGTATTTGCTGCAGTCAGAAGGGATCAAGGTTGTTTTCGGGCCTGGCAGGCATCCCACGTCCGGGGCGATGTTTCTCTACTTTGAAGGGCCGGATGGGGTTGTGTATGAGTATTCGAGCGGCGTATGCTCCATCACGGACCCGGGCTACCAGCCGCGCCAGTTCCCGTTCGAACCTAGTTCCTTTTGCATGTGGGGTTCCAGGCCCGACATCCCGGAGTTCAGAAAATAAACCGACAAAGACCAGATAAACAGCAGGAGACAAATTGCCTACGATCACGCTACAGCCCTCGGGCCACAGTTATGAATGCCCGACGGGCGCCCCCATCCTGAAAACCGGACTCGATGCCGGTCTCTTCATGCCCTACAGCTGCCGCTCGGGGGTCTGCAATACCTGCAGAGGCAAGGTCGTCAAGGGCAAGGTCGACTTTGGGCCTGTACACCCCAAATACCTGTCTGAAGAAGACAAGGCCAAAGGCTATGCGCTGCTGTGCTGCGCTACGCCGCTGGAAGACCTGGTGATTGAGGTCACGGAGATTGATGCCGGCGATGCCATCAGGTCCAAATACATGCCGGCCCGTATTCTCAGGGCCGAGAAGGTTGCACCTGACGTGATGCTGGTCAGGGTCGGCTTGCCGATGAACGAGCCGCTGGTGTTCCGCGCCGGCCAGTATGTCGAGTTCATACGCAAGGACGGCAGCCGCCGCAGTTACTCGATTGCCAACCCGCCCACCAACAATGGCGTGCGGCAGCTTGAATTGCATGTGCGCCTGACGCCGGGCGGCCAGTTCACAGACTATGTGTTCAACAAAATGCAGGTGCGGGATATTCACCGGATTGAAATCCCGCTGGGCTCCTTCTTCCTGCGTGAAAAGAGCGACAAGCCCATCGTCATGCTGGCGTCCGGCACGGGCTTTGCGCCCATCAAGTCCATCATCGAGTACAGCCTTCGCAAAGGCTTCACCCGGCCCATCACGCTCTACTGGGGCGGACGCCGCAGGGAAGACATTTATATGCGCGAGCTGGCTGAAGGCTGGGCCAAAACGCATCCGCACATCACCTTCATACCGGTGTTGAGCGAACCGGCCGCCTCAGACAAATGGACAGGGCGCACCGGTTTTGTTCACCAGGCCGTGATGCAGGACTTTCCGGACATGAGCGGTTTGGAGGTATATGCCTGCGGTTCACCCGTGGTTATCGACTCTGCCCGGCGGGACTTCGCTGCGAACTGCAAACTGCCCGAGGCCGCGTTCTACGCCGATGCCTTCCTCACCACGGCCGACAAGGCCGCCTGAAATTTTGTTGCCATCAAGGAGACACCCATGCTGACACTGCCACCGAATTGCCGCGTCGACCTTCCCAAAACGAAATCCATCGTCAAGCCTTTCTGCCTGAGCCATGGCACGCTGGAGTGCTACAACCTGGTTGAGTCACGGCGCTTTTATGAGGAGTTCCTGGGACTGGAATGTGTACGACACGGCAAGCCCGCCATGGCGATTCGCCTGGCGATGCGCTTTCACATCGTCTGTGTGGAGGTCGGCGACCAGCTCAAACCGGTTCACCTGCTCAACCACTGGGGCGTGGACGTCAAGACCAGGGAAGAGGTCGACCAGGCCTATGAAAACGCCGTGAAGTACCAGGACGAATACAAGATACGCAAGGTCCTGCCACCTCAGGACATGCATGGCGTGTATTCGTTTTACATGATTGACCTGGACCACAACTGGTGGGAGATCCAGTATTACGAAAGCGGTTTCCAGCACGACGACCTGTTCGACTACGGTGATCGTTTTGCCATGAAAGACGGCCGCACATTTGAAGCCCTTGAAGAAATCAGGGTACGGACGGAACTCGCCTGATGCTCCAGCTCGTCACGTTTGAAACGCCCGCAGGCAGCAAGACCGGCCTGTTGAGCGGCAACAAGGCCTATCCGTCGGGCCGGTTCACGCACACACTGGAAGTCCTCGCCGACTGGGCCGATGCCGATTCCAAACTCGATGGTCTGGCAGCCAAACTGGCGGGGCGTGAACCGGTCGCAGCGCTGAAATTTCTCGCGCCCCTGCCGAATCCGCGAAATATCTATTTCGCAGGCGCCAACTACAAGGACCATGTTGCTGAAATGAAAGCGACACTGGGCATGCCGCTCGATGCCGACCCTAAGGCCAGGGGCCTCAAACCATGGTTCAGCCTGAAGGCGACCGGCCCGACGGTCGTGGGGCCGGGCGCAGTCGTTGCCCTGCCGCGCGGCACACAGATGCTGGACTGGGAGCTTGAACTGGCGGTCGTCATCGGCAAGGTTGCGAAGAATGTGGCGGCAAAGGACTTCGCGGACTACGTGGCGGGCTATACCGTTGCCAACGACCTGTCGGCCCGTGACCATGTGGGCCGCGACGGGGTGCCGGTGGAGTCGCCCTTCAAGTGGGACTGGATAGGGCAGAAGTCCTTTGACGGATCCTGCCCCATGGGCCCGGCCATCACGCCGACACGATTTATCGGTGACCCGATGAACCTGGGCATGAAGCTCTGGGTCAATGGCGAGTTGATGCAGGACTCCAATACCGGCCAGATGATTTTTGACATCGCAGACCAGATAGAACATCTGTCGTCCTGCATCACCTTGCAGCCCGGCGATGTCATCCTGACGGGGACACCCGCCGGCGTTGGCATGGCGCGCAAGAAATTCCTTCGGCCTGGTGACGTGGTTAAACAGTGGATAGAAAACATCGGTGAATTCGAGTTCTCCATCAGGGCCTGACTCGCCCCAACAGTTTTGAAGACAACAGACAGCGAAAGAATTTATGAGCAGGAAAATCAAGGTAGCCATCGTGGGGTCGGGCAACATCGGGACGGACCTGATGATCAAGGTCATGCGCCACGGCAAAAACATAGAGATGGGTGCGATGGTGGGCATAGACCCGGCATCAGACGGCCTTGCCCGCGCGCGGCGCATGGGCGTCGAGGCCTGCGACGGCGGCGTTGAAGGCCTCATCAAGCTGCCCATCTTCAGGGACATCGATATCCTGTTCGATGCGACCAGCGCCGGCGCGCACGTCCAGCACGAAAAGCTGCTGCGTCAGGCCAAACCCGGCATCCGGGTGATTGACCTCACACCGGCGGCCATTGGCCCTTATTGCATACCGGTCGTCAACCTCGATGAACACCTGGCGGCATCCAATCTCAACATGGTCACCTGCGGCGGCCAGGCCACCATTCCCATGGTCGCAGCGGTCTCGCGCGTGGCAAAGGTGCATTACGCCGAGATCGTCGCCTCCATTGCCAGCAAGTCAGCAGGCCCCGGCACACGCGCCAACATCGACGAATTCACCGAAACAACCTCCAAAGCTATTGAAGTGATAGGCGGGGCAGGCAAGGGCAAGGCCATCATCGTGATGAACCCGGCCGAGCCACCGCTCATCATGCGCGACACTGTTTATTGCCTGTCCGAAGACGCCAGCGAGGCCGCGGTTGAAGCGTCGGTCGAAGCCATGGTGAAGGCGGTGCACAGCTACGTGCCCGGCTACCGGCTGAAACAGAAGGTGCAGTTCGAGCGCATCCCCGCAGACAAGCCCTTGCACATCCCGGGCCTGGGTACGTTCTCGGGCTTGAAGACCTCCATCTTCCTGGAGGTAGAAGGTGCTGCGCACTACCTGCCGTCCTATGCCGGCAACCTCGACATCATGACCTCGGCAGCCATGGCCGCGGCTGAACGCATTGCCCCGACGCTGGCGACAAAAGGCGCAAAAGGCGACGCCCTGGCCCAACCAGCCTGAATTGCATGACCAAGACCATGAACATCAACAAAAAAATCTATATCTCCGACGTCACGCTGCGCGATGGCAGCCACGCCATCCGACACCAGTACACCACGGCCCAGGCAGCCCAGATCGCGGCCGAGCTGGATGCGGCGGGTGTTGACTCCATCGAAGTCGCGCACGGCGATGGCCTGCAGGGCGGCAGCTTCAATTACGGCTTTGGTGCCCACACCGACCTCGAGTGGATCGAGGCCGTGGCCAGCGTCGTCAAGCGCGCGAAGATCACTACCTTGCTCTTGCCCGGCATCGGGACCGTTCATGACCTCAAAGCCGCGTACAACGCAGGTGCACGCGTGGTGCGCGTGGCCACGCATTGCACCGAAGCGGATGTCTCGCGCCAGCACATCGAATACGCCCGCAACCTGGGCATGGAGGCAGTCGGCTTTCTGATGATGAGCCACATGCAGACGCCCAAGGGTCTGGCGGAACAGGCCAAGCTGATGGAAAGCTATGGTGCGACCTGCTGTTATGTGGTCGACTCCGGCGGCGCACTGAGCATGAACGACGTGCGTGATCGTTTCCGAGCCTTCAAGGAGGTCCTCAAACCTGAGACCGAGACAGGTATGCACGCCCACCACAACCTCAGCCTGGGTGTAGCCAACAGCATCGTTGCCGTGGAAGAGGGCTGCGACCGTGTAGATGCCAGCCTGGCCGGCATGGGTGCAGGCGCAGGCAACGCACCGCTCGAAGTGTTCATCGCTGCGGCAGATCGCCTGGGCTGGAAGCACGGCTGCGACCTCTATCGCCTGATGGATGCGGCTGACGATATTGTTCGCCCCTTGCAGGACCGCCCTGTGCGGGTGGACCGTGAGACGCTGGCGCTGGGCTATGCCGGCGTGTATTCCAGCTTCCTGCGCCACTCTGAAGTCGCCTCAAAAAAATACGGCATACCGACGGTGGACATCCTGGTCGAGCTGGGCAAGAGGCGCATGGTGGGAGGTCAGGAAGACATGATCGTCGATGTCGCACTTGACCTGCTCAAGCAGCGGGATACGCAAGCCACCAGTCAAAAAGCAGCATGAGTATTGTTGCCACGCAAGAGCAGCAGCGCCTTGTCCGGATTGCGGCCAGGGCACTGGCCAAAGCGGGTCTGGTAACAGCATTTGGCCACTGTAGCCAGCGGCTGTCCGATGACGAGTTTCTGGTCTGTGCGCCCCAACCCATGGGCCTGATCAAGGCAGGTGAACCAGGGACGGTTGTGACTATTGATGGCCCGCTGCCTGAGGGTGTGCTGGGTGAGGTGCGCATGCACCAGCAGATCTACCGCCGGCGCAAGGAGATAAAAGCCATTTGCCGTTTCCTGTCACCCCAGGTCATGGCACTTGCGGCCATGGGGCACAGCCCGTCCGCCCGGCACGGCTTTTCATCCTATTTTTATCCAAAGGCTCCGATGTGGATGGACCCGGCACTGGTCCGCAACGACGCTGCAGCCAGTGGTGTGGCAGATGTCATGGGCGATGCCAGCGCTGTGATCGTCGGCGTGAACGGGGCCGTGACTGCGGCAGACACGATGCAGAAAGCCGTTTCGCTGGCATGGCTGCTCGAAGACTCGGCACGTGTGGAGCTTGCCGTGCGCGCTGCAAGAGGAGAAGCCCACGTGACGTTTGCCGATGCAGCTTCCGCTGCAAATCGCGCGACGTGGGACGGCAGGATTGCCGAACGTCTGTGGGCCTACATGACAGCGGGTGACATCGAATTGTCCTGATTGATACCTGGCCTGCCAGCGGCGGGCAGTCACGCAAAAAATGAAAAAACCTGCAGCACCTGTGAAAGGGCGCTGCAGGTTTTTTATTGTGCACACGTGCTTGATAAATGGATCACATTTGCCAAACGCATGGGCATCCCGGGTAAACCCGCGCCACGCCTCTGGCGCTTCAGTGACGGCGACAAACCAATCAAGTCCGTCAATGCCAGACATTCATAAACCTGCCTGTACGGCCTGCAGGCCCAGAAATATTATTCAGCCCGTTCTGCTGTGCTGGCGACTTGAACTATTACAGCTGGCGCTGCAGAAAAAGGTCCGCCATGTCCGGTCCCCGGTGAGGCGCAAGGGGAGCGTTCAACACAATTAACAAGGAGATGAAATGATTTACGTATCAAGCGAAGTAATGGTCAATAACGACCCGGCTTTGCCAAAACTCAGCAAGAACGATGTCTGGAAAGGTCTTCTCATGAAGGCTGAAAATGCGCTGCCTTTTGTGCCCAGCATGTCCAAATGCGAGGTGGTGCAGCGTACGGCGAACGGCCTGGTGCGCGACATTGTTTTCCGTGGTGAAGACGCCCGCGAACGCATCACCTTCTTCCCGAAAGAAAAAGTGGTGTTCGTGCGTGAGTCAGGCAACGCAGACGGATTCATCGTCAATGAAGTGCTGGGTGACGGCGATGACATGCGTTTGCGTTTCAGTTTCGCGTTGCAACTGGTAGACGCTGCGTCGGGCAGCGACAAGGAGCGCGAGTTCCGCGAGAGCATGGAGAAAGACTACCTCAAGGCCGTGGGCGCCACGCTGGAAGCCATTCGCAAGATGACGGCCGCTACGCAGCCCGCCTGATTCAACCAACCACAGAAAGAAACAACATCATGAAACACTGGTTCTCGGATTTGTATGCGAATGTGGATGCCATGCGCCTCGACGCCTTTGTTGCGGGCCTCACACCGGACGTTGAACTAAAGGTGGGCAACAACCCGCCCATGAAAGGCCGTGAGGCTGCCAAAGGTGGCATCGGTTACCTTTTTTCGACCATCAACGGCATCAAGCACAACTTCGTGAATGTCGTTGAAGCCAAGGGCATCACATGCCTCGAAGCGAAAGTCGAATACCTGCGCAAGGATGGCAAGCAGGTCACGATTCCCGTTGTGACGATGCTGGAGCGGCAAGGTGACCTGGTGAGCTCACTGCGTATCTATTTCGACATCGCCCCGGTTTACGCCTGATACACCACAACTGAATCAAGGAGACAAGACATGAGTTTCAACATCACCAACCAGGCCGCCAATGCGGTCAATGCGCCGGGCCGCATCAGCCCGGTGGCTGGCGCACCCACCATCGAAAGCCTTGTTGCCGCAGCGGCTGCCATGGTGCCTGAGCTTCGCGCACTGGGCCAGCAGACGGAGGCCAACCGCCGGCTGTCCGAAGAAATGTGCAACCGCTTCCGTGAGGCCGGTTTTTTCAAGCTGCTGCAACCGGGCCGCTATGGTGGCTACGAATACGGCTTCACCGCCCTGATCGACCTGATCAGCGAACTGGGTCGCGGCTGCTCTTCATCGGCATGGGCCTGCTCGCTCGGCGTCATTCACCAGTGGCTGCTGTCGCTGTTTCCGGCGCAGGCTCAGGAAGATGTCTGGGGCCAGGATCCCAATGCCCTGATGTGCGGTTCCTATGCGCCAGTGATGATGGCTGAGGTTGTGGATGGCGGCTACATGATCCACGGCAAATGGCGCTGGGCGTCGAATGTGGACAACTCCCAATGGGCAGTCCTGGGTGTGCAGTTGCCGCCCGCAGAAAAAGGTGCGCCTCCCACCGGGTGTTTTCTGCTGGTGCCACGCTCGGACTGGACGATAGAGGATGACTGGTTTAACGCGGGGCAGGCCGGGACGGGTTCCAAGGCAGTGCTGATTCAGAAGCCCGTCTTTGTACCGGCCCACCGCAAGCTGACTTTCCCCCAGGCGTCCTCCGGAAAACCACCAGGTGCAGAGGTGAACGCCAACCCGATGTACAGCATTCCCTTCCTGTCTGTCATGCCGATTTGCCTGGTATCGCCACTGCTCGGCAATGCACAGGGCGCGGTTGAGTTGTTTGTAGAGCTTTGCAGCACGCGGGTCACGCGTGGTGGTGCAGGTGGCGGTGGCAATCGCCTGAACCAGTTTGCGCACGTGCAGTCGCGGCTGGCCGAAGCAGCGGCCGACGTGGATGCAGCACGTCTGGTTCTGGATCGTGACACCGCAGAAGTCGAACGCATGGCCGTATCAGGGCAGGGCATCAGTGTGGATAAACGCATCCGCAACCGTCGTGGCCATGCCTACGCTGCCAAACGCTCACACGCGGCATTGCAGGAAATCTTCACGACTGTCGGGGCAACCGGCCTGGCGCTTGACCAGCCCATCCAGCGCATGTGGCGTGACGGTAATGCGATCGCCCAGCACATCACCCTGAACTGGGATGCCGTCAGCACGCTGGTCGGCCAACACATGCTTGGGCTTGAGCCCAAAGGCGCCTACTAAAAAACATACCGCTCAGGGAAGGCGTTACCGCAAGCAGGTCACGCCACATATAAATCGCAAGCCTGTCATGCATGGTTCCGGAGGGTGCCAGTGACAGGTGTTGCCTGGATAAAACCAATGACTTCAAGGAGAGACAATGAACACTTTTAAAACTTCCCGCCTTTTGGCGCTTGTCGCGACCTGCATTTTGGCTGGTACGGTCAGCGCACAGACGTGGCCGACAAAGCCCGTCAAATTCATAGTCCCCTTGCCAGCCGGATCGGCCGTTGACATTGTTGCCCGCATCGTTGGCGAGAAGCTGACACCCGCATGGGGGCAGGGCGTTGTGATCGAGAACCGCGCCGGTGCAGGCGGCATTCCAGCCATGAGCGCATTTGTGCGCTCGCCCGCCGACGGCTACACCTTTGCGCTGGTTGTTGCCACCGTGGCCACACTGACCCCGCACCTGTACAAAAATCCGCAATACAACCTCGATACCGACGTGGTGCCTGTCGCCACCATAGGCACATCCCCGATGATGATTGCGGTGAGCCCTTCGACCGGCGTGAGCAACTTTGCAGACTTCGTCAAACTTGCGAAAAGCCAGCCCGGCAAACTGAACTTCGCCATTCCACTGCCCAACAGCACACCCCACCTGGCTGGTGAAATGGTGAGTGCCGCAGCAGGCATGAAGCTGCATGTGGTGCCCTACAACGGCTCGACAGCAGCAGTCACCTCGGCGCTTGCGGGTGAGAGCCAGGTGCTGGTGGATGGCCTTCCTGCGCTGGTGCCACACATCAAGGCAGGCAAGCTGCGTGCGATTGCAGTCACCTCAAAGCAGAGACTGCCCGGTTACGAACAGGTACCGTCTGTGAGTGAAACCTATCCGGGCGTGCAGGCAATTGGCTGGTTCAACCTGCTGGCCGTAAAGGGCACACCGCAAGCCATCATCGACAAGGTCAATGCAGACATCAACACGGTGTTGAAGATGCCTGATGTGGTGGCGAAGCTGGCTGACCTGGGCGTTTACACCACACCTGGCTCAGTCAAGGATGCTGCTGATTTCATGGCGTCGGAGCGCCAGGCATGGGCCAAAACTGTCAAGGAACTTGGTCTGCAGCCGCAATAAGCCGGGAAAGAGAAGAAGGAGAAAGATGGGGGGACGGGCCGTGAGTGCGGGAGCATTCATGGCCCGTGCCTGTCTGGAGAGCGGAGATTAGCGTGCCCCGGCAAACACCTTGTCAAAAACCTCGTAACAGTTCTTCAGCCAGGTCTTGACCCGCTGCCGCTCCAGCAGGCCCAATGCCTCTTCGCTGTCCCGGTCATTGATGGCTTTCCAGAAGCTGGTATTGTGCTGGTCTATCTTGCGCATGGCGGCATCGTTCAGGCGCGGCAGCTCGATCACCTGGGCGCCCACAGCCTCCGCCTTCTGCAAGGCCAGCGAATTTTGCAGCAGTGAAAAGTTTGATCCGCGGCCATGGTTCTGCACGACCACGTAGTTGGGTCCAGGCCCGTAGGTGTCGACCAGCCTGCCCAGTAGGTCGACAGCATCACGGCCATCGTCCATCACGTGCCAGAGGTTCACGGTAACGCCCATATCGGCAAACACCTCGAAGAGGCTGGCGTCCTTGATCCACTGCGCCAGGGGCGCAGAAGTCTGGGCCGCCAGATCAACAATCGCGCTTTGCTCCGGGTTGTCTTCAAAAGCCGCAACGATGAGGTCAAGGCCCTCGTAGCTGTCCACCACGACGGGTGAGGCGTAGTCCGCATAAAAACGGTTGAAGGAATGGTGCGACCGGTCGGTGTCAAAACCCATGAAGGGCACGCCCTTGTCGATGAAGTACTGCGCCAGCACCCTTGCGGTAACTGACTTGCCCACGCCGCCTTTTTCGCCACCCATGAAATTGATTGAAGCCATGATTTCCCAGTTGTTTGATCGCAAATTGCAGGGTTCGGACTGAGCAGCTTTCATGCCATCCGATCCAGCTGATTACATTGATGTTTCGAGCATTCGCTCGTAATCGGCAACCGACGCCAGCCTCGGGTTGGTTTTGTGACAATGGTCGGCCAGCGCGCCCTCGATGATTTTTCCAAACATCGAAGTCTCCACGCCCATGGCTTTCAGCCCGGAGGGCAGGCCCAGCCTGCCGTTCATGTCGCGAATGGCTTCCTGGATATCGCCTGCTGAAGCCAGACCCATCGCACGGGCCATGCGCGCCAGTCGCTTGTCCCTCTGGACTGATTCGGCACCCGAGTTGAAAGTGACAACGGCCGGCAGAAACATCGCATTGAGCGTGCCGTGATGCAGGCGGGGGTCGACACCGCCCAGGCTGTGACTGAGGGAGTGCACGCAGCCCAGGCCCTTCTGGAAAGCCATGGCGCCCTGCATGGATGCGCTCATGAGGTTGAGCCGGGCCTCCCGGTCGCTGCCATCACGTGTCGCGCGCTCGATATGTGCCCAGCCTCGCTCCAGACCGTCAAGCGCAATGCCGTCTGCGGGCGGGTTGAAGGCCGCGGACATGAAGGTTTCCATGCAGTGCGCGATGGCGTCCATGCCTGTGGCTGCGGTCAGCTTTGCAGGCAGGCCGAATGTGAGCTCGGGGTCGCAGATGGCAGCCTTGGGAACCAGATGCCAGGAGTGAAAGCCCAGTTTGCGGTGGTCGTCAACAATGATGATGGCGCCTCGTGCCACCTCGCTGCCGGTGCCGCTGGTGGTGGGCACAGCAATCAGCGGGGCAGCTCGCTCCGTGATTTTTGCCGAACCGCCTTCGATGGTGGCGTAAGTAGTCAATGAACCCTCGTGTGTCGCTGCAATCGCGACACCCTTGGCGCAGTCAATGGCAGATCCACCGCCAACAGCAATAAGGCCGTCGCAGCCGCTTGATTTGTAAAGTGCAGCCGCAGCCATGACTGCAGCCTCCGTAGGGTTTGAAGGTGTCTGGTCAAACACGGTGACGGGCATGCCCGTCAGTACATCCAGAGCCTTTTGCAGGACGCCGGCGGCCTTGACACCCGCATCGGTCACGACAAGCGGCCGGGTGATGCCGACACGTGCGCATTCCTCCTTCAGCAACTTGATGGCGCCGAAGTCAAACTGGATCTGGGTAACGTAGTAGATGAGGGACATGGTTGTTTGTGGGCTCGCGGGACGTTGTACGATGTGCCGGCTTCAGGTGCTGTGCGATTAAATTGCATCCGGAAGCCTTCCAGAATCCCTTACTTTAATGCCTGAACCCGCAGACTCATGACCCCCCCCTGGACAAGTCCCTCATCCCTGCTCACGCATGCCATGCGCGACGTGATTGTGCGCATGGAGCGGGCCGGCCGCCCATCTTTCGACAAACTTTCGCCCAATCAGGCCCGTGCTGCTTATGAAGCGGGTTCAGGCGTGCTCGAAATTCCAAGGGCTACCCTGCCACGGGTGGAAGATTTTGAAATCACCATGCGGGACAACCATCGTGTGGCGGCGAGACTTTATGCGCCTGAACATGGTGCTTTACCTGTGCTGATGTACTTTCACGGGGGTGGCTTCACTGTCGGCAGCATTGACACGCATGATGCTCTTTGTCGCCAACTGGCTCGCCTCGCGCATTGTGCAGTTGTCTCAGTGGATTACCGCCTCGCGCCCGAACATCAGTTCCCCACGGCTGCAAACGATGCATGGGACAGCCTTCAGTGGCTCGTTGGTCACGGGGCTACCCTGGGCCTTGACACAAGGCACGTCGCCGTAGGCGGGGACAGCGCAGGGGGAACCCTGGCCACCATGTGTGCAATTCTTGCGCGCGATGCGAAGATCAGGCTCTCTTTGCAGCTTCTGTTTTACCCTGGTTGCGCATCACATCAGGATACAGACGCCCACAAGCGGTTCGCCAACGGCTTTGTACTGGGTGAAGCACAGATCACCTGGTTTTTCAGCCAGTATGTGCGCAGCCCGGCAGACCGCGACGACTGGCGTTTTGCGCCGCTCAATGCCGAGGATGTGGACGATGTAGCGCCGGCCTGGATAGGCTTGGCCGAATGCGACCCGCTCGTTGATGAAGGTGTGCTGTACGCGGATAAATTGAGGGCCGCGGGCGTTGTGGTTGACCTTGAAATCTACCGTGGTGTCACCCATGAATTCATCAAGATGGGGCGCGTCATTCCCGAAGCGCGCAAGGCCCATTCGGACGCGGCCCGGGCGCTGATACTGGCATTCAGTCAGGATTTGTCATCATGAAAAGACAGGACTTCCGGTTCTTCCACCCACTTCGCGTCCGCTGGGTGGAGGTGGACATGCAAAAAATCGTCTTCAACGCGCATTACCTGATGTACTTTGACACGGCGATCTCGGACTATTGGCGCGCCCTGGCCCTGCCGTATGAAGAGGCCATGCACAGCCTCGGGGGGGACCTCTACGTCAAGAAGGCTTCTGTCGAATACCACGGGTCGGCCCGTTTTGATGACCGTCTGGACGTCGCGCTGCGCTGTTCGCGCATCGGCAATTCGTCCATCCTCTTTACGGGTGCCATATTTCGTGGCGACGAGCTGCTTGTCACCGCCGAGCTTGTCTATGTCTTTGCTGATCCCGCAACCCAGACCTCAAAACCTGTGCCCGATTCACTGCGTAGCATCCTGACTCAGTTTGAGGATGGGCAGGCAATGACCCAAATAAAACTCGGAGCATGGACAGAACTGGGCGCAGACGCGGCGCCGGTGCGTGTGCAGGTGTTTGTAGAGGAGCAGGGCGTACCGCTGGACATGGAGTGGGATGAGTTCGACACCGAAGCAATACACGCGGTGTGCTTCAACGGCTTCGGTACTGCCCTGGCAACTGGCCGGCTGGTCATGCAGGCGCCGGGCACAGGCCGGATAGGAAGAATGGCCGTGAAACGCGTGTTGCGAGGCTCACAACTGGGGCGTGAGGTACTGCACGCCCTGATGGAGGAGGCCAGACGACTTGGTTGTGGCGGGGTTCTGCTTCATGCCCAATTGTCAGCGCGTGATTTTTACCAACGCGCCGGCTTTGCCACCCGGGGAGAACCTTTTGAGGAGGCCGGAATCCCACACATCGAAATGTTCAAAAGCCTGTAAAAAGCGACAAATCCCTCGCGGATTTGTCGGGACAGGCGGGAAACCCCGCTTCCCAGCGGCGACAATAGGGGGTTGAACCGACCGGGTCGTCTTATTTTCCCGGTGTCAGAAAGCCGATCTACCTTCATGGCCAAGAAAAAACGTATTAACAGTGGCAGGGGCGTCAATGCCGACAACGGCATGAGCAATCCGTCAATTGCCATATCTGTACCGTCCGAAGCGGCCAAGCCCGGCGCTTCAGCCGCAAGCAAGGCAAAAGCCGCGGCAAAAAGCCTGATCTCCGCGGTCATACCTGCAGAAGTCGTGCGCAACGACTGGACCGTCACCATCCTGGCGTTCATGATGTTCCTCACGCCAGCGATTGGCGTGCCCAATGAGGAAATGCTTCAGGACACGCTGAAGTCCATGGTCGCATCTTTCGCAGCAGTTGCCGCTGGGCTGCTGTTTTTCTGGCAACAGCGTAACCGGCGCGAAGGCCTGCGCTGGCACGCTGTGATGTGGTTGCCCCTGGCACTGATGGTCTACGCCCTGGGCAGCATGGTCTGGTCGCATACCTATCTGGGTGGCGTCGAGGCCATACGCTGGTTCATTTTCAGCCTGATTCTCTGGCTTGGCCTCAATACCCTGTCACGGGAACGCATTCCCTACCTGGCAGAAGGAATTCACTGGGGTGCTGTTGTGGCCTCCCTCTGGGCCGTGCTGCAGTTCCTGTTTGATTTCAGCTATTTTCCGCAAGGACCCAACCCGGCATCGACTTTCGTTAACCGTAACTTTTTTGCGGAATTCGTGGTTTGCACCATGCCCTTTACGGTTTACCTGTTGTTCCAGGCCAGGGGAACTGCACGCATCGCGCTGCTGTCGTTCACACTCGGCTTTAACATTGTTGCGCTCATGATGACCGGCACCCGGGGCGCTCTGACGGCCATGTGGCTGTTGTTTGGCGTCGTGATCCCGGTGATTGCAGTGCTGTACCGCAAGCAGTTTGCGTTTCTCAAATGGGATGCAGGCCGGCGCATCCTGGCCAGCGGCATACTCATCACCACCGTGGTCGGGCTTGGCATCATCAACACCGGCAACCCGAAAATCGCCGTCGATTACAGCAATGCGTTTGATCGTGCGTTCCGGCGAACGGCCTCTATCTCGACGGGTGACTATTCACTGAACATCCGCCTGATCATGTGGAAGGCAACAGGCCGCATTATTGAAGCGAAGCCGCTGACCGGCGTAGGAGCCGGCGCATGGGAAGCCATGCTGCCTTTGTACCAGACAGAAGGCTCACAGCTTGAAACCGACTACTACGTGCACAACGAAGTTCTGCAGTTGCTGGCTGAATATGGTCTGACAGGGCTGATTTTTCTGCTGGCCCTTGCCGGATACCTCCTTTATGCGGCCTGGCGCACCCTGCGTAATCGAACGCCCGAGGGCTTCGCCGAAGCGCCCATGCGGGCCATTGCACTGGCAAGCCTGATGGCCTTCCTGATTGTCAGCAACATCGGGTTTCCATGGCGCCTGGCGAGTACGGGTTGTCTTTTCGCCCTGGGACTTGCGCTACTGGCCGCATCAGACGCCCGGCTTCAGATTCGCGGTCCGGTCGCTGCAACCCGGCTTAACTGGCGTCCCGCCTATTCCCAGGTTCTGGCCGTTTTCATGATGGCAGCCATGGCGCTGACCGTGTACATCTCTGTACAGTCGGCGGCTGTAGAGCAAAAGATAGTCCGTGCCGTGAAGATGTCCCTGGGGATCTCGCAATCCGGCGACTTCAACAACCCCAAATGGGATAAAACAAAAAAAGACATCCTGACCCTCACGAAGGATGCGGTCGCGATCAACACCCATTACCGCAAGATAACCCCCATGGTGGCAGACGAGTTTGCGAAGTGGGGGGACTGGAAGAACGCAGTCTGGATCTGGGAATCAGTGGCCATCTCGCGTCCTTATGTGGTGGCGATCATGTCCAACATTGCGCGAGGCTATGCCCAGATGGGCAACAACGAAAAGGCACTTGAGTTCCTGGCGCGCTGTGAAAAGCTGCAGCCCAAGGCTACTTCAGTACGCTCCCTCAAGGTGATTCTGATGAGTCGTAGCGGCAAGGAAGCCGAAGCCGCGATTCTTGCCAAGCAGTATCTGGATGAAGGCACTTATGACTTTGACCTGATCAACGCGGCTTACGTGCTGAGCGTGCGCAAGGGTGACTTCGATACGGCGATCAGGAGTCTGGAAATACGCAACAAGCATTGGGGCAACCTGAAAAACGATGCTTTCCTCAAAATGGGGGTGATCTATGCCGCCCGCAAGGAGGACGCCAAGGCCCTCGCTGCATTCAAGGCGGCTGTTGAAGAAACGCCGGACCCCAACAAGGATGCGATGCGCAAGCAGATCCCGCCTGCCTACCTGGCCAGGTTTTAGGTCATAAGCCGTAAGGGCGGGTCAGCCTGCCCAGGACAAGGTCTGGCTTGTGATCGATACACTGATCTTTGCCTGGTCATGCAAATTCGGCTCATAGCCTGGGGGGAACGTCTTTTCCTGAATTTTCAGGCTCATGCCTTCTTTCCCCTTACTTGTCCCGGCATCGCGTTCTGCGATCAGCAAAGTGCTGCACCGCGTGCCATAAGCGCGCTCAGGCGCATAGACAAAAGCACTGGACAGGGCTTTTTCCCAAGCCACAGGAACACCGGTGCCTGGCAGTGACCCGGGGACGGCCTGCTGCCGGCTGGCGAGTGCCTGCCACAATTGGTTCTCGAGCCGGGCCGAGGACTCTTCGGATTCCGCATCACCCAGCGCATTGTCCAATGCGGCTTTCAAGGCAAGTGTTTTGGGCCAGGGCGTATCGAGTGCTGCGTTGGACAGGCCGTAGATGCCGTCAGTCAGGTGACGGTAAACCCATGATGCGCGGGAAGAGCCATTGTGGTTGTTGTCTTGAGGGCGGTTACCAAGCCATGTCCAGGCCTTTTCCCGCCAGTCGCAAACCACGAGGTTAAAACCGCCGTATTCTGCAGGGTCAACAGCGCCCATAAAGTCCATCGCAGTCTGTCCGCCGTCCAGCCAGCGCGTGACCAGTTCGCCCCGGGATCTGGGGGCGGGATGTCTTGCCAGCGGATGTTCACGCACATTGGTCAGGAATGCGGCCCTGCCTTCCGGGGTTGCCCCCATCCAGGCACCCCCTGCATGCATATCCCTGCCTGAAATGATGGCCTGGCCTGATGGACTCTCCCATCGCTGCAGGGGCAGGGTAGGGCGTTCAAAGGATTCGTCGCGATTGGAAGCTATGACCAGCGGCCAGCGCGCCGAGGCATTGATGGCAAAGGCAACAAGGCACATCGTGAGGCCAATGGTTCTAAAACGAATCGGCTGCGCCGGTCAGATATCTTCCAAGAGTGGATATGGTAGCGGCTCAAGCAACAGGGGGGGGCCACCCGGTTTTCCCAAGGTCAGCGTTCCGTCCGCTGAGTCTGCTGCAGCGGAAACCTGAATGGAAATTATCAGATCAAAGCCGCCAGCGGGATTTGCTGCAATGGCAGCGACCAAACCGCAGGGCTGGTCTGCATCGCTGGCGTGAAAAACTTCGTCTGCCACGGCGCCAGCCACAGTGCTGTGCGCCAGATAAGCGCGGCGTTTAAGGGTTCCGCGGAACTGGCTGCGGGCGACGATTTCCTGCCCGGGATAGCAACCCTTCTTGAAGCTGACTCCCCCTGTCGATTCATAGTTCAGCATCTGGGGGACAAACGCCTCGAAGATCGGCTGCGTAATCATGGCAATGCCGGACTTGACTTCAAGCCATGCCCAAACGCTTTCCGGCAATATTTTTCCTTCCGGTTCCACGGTTCCGGACGGCGCGCACCACAAGGCACGCGCCACACCAGCGCCAGGATACAAAAACACAATATTGGCGCCCTCATGATCCTGCCTGGACCAGGGCTGCGATGTACCCTTGACGAGGAAAGACAGGGCATCCCCTGCCAGTCCTGAAAGTACAAAATCAGCGCTGGCATCACTCAGCTTTGCCTTGGCACGCAGTACAAACATGGAAAGGCGCTTCAGCGTCTGGGCCAGGATGTCCTTGCTGCAGACCATCAGGACATCCTCTTCGCTGCGTTTGAACACCACAAAACTTGCCTGCATGCGCCCCCTTGCATTGCAGAAAGCCGCCAGTCTGGCTTCGCGCAGCCCCATCAGTGCAACATCCTGTGTCAACTGACCCTGCAGGAATTTGACAGCGTCTTCGCCCGTCACACGGATCACGCCAAGAAGAGCCCCGAGCGGCACAACGCCGGACAGCTCTGGCGGCGAAGGCAACGTTGACTGAGTTGAAACGCCTGCAGGCTGAGACGCAGATATCGGTGTGTTCATGCACTGAATTATCATTGGCCGGCGTCCTGTCTGTGCAGGAAGAAAAGTAGCCGGAAAGGTTGTTGGGTTTTGCGCCGCGTTTTTACAAGTCTGTTGGTACTGTTGTTTGTTGCGGCCCTGCTTGTTTTCGGCGCCGGGTTGTGGTGGCTGCACGAACCCCTCCCGCTGAAGCTGCAGCCTGGGTCCCAGGTATTGGACCTTGAAATCGAGCCCGGCAGCAGGGCCGACGCCGTGGCAGAAGCCATCGTCACCAGTGGGGTTGATGTACCCGTGTCTTTTCTCCAGCTCTGGTTCCGTGTGTCCGGACAGGCAAGACAAATCAAGGCCGGCAGCTATGAGATCTTGCCCGGCACAACGCCGCGCAGGCTGTTGAGCATGTTGGTGCGCGGCGAAGAGGCCCTCAAAAGCGTCACATTTGTCGAAGGCTGGAATTTCTCGCAGGTGCGGGCCGCGCTGCAAAAAGCAGAGCAGCTTGCACCCGACACACAAGGCCTGAGCGCCGAGGCCATCATGGAAAAACTCGGGCGGCCGGGAGTCCATCCTGAAGGCCGGTTTTTCCCCGACACCTACACCTACGCCAAAGGTGCGAGCGATCTGGCCGTACTAAAACGCGCAGCAAGAGCCATGGACAAGCGGGCCGAAGCTGCATGGGCATTACGCAGCCCTGATACGCCTCTAAAAACGCCCGAGCAGGCCCTGATTCTCGCCAGCATTGTGGAAAAAGAGACCGGCAAGCCTGCTGACAGAGCGCAGATTGCCGGGGTTTTCACCAACCGGCTGCGTGCAGGCATGCCTCTGCAAACCGATCCCACGGTTATTTATGGCATGGGCGACAGGTTTGATGGCAACTTGCGCAAGCGCGACCTGCAGACCGACTCGGCCTACAACACCTATACACGTACTGGCTTGCCTCCCACGCCTATTGCCATGCCTGGTAAAGCGGCCCTCCTGGCGGCGGTTCAGCCCGCGCCCACGAAGGCCCTGTATTTTGTCGCCCGCGGCGATGGTACGAGCCAATTCAGCAGCAACCTGGACGACCATAACCGCGCGGTCAACAAATACCAGCGAGGACAGTGAGCATGGCAACAACAGGGCTATTCATCAGCTTTGAAGGCATTGACGGCGCAGGCAAGTCCACGCACATTGATGCGCTGGCCGAGGCCTTTCGCATGACCGGCCGAACGGTGACGCTGACCCGTGAGCCTGGCGGCACGCCACTGGCAGAAAAGCTGCGCGCCATGGTCCTGAATGACGCCATGGACCCGCTGACGGAGTCCCTGCTGATTTTTGCCGGCCGCAGGGATCACCTGGTGAACATCATCACACCGGCGCTCGCGCGTGGCGAGGTCGTGTTATGCGACAGGTTTACCGACGCTACTTTTGCTTATCAGGGTGGCGGGCGCGGGTTCGATCTGCCAACGCTGCAAACGCTTGAACAATGGGTACAGGGCACGGAAAGCGGTGCAGCCCTGATCCAGCCCGAGTTGACAGTGTGGTTTGACCTTTCACCCGAGGAAGCAGCCAGACGCCTTGCTGGCGCCAGATTGCCGGACAAGTTCGAGGCCCAGCCCGTCGAATTTTTCCGCCGCGTGGCACAAGGTTATGCAGACAGGCAAAAATCTGCCCCCCGGCGATTCGCCCGCATAGATGCGTCGCAGTCCCGGGAAGCGGTATGGGCCGATGTCAGGCATGTATTCGTGGCGAAAGGCTGGCTGCCGTGACCAATCCTGTGCTGGCGCCGTGGCTGAAAACACAGCTTGAAAGCCTTTTGAGCCAACGCGGCCATGCGTGGCTTTTGAGCGGGCCTTCAGGGCTTGGCCAATTTGAACTGGCGCTGGCACTGGCAAAAACCTGGCTCTGCGAAAACCCGGCAGCAGACGGCGCATGTGGCGTTTGCGGCAGTTGTCATGCGGTTGAAGTGCATACGCATGCCGACCTTTGCATGCTTTTGCCTGAAACACTGTCGCTGGAACTGGGCTGGCCACTGGACGAAAAAACACAGGATGACCTGGACGCCAAAAAGCGCAAGCCCAGCAAGGAAATCAAGGTCGATGCCGCGCGCGAAGCCGTGTCCTTTACCCAGTTCACACGTTCACGCGGTGACACCAAGGTCGTCCTGGTGTTTCCGGCCGAACGCATGAACGGCATCACGGCCAACACGCTGCTCAAGACCCTCGAAGAACCACCAGGGGCTGTCAAGTTCATTCTGGCGACCGAGGCAGCTCACCAGCTGCTGCCCACCATTCGCAGCCGCTGCCTTGGCCACACCATGCACTGGCCTGATTTTGAAGAAGCTCTGGTATGGTTGCAGACGATGAGCCAGGTGCCGGAAGGCGATGGCGGCGGGAAAAAGGCAGCCAAACCGCTTTCCCCGGATGACCTCAGGACGCTGTTGATCGCGGCGGGAGGGCGTCCCGCTGATGCCTTGGCCTGGACTCAGAATCAGAATGCCGGAGAACTGGCACGGGCCTGGCAAGGCCTCCCAAAAGCAATGGCCAGGGGCGATGTTGCCGCTCTGGCCGACTGGGCGCCTGCCCAGGCGCTGGATGCGCTTCAAAAGCTTTGTCATGATGTCTGGGCCGTGAACAACGGCGCACTCCCCCGGTTTTTCAGGGCCGAAGACCTGCCGGCCAGAAATCCCACCAGAAACAGCGCCTATGCGCTGGCGGCCTGGTCAAAGGATCTCGCCCAGGCCGCCAGGACTGTCGAGCATCCCTACAACCCGGGTTTGATGCTCGAGGCATTCGCAAGCCGCGCCCGTATTGCACTTACACCAAATAAGGCATGAAACGAGTCATGCCGTATTCCCAAAAACCTGCAAACCTATAAACTAGGCTCATGAGCACAACGCCCCCCGCCAGCGCAGCCGGTGCAGCACGACCCAGTGTCGTCCAGCTGGCCATCAAGGAAAAAGCTGCCCTTTACGCGGCCTACATTCCGCTTTTCAAGGAAGGCGGCGTGTTCATTCCAACGGCGCGTGAATACCAGCTGGGTGCCGACGTCTACGTCTTGTTGACGCTTCCTGAAGACACGCAGCGCTACCCCGTAGCCGGCAAGGTGGCATGGGTGACCCCCGGCAAAGCCGCCGGCAACCGCACCCAGGGTGTCGGTGTGCGCTTTCCCAATGACGAAAAATCACGGCTGCTCAAGCTCAAGATCGAGGAAATCCTGGGCGCCCATCTGGCCTCGGACCGTCCTACGCAGACAATCTAGGCCACGACCCGGCTTCTAGAGCCGCAAACCGGCTCTTGCTTATATGTTCACAGACTCCCATTGCCATCTCAGTTTTCCTGAGCTCAAGGCCAGACTGCCTGAAATCCGTCAGGCGATGAGCGAAGCGCACGTAGATCGGGCCCTGTGCATTTGCACCACCCTTGAAGAGTTCGAAGATGTTCATGCCCTGGCTACGGGCTATGACAACTTCTGGTCCAGCGTGGGCGTGCATCCCGACAACGAAGGCGTGACCGAACCGGATGTGGCCGGACTTGTGCGCCTGTCGGGTTTGCCCAAGGTGGTGGCCATCGGTGAAACAGGCCTGGACTACTACCGGCTGGGCGAACGGTCCGTTGCCGACATGGAATGGCAGCGTGAGCGCTTTCGGGTACACATTCGGGCTGCGCGGCAGGTCGACAAGCCCCTCGTCATCCACACACGAAGCGCCTCGGATGACACCATCGCCATCCTGAAAGAAGAGGGCGAGGGCGCCGACGCCCCCGGCAGGGCTGGTGGCGTCTTCCACTGCTTCACGGAAACGGAAGCGGTGGCCAGGGCTGCGCTCGATCTGGGCTTTTACATTTCCTTCTCGGGCATCCTGACCTTTAAAACTGCGGCCGACCTGCGAGAGGTTGCCCGGTTTGTGCCCATGGACCGCATTCTGATCGAGACTGACAGCCCTTATCTGGCACCCGTTCCGTATCGCGGCAAAACCAACAATCCGTCTTATGTGCCTTATGTGGCCAAACTTATTGCAGAACTCAAGCAACAAAGTGTAGAAACCATCGCGCAAGCCACGAGTCATAACTTTGAAACACTTTTCAAAGGGGTTCTGGCGTGAGAAATATCTTGATAAATTACATTAAATATTCAATATATCTATTTGTTTTAATTGGATTTAATATTTCCCATGCGGGTTCATACGAAGACTTCTTCAAAGCCATAAAAACCGACGATGCCGGCACCATACAAAGCCTGCTGGCGCGCGGGTTTGACCCCAACACGCTTGATCCCCAAGTCCAGCACGGGCTGATTCTGGCCATCCGCGAACCCTCCCCAAAAGTCATCAAGGCGCTTTTGGCGGCCCCAAATCTCGATTTGAATGCGCTGAATGCCAAGGGCGAAAGTCCGCTGATGCTGGCGGTCTTCAATGGCGATCTTGATCTGGCCAGCCAGATGATCAAAAAAGGGGCGGACGTCAACAAGACCGGCTGGACGCCGCTTCATTACGCGGCCACCAAGGGTCACGTGCCGCTCATACGTCTGCTGATCGAAAACCATGCTTATATAGACGCAGAGTCACCCAACGGCAGCACGCCGCTCATGATGGCCAGCATGTACGGCAGCGCCGAGGCCGTCAGGCTGCTACTTGATGAAGGTGCAGATCCTCTGCTCAGGAACCAGCAAGGCCTGACGGCCACCCAGTTTGCCCAGCGCGTTAACCGCCAGGACGTGGCAGACATGATTGCAAGGTCTGTGCGCAGCAAACGGCCAGCTGGCCAGTGGTGAGTTGTCGCAGGAAGCTTGCCGAACTCAGCCCGGGTCTATATCTGGCGCGCCCGGCTCAGTCTGCTGCGTGATTACCGTCCCCCACAGGCCCGCTGCGGATCACCAGGACCGCCACAGGCGAAAGCCGCAAGATCTGTTCAGCACCACTACCCAGCAGCACGCGCCCAATGCCGCGCCGGCCATGGGAACCCACCACGATGAGGTCTGCGCTCCAGAGCCTCGCGGCTTCGGCAACTGACTCGCCGAGACGCTGGCCGGGCTCATCGAGAAGCGCCTGGCTGACCTCCACACCAGCTGACTGGGCGACCGCCATGGCATCGGTCAGAACCCTGGCACCACCTTCGCGCATCATGCCAACCAGGTCACCCGAGTAGGTGCCATATGGGTCTATGCCGCCCAGGAAGGCCATTTCATTGACGGCGTGTACCACCCGGACACTGGCGCCAGTCTCACGCGCCATCTGCAGTGCGGAGACGAGGGCCTTATTGGAGGTGTCGCTACCGTCCACGGGAATCAGGATTCGCTTGAACATGATGGGTAACTCCTTTGCGTAAAGCGGCGTAAATGCGGGCAGTATTGGGGCGACATTGAAGCGGGTCAAGTCCTGTGTGATTGGGGGTGGGCACCCGCAGTTTCTTCTCCGGCGGATTGGCAGGCCACACAAAATGATGCGGCGGGCAACACTTCCAGGCGGCGCAGGTCAATGGGTTTTCCGCATGCGGTGCACTGACCGAACGTTCCGTCCCGCAGCCGTTCGCGGGCAGCGATGACCCCGGCAAGCTCTTCCGCAAGACGCGCCGCATCCAGGGCGGCCATATCGGATTGTGATTCCCGCTCCGCCAGATCCTTGAAGTCCTGAACTTCTCCATCGGCAGCCAGGCCGTTCGCGACCTCATTGTCCTTGCCTGCTTCCAGGGCGCCCCTCAACTCCCTTTCACGTTCCGCAAGGATATGACCGAAATGCCCGGCAAGTGAATTCACATAGTGCTTCATGATATGACCTGAAAAAAGTGGAACGTCTGCTTGAGCCCTGATTCTCGCCATGACTCAGCGCGCCGTATTGATCTGGCGCAAGCCAGGATTAGCCGGGAAACTCATCAGCCCATGTCGGCAGGTGACGACTCCATTCCTGCGTGAATATGTGATTGCGCGCAAGTTGCGCTAAGTCAAATACGTTGCGGCCAGACATGGTCATCATTGGTGCATTCAACTCCGTCGAAAGACCTAGCATGAACACCAGAAAACTCATGATCTCTGCGGCTCTCTCCATCTGCGCCGTCGCCTGCATGGTCAGCAATGCCATCGCCCAAGCTCCTGAAAAGGCTCCGGTCGCAGCAGGAAAATCCAGCGCACCAGCAGGCGTGACTGCCCGCTCAAAGGCAGCCGCCCAAAAAGCCGCCCAAGAGGCAGCTGATTCCGCCCGCGCGGCGGCCGACCTGGTCAAGCTCACGCTGCAGCTGGCTGAAACTGCGGCACGGGACTTGTCACATCGGGCCGCCGCCAATATCCGGGAGCACGTACTCAAGGCCGACGAAGCTGTCAGAAAGTCCAGGGAGAAATCCGAGCAAGCCGCCGCCACGGCTACGGATGACATGAAAGCATTGGCGGCAAAGGCCGCAGAAGCAGCAAGGCGGGCAGCATCCGCCGTTCGCGCAGCGTCCGGGGCCGCCGAAGAAGCGTTGCGCAGGTCGGCTCAAAAGGACCTGGCGGAAACGCAGAAAGCGGTGACAGCAACTCAGGATGCCCTGAAGAGCGCTGAAAAGGCAGCGCAAGACTCAGCGGAAGCCAGCAAGCGGGCGGCAGAGCAGGCCGCGAATGCAGGCGCGAGCAAGTAACTGACGAATGGCCGTCAACGTTGTAATACACCTCCATCCTTCCGGCTGCCGTCTGCCGGAAGGGGGCCGCCGGTGAAACTCCGATCCGGATTTCACCGTGAGCGTACGTAACCTTGAGGCACTGCTTCAGCCCCGTTCGGTTGCCTTGATTGGTGCTTCCGATCGGCAGGGCAGTGTGGGCTCCGTTGTTATGCGCAACCTGCAGACCGGCGGCTTCAAGGGTCCTGTCTGGCCGGTCAACCCGACTCAAGCGCTCATAGGCGGAGCGACGGCCTGGCCCAACGTGGCGTCTCTGCCTGGCACACCTGATCTGGCGATAATTTGCACAGCTGCAGCAAGGGTTCCTGGCATCGTTGAAGAGCTTGGGCAGCGGGGCACGCGTGCCGCAATCGTCATGTCAGCGGGCTTTCGGCAGGCACGGGAAGAGGGCGTCCAGACGTTGGAATCCCTCATGCTTGGCGCCGCAAAACCCTACCTGCTTCGCATCGCCGGACCGAACTGCCTTGGCGTGCTGGTTCCGGGTATAGGCCTGAACGCCAGCTTCGCGCCCGGTCACGCCCTGACCGGCAATATCGCGTTCGTCACTCAATCCGGCGCATTGGCTACAGCCATGCTCGACTGGGCCAACGGGCGCGGCATCGGGTTTTCCCATTTCATATCTCTGGGCGATGTCGCCGACGTGGATTTCGGTGATTTGCTCGACTATCTGGGCAGCGATCCGGGCACGCGGGCGATCCTGATGTACATGGAGTCGGTGACGTCCGCCCGCAAGTTCATGTCAGCGGCGCGGGCTGCAGCCCGCAACAAACCCGTGATTGTCGTCAAGGGGGGGCGAGCACCCGATGCTGCGCGGGCAGCTGCGTCCCATACCGGGGCGCTCGCCGGATCAGACATTGTGTTCGATGCGGCCGTGCTGCGTGCCGGCATGTTGCGCGTTGACACGCTGGAAGACCTGTTCGGAGCGGCAGAAACCCTTGCTCACGGGCAACCATGGGTGGGTGACAGGCTGGCCGTACTGACAAATGGGGGCGGCGCTGGCGTACTTGCGGCAGATATGCTGGACCTTGGTTGCGGCAAACTGGCTGAACTTTCTCAGGGAACGCTGGCCGCGCTCGACGCCTGCCTGCCTGCTACGTGGTCCCGGGGAAATCCCGTTGACATTGTTGGCGACGCACCGGTTTCACGTTACCAGGATGCCCTGCGCATTCTGCTGGCAGCGCCAGAGGTAGACGGCGTGCTCTTCATGCATGCGCCGACGGCTATCGTCCCTGCACACGACATCGCCGCCGCTTGCCTCCCGCTCATCACGCATCAAAAGCCCGTGCTGGCATGCTGGCTGGGAGGGCCCTCGGTAGCCTCGGCCCGTGCGCTATTCTCGACCGCAGGGGTTCCCTGCTTTGATGCCCCGGAGCGCAGCGCAAAGGCGTGGCTGCACCTTGCAGCCTACGCCCGTAACCAGGCCGCATTGCGTGAATTGCCGGGACTTGGGCATCAGGCTGACCCGCCAGATGCCGGCGCGGCGCGCCGAATACTGGAGCAGGCACACGCCGATGGACATCAATGGCTGGACGCAGTGCAGGTTCAACAAATCTTGCAGGCCTACGGCATTCCGACATTGCGGGTAGAACACGCCCTTGATGCAAGCGAGGCGGCGGCGCTTGCACAAAGCATGGGGTTCCCGGTGGCCTTGAAGGTCAGGTCTCCTGACATCGTTCACAAATCCGATGTAGGCGGGGTCGAGATCGGACTCACGTCCGCCGATGAAGTTCTGGCTGCTGCATCCCGGATGATCGCCAGCCTGGCGCAGCTGGCGCCTCATGCAAAGTTACAGGGGTTCACCGTTCAGGCCATGGCTGACAGGTCTGGCGCGCTGGAACTTATTGCAGGCAAGTCCAGCGACCCGGTGTTCGGGCCGGTGATCCTGTTCGGTGAAGGTGGCACCGCCGTTGAACTTAACGCACGGCACGCAGTAGCCCTGGCGCCTTTGAATGATGCACTCGCCGGGGACCTAATCTCCCGGTCGGGGATGGATGTTCTCCTTGCAGGCTACAGGGGCAGCAAACCAGCAAATACGGCGGCCGTGCGCGACGTGCTGCAAAAGGTGTCACAACTGGCATGCGACCAGCCGCTGCTCGCCGAGCTCGACATCAATCCCCTGCTGGTGAACCACCGCGGAGTACTGGCTGTCGATGCCCGAATGAGCCTTCGGGCAGCAGGGGCGGCGCAATTGCCGCCAGCCATCAGTCCGTACCCTGCGCACCTTGAGACCGTGGTGCAGCTTGATGGCGCCAGCCTTGTGTTGCGGCCCATCCGGCCGGAGGACGGCCAGCGCCTGGCCTCCTTTTATGCCGATGCCACTCCGGGCGATATGCGCCTGCGCTTCTTCATGACACGCCGCGAGGTACCGCGCTCGGAACTCGCCAGGTACAGCCAGATCGACTACGACAGGGAAATGACCTTTATCGCGCTATTGCCGGAAGAGGGCAGCCAAGCGGATATGGTGGGGGAAGTGCGGGCCGTCTGTGATCCCGACAACGACCGCGCGGAGTTTGCGATCCAGGTCGCCGTAGCGTGGCAGGGCAGAGGGCTTGGCCGACTGCTCCTGGACAGGCTGGTGCACTACTTGCGCGAGCGCGGTACAAGAGAGGTTGCAGGGCAGTGCCTACGCGAAAACACCGCCATGGCCGGGCTGGCGCGTTCGATTGGCTTTCATGTGCGCGCCGACAACAACTCCGACACGTTCTCAATGCAACTCATATTGAACTCACCCCCCACTACATCAATGGCACCGGGGGTCACAATGCCTCAGGCACCAACTTCCTGTTCAGGTTGACGGGCAGTCCGATTTCGGGGTGATCAAGGCACGAAGCCTTGCATCAATCGAGCCTGGCTGATTCCAGATAGAACGGGATTTTGCATTGCCAATGGAGTTCGCGTTCGATCCGTTGGCGCATGGCATCTGCTGCAGCCGGTTCACCATGGGTGATGAATGTCTGTCTCGGCGCGGACTTGAAGCCGCGCAGCCAGTCGGTGATCTCGGCAGCGTCCGAATGGGCTGACAGGTCGTCGAGCATCGCAACTTCAGCGCGCACCGGCACGTCCTGCCCATGGATGCGGATCGTGGGCGCGCCCCCGGCGATGAGGGCGCCGCGTGTGCCGCCAGGCTGAAACCCGGCAAACACGATGGTGTTGCGCTTGTCAGGCGCGAAGGCCTTCAGGTGGTGGACGACCCGCCCACCTGTGGCCATGCCGCTGGCGGCAATGATGACCATGGGACCATGTTTGGTATTCAGCAGGCGGGACTCGTCCGGTGACTGGACGATGTGCGCCGTATGCGCCATGGCTTCACACTCAGCCGATGTCAGCCGCAACTCGGCCCGATGCTTCAGGTACACCTGTGTGGCATTGGCCGCCATGGGGCTGTTGAGGTAGATCGGCAGCTTGCGCGCAATAACACCCTGGGTTTTGAGAATTTCGATGCAGTGCAGCAGACTTTGCGCTCTTCCCACCGCAAAGGCCGGTATCACCACCACACCGCCGCGCGCCGCCGTGCGGTTGATCACCTGGCCCAGTGCCAACATGGGGTCGGAGTCCTTGTGCAGGCGATCGCCATATGTGGACTCCACGACCAGGTAATCCGCTCCATCCATCTGCGAAGGCGGTCTGAGTACAAGGTCGTTGGGACGGCCTATATCCCCGGAAAACAGGATAGAACGGGAGCCGTTGTCCAGTCGCACAAACGAAGACCCCACCATGTGGCCCGAAGGCGCAAGACCGGCGGTGAGACCAGGTACGGGATGCCATTGTTTGCCATGGGGCACCACATGCAGCAGTTTGAGGCAGCGCAACGCGTCTTCACGCGTGTACAAGGGTAGCGCGGGCGAGTGCTTTGAAAAGCCGTGCCGGTTGGCGTATTGGGCTTCCTCTTCCTGAAGGTGGCCCGAATCCGGCAGCAAAATGCGGCACAGGTCGGCAGTACCCTGCGTACAGAACACCTTGCCCCTGAAGCCCTGGCGAGCCAGCAGCGGCAGATATCCGCTGTGGTCTATATGGGCATGCGTGAGGATGACGGCATCAATGCTGGCTGGTGGGACGGGCAACGGTGACCAGTTGCGCAAGCGCAGTTGCTTGTAGCCCTGAAACAGGCCACAGTCGATCATCACGGTGGCGTCGCGATACCGGATCAAATATTTGGAACCGGTGACGGTGTCGGTGGCACCCAGGAACTGGATATTCATGTTTGGAGCTTATGCCGGAAAGGAGCCTGGGTATTTGATGTAGCGCATGAGTAGCGCATCTGTTGATGGTTCCGTCCAGGACCCCTGGAAACCTGCACGGGGGCTTGTAGCCAGCCGACGCCAAGGTCTTGATCGCAGCGCCCAATCAGCAATCAGGATGGCGTGAAATCCCGGACCACCCATTGGGAGTTGTTGGATTATATATTCTACGATGTATATTATGTTAAATTAAATAAACGGCCAATACCTGTAGGACAGAATTGACGATTGACACATTCCCCCGCCCGGGCTGGCAAACTTGTTTGATGAAAGAAATAGCCTTCACTAAAATGACTGCCAGACCGGGTCGGTCCATAGCAAACCTCGTGGCCCTGGCACGTTCGTTCGCAGCACTAACCCTGGTTGCTGCAGCCGCGATAACCGGACCAACAACTGCACAGACCATGCCGACAGCACAAGAGCCCGCACAAACTGCGGCAACCCTTCTTGAAAAGCATTCCGAGCTGGCCGCCCAATTGACCAGCAACGCCTACGGACGGCCTCTGTACCTTGAGTCGTCGGAGACCTCAAGCATGGTGAATGGCAATGCCTACGCCGTGCTCGATTCGCCGTTCGGCACGGTCAGCTCGACGCTCAAAAGCCCCAGGCGCTGGTGCGACGTGATGATCCTGCATATCAATACCAAATATTGTCAGGCGTCCACAGACGCCAGCCCGGCTGTTCTGAACGTGAATATTGGCAAGAAGACCGAACAGGAGCTTGCCGACGCGTTCGCACTTGAATTTTCTTTCCGCCTGGCCTCAAGCACGCCCGATTTCCTCCACGTCCGTCTCAACGCCGACAAAGGGCCGCTGGGTACGAGCAATTACCGTATCGAATTACGCGCCGCACCGCTTCCCGGCGGGAAAACCTTTATGCATCTCCGCTATTCCTATGGGTACGGCATGGCGGGCAGGATCGCCATGCAGGGCTACCTTGCCACGCTTGGCAGTGGAAAGGTCGGATTTACGCAGGTCGGCGAGGGCCAGAAGCAGGGCTATGTAGGAGGCATGCGAGGGGCCGTGGAACGCAACACCATGCGCTACTACCTGGCCATAGAGGCCTACCTCGCCTCCCTCGGCCGTCCACCTGAACAGCAATTCAATGCGCGCCTCGATCACTGGTTCAAGGCCACTGAGCAGTACGCCCGGCAACTGCATGAAGTCGACAAGAGCTCTTATGTGCTCATGAAGCACAACGAATACAGGCGTCAGCAGAACGGTTCCTCAAACTGAGCCTCTTGCGGTGAATGCCGCATCCTCCACCGCCTCCACCGCCAGTGCGGTGCTGTCTTACAACGCTAGCAGAGCCTCCCTACATCGCGCACAGCCCTGCGGCTACCTTGCGCGGTCAACCTGATGGTTATCGTCACCTGGCAGCTTGATACAAAGCTCCTCACGTCACCAACCGGGAACCATCATGAACATTGCAGCCCTACATTCAGGCGCGGTGCCTCGTTCAATTCAGGCCACCAGAAGATATGGCAAGTTGCCGGAGTTTGTGGGAGCACCCGTGGCAGTCACCCTGTCCGCGAGCATCAAGCTCATTGAAAGCCTTCTTGATTTTTAGGTCCGGTTTCAGGTTCGGTTAAATCGCGCAGATTTCCAGCGCAGGTCACCCTTGCCTGTCCACCCCCTGACCTTCCTTCCCACCCCCTTCACCAGGAATATTCATGTCTGTATCCAAGCGCAAAGCTGCCGGCGCCACCAAACTCCCTGAAGCCGCCAAAGCCAAGCAGCAACAGCTTGAAAGCTACACAGAGACGACCGTCCACGCACTGACAACCAACCAGGGCCTCGCCATCCCTGACAACCACAACTCGCTGAGGGCGGGTGCGCGCGGGCCCACCCTTCTTGAAGACTTCATACTGCGCGAGAAAATCACGCATTTCGACCATGAGAGGATTCCTGAGCGCGCGGTGCACGCACGGGGGTCGGGCGCCCATGGGTATTTCAAACCCTACAAGTCGATGGCTCCGTACACCACGGCAGGTTTTCTGCAGGACCCGGACATCGAAACCCCGGTATTTGTGCGTTTTTCAACCGTTGCTGGTTCCACCGGCTCTGCGGACACGGTGCGCGATGTGCGTGGTTTTGCCGTCAAGTTCTATACGGCTGAGGGCAACTACGATCTCGTCGGCAACAACATCCCAGTCTTCTTCATTCAGGACGCCATCAAGTTTCCGGACCTGATCCATGCCGTGAAGCCTGAGCCGCACCATGGCATGCCGCAGGCAGCCAGCGCACACGACACTTTCTGGGATTTTGCAACACTGATGCCGGAATCCACCCACATGCTGATGTGGGCCATGTCGGACCGCGCATTACCGCGCAGCTACCGAATGATGGAGGGCTTCGGCATCCACGCCTTCAGGTTCGTCAATTCCCGTGGCGATTCACACTTTGTAAAGTTTCACTGGAAACCCAAGCTCGGCATTCATGGCCTGGCATGGGACGAAGCCCAGAAAATTGCCGGCAAGGATGCCGACTTTCACCGGCGAGACCTCTGGGAGGCGATTGAGAGCGGCAATTTCCCTGAGTGGGAACTCGGCGTGCAGATCGTGGATGCAGGCAAGGAAGGTGAACTGGGTTTTGACATTCTTGACCCGACCAAACTGATTCCTGAATCCCAGGTACCGGTGCAACTCATCGGCAAGATGGTGCTCAACCGCAACCCTGACAATTTTTTTGCCGAAACCGAGCAGGTGGCTTTTCACCCTGGCCACCTGGTGCCCGGCATCGATTTTTCCAACGACCCCCTGCTGCAGGGCCGACTGTTTTCATACACAGATACCCAGCTCTCGCGACTGGGCGGCGCAAACTTTCATGAGATTCCCATCAATAAGGGCGTTTGCCCTTTCCACAATTTCCAGCGTGACGGCATTCACAGGCAGACGGTCAACAAGGGTCGCGTGGCCTATGAGCCCAATACGCTGGGCGATGGGACAGAGTTCAGGGTTGATGGCTCGGCTCAGGGCTTTCAGTCTTTCAAGGAAGAGCTTGAATCACCCAAAGTACGTGCACGCAGCCCTTCCTTCGACGATCACTTTTCGCAGGCCACACTGTTCTGGAACAGCCAGAGCGCGGTAGAAAAAGACCATATCGTGGCGGCTTTCCGCTTTGAGCTGTCAAAAGTTGAAGTGCCTGAAATCCGCCAGCGCATGGTTGATAACCTGGCGCACGTCGACCAGAAGCTGGCCACCCGCGTGGCCGCCCCATTGGGCATTGGTGCCCCTGACGCCAAAGCCGCCGCTGGACGCCTTGGCTTTCGCGATTACCGCATCACCAACAAGGTTGACGAGGACCCTGCCCTGCGCATGGTCGGCCGCCCTGATGGCAGCATCAAGACCCGCAAGGTCGCCATCCTGGTAGCTGACGGTGTGGAGCCCGCCACCATCAAGCACATTCAGCACGACCTGGTTCAGGCGGGTGTGGTGTGCAAGATCATTGGACCCCATCTGGGCAGTGTCAGTACTGGCAGTGGCAGGCAACTGCCGGTGGACCATACGTTCACCAACATGCCATCGGTGATGTTTGATGCCGTGCTTGTCGCAGGCGGCGCGCAAAGTGCCGCGGCGATGTGTGCCATGGGCGAAGCAGTTCACTTTGTGCTGGAAGCCTACAAACACTGCAAGCCGATTTGTGCCGTGAACGAAGGTATTCAATTGCTGGCTTCACTTGGTTTTTCCCAGGGCAAGAATGCCGAACAGGTCACCCAGCCGGCCGCAGGCGTGATCGTCGGCGATGCGCGCAAGGCACCTGAAGGCCAGTTGGCGCAGGAGTTCATGGCTGCAATGGCCCAGCACCGGCATTGGGACAGGGCTAATGTGGACGCCGTACCCGCCTGATGTGGATTTTTGCTACTAATTCAGTAGCAAAAAAACCCTTACTGCATTGGCCTGCCAGCAGAATCCGGCATAAAAAAGCCATAAAAACAGCTAATATAGCTGTTTTTATGGCTTTGGCATTGGATTCAGGCGATTAAAAACCGCTTTCAGGAGCCCCAAATGGGCATTTCTGATGCCAAAAAGTGGCTCCAGGCCAATAGATACATACGTGGGCAGCTATATTATTTATAGCATTTCTGCTGCCTCAAATTCCCTTTAAGGCAAGGTTGGGCGCCTCTGGGCCTCAGGGAATAAGGGTCAGCTGATGCGCGATGACGGCCGGGTTCATCTGCAGCGGACGGTGGCCCACCTCCGCCCAGGTATCGCGCATGTCGCGATAGCGGCTTGAGAACACCAGCCCGCTCTGCCCGGTCTGGTAAATAAAACGCGAATTCTCCAGATCCGCCATGTCGTAAACCGCCCGCATCGATGCCGCTTGCCGGCTGGTGAAGGCCGTCTTGCCGTCGACAGACCAGTACTGCCCCACGTTGACGGTAAAGGTGTCGCCCCCGGTGGGCACCTTCACATCAAAAAATCTGGCAAACAGCGGCACATTGGCAAAGGGACGGTGGGCAGACAGCGCCTGGTGCGCCCTGCCCCAGGTCCATTGACCAATGTCGCTGCCGTACTCGGCCTGCAGCCTGTTCAATGCCCTTTGAAGCGCCGCAGCAGACTGCGCGGCACAACCTGCAATGCCGCACCAGGCCACGTCATCCGCCTCCATGATGGCTTCAATCGTGCTTCGGAAATGGCGTTTGCCATACAGCGTGCCGAAGAGATCCTTGCCCAGCTTGCCGCCGAGCACGCCACGCGTCAGCTCGTCGGCCCAGGCCGCGAACACCAGCGGTGCAGCCTGCCCGGCGCGCATGCTGCCGTCAAAGCCCTGCATGGCACGCCGCACCTGATCTGTCAGCGGTGACGCGGCGGCTTGCTGCAATGACTTTTGCAGAAAAGGCAAAAGCCGGACGGTGGCGGGTGACAGCACATCAGCCTGCACCGCCTGCATGCTGGCCATGTCGTGTTTCGGTCTGGCCGCCAGCAACTGGTCTATGCGGTCGTGGCGGTAGGGAACCGTCCAGTCCTGGCCAATAAAGAAGGGATAGCCCGGCGGCGTGATGCGCTGGTTGGCTGTTGCCAGCCAGCCTTTGGCCTCGATCGCGGACTGCCGGGTTTCAGGCGTCTGGGCATAGGGCAGCCAACCGGCCCAGTCGTAACGCGCCTCCCAGCCGGGCGACGGCGCCAGGCCCAGAATGTCGTTCTCAGGCTTGCGCAGCGGCACCTTGCCAATCGCCTTGAAAGCCATCTGCCCCGACACATCGGCCGTCACCAGGTTCTGCATCGGCGAGTGGTAGGCCGAGAAAGCTGCAATCACCTCATCGACCGACTGGGCCTGATTGGCGCGCAGGCCGGCAAGAATGGTCTGGTTGTCGGCCTCGAGCGCGCCCCAGCCCAGCGCCAGCACAAATCGTTTCGTGTCCAGCAGTTCGGCATGCGGCTTCTGCGCATCGCTGAGCACAGGGCCGTGGCGGGTTTCACGCACCGTGAGCAGCACATCCGCCTCGCCCTTGACCTTGATGGATTCGTCGCGGGTTTTGAAGTCTTCCCAGGCCACGGCGCCGCCCGGCGCAGGCACGCGGTACTGGCGCGGGTTGGCGGGGTTGATCTGCTCGAGATAAAGATCCTGCACGTCCGGCGCGGTATTGGTAAATGTCCAGGCGACTTTGCTGGTGCGGCCTAGCACCACAAATGGCAGGCCCGGCAGGGTTGCGCCCATGGCGTCTATGGGCGCTGACATGCTGCCGTCGGCCGCTTTGCCTGCCGGTGCTGACAGGCGCGCAAAGTACCAGATGGCAGGCGCTGAAAGGCCCAGATGCGGATCATTGGCCAGCAGCGGTTTGCCGCTGGCGGTGCGGGCGCCTGCCACCACCCAGCTGTTGGAGCCCTTGCCGTCAACAATGCCGAGGCCGCGCGCCCAGTCGTTGATGCCACCGGCCATGGCGACCATTGCGCTGTTCAAATCGCCTGCGCTGGTTTTCACGGCAGCCGGATCAGGTATCGCCTTGCGGTAGATATTCAGGCCCGTGTAAAGCTTTGAGAAGTCGGTGTTTGAAGCAGGCTGCTCGCCCGGATAGGGGGGGAACAGCTGCCAGAGCGTTGCGGTGTTCACGCTTTTGGCGGCGGTCAGGCGTGCAAACTCGGTACCCCAGTTGCCGCCCAGATCCAGCGCCATCATCAGCGACCAGCCTATCCCGTCCTGCGGTGTCCAGGGTTTGCCGGATGCACCGCCCGGCTTGACGCGCAGGATATGAAACTCCGGCGAAAGCGCCTGCGACGAGCCTGCATAAAAGGCACTGATGCCGTCGCTGTAGGCCTGCAGCGCCGCCTTGCCTTCCGGCGGCAGCTTCTGCCATTGCTGCCCTGCCGCGCGCATGATGCCCAGGGTCCGCAGCAGCTTGTCGGTCTCCAGCGTGGCAGGGCCGAAAGCTTCAGACAGCTCGCCGTGCATCACGCGGCGGTTGAACTCAAGCTGCCAGCCGCGCTCCTGTGCATGCACATAACCGAGTGAAAACCAGGCATCGTGCGGCGACTGCGCCCTGATGTGGGTGACGTCAGCGCCATCGCGTGCCACGCTGACCGGCGCTTGCAGGCCGGCTGCGCGCAGGTCACCGTCCAGCGCCGGGAAGGTCCGGTAGATATAAAAAGCGATGAAGGCGGCCGCCAGCAGAAGCAGCAGCAACACAGACCAGAGAACCCGTTTGAACCAGATCATGTGTGGGGATTTCAGGTAATGTGCCGCGCAGCCGGTACGCTGTTTGTGCCTTGTCAGCGTGCGCGGGCAGCAGACGGAAACTTGAAACTCACCGTCGGCACGGTGAAATCCTCGAAAGGCGCACCCAGCGCAATCTCGCCTTCAACCAGCAGCACGCATTCCTGCCGGCGCAGGGCAATGATGGCATCGCCGCCGGCAAAACGTACCCAGGTACCGTAGCTGCTGACATCTTCAAGGTAAAACTTGCCGGCGCGCCACATGATCTTGGCATGCAGGCGCGACACGCGCGGGTCATTGACAACGAATTGCGCATCGGCGTCACGGCCCAGATGCACGGGCAGTTGCTCGGCCGTGAACGAAGCATCGACGTCCAGCCAGGACAGCGCTATCGAGCCCAATTGCGGTGTGCCCTTGGGCGCAAACGGCGAAATGTTAAGCGGCGCGGGCACCGTGAAAAAGTCTGACAGCACCTCGTTTTGCCATTCCACGCGGTAGACGTTGCAACTTTCATTGCGGCCACGTATGTCCATCGCGCCCAGGCTGCGAAAGCGCACAAGGCTGTCAGGCGCCAGGCTGTCGATGACCACGTCAGTCGCGAGAATCTGGTCCGGGCCGGACAGGTCCGACAGCCGCGACGCCACATTTACTGCATCACCGAAATAGTCCTGGCTCTGCTCTATGACCTCGCCGCGTGCCATGCCTACCTGCAAATGCATCTTGAGCTTGTCAGGCCAGGTCTTGATGCGCTCGGAGTGGACCCGCTGCATTTCGGTGACGGACTCTATGGCGGCCGTATTGTCGGCAAACACCATCAACACACCATCACCCAGCGTTTTGACGACTTCCCCGCCCTGTGCGGTGCACACCTTCCCTATCCATTGGGTCAAACGGGTAATCGCCTGGGTTGCCTTTGCATTGCCCAGCGATTCAAAAACGCCTGTGCTGCCGGTAAGGTCGGCAAAGACGACGGTAACTTCAGCCATTCGTTTTTTGTTGGAAAGTGTGACTCAAGTTATTAAATCACACGTCCCGTGACAGGCGCGGGCAGCAGTGCAAAAAGCAGCCCGGGTGACCAGAACCAGATGATTCAGACGGCAACCGGCTTCAGCTGGAGCGACTTGAACTCAAGGAATTCCTCGAAGCCGTAGACCCCGTTTTCGCGTCCGTTGCCCGACTGCTTGTAGCCACCGAACGGCGCGTTCGCATTGAACGGGCCGCCGTTGATGTCCACCTGCCCGGTTCGCATACGGCGGGCCACCTGGATGGCGCGTTCATCCGAGCCACCCCAGACCGCGCCCCCCAGCCCATAAATGGTGCTGTTGGCAATCGCCACGGCTTCTTCTTCATCCTTGTATGGAATGACCACCAGCACCGGGCCAAAGATTTCTTCCTGGGCGAGCGTATCAGTCGGTTTGATGCCCAGGATGGTGGGCTGCACAAAATAGCCTTTGTCCATTTTTGGTGGCTCCGCACCGCCTGCAATCACGTCTGCGCCTTCGTCAATGCCGGTCTTGATGAACCCGAGCACGCGGTCGCGCTGGGCCGCGCTGACCAGAGGGCCCAGCTTGCTGGTTTCCTCAAGGCTGGGGCCAATGCCAAATTTGGCGATGGTTGCCTGCGCCAGCGCCTTGGCTTCCTCGTAGCGGCTGGCGGGCACGAGCATGCGGGTGTGGGCCGAGCAGGTCTGGCCGCTGTTGAGCATGCAGGCACCTATGGTGCCCTTGACGGCGGCTTCCAGATTGGCATCTTCAAGAATCAAACTGGCCGATTTGCCACCCAATTCAAGTGCCACGCGCTTGACTGTCTGGCTGGCCAATTCGCTGACACGCTTGCCGGCGCGGGTCGAGCCGGTAAAACTCACCATGTCAACTTCCGGGTGTGTCGCAAGCACCTCGCCCACCTCGGGGCCGCTGCCGTTGACCAGGTTGAAGACGCCGGCGGGAATGCCCGCCTCATGAATGATTTCAGCGAGAATCATGGCGTTGACCGGCGCGATCTCGCTGGGCTTGAGCACCACCGTACAACCGGCAACCATGGCGGGCGCGATCTTCAGTGTGATCTGGCTGAGCGGGAAGTTCCACGGCGTGATGCAGCCGACCACCCCGATCGCCTCTCGCACCACCAGCGAATTGCCAACTTTCTTTTCCCATTCAAAGTTGCGTGCAATCTTTGCGAAGTTGCCCCAGTGCCAGGCCGGGCCGCCGACCTGCACGGCGCGTGCCATCTTCAGCGGCATGCCTACTTCGCGTGCAATCGCCACGGCCAATTCTTCCGTCCGGGCTTTCACGCCTGCTGCCACCTTGTCTATATAGGCAGCACGTGTCTCTACGGGCAAGGCCGACCAGCTGTCGAATGCCTTGCGTGCGGCCAGAACGGCAGCCTCGGCTTCAGCAGCAGTGCCTGAGGGCACAGTCGCCATCAGTTCTTCAGTGCTGGAGTCATGGACAGGCAGGGTTTCTGAAGAAGTTGCCTTGACCCATTGGCCGTTGATGTAGTGCGACGGGTAAACGGTAGTGTTTGTCATTTTTTGTATGTGTAAGTACGGGCGGGTTTTGCTGGTTCGAGCCCTGTAGCAGGCAGGTTTGCTGCCCTGAACATTGTCCAAAGCCAGAATCAACTTGACATTTGGTTACTAACTCGTTGATTTATATGTTGTTCGAGCAACACGGACTGGTGGCAATCCCCTTGCCGGAAACCTCATGTAGTCTTAATCTTACAGAAGAATAGTTTCCTCAGTGAACCATTTAAGTATTACAGCAAGCCATGCGCGCACTCACCGCCTCTTTCCTGCCCCAGCTTAAAAGCAGCTACATGGCCCTTCTGGGGCGTAGCGACCCAGCGCCTGTGGCACTAGAACACCGCATTGAAGCCATCCGCCAGCGCATGTTGAAGGAGCTCGGTGAGTACGGTGAAAAGAAGTTTCCGGCAGTCACCCGCCGTGTGCGTTACGCGCCAGATATTCAAGGTCTCTGGTATGCGCGCAGTGACGTGATGGCGATTCTTGCCAATACCCATGGCGAGACAGTGGCACGCGAGAAGATTGCCGACATCAGTGGCCAGTTCAAGGGCCTTCTGCCCAAGAGCCTGAGCGGCAAGGCCAGTTTCAGATTTCGATAATAAGAGACACCAAGGACTTCAAACCGCCCTCCGGGGCGGTTTTTTTATGGGCGTTTCGCCTTGACCATCAGGGGTGATGGTGATGACCGTGAAGCCCGTCGCCGCCGGCATGCAGGTGCCCCCACAATACAAACGCATCCCTGCCCTCCACTGCCAGCGTTGTCTTCAAACCTACCGGCAGCAACACCTTGGTGGCCACGTGGCCAAACGGCAGCCCTGTGAGGATGCGCGCTTTAACCTGGCTTTGCAGCCTGGCCACCACCGCCGCCATGTTGAAGCCACTGTCATAACCGGGCACCAGTTTGTAGTTGCTGAACTGGCCGAAGATGATGGCTTTTTGCGAAGCGAGCACACCGGCATGCAGCAATTGCGTCATGAAGCGCTCAACACGGTAGGGGTGCTCTGCCACGTCTTCGACAAACAGAATGCCCCCCTTGATGGCGGGCAGGTAGGGCGTGCCCACCAGTGAGGCCAGCACGGCCAGGTTGCCGCCCCAGAGCACTGCATCCTTCACCTGAAATGACTTGTCAAAGGCTGAAGTTTTCGGCAAGGTCCAGCCGCTGCCCTCGCCCTGCCCCGTGATCAGGTCGTCAAAGCACGCTTCCATGATGTCATCAGGTGTATCGGGTGTACCAAAATCCTCGCCCACCGCAGGCCCGGCCCAGGTCACGGCGCCGGTCTTGGCGAGCAGCGCCATCTGGAAGGCTGTGAAGTCGCTGAGACCCACAAAACGGGTGCCCTTGTCTATGGCTTTGGCGACGGCCCTGTAGTTGATGGCCGGCAGGATGCGCGTCAGGCCATAACCGCCACGCGCTATCAGTGCCACATCGGCGCCGCTGGCCGCAGCCCGGTCAATCGCAGCCAGGCGGGTAGCGTCATCACCAGCAAAACGCTGGTACTTGGCCAGCGCCGCCTCATCGACCTCAACCTCATGGCCCAGGGCCTGCAGGCGCTTCACGCCCCGTTTGAAAGCGGCCTTGTCGCGCACGGCGCTCGACGGCGAATAGATGTAGATATGTTTTTTCACGGCTGCAAGTATCCCACCGCAACGCTGGGAGCCGCGTCCGGCGCGGTATAAACGGCCTCAACCATGCTGCTCTACTTCCTCGATCTCGCCGGTGTCGCTGTTTTTGCCGTCAGCGGTGCGCTCGCCGCCGGCCGGCTTGAACTCGATTTACTTGGCGTGATTGTTCTGGCATCACTCACCGCCATTGGCGGCGGCACCCTGCGCGATGTGCTGATGAACCGCCACCCCGTGTTCTGGATGGGCAATCCGGTCTATCTGTGGGTCATCCTGGCGGCGGCGCTGGGCACCGTTGCCTATGTTCAGGTCTTTCCGATTCCTTCCAAGGCCTTGCTGATTGCCGACGCGCTCGGGCTGGCGTTGTTTGCGCTATCGGGCGCGCAACTGGCCGAGAAAGCCAGGCTCTCGCCCATCATCGTCGTCCTCATGGGCACCATGACCGGCGTGGCGGGCGGCGTGATGCGTGATATCTGCAGCAACATGATTCCGCTGCTGCTGCGTCAGGACATCTACGCCAGCGCCGCGATTGCCGGCATCTCGCTTTACCTGGCGCTCAAGGCACTCGGTTTGCGCGAGCCGCTTGCGTTTTGGGTTGGGATGATCGCCGTGGTGGCGCTGCGGCTGAGTGCGATTTTTCTGGGGTGGGGATTGCCGGTGTTTCAGTTGCCGCGATAGACAGCCTGCCTGGCAGATCAGGCGTTAGCGGCGCCAGAGCGAACCAGAGAAAAGCGGTCAATATCAGATCGCAGCTTCCAGCCTTGGCTTTCCCAATACGCCGCAGCCAAGGTGTTGGTCTTCATCACATCAACATGGCTCTTGAAAATGCCCAGTTTTTCAAGTTCATCAACACAGCTTTCGACCAGCGCATTCGCGATGCCCTTGCGCCTGTGCGCCGGGAGGACGATGAGATGTTGCAGGTAGCCACGTCGGCCATCGTGGCCGCACATGATGCAGCCGACGAGCTGGCCATCCACTTCACAAACGAAGCTCAGACCTGGGTTGCGCTGGAGATACCGGGCTGTTGACTCCTGCGAGTCGGCATCCCTGAACATGACGCCCGGTGTTTCCTTCATGAGCCTGACCACTGCGTCGTGGTCGGCAATGGTCATCATCCGGATGGAATGCATGTGAACGAGCTGTGCCTCAAGTTGATTTGTCAAACACGCCAATAGCCATTTGCGCAATCGCCTCCCCATGCTCCTGCACAAAATGCCCAGCCTCCTCAATCACCACAGGCTCCGGGCAACCGCGAATCGTGGCCTTCAATTGCTGCATCACCGGCAAACCCAGCACCGGGTCCTGCGCGCCGACGACCATCAGGGTCTGGCCTGACCAGCGGCTGCGCCAGAAGTCCCTCGCCTCACGCGATACCGCCGCGCCGCCCGAATCTTCAAATTCCGGCACCATGGACGGAAACGCGCGCAGTGCGGCGCGATGGCCGCGGTCGGGGAAAGGTGCGTTGTAGGCTGCGCATTCTGCCGCTGTCATCTGTGGGTTGCCGCGTGAAAAGAGGCGTGCGACATCGAACTCGGGGTTTTTGGCGCACATCTCCCGCCAGGCCAGAAAACCTTTGGACAAAGGCGCATCACCGCAAGCCAGCATGGTGTTCATGACCAGCAGCCCCATGTAGCGCCGCGGCGCGGCCATGGGCAGGGTCAGGCCGAGCAGGCCGCCCCAGTCCTGAACGACCAGCACGACGTTCTGCAGATCCAGCCGTTCGACGAACTCAAGCAGCGTCTGCCGGTGCTGGTCAAAGGTATGAAAGCTTTCGCGCTTGGGTTTGTCGCTTTTGCCGAAGCCGGGCATGTCGGGCGCGACGACGCGGTGGCCGGCTTCGAGAAACACGGGAATCATCTTGCGGTACAGGTAACTCCAGGCCGGGTTGCCGTGCAGGCAGAGGAAGGTCAGGCCGGCAGAACTACCCTGCCCCTGTTCATCCAGGTAATGCATGCGCAGGCCGCCAAGCGCCGGCAGGTCGCTGATGTAGTTGGGCGCCCAGGGGTAGCCAGGCAAATCTTCGAGCGCGGCATCGGGTGTGCGTAGCGCATCGTCGCGCAGCGGGTGCAGTCGCCTTGCCGCGTCGCGCTGGTCGCTGCGGCGTTGCTGGAAAAATCCCTGCAGCAAGGCGCTGCTTTCTTCGGCCAACACTCCGCCCGTCACCTGGGTCTGGTGGTTCAGCTTTTGTTCGGCAAACAGGTTGACAACCGATCCGGCCGCGCCGGTCTTGGGGTCTGCCGCGCCAAACACCACCTGCTTCAGGCGGGCGTGCAGCATGGCGCCGGCGCACATGGCGCAGGGCTCCAGCGTGACGTAGAGCTCGCAATCCTCAAGCCTGTAGTTGCCCAGTTTTTGCGCGGCGACGCGCAGGGCCACGATCTCGGCGTGGGCGGTGGGGTCGTGCCCGTCAATCGGGGCGTTACGCCCTGTGGCGATGACTTCGCCATTGCGCACCAGCACCGCGCCCACCGGCACTTCGCCTGCGGCGGCGGCTTCGCGCGCCTGGGCCAGGGCCAGCTGCATAAATTGGGTTGTGGTCATGAGGCGTTTATTTTGTCAGGGCTGCAGGAGGCGGTGATCTGTCGGTTCAGGAACAAATTTAATATCTACGTTAATTTTTTAATGTAGATGTTAAAAAATAGCAAAAAGTTAACTTCCATATTAACTTTTTTGTTTTCAGCAGTGCTGCGAACACAAAAAATGCTCAAAAAAGCCCTGAAAATGCCATTTTCAGGTGCCAAATATGGCTGCAGGCCAATAAATACGCACGCGAGCAGCTACTGAAACGATAGCAATCACACATCCGTCAGATCGTGCCAGAAGCGCCCAAACCCAGCCTGTCCATCCACTGGGCCAGCGCCTGCTCATCCTCGCTGCCTGCCGCGTAACCCGCCCGCATGGCTGCATGCGCCTCGGGCCGGTGCTGGTTGAGTTTGATCTTGCATTGAACCTCCAGCACCTTGAGCTCGAACGCCACGATGCCGGTCATCATCTTTTGCTGGTAGTCGAGAGGTAATGACTTCCACTGCTCCGCATAAGCGGGGTCATGGTCATGGATCAGGTGTTTGAGCAGCCTGTCCTTGTCGTCGAAGGTTTCTATCAACCGCGCCTCGACCGTGCAGTTGACGGCCAGGTAGTTCCAGGTCGGCACGCGCAGCAGGTCCGGGTAGACGCGGGGTGTCATGTAGGCGTGCGGGCCCATGAAGGTCACCACGGCTTTGGGCCGGGCTGCAAGGTAGCGCCAGTGCGGGTTGGGTCTGGCGCAGTGGCCGAGCAGTGTGGCCTGCCCGTCATCGGCCAACTCAAGATGCAGCGGCAAAAGCGTGACTAAAGGCAGACCTTCATCGTCGGTTGAAATCAGCTGCGCAAAGGGGTGGCTGCGTATCAGCGCCCAGGCATGCGCGTCGTCTTTGGCCTTGAATTGCGGGGGAAGGTACATGGGGCTGGCCTCTTGTGGGCTGGTCTCTGGACCGCCCATTCTGCCAGCCACCCTGTGCGGCGGGTCAGCCCTTGGCGCTGAGCGCCTGCGCCCAGAGTGCTTCGGGACCGGCCTTGGGGTCCATCTCTGCCAGCCACGATATCTTGATGGCCAATGGCAGTTCGATGGATATCTTGCTGTCCGGCAGGTTGATGGTGGCTTTGGGAAACGTGAGCTTGCCGAGCTCGTTTTCCAGTTCCATAGGCGACTGCGCCGGCACCAGCGCGCAGAAGTGTGTTGGCCCCAGCCGTGCCAGTGCGCCCCTGTGCGGCAGGCGCTGGCGCAGCACCTGCGCAAGCATCAGCGTGACGGCATCCGCGTTGGTCACGCCGGCGGCGGTAGCCAGCGCGTCGAAATCATCGATGCGCATGCTGCAAATGGCCAGGTCTGTGCCGCGGCTGCGGGCGTCTTCAACCCCAATGGCCAGCAAATCACGGAAGCCGCGGATATTCCAGCAGCCGGTCAGCGGGTCAAGCGCGCCTTTGCGCTCCAGGGCGCTCAGCCTGAGCATCAGCCGGTTCTGGATGTCGGACATGGCGCTGATGCGAAGCTCTGCCTCGGCCATGGCCGCAAGGTCGGCCAGCGCTTCGAAATCTTCGGGTCCGAACTGGCGGGGCATGGTGTCAATCACACACAGCGATCCCACAGCCATACCCGGCGCGATGTACAACGGCCAGCCGAGGTAGGAACGAATGCCAGGCGCGCCCGTCACCAACGGGTTATCACGAAAGTCCGGGTCGTCCCAGGTGTCCGGGATACACAGCGGCCTGTTCAGGGCAATCGCATGGCCGCAGAAAGACACGTCACGCGGCGTGTGGTCTACCTCCAGACCCTGCACCGAGCGGAACCACTGCTCGTCCTGCTCGACGATGGAAATCACCGAAATGGGCACATGAAGCAGCCGTTTGGCGGTGCGGGTAATGCGGTCAAAGCGCTCTTCACGGGGGGCGTAAGCGCAGAAACTGCCGCGCAAGGCGGCCAGACGCTGGGCGTCATTCTCAGGGACAGGTGCGGCGAGCATGCGAAATCCGGTTAGGTTCGAGACGTTTTATCCTGGGTGTACGCCGGCACAGCCCGAGCAGATTTAAAGGAGAGCCTGAAAAACCGGAATTCATGAAGTATTTACGGAGTGCGTTCTGTCGCAGCAACAGGCAACACATTGTTTATGGCATTCGCACGGGCTTAAGCTGCATGTGCAGACCGGTCGCCGCGGGCAGATCGGTACCGGGCAACAGATCGGCCAGCGAAAAACCATCAAGGTGCGACATAAAGCTCTGCAGGGCACCGCCCAGCACATCGGCGAGGCGGCACTGGCCCTGAAGCATGCACTGGTTTCCGCTCGCGAAACACTCGACCAGCGCGAAGTCCGGTTCAATGCTGCGTACCACCGCACCCAGGTTGATGTCTCCCGGCGCGTGAGCCAGGCGCATGCCGCCGCCCTTTCCGCGAACGGTCGCTATCCAGCCCTGCAGTCCGAGCTGGTGCGTGACTTTCATCAGGTGTGCTTCCGAGATGACATGAGCCTGGGCGATCTCCGAGATGGTGCACAGGCGTTCGGGTCGTTGCGCCACGTACATGAGCAGGCGTAAAGCGTAGTCGGTCATCGTTGTCAGTCGCATGGACAAGCTCCGGTCATTGCGGCGGGTGCGGGCGCACCGGGATCTTTCCGGCATTGGGAGCTGGCGTTGCAGCCTGGTCGCTGCGCGGACGGATCAACATCGGAAAGAATCGCCACAAATAAAGGGCAAAGGCCAGCATCCAGCTGCCGGCGGAAGCGTGCAAAGCGCCGGATGCCAGCCCAGTGGGCAGCAGCGCGAAAAGGCGAAAGGCAGCGGCGGTGATTACAAGCCCATAGCAGCATACGACGAGCCAGTCCGCGCGCAGGGGCCGCCCCAGATGACCCAATGCCGTGCGCGTCACCATGCCCATGATCAGCACCGACAACCCCGCCACGCCGATCACATGCGCCGGCCAGGCAGCGCGCAGTATGAACCCCGCTGCATGCGCGCCTGCCACAAGCAAGCCCAAACCGAGGGCGGCGTAGCCAACATAGAGGATCCAGAGCAACGGCACGCGCCGCACTGCAACGGGCTTCCAGCCCCATAACTGCACCAGGGCGATCACGCCCGCAACGGACAGGAACAGCGCCGTTGCACCCGCCCAGCCCAGCAGGCCGCAACCAATGGCAAGGCCACCCGCAACCAGCTGCCAATGGCCGGTACGCGTGTGCATCGGAATCTGCAGGCCAGGGACCGCACGCATCGCGAAAAACGGGATCACTCGCCGCGCCACGAGCAGAGCGATGACCGCCATGCACTGCAGACCGGTGTTGAAGTAATGCATGAGCAGTGCATGGTCGCCCTGCCACGCCGCCCACTGAAACAGGGCATGGGCCAGGCCAAGCGCAAGTACCAGCAACGGCACCCCATAGTTGCGCCGGTTACGCGTCCCGTAAATGGCACGACCCAGAGACAGGGCTGACCAGACGAAGAACAGAAGCTCGCTGGTCGCGGCCAGCGCGAAGGCTGTAGTGCCGGGTACGAGATAAGCTGTCCTTGCCAGAACCCAGAGCAGACACAGGCCGCCGAGCGCCGGCCCCTTGAGCGGATTGATCCCCGTCCAGTTGCTGCCCGCCGTGAGCAGGAAGCCTGTCGCGATGGTGGCGATGAACCCCCAGAGCATTTCATGCGCATGCCAGATGACGCCCGTGAGGGAGCCACCCAGCCACTGGGGCGCGAATACCCAGAGCGCCACCGACACGACGGCCCAGAAGCAGCCGGCCAGGTACAGCGGCCGGAAGCCCAGTTCAAGAAAGGCGGCCCATTGGGGGGCACTAGGCTTCGGCATCCCGGGCTCCCGGATCTGCAGCAACTCAGCCACCGGCAAGCTCCGTGGGCACGGCGTCAGGATCGCGGCTGATCTGATAGCCCATCCACAGGCTTTGCGCGATGCGCTCCGCCGTCGCACAGGCCAGCCCGCTCATCGCCTGATTGGACTGCGCCGCCGCATTCTCCCGGAACAGCCGCAACCATCGCTGAAACAGCGCGGCCGAGAGACCCGGCAGTGCAGCATGCCTGGGCATGGGCGCACTCGAGAACCTGCCGGATCGCCTGAGGATGGACGACCAGAAATCCACCAGCTTCGCCAGATGGAGGTTCCAGTCATTGACATGGGCGTTAAAGATCGGCCCCAGCACTTCGTCCTGACGGACGTTTGCATAGAACGCGTGCACGAGGGTGTAGACCTCGGCCTCGGTGCAAAGGCCGGGTCCGGGCGTAGCGCCCTGAGGCATTGAAGATGTCGTCATATTCATAAGATGTATTGTAAATAGATCTTATGAAGACTTCCTTTATTGCTGCACCGCCTTTGATGCGCATCAAACTCAGGGTGCCTTGAATCCCAGACCTGCGAGCAAGTTCATACAAACAGCCCGGTTGTTCCCGGTCATTAAATGACCGGGAGCAGCCCTCTCACTCCCATTCAATCGTCGCAGGCGGCTTGCTGCTGACGTCGTAGGTCACGCGGTTGATGCCGCGCACTTCGTTGATGATGCGGCTCGACACCTTCTTGAGCAGCGCATAGGGCAACTCGGCCCAGTCTGCAGTCATGAAGTCGCTGGTCTGCACGGCGCGCAGGGCAACCACATAGTCGTAGGTGCGGCCATCGCCCATCACGCCCACGCTCTTGACCGGTAAAAACACGGTGAAAGCCTGGCTGGTGAGGTCGTACCAGGTCTTGCCGGATTCGTCCTTGAAGTTGCGAAGTTCTTCGATAAAGATGGCATCGGCGCGGCGCAGCAGGTCGGCGTATTCCTTTTTGACTTCGCCGAGGATGCGCACGCCCAGGCCCGGGCCGGGAAAGGGGTGGCGGTAGACCATGTCGTGCGGCAGGCCGAGGGCGACACCGAGCTCGCGCACTTCGTCCTTGAACAGTTCGCGCAGCGGCTCGAGCAGCTTGAGACCCAACTGCTCCGGCAGGCCGCCGACGTTGTGGTGGCTCTTGATGGTGACGGCCTTCTTGCTTTTGGCGCCGCCAGACTCGATCACATCGGGGTAAATCGTGCCCTGGGCCAGCCACTTCGCACCTTTGTGCCCGCCGGTACCGGCTTTCAGTTTGGCAGCCTCGGCCTTGAAGACCTCGACAAATTCACGTCCGATGATCTTGCGTTTGGCTTCCGGTTCGCTCACGCCGGCCAGATGGCCGAGGAACTGGTCTGCAGCATCCACACGAATGACTTTCGCGTGCAGCTTGCCCACAAACATCTCCATGACCATGTCGCCTTCATCGAGGCGCAGCAGGCCGTGGTCGACAAACACGCAGGTCAGCTGGTCGCCGATGGCGCGATGAATCAGCGCGGCTGCAACCGATGAATCGACACCGCCGGACAGGCCCAGAATGACTTCTTCATCGCCCACCTGCGCGCGGATTTTTTCAACCGCCTCGCTGATGTAGTCGCCCATGATCCAGTCCTGACGCGTGCCGCAGATGTCCAGCACAAAGCGCTTGAGGATGGCGTTGCCCTGCTTGGTGTGCGTGACTTCCGGGTGGAACTGCACGGCGTAGAAACGCCGCTCTTCATCGGCCATGCCAGCAATCGGGCAGGAATCGGTCGAGGCCATGAGCTTGAAGCCGGGCGGCATTTCGGTGACCTTGTCGCCGTGGCTCATCCAGACGTCGAGCATGCCCTGCCCTTCGGGCGTGGTGTAGTCGGCAATGTCTTTGAGCAGGGCAGTGTGGCCGCGCGCGCGAACATCGGCCGAGCCGAACTCGCGCTTGTGGCCGCTTTCGACCTTGCCGCCCAGCTGGTGCGCCATGGTCTGCATGCCGTAGCAGATGCCCAGCACGGGGATGCCCAGATCGAATACGGCGGCTGGCGCCTTGTCTGTCGTGTCCTCATACACGCTGGCATGGCTGCCGGAGAGGATGACGCCCTTGAGCGTGCCGTCTTTCGCGTATTCACGCACCCAGTCGTCGCTGACGTCGCAGGGGTGAACTTCACAAAACACATGGGCATCGCGCACGCGGCGTGCGATGAGCTGGGTGACCTGTGAGCCGAAATCGAGGATGAGGATTTTCTGGTGCTGCATTGATTTATTCAGTCGCTACCCGGGGCCTAAAACGAAGCGTCAATTTTCCGACGGGCCGCCCCTAGGAAAATTAGCCCCCTCGGGGGGCAGCGCAGTACACGAAGTGACAAGCGTGGGGGCTCAGTCAGCCCGGTAGTTGGGGGCTTCTTTGGTGATCTGTACGTCGTGCACATGGCTCTCGCGAATGCCGGCGGAAGTGATTTCCACGAACTCCGCCCTGTCGCGCATGTCTTCAATCGTCGGGCAACCGCAGTAGCCCATGCTGGCACGCAGGCCGCCGGCCATCTGATAAATGATGGCGACCATGGAGCCCTTGTAGGGCACCCGGCCTTCAATACCTTCGGGCACCAGCTTGTCGGCATTCGGGTTGCCGGTGGTCGATTCCTGGAAGTAGCGGTCGGCACTGCCCTGCTGCATGGCGCCAATGCTGCCCATGCCGCGGTAGCTCTTGTAGCTGCGGCCCTGGAACAAAATCACCTCGCCGGGCGCTTCTTCAGTGCCGGCAAACATGCCGCCCATCATCACGGTGTTGGCGCCAGCGGCAATCGCCTTGGCGATGTCACCGCTGTAGCGGATGCCGCCGTCGCCAATCAATGGCACGCCGGTGCCGCGCAGCGCGGTGGCCACGTTGTCGATGGCCATGATTTGCGGCACACCCACACCCGCGACGATGCGGGTGGTGCAAATGCTGCCGGGGCCTATGCCGACCTTGACGCCGTCTGCGCCGGCTTCAACCAGGGCCAGCGCTGCAGCGCCGGTGGCGATGTTGCCGCCTATGACGTCGATGTGCGGGTAGTTCTGTTTGACCCAGCGCACGCGGTCAATCACGCCCTTGCTGTGGCCGTGGGCGGTATCGACCACGATGGCGTCGACGCCGGCCCTGACCAGCGCCTCGACGCGCTCTTCGGTGCCCTCGCCCACGCCGACTGCAGCACCCACGCGCAGCTGGCCGCGCGCATCACGCGCCGCATTGGGAAAGGTGGTCTGTTTGGTGATGTCCTTGACGGTGATCAGGCCCTTGAGCTCATCATTGTCATTGACCAGCAGCACGCGTTCAAGGCGGTGCTTGTTGAGCAGTGCCTTGGCTTCTTCAAGCGAGGCGGTTTCCGAGATGGTGATCAGGCGCTCACGCGGCGTCATGATGGTGCTGACAGGTACATCCATGCGCGACTCGAAGCGCATGTCACGGCCGGTGACGATGCCGACCACCCTGCCGCCGTCGATGACGGGGAAGCCCGAGATGCCGAGCTGCTCGCTCAGCGCCATGACCTGGCGCACCGTGTGCGTGGGGGTGATGACGACCGGGTCACGCAGCACGCCGCTCTCGTAGCGTTTGACTTTGGCGACTTCAGCGGCCTGCTGCTGGGGCGTGAAGTTCTTGTGGACTATGCCGATACCGCCTTCCTGGGCGATGGATATCGCCAGCCGGGCCTCGGTGACGGTGTCCATGGCTGCCGACACGAGCGGCAGGTTCAGGCGGATATTGCGGGAAAACTGGGTGGAAAGTGAGGTGTCCTTGGGCAGGACCTGGGAGAACGCTGGCACCAACAATACGTCGTCGAAGGTGAGCGCTTTGCCGAGTAGGCGCATAGGGATGGCTCCAAAAACACGATTGTACCCTTGCGCCCGGACCGGTCCGTACTAACCCTGAGGGCAACCCCTCAGCTTGTGAAGGCATGTAAGCTTGCGGCATTTCGTGCGCTTTGTTGCCATCCAAACCATGGGCTGCGACGTTAAACTGGGCAGATGAAAGTCACAAAGCTCCTGAAAACCCTCGTTCTGGCCCTTGCAGCCGGATCTTTCACCGTTGCAGCCGTGGCCCAGTGGCAATGGCTGGACAAGGACGGCCGCAAGGTATTCAGCGACCGCTCGCCGCCCGGTGACATTCCCGAAAAAAGCATTCTGAAGCGGCCTCCGGGCTCGGCGGCGCGCGCTGTACCGGCAGCGGAGGCAGCCGATGCAGCCGCGCAAGGGGGCGGCGCAACGGCGGCGGCGCCCAAAGCCAGCGCCCCCAAACTGTCCGGCCGCGACACCGAGCTCGAAGCGCGCAAGAAGAAAGCCGAAGAAGAAGAAAACGCCAAAAAGAAGGCTGACGAGGAAAAGACCAACAAGGCCAGGCTTGAAAACTGCGCCCGCGCCAAAACTGCCATGACCACGCTGCAGTCAGGTGTGCGCGTCTCGTCACTCAATGCAAACGGCGAACGTGAGGTGTTTGATGACGCCAGGCGTGCTGCGGAAACAAAGCGGATTCAGGACATCATCGACTCAAGCTGCAAAGGCGGGCTGTAAGGCCCTCTCGCCAAAGCCGGCTTCAGTAACCTGCCTTGCCCCCGGCCCGGGTTGACGAAAAAAGCCCGGCGCGCTTGATGCCCTGCTTGTTGAAGCGTTCCCGGCGGGCAACTTTCGGGTCCACCCTCAGGCCGCGATAAACCTCTACCTGATCCCTGTCTTGCAATACCTGCGCCGGGTCGCAGCGCCTGCCCCATACGCCGACCAGCAGGGGCATTGATTCGAGACCGGGAAATTCGTCGAAAAGGCCTGAGCTTTTCAACGCATCTGCGACGGTGCTGCCTGCCGCCATGTCCAGCGGCCACGCCCTCACCTCTTTGGGTGCAGGTGAATAGACAAGGACAATCTTCAGCATCGCCTCCCGTTCAGGGTTCACCGTAGACTTCACCGGCACGCTTGACAAAGGCATCGACCAGGCTGCCTGCGATCTTGTCGAACACCGGGCCGACCAGCGCCGCCAGCGCGGCGTTGTCGAAGTCATAACCCAGCGTGAAATCAATCTTGCAGGCGCGCTCTTCAGCCTTGCCAACGGGTTTGAACTCCCACTGGCCGTCGAGTTTGGAAAATGGCCCGTCCACCAGCCTGAGCGAAACCTTGCTGTCCTTGACGTGGGTGTTGCGGGTGGTGAAGCTTTGTTTGATGCCCGCCATGGACAGACCGATTTTGGCCGTCATGCCGCTGGCGTCTTCCTCGATGATCGTGCTCTCGTCACACCAGGGCAAAAACTCGGGGTAGCTGGCCACATCGGTGACGAGGGAGAACATTTCTGCAGCGCTGTACCAGATGAGGACGGACTTGTGGACTGTTTTCATACAATAGAGAGTTGGGCGCAATTGTATAAGTCACTGTACTTTTCAATGGGCGCCCATATCTTCACCTTATGGCCACCAAAGAAGCATCACCCTCCAAGAAGTCCGACGCCGTATCGTCCGGGAAATCCAGAAACAATCGGCCTGCGAATGTGTCACCCAAAGCCGCGGCGGCTGCCGTGCGCATTGCCGACAACAAGAAGGCGATGTTCAACTACCACATTGAAGAGCGCTTCGAGGCGGGCATGGTGCTGGAAGGCTGGGAAGTCAAGTCCCTGCGCGAAGGCAAGGTGCAGCTGACCGACGGCTATGTGGTCATCCGCAATGGCGAGCTTTTCATCATCGGCTGCCAGATCAACCCGCTGGGCACCGCCTCGACCCACATCAGGCCGGACTCGGTGCGGACCAAAAAGCTGCTCATGCACAAGGACGAGATCCGCCGCCTGATAGGCAAGATCGAGCAGAAGGGCTACACCCTGGTGCCGCTCAACCTGCACTGGAAGGCGGGCAAGGTCAAATGTGACGTGGGCCTGGCCAAGGGCAAGGGCGAGCACGACAAGCGCGACACCATCAAGGACCGCGAAGGCAAGCGCGAGGTTGAACGCGCGATGAAAAACAATCGCCGGTAATGACCCCCACGCAGGTTTTTGGGGTCAGAGTCCAAATTCGCCGAGCCTTCGGCTCGCCCCAAGGGTGCAGTGCTTTGCACTGAAGCGAAATTGGCGTCTGACCCCAATAACCTGCTGCCCCCAGAGGGGGCCGCTGCGCCTGCGGCCTGGCGAAGCCAGTTCCGCGGCCCCTGCTTGCGAAGCCACGCTCGCTTTCCCTATTTCCGTTCGTCCTGAGCCTGTCGAAGGTTCCCGCAGGGAGTCGCCTGCGGTTTTATTTTCCAAATCATGGAATAAACCAGTCACGGCCGGTGTTTATCCCGGTACAGGCCCCTTCAGGCCTGCCACCGACAGACAACACCCGCCAACCACCTGACCGGAGATTTCCATGAAGCTGCTGCACAAACTGCTCCCCCTTACCGTCCTGACGGCGGCCCTGCTGGGCGGCTGCGCCTCCATGGCCGACAACGGCCCAGCCAAGGTCACCGACGGCATGCTGGTCGGCCCCAACGGCATGACGCTTTATGTCTTTGACCGCGATACCGCCGGCAGCGGCAAGTCGGTCTGCAACGGCCCCTGCGCCACCAACTGGCCGCCGCTGATGGCAGCGGACGCGGACAAGGCCATGGGCGACTACATGGTCATCACGCGCGACGACGGCAAAAAACAGTGGGCCATCAAAGGCAAGCCACTGTATTACTGGGCCAAGGACAGCAAGCCGGGCGACAAGACCGGCGACAACTTCATGAACATCTGGCACGTCGCCAGGCCCTGAGTCCAGCAACAGGCGCTGGTCATGCAGGTCGCCATGCGCTGGTCAGAAAGTGTCAGGGACTGGTTGTCCGCGCTGCGGACATCCCCCCGGCCACCGGGCTTCACACAGTCAGTCGAGCCTATCAAACAACTGATGTTGCAGTGCCTGGACGTCCCACGGGACGGGCGGCTGACAGATGACGACCGCTTGCGGCTGCGCATCCGGATGTGCGACGATGTACTGACGCTTTGGTACATGCGCAGTGAGCTGATGCGGGTTTTTTCTGCCCGCTTCGGTGAGCGGGAGGCCAGCCTGCAACTTGCAAAAATCAGCGCGCTTTTTGAAGGGCTGCTGCCTGCCGGGCTGGCAATGAACCACGTACACCGGCATAAACCTCACTCAACGGGCAGGACATGACGGACTTCCCCCTCACGGACTACATTCCCGGGCTCAGGCGTTACGCACGCTCACTGACTGGCGACGCGTGGAAGGCCGATGACCTGGTGCAGGACACCCTTGAGCGCGCCTGTTCCAAATGGCGGCTGTGGGTGGTCGGCAGCGATCTGCGCGCCTGGCTGTTTACCTTGATGCACAACGTTTATGTGAACCAGGTGCGCAGTGCCGTGCGCCAATCTTCAGCAGGAGTAGCTGTTGCTGTTGATGACGTTGAGCACGAGCTGGTCGCGCCCGAAGCTGGCGATGCACAGGCGATAGACCTGCAGCGCTGCCTGCTGCGCCTGCCCGAAGAACAGCGTGTGGTGCTGCTGCTGGTCAGCCTGGAGGACCTCTCGTATGAAGAAGTTGCCAAAATCACCGGCGTGCCGGTGGGCACGGTGATGTCGCGCCTGTCGCGCGCCCGCAGCCGGCTGCGCGAGCTGATGGACAACCCGGCCACCCCTGCCCTGCCCGCGCAGGCCGCCTCTCCTGCCGTGTTGCGGCGAATGAAATAAGGGCCTGAAGATCATGGACAAGAACGACGACTTCCTTCACGACCGTATCAACGCGCTGGTCGATAGCCGCCTGAAACCTGACGAGCAGGCCAAAGCGATAGCCCAATTGGGCGGCGATGCCGACGCACTGGACACCCTGCACGCATGGCAGGCGCAGCGCGAATCCCTGCGTGCCCTGCACCGCCCGCTGCTTGACGAGGCCATCCCCGACGCACTGCTGGCAGCCGCAAGACGCGGCCGGCAAAGCCGCCAGCAGCTTGACCAGTGGTGGCGCTGGGGCGGCATGGCTGCGGCCGTCACGCTGGCTTTCGGCGTGGGCTGGTTGTCCCATGGCCAGCTTTCAAATACCCCGGCGCAACTGATGGCTGCCGGCAAGGCGCCGCAGGGGTTTATTCACCAGGCGTCGCTGGCCCATGCCGTGTATTCCCCTGAAGTGCGGCATCCGGTTGAAGTCACTGCCGCGCAGCAGGAGCATCTGGTGCAGTGGCTGTCAAAACGCGTGGGCAAGCCGCTCAAGGTACCGGTGCTGGCCAGCCAGGGTTATGAACTGGTCGGTGGGCGGCTGCTGCCCGGCGAAGGTGGCGCGCGGGCGCAGTTCATGTTCCAGAATCAGGCAGGTCTGCGCCTGACGCTGTATCTCGGTTCGGTGGACGGCAACCCGGCAAAGCCAGGTACGGCAACGGCAACACCACCGGCCGAAAAGCCGAACAGCCAGGAAACCGCCTTCCGCTACAGCGCTGACGGGCCTGTGCCCTCGTTTTACTGGGTCGAGCAGGGTTTTGGTTATGCGCTCAGCGGGCCCGTGTCAAAAGAGGAGCTGATGAAACTGGCCCAGTTGGTGTATCAGCAGCTTTGATGTACGACGGGGCTGAAATGCCTGTTTGTTAATATAGAACTTAACAATGTTAACTTCCATATTAACAATTTGAGCCCAAACAGCCTTTTGAACGTCTTGAAGGCTCAAAAAACCCCAAAAAAAACATCAAATCTGGCTACAGCCCTTTAAATACGGGCGTAAGCAGCTATTGAAATAATAGCAAATCAGGTGCCAAGCGCACGCAGCGGGTGCTCCGCTACCGCCCACGGGCTCACAAAAAACGCGTCGGCCATGCCAGGCTTGACGTCTTCTATGCGCTCAGGGTTCCACTTGGGCGAATAGTCCTTGTCGACCGCCAGCGCACGAATGCCTTCGACGGTTTCGCTGGCCACGCCGGGCCGGTGGTGAAAGCACTGGTACACCATGTCGCGCTCCATGCGCAGGTCGTCGGCCAGGCTCATGCCGCGGGCGCGGCGGATCTGCTCCAGCGTGACGTGCAGCATCAGCGGTGAGCGTTTGCGCAGGATGCCGGCGACCTTGGCTGCCCAGGCATCGTCTTTCGCTTTTTCGAGTGCATCGACGATGTGCTTGACGCGCAGCAGCGAGAAAAAGCTGTCGATGTGCGCGGTATCGGCCTTGCCGCGAGCCGCATCGGCAGGCAACTCTTTGGCAATCCACGCATGGGCAGCTTCAGCCGACGCAAAGTTCTGGCTGGCCAGCGACTCCCAGATGGCGGGCAGTTGTGCGGCATCGCGTTTGATGTCGGCCAGACCAAAACCAATCGCTTCTGCAGCACCAATCACCTCGCCCGTCAGGGCCAGGTATTCGCCTGCGTGGCCGGGGCAACGGCTCAAAAAGTAACCGCCGCCTACGTCCGGGAACAGGCCGATGTTGGTCTCGGGCATGGCCATCTTCGTGTGCTCGGTCACGATGCGGACCGCCGCTCCTTGTGAAAGACCCATGCCGCCGCCCATGACGATGCCGTCCATAAAGGCGATGAAAGGCTTGGGGTAGGTCTGTATCAGGTGGTTGAGGCTGTATTCGTCGGTGAAGAAGTCTTCAAGTGCGATATCACCAGCCAGCGCGGCCTGGTGGAAAAAGCGAATGTCGCCGCCTGCGCAAAAGCCGCCAAACAGGGCCTCTGGGCTGCCGGGCTGGCCTTTCTTGTTGGTGCCGCGAATGGCCACCAGCTTGACGTCAGGATCGTCACGCCAGGCCACAAGCGCAGCCGTCAGGTCCCGCACCATCTGCAGGCTGAGCGCATTGAGCGCCTTGGGCCGGTTCAGCGTCAGCAGGCCAGCGCTGCCCCGGCGTTCAGCGATGACGTCGCTTTTGTTTTCCGTATTCGGTGCTTGTTCGCTCATGACTTTTGTCTCCATCCAATCAATTCATTCGCTATCAGGGCAGTGATGACCAGTGCACCACCACTTAAAACACTGGCGCCCGGCACCTCACCCGCACCCAGCCAGGCGAGCAGGATGCCAAAGATAACCTCCAGCAGCGCCAGCAAGGCCACTTCAGGTGCTTTCAGCACCCCGGCGCACAGCACCGACAGCACACAGGGTATCGCCAGTTGCACCAGGCCCAGCAAGGCCAGCAGGCCGAGGTCATGCTGGGTAGCTGAAAACGGCAGCGACAGCGGCAAGGTGGCCAGCGATGAAATCACGGCACCCACCAGCACCGCAGGCACCAGGTCGATATTCTCGCCATGCGCACGGCTGTGCTGCACCACCGTCCAGTTGGTGGCGCTGGCCAGCGGTACCAGCAACGCGACCAGCGTGCCGCCCAGGTGCTGCGAAAGATCGGCTTGCGCGCCGTACATCCAGGCGATGCCAGCACCGGCCATGGCAATCGCCAGCCAGGTGCGCGGCGCGATACGGTGACCGACAAACACACGTGCCAGCAATGCCGTGATGAAGGGGCTGATGGCCATCGTGACCAGCACGTTGGCCACGGTTGTCATCGTGAGCGCCACCATGAAGGCGGTGAACATCACGCTCCAGCAAGCACCCGACAACCACAGGTAAGGGCCGGCGTTGCGGATTTTCGAGAACACCGCCCTGCCCTGAAACATCGGCAATATGATCAGCAGCGACAGCACGGTAAAAAAGCTGCGCCAGAAAGTGACCTCGAAACTGCGCGCCGATTCCAGCTGCCGCGTCACCACACCCGCAATCGACCACATCAGGGTCACCAGGACCATGAGGGCGACGGCTTTGGCGTGGGTGAGTTTCATCAGCGTAATAGGCCTTCAAGGAAGAGCTTCGACAAGCTCGGCCCGAACGGAGAGGAAATTACTGCCCACAAGCGAAGCGAGGCCTTTGCAAGCAGAGCCGCGGGACTGGCTCCGCCAGACCGCAGGCGAACGGCCCCCTCGGGGGGCAGAGAGCTACACGAAGTGAGCGAACGTGGGGGCTCAGCGCCCAGCGCGCTTCCGCTCGCTCTCCGTCAGGTGACGCTTGCGCAGGCGGATGGACTTCGGCGTGATTTCGACCAGTTCATCTTCCTCGATGAATTCAACGCCGTATTCGAGCGTGCATTCAATAGGCGGCGTGATCTTGATCGCGTCTTCCTTGCCGGACACGCGGAAGTTGGTCAGCTGCTTGGTACGGGTTGCATTGACGACCAGGTCATTGTCGCGGCTGTGGATGCCAACGATCATGCCTTCATACACCGGATCGTTCGCCTTGACGAACATGCGGCCACGGTCATCGAGCTTGCCGAGTGCGTAGGTGAAGATTTCACCGGCGTCCATGGAGATCAGCACGCCGTTCTTGCGGCCGCCGATGTCGCCCTTGTGGGCTTCATAGCGGTCGAAAATATTGCTGATCAGGCCCGAACCACGGGTCAGATTCAGGAACTCATTGGTAAAGCCGATCAGGCCACGCGCAGGGATACGGTATTCCAGGCGCACGCGGCCGCGGCCGTCCGGATCCATGTTCACCAGCTCGCCCTTGCGCTCACCGAGTGCCTGCATCACGCCGCCCTGGTGCTGCTCTTCGATGTCGGCAGTGACCAGCTCAATAGGTTCATGCTTCTCGCCGTTGACCTCTTTCATCACCACGCGCGGCTTGGACACAGCCATCTCGAAGCCTTCACGGCGCATGTTTTCCAGCAGGATGGTCAGGTGCAACTCGCCGCGGCCCATGACTTCGAAAATGCCCTCTTCGTCGGTTTCACGGACACGCAGCGCCACGTTGTGCTGCAGTTCTTTCTGCAGGCGGTCCCAGATCTGGCGGCTGGTAACGTACTTGCCTTCGCGGCCGGCCAGCGGGCTGGTATTGACGCAGAAGTTCATGGTCAGGGTCGGCTCATCGACCTTCAGCATGGGCAGCGGTGACGGGTTGGCCGGGTCGGTGATGGTGACGCCGATGCCGATTTCCGGCAGGCCGTTGATCAGCACGATTTCGCCGGGGCCGGCTTCGGTGGCCTGAACACGCTCCAGGCCCTGGAATGTCAGCACCTGGTTGACGCGGCCCTTGACGGCCTTGCCGTCCGGGCCTTCCATGACAACCACGTCCATCATGGGCTTGATGGTGCCCTGGCTGATACGGCCCACGCCAATGCGGCCGACAAAGGTCGAGAAGTCGAGTGCAGAGATCTGCAGTTGCAGCGGCGCGGCAGGGTCCCCCTTCTGCGGCGGCACATGCTTGAGGATGGTGTTGAACAGGGCCGACATGTCGGGACCCCACTGCTCGTTCGGAGGGCCTTCTTCGAGCGACGACCAGCCATTGATGCCCGAAGCGTAAACCACGGGGAAGTCGAGCTGTTCATCGGTTGCGCCCAGTTTGTCGAACAGGTCGAACGCAGCATTGACCACGTAATCAGGGCGTGCGCCAGGCTTGTCGACCTTGTTGACGACCAGAATGGGCTTGAGGCCCAGGGCCAGCGCCTTCTTGGTCACAAAACGCGTCTGCGGCATGGGGCCTTCCTTCGCATCGATGAGCAGCACAACGCCGTCGACCATGGAGAGCGCACGCTCGACTTCACCGCCGAAGTCGGCGTGGCCCGGGGTGTCGACAATGTTGATGTGCGTGCCTTCCCAGGTCACGGCGCAGTTCTTGGCCAGGATGGTGATGCCGCGTTCTTTTTCGATCGCGTTGTTGTCCATCACGGTGTCGACAACTTTTTCGTGTTCGGCAAAGGTGCCGGACTGGCGCAGCAACTGGTCAACCATGGTGGTTTTACCGTGGTCAACGTGGGCAATGATCGCAATATTGCGGATTTGTTTGTGGCTCATGGTTCGCTTTCTGGAGGCTGGAAACTAAAAATCGTTGGTGGTTAATGTTGGAGGGCAGCGACGGGTGCTGCGTTGGCTGCAGCGGCCTGAAGGATGTCCTGTATCTCGATGGGACTCAGCAGACGCTGGGGAATCAATTCATCGGCCGTGATATGGGCTGAACCCAAAAATGCTTTTGGCTGGGACCCGTAAACCTGCACCAGCGGCGCATCGGCGCCAAACTGGCCCGGCTCACCGCGGCGGCGCAGCCCGCTGAGGAAACGCCCTGCATTGTCGGCGTCCAGTGTGACAGAGGGATACGCGGCAACCAGCGACTCGGGTGGCAGCAGGCGCGCCTCGCGTTCCGGCTCGGTCATGGCTTCCAGCGCGGCCAGGCTGACGCAGCCGTCGGCCACAAAACCGCCGGTTTCAATGCGGCGCAAAGAGCCGAGGTGACCGCCACAGCCCATGGCCTCGGCAATGTCTTCCCCCAGGGTGCGGATGTAAGTGCCCTTGCTGCACCGGGCCACCAGCCACACGGCGGGCTGGCCGGACACATCGGTGGCCGGGGCGAGTTTCAGTTCATGAATGACGATGTGGCGGGCTTCGCGCTCGACCTCTTCACCCTTGCGCGCGTACTCGTAAAGGGCCTTGCCGTCTTTTTTGAGCGCCGAATACATGGGCGGGATTTGCGCCAGCGGGCCGGTGAAGCGTTGGGTCAGTTCCGCCAGAAGTTCGGGCGTGATGGCGGGCACAGGGCGGGTTTCAATCACGTCGCCTTCGGCGTCGCCGGTGCTGGTTTTTTTGCCCAGCACGATGAGCGCTTCATAGGTCTTGTCGGCATCCAGCTGGATCTGGCTGAACTTGGTGGCCGCGCCAAAGCACAACGGCAACACGCCAGTCGCCAGAGGGTCCAGCGTGCCGGTATGGCCGGCCTTGTCCGCCCGCAGCAGCCATTTGGCTTTTTGCAGCGCCTGGTTGCTCGACAGGCCCAGTGGCTTGTCGAGCAGCAGCACGCCATGCACGGGACGTCGCTGTATTTTCTGGCGGTGAACGGAGGGTTGCGTCATAAGGGTTCGACAGGCTCAGCGCCCGGCACAAGCCGAACGCCGGTTGGCACCGTTGTCCCCTGAACCTGTCCAAGGGGAACGGCGCTGGCTCAGTCGTCCTGGGCGCGGGAAGAAACCGCCTTGGCAATCAGGGCGTTCATGTCGGCCGCACGTTCTGTGGTGCGGTCGAAGTGGAAATGCAGTGTCGGCACGGTGTGCGTCATCAGGCGCTTGAACAGCCCGTTGCGCAGGAAACCGGCGGCCTGGTTAAGCGCCGTTTCACATTCCGTCGGGTCGCCTACCAGCACGCTGAAAAACACTTTGGCATGCGCATAGTCGGCCGTCACCTCGACAGCCTGAATGGTCACCATCCCCACCCGCGGGTCCTTCAGCTCGCGCGCGATCAGCTCCGTCAGGTCACGCTGGATCTGATCGGCGACACGAAAGCCGCGGTTGGGGGTGGATGACTTTTTACGCATGGAGCAAGGCGCTTACAGGGTACGCGCGACCTCTTTGATTTCGAAGAATTCGAGGATGTCGCCTTCTTGAATATCGTTGTAGTTCTTGATATTCAAGCCGCACTCGAACTGTTCCTTGACCTCGCGGACATCGTCCTTGAAGCGCTTGAGCGAGTCGAGTTCACCCGTGAAGATGACCACATTCTCGCGCAGCAGGCGCAACCTGGCGGCGCGGCGGACCACACCGGAGGTGACCATACAGCCGGCGATGGAGCCGATCTTGCTGACCTTGAACACCTGGCGGATCTCGGCGGTACCGATGACTTCTTCCTTTTTGTCCGGCGTGAGCATGCCCGACATGGCGGCTTTGAGTTCGTCTACAGCGTCATAAATGATGTTGTAGTAGCGAATGTCGATGCCGTTGCCTTCAGCCTGCTTGCGTGCCTGGGCGTCTGCGCGGGTGTTGAACCCGATCAGCACGGCCTTGGAGGCGATCGCCAGGTTGACGTCGGATTCGGAAATGCCACCGACACCCGAGTACACCAGCTGCACCTTGACCTCGTCGGTCGAGAGCTTGAGCAGCGACTGGGCCAGCGCTTCCTGCGAGCCCTGAACGTCGGCCTTGATGATGATGGGCAGCATCTTGACTTCGCCGGCATTGATGTCGGAGAACATGTTCTCCAGCTTCGATGCCTGTTGCTTGGCCAGCTTGGTGTTGCGGAACTTGCCGGCGCGGTAGGTCGCGACCTCACGTGCACGGCGCTCGTCCAGCATGACGATGAAGTCATCACCGGCTTGCGGCACTTCGGTCAGGCCCTGGATTTCAACCGGGATGGACGGGCCAGCGGTCTTGATGGGCTTGCCGTTTTCATCCAGCATGGCGCGAACCTTGCCGAAGGTAGAGCCTGCCAGCACCACGTCGCCAGCCTTCAGCGTACCGGACTGAACCAGCACGGTCGCGACCGGGCCGCGGCCCTTGTCGAGGCGCGCTTCAATGACCAGGCCCTTGGCCAGTGCATCAACCGGTGCGCGCAATTCAAGCACTTCGGCCTGCAACAGCACCTGCTCAAGCAGCTGGTCGATACCTGCACCTGTGCGGGCGGAGACCGGCACGAAGGGTGAATCGCCGCCGAACTCTTCGGGAATGACTTCTTCCGTCACCAGCTCGCCCTTGACCCGGTCCATGTTGGCATCGGGCTTGTCGATCTTGTTGATGGCCACGACGATGGGAACACCTGCCGCCTTGGCGTGCTTGATGGCTTCCTTGGTCTGGGGCATCACGCCGTCATCGGCTGCAACCACCAGGATCACGATGTCGGTGGCCTGGGCACCACGGGCACGCATGGCGGTAAACGCCTCGTGACCCGGGGTATCGAGGAAGGAGATCATGCCGCGTTCGGTTTCAACGTGGTAAGCGCCAATGTGCTGGGTAATGCCGCCGGCTTCGCCCGAAGCGACTTTCGCACGGCGGATGTAATCGAGCAGCGAGGTCTTGCCGTGGTCGACGTGACCCATGACGGTCACGACCGGTGCACGCGGCAGCGACTCTGCCTGCTGGCCCTGGACATCTTCATCGGTGAACGCTTCGGGATCATCCAGTGCGGCAGTGACGGCCTTGTGGCCCATTTCTTCCACCACGATCATGGCGGTGTCCTGGTCCAGCGGCTGGTTGATGGTGACCATCTGGCCGAGTTTCATCAAATGCTTGATGACCTCGTTGGACTTCACGCTCATCTTGTGGGCGAGTTCGCCCACGGTGATGGTTTCAGGCACATGGACTTCAATGGCCTTGAACTCGGTCGGCGCGACGAAGTTTGATTCAGGACGCGAATCGCGGTCATTGCCACGGCGGCCGCGCGGGCCACTGCGGAAATTGCCACGGCCCGGTACCGGCGTCGCACCACGGCTTGGCAGGCCCTTTTTCTTGGCGGCGTCTTCTTTCCAGGTCGAGGACAGGTTCTCCGACTTGACTTCCTTCTTGCCGGCTGCACCAGGGGCGGCTGGCGCGCCTGCTGCAGGTTTGGCGGCGCCCGGCGAGCCAACCGGCTTGTGCAGCGTGCCCTTGATGGCGGCTTTCGGGTCCACGTGGGGAACCAGCACCCGCTTGGGCGCATTCATCATGGCGCGAATGCCCGCTGCTTCGGCTTCGGCTTTTTTGCGGCGGTCCTGCAGGTCAAGTGTCTTGGCGGCATCCGCCTGGAACTCGGCCGTGGCCTTGGCCTTTGCAGCAGCCTTTTGCGCTTCAGCATCGGCAGCCTTGCCGGCCTGCTCGACGGCGGCGGCTTCGGATGCCCTGGTCGCCTCTGCAGCGGCAGCAGCGGCTGCGGGCGTTTCCTTTGCTTTTTTGCCGATGGCAGGTTTGGCTTTTTCAGCTGCTTCGGCATCAGCCTTTGCCTTGGCCTGCACAGCTTCTGCTGCGGCCTGGCGCTCCTGTTCCTGGGCGGCTTCTTTCGCGTCCTGCTCTTCACGCAGGCGGCGTTTTTCGGTCAGTTCGGCTTCCTGGCGGCGCAGCAGTTCTGCGTGGCGGTTGGCTTCTTCTTCACGGCGCAGCAATTCGGCCTGATCGACAACGGGCGCCTGCGGCGCGGCTGCCACTTCGGGCTGTGCTTCTTCCGGCGGCGCGTCGGTGCCGTCTTCACGCTTGATGAAGGTGCGCTTCTTGCGCACTTCGACCTGGATGGTGCGCGCCTTGCCCGTGGCGTCGGCCTGCTTGATCTCGCTGGTGGATTTTTTCACCAGGGTGATTTTTTTGCGCTCGGCCGAGACAGTGCCATGGCTGGCCTGCAAAAAGCCGAGCAGCTTCTGCTTGTCGGACTCCGACAGAGGGTCGCTGGCTTGCGCCTTGGCGACGCCTGCACTGGTCAATTGCTCGATCAGGGTTGCAGGGGATTTATTGAGTTCAGCTGCGAATTCAGCGACGGTAGTGGTACTGGACATATGTGGTTTTCCTGACTGGCCTCCATGATCATTGCTCGTCCACCGCTGCGGGCGCAGCGGTGTTTGAGTCCGCCGCTGCGGTCGCGGCGGTATTTTCGGCGGCTGCGGGCTCATCGGTAAACCAATGTGCGCGGGCCGTCATGATCAGGGCCGTGGCGTCTTCTGCAGACTGGCCGGTGATATCGGTGAGTTCGTCCGTGGCCAGGTCGGCCAGGTCGTCGCGGGTGTTGATGCCCGCCTCTGTGAGTTTGGAAATCAGCTCAGGCGTGATGCCCTCGACATCGCGCAGGTTCTGCGAGACGCCCTCGGCATTTTCTTCCTTGGCGATTTCCATGGTCAGGAGCGCATCCTTGGCACGGGTGCGCAGCTCATTGACAGTGTCTTCGTCGAAAGATTCGATTTCCAGCATTTCCTGCAGCGGCACATAGGCGACTTCTTCCAGGCTGGTGAAACCTTCCGAGATCAGGATGTCGGCGATTTCCTCGTCCACGTCCAGCTTTTCCATGAAGAGCTTGCGGCTGGAGTCGGTCTCGGTGGCCTGCTTTTCGGCAGACTCGTCAGCCGTCATGATGTTGATTTTCCAGCCGGTCAGTTCGGAGGCAAGGCGCACATTCTGGCCGCCGCGACCAATCGAGATGGCCAGGTTTTCCTCGTCGACCACCACGTCCATGGCGTGACGCTCCTCGTCCACCACGATGGACGACACATTGGCCGGGGCCAGTGCACCGATCACGAACTGGGCCGGGTCTTCACTCCAGAGCACGATATCAACCCGCTCACCGGCGAGTTCATTGGTCACGCCGTTGACACGGGTGCCGCGCACGCCGACGCAGGTGCCGATAGGGTCAACGCGCTTGTCATGCGACAGCACGGCGATCTTGGCGCGCGAGCCGGGGTCACGGGCGCAGGATTTGATCTCCAGCAGGCCCTGTTCGATCTCGGGCACTTCCTGGCGGAAGAGTTCGATCATGTATTCAGGCGCGGAACGTGACAGGATGATGGGCGCGCCACGCAGGGTGGTGTCGACTTCCATGATCATGGCGCGAACGCGGTCACCAGAGCGCAGGTTCTCTTTCGGGATCATGTCGCTGCGGCGCAGGCGGCCTTCAACACGGCCGGATTCAACAATGATGTCGCCCTTGTCCATGCGCTTGACGGTGCCGACGAAGATCTTGTCGCCGCGCGACATGAACTCGTTGAGCAGCATTTCGCGCTCGGCGTCACGGATCTTCTGCAGGATGACCTGCTTGGCAGCCTGCGCGCCGATACGGCCGATAGGCAGGCTTTCAACCGGCTTTTCGATGTAGTCGCCTTCCTCGATGTCGGGGATTTCGTCGCGCGCATCGCTGACCAGCTCTTCGGCCTCAGGGTTCTGCAGGCCGGCTTCGTCGGGGACGACCAGCCAGCGGCGGAAGGTTTCGTAATTGCCGTTGTCGCGATCAACCGCAACGCGGATGTCAACTTCACCGGCATAGATTTTTTTGGTGGCTTGCGCAAGGGCGAGCTCGACCGCGCCGAAAACCACGTCGCGTTCGACATTCTTCTCGCGCGAGATGGCATCAACCAACATCAACATTTCGCGATTCATTTCACAAGCCTTTCACTCAAAATAATTCCAAAAATCAATCTTCTGCCTGCTCGTCGGCAGTTGGCGCGGCCTTCGCACCCCTGGGCTTGCGCCCCTTGAAGTCCACGACTGGCGCCAGGCGCGCCTGCTGTATTTCATCGAGCGTGAAACCCAGTGCCTGCAAAGGCGCCGGCACGCGGTTCTTGCTGACCCGCTGGCCGGGCTTTACCGGCGGCTCGTCGCTCCAGACGATCTGCCATGCATCCCCTGCCCGCTCCAGCGTTCCGCGAAACTTCTTCTGGTTGGCCGACACGGTCGAACCGGCACTGGCCTTGACGCCGATGGGCGCCTTGAGCGTGAGGTCTACCAGTTCACCGGCAAAACGCTCAAAATCCTTTTCACCCTTCAGCGGCCTGTCTATGCCCGGCGAGCTCACCTCAAGCCGGGAATAGGCCGCACCTTCGACCTCCAGCACAAATTGCAGCTGGCGCGTGACTTTTTCACAATCTTCGGCATTGATGAACTGCTCGGCATCAGCGACGTAAGGCATGTCAATCGTCACGCGCAACAAGCCACCCGTGGTGCGCTCGATGTCGACAAGGTCGTAACCGAGTCCCGTGACGGTCTGCTCAATCGTTTCGTTGGTGCTGGGTGAAGCCATTCAGTATCTAAAAGCAATGCCGTAAAAATCAAGGGCCTGGCGCCTTTCGCCAGCAACCCATCAAAAACAAACGCCCAAAAAAAATGGGCGGTGTGAACCCGCCCATTTGGTCGTGAAGCTCTTATTGTAACCTGTGAAACAGGCTCGCGCAAGCACTTTGCGTGCCCGGATGCCCTTTAAGCCACGGGTGCCGGCGAATGTGCTGCCACCAGCGTGCGGGTATAGGGGTGCTGCGGGAAGTCGACGATGTCGCTCAAGGTGCCGGATTCCAGCACTTCGCCGTCCTTCATGACCATGACCTGGTGGGCCATGGCCCGGATCACGTCCACGTCATGTGTAATCAGCAAATAGCTCAGCCCGCGTTCCCGCTGCAGCCGCTGCAGCAGGGCCAGCACCTGCTTTTGTATGGTGACATCCAGCGCGCTGGTGGGTTCATCCAGTACCAGCAACTGCGGGTCGACCATCAGGGCCCGGGCAATCGCCAGCCGCTGGCGCTGGCCGCCAGAAAACTCATGCGGATAGCGCTGCAGCAACCCCGGGAAATACTGCCCCCGCACTCCATCACCGCGTGTATTTCGCTGCCCCCCGAGGGGGTGCGATGCATCTTGGGGCGGCCCGGCGACGACATCTGGCGATTCCAGCATACCCACATCGGCCAAAGCTGCCAGAACCTTTTCCTGCCTCTGGGCAGCATTCAGTTCGGGATGGTGAACAAGCAAGCCTTCCCCGACGATAGCCTCAATCGTCATACGCGGCGAAAGCGATGAAAACGGATCCTGGAAGACCACCTGCACGGCACGGCGCAAAGCCTTGTCGTTGGCCGCATTGGTGCCCCAGGCCTTGCCGACTACCTGCAACTCGCCCTGATGCGGATGCAGGCCAAGCGCAGCCAGCGCGAGGCTGGATTTGCCCGACCCCGATTCGCCAATCACGCCCAGGGTCTGGCCGGCAGGAATGTCAAAACTCGCGCCCTTCACAGCCACAAACTCGCCCTTTTTGAACCAGCCCTTGATGCCTCCCACGGCAACCGGGTAGCTCACGCGCAGGTTTTGCGCATTCATTACGCCCGCCAGTGCGGCATTGGGTTGCGATTCCTGGAGGTCACGCGCCGGGGTGCTGTCAATCAGCCTGCGGGTGTAAGGGTGCTGCGGGTTGGCGAAAACCTCGCCTACCCTGCCCTGTTCCACGATGTAGCCGTTTTCCATGACCGCCACCCGGTCGGCAAAGCGCCGGACCAGGTTGAGGTCATGGGTGATCATGAGCACAGCCATGCCATTTTTCTGCTGCAGGCTGGCGAGCAGGTCCAGAATCTGGCCGCGAACGGTCACATCGAGCGCCGTGGTGGGTTCGTCGGCCAGCAACAGTCTGGGCTGGCAGGCCAGTGCCATGGCAATGACGGCGCGCTGCCGTTGCCCGCCTGAGAGCTGGTGCGGGAAGGACAGCGCGCGGCGCTCAGGCTCTGAAATACCGGTATCAGCCAGCAACTTGATGGCCTCTTCCCAGGCTTCCGTGCGGGTCAGGCCTTTGTGAAGCTGAAGCACTTCGCCGATCTGGTCGCCCACGCTGAACAGCGGGTTGAGCGCGGTCATCGGCTCCTGGAAGATCATGGAAATCTCCTGGCCCCGAATACCTCGCAGGCGGGTTTCCTCAAGCGCCAGCAGGTCCACCGGCCCTTCATGGCTGTCAAACACCGCGCTACCGCTGACGGCGGCGTTCTGCACCAGGCGCAACAGACTCAGGGCCGTGATGGTTTTGCCGGAGCCGGATTCACCGACCAGGGCGAGATTTTCACCGGGGGCAATGTGGAAGTCGATGCCATGCACCACCTCCTTGCCTGCAAAGGCAATCCGCAGGTCTTGAACGTCAATCAGGTTTTTCGTCATGCCTGATCTACCTTGCGCGGGTCCAGCGCATCACGCAGCGCATCGCCCATAAAAGTCAGCAGAAGCAGGGTCACGACAAGCACCGCAAAGGTCGACAGCGAAATCCACCACGCGTCGATATTGGCCTTGCCCTGGCTGAGCAGTTCGCCCAGCGACGGCGTTCCGGGCGGCACGCCCAGGCCCAGAAAGTCCAGAGAAGTCAGCGCCAGAATCGCGGCGCTCATGCGAAAGGGCAAAAACGTCACCACAGGCGTCATGCTGTTCGGCAGGATATGCCGCCACATGATTTGCAGGTTGCTCACGCCAAGGGCGCGCGCGGCCCGCACGTAGTCAAGCTGGCGGTTGCGCAAAAACTCGGCGCGCACATAGTCCGACAGGCCCATCCAGCCGAACAGGCTGAGCAGGAAAAGAAGCAAGGCGACGCTGGGCGAGAACACGGCGCTGAAAATGATCAGCAGGTAGAGCTCGGGCATGGAGCTCCAGATTTCCATGAAGCGCTGAAACACCAGGTCGGTCTTGCCGCCGGCATAACCCTGAATGGCGCCGGTAATGACGCCTATGACTACCCCGATAAGTGTCAGGGCAAGCCCGAACAGGACGCTGAGGCGGAAGCCGTAAATCAGCTGGGCAAGAAGGTCACGCCCCCGGTCATCGGTGCCGAAGAAGTTGTCACGCGAAGGTGCTGACGGGTTGGGCTCTTTGGCGAAGTAGTTGAGGGTGCGCGGCCCGTAGGGGTTGGGCGGGTAGATGGCCCAGTTGTCGCCACCCTTGATCCTGTCCTTGATGAACGGGTCGAGGTAGTCTGCGGGTGTCTCGAAGTCACCGCCGAAAGTCTTTTCTGAATAGTCTTTCACCAGCGGGAAGTACAGCGTACCGTTATAGCTGACCGCCAGCGGCTTGTCGTTTGACAGAACTTCTGCAAACAGGCTGAGGACGACCATGCTCGAGAACAGAACCAGGCTGTAGAAGCCCAGCTTGTTGCGCCGAAAGCGGTTCCAGGCGCGGCGGCCTGGACTCAGGCTGACAACAGACGCGATGTCTTTGCCAGGGCCGCCGCGGATCGGGCTCTGCCCGGCGGCCAGCGGCGCCCCCTCGGGGGGGAGATGGCCAGAGGCCATTTCGGGGCGGGTGGTCAAGCTAGTCAAACTTCACCCTTGGATCTACCCAGACATAACAAAGGTCGCTGATGAGTTTCGTCACGAGCCCGATCAGCGTGAACAAATACAGCGTGCCCAGCACCACCGGATAGTCGCGCCGTATCACACTTTCATAGCTGAGCAGGCCCAGCCCATCGAGCGAAAATAGGGTTTCGATCAACAGCGAACCCGTGAAAAAAGCGCCGATAAACGCTGCCGGGAAGCCCGTGATGATGGGAATCAAGGCATTGCGGAACACGTGCTTCCACAGCACCTGCCGCTCGCTCAGGCCCTTGGCGCGCGCCGTCAGCACGTACTGCTTGCGGATTTCCTCCAGAAATGAGTTCTTGGTCAGCACCGCCGTCACGGCAAAACTGCCCAGCACCATGGCAATGACGGGCAGCGTGATGTGCCACAGGTAATCGGTGATTTTGGCTCCCCAGCTCAAGGTTTCCCAATTACTCGACGTCAGCCCGCGCAAGGGAAACCACTGCAACTGCCCGCCAAAAATAACCACCAGCGCCACGCCCAGCACAAAGCCCGGAATGGCGTAACCCACCAGCACAATCAGGGTGGTGATGAAGTCAAAGCGCGTCCCCGCCCTCACCGCCTTGGCCACGCCCAGCGGCACGGCTATCAGGTAGCTGATGAAAAAGGTCCACAAGCCGAGGCTGATGGAGACCGGCAGCTTCTCCTTCACCAGTTGCCACACATCCTTGCGCTGGTAAAAACTGTTGCCCAGGTCAAAGCGGGCAAACTGGCCCAGCATCTGGATAAACCGCTCATGCACCGGCTTGTCGAAGCCGTAGAGCACCTTGATTTCTTCTATGCGTTTGGCGTCCACACCCTGACGCCCCCTGTAACCCGCGCCGGATGCCGTCGCGCGCTCGCCGCCTGAATCACGGCCCTGCAGCTGCGACACCATCTGCTCCACCGGCCCGCCCGGTACAAACTGCACCATGGCAAACGTCACCAGCAGGATGCCGAACAGGGTCGGAATCATCAGCAGCAGGCGTTTGAGGATGTAGCTGGCCATGTTATTTGTTGCTTTCGGATGCCCACCAGGTGCTCATGGCCCAGGTGTCGGCCTCGTAGTAAGGCGGGATTACCGCAGGCAACACAAACGGTTTGGGGCGGTAGCCAATCAGGAAAGCATCGCCGTAATACTGCGGCACCGAGTAATACGCCGTCGTCAGCACACGATCCAGCGCACGCATGGCGGCACCCAGTTCGGGCCGGGTCTTTGCCGTGACCACTTTTTGCAGCAGCGCATCGACCGCCGGGTCGGCAATGCCCCAGACGTTGGATGATCCGGGTGTTTTTGCCGCTGCAGAACCCCAGCGGTCCAGCAGTTCGCCGCCAGGCGCGGTGCTGCCGGGCAAACGCGTGGTGGTGATGTCGAAGTCAAAGGCGTCCATTTTTTGTTTGCTGAGCGAAAAGTCCACGACACGATAGGTCATTGTGATGCCCAGCTTTTCCAGCGCCTTCTGGAAAGGGCCCACGATGCGGACCAGTGAAGGCTGGTCGTTGAGGAACTCCATGGTGAAGGCCTCGCCCTTCGCATTGCGCAAGGCGCCATCGCGGTATGTCCAGCCGGCTTCCCTGAGCAATGCCTGGGCCTGGCGCAGGTTTTCACGCAGGCTGCCAGGTGGCGCCGTGCTTGCAGATTTGGGTACTGCACCGAACACCTCTGGCCTGAGCTGGCTGCGCAGGGGTTCCAGCAGGGCCAGCTCATCCGCCTTGGGCAGGCCTTCTGCATGAAATTCGCTGTTGGGAAAGTAGCCGTCCACGCGTTTGTAAATGCCGTAAAACAGCTGGCGGTTCATCCACTCAAAGTCCATCGCCAGCGAAATCGCCTTGCGCACGCGTATGTCCTGGAATTGCGGCCTGCGCAGGTTGAAGATGTAGCCCTGAAAGTCGCCCGGATTTTTGTTCTCGAAAGCGCGCTTGACGACCTCGCCAGAGGTGAACTGCTTGCCCTTGTACTGGCGCGCCCAATTGCGCGAGGTGAACTCGCGCATGAAATCGTATTCGCCAGCCTTCAGCCCCTCAAACTTGGAGGTGTCGTCCAGGTAAATCTTGTAGGTGACACGGTCAAAGTTGTACAGGCCCTTGCGTGTGGGCAGGTCGGCCGCCCAGTATTTCGGATCGCGCACATAGGTGATGTCGCGGCCCATGGCCAACGATGCCAGTTTGTAGGGGCCCGAGCCAATCGGCGGCTCCGAGACGATCTGGTCCAGCGGCTTGCGCTTGCCGCCCGCCATGCCCCAGTCGCGGCTGAATACCGCCATGCCACCGACCACCAGCGGCAGTTCGGGGTTGGGGGTCGCGAAGTCAAAGCGCACCACACGCTCCGACACCGCGATGGCGTCTTTCACCTCGGCATAAATCGTCTTGAATTGCGGCGCGGCTTCCTTGCTCATCAGCGTCTTGAGGGAATGCACAACATCAGCGGCCAGCACCGGCTTGCCATTGTGAAAAACCGCCTTGGGGTTCAGCCGGAAAGTGGCAGAGAGCTTGTCAGCCGCGACCTCCACATCCTCAGCCAGCAAACCATAGGCCGTGGTGGGCTCTTCCGAATTGCCGGTAAGCAGGCTTTCGAGCAGCAACCCGCCTATGTTGTAGGGTGCAGTACCCCGGAGGGTGAAGGGGTTGAACTTGTCGAAATTGGTCGGCCGGGTGGGCGGCACCATGCGGATTTCACCTTGCTTGGGCGCGTTCGGATTGACGTAGCTGAAGTTCGTGAAGCCCGCGGGGTATTTGATGTCGCCGAACTGGGCGTAGGCATGGGCGGCATGCGATGCGGGCGCCAGCAAAGCAAAGCTCACCAGCATCAAAGCCTTCAAAAGAGACAAATCCCGCATGCGACAATTCTGCCTTACCTCACGCCGTGCTGGAGCCTGAGCGGCCATTTTTCGACGGGCCGCCCCTAGAAAAATGAGCCCCCTCGGGGGGCAGCGCATTACACGAAGTGAAAAGCGTGGGGGCATTCATTACTTGGAGCAACACACATGGGTTTTCTCACCGGCAAAAAACTGCTGATCACCGGCGTCCTGTCCAACCGTTCGATTGCCTACGGCATTGCCAAGGCCTGCCACGCGCAGGGCGCAGAGCTTGCCTTCAGCTACCAGGGCGAACGCTTTAAAGACCGCATCACTGAATTTGCCGCAGACTTTGGCAGCAAGCTTGTGTTTGACTGCGACGTTGGCAGCGATGAGCAGATTGCGCAGTTGATGACGGACCTGACCAAAACCTGGCCCACCTTTGACGGTTTTGTACACGCCATTGGCTTTGCGCCGCGCGAGGCGATTGCAGGCGACTTTCTGGACGGTCTGAGCCGGGAGGCCTTTCGTATCGCCCACGACATCAGCGCCTACAGCTTCCACGCCATGGCCAAGGCTGCCCTGCCCTACCTCAATGACAAGGCGTCAGTCCTGACGCTGTCGTATTTGGGCGCAGAGAAGGTTGTGCCCAACTACAACACCATGGGCCTGGCCAAAGCCAGCCTGGAAGCATCGGTGCGCTACCTGGCCGAATCGCTCGGCAGCAAAAATCGGGGCATGCGCGCCAATGGCATCAGCGCGGGCCCGATCAAGACACTGGCCGCCAGTGGCATCAAGGGTTTTGGCAAGATTTTGAGTGTGGTGGCGGAAACCTCCCCCATTCGCCGCAACGTCACCATCGAAGACGTAGGCAATGTTGCTGCATTTTTGCTGAGCGACCTGGCAGCCGGCGTCAGCGCCGAGATCACTTACGTGGATGGGGGTTTCAGCAACGTGGTGGGCGGGATTGCCGAGCCAGCAGAGTCTTGACAGGCAATTATTACGTGCAATGTATCAATTCAGATGGAATTTGAATTTCCAAATAAATTGATTCACTTAACGTAACAATCTCACTTTGGCGGGCTTTTGAAGCCGTTAAAACCTCGAAAATAGCATCCAAAAGGCCATTTTCAGGCACAAAATCGGCTTCCAAGCCAATAGATACGTACGTGAGCAGCTATTAAAAGAATAGCAATCAACTTTAAAAAAAGGCGTTCAAACGCCCTCAGGGAGCATCATGAAGACACTTTTCAAGGCGCCAGTCCTGCGCGCCAGCCTGCTGGCTTTGCTGCTCGCTTCCGGCAACCTGCTTTCATTGGCCCCGGCAATGGCCCAATCCGCCATCGGCAAACCTGCCCTGATGCTGGCCAATGTCTATCACCCCGGTGTGGTGCTGGCCGACTACTGGGTCAGCGAGAAATACGATGGCGTGCGTGGCTTCTGGGATGGCGAGAAGCTGCTCACCCGGGGCGGCGAGCGCGTCATGGCCCCGGCGTGGTTCACCGCGGGCTGGCCCAAAACACCCATGGACGGCGAATTCTGGGCCGGGCGTGGCCAATTTTCAAGGGCCGTTTCCACCGTGCGGCAGCAGGTGCCGGACGACACAGCCTGGCGCGGCATGCGCTTTATGGTGTTTGACCTGCCGGCGCAGTCCGGACCGTTCACCGAGCGTATCCCGGCGCTCAACGGACTGGTTTCACAGATCGACAAGCCCTGGGTCGTGGCGGTTGTGCAGTACCGCGTGGCCAGCCATGCTGCGCTGCAGGCGCAGCTCAAAAAGACCGTCAAGCTCGGCGGTGAAGGCCTGATGCTGCATCGGGGAGATTCACTCTACAAGGGCCTGCGCAATGACGACCTGCTCAAGGTCAAGACGCATGAAGACGCCGAAGCCCGCGTGGTCGGCCATGTGGCCGGCAAGGGCAAAAACTCCGGGCGGCTGGGCGCGCTGCTGGTCGAAATGCCGGCCGAAGGCGGCAAACCTGCGCAGCGCTTCAGGCTGGGGACAGGTTTCAGTGATGCACAACGGCAAAATCCTCCGCCGGTCGGCGCGCTGGTCACCTACCGCTACCGCGGCCTCAACGACAGCGGCATCCCGCGCTTTGCGAGCTTTATGCGGGTGCGGGAAGACGGGATTTAAAGACGCGCTACAAACTCTCGCTGTTGGGAAATTCTAGAAACCCGGAATTTCGGGATGAAGTGGGAGGCGCCCGGAGCGCAGGACACCGGAATGCACTCCAGTGCATGAGGATTCCGAGCACCGCGCAACGACGCAATTGGCCCGAAAAACGGGTTTATAGAAATTCCCTACTTCTTGACGCAGTCCGCGTAATACCGCATCTTGCCCTTGGCATCCACCTCGCTGACGAGGCCGTGGATGTCGGTTTCAAAACCCGGGCAGTGCACATTGAACTCACGCGCAAATTTCAGGTAATCGACGATCTTCTTGTTGAAGACTTCACCCGGGATCAGGAGCGGAATGCCCGGCGGGTAAGGCGTCACCAGACCGACCGTGATGCGGCCTTCGAGGTGGTCGATCTCGACGCGCTCGGTCTTGCGCTGGGCGATGTGGGCGTAGGCCTCGCTGGGCTTCATGGCCGGTTCCAGGTCGCTCTGGTAGACCTCTGTGGTCAGGCGGGCGATGTCGTACTTCGAATACAGCGCGTGGATGTACTGGCACAAATCTGCCAGGCCCATCCGTTCGTACTTGGGAAACTTCTGGCAGAACTCGGGCAATATGCGCCACATCGGCTGGTTCTTGGCGTAGTCGTCCTTGAACTGCTGCAGCGCCGTCAGCAGCGTGTTCCAGCGGCCCTTGGTGATGCCGATGGTGAACATGATGAAGAAGCTGTAGAGACCGGTTTTTTCAACGATCACGCCGTGCTCGGCCAGGAACTTGGTCACGATGGACGCAGGGATGCCGGTCTTGGCGAACTTGCCGTTCAGATCCAGCCCTGGCGTGACGATGGTCGACTTGATCGGATCCAGCATATTGAAGCCGGTCGCCATCTGGCCAAAGCCGTGCCAGTTGTTGGCACCGTTTCTGGCGGTCTTGGCACTGCGGGACTCGCCCTTGATGATCCAGTCTTTCGCCTCGCCAATACCCTCTTCCACCAGCTTGTCCGGGCCCCAGACCTTGAACCACCAGTCGTCGCCATACTCTTCATCAATCTTGCGCATGGCGCGGCGGAAGTCCAGCGATTCGGCAATGCTTTCCTCCACCAGCGCGGTGCCGCCCGGCGGCTCCATCATGGCGGCGGCCACGTCGCAGCTGGCGATGATGCTGTACTGCGGCGAGGTCGAGGTGTGCATTAAATAGGCCTCGTTGAAGAGGTGCCTGTCGAGCTTGACCTCCTGCGAGTCCTGCACCAGCACATGGCTGGCCTGACTGATGCCCGCCAGCAGCTTGTGGATGGACTGCGTGGCGTACACCACAGCCGTCTTGGGACGGATGCGGTTCTTGCCCATCGAGTGATAAGTGCCGTAAAACGGATGGAAGGCCGCGTGCGGCAACCAGGCCTCGTCGAAGTGCAGGTTCTCGATATAGCCGTCGAGCATGCCCTTGATGGTTTCGGTGTTGTAAAGCACGCCATCGTAGGTCGACTGTGTCAGCGTCAGCACACGCGGCCTGACCTTTTCGCTGTTGACCTTTTTCAGCAGGGGGTTGGCCTTGATCTTGGCCTTGATGGCCTCCGGCTCGAACTCGCTTTGGGGAATCGGCCCGATGATGCCGAAATGGTTGCGCGTCGGCTTCAGAAACACGGGAATCGCCCCCGTCATGATGATGGAGTGCAGGATGGACTTGTGGCAGTTGCGGTCGACCACCACCACGTCGTCGGGCGCCACGGTGTGGTGCCAGACCATCTTGTTGCTGGTCGAGGTGCCGTTGGTCACAAAAAAGCAGTGGTCGGCATTGAAGATGCGCGCGGCATTGCGCTCGCTCGCCCCAATCGCGCCATTGTGGTCCAGCAACTGGCCGAGCTCTTCCACGGCGTTGCAGACGTCGGCGCGCAGCATGTTCTCGCCGTAAAACTGGTGGTACATCTGGCCAACCGGACTCTTCAGGAAAGCCACACCGCCGGAATGACCCGGGCAATGCCATGAATAGGAACCGTCTTCGGCGTAGTCCAGCAGCGCCTTGAAGAACGGCGGCTGCACGCCTTCGAGGTAGCTCTTGGCCTCGCGCAGGATGTGGCGGGCCACAAACTCGGGTGTGTCCTCGAACATGTGGATGAAACCGTGCAGCTCGCGCAGGATGTCGTTGGGAATGTGGCGAGAGGTTTTGGTTTCACCATAGACGTAAATCGGCACGTCCAGGTTTTTGCGGCGCACTTCCTCGATGAAGGTACGCAGGTTCAAAACGGCGGGGTCAAGGTCGGGGCCGGGCGAAAACTCTTCGTCGTCGATGGACAGGATGAACGCGCTGGCCCGGCTTTGCTGCTGTGCAAACTGCGACAGGTCGCCATAGCTCGTCACGCCGAGCACTTCAAAGCCTTCGGTTTCAATGGCCTGCGCCAGCGCACGTATGCCCAGGCCCGAGGTGTTCTCGGAGCGGAAGTCTTCGTCGATGATGACGATGGGAAAGCGGAATTTCATAGGTGCGGTGTATCGTGTTGGCAGTGGGACGTGACAGCGCTTGCAACTGCTGTCTGCAGCTCAGGCTTGCGGAATGTGCGAAGTGTACGGAAATAAAAGGTCATCCCTCTTCCGGGACGGGTATTTGCCCCAAAATGTGGCTCAACACCTACAAATCAAAGGAGGAAGCCGAAATGTCTGAATCAACCATCTGGTGGCTGGTCGCGGGTGCAGCCGTGGCCATCGAGCTCGCCACCGGGACGTTTTATCTTTTGATGCTGGCCATTGGCCTGGTGGCCGCGGCCATCGCCGCGCACCTGGGCCTGCCGCTCACGGCGCAGATCATCACCGCAGCAGTCATTGGCGGTGGTGCCGTGGTGGCATGGCACCTGAAAACGGGCGGGCGAGCCCCAGGCAAGCCCGTACAGTCCAACCCCGACGCCCACATCGACATCGGCGAGCCGGTACAGATAGACCGCTGGAATGCCGATGGCACCGCCACTGTCAAATACCGCGGCGCAAGCTGGACGGCCGTGCTGGACAGCCCGGGCATGGAACCGGGCGCCATCGGGCAGTTTCACATCAAGGAGTTGCTGGGCAACCGGCTGGTGATTGAAAAACGCTGACCCCCTTCTGCAACCCGAATCCGGTAACACCGAATCTGAAAAATGAGACCGGCGCACCCTGCCCCGGCCTGAAACCAAGGAAGAGACCATGGAAATCGCGCTCGTTATTCTCGTCATCGCTGTCATCTTTGTCGTGCGCAGCATCAAGGTGGTGCCCCAGCAAAACGCCTGGGTGATTGAACGCCTCGGCAAATACCATGGCTCCCTGACGCCAGGCCTGAACTTTCTGGTGCCATTTGTCGACCGCGTGGCCTACAAACACAGCCTGAAGGAAATCCCGCTCGATGTGCCCAGCCAGGTCTGCATCACGCGAGACAACACGCAGTTGCAGGTGGACGGCATCCTGTATTTCCAGGTGACCGACCCCATGCGCGCCAGCTACGGCTCCTCAAATTACATCGTCGCCGTGACACAACTGGCGCAGACCTCGCTGCGTTCGGTCATCGGCAAGCTCGAGCTCGACAAGACCTTTGAGGAACGCGACATCATCAATGCACAGGTTGTGGCGGCCATTGACGAAGCCGCGCTGAACTGGGGTGTGAAGGTGTTGCGCTACGAAATCAAGGACCTCACACCGCCGAAAGAGATCCTGCATGCCATGCAGTCGCAGATCACGGCTGAACGTGAAAAGCGCGCACTGATTGCCGCGTCTGAAGGTCGCCGCCAGGAACAGATCAACATCGCCACCGGCGAGCGTGAGGCCTTTATTGCCCGCTCGGAAGGCGAAAAGCTCGCCGCCATCAACAATGCCCAGGGTGAAGCAGCGGCCATCATGGCGGTGGCCGACGCCAATGCCAAGGCGATTGAACTGGTGGCCGCAGCGATTCGCCAGCCCGGCGGCGAGCAGGCGGTGCAGCTCAAGGTGGCAGAACAGGCTGTTGATGCGTACTCAAAAGTCGCCAAAGACGCAAAAACCACCCTCATCGTGCCCAGCAACATGACGGAAGTCGCCACCCTCATTGGTTCGGCCATGAAGATGGTCCAGGGCAACAAGGTTTAATGGGGATTGATCTGACCTGAACGGGATGCAGCCATGAGTTTTGAGTTGAATGAGGCCAAAAATGTGTTGGGTACCGACCTCGTGCCCTGCTCCTACGACCCGCTGACGGGCTACTTCAGGGACGGTTGCTGCAACACCGATGAAACCGATCAGGGCTCGCACCTCATTTGCGTACGCGTGACAGCCGAGTTTCTGGAGTTTTCGGCGGAGATGGGCAATGATCTGGTGACACCCCGGCCCGAACACCGTTTTTCAGGCCTTAAACCCGGCGACCGATGGTGCGTCTGCGCCAACCGCTGGCGCGAGGCGCTTGAGGCCGGCAAGGCCGCGCCTGTAGTACTTGAATCCACCCACAGCAGCGCGCTCAACTTCGTGACCATGGCGCAGCTTGAAAAGCACCGATTCCAGAACGCTCTTCAATAGGCCGCAGAAAACAAGCCCTGCGCAACTGCTACAATCGAAGGCTTCGCGGAAGGGTGGATGAGCGGTTTAAGTCACACGCCTGGAAAGCGTGCGTAGGGTTAAACCTACCGCGGGTTCGAATCCCGCCTCTTCCGCCAATAGTCAAGTTGTTGCGAGTTTCCACGCAATGGCAAAAACTCCTGAAAGCCCAGCCAGTCTGGGCTTTTTTGTGTCTGGTCACTTCAAATCCTGATATCACGTCAGGGTTCAACCATTGAGAGCCAACGCGCATAAAAAAGCCACCTCACGGTGGCTTTTTTATTGCATCAGGAAATCAGTTCAATGCTGATTTCTTGCCTTCCTTGTACGTGTACAAGGTGATGGCGGGGTTCTTCAGTTCGCCATTGGGTTCGAATTCGATGGTGGTCGTGACGCCCTTGAAGCTGGCCTTGATCAGTTCGGGGGTGTACACCTTGGGGTCGATGGACCCAGCGCGTTTCATGGCGTCGGCGAGGACAAAGGTGGCGTCGTATGTATATGGGCTGTAGACCTGGAACTGGTTGGGGTACTTCTCGTCATAGCGCTTTTTCCAGGCCTCGCCGCCCGGCATCTTGGCCAGCGATGCACCGCCTTCAGCGCAGATCACGTTCTCGACAGTCTTGGGGCTGCCAGCCAGTTTGGCAATTTCAGCCGTGCAAATGCCGTCACCGCCAAAATACTTGAGCTTGCCCATGCCCAGTTGCTCCATCTGGCGCAGCATGGGGCCGGCTTGTGGATCCATGCCGCCGTAAAAGATGGCATCCGGATTTTTCGCCTTGATGGCCGTCAGGATAGCCATGAAGTCAGTGGCCTTGTCGTTGGTGAACTGCTCATCCACCACGGTCATGCCTTTTTCCTTGGCGGTTTTAGTGAATATCTCGGCAACACCCTTGCCGTAGGCTGTACGGTCGTCGATCACAGCGACCTTTTTCAGCTTGAGGGTATCGGCAGCGTAAAAAGCCAGACCTGAACCCAGCGCCAGATCGTTGGCAATAATGCGATAGGTGGTCTTGTAGGCTGGCTTTGTCAGGTCGGGGTTGGTCGCCGCACCTGTCACGTGTGGAATACCGCAGTCGTTGTAGACCTTGGAGGCAGGGATGGTGGTGCCGGAGTTGAGGTGACCGACCACGCCGGCGACCTTGGCATCGCACAGTTTCTGTGCGGCGGCGGTGCCCTGTTTTGGATCGGCCGCATCGTCTTCAGCGACGATTTCAAATTTCGCTTTTTTGCCACCGATTTCAAAGCCCTGCTTGTTCAGGTCTTCAATGGCCATGCGCACGCCATTCTCATTGTCCTTGCCGTAATGCGCCTGCGCGCCGGAGAGGGGCGCCACATGGCCGATTTTGACGATCAGTTCGCCACCGGCAGGCGCCGCGGCGGGAGCCGATGCCGCTGGAGCTGCGGCAACTGGGGCGGCTTCCTCTTTTTTGCCGCAGGCTGCAACCAGCACCACGACCGCTGCTACTGCCGTCAGTTTCAATTTCATCTGCATAAGGACACTCCGGTTAAAAATCCTGTTTAAAAATTGAGGTCAATTTCTTGCCCTGCGCACTGGAACATATCGCAATTTTCGCGCCCATGCCATAGCAACGCCCCTAGCCGTGTCAAATAAGCAGCGACCGGGTTACAGAAAGATGCAGGTGCCCGTGCCCGGAACCCATCACGGACCGCATCTCAAGCAGGATAGTCGCCAGGACCGCGCGGGAGTTCCTGCGCCACGGCCTGACTGACCGATTCGCGCACCACCAGTTCTATTTCCTCACGTAACCGGGGCCCCAGTGCCTGGGTGTGCGTCAGGATGAGCTGGCCTACAGCTTCGCGCAGCCGTCTTTCGAGCACAAGATCCACGCGCTGCATCACACGGTGGACCATCTGGTCTTCAAACTGCTCGAGCGATGCCGTTGCAGGTGATGAAGGGGACAAATCCTGCTGTGAGCCCGGTTGCACAACCTCCGTCAGCGTCGGCACAAAACGTGGAGGTGTCTGGTTGCTGTTCAAGGCGTCTCCCTTGCAGCAGCAACATCGTGGCGCTTCAACTCAAATCCGCCATCCTTGTAGGTTTTCCATCTGTCGCGACCGGCAATCCGGTCTTCCGGCTGCTCCGAAACCAGCTCGACAAAACGCTCAAAGCGTTCGAATCCTGCGGGAATTTTCCGCCCAAGGTTGATCAGCACGCCTTCTTCAGCCCAGGTCCCAGTCTCCTCCGCCAGAATTATTGAGGTCGAATGGATCAAGGTCGCCCCTGCTGTAGCCATACAGTGCGGAAGAAATTCCGTACTCGAGAACTGCCACAAAAACCTGTCAAGTTCCGCCAGAACCTCCGTCTCGGCAGTTACCAGCGCACGCATGCTCCTGTGATGCACCTTGCGCAGCAGACGACATGCGTAGTCCAGCTTGTCAGGTACGTTGAAGTGAAACTCTATTTCCTTCATGCAGCGCGGGGCCTGGTTGCAGGTTTCGAAGGGGCCTTCTTGCCCGGTTTCCCTCTTGGTACCGCGGACGCAGGTTTATCGAGGGCCTGCCCGAGCAGAAAGTCGATCAACAACGGTACAGGGCGGCCTGTCGAACCCTTGGCCGAACCGCCCTTCCACGCGGTACCTGCAATATCCAGATGCGCCCACGGAAATTTTGAAGTGAAACGCTGGAGGAATTTCGCAGCAGTGATGGCCCCCCCGGCCCGGCCCGCAACGTTGGCCACGTCGGCAAAATTCGTTTTCAGGCCTTCCGAATACTCATCGTCGAGGGGCAGGCGCCAGCACAAATCCAGGGACGTTTCGCCCGCATCGTGAAGTGCCTTGGCAAGCTTCTCATCGGCGGTGAACATGCCGCTGCGTACTGCGCCCAACGCGACTACACAGGCACCGGTGAGGGTCGCGATATCCACCACGGCCCTGGGTTTGAAGCGCTCTGCGTAAGTCAGTGCATCGCACAACACAAGGCGTCCTTCAGCATCGGTGTTCAGTATTTCTATGGTCTGCCCGCTCATGCTGGTCACCACATCGCCAGGCTTGATAGCCTGGCCGTCGGGCATGTTTTCGCAGGCGGGAATCAGGCCCACCACATTCAGCGCAGGTTTCAGCTCGGCCAGAGCCCTGAAGGTGCCCAGCACGCTGGCTGCTCCGCACATATCGAATTTCATCTCATCCATCTCGCCTGCAGGTTTGATGGAGATACCGCCGGTATCGAAAGTGATGCCCTTGCCCACCAGCACCACGGGGGCTTCTGCCTTGACCGCACCTTCATAACGCAAAACGATAAAACGCAGCGGCTGGGCGGATCCCTGTGCAACGGCTATGAACGACCCCATACCCAATTTGGCGATCTCCCTGGGTCCCAGGACATCGACCTTGATTTTCGGCAGTTTTGCCAGCTCCTTCGCCGCATTCGCCAGTAATGTTGGCGTAGCATGATTGGACGGGCGGTTTCCCCATTCCCTGGCCAGGGCGACGCCTTTTGCCAGCCCGACGCCCTTGTCAAAACCCGTCCGCACCGCACCGATGTTGTTCACCGCAAACACCACGCGCTCAAGTGAAGAGGGTGTTGCTTTTGATTTCGTGGCCGTGTAGGTGTAGGAAACATCAGCGCAGGCCAGGACGGCCGCCCGTACGCTGTCACCAGCCACGCTGGCCAGTGCAGACAAGCTCACCACCACACGTTTGGCGTTGCCGTTTTTCACACTGTTCATGGCGGCAGCTACAGCGGTGCGCACATTCTTCGGGCTGCCGTCGCCCACCCCGGCTATCACAAGACGCTTCGCGGCAATGTCTGCTGGCCGATAGCTACCGAGCAACTTGCCGGCCTTGCCATCGAAGTCACCGGCCTTCATGGCGAGACCTGTCATCCGGGAGATGGCATCATCGCCGGTACCAGAAAACTTCGCCTCGTGGGTTATCAATACCACCAGGACATCGCATTTTTCGGAGCAAATGCGGGCGAGGCTGCTTGATTTGAGTTCAAAGTCCATAATTGAAGGTCTGGCCGATCAGATAAAAAAGTAAGGGGTTGGGCAGCAAGCCAAAAAGACCCAAACGGGCCTGTGAGCCAAAAGCGATTATTTAGTCAATGTTATTCCAATCTTCGATCCGCAGAGAGCTTGCGCGCAGCTTCGGCGCCACGCTCGTCGTCCTCATCACCATCGTCCTGACCATTGTGCTGATCCGCACCTTGGGCCAGGCGTCACGCGGCATCATCAATCCGCAGGATGTCATGCTGTTCATGGCGTATTCAGCGCTGGGGCGGCTACCGACCATCCTCACCCTGTCGCTGTTCATCTCCATGGTCGGGACTCTGTCGCGCATGTATCGTGACAGCGAGATGGTTGTCTGGTTTACCAGCGGGCTGGGACTGGCCGGTTTTTTGCGTCCCCTGTTCCGCTTTTCCTGGCCAGTTCTGCTGATCATCGCGCTGACCTCACTGTTTGTCTGGCCCTGGACCAACCAGCAAACCAAAGACATGAAGGAGCGCTACGAGGGTCGCAGCGACCTGGACAGGATTGCGCCAGGTCAATTCCAGGAATCCTCCAGCGGGAATCGCGTGTTTTTTATCGACCGCGACGCATCTACCGCCACAAAGTCGAGCAGCAACGTATTCATTGCGGCCAACGAACGGGGGAAAAGCTCAGTCACCGCCGCGCGCACAGGCAGGATTGAAACCAAGGGCGATACCCAGATGCTGGTCCTTGAAAATGGTCAGCGTATGGAAAACGAAATTGGCAAGTCGGCGCTGAAGATCAGCGAGTTTGAAGAGTACGGCAGCAATACGGGTGAAGCTGCACCGTTGAATACCGATGTGACGGAGGCCAAGCTGCTTTCGATGCCCGTACTTCTCAAAACGCCGACGCCTGCCAATATCAGTGAGTTGGCATGGCGTCTCGGACTGGCTCTCGCGGCCATTAATTTTGTAGTGCTGGCAGTGGCTCTTGCCAGTGTGAATCCACGTGGCGGACGAAGTGGCAATCTGGCTTTTGTTGTACTGACTTTTCTGGTCTACAACAATATGATCAACCTGGGCCAAAGCTGGATATTTGGCGGGCTCATAGGTTTTGGCAACCTGATGGTCTTGCTGCACGGCGGGGCTCTGCTACTTGGCCTCGCGTGGCTGGCAAAGCGGCATAACAACTGGACTTTACGTGCTGCCTTGAGGCGACCTCAAGGCGTGCGGAGTAACCCGGCATGAAAACCATACGACGACTGATTTACGGCGAGGTGCTCGCATCTATAGCGCTGGTTGCGCTGGGTTTTCTGGCCCTGTTTTTCTTTTTCGACCTGGTAGACGAGTTGCAGTATCTCGGAAGAACCAACGGGCTTCCCAATGCCAATGACATCTACCAGATCAGGCATGCACTGTTTTACGTTGCATTGCTGGTACCAAACCACCTTTATGAATTGCTGCCGATTTCGGTTCTCATCGGCACCATTTTTGTCATGTCGCGGATGGCGCAAAGCTCCGAATACGCGATTTTGCGAACCAGCGGCCTTGATCCATGGCGCGCTCTGAAGCTGTTGCTGGGCGTGGGGGCCATCTTCGTCGTACTGAGCTTCCTGATTGGGGACTATGTAGCGCCAGCGAGTGAACGTGCCGCACAACTTCTCAAGGCACGCTATCAAAGTGCTACGACGGTGGGCCAGACCGGTGCGTGGCTCAAGGAAAAACAGGCTTACAACACCTACGTGGCCAACGTCAAAATTCTCACCCCACGCAATGAAATGCAGGGCGTGCAAATCTTCGAATTTGACAACAAGGGGCTGGTGGTGTCGATCACGCAGGCTCCCCTGGCCACGTTTGGAGACGACGACTCCTGGCAACTGAAAAAGGCTACCCGCTCCGAGTTTGATATCCGTTCGGCAGGTAACCTGCAAATTGAGCAGGGCAAGCCTGTGGCCGGAGTGACGCGCATCAATCTTGAAACCTTTCGCTGGCCTACGGAAATCTCGCAGGAAATGGTGTCGGTGGCGTTGCTCAAACCCGAGCGCATGAGCACGGTGGACCTGTTTACCTATATTCGCCATCTTGATACGAACGGCCAGACAGCCCAACGCTACGAGATTGAATTCTGGAAGAAGGTTTTTTATCCGCTCAGTTGCCTAGTAATGGTCATTCTCGCCCTCCCCTTTGCATATCTGCACTTCCGCTCCGGAGGAATTGCGGCTTACGTATTTGCAGGAGTCATGATTGGCATCAGCTTTTTCCTGCTGAATAACGTGTTCGGATATGTCGGCAACCTGCAAAACTGGCAGCCATGGGTCGCAGCCGCCACGCCCGGACTTCTCTACATGGCCATCTCGCTGGGGGCATTTGGATGGCTGGTACTCAGACGGTGACTATCTTGATCACAGGCATTGTTCTTTTCGCCCATGGCTCTCGCGACCCGCAATGGCGGGGGCCTATTGAGGCCGTGGCAGCCCGCATTCTTCAGCATAAACCGGGCACGCTTGTGCAATGCGCCTACCTCGAACTTTGCGCACCTGTCCTTGGGGATGCCGCCACCGATCTAATAGACCGAGGCGCGCAGCGGGTGAGGATCTTCCCGCTTTTTTTGGGTGTCGGAAAACATGCGCGAGAAGACTTGCCGAAGCTGGTGGACCAAATCCGCGAGGCGCATCCAGGCGTGGAGATCGAGTTGCTCCCAGCAGTGGGTGAATTGCCGCAACTGACGGCACTGATTGCAGATATCGCCCTCACATGAAAACATGGACGCAAGGTCTTTAGTACAATTAAGGCATAATAAAATCAATAATTAGCCTGGATTCGATATGAACCTTCACCAATTCCGATTTGTTCAGGAAGCTGTTCGCCGCAACCTCAACCTGACTGAAACAGCCCGAGCACTGCACACTTCCCAGCCTGGCGTCTCCAAGGCGATCATCGAACTGGAGGAAGAACTCGGGGTTGAAATCTTCGCACGGCATGGAAAACGCCTGAAAAGGGTTACCGAGCCCGGTGATCACGTGCTCAAAAGCATAGATGTCATCATGCGCGAAGTCGGCAACCTGCGCCGCATCGGCGAGCAGTTCTCTGCCCAGGACAGCGGCACCCTGTCCATTGCGACCACCCATACACAAGCGCGTTACGTATTGCCGCAACCGGTCGCAAAACTGAGGGAAGCTTTCCCCAAGGTCAATGTGAGCCTCCATCAGGGCTCGCCTGACCAGGTCGCCAAGATGGTGATTGATGAAGTCGCGGAAATCGGTATTGCAACCGAGTCGCTCACGCACTATTCCGAACTGGTGACCTTGCCCTGCTACGAGTGGCAGCACATGCTGGTGCTGCCCGTCGCGCATCCGCTGGCTGGCAAGGACAACATCACGCTGGAAGATCTGGCCGCCGAGCCGCTCATCACCTACCATCCATCCTTTACAGGTCGTACCAAAATTGACGAGGCCTTTGCAGCAAAAAGACTCGAGCCACGAATCGCCCTGGAGGCCATTGACTCGGACGTGATCAAGACCTATGTTAGGTTGGGTCTTGGTGTTGGTATCGTGGCCGAAATGGCCATCAAGGACGACGGCACCAACAGCGACCTGCTGGCGATTCCTGCAGGCCCACTTTTTGGTGTGAATATCGCACGCGTGGCTTTCAAGCGAAGCGCCTATCTGCGCAACTTTGTCTATACCTTCGCCAACCTACTGAGCGACAGGCTGGACCGGAGCGTGATTGAAAAAGTCATGTCAGGCCATGTCAGTGACTACGAAGTTTGACCTTGGCAAACCCATTATGAACAACGCTATTGAACGCACACCAGAGTTGAAAACAAGGCTTCCGGCGGTCGGCACCACCATATTTACGGTGATGTCCGGTCTGGCGGCAGAGAAGAATGCCGTCAATCTTGGTCAGGGATTCCCGGATTTTGAATGTGACCCGCGCCTTGTCGGCGCTGTGACCGAAGCGATGACACTGGGCCTGAACCAGTACCCACCCATGGCCGGTGTCGCAGTGCTCAGGGAAGCCATCTCAGCCAAAATATTCAAACTGCACGGGCGCAAATACGCTGCTGCCAGCGAGATTACCGTGACAGCCGGCGCCACTCAGGCCATCATCACGGCGATCCTGGCTGTGGTGCATCCCGGCGACGAAGTTATCGTGCTCGAACCCTGCTATGACAGCTATGTACCCAACATCGAGCTGGCTGGTGGCGTAGCGGTCCGGGTGCCGCTCACCCCAGGGACCTTCAGGCCTGACTTCCATAAAATCAGCGCGGCCATTACGGCGAATACGCGGGCCATCTTGATCAATTCACCGCACAACCCGAGCGCCACAATCTGGTCCGAAGCAGACATGCTTCAACTCCAGGAAATTCTTGCACCCACCGATATTCTGCTGATCAGCGATGAAGTCTACGAACACATGGTGTTTGATGCAGACAAGGGGCAAATTCATCAGAGCGCCGTTCGCTTTCCGGGTCTCGCGGCCCGCGCCTTCATCGTCAGCAGCTTTGGCAAAACCTATCATGTGACGGGATGGAAGGTGGGCTATGTGGCTGCGCCAGCGGCCATGACATCAGAGTTTCGCAAGGTACACCAGTTCAATGTTTTCACGGTCAACACACCCGTGCAGTATGGGCTGTCGAGTTACATGGCCGATGAACGACCTTACCTTGACCTGCCGGCGTTCTACCAGCGCAAGCGCGACCTTTTTCGTGAAGGACTGGCCAAAACCCGTTTCAAGCTCCTGCCCAGCGAGGGGAGCTACTTTCAGTGTGTTGATATTTCTGACGTGAGCGATTTGAACGAATCAGATTTCTGCAAATGGCTGACCTCGGAGATCGGCGTTGCGGCGATTCCTCTTTCAGCGTTTTACGGCGATGGCTTTGACCAGCGCGTGGTGAGGTTCTGTTTTGCGAAAAAAGATGAGACCCTGAACGCCGCCCTGGAGCGGCTGGCAAAACTGTAGGTCACGACTGTCAGCCTTTGGATGACGGACTGACGCGGCTTGCTCCTGTTGGATTGCTTGCAACATCACGCAAGAATCGAAACAACAAAACAAGGAGTCCATATGTCTATTTCGCTCATTCTTCTTATCGTCCTTATCCTCATCCTGGTGGGGGCACTGCCAACATGGGGTCACAGTCGCAGCTGGGGCTATGGTCCGAGTGGTGGCCTCGGCCTGATAGTGATAATTCTGGTGATCCTGCTGCTGATGGGAAAAATCTGACGAAGTAGCACATTCTCAAAAAATGGCCGTGCATTGCTGCATGGCCATTTTTTTTGCCCGCTAACTATTGAGTTGCTGCCAGGCCTTGTCCAGGCGCTTGATGCTCACAGGTTGCGGCGTACGGAGTTCCTGGGCGAAAAAGCTCACCCGCAACTCTTCAAGCAGCCATCGAAATTCCTGCATGCGTGCGTCCGTGACCCCCTTGCGTTCGGCGACGAGTCGCCAAAAACGTTGCTCCAGCGGTTTCAGCTCGGCCATTCGTGCCATATCTCTCGCCGGGTCAGCACGCCACTTCTCAAGTCGCAAGGTGATGGCCTTCAGATATCGGGAGAAGTGTTGCAGTTGGGTGTAGGGCGTGACGGCAAGAAAATTTTTGGGCACCAGGCGCTGCAATTGCTGGACGGCATCACCTGCCGCCTCAGTGGCGTTTTTTGTGTCCCGTATCTTGCGTTGGGCAGATGCAAACTCAAGCAGGACGCCAGAGGCAAGGCGCGCGACCTCGCTGGCAATCAGCGTCAGGCGTCCGCGGCCTTCTTCAACGCGTTTCCTGAATTCCGCCTCGTTGGCAGGCAGAGGTTCAAGAAGAAAAGCCCTGTCAAGCGCAACTTCAATAATTTGTGCCCGGAGTTCTTCCATCGTTCCGCCGCCGGAATTGTCGGCGGACCGGCCCACAAGCATGAAAGCCGTAGCCATTTTTTGCAGATCCGGCAGGTTTTTCTCAAGATACTTCAGCGCATCCCTGATCTGCAGACTGAACAGCCGCCGGAGCCCGGCACGATGCCTGGTAGCCGCCAGGTCCGGTTCGTCGAACACTTCAATCGTGACGGCATCACCCAGGTCAATCAGTGCCGGAAACCCAATCATTGTCTGGGTGCCCTGGCCAATCTCCATGAGTTCGGGCAATTCGCCAAAGCTCCAGCTGGTGTACCTGTCTGGCACCCTGGCGCGTTCGGGTGTGCCGACTGTCGCACCCTTCGTGGCATCCGGCCTCGCGCCGCCACGCACAGATGTTTTTTCTGCCGGGCCTGAAGGCAAGTTTACTGGTTGCTCCGCCACCGAAACGGAAGGAAGATTTTTAAGCGCGGCAAGCGCCTGAAATGCGCCCCTGGCCTGGGCGCCCAGCTCACCCTTCAATCCTCCCAGATTGCGCCCGATTCCCAATTGGCGACCATGCTCATCCAGTATCCGGAAATTCATGAACAAATGGGGAGGCAGCATATCGAGCTTTATGTCACCGCGCTTTATATCCAGCGATGTAGCATCACGGACAAGCTTGAGCACCGCATCTGTCAGCGAGCCATTACCAAAGAACTGAGGCTGATTGAGTTGTTCGGCCATGCGCGCAGCAGTTTCAGGCAATGGCACTAGGCGGGAACGCGGCCGCTGATGCAACGTCTTGAGCAGTGCCTGTATTTTGTCCTTGAGCATGCCGGGCACCAGCCACTCACAGCGCTCGTCATTGACCTGATTCAATGCAAACAGAGGGACATCAACAGTGATGCCGTCACGCGCGTCTCCCGGGTCATGCAGATAGACAGCCATGCAGTCGACGCCGCCCAGTCGCAAGGTTTTGGGAAATGACTGCGTAGTGATGCCTGCGGCCTCGTGCCGCATCAGTTCGTCCTGTGTCAGCAACAACAGCTCGGGCTGCTTCCGGACTTCGGTTTTGTACCAGCTTTCGCAACTTGCGCCACTGAAGACATCCGGCGGCAGTTGCTGGTCGTAGAAGGCATAGATCAGCTCTTCGTCGACCAGCACATCCTGACGCCGCGCCTTGTGCTCCAGCTCCTGCACACGGGCAATGAGTTTTTTATTGGCAGCCAGAAAAGGCAGTTTGGTTTCCCAATTACCTGCGACAAGGGCTTCCCGAATGAAAATTTCCCTGGCAGCAGATGGATCGACCCTGCCAAAGTTGACGCGCCGTCCGTGATAAACCGCAAGGCCGTAAAGGGTCGCGCGCTCAAGTGCCGTTACCTGCGCCGCTTTTTTCTCCCAATGGGGATCCAGGAGCTGCTTTTTCAGGAGATGTCCGGCGACCTGTTCTATCCATTGAGGCTCTATGTTCGCGATGCCGCGCCCGAACAGGCGGGTTGTCTCAACCAGTTCGGCAGCGACAATCCAGCGGCCGGGCTTTTTACTCAGGTTGGCACCGGGATGACGGTAAAACTTGATGCCACGCGCACCCAGGTACCAATCCTCCTCGTCGCTTTTGCAGCCGATGTTGCCAAGGAGGCCGCACAACATGGACAAATGCAGTTGTTCGTAGGAAGCCGGCTTGGCATTCAATACCCACTTCTGCTCACCCACAACCGTATGCAGCTGTGAATGGATGTCACGCCATTCGCGTACGCGGCGTATATTGACGTAGTTTTCGCGCAGCAGGTTCTCATATTGGCGATTGGACAGTTTATGGGTACCCTCATGCCCACCGCGCGAATCACCCAGCCACTTCCAGAGTTTGAGATAACCGCTGAATTCGCTCTTCTCATCGTCGAACTTGGCGTGTTGCTGATCTGCCTGTGCCTGCTTGTCCATCGGGCGGTCGCGCACATCCTGAACACTCAGTGCGCTGGCAATCACCAGGACCTCATCAAGCGCGCTCCTCGATTTGGCCTCCAGAATCATGCGTCCGACGCGGGGGTCCAGCGGAAGTTTCGCCAGCGTGTGCCCCACGGGTGTCAGTTCGTTGTCGTCGTCCACAGCACCAAGCTCGGCCAGCAACTGGTAGCCATCGGTGATGGCACGACGCTGTGGTGGTTCGATAAACGCAAAATCCTCCACTGCCCCCAAACGAAGCGCCTTCATTCGCAAAATCACAGCCGCAAGTGAACTCCGGAGGATTTCAGGGTCAGTAAACCGCTGGCGGCCTGTGAAATCCTGCTCGTCATACAGTCTGATGCAGATGCCATCTGCGACGCGTCCGCACCGCCCTGCCCGCTGGTTGGCCGCAGCCTGCGAGATTGGCTCGACCATCAACTGCTCGACTTTGTTCCTGAAGCTGTAGCGTTTGACGCGCGCAGTGCCCCCGTCGATCACATACCGTATGCCAGGAACGGTAAGAGAGGTTTCCGCCACGTTGGTTGCAAGCACAATCCGCCGGCCACTATGTCCGTCGAATATGCGGTCTTGCTCAGCCTGGCTGAGCCGTGCAAACAACGGCAATACTTCCGCGTTGCGATTCAGGGGCTGGTGAGCCAGGTGTTTTCGCAAATGGTCTGCCGCTTCACGAATCTCGCGCTCACCGGGGAGGAAAATGAGGATGTCACCGGCGCTATGCGGGCTGAGCCAGAGTTCATCCACCGCATCAGAAATCGCATCATTCAGATCGTAATCACGGGACTCCTCATAAGGCCTGTAGCGCTGTTCTACCGGAAACATGCGGCCCGACACCATGATGACGGGAGCTGGCCCCTTGCTGGAGGCAAAGTAATCTGCAAAACGCTGGGCGTCGATCGTCGCGGACGTTACCACCACTTTCAGATCGGGTCGGCGTGGCAACAACTGCCGCAGATAACCTAGCAAAAAATCAATGTTCAGGCTGCGCTCATGGGCCTCGTCAATGATGATGGTGTCGTAAGCCTGGAGCAGCGGATCGGTCTGCGTTTCCGCAAGCAAAATACCGTCAGTCATCAACTTGACCGAGGCATCACGGCTCAGGCGATCCTGGAAGCGGACCTTGTAACCCACAACATCGCCCAGCGGCGTCTTGAGCTCTTCCGCGATACGTTTGGCAACGCTGGATGCGGCAATGCGGCGTGGCTGCGTGTGGCCGATCAACCTGCCCCGCTGGCCGGCGGGGTAGTTAAGCTTGCCGCGTCCCATGGCGAGGGCAATCTTGGGTAACTGTGTGGTTTTGCCGGACCCCGTCTCTCCACAGACAATGATGACCTGATGCGCCGCGATGGCAGCGGTGATTTCATCGCGCGTGCCGGAAACAGGAAGCGCTTCGGGGAAGTCGATGACGAGCCCGGGCTGCGCAGAAGATATTGGTGGTGGCGGCAAGAGCTGGGTCAAAAGCGGGGGGCCGTAAAATTGGAAGCTGTCATGGGATTATCAGCGCTCGGGCATTGCGATGACGGTCTCTGCTAATGCTGCCCTGGCCGCACCTCGGGTATCTCAACGGTTTCACCACTGGACTGGTCCAGCCAGGCAATGCGGCTTGCATAACTGATGGCGGTGCGCGACATGGCCCGTCCGATGGCAACGGCACCGGAGCCGCGTACCTCGGGGTCGGACACAACCAGCACACCTATACCAATTTCCGCCACCCATACGGTGTTCCCCGTCTCCAGCTTGGATGCATCTCGATTGGTATTGAGCGAGACAGAGCGGCGCAAGCGGGATTCAACCGATCTTGCCAGATCAATTATCCGCTTGCTGCTACTGCAGTTTTGCATGATGAGCAAAAAGCCGTCCTTGCCCAGTCTACCCATTTCTATATGCGCAGGTACCAGCCTCCGCAAGCGCCCGGCGCATACAAAAAATGCGCTGTTGACGGCTGCCGCGCCATGCAGTCGCTCAAGTGCGTACAAATTGGCGATGGTCAGCACCACAATACCCAAAGGGGCGGGACGTTCGCGAAAGCGCTCAAAGACCTCGCTGACCAACTTGCCGGTTTCGGCATTCGAACGCATGCGCGTAACAGGGTCATAACCAGGACCGTAAGCCATCACGGCATGCAACTCAATCAGATAGGCGTAGCGGCTCCAAAGCACATAGGCCAACGTGAAGACGTAATACATGGAAGCCACAGCCGTTACGATGTGAACCGCTCCAACGGATTGCCTGCGATGCAGTGCGATCCAGCCAAAGCCGAGTAACGCGACCAGAATGGCTAAAACGCTTGTCACCGCGACCCAAGCCAGACGCTCGCCGTACCACGCGCTGCGCAGGCAAGTGCCAAGAGCCATCAGTGCCAGAAGACAACCAACAGCGATGCCCATTGCCAGGAAGAGTTTGGCGGGCAGCCACCAACCCACGGTCAATACCATGATGCACACCAGGGACAAAGCCAGCATGACGTACTGTCGCAGCCTGCGCCGTTTCAGCAAACCCAGCGTCGCAAACAATTGGTAGGTCAACATGCTGGATGTGATAACGGCGAGCGCGGCGAGAAACCGCGCCAGGGCGTCCGGATCTTCAATCGGCAGGCCACCGAGAAAGGCGATCGCAAAGAATGCAGCAGCGACGGCTGTCAGGGCAGCATTGCGCGAAATACGGTGTAGCGAACGATGGAAGGCAAGCGCCGCACCGGCCAAAATGAGGACAGTCGTGCCGAAAAAGCATCCCCAAAGACCAATAATCAATTTGTCCATGTAGCTTGAAGATACCCGGCCCGGCGAGATACGGCAACCCGCAGCGGGAGTTCCGGATGATTTGGACCCTTTCCGGCTGCATTTCGTGTCGTACACTCATTTCGCGGTATCCAGGGCGTTTGCAGGGGTCTGCCTGCGACGTCCTCGCCGCCACTTTTTTTGCACCTCCTGAATCCGAAAGCGCGCCCATGTCTGCCGTGTTCAATTTCACCTTTGTACCGTGGTTCCGTTCGGTGGCACCGTACATCCACACGCACCGGGGTAAAACCTTCGTAGTAGGCATTGCAGGTGAAGCGATAGCCGCCGGGAAACTGCAACACATTGCACAGGATCTGGCGCTCATACAGAGTATGGGTGTGAAGATTGTGCTGGTGCATGGTTTCAGGCCCCAGGTCAACGAGCAACTCCAGGCCAAGGGTCATACAGCACGGTATTCACATGGCATGCGGATCACGGATGAAGTCGCCCTGGACTGTGCCCAGGAAGCTGCAGGCCAATTGCGTTACGAGATAGAGGCTGCCTTCAGTCAGGGCTTGCCCAACACGCCGATGGCTGGCGCCACCATACGCGTCATTTCGGGTAACTTCATCACAGCGCGACCAGTAGGCATCATGGACGGGGTGGACTTCCAGCACTCCGGACTGGTGCGCAAAGTTGATGTTGCGGGCATAACAACCACACTGAACTACGGTGCCATGGTGCTGCTCTCGCCCTTCGGCTTTTCGCCCACGGGGGAAGCATTCAACCTGACCATGGAAGAGGTGGCGACATCCGTCGCCATTGCACTTCAGGCCGACAAACTGATTTTCCTGACCGAAATTCCAGGTATACGCATTGAGCCGGACAAGCCCGAGAGCGAAGACAACCCGATTGATACAGAACTACCGCTTGCAGCCGCTGAAAAGCTGCTCGACAGCCTCTCCCCCGCCGAACGCCCCACCGATACGGCGTTTTATCTGCAGCACTGCGTCAAGGCCTGCAAGGCAGGCGTCGAGCGTAGCCACATCCTGCCATTTTCGATCGACGGGGCCCTCCTACTTGAGATTTATGTCCATGATGGCATCGGCACCATGGTCATTGACGAAAAGCTCGAAAGCCTGCGCGAAGCCACCCCGGACGACGTCGGCGGCATACTGCAACTCATTGAACCTTTCGAAAAGGACGGAACACTGGTCAAGCGTGGCCGCACCGAAATTGAACGTGACGCCGAACTGTATTCCGTGATTGAACACGACGGCGTTATCTTTGCATGCGCAGCGCTTTACCCCTACCCCGAAGCAAAAACCGCTGAAATGGCAGCGCTCACGGTTTCACCTCAAAGTCAGGGTCAGGGCGATGGCGAAAAAATCCTCAAACGCATCGAGCAGCGCGCCCGCGCGGCAGGCCTGCAGAGCATCTTTGTGCTGACCACCCGTACCATGCACTGGTTTATCAAACGGGGGTTTGTCCAGGTGGATCCGGATTGGCTGCCCGAAGCACGCAAACGTAAATACAACTGGGACCGTAAAAGTCAGGTGCTGGTGAAAAAACTGGGTTAATGACGAGTCTTGATCGGTGGATAACGACTTTCAGGCAATGACCAACGTCCCAATGCCAGGCAAACCCGCAGCTGTAGATCTCAGCTGGCTGGTGCTGGCAATGCTGGTCATATTTTCAGCCCATTTGCCGTTCGCGCTGTTTCAGAGCGAATTCCAGGACGGATGGATCCACGCCCTTCTTTACGAGCAAGGCACGTATGGGGAAATATTCAAACGGCTGATGGACAACGGACGACCAGTGGCTGGCTGGCTGAATCTGCACGCCATGACGGTTACCGGTTTTGCACACGGGGCCATCTGGCTGGCAGTACTCGGAGCGGTCATCGCAGGCGCTGCCTGGTATATGACCTTCATGCGTACAGGAAGTATTTCGCCGAGGCTGGCTTTCGCCATGGCCGTACTTTCGGCTGTGACGCCAGCCAACCAGATCATCCTCTCCACACCGACAGTTATTTTTGTATCGGCCCATGCCTTTTTTGCCTTGGGAATGTGGCTTTTTCTTGAGGCCCATCTGCGCCCGCGTACGGCATTTGGCATGGCTGCTTACCTGCTTGCCTGCATATTTGGGACTCTATCGGCGTTGCTCGGAGAAGCAACGGCGCCCATGCTCGTGCTATATCCCATGGTTACCCTGCTGATTGACGGAACCCTAGCCCCGGGGATTGCGGTTAACTGGCGGCATATCGGCGTTAAGTTGATAAAACGGAGTGCTCCCTTTGTGATCGGTGCAGGCGCATTTGCAGCCATGTTCGTCATGTTTCCGCCAATCGGCGCAGAGATGGCCAGCGAGCGCCGCCTGTCTTTCCATCCTTTGCAACTCATGCTATCGCTGGCGACATTCCTTGTAACCATATTCATGGCATGGCTTCCGCTCTGGTTTGCAATCGCATGGATGCAGATTAAAAGTAAAAAAAGTCGGGCAAGCCACCAATCCAGCAGCCTTGACCACCGACGGTACTTTTTTTTGTTGCTGACGATCAGCACGGCAGTGTTTACCTTGTCGCCATACATAGCAGCACTCAGGCTGGCCAGCCCTGCCGGGTGGGGCTTGCGTTATCTCTACTACTTCGGCAGTGCACTTGCGTGGTTGCTCGCCTATCTGGCCTCCAGCAGGGAGCGGGATGGCCGGATTTCGGTCACTCGCCCTGTGGCAGGCTGGCTGACGCTCGCTGTCATCGCCGGACTGCTTCTGCGCTGGCCCTTTTTCGCCGTTCGGACCGTTCACGAAGACATGGTGGTCCAGGCGGTTTCCGCTTCACCCCTGGCAAGTCAGACAAAAGTCATTCTGGTGGACGATAAAACCGATGTCATTGCGGCGCCACTGCGGGACGTTGAGTGGACAGGACTGCTTCAGAGGGCCTTGAGCAAACCTCAAAGCGTGGTGGCTATTGCCTCTCCACAAGAGCCCGAGTCGACATGGACCCGCTGGCGCTTTCAGCTCCGACAGCGCATGGGCTGGGCACCTGCCGCACAACCTGTACTGACACAGGACTACATGCGCGTCCACATACGCGGCTTGCAAGGCCATGCAATGGTGGGCCGTATTGAGGGTGTTTGCGACGTCAGCCAGGTCAATGTCGCCGAGCCCTCCTCAAGCTGGTTCGTGCGGGCGCTGGGATGGTATTTCCGTTCGGCCTGGGATCCCGACGCTTTCCGCCAATGGCAAAAAAACCAGGCAGCGGATCGCATCACCATCGAAAAAATGCCCCTTCCGCTTGACCCCTGCATGTAAGAGCCCGTTTTTCCGGGCCAGACGGGGCTCCACTTGTCTATTTATTCACACCCCCGGCGTATAAGTCCCGGTGTGCAGGGCTGCATTTGATTAAAATTTGACCGATCTGCGGGCGTCCTGCACAGGTACACTTGTGCGGCTTCCAGCCCCGACAGAAGCCCCTCTTCCAATGAATGTTCCTGGATTTCTCAAGTATGGCCGATAAGTATGGAATCGACAGTCACAAACTGGTGTATCACCCCCGGTGGGTTGCCAACTTGCTGGACGTTGGCGACGACTGGGAGCGGGCCAAGGATGTGTATCCCATCTATGTCGAGATGTCGCCAGTCGGAGCCTGTAACCATCGATGCACATTTTGCGCTGTGGACTATATAGGCTATAAAGCCCGCATGCTTGATGCAGACATTCTCTCGGAACGACTCCAGGAAATGGGCAGATTGGGTGTCAAAAGTGTGATGTACGCCGGAGAAGGCGAGCCGATGCTGCACAAGCGCATCGTGGATATCGTCAAGGCGACAAAAGCTGCGGGCATGGACGTCTCGTTCACGACCAACGCAACGGTGCTGAACGAAAAATTCATCGCCGAAGCACTGCCCCTGACCTCGTGGATCAAGGTATCCATGAACGCAGGCACAAAAGAAACCTACGCCAAAATCCATCAGACCAAAGAGTCTGATTTTGATCGCGTTGTCGGAAACCTCAAACGCGCCGTGGCGGCAAAGCGCGCCAACAACATCAACTGCACGATAGGCGCCCAGACGCTGCTACTGCCCGAGAACGCAGACGAAATCGAGCAATTGGCCATTCTTTGCCGCGACGAAATCGGCCTTGACTACCTTGTCGTCAAGCCCTACTCACAGCACAAGTTCAGCACGACCCATCTTTACGAAAAGGTTAACTACAAGAATTACATCGGCATGGAGCAACGGTTTGAGGGCTTTTCAACCGATGACTTCCAGCTTGTTTTCCGCAGCAATACGATGAAAAAATACGTGGAGGCGGAGGGCGAGCGTTACAGCAAGTGCAATGCAACACCGTTCTCGTGGGCATATGTGATGGCCGATGGACAGGTCTACGGTTGCAGTGCTTATCTGCTGGATGAGCGCTTCGCTTACGGCAACATGATGGAGCAATCTTTCAAGGAAGTCTGGCAAAGCGACAAACGCCGCGAGAACTTCCGCTATGTGCGCCACGATCTTGACATCAATGATTGCCGCAAGAACTGCCGCATGGATGAAGTCAACCGCTATCTGGACAAACTGACGGCTGGCAACGTCGAACACGTGAACTTCATTTAAGCCCACATAGGGAGATGCCGCATGATGGCACTGATTACAGGTGGGGCAGGGTTTATTGGCAGCCATCTCGCAGAGTTGCTGCTCGGAGAAGGTCACGAAGTTGTGGCTGTCGATAGCCTGGCAAGTGGCCGCACAGCAAACCTCAAGCAGTTGGGCACAGAACCGCGACTGACCTTTCACCAGGTCGATATACGGGACGCCTCCGCGCTGGGGGCATGTTTTGAGGGCGTTGACTGGGTCTTTCACATGGCCGGCCTCGCAGATATTGTCCCCTCCATCGAAGCGCCAGGCGCGTATTTTCAGACCAACGTGCAGGGTACGCTGAATGTTCTGGAGTGTGCCAGGGCCGCAGGTGTCAAACGCCTGGTATACGCGGCGTCGTCATCAAGCTATGGAATCCCGGACACGTACCCAACGCCTGAAACATCACCCATCCAGCCGCAATATCCTTATGCGCTCACCAAATACATGGGTGAAGAGCTGGTTCTGCATTGGGCGCAAACCTATAAATTGCCGGCAGTATCCCTTCGCCTGTTCAATGTATACGGCCCCCGCTCGCGTACTACAGGCGCCTATGGCGCCGTGTTCGGCGTGTTTCTCGCACAGAAAATTCATGGTCAGCCCTTTACCGTCGTGGGCGACGGTCGCCAGACACGCGATTTCACATACGTCACGGATGTTGTCAGGGCATTTCTGGCTGCGGCCAAATCCGATATCAGCGCAGTCGCAATGAATGTCGGCAGCGGCAATCACTACAGCGTCAATCGACTCGTGGAACTGCTGGGGGGTGATGTCGTTCATATACCCAAACGTCCGGGTGAGCCGGATTGCACTTTTGGCGATACGACACGTATCCGCGGCCTGCTCGGCTGGTCTCCGCAAGTTTCCTTTGAAGAGGGTGTTGCGCTCATGCTGGAACATCTCTCTGACTGGCGTGATGCGCCGGTGTGGAGTACGGCATCCATCCAGCAGGCGACGGCTCCGTGGTTTAAATTTTTAGGTAACGAGGCATCCACTTGACTCTAGATCTCGCATCCCGAACCGCGGAGTTCGCCCGTGTTGTCAGCATGTCGGCATGGGCAGGCCCCACAGGGGAAAACATATCCTCCAACGCTGGCGCTGCGACATTTATGGATTGGGTCGACGAGCTGAAGAAATCACGCAAGCGCATGTACATCGTGGGTAATGGCGGCAGTGCGGCCATCGCCTCCCACGCGGTGACAGACTTCGTCAACATGGCAAAGATTTCGGCCTTCACGCTGCACGATTCTTCACTACTGACCTGCATGACCAATGACTATGGCTATGAGGTCGCTTTCGCGCGCATGCTGGCAATGCATGCGGGCGAAGGCGACATGCTGGTGGCCATCAGCAGTTCAGGCAAGTCTCCCAACATATGCAATGCGGTTGAAGGCTTTCGGCGAGCTGGCGGCGGCAAGGTGCTGACACTCTCCGGCTTCAAGACCGACAACCCCTTGCGGCAATTGGGTGATCTCAATGTCTGGCTGGACTCCGACAACTACGGCATCGTGGAAATCGGGCACCAGTTTGTGCTGCACAACCTGTCCGACCGCATCGCGGCAAAACTTCAGGCTGCAGGGTAATAAAAAATGAGCACACCAGGGAAGATATGTTCCATAGAGCAGTTAGGCATTGAGTCAGCGCGCCTGAAAGCGCTGGGTAAACGCGTTGTGCTTTGCCACGGCACTTTCGACCTCATGCATACCGGTCACATCCGCCACCTGCAGAGGGCGCGCCAGGAGGGCGACGTTCTATTCGTCAGCCTGACTGCGGACAAGTACGTGAACAAAGGACCGGGCCGGCCCGTGTTCAGTGAGGACCTTCGTGCCGAAACCCTCGCTGCGCTGGCTTGTGTCGACTATGTCGCAGTCAATGCCGATTACACGGCATTGACACCAATTGAGCATGTGAGACCCCATATCTATGCCAAGGGAAGCGACTACCAGTCCGTATCGGACGATGTCACAGGCAATATCCTGCGCGAGATCAATGCGACGCAGTCCCATGGCGGCCGCATCTTCTACACGGATGAGATTACCTTCAGCTCAAGCTCGCTCCTAAACGAGCATTTCGGCGTGTTCCCCCCGGAAACGAAACAGTATTTGGAGCGATTTGCGGAAAGCACCAGCGACAAAAGCATCTTCGCCCAACTCGACTCACTGCGAAAACTTCGCGTGCTGGTCGTGGGCGATGCCATCGTTGACCAGTATCACTATGTGTCCCCGCTGGGCCAGACCGGCAAGGGGAATATCCTGGCCGTCCGTTATGACTCGGAAGAGCAGTTCGCGGGCGGTTCACTGGCGGTGGCCAACCACCTGGCATCCTTTGCGGACAGCGTGACCCTTATGACGGGGCTGGGCAAACTGGAGACCCACGAAGAATTTATCCGCTCCAAGCTCAAGCCCAACGTGACACCGCGGTTTTTCTACATCGACAACGCACCGACTGTGGTCAAGCGCCGTTTTGTGGACAGTGACCTGGCCAAGTTTTTCGAAGTATATTTTTATCGCGATGCGACGCAAGACAGCCCTCATGACGAGACGGTAGCCAAAGTTCTGCGTGACGAACTTGCGAATTATGACGTCGTCATCGTGCCCGACTTCGGCAATGGCTTCATTGCACCAGCCATGGTCAAGGCCCTTTGCGAGCATGCGCCCTTTCTCGCGGTCAATACGCAGGTCAATAGCGGCAATCGCGGTTTCCACGTGATCAACCGGTACAACCGCGCAAACTTTGTCTCACTCAACGAACCTGAACTTCGTCTGGCCGCCCACAACAGGCACGACCCTGTCGAGGCAGTCGCCGAGCAGGTCGCTGACCGCGTCGGTGCCGATTACCTTGCAGTCACGCGCGGCTCGAAGGGCGTAATGATCTGGGACCGTCCCAACAAGGTCGTGCATAACATCCCTGCCCTGTCCACAAAGGTGGTCGACCGTATCGGCGCCGGTGACGCGTTCCTGTCTCTTGCGGGCCTGTGCCTGGGCGGCAAGCTGTCCTCACAGGTGGCGGCATTTGTGGGCAGCGCAGCGGCGGCCATCGATGTACAGATCGTCTGCAACCGCGAGCCCGTAGAGCAACCCATGCTCTACAAATATGTGACAACCCTGCTCAAATAGGAGCCGCCGGGAGGTCTACGCCTCAGGTTGCTCCGGCTTTGATGCATCCGAAAACACCCACAAGCGCTGGGACAAAAAACTCAGGGGTGTAAGTATGGCCAGCCCGCATCCCTTGCCGAACCAGATGGGCAGGCCCAGCATGTCAATAAACGCCACCGCCAGCAGATAGTCCAGCGTGATGTAACCCACATCATTGATCAGAAAACGGATAGCCTGGCGGCTGCCGTGCTTTTTTTTCTTGAAGGTGAACAGTTTCTGCAGGGGGAAAATCGTTGCCAGCAGTACGGCATGCACAAGCAGGGTCGATTGCAGGGTGCCCAACGCAGTGAAGTGCCGCAGCACGCTGAAGGCGACCCAGTTAAAAACCACCCCGCTGCCACCCACAATGAGATGACGTATCAATTGCTGGGCGGCGTGCTCACCGTGAAAGACGCCCCTGACAAGCCCAACGATGCGATTGCTCATAAGGCCCTGCCCGGTAGCACATCGGCACGGCCCGTGGTCAACCGGCCAATCGAGCGCACCAGCCTGGCGGCACGCAACAGAAAACGACCCTTGATCGTGTATCGCCCGCCTGCGGTGCCTAGCTGCCCCATTTGAAGAAGTCTGGCCAGGCGCTGCCTGATCATGGTCTGCCCGCTGTAGGTCGTTGCCCGGGCATCATTGATGCCAATATGCTCCCCCTCAAGCAGTTGCAGCAACACGCGGATACGGCGCCCCGTTTCACTGAGGTTGAAAAAATGGAAATAGGAGTACGCCACACTGTTATAAGCAAGTGCCGCATAAACCCAGGCCAGCAGCAACTCTCCAATGGGGGTTTTCAGCATCACGCCCCAAGTCATCAACCCAATAACCAGTGGGACGTTCAGTACAAGACCAAGCAATGCGGTAGCTTTTTGTGGTGAGGCCCCGGAATTCCCTGAAAGCCATAGACGAGCCATCAAGGCATGTACAAGCACCAGTGCAGCACATGCGATCAGGGTACAGACCAGAGTCAAACTCCTAATATCTGCCATCACCACCCTTTGCGGCCATGCGTTTGTATGTGGCAGAGCGCGGATTGAGCGGCAGGCCAGTGGCACCGCTGCTGCGTGTAATGTGAACTTCCTTGACTAGTCTGAGATAAGCCATCATCACCTCGCGTAATGACTTGAGGGTCAGCGCCTTGGTCTTGCCGGACTGGCGATCACCCAGAAAGTGCGGAGTTTCCGCATAAAGGTAGCCACGGCGGATCAGCTTGATCAACAGCTCTGCCTGGTAAAAGAAACCCTTGGACTCCAGTTCCACCTCACGCAGGATGGCAGTGTTGTAGATCACGGTCCCGTTGGTGTAGTTGAGATTCGTACCGAAACTCATGTTGATGATGAAACGGTAGCCTGAAGACACAATACGGCGCATGCGCGAACGGATCTCGATGTTGTAGATAAACGGAACAATGATGTCCACGTGACGTGTCATGCTGAAGTAGGTCAGCGCATCGTCCGGGTCGTTTTCGTTGTCGCCCGGAAACATGGTGACGTAGTCCATGGTCGAAGCCAGTGCACCGTCAAAAAATGAGGCCCCTATGCCCTGGCGCTCCGGATGCCGGATGATCCTCACCCGGGAGTCCGCAGCCGCAATTCGCTCAGCTACAGCCTGTGTGCCGTCGCTGCTGCCGTCATTGACGATGATCAACTCTCCCACAATGCCTTTGCGGTCCAGCGCCCGCAGTGTGGATGTGGCCGCATCGGCGATGTTGGCTTCCTCGTTCAGGCACGGCATCACCACCGTGATGGTGGGGAATTCCTCGTCATGATTTTTATTGTTCATGTAAATTTTCAGCCAAGCCCACGCTGCAGGCCCAGGGTTTTGCGGTACGTCCTGAACACGATGGCAAGAAAGCGCCCGGCTGGAAGAAGATGCAATTTTCCGTCTGCATCGACACCAATGAGACGGTCGCTCGACAGATCGTCCATCTTTTTGAAGAGCAGATTGTCGGCTCCAAGCGCGGCAATAACGCCCTCCTCGCTCAAGCCTGCAGGCCCGGCAGCATCAATCGCAAACAGGATCCGAAACGAAGGAATATCTTCCCGCAGGGCCGGGTAAGTCTGAATGTAGCCACAGGCCAAAGCCAGGTACAGGAAGCCCGCCAGAATCAGGTCGAGCAGGTCAGTGTTCGTCAGAAGCGCCGCGGCCAGAAATACGAAAAATGGCAGCAGCAAGTAAACCACCGCCAGGCCCAGCATTTCGCGCCTGACGCCAGGCACACGCCACAGAAAAACCTGAACGGCAAGCAGGACCAGAAAAGCCCCAACGCCTGCTGCGAGAACCGAACCCATCAGCGCACAGCCCTGGCGGCGAGATCAGATGAAGTTGATGTGCTCAGGAGGACTCTTCAGGTCCCAGAGGAACTTGTTGACGTAATCCTGGCGGCAGCCGACGGCGCAATCCTTGTGCACATCGACAGAATTCACCACGTCGTTGTGAACTTCCCAGTAACGGTCGCCCATCACGATGTCGAAGAACGACTGATCGTGAATGTCACCGATGTAGAAGCGTTCCTTGTTGAAGAACGGACCGCAAGGGTAAATCTTGCCATTGCCGGACACCTGCAGCAAAAACGGCGTGCCGTGGCACTGGTCGTATTTGCGATAGCCGTCCTTGTACAGCGGCGTTTCGCCGCCCGCCATGATCTTGTCCCACTTGGCCTGCACGACGTAGTTCTCGTTGGAATAGGTCTCTGCCTCCTTGAGTACATCGGCAATGCTGAGGTAATCCTTGTAGTCGATGCCTATCTCCTTGTATTCGGAGTCGGAACACTGCTTGATCACGAAATAGTCCACGCCCAGTTCCGCGCCCAGTTGGGCTTCCTTGATGACCTGGTCATAGCATTCCGGGATCAGCACCATTTGAAGGCCGATCGTGCACTTGTAGCCGTTGTCCTTCTTGATCTTGACCAGTGCCCGGATCTTTTCAACGAGCTCGTCAAAATTGCTGGCCTTGGACTGATGCACGCGCTGGAAACCATCGCGTTCGCCGGCGGACAGGTTGAAGCGGATCCAGGTCATGTCGCGCAGCATGTCGTGCGCACGGTCCATGTCAAAAAGCAGGCCGTTGGTGGCCATGGAGGTATCTACACCCAGCTTGCGCGCCAGCACGGTCGCGTCATACACGGCTGGGTTGAGGGTAGGCTCGCCGTCGCCGATGAAACCAATGGAGCGCACGCCCAGCTTGCCGCAATCCTCTATGTAACGCAGCAGTGCTTCACGCTCGATCATGGTGCCGCGTGTCATGTTTTGCACAACCGCATAGCAATAGAGGCAGGCGGTGTTGCAGAATTTGGTCAGGCCCATATCAATGTGGATGGGCGCGAACTTTTCACCTTTCTGCCAGGCTGCGATGCGATCAAGGTGATGCATCATCTTGTGGCCATCAAAACGAAAACGCTCGTGTTTGTTGCGATAGCTCGGCCCCGTGAACAGGTTGGGAATCTGGTCGTCGGTTTTCCAGGTTGGGTCAACACGCACCACGCCGACCTGGCCAGCTTCCTTGTAGAACTTGATTTCCTGGCCTTCCAGCTTTTTGAGCTTGGTGCTGTCGAGCAGCTGTTCAGCAGCTGCAGGGGCACCGACTGAAGATCCTTCAACCTCAACCGTACGGTCGACGATGGTGTTGGAGGTACGCAGCTTGTGGCCCGGCTTGTCCGCCAGCGCGGCATCGCTGGGGATGGAGGTCACCACATCGTTACCGAATCGGTTGGTTTCGCGGGTAGGTTTGCTCATGGTCAACTCTCTTCAGAAAAATCAGAACTTCAGAACGGGCCGGTAAAACTGGCGCTGGGCACATCAAGGTTGCCGCTGCGGGAAATCGCACTTTTGACACTTGCCAGTTGCGCGGCGTCCAGCGGTGAATCCAGCTGTTTCATCACTGTATCCAACAAATCCGCCGGACCGGGGAAATATCCACCCGCCATGTGCGTGGATGTCGGTGACGGATGATCAGGATACGTCACACAGGCTGGTGCTTTTTTCAGGCTGGCAAACTCGTGCATGGCCATCAACGCCACCAGTTCCGACGCCAGTCCGCATGATGCCCAACCCGCATCTACCGCAATGAGATGGCCGGTCTTGCGTACCGATTGCGACAATGTCTCGACATCCAGCGGCCGGGCACTGCGCATGTCCACCACCTCGACATCAACCCCATATTTGGCCAGTTCACGCGCCATCTGCAGGGCTTCCACAATGGCAAAGGAAAATCCTGCAATCGTGAGCTTGTTGCCGGGCTGCAACACCCTGGCTTTACCCAGTTCTACCTTGTACTCGTCCACCGGTACATCGTCGACGAGATTGTGAACCCAGCGATGCTCAATGAAGATCACCGGATTGTTGTCTTCAAGTGCAGAAATCAGCATGCCTTTTGCGTCATAAGGATTGCTGGGCATGGCAACCTTCAGCCCTGGAATGTGCGCAAAAAGCGACTGCAGGCCCTGGGAGTGCTGCGGCCCCTGCCCCCATCCGCGCCCGATGATCATGCGCACCACCAGAGGCACGGTGGACTGGCCATTGAACATGTAGTGCCATTTGGCTGCGTTGTTGATGAGCTGGTCCATGGCCAGCATCGCGAAATCGATGCGCTGGTGAATCATCAAGGGGCGCATGCCAGCCAGCGCCGCACCGATGCAGACACCTGTCAGGCCATTTTCAGACAGCGGCATGTCAAACACGCGCTCGGCACCGTGGGTTTCACGCAGGTTGGCCGTGGTGCCGAAAATCGCCTTCGGATCGGGCACGCCCTCGCCGATCACGATCACACGCCTGTCGCGCGCCATCACCTGGTCCGTGGCCTGGTGGAGGGCCTGCGCGTAGCTGATTTTCTGCACAAGAGCGTCACGCTGCATAAACGTGGCTCCTGGAATCTTCATAAGTCGGGGCCGGGCTGGCCATCGCAAACGCAAAGGCGGCATCAATTTCACGCTCAATGCGTGATGCTACTTCTTCATGCTGCTGCTCGGTCAAGCCGCCACCCGCCAAGATATTGCGCATCCGGGTGACCGGGCAGCTGGCCATGCCTGTGTCTATGGTTTCAGTATCGCGGTAGGCAAGCTGGTCATCAAAATTCGGACCGCAGTGCTCGCGCCAGCGATAAACAGAAAACTGCAGGAATTGCGGGCCTTCGCCATTGCGCGCCCTGCTGACGGCGGCTTCGGTTGCAGCATGCACGGCCATGACGTCATTGCCGTCGCCATGATGCGTTGTCCAGCCATGGGCTGCTGCAATGGCGTGAATGGGCCGATCAGGCTGGCGTTCGCTCAGGTGCGTGTAGACCGAGAACTCGTTGTTCTCGCAGATAAACACCACAGGCAGCTTGTGCAGGGCTGCGAAGTTCAGCGACTCATGCACCACGCCTTCTTCAAAGCAGCCATCACCAAAAAAAGCAACCGACACGAGGGGCTTCTTTTGCAGCTTGTGGGACCAGCCCACACCCACAGCCAGCGGGACTGTGCCGCCCACTATGGGGGTTGAACCCAGAAAGCCTACCGATTTGTCAATCAGGTGCATGGAGCCGCCGCGTCCGCCACAGCAGCCATCGCTTTTGCCATAAAACTCGGCAATCATGCGGCCCATGTCGCCACCTTTGGCGAGGTAGTGGCCATGGGCACGGTGGTTGCTGAAAACGGTGTCCTCGTCATCAAGCGCGGCACAGACGCCAACTGCAATGGCTTCCTGGCCTATGCACAGGTGCGTGGGGCAACGCATCTGCTGGTCGGCGTAGCGGTCAGCTATTCGCTCCTCAGTTCGCCGTATACGCAACATGGCCTCATAAAGGCGCAAGGACAGAGCCGGATCGGCGGTCATACTTTGAGGCAACTTCGTTGTCGAGCCACGAGGGGCCGCGTTGTAGATGTAACTGTGAATTTTACCAGCGCCCTCCGCAGACCTTTGCCTGGTGCAGGAATAAACAAACACGAATCGCGTATTAGTACCCGAAAGCCCGGAGCAACCCGTTGTAGCGCGGCCTTTACAGGGGCAGCACAGCCCCGATATCTGGCGCCTCCAGCCATTGGTTGAACTCATCGGCCAGTTGGCGGCTTGCACTGGTCGCCGCCTGCCAGGCCTTGACCCTCGCCTGCAGATCCGGGCCGTAGCGATTGAAGTCAGTGCGGTCCGGCAGCTTGCGGTTGGGCAGCGTCGCAACCCAGGCCGGGTCAGGTGCAAGCAGCACCATGTTGTCCAGGAAGTGCGTGGCCTTGTGCCGCCATTTGAAACCCTTGTCCAGCCAACCCGGCACCACTGCCTTCTGAAAGTGCGGGTAAAGCACCAGCCCGGCCTGCGGCATGTCCGATGCCAGACCCGCGGCGTAATTCAGGTGCAGGTGATAGTCGGTGATGCCGCCATCCCAATAAGCTCCGGGCGGGGCACCGGGTATGTCATGCACGGAGCGCAGCACAAAGGGGATGGAGCAACTGGCCTGCAGGGCCGGGTTGAAGTTGGCTTCGTCCAGCGCCACCTGCCTTGTGCGGTAATCACCGGTCAGGAAGGGCAGCGGCGTGTCGGGCGTTGAAAACACCACGCGCTCAAGCCAGACACCCATGGCCTTGCGGTGCAGGCCATTGGCCAAAAATGCGCCAAAGTAACCCAGTGGCGTGGCGATTTTGTGTTCACGGCCCAGCAGGTGCCGGCCGCGCGAGGTCACGATGTGCAGCTTGTAACGCGGGTGCGACAACACCTCCTGCACCCTGCCCCCGTAAAAGCTTTTCAGGCTGGCGCCGAACTGCTCGCTTACAAAATCTGCCGTTGGCCGCTTCTGGCCCGGTTGCAGTTCATAGTGCTGGTGGATGTAGTCATGCTCCAGCCGCTGGAATGCAGCTGCTGGGTCATTCAGGCAGGCCGTCGCCATGCGCCAGGCGCCAATTGATGCGCCCACCAGGTGCACCGGATGGTCGGTGCGGCTCAACCACTCACCGAAGATAAAACGATCCAGCGGCCCGAGGATCAGTCCCTTGGGACCGCCCGCTGCGCCAGGAACAACACCGATATCCCGAGGCTGCAAGCCCTTCTTTTCAATGTGCGCCATGGCCTTGGGGCCGGCGTAAATGCGCAGGGCTTTCATGCTCGCCATGTCATGGCCCGGTGATTGCTGGTTGACGGGGAGCCAAAAGCGATTTGCTCCAGCGGCGCAAGGGCTGCTCGAACAGGCGCTCGCTGATCAGGGCCAGCACAACAGATGCCGCCAGAATCACAACTGCCAGCAACATGCGGCCCTGGGTTGCCCCGGTTTTGAGGGCTTCAAGACCCAGCAGCGGCGTCACGTAAAAATAAAGCACCGGGTGAATCAGGTACACGCCGTAAGTCGCATCACCCAGGTGCTGCGCGAGCGCGCGGTAGCGCCCACCCAGGCGAAGCTTAGAGGCCACACCCACCATCAGCAGGCAAAAAGGTGCCAGCAGCCAGCCGCGCCAGCCCGTCAGCTCCTGCGTGCCCTGCTCAGGGTTGAGTGACAACATGAGCACAAACCCGGCGAACAGCACCAGCAACCCGGCGGCAGACGGCAGGCACTGGCGAAGCTGCCCCGTGCGCGCCAGCTGACCCAGTACACAGCCGCCCACGAAGTAAGCACAAAAAGCAGGAGCGTTGTGGTACGCCAGCGCCTGCCCGGCTGCAGGCATGCCTTCGGCCCCCATCGTTTGCGCAATCCACCACACCTGCAGCCCAATGCAAAAAATAAACAGTGCCATCGTGCGTGGCCATGACCGCAAAGACCAGAGCGCCAGCGGAAACAGCAGGTAGAACACCGCTTCAACCCCCAGTGACCAGCCGCCGGTCAGCAGCGCAAAACCCGACGGGTTATACAGGCCCATCAGCATGCTGGCATTGAGAAACATCACCTGCAGCAGTCGGCCAGCCGGCCCGTACCAGATGGCCATGGTCGGCACCACGGCCAGCATCAACAGAACATACAGCGGCGCCAGCCGCCAGAAACGCACAAAAAGGAACTCACCATACCGAAAGCTGCCGGCCTCAAACCGCCCGGCATAGGTATAGGCCATGCTCGCACCAGAAAGTACAAAAAACAGGTAGACCCCGTAGCTGCCGAAGACATGCAATTGCGCAAGGTCTGTCCAGTACAGCAGGTGGTAGCTTGCCACCAGCAAGGCACAAAGCCCGCGCAGCAAATCCCAGCCGAAAACCCTTTCCTGCGATGACAGGGCCCCCGCAAGATTGCTGCGAGCGCCCTGCCCCGTCATTTACGCAGGTTTTGCAGTTTGGCGAACGCCGATGCCATGGCGTTGTCCGCTGCAGGCGGTGCCGAATGACCGCGGTTGTTCTGGCCCTGGCGTACGCCTTCAAAACGGTTTTCCCTGTGGCCCTGCGCTTCGCGTCTGGCCTGGGGCGCGCCCAGCTTCATGGTCAGCCCGATCCGCTTGCGCGCCACATCAACCTCGGTCACACGCACCTTGACGATGTCCCCAGTCTTGACGACCTCCCGCGCATCGCTGACAAAACGGTCGGCCAGCTGGCTCACATGCACCAGGCCGTCTTGATGCACCCCGATATCAATGAAGGCACCAAAGGCCGCCACATTGCTGACGGTGCCTTCGAGCTCCATGCCTTCCTTCAGGTCCTTGATATCTTCCACGCCGTCGTTAAAGCGCGCCACCTTGAAGTCGGGGCGCGGGTCGCGGCCCGGTTTTTCCAGCTCGGCCAGGATGTCCTTCACCGTGATCACGCCGAACTTTTCATTCGCAAAAAGCTCGGGCTTCAGGGTCTTGAGCATGTCGGCGCGCCCCATCAGCTCGGCCACAGGTTTGCCGGTTTTGGCCATGATCTGCTCGACCACGGGATAGGTTTCGGGGTGCACGCCCGTCATGTCCAGCGGGTTGCTGCCACCGCGCAGGCGCAAAAAGCCGGCGCTCTGCTCGAAGGTCTTGGCGCCCAGGCCGGTGACTTTGAGAAGGTCGGCACGCGAGGCAAACGCACCGTTGGCATCGCGCCAGCGCACCACAGACTTCGCCACCGTCTGGCTCAGGCCTGAAACCCTCGCCAGCAAGGGCACGCTGGCCGTGTTCAGGTCCACACCCACGCTGTTCACGCAGTCTTCAACCACGGTGTCCAGGCTGCGCGCCAGGTCGCTCTGGTTCACGTCATGCTGGTACTGGCCCACGCCTATTGATTTCGGGTCAATCTTGACCAGTTCGGCCAGCGGATCCTGCAGGCGGCGGGCAATACTGGCCGCGCCGCGCAGGCTGACATCCACATCGGGCATTTCCTGTGATGCGAACTCGCTCGCTGAATACACCGAGGCACCGGCTTCACTGACCACCACACGCTGCATGCCATCGATCTTTTTCATCAGGTCGGCAGCCAGCTTGTCGGTCTCGCGGCTGGCCGTGCCGTTGCCGATGGCAATCAGGTTGACGCCATGCTTTTCACAGAGCTTACCCAGCGTGTGCAGGGAGCCATCCCAGTCACGGCGCGGCTCGTGCGGGTACACCGTGGCGGTCTCGACCAGCTTGCCGGTGCTGTCAACCACCGCCACCTTGACGCCTGTACGTATGCCCGGGTCCAGGCCCATGACCACGCGTGGGCCAGCGGGTGCAGCCAGCAGCAAATCGCGCAGGTTGTCGGCAAACACCTTGATGGCGACCTTTTCGGCCTCTTCGCGCAGGCGGGTAAACAGGTCACGCTCCAGCGACAGGCTGAGCTTGACGCGCCAGGTCCAGGCCACGGCCTTGCGGATCAAATCGTCTGAAGGCCGTGACTTGTGGCTCCAGCCCAGGTGCAAGGCAATCTTGCCCTCAGCAATGCTGGGCTGGCCGGGCTCTGGCTGTTCGGGCAGGATCAGCTTGGCGTCGAGAATCTCAAGCGTGCGACCGCGGAAGACGGCCAGCGCGCGGTGCGACGGCACACGGCCAATAGGCTCGTCGTAATCAAAATAATCACGGAACTTGGAATTGTCGGCGTTGTTCTCGTCCTTGCCGGCCACCAGTTTGGACGACAGAAGCCCGTCGTTCCAGAGCCAGTTGCGCAGCGACTGCACCAGCGCAGCGTCTTCCGCCCAGCGCTCGCTCAAAATGTCGCGCACCCCATCCAGCACGGCCTGCACGGTGGTTAAGTCGTCGCCGGCCTCGTTCTTCCCGGGCTTGACGAAAGCCGCCGCTTCATCAGCCGGCACCAGTGACGGGTCTGCAAACAGTTTGTCAGCCAGGGGCTCTATGCCCGCTTCCCGGGCGATCTGGCCCTTGGTGCGGCGTTTGGGTTTGTAGGGGAGGTAAAGGTCTTCGAGGTCCTGCTTGGTTGCGGCAAGCTCAACCGCAGCGCGCAGCTCCGGTGTCAGCTTGCCCTGCTCTTCTATGCTTTTGAGTACGGCTTCACGCCGCTCTTCAAGCTCGCGCAGGTAGCCCAGGCGGTATTCAAGTTCACGTAACTGGATGTCGTCAAGTCCGCCTGTGGCCTCCTTGCGGTAACGGGCGATAAACGGAACTGTGGCGCCGCCATCGAGCAGTTCTACGGCTGTCCTGACCTGGTCTTCCCTGACCTTGATTTCTGCCGCGATCTGGCGAATGATTTTTTGCATGCTCTCTTCTGAAAATGGGGTGTGTCTGGCGCAACCTGACGTGGCGCGGGGGCATTGTCCCACAGCCAAAACTGCCCCAGCGAACGACACTCGTTGCTGTACAAAAACCGCTTTCAAGGAGTGCTCAACATGCGCGCAAGAACCATCATCCTGATCCTCGCCATCGTGCTGGTGGCGGGCTTCGCAGCCCTCAACGTCGATGAATTTACCCGCGCCAGCGTGCTCAGTCTTGGCTTCACGACCATCCAGGTACCGCTGGGACTGGTGATGCTGCTGTTGCTGGTCATCGCGACCGTCGCCTTCCTGGCCAGCACCGTGTACATGCAAAGCGCCAACCTTCTGGAGACGCGCAAGTACGCCCGTGAACTCGCCGTCCAGCGCGAACTGGCCGACAAGGCGGAGGCCTCTCGCTTCACCGAGCTGCGCACTTTCATCGAAAGCCAGTCAGTAGCCTCCCTGCAACGGGAAGCCGCCAGCAATACGGTGCTGGCAGAACGCCTTGCACAAACCCAGACCGCACTGCTCAACCGCCTCGAACAATCCGACAATGCCACAGCCGCCTACATGGGCCAGCTTGAAGACAGGCTGCAGCGTGCAAACGTGAATGCCCATGGCGCACTTCTCGCACGTTAAAGGTTAATGCGGGTAACCGATAGCAGGGTGTAAGAAAGCTCCCGTGAGCGCGACAAAGTCGCATACAGGAGATTTCTCATGCCCGCACCCCATTCGCCCTTTTCCCGACTTGCCACAACCGCAAGCTTTCTTCTGGCTGCCACCAGCGCCATAGCCCAGGGGAGCCCAGGCAACCAGTGCAGCATCACCTCCGGCCCCACCACCACCCCCGTCGTCGAGCTCTATACCTCTGAAGGCTGCAGTTCCTGCCCACCGGCTGACAAATGGGCCTCAACCCTTAAAGACAAAGGCGTGGTCGTGCAGGCCTTTCATGTCGGGTACTGGGATTACATTGGCTGGGTAGACCGCTTTGCCGCACCGGCCTACACCAACCGGCAGCGCGAGGTGGCGATGAAAAACAGCCTGCGCAACATCTACACCCCGCAGGCGGTGCTCAACGGCAAGGACTGGCCCGGCTGGGGTGGCCAGCCCTTTGGCGGCAGCGCAGCGCGCGAGCCGGCGCGTGCCGGCATTGCCCTGAAACAGCTGGGCGCCGACCAGTTTGAAGCCAGCGTCACCCCGGTCAGCGCGCTGGCACTGTCGCCCTCATGGTCGGCTTACTGGACCATCACCGAGCATGGGCACAACTCCAAAGTGAAGGCCGGTGAGAACAAGGGTGAATTCCTCAAACATGACTTTGTGGTGCGCCAGTACACCCAGGCTGGCGACTACAAAACCAGCGATGCAACACCGCAAAAGCTGTCTTTTAGAAGCATCGCGGCCACGCCCGGTCACCAGCGGCAGGTGAACCTGGTGGTGTTTGACACAAAAACCGGCAAGACGCTGCAGGCGGTCAGTTTGCAATGCGCAGCCTAGTCGTGCAGCACCTAGTGGACAACAAGGCCTGAAGGCAGGTTTTGCCTTAACTGCAGGCGCAGAACTTCCAGAAAACTCTCGCACGCCGACGACAGTGAGCGGCCCTTTTTTGTCACCACAAAAATATCGCGCGACACCTTGGGCTGGCCTAATGGGCGAACCACCAGTTCCCGGGTGTAAGCGTACTGGGAATAGGTGGCGTAAGCCGAGGGCATGATGGACGGCGCCATGCCGCTGGCCGTCATCCAAAGCCCGGTAGACAGGAAAGAAATTTCATTGACCACCTGCAGCGAGACACCCGCGTTGGCCGCGGCAACGTCCACCAGCTGGCGCACCCCATAACCTGGGCGGCCGGCTATTACGCGGTGGCCTTCAAGGTCTACCCAGCGCAGGTTCCTGATGCTGGCCAACGGGTGTTCAGGCAGGCACACCAGGCAAAGCTGGTCACGCATCAGGGTTTGGAGTTCCAGCTCACCGCCGGCCCGCTCGGGTGTACCTATTCCAAAGTCAACATGATCGCCCAGCACGCGAGCTGAAAACTGCTCCGGCGCACAGTCGTCCACCACCAACTGGACCTCCGGGTGCAAGACCGCGAAGCGGCGAATCGCCTCCGGCAACAGCATGCCGGCCAGCGTTGGCGTGATGGCAAAGCACACCCGGCCGCGCCGCAATACCGTCAGGTCTCCAAAAGCCGTACCGAGCGAATCCACATCACGCAGGATGCGCTCTGCCACCACAGCAGCGTCGTGCGCCGCCTGGGTTGGCTGCAGTGACCGCGTGGTGCGGTCAAACAGGCGGGCCTGCAGTCCCTCTTCGAGCTGGCGTATCAGCACGCTGATAGCGGACTGCGTGACAAACAGCTGCACCGCCGCTGCGCCCAGTTTGCGCAGCCGGTACACCGCCAGAAAAGCACGCAACTGCTTGATGGTGGGTGAGAAGCCGTTATTCATGAATAAAAATTATAAATAGTCCACAATTTTTCGATTTACAAACAAATGAGGATGCTCTCCAATCGATCCCAAAACCAGACAATGAGGCCGAAAAATCAACCCGCAGGAGACAACATCTTGAGCATTCCCACACCGGCGCCCCGCGCCTACAAACGCATCGCTACCGAAGAAGGCTGGGCCACGCCTGAAATGATGCAGATGTACGTCAGGATTCTGGAAACAAAGTCCATCAATGACCCGGGCTTCTACAACCTCTGGGGGTTTTTTGGGCAGAGCCAGGCACCACGGGCCCGCGACCTGTTTGACCGCATCCAGAACATGGGCGAACGCCGCCTCGCCGATATGGACGCCGCCGGCATTGACATGCAGTTGCTGCTGCTCACCTCACCGGGTGTGCAGGTGTTTGACGCCGCTACAGCCACCGCGCTGGCAATCTCAACCAACGACCAGTTGGCCGCGACCATACGCCAGCACCCCACGCGTTTTGCCGGACTGGCGGCAGTTGCGCCGCAGGCACCCCAGGCGGCCGCCAAAGAACTCGAGCGTGCCGTGCAGCAACTCGGGCTGAAAGGCGTCGTCATCAACTCGCACACCCAGGGCGAATACATGGACGACGAAAAATTCTGGGACATTTTTGCCGCCGCCGAGGCGCTGGACGTGCCTGTCTACATCCATCCCAACACGCCGTCGCCGCAGATGATCGAGCCGTTTCTGTCGCGCTGCCTGGACGCCGCCATCTACGGTTTTGCCGCTGAAACCGGCCTGCATGCACTGCGCCTGATTTTGAGCGGCGTGTTCGACCGCTTCCCCAAGCTGCGCATTGTGCTGGGCCATCTCGGCGAGGGCCTGCCTTACTGGCTGTACCGCATTGACTTCATGCACGCCGGCATTGTTCGCGCCAACCGCAGCGAAGGCGTCAAACCGCTCCTGAAAAAACCCAGCGACTACCTGCGTGACAATTTTTATTACACCAACAGCGGCATGGCATGGGAGCCGCCCATCAGCTACGTGCAAAAGCTCATGGGCCACGACCGCGTGCTCTATGCCATGGACTACCCTTACCAGTACGTGGCCGAAGAAGTCACCGCCATGGACAACCTGCCCCTGAGCGACGAACACAAAAAGATGTTTTTCCAGACCAATGCTGAAGCGCTGTTCAAGCTGTGAAAGCAGAAAAATCATGAACACACCCAGTAACATTCGACGCGCCATCACCCTGCTAGGTCTGGCAGGCATCGCCAGCCTGGCACACGCGCAGCCCGCAGCCTCCTGGCCGACCAAACCCATTCGCCTCGTCGTGACCTTCCCCGCTGGCGGCAGCAGCGACGCTGCAGCGCGCATCGTGGCACCCCGGCTGGCCGAGCGTCTGGGCCAGCCCGTGGTGATTGACAACCGCCCCGGCGCCGGTGGGGGCCTGGGACTGGACCTTGTTGCCAAAGCACCCGCCGACGGCTACACCATCGTCCTGGCATCGGCTGGCGGGCTCACAGCCAACCCGACGCTTTACCCCAACCTGGCCTACAACCCGGCACGTGACTTCGCGCCCATCACGCTGTTTGGCACCAGCCCATTTGTATTGGTGGCCAACCCGTCGCTGCCCGCCAGCAACGCCAAGGAACTGGTGGCATTGGCAAAAGCCCAGGTCGGCAAGCTCAGCTATGCATCGGGCGGCAGCGGTACCGCCATGCATTTATCGGGCGAACTGCTCAAGTCCATGACGGGCAGCTACATCCTGCATGTACCTTATCGCGGCAGCGCGCCTGCAGTGCTGGCCGTCATGTCGGGCGAGACATCGCTCGCGATTGCGGACATCGCCTCCATCCAGCCGCAGCTCAAATCAGGACGGCTCAAGGTCATCGGCGTCATGGGTAAAGAGCGCTCAGGCCTGGCGCCCGAGATGCCCACGCTGGCCGAAAGCGGCGTGCCGGGTTACGACGCATCGGGCTGGTTCGCAATCCTCGCCCCTTCAGGTACGCCCCCAGCCGTCGTAGCGCGGCTGAACACCGAGATCACGGCCGTGCTGCGCCTGCCTGAAATCCGCGAGCGCTTTGCCGCCGCCGCGCTGGAGCCCCTGACCAGCACGCCAGAGCAACTGGGCCAGCTCATGAAAACCGAAACCGTCAAATGGGCGGCCGTCATCAAACAGTCGGGCGCCAGGGTCGATTAGGGGTATTTGACGGGGGCGTACCTACTGCTTGATTCAGAGGATGTCCAGGGCAACTCCCCGCGCCAACGGTTTAAGACTTGCCTAATCGCCGGCCGCGAAGGGTGGCTAAACTGCCGCCATTGCGCCACTCCGGCTGCATTCAGGGGCGCTGTTGAAGCATTTCAAAACCGTGTGTCGCTGGCTGTTGCTGGCTGTTGCTGGCACCGATTCTTTTCATACTGCTGTTTGAAGAGTGGGGTTGGGAACCCCTGGCGCGCTGCTTTGCCGCGCTGGGCAGGCACCCCGGCTGGGGCGCTGCCGAACGATGGATTCGCTCCTTGCCGCCGTGGGGTGCATTGCTGGTCTTTGGCATCCCTGTGCTGGCCCTATTTCCGGTCAAGTTGCTGGCGCTCTATCTTTTTGCTGAAGGCCATATGGCGACCAGTTTCACCATGATTGTTGTGGTCAAGCTGGCGGGCACTGCAATTGCCGCACGACTTTTTCAGTTGACCGAGCCTGCACTGCTGCAAATCAGGTGGTTCGCGCGTCTCTATCTGCCATGGAAGACATGGAAAGACCGCAAGCTGGGGCAACTGCGCCGTTCCGCGCCGTGGCAAAAGTTGCAAGAGATCAGGAACCGTGTAAAGCTGTGGACAAGCCGCACCTGGCGCGACTTCAAAACCTCGCTTCTCTGACTTTTTGCATCTCTGCACTTTTTCCTCGCACCTCTCACCGACTGCCCATTCATGTTTGATTTTCTTGCAGCGCCGCTTTACATCCGCATCTCCCCATTCAAACTATCGGTACGCAACGTCAAGACCGGTTTATCCATCAATGAGGTGCCGGAAATCGCGCTCAGCCGCGGTCCCAACCCCCGCGTACTCGACATCGGCGACAAGGCGGCGCTGCACAAATCGTCCAAAACGGCCATCGTCATCAACCCCTTTGCGCATCCGCGTTCGCTGGTGTCCGACTTCAGCACCGGCAAACGGGTACTGAAGGCCTTTGTTCGCCAGTTGGGCAAACGCAGCCGCTTCAGGCTGGCGCATCGCATCGTGCTGCACCCCCAGGGTGAACCGGCCGGTGGCTATACCCAGGTCGAGATTCGGGCCCTGCATGACCTGGCGCGCGGCATAGGTGCCTCCAGCGTGGTGGTCTGGCAGGGGCCGGAGCTCACGAATGAGCAAATCCTGACCCGCCGCTACCCCACCACCGGGCAACTGCTTGAATGACGGCCTCCGCAAAGGGCCTTGGTGACCTGCGCTCGCTGACACGTCAGTTCCCCCGTGCTGGCAGGCTGGAGGCCATTTACCTCCGCCCTGCCCGGCGCGCGCCTGTGGTCACGGTTGCCACGTCGATGGCGCTGGCCGGGCTCGGCCTGCAAGGCGACCGCAGCGCGGCTGGCACTGCAGCCAGGGGCGGCGGCAAACGGCAAGTTACGCTGATCCAGGCCGAGCATCTGCCTGTCATCACCGCTTTGGCCGGCCTTGCGCAAATCGATGCGGCCAGCCTTCGCCGCAACCTGCTGGTCTCGGGCATCAATCTTCTGGCGGCCAAAAGCCTGTTTCGCGACCAGCCCATGGTGCTGCGTATCGGCGAGGTAGTGCTTGAAGTGACCGGCCCCTGCGAGCCCTGCTCACGCATGGAGGAGCTTCTGGGCCCCGGCGGCTACAACGCCATGCGCGGCCACGGCGGACTGACGGCGCGCGTGCTGTCGGGCGGGCAACTGACCACCGGTATGGCCGTGAACTGCGAAGTGCAAGCAGGCGGTGACCAGCAATTGCTATTGAATATGTAGCGGCTCACGTGCGTATTTATTGGCTTGCAGCCGATTTAATGCCTAAAAATGGCACTTTTTTGGCCTGTTGTTAAGGTTTCAGGCCAGCGTCGAAGGCTGAAAACTGAATTTTTAACGTACACGTTAAATTTTTAATGTCTACGTTAAATATTTGCCGTACACATTAAAACCCGATTAAACCCGCAGCGTCACGGTCAAAAAAGCCTGGCAGCCACCAGCTGAAAGCTTTGCCTCATACTTGTCCATTCGCAGGCCTGAGCCCGCGCCCCAGCTGCCGGCAGGCTGCCAACAACCCGAACACAACATCACCGCTTCATGCCAAAAACCTCGCTAGACAAAGCCCAGATCAAATTCCTGCTGCTCGAAGGCATTCACCCCTCCGCCGTCAAGGTGCTCAAGGCCGCCGGCTATACCCAGATCGAGGCGCTGACCGGTGCCCTGGAAGGCGATGAGCTGAAGGCCAAAATCGCCGACGCGCATTTTGTCGGCATACGCTCACGTACCCAGCTGACCGCCGATGTTTTTGCCCATGCCTCGAAGCTGGTCGCCGTCGGCTGTTTTTGCATAGGCACCAACCAGGTCGACCTGAACGCCGCCCGCGAACGTGGCATCGCCGTTTTCAACGCGCCGTTCTCAAACACCCGCTCTGTGGCCGAGCTGGTGCTGGCCGAGGCGATCTTGCTGCTGCGCGGCGTGCCGGAGAAAAGCGCCGTCGCCCATCGCGGCGGCTGGCTCAAGACGGCTGACAACGCTTTCGAGATTCGCGGCAAGACGCTGGGCATCGTCGGATACGGCTCCATCGGCACGCAACTCTCCGTGCTGGCCGAAGCGCTGGGCATGCATGTGGTGTTTTTTGACGTGGTGACCAAACTGGCGCTGGGCAATGCGCGGCAGATCCCGGTGCTCAATGACTTGCTGGCGCAGGCAGACATCGTCAGCCTGCATGTGCCCGAAACCCAGGCTACCCAGTGGATGATCGCCAAAGAGCAGATAGATGCGATGAAGCCGGGCGCCGTGTTCATCAACGCCTCGCGCGGCACCGTGGTCGAGATCGAGCCGCTGGCCGAGGCCCTGCGCGCCAAAAAGCTGCTGGGCGCGGCGATCGACGTCTTCCCCGTCGAGCCCAAAAGCAACAAGGACACCTTCGAGTCGCCGCTGCGCGGGCTGGACAACGTCATCCTCACGCCGCACGTGGGCGGCTCAACCATGGAAGCCCAGGAAAACATCGGCATCGAGGTTGCTGAAAAGCTGGTCAAGTACAGCGACAACGGCACCTCAACCTCGTCGGTCAACTTCCCTGAAGTCGCCCTGCCCGCCCACCCGGGCAAGCACCGCCTGCTGCATATCCACAAAAACGTGCCGGGCGTGATGTCAGAGATCAACAAGGTCTTTGCCGCCAACAACATCAACATTGCCTCGCAATACCTGCAGACCAATGAGGCGGTGGGTTATGTGGTGATCGACATCGATGCCACACATTCAGATGTGGCGCTGGCCCGGCTGCACGACGTGCCGGGCACGATTCGCAGCCGGGTGTTGTTCTAGCCGCAGCGGCAGGGGTTTCGCGCCCTGTGTGCGGTGGCATACAGACACAGGCCCCCTGAACAGGCTAATATGCGAGGCAGTCTTTACGTGATTGCGACTTCAAGAAATGCTTAATGCCCATCACAGAGACCAAGCCAGGCGCACCGGACGAGGCCGCCAGAGCCGACGGCATTGAGGTCAAACGCCAGGAGGCGCTGCTCAAGACAGGCGCGCTGCAAACGGCAATTCTCACCAGCGAAAATTTTTCCATCATCGCCACCGACGAAAAGGGCATCATCCAGCTCTTCAATGTCGGCGCAGAGCGCATGCTGGGTTATGCGGCAGCCGAGGTCGTCAACCGCATCAACCCCAGCGACATCCATGACCCTGAAGAGGTGATGGCGCGTGCCCAGGCCCTGAGCCAGGAGCTGGGCACCACCATCACCCCCGGTTTCGAAGCACTCGCCTTCAAGGCTTCGCGCGGCATTGAAGACATCTACGAGCTGACCTATATCCGCAAGGACGGCAGCCGCTTTCCCTGCATCATCTCCATCACCGCCCTGCGTGATGACTTCGGCGCCATCATCGGCTACCTGCTGATAGGCACCGACAACTCGGTGCGCAAACAGGTCGAAGTGGCGCTCAAGGAAGCCATGGCAGTGGCAGAAAAAGCCAACCTCGCCAAGTCTGACTTTCTGTCGAGCATGAGCCATGAGCTGCGCACCCCGCTGAGTGCGATTCTTGGTTTTGCACAGCTGATCGAATCCGGCACGCCGCAACCCACGCCCTCGCAAAAACGCAGCGTCGACCAGATCCTGCAGGCTGGCTGGTACCTGCTGGATTTGATCAATGAAATCCTTGATTTGGCGCTGATCGAGTCCGGCAAGCTGTCGCTGTCACTTGAGCCCGTATCGCTGGCAGAGGTCATGCACGAGTGCGAAACCATGATCGAGTCGCAGGCCGACAAGCGCGGCATCAGCGTCAACTTCCCGAAGTTCAGCCAGCCCTGCTTCGTCAAGGCCGACCGCACCCGGCTCAAACAGGTGCTGATCAACCTGCTGTCCAATGCCATCAAGTACAACACCGAACGCGGATCGGTGGTGCTCACGTGCAGCGAATCAAGCCCGGAACACATCCGCATCAGTGTTGAAGATACCGGTGCAGGCCTGGGGCCTGAGCAGATTGGCCAGCTCTTTCAGCCCTTCAACCGGCTGGGCCAGCAAACCAGCGCTGAACAGGGCACGGGCATTGGCCTGGTCATGACCAAACGCCTGGTCGAACTGATGGGGGGCGCCATCGGCGTGGAAAGTGTGCCGGGAAAAGGCAGCACCTTCTGGATTGACATGAACGTCACCGCAGACAGGCAACCTTCTGCCGAACTGATTGACCTGGCCCTGGCCTCACGCCCCCTGCCCGCAGTGCTTGCCCATGCCCGCACAGTGCTTTACGTCGAAGACAACCCGGCCAACCTGATGCTGGTTGAAGACCTGATCGCACGCAGGCCAGACCTGCGCCTGCTCTCGGCGCGTGACGGCATCAGCGGTATTGCGATTGCAAAAGCATCACTGCCGGACTTCATACTCATGGATATCAACCTGCCCGGCATCAGCGGCATCACGGCGCTCAAGATCCTGCGGGAAGATCCGCTCACAGCACATATTCCGGTGGTGGCGCTCAGCGCCAATGCCATGCCGCGCGACATTGAAAAAGGCCTGGAAGCAGGCTTCTTCCGCTACCTGACCAAACCCATCAAGATCAATGAATTCATGGAAACGCTGGACATGACACTCAAGTTCGCAAAAGTCAGGGCAGACCTGGTGCAAGCAGAAGGAGACGCATCTTGATTGAGGAATTTGCCATCTTCAATGCCAGCGTCCTCATCGTCGATGACCGTGCTGCCAACGTCCAGTTGCTGGAACAACTGCTGCGTGACACGGGCTACACCAACATCACCGTCACGATGGACCCGACTGCCGTCTGCCCCCTGCACACAGCCAATGCCTACGACCTGATACTGCTGGACCTGAACATGCCCGTCATGGACGGGTTCGGGGTGATGGCCCAACTCAAGGCCACCGATACAGACCCCTATTTGCCGGTCATTGTGCTGACGGCAGAGCCCAGGCACAAACTGCAGGCCCTGCAGGCGGGAGCCAAGGACTTCATCAGCAAGCCGTTTGATCTGCTTGAGGTCAAAACACGCATCTACAACATGCTTGAAGTGCGCCTGCTGTACAAAAAAATCGACAACTACAGCAAACTGCTGGAAATGGCCATGCAGCAGGATGCGTCGGACACTGCGCCCACACGCCTCGCAGCCATACACGGCGCACAGGGCGCGGGCGCTCGATGATTGTTTGAGTGGTGTTTGACGGGTGGTCGGGGCGGTCAGCCCCACGCACATAGAATCACGTCTTTCTGAATTCCGTTTGATTCACATCAACCCGGCCCCCGGGCACTGATGCCAATATGGGCAGAATCAACCGGGCCAGGTCACCACCCCTACAAAGGAAACACCATGAAAATTCTCCTCGCAGCAGATGGCAGCCCGTTTACCCAGAAAGCCCTTGACTTTGTGGTCGCCAACAAGGCCATGCTGGACAAGGACGAGCTTCTGGTACTGAATGTGCAAACCCCCGTACCGGGACGGGTGACGACCATGCTGGGCTCTGCCGAAGTTGCAGCCTATCACGCAGAAGAAGCCAACAAGGTGCTGGAACCCATCAGGGCCTTTCTCGACAAGCAGGGCATACGCTACCGGGCCCATGCAGTGATCGGCTCAACGGTCGATGAGATCATTTTTGCAGCCAAGAAAGAGTCGTCACAGCTGATCGTGATGGGCACACACGGCCATGGCTGGCTGGGCCGGGCCATCATGGGCAGCATTGCCCAGCGCGTAGTGACCGACAGCGAGATTCCCGTACTGCTGGTCAAGTAAGCCCGCATCACACCAGGGCCGCCATGAAAGCACTTGTCTACAACGGCCCGGGCCAGAAGAGCCTTGAAGAGCGGCCCAGGCCGCTTGTCATTGCGCCCACGGACGCCGTCGTGAGGATCACACACACGACGATTTGCGGCACCGACCTTCACATCCTCAAGGGCGACGTGCCCACCTGCAAGCCGGGCACCGTTCTTGGCCACGAAGGCATTGGCATCGTCGATGCCGTCGGTCCAGGCGTGACAGGCTTCCGGGTTGGCGACAAGGTGCTGATCTCCTGCATCACCTCATGTGGCCGCTGCGAGTATTGCCGCAAGGGCATGTACTCGCATTGCACGACAGGCGGCTGGATTCTGGGCAACAGCATAGACGGCACCCAGGCCGGTTTTGTACGAATACCCCACGCCGATACCAGCCTGTACCCCATTCCCGCCGGATTGTCTCTCGCCGATGAAGAGGCGCTGGTGATGCTGAGCGACATTCTGCCGACCGGCTTTGAGTGCGGGGTGCTCAATGGCAAGGTACAGCCCGGCGGCACGGTCGCCATCGTGGGCGCCGGCCCTATCGGGCTCGCAGCCCTGCTCACCGCTCAGCTGTATTCGCCCTCGCAGATCATCATGGTTGACCTTGACGACAACCGGCTCGCCGTTGGCAGGCGTTTTGGCGCGACAGCCACCATCAATAGCGCAAGTGGCAAGGCGGCAGAACAAATCGTGGCGCTCACCGCAGGCCGCGGTGTCGATACCGCCATCGAGGCGGTGGGCATTCCCGCAACCTTCGGCCTGTGCCAGGAGATCGTTGCGCCTGGCGGCGTGATTGCCAATGTCGGCGTGCACGGCGTCAAGGCCGACCTGCACCTTGAACGGCTGTGGTCCCACAACATCAGCATCACCACCCGGCTGGTAGACACCGTCTCAACGCCCATGCTGCTCAGGACACTTCAATCCGGCCGCATTGATGCGAAACAGCTGATCACTCACCGCTTCATGCTGTCGGAGATCATGCAGGCCTACGAGACCTTCGGCAAGGCCGCCGACACCAGGGCCCTGAAAGTCATCATTGAGGCGCCTGAGGAGAGCGCAGCATGAACGGCGTTACGCCAGCTGTGCCGTCCATGCCGGCATCAGGCGCAACCACCGGCAAACGCATAGCCCTGGGCGTTGCACTGGCCGCACTGGTAGCAGTTGTCGCCATGCCGCCCCTGCAGGGACTGCCTGCCTCCGGCCAGGTGATGCTGGGCATTCTTGCGTTTGCGGTGATCGTCTGGATGACGGAGGCACTTGACTATGCCGTGAGCGCCGTGGTGATAGGCGCGCTGATGATCTTTCTGCTGGCCTGGGTACCTGACGCGGCAAAACCTCTGGGTGCCGGCATGGGAACCACAGCTGCGCTGGGGCTGGCCCTGTCGGGATTCTCAAACAGTGCCGTTGCACTGGTGGCGGCGGCCTGCTTTATTGCGGCAGCCATGACCGCGACCGGCCTGGACCGGCGAATTGCACTGGTCGTGCTCTCAAAGGTCGATGCTTCCACACACCATATCGTGATGGGCGCCATGGCGGTCGGCTTCCTGTTGTCGTTCATCGTACCCAGCACCACGGCCCGCGTCGCCTGCCTGGTACCCATCATGATGGGTTTCATCATGGCCTTCAAGGTTGAAAAGCGCGCCCGGTTTGCGGGATTGCTGGTCATCACTGCAGCCCAGACGGCCAGCGTCTGGAACGTCGGCATCAAAACGGCGGCTGCGCAAAACATGGTCGCTATCGGTTTTATTGAAAAGCAGTTCGGCACCAGCATCAGCTGGACGGAATGGTTGATTGCCGGCGCTCCGTTTTCAGCACTTCTGAGCATCGCGGTGTACTTCATCATGACCCGCATGATGAAACCGGAGATGACAGAAATCGCCGGCGGGCAGGCCACCATACGGCAGCAACTCCTGGCCATAGGTCCCATGACCCTGAATGAGTGGAAGCTGCTCACCATCGTGCTGGCCCTGCTCGGATTCTGGTCGACGGAGAAGGTGCTGCATGACTTCGACACCTCGTCCACCACCATCGCCGCCATTGCCTTGATGCTGCTGCCGCGCATTGGCGTCATGGACTGGAAGGCTTCACAGCGCGGGTTCCCCTGGGGAACAGTCATCCTGTTTGCGGTCGGTATCAGCATAGGCACGGCCCTGCTCCGTACTCAGGCCGCCGGCTGGCTGGCCAACCTGATCGTGCAGAACCTCGGCCTGCAAAACGCCAGTGCGTTTGTGATCCTGATGCTGCTGTCGCTCTTTCTGATCGTGATCCACCTCGGTTTTGCGAGCGCGACTGCCCTTGCATCGACCATGATTCCCATCATCATCAGTGTGATGCTGGCGGTGCAGACCCCGGGCATCAACGTGATCGGCATGACCATGCTGCTGCAGTTTGTGGTGAGCTTCGGTTTTATCCTGCCGGTCAACGCGCCCCAAAACATGATCGCCTACGGTACCGATACCTTTGATGCCAAAGACTTTGTGCGCACAGGCCTGGTCATCACGCTGGCTGCTGCTGTGTTGCTGGTGGTGTTTGCACTGACCTACTGGCCGTGGATGGGCTACATGAGCAAAGCGATGTGAGGACATGACACAGTCCGGCGGGCTTGATGACCCTTCCGTCCAGAGCATTGAAGCCGTCGTACAGGCCGTCAGTACAGACCTTCAAACCGGGCTGAATGCCAGCGAAGCCGAGCGCAGGCTTGCTCAAAATGGGCCGAATGAGCTCCGTGCAGCGCCCACTGCCCCGGCATGGCGTCGCCTGCTGGCGCAATTCCAGGACCCGCTGATCTATCTCCTGATGGTCGCCATCGCGATTGCTCTGGTGGCCTGGGGCGTGGATGGCATGCAGGGCTGGCCCGTCGATGCCGTGGTCATCGCGATAGTGGTGCTGCTCAATGGCGCGCTCGGCTATCTGGAGGAAGCCAGGGCGCGTGATGCAGTGGCTGCGTTGTCTCGCATGACGCAGGTCACTTCAAGCGTGGTGCGCGACGGGCTTTTGATGCGCGTGCCGAGTGCAGCGCTCGTCTGCGGCGACCTGCTGGTGCTTGGCGAGGGTGATGCAGTGGGCGCCGATGCACGCCTGGTCGATGCAACAGCCCTGCACCTGCAGGAGGCCTCGCTGACCGGTGAAAGCCAGGCCGTGGTCAAGGATATCAGCACCCTGTCTTCGGCGGCAGCCATCGGGGACCGTGTCAACATGGTCTTCAAGGGCACCATGGTCGTCCAGGGCCACGGCCACGCCATCGTCACGGCCACCGGCAGGCAGACCGAAATGGGGGCCATCGCGGGCATGCTGGAAGCCACTACCGAGGCGCCAACGCCGCTTGAAAAAGAGGTCTCGCGCATCGGGCGCATGCTCGGCATGGCCGTGCTGGCGATTGCGGCCATCGTGGTCACCAGTATTTTGCTGATGTCCGACATCCGCTCTGCCAGCGATGTGGTTGAGGTGTTGCTGCTGGGTGTAGCCCTGGCTGTGGCCGCAGTCCCTGAAGGTTTGCCCGCGATCCTGTCTGTGGTGCTGGCGCTGGGTGTCAGGCGCATGGCAAAGCGCCAGGCCATCGTCAAGAAACTGTCGTCCGTGGAAACGCTGGGTTCTGCAACCGTCATCTGCACAGACAAGACAGGCACCCTCACCCGCTCGGAAATGACCATCGAATGCATCATGACCGCATCGGGCAGCACGCGCGTGACGGGCGTGGGTTACGCGCCTGATGGTCATATTCAACACAACGGCGCAGCGTTGCGCCCTGGCGCCCTGTTTGACGAACAGCGCATGATGCTGAGCGGGGCATGTCTTGCAGGCAATGCCAGCCTTCAGCAGGACGCGGATGGCAGCTGGACGATTCAGGGCGACCCGACCGAGGCGGCCTTTCTGGTTGCAGAGCGCAAGCTGGGTGTCACCGCAGGACGCGAGCAACGCTTTGAGCGTGTCGGTCAGATCCCGTTTACATCCACACGCAAAATGATGTCCACGCTGGAAATCGACCATGAACGTGGCGGTCAGGTCATCCTCATCACCAAGGGTGCGCCGGATGTGCTGCTCCAGCGGTGCAACCGCCTGCAGAAAGGGCCAGACATCGTTCCTCTGGACGATACACAGCGCGCACGGATTTTGTCGGAGGTTGATGCGCTGTCGGACTCGGCGCTTCGCACGCTGGCGGTGGCATATCGTCCCCTGCTGGTGCACGATGACCTGCAAGGCGCAGCGGCTCTTGAACTTGACCTGGTGTTCATCGGCACGGTCGGCATGATGGACCCGCCGCGCGAAGAAGCCGCAGCGGCTATCCGGGAGGCGCAGCAGGCGGGCATACGGGTCATCATGATCACAGGCGATCACCCGCGGACCGCTGCGCGTATCGCGTCAGACCTGGGTCTCGTCCAGCCCGGCGCAAGCGCGCTTACAGGGCTGCAGATCGACAGCCTCGACAAAGCCGCTTTTGCAGCGGCCGTCCGCACCACATCGGTCTACGCGCGGGTATCGCCAGCGCACAAACTGCGGATTGTTGATGCCTTGCAGGCCGACGGCAACATCGTGGCCATGACTGGCGATGGCGTGAATGATGCCCCCGCCCTCAAATCTGCCGACATCGGCATCGCCATGGGTGTGACCGGCACCGAAGTCGCCAAGGATGCGGCAAAAGTCATTCTTGCTGACGACAACTTTGCGACCATAGTGGAAGCCGTGCGCGAAGGTCGCAGCATTCTGGACAACATCCGCAAGTTCCTGCGTTACCTGCTGTCGTCCAACATGGGCGAGGTACTGACGGTCTTCCTGGGCGTTGTAGGCGCCAGCGTGATCGGTCTGACCCAGCCGGGTACTGCCGTCGTGCTGCCCCTGCTGGCCACGCAGATCCTGTGGCTCAACCTGATCACCGACTCATGGCCGGCACTGGCCATGGGGATTGACCCACCGACGGACGACGTCATGCATCGCAAACCCAGGCGCGTGAATGACCGGGTGATGGATGGCCGCATGTGGGCTGGCGTCTTTGAGATCGGTGCAGTCATCGCCGTCGCAACACTTCTGACTATGGATATCTATCTTCCTGGTGGCCTTGTCGAGGGGGCAGGAGACCTGGCTACCGCCCGCACCGCAGGGTTTACCGTCCTCGTGATCGCGCACCTGTTAAATTGCTTCAATGCACGATCAGAAACACGCAGTGCTTTTGCCAATCTGTTTGTGAATCCCTGGCTGTTCGGCGCGGTGACGTTGTCGGCGCTGTTGCAGGTTGCAGTCGTTCATGTACCCGTGCTGAATATTGCTTTTGGTACGGTGCCGCTGTCAGCAAACCAGTGGCTGGTATGTGCTGCCATGGCCAGCACGGTGCTCGCGTACAGCGAATTGCGCAAGCTGCTGATACGTCAGTGGCTGCACCGCGCCAGACCTGAAAATCCATATCGACTACAAAGAAAATCATGAACTTGCGAAACACCACCGCCCGCTATGGTTTACCCGCCGTCATCCTGCACTGGTTGATGCTGCTACTGCTGGTGGCGGTTTATGCATGCATGGAATTGAGCGACAACTTTCCCAAAGGCAGCGACATGCGCGCAGCGCTTAAAACCTGGCACTACATGCTGGGATTGACAGTCTTCGTGCTGGTCTGGATCCGGCTGGCGGTGAAGCTGACGGGGGAAACGCCGGCTATTGAACCACCTCCCCCGGTCTGGCAACAACGCCTCTCGCAGCTGGTGCAACTGGCGCTGTATGCCCTCATGATTGGCCTGCCTCTGGCGGGCTGGTTTCTGCTCAGTGCAAAAGGCCAGGTCATCCCGTTTTTTGGATTGCAGTTGCCTGCACTGATCGCTGAAAACAGGAATGCCGCAGGCTGGATAAAGGAAGTCCATGAGATCGGGGCGACGGCGGGCTACTTTCTCGTGGGGCTGCATGCAGTCGCATCGCTGTATCACCACTATTTCCTGCGCGACAACACCTTGCGCCGGATGCTTCCCGGGTCAAAATCACCACATCACCCATAAATTGCGGAGCTCTTACACGATGCGACATATCGAACGCCACAGAACTTCCCGCATTGGCTGGCTGCGTGCCGCGGTGCTGGGTGCCAACGATGGCATTGTCTCGACAGCCAGCCTGATGCTGGGGGTAGCGGCCGCACATGCCAGCCAGCAAACCATCATGGTCACCGGCATTGCCGGACTGGTCGCCGGTGCGATGTCGATGGCTGCTGGCGAATATGTGTCCGTTCATTCTCAGGCAGACACCGAGAACGCGGACCTGGCCCGTGAAAAGGCAGAACTGGCTGCAGACCCTGAAGCTGAAAATCGCGAACTGACGGCCATCTATGTGGGTCGTGGCCTGGATCAGCATCTGGCGCAGCAGGTCGCCGCGCAACTGATGACACACGACGCGCTCGGTGCCCATGCACGGGACGAGCTGGGTATTTCGGAGGCCTTGAGCGCACGCCCCGTTCAGGCTGCACTGGCATCCGCTGCAAGTTTTGCGGTAGGTGCGGCGCTGCCACTGGTGGTTGCCGTTTTCGCGTCTGGAGCAGGCCTGTCCTGGTGGATTTCCGGAACTTCACTGGTGTTCCTGGCCCTTCTGGGCGCCATTGCTGCGCGTGCGGGAGGTGCCAGCCCGTTGACAGGCGCCTGGCGAGTCACATTTTGGGGGGCATTGGCCATGATTATCACCGCCGGCGTCGGAGCGGTGTTTGGAACCACCGTCTGACACGATCCTGTGGGCTGATCAGCCCAGCAGTTGCGTGTAGGCCTTGCGGTCAGCCGCATAACAGCCACAGGCCGCGTTCTCCAGGCCCTTGCGATCAAGCACGGTCATTTCACCGCGGCTGTATTCAATCAGCCCCTCTTTCTGGAACCCGCCTGCTGCGGCAGTAATTCCCACCCGCCGGACACCCAGCATGTAAGCGAGGAACTCCTGCGTGACATGAAAGCTGCTGGCCTGCGAACGGTCCTGGCTCATGAGCAGCCAGCGCGCCAGGCGCGGGCCTATCTGGTGAAAGCGTACACAGGCGGTTGATTCCGCCAGTTGGGCCATCAGCACATACAAATACCTGTTGAGGCCGCTCTGCAGCGCCGGACTGGCTGCAAGCTCTGCACGAAATGCACGTGTGCCTATGCGCCACGCGGTCCCCGCACCCTGTACCAGCGCGTGCAAGGGCGCAGTGACCACCCCCAGTGCAAGCTGCGCGCCGAGCATGCCCTCACGCCCAACCATGCCCACCTCGACGCCAGGGCTGCCCGGGATCACGGAAATCAGCGAAATAAACCCCTCAGTAGGGAAATACACGTATTTGGTGGGTTTGCCGGGGTCGCACAGCACCTCGGCCAGCGGCAACTCGATGTGTTTGCAGGCTGCAAGCAGGCGAAGCCTGTCTTTGCGCGGAAGCAGCGCAATCAGGTGATTTTCGGGGGCAGTCATGGAAGCTCTCTGGTGTGCTGCTGTCCCTCGGGATGAGAGGATGAGCCACGGCCCTGCTGCTGGAGGTAGCAGTCTTGATCGGTAACCGAGTCTATAGGATACGGGGTGGCAAAACCATCCGCTGGCGCACAGAACGCGAATGAGCAGATTCAGAGCGCCGGGCCAACTGGCAACAGCCTGTCGTACTCTTTCTTGACGACGGCATAACACTCACACGTGCGTTGTTCGAGGCCCGGACGGTCAAGCACCGTGATACGCCCGCGCGCGTATTTGATCAGCCCGGCCTCCTGCAGCTTCAGGGCACCTTCTGTCACCCCCTCACGTCGGACACCCAGCATATTGGCGATCAACTCCTGGGTCATGACAAGTTCATTGCCAGAAAGCCTGTCGAGGCTGAGCAGCAGCCAGCGGCACAGTTGCTGGTCAAGCGAGTGATGCCGATTGCACACGGCCGTTTGCGCCATTTGCGTGATGAGCGCCTGGGTGTAGCGCAGCAACAGGTGCAACACTGGCCCGGCACGATCGAACTCATCCTTCATCGCCTGGGCATTGAGGCGAAAGCCCTCGCCTGCACTTTGCACCACGGCACGGCTGGGTGTAGAGCCACCGCCCATGAAGAGAGACACGCCCACCAGGCCCTCACGACCTACCACGGCGATTTCAGCCGATGCACCGTTTTCCATCACATACAGCAGCGACACGATGGATGTCGTTGGAAAGTACACATGACTCAGGGTCTTGCCTGATTCATAAAGCACGTGCCCAAGCGGCATGTCCACCCATTCAAGCAAGGGCAGCCAGCGTTGCCACTCGGCGTCAGGCAAGGCAGCAAGCAGGCGATTTTGGCGGGGTGTGGTTTTGTCTTTGGAAGGGCTGGCTGTCATGAAACTCTGGGCAAATACCCTGCGGGGAGCATTGCCGTAGAGGTGGCGTGGGTCGAGTTCCCAGTATAGGCACTATGACGTGTTTCATATGTACGCTATCGCACATAAGGACAGTATAGGCAGTCAATCTACCTGCAGCCTTTTGCACTAGTCGCCTTGTTGGACAGGCAGGATTTCCGGCAGCGCTCCGCAGGCGCTGGCCTGTTCGCGGTGTTTCGCCGCGCAAATACCTGACCTCAAAATTATTGTGCAGGGACCTGCAAACCCAGAAAGCTGGCCAGGGCGGCAGTAGGCATGGCGCCTTCCTGCTTGACCAGTTCACCCGTTTGCGCATGTTTGGCCACGATGCTGGGGATGGATGCAAACCCGAAGCTGGTCATCAGTTCGGTGTTCTTCCTGATGGCGTCTTTTTGTGCATCTGCATCGGCGGTGGCGCTGATGCCGCCGCCTTTGGACATCATGGACGTCTCATGCGTCTCCATGGCTGCGACAGGGTCTGCGGCTGCGAGTATGGTCGCCCCCTGGGATGTGCTGGCGGCGTTCAGTATGCCGACCGGAATCCAGACAAATTTAGCCTGTGACTTGAGCGGTTTTGCGGCGTACCAGAGCGCGCTGCAATGCGGGCACTGGGCATCAAAAAACACATACACCGTACGTGCGCTCATGGGCGAACCGACAGTAAACCCCTTGGCGCCAGCGGTGATGGCTTCTATGGACACCACTGCAGACGTGGTCTTGACAGGTTCGCTGGTAGAAGAGTTGTTGCAGCCGGCCAGAAACACGCTGGCAACCAGTACAAGCGCGGAAGAAAAAGCCGAAAAGATCCTGGAGTTCATGTTGTTCTGGAGGTGAAGAGTGACGAAAAATGACCCGTAATTGAAAGCAATGGCCCAAGAATAGCGGAAGGCCACAGGTAGTTGATTCAGGGTCGTTACAAAAGTTCGGCGCTATGGCGCTTCAATGAAAATCACGGCTGCTGGTGCCCAGCCGCCCCAGCAGCGGCGTCAGGTCTTCCAGCCGCCGGGCAACCAGATTGCGTACCGCGCCGTAGCCTTTGGCGGTGCCGCTTTCCTCGCTGCGCTGCCAGATGCCATGCACCGCCAGCAGACGGGCATGCAGCACCTCCATCCGCTGGGTTTCGCGCAGGGATTTCCAGACGATGACATTGACCGGGCCGGTCTCGTCTTCAATCGTCACAAATATCGTGCCGTTGGCGGTTTGTGGCTGCTGGCGCACGGTAACGATGCCGCAAGCTGAGACTTCAACACCGTCAGGCAGGGCATTGAGTTCACCCGCATTGAGCAGGCCGCGTTTGGCCAGTTTCTGGCGCAGCAGGGCCAGAGGGTGGCGGCGCAGGGTCAGGCCTGTGGACTTGTAATCGAACAGGATGTTTTCGCCCTCGGGGGTATCGGGCAGGGCCAAAGGAGTCTCGAAGGTAGGTACTGATTTCAGGAGCAGCGGTGCGGGCTTGATGGCCGAGGCCTCCCAGACCTGCTGGCGCCTGTGACCGGCCAGCGCCATCAGCGCATCGGCGGCAGCCAGTGCGTTGATCTCAAGGGTGCTGAGGCGGGCACGTGATACCAGGTCTTCGGTCGAGGTGAAAGCAGCCTGTGCCCGCGCCTGCATGATGCGCACGGCTGCAGCTTCGGGCAGGCTGCCCACCAATCGCAAACCGAGGCGCACTGCGGGCTGGTTTTCACGGATGGCCGGATAGCGCTCACGCATCGCATCCTGTGCCGCAGGCTCCAGCGTGCAGTCCCATTCGCTGTGCATGACATCCACCGCCCTCACTTCAACGCCATGGTTGCGGGCATCCTGCACCAGTTGCCCCGGTGAATAAAAACCCAGCGGGTAGGAGTTGACCATGGCCGCCAGAAAACACGCGGGCTCATGGCATTTGAGCCAGCAACTCACATACACCAGCTTGGCAAAACTGGCGGCATGGCTTTCTGGAAAGCCGTAGTCGCCAAAACCCTTGATCTGGCTGAAGATGCGCTCGGCAAATTCAAGGCTATAGCCGTTTTTAACCATGGCATCGACCAGCCGCCTGTGAAAGTGCCCTACCCCGCCCTTGCGCTTCCAGGCCGCCATGGCACGGCGCAGGGCATCGGCCTCGCCGGGTGTGAAGTCGGCCGCGATCATGGCGATCTGCATCACCTGCTCCTGAAAAATCGGGATGCCAAAAGTGCGCTCCAGCGCCGGGTTGAGTGCCGGATATTCAGATTTGATCTCGCCGCCGTTTCTGAGGGTCTCGCGCGCCTTGAGGTAAGGATGCACCATGCCGCCCTGTATGGGGCCCGGCCGCACGATGGCAACCTCCACCACCAGGTCGTAATAGTTGCGCGGCCGCAGGCGCGGCAACATGGACATCTGCGCCCGGCTTTCAATCTGGAACACGCCGACCGTATCGGCCTCGCAAATCATGTCGTAGGTTGGCTGATCTTCCAGCGGCAGGGTGTGCATCTGCAGGTCGGTAGCCCGGGTCTGGTTCACCAGGGCAAAACATCTTTGCAGGGCCGACAACATGCCCAGCGCGAGCACATCAACCTTGAGCAGGCCCATGGCTTCCAGGTCGTCCTTCTCCCACTGAATGATGCGCCGGTTGTCCATGCTGGCGGGTTGCACCGGCACCAGCCTTGTCAGCTTCCCCTGCGTGAGAACAAAACCGCCCACGTGCTGGCTTAAATGGCGCGGGAAAGCGGGCCTGGCCTGTTCGCGTTTTTTGCCGTCATCCGCCTCGGCAATTTCATCTTCAGGGTCAGGGTAATACGCCATCAACAGCAGTGAAAGCTCCAGCCACTGCAGCACCTGGCCTGCGCCGCCTTCAAGGCCGGTTTCTTCAAGCTTTTCGCGCAGCACCTTGCTGCCGTCGAACCAGAAATGCTCACCCGCATACTTCTCGATCGTCTCAAGCGGAACCCCCAGCGCCTTGCCGACGTCGCGTACTGCACTGCGCGCACGGTAGCAGATGACCGTGGCCGCAATGGCTGCGCGGTCATGGCCGTATTTGCCGTAGATGTACTGGATGACCTCTTCACGCCGCTGGTGTTCAAAGTCCACATCTATGTCGGGCGGCTCGCGGCGTTCGCGGCTGATGAAGCGCTCGAACAGCAGATTGCTCTCGGAGGGGTCGATGGCTGTAACACCCAGGCAATAACAGACCGCCGAATTGGCGGCCGACCCCCGGCCCTGGCAAAGAATGCCCTGGCTGCGTGCAAAGCGCACGATGTCATGCACAGTGATGAAGAACATCTCGTATTCAAGCTCTTCAATCAGGGCCAGTTCAAGGCTCAGTTGCCTGCAGATTTTTCGGGGGATGCGGCCGGGGTAGCGCTTGTGGGCGCCCTGCCAGGTGATGCGCCTGAGGCAAAAGGCCGGGGTTTCTTCAGGCGGCACCATGTCTTCCTGCGGGTAACGGTAGAGATTGCGGATTTCATCGAGGCTGAAGGTGCAGCGTGAGGCAACCTCCAGCGTGGCGCGCAGCAAGTCTGCCGGGTAAATATCGGCCAGCCGCATGCGGGGCCGCAGGTGTGCCTCGGCATTGCCCTGCAGTTCAAAGCCGCACTCATGCACCGTCTTGCCAAGCCTGATAGCTGTAAGCACATCATGCAGCGGCTTGCGTGAACGCTGGTGCATGTGCACATTGCCTGCGGCCAGCGCGGGCAGGCCGCTGCAGCGCGACACTTCGCGCAACTGCGACAGGCGCAGTGCATCGTCCATGCCCTGCCACAGCTCTATCGCCAGCCAGCAGCGTTGGCCAAAAATATCGAGAGCCCACTCCGCATGACGGCACAGGGCGCCCACATCCACAGGCCCGGGCAGCGGCGAAAGCAGCACCTCGCAATCGGCCAGGACAGCAAAATCAGTGATGCCGAGAGCCACGCGATAGCCGCCCTTCTCCACGTGCTTCCCCGCGCCATCCCCGATCTGCCTGGCAGTGGTGATGAACTCGCACAGGTTGCCCCAGCCTTGCGCATTGTGGGGAAGCACCACCAGCCGGAAGTTTTCAGAATCACTGCCTGCCTGCACCAGGAATTCCGCTCCGGGGATGAGCTTCAGGCCAGTCTCTTTGGCGGCTTCATGCGCCCGCACCACACCCGACACGGAACATTCGTCGGTGATGGCGAGAGCCCGGTAGCCCAATGCCGATGCACGCTCCACCAGTTCCTGCGCATGGGATGCGCCACGCTGGAAGCTGAAGTTGCTGAGCGCGTGCAGCTCGGCATATTCGGGCAGAAGGCCGGGCAGCATGTGTATTCAGGCAAAAAAGCCGTGCAGGTACCAGGCGTGCTGCCGCAGCGTGTCGGAAGGCCGCCCCAGACGCTCGCGAAAAATCCACAACAGGCTGCCCTGCTCGCTGCGGTAGATGAAATAGTCACGCAGTACGCGCGGCCTTGTTTCGCCACCTGAGCGCAACCACAAGGGGGCCTCCAGCCGCTGCGGGCCTGCGAGTTGCCTCAATGCCCCCTGGTACACCGGGCTTTCACCGGCGGACTTCAGCCTGAGTGGCTGCCTGAGCAGCCAGGCGGGATACAACGCATCAGTTCTTGTACCGGCCGCAGAAGCTTCAGGATTTTTTTCATCACGCCCCCGTTTTCTGCTGCCTGCCAGGCGTGCGGGAAGCGTCATTGACCTGATGGCATCCCGCGCATGAATCCAGCGCTGCATCTCTTCCGGCCTGTGGTCTGCGCATGCTTGCCAGGCCAGCACGTTGTCATCGCCCAGACGCGCACTCAAACGCTCGACCAGCTCAAGCGCACCATCGCCATGCTTGCGCGCCTCCATCAGCAGGCTGCCGGTAGCTGCAGCTGCATCAGCCAGCGACTCGGTGATCAGCGACTGCAGGCTCACCGAGTGCACGGGCGCAGGCAGCGTTTGTTGCGCCAGATGCTCTGAGACCAGCCGCGTCATGTGGCGCAGGTCCTGCGCCGGGTTGGCGGTGCGGATGTCAAGTTCACCCGTGGGCGCAACATCGCGCCGTTTGTCCAGATGCCAGGTGACTTTCAGTGCGCACAGCCCGCTCTGCCGGCCCAGCAGCCAGGCCTGCAGCTTGACCAGCAAACGTTCGATGCCAGCCATCAGCGCAGGCGCGTGTTCGACCAGCGCATCAAGCTCCAGCTTTTCTTCAAAGTGTTCAGGCAACACCAGCCATGCGTAGTCATCAGCTACAGCGCCCCGTGCCCGGTCAAGAGCCTCCAGCAGTGCAGCGTCAAAACGCCGCGCCATGCCGTCGCGCGGCAGGCGAAGCAGGTCGTCCCAGGTACGGCAACCAATACGCTCCAGCACGCCCAGGTGCGCACGCGCGGCTGTCAGCGTGTGCATGGGCAGATCAGCCACCCGTTTTCTGGCGGCGTCAGGCCGGGCACCCTGCTCCTGCAGCACCCGCAAACGGCCCAGCGCAATCAGCGATGTCGCGCCTTGCGTCCGCACGGTCAGTGCATCAAGCCGGTTTGATTCAAAAAAAACCTTCAATTGCCGCTCAAGCAGCTGCATCAGGCACGCAAGCCCACCGAACAGGCGCAGGCTGCCGGTCACATCCATAAGCACGGACTCATCCACCAGCGCCACCCGGGGCGTGAAACCCAGCGCGATGCTGGCCACCGCCTTCTGTGCAGTGGTTTCGTCCATCACCGGCTGCGCAGCCTCAGTGATGATCGAGGTGTGCAATGCGATCCAGCAACGCATGAACGGCAATCGACGGTGAAGCAGAGACAAAAGAAGGCAGCGTGGGGGAGGTTTCCTCACGCTTGAGGCGCAGCCTTTCACGACTCGCAGCGATCAGCCCGGACAGCCGCGCCGGGCGTGTGTCCAACAGCACAGGCGCAGCCAGGGGCGGGCCACGGCGCTTGAGCACATGAACCAGCAGGTTGCCACCATCATCGACGGCGCCCTCCAGCAGAAGGCGCAGCGGTGCCGGTGAGGACTCGGTTTGTGCACGCAGCGGCCTGAAGACAAAGAGCAGCTTGTTGTGCGCATGTGCTGCAATCTGCAGGCGGCGCAGGTGCGCGCTGCGTGCATCAGGCAGCCAGGCCAGTACAGCGGCCACATCGGCGCACTGCAATGCCTCACGCGTAGCCCAGAGCAGTGAAGGCGCCTGGCCGGCTGGGGCATGGATGGACAACATGCGCTGCATGTGGATTTGCCGCGCACCCAGTGCAGGCGCAAAAGGCAGGTAAGGTGCGCCAACCAGTACAAGCAGTTTCGCGGCCTCCTGAAGCTGCAAGGCAGCCAGCGCAGGCGCAATCAAACCCCACTCATGCTGGCCTGCCTGCGGCTGTAAAACCTCAATCAGCGCCCCTTGAGGCCAACCCTCACCCGACAGCACGCGGTTCAGTGCCGCATAGCCGGTACACACCGTCACGACACTGGCGCTGCCCAGTTCTCCAGCGCGCCATACACCGGCATGGGCGGGATCGGACAGCACACAGTCCAGGGGTTGGGATGAAAAAATGGACAAAGTTCAGGACCACACAAATACTGTATTTATGTACAGTATATGGCTTGCCTGAAATTTGGCAAACAGAATGCTTCAGCCCGATGGGTGCGTCATATGTTCCGGACGGGCCCGGGCGACGGGATATGCCCTTGCGGGCGGAAGCTCAGCGCCTTGAGGCCTGGCGCACTATCAGCGCCAGCATCACCAGCGCGATGACCACAAAACAGACAAAGGACCAGTTGGCAATCGAGCCACCCAGGAAGGTCCAGTCAATCCTGGTGCAGTCACCGCTGCCCTTGAAAATCATGGGAATGGCGCGCTTGAGCGGGAAAGTTTCGATCATTCCGTAGAAGTCCCGGCCGCATGATGCTATTTCGGGCGGGTACCACTGCAAAAAACTTTGTCGTGCAGCAACAAAAGCGCCAAAGCCGGCAATGACGAGTGTCAGCGCAGAACCGCCGATCAACACACCGCGGCTTTTGCCGATGGCCGTCAGGCCCGCAAAAACAGCCACCAGCACCAGCGCGTAACGCTGAACGATGCACATGGGGCAAGGCTCAAGGCCCACCACATGCTGCAGGTAAAGGCCAAAAGCCAGCATCGCCACACATACAACTGCGGTCAGCGCCAGCACGCGGCGCGGCATGGCATCGAAATACTTCAAGAACATCAGAATCCCTCTTTATCGAGCATTTTATGGATTGTCTGGGAGTTCGTGAGCAGTGTTGGAGATTAGTTCCCGCAGAAGGCAAACGTAATGTCCGAAAGAGTCGCGCAACCGGCCTTGCAATGAACAAAACCGGACACGCCACATATGAATGAAAACGCCCTCATGAAGAGGGCGCTTCCAGCGGGATGCCGCTTACTTTGCCGGCGTGACTGTTACCTTGGGCACTTCAATCGTTTTTTCTTCCGACTTGATCGTCGGCACCGTCACCGTTTTCTCGGTGGTGGTCACTTTGACATCAGGGGTGGTCACATCGTACTTGGGAAGCGTGACATTGCCTTCCTGTGTTTTATTGATTTCGACCTTGGGCAAGGTCACGTCACCCTCCTGGGTTTTTTTGACGTCGCAAGCTGTAAGTCCAAGAATACCGAGCGAAACAAATGCGATAGCGATGGTGGTGTGTTTGTACATGGGAATGCCCTCTCAAAAGTGAATGTTGTACAGAGGAGCCCTGGAGAGTTGCTTGGGGCAACGCGTCCCGGGCCTCTTCAAATATTTCACTATGAACCTTCAGGGCGTCTTGTAGGGCATGGACGACCTCTTCTGTGCGGCAAATCCGAAGCGGGTGGGCGGGCTCTTTAAATACCCGCGCCCTCTTCCACAAACACACGCACATTTTTAGGGGTGAGAACCAGCATGTCGCCTTCACGCAGGCCCATGTCCTTGTATTGCTGCGAGGATATCTGCACCTCGATGAGGCCCTCGTCAGACCCTTTGGAGGTCTGCTTCTGCTCTTCTGGAATCAGTTCCAGCCTGGCCGTCGGGCCAATGACGATTGCGCGCACGAGTTGCGCGGCAATACCTTCTGCGCCTGGTGAGTAACGCTGCACATCAAAATCGTGCGGGCGAACGTAGGCAAAGGCTTTGGCATCTTTGGCACCTGCATGTTCGGGTGAGTCGATGCGTATGCCTTCCAGTTGCACTTCACCTTCATGGGCACGGCCATGAAACAGGTTCACATCACCGAGAAAGCCATAGACAAACGGGCTGGCCGGATGATCCCAGACCTGCTGCGGTGAACCAATCTGCTCGACCTTGCCCTGGTTCATCAGCACCACACGGTCGGCCACTTCAAGTGCTTCTTCCTGGTCGTGCGTGACAAAAATGCTGGTGACGTTGAGGTCTTCATGCAGGCGGCGCAGCCAGCGGCGCAACTCCTTGCGCACCTTGGCATCGAGCGCGCCGAAGGGTTCGTCGAGCAGCAGCACCTTGGGTTCAACCGCCAGGGCCCTGGCCAGGGCAATCCGCTGGCGCTGGCCGCCCGAGAGCTGCGAGGGGAAGCGGTCGGCCAGCCAGTCGAGCTGCACAAGGTTCAGCAGCGAATGCACTTTCTCCCTGATCTGCGCTTCGCTGGGCCGCTGGTTGCGCGGTTTCATGCGCAGGCCAAAGGCGACGTTTTCAAACACCGTCATGTGGCGGAAGAGCGCGTAGTGCTGGAACACGAAACCGACCTGGCGCTCGCGCACGTGCACGTCGGTGGTGTCTTCGCCGCTGAAAAGAATGCTGCCCTGGTCAGCCGTTTCGAGCCCGGCAATGATGCGCAGCAAGGTGGTCTTGCCGCAGCCCGAGGGGCCGAGCAGCGCAACCAGTTCGCCGGAATGAATATCGAGGCTGACGTCGCCCAGCGCCTGGAAGTTGCCGAAATGTTTGCTGACGTTGCGTATTTCTATGCTCATGGTGTTTCCTGATTCTCTTTAGCTGGCTGCGGCAGCAGGTGCGATGGCGCGAGGCTGCTCGGGTGGCAGGTCTGCTGCGGCTTTCATGTCCTGCTCGTGGCGCCATTCGGCGATTGACTTGATGACCAGTGTGACCAGCGCCAGGATTGCCAGCAAAGAGGCCACGGCAAAGGCTGCGACAGACTGGTATTCGTTGTACAGAATCTCTACATGCAGCGGCAATGTGTTGGTCTGCCCGCGGATATGGCCGGACACGACCGACACCGCGCCGAACTCACCCATGGCCCGTGCGTTACACAGGATCACGCCGTAAATCAGCCCCCACTTGATGTTGGGCAGGGTCACGTGCCAGAAGGTTTGCCAGCCGGTGGCGCCCAGCACAATGGCGGCCTGCTCCTCGTCATTGCCCTGCGCCTGCATCAAGGGAATCAGCTCGCGCGCAATGAAGGGAAAGGTCACAAACACTGTCGCGAGCACGATACCGGGCACGGCAAAAATGATCTTGATGTCATGTGCCAGCAGCCAGGGGCCGAACCAGCCCTGTGCACCGAAGATCAATACATAAATCAGGCCAGCCACCACAGGTGAGATCGAAAACGGCAGGTCTACCAGGGTCGTCAGAACAGACTTGCCCCGAAACTCGTATTTCGCAATGGCCCATGCAGCCGCCACACCAAACACCAGGTTCATGGGCACTGAAATGGCCGCAGCAATCAGGGTCAGTTTGATGGCAGCCCATGCATCGGGTTCTTTCAGGGCTTCAAGATAGGCACCGAAACCCTTGCGCAGGGCTTCGGTGAAAACGGCGGCCAGCGGCAGGATAAGGAATAGCACCACAAATACAAGCGCTATGCCTGTCAGCGTGTAACGAACCCATGGGGCTTCTGTCGTGCTGATCGTCTCGCGCCTATTGGAATTCAAACCACTCATGCTGGTGCTCCGGTATGACGACGTTGCCAGGCCTGCAGACCGTTAATCACAAGCAGCAGCAGAAACGACACCACCAGCATCACCACAGCGACAGCAGTCGCACCCGCATAGTCGTACTGCTCAAGCTTGCCGATGATGATCAGCGGTGTGATTTCAGAAATCATGGGCATGTTGCCGGCGATAAAAATGACAGAGCCGTACTCACCGATCGCACGGGCAAAGGCCATTGCAAAACCTGTGAGCAATGCCGGCATGATGTGCGGCAGTATCACTTTGGTAAAAATCTGAAGGCGGTTCGCACCGAGCGATGTGGCGGCTTCCTCAAGCTCTTTTTCAGCGTCTTCAAGTACCGGCTGAACGGTTCGCACGACAAAAGGCAGGCCGATAAAAATCAGCGCGATGACAACACCGGCCGGCGTGAAGGCCAGCTTGATGCCCATGGGCTCCAGGTACTGGCCTATCCAGCCGTTGCCCGCCAGAATCGCGGTCAGCGAAATGCCGGCGACTGCGGTTGGCAATGCAAAGGGCAAATCAACGAGTGCATCAACAATCTTTTTGCCCGGAAATTTGTAGCGCACCAGCACCCAGGCCAGCAACAGTCCAAACACCAGGTTAACCAGCGCCGCAAAAAATGAAGCCCCGAAAGTCAGGCGATACGACGCCATGACACGGGGTGACGTCACCGCTGACCAGAACTGGTCAAGCGTGAGCGTGAAGGTCTTGAAGAACAGCGCAGAAATCGGAATCAGCACAATCAGGCTCAGGTACAGGACCGTGTAGCCGAGCGTAAGCCTGAAACCGGGCAGTACCCGTTTAGATGATTTTTTAAACAATTTTTATAGCCTTGGCACTGCCAGTCATACATCCGTTAACGGAGATGACATGAATTTTCCGACGGGCCGCCCCAAGGAAAATTAGCCCCCTCGGGGGGCAGCGCATTACACGAAGTGAAAAGCGTGGGGGTCCGGTTACTTGACTGTGTAGATCTTGTCGAACTGGCCGCCATCATTGAAATGGACTTTTTGCGCCTCACCCAGCGAACCGAACACTTCCTGCACCGTGAAGAGCTGCAGCGGCTTGAAGGTCGTGGCGTATTTCTTCAGGACGGCAGGCGAACGTGGGCGCAGTGCGTGGCGTGCAGCAATTTCCTGACCTTCGTCTGAATACAGGTAGTCTAGGTAAGCCTTGGCAAGTTCAGCCGTGCCTTTTTTGTTGACGGTACGCTCGACAACGGCGACGGGGTTCTCGGCCACGATGCTGATGGACGGGTAGATCGCATCGACCTTGCCTTCGCCAAACTCCTTGTTGACCGACAGCACTTCCGATTCAAACGTGATCAGCACGTCACCGATATTGCGCTGCAGGAAGACGGTGGTGGCATCACGGCCGCCCTTGCCCAGTACCGGCACATTTTTGTAGAGCTTGCTGACGAACTCTGCAGCCTGCACGTCTGTGGCGCCCTTCTTCTTCGCATAACCCCAGGCCGCGAGGTAGGCATAACGGCCGTTGCCACCAGTCTTGGGGTTGACGACCACCACCTGGATGCCGGGCTTGATCAGGTCATCCCAGTCCTTGATGCCCTTGGGGTTGCCGTTGCGCACCAGGAAGAGCATGGTCGAGGTGGTAGGCGATGCATTGCCGGGGAATTTTTTGGCCCAATCCTTTGCCACCAGGCCGGCACCAGCGAGGAAATCAACATCGGTTGTTGTGTTCATGGTCACTACGTCAGCATCCAGGCCATCAGCCACAGAGCGCGCAATGGCGCTGGAGCCGCCGTGGGATTGATCAACCTTGATGTCCTTGCCCGTGGTCTTTTTGTAATGCGCGATGAAAGCCGCGTTGTAGTCCTTGTAGAACTCGCGTGCCACGTCGTATGAGCCATTGAGCAGGGTTTGTGCAGAGGCAATGCCGCTGGCAGCGAAGGCCAGCGTGGCAAGAGCGATTTTCAGTTTTTGTGAAGTCATGCTGTTTCCAGATTTCCGAAGGATGATGAAGATGAAAAATGAACCGTGCTGGCCGAGAAAGAGACGTCACCGGCCAGCGACTGCAGAAGCGCAACGCCCAGCGGCCATTCGCCGTGCCCGGACTCGATGTTGATATGCCCCGCATTTTGCATGCGCACAAACTCGCTGCCCCAGGCCCTTGCATAGGCCCCTGCCAGGCGCACCGGACAAAACGGGTCGTTGCTGCTGGCCACCAGAATGCTGCGGTAAGGCAGTTGCTGGTAAGGCACGGGAGCAAAGTCGCTGAGAACCGCGCGCCGCTCAGGGTCAGCCGGCGCCACCAGCAATGCGCCGCTGATGCGGTCAGTGGCCTCTTTGGGCAGATGGGTGGTGGCAATGCAGCCGAGGCTGTGGGCAATCACGACCACAGGTTCGTCCTGCTGCAAGATGGTTTTGGCAATCGACGCCACCCAGGCGTCACGCGCAGGCGCAACCCAGTCGTCCTGCTGGACGCGCACGGCACCGTCGAGCCGCTCGGCCCACAGGCTTTGCCAGTGGCCGGGACCGGAATCGCGCCAGCCGGGGACGATGATGAAACGCAAAGTGATGATCCTTAGCGGATGGAGGACGCGTGCAACTTGCGAACCACGGGCAAAAACGCAGCTGCAGGAATTTGCAGGCCGGGGCCGCGGAACCGGCTTTGCCGGGCTGCAGACGCAGCGGCCCCCTCGGGGGGCAGCGTATTACGCGAAGCGACAAGCGTGGGGGCCATATTTACTTGTTGGGCTGAGGCGTGATGCGCAGGTAAGGCCTGACGGCTTTAAAACCTTTCGGAAAGCGCTCTGCCAGTTCAGCCGGGTCCTGGATGCTGGGCACGATGACCACGTCATCGCCGTCTTTCCAGTTGGCCGGTGTGGCGACCTTGTGGCTGTCGGTCAGCTGCAGCGAATCGATGACACGCAGGATTTCGTCGAAGTTGCGCCCCGTGCTGGCCGGGTAAGTGAAGGTCGTGCGAATGACCTTTTTCGGGTCAATGATGAAGACGCTGCGCACAGTCGCAGTGGTCGAGGCGTTGGGGTGAATCATGTCGTACAGGTTGGCCACCGTCTTGTCGGCATCCGCCAGGATGGGGAAGTTCACGGTGGTGTTCTGGGTTTCGTTGATGTCCTTGACCCAGCCGCCATGCTTGTCCAGCGGGTCCACGCTGACGGCGATGGGCTTGACATGCCGTTTGGCGAATTCACCGCTCAGTGCGGCGGTTTTACCGAGTTCGGTCGTGCAGACAGGGGTGAAGTCAGCCGGGTGGGAAAACAGCACCACCCATGAATCACCCGCCCATTGGTGGAAGGAAATCCTGCCTTCAGTGGAGTCCTGCGTGAAGTCTGGGGCGGTATCGCCAAGCCTGAGGGTTGCCATGTTTGCTCCTGAATGAGGGGGCGCCGAGTCGATGTGAAGGCGCCGAGACAGTCATTGTGGGGAGCAAGCGTTCAAACTCAAAAGAATATATAGCTCTTAATTTATCCGCATAAGCACATAACGACTCAGTAAATCATGGCCTAAACATCTGATGAAGAATCGCCAGCCTGAAAACGCCAGCACCGCCAAAACATCCAGTGATGCATTATTTGCTATTACTTTGGTAGCTGCTCACGCATGTATTTATTGGCCTGCAGCTGTTTTAGTGCCTGAAAACGGCCATTTCCAGGCGTTTCTGGCGTGAGTTGGAGCCCTGAAACAGCGAAAACCACCCAAAAGTTAATATGAGAGTTAACTTTTTACATATTTTTAATGTATACATCAATTTTTTAACGTATACAGCAAATTTTGATTGAGATGATCTACCCAGTCAGGTTGCAGACACGAGTGCCGACTGTCGGCAGCCTGTTATCGCAACTGGTCACCCAACATATGTTCACCCATAAAGTCGAGAAAACTGCGCACGGCCGGCACCTGCCCCCGCCGCGACGGGAATACGGCGTGCACCATGCCCGACCTCATGGTCCAGCCGGGCAATACCGGCACCAGTAACTGTGCCTGCAATTCCGCCCTGCTCAGCATTTCTGGCAGAAAGCTGATGCCGGTGCCGGCCAGCACCGCGAGCTTGAGGGTTTGCAGGTCGTCTGCGATATACCTCGGCTGATGCTGAAACTCATAAGTCTGGCCAGCCGGGTCGACAAGCTCCCAGGTGCTGCGTCCGTCCGTCGCAGACATGGCGACGGTGTCCAGCTTTGCCAGGTCTTCAGGTCTGGTCGGCGTACCCTGCCTGTGCAGCAGCGAAGGGCTGGCCAGCAGCAAGGCGCTGGACGCCCCCAGCTGCTTGATGACCAGGCTGCCGCTGTCGTCGAGCGTGGGCCGCACCCGCAGCGCAATGTCCACACCCTCTTCTATCAGGTCAACCACGCGGTTGGTGACCCGCATGTCCAGTTTCACGTGCGGGTACTGGGCGAGGTAGCTGGGGACAAGGTAGCCCAGAGTGCTCTGGGCCAGCGTCACAGGGCAGGTCACCCGTAGCGTGCCGCGCGGCTCGACCTGCATGTGCGCCACAGCTTCAGCGGCGGCGAGGGCCTCGTCACGCATGGTGGCGCAATGCCTGAGGTAAATCTCGCCGACAGCCGTGACCGACAGCTTTCGGGTGGTGCGTTGCAGCAAACGTACGCCAAGACGCCCTTCCAGCTCGGCTACCCGGCGCGACAGCCGGGATTTTGGCAGGCCCAGTGAACGCCCGGCCGCGGCAAAACCACCCCGCTCCACCACCTCGGCGAAATACAGCATGTCATTCAGGTCTTCCATGGTGCCCCCTTTTCATCATTCATTGTCTCACTGGCAGGACAATCTATCGCAATTTTGCCAACTTATCAGTAAATCAATCTACCAGCACAATCTATCCATGGCTAAAAAATACAGCCAACCCTTTTTATCAACCCGCTTTTCGAACAGGACATCATCATGAGCAAGCTTCTCCACATTGACTCCAGCATTCTTGGCAGCAACTCCGTGTCGCGCCAGCTGACCGCACAAATCGTCGCTTCCTGGGGTGCCGCACATCCCGGTACCGAAGTCAGCTACCTTGACCTGGCCGTCAACACGCCCACCCATCTGTCCGCCGAATCCCTGGGCTTTCGCCTGCCTGCCGACGCCGTGCTGAGCGATGCACAAAAGCGCGAAAACGCCGTGTCCGAAGCGCTGGTCACCCAGTTGCTGGCATCCGACGTGATCGTGGTCGGCGCACCGATGTACAACTTCACCATCCCGACCCAGCTCAAGGCCTGGATCGACCGCGTGGCGCAGGTCAACCGCACCTTCAAATACACCGAAAAAGGCCCGGTCGGCCTGGCTACCGGCAAGACCGTCATCGTGGCGTCCACCCGCGGCGGCGCTTATTCAACCAGCGATGCCGGCAATGCGATGGAACACCAGGAGAGCTTCCTGAAGACCGTGTTCGGTTTCCTTGGCATCACCGATGTGCGCATCGTGCGCGCTGAAGGCCTGGCCATGGGTGACGCTGCCAAGGCGGCCGCGATTGCTTCTGCACAAGCCGACATCAAGGCCCAGCAGGCTGCTGCCAACGAAGCCAAGGCCGCACTCGCTGCCTGAGGACTTCACGCCTTCATCAAAAAAGCCCGCTGATGCGGGCTTTTTCTTTGGTCATGCGTAGACCTGAAGGAAATTCAGATGGCGTTCAGATGTGCTTCCTGACCCATGCCACGTAGGTGTCCATAAAGCCCTGCAAGAACTTCTGGCTGCCTTCGTTGACGCTGCCGTCCTCATTGAAGAAGCCTTCCTTCACCGTCAAAAAGATCTCAGGCTGGCCCAGCGTCGGCATGTCGAGGTAAGACAGGATGTTGCGCAGGTGTTGCTGTGCCATGGACGTGCCCATGGGGCTGACGGTGATGCCGGCAACGGCAGCAGGCTTGCCCTTCCACACGCTCTTACCCCAGGGGCGAGAAGCGTGGTCGATGGCGTTTTTCAGGACGCCGGGAATCGAGCGGTTGTATTCAGGCGTCAAAAAAATCACGCCCTGGGCAGATGAAATATGGTTGCGCAGGCGGGTGATCTCTGCCGTCGGGGCGCCATCATCATCCTGGTTGTATTGCGGCAGGTCGTCAATACGTACCTGTTCCAGCAGCACATCTGACGGTGCCAGTTTGGCAAGTGCCACGGCCAGCTTCTTGTTGAACGAGTCCTTGCGAATGCTGCCGACGACAACGGCGATCTTGATCTGGGCCAATGGGTGCTCCTGAAAGTTGAAGGGAAGACAGGCCGTGAAAGCCCGACGGGGCATTTTGCAACAGCAAGCGCAATCGTGCTGAGCGCAAATCCTAGTTTCCGCGTCCGGTGGCTTCGCGAGATATGGCTTGGGTCACATTGCCGCCGGCCGGCACATCATGCGTCACCCAGACATTGCCGCCTATGGTCGCGCCTTTGCCCAGGGTCACGCGGCCCAGCACGGTTGCGCCGGCGTAGATGACCACATCGTCTTCAACCACCGGGTGGCGCGGCAAACCTTTTTGCAGGTTGCCTTCCTGGTCGGTCGGGAAGCGTTTGGCGCCCAGCGTCACGGCCTGGTAGAGCCTAACGCGTTTGCCGATCACTGCGGTCTCGCCTATCACCACGCCTGTGCCGTGGTCCATGAAAAAACCTTCGCCGATCTGCGCGCCGGGGTGAATGTCTATGCCCGTCTGGCTGTGCGCCAGCTCGGCCACAATGCGCGCCAGCAGCGGCAGGCCCAAGCCGTACAGCTGGTGTGCCAGCCGGTGGTGGATCAGCGCCAGCACGCCCGGGTAGCAGAGCAGCACTTCATCAACACTTCGCGCCGCAGGGTCACCGTTGTAGGCGGCCAGCACGTCCTTGTCGAGCAGGCTGCGAATACCGGGCAGCGCCGCCGCAAAACTGCGCGCAGCCTTCACCGCGTCGGCTTCTATGTCTGCTTCCGTGCGCGACTGCTGGCGTGCGCTGTAGGCCAGTTCCAGCCGCATCTGCACCAGCAGCGCATGAAGGGCTGAGTCCAGCGTGTAGCCGACGTAGAAATCTTCGCTCTCGTGGCGCAAGTCTGTAGGGCCCAGCCGCATGGGAAAGAGCGCGCCCTTGAGCTGCTCGACGATGGCGGCCAGCGCGTCGCGTGAGGGGAACTCGCGGCCGCCCGGCTCCAGGGATCGCTTTTGCGATTCTCGCCAGTCGGCCCGCAGGCCATTCAGGGCGGAAACAATCTCGCGGGTATCAAAAACGGCCATCACCAGTCCTTGCTATTCGTCAGTGGGGTGCATTCAGAAGTACAGCCTGCGATTACAACCCAAAAGAAAAGCCTGCGTAAGGCAGGCTTTTTCAAGGAAGTGGCGGAAAGGCTCAGAACCCGGCCAGCACTGCACCCTTGAATTCGGTCTGTATGAATTTGCGGACTTCTTCAGACTGGTAGGCCTTGACCAGCTTGGCTACCCACGGCTTGGTCTTATCCTGCTCGCGCACGGCCAACAGGTTGACGTATGGCGATTTGGCAGCTTCCTGGGCAATCGCGTCTTTCGGGTTCAGGCCGGCAGACAGCGCAAAGTTGGTGTTGACGGCCGAGGCATCCAGGTCGTCGAGCGAACGTGGCAGTTGGGCGGCATCGAGCTCAACGAATTTGATCTTCTTCGGGTTGTCGATCACGTCCAGCGGCGTGGCTTTGAGGCCGGCTTCCGGCTTGAGTTTGATCAGGCCCTTGTCCTGCAGCACCAGCAGCACACGGCCGCCGTTGGTCGGGTCATTCGGGATGCCGAAACGTGCGCCCTCTTTCAGTTCGGCCAGGCTTTTGACCTTTTTCGAGTACAGCCCGATCGGGAAGTTGACGGTGTAGCCCACATTCGTGATCTTGTAGCCGCGGTCTTTGACCTGCTGGTCGAGGTAAGGCTTGTGCTGGTAGCTGTTGGCATCAAGGTCGCCGGCGGCGAGCGCTGCGTTGGGCTGCACGTAGTCGGTGAACTCGACGATCTGGATCTTCAGGCCGTCTTTCTCGGCAATCTTTTTGACCTGCTCAAAAATCTGCGCGTGCGGACCGGCGGTGACGCCAATCTTGAGCGGTTTGTCCTGCGCCAGGGCTGCGCCGGTGAAGGCGATGGAGAGCGCGAGCGCGGCGGCGGACTGGATAAGGGTGCGTTTGTTCATGATGACTTTCTCTGGATGGGTAAGTTGATTCGAAATATGTTTGAGGGTTGAAGGCGCTGCATCAACATCGGTGATGGGGCAGGTGCATGAGGGCTTTCATTTGTGGCTCAGCTTTCTTACAGCCCAGTCGCCCAGGCTTTGTACGGCTTGCACGAAGAGGATGAGCACCAGCACCACGGCCAGCATGATCTCTGGCAAAAAGCGCTGGTAGCCGTAACGGATGCCCAGGTCACCGAGCCCGCCGCCGCCAATGGCGCCTGCCATGGCCGAATAGCCGGTCAGGCTGACAAACGTGATGGTCAGGCCCGCGATGATGCCGGGCAAGGCTTCGGGCAGCAGAACCTTGAATACGATCTGCCGCGTGGTCGCGCCCATGGCCAGCGCCGCTTCAATCAGGCCGTGGTCGACCTCACGCAGCGATGCCTCGACCAGCCGGGCCACAAAGGGCGCGGCAGCAATCGTCAGCGGCACCACGGCGGCGGCAGTACCTATCGACGAACCCGTGATGAAACGTGTCATCGGGATGATGGCCACCAGCAAAATGATGAAGGGCGTAGAGCGCACGGCATTCACGATGCCGCCCACAGCGGTATTGGCCACACGGTTTTGCAGCACGCCACCTTCGTCGCTGAGCCGCAGGTACACCCCGAGTGGAATGCCCAGCAGCGCGCCTACAAAACCGGAGATGCCGACCATGACGATGGTTTCCCAGAGCGAGGTCGCAAACAGCGCCAGCAGGGCTTCTGAAAAATTACCGAACATGACTAATAGCCCCCACGCTTTTCACTTCGTGTAATGCGCTGCCCCCCGAGGGGGCTGTGCTTGCTTGGGGCGGCCCGGCGCTGCGCACTGCTCCCACCAGGACTTTGGCTGACAAATCATTCACTTCATCGACATGAACACCCGCCGCGCGCAGATGCACCAGCGCCGCATCAAGCTGCTCGTTGTGCCCACGCGCAAACACCGCCAGCGAGCCGAAGGGCTTGCCCTGGATCTCGTCGACCTGGCCATGCACGATGGACAGGTCAATGCCAAAGTTGCGGATCACATCCGACAGCAGCGGCTTGTCAGAGTCATCACCCGCAAACGACAGCCGCAACAGCCGCCCTTCGTGCCCGGGCACGGCAGTTTCAGCCTGCTGCAAGGTGCGTATGCGCGCCAGCACGCTCTCGGGCAAGTCCTGCGGCAGGATCTCGTCAATCAGGCTGCGTGTGGTGTCATGCTGCGGACGGGTAAACACATCGATTACCGGCCCGCTTTCGACAATGCGCCCGGCGTCGATCACGGCCACACGGTCGGCGACCTGCTTGATGACCTGCATCTGGTGCGTGATCAGCACCACGGTGAGGCCGAACTCCTTGTTGATCTGCCTGAGCAGTGCCAGGATGGAGCGTGTGGTTTCCGGGTCAAGCGCAGAGGTGGCCTCATCTGACAGTAACACCTGTGGGCGGTTGGCCAGGGCGCGCGCAATGCCCACACGCTGCTTTTGCCCGCCACTGATCTGGGCGGGGTAGCGGTCCTTGAGCGCAGACAAACCGACCAGGTCGAGCAGCGGCGTGATGCGGGTTTTGATCTCGCCAGCACTGAGCCCGGCGATTTCCAGCGGCAGGGCCACGTTGTCATACACCGTGCGCGAAGACAGCAAATTGAAGTGCTGGAAGATGATGCCGATGTCACGCCTGGCAACCCGCAGCGTATCGCCGTCCAGCGTTGTCAGGTCGCGGCCACCGACGATCACCTGCCCGGCCGTCGGGCGGTTCAGCAGGTTGATGGCCCGCACCAGCGAGCTTTTGCCGGCGCCGCTTCGGCCGATGATGCCAAAGACCTCCCCCGGCCTGATGTGCAGATCGACGTCCCTGAGGGCCTCGACCGGGCCGGACTGCCCCTTGTAAGTTTGAAAAATACCCTTGAGCTCAATCATGCGAACCAGCCAGACCTTGATGTGGCCGGTGTCTTCTTGTGGAAGTAACCAGCTCTTTTTGAACAGGAAAGGAATGTAAAGTCATTTTTCTAAAACCCAAAAGAATATTAAATTGATAGTTTAGATTTTTATGTAGTTAAAACATGGAATTTTGTATTTTTACCCGGATTTAATTGACGCGACAATTTAACCCGGGTAATATTGGGTTTTAATGAATTAACGAGAGCCTCTGTGCACGCATCTACGCCCTCCCCGACCCTGCTCACCGCATTTGCCGGTTTCCAGCGCATTACCGCCGGCCCCCGCGCCGAAGTTCTCAAAATGCTGCGGGCACTGCCGCCAACCCAGGACCTTGTTCGCGTTTTCGATGACGCTACGGGCTCACGGCTGGACTTCGACCTGCGGCCGGAAGCCGTTGAACCGGATACAGCAGTCGACGAAGCCAATGCGACCGACAGCAACGCACCCGCCTCAGATCCGCAGGCAAGCCCGGCCACCCGAGCCGTAGGCCGACCCAAACTGGGCGTTGTCGCACGTGAGGTCACCCTGCTGCCGCGTCATTGGGAGTGGCTGGCCAGCCAGCCGGGTGGCGCGTCGGTCGCACTGCGCAAGCTGGTTGAAGATGCCCGCCGCAGCAACGAAGGCCGCGATGCGGCGCGGGCCTCGCGTGAGGCGGCCTACCGCTTCATGACCGAAATGGCGGGCGACCTGCCGGGCTTTGAAGAAGCCACGCGTGCGCTGTTCGCCGACGACGAGGCGCGCTTTGCGTCGCTTGTGGCCGCGTGGCCTGAAGACGTAAAAAATTACCTGGGCAAATTAGCCGCCGGCAGCTGGAAACAAACAACATGAAAAACCAAACCCTGGGCGCCGACATCAGCGCACTCGACCACAAACTGGAAACCGATGTCTGCGAAGAAGATGTGCGCGTGGCTGGCGAGATTGCAGCGCCGCCGGCAACCGTGGCCGACCCTGTGCCGCCGCTGGCCACGCCGCCCGCCTCGGCGCACAGGCGCCCGCCCATGTCCGACGGCATACCGCTGTGGAAAACCTTCATCGCCTTCCTGGCGCCCATGCTTCTGAGCAACATCCTGCAGTCACTGTCAGGCACGCTCAACAACGTTTATGTCGGCCAGATGATTGGCGTGGGCGCGCTGGCGGCGGTCTCAAGCTTCTTCCCCATCCTGTTCTTTTTTATCGCCTTCACCATAGGCCTGGGCGCAGGCGCGTCTGTGCTGATCGGTCAGGCCTGGGGGGCGCGCGACATCGGCAAGGTCAAGTCGGTGGCCGGCACCACGCTGACCGTGGGCGTGGCTTTCGGCGTGCTGGTCGCCATCTTTGGCGGCACTTTCACCGGCCCCATGCTCAAGGCACTGGGCACGCCCGCCGACATCCTTCTTGAAGCCACGCTCTATGCCCGCATCATGATGCTGGCCGGCCCGGGGCTTTTCATGTTCCTGCTCTCAACCGCCATGCTGCGCGGTGTGGGCGATACCGTTACCCCGCTCTACACACTGCTGATCTCTACCGTGGTCGGCCTTCTGGTCACACCGGCGCTGATACGCGGCTGGGGCGGGTTGCCGCAGCTCGGCGTGGCCAGCGGTGCAGTGGCGTCTGTGCTGTCCATGCTGGTCGCCATGGTCTGGCTGGCGTTCCGGCTGCGCAAGATCAAAAGCCCGCTGGCACCCGATGCCGAGTTTGTGCAGAAGCTGCGTATCAACCTCCCGATACTGAAAACCGTGCTCAAGGTCGGCGTGCCGACGGGTGTGCAGATGATCGTGATCTCGCTGGCCGAAGTCGCCCTGCTCTCGATGGTCAACAGCTATGGCTCCAATGCCACGGCGGCCTACGGTGCGGTGAACCAGGTGGTGGCTTATGTGCAGTTCCCGGCGATCTCGATTGCGATCACTGCTTCCATCCTTGGGGCACAGGCGATTGGTGCCGGCCGCTCTGACAAGCTGGGCGCCATTGCGCGCACGGGCCTGCTGATGAACCTGGCGCTGACGGGCGTGCTGGTGGTGCTCGGCTATTTGTTCTCACGCCACCTGATGGGATTTTTCATCACCAGCGGCCCGGTCATCGACCTGGCCCAGACGCTGCTGCACATCATGCTCTGGAGCAGCATCATCTTCGGCATGGCCTCGGTGCTGTCAGGCATCATGCGCGCCAGTGGCTCGGTACTGGTGCCGACAGCGATCTCCATACTCTGCATCGCGCTGGTCGAAGTGCCGGTGGCGTGGTTCATGAGCCACCGCATCGGCATCAACGGCATCTGGATTGCCTATCCCGCCGCCTTCATTGCCATGCTGGGGTTGCAGACGGCGTATTACCGGCTGGTTTGGAAAAAGAAGTCTATTCGGCGGCTGGTTTAGATCAACGCTTGCTCAACGCATATTGGGATAATTTGATAATTTTCAAATTGTTACAAATTTATCAGATGCGAAACGCTCGCATCTAAATTTAGCGAAAATGCGAGTTGAAAGGTTGATCGCCAGCCAAAACACGGTCCGAGACCAAACCATAACGTTATCAAAGAGTTATACGAGATTTCAAACTCACCTCTTTAACTAGCCTCCTTGCGTGCATGTGTTAAAAACTGTTGATAAGCTCGACGTCGGCTCTGGTACCGTAAAAATTATCACCCCTCCAAAGTTCCTGTTTACGTGGTCTTTGACAAGTTATCCACAGAAATCCACAGAAATAGCTAGCTTTTTATCCAGCTGTGGACTTGTCAAATATTTTGGGAGTCCTAGAATCTGCTCGGTTGATTGACCAGCCAGGTATCGACAAGTAGAAAGAAAAAAGGTCGGCCAACCATTCCACTGATTGACCGACCTGCCAGGCGGTTAAGACTGGACCAGTATTGGTAGCGTGATTTTGTCATGCGTACGTTGTGCTGTCTACGTCGTCTGGTTCTTTTTGTTCAACGCTTCAAAAGGATCCGAAATGCCAAGTAAACAGCCGCGTATTTCTGTAAACAAACTCGCCGAATACATGGACGCAAGCGCAAGTCGCCGCCGGGCGATAGTAAAGGCCCAGATCGCCCCCCCCGGCGAAATGATTGTTGCGCGTTACAGGGACGTTCATCACGCACTGGAAGAATATTTTGCGGAACCGTCAGATTCATTCTTTCATGAGCGTGCACTAGAGCTACGGAACACCAAAGGTGGTACCAAATGGTCACTGCAGGATAAAAATCTTTCAGCCGATGCACTTTTAGCTTGCGCAGACATCATCGAACTGATCGACACGAATGATGTCAAGATAGTCCCAACCCCCAAGAGCAGCGATACACATCCCATGATGCTAGCCGGCGTCCGAGTTTCAGTGCGACCGGAATTTCTCATCTTGGATTCAGCTGGGATGGTTTGTGGAGGACTGAAATTTTCCTTTAATAAGCAGCAACCCCTGTCTGAAGAGGGGTGCGAGTTTGTAGCGACTTTAGTTAGAGCGTATTTGGTTGAGCAGTACGGCGTCGGTGTTGAACACAAGAGGTGCCTTTCTATTTCGACTCCGACGAAGCAAGTCGTCTTTGCTCCAAAGGCCTCGAAGGCCAGGATGACCGCTTTGCAAGCAGCGTGCGAGGAAATTGCAATACGTTGGAAGTCACTTGAAATCGATCTAACAAAATCTTAGTGCGCTACGTTTTTAAACTTGCGCGTTCTGTGGCGCCTCGAGGTCGCCAGAGATTAGTCTGTTAACCGGATGTTTTTCTGGATAAAACCAAGTAGTGCACTCCCAACGGAAAGTGGACATACCGTGTTTATTCACGAAGCCCCACAAAGACTTATCGCAGCGGCGCTAACCCACCTGCAGCTCGTGCTCGTAGCACCACATCCAGCTTTCACCCGGCTCAAGTGAGCGGATCACCGCGTGGCCGGTGGCTGCGTGGTGTTGGGTGGCCTGTTTGTTTTTGGAGTCGTCGCAGCAACTGACGTGGACGCAATGCACGCAAAGTCGTGCACAGGGACCACTTCCGCCTCGAAACCGGCGCATACGGCATGTGCCACTGACACCTCAACCGCAGCGCGTCAGTGGGCTGCAGCCTCGGTGTCCACGCCCAGATAGGCACGGCGCAAAACGGGTTGCGCCATCAGGTCTTCAGGGCTGCCCATGGCTACGATGCGGCCTTCCTCCAGCACGGCAGCGCGTTCTGCAACCTCCATGGCCATGGAGACGTTCTGCTCGACCAGCAGCACGGCAATGCCCTGCGAATGAATCTCGCGAATGGCGCTGAACATGTCCAGCACGATGCTGGGCGCCAGCCCGAGTGAGGGTTCGTCCATCAGCAGCACGCGCGGCTTGGCCATCAGCGCACGGCCAATCGCCACCATCTGTTGCTGCCCACCCGAGAGCGTGCCGGCGGCGTGGTCCAGCTTTTCAGTCAGCACCGGAAAAAGCGACACCACCTGCTCCATCGAACGCGCGCGTTCGCGTTTGGCAGCAGGCAGGTAACTGCCCATCTCCAGGTTCTCACGCACCGTCATTTCGGTGAACAGGCGCCTGCCTTCGGGCACCAGTGCAATGCCGCGTTCGCAGAACTTGTGCGACGGCAATGTGGAGATGTCCTCGCCCTGAAACTTCAGCTGTCCTGCATTGATGCGCAGCAGGCCGGCAATGGTGTTGATGAGGGTGCTTTTGCCGGCGCTGTTGGGGCCGACCACGCAAAGCAGTTCGCCCTCGGCGACCGACAGCGACACATCCCACAGCGCTGTCGCCTGGCCGTAGCTGGTACGAATATTGTCAAGTTCAAGCAGCATGGGCCGCCTCCCTTCCAGGCGCGGCATGGCCAGGTTTGTTTTTTGCTGCAGCTTTTGCATCGCCGAGGTAGGCCGCTACGACTTCAGGCCGCTGCATCACATCATGCGGCGCGCCTTCCGCGAGCACAGAGCCGCTTTCAAACACCACGATGCGGTCGCACAACGCCATCACCGCACGCATGACGTGCTCGACAAACACAATGGTCGCGCCCTGGTCCCGAATGCGCCGTATCAGCGCCACAGCCTCGTCAATTTCTGATGGCGTGAGACCTGAAAGCACCTCGTCCAGCATCAAGATCTGCGGCCTTGCAGCCAGCGCGCGCGCCAGTTCCAGAAACTTGCGCTGATGCAGGTTCAGGGCGTCTGGCAAGGCGTGTGCCCGGCTGGTGAGGCCTGTAAATTCCAGCCACTGCCAGGCCTCGTCTTCAGCCGTCTTGCGGTCAAGAGAGGCGGCGCCAAACATGGCAGGCAAGGCCACGTTCTGCAGCACAGTCAAATGCGCAAACGGCCGGGGGATCTGGTAGGTGCGGGCGATGCCGCCGTGTGCGATGAGGTGGGCTGGCGCATCAGAAATGCGCTGTCCGCCGAACTCGATCACACCTTCGGTCACCGCAAAGTGCCCGCTGGCCACATTGATGAAGGTCGACTTGCCAGAGCCGTTGGGGCCCAGCAGGCCCAGGATTTCCCCGCGCCGCACTTCCAGGTCAACGCCACGCAGGGCACGCACACCCTTGAACTGCTTGACGACGCCGCGCGCCTTGAGCAGCACTTCACCGGCAGCAACCGCAGATGCCGAAGAAGGCGTCGAACTCACGGTCTTCGCGGAAGCAGGTGCTGTGGTGACAGGGGCGACAGCTTCGCCGGCCTCGACTTTGCCGGCCGCTTTTTTGTCGCGCCTCGCGCCAAACCACTTGAGCGCCTGACCCAGCACGCCCTCCGGCATGAACAGGATCACGGCGATCAGTACGACACCGGTCACCGCCTTGCCGATGACGGCGCTGTCGCCGCCAGTAAAGGAATAAAGCAGCAGCGTGATCAGCGTGGCGCCCACCGCCGGGCCGGCCCAGTGGCGCGTACCGCCCAGCACAGTCATCAGGATCACAGTCAGCGGCAGCGAGATGTTGAAGACATCGCCTGCCGTCACGTAGTTGATGAAGAGCGCATGAATGCCGCCGCCCAGCCCGGCCAACGCGCTCGACAACGCAAAGGCCAGCAGTTTGTAGCGGTAGGTCGGCACACCCATGACCTCGGCCACATCTTCATCATCGTGAATGGCAAAGAGGCCTGTGCCCAGACGTGAATAAAACACCCAGATGGCGGCGACCATGGTGATCGCCGTGGCGCCCAGCGCCAGCAGGTAAAAGGTGCCCGAGGCCGTAGGCGCAAAAACGGGCACAGCCACCCCCGCCATGGACACGCCGGGGCCGCCGTCTATGCGCGTGTTGAGGATGATGGTCGCCATGACAAAGGCCATCGCCAGGGTCAGCAGCGAGAACAACTCGGCACGCACGCTGCGCACCCGGAAGGCGATGGCGCCCAGCAAGGTGCCGAACAGCGCCGCCACAATAGCCGCAAACGGCAGCGTCCACATGAAGGGCATGTTCATCTGCACCGTCAACGTCGTCGTGGTGTACATGCCGATGCCGAACAGCGCACCGTGACCGAAAGAGAAATACCCCGAATAGCCGGACAGCAAATTCCAGGACGTCGCCAGCGCTATCCAGTGCAGGATGATGTACAGCAGCGCTTCATAGAAGGCCGGCAGGCGCAGCCAGGGCACGACGGCCAGGGCCAGCACCACGAGCAGCACGATGATGATGGAGCGGCGCATCATGCTCTCCCGGGCCGTGCCAGCAGCACGACGATCAACAGCGAGAAGGACACCAGCGGCGCCCAGGCCGGTGCAGTGATGGCCATGGTGAGAGCCTCCGTCACGCCAATGATGCAGCCCGCAATCAGCGGTCCAAGCGGCCGGCCCAGCCCGCCCAGCATGACGCAGGCAAAGACCACGCCTATCCAGGTGTAGATCTGCGAAGGTGCGAGCGTGTAAGTCAGCGCCAGGCAAACGCCGGCTATGCCGGCCAGCGCCGCATTCAGGCCCGACAACATCAGCGCCAGCGCCTTCTGGTTGACACCGAAGGCAGCCGCAATCGGCGCATCCTCTGCTGCCGCGCGCATGGCTTTGCCGAGATCTGTGCGGCGCAGGGCGAACCACACCGCCACTGCGATGCCCACGCCCAACCCCAGGGTAATCATTTCAGGCAGGGGGAAATACAGGGCGCCTATCTTGAGCTTGTGTTCGCCATAACTCGACTCCAGCTTGCGGAAGTCTGCCGTCCAGATCCACTGCAGCAGTGCCTCAATGATGGCGGTGACGCCGAAGGTCACCAGCATCGAGTTGAAAGCATTGACCTTGAACCGCGCCAGCACCCAGTGCAGGGCCGCGCCCAGCACGAAGAACAGCGGCACGATCAGCAGCAGCGTCATCAGCGGGTCGAAGCCGTTGTATGTCGAGAGCTGGTAAGTCAGGTAGGCGCCCAGGAAAGCGAGCGCGAAATGGGCGAGGTTGATCTGCTTGAGCATTCCCCACGAAAGACTCAGGCCCAGCCCAAGCAAACCATAGAGGGCCCCCGTAAAGAGGCCCGCCAGGACAGCCTGGGCGAGCAATGTGGCACTGGGAAAATACATCGGCAGTCCCCTCCCCTTTCATTGTTGTTTTTAAAAAGACTTACTGCACCTTGGCGCCCGGCGCCGCCCACTCCTTGGGCCAGACCGTGACCCACTTGCCGTTCTGGATCTGCTTGACCTTGCTCAGGTCGGCACCGTAGTTGCCGGCTTCATTGAAGCGCAGCTTGCCTTCGATGGTGTCGATCTGGTTGGCCTTGATCCAGGTAGCCAGGGTCTTGTCGTCCGTCGACTTGGTCGCCTTGACCGCGGCTTCGATGATTTGCCAGGCAGCAAACGATGCAGCGGCCTGTGTCTCTACCGAGGTGTCGGGCAGGTTGGCCTTGGTGGCGCGCTCACGGAAGGTCTTGACGAATTCCGCAGCGATGGGGCTGTTGGTAAACGGCGGGTGGTCTTCAAACACCGTCATCGCCAGGCCACCATTGGCCTCAGGCACTTTCAGTATGGGGCCGGGCGCCGGATATAGGTAGGCATGCGTCGTGGGCTTGTAGTCGATCTTCTTCAGTGCATCGAGCAACTGCACACCCTCAAGGCCGAGCGAACCGACCCAGAGGAAGTCGGCATTGGCCTCCTTGATGCGGCCGGCGATGGGGCCGTAATCGCGGTTGCCGAAATCCCATTCAAGAAACAGCGTTTCCTTGATGTTGCGTTTTTTGGCGACTTCGCGCGCACCAAGCGACACAAAATGCACTGACGGGAACTTGCTGGTCACGATGGCCACAGTCTTGGGCGTCTTGCCTGCAGATGCCAGTGCATCGAACACCAGGTTGGGGGTGCTGACCTCGGGGTTCAGGCCCATGGACCATGACGGGAACTGCTGGTCATACTTGGCCAGGCTCGGGATGCCGAAGGTGTGGTGCACCAGCGTGCGGTTGTAGCGCTGTGCCACGCCCATGGCGCTCAGGATGGTGCCGGTGCCATAGGGCCCGATCAGCAGGTCCACCTTGTCGGTGGTCACCAGCTGCTCGTACAGCGTGCGGGCCATGTCGGGCTTGGACTGGTCGTCCTTGAGCACCCATTCAACCGGACGGCCCAGCAGCCCGCCGCGCTTGTTGAGCGACTCGACATAAATCTCGCCCACCAGTTTATGGACCAGGCCGGTCGCAGCCAATGGCCCCGTCAGGCCCAGCGAGCCGCCCACCTTGATGGGTGCGCCGGAAGGCGTCTGCGCATTTGCGCCGGACGACCACAAGGCGCCGCTGGCGATGGCGCCCGCGGCAGTAACGAATGAACGACGATCAATGGTCATGCTTGTCTCCTGAGTTCTGGTTTTTGGCCAAATATTTATAGTGCGAACGAAAACTGAAACCCGTATCGCGCGAAGCGCGAACAAGGGTTCCGTGACTCTACAGAATCACGGCGATTTTTAACAGGTGTAGAAATACGCAAGGGTTTCTCACTAGCGCATTTTTCATTGGTGGCGGGGCTCTGGTGTCTGTCATTGGAAGGTGTCTCCCTGCGTTAAAAAAAGTTCATGTCCGCAAGCTGCTTGATGCGTCACACGGCCAGTACTTACCCTATACGCGCATCCATTTCTTTGTCGCTATATTCGCCCGGGTCCGCTTGCCGCCACGCCGCAGCCCGTCAACGCCCCTCACAGGCAGAAAGAAAAAACATGTTATTCGAGCAACGCACCTACACCCTGAAACCCGGTGCACTTGAGACCTTCTGGCAAGCCCAGCATGACCGCGGATTCGAATTGATGAGGCCCATCCTTGAACGCATGTTCGGTTATTTCTCCACTGTCTCCGGCGCCGACCAGCAGGTCGTACACGTTTACCGCTACAACAACTACGAAGACTGGACCACCCGCCTTCATGGCCTGGCCAAAGTCCCGCAGCTGGGTGACTACTTCAAAAAGGTCCGTCCCATGCTCCTCATGCAGGAGACCAAATTTCTCGCCCTCTCACCCGTCAAGGGCCTGAACCCTGTCTGGGGTGACAACAAGGACTGGCTGCCCGCCAACGGCGCGTATCCAGGCCTTCCCAAACTGACTGAAAACATCCTCGTAGAGGAAACCACCATCAGGCTCAACCCCGGCACCCTGCCCGCTTACTGGGAAGCCTGGGAAAAAACAGGTCTTGCCGCTGGCGACGATGCACTTTCCGGCCTGATCGCCTGTTTCAACACCCTCGTCGGCCGGCAGCATGAGGTCGTGATGTACCGCTACTTCACGGACTTCGATGCGCGCCAGAAACAGCGTGCCGCCCTTGCCCGCAACCCGCAGTGGGCCAGCTTCGTGGACAGCATTTCCGCCAGCGTGCAGGCCTGGGACAGCAAGCTGCTGATGCCGGCGCAGATCCCCGTGCTGTCGCCCCTCTTTACTGGCGCACCCATCAAGGACTGAAGGTCACACTGACGGCTCAGGCGCCGTCGACGATGGTGTTCGACAAAATGCCGATCTTCTCGATCTCGACTTCGCAGACATCGCCAGCCTTCATCCAGACCTGCGGCTTGCGCGCCATGCCCACGCCGGCAGGCGTGCCGGCAATGATGATGTCGCCCGGCTGCAGTTCAAACGGCTCGGAGCAGACCGACACCAGCGTGGCCACATCAAAAATCATGTCGTTGGTGTTGGCGTTTTGCAGCACTTCGCCGTTGAGGCGGGTCTGCAGCTTCAGGCCCTTGGCGCCCGGTGGCAGCTCGTCGGCGCTGACAAACTCGGGGCCGAAGGAGCCCGAGCGGTCGAAGTTCTTGCCCATCATCCACTGCGCAGACTTCATCTGGTAGTCGCGGATGGACCCGTCATTGAACACCGAATAACCGGCGACATGGTCCAGCGCCTTGTCCTTGCTGATGTAGCGGCCACCCTTGCCGATGATGACCAGCAGTTCGCCTTCATAGTCGAACTGGGTCGACACATGCGGGCGCTCCAGCGCCACGTTGTGGCCTACCCATGAGCTGGGAAAGCGGTGGAACAGCACAGGGTAAGTCGGCGCTGCAAATTTGCTTTCAGCGGCGTGATCGGTGAAGTTCAGGCCCACGGCAATCGCTTTTGAAGGTGCCTGCACAGGCGGCAGGTACTTGATGCCGGCCAGCGGGATGCGGTTTTTTGACGCCTCACCGACACGCTTTGCTGCGGCCATGGCCTCAGCGCCGCCGCGCAGCAGTTCGTCCAGCGTGGCGGGTTGTCCCTCTGCGGTGAGGTTGACGAGTTCCTGGCCGATACGCATGCCGAGGGCGGGTTTGCCATTGTGGCTGAAAGCAATAAGTCGCATGTTGTGGTGTCGCTAAAGTTAAAAAGAAAAACAGAAAATAAAAAAACAGTCAGGCAGAGGCCACGGCCTGTGAAACTTTCTTCGCCTCATCAGGCGGCAGCTCTGCTGCGGGCTGCACTTCAAAGTTGGTCACAAAGTCGGCCGGCACCGCAGGGCCCCATACGTAGAACGAATCTTCCGGGGGGCTATTGGATGATTTCCAGTCGAAGTCACCGGGCACAAAATCAATGTCGTAGGAGTACTCAAAGTAGCTGCCCCATGGGTCGCGTGCGTAGTAGAAGTAGTTGGAACCCAGCACGTGGCGACCCACGCCCCAGCCGCGCGTGTAGCCGGCAGACAGCATCTGCTCCATGCCCAGGCCCACCTCATCAATGCTGCCCACATCCCAGCTGGCGTGGTGCATGCCACCGGCATTCGATTTGGCCAGCGCAATCAGGTGATGATCGCTGCCGTGCACGCCGTGCATGAATGCCACCACGTCTTCAGAGCGGTCACTCAGGCGCAGGCCCAGCGTGTCTTCATAAAACTTCGTGGCGGCAATCACGTCAGGCGAGAACATCAGTGCATGCGACAGGCGGCGCGGACGCACTTTCGGTGCAATCTTGCGGTTCCAGGCCTTGCCGGCACCCTTTTCTACCTGACGCTTGGGCAATGGGACGGACTCGGTGTCTGGTGAACTCTTGTAGTTGACCACCACCTGGATGGCGTAACCATCGGGGTGCGTGATCCAGAAACCCTCGTCATTGCCCAACGGGTGCGGTGCGCGCTCGGCAATGCCCAGAGACTTGATGCGGTCACGAATCGGCTGAAGGTCATCGGCGAAACACGCAAAGCGCAGGTACTGCAGCTTCTTGGGGCCGGGCGCCTGGAAGAGGGAGCCCCAGCGGTGCGCGTGCTCAAAGGTGTACAGGTCGAGCTGCCTGCCTTCACTACGCGCATCCAGCCCAAAAGCGTCGTAAAAGCGCTTCGCCTCGTCAAGGTCGGGAACGGTAAATACAAAGCGGTCCAGCGAGTGAACGCCATGCAAGGCTGCACGCCCCTGGCTTTTTTCGGTTCTAAACTGAGTGCTCATTTTTCTCTCCAGCTTGGTGGGTTGAAAGAATATATTATTTGTACGATACTATATAAGCAAGAAAATCAAATCTTCTAAGGGTTTCTATCTATGGGTGAATACCTAAGCACCCCATCAAAAACAAAAGGACAGACCCGCCATGTGTTCGAGCGCCTGCGCGCCGACATCCTGGGCGGCAAATTGCCGCCGGGCGCCAAGCTCAACATCGCGGCACTGGCTGAAGACATACAGGTCAGCGCGGGCGCCGTGCGCGAAGGTCTGGCCATGCTTGAGGCCGAGGCGCTGGTGGTGTCAGAACCCGCACGCGGTTACCGCGTGAGCCCGGTCTCGCTGGCCGAGCTTCAGGAACTGGTGCAGGCCCGCATTGAAATTGAAAAACTCTGCATCGCCGAAGCCATACGCAACGGCGGTCTTGAATGGGAAGGCGGCATTGTGGCGGCCTACCACCGCCTGTCACGCACGACCGAACGTGTGGCCGGCGAACCAGGCCTGCTCAACCCCGAGTGGGCAGCAGCCCATGCCGACTTTCACCGCGCAGTCGTTATCGGCTGCCCCAACCGCTGGCTGCTGCGCATGCACGAAACGCTCTACCAGCAAAGCGAGCGTTACCGCCAGCTGACTGCGCCGCTCAAGGGGGGTGACCGCGACGTGAATGCCGAACACAAGGCATTGCTCGACGCCGCACTCAACCACGACATCCTGCAGACGCAAAACCTGATGACAGCCCACCTGAAGGCCACCGCCAGGCAATTACTGGAGTCACCGCACCTGGCACAGCCCGCAAACCAGGCCGCGCCTTAAACAGCCTTGCGAAAAGTCAGATTGATACGCCGCCTGGCGGTCAGCGCATGGCCGCCATCAGGCAGCTGCGCAATGCCGTGATAGGCCAGGCGCGATGCACCGCCCCACACCACAACATCACCACTGAGCAAACGATAGCGCTGCGGCTTGTCTGCGCGGCGTTCTGTACCAAAGAGAAATGTCGCGGGTAACCCAAGCGATACGGACACGATGGGTGCGGCCATGTCGGCCTCGTCGCGGTCCTGGTGCAATGAGAGTTTTGCGCCCGGCTGGTAGCTGTTGACAAGACAGGCATCTGGTTTGAAATCTGCATACCCGGCCTCTGTGGCGGCACGCACCGCCAGCTCACGCCAGGCGTCAGGCATTTGCGGCCATGGCTGACCCGACAAGGGGTCTGTCTCCTGGTAACGGTAGCCCCGCCTGTCAGACACCCAGCCCAGCGCGCCGCAATTGGTCATGGCCACCGACATGGTGTAGCCGCCCGGTGTGACGAGATGCCGCAGCGGCGCCTGCGCAATCACCTCTTCAAAAGCGGCGAGCAAAGAAGCCTGCATGTCCAGGGCAAAGCCGTGCAGCAACATGGCGCCCGGCGCCATGGGCTGGGCCATGCGCTCGGGCGATTGGTCGTCAAAAAGGTCGGCGGTCATATGTTGGGGTCGTCATTCCGGGCCCGCTCCGGGATCCACGCCATACGGTAACAGGCGATCACCTTCACCCGGATGGACGCGGATCAGGTCCGCAATGACATTCCGCGTACCTGTCATCCCTGACTCGATCCGGAATCCATCCCCGGGTTCCTCAGGCCTCCAAATGCCTCGCGCAAAAAGCGGCCCCCGCCTACCTCGATGGCCGCGCGCCCAAACCACAATGCCTCATGCAAAAACGCAGCCGCACCCTTCTTGTCGCCCTCGCATCCTTCAGTGCCGCATGTGCGGCAGTCCTGTTGACCCTGAACCTCACGGCCGGCGAAAAGCATGTCTCGCAGCAACTGACAAAGTTCTACAACACGGCCGATCCGCAGTTCATGCGCGCCATGGGCGGCCTGCTGGGGCCGGGCATTGTGGGCGGCAACAAGGTTACAGAACTGCTCAACGGCGAGCAGATTTTCCCCGCCATGCTGGAAGCCATCAACAGCGCGAAGCAGACCATCACGTTCGAGACCTATATCTACTGGGCCGGCGACATTGGCAAACAGTTCGCCGATGCGCTCTCGAACCGGGCACGCGCCGGCGTGAAGGTGCATGTGCTGCTCGACTGGGTGGGCAGCGGCAAGATAGACGACGCACTGCTTGAGCAGATGACCTCCTCGGGCGTGCAGGTGAAAAAATTTCACAAGCCCGCCTGGTACAACCTGGCGCGCATCAACAACCGCACCCACCGCAAGCTGCTGGTGGTGGACGGCCGCACCGGCTTCACGGGCGGCGTCGGCATCGCCCCCAAATGGACGGGCGCCGGCCAGGACGCAGAGCACTGGCGTGATTCGCACTTTCGCGCCGAAGGCCCGGTTGTCGCGCAGATGCAGGCCACCTTCCTGGACAACTGGGTCAAGGTCACTGGCGAGGTATTGCATGGCGAACCCTACTTCCCCGCCATCACGCCCGCCGGCAACAGTGCTGCGCAGATGTTTTCGAGTTCGCCTTCGGGCGGCGCCGAGAGCATGGAACTGATGTACCACATGGCCCTCACGGCGGCGCAAAGCAGCATTGACCTCTCGATGGCTTACTTCGTGCCCGACGAGCTCAGCCTGCGCATCATGCGTGATGCCCTCAAGCGCGGCGTGCGCATCAGGATCATCACCGCAGGCCCCATCACCGACACCGAAACCGTCAGGGCCGCCGGACGCGCCACCTGGGGCGAAATTCTTCAGGCCGGCGCAGAGATTCATGAATACCAGCCCACCATGTACCACTGCAAGGTCATGATTGTTGACAAGCTGGTGGTCTCCGTCGGCTCCACCAATTTCGACAGCCGCTCCTTCCGGCTCAACGACGAAGCCAACCTCAACATCTACGACGCGGCGTTTGCAACGCGGCAAACCGGGGTCTTCGAGCAGGACCTGACCCGGGCGAAGCGCATCACGCTTGAGCAATGGCAAGCCAGACCCTTGAGCGAAAAGCTGCATGAGCGCATGACGTCCCTTTTGCACTCACAGCTCTAAGCCTTCTCGGTCACTGCGCGTCATGAAAGATCACACCCAGCGTATGCCTGCGGCCTGAACGCAAGGTGCTGACGCCATGCCGCATGTTGACGCGGTAAAACCCCCGACCGCCCTGCACAGGCCTGTGGTGCACCGCAAAGACGACGGCATCACCCTGATTGAGCGCCACAACCTCGGGCCGTGACTGCATGCGCGGGCGCTGCTCTGTCAATACAAATTCGCCGCCGGTGAAATCTTCGCCCGGCCGCGACAGCAGCACCGCCACTTGGATCGGAAACACATGCTCGCCATACAGGTCCTGGTGCAGGCAGTTGTAATCACCTTCGCCGTACTGCAGCAGCAGTGGCGTTGGCCTGAGCTGCCCTGCGGCATGGCAGCGCACCAGGAATTCTTCGTGTGTCTGCGGGTAGCGCACGTCAATGCCCATGGCCCCATTCCATCGGTTAGCCACATCCACGAGCTGCGGGTAAAGCGCACTGCGAAGCTGCTGCACCAGCGGCGGCAGCGGGTAGCTGAAATACTGGTACTCACCCTTGCCAAAGCCGTGCCGCGCCATCACCACGCGGCTGAGGAAGTTTGTGCTCTGCGGATAGAGACTGCTCAACGCCAGGCATTGCGCCGGGGTCAGCAATTGCGGGATGACGGTACTGCCGTGGACCTGCAGTTGTTCCAGGTTAGATGCTTGCATGGCCGAAGCTTACGCATCAGGCAACGCACGTGCTGGCCGCAATCGGACACGCTACGCCTGCCAACCGTTCACCCTGAGCTTGTCTAAGGGCTCCTGATACAGGCTTCGACAGGCTCTGCCCGAACGGAGGTTTAGAAAGCCGCCTGCACCGCAGCAGCTACCGGGTGCGGCGCAATACGTACGGGGCGCTGCGGTTGTGTCACACGGGCGGGCACGGTCACGACGTACACCGGCGTCAGGTCGGCAGGCGCTGCAACATCTCTGGGCAAATGTTCGGCCAGTTGCGCAAAACCTGCGGAGATGCGCGGGCACACCCAGTGGTTCACCCAGCGCGACAGCGCAATGCGGTGATCACCCTGCCTGAGCGTGGCTGCGAATGCAGGGTGGGCGAAAGCCGATTGCACCTTGTCTTCAACCAGCGGGGTGGCGTGGTCTGCCACCCAGTCAAGAAACTGCGACGACAGCCTGATGGGGCAGGCCTTCACCAGATGCGTCACCAGCTCGTCCAGCGCCGAAACCGCGACGAGCGCGGCTTCCTGCGGGACGATGGTGTGGGTGCGGATCATGGCTGTCATCTTGCCGCGAGGCAGTGACATGGGCGTGTCAGACAAATGCCCTTGCGCCACCAGCTTGTGAAAAAAACAACAGGGGACGCGTGCAGCGCTGCAGCCTGCCCCGAACTGGAACTGGAACTGAAACTGGCGCTGCCGTTAGAGCGCAGGCACGCCAGCGCTGCCTGTACCGCCCAGCGTCTCAACCAGGTAGTCGATAAACACACGCACCTTGGGCGAGAGGAACTTGCGGCTCAGGTAGACCGCGTAGATATGCGACTCGTCACGCTGCCAGTCGGTCAGCAGCGGCACCAGCGCGCCGCTGGCCAGGCCATCTGCAATGATGAAATCCGGCTGGGAAATGATGCCGCCGCCAGCGACGGCCAGCTCACGCAACAGGTCACCATTGTTGGCATGCACCTTGGGTTCGATGCGCACGGTCTGTTCGCCGCCGCTGGCGTCGCGAAAGGTCCAGCTGTCACCCGTCGCCAGCAGCGAATAAGCCAGCGTGTCATGGCCCGCCAGGTCTTCAGGCGTTTCGGGGGCACCCTTGCGCGAGATGTATGAAGGCGCGGCGCAGACCAGGATGCGTATAGGCGCGATCTTGCGGGCGATCAGGTTCTGGCTGGGCGAGGCGCCTATGCGCACCGCCACGTCTATGCCTTCATTGACGAGGTCTGTCGTGCGGTCGCTCAGGTCAATGTCCAGCCGCAACCCGGGGTAACGCTCCCGGAAGCCCGGCAATATGCGGGAGAACTCGCGCAGCCCGTACGACAGCGGCACGCTGACGCGCAGCAGGCCACTGGGCTGGGTGGCTTCGCGGCCGATGACGGCTTCGGTTTCTGCAATGTCGGTCAATATCTGCTGGGCGCGCTCGTAAAAAGCCCGGCCCGGCTCCGACATCGACAGCCGCCGCGTCGTGCGCTGCAGCAGGCGTGCGCCCAGGTGCTCCTCCAGCGCAGAAATCTGCCGCGAAATGGAGGCCGTCGAGGTGTCGAACCTCTCCGCCGCATGCACAAAGCTGCCGCCATCCACAACCGCCACATATATCTGCATTGATTTGACAAGATCCATAAAGCCATTATTACGCAGCATGTAAGAGTGACGCTCAAAAACATCGATAGCGACCTTATTGCAACCATGGTCGTATCAATCGGGCTTTTGGGCACTTCAGAATCCGTTCAGGGGTGCTTTTGGGGCCCAAAAAAGGCCGTTTTCAGGCATTAAATCGGCTGCAGGCCAATAAATACGCACGTGAGCAGCTATTTATTCGATAGCAATTAGGGCCCACAAATCCCCCAAAATATTCCCGACCAACGCTGGGCGCGTAGGACACAACGCCGCCGACTGGCCGGAATATTCCCGCTTTCGCAACTCCTGGCATCCAGCGGATTCATTGTTGCGTAAACAGTAACTATGCATTGTCGGTTTTGGGGTTTTTCTTCTTGCGGGTAAACCCTAAAGTACAGGCATCGATGAGCCGAAACCAAACAAGCGACTCACCGAGGCCAGTTGGACAGCCAGGGGCACAAACCCCAAAGCGACGATGACTGGACAGGTATCGGCCCTGAATGTTTTGGGACCGTTTGTTTAACTGAAACAAGGAAATCATCATGAACTCGAAATTTATCGCCTCTGCCGTTGTTGCCCTCTCCGCCCTGACCGGCGCCAGCGCTTTTGCCCAGTCCAGCCTCAACCCTGAAGCTGCCCTGGCCATTCGCCCCGACGTCTCCGTCAGCACCCTGACCCGCGCCGAAGTGCAAAGCGCCATCACCAACCCTGGCCAGAACGGCGAATTCGCTGCAGCAGCGTTTGAAAAGAACCAGCCAGCCACCAGCAACGTCAGCCGCGCTGAAGTGCGCAACGAAGCCGTGCTGGCTGCCCACGCCAACCTGGGCGGCAACAGCGCCATCTGATTGGGCAAGGCATGGCAGGCTTGCCCTGCGGCTGACCTGAACCCAAGGCCTGCTTTTGCAGGCCTTTTTTATTGGCGGCTGCGAAGGGGCATGGGCTTAAACTTGGGGGCTCAGGTGCCGCACCAGCCTGCGACGCCACTCCCGGCAAGCGCCCTTCACAAAACCCAACGCCATGACTCCTACTTCACCGGGTTTTGCCTCCGCTTTTTCGCCCCCGCTCACGCCGCCCCTGCTGCCCGGCCTGCTGCGTGCGCTTGAAGAAAAAGGCTACACCACGCCCACGCCCATTCAGTCAGCCGCCATTCCGGCCATATTGCAGGGCCGCGACGTGCTGGGCTCCGCACAAACCGGCTCGGGCAAGACAGCAGCCTTTGCGCTGCCCATGCTGCAGTCGCTGGCAGACGCACCGCTCACCAAAACGCGCACCGTGCGCGGCCTGGTGCTGGCGCCCACGCGCGAGCTGGCCGCGCAGGTCGGCGCATCGCTGCTGGCTCTGGGCAAATACATGCCGCAGTTGCCAAAAGTGACGGTGGTGTTTGGCGGCGTATCGATCAACCCGCAGATGATGGGCCTGCGCAGCGGCGCAGATATCGTCGTCGCCACACCCGGACGCCTGATAGACCTCATTGAACACAAGGCCGTAAAACTCGGCGAGGTCGAGATGCTGGTACTGGACGAAGCCGATCGCCTGCTGGACCTGGGTTTTGGCGAAGAACTCGCGCGCATCCTCGCCCTGCTGCCCGCCAGACGCCAGACCCTGTTCTTCTCGGCAACCTTTCCGCCTGCGATTGAAGCGCTGGCCAGCAGCATGCTGCGTGACCCGCTGCGGGTAGAAATCACATCAGAGCCCGAAGGCGAACCCGACATCACCCAACGCGCCATCGCCGTCGATGCGCCCAGGCGCACGCAGTTGCTGCGCCATTTGATTCAAACTGAAAAGTGGAGCCGCGTGCTCGTCTTCGTCGCCACCAAACACGCCGCTGAAATCGTCGCCGACAAGCTGCGCAAGGCAGACATCCACGCCGAGCCCTTTCACGGCGAACTCAGCCAGGGCAAACGTACCCAGGTGCTGATGGACTTCAAGGCCAAGGCCGTTCAGGTGGTCGTCGCCACAGACGTCGCAGCCCGCGGCATAGACATCAAGGAACTTCCAGTGGTCGTCAACTACGACCTCCCCCGCTCAGCCACCGACTACACCCACCGCATAGGCCGAACCGGCCGCGCAGGCGAAAGCGGCATCGCCATCAGTTTTGTGAGTGCTGCCACTAGAGCGCATTTCAAACTGATTGAGAAGCGGCATGCCATCAAGATGGTGATGGAGCAGGTGGCTGGCTTTGAGCCTGTGGAAGTCGCGCCAGTGAATGCGGCTGACCCGTTGGGGACTGGGGGCGTGAAGGGGAAGCGGCCTAGCAAGAAGGATAAGTTGCGGGCTGCGACGTCAATGTGAGTAGATGGCTGTTAATCCGTAGCTCAAAGTCCAACTCTGTTAAGAGCCACCATATACAACTGAGACCTAGCCGCGACGTCAATTCGTTTTGTAATTTTGAATGTATTAAAACGAGAAGCATCCAAGTTGTGGATGAACATCTACTCGCATGGCTTTTCGACTAACGGCTCATCATTTATATGGAGATCTCCGCCCAACACAGGTGCGATACCCATGGGATCGACCACCGTTAACGTGGAACTTGAGTGAGGACTACTTTGGACACTGGCACAACTTCATCGAACTCAAGTGGCACCCCTTCAAAAATTGAAGCCGCCGCAACTACTTCTTCTGGACGAAAACGCTTTAGTTCATGGCGCCTTGCTATTTGACTCAAAAACTCCGAGCGAGTTAACACTGGACGAAGAGCTTTTAGTATCTTTCTCATCCAGCTGAAATCACCAGGTCGAGATTTTGGCCAAGAATCTATCCGTAGCAGAGGTAACCCGTAGTCAGCAAACATAGCGAGAATAAATGTTGCACAGGTCAGTCCACTGCCATCCCCTCTGTCGATGAATTGACCGTCAACGTCGAAGTTACCATCGGGAACAAAAAATACGCTGTAGGGTATTTCCAAGTCTTTGGAGCGGCCTGCAACAATTCGAGCCCAGTCAGAGAACTCCTCTTGAACCTCGGAATCAATTCTGGAGAGCCCTATCCAATAGTATTGCCCATCCCAAGGATGGTGAAACAACCTACGGTGCCAAGCAAGATGTAGCAACCAAGGATTGGGAAGGGGATTCTGATGAATAAAAGCGACATGTTTCTGCTTTTTGTCGCCAGTCACATTGGAACCGGCTATACCGATTGCAATTGATGAATGCGTGTCAAGTGGAGTACTAGTTGGAAGCTGAAGCGGCGTCATCTTCTACAGCACTCGGCATTCCAATAAAGAGAGTTTTAGGATTTTTTCCTAGCTTTAACACCTGATCCCATGAGTCACGATAAGCCTTTTTCCAAGCAGGTAGGCTTTTCTTTACGCGGTATGTAGATCGAATCATTCCTATCATACTTCTGCTACTCAGATGCGTAACCTTAACGTCCGCCAATAACTGATTAGCATCAGAAAAAGCATTTTTGCTAAGTTTGGTCTCGATGAACAGCATCATTTCCCTCGCAGCGGATCGATTCTGTCCAGATGCGTCTAATTCATATACGCCAGTTAACGTAGCCAAAATGGCAGCTTCTTTTTTCTCAACGGCAGTGTGTAGCTCCGCATCTTGGGTTGCCTGTAGCCGTTGCAGTGCAGATTGAAATAGGATACTGGTGGAGGATGAATTGGCGACCACACATATGAATGCAGGCGGCTCTAAGGCAGCATCGGACGCTGCGGTCCAATTCATGTTTCTGCACAAGTCGCCCGTAGCAACATTGTCCAATCGAGGTCTCAGTTTTGGATTGCCGTCATCCGAAATGACAGAGCGATTTCGAGACCAAAGAGTATCTAAATAATTCACTTAGGAAATACCTTGATCGAGAATACCTAGAACTTCACTGGAAACCTCCGATAACAAGCTTTCCAAGACACTAGTTGAGATTGGTATTTTGCGAGCCGCATCGGAGCTGACATCAATATTACATACGGCGAAATGAGAGGCGATGGCAGGTCCTTGGTCAACTATATTTCCGATAGTTCCAGACTGGAATCCTATGGATGCCCAACTGGTAATTCGATTTAGCACCATAGGCGACTCAGACTTCGACGGAATAGGCAAGTTGACCTGGAATTGCATCTCACGAAATCGCGATGCATCAATGTCTATAACTTTTATGAATTGCTTCAACTTTTTATAGCTATCTTCCACATCAGTAGCGGGCAACAATGCCCCGCATCCAATTGCTATTCGATTAACTGCAACCGACTGGTTGAGCATCCACCTTTTTACAAGTGGTAGGAATTTATTAAATCGAGCCTCAATATCCAGGATGACTGCGACAGGCGAATCCTGTTGTGGATCAGGCACCGGTCGGATTAAAAAGTCGACTCTGTTTAGAGATCTTTTGACTTCGAGCGTAAGTGAATCCCAAGCCCCAGTGGAAATCGATTCACCAACCGATTTCCTCTCGCTTATCGAATTGGGCTCACTGCTAGTAATCTCGAAAAAAATTCGATCCGAGTTTATGCTCCAACTTTCATTGCTAAACAAAGAAATCCGGAAGTGATCAGCACTCCAGAAACTTAGCATGCCTTTACTCATGAGCTGCCTTGAAGATTTTTCTCATATTATGAAACTTCGATCATTGAGGTAAGTATAAGGCCAAGTCGCAGCAAACAAACTAAGGGCACTCTACTGCGACCATTGGCATTTGAGCTATGCAGGTAATAGCAGCATCTTTTTAGGAACTACTAAATGCAATATGGAGCGGTAGTGACAAGGCCAAGCGAACGGCACCGTGGATATTAAATGGATATAAAAGCGTCCAGCATTAGCAACTTGATTCTGACTAAAACTCCATGTTATCTACCCAAAAAAGCAAAAAGGCTTCAAAACCGAAGTCCTGAAGCCTTTTAAAGCGTCTTCAGCGCGAAGCTGAAGATTGGGGGTTACGAGGGCTTAGTAGCCGCCGCGTCCGCCGCCGCCACCACCGTAGCCGCCGCCACCGCCGGAACGGCCACCGCCGCCGCCGTAGCCGCCGCCACCGGAGCGGTCACCGCCGCCGCCACCACCGCCGTAACCGCCACCACCGCCGCCGAAGCCGCCGGTACGTGGAGGACGAGCTTCCATCGGACGGGCTTCGTTCACAGTGATGCTGCGGCCGCCGAGGGACTGGCCGTTCATGCCAGCGATAGCAGCTTGCGCTTCAGCATCGCTGCCCATTTCCACAAAGCCGAAGCCTTTGGAGCGGCCGGTGTCACGTTCCATCATGACTTTGGCGCTGGTGATAGAGCCGTATTCGCCGAAGGACTGTTGCAGGTCTTCGTCACGGACGGTGTATGGCAGATTGCCGACGTAAAGTTTGTTGCCCATTAAGGACTCCTCAAAAACACATAAAACACAAAGCGATGGGGTCCCGAAAGCACAACAAACTCAAAAGTACCGCCGTAGCGCGCGAAACTGACCGATCACCAACATGTGCAGGTAAATTACCGCACCTCCGGATTATGCGCCCTGAAATGTGTACTGGGGGCCTAAAAACACAGGTATCTCCGCAATTGATGGCCCAAATACAGAAATTCAGTGCCTGATGGCGTCAAATACTGACAGGAATGCTGCCCGCCGGCCCGCTTTCATGGCCTGGGGCGCGATGTACAAAGTGGTTTATCAACGCAAACAGCACAGGATCAAGCCATGCAAATCGGAAAATACGACGTTGTGGCCAACGTGACGGGCAGCCATGAAGGTGGCGGTTTCAAGGCAGGCGTGACCCGCAAGTGGATTGAAAACGGCCAGCAGATGGAGCTGACCCACACGATTGACGACCGCATCTACAGCACGATGGAAGAGGCGCGTGACCATGCCTATGAACATGCGAAGCTGCAGGTCAAGGAAGGTTTCTGGTAACGCGGGGTGCGGCGCTTAAACTGCCATCCATGCGCCACAACACTGCCCGCCTCGCCACGCTCAAGCAACTGACCATTCTCGACACGGCGCCGGAGGTTGTGTTTGATGACCTGACAAGAACCGTGGCCGGGGCCTTTGGGGTGCCGATTGCCATGGTCAACCTGCTGGATGCAGACCGCGACTGGTTCAAGTCATGCCTGGGGCTGCCGTTCAGTGAATCCCCTGCAGAAACGTCATTTTGCGAGGTGTTTTTAACGTCGCCGCAAGACATCGTGATTGTTGAGGACACCACCAAAGACCCGCGCTTTGCCAGCCACCCGCTGGTTGTTGGCCCGCCCCGGGTCAGGTTTTACGCGGCTGCGCGCCTGGCGGTGAAAGGTGACACGGTAGGAACGCTGTGTGTGTACGATACCGTTCCCAGGCAGGTGTCAAAAGATCAGATCGAGCAGCTTGAAGTGCTCAGCCGTGCGGCAGTCGAGTCACTGGCCGCGCGTACCGGGCTTTACTAAAACCGTCCGCGCAGCGCAAGTCGCCTTACACGTAGCGCGGCAACAAGCGCGCAACGCGCTGCAGGAACGCAAACTCGTCTTCAGGAAGTTGGCGGTTTTCAAAATCAAAATGGCAGAAGGTGCCCATGAGGCTGTCACCGCCGCCCTGCAGCGGCAGGCCGACATAACTGCCCATCACGCCCTGGTAGGGGTGGCCGTCAAGCCGCTTGTCCTGGCCTGATTCGCCCGTGATGAAGTGGCCATCCCTGAGCACATACTGGCAAAAACTGGTTTCCAGAGGCACCTCCGCCAGCACGGGCGGGGTGGCGGCTTCGCCGTCCTTGTCGACCACTGCCCTGCTCTTGAGCACCAGCTTGTCGAGCAGGTACACCGCAGTGAAACGATGCGGAACGCGGCTGTTGAGCCACGCCAGGCCGGCCTTGAGGCCTTCCCTTTTGAGAGTGTCTTCGAGTGCGCTGTAGGGGTCGTTGGTCAAGTGTGTCCGTTCAGGCTTGTTCGCCGTCATCCGCAAAACCGTCGTCGCGCAGGGCTTGCGCTTCTGGTGCGCTGTCTGCACGGGCTGCCCGATGGCCGGGCTTGCTGGTGATCTCGACGTAAAAGCGATCGGCGCCGTCCTTGACCAGCGCATCGACCGCACCCATGATTTCGGCAAAGTGCACGGGCGCAGCGGTCGCATCACTGGCGCCGGCCTTGCAGTCGAAGTCCCAGAAGTCCACGCCCTTGGGCAGGGCCTTGGCGCGCTCGCGCTTGGCGTATTTGCGGATGTCGTGTTTGGCGGCATCAAGAAGGCGGTCGCGGTTTTTGCCTTCGATGTTGAGCTGGTAGGTTTTTTTCATGGGAGCCTGGGTATGTGCACATGCGGTCGAAAGCCGAAGACGGCACCGCTTAACACGCCATTATCGGCTCGCAGCTCTTACCGAACCTGAACTGCCCTGAACCGCCCGTACCCGCCCTGTTGTCCGCAGCCCGGCTGACGGCCGGCCTTCAGTCGCCACCCCCGGTCGCAAGGGCCTCAGTTCACCAGGTTTGCATCAGTGGCGATCTTTTTCCACTTGCGGTAATCGGCCACCATCATGTCACCGAACTGGGCAGGCGTCATGTGCATGACGTCCACATCCAGCTTGCGAACGGCAGCAGCCACCTCGGGGTTGGCCAGGGCTTTTGCAAACGCGTCCTGCAGTTTTGCCGCAATGGGGGCCGACGTTCCTGCCGCCATGGTGAAGCCGTACCAGAAGCCGGCTTCCATGCCCGGTACACCAGACTCGGTCAAGGTGGGTGCATCGGGATAGGCGGGCAAGCGGTTCTTCGTGGTCACGGCCAGCACCTTGATGCTGCCTTTCTGCAGCAGCGCGCCTGCTGATGCCGGTGTGCCGAAGGTGAGCGTGACGCGGCCTGTAGAGGTTTCAGTCAGCGCCTGCGTGATGCCCGTGAAAGGCACATGAATCATCCTGATGCCGTAAGCAGCACCCATCTGTTCGAAAGCAACCTGGTGAAGCGTGCCGACGCCGGGCGTGCCGTAGCTGAATTTCTCGGGCGACGGTTTGGCCTGGCGCACAAAATCCTGCAGCGACGTGAAAGGCGCAGGGTTGGCGCTGACCAGCAGCATGGGCTGGTTGCCGATCAGGCCGACAGGCATGAGCTCTGTGGGAATGTCGTAAGGCGGCGTGCGCTTGGTGGCAGCGCTGACACCCGCAACGTTGGAAGTCATCAATAGCGTATAGCCGTCGGGCTTGCCCTTGGCGACAAACGCCACGCCGATATCGCCACCGGCGCCGGGCTTGTTTTTGACAATCACCGGCTGCTTGAGGATTTCGGCCATGTGCGGCGCAATGATGCGCGGCAGGATGTCGTTGGTGGCGCCCGGCGCGTAGGGCACGATGATTTTGATGGGGCGTGACGGATAGCCCGCCTCGACCTGCGCGAGGGCGGGCACGGCCGCCACCACGTTCAGCGCCAGTATCGAAAGAAATGATCTGCGGAAGGTCATGGGGTCTCCTGGGTCATGTGGATATCAACAAGGGCGAAATATCAAAAGACTGGCATGCCGTGCAGCCTGAATAATCTGCCCGGGGTTTTCACCATACCGTGCGGTATGTTATCGTCAATGAAGGTATAGTGACTCAACGTAAACCCTCAATTCGCCATGCCTGAACATCACCATTCCGCAACACCGCAAGACACGGTGCAACAAGCCGCAGGTGCCCTCGCAGGCCTGCGCGTGCTCGACCTCACCACCGTGCTGATGGGGCCTTACGCCACGCAGATACTGGGCGACCATGGCGCGGACATCATCAAGATCGAAGCGCCAGGCGGAGACACCTTCCGCTTCCCGGGCCCCGCACGTCATCACGGCATGGGCCCGATGTTCATGAACACCAACCGCAACAAGCGCAGCCTGGTGCTGGACCTGAAAAAAGCCGACGGACGTGAAGCGCTGCTCGAACTGGCAAAGTCCGCCGATATCCTGGTCTACAACGTGCGCCCCGCGGCCATGGCGAGGCTCAGGCTGACCTATGAAGATCTCAAGGCGGTCAACCCATCCATCATTTATGTAGGCGCGTTCGGCTTCGGGCAGGACGGCCCCTATGCCGCGCGGCCTGCATTTGACGACGTGATCCAGGCAGCGAGCGGCCTGGCCGACCTCGCATCACGCGCCTACGGCAACGGCAAGCCGAGCTATGCACCCATCAATCTGTGCGACCGCGTAGTGGGCCTGCACCTGCTGAGTTCGATCCTCGCCGCCGTCGTGGCAAAAGTGCGCACCGGCAAGGGCCAGTCGGTGGAAGTACCAATGTTTGAAACCATGGCCACCTTTGTGCTTGGCGACCACCTGGGCTGGCGCACCTACGACTTCGATGAGGGAGACATGTGTTACGCGCGCATCATGACTCAGTTCCGCAGGCCCTTTGCCACCAGAGACGGCTACATGTGCATCATTCCCTATGTCGACCAGCATTGGCAAAAGCTGTTGACCAGACTCAAGCGCACCGACCTGCTGGCCGACCCGCGCTTCAGTTCCCAGAGCAGCCGCTCGGACAACATCACGGTGGTCTATGGCTTTGTCGATGAGGTCGCGCGAATGTTCACCAATGCCGAATGGGTGGTGATGCTCGAAGAACTGGACATCCCCCACGTTCCGGTGCAATCGGTCGAGGGACTGCTGACGGACCCCCACCTCACCCAGGTCGGCCTGTTCGGCCGCATGCAACATCCGACGGAGGGCGAAATCACCTCCATGCGCCCCACCGCCATCTTCAGCGAGACACCCCAAAGCATCAGGCGGCATGCGCCCACCGTTGGCGAGCACAGCGATGAAGTGTTAAGAGAAGCCGGCTTCAGTGATGAACGGATTGCTTCACTGCGCGCAAGCGGCGCGATGGCCTGAAGCCGCAGGGAGCTGCGGCCTGCTCAGGCGCTGGCTGCCAATGCCCTGTCTAAGGCTTCGTGCAGGTGCTGCAGGCCGAAGGACACATCCACAAAAGTGCCGTTGACGTAGAACGAAGGCGTTGACCGCACACCCGCCGCCTGGCCGCTTTGCAGGTGCTCCTGCACGCGCTGCAGGTAGACGTGGTCTTTCATTTCGTTCTGGTAACGCGGGATGTCCAGGCCGATTTGCGCCGCATGGGCGAGCAGGTGTTTTTCTTTCAACTGGTGCTGATTGGCAAACAGCAGCTCGTGCATGGGCCAGAACTTGCCCTGCGCGGCGGCGGCTTCAGCCGCCTCGGCAGCCAGTTCGGCATGGGGGTGTACTTCGCGCAGGGGGTAATGCCTGAAGGCAAAACGGATGCGCCCGGCGAAGTGCGGCATCAAGACCCTGAGTGCGCCCTGCGCCTGCAGGCACGAGGGGCATTCGTAATCGCCGTATTCAAGCAGTGTGACTCGCGCTGACGCCGGGCCATCGACATGGTCGGTGGGGTCCGGCGTGAAGCGGTTTGCCATGTTGGAAAGGCAGATCAGCCCTTGGCTGCTGCCTCCAGCTGTGCGTCAAGCTCCTTGCATGAAGGCGAGCAAACGGCCTGGGACTTGCCCAGCACCTTGCGTGTGCCCATCAGCGAACGTGCGCGGTGTTTGCCGCACATGAAGCAGGACATGGTGGCAGCGCCAAAAGACGTGGTAGCCGCAAAGGGTGAGCCCGACACCTTGGATTTGTAGCGCAGGCCGTCAGCGAGTACAGCGGTTTTTGCGTCAGCTCTTGCCATGTTGTGGATCTTCCTTGGGTTGGGTGGTTGAACGGTGGTTCTGGCGCATGGCGTTGGCTATGGCCTGTTTCGCCAGCTTTTCTGAAGCCAGCGAAGCGTCCAGCGCAGAGCGGCAAAGCCCTGCGTACTGGTAGTTGAGGTTTTCATACAGCTCGGCGGCTGCGGGATGCGTGTCCAGCAGCGCTCGTAGCTCGACGCCCTGCTCGACTTCACTGAATTCGCTTGCAAGGTGCTCTGCCACGATACGGTACTGCGCAGCATCCACCGGGATTGCACTGTGGTCCAGGCGCTCAAGCAACTCCGCCAGCACAAAAGTGTTGGTGAGATCGGCTTTATGGCCTGAAGTGGAGGTGGGTGTGTGGGTAGCGGTCATGGAGAGCAATTGGGGGTTTTAGCCCCAAATTCAAGCGCTGCAACCTCCATTTTACCCGCTCCCGGGAGTCCCCGCGTGGGGGTTATCGCTATCCATTTTATAGCTGGTGACGCTGATCAGGCGTACACGCGAAGAAGTTTCACTCATGAAACAAGGAAATAGCAGGCCTTTTTGTGTCGCGTGCGGGCAAAAACACATCCACGCCTGCCGCAAATCCACAGGCCTGTGGCCGCTTACAGCTTGGCGATGGACACCTCGGTGGATTTCACCAGCGCCACGACATCGCTGCCTATGACCAGCTCAAGCTGGTCGACGGAGCGGGTGGTGATGACAGAGGTAACGATGCCCCATGGCGTTTCGACATCAATCTCGGAGACGACGTCGCCGCGAATGATTTCCTTGACCTTGCCGCGGAACTGGTTGCGGACGTTGATGGCTTGAATGGACATGAAGGGTTCTCCTTGAACTCTGGTTTAAAAAATCGAATTTAGGTTCAGACAGCCCAGCGCAGACCACCTGCCGCAGGACCGGGCCATGAGCGGTCGGGCTCAGGCAGGTCGTCACTGGCGCGCTGCAGCACACGGTTGAGGATGCGGCTTTCAAGTTCGCCGAAGCGCGGGTCGTCATGGCGGCGTGGGCGCGCGATGTTGATGCGTTCATCAAGCGCAATGCGGCCGTCTTCAATCAATATCACGCGGTCAGCAAGGGCGACGGCCTCCTGCACATCGTGGGTGACCAGCAAGGCGGTAAAGCCGCTGCGCTGCCACAGGCCTTCGATGAGCTGGTGCATCTCTATGCGGGTCAGCGCATCAAGCGCGCCCAGCGGTTCGTCCAGCAGCAGCAGCCTGGGGTTGTGTACCAGCGCACGCGCGAGCGACACACGCTGGCGCTGGCCGCCCGAGAGTTTGGCTGGCCAGTCGGGCTGGCGTTCTGCGAGACCTACCTGGGCCAGCACATCGGCGGCAGCGGCGTGGCTGCCTTTGGTGAGGCCGAGCGTGACGTTGTCAATCACGCGCCGCCACGGCAGCAGGCGCGAGTCCTGGAACATGATGCGGGTGTCGTCGCTCAGGCCTTTCACATCCTTGCCGTCGAGGCGAATCGTGCCTGCGGTGGCTTCTTCAAGCCCGGCCACAAGGCGCAGCAGGGTTGATTTGCCGCAGCCGCTGCGCCCCACGATGGCCACGAACTCGCCCGGCTCGATCACCAGCTCGGTGTGCTGCAGTACCTGCCGCGCGCCGTATTTTTTGGACAGGCCGCGAATTTCAAGGCGCACACCCTTGCCTGCATTGGCAGCCCGTGTGGGCGCAGGGCTGTGCGTATCGGCCAGCCCTTCAGCGACCTCTGCCTCAAATGGCGAAAACTGCCGGTGCGGGGTTTTAAGTTCAGCAATGCTCATGATGGCTCCTGTAACGCTTAAACGCCGGGGTTCTGGTAGCCGGGGTGCCAGCGCAGCCAGTAGCGCTCAAGCCCGCGGGCAAACACGTCGGCGAACTTGCCGAGCAGCGCATACAGCAGGATGCCGACCAGCACCACATCGGTCTGCAGAAATTCACGCGCATTCATGGTCAGGTAGCCAATGCCGGCCTGCGCCGAGATGGTTTCAGCGACAATGAGGATCACCCACATCAGGCCCAGCGAAAAGCGCAGGCCCACCAGAATGGACGACATCGCGCCCGGCAGGATGACCTCGCGGTACAGCTGCCAGCGCGTGAGCCCATAGGTACGGCCCATCTCGATCAGCCCCGGGTCCACATTGCGTATGCCATGAAAGGTGTTGATATAGATGGGAAAGAACACCGACACCGAGATCAAAAACAGCTTGGCCGTCTCGTCAATGCCGAACCACAGGATGACCAGTGGGATCAGCGCCAGCGCGGGAATGTTGCGCACCATCTGGATGGTGGAATCCAGCAGGGTTTCAAAAAACCTGACCGATCCCGTGAGCAGGCCAACGACCAGGCCAAGGCCGCCGCCAATCGCGAGGCCGGCGAGCGCGCGTCCGGCGCTGACCTTGACGTGCGTCCAGAGTTCGCCCGATTCGGCCAGCGTCCATGCGGCCTTGATGACCTCCAATGGCGCGGGCAGCACGCGGGTTGAAAGCCAGCCCAGCGACGAAGCAATTTGCCAGAGCGCGATCAGGCCCACCGGTACGACCCAGGGCAAGGCGCGCTGGAAAAAGTCGCGCAGGAATGCCGACACCGTGTAGCCAGGCGCGACAGTGCCGGCTGTCAGAAACCCGAGACCGGGTGCATCGACCGCGTCCGGCAACGGCGTGACCTGAAGCTCTCTTGCGTGTTCTGTCATGGTGATCTTTCAGTTCAGCTTTGCGACACACGCAGCGAGGGCGCGGTAGCGATGTTGCGTGGCAGGTAGTTGTTGGCGACGACTTCACCAAACGGGCCGTTAAGGGCTGTACCAGGCAATTTCTCCTGCAGCTTGCGCGGCAGCAGCGGGAACACCAGCTCGGCAAAGCGGTAGGCCTCTTCAAGGTGCGGGTAGCCCGACAGCACAAAGGTGTCCAGGCCAATCGCCGCGTACTCCTCAATGCGTGCGGCTACGGCTTTGGGGTCGCCCACCAGCGCAGTGCCGGCACCGCCGCGCACCAGACCGACACCAGCCCACAGGTTGGGGCTGATTTCGAGGTCAGCGCGGGTACGCTTGCTGCCACCCGCATGCAAGGCAGCCATGCGCCGCTGGCCTTCAGAGTCCATCTTTGCAAATGCGCTTTGCGCGCGGCTTACCGTCTCGTCATCGAGTTTGCTGATCAGGCTTTCAGCCGCCTTCCAGGCCTCATCATCGGTTTCGCGCACGATGACGTGCAGGCGAATGCCGAACTTGATGGTGCGGCCGAGCTTTGCGGCCCTCGCCCTCACATCAGCCACCTTTTTGGCAACTTCTGCGGGAGGTTCACCCCAGGTCAGGTAGGCATCGACCTGCTCTGCCGCCAGCTCATGTGCAGCCTCGGACGATCCGCCGAAATACACCGGTGGGTACGGTTGCTGCAAGGGCGGGTACAGCAGCTTCGCGCCCTTGACGCTGAGGTGTTTGCCTTCAAAGTCATAACTCTCACCCGCATGGCTGCGCGCGATGATCTCGCGCCATATGCGGATGAACTCGGCCGACTGTTCGTAGCGCCCGGCGTGATCCAGGAAAACGCCGTCACCTTCGAGTTCGGCCTTGTCACCGCCCGTGACAAGGTTGATGAGCAGGCGGCCACCCGAGAGCCGGTCGAAGGTGGCCGCCATGCGTGCCGCCAGGGCGGGCTGGTGCAGGCCGGGCCGCACCGCCACCAGGAACTTCAGGTTTTTGGTCACTGCCTGCAGGCTGGATGCCACCACCCAGGGGTCTTCGCACGAGCGGCCTGTCGGGATAAGCACACCTTCGTAACCCAGGGTGTCTGCAGCGACTGCGACCTGCTTGAGGTAGTCAAAACTGACCTGGCGTGCGCCCTCACCCGTGCCCAGATACCGGCTGTCGCCGTGGGTGGGAATAAACCAGAAAACCTGCATCAGAGACTCCTTGATGTAGCGGTGACAGGGGACTTCGCCAGTGCCACCGCAGAACCGGCTTCGCCGGGCTGCAGGTGGCGCCCCCTTGAGGGGGAGGCGGCCGCCAGGCCGCTTCGGGGGGTAACCCCAATTCGCCACACGATGTCTGCGACCTTGACGGGTTTGGGAATCAGCCCAAGTTTGAAAAACGCATCGGCCACACGTTGCTGGTCTGCCACCGTGGTGGCGCTGAGCGGCCCAACGGGTGAAGCCGGCCTGCGCTGAATGAACAGGCTGACCACACCGGCATCCAGGCCGCTGAAATCAGAGACCAGCTTGATGGCCTCCTTGCGGTTGTTTTGCGCGATGCCGTCAGCGCGCGTCAGCTCCTGCAGCAGCACCAGCAAGGTCGACTCGTGCTGCGTGACAAACGGTTTCGATGCCAGATAAAACGAGTTGTTGCTCGACAGGTCGCGCCCGGTTGCCAACACGCGCGGTTTGATGGCGAGTTCTGTTGCTGCATAAAACGGGTCCCAGATGGCCCAGGCGTCCACGCTCTTGCGCTCGAATGCGGCACGCGCATCGGCCGGTGCGAGGTAAATCGGCTGGATGTCGTTCCAGGTGAGGCCGGCCTTTTCAACCGCCCGCACCAGCAGGTAGTGCGCGCTCGAGCCTTTCTGCAAGGCAATCTTTTTGCCCTTGAGCCCGGCCAGGTTTTTGATGGGCGAATCATTGAGCACCAGCACGGCCGAACTGTCGGGCTTGGGCGGCTCAGCGCCCACGTAGAGCAGTTCCTTGCTGGCGGCTTGCGCAAAGACGGGGGGCGAATCGCCTGTCAGGCCGAACTCAAGGCTGCCGACGGCCAGTGCTTCAAGCAACTGCGGGCCGGCGGGGAATTCCGCCCAGGTGATTCTGGTATTGGGAAAGCGCTTTTCGAGCGCGCCCTGCTGCTTGAGGATGACCAGGTTGACGGCTGACTTCTGGTAGCCAATCCGCAGCTGCTCTGGCGCCTTGCTGGTCTGCGCTTTCGCGCCACTCAGGCCAAGGCCCCAGAGGCCGGCGGTAGTCGCTGCGATCTTCAGGAAGCGGCGGCGTAACTGGAACGGTGTGATGTTGCTCATGGTGATTTCCCTTTAAGCCAAGGCGCTCAGGGCGCAGGTTTGTATGCGGCATCCCTGACGGCAATTGCCTTGGGAATGAGCTTGAGGTCGAAGAAGGTGTCGGCCAGCTTCTGCTGGTCAGCGATCACGCTGTCGGGCACGGGCTTGACGTTGAACTCGTAACGCTTGAGGCTGAGTTCCACCACGTCGACCGGCAGACTCTGCAGCGGCGCAATCTGCGCAGCCGCCTGCTTGATGTTGGCCTTGAGCCACTTGCCGCGCTCGACAGAGTCGTCAAACAGCGCCTGTATGACCTTGGGGTTCTTGCCCACAAAGTTGCGCTCGCCAAGGTAGTACTGGTAGTTGTTGACCACGCCGGTGCCATCAGCGAGCACGCGTGCACCAATGGCTTTTTCAGCTGCGGCTGAGAACGGGTCCCAGATCACCCAGGCGTCGACGTTTTTGCTTTCGAATGCTGCGCGGGCATCAGCAGGGGGCAGGTAGACCACATTGATGTCGCTGAGCTTGAGCCTGTTTTTCTCAAGCAGTTTCACCAGCAGGTAATGCACATTGCTGCCCTTGTTGAGCACCACTTTTTTGCCCTTCAGTTCGGCAACCGACTTGATGGTGGAATCCCTGGGCACCAGGATGGCTTCCGCCTCGGGCGCTGCCGGGTCGTAGCCGATATAGGCAAATTTGGCGCCTGCGGCCTGGGCAAAGATGGGCGGTGCTTCGCCGACATACCCGACATCCACCGCGCCCAGGTTCAGGCCTTCAAGCAGCTGGGGACCTGCGGGGAACTCCACCCACTTCACCGTGGCATTGAGCGGCTGCAGGCGCTTTTCAAGCGTGCCCTGCGCCTTCTGCAGCACAAACAGGCTGGCAGACTTCTGGTAACCAATGCGCAGCTCGACCTTGTCCTGTGCCCGGGCGACAGGCATGGACAGCAGGCTGACCGCAAGCGCTGCAGCGCCCACCAGCAGCACGGCCAGTGCGCTGTCTTTCAGGGCCTGTAGTCGGGTGCGCCTTGCCGGCTCATTGCCGAGGGGGCTGTAAGGGTTGGATGTACGTGTCATTTTTTCGATTCCTTTTTGTGTTTTCAATCGGTGCCGGCAAGGCTCTGCCCTGCTGCGCTTCGTATGCTTCTTGCGCTTGCAAAATATTCAGTGAACGGGAGGAGTGGCGCAGGCACCCGGCGGTGCGCTGCAGAAAGCGTTAAACGCTACATCGCACCCTTGAAAACGGCACAGGTTCAAAGCCCGTGGTGGCCGGCAAACGCAGGCCTTCGGAAATCAGGTTCACCACCGCATCGTCGAGCCGCGCGGTGATGTCCGCACCTATGGCGTAAGTCTTGTCGGCGGCTTGCGGCACCTGCGTATCGGTGGCGTACACGCCCGGCAGTATGTGGCGTGCCGACAGCGCCTGCAGCACCGGCCGCAAGGCGTAGTCCAGCGCCAGCATGTGGTTGGGGCTACCGCCTGTGGCCAGCGGCAATACCGTCTTGCCCGCCAGCGCGGTTTGCGGCAGCAGATCAAGAAACACCTTGAGCAAGCCGCTGTAGGCGGCCTTGTAGACCGGCGTAGCAATCACCAGCACCTGGGCCCTGGCCACCTGCTCAATCGCCGAGATGACCGCCGGGTGTTTCCAGTCGGCCAGCAGCAAGGCCGAAGCAGGCAGCGTGCGTATGTTCAGGCGGTCAAGCGACAGCCCCGGCACACGACTCAAACGTTGCCCTACCGAATCAAGCAGTGCCACCGAGCGCGAAGGCTCGGAGGGGCTGCCTGCAATCAGCAGCACGGTGGGCTGCGTACTCATTTAATTGTTCTCCCTGATTTGTCTTGACGTTCCATTGACCCACTCCCCCGTCTTCGCAAGTGCCAGCGCGGAACCGGCTTCGCCGGGCCGCAGCTGGCGCCCCTGCAAGGGGGAAGCGGCCAGGGGCCGCTACGGGGCGTGCCTATTTTTTCGTGTAGATCTGGTCGAAGGAGCCACCGTCTGCAAAGTGCTCCTTGTCAGCCTTGGTCCAGCCACCGAAGGCCTGGTCTATGGTGAACAGGTTCAGCTTGGGGAACTGCTTGGCGTACTTGGCAATGGCTTTCTGCGACACCGCAGGGCGGTAGAAGTTTTTGCCGGCGATGTCCTGGCCTTCTTCGGAGTACAGGTACTTGAGGTATTCCTCGGCCACTGCGCGTGTGCCCTTCTTGTCGACGTTCTTGTCGACCACGGCCACTGCAGGCTCGGCCAGGATGCTCAGTGACGGTGCGATCACGTCGAACTTGGCGCCGAACTCTTTTTCGAGCAGGTAGGCTTCGTTCTCCCAGGCGATCAGCACATCGCCCTGTGCACGCTGTGCAAAGGTGATGGTGGAGCCGCGTGCGCCGGTGTCCAGCACCGAGACGTTGCCGTACAGCTTGGCGACAAACTCTTTAGCTTTGGCATCGCTGCCGTACTTGCGTTTGGCGAACTCCCATGCGGCGAGGTAGTTCCAGCGGGCGCCGCCGGATGTCTTGGGGTTGGGCGTGATGACGGTGATGCCGGGCTTGATCAGGTCATCCCAATCCTTGATGCCCTTGGGGTTGCCCTGGCGCACAGCCAGCACGATGGTCGAGGTGTAGGGCGACGCGTTGTGCGGGAGTTTTTTCTGCCAGTCGGGAGCCAGCCAGCCGCCGTTTTTTACCAGCGCGTCGGTATCACCTGCCAGGGCCAGCGTTGCAACGTCGGCATCCAGGCCATCGATGATGGAGCGCGCCTGCTTGCCCGAGCCGCCGTGCGACTGCTTGATGGTCACGTCCTGGCCGCTCTTGGCCTTCCAGTATTTGGCAAAGGCGGCGTTGTACTCGACATACAGCTCGCGTGTCGGGTCATAAGACACATTGAGCAGCGTTACTGGCGGCTTTGCCTGTGCAAAAACCGGCAAGGCAGACCCTGCCAGCGATGCGCCCAAAGCGACGGTCAGGGCGGTCTGGGCTGAAACATTGATAAAGTGGCGGCGTGAAGTCATGGCTTGTTCTTTCTTCCAGGTGATACGTTTATTAGCGAACAAACTGGATTCTGAAAGCAGGACTTGAAAACTGGAACGAATAAATATTCAGTTCTTTATATCTAAATCATCCTAAGATAAGCGCCTACAAGCGGCGCAACAGCAGAAAGAAGACCCCACATGGCACGAATGGTCAAATGCATCAAGCTCGGCGTAGAAGCCGAAGGACTGGACTTTCCGCCCTACCCCGGCCCCCTGGGCAAACGCCTCTGGGAAGAGGTCAGCAAGCAGGCCTGGGCAGAGTGGATGAAGCAGCAAACCATGCTGGTCAATGAAAACCGCCTGAACCTGGCCGACCTGCGCGCCCGCCAGTACCTGGCCCGCCAGATGGAAAAGCACTTTTTCGGCGAAGGGGCCGACGCTGTCCAAGGCTACGTGCCTCCTCCACAATAAGGCCCCCACGCTTGTCGCTTCGCGTACTGCGCTGCCCCCCGAGGGGGCCGCTGCGCCTGCGGCCCGGCAAAGCCGGTTCCGCGGCCCCTGCTTGCCTCGGATTGAAGTTAATAGCGTCGTCGCCAAAAGTTAATCTCATACTGATCAGCCATGGCTGAAGTGATCGACTGGCTGGAAGACGGCACGGCCAGCGGCGCACCCTACAGCCCCCGTTTTGGCGACCGCTACCGCAGTGAACTGGGCGGCCTGGAGCAGGCGCGTGATGTTTTTCTGGCCGGTTGCGGGTTGCCTGCAGCCTGGAAGGGCCAGCCGCAATGGCGCATTCTTGAAACCGGCTTTGGCCTGGGCCTGAACTTTCTGGTCACCTGGCAGGCCTGGAAGGCCGACCCTGACCGGCCGCGCATGCTGCACTTCGTGTCGACAGAGGCCTTCCCCGCCAGCGCTGACGATGTGCTGCGCAGCGCGCAGGCCCACCCCCACCTTGTTCCGTTTGCGACCGAACTGCACTCTCACCTGTGGGGCCTGCTGCCGGGCTTTCACCGCCTCAGTTTTGAGCAAGGCCGCGTGTTGCTGACGCTCTGCATAGGCGACGCCAAGGCCGTGCTGAAACAGCAGCAGTTTGAAGCCGATTCGGTTTACCTGGACGGTTTCAGCCCCCAGAAGAATCCGGACATCTGGGACATACACACTTTCAAGGCCGTTGCGCGCTGCTGCCGGCGCGGTACACGCATCGCCACCTGGACGATTGCACGCGCCGTGCGCGATGCGCTGTCGCAGGCCGGTTTTGTGGTGCGCAAGACCCCGGGCATTCCGCCCAAGCGCGACAACCTGCAGGGTGAATACAACCCGGCGTGGGAACCCAAACTGCCGGCCGACACCCACCCGATTGCGACGCTTCAACCCGGACATTGCGTGGTCGTGGGTAGCGGCCTTGCAGGTGCAGCCGTCGCCGCCAGCCTGGCCAGGCGCGGCTGGCGTGTGGATGTGCTCGATGAGGCCGACGTCCCGGCCGCAGGCGCATCCGGCCTGCCTGCAGGATTGGTGGCGCCGCATGTATCGCCCGACGACAGCCTGCTGTCACGGCTGTCGCGCAACGGTGCGCGCATGACACTGCATCAATGCAAGGCACTGCTCACTGATAAAGAAGACTGGCAGCACACCGGCGTGCTGCAGCGCGTGATGCCCGATGCGGACAAACACCTGCCCACAGACCTCACCCAGGCCTGGCCTGAAGCAGCCAGCGACTGGAGCCGCATGGCTGATGCCGGGGAGCTTGCTGCCAACGGCCTGACGGTCAGCGACAAGGCTTTCAGGCATTCAGCCGCAGCGTGGGTCAAGCCTGCCAGCCTGGTCAAAGCCTGGCTGGCAACGCCCGGTGTGAGCTGGCGCGGCAAGGCCAAAGTGGCGGGTCTTGTTTCAGACAAGGGAAGCTGGCAGCTCAAGGACGAAGTCGGCCATACCCTGGCAGAAGCAGAACTGGTGGTCATCGCTGCAGGCTTCGGCTCCTTGGGGCTTGCTGCAAGCGTGACGGGCAAGCCGCCCGCCCTGCAGGCCATTCGTGGCCAGGTGTCGTGGTCGGACGCTATGGCTGGCGCAGGCCAGATGCCGGTCAATGGCCACGGCAGTTTTATCCCCGCCGTGCCGCTGGCGCAGGGAATGGTGTCCATGTTTGGCGCGACGTTCGAGCGGGACGAAGAACGCGAAGACCTCAAACCGCAGGATCACATCGACAACCTGCTGAAACTGGGCGAGCTGCTCCCGGGTCTGGATTTGCCCCAGCCCGCTGATGTTCAGGGTTGGGCAGGCGTACGCTGCGCAACGCCCGGCAGGCTACCGGTGCTGTCGCCCATCGCTTCAGAAAATCAGGCGCAGGTCTGGCTCTGCACCGGCATGGGCTCTCGCGGCCTGAGCTTTGCCTACCTCTGCGCGGAGCTGATGGCCGCCCGGCTGCATGGTGAACCGCTGCCGCTGGAGCTGCGGCTGGCCAGAGCGCTGCAAACCGCGCCCGATAGGGCCTGACAGGGGTGTCGGGTTGACCGGTCCGGCCCGAAATTGCTACAAAATCAATAGCTTCTCACGTGCGTATTTAAAGGGCTGGAGGCCAAAATGGCACTCAAAAATGGCACTTTGGAGCCGATTTTTTGCCATTTTTTGAGCCACAGGTATGCGCGGTGATGGCCTCATCGACTTAATGAGTCAAATATAAATCATTAATCGATAAGGCTTTATTCATGATGCATTATCTTTAAATACTGTCCAGACACGCCTAAAACAGGTCTGCCGGCGATCAAAAAGCCGGAAAAGAGTCATTTTTAGGGGTCAAAAGTGCCGTAAGGCCAATGGATACGCACGTGCGCAGCTATTGATTTTGTAGCATTTGAGATGCGCGCACTATCCGGTGTGTCGCCCGGCAAGCGGTGTACAGGGCGCTTGAGGAGCTTCAGTGCTGCCGCACCGGCCGCCCGATGTCTGCCAGCAGGCGCTTGAGTTCGCGCGGATGCAGAGGCTTGACCAGCGCAGCCTTCGCGCCAGCGAAATGGGCGCGCCATTTGTCCAGAAACCAGAGTTTCTCGCGCATCACGACCACATGCCCTGTGCCCTCCAGCTTGCCGCTGGCCTTGCCCACCAGCTGCCATCCGTCCATATCGGCGACACCCACATCAATCAGGGCGAGTACATAGCTGTGGGTGGCCAAAAAAGCCAGCGCCTGGGCCCCGGTGACGGCTTCATCCACAAAAAGCAGCCCGGCATTGGCCAGCTTGGCGCGCAGGTAGAGCCGGGCATCCGGATCGGCCTCTAACACCAGGACGCGTTCGCCCAGTTGCTCTGGCGCGGCCTCCTCCAGCTGGGCCGGTTCTGTCGTCGTGTCGGCATCGCTGCCATGGCCATCCGGTATGGCATCAAGGTCGAGATCAAAGTCCAGATCCCGCAACACCGGTGCCGAAACGTCAAAATCAAGGGCGGCCGCCGGGGCATAAATACCGTCCAGACCTTCAAGAATGGCTACCCACTGCAGCGGGCGCTCAAAAACCAGTGCGGCGTTGCTGGCTGGCCGCTCGCCGACCCAGATCAGTGTGAGTTTGTCGTTGCCCGGGTTGGCCAGCTCTATGGTGGCCTCCCAGCTGTCACCATCGACCAGCGCCACCTGGGCTTTTTCGGGGGCGTCTTCGTTCCAGTGGGCATAGACCACGGGCCGGGATTCGGACAGGCGAAAAACCGTGTTGAGGGCGTGGCGTTCGACGTCACTGAACCCGAACACCTTGACAAAAATCCGCCTGACGTCCCCACCACCCGTGTTTTGCATGGGTCTGGATTATGCGGGAGATATTTATCCGTGAAACGGCCTCACGGACAACCCCGCCCGGCAAGGCCATCCAGCGGCCGCAAACCCGCATGAACACTGGTGAATAAGCTTATCCACATAACGGCAGAACAAATTTGTAGTTTGTTCCCATAAGGTATACCCCTACATTCACTGCCTATGCATGAGTTTGCCTTTGTTTTTGCCGGCTTTGCCGTGGGCCTGGTCGTTGGCCTGACGGGGGTTGGCGGCGGCTCCCTCATGACGCCCATCCTGATCTTCTTTTTCGGCATCAAACCGCATCTGGCGATTGGCACCGACCTGCTTTTTGCAGCCGCCACCAAGTTTGGCGGCACGGTCAGCCTGGCCAGGTCCAGAGTGGTGGACTGGCGCATCGTGGGCCAGGTGGCTGCCGGCAGCATTCCGGCCACGCTGCTCACGCTTTACATCCTCAACCGCGTGGGCCCCGCCAACCCGGCGACGCAGGCGGTAATGACCACAACCCTGGGCATTGCGCTCATCCTGACGGCCGGCGCCACGCTCTACAAGGCCCTGCGCGGCAAGGCCGCCCCGACCAGCATTGCACCCGAATTGCTGGATCAGGCCACCCGCGCGCGTCACTGGGCCCTGCCCATCGCTTTTGGCGCCGTGATCGGTACGCTGGTCACGCTGACGTCCGTGGGCGCCGGTGCCATAGGCGTGATTGTGCTGATGCTGCTTTACCCCGCCCTGCCGCTGCCGCGCATTGTGGCCGCCGACATCGCCCACGCCGTGCCGCTGACGCTGGTCGCGGGCCTGGGTCATGCGTCCATAGGTTCGGTAGACTGGCCCTTGCTGCTCAAGCTGCTGGCCGGATCGCTCCCCGGTATCTGGCTGGGCACATTCCTGATGCACAAAACGCCTGACAGGGTGATTCGCTCATTGCTGTCCATGCTGCTGGCCTACGCCGGCGCGAAACTGATTTCCATCTAATTAAAAGCAAAATTTTCTCGTATCCCTGCTTGAAATATCGATAGCCATGTACCAATACACAGAATTTGACCGCCAGTTTGTGCAGGCGCGCGCCAACCAGTACCGCGACCAGCTCACCCGCTGGAAGGCCGGCACCCTTGCCGAAGATGAATTCCGCCCGCTGCGCCTTCAAAACGGCTGGTATGTGCAGCGCTATGCGCCCATGCTGCGCGTGGCCGTGCCTTACGGCGAGCTATCCACCGCCCAACTGCGTGTGCTGGCGAAAATTGCCCGCGACTATGACCAGCCCAACAACGCGCTGTTTGAAGAAGCCCAGGCCGCGCAGGACAAGCTCGGCGCCATACCGCTCCCCGGAGGCAAATCGGTCCACACCCACCTGACCAAGGGCTACGCCCACTTCACGACGCGCCAGAACGTGCAATACAACTGGATCCCGCTCGACAAGTCTGCCGACGTGATGGACCTGCTGGCCAGCGTCAACATGCACGGCATACAGACCAGCGGCAACTGCATACGCAACATCACCAGCGACGAGCGTGCAGGCATTGCTGCTGACGAGCTGGCCGACCCGCGCCCCTACGCAGAAATCATGCGCCAGTGGAGCACGCTGCACCCCGAGTTCGCCTTTCTGCCGCGCAAGTTCAAGGTCGCCATCACCGGTGCCCTTGAAGACCGCGCCGCCACGGCCTGGCATGACGTGGGCCTGCACATGCTGAAGAACGACGCCGGCGAGCTGGGCTTTCGTGTCATGGTCGGTGGCGGCATGGGCCGTACGCCCATCCTGGGCACGGTCATCCGCGAGTTTCTGCCGTGGAACCAGATCCTCAATTACCTCGAAGCCGTGGTTCGTGCCTACAACCGCTTTGGCCGCCGCGACAACATGTACAAGGCGCGCATCAAGATTCTGGTCAAAGCCGAAGGCCAGAAGTTCACCGACCAGGTCGAGGCCGAGTACAAGGACATCATCGAGCTCGACGGTGCGCCGCACACCATCACGCAGGCCGAGCTGGACCGCGTCTCAGCATCCTTTGAAGCACCAGACCTGAGCTGCAACCGTACCGATGCAGAAGCCAAGATTGCCAACATCCTGCGCGCCGCTGCAGAGGACGACGTTGAGTTCGGCCGCTGGCTGCAGCAGAACGTGGCGCCGCACAAAAACCCCGACCTGCGCATCGTCACGCTGTCGTTCAAGCGCCTGGGCCAGGCGCCTGGCGACGCCACCGCCGACCAGCTTGAGCTCGCCGCTCAGTTGGCAGACCAGTACAGCGCCGGTGAAGTGCGCGTCACGCACGACCAGAACCTGGTGCTGCCATGGGTGCGCTGCGACCAGTTGCCCGAGCTCTGGAAAGCCGCCCGCAAGGCCGGTTTTGCACGCCCCAACATCCGCCTGCTGACCGACATGATCGCCTGCCCCGGCGGTGACTTCTGCTCGCTGGCCAATGCGCGCTCGCTGCCGCTGGCCGAAGCCATCACGCTGCGCTACCAGGACCTGGATGAACTGCACGACCTGGGCGAGATTGACCTGCACATCAGCGGCTGCATCAACTCCTGCGGCCACCACCACAGCGGCCACATCGGCATCCTGGGCGTCGACAAGGACGGCAAGGAGTGGTACCAAATCACGCTGGGCGGCTCTGATGGCTCGACGCTGTCGGGCGCGCCTGCCACCGGCAAGGTTGTCGGCCCGTCTTTCTCTGCAGCCGAAGTGCCTGAAGTGATTGAGGCCGTGCTGGACACCTACCGTGAACACCGCATTGCCACCGGCGACAAACAGGAAACCTTTATCGACACCCTGCGCCGCGTCGGTGTCGAACCCTTCAAGGCTGCGGCCAATGGTGCGCGCTTTGCCGTCACCGGCAAGAACGCCGAGCTGGCTGAACAGGCCGCCTGAAAGAACACAACATCATGAAACTGATTGCCTCTTCAGCACACGAAGCCGCCGCTGGCCAGAACAGCCTGCAGATCGCCAACGACGCAGACCCGAGGGATGTCTCCCTTGATGGCGTGACGCGCATTGACCTGCACTTTCCGAAGTTCACAGACGGCCGCGCCTTCAGCCAGGCTTTTTTGCTGAGCCGCCGCCTGGGCTTCAAGGGCGAGATCCGCGCCACCGGCGACGTACTGGTCGACCAGCTCGCACAAATGGAACGGAGCGGTTTCACCACCGCTGTGCTGCGCGCCGACCAGGACCTGGCCGTCGCCGAGCGCGTGCTGCGCAACTACCCCGGTTACCAGGCCGGCAAATACCAGGGCGATGCGGTGCAGGCCGAACCCCACTTTGCCCATCCTGTGGAGGCATGACATGACCGAAGTAATTGAAAAGCCAATGGACCTCGCACACATCAACGCAGAGCTGGGCCGCAATGCGCAGGGCCTGGTGGACTGGGCTGTCGGCCTGCACAAGCCCACCATAGTCACCACCAACTTCCGTCCCTTCGAGGCCGTCATCCTGCACATGGTGACCCGCGCCAATCCGAAAGTTCCGGTTATCTGGATGGACAACGGCTACAACACCGAAGCCACCTACCGCTTCGCCGACGAAGTGACAAAGCTGCTCAATCTGGACCTGCACATCTACCTGCCGCGCCGTTCGCGTGCGCACCGCGAAGCAGTCGAAGGTGCGACCCCGGCGCTGGACGACCCGCGCCACGCGGCCTTCACCGAAGAAGTCAAGCTCGAGCCCTTCACCCGCGCCCTGCACGAAACTGCACCTCAGGTCTGGTTCACCGCGCTGCGCGCCACCGACACCGCCGTGCGCGCGCAGATGGACCCTGTGAGCGTCAACCCCGACGGCCTGATCAAGGTTGCGCCGCTGCTGCACTGGTCCTCGAAAGACCTTTACGAGTATTGCGCGGCCCACGGTCTGCCCAACAATTTTGACTACGTGGACCCCACCAAGGGCGAAGACAACCGCGAATGCGGCCTGCACGTCCAGCACTGACCTTCTGCTCCTACCGAAAAGCCCCCCTATGAACGCCAGAACAGAACCCCAATTGCTGGGCCACCTCAATCACCTGAGTAATGCCCACCTCGACGCGCTGGAAGAAGAAGCCATCTTCATCCTGCGCGAAGTGGCAGCCGCCTTTGAGCGCCCCACCCTGCTGTTCTCGGGCGGCAAGGATTCGCTGGTGCTGCTCAAATGCGCGGAAAAAGCTTTTGGCGAAGGCCGCATTCCCTACCCGCTGCTGATGATTGACACCGGCCACAACTTCCATGAAGTGACCGACTTCCGCGACTACCGTGCCAAACAACTGGGCGCCAACCTCATCGTGCGCAGTGTTGAAGATTCAATGAAGCGCGGCACCGTGCGCCTGGCCCACCCGGGCGAGTCGCGCAATGTGCACCAGTCGGTCACGCTGCTGGAAGCGATCGACGAGTTCCGCTTTGATGCGCTGATTGGCGGAGCCCGCCGTGATGAAGAAAAAGCACGCGCCAAGGAGCGCATCTTCTCGCACCGCGACGCCTTCGGCCAGTGGCAGCCCAAGGCGCAGCGCCCCGAGCTGTGGACGCTGTTCAACACCCGTTTGCAGCCCGGCGAGCATTTCCGCGTGTTCCCGATCTCGAACTGGACCGAGCTTGATGTGTGGCAATACATTGAACGCGAGAACATCGAACTGCCGTCGCTCTACTACGCGCACCAGCGCCAGGTCGTCGAGCGCAAGGGCCTGCTGGTCCCGGTGACTGAACTCACGCCTCTGAAAGACGGCGAAGTGGCGGTCGAAAAGACCGTGCGTTTTCGCACCGTGGGTGACATCACCTGCACATGCCCTGTGGACAGCCCCGCCGCCAATGCATCCGATGTGGTGCTCGAAACTTTGGCCGCCGATGTCAGCGAGCGCGGCGCGACGCGCATGGACGACAAGACGTCCGATGCGTCCATGGAAAAACGCAAGAAGGAAGGCTACTTTTAGGCTCTCCCCGTAGCGGGCTATGCCCGCTTCCCCCAGGGGCGGCGCCTGGGGCCGGCAAAGCCGGACCCTCGGCCCCCACTGGCGAAGACACCGCATTTTTTGAGATCAACATGAACACTTCGACTATCCAAGCAGCAGTCCTCGACGAACGACAGAATACCGCCGCGGCCACCGAGCAGGACACCCGCGCAGCATTGCGTTTTGTCACCTGCGGCAGCGTCGATGACGGCAAGAGCACGCTGATCGGTCGCCTGCTGGTTGACAGCAAGACCGTGCTGCAGGATCAGCTGGCCGGTGTTCAGCGCGGCGGCCAGACCGACCTGGCCTTGCTCACCGACGGCCTGCAGGCCGAGCGTGAACAGGGCATCACGATTGACGTGGCCTACCGCTACTTCAACACCGCCGCACGCAAGTTCATCATTGCCGACGCGCCGGGCCATGAGCAGTACACCCGCAACATGGTCACCGCGGCTTCAAGCGCCGACGCCGCCGTGGTGCTGGTCGATGCGACCAAGCTCGACTGGCAATCTGCCTTGCCAGAGTTGTTGCCGCAAACCCGCCGCCATTCGCTGCTGGTCAACCTGCTGCGCGTGACCTCCATCGTGTTCGCCGTGAACAAGCTGGATGCGGTTGAAAAGCCGGACGTCGCTTTCGCCCACATCAGCGCGGCACTCAACAGGTTTGCAGACGAAGCACAAATCCCCGTCAAGGCCATCATCCCGGTGTCGGCGCTGATCGGCTACAACGTGGTCGATGCCAACCCCGGCTGGTGCGGCTACAACAGCCCCGGCCTGCTGCAGCTGCTTGAGCAATTGCCTGCGACGCCGGCAGACACTGCGCCGTTTGCCTTTCCCGTGCAGTGGGTCGAGAAGTTTTCTTCAAGCTCGGACACCTCGCAGGGCCGCCGCGTGTTCTGGGGCCGCATAGCCAGTGGTGATGTCAAACCAGGCCAGGAGATCACCGTGCTGCCGGGCGGCAAAACCGCCAAAGTGGCGCAGGTGCTGGACCACGCACGCCAGCCGAAGGACGTGAAGGCCGGCCACAGCGCAGGCATCATCCTGGACCGCGAGCTTGATGTCTCGCGCGGCGACTGGTTGCTGGCTGCAGGTGGTTTCGAACCCGCGCTGGGCTCAAACCAGATCACCGCCACTGTGGCCTGGATGGACGAAGAACCGCTGGTGCCGGGACGCATGTACCTTGCGCTGCATGGGCACCGCTGGGTCAAGGCCAAGGTCAAACGCATCGTGAGCCACATCAACATCAACACGCTGGAAAGCCATGACGCCGCCCAGCTCGATGCCAACGCCATCGGCGTGATTGAACTCGCGCTGCTGGAGCCGATTGCCGCCCTGCCCTACAAGCAATCGCGCGTGCTGGGATCGCTGGTATTGGTAGACACCGCGTCGCACAAGACCTCGGGCGCTTTGCTCGTTCTTTGATCCTGGTTTAACCCCTTCAGAAAATGCCAACGGAAAGCCCTTAAAATCTAGGGTTTCCACCGATCCGCCCCGATAGACACACCATGACTCACATCGTTTCCGACGCCTGCATCCGCTGCAAATACACCGATTGCGTGGACGTGTGCCCCGTGGATTGTTTCCGCGAAGGCCCCAACATGCTGGTGATCGATCCGGACGAGTGCATAGACTGCGCGGTCTGCATCCCCGAATGCCCGGTCAACGCCATCTATGCCGAAGAAGATGTGCCTGCAGACCAGTTGCACTTCATCAAGATCAATGCCGATCTGGCACGCGCTGATGGCTGGAAAAGCATCACCAAGCGCAAGGACCCACTGCCTGACGCTGATGACTGGAAAGACAAGGTTGGCAAGCTCGACGAGCTTGTCCGGTAACACCCCCTCCGGATGCTCACTTCGTGTAGCACCTACCCCCCTTGCAGGGGGCGACACCAGCGGCCCGGCAAAGCCGGTTCCGCGGTGTCCGCTGGCAACACGAAATGATCTCCACCGACGCACTGGTTATCGGCGCGGGGCCAGTTGGCCTGTTTCAGGTTTTCCAGCTGGGTCTGCTGGACATCAAGGCCCACGTGGTTGATTCACTGCCGTATGTGGGCGGCCAGTGCATCGAGCTTTACCCCGACAAACCGATTTACGACATCCCCGGCACGCCGCACTGCACCGGGCGCGAACTGGTCGCCAGCCTGCTCAGGCAGCTGACGCCCTTTACCCCGCCTTTTCACCTGGAGCAGGAAGTCAGCGTTGTTGAAAAGCAGCCCGATGGTCGCTTCCACGTGGAAACAAGCCGTGGCACGCACTTCCTCGCCAAAACCATCTTCCTTGCATCCGGCGTAGGCGCCTTCCAGCCGAAGAAGCTGCGCGTCGAAGGCCTGGACAGGTTTGAAGGCAGCCAGCTGCTTTACCGCGTCGGGAACACCAGCGATTTTGCGGGCAAGGATGTGCTGGTTGTCGGCGGTGACGACACCGCCCTCGGCTGGGCCATGCGCCTGGCCACGCTCGATGCCGACCAGCCCAAAAGCGTGACGCTGTTGCACAGGCGCGATGTCTTCCAGGCCGATGCCGACATGGTGCTGATGATCGAGGCGCTGCGCGAAGGCGGCGCACTGCAGTTCAAGGTCGGCCAGGTGACGGCGTATGAAGAGTCAGGCGGCCAACTGACTGCGGCCCTGGTCACTGATGTCGACGGCAATATCGCCCCGCTGCCGGCAGATACGCTGCTCGTAATGCAGGGCCTGTCGCCCAAGCTCGGGCCGGTCGCTGGCTGGGGCCTGGACATGGAACGCAAGCAGGTGAAGGTCAACACTGCCACATTTGCCACCAGCATTCCGGGCATCTTTGCGGTGGGTGACATCAACACCTACCCCGGCAAAAAGAAACTCATCCTCAGCGGTTTTCATGAAAGCGCGCTGGCTGCTTTCGGTGCGGCAGAGATTGTCTTCCCCGGCAAGGAAACCCTGCTGCAATACACCACTACCAGCCCGCGCCTGCACAAGTTGCTGGGCGTTGCGCCCGATACCCCGCCCGCCTGACAAGCGCATCGCAGGCGTCAAAACAGCTATATTAGCTATTACAGCTGTTTTCGGGCATCCAGTGACGCGTACCGAGTGTCAAAATGCTTGAAAAGGGCTTCAAAAAGGCCAGTTTCAGGCATCAAATCGGCCTCCAGACCAATAGATACGCACGTGGGCAGCTACTGAATTGATAGCGTCGCGTGAATCAAAAATCAAAGATCAGAACATGGCGACAACCCACACATCTCCAAATGCCGACGGCGCCAACACCGCGCTCACTCCGCTGCCCGCCAGCGAACGTTCTTTCGGCTTTCGCGACCATGCATCGCTGTGGCTAAGCCTGGGCGTAGGCCTGCTGGTCATGCAGATAGGCGCTTACCTGGTGCCAGCGCTGGGCGCAAAACAGGCGGCCATGGTGATTGTTCTGGGCTCCATCCTCGGTGCAGGTTTGCTGGCCTGGACGGCAAAGCTTGGCTGCGACAGCGGGCTCTCCAGTTCCGGCCTCATGCACGCGACTTACGGCAGCAGTTTTGCAAAACTGCCAGTGCTGCTCAATATGGTTCAACTGGTCGGCTGGACGACCTTCGAGCTGGTCGTCATGCGCGACGGCACGGTGGCGATTGCGCGCCAGTCAGGCGGTTTTGCCTCCAGCCTCTGGCCCTTGCTGGCAACCCTGCTGTGGGGTGGCGTGTTGATTGCGCTGCTGTCGGGCTCCATGGTCAGCCTGGTGCGCAAGTTCATAGGCCGCTTCGGTTTGCCGCTCGTGATCCTGTCGCTGCTCTGGCTGACCTGGCAGTTTCTTGCCAAAGCCAACGCACAAGGTCTTGGCGCCCTCTGGAACAAGCCCGGCGACGGCGGCATGAGCACCCTGTCGGCGCTGGACCTGGTGATCGCCATGCCTGTGTCATGGCTGCCGCTGGTGGCGGACTTTGCGCGCCACGGCCGCGACGGCAAAAACACCTTGCGCGGCACCTGGCTGGGTTATGCGATTGCCAACATCTGGTGTTATGGCCTCGGCGTGCTGGTCGCCATCACCACGCCCAGCACCGATCTGGTCACCGCACTGCTGCTGGCGCAAGGCGGGCTGATCGCGCTCGGCCTGATCCTGATCGACGAGGTCGACAACGCTTATGGCGATCTGTACTCGGGCTCTGTCGCCGGCCACAGCCTGAAGCCGGGCTGGACGGTACGCCGCTGGGGCGTGCTCATGGCCGTGGTGTGCACCGCCCTGGCCATGGTGCTGCCCATGCACAGCCTGGAGCCGTTTTTGCTGATGCTGAGCTCCGTGTTTGTGCCGCTGTATGGCGTGATCCTCGCCCGTCTGACCGGTCGGGGCAACATCGCCCGGCTGGTGGGCGAAAGAAAGGTGAACTACAGCGCCGTGGCGATCTGGTTTACCGGTGTGCTCTGCTACCACCTCTGCGCGCAGCTGATGCCCAGCCTGGGCGCCGCGCTGCCGACTTTGGTGCTGACCTTTGTGCTGGCACGCTTTACCAGCGACACACCGGTCAGGACTGTAGCTACCGCCTGAGCTGTCTCACGCCTTCAGCGGGGTCAGCAGCATGGCGTGCGGCGCGTGGCTGTGGTTCAGCGGGCCGCTTCCCGCCCCTGTCCTGACCCTGGCACCCGCCTCCAGCGCCAGCCGTATGTAGCTGCGCGCAGCTTCCACAGAATTGACCAGCGTATGGCCCAGCGCCAGGTGGGCTGCAATCGCCGATGACAGCGTGCAGCCTGTTCCGTGCGTATTGGCGCTGTGGATGCGCGCTGCCCGCATCCAGTGCGGTGTGCCGTCCTTGCCCATCAGCAGGTCGCTGACGACTTCACCGGCCAGATGGCCGCCCTTGAGCAGCACGGCGTTCGCACCCTTGGCCAGCAACTCATGCGCGGCGGCTTCCATATCATCCTCATTGTTCAGCTTGCGGCCCACCAGCAATGACGCTTCATCCAGGTTGGGCGTAACCACAACGGCGCGGCCAAAGAGTTCCTTGACCAGCGCGGCAATCGCCGGGTTGTCGATGAGCACGGCACCGCTGGTCGCCACCATCACGGGGTCCAGCACCACGTGCTGCAGCCCATGGCGGTCTATGGCTTCTGCAACGGTATGAACAATCTCGGGCGCGTGCAGCATTCCGATCTTGACGGCGTGAACGCCGATGTCCTCGACCACCGCGTCAATCTGGTCGCGCAGCATCTGCGGCGGCACGCCGTGGATGGCGCGCACGCCCAGTGTGTTTTGTGCCGTCAGCGCGGTAATGGCCGTCATGCCGTAGCAACCCAGCGCCGCAAAGGTCTTGAGGTCAGCCTGTATGCCCGCGCCGCCGCCGCTGTCTGAGCCCGCGATGCTGAGCACGCGCGGGTATTCGAATTCAAAAACCTGGTTTGTCATGCGCCAATGCTATCTGCAATACCCAAACCAGAGATCAAATATGGTGAATGCGTGTTTTGCCTATTTGACTCCGGATACGGACATTTCGTTGATGAAGCTGATCCATTGAGGACTGCTACGCAATTCATACCCACGGTTCCTTTCCCAGATCTCTTCCATCACCTGGTAATCCTGATCCTTACTTCCCGCCGTAGCTGACCGTCGGTACAAATATACAAACGCAGATGCCCTTGAGTTGAATGAACAGTGAACAAGTACATGCATGTTTTTGCTACGGTCCATTACCTCCATAAAGTTTTTGAACCCTTCTTTATCAGGCTTGTTCCAGTCCACAGGTATATACGCATACTCCATGCCGTTTCCACGCACAAGCTGCTCCTCATCCTTTATTGATGTTCGCTCCTGTGCAGGCGCCAGATTAATCACAAGCTGAACACCCGCCTTCGCCAGCGCGTCAAAGTTATTTCTATCGGGCTGCCCGCTGGAGATCAGATTCGGTGAGTAGACCTTCATGTTCCTGAGTGCGGGAATCTCTTGCTGCGCAATTACCGGCACGAAAATGCCTGAAACCTGCAAAGCCAGAGCAACGGATAAAAAATAATGTTTCATTTCAGCCCTCCATCATTCAGTTTCGCATGCTCACACCCGATCAGGTTGAGAACAAGCCAAGACTAAAAAATGATGAGGGGTTCGCTGCAAATCTGCCGATTACAAGCGCATAAACACTTTTCAGCGTTCAGGAATGTCCAGCCCGGCGCTGCGCTCAAGCGCCTTGATGATGGCCGCGTAATCGTCCTCGCCATCACCCTGTGCCACGGCGGCATGCATCTGCTGGTGGACCAGCGCGGTGTGCGGCAAAGGTGAATGAAGGGCTTCACCCTCGCCAAGAATCAGGTCCAGGTCCTTGATCATCTGGTGCACCGTGAAGGTGGGCGTGAAGTCGCGCTCACTGAGTTGCACAGCCTTGGCCTTGAGGATGGGCGAGCCCACAGCGCTCGCGCCCAGCACCTGCCACATGTCGCGCCAGTCCAGCCCGCCCTTGCGGCCCAGCGCCAGGCCCTCGGCCAGCATGGCGCTGGTCTGCGCGATCATAAGGTTGACGACCAGCTTCATCAGCCGCGCCTGCTCGCCATCACCCAGGTAAAACTGGTTAGGCCCCAGCAGCTGCAGTACAGGAAGCAGATTGTCATAGGCCGCACGCGGGCCGGAAGCCATCACCGTCAGTTGCGCGGCCTCGGCCATCTTGTTATTGCCCGAGACGGTGGTGCGCAGGTAATGCACGCCTGCAGCGCGGCACAGGTCTGCGACGTGCCTTGATGCCTGTTGTGACACCGTGCTGGTATCCACAAACACAGCGCCGCGCGTGGCCAGTGCCGTGACCTCGCTGGCCACCTCGCGCAAGGCCTTGTCGTTGGGCAGTGACGAAAAAACCGCGTCGGATGAGGCTACGGCATCTGCTGTATTGCTTGAAATTTCGAGCCCATGCACACGCGCCATGCCCAGGCGCTCATCGCTGGGGTCGTACACGCTGACCGCATGTCCTGCAGCAAGGAAATGTGTGGCCATGGGCAGGCCCATCTTGCCGACGCCGATGAAATGGATCTTCATGCGGCCTTCAGTGCCGCAGCAGGCGCCAACCCGCCTGCAGTGCCCGGCATGAACTGGTTGTGCTGCATATTGATCAGGCGGTTCCAGCGCTGCTGGCCCATGGTCAGGCCTATGAAGAAGCCGAGCTCGACGATGGCGCCTGTGTCGAAGTTGTCATACAGGCCCTGCCAGAGTTCATCGGTGGACTCAAGCCCCCAGGTGATGGCTTCAGCAAGCCTTAACGCGGCTTTCTGGCGCGGCGTAAATCGCGTCGACTTGTCGAAGTCGAGCAGGTCCTTGACGTCGGCTTCCAGCAGGCCCTGCTCCTGCGCTTTCACCGAGCGCTGGTTACCGCAGTAGTTGCAGTTGACCGCCTGCGAGACATAAAGCCGGCACAACTCCTTGATCGCGTGGTCACAGACGCCGTTGACGAAAGTGTCGTTCCACGCGTTCGTAAACGCCCAGAACACCGCCGGCACATTGGCGCGCATGGCATGGCTTTCGGGCCTGGGCGCGCCCTCACGTGCGGCGCGCTCGAACTCGGCCAGCATGCGCGGGTCGGTGATCAGGGCCGGGTCGATATACGGAAGGCGTTGTGGTTGATCCATGAAATTCTCCTGGGGTTGACTGGCGTATCAGCCGGCCTGCATCCGGGCAAGCGCTTTTGCGTAATGCGACAGGTCAAGGTAACGGCTCGGCGATGGCGGCTGTCCGCCCCACATGCCCTCCATCTCGGCGCGTATGGCCAGCACCGTCACAAACCCTTCGTTGTTGAAAGCTGCGTCCGTGGCCAGTCCCGATCCAGGCGCAACCACGGCTTCATAAGTTCCTTCGGCCACGGCGGGCGACAGCTTGAAGCGCTCTGCGAGCAAGGCAATCATGTCAGCTCGGAGCGCCGGGTTGAGCACGTGGCGCTGGCCTTCGATATAGGCGGCGAGGTAGTCGGTCAGCGCCTGGGCGTTGGCTTCTGCCCATTTGCGCATCACAAAAGCGCCTGTAGCCTGGTATGGGCCCAGCAGATCAAACTGCGTGCCCAGGCTTTTCAGGCCCTTCTCGCGCACGGTGAATGAAAACGGCGGGTTGATCATGCCGGCGGCCAGCAAGGGGTCAGCCACCATGGCGGCAGAACGCGGGCCGGTGCCGCCGGCCAGCTTCACGCTGTAGTCGCGGTTTTCAAGCAGGCCATTGAGCTTGAGTATTTTTTTGGCGGCCAGTGCGTAGGCCGTGTTGGGTGCATCGACAGCCAGCAGCTTGCCACGCAGGTCGGCCATGGCGTTGATCTCTGGGCGCACCATGAAATCATTCATGCCCGCATCGCCGCCGCAGACAATGACTGCATCCTGGCCGGACTCGATCATGGCGACCGCGTTGTCTATCGCGGCATGGGCAATCTCAAACTTTCCCCCTGCCAGCCCTGAACGCTGTTCATCCGAATTGGGCGTGTTCTGTATCTCTATCTCCAGCCCGCGGCGTGAAAAAGCACCGTTGGCGACTGCTGCAAACAAAGGCAGGTTGCTGGACGTGTTGAAGATATTGACGCGAAGCTTCATTTGTTGTCCTGATTCAGTTCTATGCAATTTCTTCAGCCAGCGCGGCCTGCGTGATGTTGTCTGTGCTGAGCGGCATGTTGCGTACCCGCACGCCGAGTGCGTCGGCCAGTGCATTGGCTATGGCGGCGGCAACCGGGCCATGTGTGGGTTCGCCTGCACCTATTGATTTCTGGTCGGGCCTGTCCAGCACCTTCACTTCGACGGCAGGCACCTCGGAGAAACGAAGGATAGGATAGGTCTCCCAGGTGTTGCTGAGCACACGCGTGCGGTCAAACTGCACCTGCTCCTTGAGTACCCAGCTCACAGTCTGGATGGCGCCACCTTCAATCTGGTTAACGACGCCATCCAGATTGACCACGCGGCCCACATCAACAGCCAGCCACAACTTTTCAACCTTGAGCTCCTGGCCTGCATCAATCAGGGCCACCGCTGCACACCAGGCCCCGGTGCTTTTATACCGGGCAAAAGCCAGGCCCATGCCGCGGCCCTCGCCACCGGCCTTCTTTTCGGCACGATTGCGCCAGCCCGACATCTCAGCCACGGCGTTGAGCACCTCGAGCGCCCTGGGGTCCGAAAGGTGGCGCAGGCGAAAGTCCAGCGGATCAAGCTGAAACGAAACGGCTATCTCATCCATGAAGGACTCGACGGCAAACACATTGCAGTGCGCGCCCAGCGAGCGCAGGGACGATGTCCGCAGCGGCATCACCAGACTGCGATGGCTGGTTGCACGCCATTGCTCAAAGTCGTAAAGCGGCGCTGAATTGCGCTCTGCACCACCGCCTGACGCGGTGGGCATGTTGATGGCCACCTGCTTTTCAAAGCCCTTCTCAAGCAGGCTGGCTGCCATGAGCACAGGTATCTTGCTGCGCCCGGGCCGCATGCTGTGGCCGGTAGACCACACGTCATGCTGCCAGGTTGCAATACGGCCGCTGGCATCGACTGTTGCCTTGAGGTCAACAGCCATGGCCGCACCATAGGGCGCGCAACCCAATTCATCTTCACGTGTCCACTGCAGTTGCACCGGCCGACCCGGCACGGCGCGCGCCAGCAGCGCGGCGTCTGAAGCCGCATCGTCAGCACCGTTGTGCCCGTAACAGCCCGCGCCTTCCACATGCTGCAGCGCGATGTTGTCTGCAGGGATGTCAAACATCACGGCAAGGTCAGCCCGCAGGTTGTGTATACCCTGACTGTGCGTCCAGATCTGCAGCGCTGATGGCTGGTAAAGCGCCACAGCGCAGGAAGGACCGATGGATGCATGTGCCAGGAAGGGACGCGAATAAGCAGCTGCAAACGCACGTGCACCGGCCGCTGCGTCTGCGCCCTTCTTCTCGGCAAATACAGTCGTCTCTGCGGGCTGCGAACGCAAAAAATCCGGCATGGCATTCATGTCGGGCAGGGCTGATATTTCAGCCCAGGTCGCAAGCCGTGCCAGCCTGGCCAGCGCCTTTACCGCAGCGTATTCGTTGTCTGCAACGACGCCCAGAAAGCTGCCGTCGCGCAATGTCGTCACCACACCCGGCAAGGCATTGATGGTCTCAAGCTCGATGGGCTGCAATACTGCGCCCGGCGACGGTGGATGCAGGACGCGCCCATACAGCATGCCGGGCAAATGCATGTCCTGGATAAAACGCGCATGCCCCATCACCTTGTCAGGAATGTCCACACGCTGCGCCGCAAACTGCGCACGCCCTGCAGGCTTGGGCACTGCCACGCCGCAAGCCTCGCAATCTAGCAGCGAATCATTGGCCAGATCCCAGTAGCTGGTGACTTTGCCGTCGCCCGCGCTGATCTGCCCATCGTTGACTTCAAGCTTTGCAGTGGCATCAGGTGCCAGGTTCAGGCGGCCGGCAGCCGCCAGAAGGTAGATGGCGCGCGCCTCGGCACACACCTGGCGCAAGGCACCGCCGGAGTCGTGCACGGACATGCTGCCCGCCGTGACACCTTCATGCGGACCGGCCCCCGTGCTTGCCGCGACAAGGCGTACACGCGACACCCCGATATCCAGCTCTTCAGCAACGATTTGCACCAGTACCGTCAGGATGCCCTGCCCGAGTTCAACCTTGCCGGTATATACCGACACGGTGCCGTCAGCATGAATGGCCAGCCATTGCGACAGCCTGCGGTTCAGGTTCAGGCTGCCCGGCAGGGCGACAGGTACGCCGCTCATGCTGCAACCCGCATGGTGTGCGCAGCACGCAAGACCGCTCGAACAATGCGGTTGTGTGTACCGCAGCGGCACAGGTGCTGGTCAAGCGCCTCGCGCACCTGAGCCTCGGCTGGATCAGGATTGGTTTTGAGCAGTGCCGCCGCCCGCACCAGAATGCCGGAGAGGCAATAACCGCACTGCGCAGCCTGCTCGTCGATGAAGGCCTGCTGCAGCGGATGCAAGGCATCACCGACAGCAAGCCCCTCAACCGTGGTGACGGGCTTGCCCTCTGCCGCCCAAAGCGGCGTGTCGCAGGACGGCACCGACACGCCGTCGACCAGCACATGGCATGAGCCACACTGCCCCGCGCCGCAGCCAAAACGCGTGCCCTTGAGGGCGCAATCGTTGCGCAGGATGTAGATCAGCGGCGTGTTTTCGTCGCCTTCAACGGTGCGCTTGCCACCATTTATCTGCAGGTCAAACTTCCGGGTAGCCATAAAACGCCTTCAAACAATGTCGACACAGACGGCCGCCAGCGCCGGGCCGCCTCAAGCATCCTTCGACAGGCTCAGGACGAGCGGGAATACAAAAGCGACCATCTTCGCAAGTCGAGCCGTGGAACCGGCTCTGCCGGGCCACAGGCGACAGGGACGAAGCGTCTCGCGAGTCGCGGCCTGCAAGGCCTCGCGCGGTACACGAAGTGACAAGCGTGGTGGCCATGGTGCGCCGCGCCGGGCCGCCCCAAGCTAGCACAGCCCCTTGGGGGGGCAGCGCAGCACACGAAGTGGCAAGCGTGGGGGCCATTTACTTCGGTGCTGCCTTCATGATCGCACCCAGGGTGTTGAATTCTTCCTTGATGTAGGCATCAAAACGCTCAGGCGCCATCGGCATGGGTTCTGCACCCAGCTTGGCCATGCGTTCTATCACATCAGGCTGGGCCATGACCTTGCGCACTTCAGCATTGAGTTTGTTGACGATGGGGCGCGGCGTTTTCGCGGGTGCCAGCAAGCCTATCCAGAAATCAAACACAAAACCCGGCACCCCGGCTTCTGCAACCGTTGGCACGTCAGGCAAGGCGGTGGAGCGTTTGGCCGTACTGACGGCCAGTGCGCGCATGCGGTTGTCGCGAATCGACGGGATGGACGCCAGCACCGGCGTGAACATGAAATCAACCCGGCCGGAGCTGACTTCGACAATCGTTTCCGGCGTACCCTTGAACGGAATATGCGTCAGCTGTATGCCAGACACAGCACGAAACTTCTCGGCATTGACGTGGGTGGCGCTGCCTACGCCGGCAGACGCATAGTTGAGCTTGCCGGGGTTGGCCTTGGCCGTGGCGATCAGCTCACTGACCGATTTGATCGGGCTGCCCGCGCCCACCACGAGCACGCTGGGCAGTGCGGCCAGCGGCGTGACGCCGGCAAAATCAGCCACCGTGTCGTAAGGCAGGCTGCCGTAGAGCGCAGGGTTCACCACATGGCCGGTTGACACCACCAGCAGCGTGTAGCCGTCAGGATCAGCTTTGGCCACCTGCGCAGCACCCAGGGTGCCACCGGCGCCGGGGCGGTTCTCTACCACCACCGCCTGGCCCATGCTGGTACTGAGCTTTTCACCCACGATGCGGGCCATGATGTCGGTGGCACTGCCTGCCGTGAAAGGCACGACGATCTTGATGATCTTGTTGGGGTAGTCCTGACCTGCAGGGGCCTGGGCCCATACGTTGCTGACCAGCAGCGCTGCGGTTGTCGCGATAAAGATGCGTTTTTTCATGTCTTGTCTCCTGTAATTAATATCAAACCATCTGCATACGATCAAGGCTTTTTACGTCATAGGGCCATTGCCTTCGTAATCTTTTCCCCGGAAGCCCTCAAGGCTTCAAGCTGCGGCTTGAGGTCAACATCCTGCAACTGCCCATGGCGCTTTTTCCAGCGGCCGGCAATCATCACGCTGTCGATATTGGCAAGTGAGGTCTGCATGACCACGGTATTCACGGCATCGTGCACCGGCTGCATGTTGAGGTCGGTCGCGCGGATCATCACCAGGTCGGCCTGCTTGCCGGCTGCGAGCGAGCCAACGCGGTGCGCCTGCTTGAGCATGCGCGCGCCTTCAATCGTCACCCACGACAGGGCTTCACGTGTGGTGACAGTTGATGTCGGGGGAATACTGCCATGCGCTTCGCGGAAGGCAAAGTTGTCCAGGCTGCGCTGCATGGCCAGCGCCACGCGCGCCTGGGTGAGCATGTCGCCGCTGACCACGCTTTCAAGATCAGCGCCCAGCGACGGCGCCCGGCCGAAAGCACGCAGCCTGCCGGTGATGGGGTAGCCATGTCCCTGTGTCATTTCGTTTTCAGCCGTGGCTGAAAAGCTCATGCCCAGTTCGCAGAAGTGTTTGAGCTGTGCATCATTGAGTGCATGGCCATGCACGATGTTGATGTGGTCACCCAGCAGGCCTGCAGCTTCAAGCTTTTCCCAGCCATCAGGCGTGCGTGCAGGGCCACCGCCCTGATGCAGCGAAGCGATCAGTCCCAGGTCCCTGGCCATGGCGAAATCGTGCATCGCCACCTCGAGTGTTGAATAGTGCGGTCCGAGCACCGCCGCCTGAATGGTGAGCAGCGGCTGGCCCTGATGCGCATTCAACAGGCGTTCGATTTCGGCGCGTGGATGCGGCACTTCCCAGAACGGCGTTTGCCCCGGTTTGGGGTCGGGCTTGGGCGTGCCGTGAAAGAAGGCAGCGCGAATCCCTGAGGCCAGCAGGGCATCAATCGCCGCATCGTTGTGCCTGGGCGTCGGGTTGTTGTGGCACCAGTCCGCCAGTGTGGTGGTGCCGCAGTTGATCTGGTTCAGCGCACCGACCAGCGTGGCGATATGCAGATCTTCTGGCTGAAAGACCGTCGCCAGCCCCGCATGCATCTTCTGGAAATACTCAAGCAGCGTCCAGTTGGCAGACAGCCCGCGCAGGGCGGTTTGCCAGGTGTGCATGTGGGCATTGATGAGGCCTGGAATGATGATGAAGCCGGTGGCGTCAACGACCTGCGCGTCATCAGCCTTGATGGCCGGCGCAATCTCAGTCAGGGTGTCGCCCGTTACCAGTATGTCGCCCACAGGCAGGTCGCCCTGCGCATCCATCGTGATGATGGATGCGCCGCGCAGTAAGGTTCTTGCAGGCGCGGCGCTCATCCCTCAAGCCTCCAGGCCGTCGCTGACCTTGACGTTTTCGGACTTGAGCACAAGGCCCGCGTCACTGGCGGTTTCCTGCAGGAGCACGGCAAAATCGATTTCGCCATAACCACGGCCCACCATGCGCGCAACCGACTCACGCGTTGCCGCAGCAGAGGGCATTGGCACGCCATAAGCCTTGGCGGCGCCCAGACCCAGGTCCATGTCCTTGAGCAGCAGCTTGGGTGTGAATGTGACCTGGTCAAACGTGAGGTTGGTCAACATCGGCGTCTTGTAGCGCGTGTACATGGAACCCAGCACCGAATCGTTGATGCTCTGCAAAAACACATGCCGCGGAATGCCGGCCTTCTCGGCCATGACGGTGATCTCGCAAAGGTTCTGGATGATCACGCCGAACATGGTGTTGTGGGCGATCTTCCAGACGCGGGCCAGTTCGCCCTCGCCTACCCACATGACCTTGGCAGCCATCGCCTGCAGCAGGGGTTCGACCTGCACGTACAGCGCCTTGGGGCCCGAAGCCACCTGCAGCAGCTTGCCGGCTTTGGCGACCTTGGCGTTGCCTGACACCGGCGTGCAGAGGTAACCGACACCTGCGGCTTCAAGCAGGGCACGAATTTCAGCAGAGCCTTCTTCGGAAATGGAGGAGCTGTCGACCACAACTTTGGGCTTGACCTTGCCGGTCACCAGACCACCCTCGCCAAACAGCACCTGCTTCAGGTCATCTGTCGTGGAGACCATGGTGAAGACCATGTCGCAGGAAGCCAGGTCCTGCTTGCTGCCCACAATCTTTGCACCGTATTCAGCCAGCGGCTCTGCTTTGGACGCCGTGCGGTTCCATACATTGACGTCATACCCGGCCTTCACCAGCTTCTTCGCCATGGCCTCGCCCATGCGGCCCAGACCTATCCATCCAATACGTTGTGTCATATCACTCCAATGATTTCTTTTCAGCGAACGACCTACCGCAGGCCTGTTCATGATGAGAATATATCCGTTTATGCAACCGATTGCAAAGATTTTTTAACTGGCGGGATTGGTGCTTTCCCGCATGCATTTCGGAACCATGAGAAAGTGGCCCTACGGCACGCAAAGGAGCAGCATCTGATTCTTGTAACAATAGGACCATGCGCGACATCCCCAGCAAAAACGTCACCATCACACAGGTCGCACTGAAGGCAGGCGTAGACCGCTCTACCGTTTCGCGGGCACTCGACCCCAAAAAACGCGCCCTCATCAGCGACGCCGTGGTCAAGCGTGTCGAGGCTACGGCGCAGGCTCTGGGCTACAGGCCCAACCAGCTGGCCGCTGCCTTGCGCACGCGCAGATCGGGTGCGGTAGGCGTTCTTTTGCCTGACATCACCAATCCGGTCTTCCCCCCCATCGTCAAGGGCATAGAGGAAACATTGCGTGCAGCCGGATGTGTGGCTCTGGTGGCCAATGCCGACGGCGATGCGGCCTCGCAGGCAGAAGTATTCGAGCAGATGCTGGCCCGGCGGGTGGACGGACTCATCATTGCGACTGCCGCTCGGGACGACCTTCTGGTGGCACGCTGCATCGAGCAACGTGTGCCCTTTGTTCTGGTTAATCGCGGAGCCGACGCACGCGAGCTGTCAATGGTCGTCAACGATGACCGGCTGGGTACACAACTGGCAGTACAGCACCTGGTCTCGCTGGGGCACAGGCATATTGCGCATCTTGCTGGCCCCCAGAACCTGTCAACCGGTTTTGTACGGCGCGCCGGTTTTGTAGCGGCCATGCGTGAGGCCGGGTTGCCCGCAGGCAGCATCGTCAATTGCACAGGTTATTCGCGCGAAGCCGGCAAGTCGGGGTGTGAAAAGCTTTTCGCAAAAGCACCCGATATCACCGCCATCGTTGCATCCAATGATCTGCTGGCCCTTGGCTGTTACGACGCACTACAGGGCATGAACCTTTCATGTCCGCGCGATGTGTCCGTGATAGGCCACAACGACATGCCGCTCATGGACATGGTGTCACCACCCATGACAACGGTGCGCATACAGCATCGCGAGATGGGCGCTCAGGCTGCCCGCGTGCTGCTCGAGCATATTGCGTCACCGGACCGCGCACCCGAATCAGTGGTGCTGCAACCGACGATCATTCTGCGAGGATCAACCGCACAACCCAGGCAAGCCGGGAAGTGAAGAAATAAACGCTATAATCTTAGGCTGTATTCCTCAATAGCTCAGTTGGTAGAGCGCCGGACTGTTAATCCGTAGGTCCCTGGTTCGAGCCCAGGTTGAGGAGCCACCAACAAGACGAAGGCCCGTGCATTGCTGCACGGGCCTTTTTACTTGGGAACGGCATTTGGGCAAGGCCAAACCTCAGTGGCTCGACTACCATTTGCATTCGCTGGTGTGATGGCACCTTGCGGCAAATCAATGGCAAAGCCCACACCTCCTCTGCCCTGGCTTGATGCCGGGCAAGAATTCCCCTCCACAAACCAGGCATGGGGCCACACCACGCCTGCGCCCGGGTTGCTTGCTGCAGGCGCAATACTTGATGTGCCGACCCTTGTTGACGCGTATTCACGCGGGATATTCCCGTGGTTCAGTGAAGGCCAGCCCGTGCTCTGGTGGTCCCCCGACCCACGCATGGTGCTGGAAACACGGCATTTCAGGATGCATCGCTCACTGCGCAAGACATTGAACAATTTCCGTAACGACGCAGCTTGCGAGGTGAGGTTTGACAGCTGCTTTGGTGAGGTCATTCGCAGCTGCGCGAGCAAGCCGCGCGAGGGGCAACCCGGCACATGGATATTGCCCTCCATGGTGGACGCCTACATCGCCCTGCACAAGACCGGCCATGCGCACAGCGTGGAAACATGGATCGATGGCGAACTGGCGGGTGGCCTGTATTGCGTGAATCTCGGCGGGATGGTGTTTGGTGAATCCATGTTTGCGCACCGCACCGATGCATCAAAAATCGCCCTGGCGGCGCTGGTCGCCTTTTGCAGGGTGAGTGACATAGCCATGATTGATTGCCAGCAAAACACAAGACACCTTGCATCGCTGGGGGCTGCGGAAATGGACCGCGGGGATTTCGTCACGCATCTTGGTAATACGGTCGGTAAAGCCGCCCCTGTCTGGCGATTTGACCCCGTATACTGGAACGAATTACTGTCAATACGGACTACAAAGCAGACCACAAAGCCACCGTGACGCACCTCAAAGACCTGCCGCTGCAAACCCTGCAGTTCTACGCCACAGCGCCCTACCCCTGCAGTTATTTGCCGGGCAAGCAGGCCCGGTCGCAGGTCGCCACCCCCAGCCACCTGATTCATAACGACGCGTACTCAGAACTGGTTGCCAACGGTTTCCGGCGCAGCGGAATGTTCACTTACCGCCCTTATTGCGATGGCTGCCAGGCCTGCGTGCCGCTGCGGGTTCCGGTGAATGATTTCCAGCCAGACCGCAGCCAGCGCCGCGCCTGGAATCGTCACAAGACACTGACGGCAAGGGTGCTCAAGCTTTGCTTCATCCCTGAACACTATGAGCTTTACCTGCGTTACCAGACCGGCCGGCATGCCGGTGGGGGCATGGACCACGACAGTATTGACCAGTACACGCAGTTCCTGCTGCAAAGCCGGGTGAACTCACGGCTTGTGGAATTTCGCGAGACGCTTTCCAACGGCGAACCCGGGGCCCTGAAAATGGTGTCCATCCTGGATGTGCTTGAAGACGGGATTTCTGCCGTGTACACCTTCTACGAGCCGGATGCCAGGGCCAGCTATGGCAACTACGGCGTGTTGTGGCAGATAGAGCAGGCCAAACGGCTGGAACTGCCCTATGTTTACCTCGGTTACTGGATCGCTGAAAGCCAGAAAATGAACTACAAGGCGGGATTCAGGCCGCACCAGATACGGGTTAATGATGAATGGATAGCGGCCCGCGAGGACTGACCACTTGCACACAGCAGTGAAAGCCGCCAACCAGCAGGTGCAGCGTAATTTCATAGGATAAAATCATAAGCAGAAAGCCTGCATATGAAAAAGTCTGATAGTGCACTTCCTGCAACCCCCACCGTCCAGGTTATAGAGCGGATGTTTACCTTGCTGGAAATTCTGGCCCATCGTGAAGAAGCGATGTCGCTCAAGGAAATCAGCGAGAAATCCGGCCTCCACCCGTCCACCGCGCACCGCATACTTAACGACCTCGCAACAGGCCGGTTTGTTGATAGACCGGTTGCAGGAAATTACCGCCTGGGGATGCGCCTGCTGGAACTTGGAAATCTGGTCAAGGCGAGGCTTAATGTGCGCGACGCTGCGCTGGCGCCCATGCGTGAACTGCACAAGCTGACGCAGCAGCCGGTGAACCTCAGCATGCGCCAGGGCGATGAAATCATTTACGTAGAGCGCGCCTTCAGTGAACGCTCGGGCATGCAGGTCGTGCGCGCCATTGGTGGGCGGGCACCGCTACACCTCACATCGGTCGGCAAGCTGTTTCTCGCATTTGACGATCCTCAGCGCCTGAGGTCTTATGCAACGCGTACCGGACTTTCAGGGCAAACAAAAAACAGCATCACGCAATTGCCGGTGCTTGAACGCGAACTCTCCAAGGCGCGGCAATACGGCATTGCCCGGGACAACGAAGAGCTTGAGCTGGGCGTTCGCTGCATGGCTGCAGGCATCTATGACGACCAGAACAATCTGGTGGCGGGCCTGTCGATTTCCGCGCCCGCAGACCGGCTTGACGAGCACTGGTTACCGAAATTGCAGGCAACCGCCGCCGAGATATCTACCGCGCTGGGGTACAAACCGCGATAGCGCGATCAGGACACAAAAAAACCGGCCTCAGCCGGTTTTTTAATGGGACGTGGCCTGTTTTTCAGCCGTTGACCTGCTTGGCCGACGCACTGAGATTGACCTTGCCCGCAACCGGATTGGCCTCGACCCAGCGACGAACACGCTCGGCATCACCGAGACGGCTTAATTTACCTGCGGAGTCCAGGAACACCATGATCAGCTTGCGACCCGCAATTTTGGTCTGCATGACAAGGCACTGGCCAGCTTCGGAGATGTAGCCGGTTTTCTGGAGGCCGATATCCCATTCAGGATTTTTGACCAGCCGGTTGGTATTGTTGTACTGCAGGGTACGGCTTCCAACCGCCACCTGGTAACCGGGAGATGTCGTCAGTTCGCGGAGCATGGGATCACCGTGGGCAGCGCCGACAAGCGTCGCCAGATCCTGGGCACTCGACTGATTGCGGCTGGACAGCCCCGTAGGCTCTGCATAGCTTGTGTCATTCATGCCCAGCAGCTTGGCTTTGGCATTCATGAGACTCACAAACACTGACATGCCGCCGGGATAAGTGCGGCCCAGGGCGTGGGCAGCACGATTTTCACTGGACATCAATGCAAGATGCAGCAGTTCTCCACGCGTCAGCGAGGTCCCCACCTTCAATCGGGAACTGCTGTGTTTTTCGGTATCTACATCATCCTGCGTGACCGTGATGACTTCGTCCATCGGCAACTTGGCACCACTGACAATCACGCCCGTCATCAACTTTGTGAGGGATGCAATGGGAAGGACGGCACGGTCATTCTTGCTGAAAAGGACTTCACGCGTGTCCTGGTCAATCACCAACGCCACGCTTGACTTCAAGTCCAGTGGATCCTGCGCGGAATGAAGGCCCGCCATCTGTCCATAAGACGGCACAGCCGGCGCAGAAACCCTGATAACAGATCCGCGTTTCGCGCCGACCACAAAGCGCGCCGTCTTACGGGGTGTCACAACTTTCTTGGAGCTTGCAACTTTTGTAATCTGCACCTTCTTGGCACCACGTTTTGTTGCTGCGTGCCCTGGCGATGGCAAGCTCAGCGCCGCAAACAGAGCCACCAAGCCAAAAACTTGAAATGTGCGACTAAAAACGAATTTAGACATGGGCGCCCCTGTTGGTAGTTGCAATTAAACGCATGGGCTGGAGTGTATACAAATAGAAAAAGTCACGCAATATCAAAAACTTGCGTGACTTTTCTAAAAACTGGGTCAAATGAGTGGGATTTGGCCTACCTGACCATAGGTTTTGGCATGAGATATCGCCAAGTACTTGAATTTAAAAGCTTAATTTTCAAAATTTGTAACTCAACCCTGGGCAGCGACCCTGTCAGCTTTACTTTGAAGCTTGTTCAAAGCACTGAGATAAGCTTTGGCGGAAGCCACAACAATGTCGGGATCCGAGCCCACGCCATTCACAACGCGCCCGCTATTTTGTAACCGGACTGTTACTTCGCCCTGGCTTTCCGTCGATCCGCTGATGGCATTGACGGAATAAAGCACCATTTCGGCACCGCTTTTCACGTGTGACTCAATCGCCTTGAGTGACGCATCCACCGGTCCGTTTCCATCCGACTGGCCTCTAACCTCCTTGCCGAGCACAGTAAAAACAACACTCGCCTGGGGGCGCTCCCCGGTTTCGCTGTGCTGGGACAGGGAAACAAAACTGTATTGCTCGTTGTCGTGGCTGATGCTTTCGTCGCTGACGAGCGCCAATATGTCCTCGTCAAATATCTCGCTCTTTCGATCGGCAAGGTCCTTGAACTTGATGAAGGCACTGTTGACATCGGCTTCGCTTTCCATGGCAACGCCGAGTTCCTGCAGGCGCTGCTTGAAGGCATTGCGGCCGCTGAGTTTGCCAAGCACGATCTTGTTGGCGCTCCAGCCTACATCTTCGGCACGCATGATTTCATAGGTGTCACGAGCCTTGAGCACGCCGTCCTGATGAATGCCCGATGCATGGGCAAAAGCATTGGCCCCCACCACCGCCTTGTTCGGCTGCACGACAAAACCGGTTGTCTGGCTGACCATGCGGCTCGTGGCCAGAATGTGTTTGGTATCGATGCCAAGGGAGAGATTGAAATAGTCCTTGCGGGTCTTGACTGCCATCACTATTTCTTCAAGTGAACAATTGCCGGCACGCTCGCCGAGGCCGTTGATCGTGCACTCCACCTGGCGCGCACCGCCGATCATGACACCGGCAAGTGAATTGGCCACGGCCATACCGAGGTCGTTGTGGCAATGCACTGACCATACGGCCTTGTCGCTGTTGGGAATACGTTCCCGCAGATTCTTGATGAAATTGCCATAAAGCTCCGGAATCGCATAACCAACCGTATCGGGCACGTTAATCGTCGTGGCACCTTCTGCGATGACCGACTCAAGCACACGGCACAGGAAGTCCGGGTCTGAACGATAGCCATCTTCGGGGCTGAATTCGATGTCATCCAGCAGGTTGCGCGCAAAGCGTACAGACTGTTTGGCCTGCTCAAAGACCTGATCGGGGGTCATGCGCAGCTTCTTTTCCATGTGCAGCGCACTGGTCGCAAGAAAGATGTGAAGCCGGGCAGATCTTGCCGGCTTCAGGGCATCAGTGGCACGCGAGATATCACGATCATTAGCTCGGGCCAGTGAGCAGATGGTGGACTCCTTGATGGCTTCGGCGATCGCTTTGACACACTCAAAATCGCCGTTGGAACTGGCGGCAAATCCGGCCTCAATCACATCAACCTTCAGACGCTCCAGTTGCCGGGCAATGCGGAGTTTCTCATCACGCGTCATGGATGCGCCGGGAGACTGCTCACCGTCACGCAAGGTCGTGTCAAAAATGATTAATTTGTCGGACATGCTGACTCCTGTGTTTGTGGGGTACGTGTTGTTGTGCCAGCGCGCTGGGCACGCTGCAGGCCCGAAATAATAGCTTTCAATGAAGCGGACACGATATTTGCGTCACGCCCAACGCCAAAAACCGTCTGCTGACCGACCCGCAGTTCGAGATATGCCACAGCCTGCACATGGGCACCAGAGCCAATGGCGTGTTCATGGTAGTCCAGTACGCGAACCGTCTCACCAGTGGCCTTGCCCAGGCCGTCCACAAATGCATCTATCGGACCGGTACCGGAACCCTGAATCCGGACAGCGCGACCGGCCAGATCCACATCTGCCGTCAGTGTGACCGGTTTGTCCGGCGACGCGCTGGAGGTCCCAATCTGGTGAGCCGGTGTTTGCGTTGTGCTCACGCCATATTCGCGCTCAAACAGGTCATGCAGGTCCTGCGCCGTCAGTTCCTTGCCCGTGGTATCCATCACCGCCTGGACGACCTGGCTGAACTCAATCTGCAGGCGACGCGGGAGCTCAAGGCCGTATTCACTTTCGAGCAGGTAGGAGATTCCCCCTTTGCCAGACTGGCTGTTGACGCGGATGACGGCTTCATAACTGCGTCCGAGATCTTTCGGGTCAACCGGCAGATAGGGCATATCCCATATGTCGCCATCCTTGCGGGCTGCAAGGGCCTTCTTAATGGCGTCCTGGTGAGAGCCGGAAAACGAGGTGTAGACAAGATCGCCGGCATAGGGATGGCGGGGATGTACGGGCAACTGATTGCAATGCTCCACCGTGCGCCGGATTTCATCAATGTCAGAGAAGTCCAGCTGGGGGTCTACACCCTGGGTGTAAAGATTGAGGGCAACGTTGACCAGGTCAAGGTTGCCAGTCCGTTCGCCGTTGCCAAAGAGACAGCCTTCAAGGCGGTCAGCGCCAGCCATGACTGCAAACTCGCCAGCAGCAGTGCCGGTACCGCGGTCATTGTGGGGATGGACAGACAACACGATGGAATCACGGCGTGCAAGGTTGCGATGCATCCACTCGATCATGTCGGCGAAGATATTGGGCGTTGAGTGCTCCACCGTCGATGGCAGGTTTACGATACATTTTTTACGGGGTGTCGCCTGCCAAACGTCCGTGACTGCATCAACCACACGCTTGGAAAAAGCCAGTTCAGTCCCCGAAAACATCTCTGGTGAATACTCGAAAGTCCATTGTGTTTCAGGCTGCCCGGCAGCCAATTCGTTGAAAAGCCGCGCCTGGCTGGTTGCAAGTCCAACAATGCCATCTTCGTCGAGGCCCAGCACCACTTTTCGCATAACCGGCGCGGTGGCGTTATACAAATGGACGATCACTCGCCGTGCGCCCTGCAGCGCCTCAAATGTGCGGCGGATGAGCGGTTCGCGGGCCTGGGTCAGCACCTGTATGGTGACATCATCAGGTACCAGCCCGTCATCAATCAGTTTGCGGAGAAAATCAAACTCGACCTGCGAGGCAGACGGGAAACCGACTTCGATTTCCTTGAAGCCAATCTCCACAAGGGCTTTGAACATCTTGAGCTTGCGCGGGATATCCATAGGCTCTATCAGCGCCTGATTGCCATCGCGCAGATCCACGCTGCACCACACGGGAGCCCGGGTCAGCACCGCATCAGGCCATATACGGTCTGCAAGGTGCACTGGCGCAAATGCACGATATTTGCTGGATGGATTTTTCAACATGATCTTGTCTCTCAGTGGCTGGGTGGTGGAAAGAAACCAGCAGCCCAAAGAAAAACGGCCCGCTGCTGGTGCATACGGGCCGTTGAATCTGGTGAACGCGTGCGCTACCGTCTCCGCCCGTTGGCAGATAGCAGTAGTGCTAGCGAAATCTTGTTCATGCCTTAAATACTATCACAATTATTTGTGAAGTCCACGCTCGTCCGGTTCATCGGTTGAAGTAGAGATCACGCTGGTTTGCAAACCCTTGGCTTTTCTGTAGCCATACACCACATAACCGGACAGGCCATACAGGATGAACAGGCCAAACATCACCGTCGGCGGGTGAATATTGATCACGGCTATGCCCAGTGCTATCAACACAATAACGGCAAACGGAACGCTGCGTTTCATGCTGATGTCCTTAAAACTGTAAAACGGCACGTTGGTGACCATGGTGAGGCCGGCATACAGGGTCAGGGCGAAGGTCACCCAGCGCACCTCCGAACCCGCAATCCCCGCATCCGTCATGAGCCAGATAAACCCTGCGACCAGCGCGGCGGCGGCCGGAGAGGGCAAGCCCTGGAAGAATCTTTTATCCACCACGCCGGTGTTGACGTTAAAGCGCGCAAGACGCAAGGCTGCACAGGCGCAATAAACAAATGCGCCAATCCAGCCCCAGCGCCCCAGGCTGGTCAATGCCCACACATATGCAATGAGCGCAGGCGCCGCACCAAACGACACCATGTCCGATAGAGAGTCCATTTGCTCGCCAAAGGCACTTTGCGTGTTGGTCATGCGCGCAATGCGGCCGTCCAGGCTGTCAAGCACCATGGCGCAGAAGACACCGATGGCAGCCTGGTCGAAACGGCCATTCATGGCCATGACGATCGCGTAAAAACCGCCAAACAGCGCGGCCAGGGTAAACAGATTGGGCAGTATGTATATGCCTTTGCGGCGCTTGCGCACAACGACCTCTTCGGACGCTGGACTGGCTTCATGACCATCATGCATAAAAGTACTCCCGATTCAAACTTTGTGCGCGCAATATGCTATCGAATTGATAGTAAACAAAGGCTGACGCATCCAAGGATAACAAACCGCATGTTTGATTGTTGCAAGGGCATTAAAAAAGCCGCGCAGGAGGGCTGCGCGGCTTTTTGCAGGACAAAACCCGCGATATGACTAGTTGCGGGTCTGGTCAACCAGCTTGTTTTTCGCAATCCAGGGCATCATGGCTCGCAGCTGGCTACCCACTTTTTCAATGGAATGCTCGGCTGTGAGGCGACGACGAGCAGTCATGCTCGGGTAGCCGGTACGGCCTTCCAGGATGAACATCTTGGCGTATTCACCACTTTGAACGCGCTTCAGCGCCGCACGCATGGCTGCACGGGACTGGTCGTTGATGACTTCAGGTCCGGTGACGTACTCGCCATACTCCGCGTTGTTGGAGATCGAGTAGTTCATGTTCGCAATGCCGCCTTCGTAGATCAGGTCCACGATCAGCTTGAGCTCATGCAGACACTCGAAGTAGGCCATTTCAGGGGCGTAGCCAGCTTCCACCAATGTCTCATAACCCATCTTGATAAGTTCAACGGCACCACCGCAAAGAACGGCCTGCTCTCCAAACAGATCAGTCTCGGTTTCTTCCTTGAAATTCGTTTCAATGATGCCGGCCTTGCCGCCGCCATTGGCCATGGCGTAGCTCAGGGCCAAATCACGGGCCTTGCCGGTCTTGTCCTGATGCACGGCAACCAGGTGTGGCACACCACCGCCTTGCGTGTAGGTGTTACGCACGGTATGACCCGGGGCCTTGGGCGCTACCATCCAGACGTCGAGGTCGCCACGTGGCGTGACCTGGTTGTAATGAACGTTAAAACCATGGGCAAACGCGAGCGAGGCACCCTGCTTGATGTTTGGAGCGACGTTGTTGGTGTACACCTCGCCGATCTGTTCATCAGGCAACAAAATCATCACGACATCCGCAGCTTTCACGGCATCATTGACTTCCATCACGGTCAGGCCGGCCTTGCCGACCTTGTCCCACGATGCACCACCCTTGCGCAGGCCGACGAGGACCTTGACGCCGCTGTCGTTCAGGTTCTGTGCATGCGCATGACCCTGGCTGCCGTAACCGATGATGGCCACTGTCTTGCCCTTGATCAGGCTCAGGTCGCAATCTTTGTCGTAATAAACTTTCATTTTTCTCTCCGGATAATTCAAAAAAGGTTCTGGCGAAATGCCCCATGACAGGCTCAGGGCGAACGGCAAACACTTATCGCCACTCTTCCAATCCGTTCGCGTTGAGCCTGTCGAAACGCGCGCACGGACAACTGAAAATCAGACTCTGAGGATTCGCTCTCCGCGGCCGATCCCGCTGGAACCGGTCCTGACAGTTTCCAGAATGGCGCTGCGGTCAATTGCTTCAAGGAAAGCATCGTTTTTTGACTGGTCGCCGGTCAGCTCAATGGTGTAACTTTTTTCAGTCACATCGATGATCCGCCCGCGGAATATATCAGCCATGCGCTTCATCTCCTCGCGCTCCTTGCCAACCGCGCGGACCTTGACCATCATGAGCTCGCGCTCGGTGTATGAACCTTCTGTCAGGTCAACGACCTTGACCACTTCAATCAGGCGGTTCAGGTGCTTGGTGATTTGCTCTATCACGTCGTCGGATCCACTCGTCTGGATCGTCATTCGCGACAGCGTCGGGTCTTCCGTCGGAGCGACCGTCAGGCTTTCAATGTTATAGCCACGGGCAGAAAACAGGCCCACGACCCGGGAAAGAGCACCAGGCTCGTTTTCCAGTAAAACTGCAATGATGTGTTTCATAGAAGATTCCTCTTTTCGCTGCCCTCCCCTGCGCACGGTAATGCGCAGGCTTGGCAGGCAATAGATTCGTCAGGTGACGGAGATTGAATGGATGTTGCGGATAGAGCTCAGAGGTCCTCAGACCCCAACAGCATCTCGTTGATGCCCTTGCCGGCTTGCACCATTGGAAAGACATTTTCGGTGGGGTCGGTACGGAAGTCCATGAAGACAGTCCTGTCCTTGAGCTTGCGGGCCTCCCGCAGCGCCGGTTCGACATCTTCCGGCTTTTCGATCAGCATGCCCACGTGGCCATACGCCTCGGCGAGCTTCACGAAGTTAGGCAGTGCATCCATGTAGCTGTGGCTGTAGCGGCCCTCGTAGTCGAGCTCTTGCCACTGACGAACCATGCCCAGATAGCGGTTGTTCAGCGACACGATTTTGACTGGCGTGTTGTATTGCAGGCATGTAGAAAGCTCCTGGATACACATCTGGATGGAGCCTTCCCCGGTAATGCAGAAAACCTCAGCGTCCGGCTTGGCCAGCTTGATGCCCATTGCATAAGGCAGGCCGACGCCCATGGTGCCCAGACCGCCCGAATTGATCCAGCGACGCGGCTCTTCGAACTTGTAATACTGCGCCGCCCACATCTGGTGCTGACCGACGTCAGAGGTGATGTAGGTATCGGTGTCTTTTGTCATCTTGCAGAGCGTCTCCACAACATACTGCGGCTTGATGACATCACCCTTGCCCATGCTGTACTTCATGCAATCACGCTTGCGCCAGCCTTCAATCGTGTCCCACCATGCACCAAGGGAATTTGAGTCGGGCTTCGTCCCGGATTCCTTGATCATGGAGATCAGCTCGTTCAACACATCCTTGACGTCGCCAACGATGGGAATGTCGACCTTCACGCGCTTTGAAATGCTCGAAGGATCAATGTCGATATGGATGATCTTTCTCTCGTTCTGCGCAAAGTGTTTCGGGTTGCCGATTACACGATCATCAAAACGTGCGCCCACGGCCAGCAAAACATCGCAGTTCTGCATGGCGTTGTTGGCCTCAACCGTTCCATGCATGCCCAGCATGCCCAGAAATTTGCTGTCACTGGCCGGATAGGCGCCGAGGCCCATCAGGGTATTCGTGCACGGATAACCGAGCATGTCGACCAGCGTACGCAACTCCTGCGAGGCATTACTCAACAAGACACCGCCGCCTGTGTAGATGTACGGCCGCTTGGCAGTCATCAGCAGCTGCAGGGCTTTTCGAATCTGCCCACCGTGACCCTTGCGCACAGGGTTGTATGAGCGCATTTCAACGCTCTGCGGGTAGCCCGTGTAAGCCGTCTTGTTGAACGAGACATCTTTCGGAATGTCTACAACCACCGGCCCTGGCCGGCCGCTCCTGGCAATGTGGAAGGCCTTTTTCATGACCTCCGCCATGTGCCGCACGTCTTTCACCAGAAAGTTGTGCTTGACGATGGGTCTCGTGATGCCTACTGTGTCGCATTCCTGAAATGCGTCAAGGCCTATGGCTGCCACTGGCACCTGCCCAGTGATGATGACCATTGGAATGCTGTCCATGTAGGCCGTCGCGATACCTGTAATCGCATTGGTCACACCGGGACCCGAGGTCACCAGCGCCACGCCGACATCGCCGGTAGCGCGCGCGTATCCATCGGCCGCATGTACCGCAGCCTGTTCGTGGCGCACCAGAACGTGCTGGATTGAATCCTGTTTGTAAAAGGCATCGTATATGTGAAGTACCGCACCGCCTGGGTAACCCCATATGTACTTCACACCCTCTGCCTGCAGGGATTTGACAAGGATTTCGGCCCCGCGCAGTTCCTGCGATCCGGTCGACGACGTTGAATTTGCAGACGCTGCTGCTGCGGAAGTGATTTCCGCCCTGGAGATTTCCATGATGATGAACCTTTGTGAATTTCTCTAACGAAATACCTTGGGTGCCTCTTCGCCTGCCTTTGTGGGGCTGCGTCAAGACTTGAGGCCAAAACCATGAGCGGAAACATAAACCGCCGAGCCATGACCCGTTTGCCGTTTGAATTGCAGACCCGTATTATGACATTTCATGTTGCTCAATCACCGCAACAGCGCAAAATCCGGCCCTCATGGCGCACTGCGATGCGATAATTTTGGCTAAAGCACCACAATAACTACAGCGCTGGACAAAACCGGACTCCCCTACCGTTGGCAACTGAACAAGAACTTTCTGACTTCCTGAAAAGCGTTGAAAAACGGGCTTTCAAGCGAAGCATCTACCATGTTCGGGACGAAGAAGCTGCTTTGGACATCGTCCAGGACAGCATGATGAAGCTGGCGCACAGCTATGGCGACAAGCCCGCGTCAGAGTTGCCCATGCTTTTCCAGCGGATTCTGTCAAACACTACGCTGGACTGGTTTCGCCGCCGCAAGACCAGAAATGCGATTTTCTCCAATATGAGCGACTTCGAATCTGCCGGAGATGACGGAGATTTCGATATTCTGGAAACTTTGGAGGCCCAAACCGGATCAGAGGGAACAGAAAGCGCCCAGGATGCCACTGAACGGGCGCAGATCTTGCGGGAAATCGAAGAGGAAGTAAAACAGTTGCCGGGCCGTCAACGGGAAGCGTTTCTGATGCGTTACTGGGAGGAGATGGACGTCGCTGAAACTGCTGCTGCCATGGGCTGCTCTGAGGGCAGCGTCAAAACACACTGTTCACGCGCTGTCCTGGCTCTCAGTAAGGCACTGGGTGCCAAAGGGATAAAACTATGACGAATTCACTACAAAATCGCGCTGACATCCTCCAGGACCGCTTTGCACTCAAAGCCACCTCCTACCTGTCCGCAGGGACGGCTGACCTCCCATACGATATTTCCGAGCGCCTGCGTGCTGCCCGCGTACAGGCGGTTGCAAAACGCAAGGTCGCACGCACCCAGACAGCCGGCGTTGTTGCCATGTCGGGTGGCAGCGCAGTGATGGGCTGGGGCTCGGATGATGGACTCAACTGGTGGTCACGCATTGGCTCCGTAGTGCCTTTGCTGGCTCTGGTTGTAGGTCTTTTGACCATCAATTCGATCCAGAATGACAACCGCGCCCAGGAGGTTGCTGAAGTCGATGCTGCACTGCTGACAGACGAACTTCCGCCCGCCGCTTTTGCAGACCCCGGGTTCGTCCAGTTTTTGAAAGCCACCCGCTAGGCCTTGCCATCCCGATTGACCAAATGATCGCGCTGGCTGCACTTACCCCCACTTCAACGACAACCGAACTCACTTCTGTTCGATCCTTTCCGGGTGAAAAATTGACAAAGGCAACCCTGTTGTCCCTGGCATTTTTTCTATCTGCATGCTTATGCATGCCTGCTCTTGCCCAGCAACAAGCAGCAAAACCGCTAACGACGGCCAGTACGGCTCTGGGCAGCAAGGCAAGCGCCCCAGCAGTCAAAACTGCAGCGGCACCAGTTGTGTCCAGGCCTTCATGGGCTGAACTCACGGCGTTGCAACAACAGACGCTTAAACCCCTGGCTGCAAGCTGGAACAGCATCAGCGAACCGCAGAAGCGCAAATGGCTGGAAATTTCAAAAAATTACCACTCGCTCCCCCCCGAGGGACAGGCCACCATGCACAGCCGCATGAACGAGTGGGTGGCACTGAGCCCGCAGCAGCGCGCTGAAGCCCGGCTGAATTTCGCCAAAACAAAAGAGCTGTCGAAACAGCTGACGCCTGAAGAGAAAAAAGCCAAGTGGCAGACATACCAGGCCCTTAGCCCTGAAGAAAAACAAAAACTGGCAGCCAAGGCAAGCGCCCGACCGGCGGGTGCGGCTACGGCTGTGAAGCCCGTTGCCCCTCAGAAACTGGCAGCGGTACCACCGGGCGGCACAAAAACTGCCCCTAAAATGGCGCCAGCCCAAGCCATCGTCAGCGTGCCGGCCACGGCAGGCCCGGCGACAGCTGTCCAGCGCTGACGTATTCGCGGCACGGCCCCTGAGTGGCCGGAAAGTGCACAATCGCACGCAGCCAACAAGCCGCCGCACCGTATCGCTTAACCTGCCCTTACACCCGAGTGAATACTTTGTCCGTACCATCCCTACCCCGACGCATGGCGTGCTGGGTTTATGAGGGTCTGCTGATGTTCGGCGTTGTCTTCATAGCCGGCTATCTTTTCAGCACCCTGAGCCAGACACGCAATGCTCTCGACAATCGTCATGCCCTGCAGGCTTTCCTGTTCGTGGTTTTTGGCATCTACTTCGTATGGTTTTGGGCCAAAGGCCAGACCCTGGCCATGAAAACCTGGGATATCCGCGTGGTCGACAAGAGCGGCGCGCCCATCACACAAAAGCGCGCCCTGCTCCGCTATGTACTCAGCTGGATCTGGTTTTTGCCGCCCCTTGGCATCAGCTGGTTTTTGGGGCTTCCGGGCACTGAAGCAGCTGTGCTTGCGCTAGGTTGGGTGGGCGTCTGGGCCGTACTTGCCCGGTTTCAGGCTCAAAAACAGTTCTGGCACGACGCATGGGCGGGCACACAACTGGTCACCTGGACAGCACCGGAACGATCCCGAAAAAGCCGGCGCAAGACAGAAAAGGCCGCTTGATACACACATACACATAACATCAAGCTGCAACAATACGCCCGCAGAATATCGGCATGTTTGAACAACCCCCTCATCCCGCATCGCCTCTGCAGGCATCCGACGCCAATCCCCAAAAACACCGCAAAGGCATGAGCCGTCTATGGCATGCGTTGGGCTATTCGGTAGCCGGGCTGCGTGCGGGCTGGCACGAAACGGCCTTCAGGCAGGAACTGCTGGCCTCCGCGGTGCTCCTTCCCGCCGCCTTCTGGCTGGGAAACACCTGGATGGAAACCGCCATGCTTGCAGGCACCGTCATTCTCATCATGATTGTCGAGTTGCTGAACACGGGCATAGAGACAGCCATCGACCGCATAGGTCCCGAATGGCATGACCTCTCCAAACGGGCCAAAGACATGGGCAGTGCCGCCGTGCTGCTCAGCCTGATACTCTGCGCAGGAACCTGGTCGATGGCCCTGCTCCACAAACTCCCGGGATAAACAAACCTTGCCAGCATCCACAACGCCCGCTTTTTCACTCTGCGTTTACTGCGGCTCCCGCGCCGGAAACGATCCGAAATTTTCAGCAACTGCCGAATTCGTCGGGACCTGGATAGGTCAACATGGCGGCCAGCTGGTCTATGGTGGCGGGCGTAACGGCCTGATGGGTATCGTTGCCGATGCCACACTGGCCGCCGGTGGGCGCGTGATTGGCGTGATTCCCAAAGCACTGGTTGAAAAGGAATGGGCGCACAGCGGCTGCACGGAACTGCATATCGTCGAGAACATGCATGAGCGCAAACGCATCATGGCCGAGAACGCTGATGCTTTTCTGGCCTTGCCGGGGGGCATCGGCACACTCGAGGAATTTTTTGAAGTCTGGACGTGGCGCCAATTGGGCTATCACGACAAGCCAGTTGGCCTGCTCAATATGGGCGGGTATTACGACAGCCTGCTGGCATTTCTCGGTTCGTCAGTCGACACCGGTTTCATGAACGACGCCCTGATGAACCTCATCCACGTCAACGGGCAGGCCGAGCCACTTTTGCGGACGCTGGTCAATGCAGCAGGAATTTCGTCCACCGCAACCCGGCTGGACCAGATCTGAACTGAATCCCTCACGGGACTGGCGTCAATCAGACAGCTGCGTCGTCTTCCTCACCCGTGCGTATACGCAAAACGCGCTCCACGCTGGTGATGAAAATCTTGCCGTCACCGATTTTTCCGGTCCGTGCAGCGCGCACAATGGCCTCCACGCAGCGATCAACCTCATCGGTTTTAACCACGACTTCAACCTTCACCTTGGGAAGGAAGTCGACCACATACTCCGCACCCCGGTACAACTCGGTGTGGCCCTTCTGGCGGCCGAAACCCTTCACCTCTGTCACGGTCAGGCCGGTCACCCCGCATTCAGCAAGTGCTTCACGGACCTCTTCCAGCTTGAAGGGTTTGAGGATTGCGGTAATTTGTTTCACTAAAGGTCTCCGTTAAATAAAGCTGGTCAGCCACATCTTTGGCATGAATGTAGCGCCTATTCGGCCAAACGTCTCCGGGAGCCGCTTCAAGCCCTGAATTTGCTGGTGATAGGGTAGCGCCAATCCTTGCCGAAACTCCTGTGAGTTACCCGGATTCCAACCGGCGCCTGCCGCCGTTTGTACTCATTGATCTTGATCAGCCGCGTGACGCGCTCGACCACTGCAGGCTCGAAACCTGCGGCGATGATGCTGTCAATGCTCTGGTCGTTTTCCATATAGCGCTCCAGGATCGCATCCAGCACCTCATACGCCGGCAAACTGTCCTGGTCGGTCTGGTCGGGCCTGAGCTCGGCACTTGGCGGCCTGGTGATGATGCGCTCGGGGATGGGCTGGCCGCCTGTACCGTAGGGGTCGTTCTCATTGCGCCAGCGCGCCAGCCTGAACACCGTCGTCTTCAAGAGATCCTTGATCACCGCAAAACCGCCCGCCATATCGCCATACAGGGTGCAATAACCGGTGGCCATTTCACTCTTGTTGCCGGTGGTCAGGACGATGGAGCCAAACTTGTTGGACAGCGCCATCAAAAACACGCCACGGATACGCGCCTGGATGTTTTCCTCGGTGGTGTCTTCCGCAAGGCCCCTGAATTCCCCTGCCAGCGAGGTCTTGAACGCCTCAAACTCCGGAACGATGGATATCTCGTCATAACGCACCTTCACGCGTGCAGCCATCTCGCGTGCGTCAATCCAGGAGATATCTGCCGTGTAGGGCGAGGGCATCATGACCGTACGGACCTTGTCCGCACCCAGCGCGTCCACGGCTATGGCCAGTACCAGCGCGGAATCAATGCCGCCCGACAGACCAAGAATCGCCCCAGGAAAGCCGTTCTTGCCCAGATAGTCGCGCACGCCAAGAACCAGGGCATCCCAAAGGTCTGCCTCGGGGCTGCGAACCGGTGCCACATTTGCCGCCAGCTCAATGCCCGACGGAATCCGGCGCGCTTCAATATTGAACAAACTCTCCCTGAAACTTTCAGCCCGCCCGGCCAGGGAGCCATCGGCCTTCAGGGCAAACGAGCCACCTTCAAACACAATTTCGTCCTGGCCGCCCACCAGATGGGCATAGACCAGCGGCAGCCCGGTGGCCTGTGCACGGGCGGCCATCATGACCTCCCGCTCCCCACCCTTGCCCACGTGGAATGGCGAGGCATTGATGACCACCAGCATCTCGGCCCCAGACTCCGCGGCAAGCCTGGCAGGTTCTTCAAACCAGGCATCCTCACAGATCAGAAGCCCGACGCTGATGGCGTCCTCGCCCTCGCCGGCCTGAAAAACACAAGTCCCCTTGCCCGGCGTGAAGTAACGCCGCTCGTCAAACACCTGGTAGTTGGGCAACTCGCGCTTGGCGTATGTTTCAATGATGCGCCCCTCACGCAGCACCATGGCGGCATTGTGGCGTTGCTGGACCTCCACACTCCTTGTGCGCACGCCCAGGCCGCTGTCACCGTGCGTAGGCGTGCCCACCACCACCGTCAGGCCTTTTAACCCGGCCAGCGCATGGGCCACCAGATTCACGGCATCATCACAGGCGCGGATGAAGGAAGGACGCAAAAAGAGATCTTCGGCCGCGTAGCCGCAGATGGCCAGCTCCGGCGTGACCACCAGTCGCGCCCCTTCAGCGTAGGCCGTCCGGGCGGCTTCAATGATTTTCTGGGCGTTACCCGGCATGTCGCCCACGCAGTAGTTCAATTGGGCGACGCAAATTTTGAGTGACATAAAAGAAGAGATGGAACCCGCAAACACGTGAAAAACGACTCAAACGATTATGTCATTCGTGTGCTGGACTCACCAATGGACGTAGACGCGTCAAGATGGAATGAATTGCTGGCCGCACAGGACGACGACGGCTCACTCAACCCCTTCATGCGTCACGAATACCTGGCAGCCATGCACCAGAGCGGCAGCGCTGTTCCAGAGACGGGCTGGACACCCCGCTTCATCACCTTGTGGCACGGCCAGGAGCTGGCAGGAGCCTGTGCGGTGTACCTCAAGGCCCACTCCTACGGGGAGTATGTTTTCGACTGGGCCTGGGCCAATGCCTATCAGCAGCATGGGCTCAGCTACTACCCCAAGGCGCTGGTCGCAGCACCCTTCACCCCGGTACCCGGTGCACGCCTGCTGGCCCGCACTCCTGAGGAGCGCAAACAGCTGGTCAAGTCGCTCATTGCGTGGTGCGAAGACAGAAAGCTGTCTTCATTGCACCTTTTGTTTGCTGCGCCGCAGGACGTGGCAGCCTGCCAGGAGGCGGGCATGATGCTGCGCCACACGGTGCAATTTCACTGGACAAACCGGTCGACCGGCGAGCTTCCGCCCTATCGCGATTTTGAAGATTTCCTGATGGCACTTACTCAGGAGAAACGGAAAAAGATCCGCCAGGAGCGGCGCAAGGTCGCCGATGCGGGCATTACCTTTCGCAGTCTCAGGGGCCGGGCCATCAGCAGCCAGGACTGGGATTTCTTTTACCAGTGTTATGAGCGCACTTATTACGAGCATGGCAATGCGCCCTACCTGAGCCGCGATTTTTTCCAGCGCATGCAGGACACCATGCCGGAAAACTGGCTGCTGTTCATCGCCGAGCATGCCGGAGCCGATGGTGTCCAGCCGGTGGCAGCAAGCCTGGTTGCCATCAGCGAAGCGCGACCTGGTTCCCGGCACAAGCCGGTTGCCTACGGGCGGTATTGGGGCGCACTCGCCCGCGTCGACTGCCTGCATTTTGAAGCCTGTTATTACCAGCCGCTGGAATGGTGCATAGCGCAAGGCTACAACCGCTTTGAGGGCGGGGCGCAAGGGGAGCACAAGATGGCGCGCGCGCTGCTGCCCGTGAAAACGACCAGCGCCCACTGGCTTGCCCACCCGGCCTTCGCAGATGCCGTAGAGCGTTTTCTGGAACGTGAGGGCACCGGTATCGACGGCTATATGGACGATCTTGGGGGACGCAATCCATTCAACTCAAGCCATCGAAATGGCCACCAACGGCCCGAAGAGGGCGAGTGACGCAGCAAGTACAAGTGCTGGCAAACCAAAAGAGTGCAACACGCGCCCTCATTCGTTGCGAAATTGCAAATTTTCAGGTTTATTGCACCAAAATAGTTCCCGGCTTTTAGCCCCAAATGTAAGATTGAGTTGGTTGCATCTCGTCAACTCATCCAACAGGAAATCCAAAAATGAAAAAAATCTTGATCGCTTCTGCGCTTGCTGCAACAACAATGATGGCAGCGCCTGCATTTGCCCAGGGTTATATCGGTTTCGGCGTCGGTTCCGCCAAACTAACCGGTGTCGACGGCAACCAGGGCATTGCACCTTCAACCCTGAGTGGCGGAAACACCAGCCGCAGCCTGGTCAAGGTGTACGGCGGCTACCAGATCACGCCTAACTGGGGCATCGAAGCTCAGTACTCCGACCTCGGCACCCGCGACCTGATCCTTCGCAACGCGGCAGGTGTCACGACGGCAACCGGTTCGTACAAGAACTCGCAGTTCAGCATCGCCGGCACCGGCACGCTGCCACTGAGCTCCAGCTTCTCGTTGTTCGGCAAACTGGGCGTCACCGCCAATGCCAACCAGTTGACCGTCGTAGGTGTGCGCGATAGCGGTAACACGACTTCCCTGCTGCTTGGCCTGGGCGTTGCCTACAACATCACGCCAGCACTGTCTGCACGTCTTGAATACGAAGACTTTGGCAATGTGGCAAAAGATGCGCCTGGCGGCACCGTTCGTGCCAGCGGTTATTCCTTGAGCCTGAAGTACGCGTTCTAATCAACGTCTTCAGCAAAAAAGCCGGGTCTTGACCCGGCTTTTTTTCGTCTGGGAATCCGGCCGGAGGCAAAATGGACGCCGCCCGCCATGCACGACATCACACCCGTCCCCGCCCTGCCGCTCGGCCGCGCCCACGCGCGGCGTCTGCGCGAAATCTACCGCTCCGCCGGCTGGCCCTGCCAGGACCTGCTGGAAATAGAGTTGCTCGCTGCAGGCCTGCTGGAGCGAATTGGCAGCGACAGCGGCCATGAAACACTGCGCGTGACCGACGAAGGCATGGCCCATCTCGCCGGCGCGCTTGTGCGAAACCGCTCGGCCCTTTCAAAACACGAAGCCCTTGTAGAACAGGTCGCCCGCGACATGGTGCGCGCCGGGCGCATCGCCTGGCGCGGCCTGGGCCTGCGCGCCCAGTTGCCCCCGCAAGCCGAAGGCGGCAAGTTGCGCTGGTGCATGGCAAGGCCCGATGTCTTCTCAATCCGCAACACCTCCGTCGCCGAGTATGTGGACCCGGTCGTGCATGAGATCAAGGTGCACCGCTCGGACCTGCTGGGCGACCTGCGCAAGCCCGAAAAACGTGCCGCCTACCTCGATCTGGGCGGCGAGTGCTGGTACGTACTGGGCTGCGACGCCAAAGGCCGTCCGATTGCCACCGCGGAAGAAATTCCTGCGGAATGCGGCGTGATGCTCTCGCAAAACGGCAACCTGACCGTCATGCGTGCCGCGCCCCGGCGCCAGAGACAGGCGCTGCCCTACGGCGTCTGGCTGGCACTGGCCAAGGCCACGCCGGTCTCCGGCCTGACCGATGATGACCAGGGGTTGCTGGCCTGCGATTGAGTGACCACACAGCCAACGCCTGACCAAATCTGCCAAATTTTAATGTTTACGGCAAAAATTTAATGCAGGCATTAAATTTTCTAAAATTGTTAACATGGAAGTTAACATTTCTGCTTTCATGCCTGCCTAAACCGGGTGAGTGCTTAAAAAACAGGCAAAAACGGCCTGTTTTCAGGCATCAAATCGGCTGAAGCCCTTTAAAATCGCACGTGGCATGCTACAAAATTTATAGTATTTTAGATGCTCGCAGCCCTTCACCGCGATTGAGCCGGGACCGCCGGAGCAATCGCGGCGAACCCTGATGCCGCCTCAACCCAGCCCGGTTAACGTGCCTGATACGGAGACAACAACAATGAGATCACTGACCGGCCTGGACGCGACCTTTCTCTACCTTGAGACACCCGAAATGCCCATGCATGTGGGCTCTTTCAACCTGTGCGAGCTGCCGGCCGGCTTCAAAGGCAGCTTCCACAGGGAAGTCACCAGACATATTGCCCAGCGCATGCATCTGGCGCCGGTCTTCAGCCGCAAGCTGGTGTTCATGCCGCTGGACCTGGGCCACCCGATCTGGGTAGAGGCTGATTCAGTCGACATCAGCTATCACGTGCGCCGCGCCGGGCCGACCCGGGCAAGCACAGCCCCCATGACCCTTGCAGAGGCCCACAAGCTTTGCGCGCGGCTGCATGGGGAACTGATAGACCGCAACTACCCGCTCTGGGAGTTCCATATCTTTGACCGCATCAAGCTGCCCGAGTCACAGGGCGGCAAGGTGGTCGCCGGCTTCTTCTCCAAGATTCACCATGCAGCGCTGGACGGCAAGGGCGGGGTCATGCTGGCCAACGCCCTGCTGGACACCGGACCGGTGCCGCGCGAGGTGCCGCCGCCTGATCCCAACCGCCGCCGTGAGCTGGAGTCCGACCTCAAGCTCGGCAAGATGATCGGCTCGGTGTTCTCAAGTTCGCTGGGGCAACTCGTCAAGGCCGCCAGGTCCCTGCCCTCTGCTGCCAGTACCTTCGGGAGCACGCTCGCCAGGCAATCAGTGGGCACCGCGGCCACCGGCGTGAAGGCCAAAATGCCCATGAAACTCGCGCCCGCCACGCCTTTCAATGTCGGCATCACAACCGGCCGGGTGTTCGTCACCGCCACGGTGCCGCTGGCCGAGTGCAAGGCCATGGGCAAGGCTGTGGGCGGCTCCTTCAACGATATCGTGCTGTGGCTCTGCTCGACTGCCCTGCGCAATTACCTCACGCAACACCACAGCCTGCCGAAAAAATCGCTGGTTGCTGCCATGCCCGTCTCGTTGCGCGAGGCAGGCGCAACTGATGCATCAAATCTGGGCAACCAGGTGAGCATGAGCCTGGTTGAACTCGGTACGCACCTGGCCCAGCCGCTCAAGCGCATGAACGCCATCATGGCCTCGACTGCAAAAGTCAAAACATCCATGCAAAGCCTCAAGGGTCTTTTGCCAACCGACTACCCTTCCCTGCTGGCGCCCTGGCTGGTCGGCGGCGCCGCCAAAATGGCCCTGAACGCCTATGGCAAGAGCGGCATGGCCAGCCGCCTGCCCATGGTGGCCAACCTGGCGATTTCAAATGTGCCCGGCCCGTCTGTCCCCCTGTATCTTGCGGGCGCCCGCTTCCTGAGCTTTCACCCGCTGTCCATCATCATTCACGGGCTGGCGCTGAACATCACTATCCAGACCTACGACGGGCATGTCGATTTCGGCATCATTGCGGACAAAAAAGCCCTGCCGCATGCCAATGACCTGGCCAAAGCGATTGCAGCCGCCTTTGCCGAGGTACAGCGCCTGTTTGCGACGGCCAACCCGCAAGCAGTCACAAAGGTGACGAAAAACGCAGTCAAAGCAGGCTCATCAGAGAAAACCACCCCTGTTAAAACCGCGAAGCGCCCTGATACTGCAGTCAAGCCCACAAAAGCAAAAGTGTCCGATGCCCCTATCCATGGCAAGTCAACCGTTAAAAAAGCAACAGCCAAAAAACTCACCCGCAAGCCCGTTGGAAAATAATCAGTCCACACCCCACGACCAGCCTCCCAGCGCCTGGCTGCTGGCGCTCGAGCTGCGTGCGTTCTGGGAATTCGGCGCACTGTTGCCCTCATGGCCCTTGCTGGCTCGCGCGCCAAAGGGTGATGGTCATGCCGTGATGGTGTTCCCGGGGCTCTCCGCCAACGATGCCTCCACAGTGCCGCTCAGGCACTATCTGCAGTCGCTCAACTACAAGCCCTGGGGCTGGGAACAGGGTTTCAACTTCGGCCCACGCGCAGGAGTGCTCGACGAAGCCAAAAACAACCTCATCCGCACCTTTGAAAGCACCGGCAAAAAAGTCAGCCTGATCGGCTGGAGCCTGGGCGGCGTTTATGCGCGCGAACTGGCCAAGGAATTGCCGGGGATGGTGCGCGGCGTCATTACGCTCGGTACGCCCTTTGCCGGCTCGCACAAGGCGACCAACGCCTGGCGCATTTACGAGCTGGCCAGCGGACGCAAGATTGAACGCGAAGCGGAAAGTTATGACCTGCCAGGGGCACCGCCCGTGCCGACCACCAGCATCTATTCACGCACCGACGGCGTGGTGGCCTGGCAGGCCAGCATCCAGGCACCAGACAAAACAAGACCACATACCGAAAACATAGAAGTGCTGGCCAGCCATATCGGCCTGGGTGTGAACCCCAGCGCGTGGTGGGCGGTGGCTGACCGGCTGGCGCAGCCCGAAGGCCAATGGAAGCCTTTTGCACGACAGGACAAAGGCCGTCTTCTCGGCTTGATTTATCCGGACCCTGCCCGCAGCCGCTGATGCAGCTTCAAAAGTAAAAAAGGCCCGTCGGGGCCTTTTTTTATGGAGCAATCGTGCTGCTAGAAATCATGCACATTGAACTGGTAATCCGCCGTGACTTCGCCCAGCAGGCTCAAGCCAGCATCAGGCGCTGACCGCAACGCCCGGGAAATCTTCCGGTTGAAGCCGACAAGGATTTCCTTGGCCTTGTCTGCAGATTCCGGCGTGACGCCCTGGTCTTCGTACTGCACAACATAACCGTGCGCGGCAACGCCGATCACAAAGTAGAAAGCTGCATTGGCAGCGTCTTCCTTCATCAGGCGAAAGGCATCCTTGTAAAGAAGCTTGAAGGAATCGGTACCCGATTCAGCCTTTTCAAACCTGCCTGCCGATTCATCAAAATTCATTGCGTGGCTCCTGAATAACAAGGCCATCATTGGCCCGCGGTGCATACGGTATCAGCAAATCTCAGGCGTTGGCCTTGGCGTAGTTGGCGATGCCGTCCGAGATTTCCTTGTGGGCCGCATCTGTGCCTTCCCAGCCATTGATCTTGACCCACTTGCCTTCTTCGAGGTCCTTGTAGTGCTCAAAGAAATGGGCAATGGTCTTCAGGCGCAGCGGATTCATGTCTTCAGGCTTTTGCCACTGGGTGTACAGCGAGCATTTCTTGTCGATGGGCACAGCCAGCACCTTGCCGTCTTCGCCGGCTTCGTCGGTCATCTTCAGGATGCCGATGGCGCGGCAGGTCACCACCACGCCAGGGATCAACGGCACCGGCGTGATCACCAGCACGTCGACAGGGTCGCCGTCGCCGCTCAGCGTCTTGGGCACATAACCGTAGTTGGTCGGGTAGTGCATGGACGTGCTCATGAAGCGGTCCACAAAAATCGCCCCGGACTCCTTGTCCACCTCGTATTTCACCGGATCGGCGTTCATCGGGATCTCAATGATGACGTTGAAAGCTTGGGGTGCGTTTTTGCCGGGAGTAACTTTATCGAGGGACATGTTTGCTTTGAGGTTAAGGAAAAGGGATTTGATACGCGCCGTGCTGCAGCGGCTGGCGCTGGCACATGCTGAAAGGGATGGTCGGTATTTACCCTCATTTTACTGATTCAAGCCTTACGTCCGCGGAAGTTGTCACATTTTCAAGTTAAATTTCAGGGGTTGGCCAATCGTCTCCATGGCAGTTTTTCAGGAGCGACGAGGAAGCAACGCAGCGGGGGCACCGCTAGCGTGGCGCCCCCTCCAAGCGAAAAACGACACAGGAGATTTTTTATGACAGGCAACTCAGCGCTTATTCTTGCGCTCGTCTGCGGGCTGGTAGCCGTGGCTTACGGCATCTGGGCACGCAGCTGGATTCTTTCCCAGGACGCGGGCAACGCCCGCATGCAGGAAATCGCAGCAGCCATCCAGACCGGCGCAGCCGCCTATCTGGCGCGGCAATACAAAACCATTGCCATCGTCGGCGTCGTCCTCGCCGTATTGATTGGCCTTTTCCTCGACGTCAAGACTTCTCTCGGCTTTATTGTCGGCGCGGTTCTGTCCGGCGCCTGCGGTTTTATCGGCATGAACGTCTCGGTGCGCGCCAATGTGCGTACCGCTCAGGCCGCGACCAAAGGCATTGGCCCCGCGCTTGACGTCGCCTTCCGCGGCGGTGCCATCACCGGCATGCTGGTGGTGGGCCTGGGCCTGCTGGGCGTGACCGGTTTCTACTGGTTCCTGGCCGGCAACGGCAACATGACCCCGGACAAGAGCCTGGTCTCGCTGCTCAACCCACTGATCGGATTTGCCTTCGGCTCATCACTGATATCCATCTTTGCGCGTCTCGGTGGCGGCATTTTCACCAAGGGTGCTGACGTGGGCGCCGACCTGGTGGGCAAGGTCGAAGCCGGCATCCCTGAAGATGACCCGCGCAACCCGGCCGTGATTGCCGACAACGTGGGCGACAACGTGGGCGATTGCGCCGGCATGGCTGCCGACCTGTTTGAAACCTATGCCGTCACGCTGATCGCCACCATGGTGCTGGGCGCCCTGTTGCTGACCGGCGCCGGCGCCACGGCAGCGGTTTACCCGCTGGCGCTGGGCGGCGTGTCCATCATCGCGTCCATCATCGGCTGCTTCTTCGTCAAGGCCTCGCCGGGCATGAAGAACGTGATGCCCGCGCTCTACAAGGGCCTGGCGATTGCCGGCGTGCTGTCGCTGATTGCCTTCTACTTTGTCACCATGTGGCTCATGCCCGACAACGCCGTGACGGCCACCGGCACGCAAATGCGCCTGTTCGGCGCCTGCGCGGTCGGCCTTGTCCTGACCGGCGCACTCTGCTGGGTGACCGAGTACTACACCGGCACGCAATACAAACCCGTGCAGCACATTGCACAGGCATCGACCACCGGCCATGGCACCAACATCATTGCCGGCCTGGGTGTGTCCATGCGCTCCACCGCCTGGCCCGTGATTTTTGTCTGTATCGCCATCATGGTGTCGTTCAAGCTGGCTGGCCTTTACGGCATCGCCATTGCCGCCACCTCCATGCTGAGCATGGCCGGTATCGTGGTTGCGCTTGACGCCTACGGCCCCATCACCGACAACGCCGGCGGCATAGCCGAGATGGCCGAACTGCCCAGCAGCGTGCGCGACATCACCGACCCGCTGGATGCCGTGGGCAATACCACCAAGGCCGTGACCAAGGGTTACGCCATCGGTTCTGCCGGCCTCGCAGCATTGGTGCTGTTTGCCGACTACACGCACAAGCTCGAAAGCTACGGCCGCGCCATCAGCTTCGATCTCAGCAACCCCATGGTCATCATCGGCCTCTTCATCGGCGGCCTGATTCCCTACCTCTTCGGCGCGATGGCGATGGAAGCCGTGGGCCGCGCAGCCGGTGCGGTGGTGGTTGAAGTGCGCCGCCAGTTCCGCGACATCAAGGGCATCATGGACGGCACCGGCAAGCCCGAATACGACACCGCCGTTGACATGCTCACGACCGCGGCCATCAAGGAAATGATGATCCCCTCCCTGTTGCCCGTGGTGGTGCCGATTCTGGTCGGTCTGGTTCTCGGCCCACAGGCACTCGGCGGCCTGCTGATGGGCACCATCGTGACCGGCCTCTTTGTGGCGATCTCGATGTGTACCGGCGGCGGCGCCTGGGACAACGCCAAAAAGTACATCGAAGACGGCCACCACGGCGGCAAGGGCTCTGAAGCACACAAGGCGGCCGTGACTGGCGACACCGTCGGTGACCCGTACAAGGACACCGCTGGCCCGGCAGTGAACCCGCTGATCAAGATCATCAACATCGTGGCGCTGCTCATCGTGCCCCTGATGATGAAGTTCCACAGCGGTGAGGCAGCAGCCGCGCCGGCTGCACCGATGGCGGCCCCGGCTGCGATCAGCGCACCGGCCATGGCGCCCTCCTCGTCCATGCCACCACTGGGTAATACCACGCCTACCGTCATGCCAACGCCGGCAGCTTCAAAATAAGCCAAGGCTCCCGACAAAAAGCCCGCTCACGCGGGCTTTTTTGGTTGGAAGAATCGTATTTTTTAAAGCCATGCAACTCAACTACATCGCCAACACCTCAGTCCCTTCGTCTTCAGGCAAGACCATCCCCGTGCTGGACCCGTCCGACGGCCAGGTTTTTGACGAGATCCAGCGCAGCAATGCCGCCGACATCGACACCGCCGTACGCGCCGCACGTGATTGCCTGGACCTTGTCTGGCACCGCGTCAGCGCTGCAGAGCGTGGCCGGCTGCTTATGCGACTGTCGGCAAAGATTGCCGCGCACGCCGATGAACTGGCGCTGATAGAGCAGCGCGACTGCGGCAAACCCGTCAAGCAGGCAAAGGCCGATGCGGCGGCGCTGGTGCGCTACTTCGAGTTTTATGCAGGTGCCTGCGACAAGCTGCACGGCGAGACCATTCCCTACCAGGACGGCTACAGCGTGATGACCTGGCGCGAGCCGCACGGCGTGACGGGCCACATCATTCCCTGGAACTACCCGATGCAGATTTTTGGCCGCAGCGTGGGCGGCGCGCTGGCTGCAGGCAATGTGTGCGTGGTCAAACCGGCTGAAGACGCCTGCCTGTCACTGATTCGTGTGGCCCAGTTGGCGGCTGAGGTGGGCTTTCCCGCAGGCGCCCTCAACATCGTCACGGGTTACGGCCATGAAGTCGGCGACGCGCTGGCGCGCCACAAGGGCATAGACCACATCAGTTTTACCGGCAGCCCCAGCGTCGGCACCTTGATACAGCAGGTCGCCGCCGAACGGCATTGCCCGGTCACGCTTGAGCTGGGCGGCAAAAGCCCGCAGATCGTCTTTGCCGATGCCGACCTGGACGCCGCCATCCCGACCATCATCAACGCCATAGTCCAGAACGCCGGCCAGACCTGCTCGGCGGGTTCCCGCCTGCTGGTGGAGCAGTCGATCTACGAGCCGCTGCTGGAGCGCCTCGGCCAAGCCTTCGAAAACCTGCGCGTCGGCCCTGCCGCGATGGACCTCGACGTCGGCCCGCTGATTCGCCAGAGCCAGCAACAACGCGTATGGGATTTTCTGAGCGATGCGCAGGTCGCCAACATCCCCATGGTGGCCCAGGGGCAGATCGTTGACGAAGCGCCCGACACCGGCTTCTACCAGGCCCCCACCCTGCTGCGCGATGTGCCGGTCATGCACCGGTTGGCGCAGGAAGAAGTCTTTGGCCCGGTGCTCTGCGCCATGAGCTTCAACAACGAAGAGCACGCGGTCGAACTCGCCAACGCGACACGGTTCGGCCTGGTCGCAGGCGTCTGGACACGCGACGGCGCACGCCAGTTCCGCATGGCCAAACAAATCAAAAGCGGCCAGGTCTTCATCAACAACTACGGTGCGGGCGGCGGGGTCGAGCTGCCTTTTGGCGGCGTGAAGTCGTCGGGCTATGGCCGCGAGAAGGGGTTTGAGGCGCTTTACGGCTTCACCACGCTCAAGACCGTGGCGATCAGGCATGGCTAGGACTGAAAATCGCGCCAAACTCAAATTTTGCCGTATACGTTAAAAATTCGCCGAGAGTTAACTTATATATTAACTTTTGCCTTTTCAATGGCACCGTGGACTTCAAAAAATGCAAAAGAGGCCTGAAAAAGGCCATTTTCAGGTGCCAAATCAGGCTACAGGCCAATGAATACGGACGTGAGCAGCTACGAAATTTATAGCAATTTCACCCTGGCCCAGCCTTGAGTTCAGAATCAACAGAGAGACAAGAAACCACCATGCGCGTCAAAAACAAATCCATCATCGTCACCGGCTCGGGCGGCGGCATAGGCGAAGGCATTGCACGCCGGCTGGCTGCCGAAGGCGCGCAAGTGATCGTCAATGACATCAATGTGGCGCTGGGCGAGAAGGTGGTCGCGGCCATCGTCAAGGCTGGCGGCACGGCCTCCTTCTTCGCGGCCGATGTCACCAAATCTGCCGAGGTGAAGGCGCTGGTCGAAGCAGCAGTACAGCGCTACGGCAAGCTCGATGTCATGGTCAACAACGCCGGCTGGACGCACCGCAACCAGCCCGCGCTGGACGTGAGTGAAGACGAATTCGACAAGTGCTACGCCATCAACGTCAAGAGCATTTACCTCGCCACCATCCACGCTGTGCCGGTGTTCCGTGCGCATGGCGGCGGCAGTTTCATCAACATCGCATCAACCGCCGGTGTGCGGCCCCGCCCGGGGCTGACCTGGTACAACGGCTCCAAAGGCGCAGTCATCACCACATCGAAGTCGCTTGCTGCCGAACTGGGCCCCGACAACATCCGCGTCAACTGTATCAACCCGGTCTTCAACCCCGACACCGGCCTGTCAGCTGAATTCGCGGGCGGCCCGGTCGATGAAGACCGCAAGGCCAGATTCAGGGCCAGCATTCCGCTGGGCCGCTTTTCAACCGCGCTCGACGTCGCCAATGCCGCGCTTTACCTGGCCAGCGATGAGGCAGACTTCATCAGCGGCGTGTGTATTGAGGTCGATGGAGCTCGCTGTGTCTGAGCCCAAATAGCCGCAAGTACCGCTGGGCAGTGCCAATAGGGTAAATTCCAGCTTCAGCCCACCATGACCAACAAGACCATTCCCCTGGCAGACCTGCGCTACGCCAGCCGCGTACCGCACATCCCTGCCCGGCTGGATGCGCCCACCGGCCTGCTGGCCGATACGCTGGGCCGGCCGCTGCGCGATTTGCGCATCAGCGTCACAGACCGCTGCAACTTCCGCTGCAGCTACTGCATGCCCAGCGAAGTGTTCAACAAGGACTACGCCTTTTTGCCGCAGACCTCGCTGCTGAGCTTTGAAGAGATCACCCGGCTGGCAAAGATCTTTGTCGCCCACGGCGTCGAGAAAATCAGGCTCACCGGCGGCGAGCCGCTGCTGCGCAAGAACCTTGAAGTGCTGATCGAAATGCTGGCAAAGCTGCAGACCCCAGAGGGCCGGCCGCTGGACATCACGCTCACCACCAATGCATCGCTGCTGGCCAGAAAAGCCCAGGCGCTGAAAGATGCCGGCCTGCAGCGCGTGACCGTCAGCCTCGACGGGCTTGACGACGCCGTTTTCCGCCGCATGAACGATGTGGACTTTCCGGTCGCCGATGTGCTCGGGGGCATAGAGGCCGCGCAGAAGGTCGGCCTCGCGCCCGTCAAGATCAACATGGTCGTCAAGCGCGGCACCAATGATTCAGAAATCCTGCCGATGGCACGCCATTTCCGCAACACCGGCACAGTTTTGCGTTTCATCGAATACATGGACGTGGGCGCCACCAACGGCTGGCGCATGGACGAGGTGCTGCCCTCCGCGCAGGTCATAGAACGCATCAACGCCGAATTCCCCCTGCTGCCCATCACGGCCAACTACGCAGGCGAGACCGCCGAGCGCTGGCGCTATGTAGACGGCGGCGGCGAGGTCGGCGTGATCAGCAGCGTCACCAAGGCGTTTTGCGGCGACTGCAACCGCGCCAGGCTGTCGACCGAAGGCAAGCTCTTTTTGTGCCTCTTCGCCAGCCAGGGCCACGACCTGCGCGCCCTGCTCCGCGGCAATTATGGTGATGACCAGCTATCGGCGGCCGTGGGCCATATCTGGCAGGCGCGTACCGACCGCTATTCAGAGCAACGTGCCGCGCTGCCTGCCGACACCAGCCAGCCAGAAAGCAGCGGCAAGCGCGTGGAAATGAGCTACATAGGCGGCTAGGGCGTAGTCCCCACACACGCCTGTTGGGAGGGAATGCGGCGAGCGTACATCCCAAAGCAAGCCATGCCCTGGAGGCCGGCAGGCCTTATTTGGCGACGTACTCCGGCTCACCGTGATGGCCCGGCGCTTCCTTCACCTCGGCCGTGTTGGCACCCGGAACTGCCGTACGTGCAAACAGCGTGTACATGGTCGGCACAACAAACACGGTCAGCAAGGTGCCGAGAGACATGCCGCCGACAATGACCCAGCCGATCTGGGTGCGGCTTTCTGCGCCGGCACCGTGGGCGAAGGCCAGTGGCACCGCACCCAGAACCATGGCGCCCGTCGTCATCATGATGGGGCGCAGGCGCTGGGCCGAGGCCTTGACGAGTGCGTCGATCATCTCCATGCCCTGCTCGCGCAGCTGGTTGGTGAACTCGACAATCAGAATGCCGTGCTTGGTGATCAGGCCCACCAGCGTGATCAGGCCGATCTGCGAGTAAACGTTGAGCGACCCGCCCGACCACTTCAGCGCCAGCAGCGCGCCAATCATGGACAGCGGCACCGACAGCATGATGACCAGCGGGTCGACAAAACTCTCGAACTGCGCTGCCAGCACCAGAAAGATAAACACCAGCGCCAGCACAAAAACGATGGCCAGTGCGCCCTGGGAGTTTCTGAACTCGCGCGAGGTGCCGTTCAAATCAGTGCTGTACCCTGTTTTCAGGATCCTGGCAGAGGTCTGGTCCATGAACTTCAGCGCCTCACCCAGCGAATAGTCGGATGCGAGGTTGGCGGTAATGGTGGCAGAGCGGCGCTGGCCGAAGTGGTTGAGCTCGCGCGGCGACACGCTTTCACGCACCTTGACCAGGGCCGACAGCGGGATGATGGCGTCATTGCGGCCACGCACATAAATGCGGTCGATGTCTTCAGGCGTGGTGCGGCCGCTGGCATCGGTCTGCACGATCACGTCGTATTGCTCGGCGTCGCGTTTGTAGCGCGTCACGTTGCGGCCGCCCAGCAGGGTTTCGATGGCCTTGGCCACCACCTCCACGCTGACGCCCAGGTCGGCCGCCTTGTCGCGTTCCACCTCAATGCGCAGCTCGGGCTTGTTCAGCCGCAAATCAATATCGGGCGACACGATGCCGGGGTTTTTGGCAATCTCTTCCATCATCTGGCGCACCACAGCGTTGAGGTTCTGGTAGCTGTCAGAGGTCTGGATGACAAAGTTGAGCGGCCGCTCGCGGAAGCCCTGGCCGAGCGAAGGCGGGGTGATGGGAAACGCCGTCACTCCGGGCAAGGCATTGAATTTAGGCTGCAACTGTCTGGCCAGGTCGATGGTGGAGCGGTTGCGCTTGTCCCAGTCAACCGTACGGTAAACGACGCTCGCCTGCGCCACCGTGGGGTTGCCGACGCTGGCAAAGATACGGTCGAACTCGGGAAAGGACTCGCCCATTTTTTCGAGCGCCCGCGCATAGCGGTTGGTGTAGTCCAGCGTGGCGCCGTCGGGCGCATTCACGTTTGCCAGAATCACCCCGCGGTCTTCAATCGGCGACAGCTCCTGCTTCATGGTCGGAAAGACCAGCGCAATGGCCAGCGCGCTGAGCAGCATGACGCCGACCACAATCCAGCGCGCCTGCAGCACAAAGCCCTTGACCCGCTCGCCGATGCCGCCAGTCGAAGACGATGGCGACTGGTACCTGGTGGTGACTATCCACCGCAGCAAGGCGCCGTAGCGGTCTGACATGGACGTCAGCACCCTTTCCATGAAACGGTCAAAACGGTTCGGATTCGGGTTGTGCTTGAGCAGCTGCGTGCACATCATGGGTGTGAGCGTCAACGCTACAAAACCCGACACCACCACGGCACCGGCCAGCGCCAGCGCAAACTCGACAAACAACCTGCCAGTACGGCCCGGCGTGAAGGCCAGCGGCGCATACACCGCCACCAGCGTCGCCGTCATGGTGATCACGGCAAAGCCGATTTCACGCGCGCCCTTGATGCCGGCTGAAAACGGGTCCATGCCTTCTTCAATGTGCCGGAAGATGTTCTCCAGCATCACGATGGCGTCATCCACCACCAGGCCAATGGCCAGCACCAGCGCAAGCAGGGTCAGCGTGTTGATGGTGAAACCGGCGAGGGCCATCAGCGCAAAGGTGCCGACCAGGCTGACAGGAATCGTGACGATTGGGATGATGGACGCACGCATGGTACGCAAAAACACAAAGATCACCAATGCCACGAGGCCGATGGCTTCGGCGATGGTGCGGTAGACGTTCTTCACGGAGCGGTCGATGAAGACGGAGTTGTCGTTGGCCACGTCAATCAGCATGTCCGCAGGCAGGTCAGCCTTGAGTTTGGGCAAGGCGTCCCGCACACCTTTGGACAAGTCCAGCGGGTTTGCAGTGGCCTGACGGATGACGCCAATGGCCACTGCAGGCCGGCCATTGAGGCGTACGGCCGTGCGCTCGTCGGCCGCACCCTCCTGAACGCGCGCCACGTCGCGCACCTTGACAGAAAAACCGTTCACGGTCTTGATCACGATCTCGCTGAACTGCGACGGCCGGACAAGGTCGGTTTGCGAGGTCACGCTGAACTCGCGCTGCTGCGACTCGATCCGGCCCGCAGGCAACTCAAGATTGCTGCGGCGTATGGCGTCTTCAACGTCCTGTGTGGTGAGCTTGTAGGCCGCCAGCTTGTCGGTGTCCAGCCAGACGCGCATGGCGTACTTGCGCTCACCGAAGATGCGCACGTCGGCCACGCCGCTGACGGTCTGCAGGCGCGGTTTGACAATGCGGTTGATGATGTCCGTGATCTGCAGCGGGGTCATCGACTCGCTGGAAAACGCAATCTGGATCACGGGGAAGGCATCGGCCTCCACCTTGGCGATGACGGGCTCCTCAATCGCCTGCGGCAGGCGGTTGCGCACACGCGAGGTGCGGTCGCGTACCTCGGCAGCGGCCGAGTCGGCGTCTTTCTCAAGCCGGAAGCGTACGCTGATCTGTGCCTGGTCGGCACGGCTGATGGACGTAATGACGTCCACCGCATCAATGCCGGCGATGGAGTCTTCAAGCGGCTTGGTCACCTGTGATTCGATGACCTCGGCCGAAGCGCCTGCATAACGCACGCTGACGGTCACGACAGGCTCGTCGATCTTGGGATACTCACGCACATTCAGCCGGTTGAAGCTGACAGCGCCCACCAGCAATATCAGCAGCGACAGGACGGTCGCAAACACTGGCCGGCGTATGGATGTTTCAGCGAGTTGCATGGTTGACCCAATACTTGTTTGACACGTGTTGACGCAAGGATCTAGGCGCGACCAGCTTTGGGCGCAGCCCGCGCTGCAGGCACGGCTTCGGCGCACGGATTAGGCCCGGAAACCGCTGCTGCGCCGGAAGCGACGACCGCAGGCAGGCGCGGCGCCGAAGCAGCCACCGCCGGCATGGATGCAGCGGATACCGGCGTATCACCAGCGGAAACCGCAGAAGCGGCCTGTGCGGCTGCAGCCGGTGCCGAAGCCCTTGCAGCCGGCCCGCCACCAGCGCCAGCGGCACGCCCGCCCCCCGTGAGATCTGCCAGTGTCACCATCATGCCGTCACGCTGTATGCGCTGCTGGCCGGTGGTCACCACCATGTCGCCGGCATCCAGCCCCTCAAGAATCTCGACCTTGCCGGGACGACGCAGGCCCACTTTGACCTCCACCCGCTTTGTCGTACGCGTATGCGCAGAAGAGCCGGGAAGAAGCTTGATGACAAACTGCCGCCCGCCCTGGGGAACAATCGCCTCCTCGGGAATCAGTCTGGCGTTTTCACGCTCGCCAAACACCACGTTGACCCGTGCAAACATGCCTGGCCGCATCTGCAGCTGTCGGTTGTCTATGCAGCCCCTGACACCCACGGACCGTCCGTTGGCATCAATCAGCGGGTCTATGGCCTGGACCTGCGCGGTGTACTTGCGGCCGGGCAAGGCGTCGATGTCAAGCATGGCAGTCTGCCCGCGTTTGACCTTGCTCTGGAAGCGCTCAGGCAGGCGGAAGTCGACAAACAGCGCATCAATGTCTTCAATGTTGACGATATCGGCGCCGTCCTTGAGGTAGTCACCGACATTGACGAGACGGATGCCGGCAATGCCGTCGAAGGGCGCAACAATCTTCAGGCGTGCGGCGGTCGCCTGCGCCAGAGACAGCTTGGCCTGCGCCACCTGCAGGTTGGCCGCGCTTTCATCGAGCGAACGCTGGCTGATGAAGTTCTGCGACACCAGTTCCTGGTTGCGCTTCTGGTTGGCCTGGGCAATCGAGAGTTCGGCCTGGCTTTGCTGCACCTGAGCCAACGGCAACTGATCGTCGAACTGAACCAGCACCTGACCCTTGCGCACACGCTGGCCATCGGTGAAATTAAGCTGGGTGATGCGGCCGCTGACCTCGGGCCGCAGCACAACGCCCCGCCTCGACCGCAGGCTGCCGACGGCCTGCGTGTCGTCGGTGATCCGGGCGACCTCCACTCTTGCGAACTCTACCGACAAGGGCTTGCCATCAGAGGGGCCGCTCGCAGCACCCTGGGCGGCCCCGGCCGCCAGAGGCGATGCACCAGATGCATCACTGGCTTTTGGTTTCTGGTACCACCATGCAGCGCCGGACGCCACAGCAATGCCCGCTGCCGCGACCACCGTATAAATTGCTTTTGATGCCATCTGGAAGGAGACTTGTTATAAAAAGATACAAACTTCCAATGTATCAGCAGACAGGCCTCAACCTGCCGTTTTTCAGTCGCCAGACAGGGGGATACGCGGCGGCTTTACAACGACTTTACAGACTGGGCCGGCACGGTGCGGCGACAGATAATATGTACGCTTATGGTTTAGAGTCTGTTTATGAACTGTAGGGGGTCGCGTTGGGGTGCAATCGGGATGAGTGTGCTGTCCGGGCATGCCGCACGGGCTCATGCCCATGCAAGGGCCTGGGCGGCGCAATCGCCCGATTTCACCCCAACCCGAAGGGCAAGCACCTTCTCGGGCGGTCTGCTGCGTTGCGCTGCTTACCAATAGCTGAGCTATTGGCTGCGCACCGCGCCTTGCAGCCCATCCCGACAAGGTGCTTGCGCGACCCCCTACAGTTCATAAACAGGCTCTCAGGTTGCCCGTACGGAACCGCCTGCACACATTCAGGTCAAAGGCGACCCAGCGCGCGTTCAACACCCTTGTTTGCCAGCGCGTCTGCGCGCTCGTTGCCCGGGTCGCCTGCATGCCCCTTGACCCAGCGCCAGTCAATGCGGTGACCGCTGGAGGCCACCAGCGCATCGAGCTTTTGCCAGAGGTCGACGTTCTTCACCGGCGCCTTCGCGGCAGTACGCCAGCCCCTCGCCTTCCAGCCGTGTATCCATTCGGTGATGCCCTTGCGGACGTAGTCACTGTCAAGGTACAGCGTGACCGCGCAGGGCCGTTTGAGCGCCGCCAGTGCCTCGATGACGGCCGTCATTTCCATGCGGTTGTTGGTAGTGCCCAACTCGCCGCCGAACAGTTCTTTTTCAGTGCCGCCCATGCTGAGCAGCACGCCCCAGCCGCCCGGGCCGGGGTTGCCCTTGCAGGCGCCGTCCGTGTAGATGACGACCTGCTGGCCATTTGTATTGCTTGTACTGTCTTGTGAATCTGCCATCTGATAATTTTTGATTGACTATTCCGAAAAGAGTGAATCGGCTTCCCGCATGACCTGGCGTCTGGCTGCAGGCTCCTTGTTGGCCACCGCGGCTGGTGCGGCAGCGACAGTCTTGCGCGTCTTCCATGCGGGCTCCAGAAGCCTCACGCCCTGAACACGCTTTACTGCCACAACAAAATACACCGCCCCAAAAATCGGCCACCAGCGGGCGCCGGCCTTGTCCATCCATTCAAAGCGCGACAGCCATTTCTGGCTGGTCAGGGCTGGCCGATAACAACCGAAGCGACCGGACTCTACCTCAAAACTCAACAGGCGCAGCCAGTCGCGCAGCCGCCAGTAGCCGATGAATTCGCCTGCTTCAGGCAAAAACAGGTCGCCGTGGCCAAGACGGCGGTAGAAGTGGCCGCGTGTCTGCCGCATGCTCCACAGGCTGGTCGGGTTCAGGCCACTGATGACCACACGGCCCTCCGGCACCAGCACGCGCTCGACTTCGCGCAGCGTGGCGTGTGGGTCCATGCTGAGTTCCAGTGTGTGTGGCAGCACGACAAGATCAAGGCTTGCCGCAGGAAACGGCAGTGCGACCGAATCGGTCACCAGCGCAGCGCGCGGCCGGGAACTTGCTGCGACGCCTGCACTCGTAAGGGAACCAGGTAAGTCCGCACCGGCCAAAGGTGGTACGGTAGACGCCACAGCCGGTGGTGGAGTGTTCAGTGCAAGCCATTGATGGGGCATGCGGTTTGTACCCAGCGCATCGAGTTCCGGAAAGCCCAGCTGCAGCGCGTGATAGCCAAAGATGTCACTCACCGCTTCGTCAAATTGCGCCCTCTCCCAGGCCAGCAGATACTCGCCGGGGGGGGTCTTGAGCCAGTCAGCCAAACCTATAATTTGCGAGTTCATCAGGACCACTGCATGTTGAAATTGATTCCCGTCCCCGCCTTTGCAGACAACTACCTGTGGGTGTTGCATGACGGCAAACGCGCGCTGGTTGTAGACCCCGGGGACGCCACGCCTGTGCTGGCTTTTCTGAAAGCCAACGCGCTGGAACTGGAGTCGATTCTAGTCACGCACCACCATGCAGACCATACCGGCGGCGTGGATGAGTTGCGCGACACCACGGGAGCCAGGGTTTATGGCCCTGCTACTGAAAAAATTCCTTCGCCTTACGAACACCTCAAGGAAGGCGACAAGGTCACGGCGATGGGCCTCGAATTCAACGTGATTGATGTGCCAGGCCATACGGCAGGCCATATCGCTTATTACACGCCCGAGGTCAATGGCCGCCCCCTGCTCTTTTGCGGCGACACGCTTTTTTCGGGTGGCTGTGGACGGCTGTTTGAAGGCACACCGGCGCAGATGCTTGCCTCGCTTGACAAACTCACCGCGCTCCCCCCCAATACAGGGGTCTGCTGCACCCATGAATACACGCTGGGCAACCTGCGTTTTGCGCTGGCCGTTGAACCAGGCAATACAGAGCTTGTGGCCTACAACGCCGAGTGCGTAAAATTGCGGGATGCTGGCCAGCCTACGCTGCCCACTTCAATAGAACAGGAGTTGAAAATCAACCCTTTCCTGCGTACCCGGCAAGCTCCGGTCAAAACCGCTGCCCTGCATTTCGATGCTTCGGCACATGACGACATTTCAGTATTTGCCGCCATCAGGCAGTGGAAAAACCAATTCAAATGACGTTTAAAAACCGCCCGGACAAATCGCGCTTCTTTTTATCAACACTTCTATTTTGCGCAGCCCTGCTCGCGGGCTGTGCCAGCCAGCCGGGAATGCCCGGAGATCCCGTACTGACCAGTGGCACTGCTGACGGAAAAACCGTGCCATCGCTTATTCCTTCCGGGCCCCTGAAGAGCATCACACCGGGTCAGGTAGGCGGTTTCAGGATTGCCCAGACCGAACCCCCCAGGGAATTGTGGGACCGCATACGCCGGGGCTTTGCCATGCCTGACCTGCAGAGCGAACTGGTGACGGATCGCGAGCAGTGGTATTCAAGCCGCCCCGACTACATCCAGCGCATGACAGAGCGGTCCAGCAAATACCTCTTCCATATCGTTGAAGAACTTGAGCGGCGCCAGATGCCGACCGAACTGGCCTTGTTGCCCTTCATTGAAAGCGCATTCAACCCGCAAGCCGTATCAAGTGCCAAAGCCGCAGGCATGTGGCAGTTCATGCCTGCCACCGGCAAGTACTTTGACCTCAAGCAGAACGTCTTTCGCGACGACAGGCGCGACGTGCTTGCATCCACCCGGGCCGCGCTGGACTACCTGCAAAAGCTGCACGGCATGTTTGGCGATTGGCACCTGGCGCTGGCCGCCTACAACTGGGGCGAAGGCAGCGTGGGACGCGCCATTGCGCGCAACCAGAAGGCCGGGCTGGGAACGGGGTACATGGACCTCAACATGCCTGCCGAAACCCGGCTTTACGTGCCCAAGCTGCAGGCCGTGAAAAATATTGTGGCCAACCCGATAGGGTTTCGCACTGAATTGCCACTGATTGAAAACCACCCCTACTTCCAGCAGGTACAAATAACGCGCGACATTGACGTTTCACTGGCAGCCAGACTGGCCGACGTCAAACTGGAAGACTTCAAGGCACTCAACCCGTCAGCGCACAGGCCGGTGATTCTTGCCGCAGGAACCCCCCAGATCCTGCTGCCATGGAATAACGCCACAGTCTTCCAGCGCAATTTTGATGCTTACAGCCAGGGACAGTATGCGAGCTGGACCGCCTGGACAGCGCCATCCACACTCAGCACGGCAGAAGCAGCCAGGCGCACCGGAATGAGCGAGACCGACTTGCGTGCGGTCAATAATATTCCGCCACGCATGCTGATCAAGGCTGGCTCAACATTACTGGTTCCCCGCTCCGCGAAGATGGACGAAGATGTCAAATTGCAGGTGGCAGACAACGCCCAGGTGTCGCTGGCACCGGAAATCGTGACGCGCAAAACAAACGTGAAGGCTCGCAAAAATGAGACTGTTGCCAGCATCGCAAAACGCTATGGCCTGAGCGCGGCAAATGTAGCCGAATGGAACGGCGTCAGTGCGTCCTCGGCTTTCAAGATGGGCCATCAGGTTGTGGTCTACCTGCCAATCAAGGCCCGTGCCGCCGTTCGTGCGAGCGGCCCACGCAATTCGGTTGCTGCCGTCAAGCGCAGCCCTTCCAAAACCATCGTCAAATCAAAGCGCCGCTAAACAGCGGCGCTTGAAACCCCTTGGCGCAAGGTTCTATTTCATTCCAACCAGTCCAATAACGCCAATCACGATCAGGTAGATCGCGACGATGTAGTTGAGGAGGCGAGGCACCAGCAGGATGAGGATGCCTGCGATGAGGGCGACCAGTGGGCCTATGCTGAGTGAGAGGTTCATGATGTGTCCTTATCCTGTGTTGTCATGTGTGAATGACTTTACGGCCTTGATAACACAAGGGCTGTAGGACGGCAGGAAAAGATCGTGATGGGTGCTATCGCTGAACTGCGCGCAATTGGCGATTAAAGTTTTTCGGTGTCCCCGGTGCGGGGTTGCCACTTCATGAGCCGCTCCTCTATCCTGCCAACGATGCCGTCAAGCAGCAATGCAAAGGCCGTCAGCACGACGATGCCGGCAAAAACAGTATTGACGTCAAACGTGCCTTCCGCCTGCAAAATGAGATAGCCCACACCGCGGGCAGATCCAAGATATTCGCCCACCACCGCTCCGACAAATGCAAGACCGACAGAGGTGTGCAGGCTGGAAAACACCCAGCTTGTCGCGCTTGGCAAATACACGGTGCGCAGGAGTTGCCGCTGGTTGGCACCCAGCATGCGGGCGTTCGCCAGCACCACCGGGCTGACCTCTTTCACGCCCTGGTACACATTGAAAAAGACGACAAAAAACACCAGCGTGATGGCCAGCGCCACCTTGCTCCAGATGCCCAGACCGAACCACAGCGCAAAGATGGGTGCGAGGATCACACGCGGCATGGAATTGGCGGCCTTGATATAGGGGTCAAGAACGGCGCCAATCGTAGGCGCAAGCGCCAGCCACAACCCGCAGGCCAGGCCCATGACAGTGCCCAGGCCAAAAGCCAGAACGGTCTCAAGCAGGGTTGTACCCAGGTGAATATAGATGTTGGCGTTGCCCTTGAGCCCCTCCGGAAACAGCATGCTGGGCCCCAAACCAAAGGGCATGAACCAGCTCCAGACGCGACCGGCCACAAGAATCGGCTCGCCGAGAAAAAAAGCGATCTGCTGGTCACGCGAGGCCAGGTGCCATGCGCCCAGCATGACAACCAGCAGGCCCAGTTGCCAGATGCGCAGGTTGCTGTCTGAGGGCTTGATGTGGTGCCACATGTCAGGGCCTATGCAACCTTCTTTAGTTGTTGCGCGTACCCCTTGAGGACTTCGTCGCGCAAAACATTCCAGATCTGTTTGTGCAACTCTACAAAACGCGGCTGGGTGCGCACTTCCGCCACGTCGCGTGGGCGGGGCAAATCAATCACAAATTCGCCTATCGGATGCGTGGCCGGGCCCGCCGACAGAACGATCACGCGATCACTCATGGCAATGGCTTCATCAAGGTCGTGGGTAATGAAGAGCACGGCCTTCTTCTTCGCAGCCCAGAGTTCAAGCACCTCGTTTTCCATCAGCTGGCGCGTCTGCACGTCCAGCGCGCTGAAAGGTTCGTCCATGAGGATGATGTCGGGGTCCAGCGCCAGCACCTGGGCCAGCGCCGTACGCTTGCGCATGCCGCCTGACAGCTCATGCGGGTAGCGGTCACCAAAGCCGCCCAGACCAACACGTTCAAGCCAGGCCTGCGCCTGCAGGCGTGCCTGGTCATCGGGAATGCCGCGGTACTGCAAGCCGACCATCACATTGTCGATGGCGCTGCGCCAGGGCATTAATGCCTCCGTCTGGAACATATAGCCCGCACGGGTGTTGATACCCTGCAGCGTTTCACCAAAAATTTTGACACTGCCTTGCGTCGGCTGCAAAAGGCCCGCGCCGATATTGAGCAGGGTGGACTTGCCGCAACCGGTGGGCCCGACAACGGACACGAATTCTCCGGCGTTGACACACAGGGTGGTGTCACCCACCGCTGTGTAGCCCGGGGTGTTGTCTTTCGATCTGAAGGTGCAGGTGATGCCCTTGAACTCAAGGGCCGCATCGCCAGGGCCTGTCAAACGCATCTCACGCCTTGAATCTGTCCTTGGCGCGTCGCGCAAATTCATTGGTGTAGAGCTTGCTGATGTCTATCTTGTCGGGTTTGATACTGGTATCAAAACTGGCCAGTGCCTTGAGCGCCGTACGCGCGCCATCCTCGGGAATGATGCCGTCCAGCGAAATCGACTCACGCACCTTGTTGAAAGACGCCAGGTAAAGCGCACGGTCACCGAGCAGATAACTCTCGGGTACGGTTTTGATGATGTCGCCGGGGCCCGCGGTCTGCAGCCATTTAAGGCCGTGAACGATGGCGTTCGCCATGGCCTGGCAGGTGTTGGGGTTCTTCTGGATGAAATCGACAGGGGCATACAGGCAGGCTGCGGGCATGGTGCCGCCGAACACCTCCTGTGTACCCTTGAGCGTGCGCGTGTCACTGATGATCTTCACCTCGCCTTTTTGCTCCAGCATGGTCATGACCGGGTCGGTGTTGCTCATCGCATCTATCTGGCCCGAGCGCAGTGCCGACAACGCCCCGGCAGCCGTACCCACACCGATAAAACTCACATCGCTGGCCTGCAGGCCACCACGTGACAGAACCAGGTTGGCCATCATGTTGGTAGAAGAACCAGGCGCAGACACGCCGATCTTTTTACCCTTGAGGTCGGCAATCGTCTTGTAGTTGGGCATGGCCTTGGTAGAGACACCAAAAGCGATTTGTGGCGCCCTGCCCTGCAATACGAATGCGCGAAACATCTGGTTTTTGGACTGCAGGTTGATGGTGTGCTCAAAAGCACCCGAACACACATCTGCAGAGCCGCCCACCACTGCCTGCAGTGCACGCGCACCCCCGGCAAAGTCGCTGATCTCGATGTCGAGACCTTCAGCCTTGAAATACCCCAGTTGTTCGGAAATCGTCAAGGGCAGGTAATAAAACGCGGCCTTGCCCCCGACAGCGAGGGAGATTTTTGTTTTTTCGAGTTTGCCCTGCGCACGCAGCGAAGGAAAGGCAAGCGTCGCAGCAGCCATCGCGGTGCCACCGGCAAATGCGCGTCGCGAGAGCTTGTGGGATGTGATCATGTTTGTGCGTCCCTTTGTTTTTTTAAGTTGATTGAAGCTTATCAAGGCGCAAAAAAACCCGCATCGGGGTCATCCCGTGCGGGTTTGTACCGAAAAAACCTGCTTCATTAACGAATGGTTACGGCCGGCCCAAGGCCTGCGATTTATGGGTCAGGCAGCAGTCAGGTCACGACTGCCGTGAGATCAGCGATAGCCCGAAAAAAGAATGACGATGTTGACAAGTAGCGCCACGGCCCAGACACTGCTGCGCGTTTTGGCCATGTCGGCGACATACATCAGGACATAAGCAATACGCAGCACCACAAACATGAAAGCAAGGATATCAACGAGGGCCTGACGCGCCTGCAGCTGGTGCGCAATGATCACTGCCGCAAAAAAGAAAGGCAGCGCCTCAAAGGTATTGGCCTGTGCGGCATTGGCACGGGCGCGCCAGTCGGTTTGTCTCGCCAGCCACGCGCGAGGATTGTGGTTGTCGAAGCCACCATCTCGCCGGGGTTTGTCAAAGGTGCCGTATTTGGCAATGCCGGCGCAAATGATGGGGAGCAGGGCAGCCACGAGGAGACACCAATAGGCAAACGTGAAGCGAGCAAATGTCATTTTTATAAATCCTGTGGGTCTGCAGGCTACGCCCACCGTACACAAACAATGTTCAGAATTTTAGGGCCGCACACAGCAAGGCCGGCAAAAAATCAGCGCCTGTCCACCAGCGCGTGCGCAATGGTGCCCAGGTCCACGTATTCAAGCTCGCTGCCCACCGGCACGCCACGCGCCAGCCGCGTGACCTGCACACCCCGGCTCTTGAGCGCCTGCGCTATCACGTGCGCGGTGGCCTCGCCTTCAGCCGTGAAGTTGGTGGCCAGGATGACTTCCTGCACTTCGCGGGATTCAGGCGCCGAAGGCTGGCCCTGGGCATCTTTGGGTACCACGCGATCAAACAGCTTCTGCAAACCGATGTCGTTGGGGCCAATGCCATCCAGTGGGCTCAGCTTTCCCATCAGGACAAAGTACAGACCCTTGTAGGCCAGCGTTCTTTCAAGGGCCGCCTGGTCCGCAGGCGTCTCGACCACGCACAGCTTGCTGCGGTCACGCTGGGGGCTGGCACAGGTGCTGCATATCTCGGACTCGGTCAACGTGTTGCACAGCGAGCAGTGCCTGATGCTGCTCACCGCATGCTCAAGCGCGGCGGCAATTTGCAACGCACCGCCCTTGTCATGCTGCAGGAGGTGAAACGCCATGCGGGCAGCCGACTTGGCGCCCACGCCAGGCAGCTTGCGCAGCGCCTGGGTCAGGCCCTCAAGAGCGTTGGAGTTAGCCATGTGACGTCAGGACGGCAAAGGGATAAACGGGCTTGTCCCTGCAAGCAGGGGCCGCAGAACCGGCTTTGCCGGGCTGCAGGCGCAGCGGCCCCCTCGGGGGGCAGAGAGCTACACGAAGTGAGCAAACGTGGGGGCACACAAGGTTAGAAGGGGAATTTCATCCCGCCTGGCAGGCCAGGCATGCCCTGCGTCAGCTTGCCCATTTTTTCCTGGCTCACTTCTTCAGCCTTGCGCACGGCCGCATTGAAGGCTGCAGCGACCAGGTCTTCCAGCATGTCCTTGTCGTCGGCCAGCAGGCTGGGATCGATCTCAACGCGTTTGACGTCGTGCTTGCAGGTCATGGTGACCTTGACCAGACCGTTGCCGGACTCAGCTGTGACTTCCACGAAGGCGAGTTCATCCTGGGCCTTTTTCAGGTTGTCCTGCATGGCCTGGGCCTGCTTCATGAGGCCTGCGAGTTGTCCCTTGTTGAACATGGTGTATTTCCTTTAAAAATCGGTACGGGCGTTGCGTTTGATCATATCGGCTTGGCCATCGCGGCAGCAGCCGGCCGGGGCACGGGCTTGATGCTGCCGGGCACCACCTTGCCGCCCCAGTTGCGCACCATGTCCTGCACAAACGGATCATTTTGTATGAGTTCTTCCGCCTGGCGCTGACGCTCCTGCTGCGCGGCAAGGTTGCGGCGGGCCGGCGTGTCCGCAACCGGGCCGACCTCTATCAGCACCTGTACCGCCGGTTCGGCATTGAGCAGGGCCTGCAGGGCCACCTGAAGCTTTTCGCAGGCGGCAGGCTGGTTCAGCGACTGGCGCTCGACGCGCAAGGTCCAGGTGTTGCCTTCCCGTGCGCAAAGTTCAGACTGCAGGGCCAGTTCACGTGCCAGGGCATTGATGGCCTCGGCCGTCACCAGCTGGCCCACGATCTCGCTCCACTCATTGCCAAGCGCGGTTTGCACCACAACGACGGGCGTCATGCTGTCTGCGGCCTTTGCCGCAGGCTGCGGCGGCAAACGTTCTGGTGCCAGTGCGGCAGGCGCGGAAACTGATTCAACGGGGGCTGAAACGGCAGCGGGTGGCCGTGTATTCATTGTCCCGGGGGCTCCTTCCTGTTGCGGGGAAGTGCTTTCCGGCAGTCGCATCGCAGGGACAGGCTGCGAAAACGCAGCAGGCGCAGGGACAAAAGGCGATGTCGGAGACGACGCGACCGATGGCGGGCTCCGGGCTGGCGCCTGCCGGGCAGTCTCAGGCTGCGGCTTTTTTAGGGGCTCGGCGGCACTCCCCATGGAAGCGGTTTGCGCACCCTGCGGTTTAAAGGCCAGCAGGCGCAACAGCACCATGGTGAGGGCTGCGTATTCATCAGGCGCCAGGCCGAGTTCGCCGCGTCCGTGCAGGCACAGGCTGTACAGCAACTGCGTTTCATCTGCAGGCATGGTTTGCGCCAGCCTTGCGGTCTCCGTCGCCTCCGGGTCGGCATCGCTGTCGCCTGCACCTGCGGCTTCCTGCGCCATCATTTCAGGCACGGCCTGCAGCACGGCCATGCGCTGCAGCACAGTGGTCATTTCTTCAAGGGTGGATGCGGCGCTCAGACCATGCAGGCGCAGCGCTTCGGAGGTTTCCACCACCGTCTTGCCGTCTCCACGCGCCAGTGCATCAAGCAGGCGGAAGACATACGACCGGTCTACGCTGCCCAGCATCAGGCGAACGCTGGACTCGAGCAGTTCGCCAGACCCAAAGGCAATGGCCTGGTCGGTCAGCGACAGCGCATCGCGCATGGAGCCGCGGGCCGCGCGGGCCAGCAGGCGCAGGGCCTGCGGCTCTGAAGGCACGTTTTCAACGGCCAGCACCTTGCCCAGGTGCTCGAGCACAGTCTCGGGGGCCATCGGCCTGAGATTGAACTGCAGACAGCGCGACAACACCGTCGCTGGTACTTTTTGAGGATCTGTGGTCGCCAGCACAAACTTGAGGTATTCGGGGGGCTCTTCCAGCGTCTTGAGCATGGCGTTGAACGCCGTGTTCGTGAGCATGTGAACCTCATCGATCATGAAGACCTTGAAGCGGCCCACAACAGGTTTGTAGACCGCCTGCTCCAGCAACTGGGCGATCTCATCGACGCCGCGATTGGATGCGGCATCCAGCTCGGTGTAATCAACAAAGCGCCCGCTGTCGATGTCGGTACAGGCCTGACACACACCGCAAGGCGTGGCGGTGATGCCGCCCTGCCCGTCTGTACCCAGGCAGTTGAGCGACTTGGCCAGGATGCGCGAGATGGTCGTCTTGCCAACGCCCCGCGTACCGGTAAAAAGGTAGGCATGGTGCAGGCGCTGCGTCGTCAGCGCATTGCCCAGCGCCTGCACGACATGCGACTGCCCGACCATTTCAGAGAAATTTTTCGGCCGGTATTTGCGTGCAAGAACGAGATAGGACATGGGTACTTCTATAAATTCATTTTTCGGGCGAATTGCTGCGTTGCGCGGTGCTCGGAATCCTCATGCACACAAGTGCATTCCGGTGTCCTGCGCTCCGGGCGCCTTGCACTTCATCCCGAAAAGCTGGATTTCTGGAAGCACCCATAGTCTGCATTCTAAAGTGGGCAAGGCTTGTACCCGTCATTGAAGGGCTACATATAGCCGGATAAAACGCTGGCAATCCAAGGGCTATCGGCAGTCACTTACAATGATAGGTGACGGGCCTTCCCGCATGGTAAAGCGGCCAACCGGGTCAGGTGGGGAACCAAGCAGCCCTAACTGTGGAGCCAGTGCCGGGGTCAAGGCTCGTCACCTTATAACCAAGAAACCGAGTATTCATGCGGGTTTCAAGCCCAGAGCGGCTCTCCGCATCGGTTTTGTATCACTTGACTGTGTCACTTCATTAACTTTATGAAGACGGAAAAAGACATGGCTCAAGTCGAAGGGCTGAACCTGCGGGGCTCCCGCTGGTACGTTCGTATCCTCGTTCCAGGTGACCTTCAGGAGGCCCTAGGGACATCCCGAGTGAACCTCTCTCTGGACACTAGCGAACGGCCCCAAGCGGTCCTCAGGGCCACCCAGAAGCGGGCCGAATGGCTCTCCAAATTTGAGGCCAAGCGCCGCGAATTAAACCCCCTCCCGCTCCAGGCGGTTACCCCAGAGATGTCCGCCCAGCTTGCCCAGCGGGTCTATATGGCGGTCCTTCGGGAGGACGACAGGCTACGCAATGACCTCCCCCTTCTGGCTGAAATGGCCCACGTTCGCCGCGAGCTTGACCTGAGGAAGGCGAATCCGGCACACACGCTCAACCTCACGCCACCGCCCCGCGACCCGGACGACCTTCGGGGCCTGCGGGAGGACGAAGCGAGAGAACTGGCCGGGCTGAACGAATATTTGGACAGCAAGGCGGCGGAGAGCCTCAGCAGGCGCAACCTCGTAACGGTGCTGCCGATAGTCCAGGCAGAGGCTGTATCACTTGGCCTGTCGTTCAATCCAGCAACCCCAGGTGCAAGAGAGGCTCTCCAGGAGTCGCTCAAGGCGTACCGCAAGGCTCTCCATGAGGTCACCCTCCGGGACGCTGGAGAGGTCGTGGAGACGCCTTCCGTGCCCTCCACAGCCACCCCCACGTCAAACGAGAAGCGGACCCTGCGGGACGTGTATGACCGCTGGAAGATGTCGGGCGATAGTGTGCGAACTAAGGACACCGTGGCGGCGTGCAATCGTGCCCTCAAGCTGTTTGAGTCGTTTGCCCCTGGGGTGTCTCTCAAGGCCATCACGAGATCTCAGGGGGATAACTTCCGCTCATGGCTACGGGAGAATTCCAACACCACCAAAACTGCCAGAGACCGGCTGAACTGGGTGAAGTCGCTCCTCAAGTTCGCGGCTGAGACCCTTGAGTGGATTCCGCGACAGCCTTGGGTGGGCCTAAAGATTGACTCTGTGACTACCGGGGAGCGCCGTCCTTGGACTGACCCCGAACTCAAGACCCTCTTCCATGCGCCATTGCACCAAGCCTATGAATTGCCTACTGCCTGGAACTCAGGCGGTGCGGCTGCTTACTGGATACCCCTCCTGGGGCTTTATGGGGGTGCCCGCCTCGGTGAACTCTGTCAGTTGCGAACCGAGGACGTGGGGGACGTTGAAGGCATCCCGGTCCTATCGCTGACCGATGAAGGCGAAGGACAGAAGATCAAGACGAAGGCTGGGCGGCGAAAGATTCCTATACACAGCGAATTGATCCGGTTAGGGTTCCTCGATTACGTGGCGACCGTGCGGGCGTCAGGATCGGTGTCCTTGTGGCCTACCTTAAGGCTTCGTGAAGGAAAACCTAGCGGCTACTTCAGCAATTGGTTCTCAGGTTATCGCAGGGGGATTGGTTTAGGAGAGAAACCGGACTTCCATTGCTTTCGACATACCGTAAGGCCATTGATGCGTCGTGCAGGTTTCAGCGAATCCACGATGGACAAGATCACGGGTCACGAAAGCGGGGGCAGTGTAGGCACCATCATTTACGACCATTGGACTGTTAAAGAAGTACAGGCGGCTGTAGAGGCTATCAGCTACCCAGCACTCAAACTACTTAAGACAATCAGGTAAATCTAACGAACGCTTAAAAGCGCACAATTGGTTGCACAAATTGGAGGGGAAATGCCAAGAACTATAGAAGAAGGTTTTGAAGACTTCCTAAGCAAGCTCAAAGCAACATCAGTAGAAACCGCTGCAGCTAAAAGTCACAGGGCGTCCATCGAAGGCGCTATACGAGCTAACTTTGGTCTTATCCGGTTCGTGAGGATTGGCTCTTTTGGTAACGGCACGAGCATTTCAGGCTACAGCGATGTTGATTATTTGGCGTGCCTACCGACACCGTCTCTCACCCAATCTTCAATCTATTCGCTACAAAAAGTTAGAGCGGCGTTGGACCTCCGCTACCCAAATACGGGTGTCCGGGTTAGTTCTCCGGCAGTGGTCATTCCTTTTGGAACATTGCGCTCAGAAGTCACTGAGGTAGTTCCCGCAGATTTTCTACGCGAAGAATCGGGCTGCAAGATATATGACATTGCAGACGGTACGGGAGGTTGGATGAAAGCCAGCCCAGATGCTCACAACGCATATGTACGTGTAGTAGATGAGCGGTTGGCAGGAAAAGTTAAACCCCTGATTCGTTTTGTGAAAGCCTGGAAATATCTCAGGAACGTTCCGATATCTTCCTTTTATTTGGAGATGATGATCGCAAAATACGCGGCGGGAGAATCCTCAATCGTCTACCCAATAGATGTGAAAAACATATTTAAGAATTTATTGTCTAGTGGGTTGAGCGGGATCAATGACCCGATGGGATTTTCCGGCCAGATATCTGCGTGCAAGTCCGCAGTGAATAAGGAAGAGGCGTTGTCCGCTTTAAAGCGAGCCACGACTCGCGCTGAGAACGCAATGGCCTACGCACATGCGGGTAAAACTTCTGATGCATTTGACTATTGGCGGCTTGTGTATGCGGATGCATTTCCAAACTATTACTACCCATGAACACAATCAACAGCAGACAGAACGAACAGCGCGAATTGGAGCGCCTGTCAGCGCAACGCCAGCTTTATGCGACAGCAAAGCATGTATTTGGTTTTCAGCTCATATTGGCTATTCCCATAGCGATTTTCACGGCGTTGATTGCAGTCTTTTTGCCAGAATACAAGGGGCACGCCGCCCTGTGGGGATTAAGTGTTGCCGTTTTAGATACTGCCTTGCTGACGCCTTGGCAAAAAAGGCTGCGGGAAAACGCAGCTGCTATACAAGAAATCTTCGACTGTTATGTTCTGAATCTCCCATGGAACGAACTCAAGGTTGGCAAACGTCCTGATCCTGAAAAAGTGCACGCCCAAGCAAAAAAATATTCAAAATGGGCAAGCACAATGCCTTCGCTAAAGAATTGGTATTCGCCAACTATTGATCAACTGTCATTGCCGTTGGGAAGGCTTGTGTGTCAGCGGGCGAACTGTTGGTGGGATTCGCAACAGCGGAGACGGTACGCCACAACCTTGCAAGTTGCACTTGGGTTGGTTGCGTTAATTGCGGCATGGGTAGGCTTTGCAGCCGGGCTAACAATTGCTGATTTTGTGTTGAAAATTGCCGCACCATTAACCCCAGCATTTTCGCTAGGTCTGCGTCAAGCAACTGAGCATAGAGACGCCGCAGACAGATTAGACAAGCTCCAAACTTTTTCAGAAAATCTCTGGTCGTCTGCTCTTGCAGGTATGGCTGAAGACGAGCTTGGCGCAAATTCGCGCAATTTACAGAACGAGATCTACGATGGAAGGAAACGGAACCCCCTAATCTTCGACACGGTTTTCCGGTGGATGAGAAACGAACAAGAACTGCAGATGAACTACGGTTCTGAGGAATTAGTTGAACAGGCCAAGGCTGCTTTAGCAGGCTAGCGAATGTGCCTGTAGTCCCACGGGGGCACCGCCTGAGCATCCTTCCAGAGCCCCTTACCCTCCTCCCGCGCCTTGACCTCTGCCCTTCCGTACTCCAAGCGGTCCTCCGCAGGTTGCTCCTTCTGGTACTTTTTGTAGTGCCACGCGAGGCCCGCCCTAACCTGCTCCAGGTTGGCATCCATACCGTTCACCAGCACCTTCCCCACCTTGCGGCCATAGCGGTCGTACTTGTCGTACTCAATGGTCACCGTGCGTTCATAGACCATATCCGAGAGGGCCTGCTTGGAGGCGTTGCCGTAAGGCTGCTTCTTCTCAGGCGCATCAATCCCCGAAAGGCGAATCTTGTGGGTGGTCCTGGAGGCGTCAAGGATCGTTATGGTGTCTCCGTCCTGGATGCCCACTACGGTGCCCTGAAGGGTGGCCGCGAGGGTGGTGCTGATATTTGCAAACAGCAGTACTGCGGCAACAGTAAATGAGAGGTGACGCACAAGCGGCTTGGTGTGTCGTTGACTACAAAGCGGAGCAACGGCCTATTTCAATCGAGGGGTTATCTTGGTTCTGATCTTTCACGCTTTTACTGACCACGTAACCTATTGGATAAATAATCTGAAACCGCAGGCTATCCCGATTCACAATAATTCTTTCCATGTGATCGCAGCGCAGAAAACCATATTCATTGAAATCGCCGCTGCACTCCGTAGAGCTTGTTTTGCTGAATTCTTTCCACTGCCACTTGGCCGCTTTCTTGCTGAGCAAATACTTTGAATTCTTAACATTGAACTGCGCCGTCTGCCATGTATTCGAAGTGGTGTCGAACCTGAAGCCAGTTGATTGGTCAGGAATGCAGAGGTAATTTTCTGCAGTTTGAGCTTTAACCTGAACAGCTACCGCGCACAGCATAGAGCTCAAAATTAGAGTCCGAGTGGCTGGCCCACTTAAGCTGCGCCTCACTAGGAGTTGAAGGCTGAAAGGCGTGTGTAGCAAAGTTTTCATTCCAATCCTCTACTGGTTCAGGCGACTTCGACTATAAATGACGGCCAATCAGCCCAACCCCCGGCACTACAGATAGACGGAGGCCCACGCCGCCCAATAGGTGACCTCACGGTTACCCTTCATTGGCTGACCACATGGGAGAAATATTTATGGTCATTCCACGATCAGAGCGCCCGCTGGCTTACTGCTGGACTATGTTGAAGTGGTCTCCGGTGCACCAGCAGGCACACAGCGAATGGCGGTCAGGGCATTCCTCAGGTTCCCCTTTTGGTATCTCTTATAAGGCGGTTGCTAAGGGGTGTTTAGCGGTTGCTAAGACACCTCCAGGCGGTTAGTAAGGACAGTCCCCAGTTGTGAGACCCAAGGCGGTCAGATACCGCTTGAAGTCCGCATCCTCAGCTTCCCTCTGAAGACGGCTGTAAGCCATAGCTGGGTCCTCCTCGGGGGTCCTATCGCCACGTCCAACATATGCGAAGGTGGCCTTCTTGGGATTGCTCCATCGGGTTAACCACCCGGCCTCACACAGTTGCTCCAGAAGGGTCCGCATGGTCTGTCGCGTGGCCCAGGGAACAATGGTCTTCAAGATAAGCCTTGCACCGTGTGCATCAGCGCGGGCCATGTTGCCCAGTACGATGGAAAGTGCCTTGAGATACGCAGGAGAACACCTCTGGACACCTAGGAATTGGCAGGCCCACTCCTTCAATGTACCGAGCGGATACGTGGCTTGGTTACCCTCGGAGAGTTCCATCGAGTACACGGTCACGCCCGCTCCCCGGCGGCTGTGACCTCATGCGCCCACCTGAGGAACCCTGGAGCCGTCGCGAGTGAACTAAAGGTCAGCATGGCCTCAAGACCACTAAGGTTCGTAGCCTGGATCAAGGCCCAGCCGCCACCCGCAGGAGTCGCAACATTGGGAACCCAAGCGAGGACCAGCATGATGTCCTTCGGGTCCGTGATCCGCTTCCTCAGGGGCCAAGTCTTGCGCTTCTCCAGGGCATTGAAGATGTCCACCAGGACGAACCACAGTGCGCCACTTTCATCAGCGTAGGCACGAACTGAATGGCTTTTGTAGTCGAGGCGAATAGAGGCCCGTGGCTGGGCTGCGTATCGCTCACGCCATGTTGGTCTGCGGGTTGCCCTCGCGTCTCCTGTAGACCCCATAACGGGCTCCGTGGAGGCTGTGCCGTGTGTAGTTGTTTGTCTGTCTGTCATAGGATTACAGGCGGAGGTTTTTGGCCCCCGCCGTCGAGTTAAATCAAAGGGAAGTTACTTCCGGCTTGTGGCCGGGTAGAGCGTCATCAGTTCACTGAGTGGCTTGTCCTGGTTGCCATCGCGGCTGATGCGCCTGAAGGCTTCCCTGGAGAACAAGCGGGCTGCTTGCAGCTGACCTCCTGCTGAGGAGTCGTAGCGTTCCATTACGAACGGGTCAGCTGTTTGCAGGTCGCCCTGTTCCTTGCCCACACGCTTGAGGTATGCCGCGTGGAGACCATCTACCTGCTTGTCTGAGGCTTCGCTTGCCGCCTTCACCAGGTCAATCTGGTCTTGAGTGGAATACCACTGCTGGATAGCACCCCGCTGCCACACCATGAGGCCACCTTCGGGGTTCGTGAGGGGAATCCCAGCTACAAATGCACGGTAGGAGCGTGAGCGGTCGTCATACTCCAGCCGCACGGATTCGCCGGGGAAGCCTAGTTCCTTTGCACGGGCCTTGGGCACGGCATCAATGAACTTCTCAAGCCACTCAGCAGAGGTCCGGGTGTTGGATGGGGCCGCTGGCATCTCAGACTTGAGGTAAAGGGTGCCGTTGACCTGGGCTGTGACCTCAGGCCGGCTGATGTAGCTCACTGCCATCTTCAGTGCCGTCTCTGCATCGCCCACTTGGCCGCTGTGGGCCAGCAGGGTCGCATAGCGTTGCACCATGCCGTGGACCTGAGAGGTGTTGGCAAGGCTGTTCCGCATGACATGGCCGGGTTCAGCGGGACCTACCGCACCACCAAAGAGCAGGAGCCTCGCGCCCTCTGCAACCTCACCGGCACCCAACTTCACCACACCGCGCACCCTCTCAACCGGGTTGACCACAGGGGCCAGCCGCTTGAGGGTACTGCCGAAGTCCTGCACATTCCCCCAGCGATTGGCGAACCAGTCCGCCCACGGTGTACCCGTGAGGTCTCCCACGGCAGAGGCTACCTTCTTCGCCATTGCCTCGCCAGGCCCGCCTAAGGTTCCGCCCTGGGCCGCGTTACTGGCTATCGAGGCGGCATCCGAGGGGTCACGCCCCAAGTGCATCAGGAAGGCGATGTCGGAGAAGCGTTTGTATTCCGCCTCCCCCGCCGTCTGCCGTGCGGCATCAGGATTGACAGCATCCAACTGCCTGAACAACTCAATAGCCTTCGTCCCGGCCTCATTCAGTTGCCCGTTAGGTTTCCCCTTGGCGTCCACTGAGATGCTGCTGAGGTTCAATAGGCCAGCCTGAAGCTGCTTCTCCCACGATGGGTTCTTGACACCGTTCATGGCCCATGCGGATACCTGCTGGTCAAACGGTAGGCCCTGGGTCTTCATCGTGAGTGCGTCCTCCGCATACTTCTTCACGTCGAAGTCCTTGACATCACCCGTGGTGGTCAGCACCTGGGGCGTGTTGTTGCCTTGAGCTTCCCAGAGGGTGCCCTTCGTGAGGGCCGCGTCCACACGCTTCTTCGCCTCATACTCGGAACGGATCACAGCACCTTGCATGGCCGACTTCTCCAAGCCCTTCTGCTGGTGCGCCAGCGCGGCCATGTTGGCGTGCGTGATGGCGTGGATCGTGGCCGCTGTCGTGTACTTCTTGTTGTCCGGGTGCTGTGCCCAGGCCATGAACTTCTCCACGTTGAGGGAGCCGGTGTCGCTGGCCTGCATGAACGGGAGGACCTCATCGTCTATCCGCTGGCGTTGCCCCTGGTCGTAGCGAGTGGTCGCCTGGTTCGTCAAGGTGGCCGCTTTGGTTTCCCCGAGGAAGCCCCTCACGGAGCCCAGGTCGGGAAGCTCACTGTTCAGTAGGGACTCCAGCAGGGCCGTCTTGCCGGACGTAGCTGCACGGGTGACCACCTCCTCCAGAGCCGCCTTGCTGGCCTTGTCCGGGAGGGCCTTCGTGTGGCGCAACAGGTGGTACTGATCCAGGACAGCCGCTGCGGCCTCCTGAGGTGTCCCCTTGAAGTCCGTGCCGGTGACCTTGAGGAGTGTGTTGCTGAGGCTGTCGGAGGCCTGTATGGTCCCTTCCTCAACCATCTTGGCATCGTTCACCTTCGCCACGGAATCCATGAGCTTCTCACGCAGGCTCGCATAGCCCTTGTCGAAGCCCGCAGTGGCGAACTTACCGGCACCCGAGAGTGTGGTGTTCCGGCTCTCCGTGAGGTACGTGTCAATTTCCTGAGGGTTGTTGAACTTGAGTTCCCCGGTGGTCACCTTCGACATCACATCCCGCTGCATCGCATCGTGGGAGTTCTGGCCCCATATGTGCTGCACGGTGGCTGCGAAGACTGGCGACTCGGAGGCCAGCATCTTGTCCTCCTTGATCCGCTTGCCAAGCTCCGCGACCGTCATGGAGTTCGCATAGGTGGCCGCACGGGTTTCGTCCTGCTCCTTCTGGTAGGCCGCGTTCTTGTCGATCAACATGTCACCCGCAGCGAACGCTTCACCGAGGCCCCTCCAGGCTTCCATGTTGGGGGCCGCTTGGGTCGTGGTGGTTTGGGCGATCACGCGGGCTTGCGTCTGGAGGCGCTCCGCACCGAAGTTGTCTGAGACTTGTGCGCGGGTCATGCTGCGGGCTTGGTCAGGATCAGGTCACGGTGGAGCAATGCGCTGCAAAGCTCTGGGATCGTGAGGCCATTCATGGTGGCGACCAGGCTCATGTTCGCGTGGTCCTGCAGGATGTTGCAGAGGGCCTCGCTGTTGGTTACCGTGCGGCCATCGCCCTTGAGGGTGACCTGTTCCTGATAAAGCCGTGCGAAAGCCTTGAGGTGCCCGAAGGCGTGAAGTGGCAGGGAGAAGACGCGGACGGCGCGGGCGTGTTTGTGCTGTAGCTGTGTCATGCAAACTCAGTTCTTGAAAAGGGATGAAGGGCTGCGGGGTGGGTGCAGCCTGTGAAAGATGGCCGTGGAGGCCTTGGGAAGGTGGAGATCACCCGGGGGGTTCTCCTGATGTGCACCATTAGTGAAAGCGGCGCTGGAAAGCTCTCAGGCTCTCCTATTGGGGGTGTTTAGTAGCCACTAGCGGCTAGAGTGGGTTGTCCTAATGTCGGACCTATATTCCTGAGGAAGAATTTGAACGTCAGGCTCTTTCCTAATGCGGGGGTTTAGTGCCTGGTCTCCTAATGGGGGCCTTTTATTCCAGGAAAAGCTTTCCTCCTAATGGGCAGGTTTTATGCCAGCGTCTGAGCGACTCCCCCTCTGTCTCCCCTAATAGGGGGGTTTTATTCATGCCCGCGCCACAGGCAACTCGTCCCACCGTGTTGTGTACTGCGGTGTAAGCAGGTTCTGCCGCATGGCCCAGCTTCGCTCCTTCCCCTCAAGGCCTGCGCTTGCCATTAGGACCGTACCCCGCCCGAAGCGGTCATTCAGCCTATCCAAGGTGCCCATGAGGGCGCTGCGGGTCTCCGGCTCATCCTCCAAGGCAAGCTCATGTTGTTCCACACTGCCGTCTTGAAGGTCCAGCAGCATCACCCCCGCCTTGATGAAGTTGAAGCCAGGCTTGTAAATCGCTTGCAGTGCGGTGATCGCGGCTCTTACCAGGAGGAGCGTGTCTGAGGTGGGCCTTCGCAGTGGCACGGTGGCGTTGCGGCTGTACTGCGGTCCCTCACGGAAGGGGCTGGTGTGGATGAAGACATTGATCTGTCCGGCTTTGCCATTCTGGAGCCTAAGTTTGGCCGCTGCACCGCTTGCGAACTCGGTGACCGCCTGTGTCAGTTCAAACAATGACCGCACCGGCTGACCGAAGCTACGGGTGTACGCTATCTCCTGCTTGGGCGGAGGCTCATGCTCCAAGCTGATGCACTGCTGGCCTTGCAGTTCCCGGACGGTGCGCTCCAGGACCACACTCCATCGCCTGCGGATCGTTGCCGGGTCTATCTGCACCAGCTGGCGCACGTTCATCACGCCTTCATCGTTCATCTGCTTTGCAATGCGCCGCCCGATGCCCCACACCTCATCCACATTGGTCGCCTCAAGGACCGAATCAAGGTCAGCTGCAGGGAGCGCAGCCAAGTTGCACACGCGTGCGAACTCCTTGGGGTAGCTTCCCGGCTTCCTGTCGGCGCTCTTTGCTACGTGGTTAGCCAGCTTCGCAAGGGTCTTCGTTGGTCCAATGCCAATGCCCGTGGGAATGCCGATCCATTGGAGAATGCGCTCTCGCACGTCCTGACCCCGCTTCACCAGGTCACCCCGCACACCCACCAAGTCTATGAAGCTCTCATCAATGCTGTAAATCTCCTGACCAGGCCCCATGCCCGCTGCAATGCCCATCATGCGGTTGCTCATATCGCCGTAGAGGGTGAAGTTGGCGGAGAGTGCTACCGCACCATGTTCCTCAGCAAGTTGCCTGCACTCAAACCACGGGGCACCCATGCGGATACCTATGGCCTTCGCTTCGTTGCTACGCGAGATGGCACAGCCGTCATTGTTGGACAGCACGACCACCGGGCGGGTCTTCAGCGAGGGTCTGAAGTTGCGCTCACAACTCACATAGAAGTTGTTGCCATCCACAAGGGCATACACGGGGTCACCTGAAGCGTTTGATGGTGGCCGTGACCACGCCGCATATGGTCATCGTCTGTCCGTCACCGAAGAGCATGGGCGGGAAGGTGGGATTGCCAGAGCGCAGTTGCACCATGCCGTTCCGCTTGAAGAGTTGCTTCACAGTGAAGTCCCCGTTGACCTCCGCCACTACCACGTCTCCGTGCTTGGGATTCAGGGCACGGTTGACCACCAGCACGTCCCCATCCGCGATGCCCAGTTCAATCATCGAGAGGCCCCTTGCCTGCCACATGAAGGTGGCCGCAGGGTGCGTGATGAGGAGTTCGTTGAGGTCATGGCGCTTTACAGCGAAGTCAGCCGCAGGCGAAGGAAACCCAGCCGGTACTGTGCCCTGCACCCACGGGAGGGGAAGGCGTGGGCCAGGCGCGAAGGCCGTGGCACCGGGTGGATTTATACTGTTCATACATACAGTATATTGAACCGGCGTAAAGTTTCAAGAATGTGCAGCCACTACGAAGCCCTCAGACAATGGGAGAACTACATAAAGTACTTCCACGTCACCGCGCCCGACCCTGAGCAAGGCAAGCTAGACATGTGGCCGCGCTACACCGGCTACTTCATACGCAAGCCCCCCGAGACTGATCCGCATGATGAGGCCGTGCCCGAGAGAGAAGCCTTGGCCGGACGCTGGGGTCTGGTCCCGTGGCGACTCAAGCCAACCCCCGATGACATCAAAAAGGCGATGGCCCGGTCCACCTTCAACGCCCGCACCGAAGGCATAGACAAGAACTTCACCTTCGGGCCTGCATGGCAACGCGGCCAGCACTGCATCATCCCTGTGGATGCTTTTTATGAGCCCGATTGGAGAACCCAGAGGGCGGTGTCAACCCGGTTCACCAGGGCGGACGGCCAGCCTATGGGTATCGCGGGGTTATGGGATGTTTGGACTGAGCCAGGAAAGCCGCCGCTCCTGAGCTTCACCATGCTCACGATGAATGCTACCGACCACGCCCTCTTGAAGAACTTTCACCGGCCCGAGGATGAGAAGCGAATCGTGGTCATCCTGCCGGAGAGCCGGTATGAGTCTTGGCTCGATGCGCCCGCTGAACTCAGCATGGACTTCATACGGCAGTACCCAGCAGAGAACTTGGTGGCGACTCCGGTGCCCCCCAAGCCTCCTAAAGCTCAAAAACAGGTTGAATTGATATGAGCGACAAACCGCCTACAGATTGGCATACCGCTGCTGGCTTTCGCTTGGTGAAGGAGTGGTCCGGAAATAATCCCGCCATGATCGACGCAACGGTTTACAAGCTGTGGAAGGAGGAGCGCCTCAGATGGCTAGGTGGTGAGAAGGCAGTCGAGACTTGGCTAAGCGAACAAGCTATCCAAGAGAAAGCCGCCACTGCTAGCTACATAGCGCAGACCCCAGCTTACGCCCAGTGGGCTCAAGCCTATGCTGAAAAGTGGAACTGGCTAGTTTGCGGTGAGTGCGATACGGACGGACAGCTTCAGCGCGGAATGGAACTTTGGGATATGCGACATCACGAAGACCCCGAAGCTGTAGCGGTAGAGGAGTTCAATGAGAGTTTCGACGCGGAAGAGCGCGAGCGATATAAAAGAATCAATGACGCCCGTGTCTGGAAGCCGCCCACAGAGTGAACTCACGCTTCTGCCAGAGCGTCCCGGACACGCATCACGGTCTGTCTGCTTGTTTGCAAGTCACGGGCGATAGCCGCCACCGCATCCCCGGCCTCCAGGCGCACCTTCACGGTCTCCGTCTGGGCCTCCGTAAGACTGTTGGGACGGCCTAAGGTCTTGCCCTCGGACTTGGCCCTAGCGAGGCCTGCCTGAGTCCGCTCAATGAGGAGGTCCCGCTCAAACTCCGCAACCGCTGCAATCACGCCCATGGTCATCTTCCCGGCTGGGCTGGTGAGGTCCACGCCTCCCAGGGCAAGACAATGCACCCGGACACCCATCCCTGTGAGGCCCTCCACGGTCGCCCTCACGTCCATCGCATTGCGCCCCAAGCGGTCCAGCTTGGTGACCACAAGAACATCCCCCGCCTCTAGCTTGTTGAGGAGCTTGCCGAATCCGGCCCTGAAGTTGGCCTCTACGGAGCCTGAGACGGTTTCCGTGATGGTGCGCTGAGGGGTCACTGAGAAGCCTGCGGCGGCAATCTCCTGTACTTGGTTCTCAGTGGTCTGGTCTGAGGTGGAGACGCGGCAATATGCGAAGACTCGGGACATGATGAAGCTCCTGATGTACGTAAACGATGTCCGAATATTAGAGCCTGTCCGTAACCGCGTCAAGCTATTTTATGGACATGCCTGCGAAGGGTGTCCGTATCCGGTCGAATTCGTACAGCCCACGTTGATGCATACTTTCCCAAAAAGAGGAAAAAATGGTTCAAGAAGATGATATTGGGATGGAGTTGGTGTTGTTATTGCGGCCCGATGTATTGGAGTCTGCTGGAGGCCAGTACACCTGCCAAAAGTCTTTTCGAGTAAAGGGAGACCATTTCTTCCTTTGCTACGAAGCGGACGATGAAATTGGTAATTGGTTACCGCTCTACAGCAACCCTGGGTTCGGTCGAATCGCAGTGTCTACTCAAGGACGCAGAGGACATCCGAAATGGGTCGAAGGTGTTTTCTACTATGACCCTAAACAAATCTGGACAGCCAAGCATTCAGCGGTGGTTGCTGCTGCGAACGCAGCTGGAGATTTAAGCAGAGCCGGAAATCGCAACACCATTGGCGAAGAACACTTTCCGCCCGTGTAGGCCAGCTAGCGCTAGGCGAGTGGACCCGTATTGACCAGCGCAGCCGCTACCGCGTTGGACAGGCGGCGTCCCTCATCGGTAAGTAGCAGAGCCTTGGTGCGGCCATTGATCCCAAAGCCGACCGCCACCAGCCCGCCCCTCTGAGCCTTTCCGGCACCCGCGAGTGCATGGGCGTGGCGTGAGGCGGACTGCAAGATGGTTTGCTGGGCCTGTGCAAGCTCCGTGATGTTGATTCCGGGCTGAACCGCGATGTGTAGGAAGGCAATCGCGTGCTGCAACTGCATGTCCGGATTGAATGCCTTGATCTGGTCGAGGATGCCAATGAGGCGGCGCAGCCGCTCACGGTCTTGGTAATTCATTCACGCTCCCCTTAGGATTAAAGGGACGCAGCCTACAGTCTTCTAGTGGCTTTGCAATGCATGTAGATTGACAGTGGCCCCCTTCTGCTGAGGGAGCCAATGCCTAGTTGTCACAAGGGTGATGGACCCCACGATTCATCTGCTTGTTTGCGGCACAGCGTGACGTTAACTCCGAACCCCCAGAGCCTTACGGTGCCCGCATCGCGTTCCTTGCTGAACATCCAGAAGGGTTGCCCGGAGGTGCGCTCCACGTTCACATCAAGCCCCTTGGTCTGAAGCAGAAAGTTCACTGGGGTATTGAGTTCGAGGCGGAAGGTAGAGGTAGAAAGCAGCATGGTTAACTCCGTTTTGTTGCCTGCCGGGTTGGCAGTGAAGCGGATCATGCACAGCTTCCAAGCAAATAAAAATGGGAAAGTTGGAATGGTTATTGAAGTGAGAAAAGCTCGATAGCGAGGCCCTCACGGGACCGTATGGATGCCATCGGAACGATGCAACCAGCCACCTCGCAAGCAGCGCCACTGAAGGCCTGCACGCACACGGAAGAGCCGCCAGCGAGAAGGTCTCAGGGCCGCAAAGAGTTACCAACAAATGCCGCACGATGCCCTGAAGGGTAAACACCTATGCATTCAGTTGACTCCAGAGCATCCCCAAAGGTGTCCGAGGTGGTTATAAGGGTCACATGTTCACAGAATCATTCAACCCTGCGGAGGCCCTGAAGGCTGTTCAGTGCCCCCGGTGCCACACGGTAGGCCTTGAGGTCATCAGCTACGAGGCCTTCAAGGCTGCGCCTGCTAAGGACAGGCATCAAGCGACATGCACGATAGACCCAAGCGAGACCGCGAGGTGTCCTGCGTGTGCCCTTGTGATGGAGTGGCCTGCGTGTCTTGAAGGTTGACCTGGAGAGGGCCTGAGGGAGGACGTGAGGGGTGCCAGAGGGGGGAACTTCCCGCCAGTCTGAGTCGAGGGGGCTCTCCGAGATTTTCACCAAAATATTTGATCTCGGCACGCCTTACTTCGCTCTAGTTATCTTTCAGCCACGCTGCAATAAGAAGCTTTGTCATGTCCTCAATCATATTGCCAGCAATTCTCGGGAAGTTGGTAGGTAATCCCGCGACGACACTGCTTCTGCCCCAAACAGCTGCAATCTGGCTCTCAAGTTGTCGCGCCCCAGGCGCAAGCCAAACAAAGCGGTTTAATTCGAGATGAATGCTTCCTACACATCCACCGTTTCCCAATTTCAAAACAGTCACCTGGGCATATACGTATGGAACTCCAGGTGGACTATTGGAAATGACAAGTCTTGAATTGGATATTGGGATCCTGATCGCGGCATCGATACCGTCTTTTGAAATGCCACAGCTTGCAGCGTCCTGGTCTACCTCCTCTACCAAAATACCCACAGAGCGCACTCCATTGAGCTTTTGCGCATGTCCAGCTATGGAAATTACGCCAAGGGCTAAAAAAATAACTATGTTCCGCCATCTTCCTCTCATGCTTATCTCCAAGATTTATATCTGAGACTGTGACATAACTTTTAACCAAAAGGCTACTACTTCGACAGTAGCGTTCGAGGGTTAATACTCTCCGTAAGCGGGCAATGCGGCGCAAACTGAAGGTGCCCCATTTTGGGCGGGATATGAGGAGACAAAATGAAAACAATAGCCTTCGGAATCTTGAGCATGTGTATTGCGGGTGCAGCGTTTGCACAAGTAGGAGTTCAGGGACATGTGCGGAAGGATGGAACATACGTTCAGCCCTACGTCCGCAGCGCCCCTGACACCGACCGCACAAACAACTACAGCGCGAAGGGCAACATGAACCCCTACACGGGCCAGCAGGGCACTGTAGACCCCTACCGCCCCCTGCCCCAGCCAGCGTATCAACCTTCCCCACAGCCACAGCAACGCCGCTGCGCTTATGGTCAGGTCTCCTGCTAAGACGCTGCTTCGCAGAGTGGTAAAGATACTTTCACAGAGTGGTTTGTCCCTATGTTTAGTGGTTTTCGGTCTGCCCCTGGAGGTCCTCGCTCACGGTGGCGGGCTGGACGCCAGTGGTTGCCACACAAACCGCAAGACTGGCGACTACCACTGCCATCGAAATAACAACTTAGCGGCCTCTCAAGGCATGCAAACGGTCCCAGGCAAGGTGCCTCAAAAACAGCCGGGTCAGCCAACTTGCTACACGGGGCCGCGTGGGGGAACCTACACGATCACCCCGAGTGGCCGGAAGAACTACAAAGGTTGCTGATGCCTAGCGCAAGGGAACTCCCTCTTGAGTGAATGCTTGGAGTAGTACCACCCCTTCTGCAGATGCGCTAAATTTTCCGCTGGGACTAGGCCAAACTAAGTTCATCGATTGAAGCTCTTGGAGCATTCGTCGAACATGTTGGTGAGATGTGTTGTGAAAAGAGGCCAGGTCGTCTTCAGAAGCCGAATCAACAGTAACGATTGTGTGCAAGAGGCGCAATGTGGCAAGACTAAAAATATGGTCAGTCAAGCTTCCTTTGAGAGCAGGGTGACGTTTACTAAGTTTGAAATGTGCGGTGAAACTTTCGGGCGTTAAATCGTTTGGGAGAACATCATTTTTACTTTGAGGGCTTGCTGTTTCAGTTTTAACAACTGCCCCCTGTGAGGCATCGACAAATCTCCCCGTGATTGGGTCCCTGGGCCTCCGCCCCTCCTCAATTGCTGAGTTTTCGATTTCAGCTGTAAGTGGAGTTGTTTGGTTCCCTGCTTTAGTCTTCAATGCCTCCAGTTCCGATATCAACGCATTGTTAAGTTCGGACTGTCTCGATAACTCAGCTCGCAAATCCCCCTGTTCCTGATGCCATTTCGCCTCAGCTCTCGCAATGCGTTGGAGGGCTCGTTCGTTTTCCTCAGGAGTCATGAGTGCCGCACCGGCTGCTTTACGCATCTCATTACTCGCTTTGCTCTGCATCCGCCTGTAGTGCGCCACCGTCCAGGTTGTGAGCCAAGAGTAGGTCAGCAAATACAGGTACGCAAAAGCGACAGGCAGGATGAAACCGCGCAGTGCCCAGTAGCCTATATGCGGATACAACTCTTGATCGATGTACTTGAACTTTTCTTTGTAAGGTTCAACCCAAAAAAGAACCACCAGCAACCGAAAATTTAAAGTCACCCAAGCAATTAGAAACGCGCCCGCGAACGGGTTTCCAACACGATCAGCAAGTTGGCCCTTGAATGCCCCCCATATCTCTTTCCACGTCTCCATTGGCTCCTCCTTTGACCATCAGCCTTCTGCGCCTCTTGAAGGCAATGAATTACTATTTTTGCTACCATCTGCGCTTCAACTGTGACACTTCACTGTATCACTTGACCAAGCGGACCCCTCTGGGAACCCGCATGGATACTGGGTTTGAGGTTTTCGGGGGCGATGTCAAGGCTCGTCACCTTATTCGATCTGCTGCAAATGTGTTTTTGAAGCCCGCAGGCGGCTTCAATCTGCAGCAGGCGCAGCGCCAGGCTAGCGCAACACCTCTTCAATCGCAGCCGTAGTCTGGACCGCGTGCTCTGCAATTTGTGCCGACATCAACGCCAGCGAGGCCAGCGCATAGGTGCCGCTGATGATCCCCTGGTAGGCGACTTCTGCCGCGACGGCGTCACTGCCAAGGCCCTCAAGTGCCGCGGTAATGCACTGCTCCAGGCTGTCCAGCCCGGCATCACCGTACAGTTCTTCCCCCTCGTGGGTCACGCGGTAATCGAACTGGTCCTGGCCGGCAGTGTCTATGTTGAAGCGAACAATCATGGGGTTCCGTATTTGCTATAAATTCAGTAGCTGCCCACGCACGTATTTAAAGGGCTGCAGCCATATTTGATGCCTGAAAACGGGCCTTTTAGCGGTTTCCGGCGGCTTTTGGGCAGGCCGGAAACCCAATTCCGGCCACTTGTTAACTTATAAGTTAACAAATCAAGGGGTGGCGTACAGGTTGTAGGCTCCTGAAGTTGCCTGCAACCTCAGCAAACCCATCAATTCAGGCGATAGTTCTTTCACCTGATCAGGATTGAGCGCCACAAACACACTGCCCTGCTTCACACGGGCGGCCAGTTCGGTATTGCCGGCCACAGCTTTGGCCTTGCCCTGTGTGTAGAACGATGCGGAATAAGGCAGGTCACCCATGAACAGCAAGGGCTGCGCGCCGGTTTTGCGAAGCTCATAGGCTGCAACCGCAGCTTTGGCCGTCTTCCAGCTGTCAACGCGCTGCTGGTTGATAAAGAATGCGGCAATCAGCGCGGCCATGACCACCACGCCCACAGACACAAACACATCAACCCAGCGCGTGCGCACGTCGCCAGCCAGCCAGCCGGCGGCCAGCAGGGCCAGCGCGGGCAAGGCCGGCAGCACATAGGTCCAGAGGATGTTGCCGGACATGGTGAAGAACAGGCAAGGCGCAATGGACCAGGCCAGCAGGTACAGGCGCCAGTTTTTCGTCGAAGCTGGAACAGGCTGCCCCGACTGTGCCAGGGCCTTTTTGCGCCCAATGGCCAGCAGTGGCAGCAGCAAGGTCCAAGGCAGGCAGGCCGCCAGCGCCAGCAGCCAGATGGCGCCGCGTGCCGTAGCGTGTGCCGTGCCGTATTTGTCGCCAGCCCAGCCAGTGACGGTGAAACGCTTCCAGTGTTCCCCAATGAAAAAATATTCCCAGAAACCTGGCGTGCGCTGCTCGGCCATCCAGTACCAGGGCACGGCAATCGCCAGCATCAAGAGGATGCCGCGTATCCACGGCAAGCGTTTCCAGGCGTTGACGATGTTGCCGGTAAAGACCGTCCACAAAAAGATGGGGATGCCGGCCAGCACCAGCGCGATCGGCCCCTTGGCCAGCAGGCCCAGGCCAAGACCGATAAAAAGCAGCCAGCCCTCTTTGGGGCGTGGGGCATCAGGGCGCTCAAACGCAGCCCAAAAGCCGCGCATGGCCAGCGTGGTACCCAGAACCAGGGCCATGTCGGTCATCACCGCAGCCGAGGCAATGAAATACAGCATGGTGCCGCTCATCACCGCAACAGCGAGCAGCGCTTCGCGTTTTGACCGGCGGCGCGCCCAGTCCCAGACCAGCCAGGCGATCAGCACGGCCAGCAAGAAGTACGGCAGGCGCGCTGCAAACTCGTTGAAGCCAAAAATCTTGAGGCTGGCAGCCGTGAGCCAGGTAGACAGCGGCGGCTTGGCCCAGAACGGCACGCCGTAGTCGTACCACGGCGTGATCCAGTCGTTCAGCTCGACCATCTTTCGCGCGACTTCCGCATAACGCGCCTCCGTCGTGTCCGTCAGCGGATACATGCCCAGTGTCAGCAGCCGCAGCAAGGCGACGATGGCCAGCGTCCAGACGACCAGCGCGCCGGTCTTTTTTTCAATCTTCAGGTTCATGCGTTGACCGGCAATGGGGTAGCGGATGCGGACGGACGTACTGCACTGGTTTGCAGGGCCGCAGGATGGTATTCATCCAGAAGGTAGAGGGGTCTACGCTTGCTCTCCATGAACAGCCGGCCCAGGTATTCGCCAATGATGCCCATGGCCATCAGCTGCAGGCCGCCCAGGATGAGGATGGTCAGGATCAGGGTCGGAAAGCCCTTGACCGACTCACCCACGGTGATGATCCGGATAAACAATACCAGCGCATAGATGAATGCGGCAAATGCAGTCAGAAAACCCGCATAGCTGGCCAGCCTGAGCGGCACTACTGAAAAGCCGGTGATGCCTTCAATCGCAAAATTGAGCAGCTTGAAATAGGGGAATTTGGTGGTGCCAGCCGCGCGGGAGTGGCGGTCATATTCAATGATGACCTGTTTGTAGCCGACCCATGCAAACAGGCCCTTCATGAAGCGGTTGCTTTCGGGCAACTCGTTGAGCGCCTCCACAGCGCGCCGGCTGAGCAGACGGAAGTCGCCCACATCCTCAGGAATAGGCACCTCTGAAAGCCAGTTGATGAATCGGTAAAAACAGTGGGCTGAAAACTTCTTGAACCAGGTTTCGCCATCGCGCGTCTTGCGGCGCATGTTGACCATGTCCGCGCCCTGCCGCCAGGTCTTGACCATGTCCGGGATCAGTTCTGGGGGGTCCTGCAGGTCAGCATCGATCAACACCACCGCATCACCGCGGGCCAGCTTGAGGCCCGCACTCATGGCTGATTCCTTGCCGAAGTTGCGGCTCAATGAAGCAAAGCCTGCGCGCGGGTCAGCCGCCTGCAACTCCTTCAGTATGTGCAGGGTGCCATCCTTGCTTCCGTCATTGACGTAAATCACTTCCCAGCCGCCCTCAATGCCTTCAAGCGCGGAAGCCAGCCGGCGATGAAAGATGGGCAGCACGTCTTCCTCGTTGTAGGCCGGCACAACGATGCTGAGCGCGCAAGACGCTTGAGGGGCCACAGTACCGGGGACTTCAGGAGTTGGATTCATCAGGCAAAAGTCCAGGAACGGTTAAGTCGATAGGTCAGGCCAAGCACCAGCAACGTTGCCACGGCCTGCGCCAGAAGGTAATGCCAGCCGAGCCAGTGCACACCGGCCCACACCAGCGCGCCGTTGATCAATGCACCGACAACCGCGACGGCAAGAAACTTTGGAACCGCCAACTGGTGACGCACTGCGGCACCCGGGAAAGTCAGGTGGCGATTGACGACATAGGACACAGCAGCCCCGCAAAGTGCGCCCACCACCGCTGAAGGCGAAGGCGCCAGACCAAATGCCTCCACCAGGATCAGCAACACGGCGTAATGCACAGCGGTTGCGATGCCACCCGCCAGTGTGTACCAGAAAAAGACCATTGCGCCCCGATGTTTGGTTAACCCATGATTTTAACAAGACGGTCCGGGCATCGGCGCCAAAAAACCGCGCATCCAGATTGACATGGCATGGCCTATCTGCGTTATATTGAAAGCATGTTTGAAGTACTGGTGTACGTCTACGAAAATTACTGGCAAGGTGACGCTTGCCCCGAACTTCACCATCTGGGCCGCAAGCTCACTGCAGCCGGGTTTGAAGCCGAAGAAATTCAGGCAGCGCTGGTCTGGCTTGATGGCCTGAACACCGCGGCACAAAGTACACAGATTTGCCTGCCGCCCGAAGAATCGGCAAGTCCCCACAACACCCGGCATGCCAACCAGGGCGTGCAGGCACAATCAAGCGACAGCCTGCGGATTTACTCCGTCACCGAACAGGAACACCTGGGTGCCGAATCGCTGGGTTTTGTGAGCTTCCTGGAATCATCAGGCGTTCTGCCTCCACACATGCGGGAGATTGTCCTTGACCGGGCCATGGCCGCGCCCGGCGACCCGCTGAGTCTGGACGATCTCAAGATCATCGTTCTGATGGTGTACTGGAGCTTTGGCGAAGAGCCCGATGCACTGGTGCTGGATGAACTGTGCGATGACACCGAGCAGCGGATCGCCCACTGAATAGCAACGCACCGCAAGCCTGGCGCGGGGCAACTGCCCTGCCCTAGTTCAGCAAACGCTCCGGATTTGCATCAATTTTGGCCAGCGCATCACGCGTGGCACGCACGGTTAGCGCCTCATCTTCCGTCGGTACCAGCAGCCCGGCCTGCAGGTAAGCCGCCAGGCGGCGTGCCTGGATCAGGAAATTGCGCCCATCCGACGATGCAAACAGGTGCAACTGTTTTCTGTCACTGCGCCAGGCGAACTGGACATGCGTTGTTTTGCCGTTGTGATCCAGCATGAACCAGGCGCCCAATTCAAGCTCCTGCGCCCAGGCACGCATGGCCTCGGTGGGCTGGCTGCCGCCATCAGTGATGACCTGAATATCAGACGCATCTATGCCTATCATCATGACCAGGCTTTCGGTGTCCAGGGGCAGGTCGCCAACGTCCTCGTCAGAGAGGTAGTCTTCCAGATTTGCCAGGCGCTTGGCCATGGTTTCGATGCGTTCGCCTGAAATCGCATCGGTCTTGGACATGAAGGCATCGGCCAGCGTATCGCTGATGGTCTTGATGTGGCCGTCCTGCGTATTCACATCCAGGCCCAGCATCGTCATGCCGATACGAAGCAACTGCAGCAACTTGGGCAGGTCGGAAATAACCTTGGCGCGATCCACACGATTGGGTTTCGCGCTGGCGGCCCAGACCAGATCAGCCGCCGCACGTTTGAGGGTGATGGTTTCTTCATGTTGCGGCCCCTTGCGCATGGCTGCCAGCGCCAGCACCTCGGCCCAGACCTTGAAAAGGAATTCACGGATTTCATCGCGCACCGGCATGTCGTTGAGCATTTTGCGCAACTCAATCGTGTACTGGATGGCCATGGTCTCTTTTTGCTCGACCTGCTGGGCGACGCTCACCACGCGCGCCGCACTGCCCTGTTCCGAAAGAAATTTCGAGAGAAATTTCTGGAACTCGTCATAGACAAGCTGAAAAACCCGCCTGCCGGTTTCCGGATACTGCTCGATCACCTGCACGATGCGTTTGATCTCTATCTCGATCGCACTGCCTGATACCCCGGCATCAAAGCCCAGAACGCAGGAACCCATGCGGTCAATGAGCTGGCGCGCAGGGTGCTGCATGGTGCCGAAGAATTCGGGCTCCGAAATCGCCACCCGCAACACGGGCATCTGCAGCCTTGCAAACCAGACACGTATGGCGGGCGGGATGCGGTCCTCTGCGAGGATGCTCTGAAACATCAGCGCCACAATTTCAATCGTGGCCTTTTCGGCCGAGGTGGAAGCAGCCTGCTTGAGCACGCTGGTGCGCTGGCGCAAAACGCCGGCTGCCTGATCCACATGCGCCGCGTCATAGATCTGCCCGGGCATGTCGTCGGCAAGCATGGTGCGTTCAGCCTCCGACGACTGCAACCCCACAAAGGCCTGGGCCAGCCTGGGAGAAGCCTGTACGGGCCTCGTGTCGTCAAACCCCTCCACCTGACTCGAAAGCATGCGCTTGAGTTGACCCATAACGCCTTGCGCACGCATTTTGGTCCTGGCCAGCGGCGAGGTGTTCGTCTGCATGCGGGTTTCGTCAAACGTATTGTTCTTTCCGCCGAATCCCCAACCACCGCCACCGCCACCGCCACCGCCACCGCCACCGCCAGTGCCAGTGCCAGTGCCAGTGCCAGTGCCAGTGCCAGTGCCACCACCACCACCACCACCACCACCACCACCACCACCACCACCACCTGTGCCACCGCCCGGGCCAGTACCGCCACCGCCGCCCATGTCTCCTGACCTCGTGTTGCCCTGAGCGGAAGCTCCCGCCCTGACCGCAGCCTTGGGCGATGCAAGCGCGGCCGCGCGTGTACTGCCAGAGGGGTTGTGGGTGGTCGTACCGGTACGCTTGACAAGCGGGCGAAGGTCTATCTCGGCCATCACGCCCCGGCTGACCAGAAACTCATTGGCCTGGTGATAAGCCTCCAGCAGGTGCTCAGCAAGCCGCGACTGGATCAGGTCCTGGACCATCATCCAGGTTTCACGGGTAAGCTGGACTGCAGTCCACTGGGCTACCAGTTTTTCAGCCAGCACCTCCGGCCTGAGTACATCGTTCTTCTGGAGTTCGGAAACCCCCTCCAGGCTTTGTATGCGCAGCCTGAGGTCATTGAGCTCCCAACTGGCGAAGTCCAGCAGACGCAAGGCCAGCCGGGAAGACAATATCTTGTCTTCCATGACTTCATTGCCCATGAGTTCGAACTTGCCGGTGTCCAGCAGCGACCTGAATGATTCGGACGCAACAGGCGCCTGCTGCGCCTTTTTCCAGGCACTGGTGGTGCCTGCCACCCAGGCAGCGCTGGCGGACTTGAAGGTCATCCAAGCGTCACGGCGCTCCTGCATTTCAGGGGCGCTTGCCGGTTGGTCGATCAGTTCAGACAGCCTGGTGGCAATATCCTGGGCCAATTGCGGCAGGACAACACTGGCCTGCTCCGCGAAAAATTCGCGAACCTCCACGGCCAGAAGATTGTTCTTGTTATTCGCAGCCACAAACTTAAGAAAGCTATTTAGTTAATTGGTATGCAGCTTACACCGTGGCACCCGCGTTCGGGTCGTTAGGATCCTCATCTTTTTTCACCACGCTGGTCTTGATGAGGTCTTCCCGTTTGATGCCCAGCCACATGGCGATGGCAGCTGCCACAAACACCGAAGAGTAAATACCAAACAAAATCCCGATCGTCAACGCCAGCGCAAAGTAAAACAGCGTCGGCCCGCCAAAGAGCAGCATCGACAGCACCATGATCTGCGTGGAGCCATGGGTGATGATGGTACGGCTGATGGTTGACGTGATGGCGTTGTCAATGATCGCTGTCGTACCCATCTTGCGATAACGGCGGAAGTTTTCACGAATCCGGTCAAAAATAACCACAGATTCGTTCACCGAGTAGCCCAGCACTGCCAGCACGGCGGCCAGCACAGAGAGCGAAAACTCCCACTGGAAGAAGGCAAAAAAGCCAAGGATGATGATCACGTCATGCAAATTGGCGATGATGGCCGCCACGGCGTATTTCCACTCGAAGCGAAACGCCAGGTAAACCATGATGCCCAGCACCACCATGCCAAGGGCCTTGAGACCATCGTGGGCCAGTTCCTCCCCGACCTGAGGACCGACAAACTCGGTGCGCTTGAGCACGACCTGCGGGTCAATCGCTTTCAGGGCCGTGATGACCTTGTCGCTCTGCTGGGCCGTGCTGACGCCCTTCTGGGCCGGCAGGCGGATCATCACGTCGCGCGAGGTACCGAAGTTCTGTACCTGCACATCAGTAAAACCCAGGCCGGACACCGTTGTGCGCAGCTTTTCCACATCGGGCGCCTGCTGGTAAGCGACTTCCATCACCGTGCCGCCCGTGAACTCCACTGACAGGTGAAGCCCGCGCGAGAACAGGAAGAAAACCGCCAGCGCAAACGTCACAAACGAGATGACGTTGAATATCAGCGCATGCCGCATGAACGGAATGTCTTTGCGAATTTTGAAGAATTCCATGACTTGTGTGTCCTGCCAGTTATTTCGCGGAGATGCGGGGTTTGGATTCAGGCGATGCAGGCTCTGCAGTTTCCGCGCCGCGCCAGACCGTGCCAATCGACACGGATTTGAGTTTTTTCTGCCGCCCGTACCAGAAATTCACCAGCCCACGCGAGAAGAACACGGCCGAGAACATGCTGGTCAAAATGCCTATGCAGTGCACCACGGCAAAGCCACGAACCGGGCCTGAACCAAAGGCCAGCAACGCCAGACCGGCAATCAGGGTGGTGATGTTCGAGTCCAGAATCGTCGCCCAGGCACGTTCGTAGCCCGCATTGATGGCCGCTTGCGGCGACGCACCGCTTCGCAACTCTTCCCGCACCCGCTCATTGATCAGCACGTTCGAGTCAATCGCCATACCCAGTGCCAGCGCCATGGCCGCCATGCCGGGCAGGGTCAGGGTCGCCTGCAACATCGACAGGATGGCCACCAGCAGCAACAGATTGACGGCCAGCGCAATGCCCGAGAACAGGCCGAACAGCATGTAATACAGCGCCATGAAGATCACGATGACCGTGAAGCCCCAGGCCACACTGTGAAAGCCCTTGGAGATGTTCTCGGCACCCAGCGTCGGGCCAATGGTGCGTTCTTCAATGATTTCCATGGGTGCGGCCAGCGAGCCGGCGCGCAGCAGCAGGGCGAGGTCATTGGCTTCCGTCACGCTCATCGAGCCTGAGATCTGGAAGCGGTTGCCCAGTTCGCCCTGAATCACGGGCGCGGTCAGCACCTCGCCCCTGCCCTTTTCAAACAGCACGATGGCCATGCGTTTTTTCAGGTTTTCGCGGCTGATGTCGCGCATGATGCGGCCGCCCTTGGCGTCCACCGTCAGGTCAACCTTGGGCGCCTGGTTCTGGGAGTCAAAGCCGGGCTGGGCATCGGTCAGGCTTTCACCCGTGATGACCACCTGCTTCTTGACGATGACGGGACGGCCGTCACGCTCAAGGTAGCGCTCCGACCCAAAAGGCACAGGGCCGGTGTTTGTTTCGGCGGCGCGGCCTTCGCTCGACTCATCCACCAGGCGCATTTCCAGCGTAGCGGTACGGCCCAGGATGTCCTTAGCCTTGGCGGTGTCCTGCACACCGGGCAGTTGCACCACGATACGGTCCAGGCCCTGCTGCTGGATCACAGGTTCGGCCACACCCAGTTCATTGATGCGGTTGTGCAGCGTGACCATGTTCTGCTTGAGCGCCTGGTCCTGAATGCGGCGGGCCGCTTCCGGCTTGATGACCGCCACCATCCTGAACTCGGCACCGTCTGGTGCATCGGTCGTCTGCAGGTCAGGGAACTGGTCCTGAATCAGGTTTTTGGTCGCCGTCAGCGTTTGCGTGTCGCGAAAGCGGATTTCAATCGTCTGCGCGCTGCGGTTGATGCCCGAGTGACGAATGTTCTTTTCGCGCAGCGACAGGCGCAAGTCACCAGCCAGCGACTCCGCCTTCTTCGTCAGCGCAGCTTGCATGTCCACCTGCAGCATGAAATGCACACCACCGCGCAGGTCAAGCCCCAGGTACATGGGCGAGGCGTGCAGTGCCGTCAGCCAGGCCGGTGAGCGCGAAAGCAGGTTCAGCGCCACGATGTAAGCCGGATCGGCCGGGTCGGGAATCAGCGCCTTCTGCACCGCATCCCTGGCCTTGAGCTGGGTGTCCGTGTCGCTGAAACGCGCCTTGACCGAATTGCCGTCAAAGGTCACCGCATCGGCCTTCACGCCCGCGTCCTTGAGTATCTGCTCCACGCGCACCGAGGTGCTGGCATCCAGCTTGACGATGGACTTGCCGCTGGAGACCTGCACGGCCGGCGCTTCACCGAAGAAGTTGGGCAGGGTGTAGAGGATTGCAACCAGCAACGCGACCGCGATGATGATGTATTTCCAGACCGGGTAGCGATTCATGGGCGGCTGTTCCTGGTGAACTGATCAGAGGACTGAAAGGTGAAAAATCCGGCAAAACGCCGTCGGCCCCGCTTGTCGCGACGGCTGGCCGGCGTTTCCTGTTATTGCTGCGGGGGCCGCGCCGTCAACGCGATGCGTCGCCGGCAGCCCCTTGCCAGCCAGCTTACTTGGCCGTGGCGATGGCGCCCTTGGGCAAAACCTGCACGATGGCGCTGCGCTGCAGCTGAACTTCAACGCCGGGGGCCAGTTCAAGCGACAGGTAGGCATCGCCCAGCTTGGTGACTTTGCCCAGCAGGCCGCCTGCGGTGGCCACTTCATCGCCCTTGGCCAGCGCGTCTATCATGGCGCGGTGCTCTTTCTGCTTCTTCATCTGCGGGCGAATCATCACAAAATACAGCACCACAAACATCAGCACCAGCGGCAGCATGCCCGTGAGCGAAGACATCATGTCGCTGCCACCAGCGGCGGCAGGGGCGGTCTGGGCAAAAGCGGAAGAAATAAACACGGCAAACTCCACGGATTGGTGAACTGACAGAGTGAAAACGGGACTGTTCAAAGAGCCCCAAACGTAACCCCCGATTGTATGCGGGGAGCGGCAGGACTTTGGTCAGGAACTGATTTAAATCCCGGCCTCAATAGCCCCGGAACCACAGGGGAAAACCCCCTTTATCGCTGCGGTCCAGATACCTGTACAGGGTCGGAAATTCCCTGCATGCGCAAGGGTCAAAGCGGCATGACCTGAAAATCAGCAGGCTTTTGATCTCCGGAACAGGCCAGGAAAGCCCCTGTTCGGCTTGCAGAAAGCTGGTTTTCGGGAACTCACTCCATCCAGACCAGCGCCCCCATCCGCCCGGTAGTCCCAAACCCATTTCCATCGACGCCAGCATCGCGCCGGTGCGAAAAGTATTTATCGGGGTTCAGCACAGTACACCAGGCATCAGAACCGTCATTGCCATAGACCTGCGAAACACCGAGCGCCTGCAGCCTGTGCCGCGCAAGCCCCGCAAGGTCGACCAGGTATTTGCCAGGCGCAACAGGTACAAAAAAGCGCCCGGCCCCGGGCTGGCCCGCTTCAAACGCAAGCCTGACTTCAGCCCCGACTTCAAATGCGGTCGGTCCTATGCACGGACCCAGCCAGGCGATGACCTTTGAAGCTGATGCCCGAGCAGTCGCCGCGGACAGCGATGCAAACGCCGATTCCAGCACGCCCCTGTGCCCACCGGCCGCCACACCCGCCAGCCCGCGCCAGCCCGCATGTGCGGCTGCGACTGCGATGCCGTCCTGCGTGGTGAGCAGCACGGGCAGGCAGTCGGCCACCATGATGGTGCAAGCGATGCCGACTTGTGTCGTGACACACGCATCTGCCTGGCTGCCATCTGGCGTGGCGGCATCGAGCTTCAGGACATCGATGCCATGAACCTGTTTCAGGAATACCGCGTGTGCGCCGCAGGCCCGTTGCAACAGGGTCCGGTTGGCCTGGACGCTGGCCGCGTCATCACCCACATGGTCACCGAGATTCAAGCTATCCCATGGGGTCACAGATACGCCGCCGTTGCGCGTGGTGAACAGCGCCTTCACGTTTGAAGGCGCGGGCCAGTCGGGAATTAACCAGTCAACTTTCAAAGTCAGGGCAGGCAGAAGGCTGCGCTTTTTGTACCGCTGGCAATGCCATGCCCGCCTCATACGCCGCCATGGTACGCGGCAGGCCGTCAAAGTTGACCTTGAAGCGCTGGGCGTTGAAGATCTGCGGCACCAGGCAGCAGTCAGCCAGGGTCGGCGTGTCGCCATAGCAGTAGGTTGATCTGGGCAACTGTGCCAGCTGGCGCTCAAACGCTTCAAGGCCCTCGCGGCACCAGTGGCGGTACCAGGTGTTTTTGGCCTCGTCATCGAGCTTGAGAACCTGCGACAGATACTTCAGCACGCGCAGGTTGTTGATGGGGTGCAGCTCGCAGGCAATCGACTGTGCCAGTGCACGCACCTTGGCACGGCCCACGGCATCTGCCGGCAACAACGCGGGCGTGGGGTGTTTCTCGTCGAGGTATTCAATGATGGCCAGTGACTGCGACAGTTTCTGGCCGTCGACTTCCAGCAGCGGCACCAGCGTGTCGGCAGAAATCGAGGCATAGGGTTCCTGCTTGTGCTCGCCTTTGGCGATGTGCACGGGAACGTAGTCGTACTTGAGGCCTTTGAGTTCCATGGCGATACGCACACGGTACGAAGACGACGAGCGGAAGTAGTTGTGAAGTTTCATGACATAAGCATACAGCCCCCACGGTCGCGCACTTCGTGTCGTTCCCTGCCCCCCGAGGGGGCCGCCCCGCCTGCGGTCCGGCAAAGCCGGTCCCGCGGCTCCAGCTTGCAAATACCCCGAGTTTCGAGGGAGCGCATGCAATCGCCTGCGCGACTGCAGGCCTTGCCGCTCCCCGCTACCATGCCCTCCTGCCATCCAACCACGGGAGACATCCATGAGCACAGCCATCACCAGCCTTACCAACCACCAGGTCCGCCTGGCCAGCCGTCCCAGCGGACTGCCGACCCGCGCCAACTGGAGCTTCACCACCGAGCCCGTGGCCGAGCCGGGCCCCGGCGGCGTGCTGGTCAAGACGCTGTACCTCTCGCTGGACCCGGCCATGCGCGGCTGGATGAATGAAGGCAAGAGCTACATCCCGCCTGTCGAAATTGGCGCGGTGATGCGTGCAGGCGGCGTGGGCAAGGTCATCGCGTCGAACAACCCCGACTTCAAGGTGGGCGATTATGTCAATGCAGGGCTGGATGTGCAGGAGTACCAGTTGATTCCCGAAGACCGCATCAAGCGCAGCGGCATGTTCAAAATCGACCCGCGCCTGGGCCTGACCTCATGGCTCAATGTGCTGGGTATGCCGGGCATGACGGGTTACTTCGGCCTGCTGGAGGTCGGCCAGCCCAAGGCTGGTGAAACGGTGGTGGTGTCGGGCGCTGCAGGCGCTGTCGGCCAGACCGTGGGGCAGATTGCAAAACTCAAGGGCTGCCGCGTGGTCGGTATTGCGGGCGGCAAGGCCAAGTGCGACTGGGTGGTGAAGGAGCTGGGTTTTGATGCCTGCATCGACTACAAGAACGGCGATGTGCGTGCGGGCCTGAAAGAACACTGCCCCAAGGGCGTGGACATTTATTTCGACAATGTGGGCGGCGAAATTCTTGACATGGTGCTGACAAAGATCACGCGCGGTGCACGCATCATCATCTGCGGCGCCATCAGCCAGTACAACAACACCACGCCCGTCAAGGGCCCGGCCAACTACCTGTCGCTGCTGGTGAATCGTGCGCGTATGGAGGGCATTGTGGTGTTCGACTATGCCGACCGTTACCACGTCGGCATCGCCGAGATGGCGGGCTACCTGAAGGCAGGCACCATGAAGAGCAAGGAGGACGTCGTCGTCGGGCTGGACACCTTCCCCGAAACGCTGCTCAAGCTTTTCAACGGCGAGAACTTCGGCAAGCTGGTGCTTCAGGTCGCCGCTGAATAAACCAGACGGGGCTTTACTTGCCCCGCACCAGCCGCACGGCGCCGGGTGAATTGCGGGCGCCCTCGCCGGCGCTGCCTTCCGTGAATGACACAAACATGAAGTAACCCGTGCCCACGCTGCTGGACGTCCAGAAACGGCCTAGCGGCGAGCCCGGAAACGCGCGAGGGTCAATCGCAGCCTTGCCTTCTTCAGCCTCGCGCACGGCGACGATGCTGGACATCTCCTTGAGTACCGGCAACCGCCATTCACCGCCGGCCGCTTTGGCCATCGCTGCCGCATCGGCCTGGTTCACAAACGACGCCTTGCCGGTGCAGGTGGTTTTCTTCCAGCTCATGCCTTCGGCGCAACGCCGCCAGGTCAGGCCGGTCTTGCTGTCGGTGATTTCCTGGCCGTCGAGCGAGGCGGTATAGCGGTCCTGCGCCGCAGCGGGCATGCACGCAGCAGCCGCCAGAACAAAAAACAACCCCGATATTTTTGTGACTGAACAGCGCATCAATGTCTCCCCGGGCCAAGCCGTTTTTTCGATCTGCCAATGCTAGAGAGATCACCACGCTGCGGCCAGAGGGATGCTACTTAGCGGGTATTACGTAGCGATTGGCGGGGAAATACCGGGGCCTTGTTCTACATGAGAATCGTTATCGTTTAAGATTCATGCCTGCCCGGCACTCATACAGCTCCAACCATGCGGCGCAAGTCTGACCCTTACGAAATGGCTTTCTTCAATTGACTTCCTCGCACCCCTCCCCCCTGTCGCTGGCAGATGCCGCCACCGGCGAGGTTTTTACCGTCAGGCAGGTTGTTGCGCCAGCCGCCACACCCGAATGGGCGCTGCAGCTTGAGGACATCGGTTTTCTGGCCGGCGAGCGTGTCGCCATCATGGCGCGCGGCATGCCGGGCGGTGACCCGCTGGTCGTGCGCGTGGGCCTGTCGACCTTTGCACTGCGCCTGGATGAGGCCGCCTGCATACAGATCAGGCCCCTGCCTGCGGGGACGGTCTCATGAAAGAGGCTGTCGTCAATTTTTTCCCGTCGGGGCCGCTGCTGGCACTGGTCGGCAACCCGAACTGCGGCAAGACCGCCCTCTTCAACCTGCTCACTGGCAGCCGCCAGAAGGTCGCCAACTACGCAGGCGTGACCGTTGAACGCAAGGAAGGCAAATTCACGACACCTGCAGGCAGGACGCTGCGCGTGCTCGACCTGCCAGGCACCTACAGCCTCAGCCCGCGCTCACCCGACGAGCGCGTGACGCACGACGTGCTCTACGGCCGCGCCAAAGGCGAAAAGCGCCCCGACCTCATCGTCTGTGTGGTCGATGCCACCAACCTGCGGCGCAGCCTGCGCCTGGTGCTGGGTGTCAAGCGCCTGGGTATTCCCTGCGTGGTGGCCGTCAACATGCAGGACCTGGCGCGTGACCGCGGCCTGGCGATTGATGTCGATGCGCTGTCAAAAGAGCTGGGCCTGCCGGTGGTGAGCACCGTGGGCACACGCGGCGGTGGCGATGTGGATCTGCGCCTGCTGCTCGACAAACCCGAGCTGCGGAAACGGCCGGCCGACACGCTGGAAACCATCGCTGACGTGCCGCACCATGCAACCGAAGCCGACCATGAAACCGTGCGCGGCATATTGCAGCGCCTGGGGCTTGACGGCCTGATTCCCCACACCGCCAGCGACCGCATTGACCGCGTTGTGCTGCACCCCGTCATCGGCCCCGTCATGCTGGCCATCGTTCTGTTTCTGATCTTCCAGGCGGTGTTCAGCTGGGCCACGCCTGCGATGGACGGCATCAAGGCCGCCAGTGAATTGGTAGGCAGCGCCGTCGGCAACATGTTGCCTTCAACCGGCAACATGGCCTGGCTCAAAAGCCTGATCGTCGATGGCGTGATTGCCGGCGCCGGCGGTGTGGTGGTGTTTTTGCCGCAGATCGTGGTGCTGTTCTTTTTCATCCTGGTGCTTGAAGAATCAGGCTACCTGCCGCGCGCCGCGTTTTTGCTCGACCGGCTGATGGGCGGCGTCGGGCTGTCGGGCCGCTCCTTCATCCCGCTGCTGTCGAGTTTTGCCTGCGCCATTCCCGGCATCATGGCCACGCGCACCATCGCCAACCCGCGCGACCGCATGGTCACCATCATGATTGCGCCGCTCATGACCTGCTCTGCACGCCTGCCGGTATATGCGCTGCTGATCGCCGCCTTCATTCCTGCACGTGACATCGGTATCTTCAACCAGCAGGGCCTGGTGCTGTTTGCGCTGTATGTGGCCGGCATCGTCGGTGCGCTGGCCGTCGCCTGGGTGCTCAAGCGCCTGACGGCACGCGGCCAGGTACGCACGCTGATGATGGAACTGCCCAACTACCACCTGCCCAGCATACGCAACGTCGCCATCGGCCTGTGGCAGCGCGTGGCCATCTTCATGAAGCGGGTGGGCGGCGTGATCATGGTGCTGACGATTGCGCTGTGGTTTATGGCCAGCTTTCCCGGCGCGCCCGAAGGTTCTGACCGCCCGGCGATTGAATACAGCATTGCCGGCCAGCTCGGCAAGGGCCTGGCCGTGGTGTTCGAACCGATTGGTTTTAACTGGCAGATCAGCATTGCGCTGGTACCCGGCATGGCGGCGCGCGAAGTGGCCGTCAGCTCGCTGGGCACGGTGTACGCGCTGTCAGCCGGTGCAGACGAAACTGCGCAGGCGCTGCAACCCATCATCGCCCAACAATGGAGCCTGGCGACCGCCCTTTCGCTTCTGGCCTGGTATGTGTTTGCGCCGCAGTGCCTGTCGACGCTGGCCACCGTAAAACGTGAGACCGGCGGCTGGCGCATGCCGCTCATCATTGCCGGCTACCTGTTCGCGCTGGCCTACTTGGCCTCGTTCATCACCTACCGGGTGGCGCTGGCCATGGGTGGCGGTTAGCGGTGGTTTTTAACGTACACATTAAATTTTTAACGTGTACGTTCAAATTTACCAAAAAGTTAACTTCCATATTAACTTTTGGCGTTTTGAGCCCGCGGCGCACGGCAAAATCGTTTCAAAAAGGCCCAAAAAGGCCATTTTTAGGTGCCAAATATGGCTGCAGGCCAATAAATACATACGTGAGCAGCTATTAATTCAGTAGCAAAAATTTTGCTGCCTGGCCTGATCAGGCAGCCCTGCGGGGCCTCTCGGGATTCATGGGCCACATGCGCGTCATCCACAGGTAGATCAGCGCGCCCAGCACCAGCGCGCCGGCGGCGATCTCCAGCGACAGCGTGAAGCCCGCCTCTACCGTGGCCGTGCGGCGGAGCATGACCGCCACCATGGGCGGGCCGGCAATCTGCCCCACGCCATAGACCGCCGTCAGCAGGCCCATATAGCTGGTGGCGGTGTCGGGCCTCAGGCGGCGTACCTCCTGCATTGCAAAAAAGGTCAGCGCCGTGAACGGTATGCCGAGGACAAAGCTGCCAATTACAAACCCCGGCAGGGTCGGTGACCACAGGCTGATGCCAATCGACAGCGCCTGGATGAAGTAGCAGCCCGCCAGCAGATAACGAAGGTCACCCGTGAGCGGCACGCGCGTGGACAGCAGCGCACCCACCATCACACCCAGCCCCAGCATGGGCCAGAACATGTCAAGAAAAGGCGAACCCGGCAGCGCCTGACGCGCAATCACAGGCAGAAAGGTGGCGGTAACGATGTAGCCCAGCCCCGCCAGGCCGTAGGCCAGTGCCAGCACCAGCATCTGGCTGCGGCTGGCGCGCACTTTGGCGGGTACCACGCCTGCGGCGGCTGAAGGCACGGCGGCGGCAATCGGGTCAATGGGTTTTTCATTGCTGGCGTGAAAGGTGCGCCAGACTATGCTGGTCAAAATCGACGCCATCACCCCCAGGATGACCCAGGCCGTCGCGGCATGCCACTGCAGCGCCACCATGCCGCTGCACATCAGCCCGCTGAGCATGATGCCCGCACCCGGCCCGGCATACATCACACCGCCCAGCCCGCTGGCGCCATGCCGCGCCAGTTGACCCAGGCACCAGCCCGAGGTGAACAGAAACACAAAAGCACTCGCAACCCCAGCCAGAAAACGCAGCAGCGGCCAGATGCCTGGCAGGTTCAATGACATGCCCAGCGTCAGCAGCGCAGTAGCGACCAGCCCCGCACGCACCCAGCTCGACGCGCCCACCTGCGGCAGCGAAGGAAAGCGCCGCCAGATCAGCGGCTGGAAAGTGCAGATCAGCGCGCCGAACAGGTAGCCGATGTAGTTGGCCGTCGCCAGCCAGCTCGCACCCAGCAGGTTTATTACCCCATCGTGCAGCATCATGGGCATCACGGGGGTGAAGGCAAAGCGGCCAATGCCCATGGCGGTGGCTAAGGCGATCATGCCCGCGAGGGCTATGGTGAGGGGGGAAATTTGGCGGGGGGAGGAGGTCATCGGGACTACAAAGTGCAGGATTAACAAAGAGCTGAGAGGTATTTCTGCCTCGGCAGGTCAAGGCGGCATGCGCGGCAAGGCCAACTGCGGAACAGTGCTAGTAAAGAAATCCAAAGATTGAACCACTCAAGAACACCAAAGCAAGAACTGCCCAAAGCCACACAGCACCACTCAAGTCACCAAACCCGTTCCGGCGCGTCCACGGCCTGCGCTTTTCGAGCTCTTGAAGCGGAACCCCGCTGACGTTTACCCCCTGCCACTCCGCGTTTAAAACCTCAGGTATGTTTGTATCGCCCCACGCAAGTCGCCATGCGTCATAGGCGAGCCAGGCACAAACAAAAGACGCACCAAGAGGAAGCCAGGAACTCATGGTTTTGCGACACCAGCCGGTGGCTTCACCTCATTAGCCGTCAGTTCCATACGCCGCTTCAAACGCGCAGCTTCCGTTAAATCCCCTGCCTTCTCCGCCAGCGACGCCTGCACCCCCAGCCAGGCGAGCAGCGGCCTGCGCCAGCCCTGGGCTGAGGCGGTGTCTACGGCCTGCTGAATCAATGCCGGGCTGGCATTGCCTGCGCGAAACCTGGCGCCGGCTGCGACGAGTTTTGACAGGGGTTCTGCATCAGCACCGGGCGAGCGTTGGGACTCCGGAAGTAGCGCTGCATTTTGGGGGCTCAGGGTGCCCATCAGGTAGTCGGCATAGGCGCGCTCGGCGGGCGCGGCATCCTGCCTGAGTTTTTCAAAACCAGTGCAAGGCTCAAACACCAGGCTGGCGACGCGGGTGGCGCAGCGCAGCAATTCGACTTTAGCTATCAGATCAATATTGCCGGTGCTGGAGATTTCATTGCGGGCGCGGGCGAACTCGACGGCTTCGACCCTTGTGTTGCCTTCAAGGTAAGCAGCCACGGCGCGGTCCGTCGAACCCTTGGCTTCTAGTTGCCAGTCAGGCGTTTTGGGGCCGGACGAACATGCGGTGAGCGCAGCACAGGCGATCGCCGTCAGAAAAGCAGATGAGGTTTTCATGGCAGCTTCACCTCGGTATCGCGTTTGAAGGGCCATTTGCGGTTGATCTCGTTGATGAGGCCGTCGACCTTGCGCAGGCTGGCCTCGACCTCACCGCGCAGGCTGCCCAGGTCGTTTGTCGCTTCACGCGCGTTGGACGTTACCGCCTGCGCATCGACCAGCACGGCATCGACCTTCTTCAGGCTGGTGCGGGCCTCGCCCAGCAGCGCGTTGAGCTGCGCCACCGTGGCACGCGTCTCGGGCATCACGCCCTTGTCGCCAAACACCTGCACGTCGGTTTTGGCAGCGAGTGTGTCGAGTTTGGTGAGCAGCGCGTTGCTGCGGTCCAGGGTGGCCTGCAGTTTTTTGGCTTCAGCCTCGCCACCCAGCAACACCGACATGGCGCCACCCGTGCCGTTAAGCCGCGTGGTCAGTACCTGCAGGTTGGCCAGGCTGGCACCCAGAGAGCCGTCACTGCTGACAAGCGTGCTGACACTCTCGATCAGGTCTTTGGCGGAAGCGATCAGCTTGGGCACCTCAGCTGCCGCATCACCCTGCAGCACGGTGCGCACCGCGCCGTCTTCGAGCGGGGCATCGGTCAGCAGGCCGGTGTAGGCGCGAATGTTGGTGCCGCCCACCAGCCCGCGCACCATGGTGAACACGCTGGATTTGCGCAGCCAGTGCGCATCCTTGGTGGCGACATCGATATTGATGCGCGCCTTGCCGTCTTCGGCCAGCTCGATGTTGCGCACACGGCCTATGGGGAAACCCGAGAAGGTCAGGTTCATGCCGGCCACCACGCCTTCCGAATCTTCCGAAATCAGCACCAGCCGCTGCGTGCTTTCAAACACACCACGGGCATACATGACGTACAGCGCGGAGCAGGCAATGAGCGCCACCATGAAGATCAGCAGCAACACGGCCTTGAACTCCAGGTGCTCGTTGAGCGGCGCGGTTTCACCCGGCGCGGGCGCCAGGTGTTTGTCGGGGGTTTCACTCATGGGTGGGGTCTTTTTCCGGAAATATCAGTAGTAATTACCAACAAGTGATAGAACCTCTATCAGCAAAATCACGGCAAACATGCGCACCAGACCGCGCATCTCTGCACTGGTGCGGGTATTGCTTTCGGCCAGGCCGTACAGGGCCGAAGCCATGGGTATCAGCGACACGGCCAGCGCAAAGAAAAAAGTCTTGAGCACAAAGATCAGCGTGACGGCCGGGTTGAACACCTGACCGAACAGACGCGTATAGGCGGCCCAGCCCGCCAGGTTGCCACCGTAAATGGTGATGTAGGCCACCATCAGTGCGACCACACAACTGAGCACAGCCAGCGTGATGGTCGAAAAAATGCCGGACACCACACGCGGCAGCACTTCACGGTGAATCGGGTCAATGCCATTGCTGCGCAGCTTCACAAGGTCACCGCGCGACTTCATCTCGGCCAGTTCTGCGCCGTCAGGGATGGTGCAACGCAAGGCCACGAACAACGCGGCGGTGAGCGGAATGAGTTCAAGCACCAGCACACGAATGATGACCTGCAGTGAATATTGCGTCAGGCCATAGGTGAGCGCAGTGGTGGTGACGATGCGCGTGAGCACAAGGCTGATCAACGCGCAGAGAACGGTGAAACCGGTCAGGATGGGTGCGGTGTTGTCGTAAATGTGACGGGCCATCACCAACCTGTCGGCACGTTTATAGCTCGACGGCGACAAGGCCAGCAGCAGCAACAACGCGCCCAGATGCGCAAGCCGCCACCACTCTGTCAGCCAGATTTTCACTGTGCGGTTGCCGCGGGTCAGCAGTTCCCGCCATGATTGCATGGTCACCATGCGGCCATGATAACGAATGGCAGTACCGGCCCGCCATGCCGCGCAGGGCCGTCGGGGCGCTTTTGGCGGGCGTGTGGGAGCCCCGCTTGTAGGCCAACTGCCCGACTGCGAAAAACCGGTCAACAGTGCGCAGCATGGCGCGTTGCGAAGTGAGCGGCGGAAATACCAGCACTGGATATATCACCCCATAACCGCCGCATTACCCCAGGAGACACTCTCATGACCCTTCGCCAAAAAATTCTGAACATGCTGTTCGCGGCGCTGGCTTTCAGCCAGCTCGCGTTCATTCCCCAAACGGCTTCCGCGCAGCAATACGCCGCGCCCGTCATCACCGGCTTTGACGTCAAGCAGGTCGAACGCCTCAGCCCGGGCAGCGAAATGGTCTTCACGCTTTACGGCACCGCAGGCGCCGATACGCGCATCAGCATCGAAGGCATCAACGCCCAGTATCTTCTGCCCGAAATCGAGCCCGGCGTTTATGTGGGCTCCTACACCATACGCACCTCCGACCGCCTGTCGGCACAGAGCCTGGTGACAGCCAATCTGCGCCTGGGCAACCAGGTCGCCACCACGGTGCTTGACGAATCACTGCTGGCCGGCGCCCCATGGCGCTCACGCACCGGCAGCGTGCCAACCGGCACCGCACCGCGCATCCAGAGCTTTACCGTGGCACCCACCAGCCGCATCGAGCCGGGCTCGGAACTGTTCTTCACGCTGATGGGCACGCCCGGTGGCCGGGCCAGCGCACGCCTCAATGGCATGCAGGGCAAGATATTCCTGAATGAAACAACTGCCGGCAAATATGAAGGCAGCTACACCATCAAGGCACGTGACCGCATCACCGCCGCTTCACGCGTGACCGCCAACCTGCGTCTCGACAACAAGCAGGCAGACACCGTACTGCGCGAATCGCTTGTAGCCACCGGCGCTGTCCGCCCTTCGAATGTGCCTGCACGAATCTGCCCGAATTGCGGTACGGTCGAAGCCATCAACACCATTGAAGTCAAGGGCGACGGCAGCTATGTGGGCCTGATCGGCGGCGGCCTGGCCGGCGTTGTGCTGGGCAGCCAGATAGGTAACGGCAATGGCCGTACCGCTGCACAGGTCCTGGGCGCAGTCGGCGGTGCCCTGGCTGGCCGCGAGATTGAAAAGAACGTGCGCAAGAACACCCACTTCGAAGTGGTGACCCGGTTCGAAAGCGGCGGCACACAGACCGTGACCTACCCGACGGCGCCCGCCTTCAAGGTCGGTGACAAGGTCCGCATCGAAAACAACCTGCTGGTCGCAAACCAGTAAGCTGCAAAGATTGAACAAGTGCCTGGGAAGGCACCAGACAGGGGCTTCCTCACCAGAAGCCCCTGTTTCCGTTTGCAGGGGCTGGACTTGCCTGTATCCGGTGGTGTATGGTCGGAAAACACGACACATAAAAAGACGACACATAACAACCGAACAGAAGGCGCGCAGTGTAAACACGCTTGTGCCCGCTGCGACATCATCGATTGATGCCTAACTTTCCTGATTTCTGGATTTACACCAGCGGCGCCTTCGCCGGGATCTGCGTGCTGGTGGTCTTGCTGGGGCTCATCATCGGCCATGCCTACGACGAGCACATGCTGTGGTGGCACTCTGCCGCCATCGCAGGTGCACTGGGCGCCCACCTGCTCGGGCAGGATTACCCGGCTTCTGCCTCTGCCATGTGGGCCGTGCAACTGGCACTGGCTACCATGGCGCTGTGCGTGGCGACCGGCTCTACGGGCGCCATCGCCCGGCCTGCCAAAGCCATGCAGTACCTGGCCATGGTCTTTATTGCCGTCATGGTGCCGGCCCAGGCTTTCGGCCTGTTGAATCAAAGGCAGATGGGCCTGCTGGCGATTCCGTGGGCTCTGCTGGCCAGCTGGTACCTGATTCGGGCCTGGAGCCAGAGCGGCCCCTGGATTGTCTGGATCGCCGCCGGGCAAGTGGCGCTGGTCGTACAGCACCTGCTGCGCACCGCCCATCTCAATTCGACATGGACCGAGCAACTGCAGGCGCAAGGCCTGGCGGCGCTGGCTTTTTATGCAGCAGCAACCTATCTGGGCATGGTGTGGCTGAGCCGGCTCAGTGCTGAAAACGCCCTGCGCGTGGAAGCCCGCGAGCGCACGGACCCGCTCACCGGCCTGGCCATGCCACGCGTGTTTTTCGACCGCATGGACGGCGCGCTGATCCGCTCGCGCTCCATGGGTTATACCTGCGCCGTGTTGCTGGCGCGCGCCGACAACATAGAGCAGATCGTGCGCGACCGCGGCATGGACAACAACGAAGCCGTGCTGCTGGCCGCATCCCGCGCGATTGCCGGTTCACTGCGCTCGCAGGATTCGGCGGCACGGCTGTCAGGCAACCGCTTTGCCATCATGGCCGAAGGCATTGCCGAGGGCACGGCCAACCAGATCGCCACGCGCATCCTGGCCAACGGCCTGCGCGCGGGTGAATGGGGCCTGAAAGGATCGGAGCTGCAGTTCCAGATCGCGATTGTCGAGATCGACCCCTGCGATGTCGGCTCGGCCACCATTCTTGCGCAGCTTGAAGAGATGTTGCGCGACATGGTCACCGGCGTCGTCAACAACCGCATCCGCGTGCTGCCGCGCATAAGCGACAGGCAGGTGCCGGGTGCAACGCCACTGGCGCAGGTGCAAAACGGTTTGTTCTGAGCCTTACCCCGCCTACTCAAACGACATGTCCCGCAGGAGGCGCGCTTGCGACCACAATGTCTGCCAGCTTTCGCAGCGCCTCATCTATCTGGTGTGAGAACGGAAAGCCGCAGCTGATGCGAAGGTAGTGGTCAAACCGGCTTGAGTTTGAAAACATGGTGCCGGGAGCCACGCGTATGCCCTGCAGCAGGGCCGCATCAAACACCGCCTGTGCAGAGGTGCCCGCAGGCATCTCGACCCAGAGCAGCATGCTGCCGCCCGGTACATTCAAACGCGTACCCGCAGGAAAATACTTCGCAATCGCCTCGGCCATCTGCTCGCGCTGCGCGTTGAGCATGCGGCGCAGGCGCACCAGGTGCCTGTCATAGGCGCTGGAGGCCATGAACTGCGCCACCGACATCTGGGCCAGCGCTTCGTTCGATCGACTCTGCGCGTACTTCAGCATCTGTATGCGCGCCTGCCAGCGGCCGCCGGTCATCCAGCCCAGGCGCAGGCCGGGCGCCAGCGTCTTGCGAAGCGACGCGCAATAAATGACATTGCCGGTTGTGTCCCAGGCTTTGGCTGCCTTGCGCGGCACATCGTCGTGACCAAGCGCGCCGTAGGTGTCGTCTTCAATCAATGCCACCTGCTGGCGTTCACAGAGCGCGACCAGCCTGGCCTTGTCCTTATCAGGCATCACGCAGCCCAGCGGGTTATGAAAATTGGGCATCACCACCACGGCCCTGATGCTGTCGTGGGTCTGGAAGGCCAGGTCCAGCGCCTCTATGGAAATGCCGGTGCTGGGGCTGGTCGGAATTTCAAGCGCACGCAGGCCCAGGCTTTCAAGAACCTGCAGCAGGCCGTAATAGGTGGGTGATTCGACGGCGATGGTATCGCCCGGCTGGCTCACCGCACGCAATGCAATGTTCAGCGCTTCTATGCATCCGTGTGTGACGACGATGTCTTCTGCCGCGAGCTGCATGCCGGCTTCAAGTGCGCGCCTGGCGAGTACGGCCCTCAGCGGTGAGTCGCGGGGCGAATCAACCGCGCTTACCAGCAGTTGCGGGTGCTGGCGCAACGCACGCGTGGCGGCGTTCTTCAAGGCTTCCGACGGATACATGTCGGGCGAACCATAAGCCGCTGCAAGATTGGCGACCAGCGGGTGAAGGTCGCATTTGGCCACGTAGTCAGACACCCTGTCATGGATGCCGACGTACTGCGCAGGGTCCAGCGCCCTGCCCGGCTCAGGCTCGCTCAGCGGCTGCAAATCGGCACGGCGCCTGCGCAGCACAAAGTAGCCGGAACGCGGCCGCGCTTCCAGCAGGCCCTCATCTTCCAGCGTGTGGCATGCCAGTGCGGCAGTAGACAGGCTGACCTGGTGCAGCCGCGTGAGGTCGCGTACCGACGGCATGCGCTGGCCGGGCGTCAGCACACCCGACTGGATGGCTTGCCTGTAGTGGCTGGAGACCTTGAGGTAAAGCGGTTGTTCCATGGCTTGCATGTTCGAATCATCCGGCTTGATGCCCGCGCCAGACAGTCACAGATCAGCCGAAAACAGACCATAACAGATGGGGTAAATCCTGTCTGTACCGGTACAGATCGCAGCTGCGTGTGTCTGTTTTGAAAGCGCCTTTATTTTTAAGCTGAAGGCCTTGCAATCAAAAGGAGTTCAGTCATGCAAGCCACACCAGATCGCGATCCTGCCATCCAGATCAGGGCCGGTGAATCGCTGTTCGTTTACCTCCATGCCGACAGCGCCATTACCAGCACTGCTGGCGGGTTGAAACTGACGGGCTCGCCGCGCTGGCTGGGTGGTCAGGTTTTTCGTCCTCAGGCCACGCTGGCTGAAGGCGAAGTCTGGCTGCCTGAGCAAAGTGGCTGGGTCACGCTGACTGCAGCCGCAGGCGGGAGCACGGTGCACATCTGCAGGGTTGAAGCACCAGTGAAGCTGATGGACTGGCTGCGTCAAGCCATCAGCACATTCATGCCCGGCCGCACCACCCGAACCTGCGCCTGATGTGACGGAAGCTGCCGCGCTTACTGCGGCAGCAGGCGAATGAGCTTGCCATTGCTGTTGTCTGTCAGCACATAGAGCAGGCCGTCGGGCCCCTGACGCACATCACGTATACGCTCGCCGACTTCGCTGATGAGTTTGCTTTCCCGAACCACCTTTCCGCTATAGGGGGCCGCCAGCTCGATGCGGTCAAGGTAGGCGAACTTGAGCGAACCGACAAACAGGTTGCCCTGCCAGGCCTTGCCGTATTTGTCGCTGGTCAGAAAGGCCATGCCCGACGGGGCGATGGACGGCGTCCAGTAATGCAGCGGCTGCTCCATGCCGGGCTTGCTGGTAATGCCCTCGCCTATCTTGCCGCCGCCGTAGTTCTCGCCGTAGGTGATGACAGGCCAGCCGTAATTGGCGCCGGCCCTTGGCAGGTTGATCTCGTCGCCGCCTTGCGGGCCGTGTTCGTTCTCCCAGAGCGTGCCGTCAGGCGCCATCGCCAGGCCCTGCATGTTACGGTGGCCATAACTCCATATCTCGGGCAGCGCACCTGCCTTGCCGACAAAGGGGTTGTCCGAAGGCACAGTGCCGTCTTTATTGATGCGTATCAACTTGCCGTGGTGGTTGTTCAGGGTCTGGGCGTCTTCCTTGCGCGAGAAGCGTTCGCCTGTGGTCAAAAAGAGTTTGCCGTCGGGCCTGGCATTGATACCTGGCGAACGGCTTTCAACGATACGGCAACCGAAGTGCGCCGAACTGGCAGTCTTGGGCTTCTGGCTGAAGATGATTTTCACGTTGTCCAGCCTGCTGTTATCAGCGCTCAGGGCTGCCCGCGCCAGCGCCGTACTGTTGGTATTGCCCGGCCCGGGCTCTGAAAAGCAGAAATACAGGCTGCGGTTGGCAGCAAAGTCCGAATCAAGGATCACATCGAGCAAACCGCCCTGCCCGCCTGCAGCTATCGCAGGCAGGCCCGCCACAGGCTCACCAATCTTGCCGCCGGCTTCAACGACCCGCAGGCGGCCTGCGCGCTCCGTAACCAGAAACCTGCCGTCCGGCAGAAAAGCCACAGCCCAGGGGTTTTGCAGGCCGGTGGCCACTGTCTCTGGTTTGACGCCCTGCGCCCATGACACAGGGGCCGCCATCAGCGCCGCTACCAAAAAAATAGCGGAGTATTTACGACAGGCATGGCCCAAGACCGAATTGGGAGCCCCGAAAAGGGATGGGAAAAGCGTCATCAAGACTGACCCCTTAATGTATGAATACTTTAGAACTCATTTTTGAACGATTTGGAGGCTAATTAAAGAGCACCAAGACAAGACACGCTATAAATCGTTACAAATCAATGATTTGGCGGTGCTATCAAGAAACAACTTAAGGTTGACGTAGGACCATTCCTTCAAGTATCCTGCCTGCCATGCGTATCACAGCCCCCCTTTTGGCTTTCCTGCTCTTTGCTTCTGCCATGCTGTTTGCTGTCAGAGCCCATGCAGCCCCTGCTGGTTCCGCTGATGACATCGATAAACTGCTGGCCGACAAGGGCTTGATGGCGCACATTGAGCGTGCCGGCCAGACGGTCAGCAACAAGGCGTCAGAGTTGGTGGTCAACGCCATGGGTTTCCTGGGCGTGCCTTACCGCCGCGGCGGCAACAATGCCGACACGGGTTTTGACTGCAGCGGCTTTGTCCGCGCCATCTATGAACAAAGCATTGGCCTGATCCTGCCCCGCAAGGCCGAGCAGCAGGCCGCCGCCACCCAGAACATTGAACGAAACGAACTGCAACCCGGCGACCTGGTCTTTTTCAACACCATGCGCCGCGCCTTCAGCCATGTCGGCATCTATGTCGGCGAAGGCAAGTTCATCCACTCACCCAAGCCCGGCGCTGAAGTTCGTGTCGAGAGCATGTCGGTTGCCTACTGGAACCGCCGTTTTGACGGCGCACGTCGCGTCTCTGGCCAGGACGGCCAGCCAGCCCAGGCCCGCGACATGCGCGCCACTGCAGCTGTACAGGCACAAGCCCAGGTCAGCGCCGTCAACGCGAATGCCCTGGGCGCCAGGGCTCCCTTGCTCCAGGCCAATACGCCTGCGGTACAGCAGCTCAACCAGTACATGATCCAGGCGCAATAAGCGCGCCTTTTCCAGCCTTCCCTGGCCGTATCTATCTGTCAGAGGCAAGCGCCTCGACATCTTCGCCCCCACTGCCTGACTGCGTCGCTGCGATGCGACCTACTCCCGGTCGGACTCCTTTTCGCCTGAAGACTTGCCAGACGACGATTCGGCCGGTGAATTGCGCGGCGACAGATCAAGCTCCACAGACTGTCCGTTGCTCAAGGCCTCGCCCGCAGCGCCGGGCGACATCAGGATGATGCCGCCGCCATCGGATTGCGACATCAGGACGCCAGCCTGTGCCAGCTGAACACCCTGAATTTCGTCACCCCCTGCGTTATCTGCCAGCGCATTGCCGGCGGGCATGACGCGGCTGTTGTCGGAATTCGACGAGAGTTGCGCGTTGCCCTGGGGTTTGCCATTGACATTGACGAGGCCACCTCCCGAGTTGGTCACCTGACCGAAGCTGCCCCTGACACTGCCGCTGGGTGCATTGACGGTCATCTGCGACGACGAGCCTGACACCTGCGCATCACCCACCGCCGCCACAGCAACGACAGGCGCAACAACATTGACCACAACCGTATCACCCGCCAGGGATGCCGAGCTGGATGCCACCACGGCGAGGTTCAGGTCGCCCTGTGCCTGCACCACTACCGTACTGCCCGAAACGCTGCCGGATATGTCCCCACCACTGGTCATCTGCACGGCGCCCAGGCTGTTGGTGGTGCCCGAGATGTCACCGCCGGCGCTGATGGCAACATCGCTTGCCGTGACATTGGCGGCAATGTTGCCGCTGCTGGTGATGACCACGCTGCCCTGGCTGACGGTCGCGCCGGTGATGTCGCCGCCCGCATTCAGGGTGTTGGCCGCAGAGGAATCCTGCCCGCGCAAGGTGTGGTTGCTCAGTGCCACGCTGCCCAGGGCATCGATTTTGTAGCCCTTGACCCACAGGGTATCAAGCAGGCTGAACTGGTTGGACGAGACTTCAAAGCTGCCCAGCGCATTGGCGGCCGTGCCACCGGTCACCATATGGACATTACCCCGGGTGCCGCCCGTGCCGGCGATCAGGCGAAGCCCGTAAGCCGTGGCGCCGACGTTCTGGATATCCCCGTTGAGCGTGATGTCGGCACCCAGGGTCGCCAGCGTGGTGTCACCCAGAAGGCGGATGGGGGCGTTCAGCAAGATGCCTGAAGCGGTATCTGCTGTAACAGCGCCGGCAAGCCCACTGCCGGCGGCACCTGCATTGAGCGTCAGGCCGTGAACGGTGGAGCCGTTGAAGTAAAGGTTATAGGGATTGTTGACCACCACATTCTCCGCATAAGTGCCCGCGGCGATGCGAATGCTGGCACCGGCACCCGCATGGTCAAGCGCAGCGGCAACAAGCAGGGCACGCGTGCCGCCACCGGCCAGGCTACCCACACCAACCTGGAAATCCTGCGTGGGTAACGCCCCGTTCCAGCCCTGCACATAACTTGACCCAGCGCTGTTCAGGTTGACGGCGTAATCAATGGCCTGCTGTCGGGAAGCCTGCAGCCACGTGTACTGGTCGTTGTTGTCGGTCAGGGCGGAATTGCGCACTGCAAAGTCAAAACCGGAAATATTGAATGCGCCGAAATTCTGGCTGACCGACTCATCCTGCATGAAGACGGGGTTCAGTTCGGTGAACTGGTTGTTTGCCGCCACCGTGATGTTGCCGGTCTGCTGGTTGTAGTAGCGGTTGGACTGGTATAGCGCCAGGCCGCCCCAAATGTTGTTGCGCGTGGTCGAGTTGCTGATCGTGACATTTGCGCTGTCCGTGATCTGTATGCCAGCACCCGCGGTACTGCCCGCGTCATTGCCGACTGGCGCGCCGTTGGCTATTACGTGGTCTATGACGGCACCATCCACGCCATTGAGATCCAGTTCGGCCCGCCCGGCGCCCCGGCTGGTGACATTGCTGATGGAGAAGTTGTGCAGTCTTGCCGACGCGTCGCCCACCGGCGCCACCTTGATACCGTAGGATGCCGCGACATTGGCTGAAGGGCCATAGAGCGTGAACCCTTTCAGCGAGACATTGTCAGCACTCACCTTGATGCCATAGTTGTTGAGGATGGCGCGAGCGTCGATGACGGTAGCATCCTGCCCGGCCCCCGAGAGCGTCAGGCTTTTGTTGATCGTCAGGGTGGCTGGCTGGATGTAGGTGCCGCCGGCCACGCGCACTACACCGCCCGTTACCACGGCATCGATACCGCCTTGTATGGTGTCCAGCGGCGTCAGCAGGCTGCCCTGGTTGTTACCCGCCCCTGTCGTGGCCACATTGGCCTGCGTGCGGTTTGACGACGTATAGCCCTGATCCTGTACTCCCCAGCCACTGTTGGCAGACGACAGCGCCAGCAAGGCCTGCTGCCATGCCAATGTGGGCGCAGCGGCTATGGGCGTGCTGTTCGAGACAGGGTCAGGGTTAGATCCAGCCATGTGCCCGTTCAGGTGCAGGTTCAACCCCCACTCGTTGCCGATGGGGCCCTGGGTATTCCCCGACATGGCGATGCCAGTGCCGTCGGTGTATTGCACGGATATGGCGCTCTTGGTGTTTTCGATGCGGTTACCCGTCACGCTGCCGGTATTGCGGCCATCGATCAGGATGCCGTTGCGCACATCATGTATGTTGTTGTTGCTGAGTGTGAATCCGGTGATGCCGTTACCCACAGCAATGCCCCGGCTGCGGTTGTTGCCCCATGCATAGGTGAGGTAAGACTGGGTCACCGGCCCGGCGATCTCCATGCCCGTGACGGTTACGTTGTTGGCAGCGACGGCGATCCCGTTGACTTCTGCAGCATCCGGCACAAGCAGTTTGGCCCCTTCATGCCCGGTCAGTGTGAGCCCGGTCTTGTTGAGCACCAGTTGCTCTGCGTAAGTCCCCGCATACACATCAACGGAAGCGCCCGCGCCTGCCGCGCCAACGGCAGCGCCTATAGCCATGGCCTGGTCACCGCCAGCCAGCAGGTGCCCTGTGCCGACCCGGAAGTTCTGCGTTGTCTGCGCGCCGTTCCAGCCCTGGATATAACTCGATGCCGAAGACCCCAGGTTGACCGCAAAGTCAAACGCACTCTGGCGGGACGCCTGCAGCCATGTGTACTGGAAATTGCTGTTGGTCGATGAACCGTTGCGCACCGCATGGTCAAAGCCGGCAATACTGAGCGTGCCGAAATCGCGGGTGGCCGACTCATCCTGCAGGTAGACCGGGTTGAATTCGTTGAAGGTATTGTTGCCCGTCACCGTGATGTTGTTGACCTGCTGGTCGTGGGAACGGTTGGCCTGATACAGCGCCAGCCCCCCCCACGTGTTGTTGCGCGTGGTGGAGTTGCTGATCGTGACATTTGCGCTGTCCGTGATCTGTATGCCGGCGCCGGCGGTGCTGCCTGCGGCATTGCCCACGGGCGCGCCATCGGCCGTCACATGGTCGATCAGCGCGCCGACCACGCCGTTGAGGTCGAGCTCCGCCCGGCCTGAGCCGCGAATCGTCACATTGCTGATCGAAAAATCGTGCAGTCGTGCCGGGGTGCCGCCAGACGGCGCCACCTTGATCCCGTAGGAAGAGGCGACGTCGGCACTCGGGCCATACAGCGTGAAATCCTTCAGCGTGACGTTGTCGCCGGTAACCTGAATGCCGTAGTTGGTCACGCCCTGCGCGTCGATGATGGTGGCGCCCTGCCCCGCGCCGCTCAGCGTCAGGCTCCTGTCAATTTTCAGCGTGGCAGGCTGAACATAAGTACCAGCGGCGACGTTGACCGATCCACCTGATTTGACGATGTTCACACCGTCCTGGATACGCCCTGCACCCGAGACATTGATGGTTGCGGAACTGCCGGTCACGGCAGGTGCCTGCAACGCCGACTTCAATTGGACCGAATGGGCATTCACCCTGATGGCATTGCTGGCCTGCTGCACACCCTCCAGGTTGATCACACCGGACAGCAGATCCGCGGCGTCCCCCACTCCCAGCAGTATGGTCGCGCCGTTGAGGCTGCCACCCGCCTCATTGCCCACGGCCACGCCCGATGCGCCGGCCGGAACGACAAACTCATAGAGGCCCGCATTGAGCGACACGGTGGCAGCGGTCGACCCGGCAAGCGAGATGGTTCCTCCCGTTGCAACGATACTGCCCTGGTTGGTCACCGAAGGCGCGACCAGCGCCACCAGACCCGCCCCCTGGGCTGTCAACGTGCCCTTGTTGTTGATACTGCCGGTAGCGCCTGTGATCCGTGCGCCGCCAGTATTGATGAAGTGGTTGACATCGATATTGCCCGTCGTGGCAATGAGCGAGGCCACGTTCACCACGGAATTGGCGCCGAACATCACGCCGTTCGGGTTCATCAGCATCACGGTGCCGTTGGCAGACAAGCTACCCATGATCGCGGAAGCATTCAGCCCGGCTGCCACACGATTAAGCACCGCGGCAGCGGCATTGGGCTGGACAAACTGCACAGCCTTTCCCAGATCAATGCTGAACGATCCCCAGTCAATCACGGCGCGGTCGGTGGACTGATTGATGGTCAGCTGGTTTCCCGACACCGACCCACTGGCAGCACCGGAAAACACAGTGCCGTTTTGCGGCAGTCCCGCCGCGCCATCAATGGACCACCCCGGCGGCGCGAACACCAGCGCTGCTGCTGCAGGCAAGGCTTTGAGCATGAAAAGCCGATTGCGCCATGGCGCGTGTTGCTGACGTACAGGTCCACCAGCGTGTGCGTGAACACATCCATAAATTCGTCCATGTTTTACAGCCAGACAGGAGTCGTTATGCATGGGGCACCTCTCAAATTCCGTTGCACACCGGGCTGACGGTTCAGAACCTCAGCACCACTGAAGCCAGCAGGCGTGCTGCCTTGCCACCGGCAGGGTTGCCGGCCAGCGCCCTGGTAAGCGGCCAGGCAGCTTCAATCACGGCAAACATGTTTTTCACAAAGAACAGCCGTACCCCAAACCCCGCCGATGCAAGGCTCGGGCTGGCTGGCAATCCGGGTGTGGGCGTGCCGAGCTTCCAGACCCTGCCGATGTCATAAAAACCGAAGAGCTGGTAAGAACGCAGGCCCGCAGTGTTGATCTCATCCACGTAACGTGGCTCTACACGCAATGCAAGCGCGCGTTCACCCGTGAGTTCGGCAGGTTCATAGGCGCGCCCGAAGCGGCGTCCGCCCAGCGCGTACTGCTCTGACGAGAGCAGCGGCGTGTTGGACCATTGCCCCCCTATACCCGCGACGATTGAGCTGTGGGGACCCAGCGGCTGCGAGCGCTCATAGTCGAATGTGAGTTTGCTGAAAACGCCGTCAGCGCCCACGCGGCTCTTGAGCAGGTCCGACGACTGCGTGCCACCCAGGCCCTGGCTGAAATCAAGCTCCAGTGTGTTCTGCCCATCCAGACGGTCCAGCACACGCCAGCTCAGGCCAAGCCGCAAGGCCCGGATGCGGTCTTCAACCACGCGGGCGCCAAGGATGTCCGTATGAATATCAGAATGCTCATAGGCCGCACGCGCAAGCAGGCTTTCGTTGCGCGTTCTCAGAAGCGGATAACTCAGGCCCAGCGAGAGCGTGTCTGCGATTCCGTGGACGGCAAACGCCTTGAGCGAATCGCCCGGCCGGGTGCGTGCGCTGGAAATGGAGGCCGTCAGCCTGAGGCCTTCGGCATTGAGCACCTGGCCATACGAAACCTGGGCATAAGCCATTTCGGAATTACCGGTGCCGGCAGCCACAAAACGCCACTGGTCATTGACGCCCAGCACCTGGTTTGCCGTCGCACCCAACGTCAGCTGTACCGGCCCCAGATACCTGGATCCGTATTTGTCCAAGGATAAAAAACCCTCTGCCTTGTTGAGCGCTGCGACCAGGGTGAGGTCAGCCGCACCGGGCTCCCGGGACGGTGCCAGCACACTGCGCAGCGTGATTCCCGGAAAATCGTTGGCGATCAGCAAATAGCGCTCAAGCACAGCGGCATTGAGCGGGCGCGATGCCCTGATCTTCTCGCCAGCTTCTGCAAGGCTTGCCCTGACGTGTTCACTGACACCTTCATCCGCGCGAACTGTCACCTGCACGATATAGCCCTCGACAACGTTCAGGGTCAGCAGGCCGGACTCCAGCGACTGGGGCGGCACGACAACCATTGAGAGGATGTACCCCGCATTGCGATACATGGCGGTCAGCAAAGATGCCAGTTCAAGAATGTCACTACCGGAAATCTCGCGCCCGATGTAGCTGTCCGCCTTCACCTGCAGCACGTCGCCAGGCAAGGCAGTTGCACCTTCAATGCGTATGGTTTTCAGGGTCACCCGCATGGACTTCATCGATTCCGGCACCCCCCGCCCCTGGGGGAGATCCGTCTCCCGCTGCTCGAGCGGGCGCCCGGTTTCGGGCGGCAAATCGATTCGCTCGCGCAGGCGCCCCGGATCGACAGACGGGGGCGGGACGGTCTGGGCCCGCACCGCAGGCACGCCTGCATGCAAAGCCAGCAGGAGCCACAAATGGCTGCAAAAGACCTTCGACTTCAACCACAACCCGATATGTTTCATGACTGCCCTGAAAACAAATGTGGACGATGAGCGCCTACGAATCGTGGTTGACAGTTATGAAGAACCCCAGCACTTATAAATAATTTAGTCAAACCCCATGTGGCAACCAAAGTATGGAAGCTGTTTCAAAAATGGAAAGAGGGGTATCGCACGCATTACATTTCCTGACAGGCTATCAATTTGGATTTGCCCCCCATAACGTGAATTAATTGAACTATTCGGTCTTAATTTGGAGCAAACACAAACACTTATGGCTTATCTCCTGGCGGCATCACTAAGCATCAAAGGCGTCTTGAGAAAAATACATCAGTTTCTTTTTGTTTCAAAAAATATCCGCCTTGTTATGACACTGCTTGTCAGCGCCTGACAAAGTGGAGCCTTGGCATCCCGGCACTGATCTTGAAAATCCACATCTACACAGACATAGACAACCTCTTCGGCAAGGCTTGCCGGATCTGGATGGGTGTATTGCTGGCCGCCGGCCATGAGGTCGAGTACGTAGACCTCGGTACCGAAAAGCAGGGTGTGCTGCCCGACGTGGGTGCAGCAGACATCAATCTGCTGGTCGTCGGCATCTACGCTTTCGAAAGATTCGGCAAACACGGGCTGCCGCGTGGCAAAAACGTCCTCTGGATGCTGGACCCCCTGACACGCAACCCGCAGGCCACCGTACATGGCTACAAGGCCGGGCTCTTCGATGCCTTCGCCCCAAGGCTCGACGCCGTGCTGGCGATGGACCAGCCGATTGAAGACTACCTGCGCCTGCACTACCCATCGCTGGCGGTCTCGCAGCTGCCCTATCTGATTGCAGACATACACATACGCGCGCCCGGGCCCGAATCGGCGCGAACCAGCGACGTGCTGTTCATCGGCCACCCTTCGCCGCCTCGAGAAGAGGCCGAAGCGCTTTTCAGGGCCAGCGGCGTGAAGGCCGAATTTGTCTGGGCCGGCCTGTGGGGCAAGGCCAGGGAAGAGCGCCTGCGGCACGCCCGCATCGCGCTGACCATTCACGCCGACCCGCAGCACACCTATTTCGACCAGTTCCGCACACTGGAGGCCTGGGCGGCAGGCACCGTGGTCGTGAGCCAAACCTCCGATGGCCTGGCGCCGCACGGCATCACCCCGGGTGAACACCTTGCTACCGGCGCGCTGGCTGAACTGCCTTCGCTCTGCCAGTCGCTGTTGAATGATGCGGACAGGCGACAGGCCATGGCCGTCGCTGCGCAGGCACTCTTGAGGAAGCAGTTTTCAGTACAGCGCTGGCAGGCACACATGCTCGCCGCCATGGCCAGCGTGAGCTGAATCGACGATCACCATATCCCGAGTGATACCTGCTGCAATAACCTGATACCCGCTTGAACCAACTGATACCTGGTTCGATGCCAAGGGTTAATCCGCCTCCGTTTGTCACCTGCGGCGACTACGATATTCGGCGGCATACCCCACTTTGAAATTTCCCCAAGAGGAGCCCAGCAATGGCACAACTGAATGTCAACGGAAAAGTCCGCCAGTACGAAGCAGAAGAAGACACCCCACTGCTGTGGGTGATACGTGAGCAACTCGGCCTGACCGGCACAAAATACGGCTGCGGCATCGCCCAATGCGGTGCCTGCACCGTGCATATCAACGGCGTGCCCACCCGCAGTTGCGTGCGCCCCGCATCAACGGTCGACGCCAAGGACAAGGTCGTCACCATCGAAGGCCTCTCACCCAATGGCTCGCACCCGGTACAAAAAGCCTGGGTAGCGCTGGACGTTCCGCAATGCGGCTTTTGCCAGTGCGGCATGGTCATGGCCGCCGCGGCGCTGCTGAAAACCACGCCGAAACCCACTGACGAACAGATTGACCAGAGCATCACCAACATATGCCGCTGCGGCAGCTACAACCGGGTTCGCGCCGCCATCAAGTCGGTGGCGCAAGGCGGCAGTACCAAGAGTGCGGGGCTCGCCATCACCCACACAGACGGGAGCGTCGCATGAGCGCCGTTCTGTCATCCCCCAAAGTCTCGCGCCGCGGTTTCCTCGGCAGCACGGCAGGCGCAGGCCTGGTCGTCGCCCTTCACATCCCTTTTGCAGGCTCTGCCAATGCCCAGGACGCGATGCCACCCGAGGTCAATGCCTGGGTCGTCGTCAAGCCTGATGAAACCGTCATCATCCGCATAGGTCGCGTTGAAATGGGCCAGGGCACGCTGACAGGCCTGGCGCAACTGGTAGCTGAAGAGCTCGACTGCAACTGGGCGAAAGTCAAAACCGAGTACCCGACGCCGGGCCAGAGCCTGGCACGCAAACGCATCTGGGGCGACTTCGGTACCGTGGGCAGCCGTGGCGTGCGCCAGTCGCACGACTACATGCGCAAGGGCGGCGCAGCTGCAAAGATGATGCTGGTGCAGGCTGCAGCCGACGGCTGGAAGGCCTCCCCTGCCGACTGCACCGTGACCAATGGCGTCATCACCCACACGCCTAGCGGCCGCAAGACGACCTACGGCAAAGTGGCAGTTGCGGCAGGCAAACTGACGCCGCCCGACGTGGCCACCATCAAGGTCAAGGACGTCAAGGACTGGAAGCTGGCCGGCAAACGCCTGGCGCGGCTGGACACCGCCGACAAGGTCACGGGCAAGCAGGTCTACGGCATGGATGTCGTGCTTCCCGGCATGCTCAACGCAGCGATCAAGGAATGCCCCGTCTTCGGCGGCAAGCTCAAAAGTTTTGATGCGTCCGCCATTGAAAAGCGTGCTGGTATCAAGAAGGTGGTGCGCGTCGGCGATACCGCCGTAGCCGTGGTGGCTGACACCTGGTGGCGTGCCAAAAGTGCACTTGATGCCATGCCCATCGTCTGGGACAACGGCTCCAGCGAAAAAGTCTCCAGCGAAAGCATCGCCGCCATTCTGAAAGCCGGGCTGGACGCCCCTGAAGGCGCGGTCGGCAATTCAAACGGTGATGCGCGCGCCGCCATCGCGTCAAGCGCACGCAAGATCGAGGCGGTGTATTCCTACCCCTTCCAGAACCATGCGCCCATGGAGCCCATGAATGCCACGGCCAAATGGACACCCGAGCGCTGCGAAGTCTGGGCGCCGACCCAGAACGCAGAGGCTGCTCTGGCGGCATGCTCTGAAGCGGCCGAACTGCGTCAGACCCAGTGCGATGTGTACCGCATGCACCTTGGTGGCGGTTTTGGCCGGCGCAGTTTTACCGATTACGTGACGCAAGCTGTGCGCATCGCCAAACAGATGCCAGGCACGCCCGTCAAGCTGATCTGGACGCGTGAAGAAGACATGACCCAGGGCCGTTACCACCCGGTCACCCAGTGCAAGATGACCGCGGGCCTTGATGACCAGGGCAACATCACCGGACTGCACATGCGCATCTCTGGCCAGTCCATCCTGGCCAGCGCCATTCCACAGGCTGTCGTGAACGGCAAGGACCCTGCCGTCTTCCAGGGCCTGAACGCGCCCGGCCCGGAGGCCTCCATCGGCTACACCTTCCCCAACCTGCTGGTAGACCACGCCATGCGCAACACGCATGTGCCGCCCGGCTTCTGGCGCGGCGTGAACCTGAACCAGAACGCGATCTACCTCGAGTCCTTCATGGACGAAATCGCGCTCGCCACAAAGCAGGACCCGCTGGCCCTGCGCCGCAAGATGATGGCCAACCACCCCAAGCATCTGGCCGTTCTCAACGCTGCGGCCGAGCGCGCGGGCTGGGGCAAGCCATTGCCCGCGGGGCACTTCCAGGGCATTGCGCAGACCATGGGCTTCGGCAGTTATGTTGCTGCGGTGGCCGAGGTGTCCGTCAACCCCGAGGGCAAGCTCAAGATCCACCGCATCGTGGCAGCGACCGACTGCGGTTACGCCGTGAATCCGCAGCAGATCGAGGCGCAGGTTGAAGGCTCGTTTGTATACGGCCTGTCGGCTGCGCTGTATGGTGAGTGCACGGTGAAAGACGGCAAGATAGAGCAGACCAACTTCAACACCTATCAGGTCATGAAGATGGACGAAATGCCCAAGGTCGAAACGGTCATCGTTGCTTCAGGCGGCTTCTGGGGCGGTGTGGGCGAGCCCACCATTGCCGTGGCGGCGCCGGCCGTGCTCAATGCCATTTTTGCGGCAACGGGCAAACGCGTACGCGACCTGCCGCTGAAAAACACCAGCCTCAAAAAGGCATGAGGCCGCGGTTGTGCCTGGCCGTTTTTGCGGTTGCCTTCTGGCTTCCGCTGATGACAGCCACGGCGCAGCCTGCAAACATCTCACCGGCCATCGTCGGTGACACCATCCCCGTACCCCTTACAGCTTCGCTCGGTGACGCCGCGCGCGGGCGTGCCATCGTCGCCAACCGGCAGGTAGGGCTTTGCCTGCTCTGCCACACCGGCCCCTTTCCTGAAGAGCGCTTTCAGGGCAACCTGGCACCCGATCTGTCGGGTGCTGGTTCTCGCTGGTCTGAAGGCCAGTTGCGCCTGCGGCTGGTCGACGCCACGCGCCTGAACCCGCAAAGCATCATGCCGGCCTACCTTCGCAGTGACGGCTTCAATCGCGTAGCCCCGGCATTTCGCGGGCAGAGCATACTCAATGCACAGCAGATAGAAGACGTGCTGGCTTTTTTACGGACGCTGAAGAATTGACATGAACAGCAAAGCTTCAAATCACACTCGCCGCTATGTACTGGCCGGTGCCGCCGCACTGGGCGCCAGTGTGGTGCTGCGCCCTGCCCTGGCGGCTGCAGGCGACCTGGAAGTTGCGATTGCCAACTACACATCGCGCGCGCCCATCAAGGCAGGCAGGGTCCACATCGACATCGCCGAGCTGGTGGACAACGGCAACGTCGTCCCCATCACTGTGACCGTGGCCAGCCCCATGACGGCTGCAGACCATGTCAAAAGCATTGCCATCTTCAACGAGAAAAATCCGCAGCGCGACGTCGCCAGGTTTGTACTCGGCCCGCGTGCCGGCAAGGCCAGCGTGACGACCCGCATGCGGCTGGCTGCCACGCAGAAGCTGGTCGCGGTGGCGCAGATGAGCGATGGCAGTTACTGGTCTCATTCGGTAGACGTGATCGTGACGGTCGTCGCATGTATAGAAGGGGAAGCATAAATGAGCCCCCACGTTCACTCACTGCGTGTAGTTCTCTGCCCCCCGGGGGGGCCGTTGCTTGCTCGGGGCGGCCCTTCGCTGCGCGCATTCTTCGGGAATTGACATGGCACGCACCCTCATCAACATCCCGGCAACCGCAAAGCGCGGCGAGATCATAGAGATTCGCGCCACCATAGGTCACCCCATGGAAACCGGCTTTCGCCCCGACGACAACGGCAAGACCCTGCCGCGCAACATCATCCAGGCCTTCACCTGCAAGTACAACGGCGAGCAGGTTTTCAGCGCCGAACTGTTCTCCGCCATTTCGGCCAACCCCTACATCGCCTTCTACACCACGGCCACGGAAAGCGGCAACTTTGTGCTGAACTGGGAAGGCGACAACGGCTTCACGCAAACCGAGACTGTGGCCATCACCGTCACGGCATGAGCACGCGGCCCGCCTGTCATCCCACATGTCTTCGCCCCTCCCCGGCTGTCATCCCGGACTTGAGGAGCCTGCCCCGGGCCACGACCCGGGGGGATCCATCCCCGGCGGCGCGTGCATTCCAATGCGGGTGCATGGATTGCGGGTCAAGCCCGCAATGACAGACTTTCCGAAACAGACGCCAATACGATGATCCGGTTTGCCCTCCTTTTGCTGGCGCTGGCAAACCCGGCCTTCGCCCAACCTGCAGACACCCGCCGCCAGGGCTCCGAATTCATGGGCGCCTCAACGCAGGCCATGCAGAAAGACGATGCGCTCAACCCCGGCATGCTGTGGGTGAAGGACGGCGAGGCGCTGTGGCAAAAAGCGGCGGGCCTGAGTGGCAAGGCTTGCGTCACCTGCCACGCGGCGGCATCCAGCTCCATGAAGGGTGTGGCGGCGCGCTACCCGGCGTTCGACGAAGTGCTCAAACGGCCCGTCACGCTCAGCCAGCGCATCAACATCTGCCGCCAGAAACACCAGCAGGCCGACCCGCTGCGCTTTGAGTCGCAAGACCTGCTCAGCCTCGAGAGCTACATTGCCCTGCAGTCACGCGGTCTGCCCATGACACCAGCTGCAGACAAACGGCTGGAGCCCTTCAGGCAACTGGGCGAGCAGCGCTTCATGCAGCGAATGGGCCAGCTCAATCTCTCATGCGCGCAGTGCCACGACAGCAACGCCGGCGGGCGGCTGGGCAGCAGCATCATTCCGCAGGCCCATCCCAACGGCTACCCCGTGTACAGGCTTGAATGGCAAACCATGGGCTCGCTTCAGCGCCGCCTGCGCAACTGCATGAGTGGCGTGCGCGCAGAACTGTTTGCTTATGGTTCGAGTGAACTGGTCGAACTGGAGGTCTACCTGGCTGCGCGTGCCACCGGCATGGTGATGGAGGCACCGGGGGTCAGGCCCTGAGCCAGAAGTACCTGAATCGCCGGATTTAATGCATACGGCAAAAATTTGACGTATACATTAAAAATTATCAACAAGGCCCTTCCTGAAGCTCTTCAAGGTCAAAAAAGCTCGCCAAAATGCCTGAAAAGACCTGTTTTCAGGCATCAAATCGGCCCTCGGGCCAATAAACACGCACGTGAGCAGCTATCATTTAAATAGCAAAATCCACCCTTCACTGTCACGTTTGGTGCCCCGGCCACGCCCTGACGCCACAGAAGCCACCTATTGCGTGCAGGAGGCGGATCAAGCGCTCAGGCCGGGCTGTTGGTCTTCATGTCCCACTTGCCGACGGCCGCACCTGCCAGCGCCGAATCCGCTTTCTGCGCTGTGTAATTCCACTGGATAGCCGTGAAGTTGAGCGTGATCGTCTCTGCAGGCTTGTCGCCGCCAGAGGACGCTGCACTGACACTGGAGATCATCACGTCCTTGAGCGTATAGACGATCAAGGGCATGAACGTGCCGGACTCGTTGCGCCCAACCGTGACCGTACCGTCGCCGATCTGCCGGCCCTCACAGCAGTACTGGTTGAGCACGGGCGAGGACCCGTCCATGTATTTCGAGAGGGTGAAGTCCTGCACGTTTGGCCTGCCGGATGTACGCTCCTTGCTGGAGACATCGCCGGTCATCTGCATTGCAACCGCATGGCTGTATGACAGGCATTCGATCCTGTCCTCATACCCCGTCAACAGGCACTCTCCGGCGACGCCGGGCAAATCCAGAAGAATGACATCCACTTCAGTATCCTTTTAATGAGGTAAGGGGTGATACGGCCGGCCTGCGCGAGGGGCGCGTCAACCGGCAGCGACCGATGGGCTTTCGTGGCAGCGTGCACAGCATACCCGTACATGCCATTCCAACCCCGGCTCAAGTAAACTGACCATTCCGAAGCCCGCGGGTTCCAAATGACACTGCAACAAGACATACGCTTTTGCACAAGTGCAGACGGCGTGAAGATAGCAAGCACATCTACGGGCACCGGCTTCCCCGTGGTTCGGGCCGGAACCTGGCTTAGCCACCTTGATTGTGATGCCCGTCATGAAGAGCCTCAGGCTTACATACGTGCGCTCAGCCGGGGCTTTTCCTTCGTGCGTTACGACTCGCGAGGCTGCGGTCTTTCGGATCGCAAGGTGCCTTCGCTGACCTTTGAAGACGCGGTCAATGACCTGGAAGCCGTCGTAGCGTCCAGGGGGGTGAAGAAGTTTGCGTTGCTGGGCATGTCCATGGGCGCAGCGATTTCAGTCGCCTATGCCGTGCGCCATCCGGACCAGGTGTCTCACCTGATTCTGCTCAGCGGCTTTGCAACGTCTGTTTTCAGCACGCCAAACGTCAGTCAAAAAGCCATTGATGAGGCTGAGCTGGTTATAAAAAGCGCCGAAGTAGGCTGGAACAGCCCCAGGTCAATCTTTCGCAAACTGTTCGTAGCCCAGTTGCTCGGCAACGCAACCCCTGAGCAGCAGCGTGAAATGGAAGAACGCATGCAGTTGTCCATGACGGCAGAGATGGCGACGGCGTACCTGCGAAAAAATTTCTCCATCAACGTGAGGGATCTCTGCGCGCAAGTGAACGTGCCCACACTGGTTTTTCATTGCCGAAAAGATGAAATGATCGGTTTTGAACAGGGGCGCAAGATGGCGTCGCTGATCCCCGGTGCCCGCTTTGTGGCGCTGGAGGCTCAGGGCCACATCCTTCTGTCCACCGAACCAGCCATGCAGGTTTTTGAGGCTGAACTCGGCACCTTTCTGGGCAGGACCGGCCCTTCACCCCAACTCACCCTGAGACAAACCGAAGTCCTGCGCGCCGTGGCCCACGGACGTACAGACAAGGAAGTGGCCAAAGCCCTCAATCTGAGCCCTCGCACCGTAGAGATGCATATGTCAGGCGCCATGAAGGCACTGGGCTGCTCGACCCGGGCCGAGGCCGTGCATCGCGCAGGGGCTCTCAGCCTGCTTGACGGCTGACGTTACAGGGCTGACCCGGGCTCCGGCCGTCGGCTACGGTAAGCACTGCCGTAGTCAGGATGAACACTTACCGTAGTACGCACACTGGCGCGGCCGGGCTGTGAAAACCATACTTTCTCCATCAGCAACACCAGCGGAGAAGGTCATGAACATCGCCATACATGCAGCCATACAGACAGCCATCAACAGCGCCATTCACGACAGCCGTTCTATCGGCAGGTGGTTACGCACGAACGCCTTCAGCGGCATATGTCAGAGCGGACAGGACACCGGCACACGCCCCGGCATTCAGGAACTGGCCACGAACAGGATTCTGGAGATCAAACAGGCGTTGGGAATCACCATTGAATGCCTTGAAGGCTCTGTCTGGGTTACGCTGGATGGTGAAATGCGCGATGTGATTCTTGCCGCCGGGCACAGCTTCAATGTGGACCGCAATCAGCGTACCTTGATTCAGGCCCTGGATACGGCGCGCGTCCGGCTGATTCACCCGCCCTGCACCCTTTGAAAAGGAACTGGCATCATGACCGCACATCCCCAGGCTACGGTGGAATATCAGGAAACCGGTCATGGACAGGCCATCGTTTTTGTGCCGGGCTCGTTCTCCACCGGATCTTCATGGCGCAATATCAGTACGCCCCTGTCTGAACGTTATCGCACCGTCACCACCAGTTTGTCTGGCTATGGAAAAACCCAGGAACGCCGCAGACCTGGAGGCACCCACATTGAGGATGAGATGGACGTTCTCGAAGCTGTTCTGGAAACAGCCGGTACTCCTGTGCACCTGGTGGCTCACTCATTTGGTGCCTGGGTCGCTTTGGCATTTGCCACACGTCGCAATCCGAAATTATTGAGCATGACACTGCTGGAGCCGACGGCTTTCAATCTGCTGGGTCTGGGCGGCGAATCTGCCCTGAACCAGGAAGTCCACACCATGACAGGCCGTTACATGACTGAGTGGGAAAGTGGCAATCAGAAGGCGGTACGTCACGTCATCGATTTTTATGGCGAGGCCGGAACTTTTGATGCCTATCCCCCTGCGTTGCAGGAAAAGCTGGTCGGCTACACGCCAACCAATATCCTTGACTGGAAAACCGGCTATGCAGACTCCATCAAACCCGCAGACCTTGACACCCTGAAAGTACCCACACTTGTGGTGTGCGGCGGGCTGAGCCATATGGCCATGCAGCGGTGCAACCAGCTGCTTGTGGACCACCTGCCTCAGGCGCGATTCATGACACTGGAAGGTGCGAACCATTTCATGGTGGCAACGCACGCGCCAGACTTGACGCACGCCATAGAACACCACATTCGCTCAATTGGGGGCGGCTGACATTTTCAACACCTCAGCGAGACCGATTGCAAAAAACCCGAACCGGTGAAGGTTCAGGCTTTTTACTGAGTTTGTAGCAATTGGCTATTTGCGCGCAGGCGGCAGATCCGTACATGAGCCATGCGCCACTTCCGCCGCCATGCCAATGCTCTCGCCCAGCGTCGGATGCGGGTGAATGGTCTTGCCAATGTCAACGGCGTCAGCACCCATCTCGATCGCCAGCGCGATCTCGCCAATCATGTCGCCGGCGTGGGTGCCGACAATGCCGCCGCCCAGAATCTTGCCGTGGCCATGGGCTTCTTCGCTGTCGTCGAACAGCAGCTTGGTGAAACCTTCGTCGCGGCCATTGGCGATTGCGCGGCCGGATGCCGTCCATGGGAACAGGCCCTTTTTGACCTTGATGCCCTGTGCCCTGGCCTGGTCTTCTGTGAGGCCCACCCATGCCACTTCAGGGTCGGTGTAGGCGACGCTTGGAATCACACGTGCATTGAAGGCGGCACTGGCGAGCTCCTTGTTGCCTTGCAGTTCACCGGCAATCACTTCAGCGGCCACATGCGCTTCGTGCACGGCCTTGTGCGCCAGCATGGGCTGGCCGACGATGTCGCCGATGGCAAAGATGTGCGGCACGTTGGTACGCATCTGGATATCGACCGGAATGAAACCGCGGTCGCTGACCGTGATGCCGGCCTTGTCTGCGGCGAGCTTTTTTCCGTTAGGTGTACGGCCCACCGCCTGCAGCACGAGGTCATAGGTTTGCGGTGCAGGCGCGGTACCGCCAGCCTCTGCCGCTTCAAACGTCACTTCAATACCGGCCGCAGTCGCCTTGGCACCCACGGTTTTGGTCTTCAGCATGATGTTGTCAAAACGCGGCGCATTCATCTTTTGCCAGATTTTGACCAGGTCGCGGTCGGCGCCCTGCATGAGGCCGTCCATCATTTCAACCACATCGAGCCGCGCACCCAGGGTGGAATACACGGTGCCCATTTCAAGCCCGATGATGCCGCCGCCCAGGATCAGCATGCGCTTGGGGACTTCCTTCAGCGCGAGCGCGCCGGTGGAATCGACCACGCGTGGATCATCCGGCATGAAAGGCAGGCGCACGGCCTGCGAACCAGCGGCGATGATGCAGTTCTTGAAGGCGATGGTCTGCTTCTTGCCCGACTTCTCCTGTGCAGTGCCTGAGGTTTCCTCAACCTGCAGGTGATGCGAGCCGACGAACTGACCGAGGCCGCGCACGACGGTGACCTTGCGCATCTTGGCCATGGCGGTCAGTCCGCCAGTGAGTTTGCCGACGACTTTTTCTTTATGGGTGCGCAGCTTGTTGATGTCGACAACCGGCTCTGCAAAGCTCACGCCCAGGCTTTCGAAATGCTTGACCTCGTCCATCACGGCAGCCACATGCAGCAGCGCCTTGGACGGAATGCAACCGACGTTGAGGCAGACGCCGCCCAGGGTGGCGTAACGCTCCACCAGCACGACCTTGAGGCCGAGGTCGGCTGCGCGGAACGCAGCCGAATAGCCGCCCGGGCCTGCGCCCAGGACGAGCACATCGCATTCGAGATCGGCTGTACCGGCAAAGCTTGAGGCCGTTGGAGCAGCAGCAGGTGCGGGAGCTGCGGCCGGAGCCGGTGCAGATGCAGGTTTGGCTGCTGCGGGTGCAGAAGCTGGTGCTGCGGGCGCTGCCGCAGCAGCTGCGCCAGATGCCTCAATCGACAGAACGACCGATCCTTGCTTGACCTTGTCGCCGAGCTTGACCTTGATCTCTTTCACCACGCCGGCGGAGGACGAGGGAATCTCCATGGAAGCCTTGTCGCTTTCCACGGTGATCAGGCTCTGGTCGGCCTTGATGCTGTCGCCGGGCTTGACCAGCAATTCGATGACGGTCACTTCGTCGAAGTCGCCGATGTCAGGCACCTTGATGTCGATAAGGGATGCGCTCATTTGGAGGCTTTCAATTTGAGGGTGAACACTTCCACCGGCCCGGCGGAATTTTTATCGAACTCGCAGCCGGCGTTCATGCCGGCGATGGCGACCTCGCGTGCGGTTTTTGATTTGTCCCAGGCGGCATGCATGGCACCCAGCGCGAAGCTGCGTCCAGAGCCTATGCCCCAGAACTCCTTGAACTCAAAGACTTCGCGGTAGCTGTAGAGGCCAAAAATGCCGCTGGCATTGGCAATCACCGTCGTGAACTGGCTGGACTCATAGGGGTCGTTGTCGTCTTCCTTGGTCTGCAGGAAGAAGGTGTCCTTGAGCAGCGGGTGCAGCTTGATGAAGGTGTCGAAGACTTCATCGCGCGAACCCAGCTTGAGCTGATCTTTCGGCAACGCAGCCATGGCCTTGCGCAGCGCCGGGAAATGCGCGACGGTGCCAGCCATGCCCACATAGCTGATGCCAGCGGGCGTGTCGACCTTGAATATCTTGCTGTTGGCTTCAAACCGGTGGCCCAGGCTGGTGTCCCCAAAGGTCACCAGCGTGTCCGCTGCAATGGCGACCTGCCCTGCTTTTTTTACGACTACCAGCGTTGTCATGGTGCAGTGCGCAGCGCAGGGCCGCCCCAAGCAAGCACAGCCCCCGAGGGGCTGGAGCCCGCGGCTCCAAACCTGCCTGCGCAGGTTTGGAGGGGCGACAGAGGTGAAGCGTCTCGCGAACCGCGGCCTGCAAGGCCTCGCGCATTACACGAAGTGAAAAGCGTGGGGGCCATATTTACAGCAGTACCCGGCGGAAATCTCCGAGGATTTGTCCGAGGTAGGCATTGAAGCGCGCGGCAGAGGCACCGTCGATCACGCGATGGTCCCAGCTCAGCGACATCGGCAGCATCAGGCGCGGCTGGAAAGCCTTGCCGTCCCACACCGGCTCCATCTGGCTCTTGCAGACGCCGAGGATGGCGACTTCAGGTGCATTGATGATGGGCGAGAAATAACGCCCACCAATGCCGCCCAGCGAAGAGATGGTGAAGCAGGCACCCTGCATGTCGCCAGGGCTCAATTTGCCATCGCGCGCTTTCTTGGCGAGTTCGCCCATCTCCTGCGAGATCTGCACAATGCCCTTCTTGTCGGCGTCCTTGATGACGGGCACAACGAGGCCGTTCGGGGTGTCTGCGGCAAAAGCAACGTTGTAGTACTGCTTGAGCACCAGCTGGTCGCCGTCGAGCGAGGCATTGAACTCTGGGAACTTCTTCAGCGCAGCAACCGAGGCCTTGATGAGGAAGGCCAGCATGGTGATCTTGATGCCGGCTTTCTCATTCTCCTTGTTCATCAGCACGCGGAAGTTTTCGAGCTCGGTGATGTCGGCATCGTCGTGGTTGACGACGTGCGGAATCATCACCCAGTTGCGGTGCAGGTTGGCGCCGCTGATCTTCTTGATGCGCGACATATCCTTGCGCTCGACCGGACCGAACTTGGTGAAGTCGACCTTGGGCCATGGCAGCAAATCGAGACCTGCGCCGCCACCGCCTGTGGATGCAGGTGCTTTTGCGGCCTGCGCCTGGGTGCGGGTGCTGCCGTCCATGACGGACTTGGTAAAGGCCTGAACGTCTTCAACCGTGATGCGGCCTTTGGGGCCCGCACCTTTGACCTCTGACAGTGGCACACCGAGCTCACGCGCGAACTTGCGCACAGAGGGTGATGCATGCGGCAGGCTGCCGGTGGGCGCGGCCGTGGGTTCGTGCGCAGGCAGTGAGGCAGCCGGTGCAGATGCCTGGGCCGGCGTGGGAGCAGGTGCAGCCTGCGCGGCAGGTGCCGGCGCGGGAGCTGTTGCCGTTGCAGCCAATGGCGCTGCGGCAGCAGGTGCTGCGGCTGAAGTGCCTTCAAGTATGGCCAGCAGGTCACCGATGTTGACCTTGTCGCCCATCTTGACCTTGAGCTCTTTGAGCACGCCGGCCGACGAGGAAGGAATCTCCATCGAGGCCTTGTCGGACTCGACGGTCACCAGGGACTGCTCGGCCTTGATGGTATCGCCGGGCTTGACCAGCACTTCAATGACGGTGACGTCCTTGAAATCACCAATGTCGGGGATGCGTACTTCGATCGGGCCTGACTTTGCGGCGGGTGCTGCTGCGGGCGCGGGTGCTATGGCCGCGGGAGCGGCCGGAGCTGGAGCGGCTGCGGCGGCGGAAGCAGGTGCCGGGGCTGCCTGAGCTGGTTTTGCGCCCTCCCCCTGGGGGGAGGGTTGGGGAGAGGGAGAGCCCACTGCTCCTGGCAAGGAGCTCGCGCTTGTGCTTTCAAGCACAAGTACGAGAGATCCTTGCTTGACCTTGTCACCGAGTTTTACCTTGATCTCCCTGACGACGCCCGCCTGTGAGGACGGGATTTCCATCGACGCCTTGTCCGACTCGACCGTCAGCAGCGACTGGTCTGCCTTGATGGTGTCGCCCGGCTTGACCAGCAACTCGATGACCGTGACCTCATCAAAATCGCCAATATCCGGAACCTGAATGTCTACCAATGCCATGTTATGCCTCCTGCCGAGCCGCCTGAAAGGAGGCATGCGCCCCCGCTGGGGGCAGCGAATGAATATGAGTGTGTGGGTTCAAGGTTTGTCTCCGCTCTGCTTCAAGCGTAAAGAGGGTTGATCTTGTCGGTCTGTATGCCGTATTTCTTGATGGCTTCAGCAACCCTGGCGACCGGCACCGTGCCGTCTTCGCTCAGGGCCTTCAACGCGGCCAGTACGATGTAGTGGCGGTTGATCTCGAAGTGCTCGCGCAGCTTGCTGCGGAAGTCGCTTCGGCCAAACCCGTCGGTGCCCAATACTTTGTAGGTGCGGCCCTTGGGTATGAAGGGGCGGATTTGATCCGTATATGCCTTCATGTAGTCTGTCGATGCTACCACCGGGCCGGTCGTTGTCGACAGCTGCTGCGTCACGAAAGGCACGCGTGGCGTGTCTGTCGGGTGCAGCAGGTTCCAGCGGTCGGCGTCCTGGCCGTCGCGGGTCAGTTCGTTGAAGCTCGGGCAGCTCCAGACGCCTGCTGAAACACCCCAGTCTTTTTCAAGCAGTTCCTGCGCAGCGATGCTTTCGCGGAGGATGGTGCCGCTGCCCAGCAGTTGCACCGTGGGTGCCTTGGCTGCCAGGGCCGGGCCATGCTTGCACAGGTACATGCCCTTGATGATCTGCTCTTCGGTGCCGGGCTGCAAGCCGGGCATGGCGTAGTTTTCGTTCAGCAGCGTCAGGTAGTAGAAGACGTTGTCCTGGCGCTCGACCATGCGCTTGAGGCCGTGGTGCAGGATGACGCCGACTTCGTGCGCAAAGGTCGGGTCGTAGCTCACGCAGTTGGGGATGGTGTTGGCCAGGATGTGGCTGTGGCCGTCTTCATGCTGCAGGCCTTCACCATTGAGCGTGGTACGGCCGGAGGTGCCGCCCAGCAGGAAGCCGCGCGCCTGCATGTCACCCGCAGCCCAGGCCAGATCGCCAATGCGCTGGAAGCCGAACATCGAGTAATACACATAAAACGGCACCATGATGCGGTTGCTGGTGCTGTAGCTGGTGGCAGCGGCAATCCAGCTGCTCATGCCGCCGGCTTCGTTGATGCCTTCCTGCAGGATCTGGCCCTTGGTGTCTTCCTTGTAGTACATGACCTGGTCTTTGTCGACCGGGGTGTACTGCTGGCCGGCAGGGTTGTAGATGCCGATCTGGCGGAACAGGCCTTCCATGCCGAAGGTACGTGCTTCATCCACCAGGATGGGCACGACGCGCGGGCCCAGGGCCTGGTCGCGCAGCAGCTGTGTCAAAAAGCGAACATAGGCCTGTGTGGTCGAAATTTCGCGCCCTTCAGGCGTGGGCTCCATCACCGACTTGAAGGTGTCAAGCGCAGGCACGGTGAAGCTTTCATCGGCCTTGGTGCGGCGATGCGGCAGGTAACCCCCGAGTGCCTTGCGGCGCTCGTGCAGGTATTGCATTTCAGGGGTGTCGTCTGCTGGCTTGTAAAACGGAATGTCGGCCAGCTGGCTGTCGGGAATGGGAACATTGAAGCGGTCACGGAAGGCCTTGATATCCTCGTCCGACAGTTTTTTGGTCTGGTGAACGTTGTTTTTGCCTTCGCCAATCTTGCCCATGCCAAAACCCTTGACGGTCTTGATCAGGAGCACCGTCGGCTGGTCTTTGTGGTTAACCGCCGAGTGGAAAGCGGCGTAGACTTTCTTGGAGTCGTGACCACCACGGCGCAGGTCAAAAATTTCCTCATCGCTCATGTGCGCTACCATCTCAAGGGCCTTGGGGTGCTGGCCGAAGAAATGTTTGCGCACGTAGGCACCATCATTGGCCTTCATGGCCTGGTAGTCGCCATCGGGGGTGTCCATCATGATTTTCTTCAGGATGCCATCCTTGTCACGGGCCAGCAGGGGGTCCCAGCCACTGCCCCAGATGAGTTTGATGACGTTCCAGCCAGCGCCACGGAACTCGCCTTCCAGCTCCTGGATGATCTTGCCGTTGCCACGCACCGGACCGTCAAGGCGCTGCAGGTTGCAGTTGATGACGAACACGAGGTTGTCGAGCTTTTCACGCGCGGCGAGACCAATCGCACCCATGGATTCGACTTCGTCCATCTCGCCGTCGCCGCAGAACACCCAGACCTTGCGGTTTTCGGTGTTGGCAATGCCGCGTGCGTGCAGGTACTTGAGGAAGCGCGCCTGGTAAATCGCCATCAGCGGGCCGAGACCCATGGAGACCGTGGGGAACTGCCAGAACTCGGGCATGAGTTTGGGGTGTGGGTAGCTCGACAGGCCCTTGCCATCGACTTCCTGGCGGAAGTTGAGCAACTGCTCTTCAGTCAGCCGGCCTTCAAGGTATGCACGCGCATAAACGCCTGGTGACACATGGCCCTGTATGTAGAGGCAGTCGCCGCCGTGGTTTTCACTCTCGGCATGCCAGAAGTGGTTGAAGCCTGCGCCAAACAGGCTGGCCAGCGACGCGAAAGAACCGATGTGGCCGCCAAGGTCACCGCCGTCGGCAGGGTGCAGGCGGTTGGCCTTGACCACCATGGCCATGGCATTCCAGCGCATGTAGGCGCGAAGGCGCCCTTCGATTTCAAGGTTGCCGGGCGCGCGTGCTTCCTGGTCTGCCTCAATCGTGTTGACGTAAGCCGTGTTGGCCGAGAAAGGCATGTCTATGCTTTTCTGGCGGGCATGTTCCAGGAGTTGTTCGAGCAGGAAGTGGGCGCGTTCAGGGCCTTCGCTCTCGATGACGGCGGACAGCGCGTCCATCCACTCGCGGGTTTCCTGGGTGTCCTTGTCCAGCGCGTCGTTCGCGGCGGCGTTCAGGCTGTCACCTGCATTGCTAGGGTTGGCGGCCATGTTTGTCTCCTGCTTGAATACTCTGTGGTTTAACCCGTTACGGCTTCAGCCTGCCCGGGCGCAAAGCTTGTCTCCAAACGAGTTTTAACCCAATTTGGATTCAAGTCTCCAGTTTCCCACAATATTTGCCAAATTTCAAATTGTGCTTTTTGATTTCATATTAAGAAATTTAAAAAGCGGCGTAATGTAATTCGTAATGCTCAAGGCCAGAGGGGGATACACCCCTGCAGCAGACATCTCACTTAAACTGCTGGCGTGTCCACCCCCCTTCCGCCACTGCCGCCAACCGCCCTGCTTCCGTCAGCAGCATCACCAGCGTGGTGGAGTCACTGGTGGCGCAAACAATCGCCCTCGCGGCAGGACCGGTTCATCACACTGGGCCCCCTGCTGGCGGTCATTCTTTTTCTGGCCGCCGTCATCGCTGCTTTTGGCTACCTGCGCATTGAGGAAATAGACCGCGAACGCCAGGCCGTCAGGCGCGACGTTGAATATGCCCAGCAACGCCTGCGCCTGCGCCTGCTGGAGCGGCAGGAGCAGCTGATGCGCATAGGGCGCGACATCTCCAACAAGGAAATCGACCGCGAAGAGTTCATCCTGCAGGCGGAGTCGCTGGTCAACCAGTACCCGGAACTGCTGGCGGTGACCTGGGTGGATTCAAAGCGCAAGGTCGTGGGTTTGTATGTATCCGCCAGCGCCAACGTCGCGCAGGTCAGGGTCGCCGGCGAGCAATTGAAGGCCGGCGAAACGGACGGTACCTATGGCCTGGCCCGCGACCTGCGTCAGCCCGTGTACTCGCGCCCACTGAATCCGAACGACAGCAGCGGCTACAACGCACCGGTATTGCAGATCGTGGTTCCGCTCGACAGCCAGGGAAAGTTCGATGGCGTGATCATGGGCGAGTACTCCATTGACGGGCTGCTCCGTTTTGGCGTACCGACTGAAGTCACCGCCAAATACGCGTTCATGCTGGTGGACGATAAAAATCGCGTGCTGGCGGGCAACATGCCCCCGCCGCGCAATCCGGCTGCCAGGCTGCTGCCCTGGTCAGACGATGCCGCTGAATACGAGATACCTGTGTCTCCCGTGGGCAATGGGCTGCTCATCAGGGCCCAGGGCTACAGAACCTCACTGGGTGTTGTAGGCAGCGGCTTTTTCTGGCTGGTAAGTGCCCTGAGCGCCATCACTGTGTGGATGCTGCTGGGCACCTGGCGCCACACGCGCAGGCGCGTGCAGGCCCAGCAGGCGCTCATCACCGAAACGAACTTCCGGCGGGCGATGGAAAACTCCATGCTGACCGGCATGCGTGTGCTGGACCTGCAGGGCCGCATCACCTACGTCAACCCGGCCTTCTGCCAGATGACGGGCCTGACCGAAGCGGAACTGGTCGGCTGTACGCCTCCCTTTCCGCACTGGCCGGAAGCAGAGATCGACACGCTGATGGCGCGCCTCAATGACGAACTGAACGGCCGCACGCCGCCGTCGGGTTTTGAGGTCAAGGTCAAGCGCAAGAACGGCCAGGTTTTCGATGCGCGTCTTTATGTCTCACCGCTGATAGACCCGCGCGGCCAGCAAACCGGCTGGATGACGTCCATGACCGACATCACCGAACCGAGGCGCATTCGTGATGAACTGACAGCGTCTTATGAACGCTTCACCACCGTGCTTGAAGGGCTGGACGCTGCCGTGTCCGTGGCGCCTCTGGGCAGCGAAGAGCTGCTGTTTGCCAACAAGCTTTACCGCTCATGGTTTGGCGGTGAGGTGTCCGGCCACATGAACCTGATCGCCCAGGCCGGTGTGCCTGCAACGGCGCCCACCGACGATGCACTGGATGCCGTCGATGGCCTGGCGGGTTTCCCTACCGACACGCTGACAGACGCGCAGACAGAAAACGCCGAAATATTTGTGCCTGAGCTCGGCAAATGGCTGGAAGTGCGCTCGCGCTACCTGACCTGGGTGGACGGCCGCCTGGCCCAGATGGTGATCGCCACGGACATCACCCCGCGCCGCCATGCCGAGGAGCAGGCCGCCCTGCAGAACGAACGCGCGCAAAACGCCAGCCGCCTCATCACCATGGGCGAGATGGCTTCCAGCGTGGCGCATGAACTGAACCAGCCGCTCACGGCCATCAACAACTATTGCAATGGCATGGTGTCGCGCATCAAGAGCCAGCAGATCAGCAATGAAGACCTGCTGGGTGCGCTTGAAAAAACCGCAAAACAGGCGCACCGCGCCGGCCAGATCATCCAGCGCATACGTGCGTTCGTCAAACGCAGCGAGCCCAACCGCACGCTGTCTGACGTGGGCACCATGGTCAACAACGCCATGGAGCTGGCCGACATCGAACTGCGCCGCCACAACGTGCGGCTGTCGCACTACATTGCGGCGCGACTGCCCGAGGTGATGGTGGACCCCATCCTGATCGAGCAGGTCCTCATCAACCTGATGAAAAACGGGGCGGAGTCCATTGAGCAGGCCCACCTGCCACCGGCAAGGCGCAGCGTTGAAATGAGGGTGGTGCCCAAACACATCGAGGACCAGGCCGTGGTCGAGTTCTCGGTGCTGGATTCTGGCCGCGGCCTGTCGCCCGAAGTGATGGGCCGGCTCTATGAAGCCTTTTATTCCACCAAGGCGGAAGGCATGGGCATAGGCCTGAAGTTGTGCCGCAGCATTGTCGAGTCCCACCAGGGCCGGATGGAGGCCGAGAACCTCTACAATGGCGAGGAAGTTGTGGGCTGCCGGTTTACCTTCTGGATTCCCGTTACACCCCTGCTTTCACCGCTGCCCCCTGCTACCGATAACGTAGCACTGACCTGACTTCATTCAGCAACTCACAGAGAAAGTTTGGCATGAGCTTGATCCCCAAAAAAGGCACGGTCTACGTCGTTGATGATGACGAGGGCGTACGCGACTCCCTGCAGTGGCTGCTTGAAGGCAAGGACTACCGGGTCCGCTGCTATGACTCCGCTGAAACCTTTCTCTCACGCTACGACCCGCGCGAAGTCGCCTGCCTGATCGTGGACATCCGCATGGGCGGCATGACCGGCCTTGAACTGCAGGACAGGCTGGTTGAACGCAAGTCCCCCCTGCCCATCGTGTTCATCACTGGCCACGGCGACGTGCCCATGGCGGTGAACACCATGAAAAAGGGTGCGATGGACTTCATCCAGAAGCCCTTCCAGGAAGAAGCCCTGGTCAACCTGGTCGAACGCATGCTGGAGCAGGCCAAGGAAGCCTTCAGCGACTTCCAGCAGTCAGCCAGCCGCGACGCCCTTCTGGCCAAGCTGACATTGCGCGAAACGCAGGTGCTGGAGCGCATCGTCGCCGGCCGCCTGAACAAGCAGATCGCTGACGACCTCGGCATCAGCATCAAGACGGTAGAGGCGCACCGCGCCAACATCATGGAAAAGCTCAACGCCAACACAGTGGCCGACCTGCTCAAGATCGCACTTGGAAGCAACGCACCAAAGGCCTGACACACGGCCTGCCCGTTTTTAAAGCGCCACGCGCCCGTAGCCCCGATAGCTGCGGGCGTTTTCATTTCAGGAATTGATCAACAACATGACCGCCCAACTCATTGACGGCAACGCCCTTTCAAAACAAATGCGTACCGAAGTCGCCCAGCGTGCGGCCGCCCTGCGTGCCAAGGGCATCACACCCGGCCTGGCCGTGGTGCTGGTCGGCGAAAACCCTGCCAGCCAGGTGTATGTGCGCAACAAGGTCAAGGCCTGCCAGGACAATGGACTTCACTCTGTACTTGAACAGTACCCCGCCACCCTCAGCGAAGCCGACCTGCTGGCCCGCGTTGATGCGCTGAACAACGACCCGGCCATCCACGGCATCCTGGTGCAATTACCTCTGCCGGCACATATAGACGCGCAGAAAGTCATCGAATCGATTTCACCCGCCAAGGACGTGGACGGCTTTCACGTCGCCAGCGCCGGCGCGCTGATGGTGGGCCAGCCAGGCTTCTGGCCCTGCACGCCTTACGGCTGCATGAAGATGCTGGAGAGCATTGGCTACGACCTGAAAGGCAAACACGCGGTGGTGATTGGCCGCAGCAACATCGTCGGCAAACCCATGGCGCTCATGCTGCTGCAGAAAAGTGCCACCGTCACAATTTGCCACAGTGCGACCAAAGACCTCAAGGCCATGACGCTGCAGGCGGACGTGATTGTTGCGGCTGTCGGCAAGCGCAACGTACTGACCGCCGACATGGTCAAACCTGGTGCGGTGGTGATCGACGTGGGCATGAACCGCAACGACGAAGGCAAGCTCTGCGGTGATGTGGACTTCGAAGGTGTCAGCGAGGTTGCCGGCTACATCACACCCGTACCAGGCGGCGTGGGCCCCATGACCATCACCATGCTGCTGGTCAACACGCTGGAAGCTGCCGAACGCGAAGCCGCTGCCTGAGCCTTCAGATACCCAGAGGCTCAATTTTTAACGTATACGTTAAAAATTGAGAAAATGTTAAGTTGGGTATTAACATTTTGCCAATTTGAAGGCTGGGCAGGCTCGAAAACCTGAAAAAAAGGCCCCAAAAAGCCATTTTCAGGCACCAAATCGGGCTGCAGCCCTTTAAATACGCACGTGAGCAGCTATAAATTAAATAGCACGAAGCATTAAAATTCGTGCCAATCCGTCATGGGATACGCGTTTCAGGACTGGCTGGATGCCGCCTGAGGTGAGGAGCGGGATAGCAGCCAGAGCGTGGCGCCTGCGCACAACCACTGCAGCACATACATGGCCGTCCCCAGCCCGTGCCAGAGCTTGAGGTTGCTGCCATCAGAACGCGCACTGACGATGCGCGGCGACACGCCGAATTCGACCAGCGCAGCCAGCAAAAGGCCGGCAACGATGAATTTCATCACCGTCGGCACCTTCAGCGCGCCCGTGTCAGGATCTTTCCTGTTCAGCGCCAGCAACAGCAGAAAGCCGCAGGCGATGCTGACCCAGGTCTGGGCGCTAAAGAGTTTGGCAGCCATGGCGCCCGCCATCGCCGGCGTGGCCAGATTGGCGAACAGCATGGGAACGACGAGAAAGCCCAGGGTAGTCAGGCTGCCCCACCAGAGGGCGGCGGCGATGATGGGCAAACTCCGGCGCATCTTTAGATGTACATCACCGCAATGATTTCGTAGCGCTTGATGCCGCCCGGGGCTTGAACCTCGGCGGTGTCACCCTCGTCCTTGCCAATCAGCGCACGCGCAATCGGCGAGCTGATGTTGACCCGGCCGAACTTGATGTCGGCCTCGTCCTCGCCCACGATCTGGTAGGTGACCTTGTCGCCGGTATCTTCATCTTCCAGCTCGATGGTGGAACCAAAGACAACCTTGCCGCCCGCGTCGAGCTCCGACGGGTCGATGATCTGCGCGGCAGACAACTTGCCCTCGATTTCCTGGATACGCCCTTCGACAAAACCCTGCTTGTCCTTGGCGGCATCGTATTCGGCGTTCTCGCTCAGGTCGCCCTGGGCGCGCGCTTCCGAGATCAGATTGATAACCGTTGGGCGCTCTACCGTCTTGAGCTGGTGCAACTCGGCCTTGAGCTTTTCAGCGCCGCGTTTGGTGATGGGTATGGTTGCCATGTTTTCTGCTCCTGAAAAAGCGAAACCGCCACCAGTCACCTGGCGGCGGCGTTTCTAATCTGCCTCAATTTTAATCCAAATGACTCACGTCATACGGGCGTCACGCCAGCTGGGCATGCATCTCCTGGACGGAGATAACGCTCAGGTTGTCCAGATATTTCATGCCTTCCACAGCAGCCTCGGCTCCAGCGATGGTTGTAAAGGTGGTCACCCGCGCAAGCAGCGATGACGTGCGGATCTGCCGGGAATCGGCAATCGCATTGCGACGCTCTTCCACGGTGTTGATGACCAGGGCGATTTCCTCGTTCTTGATCATGTCCACCACGTGCGGACGGCCTTCAGTGACCTTGTTGACGACGGTGCATGCGATTCCCGCAGCCTGGATGGCCGTGGCCGTGCCCTTGGTGGCCACCAGGTCGAAATTCAAAGCGACCAGCGCACGGGCCACCTCAACTGCACGTGGCTTGTCGTTGTTCTTGACGGTGAGGAACACCCTGCCCGATTTGGGCAGTTTGGTACCCGCGCCGAGCTGGGATTTGACAAAGGCCTCACCGAAGGTCTTGCCGACGCCCATGACCTCACCGGTCGACTTCATCTCAGGCCCGAGGATGGTATCCACGCCCGGGAATTTCACGAAGGGGAAGACGGCTTCCTTCACACTGAAATAAGGCGGCGTGACCTCGTTTTTGATGCCCTGCGACGCCAGCGTCTGCCCGACCATGCAGCGGGCAGCCACCTTGGCCAGCTGGATGCCGGTGGCCTTGCTGACAAATGGCACGGTACGCGAGGCGCGTGGATTGACTTCCAGTACATAGATGACGTCCTTGCCATCGATGTTCTGGATGGCAAACTGCACGTTCATCAGGCCAACAACATTCAGCGCCTTGGCCATGGCCGCGGTCTGGCGCTTGATTTCAGTGACGGTTGCAGCACCAAGCGAGTACGGCGGCAATGAGCAGGCGGAATCACCGCTGTGCACGCCAGCCTGTTCGATGTGCTCCATCACGCCACCAATAAAGGTCGCACCGGCAGCGTCGCGGATGCAGTCGACATCACATTCGATCGCATCGTTCAGGAAGCGGTCGAGCAGCACGGGCGAATCATGGCTGACCTTGACCGCTTCGCGCATGTAGCGCTCCAGGTCGCGCTGCTCGTGCACGATCTCCATTGCGCGGCCACCCAGCACATAGCTGGGGCGAACCACCAGCGGATAGCCGAGCGCGGCAGCCTTTTCAAGTGCTTCAGGTTCGGTGCGCGCCGTGGCGTTGGGCGGCTGGCGCAGTTCAAGCGCATGCAGCAGCTTCTGGAAGCGCTCGCGGTCTTCTGCGGCGTCAATCATGTCAGGCGAGGTGCCGATGATGGGGACGCCATTTTTCTCAAGATCAAGCGCCAGCTTCAATGGCGTCTGGCCACCGTACTGGACGATCACACCGAAAGGTTTTTCCTTGTCGACGATTTCAAGCACGTCCTCAAGCGTCAGCGGTTCGAAATACAGACGGTCAGAGGTGTCGTAGTCAGTTGAAACGGTCTCAGGGTTGCAGTTGACCATGATGGTTTCGTAACCATCTTCACGCATGGCCAGCGCGGCATGCACGCAGCAATAGTCAAACTCGATGCCCTGGCCGATGCGGTTGGGCCCGCCACCCAGCACCATGATCTTTTTCTTGTCGGTAGGCGCGGCTTCGCACTCACTGCCTTCGGCCTCATAGGTCGAGTACATGTAGGCCGTGTTGGTTTCAAACTCTGCCGCGCAGGTGTCCACACGTTTGTACACAGGGCGTACGCCCAGCGTACGGCGCTTTTCGCGAATGGCTGTGTCTGTGGTCTTGAGCTGCTTCGCAAGACGGCGGTCGGAGAAACCCTTCTGCTTGAGCGCACGCAGGGTGACTTCGTCAATCCTGTCGAGTGTCGTCGTCTCAAGTTCAAGCTCGATCTTCACGATCTGTTCAATCTGCACGAGGAACCAGGGGTCAATCCTGGTCAGTGCGAACACTTCGTCAACGCTCATGCCCATGGCAAATGCGTCACCCACGTACCAGATGCGGTCAGGGCCAGGTGCACCAAGTTCTTTTTCAAGAACTTCGCGATCCTGCGTTTTCTCGTTCATGCCGTCGACACCGACCTCAAGGCCGCGCAGGGCCTTCTGGAATGACTCCTGGAAGGTACGGCCCATGGCCATGACTTCACCCACAGACTTCATCTGCGTCGTCAGGCGCGAATCGGCAGCCGGGAATTTCTCGAATGCAAAACGGGGGATCTTGGTGACGACGTAGTCAATGCTGGGCTCGAAACTCGCAGGCGTCGCGCCGCCGGTGATTTCATTGCGCAACTCGTCCAGCGTGTAGCCGACTGCAAGCTTGGCAGCAACCTTGGCAATCGGGAAACCGGTGGCCTTGGATGCAAGTGCGGAGGAGCGCGACACCCGCGGGTTCATCTCGATCACCACCATGCGGCCGTCGACCGGGTTGATGGAGAACTGCACATTGGAACCGCCGGTGTCCACGCCAATCTCGCGCAGTACCGCGAGCGATGCATTGCGCAGGATCTGGTATTCCTTGTCGGTCAGCGTCTGCGCCGGGGCCACGGTGATGGAGTCACCCGTGTGCACGCCCATGGGGTCCAGGTTTTCAATCGAGCAGACGATGATGCAGTTGTCGGCGGTGTCACGCACCACTTCCATCTCGTACTCTTTCCAGCCGAGCAGGGATTCTTCAATCAGCAGCTCGTTGGTCGGCGAGGCTTCCAGGCCACGCTTGCAGATGACTTCAAACTCTTCCGAGTTGTAGGCGATGCCACCGCCGGTGCCGCCCAGCGTGAAGCTGGGACGAATGACCGTCGGAAAACCCAGAGTCTTCTGCACTGCCCACGCTTCGTCCATGCTGTGCGCGATGCCGGAGCGGGCAGAACCCAGACCGATTTTGGTCATGGCGTCCTTGAACTTCAGGCGGTCTTCGGCCTTGTCGATGGCTTCGGGTTTGGCGCCAATCAGCTCGACCTTGTATTTGTCCAGCACGCCGTTGTGCCAGAGGTCCAGCGCGCAGTTAAGCGCGGTCTGCCCGCCCATGGTCGGCAGGATGGCGTCGGGCTTCTCTTTGGCGATGATTTTTTCAACCGTCTGCCAGGTGATGGGCTCGATGTAAGTCACGTCGGCCGTTGCCGGGTCCGTCATGATGGTCGCCGGATTGCTGTTGATCAGGATGACCTTGTAGCCCTCTTCACGCAGCGCCTTGCAGGCCTGTACGCCGGAGTAGTCGAACTCGCAGGCCTGGCCGATGATGATGGGGCCGGCGCCGATGATGAGAACCGATTTGATGTCTGTGCGCTTAGGCATTCTTCTTCTCCAGGGCCTGTTCCATCAGCGCGGTGAAACGGTCAAACAAATACGAAATGTCATGCGGGCCGGGCGATGCCTCAGGGTGCCCCTGAAAGCAGAACGCCGGCTTGTCGGTACGGGCCAGCCCCTGGAGCGTGCCGTCAAACAGGCTGATGTGCGTAGGCCTCAGGTTGGCCGGCAGGCTTTTTTCATCGACTGCAAAACCATGGTTCTGGCTGGTGATGCTGACACGGCCGTTGTCCAGATCCTTGACCGGGTGGTTGGCGCCGTGGTGGCCAAACTTCATTTTGAAGGTCTTTGCACCGCTGGCCAGCGCCATGATCTGGTGCCCCAGGCAAATACCGAAGGTCGGGATGCCGGTTTCAATCAGTTCACGCGCGGCGGCAATCGCATAATCGCAAGGTTCGGGATCACCCGGCCCATTGGCCAGGAAAATGCCATCTGGCTTGAGCTTGAGCACATCGGCCGCAGGCGTCTGCGCGGGCACAACCGTGATGCGTGCACCGCGTTCAGCCATCATGCGGAGGATGTTCTTCTTCACGCCGAAGTCAAATGCTACGACGTGAAATTTGGGTGTGATCTGCACGCCGTAACCCGAGCCCAGCTTCCACTCGGTCTGGGTCCACTCATAGGTTTGTTTGACAGAGACGACTTTGGCCAGGTCAAGCCCAGCCATGCTTGGCGCAGCGCGCGCGGCAGCGACGGCTTTCTCAATGGCCGCCTGGCTCATGGCCTCACCTTGCGCCAGAGCCAGGATGCAGCCATTCTGGGCGCCATTGGTACGCAAGAGGCGGGTCAGCTGGCGGGTATCTATGCCCGCAATCGCCACAGTGTTTTCCTTGACCAGGTATTCGGACAGGGTCATGGTCGATCGGAAATTGGATGCCAGCAAAGGCAGGTCCTTGATGATCAGGCCGGCGGCAAACACCTTGCTGGCTTCAACGTCTTCAGCATTGATGCCGTAGTTGCCGATATGGGGATATGTAAGGGTAACGATCTGCTGGCAGTAACTCGGATCCGTGAGGATTTCCTGATAACCGGTCATGGCGGTGTTGAACACCACCTCACCGACGGTGGAGCCGGCGGCTCCAATCGAATTGCCGATAAAGACCGTGCCGTCTGCAAGCGCCAGTATGGCGTGCGGGGGTTGGGTGTGGCTCCCCTGTAGAGACAAAAGCACTGGGTTCTCCGGTTTGGTTACGGTCCGCCCAAGCGTGCACAAGAAACTTCTCAAACGAGAGTCTTCGGGCTGCTTTTGTAAGGGTGTTTGCTTTGTATGCGCTCGGGCGAAGCTGTGTTTTGAAAAGCCCTTGATTATATATCGCCCCCACGGTCGCTCACTTCGTGTAGCTCCCTGCCCCCCGAGGGGGCCGCTGCGCCTGCGGCCTGGCGAAGCCAGTTCCGCGGCCCCTGCTTGCGAAGAAG
>NZ_JACPOF010000004.1:0-117969 GCF_016185115.1 Polaromonas sp. | reverse complement strand
CGCTGCGCCTGCGGCCTGGCGAAGCCAGTTCCGCGGCCCCTGCTTGCGAAGAAGAGCCCCCACGGTCGCTCACTTCGTGTAGCTCCCTGCCCCCCGAGGGGGCCGCTGCGCCTGCGGCCTGGCGAAGCCAGTTCCGCGGCCCCTGCTTGCGAAGAAGAGCCCCCACGGTCGCTCACTTCGTGTAGCTCCCTGCCCCCCGAGGGGGCCGCTGCGCCTGCGGCCGGCAAAGCCGGACCGCGGCCCCTGCTTGCGAAAACCTTCTTCGCTTTAAATACGCCCTGCCTGGTAAATCCAGCTAGCTGCGTGAAATCGAGCTCGCATACAGGCAAATCGCCGCCGCTGCCGCCACATTGAGGGATTCTTCGCCTCCAGGCTGATCAATGCGCACCCTGAATGCCGAGCGCTCCATCAGCGCGTCGCTGACGCCCTGGCCCTCATGGCCCATGGCCCAGGCACACGGCATGGGCAGCTTTTGCTGGTGAAGCAAAGCCCCCTGGTGGGAGCTTGTGACCACAATGGGCACTGCCAGGCCGTTCAAGGCCTCGATCTCAACGCTTTCGACAAGCCGCAGCGCAAAATGCGCGCCCATGCCGGCACGCAGGACCTTGGGGGACCACAGGGCTGCCGTGCCCTTGAGGGCAATGACCTGCCCAAAACCAAAGGCCGCAGCGCTGCGCAAAATGGAGCCGACATTACCGGCATCCTGCACCCGGTCAAGAATGACGGAAGCCTTGCCGGGATCCAATGGCAACTCCACCGGCAAATCCAGCACAAACCCCATGGCGGCAGGTGACTCCAGGCCGCTGATCTCGGGCAGCAGTGCGTCAGGTATGACTATGTTTTTGGCAGCGGAGCGCGCGAGTTCAGCAGGTGCCACCGGCCAGAACGACTCTGAAAAAACAGCCACGGCGGGCAGCATGCCGCGTGCCAGGGCAGCCCGGCAAAGGTGATCGCCTTCAAGCCAGACGCGGCCATGCTTGCGGTAGGCCGTGCTGTCGCCCGAGAGCTTGCGTATTTCCCTGATCAGCGGGTTATCGCGGGAAGTGACGCTTATCGTCGGCACGGCACCGGAGCCCGTCACCTCAAAACCTCTGCAACCGGCCCAAACGAGCGGCGGTGCTGTGGACAGGCGCCATGCTCCCGCAGGGCGGCGAGGTGTTCTGCAGTTCCATAGCCCTTGTGGTCGGCAAAGCCATATTGCGGGTATTGCAGGTGGAACTCGGCGCACCAGCGGTCACGGTAAACCTTGGCGAGTATGGAGGCTGCAGAAATGGACGGCACCAGCGCATCGCCACCCACAATGGCCTCCGAAAGAATCACAAGGGTGGGCAGGCGGTTGCCATCGACCAGCACCTTGTTGGGCTTGAGGCGCAGCCCCTCTACCGCACGTTTCATGGCCAGCATGGTGGCCTGCAGAATGTTGAGGTTGTCAATTTCTTCGGCGGTGGCCAGGGCAATCGAATGACACAGCGCCTTGGCGCGTATCTCGTCGTAAAGCTTTTCCCGCTTGAGGGCCGTCAGCTTTTTTGAATCGGCCAGGCCCTTGATGGGGTTCAACTCATCAAGGATGACGGCGGCGGCCACAACCGGCCCCATCAGCGGGCCACGGCCGGCCTCATCCACACCGGCCATCAGCCCCGGAATATCCCAGGAAAACGCTGCCTGCTCAGCCTTCAAGAATTTTCTGGATCGCATCGGTTGCCAATTTTGACGTATCGCGTTGCAACGCTGCATGCAACGCAGTAAATCTTTGTTCCACGGCCGCTATTTTGTCAGGCGCTGATGATCTGGCATCCAGCCAATGCAGGACGGCCGCCGACAGCGCCTCGGGCGTGGCAGCATCCTGCAATAACTCGGGCACCACAAAATCCTGGCAAAGGATATTGGGCAGACCCACCCATGGCTGGAGCTTTTTGCGACGCATGATCTGCCATGACAGCCAGTTCATGTTGTAGGCAATCACCATGGGGCGCTTGAAAAGCGCGGCCTCAAGTGTGGCGGTGCCGCTGGCAATCAGCGTGACATCACAGGCAGCCAGCACGTCATGGGACCTTCCTTCAACAATCTGAAGATGCGGACCCATGCCATTTTCAAATGCAATCTGCTCAATCATGCCTTTGAGCAAGGGCACTGCGGGCACCACAAATTTGACAGACGCTCTTGCTTTTCGAATCAGGGCGGCGGCCCGAAAGAACCTTGACGCAAGGTACTGGATTTCAGATTTTCTGCTCCCCGGCAGGATGGCGACGACCAGGTCTTCATTCAGCAGGCCCAGCGCTTGACGTGCTCGTACGCGATCCGGCTGCATAGGGATGACCCCTGCCAGGGGATGGCCCACATAGGTGGCAGATATGCCATGCGAAGCCAGCAAGGCGGGTTCAAACGGAAAAATGCACAGCACATGATCCACGCTGCGCCTGATTTTTTCGATGCGTTCAGCACGCCATGCCCAGACCGAGGGACTTACAAAATGCACGGTCTTGATGCCCTGGCTTTTCAGGTCTGCCTCAAGGTCGAGATTGAAGTCGGGCGCATCGACGCCAACGAAAATATCTGGCGGATCCTGCAACAGGCGCTGCTTCAGTTGCTTGCGTATGCCCACGATCTCCCGGTAGTGCCGCAGTACTTCCACATACCCCCGCACAGCCAGCTTTTCGCTGGGCCACCAGGCATCAAAGCCGCGCCTGATCATGTTAGGACCGCCAATTCCTGCAGAGCGCATTGATGGCCAACGGGACTTGAATCCGTCAAGCAGCAGCCCGGCAAGAAGGTCGCCAGAGGTCTCACCGGCGACCATGGCGATTTGGGGTGTCATGGGATGAACAGGTTCAGACCCGTCTTTGCCAGCGTCGCCCCGGACCGGCAAAGGCATCGAACCTGCGGGCATGGGACTAGCGCACAATGCCGCGGTGCGGCGAGGTGTGATCCAGGAAGGATGTCATCATCTGCACATCCTGCTCAGCTTCAGGGTGTTTGTCGGTCAAACCGGCAATCCGCAGCTTCGCCTGCTCCAGCGTGAGGTCTTCGCGATAGAGGGCCTTGTGCATGGCCTTCACGGCTGCGATGCGATCCGGCGAAAACCCACGGCGGCGCAAGCCTTCAAAATTCATCGAACGCGCTTCCGCCGGTTGCCCCTGGGTCATGACAAAGGGTGGCAGGTCTGCAAACAGCAGGGAACACATGGCAGTCATGCTGTGGGCACCCAGGCGCACGAACTGATGCACAACGGTAAAACCACCCAGAATGACCCAGTCACCCACATGCACATGCCCGGCCAGTTGCGAGTTGTTGGCAAAGATGGTGTTATTGCCAACCTGGCAGTCATGCGCCAGGTGTACGTAGGCCATGATCCAGTTGTCATTGCCCACACGTGTCACGCCGGCATCGCCGGGAGAACCTATGTTGAAGGTGCAAAACTCCCTGACGGTATTGCGATCACCAATGACAAGCTCGCAGGGCTCGCCCGCATACTTCTTGTCCTGGGGAATGGCTCCCAGGGAGTTGAACTGGAAGATCCGGTTATCACGACCAATGGTGGTGTGGCCTTCAATCACGCAATGCGCACCAATGGTGGTGCCCGCGCCCACTTTCACGTGCGGGCCAATGACCGTGTAAGGGCCTACGCTGACGGAACTGTCGAGTTCCGCCTTCGAATCTACCAGGGCCGTGGGGTGTATGCCCGTCACGGAAACGCTCTGAGTCATTTACTGCGCCCGCTCAGGCAATGGTTCGCATGGTGCACATGAGTTCTGCTTCACATGCAACGTTTTCACCCACGCGCGTGACGCCCTTGAACTTGAAAATGCCGGCCTTCATGCGGTCCAGGGTCACATCCATGATGAGCTGGTCACCGGGCTCCACCGGCCGCTTGAAGCGTGCGCCATCAATGCCTGCGAAGTAATAGACCGTCTTGTCGTCAGGCGTAACCCCGAGCGTGTCAAACGCCAGCAGCGCCGCTACCTGGGCCATGGCTTCAAGCATCAACACACCGGGCATCACCGGCCGGTGAGGAAAGTGGCCAACAAAAAATGGCTCATTGATCGTGACATTCTTCAACGCCTTGATACTTTTGCCTTTTTCAATTTCCAGAACACGATCCACCAGCAGGAATGGATAGCGGTGCGGCAATTGTTTGAGAATCTGGTGAATGTCCATCATGATTTTTCTTCGGTGTGTTTCAGCTGGCCTGCAAGTGATCGCTCGATCACCTTGAGCCTGTCCCGCAGCGTATGCAGTTGCTTGAGCGTGGCGGCATTTTTTTCCCAGGCAGCATTGTCGTCTATAGGAAAGAGCCCGGTGTAATTGCCGGGCTTGAGAATTGAGCGCGTGACAACGGATGCTGCAGAGACATGAACATGGTCTGCAAGCGTCAGGTGCCCCAGCACCACGGCCCCGCCGCCTATGGTGCAGTGGCGTCCGATGCGCGCACTGCCGGCAACGCCGACACATCCGGCCATGGCGGTGTGTTCACCGACGTGCACGTTGTGCCCTATCTGTATCAGGTTGTCCAGCTTGACGCCGTCCCCGATCACTGTGTCCTGCAGTGCGCCACGGTCAATGCATGTGTTGGCGCCGATTTCCACATCATTGCCAATACGAACCGACCCAAGCTGTTCAATCTTTTCCCACTGGCCGTCATGCGGCGCAAAACCGAATCCGTCGGCCCCTATCACCGCGCCCGGATGCAAGATGCAACGTTCGCCAATCCTGCATCCGTCGAGGATGGTGACCCGTGCGGCAAGGCGGCTGTCCTTGCCAATCGTGGCATGTGCACCAACAAAGGCATGCGCCCCGATATGAACGCCTGCAGCAATGTCTGCACCCGGGCCAATGGAGGCAAACGCTCCAACCGAAACATTTTCGGCGACCCTGGCTGCCGGATCAATGAATGCCGTCGGATGTATGAATGGCAAGGACGCAGGAGACAGGTGCTGCTTCCATATCTGCGTGATGCGCGCAAAGTAGCGGTAGGGATCGTCAACAACAATGCACGCACCCCGCCTGATGGCTGCGTCTTCAGCCAACGGTGACACGACCACACAACCCGCCTTGCAATCAGCCAGCTGGCCCGTGTATTTCGGATGGCTAAGGAAAGTCAGATCATGACCGGTGGCCATGTCCAGAGTCGACAAACCTTCAATCTGGATGCCGGAATCGCCTAACAGTCGGGCATCAAACTCGCCAGCCAGCGACTCCACGATGGCGGCGAGTTTGAGCGTCACGCTTCACCCGCCGGGCAAGGCCAGTAACTACTGCGCAGCTTACCTGCCGCCCGCGGCATTCAATGCCCTGAGCACTTTGTCAGTAATGTCATGCTTGGGGTTGACATAGACCGCTTCCTGAATGATCAGGTCGTACTTTTCAGCCTCGGCAAGGGTTTTGACGACACGATTGGCACGCTCTATGACCTGCTGAAGCTCTTCATTCTTGCGGGCATTGAGGTCTTCCTGGAACTCGCGGCGCTTGCGCTGAAAATCACGGTCCTGATCGACGAGCTGTTTCTGCCGTGTGTTTCTCTGTGTTTCAGACAAGGTTGGTGCTTCGCGCTCGAACTTGTCCGACAGCGTCTTGAGCTGCGTCGCAACATCGTTCAGTTCCTTGTCGCGTTTGCCAAACTCGGCTTCAAGCTTGGTTTGTGCCGCTTTTGCAGAATTGGCTTCCCGAAAAATCCTGTCCAGATTGACGATCCCGACCTTGAATTCCTGGGCAGAAGCGGAAAACCCTGCCACTGCAATCAAAGAGCCCAAAAGTAGTTGGCGTGAGATATTCATCATTAGAAAGATGTACCGATCTGGAATTGAAAACGCTCTATTCTATCGCCAACTTTTTTCCTGATGGGGTTTGCGATACCCAGGCGCAAAGGGCCCACAGGCGAGATCCAGCTGACGCCTATACCCACTGAAGCCCGGAGCTCGCTGACGCTGTATTTCTGATTTTCACCGAACACATTACCTGCGTCTATAAATGCAAACATGCGCAGTGTGCGGTCATTTCCCGTGCCGGGGAATGGCGCAATCAACTCACCGTTGAGCGATATCTTCTTGGGACCGCCGAGAGCCAGATCCGAGGCGTCCCGTGGACCCAGAGAGCCCTGCTGGAAGCCACGCACCGATCCAAGGCCACCTGACGAGAAATTCTTGAAGATCGGGAACGGCCGATTATCCAGACCCTTGCCCCAACCCAACTCCGCATTCAGCGCTACCGTATATTGTTTGTTTAGTGGTATGTACTGCTGGACTTGATAATTCCCCCGCACATATCGGGCCTCACCAGCGACGCCCCACTCTCCGAAAGCACGCTGATAACGCCCTTTTGTGGGTACCAGCGCACTGTCACGGTCATCCCGCGTCCAGCCTACTGTCAGGGGCACCGATGAGCTGGTGAATCCGAACTGGTTAGCGTAGGCCAAATAGGTTGTTGGCAAAGGATTGATCCCGGACTCAATAGTCAGGCGCTCATAGCCACCGCCAAAATAAACTGTGTCAGTTTCACTAAACGGCACGCCGAAGCGCAAGCTGGCACCTGTGGTTTTCAAACCATAGTCGCCGCCCTGCCCATCAAGCGGACGGGTAGTTCGAAAATACAGATCTAACGACCTCGATATGCCATCCGCCGTGAAATATGGATCTACGGTGGTTAAAACCAGGGTTCGGTACAACTTGCTGGTGTTCACCTCCACGCCGAGGTAGTTACCGGAACCAAATATGTTTTCTTGCTTCACACCAAAGCTCAAAGACAGTTTCTCTCCACTTGAGAATCCCGCACCTAGCTGCATATTGCCGGTAGGCTTCTCGACAACTGTCACAGCCACATCAACCTGATCCTGCGTTCCACTTACATCCTGCGTATCAACGGTGACATCCGTAAAAAAGCCAAGGCGGTCCACACGGTCACGAGACAGGCGAATCTTGTCACCGTCATACCATGACGATTCGAACTGCCTGAATTCGCGGCGAATCACTTCATCGCGGGTGCGATTGTTGCCCGAGACATTGATACGCCGCACATAGGCACGCCTCGAAGGCTCACCCTGCAATACAAGCGATACCCGGTTGTTGACGCGGTCGATTTCCGGAACTGCCTCCACCCGCGCAAACGCAAAACCGAAGGTACCAAAATAATCCGTGAACGCCTTGGTCGTCGCCGCGACGGTATCGGCGTTGTAGGCTTCACCGGGCTTGATAGTGACAAGGGATTTGAACTCGTCTTCCTTGTTGATGAAATTGCCTTCAAGCTTGACGCCAGAAACAATAAACCGCTCACCCTCGCTGATGTTGATGGTGATGCTGACGTCCTGCTTGTCCGGAGAGATCGCAACCTGGGTTGAATCAATCCTGAATTCCAGATAGCCACGCGACAGGTAATAAGAGCGCAGCGTTTCGATATCCGCATTCAGCTTGGTGCGCGAATAACGGTCTGATTTTGTGTACCAGCTCATCCAGCCGCCGGTGTCCAGGTCAAACAGGTCGCGCAGGGTGCCTTCGCTGAATGCCTTGTTGCCGACGATGCGGATCTCCTTGATCTTCGCGACATCCCCCTCCACCACATTGAATGTGAGGTTGACCCGGTTACGCTCGATAGGGGTTACGGTGGTAATCACCTCCGCGCTGTACATGCTCTTGTTGATGTATTGACGCTTGAGTTCCTGCTCGGCCTTGTCAGCCAGTGCCTTGTCAAACGGCTGGCCATCGTTCAGGCCGATTTCGCGCAGTGCTTTTTTCAGCACGTCCTTGTCAAATTCCTTGGATCCGACAAAACTCACGTCGGCAATGGTGGGACGCTCTTCAACGATCACAACCAGGACATCGCCACTGACTTCAAGGCGCACATCCTTGAAAAGGCCAAGGGCAAAAAGTGCGCGAATGGCCGTTGAGCCCTTGTCGTCGCTGTAGGTTTCACCCACGCGAAATGGAAGGGAGGCAAATATGGTTCCCGGCTCGACCCGCTGAAGGCCCTCCACGCGGATGTCACGTACCGTGAAGGGATCTACTGCCCAGGCCGAGTGTGCAATCAGCAGGCTGGCCGCGATGGCAGACACCGTTCGAAGTTTGAATCGATTGAATTGTTTTTGCATGAACTTTAGGTGTTAGCCGGGTGGGAATCTGGATGCTAGCCAAAGAGCCGGGTGACATCGTTAAACAGGGCTACGGACATCATGCACAGTAGCAGGGCAACGCCACCGCGCTGCAGTCTGCCCATCCAGGCGTCTGACACCCCCCGCCCGGTGACGGCTTCCCAAAGATAATACATCAGGTGCCCACCGTCCAGAACCGGCAGCGGCAGTAAATTAAGCACGCCAAGACTGACACTGATGAGAGCCAGAAACAGCAGGTACGCGCTCCAGCCAAGGCTGGCCGATTTGCCGGCATAGTCGGCAATCGTCAGGGGACCGCTGAGATTTTTCAGGGAAGCCTGTCCGGTCACCATCTTGCCCATCATTTTCAGGGTCAGCACCGACACCTGCCAGGTCCGGACTGCCCCCTGCCACAATCCGTCAAACAGGCCGTAGCGTACGGTAACAAACACAGGCGGAGCACCGACATAGGCGCCAATGCGACCAACACCCAGCGCTCCCTCCAGGCGGACGTCAGGTGTCACTTCAAGAGAAAGGGCCTGTCCCGCCCGCAAAAGCTGCCATGTCTGCGTTATGGCACCCGTTGAATTGCTGCCTTGCGATACAGATGATCGAATGGCTTCACGCAACTGCTGACCATCCACAATAACCGTGTTACCAATACGCCGCACCACGTCTCCCGCACGCAAACCGGCCCTGGCCGCCGCACTGCCGGCCATCACCTCCCCGATAAGCGGACTGGTCCACGGACCCAGAATGCCGATCTTGCGGAACTGCTGCGCATCTGCATCGCTGGCATTCAACTCCGCCATTTTCAGGACGACTTCCTTGACGGGAAGCGCGTCTGCCTCCTGCGGATTGACATTGGCGCTGACAGCCAGACGTACATCCCGGCCATTGAGCGCCCCCTGCGTCAGGCGCCACCTCAGGTCTTCGAAAGAGCGGACATCCTCAAGCGCATCGCCGTCAAACGCGGCCTGACGGACAAGGTCTTCACCGCGCAGGCCTGCCCGATCGGCAATCGAGCCGGCAACAGGGCTGGCCAGAACGGCTTTCGGCTCCTGCAGGCCAATCCAGTTGACCACGCTGTAAAGAAGTACGGCGAGCAGCAGGTTTGCGATAGGGCCTGCAGCGACAACGGCAGCACGTGATTTGAGAGGCTGTGTATTGAAAGCCAGATGCCGTTCGGCGGGATCCACCGGACCCTCACGCTCATCCAGCATCTTCACGTAACCACCCAATGGCAACATGGCGATGGAAAATTCGGTTGGTTTGCCCTTGAGCCGCCAGGTGTAGATCGGTTTGCCGAAACCGATCGAGTACTTCAATACCTTGATCCCGCAGGCAACGGCGACCCGGTAATGACCGTATTCATGCACCGCAATCAGCAAGCCCAGGGCAACCAGAAAAGCAATCACAGTCAACATCTCAAAACTCCAGTTGTCCGGCGATATCACCGGCCACAGAACGCGCCTCGGCGTCAAGCGCGAGCAGGTCATCAATTCCGTGGATGTCGGATACGGAAAGCCTGTCCAAAGTTGCAAGGTTTACAGAGTGGATCTGGTCAAACCGTATGCGCTTCTCAAGGAACTTTGCAACAGCGATCTCATTTGCGGCATTGAGTATGGCTGTCGTACCGACCGGCGCGGCGAGCACGTCCCATGCCAGTTGCAGGCCAGGAAACCGAGCGTGATCAGGCACTTCAAACGTCATGTTGGCCATGGCACGAAAATCGAGCGCCTGCGCCCCGGAGGCAATACGGCCAGGCCAGGCCAGGCCGTAGGCAATAGGCACCCGCATGTCGGGGCACCCCAACTGGGCCACGACAGAAGTATCCAGGTACTGCACCATGGAGTGAATGACGCTCTGCGGGTGTATCACCACCTCAATCTGCGAAGGCGCCAGCCCGAAAAGGTACCTGGCCTCAATGACTTCCAGCGCCTTGTTCATCATGGTCGCAGAGTCAACCGAGATTTTCCGGCCCATGACCCAGTTCGGATGAGCGCAAGCCTCCTCGGGCGTCACGTCGCGCAAGGTGGCCGGGTCGCGTGTGCGAAACGGCCCGCCCGACGCAGTCAGAATGATTTTCTCTACCCGTTCAGGCCAGGTAGACGGATCTTCGGGAAGAGACTGGAACACCGCCGAATGTTCGCTGTCGATAGGCAGCAACTGGGCACCACCGCTACGGACAGCATCAAGGAAAATTTCACCCCCAACAACCAGCGCCTCCTTGTTCGCAAGCAGCAGGCGCTTGCCCGACCTGGCCGCAGCCATGCAGGGCTCAAGGCCAGCCGCACCCACAATCGCAGCCATGACCGCATCCACATCATCATGGGAGGCAATCTGCGACAGGGCACCCTGCCCCTGCACAACTTCCGTCTGAAGTCCGTTCTGTTTCAGCTTTTCAGCAAGCAGCACTGCGTGCGGCGCACTTGCCATGACCACATAACGCGGCGTGAACTGCCGGCACTGCCCCAGCATGAGTTCGACCTGGGTCGAGGCGCTCAGCGCAAAAACTTCGAATCGATCCCTGTGGGCGGCGATGACATCCAGTGTATTGACACCAACGGAACCTGTGGAGCCCAGTACCGTGACGCGCTGTTTGCGCACGCTCATGGAACGGCCAGGTTGATCAGCATCATGGCCAGCGGCAGGGTGGGCAACAAGGCATCCACGCGATCAAGCACCCCGCCATGGCCGGGCAGCAAATTACTGGAATCCTTGGCGCCCGCGCTGCGCTTGATCAACGACTCGACCAGATCGCCCACCACACTCATGGCCGCCATGAAGATGGCAGACACCAGCAGAACGAGCAGGCCGTGCTGCGACCATAGACGGCCATAAAGGCTGGCAGTTCCGGCCACACCCGACTGGCGCTCGAACAATCCCCAGGCGAGAGCCAGCACAACCACCCCAGCCATACCGCCCCAGACACCCTCCCAGCTCTTGCCGGGACTGATGGCAGGCGCAAGCTTGCCCTTGCTGAAACGCCCGCCAAAGGCGCGGCCTGCAAAGTAGGCAAAAATGTCGGCGACCCAGACCAGCAGCAACACCGACAGCAGGAAACTGATGCCCATGACACGCGCCTGGGAAATGGCCAGCCAGGCCAGCCAGAGCGCAAAAATCCCGGCAGGGATGCGTATCGCCCGGGGTATGGTTGACCAACCAGTCACGCCGCCGCGCAACAGCCAGGCGCCGGCCAACACCCAGGCAGCGCCTGCAAGGGTCCAGAGCAGCGGCAAGGACTTCGTCAGCAGTCCGGCGTACCAGGCGGCAGCACACAACACCACAGAAACTGCGCCCAGCACCAGGGACTGATTCTGGCTGCAGCCATTGAGTTTGCCCCACTCCCAGGCCCCGGCCGCTATCAGCAGCAGCGCCAGCAGGCAGAAAGGTGCGGGTGATGGGTAAAAAAGTGCGGGCAGCAGTACGGCCAGCAAAACAATCGCGGTGATCACACGCTGCCTGAGCATCAGGTCACCTTTTCCTTTGAAGTCGGGCTCACCGCGGATTTGCGCCCCTCCAGCTGCGCAGAGGTCTGTCCAAACCGCCTCTCGCGGCTTTGAAAGATGGCGATGGCCTCATCGAGCGCCGCTTCGTCAAAGTCTGGCCAGAGCCGGTCGGAAAAATGGAGCTCGGAATAAGCCGCCTGCCATAGCAGAAAATTGCTGATACGCAGTTCTCCCCCGGTGCGTATCAGCAGGTCCGGATCAGGCACATGAGCCAGGGCCATGGCCCTGTCCAGCGACATCTCCGTAATTTCCTGGCCGGCTTTCATCAGTTTTTGGGCTGCCTGGGCAATGTCCCAGCGGCCGCCATAGTTGAAGCAGACATTGAAGACAAGCCGGGTGTTGTCAGAGGTCGCGAGTTCTGCCTGTGCAAGACCCTCTTGTACTTTTTCAGAAAGCCGGGTGCGGTCGCCCACAAAATAAATGCGCACGCCATTGGCCTTGAGCCGGGGCATCTCACGCGACAGGGAGAAAGCCAGCAGTTCCATCAGGCCCGAAACCTCGTCGGAAGGACGGTTCCAGTTTTCGGACGAAAAGGCAAAAACAGTCAGCACGCCAATGCCGCGGTCCATGCATGCCTGAACGCAGCGGCTCAGCGAATCCACGCCCTGCTTGTGGCCAGCTACGCGCGGTAAAAATCGTTTGGTGGCCCATCGCCCATTGCCATCCATCACGATGGCGACATGGTGCGGGACGGCTGTGGACTTTGGCTTGGCCATTGTTTTGATCAGGTTGATTTAACCGTGATCAAACTGCCATGATGTCTTGTTCCTTGCTGGCGACAAGCTTGTCAACTTCAGCGATGAACCTGTCCGTGAATTTCTGGACTTCGTCCTGCGAACGGCGCTCATCGTCTTCTGAGATTTCCTTGTCCTTGAGCAGCCTTTTGACATGGTCGTTGGCATCGCGGCGCAGGTTGCGCACGGCGACCTTGGCATGCTCCCCTTCGCTGCGAACAACCTTGGTGAGTTCCTTTCGGCGCTCTTCCGTCATGGCCGGCATGGGCACGCGAATCAGGTCGCCCTGCGCTGCGGGGTTAAGGCCCAAATCCGAATCACGAATCGCCTTTTCAATCTTCGGCCCCATGCCTTTTTCCCAGGGCGCGACACTGACGGTGCGCGCATCAAGCAGCGACACGTTGGCCACCTGGCTGATGGGAACCATGGAGCCGTAGTAATCAACCTGCACGGTATCCAGGATGCCAGGATTGGCGCGGCCGGTACGGATTTTGGACAGGCTGTTTTTGAACGCCTCCATCGACTGCTGCATCTTCTGCTCTGCGGTTTGCTTGATCTCGGCAATGCTCATGATTTCGGACTCCGGATGTCTGTGAGATGGAAAGTCTGATGCTCTCTGCTTAAGTCGGTCTTAAACGTGGACCAGCGTGCCCTCGTCTTCACCCATCACGACGCGCTTGAGGGCACCGTGCTTGAAAATGCTGAAAACCTTGATGGGCAGCTTCTGGTCACGGCACAGCGCAAACGCCGTGGCGTCCATGACTTCGAGGTTTTTGCCCATGGCTTCATCAAACGTGATGTTCGCATAACGTGTAGCGGCCGGGTCTTTTTTCGGGTCAGCCGTGTACACGCCATCAACCTTGGTGGCTTTCAGCACGATTTCAGCGCCGATTTCAGCGCCGCGCAAGGCGGCGGCAGTATCGGTCGTGAAAAAAGGATTGCCCGTACCCGCGGCGAAGATGACAACCTTGCCTTCTTCAAGATACTGAAGCGCCTTGGGACGTACGTAAGGCTCAACGACACGTTCGATGCCGATGGCGGACATCACACGGGCGATCAGCCCGGCCTTGTCCATGGTATCGCCCAGTGCCAGGGCATTCATGACGGTTGCCAGCATGCCCATGTAGTCTGCGGTGGCGCGGTCCATACCGACCGAACCGCCCGCCACACCGCGAAAAATATTGCCGCCGCCTATGACCACGGCCACTTCAACACCCATGCGGGTGACCTCGGCGATTTCTTCAACCATGCGCACGATGGTCGCGCGGTTGATGCCGAAGGCATCGTCCCCCATCAAGGCCTCACCTGACAGTTTTAACAAGATTCGCTTGTAGGCTGGCATGTAGGCGCTTTCTGGAGGTTGGGTTATTTGAAGTTTAGCGGCCTTCCGGCTGTAGAAAAATACTCAGGCTGCCTTGGCAGCTGCGACCTGCGCCGCCACTTCGGCTGCGAAGTCGTCAACCTTCTTCTCGATGCCTTCGCCGACAACGTAAAGCGTGAAGGCTTTGACTGCAGTGCCTTTTTCCTTGAGCATCTGCTCGACGGTCTGCTTGTCGTTCTTGACGAAAGCCTGGTTGTGCAGGCTGACTTCCTTCAGGTACTTCTGGACGCCGCCCTCGATGCGCTTGGCAACGATTTCAGCGGACTGCACAGGCTTGCCTGCAGCAGTTGCAACGGCTGCATCTTCAGCGGCCTTGGCTGCTGCCACCGAACGCTCCTTGGCGACCAGTTCGGCAGGCACATCGGCGCTGGACAGCGACACCGGCTTCATGGCGGCCACGTGCATGGCAACGTCCTTGGCGGCAGTCTCATCACCGTCAAACTCGACGACCACGCCGATGCGCGTACCGTGAAGGTAAGACGCCAGCTTGTTGTCCGCGAAACGCTTGAAGCGGCGCACGCTCATGTTCTCGCCGATCTTGCCGATCAGGCCCTTGCGCACGTCTTCAACCGTCGGGCCGAAGCCGTCCAGGCTCAGGGGCATGGCGCCAACAGCAGCCACGTCAGCCGGGTTGTTCTTGACGATGCCCTTGGCAACCGCATCGGTGAATGCCAGGAAGCTGTCGTTCTTGGTCACAAAGTCGGTTTCGCAGTTGATTTCAACCAGTGCGCCCACGCCGCCTTCAGCGTGATAGGCGATCACGCCTTCAGCCGTGACACGCGATGCAGCCTTGCCGGCCTTGTTGCCCAGCTTGACGCGCAGGATTTCTTCCGCTTTTTCGAAATCACCCTCGGCTTCGGTCAAAGCCTTTTTGCATTCCATCATGGGGGCGTCGGTCTTGGCGCGCAGTTCAGCGACCATGCTTGCGGTAATAGCCATTTTTTAAATCTCCAGTTTCCGTTTGTCGTTGCAGCGGGGTTGAAGCACACGCCCAACCCGCCATCCAAAATCATTCACTTGTGAAAAAGGGGCTACGCGAGCCCCTTTTTCGCGTCTTGCGCAATGCCGGAACAATCAGGCAGCAGCGTTCACTTCCACGAATTCGTCGGCGCTTTCGGGCTGGGCCATCTTCACGACGTCGTTGACGGCGTTGGCGCGGCCTTCGATGATGGCGTCGGCAATGCCGCGTGCGTACAGGGCCACAGCCTTGGACGAGTCATCATTGCCGGGGATCACGTAGTCGATGCCGATAGGCGAGTGGTTGGAGTCAACCACGCCGATCAGCGGGATGCCCAGCTTCTTGGCTTCGAGCACGGCGATCTTGTGGAAGCCCACGTCGATCACAAAAATCGCGTCCGGCAGTGCAGCCATGTCCTGGATGCCGCCGATGTCCTTTTCAAGCTTTTCGATTTCGCGCTTGAAGGTCAGCTGTTCTTTTTTGCTGATGGAATCGAGGCCGGCTTCCTGCTGGGCCTTCATTTCCTTCAGGCGCTTGATGGAGGTCTTGACCGTCTTGAAGTTGGTCAGCATGCCGCCCAGCCAGCGCTGGTCAACGAAGGGCACGCCAGCGCGCTTTGCTTCGGTGGCAACGATTTCACGGGCCTGGCGCTTGGTGCCGACCATCAGGATGGTGCCGCGGTTGGCAGACAGCTGTTTCGCGAACTTCATCGCGTCCTGGTACATCGGGAGCGATTTTTCCAGGTTGATGATGTGGATGCGGTTGCGATGACCGAAGATGTACGGGGCCATCTTGGGGTCCCAGAAGCGGGTTTGGTGTCCGAAATGGACGCCGGCTTCCAGCATTTCGCGCATGGTGGTTGACATATGAATACTCCAAAGGTTGTGTCTAAAATCAGCGCTTATCGCGAAGCCCATATGACGGGGCCCGGCAACACCTTGAATGGCTGATTTGCGATTTGCCGCAGACAACACGGCGTCATCTGCAAAGCCAGTCGAGTATAACACCTTCCCACCCAATGAGCCAGCCACCGACACCTGCCGATATCCACAGCACCCTGGAGCTGGTCAAGGCGGGTCAAACCAGCCCGGCCCAGGTTCTGGAAAACGCCCTGAAAACGTCCGCAAGTGCTGCCTGCCGGCACGTTTACATGCCCGGTTTTGAGCCCCAACGCGCGCCAGCAGGCCCTTCCAGCGACATTCAGGGGCCGCTTTCCGGCATCCCTTTCTCGGTCAAGGACCTGTTTGACATCGCTGGCCAGCCCACCAGGGCGGGTTCCAAGGTGCTGGCGGATGCAGCACCGGCAGAAGCAACCTGCCCCGCGGTAGCGCGCCTGCTGGCCGCCGGCGGCGTACTGGCCGGCCGCACCAACATGGTCGAATTCGCCTTTTCGGGCGTCGGCATCAACCCGCACTACGGCACGCCGGTCAACCCGGCGGATCAGGTTGTAGACCGCATTCCAGGCGGGTCGTCTTCGGGCGCGGCCGTCTCGGTAGCTACGGGCGCGGCGCTGATTGGCCTGGGCTCGGACACGGGCGGCTCGATCCGCATACCGGCGGCGCTGTGCGGCATCGTTGGTTTTAAAAGCACGGCCAGGCTGGTGCCGACAGAAGGCGCACTGCCGCTATCGACCACGCTGGACACCGTCAGCGCCCTCACCCGCACCGTGCGCGATGCCATCACCGTGCATGAAGTGTTGGCCGCGCGCAGCGTCAACCTGGCAGGCAAGCCCCTTTCATCCTGCCGTTTTGGCGTACCGCGTACATGGATGCTGGACGGCGTGGATGCTACGGTCGCCGCCGCCTTCGAGCGCACGCTTGCACAGTTGCAGCAGGCGGGCGCAGAAATTGAATACACCACACTCGAAGACATCGCGGAGCTGGCAGCCATCAACGCCACCGGCGGCCTGTCTGCTGCCGAGAGCTATGCCTGGCACCGCGAGCTGATTGCAAGACACGAAGCGCAATACGATCAGCGCGTAGCGGTACGCATCCTCAAGGGCGCGGGCATGAGCGCTGCCGACTACATCACCCTGCTTGCCGCCCGAAAGAGCTGGATCGGTCGCATGGAGGAGCAACTGGAGGGCTATGACGCGATGCTCTCGCCCACTGTGCCCATCGTCGCGCCGCCCATCGCCAGCCTTGCCGATGACACCGAATTTTTCCGCGTCAATGGCCTGCTGCTTCGCAACACCGCGGTGGTTAACATGCTCGATGGCTGCTCGATATCCCTGCCCTGCCACGACCGCAGCGAACTTCCCGTCGGCCTGATGATCTGGCAATCTGCCATGAAAGACGATGCAGTGCTGGGCCTGGCCCTGCAGGTCGAAGCCCTGTTGCAGCCGCAACCCCAATAAAACCGGCGTCCGCCATGCGGATTGCCGGTTTTTCGAATCCCGGAAACACCAACAACAATGACCCCCCGTATTTATAGCGCTGCCCTGTGGATGTGCAACAGGACGGAGCGCGCATGAAAATTGCCGTTATCGGCGCCGGCATCGTCGGCATCACCACCGCTTATGAGCTCGCTGCAGACGGCCATGAGGTCACGGTTTTTGAGAGACGCGGCGCCGCTGCTGAAGAAACCAGTTTTGCCAACGCAGGCGTGGTCGCCCCCGGCTATGTCACGCCCTGGGCCGCACCCGGCATGCCGGGCAAGGTGTTCAGCCACCTGTTCAGCCGCCATGCGCCCGTCAAGATAGGCCTGCCGCTGTCCGGCAGCGACATCGCGTGGATGTGGAAATGGTGGCGCGCCTGCAAGCTCGACACCTACCTGGCCAACCGCGCACGCCTGCAGCGACTGGCTTTTTACAGCCGCGAACGTCTGCACCACCTGACGGCTGAACTGCAGCTTGAATACGACCGCAGCCCCGGCTACATGGTCTTGCTGCGCAGTGAAAAAGACAGCAAGCTGGTGCAGCCCGGCCTGCAGGTATTGCGTGAAGCCGGTGTGAGTTTCAAGGAAATGCCTGCCGACGAGGTGCGCAAGATTGAACCGGCCATCAACACCGACACGCAGTTCCTGGGCGGCATTCATCTGCCCAATGACGAGGTCGCCAACTGCCGCCAGTTCGCGCTGCTGCTCAAGAACGAGGCCCAGCGCTCAGGCGTGAATTTCGAGTTCAACACTGATGTTGCGCATATCGACAAATCAGGCCCGGGACGGTTGCTCATCAAGGGCGAGACTTCGCCGCGCAGCTTTGACCGCATCGTCATGTGCGCGGGACTGGCATCCGCGCGGCTCTTGAGGCCCATGGGCCTGAAGATCCCCATGGCAGCCGTCTATGGTTATTCGATCAGCGCGCCTATCCGTGAGCCGCTCAATGCGCCGCGCTCCTCGTTGATGGACGAGCGCTACAAGGTGGCCATCTCGCGCCTGGGCAACCGGGTGCGCGTGGCCGGCAGCGCCGAGATCGGCGGCACGCTGGAGGGCAAACGCGCCGCGTCCATACAGACGCTTTACAAGGTTCTGCACGACTGGTTTCCCGGCGCGGCGCAGCATTCGAATACAGGCGCGAGCGTGCAGGAGTGGAAAGGGGCACGCCCCATGCTCCCGGACGGCCCGCCCATCATTGGCAACAGCGGCATCGCCGGGCTGTGGCTCAACCTGGGGCATGGCTCCAGCGGATGGGCGCTCAGTTGCGGCAGCGCGCGTGCGCTGGCCGACATGATGGCAGGCAGGAAGCCCGACATCGACATGGAAGGCCTGGACATCAGCCGCCTGGCCTGACGCCTGAAACAGCCGGGCGCTGCAGCACAATCAGGCCATGCAGCGAATCACCCGTTTCACCAGAGCCACAAGCCTCCCGCTTTACAGCGTCGCCACCACCCGTGCGATGGAACAACAGGCTGCCGCCGCCCTGCCCGCGCACACGCTGATGCAGCGTGCAGGGCTGGCCACCGCAAAACTCGCGCTGGCCCTCGCACCGCATGCACAGCGCATCTGGATCGCCTGCGGCCCCGGCAACAACGGCGGCGACGGTTTTGAGGCGGCGCTACATCTGCACCGCTGGGGCAAAAACGTGGTGTTGACCTGGACAGGTCCCTCAACGGGCTTGGCCGGCAAGGCAGCTTTGCCGCCTGACGCACAGCTCTCACACGGGCGCGCCCTGGCAGCAGGCGTGCCCGTGGCAGAGCAGCCACCCGCTGACTTTGACTTCTGCATTGATGCCCTGCTGGGCATAGGCGCAACAGCAGACCCCCAGCGCCCCGGCAGCGCAAAAATTCATGCCTGGCTGGCACTGATCCAGGCCAGCGGCCAGCCCTGCCTCTGCGTGGATGTACCCACGTGGCTGGATGCCGACACCGGGCACATCCTGCCATCGTCGAACGCCTCATCATCCGGCAGGCGTTTTACCTTGAGCCTGCTGACGCTCAAACCCGGTCTTTTCACGGCGCAAGGTCGCGACTGCGCAGGCGAGGTCTGGTTTGATGACCTTGGCGTCACGACTAGCCCCCCTCCCGACGCCCGGCTGCTGGGCGAAGACCGCGCGCTGCCGCGCTCACGGGTCCTCGCCACGCACGCCAGCCACAAAGGCAGCTTCGGCGATGTAGCCGTCATCGGCGGCGAATCGACCGCCAGAAGCCACATGGCTGGCGCTGCACTGCTGGCGGCGCGGGCAGCACTTTTCAACGGTGCGGGCCGGGTGTTTGTGGCCCTGCTGGGTGAGGAAGGCCAGACCGCGCTGACGGTGGACCCCGTTCAACCCGAGCTCATGTTTCGCAGCCCGGATGCGCTTGACCTGAAAACCCAGGTGGTCGTCTGCGGCTGTGGTGGCGGTGAGGCTGTCAGGGCCGTGCTGCCCAAAGTGCTGTCGAGTGCACCGCGCCTGGTGCTGGACGCCGATGCGCTCAATGCCATTGCCAGCGACAGCGCCTTGCAGACGCTGCTGAAGGCGCGGCATGGACGCGGCTACAAGACCGTGCTCACACCGCACCCGCTGGAAGCCGCGCGGCTGGCAGGCATCACAGCAGCCGATGTGCAGGCCAACCGGCTCAAGGTCGCGGCGCAACTGGCTGAAAGTTTCGGCGTGGTGGTGGTGCTCAAAGGCTCAGGCAGCGTGATCGCGTCACCAGGCCAGACCAGCTGCATCAACCCCACAGGCAATGCGCTGCTGGCGACTGCCGGTACGGGCGATGTGCTGGCAGGCATGGTGGGGGCGGCCATGGCCGGCGGGCAGCAGGCTTTTGAAGCCGCCTGTTCGGCGGTGTTTACACACGGGCGGATGGCGGACGACTGGCTGGTAAATCGGCCGCACGAGAATTTGACGGCTTCGGCGCTTTGCCGGGTTTGACGGCCGCGCTGTCCAGCATCCGGGCAGCCTGCAATCACCAGGGCCTGTAAACGAAAGAGCAAAATTGCTATCAATTACGTAGCTGCTCACGTGCGTATTTATTGGCCTGCAGCCCGATTTGGCACTTAGAAATGGCCATTTTTCGCGCTTTTTCGGTGGTTTTTGGCCTTCAACCCGTGGTTGCAGGGGCTCGGAAACAGCTGTTATAGCTATAACAGCTGTTTTTCGAAAAAAACTGCTGGCAGGCGTCAAGCAGGCTCAGGCCCCACCCGCTCAAGCACATGCCGCGTCATCGACAACGCGAGTTCGTGTTCACCCAGAAATATGTGCCCGGCATTCTCGGTGGCCAGCAGCTTCGCCTCAGCCTCGCTGTGCGTACGCACCACGGTCTCTATGGTCGGGTTCAACGCCCGTGCCGACGCGATCATCTGGCGCACATCCAGCGTGTCTGGCGTGGCGATCACCAGCATGCGGGCATGCGCGATGTGGGCCTGTATCAGCACATCAGGCTCTGCGGCGTCACCCGAAACTGCGGGGATGCCCTGGGCGCGCAGGCGCTCGACCATCTCGCGGTTTTGCTCGGCCACCACAAAGGGAATCTGCCTGGCCGTCAGGGCCTCCGCTATGCGCCGCCCCACCCTGCCGTAGCCCACCAGCACGACGTGCTTCGCCAGGTATTTGGCTTCGGTCGTCGCAGGCAGCTCGGCTGTCGGGTCGTCGCGTGCCTCCAGCTTGCGGGCCAGCGGTGATTTGGCCAGTAGCCATTTCTGCAGCGGCGACACGGCCTTGAAAACCAGCTCGTTGGTGGCAATCGAAATCAGCGCGCCCGCCAGCACCAGGCTTTGCCCCTCGGGCGGCAGCAAACCCAAGAATGCGCCCAGCCCGACCAGGATGAAAGAGAACTCGCCAATCTGCGCCAGGCTGGCCGACACCGTCAGTGCGGTGTTGAGCGGATAGCGGAAAGCCATGACAAGCATGCCCGCCGCCAGCGACTTGCCCACCACGATGATGCCAACCACTGCCAGCACCTGCAGCGGCCGCTCGATGATCACCCACGGGTCGAACAGCATGCCGACCGATACAAAAAACAGGACCGCAAAAGCGTCACGCAGCGGCAGCGACTCTTCCGCCGCACGGTGGCTGAACTCCGACTCACGCATCACCATGCCTGCAAAAAAGGCACCGAGCGCAAACGACACGCCGAACAGCATGGTCGAGCCGTAGGCAATGCTGACTGCCGCAGCCACCACGCACAGCGTGAACAGCTCGCGCGAGCCGGTGCGCTGCACCTGCCACAACACCCACGGGAAGAAGCGCCTGCCCACCACCAGCATCAGCGCCACAAAACCGCCCACCTGCAGCAGGGTGACGCCCAGCGTCTTCCAGAGGGCATTCACATCAGAGCCCGCCTTGCCAGACAGCCAGCCGCCCAGCGGCGGCAGCATCACAAGCACCAGCACCATGGCCAGGTCTTCAACCACCAGCCAGCCGACAGCGATGCGGCCGTTGGCGGAGTCCAGAATGTTGCGACTCTCCAGCGCGCGCAGCAACACCACGGTACTGGCGCATGACAGCGACAGGCCAAACACCAGGGCACCGCCCAGGTTCCAGCCCCACCAGTGCGCCAGCCCCATGCCCAATGCAGTCGCCACGGTCATCTGGACCACGGCGCCCGGCACGGCGATCTTGCGCACCGCCAGCAAATCGTCCAGCGAAAAATGCAGACCCACACCAAACATCAGCAACATCACACCGATTTCGGCCAGCTGGCTGGCAATTTCGGCATCAGCCACAAAACCCGGTGTGAAAGGGCCGATGACAACGCCAGCAAGCAAATAGCCGACGAGGGCCGGCAGGCGTAGCCGCGCAGCAATAAAACCAAAGATGAGGGCCAGGCCAAGACCGGCGGCGATAGTACTGATCAGCGAAACGCTGTGGGGCATGCGGTGAATCCTTTAGAAAAGATGGCATGCAGCACAGCCGGGGCTGCAACTACAAAAACGTGATGGGTAAAGCGCAATACGCGTGGCACGCAATGCGAAATGACAGCAAAGAATTTACACCATGCCCGCGAAAAAATGGCGAAAGCCATTACGCAGCCGCCGTATTTAGCTCCCTCCCCGGCGCGCAGTGCCAGAGCGGAAAACTAGCTCAGCTTTGCAGGCCGGCTTTCATCCATGCCGATAAATGAGTCATCCCACTGCTGCGGGAAACGGTCAGGCTTCCTCGTGGTGAAAGACCCGGTGCCATCGGGGTTAAAACCCGCCGGTTGCGTTTTGGGCTCGGGTTTGACGTCGTTGCCCTTGTTGAGCTCCCTGAGCGCAGCATCTTTTGCAGCCAGGCGCTTTTGCCGGGTGAAGCTGTCCAGGTCAGCGTGGAAGCTGCTGTCCCCGCCCCTGGTCGGCTGGTGCTCGACCTGCTCTTCCACCTCCACCTCACCCAGAAAGGCAGCACGCATCGCGCTGCCACTGGGCAATGCCGTACTGCGAACCAGCGTGTAGGCGATGCGGCAGTCTTCCAGCAACGATTCCTTGACCTGACGGGCCGACTTGCTGATGCCACGTTTGCCCGGCACATCGACACAACCGACCACGTTGCCATTGGCAGTGCAGATGGTGAAGGTGCAGTAGACGCCGCCCAGCAAATCCTGCCAGCGTTTGCCGCCGCCGTTTTTGTCAAGGTCTGTCGGTTTGGTGAAACGCAGCACAGGCAGCTTGATCATCACCATGTGGTCATGAAAAGTCGTGCGCAGCCACTTCAGCACTTCGTATTCTTCATTGGTGATCAGCACCCGGGAAACCAGGGGCCATTTGTCCGGCAGGCGAAGCGACTCGCTGGCCTGCCTGCGTAGCCACCAGACATATCCGCCTATGCCGATCACGGCGCCCAGCAGCAAGCCGAGAAAGGTCATGAGCAAGCCAGTCAGGTTCACGGTAACTCCTGTTGTTGTGTTTTCAAGGCAGTCCGCCCGGGCCACCTGCACAGTGTTCCGTGCGTTTTGATGGTACTCGCGCCGGCGTGGCCATTCCCACACCTGTTACGCCTGCACAACTTACTGTTACCACCGGTTTCAAACTATAGGATCAAAACAGCCCCGGAAGGCAAAACCCCGCCGGTCGTTGTTGTCCCAACGCAACCAGCTACGCTTTCCATAGCGCACGAAAAGGGGGCCCCACGCAGCGACAGGCAGGGGAAAGCCGGGTGTCCATGGTTCACCGCGAGCGTTATGCTGCGATCTCCAAGGCAGCCTTGACGCCGGCGCAGCCTCAGGATTCTTGTCACCCAACCCACCGCAAGGAGCGATAGCCATGCAACTGAAGACCGCCCAGGATTTCGACCAGGAACTGCTGATTCTTTTTGATGCCTATGTGCACGGCACCATAGACCGGCGCGGTTTTCTTGACCGGGCGCAGAAGTTTGCGGTCGGCGGCGTGACGGCGGCCGGCCTGCTCGCGGCCCTGAGCCCCGACTTCGCCCGTGCGCAGGTCGTGCCCAAGGACGACAAACGCATCCAGGCCGCGATGATTGAATACCCATCAACCGCGGGCAACGGCACCATGAAAGGTTATCTGGCAAAACCTGCCGGCATGACGGGCAAGCTCCCCACGGTGCTGGTCATTCATGAAAACCGCGGCCTCAACCCCCACATTGAAGACATCACCCGCCGCCTGGCGCTCGACAACTTTGTCGCCTTCGCGCCTGACGCCCTCACCCCACTGGGCGGTTACCCAGGCGATGAAGACAAGGCGCGCGAACAGTTCGCCAAACTCGACCAGAAAAAAGCGCTGGAGGATTTTGTCGCGGGCGCCAACTTCCTGAAGAACCGACCTGAGTCAAACGGCAAGATCGGCGCAGTCGGCTTTTGCTACGGCGGCGGCATGGTGCACATGCTCTCGGTGCGCATGCCCGAGCTCAATGCAGGCGTGCCCTTCTACGGCAACCAGCCATCACCCGCCGATGCCGCCAAGGTCAAGGCACCCCTGCTGATGCATTTCGCCGCTGTTGACGAACGCATCAACGCCTCGTGGCCAGCCTATGAAGCAGCGCTCAAGGCCGCCAATGTGCCGCACACCGCGTACCAGTACCCCGGCACCCAGCACGGCTTCAACAATGACACCACGCCGCGCTTTGATGCAGCCGCCGCCAAACTGGCCTGGGGACGGACCCTGGAGTTCTTTAACAAGAACCTCAGGATGTAAATGGCCCCCACGGTCGCTCACTGCGTGTAGCTCCCTGCCCCCCGAGGGGGCCGCTGCGCCTGCGGCCTGGCAAAGCCAGTTCCGCGGCCCCTGCTTGCAAAGAAGAGCCCCCACGCCCGCTCACCGCGTGTAGCTTCCTGCCCCCCGAGGGGGCCGCTGCGCCTGCGGCCTGGCAAAGCCAGTTCCGCGGCTTCTGCTTGCGACGAAGAGCCCCCACGCCCGCTCACCGCGTGTAGCTCCCTGCCCCCCGAGGGGGCCGCTGCGCCTGCGGCCTGGCAAAGCCAGTTCCGCGGCCCCTGCTTGCAAAGAAGAGCCCCCACGCTCGCTCACTGCGTGTAGCTCCCTGCCCCCCGAGGGGGCCGCTGCGCCTGCGGCCTGGCAAAGCCAGTTCCGCGGCCCCTGCTTGCGAAGAAGAACCCCCCACGGTCGCTCACTTCGTATAGCTTGCCCCGCGTGCTTCAGGCACCTTGATCCCAAAAAAAATCAAAACAGTTGTAAGACCTGGCGTATTGCCGCGACCAATCCTGCAAATACAACAAAGCGGCAAGACCGCAAAACGAGGACCTCACCATGAGCACCAAACCCTTGATACACCCCGGCTGGCTGCGCGCCATGCACTGGCTCAATGCCATTGCGGTCGTGCTGCTGATGATGAGCGGCTGGCGCATCTATAACGCGACGGCGTTTCTCGGTTTCGCCATACCGGCAGACATCACCCTGGGCGGCTGGCTGGGCGGCGCCCTGATGTGGCACTTTGCCGCCATGTGGGTGCTGATTTTCAACGGCTTGCTCTATTTGGCTTTCAACATCTTCAGCAAGCGCCTGTTTCACAAATTCTTTCCGCTCTCGCCACGCGCACTGGTGGCCGACATGCTGGCGGCGCTCAAGGGAAAGCTGGCGCATGCCGACCCCACCCACTACAACGCAGTGCAGCGCCTGGCCTACCTTTTTGTGATGGTAGACAGCATCGTGCTTGTGCTGTCCGGCCTGGTGCTGTGGAAGTCGGTTCAGTTCCCCATCCTGCGTGAGTTCATGGGTGGCTATGAAGGCGCACGCTTCGTCCACTTCTTTTCAATGGCCGGCCTCGCAGCCTTCGTCGTCATCCACGTTGTCATGGTCGCACTGGTACCGAAAACGCTGGTCTACATGGTTCGCGGACGCTAGGCGCCAGGAGAAATCTCATGAACATCAAACAAGCCCGCAAGCTCGGCATCGATTCAGATGCAGTTTTGAAAGAAGCTGTCGACCGCATCGCCATCGCCAACAAGCTGAGCAACCCCCGCCGCAATTTTCTGCGTTCAACGCTCACGCTGGGCGGCCTGTCCATGCTGACCGGTTGCGTGCTGGACGACAGCGCCAGCATCAATGCCGCCCTGGGCCGCATATCCCGTATCAACGACGATTTGCAGGGACTGCTTTTCGATCCCAACCGGCTGGCCCCAACCTACCCCGAGTCGATGATCACCCGGCCCTTCCCCTTCAATGCCTACTACGGCGAAGACGAAGTGCGTGTGGTTCCCGAGGAAGGCTTTCGCCTGGAAGTGGCGGGCATGGTCACCGACAAACGCAAGTGGTCGCTGCCGGAGCTGCGTGCCATGCCGCAGGCAGACCAGGTCACGCGCCACATCTGCGTCGAAGGCTGGAGCGCCATCGGCAAATGGGGCGGCGTGCCCTTCGCCAGCTTTCTCAAACTGATTGGCGCAGACACCACCGCAAAGTACGTCGGTTTCAAGTGTGCAGACGACTACTTCACCAGCATAGACATGCCAACCGCCCTGCACCCGCAGACGCTGCTGGCACTCACCTACGACGGCCAGGTGCTGCCGCCCAAATACGGCTTCCCGATGAAGCTGCGCATGCCCACCAAGCTGGGCTACAAAAATCCGAAACATATCCAGGCGATCTTTGTGACCAACACCTACCCTGGCGGCTACTGGGAAGACCAGGGCTACAACTGGTTCGGGGGCAGCTGAGCGATCGGCTTACCCCAGACGCGGCACATCCCTGTGCCATTCATTCAACGATTGATCAATCATTTTTACCAAGGACGACAACATGAAAAACCTCACTGCAACCCTGATCTCCGCATGCGTGCTCTTCGCCGGCAGCGCCATGGCCCAGGACGCCATGAAAAAAGATGCCATGGGCAAGGATGCGATGGCAAAGCCTGAAGCCATGGCCAAAGACGGCATGAAGAAGGACAGCATGGCCAAGGACGGCATGAAAAAAGATGCCATGAAAAAAGACGCGATGGGCAAGGATGCAATGGCCAAGGACGGCATGGCCAAGAAAGACGAGATGAAAAAATAAACAGGTTCACCCCTGTTGAGGCTCACTGCGTGTAGCCTCCTCTCCCCTCTCAGGGGACGGCGCCTGCGGTCTGGCGAAGCCAGTCCCGCGGCCCCCGCTTGCCTAAACCCGTTACATCGTGCCTTTTCAAATCCAATGGCAAAACATGGCCGGCACTTCAACGGGGGTTTCTGCCTCTCAGCGGATCCAGCAACGGTTTGAGTCCGTTGCTGTCAATCTCCTGCATCAGGGCCAGCAGGCGCCCGATTTCACCCTTGGGAAAGCCTTCGCGGGCAAACCAGTTCAGGTAGTTGCCCGGCAGATCAGCAATCACCCTGCCCTTGTATTTTCCATAAGGCATCTCGCGGGTCAGCAAGAGTTCCAGTTGTTCGGAATCCATGGTCATGCAGAATGAGCAAAGGTTTTTGGCATGCCCCTATTGAGCACTTCATTGATCTGCATCATATAAAACTCCGCAGCCCGGGAACATCATGCAAGCGACCAACCATTACAAAAGGCGCCATCGATGTACACCGCAATCTGCCGTTTTCTCGCGGGGTGCAGCGCTGCATTCGCCCTGTGTGCCTGCAATCCAGCACCTACAGCCGTGGTTGATCGCTACGATCCGGCCAGCATGGACCTGAAACCAGCCCCGGCCCGGCTCAGCAACGAACGGCACACCGGCGCGTTTGCCAGCGGTGCCTCCCTGAACATGAGTGCGGCGCTCAAGCCGCTAGACCCAGAACCCGTCAAAGTGATCAGGCTCGACACAACCCACAAGATCATTGAAATCGCCCCCGGCGTGAAGTTCAGCGCCTGGACATTTGGCGACCAGGTGCCTGGTCCGGCGATTCGGGCACGGGTGGGCGACAAGATCCGCTTCAGCATGACCAACCGCAGCGATGAAGTTGCACCCGGCATCGCCATGACAGCCGCGCCAATGATGCATTCCATGGACTTTCACGCAGCCATGGTCTCACCCCAGGACAAGTACCGTTCGGTGGCACCGGGGCAGACCATAGAGTTTGAGTTCACGCTCAATTACCCGGGGGTCTTCATGTACCACTGCGGCACGCCGATGATTCTTGAACACATCGCCTCGGGCATGTACGGCGCGGTGATTGTGGAACCGCGTGAAGGCTACCCAACCAAGGTGGACCGCGAATACCTGGTTGTCCAAAGCGAGTTTTACGCCAGGCCCGATGCGGATGGCCGCAAGGCTGACGGTGCGCCGCTCTATGTGCTTGACAACGAACGCCTGAAGGCCGCGCAGCCAACGCATACCGTGTTTAACGGCGTTCATAACGGCATGGTGAAAAATCCGCTGCCCGCCAAACCGGGCGAACGCGTCAGGCTGTTTGTACTCAACGTGGGTCCAAGCAGGACATCCAGCTTTCACGTGGTTGGAACGATTTTTGACCGCGTCTGGATGGACGGCAACCCCGACAACCAGATGCGCGGCATGCAGACGGTGCTGCTGGGCTCCAGCAACAGCGCGATTGTTGAAATGATCATCCCGGAAGCCGGCTCCTACATCATGGTGGATCACCACTTCGCCAACGCTTCACAGGGCGCTGTCGGCCTGATATCTACCGAAGATAAACCAAAAGAAAGCGAACTGGAACACCACAACATGGAGGCCACAGCCACGCCAAAAGACGCGGGCACGGCCGCAGGCAAGCTGGCGTTTGAAAGCAAATGCCTGGCCTGCCATTCAATTGGCCAGGGCAAAAAGCTCGGGCCCGACCTCGCTGGCGTGACCGGACGGCGCACCGACGCCTGGCTGGCGCAATGGCTCAAGTCACCCGACAAGATGCTGCAGACCGATGCCGATGCCAAGGCCATGCTCAAGGAATACAACAACATTCCCATGCCCAACCAGGGCCTGGGGGACGCCGAGATCCGGCAATACATGGCCTATTTTCACTGGGTCGATGCGCAGGCGGGCAAGCCCCAGGCGGGGGCCGGCAAATGAAAGTTCGACTCACCCGCCATGCGCTCTGTCTGTGGCTGGCACTGGCTGGCACGGCAGCCGTCGCCTGTGGCTACTGCGTCGAAGACCGCATCGCGGCGGTGTACGACCATGCCCTGCTTCAACGCACGCTGGCCAACAAGCACCAGATGGCCTTTTTTGCATGGGATGGCCCCGTCACACGCAACGAAGCAATGCGCCAGAAAATAATCGCACTTGGTGAGGCCACAGCGGGCGTGGACAAAGGCAGCACACGCGTGTCCATGGAGCCAGCAGCGCTGGCTGTCGCGTTTGACCCGCAGCGCAGCAACGTTCAAAGCGTGCAGGCCGGACTGCAAAAAATGCTGGGGCCCATCAGGCTGTCAGTCACGCTGTTACAGCCACCCTCTGCTGCCATCAAATCGCCCGGCTAGCCGCCTGCCCTTTTGACGAGATGGCCCTGCTTCTGCAGCGCCGCCATCACGGTGTCGACATGGTCACCCTGCACTTCTATCACGCCTTCCTTCACGGTGCCGCCAGAACCGCAGGCAGTCTTCAGTTGTTTGCCGACCTGTGCAAGTGCGTCAGCATCCAGCGCCAGGCCTTTCACAAGCGTCACGCTCTTGCCACCCCGGCCCTTGGTCTCGCGGCTCACGCGCACCACCCCGTCGCCTTTGGGGATCACCGACCGTTTGCAGGTACAGCTCGCTACCGGCTGGCGACAGTCAGGGCACATGCGGCCCGCGTCGGTTGAATACACCAGCCCACCCAGGCCGGCCAATCCACTCAATCCTGTTTTTGTCTTGCTGTTCATCAGGGTTCAATCCGGCACGTCAATCCGGCACAAAGAGTTTTTTGAATTTGATCTCGTCTTCAGGCAGCTCAAGCGTCACCAGTTGGCCATTCTTTTCATCGCTGAGCCTGTAGGCTGCAAAGAGGCTTGATTTGCCCTTGAAGCCGTAGCTATCCATGTCAATCAGCATGTAGGGGTAAGGCACAAACACCTGACATTCAAAAATGGTGCGATGGCGGTTGCGTGGTGACGGAAAGAGTTTGAACTCGTCCGTCGTGATGGCCTGGGCTGTTGCCATGAATGTTTGTACCGGTTATGTGGTGAGCAAAGGGAGTGTCATCGGGTTGAACAGGTAAGCTCTGTGGCTTGCGCACACAGGCTACGACAGCCTGAAGGCCTCGAGACCCTATTTTGATCCATACATGATTAGGGCCTGTTAACATTATTTTCAGGAGGTGCGTTGTGATTCAAAAGGGCTGTGCGCAAGGCGCAAAACGCAGCCGGGGTAGACCCCGGCAAGGCTTTGCAACGCCGCGCACGGCCCTTTTGATCACAACCCGCAGGGAACGGGGTAAAAACAGCGCCACTCAGCGTTGCACTCCTAGGCAAGGCAGGAGCCTTGCCGTCGTCGCGCGCCTTGATTGGCGCTGTTTTTACCCCGTTCGCACTCCTGAAAATAATGTTAACAGGCCCTAAACTCCACACACCCAGCAAGGAAGAAATTGCACTGCTTGAAGTCTTTGACCGGCTGGACCTGAACCAGATCCAGGTCGTGGCTACGCCTGAACAGGCGGCCCAGGCATTGAAAGACCTGGCAGGCGAAACAGTGCTGGGCTTCGATACCGAATCCAAACCCACCTTCCTCAAGAACGAGGCCAGCGACGGGCCGCACATCGTACAGCTGTCAACGCTTGAAAAAGCCTGGATCTTCCAGCTCACCGATGCCGAATGCCGCCGCGCCGTCGGCGTGCTGCTCGAATCACCGCACATCATCAAGGCTGGCTTCGGCCTGGGCGATGACCGCCGCCGCATCATCCACAAGCTCGGTGTTGACCTGCAGGGCGTGCTGGAACTGAACGTGATTTTTCGCGAACGCGGCTACCGCAAGGACATGGGCGTACGCGGCGCAGTGGCTGTGCTGTTCAACAAGCGATTCATCAAGTCAAAAAAAGCCGCCACGTCAAACTGGGCCAATGACAGACTCAACGAGTCGCAACTTGTTTATGCCGCCAACGACGCATATGCTGCGCTGCGTGTGTACAAGGCCCTGGGTCTTTAGGGCAACACAGCACTCGACTGAACTCACATGCCTGGGCGTCCGGCATCACCTTGTCCATAGGCGTTTACACAGGCATGGCCGCATGTTTTTACCTGTAACGACGGTGTAGGCCGGTTCTGACAAAACGCTGCGGCGCATCCCTGCTTTGCAGAATTTTCATTGCCATTAACTTGAAGGCATGGAATTTTCCATGTCCAACCGAAAGGAAAACTCATGAACAAGGACCAGGTCAAAGGCAAGATCAAGGAAGCTGCTGGCGAGATCCAGGAGCACACCGGCAAGGCTTTGGGTAACAAACAAATGGAAGCCAAAGGCCACGCACGTGAATTTGCAGGCAAGGCACAGAAGACCGTCGGCGACGTGAAGGAAAACATTGAAGACGCAGCAGACAAGGCCAGGGATGCCGGCACCCAGTGGCACAAGGATCTGGACAAGCGCTGATCAGCGCCACGGCACTTGCATGGTGCCTCGACTTTTTAGATGCCCTGAGGGCATCAAAGCTCCGGGAGATACAGTCTCCCCGAGTTAAACAGGCCGGCAGAACCGGCCTGTTTGCATGGGCCCTTCATGGGCCGTTAAAACTCCTCAAAGCGCCGAGCCATCTTCCACCCGCTGGTAACGCACTTCCCGCCTGCGCACGTTATCTGTGCCAACCAGTTCGCGGCTGGATTCAAACCTCACCTGGAAGGTGGCATAGGGCAGTACCGGTGATGAGGGTTGCACGCCGTCAAAGCTGGTGTAGTGGCGCTTGAGGTTCATGCCGTCATAAAGCCAGCGCCCCGCATGCTGGTGCGTTGTCACCGCATCACCCATCACGACCTTTGCAGATTCGGTGAACTGGCCATCAGACCCCAGCACCAGCAGACGGCGTACATGGGCGCCTTCCTGGTTGTATTCGCGCAGCCAGCTGCCGACCAGTTTTTGCTGGATGTCATCCTGCGGCGAGTCCTCCGACCACTGGTTGCAGGCTGCAAGCAAGGCACATCCGGCCATCAATGCCGACCATGACGCCCGATGGAGAACTTTCGCAATAGTCATGAGAACCGGCTTTTTGAACGAATTCATGTCGCCAGCTTAAAGGCTTGTGGCGGTTCCTGCTGGCGGCATCAAGGCCTGCGGGGCTCCGGCGGCTGCAGGTCGCGCGGAACGATATCGGCATTGGCCACCGGCTGCGGTCCCTGTAATTCTGCAGCAGGCACTTGTACAGTGACATATCTGATGCCGGGCGAAGGCTGCCAGCTGCCCTCGCGCGGCGCGGCGGGGTTGGCAAAACTCACGCTTCGGTCTATGGGACTCGGTTCCTCAACAGGCGCAGGTGTTCTGTTGACCTCAATCTCTACAGGGGCCGGGTCCGCCACACTGGTGTCGCGTGGGGCTGTAAATCTGGCATTCACATCTGCCACCCTGTCACGGTAGGCGCGCCTGAAAAACTCGCCGACGATGGGCAGTGCCGCCTGTGAACCCTGGCCCCAGCCCGAGCCCATGGTCACGCGGTTGTCGTTAAACCCGACCCAGGCACCCGCCACCAGTTGCGGGCTCATGAGGATGAACCAGGCATCAGTGTTGTCCTGCGTCGTACCGGTCTTGCCGGCCACGTCAGCGCGTATGCCGTAGCGGCTGCGTATGCCCGCGCCGGTTCCCTGGTCAACGGCGCCGCGCAACACATCTACAACCGTCTGGGCCACAGTCGTCTGCATCGCTGTTTCAGCCACGGGTTCAACCATTTGCTCCAGCACCTTGCCATTGCGGTCTTCCACGCGGGCAATCATCATGGGCTCGATATAGCGCCCGTCATTGGCCAGCGTGCTGTAGCTGGTGACCATTTCTTTCAGGGTTACAGGGCTGGTGCCCAGTGCGAGCGAGAGCACCTCGTCCATCTTGCTCTGCCGTACGCCCATTGATTTCGCCAGTTTGGCCACATGCTGCGGGCCTACGCCCTGCATGACCTGCGCAGTGATGCTGTTTTTTGAATACATCAAACCCTGGCGCAAGGTCATGGTGGCGCCGCTGGGGCCACCCGCATCGCCGGGCCGCCAGAAGGCACCATTACCCAAGGGGATTTCCAGCGCCTGGTCCACAAACACATCATTGGGGCGTGAGCCGTTTTCAAATGCTGCGGCATACACAAAAGGCTTGAAGGTCGAGCCCGGCTGCCTGCGCGCCTGCGAAACATGGTCAAACTGGTCGCTGGCGTAGTCACGGCTGCCGACCCAGGCTTTCACATGGCCGTTGGTCGGATCTACGGCCATGAAGCCGGCCTGCAGGCGCAGCTTGTCATTACGCAGTTTCTGCAGGACGGTCGCATTGCCCTGAATGGCCTTGATCGACTCATCATCGCTGTAGCCTGCAGCCCGCGCGGCCTTGTATTCTTTCGAGTCGCGTATGAAACCCAGCACCAGCTCACGCGCCTGGCCCGGCCGTGTTTTGGCATTCCAGCCAGAGGTCAGGCGCCAGTCTGAATTGACCACTGCCTGCAGCCTGTCCATCTGCATGGTGACGGCTGCATTGGCCATGTTCTGCAGGCGCGAATCGAGGGTGGTGCGCACCACCAGGCCATCGGCATAGATGTTGTAGTCGTTCCTGTCGGCCCACTCAATCAGCCAGCGCTTGAGCTGCTGCGCCAGGTGCGGTGCAGAACCGAGCGGTTCTTCCTGGCGCTCAAAATCAACCTTGAGCGGCATCTTCTTCAGCGCTGCGAGCTTTGCTTCAGGCACCTTGCCGTGCTTGACCATTTGCGCCAGCACCGTGTTGCGCCGCTCAAGCGCGCGGCCGGGGTTGACCACGGGGTTGTAGTAGCTGGTGCCCTTGAGCATGCCGATCAGGGTCGCGCTTTCAAGCACATCCAGCTCATCGGCAGATTTGTCAAAGTAGGTGCGCGCCGCCATCTCTATGCCGTAGGCGTTGTAGAGAAATGGCACGGTGTTCAGGTAGGTCTCAAGAATCTCGTCCTTGGTGTAGACCGACTCAATCTTGAGCGCCGTGATGGCCTCCTTGATCTTGCGCGTCAGCGTGGCCGAGCGGCCAATGTCTTCCGGGTACAGGTTGCGCGCCAGCTGCTGCGTGATGGTCGAGCCGCCCTGCAGGTCACCCTTGAAGGTGTTGACTGCGGCTGCGGCGGTGCGCTTGAAGTCCATGCCGTGATGATCATAAAAACGGCGGTCTTCAGTCGCAATCAGCGCATTCACGACATTAGGTGAAATGTCTTCAAGCTTGACCCAGTCACGGTTGGCGCGCTTGAAGACTGCCAGTTCCTTGCCATCAGCCGACAGCACCACGGAGGGCTTGGCTGTCTTGGCTTTTCGCAGGTCTGAAATGCTGGGCGTGAAAGGAATCAGCAACAACACATACAGCAGCAACAGCGCCGGTACTGCCGCCACAGCAAGCAGAACACCGCGCCGGGTGGGGTGGCGCAGGTGGTACCAGGCACGGTCTGCGAACTGCCTGAAGCGGGAGGTGTACGTACCGGACATACCGGACGGGTTTGGGGGTGTCGTCATATGCAGGCCCGAGTCTAGGCGGGTCGTGTTTGCCCGACTGTAGGACTGCGGCGCAATGCCCCTACAAGACGCGGGTTTTTAGCTGTTTTGCGGTATTTTGAATCGGTTTGGAGTTTGCCAGCGTAAACAGAAGTAATCGTGCGGGAACGGCAACAACCGTAAGAAATGAACTGTTGGCCAGACCAACACTCCTACCTCCACTGATTCATCAAGTACAAAGAAAGACTACAACATGATGTCGAGACGAAACTCCCTTTTCAGCCTGGCCGCCATCCCTGCCCTGATTGCCGGCGCACGCGGCCTGCTGCTGTCGTCGCCCGCACACGCGGCGCGCGCCTATGAAATCGTGAAAACCGACGCCTAGTGGAAGAAGCTGCTCACGCCAGACCAGTACAGCGTGCTGCGAAAAGCCGGCACCGAGACACCCTACACGAGCCCCTTGAACAAGGAAAAGCGCCCAGGCACCTTTGCCTGCGCCGGCTGCGCGCTGCCGCTTTTTTCGTCTGCCACCAAGTTTGAAAGCGGCACCGGCTGGCCCAGCTTTTACCAGCCGATTGCCAAAACCGCCGTTGTTGAAGAGAGCGACACCACCCTTTTCATGAAACGCACCGAGGTACTGTGCAGCCGCTGCGGCGGCCACCTTGGCCATGTGTTTGATGACGGCCCAAAACCCACAGGCCTGCGCTATTGCATGAACGGCGTGGCGATGAACTTCAAGGCAGCATGATGATGATCAAACAAACACTTTTTGCCACAGGCGCTGTTGCCCTGGCTGCATTTGCATTTTTTGGCGGCGGTGTGGGCATGAGCCTGGCGGAAGAAAAAGCCGTCAAGCTGCCACCACCCGCGATGGACGCACCAGCCACCGCGCAGGCCGCACGCGAAACAGCCGTTTTTGCAGGCGGTTGCTTCTGGGGCGTGCAGGCAGTTTTCCAGCACACCAACGGCGTGCTGAATGCCGTGTCGGGTTATGCGGGTGGTGACAAGTCCACCGCCAGCTACAACATGATCGGCTCTGGCCGCACCGGCCATGCGGAATCGGTGCTGGTCACCTACGACCCCAAAGTCGTGTCTTACGGCAAGCTGCTGCAAATCTACTTCTCGGTCGCGCATGACCCGACCACCCTCAACCGCCAGGGCCCCGACAGCGGCACGCAATACCGCTCTGCCATCTTCTACAAGGACGCCACGCAAAAGCAGGTGGCTGAAAAATACATCGCCCAGCTTGATGCGGCAAAGGTCTACCCCGACAAAATCGTGACCCAGCTCACCCCACTGGGCGGCACCATCGCCTTCTACCCGGCCGAGGCCTACCACCAGGACTACGCCACGCTCAACCCCAACCAGCCCTACATCGCCAGGTTTGACAGGCCCAAGATTGCCAACCTCAAGCTGGTGATGCCCGAGGTCTATAGAGACAAGCCTATGCTGGTGTCACAGGCCGGCAGGTGAGCAATGCAGCGGTGGTGAATATGTGCTGCTGGCATTGATAACGCAGGTTGCCTTGCCCAGCGGCCACAATAGCTTTCGCATTCACAACAAAACATAACGGAGCCCCCATGCAACAACGCCGTGCCTTTGCAGCCTTTTGTGCTTTTTTCCTCGCCACCAGCATTGCCGCCGCACAAACCCCGCCTGTCGTGCGCATGCGCGGCAACATCGTCAGCGTCACGCCCACCAGCATGGTGGTGAAGGACCGCAGCGGCGAGGTGGTTGACCTTCTTATCTCCGACAAACTGGTCGTGTCAGAGGTTTACCCCATCAGGCTTGAAGACATCAAGCCCGGCAGCTACATCGGCACCGCCGCCATGCCGCAGGCCGATGGCACGCAGCGTGCCATTGCCGTCAGCGTCTTCCCCGAAGCAGCACGCGGCACTGGTGAAGGCCACCGCCTTTTTGACCTGCTGCCGCAAAGCACCATGACGAATGCAACGGTTGATGATGTGGGAACGATATCGAACAGCGCCGCAGGCAGGACACTCAAGCTCAAATACAAGGACGGCGAAAAAACCGTCATCGTCCCGGCCGATGTACCTGTCGTCACCTCACGCCCCGGCGACCGCAGCCTGCTGGTGCCCGGCGCCAGCGTATCGCTCTTTGCACAGGAAGTGGCAGGCAAGCCGACTGTGCTGCGCCTGAACGCCGGTAAAAACGGGTTCGCCCTGCCTTATTGAACAGGTGACTGAACAGGCGGCTGAGCGGGCGGCGCATCCCGGGAGCCTGCAGGCACCCAGCCGTCTTTGGTCCCCGTGAAAGCCTGCATGCCGGTCTTCCTGAAGATGCCTTCTTCTGCAGCCCAGCCAATCTCGTCGACTTCCACCCGGTCACACGCCACGCGCAGCATGTTGAACGAGTTGACCTCACCGCGCTGCCGGGTTGACGTGGCGGTACCCGCCTGTATCGACAACGCCGAATAGGCGCCGTGCTGGTAACGCGCATCTGTGGTGATGGCCTCGCTGGTATGCATGTGGCCGCCCAGCAGCACATCGACGCCGCTGTTGGCAAACTCCTTCATGGCCTTGCGCGCACGGCCCACCAGGTCGTCCTTGTCCATGTGGGCCGGCAAATCAAACGGGTGGTGCGTGACGAGTACCTTGACCAGCCTGTCATGCAGCGGGTCCAGGCGCGCCCGCACCCGCTCCAGCTGCTCCCTGTTCACGCGGCCACCCTTGAAGGTCAATGAACGGGCAGAGTTGATGCCCATCACCGCAATTTCATCGTCCACATAAAACGGTTCCATGTCGGTGGTGATGTGCTCGTGGTACCTCCCAAGCGGGCTGAAAAAGCGCCGGAACACGTGGTACAGCGGCACGTCGTGATTGCCGGGCACCACAATTTTGGGCATGTCGAAGGCATCGAGAAAGGCGCGCGCTGCGATGAACTCTTTTGATTTGGCGCGCTGCGTCAAATCGCCCGACACCACCAGCACATGGGGCCTGGCAGCGTGCAGGAATTCGGTCAGCGGGTCCAGCAGCGCAGCATCCACGCGGCCAAAGTGCAGGTCAGACAAATGGGCGATGGTGCGCATGGTGTTTACTCCTTCACTTCCGTTGATGCCGGGCGTGGCACAAACACATTCAGGCTGCGGGGAACAATTCTGTACACCAGCGGTGTACTCATGACATTGACCTCACCATCGGTAGACACCCGCAAATGCCGGTGGCGGCTTGCAACCGTCAGCGTTGTGGCGTGCAGCATTTCAAAATCCTTTGCCTGCTTCAGGCGGCCAAACACGGCGCGCACAGCCAGCACCAACAGCCCGAGGCGGCCTGTGCGGTGTGCAAAGTAAAGGCTCAGCCGCCCATCCTGCAGGCTGCTGCGCGCGCCGATGTTGAAGCCTTCCATGATGTAGTCGTTGTTGCCGATAAAGATAAAAGGCGTGCGCTGCCGGTAGCTGCGCTTGTCTGTCGTCAGTTGCAGGTCAAGAAAGGGGTAACGCTTGAGCGAGGTCAGCGCAGCCCAGAAGAAGGCCGGCCACTTGCTGCGCCCCAGCCGGCTTTGCTGGATTTCGCGCAGGTGCACGGTGTCGGGGTACAGGCCCAGGCTGGAGTTGTTCAAAAACCTGCGGCCATTGACCTCTGCGGTATCAATCTGCGTGCTGTGCCCGGCAGCAATCGTCGCGATGGCGTCGTCCATGGCCAGCGGAATGCCCAGGTCTTTTGCAAAGTGGTTGAGGGTGCCCATGGGCAGTACGCCAAAAATCATGTCCGTGCCAACCAGTTCAGACGCCACCGCGTTCTGCGTGCCATCACCGCCGCCTGCCGCCACCATGGGCATGCCGTCTTTCACCGCCTGCTGTGCCGCACCCACCAGTTCACCGCCGTTCCTGGCCAGAGTGACTTTGGCTTCAATGCCATGGGCTGCAAACTTCTCTGCAAAACTTCGGGCCGAGTTTTCATCGCACCCCGACCCTGCAGACGCGTTGAGGATGACAGCGATTTTTCTGGTGGATGGCATGAACGCTTGATACCCAGATCAGGTTGGTCGTGAACGGTTCAGCACAAAGCGCTGCCGCTTGCGCCACGTCGCCACCCCGGTAAACGTGATGGCCAGCCAGGCAGTGCTTGATGCCATGGCCGCCAATACATCGCTCGGGTAATGCACGCCCAGGTAAACGCGGCTCAGCGCCACCAGCAACACCATGCCTGCAGCCACCACCACCACGGGCGCCCACCAGGCGCGGTGCAGCAGCGTCAGCAGCCATGCAGCAAGCACGCCGTAAAAAAGCGTGGCAGCAGCCGTGTGCCCGCTCGGGAAGCTGTAGGTCACCAGTGTCAGGATGGGTTGGTCAAAAATCGGCCTGTCGCGCTGGAAAACGCTTTTCAGCAACCAATTGAGCAGCATGCCCAGTGGCACCGACAGCAGCACAAGCAACACCCAGTCCCACCGCTTCTTCGCACCCATCCACATCGCCAGCAGGCACGTCATCAACAGCACACCCAGCGTGTTGTGCATGGTCGTCACAAAAATGAAGAGTGCCGTGAGCGTTGGGGTGGCATGTAAACGCAACCACTGCAGTACCCGTTCGTCGAACAGGACGAGACCATCGTTGGTCATCACGTCTTCTGCAATATTTGCAAACACAAACACCGCCAGCAGTACGGCCATCATGCCGATCGTCAGGTGCAGGCCCAGGTAACCCTCAGGTGAGAGACGCGCACGCACAAAGCCCAATGGTTTGCGTGATGAATCTGGCAAGGTCGGTGACGCTGGGGGCGGCGAAGGCATGGCTTCGAGCTTACGTCACAGGCGCCGGCAAACGGGTAGGACTTTGCCGCCGCAGTGTCTGGCCGGCGCGGCTTTCGGTCATGCGCCCAGCTCGCAAGACGGGTGTGCAGCAAGGCGGCGCGCGGGCGAAGGCGCGAACAGTTGGCTTACCTGCGCACGCAATGGCGGAGACAGGCCGCCAGACGCCGCCACTCCAACATTTAACGTATACAGCAAATTTTTAGCGTGCACGTTAAATTTCAGGCAAAAGTTAATATGGAAGTTAACTTTTGAGCTTTTGCGCCCGCCTCAGAGCCAAAAACGGCTTCAAAAACACCAAAAAATGCCATTTTCAGGTGCCAAATAAGGCTGCAGACCAATAAATACGCACGTGAGCAGCTATCAAAACAATAGTAAAAATAATCAGGCCGGGCGCCCGCCAGGCAGTCAGTTCAGGGCGTCACCGTGCCCAGCACCTTCAAACTGCCATCGGCGGATGGCCGCAGCACCACGCCCTGCGCCGAAGCCGGGTAGATGCCCGTCAGCGCCGTGATGTTGATCTGGTGCGTCACCACCACCAGCGTGCCCGGGCCGCGCCAGCGCGACAGCAGCGCACGCGCCTGCGCTGTCTGCGCATCGCTCATCGCGCCCGGCGCAAACAAAAAGGCAGTGGTCGGTCGGGTTGTCGGGTTTCTGCAGCCGCCGCCGCTGACCTGAGGTCGCAATACACTGCAGACACTCGCAATCTGAAATATACGCAACTAACGTACAATAAGAAATGAAAGCCACCTTCGTAGAACTGCCGCCATTCGAGCGAGTCAGGCCAGACTATCTGGACGACAAGGCCTATCAGCAACTCCAGCTTGAGCTGATGGTCAACCCGGAAGCTGGCGATGTGATTGAAGGTACCGGAGGTTTGCGCAAACTGCGCCAGCCCGACCCGCGCCGGGGAAAAGGCAAACGGGGCGGATTGCGGGTCATTTATTACTGGTACTTTGGCGGCGACCAGTTCTGGTTATTCACCGTGTATGACAAAGACGACGCTGACGATCTGACGCCTGACCAGCGCAAGGTATTGAAACAGCTTCTTAAAAGCGAGTTGGCAAATCGCCAGCCAAGATAAAGGCCAGCAACATGAAGAAAAAACGCGACATCTTTTCAGAGCTGACAGAAGGCTTTGACGCATTGAAATCGCAGCGCGAAGGCAAACTCACGCTGCGCACCTTTAAAGTCGAAAGCAAGCCCGCCCCCACCCTCTCACCGGAGGACGTGGTGAGCGTGCGTGAACAACTGCACCTGTCGCGCCCGGTGTTTGCCCGCTACCTGCGCACCAACCCACGCACGCTTGAAAACTGGGAACAGGGCCGCGCAAAACCCAACGCCCAGGCTGCCCTGCTGATTCGAATGGTCGCGCAGTTCCCCGACATGGTGGCGCGCCTGGAATCAGTTTGAATTGACTAGGCAGAATCAGTTGAACGCTGCCCGCGCAACAGCCGCGCCATCGCCAGCAGCACCAGCCCTGCCACCACCCAGGCTACGGTAGGCAACCAGGCGATCAGCGGCACCAGGCTGGCGTCCTTGTTCAGCTGCGCAGCCACGATACCGATGCGGGCAAACGCCGCCAGCGCCAGCAGCGAGAACATGCTGCCCGTCACCAGCCCCTCGCGGCCCGTGCGGCCAATCACCAGCGCGCTGGTAAACGCACTCATCATCAAGATGCCCCAGGCCCCGCCCGCCACAAACTGCGCGGCTACCAGCAGCGGCAGCGAGCCCGCCACCGTCGTCAGCCAGGTGGCCCACGCGCCCACGCAGGCGGCAATCGCCATCACCCACACACCGCCAAAGCGCGCCACCGGCCGGCTTGCAGCCAGCATCAGCAAACTGAATCCCACCCAGAACACCGGCATCAAATACTCAAGCTGCGCCGGTTGTGCAAACCGCAAATAAAGCGGCGCCGTGTTCAAAGAGAAGTGCACCTGAAAGCCCACACCCAGCAAGGCCATGGCCGCCAGAAAAGGCAGCACGGGCGGCTTCTTCAGCAGCGCATCACTGGCTGCCTCAACGGTGGGGGTAACAGCGACAGCGCCCTGCTTCAAACTGCGCTCAGCCCAAACAATGCCAAAGGTCGCCAGCGCCAGTGCAATGCTTGAAAGCGCGAACGGCCAGCGCGGATCAACACCGCGCAGGGTCACGGTCAGGTAAGGCGCCAGCGCACCGGCCACACCCAAACCGAAGAACGACAGGCTCGCCAGCCAGGGAATGGAAGACACCTTCGCATACTTGCCCAGCAGCACCAGCGGCGGTGCCCGCAAGGCAGACGAGGTGACAGACCAGACCACCGTGCACGCCAGAAACAGCCACTGCACCCCCGGCCCCTGCGCAGCCACCAGCGGCAGCAGCAAGAAGGCGGCGCAAGACAGCACGGTAGCTATCACCACCCAGCGCCCCAGCCGCCCAAACACCCGAACAGATTTGTCAGCCACCACACCCATGGCCGTGTCGGCCACCAGAAAGATGAGCTGGTCCATCAGCAAGATGAGCAGCACCGCCTCTTTCGCAATGCCCACCTGAGCTGCAAGCTGCGGCAAGAAGATGACGTAGACCGTCCAGGAGAGGGTGAAGAAGAGCTGGATGGCGGCCAGGGTAAGGCCGACTTTTGGTGATGTGGGCGTTTGCATGATGCGCCTTCGGGTTGCAGTCAGCGGATGGTGCCACGTTCATCCCATGGCCACAAACAATGATCTTTGCACAAACCGAATATTCGATCCTGCAACACTACGCAGTCGCAAGGTCTGCCATTGTTTCCAAATCAAGTATCCATTCATATATGGCTATTCCATTGGCGGCGCTTTTACCCCAAAGAATATCGACTGGATCCATGAAATGTGCCGTGCTGTACAGCGTTCGCAAACCGCGTACGTTTTGGCGATTTGCCTTGCTTTTGTGAGCGCACGCGTTTCTAACAAGGTGAATTCTCCTTGCACCGGCCAAACCGCCTGAACCGAACGCACCCTGCAACACAACTGCGTTGGAAGGTGCCAGCCCGGTTACACAAGTGACGAGATAGTCTGGATGGGCCCAAGTTGGTTCCATTTGCCCGTTATCAACGGCCCCCACAGCGGGTACGGCACCTCTTGAGTACCGCTTAAATTCGTGCCTTATCCGGGCTTCGGTGTTATCTGCCGCCGCCCTTGGAAGTATTGGTAGGTTTGCGCGCGTCGCACTTCCAGCACAAGATCCGACAAGAACTTGTTTGACAAAGTTATTCCAATCTAGCCAAACATTGGACAGCAACGACTCCCCGAGAAATCTAAGCTCCCAGGGTTTTAAGAAACCTTTGGCTTGGTCATCCAATATTGAATTTGCTTGCGCTCGTCGCCTCGATAAGCGGGCAATCAATTGGACATAACTTGGACCGAGATCCATGAAAATATGTTCAGCTCAGGGCAGCACCGATCCATCGAGTCCGAATCTCACGCTGCTTTACTCTATGCGTGGTACTTAAGCATGCATCCACGTATTCAGCATACATTCCTTCATTAGCGTGCAACTCATGCGCCTCCATAAGCTTGCCAAGCATGTCGAGAGTACGCGGCAAATTGTTGAAAAATTTGCCGTCTGTATTTATGCCAAGCACATCTCCACCAGGGATGCCATACTTTTTCTGCATCAGTGCGCAAAACAACGAATGCACGACGTAGGATTTGGTTATGAACGTGTCTTGCAAGGGCGCGAATTCTCCCGTTAACAACTCAAAGAACTCTACGAATTTATCGCTAAACTCTTGCTCCCTTGGGAAGTCACCGTTATAAAGTTTATAGATATCGGCAAGCCCTTTTTCGGACTTATTTGTGATTCCGTTCTCCAGCACAATCGCCAGTTCAGTTAGAAACTCAGAATCCTGCATCCGAATACTTTGTTTTGCAGTGAGGATCCCCAAGCCCACAAGCTGTGGGCCTAGGGTCGCACTTGCTTCAAGCACGAACCACTTGAAAGGCCCTTCAAACTGCGCATGCCGTTTTTCCGCTGGATTCAAGGGTGCAGTGTAAGCATTCATGCGGGTGAACATCGCGAGCAAATCCGCTTGCTCAGCTGAAGCAATGATGTCAGCTTCAATGCTATATGTTAGAAACTTCTGTTGAGTTTCATCATCCAAAGTTTCGAAATCGTTCCCTGCGTAATGCGCGGATCGACTGGTCAAGTTAAAGTGGCCATTCAGGAAATCCAAGATCGTAGTTATGCGCTGCTGACCGTCAACGATCTCACGTATGACCTTCTTTCTTGACTTGTCAAAGACTTGATAAAAGTACACCTTAGGAACAACATAATTATTCAGAATCGTGTCGATCAGATATGTTCGAGCGGCCTCCGGCCAAACTGCAGATGATCTTTGATAATTTTTATTCACTATGAGTTCACGGCGCTCCCACATATCTCTTAGTTCACTAATTGTGAAGACTGAGCGGATGACTTCCATATTGCTTGTTCTTTCAGAGATGATGGCTACCGGTACATCTTATCAACGTGTTCGAATGCATGAATTCAAGGGTGGTACTAGGCGTTCTTGAAGTTTAGGCTCAAGAAAGCTTAATTATCTTGTCGTTTTGCTGCAGGTCCCCACAAAAGCAAACGCTACCATCTACCCCCACTCTCACGAGGGTGCGGCCAAAATAGATATACGCCTAACGAAGGGGGGAGTTCCGCCACCGCAGCGCCCAAGCAAACACCACCCCCAACACCACCATCACCCCACCCCCGATCGCAATCATCACGCTGCTGCCCAGCCGCCCAATAAAAGCACCAACCAGCACCACGCCAACCGACTGGCCGAGAAACAGCATCGATGCAAACAGCGACACTGCCGTGCCACGCGCTTCGGGGGCCATGGCTGCGGCGTTGGCCTGCATGGTGTTGTGAAACATGAAGAAGCCGAAGCCTGCGAGCAAGACGGCCAATGCCGCAAGCGACCAGTGCGGCGTGAGTGCCATAAGCAGGCCGCCTGCACCAATCATCAACCCACCTGCCAGCGCCATGCCTGACTGGCCGAGGCGGGGAATCAAGTGCCGGGCCATCACCATGAACAGCACGCCGCCCAGGCCGAAGACGGACACCACTGCGCCAGACTTGGTGAGCGACAGGCCGAGCTTCAAGTGCACATGGGTGGCGTAGATGGCGAGAGCACCGTAGACAGCAGCGCCTTCAATCAGCGCCAGCCCCAGCACCACGCGGGCCCAGGGGTATTTGAAGATGCCCAGCGTTTGCATGATGAAGTTGGCGCGGGGTTTGTTATCAGCAGGGTCTACTGACTGCACCGGCGTGGCTTCTGACTGAACACGCGCCTCAAGCTGCTGCCTGCGCAGGTCAAGCCACAAGAAGCCGCCGACCACGGCAAACAGCAGCGTCAAAAACACAAAACACCAGCGCCAGCCGAAGGCGTCGGTGATGATGCCGCCCATCATCTGGCCGAACACCAGGCCCAGGGTGTTGCCCAGGCCGGTGCGGGTGAGCATTTGCTGTACGCGGTGGTTGGGCACCGAGTCACCTACCCAGGCCATGGCCAGTGGAATCAAAGCGGCGGTGCCCATGGCGGTTAAAAAGCGGGCGAACAGCAATACATCAAGGCTGGCCGCCAGCACAGAGATGAAACAACCGACGCTGCAGAAAAGCGTGGCGAATGTCACCACCCGAAACTTGCCGAGTCTGTCGCCCAGCGGGCCGTACATGAGCTGCGCCACGCCGTAGGTGATGGCAAAGACAGACACCACCTGCGCGGCCTGCCCCAGGCTGACGCTGAAGACGCGCGACAGCTCGGGCAGCATGGCATCACAAATGCGCTGCGCGGCGATGCTGGCAAACGCGGCACACGACAGCAGCAGGATGGAGCGGCTGGTGGCGGCTGAGACGGAGTCGGAAGGTTTGGTCACTTGCAATCAATTCATGTCATGGGTGGGTCATCGCCGGGCGTGTGGCTATCTGCCTGACCAGAGAGAGCCCACCTGCACAAGTACCTGAACCACACTGCCCACGGCGCTCACCTTTGCGAGCGTGCCCCATACCCTTGATGAGGTCTGCATGTACACGGTGGCAGAACGCCACAGGCCTGTACTGACCCATACGGCAACGGCCAGGGCCAGAGCACTCATCACCAGCAATGCCAGCACAGCCGAGCCGACAAGGGCGCCCACTGCGGCGCCAACAACGACGCTGAGAAACAGCAACACAAACTGAAGAACCCAGCCGACCAGCCAATAGCTGACTGGCAGGCGATAACCGCCGCCCCAGTAACGCCAGAAAAACCGCCGCAACCAGCCCTGTTCATTGGCACCGGCAAGCTCGCCAACCGGCTGACCTGACTGGCCTGAGTGATTCAAACCATCGCTCATCACGCCCCCTTGCTTGTTTAACTGTTGTCTCGCCGCTTCAGCGACCACGCAAAAAACAGGCCCTCAAACGCCATCAACACCCCGCCGCCAGCGATGACGGTGCTGCTGCCTACCAATGCGATCAAACCCGCAGCCAGCACCACACCAATTGACTGGCCCAGAAACAGCGCCGATGAAAACAATGACACGCCGGTGCCCCGGTTTTCGGCAGACATGTTGGTGGCGGTGGCCTGCATGGTGTTGTGAAACATGAAGAAGCCAAAACCTGCAAACAGGCTGGCCGGAATCGCCGGCAACCAGTGCGGGGTGAAGGCGATGATGCAGGCGCACACACCAAGCACACCGCCACCCAGCATGACCAGCCCCTGTTGGCCGAAGCGGGCGATCAGCCTGCGACCCATGGCCATGTAGAGCATGCCGCCCAGGCCAAACAGCGACACCACGGCACCCGCGACCGACAGCGACAGGCCCAGCTTGTTGTGCAGGTGCGAAGCCCAGATGGCCAGCACGCCGAAGCCGACAGCGCCTTCAACCGTGGCCATGATCAGCACGATGCGTGACCACGGGCCGCTGGCGATGCGCCAGGCCTGGGTGATGAAGCCTGCCTGCGCGACGGCCTGCACGGCTTCAGCGCCTGCGTGCTGGCGCTGCGGCAACAGGGTGACGCCCTGGCGGCGCAGGTCGGTATAGAGCAAGGTGCCGACAAGGGCAAACAGCAGCGTGAGAAACGCAAAACACCAGCGCCAGCCAAATGCATCGGTCAGCAGCCCGCCCAGCAACTGCCCAATGACCAGGCCCAGCGTGCTGCCCAGGCCGGTTTTAGTGAGCATCTCCTGCAGGCGGTCATCAGGCACCGAGTCACCCACCCAGGCCATGGCCAGCGGAATCATGCCGGCCGCGCCCACGGCGGTGAGAAAGCGCGCGAACAGCAACACATCAAGCGTGCCCGCAAACGCGGCGACAGCGCTGCCCACACTGCAAAAGAAAGCGCAGAGCGTGACGATGCGGTATTTGCCCAGCCTGTCGCCCAGCGGGCCAAAGACAAGCTGGCAAATGCCGTAGGTGATGGCAAACACGGAGACCACCTGCGCGGCCTTGGGCAGGCCGACGGCAAACACGCGCGACAGCTCGGGCAGCATGGCATCGCAGATGCGCTGCGTGACCATGCTGGAGAACGTGGCCGTTGACAGCAGCAGAATGGAGCGCCGGGTGGCGGCGGAGACGGGGTCGGGAGAGGTCACTGTGGGTGGGGTCAGGGGTTTGTCATTGCGGGACTAATCCAATACTGTTTGTTCAGCCGTTCGCCCTGAGCCTGTCGAAGGGTAGTCACAGTACAAACCGGCTTCGACAAGCTCAGCCCGAACGGTTTGGGTTAAACGGACAGTATTGGAACCTGGTGTGCAATCCACGGGGTACCTGAGCGGCGTCATGGATTGCGGATCAGGTCCGCAATGACAAAAATGGGAGATATCAAATCGCCTTGCCCAGACGCGCCACACCCTCTTTGATCTTCTCCACATCAGCCGTCGCAAAACTCAGGCGGAAAGTAGACACATCAGGGTTAGCCGCAAAGAAAGGCGCGCCGGGCACAAAAGCGACGCCCTGCTCTATCGCACGTTTTGCAAACTCGCCGGCGTCTTTCACCTTGCCGCCCTTGCCCGTGAGCCTGGCCCAGAAGAACAGGCCGCCCTGCGGTTGCGTGAACTCGACGGCGTCGCCGAGTTCTTTGGTCAATGCCTCGCCCATGGCGCGGGCACGTTCGGCATACACCTTGCGCACATTGGTTAGCGTGGCGGGCATGCGGCCGGCCTTGAGGTACTGGGCCGCTGTGGCCTGGGCAAAGGTACTGGTATGCGCATCGCTGAACTGCTTGCACATCACGGCATTGGCCATGAGGGCGGCGGGCGCGATCATCCAGCCGACGCGCAGGCCGGGCGACAGCACCTTGCTGAGCGAGCCGCAATGCGCGAGCAGCTCGAGGCTGCCGGGCACGGTGGCGCTCAGGGCCAGCAATGAGGGCGGCGGTGCGTCGCCAAAGTAGAGGTCGCCATACGGGTCGTCTTCCACCACCAGCGTCTGGTATTTGACGGCGAGCTCAAGCACCTTCTTGCGCCGCTCAAGGCTGAGCAGTGCACCGCTGGGGTTGCCGAAGGTGGGGATCAAGTAAACGAATTTGGGCTTGTGCTGGGCGATGAGTTTTTCAAGCTCGTCGGTCTTCACACCATTGCCATCAACCGGCGCGCTGATGAGTTCTGCGCCGTAGAGGCGAAAACACTGGATGGTGGCAAGAAAAGTTGGCCCTTCAACAATGACCTTGTCACCGGGCGAGATCATGCATTTGCCGAGCAGGTCAAGTGCCTGCTGGCTGCCGGTGGTGACGATCAGTTCATTGGGCGCAACCGTGACCGCAGTACCAGGCCGGCCTTCGCCCTTGGTCGCCATGAACTGGCTGAGCTGCTGGCGCAGGGGTTCATAGCCTTCAGTCGCGCCATACTGCAGCGCACCGCCGGGTTCTTCCTGCAGGGCTTTGGCGGAGGCCTCACGGATACCCTCAACGTCAAACATGGCCGGGTCAGGAAAGCCGCCGGCAAAGCTGATGATGCCGGGCTTGCCCAGCAGTTTGAAGAGTTCGCGGATGGCAGAGGTTTCGACGCTGTTCAGGCGGTCGGCAAATTGCAATGGCATGGGTGAGGTCTCGGAGTGCTTTTGGGGAAACACTTATTGTCGCCAATTGGGGTTGGCAGCACCGGACGGGGGAAATGCCAGAACCCGAGGGGAAGAGTTTTATACTACTTATAAGGAGTTATTTGACTTAACTACCTTAAAGACGTATTATTTGTTAACTACTTTAAAGGCGTATTTTGACTTACCCGGTAGACACCCCTCAACAACTGCGAACCATTCTTCGAACCCTGAGGCAGTCGCGCAACCTGACCCAGACGCAACTGGGCGAGATGCTGGGCGTTGGTCAGAAACGCATTGCACGCATAGAAGCCGCGCCAGAGGTCACGGCTTTTGACCAGATTGCACGCATGGTCTCGGCACTTGGATGCAAGCTTGTCATTGAGGAACCGCCTCAGCACCGCGTGGCGGAAGACATCCCCCAACCCTACTCGCCCAAGTGGTGAACGTATGGTGACCTTTCGTCGGCCCCGCACAAAACCGCAGGACAACGAACTTGCCGTCTGGTCCAACGGCGAAAGAGTGGGCACCTGGTACCTGAGTGACGGAGAGCACCGGTTTCAGTACCAGGCCGACTGGCTGCAATCCGCGGCCGGCAGGCCCGTCTCGCTGTCGATGCCATTTGTACCGGGCAACCTGCCGCATCGTGGACAGGTGGTGCACAACTACTTCGACAACCTGTTACCAGACAGTGACGCCATCCGCCGCAGGTTGCGCGACAAATTTGCAACCGGCAGCACAGCGGCGTTCGACCTTCTTTCGGCTATTGGGCGAGACTGCGTCGGAGCGGTGCAGTTGCTTGCGCCCGGAATCGCGCCGGAAGGTTTTGACCGCATTGATGCGGTACCGCTTGATGAGGTGGGTGTTGAACAGGCTATCAATAACGCTGTGACGGCGGGTCGGGTGCTGGGCTTTCAAGATGAAGATGATTTCCGCATTTCAATTGCAGGTGCGCAGGAAAAGACCGCCCTGCTGTGGCACAACGGGCAGTGGTGCAGGCCGTTGAACGCAACCCCGACAACCCATATCTTTAAATTGCCGTTGGGCCTGGTCGGCAATGTGCGTGCAGACATGCACGAATCAGTCGAAAACGAATGGCTGTGCGCGCAAATCCTGGGCTTACTGGGCCTGCCGGTAGCCGCATGCGACATCGCTACCTTTGGCAAGCGCAAGGTGCTGGTCGTCGAACGTTTTGACCGCGCACTTGAGACACCCCCAGGTCGCACGCCTTGGCTGGCCCGCCTGCCCCAGGAGGACTTCTGCCAGGCTCTCGGCGTAGCGGGCGATATGAAATACGAATCAGATGGTGGACCGGGCGTGCGCGCCATCCTGCGCCAGCTTGACAACAGCAGCCAGGCCAATGCCGACAAGCTGGTATTTGTCAAAACCCTGCTCGCCTTCTGGATCATGGCCGCCACAGATGGCCATGCCAAAAACTTCTCGATCTTTCTTGAACGAGGCGGCGGCTATCGCATGACGCCGCTGTATGACGTACTGTCGGCGTGGCCCATCATCGGTAACGGACCCAACCAGGTCAGCCCGCGCCGTGCAAAACTGGCCATGGCGCTGCGCAGCAAGAATGCACACTACAACCTGCAGGAAATCCACACCCGCCACTGGCAGACGCTGGCGCAGCAAAGCGGCGTGCCCAATGCCTTCGACAGCATGGTGGCGCTGGTGCTGCAGGTGCCGGGCGCACTTGAACGGGCGGAGGCCTTGTTGCCCAAGGGCTTTCCTGCCAAAGTATTCAAGGCCATACGCGCCGGCATGCTCGCGCAGGCCCGCCGCTTTACCGATGAAATGACCTGAAACTACGAAGTGGCCGTTGATAGCTAGACTCGGGGCATGAAAGCCGCCGCCATCACCCCATTTTTTGAAACTCTCAAAGCCGCCAACCCCGAACCGCTGACCGAGCTGGAATACACCAGCGTCTTTGAATTGCTGACAGCCGTGCTGCTGTCAGCACAGGCCACAGATGTCGGCGTCAACAAGGCAACGCGCAAACTCTTTCCGGTGGCCAACTCACCGCAGGCGATTCTTGACCTGGGCATTGATGGCCTGAAGGATTACATCAAGACCATAGGCCTGTATCACAGCAAGGCCAAACATTTGATGGAGACCTGCCGCATGCTGGTCGAGCAGCACGGCGGTATGGTGCCGCGCACACGTGAGGCGCTGGAGGCGCTGCCGGGTGTGGGACGCAAAACTGCCAATGTGGTGCTGAACTCGGCTTTTGGCGAAGCCACCATGGCGGTCGATACGCACATCTTTCGCGTCAGCAACCGCACAGGCCTGGCGCCGGGCAAGAACCCGCTGCAGGTCGAGATGCAGCTGCTCAAGCGGGTGCCGGCGGAATACCTGGTCGATGCACATCACTGGCTGATCTTGCATGGTCGTTATGTGTGCGTGGCACGCACGCCGCGCTGCTGGGAATGTGCGGTCAGCCCGTACTGCGATTACGAGCCCAAGACGCCTCGGCCTGAGTAAGTTTTAGGTTTATGCCCCGGCTGTCATTGCGGACTTGATCCGCAATCCATCGGAAACGAAGCGGGGATGGATCCCGGAGCAAGTCCGGGATGACAGAGAAGAAATCACCCCCTGAATCCGAATCATTCCCCGCCCCATGGAGGGCGGATCGCCATTCAGTCCAGGCTGATATTGCCCTGCTGCACCAGCTGCTTGTAGACGACGGCCTTGGCCTGCGTGTTCGCCAGGATTTCAGCCTTGGGCCAGGCCAGCGGTTCAAAGGCGAAGGTATCGAACCGCGCTCGTATGCCGGGGTCGGCAATCGCCTGCGCGACATCGGCGTTGATTTTTCTGCCCAGCGCATCGGCTGTGCCCTTGGGCGCCAGCAACACGGCAAACGAGCTGACTTCCATCCCGGCAGGGCCACCAGCCTCTGCGACGGTGGGCACATCAGGCATTTGAGGAATACGTTTGGGTGCAGCTACCGCGATGTAACGCAGCTTGCCTGCCTGATAGGCCGCCCTGCTTGACGGCAGGGCGCCGAGGCTCCAGTTCACTTCGCCCGAGCTCACGCCGATGAAGAGCTGGCTCACGTCCTTGTAGGCCACGTGTTGCATCTTCACACCCGACAGGCCTTCGAGCATCACGCCCCCCAGGTGGCCGGGGCTGCCGACGCCCCAGGAACCATAGGTCACATTGCCATTGGCCGCCTTTGAACCGGCTACAAGGTCAGCCATGGACTTCCACTTTGACTCACTTGATACTGCGACGAAAAATGGCGTGCGGAACAGTGCAGCCACCGGATCGAATGTATCCAGCGTCCTGAAGTTGCGCTGCTTGTAGAGGTAAGGCAACAGACTGACCTGCTCGCTGTCGAGCAGCAGCAATGTGTAGCCGTCAGGCGCGACACGTTTTGCGGCATCGATGGCGATAAAACCGCCGCCGCCCGGCCGGTTGTCCACCACCACGCGCTGATTCCATTTTTTCGACAACACCTCGCCCACCATGCGCAGGACGGCGTCCGGGCCGCTGCCCGGCGCGAAGGGCGTGATGATGGTGACGGGTTTGTGGGGATAGCCGTCAACCGCAGCCTGCGCAATGGCTGAACAGGTTGTTGCGGCGATTGCCAGGGCGGAAAAGACTTTCAGGATGGTGCGCTTGTTCTTCATGTTTGTCTCCTTCGTGGTTATTAAAAAGCCGGGCTGAACGAAATTGGGTCAGGGCTGCAGGGCTTCGCGCCAGATGCCCAACGCAAGCTGCGCAGGCCGGTCTGACATGCTGAACAGCACGGCATCTTCGCCAGCCGTGTGCCGGGCATCCACCCAGGAGGGCACCATGAACACATCGCGCGGGCCCCAGTTGATGCGCGTGCCGCCAATGTCGCTGTGGCCCCTGCCCTCGACCACGCAATACACAGTGGCGTCGGTGCTGCGGCAGGCTGTGCCCTCAAAGCCTTTGGGCAGCAGTTGCATGAAGGCGCCTATGGTGGGCGTCGGCCAGCCGCCTGTGCCGGGATGGGCGAAGCGCATACGGATGCCGTGCGCCGAATGCAGCGGGCCGCTCGCCTGCAGACGCACAAGCGTGCTGCGTGTCTGCGCATAGGGGTAGCGGAAAACCGGGTTTGCAAGACCTGCACGGTAATCCACCGGCAGCAAATTACCGGCATAGCGCGCCAGCGAATCGTCTTCAGCGCGCGCGGGCAACGGTGACGCAGGTTGATGCTCGGAGAACGCTGCATCAAATAGCTTGATGATGGGAACGTCGAGCCCGTCGAACCAGATCACCGCCTCTTTACCGGGGTTGCCATGATCATGGAAGGTCCACGACGGCGTGATCACAAAGTCACCCACATGCATGGGCGTGCGCTCGCCATCGACGGAGGTGTACGCGCCCTCACCTTCCATGATGAGGCGCACGGCAGTCGCCGTGTGGCGGTGCACTGGAGCGATCTCTCCGGGCAACAGCAACTGCAGGCCGGCATAGAGCGAATGGGTGATGGACGAAGCACCACGCAGGCCGGGGTTTTCGAGCACCAGTACGCGGCGCTCTGCTTCTGCCGCAGTGATGAGTTGACCCGCCTGCATCAGCCGTGCACGCGCCGCATCCCAGGGCCAGTGGCAGGGCACGCAGGGTGTGCGCGGTTCACGTGGCACCAGGTCACCCAGCACTTCCCACAGCGGCGCCATGCTTTCGGCGTCAATCGTTTTATAGAAAGCCTGGCGTTCGCCCGAAACGTTGCCTGGCTTTGATGCGCTCAATGTCTGTTGCATCAAAAGGCTCAATTCGCAAGATGGGGTTTGATGAGCACCTGCATTTCGCCCAGGCCCTCAATGCGTGCGCTGAATTGGTCACCGGCCTCAATGGGGCTGACGCCTTCGGGTGTGCCGGTGAAGATCAGGTCGCCGGGGTGCAGCGTGTAAAAGCGCGAGCCGAACTCGATCAGGGCCTGCACACCCAGGATGAGTTCACTGGTGCTGGTCTTTTGCCGGGTCTGGCCGTTGATCAGCAGTTCCATCGCAAGCTGGCCGGGGTTGGCGATTTCATCGGCCGTGGTGAGCCAGGGGCCGAGCACGGTATAGCTGTCCGGTGACTTGCGCAGGCTGCGCTCCTCTGGGCCGCGTATGGTGATGTCCAGGCCAATGCTGTAGCCAGCCACGTAGTCCAGCGCATCGGCCGCCTTCACGTTGCGTGCAGTCTTGCCGATGACGGCGACCAGTTCAATCTCGTGGTCTGTGCGCCTGTCGGGCAGTACCAGCGTCACGCCTTCGGCCGCACCGTTCAGCGAGCTGTTGGCCTTTAAAAAGAGGCCCGCACGCTGGATGTGGCTGATCTGGTTGTCGTGGTGCAGATTGGGGTCGTCCAGCACCTCCTGCAGGTGCTTCACATAATTGACCGGTGCGGCAATGATCTTGCCGGGGTTGGCCACTGGCGACAGCAGGTTGACGCGAGCCAGCGGCAGGCGCGTCGCCGATGCCTTGAGTGCTGCAATGCGTGTACGCAACTCCGGCAGGTGGGCCACCAGTTGGTCATGCACAGGATAGGGATAGCGCAGCGCGGGCAACACATCGAGCGCCGCTGTCACGTCAAGCACCTCATCACCTTCGACAATACCGAGCCGGTTGTCGTTAAATCTGCAAATCTTCATCACATGTCCCTGTAAAAAATCAGAAATGATCAGGCCGCGTCATACAGCCAGGCCAGACTCTCGTAGCCCTGCTCCGCGGTGCGCGGCATCAGCATCTGGTTGCGGAGTTCACGCGCTACGCCGTGCGCGTGGTAGACCTCGCCATACATGCGGGCCGTGAGCTGCACGCGGCCGGTGCGAAGGTAACGCTCGCCCTGGTAGGCGACAAAAGCTGCTTCGATGTTGTCACCGGCGCGGCTGATATGGCCTGCAAGGCTGACTGCGTCTTCCATCGCCATGGCGGCGCCCTGCGCCATGTACTGCAGCATGGGGTGGGCGGCATCGCCGAGCAGGGTGACGCGGCCACGGCTCCAGTTGTCGACCGGATCGCGGTCACACAGAACCCACATGCGCCAGGTTTCTATCCTGTCCAGCATGGCCTTGACTGCGGGGCAGTTGCTGGCAAAACGGGCATGCAGTTCAACCGGGTCAGCCGAAGCGTCCCAGCCTTCGACGTATCTGTCGCTGTGAAACACGGCGACCAGGTTGAAGAGCTCGCCGCGCCGCAGCGGATACTGCACGAGGTGGTTGCGCGGGCCGGCCCACAACACCATGTCGTTGCGGCGGAGTTCGACGGGTACGTCTTCCATCGGCAGTACGGCGCGGTAGGCGATGTGCCCCGACACCCTTGGCTTGCCGTCGTCCAGCAACTGCTTGCGCACGGGTGACCAGAGGCCGTCACAGCCGATCAGTGCCCTGCCCGTGTGGTTCTCACCGCCTTCAGTGCGCACGCTCACCTGTGTGCCGTCGTCGTCAAAGCCCAGCACCTTCTGGCTGGTGCGCATGGTGATCAGGGGCTGCTTGCGGCATTCGTCTACCAGCACCAGGTGCAGGTCGGCACGGTAGATGACGGCATAGGGTTTGCCGAAGCGTTCAACAAAGGGCTGGCCCAGAGGCATGCTGGTGACCTGCGCGCCGGTAAGGCCGTCCATCATCACCAGGTTATCGGGGTAGGACACCAGTTTGTCGATTCGCTCCGTGATGCCCAGCGCATCGAACATGCGAAAGGCATTGGGGCCGAGCTGGATGCCGGCGCCTATCTCTGCGAACTCTTTGGCCTGCTCGAGCAGCAGCACCCTGTGGCCGCGCTTTGCAAGCATGAGGGCGGCGGCGCAACCGCCTATGCCGCCACCGGCAATGATGACGGGCAACTGGTCGCCGCCCGGATTCCTGTCTGCGTTCTTCAATGTCTGTCTCCTTGAGGAACGCCATCATCGGGAGATTGGCAACATCAGTCTATAAAATGGGTTTTATATATTTCATAAATAATACTGATGAACAAGCTTGCCAACATTGACCTTCGCCTGCTGCTTCTGTTTGACGAAATCCACAAAACCGGCAACCTCTCACGCGCGGCAGACAGGCTGTCGCTGACGCAACCAGCCGTGAGCCTGGCACTGGCGCGGCTAAGGCGACATTTCAATGACCCGCTGTTTGTCAGGACGCCCGACGGCATGGAGCCGACGCTGCATGCAAGCGGGCTGATAGAGCTGGTGCGCTCGTCCATCAGCATGCTGCAGGCGACGATTGATTTCAAACTGGACTTCGCGCCGGCAAAATCAGACCGGCTGTTTCGCCTCTGCATGACCGACGTCGGCCAGACGGTGCTGCTGCCCGGCCTGCTCAATACGCTGCGCGGAACTGCGCCCGGCGTGCGGGTTGATGTCACCAACATCACCGACAGGACTTCGCGTGCACTGGAAGCCGGCGACATTGACCTGGCCGTCGGTTTCATGCCGCGCATTGAATCGCGTTTTTACCAGCAGGTGTTGTTCGATGAAGAGTTTGTCTGCCTGGCGCGGCGCGACCACCCGCGCATCAAACGCGAGCTGACGCTCAAGCGCTACGAGTCCGAACTTCACGTGCTGGTCAGCTCATCGGGCACGGGCCACCTGGTGGTGGACAGCTCCATACGCGAGCAGAACGTCAGGCGCAAGGTGGGTGTGCAGATACCCAACTTCATCGGGCTGGCCACTGTCATAGGCGCTACGGACTATTTGTGCACACTGCCGCGCAAGGCCGGCGAGATCATGGCAAGGGGATCAGAGGTGAAGGTCTGGAAGCCGCCGTTTGCGATACCGACTTACCAGGTCAAGCAGCACTGGCATGAAAGGCAGGCCAGGGACCCCGGCCACATCTGGCTGCGCAATGTGATTGCCGGGCTGTACCGCGACGGCAAGAACAGGCACTAGCGACCCACGCAGGGTCAGAATCCTGATGTGTCTTCTGCTTCAAGGCGCCTGCAGCGGCAGCACACGCCCTTCAGACATGGCCGGCGTGGCGATGCCCAATATGCCTGACAGCGTGGGGGCCAGGCCGGTCATGTGAACGCGGCTGTCGATGCGGCCGGGCTTCATCCATGCCGGGCCATACATCAGGAGCGGAACGTGGTTGTCATAGTCATACGGCGAGCCATGCGTGGCGCCAGTACTGCCGCCAAACATCCAGTTCTGCCTGACGGTGTACTGGATGTCACCGGACACATCACGGTGCCAGGATTTTTCAGACGCGTCGAATGAAGGCTCGCCTGCGCGGCTGCGGCTTTCAAGCTCGCGGCGGGTATAGGCGGTGGCAATCGCCGGCTCGGCAAGCAAAAGCCTGCGCGCTTCTTCGATCACCACATTGGCATCAGCCTGCGTTTGCGCGACCAGCTTTTTATCAAGCAGCAGCGACGAAGCCGAGAAGCTGGCCCAGCGGCCGGGGCCAAAGCGCGCCACAAGCCCCGCATTGATGCGGCCCAGCATCAGGCTGGAACTCACCCGGCCAGCCGCCAGCCCCTGGGCTGCAAGGACTTCGGGTGCCGGCATGAAACCGTGGTCTGCCGTGAGCACTGCGAGGTAGTTGCCCTTGCCTACGCGCGCGTCGAGGTCGAGAAAAAAGGCCTGCAGCAGTCGGTCAAGCTGGAGCAGGTGGTCATGCGACAGGCGCGACTCTGCACTGAAGGCGTGGTTCACATAGTCATGACCTGACAGGCTGATGGCCAGAATATCGGGCGATGCATCCTGGCCCAGTTGCTCGCCAGCAATGGCTGCACGCGCAAAGTCAAGCGCCAGCGCATCGGCAAACGGGCTGCGCAGCAGGCCTGCATAAAACGAGGGTGTGGGCGAAATATCTGCAGGCGAACCCATCAGGGCCGGCAACTGCCCGCCGCGTGCATACCAGGGCTGGTTGTCGGGCAATGAGCGCGCATAGGCCGCGTCGGGCAACAGCGGTTTCCATTCGGTTTTGAAATACCGGTCGGCGGGTTTCGCGTCATTGAATGCATTGACCCAGGCCGGGTGCTCTTTCATGTAGTGGGTGCTCGACGCAAACTGGCCCGATTCATCCATATACATATAGGCAGTGCCGGCCTTGCCTGCGGGCAGGATGGCGCCGCGGTCCTTGCCGGAAACCGCGATCACTTTCGATGCCGCATCAGCATGCCGCAGCACATCACCCACGGTTTCAGCCTTGAGGTTTTTCGGGCTGGTGCCGTCGTCGACGGGGTCGGTCCTGTGGTCGATGTAGGTGGCAGAGCTGTCAGCCGTGTTGTAGATAGGCGCACCGGTCGCGGGGTCGCGCCAGCTGTTGCCGATGATGCCGGTACGGTGGGGGTAAGCGCCCGTCAGCAGCGTGGCATGGCCGGCGGCGGTGACGGTGAAGGCGTGTTCGTAATGCGCATCGGCAAACCATGCGCCGCGGTCCAGAAAACGCGCCAGCCCGTCAGGCGCCAACTGGTCGCGGTAGGCGGTGATCTGCCTTTGCGGGAGGCCGTCGACGACGAGCAGCACCACCAGTTTTGGTGGCGCTTGCGGGGTGGGTGGGGATGCGCACGCGGCAAGGACGACAGTTGCCAGGAGCGCGATGAAGGTCCGCGTGCGACTACGCACGGCTGCTGGCCTTTTCGAGGAGGCAATAAACATGGAGGGCATGGCTCAAGCCTAAATGAATTTGGCCCGTCATTGCGGGCTTGGCACAGCCAGCCGCTTGCGGGAGCAGCCCTGGCTTAAAACAGCATCGTCTTGACGCCGCCGGGGGCACCCAGCAGGCAGACGTCGGCTTTCTGGAAAGCGAAGACCCCGACAGTCACCACACCGGGCCACTGGTTGACCTGGGACTCAAAACCCAGGGGGTCGATGATCTTCAGGCCTGTGACGTCCAGGATGTGCTGGCCGTTGTCGGTCACCAGCGGCACACCGTCCTTGAGCCGCAATGCGGCCACACCGCCCAGAGCCGCAAATTGACGAGTGATTCGACCAGTCGCCATGGGAATCACCTCCACCGGAACCGGGAAAGCCCCCAACGTCTTCACCAGCTTGGACTCATCCGCAATACACACAAATTTGCGCGACTGGGCGGCGACGATTTTCTCGCGCGTGAGGGCTGCACCGCCGCCCTTGATCATGTAGCCGGCGTGGTCTATCTCATCGGCACCGTCGATGTAGACGGCCAGCTCATCGACCTCGGTGGCGTCAAACACCTTGATGCCCAGCGCCTGCAGGCGTGCCGTGGAGGCGGTTGAGCTGGACACGGCGCCTGCAATCTGGTCTTTCATGCCGGCCAGCGCATCAATGAATTTGTTGACCGTTGAACCGGTGCCTACACCCACGATGCTGCCGGGTTCGACATAAAGCAGTGCTGCCTGGCCAACCAGGGTTTTGAGTTCGTCTTGGGTCATGGTGGGCTTGGGTGTCAGTTGGGGGAATGGAGGGCCGGAATGTGTTTTGCGACAATGGCGCTTGCTGCACAGTACACAACAAATTATCCAATGTCCCTGATCCCTTACGCCCTCGCCCGCCCCTTTTTATTTGGCCTGGATGCCGAAACCGCCCATGAACTGACGATGGCCTCGCTGGCGCGTACCCAGGGCACGCCGCTGTCGCTGGCTTACTGCAACACCCGAGTCGATGACCCGATCGAGCTGGCCGGCCTGAAGTTTCCCAACCGGGTGGGCCTGGCCGCAGGCCTGGATAAAAACGCGCGCTGCATTGACGGCCTCGCCGCCATGGGATTCGGTTTTATTGAAGTCGGCACGGTAACCCCCAAGGCGCAACCCGGCAACCCCAAACCGCGCATGTTCCGCCTGCCGCAGGCCAATGCCCTGATCAACCGCCTTGGGTTCAACAACGACGGTCTGGATGCTTTTATTGCCAACGTACAGGCATCACGGGTTCGCAAGCAAACGGGTCCGGCTGCACTGCTGCTGGGCCTCAACATAGGCAAGAACGCCGCCACACCTATCCAGGATGCCGTGGATGACTACCTCATCGGCCTCAACGGCGTTTATCCGCATGCGGACTATGTGACCATCAACATCTCCAGCCCCAACACCAAAAACCTGCGCACCCTGCAGAGTGACGAGGCCCTTGACGCGCTTTTGGGCCCCATTGCCAAACGCCGCGAGACGCTGGCCAGCCGCCACGGCAAGCGCGTGCCGCTTTTCGTGAAGATTGCGCCCGACCTTGATGAAGACCAGGTCAGCCTGCTGGCCGCCACCCTCAAACGCCACGGGATGGACGGCGTGATTGCCACCAACACCACCATCAGCCGCGAAGCCGTCAAGGGCATGGTCCATGCCGAAGAAGCCGGCGGGCTCAGCGGCGCACCAGTGCTGGAGGCGAGCAACCGCGTGATCAGCCTGTTGCGGGCGTCCCTGGGCAAGGGCTTTCCCATCATTGGCGCGGGCGGCGTGATGAGCGGCGCTGACGCGGCCTCGAAGATAAAAGCCGGTGCTGATGTGGTCCAGATCTACACCGGGCTGATCTACAAGGGCCCCGCACTCGTCACCGAAGCCGCACTGGCGATCAAAAAGATGCGCTGATGCCGCTGGGGCGGTGATTGCGGAGCTGCTACGCGCGCCCACTCGCCAGCCAGACTCGCCTGAATCTGGCTCCAGGCCTGAAATTGCTATCATTTAAATAGCTGCTCACGTGTGTATTTATTGGTCTGGCGGCATATTTGATGCCTGAAAATGACCTTTTTGGGCTGATTTTTGACCTCCAAAACGCCGCAAAGCCTTCCAGCAGGCCAAATGTTAATACCCAACTTAACATTTGGCGGTTTTTTAACATATACGTTAAATTTTCAGGATTCTCCGCCGGCCAGACGGGGCAAGCCATTTCGCACACCCGCACGCGAAACCGGGCCAGCCTGAAAGGGTTTACACCGAGCCGCCATAGAGGCCCGCCACTAAGCATGCCCCGGACGCGGGCATCCGCGGCATTCGGGCCAAACCTGCCGCTACCATCGTGCGCACATTGACAAAACAAGAACCCGCATGGCGCACCTTCCCACCCCAGGCTCTTCATCCGCCTCCCCCTACCCCCACCTGCTCGCACCACTAGACCTCGGTTTCACCACGCTGAAAAACCGCGTGCTCATGGGCAGCATGCACACCGGACTGGAAGACGGGCGCAAGCACTTCCCGGCGATGGCAGCCTACTTCGCAGAGCGCGCACGCGGCGGCGTGGGCCTGATGGTCACGGGCGGGTTTGCACCCAACATTGCGGGCTGGACAAAACCCTTTGCCGGCATGCTCGCCAGTTCAGGCGCAGCCCGCAGGCACAAACAGGTGACAGACGCCGTGCACGCGGAAGGCGGCAAGATCGCACTGCAGATCCTGCACACGGGCAGGTACGGCTACCACCCGCTGTGCGTCGCGCCCTCACGCATACAAAGCCCCATCTCACCCTTCACGCCACGCGAGCTCAGCGCGGCAGGCGTCGAACGCCAGATCAAGGCCTTCATACGCTGCGCCCTGCTGGCACGCGATGCCGGTTACGACGGCGTGGAGATCATGGGCAGCGAAGGTTATTTCATCAACCAGTTCCTGGTGACCCACACCAACCATCGCAAGGATGAATGGGGCGGCTCCTACGCCAACCGCATGCGGCTGGCGATTGAAATCGTCAGACGCACGCGTGAAGCCGTCGGCCGTGACTTCATCATCATCTACAGGCTGTCGATGATTGACCTGATTCCCGATGGCAGCAGTTGGGCAGAAGTGGTCGAGCTTGGCAAGGCAGTGGCGGCCGCCGGCGCCACGCTGATCAACAGCGGCATAGGCTGGCATGAGGCTCGTGTGCCGACGATTGCCACCTCGGTGCCGCGCGGTGCGTTTACCTGGGTGACCAAAAAGCTGCGCGCTGACCTGCGCGCTGCAGGCGTCAATATTCCCGTGGTCACCAGCAACCGCATCAACACGCCGGAAGTCGCTGAACAGGTGCTGGACGACGGCTGCGCAGACATGGTCAGCATGGCCCGGCCCTTTCTGGCCGACCCGGATTTTGTCAACAAGGCGGCGCAGGGTCGCGGGCAGGACATCAACACCTGCATCGCCTGCAACCAGGCCTGCCTTGACCACGCCTTCCAGGCCAAGCTGGCCAGTTGCCTCGTCAACCCGCGCGCCGTGCATGAGACCGAACTGGTCATCAAACTCTCGCCTGTAAAGAAGCGCGTAGCAGTGATTGGCGCCGGGCCAGCCGGCCTTGCAGCAGCAACCACGCTGGCCCAGCGCGGCCACCTTGTGGATCTTTACGATTCCGCCGACCGCATAGGCGGACAGTTCAATCTGGCCAAGCGCGTGCCCGGCAAGGAGGAGTTTGAAGAAACACTGCGCTATTTCGGTCGTCGCATAGAGGCCACCGGCGTCAAGCTGCACCTTGATACGCGAATGGATGCGGCAGCCCTGATCGGCGGCAAATTTGACGACGTCATTCTTGCCACGGGGGTCACACCCAGAAACCCGCGCATCCCCGGCCAGGACCACCCGGCCGTGCTCAGCTATATAGATGTGCTGCTGGGCCGCAAACCCGTGGGGCAACGCGTCGCGCTGATCGGGGCAGGCGGAATCGGTTTTGATATTGCTGAATTCCTTGTGTCCGAGCCCGGCCACTCCACCGCGCTTGATCTGCCGGCCTGGCTTGCCGAATGGGGCGTGACCGACCCGGAACAGGCACGCGGCGGCGTGGTGCGCCCTGTCAGCACCCCGCCGGCACGGCAGGTCACGCTGCTGCAGCGCAAACCCGGCAAGCTGGGCAAGGGCCTGGGCAAGACCACGGGCTGGATACACCGCGCAGCCCTCAAGATGAAAAACGTCGAGATGCTGTCGGGCGTGAATTACGAAAGCATAGGCGCGCATGGCGATAGTCTGGGGCTCTTCATCACTTTCGGAGAAAAGCGCGAGAACGGCACTGTGCTGGAAGTCGACAGCATCGTGCTGTGCGCAGGGCAGGAACCCCTGCGCGAGCTGCTCGAACCGCTGCGTGCTGCGGGGGTCACCACGCACCTGATAGGCGGTGCAGATGAAGCCTCGGAACTGGACGCCAAACGTGCGATTGATCAGGGGACGCGGCTGGCAGCGGTGCTCTGATTTGCAACATCGGCTGCAAATTTGACTTTGCTCGCGACAAGGCCGCCGCCGCCTCTCGCCAGAAAGACAAAATTGTCACACTCGCTGCAAAAATATAGCAAAAAAGTGAAAATTTACGCGATAACCCTGATTTTTTGCCTTTATCGGGATGCTGCAAAGCTGGTCTGAAAACTGCTTAGTCTGGTTGGATCATATTTTTAACAGGAGGAGTATTTATGAAGCGTGCTATTCAAAAGGGTTTTACCCTGATCGAGCTGATGATTGTTGTTGCCATCATCGGTATCCTGGCTGCTGTAGCCCTGCCGGCTTATCAGGACTACACAACCCGCGCCAAAGTGTCTGAAATTGTTCTGGCCGCGTCGTCTGCACGGACGTCGATTGCTGAATATGTTGCCGCCAGCGGTGCGTTTCCAGCCACCGCATCGGATGCCGCCATCGCCACTCAGTCCTCAAAATATGTGGCATCGCTGGTTTATTCCAACACGAGCGCTTCATCTGGCCTTGTGACGGTGACCGCTCAGGGCGACAGCAGCATTACCGGCAAGACGGTTCAGCTGGCTGGCACCACGGGTCAAAATGGTGTGGTGATCTGGGTTTGCGGACCTGGAACCGGTACGCCAATGGACACCAAATATCTGCCAGCAAGCTGCCGCGGTTAAGCTTGACTGCCTGATGACCAAAGCCCCTTCACAGGGGCTTTTTTACGTGCTGACCGCCATTAGGGCTAGTGCCTGTTTTGCAGCATCTCACTGACGCAGCGCGCTATGGCCATGCAGCTCGTCAGGCCTGGCGATTCAATGCCAAACAGGTTCACCAGCCCACGCACGCCGTGGTCCAGAGAGCCTTGAATGACGAAGTCCCCTGCGGGCTCGCCCGGCCCGTGCAGCTTGGGCCGTATGCCTGCATACCCGGGCTGCAGCGCGCCGTCGGCAAGCGCCGGCCAGTATTTGCGAACCTCGGCATAAAAAGCCTCGCCGCGCGCAGCATCAACCACCAGGTCGTCGGCTGATTCAACCCACTGCACGTCAGGCCCAAATTTCGCCTGGCCACCGAGGTCAATCGTCAGGTGCACGCCCAGCCCCGCAGCTTCGGGAACCGGGTAGATCAGGCGGCCAAATGGCGAGCGGCCAGCGAGTGTGAAGTAGTTTCCCTTGGCGTAGTGGCTGACGGGTACAAATTCCGCCGGCAGCCCCTCGAATTTTCCGGCCAGCAAGGGCGCGTTCAACCCGGCCGCATTCACCACGGTGTTTGCATTCAGGCAGGTGCCGTCAACCGTGGTCAACACCGCACCCGTCTGGCTGAATACGGCATGGGCCAGCGGCGAGTTGAACGCCACCATGCCGCCCGCGTTTTCAAGATCACCCTGCATTGAGAGCATCAGCGCATGGCTGTCGACAATGCCGGTGCCCGGCGAATGCACCGCGGCCATGCACTCCAGGGCGGGCTCCAGTGCCCTCGCCTCATCCCGGGTCAACAGCACCAGGTCATGCACGCCGTTGGCAGCGGCTTTTTCAATGATGGCCTGCAACTGCACCACCTGCGCGGCGCTGGTCGCCACAATCAGTTTGCCGCAACGGCTGTGGCCAATACCCCGCTCTTCGCAGTAGGCATAGAGCAGTTGCTTGCCTTCGACACACAGGCGCGCCTTCAATGAGCCTTGCGGGTAATAAATGCCTGCATGAATGACCTCGCTGTTGCGTGAACTGGTGCCCGTGCCTATGGCGGAAGCAGCCTCAAGCACCATCACCTCACGGCCCTGCAGGGCAAGCGCACGCGCTGTGGCCAGGCCCACCACGCCCGCACCAATCACTACACAATCAACCTCTTCCATCAGTCTTCCTGCCAGTCACAGTTTGCGCGGGTTGATGTCCAGAAGCCGCCGGACCAGTGACCCGAGATTTTTCTTCAGGGCGTCGAAGCCCTCGTTCATCTCAAGGGTTTCTTCGTTCATGTACAGCTTGCGGTTGATCTCCAGCTGGATGCTGTGGCGATGCAAGCCGGGGTTGCCATAACGGCGTACCAGTTCCACACCCTTGTAGGGGTGGTTGTAGGCCACGCTGTAGCCGAGCGAAGACAGGTGCTCGCAGAGCTGCCGTGAAAGCGCGGGGCTGGCCGTAGACCCGTCACGGTCGCCCACCACAAAATCGGCATGCGCCTCACCCGGAAAGTCTGTGGCCTTGCTCGAGGCAACCGCCGGCATCGAGTGGCAATTGAGGTGGATGCTGTAGCCGTGCATGCGGTGCGCCTCATCAATTGCAGCCCCTACCGCGGCGTGATAGGGCTTCCAGCAGCGATCAATACGCGACTTCACCTCTGCCACCGAGAGCTTGCGCCTGTAGAGCGGCAGGCCGTCATCTGTCGTGCGCCAGATCAGACCCTTGCCCAGCCGGACCTTGGACATGATGCGCGGGTCTGTCTCGACCGGGTCCGGCCAGGCCTCATCGAAGAGCGTGACATCCACTTCTGTGGTGTTGCGGTTCACATCCAGATAACTGCGTGGAAAAAACGCTTCAATCCAGTGCACTCCCAAAGCAGGTGCAAAGTCATAGAGTTTCTCGACATGTGTGTCTTCTGCACGCCTCAACACAGGCATATCGCAGGCATGCCCGAAATCTTCAGGGTAAGCGGTGCCGCTGTGCGGCGAGTCAAGCACCAGGACAGAGCTTCCCCTGACATGGCGAACAAGCTGTGCAGGTGAATTCATGCGGCCAATTGTGCCCCGTCCAGACCTGAATGCGGCCTGAACCGGCGGCCTTCATGGCCCAGCGTCAGTCATGTCCTACAAGGGCCGCCCTGCCGCACCTACACAGGGCGCGCTTACGCGCAAATAGAGTGCATTCACCTCCAGCATGTATGGAGTTGCAGATAAACATCACGACATACCAAAGGACGAATCGTGACTAAAACCAAATTGAGCCGCGTATTGACCGGGCTGGCCCTGGCCGCCGGATCTTTCACAGTAGCCATGAGCGCGCAGGCGCAAACCACACAAACGGGCTCCGGCTCGAGTGGCTATTCCATGTATGCGCCCGGTTCCGGGTATTTCGGCTTCAACGCCGGCCGTTCACGTTATGGTGACCGTACGCCCGGCCTCGGCGGATTTATCAATGACCGCAACAACAACGCCTACAGCCTGTACGGCGGCAGCTACTTCAACAACAATTTCGGCCTTGAGCTGGGCTATAACGACTTTGGCCGTGTCAACCGCTTCGGTGGATCCACCACCGCAAACGGCATCAGCCTGAGCCTTGTGGGCAGGTTGCCGCTTGGTCAGTCTTTCAACCTGCTCGGCCGCGTGGGTGGCAGCTACGTCCGCACAGACGTCTCCACCTCTCCGGCCAGCGGTGTTACCGGAGGACGCGACAGCCGCTTCGGTGCGTCTTATGGCATTGGCGCTGAATGGAACTTCACGCCGGCGTGGTCCGCAGTCCTGCAGTATGACGAATACAACCCACGATACAAGGGCGGCGGCAGCGAACGTCTCAACACCACCACCCTGGGTGTGCGTTACCACTTCTGATTTTTCCCCGGAGTATTCCTGACCTCAAACCTGCATGCCCTCACGGGCTTGCAGGTTTTTTTATGCGACTACCCCGGAGAAACTTAGGCCAGAGAGAAAGGGCGCCGCGTATAGGCGCAGCTTATTTTGGCGTGCCTGGCGCCTGCCCAGGCAAGGCGAGCATTTCATGAAGCAACCACGTGCCTGCGCGGCCCAGCGGCCTCCGCCGTGACCAGACGGCATCTACCGGCACGCGGCGTGGCCAGCCGCGCGCATCCAGCTCCTTCAATTTGTCTGCAGCGAACCGGGTCACCATCCAGCGCGGAATGGCGGCCCAGCCCATGCCCAACACCGCCATCTCCAGCAGCATCAGGTAGCTGGGTGCGGACCAGGCTCTCCGGGCTGCGGAAACGGCCTGTTGTTCGGGCTCAAGATAGGTCTCAAGCCTGAGCTCGCGAAAGCCATTCAGCACGTCCGGCGTGATGTCGGTCATGTTCGCCAGCGGGTGGGAAGTCGCGACGAACAAGGTAATTTCAGACTGCTCTGCAATGGTCGCCGACCCGATATCCGGCGGATAAACCGCCTGCGCAGCCACCACGCCAATCTGGGCCCGGCCTGTTTGCACCAGCGATACAAGGTCCCCGTGCTCGGCAATCAGGCATTCAAATTCAAGATCCGGGAACTGCTGGTCAAACGCTTGCAGCATTTCCTCGAAGCGGTCTGACTGGTAGGTGTCCGACCAGACCACCCCAAGTTTCACCTCCAGCTCACCACCCAGCTGGCTGGCAGCCAGGTCAAGCCGGTCACTGGCGGCAAGGATATCTTTGACCCGGCCCAGCAGCACGCGCCCCTCAGGAGTCAAGCCGGGCTTACGGGTGCTGCGATCAAACAGCGTCACGCCCAGATCAACTTCGAGGTTGGCGATGGCAGTACTTACCGTGGATTGGCTTTTGCCCAGTTTGCGTGCAGCGGCCGAGAAAGAACCCAGCGTGGCAGCTTCGGCGAAAGCTGAAAGGGCTTCGGGAGAATGACGCACGAATTCAATCAATCATCGATTTTATAGATGGTTATCGATTTTAATCCATTGACCATAAAGATGAAAATACAGACATTAACCTGACGATGACACCCACGATGAATACACACCGATCGATAAAGGAACGCTTTTTCCACGCTCTGGGTTTCGAGGTGCTCGCCATTGCCATATGCGCACCACTGGGTGCCTGGCTCCTCGATCGCCCGCTGGCACACATGGGCCTGCTGACCCTGATGATCTCCCTGATGGCCATGACCTGGAACATGGTCTTCAATGCGGCGTTTGACCGCGCCCAGCAACGCATGGGTTTTCGCCGCACCCTGCTTGCAAGGGCGGTGCATGCCGTACTGTTTGAAATTGGCCTGTTGATCGCAGTCGTGCCTTTGGCGGCCTGGTGGCTTTCAATCAGCCTGTGGCACGCCTTTGTACTGGATATCGGGATCGTGCTGTTCTTTTTGCCGTACACGTTTGGCTTTAACTGGACCTACGACTACCTGAGGGAAGCCATCCTCAGGAAACGAAAAGCCCGGGCCCAACTGAAGCGCTGCCCTGCGTCAAAAGCCGTTGCGACAAATGAGCGCTCACCCGCAAACGGGTGACTTATCTCATCTGAACCGATCCGCTGACATTGACGACGACCGTGCTCTTGCCGGCTTCCACAGAAACAGGGGAATCAGACATTTCGGATTTGGCCTGCATGGCCATGACCCGGGGGCGCGGAACCGGACCCTGGTCGTTGGCGTTGATGGAGACTTCACGCAAGGTGTAGCTGGTGAAACCAAAGCCTCTGGCAACATCAAGCGCCCTGGCCTTGAAACGCTCGATGGCCTGGGTCTGCGCCTCACCCTCCACTTTCGCACGCTGTTCACGGCTCAAGGAGAAGCTCACATTACCCAGGGTCAGTGTCTGGATCTTCCCTGCAGTGGTGGTGATGCGGGAAAAGTCCCTGCCTTCAAGCACCAGTTCCGTGGACCCCTGCCAGCCATTGATCTTGCCGTCCTTGCCATAACGCGGGTATAGGCTGAAGTTGCCGGTTCGCAGGTCAAGCTGGCCGGGAAGCACCGCCGGCCTTGCCTGCGCCAGTGCTGCATCCAGCGCCTGTTTCAGCTGCGTTTGAACAACTGTGGCGTCGGCACCGTCACGTGTGGTGCTCAATGAAATCGAGAGCACATCCTGCTGCACCTCAACTGAACCACTGGCTGAAAGCTGGGCGACATTTTGCGGCGCTTCACGGAAAACGGTCTGGGCAAAAAGCCCGCTTGTAGCGGCCAGCAAGGCAAAGCCGGCGATCAGTCTTGAGGTGTGCATCAGGGTTCTTTCACAAGGGTTTTTATTTGGGCCCGGGCCGTCTGCAATGCGGGGCGTCCCGGTCGAGGGCAATATTTTCCCTTGCGGCCGACGGCAAATTTTGAACTGGCGAATTCTGACTACAAACGCGCGGGTCAGGATCGCCGTATAAATTGCTTGTTCTTAACCATGTTTTGTAACAGTGTGTCAAAGTGAAGGAAAAATGCCACATCACACGTTTTCAGCCCTCAAAATGGCCATGTTACAAATTACCGGATCACCATGAACCAAGCTACAACGACTGCCCGCGCCGACAAAATTCTTATCCTTGACGATGATGCCCGTATCCGCGATCTGCTCCGGCGCTACCTCGCCCAGGAAGGGTTTGAGGTCATCCTTGCAGAGGACAGCAAAGCGCTCAACAGGATCATGTTGCGTGATGCCGTGGACCTGATCGTGCTGGACCTGATGATGCCGGGCGAAGACGGGTTGTCGATATGCCGCCGCCTGCGCGCAGCCAACGACCGGACCCCCATCATCATGCTGACCGCCAAAAGCGAAGACGTGGATCGCATCGTGGGCCTTGAGGTCGGTGCGGATGATTACCTGTCCAAGCCCTTCAACCCCCGCGAACTGCTGGCACGTATCCATGCGGTTCTGAGGCGCCGTCCAACAGCCGAGGTGCCAGGAGCTCCTTCGGTCGACCAGGAGGTCATCACTTTCGGACCGTTCTCATTCGACATGGGTTTGCGTACGCTGCACAAGAACGGCGAAGAACTCCCCCTCACGACCGGCGAGTTCGCCATGCTGAAAACGCTGGTGCGCCATCCCCGACAACCCCTGTCGCGGGAAAAGCTGGCCCAACTGGCACGGGGCCGTGAGTTCGAGCCCTTCGACAGAAGTCTGGACGTCCAGGTATCACGGCTGCGCAAGCTGATCGAGGTGGATGCTGCCGTGCCCCGCTATATCCAGACGGTTTGGGGCGTGGGCTATGTATTTGTGCCGGACGGCACCAACTGACGGGTCTGTCACGGGCCGGTATTGAAAACAGTCTTTACCGATAGACGACGCTCAGCATAAACTTGTGTGCACATCAAGGCGCACAACAAGTACATGGATTTCACAAGCCCGGCTCCCCTCGAAACTGCACCCGCACCGCTGGAACTGCGGCCGCGGCGCGGTTTCAGCCTTTTCTGGCGCACTTTCTTTTTCCTGTCGCTGCTGCTTTTCGGGTCGATAGTTGCCTGGCTCCAGACCTTCCGGTCCCTTGAGTCCGAACCCCGCGCCATTCAGAGTGCCCAGCAATTGGCGTCGCTCGTCAATCTGAGCCGTGCAGCATTGCGTTATTCCGATGCCATTGCGCGCGTTTCCCTCATCAAGACACTTGCGGACGAAGAGCGTGTTCGCATCACGATGCACGAGCCCAAAGACAGGTTCGAGGTTTTTGAAAGTGATGATCTGGGCGAGCGCATCACCGAAGAGCTCAAGACACGGCTTGGCCCCAGCACCATCGTGGCCAGCAGCGTCAATGGCGAAAAAGGCCTCTGGGTGGGCTTCACCATAGACCGGGACTCCTTCTGGCTGCTGACCGATGTGTCCCGGGTGGGGCCGTCCAGAGGCAGTACCTGGGTCATATGGCTCATTACCGCAGCCGTGCTCTCGCTGGCAGGCGCTGCATTCATCGCACGCCTGATCAACCGGCCGCTCAAACAGCTGTCGTTCGCGGCGAGCCGCATGCGTGATGGCGATTTCGATGCGAGCCTGCTCGACGAGAAGGCGGCGACGAGTGAAATCCGCGAGGTCAACATCGGCTTCAACCGCATGGCCGAGCAGCTTTCGAAAATAGAGCAGGACAGGGTCATCATGCTGGCCGGCATTTCACATGACCTGCGTACCCCCCTGGCACGCCTGCGCCTGGAAACCGAGATGAGCGTCTCCGATGAAGATGCGCGCGCCCACATGGCTGCAGATATCTCGCAACTCGACGCCATCATCGACAAGTTTCTGGATTACGCCAGGCCCGACCCTGCCCAACTGGCGCCGGTGTCGCTCAATGCGGTGGTGGAGGCCGCAGCGTACGCAGTTGCGGACCACGAAGACCTGAAAATCACCATCTCCATACCTGATAACATGAATGTTCTGGCGGACGAGATCGAACTGCTCCGGGTCATTTCCAATCTTATCGAGAATGCCCGGAGGTATGGAAAAACGCCGGAAACCGGAATTGCGATCATCGATATCGCGGCCAGGGCCCGGGACCAGTGGGTGCTGATCAAGGTGCGCGATCACGGAATGGGTGTATCGCCGGAAACACTTCCCAAACTGACACGGCCGTTTTTCCGTGGTGATGCGGCACGGACGGCGGCTACAGGCGCCGGCCTCGGACTGGCCATCGTCGACAAGACGATTCAGCGTATGGGCGGCATCTTTGGACTGGCCAACACCGCCTCGGGCGGGCTGGCTGCGCACATCAAGTTGCGCAGGTGCTGAGTGCATGAGTCAATGCCGGGTTGAATCGCTCTCTAAAATCAGGCATGACATCAAAATCCGGCCGCAAAACCAGCACATCTCGAATAACAGTTGACCAGGAGCTGTGCCTCCTGGGGGTCACCCGTTTGCCCGACTTCATCGAATTTGTCCGCAAAAAGGCCGTTGATGGACGGGACATTGACGAGGGCACACTGGTTGACATGTGGCGAAAAGCGGCTGGCGTATTTGCCGGCCTGCAGGTTTCCGAGGCTGGAATAGCGGACAAACCCGAGGTCAAACCGCTCTCGCGCAAGCTTCAGGCGCATGTCGACAAGCTGACCAGGCTCCCGCACTTCCAGGCGTGCTTTCCGGCAGTCCCGGTCTCATTCGGGATGGTGGAACTCGACAAGCTGATCGTCAGCCAGCAGCACATCACACAATCCAGTGTCCAGAAAATGACCCGTTCGCTCAAAACGCCGCTGTCAGAAACGGCCCTGGCCGAACTTTGCCTGCCTCTCACGCCCGATCCATCGGCTTTTGGCGTTGCGCTTGAGGAAAACGGCCGGTATGTGTTTAGCTCGGATACCCACGATGCACGTTTTCTGGGGGCAAAACTCGTCAAACCTGCTGATATCAAGGGTCACACGGTCGGCGGCCATGTCCAGGCTGTGCTGGCGCTCAGCGTCGGGTTTACGACAAATGTATTAAATGTCGTGCGGTTCGGGCCACGCATGGTTCTGAACAACGGATATCACCGCGCCATAGCCCTGAGAAAACTGGGCATCACCCATGCACCGTGCCTCATTCAGGTCTGCGGCCACTGGGAGGAAGTGGGATTGGCCGGATCGCAGGAGGTGTATCACAACGCGGCGGTCTACTTCACAGCCAGCCGGCCGCCACTGCTCCGCGACTACGCCAATCCGGCACTGACCAGGGCATTTAACACCGTTCGCACGAGAAAGCAGATCACCCTGACTTACGAAGTGGACACCGCACAGTTGGGCCTTTAACGATCCGGCGGGATGTAATTGGGTCAAACTCGGAAACAATTTACTTGTAACCAGTTGAATCGCATCCACGCCCGCCAAATACACCCCCATTTGCCTGTAACAAATTACGCAAACAGCAAATCGAGGATGCGCTTATCAGGTGGGACATCAGCCAAATTGCCCCTTGCCGCCCCAAGACACGTGAAAATAGAGTCAAAAATGTGAAATATTTGACTTGTAACTAATTGCATCAAAATCAATTTACGACTTACAATTCAATTGTCGTTTGATCAGAGAGATCCATTATCTTGAAACCAAACGTAATTGGACCCAAAAAATCGGGCCCGCCACAGTTACTGAAGTAAAAATAAAGGAAGCATCATGCGAATTCTTACTCTTGAAGAAATGGAATTGGTAGCCGGCGGTTGCGGCAAGCCAAAGGCAAGGTCCCATAAAGCAGCATCGCCCAAGAAGCCAGGCCGTGGGGCTTGCGGTGGTCGCAGCAATAGCAGCAACAGCAGCAATAGCAGCAGCGAAGACGGCGGCACTGTGACGCCACCACCTCCGCCACCCGTCGATACCGGCACACTCTGATTTTTAAAAGCCCCTGAGTCAGGGGCTTTTTTATTTGCTCAGCACGATTCGCCCTGCGGCGACCTCCAGCCTGAGCCTTGCCTGGGCTTGCGAAATGCGCGCTTGCGCAAGCTGTGAGCGTGCGCCGGCCAGGGCGACCTGGGTTGCAATCAACTCAAGAATCGAACCTACACCCGCCTTGTAGCGCCCAAGGGTAATACGGTAGCTCTGGTTTGCCGATGACAGCAGCACTGTGGCGGCTTCCAGATTCTGGCCTTCTGTTTCCAGCAGTTTGATGTTTCGCCAGAGTTCGGACTCGACCTCCCGTTCTGCCTGAATAATCGCCTCTTCGCGGCTGCCAATCTGGGCCAGGATTTGTCCCTCCCTGGCCTGCTGCTCCACCTTGTTGAACAGGGGAATACTGGCCACCACCGATCCGCTCACGCTGTTGTCAGCGCGTCCATTTCGAACGCTGAAATCCCTGGTACTGCCAGCGCCAAGCGCCAGAGAAACACTCACACCGTCTTCCGCGCGGACAGAATCCAGCCGGGACTTCAGCGCAAGTACATCTGCCCTGGCGCCTCGCAGGCGGGGGTGGTCGAGCCTGGTGCTCTCCATCCAGGCCGCATCAAATCGCCTGCCGCCACCTGCCGGAAAGGCTTCAGAAAGTGGAGCCAGTTCAAGGTCGACAGCAACCGGAAAACCCATACCCACAGCCAGCGCACCGCGGGCCGTTTCCCAGACGCCCTCGCCGCGCACGCGGTCAAGTACGGCCTGTGCGAGTGCAGTCTGGGTTTGAAGCTTCTCGGACAGGGATGCCACCTGGGCATCGTACTTGGCCTGCGCAACCTGCACACTCTGGCGTGCCACCGCCTCGGTCTCCCTTAGCGCTTCCAGCCGGGACAGCGCTGCGGCGGCCTCCACATAAAGCCGCAAGGCTTCGTTGATGGCGTTCAGGGCAGCATTTTGCTGTGCCGCCCTGGCTGAACTCAATGTCTGGCGCGACTGTTCAAGATTGGCGTCACGTACCCCAGAGTCAAAAAGCACCCACGAGACACCCAGCGACCCGGTGCCACTTGCACTCAGGGAGCCCGAGCCGCTGTTGCTCAGGGGAATACGGTTGGTCGCCAGCTCTGCGTTGGCCGACATGCGAGGCCTGTAAGCGGACCTTGCCAGGTCCACGCCTGCCTGCTGCTCATCAACAAGCAGGACGGCCTGGTTATACAGCGGCGTCTTGCACATCACATACTGCACCGTGTCCATCAAGGTCAGGCGCTTGAGCATTGCAGGGCTCAGGTCGCGGCAGGAGGTACTGCCGGGCTCCTGTATGTTGATGGACAGGGGAAGAGGATCACCCTGCCCCGCCCCCGGACTGGTGGCCGCGGACGTACCTGGCAAAACGATTGAAGGTGCACGCGTGAGCAGGTTTAGCGAGGTGTCCATGCGCAATGGAATGGCCGCATCCACCGGGGTTTGTGCGTGTACCGAAAATCCGCAGGGCGCAAAGGCCATGGCCATCAGCCCTGCGATACCCGTCAGCCTGACGCCAGGACGTTTCACGCTGGCAACGCGGGAGACGGGGAATCCATCTCTACCTGCGCAAAATAACCTTGGGGAGAGCCGTCATAAACGACCTGCCCCCGGTTCATATCGACAACCCGGTGCGCAGCTTTGATGGTTTCCGGCCTGTGGGCAATAACGATGCGGGTGATGTTCAGCCCTGCGATGGAGGCATTGACCTGTATTTCACGCCTGACATCGAGATGGCTGGTGGCCTCATCGAGTATCAGCACCTGCGGCTTCTTGTACAGCGCCCGCGCCAGTGTGACACGCTGCTTCTGGCCACCGGACAGCACTGTCCCCATGTCGCCGACAAGCGTCTGGTATCCCATGGGCATGGCTTCGATGTCCGAAGCAATGGCGGCCAGCCTGGCCGATTCCTCGATATGGGCTGGATCCGGCCGGGGATCAAAAAAGCAGATGTTTTCGGCGATGGAGCCCGAGAACAGGGTGTCATCCTGCATCACCGTACCCACCATATCGCGCCACTCCTCATGGCCCATATGTTCAAGCGGAACGCCTCCGATATGAATGCTCCCGGAGGTGGGCTTCAACACACCCAGCAGGAGGTTGGCAAGCGTGGTTTTTCCACAGCCCGACGCGCCGGTAATGGCCACCGCCTCACCGGGCTTTATGAGCAGGTTCAGGCCATCCAGCACCCAGGGGTCCTGCTCTGCGTAACGGAAGCGCAGGTTTTCGATGCGTATCTCAGGCGCCTGCGATGCGGCCTGCGTGGTCAGGGTACGGCGCGTGTTGACCTCGGCCGGCGTCAGCACAACATCGGCCAGGCGTTCGCCATAGAGGGCAAGCATTTTCAGGTCAATGAACTGGTCAACCAGCCCTGTAAAACGTGCATCGAACTGGCCGCGGTAAGCCAGGAAAGCCACAAGCATGCCCACGCTGAGGTTGCCTGCAAGAATCTGGCTGGCACCCACCCACAGCAGAATGATGTTGAAGACGCCACTCAGCGTGCTTCGTGCGAGGCCGTAAAAAATGCGCAGCTTCTGGATCTTGAGCGAGGCATTTGTTTCATTGACCAGCAGTGTCTGCCATGCGCTCCTTCGCACCATTTGCCGTGAAAACAGCTTGATGGTCCGCATGCCGCGTATCGTCTCAAGGTAGTGGGTAGAGAGCGTTGCGGCACGTACGATCTGTTCTTCAGTCGCACGGTATAGCGGCTTGAACCAGGCGAGTCGAAGGCCGAGGTAAAGCGCAACTGCGAGAACCGAAACCCCGGCCAGGCTCGGGTTGTACAGGAACATCATGCCCAGCGTCAGGATGACCATGAGACCGTCAAACAGGGCTTCCACGAAAGCCCCGGTCAGCACGCGCTGGATCTCATCGATGGAATTGGTGCGGGAGACAATGTCGCCCAGATGCCGTTTCTGGAAATACTCAAGCGGCAGGCGAAGCAGGTGACTGAAGATGTTGGCCTTCCACTGCACCCGGATGGATGTGCTGATGGACAGCAGCAACCAGCTGCGCACGAGGCCTATGCCCTGCTGCACCAGCAAAAGCAGGAGAAAGCCCAGCGCCAGAGTCGTCAGCAGGCTGGTATCGCGCGACACAACAACCTGATCGACGATCAACTGCATGAACAGCGGGTTGACCAGCACGAAGACCTGCAGCACCAGCGACAGCGTCAGCAACTGGGCCAGGGAAGGCAGGAATCCCGAGACCTGGCCCGTCAACTGCCCCAGAGAAATGGATGTCTTTTCCTTGCGCGGCTCAAAACCGGGATCAGGCCACAACTCAAGGGCCACACCTGTGAAAAGCCGGGAAACTTCATCAAGCCGAAACTTGCGCTCCCCGACATCGGGGTCGTGAATCGTGATGGTGTTGCCCGTGACCGCCTTGAGCACCACAAAATGGTTCAGATCCCAATGCAGGATGGCGGGAAGGCGCAGCTTGTCGAGGTCCGGCAAGTCCAGCCTGACAGCCCGAAAACCCAGCTTTTCTTCCTGTGCAAGTTTGCCAAGTGACGCGAGCGTGATGCCCTTGAGGGAAATCGCATGGCGTGCGCGCAATGTCGCAAGATCGGTCATGACACCGTGGTAGCCCAGTACCATGGCCAGGCATGCCAGGCCGCACTCGGCAGCTTCTGTCTGGAGGATGACAGGCAGGCGTCGGCGCAAGCCCAGGGACAGCGATTCAATCCAGGCCACGGTGGTCCTTCTTCAACATCACATCCGTCCCGAAATGCTGTAGAGCGGCTCCAGCATCCACTCATAGAGGCGCCTGGTCTCCTGCAGTATGTCTGCATCCAGCCGCATCCCGGCCTGCAGGGGCAGTTCGGTACCGTAGGTCCTGACGCTTTGCTGGTTCAGCCTGACGGTAATGGAAAACACGGGTTCACCCACCGGGGTATCCGGCAGGGTAAAGCCAATCTGTTCGGTCGCCGGCACAGAGGCGTTGGACACGGACTCCACCACGCCTTCGTACTGGCCAAATTTCTGGAAAGGGTAGGACTGGTAACGCACAAGCACCCTGTCACCCTTGCGCACAAATCCGATGGTGCGGCTGGGTGCATAAAGGCGCGCTTCGAGTTTCCCGTCCTGGGGCACCACATTGACCAGTGGGCGCGTGGTGTCCACAGTCTGGCCAACTTCCCCGGCGACCAGGGTTGCCCGGCCCGCCTCGGGCGCAGTGATCACCACGCGGCGCCGGCCTTCAACTTCGGTCAGCTCCTGCCGGGCAGACGAGATGCTGCGCTGCAGAATCGAATTCTGGTTGGCAAAGCGCATGCGCGTTGCCTCTATCTCACGCACCGCTGTTGCCAGTTCACGCTGGCCAGTCAGGGACTCGCGCTGCAGTTGCTGCATTCTTGCCTGCTGCTCGCTGAGCTCGGCCTCCTTCTGGTAAAGCTGCTCGCGCGGTATGTAGTCCTGGTCGGCCAGGCCCTGGTAACGCGTGCGCGCATCTTCCGCAATTTTCAGGCGTATCTGCTGCTGTTCAAGCTGTCGCTGGAAGGCGGCAGCCTCTGCGCGCAAAATGCCGACGCGGCGCTCAAGCAAACCGACATCGCCGGTTTCAACAATGCGGTTACGGGCGATTTCCGCCTCCAGGGAGCGTTTGCGCTCATCTACCTGGGCGCTTATGTCCATCTGAATCTCGCGTGAGCCGGCACCCACACGGTCGCTGCTCAACACGTAGAGCACATCGCCTTTTTTAACGGCCTGCCCTTCGACAACGGCCTTTTCGACCACCACACCGGGCTGGGGCGTAAAAACGCGAATAACACCCGCGGATGGGACCAGCTGGCCCGTCACCGTGGAGCGGCGGGTGTAACTGCCCAGCGTCATGAACAGCACGACGGTGAGGCCAATCACGGCGGCGATGCCTGCGAACCAGGACATGGACACGCGCGGATTGAGAACAATTTCCCCCAAAGCACTGGTACTGCGCGCTTCCAGCACTTCCTCGCGGAAGAGCTTGGTATCAGGCTTTGGGATTGGCGGGTTTGGGGTCAAATCAGGGAGCGATTGCAAAATGTTACAAATCGCCAGCCGATTTTAGTCGAGGGTCGCAGCTATGCAACCGCTTTGGGGCATGCCGTGGTAAGGATGCTATTGAGGCTGGGGCAGTGATTTGGCGGGCGGGCCGGTGCGGGCGGCCTCGTCACGCTCATGCCTGGCCTGCCGCTCCTTCGCTTTTTCCAGCCGCTCGTTGAATTTGCGGACTTCTTCGGCACTTTCGGCCTTTTTTGTGGACCGGCCCGATGCCTTTTGCTGGTTGTTTGTCACCCTGCTGGCAGCCGATTCGACATTGGTTTTCTCATTCGCTTTCAGGGTATCCCGATCAGCTTTTTTCTGCGCGTCGCGTTCCATGCGATCGTCAAAATCCTTGAGGGACGTTGCGCGCCTGTCGGCCGCATCCTGCTGTTTCTCAAGTGACGATTTTTCTTCCGTTTTGAGAATCTGCTCGGCCGCCCTGGCCTTGCGATCCAGCTCATCAAGCAGGACTTCCTGGCGCCGCAGATCAGCCATGGCGTCTCGCCGCCTTGGTTTGATCTCGTCGAGGCATCTGTTGACCAGGAATTTTTTGTAGCAGGCAATCTCCTCTGTCACAAAGCCTGCCTCAAGGCGCGCTCGCGCGTTGTTGATGCGGGTACGCTCCACATCCGCCATCGGGACAGATGCCGGGGCGGCAGCAGGCGGGAGCTGCGCATGCACAGCAAGCGCCAGAGCCGACAGCAGCAACAACAGTATTTTTTTCATGTCAATGTGGTGTCTACATCCCTGCGCTCCAGCGCAAGGTACTCGGCAGACTGCATTTCTTCCAGGCGTGAGATGGTGCGGGGAAACTCGTGGGCCAGAGGCCCTTCCGTGTACAACGCATCGGGGCCCACCTCTGCCGACATGATGAGTTTTACACGCCTGTCGTAAAGCACGTCTATCAGCCATGTAAAGCGCCGCGCTTCCGAGGACATCCGCATGGGCATGGCGGGTACATCGCTAAGGAAAACAGTGTGGAACTGCGTGGCGATTTCAAGGTAGTCGTTTTGGGACCTGGGCCCGCCGCAGAGCGTTTTGAAATCAAACCATACAAGGCCACCGGCCTTTCTGCTGGCCTGTATCTGGCGCGATTCGATATGCAGGATGGGGTTTTCGTCGGGCGATTCGGCCAGTTTGTTGAAGGAATCCCTCATCTCGGCATTGGCCTTTGCACCCAGCGGCGTGTGGTAGAGCGTCAACTGCTCCATCGTACGCCGGCGATAGTCCGTGCCGTTGTCGACGTTGACAATTTCAAGCTTCTCCTTGAGCAGCTCAATGGCCGGCAGCACGCGATCCCGGTGCATGCCGTTGGGGTAGAGGTCATCCGGGTGAAAGTTGGATGTCGTGACAAACCCGACGCCGTTTTCAAACAGCGCCGCCAGCAGCCGGTGCAGGATAAGCGCATCGGTAATGTCCGCGACATGGAATTCGTCAAAGCAGATCAGGCGATAGCGCTTCGACATGCGCTTGCCGAGCTCGTCCAGCGGGTCTGCCGTTCCCTGAAGGTCGCGCAACTCGCGGTGCACTTCACGCATGAACTCATGAAAATGCAGTCTGGTTTTGCGATTCAGCGGCACGGCGTTGAAAAAGCAGTCCATGAGGAAGCTTTTGCCGCGCCCCACGCCGCCAAACATATAAACGCCACGAGGAATCGGCGGGCGATTGATCAGCTTCTTGAGGGCATTGGATCGCTGCGCCTTGAACCCGGCCCATTCGGCAGCGCAACGCTCAAGTGCATCTACGGCCCGCAACTGGGCGGGGTCACTGACGTAACCCCGCGCTACAAGCTCAGCCTCGTAGGCTGCGCGAACCGGACCTGTCACCCGTGTTGCCGTTTAGAAGTTCAGGGTACGTTTGTCCACTGCCAGCGCTGCCTCTTTGGTGGCTTCGCTGAGCGATGGGTGGGCATGGCAGATGCGTGCAATGTCTTCGCTGCTGGCACGGAACTCCATCGCCACCACACATTCGGCAATCAGCTCACTCGCCATCGGGCCCACGATGTGCACGCCCAGGATTTCGTCAGTCGTAGCATCAGCCAGCATCTTCACCATACCGGTGGTGTCACCTAATGCACGGGCACGGCCATTCGCCAGGAAGGGAAAGGTACCGGACTTGTAGGCACGGCCTGCAGCCTTGAGCTGCTCTTCTGTCTGGCCAACCCATGCGATTTCGGGGTTGGTGTAGATCACCCAGGGAATGGTGTTGAAGTTGACATGCCCATGCTGGCCAGCAATGCGCTCGGCCACCGCAACGCCCTCTTCCTCGGCCTTGTGCGCCAGCATGGGGCCACGTACAACGTCGCCAATCGCCCAGACATTGGGCAGGCTGGTCTTGCAGTCACCGTCAACCACAATCGCGCCGCGCTCGTCCAGCGCGAGGCCCACGGCTTCAGGCGCCAGGCCTATGGTGTTGGCGACACGGCCGATGGAGATGATGAGCTTGTCAACTTCCAGCGTCTGGGCTTCGCCCTTGGCATCGGTATAAGCGACGCTGACGCCCTTTTTGCTGTTCTTGATCTCGCCGACCTTCACGCCGAGCGCGATCTTCAGGCCCTGTTTGTCAAAAACCTTTTTCGCCTCCTTGGCGATCTGCTGGTCAACTGCACCGAGGAAGGTCGGCAGACCTTCGAGCACCGTGACTTCTGCACCCAGGCGGCGCCAGACGGAACCCATCTCCAGGCCGATCACGCCGGAGCCGATCAGGCCCAGCTTTTTCGGCACCGCGCCTATGCGCAGGGCGCCGTCGTTTGAGAGGATGTTCTCTTCATCAAACGGCGCACCAGGCAATGCACGGGCATTCGAGCCGGTGGCCACGATGATGTGTTTGCCGGAAATGGTTTCTTCGGCAGCGCCCGCCACCTTGATGTCGTACAGGCCATCTTTGGCTGCAGCAAAAGAGCCGCGGCCGTGGAAGAAAGTCACCTTGTTCTTTTTGAACAGGTAAACGATGCCGTCATTGTTCTGCTTGACGACGTTGTTCTTGCGGCCAATCATTTTGGCCACATCCAGGCCCAGTCCCTTGACCTCAATGCCGTGGTCGGCAAAGTGGTGGCTGGCCTGCTCGTAGTGCTCTGACGACTGCAGCAATGCCTTGGATGGAATGCAGCCAACATTTGTGCAGGTACCGCCCAGTGCGGGGCCACCCTTGGCATTTTTCCATTCGTCGATACAGGCCACATTGAAGCCCAGTTGCGCAGCGCGGATGGCGGCAATGTAGCCGCCAGGACCGCCGCCGATGACGATCACGTCGAATTGTTTTGACATGTACTCTTTCAATAAAGCTGCCGGTGGCAATACCTGGGTTTGCCTTCGCACCGGCGAACGAAGCAAAGCCTTTTCAAGAGACACCGCGGAACCGGCTTTGCCGGGCCGCAGGTGTCGCCCCCTTGAAGGGGGAGGCCGCTACACGCAGTGAGCGGCAACAGGGGTGTCACAAATCAAACAGGAGGCGTGCCGGGTCTTCCAGCGCTTCCTTCATGGCCACCAGGCCCAGGACCGCTTCACGGCCGTCGATGATGCGGTGGTCATAGGACATGGCGAAGTAGTTCATCGGGCGAACCACAACCTGGCCGTTTTCAACCATGGCACGGTCCTTGGTGGCGTGCACGCCCAGGATGGCGCTTTGCGGCGGGTTGATGATGGGGGTGGACATCATGGAACCGAAAGTGCCGCCGTTGCTGATGGAGAAGGTGCCGCCTGTCATGTCTTCAATGCCCAGCTTGCCGTCCTTGGCCTTCTGGCCGAACTCTGCAATCTTCTTCTCGATGTCGGCAAAGCTCATCTGGTCTGCATTGCGCAGGATGGGCACGACGAGGCCGCGCGGCGAACCCACCGCAATACCGATGTCGAAGTAGCCGTGATAGACGACGTCATTGCCATCAACAGACGCATTCAGAACCGGGTATTTCTTGAGGGCGTGAACCGCAGCCTTGACGAAAAAGCTCATGAAGCCAAGCTTGACGCCATGCTCTTTTTCGAACTTTTCCTGGAAGCGCTTGCGCATGTCCATGACCGGGGCCATGTTGACTTCGTTGAAGGTCGTCAGGATGGCGTTGGTCGATTGCGATTGCAGCAGGCGCTCGGCGATACGGGCGCGCAGGCGGCTCATGGGCACGCGCTGCTCGGGGCGGTCGCCCAGGTCGGATGCCCTGGAAGGCGCAGACACCTGAGGCAACGCAGTGGCAGGTGCCCCGGTAGGGATTGCAGCCGCAGCAGGTTTGGCGGCGGCGCCCAGCACATCACCCTTGGTCACGCGGCCGTCCTTGCCGGTGCCAGGAACGGAACCTGCGGCCATGTTGTTGTCGGCCATCAGTTTGGCGGCAGAAGGCATGGCCACGCCAGCCATGGAGCCAGCGCCCGAAGTTGCGGGAGCGGGCGCCGAGGCCTGTGCGGCGGCAGGCGCCGCTGCGGCTGCAGCAGCCGGTGCAGGAGCAGCCGCAGCGCCCTTGCCTTCGGTGTCGATCTTGGCGATGAGCTGCTCGGCAGCCACGGTGCCACCATCGGCCACCAGTATTTCGGTGATGACCCCTGCTGAAGGTGCTGGCACCTCCAGCACGACCTTGTCAGTCTCGATCTCGATCAGGATTTCATCGACCGCAACTGCGTCTCCGACTTTTTTCTTCCACTGCAGCATGGTGGCTTCCGCCACGGATTCAGACAGCTGGGGAACTTTGACGTCTACGATAGCCATGTATTTCTTTCAATTATTTCTTGTGTATCTGTGTGGGGCGACAGTGACCTTATTTGGTCAGTACAAAACCCTTGAGCTTGCCGAAAGCGCCTTCAACCAGCGCCTTTTGCTGCTCCTGGTGCAGGTGTGAATAACCCACCGCAGGCGACGCGGAAGCCGCACGGCCGGAATAACCCAGCTTCTGGCCTTCAAGCATGTTCTCGTGGATGTAGTGCTGCACAAAGAACCATGCGCCCTGGTTTTGCGGCTCGTCCTGGCACCATACGATGTCGGTGGCGTTCGGGTACTTCTTGAGCTCGGCGGCAAATGCCTTGTGCGGGAAGGGGTAGAGCTGCTCGATGCGGATCAGCACCGTGTCGTCAAGACCCTTTTCCTCACGCTTTTTGGCCAGGTCGTAATACACCTTGCCCGAGCAGGCCACGATGCGTTTGACCTTGTCGGCCTTCTTGATGACGTCTTCTTTCTGCTCGGGGATCACCGTCTGGAAACCGCCCTTGGTGAACTCGGACAGCGGCGAGGTCGCGTCCTTGTTACGCAGCAGCGACTTCGGCGTCATGATGATCAAGGGCTTGCGCAGGTTGCGCACCATCTGGCGGCGCAGCACGTGGAAGATCTGGCTGGCCGTCGTCGGCTGCACCACCTGCATGTTGGTGTCTGCCGACAGCTGCATGAAGCGCTCAAGGCGTGCCGAGCTGTGCTCCGGGCCCTGGCCTTCATAGCCGTGCGGCAGCATCAGCGTGATGCCGTTGACGCGGCCCCACTTGACTTCACCGGAGGCAATGAACTGGTCGATCACGACCTGTGCGCCGTTGGCAAAGTCGCCAAACTGCGCTTCCCAGATCACCAGCGTGTTGGGGTCGTTCGATGCATAGCCGTATTCAAAAGCCAGCACGGCTTCTTCTGACAGGATGGAGTCGATGACCACAAACGGCGCCTGCTTGTCGGCCACGTTCTGCAGCGGCACATAGGTACCGGTGTCGAACTTTTCGCGGTTCTGGTCATGAATGACGGCATGGCGGTGCGTGAAGGTACCGCGGCCGCAGTCTTCACCCGACAGGCGAACGGGGTAGCCACTGGCCACCAGCGAGGCGAAGGCCATGTGCTCGCCCATGCCCCAGTCCACCGGCACGTCACCGCGGCCCATGGCTGCGCGGTCGTCATAGACCTTCTTGACCAGCTGGTGCGGCGTGACGGTTGCAGGAATGGTCGTGATTTTTTCAGCGATGCGCTTCCACTCGGCCATGGGCAATGCGGTGTCGCCCGCATCTGTCCACTTCTTGCCGAGGTAGGGGCTCCAGTCGACCGAGTACTTGCTCTTGAAGTTGGTGATGACCGGGTCAAAGGTGCTCTTGCCTGCGTCCAGGGCGGCGCGCACGGCCTTGACCATGTCGTCGCCCAGCGTGTCGCCCATGCCCTGTGCGGACAGCTTGTCGGCATACAGCTTGCGCGTACCGGGGTGCTGCGCAATCTTTTTGTACATCAGCGGCTGGGTCAGCGCAGGCGTGTCCTGCTCGTTGTGGCCCAGCTTGCGGAAGCAGATGATGTCAACCACAACATCCTTCTGGAAAGCCATGCGGAACTCCAGCGCCAATTGGGTGGCCAGCACGACGGCTTCGGGGTCGTCACCGTTGACGTGCAGCACAGGTGCTTCGATCATCTTGACGACATCGGAGCAATACAGCGTCGAGCGGCTGTCGCGCGGGTCGCTGGTGGTAAAGCCGATCTGGTTGTTGATGACGATGTGCACCGTACCGCCGGTGAAATAACCGCGCGTTTCGGCCAGCGCCAGTGTTTCCATCACAACGCCCTGCCCTGCAAAGGCGGCGTCGCCGTGCACCAGCACGGGCAGCACCTGCAGGCCTTTGGGGTCATCGCGGCGGTCCATGCGGGCACGCACGGAACCTTCCACCACGGGGTTGACGATTTCCAGGTGCGAGGGGTTGAAGGCAAGGCTCAGGTGAACCGGGCCGCCAGGGGTGGTCACGTCGGAGCTGAAACCCTGGTGGTACTTCACGTCACCGCTGGGCAGGTCTTCAGGTGCTGTGTGGTCGAACTCGGCGAACAGGTCTGCCGGCACCTTGCCCAGGGAGTTGACCAGCACATTCAGGCGGCCGCGGTGGGCCATGCCTATGACGATTTCCTTCACGCCGATTTCACCGCCGCGCTGGATGAGTTCGTCCATGGAGGCGATAAAACTTTCGCCGCCTTCAAGCGAGAAGCGCTTCTGGCCGACGTACTTGGTGTGCAGGAAACGCTCCAGGCCTTCGGCTGCGCTCAGGCGGTCCAGGATGTGGAGCTTCTTTTCCTTGCTCAGGCTGGGCTTGCTGCGGATGGCTTCCAGTTTTTGCTGCCACCAGCGCTTCTGGTTCTGGTCCGTCATGTACATGTACTCGGCGCCAATGGTGCCGCAATACGTTTCGCGCAGGGCGTTCAGCAACTCGCGCAGGGACATGGTGTCCTTGCCGAAGAAGGTGTTGCTGGTGTTGAAGACGGTTTCCTGGTCGGCATCGCCGAAACCATAGAAAGACGGCTCAAGTTCGGGAATCTTGTCGCGCTCGGTGCGTTTGAGCGGGTCGAGGTCGGCCCAGCGTGCGCCGACGTTGCGGTAGGCGGCAATGAGCTGCTGGACGGCGGTGCGCTTGCGGCCCATTTCGGAATCGGCACTGGCCACGACAACCCTGGTCTGGCCCTGTTTGGCGCGCTCGGCGAATGCATTGATGACCGGCAGGTGCGGCACGTCTTTGGCATTGCTGCCGTCAACTGCGGGAACGTGCTGGAGGGCGTCGAAATACTCGCGCCAGGTGTCGGGCACGCTGCCGGGATTGGCGAGGTAGTTTTCGTACATCTCTTCGACATAGGGCGCATTGCCGCCGAAGAGATAGGTGTTGCCGCTGTAGGCGGCGTAAATTGACGATGCAGACGTGGACGACTGCGAGTTTGAACTCATATCCGCTGACCTCCGTTTCCCTTGGGGAAACATTAGCTGGTTAAAGCTGGGTTGATTAACCTTCCGCGATCACGGCTGGACCGATTTGCGGATGCGACTGTGGCAGGAAGGGCCTTCAGAAACACCCATGATTGTGCCACCGTTCTGCGACAGGGCCAAGAAACCATGGGCCTGGCGCATGTTTGAGCACCTGATTTCCCATGCATTGACGGCATGAGTTTTTGCCGTACACGCTAGCCCGCCAGCCCCGGATTGCCAGCCACGCCGATCAGTGTGGGTGTATTCGGCTTGACCGGTTTGATGGTTTTGTGGGCCTTGAAGTACGTCTCCATGACCTCCCAGATGGGCGGACCGGCGTTTTTGCTGGCCTCGGCCACGGGCGCCCAGCCGGCAACCTTGTAGGTCTTGTCGGCCTCGATCAACTTGCCCTTGAGGCGCATGTCCTGGATGCGTGAACCCATCTTTGCACCCGGCTCGCAGGTCCAGGTCAGCCCGCCGGTACGCACCATGTCGCCGCCCTGCTGGTAATAGGGGTCGGGGTTGAAGAGGTTGTCGGCGACGTCTTCAAGAATGGTCTTGATCATGTCCCCGCGCATGTCGGTCAGCGTCGTCCACGGGTAGGTGATGGCGGTCTGGTCCATCAGGTGTTCGCGCGTGATGGCCTGGCCCGGCAGCAGCGAGGTTCCCCAGCGAAAGCCCGGCGAAAAGCCGATTTCCGCACCGCGCACTTCCATGAGGCCGTCGAGGATGACCTGGTCAAAGGTGCCGTTGAAGTTGCCGCGGCGGTACAGCGTGCCCTCGGTGGTGGCGAGCTTTTCGGCCAGTTTTGCTTCATAAGGTGCACGCACCCTGGTGATCAGCTCGCCCATGGCGCCATCTGCGGGCAGGAGTTTTGAGAACACCGGGAGCAACCTGTAGTTGAAGCCAGTGACTTTTTTATCCTTCACATCCAGATCCAGCACCCCGAGGAACTTGCCGTTGCTGCCCGCGTTGGTGACTATGGTCCTGCCGCCGGGGTTGCTCACGATAACTGGCCGCGGCACGCCGTCGTGCGTATGCCCTCCCAGGATGGCGTCTATGCCCGTGACGCGCGAGGCCATTTTCAGATCGACGTCCATGCCGTTGTGGCTCAGCAGCACCACGGCCTGCGCGCCCCTGGCGCGGGCGTCGTTGACGGTTTCCTGCATGTCTGTTTCGCGGATGCCGAAGCTCCAGTCGGGCGTCATCCAGCCGGGGTTGGCGATCGGCGTGTAGGGGAAGGCCTGGCCGACGATGGCGACCGGGATGCCGTTCATCTCTTTAATCACGTAAGGCTTGAACACCGGGTCGCCGAAGTCGCTGGTTTTGACGTTTTGCGCCAGGAAGTCGATCTTGCCGGCAAAGTCGCCCTCGACGATCTTCTTGATGCGGTCCTGGCCGTAGGTGAAATCCCAGTGGCCGGTCATCACATCCACGCCCAGCAGTTTTGCGGCATCGACCATGTCCTGGCCCTGCGTCCAAAGTGCCGTGGCGCTGCCCTGCCAGGTGTCGCCGCCGTCCAGCAACAAGGCGCCGGGCCGCGAGGCCCGCAGCTGTTTGACCAGCGTCGCCAAATGCGCAAAGCCGCCGACCTTGCCGTATTGGCGGGCGGCGCGCTCGAAGTCGAGGTAAGTCAGCGCATGGGCTTCTGCGCTGCCGGCCCTGATGCCGGCGGCTTTCAGCAGGTGCTGGCCCACCAGATGCGGCGACCGGCCGCGCATAGTCCCCACGCCCAGGTTGACCGATGGCTCACGAAAATAACTTGGCATCAGCTGCGCGTGGCAATCGGTCATGTGCAGCAGGTGCACATTGCCAGAGCGCGGCACGTCGTACAGCGCGCCGGCCTGGGCGGCGCTGGCATCGCGCTGCAGCGGAAAACCGGCGGCCAGCGCGGCGGCCATGACGCTTGAAAACTCTCGGCGGGACAGGTTCATGGCGGGCTACTTGGTGTTGGCTAAAGCGTTTGGGAGGTATTAATTACTATCAATTTAATAGCTGCTCACGTACGTATTTATTGGCCTGCAGCCGATTTGCCACCTTAAAACGACCGTTTTTTGGACATTTTGAAGCGATCGACGGTCCAAAAACAGGTCCAAACCACGAAAAGTTAATATGGAACTTAACTTTTTGAGATTTTTTAACGTACACGCTAAATTTTTGCCGTGCACGTTAAAAAATGGCTGAAGGCTGCCACTGATCAGTCGGAAGCCTGTCGCGGACCTGTTACTGGTTGACCGGTGATTTCGGGTCCAGCAGCAGCGCCATGACATCGCGAATCTGCTGTTCGGTCAGGATGCCGGCATGGCCAAAACGCGGCATGTCGGAGCAGGCGTTGTAGGCCTTGGAGTTCCAGAGCTTGCCCCAGGTGTAGTCGACGATAGGCTTGCTCTCGGGCGATGCCGGGTTGCTCACACCGCGCAGCTTGCCGTAGTTGTAGAGGCTGGGGCCGATGGAGCCGAACGACAGCTCGGCCTTGCTGATCTGGTGGCAGTTGTAGCAGCTGCCACCGTTGACCGAGTTGGCCGGGTCGCTCCAGGTCAGGCCGCGGCCGTTCTGGGCAATTTTTTCACCTTCGGCCCAGTCACCAATCAGCTTGCCGTCGGCCGGGAACTTCACCGTCTTCAGGTTGGCTGCTTCAATAGCCTTGGCGAGTTTTTCGTCAAGCGCCGCACCCGCAGCTTCAGAGCACGCCTGGTTGGACGCATCCTGCACCAGCCGGTCCATCTTCGCCTCGCCCTGGGCGCGGAAAGACGACTTCATGACCTGTTGGGTCGCTTCGGCCACCTGCTGGGATGTCGGCGCCATGGCGCAGCTGGCCAGCAGCACGGCCACACCCAGGCTCATTGAAACAAGGCTGACCCGTTTGGCGGTCTGGTTGATTGTTTTTTTCATGTTGAAACTCCCCGCTCAGCGTTTGAGGGCCGGGGCAATCGACTGACCGCCCTTGCTGTTGACACCCATGAACACACCGAGGGCGATGGTGGCGTCAGACGCGTAACCCGGGAAGGGGAAGCGCTGCTGGCGGTAGCAGTCGTTGAGGCGGCGCTGCATGCTCCAGAGGTCACCGCTGGAGACGCGGTAGGCCGGCCAGGAGCCGAAGCCGGTGGACGCTCCAGGCTGTTTGGTCAGGTTTGGCAAATCCTGCAGGCGCACGCGCTTGTCGTCGGCACCATGGCAGGACGCGCATGAAAAGTCATACGGACCGCCGCGCAGGTAAAACACCTTCTTGCCGACCTCGTACATGAGCTTTTCCTGTGCATGGGCCTGCGGCACGTTGAACTTCATGTCACGCGATTCGCCCGAAATGTAGGCGACCAGCGATTCGATGGTTTTTTGTTCACCGGCGCCAAAAGGCGTTTTGGCGATTTCAAGAGCGCTGAAACCCTGCTGCTGCTCCATGCAGGTCAGGAGACGCGATTCCAGATCCTGCACGCGATTGGTGTCGGCAAAGTAGCGCGGCAGTTCGACAAACGCGCCCTTGACAACGCCCGGGCCCTTGCCGAGGTCACATCTTTCAAGAGAGGCTTTCTTGGGGCCGCGGGCTTCCTTCCAGAGGCCCTCGCCTTTGGCTTCATACAGCTCTGCCGGGTTGCCGTCGGCCAGCATGGCGCGGTATTCGGCAATGCCCTCGGCCGTGGTTTTCTGGGCGGATGCCGTCATGGGCAAGGTCGCCACGGCTGCCATGGTGGCCAGTGCTGCCAGCAGGGTCAGGCCGCTTGAACGGGTCAGTTTCATCGTGTCTCCTCGACGTTTTTTTGTAACCGGTGCGCAAGCCCCGCAAGCGGGGCGTCAAGGGATAAATCAGGTAATCACGGCTTCGTCGCTGCGCTTGTCGCCGCGGTTGTCCACCCAGCTGACCACAACTTTGTCGCCGGCCTTGCCGCCCTTGAAGGCGAACTGGATGAAAGGGTTCTTGGACACCGCCGTGCCCCACTGGGCGCTCATCACGGTCTTGCCATTCCAGGTGGCGTTGATGTTCTGGATGAACCAGGCCGGTACGATTTTGCCGGCGGCATCGCGGCGCTGGCCGCTTTCCATCTCGTGGCTGACCAGCACACGAACGGTGGTTTTGTCGCCCTGGGCCTGGGCACGGATTCTCATTGGATCTGACATGTTTTTCTCCTGAATTCAGTGTTGGGTTGTGGGTCTTGAATGAACAGATGCGCGGTTAACCGCCGCAACCGCCCAACGTGACTTTCACTTCCTTGACTGCATAAAAGAACTTGTCGCCGGCTTTGGCCAGCGCATAAACATTGGACGACTGGCCCATCTTGACGTTGGTCGAGACATTGGCATCGGTACCTGCAGGAATGTCGAACGCGGCTGCCAGCGCAAACGGGTTTTTCTCGACCACAAATGAGATTTGCGTGGTGTTGGCGATGTTGCTTTGTGCGGCAACACGCACCACGGCGCCGTTTTCGGCGATCTCGGGCGCCTGCAGTACCAGGTCCTTGCTTTCGACCGGTGCGCTGGTGGCGCCCAGGGCCTTGGCTGCATCGGCAAGCGATTTGGTTTCAAAAGCGGCCTTGTTCCAGCCGGGCGCGTTTTGCGCATGCGCCGGGGCGAGGCCTGTAGCGGCAGCCAGCGCCAGCGCTGTTGCGCCTGAACCGCTTGCCAGAAAATCACGACGTTCCATGGTGGACTCCTTTGGTCTGAAAAAACTTGAAGACTGTTGAATATTGGACACAAAAACTGCTGAGCTTCACAGGGGATTTCTACCGGGTTACCTGCATCATCTGGGCATGCCTTGGGCCAGCCACTGCGCGACCTGTGACGCTTCAGCCTCGCTGAGAGACTGCGCCGGCATGGCAATGCCACCCCAGACGCCCTGCCCGCCTGCCCTGATTTTGCCCGAGAGGTAATTCACCGCGTCGGCGCGGCCCTTATCCTTATATCTGGCTGCGATCTCATTGAAGCCGGGACCTATGAGTTTGCTGTTCAGGCCATGGCAGGCCAGGCAGGCATTTTTTTGCAGCAGGGGCGTGATGCCTGATGTCGTCGGCCCACTGGATAAAGGAGCTGCGGCTACCTGTGCCACAACAGGTTTTGCGAGGGTGTTTTGGCCAAACACGGCTGGCGGTGGCTGTGTCGTGTCCGCACCCCGGCTGGCGCCAATCATGCGCGACTGCCCGGCCAGGTTGCCGTGTGCGTTGCGGGCGTAGTCAGGCAAAAAGCTTTTGATGACGGCTTCAGGGCCGCAATTTGACAAGCAGGCCGAGCCCTGCACATCGGGTTTTGCAGTGCCACCAAGCTCCTTGCCTGGCCACATGGCATGGGCAGTCGTCATGCCGTTCCGGTTGGGCAGCATGGCCTGCACGTCGCGGACGTTTTTATCCGAGAGGGTGAAATCGGCCGGCAGGATGTTGCCCAGGTTCAACACATAGGCCGTGACCGCATAGACCTCATCGGTCGTCAATGTCTTGGGCGCATTCCAGGGCATGGCGCGGTTGATGTAGTCCCACAGCGTTGACAGCGTCGCGACCTTCATGAGCGAGGTGCGCTGCGGCTGGTTGGCGCCCGGCATCAGGCCGTCCACGCGCCCTGCCTTGACGTCTTCTGCGGTGGTGCCGCCAGCGATCGGCGTGAACACCTCCGACGACTCGCCAAAGCTGCCGTGGCACGAAGCGCACTTGCCCTCCCAGATCACTTCGCCCTGCTTCACGGAACCCTGGCCCTTGGGCAGGCCCTTGAAATCGGGCCGCACGTCGATGTCCCAGGCCTTGATCTCTGCCGGTGTGGCTGTGCGGCCTATCGCAGACATGGCGGTTTGTGCTGGCGTTTTGGCAGGTACCTGCGAATGCGCAAAAGAGGAAATGCTCACGGCGGTCATCAACAGGCCGTGGCGCAGCAGCGTGGAAGAGGTCTTAAACCTGGACATTCTTGACCTCGCCGTTTTCTTCAAGCGACCAGGACTGGATGGCATTGTTGTGATAGATGCTGCGCGAAGCCCGCACCTGCCTGAGCTGGTGATAGTCGGGCTGGATCTGCCCGGTGTCGTCGACTGCCCGACTCTGGAAGATGGCAGGTTTGCCGTCCCACACAAAGTCGGCGTTAAAACGCGTCAGGCACTTGCCCAGCACCGGGCCTTCAAGGCGTGCGGGTCGCCAGTTGCGGCCGCCGTCGGTGGAGACATCAACCTTTTTGACTTTGCCGCGGCCGCTCCAGGCCAGGCCGGTGATGGTGTGAAAGCCCTTGTCCAGCAGCACCTGACCGCCACTGGGCGAGGTGATGACGCTTTTGACTTCCTGAATGCTGGTGTACTGGCGGTGCAGGCCGCTGGGTTGCAGGTCGACGTAGTGGATGGTTTCGTCTTTTGTGCCGTAGGGCATGTCGCCCAGCTCGATACGGCGCAGGTATTTGACCCAGCTCACGCCCTGCACGCCGGGGACGATGAGGCGCAGCGGGTAGCCGTTTTCGGGTCGCAGCATTTCGCCGTTCTGGCCATAGGCCACCAGCACCTCGCCGCTCATGATGAGGCTCATGGGGATGGTGCGCGTCATGCCGGAGCCGTCAGCGCCCTCGGCCAGCACAAACCTGCCGCGCTTCAAATCGGCGCCGCAAAGTTCAAGCAGCGTGCGCAGCGGCACGCCGGTGAACTCGCTACAGCTGAGCATGCCATGCGTGTACTGCACCGTCGGCACGGCAGTGTTGCCCCATTCCATGCCGGTATTGGCGCCGCACTCTATGAAATGCATGCGGCTGACATTGGGCAGGCGCATGAGTTCGTCCATGCTGAACACCATGGGGCGCTTGAGCATGGTCTCATCCGAGCCATTGACCATGAGGCGGTGCCTGGTGGGGTCAATGTCCCACCAGCCCTGGTGGTGACGTTCAAAGTGCAGGCCGCTGGGGGTGATGATGCCGAACAGGCCCTGTAGCGGGCAAAAGCTGACGCTGGCCTGGCCTATGCGCGTGAGGCCGGGACTTTCACGGCGCTGCAGGTTTTTTTCAAACTCGCTGGGCAAGCCGTACGGCCGCGCGGCTACCGGCTGGCCTAGACCCGTGCTGTGTGGCGGCAGGTTCAGGATGTTGGGATCACCTTCAGCGGCCTGGGCTTGCGCATTGACGGCGACAGCGGAAGACGCGGCAGCCAGTGCCCCGGCCAGGAAACCGCGCCTGCCGGCCCGGACGTCCTGCATCTGGTCGCGCGTCAGGAAATTCTCGGGCGCCCTGCGAATGAAGCGGCTCAGCATGTCCGGGGCGCTTTCCCGGGCGCCTTGAGGGGCGATGTGGGCGCGAGCGCCTGGCCGGGGGGCAAGGCATCCGGCTCATCAAGCTCAATCGCAATCTGGGTACAGACGCTGCGGCACAGGGCAATGGCCTTCTCACTTTGCACGCGGTAAATCACCTGCGCGCCCTCCTTGCGTTTGGCAAGGACCCCCGTGCGATAAAGCACGGCCAGGTGTTGTGACAGGTTGGGCTGCGTGGTGTCGATCTCCATGAGCAGTTCATTGACTGATTTCTCACGCACGCACAGCGCACTGAGCACGCGCAGCCGCATGGGCGTGGACAGCACCGCAAACAGCTCGGCAGCCAGTTCAAACACCCGGCTTTGCTCTACCGGCCCATCGGCCTGAATCATTTTTTCCATTGGCATGTCGGCTTAAATATAAGTATTTGCTTATATTCTGGGCGCTGAATCAATTCCGTCATGCCCGGACTTACCCTTGGTGTGACGCAACACGCCGCGCACATTTTGTTACGTATCACCATGATGTGGCCTCGAGGGCAAACGCTGCTTTGCGGAGCGGAAACAAGTGTAAAAAGTCACGGCGTGCAAGTACACCGCGTGCTATAAAACTTTTTGTTTCAAAGGTGGCTGCCTAAAATTACAAAAACTGTGGGGGTTGTGAGCGCCATGAGGTCAAAACAAAAATTATTTGCAAGCGGTTTGCTGGCATCGCTTCTGGCCTCAGGAGCGGGTCTTGTGCATGCGGAAGTCGATGCACTCGTGCGCGATGCACGCGCGCTGCTGGACAAAAGCCAGGCCAGGGAAGCGTTTGACCTGCTGGAACCCCAGGAAACACCGCGCGCCGGCGATCCTGACTTCGACACGGTCCTGGGTATTGCCGCCAATGAAACCGGCCAGTTCACCCGCGCGATTTTTGCCCTTGAACGCGTGCTGTCGGTGCAGCCCGAAAACTCGCGGGCCCGCGCCGAACTCGGCCGCGCCCTCTTCTCCGTGGGGGATACCGTGGGGTCTCGCCGGGTTTTGCTCCAGACAAAACAGGACAACATTCCGGTAGAAGCCGCAGCCACCATAGACCAGTTCCTGCAGGCGATAGACCGCACCGAAGAGGCGGCGCGCTCTTCGGTCAAGTCCTATGTCGAGGCCGGCATCGGGTATGACAGCAATATCAACAGCGGGGTCGCCAACTCCAATGTCGCCGTGCCAGCCTTTGGCGGGCTGGTGTTTACGATCAACAATTCGGGCCTTGCCACCAAGGACAACTACGCCACGCTGAGTGCAGGCATGTCCGCCCGCTACGTGATCGATCCGCGCTGGTCCCTCATCGCAAACCTCTCCGGCAATGCCCGGGGCCACCAGAAAAACGCGACCTACAACAACCTGCAGCTCGACGCCAACGCGGGCGCCAGCTACCGTTACGAAAAAAACGAGTTCACGGGCGTGGTTCAGGTCGGCACTTACGATGTCAACGGCACCCGATCCCGTGACCAGGCGGGTATCGTCGGCGAATGGACGTACCGGTTTGATGGTTTCAGGCAGCTCAGCAGTTATATCCAGTGGGGTTCACTCAGCTACCCGGGGCAGCCGACAAGAAATACCGACAGAACGGTCATTGGCTCGTCATATGCCCACGCCTTCCGCAACGGGTTCCTCACCTTCGGGGGGGGCTACATCGGCACGGAAAAAGAAAAAGACAGCGCCTTTCCGCAGTCAGGCCACAAACTTTATGGCATACGCACGGGCGTGCAACAGGAGTTGTCCCCGGATCTCTCGCTCTTTGCGGGCCTGAGCTATGAAAACCGCAGGTACAACGGGCCAGACACCCTTTTTCTGATGACACGCAAGGATGATCAGTTCAACCTCAACCTTGGGCTGAACTGGATACCCGGCAAAGCCTGGCGCGTCATACCGCAACTGGCGCTGACCCGGGTCAAGTCGAACGTGGCCCTTTCCGACTACAAACGTTCAACGATTTCGATCTCTTTGCGCCGCGATTTCTAGGCTGTCCCGGGAAAATCATGACCACCTCACTCCAGATCCAGCAAACGGTTCTTGTCATTGCACTGGCATCCATCTATCCGCTGCAATCCCGCGCGGCTTCGACCGCCGGGGTGGCGCAATTCACCGCCGGGGAGGTCAATGTGCGGCGTCCTGACGGAGGCACGGCACCACTGTCCAAGGGCAAGGATCTCGAAAGCGGTGAGTCGATCCTGACCGGTATCAATGGCCGTGCCCAGGTTAAGTTCACCGATGGCGGCCTGATATCACTGCAGCCAAATACCGAATTCAAGATCGCCAGTTATGTGGACAAGGCCGACCCCAAAGAGGACCGTTTCCTCGTCGACCTGTTGCGCGGGAGCATGCGCGCCATCACGGGCCTGATTGGAAAACGCAACCGCGAGAACTACAAGGTCAACACCGCCACGGCCACCATAGGGATCCGCGGATCCGGCTTCAATGTGGGCTACAACCCCGACGGCTCGGTGGGCGTGACAACGGAGCTTGACTCGATCGAGGTTTGCAATGCCGGCGGATGCGTGGGCCTTACAGCCGGTGAATCCGTCAGGGTGCTCAACAGCACGGAAGCACCCGTACGAACCAACGTCAAGGCAAGCCTGCCCACACCGGGTCCCGAGCAGGAGCCTACGGTTGCGGGAAACCAGACGAACGCCGAGGGCAAGACGACGCAGGTTACAACGACGACAGAAACCAAAACAACCACGACCACAACAACGACGACAAAGACAACGACGACGACGGAAACCAAAGTCGATGGCAAGGTCAGCAACACCGGTACATTCACCGATCTGCGCGGTATCGGGCATTTCCACACCGCGCTGAACAACACCGACCAGAACGGCACATTTGTCTCTGCGGCCTCCAACAACGCAGGTTCGGGCACGCTGGATTCGGGCAAGGCGACATCAATCCTGATCAACGGATCGACATTTGACGTCACCACGAGCGCGGAATCGGGGTCGCGGGGCACTATCGCTGACAACAATTTCATCGGCTGGGGCAACTGGGTAACGGGTACAAAATCCTTCAACGGCACCACGTCCAATATTTACCAGAACCATTACCTTGTCGGGCAGCCAACGGCCACCCTGCCGACAACGGGCAATGTGTTTGCAAACTATGTGCTGGTCGGAGGCACCAACCCGACCAGTTACACGGGCACGAGCGGAACCCTCACTTCCGCGACACTGCAGGTGAATTTCGATCCCACCCAGCTCGGCGGCCGCCTGCTGAAGTTCAATGCGGCCACCAGTTTCGGAACCATCTCCCAGAACTTTGTGTATTTCTCCAGTTCCACCGTGACCAGCTCGGACAGCAAGCTGTATGTGCTGTTTACAGGCGCCAATGCAGTAAACGCCGGCGTGCTTTACAACGGCACCATCGTCTCCGGCAACGGTGCCGTTGGCGGCACCTTCACCGGCGTTGCTGTTTTCAGGGCTCCCTGAAGCGTTCCGGCTAAAGGTAAAACGCCAGGTCCCGCTCCATGGCATCGCGGCCATGAAGCGACAAGGCCTGCACCATCGCCGCACGTCCCACATCAGTGCGAAGTTCAGCAGAAGCGCAAAGCCGCATCAGCGTGTCCCAGGCCTGTTCCTGGGTGTGAACCAGAAAGCCTGAAACGCCGTCTTCCACCACCTCAGCGTAGCCTCCGCGAGAATGGGCCACCACAGGCAAACCGCTCGCCATGGCTTCCACCACCACGCGCCCATAGGCCTCAACGGAAGCCCCAGTGCGGTAAAAGAAGATGTCGAGAGAGCGGTAAAAATCAGCCGCCGGCATCGCGCCTGCGGGCATCAGTTCGATACCGTCCACGCCGGACAGTAGCGGTACCAGGCACATGCCCCCCATGATCCGTACGCGCACGCCCCTGCTTGCAAGCATGCGGTAAAGGGCCGGGTCCTCCGGGTGATGCTTGTCGGGGGCGTCGCGGCTGATGCGTCCCACAGCCAGGGCTTTGCGCTGCCCGCCTGAACCGGAGCTCTTGCCAGACGCATTCCCGGCAAGGCGTTCTTCGCCCACCCGGGTAAAAGGGGCGATGTCCATCAGGCTCCTGATCACCTGCCCCGGCAAGCCGACGCTTTTTTGCAGCATGTGCGAGACGAACACAAGTTCCGGTTCCAGTCCGGTTGCATGGCGAATGTCCTCGATCACTGCAAACAGTTGCCCGTGATTGGCAAGGTTGTAAAAAAGAATGATGCGCTCAAACTTTGTGTATTTGAGCCAGACACCGGCCTGCATATGCACCCCGGCAATCAGCAGCACACCGCTTGCCGGATACTGGCGCGCAAAAGGCTGGATGCTGCTGATGGCGTCTCCCGCGTAAGCAGCGCTCACCGGTACATCAGACCAGATCTTCACGGGCCTGCGTGCGCCCACAAGGTGCCGTATCTCCAGCAGTTCACGTTCTGCGCCGGTAAACAGTTCCGTGAAGTGGCCCAGCAGGTGAAGTGTTGACGGCGCAGTGGCATCCATGCCCGAATCATAGTCATGCACGGCCTTGGGGGCCGTAACGCTGCAACATAATTCGGGGATGGAAGATCTGCGGAGCCCGGACAGCATTGCCAGCCATGACGCCCTGATGCAGCGCGGCAGCGAGTTGCATGCCCAGGGGAAAATCGAATACGCACTGCTGGCGTTTGAAGAAGCCTTTGCACTGCAGCCGGGCAACGTCAATACGGCCTCGGCGTGCGCCGCCATGCTGTCCGCGCTGGGCAGGCCCATTGCCGCATACAGGGTGATGCTGACACTGGAGGCGGTGTTGATGCAAAGTGCAGACGGTGCCGCCAACCTGGCCATCACCGCCCAGGCCAGCGGAGATATCGACTACGCCCGCCTGGCGTATGCCCGGGCGCTTGAACTCGACGCAAATCACCTGCGCAGCCTCAACAACACGGGCCTGATGGCTGCTGCTCAGCTGAATTGGGCCACCGCAATCAGTTGTGCGGCACGATGCGTGGCATTGGCGCCCTACCGAGCGGACTACCGGGCCCACCTGTGCGATGCACTGTGTGGCGCACGCAGCCTGCCAGAGGCGCTCGAGGCCGTCCTGGAGGCCAGGGCGCTTTTCCCTGATGACATGGCCTTGCACACGCGGCAGATCATCATCCTCGCGTTCAATGGCGAGCTAAAGCAGGCTGATCAGGCCATCTCGGGCCTTGACGCTGCAGGCATCGCCCACCTGCGCGGCTTTTTATCCAGCTGGCCACCCATGTCGGCCACTCTGTCCCAGGAACAACTGCCCGATGCCCTGCAGCTTTGTGCGGCACAGGTGTTTGAAGCCGCAACAGTGTGTGACTGGCGCAGCCAGGGCAAATTCATAAAGCTGCTGCGGCAACGAATTGCGGAAGACACACCCCAGGGTATCGCCCGTGACTGGCAGTCTGTCGGCTTCTACAGCGACATCCTGGGATTGACAGAAGCCGAGGTCGAAACCATTGAAGTGCACACGGCAAAGGCATCAGAAGCAAACCGGCAAGAAAAACTCCGACCCTATGTCCGTCACCTGCGGAGCACGGCAGGCGGCCCCGGAAACGACGGCCGGATCCATGTGGGCCTGGCCCTGCCGGACCTGCGTGACAGCCAGGTCCGCGATGCATTGATTCACCAGCTGGGCATGCATGATGCGTCCCGCTTCGCTTGTCACGTCTATGCCTCCACCAAAGCGCCAGAGCCGCAATGGGCGGATGCGGTTCGGCCCCATGCTGCGAGCGTGGTTGAGCTGGCCCATATGAGTGACGCCGAGGCCGCAGGCCGCATCCGACTGGACCGGCTCGATATCTTTATCGACATGGCGTCTGCCGCAGCACGCCCGCGCAGCGAGATTGCAAAAATGCGGGTTGCGCCCGTGCAACTGGGTATCCCTGCCAGGCACGGATTCCAGTTACGCGGCGTATGCGACTACGTGGTCTCGGACAGCTGGGTGCATCCTGACCGGATGTCGCAACAGCACAGAGGCGCGATCGTAAGACTGCCGGTCACATGCTGGCTGGACACGCTGGCTGGTACCTGCATACCTGAGCTTCAAGACCGCAGGGACACCGGATTGCCAGAAGACTGTTTTGTAATTTCCACCTTCGTTCACCCGCTATGCCTCGACGCCGCCAGCTTTGGCGCATGGATGAAAATCCTGCGCTCCCTGCCGGATGCAGTAATGTGGCTTCCGCCCTACGACCCCGGAATTGCAGCCAACCTGGTACGGGAAGCGCAGGCGGCAGGCATCAACAGCAAGCGGCTTTTTTTCGCCTCACCCATGACGCGGGCAGCCATGCTGGGCGCGATGCAGGGTACCGATCTTTTTCTGGACACCCTGGCCGTTAACGCCTGCGAAGGTTTGGCTGACGCCATGCGTATCGGCCTGCCCGCCCTCACCTGCCCGGGGGAAAGCATGGCATCACGCATGGGTGGAAGCATCCTGAGTGCGGCCGGACTGCAGGAATGTGTAGTTGAGAGTCGGGAAGCGTATATAGCGGCTGCGACAAGACTGGGTCGCAACAGCGCCGAGCTGACGGCATTGCGCCAGAGCATGGCATCCAGGGTTGCAGCATCACCGCTATTTGATACCGCGGCAAGAATCAGGGACTGGGAAAGCGCATGGACCCTGATGGCGGAGCGGACGCACGCCGGACTGCCTCCGTCTGCTTTTGATGTACCGGCGGCCTCTGCGCCTGGTTTCTAAAAACCCCCGTCAGCCGGTAACCTCACACACCTCACCGGTGGGCGGAAGGCCCAGTTCACTCTTGGCATCTGCAACGCTTGAGGCTCGTGAAAGGGCCACGCCGTTCTTGACGGCTGTGAGCTGCGCAAGAATCGAGATCGCAATCTCCGAAGGCGTCTTGCTGCCGATATAAATACCGATAGGCCCATGCAGCCGGTTCAGCTCCTCATCAGTCATCTCAAAGTGTTCGGCCAGCCGCTCGCGGCGGCGCTGGTTGTTGACGCGCGAACCAATGGCACCCACGTAAAAAGCGTCCGAACGCAAGGCCTCCATGAGGGCCAGGTCGTCGAGCTTGGGGTCGTGCGTCAGTGCAATAACGGCGCAGCGGCTGTCCAGCTTCATGGACTGAACGACATCGTCAGGCATGTCGGTGACCAGCTCCACACCGGGGACCTGCCATGAGTTGCGATACTCCTCGCGCGGGTCGCAAACCGTGACGGCGTAATCCATGCCTTGTGCGATCTGCGCGACAAAACGCGACAGCTGCCCGGCGCCAATGATCAGCAGGCGCCAGCGCGGCCCATGCAAGGTGACCAGCGCATTTGCAGAGACCTGCATCGACTGCGCGGGCAATGCATTGCTGAGTGTGACCACGCCGGTCTGCATGTCCAGCCGGCGCGCCACCAGTTCACCTGCACCCAGGCGCTGCAGCATGTCGTCAATCCTGCTCTCCACTGACAGCGGCTCTATGGCCAGTTCAATCGTGCCGCCGCAAGGCAGGCCAAACCGGTGGGCCTCATCCGCCGTCATGCCGTAGGTCACGACTGCAGGAAGCGTACGGCTCAGGCCTTCACGCCGCGCCCTGTCGATCATGTCGTCTTCGATGCAGCCACCTGAAACCGAACCCACCACACGGCCATCCTCACAGATGGCCAGCATGGACCCCTCAGGCCGCGGGCTGGAACCCCAGGTTTTAAGCACAGTCACAAGCTCACAGCGCAGGCCTGAGGCCAGCCACTGCGAACAGGTCTTCAGAACTTCGAGATCAATGTTGTCCATACCCGCAGGTTACCAAAAATCGGCCCCGCATCGGCGGAGGCCGATGTGTTTTCAGTTCAGGCCATTCCTGCCAGTCATCGTCACGCCCTGGCCAGGTTGTCGTGCAGCGGCAATTGCCGCACGCGCTTTCCTGTTGCAGCAAACAGCGCATTGGCAACTGCAGGGGCGACCAGCGCCGTTGCAGGCTCGCCAATGCCGCCAGGCTTTTCGGTACTCGGCACCAGCGTGATGTCAATCACCGGCACCTCGTTCATGCGCAACACGGGATAGTCGCCGAAGTTGGTCTGCTGCACGCGCCCCTTGTCCAGCGTGATCTGGCTGTTCAGCGCTGCAGTCAAGCCGAACACCACACTCGACTGGATTTGCGCGATCACGGTGTCGGGGTTGACCATGCGGCCAAGGTCTGCGACCACGGTCACCTTGTGCACGGTGATCTGTTTGTCCTTGACGGATATCTCGGCCACCTGCGCCATATAGGTGTCATAACCTTCCATCAGCGCAATACCCCGGTAGCGGCCCGCAGGTGCCGGTGTGGCCCACCCTGCCTTGTCGGCCGCCATCCTGAGCACATTCGCAAAACGCGGCTGTTTTTCAAGCAGGGCCATGCGGTAGGCATAGGGGTCCTTGCCTGCACCTGCGGCCAGTTCGTCGATGAAGCTTTCATTGGCAAAAGCGTTGAGCGCATGGCTGACCGATCGCCAGTAGCCCACGCGCAGGCCACTGTCATGCTTGACGATCTCATGGCGCGTCGCCGGGATGTCGTAAGGCGCAAGTGCCGCCTCGGTCATCAGCGGGTCCTGCGCCTCGCCGGGCAGCCCAAACACACGGCCCGTCACCGACTGCGACACCATGCGGAAAGTCATTGCTGTCGGTTTGCCGTCAGGCCCCACTGCTGCCGCCAGCTGGTGCACGGACATGGGCCGGTAGAAGTCGTGCGTCATGTCGTCTTCCCGCGTCCACAGCAGCTTGACCGGCTTGTTGACCGCCTTTGATATCTGGGCCGCCTGCACGATAAAGTCAAGATCAATGCGCCGGCCAAAACCGCCTCCCAGGAAAGTGGTTTTAACCGTGATGTCTTCGGGCTTCATGCCCAGCGCCTTTGCCACAGCGCCCTGCGCGCCGTCCTGCCACTGGGTCGGGCCTATCAGGGCCATCTTGCCGTTGCTGTAACTGGCAGTGAAGTTCATGGGTTCCATGGTGGCGTGCGCCAGCAGCGGCGAAACGTATTCGGCGCGAACCACTTTGGCGGCGCCGGCAATCACCGCATCGGCATCACCCACAGCCTTCAGCGGCAGGGGTTTGTCCGTCGCCTTGCGAATACCTTCCAGCATGGAGGCATTGGTAATCGCCGCACCCGGGCCTTCATCCCACACAATGCTCAAGGCGGCTCTGGCCTTTCTGGCATGCCAGTAGCTGTCGGCGACAACCGCGACGCCATCGGGAATCTGCACCACATCAATCACACCGGGCATCGCCTTCGCCCTGGCGCCATCAAAGCTTTTGACAGTCCCGCCAATCACAGGGCATTGCTCCAGCGAGGCATAGACCATTCCAGGCATCTTCACATCAATACCAAACTCGGCCGTGCCGTTGGTTTTGGCCGGCGTGTCAAGCCGTTTCGTCGGCTTGCCGATGATGGTGAAGTCTTTCGGATCTTTCAGCGCAACCTTCTCGGGCACAGGCAACTTGGATGCGGCTTCTGCCAGGGACCCATAGGTCGCGCGCCTGCCTTTCGCGCCAATCACCACACCGTTTTCGGCTCTCAGCGTAGATGCGTCCACATTCCACTTTGCGGCTGCTGCAGATACCAGCATGGTGCGCACCTGCGCGCCGGCAATGCGGAGTTTTTCCCAGCCATCGCGCACCGAGGTAGAGCCGCCGGTCAGTTGCGGGCCACCCAGCAATGCGTTGCCATAGACCTTGCCGTCGGGCGGCGCAATCGCCACCTTGATGCGGCGAATGTCGACATTGAGTTCTTCCGCAATCAGCATGGGCATGGACGTGTAGACACCCTGCCCCATTTCAGAACGCGCCGATATCAGCGTGATGGTGTTGTCATCGGCGATATGCACCCAGGCATTGGGCGTGTAAAGCGTGCCGGCAGCCTGCGTTGACAGCGGCAGGCCAAGGCTGACACCAAGCATCAGCCCGCCGGTCACCGTGGATGATGTCTTGAGGAAGCTGCGGCGGTTCAGGGACGCGGTTTGTAGTGAAGCATTCATGATGTTCCCCTCAGGCTTTGCGCATGGTTGAAGCGGCATCCTTGATGGCGGCCTTGATGCGCGGGTAAGTCCCGCAGCGGCAAATATTGCCGCTCATGGCCGCATCAATATCGGTATCGCTGGGGTTGCTGTTGCCCTTGAGCAGGGCTGCAGCGCTCATCAGTTGCCCGGACTGGCAATAACCGCATTGCGGCACATCGTGTTTGATCCACGCCACCTGCAGCGGGTGGGTGTTGTTGCGCGACAGGCTTTCAACAGTGGCTACCTTTTTACCCGCAACAGCCGACAGCGGCGTCTGGCAGGAACGTACCGGCTGGCCATTGAGATGCACAGTGCAGGCGCCGCACAGCGCCACACCACAGCCGAATTTGGTACCCGTCATGCCGAGTTCGTCGCGTATCACCCATAACAGGGGCGTATCCGGCTCGGCATTGACGGACACGGCGCGGCCGTTGACGTTGAATTTTGTGCTCATGGTGGGGGGTCCTTCTGGAGTTGCTATCGTCAGTCCGCCCCGAACCGGCAACCGGTTCCAGGCTCGGCACGCGTACATGCTACGACTGCGTATCCGGCCGCGTCCACGTAGAAACCCTCACCACGTAACATCGGCGACAGCCGGGCTTGTTTCCAAAAGTTACGGCAGGTCGTTGAAGATGTCGAACACCATACGGCGCAGCCACTGGTGGCCTGCATCGGCATGACGCTGCTCGTGCCACTGCTGCTTGATGGGAAAGCGCGGCACATCAAATGGCAGCTGCGCGATGCGCAAACCGGTGCGTGAGGCAGCCATGGCCAGCGCGAGCCGCTCCGGCACACTGAGCAGCAATCGTGAGTTAGCCACCATGGTTGACAGCCCGAGCGAATGAACGGCAGTCAATACCACCTTGCGCTTGTCCAGGACGTTCAGTTCCGACAAGGTTGAATGCAGGGCGTCATAACTGGCGCCGCTGGGCCGGTAAACGATATGCGCCGCATCGAGATACTCGGGAAGCTCCAGTTTTTCGGCTTTCAATTCGTGATCTGCACTCAGCAGCGCCACATAACCCTCCTCAAACAGGCGCTGTTGATAGATGCCGGTACCGAGTGGCTGCCAGCTGCCAATGGCCATGTCAATCTCGCCGTCAACCATCAGTTGCCTGCAATTGGATGGCGAAGCTTCGACTGTTTCAAATCTCACGTGGGGGGCCAGCTCCTGGGCTTTGGCCAGCAAGGGGGGCATCAGCACCAGTTGCCCGATGTCATTGACCGCAATCCGGAACAGCTGGTTTGAAGTGGCCGGGTCAAAGCGCCGGCTCTGGTCTATGGCCTGGTTCAGCTTGGCCAGGCCTTCTTCGACCGGTTCAATCAGCTTTGCAGCGACAGCGCTGGGCACCATGCCATTGGGCGTGCGCACAAAAAGCGGGTCGTCAAAGCGCTCTCGCAGACGCTTGAGTGCATTGCTGACCGCAGACTGGGACATGCCAAGACGATCACCCGCCAGCGTCACACTGCGGGTTGCGTAGATCGCCTGAAAAACCAGGAAGAGATTGAGGTCGACGGTGTTGATGTTCATGCACGAACAGAAATGAAAGCCCTCTATTGACTTTAACCGGGATTATCCATTTCCAAAATCAAGTCAGGCCTTTCAAGGCAAACCAGCCAGCTGCAGGCAACAGCAGGTTGATCGCCCAGGGCACGTGCGAATTCAGTAGCCATGCTGCAATGAGGAACGCAACGGCCAATCCCAGCCAAAAGATGCGCTCTTTCATGGCTGGCAAATACCCATTACGCAGCCGATGGCGACTTGGTAAAAGCGCCTTGCCAGGGCAGGCGTTTCGGGATGCGGTTGGTCATCCACGCGGTCACCACAATCACCAGCGGCAGTCCGACGGCAAAAACAGTCCAATCGGTAGGCCGCAGAATGCCCAGCACCACAATCAGCGCAAAGTTGGGCACATCGAGAAAGTGCGTCGCCGTTGTGAGTCTGGCCCGTAGCTCGCTCTCAAGCGCGGGAACGCAGCCACCCGTTGCCTTGGCCTGAGCGACACCTTCGCGCAGCTTCAGGTAGTGCATCTTCATGATGAGGTGGCCCTCAAAAAACTCGAACACGAACAAAACCATCATCCCCGACAGCCATGGCATATCAAGGAACGTCCACCCGTAGTAGCCAAAAATCATGGTGAAGCCACTCAACAAAATGCCCAGGGAACCGGGCATGACCAGCTTGTAATAAAAAGTCATCATGGCTTCGAGAGAGTCAACGAGGAGCGGCAACGACTGCGCCCGACGCGCACGCAGGTCACTCACCAGAACGCCCAACAGTCCGGCGCCCAGTAGAACGAATGCCAGGACGTGCAGCAGCTTGAATACGGTGTAAAACGGGATCAGTTTCCCCAAAAGCCAGGCGATGGTCAGCAGTACGGCTGAGATGATAGGCAATTTGATAAAAGTGGATTTCATGGTAGTTGGGTTTTCTAAAGATTAATCTGCCGCGACGATGGTGTTGTGCGGGAATACGCCCACCGATCAGCATGGGCATCAAGAGAAGGCATTGAGGACGTAATCTGGTGGCGAGCCAATGACCAGTTTGGCCGTTTCAAGCTGATCGGATCGGGCGAGTGCGCGCAGTGCTCGACTGCGTGAAATTGTGGCTACGGTGGTCATGCCAGTCGCCTTGTTAAACGTCATCATGTCGTCTACCTCCTCTATTTAAAATTCACCGCTCATCAAGCGAATGGCTTCAGGCGTGGGCCCGCCCGTTCCCCAAACATTGGCGTTCTGTGGCGTGCGCTTCCATTCTTTTGCATTCCACACCTGGTCGGGTTCGATCTGGATGAGTTCGGCGGTGTATTCACAAACAAAGTTAGCCGGATCCCGAAAATAACTGAACACATTGCCGCCAGGCCCGTGCCTTCCCGCCCCCCAAATTTGCGGTACACCAGCCGCTTTGGCGCGTTCGCTTGCGGCCAGGACGGCTGCTTCATCATCAACCAGGAATGCCATGTGGTTGATCGCCGTATTGCTGCCTTGTCCGATGCCCAGGCAGTGATGATCTTCATTGCACCGCAGAAACACGATGGCATCGTTTTCATACCAATCAGATATCTGAAAACCCAGGATGTCTAAGTAAAAGGCCAGTGTGCGACGTGTGTCGGGCGAGTTGAGCACCACATGGCTCATGCGCAATGGCAAGGGTGTATCCAGGTCTGTCCGCGCAGCGTGTTGCTCAGTGGCGCTGATTTCGACGATTCGTCCGTCGGGATCGTGCAGCAGAAAACCGAAATACGCCCCAGGCCCTTCCAGTGGCGCTGGCTCAGTCAGAACAGGGCAGCCAGCGGCTAGCGCACGGGCGTGCAATGCGATGACGGCGGCATTGGAGGCTGCACCAAGCCGCAGCCGCTCCAGCCCGTTGCGCGCGGCATCCGTGAATCCGAGCACCCATGGCTCGGAGCCGCGTGCTCGCAGCCAGCGTGTTGAATTGGCGCTGGAATACACAACGGGTGTCAGGCCCCACAGTTCGGAGTAGAAGCGCATTTGTATGTCGCGCGACGTTGTGGCCAGCGTCACGCCGCGAAGAGAGTTCACTTGTGCCATCGTTTACCCCAGGCTGTAGGTTTGATCGGAGATGTCCAGGTGGATTTGAATCCGGCCCTCATTCAGTTGCCAGCGTTGAATGGTGAACGTCATTGCGCCCAAAGCGCAGAATGGGTCCCCCGCCGCCAGCGCCGAAGCCTCCTCCTCTGAACTGGCGCGAAAGACCGTCATGCCCACGCCCTGACTTCCATCCGCCTCGAACAAGGGACCCGAGGCAAACACCAGCCCCTTCTTCTCCAGGGCGATGATCCAGTGGTAGTGATCCAGCAGCACGGCAGCAAGTTTGCTGCGGTCAATCACCTTGCGAAACATCACGTAATACGATTTTTTGAGCATGAGCGACTTGAGTCGCTCAATCTCTTGTTGATGGGTAGACATTCGGTCTTCCTTTTAAAAAATACTGATTGAAATCAGTCTTCTGCTGCAAATCCAGATGCTTTGCCTGTGGGCAAGCAAAAGATCACGGCGGATACCTGGCGCAGTTGCGCCAAGGTCACCGTTACCCAACCCGCAGCCCTAAACGCCGGGCATGGGCGGCGGTTGCAACGAATGACCGCGTCATCCGCTCGCAACAAGTTGACGAACACGGCAATCGCCAGTTTCCAGTTTTGCAAAGATTCGTCCTCCCGCTTTTGGCGGCACGATGAAAGCACTAATCAGGGGTAACTGCCATATATATGCGGTAAAAATTCAATGTGCAATCAAACTGTCCATGCCGTCCACACCCGAAGCGCAAAAAATTTCAAGGTGGTGCGCCAGGCACGGAAAGGCATCGGCAATATAGGTGTTTGAGAACCCGCCCTGATGGGCCGTGATGATCACGTTGTCAAGGACCCAGAAAGGGCTGTCTGCAGGCAAAGGCTCAGTGACAAAGACATCCAGTCCGGCACCTGCAATCTGTCGGTTCTTCAGGGCTTCAAGCAGTGCAGCCTCATCGACGACACCTCCTCTTGCAATGTTTACCAGGAAGCTGCTGGCTTTCATCTGCGACAAAAACTTCGCGTTGACGATGTGGTGGCTTTCAGGCGCGTAGGGAATGGTCAGCACCACGTAATCAAAATCCCTGACTGCATCAAGCATGCCTTCGTGACCGACCATGCGGTCGAAGTTGGCCAGTTCGCGCGGCGCGCGGGAAACGCCGGTCACATGCATGCCGAAGGCCTTGCATCGCAGGGCAATATCCTGCGCGATGGCGCCGACCCCAATAATCCCGATCTTCTTGTTGAACAGCAGCGCTGCCGGCCAGCGGTCCCACTTGTGCACAGCCTGGCTGCGTATATTGCGCGGAAGGTCTCGGCTGAGCGCCAGCATCATGCAAAAAGCCATCTCCGACATCACGGGCCCGTGAATGCCCCGCGTCGCCGTGACAGCCACCCCAGCTGCCAATTCGGGGTTGTCGCAGATGCCATCCACGCCCGTCCCCAGCGAATGCACCCATTTGAGTTCGCGCGCACTCGCAAGCAGCGGCGAAGCCAGCATGGAGCCGAAAGTCACGATCACATCGGCAGACCCGATGACCGGCAATGCCCCGGCCTTGTCCCCTGCCATGTGCAACGTGACATCCGGAAAGCGGGAAGCGATGAGCTGTTGCAGCTTGCTGCGCATTTTTTCATGTGGCAGCAGTATCAGCAGTTCTGGTTTTTTCATGCGCGTTATCCTGCAGGGACTAAAGTCAAATCTCGAAAATCTGCTGCGGCGTGGCGTGCAGCCGCTCAGGCGCGCCGTCGGTCAACAGGAAGTTGTCGCACACCGTCACAAACATGCGTGCATTGGCTATGGCCGGATGGATGCCGATGTTCATGCCGGCCGCGATGTCCATGGATTCATCGTCCCGCACCAGGGGGCGCTCGACCACTTCATACCCCTGGCCGTGGCAATGCAAACGCCTTTCCTCGGGCAGCCTGCGCGACCGCAGGTAGCCGTTGAACTGGTGGAACACCTCGCGGCAAGACACGCCCGGCTGCAGCAGCCCCAGCGTGTACTTCTGCGCCTCGACCACCTCCTCGAAAGCATCCTTCATTTCCTGCGATGCCTTGCCCAGCACGAACATGCGGCCGAGGTGCACAAAAAAGCCGCCCGGGCCGCTGTTTTCACACTGGAACATCAGCACATCACCATCCCGTATGGTCCGGCCCTGAAAAGGCCGGTGGCGGATCATGGCCGGCTGGCCCATGGGCGCCGAGGTGCCTATCATGTAGCCGCCCTCGCTGCCCCGCAATTGACCCAGGTATTGCGCATAAGCCATTACCTCGAAGTCTTTCATGCCCGGCGTCACGAAGCCTGCGATCTCCGACATCACTTCGTCCTGCATCCTCGCGGATTGCCGTATCCAGGCGATGTCTTCGTCGCTCTTGATGGCCTTGAAACCGTCGATTGGTTCCGTGAAGTCCACGATCTTCCCGCTGCCCACCAGTTCGTGCAGGCGGCTCACAAAGCCGTGATACACCGACGACGGCGCCACCAGGCCGATCCTCGAATAACCGCGCTCCTTGATGACCCTTGCAGCGATTTCCGCCTCATATCCTGCGGCATAGGAAATTGCAGGAAAGCTGGGCGTCATGAAGCGCTCGCCTATGCCCCTGAACTCAGGCGTCGCCGGATCGTTCTCCTTGCGGCCGCCGAAGTCGCCGTGGTGGATCACGGTGGCCAGCCCGTCCCTGGGGAAGATCACGACCTGCGCGTAGCTGTTCATGACCGGTATGCCCGTCAGCCACCTGAAATGCCCCGGGCCGCCGCCATAACCGTTGGTGCCGTGCGCCACCAGCACGTCGATCTTCTCGTCTTCCATGCGCTTGCGGACCAGGGCCCAGCGCCGCTCCAGTTCGGCGGTCGAGACGATGTTGCAAAGCCGTTCGTCAATTCTTTCCATCGTTTGCTTTCATGGCAGTTCCCAGGCGCGGCAGCAGCCTCAGCGCATTGTTCCGCTCGATGTCGCACACCTCCTGCTCTGTCAGGCCAAGCTGCGAGAGCTCTTCGACCGCCACGGATGGAGACCAGTAAGGGAAATCACTTCCAAACAGCAACTGCGGTATCTCGGCCAGCGAGCGCACGGCCTGGAAGGCTGCCGCAGTATTGATGCTGACCATGTCGTAGTGAAGCTTCCTGAACTCATGCATGGCGCCCAGCGGCACTTTTTCGGCCAGTTCCTTGCGCACCGTGAGCACACGGGCGATGCGCCCCGCAAGCATGGGCAAGGTACCGCCACCATGCGAAAAGATGAAACGAATGTCCGGGCAGCGTGACAGAGTCCCGCTACACAGCAGGCTGCTGATGGCGCGCGTGGTGTCGAATGGAAACTCGAGAATCGCCGGGGGCAGGCCCGTGCCGTGGTTGATGCAGCAATGCGCCGCCGTCGGGTGAAAATAAACCACCGCCTTGCGGCGATTGAGCTCATCGAACACCGGCGCAAGCCGGGGGTCGCCGGGCATGACGTCGCCGTAGTTGGTCACCAGCCCAAAGCCGTCGACGCCCAGCACATCCAGCGCATAGGCAATTTCCTTCAGGCTGTTGTCCACATCCGGCAAAGGCAAGGCCGCAAAAATGCCGAAGCGGCCCTTGTGTTCGCCGGACATCGTGGCAGCATATTCATTGCACTCACGCGCCAGCACACGTGTCTGCTCGGCATTACCGAACCAGATGCCCGGGGTGGAGATCGATGTCACAGCAGTGGCCACGCCATTGCGGTCCATTTCATCGATGGCCTTTTGCGGTGTCCATTCGGTCAACTGCTTTGTATAGCCCGGCGCCGGCGCCAGAATGCGGTCGCGCTCTTTGACCAGATAGCTGGGCGGGAAAATATGGTGATGCGTGTCGATGCGGTGCGGCTTGCCGTCACATCCACAGTTGCTGCGGTATGGTGAAGTAGTCATGTCGCCGTCAGTCAAGCTTCACACCAGCAGCCTTGACCGCCTGCGCATATTTGACCAGGTCATTGCGCACCAGGTCGCGAAAGGCTTCGGGTGATGTGACATAGGGATCGAACCCCACGGTCCCAATCTTCTCGAGCGATTCCGGGGCGGTCAGAAACTTCTGAACTGCACCGCGCATCGCAGCAACGGCCTCCGGGGGGGTTGCGGCAGGCGCAAACAATCCTATCCAGAGCACGCTCTCAAAACCCGGAACGGTCTCGGCCACTGTCGGCACATCCGGAAGGATGGTCGACCTTTTGGATCCGGTGGAAGCCAGCGCCTTGAGTTTGCCCGAGGCAATCTGGGGCTTGAGCGCGGTGGCGCCGAACAGCGCCGACACCTCGCCGGACATGGTCGCCAATGATGCCGCAGCACCCCCCTTGTAGGGCACGTGCATGAGGTTCATGCCGGTGCGGGTCTTGAGGATTTCCATGGCGAGGTGGCTCTGGGTGCCGCTCGACGCCGATGCATAGCTGAGGGGTGTGCCACTTTTCCTGGACAAATCGATGAACTCCCGCAAGGTTTTCACAGGCACCGACGGGTTCACGCAGAGAAAGAGTTCCTGCGAGACAAGCGACGACAGGGGAATAAAGTCACCCGTCGGGTTGAACGGCAATTTGGCGTACACATGGGGGTTGATGGTGAGTAGCGCATCAGGTCCTACCAGCAGCGTGTAACCGTCAGCTGGCGACCTGGCGACAAACTCCGCGGCGATATTGCCGTTGGCGCCCACCTTGTTTTCCACCACGAAGGGCTGCCCCAGACTGGCCGACAGATTCACCGCCATCAGCCGGGCCAGCAGATCGGGCCCTGTTCCCGGCGGGCTGGGAACTACGAGCTTGACTGGTCGAGCCGGGTAAGGCGATTGCGCGTTTGCCGGTACGATGACCGCCAGAGCGGCGACACACAGCACAGACGAGAAAAACCTGAATATTTTTTTTGCAGGGTTCACCTGATGTCTCCTTCAATCCAACGGCCATGCGTCATGGAACCAACGTTTCAATCAACGAACGGGATTTCGACATACGACGCATGCGGCTCACGCAGGTAGATCGTGTCGGAGCCCATCTTTTGCGGGTTGTAGATATGCGCCCAGACAACTTCAGTCACCGGTGTGTCCGTATTGGCAATCTCGATGCGGATGCGGCTTCCCTTCTTGAACTGGTAGGCCATGGAGCGCAAGGGAATTTCAAGCTTCAGCAAGGTGCCAGGTTCTGAAAATGTTTCCGACTCGTGAAGGTAGTACGGGGTATCGGCGTTGCTGAGTTTGGGGTCGCGTGCGTTCGGTGACAGCGCATGCGATGCGCGCAGGCAGCCCTTGGTCACGATGACTGCGCGCGGCTGGGCGCCGGGGGGTGCTGCGACATCGGGCGCGAACTGCTCGGTGATCTTGACGAACACATCGGTGTCGCGCCGCGTACTCTCAACGTGGATAACGGCCTTGGCATTACCCTCCATGATCCTGTCGTTTTCAAGCGGCGGGCTGGTGAAGGTCAGCACGCCGCGCACCGTGTCCGGCCCCTGCGGGGTGATGACGGCAGTGCCCAGCACCCAGTCAGGATGGGGGTAACTCCAGGTGAGGCTGGCATCGCGCCCCTCACCTGCGCCAGCATCGCGGTGCAATGACCCGTCATTGACCGAATTGACCGAACCGGTTTTCACCGTGCCCAGAAACAACTTCTCACGCCGTGCGTTTGCGGGAGGCCAGGCTGAGCCCTGCTTCCTGATCTGCGAATTGCGCACCGGGTATTCCACAGGCGGCCGGGCGTCATACGCAGACGGAATGCCCTTGAGGTAGCGGTCGTAAAACGGCAGCATGACATCGCGGTGAAAGGGAATAGACTCGAACTCGCCTGCCGCGTGGAAAGGCGTGGGCACGCCGCTGACAAGCAGCTTGCATTTTTCGCCAAGCAGGCGGCTGGCCAGGATGTTGCCCTCCAGGTGCAGGTCCTGCTTGGCCCAGACACCGATGGAAAAGACCGGCACTTTGATCTCGCCCACACGGTTGATCGCCGTGCGCTCCTTCCAGAATGCATCGTTGAGCGGATGCTGGCCCACCAGATAGGCCATGTCCTGCGGCAGCTCGCGCGGCTTGCCACCGTTGGCCGGGTACTTGTTGGCCACGCGCACATTGCTGTTGAACCAGATGCCGAACCAGTCCGACTCGATGCCGTTGAGCGTGCCGAAGAAGCGGTAAAAATCCAGCATGCCGTCATACGGCGCAATACATGCCAGGTGCGGCGGGTTCTGTATGCCCATGTGCCACTGCGACATCGCATAGTAAGACTGCCCTATGCCGCCCACCTTGCCGGTGCTCCATGCCTGCGCAGCTATCCACTCGATGAGCTGGTAATGATCGCGCTGCTCGGCCTCGCTGAAAAGGCCATAGTCGCCGCCCGACATGCCGGTGCCGCGCACGTCGGCATGCACATAGGCATAACCCTGCTCGATGTAAAACTCGATGGGACCCGTCTCGCGCCACAAAAACTGCGGTGTGGCCGGCAACTCGTTGTTGTCGTAGCGGTAGGGCGATGCCGCATACAGCACGGGAAAAGGGCCAGGCCCGGCAGGCCTGTAAATACGTACGGCGATCTCCACACCGTCACGCATGCGGACCATCACATCTTTTTCTTCAATCACGGCTAATCCTTTATCTGGGCAATCTCATCTGGCCGCCGCTGTACTTCAGCGAGCCGCGTAGTTCAGGAGTCTGCCGAGAAATTGAAGGACTTCGCAATGGGCGCCCACTGCGCCATGTTTGATTTCAGGCGCGCAGCCATGTCGGCAGAGGTGGACCAGCGCGGCTCGAGGCCCCTGTCTTCAAGCGCCTTGATGACGGCCGGCGTCGCCAGTGCGGATTTGATGGCGGCATTAAGGCGCTGCACATGTGCGGGCGGTGTCTTTGCAGCGACAAAAAACGCAAACCAGTCGTTGAGCACGATGTCCTTGTAGCCCTGCTCCTGGAAGGTCGCCACGTTGGGGGCGAAGCGGCTGCGTTTTGCGCCCGTCGTGGCCAGGATGCGGCACTTGCCATCGGCCAGGAAAGGCAGGAAATCACCGACAGGCGCGCAGACGGCAGCAATCTGGCCGCCAATCATGTCCAGGATGGCAGGCGTGGTTCCGCGGAAGGCCACATGCGTGAGGTCAACGCCAGCGGCGCGCGCAGCCATGCTGCCTACAAAATGCAGCGTTGATGCAGCGGCAGGTGAGCCGAAATTGGCAGCGCCCGGGTTGGCCTTGCACCACGTAAAGAACTCGGGCATGGTCTTCACGCTTGCGGGCACCATGGGGCCGACGGCAAAACCAACATCAAACACAGCACCCAGCGAGACCGGCGTGAAATCATTGACCGGGTCATACGGCAGCTTTTTGTAGGTATAGGGGTAGAGGTACATCATGGGCGACGGCGTCGCCAGGATGGTCGTGCCATCGGCAGGCGCAGCCTTGACTGCCGAGATTGCGATCTGGCCGCCGGCGCCATTGCGGTTCTCGACAATGATGTTGCGTGCATAAGCGGGCTGGATCGCGTCAGCGATGCGGCGGGAGAAGAGATCCATCAGCGTACCGGCTGGCGAGCCCAGAATGATCTTGGCCATGTTCATCTCATTGCCCTGCGCCATCGCGGCGGGGAAGCCACTGCCTGCGGCCACTGCTGCGGCCGAAGCCTGCAGCATTTGCCGGCGCGAATAGTTGTGGGGGGTATGTTGCATCGTCATCGTCGTCTCCTTTGTATTGACAGAACAGTCTGGGTTCAGACCGGTTTTTCTGGTTTTTAAGCCGTAGGCTTAATCCTAGATTCCGTCACACACGAAGTCGAATGAATCGTCGTGATACCTGTCATCCGGTTTGTGAATCCGGTGTGCGGATTCACGTGGATGCATGCGGGTAACTAGGTACCCGTGAACTTCGCGGGCCGCTTGTCGAGGCGCGCACGCATGCCTTCGGTCTTGTCTGCAGTCGAAAACAAAATCGGGAAGCACTTGCGCTCGAATTCAAGCCCCGCATCCAGGCCGTTGTTCATGCCCTGCAGCACAGCCTCCTTGATAAAACGCAACGCCATGCCAGGCAGCGCTGCCAGTTGGCCTGCCAGTTGCAAAGCCCGTGCTTCTACCTCTGAATCTTCCAAAACTTCACTGGCCAGCCCCATCGCCAGAGCCGCATCGGCCTTGAAGGGTTCACCCGACAGCAAAATTTTCATTGCGGCAAATTTGCCGACAGCACGCGTGAGGCGCTGCGTCGCGCCACCACCCGGCATGATGCCGACCTTCACTTCAGGCTGGCCAAAGCTTGCGCCCTTGCCTGCAATGATGATGTCGGCATGCATGGCCAGCTCGCAGCCACCACCGAGCGCATGGCCGCGCACCGCAGCAATAACCGGCTTGCGGCAAGCAGCAACGGTATCCCACAGGCGGCCCATATTGCGGTTGACTATCTCGACCGGTGTGGCATCCACGTACTCAGTGAGGTCGGCACCTGCACAGAAAGCGCGCTCGTTGCCAGTCAGCACGATGACTTTCACGCTCTCGTCGGCATCCAGCCGCGCAAAGGTTTCAGCCAGTGCATGGCGCAAGGCAATGTTGAGGGCATTGAGCACTTCAGGCCGATTCAAGCGCAGCAGCACCACGCCATCGGCCGGCCTCGTTTCGAGAATCACGTCCTGCGCGTTCATTTGGAGAACACCGGTGGCCGCTTTTCAAAAAACGCATTGACGGCTTCATGATGGTCGGCTGTCTGGTGCGCCAGGCCCTGTACCCTGCCCGCTTCAACAAGTGCCTGGTCCAGCGTCTGGGTCTGTGCCTGGCGCAGCAGCTGTTTGGTCCAGCGCAGCACTTCGCGTGGGTTGGCGGCAATGCGGCCGGCCAGTTCGAGCGCCGCAGCCATCAACTCTTCAGGCGCCACTACACGCGAGACCAGCCCGATACGCAGCGCCTCGTCCGCAGAAATCGTGTCACCCGTCAGCGCAAGCTCGGCCGCTTTCGACTGCCCGACAACGCGCGGCAACAACCAGCAACCACCATCCCCCGGAATGATGCCCAGCTTGACAAAACTCTCTGCGAACTTCGCGCTGCTTGATGCGATGCGAATGTCGCACATGCTCGCCAGGTCACAGCCCGCGCCCATGGCCGGGCCATTGACGGCCGCGATGATGGGCACTTCAAGCGTGAGAAAGGCGCGCGGTATGCGCTGAATCCCGACGCGGTAGCCCTCGGTGACCTCTGCTGCACCGCCGCCGAACATGCCGGTCTTGTTGCGCATGTCCGCAACATTGCCGCCCGAACAGAATGCGGTGCCGCTGCCGGTGAGGATGGCTGCGCGAACGCCTTTGTCGGCGTTGAGTTCGGCAAAACGGCTTTCAAACGCGGAAAACACCTCTTCGCCCGACAGCGCATTGCGTGTTTGCGGGCGGTTGATGGTGAGCACGGCGACATTGCCGTGGCGTTCAAGCAGGAGGGGAGCGTCGCTGCTCATCGCCTACAAACCCAGCACACGCTCGGCATTGCCGTGCATGATCTTTTCCATCACTTCGTCCTTGTAGCCCAGTTCTTTCCACTCGCGCAGGATGCGCTCGTAAGGCAGGCTCGGGTAATCGCTGCCGAACATGATCTTGTCCTGCAGGCGACCACGAATATCGACCTTCAGGTTGCCCGGAAAGTGTTTGGGCGCCCAGCCCGACATTTCCCAGTACACATTGCCCTTGTGCAATGCGACAGCGGTGGTCTCATCCACCCACGGCCAGCCGGGGTGGGCCATGATGATTTTCAGGTTGGGGAAATCCGCTGCCAGGTTGTCAATCGCCGAGGGGTGCGCATGACGCACGCGTGCGCCGTTGCCGCCCGGCATACCGGCACCCATGCCGGTCGTGCCTACGTCAATCATCACGGCTGCGCCCAGTTCATTGATGACTTCGAACAGGTCGTAGTGGCGCCTGTCGTCCACCGCAAAGTGCTGCATGATGGGGTGGAAGTGAAAGCCGATAAAGCCGAGTTCCTTCACGGCTTTTTTGGCCTGCTGGATGGCGATTTCGCCCTTGGCAGGTTCAACCGCGCCCCAGCACTGGATCACGCGTTTGGGGTGGCGCTTCCACATGTCGTGCACATACTCGTTGGTGCACGGCGGCGTGGCGACTGTGGTTTCAAGATCCAGTGCGACCAGACAGGCTTCAACGCCCGCGTCTGTAAATTCCTGGATAACGCCCTCTTCGTCCTTGGCGACCCAATCGCGCTTCCAGTAAGTCGCCAGCGCTTCGGGGTAAGGGCCCTGGGCGTCAATCCATGTCTGGGTTCCGGGGTAGCAGTGCAGGTCAATGATTCGCATTTTTTCTGTTCTCTTTAAATTTTGATGTTCAGGCCGTGATTCAGGCCGTGGCCGCTTGTTCCAGTGCCAGCTTGGCCGTCACCATTTCGCCCAGCGCTTTTTTCGACACCTTGCCGAAGGTCGACACCGGAAACTCATCCAGCACTTCCAGCCGCTCGGGCAGCTTGAATTTGGCGATTTCCTTGGTCAGCAGAAAGGCTACCAGTTCCTTGAGTTGCAGCGATTGACCCTTGTGAAGAATCACATAGGCACACATGCGCTCGCCCAGGTTGGCGTCGGGCATGGGCACGATGGCCACGTTCTGCACGGCGGGGTGCATGAGTACGAGGTTCTCGATTTCTTCGGCACTGATTTTTTCACCGCCACGGTTGATCAGGTCCTTCTTGCGGCCTTCAACAATGTAGTTGCCCGACGGGTGCTGGCGCATCAGGTCACCCGAACGGTAAAAGCCGTCAGGTGTGAACTGGCGTGCGTTGTACTCCGGCACGCCGTAGTAACCGCGCAGGGTGTAGGGGCCGCGGCAGGTCAGCTCGCCGACTTCACCGAAGGCGACCACCTTGCCATCGTCATCCACCAGGCGAACCTCATCGTCGGGGCAGATGGGCCGGCCGCAGGTTTCAAGCTTCACATCAGCCGGGTCATCAAAGCTGACAAACATCAGCACGCCTTCGGACATGCCGAAGTTCTCCTGCACAAAAGCCGAGGGAATCAGCTCCGTCGTTTTGGTACGCACCTCAGGCTGCATGCGCTGGCCGCCGCTCTGGATCTGCTTGAGCGATGACAAATCGTATTTGCCGATGGACGGGTCGTTGATCAGACGGATCAGCAAGGCCGGCACCACTTTGAGGTGGGTCACCTTGTGCTGCTGGATCAGCGCAAACATTTCTTCAGGCCGCGTGTTGGCATGCACCACCACCTTGCCACCGTTGAACATAAAGCCCTGGATGCCTGGGCAGGCCAGCGGCAGGTTGTGCGCAATCGGCAGCACCAGCAGCAGTACAGAGTCACCGTCCACATGCGCGGCTTGCGAAGCGACCTTGGAGTTGTAGGCGTAGTCGTTGTTGGTACGCGGGATCAGTTTGGGTATGCCCGTTGTGCCACCCGAAAGCTGGAAGATGCAGGGGTCGGTCGGGTCTATCCTGATCTTCTCCAGTTCGCTGCGTTTGAGCGTGGCGGGCTTTTCGATCAGCTCGACCAGCGAGTGTTCGCCCTTGCCGGCCTTGCCCAGCACGATGCGGAACTTCAGGCAAGGCTGCTCTGCCTGTACACGGTCAATCACAGGCGCAAAGGCGAAATCGCCCTGCGTTTCAGGGTAGACGCAGGTGGTGGCCTGCGAGAGGTTCACGAACTGGCTGATCTCGAGGTAGCGGTGCGTTACCAGCGCGGCGATAGGGATTGCGCCCAGCTTTTGCAGCGCAAAGTACAGGATGACGAACTCGGCCACATTGGGCAGCGTCGGCACGATGCGGTCCTGCGGCTTGATGCCGATTTCGAGCAGGTTGAGTGCCAGGTTGTCGGTGATGCGGTCCAGGTCGGCGTAGCTGTACTCGCGCTTGCCGTCGACCAGTGCAATCTTGTTGGCGTAGCGTTTGAAGACAGCGTCGAACTCCTGCGCCAGCGACTGGTCACGCCAGTAGCCCTTGGCACGGTAGTCGGCAGCGAACTCGGGTGGGAAAGGTACAAAGCCTTGCAACATGATGTGTGCCTTTGCGTTGTTTTGTGGGTGTTCAGGTCGAGGCCGTGAAGCCGCCGTCGATGACGATGATTTCGCCCGTGACAAAGCGGTTGCCCTGCAGCAAATTCATCATGGTCTCGGCCACGTCCTCTGCCGTCACGCAGCGCTTGAGCGGCGTGGCACGGGCGCGCTTGCCCATGAGGTCTTCGTATTTGTCGCCCAGCATGCGTTCCATCCAGTCGCCTTCCATCCAGCCCGGTGCGACTGCGTTCACGCGAATCTCGGGGCCCAGGTTCCAGGCCAGGGTTTTGGTCATGTTGACGACCGCTGCCTTGCTGGCGGCGTAAGGCAGGGGCTGCGGGCCGGGACGCAGGCCGACGATGCTGGCGGTGTTGACGATGGACGGGTTGCTGCCCTTCTTCAGCAAGGGCACGGCAGCACGCGTCACCTGGAACAGGCCGCGCACATTGACCGCAAAAGTGCGGTCCCACTCATCGAGGTCCAGGCTTTCCAGATCCTTCACCTTCCACTTGGCGGTAGTGCCGGCGTTGTTGACCAGCGCATCGAGGTGACCGAACTTCTCTTCAATGGTTTTCATCATGGCGCGCACGCCAGTTTCATCGCTCACATCGCACTGGATGCACAGCATGGTCGCGCCCAGTTTCTCAGCCTCAAGAGCGGTAGCCTTGGCCGCGGCGGCGCTTGAGCCGTAATTGATGGCCACGTCGTAGCCGGCTTTGGCCAGCGCCAGTACTGCGGCTTTGCCTATGCCTGTTGCGCCGCCGGTCACCAGGGCTTTTTTGCGTGCTGCTGTCATGAAGATTTCCTTTGATTGAAGTTGAATTCAGGGTACGCGGCGGCCGATGCTGGCGCAGCAGGCCTGCCGCCAATGTGTAAAAAATGTTTTACTGGGGTTGCAGTTTCAGGTCAGTGACGACCTTCTTCCACACACCGCGCTGCTCGGTCACAAACTCGCCCAGCTGTTTGGGCGTGCCGGTCTTGGGGTACACACCCAGCTCGGCCATGCGGGCCACGAGGTCCGGCGCCATCACGACCTTGTTG
>NZ_JACPOF010000025.1 GCF_016185115.1 Polaromonas sp. | reverse complement strand
GACGAAGAGGTGACAGGCATCTTCCGCCATCACCGTCATCATCAGATCATCCCGCCCTCCCGCCTCACCAGGCAATAAAATGAGAACTGCTGCCGGCGCCCACCGCTTTCGCAGGGTGGGTTGGATTTCTGGTTGAGGGCAGGGATTCGAATTTTTGTCCGGCCAATGTTCCTGCTATGCGTTGGCTGTGATTTCCTTGTCGAGGCGACGGTGACCCTTTCAGGCACACCGAGGGTGAGCCTTGCCTCAAGCGCTTTACTTGCGAGCCGCGCTATTGCGCAGCCATCGTTCTGTTTGTTACCCGCTGAAAAATGAAACGGGCCGGCCACAGAGCAAGGAGCGATCAATCTGTTTGCGCACCTCGCTCATGGTGGCTCGCCCCAACCGAAATAGTTTGCCGTGCAAAAGGGCAAAGGCATGAAAGAGTGTGAAGGCGATCAGCTTGACCCACAACAGCACCATCGCCGCGACCGGATGATGGTGGGCGCAGTGAGTCAAATGCCCGTGTTGGGTCAGTTCGCAAAAGGCGTTGTTCTCGATCTTCCAGCGCAAATGTCCGACGTCCCGGATGGCTGCGCCGTCATAGCCGTCCAACTCTCCGGCCACCACCCAGATCCAGTTCTGTTCCTTGTCATGGTCTTCCCACTGGCCACCCACCCGCTGGCGTTGACGCCAGCGTTCCCGCACCTTGACAACCCGTACCGAACCGGGGTACGCATCGCTAAAGCGCAGCGAACGCAAATCCCAGATTTCCACCGTCCGTCCATCCCGTTCCACCCTCTGGACGGGTTTTTGTCCGCGGCTCAATGCCTCTGTTTCCTGATAAACCTCATAGCGCTCCTGCTTGAGCACCGCGATCACCGGCCAGCCCAGTTCCTCCACCACCGTTTTGAGAAATGGCCCGTTGGCATACCACGAATCCACCACCACCAAATCAAAAAAACGCGGCCCGTAAGCCCCGCGCATCCGGCGCAACAAGCGCAAGGCCGCCGCGCATTCCTCCTGGCCCTGGCGCATCGGTTCGAAGTCCAGAATCACGCTCCATTGCGGCCCGCTCAACTGCGCATAGACCTGCTTGTGATAATACTGAGTCTTTTTGACCTCCTGCCCGGCTTCGTTCTTGCATGTAATCTCCCGGCTCTGGCAATCCTCACAGCAGCGGTGATCGCTGCAAAACTGTTCGTTGGCATCCAGGCTGAGGGCCAGCAGCCCGTGAACTTTGCAGCCTTCAAACGCTTTTCCCTTTTTAAGTCTGCGGTTGATCCAAACTCCCGCGGCGCGCCACTTGGCGGGGTCCATCCGCTCCGTGACATAGCCGAACGTGTCATGGCTGATCGGATTGGCATAGCCCATCCAGCGCTGCCACTGCGGCAAGGCTGTTTCCTGCTGCAACTGAAGGAAACCCGGCACCTGAACCACTTCTCCCAGCACCAGGCTCAAGCCCACCGCGCGGGCTGGGATTTGGGGCTGCGGGCGCGCGTCGCCCAGACCGCCGGCCAGCAGGTGCAAATGGAACCGTTTACAGGCATAGGCGACGAACTGGCCCAGTGGGTTGAAGTCGCTCCTGTTCATTGGTCCTGCAGGGGTTCGCCGCGCCGAAGCAGTTCGGCGTTGACCTGGGAGAGCTCTTCCAGGCCTTCCCACAGTTGCTGATAAGCGGTGACGCCTTGCCGCCCGTCGCGCTGCTGCTCCGGAGTCTTGAGCAGGAACTTCAAAACCTGGCCGGGCGCCAACCCGCTGGCCAGATAGTAGAAAGGGCCGTGCTTTTGGCCTTGAGCGCAGGCGCAATTGGCTTTGCCACAGGTGGTGAACCGTTCGACATACGAAGCGCGCAGGAAGTGGGACGGGATGGCCAATTGGCGCAGGATCGCGGCCTTGCGCTGGCGCAAAGCCAATGTAGAAGTGCGGCGGAACTTGTATATCTTAGCCAATATGTAGGCCAAGATATTCGAATCGCCCGGATTGGCAAGAAAAAAGAAGATGCCCCTCCGTTCTTGAAAGAAGACGAATCTGCTTACCCTGCTGAAAGCCAGGAGCTAATCAATGGAGCTCGGAAGAAGTCTCGAAATCGCTG
>NZ_JACPOF010000028.1 GCF_016185115.1 Polaromonas sp. | reverse complement strand
CTCAAAAGTGGGAGGCCACCATACCCGTTTACAAAGCGAACAGGAAAGTCAATGAAATCAACGGTCTACCCAGACCACCCCCGCGCCAGTGCTAGCTTTGCGTACCGTCACTTATTGCACTGAAAACGAGGAGACCCCGGCCAGCGACCCGGTGCAGCGCATGCGCATCAGGTCAACGCCGCATCGGCAATGATGCCTTCAATCAATCCGGCGAAGGCCAAGGCCGCCGCACTCTGGTAGCTCTCCCTGCGCCGCAGAAGGGCCACGGTGCGGTGCGGCAAGGCGGGATCGAGCGCAATATTCCTGAGCCCGGCGTTTTCACGCGTGATCGCATCCGGCAGTATCGTCGCCATGCCCCCGCGCCGGACAATTTCAACCACCGCATTGATGCTATTTGCTTCAATCAGAATTTTCGGGGCAATCCCCTGCTTGTACAAATAGGCATCGACATAGGTGCGCGTCGCAAAATCAGCCGATAACAGCGCCAGCGGCTCCCGCTCCAGGTCGCGCGGGGTGATCGGCCCGGCACGCTGCGCAAACGGGTGGTTCACGCCGACCACAATGCTGAGCTTCTCGGCAAACAGGGGGCGGCACTCTATCTCTGCCGAGCGCACCGGACTGAAGGCGATGCCGAGATCGATCGCGTCGTCGGCCAAAGCCAATTCGAGGGCATCCAGGGACATTTCATTGATGCACAGCGCGATCCCCGGATGGCGGGCGCTGAAACCCGCGATCAGCGGCCCTACCAGATAGGACGTAAAAGTCGGCGTCATTGCCAGGCGCAGAGTGCCGCGCCGCAGGTCGCGCACGTCATGCACGGCACGCTCTCCGGCTTCCAGCTCCCGCAACGCCCTGCGTGCATAGCCGATGTAGGCCGCGCCGGCATCGGTCGCGCGCACGGTCCGGCCGGTTCTATCCAGCAACTGCGTCCCAAGCGCCTCTTCCAACTGCCTGATCTGCTGCGACAGCGTGGGCTGCGAAACATGCAGCGCCTCGGCGGCGCGCGTGAAATTGCGGTGCTCTGCCACCGCGAGAAGGTAACGTATGTGGCGCAATAGCATGCTTGGCAACTATAGGAAATTATTATGGATTTGATTGTATATCGGTCTTGGACTCAATAGCTGAATCGCTCCATCATGGCAGCATTACTTCATCACACAAGGAGCAAGGCCATGAAGTCCATCGTCGAGGGGGTCTTGAAATTTCAGCAGCATGCCTTCCCGGGACTGTCTGCCCTTTTCAAGGAGCTGGCTACCACCCAAAGCCCAAGCGCTCTCTTTATTACCTGTTCCGATAGCCGGGTCGTGCCTGAATTGCTGACCCAGCAAGATCCGGGCGACATCTTTGTGATTCGCAATGCCGGCAACATTGTGCCGTCTTACAGCCAGGAACCCGGGGGCGTTACCGCCACGGTCGAATACGCGGTGGCGGAATTGGGCGTCACCGATATCGTGGTCTGCGGCCATTCGGATTGCGGCGCCATGACGGCGATTTCCAGCTGCAAGTGCCTGGACCATTTGCCGGCCGTTGCCAGCTGGTTGCGCCACGCCGACTCGGCAAAGGTAGTCAATGCATCGCGCACCCATCTCTCTGCTGCAGCGCGCCTGACTTCGATGGTGCGCGAAAACGTGATTGCCCAATTGGTCAATCTCAAGACCCATCCTTCGGTGGCGCTGGCGCTGGAGCAGGGCCGGCTCAACCTGCACGGCTGGGTCTACGACATCGAAACAGGTTCCATTGTGGCGCTGGATGGCGAGAGCAATCGCTTCGTTTCACTCGCCGAATTTCCACAAACTATTGCCACGCAGTCAAAGCGTGGCGCTTTGGTCGCTTGACCGTCTCTTCCTCACTGAAAAAGGACAACACCATGCAACAATCGAATGTGTATCAGGATCCCCGCCTTGCGCTCACCGCGCGCGTCATCGCTGCCAAGGCACTCCAGGACCTGTCCTGGCAGCAGCTGGCTGCCGGAACCGGGCTCAGCGTTGCCTATGTCACGGCAGCGCTGCTGGGGCAGCACGCACTGCCGAAGGCCGCCGCCGAGATCGTTTGCGCCCACTTGGGGCTGGATGCAGCGGATGTTGCGCAACTGCAAACCATCCCGCTGCGCGGCAGTATCGCCGGCGGCATTCCGACTGACCCGACCATCTACCGCTTCTACGAAATGGTCCAGATCTACGGCACCACCCTGAAGGCGCTGGTGCACGAACAGTTCGGCGACGGTATCATTAGCGCGATTAATTTCAAGCTGGACATCAAAAAAGTCGAAGACCCGGAAGGCGGCTCGCGTGCGGTAATCACGCTGGACGGGAAATTCCTGCCCAATAAGCCGTTCTGAGGCGCTTCGCCCCGCGACAGTCACATCCTGCGCGGGACAGCTTTTTGCCAGGGCCATGACCGATGCCGCAGGGAGTCCTTCCGGACTGCCATGCCATCGGCCGATGGCCCTTTTCTCGCCCATCCGCCTTTTAAAACCAGATCGACATGCCGACCCAGAAACGCGGATGACCCTGCTGTTTGCCATCGCTTGCGGCACCATCATCGGAAACATTTATTACGCACAGCCGCTGCTCGCCGCCATCTCCGACACCTTTGGCCGCTCGCCGACCAGCCTCGGCCTTCTGGTCACGCTCACCCAGCTGGGCTATGCCTGCGGCCTGGTCCTGATCGTGCCGCTGGGCGATGTGCTCAATCGCCGCATCCTGATCGTCACGCTGCTGCTGGCAAGCGTGCTGGCACTGCTTGCGGTCGCCGCCAGCCCGACCTTCCTGTTGTTTGCCATCGCCAGCCTGTTCGTCGGCGTGACTACCTGCTCGACCCAATTGCTGGTGCCGTTCGCGGCTTCCCTGGCCGATGCCAAGGAGCGCGGCCGGGTGGTCGGCACCGTGATGGGCGGCCTGCTGCTGGGGATTCTGCTGGCGCGCACCGTATCCGGCCTGATCGCCCAATTGGCCGGCTGGCGCATGGTCTACCTCATCGCCGCCATCGTGGTGCTGCTATTGACCGCGCTACTGGCGCGCGCATTGCCCGGGGACCAACGCAAGATTCCGTTTGCCTACGGCACCTTGATGAAATCGCTGCTGACGCTGGTGCGCGACCATCCGGCGCTGCGCTTGCGCTCGCTGTATGGGGCGCTGGCCTTTGCCTGCTTTAGCGTGTTCTGGACCGGGCTGACCTTCCTGCTCAGCCAGGCGCCGTACAATTTCTCCGAAGGCCAGATCACGGATAGGAAATTCAACCGCATGAGGCCAAGTATGGCACGAGTTTTGGGCCTCGAAACACGTTCGGCCAAGGAAGGTTGAGCGCTCGCTTGCCGCTCAATGGCAAGAGCTTGGGAGGCAGTATGCATTTGGGCCTGGCG
>NZ_JACPOF010000029.1 GCF_016185115.1 Polaromonas sp. | reverse complement strand
GTCGACCGGCACGGGCCTGGCACCCTTCATGAGCGTGATCCGCGATCCGGCCACCTATGAAGCCTTCGAGCAGGTCATCCTGGTCCACGGCGTGCGCCAGGCAGACGAGCTGGCCTATCACGACCTGGTGCTGGACCACCTGCCCAAGCATGAGTTCCTGGGCGAGATGATCCAGAAGCAGCTGCTGTATTACCCGACGGTGACGCGCGAGTCCTACCGTAACATGGGTCGGGTGACCGACCTGATGGAGTCCGGCAAGATGTTTGAAGACCTCAAGCTGCCCAACCTTGATGTCGCCAATGACCGCGTGATGATTTGCGGCAGCCCGCACATGCTCAAAGACCTCAAGCACATGCTGGAGACGCGGGGCTTCACGGAAGGCACCACGTCCAAGCCTGGCGACTTTGTGGTCGAGCGTGCTTTTGCAGAGAAGTAGAAGATTGATGCGCCACACAGCAGGCCTCAAGTAGGATGTTGTCACCGGATACACCAACAGGCACCATGACCGCAGCAAAGACGACCAGGCCCCGAGCGGCTACACCCAGGCGCGCAACGGTCAAATCAGCCAAAGCGCCCGGCGTGCGTGAACAGGCGGCACAAACCACGCGCGACAACATCCTGCGTGCCGCCACCAGGGTTTTTGCGCGTTACGGTTACGACGGCGGCAGCGTTGAAAAGATATCAAAATCGGCGAAATCGTTCGACCGGATGATTTATTACTACTTTGGCAGCAAGGAAGGCCTGTTCATCGAGGTGCTGGAAGACATGTACCGCCGAATGAACGATGCAGAGCTCAAACTGTCGCTGGACATAGAAAAGCCCGTGGAATCTCTCAAGGACGTGATCCGCTTCGTGGTGTCGTATTACGCGAAAAATCCTGAATTCATCACGCTGCTCAATACCGAAAACCTGCATCGCGGCAAACATATTTCAAAGTCGCTGCGGGCGCGTGAATACTCGTCCCCGGCTATCGCCATCATCAGCCAGCTGCTGGAAAGTGGTGTTAAAAAAGGTGTGTTTCGCAATGACGTTTCGGCGCGCAACGTGTATCTGCTCATTGCTGCGACAGGTTATTTTTATATCTCCAACCGCCACACCCTCACGGCCTTCCTGGGTGAAGATCTGCAGGCGCCGCAGGCCATGGCCGACTGGCAGGACTTCATCATCATGACGGTGCAGCGCACTGTGATGCTGAAACCCTCATAAATACCAACCCACAGAAAGACCAGCCCATGGCAGAAGCTACAGCCACCGGAAAGTCCGGAAAAGTCGTGATCAGGAACATCGGCCTGTTGCTGTCCGGCGATATCGACAAACCGATACTCGATGCCGACACCATCGTCGTGAATGACGGGCTGATTGTGGCGGTGGGCAAGCTCAAGGACTGCGATGTCGAACATGCACAAACGGTGATCGACGCACATCAGACCTGCGTCTGCCCGGGGTTGATTGACAGCCATGTGCACCCGGTGTTTGGTGACTGGTCCCCGCGCCAGAACCAGATCGGCTGGATCGATTCGACCATGCATGGCGGTGTGACGACCATGATTTCTGCAGGCGAAGTTCACCTGCCAGGCCGTCCCAAGGACATCGTCGGACTGAAAGCCCTGGCCATCACTGCCCAGCGTGCGTTTGACAACTTCAGGCCGGGCGGGGTGAAGGTTCTGGCGGGTGCGCCAGTGATTGAAAAAGGTATGGTCGAGCAGGATTTCAGGGAACTCGCTGAAGCCGGGGTTGGCCTGCTCGGTGAGGTTGGTCTTGGGTCGGTCAAGGCGGGTTATGAGGCGAAAGAGATGGTGGCCTGGGCACGCAAGTACGGCATACAGAGCACCATACATACGGGCGGCCCGTCGATTCCGGGCTCTGGCCTGATCGACAAGGACGTGGTGCTGGAGGCCGATGCTGATGTCATAGGCCACATCAATGGTGGCCACACCTCGCTGTCCGAGCAGCATGTGTGCGAGCTGTGTGAAAAATCATCACGTGCGATTGAAATCGTGCACAACGGCAATGAAAAGGTGGCGATTGCTGCTGCGCAGGCGGCGCTGCAACTGAAGTGCCCGCACCGCGTGATTTTGGGTACCGATGGCCCGGCAGGGTCGGGTGTTCAGCCGCTGGGCATACTGCGCCTGATCGCTTTGCTGTCCAGCCTTGGCAACATTCCTGCCGAGCTGGTTTTCTGTTTCGCAACCGGCAACACGGCGAAGATTCGCAAGCTCAATTGCGGGTTGATTGAAGTCGGGCGTGATGCAGACTTTGTATTTTTGGATAAAGCCCAGCACACGGCTGGCATGGACCTTCTGGACAGCGTTCAGCGCGGTGATATTCCCGGTGTTGGCATGGTCATGATTGACGGTCTGGTGCGCAGCGGCCGAAGCCGCAACACGCCGCCTGCTACAGCTATTCCTGAAGTTCTCGCCCACGCATGAACTGTGCTCAGGTGCCTGCGCCTGCCTTGGAAGACGTCGTAGCGACTCCTGTGACCAGCACAGATGCCTTGTCCGGCAGTTCTGACAGTGTGAGGGTCTGACCCGGAGCGATGACCGTATGCGGCTTGAAGCTTTCAGGCGCCTGGCTGTCTTCACGCTCCCAGCGGACAAGGGTTTCGCGGCCTTCCAGCCGGATCGTTATTTCAAACGACGGCCAGCCGGAAGGCACGCACGGCGCAAGCGTTAGCACACCTTGCCGCATGCGCAGGCCCAGGATGCTCTCCAGTGCGGCGCGATAAAGCCAGGCTGCCGATCCGGTGTACCAGCTCCAGCCGCCACGCCCCACATACGGTGCCGAACCGTAGACGTCTCCGGCCATGACATAGGGCTCCAGTTCATACACCGCGCCGCGGGCGGGGTGCTCAGTGCGGTGGGCAGGGCTCAATGCCTTGAAGCTTTCCCATGCGGCGTCGGCATCACCGGTTTGTGCCTGCGCCATCATGGCCCAGACGGCGGCGTGGGAGTATTGGCCGCCGTTCTCCCGTACGCCGGGCGGGTAGGCCTGGATGTAACCGGGGTTGTTGGCAGATTTCTCGAGCGGCGGGGCCAGCAAATGCAGCAGGCCTGCTTTGTCGTCAATCAGCTGCCGGCTCATGGCCTGCATGGCCGGCTGGATGAATGTGTCGGTTGATGCGCCAGACAGCACGGACCAGGCTTGCGCGATCAGGTCGATCTGGCACTCTTCATTCGCAGATGATCCGAGTGCCGCGCCGTTGTCGAAGAAGGCACGGCGAAACCATTCGCCGTCCCAGCCATGGCTGTGCAATGCTTTGATCCAGCCTTCGCGCGCAGCCAGCCATTTCTGTGCACGTTCGTTCTCGCCCCGGGCTGCGGCTATGGGCGCGAAGCCCTGAACCACGCTGCACAAGAACCAGGCCAGCCAGACGGATTCGCCGCGCCCTTCGTGGCCCACGCGGTTCATGCCGTCATTCCAGTCGCCGGTTCCCATGAGTGGCAGGCCGTGTTGGCCGACAGGCAGGCTGCGGTCTATGGTTCTGGCGCAATGTTCGTACACCGAAGCCCACTGGTCGCTGATAGCCGGTGCATAGTAGGCGTCTTCGGCGCCCTCCGGGATGGTTGCACCATCGAGAAAGGGCACTGATTCATCAAGGATGGCGATATCGCCGGTCACATCGACATAGTGCGCGCAGGCGAACGGTAGCCATAGCAAATCATCGCTGAAGTGCGTGCGCACGCCTTCGCCGCCCGGTGCATGCCACCAGTGCTGCACATCGCCCTCGGCAAACTGCCGCGAAGCGTTGAGCACAATCTGGTCGCGCAGGCGTTGGGGCGCCACGACGGCGAAAGCCATACTGTCCTGCAACTGGTCGCGAAAGCCAAACGCGCCACCGGCCTGATAGAAGCCGGCCTTTGACCAGAGCCGTGATGTCAGCGTCTGGTAGAGCAGCCAGCGGTTGACCAGTGCATCAAACAACGGGTCTGGCGTACGCACCTGAACGTTGCCAAGCAGGTCGTTCCAGAAACCTTTGGCGTGCGCCAGCGCTTCGGGCATGTCGCGCCTGAGCCAGGCAGTGGCGAGCTTTTCCGCCCGGGCGGCATCTGGCGCGTGACCCAGGATGAAGCTGAAGCTGACGACATCTCCTGCGGATACGGTGAAGTTGCTGGCAACAGCGCCGCAGGGATCGAGGCCGCCACCGTGGCGTTGACCCAGCGTGTTGGGCAGGCTCAGCCTTCCGGCCTGGTCAAAAAATTCGCCCCGATCGCAGGTCCATTGCACCAGGCCCCGCATGCCGGCCAGGGCAAGAAAGGCCGTTGAACCCCCAAATCCTGCCCGGCTTTCGCGCTGCTGCGCCATGACCACTGGCAGGCCAGCGGGGCTCCAGGTCTGCAGCGTGCGGCGTTCTGCATGGACAGCGCCCATCTGCCATTCAGCCATGGCCAGTGCGCGCAAGGAGCGTGCCTCAGTTCCGCCGTTGCGCAGCTGTACATGCACCAGTTTGACGGCATCTGTCCGGTCGGCGAAAAAAGTGGTCTGCATGCTCAAGTGTTCGTGCTCGCACTCAAAGACCGTATAGCCCTGGCCATGACGAACGCGGTGGCCTGTGCCGGAACTGCCGGGTGTGTAGACATCGGACACAGGCACCAGTTGCAGCAGGTGGCCGGAGTCGACGTCCTGCAACAGGAAGTGTTCATGCGTCTGGTCCTGGACAGGGTCGTTGCTCCATGGCGTGACCTGGTGCAGGCGGCTGTTGGTGGCCCATGTATAGCCGTTGCCGGCTTCGGACACCTGGAAGCCAAATGACGAATTGGCAATCACATTGACCCAGGGACGCGGTGGCCGTTGCCCTGCGTGAATGTCAAAACGGAACTCACCGGTTGCCGCATCAAACAGCCCCCGGGGTGTGTTGCGGGGAGCAGCAGGAAGTGGCCCCCCGGTTGCGGGTCTGGTTGCGTCGGGGAAGGACTCTGCAATGCTGGCCTGCCGTCCCCAGACAGTGCGTAGAGATTGCACCTGGGTTTCGAGAGGCCTGCCGTCCGCAGTAAAAATCACACGCGCATGTGCCGCCAGCGCTGCCTTCTCCGAGTCGGTGACCTCATGGTCGCGCAGCAGATAGAAGCCGGCCGCGTCGCTGGGTGGAAAGCTGTACTGCACCTTCTGGTTCAGCCGGTCGCGCCGGGCGAGTATTTCCCGCTGCAGTGGGGAGAGATAGGAGTTTGCCTCGCTGTTGAGAACGACGACATCCGTCGGCAGCCCACCGAAGCTCCACCAGGGCTGGGCGCGTAACAGTGACTGCACCAGCGCCAGGCCTTCGCTGGAATGTATGCGTACCAGCACGATGGGCTTGTCGCCGGAGATGCCGAAACGCCAGAGCTGACGCTGGTCTACCGGTGCGGCGTCAGGTCGTGTGGGGGCCGCAGCGTGACGCGCCGTGCGCGCGCTGCTGTAAAGGAGGGCAGTCGTCAGATCCTGAAGCGCTGCGTTTTCTTCCACATTGATGCCGAGGTCACGCAGCCTGACCTGCGCGAGCGTTGCAGCCATGCGGGTGGCGCGCTCCACGTGCATGGGCTGGAGGTATTTGTCGATACGGGCGACGAGGTCATCCCTGTCCTGTGCGGCTGCAGTGGCAAAACCCAGGCGTGCCACGCCCCGAGCCGGTATGCGTACGCGTATCCGAAGGCAGGCCACGGGGTCAAGGCCATTGACAGGGGTGTGCTCGCCCTTCCAGAGCTGGGTGCCCGGTTGGGGTTGCGAGCGCTCCTGGTTGCGACCCAGAAAAGTGCGGCGGTCTGCGATGCAGTCCACGGACAGGATGTCCGCGTCAGCTTCTGCAAGAAAATGCGCCGCTGACAGAACGGGTTCACCATGCAGACGCGGGCGGCGCGACATGACCATGGCGCGCCATTCGGGGTGCCACGCGCTTTCAATAAACAGGTTTGAGAATGCGGGGTGTGCTTCGTCGGCGCGCGCATCTGCCAGCACCACTTCAAAATATGAAATGACTTCATGAATGACGGGCTCATCCGTCATGTTCTGCAGTACTACAGAGCGGATCTCGGTGTCATCTTCGGGGCTGACGAGCACGGTAGTCGAGGTTTCAAGATCCTTGCCACGTGTGTTGAATTGCACCCTGTCGGCCAGGAAGCGTGCCTTGTACTGCCATTGTGGATGTGGCGCCGGGTGGGCCGTCAGCGAATGCAGGCTGGCAGCGCCGTCCGGCCGTACATAGATGAAGGTGCCGTACTGGTCGCGCAGCAAATCATCACGCCAGCGGCTGATGTTGTGCCTGATGGGATGCTGGCTCCAGCGGCTCAGGCCCGCGCCATTGGCGCGCAGTGTCACGCTGTAACGACCGTTCGACAGCAGGTGCGTGGGTTGCCACTGGCCATCAACCGGATTGACCTTGCGCGACTGGAAGGGGTTGAGCGGGGTATCTTCTGCGTACTCGGGAAGGCTGCGCGGGTTGGCGCTGCTGATGATCTGGCGCGGGCAGCGTTCATGCAGCAGGGTCTCGTAGGCACGTACCAGCGGCATCCGCGAGAACCAGCGCTGCGGCGCGTGGCCACACAGCACATTGCACAGGGCCACCAGCGACATGCCCTGGTGGTGCGCCATGTAGTTCTGCACCACGCTGAAGGGTTCTGCATGCGGCTGGCGTGAGGCCGTGAAGTCCACCGCATCCATGAAGCCGTATTCACCCCTGGCCTTGAGTTTTTCAAGTCTGTGCAGGTTGGCAACGGCTTCACGTGGCATGAACATGGTGGCCATGACGGTGGCATAGGGTGCCACCACATGCTCTGACAGCGGCGTGCGCCTGAGCGCAAGGCGGGGTACGCCGAAAGGCGAGTACTGATAGGCCAGCGAATGGTCCTGCGCAAAATAGGCCGACTCGGACACCCCCCAGGGCAGGTCATGGTCGCGGCCGTAAACCTGTTGTTCGGCGACAGCCGCCAGGCCCGACATGCGAAGCAGGCCCTGGTCTGGTTCCTGCATGACCAGCGAGGGCATGAGGTATTCGAACATGGAGCCCGACCAGGACTTGAGGCCGGGCGTAACGCCGACCGACAGGAAGGCCCGACCCAGCGCCATCCAGTGGCGGCGCGGCACGTCACCTTTGGCAATCGCCAGAAAACTGCCCAGGCGTGACTCGGAGGCCAGCAGGTCGTAGTAACTGGCATCCAGCGCATGCTCATGCACCCGCAGGCCGATGTGAAACAGGTGGCGCTTGCGGTTGTAAAGGCCCCGAAAATCCATGGCCATGGCAACGCGTTCACACTGTTCGGCAATCAGGTTCAGCGTCTTCTTTTCGTCTGCCGTCGAATCTGCCTTGCGTGCCAGGCTGTAGCAGGCGCCCGCCACGGCGATCAGGTGGCCGGCGAGGTTGCCGCTGTCTACTGCAGATACGTAAGCGGGTTGAAGAACCTCCAGCGTCTCGGTCTGGTACCAGTTCAGCAGGTGGCCATCCTGTTTCGGCATGCGGTCGATGGTTGCCAGTGTGGCCTGCAGGCGCTTGATGAGCTGCGCGGTGGTCAGCCATCCGAACTGCCTCGCACACGCCACGGACAGAAGGTAGAGCCCTATATTCGTGGGCGAGGTGCGGTGCGCGATGGTGGGCTCATGGTCTACCTGCAGGTTGTCAGGCGGCAGATGGTTGTCCTGTGCGGTTACCGCCCGTTCGAAGAAGCGCCAGGTGTCGCGCGCCAGTTCCAGCAGGTAGGCGCGGTCTTCTGTCCCGATGCGCCTGCCTTTTGCTGTACGCATGGGCAGGCTCGCCCACCAGGCCGCAATGGGGCCCGAAGCCCAGATCAGGAATAGCGCCGCGCCCACCAGGGGATGAGGACTGCGCAGTGCCAGGCCGGCCAGAACCAGACAAAGAATCATGGAAAGGGCATGTTCGCGGAGAAAGGACTTGAGGGCGTACTTCGCGGACGCCTGGGCCTGTGCCGCTGTGGTCCATTGCAGCAGATGTTTGCGGCTGATGGCCAGGCGCCATAACGAGCGTAAAACCGCATCGAGCATGAGCGTTGCACGCGTGAAAAGCTGCGTGAACAGCCATGCAGTTGCTGCGAACGAGCGCCAGAGATCAGTCATGCCGACGTGGAAGAAGTGCCTCAGCACAATTCCCCGTCGTGTAGGTATCAAGCCTGCCAGGGCACCCAGCAGCGGGCCGGCCAGAAAGGTCGCCAGCACCACGGCAATGGTTTTTGACATGGGGAGCGCACCGGTAAAAATCACCCAGGCCAGCAGGGCCAGGGATGTCGGTACGACGAGGGAGCGGCGCAGGTTGTCCAGCATCTTCCAGATGCCAAGCCGGTCTATGCCGTAAGCGCTGGCGTTGAACATCAGTGGCAGCAGTTGCCAGTCGCCGCGGGTCCACCGGTGCAGTCGTGAGGCGTCCACCCCCGCATGATGGGGATGGTCTTCTGCCAGCACCACGTCGCTGACATAGGCGCAGCGTGCAATCGTCCCTTCCAGCAAATCGTGGCTGAGGACTGACTCGGACGCAAAGCGCCGGTCGAGGACGGCGTGTATTGCTTCGACATGGAGCAGCCCCTTGCCTGTGAACGTGCCGAGCCCGAAAAGATCCTGATACAGGTCAGAGGTGCCGCTGCTGTAGGGATCTATGCCGCACTGGCCCGCAAACATCGCGTGGAAGGCAGAACGCTCCTCGTCTTCTGGCAGCGGCGTGACAACGCGCGGCTGCAATATCCCGTAGCCACCGGTGACGCGACGGCTGGTCCTGTCGATGTGAGGCGCATTCAGGGGGTGCGCCGCGATCGAGACGAGTTCCCGCAGCGCTGCGGGCGGCAGGCCGGTATCGCTGTCGAGCGTGAGGATGTAGCGAATGCCAGTCGCCAGACGCATGCCTTCGGCAAAATAAAAATCACCCGCTGCCACCTTGCGCGGCGGCGTGGCCGCATCGAGTGCTGCTGCATGCCCGGAGCCTTCGCCCGTGGCGATGAACCGTACAAGGGATTCGAGCTTGCCGCGTTTGCGCTCCCAGCCTATCCAGCGGCCTTCAGTGCTGCACCATACGCGGGTCCGGTGAATAACGATGAAGCGTGGGGCATTGCCCTCAGGGACCGGGTAAATATCATTCAGCGTCCTGATTTGCATCAGGGCTTCCTTTAACAGCGCGCTGTCGCCGGGCATACCCGCCTGCGGGGCATCTGGCCAATCGCTGAGCAATGCGAACTGGGCGTTGTCTTCGAGGTTGGCCAGCCAGTGCAGGCGCAGGCGGTCTGTGAGTTCGCGGATGGCTGTAACGGACGTCAACATGCATGGAATGACGACCAGGGCGCCATGTTCCGCAGGAATGCCCGCAGAGAAATCAAGCCTTGGCATGGACCTGACGCGGGTCGATTCCGCGACGATGCGGTGTATGAGGGCTGCCACGGCTTCCGACGCGGGAATGGTCATCAGCAGCAGGGCAAGCCAGGTTTTCCAGCTTCCAGGCCCCATCAGATGTATGTCCGCTGCACCATGCGGATAGCGGGCAATGGCGAGTAGCACCAGCAGTGTGCCTGTCAGCAATACGGTCAGGTAAATCGCCAGCCTCCAGGCGTGTGTGCCTGAGGGTTTTGCGGCAGGGCGCGTAATTCTTGAAGGCTTGTGTGTCCCAAACGTATTGACAAGGGCTTCAAGGCCGGGGCCAATGAGGTGGTAGCCTGCGGTTTCCTCCCCGCCGGACGATTCGGCATCTGCGAGTCGGGCCCGGCTCACAACGGCTTGAGCAACGGCGAGCTCGGATTCGCCAGTGTCCCGTGCAATCTTTTCCATGGACTGCGTGATCTGTTGGCGGGTGCCTTCACTCTCCATCTCAAAGCTGGGCAACTGGTTGAGCACTCGCAGCGAACGGCTGACCGGTTCTATCAGGTCTATCCATTCCACCTGGCCGATCAGGCGCAGGCTGTTGATGATGTTGCTGATGGTCAGATTGGCAGCCACCTGTGCTGTCTGGCTTTCGGCTACCAGCGACAGGCCATTGGCGCAGTGGCTGGCAGTCCAGTGCGCCAGGCGCGCCGATGTGTCCGACGGCTGGTCGGGCATGCGTTGCCAGAGCTGTGTGAGGAAATTCCGTTCAAGGCCGCGCTGGCGCATGGACTCCAGCAGTTCGTCGAGTTGCGCTTCGCTCAGGTGCGTGCCGGTGTCCCATACCGCATGTGCGGCCTCCCTGGCCGCCTTGCCGTCTGCAATCTGGTCTGCCACACGGCGCAGGTTTTCCAGCAGAACAACGCGCAGGGTGGTCGGCATCGCCCACAGCTCGCCAAGGTTCAGTTCGCTGACCTCCTGATAGGCATCGAGAAACGCGGTGAAAAGCACCGGGTCCAGCACGCTGTCGGTGTGGGCGACATATGCCCATGCAATGCCGTAAACGCGCGGCAATCCTTCCAGAGGTTTTTCGGCAAGTTTGGGCAGGTGCGCGTAATAGCGCCTGGGCACGCCTTCGTGAATCTGCTGAAGCTGTGCCTCTACAAGGTGAAAGTTGTCCAGCAGCCACTCTGCAGCGGGCGTGACGTACTGGCCGCTGTGCGAGATGGTGGCAATGTAGTCATAAGCCAGGCGAAGCGCGGCTATGTTTTCATGGACCCGTGGAAAGAACGAGGTGCTTCCCCTCCAGCCGGACTTTTGTTTGACTGCCTGTGCTTTTGCCAGGCTGCGGCCATGCTGCTCAAACCGTTGCGCACCGAACAGTTCGGCGCGTATCAGCGGTTCTGATTCGCGATTTCCGGTACCAAGGATCTTCCGGGCATAGGGGCTTAAGGTGGAAAGCCGGTCAAGGGTGCTGTTTGCCACACCCTCAGACGGTGCTGACCAGACCCAGAAGGACCACCGCAATCACTGCGGCGGTCACCATGCGCGGAAATATGAACGAATGAACGGATTCAAGTGCGACATGCAAACCAAACATGCGGCTGCGTGTGCTGGCGCAACGGTCCATGTGCGACGCCAGTGCAGCAATATCGCTGGAAACAAAGTCCGGCGTGGACGTCGAAGGTGTGATGGAAAAAGGTGCAGGATTGTCTAGGGTCGCTGACATGAAAGTGCTCCGCAGGCTGATGGGTTCTAGGGAGGCGTCAGCTGTGTTGCCACAGGCAATTGCCCCGAAAACCATCCTACGGGCAAACCCTTGGTGCAGGCATCGGAAGACGCCGCACTTTGTATAGGACCCGACCTACAGACAGGCCGGAAATGAATATCTCATCCGGTGTTGCGCAGGCCAGCCGCAATGCCGTTGATGGAGATATGAATGCCGCGCTGCACGCGTTCATCAGCCTGGCCTTCGCGATAGCGCCGGACCAGTTCTACCTGCAGGTGGTGCAGGGGATCAATATAGGGGAAGCGGTGGCGGATGGAGCGCTGCAGCGCTGCATTCCCGGCCAGCAGGGTTTTTTCGCCAGTGATAAGTGCCAGTGCGCCCACAGTGCGATGCCATTCAGCTTCTATTGCGGTAAAAATCCGCTTGCGCAGTTTTGCATCGCCGACCAGTTCGGCATAACGAGAGGCCAGCGCCAGGTCGCTTTTGGCCAGCACCATGTCCATATTGCTGAGCAGCGTGCGGAAGAAGGGCCACTGCTTGTACATCTTTTGCAGCAGGGCCAATGCCTCTTTTCGGGCTGCCGGCGTGCCGCCCTGGTCAAGCAGGCCTTCGATGGCAGAGCCAAAGCCGTACCAGCCTGGCAAGGTCAGTCGGCATTGTCCCCAGCTGAAACCCCATGGTATGGCGCGCAGGTCTTCAATTTTTTGGGTTGCCTTGCGGGAGGCAGGGCGCGAACCGATGTTGAGTTGCGCGATCTCGCGTATCGGTGTCGATGAAAAAAAGTATTCAGTAAAACCGGGCGTCTCGTAGACCAGCGCGCGATAGGCCGCCATGCTGGCGCTTGAGAGTGTCGCTGCCGCCTCAAGAAAATCCCTGGTGGCGGGCTTGGTGGGTTGCAGCAGGGTGGCCTCAAGCGTGGCGGCGACAAGCGTCTCAAGGTTGCGTCGGCCGATTTCGGGGTTGGCATACTTGGAGCCGATGACTTCACCCTGCTCGGTCAGTCGTATCTGCCCGCGCACTGTGCCGGGCGGCTGGGCAAGGATGGCCTGGTAGCTGGGACCACCGCCACGGCCCACCGTGCCGCCGCGCCCGTGGAACATGCGGAGCTGGATGTTGTTCGTATTGGCCAGCTGGTCGAACAGTTCCACCAGCGCAATTTCTGCACGGTAGAGTTCCCAGTTGCTGGTAAAAATGCCCCCGTCCTTGTTGCTGTCCGAATAGCCCAGCATGATGTCCTGTTCGGCTCCGCTGCGTTGCACAAGCTGGGCAATGCCGGGCAGGGCATAGAACTCGCGCATGATGGGTGCGGCGTTGCGCAGGTCTTCAATGGTTTCGAACAGCGGGACAACGATGAGATCGTTGGTGGCATGGTGGTCCAGCGTGCCGTGCATCAGGCCGACTTCCTTTTGCAACAGCAGCACTTCCAGCAGGTCGCTCACGGTTTCGGTGTGACTGATGATGTAGTGGCGTATCGCCTCTTTGCCGAAGCGCGCGCGGGCTGCCAGTGCTGCTTCAAAAATGGCGAGTTCGCCCTGTGCGTGCGCGGAATAGCTGGTGCCTATAACGCGCAAGGGCCTGGCGTCATTGAGCAACCTGATCAGCAGCGCCCGTTTGGCGGTCTCCTGCAGATCCGAGTATTTGGGCTCAATCCGCGCTACTGCCAACAGCTCGGCAATCACTTCTTCGTGTTTGTCTGAACTCTGGCGCAAATCGACGGTGGCCAGGTGAAAACCAAATACGTCTACTGCTCGTATCAATGGGTGCAGGCGCTGCGCTATCAGCGCTTCGCCGTGATTGGCGCGCAGCGATGCATCGATGGTGCGCAGGTCGGCAAGAAAGTCCTCCGATTTGAGGTACGGATTTTGTGGCGCAACCGCATGACGTGCAGCGTCGCCGCCGGTCAGCATTTTTAACGTCGCCGCCAGCCGGGCATAAACGCCGGTCAATGCACGGCGGTATGGTTCGTCCTTGCGGTGTTCGCTGGTGTCGGGGGAGCTTTCCGCCAGTGCCTTCATGTCGGGACTGACATCGATCAGCATGGCTGACAGGGACAGTTCTCCGCCCAGGAAGTGGACTTCCGTCAGGTAGTGACGCAGGGCTACTTCGGCCTGCCGCCCCAGGGCGTAATTCAAGGTGGCGGCGCTCACATTAGGGTTGCCGTCACGGTCGCCGCCTATCCACTGGCCCATGCGTAAAAAGCTGTGCACGGTGCGGTTGCCCAGCTCGCGCTCCAGGTTTGCGTACAGCTTGGGGATCTCGCGCAGAAAGGTCGCTTCGTAGTAGCTCAGGGCATTTTCGATTTCGTCTGCCACCGTGAGCTTCGAGAAACGCAATAAGCGTGTCTGCCAGAGTTGCATCACGCGCGCGCGCAGCTGTGCCTCATTGGCGGCCAGTTCGCGTGGTGTCAGCGCATCCCGGGCAGCGCGTGCCGGGCTGACAGCGGTGACGGCCAGGGCCAGTGCCTTGATATCGTCGCGTGCGGTCAACAGCTGGGCGATGTCGCGTTCTGCATCAAGAATGCTTTTGCGCTGCACTTCTGTCGGGTGGGCCGTGAGCACGGGTGATACAAAGCTGTGGGCAAGGGTGTTGGCTATGGTCTTGGGCGCAATGCCCGCCCAGCGCAGGCGGGCCAGTGCGACTTCAATGCTGCCTTCCTGGGTGTCGCCGGCACGTTCGTGAATGGCGCGGCGGCGGATGTGGTGGCGGTCTTCGGCCAGATTGGCGAGGTGGCTGAAATAGGTGAAGGCGCGAATGACGCTGACTGTCTGGTCGCCGGACAGGCTCTTGAGCAGCTTCTTGAGCGCGCGGTCGGCATCCTGGTCGGCATCGCGGCGAAAGGCGACTGACAGCTTGCGCACCTGCTCAATCAGCTCATAGGCGGCTACGCCCTCCTGTTCACGGATGACATCACCCAGGATGCGACCCAACAGTCGTATGTCTTCGACCAGGGGCCTTTCGTTGTCTCTTGAACGGCCGGCCGTTTTGTTCTTTTCAGCCCCCGTTTTGACGGCTTCGTTGTTCTTTTTAGTGCGTGCGGAAGTAACCATGTGTCCCTCTGATTCAGAAGCTCGCATGCTAGCATTACCTTCCCCTCAGGATTACAGGCAGGTTACCAGTGACAGCAGCCCCGAAAGCAATAAAAAAAGTGGTAATCGCCACGCGCGAGAGCCGACTGGCGCTATGGCAGGCAGAACACGTCAAGGCCTTGCTTGAGTCGCATTTGGGCTGGCAGGTAGAACTTCTGGGCATGACGACCCAGGGCGACCAGATACTGGACCGTTCATTGAGCAAGGTTGGTGGCAAGGGCCTGTTTGTCAAGGAACTTGAAGTCGCCCTCAGCGAAGGCCGTGCAGACCTGGCCGTGCACTCGCTCAAGGATGTGCCCATGGATTTGCCCACGGGCTTTGCCCTGGCCTGCGTTTTGGAGCGCGAGGACCCGCACGACGCCTTTGTTTCGAATGATTTCCCTTCGCTGGCGGATTTGCCTCCGGGGGCTGTGGTTGGTACCTCCAGCCTGCGCCGGCTGGTACTGCTCCGGGCCTTGCGGCCCGACCTGAAAATAGAACCCCTGCGCGGCAACCTCGACACGCGTTTACGCAAGCTTGATGAAGGCCAGTACCACGGCATCGTGCTGGCAGCAGCTGGCCTCAAGCGGCTGGGGCTGGGTGGCCGTATACGTGAAACTTTTGCCACACGTGACATGCTGCCCGCAGCGGGGCAGGGGGCTCTCGGCATTGAAGTGCGCTCTGACCGCGATGACCTGATAACTGCATTGGCCACATTGGCACACCGGCCTACCTGGCTTGCTGTAACGGCTGAACGCACGGTGTCGCGCGCCATGGGCGGCAGTTGCTCCATGCCGCTGGCGGCTTTCACCAGCGGTCCTGCGCAAGATGGCATGGTGCTGAAAGCGGTCTGGGGTGACCCCGCCGATGCAGGAACAGGCTCTGCGGCGGTTGTCGGCAAGCCGCTGGTTCATGCGCAAAAGACTGCAGAGGTCGCCACATTTGAAGATGCGGAAGTCCTGGGCGAGGCCGTTGCTGCAGAGTTGCGCGAAGGCGGGGCCGTCTGGACCGCCAACTCCGGCGCGACGCCTGCAGCGTGATGCCAGCCAGCCAGGCCCGCGCCCTGCGCGTCATGGTGACGCGGCCTGAGCGGGACGCCAGGTCCTGGGTCGAGCAGCTTCGGCAAAACGGGTTCGATGCACAAGCCCTGCCCCTGATTGAGATTGCCCCATTGCCGGTGGGGTTCGCCGTGGTCAAGGCGGACAAATTTGATGCATTCATGTTTGTCAGCGGCAATGCGGTTGAGCACTTTCTGCGCGCAGTACCTCCCGGGGAATGGAGCGGAAAGCGCTTTATGGCGCCCGGCCCTGGTACTGCGGCTGTGTTGGGGGCGCATGGCATTGCGGCCGGGCAGATCGATGTGCCGCCTGTACATGCCTCGCAGTTTGACTCCGAAGCGCTTTGGCAGCTTGTAGGCCATCGGCAATGGTCTGGTTTGCGGGTTCTGATCGTGCGCGGTGCCAATCATGGTGATGCCGCTGCCAGCGGCAGCACCGAGGGTGCTGGCCGTGACTGGTTTGCACAAAAGCTGCGCGAGGCTGGCGCGGAAGTTGAATTTACAAGTGTCTATGAACGGCGTGCGCCTGCTCTGACCCGCACACAGCTCGAACTGGTCGGGAAGGCCGCGGTCGATTCTTCCGTCTGGCTTTTCAGCAGTTCCGAGGCGGTGCTTAACCTGACGGGGTCAAAGGGCATGCCGGGGTGCGACTGGAGCAGGGCGCTGGCCATCGCCACACACCCGCGCATTGCTGAAACCGTCAGGGCCGCCGGATGGGGTGTTGTTGTGGAGTCACGCCCGGCGCTGGCCGACATCGTGACCGCGCTGCGCTCGATAGAATCAGGCATACATGAGTGACAGCTCCTCCGCTCCGCCAACCCCGCCGGCCCTGATCGTTTCCCAGACGCAGCCGCCTGCGGCATCCCCTGATTTTGTGCAATTGCCCGTGAAATGGGCATGGCTTGTGGCTGGCTTGGCCGCTGCCGGCCTGCTGACGAGCGGCCTGCTGTGGCAAAAGCTCGGCAATATCCAGGAAGAACTCGCCCGCCGCAGCACTGATTCGGGTGCCCAGGCGATTGAAGCCCGCGCGCTGGCCAAGGCGGCGCAGGACGGCATGCGCGAGTTGTCTGCCCGCCTTGCCATTCAGGAAACGCGTGTCGGCGAGGTCTCCCTTCAGCGCACCCAGCTTGAAGAACTGATGCAGAGCCTGTCGCGCTCGCGTGACGAAAATCTGGTGGTGGATGTCGAGTCTGCACTTCGCCTCGCGCAGCAACAGGCACAGCTGACCGGCAGCGCCGAGCCCCTGATCGCCACGCTCAAGTCTGCCGACCTGCGCCTGGCGCGGGCTGCACAACCCAGACTGAACCCGCTGCAGCGCGCGATTGCCAGGGACATGGACCGCATCCGGTCGGCAAGCCTGACTGATGTGCCCGTGCTGCTCATCAAGCTGGACGAATTGAGCCGCCTTGTAGACGATCTGCCTGTGGCCAATGCCATGGCGGCAGGCAACCCTCCGAGAGTGGCTGCTCCCGTCCCCGCCGCTTCAAGCCCGCATGCCGCTGGCGCAAAAGATGAACGGTCCATGCCCGCCCTGTTTGACAGGCAGACCTTGCAGGCCTGGTCTCAACGCCTGCTGGACAGCGTGCGTGACGAAGCGCGCCGATTGCTGCGCGTCAGTCGCATTGATCAGCCCGAAGCCGCGTTGCTGGCCCCCGAGCAGGCTTTTTTCATGCGCGAGAACCTCAAGCTGCGACTGCTCAATGCACGGCTCGCCCTGCTGTCCCGCCAGACAGACGCTGCACGCGCAGACCTGGTCACTGCCAGCACCTGGCTGGGCAAATATTTTGACCCGGCATCGCGCAAAACGCAGGCTGCCACGCAATTGCTGCAACAGGTTCAGGGCCAGCTCAAGAGCAGTGAATTGCCAAGGCTTGACGAAACCATGGCTGCGCTTGCCACCGCAGCTGCGGGTCGTTGAGGGCAGACCATGCGCGCTGCACTCTGGCTACTGGCACTTTTCGCAGTCGCGGCTGCGAGTGCCCTTTTCGCCGGCAACAACCAGGCAGTGGTCACCATCTTCTGGCCGCCGCATCGCGTCGATGTCTCCTTCAACCTGATGGTGTTGGTGCTGGTGGCGCTGTTCACACTGCTGTATGTGGCCCTGCGGGCTTTTTTTGCCGTGTTTTCGCTGCCGCTCGAAGCCAAGCGCTGGCGTGCGCAGCAAAAGGAGCGCGCCATGTATGGCGCGTTGATGGATGCACTGGCCCATCAACTTGCAGGCCGCTACATACGCGCCACCCGCTCTGCGCAAAACGCGCTGGCGCAGGAACAAAGCCTTGGCTTGCTGACTGAGCACTCCGGGCAGGTGACCAGCCACAGTGCGGCGCGTTCAAGCCAGTTGCAGTCGCTGGCCCATCTGCTGGTGGCCGAGAGCGCGCAATCACTGCAGAACAAACCGCTGCGTGACCAGCACCTTCAGGCAGCCTTGCAAAGTTCCATGCCACGCCATGCACAGGAGGTGCGTGAGGGCGTGCAGTTTCGGGCTGCGCGCTGGGCGCTGGATGACAGGGACGCGGGGGCCGCACTTGATTTGCTGACGCAGCTCCCGCAGGGTGCGGCGCGACGTACTCTGGCCCTGCGCATGAAGCTGCGCGCCACACGCCAGTTGAGGCAGCCGCTGCAGGCGCTTGAAACAGCGCGTCTGCTGGCCAAACACCGGGCTTTTTCTCCGTCAGCGGCACAAAGCATTGTGCGCGGGCTGGCGCTGGAGCTTCTCAATGATGCTCATGACCCGTCGCAGCTCCAGCAAGCGTGGATGTCGCTTGACGAAAGCGAACGCGCCATGCCCGAGCTGGTCATTCATGCGGCTTCGCGTTTGATGGCACTGCATGGAGATGTCAATATTGCACGGGGCTGGCTGCTGCAGGTCTGGGACAGTGCCATGCAGCCACGATCCGAAATCAATGACAGCCTGCGCATCAAGCTGATTGGTGTGCTCGAGTCAGACCTGGCTTCCATGGACGCTACCTGGCTGGCGCGTATTGAGGCCGCACAAAATGGCCGCCCGCGGGATGCGAACCTGCAGTACCTGGCCGGCATGGCCTGCCTGAACCGCCAGCTCTGGGGCAAGGCCAGGCAATTACTGTCGCAGGCGGCGCTGGGCCTGCAGGATGCCGGGCTGCACCGCAACGCCTGGCGTGCACTGGCTGTGCTGGCAGAACAGCGTGACGATGCAGAAGCTGCCGCCCACGCCTACAAGCAGGCCGCGCAACTTTAAGCCCCGGGGTTGTTGCCGGGTTCCTGGTCCGTTCGCCGCAACCCGGCAGAATTGCAGGTATCAAAAAAAAGGCCCTTCACAGGGCCTTTTTTAATGGTGCTAGAAACCCTCAGGCTGCGGGATTTTCAAACGGCAGTTTCATGTTGCCGAGGTCACGTTTTGTTTCCACCAGAACCAGCGGACCGTCATCCGACACCACGACGGGTGCACGTTCGCGCGGCACGTGTATGGGCTTGGGTTCCGCCGCAATTGCGGCTTGTGCTTCTGCAATTTTTGAAGCGTCAGAGTTCACCCACTGCAGGCCGGAAGTTTCTGCGACCTGAACCAGGTCCTGCATGGGCAGCGCATAGGACTGAACCTTTGGCAACGCCTTGGCCATAGCCGGGACCGCTTCAGGTGCACGTGGCGCCAGGGCAGGTGCCGCGGTCTGTACAGGAACTGCTGCTATTTCAGCGACTGGCTGCGTGCGTTCTTCGTGTGTTGCGGCGGGTGCTGCTTCAGCAATGTGCGCAGGGGCGTCGACCAATTGTGGCTGCTCGCCACCATCGGTGCGTTCAGCGCGCTCCCCACCTTCACTGCGTTCGCGGCGGTCGCGGCCGTAACGGTCGCGGCTGCGGCGTTCGCGTGGCTGGCGCTGTTCTTCACCCGGCTCGCCAGCGGGGCCTGCCTGTGGCTGGCCTTCTGCTGACAGCAGTGGTGCCGCTTCAGGATTGAAAGCACCGTCTTCGGATGGTGCGCCTTCAGGTGCGCCGCCTTCTGTGCGTTCACCGCGTCTATCGTTGCGGCGGCCATTGCGGTCACGGCGTCCACCTTCGCGTGGCTCACGTGGTTCACGCTGTTCGCGGCCTTCCGGTGCTGCGCGCTCCTGGCGTGGCTCACCGGCTTCACCGTTCATCGCTGCAGCCATGGCTGCCTGGTTGGCCAGTGCAAGGTCCTGCTCGGCCGCATCGCGCGGAATGCGCTCACCGCGCTCTGCACGGTCACCGCGTTCGCGGCGCGGGCGCTCGCTGCGGCTGCCTTCAGGGCGTGGTTCACGCGGTTCGCGGCCTTCGCGGTTCTCGCCAGCAGGGCGTTCCTGGCGTGGGCCCTCAGGGCTGCGTTCACGGCGTTCGCCGCCACGTCCGCCTTCAGGACGTCCTTCCGGGCGACCCTCGGCACGACCTTCGCGCGGTTCACGGCCTTCAGGACGATCTCCGCGCGGTTCGCCGCGACCTTCGCCACGCTCACCGCGGTTGCGGCCACCACGGCGGCCATCACGGCCTCCGCGTTCGCCACCACGCTCGGAGCGCTCACCGTTACGGCCCTCAGGGCGTCCGTCACGACGGCCTTCGCCGCTACGTGCATCTTTCTTCACTTCGGTGGCCACAGGCGCAGCAGCAGGCGTTTCCGTACCGCCGAACAGGCCCTTGATCCAGCCAAAGAAGCCTTTTTCTGCAGGTGGTGTTGGCACTGCCGCACGTTGTGGGGTTTTCGCTGCGACAGGTGCGGCAACTTCGGCCTTCGGCGGTGCAATAGGGGCCGGCACATCAGGCAGCACGCCCTTGATGACGGGCTCCTGCTTGTTGTGCTTTTCCTGGCTGCGACGCGTGACCAGCGTTGGGTCTTCGATCTCTTCAGCCATCTTGTAGCTTGCTTCGATGTTGTCCAGGCGCGGGTCATCGTGCTTCAGGCGCTCAAGGCGGTAGTTGGGCGTCTCCAGCGTCTTGTTGGGCACCAGCAGCACGTTGATGCGCTGCTTCATCTCGATCTTGCTGATTTCCGACCGCTTTTCGTTCAGCAGGAAAGACGCGACATCGACAGGCACCTGGCACAGCACCGAGGCCGTGCTGTCCTTGAGCGACTCTTCCTGGATGATCCGCAGAATCTGCAGTGCCGAGCTTTCGGTGTCGCGGATGTGGCCGGAGCCACCGCAACGCGGGCAGGGGATGGACGCACCTTCGCTCAGCGCAGGGCGCAGGCGCTGGCGGCTCATTTCCATCAGGCCGAACTTGCTGATGGTGCCGAACTGCACGCGTGCACGGTCCTGGCGCAGCGCATCGCGCAAGCGATTTTCAACATCGCGGCGGTTGCGCGACTCTTCCATGTCGATAAAGTCAATGACGATCAGGCCGCCCAGGTCGCGCAAGCGCATCTGGCGGGCGACTTCGTCAGCCGCTTCGAGGTTCGTGCGGGTGGCGGTTTCTTCGATGTCGCCGCCCTTGATGGCGCGGGCCGAGTTGACGTCAACCGAAACAAGTGCTTCTGTGTGGTCGATGACGATGGCACCGCCGGATGGCAGTTGCACGGTGCGTGCGTAGGCCGATTCGATCTGGTGTTCGATCTGGAAGCGCGAGAACAGCGGTGCGTCGTCGCGATAGCGTTTGACGCGGTGCTCATGCTCAGGCATCACGTGAGCCATGAACTGTTTGGCCTGCTCATAGACATCGTCGGTGTCGAACAGGATGTCGCCGATGTCGCTGTTGAAGTAGTCGCGGATGGCGCGAATGACGAGGCTGGATTCCTGGTAAATCAGGAATGCGCCCTTGCCGCCCTTGCCGGCGCCTTCAATCGCGGTCCAGAGCTTGATCAGGTAGTTCAGGTCCCACTGCAGTTCAGGGGCGCTGCGGCCTATGCCGGCGGTGCGGGCAATGATGCTGGAGCCTTGCGGGTATTCCAGCTGGTCCATGTTCTCTTTAAGCTCTGCGCGGTCTTCACCCTCGATGCGGCGGCTGACGCCACCACCACGCGGGTTGTTCGGCATCAGCACCACGTAGCGGCCTGCCAGCGACACAAAGGTCGTGAGGGCTGCGCCCTTGTTGCCGCGCTCTTCCTTCTCGACCTGGACCATCAGTTCCTGGCCTTCGCGGATCACATCGTTGATACGCGCCTGGCTGACCGGCACGCCGGGTGTGAAGTAGTTCTTGGAGATTTCCTTGAAGGGCAGGAAACCGTGGCGGTCTTCGCCGTAGTCGACAAAACAGGCTTCAAGCGAGGGCTCGACGCGGGTGACGACGGCCTTGTAGATGTTGCCCTTGCGCTGTTCGCGCCCTTCAATTTCAATTTCGTAGTCGAGGAGTTTTTGTCCATCGACAATAGCCAGGCGGCGTTCTTCAGCCTGCGTGGCGTTGATCAGCATCCGTTTCATGGTTGCTCTTCCTTTTTCGTTATCGTCTCTCAAACCCAAAAATGGGCCAACGATGCCGAAGAGGACGCTGTGCGAACGTGGGGAATTGCCGGAGAGCTTGCGACGCTACCGGGCCGACCGAGATGTCTCAGTCAACCAAGTGGTCTGGGCGTAGGCGCGTGGATGGAGCGAGCAGGGGTCAAACAGGTGATTGCCGTCAAATTGAAGGCTGCTTGCGCCCGTTGACCATAAACCGGCGGCTGATTTGTGCGGGATGCAGGGCTCATCGCTGTGATGAAGCGCCGCAGGCACATAAAAATCAGACTGACCAGAGTTGTTGTCAAGGAGCTACCTGTTAAAGGACTTGTTCTCGGCTGGATCCGCATGCAGCCTTTGGTTTTGACCTGGGCTGCACGCTTGGTATTCCGTAAGTTGTATTCGCAAAACGTCGACTTGTCTGCCATGTCATACGCTCGCCGCGAGGTGCCTGGCACTCGTCGCCTGCGGGCAATGACCGGCATGGGCATCGACCTTCCAGCACGGCTGTTTGTGGTTCGGGATTGGGGCCTTGGGGCCGCTTCCAGACCTGTGTGGACTAAACTCCAGACAAATCAACCACTTACAGCGCATCGCTAGTGAAACACATTATAGGGGCAGCTTCGCGCAAAACCACAGCTTCCGGCAAGCGGCTGGCGGCGGGCGCCAAACGGCCGCTGCCCGCCTTTGCCCAGCCGGTCCCCCGGCCCGTGGCCCCGCCTTCGCCCGCCGCAGCAGCCATACCCGCCATGGCTGCCCAGGCCACATTTGTAACCGTCGATGAGGATTACGCCGGCCAGCGTCTGGACAACTTTTTGATCCGCCAGCTCAAGGGCGTGCCCAAAACCCATGTCTACCGCATCATCCGCAGTGGCGAGGTGCGGGTAAACAAGGGCAGGGCGCAGGCCGATACCCGGGTTGAGGCTGGCGATGTGGTCCGCCTGCCGCCGGTCCGCACGTCGGAGCGGGCAGAGCAGAAAGCACAGGCCATGGCGCAGGAGGTTGCCCGCCACGGCGCCAGTTCGACGGTAGGCGGTTACGCCCCGGCGGCCGAATTTCCCATACTGTTTGAAGACGACTTTGTGCTGGCCATAGACAAACCGGCAGGTGTGGCCGTGCATGGCGGCAGCGGCGTGAGTTTTGGCGTGATTGAGCAACTCCGCATGGCCAGGCCCGAGTCAGACTTTCTCGAACTCGTGCACAGGCTGGACCGTGAAACCAGCGGCGTTCTGCTGATCGCCAAAAAGCGCATGGCGCTCAAACTCTTGCAAGAGCAGTTCCGTGAGCGTGAAACCGACAAGATTTATCTGGCGCTGGTGGGTGGCGACTGGGCGCCCAACAAGCGTGTGATTGACAAGGCATTGCACAAATACCTGCTTGAAAACGGCGAGCGCCGTGTAAAAGTGGTGGCCAACGAACACCCGGACGGCATGCGTTCTGTCACGCTGGTGAAGGTGAAAGCGGCAATTCCGGCCAGCCCGGCCGCACCGTCCACGCCTTTTACCCTGCTTGAAGTCACCATCAAGACCGGCCGCACACACCAGATACGTGTGCACCTGGCCAATGAGGGACACCCGATTGCCGGGGACGATAAATACGGCGACTTTGAGCTCAACAAGGCGCTGCAGAAGACCGTGGCTGGTGCGCCGTCACTCAAGCGCATGTTTTTGCATGCCTGGAGCCTGAAGTTCAACCACCCCAAACTGCGCAAGGTTGTGCACCTGCACGCGCCGCTGCCGCCCGAGTTGCAGCAGTTTTTGCCTGCGCCGGTCATCGAAGCTGTGTCTCCCGATTGACCCTGCAGACAGCTTGCTGTCATGTGTCCCGGCGACAATAGCGGCATGAAAGCGAAAAATTTCGACCTGATCGCCTTTGACTGGGACGGCACGCTGTTTGACTCCACCCGGATCATCATTCGCTGCATACAGGCGGCGGTGAAAGATGTGGGCGGCACTGTGCCCAGCGACAAGGATGCCGGTTATGTCATTGGCCTTGGCCTGATGCAGGCACTGGCCCATGCCGCGCCTGACGTCCCCCCCGAGAAATACCCTGCGCTGGGTGAGCGTTACCGCCACCACTACAGTGCGCATTACAACGACCTCAGCCTGTTTGAAGGTGTGCTGCCCCTGCTGGCGGAGCTCAGGGCGCGCGGACACTTGCTGGCCGTTGCGACAGGCAAGTCACGCCGTGGTCTGGATGAAGCACTGAAGAGCGATGAGCTGCGCGGCCTGTTTCACAGCTCGCGCACGGCTGATGAGACAGCCGGCAAGCCTGACCCGCGCATGTTGCATGAGCTGATGGACGAGTTCAACATTCCCGCGGCGCGTATGCTGATGGTGGGCGATACGACGCACGATCTTCAGATGGCGATGAACGCCGCGTGCCCCAGCGTTGGCGTGAGTTACGGCGCGCACGAGCCAGACACATTTGCGGTACTCAGGCCGCTGCATATTGCCCACTCGGTGCAGGATTTGCGCGACTGGCTTGCCGTAAGCGCATAACAGCTAAAACGCGGCCATGGACGACCTTCAGCCGCTCTGCAACAGCCGCGACCTTGCCGATGGCGGCCAGGCCGTGCCCTTTGACGTGATTTATGCCGGCCAGACCTGCCGCGCCTTCGCCATTCGTTACAAGGGCCAGCCCCATGCCTACCTCAACCGCTGCACCCACGTGGCGATGGAACTGGACTGGCAGCCCAACCGCATTTTTGACGACAGCGGCCAGTGGCTGCTGTGCGCCAGCCATGGTGCGGCCTACCTGCCCGACACCGGGCAATGCGCCGGCGGGCCGTGTCACGGCGGATTAGTCAAGATCACGCTGTCGGAAAAAGATGGCGTTGTGCACTGGCACCCTGCTTACAACCTCAAACCACTCGCCTTCTGATCGCCCTCTAAACTACATGACATGAACGACTCAAACCGCCCCGATCCCTCAGACCCGTTTTTCGAATCGCCAGGCAGCCAGCCGACTGCGGAAAAGCCGGTGACAAAATCGGACCCGACCAGCGCCCCAGGCTGGGAGCGCGCCACGCTTGAAAAGCTGGCTTTTGCCTCCCTCAACGAGCAAAAAGCCACGCGCCGCTGGAAGACCTTTGTGCGCCTGTCCTGGCTGGGCTTTTTTGTCTTTTTGCTCTGGATGGCGCTGCATCGCGGCACGCCTGCCAGCGACGCCAGCGTGCCGCATACGGCGGTCGTCGAAATCAAGGGGGAAATCGCCGCTGGCGCTGACGCCAGTGCTGAATTTGTCAATGCAGCCCTGCGCGCCGCCTTTGAGGACGAGGGCGCCAGGGCCGTGGTGTTGCTGATCAATTCCCCGGGCGGCAGTCCGGTGCAGGCCGGCATGATGAACGACGAAATCATGCGCCTCAAAGCCAGGTACAAAAAACCGGTTTATGCCGTGGTGGAAGAAAGCTGCGCCTCAGCGGCCTATTACATCGCCGTGGCGGCCGACCAGATTTTTGTCGACAAGGCCAGCATCATCGGCAGCATTGGTGTGCTGATGGACGGTTTTGGGTTTACCGGGCTGATGGAGCGCTTTGGTGTCGAACGCCGCCTGCTGACCGCCGGCGAAAACAAGGGCTTCCTGGACCCGTTCAGCCCGCAGTCCGAAAAGCAGCGCGCTTTTGCACAGACCATGCTGAACCAGATTCACCAGCAGTTCATCACCGTGGTGAAGACCGGCCGTGGCAAACGCCTGAAAGAAACGCCAGAAACCTTCAGCGGCCTGTTCTGGACCGGCCAGCAGGCAATTGAACTGGGCCTGGCCGACCATCTGGGGACGGTGGAATACGTTGCCCGCGAAATCGTCAAGACCGAAGAAATCATCGACTACACCCGCCGCGACAACGTCGCCGAGCGCCTGGCCAAGAAGTTTGGTGCGGCGATGGGTGAGGGCGCCATGAAAGCGCTGAAGTCGATTCCGGCAATTCGCTAGCCAATTTCACTGTTGCTTGAGTTTGCTATTATTTTCGTAGCTGCTCACGCACGTGTTTATTGGTCTGGAGGCCAATTTGGCCCTAAAAAAAGGCATTTTTAGCCCCGTTTTCGGGGCTTTTTGCTTTTCTGTGATGTTTGATTTCAGCATATGCCTCGACATATGCTGAATTGTTTACCGGCCTATGCAGAACACGCCGGGTAAATCCAGAGGCACTTGCGGCTTGTCTTTTTTCCACTGGCTGACCTGCGAACTGCGCGACCAGCTGTTGCTCATGGTCAGGCCGCAGCTCAGCGCCAGCCGCGTATTGGCCTGCAGCGATTGCAATAGCGCCTGCAGCAGCGCGGCATTGCGGTAGGGTGTTTCTATAAAGATTTGTGTCTGGCCGGTTTTAAGCGCCAGTGACTCCAGCTCGCGAATGCGCTGAGCGCGTTCACTGCCGTCCTGCGGCAGGTAGCCGACAAATGCAAAATTCTGGCCGTTCAGGCCGCTTGCAGCCAGGGCGAGCATCAGCGACATGGGTCCGGTGAGTGGCACGACTTGAATTCCCAGGTCATGGGCAGCGCGCACGACGGATGAACCCGGGTCGGCAATCGCCGGCATGCCGGCCTCGCTGACCAGGCCCATGTCGCGACCCTCAATCGCCGCGATCAGCAGCGGCCGCGCATCAAAGTTGCCGCTGTGGTCGCCTTTTTTGTGTACCTCGCGCGGCAACTCCTGGATCTGCAATGCCTGCACAGGCTGCGCCAACGGTTGCAGTTCATTCACACGTTTGAGGTAGGCGCGTGTGCTCTTGGCGTTCTCGCAAATCCAGCAGGGCAGTTGTGATGCGACCCGAATGGTTTCCAGTGGCATCACATCGGCCAGCGGGGCCTGAACTTCACAGCCGAAATCCAGCGGTGCAGGGACGAGATAGAGCTTTCCTTTGCTGGTCATGCGCTGGCTTTCGGTGTGAGAAGGGAAATGCCGGCAGCACGAATCATCTGGCAGGTACGTATCAGCGGCAGGCCGACCAGTGCCGTCGGGTCATCGCTGTCGATGGATGAGAGCAGGGCAATGCCCAGGCCTTCACTTTTGGCGCTGCCGGCGCAGTCGTAGGGCTGCTCGATGCGCAGGTAGTTTTCAATCTCGTCGTCGCTCAGGTCGCGAAAGGTCACTTTCACTGCGGCGATGTCACGCGCTTCAAAGCCGGTGGCCTGGCAGACCACAGCCAGCGCGGTCTGGAAGATCACCGTCTGACCGCGCATCTGGCGCAGTTGTGCGACCGCCTTTTCATGCGTGCCGGGTTTACCCAGCGGCTGGCCATTGAGATCGGCGACCTGGTCGGAGCCGATCACCACGGCTTCGGGAAATTTTTTTGCCACAGCATGGGCCTTGGCCAGCGCCAGGCGCTCAGCCAGTGCGCGGGGCGCTTCGCCGGCGCTGGGGGTTTCGTCCACATCGGGTGCCGCCACCTCAAACGGGATGTGCAGGCGGGCCAGCAATTCGCGGCGGTAGCGCGAGGTCGAGCCGAGCACCAGTGCCCGGGAAATGGTGTCAGGGGTTGTAGAGGGCGGCGCAGAAGTCATCTCCCGATTCTCTTACACTGCCAGCCATGACCCGACAGCTACAAGCCAGCCGCCTGAACATCCAGGCCTTTGCCAAAGAAGGCGAACCCCTCATCGCCATCACGCCGCTTGGCAAATTCGAACGCCTGGCCGCAGAGCTCAGGGAACCAGAGCCTGGTTCATCCGTGAGCTGGCAGGCCGATGCCGAGCTGCGCAGCGGCTCTGGCGGCGGGGAAGACATCTGGCTGCACCTGCAGGCCAAAACCGCAGTGACCCTGACCTGTCAGCGCTGCATGGCTGCCATGCAGATGCCGCTCGATGTGGACCAGTGGTACCGCTTTGTGGCGACCGAAGACATCGCCATGGCTGAGGACGATGAATCCGAAGAAGACCTGCTGGTGCTGGAGCCGCAGTTTGACCTGACCGCCGTGCTGGAAGATGAGCTGCTGATGGCCCTGCCGCTGGTGCCCATGCATGAGCAATGCCCGGTCGCACCAAAGCTCAGCGCAGGTGCAGATGAGGTGGACGAGGCGCTCGATGAAAAGCCCAACCCGTTTGCCGTGCTGGCCCAGCTGAAAAATTCAAAAGGAAAAAAGTAATACTTTTGTTTGGATTTTTGAGCTCCAGGGGTTTGCCGCTCGTGTCCGGATCAAGGGCATTGGCCAGACAGCGCTTCTCAGGCTATAATCAAAGGCTTCGCGTACTGGTCTCGTGATGACTGGCAGGTGGTCCATACAACCCCGCCCACTCATGATCGGATATCTGGTTCGCTTTTTACCAACCCTATACCCCCTCAGGAGCGGATCATGGCCGTCCAACAGAACAAAAAGTCACCTTCCAAGCGCGGCATGCACCGCTCGCACAATGCACTGACCGTGCCAGGCATCGCAGTGGAATCCACCACCGGCGAAACCCACCTGCGCCACCACATCAGCCCCACCGGTTTCTACCGTGGCCGCAAGGTGCTGAAAACCAAATCTGAAGCGTAAGTCATCGCTTCACGTACTGGCCCGCACTCATCCTGCGGGCCTTTCTTTTTCTCCAGGCGCTAACTTTTCGCTGGCACCGGTCTTTTCATGATCAGGATTGCTGTTGATGCCATGGGTGGGGATATCGGTCCGTCGGTGACCATTCCTGCCAGCCTGGCGTTTCTTGATGGACACCCCGACGCGGCGGTGATCGTCGTTGGCCAGCCTGAAGTGCTGGCCGCACACCCGCAATTTGCCGCACTGCAAGCCAACCCGCGCTGCCAGGTTGTTACGGCCAGCGAGGTCGTCACCATGGACGACCCGATTGAAATCGCCCTCCGCCGCAAGAAGAATTCATCCATGCGCCTGGCGATCAATCAGGTCAAGGACGGTGCCGCACAGGCGGCGGTATCTGCCGGCAACACCGGCGCATTGATGGCAATTGCGCGCTACGTGCTCAAAACAATGGATGGCATCGACCGTCCGGCCATTGCCACGCAGCTGCCAAATGCCCTGGGTGGCGCCACGACCGTGCTGGACCTTGGCGCCAATGTTGACTGCACCGAAGATCACCTGCTGCAGTTTGCAGTCATGGGTTCGGCCCTGGTCGCGGCCATCACCAGCAACCCCACACCCCGTGTCGGCCTTCTCAATATTGGCGAAGAGGCCATAAAAGGCAGTGAAGTCATTAAAAAAGCAGGTGAATTGCTGCGATCTGCGGCGAACTCCGGCGATTTGAATTTTTACGGAAATGTCGAGGGCAATGACATTTTCAAGGGGACGACCGATATCGTGGTATGTGACGGGTTCGTTGGCAATGTCGCCCTGAAAGCCAGCGAAGGGCTGGCAAGCATGATTGGCGGTTTTATCAAGGCCGAGTTTTCACGCAATATCTTCACGAAAATTGCAGCCATCGTTGCTTATCCCGTGCTAACTGCATTTAAAAATCGCGTAGATCACAGGCGTTACAACGGCGCAGCATTGCTCGGTCTGCAGGGCCTGGTGTTCAAGAGTCATGGTTCTGCCGATGCTTTCGCTTTTGAGCGGGCGCTCAATCGCGCTTATGATGCGGCTCGTAACAACCTGCTTGAGCGGGTTCGTGAGCGCATCGCCAGAGCCGAGCCCCTGCTCTCTGCAGCCAGGGCTCCGCTTGCAGATGATGCGTTGACGCCAGGGTCCAGCCCCATGCCGGAGCTGGTCGCCTCAACCTTGACGCACTGACATAAAAATTAATGGCCCAATATTCACGCATCACTGGCACCGGCAGCTTTCTCCCGCCGAGGCGCCTGAGCAATGCAGACCTTGCAGCCGAACTGGCCGCCAAAGGCGTTGAAACTTCTGACGAATGGATAGTGGAGCGCACCGGCATCCATGCACGCCATTTCGCCGCGCCCGATGTGTCCAGCAGCGATCTCGGCGTCGAGGCGGCAAAGCGCGCCATTGATGCAGCCGGCTTGCAGCCATCCGACATTGACCTCATCATCGTCGCCACGTCCACGCCTGACATGGTGTTTCCGTCAGCAGCCTGTATCTTGCAGAACAAGCTGGGCATAGCCGGTTGCGCCGCATTTGACGTACAGGCCGTTTGCAGCGGGTTTGTCTATGCGCTGACGATTGCCGATGCCATGATCAAAACCGGCTCCGCCAGCAAGGCGCTGGTCATAGGCGCCGAAGTGTTCTCGCGCATCCTTGATTTCTCAGATCGCACCACCTGCGTGCTGTTTGGTGATGGCGCCGGTGCAGTCGTGCTTGAAGCCTCCGACACCCCTGGCATTCTCGCCAGCGACCTCCACGCCGACGGCAGGCATGTCGGCATTCTTTGCGTACCGGGCAATGTGTCGGGCGGCAAGGTTGTGGGCGACGCACTGCTCAAGATGGACGGCCAGGCCGTGTTCAAGCTGGCTGTGGGTGTGCTCGAGAGTGCTGCCCGCGCCACGCTGGCCAAGGCCAACATGACCGACGCCGATATTGACTGGCTGATTCCCCATCAGGCCAACATCCGCATCATGCAAAGCACGGCCAAAAAGCTGAAGTTGCCGCCTGAAAAACTCATCGTCACTGTGGACCAGCATGGCAACACCTCTGCGGCGTCCATACCGTTGGCACTGGACGCTTCGGTGCGCAGCGGCAAGATCAAAAAAGGGGACACTCTCATGCTGGAAGGCGTAGGCGGTGGCTTCACCTGGGGTGCGGTGCTTCTCAATTTTTGAGATGGCCGCCTCTCCCCATCAGTTGGGCCGAACATGACAAACGGCCGCCTGAATTTTCCAGTTTCGGGGCGTTATCAAGCACTTTTTATACTTTTTATCGTGCTGGCTTTTGGGGCGGCCGGATGGAAAATCTGGAGGCGCGTACCTGCTGCTGATTTTGCTGTCGCTTCCAGGCCGGCGGCGGTTGCTGCGCCAGTTTTGTCTGCCCCGATAGCAGGCGGAAATCTCAAATATGACGCGCAGTTTGTTTCCTCGCAACCGGGGCAGGCTGTGCATGCAGCTTCCCTGGTCGAACTGAAAAATGGTGACTTGCGCGCGGTCTGGTTTGCCGGGTCGCGCGAAGGTGCGGGCGATGTCACGATCCAGACCGCGGTCATGGACTCTGCAAGCCAGCGCTGGTTACCGGAAAGCACTGTGTTCAACCGTCAGCAAATCCAGGCGGGGCTCTGGCGCTACGTGAAAAAGCTGGGCAACCCTGTGATTGCGCGTGCGCCCGATGGCTCGCTATCGCTCTGGATGGTCAATGTGTCGCTTGGCGGCTGGGCCGGCAGCGCCATTACTTGGTCACGGTCTACCGACGAAGGCATAACCTGGAGCCCGCCGAAACGTCTGGTGACCTCGCCTTTTCTCAATGTCAGCACGCTGGTCAAGGGTGCGCCTGTGCTGATGTCTGACGGCCAGTTGAGCCTGCCTGTCTATCACGAGTTTGTGACCAAGTTTGGCGAGGTGCTTCGTATGGGCCTCCAGGGCGAGGTGCTTGATAAAACCAGAATTCCCGCAAGCCACACCAGCCTTCAACCGGTCCTGCTGGCGACGGATGCTGTGCATGCGACTGCGTATATGCGGGCAGGGCAGGGCGGCAAGGTCATGACATCTGTTACTGCGGATGCAGGCAGGACATGGTCGGCCGCGCGCGCCACCAGCCTGCCCAACCCCGATTCCGCGCTGGCCGGATTGGCCGGTCAGGATGGGCGTCAGTGGCTGGCGCTGAATCCGTCGGCTACAGGAAGGCAATCCCTGGCCTTGCTGGGGGCTGACAAGGGCGGCAGTTTTGACGGCGTCGCTCCCCGCCTTGTGGAAGGGGGATTGCTACAGCAGGCGGCGCCGTCCATGGCAGCTTATGAACGACTCCTGGGTGATGAGCTGAAAGCTGCGGGTACCAATGAAACGCAAACAAGTGCGTACGTCGCCAGCGCACGCCGCCAGTTGTGCGGCGCCGAAAATTGCGCGCAGGAATATTCATACCCCTATCTGTTGCAGACCCGGGATGGCTACCTTCATCTGGTTTACACGTGGCACCGCACACGCATCAAGCATGTGCGCCTTGATCCTTCGCAGGCGGCGCTTGTCGCCAATTGAAGAGGAAATTGATGCAACTGCCACCCATGACTGATCTTGTCGCAATGCTGGGCATCAACCTTGTGTTGTGCGCCGCGTGCGCGCGCCTGTTGTGTCGTGGTCAGGTGTTTAAGGTATGGATGCGCTGGGTGCTTGCGGTTATTTTTATAGCCTTGTGCCTGCCGGTCGGGCCGGCACATATTCCGGCTCTTGCCTATATACGCGGTGTAAGCTCCGATTTGAGTGTGACCCTGGTGCTGTTGGCATGCGTGGCGCTGGTACGGCGTCTGCGGGGTTTACCCATGCTGGCCCGATCTGAAAGTACATCCGTTTTTGTGGCTGTTGCAGCCGCAGCGTTGCTGCTCTATCCGGCCGCGCTGGGTTGGGGCGACCTTGATACTTACAGACCGGGTTTTGGATCGGCTGCAATGCTGCTGGTCCTGTTTGTTCTCTGCGCCGCCTTCTGGTTGCAGGGGCTGAAGCTGCTGCCCTTGCTTGTTTCAGCGGCCCTGCTGGCATGGGCCGCAGGGTTGATGGAGTCCACCAACCTGTGGGATTACCTGATGGACCCCTGGCTGGCGGCAAGCGCCTTTGTGGAGTGTCTGCGGGCTGGCGTCACCAGGCTGCGCCAGCGCGGAAAACCAGTACCCGGCAAGGCGCTTGCACTGAATGGGTAACGATAAAATTCAGCGCGGCCTTGCGGCGCACTGATCATTGGAGAAAATATTTGAAACCGTTTGCTTTTGTTTTTCCCGGGCAGGGTTCCCAGTCGGTAGGCATGCTCGATGCATGGAGTGACCATCCTGTGGTGACCCAAACCCTGGCCGAAGCATCTGATGCCCTTGGCGAAGATGTTGCCCTGCTGATCAGGGAGGGCCCGAAAGAAGCCCTCGCGCTGACCACGAACACGCAGCCCGTGATGCTGGTTTCTGCTGTTGCCGCCTATCGTGTCTGGATGGCCGAGACAGGTTCTGCACCATCGGTCGTCGCTGGCCACTCCCTTGGCGAATATTCAGCACTGGTAGCCTCTGGTGTGCTGACTTTGGCGCAGGCTGCACCACTGGTTCGTTTTCGCGCCCAGGCCATGCAGGATGCCGTGCCTGTCGGTACCGGTGCAATGGCCGCCATACTGGGCATGGATGCCGCCAGAGTCATTGCGGGTTGCGCGGAAGCTACCGCTGTTTTTGGCGCAGGCACATCGGAGATTGTCGAAGCCGTCAATTTCAACGACCCCGGTCAGACCGTGATTGCCGGCAGCAAGGCTGCAGTTGAAAAGGCCTGTGAAATCCTCAAGGCAAACGGCGCAAAACGCGCCTTGCCTCTACCGGTTTCTGCGCCTTTTCACTCCACCCTCATGAAGCCGGCGGCAGAGAAGCTGAAGGAAAAGCTGAAGGGCGTGGCTTTTGCCGCGCCACAAATTCCGCTGGTCAATAACATCGACGTTGCAGTAGCCGCCGATGCAGACGGAATCCGTGAAGCCCTCTATCGCCAGGCGTTTGGCCCGGTGCGCTGGGTTGAATGCGTCCAGGCCATCAAGGCCCGCGGCGTGACCACGATTGTTGAATGTGGCCCCGGCAAGGTGCTGGCAGGGCTGGTAAAACGTATTGATCCTGAATTGACCGGTGCGCCGCTGTTTGATCCGGCCTCCCTGGCCGAAGTGAAAGGAATGCTGGCATGAGTGAAATAAAGTTTGAGGGGCAAGTCGCACTTGTCACGGGTGCTTCGCGGGGGATAGGTGCGGCGATTGCGCTTGAACTGGCCCAAAAGGGTCTGAAAGTGATCGGTACCGCAACCAGCGATGAAGGCGCTGCAAAAATAAGCCAGGCGCTGGCTGCATTTCCGGGTTGCTCGGGCAAAAACCTCAACGTGAACGATGCCGTGGCTGCTGAAGCGCTGATTGATGCCATCGTCAAGGAGCATGGCGGTCTGCAGGTTCTGGTCAACAATGCGGGCATTACTCGTGACATGCTGGCCATGCGCCTGAAGGATGACGATTGGGACGCGGTGATGGACACGAACCTCAAGGCTGTCTTCCGCATGAGCCGTGCCGTGATGCGCACCATGATGAAGCAACGTTATGGCCGCATCATCAGCATTACCTCGGTGGTTGGCGCTTCGGGCAACGCGGGGCAATCGAATTACGCTGCGGCCAAGGCTGGAGTCGCTGGCATGACGCGGGCGCTTGCCAGGGAGCTTGGGTCACGCAACATCACGGTGAACTGCATTGCGCCAGGATTCATCGAGACCGACATGACAGCCAAACTGCCGGAAGAGCAGCAAAAAGCCCTGCTGGGCCAGATACCGCTGGGTCATCTTGGGAAGCCCCAGGATATTGCGCATGCCGTCGCTTTTGTGGGCAGCCCGCAGGCGGCTTACATCACGGGCCAGGAAATTCACGTCAACGGTGGCATGTACATGTAAGCCGACATGCCGTTTGAGCAAACGCCGTACTTGCAGTAAGTCGGCGGTGGTAAAACACAGGAAATCGACGCCGGTTTGTCTCCGTCCGGCCAGATGCTTAGAGATGAGACTCTAACGCGGTAAAATCACGGATTAATTTACAACCCTCAGAGGGAACTATGAGCGATATCGAAGCACGTGTTAAGAAAATCATTGCCGAACAACTCGGCGTGGAAGAAGGTCAAGTCACCAATGAGAAAGCCTTCGTGGCTGATCTGGGCGCTGACTCGCTTGACACCGTAGAACTGGTTATGGCTCTGGAAGACGAGTTCGGCATCGAGATCCCGGACGAAGACGCAGAGAAGATCACGACCGTCCAGAACGCGATTGATTACGCCAACACCCATCAAAAGGCCTGATGTCCGGGGCTTTTTGCCCCCGGAACACTCCGCCACAAAACCCGGAACGCCTTTCAAACGGTTTCCGGGTATTTTTCAGGATCACTGAATGAGTCGTCGTCGTGTCGTTGTGACAGGTCTGGGCTGTGTCAGCCCCGTAGGCAATACGGTTGCTGAATCCTGGTCCAATCTTCTGGCCGGGAATTCCGGCATTGACCTGATTACCCGGTTTGACGCCAGCGCCTTCGCCTGCAAATTTGCCGGTGAAGTCAAAGGCTTCAATATTGCCGATTACATCCCTGAGAAAGAAGCGCGCCACATGGACCGCTTCATTCACCTGGGACTGGCGGCTGCTTTCCAGGCCGTAGCTGACAGCGGGTTGCCGACCGGCGAGGCGCTTGACGGCGAAATGGCTACGCGTATTGGCTGCAACATCGGCTCTGGCATAGGCGGCCTGCCGCTGATCGAGGAAATGCACGGGGAACTGGTGAATCGGGGTCCACGCCGTATTTCCCCGTTTTTTGTGCCGGCGTCCATCATCAACATGATTTCGGGTCATGTGTCCATCAAATTTGGCTTCAGGGGTCCCAATGTGGCGGTGGTCACGGCCTGTACCACCGGCCTGCACTCCATTGGCCTGTCGGCCCGCATGATCGAATACGGCGATTGCGACGTGATGGTTGCCGGCGGTGCCGAAGCCACTGTGTCGCCGCTCGGAATCGGCGGTTTCGCTGCGGCACGCGCGCTGTCAACGCGCAACGACGATCCAAAAACAGCATCGCGCCCATGGGACAAGGATCGCGATGGGTTTGTACTTGGCGAGGGTGGCGGCGTGATGGTGCTCGAAGAGTACGAGCACGCCAAAGCGCGTGGGGCAAAAATCTATGCAGAGCTCACCGGCTTCGGCATGAGTGCAGATGCTTTCCACATGACGGCACCTGACATTGACGGCCCCCGCCGCTCCATGGCCATGGCCCTGAAAAATGCTGGTGTGAATGCGGACGAGGTCCAGTATCTCAACGCGCACGGTACATCGACGCCACTGGGCGACCTCAATGAGACGAATGCCATCAAGGCCGCTTTCGGCGACCATTCGAAAAATCTCGTGGTCAGTTCCACAAAGTCCATGACCGGGCACCTTTTGGGCGGCGCAGGAGGTATCGAGTCGGTATTCACGGTGCTCTCCCTGCATCACCAGAAGATCCCGCCCACCATCAACATCTTTAACCAGGATCCCGAGTGCGATCTTGATTACTGTGCGAACACGGCGCGTGACGCGAAGCTTGAATTCGCGGTCAAGAACAACTTCGGCTTCGGCGGTACCAACGGCACACTGGTCTTCAAGCGCGTCTGACGGACGTGTGTCAAAGATACAGATTGCCTGATCATCCACACGCAAGCTGCCTTGATTGCACATAGCGCCCCGCCGGTTGTGTATCCGCTGGGGCGTTCGCGTTTCCAGGCCTTGCTGCTTGCCGGTTTGTGGTGTGCTGGCGCCCTGGCAACCTTGTGCTGGCTGTATTCTGGCCAGCAAGCACGTTGGCATGTTGTCCTGTCTGTCGTGGCACTTGCAGGCGCTGGACTTGCTGCTCTCGCCGGATGGAAAAAAACGGAAGTCGGGCAAATAGTCTGGGATGGGCAATCCTGGCGCCGGGAAGGCGTGGGTTATCAGTCGGGGATCGCCGAACAGCGTATCTCGGTGATCGCTGATTTTCAGGACCTGCTGCTGCTCAGAATGCAGTGCGACACTCAAAGGAGTGCGTGTGTCTGGTGTGAGCGTAGCGCTTTCCCCGAGCGTTGGCTGGACTTTCGGCGTGCGCTTTTTTCTCCGGGCAGGTATGCGGGTAGCTCCCGCGCTGTGGCAGTATCGGGCCATGCAGATGCCGCTTCCATACAGACAAAACAATGACTGAAGACGTCACCCCGGCAGAGCCGGTCAAAGCCGTGGACAGCGATGCCATGCTGGTCGAGCGCACGGTGGCGGGTGACCAGAAGGCGTTTGAACTGCTGGTGATCAAGTACGAAAGGCGCATTCAGCGTCTGATAGGGCGTATGGTGCGCGATGTGGACCTGGTCGAGGACATCGCGCAGGAAACCTTTATTCGCGCGTACCGGGCGATGGCCCAGTTCCGCGGCGAAGCCCAGTTTTATACCTGGCTGTACCGTATTGCAGTAAATACGGCCAAAAAGGCCCTGATGGACCTCAAGCGGGACCCCACGGTGTCTGAAAATTCGTTCAAATCCGGACAAAGCGACGAAAGTGATGAAACTTCCCCGCTGGAAAACGAACTAACCAGCTCGGAAACGCCTGACGCCGTGCTCGCCAGCAAGGAAATTGCGGAGATGGTCAATGCCGCCATGGAGGCATTGCCGGAAGAGTTGAGGCAGGCAATTACCTTGCGGGAAATCGAAGGATTGAGCTACGAGGAAATATCGGAAGCCATGAATTGTCCGATAGGGACAGTGCGGTCCCGGATTTTCCGGGCACGTGAAGCGATATCGGAAAAAGTAAAACCCTTGCTTGAAAATCAGTCCGGCAAGCGTTGGTAAGCCACTCGGATTTCTTTCAGGATAAAACGGACAGTTGCATTGGCAGGAAAAGCGCGCCACCTCACACAAATACGGCGAAAGCCGGCAGCGAGAGACAGTCATGAAGATCACTAAATTCCCACCGACAACCTGCGAACGCCTCTCCGCCCTGGCAGATGGAGAGCTGGACAAGGACGAGCTGTTGCTGTTGCTGCAAGCCTGCAAGGACGATGACGCCGCTGCCGGCAGTTGGGGCATGTATCACATGATTGGCGACGTACTGCGTTCTCCTTCACTTGCTGCGGGCGGGTCTTCACCGGCTTTTCTGCAGCGCCTGAACGAGCGTCTTGAAAAGGAGCGCACCTGGACTGTGCCGGATCCTGTTCCCGCCCCGCTTAAGGTCGCGCGCCGCGAGCCGGCGGCAAATGACGGTATTTTCAGGTGGAAACTTGCCGCAGGCTTTGCATCCCTGACCGCCGTGGCCGCGATTGCGTGGAGCAGCGTGGCCATGATTTCTTCGCCATCTGGTGCGCAGCTGGCGCAGGCGCCTGCCGTCAATCAATCCACGCCTGCGGTACTCGTCGTGGCTTCCCCGCAAGGCCCCATGGTGCGCGATGCAAGGCTTGAAGAACTTCTTGCTGCGCACAGGCAACTGGGCGGCGCTTCTGTGCTGCAGGCACCATCCGGCTTCCTTAATGCAGCGTTTGAAACCCCGCAAAATGCAGGCCGTTAAAGCAGGTTTTGATCTGCCTGGAAGTGCCGGGCGTGTGAAGCGCCGGACATGGCGCATCTGGCCTTGCGCCGGGGTGGCCCTGCTGGCCATGAATTTTGTGGCTGCACAAACGCCACCTGCTGGTCCTGCTCCTTTGCCGGCCCCGTCTTCTGCCGAAGCGAGAGGCATCAACGACTGGTTGATGCGCATGCACGAGGCTTCCAAAAAGCAGGCCTACATTGGCACGTATGTGGTGTCTTCCGGCGGGAGCATTTCCAGCGGCAAGATATGGCATGTCTGTGAAGGCAACCAGCAGGTCGAGCGTGTAGAGACGCTGACGGGCGCCCCGCGCTCGATTTTCAGGCACAACGATCGCGTCGTCACCTTTATGCCCGAACACAAGGTGGTGCGAACGGAAAAACGCGAGTCACTGGGCCTTTTCCCTGAATTGCTGCAGTCCACAGACAACCGTATTGCCGAGTTTTACAAGGTCAGACAGGAAGGTGTCGAACGTGTGGCGGGGCTGGAAGCGGATATCGTGGTGCTCGTGCCCAAAGATGCCATGCGTTTCGGATACCGCGTCTGGACGGAGCAGAAAAACGGCATGGTTGTGAAATTGCAGACGCTTGATGCGGACGGCAAGGTGCTTGAGCAGGCGGCTTTCTCCGAGTTGCAGCTGGATGCCCCGGTCAAGATGGACAAGCTGCTGTCCATGATGGGCAAGGTCGACGGCTACAAGATCGAAAAACCTGTTCTGGTCAAGACGACTGCCAGCGCCGAAGGCTGGGTGCTGAAGACCCCCGTTGCCGGCTTTGCGCCCATGAGTTGCTACAAGCGCCCGGCCGTGGCCTCTGCCGCCCCCGGTGCTGACGAGCCCCTGCAATGGATTTTTTCCGATGGACTGGCTTCGGTCTCCCTCTTTGTCGAGCCTTATGACAGGCAGCGTCACGAGAAGGAAGCCAGCATGTCCCTGGGGGCGACCCAGACCATGACGAAGCAGGTGGGCTCTTACTGGCTGACTGTCATGGGGGAAGTTCCCATGAAAACCATCAAGATGTTTGCCGGTGGGCTTGAACGGAAGAAATAGGCGGGGCGGGCCTGCAAGGCCAGCGTCCCGGGTATTGCGTTATGCGTGTTCGTCCTTAAATCGTCTTGGGCGGATTCCACTGGCATCCCACTGCACCCATATTTATTGAAGAGGCCGACGATGAATGAATTGACCCTGAAACCCGTGCGTTCCTATCTGGCTGCAGGCATGCTTGCCCTGGCGGCCGCAGCTGTTGCCCTGCCTGCCCAGCCGGTGTGGGCACAAAACCGTACCCTGCCCGACTTCACCGACCTGGTGGAGCAGGTCGGGCCTTCGGTTGTGAACATCCGGACATCCGAAAAGGTCAAGGTCGGCGCCACCAGTGGCATCGACGAGCAGATGCTGGAGTTCTTCCGCCGTTTTGGCATCCCTGTGCCGCCTACTACCCCGCGTTCACCCCGTCCGGAGCGCCAGCCGCAGCCTGACGAAGACCAGCCGCGCGGTGTCGGCTCGGGTTTCATTCTCACGACCGACGGTTTTGTCATGACGAATGCCCACGTGGTCGAAGGCGCCGACGAGGTGATCGTGACGCTGACTGACAAACGTGAGTTCAAGGCCAGGATTATTGGGGCGGACAAGCGCAGTGATGTCGCCGTGGTGAAGATTGAGGCCACCGGATTGCCGGCCGTCAAAATTGGTGATGTCAACCGGCTGAAGGTCGGCGAATGGGTGATGGCTATCGGTTCGCCCTTTGGTCTTGAAAACACCGTTACCGCAGGCATTGTCAGCGCCAAGCAGCGTGATACCGGCGACTACCTGCCGTTCATACAGACCGATGTCGCCATCAACCCCGGCAACTCTGGCGGACCGCTGCTGAACATGCGCGGCGAGGTGATAGGCATCAACAGCCAGATCTACTCCCGCTCCGGCGGTTTTCAGGGCATTTCCTTTGCGATACCGATTGACGAGGCCGCACGCGTGTCAGACCAGTTGCGCAGCGCTGGTCGCGTGACTCGTGGGCGCATTGGCGTTCAGATTGAGCAGGTGAGCAAGGAAGTCGCCGAGTCCATCGGCCTCGGCAAACCCCAGGGCGCGCTGATCAGGGGCGTTGAAAGCGGCGCGCCGGCGGAGAAGGCCGGCATTGAGGCGGGCGACATCATCACCAAATTTGACGGCAAGCAGATTGAAAAATCCAGTGACCTCCCGCGGCTGGTTGGCAACGTCAAACCCGGCACTCGCGCTGTCGTCACGGTATTCAGGCGCGGAGCATCAAAAGACCTGACTGTGGTTATTGCAGAAGTCGAGCCCGAGAAACCAGCACGCCGGGCGGCAGCCTCCGAGCCCAGGGCGGCAGTTGCCGGTGCAGCCCAGGCGCTTGGCCTTGTGGTGAGCGAACTGCCTGACGCCCAGAAAAAAGACCTGAAGGTCAAAGGCGGTGTGAAGGTGGACAGTGCCGAAGGTTCTGCCGCACGCGCAGGGCTGCGCGAGGGTGATGTGATTCTTGCCGTGGCCAACACCGAAGTTGCCACGGTGAAGGAGTTTGACGCGGCTGTTGCCAAGGTTGATAAAAGCAAGGCCGTCAATGTGTTGTTCCGTCGTGGGGAATGGGCGCAATACGCCCTGATTCGTCCTGCGCGCTGAATGTCACTCCCTCTCCTGCGCTTCAACCAGGCCCCCATAACCTGCAGGAATTGGGGGTTTTTCTCGTCCGAACGTGCTTTCACTGCACGCCAAAATAAATTTTTGAAAAAGATTTTTCAGCCTGATTTCAATCTATTTTGTTAGTAATCGCTGACTTTTGTTCTCCGTGAATGGCGGGTTTGGTTAGAATAGGCGGGCTTTGGCGAGGCTTTTGCATATATAAAAGTCGCTTCCCAATGCATTCTTCACTCAAATCAGGTTATTCAGGCTTGATTCACAGATCACCCACATGTTGTCCAGAGCCAAGCAGGCTAAAATTGTGAATAAGTTGTGCATAAGTTTCTTGTTGCTAGGCTGCAACGACAAAAATATGGGCATTTTGGGACTGTTGGCTTCCGGCTTTTTGCCTACAATGAAGTTTCCAACTATCGCAGTTGCCATAGATTGTTGGTTCAGGGCGCGTCGCAATCGACGCGCCCTTTTTTATGGCCATCTCGAATGGCCTCCTGTTTCTTCGCAATACTTTCAAGTACTTAGGCGTTCTCGTTGATGAATCACATCAGAAACTTTTCGATCATTGCGCACATTGATCACGGCAAGTCGACGCTCGCAGATCGACTCATACAACGATGCGGTGGATTGCAGGATCGCGAGATGAGCGCGCAGGTGCTCGACTCGATGGATATTGAAAAAGAGCGTGGGATAACCATCAAGGCGCAGACCGCTGCGCTCAAATACAAGGCACTTGATGGACAGGTTTACAACCTCAATCTCATCGACACGCCGGGCCACGTTGACTTTTCGTATGAAGTCAGCCGCTCGTTGTCTGCATGTGAAGGTGCGCTGCTGGTTGTCGATGCGAGCCAGGGCGTTGAAGCGCAGACAGTTGCCAATTGCTACACCGCGCTCGATCTCGGCGTCGAGGTCGTACCGGTGCTCAACAAGATGGATTTGCCGCAGGCTGATCCCGAGAACGCCAAACAGGAAATAGAAGAAGTCATCGGCATTGACGCTACGGACGCGATTCCCTGCAGCGCGAAGACCGGCATGGGGATCGATGAAATTCTGGAGGCGGTGGTCGCCAGGATTCCGCCTCCCAAAGGCAATCCTTCAGGTGCGCTGCGGGCGATGATCATCGACAGCTGGTATGACGCCTACGTTGGGGTGGTCATGCTGGTGCGTGTGGTGGACGGGCGGCTCGCCAAGGGTGACCGCATCAAGCTGATGGCGAGCGAGGCGATGTACAACGCCGAGCAATTGGGCGTATTCACGCCGCATACCGAGCCGCGTCCTGCACTCGAAACCGGCGAAGTCGGTTTTGTGATCGCCGGCATCAAGGAACTCCAGGCCGCACGCGTTGGCGACACCATCACCCTGATCAAGCCGGGCACTGGTGGCGCATCCTTCACCGCGACCGAGGCGCTTCCCGGCTTCAAGGAAATCCAGCCTGCGGTTTTTGCCGGTCTGTATCCATCAGAGGCCAGCGAATACGAGTCGCTTCGTGATGCACTTGAAAAGCTCAAGCTCAACGATGCTTCCCTGCACTACGAACCCGAGGTCAGCGAGGCGCTGGGCTTTGGCTTCCGCTGCGGTTTCCTGGGCCTGCTGCACATGGAAATCGTGCAGGAGCGGCTGGAACGCGAATTCGACCAGGACCTGATTACCACGGCCCCGAGCGTGGTGTATGAAGTCCTCAGGTCCGACGGCGAGACCATCATGGTCGAAAACCCGTCCAAGATTCCCGACGCCGGTAAAGTCAGTGAGATCCGTGAGCCCATCGTGACCGTGCACCTTTACATGCCTCAGGACTATGTGGGTGCCGTGATGACGCTGGCCAACCAGAAGCGCGGCGTGCAACTCAACATGGCTTATCACGGCAAGCAGGTCATGCTCACCTATGAGATGCCGCTGGGCGAGATCGTGCTCGATTTCTTCGACAAGCTGAAATCAGTGTCTCGCGGCTATGCCTCGATGGACTACACCTTCAAGGAGTTCCGGGCGTCCGACGTGGTCAAGGTGGACATCCTGCTCAATGGTGAGAAGGTTGACGCGCTCTCAATCATCGTCCACCGCAGCCAGTCCGCCTATCGCGGCCGTGCAGTCGTTGCCAAAATGCGCGAGATCATTTCCCGCCAGCAGTTCGACGTGGCCATACAGGCGGCCATCGGTGCCAACATCATTGCGCGTGAGACAATCAAGGCACTGCGCAAGAACGTGATTGCCAAGTGTTACGGCGGTGATATTTCCCGCAAGCGCAAGCTCCTTGAAAAACAAAAAGCGGGTAAAAAGCGCATGAAACAAATCGGCTCGGTTGAAGTGCCCCAGGAGGCCTTCCTCGCCATCTTGCAGGTAGAAGACTAATGCGTAATCTGATGGGTTCAATCACAGCCGTCGTGCTGGCCATGTTTGTCGGCTACGGTGCGCTCTGGTATTTTGGTGTGGTGGAGGGCAACTTCTCGCTCCTGCTGTTCGTCGCCACGGTCGTCACCGGCCTCTATTGGGTAGCCGAACGTTTTTACTTCCTGCCCCAGCGCCGCAAGGCGGTCGCGGTGCTGGACGAAAATGCTGCAACGCGGCGCGCGGAGCTCGCCAGCAAGGGCATTACGCAGGTTGACGACAACACCAGCGAGGCACGCACCCGCCTCATCATGCAACCTTGGTGGCTGGACTGGACCGCCGGCCTGTTTCCGGTGATCGTGGTGGTTTTCCTGCTGCGCTCGTTTTTGTTCGAGCCCTTCAAGATTCCTTCGGGCTCCATGATCCCGACGCTGCTTATCAATGACCTGATACTGGTCAATAAATTCCATTACGGTGTGCGCCTGCCGGTGATCAATACCAAGATACTGGACAACAACAGCCCGCAGCGCGGGGATGTCATGGTGTTCCGTTACCCGCCCAAACCCAGCCTCGACTACATCAAGCGTGTGGTGGGTGTGCCTGGTGACGAGGTGGCCTATCTCAATAAGAAACTGACTGTCAATGGCAAGCCTTTGGCCAAGACTGCGCTGCCGGATTTTTTTGACGAAGACTCCATGCGCTACGCCAGGCAGTTCCAGGAAGTCAACGGCGGCAAGCCCTACCGCATTCTCAATGATGACGACCGTCCTGCCTTTATTCCGGGTGCCGAGGACTTTCCGTTCAAGCAGAATTGCCGTTACAGTAGCGAGGGCGTGGTTTGCAAAGTTCCCGAAGGGCACTACTTCATGATGGGCGACAACCGCGATAATTCGCTTGATTCGCGCTACTGGGGGTTTGTGCCGGAGAAAAACATCGTAGGCAAAGCCTTTTTTGTCTGGATGAATTTCGGTAACCTCAAGCGCATAGGCGCTTTTAATTGATGCATTCAGGCCTGCGGCCGGTCGGTGGCTGGGGCCTGCTGCAGTTTGGGGTTGGGGCTTAAGCAGGAGAAATACATGAAAAACAAACAACTTGGTATTTCATTCATCGGTGTGCTGTTCGTGGTGGGCGTGTTTGCCTTTATCGGCGTCATTGCTGCCCAGGCCTTCCCGACCATGACGGAGTTCCAGACCATCACCAAAGCCGCCAGCAAGGCTGCGGCTGACGGAAAGTCCGTGGCCGAAGTGCGCACCATTTTCGACAAGATTGCGCAGATCGATGACATCAAATCCATCAGCGGCAAGGACCTTGAAGTGACCAAGGACGGCGACAAGATCATCGCGTCTTTTGCGTACAACAAGGAAATCCACATTGGCGGCCCCGCCTACCTGCTGATCAAGTACGCCGGCAAGTCCAAATAAGTGCAAGGTAGTGCGTCACTGAGTCCCCATCTGCAGTCGTTGCAAAAACGGCTTCAGCATGATTTCTCGAATCCACGGCTGCTGGTGCAGGCGCTGACGCATCGCAGCTTTTCGTCCGACCACAACGAACGCCTGGAGTTTCTGGGCGATTCTGTCCTCAATCTTGCGGTGGCGGCCCTGCTGTACGAAGGCCTGAGCGAGCTGCCCGAGGGCGACCTGTCCCGGGTGCGCGCCAACCTCGTCAAGCAGGACACGCTGCACAAAGTGGCTGTAGAACTGGGCCTGCCCGACCTGCTGCGCCTGGGTGAGGGTGAAGCCAAATCAGGCGGCCAGAAGCGGCCATCGATACTGGCCGATGCGCTGGAGGCCGTACTGGGTGCCATTTATCTGGACGCAGGGTTTGAAGTGGCGTCACAGCTGGTTCGCCGCCTGTTCAAGGATGTCGAGATCAACGCGCAGATGCAGGCCATAGGCAAGGACCCCAAGACCGAGTTGCAGGAATGGCTGCAGGGGCGCAAGATGAACCTGCCTATATATAGAGTGGTCGGCACCCAGGGTGCGGCGCACAAGCAGACCTTTGACGTTGAGTGCGAAATTGTCGAATACCGCCGTGCAGAGCGCGGCATAGGCGGTTCGCGCCGCGCGGGTGAGCAGGCGGCTGCGGCAGCCATGCTGGCTTTTGTTAAAACCCTTGATGCCTGATCTGGCGACAGCCCACACCAGGCAGTCGCCCAGCCATCACCAGACTTAGCCGGACCTTTGAGACCATGACCAGCGCACCCAAAAAACCTTCAGCCGATCAGACACCCAACGAGCCGGCTGAAAGTCCGCCCGTGCAGGAGCAGTCGCTTGACGAGATGCTGGCCAAGGCGTTTTCAGTGCGCACCAGCACCACCCCGGCCGCCGATGCGCCGCCTGTTGAGTCCCAGCGCTGCGGCCTGATCGCCATTGTCGGCAAGCCCAACGTCGGTAAATCCACGCTGCTCAACGCGCTGGTCGGCCAGAAGATCAGCATCACCTCACGCAAGGCGCAGACGACGCGCCACCGCATCACCGGCATGCGGACGGTGAAGGAGACCCAGTTTGTATTTGTCGACACCCCGGGCTTCCAGACCCGCCACGGCAATGCCCTGAACCGCTCGCTGAACCGCACGGTCGTCGGCACCGTCAATGACGTGGACCTGATTGTGTTTGTCGTCGAGGCCGGGCAGTTCAACCTGGCCGATGCCAAGGTCCTGGCCCTGCTGCCCGAAAAAACACCGGCCATCCTGCTGGCCAACAAGTTTGACCTGATACACCGCCGCGCCGAAATCGCCCCCTGGCTGCGCGACATGCAGGAGCGCCACAATTTTGCCGAGTTCGTGCCGATGTCGGCCAACAACGCGAAAGACGTGGACCGGCTGTTCGGCATCTGCGAGAAATACCTGCCCATGCAGCCTTGGATGTACGGCGCAGAGGAGCTGACCGACCGCAGCGACCGCTTCATGGCGGCCGAGATCATCCGCGAAAAGCTGTTCCGCCTGACCGGCGACGAGCTGCCCTACACCTCGACCGTCATCATCGACAAGTACGAGGAAGAGGGCAACCTTCGCAAGGTGGCTGCCACCATCGTCGTCGAGCGCGACGGCCACAAGGGCATGATCATTGGCGAGAAGGGTGAAAAGCTTAAACGCATAGGCACGGAGGCTCGGCATGAACTCGAAACGCTCACCGGCGGCAAGGTGTTCCTGGAAATCTGGGTCAAGGTCAGGTCTGGCTGGGCTGATGATGAAGCCAGAGTGAAGACATTCGGCTACGAATAGTGCCCCCACGGTCGCTCACTGCGTGTAGCTCCCTGCCCCCCGAGGGGGCCGCTGCGCCTGCGGCCTGGCAAAGCCAGTTCCGCGGCCCTGGCTTGCGAAAGCCCCGCTTCGTTGGGTGACGGTGAACCTTATGGCCACCAAACGTATTTCTGACGAACCTGCTTACGTATTGCACCGCTACGACTGGAGCGAGTCCAGCCTGATCCTGGAAGTCTTCACCCGCACGCACGGGCGGGTGGCGCTGGTGGCGCGCGGTGCGAAAAAGCCCAGTTCCAGTTTCCGGCCCATCCTCCTGCCGCTGCAGCCGCTGCATGTTTCCTTTGGTGGCGATGCCGAAATCCGTACCCTCAAAAGCGCCGAGTGGCAGGGCGGTCATGTCATGCCCACCGGCGATGCCCTGCTGTCGGGTTATTACCTCAACGAGTTGCTGATGCGGCTGCTGGCGCGTGAAGATGCGCACCCGGTACTGTTTGATGCCTATGCGGCCACGGTTCAACTGATCGCCAGCCAGAGCAATGACACGCTGCAGGTGGCGTTGCGGGCGTTTGAGTTGCGCCTGCTGCGCGACATCGGGCTGCTGCCATCACTCGATGCGCAGACGGCCACGCTGTCGGAGCTGGACCCCGATGCGCCCTACGTGCTGCTGGCGGAGGCCGGACTGCGTGAGGCACATGACGATGACCGCGCCTCGCTCAAAGGTGCGCAATGGCTGGCGCTGCAGCAGGCGCTGGACGGCGATGCGCCCTTTGCCGACACCATGCACGCCTGCGTCAACCACCTGCCCGAGCTCAAGAGCCAGTTGCGAAGCCTGCTGCACTACCATTGCGATGTGAAGATACTGAAAACCCGCCAGATGATGCGCGAATTGCAGGCTTTCTAAACCCCCAGGCCATGACCGCAGACCAGCACCCCTTTCACCCCAGCGGCAAGACCGCGCTCTCCGTCAACGTCAACAAGGTTGCGCTGCTGCGCAACACCCGGCACCTGGGCGTTCCCGATGTCGTGCGTGCGGCGCGCCTCTGCCTTGAGGCTGGTGCGAGCGGCATCACCGTTCACCCCCGGCCCGACCAGCGCCATATCCGCGACGACGACGTATTCGAGATTGCCGCCATGATGAAAGAGTGGCCCGGCCGCGAGTTCAATGTCGAGGGTAATCCGTTGCAGAACCTGATGAGGATTGCGCATGACCTGTCGGCGCGCGGCCTGCCGCTGCACCAGGTCACTTTTGTGCCCGACAGTGAAGACCAGTTCACCAGCGACCACGGCTGGAGCTTTCCTCTAGATGCCGAACGCCTGAAGCCGCTGATCAGGGAGGTGCAGTCGCGTGGCGTGCGCGTCAGCCTGTTCATGGACCCGGACGCCGGCGCCATGGCGGCCGCCAGGGCCGTTGGCGCTGACCGCGTCGAGTTTTACACCGAGAGTTACGCCCGCGCCTGGGGCACGCCGGACCAGGCGAAGGTGCTGGCGCTGTTTACCGAAGCAGGCAAGGCTGCTGCCGCCGCCGGTTTGGACGTCAATGCCGGCCATGACCTGAACCGCGACAACCTGACCGATTTTTTGCGCGCGGTGCCGCAGGTGCAGGAAGTCTCCATCGGCCACGCGCTGATTGCCGATGCGCTGGAGTTGGGTTACGAGGCCACAGTGAAAGACTATCTGCGCTGCATCAACCAGGCGTTTTCAACTTGATGACTTTTACAAAGATAAAAATTTTCTTTGCAAGCAGGGGCCGCGGAACTGGCTTTGCCAGGCCGCAGGCGCAGCGGCCCCCTCGGGGGGCAGCAGGTTATTGGGGTCAGACACCAATTTCGCAGCAGTGCTTGCACTGCTACTGTGGCTTGCCACAGGTTTGGCGAATTTGGGCTCTGACCCCAAAAACCTGCGTGGGGGCCATATCCAAGTGATTTACGGGATAGGCACGGACATTTGCGACATACGCCGCATCCGCGACAGCCTGAACCGCCATGGCGAACGCTTTGCCAAAAAAATATTGAGTGACGGCGAACTCGCCACCTGGAAGGCCCGCAGCGCGCGCTGGCCGGATCGGGGTGTCAGCTACCTGGCCACGCGCTTTTCAGCCAAGGAAGCCTTCAGCAAGGCCATAGGCACCGGCATGCGCATGCCCATGACCTGGCGCACCTGCGAGATCGCCAAGGCGCCCAGCGGCAAGCCCGAAATTGTGTTGCACGGTGCGCTCAAGGCCTGGTTTGAAGAGCGCCGGCTCAGCGCCCATGTGAGCGTGACCGACGAGACCGATTACGCCGCCAGCTTTGTTGTAGTAGAGAAAAACGTTCCCTGACTTTTACCTTTGTACCCGGACATTCGCAAACACCCATGACCCAGCACGCCCCCCTCATTATCGACATCGCCGGCCTTGAACTCAGCAAGACCGACCGCAAGCGCCTGAAGAACCCGCTCACCGGCGGCATCATTTTGTTTGGCCGCAACTGGGAAAACCGCCGCCAGCTCACCGCGCTGTGCGCCGAGATCAAGGGCATACGCAAGGACCTGCTCATCTGTGTTGACCACGAAGGGGGCCGCGTGCAGCGCTTTCGCAATGACGGCTTCACGCATCTGCCGCCCATGCGCGCTTTAGGCGAGCTGTGGATGAAAGACCAGATGGCCGCCACCAATGCGGCGACCGCTTGTGGTTATGTGCTGGCGGCCGAGCTCCGCTCTTGCGGTGTCGATTTCAGCTTCACGCCCGTGCTTGATCTGGACTACGGCGAAAGCTCAGTCATAGGCGACCGCGCCTTTGGCCGCGACCCGCGCGTTGTCAGCATCCTCGCCAAAAGCCTCATGCACGGCCTGCTGCAGGCGGGCATGACCAACTGCGGCAAACACTTCCCTGGCCACGGTTTTGTGAAGGCCGACTCACACACCGACATCCCGGTTGACAAACGCAGCCTGAAAGCCATCCTGGCCGACGATGCCGCGCCGTATGAGTGGCTGAACACCACGCTGACCAGCGTGATGCCCGCACACGTGATCTACCCCAAGGTCGACAGCCGCCCGGCCGGTTTCTCCGAGCAGTGGTTGACCTTTATCCTGCGCGGCCAGCTGGGTTTTGGCGGCGCGATTTTCAGCGACGACCTCAGCATGGCCGGCGCCCGCATCATCGACGGCAAGGAAGTCAGCTACACCCAGGCGGCAGTGACCGCGCTCAACGCCGGCTGCGACATGGTGCTGCTCTGCAACCAGTCCGTAGGTGATGGGAAAGCGGTGGATGAACTGCTGGACGGCATGGCCGAATCACTGCTCAAGGGCCACTGGGAGGCGCTGGAGTCCAGTGAAATGCGCCGCCTTGACCTGCTGCCCACCACGCCCGGCCAGGATTGGGACAGCCTGATGCTGCAGCCCGCCTATATGCACGCGATGGGTTTGCTGCCGTGAATTGGGCTGAACTGGGGTGGGTTGGTTGACGTTTATGGGTCCAATCTGCTATTAATTCAGTAGCTGCTCACGTGCGTATTTATTGGCTTGCAGCCGATTTTATGCCTGAAAATAGCCTTTTTTGGCTATTTTGGGCGGATTTTTGAGCCTTGAACACGCCAAAATCCTGAAAAGTTAATATGGAAGTTAACTTTGGGTTAAATTGTTAACTTGTATATTAACTTTCGACCTTTTTTAACCCTTTAGGTGCTTCCTGAGTGCGTTCAGGGCGACGGCCAGGCCAGCTTGCCCGCCACATCCAGGTGCGTCAGGTAAACACGCAGGTCGAACTCGTACTGGTGGTAGTTGGGCTCCATGTGCGCGCACAGCTGGTAGAAAGCCTTGTCGTGGGCCCTCTCCTTGATGTGGGCCAGTTCATGCACCGCAATCATCCGCAAGAACTCTTCCGGCCCTTCCCGGAACAGCGTCGCCACCCGGATCTCACGCTTGGCCTTGAGCTTGTTCCCCTGCACCCGCGAGACGGTGGTGTGCGTGCCCAGCGCATGGGCGATCACATGCAGCTTGCTGTCAAAAGCCACTTTCGACAGCGGCTCCGAGCTGCGCAGGTAGTCGCTTTTCAGCGCCATCACGTAGTCGTAGAGCGCCTTGTCCGTGCGCACGCCATGCGCTTGCGGGTACTTTTTGAGCAGCATCTCGCCCAGCCTGCCCTGGTCCAGCAGTTGCTGCACCTGTTGCTGCAGGCTGGCGGGGTAGGCGGTGAGGTATTTGAGAACAGTCATCCAACGAAGCCCTAAAGCAAGTCCGAGCCGCGGAACCGGCTTTGCCGGGCCGCAGGCTGGCGGCCCCCTCGGGGGGCAGGGAGTGACACGAAGTGCACGACCGTGGGAGCTAACTTTCTCTTCGCAGGGCCGGGAACAGGATCACATCCCGAATGCTCGGGCTATCGGTCAACAGCATCATCAAACGGTCAATGCCCACACCGCAGCCGCCGGTCGGCGGCATGCCGTATTCGAGCGCGCGTATGAAGTCGTGGTCGTAGAACATGGCTTCGTCGTCGCCGCTGTCCTTGGCGGCCACCTGGGCATTGAAACGTGCGGCTTGCTCTTCTGCATCGTTCAGTTCGCTGAAGCCGTTGCCGAACTCGCGGCCGGTGATGTAGAGCTCAAAACGCTCGGTGACTTCAGGGCGGCTGTCGTTGGCGCGCGCCAGTGGGGATATTTCGGTCGGGTGTTCCATGATGAAGGTCGGCTGCCAGAGCTTTTCTTCCACCAGTTCCTCGAAGTACAGCACCTGCAGGCTGGCCAGCGAGCGGGTCGAGAGCCGGTCTTTTTCTTCCGTCATGCCCAGCTTGCGCAGGGCGTTGGTGAGCCACGCGGCGTTGTCGACGTTGTCACCGGCTTCGGTGTGCTTGAGGATGGCTTCGCGTATGGTCAGTCGCTCGAAGGGCTGCGCCAGGTCCACGGGTTTTTCGCCGTAGGTCAGCTGCAGCGAGCCGCAGACCTTCTGCGCCACATCGCGTATCAGCGACTCGGTGTAGCTCATCAAATCGGAGTAGTTCCACCACGCCGCGTAGAACTCCATCATGGTGAACTCGGGGTTGTGGCGCACGCTGATGCCCTCGTTGCGGTAGCTGCGGTTGATCTCGAACACGCGATCAAAGCCACCGACGATCAGGCGCTTGAGGTACAGCTCGGGCGCGATGCGCAGAAACATCTCCTGGTCGAGCGCGTTGTGGTGCGTCTTGAAAGGCTTGGCATTGGCGCCGCCAGGAATCGGGTGCAGCATGGGCGTTTCGACTTCAAGAAAGTCGTTGGCGACCATGAACTCGCGGATGCTGGTGACCGCCTTGCTGCGCGACATGAAACGCTTGCGCGCTGCCTCGTCCATGATGAGGTCGACATAACGCTGGCGGTACTTGACCTCCTGGTCGGCCATGCCGTGAAACTTGTCGGGCAGGGGGCGCAGGCTTTTGGTCACCAGGCGCAGGGTGGTGGCATGCACCGACAGTTCGCCGGTCTTGGTGCGAAACAGTTTGCCGGTGGCCGAGATGATGTCGCCCAGGTCCCAGTGCTTGAAGGCCGAATGCACGGCCTCGCCCACATCGTCGTTCTTGATATAGAGCTGGATGCGGCCGCCCGAGGGGCCGAACGATGAATCCTGCAGCGTCGCAAAGCTGGCCTTGCCCATCACGCGCTTGAGCATCATGCGGCCGGCGACGTGCACCTGGATGTTCAGGGCCTCCAGCTCTTCATTGGTTTTGTCGCTGTAGGCGGCGAACAGCGCTTCGGCCTTGTGTTCGGGCTTGATGTCGTTGGGGAAGGCGATGCCTGCGCTGCGCAGGGCCTTGAGCTTTTCGCGACGCTCGATGATCAGCTGGTTTTCGTCCTGCGGTGCAGGTGCGGTGGCTTGGGCAGGGTTGTTGGCGGGCGCATTCGTTGTCATGGACTTGGGCTTTTGGTGCTGGGGAAGGTGGCTGGCAAGGCTGCACGACAGGGTCATGCGGGGCGTTTGCCTGAACTGCGGGCCGATTTCCCGGCAGCTTGCGGAGCCCGCCGGAATGTGACCAATCTCATTCAAACCACTGATTTTAGTTTTTTACAGGACGGGTTTGGCTTTTATGGGTCGAGAACGGTGTTTTCAGGCCGGATAATCCCTGCCATGTATCTTCGCGCCGGTGTGTTTTCCCTGGGATTGCTCCTGCTCAGCCGGGTGCTGGGTCTGGCCCGGGAGTCGGTGCAGGCAGCGGCGTTTGGCGCTACCGGCCTGGGCGACGTGATCATTGTGATGTTCACCTTGCCTGATTTGCTGGTCGGCATTTTCATCAGCGGCGCTCTGGCTTATGTGCTGTTGCCGCACTGGGCGCAGCAGGACGCAGCTGGGCAGAACGCCAGCCAGAAAAAGGTGACGGCCTTCCTGCTGTTGGCGGGTGCGGTGGTGGGTCTGGGCATCTGGCTGCTGCGCGATGTGCTGGCGCAGGCGCTGGCGCCCGGTCTTGCCGGAGAAATGAAAACCCTGAGTGCGGCATCGCTGGCCTGGAGTGCGCTGGTCCTGCCCATGGCCATGCTCGCGGCGCTGTGGACCACGCGCCTGCAACACGAACGTGACTTTGTTGGCATGTATGCTGGAAATCTGGTCATCAACGCCGTGCTGATTGCAGGTCTGCTGGAGGTCGCCTGGGTGGGACAGGCGGGCGCTGTTGCCGCCCTGGGTCTGTTTCTGGTGTTTGCGATGCTTCTACGCATGGCCTGGCTGGGCTGGCGTTTGCGGTTTGCCCGCGCGGGACTCGCCGCCGCAGACGCTTTGGTCGTGAAGGCAAGTTCTTTAACCCTGCCTCGGGCCAGTATCTGGATATGGGCCGGGCTGTCCTCAGGTCTCCTGTTGCTGTTGCCGCTGGCGGGCCGCAGCATTGCCTCGCAGGGCGGCGAGGGCGCGCTGGCCAGCTTCAACTACGCATGGAAACTGGTGGAACTGCCGCTGGTACTGGCGGTGCAGCTGGTGGCCACCCTGGCTTTTCCGGCGATCACACGAACCGGGGAGGGCACGCCCGAGCGCGCAGCTGCCTTGCGTGTGGCATTCGCACTCGCATGGGCGCTGGCCTGTGCTGCGGCCGCCATCATCGCCACCTTCTCGTTGCCGCTGGCCGGCCTGCTGTTTGGCTGGGGGCGCATGGGTGAAGAGCACCTGCAGGTGATTGCGCGCTGGAGCGCCATCGGTATCTGGTCGCTGCTGCCGCAGGCCCTGATCGCCGTCATGCTGACCGTCACGGCGATCTCGCAGCGCATGCATGTGGCGGTGTGGGCCTATGTCGCCGCTCTGGCAGTGCTGCTCATCCTTGGCCTGATGCCTGACTGGGGCCTGGAGAAGGGTGCTGCGGTGATGTGGCTGCTCAACGGCGTGCTGGCAGGTGTCGCCATTGTGCTGATGTCTGCTGAGCGGCAGACCGTAGCCCGTGCCTTCCCGTGGCTGCCCTGCCTGGTGTCGCTGGCCGTCGCTGCGCTGCTGGTCAGCCTCAAGCCGATGTGGGCTGGCCGCAGCATCCAGTTCACTATGATTGTTTCCTGTGTGTATGGCCTGCTGGTTGTGGGAGGCGCCGTTCTGGCGAGCCCGCAACTGCGCAGGCTGCTTTTTGCCCGGCTACAGCGCGAAGCAGCGCCGTGAGTCCCAGAAGATTTGCCGAATTCCCCCAATGATTGATTTACTGACCATCACCAATGACCCTGTACTGGCGGCGCGCTGCGACCAGCTTGAGGGCATGCGGGTTTTTGTTGACCTTGAACGCGACGGCAAGGCCGAGCGGCAGAAGGGCCTGGACACCTTCATCAGCACACATCATGTGGAAGACGTGGGACGTATCAAGGCCGTGCTGAAAAAGACAAAGCTGATGGTGCGCGTGAATCCCCTGCAGCTCGACAAGCCCGAGCTGACCAGGGCAGAGGTGGATGCCGTTCTTGCCCAGGGCGCGGACCTGCTCATGCTGCCCATGTTCACCGGCGCGCGCGAGGTACAGGCGTTTGCAGGCATCGTTGCGGGGCGTGCGCCCATCGTGGCCCTGCTGGAGACGGCGGGTGCGCTGGAATCGCTTGACGAATGGCTGGGCACACCCGGTATTTGTGAGGTGCTTGTGGGTCTTAACGATCTGCACCTGTCGCTGGGCTGCAAATTCATGTTTGAACCCCTGCTGATGGGTCATGTGGACCGCGTGGCGGCCGCTGCAAAGCGGCAAGGCCTGCGCATGGGCTTTGGCGGCATTGCACGTGTGGATGAAGGCGTGTTGCCGGGGCGCGATGTGCTGGGCGAACACATACGGCTGGGGTCGCAGGCTGTCATTTTGTCGAGAACCTTCAACCGCCTCGGCGGTGAAACATCTTTTGAAGACGCTGTATCAGCCATTCGCGCTGCAGAGGCTGAACTCACCTTGCGCACGCCCGGCGAAACCGAGCAGGACAGGGTTCGCGTCGCGGGCCTGATTCGTCAGCTGTCACATGGGTTGAAAGTGCCTGCATGAAGCGCCTGATGGACATCGTGCTGTCGCTGGCAGCGCTGGTGTTGCTGTCGCCTGTTCTTGTGCTTGTGACCTTGTGGATAGTGCTCGACAGCGGCCGGCCGGTATTTTTCAGGCAAACGCGCGTGGGGCGCGGCGGCCAGCCTTTCGGCATCCTGAAATTCCGCAGCATGCGCATTGACGCGGCCGCGACCGGGCCGTATTTCACGCAGGCCAATGACCCGCGCATCACGGGCGTGGGCCGCTTCATACGCCGAACCAGCATTGACGAGCTGCCGCAACTTCTGAATGTGCTGTGGGGCGACATGAGCCTGGTCGGCCCGCGGCCCGATGTGCCCGCGCAGCAATCTCTCTATGCGCCTGATGACTGGGTTTTGCGCTGCAGCGTGCGGCCCGGCATTACCGGGCTGGCGCAGGTCCGGGGACGCTCTCAGGCTTCTTTTGAGCAGCGGCTGGCCTATGACCTGGAGTACGTCAAAAACGCCTCTGTAGGCCTGGATCTGCGCGTTTTCTGGTGGACGATTTGCCAGCTTGGCGGCCGGCATTCCAATTGAGGGGTCGCACTGTTCTACCCCTGTCGGCAGAGGGGGCTCACCCTATAATCCAGAGTCTTTCGAGCCCTGCCAGACTGGTCCCCAACAAGCTGAAAATTACGTGAACCAACGACAACACGACTCAGTGCTGGAGCAAAAGCCGGTGGGCTACAACGTCCACACGGGCTCTGATGTACAGGCCATGCTTGAAGTCATGGGGCTGTCGTCGATAGAGCAGTTGTTCGCCGATATCCCTTCGCAGGTGCGTTTGCGCCGCGAGCTTGACCTGCCCCCCGCCCTGAGCGAATGGGAACTCATGCGCGATGTTCGCGCCATGGCCGACAAAAACAGTACCACGCTGACGCACGCGAGTTTTCTGGGTGGTGGTGCCTACGAACATTACATTCCTGCAGTGGTGGATGCCATCGTATCGCGCGGCGAATTTTTGACGGCCTATACCCCTTACCAGCCTGAAATGAGCCAGGGCCTGCTGCAGGCCTTGTTTGAATTCCAGGTTCTTGTTGGCCGTTTACTGGGCCAGGAGTCGGTGAACTGCTCCGTCTATGACGGCGCTACGGCGCTCGCCGAGTCCTGCTGGATGCTGTGCTCTGCATCAGGCAAACGCCGTGTGGTCGTGGCGCAGGCGATCTGGCCAGAATACCGGGAGGTGCTGGCCACCTACCTCACGCCGCGCGGTGTCACGATTGACCATGTGGCGCAGGATGCTGTTACTGGCCTCGCCGATGTGGCGGCCATGGCGGCGCTGGTCGCAACTGGCGATGTCGCTGGTGTGGTACTGCAAAGCCCGAATGCACTGGGTGTGATCGAGGATGTGGCTGCGCTGTCACAGGTCTGCAAACAAAATAAAACGCTGCTGGCTGTCTGCGTCAACCCGCTGCTGTGCGGCTGGCTTGAAGCGCCCGGCAAGCTGGGCGCCGATATCGTCGTGTGCGAAGGCCAGCCCCTGGGCTTGCCATTGAACGCTGGCGGCCCCTATGTCGGCATCATCGCCTGCGCCAAACCGCTGGAGCGTTATCTTCCGGGGCGACTGGTGGGGCGCGTACATGACCTCAATGGCAAGCTGGGTTATGCGCTCATCAAGGAAGACCGGGAGCAACATGTGGCCCGCGACAAGGCGACCAGCCATATCTGTTCCAACCAGGCGCTGAACGCCATCCGCGCGGCCATTCACCTGTCATGCCTGGGCGAGAGCAACTTCATGCGTATTGCCGAAGCCAATGCCGCCAACGCCGTGATGCTGCGCGAGTTGCTGGTGGCGATTCCGGGTGTGAAATTGCTGCGCAGCGGCGTGCATTTCAACGAATTCGCCATCGAACTGCCCGTCACTGCAGCGCAGTTCTGCGCGAAGATGCGTGACGCTGGCTTTTTTGCGGGTGTACCGATTGCTGCGGATCTGGCCGGACACGAACGCGGTCTCCTGATTGCCGTCACCGAAACCAAAAACCGCAGCGATCTGGAAGCCTACGCAAAACAGGCTGGCATCAGCCTGGAGGTGCGCTGATATGGCTGCGACATCTCCATCACCCATGATCACCGACCTGCATCGCGCAGGTGCAGCGAGCGATGTGTTTGCAGGTGCTGCGCGCCTTGCTGCGCCGCCTGCCATACCGGCGTTCGCACGCAGGCGCATGACGACGGGCCTGCCCGAGGTCAGTGAGGTTGATGTGGTGCGCCACTTCACGCGCCTGAGCCAGGAATCTCATGGTGTGGACAACGGGCCTTATCCGCTGGGCTCCTGCACCATGAAGTACAACCCCAAGCGCAACGATGCTCTGGCAGCCTTGCCCGGCTTTGCACACGCCCACCCGATGCAGGACGCCGACACGCTGGGCGGCGTCTGGGAGATGTACGAACGGCTGCAGGCCATGATCTGTGAGGTCACGGGCATGGATGCCTGCTGCCTCGCACCGGCGGCTGGCGCGCATGGTGAACTTGCAGGCCTGCTGGTCATACGTGCGCACTTTGCCAAACTTGACGACAGGCGTCCCATCGTGCTGGTGCCGGACTCGGCGCACGGGACCAACCCGGCCTCTGCGTCCATGGCCGGGTTTGACTGTCGCATCGTGCCGTCTGACCTGAAAGGGCGTGTTGATATCGTTGCCCTGCGCGAGATGCTGACCCCCGATGTGGCGGCCTTCATGCTCACCAACCCGTCCACGCTGGGCCTGTTCGAAGACCAGATCGTCGAGATTGCGGATGCCGTGCATGCCAATGGCTCGCTGCTGTATTACGACGGCGCCAATCTCAATGCTTTGATGGGCATCGTTCGCCCCGGAGACATGGGTTTTGACGTGGTGCATGTCAATGTTCACAAGACTTTTTCAACGCCGCACGGCGGCGGCGGCCCGGGTGCAGGCCCTGTGGCGGTCAAGGCCTCGCTTGCAGCCTACCTGCCCAGCCCGGTGGCGATCAGGCGCAACGGTGTGGCGCAGCGTGACGATGACAGGCCGCTTTCGATTGGCCGCATGAAGAGTTTTCACGGCCATGTCGCGGTGCTGCTGCGTGCCTATGGCTATCTGCGCACCATGGGTGCCGCTGGCCTGCGCCAGGCGTCTGAAAACGCGGTGCTCAATGCCAACTACCTGCAGCACCAGCTCGCGCCCATGCTGCCGCCGGTGTATGACCAGTTCTGTAAACACGAGACCCTGCTGTCGGGTGAAAAGCTCAACACCTCTGCGCGCCAGTTTGCCAAGCGCCTGATCGACTACGGCATACACCCGCCCACCCTGGTGGGGGCGGGCTGTGTTTACTTTCCGGGCGACCTGAAGTCGGCCATGCTGATCGAGCCGACGGAAACCGAAACCAAGGCCAGCCTGGATTACCAGGTTGAGATATTCCAGCGTGTCTTCAATGAGGACACCAATGATCAGGCGCTGGTTGAAAGCGCCCCGGTCAGCCGCAAGACGGCACGCATCGTTTTGGATAATTGAAGGATTTGCCATGTGTGGAATAGTGGGTGTGGTCAACGCTGCGGGCACGACCAAAGACGATGTCTGGAAGATGATCGACTGCATCAAGTACCGTGGGGTTGATGAGCAGGGCGTCGAAGAACTGGGGCGCGCAGTGTTGGGTCACGCCCGTCTGGCCGTGGTGGACCCCGAAAACGGCATGCAGCCGATGTCCAGCACCGACGGCAAGGTCTGGGTTGTGTTCAACGGCGAAATTTTCAATTTCATTGAACTGCGCGAGCAGCTCAAGGCCAAGGGCTACAAGTTCAAGTCGCGTTGCGACACCGAGGTGCTGGTGCACCTGTGGTGTGAGAAGGGTGAAAAAATGCTCGACGACCTGGTCGGCATGTTTGCTTTTTTCATCTGGGACCAACGCACCGAAACCGGCATGCTGGCGCGTGACCGCCAGGGCATCAAACCCTGTTTTTACGCGCCCTATGAAGGCGGCCTGGCATTCGCGAGCGAAATGAAGGCCATTCTGGCCCTGCCGAAATTCGAGCGCAAGGTCAACGAGTCTGCGCTGGGCAATGTCTTCACCTTTAACTACTGCCCGCCGCCTGAAACCTGTTTTGAAGGGATTCGCCACCTTCCGCCAGGAACTTTCATGCGTTATGGCGCAGGCAAGTTCTCGGAGCCCGTGCGTTACTGGAGCTGGCCGCTGGACGGCCCGCGTGTGGAGGCCAGCCAGCAGGAACTCGAAGATGTCCTCAATGAAGCCGTCAAGCTGCAGATGCGTTTTGATGTGGATGGCGGCCTGTTTTTGTCGGGGGGTGTTGACTCATCCGTCATCGCAAACCGCCTGGTGCCGCAATGGAACCGTCCTCAACTTGACGCGATTGGCCTGCGCATAGAGGACAAGGGCTTTTCAGAATACTCGTATGCGGAGCGTGTGGCCGGTGACCTCAACATCAAGCTCAAACCGCTGGATATCAAGCCCGGTGATATTCCCGAAATCGCACAAACCGTTGTTCGCCATGCAGAACAGCCTCACGGCGACTTCTCCTTTTTCCTGTTCTTCCTGCTCTCGCGAGAAGCGCACAAGCAGGGCAAGATCGTGATGTTCACCGGCGACGGCCCGGACGAAGTCATGCTGGGCTTCCGCCACAACGAGCAGTTTTTCTCGGAAATGACGCGTACCAACTTTCCAATGCGCAACTATTTCGACCTGATCAGCTACAGCACCGAAAAAGACCGCCAACGCATGATGAGCCCAGAGTTCTTCCCGCATACCCAGGGCGCACTCGAAAAATTCATGGAAATCATTGAGCCCTTCGGTGACCTGGAGCCGGCAGAGCAGGTGGCGGCCTATGAGCTCAACTCATTGATGCCAGGAAACAACTGCGTCAAGGGTGACCGCATGGGCGCTTGCTGGTCTATTGAAGGCCGTGCACCCTTTCTTGACCACCGCGTCAGCGAGATGTTTGCGCGCCTGCCCATCACTTCCAAATTCCGCGATGGCATCGGCAAGTATTTCCTGAAGCAGGCGGCTGAACGTTATTTCGACCACGACTTCGTATTTCGCCCCAAGACCATGCCGACCTTGCCGATTGGCGAATGGATCAAGGGGCCGCTTCACCAGTGGGCGCGTGAGACGCTGGCCTTGCCCGACGGCGGGCGGTTTGACCAGAATGAACTCCAGGTCATGCTGGAAGAGCACCGCAGCGGCCTGCACAACCACACCAAACAACTGCGTACATTGCTGATGACCAAGCTCTGGCTGCAGGAATTCTTCCCACAACAGCAATAACAGGCAGAGACCGCACCATGGCTGACTTTGATTACTACCTGGCCCAGTTCGTCGATATTCACGGCAGGCCCAAGGCCAAGCTCGTGCCGGCCAAGCACAAGGACATGATTTTTGGCGCAGGCGCCGGTTTTGCCGGTTTTGCAATTGCCGGCATGGGCATGGGCCCGCATGGCCAGGAGTTCATGGCCATAGGCGACCCCAAGGATGTGCGCCCGGTGCCCTGGATGCCGGGTACTGCCGTTGTCACCTGCGACGGCCACGTGATGGGCAAGCCGCATGGACTGGATTCACGCGTCATTGCCAAAAAAGCATTGGCTGATTTCCGCGAAGTGACGGGCCTGGAATTCTTCTCTGGGCTGGAGCCAGAGTTCTTCCTGCTGCGCAAGGATGATTCAGGCGGCTATGTGGTTGCCACAGAGTCCGAATCGCTGGACAAGCCCTGCTACGACTTTCGCCACCTGTCTTCCATCTCAGCTTTTTTGATGGAACTGCGCGAGACACTGGACGCGGCCGGCATTGATGTCTACCAGATTGACCACGAAGATGCCAACGGCCAGTTCGAGATGAACTTCACCTACGCGGATGGCCTGCGCACCGCTGACAACCTGACCTATTTCAAGATGGCAGCCCAGGCCATTGCAAAAAAGCATGGCATGTTGTGTTCCTTCATGCCCAAGCCTTTTATCGAGAGATCAGGAAGCGGCCTGCACATGCACATGTCGGCTGGCAAGAAATTTGGTGACAACGCATTTGAAGATGCTTCGGACAAGCGCGGTTTGGGTCTGAGCCCCATGGCTTATCACTTTCTGGGTGGCCTGATGGCACACGCGCGTGGATTGACGGCTATCGCGGCGCCTTGCGTCAACTCCTACAAGCGACTTGTTTCACGCGGTTCGCGTTCGGGCGCCACCTGGGCGCCCGTCAACATCGCTTACGGTAACAACAACCGTACGGCGTTCGTGCGCGGCCCCGGCGGCCGGCTTGAGTTGCGGGTGCCTGATGCAGCCGCCAACCCCTATCTTCTGACGGCGGCCATCATCCATGCCGGGCTGGATGGCATACGCCGCAAGCTGGACCCGGGTGAGCCCTGCAACGAAAACCTCTACACCCTGAGCCGCGATGAGCTGGACAAGCGGGGCATCAAGCGCCTGCCTTCGTCGCTGGCGGACGCCCTCGATTCGCTCGAGTCCGACGAGGCCTTGTGCAAAGGCTTGGGGCAGGCCTTTGTGCAGGAATTTGCACAGGTCAAGCGTGCGGAAAGCGATGAGTTGCTACTCAGCGTGTCGCCAGCGGAATTCCGCCGTTACGTTGACTTTTTCTAGGCGCCTTGCATGCCGGGCAGCCGCGCACAAGACCTGATTTGGTGCCCATGAAAACTGTCCTGTTTGTCACCTACGGCAGTGGTCATGTACGCATGGTGGTGCCTGTGGCACGGGCGCTGGCAGACAGCGGGGTGGCGCGCCCTGTGGTGCTGGCTTTGACAACTGCTGCGTCTGTTGTCAGGGCTGCGGGCCTCGAGCTGTTGCAATTCAGGGATTTCCTGACTGCTGACGATGAGCCTGCACTTGTGTATGGCAGGCGCTTGCTGGCTGACCTCAAGGGTCCCGTAGCTGACCCTGAGGAAAGCGTGGCTTATCTGGGTCTGTGTTACGCGGAGCTGGTGCGGGATGTTGGCCCCGTAGAAGCGGAGCGGCTGTATTTAAGGGAGGGCCGCCAGGCCTTTCTTCCCCTGCAAACCCTGGAGAGAATGGTGGCAAAAGTGGCTCCTGCACTCGTTGTAGGAACCAACTCTCCCCGCTCTGAACGTGCTGCCATCACGGCGGCCAGGCGCCTCGGCCTGCCGTCGGTGTGTATGGTGGACCTTTTTTGCCTGGATGAGGTCAAGTGGATAGGTGATGTCTCTTACGCCGATCGCGTGTGCGTGCTGAATGAATCGGTCAAAAAGTTTCTTGTCGCGGCGGGCAGGGGGAATGAACAGATCGTCGTCACGGGTAACCCGGCATTCGACACCCTGGGTGACCCTGCACATGTGCAGGAAGGCCTTCGTTTAAGGTCTGAGAAGCAATGGAACGGCAAATATGTGCTTCTGTGGCCCACACAGGTCGAGCCGGCCTATCACCCCTTCAACGGCCTGCCGGGCGACGTCGATCTTCCCGGGCGCGCGCTGGCAGGCGTGATTCGCTGGGTTTTGTCGCGTGATGACTGCGTGCTCTGCATCCGGCCGCGTGCCGGTGAGGCTTTGCCCGCAGTACCTGATGATCCGCGCATCGTATTTACAGGTCAGGAGACGGGCCTGCCTGCCTTGCTGCAAGCTGTCGATCTCGTGGTGACGCTCAATTCGACGGTGGGGCTTGAAGGCCATCTGGCCGGTACGGTGCTGGTACAGGTGCTGGGGTCGGTATTTGACGATGCCATGCCCCTGAAAGCTTACGGCATTGCCGATGAGGCCGTGCGGGAGGCGGATATCTGCGCGGCGCTTGATCGTTGTGTTCACCGGCCGCGCCGCCAGCCGGAACAAGTTCACGCGAATGCGACTGCCAGAGTGCTGGATGTCCTTCGTGGATTCCTATAATCAGGGCATGCAGTTGCGGCGGGGCCGTAGCACGCCAGCAAAACCTTCCGGACGTTCATGTCACTCATCAAGAATCCCTCGCCCGTTGACCTAAGCATTTTTTCAGCAAGTGATGATGATGCACAGGTCAAATATGGTTTGCCCCGTTATGTGCACTTCTGCAGGCACTGCGTGATTTCAAACCAGCGCCCAAATTCAGCGGTTGAATACCAGCACACCAAAGACAGCAAAAAGGCGACCATCGCCTTTAATGAAGACGGCATTTGTGATGCCTGCCTGTTTGCGGAGCAAAAGCACAACACCATTGACTGGAAGACCCGCGAAGACCAGCTCGCAGCCCTGTGCGACAAGTTCCGCAGCAAGTCCGGTTACGACTGCCTGGTGCCGGGCTCCGGCGGCAAGGACAGTTTTTACGCCTCACACATTCTCAAGACGCGCTTCAACATGCACCCGCTTACGGTGACGTGGGCACCCCATGTGTACACCGAATGGGGATGGAAGAACTTTGAGTCCTGGCTGCATGCCGGTTTCGACAACTACCTGATGACGCCGAATGGGCGTGTGCATCGCTTGCTGACAAGGCTTGCGGTCGATAACCTGTTTCACCCCTTTCAGGCCTTCATGTTCGGCCAGAAGTCGCTGGCCCCCAAGATGGCCATACTGCATGACATTCCATTTGTCATTTACGGCGAAAACGAGGCTGAATACGGCAACCCCATCGGCGATACCAACAGCGCAAAACGCGACTGGTCTTATTTCACCTCAAACGACAAGTCGAAGATTCATCTGGGCGGAACGCCAATCCAGAGCCTGTACGACGATTTCGGTGTTGAAGAGCAGGATCTTCTTCCCTATCTGCCTGCCGACCCGGTGCAGATAGAGAAAAAACAAATCGAAGTGCATTACCTGGGCTATTACCTGAAATGGCACCCACAGAGCTGCTATTACTATGCGGTTGAACATGGCGGCTTTGAAGCATCGCCTGAGCGCACGCCGGGTACGTACAGCAAGTACAACAGCATTGATGACCGCATAGACGACTTTCATTACTACACGACTTTCACCAAGTTTGGCATTGGGCGTGCAACCTACGATGCCGCGCAGGAAATCCGTTCCAGGGACATCAATCGCGATGAAGGCGTGGCGCTGGTCAAGCGTTACGACGGCGAGTTTCCTGAGCGTTTTGCTGACGAGATATTCCGCTACCTCAGCATCCCCGCGAAGGAATTCCCGAAAGCACACAAGATGTTTGAAAGCCCGATTCTGGATCGGGATTACTTCAGCCGACTCACCGACAACTTCAGGTCGCCTCATCTGTGGAAGCATGAAAACGGTCAGTGGAAGCTGCGGCACTCCGTATTCAACACGCCGGCCTGATCGAAGATGGCAGGCCTGCGCATTATTCCGCGTCTGGATGTCAAGGGCGCCAACCTTATCAAGGGTATACGTCTCGAAGGTCTGCGCGTGGTGGGCGACCCCCATGAGTTCGCGCTGAAATACTATGCGCAAGGGGCAGACGAGATCATCTTCATGGACATTGTTGCCAGCCTTTATCAGCGCAACAACCTGACCGACATCATCCAGCGCGCTGCCGACCAGATTTACATCCCCATCACGGTGGGCGGCGGCATACGGTCGATTGATGATGTGCATACCATGCTGCGCTCCGGGGCCGACAAGGTCGCCATCAATACCGCTGCCATTGCCCGTCCCGAACTGATTTCCGAGGTTTCAAACCGCTACGGCTCGCAGTGCATGGTTCTATCGGTGGAAGCCAAGCGTACCGGACCGGGAAAGTGGGAGGCCTATACAGACAACGGGCGGGAACATACCGGTCTTGATGTTGTGGACTGGATTGCCCGCGCTGTCAGCCTGGGGGCAGGCGAAATACTGGTCACAGCCGTCGACCAGGAAGGCACCCGCAAGGGGCTTGATATCGAGTTGATGCGTGCTGTGAACGCACGGGTGAACGTGCCTGTGATCGCCAGTGGCGGTTTTGGTGACCCCGCCGATTTGAAGCGGGCCAGCGATGTGGGTACCTCGGCGATTGCAATTGCCGACGCCTTGCACTGGCAACGGACCACGGTTGGTGAAATCAAGCAGCAGGCAAGGCAGTATGGCCTGGAGGTCCGGCTGTGAGCGCAGCATCAGGCAAGCCTGTGACTGTGATTGACTACGGCATCGGCAATCTGCTCAATGTCGTGAGGGCGCTTCGACATTGCGGTGCAGAGGTGACCGTCGTTGACCATGCGTCGCAGGTGACGGTGATGCCCGACAGGCTGGTGCTTCCCGGGGTTGGCGCCTTTGCCGATGGCATGACGGAGTTGAAGAGCCGGGGTTTTGACGACCTCGTCAAAAGATACGCCCTGACCGAGCGGCCGTTTTTGGGAATCTGCGTGGGCGCCCAGATGCTTTTTGATGTGGGTGAAGAGTTTGGGGAACATGCCGGCCTTGGTTTGATACCGGGCCGTGTCATGCCTGTGGCTGCTGCGGGTGTGGATGGCAAAGCGCATCGTATTCCGCATATCGGCTGGAGTGCGCTGGCCTTGCCTGTTGCCCGTGCATCATGGGACAAGACTGTATTGGCCCATGTGAACCCCGGCGAACCGATGTACTTTGTGCATTCATTCGCGCCCGTCCCTGAAAACGAGGAGCACAGGCTGGCCGACACTTTTTACGACGGTGTCCGTATTTGTGCTGCAGTCGCGCGTGGTTCCATTTATGGTTGCCAGTTTCACCCGGAGCGGAGTGCCGCGCACGGCCTGACCATCCTTTCCGGTTTCCTGGAGCTTTAGACCCCATGCGTGTCCTTGTCACCGGACGCGGCTCCATCGCCAAAAGGCATGTGCGTCATCTGCGAGAGTTGATTCCCGATGTGGAGATCGCCGTTATCTCCGGTACCGGTGAGATTGACCCTGTTTTCGGCCCTTGCAAGGTGCTGGGCGGAATTGATGACGGCTTTGCCTGGCAGCCAGACGCCGTAGTGATTGCCAGCATCTCTTCGAGACATTCATCAGAACTCGCCCTGTGCCTTGAGAGCGGAATCCCGTGTCTGGTCGAGAAGCCCCTTGTCACAGACCGGGTGCAATTTGACCAGTTGTGCGCGCTTGCAGAAAGAAGCACTGCTTCACCAGCTGTTGTGGTCGGATGCAATCTCCGCTACCTCCCCGCACTTGCAAAGCTTCGTATCGAGCTTGAGCGTGATGCCCCATGCGGGGTACTGAGGGCGCACCTGGAGGTGGGGCAGGAATTGACCCAGTGGAGGCCGGGCAGGGAACTGAAAGACAGTTACAGCGCTTTCGCTTCGCAAGGTGGCGGTGTCCTGTTTGATCTGGTGCATGAAATTGACATGGCCCAGTGGCTGCTGGGGCCGCTGTCGGTGGGGGCCTCTGTTGCTGGGCATTTGAGTTCATTGCCGATTGAATCGAATGATGTTCATGTGGCCTTGCTCAAAACAGCGCAGGGGGCACCTGTGGTGGTCAGCCTTGACTATGTCTCCCAGCTGCCCGTCAGGAGGTATGTGCTGGTGACGGCGGCAGGAACGTTTATTGTTGATCTGATGAAGAAAAATATCACGCTTGAGACACGCGAAGGCAGTCGTGTCATCAATGACAGGCTCCAGGATTTTGACATCGCGCAAACCTATCAACTTCAAATAATGGACTGGCTTGCAGCTGCAGGAAGTCAGGGGCACAAGCTGGTCTCTCCACTGGCTGACGGGCTGAAGACAGCCGGTCTCATGCTGGCCATACACGAGGCCGCCGCGTGAACATCATCACCATTTGTGCCCGGGGTGGCTCTGCGGGGGTACCGGGAAAGAATATCCGCATGCTTTGCGGCAAACCGCTGATCGCGTGGACCATTGGCCAGGCCCTGGAAGCCGGTATCGCCGACCATATTTTTGTTTCCACTGACAGTCAGGACATTGCGGTGGCGGCAGCGGCAGCAGGTGCCCAGGTGCCTTTTTTGCGCCCCGCAGAGCTGGCTACCGCCACTGCCGGGAAGTTGCCGGTCATCCAGCATCTGGTTGAGTGGGTGGAGGCAAATCGCGGACCGGTAAGGTCTATTGTTGACCTTGACCCTACATCCCCCCTGCGCGATGTCATCGACATACAGACCTGCTTCAAAATGCTTGATGCCGAGACTGATGTGGTGATCACGGGTTATGAGGCAGACAAAAACCCGTACTTCAACATGGTGGAGTGCAAACCCAACGGGTTCTTCGAACGTGTTTGCCCCCCTGCGACGGAAGTGCTTGGCAGGCAGTCGGCGCCGACCGTGTATGCCATGAACGCGTCGATTTATGCATGGCATCGCCATACACTGTCTTCTTCATTGTGGGATGCGCAAAAAATCAGGTTGCACGTGATGCCAAGGGAGCGATCCATTGACATCGATCACCCCATTGACTTTGACCTGGTCGAGTTGCTGATGAAAAAAAGAGGGCTTGCATGAAGGATGCGTTTTCATTGGACGGCAAGGTCGTCGTGCTGAGCGGGGCTGCGGGCATCATTGGTTCCCAGGTGGTCAATGCTTTTGTTGAAGCCGGTGCGCGCGTGTTTGCGCTGGATCGTGATCCCGGCTTGCTTGAGGAGCGCCTGGGTAAATCCCACGATGCCATGATCACCTGCGTTGCCGACGTTGCCAGCCGCGATTCGCTGATCAAGGCCCACGCGTTGCTGGAATCTCGTTGGGGACTTGCGGACGGGCTGCTTAACAATGCGGCAACGAAATCCAACAATTTTTTCGAACCATTTGAGACCTTCCCTGTCAACGAGTGGAATGAGGTGATGTCGGTGAATCTGACTGGCGCCATGCTGTGTGCCCAGGTTTTTGGCAGCCCGATGGCGAAGCGGGGCTCCGGAAGCATTGTGAATACGCTCTCCATCTACGGTATCGTGGCGCCGGACCAGCGGATTTACGAAGGCTCCGAATATATGGGGCGTGCAATCAACACGCCTGCCATCTACGCGGCAAGCAAGGCAGGCTTGTGGGGCCTTACAAAATATCTTGCGGCGTATTGGGGGCATCGCGGTGTGCGTGTGAATGCCATTACTCCGGGCGGTGTTTTCAGTGGCCAGAACGACACCTTCGTGGAAAATTATTCCCGCCGGACACCCTTGGGCCGCATGGCTGAAGCTGACGATATGGTTCAGGCCATGCGGTACCTGACCAGCGACGCAGCCAAATATGTGACGGGACACAACCTGGTTGTTGATGGCGGGTGGACAGCGTGGTGAACGGTCAGCATGTCTTCGTGATTGCAGAAGCGGGCGTTAACCACAACGGAGATATTTCGCTGGCATTGCAGCTATGCGACGCTGCCAAAAATGCAGGCGCAGATGCCGTGAAGTTCCAGACCTTCCGCGCAAAAGACCTGGTAGTGCGTGGTGCCCCCACGGCGAAATACCAGGAGCGCCAGACGGGTGCCCAGGACCAGTTCCTGATGCTCGAGAAACTGGAGTTATCGCAGCAGCAGCATGAGCTGATCAAGGCGCACTGCGATGTCATCGGGATTGAATTTTTCTCCACGCCGTTTTCTGTGGCTGCAGTCGACATGCTGGTCGGCCTCGGGGTGCGGCGGCTCAAACTGTCTTCAGGGGAGCTGACGCATCGTGCACTGGTGGAGCATGCGGCTGCCACCCGGTTGCCGCTTCTGATGTCTACCGGTATGGGCACGATGGAAGAAGTCAGCGAGGCCATTGGATGGATTCAGGCTGCGCGTGGCGACTTGCATGACGTTGTCATCCTTCATTGCACATCGGCTTATCCCGCGCCTGATGAGACGCTTAACCTGCGGGCCATGGTGAGCATGGCTGGCGATCTGGGTGTGTTGACAGGTTATTCGGACCACAGCCTGGGCATCGAAGCCCCCCTGGCTGCTGTAGCGCTCGGCGCCCGGGTGATCGAAAAACATCTGACGCTTGATCGGGACATGCCAGGGCCTGATCACAGTGCTTCCCTTGAACCAGATGAGTTTGCCCAGATGGTCGGTGGTATACGCCGTATAAGCGCCATGCTGGGCGATGGCGTGAAGGCTCCGTTGCCCGAGGAGCTGGATACCGCCAGGGTTGCACGACGCAGCGTCGTTGCAGCGGTGAATATTGCGGCCGGAGAAGTCATCACAGCGGAAAAACTCCTTTGTCGCAGGCCAGCCACCGGCATCGAACCCCGCCATCTGCCGGAGTTGCCTGGCCGCCTCGCGGCTGTGGATATTGCAGCTGGTACCGTATTGCAGTGGAACCTGCTGGTTGAAGCTTCCGCACATTGACCATCATGAGCAAAGCCAGGCGCAAGATCATCTACCTGAGCGGTACGCGCGCGGATTTTGGCCTCATGAAGTCCACCCTGAAGCAACTGGCATCCGTCGCCGACTTGAGCGTGGCGGTGACCGGCATGCATCTTCATGCCGACTTTGGGAATACGGTTGAGGAAATCCGTGCGACATCGTTGCGTATTTGCGGTGAGGTACCGATAGATACCGCGAGTCGTACACCTGAGGGCATGTCGGCAGGCGTGGGGCAATGTATTTTGGGCATGACCAGCTTGTTGAGTGCGGAAAAGCCGGACATCCTGCTGCTGCTCGGTGACCGTGGCGAGATGCTTGCGGGCGCCATTGCTGCAATGCATCTGGGAATTGTCTGCGTGCACATACACGGGGGCGAACGCTCCGGTACGGTGGATGAGCCTGTCAGGCATGCGATCAGCAAACTCAGCCACTACCATCTGGTCGCAACGCAAGAGTCCCGTGAGCGCCTGGTCCGCATGGGAGAGATGCCATCGCGCATAGAGGTCACAGGCGCTCCCGGGCTGGATGGCATCGTCGAGGACGCCAACCTGTCCCTGGAAGAGTGTACGCAGGCGCTCGGGCTTCCTTTCGCTTCGCGTTTTGTGCTGGGGGTGTTTCATCCGGTAGTCCAGCAGGCTGGTGATGCCTTTGCACAGACAGAAGCGATCCTCATGGCCCTCAAGCGCGTTGGCTTGCCTGTTGTCTGGCTGGAGCCCAATTCGGACGCCGGATCGCATGAAATCCACCGGGCTTTGGCGCTGGTGGCCTTGCCTGAGGGCTCCAGTCGTTTGCGGCACATTCCGAGGCCCTTGTTCTGTTCAGCCATGAAACATTGCACCGTGATGGTGGGCAATTCTTCTGCGGGCATCATTGAGGCCGCTTCTTTTGGCACGCCGGTGGTTAATGTCGGCGATCGCCAGAGGTCCCGGGAAAGGAACAGCAATGTCCGGGACGTCAATCCTGCGGCGGACGCTATCCAGGCCGCCGTTGAAGAAGCGTTCCACCATGGAAGGTGGCCATGTAACAATAGATTTGGCGATGGCCTTGCTGGCAAACGGATATCTCAATACCTGACGGCACTGTCGCTGGACAGGTCTGTGCTCGAGAAGACCAACACCTATTGATCAGGCGACTGCATATTTAACCCATGAGTGCATCTTCCATATCTTCTGCTTTTGATTCGTTGATGATTTTTGGCGCAGGTGGTCATGGGCGTGTTGTTGCTGACGCGGCATTGCTTGAAGGTAGCTGGGCAGAAATATTTGCGTCTGACAGGAATGCTTCGTCTTGCCGGGGCGAGCTTTTGCCAGGGGTCCAACTGCGGCAGTTGGACGCATCCGGTCCGGCGAATGTCGGTGTGCACATCGCCATTGGAAACAACGTTGCGAGGCAGCAGGAAGCTGCTAAATGCGGCCTTGACCGATTGGTAACTGTGATTCATCCTGCTGCCACCGTGTCTCCCTTCAGTGATATCGGCAAGGGGTGTTTTCTCGCGGCGGGTGCAATCCTTGGGCCGGCGGCGCGCGTTGGGGACGGTGTGATCATCAACCATGGCGCAGTTGTCGATCATGACGTCGAGGTGGGGGCGTTTTCCCATATAGCGCCCAACGCAGCTTTGGGCGGCCACGTCAAAACCGGTCAGCGTGTACTTGTTGGCGCTGGCGCCGTGGTGATGCCGCTAAAGGTTATAGGCGACGATGTCACGATTGGCGCGGGCACCGTGGTCAATCAGGATTTGCTGGAGCCAGGTGTTTATGCCGGAATTCCCGTGAGGAAAATTCAATGAGTTCAGCCGATCTCGGCCTCTTGTGTGTCCCGCCTGAACTGACACTGAGAGATGCCTTGCTCCGCATGGACCAGGCCGGACGCGGGATTTTACTGGTTGTGGATAGTGACGGCACCTTGACGCGGACGCTCACCGACGGGGATCTGCGCCGCGCCATCATCAACCATGCTGGCGATGATTTTCCTCTTGGGCAGCTGCCGTCGGTGCGGTCCGTCACCGTCAACGAGGATGCGGATGCTGCGCGTGTTCTGCATTTGATGGACCACCACCAGATTGATCACGTGCCTGTGCTCGATCCACGCGGACGTCCGATTGACATGATCTTCCGGCGGGAATTGTCCCAGCGTATCTGGCTTTCATCTCCCCATCTGGGCGATGAAGAAACCGCATTTGTGGAGGATGCGTTTAAAACCAACTGGATTGCACCGCTCGGGCCGCATGTCAACGCATTTGAAGCTGAACTCGCTGCACATGTAGGCGTAGGCCATGCCGCCGCAGTCAGTTCGGGTACGGCAGCAATTCACCTTGGACTGCTTCTGCTGGGCGTGAAGCCGGGCGACACCGTTTTTTGTTCATCCCTGACCTTTGTCGGAAGCTGCAATCCAATACTCTATTGTGGTGCAAGGCCGGTATTCATCGACTCCGAGCCCGCTACCTGGAATATGTCACCCGATGCGCTTGAGCGTGCATTTGAATGGGCCAAACGCGAGAATTGCCTGCCTGCCTGTGTGATTCTGGTCAATCTTTATGGTCAAAGCGCCGACATGGACGCCTTGATCCCCATCTGCGAAAAGTATGGGGTCCCGGTTCTGGAAGATGCTGCGGAATCGCTTGGGGCGCATTACAAGGGACGGTCCAGTGGGGCATTTGGTCGCGTGGCGGTGTATTCTTTTAATGGCAACAAGATCATCACGACTTCCGGCGGCGGCATGCTCGTGGCAGACGATTCCGATCTTGTGGTGCGTGCGCGCAAGCTGTCTACTCAGGCCAGGGAGCCTGCGCCGCACTACGAGCATGTTGAAGTGGGATTCAACTACCGCATGAGCAATGTTCTTGCCGGGATTGGCCGCGGTCAGTTAAGGGTGCTTGATCAGCGCGTGGAACAGCGCCGCCGGGTATTTGAACGTTACGTGGAGGCGTTCGCCGATTTTCCTCAAATAAACTGGATGCCAGAACCCGAGGGGTACCGCTCAACGCGCTGGCTGACCTGCTTCACACTTGCAGGAGAAAATGCCAGCACGAAATGCCGCCAGGTCATGAACTCTCTGGAGCGGCATCTGATAGAAGCCAGGCCTGTCTGGAAGCCCATGCACCTGCAAAAACTCTTTGACAATGCACCGTATTTTCCTCATCAGCCCAACAATGACATTTCCCAAAAACTGTTTCATTCCGGTATTTGCCTTCCTTCAGGTTCCAATATGAGCGAGCCTGAGCAGGACAGGGTTATTGATCATTTGAGGAATGTCATCAACACGCTGGAGGATCACCGTGCGTCTGCGTAAAGAGGTTCTGCCGCTGTGGGGCATAGATATGCTGCTTGTAGGCGCAGCCTGGTGGGCTGCGTTCTGGCTCCGGTTTAATTTTGAGATTCCAGACACATTCGAGACGCTGATCGCCTTGAGTCTGCCCTGGATACTGGTTTGTTATACGGTCGGCCTGGGCATTGCCAGGGTTTACAGGCAGGTCTGGCGGTATATCGGGTTGCCTGAATTGAGGCAACTCACGGGCGGTGTCCTTCTCGCCAGCCTGCTTTCCGCAGCGATTGTGCTGATGATGCGGTATCAGTTCTTCCCCCGTTCTGTGCTTTTGCTTCATCCCTTGATTGCTCTGGTCCTGCTGAGCGCAGTGCGTGCAGGGTGGAGGACGCTGACCGAGCACAGTGCGCCCGCAGACGGCTCAAAGCCTCTTTTGATTGTGGGCTCCCTGAGGGAGGCAACCGATGCCTTGCGCGCCATCAAGGGCTCCAGGCAATGGCATTGTGTGGGTATCGTCTCTCCCTTGCCGGGAGAGTTGGGCACTTATCTCAACCAGGTACCTGTATTGGGGTCCCCCGCATCTGTTGTTTCCATTGCGCAGGCCACGGGCGCTTCTACGGCCCTGATTGCAAGCCCCCCAGGATCCGACGAGCGGCGTGAAGTCCTGTCGCAATCCAGCCAGGCTGGTTTGACGCTGATGACCATGCCGAGGCCGGATGAATGGCTCAAGTCCGACAGTAGCAGTCCCCGCAGGATTGAGCTGGAAGATCTGTTGGGGCGGCAAGCGGTCGAGCTGGACATGCGCGGGCTCGCAGAACTCTTTTCCGGACAGACGGTGCTGGTGTCGGGGGCAGGGGGCTCCATCGGTTCCGAGTTGTGCCGTCAAATCGCGCGTCTCGGCGTCTCCCGGCTGGTGTGCGTGGATGCATCGGAAATTGCCATTTACAAGCTTGAGCAGGAGTTGCGCGAGACCCATCCGCAGATGAAGGGCCTGTATTACACGGCCAATATCCGCGAAGAAGACCGTTTGCGAGCCATTGCGATGCACTACAAACCTTCGGTTTTCTTTCATGCGGCGGCGTACAAACATGTGCCCCTGATGGAGTCGCATAACGAGATTGAAGCCATTCGCACCAACATTCTTGGTACCCTTCATGCGGCAAGAGTTGCCGGCGAATGCGGTGCGCACAAGTTTGTCCAGATATCCACGGACAAGGCGGTCAACCCGACAAACATCATGGGCGCCACCAAGCGTATGGCCGAACTTGTTGTACAGAGTGTTGCGCTTGAATACACCGGCACGGAGTTTGTCTCGGTGCGTTTCGGTAACGTCCTGGGTTCCAGCGGTTCAGTGGTTCCCCTCTTCACTGACCAGATCGCGAAAGGTGGGCCCATCACGGTCACGCATCCGGATATCGTGCGTTACTTCATGACCATTCCGGAGGCAGCAAAGCTTGTCTTGCAGGCAGGGTTGATGGGCAAGAGCGGCCAGATTTTTGTTCTCGACATGGGCGACCCCGTGAAAATCGCAGATCTGGCTCGCATAATGATCCAGCTGTCGGGCAAGACCGAACAGGAAGTTCCGCTCGCCTTCACAGGTTTGCGGCCCGGCGAGAAGCTTTTTGAAGAGCTGCTTGCCGACGATGAGACAACCGAGCCTACGCCTCATCCAAAACTGAGGGTGGCCAAGACATCTGGCGAACAGGCTGTTCACATCGGGAGTGTTCAGGACTGGATTGAATCGGCTGGTCCGGCGCCCTCCAGTAGCGATATCAGGGCCTGGCTGAAGGGGCATTTGCCCGAATATAAATCGCAAGCCTGATGTGTGTTCGCGTACCGGCTACGCGGGTCGGCCCTACAGTGTTATGCCGGTTCGCTCAAGGATATCGCTCACCAATTCAAGCCTGACCAGCGGATTGTCCAGTTCCATCAATCGTTGTTTTAGCTCAACCGGTATGGGCAGCAACTCACACCAGCGATTGGCAACCCATCCGCAATCATCCAGCCGGTAGGGCGCTACAAGGGGCATCTGATCGTTGGGAGCACTTCGCTCCTGCAGGCTTTTGATCACCTTGCCCAGGGCATTGGCGGTGCCCTGAAGATCTTCTGGAATCCTGACCGTCTGATCGTCGTCAAGGCGCGTGACATCTGCAATCCACAGGCCGTGTTTCAGCCGCTCACGATTTGATATTTCGAAACGCTGGGCACCCTCGCAGCGGATCATCATCAAGCCGGGCTGTGGCACGGAAAATTCCGTGATGGTGGCCAGGGTTCCAACTGTATTGAATTCCTCCTGAGCAAACCTGCCGCCTGAATGTTTCCCGTCAACCTTGCGTACCTCGGAACCCTGAATCAGTGACACAACCCCAAAAGGCGCGCCGATCTTGTGGCACTTGCCGATCATGTCCAGGTAACGAACCTCAAAAATCCTCAGGGGAAGCAGGCCGCCCGGATAAAGAACGGTACCCAGCGGGAATAGTGGAAGCGAAAACAGGGTCAGGGCTTCAGACATTGGTGCATGCCTTGGATGAATATGCCAACATCATCCCACGAAGACGCTTCTTGTTGCTTGCCGATGATTTTCAGCATGCAGGTCTGGGAGGTACCTGAAAACCGAAGCTCTGAAAAGGAAAAGCCCGCAACTGCGGCAAGCACATTTGCGGGACGCGTAAAAAACCGGAATCTGGCCATGTCAGCCTCGCAGGTCACTCCACAGCGTCTGCCGGTTGCTTCAACAGCATGGCCAAAGAACTCGCGATGGTTTTGCGCAGTTCACGGCGGTCACATATAAAGTCGACTGCGCCTTTTGTCTGCAGGAACTCGGCTCGCTGAAAGCCTTCTGGCAGGGTGACCCTCACCGTCGATTCGATCACGCGCGGGCCAGCAAAACCGATCAATGCCTTGGGTTCTGCGACGACGATGTCACCGACAAAGGCAAACCCGGCACTCACGCCGCCCATGGTAGGGTCGGTCAACACGCTGACGTAGGGCAGGCCCTTTTTCGCGAGTCGCGTCAGCGCCGAGTTGGTCTTGGCCATTTGCATGAGACTGAGCAGGCCCTCCTGCATGCGGGCCCCCCCGGTGGCCGTAAAGCAGATGAAGGGCACCTTCTGTTCAATGGCTGCATGGACGCCTCGCACAAATCGTTCCCCGACGACGCTGCCCATGCTGCCACCCATGAAGTCGAATTCAAAACAGCAGGCGACCACACCGATGCTGTGAACTGCGCCACCCATGACGACCAGTGCATCGGTCTCCCCCGTGGTTTCCAGCGCTTCTTTCAGGCGTTCGGGATATTTCCGGCTGTCCTTGAACTTGAGCGCATCAACGGGCAGGACCTCCTGTCCCAGCTCATAGCGGCCTTCCGGATCAAGAAACGCGTCAAGTCTGGCGCGTGCACCGATGCGGTGATGATGGCTGCACTGTGGGCAAACATTCTGGTTTTTTTCCAGATCCGTCTTGTAGAGAACTGCCTCGCAACTTGGGCATTTGATCCACAGGCCCTCGGGCACGCTCCGGCGCTCGGTAGGGTCAGTAGGGGTGATTTTCGGTGGAAGTAGTTTTTCTAGCCAAGACATGGATTCAGGTCCCTGTTAAAAGGCATCCGGATGGACTGTACGGTGACAGTTTTCTGCGAAGGTGCAATTATGCTCTGGTGGCGTATGGTATTGAACCCGCTGGCCATCAGTCCAGGGCGAGACGGATTTCCCTGAGGAAATCCTGCGCCACAGCAGCTACTTTTTCACGTGGCTGATGTTCAATCAGCTGAATGATTTTGCTGCCTATGACTACGGCATCGGCCACCTGGCTTATGGCTTTGGCGGCCGCGGCATCCCGGATGCCGAAGCCGACGCCTACCGGGACGCTGACATGCCGTCGGATGCGTGGCAGCATGGCGCCTACGGCATCCACGTCCAGCGCGCCTGACCCGGTCACGCCTTTGAGGGACACATAGTAGACGTATCCGCTGGCGACCTGGGCCACCTGCTGCATGCGCTGGTCTGTGCTGGTCGGAGCCAGCAGGAAGATCAGGTCCATGTCCCTGGCGCGAAGGCGGGCAGCGAATTCCACGCATTCTTCAGGCGGGTAGTCAACGACAAGCACGCCGTCGACACCTGCGTTTGAGGCGTCGCGTATGAAGGCGCTGTCTTCGGAGTTTCCACCGCCGTGCCTGATGTCGTAGGCCTCTATCGGATTGGCATATCCCATCAGTACTACGGGTGTGGTTTTGTCCTGTGTACGGAAGGTGCGAACCATCTCCAGTACCTGGAGCAGGCCGATGCCGCTGGCCAGGGCCTTGTCACCCGCCTTCTGGATCACAGGTCCGTCGGCGCTCGGATCCGAAAAGGGAACGCCCAGTTCAATGACGTCAGCACCACCGGCCACCATGCCATGCATCAGTTCGGGCGTGACATCTGCAAAAGGAAACCCTGCTGTCACGAAAGGAATAAGGGCCTTGCGGCCTTCACTCTTGAGTCTGGCAAAAACGGGTGCAATACGGCTCATGATTTGGCACCGCCGCCCTTGACTGAAAGTCCACGCATTGAGGGCCGATCATAAAAATCGGCACCGGACAAATCTGCCACTGTGCCTATGTCCTTGTCACCCCTGCCGGAGAGGTTTACCAGAATGCTCTGGTCTGTGCGCATGGTCTTTGCCAGCTTCATGGCATATGCCACTGCATGGCTGGATTCGAGGGCGGGAATGATGCCTTCTGTCCTGCAGAGGTAGTGAAAAGCCTGAAGTGCTTCCTCGTCAGTGATGCCCACGTACTCGGCACGGCCGATATCCTTGAGGAAGGCGTGCTCAGGTCCGACGCCAGGGTAGTCCAGACCGGCGCTGATGCTGTGCGTTTCGGTCACCTGGCCATCTTCGTTCTGCAGTACATAGGTCCGGTTGCCGTGAAGCACGCCCGCTACGCCGCGTTGGAGCGAAGCGGAATGTTTGCCGCTGTCCATGCCTTCGCCTGCAGCCTCGACGCCGATGAGGCGCGTGTTCGTGTATGGGATGTAAGGGTGAAAGATACCCATGGCATTGCTGCCGCCACCAACACATGCGATGACGGCGTCAGGCTGGCCGCCTGTGAACTCGGGCATTTGTGTAATGCATTCGGTGCCGATCACACTCTGGAAGTCCCGCACCATCATCGGGTAGGGGTGCGGACCTGCGACCGTGCCAATGATGTAGAAGGTGTTGTCAACGTTGGCGACCCAGTCGCGCATGGCCTCGTTCAGGGCATCTTTCAGTGTTTTGCTGCCGCTTTCAACCGGCACCACAGTTGCCCCCAGCAGCTTCATCCGGTAGACATTGGGGCTTTGCCGCTTGACGTCTTCGCTGCCCATGTAAACGACGCATTCCAGCCCGTAGCGTGCACAGATGGTCGCGGTGGCTACACCGTGTTGTCCGGCACCTGTTTCTGCAATGACGCGCGGCTTGCCCATCCGCCTGGCCAGCATGGCCTGGCCTATGGTGTTGTTGATCTTGTGCGCGCCGGTATGGTTGAGGTCTTCGCGTTTGAGGTAAATCTGGGCGCCGCCCTGTTCACGGCTCATGCGCGCAGCATGATAGATGGGGGAGGGCCGTCCCACGAAGTGCTTGAGTTCCGAATTGAACTCCGCCCGGAACCCGGGGTCATGCTGGTATCTGGCGTAAGCCTCTTTCAGCTCGGTGATGGCATGGGTCAGCGTTTCTGAAACAAAACTGCCGCCGTAAATACCAAAATGTCCTGAGACATCAGGTTGTTGATAGTCGTACATAGTGGTCGGGATTCTTTGCAAATTGCTCGTCGGCTGCGCGCACGGCAGCCACGAACTGGTTGATCTTGTCGGCGCTTTTGATTCCTTTTGAAATCTCGACGCCCGAGCTGACATCAACGGCCAGCGTTTTACAACGCGGCCTGACTTGCAAAATGCCATCGCCCACATTTGCAGGTGTGAGTCCACCAGACAAAACGAGGTGAGCGCTGACGTTTGGAGGAAGAAGTGACCAATTGAATGTTTTGCCGCCTCCGCCATATCCCTGAACATGAGCGTCGAGGAGGATGGCCTGGGCTGCCTTGAAGTCTTCTGCGTATTTTACGAGATTGAAGCCCTGGTCTGCTTCATCAAGGGGAATGCGTGCGGCGCGCAGGAAAGGGCGTGCAGCCCGAATGCATTGCTCCGGCGTTTCATCGCCGTGAAATTGAACCAGGACATTGGGTATTTTTTCGCATGCCGCCTGAATGTCAGCCAGCTCTGCATTTACAAAAAGAAGTACCGGCGTGACGAAGGGTGGCAGCCTGCTGGCCAGTCGGGAGGCGCGCTCAACCGTAACGTGACGCGGGCTCGGCCCGTACATCACAAATCCGACCGCGTCTGCGCCTGCTGCCGCTGCAGCATCGACGTCTTCTTCACGGGTGAGGCCGCAGATCTTGATGCGGGTACGGATATTCATGGTTTTAAAATAGGGTCTTGATCAGGGAAGCCAATCATAGGCCGCTGTGCGTTTGGGCAGGCCATAGTGGTCTTCATAGACCGGTCCCAGGAAATACAGGCCATCCGGGGAAAAGGTGGGCGCTGCGGCGTCCCGCCGGCGCGCTTGTATGACCTCGCCTAGCCATTGCGGCGGATACTCGCCCTGGCCAATCGCAACCAGGCATCCCATGACGTTCCTGATCATGTGGTGCAGGAATGCGTTGGCTTCAAATTCAAAACGCCAATAACTGGCACCCTCACCCGCCCGCTTGCTGATGTCAATCCTGTTGACGGTTTTTACGGGAGATTTCGCCTGGCACTGCGCTGCCCGGAACGAGCTGAAATCATGCTCCCCGACCAGGTATGCTGCCGCCTCTTTCATGGCATTGCCGTCCAGGGGCCTGTAAACCCAGCCCACCCGACCAGCTTCCACGCTGGGGCGGACCGGGGACTCCAGCACCACATAGGCATAACGGCGTGCAATTGCGCTTCCCCGGCAGTGGAATTCGTCCGGCACTTCCCGTGCCCATTGCACGGCAATATCCCGGGGCAGGAAAGCATTGGTGCCGCGCACCCATGATGCTGTTTCACGCTTCAATCCAGTGTCAAAGTGAACGACCTGCATCAGCCCGTGTACACCTGCATCGGTGCGTCCAGCGCAAAGGGTGCGTATCGGCTGGGCTGCAAATTTGCCAAGTGCCAGCTCCAGCTTGTCCTGTACGGTGTTACCCGATAGCTGGCTTTGCCAGCCCTCATACCCGCTTCCGCCGTAGCTTACGCCAAGAGCTATTCTCACGGTGATGCGGCGGCCTGGTGCGCAGTAACCAGCGAACGCGATACAGCGTTCAACTGGCCGTCACGACAGGCCGTTAAGAAACGCCTGCGCCCTGCTCTTGAGCGGTCCGGTGGACTGGGACGCAACTTCCTCTGCCAGCGAACGCGCACCATCGGAGTCGCCCAGCGCCTGGAATTCTTCAGCGAGCGCAAGCTTGGTGGCCAGTGGGTCGTCACCGATAGAGGACTCTTCAGCCAGTGACAGGGTTGGGCTTTCTGTACTGGGGCCACCCAGGTCCAGAGACAGGGAGCCCAGGTCGAACTCCAGCATACCGTTGTCGGGCGCGGCAGCCAGCGGGGCGGGCGCAGGAACCGCTTTTGCAGACGCAGGGGCTGGTTCTTCGGTTGTAAATGTCAGGCCGCTTGACGAAAGGGTCATCTCTGCCGGATTGTCCTCGGCGAGGGCAATCGGGGCGGGTTCCGGTGTTGGGTGCAGCGCGACCGTGCCGGTTGAAAAGTCCATCTCGAGACCGTCGAAGATAGGGTCTGCGGGCGGGGCCTGCATTGCGACTGTGGGTTCAGGCTGGTAGCTCGATGCTGGCTCAACGGGTGCGGCGGCTGGCGGCAGGGCGGCTACTGCCGGGGGCTCATCACCCAGGGAAAAGTCCAGGTCCAGATCGAAGTCCACGGAACCTGCCGGTTCTTCTGGCTGTGCCTCAATCATTTGCGGAATCGTGCTTGAGCCAAACGCAGGCGCGCTGCTGGTCGAATCAACGGAACCGCCCCCGTCAGACGTGAGTGGCTGGCCACCAGGCTGGTAGAGCGGGTTGTATCCATCAAGATCCCGTCCCATTTCAGCGATGTAAGCCCACTCGGGGCCCTCGCCACGCGTCAGGTTGTAAGCTTCAATGGCCACCACCTCAAAAGCCTTGGTATCGCGGCGTTTGGCGTAGATTTCCATGAGCTTGGAGTGAATTGCCACACGCGTCGGGGTCGTGCGCATGGCTTCCTTGAGGATTTCCTCGGCCTGCAGATCGCGCCCATAGGCGAGGTAAACGTCTGCTTCTGCGACGGGATCCACATCGCCTGCCGCGTCGAGCTGGCTGGGTGAGTAGACGAGGGACGAGCCTGTGGCACCGCCTTCGCTGGTGTCGATACGCTGGCCTCCGCTTGCGCCAAAGAATGAGTCCGGCTGCAGTCGGCTTTCGAGGAATGAACTGTCTACCTGAACGGCGTTGTTCCGCTTCTTGTAGCGGTAGAAGCCAAAACCGGCCAGCAACAGCAGCAGGGCAGCAATGCCCGGCAGGACAAACGGGTTGTCCTGCAACTCATCCATGAGGCTGGGCTCAGGCGGCGGAGGGGGAGGAGGCGCTACCGGTTTTTTGACCACTGGCGCTGCAGGCGGACTGGCAACTGCGGCCACGGCGGCAGCCTGGGATGCCGGGCTTGCCGCTACGCTCGCGCTTGCAAGCGGTGAAGAGGCTGCAGCCAGGGATGCCGATGCCGGCGCACTGGCAACCGCGACGGCTGCACTGGCAACTGGTCGAGGTGCACTTGCGGGCGCGGATGCTGCGGTGCCTGCCGCAGTCGGAGAAGAGGCGGGAGCGCCCGGGTTTGCCACCGGGACACCGACGCCTTTGGCTGCGCTGGCAGTTGCGGCTGGCCCGGCGGTCAGTTTGCTCAGGTCGCTGATGTTTTTTGAGAGTTCGGCAACGCGATCAGAAGCCGCTTTGGACTCGCGTTCCTTGGCGATCTTGTCTTCTGCTGCCGCTTTGCCCTGGACTGCGCCCTTTGACAAGGTCAGCTTGTCGGGGGCTGTCGTCGCCGGTGCCTTGTCTTCGACACGGGCCTGCACCCTGCCACTGGCCTGACGGGTGGAACTGTCAGCCTGTGTGGCGGGAACACCATCGGCCAGCTTGCGGCGGAAGTCATTGAAATCTTTGGATTGGGCGACTATGGTCCGGGAAGCCTCGCCTGGCGTCATTGCCCCGGCATCGTCAGCCGAGGGAAGATCCAGCACCGCGCCGGATTTCAGGCGGTTGATGTTGCCGCCTATGAATGCGTCCGGGTTGCTTCTGAGCAATGCCACCAGCATCTGGTCCAGCGAAATGCTGGCAGGCTTGTTCTGGGCGGCGATTTTGCCAGCCGTGTCGCCGGCCTTGACGGTAACTTGCTGGCCGCTGGCTGGAGCCCGCGCGACAGCAGGTTGCCGGGGAGGTGGCGCAGGTCTTTGCACGGGCGCGACTGCAGCTGGCGCTGGCGCGACCCTGGCAGGCGGCGGGCTGGTGGGGTAATACGGAGTGCTGGCGATGCCTGCTGCCGGAGGTGGGGGGAGAGGCGCTGCCGGTCGGAAAAATATCGGGGCTGTGGGTGAGACCGGCGCTGCCGCCTGCCGCAGGTTGGGCGGGTCAAACAGCATGGTGTAGTCACGCACGATGCGGCCTGACGACCAGTTGGCCTCCAGAACGAGGTCTACAAAAGGTTCGGTGACAGGCCTTGTGCTGCTCAGGCGCAGGAAGGCCCGGCCGTCGGCGCGTTTTTGCAGGCTGACCTGCAGGCCCACAACGGCAGGGGTGTATTCAAGACCTGCCTGCTTGAATGCGTCCGGGCTGGCGACGCCGGCGCGCAGGCTGTTCGCCTCATCGGCGTTGATTTCGGAAATATCGATCTCTGCCCGCAGGGGCTCACCGAGTGCAGATTGAACCGTGATGCGGCCCAGACCCAGGGCCGCTGCGTCAAAACTTGCCAGACCGGCCAGCAATGCGACTGCGCTTGCAAGTGCCCCCATGCGCAAATGACCGGGATTATTCATGGGGTTTTGAGCCTCCTGTGCTCGGTCTGCATGTAACTTTATTCTGCTTAAGCGCACAAAAACCTCGATGCGTATTTTCGAAAAACAACCTTAACATCAAGGCATTACGCTGACAAGCTAAGACACCACTTAAGTTTTGACACAGTTGGTCAGGCGGCACTTACAACTTTTAATTGTTGTCTGACGACAACGCCCATTCACAAGTGCTTACCTGTTGGCGATGGATCGGTCACTCGCCTCACTTTGAGCAATTTCCGGGCCTCAGGCCTGTAGCAGGATGCGCAGCATGCGGCGCAGCGGTTCTGCCGCACCCCACAAAAGCTGATCGCCGACCGTAAATGCGCCCAGGTAGTCAGGGCCCATGGCCAGCTTGCGCAGGCGGCCGACAGGAATCTGCATGGTGCCCGTGACGGACACCGGTGTGAGGTCCCTGATCGATGCTTCGCGCGTGTTGGGCACCACTTTGACCCACTGGTTGTCAGCGGCGATCATGGCCTCGATATCTGCCAGCGGTACGTCCTTCTTCAGTTTGAAGGTCAATGCCTGGCTGTGGCAACGCATGGCGCCTATGCGCACGCAGAAGCCGTCGACCGGCGTGGCCGCCGTGCCAAAGCCAGCGCCCTGGCCCAGGATCTTGTTGGTTTCTGCGCCACCTTTCCATTCTTCCTTGCTCATGCCGTCGCCCAGATCCTTGTCGATCCAGGGGATCAGCGAGCCGCCCAGTGGCACGCCGAAGTTGGCGGTTTCGTCGGCAGTCAGCGACTGCTGTTTGGCCAGCACGCGGCGGTCGATTTCAAGGATGGCGGACTTCGGGTCGTCCAGCAGGGCGCGCACTTCACTGTTGAGCGTGCCGTACTGGGTCAGCAGTTCACGCATGTGCTGCGCGCCGCCGCCTGAAGCGGCCTGATAGGTCATGCTGGTCATCCACTCGACCAGACCGGCCTTGTAGAGTGCGCCCACGCCCATGAGCATGCAGCTGACGGTGCAGTTGCCGCCAATCCAGTTCTTGCCGCCCTTGCTCATGGCGTTCTGGATGACGGGCAGGTTGACCGGGTCCAGCACGATGATGGCATCGCTGTTCATGCGCAAGGTCGATGCGGCGTCAATCCAGTGGCCGTCCCAGCCGGCGGCGCGCAGCTTGGGGAAGACCTCAGAGGTGTAGTCGCCGCCCTGGGCGGTGATGATCACGTCGCATTTCTTCAGGGCGTCGATGTCGTAGGCATCCTTCAGGGTCTTTTCGTTCTTCGCCTGCGCAGGGGCCTTGCCGCCGGCATTGGAAGTCGAAAAGAAGACTGGCTCGATCAGGTCGAAGTCGCCTTCGGCCTGCATGCGGTCGATCAGCACCGAGCCGACCATGCCCCGCCAGCCGACGAGTCCCGTGAGATTTCCCTTGAGTTTCATGATGTTGCCCTTCAAAAAGTCAAAAATAAGGCTTTTTGGCCCGGCTCATCGAGCCGGCAGGGCACGACGAACCAGGCTTGCTAGCCCTTAATGGTGGTCGTTTTGGTGATCTGGCTAAAAACCGGCGCAGCGCTGGTCGCGCGCGAAGCGGCGACAAAGCTCACGGGTGCGGGGTTTTTAAACATGGCTCTATTGTAGCGAATCGACGGCGCTCCTCTTTGCAAGCAGGGGCCGCGGGACTGGCTTTGCCAGACCGCAGGCGCAGCGGCCCCCTCGGGGGGCAGGGCGCTTGCGCGTTGTGCGCAACCGTGGGGGCTATTTCAACGCCTTGACCACCGCATTGCCCATCTCCACCGTGCCGACCTTGGTCGTGCCTTCGCTGTAGATATCGGGTGTGCGCAGTCCCTGGGTCAACACGGCATCCACGGCTTTTTCAATGCGTTCTGCCGCTTCCGGCTGGTTCAGGCTGAAGCGCAGCATCATGGCGGCGCTGAGGATGGTGGCCAGCGGATTGGCCACGCCCTTGCCGGCGATGTCGGGGGCGCTGCCGTGGCTGGGCTCGTACAGGCCCTGGTTTTTGTCGTTCAGGCTGGCCGAGGGCAGCATGCCGATGGAGCCGGTGAGCATGGCGGCGGCGTCAGACAGGATGTCGCCGAACATATTGCCGGTCACCACCACGTCGAACTTCTTGGGCGCCTTGACCAGCTGCATGGCGGCGTTGTCGACGTACATGTGGTCGAGCGCGACATCGGGGTACTCCTTGCCGATTTCGGTGACCACGTCTTTCCAGAGCTGAAAGGTTTCCAGCACGTTGGCCTTGTCCACACTGGTGACGCGCTTGCCGCGCTTGCGGGCGGCGTCAAAGGCGACACGGGCGATGCGCTCGATCTCAGGGCGCGAATAGCGCATGGTGTCGAAGGCTTCCTCGCTGCCGAGGAAGTGGCCGTCAGGTGAAACACGGCGTCCGCGTGGCTGGCCGAAGTAGATGTCGCCGGTGAGTTCGCGGATGATGAGGATGTCCAGGCCGGCGACCAGTTCGCGTTTCAGGCTGGAGGCGTCCACCAATTGCGGGTAGCAGATGGCGGGGCGGAAGTTTGCGAACAGGCCCAGGTTCTTGCGCAGGCCCAGAATGGCCTGCTCGGGGCGCAGCGGGCGGTCCAGCTTGTCGTATTTCCAGTCGCCGACAGCGCCAAACAGAATCGCATCCGATTCTTTTGCAAGTTTGAGCGTGGCTTCAGGCAGCGGGTGGCCATGCGCTTCATACGCGGCGCCGCCGACCAGTACCGATTCCATTTCAAACTTCAGGTCCAGGACCTTGAGGACCTTGACGGCCTCGGCGACGATTTCTGTGCCAATGCCGTCACCCGGCAGGATTGCGATTTTCATTTTTACTGTCTTCTTGTAGCGATTGTTTTAAATGGCGATAGTTGTCGCGAACCCGGATTTTCAGCCGGTAAAACCTGGCGTGGCCATGTGGTTGAGCCAGGGCTTGGTGGCCAGGCGTTCGGCCTCATAGGCCTTGATCTTGTCGCTCTGGCGCAAGGTCAGTCCAATATCGTCCAGTCCGTTGAGCAGGCAGTATTTGCGGAAGGCCTGCACATCAAACGGCAGTTCCTTGCCGTCGGGCTTGACGATGACCTGGCGCTCAAGGTCAATCGTCAGTTCATAGCCTGGAAAGGCCAGCGCTTCATCAAACAGGGCTGCCACTTGTGCCTCCGGCAACACGATGGGAAGCAGGCCGTTCTTGAAGCTGTTGTTGAAAAAGATGTCGGCGTAGCTGGGCGCAATGATGGCGCGAAAGCCAAACTGGTCCAGGGCCCAGGGCGCGTGCTCACGCGAGGAGCCGCAGCCAAAGTTTTTGCGCGCCAGCAACACCGACGCGCCCTTGTAGCGCGGCTGGTTCAGCACGAAGTCGGGGTTGGGCTTGCGGCTGGCCGGGTCCTGGCCCGGGAAACCTTCGTCGAGGTAACGCCAGGCGTCAAACAGGTTGGGGCCAAAACCCGTCTTGCGGATGGACTTCAGAAACTGCTTGGGAATGATGGCGTCGGTGTCGACGTTCTCGCGGTCCATGGGAGCGACCAGGCCTTTGTGTACGGTGAATTTCTGCATGATGGTTCCTTACGCAAACTTTCTGATATCGACGAAGTGACCGTGTACGGCTGCAGCAGCTGCCATGGCCGGACTGACCAGGTGGGTGCGGCCGCCGGCGCCCTGCCGGCCTTCGAAGTTGCGGTTGCTGGTCGAGGCGCAGCGCTCGCCCGGCTCCAGCCGGTCGGCGTTCATGGCCAGGCACATCGAGCAGCCGGGCTCGCGCCATTCAAAACCTGCGGCGACAAAAATCTTGTCCAGGCCTTCGCGTTCTGCCTGTTCCTTGACCAGGCCTGAACCGGGCACAACCATCGCCAGCTTGACGTTCTTGGCGACTTTCTGGCCAATCTTCTTGATCACGGCGGCGGCTTCGCGCATGTCTTCAATGCGGCTGTTGGTGCACGAGCCAATGAAGACCTTGTCGACGTAAATGTCGTCAAGGGCCTTGCCGGGCTCCAGGCCCATATATTTCAGCGCACGTTCGATGGCATCGCGCTTGTTGGCGTCTTTTTCCTTGTCCGGGTCTGGCGTCTTGCCGGTCACGGGCAGCACCATCTCGGGCGAGGTGCCCCAGGTGACCTGCGGCTGGATCTGGCTGGCGTCGAGTTCGACAACAGCGTCAAACTTCGCATCGGCATCCGACTGCAGTGTGTTCCAGTACTTCACAGCCATGTCCCACTCGACGCCGGTGGGCGAGAGCAGGCGGCCCTTGACGTAGTCGATGGTCTTCTGGTCTACCGCAACGAGGCCGGACCGAGCGCCGGCCTCAATCGCCATGTTGCAGACCGTCATGCGGCCTTCCATGCTGAGCGCGCGTATGGCCGAGCCGCCAAATTCAATGGCGTAGCCGGTACCGCCCGCCGTGCCAATCTTGCCGATGATGGCCAGCACGATGTCCTTGCCCGTCAGGCCGGGGGCGAGTTTGCCTTCGACCTTGATCAGCATGTTTTTGGCTTTTTTTGCCAGCAACGTCTGGGTCGCCATCACGTGCTCGACTTCGCTGGTGCCAATGCCATGCGCCAGCGCGCCGAAAGCGCCGTGGGTGGAGGTGTGCGAGTCGCCGCAAACAACCGTCATGCCGGGCAGCGTGGCGCCGTTTTCAGGCCCCATAACATGCACGATACCCTGGCGTTTGGAGAGAAACGGGAAGAAGGCTGCAGCGCCTGATTCCTTGATGTTGGCATCCAGCGTGGTGATCTGTTCCTTGCTGACCAGGTCGGTGATGCCGTCGTAGCCCAGCTCCCAGCCTGTGGTGGGCGTGTTGTGGTCGGCGGTGGCGACGATGGAGCTGATGCGCCAGACCTTGCGGCCGGCTTCGCGCAGGCCTTCAAATGCCTGCGGGCTGGTGACTTCGTGGACCAGATGGCGGTCGATGTACAGAATCGAGGTGCCGTCTTCTTCGGTATGAACGACGTGTTCGTCCCAGATCTTGTCGTAGAGGGTGCGTCCCATGGTGATTTCCTTTTGCTTTCGGTCGTGGTAATTGTTGTGGTGATTCGTGTTGTCTTTTCAGGCGGTCGCCGCGGCGGGTCTGGCGGCGGCGCGCACTGCAGATTTGTTTTTCGCCGGCGCTGCATCTTTCGCCGGCTGCGTCAGGTGTTCGACCAGCAGGCGGGCCGTCACGGGCAGGGTTGAAAAATCGCGCGCGACCAGCTGGATGTCGCGCGTCGCCCACTCGTCAAGCAGCGGCACGGCGGCCAGTTCGCCCATGCCGTGCATCAGCTCGAACGCGCGATGCGGCATCACGCCGACGCCCAGGCCGTTCTGGATCATGCGGCACATGGCGTCCAGTCCGGTGACGTGGATGCGCAGCTTGATGGTTCGGCCCACGTCGGCAGCGGCCTGGCGCATGGCCAGGTAAATCGAGCTGTTCGAATGCAGGCCGACCTGGTCGTAGTCGAGCGCAGCTTCAAACTGGATCGGGCCCAGCGCTGCAAGGGCATGACCCCGGGGAACGATTAGCACCAGCTTGTCGCTGCGGTAGGGCATGGTCTGCAACTCGCCAGCCCCGACCCCGGTGTTGCAGATGCCGAGGTCGGCGGCGCCTTCCTGCACGGCGCGCATGACCTCGGTGCTCAGGTGTTCCTCAAGGTCGATCTTGATCTGCGGATGCCCGGCGATGAAGGCACCCAGGTCCTCGGGCAAAAACTGCACGATGGCCGAGATGCTGGCATGCACCCGCACATGGCCGCGCACGCCGTCGGCATATTCGCTGAGCTCGCCCTGCATTTTTTCAAGGCTGAAAAGCACAGAGCGCGCATGGTGCAGCAGGCTCTCGCCGGCAGGCGTCAGGCCGACACCGCGTGTGTGGCGGTAGAGCAGGGGGGTGTCGAGTGTCGCTTCAAGGTCGCTTAAACGCTTGCTGACGGCTGAGGCGGCAATGAACTCACGCTCTGCCGCCTTGCCAATGCTGCCCAGCTCGCACACGGCCACAAAGAGCTGAAGCGAGGTCAGGTCTATGCGGCGCGCGAAGTTGCGTTCTGAGCTTTTGGTGGACATGGGTCAGGGTCTGTTCACACTATTTTCAGGAGTGCGAACGCGGTGAAAACAGCGCCAATCAAGGCGCGCGACGACGTTCAGGCACCTGCCTGACCCAGGAGTGCAACGCAGAGTGGCGCTGTTTTCACCCCGTTCCCTGCGGGTTGTGATCAAAAAGGCCGTGCGCGGCGTTGCAAAGCCTTGATGGGGTCTACCCCATCTGCGTTTTGCGCCTTGCGCACAGCCCTTTTGACTCACAACGCATCTCCTGAAAATAGTGTGAACAGACACTGAGCATCGCCTTTTGAGACGATGGGTGATATTTTGCCTTGACCGGATGGTGTTTGTCATCGCAATCCACGATGGCCGACTTGCCGTGAGCGATTCAGTTCGCCAGCCAATTTTTAACGTAGATGTTAATTTTTTGCCGTACACGTTAAAAATCTGACTTTCCAGCTGTCGGTGATGCTTCAAATCCGCTTTTTTGGATCAAAAAAGGCCTGTTTTGAGGCATAAAAACGGCTGCAGGCCAATAAATACGTACGTGAGCAGCTATAAATTTGATAGTAAGCAGAAGCTGACTGCCGCTCTGAAACTTTGTTTTTGAAGGAGTGTGGGGCGAAGTAGCTTCACGCAGGCGTAAAAAAGCCCGCCGACGTTGCCATCTGGCGGGCCTGGCTGGCAACTCGTGCTGCTGTGTGCCTGTGACGCAGCCTAGCGCTGGGCGATGGGCTTGACCTGGCGGGTTTCGGAGCCGGTGAACAACTGGCGTGGACGGCCAATCTTGTATTCAGGGTCGCTGATCATTTCGTTCAGCTGGGCAATCCAGCCGACGGTACGGGCCAGCGCGAAGACGGCGGTGAACAGCGGCACGGGGATGCCGATGGCTTTTTGCACAATGCCAGAGTAGAAGTCGACATTGGGGTAGAGCTTGCGCGAGACAAAGTAGTCGTCTTCCAGGGCAATTTTTTCCAGGGCCATGGCCAGCTTGAACAGCGGGTCGTTTTCAAGGCCCATTTCCTTCAGCACTTCCTTGCAGGTTTCCTGCATGAGCTTGGCGCGCGGGTCATAGTTCTTGTAGACGCGGTGGCCAAAGCCCATCAGCTTGACGCCGGAGTTCTTGTCCTTCACCTGCTTGATGAAGTCACCTATTTTCTCGATGCCGCCGTTTTTCTGGATGTCGCCCAGCATGTTCAGGGCTGCTTCGTTGGCGCCGCCGTGTGCGGGACCCCAGAGGCAGGCCACACCGGCTGCAATCGCGGCAAACGGGTTGGTGCCGGACGAACCGCACAGGCGCACGGTAGAGGTCGAGGCGTTTTGTTCGTGGTCTGCGTGCAGGATGAAGATGCGGTCCAGCGCACGTTCGAGCACAGGGTTGACCTTGTAGTCTTCGCACGGAGTTGCAAACATCATGTGCAGGAAGTTGCCGGCGTAGCTCAGGTCGTTCTTGGGGTACATGTAGGGCTGGCCCACGGTGTACTTGTATGCCATGGCGACCAGCGTTGGCATCTTGGCGATCAGGCGGATCGCGGCGATCTCGCGGTGCTCGGGATTGTTGATGTCCGTGCTGTCGTGGTAGAAGGCCGACAGCGCGCCAACCAGGCCGGTCATGATGGCCATCGGGTGCGCATCACGGCGGAACCCGCGCAGGAAGAACTGCATCTGCTCGTTGACCATGGTGTGCATGGTCACGGTGCGTGTGAAGTCGGCCTTGCCCTTGGCGTTCGGCAGCTCTCCGTACAGCAGCAGGTGGCAGGTTTCCATGTAATCGCAGTTGGTGGCCAGCTGCTCGATGGGGTAGCCGCGGTACAGCAGCTCACCCTTGTCGCCGTCGATGTAGGTGATGGCCGACTGGCAGGACGCGGTGGACAGGAAGCCCGGGTCATACGTGAACATGCCGGTCTGCGCGTACAGCTTGCGGATGTCGACCACGTCAGGGCCGACATTGCCCTTGTAAACCGGCAAATCAATGCTCGGGCTGCCGTTGCTGAAGGACAGGGTGGCTTTATTGTCAGCTAGCTTCATTTCATGCTTCTTTCTGGTCAGGTCAAACAGGGGCAGTCACGGCCGGGCTTGCGGCTGGACGTAACAGGTAGAGAACTTCGAGAGCTTCGGGAGTGGATGCAGTGGCCTGTGAATCAGGCTCTGAGAGCTGTGAGGCTTCTTTTCTTTTTAGCAAAAGGTCCAGGAGGTCATTGTCGGACAACTCCATTAAATCATTCATGCCTTTGGCCTGCCGGACGGTCAAAGTGGCTTCGTGCCGGGCAAAAAAGCGTTCGATGAGGAGGTCGTTTTCGAGCAGGCCCCGACGGCAGCGCCACCTGAGCTTGCTCAGGGCGCGTTCGTCGAGGAGGGCGTCAATGACTTGCATGAATCGAGTAATTACAGGGCCCGCAACACCATCATTTCCTTGATCTTGCCGATTGCTTTTGTGGGGTTCAGGCCCTTCGGGCAAACGTCGACGCAGTTCATGATGGTGTGGCAGCGGAACAGGCGGTAAGGGTCTTCGAGGTTGTCGAGGCGCTCACCCGTGGCTTCGTCACGGCTGTCGGCGATGAAGCGGTAGGCCTGCAGCAAACCGGCCGGGCCGACAAACTTGTCCGGGTTCCACCAGAAGCTGGGGCAGCTTGTCGAGCAGCTGGCGCACAGGATGCACTCGTACAGGCCATTGAGCTCGTCGCGCTCTTCGGGGCTTTGCAGGCGCTCTTTCTCGGGCGGCAGGTTGTCGTTGATCAGGTAGGGCTTGATCGAGTTGTACTGCTTGAAGAACTGCGTCATGTCGACGATCAGGTCGCGCACCACGGGCAGGCCGGGCAGCGGCTTGAGCACGATGGTGCCCTTGAGCGTGTTCATGTTGGTCAGGCAGGCCAGGCCATTCTTGCCATTGATGTTCATCGCATCGGAGCCGCAGACGCCTTCGCGGCATGAACGGCGAAAGCTGATGCTCGGGTCCTGCGCCTTGAGCTTCATCAGCGCGTCCAGCAGCATGCGCTCGTGGCCGTCCAGCTCGACCTCGATGGTCTGCATGTAAGGCTTGGCATCGGTATCCGGGTCGTAGCGGTAAATCTGAAAGGTACGTTTGGTCATGTGGGTTCTCGATTTTTATGGATCGCGGGGCCGACTGTTTTTGCTTCTTGAACGGACGCTTAGAACGTTCGGGTCTTGAGGGGCACGGACTCGACGGTGAGTGGCTTCATCTGCACGGGCTTGTAAGCCAGGCGGCTGCCTTCGCTGTACCAGAGCGTGTGTTTGTGCCAGTCGGTGTCGTTGCGGCCGTTTGGATGCTCTGGCGTATCGCCGTAGTCATCGACCGAGTGCGCGCCGCGGCTTTCCTTGCGGGCTGCGGCGGAAACGATGGTCGCCTGCGCCGCTTCGATCAGGTTTTCAACTTCCAGCGCCTCGATGCGTGCGGTGTTGAAGATTTTTGACTTGTCTTTCAGGCCGATGTTGGCCACGCGCTCGCGCATGGCTGCAATCTTTGCCACACCTTCGTCCAGGATGGCCTGGGTGCGGAACACACCGGCGTGCTGCTGCATGGCGTTGCGCAGGTCGTTGGCAACGTCCTGTGCGTATTCGCCGCCTGTGGCGTTGTCCAGGCGCGCGATACGGGCCAGGGTCTTGTCGGCCGCATCTGCAGGCAGGGGTTTGTGCGTGGTGGTCTTCGCGTATTCGACGATGTGATTGCCGGCTGCCTTGCCGAAGACCAGCAGGTCGAGCAGCGAGTTGGTGCCCAGGCGATTGGCGCCGTGCACGCTGACACATGAGCATTCACCCACCGCGTACAGGCCGTTGACGACCTGGCTCTGGTTGTTCGCATCCTGCGTGACGACCTGGCCATGGATGTTGGTCGGAATGCCGCCCATCTGGTAGTGGATGGTCGGGACGACGGGAATCGGTTCTTTCGTGATGTCGACGTTGGCAAAGTTGTGGCCAATCTCGAACACCGACGGCAGGCGCTTCATGATGGCGTCCACGCCCAGGTGGGTCATGTCCAGCAGGATGTAGTCCTTGTTGGGGCCGCAGCCACGGCCTTCCTTGATTTCCTGGTCCATGGAGCGCGACACGAAATCACGCGGTGCCAGGTCTTTCAGCGTCGGGGCGTAACGTTCCATGAAGCGCTCGCCTTCGCTGTTGCGAAGAATCGCGCCTTCACCGCGGCAGCCTTCGGTCAGCAGCACGCCTGCACCGGCCACGCCGGTGGGGTGGAACTGCCAGAACTCCATGTCTTCCAGCGGAATACCGGCACGTGCCGCCATGCCCAGGCCGTCGCCGGTGTTGATGAAGGCATTGGTCGATGCGGCAAAGATGCGGCCTGCGCCGCCGGTGGCCAGCATGGTGGTCTTGGCTTCGAAGATGTGAACGTCGCCAGTTTCCATTTCAATCGCGGTCACGCCGACCACGTCGCCAGCCTCGTCACGAATCAGGTCCAGTGCCATCCACTCGACGAAGAAACTGGTTTTTTCCTTGACGTTCTGCTGGTACAGCGTGTGCAGCATGGCGTGGCCCGTACGGTCGGCCGCCGCGCAGGCGCGCTGAACAGGCTTTTCACCGTAGTTGGCGGTGTGGCCGCCGAAGGGGCGCTGGTAAATCGTGCCATCGGGATTGCGGTCAAACGGCATGCCCATGTGTTCGAGGTCATAGACGACCTTGGGTGCTTCACGGCACATGAATTCGATCGCGTCCTGGTCGCCGAGCCAGTCGGAACCCTTGACGGTGTCATAGAAATGGTAGTGCCAGTTGTCTTCACTCATGTTGCCGAGGGAGGCACCAATGCCGCCCTGGGCCGCGACAGTGTGCGAGCGGGTCGGGAAAACTTTGGAAAGCACTGCGACATTGAGGCCGGCACGCGCCAGCTGCAGGGATGCGCGCATGCCGGAGCCGCCGGCACCGACGATGACGACGTCAAATTTGCGCTTGGGGAGTTTGGAAGTTGCGGTCATGATTTTTATGTGGGGTATTTATTGTCTTGCGGGCGGTATCTGGTCAGACGCGCCACAGAACCTGGATCGCCCAGCCGGCGCAACCCACCAGCCATGCAATCGTGAAGACATTGAGGACCAGCTTGAGCCAGACCGGCTTTATGTAGTCCATCCAGATGTCGCGCATGCCGACCCAGACGTGATACAGCAGGGCAATGATGACCACAAAGGTGAGGGTCTTCATCCATTGTGACGAGAAGATGCCGGACCACTTGTCGTAACCGATAGGGCCTTTGCTGAAGATGACCTGCGCCAGGACGATGAGGGTGAACAGGGCCATCAGGGCGGCGGTGACACGCTGTGCCAGCCAGTCGCGCAGACCGTAATGGGCGCCGACAACGATGCGCTTGGAGCCGTAATTAACTGCCATTTTCTGATGCTCCTTGTTGTATTAGTACAGGCCGAACAGCTTGGCGCCCAGCACCAGCGTGAGGCCGATGCTCAGGACCAGCGTCACCACAGCTGAAGTCTTGCCGAATTCCTTGCTCACGGCATCGTGGCTGGTGTCCATCCAGAGGTGGCGCAGGCCGGCGATGAAATGATGCAAGTAGGCCCAGATCAGGGCCAGTGCCACCAGCTTCCAGATAAAGCCTGGCAAATACAGCATGCCGACGTTGAAAGCGGAGGTAAATCGTGCGAAGGAGATTTCAGAAGAAATCGAGGTGTCAAACATCCAGATGATGAAGGGCATCAGCAAAAACATGATGGCCCCGCTGATGCGGTGGAGGATGGAGACGATGCCGGCAGCGGGCAAGCGGTAGGTGGGGAGATCGGTGATGGCGTTGATGTTGCGGAACTCGGGCCGCTTCTTCACTGCGGTTGTCGCTGATTCGGACATACGTGGCTTTCTATATTTTGAGTAACTGCTTGGTAACCGGCAAGATTTGCTCAACTCAGGATTCTATTGCAATGCAGCATGAGCTTATGTGCATGGCGCGCATGACTTGAATTTTTGGTCGGGTTAGGTAGTTTTACTATTGTTTGCATGCAGCTTGCCTTGATCCGGGCCTAGAGTGAGTCGAGGTTTCCGAGCATTTCAGATGCGCGCAGGCCAACTTCCTCGCGTTGCGCTGTTGTCATGCGCTGCAGGTTTTTGACCATCAGGGCAGTGCGCTGGTTATTTGCCAGCGCTGCCTCACGCGTGTCAAGGAAATTCCAGTACAGCGTGGTCATGGGGCAGGCCGCGGGTCCGGTCCGGGTTTCGGGGTCGTACTTACAACTGCTGCAATAGTTACTCATGCGTTTCACGTACGCGCCGCTTGCGATGTAGGGCTTGGACGTAAAGCGCCCGCCATTTGCGAAGAGGGCCATGCCGGCCGTGTTGGGCAGTTCCACCCATTCGACCGCATCCACATAGACGGCAAGATACCAGTCGCACAGTTGTTGTGGCGTGATTTGGGCCATCACCCCGAACATGCCGGTCACCATCAGCCGCTGTATATGGTGTGAATAGCCATTTTCCAGGGTCTGGCCAATGCACTGGCGCATGCAGTTCATATGCGTATCGCCGGTCCAGTACCAGGCGGGCAGGGCATTTTTATGGCCAAAGTGGTTGGCGGTCTTCAGCCCGGGCATGTCGAGAAAGTACACACCCCGGATGAATTCACGCCAGCCCAGTATCTGGCGAATGAAGCCCTCGACGCTGGCCAGGTCCAGATCCCGCTCACGCCATGCCTTCCCGGCAGCGAGTACCACCTCCAGCGGATTGAGCAGCTTCAGGTTGAGCGAACTCGACAACAACGAATGCCAACCGAAATCAAGATGCGTCCACATGGCGTCCTGATGCGCGCCAAAGAGGGGCAATCGGTGCTCAATGAAATCATCCAGGGCGAGCAAGGCATCCTTGCGCGTTACCGGCCAGTTGAAGTGTTCCAGCTTGCCCGGGTGATCGGCAAAGTCCTTTTCAACCAGCGCCATCACCTCGCGGGTCACGGTGTCAGGTTCAAATACTGGAAGCCGTGGGACATCCTGAGGGCCGGCGCGGCCAAAGCCCTTGCGATTTTCAGCGTCGTAGTTCCACTTGCCACCGACGGGTTTGTCGCCGTCCATCAACACCCGGTATTGTTTGCGCATGGTGCGGTAGAAAAACTCCATGCGAAGGCTGGCGGATTGGCCTGCCCAGGCCCGAAACTGCGAAACGCTGCATAAAAAATGTCTGTCTTCGCGCCATTCCAGCTTTGTTGTAGAAGCAGAGGCCATCTCTGCTTCAATCATCTGCCTGACCCGAAGGTCTCCGGGCTCCACGCAGATGAGGCGTTGTGGGTGGTACTTCAGGAGGGCTGCGCCCAGGCCCTCGGCAAGCGTCGCATCCCGTTCGACGTGCAGCGAGCGGTATTCAACCCGTAATGGGGCCGGCCGCTGCGCGAGGTCCTGCGCAAAGTGGCGCATGGCTGAAAGAAACAGGGTGGTGCGTGCCTTGTGCGACCAGACATGAGTCGATTCTTCAGCGGCTTCAACCATCAGCACGACGTCCTGATCTGTATCAATGCCGTCAAAGGCCGACGATTCCTCATCCAGCTGGTCGCCCAGAACAAAGACGAGGTTACGACATGACTCCAGCTTCATACCGATCATTCTAATTTGTGACTTGTTGGTATTTATCCGGGTTTCAGGTTGACCGGGTCGTCAAGGCGGGCTTTCAGGATGCCAGCGGATTTACCGGTCTGGAGGGTCTGTGTTTGCCCGCACGGCACGCGTCCGAGCAGTATTTGACGTCATCCCAGTTTTTGGCCCAGCTCTTGCGCCACACCATCTCCCGCCCGCAGGCGATGCAGGTCTTGCTGGGCAAGGCTGCCTTGTTGCCCTTGAAGCCTGCCATGGACCGGCGCTCAGTTCAGCGTGTTGTGATAGTGGTGCGTATCGGTGCGGTAGTAACCGCGGCGCAGTTCCATCGGTACATCCTGATAGGTGTAGGCAATGCGCTCAACGCTGAGAAGCGGCGCGCCGTGCGGTACTTTGAGCAGCAACTCACGACCGTCAATTGCGGGTTCTGCGCGAATTTTTTCCTCAGCCCTGACCATGCGTACGTTGAACTCGGTTTCAAAGAGTGCATACATGGGGCCGTGGTAGTTGGCCAGGCGCTCTGCAGTCAAACCCTTGAACGGTGCAGCCGGCAGCCAGATGTCTTCAAGAATGGTGGGCGTTCCCGCAAAGCTGAGGACGCGGCGTGCCTGAAGAACAGAGTCACCGCTGCGCAGGGCCAGTGCGCGCGCAATGTCGGCAGGGGCACGCAGGCGGCGGCAGTCAATAATCTCCCGCTGCGCAGGGCCTTCACTGCCGGGTGACCCGCTGTCGGGCACCAGCTTGAGAAAACGGAACTGGACGGTCTGCTCGGCATGTGTGGCGACAAACGTGCCCTTGCCCTGGCGGCGCACCACAAGGTTGTCGGTGGCAAGTTCATCAATCGCCTTGCGCACCGTGCCCTGGCTGACGCGGTAGCGCGCAGCGAGATCCATCTCCGAGGGGATGGCTTCGCCGGGCTTCCACTCGCCGGACTGCAGGCTTTGCAATATCAGGCCCTTGATCTGCTGGTACAGCGGGCTGAAAGCAGGCGTTGCCCCTGCAAAATCATCAGCAGAAGGCGCGGTCGGGAAGGGTGGAACGGCGGCCATGGTTTTGTATGAAAATGTTTGTCAATCATATCTTATATAAGACATAAGACAAATTGACGTTTACCCTTTTTCGGGCGTAAAATCTTCGGCTGAACCAGCGCTCCGGCTGGCGTGTTGCTACATGCCAAACGCCGCATTTCACATCCCGATCTTCCAGATTTCCAATCTAACCAACTTGAAAGTCCTTCAATCATGAGCAAGAAACCCGTCCGCGTTGCAGTTACCGGTGCAGCTGGCCAAATCGGTTACGCACTGCTGTTCCGCATTGCATCCGGCGAAATGCTGGGCAAGGACCAGCCCGTGATCCTTCAATTGCTCGAAGTGCCGGTTGAAGGCCCGCAAAAAGCGCTCAAGGGCGTCATGATGGAACTCGACGACTGCGCTTTCCCGCTGCTGGTCGGCATGGAAGCCCACAGCGACCCGATGACCGCATTCAAGGACGCTGATTACGCACTGCTGGTCGGTTCGCGTCCCCGCGGCCCGGGCATGGAGCGCGCAGAGCTGCTCGCCGTCAACGGTGCCATCTTTACGGCGCAGGGCAAGGCCCTCAACGCGGTTGCCAGCCGCAATGTCAAGGTGCTGGTCGTCGGCAACCCCGCCAACACCAATGCCTACATCGCCATGAAGAGCGCGCCTGACCTGCCACGCAAGAACTTCACCGCCATGCTGCGCCTGGACCACAACCGTGCGGCCAGCCAGATCGCTGCCAAGACCGGCAAGGCCGTGGCCGATATCGAAAAACTCACCGTCTGGGGCAACCATTCGCCCACGATGTACGCCGACTACCGCTTCGCCACCATCAATGGCGAGAGCGTTGCCAAGATGATCAACGACCAGGAATGGAACGCCAACACCTTCCTGCCGACCGTGGGCAAGCGCGGCGCTGCCATCATTGAAGCGCGTGGCCTGTCTTCAGCTGCTTCTGCTGCCAACGCCGCCATTGACCACATGCGTGACTGGGCGCTGGGTACCAACGGCAAGTGGGTCACCATGGGCATTCCTTCGGATGGCCAGTACGACATTCCCAAGGACGTCATGTTCGGTTTCCCCGTGACCTGTGAAGGTGGCGAATACAAGCTGGTCGAAGGCCTCGAGATCGACGCTTTCAGCCGTGAACGCATCAACAAGACCCTGGACGAGCTCAAGGGCGAACAGGACGGCGTCAAGCACCTGCTCTGATAAGCCCCGGCAACAGACCTGACCTGAGCCTAGAACTTGTACCCACTGTGCTCATGAGCGGCTGGCATCCATCGCTCTACAGCTGTTTCTGCTGCCTCTGCCTGAAGGGCCTGTCGCAATGAATCCGCGCCAGGTACTTCTTGGTGCGCAGGCCGCCTCGACCATGCTGCCGGTCTGCGACCACTACAGCGGTGTTGAGGCGCGCATGCGCAAGAGCCTGCAGTTGCAGGCAGAAATGATGGAAGAGTTCGGCGCCTGCGTTTTTGACGTCACGCTCGATTGCGAAGACGGCGCGCCTGTTGGCGGCGAGGCCGAGCACGCGGCCATGGTGGTGGCGCTGGCGGCACTGGCTGCAGACAAGGCGCGCGTGGCTGTGCGCGTGCATGCGGTAGATCACCCGGCATTTGAATCCGACATCGCGGTGATTGCGGGCAAGCTGTCGCGCCACCTGTGCCACATCATGGTGCCCAAGGTCGAGTCGGTGGATGACGTGGTGAGGGCTGAAAAAGCGCTTCTGGCGGCTTCGGCGCCAGACCTTCCGCTTCACGTGCTGGTCGAGTCCCCCCTGGCAGTGCGCAATGCGTTTGACATTGCCGCGCATCCGCGTGTGCAGTCCATCAGCTTTGGGCTGATGGATTTTGTTTCCAGCCACGGCGGCGCGATTCCTGCGGACGGGATGAGCGGGCAGGGCCAGTTCACACATCCGCTGGTGGTACGCGCCAAGCTTGAAATTGCGTCTGCCTGTCATGCTTACGGCAAGGTGCCGTCACATTGTGTTGTCACCGAGTTCAAGGACACTGCCGCCATGGCCAGCGCCGCCCGCCGTGCGTCGCGTGAACTGGGGTACACCCGCATGTGGAGCATCCATCCGGACCAGATCCGACCGATTCTCGAAGCCTTTGCCCCGGGCGAAGGCGAGATTGATACCGCTACAAAAATAATAGCTGCTGCCGTACGTGCCGATTGGGCGCCCACCAGTTTTGACGGAACGCTGCACGACCGTGCCAGCTACCGTTTTTTCTGGCAGGTGCTTGAACGTGCACACCAGACGGGCCGGGCATTACCGGAGGAGGCTCAGGCATATTTCGCCTGAGGCATTCACCAACCTTTCCACACATGCCGATCATTTCAAGGACACCCATGAAAAATTTTCTCACCGCTGCAATGATTCTTGCTGCCCCTGCCGTGGTTCTGGCGCAAACTGCGGCACCTGCCGCTCCTGCCAAAGCCGCCGCCAAACCGGCTGCCAAGCCAGCCGCAAAGAAAAGCCCCGCCGAAGTCAGGCGCTCCGCCTTGAAGGCGGTTGAAGAGGTGACGCCGATTGACGATGACCCGAACGTCAAGCTCACCGAAGCCGACCTGGAAATTGCCAAGCGCGTGTATGTGGGTGTCATCCCCTGTGAACTGGGCGCCAGCGTCACCATCACCGCAAGCGAAAAGCGTCCCGGCTTTTTCGTCGTGCAGACCAAGGGCGCGCGTTTCAGCATGCACCCGGTTGAAGCCCGTACCGGTGCCGTCCGTCTTGAAGACCCGCGTCGCGGCGCGCTCTGGATCCAGCTGGGCAACAAGTCCATGCTGATGAGCCAGAAACTCGGCACGCGTCTTGCTGACGAATGCATGAGCCCGGTCCAGATGACGATGGCGGAAGACCTCAGGAAAAACCCGGTTCCAGGCCTGCTCGATTGGCCGGTGAAGCCCGCTTCTGCTGCCACTGCCACTGCCGCCAAATAAAAAAAGCATTGCCCTCACGATTTTGATTACAGGAGAAGCCCGCATGTCAGCCGAAACAACCAGCAGTTTTCTGCAAACCTACCGCAACCACGTCGCCGAACGTTCGGTGCTCGGCATCCCGCCGTTGCCACTGTCCGCAAAGCAGACCGGTGAAGTCATCGAACTGCTCAAGAACCCGCCCAAGGGTGAAGAAGCATTTCTGGTTGAACTGATCACGCACCGCGTGCCTGCCGGTGTTGATGCGGCTGCCAAGGTCAAGGCCAGCTACCTGGCTGCGGTGGCGCACGGCACTGAAAAGTGCGCGCTGATCTCGCGTGAAAAAGCCACGCAGCTGCTGGGCACCATGCTGGGCGGCTACAACATCAGCCCGATGATCGAATTGCTTGACGACGCTGAAGACAGTGTGGCCACGCAGGCCGCCAGCGGCCTGAAGAACACCCTGCTGATGTTCGACCAGTTCCATGATGTGCAGGAAAAAGCCGCCAAGGGCAACAAATACGCCAAGGCCGTGCTGCAAAGCTGGGCCGATGCCGAGTGGTTTACCAGCCGCCCTGAGGTGCCTGAATCCATCAAGCTGACGGTCTTCAAGGTCGCCGGCGAGATCAACACCGATGACCTCTCGCCCGCACCTGATGCCTGGAGCCGCCCCGACATCCCGCTGCACGCACTGGCCATGCACAAGAATGCCCGCCCCGGTATCACGCCTGAGGAAGACGGCAAACGCGGCCCGGTCAAGTTCATTGAAGAACTCAAGGCCAAGGGCAATCTTGTCGCCTATGTGGGCGATGTGGTCGGTACCGGGTCTTCACGCAAGTCAGCCACCAACTCCGTGTTGTGGTTCACCGGCGAAGACATTCCTTTTGTGCCTAACAAGCGTTTCGGTGGCGTCTGCCTGGGTTCGAAAATCGCCCCGATTTTCTACAACACCATGGAAGACTCCGGCGCACTGCCCATCGAGCTCGACGTGAGCCAGATGGCCATGGGTGACGTGATCGAGCTGCGCCCCTACGAGGGCAAGGCCCTGAAAGACGGTAAGGTGATTGCCGAGTTCAAGCTGAAAAGCGACGTGCTGCTTGATGAAGTGCGTGCTGGCGGTCGTATTCCCCTGATCGTTGGCCGTGGCCTGACCGCCAAGGCGCGTTTTGCGCTGGGCCTGCCTGTGTCCACACAGTTCCGTTTGCCTGTGGCACCGGAAGACAACGGCCGCGGCTTCACGCTGGCGCAGAAGATGGTTGGCCGTGCTGTTGGCCTGCCAGAAGGCCAGGGCGTTCGCCCCGGTACCTATTGCGAACCAAAAATGACGTCTGTGGGTTCGCAAGATACCACTGGCCCGATGACGCGCGACGAGTTGAAAGACCTGGCCTGTCTCGGTTTCAGCGCAGACCTCGTTATGCAGTCCTTCTGCCACACGGCGGCTTACCCCAAGCCTGTCGACGTGAAGATGCACCACGAACTGCCCGAGTTCATGAGCGACCGTGGCGGCATTCCGCTGCGCCCGGGTGACGGCATCATCCACAGCTGGCTTAACCGCATGCTGCTGCCCGACACCGTCGGCACCGGCGGCGACAGCCACACACGTTTCCCCATCGGCATTAGCTTTCCTGCGGGCTCCGGCCTGGTGGCTTTTGGCGCAGCCACCGGCGTCATGCCGCTGGACATGCCAGAATCGGTGCTGGTGCGCTTCAAGGGCGAAATGCAGCCCGGCATCACCCTGCGTGACCTCGTCAACGCCATTCCGCTCTACGCCATCAAGGCAGGCCTGCTGACGGTGGCCAAACAGGGCAAGAAGAACATCTTCTCGGGCCGCATTCTTGAAATCGAAGGCTTGCCAGACCTCAAGGTCGAGCAGGCGTTTGAACTCAGCGATGCATCCGCAGAACGCTCTGCCGGCGGCTGCACGGTTCACCTGAACAAGGAACCCATCATTGAGTACATCACCAGCAACATCACCATGCTCAAGTGGATGATTGCTTCGGGTTACTCCGATGTTCGCACCATCAACCGCCGCATCGCCGCCATGGAAGCCTGGCTGGCAGACCCGAAGTTGCTCAAGGGCGACGCAGATGCCGAATACGCAGCCGTCATCGAGATCGACCTCGCCGACATCCACGAACCCATCGTGGCCTGCCCGAACGACCCTGATGACGTGAAGACGCTGTCCGATGTCGCCGGCGCCGTGATCGACGAAGTGTTCATCGGCAGCTGCATGACCAATATCGGCCATTTCCGCGCAGCGTCCAAGCTGCTCGAAAACAAGCGCGACATTCCCGTCAAGCTCTGGATGGCGCCGCCCACCAAGATGGATGCCAGGCAGCTGACCGAGGAAGGCCATTACGGCGTTCTGGGTTCTGCCGGTGCGCGTATGGAAATGCCGGGCTGCAGCCTGTGCATGGGCAACCAGGCGCAGGTGAAAGAGGGCGCCACGGTGTTCTCTACCTCGACCCGCAACTTCCCCAACCGCCTTGGCAAAAACTCCAATGTGTATCTCGGTTCTGCCGAACTGGCTGCGATCTGCTCCAAGCTTGGCCGCATCCCGACCAAGGCCGAGTACATGAGCGACATGGGCGTGCTGACCGCATCCAGCGACCAGATCTATCAGTACCTGAACTTCGACCAGGTCAAGGATTACACCGATATGGCAGATACAGTCAAGGATGGTGTGGCGGCTTGATTTTTATATCAACACCACACAAATGAAAATGCGGCCTTCGGGCCGCTTTTTCATTACTAACGATTTAGAAAATTCGTACGCTATCTGTCACGCGACACAGACGTGTTCGATACTCATTTTTATATCGGAGTTAAGTTTTTGAAGGAAAAAGATTGCTTTTCCCGATATTGCAAACGTGACAAAGAATTTGTAGATTTTCACAAACCGTTTCACCGCCCTCACTCCATGGCCTTATGTGATCCACGTGAAGCGTGGCACCATTTCGCGCCTCAACACCGCATAGCTGGCATCGTGCACCATCTCGCATCAGCACTAAGGCGCGTAACCGCCAGTTGATATTTCGTGGGGTACGGTGATTCTGCGATTGGATGACGCTTTTCGAGGCCATCTCAGGAGAAGCTCCTTCATTGGCCCACGCAACAAATGCCTCTAGCGCTCTTCGCCAAGTAGCAAATCGTTTCTCGTAAGTTCCAGCGGAGAACGACGAAGTGTTCTTTGTAAGGTCTTGATATTTGGGCTGACGGCCAAGCTTAAGCCAGACCGTAACGAGATTTTCGAACAACTGCTCATTTGTTAGGTGTAAATTCCGGGACTTCTCTAGACCTGCCGCTTCAAGAGCCTTGAACCAAGATCCAAAGCGTCGGGCGAGCGTTGTACTGTGAAATTTTGCATGTTCGTTGAATTGGTCAATCGTTACGGTGCTTCGTTTCAAGAACACGGCCACACGCCTTAACTCGTCGAGTAGTTGTTCGTTTGTTAAATCCCGATGATGTGGCTCTAGTTCGAATTGCATACGTATAGAAAGAGTGAGGCTTCAATGGATGGCTGTCGCAATACTGAGCAGTTTCAAGCCACCTGCCGTAACTCATACCCAGCAATCAACAAATCTGCAGGCAAACCAAGCCCCGCTGACAAACGCCGAATCATTTCCAGTGACAAGGGACGCACACGGTTAAGAACTTCGGCGACGCGGGCGCGTGAGCCTATGTAGGGCTCCAGGTCTTTGCGGCTTAGTTGGCGCGCTTCCATTACATGCAGCAACAGGCTGACCGGATCTACTTTCGGGACTGTGATGTGCTTTTTTTCATACTCTTCGACCAGCAGGCTGAGTACCTCCAACTCGTCAGCTTCAGGCGATTTTGGTTTTGCGTCCCACACTGCATCTATGCGTTGCATGGCGGCGCGGTAATCTGCTTTGGTACGGATGGGGTGAATATTCATGATGTCCTCACACGGTAACGGCGTTGATCTGGTCATATTGACGATGGGTTCCTACAAAGCGGATGTAAGCGATCTGGCGGTTGTAGTGCATCGCCACCACCAGCCGATAGTCGTTCCCCTTGATGTTAAAAACTACGCGATTCCCTGCTACAAAACTGGCGTTGCGATAGGCTGCTTTCACCTCTGAGGGTGATGCCCAATGGACGCGGCTGACAATGGCGTACCACGCACTCAGTGGCTCCAATGCGTCTGGATGTTTTACCCAGAAGTCACGAAGTGTGCTTAAAGCAATAACCCGCATCGGTGAACTCTATCATGTTCCCATTTGGGGATCAATAGTTGTAGTTCTAATGCGTCATTCGCGCACTCGGGCCAACTTCAGTTTCAGAGCGCGAATCACAGATGCAAAAAAGGCCTCGCGATTGTCGCAAGGCCTTTTTTCGGCCGGCGTGGGCTACAAACCCGCAGGCAACGGATCGACAATCCGCAATTCCGACCCGTCTACAAAACGTACATACCAGAAGTCGTGCGTCTCGGGCACATTCGGGCGCACATAACTCACGTTGCCCGGCGCGATATAGACAGTGCTGGCCCCATCCTCGGGTGTCGTTGCAAGGTAGTGCCGCATCGCACCTACCAAACCTGGGCTTTTCAACCCAGCGGCAATTGAACTCACTACCGTACCCACAGATTCGGTGACCGCATTGACCACAGTACCCTGACCCAGCAGTTGAATGGTGGTTTGGCCGAGCAGGTCGGCGCGGGAAGCTTCCACAAACAGCACAGCCTCCGGGTTGATGCGCAGATCGTCCGGGGCTGTGGGGTCAGTTGCCTTGTTGAAGGTGAGAAAAGTCATGGACTGTTTTCTCTTACTTCAGGGTTTCAGGAAACACTGAGTTCCTTGTGTTCACCGAGTTTTTTCGGCGGCTCGCCCGTGATGGCCGCCTTGGCCATTTTGGCCAGTTGCACCATCTTGCTGTCGCTGACGTCCCAGTACTCGGCATGGCCTATGGCTACCTGCAACAGTGCCAGATCAGGGTCGGTCGCGCCGCCTGGAAACCATGCTTTCGCTATCGCGTTGAAAAGAGCTTCCTTCTTGGCCTGGTCTTCCAGAATCGTGGCCGTGCCTGAAACCGACACATAGCTGTCGTCACCGGGGTCTGCATAAGAGACATTGACATTGCCGTCCTGCAGGATGCGCTGGCCCAGCTCGCTCTTGCGGGAAATGAAAAAGTAGAGGTTCGCACCTTCGTCGTCCGACTTGTTTTGCGTCGTCAGCGGGTGGCTGTGCAGTTCGCCGTTGGCGTGGCGGTGCGTCAGCATCCCGAACTTGATGTCCTTGATGAGGTCCCACAGGGTGTGCTGGTCGGTCTTGCTGCTCATTGGTTTGCTCCATTGATTGAGTGGTTGATGTTTCACTCTAGGATGCGCTCCAGTGCCCCTGCATCAGCGGTGGACGGCGCAGGCTGTCAGTCATGACCGACAGCGGCATCACTCACATAGTCCTCACAGCGACTGCAAAACCTGCCGTGTGAAATCGTCGGCTGGAAAAAAGGTTTCCAGCGCCAGTTCCTGCAGGGTCACGTCAACGGGTGAGCCGAAGATGGTGGTGGTGCTGATCAGTGACAGCACGCCATGCGGTGTGCGGAATCTCAAAGGCATCACCACGCCCGCGTGTTCGCCATCCAGCGTATCAGCGCTGGCGCTTGCTGGCACAGGGTAAGCCTTGAGTTCTGCCAGAAGTTCAATCAGCACTGGGTCTGCCGTTGCGGCAATCTGCTGCCGCGGGCGCTCGAAAAGATGGGTGCGCCACTGCACGATGTTGACGATGTTGCCTGCAATGCCTTTGGGGTGCAGGCTCATCCGCAGCACGTTCATGGGCGCCTGCAGAAGTGATGCGTCGGCACCTGCCATCAATGGTGCCACCATGCGGTTGGCGGCGATGAGGTTCCAGTGCCGGTCAACTGCCAGAGCAGGGTAGGGCTCGTGGCTTTTGAGTATGAGTTCCACCGCCTGCCGTGCTGCGTCCAGCGCCGGGTCGGCCAGCGGGCGTTCGCGGTACATGGGCGCATAGCCTGCAGCCACCAGCAGCGCATTACGCTCGCGCAGCGGAATGTCCAGGCGCTCTGTCAGGCGCATCACCATCTCGCGGCTGGGCACCGACCTGCCGGTCTCTACAAAGCTCAGGTGGCGGGTAGAGATATCGGCCTCCTGCGCCAGGTCAAGCTGGCTCAGGCGCCGGTGCTGCCGCCAGTGACGCAGGTGGTCGCCAAAGGCCTGTGGTGTGCTGCGCGCGGCAGGGCGGCTGTGGTGGGTGGATGCACTCATACCGACATGGTAAGGCCGCTTCGGCATGCCTTCCATTACCTCCCGCGTCATGGCTTTTGGCGTGCATGGCATCCATGATTTGCGCCATGACGCAGCGCCTGACGGCCCGATGCGCCACACCTCCTCCCACCGGCTGTCATCATTTCAAGGAGTTTTAAATGTCTTCCAGCTCTGTCTTTTCACATCCCAACTTCATGCGCAATGTCTTGCGGGTTGATGCGCTGTCTTGCGTCGCCTGCGGCCTGCTGCAGGTGGCATTTCCGGCGCAGATGGCGGAATTGCTTCGCCTGCCTGCATCGCTGCTGGCCTGGACCGGCGAGTTTTTGCTGGTCTATGCGGCCGCTGTGGCCTTTGTGTCCACCCGCAAGCCCACGCCGCGCAATGTGGTCTGGTTGCTGGTGGCTGGCAATGTGGGCTGGGCCGCTGCCGGTGTATTGCTGTTGGTCAGCAGCAGTGTGCAGCCCACAGTGTTTGGTGCGGCCTATGTGATCATGCAGGCGCTGACGGTGGCCGTGCTGGCAGAACTGCAGTATTTCGGCCTCAGGCGCACCGCCTTGCAGCCTGCCTGGTAGGTCCCCAGGGCTACCTGTGAAAGCGAATAACGCACGTGGTGGTTGGGTTAAGCGCGGTTGATATCGCCCTGATGGGCGCCCAATGACAGAATGGGGGTTGTGGTTCAATAAAAAGGAGTCTGCCTTGGCCAAGTCCCCCACCCCACCCAAATCCTCCGCCCCCGCCGGTCACGCTTTCAAATCGACCTTCAAGTCCTTCAAGACGGCATCCGGCAAGACCGGCAACCTTTTCTCGCTGCCGGCGCTGGCCAAACAGTTTCCCAACGTGTCCCGCCTGCCGGTGTCCATGCGCATCGTGCTGGAGTCGGTGCTGCGCAATTGCGACGGCAAACGCGTGACGGCAGAGCATGTGGCCGAGCTCGCCAACTGGAAGCCCAACGCCGCCCGCACCCAGGAGATCCCCTTTGTCGTCTCGCGTGTCGTGCTGCAGGATTTCACCGGCGTGCCGCTGCTGGCTGACCTGGCGGCCATGCGCAGCGTGGCTGTCAAGCTGGGCAAGAACCCCAAGCAGATCGAGCCGCTGGTGCCGGTCGACCTGGTGGTGGACCATTCCATCATGGTCGACTACTACGGCAAAAAGAATTCGCTTGACCTGAACATGAAGCTGGAGTTCCAGCGCAACAACGAGCGTTACGAATTCATGAAATGGGGCATGCAGGCCTTCGACACCTTTGGCGTCGTGCCGCCGGGCTTTGGCATCGTGCACCAGGTCAATCTTGAGTACCTGGCGCGCGGCGTGCACAGGACGGCAGACAACGTCTATTACCCCGACTCACTGGTCGGCACCGACAGCCATACCACCATGATCAACGGCATTGGTGTCGTGGCCTGGGGTTGCGGCGGCATTGAGGCCGAAGCCGCCATGCTGGGCCAGCCGGTTTATTTCCTCACGCCTGACGTGGTCGGCTTTGAGCTGACCGGCCGCCTGCGCGAAGGCGTGACGGCCACTGACCTGGTGCTGCGCGTGACCGAGCAGTTGCGCAAGGAAAAAGTGGTCGGCAAGTTTGTCGAGTTTTTTGGCGAAGGCACACGTACGCTGTCACTACCCGACCGCGCCACGATTGGCAACATGGCGCCCGAGTACGGCGCCACCATGGGCTTCTTCCCCGTCGATGAAAAAACCATCGACTACTTTGTCGGCACCGGCCGCACCAAGGCCGAGATCGAGGCCTTCGAGGCCTACTTCAAGGCGCAGGGCCTGTTTGGTGTGGCCAAGGCCGGCGACATCGACTACTCGCAGGTGGTCAGGCTCAACCTCGGTGATGTGACGCCCAGCCTGGCCGGCCCCAAGCGCCCGCAGGACCGCATTGAACTGGGCAACGTGGCCACGCAGTTCTCGTCGCTCTACAGCAAGCCCATTTCGGAAAACGGTTTCAACCAGCCTGAAGGCATGCTCAAGACTCGCCATCAGGTGCGCCACAGCGACGATGGACGGCTTGACACGCTGCCTTCCGCGCCGCCCACGCCCGTGGGCGCGGCAAGAACAGTGGTCGAGATGGAGGGCAACCGGCCGACCATGGCGCATGCACACTCCACGAGCAACGCGACTGCGGTCGCACCCGCAGCACCGGCGTCGCAATCGGCAGAAGGCATCACCGTGGGCAATGGCGATGTGCTGATCGCCGCCATCACCAGTTGCACCAACACCTCCAACCCCAGCGTGCTGCTGGCGGCCGGCCTGCTGGCCAAGAAGGCGGTCGAGGCGGGGCTCAAGGTGCAGCCGCACATCAAGACTTCGCTGGCGCCCGGCTCACGCATCGTGACCGAATACCTGACCGAAACCGGCCTGTTGCCTTACCTTGAAAAGCTGGGCTTTGCGCTGGCGGGGTACGGCTGCACCACCTGCATAGGCAATGCCGGCGACCTGACGCCCGAACTGAATGAAGCCATCACCAAGAGCGACCTGGTGTGCGCGGCCGTGCTGTCGGGTAACCGCAATTTCGAGGCGCGCATCCATCCCAACCTGAAGGCCAACTTTCTGGCCAGCCCTCCGCTGGTGGTGGCTTATGCGATTGCCGGCACGGTGATGCGCGACCTGATGACCGAGCCAGTTGGCAAGGGCAAAGGCGGCAAGGATGTTTACCTTGGCGACATCTGGCCGACCACTGAAGAAATCCAGAAGCTGCTGAAGTTCGCCATGAACGGCAAGGCCTTCCGCGAGAATTACGCCAAGGTCAAGTCCGAGCCGGGCAAGCTCTGGGAAAAGATCAAGGGCGTCAAGGGCAATGCCTACACCTGGCCAAAAAGCACTTACATCGCCGAGCCGCCGTTTTTTGCAGACTTCACCATGGCTGTGGGTGCGGAAAGCAGCGTGGCCGTCAATGGCGCGCGCGTGATGGCGCTGTTTGGCGATTCCATCACCACCGACCACATTTCGCCGGCCGGCTCCATCAAGGCGTCGTCGCCTGCAGGCCAGTGGCTGCAGGCGCACGGCGTTATGAAAGCCGACTTCAACAGCTATGGCGCAAGGCGCGGCAACCACGACGTGATGATGCGCGGCACCTTCGCCAATGTGCGCATCAAGAACCTGATGATCCCGCCGGATGCCAGCGGTTCGCGTGAAGAGGGCGGCGTGACGCTGTTCCAGCCGTCGGGTGAAAAAATGTTCATCTATGACGCGGCCATGAAGTACATCGCCGAAGGCACACCCACCGTGATTTTTGCGGGCGAAGAATACGGCACCGGTTCGTCACGCGACTGGGCTGCCAAAGGCACGCAGCTGCTCGGCATCAAGGCTGTGGTGGCGCGCAGCTTTGAGCGCATACACCGCAGCAACCTGGTCGGCATGGGCGTGCTGCCGCTGCAGTTCAAGCATGGCGAATCGTGGCAGCACCTCAAGCTGGACGGCACTGAAACGATTGACGTCATTCCCGACCAGAAGCTCACGCCGCAGAGCGACGCAAAAGTCATCATCACCCGCGCCGACGGCTCACGCCAGGAGGTGGTGGTGACGCTGCGTATCGACACACCCATCGAGGTCGACTATTACCGCAACGGCGGCATCCTGCCTTACGTCCTGCGCCAGCTTCTGGCGGCATGAGAGGGTCCATTTTTCGCTGGGCCGCCCCGAGAAAAATTAGCCCCCTTGGGGGGCAGGGAGCGACACGCAGTGCGTGACCGTGGGGGTCATCAGTCAGCCCTGATTGCCGGCGGCGGCATCGGGGGGCTGGCTTCGGCATTGGCAATATCGCGTGCCGGCGGCTGGGACGTTCGCCTGTTTGAAAAAGCGCCTGAATTCAGCGAGGTCGGCGCGGGCATTCAGCTGGGGCCGAACGTGACGAAAGTGCTGCATGGCTGGGGCCTCGCTTCTGCGTTGGCTGAAGTCGCCGCCTTTCCGGAGAAACTGCAGGTCTGCAGTGCCATCACCGGCGAACTGCTGGGTGAACTGCCCCTCGGCCAGACCATCGCTGCCCGCTACGGCGCGCCCTACGCCACCGTGCACCGCGCCGACCTGCACGGCGTGCTGCTCGATGCTGTCCACCAGACCGATACCCGCCTGCACACCGACCGTGCGTTGCAGGGCTTCAGCCAGACGCCGCAGGCCGTGTCTGCACAAACCGCTGACGCGCTGGATGTGGAAGGCGATGTGTTGATAGGCGCCGATGGCTTGTGGAGTGCGGTGCGGCAGCAATTGCTGGGCGATGGCGCGCCGCGCCGTACCGGCCACCTGGCCTACCGCACGCTGATGAAGCAGTCCGATCTGCCCGAAGCTCTGCGATCAAACAACGTCACTGCCTGGCTGGGCCCGCGCATGCACATAGTGCAGTACCCGGTGCGCGGCGGCGACTGGCTCAATGTGGTGGCGCTGCTTGAAGGTGAAGTCACCGACGGCACCGACCCCTGGGACCATGAAGCCAACGCCGCCGACGTCAGCGCCGCCACCGCAGGTGCCTGCGCCCCGCTGCAGGACCTGGTAGCCACCCTGCAGGGCTGGCGCGTCTGGCAGCTTTGCGACCGCCAGCCCATGCAGGGCGCCTGGCAACAGGCGCTGGGCCGTGTGGCGCTGCTCGGTGATGCCGCGCACCCCATGCTGCCCTACCTGGCCCAGGGCGCAGGCATGGCAATTGAAGATGCGGCCGAACTGGGCCATGTGCTTGCCGTCGCGCGCGACCCGGCTTTTGAAGTGCCGACCATGCTGCAGCGCTACGCACTCAACCGCTGGCAGCGCAACCGCCTGGTGCAGGCCAGAGCCCTGCGCAACGCGCGCATCTTTCACGCCAGCGGCCTGCTGCGCTGGGGGCGTGACCTGTCGATGAAGCTGCTGGGTGAAAAGCTGCTGGACATGCCCTGGCTGTACGGCGCGGCGCCTAAGGCGGGCAATTTTTAACGTATACGTTAAAAAATATCAAAAAGTTAACTCCTGTATTAACTTTTTGCCTTTTTGGCCTGGATTTCGCTCGCTGGAAGCTGAAAAACAGCCAAAAATACCTGTTTTCAGGCATCAAATCGGCCTCCAGGCCAATAAATACGCACGTGAGCAGCTATTGAATTTATAGCAAATTGGTTGTAGCAATCCTCAAATTCCGGTTCTGCCGATTCGGCAAACTGGTGTGCACCTTTCAGGTGTGCAGGGAAGGTAGCGGGCCGGGCCAGTGGGAAACAGCGCTGGGGCACAATTCGTCATCCCCAAAAAGACAAGGTTGCAATGGCTTCACCAGACAGGAACAGCAACAAGGTCGCACTCGTCACGGGTGCCGGCACCGGCATAGGCAGGGCGGTGGCGCTGGCCTTTTTACGCGAAGGCTACAGCGTAGTGCTGGCAGGCCGGCGCATGGAGTTGCTGGAATCGGTTGCCAAAGAGTCGGGTTCGGCCCGCGCACTGGCCGTTGCCACCGATGTGGGCAATCCGGAATCGGTAAACGCGCTGTTCGCCCGGATTGGCGAAAAGTTTGGCCGCATCGACGTGCTGTTCAACAACGCCGGCGTCAGCGGTATAGGCAAGGGTTTTGAAGACATTGACTTCGAGCACTGGCAGAACATCGTCAATGTCAACCTGACCGGCTCGTTCCTCTGTGCGCAGGGCGCTTTCAAAATGATGAAAGACCAGCAGCCCCAAGGTGGGCGCATCATCAACAACGGCTCCATCTCGGCGCATGCGCCCCGGCCCAACTCTGCCCCCTACACCTCCACCAAACATGCCATCACGGGGCTGACCAAATCAATCTCTCTTGACGGCCGCAAGTACAACATCGCCTGCGGGCAGATCGACATCGGCAACGCGCTGACGGAGCTGTCTGCACGCATGGCCAAGGGCGTGCCGCAGGCCAATGGCGAGATTGCCATCGAACCCATGATGGACGCCACCGAAGTGGCCGATGCCGTGGTGCACATGGCCTCGCTGCCACTGTCGACCAATGTTCAGTTCATGACCATCATGGCGACGAAGATGCCGTTTGTGGGGCGCGGCTAAACGTGTTTTCTACTGCCAATCTCTCAGACGCCAACCTCGACGCGCAGGTCGTCAACCTGCAGTGGCGCAACTTCGGCGGGCGTGATTGTTTCTTTGGCCCGTGTTATCCACTGCAGGCCGAGGACCACAGGCCCATAGACGAAGTTGTCAGCACGGCCGGTGAAGGCCGCGTGCTTGTCGTGGACTGCAGTGGCTCGTTGCGCATCGGCGTCTTCGGCGACAGGCTGGCTGCGATTGCGGTGCGCAATGGCTGGGCCGGTGTGATTGTCAACGGTGCCGTCCGCGACACCGTCAAGCTCAGGGAACTGGACCTGGGTGTGAAGGCGCTGGGCGTCACGGCGCTCAGGAGCCGCGAGCCCAGACCATCAGTGAAAGGCGAACCGCTTGAGTTTGGCGACGTGCGCTTTGAGGCCGGTGACTGGGTCTACTGCGACCAGGATGCCGTCCTGGTCAGCAAGGTCAGGCTGGACCTGAAAACCGGCTAAGCGGTCGCTTGCCGGGCCAGGCCTTACTCGGCCGTGATCTTCAGTTCCCTGACCAACTGCTGGTTGCGTGCGTAGGTGTCGCGTGCCAGCTTTGCCGCATCGGCAGAGCTGCCACCGGCGATCTGCACGCCCATGCCGCGCAGCTTGTCCTTGAAGTCCGGTGTCGCCAGGATGGCATTGATTTCAGTGTTCAGGCGCTGGATGACAGGTGCTGGTGTACCGGAAGGTGCGAGGATCTGGAAGAACACTGCGGTCTCGACGCCGGGCACACCGGATTCCGTCATGGTCGGCAGCGTGGGGATCAGCTCTGACCGTTTGTTTTCCACCAGACCGACAGGCACCAGCTTGCCCGCCGCGATGTGTGGTGCGGCACCTGCCAGCGCCACAATGGAGATCGGCAGTTCGCCGGCCAGCACGGCATTGACGGCCGGCAACACACCGCGGTAAGGCACATGGTTGAGTTGTGTGCCGGTAGAACGCTTGAGCATTTCACCGGCGATGTTCATTGGTGAGCCGGTGCCGGGGCTGCCATAGCTGGTGGCGCCGTTTTTCTTCAGGTAGGCGACCAGCTCCTGCGGCGTCTTGACGTTGATGGACGGGCTCGCCACGATGAGCACCGGCGCGCTGCCCGCGGTGAGTATGGGCGTGAAATCCTTGATCACATCAAAATTGGCGCCGCCTGCCCTGGGCGACAGGATGGGCGCCATGTACACGTCACTTGGCACGATGACGATGGTGTGACCGTCAGCAGGCGAGCGCGCCACGCTGGACGCACCCACCAGCCCGCTGGCGCCCGGGCGGTTGTCCACAATCACAGGCTGGCCGAGCCGCGCTGGCAGCTTTTCGGACAGCATGCGGGCGATCAGGTCATTGCTGGAGCCGGGTGCAACCGGCACCACAAAGGTGATGGCTTTGGTCGGCGCCCAGGCCTGTGCCGATGCCGCCACGGGCAGCAGGGCCACAGCAGCGATGGCAATGACGTGCTTGATGAAATGTTTCATGGTGTCTCCTTCTTGTTTAAAAAATTACAGCGTGATGTTGATGTTCTTGCTTTGCGTGAACGACAGCAGTTCTTCAATCGATTCTTCACGGCCTATGCCCGACTGTTTGTAGCCGCCATAACCGGTGCCGAGAAAATGTGGTCCTGCGTTGTTGACCCAGATAAAACCCGACTGCACGCGTGATGCGGTGCGGTGCGCTTTTGCCAGGTCTTTGGTGAAGATGGCGGCGGTCAGGCCGTACTCGACACGGTTGACCTGCTCGAACATGGCTTCTTCATCGCTCCATTTAATCACCGACAGTACCGGGCCAAAAACCTCTTCATTGGCAATTCTCATATCCTGCGACACGCCGGTGAAAACAGTGGGCTCGACGTAAAAGCCGCCCTGCAGTTCCGGGGCTGAAGGTATTTTTCCGCCATAGGCCAGCGTCGCGCCTTCCTTCTGGGCGAGCTCGATGTAACCCATGATTTTTTGCTGCTGCGCGCGCGAGACGATGGCGCCCATGGTGGTGGCGTGATCGGTCGGGATGCCGGGTTTGTAGTGGCCTATCTTTTTAAGGATGCCCGCCACCACTTCGTCATGAATGGATTCGTGCAGAAAGAGCCGCGAGGTCGAACCGCATGACTGGCCGCACCAGGTGAAGTTCATGCCCGCAATCGCGCCCTTGATGGCGCGCTCGATGTCCGCATCGCCATAAACGATGCAGGGGTTCTTGCCGCCCAGTTCCAGTGAGACATGCTTGAGTTTTTCAGCGGCGGATCTGGCCACTGCGCGGCCGGTCGGCACGCTGCCGATCAGTGACACATAGGGCACATCGGGGTGCGCCGTCAGTGCGCTGCCGCACTCGGTGCCGCCGCTCATGATGCTGATCACGCCGGGCGGGAATATGCCGTCTATCAGCTCCATGAAGCGGTAGGCCGAAAGGGGCGCCTGGTAGGGCGGCTTCATGATGACGGTGTTGCCGGCAGCCAGCGGCGCGGCGCTCTTGGCTGCGGTGAACATCAGCGGGTGGTTGTAGGCCACGATGCGGCCGACGACGCCGAAGGGTTCACGCACCGACAGGTTCACGACGCCTTCGCCCATGGGCATGGTGTCGCCTTTCAGTTCGGTGACTAGGCCGGCAAAAAAATCGAACTGTGCAGCGGCATTGAGCACATCACGCGTCATCTCGGCTACCGGGTTGCCACAGTTGACGGCGTCCAGCATGGCCAGCTCTGTCGCGTTGTCGCGCAGGATGGCAGCGACCTTGCGCAGCATGACGGCTCTGTCGGCGGGTTTGGTACGGCTCCACTGGGGGAAGGCCTTGTGCGCTGCAGCCACGGCCGCGTTGATGTCGGCGGTGTTGGCTTCTGCGCAGGGGCCCAGCGATTCGCCGGTGCCGGGGTTCAATGTATCGAGGTAACCGCCCCGGGGCTTGTGCCATGCGCCTGCGTAGTAGAGGTCACGGTGCTGGGGCAAGGCTGCCGGTGTGGCCGGTGTAAGTGTGGGGGTTGTGGCGGCGGCTTGCCGTTCCTGGAGTTCCTGCATGCGTGCTTTCAGTCAGTAGTTGGGATGAGGGGATTCAGTCGTTGATGGTGAAGCCGGTGGTCTTGACGATGTCTGACCATTTCGCGACTTCCTATTTCAGGTAGTCCGCAAATTCGGTGGTCGATCCGGTTGAGGGCTCAAAGCCGACGGCGGCGAGTTGCTCGCGCATGTCGGGCTGGCGGATGATGTCGTTGATTTCTGCATTCAGGCGGCGCGCGATGTCGGGACTGGTTTTTGCCGGTGCCAGCACGCCCACCCAGGACCTGTCTTCAAAGTCACGAAAGCCTGATTCAGCGACGGTGGCAACACCGGGCAATGCGTCGACGCGCTTGAGGCTGGCAACTGCAATGCCCTTGAGGCGGCCGGCCTTGACGTTGGTCATCGCCGTCGGCATGGAGACGCTCACCAGATCGACATGGCCAGCGACGGCTGCATTGACCGCAGGTGCACCGCCCTGGTAGGGCACATGCACGGCATCCATGCCCAGCAGGTTCCTGAAGACGTAGTGGGCCGTCAGGTGCGATGAACTGCCAATCCCTGCCGTCGAGTACGTGAACTGGCGACCCTTGTAATCACGCGCCAGGTCTTTCAGGCTGGTGGCCGGGTTGGCTGCATTGGTGGCGAAGAGGTTAGGGGTCGAGGCAGCCAGCGCGATGGGCACAAAGTCCGTCACGGTGTACCCCGGGCTTTTGTAAAGGCTGGCATTGACGGCAAGCGCGGCTGTGGTCACCAGCAGCGTATGGCCATCGGGCTCGGCGCCTGACACCGTCTTTGCGCCGATATTGCCGCCTGCGCCGCCGCGGTTTTCAACTACCACAGGCTGGCCCAGCCGGGCGCTGAGCTTGACGCCGATCTGCCGCGCCACTGAATCGGCGATGCCGCCCGCGGCGAAAGCGACGACCAGTTTTATCGGCCTGGCGGGATAGGCCGCTTGTTGCGCAAGCACCGGGGCTGCAAGGGTGCTGGCAAGGCCTGCAAGCATTGCCAACGCCAGTCCGTAAAAATTCGGTCGCATGTTTTGTCTCCAGTCCGCTTGTTGTATTGATCGTGCCGCGGCTGATGGACCAGCCTGACGTGTCGAGGCGTGATCGTAGGATGGGCGAGCCACGGAATCAAATGGATTGGGTCCATAGTACAAATCGACGCGCCCGATTTGCGGCTGTGACAGACGCCAGCGAGGCGGTGGCGGCAAAGGGAAGGTGGCGGCTAGCGAACGCGGTAGCTTGTAGAGCAGAGGTTGCGAAACCACTGGTTGGCCGGGTCGCGGTGCATGCGCGCGTGCCACTGCATGCAGAGATCGATCTTCGGCAGGTCGAAGGGCAGGGGGACGATGCGCACGTTGGCCAGCCGGGTCATGGACAGCGCGGGACCGACCGGCGCCGTCAATATCAGGTCGCAGGCGGCGATGGTCGATGCCAGGCCTATCCAGTAGGGCACGGACAGCCCGATCTTGCGCTTGATGCCTTTGGACGAGAACTGGGCTACCAGCAACTGGTCCAGCACCGAATGAATGGACACCGCGGGGTGATAGGAGATGTGCGACGCGGCGATGTATTCGGCCTCGGTCAGCGTCTCGCCTATGGTAGGGTGGTCCTTGCTGACCACGCAGGTCCAGGTTTCTGCAAACAGGGACTGGCGGTGAAAGTCCGCCCCCAGGTCCGGCAGGAAGCCCATGGCCAGGTCCAGTTCACCGTCCACCATCGCCTGTTTGGCTTCGCGCAGGGGCAGCGCCATGGTCTCCAGCGTGACCCCCGGCGCCTGCCTGCGCATTTCAGACACCATCAGCGGCATGTGCTGCTGCTGCGCGATGTCGCTGAGGAGCAGCCTGAAGGTGTGTGTGGCCGTTGAAGGTTCAAAAACGCGGGTGCGCTGCAGGGTGTCGCGCAACTGGTCCAGCGTGTTGCGGATGGGGATCTCGAGTTCCATGGCCAGGGGCGAGGGCTCCATGCCTTTGGGCGTACGTACGAAAAGCGGGTCGCCCAGGGCATCGCGCAGGCGCTGCAGCGAGTTGCTGGTAGCCGATTGCGACAGCCCGATTTTTTCACCCGCCAGCGTCACGCTGCGCGTGCGCATCAAGGCGTCAAACACCTGCAGCAGGTTGAGGTCCAGGGTGTTGAAGTTCATGGGTGCGCCGCTGCCTGGACCGTCATTTGAACGCAGTGTTCAGGCAAGCTTGCCCGGCAGCAAATACTCCATCAGTGCCTTCTGCACGTGCATGCGATTTTGGTTCCGGCACGCAGCCGTTGGCTGCTTAACGTGCGCGTTGCGCACATGAGCCCGCACCGAAACATGATGCCGGCGCTGGCGCGCCGTCGTCCCGCATTTCATGCGAGCCGCCCGAGCAAAAGGTACTCCATGAGTGCCTTTTGCACGTGCATCCTGTTTTCAGCCTCATCCCACACCACAGACTGCGGTCCGTCAATGACGTCAGCCTCCACTTCTTCGCCGCGATGCGCGGGCAGGCAGTGCATGAAGAGCGCATCCGGTTTGGCGGCCTTCATCATCTCGGTGTCCACACACCAGTCTTCAAAAGCCTTCTTGCGCGCTTCGTTTTCAGCCTCGTAACCCATGCTGGTCCAGACATCGGTGGTGACAAGGTCGGCGCCGGCGCAGGCTTCCATGGGGTCCTTGAAGACCTTGTAGCTTTCCGCCGAGCGTATGCCCGCCAGCGACTGGTCGACTTCATAGCCTCCCGGCGTGCTCAGGTGCACCTTGAAGCCCAGGATTTCGCTGGCCTGCAGCCAGGTGTTGGCCATGTTGTTGCCGTCGCCTATCCACGCGACCGTCTTGCCCTTGATGGATCCACGGTGCTCGATGTAGGTGAAGATGTCGGCCAGGATCTGGCAGGGGTGAAACTCGTTGGTCAGGCCGTTGATGACGGGCACCCGCGAATGCTCGGCAAAGCGGTCTATCTTGTCCTGCTCGTAGGTGCGGATCATCACGATGTCGACCATGCGGCTGATGACCCTGGCGCTGTCTTCAATCGGTTCGGCACGGCCCAGCTGGCTGCCTTCCGTGGTCAGGTTGACCACGGTGCCGCCGAGCTGGTACATGCCGGCTTCAAAACTCACGCGGGTGCGCGTGGACGCCTTCTCGAAAATCATGACCATGGTGCGATCCACCAGCGGCTGGTGTTTTTCGTAGGCCTTGAATTTTTTCTTGATCAGCGCGGCGCGTTCGAACAGGTAAGCGTATTCGTCCGCAGTCAGGTCGCTGAACTGAAGGTAATGCTTGATGGGTTTTGCAGGCGCGTTCATGCTTTTTCTTTCAAAAACTGCTTGATCAGCGGCACCAGGATGGCCACGACCTCATCGGCCTCGGCGGTTGTCATGGTCAGCGACGGCACCATGCGGATCACGGTGTCTGCAGTCACGCTGAGTAGCAGGCCTTTTTCTGCCGCGCGTGACAGGATCTCGCCGCAGGGCACCTTGAGTTCAATCCCCAGCATCAGGCCGCGGCCGCGGATTTCCTTCAGGCCCGTTTCGCCTTCGAGTGCATGGCCCAGTGTGGCGCGCATGTGCTCACCGACCTTGACCGCATTGGCCAGCAGGCCTTCTTCTTCCATGATGGCAATCGTTTCAAGCCCGGCGCGCATGGCCAGCGGGTTGCCGCCGAAGGTGGAGCCATGATTGCCGGGCTGGAAAATTTTGGCGGCCTTGGGGCCTGCGACCACCGCGCCCACCGGCACGCCGGAGCCCAGGCCCTTGGCCAGCGGCATGACATCGGGCTTGATGCCGGCCCACTGGTGCGCAAACCATTTGCCGGTGCGGCCCATGCCGCATTGCACTTCATCGATCATCAGCAGCCAGTCGTTCTCGTCGCACAGCTTGCGTACATCGCGCAGGTAGTCGTCGGTCATGCTGTGGATGCCGCCTTCGCCCTGGATGGCTTCAAAAAACACGGCCACGACATTCCTGTTGCCAGCTGTCGCCTTCTTGAGCGCATCCACATCGTTGAGCGGCACGCGGATAAAACCCTCAACCAGCGGGCCGAAGCCGGCCTGTACTTTTGGGTTGCCGGTGGCGCTCAGTGTGGCGATGCTGCGGCCATGAAAGGCTTTTTCATAGACGACCACTTCAGGCCGGTCTATGCCCTTGTCATGGCCGAACTTGCGCGCCAGCTTCAGGGCGGCTTCATTGGCCTCCAGCCCGGTGGAGCAGAAAAACACGTTCTCCATGCCTGAGAGCTCGACCAGCTTTTTGGCCAGTGCTTCCTGCAGGGGCACGTGGTAGTAGTTGGAGGTGTGTATGAGCTTGCCGATCTGGTCCTGCAGCGCCGGCACCAGCCTGGGATGGTTGTGGCCCACGGTGTTGACGGCAATGCCGCCCAGCGCATCGATGTATTCCTTGCCGTTGACGTCCCAGACGCGGCAGCCCTGGCCGTGCGACAACGCGATGGGCAGGCGGCCATAGGTGTTCATCACGTGGGGGGAGGCGGCTTCTATGTGCTTGGACGGTGCTGCGGTCATTCAAAACTCCGGTGCTGTTCGGTGAAAAAGCAAACCCGCAACAAAGCGCGGGCTGGCTTTGATTTTAGGCGCATAGATACAGTGCATTTGTGACGATTACTCATCACAGCAATGAAGCGAACATTGGTCGGTACCGCTTGCATAAACCAGTAGTCAGTCTTATATAAGATACAATCGTTGTGCGCTGCAACAAGGGGCGGTATCCCACCCCCACGGCACGCAAAAACCCTCCATCAGATGGTCTCCAACTCCGCCAAAGAAGTCTTTATCCAGGGCGTTACCCTAGACGGCAAAACCTTCAGGCCCAGCGACTGGGCCGACAGGTTGTGTGGCGTGATGAGCCATTTCCGCCCCGGCGGCCCCCAGCCGGGCAGTCACCTCACTTACTCGCCATGGTGCGTGCCCACAGTCGTCAATGGCGTGAAGTGCGTGGTCGTTAATGCCGAACTGCGCGATGCCGAGCCCATGGCCTGGGACTTTGTCATCAACTTTGCCAAAGACAATGAGTTGCAGGTGGCCGAGGCTTGCCTCATCCCAGACGTACCTAAGGCCTGAGCCGCTATCCATCACTTGGAAGCGAAAACAAAAAAGCCGTCTTTCGACGGCTTTTTTGACTTCGCTTTCAGCGCACCCTACAAAACGGCGGAAGATTCTTTTTAAGAGAAGCCTTCCGGGCTGTTTTGCCTAATTGCTTAGGCGGCCTTTGCTGGGGCCAGTGCCAGGGCTTTCACCTTGGCCGACAGGCGGGACTTGTCGCGCGCTGCCTTGTTCTTGTGGAAGATGCCCTTGTCGGCAACGGTGTCCACAATGCTCTGGGCCTTGGCGAACAGGTCTTTGGCCTTGTCCTTGTCACCGGCTGCAACGGCTTTTTCAACGTTCTTCACAGCGGTGCGGTATTTGGAGCGCAGCGAGGTGTTCGCGGCGTTGAGTTTGACGTCCTGGCGGACGCGTTTGCGGCCCGACGCAAGGCGCGGGTTCTTTTTCTTGGGTTTGGCGGTTGCCATAAATAGTTTCCTTTGATCCTGGGAGGAGTCTGTGGATGAATAAAAGCGAAGCCCATGATTATAGCGCCCCGGGGTTTTTGGGGTCAGAGCCCAAATTCGCCAGCCTCCGGCTGCCCTTCGAGGGCGGTGCGCGCACCGCAGCGAAATTGGTGTCTGACCCCAATAACCCCTCCCCCCCGAGGGGGCCGTCCGCCTGCGGCCCGGCAAAGCCGGTTCCACGGCTCGAGCTTGCGAAAACCCGGCTTCGTTTGAGGTTCACTCCGGCGAGGAAGCCGCCCCCCGCTAAACTCCCCCGGTGTCCTTATTCAAAGCCGCCTCCACAGTTTCCCTCCTGACCCTGGTTTCACGCATTACGGGGTTGATGCGCGAACTGCTGATTGCCTCGGCTTTTGGCGCCAGCGCCATGACCGACGCCTTCAATGTGGCTTTTCGCATCCCCAACCTATTCCGGCGGCTGTTTGCCGAAGGGGCGTTCAGCCAGGCGTTTGTGCCGGTTCTGGCGGCCAGCAAGGCGCAAAACGGGGAAGAAGCGACCAAACTGCTGATTGACCGGGTTGCCACCTTGCTGACCTGGGCCTTGTTGCTGACCTGTGTGGCAGGTGTTGCCGCCGCCCCGGTACTGGTCTGGGCCATGGCCAGCGGCCTCAAGCAGGACCCGCGCGGTTTTGAGGCGGCCGTGTTCATGACACGCTGGATGTTCCCCTACATCGGCTTCATGTCGCTGGTGGCGCTGTCGTCGGGCGTGCTCAACACCTGGCGGCGGTTTGCGGTGCCGGCGGCGACGCCTGTGCTGCTTAATTTGTCGATGATCGTGGCCGCCTGGCTGGGCGCGCCCTGGTTCAAGGCCCATGGCATGGAGCCGGTTTACGCGCTGGGCGCCGGGGTGATGTTGGGCGGCGTGCTGCAGCTGGCGGTGCAGGTGCCGGCGCTGCTGCGCCTCGGGCTGTTGCCGAAAATCTCGTTCAGCTGGGCGGTGATGCGCGCCGCCTGGGCCGACCCGGCCACACGAAGCATCGCCCGCCTGATGGTGCCGGCCCTGTTGGGCGTCAGCGTGGCGCAGATCTCACTGCTCATCAACACCCAGATTGCATCGCACCTGACACCCGGCAGCGTGAGCTGGCTGACCTATGCTGACCGGCTGATGGAGTTCCCGACTGCCATGCTGGGCGTGGCCATAGGCGTGGTGCTGATGCCGCAACTGGCTGCCGCCAAGGCGGCCAACGATGCCGAACGCTACTCGGCCATGCTCGACTGGGGCCTGCGCATCGTCGTGCTGCTGGCCGTGCCCTGCGCCGTGGCGCTGCTGACGTTTTCGCAGCCGCTGGTCGCCACGCTGTATCACTATGGCGCCTTCAGCGACCGCGACGTGCAGCAGACGACGACGGCCCTGATGGGCTACGGTGCCGGCCTGCTGGGGCTGGTCGCCATCAAGGTGCTGGCACCGGGCTTTTACGCCAGCCAGGACATCCGCACGCCGGTGAAGATTGCCGTGCTGGTGCTGGTCATCACGCAGTTGCTGAATATGGCCTTTGTGCCGCTGTTTGCCCACGCCGGGCTGGCGCTGGCCATAGGCATTGGCGCGCTGATCAATGCGCTGCTGCTGCTGGTCGGTCTGATCCGCCGGGGCAGCTACACCCCTGCGCCGGGCTGGGTGAAGTTTGTGCTGCAGGTAGTCGCTGCCAGTGCCTTGCTGGCCGTGTTTTTGGTCTGGTCTGCCGGCTATGTGAACTGGACGGGCCTGAAAAGCGCCGCCCTGCAGCGCATAGGCCTGCTGGCAGCGGTGCTGGTGTGTTCAGCGGTGCTGTATTTTTCAGCCCTGTGGATTGCGGGGCTCAAGGTGCGCAAGCTGCTGAAGCGCTGAGCGCACTTTTTTGCTATTTTATTAATAGCTGCTCACGTGCGTATTTATTGGCCTGCAGCCGTTTTTATGCCTGAAAATGACCATTTAAAAACCATTTTTGGCATGATTTTCCGTTTCCCCGGCCCGCAAGCAATCAAATGTTAAGTTGCAAGTTAACATTTGCCTTTATTTTAACGTTTACGTTAAAAATTTGCTGTATACGTCAAATCTTCGATGTCCGGCTGAATCACATCCGCAGCGGCGCCGCATAGCCCGTCATCTCCAGGTAGCCGCTGCCCACGCACCTGCCGTTGCTGTCAATCAGTTCGCTCAGGCCTTCCCAGTAGATGGAGCCTGTGGACTGGCGGCTGTCGAGTTCCTGGTTGTCTATGACGGCCCTGACGGTGTAGAAGTCTGCCGGGGTACGCACCATCCATTCGACCGGGTAGGTCGTCTGGGTCAACGGGCTTTTCCAGAGGCGGGTGGGTTTGAAGATCACCTCGCCGCGCGTGAACACATACACATCGCCTTTGGCGGCTCGGAATGAGCCGCCATCCCACAGCGCGTCGCCGGCCTTGTCGCGCAGGCGGAAGGCGGTGAGGGCGCTGCCGTCATCCAGGTTCATGCCTATCCAGTCCCAGCCGGTGGCGGCAGGGTGCAGCAACTCCTGGCTCCATTCATGGTCAAGCCAGGCCTTGCCGGTGACTTCAAAATTCTGGCCCTTGACCTGCAACGTGCCGGAGGTGGCGAGTTGCGGCTGGCTGTAGTAATAGCTGGCCTGTTTTTCTTCCGGCCCCTTGCGCGACAGGCCCTGCCTGCCCTGCAGCAGCACCGGCTGGGTTTCAGAGAACTGCAGCCGTATGGCGAAGTCACTGGACGCCAGGCTGGCGGTGTAGCGGCTGCCTTTGCTCTCGAGCGACCAGTCGCGCAGCCTGATGTTCATGTCGGCCTCACTGCTTGATGCGACACCAAAACCATCGCGTGAGATGCGCTGGTCGTGCCAGAGCTTTTTGCCGTCTACATCGGTCACCGCCGCATGCGCGAACAGCAGCTGTTTCGCGGCGAATTTTGATGTCATGGCCTGTGTGCTGTCCACGCGCGATCTGAAAAACGTCAGCTGAAAACCGAACACCCGCTTGCCCGATGTCGCCTGCCCGGTGATGTACCACCACTCGGTGCGAAAGTCGGGGTGTGCGCCGCGGTCGCGCGGGAAGGCGAGGGTTTTCAGGGGCAGGGCATGCGCCTGCTGCATCAATGCAGACAGCGGCAGTGAAGCCGCACTGCCCAGCAGGAGCCGGCGCCTTAGCATCAGGCTTCGGCCTTCATGGCCTCTGCCATGCGTTGCCGCGCTGCTGTGCAGTCACCGAAGCGTTCCTGAACCCAGGCCGTATCGTAGTAAGTCGGCAGATAACGCTCGCCCGAATCACAAAGCAGCGACAGGATGGCACCGCTTTCGCCGCGCGCCAGCATTTCGTGTGCAAGGGTCAGCATGGCCACGAAATTGGTGCCGGTGGATGGCCCGACCTTGCGGCCCAGCACGCTTGAGAGCGCCTGCATGGCGGCGATGGATTCTGTATCAGCCGCTTCGATCATGCGGTCTATGACTGTGCGTATAAAGCTCGCCTCAACGCGCGGCCGGCCTATGCCCTCTATGCGTGAGCCTGATGCAGTCAGGCTGGCATCGCCGCTCCGGTGGTAGGCACTGAACACCGAACCTGCAGGGTCGGCCACACACAGCTGGCAATCATCACCGTGATGGCGCTGGTAACGCATATAGCGGCCTATCGTGGCGCTGGTGCCGCCTGTGCCTGCACCGACGACGATCCAGCGCGGAACGGGGTGGCGTTCACGCGCCATCTGGCTGAACATGCTTTCGGCAATGTTGTTGTTCCCGCGCCAGTCGGTCGCGCGCTCGGCATAGGTGAACTGGTCCATATAGTGGCCACCGGTTTCAAGCGCCAGCCTGCGCGCCTCGTCGTAGACCTGGGCGGCACTGTCAACCCAGTGGCAGCGGCCGCCGTAATGCTCGATCTGCGCAATCTTTTCAGGCGAGGTGGATCTCGGCATCACTGCAATGAAGGGCAGGCCCAGCAGCCGTGCAAAGTAGGCCTCGCTGACGGCAGTGGAGCCGCTCGATGCCTCGACGACGGTAGAGCCTTCGCCAATCAGCCCGTTGCAGAGCGCATACAAAAAGAGCGAACGCGCCAGCCGGTGCTTGAGGCTGCCGGTGGGGTGGGTTGATTCGTCCTTGAGGTAGAAGTCAATGCCATGCGCCGCAAACCCGGGCAGCGGCAGCGCGATCAGGTGGGTGTCTGCGCTGCGCTGGAAGTCGGCCTCTATGCGAGCGATGGCCGTGGTGAGCCAATTGACTTCAGTGCTGCCTTCCTGCGCGGGGGTGCGGTTAAATGCCATGCGCACGATTCTCGCAGCAAGGTTGCTGCATGGGAAATGTCCGCGCGCTCAGTCTGTGGACGCTTCACCGTCAACTGCGGGTGTTTTGAAAACCACCTCACCCGTCGGTACGTGCACCACGCGCACTTCCTCGCAGCTGGGGTCGGCCACCATCTTGACGGCCACCGCCACTGCGAGTGATGCGTCGGCGTAGAGATGCTTGATGTCGGATTCCGGCAGCAGGCTGTCGTCTGTTGACGCACTGCTTTCAATGCGGAAGTCATGTGGCGGATCGCCGGGAAATGCCATGAAGAGCTCCTTGTTGATGTGAGCTTTTATCGTAGGCGCATGAGGGCGGGCTGACCGTATCAAGCTGCAAAAGCCCGGTGAACGAGGTAATAAAACGAAAGGATGCTTGCGTTCGCCACAAGCGGCAATCAAGCGGCAAAAGCTGCTAGTTGAGCGGTGCGGGCGCAGAAGTTTCAAACATCACTTCGCCGCTGGGGATGTGCACCACACGCACCTGCTGCCTTGTCGGGTCTGTCACGCTTTTGACGGCGACTGCAACGGCCAGCGAGCAGTCTGCAAACAGGTGGTTGAAATCAGTCGGTGGCAACCTGCTGGCCTGCAACGGGTCACGACTCTCGATGCGGTACTGAGGGGATGCCATGATTGCGACTCCTTTGTGGTGAATGTTCATCGTAGTGATGAGCCGCCCCCCTGTCATGACAAAGCCGTTGCACGCCCGGCCATTTTTGGTAAGCAAACGAAAACGGCCATCGGCCCTGCCGCTGCGATAGCGTTTGCTTTGGCCTTACCAGTCTTCCTTGACCGCGAGCACCGCATCCTTGCCAGCTGCAGCGCGGCCCGCCAGCCAGGCCGTCACGGTACCGGCCAGCACCACAGCCGCGCACAGGCCCAGGAGCCGCAGCCAGGGCAGCACCAGGTCCATGGTCCAGTGAAAGCTCTGCGGGTTGACCACGTACACCAGCACCACGGCAACCGCCAGGCCCAGCGCCAGGCCTGCGATGGAGCCGATCAGCGTCCACGCTGCGCCTTCGCCGGCCACCACGGCCAGGATCTGACTCCTTCTCAATCCCAGGTGCGCCAGCAGGCCGAACTCCTTGCGCCGCGCCAGCACCTGTGCGCTGAAGCTCGCCGCCACGCCAAATAGGCCAATCGCAATCGCCACCCCCTGCAGCCAGTAGGTGACGGCAAAACTGCGGTCAAAAATTTTCAGTGAGATCGCGCGTATCTGCTGTGTCGATGCAAATTCGATCAGCCCACCGGCGTTTGACTGGCGGTCGGCCAATGCGCGCACGGCCTGCTCAACGTCCGCTGCAACTGCGTTCGGCTCAAGCCAGATGGCGAGGTCGTTCACGCGGGTATCACCTGTCAGGCGCTCGAAGTCGCGGCGCTCTATCGCAACTGCGCCGAACTGCCGCGCGTAATCACGCCACACGCCGGCCACAAAAAATACCGGCGGCGTAGGGGCACCGGAGACACCCGGAAAAGATGCCGACAGCGGCTTGAAGACAGTGCCAGGTCGCGCCCCATAGAGGTCCACCATGGCCTCACTGATATAGACCGGCACCTGACCTTCTGCGGCTTTCAGCGGGTTGCCGACCAGGGGCAGGGTTTGCGCGGCATCGCCGATTTCACGCGCAATCAGCGCGACATTCGGTTGTGCTGCATCAAGTGACAGCGCGGTGGTGCGCAGCGTGCTGATGCGGTTCACGCCCTTGATGCCGGCAACGGCGGTGGTGAATTCCGGCGTGAAGTACACCGTGTCACCGGCACCCGATGTGGATGAGGGCGGCGCGGTACGTACATAGAGGTCTGCAGGCAATACGGTGTCCAGCCAGTGCGTGACCGAGTCCCTGAAGCTGGCAACCATGACCGTCAGCGCCACTGCAAGGCTTAGTGACGCGACCACGCCGCTCACGGCAACAGCCGCACTTTCACGAACCCGGCGCGCTCGCTCCACCGCCAGCATGGGCAGCAAGCGGTTTGCCACCCAGGGGCTGAGCCGGTTGTACAGCAGCGCAATCAGCCAGGGCAGGGCGGTGATACCACCTATGAGCAGCAGGGCCACTGAGACATACGCGCCCAGCGGAATGCCCAGCACAGGCGGCAGCAAGGCCACGCCTGCGCCCAGCGCAATCAGCAGCAGGCTCAGCCAGTGGCCGCGCCCCTCGCTTGCGGCCGAGCCCAGGCCCTTGAGTGTTTGCGCGGGCGGCAGTTTTTGCGCCGCGCGGGCCGGCCACCAGCCACCGACCAATGCCGCTGCTGTGCCCAGCAAGCCATAGGCCACGGCGGCCTGGCCGCTCCACTGCAGAGGCGGCGCAACGCCTGAAAAATAACCGCCGCCCAGATCGCCACCCAATAGGCGCAACGCCAGCGCAGCCAGGCCTGTGCCCAGTGCAACGCCGGCTGCACTGCCGACCAGGCCGAGCAAACCGGATTCAGCCAGTACCAGCGCCAAGCGCTGCCGGCCGGTGAGGCCCAACACGCCAAGGAGTGCAAACTGCTGCGCCCGCTTGGCTACGCTGAGTGAGAGCACAGAGAACACCAGAAATGCGCCTGTGAACAACGCCACCAGCGCCAGCACTGTGAGGTTGACGCGGTACGCCCGTGACAGGTTGCTGACGCGTTGTGCGGCATCGCCAGGTTCTGCACCCTTGATGTTGGACGGCAATTGCAGTGATGCCAGAAAAGACGCGCGGTCTGTACCGGGTTTGAGCTGGATATCAATGCGCGACAACTGCCCCTGTTTGCCAAACAGCTCCTGCGCGGCCGCAATATCCATCACCGCCATGGCAGCACCGCGTGCGCTGACGCTGCCCGCCACGCTGACCCTGATCAATTGCAGGCCGCTTTGCAGCTGGAAGGTGTCTGCTGGCAGGCTTTGTCGCGCAGCAGGATTGAGGAAAACCGAGCCCGGGGTGAAGAGGGCAAACCTGTCTGCATCGGCAGAAGGCACAGGCATGAGGGCAGGCGCCAGCCGCGCCACCACCAGTGCGTCAAGCCCAAGCACGCGCAGGGCGATGCGCCTGTCGGTGCCGGCTCTTGCGTAGCTGGCAAGCTCCAGCACCGGGCTGGCGACTTCAACCTGCGGGTGAGTGGCTACCTTCCCGAAAATCGCTTCGTCAAAACTGCCCTGCACCGCGCGCAGCTCAAGATCAGGCTGGCCATTGACCGAACGCACCGCCTGTGAGAACTCGCTGAGTGCAGAGGCATTGATCAGGTGCACAGAAAACGCCAGCGCTACACCCAGCATGACAGCTGCAGCGGCGGCCACTGTGCGCCACGGGTGGTGCAGCAGTTCGCGCCACGAGAAGCTGCGCAACAGGGCGGTCAGTGTGCCGGCATCTTGCGGCATCCCGCTGGCTTTAGCTGCTGATGCCATCGCTGCGCAAATAAAGAACGCGGTCTGCACGCGCCGCTGCCGCTTCCGAATGCGTGACCAGCACCAGCGATGCGCCGTGCTCACGGGTTTGAAGCATCAATGCGTCCATGACTTTGCCTGCCGTGGCCGGATCAAGGTTGCCGGTGGGTTCATCGGCCAGCAGCAGCGAAGGGCGGTGTACCAGCGCACGCGCAATCGCCACGCGCTGTAATTGCCCGCCGCTGAGTTGCTGGGGCAATCTTGTACCCAGGCCGGCGAGGCCTACCGCATCAAGCATGGCCTGTACACGGTCTTCATCGGGCTGGCCCAGCAGCAACAGTGGCAGCGCCACGTTTTGTGCGACGTCCAGATGCGGCAACACATGAAAGGCCTGGAACACAAAACCCACATGCCTGCGCCGCAGCAAGGCGCGCTGGTCGTCTGTCAGTGTTGCCAGGTCTGTGCCCTGCAGCGTCACACCCCCTTCGTCCCATGTGTCCAGCCCGGCCATGCAGTTGAGCAGGGTGGATTTGCCCACGCCTGAATCGCCGACGATGGCGACGAACTCGCCGGGCGCCACATCGAGCGAGACGTGGCTGAAGACCGTGGCTTCGCCGTAACGTTTGCCGAGATTGCGTATGGCGAGTGTCATGGGGTCGTGCTTATGGGTAAAGGGCCTTGACGGTCGCCAGTACCTGCGCCAGCGCATCAGGCGCATCGCAGGCAATGACCTGGCGCCCCGGCATCGAGCGTAGCCATGTGATCTGCCGTTTGGCGAGCTGGCGCGTTGCAAAAATACCCTTGTCGCGCAACTCATTCATGGGCGAAGTGCCGTCCAGCGCTTCCCAGGCCTGGCGGTAGCCGACGCAACGCATGGAGGGCAGGTCTGCGTGCAGGTCGCCGCGTGCGCGCAAGGCTTTGACTTCATCGAGAAAACCAGCGGCCAGCATGGTGTCGAAGCGCTGGGCAATACGTTCATGCAGCCAGCTGCGGTCTTGTGGTTCCAGCGAGATAAGCGTTGATGCGGGGTGCCTTGATGCGGGCGCCGGGGCGTTTGCAGTCCGCTGATGAAAGAAGGACAGCGACTGGCCTGACACGCGCCACACCTCCAGCGCGCGCGAGATGCGTTGCGAGTCCTGCGGCGCCAGCCGCGCCGCCGTAACAGGGTCAACGGTGGCCAGTTCTGCGTGCAGTGCCGGCCAGCCTTTCGCCAGTGCTTCTGCTGCGATGGCGGCGCGCACACCGGGGTCGGCCTTGGGCATGTCATCCAGGCCGTCAAACAGGGCCTTGAAATAAAGCATGGTGCCGCCGACCAGCAGGGGCAGTTTGCCGCGCGCAGTGATGTCGACAACCAGCTGCCGGGCATCGGCCACAAATTCTGCGGCACTGTAGGCATAAAGCGGGTCGCGTATGTTGATGAGGTGGTGGGGTACGGCGGCAAGTTCAGCTGCGGTGGGTTTGGCTGTGCCTATGTCCATGCCCCGGTACACCAGGGCTGAATCGACGCTGATGATTTCAACCGGGTACTGAAGTGCAATGGCCAGTGCAGCAGCCGTCTTGCCAGAGGCGGTGGGCCCGGCCAGCGCGATGTACGCGGGCAGTTTTTCAGGGCTTTGCAGTTTCATGCGCGGGTTCACCATATTTCTGTACGGCAGTCCATGCCATGCCGGCGATCAGCACGCTCCAGAACCACATGCCGTTGGTCATGGGCAAAACGGTGCCATCCATGTGCCTGCCCATCCACCCGCCCATGATGAAGGCCATCGCCATCATCATGAACCCATTGAGGGCCGATGCAGTGCCAGCTGCTTGAGGAAAGGGGCCGACGACCCCGCTCTGGCTGCAGGGCTGGTGTATGCCGTGGCCGATCATGAAAATGAAATGGGGTATGGCGACAGCCCATACATTGCTGACGCCGGCCCACGCCAGCAGTCCCATCGAAGTGCCCGCAGTGATGCTCATGCTGCCTGCAATGGCAATGGCCTTGCGTATGCCAAAACGTACGAGCAGCCGCCTGCACAGCATGGTGCCCAGGATGTAAAACATCGAAGCCACGAACAGCAGAAGCCCATACTGGGTGGTACTCAGGCCCAGAACCTTGATGAATACGAAGGAAGAACCTGCGAGAAATGTGAACATTGCGCCATAGGATGCAATCGACAGGGCAGACCAAGTGAGGAAGACCGGGTTGCGCACAATCATGAGCCAGTTACGCACCAGGCCCGGTGGGTTGAGCGCTTGCGGATTTTTATTTGTCAGCGACTCCTGAAAACGAAGGGTGATCAGCAGCAGGCTGCCAGCACTGAAAACCGCCATGGACGCCAGGGCTGTGCGCCAGCCCAGTAGCCCGGCCAGTACCCCGCCCAGCGGCGCGCAGATGCCTGCAATGATGCCCAGCCCCGTGAGCGCCCTGGACATGATGCGCGCGCCTTCGGTAGGTTTGTAGAGGTCGCGCACAATGGCCCGTGCGCACATCACCACCGCACCCATGGCTGCGCCCTGCACGATACGCCAGCTGATGAGCTGGCTCATGGTGGGGGTGAAGGTGCTGGCGATGGACGCCAGCGTATAGGCGGACAGCCCCCACAAAAGAATCGGGCGCCGGCCAAAGCGGTCTGACAGCGGGCCCCAGACCAGTTGAGAGATGCCAAAGGCCAGCAGCAGCGCGCTGAGCGTGAGCTGCGCCTGCGACATGGGTGCCGCAAAACTTTCTGTCAGGGCGGGCAGGGCTGGCAGGTAAAGATCGGTGGTGATGGGCTGTATGCCCAGCATCATGGACAGCAGCAGTGCGATCAGGGCAGGCGACATCGGCGCCTGTGTCAGTGGGAAATTGACGGTGTTTTCAGCAGTGTTTTCCGGTCGCGTCGCAGGCATCTGCCTGAGGTTAGCAGATTGACAGTGCGGTAAAGCCGGCGGGCGCCAAGCCCTGCCGTGCCGGAACGGATTTACTTCAGTGCGAAAAGCCGCGCCAGCGCCTCGCGGTACTGCGGCTGTCCGATCTGGTTGGTATTGTGGTGGGAGCCGCCTTCAACCAGGACAAACAGCTTGGGTTCAACTGCTGCTTCATAGAGCTTGCGCCCCAGGTCGGGCAATATGAGCTGGTCTTGGCCGCCGTGCACCACCAGCAATGGCGAGCCTATCTTGCCTACCTTGTTAACGGCCTCAAAACGCTGCGTGATCAGAAGTGAGACTGGCATCCAGCCCCAGCGTGAGCTGGCCACCACATCGGCAATGGAGGTGAATGTGCCTTCAACAATGGTGCCGCTTTCGTCCTTGACCTCAGTTGCCAGGTCGATGGCAATCGGGCCGCCCAGCGAGTGGCCGAAGATGTAGCGGGGGCGGTCTGGGTATTTCTGTGCCAGCCAGCTCCATGCAGCGCGGGCATCTTCATAGGCTGATGCTTCAGAAGGCAGCTCGTTTGTGCTTTTGCCAAAACCGCGGTAGTCGATCGCGAGTACCGAAAAACCGAGCTCCTGCATGCGGCGTATGCGTGGGGCGGAACCTGTCACGTTGTAGCGCGCGCCATGCAGGTAGAGCATCACGGGGGCCTTGGAGGCCTGCGGCTTGTCGGCCTCCAGCCACAGGCCGTGCAGGCGAACAGGGTAGTCATCGCCGCCCGTCAGCGCGCCTTTTTTGGCTTTGTAGTCAATCCAGACATCCTCCATGCCCTCAGCTGCCATCAGGCCGCCGCTCCAGGTGCGGTCGCTGGGCTGGAATATCCAGGCGCGCTGTTTTTCATCGAGTGTGGCGCAGCCGGTCAGCAGTGCGAATGTGACGAGAAATGCCAGAAAAATACGGAGGTGCAATTTTTTCATGCTGTGTAACAGACTGGAGCGGGTCCAAAAAGTTCGCGGCGGCGGTTAGGTGGCGTGTGAAGTTTTGAAAAGTCGCACCCCTGACTGTGTCCTCTGAAATCAACGAAGCATGAACCGCACCGGCAGACAAACCGGATGGCCGCCGTTACAAATTGGCGGAAAACCCTGAGAGCTGTCTGCTTCAGCGCCCGCGCATGAAGAGCGCATCCAGCTCGCGAATGCTGACCTGGCGCCAGGTCGGCCTGCCATGGTTGCACTGGTCGGAGCGCTCGGTGGCTTCCATCTGGCGCAGCAGGGCGTTCATCTCGTCAATCGTCAGCTTTCGGTTGGCGCGCACGGCACCGTGGCAGGCCATGGTTGACAGCAGCTCGTTCTGCGCCCGCTGTATGACCGTGCTGGCGTCGTGCTGGGCCAGTTCTGCCAGCACACTGCGGGCAAGCTCGACCGCATCACCCTGCGCAAGGCTGGTCGGTACGGCGCGTACGGCCAGGGTTTTGGGTGAAAAGGGCGTGATCTCCAGCCCCAGTGTGGCCAGCACTTCATGGCTGGCCTCGGCAGCGGCGACTTCCTGAGGACTGGCGGCAAAGGTGGCCGGAATCAGCAGCGGCTGGCTGGCGATGCCTGCGCCCGCGCCGCCAACGCCATCCATCTGGGATTTCAGGCGCTCATAAACAATGCGTTCATGGGCAGCATGCATGTCCACAATCACCAGGCCCTGGGTGTTTTCGGCCAGCACGTAGATGCCCTGCAACTGGGCTATCGCGCGGCCCAGCGGCCACTCGCCGGGGGGCAGGGTGGATTCCTGCTGCGTCACTACTTGCGGAGCGTAGACCTGGCTGGCAATGCCGTTGGACTGGGCTGGTGTCGCGGCGGGCCACATGGCTTCGAAATCCGAAACGCCTCCATTCCGGTTTCCATTTCCGTTGCCGTACACGGCTGGTGACGAGAAATTCATGGTGGGTTGTGCCCATGAATATGAAGCCGGTGATGCGGGTGCGCCAAAGGCGGCTGATGTTGCTCCCGTTGCGCCATCAGTCATTGCCTGCGTACCAGAGCGGGGTATAGCCAGTGCGTTCTCGGTGCCGTGACGTACGGCCTGGTGCACCTCGCGGCTGTCCCGAAAGCGCACTTCTATCTTGGTCGGGTGCACATTCACATCCACTTTGGCGGGGTCCATCTCGACGTAAAGGGCATACACGGGCTGGCGGTGGCCGTGCAGCACGTCTTCATAGGCGCTGCGTGCGGCATGCGTAAGCACCTTGTCACGTACATAGCGGCCATTGACGTACGCAAACTGCTGGTCGGCACGGGAGCGTGCGGCATCGGGAATGCCAGCGCGGCCCCAGATGCGTACTGCGGGCTGCCCGTCGGGGCGTCGTGCGCTGCTTTCATAGTTGACGGCGACAGACTGCTCTACAAAGTCGCTGCCCAGCACATCGGCCAGGCGTTGTTCATGGGCCGTCTCACCTGTGCAGGCACGCCACTGCTCGACCAGCTTGCCCTCATGCCAGATGGCAAAGGCCACGTCAGGCCTGACCAGCGCGTGGCGGCGCACGGCCTCCACACAGTGGGCTAATTCGGTGGCGTCGGTTTTGAGGAACTTGCGGCGGGCCGGCGTGGCGTAGAACAGCTCGCGCACTTCAACGCTGGTGCCGCGGCTGCGCGCGGCGGGTTTGATCTCGCCGGTACGGCCGTCGAGTTGCCAGGCGTGCTCTGCATCTTCAGTGCGCGAGAGCAGGCTCATGTCGGCAATCGAATTGATGGCGGCCAGCGCTTCGCCCCTGAAACCCATGGTGCCTACGGCTTCAAGGTCCTGCAGCGAGGCGATCTTGCTGGTGGCATGGCGCCTGAGGGCTATCGGCAACTCCTCGCGCGGTATGCCCTGGCCATCGTCTTCAACCAGTATCAGCCGCACACCGCCGGCCATCAGCCGCACCGTGACGCTGCGCGCGCCAGCATCCAGCGCGTTGTCGACCAGCTCGCGCACCACCGATGCGGGGCGCTCAACGACTTCACCGGCCGCAATCTGGCTGATCAGTTCGTCAGGGAGTTCAAGAATCGGGCGGCGTGCCGCAAGAAGGGCTGTCATTGGAAAGGGATTTTAGGCCGGGAGCGTGAATGACCTGTCAAAATCACGGCCATGGAAATTGTGACCTACCTCATTGACTTCATCCTCCACGTCGACAAGCACCTGGAAACCTTTGTCACCAGCTACGGCGCATGGGTTTATGCCCTGCTGTTTCTGATCATCTTTGTGGAGACCGGCGTGGTCGTCATGCCCTTCCTGCCAGGCGACTCACTGCTCTTTGTGGTGGGTGCCATGTGCGGCATCGGGTTGATGAGCTATCCGCTGGCCGTCGGGCTGCTGTTTGTGGCGGCTGTATTGGGCGACCAGTGCAATTACAGCATTGGCCGTTATTTCGGCCCCAGGGTATTCCAGTGGGAGCAGTCGCGCTACTTCAACAAAAAGGCCTTTAACCAGGCCCATGCTTTTTATGAGCGTTACGGCGGCATCACCATCATCGCTGCGCGCTTCATGCCTTTCCTGCGTACCTTCGCTCCCTTCGTGGGCGGGGTGTCTGAAATGACACGCAGCAAATTCACGGCCTACAACGTCATGGGCGCGGTGTTGTGGGTGGGCGGCATCGTGACGGCAGGATATTTCTTCGGCAACGTGCCCTGGGTCAAGGCCAACCTCGACAAGATCATCTGGGCGATGATTCTGATCCCGGGGCTATTGGTGATTTATGGTGCCTGGAAAGCAGGGCGTAAGGTTTCGCCGCCGGTAGCCTGATACACAAGCGCGTTCAATCTGCAGCGCAAACAAAAAAGCGGCTCCTGAATCAGGAGCCGCTTTTTTTAATTTTTAACCTTGATGGTTGCGCAGGGTGTCAGCGTTTTTTGCCGACTTCATTGCCGACGACCGCACCTACAGCGGCGCCGCCAATGGTGGCCAGCGGGCCGCCCAGCAGGACGTTACCGGCCACACCACCAGCCACAGCGCCGACAGCGGTACCGATCTGTGCGTTGGTGGGGTTGCTCGCACAGCCGACCATGCTGGTCAGGGCAAGGACGGAAGCGGCGGTTGCCATCAAAAGTTTCGTGTTCATTGTGTGGTTCCTCTTTATATGAGCTTTCGGCTCGTTGCTTTTAACTGTTCACGATCACCCTCAAACCGATGACCTGTCTATCAGGCTGCTGGCGTCATGGCCTGAGCCACGATGCCAACAACCGTTTAGTCATTTAGCGTTTTTTACCGACTTCGTTACCAATCAGGGCGCCAGCGGCTGCACCGCCTACGGTACCGATGGCGCTACCACCGGTCAATGCGCTACCTGCGACACCACCGACCACGGCGCCTACGCCGGTACCGATCTGTGCATTGGTTGGATTGGTTCCGCAACCCACCAGGGCGAGTGCAAGTGCGGAGGCTGCTGCTGACATGATGATTTTCGATTTCATTTGGTTCACCTTTGTTAAGAGTTTCAGGCTCTTTCACTGCTGACATCAGGTCCAGTGACGCGTTGATGTGTGGGCTCTGCCTGTGAATCCACTGTAGATGTGGAGCAGGCCCTGACCTGTAGGAGAATACCGCCGCAAACTGTCGGTCCCGTGTGTTGAAGTGCAACATCCTGTGCGCTCTGTCACACCTTGAGGTGCGGAAGATGCAGCGCGCTATATCTGGCGGTTACGTGCGAGGGGTGGGTTGCGTGCAAAGTAGCGGCCAATGCCGCGCATCAGCGCATCGGCCAGTTGCACCTGGTATTCGTCGCTGCGCAGTTTGGCTTCTTCATCGGGATTGCTGATGAAGGCGGTTTCAACCAGCACGCTGGGAATGTCGGGTGCCTTGAGCACTGCAAACCCTGCCTGCTCAACCCTGGCCTTGTGCAGTTTGCCGACGGCGCCTATCTCGCCGAGCATGGCGGTACCGAGCTTGAGGCTGTCGTTGATCTGCGCGGTTGTGCTCATGTCGAGCAGTGCCTTCTGCACCTGCGCGTCTTTGGCCTTCACATTGACGCCACCCACCAGGTCGGCTGAATTTTCCTTGTCGGCCATCCAGCGTGCGGCGCTGCTTGAAGCGCCCTTGTCGCTGAGCGCAAACACACTCGCGCCCTGCGGCCGCGGCGTGAAGAAGGCGTCGGCATGAATGCTGATGAACAGGTCGGCCTGTACACGCCGCGCCTTTTGCACGCGTATATGCAGCGGCACAAAAAAATCTGCATCGCGCGTGAGGTAAGCGCGCATATTGGGCTGCTGGTTGATGCGGTCACGCAGGCGATGTGCAATCTGCAGCACCACGTCTTTCTCCCGCGTGCCGCCGGGGCCGATGGCGCCGGGGTCTTCGCCGCCGTGGCCGGGGTCCAGCGCCACGATGACGAGGCGGTCAGTTTTTGCACCAGGGGTTGCCGCCACGGCTGCAGGGGGAATGCTGGCCGCGGCGGGGGGCGTTGCCCTGTCTGCCGGCCGTGCGGCGGCAGAGCCTGACGATCGTGGTGGTGGTGCAGGCCTGCCAGCCTGTTGTGCAATCAGGTCACCCAGCGGGTCATGTGCCGGTGCGGCTGGCGCGGTGCCTTCATTGCCTGCAGTTCGCGCGGGCGGCGCATTTCTATCGGCCAGCTTTTCGGCAATCAGTGCTTCCAGCGGGTCGGCCGTCTGGGTGGGGTAAAGGTCCAGCACCAGCCGGTATTTGTAGGCGGCCACGGGTGCCAGGGTGAAGACCTGCGGCAGTATGGGCTGCTTCAGGTCAATCACCAGGCGCACCACGCCCGGTGCGTTCTGCCCAACCCGTATGCCCTGGATGTTGGGGTCATCCGACTTGACCTTGGCCACCAGTTCGCGCAGGGCCGGTATCAGGTCTATGCCTTCAATATCCACGGCCAGGCGTGGCGGCTCTGACACAAAAAACTGCTTCGTCTTGATCTCGCCATCCGATTCAATCGTCAGGCGCGTGTAGTCTTTGGACGGCCAGACACGCACCGCCACAATCGATGCGCCGCGTGCAATGTGATGCGCGCCCAGCGCCAGCACCACGCTGCCGAGTTGCAGCGCCTTGCGGCGGGTGATGGGGGCGGGCTGGGGCTTGTTCATGTGATCAGCTCCGCACCTCTGGGGGTATTTGCCGTCATCGTCACTGTGCGCGAATCGTCTGCCTGCAGTTCGATGGCGAGCAGCAGGTCTGGCCTGGGCAGGTGCCCGGCGGCTTTCTCGGGCCACTCGACCAGCTTGAGGCCGGGTGCGCCAAAGATGTCGCGAAAACCGGCTTCTTCCCATTCGTCAGGGTCGTTGAAGCGGTAGAAGTCAAAGTGCCAGATGTCCAGAGGCTGATTCAGCGGTGAGGTTTCGAGCGCGTAGGACTCCACCACAGCGTAGGTCGGGCTCTTGATGCGACCCTGCACCCCCAGGGCGGCCAGCAGGTGGCGCGCAAAGGTGGTTTTGCCTGCACCCAGGTCGCCATGCAGCTCGATCAGCGCATTGGCGATGGCAGGCTGCTTTGCCAGTGCCGATGCGAACGCCTGCGTGGCCGTTTCATCCGGCCAGGCGATCCTTTTTACAATCGGCAAGTGAGTGTCAACAGTCATCAGGGTAGTCAGGAACTCGTCAATCAGATTGGGGGCTGGGCGCGCGAGCTTGGATTCTCGCAAATCGGCATTGCAGACGTTGATCTCTCGTCTGCCGAACCTGGATTATCAGCCTGGCTCGCAGCCGGCTTTCATGGTGACATGCATTACATGGCCTCGCACGGGCTGAAGCGGGCAAGACCTGCAGAGCTGATTCCGGGCACCGTCAGTGTCATCACCGCGCGCATGGACTATCTGCCGGCGGCTACACCGGTGGAGTCCGGGCAATGGCAGGCGCTTGAGTTCAGCCGGCTTGGCCGGCCGACCGAAGCTGTTGTATCGGTGTACGCCAGGGGGCGCGATTACCACAAGGTCATGCGCAACCGGCTGCAAAAGCTGGGTGAGCGCATCTCCGCCCATGTCGGCAGCTTCGGGCACCGCGCCTTCACCGATTCGGCGCCGGTGCTCGAAGCCGAACTGGCCGCGCGATCCGGCCAGGGCTGGCGCGGCAAACACACGCTGCTACTGAACCGCGAAGCCGGGTCCATGTTTTTTCTGGGCGAGATTTATGTAGACCTCGCGCTGCCGCACAGCGAGCCGGTCACGCCGCACTGCGGCAGTTGCACGTCGTGCATCGATGTCTGCCCCACGCAGGCCATCATCGCGCCACACAAGCTGGATGCCCGGCGATGCATCTCTTACCTGACCATAGAGCACGATGGCCCGATTCCGCTGGAGTTGCGCCCGCTCATGGGCAACCGCATTTACGGCTGTGACGATTGCCAACTGGTGTGCCCGTGGAACAAGTTCGCGCAGCGCAGCGCCTTGCCCGACTTTGACGAGCGGCAGGGGCTCACCGGCCAGCAACTGGTGACGCTGTTTGCCTGGACCGAAGCGGAGTTCCTGGGTTTTACCGAAGGCAGCGCCATACGCCGCATAGGCCACGAGCGATGGCTGCGCAACATCGCAGTCGCTATGGGTAACGCCTTGCGGCGCGCTGATGCGCAGGCTGACGCGAATGAGAAAGAACTCGCGTCCATTCGCACAGCCCTCTTGGCGCGGCTGGATGGAGCAACCGCACTGGTGCGTGAGCACATCGAATGGGCGCTTGAACCGGTTTCCCTGGATGCCGTGATTCGATAAATGCTACGTTTTTAATAGCTTCTCACGTGCGTATTCATTGGCTTGCAGCCATTTTTGATACTTAAAAGTGGCATTTTTCGGGCTTTTTGAGCCTCCAGCAATCGATTTGAATGACCTGTTGATGGCTGAAAACAGCTGTAATAGCTAAAATAGCTAAAATAGCTAAAATAGCCGTTTTAACCAGGGGCAACTCATGAGCACTTTCTCTGCACTCGAAGCCAAAAATCGTCTGGGCCAGATCATTGACACTGCCCAGCGCGAGCCCGTCACCATCACCCGCCATGGCCGGCCGGCGGTTGTGGTGCTGGCAGTTCAGGAATACGAGGCCTTGCTGGCTGGGACCTCGACATTCCTTCGTTTGCAGAAGCCGCCCGCGCTTTGACGCAAAAAACCTGCGCCGCTGCTAGCGAAGAATTCCCAGCGCAAACGGCAGGCTGACCACGCCCAGCATGGTCGACAGTGTGACCAGGCCCGCCACATAGGCGCCGTTGTAGCCCATGCGCGCTGCCAGCACATAGGCGCTTGACGACGTGGGCAGCGCAGAGAAAGCCAGCAGCATGGTGGTTTGCACCGGCGACAGCCCGAACAGCCGTGACAGTCCCCACGCCAGCAGCGGCAACATCAGGTGCTTGATGGACAGCAGCGCCACCGTCAGGGTTCTTGATTGGGCGAGATGGGCGAACTGCAGGCCCGCGCCAGCAGCCATCAGGCCAAGTGCAAGGGATGCAGCGCCAATTCGCGTGATGGTGGGCTCCAGCCAGAACGGAATCGTAAAGCCCAGCAGGTTGGCTGCCAGCCCCGACACGGTGGCGATGATGAGCGGGTTGCGCAGCAGTTCAGCCGCAAGGTTGCGCTGCGCATGTCGGGCCATGGGCCATACCGCAGCGACGTTGAACAGCGGCACGCATACGCCGATCAGAACGGCAATCAGTTGCAGGCCCTGGCTGCCGGCGAGCTTGTCGGCCAGCGCCAGCGCGATGAACGAGTTGAAACGAAACGCAATCTGCGCGCTGGCCGCATGTTCCCGCCTGTCCATGTGTTTGCCCAGCCAGGGCAGGTGGGGCAGGCTGTAGGCCAGCGCGATGCCGCACAGGCCCAGCAAAAGGCCTGCGCTGATCAGGCCGGAGGTGGCGCGAAGGTCCAGCGGGCTTTTGACGATGGACTGGAACAGCAGCACGGGAAACAGGAAGAAGTACACCAGGCTTTCGACCTTCTCCCAGACCGAACGATTGAGCGCGGTGTACCTGCAGACCAGGTAGCCGCAGATGATGAGCGAGAAGTCGGGAAAGAGGAGTTGCGCGTAATTCACTGCTGAAGAATAACCTTGAAAAATCTGGCGAATCGGGGTTTGCCCTTATGCGTAATCCACAACTGCGGGGCGTACTTCTTGCACGTAACATGCAGGCTGTTTTTACTTGAAGGACCAGATCATGCAACGTCGCCGCCTATTCGCCCTGTCAACCCTCTCCGCCCTTGTGCTGGCGACATCCGCTGCTTCCGTGCTGGCCCAGAGCTACCCCAACAAGGTCATCAAGCTGCAGGTGCCTTTTGCACCCGGTGGCACTACCGACATCGTGGCCCGCGTCATCGCTGACCCGCTGGGCAAGGTGCTTGGCCAGAACGTCATCGTTGAAAACAAGGCTGGCGGCGGCGGCGTGATCGGCGCGACAGAAATCGCACGTTCTGCGCCGGACGGCTACACGCTGGGTGTGGCGACCGTCTCCACCACGGCGGCCAACCCGGCCATCAACCCCAAGATCACCTACAACACGTTGACTGACTTCACGCCCATCATCAACATTGCTGCGACGCCCAACATCATTGCGGTGCACCCGAGCTTTCCGGCGAAGAACTACAAGGAGTTCATCGCCGAGATCAAGAAGAACCCCGGCAAGTATTCCTATTCGTCGTCCGGCACGGGCGGCATCGGCCACCTGCAGATGGAACTGTATAAAAGCCTGAGCGGTGCATTCGTAACGCACATTCCCTACCGTGGCGCGGGCCCTGCGCTGAACGACACCGTTGCGGGACAGGTCAACATGATTTTTGACAACCTGCCGTCGGCCTTGCCCTTCATCCAGCAAAAGCGCCTGATCCCCATTGTGGTAGCCGCGCCCCAGCGCCTTGCGGTGCTGCCTGATGTGCCGACCTTTAAGGAGTTGGGCCTGGAGCCGGTGAACCGCATGGCTTATTACGGCATTCTTGGACCCAAGGGCCTGCCGAAAGAAGTCGTTGACAAGGTCAGCGCAGGCGTGAAGAAGTCACTGGAAGATCCGACAGTGCGCAAGCGCATCGAGGACACCGGTTCGCTCATCGTCGCCAACACGCCAGAGCAGTTCACGGCGCAGATCAAGGCCGAGTTTGAGGTCTACAAAAAGGTGGTGGACTCCGCCAAGCTCAAGCTCGACTGACCGCCAGACCATTCATCTCGATAAGCCGCCGAGCAGGTTTTGCCCGGCGGCTTTTTTTCGCCCGGATTTTTGGTAAGGTCGGCAGCATGCATTCCGCCAGCCAGTCCAGCATTGACGCCTTCATAGATGCCCTGTGGCTGGAGGACGGTTTGTCGAAGAACACACTGGCGGCTTACAGGCGGGACCTGTCGCTGTATGCGGACTGGCTGGGTGCGAAAGAGCAGCGAGGGCGCAGGATTGACGACACGGTAGAAATCGACCTGAACCGCTATTTCGCTGCCAGGCATGCCGCGACAAAAGCGACCTCGGCCAATCGCCGCCTGACTGTGTTCAAACGCTACTTCCGCTGGGCATTGCGTGAGCGGCTGCTCAGTGCCGACCCGACCCTGAAACTTCAGTCCGCCAAACAGGCCCTGCGCGTGCCCAAGGTCATGAGTGAGTCGCAGGTGGAGGCGCTGCTCGCTGCACCGTCGGAAGACACGCCACTGGGCCTGCGTGATCGGGCCATGCTGGAATTGATGTACGCCAGCGGCCTGCGCGTCAGTGAACTCGTCGGCCTCAAGACCTTTCATCTCGGCCTGAATGAAGGCGTGTTGCGTGTGATGGGCAAGGGGAACAAGGAAAGGCTCGTACCTTTCGGCCAGGTTGCGCGCGATGCTGTGGTGCTTTACATGGCGCAAGGGCGGCCGGCCATTCTTGGCGGCCAGCAGACAGACGACCTGTTCGTCACCGCACGCGGCAGCGGCATGACCCGCGTGATGTTCTGGATGCTGGTTAAAAAATACGCGCAGCTGGCGGGCATCCATTCACCGCTGTCGCCGCACACCCTGCGCCATGCATTTGCCACCCATTTGCTGAACCACGGTGCAGACCTGCGCGCGGTGCAGATGTTGTTGGGTCACGCCGATATTTCAACCACTACCATCTACACGCACGTAGCGCGTGAGCGGCTGAAAAACCTGCACGCACAACATCACCCCAGGGGTTGAAGAATGAAGCGCTGCCCTCTGTCGTTGCGGACTTGATCCGCAATCCATGCCAGACGAAGCGGGGATGGATCCCGGATCGGGTCCGGGATGACAGAAAGTTTATGGCTGGCGATATATATAGTCGCGGCTGAAAGGATAAACCGACTGCGCACCCTTGAGCCTGCCGCCAGCCAGGTCGCCTGATGGCCGCGTCGCCAGCATCTGGTGGAGTGAAATCCAGCCCTGCTCAAAACTCATGGCGCTGCCTGCAAGGTACAGGCGATAGGCGCGCAGCGTTTTTTCGGCGCGGTCATCGCCGCCATCCCTGGCCAGCACCTCGCGCGCCACATCCAGTTTTGTCTCAAGCGTGTCTGACCAGTCCCAGAGCGTTCGGGCATAGTGCGGCCGCAGGTTTTCCGTGTCCACCATCTCCAGCCCCGCGCGTGCCATGTGTTCAAGCACCGCGCTGACGTGCATCAACTCGCCACCGGGAAATATGTACTTCTCGATGAACTCCCCCATGCCGGCACCCAGCTGGCTGTTCTCCAGCCCACCGGCCGTGATGCCGTGGTTCATCACCAGACCTCCGGGAACAAGCAGCCTGAAAATTTTCGAGAAGTAGGCCGTCATGTTGGCGTGACCCACGTGTTCAAACATGCCCACTGAAGAAATCTTCTCAAAAGGCTGCTCCTCCTGCAGGTCGCGATAGTCGCGCAACTCAACACGGACACGGCCGCCCAGGCCTTTCTCGTCTATAAGCTTTTGCACATGCGCGTGCTGGTTTTTTGAAAGCGTGATGCCGGTGGCATCAACGCCGTAGTGCTCGGCTGCCCACATGAGGAGTGCGCCCCAGCCTGAGCCGATGTCCAGGTAGCGCTCGCCCGGCTTGAGCATCAGCTTGCGGCAGATATGGTCGAGCTTGGCCTCCTGCGCTTGCGCCAGGGTCATGTCTGCATCCCGATAGTAGGCGCAGGAGTAGACCCGGCGTGCATCCAGCCACAGTTCATAAAACGCATCCGACACGTCATAGTGAAACTGGATCTGGGCGGCGTCCCTGGCCTGGGTATGCGCCGCAAGGGATCTGGCCCTGCGCAGCAATTGCGAGAACCACCCCATATCGCTTTCAACCGGGTTGCCGGGAAGCAGGTGCGACACGACACTCATGACATCACGCATGCGTCCGTGGATATTGAGCTTGCCCTCGACATACTCTTCACCAAGGGCGCCAATTTCACCGGCCTTGAGTCGTGCCAGGCTGGTCCAGCTTGAAAAGTCCAGTTTGACCGGGGCATCCGTTGCCCCCACCACATTGCCCTCAGGCAATTGCAGGGCTACAGGAGGGGAGAGTCGGGTCAAACGGGATTCGATCTCGGGAATCAGGCGCTGGAACATGGGTAATTCCTTGTCAGGGCTTCAACAGCCAGTCATTTGGATTTCCAAAAGTTTATCGAATTTTGGGTAGATTGGCGCATTCAGGATCAGCTGTCGGGCCTGCCTGGCCCTGTGTAGTCAAAAGCATCAACTCTTCTTCGCTGAAACCCGCGTAGCGGCGGGCCTCCAGATTGAGAGGGCCTTTCATGCTCGGCGCGCCATATTGGCCGGCCAGTTTTGCATAGGTGGTTAAAGGGTCCATGCCGCGTTTCTGGCAAAGGTAGCGGTACCAGTGGTTGCCTATGGCAACATGCCCAATTTCATCGCGCAGGATGATGTCGAGGATGTCCACGGCGCGAAGCGCCTGTGGTGTGCCGACCCTGCGCAATTTGGCCTGCATGGGGGGCGTGGCATCCAGCCCCCGGGCTTCAAGGGTACGGGGCACCAGCGCCATGCGCGCGAGGATGTCGCCGCTGGTCTTCTCCGTCATGTCCCAAAGACCGGTATGTGCCGGGAAGTCGCCATAGTCATGCCCCATGCCTTGCAGATGCGTGCGCAGCAGGCTGAAATGCAGGGCTTCTTCCGAGGCTACCTTTAGCCAGTCCCGGTAGTAGGCTTGGGGCATGCCATCAAATCGCCAGATCGCATCGAGTGCGAGGTTGATGGCGTTGAATTCAATATGCGTGACAGAGTGAAGCAGGGCTGCCAGACCCTCAGCTGTGAAAGGTGAGCGTTTGGGTACGTCCAGATGGGACCTGAGCTCCGGGCTGTCGGGGCAGCCAGGCACGCCCCGGGGCTCCTCCAGTATGGTATCGGGGGCGATTAAAAGTGTGCTGAGTTGGGTCTGCAGGGATTGGGTCAGGCGCACCTTCGCGTCGGGATCCTTTTCGATGAGGGCCTGCATCGCCATCTGGCGCAACTCCATTGCTGGCGACTGGTCTGTCATGGCTCAATTGTGCTTTAAACCCCTTGTTGCACAGTCCGGAACAGGCAGGCCCCGGGTGCGGTCTTTACAATGGTTCGGCATCACTCCCACACCCCTACAGCGAAAACAGACATGGCCATCTACCAACTTGAAAATCTCGTTCCGTCCGTTCACCCCTCAGCGTGGGTTGCCGGGAATGCACAGGTCATGGGTCATGTGACCCTCGGACAGGATGTCAGCGTCTGGTTCGGAGTCGTGATTCGTGGCGATACATCGACCATCAGTGTCGGCAAGGGATCGAACATCCAGGACAACAGCGTCATGCATGCCGACGAAGGCAAGCCCCTGACGGTGGGTGAGAACGTGACGGTCGGCCACCAGGTCATGCTGCATGGCTGCACGATTGGCGACAACTCGCTGATCGGCATAGGCGCCATCGTGCTCAATGGGGCAAAGATTGGCAAAAACAGCCTCGTGGGTGCAGGGTCCCTGGTGACGGAAGGCAAGGAGTTCCCGGATGGGTCCATGATCATGGGCACGCCAGCCAAGGTGGTCCGGCAATTGAGCCCGGAGCAGATTGAGGGTTTAAAACAGAGCGCGGAGCACTATGTAGAGAATGCGGCGCGATACAAATCGGGACTGAAGAAGCTCGATTGAGCTGCCCGAATCTTTTTAATACTTATGTCAGAACTCCACAAATTCATTTTCGACGGACTGCCGGTACGCGGCATGCTGGTGCGCCTTACGGACTCATGGCAGGAAATACTTCGGCGCCGCAAGGCTGCCGGTGGCTACCCTGTGGAGGTGATGCACCTGCTGGGCGAAATGACTGCGGCAGCCACCCTGATGCAGGGCAACATCAAGTTCAATGGTGCGCTGATCCTGCAGATATTTGGCGACGGGCCGGTCAAGATTGCAGTCGCTGAAGTTCAGCCGGACCTGACGGTGCGTGCCACGGCGACCATCACCGGCACAGTGGATGCCGGAGCCACGCTGAGCGATCTGGTGAATGTCAATAACGAAGGGCGATGTGCCATCACGCTCGACCCCAAAGACAAGATGCCCGGCCAGCAGGCCTATCAAGGCGTGGTGCCACTGTTTGGCGACCAGCACGAAAAAATTGAAAATCTGGGCGAGGTGCTGGAGCACTACATGCTGCAAAGTGAGCAGCTGGACACCAAACTCATTCTGGCTGCGGATGGCAACATCGCGGCCGGCTTGCTGATCCAGCGTTTGCCCGTGAAGGGTGAGGGCAACCTTGAGGGGCAGGTTGACCGGGATGCCAACGAGGACCAGATCGGCATCAACGAAGACTACAACCGCATTGCCATGCTGGCGGCCACCCTCAAGCGTGAAGAGTTGTTGACGCTGGATGCCGACACGATTTTGCGCCGGCTGTTCTGGGAAGAACCCATTACCCGATTTGAGGTTCTGCAGCCGAGTTTTTCGTGCAGCTGCTCGCGTGAGCGTGTGAGCAACATGCTGCGCACGCTGGGTGCGGAAGAAATCGAAAGCGTGATTGCAGAACGCGGCAATGTGGGGGTCACCTGCGAGTTTTGCGGTGCGCAATACGACTTTGATCCGGTGGATGCTGCGCAGCTGTTTACCAACCCCGACAGGCAGCAACCGCCTACGGCAACGGTTCAGTAGTCCGATTTTTGCGACTGGCGAGCAGACCAGTCAACAACTGATGCTCGCATGCCGGGTCGCTGCATTTGTCGCATGTCCAGACCCACCGGGGGCTTTGCAAACTGGTTTGGTCTGCAAATGCTTTCTGCGCTGAAGCTGCAGGAATAGTTTGCGCTGGCAGTCTGCGCTGAATGGCCTGCAGGGCCTGGGCCAGGCATTCTTCGCTTGTGCCGTAAAGCACCTGGTATGAAATGTTGTGACGTTCAAGGTCTGACCTCAACAGCCGGTCTGTCTGGACATCATGGGCATGCGAACTGTCCGGGCCCAGGAGGAATGTCAGACCTTCGTTTCCGGCCGCTTCTACTGCGGTTTGTGGGGTGAAAATCTCAAGGGTTTGATCCTGGGATAGCAGTTGCCCAGACAGCTTTGTCCTGCTCAGGGTTGAGCCGCCGAGAAGCGTCACCCGCAGGGCGGGCGTGGCGCTATTTGTTGACCTGGACAAAAATCTCGTTGGGCTTGACCATGCCCAGTTCGCTGCGCGCTTTTTCCTCGACCATTTCAAGCCCTTCCTTGAGGTCCCGTACCTCGGCTGCGAGCTGCTCATTGGCTGCCTGGGCCTTGACGTTCTTCGCATTTTGCTCATCAAGGCGCTGCTGCATGCTGCGAACAGTGGGTATGCTGCCCCGGCCCAGCCACAGTTGCGCATGGAACAGGGCCAGCAGCGCAATCAGGATGGCAGGGACGAAGCGGTTTCCCAAGGCTGCCTTTTCAGTCAGCGCAGGTTATAAAAGGCAGCACGGCCGGGATACGACGCCACATCGCCCAGATCTTCTTCTATGCGCAGAAGCTGGTTGTACTTGGCCATGCGGTCAGAGCGCGACAGGGACCCGGTCTTGATCTGCCCTGCGTTCGTGCCGACAGCGATGTCTGCAATGGTGGTGTCTTCGGTTTCACCTGAACGATGCGAAATCACGGCGGTGTAGCCGGCGCGTTTGGCCATTTCGATGGCGGCAAAGGTTTCGGTCAGCGTGCCGATCTGGTTGATCTTGATCAGGATGGAGTTGGCAATCTTTTTGTCGATGCCTTCCTTGAGGATTTTGGTGTTGGTCACAAACAGGTCGTCACCGACCAGTTGCACCTTGCTGCCCAGGCGCTCGGTGAGTATCTTCCAGCCATCCCAGTCACCTTCGGCCATGCCGTCTTCAATGCTGATGATGGGGTATTTGTCGACCCAGGTGGCCAGCATGTCGGTCCATTGGGTGGCATCCAGGCTCAGGCTGCCTTCGCCGGCCAGCACGTACTTGCCGTCCTTGTAGAACTCGGAGGCGGCGCAATCGAGGCCGAGGGCGATTTGCTCACCAGCCACGAAGCCGGCTTTGTCGATGGCTTCCAGAATCATCTGGATGGCGGCTTCATGGCTGGGCACATTTGGCGCAAAACCGCCTTCATCACCCACGGCAACACTCATGCCCTTGTCATGCAGGATTTTCTTGAGCGCATGGAAAACTTCTGCACCGTAACGCACGGCTTCGCGAAAGCTGGGCGCGCCGACCGGAATGATCATCAGCTCCTGCAGGTCCAGGTTGTTGTTGGCGTGGGCGCCGCCGTTGACCACATTCATCATGGGTACGGGCATCTGCATGCCGCCGCTGCCGCCGAAGTAGCGGTAAAGCGGCAGGCCGGCTTCTTCGGCCGCTGCGCGTGCAACGGCCATGCTGACTGCCAGCATGGCGTTGGCGCCCAGGCGGGACTTGTTTTCTGTGCCGTCCAGGTCAATCAGGGTACGGTCCAGGAAAGCCTGTTCGCTCGCATCGAGGCCCAGAACAGCTTCGGAAATTTCGGTGTTGATATGCTCGACTGCCTTCAGTACACCTTTGCCGAGGTACCGCGACTTGTCGCCATCGCGCAGCTCAATGGCTTCACGCGAACCGGTGGATGCACCTGACGGCACAGCCGCACGGCCCATGACGCCGGATTCCAGCAGGACGTCGCATTCGACGGTTGGGTTGCCACGGCTGTCGAGAATTTCGCGGCCGACGATATCAACAATTGCGCTCATTTAGCTCTTTCAGTTCAATCAAAAAAGGGAAAAACTGGAACAAATCACACGCCTTCAACAAGCACCATTCGCATCACGGAGATGTCTCTACGGGCCTTGATGGCCGCTGCGTATTCGGTGGAGTTGTAGAAAGCCCTGGCTTGCGGGGCGTCCTGGAACTTGAGCAGCACCACCCTGCTGGGTGTCCAGTCGCCTTCAAGTACCTCAACCTTGCCGCCACGTATGCAGACTTCCGCGCCATGCTTTTGCATGGCAATGCCAGAGAGTTTTTTGTATTCTTCGTACGCCTCGGCGTTATTCACCGTGACATTGGCAATGATGTAGGCGGATGGCATCGAATGTTGTCTCAGGCGTTGAAGTTGTTTTCAAGAAAGCCGTTTTTCTTGGTCACTTGGTCCAGCGCCAGCAACGTTTCAAGCAGGGCTTTCATGTGTTTGAGGGGAACGGCATTGGGCCCGTCGCTCATGGCTTTTGCTGGGTCAGGATGTGTTTCCATGAAGAGGCCCGCAACGCCGACCGCAACTGCGGCGCGGGCCAGAACCGGCACCATTTCGCGTTGGCCACCACTACTGGTGCCATTGCCGCCCGGCAATTGCACAGAGTGTGTGGCATCAAACACTACAGGCGCTTTGGTCTCTCGCATGATGGCCAGGCTGCGCATGTCGGACACCAGGTTGTTGTAGCCAAAACTGGCGCCGCGTTCGCAGGCCATGAAGCTGTCTTCGTCAAGGCCTTTTTCACGCGCTGCAGCACGCGCCTTGTCGATGACGTTTTTCATGTCACCCGGTGCGAGGAACTGGCCTTTCTTGATGTTGACGGGCTTGCCCGATTGCGCCACGGCGTGAATGAAATCTGTCTGGCGGCAAAGAAAGGCGGGTGTCTGCAGTACATCGACCACGCTGGCTACTGTCGCTATGTCTGCTTCAGAATGCACATCCGTCAGTACCGGTACGCCCAGCTCGCGTTTCACCTTGGCCAGGATGTCCAGCCCTTTGACCATGCCCGGGCCACGAAAGCTGGTGCCGCTGGAGCGATTCGCCTTGTCGTAACTTGACTTGAAAATGAAGGGAATACCCAGCGAGGACGTGATCTCTTTCAGGGCGCCGGCGGTGTCCATCTGCAGCTGTTCAGACTCAATGACGCAGGGGCCTGCAATCAGGAAGAACGGCTTGTCAAGGCCGATATCAAAGCCACACAGCTTCATGCCACCACTTTCAGCGACTTGCCTTCTACCTGGTGGTCAAGCGTGGCCTTGATGTAGGCATTGAACAGGGGGTGGCCCGCCCACGGTGTGGATTTGAACTCCGGGTGGAACTGCACGCCTACATACCAGGGGTGCGTGGCTTGCGGCAACTCCACGATTTCCGTTAGTTGCTCCCGTTGCGTCAGCGCGGAAATGACAAGACCGGACTCGCGAAGCTGGTCAAGGTAATTCACATTGGCTTCATAACGGTGGCGGTGACGCTCGGTCACGACATCACCGTAGATCCTGTGTGCAAGCGTACCTTTGGCAACGTCTGAACTCTGCGCACCCAGACGCATGGTGTCGCCCAGATCCGACTGCGCATCGCGTGTCTTGATCGTGCCGTCATGGTCTTTCCATTCGGTGATGAGCGCAATGACAGGGTTGGGCGTGCCGGCATCGAACTCGGTGCTGTTGGCGTCTTTCAGTCCCGCGACATGCCGCGCAAATTCAATGGTCGCCACCTGCATGCCCAGGCAGATGCCGAGGTAAGGTACCTTGTTCTCACGTGCATATCGCGCCGCGCAGATCTTGCCTTCAACACCGCGGACGCCAAAGCCGCCAGGCACCAGGATGCCGTCAAATTTGGCCAGCCGCGAGACGTTGTCAGGCGTGATGGTTTCGGAGTCCACGTATTCAATCACCACCTTGGCGTGGTTTTTCATGCCGGCGTGGCGCAGGGCTTCGTTCAGGGACTTGTAACTGTCGCTGAGGTCCACATATTTGCCCACCATGGCGATGTTGACTTCCTTTTTGGGATGCTCGGTCTCGTATACAAGGTCATCCCAGCGCTTGAGGTTGGCGGGCGGTGTATTGAGGCGCAGCTTGTCGCAGATCAGTCCGTCAAGACCCTGCTCATGCAGCATGCGCGGTACCTTGTAGATGGTGTCCACGTCCCACATTGAAATGACGCCCCATTCAGGGACATTGGAGAACAACGAGATCTTGCTGCGTTCTTCCTGGGGGATGCGCCTGTCCGCACGGCAGAGCAGTACATCGGCCTGAATACCGATTTCACGCAGTTGCTTGGCGGTGTGCTGCGTGGGCTTGGTCTTGAGTTCGCCTGCAGCTGCAATCCATGGCACATAGCTCAGATGGACAAATGCCGTATTGTTTGCGCCCAGTCGCAGGCTCATCTGTCGCACGGCTTCCAGGAAGGGCAGGGATTCAATATCGCCGACCGTACCGCCGATTTCAACAATGGCAACATCCACTGCGTCCGGCGTTTCGTATCCGGCGCCGCGCTTGACGAACTCCTGGATTTCATTGGTGACGTGCGGGATGACCTGCACAGTCTTGCCGAGGTAGTCGCCTCGGCGTTCTTTTTCAAGCACGCTTTTGTAGATCTGCCCGGTGGTGAAATTGTTGGCCTTTTTCATGCGCGTTTCGATAAAACGCTCATAGTGGCCGAGGTCAAGATCAGTCTCTGCGCCGTCATCGGTCACGAAAACTTCGCCGTGCTGGAACGGCGACATGGTGCCGGGGTCTACGTTGAGGTAGGGGTCCAGCTTGATCAGGGTGACTTTGAGGCCTCGCGATTCGAGTAGCGCAGCGAGGGAGGCTGAGGCGATTCCCTTGCCCAGGGAAGACACCACACCGCCGGTGACGAAGACAAATTTGGTCATGTCAGGTACGAGCCGATAAGCTCGCAGAGGTGGGAAATGCTGATTATAGAGGGTCGGTTTTATCCGCGACCCTTACGCGGACAAACTGATACATTGCGGGGCATGACGAATCAAGCAAATGCAGCCACAGGCAGCGTGAATCCGGATGAGCCCCTTGATCTGGCGGGAAGACACATCCTTCTGGGACTGTCAGGCGGCATCGCCTGCTACAAGGCCGCCGAGTTATGCCGGGCATTGATCAAGGCAGGCGCGACGGTGCAGATAGTGATGACCGAAGCCGCAGAGCAATTCATCACGCCCGTCACCATGCAGGCATTAAGCGGCAGGACTGTCTATACAAGCCAGTGGGACAGCCGGGAGTCCAACAACATGGCTCACATCAATCTGTCGCGTGAAGCGGATGCCATCCTGATTGCACCCATGAGCGCTGACTTCATGGCAAAGCTGTTGCATGGAAGGGCTGACGATCTGCTCAGCCTGATGTGTCTTGCAAGGCCTATCGACAAGGTGCCCTTGCTGGTAGCACCCGCCATGAACCGCGAAATGTATGCGCATCCCGCGACGCAGCGCAACTTTGTGCAGCTGGAGGCGGATGGCGCAACCGTGCTGGGCGTGGGTACAGGGTTTCAGGCTTGTGGCGAAACGGGCGATGGGCGCATGCTGGAGCCCGACCAGATACTTGAGGACGTCATCAGTTTTTTTGCTCCCAAGGTTCTCGCTGGGCAGCATGTACTGATTACCGCCGGACCAACATATGAAGCGATAGACCCCGTGCGCGGCATCACCAACCTCTCAAGCGGCAAGATGGGTTTTGCGCTAGCGCGGGCCGCCCACGAGGCTGGCGCGCACGTCACCCTTGTGGCCGGGCCGGTTGCCCTGGCCACCCCTCGTGGGGTCAACAGGGTTGATGTCAAGTCCGCACAAAACATGTTTGACGCCGTGATGGCGCATGTTCAAGCTGCGACCGTTCTGGTCGCAGCTGCAGCTGTCGCCGACTGGCGCGTGGCAAAACCATCAGGGCAGAAAATAAAGAAGGACGCGTCGGGCCAGGCGCCGCAGCTTGTCTTTGAGGAAAATACGGACATTCTCGCTACGGTGGCCAGTTTGCCCCAGGCACAAGCCGGCAAATTGTATTGTGTGGGGTTCGCGGCGGAGAGTCACAATCTTGTTGAAAACGCGGAGGCCAAAAGGCTGCGGAAAAAAGTCCCGCTGCTTGTGGGCAATATCGGCCCCGATACTTTCGGACAGGACCACAACGCCTTGTTGCTTGTGGATGAAAAGGGCAGCAGGCAATTGCCACACGCTTCCAAACTCGCGCTGGCACGCCAGCTTGTGCGCGAGATAGCTGCTCGCTTGGCCGCATTCCCGTCCTGATCCGCACAGCTTTTTAACCATCTGGAAACACACAGGTATTCATGAAAATTGACGTCAAGATCATCGATCCTCGCCTTCAGGGCAATCTTCCGCAGTACGCCACGCCGGGCAGTGCGGGCCTTGATTTGCGCGCCTGTCTGGACGCGCCGCTAACCCTGGCTGCAAATGCGTGGCAACTGGTGCCCACGGGCATTGCCATTTACCTTCATGACCCGTCCTATGCTGCACTGATCCTTCCCAGATCGGGCCTTGGGCATAAACATGGCATCGTTCTCGGTAATCTTGTGGGCCTTATTGACAGTGATTACCAGGGCCAGTTGATGGTCAGTGCCTGGAATCGCAGCGATGTGCCTTTCACCATAGAGCCTTTAGAGCGCATTGCGCAACTGATGATCGTGCCGGTGGTGCAGGCCCAGTTCAATATAGTGACTGACTTCCCGGCGAGCGAAAGGGGTGAGGGCGGCTACGGCTCTACAGGTAAAAGGTAAACGCTTTACCTGCCGGCCATGTGAGGTGGACTTTCGCCTACATGCACGCTGAGGGCTATCCTAGGCCTCCACCCTCTATTGACCGATGCGCATAGCGACCACAGTCCATTTGAATAGGCACATCAGCGGTTTCGGCCGTGTTGATATCTTTTCAAAGGAGAAATCTCATGCGCTCAGCACATCGTTTTGGTTCAGCTATTGTTTCCGTGGTCATGGTGGCCGGATTGGCAGCTTGTGCCGCTCCCCCGGGCCCCACCTATCCCGTAGGAAACGCGTATCCGTCCGGATCAGCGTACCCATCCGGCACTGTTTATCCCGCAGGAACTGCCTACCCGACCTCAACCGCGCCAACAGCCTCCGTGGAGTATGGCCGCATCACGAATGTTGAAGTTGTTCGTACGCAGGCACCTGCAGGCAGCAACGCCGCCGGTACCATCATTGGCGGTATCGCCGGTGCAGTTATCGGTCACCAGATTGGTCAGGGCAGGGGCAGGGATCTTGCCACTATTGCCGGTGGTGTGGGCGGCGCGGTGGCAGGAAATGCCATTCAGCGTAACGCCAATGGCGGAGGTGCTGTAACTGACGTCTATCGTGTATCTGTACAGGTGGATAGCGGCGCATATCGCGCATACGACCTGTCCAATCCAGGCGACCTTCGTGCGGGTGATCGGGTGCGGATTGAGAATGGACAGATCCAGAGGATCTGACCCTCCGAAGTCAAAAAAAAGCGCCGACATGGCGCTTTTTTTATTGTTGAAGTTAGTGCAGGGTGCCGTTTCCGGGAAGGCTGGATTCCAGCCTGAAGAATCCGGTCCCCAGAGAGCCCTGACCTATTTCGGTTTCAGTCGCTTCCCGTACAGACTCCACCTTTAACGACAGGCGCAACGCAATGCCCGCGAGTGGATGGTTGCCATCCAGCACCACGTGTTCGGGATAGATTTCCGTCACCGTATAGATATTGTTTTGCGGTGTGTCAGGGCTGGAGCCCTGCGGCAGGGCGAATCCGTCGAAAGTCATGCCTTCTTCCAGTTCTGCCGGAAATATCTTGCGCGCCTCAAGAAATACCAGGTTTTCATCGTAATCGCCGAAGGCTTCTTCGGGCTCAAGATGCAGATCGACCTTGTCGCCGGCCTCGTGGCCCTGCAGCGCTTCTTCAATTTTTGCAAGCAGGTCATTGCCCCCAAGCAGGAACTCGACCGGCTCATCGAGTTCGTCGAGTACTTCGCCCAAGGTATCTTTCAGCGTCCACGTCAGGGCAACAACGCATTGAGGGGTGATTTTCATCGGACAATTGTCCCATGGATGTAAATCAGGCATTGCCCCTTCTGGCTGGACTCAGCCCCGCCCAATTCATGCGCCGTCATTGGCAAAAAAAGCCGCTTTTGGTCCGGGGTGCCATCCCGGGATTCAAGCCCATCCTTGACCGCAGCGAGCTGTTTGGTCTTGCTTCCCGCGAGGGCGTGGAGTCCCGTCTTGTCGTGCAGGGAAAATCCGGCTGGCGTATGAAACAGGGTCCTTTTGGGCCCCGTGCTTTGCCGGCACTCAAGCAGCCCGGCTGGTCTTTGCTTGTGCAGGGCGTTGATCTCCATGTGCGGAAAGCCCACGAACTGTTGCAGCAGTTCAGGTTTGTACCGGATGCGCGGCTGGATGACCTGATGATTTCCTTTGCCACGCCTGATGGCGGTGTGGGTCCGCACTTTGACAGTTATGACGTATTTTTGCTGCAGGCCAGTGGCCGCCGCCGCTGGAAAATCGGACGGCAAAAGGACTTCACGCTGCAGAGCGGGGTCCCCCTGAAGATATTGCAGAACTTCGAGCCCGAGCAGGAGTTTGTCCTGGAGGCGGGGGACATGCTCTACCTGCCTCCGCGTTACGCCCACGACGGTATTGCCGAGTCGGCAGACCCCGGCGATAAGGACGGCGGCTGCATGACCTATTCGATTGGTTTTCGCGCGCCCGCGCTGCAGGAACTGGGTTCGGCATTGCTGCACCGCATCGCTGATTTTGCTGAGGACGCTGCAGATGGCGACCCTGCAACAGGACGCCGTTCCGCAATGCCGCTTTTGTACCGTGACCCTGACCAGGCCGCCACTTCCACGCCGGCTGAAATACCGCAGGCTCTCGCGGGATTCGCCGAAAATGCCTTGCGCAGCGCACTGAAAGACCCATTGGCGCTGGCATGTGCTTTGGGTGAGTACATGACCGAACTGAAACCTTCGGTATGGTTTGACGAGCCAGATGAGGCCTGGCCATCCTCCGGTTGCGGGGTTTGTCTTGATGCCAAGAGCCGGATGATGTACGACGCGCACCATGTGTTTTTGAATGGTGAAAGTTATCGTGCGGGAGGGGTGGATGCCCGCCTCATGCGGCGGCTGGCTGACCGGAGAGCCCTGTCTGCGGCGGAAATGGCGAAAGCCAGCCTTCCAGCCAGGGAACTGCTGGCCGACTGGCATGACGCCGGCTGGGTGAGGACTGACCTGCAGTCAAATTGAGCTGCACGAAGTGATAACGCGGAGCGATAAAAATGGAAGTGTTAGATCTCTCTGGTGTACCCGCACTGCCCCTGGGCCGCTTTGATGGACCGATGGAGTTTGCAGATTTGATTCGCCGGGCTTTTGAGGTCGCGGCGAGCGAGGGATGGCGGGAGATCATTCTCAGTGACCGGAGTTTTGAAGACTGGCCTCTCGGAGAGCGCGCAGTGTCCCAGTCTCTCCATGCGTGGTCGCGATCAGGTCGGAAGTTGACCGTACTGGCGAAAAACTATGACGAACTGATACGCCGTCATGCCCGCTTCGTCACATGGCGGCGAACATGGGCGCACATCATTGATTGCCGCAGCAATACCTCCATGTCGGCAGACGATTTTCCCAGCGCGCTCTGGAGTCCGGCGTGGGTGTGCCAGCGTCTGGACCTGGACCGTTGTACCGGTATTTCGGGCGTCGAACCTGCCCGGCGCGTGCTCCTGCGCGAGCGCCTTGACGAGTGTCTGCGTCGCAGTTCCGCGGCCTTCCCTGCTACGACGCTGGGAATCTGAAGCACTGAATGGGGTGCATGCGTGCCCGTGAATCGGGTCTGCTGTGCACCATCGAAGGCGGCTACAGGGCTTAAACCGGGATTGGTGTAGTCCTTCATCCTGTGAATACTGGCTATAATCCGAAGTTGGGTAAAAGAGCTCGAGTCCTTTTGCCCGGTCATTCATGCCTGTGTCAGGCATGGACTGACAATTTCCGGAAATTGTTTTCTTTAATCATCAAGGATAGTAAAAATGAATAAGTCCCTCATCCTGGCAGCCGTGGTTGCTGCTGTTGCTCTCGCTGCTTGCGGCAAGAAAGAAGAAGCTCCAGCACCAGCGCCAGCTCCTGTGGCTGCTCCAGCTCCAGCACCAGCGGCTTCCTCGCCAGTTGCTGACGCTGCTGCCGCTGTCGCTTCTGCTGCTACCAGCCCTTCTTCCGGTGCTGCTGTTGCTGCACAAGCTGCTTCCGCTGCTGCTTCCGCTACCTCCGGTGGCCCAGCTGCTGCAAAGTAATACACACCGCGCCCAGGCGCAGTGAAAAAGCCACCGCAAGGTGGCTTTTTTTATGCCCCGGTTTTATCTGCCGGTGCGGTCCATCAGGCGTGCAGCCAGGGCGTGCCCCCGCCAGCGTCTGCGATAACGATCTCCCGTTCAGCGCACCCCAAAGCTGTTGCCATGGATGTTCGGGCCAGTGCGGGAAGATTGTTCTGTTTGCTCAGGTGTGCGGCGACCAGGTGCTTGAGTTTGGGGTGACAGACAGCGGCTGCAATCACTGCGGCGGCTTCGTTGGACAGATGCCCGAGATCTCCGCCCACGCGGCGTTTCAGGAAATAGGGATAGGCCGATCGGGCGAGCATGTCGCTGTCGTGGTTGCACTCCAGCACCAGCGCGTCACATGCCGAAAGATGATGAAGTACATGGGGCGTCGCGTGGCCCAGGTCTGTCACCACTGCAAGCTTTGCCGATCCGTCTGTGCAGGTGATCTGCAGGGGTTCGCGTGCATCATGGGGAACGGCGAAGGGCGTCACCTCCATTCCGCCGAGGTCAATCCTGCCGCCGTCGCGCGCGAAATGCAGGCGCCCTTCAAAATCGGGAGATCCGATGGCCGCATGTGTACCCCGGCTCATCCATACGGGAAGCCTGTAGCGCAATGACAGCGCCCTGGCGCACCCTATATGGTCACCGTGTTCATGGGTGATAAATACCGCATGAATGTCTTCTGCCTGCAGGCCAGCCTCTGCGAGTCGGTACTGAAGTTGCCTGATGCCCAGTCCGCAGTCAACCAGCAGCCTGAGTGGTGTCAAGCCGCCCGATTCGATGACTGTGGCGTTGCCCGAGCTGCCACTACCCAGGCTTTTGAATCGCAACACCCGTTTCAGTAACTTTGTAAACCTGTTTCGTGAGACGGGAGAGCCCGCCCCTTATTTGAGATCGTCTGAAATCACTTTCACGATGCGCTCTGCATTGGCGGATGCCTCGGCGGCACCCTGGGCATTCAGCACTGAAACGATGGTGGCGCTTCCCTGGCTTTTTACGGTGATACGGTACTTCAGGGGTGGAACCGAAGCTTCGGATCTGCTGAACAGCTTGCCGAAGAAACCCGGCTCTTTTTTGTCCGCCGTCGGTTCAACATAACGAACAAAGTAGGTGCCCTGGGCGCGGTCGCGGTCTTCAACGGTGAAGCCGGTCCGGTCAAGCGCCAGGCCGACGCGACGCCAGGCGCGGTCAAAATCCTCATCTATCTGCACCACAGGAACGCCATTCACGTTCCCTACGCGCGAACTCGGGCGTACAGGACCCGCAGAGGCCACCAGTGCCCTCGACTGCTCCTGGGTGACGCCAAGTTTGACCATCAGGCGGCGCAGGAATTCTGCTTCCAGTTCAGGGTCGGCCGGGCGCGGCTCCCAGACGGTGTTATCACCAGACTGCCCGGCATTGGTGTTCTTTGAGCGAACTGTTTCAATCATGCCGCGGTGGCTGATGTAAATCTCGGTTCCTCCGGCTGCATTGCGTTCAAGCCGGGTGCGGAACTTGTCGCGCTCACCGGTGGAGTACAGGCCATCAAAAACCTTGCCTATGGTGGCCCGGATGAAATCCTGCGGAATTTTTGCGCGATTTTCGGCGTAGTCGGTTTCCATGATCCCGATGTTTTGCTGGTCAAGCGCCAGCAGGAACCCGCCTTCCAGCCAGAAGTCGCGCACCGGGCTCCACAGCTGGTCAGCCGGGCGATTGACGACAAGCCAGCGCTGGTTGCCTGCACGTTCGATGCGCACATCGCCCAAGGTTGTAGCGGCTACTGGCGCATTTTGTGAAGACGCCTGGCCAATCTGGAAGGCATTTGCGCTGACGGTGGTACCGGGCACGACGTAACGGGTTTCCCTCGAAAGCTGTGTCAGGTCGGGCGGTACATCCAGAGAAGGTCCGGCCTTGCCATTGGATTTGTAATCAATCTTGTCGCCTGCCATCAGATCGCTGACGGTGGAGCAACCGGCCAACAGCATGGCTGCTGCCAGCAGGGACAGGCCTGCCAGGTGTTGTGCTGTCCGCAGGCCGCTGTGTTTTTGCAAAGTCTTCACTTGGGTTTTCCTTAAAATTCAGATCAGGCCGCAAAGGCGCAATGCGCCTTCCACGGTTGCTTCATTCGATGTTTCCAGGGGGGTCATGGGCAGGCGCAGGGTTGGGCCGCACAGTCCCATGCGCGCCATGGCCCATTTGACAGGTATGGGGTTCGCTTCCACGAAGAGGTGCTTGTGCAAGGGCAGCAGCTTCATCTGCAGTTCCATGGCGCGTTTCGAATCCCCGGCGACAGCTGCCTTGCAAAGTTCATGCATCAGGCGCGGCGCGACATTGGCCGTGACGCTGATATTGCCCTGGCCGCCACACAGCATGAGGGCAACGGCGGTCGGATCGTCACCCGAATACACGGCAAAGCCCTTGGGCACTTCCTTGATCAGCCACTGGGCGCGTTCGATATTGCCGGTGGCTTCCTTGATGCCGATGATGCCGGGCACCTGCGCCAGTCGCAGCACGGTGGCATGCGCCATATCGGCCACTGTCCGGCCCGGCACGTTGTACAGCACCACGGGGAGGTCGCCGGTGGCTTCTGCAATCGCCTTGAAGTGCTGGTACTGGCCTTCCTGGGTGGGCTTGTTGTAGTAAGGCACCACCTGCAACTGGCAATCAGCACCTACGCCGCGGGCAAATCTGGCAAGTTCAATAGCCTCTGCGGTTGAGTTGGCACCGCAGCCCGCCATGATGGGCACGCGCTTGTTGGCCTGCTCCACCGCAACCCGGATGATTTCACAGTGCTCTTCAACATTGACTGTGGGCGACTCACCGGTCGTGCCGACCACGCCCACGCAATCGGTGCCTTCGGCAATATGCCAGTCCACCAGCTTTCGCAGGCTGGGGTAATCAACCTTGCCGTCCTCAAGCAAGGGAGTAGCCAGTGCAACGATGCTGCCAGTAATGGTTTTCATGTCTTTTGGTAGTGTCCTGGAGTCAACCAGTCGGTCTCTTGTAAGGGCCGGAAGGCCAATTCAGCATTCTACCCAGAGCCAGGAGCCTGTTGATGATCTGTAACAGGCTCTAAGCCAGGTCATAACGCGCGGGTGCCGGCCTTGCAACATCGCCCGCGGCCTCCCGGACTGCCACAATTCGCTGGATAAAACGGGGCGACTCTCCATTGGGGGCCGCCATAAAACCATCTTCGTATGCCACGATGCGCAAGGCTTTACAAACTTCCAGCAATTCGCCGTGTCCGAGAAGGAAGTCTGACCTCGAAGGCTTGCCCACAGTTTCGTTGCCCTGGGTAAACGTTTCGTAAATCAGTACGCCACCGTTTGCCAGACTGGCCAGCAGTGTGGGCATCAGTGGCCGCCACAGGTAGTTGGTGACGATCACGCCTTCAAAGTGCCTCCCGGTAAACGGCCACGGCCCGTTTTCAATATCTGCCACTACCGCTTCGCAGGACTCAGTGGGCAGGGCGATCGAATCAACCGCCTCCTGCGACCTGTCTACAAGGGTGACAGGGTGTTGCCGTCCGTGGAACCATTTCGCATGGCGTCCACGGCCGCAGGCGACATCAAGAACCCTGCCTCCCGGTTTGACCAGGTGCGACCAGCGCTGAACCCATGGTGAAGCAGGCTCTGTTCCGTGCAAATTGCTCTGCATCAGTGTAGGTACTTCAAGTGGTTTGCCATCTCCGCGTCCATACCGTCCGAAGCGCCCGTGATTACTTTAATTTTCATAGCTGCTTGCGCTTGCGCGTGTTGGAGTGTTGGACATTGACCGTGTACTTGCTTCCAGCGCCGGGCCGTGCAACCTTTGAAGTCAGCAGGACCTAAAAACAGGCCCAGACCTGGTTGGCAAGTGTTACAAGAAAATCCGGCTGCGTGTACAGGGCAAACACGCCCAGGCAGGCCAGCACAGCGCCTGTCCAGGCTGTCAGCTTGAGCAGCATGGGCCGTGGCAAATCAGGCTCCCTGGCCCAGCGGCGCGGCCACCTTGCGCTGTATGGGCGCTTCCCTGATGGGCAGGTTGATCAACCCGGCAAAGATGCCCAAGCCGATGGTGATGTACCAGACGACGTCGTAGCTGCCCGTCTTGTCGTACAGGTAGCCGCCCAGCCACACGCCGAGGAATGAGCCTATCTGGTGGCTGAAAAAAATGAACCCGGCGAGCATCGACAAATGCTGCACGCCAAAGATCTGGGCCACCACGGCATTGGTAGGCGGTACGGTGGACAGCCACAACACACCCATCATGGCGGCGAAGATATACACACTCATGGGGCTGAGCGGCACCAGCAGGAAGACGCTGATAAACAGGGCGCGCAGGAAGTAGTTGGCGGCCAGGATGTTTTTCTTTTGCATCCTCTGGCCCAGCGCCCCGGCCGCATAGGTGCCGAACACATTGAAGAGGCCTATCAGGGCCAGCGCATAACCCGCGACCTGTGGTGACAGGCCCTTGTCTTTCAGGTAACTCGGCATGTGCACGCCGATAAAGACCACCTGGAAGCCGCACACAAAATAGCCCGCCATCAGCAGGCGGAAGCTCGGGTATTTGAAGGCCTCGCGCAGCGCCTGACCAATGGTCTGTTCACGTTTCGGTGTATGGGCGCCACCGAAACCGGCTTCGCGAAGACCCAGCGACAGCGGCACGATCAGCAGCACAGCGCCGCTGAGCAGCAGCAGCGCCTCTTTCCAGCCCATGTGGCTGATCAGGAAGCTTTCGGTGGGCACCATCAGGAACTGCCCGAACGAGCCCGCCGCAGCCGCCACACCCATGGCCCAGGAGCGCTTTTCAGCCGATACGTTGCGCCCGATCACGCCGTAAATCACTGCATAGGTGGTGCCGGCCTGGGCCGCACCAATCAAAACGCCGGTTGTCAGCGTGAACATCAGGCCGGTCGGCGACAGGGCCATGCCGGCCAGACCCAGCGCGTAGGCGATGGTGCCTGCTACCAGAATGCGAAAGGCGCCAAAACGGTCAGAAAACATGCCCGCCAGAATGCCGAAGACGCCCCAGGACAGGTTCTGTATGGCGATGGCGAACGCAAAAGTCTCACGCGTCCAGCCCTGTGCCTGGGTGATGGGTTGCAGCCACAGGCCGAAGCCGTGGCGTATGCCCATGGAGAGCGTCAGGATGGCGGCGCCGCAGGCCAGGACCTGCACGGTGGAGAGGTTTTTGCCTGAGGCAGGGGGGCTTGATGACATGCAGCGACTTTAACGAAAATACGTTTGGGCTGCCGCCACCCCCGCGGCAGTGAAACCGGTTTACTGTATATTTATACAGTATTTTTCATAGCAGGTCTACAATCCCGGCAACATCCTGATTCATCCATGGCCGTCAAATTACCCTCCGCCCCCCCTGAATATTCCGAGAGTTCCATTCGTGTTCTCAAGGGGCTTGAGCCCGTCAAGCAGCGGCCGGGTATGTACACGCGCACAGACAACCCGCTGCACATCATTCAGGAAGTGCTGGACAACTCGGCAGACGAAGCGCTGGCTGGCCACGGTAAAAAGATCAAGGTCACCCTGCATACCGACAACTCGGTGAGCATTGAGGACGACGGCCGGGGCATTCCGTTCGGCATGCATCCTGAAGAGAAGGTGCCTGTGGTGGAAATTGTCTTCACGCGCCTGCATGCAGGCGGCAAGTTCGACAAGGGCAAGGGCGGTGCCTACAGCTTCTCGGGCGGCCTGCATGGCGTGGGCGTCAGCGTGACCAACGCGCTGTCCAAACGCCTGGAAGTCACCTCTTACCGTGAAGGCATGGTCGCCAAACTGGTCTTTTCCGGCGGCGACGTCATCGAAAAGCTTCATCTGCGCAAGAGCGGCGAGGGTGACCGCAAGCTGGGCACCACGGTGCGCGCCTGGCCGGACGCCAAATATTTCGAGTCGTCGGCCCTGCCCATGGCCGAGCTGACGCACCTGCTGCGCAGCAAGGCCGTATTGATGCCTGGCGTGACGGTCACGCTGACCGTAGAAAAGACAAAGGAAACCCAGACCTGGCTCTACAAGGGCGGCCTGCGAGACTATCTGATGCAGACACTCACTGCCGACCCGGTCATCCCCATGTTCGAGGGTGATGGATATGCTGATGCCGCGCACGACAGCTTTGCCGAAGGCGAGGGCGCTGAATGGTGCGTCGCCTTCACCGAAGACGGCCAGCCAGTCCGTGAGAGCTACGTCAACCTGATTCCCACCAGCGCTGGCGGCACGCATGAAAGCGGCCTGCGCGACGGCCTGTTCACGGCGGTCAAGAGTTTTATCGAGCTGCATTCGCTGTTGCCCAAGGGCGTCAAGCTTTTGCCTGAAGACGTGTTTGCCCGCGCCAGCTATGTACTCAGCGCCAAGGTGCTGGACCCGCAGTTTCAGGGCCAGATCAAGGAACGCCTCAATTCACGCGACGCGGTGCGGCTGGTGTCCAGCTATGTGCGTCCGGCACTGGAGCTCTGGCTCAACCACCATGTCGATTACGGCAAAAAGCTGGCAGAACTGGCCATTCGCGCCGCCCAGTCCCGGCAAAAGGCCGGCCAGAAGGTCGAAAAACGCAAGGGCTCGGGCGTCGCCGTGCTGCCCGGCAAGCTGACTGATTGTGAAAGCCGCGACCTGGCGCATAACGAAGTGTTTCTGGTCGAGGGCGATTCCGCGGGCGGCAGCGCCAAGATGGGTCGCGACAAGGAAAGCCAGGCCATCCTGCCCCTGCGCGGCAAGGTGCTCAATACCTGGGAGGTCGAGCGCGACCGCCTGTTTGCCAACACCGAGATTCACGATATTGCCGTCGCCATTGGCGTCGACCCGCACGGGCCTGACGACACGCCTGATCTTGGCGGCCTGCGCTATGGCAAGGTCTGCATCCTCAGCGATGCCGACGTGGATGGTTCCCATATCCAGGTGCTGCTGCTGACGCTGTTTTTCAGGCATTTCCCCAAATTGATAGAAGCCGGACATGTTTATGTGGCCCGGCCGCCGCTGTTCCGGGTCGACGCGCCAGCACGCGGCAAAAAGCCCGCTTCCAAGGTTTATGCGCTGGATGAAGGTGAATTGACGGCAATTCTTGATAAATTACGCAAGGAAGGCGTCAAGGAGGGCTCTTGGAGCATCAGCCGCTTCAAGGGACTGGGTGAAATGAGTGCGGAACAATTGTGGGAAACGACACTCAATCCTGATACCCGCCGCTTGTTGCCGGTCCAGTTGGGCAACCAGAGCTTCTTGCAAACAGAAGAACTCATCACCAGATTGATGGGCAAGGGAGAAGCTGCGGCACGCCGTGAACTCATGGAACTGCACGGTGATGCCGTGGAAATAGATATCTAGATATTGATGCAAGCTCCCTTACAAGTTTTGACCACGCGATGGCTTCAAGCCCTGAGGGTGTTGCGCGGCTGCCTGTCGCACACAGCGGTGAAGCAGCTGGTGGTCATGCTGGCCTTGGGTTTCCTGTTTGCAGCGCCCGCCCGTGCCGATGTCTGGGGTTATGTCGATGCCAGAGGTGTGGCGCATTTTTCTGCCGAAAAGCTCGACGAGCGCTATGAGCTGTTTTTTCGTGGCAATGAGAGTTTTTCTGTCGGCGGCCAGAAAGGCGCGCAGGGCTTGGGCGACAAAGCCAGTACACCCCGCACCGTGAGCGGGAGCGGATCTGGAAGCGCATATGCCCCACCGAAGCTGCTCGCGTATTTCGACGTATCGCCCAATTACAAGGCCGTCAAACACCTGCTGCGCGAGGCTGCGGCCACGCACGGCATCGACTACGAATTGCTGCAGGCCCTGATTGCCACCGAGTCGGGTTTCGACACCAACGCCGTGTCGCCCAAAGGTGCTGTCGGGCTGATGCAGCTGATACCGCCGACGGCCGAGCGTTACGGCGTGCGGGCAGACAAAAATTCGGCCATTTCCCAAAAGCTGACTGACCCCCAAACCAACATCAAGGCCGGCTCCCGCTACCTGCGCGACCTGATAGCCATGTTCCCGGGTCAGCTGGAACTGGCCATAGCCGCTTACAACGCAGGCGAGGGCGCTGTGCAGCGCGCGGGCAACAAGATCCCGAATTACCCCGAAACCAAAAATTACGTCAAGACCGTCATGCAGCTCTACGGCCACCTCAAGCCTGCCGGTGTACTCGCGGATGTGCGCCGCACGCCGGGCCGGGTGCGCATGGAGATGATGGGTGGCAATCGAGGGCGCACCAACATGCCTCCGGTCGCATCTGCGCAGGCGGTTGATGCGCGCCAGTCCGCTGACGGCCTTTCAGAGTAGTCCGGCAGCCTGGCCGTGCCGATGAGTCTTATTTTTAATCCCGATATTTTTGCGCTGGGGCTGGCTGTTGGTGTGCTGGGGCTGGTGCTGCTGCTCAGCCTGATCATTGCCTATGCCTATGAAGAGCGCACGCTGCTCTTCCTGGCCGCGTATATCGCCGTGATGGTGGGGCTGGTTTTTGCTGGTGAAGCGTGGCTCAGGGGGCGTGAGCTCATGCAACTGGAGTTGCTGATTGCCGGCCCCGCGCTGGTCACCATACTGGTGATTTGGCTGCTGCGCAATCGCCACAACTCAATGTTCGACAAAGCTGCCATGGTGGCGATCGGCCTGGCGACCACGGCGTTGATGGTTTTTTATGCGCTGGGCGGCGTGTCACCCAATGCGGGCACTGACGCGGGCCGGGTTTCGCTGGGCCTGACGCTTGTGTGGTTTGCGCTGCTCGTGGGGTCCTCCATTTACCTGGGCAGGGAGTCCTGGGAAAGCGCCGGCCCGTGGAAGTGGTGGCTTGTTTTGGGAGATGTGTTCGGCATTGCTGTGGCCGTGGTGTTTCTGGGCGATCTTGTCGATGCCCAGAAGCCTTACTGGCCAGTGGTCCTGATGCTGGTGCTGCAGGTGCCCGCCATTTACCTGTCTCTGGTATGGCGCAGCCGGCTGCTCAATGAAAGCCGCCTGCGCAGTGTTGCTGCCGATGTCACCGACCCGCTGACCGGGCTGGCCACCACGCCGGTTCTGGTTGAGCGCCTGATGCGCATCACCTCACGCGCCAACCAGTCAAAACAGGGCCAGTCGAGCAGCGCGCTCTTCATCATCCAGGTGCAGAACTGGGTTGGCCTCATCAACGAGCTGGGTGCTGAATTCAACGAAAAACTCCTGCTCGAAGCTGCCCTGCGCTTACGCCGGTCGATTGGCGACAACGACCTTGTGGCGCGTATCAGCAGTGGCCGTTTTGCGGTCGTGGCCCAGGGCCTGACTGACCCCGCTGAAATATCTTCCATGGCCACCCGGCTGGTGGTCAGCGGCCTGCGCATAGACAGCCCGCAATTGCCTGGGGTCGAGCTCCAGTTCAGGGTTATCCTGCGCCCGCTGACGTTTGCAAAACCCATGTCCATGCCCGCCGTCAAGGACTGGCTTGCCAGCCTCGCCTCGCATTTTGAAGACTGGCCGCGCAGCCACCGTGCGCGCAGCATACTGGTCGTCGAAGGCGACGCCAGCAAACCCACGGTGGCCTGATGCCCGCCAGGTGCACGCTGCAGCCTGCGCCGGCGCAGTTCTTTATCTGATTGTTTATTTCACATTCGCACTGACCCATGGATCTTTTCACCGCCGACCCGCAAGCAAGCACTCCCGAGCCAGCCGACCAGGACTCTCTTGCCGCCTATGCCCAGCGCGCCTACCTTGAATACGCCCTGAGCGTCGTCAAGGGCCGGGCCTTGCCCGATGTCTGTGACGGCCAGAAACCAGTTCAGCGGCGCATTCTGTACAGCATGGCGCGCATGGGCCTGGGCTTTGGCGGGGCCAACGGCGCCAGCGGTGCCAAGCCGGTCAAGAGCGCACGTGTTGTGGGCGACGTTCTGGGTAAATACCACCCGCATGGCGACCAGGCAGCCTATGACGCCATGGTGCGCATGGCGCAGGATTTTTCGCAGCGCTACCCGCTGGTCGATGGGCAGGGCAATTTCGGCTCGCGCGACGGCGACGGCGCTGCCGCCATGCGCTACACCGAGGCGCGCCTGGCCCGCATCACCAGCCTGCTGCTCGATGAGCTCGATGAAGGCACAGTCGACTTTGTGCCCAACTACGACGGCTCGTTTGAAGAGCCCCGCCAGTTGCCAGCGCGTTTGCCCTTCACGCTGCTCAACGGCGCCAGCGGTATTGCTGTCGGCCTGGCGACCGAGATCCCCAGCCACAACCTGCGCGAGATCGCAGACGCCTGCATCGCGCTGATCAAGTCGCCAAAACTCACGGACGAGGAACTCTCTGCCCTCATACCCGGCCCTGACTACCCGGGCGGCGGGCAGATCATATCCAGCGCTTCTGAAATTGCTGCCGCTTACAGCACCGGCCGCGGCTCGCTCAAGGTGCGTGCGCGCTGGAAGATTGAAGACCTCGCGCGCGGTCAGTGGCAACTGGTGGTCACCGAGCTGCCGCCCGGCGTCAGCACCCAGCGTGTGCTTGAAGAAATTGAAGAGCTCACCAACCCCAAGATCAAGGCCGGCAAGAAAGCGCTCAGCGCCGACCAGGTGCAGCTCAAGCAAACCGTGTTGTCTGTGCTTGACGTGGTGCGCGACGAATCGGGCAAGGAAGCCTCAGTCCGCCTGGTGTTCGAGCCCAAGACCAGCCGTATCGAGCAGTCAGAACTCATCACCACGCTGCTGGCGCACACCAGCCTCGAAAGCTCATCGCCCATCAATCTGACCATGGTCGGCATCGACGGCAAGCCCGCGCAGAAGTCGTTGCGGCAGATGCTGGCCGAGTGGATAGAGTTCCGCCAGACGGTCATCCAGCGCCGCTCGCAGCACAGGCTCGACAAGGTGCTGGCCCGCATCCACATCCTCGAAGGCCGGCAGCTGGTGCTGCTCAACATCGATGAAGTGATCGCCATCATCCGCCAGTCAGACGAGCCCAAGGCCGCGCTGATTGCGCGCTTCAGGCTCAGTGAAACCCAGGCTGAAGACATCCTTGAAATCCGCCTGCGCCAGCTCGCACGGCTTGAAGCCATCAAGATCGAGCAGGAGCTCAAGAACCTGCGTGAAGAGCAGGGCAGGCTGGAAGAAATCCTCGGCAGCCCGGCCGCACTCAAGCGCCTCATGGTGAAAGAGATCGAGGCCGACGCCAAACAGTTTGCCGACGCCCGCCGCACCCTCATACAGGCCGAGAAAAAAGCCGTGTTCGAGGTCAAGGTCATCGACGAGCCCGTTACCGTCGTCATCAGCAGCAAGGGCTGGCTGCGCGCACGTACCGGTCACGGCCACGATGCGGCCAGCTTCGCCTTCAAGGCCGGCGACGGCCTTTACGCCACCTTTGAATGCCGCACAGTCGACAGCCTGCTCGCCTTCGGCAGCAATGGCCGCGTCTACTCCATCCCGGTATCGGCGCTGCCCGGCGCACGCGGTGACGGCCAGCCCATCACCACCATGATCGAGCTGGAAACCGGCACTCAGATCCTGCATTACTTCGCCGGGGCCGCCAGCGCCTGGCTGCTGCTCAGCGGCTCGGGTGGTTACGGCTTCCTGGCTACGGTAGAGAACATGCTGTCGCGCCAGAAGGCCGGCAAGGCCTTCATCAACTGCGGCGAAGGTGAAACCGTTTGCCGTCCATCGCCAGCGAACGTGCCGCCAGGCGCACCGGCTACCCACGTCGCCTGCGCATCAACCGGCGGCCGCATCCTGACCTTCGAGATCGCCGAACTCAAACCCATGGCCAACGGCGGCCGCGGCCTGATGCTGATAGACCTCGAAGCCAAAGACACCCTCGCAGGCGCCGCCGCCTACACCCGCAGCGTGAAGATCAGCGGTATAGGCCGTGGCGGCAAGGCGCGTGAAGAAACCCTGGAGATCCGCAGCCTGAACAACGCCAGGGCCGCACGCGGCCGCAAGGGCAAGGCGGCTGATCTGGGCTTCAAGCCGAATTCGGTGGAGCGGGTTGAGTAGTTCCAGGCGTTCAGCGAAGCGCCCGGGCAGTTTCAGAGGAATTTTGCCGTACACGTTAATAATTTAACGTATACGGCAAAAATTGATAAAAAGTTAACTTCCATATTAACTTTTTGGGTTTTTGGCCCGGTTCAGGTCGCCCAAATGCCTCGAAAACACCAAAAAATGGCCTTTTTAGGACATTAAATCGGCTGCGGGCCAATAGATACGCGCGTGAGCAGCTACTGAATTAATAGCGTTTTATGCGATTGAAACCGGCTCAACCCACTTCAGCAATCAACTCAATCTCGACGCAGGCGCCCATGGGGATCTGCGCCACGCCGAAAGCGCTGCGGGCGTGTTTGCCGGCGTCGCCAAAGACTTCAGCCAGCAATTCGCTGGCGCCGTTGGTGACCAGGTGGTGGTCGGTGAAGTCGGGGGTCGAGTTGACCAGGCTCATGAGCTTGACGATGCGCTTGACCTTGCCCAGGCCGACAGCTGCTTCAAGCGTGCCCATGAGGTCGATGGCCACGGCCCGTGCGGCGGCTTTGGCTTCTTCGGTGCTGATGTTTTTACCGAGCTGACCGACGATGACCTTGCCGTCTTTTTTGGCGAGATGGCCGCTGAGGAACACCAGGTTGCCGGTCTGCACAAAAGGCACATAGGCGGCCAGCGGAATGGCCAGCGGGGGCAGGGTGATGTTGAGTGCTTTCAGCTTGTCGTAAATCGGTCCGGTGCTCATGGGTTTCTCCTGCGGAAATAAAAATAAAGGAATCAGCCTTGCTGCTGGTTGGTCCAGGGCATCCAGCCCTGTTCCTGCATGTTGTTTTGATGGCTTTGCACGGGTTCGCTGTTCGGGATGATGGCGGGTTCATCGACCGGCTCAACCGTGACGGCCACGTCAAGCACGTGGCGTGCGCCGCCGCGAATCACACCGCGCATGGGTGACACATCCAGAAAGTCGCGGCCTGTGGCAAGCGTCACATAGTCTTCGCCGGGCGGCCTGTCGTTGGTCGGGTCAAAGTCAAGCCACTGTCCGGCTGTGCTGACGCCTGCAGGGCTGGGGCAGTAAACGGATGCCCAGGCGTGTGATGCATCACTGCCAATCAGGCGTGGCTGGCCGGGCGGCGGTTTCGTCAGCATGTAGCCGCTGACATAACGCGCAGGCAGGCCCATGGCCCTGCAGCAGGCGACCATGATGTGTGCAAAGTCCTGGCACACGCCCTTGCCCTGGCGCAGCGCGACCAGCGCAGGTGTGCTGACCTCGGTGCTGTTGCTTTCGTACACCATGGCGCGGTGTATGCGCTCCATCAAATCGTGTGCGGCTTCGGGCAGCGGTCGGCCCGGCGTGAAGCTGGGGCGCGCAAACTGCACAAAAGCATCGTCGCGCGGCACATAGGGCGAGGCGAACAAAAATTCAGATGCGGCGTTGTACGCTGCGCCCGCGCTGTAGCGGAACTGGTCACGCACCTGCTCCCATGAAGGGGCAGCTTCGCCGAAGTCTGGCGGCTGCACCGGGCTGGTGGCCACGACGCTGTCAGAGATCACGCTCAGGCTGTCGTGGCTGGTCTGCAGTGAAAAGAAGGTGCGGTAGTTGCCGTACACATCGGGCACATCGCGCTGCTGCGCGGGTGCGGGGCTGATGCGCAGGTTGTGGCTTTGCAGCACCTGGCTGGCGTGGTCAATCGGTTTGAGGTGAACGACGTGGTGCGCATTCTCGACCGCAGGGGTGTAGAGGTAATGGGTTTCGTGAACGACGTGGAGCAGCATGGGTAAAGGCCTGGCTCAGGCGCCCAGGCTATGATTGCCTGAGGCCGCGTGGCTGAAGTACTGGCGGCTGATGTTGTCGGACAGTTCAAACGCGGCGTCATTGCATTCGTCGAGCAGCTGGATCAGGCGTTCGTAGTGGCTGGTTTCGGGTTCTGCCGAAGGTTTTTCTACCAGGTCGGCCAGCACCCAGCTGCCGGGGTCGGGCAGGTGGCCTGCCAGGTCGGGCACTTCACCCAGTTCACCGCGCGTACTCTGCGCCAGTTTGGCGAGCCTGCCCTTGAGCGTTTGCACCACCCAGCCGAGTGAGCGCGGGTTGTCGCGGTCGAGCACCAGCAGGTCGAGCAGGGCGGGGATGTCCCGGCGCTGCTGGTACTGGGCGTGGAAGGTGATGGTGCTGTCGAACAGTTCGATCATGGCGCCGAAGCCGCCTTCGTCAAACACGGCTTCGGTGCGGAAACCTTCGATGAGTGCTGCCGACAGCATGCTCAGGCGTTCGATGTGCCGGCCTGTACTGAGCAGGCGCCAGCCGTCGTCACGCATCATGCGGTCGGTCTGCGCGCCTGTCATGGCGGCCATGAAACCGCTGGCATGCTCAAGCGTGCGCAGGGCTTCAACAGATGAATATTCAAGCCCGTGCGCGCCCAACTGGCTGGCCTTGTTGAAGGCTTCGCAGCGGGTAAAAAAATCAGCTTCGGCGCGCACGATGATGTGCCACTGCTCCTGCGACAGGCGCTCACGCACGGCTGATGCCGCGCTTTTGAGCGCGCGCAGGTTGAAGCCGACGCTGGCTGGCTGTGATGTTTGTGCCAGCCCGGCAATCAGCGATCGTTCAAACACGCGGCGTGCCTGCGTGGCGGGCGGCACGGTGTCGAGCACTAGCGCGTTGTTGACGGCCATCTCGGTCAGCCATTGCAGCAGCGGTTGTGATGACTGGTCTTCACCGCCCAGGCTGTGCAGTGTGAGTTGCGCCAGGCGTATGGAGTTTTCGGCGCGCTCTGTGTAGCGGCCCAGCCAGAACAGGTTTTCTGCAGCGCGGCTGGTGACGGGCGGTTTGTAGCGGCTGAAGGTCGAGGCCAGCACTTCTTCAGGCGCCAGTGTGGTGGCCGGCTCGGCAAGTTCTTCGCTGGTTTCAGCCTGTTTCGGGGCTGCCTCAAGGGGAGCCAGCGCTTCACGCAAGGTGCGGGCCGGGGTGCCGGCCAGGGTCACGTCACTGCCACTGTCGTCCAGCACCCAGACATCGGCGCTGCTGCCGCCGTGCTGCATCGAGGCGATATTCTGGTTCTTGCCTGCCAGCCGTGCCAGGCCGCCAGGCAGTACCTGCCAGCCGCCCTTGCCGTCGGCCACTGCAAACACGCGCAGCATGGCCGAGCGCGGTGCAATGCGCTCGCCCTGCCAGGTGGGGGTTTGCGACAGCGGGAGGTAGGCCTGAACGGTGTAATCCTCACCCTGGCGCACAATGCGGCCCGCCCATTCATCGAGCGAGCGACGCGACAGGCTCTGGCCTATGACGGATTGGAGCCGCGAGCCGGGGTAGGTCGGTTTGATGACGCAATCCTTGAGCTGGGGCAAGACCTCCTGCATGACGGCCTGCTCGCCGCACCACCAGGTGGGCAGCGAAGGAATGCTCAATGTCTCGCCCAGCAAGTGCCGCGAAAGTGCGGGCAAAAAGCCCAGCAGCGCACTTGACTCAAGAAAGGCCGAACCCGGTGCGTTGGCCACCAGCACATTGCCGGCGCGTATCACCTGCAGCAGGCCGGGGACACCGAGGGTGGAGTCGGAACGCAATTCGAGCGGGTCAAGAAACTCGTCATCAAGGCGCTTGAGCAGACCGTGCACGGGTTCAAGGCCCTGCAGCGTCTTGAGGTAGAGCTTTTCGCCGCGCACCATCAAGTCACTGCCTTCAACCAGCGTCAGGCCGAGGTAGCGGGCAAGGTAGGCGTGTTCAAAATAGGTTTCGTTGTAGGGGCCGGGCGTGAGCAGCACGATGCGCGGGTTGCTGGCCGGGCTGGCGGACTTCATGCCGTCAACCAGCGCCTTGTAGGTGGCTGCCAGCCGCTGGACTTTCATCTCGCGGAAGGCTTCGGGAAAGAGCAGCGAAATCGTCAGCCGGTTCTCAAGCAGGTAGCCCAGGCCCGAGGGCGCCTGCGTGCGCTGCGAGACCACCCACCATCGACCATCGGGACCGCGTGCAAGGTCAAAGGCCGCGATGTGCAGGTAGGTGCCGCCTGCCGGCGTGATGCCCTGCATGGCGCGCAGGTAACCGGGGTGGCCCTGCACCAGTGCAGAGGGCAGCAGGCCCTTTGACAGGAGGTTTTGCGGACCATAGACATCGGCCATCACGTGGTTGAGCAGGCGTGCGCGCTGGCGTATGCCGGTGTCTATCTGCTGCCAGTCCTGCGGCGAGATGATGAGCGGAAAAAGATCAAGCGACCATGGGCGCTGCGGGCCATCGGCGTCGGCATAGACGTTGTAGGTGACGCCGTTGTCGCGAATCTGGCGCTGCAGGTTGGCGGTGCGGCGGCTCAGGTCATGAAAGCCATCGCTGCCGAGGAAATTGAAAAAGGTGGTCCAGGTCTGGGCCAGCGGCGCGGCGGGTGTATCGGCCTGCTGACCTTGCGCAGGTTTGGGCGCACTGGCCGTGAGGGCGGGAGGCTCGGTACCGGCCAGAAAAAGACCGGCACCTGGTGACTGCCCTTGAGACTGTGATTGCGACTGGCCTGGCGATGCCTGTTGGGACGTGATGAGCGGCGGTTTTGCCACCGTGCGCCCGCGCAGTTCGTCAAAGTGACCTGCAGGCGCTTGAGGCGCCAGGGCCGACGCCAGTTCCGCGGGGTCTTCTGGCGAATCGACTGCAAAAAGTGACTTGTTGTTGTTTTCCACGTGGCCCAAGGAGTGGCAAATATGCTGGGACTAGCGGGTCAATTGCAGGCAATTGAGGGCAATTGAAAAAGCCGGGCCCCTTGCGGAACCTGGCCTTGATTCTAATTGCTTACACCTCAGCCTGACTGCCCTTGAGCCTTGGGGCCGGGCAATGTGCCTGCGCCTGTTGTGTTAACGCAAATCCAGCGTGAAGGGGAATTCGCGGCTGGGTTGTGCAGCTGTCACCACCATGCGGCCCGGTGTGTGGCCCAACTGCAGGAAACGTGTCAGGCGCCGGCTTTCGGCCTCATAGGAGTTGACGGGCAGGCTGGCATAACTCAGGCCGCCCGGGTGCGCGACGTGATACTGGCAACCGCCCAGCGAGCGTTCCATCCAGGTGTCAACCACATCAAAGGTCAAGGGTGCATGCACGCCAATTGACGGGTGCAGCGATGAGGGCGGATTCCAGGCCTTGTAGCGCACGCCGGCCACGTATTCACCGACGGTGCCGGTGCTTTGCAGTGGCAAGGCACGGCCATTGACGGTGACGACATAGCGGTTGTCGTTCAGGCCAGTCACACGTACTTCAATACGCTCAAGCGACGAGTCGACATACCGCGCGGTGCCGGTTGAAGAACCTTCTTCACCCATCACATGCCAGGGCTCAAGCGCGCTGCGCAGGGTGAGCTCAATGCTGTTGGCCTTGACCTGGCCGATCATCGGGAAGCGGAACTCGAAGTGCGGTTCGAACCAGGCCATGTCGAAGGGGTAACCCGCTTCGTTCAACTCGATCAGCACATCCTTGAAATCCATGCGCACAAAGCTGGGCAGCAGGAAGCGGTCATGCAGCTCGGTGCCCCAGCGCGTGACGCGGCCGTGGTACGGCTTGGTCCAGAAGCGCGCGACCAGTGCGCGCAGCAGCAGCTGCTGGGCAATGCTCATGCGCGCGTGCGGCGGCATCTCGAATGCACGCAGTTCAAGCAGGCCGAGGCGGCCGGTGGATGAATCGGGCGAATACAGCTTGTCGATGCAGAACTCGCTGCGGTGCGTGTTGCCGGTGACATCAACCAGGATGTTGCGCAAGGTGCGGTCAACAATCCACGGCGGCATGTCCTGGCCGTATTTTTCGCGGTTGATGGCGATCTCGCGCAGGGCGATTTCAAGCTCGTAGAGTTGGTCGTTGCGCGCTTCGTCGATACGCGGCGCCTGGCTGGTCGGGCCAATGAACATGCCCGAGAACAGGTAGCTCAGCGACGGGTGGTTGTGCCAGTAGGCAATCAGGCTGGCCAGCACTTCCGGCTTGCGCAGGAAGGGGCTGTCGGCAGGCGTGGCGCCGCCCAGCACAAAGTGGTTGCCGCCGCCGGTGCCGGTGTGCCGGCCGTCGGTCATGAACTTTTCTGCGGACAGGCGGGTTTTGTGGGCAACGTCGTACAGGAATTCGGTGTGCTCGACCAGTTCGCCCCAGTTGTAGGCGGGGTGGATGTTGACCTCGATCACGCCGGGGTCAGGTGTGACGGCCAGCATCTTCAGGCGCGGGTCGCGTGGTGGTGGATAACCTTCAATGACGATTTTGATGTTCAGTGTTTGCGCTGTGGATTCCACTGCCGCGAGCAGGTCGAGGTAGTCTTCAAGTCGCTCCATGGGCGGCATGAAGATGTAGATCGCGCCTTTTTCACCGCCGCCCACAGTGGTCTGGCCGGATGCCTTGGCATCGGCCTCTTTTTTGGCCTTGGGGCCATTGGCGCGTTGCGGGTCACGCACCTCGACGCAGAGCGCCGTGCGTGTCAGCCATGCGGCCGATTCGAAAGCGTTGGGGACGCGTGCCGTCGGCGCCTGTGTTTGTGCCTGGGCAGGTGTGATGCCCTGTTCGCCCAGGGGGCTCTGCATGACACGGCGTGCTTCGTAGCGAGGTGGAACGTTCTTCGTGAACCGTGCGAGGTATTGCTCTATGCGTTCTGTGCGCTGCGCCGGGCTTTCTGTGCCCGCGCCGACCGCATAACGGCCGGCAAAGGCAGCCGTTGATGGCAATGCATCGCGCGGCGCAAACGGGTCGGACTCGATCATGTAGGGATAGTCGGTCCTGGACACCCATGGCACTGAATCCAGCGGCAGGCGGTAACCCATGGGCGAATCACCCGGCATCAGGTACATGCGCTCGTCGCGGAAGAACCAGGGGCCAGTGGTCCAGGCGGGGCCGGCCAGAGGTGCGGAAGAACCGGGAATGACTTCGCGCGCTTTCAGCGGCAGCACATAGCCGACCACCGAATCAAGCCCCTGCATGAAGATGCGGCGCAGGCGCTCACGCTCCATGGCGTCGTCGAGCTTTGAGTCGAACGGGTCCACGTTGACGGGCAGACGGCGTTCGCGCCAGAGGTAGTACCAGACATCTTCAAAACCGGGCGTGATGAAGTCGGGCGCCAGGCCGAGTTTGTCGGCCAGCGTGGCAGTAAAACGTGCGGCGTCTTCTGCCGTGTAGTTGCAGGGTTCGCTCTCATTGGCAAACAGGGCCGGGTTCTTCCAGACCGGCTGGCCGTCCTTGCGCCAGAAGATGCTCAGTGCCCAGCGCGGCAACTGCTCGCCCGGGTACCACTTGCCCTGGCCGAAATGCAGAAAACCGCCCTGTCCGTATTCCTCGCGCAGCTTTTGCACAAGTTCAGTCGCGTAGCCGCGTTTGGTCGGGCCGAGGGCGTCGATGTTCCACTCGGCTGCGTCGCGGTCATTGGTGGCGACAAAGGTCGGCTCGCCGCCCATGGTCAGGCGCACGTCGCCCTTGACGAGATCACGGTCTACCGCTTCGCCGAGGGCCAGCACCTGCGTCCACTGGTCTTCTGTGTAGGGCTTGGTGACGCGTGGTGATTCGTAAATACGCTGCACACCCATGTGGTGGCTGAATTCGACTTCCGATTCATCAACGCCGCCCTCAATGGGGGCTGCGCTGGAGGGTTCGGGGGTGCAGGCGAGTGGAATGTGGCCTTCGCCTGCCATCAGGCCTGAGGTGGGGTCCAGCCCAACCCAGCCCGCGCCCGGCAAAAATACTTCACACCAGGCATGCAGGTCGGTGAAATCGACCTCGGTGCCGCTGGGGCCGTCGAGCGATTTGACGTCGGCCTTGAGCTGTATCAGGTAACCCGATACAAAACGCGCGGCGAGACCCATGTGGCGCAGCAACTGGACCAGCAGCCAGCCGGTGTCGCGGCATGAGCCTACGGCCAGCCTGAGGGTTTCTTCAGGCGTTTGCACGCCGGGCTCCATGCGGATGGCGTACTTGATGTCTTTTTGCAGTTGCTGGTTGACGCTGACCAGGAAATCGTTGGTGCGCCTGGGTGTTTTGTCTATCCTGTCGAGGTAGGCCTGCACCAGTGGCGTGGCAGGTTCGGCCAGCAGGTAGGGCGCGAGTTCGTGCGCCATGGATTTGGCGTATTTGAACGGAAACTCTTCGGCTTCAGGCTCAAGGAAAAAGTCAAACGGGTTGAGCGTGACCATGTCGACCACCATGTCCACCGTGACCTTGAATTCACGTGTGGGCTTGGGAAAGACCAGCCGCGCCTGGTAATTGGCGAACGGGTCCTGCTGCCAGTTGATGAAATGCTCGGTGGGCTCGATCCTCAGCGAATACGACAGCACCTGGGTGCGGCTGTGCGGGGCAGGGCGCAGGCGCACAATTTGCGGCCCCAGGGTGACCAGCCGGTCGTATTTGTAGTGGGTGATGTGGCTGAGGGCAACGTGGATGGACAAGGGCGGTCTCGCTTATTTGCAGTTATGCACTGGTTGCAGTTGGTTCTAGCTTACTCTGGGGCTTGCCGGAATTTGCTGACAGCCCCAATGCTAGCAAGAGACGAGCCAAACGGGCGCCTGTCGGCTGATTTGGCTGCTTGTTCGTTGAACATGCAGCCATGCGCGTGCCGCATGACAAAAAACATAAAAAGCTCAGGGGGACGGTATTTCATTCAAAACATCCGGCGAGGCCGATCAGGACCGTAAGGCCGGCGGGTTGCCACTGGCATCGGTCCTGACCGGCCTGCTGGCCGGGTTTATTGCCGGGGTAGCCCTGCAATTGCAGCAGGCCGCCCTCTGGAATGGGTGGTTTTACGCCGCGCTGGTCGCCGGTTTTGCGTCTGTCTGCACACTGGTCATTGATGTACGGGCCAGTGCAAGGCCACGGCGCAGCCTGTTTGCGATTTTGCTGGTGCTGACTGCCGTGGCGGCGGGGTTTGGCGCGACAGGCCTGCGGGCCGTGGCTTTTCAGCAGACCGCCCTCAGCCCGGCGCTTGAGGGTAAAGATATTGCCATCATCGGCCAGATACAGGCCATGCCGCAGACCGGCGAAGACGGCATCCGATTTCGTTTCAAGCTTGAATCGGCCAGTCTTGAAGGGCAAACCGTGGTCTTGCCCCCACAAATTTACCTGGGCTGGTACGCCGGTTTCGGCCCCAGACCGGTCAAGGCCGCGCCACCCAAGCCCGCAGACAACGACAGCACCGAGCCGCCCGAATTTGCGCCTGACCAGCGCCTGCCGCAAAACCTGCGTGCGGGCGAACGCTGGCAGATGACGGTGCGCCTGAAAGCGCCGCACGGCAACAGCAACCCGCATGGCTTTGACTATGAACTCTGGCTATGGGAGCAGGGCGTGCAGGCGACCGGCTATGTGCGCACCGGTGTGCGTGATGAGCCACCCCGAAAGATCGGCGATACCTGGTGGCACCCGGTGGAGCGCGCCCGGCAGGCGGTGCGCGAGGCGATTTATGCGCGTGTGGACAACCGCCAGCTGGCCGGCGTTATCGCGGCGCTTGTTGTGGGCGACCAGAATGCGATTGAACGCGCGGACTGGGATGTGTTCAGGGCGACGGGCGTGGCGCATCTCATGTCGATTTCAGGCCTTCACATCACCATGTTTGCGTGGGTGGCGTCGCTGGTGCTGGCGTGGTTGTGGCGGCGTTCCGTCAGGCTGACGCCACGGCTCTGCCTGTGGGTGCCGGCGGCTAGTGCTGGCGCGCTGGGCGGCCTGCTTCTCGCCGCGTTGTATGCGCTTTTTTCGGGATGGGGCGTGCCCGCCCAGCGAACCATCTGGATGCTTGCAACGGTGGTCCTGTTGCGCCAGAGCGGCAGGCAGTGGCCCTGGCCCATGGTCTGGCTGCTGGCCATGGCTGTTGTCGTGGTGCTGGACCCGTGGGCCCTGATGCAGGCCGGGTTCTGGTTGTCTTTTGTGGCGGTGGGCGTTCTGTTTGCGGCCGATTCCGGCTCGATAAAAGAGGACGTGGCGGACGGCCAGAAAACATCCCGTCACTGGCTGGCAAAACCGGCTGCGGGCATGATGAAGGCCGCGCGCGAACAATGGGTCGTCACGCTCGCGCTCACGCCGCTGTCCTTGCTGCTGTTCAACCAGGTGTCGCTGGTCGGGCTGCTGGCCAACGCAGTGGCGATTCCCTGGGTGACGCTGCTGGTCACGCCTTTGGCCATGCTGGGCGTGTTCTGGTCGCCGGTGTGGGATGCTGCGGCACTGTCTGTCAGTGTCCTGACAGTCTTTTTGCAATGGCTCTCAGGCTGGTCGTTCGCATCCATCAGCGTCGCTGCCGCCCCCCTGTGGTTTGCCATCGCAGGTGTGCTGGGCGGCGGCCTGCTGGCCATGCGTTTGCCATGGCACTGGCGTGCCTTGGGCCTGCCGCTGATATTGCCCGTGCTGCTCTGGCAGCCGGTTCGGCCGGTAATGGGCCAGTTCGAGATACTGGGTGCCGATATTGGCCAGGGCAATGCAGTGATCGTGCGCACAGCCAGCCATGGGCTGGTCTATGACACGGGACCGAAGTTCTCGCGTGAAAGTGATGCCGGGCATCGGGTGCTGGTGCCGCTGCTGCGCGCCATGGGTGAACGCATTGACCTCTTGATGCTTAGCCACCGCGATGTCGACCACATTGGCGGGGCGCAGGCCGTGCTGGGCATGCAGCCACAGGCGCAACTGCTCAGTTCCATCGAAGACAGCCACGAACTGCAGGCAGTTCGCAAATCAAACCGCTGCGTGGCCGGGCAGCGCTGGTTGTGGGATGGCGTTGATTTTGAAGTGCTGCAACCTGCAGCAAGCGATTACGAAGGCGTCAACAAGTCTAATGCCATGAGCTGTGTGTTGCGGATTTCCAATGGCCGGCAAACGGCGCTGCTGGTGGGTGATATTGAAGCGCCGCAGGAGTTAAAGCTGGTCAATGACGACACCATGAAGGCCAAACTGAAAGCTGACTTTTTGCTGGTGCCGCACCACGGCAGCAAAACGTCCTCAAGCGGCGTCTTTCTGGACTCCGTCAAACCGCAGTTTGCGCTGGCCCAGGCCGGTTACCGCAACCGCTTCGGCCACCCGGTGGAGTCGGTCATGCAGCGTTATGCGGAACGTGGTGCCCAGGTATTCAAATCGCCGTCCTGCGGGGCGGCGACCTGGCGCAGCGACCGGCCCGAAGCGGTACTTTGCCAGCGGCAGCAAGGGCCGCGGTACTGGCATCACCAGCCGGGGGTGTAATTGGCGAACGGGCCTGAGGTCGGCTGATGAAGTGCTCGGCGGGCTCGATCTAGCGTTGATAGACGGAACTAGCTGTCGGCTAAGGCCCTATCAGGTCATTGGGTCCGACATACTCAAAATGAATTTTGTCGGCAGCCCCCGTAGCTGTCGCAACAATCAGTCCTACCGCATGATGATTGAACCTATATCCAATCTTGCCGACTTTCTGAAAATCCGCTGTGTAAATCACGTCTTCTTTGCCTGGCCCACCACCTAGTCGCAGGGGGGTGCCGGGCGGCATGGGTACACCAAACCATGTGACGAGACCGGTATATTCAGTTGCTGTCCAAGGAGCTGTGTAGCCGACGCCGTGCGGTGCAGTGAACTCGAGCCAAAGTTCGTGCGACTCCATAGTCGGCCAACTAGGGTCATCTCTCCGTTCCTGTATCTCTGCTGATGCTAGCCAAGCCCTCATACCGGCTTGCGTGTCGAAATCAGCTTCCGTGACCGCCACGACATGAATTGCTCCGAGTCGGGATGCGAAGCCCCCCTTGATAAGGGTCGAGGCTGCTACCGATAGCGTCCCTGTCTCAACGGCTGCGACCGCGTGCGTACTGCCGTAGTTGGCAACCGTGATGTCATCCGAGAACAAGTCTTGGTGAGCTTCGGCTCTCACACGCACGGCCTCCATGGCCCACGGGAGGTTGTACACAAAAGCATGTTCAATCAGAGACACCGCATCATCGGGGTCGTCGGCGCCGATTTGTGGCACCGGCAACCCTCGAAGCCAAAGTTCCAAAATTTGCTTCCAATTTTCCGGTAGCTTTTTGGGAGTGAAAGGCGGAATTTCAAATGCAATGTCTGCGAAACTGATGATGGCTTGCACCGCTCTATCGGGTTCACTTGCGTCTACTGCTAGGTTTGACTGGAGTAGTAAATACTCAAGTTCCTCTGCCCTGTTGTCGAGAGCCTTGCCCGTGGCAAGTCCGACACCGGCAAGGAAATAGCCCCGTCGTTGAGCAGGTGAGGAACTAGCCCAGATGAACTTGGCTCGCGCCTTCAATCCGCCAGCTAGAGCAGTTCGTGTTCCATCGGCTCGCCGTGAGAGCCGACGCATGAATAACGAGGATGTTAGTACTTCGTCGAGCTTCGCCTCCACCTCCGCCTCGGCGATTTGAGCGTCACCGAGCAAGCTAAAAATGGCGGTATCGAGGCTAGTTAAGTGCTTAGGCCAATCCGCAGCAGCTTCAGTCGCAGGTCGATTCCTCTCGCCCTCTATTACAGGGAAATCCCACCCGCTCTGTCCTGCAACATATTCCAGCAACACAGATACATCTTTGGTCTTAAGTTTCTGGGTCATCCGCACGAGCAAGGACGCCAAAAGCCGCAGAATACCGCTCTCCATCTCCCGCCCTTTTTCGCTGCTGACTAGTTGTGCCCACGCGCCGCGACGTTTGCTGTGGTCGTCGAACATTGGGTACACAACCAATCCTTCAATGTCAACGTAAGCCCGGCCAGCCCGGCCCACAACATTGCGGAACTCTGATTCGGCAATGGTTCCACCATCTCGCGAAAGGCCATGAAATACCAAACTAGACGCCGAAAGATTCAGACCTTGTGCAAGCGTGGGCGATGAAACCGTCAGTCTGAGTGCTCCATCACGAAGCAGCTTCTCGACTTCTTTCCTAAAGGGGGTTGGCAGATCACCATGATGTACTGCGACGCCAAGTCGGAGGCATTGAAGAATTTTATGATTAGGTCCGAACCACTCAGCTCCGACTGCTAAAGCGGGGGCCAGTACATCTGCAGGTTGCGTCAACACGGGAGAAATCAGTCCGTCCCCATACATACTGATGATGCGTTTTGCAAAGGGGATAACAGAGGCCCGAAGAGGGCAGAATATTAGTACTGACTGCTCATCTTCCATTAATCGCCAGGCACTGAATATGCACAACTCGGTCTGTGTGGACGGATAGACCTTGGCATTCCTTCTTGCACTCAGAGTCTTACCGATCACGAATTTTGGTACGAAGGGGTGTTCGTCACCAACGACTATATTTAGTTGACCAAGTTTGCTTTTTGGGTCCCAATTTACCTCGCCAAATCGCAAGCGAGTGGGGCGCCAGTTGTTCTTGATAAGTCCGTCGTCTTTGTCGAAAGTGAGCCAAGCCGTGAAATCTGCAAGCTGGTCGCCTTCAGGCAAGATCGCCGATAGGCAAACAATACGTCTGGTAGCTGCGTCAGAACGTCTCAATAGCCTTTGAATCTGCGCCTCGTATCGAACCTCGCGTTCCCCCAAGCCAATCATGTGGCCCTCGTCCAACACCACTAGTCCAATGTCTTCTAACAGATCAGGGTCGCTCCGAAGCGCAAAGTCCAGCTTCTCCGGCGTGGATACAACGATGTCCTGAGAGCGGAGCGCGTCGACATCCGCGCCGCTCGCGCCGATGCTTCCATACAGGCTCGAAACGGTCTTGCCTAGAGGACCAAAGGTTCGTCGAAGTGTGACCTCTGTCTGGGCAGACAAAGCTCGAAGCGGGGTAACAAAAACTACTCGCTTGCCGCGTGAGAGACACGCCAAAATGCACAACTCGGCAATACGTGTCTTTCCTGCACTAGTCGGTAGTGACAGCACTAGGTTGGCCTCAAAATTGAGCACGCGCTGCGCCGCGTCCGCTTGTGAAGGCCACAATTCAATTTCTGCACGTCGGCGGCGCATAAGCGAGGCGAGGAACAGCTTTCTCAACTGCGGCCAGTTACCTACATCAACGCCTGCGGGCCCTTGGCTCGGCAGCAGTACATGAAAGCTGCTGTCCCAGAGCCCATCGACAATGTAAACGGCCAGCCTATGGGTCCACCATTGGCTGACAAGATTCAATTCTCCCGCGACCGACAGGCCCTCTCGTAGGCGGACTTGAGCATTCTCAATTAACGACCGTTCTCCGCGTTCTAAGGCGAGTAGTGTCTGGGACATTGCAGAAAGGAAGTTTCCTTCGAGCGCTAGCGTCATCGCTTCTATAACGCCGTCCTCATTGGGGCTATCCTCATCGTCCTTGGCAACCGTTCTGAAAGCCGCTATCAGGTTGTTGTCTGAACCGATGTCTGATGTGAACCATCCGGATACGGTCGCGTTGACCCCTTCAATGTCTCGGAGCATTAGCTTGGCCAAACAGAGTTCAACGACCGATAGGTTTGATTCACCTAGGCCTTCGTACAACAACGAATAGGCTCGAGCTGAATAGCGACCTAGGTGATAGGCTGCGCCTGCAACCAAACGGTGAAAGTCCCTGTTTTCATCGACTTCACCTCTGGCGACCACGGCTTCGATTGACTCTGCAGCGACTTCGAATGCCACCTGGGATAGTTTGAAGTCGCCACCTAGGTCAACGTATCGCAACCCATGAAGTAGTAGCGAATAGCCGAAGGACAGGAGGTCGTCTGATAGTTCCGGGCTGAAGTCGGGAGCGTCAATGGGCAGAAGTCCAGCGCGCCAAATCATCCCTCGGGCCTGCCCTCTCGCCAGCAATTGCTGGCGATAACCCGGGGTCACCGCCGCCTCAATATTTGTGCGCAGTTCTTCGAGAGTGGTCGCCATTAGCCCCCCGCGCCCGCAAATACCGCCTTGATGAAGTCTTGGTGGTTTTCTACCCGAAGACCAACATAGTGTTGTGCTGCGCCCCCTTTGTATGCATTCAGATTATTGGTCAACAGCGTAGACGGATCATTGCCAGTGAACGTAAACAGCATGTGGGTGACTTGGGAGGGCTTTAGGCTGCGCTTGAGCTGCGCATCGTCCAAGGCATCCCGGAGAGGTTTGTCGCTTGCGCCATCCAGTCGATCTGCTATGAAGCTCATGGCGTGTGGCGACGGAAGCTCACCGTAGGCTGAGAGTGCCTTGCGAGCCTCAGCGATGACGGAAGCTGGCATCTTGGCGCGACTTTTAGCCTCCGCCTTAAGCACATTAAGCCCCGTTCCTCCGTCAAGGCTGAAAGCCAGCACGTCATCGCCTCGCATGGCCATATTGCGATGGTCCTTCCAGCGGAGACGCTTGATGCCGAGTCTGAAAGGAGTGCTCTCGTAGACGAAGGTCGTGCATAGGATTTCGCCCAAATCACCTGATTTAATGGGCAAAGCCGTGGGAAGCTTCTCATTGACGTATGCTGCAACGGCACTCCGTCCTAGACGGGTAAGCAGTTGGGCGAGACGGTCAGGCATCACGTAGTGGTCCGGCACCGCCTCTGCAACTATTGCCACGGCTTCTGCCTGTTTCTTGGGATTCGCATGCAGAACCTGCAATTTATGGACGGTTACAGGTATTTCTGCTTGAGTGCACCACTCTGCAAATCGAGTCATTGACGATCTCCCGTGTGTTTCAAAGAGTATCTCCTATCGGCTATAGGTTGGTCCTGCCCTCCGACGGCCAGAGAAAAACCTGCTTAAGCCCAAATGGCTTTCGATGTGGCCGTTCTCATCCGCTATTGATGTCGGCGGTTGCGGTATCCGGCGCTGTTACCTAGACCTAGCGCGGCGCCCGGCCACAATTGTTGTGCCAGCGGCAGCAAGGGCTGCGGTACTGGCATCACCAGCCCTGAATCGCCCACTTTCAGGCCGTGGCCTCCGGCGCCTTCATGTAAAAAAATCCCTGCGGGTCAAACCTTTGGCGCATAACTTGCTAAGCTAGAGTCACAAAACAGCGTTCACCGCAGCCGGAGATAAAGTACATGAGCCGACCGATGTTTGATGAAATGAACCTGACCGCCGATTCGGTCAGGGATCACTACAAGGGCTACCAGCGCTGGCTGGCCCGCCAGCCGGCTGACACCATGCAGGCGCGCCGCGCTGAAGCTGAAATGATCTTCCGCCGCGTGGGCATCACCTTCGCCGTGTACGGCGCCAAGGATGAAGATGGCGCCGGCACTGAACGCCTGATCCCGTTTGACCTGATTCCCCGCATCATCCCCTCCCATGAGTGGGCCAGCATGGAAAAAGGCCTGGTCCAGCGCGTCACCGCGCTCAACCGCTTTATCCACGACGTCTATCACGACCAGGAAATCCTCAAGGCGGGTGTCATTCCCTCCGAGCAGATCTTCCAGAACGCGCAGTTCCGCCCCGAGATGATGGGCGTCGATGTGCCGGGCAATATCTACTCGCACATCAGCGGCATCGACATCGTGCGTGCGCCCGATGCCCAGGGCAACGGCGAGTACTACGTGCTCGAAGACAACCTGCGTGTGCCCAGCGGCGTGAGCTACATGCTGGAGGACCGCAAGATGATGATGCGGCTCTTTCCCGAACTCTTCAGCGAAAATCGTGTGGCTCCGGTCGCGCATTACCCCGATCTGCTGCTGGAAACCCTGCGTGCGTCTGCGCCGCCCGCGACCGCCGACCCGACCGTGGTCGTGCTGACCCCTGGCATGTACAACTCCGCCTATTTCGAGCACGCCTTCCTGGCGCAGCAGATGGGCATTGAACTGGTAGAAGGCCAGGATCTGTTCGTCAAGGACAACTTCGTCTACATGCGCACCACGCGCGGCCCGAAACGGGTCGACGTGATCTACCGCCGTGTGGATGATGATTTTCTCGACCCGCTGGCCTTCCGCCCCACATCGACTCTGGGCTGCGCCGGCCTGCTCAATGTGTATCGCAGCGGGAATGTGGCGCTGTGCAATGCCATCGGCACCGGCGTGGCCGACGACAAGTCCATCTACCCCTACGTTCCCAGGATGATCGAGTTCTACCTCGGTGAAAAACCCATCCTGAAAAACGTGCCCACCTACATGTGCCGCAACCCGGAAGACCTGAAGTACACCCTTGCCAACCTGAAGGACCTGGTCGTCAAGGAAGTGCACGGCGCCGGCGGCTACGGCATGCTGGTCGGCCCGGCGTCGACCAACGCAGAAATTGAAGAGTTCCGCGCCGCGCTGCTCAAGAATCCTTCCGGCTACATTGCCCAGCCCACGCTCAGCCTGTCTACCTGCCCGACTTATGTCGAGAGCGGCATCGCCCCGCGCCACATCGACCTGCGGCCTTTTGTGCTCAGCGGCAAGGAGGTGCAGATGGTGCCCGGCGGCCTGACCCGTGTGGCGCTGAAAGACGGCTCGCTGGTCGTCAATTCGTCTCAAGGCGGCGGCACCAAGGACACCTGGATTCTTGAAGCCGAGGGGGCACCGCCCAAGCAGTCGCAGTCCCAATCGCAATCTCAAGGCGCGGGAGCCTAAATCATGTTGTCACGCACCGCAGATCACCTCTTCTGGATGTCGCGCTACACCGAGCGCGCAGAGAACACAGCTAGGATGCTGGATGTCAACTACCAGACCTCCATGCTGCCGCAATCGGCCGGCGCCGCCCAGGTCGGCTGGGAGGGCCTGCTTAGCATCAGTGAGCTCAAGCCTGCCTACACCGCCAAGTACGGCAACAGCATCAACCAGCGCGACGTGATGGACTTCATGGTGCGCGATGAAGCCAATGCCTCCAGCATCGTCTCCTGCCTGAAGAATGCGCGTGAAAACGCCCGCGCCGTTCGCGGTACGCTCACCACGGAAGTCTGGGAGACCGAGAACCAGACCTTTCTCGAAGTCATACGCATGCTCAACAACGGCGACTTTGAACGCGACCCGGGCCAGTTTTTTGAATGGGTAAAGTTCCGCTCGCACCTGTCGCGCGGCGTGACCGCCGGCACCATGCTGCAGGATGAGGCCTTCCACTTCCTGCGCCTGGGCACATTCCTTGAGCGCGCCGACAACACCGCGCGGCTGGTCGATGTGAAGTTCCACGCGGTGCAAAGCGATTTTCTGGGCCTCGCGACAGAGAAAGACCTGGAGTTCGACTTCTACCACTGGAGCTCCATCCTGCGCAGCGTCTCGGGTTTCGAGATCTACCGCAAGGTGTACCGCGACGTCATCAAGCCCGAGCGCGTGGCCGAACTGCTGATCCTGCGTGCCGACATGCCGCGATCATTGCTGGGCTGCCTCAACGAAGTCATGAGCAACCTCGCCATGGTGACCAGCGACACGTCCAGCGAAACCCGCCGCCGCGCCGGCAAGTTGCGCTCTGACCTTCAGTACGCGCGGATTGACGAGATTCTTGCCAACGGGCTGCATGCCTTCCTCACGCAGTTCCTTGATCGCGTGAACGAATTGGGCGCCCATTTAAGCCGCGAGTTTCTCGTGCCGGCAACGAATTGAGCCCCCACGTTCGCTCGCTGCGCGTAGCTCTCTGCCCCCCGGAGGGGCGCTGCGCCTGCGGCCCGGCAAAGCCGGTTCCGCGGCCCCTGCTTGGGAAAACCCCGCTTCGTTCGACGCGGCGCTGTCACAATTTTTTTTGCGGTCGGGTGCTTGCAAAGATATGAAACTTCATGTCAGGCACGTCACCGATTACAGGTACAGCCTGCCGCTGCATTACGCACTGCAAACGCTGTGGCTCACGCCGCAAACAGGCGCCGGGCAAACGGTGAAGTTCTGGAGCGTGGGTGCGCCCGAGAAGCTCTACATCCAGAAAGACGCCTTCGGCAACACCATCCAGTCCTACACCTTTGTCGGCAAGGATGCAGACAACGTGCGCTGGAGCCTGGTCAATGCGGCAGGCGATGTCGAGACGCTGGGCATTGCCGAGTTCAACGACCCCGAAACCCTGCCGCACCCGTATTTCTTTTTGCGCGCCACCCATCTGGCCGAGCCACACTGGCTGCTGGCCGAGTTCGGGCGCAAGTTCATACCCCAAAGTGTGGACGGCAGGGCGGATTTGCAGGCGCTGCTGGCGCTGAGCCACGGCGTGGCCGATGCGGTGGCTTATCTCAAGAACAGCACAACAGTCACGACCACTGCGCTGCAGGCTTTTGAAAACGGCGCCGGCGTCTGCCAGGACCAGGCCCATGTGATGGTCGCCATCTGCCGCAGCCTGGGCTACCCGGCGCGCTATGTGAGCGGCTATTTCTACGCCGCCAACGAGCCAGACCTGGCCAGCCACGCCTGGTGCGATGTCTGCCTGGACGTCGCCACGCGCCGCTGGGTCAGCATAGATGTCACCCACCACTGCCTGATAGACCAACGCCATGTGCGACTGGCCATGGGCACAGACTACAACGCCTGCCCGCCCATCAAGGGTGTGCGACAGGGCGGGGGTGAAGAATCAATGACGGTGGACATCACCATCGTGCCGGTGTGAGCTTTAAGGTCGCCCGGGACTTAATGCGTCGTATATAAATCCGTATCGGCTTAATGATTTATATTTGATGCATTATTTCTGAGATGGGCCAATTAGCCGCAATTGGGCGCCAAAAATACCTGAAAATCAGCCTGAAAAGCCCATTTTCAGGCATCAAATAGGCCTTCAGCCCTTTAAATACGTACGTAAGCAGCTATTGATTTAATAGCGAATCGCGCTAGGGCCGGTGCAGCCCACAGCTGCCACGGAATCCCAAATCAGCGTTTCACGCGCGCCGCCACTTCCTGGCCCAGCTCAATCACCGACATCGCGTAGTAACTGCTCCAGTTGTAGCGGGTGATGACGTAGAAGTTCTCGGTGCCGGCCACGTACTGCGGTGCGTCAGGGCCATTGAGCAGCTCGATCAGGGCGAGCGGGCCTTTGTGCTCCAGCGCCGGGCCTTCAATCACCGCGCCTTTGGCGGTGAAGCTGGCGACGCTGAAGGTGGGCAGGATATCGGGCGCCATGAGGGCGTCCTTGTCGAGCCTGCTGTTGTCGAAGCTGACGGGGTAATGCGTGGGCATGCCGGTCTGCCAGTTAAATGCCCTGAAGTAACTGGCCACCGAGCCGATCACATCGGCCGTGCTGTTGAGCAAATCGATGTTGCCGTCACCGTCGAAATCAACCGCGTACTTGACGACGCTGGACGGCATGAACTGCGGCATGCCCATCGCGCCGGCGTAGCTGCCGCGCGGCTCGAAGGGGTCTGCGCCGCGGCGGCTCTGCAGGGTCAGGAACTGCTCGACCTCGCCCTTGAAAAAGTCACTGCGTTCTTGCGCGCGCGGGTGGCTTGCCGGGAAGTCAAACGCCAGCGTGGCCAGCGAATCCATCACGCGGAAGCTGCCTGTATCGCGGCCGTAAATGGTTTCCACGCCGATGATGCCGACGATGATTTCTGCTGGTACGCCGTACTCTTTTTCGGCGCGTTCCAGCGTGGCCTGGTTGGCGCGCCAGAAACGCGCGCCTGCTTCTATGCGTATCGGGTCGATAAAACGGCTGCGGTACACGCGCCAGTTCTTGACGAAAGGTCTGGCGGCCGGTTGCATGAGGCGTGCCACGGTGGCGTTGTAGCGCGCCTGGCCTATGGCGTCGCGCACCCAGGCCGGGTCCAGGTTGCGCCGCGCGGCGAGGTCGTCTGCGAACTGCATCACCTCGGGGCGGGTGGAATAAGGTGCGCCCAGAGACTGTGAGGTTTTGGCTGACGCCGGCTTTCTGGGTGTCTGGGCGGTGGCCGTGCAGGAGAGCAGCATGCCGGTGAACACCAGCACAACGCAGGCCAGCGGGCGAAAAGCGTGGGCAGGCGGAAAGGGGTGGGTCATGCAGCTTTCGGGGTATCGGTGGTTGGCATCAATTTTAGGTGCGCCCGAGTGAGATCAAGCGGGCCAATTGAGTGTGCCGAACTGCCGCTGCAAGTGCTGTAGTCCCTTTTCGGGTTTTGCTGCATAGCGCTCTGCTTCAAGCTGCATCAGCCAGTCGTACAGCGCCTCGGTCGGCCCGCCCTCGGGTGTGCCGTAATCTGCCTTCAGTTTTTCTGCGAGCTGGCGCGGTGATGTGGATGCGTTGCTTGCGATGCCCGCTTTGGCCAGGTGCCTGCGCGCGCGGTTCAGCAGGCGCAGCCAGGGGTCGTGCTGAACACGCTCCCACAGCGTCCACGTCGCGCCCATGAGGGCGGCAAGCACCACGATGCCGATCAGCACATAGCTCAGGTCGGACCAGCTGGGGGACTCAAAACCGATGTCCTTGAGCAGGTTCAGCTGCCTGCCCTGGGTGTAGTTGAGAACCCACTGGTTCCATGCGTTGTTGACCGCTTCCCAAGTGGCGCGCAGCTGCAGTGAAAAACCGGGGCTGATGGTGCCCAGCGCCTGCGCCACCACACCCTGTGGTGCGGCCAGCCGCTGAAAGGCGCCGGTACGGCCGGGCGATACGGCAGAGGTCGGGTCGACGCGCACCCAGCCGCGGCCTTGCTGCCAGACCTCGGCCCAGGCATGGGCATCGCTCTGGCGTATGACCCAGAAGCCATCGACGGAATTCTGCTCGCCGCCCTGGTAGCCGGTGACGATGCGCGCCGGCACGCCCATGGCGCGCATGAGGATGACAAACGACGAGGCGATGTGTTCACAAAAGCCGGCCTTGCGGTCAAACCAGAACTCGTCGGCGGTGTTCTGGCCGTAGACACCGGGCTCCAGCGTGTAGGTGTAGCCACCCGTGCGCAGCCTCTCCATCACCACCTGTACCAGTTGGCTGCTGTCTGCATTCGCATAACGCGCGTCGCCGCGTATCTCGCGGGCCAGCGCGAGGGTACGGGGGTTGAAGCCGGTCGGCAGTTCCGTGAACACGCCCAGGCCGGCAACACCCTTGAGCGGGCCGTGCGTGAACGCCGGGAAGCTCTGGACCTTGTACCTGACGATATCGGTGATGGGCCGGTTGACCAGCCACTGCAGGTCGGCCTGCATGGCGGCCTGGTAGCCCGCGAGCTGGGGGTTTTGTTCGGCGGCTTCCATGACAAACAGCCAGGGGCGGTTGGTGGGCTCCAGGGTGACTTCATACTTGATGGGCTCGCCCGAGACAGCGAGCTCGGGCAGCACACCGTAACGCATGGCCAGGTTGTTGCGCGGCGGCCGCCAGTCGCGGCCATCAAAGTCGGAGAGTACCGGCCCGCGGAAATACATGGCCTGCTGTCTTGGTGGCGGCCCCTCAAACCTGATGCGCATGGCCACGCTGTCGTCCAGCGCCAGGCTGGCGATGGTGCCGACCTGCATGCTGGAACTCAGCCCGCTGCGGCCTGCCATCGCATCACTGGGCACCCCCCACAGCGGCGCGAGTCGAGGAAACAAAAGAAACAGCACCAGCATGATGGGCGCGCCCAGCAGCGCCATCCAGCCTGCCGTCTTTGCAGCATGCATGAGAGGCGGTTTGCCGACCGGCATATGCGCATTGACCAACACGGTGAGCAGGCCCAACAGTCCGATCAGCATGTTGAATGCCGTCAGCAGGGACTGTGAATAAAAGAAGTTGCTCAGCATGCAGAAGAAGCCGAGGAAGAACACCACAAAGGCGTCGCGCCGTGCGCGCAGCTCCAGCGTCTTGAGGGTCAAGAGCACCACCAGCAGGGTGACGCCCGCGTCGCGGCCAAGGATGGTGCGGTGGGTGACGAGTGTTCCGGCGATGGCGACCGCCAGCAGTGTGAGCAACCACCATTTGCCGGGCAGTGATCTGGCGCCCATGGCCAGCCAGCCACGCCATGCCAGCACGCCTGCTGCGAGGGCTGTGCACCAGAGGGGCAGGTTGGGGGTTTGGGGCAGGAGCAGCCAGGCGATGACTGCCAGAAGGAAGAGGGTGTCGCGGCTGTCTCTTGGGAGATGCTGGAGTTTTGCTGAAATGGTTTTCAGCATGGCTGTCTCCGCTGGGGTGACGTTGTGCCCTTCACGCAGAGGCCGGGGGTTGCCCGGCGGCAAGTCAATTTTCTTTGCCTCGCCAAAAGAAAAGTAACCAAAGAAAAGGCGACCCGACGTCTGGGTCCCTGCGATTCGCTACGGGCAACCTGCGCTGCTCGACTCCGGCGGCAGTCCAAACAACTCGCTGCGCTCAAACAGGTTTGGCCTGACCTTCCGCCTCCGTCTGCGCTGCTCGGCCCAGCCTCAACGGGATTGGGAAGAACGAATTCGGGGTCAGGGACTTTTTCTCTGTCATCCCGGACTCGATCCGGGATCCATCCCCGCTTCGTTCGAAATGGATTGCGGATCAGGTCCGCAATGACAGATAACGGAGATTGGTATTTGTATTGAGTCCGGCTGTTTGTCTTCCATCCCCCAAACCCTTGGAGAGGAGCCGAGAAGCGCAGGGCCAGACGGATCAGGGCTGAAACTTGTTTGAGCGCAGCGAGTTGTTTCAGACCCCGTCTGGACCGAGCATCGCAGGGTGCCCCGAAGGGGACGACGAACAGGGTCGCCTTTCTTTTCGTTAGGTTTCTTTGGCGAAGCAAAGAAAAGTAACTCGCCCGCCGGGGCGAGTCCCGGCCTGGCAGTGAAGGGCACACCCTTAACATAAAGCCAGCACCTCAAGACACCGCCTCTTGTGGGCCTCCCCGGAAGATGGCTTGACCTCAACAGAAGGCAAACGCAATCCGTAATCAAGCCCGAGCTTGTCAGCCCTCAGTACCCACGCGCACAGCCGTGACAACCTGTGTTCAGTACCCTGCGCGCCGGCATGCTTGAAGTCCAGCCAGAGTTCGTGCCGCTGCGCCTGTTGCGTGTCGCGCACGATGAGGCCGCCGTCTTCGCTTATCGAGTGTTCACCTGCGCGCGTGGCCTTCTTCCAGACCACCAGTTTCATGGGGTCGCCACGCCTGTAGCCGCGCACGCCGTCAAATTCGCCCGAGCTTTGCGACTGGGTGGCGACGGCCGCGCCGCCTGAGCGGGGCTCACCCGGTGGCAGGGGCGGTGCATGCAACTCAGGTGCGGGGTAGACAAGAATCTGCGCTGCGGGCCGCCACACAGTCCACACGCGGAATGTCCCGAGCGGAAAGCGTGTCTCTGCCGTCAATGTGGGCAGGCGGTGCAGGCCGCGGCTGGGTGGGGTGAAGCCGACCTTTACCGTGCTGCTCCCCTGCGCGGGCACATCCGTCCAGGCCCAGTGGGTTTCTCTGGCTTCTTTGGCGCTCGCACCCGGCCGGTTGAGCACGCTGAGGCCAATGCCGTGGCGAATGCTACGCCGCGTGTTGGTGAGCCTGACGTCAAACGTGGCTGTAGCGCCTGCATATTGCGCAGGCGGCGCGGTCAGGTTCATGGCCAGGCCGCGCAGCGTGCCGTGGCAGACATGCATGCCGACCACCGCGCTGCCTGCCAGCAGAAAGGTCAGCAAATAGCCCAGGTTGAGCTGGTAGTTGATGGAGGCGACCAGCAGTGTCAGCAGCGTGACGACCAGCATCAGGCCGGGGCGCGTGGGCAGTATGTAGACCGTGCGCTGCGTCAGCTCGACCTGGTCAGTGAAAGACAGGCGGTTTTCAAACCATGCGCGCATGCGCCTGCGCAGGGGCGCAAGGGGATTGGGAAAAACTGCCAGCCCGGACATCGGCGTGGTTCAGGCGCCGTCAGGGCAGGGGCACCGCATCCAGCATGGCGCGTATCTGTTCGACCGATCCCCTGCCCGCATCGCTGACAGGCACCAGCCTGTGGGCGGCCGTTTGGGGCAGTATGGCTGCGACGTCGTCAGGCGCCACGTAGTCGCGGCCGCTCAGGAAAGCCTGGGCCCTGGCCGCACGCATGATGGCAATGCCGGCGCGCGGGCTCAGGCCCTGCAAAAACCAGCGGCCCGAGCGCGTTGCGGCAATCAGGTCCTGCAGGTAGTTGAGCAGCGGCTCTGCCGCATGCACCTGGCTGACCTGCTCCTGAAGCTCCAGCAACTCATGCGGTGTCAGCAGGGGCTTGAGGTTGTCGACCATGTCGCGGCGGTCTTTGCCTTTGAGCAATTCGCGTTCGGCAGAGCGGTCCGGGTAGCCCAGCGAAATACGCATGTGAAAACGGTCGAGTTGCGATTCAGGCAGGGCGTAGGTGCCGAGCTGGTCGTGCGGGTTCTGTGTAGCAATCACAAAAAACGGTACCGGCAGCGGTCGGGTTGCACCTTCGACAGTCACCTGCCTTTCTTCCATCGCTTCAAGCAGTGCGCTTTGTGTCCTGGGGCTGGCACGGTTGATCTCGTCGGCCAGCAGAACCTGCGCAAACACCGGGCCGGGGTGAAACACGAAACCTTCTTTTTGACGCTCATAGATGGAGACGCCGGAGAGATCGCTGGGCATGAGGTCGGCGGTGAACTGCACACGCGAGAACTGCAGGCCGAATGAACGCGACAGCGCATGGGCCAGCGTGGTCTTGCCGACGCCTGGGACGTCCTCGATCAGCAGGTGCCCGCCGGCCAGCAGGCAGGCTACGCAGTCCTGCACCTGTGCGGGTTTGCCGACAATCACCGTGTTAAGCTGATTTGTCAGCGCCTGAAGCTTGTCTTTAACATCCATAGCTGTAACCTTAACCCAAAATTTTTACGAGATGAACGCGACCGGTTATTTCACCCACAAGGACTGCTGGAAGCATGAAATGGGCCCGGGCCACCCCGAGTGCCCCGAGCGGCTGGACGCGATTGATGACTGGCTGCTGGCAACCGGCGTGAAGGATGCGCTTGATGCGCGTGAGGCGCCGCAGGCGCCGCTTGCCGACATTGAGCTGGCGCACGACCGCATGATGGTGGCTGCCTTGCGCGGCCTGAGTGATCGTCTTGCAGACGATATAGAGGCCGGCGGCCCGACTCATGCGCAGATTGACCCCGACACCTCCATCAATGTGCACACCTGGAACGCCGCCCTGAGGGCATCAGGTGCCGTACTGGCCGCGACCGATGCGGTGATCGCAGGCGATCTTGAAAACGCGTTTTGCGCCGTACGACCACCGGGCCACCATGCCTGCCACGACAAGGCCATGGGTTTTTGTTTTTTCAACAATGTGGCGATTGCCGCGCGTTATGCGCTGGAACGTCACGGCCTCAAGCGCGTGGCGATAGTCGATTTTGATGTACATCACGGCAACGGCACCGAAGACATCCTCAAGGGCGATGAGCGCGTGCTGATGGTGAGTTTTTTCCAGCACCCCCTTTATCCCTACAGCGGCACGGACCACCCCGCCGCCAACATGCTCAACCTGCCAGTGCCGGCTTACACCAAAGGCATGGATGTACGTGAGCTCATAGAGATCATGTGGATACCCCGGCTTGAAGAATTCAAGCCCGAGATGATTTTTATCAGCGCCGGTTTCGATGCGCATCGCGATGATGACCTGGGCCAGATGCGCCTGGTCGAGCAGGACTACGCCTGGATCACCCAGCGCATCAAGGACGTGGCCAAACGCCATTCAAAGGGCCGCATCGTGTCGTCGCTGGAAGGGGGCTATAACCTGCAGGCGCTGGCTCGCAGCGTTGAGGCGCACATCCGCGTTCTGGCCGATTTGTAGGAGTGTGACGGACATGACAACAACACCCGTGTTGCTGCACACCCGCAGGACCGACGGTGTGCATGTGCTGACGCTGAACAGCCCTGCCACCTTCAATGCCCTGGGAGAAGAAATGCTGTCTGCACTGCAGGCGGCGCTTGATGACATTGCCGGTGATGGGAATGCCCGCGCGGTTGTCATCGCTGCCGAAGGCAAGGCGTTTTGTGCCGGCCACAACCTCAAGGAGATGCGCGCGCAGCCTGAGCTGGCCTATTACCAGAAGCTCTTTGCGCAGTGCACGCGCATGATGCTTTCAATACAGAAACTGCCCGTGCCGGTGATTGCCAGAGTGCAGGGGCTGGCGACGGCGGCGGGATGCCAGCTTGTGGCGCAGTGCGACCTCGCGGTCGCTGCAGATCATGCGACCTTTGGTGTCAACGGCATTGATGTCGGCCTGTTTTGTGCCACGCCCAGCGTACCGCTGGTGCGCAACATGCCCGCCAAGCAGGCGATGGAAATGCTTCTGACGGGCGAGTTCATCAGCGCCGACGAAGCGAGGGTGCGCGGACTGGTCAATCGTGTGGTGCCTACTGCGCAGCTGGATCGCGAACTTGAGAAACTTTTGCAGGCCATACTGCTCAAGCCCAAAGATGCGATTGCCATGGGCAAGGCGCTTTTTTACAAACAGCGTGAAACCGGGATTGAAGCGGCCTACCAGCTCGCAGGGCAGACCATGGCCTGCAACATGATGCACCCGGTGGCGCAGGAAGGCGTTCGGGCCTTCATTGACAAAAGGAAACCGCAATGGCCGGACCTGCCATGAATTCCGTATCTGTTTTTTCTTCCGTGGGCGCGAGGCCTGCAGGCAAGGTTGCCTCGCTTGACGAATGGATTGCTGCCCTGCTTAAGCCCGCCGCGCTGATCGAACTGGCGGTACTGGTTGCATGTGTGTTGCTGGCCTGGCTGTTGGTGCGCCTTGCCCGCCGTGCGGCCGGTGATGTCGATGACACCTCGGTCATGTTTGGCCGCCGCATCATCGATGGCGTCCTGTTCCCGCTGCTGCTTCTCTTTTTTGCCTATATCAGCGCGGGTCTGCTTGCGCGATGGGTGCCGCAGGCCGTGTTTGTCGTCGCCATTCCGGTGCTGGTGTCGCTGGCCGTCATACGGCTGGGCGTGAAGGTCTTGCAGGTGGCTTTCAAGACGGCGACGTGGGTCAAGCCGCTGGAGCGCACGATATCCTGGCTGGCCTGGATTGCCATGGCGCTCTGGGTCAGCGGCCTGCTGCCTGTGATTCTTGACGAGCTTGACCAGATCAAGTGGAAAGTCGGCGCATCGACGCTGTCTGTACGCACCATGCTTGAAGGCGCGGTTACCGCCAGTGTGGTGCTGCTCATCACGCTCTGGATATCTTCTGCCATCGAGGGCAGGCTGCTGCGTTCGGCCACGGGCGGCGAGCTCTCGCTGCGCAAGGCGGTGAGCAACGTGGTGCGCGTGGTGCTGATTTTTGTCGGCCTGATCGTTGCGCTGTCTTCGGTCGGCATAGATCTGACCGCACTTTCCGTTCTGGGCGGCGCGATAGGCGTCGGCGTGGGCTTTGGCTTGCAAAAGCTGGCGTCCAATTACGTGAGCGGCTTTGTCATGCTGGCCGAGCGCAGCGTGCGCATTGGCGACAACGTGCGTGTTGATACCTTTGAAGGCCGCATCACCGAGATCAATGCACGCTATACCGTGGTGCGGGCGCTGTCGGGCCGCGAGTCCATTGTGCCGAATGAGCTGTTCATCACGGAACGCATTGAAAACCTGTCGCTGTCGGATCTCCGTGTGCTGCAATCAACCGTCATCTCCGTGGGTTATGACAGCGACCCTGAGCTGGTCATGCGTCTGCTGATTGAAGCCGCAGAAACACAGGACCGCGTGTTGCGGGATCCCGGCCCCGGCGTGAACCTGACAAACTTCGGCCCTGACGGCATCGAGTTCACCCTGAACTACTGGATGACGGACCCCGAGAACGGCCAGGCCAACCTGCGCTCGCGCATCAACCTGCAGATACTCAAATCCCTGCGTGAGAACAATATTGATATTCCCTACCCGCAACGGGTGGTTCATACCCGGGTACTGCCTGGCGCATCCCAACCGGCAACCAGGCCTGCATAGGTGTCGCCAATGGGCGAGTGAGGGCTTGGTGCTGATGCTCTAATTACGCGGAACTTACGTCGTATAATAAAATAGAACGACCGTTCGTTTTTGGCCTTTCCCCTGGCTTATCCCCGCCAGCAAGGGGCTGAACCCCCGCATCATGAATGCCGCACGACATAGAATGTAGAGCTTACCTTTACGTAAACGTCAATTAATAAACTTTCTGGAGCTGCAATGAAGGTCCTGGTCCCCGTCAAACGAGTAGTCGACTACAACGTCAAAGTCCGCGTCAAATCCGATGGTACAGGCGTCGATATCGCCAACGTCAAGATGAGCATGAACCCGTTTGACGAGATTGCCGTCGAAGAGGCGACCCGGCTCAAGGAAAAGGGCGCCGTCACTGAAGTCATCGCCGTCAGCTGCGGCGTGCTGCAGTGCCAGGAAACCCTGCGCACCGCCATGGCCATTGGCGCAGACCGCGCCATCCTGGTTGAAACTGCAGAAGAACTGCAGCCCCTGGCCGTCGCCAAGCTGCTCAAGGCCCTGGTCGAAAAAGAAACCCCCCAGCTCGTCATCCTCGGCAAACAGGCCATCGACGACGATTGCAACCAGACCGGCCAGATGCTCGCTGCACTGCTGGGCTGGCCGCAAGCTACCTTTGCCTCCAAGGTTGAAATCGACGGCGACAAGGTCAAGGTCACCCGCGAAGTCGACGGCGGCCTGGAAACCCTGGCCCTCAGCCTGCCCGCCATCATCACCACCGACCTGCGCCTGAACGAGCCGCGTTATGTGACGCTGCCCAACATCATGAAGGCCAAGAAAAAGCAGCTCGACAACTTCAAGCCCGAAGACCTCGGCGTCGATGTCAAGCCGCGCCTGAAGACCCTCAAGGTCAGCGAGCCGCCAAAACGCAGCGCCGGCATCAAGGTGCCCGATGTCGCCACACTGGTCGACAAACTCAAGAACGTCTCCAAAGTGATTTGACGCAAAGCGCAAATCATCCCGGCGAAAGCCGGGATCCACCACTTTCAAGGAAATGACATGACCGCACTCGTAATCGCAGAACACGACAACAACTCCATCAAGCCCGCCACCCTCAACACCGTGACCGCAGCCGCCCAGTGCGGTGGTGATGTCCACGTGCTGGTCGCAGGCAAGGGCGCAGAAGCCGCTGCCAAGGCTGCCGCCGCCATCGCCGGCGTCGCCAAGGTCATCCACGTCGAAGGCGAGCACTTCGCCCACGGCCTGGCCGAGAACATGGCTGCACAGGTGCTGGCCATTGCTTCCACCTACTCGCACATCCTGTTTCCCGCCACCGCTTCGGGCAAGAACATTGCCCCCCGCGTCGCGGCCACGCTGGACGTTGCCCAGATATCCGACATCACCAAGGTTGATGCTGCCGATACCTTCGAGCGCCCCATCTACGCCGGCAATGCGATTGCCATCGTGCAGAGTTCGGACGCCACCAAGGTCATCACCGTGCGTACCACCGGCTTTGACCCCGCTGCTGCCACCGGTGGCAGTGCTGCCATTGAGACGCCTGCAGGCGTTGCCGACAGCGGCAAGTCGACCTTCCTCGGTTCTGAAATCGCCAAGAGCGACCGCCCTGAACTGACCGCTGCCAAGATCATCGTCTCGGGCGGACGTGCACTGGGCTCGGCCGAGAAGTTCAATGAAGTCATGACGCCGCTGGCTGACAAGCTGGGCGCTGCGCTGGGTGCAAGCCGCGCTGCCGTTGATGCAGGTTATGCACCGAATGACTGGCAGGTTGGCCAGACCGGCAAGATCGTTGCGCCGCAGCTGTATGTGGCGGCAGGCATCTCCGGCGCCATCCAGCATCTGGCCGGCATGAAGGACAGCAAGGTCATCGTGGCGATCAACAAGGATGAAGAGGCGCCTATCTTCTCGGTGGCTGACTATGGCCTGGTGGCTGACCTGTTTGTGGCTGTGCCTGAGCTGGTCGCTGCGCTGTAAATACCGCCCCCACGCTTTTCACTTCGTGTAATGCGCTGCCCCCCGAGGGGGCTAATTTCCCTTGGGGCGGCCCGGCGGGAAATTGCTTTCCTCGCGAGCTTGTTCGTAATGATTCTGGAGACAAGACATGAGCTACAAAGCCCCCCTCAAGGACATGCTGTTTGACATCAAACACCTGGCCAGCATCGACCAGATTGCTGAAATCCCCGGTTTTGAAGAGGCGGGCTTTGACACCGCCCAGGCCGTGCTTGAAGAGTGCGCAAAATTCAACGAGGGCGTCACCTCCCCGCTGAACCGTGAAGGCGATATCAACCCGTCCAGCCTGAAGGACGGTGTCGTCACCACAACGCCTGGTTTCAAGGAGGCTTTCAAACAATACGTCGAAGGCGGCTGGCAGGGCCTGCAGCACCCGGCGGACTACGGCGGCCAAGGCTTGCCCAAGGCGATTGGTTTTGCCTGCGGTGAAATGCTCAATTCCGCCAACATGAGTTTTGCCTTGTGCCCATTGCTGAGTGACGGCGCGATTGAAGCGCTGCTGACTGCGGGCTCTGATGAGCTCAAGGCGGTGTACCTCGAAAAGCTGGTCAGCGGCCAGTGGACAGGCACCATGAACCTGACCGAGCCACAAGCCGGATCAGACCTCGCGATGGTGCGTTCCAGGGCCGAGCCGCAGCCTGACGGCACCTACAAGGTTTTTGGCACCAAGATTTTCATCACCTATGGTGAGCACGACATGGCCGAGAACATCGTGCACCTCGTGCTGGCCCGCGTGTCTGGCGCACCTGAAGGCGTCAAGGGCATCAGCCTGTTTGTCGTGCCCAAGTTCATGGTCGGCAAGGACGGCAGCCTGGGCGCACGCAACGATGTGCATTGCGTCAGCATCGAGCACAAGATGGGCATCAAGGCATCGCCAACTGCGGTGCTGCAGTACGGTGACAACGGCGGTGCTGTCGGTTACATCGTCGGTGAAGAAAACCGCGGGCTTGAGTACATGTTCATCATGATGAACTCGGCCCGCTACGCCGTCGGCATGCAGGGCATTGCGATTGCAGAGATGGCTTACCAGAAGGCTGTGACGTTTGCGAAAGACCGCGTGCAGAGCCGGCCTGTCGATGGCTCCATCAAGGCCAGCGCACCCATCATTCACCACCCTGACGTCAAGCGCATGCTGATGACCATGCGTGCCTACATTGAAGGCTGCCGCGGCATGGCTGCTGTGGCCGCAGCAGCGTATGACGCCACGCACCATCACCCCGATGCCGATGTGCGCAAACAGAACCAGGCCTTCTATGAATTCATGGTGCCGCTGGTCAAGGGCTACAGCACAGAGATGAGTCTTGAGGTGACCTCGCTGGGCGTGCAGGTGCACGGCGGCATGGGTTTTATTGAAGAGACCGGTGCAGCGCAGTACTACCGCGACGCCAAGATTTTGACGATTTACGAGGGCACAACCGCCATCCAGGCCAATGACCTGATAGGCCGCAAGACCTCTCGTGACGGCGGCCAGACGGCCAAGGCCATCGCGGCGCAGATCGAAAAAACCGAGCAGGCGCTGGTCAAACAGGGCAGTGCAGATGCGGTCGCTGTGGCCAAACGCCTGAAGGCTGCACGCGAGGCATTTATCGATGTGGTTGATTTTGTGGCCGGCAACACCAAGGCCAGTCCGAATGCCGTGTTTGCAGGCAGCGTGCCTTACCTGATGCTGGCAGGCAATGTCGTGGCAGGCTGGCAGATGGGCCGTTCGCTGCTGGCTGCACAGGACGAGCTTGCCAAAGGCGTGGATGCAGACTTCATGAAAGCCAAGATCACGACAGCGCGCTTTTACGCAGACCATTTGCTCACCAAGGCGCCCGGCATGCGCGACAGCATTGTCGAAGGTGCTGACTGTGTGACGGCGCTGGCGCTTGAGGCGTTCTAGTTTTGTCTTTGCGGACCTGATCCGCAATCCATGAATCCCGGACCCTGTCCGGGATGACTGCTCCCTATTCACAGACGGACTGCACAAACCATGTCTAAACTTCCCGCGCCCCTGAACAACCTGCCGCTGCCCATCATCGGCTCGCCGCTTTTTATCATCAGCAACCCCAAGCTGGTGATTGCGCAATGCATCGCTGGCGTCGTCGGCTCCATGCCTGCGCTCAATGCACGGCCCGCCGAGCAGCTGGAAGAGTGGCTGATTGAAATCACCGAAGCGCTGGCCGCTTACAACAAGGCCAACCCCGGCAAGCCTGCCGCGCCGTTTGCCATCAACCAGATCGTGCACAAGTCCAATGACAGGCTTGACCACGACATGGCGCTGTGCGTGAAGTACAAGGTGCCCATCATCATCACCAGCCTGGGTGCGCGTGAAGACATCAACGCCGCTGCGCACAGCTACGGCGGCGTGGTGCTGCACGACATCATCAACAACAAGTTTGCCCGCAAGGCGATTGAAAAAGGCGCTGACGGCCTGATCGCCGTGGCCGCTGGTGCGGGCGGCCATGCAGGGGTGAAAAGCCCGTTCGCGTTGATCCAGGAAATCCGCCAGTGGTTTGACGGCCCCATCGCGCTGTCGGGTGCCATTGCCAGCGGCGGCGCGGTGCTGGCTGCGCAGGCCATGGGCGCCGACTTTGCCTACATTGGCTCGGCCTTCATCGCCACTGATGAGGCGCGCGCCGTGGAAGCCTACAAACAGGCGATTGTCGACAGCAACTCTGACGACATCGTCTACAGCAACCTGTTTACAGGCGTGCATGGCAACTACCTTGCGGCTTCCATTCGCGCAGCCGGCATGGACCCCGACAACCTGCCTGAGGGCGACGTGAAGACCATGAACTTCGGCGGCGGGGAAGGTTCCAAATCCAAGGCCTGGAAAGACATCTGGGGCAGTGGACAGGGCATTGGTGCGATTACCAAAGTCCAGAGTACCGCTGCTTTGGTGGCGCAGCTCAAGCGCGAATACGACGAAGCGCGTGCGCGGCTGAAACTCGGCTGACGGGATCGGGAGCAGTCAGGCCCGACGCCTGAACATGTCCAGCTTGAGTTTGTAGTCATTGCCCAGCCACGACGCATGCGTGGTGTGGTCAGCCAGGTCGTCGCCGGTCTGGCCGTGCACAAACACATCCAGGCCCCTGCGTTCGCTATCCAGCCACGGGATCAGCTCATCAAACTGCGAGCGGTTAAATGACAGCTGGCAGCTCCATTGTGGATGCGGGCCGACCTCGCGCTCATGCACCCGCCCGACCGCAATACCAAACTTTTCTCCTGCAGCCTTGCACAGCGCGCGAGCCTGCTCAACCGTACCGGGGCCGAAGTACACATGGGCGTGGTAGTGGTCGTAGATGTTTTGGGGGCGCTGGGTCATGGGCGGATATCAAGAAGAGTTTTGCCCATTATGGTGATGTGTTGATCAGATAGCCCTCAAAAACAGCTGTTATAGCTATAACAGCTGTTTTTGGGGAGTGATTGGATTCGGCGGAGGCATGAAATGAGGTGTTTTGAAGCTTGAAAAAGCTCAAAAAATGCATCAAATCTGGCTGTAAGCCAATAGATACGCACGTGAGCAGCTACTTAAATGATAGCGAACTGGGTTGCGCCACAAACATTGCAGGGTCATTGTGAAAGGCGCTCCAGATTGTTAGACTGTATTTTTATACAGTATTTTGATTAGGCCATGAGCGACACCATCATCCCCGTCCATGCCATCAAGGGCAGGGGCACGGCCACGCGCATGGCGCACCGCTTCGAGAAGGATGCGCGCGTGGCCTATGACGACGGCTGGGGCACGCTTGAGGATGCGGCTGAAGGCGACGCACCACGGCTTGAAACCGAAATTATTTTCGAAGACGCCCGCAGCGCCATCACCAGCAACGATTCGCCCGACATCTTTTTCGACTACGGCCTGAACCCTTACCGTGAAGTTTCCCCAAATCTTTTGTCCATAATTGATTTGTTTTGAGGCATTTAGAACTAAATTTTAATTACTTCAGTCGTCATTTACATAACAATCCATTCGATATTCCACCTTTTTTCCCATAGTATGGGAGGGAATTATGGAGTTCATGGATGCCATTTTCTATCGTTACTGGGCTTTTGAAGTTGGATCAAACTGGAGCCACAAGAGAAATTCCACTCCTTGTGTGTCAGAACGGCCCGGTCCTCTCAGTAGCTGAGTACTGCTTGTCTAAGAAGCGAAGCCTGTCTTGGATGGAAAAAGTCACCCGTGCATGCAAACTATTTTTGGAGTATCTGGAAGCAAATGCAGATCTAAATGAAGAGAACTGGAAGCGATTTCGGAACTTTGCTCATTCACTTCAAAGCGGGTCAATCGAGGAGGCAACCGGCTTGGATGGGAGTGGACTGTACTGGGAGGGCAAAAGAGAACGTGAGGTATTTAGAACAATAAAGTTGCTAACTGACATGTTCGACTGGCTGAGTCGGGAGTACGAAACAAATGCAACTCAGTTCAACCCCAAGTTCAACGGAATTGAGTTCGACAAGCGCATTGACCACCTTGCCTATATTCATAGACGCAGTAAATCCTTTCTAGGTTATGCCTGGCAATTAGAGCATTCACCAAGTCGATTGACTCGGAGTCGCCCACAAGGCATCACTTGGAGAGATAGACCACCTAAATTTCCTGATGAACGCTTTGAAGAACTTCTCTTCAAAGGTTTTGTCGTTGCAGGAAAACCCGATTACAGAGGGATGCTGATTACTCTTCTTATGCATGGAGGAGGATTGCGCGTCAGCGAGCCATTTCATTTGTATGTTTCAGATGTAAATGCAGCGACGGACTCGAATGCGGCACTGGTGTTAGTGCATAACCCACAGGATGGAACGGCACCCTCAAATTGGAGAAATAGTTCCGGAAAACAGGGAACCAGGGAGCAATATTTATCAGCGGTGTTTGGTTTGGTTCCACGAAACAAAATTCGAAAGGATGCTGGTTGGAAGCACAACGCTCAAGATGGTGATGGATTTATGCAGGTGTATTGGTTTCCGGAAATTTATGGCCAATGGTTCATGCAGATATGGAAACGTTATCTGCCAATCCTGGCGAGTGCGAAAAGAAACCATCCCTATGCCTTTATCAATCTTCAAGGCCCGACGGTCGGTAAGCCATACACAATTAAACAATACAGTCGCGCCTTAAAGCGAGCGGTGGAACGAATTGGTCTAGTCTCCAGAAAACGATTTGGGACAACAGAGCATGGATTCAGGCATGCCTATGCTCAAAGGCTGAAAAAAGGGCATGTTGATGACATCACGATCCAACGAGTAATGCACCACTGCTCACCAGAAAGTCAGAAAGTCTATACCGTCCCCGAAAGAAAGGAAATCACTGCTGCTTTGAAAGCCGGCATGAACACGCTCTCCGCAATTGCAGAAGTTCCGAAGCCACTTAGGCTGGAAAGTTACTTTGAGGACTAAGGAATGGCCAATTACACCAACCATTCGAACAATAAACCATTGGCCACCGAGTTAATCGCTGAGATCAAGCGGCGTGTGGAGGTCAACGGAGAGAAAAAAACTCATGTCGCCTTAGAACTCGGCATTAGCCATAGCGCGGTTCGAAAATACACCGCACCTAAACCGCACCTCATCACAAAAGAAACTAAAGATGAAGTTATTGCGCTTGTGAAAAAAGGTGCGAGTAACAGTGAGGTTGCAAAGCGGTTGGGCATATCACGATGTACCGTGGGCAAGCTGACGCCCGGTAAAAAGCGCGAACTCCTCACAGAACAAATCAAAGCCACGCTCGTCGACAGAGTTGAAAGTGGGGAAAGCGTAGCAGCAGTGGCAAGAAATTTGCGCATTGATTATGGAAATGCTAGACGAATATTGGAAAACGCAACAGGCTCTCCAACCTTAGCGCCTTTGCCAGCGTCTATGAAAGAAGATGCTCTATATAAACGTGTCTTGGGCGGTGAATCTATTCTTACTGTAGCCAAGCAATTGTTGATCGGAGTTAAACGGGCTTATTCCATCGGCAGCGTGCTCATGAAAGAACCTGATGAAAAGCAGATCGGGGAAATCAAGGCGTATCTGGCAGATGAAAAATCACCAGAGCATATTTCCGAAACGCTTCAGGTTCGACTGACACATGTATACAGACTTCAAGATGAACCAGTAGATCTCATTTCCACGGGAGCATACGTATCTAATGCAACTAAGAATCGCGCAGTCGTCTTGTTGCAAGCTGGACTCTCCAGAGTTGAAGTTGCGAAACGGCTAAATGTGGATCGGCGCATAGTCGGGCTGCTTCCAACAAATCACACCCGATTTATAGGTACTGAAATCCAACAGAAGGTTGTCGAAGGCGTTTATGCAGGGAAATCCGTTGCACAAATAGCTCGCGAACTTCAAATAGATCTGAATTGGGCTCACAAGATCGTTAATGCCTCAATACCAGACCCTTCAAAGAAGGAAGTTGAAACGATCAGGAACATGCAGTTGAGTGGCAAAAGTCGCCTTGAAATTGCAGTTGAGCTGAAATTTCCACAAAAAACAATAGCTCATGTGCTTGGCCCTCGCGTAAAAACCTTGGGTGACGCAGAGGAGCTTTCCATCGCCGAAGCAATAAGTTTAGGTCAAGCTTATAAAGATGTTACGAAGCGGCATGGAATAAATCTATCTCGGGTAAAGGCGATTTATAGAAAATACTCAGAGTCCGGACTTGTCAAATCACGAATCTCCATCAACATGGAAGATGATAGAGAACTAAACAAGATTCAACGCATGTACCCAGAGTACGATAAATGGCGGCAGTATGCATTGGCCTACTACAAAGTAAGAAAAGGGAATTTCGCAGTATTGGTAACGGGAATCCATAGATTTTTTGAGTTTCTTTCCGAAAACAGTCTTTATCCAATTCCAGCAGATTTTTTACTCAAATCCAACAGCAAATATATTCCCAGCTTTTATGAGTTAAAAGGTTTGAAGTCTGATCACGGTGCCGCTATCAATAATGCGATAGTTGATTTCATCGATTGGATACTTCATCAAGACGAGTTTGTCGACACTAATGACGATGACGTCCCTGAGACGCTAGGAATATTTCGCAATCCTCTTCGGGTAGAGAGACGAGCAGATCACCGCGTGCAAAGAAATAGTGAATCAAATAAGGTTGTTATGCCCTATTGGATGGTTCATGATCTCAGGCGCCGTCTTATTCAGGGACCCAATTTCACCGACTGGCGGTTAGCCCAGAGCTTGAACGGGAAAGAGACTCTAAGCGGCGACAAAGAAGCTCCCGAATGGTTTGAAGTCAGTGAAAATCGGATCGATCGGTCCGATCCTGATTGCGTATGGCGCTTGAGAGAATTAATTAGCTCAAACGAACCGGTTCTGGAAATGTGGAGTCCGGTTCGAACGGTAGCAGTTTTGCTCAAATTGCAGACTACTGCGCGCCTAGGTCAAATCCGCATGCTGGATAGCGGAGAGGCGGATCTCATTCGTTACGTCGGAGGCAGGTTTGTTCCCAACTCGGGCCCCTTAGCGAGTGGGACAAAGAAGAGGCCCAGAGAACAGGGCGCAATCCGAAATGGTTCAGACGGGACAGCCGTCCTGTATTTCAACACCAATAAAACCCAGGATATCAATAAGGTTGGTTCGGAGAAAGGGTTTGAATGTCCTTGGCCGCACCTGGATGACTACCGAGACGATCCCTATTGGTTGATATCGAAATTAGCTCGCTGGCAAGAAAAGTACAACCCAGTTGGTCAACCTGTTGCTTGGAAGGACGTCCCATCATCGAGAAGGCTCAGAGGTAAGTCAGAAGTAGTTTGCTCTACCTATCCTGACGCTATGTTCCTTCTCCGCACCGCGGAATCAATAGGCCAGGAGATGTTTCCTGTTGGGTATAGCTCTTGCTATAGAACGTGGACAAATCTACTGATCACCTATGAAAAATTGCTTATCCAAGAGTCGGTAGCACACTCTGATGGATCCAATATCGAATTGACAGAAGATGGAAGGGCCTTAGTCAGTCCGCATGGTCTTCGTGTAAGTCTGATTACTCATTTGATCACTGATGGGGGAATGCCACTCGAAATGATGGTGAGAATCGTAGGTCACGTGAATTTTCTGATGACCATCTACTACGTGAAGCCGGGCATGGCCAGACTTCAAGAGGCTCTAAAGTCAGCAACTGCTGTTTTGGACGCAAAAAAGGATCACACTTTGATCCGAGACTTGAAATCCATGCAGCTCGAAGAACTTCGTAATCGAGTAGTAAATAATGCGTGCGACCTGAGCGATGTTATTCAATCGGATCCGTCAAGTCGCAATCCACTTGGCTGGTTGGAAATGCTAGATGGGATTTGCTTGGCCGGGGGAAATACGGGACCTGTTGCCGGGGACTATCACGTTGCTGGCTGCCACAATGGTGGCCCACAGGTTAATAGCAATGCAGAAAAGGGAATTCATGGACTAGTTCCGGGAGGTATTAGAAACTGCTCCAGATGCCGCTGGAAATGCTCCGGGAAAAAGCATCTTCTTGCATTGCAAGCTGCATACAACAATAAGAATTACTGGAGATCCAAAGCGGGTCAAACGGCAATTGATACAGAACGCAAGCGATTCGAAATTTTAGAGAAGAAGGCGAGAGCAGAAAATTCTGGACTGCCATTCATGGAAATTGAGGAGTTAGCGCAGGCAGAGCGACACCATTTGGCTGCCATGCATCAACTGGAACAATTGGCTGCAGATATGCTTGCAATTCAATTGACCATTGAAAAAGTTCTCCAGCTCCCAGAAGAACCAGGAAAGCTATCCTTAGTAAGTCGGGCTGATGAGAAGACCCTGGAAACGATTATTGAAGATGTTGATTCAAGTACTGTCTTGCTCTGTGAGGTCGTTGAAGACGTCGAGTTTTGGCCAGAGCTGGAGCCTGGCAATGCAGTCTTTGAATTAACTCGCCTGCTTGACACCGCGTTTGAACGCGAAGGACATGTCATGAAGTTAGCTCATCTCTCTAACGAAGAGCAGCTCACTTGTTGCAATGCAATCATGCGTGATCTTGGGAGTCGTGCGAATCCCGAAAATCCACGTTTAGGCAGACGATTGGTTGCGCGAACGATTGATCGGATGGAATCGTTGAGAGAAGTTCTCGGCGTGTCGTCGTTAGCACAAGTAATTCCATCAAAAAATAAACTACTTGGATCTACCCCTTTACTCTTGCAGGTTAAGAGAGCGCAATGATGAATTCAGTTCACCCCGACGAAGTGCTGAAAGCCATACTTGAACGAGGTTGCCGCAAAGACAAGGAGGCCAAACTGCGTCGCCTACACGAGATTTGTTTGACAGAGTACAACCGCCATACTCAAGGGGCACGAGATCTAAGCGTCGCCAACATTGCGCGCATAGCAGAAGCAAACAATTTGTTTAAACAGAAAACCGTTTGGAATATCCAGTCCAAAGACTACTTCACTTTGATACGGGCTTGGGAAGCGTTCAATGGACCGAAGTCTCAACTAGCTGGGAAACGCATTGCTGCACCGGAGAACAAATACGCATTCTTGGAAAAAATTACGGATCCAGCGGTGCGTAGTCTCTGTCAACTTGCGATAGGAGAGAGAGACAAGCTTAGAGCAGAGATCAACATGCTCAAATCCACCACAAAATGGTATGTTGACATGCGCCCTAAAAGTGAAGGGCCAATCGTACATGGAGTCCAATCTGTTCTAGTGCTGACAGACTCTGAACTGAAAGCGATAGCCAAGGCCATTGATTCCAAGTCGATTGCAACACGCGGCTGGATCGCGACGGATACTGGCGCAATTCTGGACGATCGCCGTAGATCCATTTTTGAACCTGGCTATATCACCGGCATTGCAAAAGTTCTTCAACACGCAAAGGTAGATTTGAATTCTGGGATGCGTCATTTACCCTAGTGAACGTCTCTTGGTACTAGCCAATCGATCCGAATCTTACTGGGCTTGGAGACCCGCTAATAATTTGAGCCTTAGCAATCTGCAGTGTCCTGAGCAGTTCATCTTTCGAATCTAGCTTGAATAGGTTGGCCGTGACGCCGTTAGCTCCATGGGTTTTCCCCGGCGCCGCACGGCCATGATCAATGCATCGGCCACGCGGAACCGGTCATCCGATCAAGACGGGATACTCGGCCGTTTACCCTCAAACCAACTTCTCAATCCCAGTTCCAACAACGCCACATTGCGACCACCAAAGTAATAATCCGATGAATACGCCGGAGAGACAGTCAGGAGTGGCATTGAGCTGAATATTCTCAAACAAGGAGGCTTAACACCCCTGACCAATACGAGCGGCCTAATCGGCATCTATCGCGGCATAGATATCGAAAATTGCGGTGGTGTTGAACTCAAGTTTTACGACTGGCAAGAGTAACGGGCAGGCGCCGTACATAGACAGAATATCCGTGCAGCTGTCATAGATGACATGGTTTTGGCTAGCCTCCAAGAGCAGCCTCTGGCACACTCATCGCATGTCGAAGAACTCCGTTGCAAAGACCGCTACTAAAAAGCGCCTCACACCCAGCACAAAACGCAGACAGGCACTGAAGGACGTCATTGCGAGCCGCACGGTGCAATTAGCCATTTCAGGTCGCAACCCTAAATTCGTTTTTCCGAAAATGTCCGGTGCGGCAGCAGCAGAGCTTATGAAGGCAGCTGGCATTTTGACGCCGGATGGCAAATTGACAAAACCATATCGCTAGCTCGTTGTCGCCACTTTTCGGCAAATATCCGTCGTGGGTCCTACCTAAGGACTAGCGCCAAGCGGCCCGGGCTCCTGCTCTTGTTTATAAATCGGTGACCACAAATTCTGCAGGAGCGCTGCCACCTCCTCCTGGGACATTTGACGGATAGCATGTAATGCCTGTTTTAGGTAAAAAAGCTGCGATTTCACGTCATCTTCAGTTTCTGCTTTCACAGTCCTGAGCCGCCCAATCATGATTCTGGGCGCCAAATCGTTGTTGACGTTTGCCTCACCAGCTACGGAGGTTGGAAGAAGTACCGCGTCCATCAACTGCATATCGAGTCCTGCCTCCATAAGTTCGGCGGAACTGGCCATCACCAACAGTAGTTCATCGTTGTCGACATTTGTGCCGGGGCGTGACACGAAGCTCATTTCAGGTCCCTTGCCACCTAGCCTGCAGCGCCAGCGTATAGAGAGTCAATCAGGCGAACAACGTCATCCGCCTGGCCATTTGAGACCGCTTGCTCTGCCGTCTTTTGACCGAACGCCTGCAGTGGCTCTGCTCGAAACCAACGAAGGGATTTCGCCAGGTCTCCGCCGGATGCGTCATAGGCGGCTTTGATCACTCGAAGGTTGTTTCTCAAATGGCTTTGGATAGCGGCACTACCCGGCGTATGGGTTAGCGCGCCAACGGAGACCCCTGCATTTCGGGCAAGCGTTTCAACATCCATGCCAAGCAGGCTGATGTAACGCAAGGGTGAAAGCATGGGTGCAAGAACCGGATCCTGCAGGGCGGCTATGAAACTTATCTCTGTTGCAGCTTCATTCCTTACCGTCTGAGCATTTAAAGTTATTGGTGGCCGATGGGAGGACATGTGCCCCAGAGCAAAATCCGATGGCACGCCTGAGTGGGTTGGATAGTCAACCATCAGAAGCGGCTAGTTAATGTGAAAACTCAAACTTGAGCGTCTCGGCAGCCAATTCGTCATTGGACAAAACCGAGAAAGAGGCCGGATATTTCTTGCCGCAAACGGTTTCAAAAATATCCATGGGAATTTCATACTCATCGACTGGTTCCCTGCCTTGCCAGACCGCACGCAGCTGATCCATTTTCCAACTATCACTGCCGTTGACATGCCCAGGCGTGACGATATGGACTGACTTCAGTCGCACATTGCTGTCCTGGCCCAGCAGGATGAACTGCTCGACACTCTGAAAATCAAACAGCAGCACGGTACGGTTGCAATAAAAATCAGGATCATTGACAGGATCTGATTCTTCGAGGAGTACCAGGAACCATGTTTGTTGAAGCGCCAGCTCGGTAGCTGACCATCCGGCTTCTCCATTCCCCAAAAAAAGGGCTGCAACTGGGGATTGATAAGCGTCGCGAGTAATGAACATGGGTGCAATAAATGAACACTATGGATTGTAGTCCTATAAGAGTCATTGCTGATTAATCGGAGGGGATGTCCAATGCCTCCAAGTCGACCAACAACTTTGCCAGAGCGCTCAAAGCCATTCGCAAATCTAAGGGTTTGAGTCAGGAAGATTTCAGCCTGGCTTCCAGTCGAACCTATGTCAGCACCCTGGAGCGAAGCATGAAGTCTCCGACGCTGAGCAAGATCGATGACCTAGCTCAGGTACTGGGGGTTCATCCCCTGACCTTGTTGACGCTCGCCTACTTGCTCACGTCCGATGAAGCAGCCGTCAACAAAGTTTTGAGCGTGGTGACGGAGGAGATTTCCGAACTCAAATAGTGGAATGTTCGTCCAGGCCAGAGTAGCAGGCTTGGTATCGAGGCTACTTTGTAGGGGTTGAACTTCTCGCCTTGGTGCCGGTCATTCTCTGGTGAACACCGTGAACGTGAACAAGGTGATTTCGATCAATCCCCTGCTCCTGAGGATGTTTGGCAACCTCTTCTAGGCGGTTCAGAATTCCACACTCCGAGGCGATGCGGTCACTTGTGCACTGCTCCCGCAAAGCTTTCAAATCTTTTTGCAGGATCTTGAGCTCGTTGATGCGGGTGGCCACGTGCCCGATGTGCTCATCCAGAAGTGCGTTGACCTGCTCACAGTTTTCTTCTGGCGCATCCTTGAACTGGAGAAGCGTCTGGATCTCATCGAGGGTCATGTCCAGTGAACGGCAATGACGAATAAACGCCAAGCGCTGAATATGACTGGGATGGTAGACCCGGTAATTGGCCTCTGTTCGGTCCGCCTCTGGCAAAAGACCAGCGCGCTCGTAATAGCGAATGGTCTCGCTTTGCGTCCCAGCAGCATGGGCAAGTTCACCAATTTTCATATGGACTCCTGGGGAAATGCGCTGTTTTTGACCAAACCTGGTGTATTTGAAGGGGCAACAGCAGTACCGACTTGACCTTAAGGTCGCTACAAGGTTTCTAATTAAGCCATGAAACCAGAAAATACGCTTTCCCCATCTGCGGATTCTTGCGGATCCAAGGCATGCTGCACCCCAACCCCTGCGGTTGGCACGGTTGCCACCCCACATGTTGCAGATGGCAACCTGTTTCGCATCGCCACCATGGACTGCAGTTCTGAAGAGTCCGAGATACGGCGTGCTCTGGAGCCTATCTCTGGCATTCGTTCCCTGGGATTCCAGCTTGGCGCAAGAACTTTGAAGATCGATGCGTCGGATAGCGCACTCCCGTTGGCCCTGGACGCCATCCGCAAGGCAGGTTTTGATCCACTCCCTGTCCAGCCAGCCGGTAGACCCGCGACAGATGTTGAAACCGACGGCGACAACGAACACGAGCACGAAAGTGGTGTCGGCGGAGGTGTTTACCGACTTGTCGCTGCGCTGGTGCTTGCCATCGGCGCAGAGTCCATTTCATATTTCGCTCCCGAGGGCATGGGATGGAAGATTGGCGGCATGGCCATCGCGGCCATCGCGATCTGGCTGGCCGGCATCGACACCTACAAAAAAGGGATGGGCGCGCTGATCCACGGCAAGCTCAATATCAACGCCTTGATGGCTGTCGCTGTAACGGGCGCGTTTTTGATCGGGCAATGGCCTGAAGCGGCCATGGTGATGGCCTTGTATGCCATCGCCGAACTGATTGAGGCCAAGGCTGTCGACCGCGCCAGAAACTCCATCAAGGGCCTGCTTGAGATGGCGCCAGAAGAAGCGCTCATGCTCTCTGCGGATGGCTCATGGGCCATGACCGCTGTCACCGCAGTACCGCTGGAGTCGACGGTTCGCATCAAGCCCGGTGAACGGGTGCCCCTTGATGGGGTGGTGGTCAAGGGCAATGGTGCCATCAACCAGGCCCCTATCACGGGTGAAAGTATTCCTGTCGACAAGGCTCCGGGCGACCAGGTGTTTGCTGGAACTATCAATGAGACAGGTGAACTGGAAATTCGCGTCACCGCTGCTGCGAACAACACCACGCTCGCCAGGATCATTCACGCCGTGGAACAAGCGCAGGGCACGCGCGCACCGACCCAGCGATTCGTGGATAAATTCGCCGCCATCTACACGCCTGCCGTCTTCGCGATTGCAGTCGCGGTCGCAGTGCTTACCCCATTTCTTTTGAGCCTGACCTGGCAAGAGGCACTTTACAAAGCGCTGGTGTTGCTGGTGATTGCTTGTCCGTGCGCTTTGGTGATCTCTACCCCTGTAACGGTGGTGAGCGGCCTGTCGGCGGCCGCCCGCCGTGGCATCCTGATCAAGGGTGGCACCTATCTTGAAGACGCCCGGCTTTTGAAAGCCATCGCGCTGGATAAAACGGGGACTATTACCGAAGGAAAACCCAAGCTGGTGGATTCGCGGATATGGGGAAATGCGGATGAAGCCACCTCAAAACGCGCCGCCGCCAGCCTGGCCTCCCGGTCTGATCATCCAGTTTCCAAAGCTATCGCGACGAGTCTGGAACAGCAGGTCAGCGACGTCCAGGACTTCAAAGCCATTCCGGGCCGAGGTGTGCAGGGAACTGTTGATGGTCAAACACTGCTGATGGGTAACCACCGGCTCATGGAGGAAAACGGCCTGTCATCAACCGAGTTGAAGGCAGAGCTGGCAACCCACGAAAAACAGGGGCGCACGGTGACTTTGCTGGCCAACGGCAAGGAGGTGTTGGCTTTGTTCGCGGTAGCTGACACCATCAAGGAAACTTCCCGCAAAGCGATTGCGGATCTGAAGGCCCTGGGGGTTACGACGGTCATGCTGACCGGTGACAACAGCGCAACGGCCAAGGCAATCGCCAGCGAGGCAGGAATCGATGACGCGCGTGGTGATCTTTTGCCTGAGGCCAAGCTGGAAGCCATCAAGGACATGCAAAAACGCTACGGCGCGACGGGCATGACGGGAGACGGCATTAATGATGCACCCGCGCTTGCACAGGCAGATGTAGGGTTCGCCATGGGTGGTGCGGGTACCGATACTGCGATGGAAGCTGCTGATGTCGTCATCATGAACGACAACCTGGAGCGCGTGGCTGAAACGGTGCATCTGTCCAAGCGTACCCATTCAATTCTCTGGCAGAACATCACGCTTGCCCTGGGCATCAAGTCAGTGTTCCTGGTCATGGCCGTATTTGGCACCGCGACGATGTGGATGGCGGTGTTCGCAGACATGGGCGCGAGTTTGCTGGTGGTGGGAAATGGTCTTCGCCTGCTTCGGATAAAAAAGCAGGCTGCAGTCGGCTCTGGTCCAGGTTAAAGCGGTTGACCCGCCAATTGCGCGTCAAACACGCCTGAGCAGCTTCTAGCCAATCAAACAACCATCTTTCCTTGTGAAAACGGCCATGTATCCACAGTCTCTTTCAAAAGCATTCTGGGCATGCTTGACCTTCGCGGCCTGCTTTTTCGCAGGGCCGTGGGCTCAAGCCCAGGATCTTGCCGTCCAGAATCAGGCCAAGCAGATTTGGCAGTTGCTGGATTACATTGCCGTCGATTATGGGAAAGCCGTGAAGGACGGCAAGGCGGTCAGTGAAAGTGAATACAAGGAAATGCAGGAGTTTGCGCAGGCGGCCGAAACTCAATTGGCTGAACTGCCGGCGGTCCCCGCCAAACCTGAACTGTTGAAAAACGCGGCAACCCTGAAAGCCAGTATTGCCTCCAAAGCCGCGTCTCCAACTGTCAGCGATCTCGCGCACAGCCTGTCCAGCAGTTTGCTGTTGTCCTACCCGGTGCCGATGTCACCAGCCAAACTGCCCGATCTCCAGCAAGGCGCGCAACTTTATCAAAGCCAATGCGCAGCCTGTCATGGCGTCTCGGGACACGCTGATGGCCCCTTGGCTTCAAAGCTGAGCCCACCCCCTATTGCGTTATCCGATCATGACCGCGCCAGAGAGCGCAGTGTTTTCGCTCTGCAGCAAATCATCACGCAAGGGGTCAAGGGGACGTCCATGCGGAGTTTCACAGAACTGTCGGACGACGAGCGCTGGAATATTGCCTATTTTGCTTCGACGCTGTCCTATACAGACCGTGACCGCCAGGAAGGTGCGCGACTTTGGAGTTCTCGTCCCGAGCTTCGTGCCGCCATTCCGACGTTGTCCAAATTGAGCGAGAGCTCGGAAGTGGCGTTGGCCAAGACGGTCGGTGCGGATAACGCGAGACAGATGACAGCCTATCTGAGAAGTACACCCGATAGCCTGAGCGCACAGAGCGCAGAGAGTCTTGTGATCGCCAAGGACAAACTGAAAGCCAGCCTTATCGCGATGGACAAGGGTGATACACCGGCCGCGCTTCGTCTGGCCCTGTCTGCTTACCTGGATGGGTTCGAACCAGTCGAGCCTGCATTGGCTGCTAAAAATCGTCCACTGTTTGAAGACATCGAAAAAAACATGGGCGCGTTTCGTAACGCTGTTTCGGCAGGACAGGTAGCCCAGGCTCGGGCGATTGAGAAACGCTTGCAGGTTTTGCTCACGGACGGTCAGTCAGCCCTGGGCGCAGCAAACGATCCGTTGTCCACATATCTCGGCGCCTTGACCATCCTGCTACGTGAGGGCCTGGAAGCCCTGCTGGTGGTGGTGGCGATACTGGCTTTTCTGAAAAAGGCGGACAGAGCCGATGTGCTTCCGTACGTGCATGCGGGCTGGATCTCGGCCCTGGCGGCTGGCGGCCTGACCTGGGGTATCGCCACCTATCTGGTGGAACTGAGTGGCGCCAGCAGGGAGATGACAGAAGGTTTTTCAGCCATCTTCGCTTCCGTCGTCTTGCTGGCGGTCGGCGTCTGGATGCACCAGAAGAGCATGGCCGGGCGCTGGCAGGCTTACGTCAAACAAAAGCTGTCGTCGGCGCTGAACCGCAAGTCCGCCATGATGCTGTTTCTGCTTTCCTTCATCACTGTCTATCGTGAGGTTTTCGAAACCGTCCTGTTTTACGCCGCCCTCTGGACACAGGACAACGGCATCTATCTGCTCGCAGGCTTGGGATCTGGCCTGGTGATTCTGGGCGGTGTTGCATGGCTTTTGTTGCGATCGTCGGCAAAGCTGCCCATCAGTCAGTTCTTTGTTTACAGCTCTGCACTCGTTGGCGTACTCGCTGTCGTCCTCATGGGCAAAGGTGTTGCGGCCTTGCAGAAAGTTGGGCTTCTGGAAAACACACCAGTCCTGATTCCTCGCATCGACGCCCTGGGCGTCTACCCTTCGCTTCAAACCCTAGGCGCCCAGGTTTTGATCCTGCTCATTATCTTGGTGAGCGTTGGATATAACCTGAGGCTCCAGAAAAATACGGTGCGCCAATGATCGAACGTTTATTCATCAGCGAATTGATGACGCCCAGGCTCACCCGCTTTAACTCCCTGGTCGCAGGGCGCTGATACACTTTATCTGTGCGTCGCTATCTCATCATCTTTTTCATAGTTTTTCTGCCTTTCCAGTTTGCCTGGGGGGCGGCGGCGGGTTATTGCACCCACGAAAAAGGTGACCAGGTCAGCCACTTTGGGCATCACGCGCATGTGCACAAAGCCTCTAGCGCAAGCACTGACTCTTCGGTCTCTTTTGCGGGCGGCTGCGATCCGGACTGCGGCTATTGCCACAGCGGGTGCGCCCAGCCACCTCCGAGCAGCCTGTTAAACCTGTCCATTGCCATGCCGTCGATGGACGTTTCGACCGAGATGCGCCCAATGCGGTTCAGGGTGCCGGATGTGATCGAACGTCCCAACTGGAGTCTCGCCGTCTAAATCCGGCGAGAACGCTCCCCAATTTTTAGCTACCCTTCGGTAGCAAGCTTTCCGCCGGATTCTCCCCCTTGGTTTTCGCAACTAGGAGAATTCGATGCGACCGAACATGCTGGCGCTTGCCTGCACACTGTTTTTTATATCTGCTCCCGGCTTTGGCCAGGTCACCCCAACCGTCAGCGCTGCAGTCACGCCAACGACGGAACTGGCGCGGATCACCCTGCCTGAAGCGCAGGCCAGGGCCGCACTGGCCAACCCGGCTTTACGCGCCAAGCAAGCGCAGCTCTCTGCCGCAGAGGGCTTCAATACCGATGCCAGGTCCCTGCTATTCAACAACCCGCAGATATCGGTAGACAAGACCCGGCGCACCGTGCCGCAGGCAGGTATGAGCCCGGAGCGCCGAAACGAGTGGAACGGCGGTCTGTCCCAAGCTTTTGAAACAGGTGGCCAAGGCGGCTTTCGGCGAGAGACGGCTGCGTCGGCCCTGGATGCCCTCCGGTATGAAATCGTCGATACCCAACGGCAAATTCGCAGTGATATTTCCGCACGCTTTTACCGTGTACTGGCATTGCAGCAGCGCGTGGACCTCGAAACACAGGCGCTCAAGCTGTTTGACGATGCCGCCCTTGCCGTCCAAAAGCGCCGCAAGGCTGGTGAAGACACCAAGCTTGATGCCAACGTCGCGATGGTGGAAGCGGAGCGCGCACGCAACCAACTGGCGCAGGCACAAGAACAGCTGCATGAAGAGCGCAACGAACTGGCGTCCCGCCTGCAGCTTGTAGGCCCCTCCCTACCGCAGGCACAAGGGGAGTTGAGTCCGCAAGCCTTGGGTTTTGTACTGAACGACTTGCTGAACAGCTTGGACGCTCAGCCTCGTTTACTTGCTCTGACGGCACGCGAAAAAAGCGCCAACGCCCGGTATCGGCTGGAACGCGCCAGTGTTTATCCCGACGTGACAGTCGGTTTGAACGTGGGGCGGGAGGGCTCCAGTGGCGCCCGCGAGCGGCTCACCACCATTTCAGTGTCTGTGCCGCTACCGCTGTTCAAACGAAATGCGACCGGCATTGGTCAGGCCTCCAGCGAAGCCACCCAGGCACAGATAGAGCGGGAGGCTGCTCAGCGGGATGTGAGAGCCAACGTAATCGCTCTGTGGTCACGACTTTCCAGTCAGGAGCAGCGCGTGCGCCGCCTGCAGGACGTTGTGCTGCCAGCGTTAACTGAAAACCTCAGCCTCTCGGTCAAGTCCCGCCAGGCCGGGCAGATCGGCCTGCTGGAGCTGATCGTCGTCAACCGTCAGGCGCTGGACGCTCGCCGAGACCTGATCGAAGCACTTTCCGAATACCACAGTACCCGCGCAGCCCTGGAGCTCGAAGCGGGTTGGCCCAAAGAATGAGATTGACCATGAACACCTTTAAATTTACCCATACTTCCAGCTTGCGCCGCCTGACTGGCGCGTCTGTATTGCTCGCCATCCTGCTCGTTTTGGGGGGATGCGGGGATAAGTCTGCCAAAGGGACCGAGCCTGCCGCGCAGGAAGCCAAAGGTGAGGCGGCCAAAGAAGAAAAAGGCCTGAAACTCACGCCAGAAGAACAGGAGCGGGCAGGCATCAAGATCGAAGAGGCCGCTCCCCGAACGTTTGATGATGTGGTCAATGTCACGGCCACCATTCGTCCCAACCAGGACCGTATTGCGAAAATTGCACCTCGGGTAGAGGGCCGCATCGTGAGCGTCTCTGCCAATTTGGGTGACCAGGTACGGGCTGGTCAGGCGCTGGCAGTCATGGACAGCCTGGCTGTTGGGGAAGCACAGTCGGCGCTGCTACGCGCCCAGTCTTCTGAACGGGTTGCACAGGCGGACTTCAAGCGAGCGGAATCCCTGAGCGCCGAGGAAATCATTCCGCAGAAAGAGTTGCTGCGCGCCCGGGGCGAGTTGGAGCGGGCAAGTGCCGAATCCCGCGCCGCGCGGGACCGCCTGCGCCTGCTCGGAGGTTCTGCCGCTGTGGGAACACGTGCCGAATCCAGTTTTGCGCTAAGCGCGCCATTTGCTGGAACCGTCATCCAGAAGAAAGCAACGATAGGCGAACTGGGAACGCCCAGCGATGCCATCTTCACCATTGCGGATCTTTCCAGAGTCTGGATCGAAGCCAATCTGACCGATGACCTGCTGGCAAAAGTCAAGACCGGCGCGGCCGCCACGGTGACCGTAGGTGCTTATCCGGGTGAACGCTTCAGTGGCCGGGTGGCCTACATTGCCAATGTGCTGGACAAGGACAGCCGGACCATCGCAGCGCGTATCGAGGTCGCCAACAAGGACGGCCGTCTCAAGCCGGAAATGTTCGCCAACGCCAGCATTTCAACCGGCGGGCAACTGGAGGCCATCTCGGTGCCGGACACTGCGATCCTTCTTCTGCAGGGGCAGCCCTCCATCTTTGTTGCCGAACATGGTGGGTTTGAAGCACGTGCCATTGAGACGGGAGAAAAGCTTTCTGGCCGGACCGTGATCAAGTCCGGTCTCAAAGCCAAGGAGCAGGTAGTGACTGCCGGCGCCTATGCGCTCAAGGCGCGCCTGATGAAGTCGCAAATCGGCGATACCCACTGAGCGGGACACCCACACCATGCTCAATGCCATCGTTGACGCTTCGCTGCGTTACAAAGTACTCGTCCTGGTCGCCTTTCTGATCGTCATCGGTCTGGGCGTACAGGCTTTCCGTCAGGTTCCGGTGGATGCCTTCCCGGACGTGACACCCATACAGGTCAATGTGGTGACCGAATCGCCCGGTCTGGCGGCAGAAGACGTCGAAAAACTGCTCACCCAGCCCATCGAAGGCGCCATGGCAGGCCTGCCTGGCGTCGAGCAGGTTCGCTCGGTCTCGCTGTTCGGCCTGTCCTCTGTGAGCATCACGTTCAAAGACAAGGTCAATATCTACTTCGCCCGCCGCCTGGTCGGAGAAAAGCTCCAGGAAGCCAAAGGACGTTTGCCACAAGGCTATGGTGAGCCGGTTTTGGGCCCCAACAGTTCGGGTCTGGGCCAGGTGTTCTGGTACACCGTTGAATCGGCAGACAAACAGTTGTCCACCATGGATCTGCGCACGACCCACGACTGGAACGTCCGCTTGCTTCTGCGCACCGCGCCAGGCGTTGATGACGTGACCTCCTGGGGAGGCAACGTCAAACAGTACCAGGTACAGGTCGATCCGCGCCAGCTCATCAAATTCGGCTTGTCCTTCAAACAGGTGATGGAACGCATCACCGCCAATAACAAGCAGGTTGGCGGTCAGTCCATCAACGTCGGAGCGGAGCAATACCTGGTGCGCGGACTGGGTCTGGTGGCCAGCACCACAGACATTGGCGGGATCGTGGTGGCCGAGCGCGGCGGCGCTCCCATCTATGTGCGCGATGTGGCTCAGGTCAAGGAGGCCCCAGCGCCCCGGTTTGGCGCTGTGACCCGCGACGGCAAGGAGGCCGTGCTCGGAATTGCACTGGCGCGCGTGAATGAGAACGCCAAGAGCGTCGTCGATGCCGTCAAAGCCAAGCTGGCAGTCGCTCAGGCAGCGTTGCCTCAGGGTATGACCCTGGTACCGGTTTATGACCGGGCGGAGCTGGTGGGCAAGGCGCTCAAAACTGCGGAAAGCTCACTGGTTGAAGGTGCGATCCTGGTGGCCATCATCCTGTTCCTGTTCTTGGGGGAGTTCCGCTCGGCCATCGTGGTCGTGGTCACACTGCCGATGGCCATGCTGATCGCTTTCATCCTGATGCAGCAGTTTGGTATTTCGGCCAACCTGATGTCGCTGGCCGGCCTTGCCATCGGAACCGGAATGATGGTGGACGGCGCTGTGGTGATGGTGGAAAACGCCTTTCGCCTGCTGGCCCATGCCAGGGAGGAGAACAAGGAGTCAGGCAAACCGATCAACAAAACCCATTTGATCCTGGAAGCCGCACGCGAGGTGATGAACCCGATTGCCTTCGCCATCATGATCATCATCGTGGTCTTCATGCCGCTGTTTTCGCTGACCGGGCTCGAAGGCAAGCTGTTCAAACCCATGGCCTACACCATCACGTTTGCGATGGCCGGTTCCTTGTTGCTGTCTCTGACCCTGGTGCCAGTTCTGGCAGTCCTGATTCTGAAACCCAAGGAAGAGCGTGACACCTTTTTAGTGCGTCACGCAAAGCGCGCTTACCTGCCACTTCTCGACTGGGCGCTTGAACGCAAGAAGCTGGTGGTGGGTTCGGCGCTGGCGCTGCTCGTGGCCGCCCTGGCGCTGTTCCCATTCCTGGGAAAAGAATTCATGCCGCAATTGCAGGAGGGCACCATTCAGTTCCGCGTCACAGGCATTCCTTCAGCGTCGCTGGACGAATCCATCCGTGTATCCAACGTGGTCAGCGCAGAGCTGCACAAGCAGTTTCCCCAGGTGCGCTCTGTATTGGCGACCATTGGACGCGCAGAAGGCGGCGAGACCTCTGACGTGAACTACATGGAAGTCAACCTCGACACCAAGCCGCAGTCTGACTGGCCCGAGAAAATCACCTATGCCAAGTTGGCGTCGGACATGCAGGAGGCACTTGAAAAAGTGGTCCCCACCGCGGTGTTCAGTGCCACGCAGCCCATCCAGTCTCGCGTAGAGGAGCTGATTTCAGGCGTACGTGCCACTTTGGCCCTGAAACTCTATGGCCAGGATCTGGAAACGCTTGATCGCCTGACAGGTCAATTGAAAGGTGTACTGGACAAGGTGCCTGGCGCGGCCGACCTGGCAGCCGAAGCCAACAAGGGCAAACCCCAGCTCGTCATCAAGGTGAATCGGGAGGCCGCAGCGCGGTTTGGCATCAATGCCGATGAAATCCTCGAACTTGTGAAGGCCGGCATTGGCGGAGAGGCGGTTTCCACACTGATTGATGGCACCAAGCGGTTTGATATTGCGGTGCGGCTATCGGACGGATTCAGGGCTGACCCGGCCTCTATTGGCGCCATCCCTATTCGTACCAGCGAAGGTGCGCTGGTTCCGTTCTCACAGGTAGCCAGCATTGAGCTTGCCGAAGGCTATTCGTTTGTTCGCTGAGAGTCGCTGCAGCGCTACTCAGTCCTGCAACTGGATGTCAAGGGACGGGATGTGGACAGCTTTGTCAAGGAAGCGAACCTCAAAATCAAGGAACAAGTCAAGCTTCCTCCCGGTTATTGGGTGGAATGGGGTGGTGCGTTCGAGAACCAGCAACGCGCCATGGCCAGGCTTGCGGTCATCGTGCCGTTGACCATCGGCCTGATTTTCATGCTGCTGTACACGGCATTTAATTCGGTTCGCCATGCAACCCTGATCATTGCCAACGTGCCATTCGCCATCATCGGCGGGATCGTGGGCCTGTTCGTCAGCGGACAGTATTTGTCGGTGCCGTCGGCCATCGGCTTTATTGCCGTGTTCGGGGTAGCCATGCTGAACGGCATCGTCATGGTGTCATTCTTGAATGACCAGCGGCGCCAAGGACTGTCTGTACGAGATGCGGTCAGGCGTGGAGCGGAGCTGCGCTTGCGTCCGGTGCTGATGACTGCATCGGTCGCCATCCTGGGTTTGATACCCATGTTGTTGTCGACAGGTGTAGGGGCGGAAACCCAGCGACCGCTGGCCACGGTCGTGGTGGGTGGATTGTTTACCTCCACTGCGCTGACTCTGCTTTTGCTTCCTCTTTTGTACGAATGGTCCGAGTTACGGGCTGAACGCAGAGCGAGAAGGCACACCGAGACATCCATTGCAGCAGAAAGAGCGGCATCATGAAAGAAATCAAGGCTTATATCCATCGCAACCGTGTCGCTGAAGTCATCAGCGCACTCAAAAACTCGGTGGCCTGGACTTCCGTCGGGGACGACGAACACAACCTGACGGCTTATATGGTTAAGGGATCTCTGGTCCCGCTGGACGAGGGCGAGCGCCGCTTTTCGGTCGAGCTTGGCGACGAAATCATCGACGAATACAAGCTGGAGCTCCATTGTTCTGAAGATCACGTGGATGAGTTGGTAAAGATCATCGTCGCCTCTGCCAAAACAGGCCGTCCCAACTCCGGCTGGGTTTATGTGATGGATGTGGTGTCAGCGGTGCCTGTTGTATGACTTGCGCGTATTCCTATCACTATCGCCTCAAGAGAGAGCCTGAACAAGTATGGATGTCGCGAACGAGCTTCTTTATGCCTTCCGCATACTTCTGGCGGCACTTCTTGGCGGTGTCATAGGGTGGGAACGTCAGCGTAGTGACAGCGATGCCGGCATCAGAACTTACATGGCCACCTCCATGGGAGCTTGCGCTTTCAGTCTCATCTCCACACACGGCGGAGGCGATCCGACGCGCATCGCAGCGCAAGTCGTCTCAGGCATCGGATTTATCGGTGCAGGCGTGATCTTCAAGGAAAAAGCTGGCATCGCAGGGCTTACTACGGCAGCCACCTTGTGGGCCACAGCCGCAGTGGGAATGGCTGCTGCATTTGGGATGTATGTGCTGGCAGTGCTGTCCAGCCTGCTATTGCTCGGCACTCTCTTGCTCCCCTATGTGCCTGGCTGGAGAAAGCTGACTGGCAAGAGTGTGAAACGGATCTCAGACACGCCAGCCGCCAAGGCCACACGTGACTAAAACTTATCGACACGTATCTATTTCAAGGAGAAATCTATGGGCTTTCTGGACAAACTCTTCTCGACCATGAACTCAGGCCATCATGGTGGTCACCGCAGTGGACACGGGGGAGGCCGACATGGTGGCTACCGCGATGACGACTATCGCAGCCCACCCCCACCACCGGTGCCAGCGCCCCCGTCCGGAGGTGGCGGCATATCTTGCCCCGCATGCTCAGGTCTGAATGCACCTGGTGCGAAATTCTGTGCGCAGTGCGGCAAATCATTGATGCCTGCAGCCTGTAGTTCTTGCAATACGAAAGTGGTTGCAGGTACGAAATTTTGCCCGAACTGTGGCCAGTCACAAACCTGAGTTTTCGCCAAATCGGCCTGATTGCAATTTATTTTCTCAAAGGACCCGGATATGAGTGAAGGTCATTCCCATGCCATCCCCGAAAACAAAAAAGAAACCACTTTGTGGATTGCTTTTGCGCTTACCTCAACATTTCTGCTTGCGGAGGCGGTTGCCGGGATTTTGCTTAACAGTCTCGCGCTGCTTGCCGATGCAGCTCATATGTTTACGGATGCCGCGGCGCTGGGGATTGCCTTGGCTGCCATCCGTGTTGCGCGCCGACCGGCAGATGCCCGCCGCAGCTTTGGATATCACCGGTTTGAAATCCTTGCGGCGACATTCAATGCTCTGTTGTTGTTCGGAGTGGCGATCTATATCCTCTACGAGGCCTATCAGCGCTTTCGCAGTCCCGCCGAAATTCAGACGACTGGGATGCTTGTTATCGCCACTTTAGGACTGATCATCAACCTCATCAGCATGAGGATGCTCAGCGGTGGAAAGGAGTCAAGCCTCAACCTCAAAGGTGCCTATCTGGAGGTCTGGAGCGATATGCTCGGCTCTCTTGGCGTGATTGTCGGCGCTGTCGTCATTCGTTTCACGGGCTGGGCCTGGGTCGATACCTTGATTGCGGTAGGTATTGGTCTATGGGTGTTGCCTCGCACCTGGATTTTGCTCAAGGAGAGCTTGAATATCCTGCTCGAAGGCACGCCAGCTGGCGTAGAACCCGACGAGGTAACGCAAGCCATGTTGGACGTTGAGGGAGTCACTGGCATTCATGATCTGCATGTCTGGGTACTTACCAGCGGGAAGAACAGTTTGACAGCACATGTTGTGCACGCTCCCGAGGTGGCGACCGGTGCATTAATCAACAAGTTAAAGGGAGTTCTGGCCGAGCGCTTCAATGTATTTCACACCACATTTCAGTGTGAACTCGTTGCTTGTGCCCATACGGAAGATGGCTGCAACTTCACTGCACACGAGCCATCGCACAAAGAAAATTCGCAACCGGCTGTTTAGCCTTCGGCGGATCTACTTTGACTTCAACTCTTTACCGAGGAAGAGAGCGTTTCTGCGCTCTTCCCCAAGCTGGTTCAGAAGGCATTCTGGCGATATTGAGCGCGCCGCTCATCAGCGCTCATCGTCAAGTCTGGCTTTGCGGTGACTTCGTGGGAAAGTTTGTCGGTATGGACCGCTTTTCCATCCCTGAACTCTAGGCTGTGTTGTGGGAAAGAATAAAGCAGGCCGCCGGCAACCAGCTTGCCACCATCCGCCGTAAACGGATTTCTGCGCGCTTCTGCGAGTTCGCCCATTACTTCCGCACGTGTTTTCGTACTTGGCATGTTGTGAAATTCGAATGCCTTCTCGCCGCTCACAATGTGAACAGGGCTGTTTGCAAATGCCGGGGTTGCAATGGCACCGATCAGGGCGATAGCGAACATTGATTGACGAACCATCATGATGAAACTCCTTTTTACTGCTTGCAAAGTGCCAACCCAACGATGGGTTGACTGCGATGCAACCTTTGCATCACGGTTCTACTGTAGAAAAATGCGAGGTACGCCACGCTTACCCGTTTATTACAAATCTGTCATCTAACTTCCTGGGTGCTTCTTTGAAAATTCTTGTGGTTGAAGACGAGCCCAAAGCCGCCGACTACCTGCGTCAGGGCCTGTCCGAGAGCGGTTATGTCGTTGAAGTTGCGCATACGGGAACGGACGGACTGCATCTGGCTGTCACTGGTGACCACAGTCTTGTCATTCTGGATGTCATGCTGCCCGGAATTGACGGCTTCGCCTTACTGTCGGCGCTCCGTACCTCCCGGCAGGTGCCGGTCCTGATGCTTTCGGCCAGAGGGACGACAGATGACAAGGTCCGAGGCTTTGATTTGGGGGCGGATGACTATCTTGTCAAACCATTTCAGTTTCCCGAATTGCTGGCAAGAGTCAGGACGCTCTTAAAACGTGGACAGTCCGTAGCTACTGGACAGATCTTGCAAACTGCCGATCTGGAAATCGACTCTATCCGTCACCGCGCAACTCGCGCCGGTCAGCGCATTGATCTGTCAGCCAGAGAGTTTGCACTGCTGACCCTTCTCGCCCAGCGGGTTGGTCAAGTTTTGTCACGCACGCAGATCGCATCGCTTGTCTGGGATATTCATTTTGAGTCGGACACCAACGTGGTGGAAGTGGCAATACGACGCTTGCGTATCAAAATTGATGACCCTTTTGAGGTCAAACTGATTCACACCGTTCGCGGGGTGGGATACGTTCTCGAAGATCGCAATTAATATGCGCCGGTACATCCGCCATCGGTTTTTGAAAAATTCGCTCGCAACGCACATAGCGCTGGCCAGTACATGCTTTGGCCTGATTGTTGTCAGTGGTGCGATTGCGGTGGCTTTTTGGGCTTTGGCAAAGCAGCTGGATGCCCGTTCTTATGAAGAGCTTCAAGGAAAACGCGATTCGCTTGCGCACGTTCTGCAGGAAATTCCCACAGCGCAAGCAGTAAATCAGCACCTGCACCGGTTCAGTGACTTGCTGATTGGGCACGATGATTTGCACTTGGCCCTGACAGATCCCAAAAGCAATCAGCCCATCGCCAGCTTTTCTTCATTGGCAGGTGAGTCATTGACTGTATTGGCTACGAATGCAGACAGCTCGATGACCATCGCTGACTGGACGACTTCTTCCGGTAAGGACATGAGAAGCATGCGCGCCATCGCCATGACTGCAGATGGAAGGGCTGTGCGGTTTTACCTGTCCCTTGACCGTGAAAATGATCAAAGTCTGCTATCGGGTTTCGCAAAGGCCACTGCGGTGGGCCTGCCTGTTTTACTGATGGTCGTGGCACTTGGCGCATGGCTGATTGCACGCACAGCCCTGAGTCCCTTGCGTCGCTTTGAGCGACTGGCTGCCTCCATTGGCGCAAAATCGCTCGGGCAACGCCTGCCAGAGGCTTCTCTCCCCACAGAGCTGGCTCAACTGGCCAAAGAGTTCAATGGCATGCTGCAACGTATTGACCGGGGTTATCGTCAGCTCCATGAGTTCTCCGGCGACTTGGCTCATGAGATGCGCACCCCGGTTGCAACCCTGCTTGGTCGCACGCAGGTTGCCTTGTCGAAGAAGCGAAACGTTGCCGATTTGCAGGAAGTCCTGGAGGGCAACATTGAGGAGCTTGAGCGTCTGTCAAGACTGATTTCAGACATGCTGCTTATTGCAAGCGCTGGTGCGCTTGAGAACCCCATCCATGGTGAACAACTTGCGCTCTCCGAAGAGGCTCACCGCGTAGTTGACTATTTGGCTTTTATTGCGGAAGAGAACAGGGTTTTGATGGAGGTAAGGGGAAGAGCCTCCGTATGGGCGGATCGGCTGCTGGTACAGCGGGCCATTACAAACCTGCTAAGCAATGCAATACGTCATGCGTATTCGAACTCGAAAATTCTTGTAGAGATAGTCGAGGATCACGGTGTCGTTACCTTGTCTGTGACCAATCAAGGTAAAGGTGTGCCTGCGGCTCACATTGAGCGAATATTTGATCGTTTTTTCCGGATTGACTCAGGTCGTACACGCCTAGACGGAGGTGCAGGCCTGGGTTTGGCAATTGTGCGCGCCATCATGACTGCTCATGGCGGGCAAGTTATAGCGACAAGTGAGCTGGAAGAGAACACTAAATTCACGCTGATATTTTCCAAATAATCCGATAGCTATTGAGCGGTTTACCTTTGAAGGCGCAATTTGATCTGTGCACTGTCACGACTGAATGAACCAGGCCTTCGCAGCACATTGACGCAATCCAGCCGAGGCTTCGAAGGCTAACGGTCGGTGTCTGCGTCAATGAAGCTTTTTCACGACGTAATCGTCACCTTCCTTGACGAATCCAAAGTCAATCTTCTTGTCCACAGCCAGCTTGTCGAGCATGGCTTTGTCTTTGACCTTGAAACTCATGGTCATGGGTGGCCAGCTCAGGCTGTTGACCGGCCCGTGTTCGATCATCACGTAACCTGTCTTCATGTTGATTTTCTTGACTGTTCCTTTGGCCTCATGCGTGGTTTGGGCACCGGCCGCAGGTTTTGAAGTCATGCCCATTCCCTTCATGTCGCCCATCTTTTCCTGGGCAAAAACGACAGACGCGGTAGCTAGAACGAGCCAAGCAATGGCGATTTTCTTCATGGAAAGCTCCTTTGGAGAGTGGTTGATAAAACTGTCTGGAGAATAGTTCAAGCGGAGCGGGTTGGTTTGCCCGAAAACTGTCTGCCAGCCCGACGTTCACGCGCCCGCCGCATCAGCAGATACACAGCGGGAATAACGAACATGGACAACAAGGGTGCCGTGATCATGCCGCCAACCATGGGCGCCGCGATGCGCTGCATGACTTCCGAGCCGGTGCCTGTGCCCCACATGATCGGGAGCAGGCCCGCCAAAATGACGGCGACCGTCATGGCTTTTGGGCGTACGCGCAAAACTGCTCCCTCTCGAATAGCTTCCAGCAGATCATCCGTCGTCGTCTTTCCTTGTTCAAGCTTGTCATTCCAGGCTGTCTTTAGATACAACAGCATGATCACTCCAAATTCGGCGGAAACGCCCGCCAATGCGATGAAGCCCACCGCACCGGCAACCGACAGGTTGTAGCTCAGCAAGTAAAGAAGCCAGATACCCCCGACCAAGGCAAACGGAAGTGTTGCCATGATCAGAACAGCCTCGTCAAAGCGTTTGAAGGTTAGGTACAGCAGCACAAAGATGATGAGCAGCGTGAACGGCAACACCACCTTGAGCTTGGCAGTTGCCCGTTCAAGAAACTCGAACTGCCCCGACCAAGAGATCGAATAGCCCGGCGGCAGCTTGACCTTGCCGGCGACGGCCGTTTGCATGTCCTGCACGGCGGAGCGCAGGTCGCGACCCCGGATATCCACATAGACCCAGCCTGAAAGCCGGGCGTTCTCGCTGCGCAGCATGGGCGGCCCATCGGTAATGCGCAACTCAGCCACATCCGACAGCACCAGCCGCTGGCCACGCTCTGTCACAAAAGGCAGGCTTCGCAATTTTTCTATCGAGTCGCGCAGTTCCCTGGGGTAGCGCATGTTGATGGGAAAGCGCTGCAAGCCTTCGACGGTTTCGCCGATGTTTTCGCCACCGATGGCAGAACTGACAACAGACTGCACATCGGCGATGTTCAGGCCAAAGCTGGCGGCCGCATCGCGCTTGATGTTGATGTCGACATAACGGCCACCGGTCAGCCGTTCGGCCAGTGCACTGGAGACACCGGGCACGTCTTTCAGTGCGCGCTCGATCTCCCCGGTCAGGCGGTCAATGGTCGCCAGTTCTGTCCCGGCCACCTTCACGCCGACCGGACTTTTGATACCCGTGGCCAGCATGTCGATGCGGTTGCGGATGGGTGGCACCCAGATATTGGACAGCCCGGGCACCTTGACGATGCGGTCGAGTTCATCGACCAGTTTGTCCTGCGTCATGCCTGCCCGCCACTGGTCTTTGGGCTTGAACTGGATGGTTGTTTCAAACATCTCCATGGGCGCAGGGTCTGTGGCTGTTTCAGCCCGCCCGGCCTTGCCATAGACGCTGGCGACTTCCGGAACCGTCTTGATCAGGCGGTCGGTCTGTTGCAGCAGTTCACTCGCCTTACCGGTAGAAAGGCCCGGCAGCGCGGAGGGCATGTAGAGCAGGTCGCCTTCATCCAGACGCGGCATGAACTCGCCACCAATGTGCTGCAACGGCCAGACGCTGACAACCAGGACGACCGCGGCAATCACCAGTGTGATTTTCGGAGCACGCAACACCATGTCCAGCAGAGGGCGGTAGGCCGCAATCAGCAGGCGGTTCAGCGGGTTGGATTTTTCATCAGGAATCCGCCCGCGTATCAGGTAACCCATCAGCACCGGGATCAGCGTGACCGACAGGCCCGCGGCTGCCGCCATGGCATAGGTCTTGGTAAATGCCAGCGGTGCAAACAGACGGCCTTCCTGCGCCTCCAGCGTGAACACCGGTATGAACGAGAGCGTGATGATGAGCAGCGAGAAAAAAAGTGCAGGCCCCACTTCAGCCGCAGCGTCACCTATCACCCGCCAGCGTGCCTCGCCCTGCAGCGTTTCGCCCGGGTTCTCATGGCTCCAGTGCTCGAGGTGTTTGTGGGCGTTCTCGATCATCACCACCGCGGCGTCCACCATGGCGCCAATGGCAATGGCGATACCGCCCAGCGACATGATGTTGGCGTTGACACCCTGGTAATGCATGACGATGAAGGCGGCAAGAATGCCCAGCGGCAGCGAAATGATGGCGACAAAGGCCGAGCGCAAATGGAACAGGAAGATGAAGCACACCACGGCGACCACCAGAAATTCTTCGAGCAGCTTGTGCGTGAGGTTTTCCACCGAACGCTCGATCAGCCCGGAGCGGTCGTAGGTCGGCACGATCTCCACGCCCCTGGGCAGGCTGGCCTGCAAGGTCTGGATTTTGGCCTTGACGGCGGCGATGGTTTCAAGCGCGTTTTTACCGGACCGCATGATGATCACGCCGCCGACGGCTTCGCCCTCGCCATCAAGCTCACCAATGCCGCGGCGCATTTCTGGCCCGATCTGGATGCGCGCCACATCGCCCAGGCGCACCGAAACACCGCCGGGTGTTGTCATCAAAGGCACCGCACGAAAGTCTTCCAGGCTCTGCAGGTAACCTGAAGCGCGAACCACATATTCGGCCTCTCCCAGTTCCAGCACCGAGCCGCCAGCCTCCTGGTTGGCTTTCTGGATGGCTTCGACCACGCGCGTATGCGGAATGGCATAGGCGGCGAGCTTTTCAGGGTCGAGCACGATCTGGTACTGCCGGACCATGCCGCCTATTGACGCCACCTCGGCCACATTGGGGACGGTTTTGAGTTCGTACTTCAAAAACCAGTCCTGTAGCGCACGCAGTTGTCCTGCGTCTTGTGTGCCACTGCGGTCAATCAACGAATACTGGTAGATCCAGCCGACACCTGTGGCATCGGGGCCAAGTGAGGCTTTGGCCGCAGCAGGCAACCGCGACTGCACCTGGTTGAGGTATTCAAGCACTCGGGAGCGCGCCCAGTACAGGTCGGTGCCATCTTCAAACAGCACGTACACAAACGAGTCGCCAAAGAAGGAATAGCCGCGTACCGTTTTTGCGCCTGGCACCGACAGCATGGTGGTAGTCAGGGGATAGGTCACCTGGTTCTCAACAATGCGTGGCGCCTGTCCAGGATAAGTCGTGCGGATGATGACCTGCACATCTGACAGGTCCGGCAGCGCATCGAGCGGTGTGCGCATGACCGAATACACGCCCCATGCCCCCACCATCAAGGTCGCCAGCAGCACCAGAAAGCGGTTGACGATAGACCAGCGAATCAGGCGGGCGATCACTTTTTGGCTCCTGCGACGGGTGGCGCTGCACTCGCCGGAGAGACCCGTGTCAGTTGGGGCAAGCCCTCTGCATCCATGTAAAACTCAAAACTCACCTGGTCGCCGGGCTCCAGATTGCGGGGCAAGTCCTTTGGCGGAAGTGTTTTGAAGTCCATGGTCATCGGACCCCACTTCAGGGTGGGGATGGCTCCATGCGACAAGGTGATCGCATCTTTGTTGATGGCAACGATTTTGGCCTTGCCTTCATGTCGGGGCGACGTGTTCGCAGCGGCGGGGTTTGGCAATTCGTTGAGCCTGCTTTCCACCCCTTTCAGACTGGCTTCGGAGTCAATCAGGAATTGCGAAGACACAACGACATGCTGGCCCACCTGCAGGCCGCGTTTGACCTCAGTCTGCCCACCGCTTTCAATACCGGCTTCAATGTCTGTGGGTCTGAAGCGTCCGTTCTCCTCGGCCAGCATGACCACTGTGCGTTTGCCCGTCTGGATGACCGCTTCAGTGGGAATAAGCAAGACCTTGTCGGCGCGCATGTCCATGAACTGCATAGACACAAACATGCCAGGCACCAGGCGTGAGCCGGGGTTGGCCAATTCCAGTCTGGCTTTCAGTGTGCGGGTAGTCGGGTTGACCTCAGGCAGGATGGCCTGAACTTTGCCGTCAAACGTCGTACCGGGCGCCGCAGGGCTGCGCGCCTGCACTTTCGCACCAGGGCGCACCAGTGCCGCCTGGCTTTCGGGCACCTCGGCATTGGCCCATACGGTAGACAGGCCGTTGATACGAAACAATGTTGCTCCAGGCATGACTGTCATGCCGTCACGAGCAAGCAGCTCTACCACCACGCCGCCAATAGGCGCAGTTAAAGTGATTCGGGCTTGCGTACGGCCGCTGGTTTCCACACGACTGATTTGATCTTCGCTCATGCCCGCCAGCCGCATGCGTTGCCGAGCGCCGTCTATCAGCGAGGCTACGTCGCTACCCTGCATGCGTTTGATAGCCAGAAATTCCTCCTGTGCAGCGACCCAGTCGGGCACATAAAGGTCTACCAAGGGCTGTCCTTTGGAAACACGGTCCAGGGTGGCTCGGACATGCAGGCGCTCGACGTAACCAGTCGCTCGGGCCTGCACGATGGCTTGGTCACGTTCATTGAAGGCGATGCTGCCGACGGCAGACACATTGGGCGACAAAGTACCTTCAGTGACCAACACGGTGCGAACCCCCAGATTCTGCTGAATGCGCGGGCTAATGACTACATTGCCCTGGTCCGATGCACCCTGTCCATACACAGGGACCAGCATCATGTCCATGAAGGGGGACTTTGCAGGCTTGTCGAACTTGCTGGCCGGCACCATGGGGTCGTGGTAGTAAAGGATTTTGCTGCCAGTCACAGGGTCCATGTCGCCTGCTTTCAGACCTGCAGCAATGTGCCTTCGGGTGGCGTCCTCTCCTTCAGCAACATTTTGAGGAACAGCCGCAGTGGCTTCGGTTGCAGCGGGACTGGTCCCGGCGTTGGCCTGGGTACTGGCTGCCGGTGCAGTGCTGCCGCGCTTTATGCCTAGCTCATACAAGCCGTAGCCAGCACCGCCCATCAGGACCGCCGCAAGCAACGGAGCAATCAAATATTTCTTGTTCATGGTCGATCCTTGGCTGGGGTTGCAGGTTGTGAGTTGCCTACGAGGAAGTTCAGTTGGGCCCACGAGCGGGCCGTCTCCATTTCCAGTACGAGGGCTTGCAGCCGGACATCGATCTCATCGCGTCGGGCTAACAGCCCAGCGGCCAGATCAGCCTTTCCCGTGCGATAAGCCGTCAAGGTCGCTTCCGTACGTTGATGGGCGAGGGGAATCAATTCATCCCGATATCGGAGCAATCGCTCTTTGCCTGTTTGCCAGTCACTCAGCCAGCTCTGGACCTGTGCTTCATAGCTGCGCAGCGCATCCTCATAGCGCGCTTTTGCTTCATTCACCGTGGCCAGCTTTGCGCTGAGTTCACGGTCTTGCCGGTTCGCCTGATCCCACTGGAGGGGAATGGATATCCCAAAAGACAGCATGTTGGAATACGCCGGACCACGTTGCGCATAGCTGGCTTCAACGCTTATGTCGGATTTCTTGTTGGCTTGCGCGAGTCGGGCTTCCGTCTCTGCCGCGTCCACTTCCGCGCCAATCGCCATTAATTCAGGATGAAGCTTGAGCTGCTCGTTTGAGAGAGCGCCCTCGAGCGGCGTTGCCTGCCAGGGTGGCGAACCCGAAGTAGGACGTTCAGCGTTGGTGGCACCGACCCAGCGGCCCAGCATCAGGCCTGCATTGCGTGACTGTCGGTCAATTTGGCTGAGACGGTCTTGTAGCATGCTGACAGCAGCACGTGCCGCGAAAACGTCAGCCTGGCTGCCCCGGTTACTGCGAAACGCACTGTCGGCGGCCTGCACCTGCAAGCGCGCTTCTTCAACTTGTTGCTGCAGCAAGTTGCGTTGCGCTTGGGCGTAGTGTCTGTCCAGCCAGGCGAGGGCAGTGTCGCGCTGCACATTGGCCAGCGTCACCCGTCGCTGGGCGCGGATGCGGTCCCCATCACGCTCCACCCGCTCAGTCCGAAGCTGGCGTTTCTCGGCGCGGGGGATTTCCTGCGACAGACCGATACGCCGCATGGTCATGAAGTCGCGTGTGACGCTAAATCGGTCTGGCCCGTTAGCCGGTAGGTTGTCGACCCCAAGCTTTAGGACCGGATCTGGCAATTGACCGGCGGCGAGCGCCTGTTCGCGCACGGCGACCGCGCCTGCATCCTGCGCCGCCAACTGCTGTGACCTATTTACAGCTAAAAGTTGCGCCTCAAGAAGCGTCAAGGGCTCGGCGCTCCACGCCGAGAAAACCATGCTCGCGACTAACGCGCTGGCCGCGCACCGCCAGATTCGAAATGAAAAAGACATAAAACCTCCAGAACACAAACACAAGCTGCCAATGCAGTGACATGCATCAGGCAGAAGCTAAAGTGATTTGAAGGTCAGAGGCGGAAGCAGCAGTTCCGGATGGCTAACGGCGGTGCCGTCGTTCGTTGAAGGTGAGGCGGCTGGAGCGGCGCCTGCGCAAAAAGATGGGGGATGACCTGCACAGTCAGGTCGGGTGGCAATGTGTCTATGGCCGGGGGAATTGGCGTCTGATATTTGTCAGCGGATTGCTGCCCGGCTTGGCAATGGGCGTGGCAAAGGTTGGGTTGCGTATCGTCCATGCTCATGTCCATGGACTCAGCGCAGGGCATGCCAGTTTTTGTCATGGCCGCGATCTCAGCGGCCTTTGTGCCAGTGCCCGGACAGGCATACCCGGCGATTGCCAGCTGCATGAAAAGCAGGCTGGTCAGCGCGATAAGCACTGTAATCAGACGGCTATGGCGATTTCGGGACATGGGCTGAGTTTACGGGAACTACGGCGTTACGTCTTGTCGCCTATCGGAGGCAAGGCGACGCGTTTTATTGGCCTTTGCTTAACTCCTGAGGGCATCTTATGAGGGAATAGGTATTGAAAATGCAGCGCTGCTAAGTCGGGGTTACAAATCTACATTTAAACGCAGTCAGCTTGGCCAATGCCGATGTTCATCGTCAATCACAAACGCATGCGTATGCTTGACCCCTGATGCGCTGAGGACTTTGCCGGCGACGTGAGGATGCTTTGTATCAAGGTCTTTATGGACATGCGCCAGCTCAACAGGGTCTTCAGCTGGCCACAAACGAGCCGACAAAATCACTGCCACGCTGGCAACCACTCCCAACGTGATGAAACTGGTTGTCAGGCCAAACTTGGCACCCAGCCATCCTGCGAGGGGATAGGTTATGAGCCAGCAGGCATGCGACAGCGCGAACTGTGCGGCAAAAAGCGCCGGACGATCTCCTTCGCTCGAAGACCTTCTCAATAAACGTCCAGATGGTGTCTGGGCCAGCGAGTATCCCAAACCGAGAACGAACCAGAGAGGCAGCAGCCACGCATACCGTGATGCCAGGAGGAAACCAGTTAGCAGCCCGACCGCGATCACGCCTGCACCGCACAGCATGGCGGGTCGCTCGGGCACGCGGTCCAGTAGTTTGGGGAGCAGCAAGGCTACCAGCATGGAGCCTGACCCAAAGCAGGCCAGGGCTACGGCTGTTGCGGTTTGTGTCATGCCGAAACCGGATTGAACCAGTACTACCGTATTGACAATGACCATCGCACTACCCGAAGCAATGGCAAGGTTGAGCGCCAACAAGCCTCGAAGGCGAGGCGTGGCCAGGTAAATGCGCAGGCCACGAGTCGTCCTTTCATAGATGCTGCGTTTTGGCGGCATTTTCGGGCTTGGCAAGACCGCAGACACTACGAACGCAGCTGAAGCAATAAAACCGAACACCGTCCCCATGAACAAGCTGTGATAGCTGATCACGGTGAGCAGCAAGGCTGCTAACGCAGGGCTGGCTAGGCTTTCCAGGTCGTAGGCCAGCCGCGACATAGACAGCGCTTTGGTGTAGGACTCTTCGTCCGGCAGCACATCTGGAATCGTTGCCTGAAATGTCGGCGTGAATGCCGCAGATGCGGATTGCAGAACGAATATCAGGACATAGACCTGCCATATCTGGGTGACGAACGGCAGCATCAGGGCTACTCCCGCGCGAACAATGTCCAGCGATACCAGCACGGCGCGCCTCGGCAAACGTTCCGCGAAAGCCGAAGCGATGGGCGCGATGCCAATATAGGCAAGCATCTTGATGGCAAGGGCTGTACCGAGAACCGCGCCTGCGTTGGCACCGGCGAGATCAAATGCAAGAAGGCCAAGTGCAACGGTGGCCAGGCCGGTCCCTATCAGGGCAATAACCTGTGCAAAAAACAGGTGCCGGTAAGTTCTATTCGCCAATATCTGGAGCATGTCTGTGATTCCTGTGCGGGTATTCGTTGACTGTAGGCCATCCTGGGGGGTAGGATACGATTGTGAGCCACAAACATCTGCCCAAACACGTTCACACTGCTCATCCGGATGTCATCAAACGGCTGAAGCGTGCCACGGGACATCTGCAAAACGTGATTGCCATGATCGAAGCCGAGCGGAGCTGCGTTGATATCGCCCAGCAGTTGCATGCTGTGGAGAAAGCCGTGAGCGCTGCTAAAAAGCTGGTGATCCATGACCACCTTGATCACTGCATGGAAGGCATCGCAGGGAATGGCGCAGCAGGCATGCAAGCCTCAATTGCACAATTCAAAGACATTTCCAAGTATCTCTAGATGCACCGCGCGCCAAGGTTCATCGCGATGTTCATGGCACTGGTCTTCTTGATGACCAGCGCGGGCGGCTTCGGGTTTCATCCGAAAGAATTCGCCCACGACCTTGACCACCATGGCAACACGCCGCCTTTGGCTTTTGATCATGCGCATCCTGAAGTCTTTACCGCAAACCAGAATGATCTAACGCATGCTGATGCATCGGATTCCTCAGAGGAACTTGAACATCAACTGCTGCATGCCGTAGGAACTATCCATCTGGTCACCGCCAGTGCGGCAAACTTCTCCTGGGACTTTGCAACGGACGTCCTGACAGCGCTGTCCAGCAACCGCCGCCTTCTCCTGGCGGTGCCTGAGTCACCGTTCCGTCCGCCCCGAAGCTCAGCTTTCGCGTGAAGCCAGCCACCGAACGCGGTGGCTGCGCTCATCTTCTTCGCATTCCGCATTCCGCATTCGGGTAGCGGAGCGTATCTGTATTTGTCGGCCGGTTTGACGGCCTGACCACATCCGAACTTTCGGTCATCTCCCTTGAGGTTAGCGATGAACTTGATTCCTGCCCCTTTCCACACGCACGCCCGGGCCTGCACGCTCGCTGCCGTTCTTGTCCTCACTTTGGCGCCGATACAAGCCGTCCATGCGGCAAACGGTCCGATCCGGTTTACCGTCGCAGCCAGTCAACTGCAGCTCCTTGGCATCGAAACGCTTGCGCTGCGCGCGCAGGGCGAGCCCGTACGTGTCAGCTACCCTGCGCAGACAGTCTTGCCACCCAGCGCGGAGCAGGTGATCAGCTCGCCGGTCGCGGGTTTGGTTGTGCAGTTGCTTGCGCAACCCAACCAGGCGGTCCGCCCAGGGGCACCCTTAATCCGGATTGCCAGTGCGGAGTTGGGGCAAATGCAACTGCAACTGCTGCAAGCCAATTCACGAGCAACCCTGGCCACGCAGACCGCGCAACGGGAGCGGTCGCTATTCAGCGAAGGGCTGATTTCGCAGCGGCGGGTGCAAGAAGCGCAAGCTGGATTGCAGGAAGCCGAAGCGGCACTCAGACAAGCCAAATCTGCTCTCCGATTGGGTGGCATGTCCGCTGGTGCGATCGACAAGGTCGCAGCATCCGGCAACCCCCAGGATAGTCTGGTCTTGGTCGCTGCACAGGCCGGCGTGGTCACCGAGATCAGTGCGCGTACAGGCCAGAGGGTGGACTCCGCCTCACCTTTGATGCGGCTGGCACAAACCGATACCTTGTGGCTCGAAGTTCAGGTACCTGCAACTGAAGCCAGCGCATGGCCACCAGGGACCAAATTAAAAGTGAAAGGGCGGGACATCGCCGCCAGCGTTGTTGGAAGTAGCGCTCTCGTTGCGACCGGTAGTCAGATGCTCGCGGTGCGCGCGCTGGTAGATGGCAATTCAGGCCTGCGCCCTGGAGAGCTGGTGTCCGTGGAAACCTCAATGGGCAACGCTGCGACCGGTTGGGATCTGCCCCTGTCCGCACTTGCCCGCGATGGTGCCGAGGCTTACATCTTCGTGCGCACCGCAGAGGGGTTTGAAGCGCGTCCCGTCAAGGTACTTGCCAGCGCTGGCCAGCGCGTGCGCGTCCAGGCCGATGCCAAGGCTGGCGAACAGGTGGCCATCAGCGGGGTCGTCGCCTTGAAAGGCGCGTGGCTCGACGCTAGGGAAGCCAAGGATGCGAAAGACAGCAAGGGGAGCAAGTGATGCTCTCCCGACTGGTTCAATTTTCTCTCTCCCAGCGGCTCTTGATATTGCTGGCCAGTCTCGTATTGGCAGGCGCCGGGATATACGCTTACCGCGGGTTGCCGATTGATGCCTTCCCGGATGTCTCCAGCACGCAGGTCAAGATCATCATGAAGGCACCGGGCATGACGCCCGAGGAAGTCGAAAGCCGCATCGCCGTGCCCATCGAAGTTGAGATGCTGGGTATCCCCAAAACCCGGATACTGCGCTCCGTGACAAAGTACGGTTTGGTGGACATCACTCTGGACTTTGAGGATGGCACAGATATCTACTGGGCGCGCCAGCAGGTCAGCGAGCGCCTGGCTGGGCTGGCTGAGAACCTGCCAGCGGGCATCTCTGGAGGTATGGCCCCTATCACGACACCGCTCGGTGAGATGTATATGTTTACGGTTGAGGCAGATGGACTGTCGCTGGCCGAAAGGCGCAGTCTCCTGGACTGGGTGATACGGCCTGCGTTGCGAACCGTGGCGGGCGTAGCCGACGTCAATGCCCTTGGCGGCGAGGTTCGGGCATACGAAGTCATTCCCAACTTGGCGGCCATGGCCAGTGGCGGGGTCACCATGACTCAGCTCAAACAGGCCATCGAGACCAACAACCGCAATGATGGCGCGGGGCGGCTTGCCGAGGGCGACGAGGTCCTGCTCGTTCGCAGCGAGGGCAGCATTACAAGCCTGGAAGACTTGCGCGCCGTGGTGGTCAGCATCAAAGACGGCTCACCTTTGCGCGTTGGCAATCTTGCTGAAGTGCGCATAGGCACCGTCACGCGCTACGGCGTCGTGACCCAGAGCGGGCGCGGCGAGGCAGTTGAAGGGCTGGTGCTCGGGCTGGCAGGCTCGAACGCTCAAAAGGTGGTCGAGGGTGTGCGCAAAAAACTTGATGAGCTCAAGCCCACCCTTCCACCGGGCGTCGAAATCAAGACTTTTTATGATCGCGCATCACTTGTCACCAAGGCAGTTAGCGCAGTTTCCTATGCACTGGTAGAAGCCACCATACTGGTCGTCGTGCTGCTCGGCCTGTTTCTGGGCAACGTTCGTGCGGCGTTGACTGTCGCGCTCGTGCTGCCTTTCGCAGCACTGGGCACATTTATCCTCATGCGGGCCTTCGGTCTGTCGGCCAACTTGATGAGCCTGGGAGGCCTGGCCATTGCAATCGGCATGCTGGTGGATGCTGCGGTGGTGGTCGTTGAAAACATCGTGCAGCGATTGGCCAGTGATCCAGCAGGACAACGCCTGCCGAGGCTGAATGTGATTTATCGCGCAGTCCGTGAAGTGGCCGTTCCGGTCACGGCCGGCATCCTGATCATCATTACCGTATTCCTTCCCCTGCTAACCCTGCAGGATCTGGAAGGCAAGTATTTTGTGCCCGTGGCCTTGACCATTGTTTTTGCACTGGCGTCGTCGCTCCTGCTTTCACTGACTGTCATACCGGTGCTGGCCTCCTACCTGCTTCGGGAGGTCAAACATGGGGAACCCTGGCTGCCGCGCAAGCTGCTGGCCCTGTACGAACCGGCGCTGGCCTGGGCGTTGAATCGGCAGCATGTGGTTGCTGTTGCTGCTGGCGTTTTGCTCCTGCTTGCCGGACTGATTTACACCCAGGTGGGCAAGACCTTTCTGCCCACCATGGACGAGGATGACCTCATCGTCGGAATCGAAAAGCTGCCGTCGATCAGCTTGGAGCAAAGCGCCGCGCTGGATCTCAAAATTCATAAGGCATTGATGCAAGCCATTCCTGAAGTCCAGGGAGTGGTTGCGCGTGCGGGTTCCGATGAAATCGGCCTGGATCCGATGGGACTGAACCAGACCGATACCTATTTGCTTCTGAAGCCTCAGGGCGAGTGGCGAATGAAAAGCAAGGAAGCGCTGATGAACGAGGTCCGCAAGGTGCTGGACCCGATGCCTGGCATCAAATACAGCTTTACCCAACCCATCGAAATGCGAGTGTCGGAAATGATCATCGGCGTGCGGGGCGATGTCGCGGTCAAGATTTTCGGCCCTGACCTCGGCAAACTCAATGCCTACGCAGCCCAGGTCGAGACGCTGTTGAAAACCGTTAGAGGCAATCAGGATGTCTATACCGTGCAAAACGACGGTGTGCAGTACCTCAGAGTGGCGGTAGACCGATTGCAGGCTGGCAGACTGGGCTTGAGCGTCGAAGAAGTACAGGACGCACTACGTACGCAGATAGAGGGCCGCATCGCCGGAACTGTTATTGAGGGCAATCGCCGTACACCCATCATGCTGCGCGGAGCCGAAAGCATGCGGGTATCGCCCGCCGACTTCGGGGCGATGCGCATCACCACGAAGGATGGCAACACCGTGCCACTCGCAAGCGTGGCTACGCTTGAACGCGCAAGCGGTCCGGTCAAGATAGACCGAGAGATGGGTAGCCGCTACAGCGTCGTGATCGCCAATGTGGAGGGACGCGACCTTGTCGGGTTTGTCGAGGACGCTAGATCCCTGGTGACCCAGAAAATGCCGATGGACACGGGATACCGAATCAGTTGGGGCGGCCAGTTTGAAAACCAGCAGCGTGCGGCAGCCCGCCTCGGCATCGTGGTGCCGATTGCCCTTGGACTGATCTTCGCCTTGCTTTTTTCGACCTTCCGGTCGGTCCGCCAAGCCTTGCTGATCCTGAGCATCATTCCCTTTGCGCTGGTTGGCGGCATTTTCGCGCTCTGGGTCACGGGCGAATACCTGTCAGTGCCGGCTTCCGTTGGTTTCATCGCCTTGCTGGGCATCACCGTACTTAACGGCGTGGTGCTGGTGAGCTACTTCAACCAGCTTCAGCTTTCAGGGATGGCCTTGGCCGACGTGGTAGTGCAGGGAGCCCACCGCAGACTGCGTCCCGTGCTCATGACGGCTTCCATCACCGCTTTCGGCCTGATTCCGTTGCTTTTTGCCAGCGGCCCCGGTTCTGAAATTCAGCGGCCTCTTGCCATTGTGGTCATAGGCGGTCTGATCACGGCCACGGCTTTGACGCTTTTGCTCCTTCCCATCCTCTATCTGCGCTTTGGTCTGCCACGTCCAAAGTTTTCAAAGGTCGCTCATGTCTGACATTCTGATTACCCTGTTAAGTCCTCGTGCGCTGGAAGAACGTGTCCTAAATGCACTGCTCCAGACCGACGGCATCGCCTTCCTTTCCAGCACACCGACTGCTTTGCACGGCTTGCCAGGAGACACATTGACACAGTCCGAACAGGTGCTGGGACATGCGAAAGCGACTGAGATTCGGTTGGTGACCGACGACTCCCGGATTTCAGCGTTGCTCCATGGACTTCAAGAAGACTTCGCCGGCCATGGTTTGCATTTTTGGACAACCCCGGTGCTGGGTTCAGGGGAATTCAAATGAAAGTCCGTTTTCTAATTTTCAGTTTGATGATGGCTACTCCAGCTGTTCACGCCCTTGAGAATACCGCCGCGCCTGGTCTTCTAGCCACGGCACTGGCCAGGCCATTGCTTGATCAGGATCCCGGCGTGGCAGCTGCGCGCGCAGGGCTGGATGTGGCGCGCCAGGAAGCAGGAATTTTGGACCAGTCACCCTATGAGTGGACAGCCAAGGCATTGACCCAGCGCAGAACGGTTGCTGCGGGGGGGCGTTACGGTGAATGGAACGTCGGTATCGAGCGCGGGGTGCGTTTGCCTGCAAAAGGCGCGGCGGACCGGCGGCTCGGCGAAGCCACGGTGGGCGAGGCGCGCGCCCGCTATGGCGAATCGGTGCATGACGCAGCACGCGGATTGATGACATTGTGGCTGGATTGGCTGGCAGCAGAACAGGCTCAAGTACTGGCACAGGCTAGTCTTACGGGTGTTCAGGAAAATCTTGCGGCTGTTGACAAACGCCTCAGAGCCGGCGATGCCTCAAAACTTGATACCAACCTTGCCCGGGCTGAACTCGCCGAACAACGCCGTCTGGCCAACGATGCCAAAACACAGGCTTCTGCGGCGTGGGCGCGTCTGTCCGCGCGATTTCCCGGGCTGGTCAGAGATCGGGTTCCCTTGCCGCTACCCCTCGCGCTGGATCAAAACGATGACTTCTGGCGCCAACGCATCCTGTCAGAAAGTGAGGAACTGAAGATTGTTGCGGCTCAAGTAGCCAAAGCCGAGGCGCAGGCTGAGCGTGAAAGGGCCAGCCGCATCCCAGACCCGACCCTAGGCGTTTACACGGCTTCCGAGGTTGGCGGCCGCGAGAGAATTTCCGGTATCACCATCAGCATTCCCTTGCCGGGTGGTCTTCGCGCGGCGCGTAGCGCCAAAGCGGTTGCAGCGCAGGAAGTGGCCGCCCATGCACAGGAACTCAAACGCCGGCAACTGGACACCGAGATTGCTGGCGAGTTGGCGACCGCCCGGGGCGCGTACGAAAGCATGCAGATTGCCGCCGAGGGTGCGAAGGGTATGCAGGAAAATGCCAACCTGACTCAGCGCGCGTACTCTTTGGGCGAGGGCGACTTGCAGTCACTGCTGCTGGCGCGCAGGCAGGCAAGCGCCGCAGCCAATAGTGCCTTGCAGGCTCAACTGGTTGCGCTCAAAGCCTGGTACGGCTTGCTGGTCGATGCGCACTTGGTATGGGATCTTGAGCGGGATTAGTTTCTCGGTGGGCGCTGCTTAACTCAACGACTCCAAGTGACCAGCGCGATCCATCCAGTTCATGCTGCTGAGCTATTTCATGTATGAGCGAAAAATGGATACGACCTGGTCGATGTCTTTTTCTCGCTGTACTGCTGAAAGTGCCTCGGTGCCCAGGTGCTCCCTTAGATGGCCATCAAGAACTTCCATCATCAGTCCATTGACAGCACCCCGGATGGCTGCGATTTGCTGAAGGATTTCGCTGCACCCGGCTTCGCTATCCAGAGCGCCTTCCAAAGCCGTTGCCTGACCTTTGATTCGGCGAATTCTGGTCAACAAACTTTTCTTGTTTTTGAGGGTGTGGGCCATTAGCGTTTCATGTTTCAATATACTGGGGTACAGTATACGTAATGTCCAAAAACACATATCCCATGCAAAACTCGCCATCAACAGATAGTTGGGAGCACTCGCATGTCTTCGACGAAGGCAATCCCCTGGCCGAGAGAAATACACGCTGGGTCGTGATCATCACCGCCATCATGATGGTTGCCGAGATTGCTGGCGGCTGGGTTTTCAATTCAATGGCTCTGCTGGCAGATGGCTGGCATATGAGTTCGCATGCGCTGGCTCTTGGGCTGTCCGTGCTGGCATACGGCGCGGCGAGAAGATTTGCCGCCGACGCACGGTTTGCCTTTGGTACCTGGAAGATGGAAGTGTTAGCCGGTTACACCAGTGCTCTTTTGCTGATCATGGTGGCAGGATTGATGTTGTATCAGTCAGTAGAGCGCCTGATTTCGCCCAGTACCATTCACTATGACCAGGCCATTGCGATAGCGATCGTTGGCCTGCTGGTCAATCTTGCTTGCGCCTGGCTGCTCAAAGATGGTCACGGCCACAGCCACGGAAGTCACCACGCCCCGGATGGGCATGAACACCATTCGCATGGCCACCATCATGATCTGAATCTGCGATCCGCTTATGTTCACGTGATTGCCGATGCTGCCACTTCCGTGCTCGCCATTGTTGCGCTGATTGGCGGCAAGGTATGGGGTGCAAGTTGGCTCGACCCTGTAATGGGGATTGTGGGTGCTGGCCTTGTGGCTGTGTGGGCAGTTGGCCTGCTGCGGGATTCGGGAAGAGTTCTGCTGGACGCCGAGATGGACGCACCGGTAGTCGCGGAGATCCGGGAGGTCATTGACGCCAGTCCTGTTGCGGCGACGATTTCCGACTTGCATGTCTGGCGCGTGGGCAAAGGAATGTATGCCTGCATCGTGTCCTTGGTTACTACCGCAGACGCCTCCCCCGACTACTTCAAAAAACAGCTCCAGATTCACGAGGAATTAGTGCATATTTCAGTGGAAGTTAACAGGCGCCTCGCCTAATTCTTCAGTCCGCTTGCTTACTTTAGGTAACCAGGTTTTTTGCGCGGACTTCAAAAATTCTAGAGACTTCTATAGAATCAAGGTTATATGTCGCGTTTTCGCCATCTGTTGCTTTGCCTGATGATGCTGGCCTTGCCCCTGCAAGGCTTTGCTGCGGCATCCATGCTCTATTGCGGCATGGGATCGGCGCATGGCGCCAAGATCGTCCAGATGGACCTGAATTCCAGCCACCATCAAATGGCCGATGCCATGGGCATGCAGCATGAGCATGGTAAACACGATAAAACCGTCCAGGCTGCCAATCAGTCACCGGATGGGCAAAAGCAGTTGCCCGATTCCACGCACAAATGCGGTGTATGCGCCGCATGCTGCAGCGTCATCGCTATTGCCGACTTCCCACAGACTGTAGAAGTACAGTTGTCCCCCAAAGCTGATCTGGCCGAGCCATTCGTCCTGATTTACGCTGTCCCCTCGCGCCTGCCCGACAAACCGCCTCGCGCCTGATGCGCCATGCCGCTGCAGCTTTCAGGCTGCAGTGACAGGCGCTCTTTTCATCGTCCGACACCAGATCGTCCCTTGCGGGATGACTTTGTTGTCGCCGTTCCATGAAAACGCGAGGATTCCATGTTCAAAAACCTACCCGCCGTATGGCTGGTTCCGATATTTTCTTTGTCAGGGATAGCAGCTGCGCAAACGCCTGCGGCGGCATCTCCCGCTTCAGGGGCGGCCCCTACTTCGCCTCTGACCTACCGTTCGGCCTTCGAGGGTTACAAGCCCTACACCGATGACAAGCTGCTGAACTGGAAAGAGGTCAATGACACCACCGGCCGCATCGGCGGCTGGCGTGTTTATGCCAAAGAGGCCAGGCAAGCCGATGACAAGGCACCCGCTCACGACATGAGCAAGATGCCTGAGCCGAAAGCTGAAGGTGGCAAGCCATGAATGCTCGCTCAATAAAACCCGCTTTCAAGTCCGGTGCGGTGCTTGCCACTGTACTGGTGCTGGCTGGTTGTGCCTCCGTCAACATCGACCAGGCTGTCAAAGATACCAACGACGCCACAGGTGCGTTCACCCAGGGCAAGCTTGAGCTTAGCCGCACCGACCAACGGGCCCAGGCGCGCCAGAAGCTCAGTACCGAGCTGCTGGCCAAGCCGCTGGGTATGGATGATGCCGTCCAACTTGCCTTGAGCAACAGCCCGGCGGTGCAGAGCCTGCTGGCCCAGAGCTGGTCTGACATTGCCCAGGCCACGCAGGTTGGCCGGATCAGCAATCCCATTTTTACTTTCGAGCGAATTCGGTACCGTGACGAGCTGGAAATCGGCCGCCTGCTGTCAGTGGGCTTGATTGACCTCCTGACCCTGCCTTACCGCCAGGGCATTTCCCGCAGCCTGGTGACGCAGGCAAAGTATCAACTCAGCGCGAGTGTGGTCGAGCACGTCACGCAGGTACGTCAAGCCTGGGTACGCGCAGTGGCTGCGAAGCAGACCCTCCAGTATGCAGAGCAGGTCAATGCCAGCGCCCAGGCGAGTGCGGAGCTCGCACAGCGCATGCAGCAGGTGGGTAACTTCACCAAACTCCAGCGTCAGCGCCAGCAGGTGTTCTATGCCGATAGTGTTGCCCAGTTGGCTGCCGCAAGACACACAGACACGTCTTCGCGCGAAGAACTGGTCAGGCTGCTGGGATTGACCGATGCCCAGGCGGGTCAACTGCAGCTTCCCGAGCGTCTTCCTGATTTGCCCCAGAAGCCTCGGGATGCCGATGCCGTCTCAACAACCGCAGCTGATCAAAGGCTTGACGTCCTGTTGGCCCGAAGCCAGCTGGATGCCGCTGGCAAAGCCCAAGGTTTGAACTTGCTGACCAGCGTGGTCGATGTGGAGTTGGGCGTTCGCCGCAACACGGTGTTTGACAACGCTGCCGGCACCAAGTCTGGCAAGAGAGGCTTTGAGCTGGGAATCAGGTTGCCAGTCTTCGACTGGGGATCGGTCCAGCGGGCCAGTATGACCGCGCAATCCCTGGCTGCTGCCAACCGTTACGAAAGTACGGTCCGGGGTGCCTCATCGCAGCTTCGGGAAAGTTATTCAGCCTACCGGACAGCCTACGACGTGGCAAAGCACTACCGCGATGAAATTGTTCCGCTGCGCCGCGCCATGGCAGAAGAAAACGGTCTTCGCTACAACGGCATGCTGATCAGCGTGTTTGAGCTACTGGCAGATAGCCGTGACCAGGTGTCGAGCGTCATAGCCGCTATCAACTCCTATCAGCAGTTCTGGCTTTCAGATGCCGCGCTGGCTGCCTCTGTCACGGGCAAACCCATCTCCATGATGGTGTCGGCACCCATGGCAGGCGGCGGATCCGCTCAGTGACCTTGCTCACAACCTATTCAACGGATTACTCATGAACAACAGAAGAAATTTCCTGACCGGTGCCGGCGCCATCACCACTGCGGTGGCGGCAGCGGCGGTCAGCAAAGTGGCCATGGCAGCATTGCCAGAGCCCATGATCCAGACAAAGCCGGACACCATGGCCCCCTTGGTGCCGAATTCCGGTCGCCCTTACAACCCGGTTGTCACCCTCAACGGCTGGACTCTTCCGTGGCGCATGAATGCTGGCGTTAAGGAGTTCCACCTTGTGGCGGAACCCGTGGTGCGCGAGATGTCACCGGGATTTAAGGCACACCTGTGGGGTTACAACGGCCAATCTCCAGGCCCGACCATTGAGGTCGTCGAAGGTGATCGTGTCCGCATCTTTGTGACCAACAAGCTGCCGGAGCACACCAGTGTGCATTGGCATGGCCAGCGCCTGCCTAACGGCATGGACGGGGTGGCTGGTTTGAACCAGCCGGCCATCCCGGCAGGCAAGACGTTCGTGTACGAGTTTGTTGCCCGGCGTCCGGGGACCTTCATGTACCACCCGCACGCTGATGAGATGACACAGATGGCCATGGGCATGATGGGTTTCTGGATCACTCATCCCAAGGCTGCGCATCCGCTGATCGACGAAGTCAACCGCGACTTTGTGTTTCTGCTCAACGCCTATGACATTGACCCGGGTCTGTACACCCCCAAAATCATGACCATGCTGGACTTCAACTTGTGGAGCTGGAACAGCCGGGTCTTTCCGGGAATTGATCCTCTGGTGGTTCGCAAGAATGACAAGGTTCGCATCCGGATAGGTAACCTGACCATGACCAACCATCCCATTCATTTGCATGGGCATGAGTTCTTGGTAACGGGGACGGACGGTGGACCGACGCCAAAATCCACGCGTTGGCCGGAGGTGACTACCGACGTGGCAGTCGGGCAAATGCGACAGATCGAATTCCTCGCCGACGAGGAAGGCGACTGGGCATTCCATTGCCACAAGAGCCACCACACCATGAATGCCATGGGGCATGACGTACCCACCATGATCGGCGTGGACCACCGCAAGATCGCCAAGGACATCACCAAACTGATTCCGGACTACATGGTCATGGGTGAGCGAGGGATGGCCGATATGGGCGAAATGGAAATGCCATTGCCCGAGAACACGGAGCGGATGATGACCGGCGCTGGTCCATTCGGCTCCGTCGAAATGGGCGGCATGTTCAGCATGGTCAAGGTGCGCAAGGACCAAAAAGCCGGCGACTACAAAGACCCCGGTTGGTACAAGCACCCGGCAGGCACCGTGGCTTACGAGTGGACCGGCACGGCGCCCGTAACTGACCGCGCATCAAGCGGCGGCGGCCAGGCCATGAAAGCGCAAAACATGCCCGCCAAAGAAGTTGAAGTCCAGGTCCGCAAACCCGCCGTGAGCGGTGGCGGCATGGGCGGCATGAAGCACTGATTTTTTATCGTTAACCCAGAAAGAAAGGTAATTCCAATGAAAACACGCAATCTCCTGATCGCAGTTCCATCTCTCCTCATGGCCCTGACAGCCATGGCATCCGGCACACACGCCGGCGGCCACGACGATGAAGCCATAGGCAAGCCCGGCGTGGCCTCCAAGGTCACCAGGACCATCACCATGGACATGGCTGACTCCATGCGCTTTAGCGTTCCCAATGTGACTGCCAAGCAAGGTGAAACCATCCGCTTTGTGGTCAAGAACTCCGGCAAGGTCAAGCATGAAATGGTGCTGGGGACCGAAAAGGAGCTCAAGGAACACTACGAGGTGATGAAGAAGAACCCGGAGATGGAACACGCGGACGCCAACATGGTTACCGTCGCTCCAGGCAAGACGGGTGAAATCATCTGGCAATTCACCAAGGCAGGAAAAATTGACTTTGCCTGTCTGCAGCCTGGTCATTACGACGCCGGCATGAAAGGTTTCGTGACTGTCGCTGGTGGCAAGGCCGCACCAAAGAAAGATGGCCATGGTGACCATAAACACTGATCCGGTGTCTAGACGGTCAGCCTCAGGGCTGATCTTCGGGCTGGCGGGTGCTGTTGCATTCGGTCAGCCCTTGGGCGTACTGGCTGCTTCGCCGAAAGACCGGGTGACCGTCTGGAAAACACCTAACTGCGGTTGCTGCAATGAATGGGTTTCCCATTTGCGCAGCAACGGCTTTGAAGTCGTGACCAACGACGTCAAAGACACGGCACCCGTGCGTCAAAAGCTCGGACTGGCTGAGAAGTTCGGATCCTGTCACACCGGACTGCTGGGCACTTACGTGCTGGAAGGCCACGTTCCTGCAAAGGAAATGCGGCGCCTGCTTCGTGACAAGCCCAACGCTCTTGGCCTGGCTGTGCCGGGGATGCCTGCGGGCTCACCAGGCATGGAAATGGGCAATATCCAGGATGCCTTTGATGTGCTACTCGTCCTCAGGGACGGCAGTACTCGCATTTATCAGTCTTACCCCCAGAAATCTTTATCGTAATCAACCGTTAACCACTGAAAGAACCATCATGAAAAACCTCAAGACCCTTCTGATCCTTGCCGCTATCGCAACCAGCGCAGCGCATGCACAAACAGCCATGAAGCCAGCCGAGGCGCCTATGGCCATGGACAGCAAAAAAACAGCAGCCGCACCTGCTGGCGACATGACAGAAGCCGAAGTGCGCAAGGTAGACATGGACACCAAAAAGATCACGCTGAAACACGGCGATATCAAGAACCTCGACATGCCTGGCATGACCATGGTGTTTCAGGTGAAAGATCCTGCGATGCTGGACAAGGTCAAGGCTGGTGACAAGGTGCGCTTCAAGGCTGAAAAGTCCAACGGTGCCTTCGTGGTGACCGACCTGCAGCCATCCAAGTAAGTCTGGACTCAGGAATGCCACAGGTGGCGTAAGCGCTGTGGTGTTTCAGCAGCCTGGATTGGACATCCAATTAATCAGATGAATTTTGATGGCACACGAATTTCGCAATCTGATCTATGCTCCCCGCGAATTGTTGGGCAATGCGCTGATTGCGGGGGGCGCTGCGGCCGTCATACTTTTGCTTTTTATCGCTTACTTTCTGTGGCGCGACAGAAAGCTGAAAAGACCTGGAAGTCAGCCTAAAGGCTCGCCCCCCAGAAACCGCAAGAAGCGCCGACGATGATCAAGGCTTCGCGTCTTAACCCGTTTACAGGAAGCTGCCCACCATGGAAAAAAACGAACATCATCCACATGGTCATAACCATTCTCCAGCCATGGACCACGCGAAGGCCGAGGCGGGCGAAGCACCGACCAGTTCAGCTGGACAATTGAAGGATCCCGTATGCGGGATGAACGTCACAGAGCAGTCCCCCAATAAACATGAGCATGCGGGACGGCCATATTACTTTTGCAGTGCAGGGTGCCGGGCAAAATTCGTTGCGGACCCTGCGCGCTACCTGAAGCCAAAGCAGGAGACGGCTGCCCCTGAAACGTTCAAGGCAGTCGCGGGCACGGTTTATACCTGCCCCATGCATCCGGAGATACGTCAGGACCATCCCGGTCACTGTCCCAAATGCGGTATGTCACTCGAACCGCTCATGCCCAGCATGGATGATGATGAAAATCCTGAACTCAAGGATTTTTCACGACGTTTCTGGTGGACGCTGCCGCTGACGGTCGTGGTCACTGTCCTGGCAATGTTCGGGCACCAGCTTGGATTGTTCGCCATGGCAACGCAAAGCTGGGTGGAGCTGGTGCTTTCGCTGCCTATCGTTCTTTGGGCGGGATGGCCATTCTTCGTGCGCGGTTGGCAGTCTGTAGTCAACCGCAGTCCGAATATGTGGACCCTGATTGGCCTTGGCACCTCTGCCGCATTCATTTACAGCGTGGTCGCTACAGTTGCCCCGGGCGTGTTTCCTCCCTCGTTTGTAGCCATGGGCCGTGTGGCGGTTTACTTTGAAGCCGCGGCCGTCATCATTTCCCTTACCTTACTAGGCCAGATGCTGGAGCTCAAGGCGCGGTCGCAGACATCGGCGGCCATCAAATCGCTTCTGGGTCTGGCCCCTAAAACGGCACGCCGCATCAAGCCGGATGGCTCAGAAGAAGATGTTGAGCTGACACACGTCCATGAAGGAGATCTGCTGAGGGTGCGCCCTGGCGAGAAGGTACCCGTTGATGGGGTGGTGACAGATGGCAGCAGTGCCGTCGACGAAGCCATGCTCACGGGTGAGCCTTTGCCTGTTACCAAGCGAGCAGGGGACAAACTGATTGGCGCCACGCTCAATACCTCGGGCGCTTTGGTAATGCGCGCCGAGCATGTGGGATCGGCGACAGTTCTTTCACAAATAGTTCAAATGGTTGCCCAGGCGCAGCGCTCCAGGGCGCCAATGCAGCGCATGGCAGACCAGGTCGCCGGGTATTTTGTGATGGCAGTGGTTGCCGCAGCCTTGCTGACGCTGCTGGTCTGGGGATTCTTTGGGCCACAGCCGAGTTGGGTCTACGGCCTGATCAATGCGGTTTCCGTGCTGATCATTGCCTGCCCTTGTGCCCTGGGCCTGGCCACACCCATGTCCATCATGGTTGCCACCGGTCGTGGTGCGACACAGGGCATCTTGTTTCGTGACGCGGCTGCGATTGAGAACTTCCGCAAGGTCCAGGTCCTGATTGTGGACAAGACAGGAACGCTCACTGAAGGGCGCCCGGTCTTCGAAAAGGTATTTGCTGCAGAGCCCTATAGCGAAGACGAGGTGTTACGCCTTGCGGCCAGTCTGGATCAAGGCAGCGAACATCCTCTGGCTGATGCCATCGTGCGTGCAGCCCGGGACAAGTCTATGACCCTTTCAAAGGTCGAAGAATTCGAATCAGCCACCGGAATCGGCGTGCGCGGAGTGGTTGATGGTAAGCGGCTAGCGCTCGGGAATGCCGCCTTGATGGCGCAAGACAAGGTCACCACCGACAGTGCCAAGCAGGCCCAGGCAGAAGCGTTCCGGCTGGGCGGCGCAAGTGTCATGTCATTGGCCGTGGATGGACAGTTTGCCGGTCTATTGGCAGTTTCAGACCCGGTCAAGGAAAGCACGCCGGCTGCGCTCAAAACACTGCGAGACGCCGGGATCCGGATCATCATGGCGACAGGCGATGGCCTGACGACGGCGAAGTCTGTGGGTCAGCGTTTGGGCATTGATGAGGTACACGGAGAGGTCAAGCCTGCCGACAAATTGGCGCTGGTCGAACGCTTGCAGGCGCAAGGGCTGGTGGTGGCCATGGCAGGGGATGGCATCAACGACGCGCCGGCCCTGGCCAAAGCGGATGTTGGGATCGCGATGGGCACAGGTACCGATGTGGCGATGAACAGTGCACAAGTCACCCTGGTCAAGGGGGATTTGCGCGGTATTGCCACGGCGCGCGAACTCTCGGAAGCCACTATCGCCAATATGAAGCAGAACCTTGGTTTTGCTTTCGTCTACAACGCGCTCGGAGTTCCTTTGGCCGCCGGCCTGCTCTTTCCCTTTACCGGCTGGTTGTTGTCTCCGATGATCGCTGCGCTGGCAATGAGCCTGAGTTCCGCCTCGGTCATTACAAACGCATTGCGCTTGCGCGGCACACCCAAAGCCTGACTGGGCTACTTACTTGGCCTGCTCCAGTCGCACGATCATGAAACCTGCATCGGTTTTCTCGGCGCGAAACAAAATCTTGTCACCCTGCTTGACGCCGTTGAGCAGCTTGGCGTCGCTCGCCTTGAAGACCATTGTCATGCCGGGCATATCCAGGTTCTCAAGAGCTTCGTGCTTGATGGTCAGCTTTCCCTGCTCAAGGTCAACCTTGCGAATTTCGCCTGACGTCAGTTGGACGCCTGTGGTTGATGCTGTTGCGACGGTCATGCTCGACACGTTGTCGGGTGCAGCGAGTGCGATACCGCTCATGCCAATGGAAACAACAAAGGTAGCAAAGGAGAGTTTCAGAGTGGATTTCATGGTGTATTTTCCGTTTGAGTTGATGGATAGCCGATTGCCAGGCAACCGGCTTTGGGCTTGATGTGTCTACGGCCTTACAGGCCCTGCAGCCTGATCTGCGCCTGGCGCTCATCCGAGGTCATGGTCAGGCTGGACTTCGGCGAGTCGTGGTTCAGGGTATCGGCGTGAACCGGCGCGCCATCTTTGAAGATATAGCTGTGCTGAGGGAAGACATAGAGCGCTCCGCCAGCAAGGGATTTGCCGCCATCCGCGATGGTCGGATTTTTCCTGGATGCAAAGAGCTCATTCTGCACGTCGGCTCGACTTTTCAGGCTGGGCGTAGCGTGAAAGTCAAACCCTTTTTCTCCACCAACAACGCTGATTCCGTTGTTGGCGAATGCAGCAGGGATGGATGCGCCAATGAGGGCCAGGGCAACTGCGGTTTTGCGAATCAACATGATGAGTCTCCTAAAACTACTTTGAGTGAGTCAACCCACTTGAGTCGACTGCGATGCAACTGCTGCATCACGGTTCCAACTTTAGAAAGTGGGCCCATACAAGACGCTGACCTCCTGATTACAAAACTGTTATTCAGGGCAACAGGCTGTTTTGCAGTGCCTTATACATCTTGCGCGAGAGTCGTTGGTCTGTTGTGGCAAAGCGTTTCTCAAAATGACGAAGGCCGCCAAGGTAAAACCGGGCGGCCTTTCGGGGTGAGAAGGATGGTCGGCGATAGCTACTGGCAGAGGATCAGGAATGCCTCGCCACCTTCATACTTCCGTTCAGTGTTGCGTCAGCGAGCCGCTGCCGTCCAAAGCATGAACTTTCCCCATCGAGGCGACAACTTGCTCACGCGTCAGGTTGCTGGTTTGTGCAACCGCTGGCGAAAAGCTGGCTTCATCGCTCAAGGGCAAAGCGTTGTTTTTTCTGGCTTGCAGATATTCGCCCTGGACCTGGGCACGGGTCAGGTTGCTGGGCGCAGTGTCAAAAACAATCTTGGTAGACGCTTCGCCCTCCAGGCGATTCTGGATATTGGACTGTGCGAACGCACTGACACCGCTCAGAGCGGCAATGGCGACAACGGTGGAAGCAATAAATTTCGATTTCATGATGGAACTCCTGTAGAACATCTTGCAAAGTGCCACCCCAACACTGGGATGACTGCGATGCAACCTTTGCATCACGGGTCCTACTTTAAAAAAACAGGGCCTTCACCATGCTGGCCCGCAGATTACAGATCGGTAATCTCAATGGGAGGCATTTTTTGAAAATCCTGGTGATTGATGATGAGCCCAAGGCAGCTGAATATGTCCGCCAGGGATTGAGCGAAAGCGGGTATGCCGTGGAAGTAGCTCATAGTGGAACGGATGGCCTGCATGTCGCCGTCACGGGCGATCACGATCTCATTATTCTGGATGTCATGCTTCCAGGCATTGACGGATTTGCTGTGCTGTCAGCGCTTCGCACATCCAGGCAGGTGCCTGTTCTGATGCTCTCCGCTCGTGGCAAAACCGACGACAAGGTCAGAGGTTTTGATCTGGGTGCAGACGACTATCTGGTCAAGCCCTTTCAGTTCCCGGAGCTTTTGGCGCGGGTTCGTACGCTTCTCAAACGCAATCACCTCATCAGGCCAGAAGCGGTTCTTTTGACTGGAGATCTGGAAATTGACCCGGTAAGGCACCGGGCCACACGCGCTGGACAGCGTATTGATCTTTCAGCTAAAGAATTTGCGCTGCTGACCCTTCTGGCTCAACGATCTGGCGAGGTGTTGTCCCGAACGCAGATTGCATCGCTGGTCTGGGATATCCACTTTGAGTCGGACACCAATGTGGTGGAAGTGGCGATGCGGCGCCTGCGCCTGAAAATCGACGATCCTTTCGAAAACAAGTTGATCCACACCGTGCGCGGCGTTGGCTATGTGCTGGAATCCAGGGAGAATCCTTGAACTCCAGCATGCGGACCTGGATATCCAGGAATTCATTGGCGTCTCACATTGCGGCGGCCAGCGCTCTTTTTGGGCTGTTGGTTGCGGGCGGTGCTACAACGGTGGCCTTGTGGGCGCTGACCCAACAACTCGATGCCAGATCACAGGCCGAACTGGCGGGTAAAAGGGATTTGTTGGCCCATCTCTTGTCGGAAGTTCCTTCCTCCACGGCGATCAATGAGAACCGACATCGCTTTGAAGATCTGTTGATCGGTCACGACGATCTCCAATTGATGTTTATGGGGGCCGCCTCAGATCAAGCTATTGCAACCTTTGGCCCCGGGGCATCCAAGGGCAACGTGGATTCAGAGATCGAGCCTGATGAGCAGAGCTTTCGCGCTTGGTCTGCCTGGAGTGGGCAACGTCAAAGCAAATTGCAGGGCACCATGTCGACCGCCGATGGTTTGCCAATCAGGTTTGAACTGGCCCTGGACCGCCGACACGACGTACGGCTGTTGTCGGGTTTTATGAATGCGACGCTGGTTGGCCTGCCCGTGCTCCTTCTGTTCGTTGCCGTAGGAGCTTGGCTAATCGCCCGTACAGCCCTGACGCCGCTACGACGTTTTAACCGGCTGGCAGCCTCAATTGGTGCAAAGTCGTTGAATCAGCGTCTGTCCACGACCACATTGCCGCTGGAGCTTGCAGAACTTGCAGAAGAATTCAACGGCATGCTGGATCGCATTGATAAAGGCTACCGGCGCCTGCAAGACTTCTCGGGTGATCTGGCGCATGAGATGCGAACTCCCGTGGCAACACTTTTGGGACGAACCCAGGTCGCGCTCTCCCAGACACGTTCGGCGGCTGATCTTCAAGGTGTGCTGGAGGGAAATATAGAAGAGCTGGACCGCCTGGCTTTACTCATCTCGGACATGCTGTTTATCGCAAGTTCAGATTCCCAAGCCAGCCCACTCCATGCGCGTCCACTTGACCTCGCTCAGGAGGCCCGCCGGGTCACTGAGTTCCTTTCGTTGATTTCTGACGAAAAAAATCTCGCTTTAGTAGTGACAGGAGAAGCCACCATCATGGGCGACAGCTCGCTGGTACAGCGCGCGATTACAAACCTGCTTTCCAACGCTATACGTCACGCTACCGGCGACTCTCAGATCGATGTAATGGTCGCTGAAGAGGGGCGACATGTAACCCTTGCCGTGAGTAATCATGGAGAGGGACTTGCCCCTGAAGAATTCGATCGTATATTTGATCGCTTCTACCGCGTTGATGACGGTCGCGCTCGCTCAAGCGGCGGTACAGGTTTAGGCTTGGCTATTGTGCGCTCCATCATGTCCGCTCATCGGGGTCACGTTCGGGTCGAAAGCCAACAGGGGGTCAAAACGACATTCATTTTGGTGTTTCCGGCTGTGGACCCGGCAAGCGCGCCGTGATGAAAGCGGGTTCAGAGCAATTGGGATATCTCCATCAGGGGTTTGATACTGGATCCGAAACGCTCGATGGTCGCCCGATGCTCTTTCAATTGACTGTAGGGAAGATACCGGATACCCAGTTCGGAAACCCGCGAAAACGCAGGTCGTTTGAGCTGCTGAGCTACCTCGTCCCGCCGATTGTCAGGGGCCACCAAAAACAGCGTGCTTGCGGCGCCGACCTGAGTACCCAGAGCAAGATCAAGCATGCGAACGATTCCAGAATAAATCGATGTGGAGTGTTCCACTTCGAAGGCGGCCGCTACATGTGCGCTACCTCGTTCGAGCCAGATGACGTCAATCAGGCGCACGGAATCAAGACCCTGCCCATTGCCCGCCGGCCATTGCTGCAGGCAACCGTCTCTCAGGAAACCGTCACCATGCGCTCGCCCGCGGTCGTTGGACGCAATCCAGACGTCAAAACCCAGCGACCTGCCCATATCTCGCAACCACCCCTGAATCTCGGTGTGCGTGGCATCGCTTTCTCGAGCCAGTTGCCATTGTTTCTCGGCCGCAGCGGATTCATTGCGGACGCGCTGCAAATCCGCCTCCCAGAGTGCAAGCATCGCGGGGTCTTCAACCCGGGGCGGTGCTGCATAGCGCCCACTACCGACGTCAAACATCAAGCCAGCAATGGCACCCAGATCGTTGGACAGCTTGTGGCGATGCTGCTCATTGAGCCGAATCAATCCCTCGCGCATCGAGAGATAGTGGTCCCATCGGCCTAACTTCACGTTGCTTCCTGTAACAGCATTGAAACCGTTGACGATGGCCGTGTTGAAAGGACAAACAAGGGTTGGATGGATGAAATAAAGTAAATTGGCAACGGCAGGGCCCAGGCCCTTAATCTTGAGCGTATCAATCTTCTGGATCGCGTCAACAACCGCCTCTGCGGTATCGCAGCAGTCGCAGGCGTTCAAGAGCCTCGCGAAGGCGCGCTGGTTGGCCTCATGCTCATAAATGTCCGGTATGCGCAGTTTGGGCTTCCACAAAAAAGCGTGGTCGGCGCCCTTAAATATTTGCCTCTGCTCAGCGACTGACCCGACAACCGTTTGCAAGGATGAACCTCGGTAGGCGTTTCCAAAAGTTCCGGCATCAATGTCTCGTACCACCTGACCAATGCCCCTGCGAATTGAGCGAAAGTTCTTGAGGCGTTCTTCCCAGAGAAACCAGGTGTTGTACGTGCCATGGGGGTCATTTTTCCAGTGATCAATTAGTAAAGAAACCGTATCGTGCATCAATCGTCCTCATAAATCGCCATCTTGACTGTATCTGACTTTGGAAAGATGAACCTCACTCAAGTCAAGCTATAAAAGTTACAGTCTTTCTCACCTGCTATGACCTTTTCGCCTCTAGGTTGAGAAAGTGGCAGAGATAAACGTACCCATTCGTAGTGCAAGGATGAGGGGTTAATCAGAACTACGCTTTCAGCAAAATCGTAAGGGCAGGGGACTGTTCCTACAAAACCCCAGCTAAAGACTGATCACCATCCCAGGTCGGAATGTCCCAAGTCGACGTACCTATGAAATTTGAGTGCTGTGTTTGCACGTCTGTATGAACCGGACATATGTCTCAAGACTGAATTGCGGCATTTGCAGAATACGTTCAACGACGCACAGGCGCGATGACAAGACGTAGCTCTTCTGGATTCCGAAGTTTTGGCGAGGTGTTTGATTTAGATCAATAAATTCCAGCAGCGTCGTTCTAATATCGGTTGAACCTAATTCACACCAGACATGACACTGCTATCAGGCAAACGAACTAAGCGCAACACCGCATTCGTGGTTTTGATGCTATGGACGTTTGCGATAACTTCTGGTGCTGTCAATGCCTGTCTGCTGGATGCGCACGACGCGCACCCGCATGTTCACGTGGTGGATGCTACTAAAGCCACTTCTACGCTTGACTCACATCATGAACATAAACATGTTCATGTACAGGTGGGCGGCGACCACGCTGCCGCAGATGCCGCCAAGGCTCCATGCCAGAAATTCTGCAGCGATGAGTCGAAGGTTATGACCAAGCAGCATTTCGGCCTTGACCAGCCGGAGCTAGGTCCAGCGCCATTGGTCGTAGTGCTTTGGGTCCTGCCTGAATCGTCTGGCGACACTCCCGTTCGCATGGACGCTATACGGCCTTTGCCGCCTCCTTTGCCTTTGCGGGTCCGCTACTCTCGCATGGCGCTTTAGCCGCTTCTGACGCCCGACCAAGGGCTCGCGGCTTTCGGTCTCCGCCAAGCTCTCTAACCCACCGATTTCTGTCCTCCACCAAAACGGGCTCCTTACTCACGTGCCTGTGATCGGTGACCTGAGGCGGAGCACTGCATTCAATTCTTCAATTTACCCAGGATTCCAAAATGAAACTCGTTCGTTCACTTTCACTTGCGCTTGTAATTACCAGTTGCAGCTCGTTCGCGTGGTCCGCCCAGCCTTCGCAACAAGACGCGCATCATCCGGCCGCGTCCGCCTCAACGCCCAAAGTCCTGCCCGGCAAGGCCTCTTCCGACATGTCCGGAATGAATACCCAGATGAAGGCCATGGAACAGATGCACGACAAGATGATGGCCGCTAAAACTCCAGAGGAGCGCAACGCTTTGATGGCTGAACACATGAAGACCATGCAGGACAGCATGGCCATGATGAAGGGAATGTCTGCAGGCACCATGGGGGGCATGACAGGCGTGCAAAAGAGCGACATGGCTACGCACCACCAGGTTATGGAAAAGCGCATGGACATGATGCAATCAATGATGCAGATGATGATGGATCGCATGCCGGTTCCTGCGGGAAGGTGATCATGACCCCCATTCGAACAGGCATCGCGCTCGCCATAACCGTCGCGGTTTTCTACGCTTTATGCGCGCTGGTCTGGTTTCTGGCGCCTGGTCCTTTTTTGGGCTTTATGAACAGTCTGTTCCACGGCATGGATTTCAACAGCATGGTTCAGCCCCGGCCATTCGGATGGCAGGGCTTCTTGACGGCGCTGCTCGTACTGAGCACTTGGGCGCTATTGGCAGGGACTTTTTTTGCTTGGCTGCTGAATCGAATGACGCGTTGATTGCCGGCTTTAGCGCGCTGACGGAATAGTTGAGACTTGGAAAGGTAAGTTATATGTTGAAGAGAAGACAGCTGTTTCAGTTTGCCGGTGTGGCAGCCGTGGCCGCCGCCGGGGGCGCCGTCTGGATGTATTACGGATCGCCTCGTTCCAGGGCGCTGGCAGGCGGGCCGTTTCGCCACTATCCCTTCGATCCGGTGGCCGCAGATAATTTCCAGCAAAAGCTGTTCATTCCTGTCGGCAGCGGGCCGTTTGGGGTGCTCGATGTCGCCGGGCCGCTCAAAATTCGCACCACCGCAGCGAGCTTCCCGTTGTTGCCCGGCCGCGAATCCCCCTTCTTGCTGTACCAGACCGAGCAGGCGGGCAAGGCCTACCAGAACCCTATTTTGCGCATTGAGAGCGGCGCGCGCTTCACGGCCAGCCTGGACAACGCGCTCCAGGAGCCAACCATCATCCACTGGCACGGGCTGCACACGCCCGCCGCCATGGACGGCCACCCGGCCAGCACCATCGGCCCCGGTGGTCGCTATGCGTATGACTTCAAGGTGAGCAACCGCGGCGGCACCTACTGGTACCACACACACGCGCACGAGCTGACTGCCGAACAGGCCTATCACGGCCTGGCGAGTTTTTTCCTGGTGGATGACGACGACCAGCGCCGACTGAGCAAGGCGCTTGACTTGCAGCTTGGCGTCACCGACCTGCCCCTGGTCATTCAGGACAAGCAGTTCGACGCGCAGGGCAGGCTGTTGTACAAGCCTGGTGCGCATGAAGCCATGATGGGCTGGCTCGGCGACATCGTGCTCGCCAACCTGACGCCCAATGCGGTGCAGGCCGTCACACCGCGCACCTACCGCCTGCGGCTGCTCAACGGGTCGAATGCGCGCATTTACCGGCTCGCCTTCGTCAAGGGAAACAAGGCGCTGGACTTCACCGTCATCGGCACCGACGGCGGCCTGATCGAACGTCCGGAAACGGTGAGCGAAGCCTTTCTGGCGCCGGGTGAGCGCCTTGACGTGCTGTTCGACGCAGGCCAGGCGCGGCCCGGTGAGGACATCTTTCTCAGGAGTCTGGCGTTCGATGCGATGGAAAACGAAGGACCTGCTGCCGGCCCAGGCGGCATGCCGGGTATGAGCGGCATGGGCATGGGCATGGGCCAGATGATGGCCAGCATGTCCTCGTCACGGTTGCCGCTGGGCCTGGAATTCAACCTCTTGAAACTGTCGGTCACGGCCGGCGAACGCGTCGTCGCCAAACTGCCGGCCACGCTGTCCCAGATCAAGCCGATTGCCACGTCCGGCACCGCGCAGCGCAAGATCGAACTGTCAATGGGGCAAATGCGCTTCCTGATCAACGGTTCCACCTTTCGCATGGACGAAATCGCATTCGACGTTAAACGCGGTGCAGTGGAAATCTGGAGCATCAGCAACCCGGCGCTGGGCATGCCGCACCCGATGCACATCCACGGCTTTTCGTTTCAGGTGCTCGAACGCATCGGCAGCCCGCCCCAGGTAGCGGCCACGGCGCGCTTCGGCCAAGGCCGCACCGTGAGCGACCTCGGCTGGAAAGACACCGTGCTGGTCTGGCCCGGCGAAACGGTGCGGGTGGCGATCGACTTCGCCCACGATTACCCCGGCGACCAGACCTATGTGCTCCATTGCCACAACCTGGAACACGAAGACGGCGGGATGATGATCAATTTTCGCGTCAAGGTGTGAAGGCGAATCTATACACGGGCTTAGGCAATTCAACTCACGGAAAACTTACCATGCACACACTTAAATTTGATATCAGCGGAATGTCTTGCGGCGGTTGCACGGGTAGCGTGCAGCGTACGCTGAAAAAAATTTCCGGAGTCATTCACGCCGAAGTGACTTTGAATCCGGGCGTCGCTACCGTTGTGACTGATCCTTCCCAAGTGTCGCCCGCACAAATTGAATTGGCGATCACCAGCCTTGGCTACCCGGCCAAGGCGCGCCCGGCAGATCAAGGTCAATAGGCCCAGCCATGAGCAGGAAGAGCCGCAAAGACAAGCCCAAAAGAGATGGCCACATGGCAGCTCCCGCTGACCATGGTTGCGATTCGACTCCAAGCGACGCCAGGCTGTTGGCCCGCTGAATTATTTGTATTGGAATATGCATGAAAACAAAAACCATCGAGGTTGGCGATCTGGTCTCCACACTGAGCGCCACTGGCGTTGAGAAGCAGCTCTCTACGCTTCCGGGTGTCCATCACGTAGACGTGAACTACGTCGCCGGCAGCGCGACCGTTCACTATGATGAATCGCGAATCGAGCTTGAAACTATCCGGCAACGCGTGATCGACTGCGGCTATCACTGCCGCGGCCAACTCCTCCCAGCCCATGTTTGCGCTCCGGAGGAGCATAAGACGGCAGGAGATGCACATACCCGGCATGCCGGGCACACCATGCCTAGCGGCGCAGGGCGCCAAAGCATTGGCGGCGATTCGGCGACTGAGCTGCGAGCCAATGTGAAAGTTGCGCCAGCGGTGCATGGCGACCATGGTTCTCACGATGGTCATGGCGACCCTTCTGCTAACGGGAAGACCGACATGATGCATGACATGGGTCACGCACCGGGCATGTCGATGGAAGACATGGCCAAGGACATGCGCAACCGCTTCCTTGTAGCTCTATTGTTCGCAATTCCAGTGTTTCTATATTCACCAATGGGGCAGATGTTTGGCGACTTTGCTACCCCGTTCGGCATCGACCGCAAGCTTTTCCTGTTCGTCGTCGCGACAGGTGCCATTGCCTATCCGGGCTGGCCCTTCTTCATCGCTGCTTGGCGTGCTGCGCGTAACAAGGTCGCGAACATGGCGACCCTGGTCGTTTTGTCGGTCGGCACGGGGTACGTCTTTAGCATCGGCGCCACTTTCATTTATGAAGGTGAAGTGTTTTATGAAGCGGCAGCCGTGTTGCTGGTCTTCATCTTGTTGGGACATTGGTTGGAGATGCGGGCGCGCGCTGGGGCTTCGGACGCGATCCGCTCTTTGATGGACCTTGCCCCGCCCATGGCCACAGTACTGCGCGGTGGCGTCGAGGTCAAGGTCCCTACCGCCGAGGTATTGGTTGGTGAGACAGTCGTCATCAAACCGGGAGACAAGATTCCGGTGGATGGCGAAATTTTTGAGGGCGGTTCCCAGGTTGATGAGTCCATGTTGACCGGCGAATCCATGCCAGTGAAAAAAGTCGTTGGCGATGCAGTCATCGGCGCTACGATCAACAAAAGCGGCAGCCTTCGCTACAAGGCTACCAAGGTCGGCGCCGACACAGCGCTTGCGCAGATTGTCAAATTAGTCCAGGAGGCGCAGAACTCAAAGGCACCGGGCCAGTTACTCGCGGATAGGGCCTCGCAATGGCTGGTGCTGGCTGCCATTCTCGTTGGGCTGCTCACCTTCAGCGTCTGGTTCTGGGTCTTGGGCCAGCCTTTGCTGTTCGCCCTGACTTTAACGATCACGGTATTCGTGATCGCCTGCCCCGACGCCCTTGGGCTGGCCACCCCGATGGCCATCATGGTCGGGACCGGACTTGGGGCCATGAACGGCATCCTCTTCAAGAACGCTGCCGCGCTGGAAAACGCCACCAAGTTGACAGTCATCGTCTTCGACAAGACGGGTACGCTCACGCTCGGACAGCCTGACGTCGTGGAGATGGTCACCGCGTCAGGTGTCAACGACGCGCAACTGCTGGCCACGGCAGCAGCTGTGGAGAAGTTCTCCGAGCATCCTTTGGCGCTTGCGATACTCAAGCGAGCTGGCACCACACCGACTGAGGTCGCGACGGGTTTTACCAATATTGATGGGCAGGGCGCTCGCGCAGCTATCAACGATGAAAATGTCTTGCTCGGCAATCGTCAGCTGATGGAATCTGAAAAAGTCGCCTTGGAAGCGCTCTCTGCGCAAGCTTCCCGTCTTCAGGGCGGCGGCCGCACCGTGGTGTATGTCGCTCGGGCTGGCAAGCTTATAGGCCTAATTGCCATTGCCGACGCCGTCCGACCAACGTCCATGGCAACGATCGCCAAGCTGCAGGAGCGCGGTGTGAAGGTCGCGATGATCACTGGGGACAATCAGTCTACAGCGGATCGGATTGGGAAAGAACTCGGCATCGACATCGTTCTGGCCGATGTGTTGCCTGGCCAGAAGGCCTCCAAGATCAAAGAGCTGCAGGCCCAGGGGCATAAGGTCGGCATGGTCGGCGACGGTATCAACGACGCTCCGGCCCTGACACAGGCTGATGTGGGCTTCGCAATTGGCGCGGGCACTGACGTGGCGATGGAGAGCGCCCAAGTCATTTTGATGAAGAGCGATCCCTACGACGTGGTCGGCGCCATCGAGCTGTCACGCGCCACGCTGCGCAAGATGCACCAGAACCTGTGGTGGGCGGTCGGCTACAACGTGATTGCCTTTCCTCTGGCGGCCGGCGTCTTTTACCCTTTCACGCTGTCGCCCGAGGTCGCGGCACTGTCTATGTCCGGCAGCTCGGCGCTGGTAGCAATCAATGCATTGCTACTAAAACGCACCAAGCTCGCCGGCATTAGGCACCAGAAGCCGCAAGCTTCAGCGACAACGGCCGCAGGGGTTTCATCATGAAAAAGCGGTACTCGGTTCCACGCGATCTGGACTCAGATTGTTCAAAACATCGAAGGATAAATCATGAGCACAAGCACGCGTCGTCCTAAGGGGAAACCTGGGCGAGGCATCACAACAGAGGCCAGGTCTTCAGCCAGGCCCGTCACAAACGCCTCACCCGGCGAGTCTGCCGTGCCAAAAATACATGCCGCGACGGATAATTTCGGGGCGTTGGATGCCGCTTGGCGCTATTACATCGATTCTGTGCAACGCGGCGTGCTGTTTTTCGACGTACTACGCGAACGTGGCGACAACATGCTTGCTCACGAGCGCGCCGGGCAGCCGCCTTTGCTCGACTTTGAGCATGAAATGGTGCTGGATGCCCGGACTTTCGACGAACCCGCCAACTACGCGCTGCTGCGCATCACACGCTGTGGCCCCACACATGCCAGAGATTTCGTGCGACAAGACCTGAGGCCGGTTCTGGTGATTGATCCGCGGGCCGGCCACGGTCCAGGTATCGGCGGTTTCAAGCACGACTCCGAGGTTGGCGTGGCGCTGCACGAGGGGCACCCGACCTATTTCGCTAGCTTCTTCCCCGAGCCTTGCCCGGGCCAGACGCTCAGTAACGTTATCCATGCACTGCACGCCTTCGTAGGTGAGATCGTACGTCGCCACGGCGTGGCACCGGTTCTTTACGGCAACTGTCAGGGTGGTTGGGCTGTGGCGTTGCTGGCCGCTGAATGTGAAGGTCTTGACGGCCCGGCAGTGCTCAATGGCTCGCCTCTGTCGTATTGGGCTGGCGCTGAAGAAGTGAACCCGATGCGCCTTGCTGGCGGCTTGCTGGGCGGCGAGTGGATCACGCACCTGATGGCCGATCTTGGCAGTGGACGGCTCGATGGCGCTTGGCTGGTGCAAAACTTTGAGGGTCTAAATCCGGCCAACACTTGGTGGGATAAGAACTACAACCTTTACGCCCATGTGGATACCGAACGCGAACGTTTCCTTGAATTCGAACGCTGGTGGTCCAGCTACTTCTTCCTCAGTCGCGAAGAAATCCTTGCCACCGTTGAGAATCTGTTTATCGGAAATCGGCTAGAGCAAGGCCAGGTCCAACTCGACTCGTGCGATATGGCCGACCCCTGCGTCGTAGACCTGAAACGCATCCGCAATCCGATGGTGATCTTCGCCTCCAGCGGCGACAACATCACCCCACCGCATCAGGCGCTGGCCTGGCTTCCCGCGATCTACCCTGACACGGCTGCGCTCAAAGCCGCGGGACAGCGCATCGTGTACCTTCTCAATCCGCATGTTGGGCACCTGGGAATTTTCGTGTCAGCCAGCGTTGCACAACATGAACACCGAGCCATCCTGGAAAACATCGAAACCTTCAAGAATCTGGCACCGGGGCTGTATGAGATGAAGCTGGGAGAGCCGGTCAAAAGCCGGGCAGTGCGCGGCGCTGGAAAACCAGCTGGCGGGGATACGTCATTGCCAAGGCACAAAGTCTCCTTCGAGGAGCGACGTATCGAGGACTTGCAGTTCAACTATCCACGTAAGGCCTTCGAGAAAGTAGCGGTAGTGTCGCAGTGGAACGAGTTGGCATATCGCACCTGGGTCAGCCCCTGGATCAAGGGGAGTGCCAATCCGGTGTCTGCATTCATGCAAAAGTGGGGCCACCCGATGCGTCTGCGGCGCTACCTGTTCTCGTCGCAGGTGACTCCGGCGATGGGCTGGGTGACCTTCGCCGCAGAGTGGGTCCGGCAGAACCGACAGGCTGCATCCAAAGATAACCCATGGCGCTTACGGGAAGAGGAAGCGGGGAAACTTATTTCTGGTGCGCTGGAACAGTGGCGTCTACAGCGCGATGCTACCGAGGAGCATCTGTTCACAACCTTATACGGAAGATTATGAAATACACCTATCCCGATCGACGCCATTCGATGGTGACAGCTCATAAAGCATCCGTGTCATAGAACCGGACTCTGAGGAAACTGGCCATGAATGAAGAGCCACGCATTTTGACATCCCGTACACGGCCTTTGAGCCCTGTATTTTTTCCACCCACGATTCTCGAAAGGACCTTCACATGAAACGCTCACTTTCCTCACGCCGGCGGCAGTGCGGCAAGGCCTCCACTTGGATATTCGCCGGCTTTGCAGCGGTCGCTCTGTTCTTCCTTTTGGCAGAACATCGCGCTCATCTTTTCGGCTGGCTGCCCTTCCTGCTCTTGGGGGGCTGCGTGTTGATGCATATGTTCCACGGCGGTCATGGGGGCCACCGTGAACATCGATCTGACGATACGCCCGGTCGCCGCGAACAAGACGCGGTGCCCGGAGAGAGTACCCCGAAGCCGGGCGCATCTGCGTCATCTGGCACCCACCACCACTAAACCTATCTGGGAGTCAATGACATGGACCATTCTTCTGCACCGGCCTATGGGCTGTGGACGCTAGTAGTCATCAATTCACTGGTATTTATTATTTTCGCTTTTAGTTTCGCCAAACCCCAGAGCCCAAGAGACTGGCGCTCGTTCAGTGCCTTCTCCGGGTTTCTGGTGGCGCTTTTTGTCGAGATGTATGGCTTCCCGCTAACCATCTACCTGATGTCGGGATGGTTGAGCACCAAGTTTCCAGGGGTGGACTTCCTCTCGCACGATGCAGGTCATTTGTTGGAGGTGATGTTCGGCTGGCGTGCTAATCCCCACTTCGGCCCATTTCACCTGCTCAGCGCCTTATTCATCGGCGGCGGCTTTTGGCTGCTGTCCGCAGCTTGGTCGGTGTTGTACGCGAACCAGCGTGCAGGAACACTTGCTCAAAGTGGCGCATATGGAAGGGTTCGGCATCCCCAGTACGTGGCGTTTGTGATGATCATGTTCGGCTTCCTGTTGCAGTGGCCAACAGTGCTGACGCTGGTGATGTTCCCAATTTTGTGTGTGATGTACGTGCGGCTTTCCTATACGGAGGAGCGCGAATCGGCACAGCGTTTTGGGGATGAATGGGATCGCTACGCGAGCCGAACACCTCGGTTTATTCCGAACTTTGGCGGATCGCCCTCGACTCAAAACCCCACATAGCACGTCGCCGGACTTTGAAAATCATCTCACTTGGGGAGCAACAGCGTGACCGACGATCCATCTTTCCGCTACACATGGTTAATCTGGGCCTCAGCATTTATGGTGCCGTGGGCACTGCTCTTCTACTTCCGCCCCGAACTGCGCCGTCCCATGCTTTGGGCCAGCATGCTGACCACCCCCTTCGGTCTGACAGAGCCGTTGTTCGTGCCCGCCTATTGGAATCCACCCAGCCTGTTTGACCTGGCCCAACGAACAGGCTTTGATATTGAAAGCCTGATCTTCTGTTTCGCGATCGGTGGCCTAGGCGTGGCAGGCTATCGCGCCTTAACTTCATTACCACTCAGAAGCATGGATCACCGAGCGAGATCGATGCCACAGCATCGCTGGCATCTGATGGCACTAGCCTGTCCATTATTTGTCTTCGGTGGCCTGATGGTGCTGCGTTGGAACCCCATATATCCCGGAATTCTGGCGATGTTTTCAGGGGCAATGGCAACACTCTTCTGCCGGCTGGATCTCTGGCGAAACACACTCTTCGGCGGAGGCGTTTTTCTGGCGCTGTATGCGGTCTTTCTGCTCGGGTTGAAGTGGTTTTGGCCCGGTTACGTTGAGGCCGTCTGGAACCTGGGGGCCTTGCTTGCCTGGCGTCCGGGTGGTTTGCCTATAGAGGAGCTCTTGTTTGGCTTCGCTTTCGGCATGTACTGGAGCAGTGTTTATGAACATCTCACCTGGCGGCAGCGCGACATGGCACGGATTCGCCGAGTCGTAAGTGCCGGAAGAGGTGCTAGATGAAAAGAGACGCGTGCTGCCGTGCTGGAAGGACGAAAGCGAAGGGCGCGTCGGCAGCGATATGGCTTGCTGAACCCGACTTTGCAGGCGTGCTGAGGCGTGACGCCCAGATCTCGCGGTAGCCCAGTATCGATTGATAAAGGAGAACGAATGAACAGCAAGATCCAGGTAGGCATCGTCGGTTACGGCGTGATCGGCAAGCGTGTTGCCGAAGCCATCAAAACCCAGCCGGATATGGAATTGGCTGGCGTAGCTGATGTTGCCGCAGACTGGCGCATTCTGGGCGCCGTGACGCGACAAATACCCCTCTATACCGCAGACGCGTCGGCAAGCCAGCGCATGCGCGATGCGGGTATTGATCTCAGCGGGTCGCTGGATGATCTCTTGGGCATCTGCGACATCGTCGTGGACTGTACGCCCAAGCGCGTTGGTGCCAGCAATGCGGAACGCTATCGCGCCGCAGGAAAGGCATTTATTCTTCACGGCGGCGAAAAACACGAAGTCACTGGGCATTCCTTCGTGGCTGAGGCGAATTACGCCTCGGCGGTCGGTCGCTCGGCGACCCGTGTGGTGTCTTGCAACACTACATCGATCGTTCGCACCCTGGGTGCCCTCAAACGCGCTGGCCTGCTTAAACGAGCGCGCGGCACACTGCTGCGGCGCGCCACCGACCCATGGGAAAGTCATCTGGGCGGCATCATGAATACGGTGCTCCCCGAACCTTCGATTCCGAGCCACCAAGGGCCCGATGCGCGCAGCGTTGACCCCGACCTCGACGTGGTGACGATGGCGGTCGCTGTTCCGACGACGATTGCGCACGTCCATTATTGGGCGGTTGATATGACCCGTTCGGCGAGCAAAGAGGAGGTTCTGAAGGCCTTTTCCTGCACCAGCCGGGTTGTCCTGATCGAAGGCAGTACCGGCCTTGCTGCCCCTAACGTGGTCAAGGAGTTGATGGCCGACAGCGGCCGACCGCACGACAGCTTGTACGAAGTAGGACTTTGGTCCGACATGTTGCATGTTGAAGGCGCGGAGTTGTTCTATGCCTACATGGTGGATAACCAGGCCATCGTTATTCCAGAGACGATAGACGCCATCCGTGCGCTGGGGATAAGCGGTGTTCCTGCAAGCGAATCCATTGCGATGACAGACGCCTCTTTAGGCGTGGGCGCACCGTTCACATCAAAAAAATGGCCTTTGTCATGAGGGGGGCTTTGTATAGGACCGGTGGTTGTTGCACTGCAATGGCTAAACCAATGTTTGTGCCGCCCGACGCCATATTTTTCAATCACTTACCTGAAAGTCACTAAATGAAACTCGCATTCCTCGGCGCCGCAGGCACTGTCACCGGTTCGAAGACGCTCGTCACCCACGAAGGGAAGCAGCTGCTCGTCGATTGTGGTCTGTTTCAAGGCTACAAAAATTTGCGCTCGATGAACTGGGAGGAATTCCCGTTCGATCCGAAGCAACTCGATGCCGTCGTCCTGACGCATGCCCACCTCGATCATTCTGGAGCCTTGCCGTTGCTCGTCAAGCAAGGCTTCCGTGGTCCGGTATTTGCCACGCCATCCACAATTGAAGTCTGCGGAGTTCTGCTGCCCGACAGTGGAAGGTTGCAGGAAGAGGACGCGGAGTATGCCAACCGCCGCCAGCGGTCCAAACACACACCGGCCCTGCCGCTGTACACCGAAGAAGATGCGTTCCGGGCTCTGCGTCGTCTGGAGCCGCTGCCTTTTGATGCCTCAGCCATAGGCGTCGTCGGAATGCATCTCCGGCTACGACCTGCGGGGCATATTCTGGGCGCCAGTTCGGTCGAGGTGACGGCAGGCGAGACCACCGTTTTGTTCTCAGGGGACTTGGGCCGCCCGGACGATCTCGTCATGCGGGCGCCTGCTCCTATCGAGCGGGCTGACTATATCGTCACCGAATCGACGTACGGTGATCGCCTTCATGACGGGGCAGATGCGGAAACTCTGCTGGGCGAGGTGATCAGGCGCACGGCCGCACGCGGAGGTGTCGTAGTGATTCCTGCGTTTGCAGTCGGGCGAGCGCAATCGCTTTTGTATTCGATTTACCGCTTGAAGGAGCGTTCGGAAATCCCTGACATGCCCGTTTACCTGAACAGCCCGATGGCGATCGACATGACCGATCTCTATCACCGCTATCGCGCTGAGCACCGGCTGTCGTCGGAGGAGTGCATCGGGATGTGTCAGGTCGCGAAAATGGTTCGTACAGTGGATGAGTCGCGTGCGCTGGTCGCCCAACATTACCCGGCGGTCATCGTGTCGGCAAGTGGCATGGCCACTGGTGGGCGGGTGCTGCATCACCTAAAGGCACTGGCGCCGGATAGACGCAACACCATCGTGTTCGCCGGATTCCAGGCTGGGGGCACACGCGGCGGCAGGATAGTTGCCGGCGAGAAAAGTATTCGCATTCACGGGGAGGATGTCGCCGTTAATGCCGAAGTGGTGTCTTTGCCAGGAATGTCCGCCCACGCCGACGCGCGCCAGATCGTCGATTGGCTCAAAACTTCTCCGAAGGCACCTCGGGGTGTTTTCCTCAATCATGGTGAACCGGCTCCGGCAGATGCGCTCCGGCAACGCGTAGAGCGTGAACTAGGTTGGTCGGTGACCGTCCCCCGGCTGGGCCAGACCTTTGAGATTGCACGATGAACGGAGTTGGATTGCGGCTGCGTTCCCTGGGGATAGACACACACCAGGAATTCGTGATCTACATGCGGCGTGATTGCCACGTATGCCGCGCTGAAGGTTTCGAGGCGCAAACACGCGTCGAGGTAGATCTGCACGACCGTCGCATCATAGCGACAATCAACGTTGTCGATTCCGATCTACTAGCGGAAGGGGAGGTCAGTCTTTCAACCAGCGCCTGGAAAGCGCTGAACGCCGTTCTGGGAGACGTTGTTGTCGTGGTGCACGCGCCGACACTCGACTCGCTGAGTGCCATGCGTTCCAAGATCTATGGCCATCGGCTTGATGCCCCTGCGCTCAAGGCCATCGTGACAGACGTTGCTGCGGGTCGATATTCGGATATGCATATCGCCGCCTTCTTGAGTGCCTGCGCGGGTGGGCGTATGGATCTTCAGGAAACAATCGATCTGACGCGAGCAATGGTTGACGTGGGGGAGCGTATTGACTGGGGGCGCACCCCCATTGCGGACAAGCACTGCATTGGAGGCTTGCCTGGCAACCGGACTACTCCCATCGTAGTTGCCATTGCCGCTGCAGCTGGGCTGACAATTCCAAAGACTTCATCCCGCGCGATCACCTCACCTGCGGGGACCGCCGATGTGATGGAGACGTTGACCCGTGTTGATCTGAATCTACCTGCAATGCGCCGTGTCGTCGAGCGCGAGGGCGGTTGTTTCGTATGGGGAGGTGCGCTGACCCTGAGTCCGGCTGATGACTTGCTGATCCGTGTTGAGCGTCCACTGGACCTTGATAGCGACGCCCAACTGGTCGCGTCCGTGTTGTCCAAGAAGATTGCCGCCGGGGCGACGCACGCGGTGATCGACATTCCCGTTGGTCTCACCGCCAAGGTTCGGACCAATGAAGATGCGCATCGTCTTCAGATCCTGCTTGAGCAGGTAGCTGCTGCACATGGAATCAACTTGCGGGTTTTTCGCACGAACGGTGCGCAGCCCGTTGGGCGTGGTATCGGCCCTGCACTGGAAGCGCATGACGTCCTCGCGGTGTTGCGCGGTGCGGCCGCGGCTCCGGTGGATCTTCGCATGCGATCGTTGGTGCTGGCGGGAGAAATCCTGGAGTTTTGCGGGCATAGCATTCCTGGCACTGGCAAATCGGAGGCTTGGCGACTACTTGACAGCGGCGCGGCTTGGGACAAGTTTCAGGCTATCTGCGAGGCGCAAGGTGGCTTGCGCGAGCCCGGTGTTGCCCCTTTGCGTGAAGCGGTGATAGCCGAACGTACTGGCTATGTCTCCGGCATCGACAGTCGACGGCTCGCGCGGGTTGCCAAACTCGCCGGCGCGCCTGGCGCTCCCTCTGCCGGGCTCTCTTTGCATGTGAAGTTGGGTGATCCTGTGCAGCTTGGTCAGCCCTTGTTCACGTTGCACGCGGAGGCACCGGGAGAACTGGCCTACGCTAAGCGCTATCTCGCGACGCACCCGATTTTGACACTGGGCGAGGAGACAAAACAATGAAGGCTGTGGGGATCGCCATGCCTGGCAATGAGCGCCTTACCGACGATCTGGCTGCTCATTTTGATTTCGATCGCGGACTTGCAACGGTTCGCCGTTTCCCGGACGGAGAATCCCATGTAAGGGCTGAAACGTCGGTCGAAGGACGACATGTGTTCATCGTGTGCACGCTTGACCGGCCAGATGACAAGCTGGTGCCGCTCCTTCTTCTCGCATGCGCCATTCGTGAAGCTGGTGCGGTATCAGTCGGCTTGGTGGCTCCATACTTGGCCTACATGCGTCAGGATCGGCAGTTTCACGCGGGTGAGACGATCAGCGCTCAGCATGTAGCGACGTGGATCTCCGGCCAGGTGGACTGGCTGGTTACTGTAGATCCTCATTTGCACCGCATTGCGGAGCTATCGCAGGTTTACAGTATTCCGTCGCGGGTGGCCCATGCGGCAGACGGCGTCGCAAGCTGGGTACGGCTGAATGTCAGCCAACCGCTTTTGATTGGGCCTGACGAGGAAAGCGCCCAGTGGATAAGGGATGTGGCGCGGCGCGCGGAAGTGCCTTTCATCATATTGGCAAAGACCCGGCGAGGCGATCGTGATGTCGAAGTGTCAGTACCTGAGGTTGATCGCTGGCGCTCGCACACGCCAGTGCTGGTGGACGACATCGTTTCGACCGCACAGACCATGATCGAAACCGTTGGCCATCTACGCCGTATAGGTCTGGCCGCACCCGTGTGCGTGGCCGTGCATGCTGTGTTCGCACAAACGGCTTTTGAGGATCTGCATGCGGCCGGTGCAGCTGACATAGTGAGCTGCGACACGATTTCGCACCCGTCCAATCGCATCGCATTGGCATCCACCATTGCAGCCCGCGTGCGCGAGTTTCTTCCATGAATCCGAACCAGACTATCCGGGAGAACGCCATGTCGTTCGTGCTATCAAAACTGGCTGCACTTTTTATGCTGCTCATCCTAGCACTTGGGTCGTCCGCCGTCCTGGCACAGGCGCGCCTCGAACGCGACGGTGTGGTTCTCTACTGGGGTCTAGTGCCCGCCGCCATCGTGTCAGAAAAACACGCTCTGGAAGACATGCATGGTGTCGTGCCGCAGGACGGTGGTCAAGTCCATCACCTCGTCGTTGCCCTTTTCACAATTAATGGCGCACGTATCGGGGACGCTGTGGTGCGCGCCCAGCTCAGCGAGACCGGGATTGTCGATGCACCGCCAAAGTACCTCACCCCGATGAGTATCGACGGCCAAATGACCTATGGCCAGTTGTTCTCGACCGCCAAGAGCGGGCCGTACCGCTTCCGCGTCATGGTCAAACTTCCCAGCCGAGCCACCGAGATCGAGTTCGCTGTGTCGGCCTGGTCGCCTCATCGCGAAGTCCGCTAAGCGACTCACACAAGAACCTGTTAGTCAACTTTTGGAGGTACACAATGACAAGCAACACATCATCCCTGGCTCCAGGCAGCGCGTCGGATGCAGCCACTGCACATTTGACGGCTGTCAGAATCTTCGACCGTTTGATGCGAGGTTACGTTGGATCAGTCTCCCTGCGGCTATGGAACAACATGCTGCATGCGCCCGGTGATCAGTTGCCATCCTTCACGCTGGTGGTGCGCGATCCATCCATCCTGCGTCGTCTGGTTCTTGAGCGTAGTCCGCTGCTACTGGCGGATGCCTATTTCCGTGGTGTGATTGATTTCGAAGGTGACCTGTACAGCGCACTCTCATTAAAGACGCATTTCGAGCGCCTGTCTCTTAATTGGCGGGACAAGCTGGCCCTGCTGCGGGATGCCTGGCGCCTTCCCACCATGACGGATCCCAATATCAAGCCGGGTGATACCATGGCTTCGCGGATCGCCCGGCATTTCTCCCATCGCCACTCGAAAGACAGTGACCGTGCCGCGATCCAGTTTCACTACGACGTCTCCAACGAGTTCTACGGCTTGTGGCTAGACGAGGAGCGCGTGTACTCCTGCGCCTATTTCACTAGCCTCGACGAATCGCTGGATCAGGCGCAGTGCAACAAGCTGGAGCATATCTGTCGCAAACTTCGGCTTCAGCCTGGCGAGCGGCTGCTGGACATCGGCTGCGGCTGGGGAGCGCTGGTGTGCTGGGCCGCCAAGCAGCATGGGGTGCGGGCTCACGGCATCACGCTTAGCAAGCAGCAGTTCGAGTATGCCCAGAAACGAATCAATGCAGACGGGCTGCAGGACCTGGTAACCGTGGAGCTGCGCGACTATCGGGACATGGCCGGCGAAGGCGTCTACGACAAGGTGTCGAGCATCGGCATGTTCGAGCATGTTGGTTTGAGCAACCTGCCCACCTATCTGAAGACCGTCATGCGTCTGTTGCGTCCTGGTGGACTGTTCCTCAATCACGGCATCACGCACGACGAAGAGGGCTGGAACAAGACTGTGGCTACTCAGTTCATCAACCGCTATGTCTTCCCGGATGGCGAACTCGATTGCGTCAGCAACATTCAACTAGGGATGGAGCGCACGGGATTCGAAATCCATGATGTTGAGGGTCTGCGACCGCACTATGCGCTGACGCTGCGCCATTGGGTACAACGACTGGAGTCCAATCGCGACGCTGCGCTGCGCGAGGTGGGTGAGGCGACCTACCGTGTCTGGCGCTTGTACATGGCAGCCTGCGCGCTAGAGTTCGAGTATGGTGGAACAGGAATATACCAAATCCTCGCCTCCAAGCGTAACCTCGGCGAGTGGCCGGTTCCGCTATCACGGCGCGATCTCTACGCAGGCGGTGATGTTCGAAATTCAGGAGTGAATTAGATGTGCTTTTCCGCCACGGCCAGCTTCACCGCAGGTGCCTATCTGCTTGGCTTGGGTACGCTTACGCTTAAATCGGCAAAGCTCCCCAGGCAGTGGCCGTTCGCCGCAATTCCGCTGTTGTTCGCAATCCAGCAACTAAGCGAGGGTGTAATCTGGCTTACTTTTAGTCACGACGCGCCATTGCTCAATACGGTGATGACACATGTATATTCGTTCTTTTCGCATGTGCTGTGGCCAGCCTACCTGCCGGTAGCAGTGTGGATGATTGAGCCGCTCGGTGGACGTCGGCGCGCACTTGGGATGCTCGTTGTGGCGGGATCCGCTTTAGGAATCTATTTGCTGTACATGCTCGTGGCCTTCCCGGTGGTGTCGCGCCCCACAGGCCAACACGTTGAGTACGACTCGCCGCACTTTTTTGTTGCGGCGGTGATGATGCTGTACCTGGTCTCGACCACCGTGAGTCCGCTGCTGTCCACGCTTCGAGGGGTTCGGGTCTTCGGCGCTTTGGCGCTGCTGTCATTCGGCGCGGCTTACTACTTCTATGCGACGTGGTTCATCTCGGTGTGGTGCTTTTTTGCTGCCTTGCTTAGCGTCGTCATCTACCTTCACTTTGCATTGCCGCGGGCGGGGCACCGAGGCTTGCAAAAGATTTCCTGAATGCCCAACCAACCTGAAACTTTGGAGAAGAAACCATGCGAAAAATATTGACAGTCCTGGCCATAACTGTGGCGCTAACCCTTACCGGCTGCGGCTACAACACATTTCAAACCAACGACGAGCAGGTCAAGGCGAGCTGGTCCGAGGTGATCAACCAGTACCAGCGGCGTGCGGACCTGGTGCCCAACCTTGTGAATACCGTCAAAGGGGAGGCGAAGTTCGAGCAGGATACGCTGACCAAAGTGATTGAGGCACGGTCCAAGGCCACGTCTATCCAGGCCACCCCGGAACTCATTAATGATCCCGCAGCATTCCAGAAATTTCAGGCCGCTCAGGGGCAATTGACAGGCGCACTGTCCAGACTCATGGCTGTGTCGGAGAATTATCCGAACCTGAGAGCGAACCAAGGCTTCCGCGACCTGTCTGCACAGCTGGAAGGCACTGAGAACCGTATAACGGTCGCGCGCAACCGTTATATCCAGTCAGTACAAAACTACAACGTGACGGTGCGGTCCTTCCCGTCCAATCTGACGGCGATGGTGATGGGCTACAAAGAAAAAGCCAACTTCACGGTCGAAAACGAAAAAGAAATCTCCAGGCCGCCAAGCGTTGGTTTCGATACAGCACCCGTCAAGCCTGCGGCGACGGCTTCCGGGGTGGCCAAGTGATCACGGGCATGACGACGAGTAGAACCGTTAGGGTACTGCTTGTTGCATGCGCACTCAGTTGGTCCGGCCTCGTCATGGCGCAAGTGCCGATTCCGTCTTTGAATGGGCATGTCACCGACCTGACCGGCACCCTCACTGCGGAGCAAAAAGCCACCCTGGAGCAAACGCTGACAGCGTTCGAAGCCAGGAAAGGCAGCCAACTCGCAGTGCTGATGATCGCTTCGACAGCACCGGAGGCCGTCGAGCAATACGCCTTGCGTGTTGCAGAGCAGTGGAAGCTCGGACGCAAGAAGGTGGATGACGGCGCCATTCTGGTCGTTGCGAAAGACGACCGCGCCGTCCGAATCGAGGTGGGATACGGTCTGGAAGGAGCGCTCACAGACCTCACAAGCAAACGCATCATCGGGGAAATCCTCCTCCCGCGCTTCAAGGCACAAGACTTCTATGGAGGCATTACGGCCGGGATCGAGCAGATCATCCGTGTCGTTGACGGAGAGCCGTTGCCCGCCCCCAGCAACACCCCCGCCAGGAATATCGGTGGGTTTCAACAATACGCGCCCATGCTCTTCATTCTTGCCATCGCCGTAGGCAGCGTGCTGCGCGCCGCGCTTGGCAAGGTTCCCGGCTCATTGGTCACGGGCGGGGTCGTCGCCCTGATTGCCTGGTTCGTCGTCGGTGCCGTGTCTATGGCTCTAGGTGCGGGTGTGATCGCACTGTTGTTCACCTTGCTCGGTGGAGGCATGAGAGGGCACGGGATGCGTGGTTTGGGTGGCTATTACGGTGGAGGCGGTCAAGGTGGAGGTGGTGGATTCCGTGGTGGCGGTGGCGGCTTCGGTGGTGGCGGTGCGTCGGGGAGGTGGTGATCATGAAAACTCTACGCATCTTGAAGCACTTGCTGACAACACACGGTCAGGTCACACGAGCCTTTCCCCGAAGCGCATTGAACGCTATCGAGGCTGCGATCAAAGCCAGTGAGGCCGCGCATGCTGGAGAGATCCGGTTCGTGGTTGAAGGGTCACTGGACGGCATGCCACTTTTCAAGGGACAGTCGCCCAGAAGTCGGGCGATCGAACTTTTCGCTCAGCTGCGCGTATGGGACACCGAGCACAATAACGGCTTGCTGATCTATCTGTTGCTCGCTGATCGAGCGGTGGAGATCGTGGCTGATCGGGGAATCCACGCCCGGATAGGCGCCGAAGAGTGGAGCAAGGTTTGCCGCCAGATGGAGGCTGCATTCAAGCAGTCGAACTATGAGGGCGGGGTGATTGGCGGCGTGTTGGCCGCGAAACAGCACCTTGTGCAGCACTTCCCAGTCGACGATCAACAGAATGAGCTGCCGGACAGACCGGTAGTTCTTTGAAGCAATTAAGAATGGATTTCACCATGAGCGCCCCCATCCGAACTCCTCATCTCTCGATGTGGCTGCTTATCGCCTGCGGAATCTGGCTTGTGTCACTAGGTCTTTACTTTATCTTCCTGCGGCCCCCCTTGTTACCGGAAGATACGAGGTTCATGGGCAGCTCTCTTGAGCAAGTTCGGACTGCACTCCCTGGCCTGGAGGGCTGGCTAAAACGGGTATTCATCGTGATGGGGGGATTTATGGCAGGCACAGGCGTACTCACCATTTTTGCGGCGCGCGTTGCGATTCCCTCGCGTTTGAGGGGCGCGTCATGGGCTGTTGCAATGTCCGGGTTGCTGACGGTTGCACTCATGAGCTCAATCAACTTTGCACTCCACTCTGATTTCAGGTGGTTGTTGCTGTTCCCGGTGCTGGCCTGGCTGGCAGGCTTCGTTCTTTACGTCGCAAGACGATAGCGACATGGCTACTGATGTTTATGGTGGCTTCGAACGATCTCCAAGGACTCCATCGTCCATTGCCAAGGGTGCGATGGCACTGCTGGGCGCGATGGTCTTCGTGGTTTCGCTGGGCTACGGTGCAGGCCTGCCACTGATTCGGCCCTATCTGCTGCGTTACCTTGATGCTGTGCCTGCGTCGAACGTGGCTTGGCACGTCGGCATGCTGGGGGGCATCTATCTATTCGCGCTTTTTATGTTCGCGCCGCTCTGGGGCCGACTCTCGGATAGGCATGGGCGCGTTCTGGTGCTGCTGATTGGTTTTGCTGCGTTCCTAGTCGGCAGCGTGGCAATTGCGCTCGCACCTAGCCTGGAAGTCGTCTACGGCGCAAGGGTGCTCGCAGGTGCCGGTGCCGCTGCGATCGTACCAACGGCGCAGGCCTACATTGCCGACTTCAGCACGACAGTTGATCGCAGTCGCCGCTTCGTACTGCTGGGCAGCGCTTCCTTCATCGGCTTTCTCGCCGGCCCAGCATTCGGTACGTGGCTTGCCGGGCCGGTGATGGGCGTGACCGTGGGACAGATGGGAGGCATGCTGAACTGGCCGGCTATGGCGGTCGCCTTGGCGGGCCTGCCACTGCTGTTACTGGCTCCATGGTGTCTTGGCTCGAACCGCGTCGTCGAGCCAATCGCCGCGCAACCAGGTGTATCCCGCAAGCGCTTTTTGCATTCATCAATGCTTCTGGCATTGTTGTCGTCGTTTGCGGTGGGTACTTTCGAAGTTGGGTTCAATCTGTTTGGTAGCCAGACACTCGGGTTGACCACTGCGGCGATGGCCGCGATGTTCATCACTTGCAGCCTCGCGATGCTCGCGGCGCAGTCTTTGTTGCTCTTTTCATCGGTGCGAAACCGCATTGACCAGCGTTGGATGGCTGCAGCATTTGCCAGCTCGGCCATTGCGCTGGCTTTTACGTCGTTTGCACCTGACGCAGGATCGCTAGGTTTGATGATCGCAGTGGTTGCGACCGCTGCAGGGATGATAGGCCCGGTTTTGTCATATGAATTGCTGGAGCGCCAGTCGGCTGCGCCTGGAACATTGCTTGGTCAGCAAGCTGCGGCCGGCAATCTCGGACAGGCGCTTGGATCAATGGGCGCTGGCTCATTGTTCACGTTGGCACCGATGGCACCATTCTGGACCGCCGCGCTGGTATTGTTGGCTGGCGCTGCCCTGTCGCTGGTTTGGTGGGGGCCGGCCCGGATGGGCGAGATCGCCGCTGGAAAACTACCAAATATCGATACTGATGCGAAGAGACCGACGGCGTCTCAATGAATAAGACAATCACTTATGAATAATCAATCCTCGTCGCAACTACCTTGTGCTTCAAGCGGTGCGGTCGAATTGCTGAATCAGGAGTGCTTTTGTCTTAGCCTTGATCAAACAGCATTGGCATGTGCCCTGGATTCGGAACTTGGTACCGAAGAATTGTCGGCCATGGTTAAGCAGCGTTGCCCTTATCTTTTTGCCTCACAACCGGTTTTTGTGGGTGCGCAGCACATACGGCAGATGGCCGAGGTGGTCCGAGCCGTTGAGTCTGTAGTTGCCATGCCCCAGTACCGCGAGCTGGTGTTGGCAGGTTCACCAACGGTCGCTCAACTGGCACCCACAGGGGCGCTTGGGGTATTTTTTGGCTATGACTTTCATCTCATTGATGGGCATCTTGGACTGATCGAGATCAACACCAATGCCGGCGGCGCGATGTTAAATGCCGTCATGGCCCGAGCCCATAGGGCTTGCTGCGCTGATTTGGGAGCGATGGCTCCTACGCCTGCCGAGATTGAAAGCTTCGAAAAAGCGATAGTGGGCATGTTCCGCCACGAGTGGGCGCTGGCCGGACGAACGGTACCGTTAAAGACAATTGCCATCGTGGATTCATCTCCTTGGGATCAGTATCTATACCCCGAGTTTCTGCTGTTCCAAAAGCTGTTCGAGAGGCATGGGTTACATACCATCATTGCAGACCCGTCGGAATTCGAGTGGCGTGACGGCGCCTTGCGACATGGGATTCAAGTAGTCGATCTGGTTTACAACCGATTAACTGACTTTTATCTTGAGCTACCTGAAAGCTCAGCCCTGCGTGAGGCTTACCTTCTTGAAGGGATTGTTTTGACACCGCATCCGCAGGCTCATGCGCTGTATGCCAACAAAAGGCGGCTCGCCCTTTTAAGTGATGCGCGACAGCTGGAGGGTTTGGGTGTGCCACCTTCTGTCCAGAAGATCCTGCTTGAAAATATTCCGAGGACGGAGGTAGTCGAAGCGGCCGATGCGCAGCGTCTTTGGGCTGCGCGCCGCAGCCTTTTCTTCAAACCCGTTGCAGGTTTTGGCAGTCGCGCTGCCTACCGCGGCGACAAGCTTACCAAGGGCGTTTGGCAGGATATTCTGGCGGGTGATTATGTCGCTCAGGAAATGGTCAAGCCTGGTGCAAGATCCACTGGAAGGGTTGACTCGCCTGTGTCAATGAAGTTTGACCTGCGCGCTTATGCATACAACGCCAGTGTTCAGTGGCTCAGCGCCCGCGTATATCAGGGGCAAACCACCAATTTCAGGACCTCAGGCGGCGGATTTGCACCTGTCTATACAACTCCGGACGCATCCGTTGGCGAATAAGACTATTCATCAGCGCAATGCGGCGGGACCTAGACTGCCGATTACTTGCTCATCTTGTCGGTGGGATGACCGTGCTTCGCCAGAAATTTGTCGAACTGTGCGATTTCCTTTTTCTGGGCAGCAATGATGTTCTGTGCCATCTTGCGCATTTGCGGTTCTTTACCGTTCTTGAGTTCGGCTTGAGCCATGTCGATGGCTCCTTGGTGGTGAATTTTCATCATCATCGCAAAGTCGACATCCGCATTACCCGTCATGGCCATGGATGACATTTTGTCGTTGTTGTCCTTCATCATGGCCTTCATGTCCATACCCCCAGCCATGGGGGTTTGGGCATTCGCCAATGGCAAGAACATTGCTGCTGCTACCGCGATAGCGGAGAAGAGCATAGCCTTGCTGTTGTATTTGGAAATCATCTGATGGCTCCTGGTAGTTAAAGAATTGATTCACGGACCGGTGCCAAATTCGCATGCGCAACTGAGCGTCGCCATGCAAACAAGAAGCACAATTCTCAGAATAAGCAATCTGACGTTTTGAGCTGTGGGGTTATTGGTCTATCTGCTGTAGGCCATTGAATGCCTTAACAACAGGGAGCTCGCGAAGCTGCTTCGGCAGGCAGTTGTCGATGGTTAAACAACAATTGGCACGCGCAGCGGCAAGGCGTGCTGCACCCAGTTACGGGCCTGCAGTGCGTGGATACCCTGGGCATGAACTCTCGTGTCTCCATCAGTCGCGCGCAGAGTGACCACTATGTAAGCTCTCAGGGCTTCCTGCAAAGGTGGCTCAAAGGCACGCAACATCAACTTTGCGTTCAGCGCCCACACGTCACCGGCAACACCTTGGGGAAATTTTCGTCGATGAACTTTGACCGGTGCCCACTTGCCGCCGTACTCCACCTGCTCGGATTCATACCCCGTGGTCCCCTCTTCACCTAACAGAGGGACCTTACCTTTAAACCCGTCTGCGTCCTCAACGCCAAAACCCAATTCGAGATTGGCTCTGACGTATTCAGCGCCAAAACTTGGATTGAGCGGTGGCGTGTAAGCTGCCGTCATGATGACCTCGGCGCGCAGCTTGCCGTGGTGGCGTAGTGCCGCGGGTATGGGATAGTTTGACTTTCTCCAGCGCCAAGCGCCGGGGATCAGGCTGGCTTCAAACACCATGGTGAAACTGTCGTCACGGTCAAACAAAACGCTCATGGCATCAAGCGGCAAGCCCGCGCCAAAATACCTGCGCTCCCATCCCTGGTAGGCGGGCCCGGATAGCTGGCCAGCATGAATCATGAGTGCTTTGACCAGCGCCGGATTAGCCTGCAACGCGGGGTGTCCCTCGAGCGATTGCCAGACATGAGCTGCCATGGCCGAGGCAAGTGGCGCGGCAAAACTTGTCCCGAAGCTCGCATAAGTTGCCCCATCCGGTGCGAGCACACGGGTAGAGGACTGGCCACCTGTCCATGGGGTATGCACGTTACCGCCATGGTGAACAATGTCCGGTTTAGGTGTAAATACAGGTCCGGGACCGCGCCTCGAATAGGGTGCTGGTTCGCCTGCCAGACTGAGTGTGTCCGCTGAGTCGGCGTGGCTGATGGATCCAACCGTCAGAGCTCGCACCGAATCACCAGGAGTTGACAGCCGGTCAGCCGTCATGGTTTTATCCGGTGGCCAGGTACGACGCGGTGCAGATAAATAGTTGCCGGCGGCGACCACAAACAGGACGCCATGGCGATCTGAAAGTGTGTCGAGAACTTGTGCCAGTTCACCGAACAGATCGGGATCGCAAGGCGCATTGACTCCGAGTGACAAGTTCCACACTTTGATATCCGGACGCAGGGCGACCGCATCGCGTAAACGTTCGGCCAGAACAGCAAGGGGACTTCCAGCGGTTTCCATAGCCGCAATGTCATGCACAACGCAAGGCGGACAAGCAAAAGTCGGATTCAACGCTTTGCCGCCAGCGACCAGAGAAGCAACTGCAGTGCCATGCACATGATCAGTCTCTGGTGGCAGGACGTAAGAGCCACGACTGCTTATCCATGGTGCCAGTGCAGCGTTTCCGGCGGCTGTGCCGGAGTCGAAAACCGAAACAGTCGGAAGGCCGGCCGACGGCACACCAAAAAACGGAAGCCCAGCTACAGTGGCGACTGCAGCAGGCGCGCCAGTGGCCGCCGTAAGCACCAATGGCTCGGTGCTCGCAGTGCGGATTCCCGGATGGTCGAGAATCAAATCAAGGACGGGATCGTCGACATGATCAAGATCTTCGAGTTTGAGCAGGAGTCCCGACCCAATCCCTTGAAGAACATGAAACTTCACGTCCAACAGTTCGAGCAGAGCCAGAACATTGGCGCGAGTTGTTGCAGTCGCTTCATCGTTCCAGTACCGAAACAATCGGAGCAGTGCGCTACCGTTTTGACGTAAGGCAAGGGAACCCTCAGGATTGCGTTTTTGACGCGTCCAAGGCTCAATGCGCGCAATGGCGCTTATATTGGCCCGCAGGACCTGTGTTGAGCCTTCGTAAATCACCTGCTCCAACTGCTGCAAACCCGCGGCAGAGCTGCCAACCAGCATTTCGTCCAGGTGGGCGTGACCCGCAGACTCCAGTCCTGCCCGTTCGATGAGATTCAGAGGCCGATGGGATTTGGCAATGCCCGTTTCCCGCAATCTCAACACCACCGTGCTGAGCAGATTGGGGTAGCTTTGCAGAGTTGCGGCCAAGGATGCCCGGGTCTCCCGCAGAGTTCCCGCCAATTCCTCGCGGACCGCCTGAGTAACCGGCACAAGTTCAGTGGTGCCCCCACCACCGGCCTCGTAGTTCTGCAGATCTGCCACGGCGTGTGGCACGAGAATAAATGGATTGGTTGGGCTGGGTCCGGGCGGCGCGGGTGCGGCCTCACCGTCGGCCGACCCCTTTTTTGTTGCCATGGCTGCCTCCCTTTTTTGCTTGAATAATACTGGTGATCTTACGGGTGGAAAGGTTGTACATCCCAGCAAGCGCACGCAATGAAAAATGCTCAGGAGCCCATTGCCGCAGCCAGACGATTTCCTGTTCTGTGGTGCTCAAACGCTCTTGCGAGGCCATGGCTTGGGTTAGTCCCAGGCGCCGGTACAACTCGTTCTTGTCAATCAAGGCCTGGCCTGACAGGATGGCTGTGCGTTTGACGTCCATGCACACATGCTCAATTACAGCGCCGGTAGCACCGGAAGATAAGTCGCTGAGTTCATCCCAGTCAATACTGGCTGGGGCATAAGACCCCAACCATCGTTGCCACAAGACGGTGCGTAGCGATGCGTCCGGTAGAGGCATAGGTATGTGAAAAGCGAATCTTCTTCCAATAGCAGCATCAAGAAGCTGCTCATGGTTGGTGGCAGCCACAAGAATAGTGCTATCAGGCAAGGCGTCGATGTTTTGCAGCAAGGCAATCACCACGCGCTGCAGTTCCCCTACATCACGTTCATTCCCGCGCGCCCCTGCGAGCGCATCAAACTCATCCAGAAAGAGAACCGACGGGGTTTGCTCCGCGTAGTCAAAGACCCGGCGCAAATTTCGGCTGGTTTGCCCCAACAAGCTGCTCACCAAGGTGTCGCACCGCACAGTCAGCAGCGGGAGTTCTAGTTGTCCCGATAGCCATCGAGCTGTTTGAGTCTTGCCGGTCCCCGGGGGGCCATAAATCAAAACCCGATTGGGCAGAGCCGCGCCAGCCCTAACCAATTGGTCATGGTGACGGACGCATTGCAGGAATTCGTCAAGACGTCCTTGAATTGCGTCAGGCAATACAAGATCTATGTCTCGGCTTTGTGGGCGACTTACATCTACCGTGTTGAGCCGACTTTCATTGTCGGTCGGCAATTGCCCCATGCTTACCCCGTGCCCGGCATCTTGAGCTGACACCAAAGCAGGAACAACACGTGCCAGCCTTTCCCGCAGTTGCCGTGCCTGCTGGCGCTCACCTTCCTGGTCAAGCTTGTCAGCCAGCAAGCCCGCATAGTTGCTGGCCATACCCGCATTGGCCTTGAGCGCGCCGTCTAATATTTTGAGTACTTCAGAAAGATATTGCACGGACCTGTACCGATAATGTAGATATCTGTTTCAGTTTATCGCATACGTGATTCGAAAAACAGCTATTTTGTTTCGTTTTTACGCCAAGTCGTTTCGATTTCGGATAAATTAACAATTCGCTGGCGGAGGCAGTTTTTAGGTGTTGCGCTAGCGAGCGGTCAATGGGCGTAATCTGAAAAATTTTCTGAAATGGGTCATCATGCCTCGATCAACCGACGCATATTCCCCTGCGCATCGTTGAGCTCTTTGCTCCGGTAGGCGAGCGTAGCGCGCGGCACCGTTTCCGGCAGGCGTATTGCTCCCATAAGCCCAGCATGCCAAGTTGTAGATTCGTTGCTCATCCAGACTATGTTCGTCTGAAAGAAAATGCCTCAACTGATCCTGGCTCATGGTCGGAAGGTTTCTGGCTTTGGACATTTCCCGCCAAAACCAGATAGTGGGCATCAGGATGGGCTGCCTGCTGAGATCCACGTAGTTCAATGCAAACCAGACAGCGAATTGATCGGCAACATCCTCTTCGCGTCCCGTGATAGAAATTCGGTTTGTATCAACAAGCGCATGTCCGAGTTCGTGGAAGTAAATGCCCCAAATCAAGCCATCAAGTACCTTGGCGAACTGTTCTCGCGGAAGTTTGCCCATGACATCCTGGTCAGCCACCGCCAGCTTGCCTATGGTCTCTATTAATTCGGAACAAATCACAACGGCATGTCGCTGTCGCGAGTAAAAAGCATTGACCGATCCACAGGATTCGAATCCAACGCCAATGTCACTCTTGAGGTGTAGGGTCGCGTTTGTCATACCCGCCATGCGTTCTGACAGATTTGACCTCTTAACAGCATCTAGCAATTGCTGCTGGGTGGCATCCTGTGACACCCCGTAAAACGGGATCGCCCGACCCTTGTACAAAAGCTGCTCGAACGGCAGGGCGGCATAGGACTTTAAACAGCAACCCGCGAAGAGCAGAACACCAAAAAGAATCTTATTCATGTCTTTATCCCCCCAACCATTGTCGAGCACTCAGCGAGCGCAAAGAGGCAGCCTTGTCACTCGGCGTTTACTTTTCGGCCGATTTCTACAAAATGAAAAAGTCTTCTTGATTTGAGAAGGCTGCTTATTCAGCTCCTAAAGTACGACTTATAGGAAAGAATGTACTCACTAAGAAAATCCATCCATATTTCCATACTTCGCAGTATTTACTTTTCCCAATGAAAAATCCCTTAATTTCCTTTATGTATGGAAATCTAGGGGGGACTTGGGTCGGCTGCGAGCATGGCTGCGTCTACTGCTACGCCCGGCCCACGCACAGCTACCTGAACCTCTCGCCCGGCCTGGACTTTGAAACAAAAATCATCGCCAAGCGCAACATCGCCCAGGTGCTGCGACGGGACCTGGCCAGAAAGAGTTACGTGCCGCACCTGCTCAATATCGGATCTGCCACCGATTGCTACCAGCCGGTCGAGCGCGAACTGCGACTGACGCGCAGCGTGATTGAAGTGCTGCAGGAGACGCGTCACCCGTTTTCACTGGTCACCAAGTCGGCGGGCGTGGAGCGTGACCTCGACCTGATTGCCGCCATGGCAAAAGAAAACATGGCGGCCGTCTACGTGACCATCACCACGCTGGACGCAGAACTCGCGCGCAAGCTTGAACCGCGTGCCGCTGCGCCGCACAGGCGCTTGCGACTGATCAAGACACTGGTGGAACACGGCATTCCTGTGGGCGTGAGCCTGGCGCCGCAAATCCCGTTCGTGAACGATGACATGGAACAGGTTTTAAAAGCCGCGTGGGAGGCAGGTGCACGCAGCGCGTTTTATACCGTTATCCGCTTGCCGTGGGAACTGGCTCCCATCTTCAGGGAGTGGCTTGAACTGCATTACCCGCAGCGTGCCGCACGCATCATGGCGCGCATTCACGACATGCGCGGCGGCAAGGACTACGACAGCGACTTCGCTTCACGCATGAAAGGCCAGGGTTTGTGGGCAGACATGATTCGACAGCGGTTTGAAAAAGCCACCCGAAAACTGGGCTTTAACCGCCAGCGCATCGAACTTGATCTGAGCCGCTTCAGGCCGGCCGCTGCAAAAGGGCAGGGCAGCCTTTTCTAGGTTTAATCCTGGGTTTATTCGAGGTCTTCGATAGCCAGAAGGTGGTAGCGCTGGCCATAAGAGAACGAGGCCCTGCGTGCTGCGTCAGTCACGCGCTTTGCATCTTCGTCCGAGGCCACCCTGGCCATCAGCGCGTGGTGGCCCTTGCGTGCCAGGGCCACATAGTTGTTGACCGTGGCGCCCTCGGTACCGACCGATGGGAGCGGTATTCTTGACTCGCCATCCACCTTGCCTATTTCGCGCAGGATAGTAGCCGGGCTGAGAAGCATCACCACCTCATTGCCGGGATGGCCATCAATTTCGCGAGCAACCTGCGCGGCGCTCTCCTGGTCGGGGAACATGATGAAGACATAGCCTTTGGGGTAAAAAGCGCCGCCCAGGCTGACCATATCGGAGGTGAGTTTGAATTCGTTCATGGTTTGCATCCTTGTTGTCGGGTGTCCGGGTTATCCGGGATCAGTCCCATCATTAAGGGTCAAACGCATCAAAAAAGCCGTCAGGCTAGGCTGCCCGGCCTTGTAAGACGGGGACTTAAATTCACTGCCGGCGTTTCTGCGTCATGGCAGGTCTTCCAGCCGGAATGCAGGTGGCGCCATGACACGCGCGGTGTTTTTCAAATCATCAATCAGCTGGTTGGCAAAAAAGCTGCTCTGCGTATCGGGCTCGAGTGCTGCGATGACCAGATTGCCAAGCGGCTGGTTGAGCGGCACGTAATAGCTGCCGCGTGGTACTTCAATCAGCCCGCGCGCCAGGCCCACTTCCACCTTCACGGCCTTGTTGTTGCCATCAGCAATCGTGCCCCGCACGTCCTGCCGTTCGGAGACCGTGCGCGAGGTCTCGCGGTAGTTGTCGCCCAGCACAGAACCTGCCTCTGCAAGCCGTTGCACCTGCACACCCTGCAGGCGCAAGCGCTCTACAGCGGTGGATGATGACGCCGACAGCCAGTAGCCGCAGGGCCGGGCGCGGGTCTTGATGGTCTGCAGCGCCAGCGCCGAGTCCCAGTTGACGACCAGGGTCTTGTCGGCGCCTGTGACGGGGTCCAGCATGGTCAGCTCGTACTGGGCAGGCGTTGGCCCGGCTTCAACCACGGCGGCATTGCGGCAGGCCAGGCCTGCGACTTCCTTGTCGATATAGGGGCGCAACTGGCTCAGCTCGGACGCGCGCTGTGCCGTGCTGTTCAGCACATTGGTCATGGCTGCAACCTGTGTATGCACGCGGCGCTGTATGTGCAACCTGCCTATGCCGACGCCACGTGTCTCTACAAGCAGGCTGACCGCATTTTTGAGCCCTTCAACATTGCGGCCTGTATCAGCCAGGGTGCCGCCCATGGATATTTTCTTGTCGGCCAGGTCGGAGGAGGTGGTGTAGTACCACTCTGTGCTCAGGCCCTGGGTTTTGAGAGCGGCAACCAGTGGTCTGCGGTACCACTCTTCAGACGCCTTGGTCAGGAACTCGGGCAGGTTGGCGGTGGTGGCATATTGAAGCAGCGCATCGAACTTTTGCACGGTGCCGAATTTTTCAAGAAAGCGGCCAGCGACGGTGTATTCATGGGCGTCTATGGCGACGGTGGGGTGGTAGTCGCGCGTGAGTTTTGCCAGCGCCTGCGCCTCCGGTGTGTTGAGCAGCAGGTGGTCACGGTTCATGTCCACGCCATTGGCGGTTTCACGCCTGTCCGCAGACGCGCCATCGGGGTTGGCGCGTGGCACGATCACGACGTTGATGCGGTCCAGCAGGGAGCGCAGCAGGCCCTGCGCCAGCTCACGTGACATCACCAGCAGTGCCTCGCTGCCTGCGGGTTCATTGCCATGCTGTTGCCCGACCAGGAAAACAGTCGGCCTTCCATTGGCCAGCAGTGCGGCCGGGTCAGTGCCCGTGGCGCGGGCCAGCACCAGGGCTTCAATCGTTTCCCCGCGCTGCGAAGTACCGGCAGGAATGACCGCGGCCGCCAGCCCGGGAACACCGCCTGCTGCTGTGGCCTGCGCGCGCAGCCAGGCCTGGATTTCCGACTGTGATGTGTAAGTGTTGCGGCCACCCTGCAGGCCGGGCGTGCTGTAGGTGATGGGCGGTGGTGGAAACCGGGATGCGACGGCCGCGCTGTAGGGAAGGGGCTGGTCCTGCAGCGGCATCGGCGTTGCGGGTGGCGGCGGTGCGACCGGCGAGACTTTCACTTCCGGCAGGGGCGCCACAGCAATCGCTTGCGGCACTGTCTGCGCCACGATGGCCGGCCTTGATGGTTGCGGTGATGGGGGTGTTGTTGCTGCAGGCCTGGCCGAAAAGATGCTATTCCACTCGGGCATGGGCGACGACGCGCAGCCCAGCATGAGTACTGTGGCACCCAGGCTCAGCGCCAGTTTTGTCATCGACGAGTGGTGATGCGCAACCTTGGGGTTCTTGACTGGACCGTAAGGTATGGAATCGGGCATGGCTGACTTCCTGTGGCAGTTGCAGTCTGTGAATCGCTGGGGAGTGCATCCCCTTGTTGGGTGCATACGAGCCATATTACCCGCCAGCCGGATTCCGGGGACTTTACCTTTCTGGGAAAATGGGGCGATGTCTGCTCTTGATCCATCAACATCTTCGCCGTCCGCTCTGCCGGAGGCGGGATTCAGCCCGTGGCGCTTGTCCGTCGCGCCCATGATGGACTGGACCGACAGGCATTGCCGGTATTTCCACCGCCTGCTTTCACGCCATGCCCTGCTGTATACCGAAATGGTGACCACCGGCGCGCTGATTCATGGTGACGTGGCCAGGCACCTTCGCTTCAATGCTGAAGAACACCCGGTCGCCCTGCAACTGGGCGGCAGTGAGCCGGCCGACCTGGCCTATTGCGCCAGGCTGGGCGAGCAGTGGGGTTACGACGAGATCAACCTCAACTGCGGCTGCCCCAGCGAGCGCGTGCAGCGTGGGGCTTTTGGCGCCTGCCTGATGGCCGAGCCGCAACTGGTGGCCGATTGCGTGAAAGCCATGGTTGATGTGGTGGATGTGCCTGTGACGGTCAAGCACCGCATCGGCATAGACAAGACCGAGAGCTACGGTTTTGTGCGCGATTTTGTGGGTGCTGTCAGTGATGCCGGCTGCAATGTGTTCATCGTCCATGCCCGCAATGCCTGGCTCAAGGGCCTGAGCCCGAAAGAAAACCGTGAAGTGCCGCCGCTGCGTTACGGGATGGTTCAGCAACTCAAAAGCGAGTTTCCCCATCTGACCATCGCCATCAACGGCGGCATTGCCAACCAAGGTCAGGTGTGTTCACAATTGCAGGTGCTTGATGGCGTGATGATTGGGCGTGAGGCCTATCACAACCCCTGGTGGCTGGCCTCGTGGGACGAAGCCTTTTTTGGTGAAGCGCCCAACGGGCTCACGCGCGAAATCGTTGAAGCGCAGATGTGCGATTACATGGTGCGCGAGCTTGATGCGAACGGCACGCCGTGGAGCAATATTGCCCGCCACATGCTGGGCCTTCGCCATGGCCTGGCCGGCAGCCGCCGCTGGCGCCAGGTCTGGAGCGACCACAGGCTCAAGGCCATGCCCCCGCATGAGGTGATGGCGCTGGCACACAGTTCACCAGAACAACACCCCACCGCTGCAGAAGCCGCCTGTGCCTGACGCGACGCCGCGCCAGATCAGGCTGGCTCTGGCAGTGATCTGGTTCATTCCGGTTTTGTGGACGGCCAACTATGTCGTGGCGCGAACAGCGCCGGGTGTCATTGGCCCTTATGCGCTGGCACTGGGACGATGGACGCTGGCGGCCGTGGTACTGCTGGCCCTGTCCGGTGGTGAACTCTGGCAAAAGCGTGCCGAGCTTGCGCAAACCTGGTGGCAATACCTTGTGCTCGGCTTTTTGGGCATGCTGGTCTGCGGTGCCTGGGTCTACCTTGGCGCCCGTTCCACCGGTGCCGTCAATATTGCGCTGATTTATTCAGCATCGCCCGTATTGATTGGTCTGGGCGCCGCCCTGTGGCTGGGTGAGCGCTTCAGCAAGCTGCAGGCAACCGGTGTGGTCATTGCCATGGCTGGCGTGCTGCATGTGGTTCTCAAAGGGAAGTGGTCTGCCCTGGGCAGCGTGCAGTTTGTGCCCGGCGATGCGTGGATTGTGGGCGCCACATTCGCATGGGCGGCTTATGCCCTGCTGCAGAAGAAGTGGCCAAGCACCCTGAGCGCCACTGCGCGGCTCGCCGCAAGCTGTACCGGCGGCGTCATCCTGCTCCTGCCGTGCGCCCTGTGGGAAGCCACCCAACCCGGACTCACGCACTGGGGGCTGAAGGCCTGGACGCTGATCGCGGTTGCCGGTGTGATACCCGGCCTGGGCGCCTACTGGATTTACGGCTGGTCGCAGAAAGTTCTTGGCGCGAGCCGTGTGGCGGTAGCGCTATATCTGGGCCCGCTGTATACGGCCTTTGTCGCTTGGGCGGTACTGGGCGAAGCGCCGGGCTGGCATCACGCCGTGGGCGCTGCGCTGATTTTGCCGGGCGTGTTTCTGGTGTCGGGCGCCGGGCAGGCGAAAGCTGTTTCAAGCCCGCCGGAAGCCACCGCCGTCTGACTTTAGTCCGGCTTGAATCGGGCTAACGGACGTATGCCCCGTCGCGCTTGATCATCGACAGCTCCGAGAAGTTCAGGCCCTGGTGGTCGGTTGGTCCGTAACCGAGGAAGAGGCCGCCCAGGTTGAGTGATTTGAAATTTTCGAGCGCTTTTTTGAGGGCCTCCGGCGTCGGGTTGCTGCCGGCGCGTTTCAGGCCCTCGACCAGCACCCGGGTGCTGACATAGCCCTCCAGGCTGCCGTAGCTGAAATCATTCACGCCTATTTTTTTCATCGCAGCCTGGTACTCGGCGATGAGGGGAGACGAGTTGTTCCATGGGTAAGGTACGACCTGCGACACCACCACGCCCACAGCGTCCTTGCCGATGGCCTTGAAAAGCTGCTGGCCGTTGAGGAAGGAAAAAGAATAGAAGTTGGCCTCGCCGCCTGCCTTCTTGTAGGCCTGGATGAACTTTGCGGTGACGGGGTTGGTCGCCGACAGGACAACTGCGACCGGGTTGAGTTTTGCCAGTTCGACAGCTCTGGCCTCTGCGTCAGACGCATCGTTTTTGATGGCCACGCTGCCCAACATTTTTGCGCCCCGTTGTTCAATAAAGGCCCTGGTGCTCTCCATCGCGGATTTCGCGCCGGGATTGTCGTTGTAGGCAAAGGCAATCTTTGTGATGCCCAGTGTGAACAGGTGGTTCACGATGCGGCCGTACTCTTCATCAAAGCTGATGCGTACTGGAAATCCGTAGTCCGAAAATTTAACCACCGGGCCTGCGCCCGTGTAAGGCGCAATCAGCGGTACCTTGAGATCATTCGCGGCCTTGAGGGCGCCCACAGATGAGCTTGTGCCTATCGGCATCAGGATGGCGACCGCACCTTCCGACACCAGTTGCTTGACGTTTTCACCCGCACGCGCGGGGTCATACGCATCGTCCATCTGCCTGATCTCCAGCAGCCGGCCATTGACTCCGCCGACTTCATTGGCTGAGGCCAGCATGGCCTTGATGCCGATCAGCGGGTCTGTGGATAGCCCGGCCAGCGGGCCGGTCTGGATATACGTCTGGCCAATGACGATGGGTTTTGACTCCGCCAGTGCGGCCATTGGCAAACACAGTGCCATCAGCGGAAAGACGTAACGTAAAACATGCACCATGTGATTCCCTGTGAAAGTGTTTCATGGGTGGAGCAATATTCAGGCCTGTCCTTCACGGCCTTTCGCTGCGCTTTTGAGGCCTGAATTCATCCGGCGCCTGATGTTGGTGCACAGGATTGGGCGGCAGTCAGAGCGATAATCGCCTCATGCGCCAAATCGTTCTGGATACTGAAACCACGGGTCTGTCGGCTGAAAACGGCGACCGCATCATTGAAATCGGCTGTGTTGAACTGATTGCCCGCAAGTTGACAGGCAACAACCGGCACTTTTATCTGAATCCCGGCCGCGACAGCCATGAAGATGCGCTCAAGGTTCACGGCATCAGCAACGAGTTCCTCAAAGACAAGCCAAAGTTCGAAGCCATTGCCGACGAACTGCTTGAATATTTGCGCGGTGCCGAGATCATCATCCACAACGCGCCCTTCGACGTGAGCTTCCTGAACAAGGAACTTGAACTGATAGGCCAGCAGCCGATCAGGCACTGTGTGGGCAAGGTCACTGACAGCCTGGTGATGGCCAAGGAAATGTTTCCGGGCAAGCGCAATTCACTCGATGCATTGTGCGATCGCCTGGAAGTCGACAACTCTGGCCGGACCCTTCACGGCGCCCTGCTTGACGCGGAACTGCTGGCCGACGTCTATATCAACCTCACGCGTGGTCAGAACAGCCTGATGATGGAAGTCGCTGGCGCGGTGCAGACCGACCTGGCCGCGCCGTCCATAGACCTGAGCAGGTTCGAGTTGCCCCTGATTCTGGCAAGCGAGCAGGAAAGCGCCGAGCACGAAAAGCTGCTGGACGACATCGACAAGGCCAGCAAGGGCAAGACCCTGTGGCGCGTTGGTGCCCTGCAGGCCGGGGTCCCAGCCTGAAACAGCATATAATCTTAGGCTGACCGAAAGGGAGATTAGCTCAGGGGTAGAGCACTGCATTCACACTGCAGGGGTCGCAAGTTCGAAACTTGCATCTCCCACCAGATTTTGAAGACGTAAAAAAGCCAGATCAACTGATCTGGCTTTTTTGTTTCTGGAGCGCTTCAGGGGTTTTAAAGCACTTCGCTGGCAAAGTCAGCCAGCCTGGAGCGTTCGCCGCGTGCCAGCGTGATATGACCGCCATGCGGCCAGCCCTTGAAGCGGTCAACGGCGTAGGTCATGCCGGATGAGCCCTCCGTCAGGTAAGGCGTATCAATCTGCGCGAGGTTACCCATGCAGATGATCTTGGTACCCGGGCCGGCGCGCGTGATCAGGGTCTTCATCTGTTTGGGCGTCAGGTTCTGGGCCTCGTCAATGATCACGTACTTGTTCAGGAAGGTGCGGCCGCGCATGAAGTTCATGCTTTTCACCTTGATGCGTGAGCGGATCAGCTCATTGGTGGCGGCACGGCCCCATTCGCCCGAGCCGCTGTCGGTCTTGCCCAGCACCTCCAGGTTGTCGTCGAGTGCGCCCATCCATGGGCCCATCTTTTCTTCTTCGGTGCCGGGCAGGAAGCCGATGTCTTCACCGACCGACACGGTTGCGCGGGTCATGATGATTTCCGTGTAGCGCCGGTCATCCAGCACCTGGGTCAGGCCGCTGGCCAGCGCCATCAGCGTCTTGCCCGTGCCTGCGGTGCCTGCGAGTGTGACGAAGTCGACTTCCGGGTCCATCAGCAGGTTCATGGCGAAGTTCTGCTCACGGTTGCGTGTGGTGACGCCCCAGACCGCATTTTTCAGGTGGTTGTAGTCCTTGAGGGTTTTGAGCACGGCTGTCTTGGCGCGGATTTCCGTCACGCGCGCATACAGCGGGGGTTCACCGGGGGTCTCAAAAAATACGAACTGGTTGATCAGCAGGCTGCCGACGATGGGGCCGGTAATGCGGTAGAAGGTCTGGCTGCCCTGCTGCCAGCTTTCTATGGTTTTGCTCTGGCGCGTCCAGAAATCCGAAGGCAGGGGCAGGGCGCCTGAATAGAGGAGGTCGCCGTCTTCCAGAACCTTGTCGTTCTGGTAGTCCTCTGCTGCCAGGCCGAGCGCGCGCGCCTTGACGCGCATGTTGATGTCCTTGGACACCAGCACGACTTCACGCGGGGCGTATTCCTTGCGCAGCGCCTCGACAACGCCCAGGATCTGGTTGTCGGCCTTGCCCTGCGGCAGGCTCATGGGCAGTGTGTAGTCCAGCGGCTTGGTCTGGAAGAACAGGCAGCCACCGGCCTCGCCATGCCCGGTGGTGCTGAGCTTGAGGCCTTTGGCAATATCGGCATCTTTTGCACCGGCCAGGGCATCCAGGGAGCGGCTGGTCTGACGGGCGTTTCGGGCAACTTCCGTCATGCCCTTCTTGTTGCTGTCCAATTCCTCCAGCACGATCATGGGCAGGAAGATGTCGTGTTCCTCGAACCGGAACATGCACATGGGGTCGTGCATCAGGACATTGGTATCCAGCACAAAAAGCTTGGTGGGGCCCGTGTGCTTTGCCTTCCTGGTTTTCACGGGCAGGGGTGCCGGCGGGGCTTCGCGTTTATAGCTGCCTGTGCTGGCCTTGCTACCGGCTGTTTCCTTGCCCTTGAATGCCGCCGGGTGGTCGCCGCCGCCAGTCGCACGGTTGTCAAAAAGGTCCAGGACGGGGGGTCTTTGCGAGGACTCGGAATTATGGGTATTACGGGCAGTTTTGGAGGGTGAGCGTGCCGGAGCGTCCAGCGCGTCGGTGGAGAGGAGGGCGGCACGTTTTGTCGGGGCGGGAGGCAAGGGCATGCGTATAACTCTCCAGAAGGGGGTTCAAGAAGTGAAAAAGCCGCCTTGAAACCAGGGCGGCTTTTTCTGTGAGCGCGGTCGTGAAACTCAACTGCATGGCCTCATTATGCACAACTCAGGTGACAGGGCAATTCAATCCTGCCCGCTACTGTTGCGCAACGGCCTCAGGTGCTCAGGCTGCTTTTTTCAGCGCTTTCACGGCCTTGAGAACGTCATCAACGTGGCCCGGAACCTTGAGGCCGCGCCACTCTTCCTTCAGGGTGCCGTCTGCACCGATCAGGAAGGTGCTGCGCTCTATGCCCTTGACCTTCTTGCCGTACATGATCTTGTTCTTGACCACGCCGAACATGTGGCACATTTTTTCTTCCGTGTCAGCAATCAGTTCGAACGGCAGTTCAAGCTTGGCCTTGAATTCGTCGTGCGATTTCATGTTGTCGCGCGACACGCCGAACACCGTGGCGCCGGCTTTCACGAAATCCTTGTAGCGGTCCCTGAACTGCATGGCTTCGGTGGTGCAGCCGGGGGTGTTGTCTTTGGGGTAGAAGTACAGGACAACGACCTTGCCCATGTGTGACTGGTTGGAGACCTTGACGCCGCTGGTGGCGTTCGCTTCAAATTCGGGGAGGAGTTTATTGACGACGACTGCCATACTGAGTAGACCCTGACGAAAGTGGTTGTAATTAGCCGCGGCGCCCCTCCACTGCCTGGAGGTATACGCAACCCTAGATTTTACCCTGAAAGAGTTGCTCTTTCAGCTTGCCGCCTCAATCAGCAACGCAGCAATGACCTGGCGCCCCTCCCCGGCGAGGATGTTGTAGGTACGGCAGGCCGCCAGCGTGTCCATGGTTTCGATGCCGATGCGTTTTTGCATCAGGGCCCGCATGAAGGCCGGTGGCGGAAAGCGCAGGCGTGTGCCGCTGCCGAAAATCACCAGCTCCGGCTGTGTTTCTGCCAGCAGTGCGAAGTGCGCTTCGGTAAGGTCTTCAAACCTCGCGCACTTCCATTCAAATTTTTCGCCGCGCGAGCCGATCACGATGCTGTGTTCGATTTTTTCAGCCACACCATTGCTGCCCAAACCCACCCATCCGGGGCCGTAGCCGAGGATGGACTGGACGTCGAGGCGGTCAGGCTGGAGTTTCATGAGAAGGTGGTGTTGTCAGCGTGGTGCAAACGGGGCGGTATCAGGGCGGGAACTGCCCGTTTTCCAGTGAAAACAGGCACTTTATGTGGTCAAATTATAGATTCCGCCCGATTTTTCCTGCAGCCAGGGCCTTCTGTGCACCAGTTGCGGGCAGGGTTGATGGTCAGCTCCTGTTCCTAATCCCAGAATACGCATGAAACCGATTACCAAATCTGCCAAGCTTGCCAATGTGCTTTATGACATACGTGGTCCCATCATGGACGCGGCCAAAAAAATGGAAGAAGAAGGCCAGAAGCTCATCAAGCTCAACCTGGGCAATCTTGCGGTGTTCGGTTTTGACGCACCCGAAGAGGTCCAGCAGGACATGATCCGCAACCTGCCGGCATCGGCGGGTTATTCGGACAGCAAGGGCATTTTTGCGGCGCGCAAGGCCGTCATGCATGAAACCCAGAAGCAGGGCATCAAGGGCGTGACCCTTGAAGATGTTTACCTGGGAAACGGCGCCAGTGAGCTGATTGCCATGGCCACCAATGCATTGCTCGATGATGGCGATGAACTCCTGTTGCCCGCGCCAGATTACCCCCTGTGGACCGCGTCCACCAGCCTGTCCGGTGGTACGCCCGTGCATTACCTGTGCGACGAAAACAATGGCTGGATGCCCGACCCGGAAGACATCCGCGCGCGCATCACGCCCAGAACCAAGGCCATCGTTGTCATCAACCCGAACAACCCGACCGGCGTGCTCTATTCCGACGAACTGCTCAAGAAGATTGTGGATATTGCACGCGAGCATGAACTTGTCATCCTGGCCGACGAGGTCTATGACAAGGTGCTTTATGACGGCGTCAGGCACACCGCCATTGCCAGCCTTTCGACGGATGTGCTGACGCTGACCTTCAATTCGCTTTCAAAGAGTTACAGGTCTTGCGGTTACCGCGCGGGCTGGATGGTTGTCTCCGGCCCGAAAAAGCAGGCGCAGGATTACATCGAAGGCCTGAACATGCTGGCCAACATGAAGCTCTGTTCCAATGTGCCCGGCCAGTGGGCCATACAGACAGCGCTGGGTGGCTATCAGAGCATCAATGACCTGACCGGCGAGGGTGGCCGTCTGCGGCGCCAGCGTGATCTGGCCTATGAGCTCATCACTGCGATTCCGGGCGTGACATGTGTCAAGCCGCAGGCCGCGCTTTACATGTTCCCCCGGCTGGATCCCAAGGTCTACCCGATCACCGATGACCGCCAGTTTTTCCTCGAACTTCTCAAGGAAACCAAGGTCATGCTGGTTCAGGGTACGGGCTTCAACTGGCCCAACCCGGACCACTTCCGCATTGTTTTCCTGCCGCATGAGGAAGACCTGCGTGAAGCGATTGGCCGCATTGCAAAGTTTCTTGAAAACTACCGCAAGACCCATCCGGTCGCCTGAGCGGGTTTGTTGGCAGAGTTGCAGATAAAAATCCAGAGTGTTCTGAAAGCGAAAACAAAAGTGACGAGTTTGAAATCAATCAAGGTAGGCCTTCTGGGCATAGGCACGGTGGGCAGCGGTGTGTTCAACGTCTTGCAGCGCAACCAGGGCGAGATTCTGCGTCGCGCTGGCCGCCGCATCGAGATCGCCATGGTCGCCGACCTCGACACTGCACGCGCCCAGGCGGCTGTGGGCAAAAACGTCACCGTCGTTGCCGATGCACGCGCCGTGATTGCCAATCCCGAGATCGACATCGTCGTCGAACTGATTGGCGGCTATGGCATCGCCAGGCAACTGGTGCTCGAAGCCATTGAGGCGGGCAAGCATGTGGTCACGGCCAACAAGGCGCTGCTCGCCGTGCATGGCACCGAGATTTTTGCAGCCGCCAACCGCAAGGGCGTGATGGTGGCTTTTGAAGCGGCAGTTGCCGGTGGTATTCCCATCATCAAGTCATTGCGCGAAGGCCTGACGGCCAACCGCATCGAATGGATTGCCGGCATCATCAACGGCACCACCAATTTCATCCTCAGCGAGATGCGCGACAAGGGCTCGGACTTTGACGTGGTGCTCAAGGAGGCGCAGCGCCTGGGCTATGCCGAAGCTGACCCGACCTTCGACATCGAGGGTGTGGACGCCGCTCACAAGGCCGCGCTGATGTCGGCCATCGCATTCGGCGTGCCGGTGCAGTTTGACAAGGCCTATGTCGAGGGCATCACCAAGCTCGGCGCCAAGGACATCAAATACGCCGAGCAGCTCGGCTATCGCATCAAGCTGCTGGGCATCACCAAGCAGATGGCCAATGGCATCGAGTTGCGCGTGCACCCTTGCCTGGTCCCTGCAAAACGCCTGATCGCCAATGTTGAGGGGGCGATGAACGCCGTGATGGTGCATGGCGATGCGGTCGGCACCACCATGTACTACGGCAAGGGCGCCGGCAGTGAGCCGACTGCCAGCGCGGTGATTGCCGACCTCGTGGACATCGCACGCCTGCACGCCGCTGACAGCGCCCAGCGCGTCCCGCACCTGGCTTTCCAGCCGCAGTCCATGAGCACCACACCCGTGCTCGACATGGGTCAGGTCGTCACAAGTTATTACCTGCGCCTGAACGTGGCGGACGAAGCCGGCGTGCTGGCAAAAGTCACCGGTATCCTCGCCGAATCCGGCATCAGCATCGATGCGGTGCTGCAGCGTGAAGCCGATGAAGTTGGCGGTGAGGGCTCCACGCAGACCGACCTCATCATCCTCACGCACGATTGCGTGGAAGCAAAAATGAATGCTGCCCTCGCGCAGATGCAGGCGCTGCCTACCGTACTCGCACCCATCATCCGCATTCGCAAGGAAGAGCTGGTCTGATGCGTTATCTCTCGACAAGGGCCGCTGCCTCGGACGCATCAGGCCGCAAGCGCTTCTGTGAAATCCTGCTGGAAGGCCTTGCGCCTGATGGCGGCCTGTACCTGCCCGAACAGTACCCGCAGGTCGATGATTTCACCCTGGCGAGCTGGCGGTCGCTTTCTTACGCAGACCTCGCTTTTGAAATCCTTTCGCTTTACATCGATGACGTTCCCGATGCAGACCTGAAGGCGATTTGCCACAAGACCTACACGCCTGAAGTTTTTGGCACCCCTGAAATCGTGCCGCTGCGTCCGCTGGAAGCCGGCCTTCAGCTGGAGGCCCTGTCCAACGGCCCGACGCTGGCCTTCAAGGACATGGCCATGCAGTTGCTGGGCAACCTGTTTGAGTACGAGCTTGCTCGGCGCGGCGAAGAGCTCAACATCCTGGGCGCTACCAGTGGCGACACCGGCAGCGCCGCCGAATATGCCATGCGCGGCAAAAAAGGCGTGCGCGTGTTCATGACCTCGCCCAACGGCCGCATGAGCCCGTTCCAGCAGGCGCAGATGTTCAGCCTGCAGGATGAAAACATCCACAACATCGCTGTCGATGGCGTGTTTGACGACTGCCAGGACATCGTCAAGGCGGTGTCCAACGACCTGGAGTTCAAGCGCAAGTACAGGATAGGCACGGTCAACTCCATCAACTGGGCGCGGCTGATGGCCCAGGTGGTTTACTACTTTGCCGGATACATCCAGGCGACGAAATCAAACGCTGAAAAAGTAAGTTTCACCGTGCCGTCGGGCAACTTCGGCAATGTCTGCGCAGGCCATGTCGCCCGCATGATGGGCCTGCCGATTGCCCAATTGGTGGTGGCTACCAATGAAAATGATGTGCTTGACGAGTTCTTTCGTACCGGGGTTTACCGTGTACGGGCCAGCGCGGACACCCACGAAACCTCCAGTCCGTCCATGGACATTTCCAAGGCATCCAACTTCGAGCGTTTTGTGTTTGACCTGCTGGGGCGCGACGGTGACAAGGTCAGGGCGCTCTTCCATGACCAGCTCGGCAAGAGCGGGCAGTTCGATCTGAGCGATGTGCCGGCTTTCAAATCGGCGCGGGCGACCTACGGCTTTGTCAGTGGCAAAAGCACCCATGCCAATCGTCTGGCGACCATCAGGGACACCTATGGGCGCTTCGGCACCATGATAGACACGCACACCGCCGACGGCGTGAAGGTGGCGCGCGAACACCTGCAGCCGGGCATTCCCATGATCGTGCTTGAGACGGCTTTGCCCATCAAGTTCGCAGCCACCATTGAAGAGGCGCTGGGCCGCCTTCCCGACAGGCCGGCAAGGTTCGAAGGCATTGAAGCCCTGCCCAAGCGCGTGCAAGTGATGCCGCCTGACGCAGTGCTCATCAAGCGCTACATTGCCGACAATGTTCACTGAAAAACACCTGAAGGCAGGCGCATGAATGTCGTAGGGTTTGCCGGTTTTTCCGGATCGGGTAAAACCACGCTGGTCGAGCGGCTCATCCCCGTCCTCAAGGCGCGGGGGCTCAGGGTGTCCGTCGTCAAGCACGCGCATCACCGCTTTGACATTGATCACCCCGGAAAGGACACTTTTCGCCATAGGGAAGCCGGTGCCTTTGAGGTGGTCGTGGCGTCTGATCGCCGGCTGGCCCTCATGCGGGAGTTCGAGCAACCTGCAGAGCTCTCGGTCCACCAGCTGATTGCCGAGCTGTACGAGGGTGTGGATTGGGTGCTGGTTGAAGGCTTCAAGAGCAGCGACCTGCTCAAGATAGAAGTCTGGCGCGCTCCGTCTGCCCACTACGCGGGGCGCGAGCCGATGTACATGGAAGACGATTTCATCGTCGCCATCGCCACCGACGACGCGACGCAGCTGCCTCATGAAACCCTGCGCCCGGTGCTGGACCTCAACAATCCACAAGCGGTGGCTGATTACCTGATCCGCGACCAGGAGCGATTTGAATATTCGTTTGAAATCCGGCTTCCCCAGGACGTTTGATGCCATGACTGCAGTTTCATCACCACCACCGCGCGCGCCCCTGAGGCCGCTTGTTGATGCACTGGCCGAGCTGCTGTCGCATGCAGCGCCATTGCCGGGTGTCGAGGCGGTGTCCACCTTTGATGCCGATGGGCGCGTGCTGGCGCAGGATGTCGTCTCCGGCCTCAATGTGCCGGCCCACGACAACAGCGCGATGGATGGTTATGCCTTGCGCTGTGCCGACTGGACAGGTGCCGATGCCGTGCTGCCGGTTCACCAGCGTATTCCTGCAGGCAGCGCCGGCTCGCCGCTCGCAGCCGGTTCCGCTGCGCGCATTTTCACCGGTGCGCCAGTGCCCCAGGGGGCCGACACCGTCGTGATGCAGGAAGACTGCGTGGCCGTGGAGGCCGTCGCCGGTGGCCTGCCAGGCGTGAAGGTGAAAACTCAGCCCAAACCGGGCACGTCAATACGCCGTGCCGGTGAAGATGTGACCTCCGGCGCTGTGGTGCTCAGCAAGGGCGAACGGCTCTCGCCGGCGTCGCTGGGCCTGGCGGCGAGCATTGGTTTTGACACACTGCAGGTCGCACCCCGTGTGCGGGTGGCGCTTTTCTCGACGGGTGACGAACTGGTCATGCCTGGCGACGTGGCGCCTGCCGACATGAAGCCGGGTGCCATCTATAACTCCAACCGTTTCTTCCTGCGTGCGCTCCTACTGCGCCTGGGCTGCACCGTCACCGACATGGGCATAGTGCCCGACCGTCTTGATGCCACCATAGGCGCATTAAAAAGTGCCTGCAGCCAGAACGACCTGATCCTGACCAGCGGGGGCGTGTCTGTCGGTGAAGAAGACCACATCAAGCCTGCGGTAGAGGCACTTGGCAAGCTGGCCTTGTGGCAAATGGCCATCAAGCCCGGTAAGCCCTTTGCCTATGGCCTTGTTGAACATGAAAAACAGGCCGCCCATTTCATAGGTTTGCCGGGGAATCCGGTCTCCAGTTTCATCACCTTCCTGGTGCTGGTGCGGCCTTTCATACTCAGGCTCCAGGGTGCCACGCATCTGGCCGCGGAACCCCTGCCCATGCGGGCCGATTTCAACTGGCCCCGGCCCGACAAACGCCAGGAGTTTCTGCGGGTAAAGCGCAACGCCGCTGGCGGACTGGACCTGTTCAATAACCAGAGTTCGGGCGTGCTCACCTCGGCGGTGTGGGGTGACGGCGTGATTGACAACCCCGCAGGTGCAAGCATTGCCCATGGCGACACGGTGCAGTTCCTGCCCTTTTCGTCGCTGATCGCGTGAAGGCCTTGCCATGAAAGTCACCATCAAGTATTTCGCCTCTGTGCGTGAAGCCGTGGGCAAGGGCAGCGAGGCACGCGAAACCGCAGCAACAACGCTGGGAGGTTTGCGTGACGAGTTGCTGGCCCTGGGCACGCCCTACGCGGGTGTGCTGGCCCGCGGCAAGGCCGTGCGCATGGCGCTTGACCAGGTCATGAGCGATGAGTCGGCAAGCCTCGTCGATGGCTGCGAGGTCGCTTTTTTTCCGCCGGTGACCGGGGGTTGAGATGATGGCCCGCGTGTCCATTCAGGCGGAGGACTTCGATCTTGCAAAAGAAGTCGAATTGCTTCGCAGGGACGACAAACGGGTAGGCGCCGTCTGCACGTTTACCGGAACCGTAAGAGACCGCAATGACGGCCAGACCGTCAGCAGCATGGAGCTTGAGCATTACCCGGGCATGACCGAAAAAGCCATAGAGGCCATGATTGACGAGGCCTTCAAGCGCTTCGACATCTTCGGTGCCCGTGTTGTGCACCGTGTCGGCCTCCTGCAGCCGCTCGATCAGGTGGTCATGGTGGCCGTGACCTCGGCGCATCGCGGTGAAAGTTTCAGGGCCTGCGAGTTCCTGATGGACTACCTCAAGACCCAGGCCCCGTTCTGGAAAAAAGAAGAGACGCCTGAGGGCGCGCGTTGGGTCGATGCCCGCGTCAGCGACGATGCAGCGCTGGCGAAGTGGGGCATAGACCAGCCCAACGCGGGTTGAGCGCCATCCTCAGGTCTGGACGGTGGCCTTGTCCAGCGGCGGCAACTGCTCCAGGTGCTGCTTCAGCCAGTCCAGCAGCATGCGCACACGCGGCAGCGCAATGCGTGTGCCGGGCACCAGCGCCTTGAGCCAGATATCTGGCACCTCGAACTCCGGAAGTATCTCCACCAGTTGTCCTGAACGAATCGCCGGTCCGGCCATGTAGTCGGTCAGCACAGCGATGCCGCTGCCGGCAATGGCTGCATTGCAGATGGCCGCGCCGTCGTTGCTGCGCAGTTTGGGGCGCACATCAATGCCAATCAGCCCCTGCTGGCTCATGAACTCCCAGCGCGGCCCGGTGGTGGCAAACACCACGCAGTCGTGGTCGGGCAGTTCGCTCACATGCTGCGGCGTGCCGCGCCTGGCCAGATAGGCGGGCGAGGCGCACAGATAGCGTTTGAGGCGGCAGAGTGCAATGTCCTGCACGCCGCCATACAACTCGGGTCTCGCGCCCAGCGCCAGATCAAAACCTTCTTCCAGCGGGTTGACGGAGCGGTCGGCCAGCACGATGTCCATACTGATCTTGGGCTGGCTGCGCAGAAAACTGTAAAGAATGTCACTCAGGTAAAGGATGGCCATGGTGGTCGGTACCTTCACGCGGATGTGTCCTTCCAGGTCGCCGCTGGACCTGGCCATGCCATCCAGCGCATCGTCCATCTGCCGCACCAGCTCGCGCACCGTCGGCAGGTAGCGGTCGCCAACGTCGGTAAGGGTCAGCTTGCGTGTTGAACGGGCAAACAGCGGCGCGCGTATGCGCCACTCCAGCTGGTCTATGCGCTTGGAAATGACCGATGGCACCAGGTCCAGCTTGCGCGCCGCAGCCGAAAAACTCCCCGCGTCAGCCGCCGCAACAAAGGCCTTGAGGTTGGCAAGTGTGTCCATGATTTATTGCGATCTGGAAAAGGTCTGGCTTAAAAATAGGTGATTGTCACCCAAATCAAAGTTAATTAGCATTGACCCAACGCAAGGCAGCCATAGCCTTGCCATGCTCATAGAGATTTCCAGGAGACAAAGTGCAAACAGCAAAACAACTGATAGATGGTCAGTGGGTCAGCCACGTGGCCGGCGCAGAGCGCCTCGGTAATGCCATCAACCCCGCCACCGGCGAAGTCGCCGCCCAGTTCTGTGAAGGTACCGCAGCTGAGGCAGAAGCCGCAGTCGCATCGGCTTTGCGCGCCTTTGAAAACACGGACTGGAAGCGCAGCCCGCGCCTGCGTGCCCAGGTGCTGCTCGATTTTGCCGACAAGCTCGATGCCCGCAAGGAAGAAATCGCCGACTGGCTGGTGACCCTCAATGGCAAGCTCAGGCGCGAAGCCCTGGGTGAAATAGGCGCGGGCATTTCAGAGCTGCGTTATTACGCCGGGCTGGCGCGCAACCTGTTCGGCCGTGTGCTCGAAGTCGAGCCGGGCTGCTATTCATCGCTTGACCGCGAAGCCGCAGGCGTCTGCGCCATCATCCTGCCATGGAACGCGCCCGTGACCCTGCTGGTCCGCTCCCTGGCGCCGGCGCTGGCTGCAGGTTGCACCGTGGTCATCAAGCCCGCCTGCCAGACGGCTGTGGTCAACAACATGGTGCTCGAATGCATGAGCAGCGATGCGCGCGTGCCGGCAGGCGTCATCAACTCCGTGACCGAATCCGGCGCCGAGGTGTCACGCTTCCTCTGCGACTCACCCGATATCGACGTTATCAGTTTTACCGGCTCATCTGCAGTGGGCAAGCTGATTGCCGAAACCACCGCCACCACACTCAAGCGCCTGTCGCTTGAACTGGGCGGCAAGGCGCCTGCTGTCGTATTTGCAGACGCCGACATGGACAAGACGGTGGCCGGCATGGTCGCCGGTGGCATGGTCATGGCTGGCCAGCAATGCACGGCTATCACCCGCGTGCTGGTCGAAGACGCAGCCTACGACAAGTTTGCCCTCAAGCTCACCGCCGCGCTCAAGGCCGTCAAGGTTGGGCCCGGCAACGACCCGGCCTCGCAGATGGGCTGCCTGATTGATGTGCGCAACCGCGATCGCATCAATGGCCTGATGGATACCGCTGCTGCCACCCAGCGCGTCCTCCTGCGCGGCAATGTGCCTGGCGGCGCTCTGGCCAAAGGCGCATTCATTGAGCCCAGCCTGATTGAGGTCGATGACCTGCAATCCGACTTTATCCAGAAAGAACTGTTCGGCCCGCTGCTGGTGATGGAACGCTTCACGACTGAAGACGAAGCCGTGATGCGCGCCAACGCCACGCGCTTTGGCCTGGCCGCAAGCGTCTGGAGCAGCGACATGAAAAAGTCGCGCCGCATTGCCGCAGCGCTGCGCTCAGGCACGGTCTGGTCCAACAGCCACAACCGACTGTTTGCCGAAGCAGAGACCGGTGGTTTCCGCGACAGCGGTTATGGCCGCCTGCACGGCGCAGAGGGGCTTAACGACTTCCTGCAGACCAAACACTTCTACTTCGAGACCAACACATGAGCCAGGCCGAACAACGCAGCGGGGCGCATTATTTCCTCGAAGGGCTGACCGAGCTCGGCATAGAGCACGTCTTCAGCAACCTCGGCACCGACCACGTCTCCATCATTGAAGAGCTGGCGCGCTGGGACCAAGAGGGCAGGCCGCACCCCAACATGCTGCTGGTGCCGCATGAAAACGTGGCCATTCACATGGCTGCAGGTTTTGCTGCTGTCACGGGCCGTGGCCAGGCCGTCATGGTGCACGTTGATGCGGGCACCGCCAATGCTGCGATGGGCATGCACAACATGTTCCGCGGCCGCCTGCCGGTGCTGCTGATGGCAGGCAAGGCACCCTACACATTGCGCAACGAGCTGCCCGGCTCGCGCGACAACTATGTGCATTTTGTGCAGGACCCGTTCGACATGGCCAGCGTGGTCAGGCCCTATGTGAAGTGGGACTACTCACTGCCCACAGGCGTGATTGCAAAAGAGGTGCTGCGGCGCGGCCACTCCGTCATGCAGAGCGACCCGCAGGGTCCGGTCTACCTGACCCTGCCGCGTGAAGTGCTGGCCGAAACGATTGACGGTGACAAGGTCAAGGCCTACAGCGGCGAGCGTTACGGCCCGGTGATGTCCGGCGGTATTGATGATGAGCGCGCCCAGGCGATTGCTGCGCAACTCATGTCGGCCAGCAACCCCATTGCCGTCACGTCATATCTCGGCCGCAAGGCAGAGGCGGTGGCAGCCCTTGAAGACCTCGCGCTGCTCTGCGGTATCAAGGTGTTCGAGTTCAGCCCCAGCCACATGAACATCTCGCGCACCTCACCGTGTTTTTCCGGCTTCGAGCCGGGCAAGGGTGTGGGCAATGCAGACGTCGGCCTGCTGCTGGATGTCGATGTGCCCTGGCTGCCCAAGTTTGTGCAGGTCAGCAGCGAGACGCGCTGGACACACATCGATGTGGACCCGATCAAGAAGGACTTCCCGATGTGGGGCTTTGCCACCGACATGCGGGTGCAGGCCGACTGCGCTACGGTGCTTAGGCAGGTCGCAAAAATTGTCCGTGCCAAAGCGAGTGACGCCTTTCACAAAAAGGTCTCGGCGCGCATCGACGGCTGGTTTGCGGCATCAGTCGAACGCAAGGCGGTGGTCGCCCATGCGGCAGAAGACCACGGCAAGCCGGGCGCCATCACTGCGGCCTGGTTGTGTGCGGCGCTGGGCGCAGCCATTTCGCCGGATGACCTCGTCATTAACGAAGCCATACGCAATACCTTTGCCGTGCTCAACCAGATACCACGCTGCAAACCACTGACCCTGTTCTGCGGTGCAGGCGGCGGCCTGGGTTACAGCGGCGGCATGGCGCTGGGCGCGAAACTGGCCAACCCCAAAGTGCGCGTGGTGCAGGTGGTGGGTGATGGCGGTTTTCATTTTTCGACGCCCACGTCGGTCTATGCAACGGCGCAGCGCTACAACTTGCCCATCTTCACTGTGGTGCTCGACAACGGCGGCTGGCAGGCTGTCAAAGAAGCCGTGCTGCGTGTCTATCCCGATGGCGTGGCTGCAAAAACCAATGAATTCCAGGCGCGCCTGCAGGGGCAGGACAGGCAGTTTGAAAAAGTTGCCCAAGCCTTTGGCGCCCATGGCGAATGTGTGAGTGACCCGGCTGAGGTTGAGGCCGCCATTGCGCGTTGCCTCAAGGCCGTGGATGCAGGGCAGGCCGCCGTGCTGAATGTACAGATAGGCCTTCAATAAAAAGATTTGTGGAGAGTTTGAGATCGACGAGGCGCCGCAAGAGCGCCCCATCAACCGTAAATAACTGTTTAAACAGGAGACAAAAATGCTGAATACACACAAATTGAATTTCGCCCGCCGGGCCTTCGTCGCGATGGCTTTGCTGCCCATGATGCCCATGATGGCTGCCGCACAGGGCGCCTACCCGAACAAGCCCGTCACCATCGTCGTCGGTTATTCCGCCGGCGGCGGTGTCGATGCCATGGCGCGCATCATGGCCGAGAAACTGCCTTCCATCATTGGCCAGCCGGTGATTGTTGAAAACCGCCCCAGCGTGGGCGCGATTGTCGGCACCAGCTATGTCGCCAAGGCCAAACCTGACGGCTACACACTGTTGATGGGTGCCCCCGGCCCCATCATCTTCAATCACGCTGTCTATGCCAAGCTGCCCTACACACCGCAGGAACTGACGCCGATTTCCTTTGTCAGCGACTCGCCGCTCATGCTGATCGTCAATGCAAGCAACCCGGCCAAAACTGTGCAGGAGCTCGTGGCCCAGTCAAAACAGAACCCCGACAAGTCCAACTACGGCGCGAGCTCGGCATCCTTCCAGCTCATCACCGAACTCTTCAAGAAAAAGACCGGCGGCCAGTTCACGCACATTCCGTACAAGGGCGCCAATGATGCCGTCACTGCAGTGATGGCCGGCGATATCACCATGGCCCTGGCCGATGCGGGCCCGGCCTCTGTCGGCCTGCAGAGCGGCCGCGTCAAGGCGCTGGCTGTGACCTCGGCGCAGCGCATGAAGGACTACCCCAATGTGCCGACGCTGAGCGAACTGGGCATTGACCTGAAAGTCTCGCTGTGGATTGGCCTGCTGGCCCCTGCAGGCGTGCCGGCCGACGTCATGAAAACCCTGCAGGATGCCGTTGCCAAGGCGGTGGCCATGCCCGACGTGCAGAAACGCATGACCACCATGTCGGTCATCCCCATGAGCAACACGTCTGAAGAGTTCGCCAAAGTGATTGCCTCTGAAATCCCGGTGTGGAAGCAGCTCGCGATTGACAACAACATCAAGGCGAACTAAATGCAGACCGAGCGCGTGGCCCTGAAGTTGGTCCTGGCATTTGCGATGGCGGCAGCCGTTGTTGTGCCTGCAGCTGCGCAGGTCGGCAGCTACCCGAACAAGCCCGTCACCATTGTGGTGGGTTTTTCTGCGGGCGGTAGCAGTGACGCTTTGGCCCGTATCGTCGCTGAAAAGCTGGCGATTGGCCTGGGCCAGCCGGTGCTGGTTGAAAACCGGCCTGGTGTTGCTTCGATTGTGGGCGCAGCCTTTGTAGCCAAGGCCAAACCTGATGGTTACACGCTGCTGATGGGGGCCAGCGGCCCCAATGTTTTCAATTACGCGCTGTACGCCAGGCTGCCGTATGCGCCGCAGGAATTCGCGCCGGTGTCCCTTCTCGGCACCTTTCCGCTGCTGTTGCTGGCGAACGCGAACAACCCTGCAAAAAACGTGCAGGAGCTGATCGCGCAGTCAAAGCAAAACCCTGACAAATCCAACTATGGCGCCAGCTCTGCCTCATTCCAGCTGGTCACTGAACTGTTCAATACCAAAACCGGGGCAAGGTTTGCGCACATCCCCTACAAGGGCAGCAACGACGCCATCACTGCGCTGATTTCCGGCGACGTGACGATGACGCTGGTTGACGCAGGCGCTGCTTCCGCCGTGTTGCAGGGCGGGCGAGTGAAGGCCCTGGCCGTGACATCTTCCGAGCGCCTGAAAGACATGCCCGGTGTGCCTACGCTGAGCGAACTGGGCGTTGACCTCAAGGTGTCGTTCTGGAGCGGCTTGCTCGCACCGGCTGGCACACCGGCACCTGTCATCAAGCGCCTGCAGGAAGAGATCACGAAGGTGATGAACATGCCTGACGTCAAAAGCCGCTTCACCGCGATGTCTGTGGTGCCCGCAAGCAGCACGCCTGAAGAATTTTCAAAAGTCATCGCTACCGAAATCCCGCTCTGGAAGCAGCTGGCTCTGGATAACAACATCAAGGCTAACTAGGCCTGCTCATTCTTTTTTTGAACCCAACGGAGAGACCCCATGCATCCAAAATCCCCCAACTACCAGCGCATCGCCACTGAAGAGGCTTTCGCGCCGCCCGAACTGCTGGAGGCCTATCGCAAAATCATCGCCAGGGGAAATGTAGACCCCGGCTTCAATGGCCTGATGGGTTTTTACATGACCAGCCCGAGCGACCGTGCCAAACACATCATGCGCTGCCTGACCGACATGGACGAGCTGCGCATCCAGCACATGGACGAATGCGGGATTGACCGCCAGGTGCTGGCCATGACCTCACCCGGTGTGCAGGTGATGGACAAGGACGATGCGGTGGCATTTGCGAAAGTCGGCAACGACTTCCTGGCCGATGCGGTCAAGCGCCACCCCACCCGTTTCACCGGCATGATCTCGGTCGCGCCGCAAGACCCTGCGGCCGCGGCAAAAGAGATCGAGCGCGGGGTGACACAGCTGGGCATGAATGCCATCGTCATCAACTCGCACACCAAGGGCGAATACCTGTCTGACCAGAAATTCTGGGACATCCTTGCAGCCGCTGAAGCGCATGACGCGCCCATCTACCTGCACCCCAACTCGTTGCCCAAGAACATGATCGAGCCCTTCCAGGAAGCCGGTCTTGACGGTGCGATTTACGGCTTTGGTGTAGAGACCGGCCTGCACGCCATGCGCATCATCACCTCGGGTGCGTTTGACCGCTTCCCCAAGCTGCGCATGATCATCGGCCACATGGGCGAAGCATTGCCGTTCTGGATGTACCGCCTGAATTACATGCACCGCGCCACAGTTGCATCCAAACGTTACGAAAGCATGAAGCCCATCAAGAAGACGCCTGGCGACTACCTGAAGGAAAATTTCTACATCACCAACAGCGGTGTGGCATGGGAGCCGGCCATCAAGTTCTCTCAGCAGGTGCTGGGTGTTGACCGCGTGCTGTATGCGATGGATTACCCCTACCAGCACCAGCTTGACGAGGTCATCGCGCTCGATAACATGGACATGAGCATGGAAGACAAGAAGAAGTTCTTCCAGACCAATGCCGAGACGGTGTTCAAGATTCGTTGAAGCCGCGCCGCCCATTTTTACTTACCCGAATCCATCAGGAGACATCATGAACCTCATCAAACGTGCACTTTCGACTGGCCTGCTGATGGCCTTTGTCGTTGCTGCCCAGGCGCAGACCTGGCCAGGCCAGACCATCAGGATAGTTGTGCCATTCACACCCGGCACCGGCATGGACACCATTGCCCGCGCCGTCTCGCCCAAGCTGAGCGAACGTCTCGGCCAGCCCGTGATCGTGCAGAACACACCGGGTGCCAGCGGCAACATCGGTGCTGACGCCGTTGCCAAGGCCACGCCTGACGGCTACACCGTGCTGATGGGCGCCAACACCATGCTGATCGCCTCGCAGCTCTACCAGAACGTGCCCTTCAACCCGGTGAAGGATTTTTCATCGGTGTCCATGGCAGCCTATGGCACGCTGATGCTGGTGTCCAACCCCAAGACCAACATCAAGTCGCTGAAAGACCTGATGGCGCTGGCCAAATCGAAACCCGGCTTCATCAGCTACGGCTCGCCCGGCGTCGGCACGCCGCACCACATGGCGATGGAGCTGCTCAAGTCTGAAGGCAAGGTGTCCATGCTGCACATTCCCTACAAGGGCACGGCCGGCTACGTGCAGGACTTGCTGGGCGGCGAGCTGATGGTCGGCTTTCTGCCGGTGCACGTGGCCCAGGGTTTTGTGACGGCAGGCAAGCTCAATGCGCTGGCCGTCGGCAGCGCAAAGCGCAACCCGGCAGCACCGAATGTGGCCACCCTGCAGGAACTGGGCATGAAGGGCCTGAATGTCGACATGTGGTATGGCTTTTTTGTGCCCAACCGCACGCCGGCCAATGTGGTCAGCCGCCTGAATACCGAGATCGCAGCCATCATGAAGTTGCCGGACGTGCAGTCGGTGCTGACCAAGGGCGGGCTGGATGCTTCGTCTTCCACGCCTGCTGAACTGACCACCATCGTGGGCCAGGACTACACGCGCTGGGGCAAGGTGATCAAAACCAACGGCATCGCCGCCGAATAAGCGGCTGGCAGCGGTCCGAACGGGGACCCCGGGTCCACCGCCATGAAACATTTGAATTGAGGACAGACGGTGGAAACCAGCAGCATGCTCCCGGGCGGGAGCGAAACTTCGCGTGACGCGGATGTAATCATCGTTGGCGGCGGCCCTGTGGGCATGGGCCTGGCGATCGAGCTGGGGCAGCGCGGCGTTCGCTGCATTGTGGTCGAGCGCTACGAGCAACCCCAGCCCATTCCCAAGGGCCAGAACCTGACCACGCGCACCATGGAGCATTTCCATGCCTGGGGTGCAGAAAAGCAGTTGCGTGCGGCCCGCACCATTCCACCGGACTATGGCATTGGCGGCCTGACCGCATACGGCACCCTGCTTGGCCGATATGCCTACGACTGGTTCCCGCGCGACCTGGTCAAGCCCTACTACTTTCAGGCGAATGAACGACTGCCCCAATACGCCACCGAGGCGGTGCTGCGCCAACGCGTATCTGAGCTTTCGCATGTAGAGACCATGTACGGCCATGACGCCGGTGATGTGCTTCAGGACGAGACCGGCGTTTCTGTCGTCATCACAAATCGTGCTGACAAGAGTGAGCGTGTCTTGCGCGTGGCCTATGTCGTGGGTTGTGACGGTGCGAGGTCCGGCATTCGCGAGCAGGCAGGCATCACGCACACCCGCACCGACCATGACAGGCTGATGGTGCTGCTGGTTTTCAGGTCGGTGGAACTTCACAAGCTGCTGGAGCGCTACCCGGACAAGGCCTTTTACAACGTCCTGCACCCGGACCTGAAGGGCTACTGGAAGTTCTTCGGGCGTGTGGACCTGGGCAGCACATGGTTCTTTCACGCACCGGTGCCGCCTGGCACGACTGCCGACAACTTCGACTTCAAGGCCTATCTGTACGAGTCGATAGGTGCAACGATTGACGTTGAGTTTGAACACATCGGTTTCTGGGACCTGCGCTTCATGCTCGCGGACTCCTACCGCAAAGGCCGTGTATTCATCGCGGGCGATGCCGCCCACAGCCATCCGCCCTATGGTGGCTATGGCGTCAACTCTGGCTTCGAAGATGCCAGAAACATCGGATGGAAGCTCGCCGCCACTTTGCAAGGGTGGGGCAGTGAAGGCCTGCTCGATTCCTATGACGCTGAACGCCGTCCGGTGTTCAGGTCAACCATAGACGACTTCATCGCGAAATCCATAGAGAACGATGGCAGCTTTCTGGCCGCCCATGACCCTGAACGTGACCGGCCTGCGTTCGAGGCGGCGTGGCAGGAGCGGGCCGCCGGCGTGGTTGGCGAAATCCATTCATATGAACCGAACTACGAAGGCTCGCCGGTGGTGTGGCCTCACTCTGCCGATGCTGTGTGCAGCGCCAGGGGGGCGCACCGGTTCGAGGCGCGTGCAGGGCATCACCTCGCGCCTGCCCTTCTTTCTTCGGGTGGCAACGTCTTCGAGGCCCTTGGGGCCGGCGTTACCCTGCTGGCGATTGGCGTGCCGCAAACCACTGTCGACCGCTTCCGGCATGCAGCGGCTGAACTGGATTTGCCCCTGACTGTTTGTGTGGCCGCGCCTGAAGGCGAAGTCCTGCGCTATGCCGCCGCACTGGTACTGGTGCGCCCCGATGAGTTCGTCGCGTGGACAGCAAACACGCCTGAGCCCGGTGACGCCGAAATAAGGCAAGTGCTGCGAATTATTCAAGGAGTTGTGAAGTGATGAACAAGAACATGAAAATCGCCGTCGTCGGCGGCGGTATTGGGGGTCTCGGTTTCGCGCTGGCGCTCAAGCAGCTCGGCCTGGACTGCGATGTGTATGAGGCGGTGCCCGAGGTGAAAGAGCTGGGCGTCGGCATCACGCTGCTGCCGCATGCCATGCGCGAGCTGGCGGCGCTGGGCGTGCAGGCGAAGCTCGAAGCCGTCGCGATTGAAAACCTCGAAAGCGTGTTTTTCAACCGCTACGGCCAGTTCATCTACAAGGAGCCGCGCGGCCGCCATGCCGGTTATGCCTTGCCCGAGCTCGGCATTCACCGCGGCAAGCTGCACCGCATTTTGTATGACGAAGCGCTGGTCCGTCTCGGCGCTGACCGCATCCACACCGGCTACCGCTGTGTGGGCGTAGAGCAGGACGACAGCGGCGCCACCCTCCGCTTTATCGACCCGGCTACGGGTGCCGCACGCGAGCCGGTACGTGCCGATGTGGTGATCGCCTGCGACGGCGTGCGCTCGGCGGTGCGCAAGCAGTTCTACCCCGACGAGAAAGTCGCCTTTGCCGGCATCAACACCTGGCGCGGCGTGACAAGGCACAAACCCATACTGACCGGCAAAAGCTACATCCGCGTTGGCACCATAGAAACCGGCAAGATGGTGATTTACCCCATCATCGACAAGCTTGATGACGACGGCATGCAGCTCATCAACTGGACCACAGAAATCCAGGGCGACGCCACCGACATGAACGACTGGAACCAGAAGGGCAAGGCGGCAGACTTCGCCGGCATCTTCAAGGACTGGACCTTTCCCTGGCTGGATGTGCCGGCGCTGATCGCCAATTCTGAAGAAATCCTCGAATACCCCATGGTCGACAAGGACCCGGTGGCGCAGTGGACCTTTGGACGCATCACGCTGCTGGGCGATGCGGCCCACCCCATGTACCCGCGCGGCTCCAACGGCTCGGCGCAGGCCCTCATCGACGGCCGCACACTCGCCGACCAGTTGCAGCAGCACGCCGACCCGCTGGCGGCGCTGAAAAGCTACGAAGACCTGCGCCTGAAGACCACCGGCAGGATTGTCGAGACCAACCGCTCGACGCCGCCTGATTTCATCATCATGAAGGCTGATGAGCTCAGTGGCGGCAAGCCGTTTGGCAAGATTGACGACCTGATCAGCCAGGACGAGTTGCGCAAGATCGCCGAGAACTACGCCAATATCGCTGGCTTCTCGCAAGCTGCGCTCAAGGCTACTGCACCAGGCTGATAAATTTTTGCGGACCATTGAGTGAGTTGAGGCGATTGCATTTGACGCGGTTTTGTTTCGCTGTCAGGATGGGTCCGTATGACCCCAACGCTTCTTATTAGTCAACTTCCTGCCTGTCTGCACCCACTAAATGCTTCCCCGATGACTCGTCATCTCAACGGTGTATTTTTTGCGCTTGTTTTGATCTTGTGTGCTTGTGGCTCATCTGCACAGAATATAGAAAGTCAGATGCCAAGTGAGTCCGAGCTTAGGACCTATGTCAACCAGCGGTGGCTGTATGGTAATTCGAGTGAAATGCTCAAAGCGCTCCACTACCGAAATTACCAAATACCTGTTAGCGGCATACAACTAAGCGTGAAACGAACCTTCACACCTGCCAGAAACGCAAAAGTAGTGGAGGACCTTAAGGCTTACGGGGCAAGACATGGCGCGGTACCAATCACGCCAACTCAGGCACAACAACAGTTTGAGCTATGGGGTGATTGCCTCGTCAAAGCTTATCAATCTGATTTGTCCTCAGATCAATTGCAAAGTTTGCGGAGCATTTTCGGTGTTGTTCATTTTTTTCCTCGCCTTGGTGGGGAAGTCGAAGCCTGGAGTTTTGAGGCCTTCCAGCGAACTTTTAATGCGGATGGTAAATCCATAGCCTCGACGAATTCAGCTGAGTCAAATGATCTGGATGAGGAGATTAGGGGGAAAATTTATACCGCTGTTGCAAATCCCGTCAATGACATTTACCTGGCGCAGTTCGTCAATCTTGGTCAGATCGGTCAAGTAAAAAATGAATTGCTAATCAAAACTCGAAACTTCCCTGCGATAGCAAGCCGATTGGGCATTGACCCGCAAAGATGGGCGGTGATTGAGCGATACGCGATGTCGGAGGTCGCGGGTAAGGAAATGATAATTTACAGAAGGTGTGATAGCAGCCAAACCTATGTCAGCCCCGCGACTCGAAGCTGGTCTACGGGCGCCTTCGCTGTGATGGCTCAATACTTTAATGAAAACCTGATCAGCTTGAGCGCCGATTAATTCTGCGCGAATGTCGTCGCTCAACAGAAGCTCAGACGCATTTCATAGAAATTTGCGTACATTCCAGACTCCTCGCGTGAGGCGTTGATGGAGACGTCCACTTGACGCAGGGTTGCAAGCCGTCATCTCGGACTTGCTCCGGGATCCATCTGTGCGTTTTGTGGGGGGTCGTGCCCTTCTCGTAGAAGCCGGGGGTAGCCCGGCGGCTAGTCACTTTTCTTTTGCTTCGCCCAAAGAAAGGTAACTCGCCCGCCGGGGCGAGACCCGGCCTGGTCATGAAGGGCACAACGGCAACTCACTAACGTCGTCCCGGGCGCGATCCGGGATCCATCCCCCGCTTTGTGCGCCATGGATTGCGGGTCAAGCCCGCAATGACAGGCTGGAGCGGTCCAGCACCTCAATTTTTAACACCTACGGCAAAAATTTAACGTACACGTTAAAAAATAGCAAAAAGTTAATATGGGTATTAACATTTGGCGGCCACAGCACAAGAGGGACCGATTTCTGGACTAAAAATAGCCTAAAACAGGCCATTTTTTAGCCTAAAACAGGCTGCAGCCCTTTAAATACATGCGTGAGCAGCTATTGAATAAATAGCAAATAAATTTCGCCGAGTGCTGCCGTGCGCACACTCTGGCCTCGCTGGCGGGCTGCAGGTCTTCAGTCGCTTCTCGTGCGCGACACACCGCTGACTTTGACATGGCGCAAGCCACCAACTGATATAGCGCTTGAAAATGCGCCGGGTGGCCTGAACTGTTCGGCAACCAAAGTTCGGAGAAAGCATCCCATGCGACAAGACAAACTCACCACCAAGTTCCAGGAAGCCCTCAGCGACGCACAGTCGCTCGCGCTGGGCAATGACAACGGCTACATCGAGCCGGCGCACCTGCTGCTGGCCATGCTGCGCCAGGACGACGGGCCGCGCGCGCTGCTTGAAAAAGCTGGCGTCAACGTCCCCGGGCTGACGAAGGCGACGGAGGCGGCGGTCAAAAAACTTGCCCAGGTGCAGGGTCAGGACCAGATCCAGGTCAGCCCCGAACTGGCCAAGCTGCTGCAGGCGACCGAGAAGGAAGCCATCAAGCGCAACGATCAGTTCATTGCTGGCGAACTCTTCCTGCTGGCTGTGGCCGACAGCAAAAGTGATGTGGGCAAGCTGGCCAAGGAGAACGGCCTGAACCGCAAGTCGCTGGAAGCCGCGATTGACGCCGTGCGCGGCGGGCAGGGCGTCAACAGCGCCGATGCCGAAGGCCAGCGCGAAGCATTGAAAAAATACTGCCTTGACCTGACCGAGCGCGCCCGTCTGGGCAAGCTCGACCCGGTCATCGGCCGCGACGATGAAATCCGCCGCGCCATCCAGGTGCTGCAGCGCCGCACCAAGAACAACCCGGTGCTGATCGGCGAACCCGGTGTCGGCAAGACCGCCATTGTCGAAGGCCTGGCCCAGCGTATCGTCGCGGGCGAGGTGCCCGATTCGCTCAAAGGCAAACGTGTGCTGTCGCTCGACATGGCCGCGCTGCTGGCGGGCGCCAAGTTCCGCGGGGAGTTCGAAGAGCGCCTGAAGACCGTGCTCAATGAACTCGCCAAGGACGAAGGCCAGACCATCGTCTTCATCGACGAGCTGCACACCATGGTGGGCGCCGGCAAGGCCGAAGGCGCAATGGACGCCGGCAACATGCTCAAGCCTGCGCTTGCCAGGGGCGAGCTGCACTGCGTGGGCGCGACAACGCTGGACGAATACCGCAAGTACATCGAGAAAGACGCCGCACTCGAGCGCCGTTTCCAGAAAATCCTGGTGGGCGAGCCGACCGTGGAAGCGACCATCGCCATCCTGCGCGGCTTGCAGGAGAAGTACGAAGTGCACCACGGCGTGCAGATCACCGACCCGGCCATCGTCGCGGCGGCTGAACTCTCGCACCGCTACATCACTGACCGCTTCCTGCCCGACAAGGCCATAGACCTGATCGACGAGGCTGCGGCCAAGATCAAGATCGAGATGGACTCCAAGCCCGAGGTGATGGACAAGCTCGACCGCCGGCTCATCCAGTTGCAGATCGAGCGCGAAGCCGTGCGCCGTGAAAAAGACGAATCCTCACAAAAGCGCTTCGGCCTGATCGAGGAAGAAATCACCAAGCTGCAAAAGGAAATTTCCGACCTCGACGAGATCTGGCAGGCCGAGAAGGCCCAGGCCCTCGGCTCGAAAGACGTGATGGAAGAGATTGACCGCATCCGCTTCCAGATCGAGGAGTCCACCCGCAAGGGCGACTTCAACAAGGTCGCCGAGCTGCAGTACGGCAAGCTGCCAGACCTTGAAAAGCGCCTGAAGGCCGCGCAGGACAGCGAATCCGAAAAGGGCGCCACCAGCGCGCCCACGCTGCTGCGCACCCAGGTCGGCGCCGAAGAGATCGCCGAAGTCGTGGCGCGCGCCACCGGCATCCCGGTCAGCAAACTCATGCAGGGCGAGCGCGACAAGCTGCTGCTGATGGAAGGCAAGCTGCACGAGCGTGTAGTCGGCCAGGACGAAGCGATCGGCGCGGTGGCCAATGCCATTCGCCGCTCACGGTCAGGCCTGTCTGATCCCAACCGCCCAACAGGTTCGTTCCTGTTCCTCGGCCCCACCGGCGTCGGCAAGACCGAGCTGTGCAAGGCGCTGGCGGGCTTTTTGTTCGACAGCGAAGACCACCTGATTCGCGTCGACATGAGCGAGTTCATGGAGAAACACTCGGTCGCCCGCCTGATCGGCGCGCCCCCGGGTTATGTCGGCTACGAAGAAGGCGGCACGCTGACCGAGGCCGTGCGGCGCAAGCCTTACAGCGTCCTGCTGCTCGATGAGGTGGAAAAAGCCCACCCCGACGTCTTCAACGTGCTGCTGCAGGTGCTCGACGATGGCCGCCTGACTGACGGCCAGGGCCGCACAGTGGACTTCAAGAACACCGTCATCGTCATGACCAGCAACATCGGCTCACCCATCATCCAGACCATGGTGGGCAGGCCGTATGAAGAGGTGAAAGAGGCCGTGACGGACGAGCTGAAGAACTACTTCCGCCCCGAGTTCCTGAACCGCATCGACGAGACGGTGGTCTTCCATTCGCTGGACGCGAAGAACATCGAGTCCATCGCCCGCATCCAGTTGCAGACCCTCATCGGCCGCCTGCAGAAGATGGACCTGACGATGGAAGTTTCGGAAGCTGCGATTGCAGAACTCGCCAAGGTCGGCTTCGACCCCGTGTTCGGCGCACGGCCCCTGAAGCGTGCGATACAGCAGCGCATCGAGAACCCGCTGAGCAAGCTGCTGCTTGAAGGGCGCTTCCCGCCCAAGAGCGTGATCCCGGTCAGCGTTGACCCGGTGCGCGACCCTGGGGTGTTCAGCTTCGGCGCTGCGTCTTAAGCGTCTTCTGCAAACAAGAATCCCGCCACTGCATATGCGCTGGCGGGATTTTTTATTTGCCGGTCTATAGATCAGGAAAGCAGGTGGGCTTCAGGCGAGCACAATGCCGCAGCCCGGTGAATCCGGCAAGGTCAGCACCCCCCTGTTGATCGTCAATCCGGTGAACGGGTCATCCAGCAGGTTTTCATGCTCCGACAGTTCGCAGGCATAGGGCAGGGTCTTGATGGTGCTTGCCGCCTGCGCGTTCATGGCCTGCATGAGCGAGGGGCCGAAGGCGGCGCCGACACGGCACACCACGCCGCCTGCTTCGCAGATGCGCACGGCCTCCATGAAATGCCTGAAGCCGCCGAGCTTGGTCACCTTGAGGTTGATCACATCCACGACGCGGCCTGACACCAGCCTGTAGACGTCATGCACGGTGACTGCGCTTTCATCGGCCTCGACGGCCGCTGGCAGGCTGCGCGTGAGCAGTTCGAGACCGGCCCAGTCGTGTGCGGGTACGGGCTGCTCGATCAGGGCGATGTCGTAACGCTCCATGCGCGCGAAGGCCGTCATCATCTGTTTGGCGCTGTAGGACTGGTTGGGGTCCAGCGTCAGCACCACATCCGGGCCGGCCGCATCCCGCACCGCCGCGACGCGGCTGACATCGAGAGCCGTGTCGCCTGACAGTTTCAGCTTGAGCTGTTTGAAACCGCTTTCGGTCAGTGCCGCCGCCTTGCCTGCCATCTCCGCAGGCGACTTGATCGAGAGGATGCGCGCCAGGGGTATTTCGCTGCGCATCCTGCCGCCCAGAAGCACGTGGATGGGCACACCCACGCGCCTGGCCAGAAGATCGTGCAGCGCCATGTCGACAGCGGCCTTGACGCTGTAGCTGAAGGCCAGGCTGCGTTCCACTTCTTCCATGATGAGGGCGATGTCCTGCAGCGCGCGGCCCTCGAGCAGGGGCTTGACCAGCTCGAGTGCAGAGCGGGCGCCTTCACCGTGCGTGGTGATGGCCGGAATGGCATGCGCGTAGCCGAGGCCGGTGTTGCCGGCATCGTCAGTCAGCGACAACACCGACCCCTCGATTTTCGACACGGTGGCACGTGCGAATTTCCAGCCCGCATCGCGCATGCGCTGGTGGCAGGGTAAAACAGCGATGGCGGCGATGTGCATGACTTGGCCCGAAAGTTGTGTCAGCCTGCGAGCCTGTCGAACACCGGGGCAACATCCGGGAGTTCGTCCAGGCGCATCAGGCTGTCTATGGTCTGTTCCACCAGCGCCGGGGCGATGACGCCCTCTGCATTGGAGCGGAATTTGTCGAAATAGTCTGCCTCAGAGATCGGATTGTCACGCGTGCCGCGCACGCTGTCGATCACATGCTGCATGCTGTTGCCGTCGTCGAGGAAGATGGTGACATGCGCGCCCGATTTTTTCGCATCGACCGGCTTTTGCGCCACCCGGTAGCTGACCTTGTCGGCCAGCGCATTGATGTGCGGGTCGTGCAGTGCCTCGGGACTGTAGGCGTTCTTGTCCATTTTGCCGATGATGAAGGCTTCAGCCAGCGAGTGCTGCAGGCTGATGCGGCCGTGCCAGGTGGTGCGTGGCCGCAGCTTTTCGGCCACCGGCTCGCACAGCGTGGCGATAGAGCTTTGCGCGACTTCGCAGCGGATTTCCGTGATGTGCGACGCATCCATCCCGTGCGCTGCCTTCAGCGCCAGCACCGCATCGACATAAGGGTGAATGGTGAAGGCGCTGGGGTAGGGCTTGGAGGCGACATTGAGCATCTCCCAGTCTTGCCCGAGCGCCGCAGTGGCTTTGGAGAAACGGAACTCTTCAGGTGGTGTTTTTTGCAGGTGCGTGCGGAACCAGCCGTAGCGGCCGTCGAAGGCCGATACCGGTCCGCTGATGCCTTCCGCAGCCAGGGCCACGGCGCGGACCGCCTGGCCCGCAGCCATGCCGACGTGCAGGGTTTTGGTTGATGCGCCGTCTTCCCATGAAGCCATCAGGCCGCCGCACATGCTTGCGCTGTGGCCGATGGCGCTGACGATTTGCGCAGCGGGCAGGCCGCGAAGCGTGGCCAGCGCATAGACGGCACCGAACGTGCCCATGATGGCCGACGGGTGTATGCCTGCGCTGTGCAGGCGCGAGGGTGACACCAGGCCCAGGCGGCAACCCAGTTCGCTGCCCACGATGACAGCCTGCATGAGGAGCGGGCCCGCCAGGTGCGATGCCTGGCAAAGGGCCGCAGCGGCCGAGAAGGGCGCAATGGTTGAATGCACAAACGACTCGATATGCGTGTCGTCAAACTCCAGCACCGAAGCCATGACGCCGTTCACAAACGCCGCACCACCCAGCGAGAGGGTACTGTCAAAGCCCAATGCCCTCGCCTGGGAGCCGGGGTCGGTCTGCGCCATGGCGCGGGCTGCCGCATTGACAACCTCTGACGGCCTCGCGGCCAGCATGACACCGACCACGTCCAGGATGTGCAGCCGTGCCGCCTTGCGCACATGCTGCGGAATGTCGTCCCACTGCAGGCGGGCCACCCAGGCGGCCAGCTGTTCGCTTGTTCCCTGCATCCCGGACTCAATCCATCTTGATGGTGATGGCCTTGCCGAGCTTTGACCACTGATCGTATTCATCGTGCAGGAACTTCATGAACTGGGTATTGTCCGCAGTGCTTTGCTGCGCGCCCTGGTTCTCGAGCAACTGCTTGAAGGCCGCGTCCTGGAACATGCCGTCCACCGCCTTGTTGATCTGGGCCACCACGGCGGGTGGCGTGTTTTTCGGCGCAAAGATGCCATACCAGCCGGCCAGGCGCGTGTTGCCGAAGCCGGACTCTGCCATGGTCGGCAGGTTGGGCAGCTTGGGCGAACGCATGGGGATGGTGACCGCCAGCGGCGTGACAAGGCCAGCCTGGATGGCAGGCAGGCCTACCTGCAAATCCGTGAACAGCAGGTCGATGTGCCCGGCGGTGAGGTCGGCCAATGCCGGGCCGGCACCCTTGTACGGTACGTGGGTAAGGTTCGCGCCGGTCTGGTTCTTCATCAGCTCCGCCGCTACGTGAGGCAGGCTGCCGTTACCGGGCGAGCCTATGTTCAGGCCCGATGTTTTTGTTTTTGACAGCGTCGTGATGTCGGCCAGTTTGGCGACGCCCGACTTTTTGCTGGCCATCAACACCATGGGCGCCGAAGCAATCATGCGCACCGCCACCAGGTCGCGGAAGGGGTCGTAAGGCACCTTGGTCAGCGCCGGGTTGATGGTGATGGGCCCCTGAAGGCCCAGCAGCAGGGTGTAGCCGTCAGCAGGGGCATTGACGACGAAGCTGGTGCCGATCACGCCGCCCGCGCCGGCGCGGTTTTCAACCACCACGGGTTGATGCAGCTGTTGCGACAGCGTCGTTGCCATCGAGCGCGCCACCAGGTCGGTCGGCCCGCCGGGGGCGTAGGGCACCACGAGCTTGATGGGCTTGTCGGGGTAGGCCGGGCTTTGCGCGTGGACGGCTGAAAGGCAGGAAAGGGCTGCGGCCATGAAGGCCAGCGAGCGCATGACGGCGCTGATTTGCATGCGTGTCTCCGGTTCGTTATGGGATTCCGGAAATCGGGTCCCGGCTGGAACGATTACAACGCAAATATGTTTCGCAGAGCGAAAACGTGCAAATCAGCGCCCCGCCGTTTCCGAGGGTGCCGGAGGCCGCTTTTTCTACTCGGGTAGCGTCAGGGCGCAGGCACCGCGTCAATCAATATCGCCATCAGCATGCAGGGCTTGTCGCTCTTGTTGACCCAGGCGTGGTTGGTGCCGCGCTGCACGATGCAGTCGCCCGGCTTGAGCAGGGTTTCGCCCTCTTCCATCACCATCCACATCTCGCCTGCGGTCACCACCAGGTAGTCGATGGAATTGGTCTTGTGCATGGAGGCGTGTTTGGCCGAGTCTTGCGCGCGGGGCTTGTTGTGGCTGCCCATGGCTTCAAAAGCTTTTTGGGTGTCGATGCCGGACATCCTGCTTTCGGGCGGAAACTCCACCACGCGGAATACCGTGCCGTTGGGCGTCGGGTCGTGCCGCATCTTGCGTGCGCCCTGGTCGGTGTCGCCCATGTTGTTGATGGGCATCTCGCCTGTCACCCAAAGCTCCGTGATGTAGAGGCCAGGCCAGCCTTCGACGGCTGTGGCGTTGGGTGCGTCGTCGTCGATGGTGATGACCGACTGGCCGTTCTTGTTGTGGCCCGTGACCACGCGGCGTATCGCTTGTCTCATGTGTTTTCCTTTTTGTTTCTTTGTCCGACGTTTATTGCAGCTTGATGTTCAGGTTGCGGATCTCGCGGCCCCAGCTGGCGTGCTCGGCCACCACCCGGGTGTTCAGGTCTTCAGCACTGCCGCTGCCGACAAGCAGGCCCAGGTCGGTGATGCGGCTGCGCACGTCGGGCATGGCCAGCACCTTCAGTACATCGGCATTGACCTTTGCAATCACGGCAGGCGGTGTGCCTTTCGGTACAAACATGCCGTGCCACGCGGTGGATACCGCGCCGGGTATGAACTCCGACGCGGTAGGCACATTCGGCAGGGCGGCCAGGCGCTGCTCGCTGGACACCGCAATCGCTTTCACCTTGTTGCCCTTGATGAGCGGTATGGCCGTGGTGGCCGGGTCAAACAGCAGGCTGACGGTGCCGCCCATCAGGTCTGCAGACGGGTTGGTTGCATACGGCACATGGTTGAGCTTGATGCCCATCTGCTTGGACCACATCTCGACCGCCACCTGCGTCTGCGAGCCCACGCCGTAGGATGCGTAGTCGATGCCGCCGGGTTTGCGTTTGGCAGCCTCTGCCAGTTCTGCAAGGTTGTTGAACGGCGCCGCGGGTGTCGCAATCAACACGTATGGAATGATGGCCACCGTCGCCACACCGGTGAAGTCGGTCAGCGGGTTGTAGCGCAGCGTGGCATACACATGCGGGTTGATGGTGATGACGGACGACACCGTGAACAGCACGGTATGGCCGTCAGCCGGGCTTTGCTTGACGTTCTCTGCGCCTATGCCGCCCGCTGCGCCTGCGCGGTTGTCGACCAGCACCGGCTGGCCCCACATCTGCGAGAGCTTGTCGCCGACCAGCCGTGCCGTCGTGTCGGGCGATGTGCCCGCAGGGAAGGGTACGACCAGCTTCACGGGCTTGTTGGGCCAGGCGGCCTGGGCAAATGCCGGGTTGGCGCCCATGCCGATGGCGAACGAGGCGGCGGCAGCGAGTGTTGAAAGAATGATTTTTCTGCGTGTCATGGTCTTGCTCTTGCTCTTGTCTCTGTGTTGTTGATGGCTGTTTGTGCTGTTCGTGTTCAATGCGCGGTGGCTGCACTTCCCGGCACGGGCAGGGCGCTGACCAGGATGGCTGCGACGATGCAGGGTTCATCACCGCGCACACTCCATGAATGGCGGGTGCCGCGCTGGATCAGGATGTCGCCCTGTTTCAGCAGCTTTTCACCCTCGTCCATGATGGCGAAGATCTCGCCCTTGAGCACGATGATGTAGTCCACTGTCAGGGTTGTGTGCATCATGGGGTCGCTGTTGCCCTTGTCGTTCGCATGGCCCGCGCCTATCGACGTGAAGGCCGTGGCCGCATCGGCGTTGTTGCGCCACACCTTGTCCGGCGGAAATTCAACAATGCGCAGAATGCTGCCGCCCTTGGGCGGTTCGAGCTTCACAGGGCGATCTGCAGGGTCATGGTTGCCCGCGTTGTCGGCAGGCGCCGTCGTTGTCTCCCATAGGTCCGTCAGCGCCAGGCCGGGCATGGATTCCATCTCTTTCACGCAGGTCGCGTGGCCGTCCATGGTAAATATCGACTTGCCGCTTGCGTCGTGGCCCGTGACCACTCTTCTGACTTTCCACACCATGTCTGGCTCCTTTGATGGTTGTTGATGCAGGTTTGGGTAAACCCTATAGTTGAACGACTGTTCAATAAACGGATTGAATCATAGAATTAAACGAACGTCCAATAATTGATGAAAACCCTGACCAAGACCAAAACCGCCAGCACTCCGCAGTCCGAGGCTCCATCAGCGAATAAAAATGGCGAGCGCACCCGTGTGCTCATCCTTGACGCAGCAGAAACACTGTTCTCCGAGCACGGCCTTGACGGCGTATCGATGCGCGACATCGCTGTCAGTGCAGAAGTCACGCTGGCGCTCGTCAACTACCACTTCGGCTCCAAAGACAAGCTCTACCGCGGCGTGTTCGAGCGGCGCATCGTGCCGGTCTCCAGCCTGCGGCGTGAAGCGCTGGCCGTCGTGCTCGACCAGAAGTCGCCACCCATACGTGAGGTACTCGATGCGCTCGCCCGGCCCTGGGTAGAGATGCGCCGGCAACCGGGCGGCCTGGCCTACAGCCGCCTGATTGCGCGTGAGGTGGGCGACCCGGCAGAGGGCAAGCGCGGCATTGTGTCGGATTTGCTTGACCCGATTGCGCTCGAGTTCATGGCTGCCATGCAGAAAGCCCTGCCCAGAATGAGCGCCAGAAAAGTCGCCTGGGCCTACCACTTCTTCATAGGCGCCTTGCTTCTGATTCTTTCCAACCCCGACCGTGTGAAACGGCTGTCGGGAAAGGTCTGCGACATCGGCGACGAGCAGGCCGTCATCGATGAAATCGTCAACTTTTTCTCAAGTGCATTTCTGGGCGGCGAGACAAAGGCCACCAAGCCGGACGCCCCTTCCAAAAAACCAAAGACAGGAAAGACCAAACCATGAAACTCGTGACCTTCCAGGGTAAAAACTCAACCCCTAAAGCCGGCGCCCTGATAGACGGGGGCGCCACCGTCATCGACCTTCAGGCCGCGCATGAGGCTGTGCACGCCAAACCATCACCCATGCTGGCCAGCGTGCTCGCCATGGCTGAAAACAGCGACCAGTCCGTCAGGCTCGCACAGCAGTTGGTGGATGCAAAACCAGCGGGTGTGACGCACAAGCTGGCAGATGTGCAGTTGCTGTCGCCCATACCCGCACCGCCGCAGATGCGCGATTTTTTGTGTTTTGAGGAACACCTGGTCGAGGCCTTCAAGAAATCCCGCGAGGTGCGCGCCTCGTCAGCGCCGGACCCGGCAGCCGCCATGCGCGAGATGGAAGAAAAGGGCATCCTCACCATCCCTGAGGTCTGGTACCAGCGGCCGATTTTTTACCACCCCAACCGCCTCAACGTGGTGGGTACCGGCACCGATGTGATGTGGCCCGGCTATTCAAGCCGGCTTGATTTTGAACTTGAGTTCGGCGTCTTCATCGGCAAGCCCGGCAAAGACATCAGCAAGGAGAAAGCACGCGAACACATCTTCGGCTACACCATCTTCAACGATGTGTCGGCCAGGGATGAACAGGTCATAGACATGCCCGGCCAGCTCGGCCCCGGCAAGGGCAAGGACTTTGACACCGGCAACATCCTCGGCCCCTGTCTGGTCACTGCAGACGAGATGACCGACCCCTACAGCCTGGAGATGGAAGTACGTGTCAACGGCGAACGCTGGGGTGGCGGCAACAGCGGCACCATGCGCTGGAAGTTTGAAGACTGCATCGCGCATGCCTCACGCTCCGAGACTCTGTTCTCCGGCGAGTTCTTCGGCTCGGGCACCGTGGGTTCGGGCTGCGGGCTGGAGACCATGCGCTTTCTGAAACCCGGCGATGTGGTCGAACTGGAAGTGCAGGGAATCGGGGTGCTCAAGAACCGCTTTGTGAAATAGGCTATTAAGGCGTCCTTGAATGGGCCCGGCAAGGGCTGGACCAGAAGTTTGAAACCCGCTTTGGCTACAGTCAAAGCGGGTTTTTTGATGCCTGTTTTAAAGGGGCGATGCCACGACCGTCGAGGGTGTCAGTAGCGTCCTACACATTTTCATACACATTCCCCAGACAATCATCGGTGATCGATGTTGGGGAACGTCGATTGCTGCGCTGCACCACTACTACGAACATAAAACTGGATCGAGGAAGCTCCATGAATCAGGTCACAGACCCAACGTTCAAAAAAAGCAGGTCGAGGAAGAAACCGGTTGACAACGATTCGTTATTGAACAGGGCCTCGTCCCCGGCTTCGACTTCATCGTTGAACGCCAATACGGTAGAAATGGCAGAAATTGAGTCGCGTCAGATGCTCGCCGCGATGATGGCCTTCTCGGAGGGGGATTTCAAGGTCAGGCTGCCTGCAGACTGGTCGGCGACCAATGGCCGCATCGCCGAAGCGTTCAACCGCGCCATCGGCAATGCAGAACGCATCAGCATGGAGGCCGACCGGTTGCGCACCGGTGTTGGCAAGGAAGGGCGGCTTTCCCAGCGCATGTCGGCACCGGGTGCGGTCGGCGGATGGGCCGGGCAGGTTGATTCCCTCAACACATTGATAGACGATCTGGTGCGTCCAACGACGGATATCGCACGAACCATTGGCGCGGTGGCCAAGGGCGACCTGGGCCAGTCCATGGAACTCCAGGTTGACGGGCGTGCGCTCAAGGGCGAGTTCCTGCGTTCGGCCAAGCTGGTGAACTCCATGATTGAACAGCTCTCGGTGTTCACCTCGGAAGTGACGCGTGTGGCGCGCGAGGTCGGCACCGAGGGCAAACTCGGCGGCCAGGCGCAGGTCAAGGGCGTTTCAGGTGTCTGGAAAGACCTGACTGATTCGGTCAACCAGATGGCGGGCAACCTGACCGCCCAGGTGCGCAACATTGCGGATGTGACGATTGCGGTGGCCAACGGCGACCTGTCCAAAAAGATCACGGTGGATGTGCGCGGGGAAATTTTGCAGCTGAAGGAAGCGACCAACACCATGGTTGACCAGTTGCGTTCATTTGCTTCCGAGGTGACGCGTGTGGCACGTGAGGTCGGCACCGACGGCCGCCTGGGTGGGCAGGCCGTGGTGCCAGGGGTTGCGGGTACCTGGAAGGATTTGACCGATTCGGTCAATTCGATGGCCAACAACCTGACCTCGCAGGTGCGCAATATTGCGACTGTGACCACGGCCGTGGCGCGTGGTGACTTGAGCCGCAAGATCACGGTGGACGTGAAGGGCGAGATTCTGGAGCTAAAAGAAACCATCAACACCATGGTCGACCAGCTCAACGGCTTTTCGTCGGAAGTGACGCGGGTGGCGCGCGAGGTGGGCACCGAAGGAAAGCTGGGCGGCCAGGCACAGGTGCCTGGCGTGGCAGGGACGTGGAAGGATTTGACCGACTCCGTGAATTCGATGGCGTCCAACCTGACAGGCCAGGTGCGAAATATTGCGGGCGTTGCGACCGCCATTGCCAAGGGCGACCTGTCTTCAAAAATCACGGTTGAGGTGAAGGGCGAAATTCTCGCGCTCAAGGAAACCATCAACACCATGGTCGATCAGCTCAACGGGTTTGCATCCGAAGTGACCCGGGTGGCGCGTGAGGTGGGCACCGAAGGAAAGCTGGGCGGTCAGGCGCAGGTCCCCGGCGTGGCAGGAACCTGGAAGGACCTGACCGACAACGTCAACTTCATGGCATCCAACCTGACAGGCCAGGTGCGCAATATTGCTGAGGTGACGACGGCTGTGGCCAACGGCGACCTCTCCAAGACCATCACGGTGGACGTGAAGGGCGAAATTCTCGAACTCAAAAACACCATCAACACGATGGTCTACCAGCTCAACGGGTTTGCATCGGAAGTCACCCGCGTTGCCCGCGAGGTGGGCACCGAAGGCAAGCTGGGTGGGCAGGCGGCCGTGCCGGGCGTGGCGGGTACATGGAAGGATCTGACCGACAGTGTCAACTTCATGGCCTCCAACCTGACCGGGCAGGTACGAAACATTGCAGAGGTTACAACCGCAGTGGCGCGAGGCGATCTTTCAAAGAAGATCACGGCCGACGTGCGCGGCGAAATCCTGGAGCTCAAAAACACCATCAACACCATGGTCGACCAGCTCAATGGTTTTGCCGGCGAGGTCAGCCGGGTTGCGCGGGAGGTGGGGACAGAAGGCGCACTCGGTGGGCAGGCCCAGGTGCTCGGTGTGGCCGGTACCTGGAAAGACCTGACCGACAACGTCAATTCGATGGCCTCCAACCTGACGGCCCAGGTGCGCAATATTGCCGACGTGGCGACAGCGGTCGCCAACGGCGATTTGTCCAAAAAGATCACGGTGGACGTCAAGGGTGAAATTCTTGAGCTCAAAAACACCCTGAACACCATGGTGGATCAGCTGAACGGCTTTGCCTCTGAAGTGACCCGCGTCGCCCGCGAGGTGGGCACCGACGGCAAGCTGGGCGGGCAGGCACAGGTGCGCGGTGTCGCCGGTACCTGGAAGGACCTGACCGACAACGTCAATTCCATGGCCAACAACCTGACAGGCCAGGTGCGCAATATCGCCGACGTGACGACCGCCGTGGCGCGGGGGGATCTCTCGCGCAAGATCACGGTTGAGGTCAAGGGCGAAATCCTTGAGCTGAAAAACACCATCAACACCATGGTGGACCAGCTCAATGGCTTCGCCTCTGAAGTTACGCGTGTGGCCCGCGAGGTCGGCACCGAAGGCAAGCTGGGCGGCCAGGCCGAGGTTCCGGGGGTTGCTGGCACCTGGAAAGACCTGACCGACAACGTCAACTTCATGGCCTCCAACCTGACAGGCCAGGTGCGCAACATTGCCGACGTCGCGACAGCCATTGCACGCGGTGACTTGTCGCGCAAGATTACCGTGGAAGTGAAGGGTGAAATTCTTCAGCTGAAGGAAACCATGAACACCATGGTGGACCAGTTGAACGCCTTTGCCGGCGAGGTGAGTCGGGTGGCGCGCGAGGTGGGTACTGACGGCAAGCTGGGTGGGCAGGCAGAGGTGGAGGGTGTGGCCGGCACCTGGAAGGATTTGACCGACAACGTCAACTCCATGGCCTCCAACCTGACGGGTCAGGTTCGCAACATCGCGGAGGTGACCATCGCCGTCGCCAACGGCGATTTGTCAAAGAAGATCACGGTTGACGTACGCGGGGAAATCCTCGAACTGAAGGAAACCATCAACACCATGGTAGACCAGTTGCGCTCATTTGCAGCTGAGGTGAGCCGCGTGGCGCGGGAGGTGGGGACGGACGGCAAGCTTGGCGGCCAGGCACAGGTGCCCGGTGTTGCCGGTACATGGAAAGATTTGACGGACAACGTCAACTCCATGGCCAACAACCTGACCGGCCAGGTGCGCAATATTGCAGACGTCGCCACGGCCATCGCGCGTGGCGATCTGAGCCGCAAGATCACTGTGGACGTGAAGGGTGAAATCCTGCAGCTCAAGGAAACCATGAACACCATGGTGGACCAGCTGTCAGCCTTTGCATCAGAGGTCACACGTGTGGCACGTGAGGTAGGTACCGAGGGCAAGCTGGGCGGGCAGGCGCAGGTGCCGGGCGTGGCGGGTACATGGAAGGACCTGACCGACAACGTCAATTCGATGGCGTCCAACCTGACAGGCCAGGTGCGAAACATTGCAGAAGTGACGATTGCCGTGGCCAATGGCGACCTGTCCAAAAAGATCACGGTGGACGTGCGCGGTGAAATCCTGCAGCTCAAGGAAACCATCAACACCATGGTGGAGCAGTTGCGCTCCTTCGCATCCGAGGTCACGCGTGTCGCGCGTGAAGTGGGTACGGAAGGACGGCTGGGCGGGCAGGCTGCGGTGCCTGGTGTAGCCGGCACATGGAAAGACCTGACCGATACCGTGAACGGCCTGGCCAACAACCTGACCACCCAGGTCCGAAATATTGCGGAGGTGACGACGGCCGTGGCGCGTGGTGACCTGAACCGCAAGATCACGGTGGACGTGAAAGGCGAAATCCTGGAACTGAAGAACACCATCAACACCATGGTGGATCAGCTCAACGCCTTTGCGGGTGAGGTGACGCGGGTGGCTCGTGAAGTGGGCACTGAGGGCAAGCTGGGCGGGCAGGCAGAGGTGAGCGGTGTGGCCGGCACCTGGAAGGACCTGACCGACAACGTCAACTTCATGGCGTCCAACCTGACGGAGCAGGTCCGGGGTATCGTGAAAGTGGTGACTGCCGTGGCAAACGGCAACCTCAGCCAGCGCCTCACCGTGCAGGCCAAAGGGGAGGTCGCAGCGCTGGCCGACACCATCAACGGCATGACGGACACGCTGGCCACTTTTGCTGATCAGGTGACCAACGTCGCGCGTGAAGTGGGTGTGGACGGCCGGCTTGGTGGCCAGGCCAACGTGCCCGGTGCAGCAGGTACCTGGAAGGACCTGACCGGCAACGTCAACCTTCTGGCGGCCAACCTGACCACGCAGGTGCGTGCCATTGCCGAGGTGGCCACAGCGGTCACCAAAGGCGACCTGACGCGCTCCATCCAGGTCGATGCCAAGGGTGAGGTGTCCGAACTCAAGGACAACATCAACACCATGATCTCCAACCTGCGCGAGACCACGGAAAGCAACCGTGAGCAGGACTGGCTCAAGACCAATCTGGCGCGTTTTACGGGCATGTTGCAGGGCCAGCGTGAACTGAATACGGTGGGCAAGATGCTGCTGTCGGAACTTGCCCCGCTGGTGCATGCACACCAGGGCACCGTCTACCACTGCAGCGGAGCGGGTGACACTGCCGGCATGACGCTGCTGTCAAGCTACGCACAGTCGGGAAGCGTCAGGTTGCCTTCCACGATCAGGCCCGGGGAGGGGCTGGTCGGGCAATGCGCACTTGAGAAAAAACGCATATTGCTCACGAACGTGCCTTCGGACTTTGTCAACATTTCGTCAAGCCTCGGTGATTCACTGCATGTCAGCATTGTTGTTTTGCCGGTCCTGTTCGAGAACGAGCCCAAGGCCGTCATCGAACTCGCGTCGCTGCACCCCTTTACGGCCGTCAACCTGAATTTCCTCGACCAGCTCGCCCTGGGTATTGGCGCCGTGTTCAACACCATTGAGGCGACGGTGCGTACGGAAGGCCTGCTGACGCAGTCGCAGCAGCTCACGGTTGAGCTGCAATCACGGCAAAGTGAATTGCAGCAAACGAATGAGGAACTGGGAACCAAGGCGCGTCTGCTGGCCGAGCAGAATGCCGAGGTCGAACGCAAGAACCGCGAAGTGGAACAGGCGCGTGGAGCGCTTGAGGAAAAGGCATCAGAACTGGCGCTGACATCCAAATACAAGTCCGAATTCCTCGCCAACATGTCGCATGAGTTGCGCACGCCCCTGAATTCCATTTTGATTCTCAGCCAGCAACTGGCAGAAAATTCACCGGGCACGCTTTCTGCCAAACAGGTCGAGTTTTCGCGCAACATCAATTCTTCAGGCACGGACCTGTTGCATCTGATCAACGATATTCTTGACCTGTCCAAGATCGAGTCGGGCACGGTGACTGTCGAGGTCGAAGAGATTTCGTTTGCCAGCCTGCGTGACAACATAGACCGCAATTTCCGCCATGTGGCTGAAGCCAAGAACCTGCCTTTCTTTATCCGGTTTGAAGAAGACCTGCCGCGCTCGATGGACAGCGATCCCAAGCGCTTGCAGCAGGTTCTCAAAAACCTGCTGTCCAATGCCGTCAAATTTACGTCGCAGGGACAGGTGGAGGTCCGTGTGGGGCTGGCGTCAAGAGGCTGGAGTGCCGATCATCCAGTGCTCAGCCAGGCCCAGCATGTTGTGGCCTTTGCCGTTGAGGACACCGGCATAGGCGTCGCGCCAGAAAAGCAGCGGCTCATCTTTGAGGCATTCCAGCAGGCCGATGCCGGCACATCGCGCAAATACGGCGGTACTGGCCTCGGGCTGGCGATCAGCCGCGAGCTGGCGGTACTGCTGGGCGGCGAAATCAGGCTGACCAGCATTCATGGCCAGGGCAGCTGCTTCACGCTGTATCTTCCGCTTCATTATTCGGGGCCCGATGGCGCCACCGTTTCCCGTGACGTGGAGCAGGGCAAGGAAATTTCACGGTCCGTCATTGCCCTTCCGGCAGCACGGGAGGAACACATCGCAGATGACCGCGACAGCATTAGGCCAGGGGACCAGGTCCTGCTGGTCATTGAAGACGACCCGCATTACGCGCGCATCCTGCTGGGCCTTGCCCGGGACAAGGGCTTCAAGGGCGTGGTGGCCACCAAGGGCGCGCAGGGCCTTGCACTTGCCCGCCAATACCAGCCTGCGGCAATTTCACTGGATATCTTCCTGCCCGACATGCTGGGCTGGACGGTACTCAACCAGCTGAAGCTCGACCCCGCCTTGCGCCATATTCCCGTGCAGATCGTGTCGATGGAAGAGGAGCAGCAACACGGGCTCGCGCACGGCGCTTTTGCATACCTTGTCAAGGAGCCCACCACCACGGGCCTTGAAGTGGCTTTCGACCGCATCAGGGAATTTACGATACCGCGCAAAAAACGTCTTCTGATCATTGAGGACAACGAAGTGGAGCGCAATGCCGTCGTCGAACTTCTAGGTTATGAGGATATCGAGATCGTGGCAGCCGGAAGTGGTGAAGATGCACTCTCGGCCATGCGCGAGAATTCTTACGACTGTGTCGTTCTGGACCTGAGGCTTCCCGACATGACCGGTTTTGATTTGCTTGAGAAAGTACAGTCTGATCCTGCCCTTGCCGCCGTGCCGGTTGTCGTATTTACGGGCAAGGACCTGAGCAGGGACGAGCAGGCGCGCCTGCAGTCCATGGCCAAAAGCATCATGCTCAAGGATGTGCAGTCGCCGGAGAGGCTGCTGGATGAGACCGCGCTGTTCCTGCACCGTGTCGTGACGGCTCTGCCTCCCCAGAAGCAGGCCATGCTGGATAAACTGCATAACTCGGCGGAAGTGCTGCGCGGGCGCAAGGTTCTGATCGTTGACGATGACGCCCGTAATATTTTTGCCCTGACCTCCGTGCTGGAAAACCACGAAGTCGACGTGCTGAGCGCTACCAATGGGCGCCAGGCCATCGAGATCATCCAGAACAGCCCGGATGTGGTCATGGTCCTGATGGACATCATGATGCCGGAGATGGACGGGTATGAGACCATGCGCGAAATCCGCAAGGATCCGAAATTCCGTACCCTCCCGATACTGGCGCTGACCGCCAAAGCCATGAAAGGTGACCGTGAAAAATGCCTTGATGCGGGTGCCAGCGACTACATCGCCAAACCTGTCAATACCGACCAGTTGCTGTCGCTGATGCGTGTATGGTTATTCCGGTGAACGCCATGCCACCGCCTGCAAAGGGGACTATGAGCGCCGACGCCCATGGGTCGGTGCCGGGAATATTGGCCCCGGTTGTAGACCAGGTCAATATCCTGATTGTTGATGACGAGCCCAAGAACCTCACGGTTCTTGAAACGGTGCTTGATGATCCCGGCTATCGGCTGGTCAGGGCTGGATCCGGCTCCGAGGCCCTGCTGGCCCTGATGGCCGATGAGTTCGCGGTGCTGGTTCTGGATGTGCGCATGCCCGACATGACCGGCTTCGAGCTGGCCCTGCTCGTCAAGGAGCGCAAGAAAACCGCCCGCGTGCCCATCATTTTCCTCACGGCCTATTACAACGAGGATCAGCACGTTCTTACGGGTTACGGCAGCGGTGCGGTTGACTACCTTCTCAAGCCTGTCAACGCATCGGTGCTGCGTTCCAAGGTTTCGATCTTTGCTGAATTGCACCGCAGGGGCCGTGCCCTGGAAACCGCCAACCGCGCGCTGCAGGATGAGATCGCAGAACGGCGAAGGGCGGAAGAGCGGCTGAACGAGCTCAACGACACACTGGACAAAAAGGTGACCGAAAGGACAAACGCCCTGCAGGCGAGTGAGGCCAGGTTGCGTGATGTGAACCGGCGCAAGGACGAATTTCTGGCGACGCTTGCACACGAGCTGCGCAACCCCCTGGCGCCCGTGCGCAATGCCGTCCAGCTTCTGCGCCTGAAGGGTGCGGGCACACCAGACCTGCAGTGGACGGCCGAGGTCATAGACCGTCAGGTCCGGGCGATGAGCCGGTTGATAGACGATTTGATGGATGTCAGCCGCATCAACCAGGGCCGCATTGAACTGCGCCGCGACCGGGTAAACGCGAAGTCCATCATCGAGGATGCGATTGAATCAGCCCGGCCGCTGATCGACGAGTGCGGGCATCAACTGGTGCTGAGGATTCCCGATCAGGAGCTTGTGTTTGACGCCGACTCCACCCGATTGACGCAGGCTTTCATGAACCTTATCAACAATGCAGCCAAATACATGGACAAAGGCGGGCGCATAGACATTGATGTCCAGAAATTGCAGCATGAAGCCGTGATCACCATCAAGGACACAGGTATTGGCATTTCAAGCGATCAGCTGGAACGCGTGTTCGAACTTTTCTCCCAGGTGCAGACGGCGCTGTCCAGGTCGCGAGGCGGGCTGGGCATTGGCCTGTCACTGACAAAACAATTGATCACCATGCACGGCGGCAGCGTTCAGGCACGAAGCAAGGGGCTCGGTTTTGGCAGCGAGTTCGAGGTGAGGATGCCCCTGGCTGCCGGGGGTGAACGTGCAGAAGTTGTCGAGACCCCTGATAAACCTGTTGAAGACAGGCCCGTGCAGGACACAGAGGTTCGCATCCTGGTTGCTGATGACAACGAGGATGCGGCTGCCACCCTCACCGCATTTCTTGAGTTGTCAGGATTTGCTGTGCGGCAGGTGCATGACGGCGCAGCAGCCGTGAGCGCTGCTGCGGAATTCGACCCCCAGATCGTGCTTCTCGACATCGGCATGCCCAGGCTCAATGGCTATGAAGCCTGCCGCAAGATTCGTGAGCAACCCGGAGGGGCTGGCCGCACCATGGTGGCATGCACCGGCTGGGGACAGGCAGATGACCGTCGCCGCTCTGATGAAGCGGGCTTCGACAGGCACCTGGTCAAGCCTGTCGAGCCGGCCATGCTGGTTGAATTGATAGATGCCGTGATTGCGGCGCGGGACGTGGGCCTGTAAGCGAAGCCTGTTCGGGAAACCCTGCGAACGCCCGTTTTGAAACTGCAGCTTGAGGCGATAGCCGGATTGGGCTATCGCCGCAACTGATGGCTCCCTTACTCCGGCTTCAACCCGAGTGTGCGGATCACGCCGCTGAACTGGTCGATTTCACCCTTGATGAACTTTTGCGCATCGGCCACGCTGCCCGGTGTGGGGTAGGTGCCGAAGTCGCGGAACTTGGCAACGACATCGGGCAATTGCAACGCAATCTTCACTTCATTGTTCAGGCGCTGGAGAATCGCAGCGGGCGTTCCCTTGGGGGCTTGCATGCTGAACCACCCGGACACATTGAGCCCTGGCAGGGATTTGTTGGCGAGCGGGATGCCTTCAAGACCGGGCAATTCCGTTTCGGACGCCACTGCCAGCGCCCGCAGCCTTCCTGACTTCACGAGCTGTATGAGCGGTCCGACGCCATCGACGTAAAACGCAGTGTCGCCATTGACGACTGCCTGTATGCCCTGACCCGTGGTTGCAAACGATACCTGCTGGAATTTTGCGTTCGCTTTCAGGCCTGCAAGTTCTGCGGCCAGGTGGGGGATGGACGTACGCGTCGGGTTCCCTATCGCCACACGGTCAGGCGCAGCTTTGGCGGCTGCCGCCGCGTCTGCCAGATTTTTGGCGGGGTTGCTCATGTTGGTCACGAACAGCATGGGCGATGTCGCCACGATGGCAAAGGTCTCAAAGTCGCGTTCGACGTTGTAGTGCGCATCCTTGTACGTGAAGGGCGTGACGGCCACCACAGCCGCCTGCGGCATGGCAATGGTGTAGCCGTCCGGCGCTGCGGCTTTCAGGGCATTCATGGCCACGATGCCGTTTGCGCCGGGCCGGTTCTCGATGATCACCGGCTGGCCCAGTTGCGAGGCCAGCTTTTCACTGAGGATGCGGGCGATCAGGTCGGGCGCCGATCCCGCGGGTGCAGCCACAAAGATGCGCACCGGCTTTTGTGGATAGGCGCCGCTCTGGGCATGTGCGCTGGCAAGTGTCGCGCCCATCAGTGCGGCCACTGCAAGCCTGGCCATGGAGGAAAATTTCAGTGTCATGTTGTCTCCTGTTTATCGTTGGTGGGGGAAATCTTCTTGAGCGGCTACGCCGCAACAGGCGCAGGAAAGCGCGCCGCATAAAGTTGCAGCCGCTCTTTCAATGCCTGCGGGATGGCCTGTGACTCGCGTTGCACGGTATGCACGCAGATGATGCCCAGGCGTGCGCTGAAGACATGGCGGCCCTTGATGTCATGCGCTTCCATGGCCAGGTCAAAGCTGCGATTGCGGATGTCGCCGCCCAGCGTGCTGATGCGGAATTCGTCGTCGGGCCACAATGACCGGTGAAACACAAACTGCAGTGATTTGACCGGCGTTCCCAGGTCCAGCTCTGGCATCTTCCGGCTCAGCGGGCCGCCCAGCAGCGCCTCCATGAATGTGTGGAAGGCTTCGGCCACATAGTCTCCAAAGCGCGGTGTGTAGACCACGCCCGCCGGGTCGCACTCACCCCAACGCACGCGGCGTTCGCTGGTGAATGGCTGTGCCATAAGCCAGGGTGTCACTGCGGTCATGCCGGTGCCACTTCCTGTGTGGACACACCCTCATGGCGGCGATGGCCATAGTGCGCCATGAATTCCGGATATTCGGCCTGAAGGCGTTCGTCGCCGACACGCCCGGTACGCATCAGGTAGTCAAAGATAAAGGGTACGGCGCCCAGCGTGTCCACTTTTACGGGGAAGGTTTCAAACCAGTTGAAACTTTTCTCTGCGGCGGCGACCAGTTTCAGCTTGCCGGGCTCGCGCATCTTCCTGAAGTTTGCGAGCGCTGCGGGGATGTCATCCGGCGTCGCCACAAGGGCATCGGCCAGCGCTATCGCATCTTCCATCGCAATGCGGGTGCCCGAACCTATGCTGGGATGTGCGCTGTGAAGGGCGTCGCCGATCAGCACGCGATGGCCGACGGACCATTGCCTGTTGCGCACCACCGGCAGGTTGTGCCAGACCGACTTGTTGCTGATCAGCGGCTGGCCCTGGAGTTCTTCTGCAAAGACTTTTTCGACCAGCGCCTGCCGCTCCGCATCGCTCATCGCGTCCATGTGCAGATTGATCCAGGTGTCCTTGTCGCACTCGGCGACAAAGGTGCTCATGCGCTCCGAGTAGGGGTAGGCCACTGCCACAAAATGCCCGCCTGCATGCCGCCGGTAAGACATCACCGGGTAGGCGAAATGTTTTTCGGTGCCGTACCACGCCAGGTGGTTGGTGAGCAGGCGGCTGGTGGTGCCGAATGCGGCTTCATGCCGTTTGCGCAGCATGGAGTTCACACCGTCGGCGCCGACCACAAGATCCGCTTTTTCAAGCGCGCCCAGGTCTTCCACCCGCACGCCGTAGGTGATGTGGACACCGAGCGCTTCACAGCGGGCTTCAAGAATCTGCAACAGCTTGAGCCGCGCGACGGAACCGCCGTAACCCCCCCCTTCGATGAAAAGCGTTTCATCGGGATGCGTCATGAAGCGGTGCCGCGTCACAAATGACGCGTCGACAATGGCCTGGTACGAGACCGGGTCCGCCTTTTGCAGCCTGTCCAGCCCGCGATCGGCCAGCACAATGCCGAAGCCGTAGGTGGCGCCGCGCGGATTCTGCTCATGCACGCAGATGTCCGCTTCGGGAAAACGCCGTTTGGCCAGCAGGGCAAAGTAGAGGCCGGAGGGGCCTCCGCCCAGGACGTTGATTTTCACGCGGCCACCTCGCTCTCGATACGCATGACATCCCGGCTGTATTCGGCAATGCGGCCAATGAAACCACCGCACAGGGCGCTGTTCCAGAGCGCAGGCCCCAGGTCAAGCCCCTTGCGTGTGAACTCGATAAAAGATCCGGCTTCAATCTGCCAGTAGTCCGCGACGGGCCCGGTCACGGCGCAGCCCGGATAAAGCCGCGCGCCCTTGAGCAGCGGTTCAAACTCGGGAATATTGGGTACAAAAATCGTCACCATCAGTGCACCGCCGCCTGTGTATTTGCCACCAGCTTGCGCACCATGTCGCCCTTGGATCGCCAGACTGCTTCGACCTCTTCAAAAGGCTGTTGCGTGTTGTTGCGCCGGGCCTCCTGTTCAATGGCAGCCTGAAGGGTGAGTTCTGCGTCTATCCCGTCTATGGGCCGGAACGCGCGCAGCGGCATGGTGATTTCCAGCAGGTATCCATTGGGGTCCCTGAAGTAGATAGACTCGATCACTTCATGTTCGATCTGGAACATCACCTTGACGCCGCGGCTTTCGATTTGCGCGCGCCAGGCCAGCAGTTCATCCCGTGTCTGCACGGTCCAGGCCGTGTGGATGGCGTCGTTGTCATATTCGGGCCGGTGCACCAGGTGCTCTGGCTGGTCGTCACCGATGTAGTAAAAAAAGGCAATCGTGCTGCCATTGCCGCTGTCGAAGAAGAAATGCAGAAAGTCCGGGTGGTTGGCCGGTCCCCAGCCGCGCGCAGACACGCAGTGCACCAGCGGCAAGCCCAGGACGTCCTTGTAAAACGCCACGGTTTCAGCCAGCTTCCAGGTGGGTCGGGCCGTATGGTTGACGCCATGGAGCGTCATCGGTTGGTTGTTCAAGGTGAATGCCTTTCAGGAGGGTTGCAGTGTTTTCGCGGGCGCTTCGGCCGACAGCGTGCTGGTGATGTTTTTCCGCAGGGTGGCCTTGTCGACTTTGCCTACCTTGGTGAGCGGGATGGCGTCGACCGCTTCGATGCGTTCCGGCCATTTGAATTTCGCCATGCCCAGCGCCTGCAGGTGTTGGCCCAGCTCGCCAATGCCGGGCGCAGCACCGCCGCTTTTGACCACGATGAATGCACAGATTCTTTCGCCCAGCACCGGATCGGGCATTGCAACCACGGCGCATTCCGATATGGCCGGGTGGGTGGATGCGGCGCTTTCGACTTCCTCGCAATTGATCTTTTCGCCGCCGCGGTCAATGACGTCCTTGGTGCGCCCTGCGAAAGCGTAATAAAGCTTTCCTTCGATCTCGCGCTGCATCATCAGGTCGCCGCTGCGGTAATAACCGTCGGCGGTGAAGGCCTGCGCATTGCGGTCTGGCGCGTTGTAGTAACCGCGCAATGTGTAGGGGCCCCGGCATATGAATTCGCCGACGTCGCCGACGGCCACGTCGCGTTCGGTACCGGGTTCGACCAGCCGCACCTCGTCAAGCCGGGACAGGGGTCGCCCTATGGTCCAGTCCCGTGCTTCCTCCGGGTCGTCTGCCCGGCAATACAGGTTCAGGCCTTCCGACATGCCGAACATCCCGAAACTGAGGATGCCGTACCTCTCGCGAATCACGCGCGCGGCATCGGGTGCCCAGGCGCCGCGTACCTGGTCGAGGCTGCCGAGCTTGCGCGTGACCATTTCATCAAGCCGGGGCAACAGCGCACGGATCATGCCGATAAAGGTCGGCCTGTAGGCGCTGAACACCTCACCCCATGTCTCTGCGGTCATGCCGCCGGGAATCACAAAGGTCGAGCCGGCCAGAAGGGATGGCAGCCAGATGCAGATCATGGCGGCGTTGTGCATCATGGGCATGGGCATGAAGAGCACGTCGGTGGCCCGCAGCCCCATGGCTTCCATGCTGCCCAGCGCGTTGCGCAGGTAGTCGTTCTGCATGCGCGGTATCACCTTGGGAACACCGGTCGTGCCGCCCGACAACTGGAAGACCGCCACCTGGTAAGGGTCGCGCGGAACGTCTGCAAGGGCCTGCCTTGCAGGGGCGGACACCGGTTGGGCAATCAGGTCTTCAAACCGCAGGATGCCTTCGCGCTTCTCGCCCAGGAATGAGATCACGTGCCGCATGGTTGGGATCTGCGACTTTGTCTTGAGGGCAAAACCCGGCAGGTCGAACTTCGGGTCGTTGCCCTGCACGATGTGCAAACGCGCATCGGTATGCCGGCCCAGGTATTCGATTTCAAGTTCGCGATGCGCGGCAAGCGTGCAGACCGGAATCAGGCCTGCCTTGAGGCACCCGACAACCGTGTAGATCACTTCGCGGCAGTTGCCGGACTGAAAGATAACGCGGTCCAGCGGCTTCATGCCAAGCTGCAGCAGGGCTGCGGCAAAGCGGTCGGTGATGTCGTCAAGCTGCGCGTAAGTCACCTCGCCTTCAGGGCTGGCGATGGCCACGCGCCCGGCATTGGTCTTGAAGGACCCGGCCAGCGCTTCAGTCAGCGTGCGGTTTTCAAGCTCGCCTGCGGCGACGTACTCCGTCAGTTTGTCCAGCGGTATGTAAGTCACCCCGGGGATGGCTTCCTTGACTCCGATCATGTGTCTGTCTCCTGGGATTGATGGCTTGCGTGCCTGTGCAGTGCGTTCACAATGACCGAAGCATAAATTAACAGGCATATCAATAAATGCGTATTTACCCTGATGCTGCTTTCGGCTATGCATTAAACACACTGAGAATTTTTAAATTCTCTAAGGGAATTGATTGATTCCTGTTGAATGGATGGTTTGAGTAAAAATTTGACATAGATGTCAATAATTATTAGGATGGCGGCCATTTGAATTTGAAACCGGGCGTCGTGGCTGCAAGCCTTGCGGCCGGCCCATCGCCAGGAGATCACCTTGAGTTCAACAGCAGAAACCGCACGCGCCGAACCGCGACCCACCGCAGGCTTGCGGGGCGCATCGTGGAACGCGGATCGTTTGCCCGCCGGCATGCAAACACGCGTTGCAGCGGTGCCCACCCAGGACGGCGCGCAGATCACTGGCTACCTGCATGCGCGTGGGGGTGAAAAAACGGTGGTGGTCATCATGCATCCGCGTGAATTGCTGGTCACCCACTATCTGGTGCCCTACATCGTGGAGGCCGGTTATGCATGCTGGGTCCAGGGTGCCAGGACTGTGGGCAACGATATCCGCCTGGAGCATGAAGTCGCCTTGCTGGACGTCGCGGCCGGGTTGCAGCACCTGAAACAACTCGGTTTTGAAAAGATCGTGCTGCTCGGCAACTCGGGGGGCGCCAGCCTGTTTTCGTTTTACAACCAGCAGTCACTGCTCGCGCCTGAGCAGCGCCTCCAGCGCACGCCCGGCATGCGGCCCGTGAAGCTGCACGATGCCATCATGCCGGTGGTGGATGGTTTTATTTTTGTGGCCCCGCACCCCGGCCAGGGCCATCTGCTGATGAGCTGCATAGACCCCGCGGTGAGCGATGAATCAAAACCACTGGAACTTGATGAGGGCCTGAATGCCTTTCGTGAAGCCAATGGTTTTCGCCCGCGCCCGCAAAGCGCGCAGTATTCGCCGGAGTTTGTCACGCGCTACCGCGAGGCCCAGCGCGGGCGCGTGGCGCGCATCGATGCGATGGCCAAAAAAATGATCGCTGACCGGCTGGAGGCGCGCGCACGTTCAAAGCAGGGCGGCAGCGAGCGCGACGCCATGCAGGGATCGTTCAACGCCATCTTCGAAGTCTGGCGGACTGATGCCGACCTGCGGGCATTTGACTTGTCGCTGGACCCGTCTGACCGGCGCTGGGGCACGGTCTGGGGTTCTGATCCCGTGGCATCCAATCTGGGGGCCGTCGGGTTCGGGCGCGTCTGCACGGCAGAAAGCTGGCTGTCCAACTGGTCGGCGCTGTCGTCCAACGCGTCGTTTGCCAAAACCGGCGCAGCCATCAAACAACCGGCGCTGATGATTTATTACACCGCCGACAACACCGTCTTTCCCTCGGATGCCCACCAGATCGAGCAGCAGATAGGCAGTGCGGACAGGCAGCGCGTGGACATCAAGGGCAACCACCATGGCCACGCGGTGTCTGCGGGCGACCCCTGGCCGCAGGACATCGCCGGTGCTGCGATTGCCGGGTGGCTGCAGGCGCGCTACGCGCGGTGAGTCGCAGCAGGGCAGCATGACCGCTACGGCGATAATCAAAACCGAATGTCTTCCGCGAATACAGCCACCGCAAAAACAGCAGCAGCCCGCAAGACCGGCCGACGTCCCGGTCGCCCGGCCGGCGCCACCACCGGCGCACTGGACCGCGCGACGGTTCTTTCCCTGTCATTGCAGCTGACAAAGACGGTTCCGCTGGCGGACCTCTCGGTCGTGCTGGTCGCACGGGAGCTGGGCGTGACGCCTGGCCTCATTCACTACTACCTCGGCGGCCGCGATCCCTTGACGTCAGGCGTCATGAACGCCTTCTGGCGTGAAGTGATTGAAAACTGGCCGCGTGAACAGCCGCACTGGCTGGAAAACATTGAAAACGTGGCCAATGCCTTTTACCGCGCCTTGCTGCGCTATCCCGGCATTGCCTCTTATGTCTCTACCCACAACCGCTACCGCATGGTGCAGGACGTGCAGGCTGGCGAAACCGATTACGGCATCCTCTTTTTTGAAAAATTCTCCAGCACCATGCGTCAGGCCGGATTTGATGCGATGCACACCGCCGCCTATGCCCACCTTGTCGTGGAACTGGTGACCTCATTCGCGCACTCAACGGTGGCGCGGCGCTGGCCGGGGCAGCACGGGGAATTCCTCAACGAGAAGCTCGCACAGCTTGACCCGAAAGAGTTTCCCGGAACGCATTTTGTGCGTGAAAGCCTTGTGAGCCTCAATGCATCAGACGCTTATTCGATGGGCCTGCGGCTGATGCTGCAGGCTCTTGAGCTGGAACACAAGAAGAGGGTTGCCGGGGTTTAAGCGGCCATCCGGCGAGATGGCTGTACGGGCATGACCTGATCGTCGCGACCGGGCATGCAGGGGGAGGCCGGCTTCACCGAGAATGCTATGTTATTAATAGCTGCTCACGTGCGTATCTATTGGGCTGCAGCCTGATTTGGCAGGTAAAAATGGCCTTTTAAGCCGTTTTTCAGACCATTTTTTGAGCTGGCGGCTGCCGCAAGCCAAAAGTTAAGCTTCATATTAACTTTCGATAAATTTTTAACGTGTACATTAAAAATTTGCGGTATACGGTAAATTTTGATCCCCGCCGCTGCGTTTTGCAATTCTGGCAGCGTCGACCAAGCCTTGGCGTGCTGTACGGCCTATCCGGCATGCATCGGAGCATACGAACCCGCTACCAAGCCATGAAGCCATGCCCGGCGGGTTCGCTGTCTGTCTTGCGACCTAGCGAATCTTGCCGGGGTCCTTCACGTCCTTGATGGTTTCAAATTCGGTGTTATATAGCTCGCCGTTGACCCGTTCGACCTTGCGGATGTAGATGTTCTGCACCAGTTCGCGTGTCTGGGCGTCGATAAAAATCGGTCCGCGCGGGCTTTCAAATACCTGACCTTTCATGGCTGCCAGAAGTGCGTCGCCGTTGCCGCCCTTTGCAGCTTTGGCTGCTTCGTAAATCACGCGCATGCCGTCGTAACCCGCTACAGCCAGGAAGTTGGGGCGCAAACCGTTGTTGGCCTTTTTGAACTCTGCAACGAACTTCTTGTTTAGCGCGGAGTTGTGCGAGGCTGAATACTGGTGCGAAGTCACCACACCCAGTGCCACGTCGCCAGTAGCATTGAGGATGTCGTCATCAGTGATGTCGCCTGTGCCTATCAGCTTGATCCCGGCCTTGTCGAGGCCGCGTTCAGCAAACTGCTTCATCAGCGCGGCGTTGGCGCCTGCCGGTACGAATACGAACACTGCATCAGGTGCCAGGTCGCGCACACGCTGCAGGAAGGGCGCGAAGTCGGGGTTGCGCAGGGGTACGCGCAACTGGTCGAGTACCTTGCCGCCGTTGAAGGTGTAGCGGTCGCCAAAGAATTTTTCAACGTCCAGGCCGGGCGTGAAGTCAGACACCAGCGTGACAACTTTTTTGATGCCGTTTTTGGGTGCCCAGTCGGCGATGCCTACTGCGGTTTGGGCTACGGTGAAGCTGGTACGCAGCACGTAGGGTGATGCCTGCGTCACGCTGGAGCTGGCACCGGCCATTGTGATGAGTGGCGTTTTGGCCTGCGTGGCGATCGGTGCGGCCGCCAGGGCAGCCGGCGTCAGCAAAAAGCCTGCAAGTACGTTGACCTTGTCGTTGACTACGAGCTCCTGTGCGATGCGTTTGGCAATATCCGGCACGCTGGTGTCATCCTTGACGATCAGCTCGATCTTTTTGCCGGCAACGGTGTCGCCGTGTTGAGCCATATAAAGGCGGGCACCCGCTTCGGTTTGTTTACCGAGCGTGGCAAACGATCCGGTCATGGACAGCACCAGGCCGACCTTGAACTTGTTGTCCTGCGCGAGTGCATTGCCTGCAATGCCGGTACCCAAAATCGCAAGGGCCAGGGTGTTGAGGAAAAATCGTTTTTGCATGTTGACTCCTGTGAGTAAAAAACTCTTGTAGTTAGAAAGGGGATGCTGGAATCGCTGGCGAAGTTGAGGTGCAGGCTGTTACCAGTCCGTAAATTTCAGTCTCTGCACGACGAGTAGTTGGCGAGAGTAAAAAAGCCATAGGTCAAGCACCGATGCCCACCGGTGATCAAATAAAGATCGTGAGGTTTTTGGCCAGCAGGGTCGCCTGGTCAAGAATGACCGTACGGCCCGTCAGCAGGAATCCATCGCCGTTCCGCCGCACGATGTCGTTGCGCCGGCCGATGAAGTAGTCGGTCTCGCCTTCGAGCCTGTTGCGGTGAACTAGCACGCGGCTGGACACCAGGATGTCTGCGCTGCCTGCCAGCGCTTCAGCCGGATTGATGATGCGCACATTGGTGACCAGGTGCGAGACGCGCGACTGCGGCTCCTCGGCCCAGTGAATGCCGGTCATGATCTGCTTCACACGCTTGACCAGGGTTTCCCTGTCATCGTCCATCCATGACATGTCGTCATCGCCGCTGATGTCGAGGTGGCTGTCTGAATACTTCATGTTTTTGCGTAGCGGTATGCGGTAGCGGATGTCTTCGCTGAGCAGGTCCAGCCATTCCTTGTAGCGGCGCTCGTCAAGCATGTCTGCTTCAAGGTACAAAAACTCTTCAACGTCGCGGACCAGGTCCCGATAGGCAGACTTGTCGTGACTGCTCATTGCCGGCCTCCGTCGGCTGCAGTGGGTGCGCGCAATGAGTCCCAGCTTTCGGCGTCCATCATCTCTGCCCAGCGGTGGTAGAGCGACCGCACGTTTTGCTCGCTGGTGATCGGGTGCTGCGTGATCACACCGGGAATCATGGGGTGCGTACCACCGACGTGTAGGCCCGCCTTGTAGTTGAAGGGATACTCTTCCGCGACGCTACCCCGGCAACTGGCTGTAGCGTAGTTCCAGTTTTCCATGTCGTCCTGCTCGGTCATGCCGGCCGGGCCCGAGTAGCGGGTGTAGTAGCGGCGCAGAAACGCCTTGACCTCTGGTGGCGCTTTCTTGTCGACAAAATAGACCCGCCACATTTCGGTGTGGTTGGGTCCGTTGGGGTGTGACACGAGTATGGTTCTTGGCTGTTGGCCGTGAAAAGACATGTTGGGGAATATGGTGCCGACGACTGGTGTCAGCCGGCCCTTGTTACCCTGGAGTTTCTGGCGCTCGCGCCAGTTTTCAAGGAAGTAGGCTGCCGTCGGCGGCGAGACGGCATAGTCGCGTGGCTCCTGTCCCTCGGGCGAAATACCGTAAAGCACGCCATGGCCTTGCGGCGTTGTGCACAGGGCCAGTTCGCCTGGGTCGTCACGCCGGCCTTCGGTCATGCCGTCCTTGTTGTTGGGACCGATGCCGACCTTGTCGACGGATGCATGGCTGATGGTGTGGGCCATGTCGCCAGCAAAGTTCTCGGCAACGATCTTCCAGTTCGAAGGAATCACCCATTTCTGCGGGCTGCCCAGCAGTTCGATTTCATCGTCGCTGCCGTTCCATGGCGAAAGCGCGAGGTTCATCGAAAAATACATGTCGCCCATGTAGTCCTTGAAGGACGGCGCACTAGCGTCCCACGTGGCCCAGATGGTGCCGCGCAGGTTGGCGATCTGGGCCACTTCGACGAGGCCCCACTTGGCCTTGTCGAACGGGGCGGCCTTGTAGGCTTCGTCGTAGCCCGGCACAAGCATGAGTTCGCCGCTCGTCTTGAATGTCCAGCCATGGTAGGGGCAGACAAAGTTGCGGGCGTTGCCTTCGTCGTAACGGCAGACCTTCATGCCCCGGTGCCGGCATGAGTTGAGAAACACATGCACGACGCCTTTTGCGTCGCGCGTCAGGATGACGGATTCATCGCCCATACGCGACAGCACAAAATCGCCCGGTTTGGGGATCTGGCTTTCATGTCCGATGTACAGCCATGAGCGCTTGAAGACATGCTGGATTTCCTGCTTGTAGATGTCTTCGTCGACGTAGATCCTGCGGGCAATTTCGCCATTGGCGGAGTCAACCGCATCACGCGCCACAAAGCGGCCGTTGTCGGCACCCCCAGGCTTGCCGCTGACATCTAGGTTAATGTGAATGCGCCGGTTCATGATTGCTTTTGCTCCTTGGGTATACGGTGGTCAGCCAGGATGACCTCCATGAGTTGTTGCGCCAGTGCTGCGCCGGGCACGCTGAGGCCGAGCGAATTGGCGAGCTCTATGCACAGCTGCAGGTCTTTGTAAAAAACCGCAGGTGCCTGCGGCCCGAGCACCAGGGTTGACCAGTGATGGGTGACATAACTTTGTGCAGCCCCGTCACGCACCACCTGCTCCAGGAGTTCGGCGGGTACGCCGGCCATCACGCCGAGCTTCATGCCTTCATAGGCGGCAAGCAAATTGACGGAGATGATGAGCTGGTGCGCCAGCTTGGCGCGCAGTGCGCTGCCCAGCTCACCGATATGTGCGATGCGGTCACCGGATGATTGAAAAACAGGGCGGCAGACGTCCAGCGCCTCAGGCGATCCGCCTACCATAAAGGACATGCGCTTCGCCTCGGCACCCGCAGCGCCTCCACTGACGGGGGCGTCGATGACGATGACGCCTTTTTCAAGCCCTTTGGCGGCCATGGCCACGATGGTGGCCGGGCGTATGGTGCTGTGTACGGCGATGATCGTGCCGGGCTGTGCGCTGAACAGTAGCCCGGCAGGGCCGGCAATGACCGACTCGACCTGCGCATCGTTGAGCACACACACCTGGATGACCCGAGCGCTCTTGCCTGCGTCGGCGTTCGAGCCGGCAACGGTGGCACCCAGGGCGGCAAGTTCTGCACAAGGTTCAGGCCGGGGGTCGAATACGGTGACCTCATGTCCGGCCGCTACGGCGTTTTTGGCCAGGCCCTTGCCCTGAACCCCAAGGCCGATAAAGGCTATTTGCATTCTTGTCTCCTGTCACTTTTAGTTGTGTGGCGCACCCTGATGTCGGGGAGCGCGCGTACAGCCTGTGGTGGCCAAAACGGGAAGCACACACAGCTGCAGCAATACTAGAAATTTCCGAGTGAATCCGAAAGATGGCAAAATTGTCACGGTGATGCAAGATCGGCATCGCTGAAATTTGAGCAGATGTGGCTGCCCCAGCGCAGTCTTGAACGGGCCTCCACCATGAAACTCAGCCAGTTAAAAGACGTACTCGCCGTCGCCAACAAACGCAGCTTTCGGGCTGCCGCCCGCCACCTGCACATAACACAGCCTGCCATTTCGCGCAGCATCGGCGAGCTTGAGCGCGACCTCGGCGTGGTGCTGTTCGACCGCCATGCCCGCGGTGCGCAACTCTCGCCCATGGGCGAACGTTTTGTGCAGCGCGCCAGTGCCGCGATGGCAGAACTCCAGCGCGCCCGCGACGAGATCAAGCAACTGCAGGGCCAGAACGTGGGTGCGGTCGTGGCCTGCCTGTCGAGTGGCGCGCAAGCCAGGCTGCTGGAAGGTGCACTGGTGCCCTTTCTCAAACGCTATCCTGGCGTTCAGCTCAAGGTGTTCGAGGGGCAGTACCCCACCGCAGAGCTGGGACTGAAGGATGGCAATATCGACTTCTATATCGGCCCGGAACCCGAAACCTCAATCGACAGCGAATTGGTGAGCGAGTTCATGTACGACAACCATCTGGTGGTCATAGTGCGCAAGGGCCATCCGCTGTCGCAGGTGGAGTCGCTGGATGACCTCAGGAGTGCGCAGTGGGTCAGCGCCACGCCGGGCCACCAGATCGACAATCTTTCCCAAGCCTTCCTGCAGCTGAACATGCCGTTGCCCGATGTTGCCGTCCGCTGCTCGACCATCAACACGATTATTTTTTCGGTGATGCACACAGATTTGCTGGCGCTGGTTCCCAAGCCTCTGGTGGACTTGGGCGGCCCACCCGGCGTCACCGTCCTGAATATCAACAAACCCATTGCCGGGCCGCGCGGGGTGTTTGTGCGAAGGTTCGGCATGCCCCTGACACCGGCTGCAGAATATTTTCTAGACATGTTGCGGCGGGCCAATGCCAGCCCCTGAATGCGGGGGATTGCAGGCACTGGCTGGGTCGGGGTGCGCCGCATTGCAACCCGGCGAACAAATGCGAATGCTACTATTTTCATAGCTGGTCACGTGCGTATCCATTGGGCCACAGCCTTATTTTTCAGCTAAAAACGGCCTTTTTGCGGATTTGGGGCATTTTTTAGACGTGGTGGCTGCTGCAAACTCCAAAAGTTAACTTTCGTGTTGAGTTTTTGGCGTAAATTTAACGCGTACATTAAAAATTTGCGGTATACGTCAAAATTATGCAGTGCGCCGCCTTGGTCAGTTTTCTTGGCACAGGCCATCCAGGCGTGCCTTGCTCATAAAGCCGCTCATGTATTCAGTGGCTTCTCTTTAATGAACCGGCAAGCATGCTGGCGTAGTCGCCTGCAGTGGGGTGAAACGGCGCGAAGAAGTTGAAATGGCTCTGGTGCGCAGCAGTGGCAAGCGCGTCAATGTCACGTGGCGCATATTTCAGCTCGGCGAGCGTGGCCGGCAGGCCCAGCTCACGCATGAGGGCGGCGATGGCCTCACTCAGGGATGCGCTGCGTTCGAGGCCGAGCGCAGCCGCAACTTCTGCAGCACGTTCAGGCACATGCGCGCTGGTGGCGTCCAGTGTGGCGACCAGGCCTATGCCGCTCAGAACGCCATGATGAAAGCCCTGGTCACTGCAGACGATGGCGACCGCGTGGGCAGGGCCAAGGCCCATGCCGATGGCGGCACCACCGGCGAAGGCGGCAAGCATCATTTCGCCTCTGGCCTCGGCGTCATCACGGTCAGTGACTGCACGGCGCAGGTAGCGTGCGACGCGGGCAATGCCGTCGAGCGCGATTGATTTGCCGAGCGGGACGTGCTTTTTCGACAGAAAGCCTTCGATGCAATGCGACAGGGCATCTATGCCTGTGGCCGCGGTCAGGCGTGGGGGCAGGCTGCGCGTGAGGTCAGGGTCAAGGATGGCGAGTACCGGCACCAGGTGGCGCGACCCCATGCCGACAGAGGGGCTGGCAGCGTCAGGGTGTATGCCTGCAGATGGCGAGGCTTCACTGCCCGTGCCAGCCGTCGTCGGGATGACGATGAGTGGCGCGCTGGGTCCGTGGGGAGCGTTGCGCACGCCTGCGTAGTTGGCAACCGAGCCGGGGTTGGTTCCCAGCAGGGCAATCATCTTGGCTGTGTCTATCACCGAGCCGCCGCCCAGCGCAACGATGCCATCGCACCCTTGCTGGGCATAAAAGGCCGCGCCCTTGTCCACATCGGAGAACAGCGGGTTCTCTGTCACGTTGTCAAAAACTGCAGGCGTGTTTTTGCCGCAGGCTGCAATCGCTTTGGCTGCCAGCCCGGCGCCCACCAGGCCCTGATCGGTCACCAGCAGTGGCTTGCGTACGCCCAGCGCCTCAAGCTCCCCTGCAAGCGCAGCCAGGGCGCCGGCCGCGAACAATACGCGCGGCAGGTTGAGGGCTGAAGGTGGTTCGGTCATAGGGTTCATGGCTTGTTGATCGCAGTTTTTTTCATCAGGATGTTCACAGCGGATATTTGCGTTTCTCTTCGCTGACAGTGGCCAGGTTCAGGTCAGAGAAGATGTCGATTGCCCAGCGGCCAAAGCGCGCCCAGCCGCTGTCCTTGACGCCGCCGAACGGAATCTGCGGTTCGCCGCCCATGGTGGGGCCGTTCACATTCACCATGCCGGCCTGTATCTGTCCGCCCAGCGTGATGGCGCGCCATGCATCGCGCGACATGATGGATGCCGACAAACCGTAGTCACTGCCGTTGGCTTTTTGTACGGCGTCCTGCTCGTCGTCGAAGGGTTCAACCAGCACGACAGGGCCGAACACCTCTTCGCAGTAGATAGGTGCGTTGGCTGGCACATTGACCAGCACGGTGGGCTCGAAGCAGCGGCCATCGGCGTTGCCGCCAGCCACAATGCGTGCGCCCATGGCAACAGCCTTGGCAATCCCGGCTTTCACCTTGGCTACGGCATCGTCGTTGATCAGCGGCCCGATCTTCGTGGCCGGGTTGGTCGGGTCGCCCGCCTTGAGGGCCTTGGCGCGCGCCACAAAGCGCTCGAGGAAGTCATCAAACAGCGGGCGTGCCACCAGGATCTTGCGCGTGTTCATGCAGATCTGACCCTGGTGGAAGAAGGCCGCAAAGATGGCGGTGTCGACTGAATATTCCAGGTCGGCATCGTGCAGCACCAGCATGGGGTTGTAGCCACCAAGTTCGAGCGCAATGCGCTTGAGGTGTTTGCCGGCGCGCGCCGCCAGCATGGAGCCGGTGGCTGATGAACCGGTGAAGTTGTAGGCGCGGACCGAGCGGCTTTCAAACAGCTGGTCAGAGATGGGGCCGACTTCCGAAGGTGCATGCGTGATGACGTTGACCACGCCCGGCGGAAAGCCCGCCTCATGCAGGATCTCGCCGATCACCAGGCCGGCGCATATGGGGGCTTCTTCTGAAGGCTTGAGCACGACAGTGTTGCCGCAGGCCAGCGGGCACACGACAGTGCGCAGTCCCAGCGCGAGGGCGCCGTTCCATGGCGAGATGCCGGCCACCACGCCCAGGGGCCTGCGGATCGCCATGGCAAAAACGCCGGGTGTGTCCGAGGGTACGATCTCGCCGCCCGACAGGTAAGGGTAGCCAGCTGCCTGGCGCAGCAGGCCGACAGACCACTGGACCTGAAAACGCCCGAAGGCATGAGATGCGCCTGTCTCCTGCGCCATGATGCTGACCAGTTCTTCGGCGCGGCGTTCGACGATGTCTGCTGCTTTCAGAAACAGCGCCTGGCGTGCGCGTGCGCCCACTTTTGCCCAGGCGGGGAAGGCTTTTTCTGCTGCCTCAATGGCGCGTTTGGCATCGGCGGCACCGGAGGCAGGGATGCGCGCGTAAACCTCGCCGGTGTACGGGTTGATGTCGTCAAAAGTCTGGCCGCTGGAGGCTGCTGCCCATTCGCCGTTGATGAGTTGTTTCATCGTGCGCACGCCTGTGGCGGCTGCAGGGGTCTGGAGTGTGGTGCTTGTCATGTCGTTTCCTTTGGTGGTTTGCTAGGACTATTACTGTGGCTTGACGCCGGCCTTGGCCAGCAGGGCAGGCCAGCGCTGGTTCTCGGCACGCACGAAGGCCTCTACATCGGGCGTGGTGAAGGGGCTGAAACTGCGTGAGGCCAGTTGGTCCCTGAAAGCGGGCGTGGCGGCGATCTTGTCTATGGCCTGGCGCAGGCGCAGCACGACCGGTTTGGGTGTGGCGGCGGGGACGAACAGGCCCGTCCAGCTTGAGAGCACCAGTTCAGGCAATCCGCTTTCACGGAAGGTCGGCACATCAGCCAGCTCGCGGGTGTCGCCGGACGTCGCGATGGCCCTGACCTTGCCGCTCTTGACGAAGGGCTGCGCCGTGCCGGTGCCGTCGAAGAACAGGTCTATGCGGCCGGCCAGCAGTTCGGTGTAGATAGGCGGTGCGCCCTTGAACTGCACTTCAAGCAGGTCAATGCCGGCCAGGCTCTTGAGCAACGCTGCACCAACAGCCTGGCCGCTGCCCTGGCCGGGTGTGCCTATGGTCAGTTTGCCGGGATTGGCCTTTGCAAAGGCGATCAGCTCTGGCAGGGTCTTTTGCGGCAGGTCAGGGCGGGCAATCAGTGTGTAGCCGTTGGTTGAGACCAGTTGCAAGGGCAGCAAATCCCGGGTGGGGTTGTAGGGCAGGTCGCGTGTCAGCGCAGGGGCCTGTGCAATGCTGCCGACACCGCCCACCACCATGGTGTAGCCATCGGCTGCGGCCTTGACGACATAGGTCGTGCCGACAACCGTGCCTGCGCCGGGGCGGTTTTCTACCACCACGGCTTGCCCCAGTTCTTTTGACAGTCCGTCACCCAGCAGCCTGCCGAGGTAGTCATAACTGCCGCCGGGGCCGACCGGAACGACGACGGTCAGCAGCCGGCTCGGGAAGGCGGGCGGCTGCGCCATCGCCGGGGCAAAAGGGGCTGCCAGCAGTGTGGCGGCAAGTAGTGCGGTGTGAATACGCATGAGGGTTGTCTCCGGTAAATTGAATTGGTTGCCGACGATGGCTTGGCCCTTCTGCTGCCGGGCTCTTGGGGTGAAGTCTAGGCAAGGGTCAAGAACGGCGTAAGATGTCAAAAGTGTTCCACTGATAGAAATTACTTATGATCAAGGATCATTCATGAAGCTGCATCAACTACGCGCGGCACTGGCCATTGCAGAGCATGGCAGCCTGCGCGGCGCGGCGCGGGCACTGGGCATGTCGCAACCGGCGCTGACCCACAATCTCGGCGAACTTGAGCGCGAACTGGGCGCGCCCGTATTTGAACGGCGGGCACGCGGCATGACGACCACGCCGCTGGGCGAGCTGGTGCTGCGGCGGGCGCGCACCATCACCAACGAAGCGCGCCACGTGCTTGAAGATGTGCAGCAATATCTTGGCGGCGACAAGGGCGAGGTGGCGGTCTGCCTGTCTATCGTGGCGCATCTGGCGCTGTTGCCTGTGGCCCTGCCGCTGTTCCAGCAGCGCTTTGCCAACGTGCGTCTGCAGATTGTTGAAGGGTCGTTCCCGGCGGTGGAATCAAGGCTGCGCGATGGCAGCATGGACTTCTACCTCGGCCCCGCACCCAAACCGGCACCGTCGCGTGAGTATTCGGTCGAGGTGCTGTTCAACAATACAAGGCAGGTGTTTGCACGCAAAGGCCACCCGCTGGCAAAGGCTCGTTCTTTGCGTGAACTGGCAGGCGCCAGCTGGATCACCACCGGCACCACCAGCGATGCCGAGGCGGAGTTCCGCGCACTGTTCACACGCAACAAGCTGCCGCCGCCACGCCTGGTCATCAAGGCCGAATCCATGCTCAGCGCGCTGATCACCCTGATGTCGTCTGATGCGCTGGTGGTGACCCTGCGTCAATACGATGAATTCAAATTGACCCGCAGCGCCCTGCAGATCATCGACATCAAGGAGGCATTGCCGGCCCCGGACATCGTCATCATCCGGCGCGCCGGGATTCCGCTCACGCCTGCGGCGGACTATCTGGGCGACATGTTCCGCCGTGCCAGCGCGCAGTATGTGTCTTCGCGCGCGTTGTCCGCATAAGCCCTGCAGGTGGCTCCCGAGGTGGGCGTCAGATTATTTCTGGGTGCTTTTGTCCAGCCCAAGCTTGCCAGGTCCGCTGATGGTATGACGGACGGTAGTCTGACCCGGACATTGAGCAGGACCTGCCCGTGCACGCCACACACTGCGCGGGGAGGCTGGCGCAACCTGGATCAGCGTTTCGCGACTGTTCCTTTTTGCCAGGCAGGCCTGGCAAAAGCAGCCCGCAGGTGCTCCACGCAGGCTTTCACACGCAGCGTGTTGCCGCGGCGGCTGGGCACCAGTGCCACGATGTCCGCACTGTCAAACTGCCAGTCAGAAAACAGGCGCACCAGCTTGCCCTGCGCTACAAGGTGCTCAACGTCCCATTGTGATCGCAGCACCACGCCCAGGCCGGCCTGTGCCCAGGTGCGGGCCACTTCACCGTCGTTGCTGACCATGGTGGGTGACACACGTATCGCGCTGCGCGTGCTGCCCTTGCGGTAGTGCCACAAGCTCACGTCTTCATCGTTTTCGCGGATGCAGATGGTCGCGTGCGACACCAGCTCTCGCGGGTGCAGTGGCACGCCCCGCGCCTTCAGATAGGCGGGGCTGGCGCACACCCACCTCACATTGCGCGCCAGCAGATGCGCTACCCATGACGAGTCGCGCACCGCTCCTATGTGTACCACCACATCGGCGTCGCGCTTGTCGGGCCACGGTGATTCAAGCAACTCCAGGACGGGGTGTACCCGCGGATGCGCCTTCACAAAGCGGGCTACCTCAGGCGCAATGTGTTCGCGCCCAAAACCAAAGGGCGCCGTGATGCGCAGGCTGCCGCTCACGTCCTGGCCCATGCGCGCAAAGGACTCCGGCAGGGCCTCGATCTGCGCCAGCAGTCCGGCAGCACTCGCTGCAAGTTGCTCGCCCTCACGCGTCAGCGACAAATGCCGCGCGCTGCGTACCGCCAGGTTGACCTTCAATTGCGCCTCCAGCCGCTTCAGCCGCGTTGACAGCGCCGGCGGCGTGACGTTCAACGCACGCGCCGCTGCGCTGAGCGACGGGCTGTTGGCCAGTGTGCTGATCATTTGCAAGTCTTCGATATGGAGCATGGCAGTTGGCCGACAAGTGTCTTGCAGTTAATTTAAAGTAAACGATATATTCAATTTATTTTAACCAAAACTAATCATTTGATTTGTATAGTTCGACGCATGGCAAATGACTTCTCTCCAAACCCGGGCTATCCCCGCGCCGTGCTCTTTGACCTGCTCACCGCATTGCTGGACTCATGGACAGTCTGGAACGCTGCAGCCGGATCGGAGGCTGCAGGCCGCACCTGGCGCGCCGAATACCTGCGCCTGACTTACGGTTGCGGCGCCTACCAGCCCTATGAACAACTGGTGCGCGACGCCGCCCGCAACACCGGCATGCAAGCGGGCGCAGCAGACCGGCTCGATGCCGCATGGTCCACGTTGCCCGTGTGGAGCGGCGCACGCGAACTGCTGCAGGCGCTGGCGCCGCATTGCCAGCTGGCGGTGGTCACCAACTGCTCGGTCACCCTGGGCAGGCAGGCCGCCGACAGGCTGGGCATTGCCTGGGACGTCGTCATCACCAGTGAGGAAGCCGGCTACTACAAACCCGACCCGCGGCCCTACCAGATGGCACTCAACAAACTCGGCGTGCCGGCCAGCGATGCCGCCTTTGTCGCGGGTTCAGGCTACGACCTGTTTGGTACCGCGCAGGTTGGCCTGCGCACCTACTGGCACAACCGCGTCGGGCTTCAACGCCCCGAAGGCGCGCCGATTGCTGAAGTTGAATCCCCCACGCTGGACGCCGCCCTGCCATGGTTGCAGACATTCAACGCCCCAACCCATAACCTCAAGCCCCACCCGAAAGCCTGACATGCCACAGCCCACCTCGCGCCGCCCCGCCTTGCGCCATCTGCTTGCCGCAACAACGCTTGCCCTGCTCACCGCTGTCTGCCTGACAGCAGCGGCGCAAGGCTTTCCCACCCGGCCGGTCACGCTGATCGTTCCGTTTCCGCCCGGTGGTCCCAGCGATGCACTGGCACGGGCCGTCGCCTTGCGCATGGGTAAAAACCTGGGCCAGACGGTGGTGATAGAAAACATAGGTGGCGCCAGCGGCACCATAGGCCTGAGCAAAATGGTGCGCGCCAACCCCGACGGTTATACGCTTGGCTTTGGCACCATAGGCACGCATGTGGCCAACGTGGCGCTGTTCAAAAAACTCCCGTATGACCCGATTGCCGACTTCGAGCCTATTGGCATGGCCGGCAGTGCGGCGCTCATCCTCGTCGCCAGGTCCGCGCTGCCCGCCAGCAATCTCAAGGACTTCATCACCTACGCGCAGGCCAACAAGGCCAAACTTTCGTATGGCAGCGCCGGCGTCGGCTCCATCTCGCATTACGGCTGCGTGATGATGCTGTCGGCCCTGAAAATCGACATCACCCACGTCCCGTATCGCGGCGTGGCGCCGGCCATGAACGACCTGATGGGCGGTCAGACCGACTTCATGTGCGACCAGACCACCACGGCGCTGCCGCAGGTGGCCGGCGGCAAGATCAAGGCGCTCGGCGTGCTGTCCCGCCAGCCGCTCCGGCAACTGCCTGCCACGGCCACGCTGGCAAGCCTGGGTTACAGCGACGTCGATGTGCGCTCATGGAACGCCATCTTCGCGCCCAAGGGCGTGCCCAAAGAAGTGCTGGCCCAGCTGAGCAGATCACTGGCCACCGCAGTGGCCGACCCCGAGCTCCGCATGCAGATGGCCGCCGTCGGCGTCGACATGCCCACGGCCGAAACTGTAGCCCCGGGCGTCGTCTCGGCTTTCATCACACTCGGCCTGCGCCGCGACGTGCCCGCACTGAAGGCACGCGGCGAATACATTGACTGAACATAAACCACCATGCAACTGCAAGACCTCACCACCCCCGCCGCGCTGATCGACACCGCGCGCATGCAGCGCAACATCCGGCGCATGCAGCAGCGCATGAACACGCTCGGCGTCGCCTTTCGCCCGCACGTCAAAACCACCAAGTGTGTTGATATCGCCCAGGCGCAAATTGCTGCCGGCGCACGCGGCATCACCGTCTCAACGCTGAAAGAGGCCGAGCAGTTTTTTGCCGCCGGCATCACCGACATCCTCTACGCAGTCGGCATGGCCGCGCCCAAGCTTAGACAGGCCGCCGCACTGATCAACAAGGGCTGCGCGCTCAAGATCATTGCCGACAGCGCCGACTCTGCCGCCGCCATCGTCGCGTTCTCGCAGGCCAGCAACACCCCCTTCGAGGTCTGGATAGAAATCGACACCGACGGCCACCGCTCCGGCGTGCAACCCGCCGGCGAAGACCTGCTCACCATAGGCCGCCTGCTGCACCAGGGCGCCGTCACGCTCGGCGGCGTCATGACACATGCGGGCTCAAGCTACGAGTTGAGCACACCCGCTGCCCTGCAGGCCATGGCCGAGCAGGAGCGCAGCCTCTGCGTACTCGCTGCTACGCGCCTGCGCTCTGCAGGCCTGCCTTGCCCGAATGTCAGCGTCGGCTCCACGCCCACCGCGCTGTCGGCACAGCAACTGGAAGGCGTGACGGAAGTACGAGCCGGCGTGTATGTGCTGTTTGACCTGGTCATGGCCAATGTGGGCGTCTGCGGCCTGGACGACATTGCCCTGAGCGTGCTCACTACCGTGATTGGCCACCAGAAAGACAAGGGCTGGGCCATCGTTGACGCCGGCTGGATGGCCATGAGCCGGGACCGCGGCACGCAAAAGCAGTCACGGGACTACGGCTACGGCCAGGTCTGCAACACCGACGGCCAACCGCTTGACGGCTACCAGCTCACAGGCGCCAACCAGGAGCACGGCATCCTCAGCAGCACGAGCGACGAGCCAGAGCAGGACATCACCACCCGCTTTCCCATCGGCACGCAGCTGCGCATCCTGCCCAACCACGCCTGCGCCACCGGCGCGCAGTTTCCCGAATACCATACCGTCGCCGCAACCCCGGGCGGCGAGCCCGAAGCAGGCGCGACCTGGCAACGCTTTTATGGCTGGTAGCCACGGCCAGCACTGCCATGGACAACAGCATTCGCCTGATCAACCCAGCCAGCATGGCGCCACCCGGCGGCCACTACAGTCACGCCGTGGTCGCCGGCGGCCTGGTGTTTGTCTCCGGCCAGTTGCCCATCACGCCCTCAGGCGAGCGCCTCAACCGGGCCAGCTTTGAAGCGCAGGCCAGACAAACCCTGGCCAACGTGCAGGCCGCACTTGAGGCCGCGGGCAGCAGCGTCGCGCAACTGGTGCAGGTGCGTGTGTACATCACCGGCATAGCCCACTGGCCAGCCTTCAACCAGCTCTACAAGGCGTGGGCCGGGCCGGCAAGGCCTGCCCGCACGGTCGTACCGGTACCTGAACTGCATTACGGCTTTGCCATTGAAGTTGAAGTTGTAGGCACATGCGGGTGATCCCTGAACGATCGCGCGTTCGGCGCTCAAAAATCACCGCAACTACCCCTGCTCACTGACCACATGGCCGACTTGTCCAGCGTGTTTGTCTACTACGGCAGCCGGCCCGCGCAACCGGCCCGTGTCCGGGCCTTCATAGACCTGGCCGTCAGCCGCCTGACCGACAACCCCGCCTACATGCTGACGGCGAAAGAGCTGGCGTCTGCCGAGGTGAAAGGGCGCAAGGCCCACAAAAAAGGCGCTGGCTGATCGGGCGCCTGGCTTTCTTCAGCCAGCCGGGGCTGCGCTGTGTTCGCCAGCGCACAGACAGACGCTCCGGGTTCATCAATGCTGATTCATGGGCCTGATAAATTTTCTGTGGTGTGCCTTCGCACTGGTGGTGGTCGTCCTGGCATGGGTCGCGCTGCGACTCAATCACGCCGTGAATAAGGAAATGCTGGCGCGCGAAGCCATCACCGCCCAGTTGTCAGAGCTTCATGAGCTCGATATGGCCAGCGCAGCTGCCAAAACCCTGAAGCGGCTCCAGTGACACGGGCGCTGCCTTGCCCGCCGATCCTGCGATTGCTATGTTTTTCATAGCTTCTCACGTGCGTATCTATTGGCCTGCAGCCCGATTTGGCACTAAAAAATGGGGTTTTTGAGGCATTTTGGGCTGCCCAACCCGGCTACAAGCCCAAAAGTTAACTTCCATATTAACTTTTACCCAATTTTTAACGCATACATTAAAAATTTGCCGTGTACGCGAAAATTGCTCCATCTGGCCAGGTGGGGGGCCGGTGTGCCGGGAGGGTGCTGCTGCTCTTAACCGGCCGGGCGCCGGTCCGGCCGCGGCAGGAATGTATCTATGGGCTTGATGGTGGTGTCCAGCCGCTTTTGCTGGGCTGCCCGCCACAGGGCAAATTCTTCATCAGCTGGTGCGTCACATTTGCCGAGCTGGAAGGCTGTGATGGCTGCAATCAGGTGTGCGTAAAGCCGGTAAGCCTCATCGTTCAGGACTTCTTCCGCAGTCTGGGCAATAAGGTGTTGGGTTTGGGTGGTGTTGTGGGGCATGTAGTCCTGCGTGTGCCCAAGGGTACCCGTTTAAGCCGGCTGGCAGTGATTTAAATACCCTTGCAGGCCGAAGTGCCGGAACCAGCGCGCAGCACGGGATCAGGCCACCCGCCGCGCACCCAAGCCCCAGCCCATCAGCCCGAGCGCCGCTACGCACAGCGCCGCCGAGCAGAGAAACACGGCGGGGTAGCCTGCCAGGCCGATCACCGCGCCCATGAGGGGGCCAGCGATGGCGGTGCTGAGATCGATGAACGCGACGAAGCAGCCGACGGCCAGGCCGCGCCTTTCGGGTGGGACGTGGCGCATGGCTTCCACGCCCATGGCGGGGAAGACCAGTGACAGGCCCATGCCGGTGAGCACGCAGCCTGCCAGCGCAAACAGGGGCGAGGGCGCCCACCAGAGCAAGAGCAGGCCGGCAATCTGTATCAGGACTGAAATGATGCCCACCTTGCGGCCGCCCAGCCTGTCGGGTAGGTGCGCCCAGAACAGGCGTATGGCGATGTAGCCGGCCGTGAAGCTGGCGACCGATGCACCTGCGCCGGCCCAGCCCTTGTCGCCGTAGTACAGCACGACAAAGGTGGTGATGACTGAAAACGGAACCGTGCCCAGGGCCATCGCCAGGCCGGGACGCCATACCAGGCCGATCACGCTGAGCATCGATTGACGCACCCGGCCACCGACAAATTTGGCCGTGTCGGGCAGCGCGAGCGCGATGCACAGACCGATGAGCGGCAGCACGATTGTGGCAATCGACACACCGGTAAAGCCCCATTGCTGCATGACGGCAATGCCGCTGGGGGACCCGATGCCGAAGGCCGCGAACATGGCGATGCCCTGCCACGCCATGACCATGCCTGTGCGTGCGGGGCCGATACGGCCAATGCCCCAGGTCATGGTGCCGGTCAGGAAGAGGCTCTCGGCCAGGCCCATGAGCAGGCGCCCGATGACCAGCACGCCCAGCGCGGCGTTGCCTGCGGGCAGGAAGGTTGACGCCAGATAGATGAGGCCTGCCAGCGCCGCCAGCGGCAGGCCGGCCAGTGCAGAGGCCTTCGAGCCATGCCGGTCGCAGTAGTTGCCGGCGAATTGCCGCGTCAGCACGGTGGCGAGTGACTGTATGCCGACCACCCAGCCGACGGTGACGGTGTCAAAACCCAGCACGCCATGCAGATAGAGGGGCAACGCGGCCAGCGGCAGGCCGACGGCGAGAAAGCCGAAGAGCACGATGGCGGCGAGGGGCAGCAGTCTTTTTGCGGGTGAGGGTTCGGGGGCGGACGAATGGCTTGGCGGATTCATGCAGGAGATTCAGTCGGTGCGGGAATGGAAGCAGGAAGTGAGCCGCAGGGCTGTCTGCGCTTCAAGGTTGTCATCCCGGACTTGATCCGGGATCCATGACTTCACTTGCGCCGCGATCAACGGACTGGGGTCATGGATTGCGGACAGCGTCCGCAATGACAGAGGTGTACAACCAGCAGCCTCAGCCTCCAAGCCCCGCAAAAATATTCTGCACATCGTCGTTCGAATCAATCGCGGCCAGGAAGGCTTCGACTTCTTCGAGCTCTGCGGCGCTCAGTGTTGAAGGGTCAATCGGGTTCTTCGCCTTGTAGCCGAGTTTGGCCGACAGCACGGTGAAACCTTGCGCGGGCAGGGCGCGGCTGACGATGTCGAGGTCGGTTGCATCGGTCAGGAACATGGTGACGCCTTCTTCGCCAGCCTCGAAGTCCTGCGCACCGGCTTCAATGGCGGCCAGTTCGGGATCAGCGCCTTTTTCAATCGGCTCGGCTTCAATCATGCCCACATGGTCAAAGTCCCATGACACCGAGCCCGATGTACCCAGCTGGCCCTTGCGGAACAGCACGCGCATCTCGGGCGCGGTGCGGTTGAGGTTGTCGGTCAGGCATTCGACCATCACCGGCACGCGGTGCGGCGCAAAGCCCTCGTATATCACGTGCTCGAAATTGACGGATTCACCGGTCAGGCCTGCGCCTTTCTTGATGGCACGCTCAAGGGTGTCCTTGGGCATGGACACCTTACGGGCCTGCTCGACCACCAGCCGCAGTTTGGCGTTGGAGGCAGGGTCAGCCCCGCTGCGGGCCGCGACCATGATTTCCTTGGCCAGCTTGCCGAAGACCTTGCCTTTTGCATTTGCGGCAAGTTCCTTGCCTTTTGCTTTCCACTGCGCGCCCATGTTCGGAGTTCCTTGATATTTTGGATATGGGGGCGCCGTGCGCCCGCCTTTGAGGGGTCTTGGTTATAACACCAGCCCTTCAATGGCAAAACCCTGCTTGCGGGTTCTCCTGAAGCAGGGTTTTGAAACCCCGGGGACGCTGTGTTTACCAGTTGGCGCGCTTGCGGACACCCGCCAGTGCGACGGCCGACTCGCGCACCACCTGGTCGGGGCGTATGGCGGTCAGTTTGCCTTTGCGCTTGAGGATGCGTCCATCGACCATGACCAGGTCAACGTTTGACGGTTGCGCGGCCTCGACCAGCAGATGCGCGGCATCGGTCATGGGGCCGATGTTGATGTCGCCAGTGCGCACCATGATGATGTCGGCCCGCTTGCCCGCGACGATGGAGCCCACCTTGTCGGCGATGCCCATGCCTTTGGCGCCGTCTATGGTGGCCATCTCCAGCACCTTGCGCGCGGTCAGTTTGAACTCGCTTTCGGCGCGGCCGTTCTCGACGTTCAGCGTGGCCTTCATCACGCCGAACATGTCGGCATTGCCGGACAGCGCCGCCGTATCGACAGACAACGTGACCAGCACGCCGCCAGCCAGGAATGCACCGGTCTGCGGGAAGCCGAAGCCTATGCGCATCTCTGTGTAGGGGCTGAGGCTGACCGAGGTGCCGGTTTTGGCCATGGCCTCGATGGCAGCAGGCGGTGCGGTGAGGGCGTGTATGACCTGCACGTCGGGGCCGAGAAAGCCGTCCTTGTAGAAGGTCTCGATCTCTGTCTCGTTGCCGAATTTTTTTGTGATGTTGGCATGCACGGAGATCGGCAGGCCCATCCTGCGCACTGCCTCCCATTCGCTGGGGTAGGCGCCGGGGTAACGCGTGCCGCGTGCGGCGTAACCCATGGTCAGCAGGCCATCGTTGCCGGTAAACCATTGCTGTTTGACGCGCGAGAGGTCCTGCAGGTCCACCGATTTGTCGCGCGCTAGGCCCTGTGGGTAACCGTAGCTGAAGCGTGCGCGTATACCGGAGTTCTGCAGGGCCAGGATGTCCTGGTCGACGTGGGCCGGCGAGTTGGTGTTGTGGCACCAGTCATGCACCGTGGTGATGCCGGAGTTGATGGCCTCGGCGGAAGAGAGCATGGCACCCAGGTACATGTCGCCGGGTGTGAAGACCTTGCCAAGCGCTTCAGACAGTGGGAAGTAGCCCTTTGCCTGAATGTCGCCCGACATGCTGCGCAGCAAGGTGTTCCACATGTGCCAGTGGGTCTCGACCATCCCGGGCATGACCAGCATGCCGCGTGCGTCTATGGTCTCGGCACCGGGTGCGCGCAAGCCCTTGCCGACGGCGATGATCTCGCCGTTTTTGACGTGTACGTCGGCGTCGGGCATGTCACCGGCCTTGTCCATGGTCAGCACATAGGCGCCGCGTATCAGGTACTCGCCGCGCCTGGGCAGCGGGCCAGTCACGCTGCGAACGTCTGGCCGCAGCGGTTTGTCCGCAGCCATGGCGTTCGACAGCAGGCCGGCCTGCGCCACGAAGCCAAGGGAAGTCACGGCGCCGAGCTGGCCGGCGCGGCCCAGGAAGTCACGGCGGGAAGATTGAAAGATGGTCATGCTTGTCTCTTTTGCCTGTTGTGTTTTGTTGTATGGCCGGGTATCAATCCTGGCGCTCTATCTTGCGCAGGTTGACCACGCGGTTCCAGCGTTCCACCTCACGCTGGATGCGGGTGCGCATTTCTTCCGGGCTGGAAGGCGCGGGAACGCCACCGAGTTGTGCAAATTTTTCGGCTGTTGCCGGCTCTGCCAGGATGGCGCGCATCTCACGGTTCAGGCGCTCAATGATGGGCGCGGGCGTGCCGGGCGCCACCACCAGGCCCAGCCATGAAGTCGTTTCAACACCGGGCAGGGTTTCAGACATGGTCTGCACATTCGGGAAGTCCTTCAGGCGCTTCGACGATGACACGGCCAGCGGGCGTATCTGTCCGTTCTTGAAGTTGGTGCTCATGAAGGTCATGGTTTCTATCATCACGTCGATACGGCCACCCAGCAGTTCGGTGTAGGCGGGTGCTGCGCCCGCAAACGGCACGTGGATCATCTCTGCGCCGGATTCGATCTTGATCCACTCGCCCATCAGGTGGTGCAGGGTGCCCACGCCTGCAGACGACATGCTGAGCTTGCCCTGCTCGGCCTTCGCACGTGCGATCAGGTCGGCGAAAGACTTGATGGGCGAATCGGGCTTGACGCCTATGGCCATGGGGTATTCGATGATGGTCGAGACCATGCCGAAGTCATTGACGGGGTGGTAGGGCAGCGTCTTTTTCATCGCGGCCGATGTGGGGTGTCCTCCGGTCAGCAGCACCATGGTGTAGCCGTCAGGCGGCGCCTTGGCCACGGCAGACTGCGCAATGATGCCGCCGGCGCCCAGGCGCTGTTCCACCACAAAGGTCTGGCCCAGGCGCTCGCCGAGTTTTTGCGCCATGAAGCGGCTGATGATGTCGGCGCTGCCGCCGGGCGTGAAGCCGACGATGAACTTCACCGGCTTGTTGGGGTAGTCCTGTGCATGGGCGGGCATGCTGAGGCCTGAGAGCCCTGCGAATGCCACACATGCCGTGATAGCCCTTGATGCAAGGGTGGTGAAACGCCTGCGGGTGTGAATGCTCATTGTCTTGTCTCCTTCGTTGTTGTGGCGCGCCTCTGGCAGGCGTCTGCAAAGCTGAACCAGGTTGTCAGCGGGTAACTGTACGCTTCAAAAAATCAATCCCGGCGCGGTTGAACTCTTCGGGGGCCTCGAACTGCGACCAGTGAGAGCTGCGGTGTATCTCGACGTACTCGGCATTCGGTATGAGTTTGGCCACCTGTTTCGCGGTCTCAAGAAAAATGTCCTGATGGTCTACAGCGCCTATCAGCAGCGTCGGCGCCTGCACCGTGCGCCATTCACTCTCCGGGATCATGTTGCGCGCGCGTATGCCGGGCTCCTGCAGGCAGAGGATGTGCTCCATCGCGCGGCGCATGCCGGGCTGTTTGTAGACGGCTTGCCGTACGCTGACAAAGTCAGGAATGCGGTTCTGCTCTTCAAGAATCAGGCCCTTGAAGACGGCGCTGACGTTTTCCCAACTGGGGTTGTCGACGGCATTGAAGCGCGCGCCCTTGATGTCCGACGAGGTTTTGGCATCTGTCAGCAGGCCGGTAGCTGACACCAGCACCAGGCTTTGCACCTTGTCAGGATGGGTGAGCGCAAAACGCACGGCGATCCAGGCCCCCAGCGAGACACCGATGATGGACGCCTTGCTGATGCCCACGGCCTTCATGAAGTTTGCGGTGTGCTCGACATACAGCGGGATTTCGTAGTCCACATCGGGCTTGTCGCTGAAGCCCGTGCCCACGGTGTCGAAGGCATAGCAGTTGTAGTCTTTTGAAAACGCAGCAATGTTGGCGCAAAAGCATTCCCAGCTGCCGCCTGTGCCGTGGATCATCAGCAGCGGCGGGGCGTTTTCAGGGCCTGCCTGGATGTAGCGGGTGCGTATGCCGCCTGCATCTATCCAGCCCTGGCGGAAAGATGTTTCGCGCAGCTCGGACCAGACGCTGCGGAAGGGGGCTGGGCGTGCTGAAGTGGCGGGGTGCGCCGCTTCGGCATTCATCACTGTGCTCATTGTTGTCTCCGTTTAAAAGTGTTCGGGCTCATGCAGCCAGGCGTTCCATCAGGCCCTGCTGCCAGGTCTCATGCGGCAGAAAGCTGGGGTCCTTGCTGACCATGGCGTGGGTGCTGGCGCGTATCTCGTCAGCCGGGGCACTGAGGTCCACGGGTTGCTGGTAGGGCTGGTTCACATACCAGGGCGAACCGGCATAGATCTCGATGCGGTTGCCTTCCGGGTCGAGGAAATAAATGCTCCAGGCATTGCCGTGGTTGGAGGGTTTGAGGTCGCGCAGGCCCAGTGAAGCGACTTCGCGGTGAAAGTGCTGCAGGTCTTCGAGCGTCTTCACGCGGAACGACATCTGGTTGACAGGCGAGTACTCGTCTTCGGGCCGGCCGCTGACCATCACCAGCTGGTGGTGCTCATTGGCATTGCGGCTCATGAAGGCGATGCGCTTGCCATGGAAGTCACCGCTGTCGGTCACCACCAGGCCGAGCAGCTTGCCGTAAAACGCCACCATGGCGTCGAGGTCGCGCACAAACAGGCCGATGTGCGTGAGTTGTGCGTCCGGCGGTCGTGTCATGTCATGTCTCCTTTTTTTGCTGCGCCTTCGTGGGCGCCTGCTTTGGAGAATAGGGTCTGCACCAGGGCGGCGCAATTGATTTAAGCTCAATGTCCACTGGCTGAACATTTCACTCATGGTTTTCCCGATATGACGACATCCACCTATCACTCGGTGCGCGGGCTGGAACGCGGCCTCGCTGTGTTGCGCGCCGTGAATGCACTGCAGCATGCAACGACGGTCGAGGTGGCTGCGCACACCGGCCTGCCGCGGCCGACCGTGCACCGCCTGCTGGAGACGCTGCGCACAGAAGGTTTTTTGCAGCGCAGCGGTTTGCGCGATGCCTACCGCCTCACGCTGAAGGTCAAAAGCCTGTCCGGTGGTTACAAGGATGACGACTGGATCACCCAAATCGCCGATGTGGTGCTGGGTGAACTGGTCAATGAGGTGGTCTGGCCCACAGATGTCGCCACCTATGAAGACGATGGCATGGTGATACGTTCAACCACCCATTTCCGCAGCCCGCTTTCCATAGAACGTTCGTGGGTGGGGCGGCACCTGCCGATGTTGAGTACAGCGATAGGCTGGACTTACCTGGCCTTCTCACCGCTGCCGGAGCGCAAGGCCATTCTTGAACGTATCAGCTCGGTGCCCGGGCCTGACCAGGACAAGATGCAGGACCCTGAAGCCGTTCGGCGCACACTGGCGGCCACAAGGCGGCGCGGCTACGGCACGCGCCAGCGCGAGTTCATGGCCAAAACATCCAGCATCGCCGTGCCCATCATGAATGGAGCCCACGTGCTGGGCTGCATCAACATCATCTGGATAGATTCGGCCATCAAGTTCGATGAGGCTACACGACGTTATTTGCCGATATTGCGGGATGCGGCTGCGCGGATTGAAGCGGCCTATCAGGAAACGATTGCGAACTGAGCTGCGCCGTCTGGTAGTAAGGCTTCACAGTGCTGAAGCCGGAAGGGAGGTAAATGATTCGCTTCGGAAGGCAAATGGGGGCTTAACCTTGGAACTGCCCGGCGCGCAGTGCCATTGCGCCGCTGCGTGTCCGCGTCGAACGACCTGTTAGACCGCTGTCGCACTTTCATCCTTTCCCCTCATATCAGGCTCCTAAACAGCTGCGCAAGCTCCTTCCAATTTCCCAACACGACTGAGATGGCTGTCGATGCAACGATACTGATGATGGCCCAGCGTACGGTAGCCTCGACACCTGACTTTCCTTCAAGTTGAACCGGCCGGATGATGTTTTTGTACACATCTTCGTATTTGTCAGCCACTGCGGAGACGCCGTGGAAATACTTCTCTATCTCAGTTATTTGCCGAAGAAGAGGTCTGAGCAACTCGTTCTCCTCCGCGGCCCTGCGGGCAGCACCAAGCTTCTCTTCTGCGACGCTGATTTCTGACTTCAGGCGATCGGGATCAAAAGTCAGTATTTCGTTGATACGCCGTCGCAGACCTTCTACATCTGCATCGATCTCTTTGAGAAGACTAGCAAGATGCGCTGCTGTCTGCTTTGTGCAGCCCGCCATGATGATCGGGGCGAAGCCGTCTTCTCCAATTTCTTCATAGTACACAACGCCTGCCGCGCTCAATTCGTACAGATGTTCGCTGAGTTGATTCCCGTTCGAGTACAGCGCGCCAATCTCTCCGAAGAACTCCTCGTTATGTTTGTCAATGGAACCCTTTTCATCGGCATACCGAATGAAGGACGTGAGAAGCCGCGCGGTCTGTGTATGAGTCATGTCGGGTATTCGATTTTGTATGCACGGGCTGAGTTCAAATTCAAGTTCAGGTGCTGGTCGTCTTCAAGCTTCGCGTTGACACAGAGGTGAATGTGCGGTCTAACATCGAGGCTGACAGGAGCGCAACACGATCGGCGAAGTACGAGTGTGTAGTTGTGTTTCCGTGTCGAGCAACATGTTAGACCGCATTTTTCATTCTGAGGCCCGCCGCCTCGACAGCTGCGGCGAATTTTCCAATGAAAAGAAGACTAATCATTTTTTCGCCAGACTCTTCATAGATATAGCGCCATTCCAAGAACGCTTTTTTCGAGTGGTTTAGATGCGCTGCAAAGTCTTCAATTGAAATGCCGGTTTCATCTGCGATTTCGATCTTTTTCTCGTCTGAAAGCTGCATGAATAGAGAGAGAAGATCATGACCATGCGCACTTTTCCCCTCCCTTTTTAAAATTGTCTTGAGCCCCACCTCGGCAGAAAAGGCAGCGCAGACCAATGCAGGGAATGCCATGAAGTACTTTGAGTCATTGGCGTCAGGCTCGCAGCGCCGAAATGCCTCCAGAAATGCACTCGCAGTGGCCTGAGAAAGTGCAAGGTCCATAGCCATTGCGGTTTAACGCAAAAATGACCGTACAACCAACACTTGCGGCAAAACCACAGTCTGCTGTTGTGCGTCCTTGTCGATTGATAAATTAGGCCTCATCACAATTCACGAAATAGACATTCACCCGTTCATCCGAGTTTGGCTGATTCCGCGCGTTTACCGGACAACCATCGAGGTTGCATTCCGAGTTGAACGACGGAGCATCGAAATCAAATGGGTTACTAGTTATGGCTACCTCAACGCAACGCGCGCATTTTTCGCATTTCTCTGGTATCGGTGGAGCTATTGTTGGACTCATTTCCTACCCCTCAGTTCTTAATCTTGGATGACCTAGTTTCGCTGGCACTGTTACAGCGTGTGATTGTTCTCCATGAGGTCTAACGTAATGTGTGCCGCAACACCTACGGCCTAACCTGGCAACTGCAACATAAGCTGGTCATGAAAATCCTCCTGGAACCGGCATGTGTATCGGGTTTGCCGATATTTTTGTACGTGGTTGTACGTTCATAAAGAATCCGTCAAACCCCGCAAACTGTTTTTGCGGTTATTGCCTGCACTATAGCCCGGGCATATCGAAAACCTGTCTGTACTTTGGGAGGGTTTTCCAGTGACCGGAATGCGTTCACAGAAGGAGCATGTCTTCAGACAAGGCCGCCACTACTGGGCTGCAAGTCTTTTTAGCTCTTGAAAGTGCTGGGACAACCGTGACCAGTATGGGGAAGACCCTACACATTCACGGGCGGCACAAAGTCGCGCCAGATGCCAGGCCTGTCTGCCTGCTGGCCATAGGTTTGCAGACTGTCTGCAGCAGTGCCTGTGATATCGGCAGCTGACTTGCCGCAACCATCGAGGTAGGCATCAAGTTCAGCAATCGCTTCTGTCAGCGCGCGATAACCCCGCATCAGTACCAGTGAAGCCATCTCTGTAGCCGCTGCGCCTGACAACAAAAAGCGTGCGACATCAAGACCGCTGCGTGCGCCGTTGGTGGCCAGCAGCGGGTAGCTGCGGCCCACACGTTTGCGTGCCAGTGCAATGCAGCGTGCCGTGAGCGGCAGGGCCCAGCCGCCGCCTATCGCTGCCGATGTGTTGAGCAGGGGTGCCTGTGTTTCGAGGTCAGGCATGAAACCCATGAAGCGGCCCATCAGCACCACGGCATCGGCGCCGGCGTCTTTTGCCGCCACCGCCAGGGCGGCGGGGTCTTCGCTCTGGCCGGTGAGCTTGATCCACAGCGGGAGTTTTGTGGCGGCGCGCAGGCGACTGACGATGGTGGTGATGCGGCCGGCATCACGCTCAAGAATGATGGCGCCCTTGGCGGCCTCATCGCCATGCGGTGCGCCTATGTTCACTTCGAGAATGCGAAAACCCATTTTTTCAATCTGCTGTGCGTAAGCCACGCACTGGTCCAGGCCGCTCAATATCAGGCTGGGTATGACGTAGCTGCCAGCAGCGGCGGCTTCCCTGTCAAGGGCGAGCAGTTGCGCCATCCATGGTTCGAAGTCCTGCTGTATCAGGCCCGACCTGCAGAACACAGTGGCGTCGCGCGGCACATTGAAGTCCCAGGGCACGGCCTGCCAGTTCTCGTCCAGCAGGCGGTAGTCGGTTTTGTCCAGCTGTGATTTGGCCGCTGCAGATTCGTTGGTGGATTTGGCCACGACTGCGCCCGCACCACTGGCAATCGCCGCGCGTATGCCTTCTGCGCTCATGGTGTGTTCGCCCGATCCGCAGATCACCGGGTTCTTCAGGGTGATGCTGCCTATCGTGGTCTGCAGGTTGGCCATATGTCCTTGTCCTTGAATGGTTTGTTTATTTGCGCGGCCGCTCGTAGATGTCGCTTCCCAGCCTGGCGCTGATTTCTGCTGCAGTCCCCTGCACGGCCTTGAGCAGCTTGCTGGCGGGCGGGGAGGGCACGTCGCGCGCGGCGCCGATGATGCCGATCACGCCGACCAGCTCATCGCCGGCCGAGAAGATGGGCGCGGCCAGCACGTTGACGCCTTCAATCATTTCGCCGTTGGCGTCTTCATAAAGCCGCTCGCGAATGCGTGCCAGGCGCTCAAGTACTTCCTGCGGGTCAACCGACGATTTGTCGGTAAAGCGCTGCAGCTTGGGTTTGAGCAGTTTCCTTTGCGTCGCGGCATCGCACCAGGCCAGCACGATGCGCCCCTGCGCAGAGCTGTGCACGGGCACGCGGTTGCCTGGCTTGACGGATATGCAGACCGGGTTGGCGGAATCTGCAGACGCAATCACCAGCGCCGAGGCCTGGTCGGCCACTGACAGCACGGCGGTCTCGCCGGTCGCATCGCGCAGGCGGTTGAGGTAGGGGGTGGCCAGCGCGCGCAAATCAAACTGGTTGTTGGCAGCTGCGCCGTAGCCGACCAGCCGCGCGCCCAGGCGGTACTTTTCACTGAGCGCTTCCTGTTCGACCACACCTAGCTGGCGCATGGAGGCCAGGTGCCGGTAGACACGCGGCTTGGGTTCGTTCATGAGCTGTGCAAGCTCAGTCACGCCCAGCGGCCGCCCGGCCTGGGTCAGCTTGTCGAGGATGTCGAAAACAATGCCGACGGACTCAAGAATGCCCGGGCCGGCCGGTGTGGCGGCGGTGCGGGGGCTGTTTTGTTTTGCGGCGGTGGTCCGTGGCATGTGGATGGATTTACGGGAGGGTGGGGGCATTTCGATTGTGCATGTGTCCCTGTGCAGTCACGTCGCGCAACGGGTGACCGGCCCCTTCCCGAGAAAATTTCAACAAAGTATATTGTTTCTTTTAAAGAAATGTTATTCTTTTGAAAAGAACAATATTTGTTTTGCTTTTCGGGCCGCACCCATTCGTGCCGGCCTCCCAATGTCAATGCTGAAGCACTGGAGACAACACAACATGAACCCCTTCAACAACGGCCGCCGCGCAGCTCTCTCTTCCATTCGAACCCTGGCTCTGCTGACCGGCGCGCTTTGTGTGGCCGCTGGTTCCAGCGCCCAGACGGCTGCGGCCTACCCCGCCAAACCGGTGCGCCTGATCGTGCCCTTTGCCGCCGGTGGCGCTGTCGACCTGATTGGCCGGCAGATGGCCGTCGCGCTGACAGAAGCGCTCAACCAGGCTTTTGTTGTCGAGAATCGCCCGGGCGCGGGCGGGTTGCTGGCTTATGAACAGGTGGCCGCTTCGGCGCCTGACGGCTACACGCTGGCCGTAGGTGCCGCTGGCCCGCTGTCCATGAGCCCGTCTCTCTACAAGGACCGCAACTTCGACCCGCTCACGCGCTTTGACCCGGTGATCTGGTACGCGAGCACCCCCGGCGTGCTGGTGGTCAACCCGAATGTCAAGGCCGGCAAGGTCAGCGAACTGGTGGGCCTGTCAAAAGCTTCCAAGCAGCAGCTGAACATGGGCTCGGCTGGCAGCGGCAGCATCAACCACCTGATGGGTGAGTACTTCCAGGAGAAAAGCGGCATCAAGTGGCTGCATGTGCCGTACAAGGGCAGCGCGCCCGCTCTCAATGAACTGATGGCTGGCCGGATAGACGTGATGATGGACATCGTGCCCACGGCTTCACCACTGGTCAGCAGCGGCAAGCTGCGCGCGCTGGCCGTGACCACGCCGAAACGCTCCACGCTGTTGCCCGACACGCCAACCCTGAAAGAGCTGGGCTACAAGGACTTTGACGTGAGCTCGTGGATATCGCTGATGGCGCCGCGCGGCACGCCGCCTGAGGTGGTTCAGAAGCTCAACGCAGCCCTGAACAAGGCGCTGCAGACCCCCACAGCCCGCGCGCGACTTCAGGTAGTCGGTGCCGAGGCTGAAGGCGGTGCCCCCGAGCGCGTGACGCAGCGCCTGCAGCTGGAAATCCCACGCTGGGCCGGGATCATCAAGTCATCCGGCGCGAAGGCGGACTGACAAGCCGCTTGATCCGCCCGTTGTTGGCGCCGACAAGCCCGCTCCCGCACAGGAGTGGGCTTTTTTACGCCAGTTTTGCTATGTATTTAGTAGCTGCTCACGCCCGTATTTAAAGGGCTATAGCCATATTCGAGGCTAAAAATAGGCCTTTTGATGCCTTTTTGGGGCCAAAAAGTGTGATTGATGGCAATAAACCTGTCTTCTAAGGGTTTCCCATACCTTTTTAGATGAAAACAACCTTTTGCAAGGGTTTGTGATGCCTAAAAGGCATATTTTGGTCATATTTGAGGTCTGTCGCCTCAACGCCGGTGTCCCTAGCATCCGTGCTGCCCTTTCTTATAAAAATCTGGAGACAAGCATGAAGCAACGATTCCTGGCTTCTGTGGCGGTATGCGCGGCGGTATTGGCGGGCCTTTTGGCGGCCACGACATCGCCAGCTGCACTGGCGCAGTCCTTCCCGGCCCAGCCTGTGCGCCTGATTTCGCCTTTCCCCGCTGGCAGCGGCCCCGACGTCGTCGCCCGCATCGTGGGTGAGCGCCTGAGTGCTGCGTGGAAGCAGCCTGTGGTGGTGGATGCCCGCCCGGGTGCAAATGGTTTCCTGGCGGCGGGAGCCGTCAAGCAGGCCGCTCCCACCGGCTACGACCTGCTGCTGGCCGATGTAGGCCACCTGGCCATCAGCCCGGCACTCTTCAAAAACCTGCCCTACAACCCCAAGACCGACTTCGTGCCGGTGGGCGGCATTTACCGCACCTCTTTTTTCATCGCCGTGGGCGCCAACAGCCCCATACGTACTGTGAAAGACCTGATCGCCGCCGCAAGCGCCAACCCCGGCAAGATCACCTATGGCTCCAACTCCGTGGGTGGGCCATTGCATCTGGGCGCTGCGCAGGTCGAAGCCGTCACCGGCACAAAGATGCTGCATGTTCCCTACAAGGAGATCTCGCAGCTGTATCTGGCGGTATCGACTGGCGAGGTGGACTGGGCCATGGGCTCCGTGGCCAGCACCTCGGCGCTGGTCAAGGCCGGCAAGCTGCGCCTGATCGCCGTGGCGGACAGCGCGCGCTCTACCGTCCTGCCTGACGTACCGACCTTCCAGGAAGCTGGTGGGCCGAAGGATATCCAGGTGCGCAGCTGGGTCGCCGTGATGGCGCCCAAAGGCACGCCATCCGCGGTCGTCAACACGCTCAACCGAAGCCTGGGTGATGTGCTCAAGCAGCCTGAGGTGATAGAGAAGTTCGCCGGCTTCGGTTTTCTGCCCGATGCCCAGACGCCCGCCGCCCTGGTCCGGCTGATTGGCACCGAGACCGTGTACTACGCCGACATGGTCAAGCGCACCGGCGCCACCATCGACTGATACGGATACGCCCCATGACCCCACATGCACCCACCATGCGACAGAAAACACAGGTATTGATCGTCGGCGCAGGTCCGGCCGGGCAGGGTCTGGCCATTGAGCTGGGCCACCGCGGCATCCCGTGCCTGGTCATCGAGAAGAACCCGCGCATTGGTGTGGCCCCGCGCGCCAAGACCACCAACGTGCGCACGCGTGAGCACTTCAGGCGCTGGGGCATTGCGGATGCGCTGCGTGATGCTGCGCCTTTCGGCGTGGATTACCCGTCGAACATCGTGTTCACCACGCGCATGTCGGGCCACATGCTGGCGCGCTTTGACAACGCGCTGTATTGCGCGCCGGGCCGCAACCCGTTGTATGCAGAGCATGCGCAATGGATACCGCAGTACACCGTCGAGCGTGTGATGCGGCAGCACCTGGACACGGTGGCCAGCGTGAATGTGCAGCTCAACTGCGAACTGATCAGCTTTACCCAGGACGATGACGGCGTACTGGCCATCGTGCGCGACCTGGAGACCGGGCTTGAACGCGAGATCGAAGCGCAATTCATCGCCGGCTGTGATGGCGGACGCAGCCTGGTGCGCAGCGCGATAGGTGCCAGCATGGAGGGCACCTTTGGCCTTTCAAGAAACTACAACATCGTTTTCCATGCGCCCGGGCTGGCTGAGGCCCACCCGCACGGCAAAGCCATCATGTACTGGCAGATCAACGATGACGTGCCCAGCCTCATCGGGCCCATGGATTCCGGCGACCGCTGGTTCTTCATGCCGACGGGGCTGGCACCCGATGTGCAGGTGACCAAAGACACGGCTGCAGACCTGATACGCCGCGCAACCGGCATCGACCTGCCGTTTGAAGTGCTCAGCATTGACGAGTGGGTAGCACACCGCGTGGTGGCCGACCGCTACCGCGACCGCCGCGCTTTTCTGGCAGGCGATGCCTGCCACCTGCACCCACCCTATGGCGGTTTCGGCATGAACATGGGTGTCAGCGATGCCGTTGACCTGGGCTGGAAGCTGGCCGCAGTGCTGCAGGGATGGGGTGGCGAGACGCTGCTGCAAAGTTATGAACTGGAGCGACGGCCTGTGCACATGCATGTGCTGCAGGAGGCCGCCACCAACCATTCCAAATTCAGCAACGCGCTGTTTGAGGCGGGGCTTGAGGACGATACGCCTGCAGGTGCTGATGCACGGCGGCGCGTGGGCAAACGCATCAACGCCGAAAAACTTTCCGAGTTTTATACCCTCGGTACGATTCTGGGCGATCGCTACACCAGTTCGCCCGTGGTTCAGCCTGTGCTCGGCGCGGCGCCTGCAATGCGTGACTTCCTCAACTACGTGCCCAGCTCGGCACCGGGCGGGCGCGCGCCGCACGCCTGGCTGCACGACGGCAGTTCGCTGTTTGACAACTTCGGGGAGGGTTTTACATTGCTGGCTTTGCCGTCGGCGGCGCCATCGTCCCTTAATGCAGCCAGTGCAGACGCAAAGCGACTGGGTATACCGCTGAAGATCCTGCAGACAGACAACCCGGCCATGCCCGCCCTTTACAACCGCCGCCTGACACTCATTCGCCCTGACCAGCACATTGCGTGGGCTGGCGATGTGTGGCCTGCTGCAGAAGATTTTGATGTGCTCATGATGGTGACAGGGCAGGGACCTGTTGCCGCTTTTAAAACCACCCAGAAGGAGACGCTCCATGAATCAGGTACTTGAATCCCGCCCGCAAACAGCCCGCGCCGCAGTTGCACCCAGGGCCGCCGTGCCACCCGCACGACTGGCCCATGTGGTGTTTCGCACCTCGCAGTTCGATGCGCTGGTGAACTGGTACACCACGGTGCTGTGCGCGAAGACGGCGTTTTCCAACGGCGCCCTGGCCTTCCTGTCGTATGACGAAGAGCACCACCGCATTGCGATACTGAACATTCCTGGCCTGGAGCGCCAGCCTGATGGTATTGCCGGCATGCACCATGTGGCCTTCACCTATGACTCCCTGGCCGATCTGGTCGCCACCTATGAGCGCCTTGACAAGGCCGGCATACGCCCCGTGACCTGCATGAACCATGGCCCGACGACCTCCATGTATTACGCAGACCCCGACGGCAACCAGGTCGAACTGCAGGTGGACAACTACGAGACGGTTGAAAAGGCCGGTGAATTTTTCTACAGCCCCGCCTTCGCCAAGAACCCGATCGGTGTGGACTTCGAGCCCGCCGACCTGGCCAGGCGTTTTCATTCTGGCGAAGACGAAACCGCCATCAAGATGCGGCCGGACAGCGAGGCGCGCGGGCTCGACTCACTGAACCTGCGATAGGGCTGGCATGGACGACCTTCTCCGCTGCGAAAGTGAATGCACGCGCCTGTGCCAGGATTTTATTTACCACATAGACAGGCGCCAGTACGAGCCTTTCCTGGCGCTGTTTGCGCCCGATCCCACGCTCGACAGGGCGGGGCAGGTGTTCAGGGGCATGGACGGCCTGAAGCAGTTCTGCGAGGGGCGACCCAGGGACCGTTACGTGCGCCACGCCACCAGCAATATCCGCATCGACATGACGGGCCCGGCCACGGCCAGAGGCAGCAGCAGTGTGATGATGTTCGGCGCCACGGCCGCGCCGGATGCCGCCTTGCCTCTGCCGTCTTCCCTGCTGATATTTGCCGAATATGACGACGACTTTGTGCTGACCGGCGCTGGCTGGAAAATAAAAAACCGCAGGATAACGGTCGTCTTTGCCCCTTCCTGATTCAGTCAGGCGTTCGCCGGAGCCGCGTCTGTAAAAGCCCTGGTGTGGGTTGAACCGGGTGCCGGTTGCCGGATATGGTCACGGGCCGCTGGCGTCGCGATACCATCATCGTGTTCCAGCCCCGTATAAAAGACCCTCATGCCCAAAAGCCGCCACCTGCGTGACTTTATTGCGATTGCGCATTCGCGCAGCCTGCGCGCTGCGGCAACCTCATTGGGGCTGACGCAACCGGCTGTGTCGCGCAGCCTGCAGGAGCTTGAGGAAGAATTGGGCGTGCCCCTGTTCGAGCGGCATGCGCGCGGTGTGGTGCTGACCCCGGCGGGCGAAAAATTCCTGGTGCGCGCGCAAATTGCCAGCGAGTCGATACGGCGCGGTTGTGAAGAAGCGCGGCAGTTCCAGGGCGACCTGAGCGGCACGGTGTCGGTGTCGATTTCAAGCGCTGCGGTGCTCGGCATGCTGCCCCTGGCCTACCCGCAGTTCCGCAAGGCCTGGCCGTCCATCAATGTGCGTTTTGTGGACGGCAACTTTCCTGTCATAGAACCCAAACTGCGCGACGGTGAGCTGGACTTCTACATGGGCCCGCGCCCCGAGCGCGAGCTGGGCAGTGGCTACAGCGTGCTGCGCATTTCAGCCAACGAGCGCGTCATCATGGGCCGCAGGGGCCACCCCCTTGCAGGCGCTACCAGCCTGGCCGAGCTGGTCGACGCCGAATGGGTGGTCTCGGCCATACGCGACCGTGTTGAAGAAGAATTTGAAGAAGTGTTTTCGGCGCACGGCCTGCCCAGCCCGGCCGTGCGCACGCGCGCCGAATCGATGCTGGTGTTGGTGGTTCTGATCGCCACGACAGATGCACTGGTACTGCTGCCCCGGGTATGGGCCGGCAATGAACTGTTTGGCGGCATGGTGGAGCAGATCCCGGTCATGGAATCCCTGGCCGCACCCGACATCGTGCAGATGCATTCTGCGCATTTCCCCCTGACGCCCGCTGCGGAGCATTTGTCGCTGCTGCTGCAACGTGCGGCCGGCACACCCTTTACAGGCGCGGGCGGGTCGCTGCCAGCGTTGTGACAGCGCGCAGCATGGCTTTTACCCGGGCTGTAGGAAAGTTCTTGCGCGGATTGGGGAGGCCGATGAATGTACATCTGCGGCAGTCCTGGTCATGATGTGCCATGACCTTTCATGCCGCTGCCATGACTGACCAGACCCTTTCATCCGCAGGGGAGGGCTGGTGGCCCCGTTTACGCCGGTGGGTGGTGCCGCTGTTTGGCATTGCCGTGCTGGGCCTGCTCATATCGCATGCGCACAAGGTTGACTGGAAAGGTGCATGGTATGCCCTTACCCATTACCCGCCCGGGCTGCTGCTGGCTGTGCTGGGACTCGCGACCGTGAGCCACTGTATTTATGGCTGCTATGACCTGATTGGCAGGCGGCACACGCGCCACAGATTGCCGGTGTGGCGGACATGGGCCATCGCCATGGCCAGCTATGCGCTCAACCTGAATCTGGGTGCGCTGGTGGGCGGCATGGCCTTGCGTGCCCGCTTGTACTCCCGCTCTGGTCTCGGCGATTTCACCATTGCCCAGGTCATTGGCACCGGCCTGGCCACCAACTGGATGGGCTACGGTCTGCTGGCGGGCAGCCTGTTTGCGGCTGGCCTCATAGAGCCGCCTCCACAGGCCCGCCTTGAAAGCACCACGCTGCGCCTGCTGGGGGTGGCACTGGTGCTGATGGCCGCCTGTTATGTTCTTGCGTGTGCGTGGGCCAGCGGGCGTGAATGGGTTGTTCGCGGCAAGCACCTGCGGCTGCCTTCGCCCGGGCTGGCGCTGGTGCAACTTTGTGTCTCCGCGGTCAACTGGGCGTTGATGGGCGCGATGATGTATTTGTTGCTGGGGCAGCACATACCCTATGGCACAACGCTGTGCGTGCTGCTGGCCGCCTCCATTGCTGGTGTATTCATACCCGTGCCGGGCGGGCTGGGCGTACTTGAAGCTGTGTACCTGGCGCTGCTTTCGGGCTCGATGAAGCAGGGCGCCATCATGGGGGCGATATTGGCCTACCGCGCACTGTATTACCTGGTGCCGCTGGGCGGTGGGCTGCTGCTCTACGCCTTTCTGGAGCACTATGCGTCAAGGCACCCCGCCACTTTGGTCGACCCACCGCATGCTGCTGCCTCGCGCTGAACGGGGCAGCAGAATCAGTATCAGCCGCGCGGGGGAATGGTCAGGCCTTTTGCCACTGCAGGCCTCGCCACAAACGCATCGAGTGCGCGCGTGACATTCGGGAAGTTCTGGATACCGACCAGGTCACCGGCTTCATAAAAACCGACCAGGTTGCGAATCCACGGGAAGGTGGCGATGTCGGCAATGCTGTACTCGTCACCGGCAATCCAGGCGCGGTTGGCCAGGCGCTGGTTCAACACGCCGAGCAGGCGGGTTGATTCGGCCACATAGCGGTCACGCGGGCGCTTGTCTTCATAGTCCTTGCCGGCAAACTTGCTGAAAAAACCAAGCTGTCCAAACATGGGCCCGATGCCGCCCATCTGGAACATCAGCCACTGGATTGTTTCGTAGCGGCCGGCAGCGTCTTTCGGAATGAACTTGCCGGACTTGTCAGCCAGGTAAAGCAGTATGGCGCCCGATTCAAACAGCGCGAGAGGGTTGCCGCCGGGGCCGTCAGGGTCAATGATCGCCGGTATCTTGTTGTTGGGGTTGAGTGACAAAAACTCGGGCGAGGTCTGGTCGTTCTTCTCAAAGCTCACCGTATGTGCCTCGTAAGGCAGGCCGGTTTCCTCCAGCATGATGGAGACCTTCACGCCATTGGGTGTCGGCAATGAATACAGCTGGATGCGGTCAGGGTGCTGGGCAGGCCATTTTTTTGTGATGGGGAAGTCGGTCAGTTTTGTCATGGTTTTTGAAGTTGTTGCCGGCAGTGCGGATGAAGCAGATGAAGGAAACCGTTGCGGAAAGCCAATATAGCCCCAGCGCGAATAACCCTTGCCGGGTGGGTTTGTTTGACTTCGGCTAGCCGTACCGGCCCCCACATGAATTCGTGCGAGCCGGTATTATCAAATCTGCACTGCTGCACCCGTGCGTCAGCTCCCCGGAATTTTTAAACAGGAAGACCAGACCCCATGATCAAGTTCTACTACCACCCATCCCCCAACCCGTTGAAGGTCGCGCTGTTTCTGGAGGAGGCCGGCATGCCTTATGAACTGATGGCGGTGGACACGCGCAAGGGCGAGCAGCATTCGCCGGCCTTCCTCAAGATCAACCCGAATGGCAAGACACCCGCGATCACCGATGGCGACGTGACGGTGTTCGACAGCAATGCCATCCTGCTTTACCTGGCTGAAAAGTCCGGGCAGTTTTTGCCCGAAAACACGCCTGCCGCACGAGGCCAGATGCTGTCATGGCTGATGTTTGTGGCCAGCGGCATAGGCCCGTATTCAGGCCAGGCGGTGCACTTCCAGCACGCTGCGCCAGAGAAAAATGCCTATGCCATCAACCGCTACACATTTGAGGCCGAGCGCCACTTCAAAATCCTCGATGACCAGCTGGCCAAACACAAATACATGCTGGGCGATACCTACACCCTGGTCGACATGGCCGTCTGGGGATGGGCCCGAGCCCTGCCGCGCGTGCTGGGGCCTGATGCGATGGGCAAGCTGCCCAACCTCAAACGCCTGTTTGACGAGATCAATGAGCGGCCTGCGGCCAAACGCGCTGAAGGCCTGCAGGCGAAGTTCAACTTCAAGATGGAGATGGACGATGAGGCCAAAAAACACATGTTCCCGCAGAACGCGCGCCTGGCAGCCTGAGCCAGTAACAAGCGCAATCAGCGCTGCAAGTCAAACCCGCTGCTGGCCAGCTTCTCGCCGTTGACCATCACATCAATTGCGTGGTGGCCTGCATGGTGCAAGCGTGTGGTGAAGTCCTTCACCACCTGGCTGCGTTTGAGCTGCACGGTGTCACCCGGGGCCAGCGTCAGTTCCTTGAGCTTGAAGACCTTGGCCGAGCTGGCGCCTGATTTCTTGACGTAGTGAATGGCGTAGTCGACCACCAGGCGCTGGCTTTCATGCGCTGTTGATTCGAGGCTGAAAGAGATATCAAGCCTCTCACCGAGGACAAGTTTTTTCGGGCTGACTGCAAGACCCTTGAGCCTGACAGCTGCCTTTTTACCCGCACCGATGACGGCCAGCGCGCGCCTGTCGCCCTGCTTGATGAGCGTGCGCAGCGCATGTCTCGCAATCCACGCGGTCTGGGGTTGGTCCAGCGGCCAGCCTTCAAGGCGCGTCATGACCCATTCGGGGTGCAGCTTGGTGATGTCGTTGAGGTGGTTGGCCACTGACTTGCGCACATACAGGCTGTCGTCGGCCTTCAGCCTTTCAAGAATGGGTGCGGCCATGTCCGGGTCGGCCATCAGTGCGTCAAGCCGGAATGACCAGGGCAGGCGGGGGCGGCTGCCTTCGCTGGCCAGTCGGCGCACATGCTCGCTGTCATCGCGCGCCCAGTTTTTCATCACGGCCAGTGTGCGCTTCGGGTCACGCCGCAGGAATTCACGAATTGCAAACTCAGAACTGCCGAAGGCGGTGAAAAACTTCAGTGCATCCATGGATGTGTCGAAATCATCCTGCCCATAGAGGCCCACGTAGTCTGGCAGCACCAGCGTGACAAAACCGCTGTTGATGCGCGGTGCCAGCCTGCGCAGTATGGCAATCGCCTTTTTGTAGTCGGCGGGCAGGGTGGCATGCAGGCTTTCCGACGTGCGCCTCAGGCGCTGCATCAGGCTCAGGCTGTCCAGGTCTGCCTGCGCCAGTTTCAGGAATTTCTTCTGGTCAAAGGCGGGGTAAACCGCCGCAACCTCGGTTGCGATATGCCGCAGCCGGGCGGTGTTGAAAATTTCCTTGAGTGCGGGTGCGGGTGTCTGCGCTTCTTCTGTCATGAACGGAATGATCGCAGAACTTCACCAACCCAACTTCACGCAGCCATCCATATTGCCGGCATGATCAATCTTCTTGAACCAAATCGGTTTTGAAGGTTCATAGATGTGGGTTTACAACCGCTATGTCATTTTTAACAAGGCCCCTGGATGCCAGGGGTGTCAGAAAATATCTCCGATACAACAGCCATGATTTCTTCTCCCGACCGCCGCAAGCTCCTCACAGGCGGCAGCATGGCAGCCGCACTGGCTGCACTTTCCACCCTGGCCGACCTGGCACATGCGCAGCAGGGCAGGCCAGCCAAAGCCGGCAAACGCATGCCGTCCATCTTTGTCGGGCACGGCAGCCCCATGAATGCCATCCAGGACAACGCCTTCACGCGCCAGCTGTCCCAATGGGGCCAGTCGCTGGGGCGGCCTGCGGCCATCCTGTCGGTGTCTGCACATTGGCTCACACCGGGGCAAACGGCCGTGGGCATTGATGACAAGCCCAAGACCATTCATGACTTTGGCGGCTTTCCCGACCAGTTGCAGCAGATGCAGTACCCCGCGCCCGGCGCACCGGCGTTTGCAAGGCAGGCGGCTGCGTTAGTCAAAAGTGCGCCAGCCTCCACTTCGGATGAATGGGGTCTGGACCACGGCACCTGGACGGTGCTTCGCCACATGTACCCCAGGGCGGACATTCCGGTCTTCCAGCTGTCGATTGATTATGCGCAGCAGGGCAAATACCACTATGCGATCGGGCAGGAACTCGCCGCGCTGCGCGAGAAGGGCGTGCTCATCATGGGCAGCGGCAATGTCGTGCACAACCTGCGCGCCACCGAGCGCGGTGTGCCCATGGGCGTCATGGCCAGCAAGCCCTGGGCCCAATCGTTTGACAACGCCGTGCGCGATGCGCTGGCTGCGCGTGACGACAACGCCCTGATGAACCCGCTGGGCATGGATGCCTCGGTGCGCATGGCGGTGCCCACGCCAGACCACTACTGGCCGCTGCTGTATGCGCTGGGTGCGGCGGGCAAGACCGAAAAAACCATCACCACCTTTGAAGGCTTTCAGAGCGGCACGCTCAGCATGCGCTGCCTGCAGTGGGGTTGATGCTGTCCTTGCGGGTGCCTAGTCGATGGTGAGGTGATGAAGCTGCGCCCTCAGCGTCGCCAGCTCATCCATGAGCTGCAGGGCGAGTGCCGCACCGGCCGGATTGACGCCCAGGTCGCGTTGCAGCCTCACGGCGGTGACTGCCCTGTGCACGTGCACCCCGGTGAATCGCCATTCCTGCGGCCCGGCGCCCTCAGGCGCCAGCACGCCTTCTTCAATCAGCTCGGTGATGTGTGCGGATTCCGCTGCGCAGGCGCGGCACAGGTCGTCCAGCGTCAGTTCGGTCTGGTCCTCAAGAATGAAACCGGTGATGCGTACGGCTGTGGATGTGTTTGTGGATGGGGATGTCATGCCTTGCCTCCTTTCAGTGCTGCGCGGGGGTCAAATGTCCTGAACGCGCCGGCCATGTCTTCGTAAGCCTTGCGTTGCGCATCAGTCTCCGCTGCCGGCAGGCTGAGTTTGAGTACGAAATAAAAGTCGCCCGGTGTCTTGCCCGGCAGGCCGCGCCCCTTGAGGCGCAGCTTGCGCCCGCTGGCCGAGCCGGCGGGGATCCTGATCTCAACGTCGCCGGTCGGCGTGGGCGCTTCGACTTCTGCACCCAGTGCGGCCTCCCAAGGCGAGACTGGCAAGTCCATGTACACGTCGTAGCCTTCCGTTCGAAAGCGTGTGTGCGGCAAAAATTCGACATCCAGGTAGAGGTCGCCCGGGCTGCCCTGGCCTATGCCCGGCCCGCCCTGGCCTGCCAGGCGTATGTGCTGCCCTGCGCGTATGCCTTTGGGAATGGCGAATTCGATGGTGCGTTCCTGCATCTGCACATGGCCGTCGGGCGTCTGCTGGGGCACGCGCAACTGCAGGGTGCGCGTCGCCCCCATGTAGGAATCGTCAATACTGATCTGGATTTTGGCGTGCTGGTCCTGGCCATGCATGTCGAAGCTGCCGCGTGTGCGCTGGCCGCCGGCGCCGCCGCTGCGAGCACCGCCCATCCCGCGGAAGAGCGACTCAAAGAACTCGCTTTGTTCGAAGCCGGACATGTCTTCAAAGCCCTGGCCTGAAAACCCGCCGCCGGTCTGCCCACCCTGGCGTTCCCAGTCCGGCGGCGGCCGGAAGTCCTGACCGGCCTGCCAGTTGGCGCCCAGCCTGTCGTAAGCCGCCCTTTTTTCGGGGTCTTTCAGCACCTCATAGGCTTCGGCGATTTCCTTGAAGCGCGCCTCGGCATCTTTTTCCTTGCTGACGTCGGGATGGTATTTGCGAGCCAGCCTGCGGTGGGCTTTTTTGATCTCTTCCGGCGTGGCGCTGCGCTCGACACCCATCGCCTTGTAATAGTCCTTGTATTCCATGAAACTCCTCTGAAGACTGCAACCGTACTGCCCGAGCTTAGTCGCTGTAGGGGGCCGGGCCTGTAAGAATCCACGCAAACCTTGACTCGTGTCAACCCTCCCCAAAACTTGGGGCGTGCCCCTAACGGTGTGGCTGCCTCCCACCTATCATCCCTGCATGAATTCAAGCCCGACCGCTCCTGTGGCCAATGCCGCACTCCGCGCCCTGTTCAATGCCCAATACCAGGCCAGTCGCGCCCGGATTGATGTGCCGCTCGCCATGCGCCGAGACCGCCTGCTGCGCATGCGTGCCTTGCTGGTTGATGGCGGCGATGCGCTGGCCGCTGCAGTGCAGGCCGACTTCGGCGTGCGCTCGCCGCAGCTCACCGAGATTGCCGACCTGTTTGTGCTGCGCACCATGCTGCACCATACGCTGAAGGCACTGCCGAAATGGATAAAGCCGGTCAAGGTCAGCACGCCGATTTACCTGCAGCCTTCCAGTGCTTACCTTCAGCGCCAGCCTCTGGGTGTCGTAGGCGTAGTGTCGCCGTGGAACTACCCCGTGCAGCTGGCGTTGGGGCCTGTGATTACCGCACTGGCGGCTGGTAACCGCGTGATGCTCAAGCCCAGCGAACTGACGCCGCGTACATCGGCCCTTATGGCTGAACTGATTGAAAAGGCCTTTGCGGCAGAAGAGCTCTGTGTGGTGCAGGGCGATGGGGAACTGGCGGCAGAGTTCTCAAGCCTGCCGTTTGACCATCTGTTTTTCACAGGCTCTACCGCCGTTGGCCGCATCGTTGCCAAAGCCGCCGCAGCCAATCTCACGCCGACCACACTTGAACTGGGCGGCAAGTCGCCCTGCATCATTGACGCCTCTTGCGACATGGAGAGTGCCGCCATCAAGATAGCCCACGGCAAGCTGCTCAACGCCGGCCAGACCTGCATCGCACCCGACTACGTGCTGCTGCCCAAAGGCAGCGAAGGCGCGTTCGGCGAAGCCTTCGCCAAAGCCACGGCGCAGCTATTCCCGACGATTGAAGGCAACCCCGACTACGCCGCCATCATCAGCCCGCGCCACCATGATCGCCTGCAGGCCTTGCTGGCGGAGGTTGAAGGTGAGGGCGCACGCCTGCAACGCGTCGGTGCTGATACAGGGCCCAGCGCAGCGCGGCAGATGGTGCCGGTGCTGGTGTTTGGTGCAAAGGCAGATTCAAAACTGCTCACTGAGGAAATCTTCGGCCCCATCCTGCCCGTGCTGCCCTACGACTCCATGGACCAGGCCATCACGCACATCAACGCCAGGCCCAGGCCGCTGGCGCTGTACTGGTTCGGCACTGACACAGCCTCACGCGACAAGGTGCTGGCGCAAACCGTCAGCGGCGGCGTGACCGTCAACGACACGCTCATGCATATCGCCCACGAAAATCTGCCTTTTGGCGGCATCGGTGAAAGCGGCTGGGGCAGCTACCACGGCGAGGCAGGGTTTCTGCGCCTGACCCAGCAAAAACCGGTGCTTGTGTCATCGAAGTGGGGCCGGGGTGATGTGTTTTACCCGCCGTATGGCAAACGCTTTACGCAGGTGATGGGTCTGCTCAAACGCTGGTTTTAGAGATGGTTTAAATAAGGTGTCATAAAAGATGCCTTAAGTGCTTAATGATTTATACATGACGCATTAATTGTCTGGCAACCATTCCAGAGCTGGCTGAATCGGCAAAAAGGCCGCAAAACCCGGTTTTGCGACCTTTTTTTAGGATGTTTTACGCCTCTAGCCCTTTAAATACGCACGTGAGCAGCTATTAATTTAATAGCACAAATTGCGTGAAATTTACTGCGCGACCCAGCCGCCATCCATGTTCCAGGCCACACCGCGTACGTTGTTGCCGGCGGGCGAGCAGAAAAAGACCGCCAGGGCGCCGAGTTCGTCAGGGGTGGTGAACTGCAGTGAGGGCTCTTTCTCGCCCAGCAGTTCCTTGTTGGCCTGCTCCACCGTGATGCCTTCGCGGGCGGCGCGGTCGTCGATCTGCTTTTGCACCAGCGGGGTCAGCACCCAGCCGGGGCAGATGGCGTTGGAGGTGACGCCGGTGGTCGCGGTCTCTAGTGCCACAGACTTGGTGAAACCGACGATGCCGTGTTTGGACGTGACGTAGGCCGACTTTTGTGCCGAGGCGACCAGCCCGTGGGCTGACGCGACGTTGATGATGCGACCCCAGTTGGCGGCTTTCATCGCGGGCATGGCCAGGCGGGTGGTATGGAAGGCGCTGCTGAGGTTGATGGCGATGATGGCATCCCACTTCTCGACCGGGAAGTCCTCGACATTGGCGACATGCTGAATGCCGGCGTTGTTGACCAGGATGTCGACGCGCCCGAACTCGCTCGCGGCGTATTTCATCATTTCTTCAATTTGCGCGGGCTTGCTCATGTCTGCGCCGTGATAGCCGACCTTGATGCCTGATCCGCCGGCAGCGATGATTTCGGCTTTGGGCGCCTCGACATCGCCAAACCCGTTCATGACGATGTTGGCGCCCTGCGCGGCCAGCGCCTTGGCGATGCCCAGGCCGATACCGCTGGTGGAACCTGTGACGAGGGCTGTCTTACCTTTGAGCATGGATGTTTCTCCGGATGATTTACGATGGTTGGCCTGAGGAAAGGGCAAGCATAAAACCTGCCACTCCGATGAATTTTCAATCTGATTATCAGCCTTCGACTCCTGACAAGCCGACCATGACCCAACCCAGCCTGAACTACGTCAATTGCCCTGATGCCAATGGCGGCCACCGCATGGCTTACTGGCAGTGGGGGCAGCCCGATGCTGGCCACGTGATCGTCTGCGCGCACGGGCTGTCGCGCCAGGGCCGGGATTTCGACGTGCTGGCGCAGTCGCTCTGCGACCAGGGTGAAAAGCGCGAAGGCGGTGTCCGCATCATCTGCCCTGACGTGGCAGGCCGTGGCGCCAGCGACTGGCTGAAAGACCCTATGGGCTACCAGGTGCCCGCCTATGCCGCCGACATGCTGGCCATGTTGGGCCAGGTGCACGGCCAGGCACCCATCACCACGCTGGACTGGGTAGGCACCAGCATGGGCGGGCTGATCGGCATCATTCTTTGCGGCCAGCCGGGGCTGCCTTTGCCGGTACCAGTGCGCAAGCTGGTCCTGAACGATGTGGGCCCGGCCATCCAGTGGCAGGCGCTGGTGCGCATAGGCCAGTACCTGGGCCTGGCGGGCGAGTTTGAATCTGTCCAGGCGGCGGCAGATGCGATGTGGGCAGTGTCTACCGGCTTCGGACCGCACACCCCTGAGCAGTGGCTGGCGCTGTCGCAGCATATGGTCAAGCCGGTGTCGGATGCGCCGGGCAGCAAATACCGTCTGCATTACGACCCGGCCATGGCCATACCCTTCAGGCAGGCAACCGAAGAGGCGACGCAGCAGGGTGCAGCCGCGCTCTGGCAGCTTTACGACAACATCAAGGCGCAAACCCTGCTGATACGCGGTGCCAATTCGGATCTGCTGAACCCGGATACGGCGAAGGCCATGACAGAACGCGGTCCGCATGCCAGGCTGGTGGAGTTCCCGGGCGTGGGCCACGCGCCCACGCTGATTGCCGATGACCAGGTCGCGGCAGTCAAGGGCTTTTTATTTAGCTGAACCGTGAACACAGGCGCTCATATCTCACTCAGGTTTTCATGAAAAGCAACGCGCAGGGGCCAGGCGGCCCCAAAGATTTTGTACATCCCGACGACGTACCGACATCCATCGCCATTGCCACGGCCGGTGCAGTGCCAGACCAGCCCGATGCCCTGGCCCGGGCACGCGCCTTTGCCGAACCGCTGATTGCCGGCGAACACTTTGATACCGGCGAAAACATCCTCGCGCATGCCGACGCTGTTGCAGCCATCCTCAAGGCCATAGGCCGTACCGAGGCCCTGCAGGCAGCCATCTACCTTGTGCATTCGTGCGAGCACCTGGCCAGGCCGCTGGAATCCATCACCAAGGCTTTTGGCGCGAACTATGCAGCGCTGGCCGTTGAAACAACCAAGCTGGTCAATGTGCAGCGGCAGGCGCGTGCGGCTGTTCCCGGCACCCACGAGCCGGAAGTGCAGGCCGTGCAGACCGAAAACGTGCGCAAGATGCTGCTGGCTTTCTCACGCGACCTGCGTGTGGTGCTGCTGCGCCTGGCATCACGCCTGCAGACCCTGAGGCATTACGCTGCCACCCGGCAGGCCGCGCCGGCTGCGCTGGCCTATGAGTCGCTGCACGTGTTTGCGCCACTGGCCAGCCGCCTGGGTATCTGGCAACTGAAATGGGAGATGGAAGACCTGGCCTTCCGTTTTCTTGAGCCTGAGACCTATAAAAACACCGCACGCCTGCTTGATGAAAAGCGGCTTGAGCGCGAGCAGTTCATGGAGTCACTGCGCAGCCAGCTTGAGCGCGAACTCAACAAGGACGGCATCGCCGCGCTGGTCTATGGCCGGCCCAAACATATCTACAGCATTGTCAAGAAGATGCGCGGCAAGTCGCTTGACTTTGACCAGGTATTTGACATCCGTGCATTGCGCGTGATTGCCGCTGACATCAAGGGCTGTTATGCCGCGCTGGGCTTTGTGCATTCGCGCTTCACGCCGGTGCTGGGTGAGTTCGACGACTACATCGCCAAGCCCAAGTCAAACGGTTACCAGTCGCTGCACACCGTGGTGCGCGATGAAGCGGGCAGGGCGATTGAAATCCAGATCCGCACCCAGGCCATGCATGACCATGCCGAGCACGGCGTGGCCGCGCACTGGGCTTATAAAGAGGCGGGCAACAAGGGTTATGCGGGTGTGTCGGCCAGCAGTGAATACGATGCCAAGATTGCGGTGCTGCGGCAGTTGCTGGCCTGGGAGCGTGATCTTTCAGGGCCTGCCGCCGCGAAGGCACGCGAGGCCAACAAGGGCCTGTTTGAAGACCGCATCTATGTGCTGACACCGGATGCCGCGATTGTCGAATTGCCGCAGGGCGCAACCGCTGTGGACTTCGCCTACAGCGTGCACACCAACGTCGGCCACCGCTGCCGCGGTGCGCGTATTGACGGCGCGATGGTGCCGCTCAACACGCCGCTGCAAAATGGCCAGACGGTGGAGATCATCACCATCAAGGATGGCGGGCCTTCGCGCGACTGGCTGAATCCCGAGCTTGGGTTTTTGACCAGCCACCGCGCCAAGTCCAAAGTGCGCGCCTGGTTTAACGCGCTGGACATGGCGCAGACCGTCGCACGTGGCCGTGAAGCCGTTGAAAAACTGCTGCAGCGTGAGGGCAAAACGTCGATGAAGCTCGACGACCTGGCGGTGCAGCTGGGTTTCAAGGCGGCAGACGATTTGTTTGAGGTCGTCGGCAAGGATGAACTTTCGCTTCGCACGATTGAAAACATGCTCAGGCCGCCGGAGCCCGTGCTCACGCAGGACGACTATGTACTTGCAAAGAAGGCACGAGCACCCAGCCAGAACGCCAAGGGCAACGGCGGTGTGCTGGTGGTCGGCATGGGCTCGCTGCTCACCCAGCTTGCGAAGTGCTGCAAGCCCGCGCCGCCTGACGAGATCCTGGGTTTTGTCACCAAAGGCAAGGGCGTGAGCATTCACCGCAGCGACTGCAGCAACTTTCGCAACATGGCATCGGGCAGCCCCGATCGCGTGATCGAGGTGGAGTGGAATGCGCCCAAGTCTGCCGATGGCGCGGTGTACCCCGTCGATGTATCGATTGAAGCGTCAGACCGCCAGGGTTTGCTGCGCGACATTTCAGAAGTATTCGCCAAAGAAAAAATGAATGTCATCGGCGTGCAGACGCAGTCGGTGAAAGATAACCGCGGCGGCACCGCCTGGATGACGTTTACGGTTGAGGTTGCGCAGTCCGGTCGGCTCAAGCAGGTTCTGGGTGTGGTGGCTGAAGTGCCGGGTGTGCGATCAGCAAGGCGACGCTAAAGCCAGCTACATTTTTGGGAATAGTTACGGCATATCTGGCAAGACCTGTAGGGGCTTGCTTGTACGAACGGGATATTTCCCTAAAATCATTCGCATGAGTCTTTGCTCACCACACTTCCATGCCTCGCCGCCTGGTCTGTCGCGTCCCGCGCGACGCGCCTGCGATGTGCTGCTGCGCCTGCCGGCAGCACATTCCTGAGCCCGGCGATACCCACCCCTCTTTTTTGCGCAATCCATTTATCGCCGGGCCCAAAGCCTGCGCGATAGCGAGCGCCGCGCTGTGCGGAGGCACGCCCTGTTGGAGATTGACACATGTATTCAATGGCGACCACTGATCGAACGATCACCGAGCTGGACTTCGTCCGCCTGAAAAAACTTGGCGGGGGCGATATGCCCCCTGAAATTTCCGACCGCATTGAACTTGCAGAGCTGGTTGCGCCGCGGGATATTCAAGCTGACCGGGTGTCCATGTACTCGCAAGTGGAGATCGAGGATTCAGGCTCCGGTGTCCGCCAGAAGCTGGTGCTTTGTTATCCGGCCGATGCCGAACCGGCGGCGGGTTTTATTTCAGTGCTCTCCCCGGTCGGCGCCAGCCTGCTGGGCTTGCGCGTGGGATCCGTCGCAAGCTGGAAATCGCCAAAGGGGGATGCGTGCTCTGCAAGGGTTACGGCCATCCTTTTTCAGCCAGAAGCCAGCGGCGACTACACCACCTGAATATTTTGCTGCGTGCGGTGGCCCCACCTGTTGCCACGCGGATCTGCTGCAGATAGACGTGATGAGCGATGGAGCGCAAGGGCAACATTCCCCGGGGTTTAGCGGGGTGCGGGCCAGCTTTGTCGCTGCCTTCCCGAAAGAGGATCAATCCAATGCTATAATGCTAGTTGTCGAACAGACTTTCAGGCGCGTAGCTCAGCTGGTTAGAGCACCACCTTGACATGGTGGGGGTCGTTGGTTCGAGTCCAATCGCGCCTACCAATTTCCCTAGATCGTTTTCCCCGATTCAGCCTGCACATTTTGTGTGCAGGACTGAACTCACAGGGTAAACCAAGGGGATTGCGACTATCCTTACTTCCTAGAATGTCTTGAGCAGCAGTTAATGCGTGCAGTGTCCTGCATGCCGGTTATTCCAGAGGAGTTCTCCGTGCCAAAAGCCAAGTCCACCCGCGCCAAAGCAGGCGCAGCCCCTGCCACGGATTCCCCTGCAGAAGATTCTGTCGACACGCCGTCCAGCACCAAAGATGCAGCCGACGTTAAAAATCGTGTCATCAAAAAATACCCGAACCGCCGTTTGTACGACACCGAAACGTCGACCTACATCACGCTCACCGAAGTACGCCAGCTGGTCATGGACAGTGCGCACTTTGTGGTGCGTGACGCCAAGACCAACGAAGACCTGACCCGCGCCATCCTGTTGCAGATCATTCTTGAAGAAGAGTCCGGCGGCGCGCCCATGTTTACCGAGCCTGTGCTTGCCAACATCATCCGTTTTTACGGCAATGCCATGCAGGGTTTCATGGGCGCTTACCTTGAGAAAAATGTCCAGAGTTTCATGGACCTGCAGGTCAAGATGGCCGAACAATCCAAAACCCTGAGCCCGGAAAAATGGGCGCAGTTCATGAATGCCCAGTCGCCCATGATGCAGGGCATGATGGGCACTTATGTCGAGCAGTCCAAGACTGTTTTCACGCAGATGCAGGAGCAGATGCAAAAGCAAAGTGAGCAGATGCTGGCCGCTTTAGGGTTGAAACGCTGAACCAAGCCCTGATTTTTGGGGCTCTGAGACAATAGAGCCATGAGCGACGTCCTTTCCCCACCGATACAAACTGCCAGCAAGTCCGCGCCACGCGTGGGTTTTGTGAGCCTGGGTTGCCCCAAGGCGCTGACCGATTCCGAACTGATCCTCACGCAGTTGAGTGCAGAGGGTTACCAGACCTCCAAAACCTTTGAGGGCGCTGACCTGGTCATCGTCAATACTTGCGGGTTTATCGACGATGCGGTCAAGGAAAGCCTGGACACCATTGGCGAAGCACTGGCCGCCAACGGCCGCGTCATCGTCACGGGTTGTCTTGGCGCCAAGGGAGGCGAGGGCGGTGGCAATATGGTCAGGCAGATGCACCCCAGTGTTCTGGCCGTCACGGGCCCGCATGCCACGCAGGAGGTCATGGACGCGGTGCACCTGAACCTGCCCAAGCCGCATGACCCCTTCGTTGACCTGGTGCCCAATTCGTTTGGCATTGCCGGCATCAAGCTCACGCCCAAACATTACGCCTACCTGAAAATCAGCGAAGGCTGCAATCATCGCTGCACGTTCTGCATCATCCCGTCCATGCGCGGCGACCTGGTGTCGCGGCCGATTGGCGATGTGCTGAATGAGGCGCGCGCGCTGTTTGAAGGCGGCGTGAAAGAACTCCTGGTCATCAGCCAAGACACCTCGGCGTATGGTGTTGACGTCAAATACCGCACCGGTTTCTGGGACGGCAAACCGGTCAAGACCCGCATGCTGGAACTGGTGCAGGCGCTTGGCGAAATTGCCGAGCCTTATGGCGCATGGGTGCGGTTGCACTATGTGTACCCGTATCCCAGCGTCGATGAAATTTTGCCGCTGATGGCTACGGGCAAGGTTCTTCCTTACCTGGATGTGCCCCTGCAGCACAGCCATCCCGATGTGCTCAAGCGCATGAAGCGGCCCGCCAGTGGCGAGAGAAATCTGGAACGCATTGCGCGCTGGCGCGAAATCTGCCCGGAGCTGGTCATTCGCAGCACGTTTATCGCCGGCTTTCCGGGGGAAACCGAAGAGGAATTCCAGCACCTGCTGGACTTCATGCAGGAAGCCCATATCGACAGGGCCGGTTGTTTTGCCTACAGCGCTGTCGAAGGCGCAACGGCCAATGACATTCCCGGCATGCTGCCCATCGAGTTGCGTGAAGAGCGCAGGGCGCGCTTTATGGCAGTGGCCGAGGCTGTGTCAAGCCGCAAACTGCAGCAGCGCCTGGGGGCGACCATGCAGGTGCTGGTTGATTCCGCGCCGGCCCTGGGCCGCAAGGGCGGTATCGGCCGTTCTTATGCCGATGCACCCGAGATTGATGGCGTGGTCAGATTGCTGCCGCCCGAAAAAATCAGCAAGACGCTCAAGGTTGGCGAATTTACCAAGGCAAGAATCGTCGGCGTTCAAGGCCACGATCTGGTGGCGCAGCCTTTCTGATCGCAAAAACGACAGGCAACAAAAAAGCCACTTTGCAGTGGCTTTTAGTTTTGAGTTCCAGTCTGGTTGCTGGAACTCCAGGTAATTTTGGTGCCCGGGAGAGAACTCGAATCTCCACATCTTGCGATACACGGACCTGAACCGTGCGCGTCTACCAATTCCGCCACCCGGGCACAGCTAGCAGTGTACCATTATCTGATGGTTTTTCGCGGCCGGAGACCTGAAATATTTCGACTGCATACTGATGCAGTTTTCATTAAAGAAAAAAGAGTTTTTTATCAAAACAGTTCATCAAAATGCCGGCACATCTGCCGGCCTCCTCGCTGAATTCGAGGGCACCGTTTCCGGCCACCGTGATGGCCATGGCTTTGTACAGCGCGACGACGGCGAGGCGGACATTTACCTGCCCCCGAACGAAATGCGCGCCGTCCTGCACAAGGACCGGGTCAAGGCCCGTATCGTGCGCCATGACCGCAAAAACCGGCCCGAAGGCCGCGTCACGGAAATCATCGAGCGCTCCCCCAACCCCATCATTGGCCGCCTGCTGCAGGAAAGCGGCGTCTGGCTGGTCGCACCTGAAGACAAGCGCTACGGACAGGACGTGCTGATTCCCAAGGGCGCGACCGGCACTGCCAAGGCGGGCCAGGTCGTGGTCGTGCAACTGACCGAACCGCCGGCCCTGTTTGGTCAGCCGGTAGGTCGCGTCAAGGAAGTGCTGGGAGAGATTGACGACCCCGGCATGGAGATTGAAATTGCCGTGCGCAAATACGGCGTGCCGCATGAGTTCAGCGATGGCGCCCTGGCGCTGGCCCGAACCCTTCCGGATGCCGTGCGCCCCGCGGACAAAAAAGGCCGCATCGACCTGACCGACGTGGCGCTGGTCACCATAGATGGTGAAGACGCACGCGACTTTGACGATGCCGTGTACTGCGAACCAGCCAAGGTCGGCCGCGGCAAGGGCTGGCGCCTTCTCGTGGCAATTGCCGATGTCAGCCACTATGTTGAAACCGGCAGCGCCATTGACATAGATGCTTATGACCGTGCCACCAGCGTGTACTTTCCGCGCCGCGTGATCCCCATGCTGCCCGAAAAGCTGTCCAACGGCCTGTGCTCGCTGAACCCGAATGTCGAGCGCCTGTGCATGGTTTGCGACATGCTGGTCAATGCGAAAGGGGAAGTTCACGCCTATCAGTTTTACCCGGCCGTGATGTTCAGTCACGCCCGGTTCACGTATACCGAGGTCGCGGCCATTCTCGCCAACACGCGTGGCCCCGAAGCCGCGCAGCGCAAGGCGCTGGTGCCGCACCTGCTCGACCTGCATGATGTGTATCAGGCGCTGCTCAAGCAGCGCGGCGTGCGTGGTGCCGTGGACTTTGAAACCACAGAAACCCAGATCGTCTGTGACGAAGCGGGGCGCATCGAGAAAATCGTGCCGCGCACCCGCAACGTGGCGCACCGCATCATTGAAGAAGCCATGCTGGCCGCCAACGTCTGCTCTGCCGACTTTATTGCCGACAGCAAGCACGTGGGCCTGTTCCGGGTGCACGAAGGTCCGACGCCAGAGAAGAAAGACATGCTGCGCAACTACCTGAAAGCGCTTGGCCTGGGCATGACGATCACGGATGACCCCAAGCCGGGCGAGTTCCAGCAGATTGCCATGGCCACCAAGGACAGGCCGGACGCGATGCAGATTCACTCCATGCTGCTGCGATCCATGCAGCAGGCCATTTACACGCCCATCAACAGCGGCCACTTCGGTCTGGCCTATGAGGCCTACACTCACTTCACCAGCCCGATCCGGCGCTACCCCGATTTGCTGGTACATCGCGTCATAAAGGCCGTGCTGACCAAGTCCAGGTACCAGTTACCGGTTCTTCCGACACCGGGAGAGGCAGAAGCCAAGTTGTCCAAACGTCTGGCGTCGCGCGTGAAAGAGCCGGATCAGAAGCCGAAAAAGATCAGTGCTGACGAACTGGCCTGGCAAGCGGCGGGCCTGCACTGCAGCGCGAACGAGCGCCGCGCCGACGAAGCCAGCCGCGATGTGGAAGCCTGGCTCAAGTGCAAGTACATGCGCGAGCATCTCGGTGAGGAGTTCGGCGGCGTCGTCACGGCAGCCACCGGCTTCGGCATATTTGTCACGCTGGACGCCATGTATGTCGAGGGGCTGGTGCACATCACCGAGCTTGGCGGCGAATACTTCCGGTTTGACGAAGCACGCCAGGAACTGCGCGGCGAGCGTACCGGCATCCGCTACGCCATCGGCACGCGCGTGCGGGTGCAGGTCAGCCGCGTGGACCTCGATGGCCGCAAGATCGATTTCCGCCTGATCAATGAGGGCGAGGAGTTGCTGGGCCGTGCGATGAAGGACAAAACCGGTGGCCATGCGTTGGAACTGCCGGCCCGGGAGCGTGGTGCGTCCCGAAGCGAAGGCAAGTCGCAAGGCAAGGGCGTGCCAAAGCGCTCTGAGTCGCGTTCGGAGTCACGCGGTGCTGGACGCGAAGGCAATGCACCCGGTTCGTCCAGGCGTAGCGCAAAAGGCAGCAGTCATTCGCCGCCTTCGCCGATCCAGGCGCTGAAAGCCGCGGTCAAAAAGGCTTCGGGCAAGGCCAGCCGAAAGCAGGGCAAAAAGCCGCGCCGATGATCGTGTTTGTTTATTGAACGCTGACACCCATGTTGATCCGTATCCTCGCTTTCCTGCTTGAAACGATTTTCTTCCTGCTGATAGGCGCGTCCCTGCTGCGCGCCTGGATGAACTGGACGCGCGTGAACATGCGCGGGCAGCCCGGCATTTTTGTCTTGGCCATCACGGACTGGCTGGTCAAGCCCTTGAGGCGCGTACTGCCGGCGAGTCTCGGCAAAGCCCGGATCGACTGGGCCAGCCTGATTGCCGCTGCGGTGCTTGCGCTGGCCTACGGGCTGCTCTGGAGCCTGCTCTTCGGTGTGCTGCTGGGTGTGGCGCACTGGTCGCCTGACCTGGGTATTTCTGCGCTGTTCAACCTGCTCGTGTTTGCGCTGAAGATGCTGGTGCGCGTGGCGCTGCAGACCATGATGATTCTCGTCATAGGTTTTGCCATCCTGTCCTGGGTTCAGCCCGGCTCGCCTGCCTATGTGCTGCTGGGCCGCCTCACCGAGCCGCTGCTGACGCCTCTGCGCCGCATCGTGCCCTCAATTGGCGGAGTTGACCTTTCGGCTCTGGTGCTGATACTTCTTTTGCAGATTGGCCTGATGGTTCTGGGCTGAACTGTCGCCCTGGCTGGGCACAAGCGCAGCTAAGGCAAAGGCCAACTCCTGAACATCGTGCGGATCGTGTTCGTAAACTTCGGACGCATGCGATCGCTCCACGGTGTTCCCCGCACAGCCAGCCAGGGTTCGGACCCCAGTGTTTCTTCAGTCACCAGGTCATAGCAGGCCAGGGACAGCGGACCGTGGTCATGGTTCAGGAAGCGGCTGGCGCGTATGCAGCCCGGCACTTTGGCCAGGCCCGGCATGTGTTCCGTGTCGTACCACTGCGAGAGCTCTGGCATCCAGCCGGACTCCGGGTCCATCTCGACGGCGTAATGAAAGGCAGGTGCAGAACCTTGTGATGAGCCATCAGTGGCAAAGACCTGCTCCAGCCTTGAGACGCGCAGGTTTTGAAGCCGGGGAAATTCTTTTTGCAGCGACGACTGCAGGGAGGCAGCCTCATCAACAGTGCAGGTTCGGCGTTTGTCGAGGTACAGATAAGCGTAGAACTGCTTTTGAACCCGCGAAAAAGCTGCGTGAATCCTGACGGATGTACCGGGCAAGGCCTTTTCAAGGCGCTGTATCAGTATGGGCAGGCTTGAGGTGTCCGGCGTGTTGGCCTGCACGAGCAGGGCATCAGTGGCCACGCTTGATACGCTCATGTCCGTGACCTATTTTGAAAGCAGTCAGAAAGCGTGACACCATGTTGTATGCGGCGATGGTCGCCACCAGGTCTGTCATCTGCTGATCACTGAAATGCGCTTTCGCTGCGTTGAAAACAGCATCAGCTACCTCAATGTCGCGGGTCATGGTGTCGGTCAGGGCAAGCACATCACGCTCTTTCGCTGAAAAGGTTTTTTCGTCTTGCGTCACTTGCAAGTTGCGCAGGGCCTCAATGCTGTCCTGCGTCATGCCTGCCTTGAGGGCATGCGGAACATGCGCTTCAAATTCGTAGGGCGCGCGGTTGAGCACGGCCACCCGCAGGATGACCATCTCGCGTAGATCGGCCGGCACACTGCTGCGATTGCGCACGGCGGTCAGCAACTGCTCCCAGCCCTGCGCCAGCGGCGGGCTGTTGAGCAGCACCTGGTAAAGCAGTGAGACGCGGCCCCGCTCAGCCATGATGCCGGCTTCTATGGCCGCCAGTTCCGGGCGGCTACCCGGTTCGACGGGTGTGATTCTTGTCAGGGTCATGGGTCGTTTTATTCGGGCTTGATCTTTTTGTCGCGAATGACCTTGCCCCATTTGGCGGTGTCATTTTTCATCAATGTGGCCAGTGCGTCCGGCGTGGAGCCCGCAGGCTCGGCGCCCGATGCCATCAGCTTGCTGCGAACACTTTCGGTTGCCAGGGTGCGCTGAACGGCCAGGTTGACCCGGGCCAGCTCAGCCGTCGGCGTGCCTTTGGATGAGAAGAGGGCATACCAGTTGTCTGAATCCACACCGGGCAGGCCCATTTCCTTGAAGGTCTTGACGTCGGGCAGCAGCGGATGGCGTTTGGGCGATGCAATACCAATGGGCTTGAGCTTGCCGGATTTGATGAACCCCACCAGGCCCGGGATGTCGCCAAAAAAGCCGTCCACGTGGCCGGCCATGACATCGGTAATGGCCGGCGCAGCACCCTTGTAGGGGACGTGGACCAGTTTGGCCTTGCTGACATCCGCCAGCAGTTCCATCGCCAGGTGCGGCACGCTGCCTGTGCCTGAAGATGCCATGGTGATGCCTTCCTTGCGCTTCTTGGCATTGGCCACAAACTCTGCACCGTTGCTGGCAGGGTTGGTCGGGTGCACGACCAGCAGCTCAACGTTGTTCACCACCAGCGAGATGGGGGTCAGGTCCCTGACCGGGTCGTAGGGCAGCTTTTCATAGAGAGGCGGGTTGATGGCTACCGCGCCCACGCTTGTGAGCCACAAGGTGCTGCCATCCGGTGTCGCACGCGACACGTATTCGGCGGCGATGGCACCGTTCGCGCCAGCCTTGTTTTCAACGATGACCTGGGTGTTCAGTTCCTTGCCCAGTTGTTCGCTGATGGTACGGGCAACGAAGTCCACCGGGCCGCCGGGCGGGAATGCCACAACAAGGCGGGTAACTTTTTGCTGGGCAAAAGCTGGCAGGGTGAAGCCCGCCGATAGCGCCATTGCGGCCGCTGCGATGAAGGTAAGTGCATTTCTGCGGGTGGTATTTTTTCGTATGGTCATGGTGTCTCCTTGGGTTTTTACTCTGTTTAAATCAGTCGCATCTGACCGACATGCCGCCATCGACGACAAGCTCGGTACCGGTGATGAACCGGGCTTCATCTGAAGCAAGAAAAAGGGCAGCATTGGCGGTGTCGCGCCCGTCGCCCATGAAGGGCAGGGGAATGCGTGACTGGCGCTGCTGCAGGAGCGCAGTGACGTCGCCGCCTGTGCGCTGTTTGGCAAGGCGTACATCTACCATGGGTGTGTAGAGCTGGCCCGGTACCACGGTATTGATGCGTATGCCTGCCTTGGCGTACTGCACCGCAGTGACGCGCGAGAACTGGATGACGCCGGCCTTGGTCGATGCATAGGCAACCTGTGCGGACCCGGTCCAGCGCACGCCCGAGGTTGACGAGATGTTGACGATGGCGCCAGAACCCTGGCTTTCCATCAATGGCAGCACGTGCTTGCAGGTCAAAAACACACTTTTGAGGTTGTGGTCGATCTGCGCGTCCCACACCTCTTCTGTCATTTCTACCGGGCCGCCGGCTGCAGAGCCGCCCACGTTGTTGACCAGGATGTCGATTCGGCCAAAACGTTTGACGCATGCTTCGACAACAGATGCGATGGAAGCGGACTGCGTCACGTCGCAGGTGGCGGTCTCGATCTCGCCCCCTGCTTCTTTCACCAGCCTGATGGTCTCAAGCATGCGATCGGCATCCCGGTCCACTGCAAACACCTTCGCGCCTTCCTCCGCGAAACGCACGGCGATGGCCCGCCCGTTGCCCCAGCCCGGGCCAACAGAGCCTGCCCCGGTCACCAGTACCACCTTGTCCTGGAGACGCCTGCTCATGCTTCAAACCTGTAGAAGTTTTGGGGGTTGCTGACCAGCAGCTTGTGCAGCAATTCGGGGGTGTGGGCGATGCGCTGGAGGGTGTCTACCAGCACGCCGTCGTCAGGGATGTGGGTGTGGTTGGGGTGCGGCCAGTCGGTGCCCCAGAAGCAGCGATCGGGGAAGGCTTGGACCAGTTGCCGGGCAAGGGCGGCCCCCAGATCGTAGGGTGGCGTGGCATCAATGCGGTCGGCACCGCTGACCTTGATGTAAAACAGTGGGTCTTCCATCAGGGTACAGAGTGCGCGAAAGTCGGCGTGGTCAGGTCCCAGCGTCGCATCGACGCGGCCCATGTGATCAATGACCACCGGCACTGCCGAGGTTTTCAGGATAGGTGCGAGTTCATGGATCAGGCTGCTCGCAAAGTGAACCTGCAGGTGCATGCCAAGCGGCTTGAGGCGATGCGTCAATGCAATGACCTGCGGCGGCGTGGCACCTTCGCCCAAGTGCGGCATGAAGTTGAATCGCACGCCGCGAAAGCCGGCCGACTTCAGGCGCTGGAGTTCTTCGTCAGGCACGTCGTGCGGAACCAGCGCCACTCCCAGGTAATTGCCGCCGCCTGCCGAAATGGCGTCTTCAGTTGCTGAATTGTCAAAGCCGTGAACGGCGGACTGCACGATCACGCAGCGCGAGATGCCCAGGTATTCGTGCAGTGCAAACAATTTCTCTTTGGGTGCATCAGCCGGGGTGAAGTTGCGTCCCTGTGCAAACGGAAAGCGTATGGCGGGGCCGAAAACATGCACATGGCTGTCGCATGCACCGGGTGGCAGGCTGAACTGCGGCTTTGATGGTGCAGGGTTGTAAGTGAGAAGGGTGTTGCTCATGGTGTGTCCGTATTCTGGCGGCGCTTGCGCGTGTTGTGAAAATGATTCTCAAATATCAGATATTTGAAATACTTATAAAATGCTTTCCATCAACCTGAGGAGTTCATCATCGATTTGCGCAGGCTTGAATATTTTGTGGCGGTCGCCGAGGCGGGCAGCTTCAGCAAGGCTGCCGCCACGCTGGTGATGTCGCAACCGGCCTTGAGCCAGCAGGTAGCGGCCCTCGAACAGGAAACCGGCCAGCGACTGCTCAACCGCACCGGCAGGGGCGTGGAGCCAACCGAGGCGGGTCTGGCGCTGCTGGTGCATGCGCGCGGCATTTTTGAACTGGCAGAACGCGCACGGGCCGACATGCGTGAGAGGCAGCTCACACCCAGTGGACGTATCACCATAGGCCTGCCGCCACGTGTGGCGCACGCCCTGACGGCCGATCTTGTGGAGCGTTTTCGCGCCGAATTCCCTGATGCCGCAATCAGCGTGGAAGAGGGGCTGAGCATTCGCCTGCGTGAATGGCTGGTGGCAGGACGGCTTGATGTGGCCGTGCTGTTTGACCCGCCGGCATCGCCGCTGCTCAATATTGAAACCGTGGCGCGCGAATCGCTGGTATTGATGGCCTCGACACCGCTGCCCGCGCGCATACGGCTGGCCGATGTGGCAGCCTTGCCGCTCGTGTTGCCGAGTAAACCCAACTCGCTGCGTCAACTGCTCGAAAGTGAGGCGGCCCCGCGCGGCCATTTGCTGAAGGTGGTCGCAGAAGTCGACTCCATCAAGACGGTGCTGTCACTGGTGGCCAGGGGGGTGGCAGCCACCGTGTTGCCCGCCAGCGCCGTGCGGGAGTGGACACACGATACGCCGCCGCACATGGCCGCCATTTACGCGCCTGTCATACGCAACAGGTTGTGCATTGCGGTGCCAAAAGCCAGGCCTGCGACGCGGCTCAGCCGTTCGCTGGTGCAACTGGCGCGGGACTTATGCATGCAGTATTACGGCGAAAGCGCCAAAACCAGTGCCAAAACCCGGAAGCGGTAGCCTCAGGACTTGTCAGCCGGCATGTCTGGCCGGGCTTCTGGCGCCGGTATCTCGCCTGCCATTTCTCTTGCCCGTTCTTCGGCATTGCGTTTCTTGATGGCCTTGCTGCGCGCCGGCGCGCCCATGAGATAAACCACCAAGGCTACAGGCCCCAAACCATACAGAAAAAAGGTGATGATGGCGCCCAGGAGAGTGCCGGTGGTGTTGGTGGCTTCGGCCACACTCATCATGAGGACTACGTACAGCCACGCAATGACAACTAAATACATAAATCACCCGTGCGGACTTTAGAATCAGTAAACGAAGTGGTGTGCATATTGCTAGGGGTCTGATGATCCAAGATTCCGGGAGACATGATGAATTCTGACGCAAACTGGGCCCAGGCTGCCCAAAAGATGCAAGAGACCTTTACCGCGGGCTTGCAGCAGGCCATGGGCTCTTTCGGCAGTGCCAATCCCTTTGCTGCGGCGGGCGCTCCCGCAGGCTTTCCGCAAATGGATTTGTCGGCCTTCAAATCACTCCAGCAGCCGCAGGTCACTTTTGACCCGGCGCAACTGCAGAAGATCCAGCAAACCTATCTTGAAGAAGCCTCCATCCTCTGGAACCAGAGTGTGCAGGCTGGCAGTGTCGCACCGCTGGCGTCTGACCGCCGTTTTTCCGCCGAGGCCTGGAATGAAAATCCGGTCTCCAGATTCTCTGCCGCAACCTACCTGCTTAACGCCCGCACCCTGATGAGTCTGGCCGAAGCGGTGCAGGGCGATGAAAAGACCAAAGCCCGTGTGCGTTTTGCGGTCGAGCAATGGATGGCCGCTTCTGCACCGAGCAACTTTTTGACGCTCAATGCCGAAGCGCAAAAGAAGGCCATTGAAACCCAGGGCGAGAGCATTGCCAGGGGCATTGCCAACCTGCTGCATGACATCAGGCAGGGCCATGTGTCCATGACCGATGAGAGCGTCTTTGAAGTGGGCAAAAATGTGGCCACTACTGAGGGCGCGGTGGTTTTTGAAAACGAGTTCTTCCAGTTGCTTGAATACAAGCCGCTGACGGCAAAGGTTTATGAAAAGCCTTTCCTGCTGGTGCCGCCGTGCATCAACAAGTTTTACATCCTTGATTTGCAGCCCGAGAATTCCCTGATTCGTTACGCGGTCAGCCAGGGCCACCGTACGTTTGTCGTGAGCTGGCGCAACCCGGATGCATCGATGACGGGCAAAACATGGGACGACTACATCGAGCATGCGGCCATGAAGGCCATTTCAGTGGTGCAGGAAATCTCTGGCGCAAAGACCATCAACACCTTGGGCTTTTGCGTGGGTGGCACCATACTGGCCACCGCGCTGGCCGTGCTGGCCGCCAAAGGGCAAAAACCGGCTGCCAGTGCAACCCTGCTGACGTCTTTCCTGGACTTCACCGACACCGGCATCCTTGATATCTTCATCGACGAGAGCACCGTCACCCAGCGTGAGTCGGAAATGGGCAAGGGCGGGCTGCTCAAGGGCCAGGACCTGGCTTCCACCTTCAGTTTCCTGCGGCCAAACGACCTGGTCTGGAACTACGTCGTCGGCAACTACCTCAAGGGTGAAACGCCGCCGCCGTTTGACCTGCTTTACTGGAACAGCGACTCCACCAACCTGCCAGGACCTTTTTACGCCTGGTACCTGCGCAACACCTATTTTGAAAACAACCTTGTCAAGCCCGGCAAGACTGTTGTCTGCGGCCAGAAGGTTGATCTGGGCAAGGTGGACATCCCCGTCTATGTGTACGGCTCGCGCGAAGACCACATCGTGCCGATTGGCGGCGCCTACGCCTCTACCCAGCACCTGCCGGGCAAAAAGCGGTTTGTGATGGGCGCATCCGGCCACATTGCCGGCGTCATCAATCCGCCCGCCAAGAAAAAACGCAGCTACTGGACCAACGACAAGCTGCCTGTGAACAAGTTTCCGGCAGCACAGGCCGAATGGCTCAAGACCGCCACGGAGCACCCTGGCAGCTGGTGGACAGACTGGTCGAACTGGCTCAAGGGCCACTCGGGCAAGCAGGTGGCTGCGCCCAAAACATACGGCAATAAAAAATACCAGGCCCTGGAGCCTGCGCCCGGTCGCTATGTCAAGGCAAAGGCCTGACCGGGGCGGTCCTCGCAAAATTTCACAACAGATTTAATCAAAGGGAAAGACATCATGGAAGACATCGTTATCGTTTCAGCCGCCCGCACCGCGGTTGGCAAATTTGGTGGTTCGCTGGCCAAAACACCCGCTACCGAACTGGGTGCTGCGGTTGCACGTGCCGTGCTGGAGCGCTCCGGCATCTCTGCCGACCTGATCGGTGAAGTCATCATGGGCCAGGTGCTGGCTGCAGGCGTCGGCCAGAACCCGGCACGCCAGACCGTTATCAAGGCGGGTTTCCCCAACGGCATCCCCGGCCTCACCATCAATGCAGTTTGCGGCTCCGGTCTCAAGTCTGTCATGCTGGCTGCACAGGCCGTGGCCACTGGCGACAGCGAGATCGTGATTGCCGGCGGCCAGGAAAACATGAGCCTGGCGCCCCACGTGCTGAACGGTTCGCGTGAAGGCCAGCGCATGGGCGACTGGAAGATGATCGACTCCATGATTGTTGACGGCCTGTGGGACGTCTACAACCAGTACCACATGGGCATCACGGCAGAAAACGTTGCCAAAAAGTACGACATCAACCGCGAAATGCAGGATGCCCTTGCGCTGGCCAGCCAGACCAAGGCGGCCGCCGCACAGGATGCCGGCAAGTTCAAGGACGAAATCGTGCCGTTTTCAATTGCCCAGAAAAAGGGTGATCCCATCGTGTTTGCAGCTGATGAATTCATTAACCGCAAGAGCACGGCAGAAGGCCTGGCCGGTTTGCGCCCTGCGTTCGACAAGGCTGGTGGCGTGACGGCGGGCAATGCGTCCGGTATCAATGACGGCGCAGCCGCCGTGATGGTCATGACGGCCAAAAAAGCGGCCGAGCTGGGCCTCAAACCCATGGGCCGCATCGCCAGCTACGCCACAACCGGACTTGACCCGGCCTACATGGGCATGGGCCCGGTTCCCGCATCGACCAAGGCGCTGCAGCGCGCAGGCTGGAAAGCGCAGGATCTTGACCTGCTCGAAATCAACGAAGCCTTTGCCGCGCAGGCCTGCGCCGTCAATCAGCAGATGGGTTGGGACACCAGCAAGGTCAACGTCAATGGCGGCGCGATTGCGATTGGTCACCCGATTGGTGCATCGGGCTGCCGCATCCTGGTCACGCTGTTGCACGAGATGGCAAGGCGTGATGCGAAAAAAGGCATTGCCAGCCTGTGTATCGGTGGCGGTATGGGGGTTGCCCTGACTATCGAACGCTGAATATCGGGTACAACAATGCTTGCAGGCTATTAAAAACATAGCATTGCAAGAATTGAAATTCGCATCGACATAAGCACAGCAAGGAGCACATACATGTCAAAAAAAGTAGCTTACGTCACCGGCGGCATGGGCGGTATTGGTACCGCCATTTGCCAGCGACTGGCCAAGGACGGTTTTACCGTAGTGGCAGGTTGCGGCCCCACGCGCGACTTCACCAAATGGATTGACGAGCAGAAAGCACTGGGCTACACCTTCCATGCGTCAGTCGGTAATGTCGGTGACTGGGATTCCACCGTCGCGGCTTTCGACAAGGTCAAGGCCGAACACGGCCCGGTCAGCGTGCTGGTCAACAACGCCGGCATCACGCGTGACGGCCAGTTCCGCAAGATGAGCAAGGCCGACTGGGATGCGGTGATCTCCACCAACCTCAACAGCATGTTCAACGTGACCAAGCAGGTCATCGAAGGCATGATTGAAGGCGGTTACGGGCGCATCATCAATATTTCGTCCGTCAACGGCCAGAAGGGCCAGTTCGGCCAGGTCAACTACTCCACCGCCAAGGCCGGCCTGCATGGCTTTACCATGGCTCTGGCACAGGAAGTGGCAGCCAAGGGCGTGACGGTCAATACCGTGAGCCCGGGTTACATCGGCACCGATATGGTCAAGGCCATCCGCCCCGACGTACTCGAGAAAATCGTTGCCGGCGTGCCAGCCAAACGCCTTGGCAAGCCCGAAGAAATCGCATCCATCATTTCGTGGATTGCGTCGGAAGAAGGCGGTTACGCCACCGGTGCGGACTTCTCGCTCAACGGCGGCCTGCACATGGGCTGATGCCTCCGGGCGTCTTGCTCCTCAATAAAAACCCGCTCCGGCGGGTTTTTTATTGGTTTTTGGTGGAACAGGTATTCCAGCCAAACAGCGCATACGGCGGGCACCACCCGATGGCGGCGGTCGCCAGCGGGATGACGCCCAGGTAGCCCCACCAGCCTACAGTGCCGGTGGCGGCGAGGGCAATGAGTGCCAGACCGACGATGGCGCGCAGGGCGCGGTCAATGCTGCCGACATTTTTGGTCATGAAAGTCTCCTTGGTGCTGGTTGATGAATGCTGGGGGCATTCATTAAGCGCCCGCCGGGGGCGGATTTCAATGATCCATGTCAAACCCGTGCGATGTCGCCCGCCAGGTCATCAAGAATGGGGCAGTCGGGGCGTTCGTCGCCCTGGCAGTGGTGCATCAGGTTGGACAGTGTGCGCTGCATGGCCTGCATGGCTTCTATCCGCTGGGCCAGGTCGTCGACGTGCTTTTGGGCAATGCGCTTGACGCTTGCACTTGCGCGGCGGCGGTTGTGCCACAGGCTGACCAGCTCGGAGATCTCGGCCATCGAAAAACCGAGGTCGCGGCTGCGCTTGATGAACTGCAGGCTGCGCACATCGGTCTCGCTGTACTGGCGGTAGCCACTGTCGGTGCGTGCCACACCGGCCAGCAGCCCCAGCGATTCATAGTGGCGCAGCATCTTGGCCGACACGCCGGACAGTCTTGCCGCTGTACCAATGGCTACCGGCCACGCGGTGCTGGTGGGGGCGGCGGGTTTCATCCGGCGACGGCGTAGCCTTCTTCGGCAATCGCCTTGCCCAGCACGTCGTGCGGCTGGTCTGATTGCACCTCTACCTTGTTGGCGGCGCGGTCAATCGAGACCTCGGCTTGCGGGTCAACCTGTTTGATGGCGCGGGTGACGGCTTTTTCGCAGTGGCCGCAGGTCATGCCGGTGACGGTGAATGTCTGGTTCATAAATATTCCTTTTGGGGTCTGGTTTGAGGGAAAGCATATCGTGAACCTTGCCACCGTGGGAAGGTCAAGGGCGGTGTTTTTGCCGCTGCCCGGGGTAAGGTTGATGTAAATCAATGCTTGACCTTGCCTTCATGGGAAGCTTTAACCTTCTGGAAACGCACATCAAATTTCTGGAAGCCCCTTTATGACTACGACTACCCTATCTACACCCATTCCCCTCGACATCGGCATAGGCGGCATGACCTGCGCATCCTGCGTCACGCGGGTTGAAAAGGCCCTGAAAAAAGTGCCGGGTGTGGAGACCGCCACCGTCAATCTCGCCACCGAGTCGGCGCGCATTGTGTATGCGCCCGGCGAGCAGATGGAGGCGCGGCTGCGACGGGCTGTGCGTGATGCCGGTTACGAGCCACGCGCTGCCGATGCGGCGATTGACGCGCCCGACGCCTCACCATGGGCTGGTTTCATGCCGGTCGCTGTTGGCATGGCGCTGTCGGTACCGCTGGTGGCGCCCATGATTGCCGACCTGTTCGGCCTGCACTGGATGCTGCCGCCGTCGTGGCAGTTTCTGCTGGCCACACCGGTGCAGTTCATTTTGGGAGCCCGCTTTTACAAGGCCGGCTGGAGCGCCCTGAAAGCGCTGACCGGCAACATGGATTTGCTGGTGGCGCTGGGTACCACCGCCGGCTGGGCGCTGTCGATGTGGCTCTGGCTCACGGCAGATGCTGACACCATGGTGCACCTGTACTTTGAAGGTTCTGCTGTCGTCATCACGCTCGTGCTGCTGGGCAAGTGGCTGGAGGCGCGCGCCAAACGCCAGACGACTTCAGCCATCCGGGCTTTGCACGCATTGCGGCCTGACGTGGCGCATCTGATCCGTGTGGATGGTGAGGTGGCCGATGCGACGGGCCGCCCCGAGCAAGGCACGGCCCCCTCGGGGGGCAGCGAAATACACGAAGTGATTGAGCGTGGGGGCACGATTGACGTTCCCGTTGCAGAAGTGCTGGTCGGCGACCGCATCGTGGTCAAACCGGGCGAGCGTTTCCCCGTTGATGGCACGCTGCTTGAGGGCCACACCCAGGTTGACGAAGCCATGCTGACCGGCGAGCCCCTGCCGGTGACCAAAGAAGTGGGCGGCAAGCTGACGGGCGGTTCGATCAACGGCGATGGCCGTGTGGTGATGCAGGTGGCGGCAACAGGCAGCGAGACGGTGCTGTCCAGCATCATTAGACTGGTCGAAGACGCGCAGGCCGCCAAGGCACCCATACAGCGCCTGGTGGATCAGGTGAGCGCGGTGTTTGTGCCGGTGGTTTTGGTGATTGCGTTGGCTACCCTGCTGGGCTGGTGGCTGAGCGGCCATGCGTTTGAACTGGCGCTGATACACGCCGTGGCAGTGCTGGTGATAGCTTGCCCCTGCGCACTGGGCCTGGCCACGCCGGCAGCCATCATGGCTGGCACCGGCGTGGCGGCAAAGCACGGCATCCTGATCAAGGACGCGCAGGCGCTGGAGCTAGCGCACAAGGTGGATGTAGTGGCCTTCGACAAGACCGGCACGCTGACGGTTGGCCAGCCCCGGTTGACCGCGCTGGTCGTGCTGCCCGGCATGGACGAAACCGAAGCCTTGCAGGCCGCAGCCAGCCTGCAAAGCGGCAGCGAACACCCGCTGGCCCGCGCCGTGGTGGCCAGCGCGCAGGCGAAAAACCTGGTGGTGGAAGCACCCGACAACGTGCGCGCCGTGCCGGGCCGTGGCACCGAAGGCGAAGTCGGCGTGCGCAGCTTTTTGATCGGCAGCCTGCGCTGGATGGATGAGCTGAAAGTGGACATGGGCGCGCTGGCCGGCAAAGCCGCTGAACTGCAGGCGCAAGGCGCCACCGTTTCTGCCATGGCTGAGCGCACCACGGCAGGCCCCACGCTGCGCGCGCTGATGGCTTTTGGCGACGAACCCAAGCCCGGCGCCAAAGAGGCACTGGCTGCATTGCGTGCGCGCGGCATCAGAACGGTGATGATTTCCGGTGACAACCGGGGCGCTGCCGAGGCCGTGGCACGCCGGCTGGGCCTGCGCCCCGAAGAAGGCGAAGTGATGGCCGAAGTATTGCCGGGCGACAAGGCGGCGCGGGTTATGGGGTTGAAGGAGGGCGGGCATGCGCCACGCCGGGCCGCCCCAAGTGGCGAAAGCCCCCTCGGGGGGCAGCGTAGTACACGAAGTGACAAGCGTGGGGGCCATGTTGTCGCCATGGTGGGCGACGGCGTGAATGATGCGCCCGCGCTGGCGGCTGCCGATGTCGGCATGGCCATGGGCAATGGCACCGATGTGGCCATGCATGCAGCCGGCATCACGCTGATGCGCGGCGACCCCATGCTGGTGGCAGCGGCACTCGACATCTCTGACCGCACGGTGGCCAAGATCCGCCAGAACCTGTTCTGGGCCTTTGTCTACAACGCCGCCGGCATTCCGCTGGCCGCGCTGGGTTTCCTGAACCCGGTGCTGGCTGGTGCCGCCATGGCCATGAGCTCGGTCAGCGTGATGGCCAATGCGCTGCTGCTCAAGCGCTGGACGCCGAAGTGAAATGTGATGACACAACGTATATTTATGGGGAAATTAACTTATAAGAGTTCAAAGGAGCATATTTTTTAGCCTGAAATTTTGTTCTCATTGAGGTGTCGTCTTGCTGTCGTGTTCCTGTCGTGTTTTTTCTAGGCCATAAAGTTAACACTTGTGTCATCAACCAAACCACTGACGGAGTTTTAGATGACTACTGCTGAACAAACCAAACCCCCTCGCATGCTCACATTGGCGGAACTGGCTTTTCTTATTAAGTTTTTCCGTGAAACACGCCAATGGTCGCAAGAGCAGCTTTCGTCTATTTCGGGATTGAGCTGCCGGACGGTTCAAAGAGTTGAGGAGGGCAAGGCCTCTTCCATAGACACCCGTCGTGCGTTGGCCCGCGCTTTTGAATTTGAGGACATTGATGCTCTCAACAAGCCTTTCAGCATCCCCGACGCGGAAGAGCAAAAAGCCCAGCAAGAACAATTTGCAAAAGACCACATTACTCTTAAAGCGCAACCCATAGGGTCAGGAAAAGAGCTCGCGAAGCTAGTAGAAATGACCATGATGGATATGTCTACGCCGGCAATCGAATTGTCCCGGGAAGCTGATGAGCGATTCGCAGAGCTCATAGACTACTTTCGCGAATATCGGGACTGCAAGGATATGTACTCGGAGCTAGACAAGTTCGAAATTTATGATGCCATGGATGAGCATATAAAGGCCCTAAAAGGACTTCAAGTGTCCCTTTGCTTTGCGACACGGAAGGTGGCCTTCACGAGCGCCCTTGGAGCCCAACCTTTTACCGCCGAAGCGCTTTATGTGGTGGCATGCAAACTAGGTCAAGAACTTACCGAATTCGCCACGCCCAAAGCAGTGCAGTTAGGCTAATTTCTCAGCGGCTTTTCTGTGATGATTTTTGTAGCGTCCGATGCAATGGCTTAATGACTAGGTGTTGCTTGGCGAGCCTGCTCATACGACATAACAGGGCTTATCTATCAGCTTCTCTTGGTTTTAAGGACACGCCCATGCTTCAACTCCGGCCCGGCTGCGAATGCTGCAACAAGGACCTCCCGCCAGATTCGACGGATGCCCGCATCTGTACTTTTGAATGCACCTTCTGCTCAAGCTGCGCGGAAGACAAACTCAAGGGCAAGTGCCCGAATTGCGGTGGAGAGCTGGTGACCCGGCCGCGCCGGCCTGCGGACAAGCTGGCGAAGTTTCCTGCATCTGTCGAGCGCGTCTACAAGCCGGGCGGCTGCGCGGTCGGCTGAGTTCCCCGGACAGGGTATCCGGGTCATGCAGGCCAAAAACCATGATTTTTAACGTATACGTTAAAAATACTTCAAAAGTTAATATGGAACTTAACTTTTTGGGTTTTGGGCGATGTTCGGGGCAAAAAATTGACCAAAAACACCTGAAAAAGGCCATTTTCAGGCACCTAAAACGGCTGCAGGCCAATAAATACGTACGTGAGCAGCTACGAAATAAATAGCAGTCGGGCGTCAAGCCAGCGCAGATCAGCTGCCACGATGCTGGAAATGGCTGGGTGATTGCCCCATCGCTGACTTGAACATCGCCGAGAAGGCGCTGTCGCTGGCGTAACCGCTGGCAGCGGCCACTGTGCTGATGGACTGGCCGCGCGCCAGTAGCGGCAGGGCGTGCGCGAGTATGGCCTGCTGTCGCCACTGCTGGTAGCTCAGGCCCAGCTCGTCCCGGAACAGTCTGGCGGCTGTCCGTTCGCTGGCGCCTATGTCGGCCGCCCATTCGGCCAGCGTGGCGCGCTCGGACGGCGCGCGCATCACCGCCTCGCACAGCGCGCGCAGGCGCTTGTCGCCGGTTTGCGGGTGCGGCAGTGGCACGCCCAGCGCCTGGATGTCGGCGCGCTCGATCTCGTCGAGTGTCAGCCGGGTCAGCAGTTGCTCCCGGGCGGCGGGCAGTGGTGCAGTCGCCGGGGCGTCGAGTGCCTGGATTGTCTCGCGCAGCAGCGGTGAGACCACGATCATGCGGCAGCCGCTCCAGCCTTTGGGCGTGACGCTGGCATCCATATAAAGGGTGCGGAACTCGGCCGCCTCCAGCACTGTGATGTGGTGTTTGGCCCCAGGGGCGATCCATACTGCGCGCGAGGGCGGCACGATGTAGGTGACCTGGTCTCCGCCCGCCTGTGTCTGTTCAGACGTGACCTGCACGATGCCGACCGCGCAGTAGGCCAGTTGCGCCCAGGCGTGTGAATGCGGCTCGAAGTGCGTGTCCGCCGCCATGGTGCGGGCGCGCACGCGTACCGGGCGCTTCGTATGAGGCGTGAAGCTGTCGGTATCGCCGACGGGCATGTATTGGAGTGGCTGGGCGCGGGGCATGAGTCTGGATGTATTGGCTGGTTGTCTGAAATTCGACGATTCTTGGCTATTTGTCGCATTTCAGCGCGGACCGCAAATACTACGATAAGCCCATGACTACTTCAAGCACGATGAACTTCCCCTCCGGCCCAGTGCCTCTGCGCAACGACGCCGGTGTGATCGGCCTGGTGGGTGCAGCCCACATGGTCAGCCATTTCAGCCAGTTGCTGCTGGCGCCGCTGTTCCCCTGGCTGAAGACCGAGTTCAACGTCAGCTATGCCGAGCTGGGGCTGCTCATGACCATCTTTTTCGCAGTGTCCTGCGGCGTGCAGGCGGCTTCCGGCTTTGTGGTTGACCGCTTCGGGCCGCGCCCCATCCTGTTTGCCGGGCTGGCGCTGATAGGCGTGTCTGCCTTTGGTTATGCAGCCAGCCACAGTTACTGGATGCTGGCGGTCTTCTCGGTCATAGGCGGTATCGGCAATGGCGTGTTTCACCCGGTCGACTACACGCTGCTCAACCGCAAGGTCAGTGCGCCGCGCCTGGGACACGCCTACAGCGTGCACGGCATCACCGGCAGCCTGGGCTGGGCGCTGGCGCCTGCCATGCTGGTGCCGCTGACGGTGGCATTCTCCTGGCGCGTGGCGCTGGTGGCCGCCGGTGTGCTGGCCTTTGGCGTGCTGGCCGTGCTGCTGGTCAACCGCGGGCACCTGCACCTCAAGGTTGAAGCGCCTGCCAAAGGCGTGGCCGCACAGGACAGCAGCTTCGGTTTCCTGAAGATACCCGCCGTGTGGATGTGTTTTGCCTTCTTCTTCTGGTACGCCATCGCGCTGGGTGTGGTGCAGGCTTTTGCCCCTGAAGCTGCACGCCACCTGCACGAGATGCCGATTGCGCTGGTCGCCAGCTGCCTGACGATTTACATGCTGTGCAGCGCAGGCGGCATGGTGCTGGGCGGCTTCCTGGCCTCAGACCCGTCGCGTTGTGAGCGCATCGTGGGTATAGGTTTTGGACTGGCGGCGGGCGTTGCCTTGTTGCTGGCCCTGGGCAGCTACCCGGCCTGGGTGGTGCCTGTGCTGTTCGGCCTGATGGGGTTTGCATCGGGTATGGCCGGCCCGTCGCGTGATTTGCTGGTCAAGCGCTCGACGCCTGACAACGCCTCCGGCCGCGTTTATGGCGTGGTCTATGCGGGGCTGGACATCGGCAGCGCGGTGTCGCCGTTGATCTTCGGCCTGATGATGGACCACGGCCAGTACCGCGGCGTGCTGCTGGGCCTGGCGCTGGTGCAGGGTGTGCTGATTGCCAGCGCCTTCAATGTGCGGCGTGTGCGTCGCACGGCGCTTGTCCCGGCCTGAGGGGCTTTTTTCAGGCCAGGGGTGTGTCAGCCTCGTTTTGGGCTGGTGTGCCTGGCTTGTTACCCCGCAGCATGTAGAGGCCTGAGCCCACCAGCAGGGCGATGCCGCACCAGGCGATGACGTTGGGTATGTCGCGCCAGCCCAGGTAGCCCAGCACCAGCGCAAAAATAATGCCGCTGTAGCGGAAGGGGCCGACCACCGACAGCTCGCCAAACCGCATGCTGCAGACCGTCAGGTAATAACCTGCAGCCAGAAACGCCGCTGCAAGCAGCAGCACGCCGAATTCAAACCCGCTGAAGGGCTGCCATGTCTGCGCCAGCGTCAAACCGCCCGACAGGGCCGTGACGGCCAGCGCCGTGGTCAGTGTGACGATGATGGACGGCACACCGGCGTCGATGCGGCGCGTCATCAGGTCGCGTGAGGCATGGCAAAGCGCCGCCAGCAGGCATACCAAAGCGTAGTAATTGAAGCCATCCGCACGCGGCTGAACCACCAGCAGCACGCCGGTGAACCCGGCACCTACAGCCAGCCAGCGCGCCGTGTTGACCCGCTCGCCCAGGAAGACGGCGGCAAACAACGTCATGAACAGCGGCGCGGCCAGCGTGATGGCTATCGCGTTGGCAATCGGCAGGTGAAACAGCGAGCCGAGATACAACATGGTCGCCAGCGCATCCACAAGTGCCCGGCCGGTGACCCAGCCGCGCGTGCCTGACGGCACACGCACCGGGGTGCGCAAGGCATAAGCGACGGCCAGTATCAACAGCACAGACAGTGCGCCCCGAATAAAAATGAGCTGTGAGCTGGGCATGCTCTGGCTTGCAAACTTGACGAGGGCATCGTTGGCCACAAAGCTGGCGGTGCCGCTCACCATGAAAAAGATACCGCGGCGGTTGGCGGCGGGGGAATGGTTCATGCGGTGTTTATACCGCGCCTCTGCTCGCTGACGGCTTCAGACGGCACTCTTGTGCCTGGGGATTTGGCGTCCATCACCTGGAATGGTCACGCGGCCACGACGGGCCGGTCGGGAATATTTCTATCTCGCAGTAGCCGTTCAGGGTGGACGGCGGCAAGCTTTGGTGAAATGATTCAAGCCATTGCCTTACGCCTTGCATATCCATGGCGCAATGTAATGGTCAGGGCCTGCCATCAGGCCCTGGTGACCGGCACGACATAAAAAGGAGTTCCCATGAATGATTCCAATACCCCCAAAGACGGTAATTTTGCAGCCTGGGTAGATGAAAAAGCCGAGGAACTGAAGTTTGCGCTTGGCGAGAAATTTCCCGTACCACCAACCGAACTCCATTCGCCATCCGTGCATGTGGAGACGGGGAAACAAAAACTGGAAGAGGTCTTGCTGGAGCATGAAGAGCCGACACCCGAGTTTCTTGAAGAACTCGCGGCCCTTGAACATGCTCCGCCGCTCAGCGAAGAAGAGCTTGCCCGGCAGGCGCTCGAGGCTGGCGGCGATGACGGGGACAGCAGCACACCAGAGTAGGCGCGGGTCAAGGGCCGCAGCGCAGGGCCGCCCCAAGCAAGGCCAGCCCCCTCGGGGGGCAGAGAGCCACACGCAGTGGGCGAACGTGGGGGTCTTTCTCTTGCAAGCTCGAGCCGTGGAACCGGCTTTGCCGGGCCACAGGCGGGCGGCCCCCTCGGGGGGCAGAGAGCCACACGCAGTGGGCGAACGTGGGGGCCACATTCCAGCGGCACAATAAGCCGCATGACTTCAAAACTTGCGGGCCATCTTCTTGTTGACTGCCTCCTGGCCCAGGGCGTAACTCATGCGTTTGGCGTTCCAGGTGAAAGCTACCTGGCTGTGCTGGATGGCCTGCACGCGCGCCGTGACCAGATCAAATTTGTGATCTGCCGCCAGGAGGGCGGGGCGGCCTACATGGCCGAGGCGCATGGCAAGCTGACCAACCGGCCCGGCGTGTGTATGGTGACGCGCGGCCCAGGCGCTACCAATGCATCCATAGGCGTTCATACGGCCTTCCAGGACTCGACCCCCATGGTGCTGCTGGTCGGCGATGTGGCCAGCGATTGCCGTGACCGTGAGGCGTTCCAGGAAGTCGATTACTTCAGTTTCTTTGGCCCCAGCACCAAAGGGTTTGCCAAACGCGTGGAGCGCATCGACGATGCGGACCGGATTCCGGAATATATTGCCCGCGCCTTCGCCACCGCCATGAACGGCAGGCCGGGCCCTGTCGTGCTGGTGTTGCCCGAAGACATGCTCACCCGCATGACCGATGCAGAGCCCCTGCCGCGCGTGGAGGCGGTGCAGGCCTGGAGCGACCCCGGGTCATTGCGAACCTTGCGTGAAATGCTGCTGGCCTCAAAACAGCCGCTGGTGATTGCCGGTGGCGGTGGCTGGACACCGCAGGCCGCGCAGGCGCTGCAACGCTTTGCCGAGAACTGGAAGCTGCCGGTGGGCAATGCCTTTCGTTTCCAGGACACCTTTGACAACCATCATCCGCTCTATGCGGGAGATGTCGGCATAGGCCTGAACCCCAAGCTGGCGGCTCGCGTCAAGGCCAGCGACCTCATCATCGCCATAGGCCCCAGGCTGGGTGAGATGACAACCAACAACTACACCCTGCTGGAAGCGCCACGGCCCAGGCAGAAGCTGGTCCACATCCATTCGAGCGCGGAAGAACTCAACCGCGTATACCAGGCTGACCTGGCCATCAACGCGACCATGAATGCCGCTGCGCGTTCCCTGGAGGTGCTGACAGCACCGGTGTCATTGCCATGGGAGGCGTGGACTGCGTCCGCGAATGAAGACTACCTGGCCAACCTTGAACCGCAGAAGCTGCCCGGAGATATCGACATGCCCGCCATCGTCGGGCTGCTGCAGAAACATCTGCCGGACGATGCCGTGCTGACCAATGGCGCAGGCAACTTTGCCAGCTGGGTGCATCGCTTCTTCAAACATCACGGCCTGGCCAAGGGCTTCAAGACGCAACTTGCACCTACCGTGGGCGCCATGGGTTACGGCGTGCCCGCAGGCATTGCAGCGGCCATCACGACAGGGCGTGTGGTGTTCACGATTGCGGGGGATGGCGATTTTTTGATGAACGGCCAGGAGCTGGCAACAGCCGTGCAGCACGGGGCAAAGACCATCATCGTGCTGCTCAACAACGGCATGTACGGCACGATACGCATGCACCAGGAGCGGGAGTATCCAGAGCATGAAAGTGGATCGCACCTGCAGAACCCCGACTTTGCGGCGCTGGCGCGGGCCTATGGCTATGCGGGTGTGCGCATCACGCGCACGGATGCGTTCGAAGCGGAACTGCTGGCGGCGCTGGGGCGCGACGAGGGCACCGTGATTGAAATCATGCTGGACCCGGAGGTCATCACCACGCGCGGAACCCTCTCGGCGATCACGCAGAATGCATTGAAGGCATCAGATCAGGCCAGCCCAGGGCATAGAGCCCCATGACCCGGGTGTTGCGCGCATAAAAAAAGGCCGGTGAAAACCGGCCTTTTCAGTTCAGCAGGGCTGATTACTTGACGTGCTTGCCGATCAGGCCAGCCATCTCGAACATCGAGACTTGTGCCTTGCCGAATACGGCCTTCAGCTTGTCGTCTGCGTTGATCATGCGCTTGTTGATCTTGTCCTGCAGGCCCTTGGACTTGATGTATGTCCACAGCTTGCTGACGATCTCTGTGCGTGGCAGTGGCTTGTCGCCGACCACCGCGGCCAGTGCCGGGCTCAGGGTCAATGCCTTCATGAACGCTGCGTTGGGGGTACGCTTTTTGGCAGGCGCCTTTTTGGCTGCTGGCTTTTTGGCCGCAACTTTCTTGGCGGGGGCTGCTTTTTTAGCGGCTACCTTTTTCGCAGGAGCTGCTTTTTTAGCGGCTACCTTTTTCGCAGGAGCTGCTTTTTTCGCAGCTACTTTCTTTGCCGGAGCAGCCTTTTTTGCTGGCGCTTTTTTAGCCGGTGCTTTTTTTGCAGTTGCCATGATTGATTTTCCTTCTAGAAGTTGATAAATCACCACTAGAGATAACTACTCCCCAATGGCAATGCGGATGCTACTGGAGAAAAACCCCATTTCATAGGGGAAAAGCACTTTTTTTGAGTCTTTATGTTGCGGATTTACCCCGGAAAACCGTAAATCCTCCTCTGGGGAGCGTGATCGTCGCCTGCGTTTAGTGCTTCAACCGGCGTTTTTCGCTGGAGAAAGTGGTGCGCGGGCTACTCCATATCAGCATGAAAACGCGCAGCAGTACGTGTCTGCACAGGTCGTGACGGCCTTCTTTTTTTGAGATGTGCGGGTGGGGCATGCTCACGCAAAATAGAGATAACGCCACTAACGTCGCGCCAGCAAACAGCATTCTTGGTGCACTCCGAGCGTCCTTCGGATCAGGGCATCGAGGTGCAACGCTTGCTAAAGTTACGCGTACCGCCGGATGCGTGCATGGCTGACATGCCACGGGCGTGAGGCAGAAATTTTTTCAGGAAAGGTGATCTCCATGGGCAGTCTGGAATTTGCGACTTGTGATTTATGCGATACCCATAAAAACGACAGTTCAGGCGTTTTTCGTGTGCTGCCGCCTGTGTTCCCGGATTTCGGTGGTGTTAAAAAGTTTTCCGGACCGGTCACAACCATCAAGTGTTTCGAAGACAACTCGCTGGTCAAGGCCGCTGTTGATTCGCCCGGCCTTGGCCGCGTTCTGGTTGTTGATGGCGGCGCCTCATTGCGCAGGGCCCTGCTGGGCGGAAACCTCGGCGCAGCAGCCGCCAGGAATGGCTGGGCGGGTGTCGTGATTGACGGGTGTGTGCGAGACCTTGCTGAACTGGCGCAGTGCAGCACGGGCATCCGTGCGCTGGCAGCCATGCCGTTGCCAACTGAAAAGCGTAACGAAGGCCAGCGGGATGTCCCGGTGCAGGTGCAAGGCGTGTGGATTCGCCCCGGAGACTGGCTCTATGCCGATGAGGACGGCATCGTGGTGGTCGACGCCGGCTCAAAGGCCCGCTGAATGATTAGCTGGTCAGGCCTTTGTAGAGCATATAGGCGGCCAGCACATAGAGGATGCTGGCGAAGACGCGCTTGAGCTTGCGCACGGGCAGGCTGTGAGCGGCTTTGGCGCCCAGGGGAGCCACCAGGAAGCTGCAGATGGCGATCACCACAAGGGCAGGCAGCCAGATGTAGCCGAAAGAAGCCGGAGGCAGGTTTTGCACGTGCAGGCCGCTGAAGATGTAGCCGACCACGTTAGCAACAGCGATCGGAAAGCCAAGCGCTGCTGACGTGGCGACCGCACTGTGAATGGCAACATTGCACCAGGTCATGAAGGGGACGCTGATAAAGCCGCCGCCCGCGCCTACCAGGCCCGACAGGAAGCCGATAAAGCTTCCTGCAGCAAATTGGCCGGCGGTGCCTGGCATCTGCCGCGTGGGCTTGGGTTTCTTGTCAAGAAACATCTGGGTCGCCGAAAAGCCGACAAACAATCCGAAAAAGATGGCGAGATAGGAGCCCTTGAGCAGGGCAAAAACGCCTAGGCTGCCGATGATGCTGCCGACCACGATGCCGGGCGCCAGACGCTTGACGATATCCCACCGGACTGCGCCGCGTTTGTGGTGCGCCCGCACGCTTGAAAGCGAGGTAAAAATGATGGTGGCCATGGACGTGGCGATTGCCATCTTGACAGCCAGGTCGGGCATGACGCCGCGATTGGACAGGATGATGGTGAGGAAGGGGACCATGATCATGCCGCCGCCTATACCGAGCAGCCCTGCAAGGAAGCCGGTACCGACGCCGAGCACGGCAAGTTCAACAATCAAAAGAGGTTCGAAGATCATGGGAGTTGCGAAGTGTTGGCGCGAAAGCCTGAGGATAAAGGTGTCTGCGAATGCCACCGGGCCGTCATCCTGAACCAGGGTTCAGGTGGGCGAGGGCAGCCTGACTTTGGGTCCGTCTAACGCGAGACGATCACGCCAGCCAGGCAATTTACCAAGCCCGAGCTCAAAGAGCATTGGTACAAGGAAATATAAAGCCCGATGAGCACCGCAGACAAACCGATTGTAGGCCTTTGATGCAGATGGTGCAGTCTGGTTACCCGATAACTCCTGCAGGGTGTGGGCGTAAAAAAGCCCCTGTTGCGGGGCTTTTTAATGGAGAAGGTATTGAGGACCTAGAGAAGTTGTCCGTCCTGGCCAAGGACCATGTCCAGCCGATGCAAAAGGCCAGCCAGTTGTGGACTGTCATGTACGGTATCGCTGCCCGATTGGGGTGTTTGCAATGGCATGGGTGCACTGGATGCTTCAAACGCTGGTTCCGCGAGCGAGCGGTCAGGCAATTCAAATGCGAGATTGAGTGCGGCCAGAACTGCAATCCGGTCGCGCGCCTTGATCTTGCCCGCATCGCGGATCTTGCACATGGCGATGTCGACGCGGTTGACGGCATCCAGCATGCGGGCGTCACCGTTCTCGGGGCAACCAAGCAGGTAGCTCTGGCCCATGATCTGTACTTCAAGCTGCTTCATTGTGGGGTTCCCGCAGGCGCGTGCATGCCATTGACGGCGTTCTCGGGCAGGCGCTCGAGCAGGGCATCCACACGGGCGCGCGCTGCGCTCAGCCTTGATTTCAGCGAATCCCGCTCGTGCGTCAGCACTGCAAGCTGCTCGTTGAGCAAGGCATTGGTGCGCTGAAGCTCTTCGTACCTGAGCAGGAGCCGCTCGACGCGTTCGGTGATCTGGTCGATTTGGGTTTGGTTCGCCATGGCAGCCTGATTGTAGGGTTTGACGGCAGGATTGGGTAAGGACGGCCATAGAATCGGCAACTGTTGGTGCATACGGTGTGGTTCACACGCTGCAGTTCCAGGGCTGTTGGGCTGGCTGTACCCCCAATGGGTGATGGTTGCGGTTGCCCACTGACGCTATTTGGCGCGATGGCAACCGTGTTGCCAGACCCATAAGCCGCCAACGAGGTGGTCATTCGATCCGGAGGGGTCGCATGCCCGTGATACCTGTACGCTGGCGAGTGGCCGGGTGCCGGGGCTTTTGATTGCCTGTCCATGAAAACCTGTTTGAACCTTGCCCGCCTGACGGTGCTTTCGATTGGCGTGTCCGCTGCATTCGCAGCCGGGGCTCAAGTTGCCGAGGCAGACCTGACAGGCACCCGCATCGCCCGCCCCCGTGAAGCCCAGCCGTTTGGCATCAGTGTGATCACGGCAGATGACATACAGCGCATCGGTGCGACGACCGTCAACGATGCGATCATCCGTTTGCTGGGAGCCGGGTCACACCTCGACTTTTTTGGTGCGGGGGAATATTCACTCGACCTGCGCGGATTCGGAAAAACTGCGGACAGCAACCAGGTGGTGATGCTTGATGGCGTGCGGATCAAGGAGTCCGACTTCGATGCGATTCGTCTTGCAGGAATTCCCATCGATTCGGTGGCAAAAATAGAAGTGATCCGCGGAAGCGGAGGTGTGCTTTATGGTTCCGGGTCCACGGGTGGGGTGATCTCCATCACGACAAAAGGCCGGGAAGGGCAAACGCGTGTCAACAGTGCATCCCTCTATGGGACGGTGGGCAGCAATCGCATGAGTGAGGCACGGGCAAACGCAACAGTGTCTGGGGGAGGTTTTTCGCTGGATATCAATGCCGCCCGGCGCAATGGGAACAATGATCGCGACAATTATTGGTCTGGCAGCGGTGCACTTAGCCTGCTTGGCCAGTGGAAAAATGACTGGCTCCGGTTGGGCGTCAGCCATTCGCAGGATGGGTTGAATGCCGGGCTTGCTGGTCTGCTGACGCCTGCGGTCTATCAGGCCAATCCCAGGACAGCCACAACCCCAACCGACAGCGTTGTCATCAACAATGTCCGGCATGGCCTGTTTGGCGAGATGAGGTCAGGCGACTGGAAGTTTTTCGCAGATGCGGGCATGCGAAACAAGAAGCTGCGCAACGTTCTGCAGGGCAAATATGGCGGCGGGTATGACGTGAAGGGTGTGAACTACGCGCTGCGTGCGGTGCATCAGGCGCGGCAAGCCTCGTTTTCGAACAGCCTGATCCTGGGCACCGATTACGCGCGCTGGCAGCGTGAAACGCCTGCTGTGCCCGCTGCATTGGTGGCAACACAGGTATCACGAGGGTTTTATGTCCGTGATGAGCTGACCCTTGCGTCCAGCGGTACAACGCTTTCTGCAGGTGTACGCACGGAGCGCGTGACAGGCCATAACGACAACGCTACCTTCGGGTCGCGTGATATTTCAGATCCGCTGACGTCGTGGGAACTGGGCATCAACCAACCCGTCAGCAAGGAAGTTTCCGTCTACGGCCGCGTCGGGCGAAGCTTCAGGGTTGCCCAGGTGGAGGAGTTCAACTACACGCCTTTTGGGGTCATCCTCAAACCGCAACGCTCACGCGACACGGAAATTGGTTCACGTTATGCAGCGGGACGCGTCAAGCTTGATGCACGTATTTACCGAAGCGCGATCACGGACGAGATTGGCTACGATCTGGCCAGATTCACGTCTATTGCAGCCTTCGGTGCCAATGTCAATTTTGATCCCACCCTGCGTACAGGGCTTGAAGCCGAGGGGGTTTACGAATGGTCAGATAGTCTGGGGCTTCGTGTTAACACCGCACTGCGCAAGTCACGGTTTGTGGGAGGCGTTTATGCCGGCAAGGAACTGGTCCGTACCCCTGCTCGCATGCTGGGCGTACATGCAGACTGGCGCCCCATGGCCAAACATCTTTTGAGTGGTGGTGTGACCGCATTTTCAGCGCAGCGGCTGGATATTTCCAACCTGTGTGCGATGCCGGGGTACACCGTGGCTGACGTGAGATACGCCTACCAGTTCAGGGAGGCAGAGATTTCGCTGGCCATCGCCAATCTTTTCGACCGGCGATTTTTTACCAAGGCGGAATGTGATGCCCCGGTAGCTGGAACCCCTGGCTCAGGTGGCATTACCAGCAGCATCTTCCCCGAGCCGGGCAGGGCGCTGCGGCTGGCCGTCAGGTTCCAGTTCTAGCTACCGGCGGTTGGCAAGGCCTTTCGGACGCTAGAATACATTTTGTTGGTGCTCGGGGTGTGGTTCACACACTCCAGTTCAACGGGAAGCAGGAGGGAGTCTCCAGCCATGCACGCCGGTCAATCCGATGTGCAAGCGCCGCGACTCTTAACCTGCGCTGCCCCCGCAACGGTAAAACGGACGGGTCATTTCCTTTTATTCAGGAACTGGTCCAGTTTTCATCACAGCCACTGAGTGCCTTGAACAAGCACCTGGGAAGGCGATGAGAACAGTTCCGTCAGCCCGGATACCGGCCAACAACGTGGACGTGCGCGCTTTTTTCGTGGCCGCATGTCCGTATCGCTCATGACTGGCGGGGAAGCTGGTCCGGGTATTTTGTTGATTGTTCCTACCGATGAAAACTTGTATTTTCCGCACGCGCCTTGCCGTGCTTCCACTGGCGCTGGCCGCCGCATTTCCAGTCTTTTCGCAGACCGGCATATCCCGCCTGAATCCCGAAATGGGCGGTGTTGTCGTCACGGCGACGCGCACGGAATCGCGTGTTGACGAAGTGCTGGCCGATGTCACGGTTATTTCCCGTGAACAAATCGAGCAGCAGCCCGGCCGCACCCTCTCGGATCTGATCGCTCGGCAGGCTGGCCTGCAAACCGCGTCCAACGGAGGCCTGGGTAAATCTTCCAGCCTGTTTATTCGCGGGAGCGAGTCGCGTCATGTGTTGTTCCTGATTGATGGTGTTCCCTTCTCATCCGCGACGGCCGGAACGCCTTCGCTGGACAACATTCCGCTCGACAGCATCGAGCGCATCGAGGTGCTCAAGGGCCCGGCATCCGCGCTGTATGGCAGCGACGCGGTCGGTGGTGTGGTGCAGATATTTACGCGGCGCGGCACCAGTGGCTTCAAACCCTATGCAAGCGTGACGCTGGGAAGTGAAGACCGCCGGGAGGCGACCGCCGGGCTGCGCGGTGGCGTGGGCAATGTGAGTTATGCGATTGGCGTGCAAAACCTGCGGGAAAAGGGCTTTTCTTCGACGAACCCTGCCGTCGGTACGAGCTTCAATTCAGACCGTGATGGCTTCAAGCAACGCAGCCTGACCGGCTCTGTCGACTGGCGTTTTGCACCGGGATGGAAGGTAGACATGAACCTGCTGACCTCCGATGGCATCAACCACTATGACAGCGGCCCTACGGCCTACGATACGCACGCGGACGTCAAGAATCGTGTCTATGGTCTGGGTATTGAAGGCCAGTTGTCTGCACGCTGGAAATCGCGCTTTTCCCTGGCACATTCCGAGGATCTTTCCGATAGCTATTCGAGCCCTGTTGCAAGCGTCTTCAATACCCGGCAGGACAAGATGACCTGGCTGAACGAAATCAGTACACCCGTCGGCAAGGTGTTGGCTGGTCTGGAACGCCTGGACCAGACCGTGAGCGGCAGCACCGCCTATACAGTTGCCAGGCGCATCACCAATTCGGCTTTTGTCGGACTCAATGGTGAGGCCGGACGTCACAGCTGGCAGGCCAACGCGCGGCATGACGGAGATTCGCAATTCGGCGGAGCCAATACCGGGCTGCTGGCATATGGCTATAAGCTGACGCCGGACCTGCGTGTGCGCGGCTCATATGGCACGACCTACAAGGCGCCATCTTTCAACACGCTTTATTTTCCTGGTTTTGGCAATGCAACAACACAGCCGGAACGCGGCAAAAGTGCTGAAGTCGGCATGACCTACACCCGCGGCAGCAACGAGTTCAAGGTGACCCACTACCAGAACGATATCCGCAACTTCATCACCATCTTGCCCGCAGTTGTGAATGTACCGAGCACCCTGATCAAAGGGTGGACGCTGTCTTACGAAGGGCAATCAGGTAACTGGTCTTACCGCAGCGCACTGGATATTCTGGACGCCCGCAACAAGGCCAACAATCTGAAGCTGATACGCCGGGCCGACGAGCAGATAACGGCTGCCATTGACTACGGCGTCGGCCCCTGGAAATCCGGTATGTCGCTGTTGGCAGTTTCCAGCCGTTTTGACAATGCTGCCAATACGGTGCCGTTGGGCGGATTTACGACGGCTGATCTGTATGTCAATTACGCCCTGATGCGGGATTGGTTGCTGCAGGCCAGTATCAACAACGTCGGCAACAAGACGTATCAGACCGCTCTTGGCTATAACCAGTCAGGGCGCGCGGTTTACTTCACGGCGCGCTGGCAGCCAAAATAGGCTTCATGACCGCAAACTGCCCCGCCATCCTTGTCGCCGCTCCGGCTTCCGGACAGGGCAAGACGACTGTTGCCTGTGCGCTGGCGCGTCTGCATTCGCGGCAGGGGCTGAGGGTTCGCGTGTTCAAGTGCGGCCCTGATTTTCTGGACCCGCACTGGCTCACCCTTGCCAGCGGTGCGCCGGTGCACCAGCTTGACTTGTGGATGACAGGCCCGGCTGACTGTGCCCGGCGCCTGCATGACGCCGCGGCGGATGCAGACCTCATCATTGTTGAGGGCGTGATGGGGCTGTTTGATGGTGACCCGAGTGCGGCAGACCTTGCGCAGCGTTTCGGTCTGCCCGTGCTTGCGGTGATTGATGCCAGCGCCATGGCCGGTACGTTCGGGGCGCTGGCCTGGGGTTTGCAGCATTACCGCGAGGGCCTGCGTTTTGCCGGAGTACTGGCCAATCGGGTGGCTTCGCCCGGGCATGCGGACATGCTCAAAGACGGGCTGCGTGATGCCTCCCAATGGCAGGGCGGGCTGATGCGCGGTGACGCATTTGCCTTGCCCGAGCGTCATCTTGGCCTTGTCGTGGCCGGCGAACTGTTAGACGCCGAAGCGCGACTCGATGCAGCTGCCGATGCACTTGCGACTACACCGCTGGGCCAGATGACGGCTGCCGACCTTCATGCATGGGACGTGATTTTCGAGGTGGAAAGTACAACTGATGCACACATCTCCCAACATGCCTTGCAGGGTACAACCATCGCAGTGGCAAGGGACGCCGCGTTCTGTTTCATGTATGCAGCCAACGTCGACTGCCTGCAAGCCATGGGCGCGCGGCTGGTATATTTTTCACCACTCAAGGATGCGGCTTTGCCCGCGTGCGATGCGCTCTGGCTTCCCGGTGGCTACCCGGAACTGCACGCCGGGGCCATTGCTGCGAATGGCCCGATGAAAGCAGGCATCGCAGCGCATGTGAATGCTGGCAAACCGGTCTGGGCGGAATGCGGCGGCATGATGGCGCTGTTTGACAAACTCACGACGGCAGATGGCACAAGCTTTCCCATGTGGGGCGTTCTGCCGGGCAGCGTGACGCTCCAAAAGCGTCTCGCCGCCCTGGGCCCGCAGCAGCTTGAATTGCCGGGTGGTGCGATGCGTGGCCATTCGTTTCACTACTCCACCGTTGAAACCGGCCTGATGCCCAGGTCCCGCACGACGGCTGCTCCGGGGAAAAAAATGAGGGGTGAGGGTGAGGCCCTGTATGTACACGGCCCTTCAGGAGCCGTTCAGGCAAGTTATTTTCATGCGTGGTTTGCATCCAATCCGGCTGCCGCCGCCGCACTGTTTGTGAAGGCTCCTGCATGACTGAAAAAATCACCGATTGGCGGACGCTGGCCTCGGGCACGGACCAGTCTGCCTATGGTCCGCAACGCATCGTTTGCCTGACTGAGGAGCCTACCGAATGGCTTTACATGCTGGGCGAAGAGCGCCGCATTGTGGGTATTTCCGGCTACACCGTGCGGCCACCGCGGGCGCGTGAAGAAAAACCCAGGGTCAGTGCCTTCCTCAGTGCAAAGATTGACAAGATCATCGACCTCAAGCCGGATTGCGTGATCGGGTTCTCCGACCTGCAGGCCGACATCGCCTCCCAACTGGTCAAAAAAGGCGTTCAGGTCACGATCTTCAACCAGCGCAGCGTCGCGGAGATTTTCTCCATGATGTTCCAGCTTGCAGCCATGGTCGGCCAGCAGGCCAGGGGGCTTGAGTTGATGCAGTCCATGCAGGGCAGGTTGCTGGCCATCGAGCAGGAGGCTGCGACCCTGAAACGCCGGCCCCGCGTATTTTTTGAAGAATGGTACGACCCGCACATCAGCGCAATCGCCTGGGTATCCGAGCTGATGGGCATTGCGGGGGGCGACGACTGCTTTCCGGAACTCGCCACCAAAGCCATGGGCAAGGACCGCATCATTGCAGACGGTGGCGAGATCGTTCAACGCAATCCTGACATCATTTTCGGCTCGTGGTGCGGCCGCAAGTTTCGTCCGGACCATGTGCGCAGGCGTCCCGGGTGGGAGGGTGTCAACGCGGTCAGGAACAACCAGCTGTTTGAAATCAAGTCTGCGGAGATCCTTCAACCTGGCCCGGCATCGCTGACCGATGGTGTTGAGCAACTGCACCGCATCATCATGCAATGGAGCCGTGATCATGGTTGAGGCCGTTTCAATATCCCGCACCGAGTTGATACTCGGTGGCCAGAAAAGCGGCAAGTCGCGCCGCGCGGAACTATTGGCAAACTGCTGGCTGGCGCAATCCCCCGTACACCGGGCTGTGCTGATTGCCACGGCCCGCCCGTGGGACGAGGAAATGAAGGAACGCATCCGGCGCCACCAGCAGGACAGGGCCGAACGTGTGCCCGGCATGACCACTGTAGAAGCGCCTCTGCAACTGGCCGGCGCCATGGCCCGGCATAGCGCTGAAAACACCCTGGTGGTGGTCGACTGCCTGACCCTCTGGCTGACGAACTGGCTCATGCCCGCGCCGGGCCATGAGTCAAACCCGTCTGCAGTGCTCAGGGAAGGTGGGGAAATGGCCATGACCTTGAGGGCCATTGGGTCGGCCCGCGGACCTGTCGTGCTGGTTGGCAACGAGATCGGCCTGGGCGTGATCCCGATGGGGCGGGAGACGCGCGCCTTTGTCGATGCGCTCGGCTTGCTGAACCAGCAGGTGGCCGGTGCCTGTGAGCGAGTCACCCTCATGGCTGCCGGTTTGCCGCTGACCCTGAAAGCCCCTTTGTGAAACGTCTCGCCTTTCTGGTGCCCCTGTTTTTCCTGGTGTTGGCCGTGCCCGTCCGGGCGTTGCAGGTGACTGACGATCGCGGCGTGACCGTGACGTTTGAGCAATCGCCACAGCGCATCGTCAGCCTGCTGCCTTCGCTGACCGAAAGCGTCTGCGAGCTGGGGCAGTGCCACCGACTGGTAGGTGTGGACCGGTATTCCAATTACCCGGACAGCGTCAAACGCCTGACCGTGGTGGGCGGCGGCATAGATCCGAATATTGAAATGATCGTTGCTCTCAAACCCGATGTGGTGCTCATGGCCACCTCGTCACGCGGGGGCGAGCGGTTGCGGGCGCTGGGTCTGCGGGTAGTGGCGCTGGAGCCTAAAACCCATGCCGACGTGCAGCGCGTGATACTCAAACTGGGCCAGTTGCTGGAGGTGGGTGATGCCGCGCGCATCTGGCGCACGATCGACGCGGGTGTTTCCGCAGCGGCCCAGTCGCTGCCGGCCGGTACGCGCGGTACGCGGGTCTACTTTGAGGTCAACCCGGGCCCGTACGCGGCGGGCGAGTCGTCTTTCATTGGTGAGACGCTGACACGTCTGGGTGTCAAAAACATCGTGCCCGCCAGGCTGGGACCTTTTCCCAAGCTGAATCCCGAGTACATCGTCCGGGCCAACCCCGACCTGATCATGATTGGTCAACGCAGCGCCGACGGCCTGCAGGTGCGGCCCGGCTGGCAGGGCATTCGCGCACTGCGCGAGCAGCGGGTCTGCATCTTCCCGACGGAAGAGGCCAATGTGCTGGTGCGTCCCGGCCCCCGCATGGCAGAAGGTGCGCGCCTGATGGCCCGGTGTTTGACCGGCAAGGCGCCCGGGTCCCCTGCGGCAGTGATGGGGCCCAAGCCATGATGCAGGCCCGCGTGTGGTGGCTGGTATGGGTCGGGGTGCTGGGTGCGCTGGCCCTCGTGGCGTTGGGCATTTGCGTGGGAAGTGCCGGGCTCGAGAATTTGATCCGGCCGCTTCTGAATCCTGCGCAGGACCCGCAGCAAACCGCGATGGCGCAGCAGATCGTCTGGCAAATCCGGCTGCCGCGTACGCTGGGCGCCTGGGCCGCAGGCGCTTTGCTGGGCCTGGCCGGCGCGGTTGCGCAGGGCCTGTTTCGCAACCCCCTTGCTGACCCCTATCTGCTGGGCAGTGCATCAGGAGCATCGTTGGGTGTTGCATTGGCGCTTGCGGCCCTGGGCGGTGGTGCAGGCATGCTGGGCGGCAGCATGATGAATGGTGGTGTGACTGTCAGTGTGTTCTCCAGCAGCGTGTGGGTGCGACTGGGTCTCACGGGCGCAGCGTTTATGGGCGCCGTGTTGGCGGTGATGCTCACCCTGATGCTGTCGCGCGGTGTGGGGCATACCTTGCGCCTGCTGCTGGCCGGTGTGGTGGTGGGCGTGGTGCTGGGTGCCACGACGCATCTGGTGCTGCTGTTCTCGCCCGAATCGCTGCAGGCCATGCAGGCCTTCATGCTCGGCTCGACCGCCTTTGTCGGCTGGACTTCGTGCATCCTCATGGTTGGCGTCTGGGCCGTGTGCGTACTGGCGGCCTGGCTGCTGGCCCGCGTGCTCGACGGGCTGAGCCTGGGAGACGCCACCGCCATCAGCCTGGGTCTTCCCGTGGCGCCCATGCGTGCGGCGCTGGTGGCGGTGCTGGCGCTGGCCACGGGTACGGCCGTGGCCCAGACCGGGCTGATCGCCTTTGTCGGCCTGGCAGCTCCACATCTGGTGCGGTCGGTTGTCAAGACCACGCACGCCCACTTGATGCTGCTCTCCAGCCTGATGGGCGGCGTTTTGCTGATGGCTGCCGACACGCTGGCGCGCGGTTTGATTGCGCCGCAGGAGTTGCCAGTGGGCATGCTCACCGCCGTGCTGGGCGGCGGTTACCTGCTGTGGCTCATGCACCGCAGCAGCAATCTGGGTGGAGCGCACCCGACATGAACACTGCCATGAATTCAGTAGCCATAGGCGCACGTTCCATAGGGGCCAGTCTCGGAACCGGTCTTCATAAACAACGCGTGCTGCACGATATCAGCCTGGACTTTGCTGCGGCACGGTGGACCAGCATCGTGGGACCCAACGGCGCAGGCAAATCCACCCTGCTCAGGGCGCTGGCCGGGCTGCTCGCACACAGTGGCAGCGTCACGCTGCTTGGCCAGCCTTTGCACAGCCTGCCACACCGCGAGCGTGCCCGCCAGCTGGCCTGGCTGGGACAGAACGAAGCCTCAGCCGATGATTTGACGGTATGGGACGTGGCCATGCTGGGACGTCTGCCGCACCAGGCCTGGCTGGCGCCCCCCAGCGAAGCTGACCATGCCGCGGTGGAGGGCGCGCTGCGTGCCACCAGCGCGTGGGATTGGCGTCAGCGCGCCCTGGGCCAGCTCTCGGGCGGCGAACGCCAGCGTGTGCTGCTGGCTCGCGCCCTGGCGGTACAAGCCCAGGTGTTGCTGATGGACGAACCCATGGCCAACCTGGATCCCCCCCATCAGGCCGACTGGCTGCTCATCGTGCGCGAACTGGTGGCGGGCGGTAAGACCGTCGTCAGCGTGCTCCATGAAATTTCATTTGCCTTGCAGGCCGATGAACTCGTGGTGATGGATCAGGGCCGCGTCACGCATCAGGGTGCCTGCATCGACCCGGCCACACACCGCGCGCTGCAGGAGGTGTTTGACCAGCGTATCGGTGTACACCTGGTATCTGGCCAGTGGGTGGCGCTGCCCAGAATTTGAAGGAACTTTGAAACATGCAAATCGAAACCGCTCCCGTCAACAAACCCTATGAAAAACCCGAGGGCGAGCGCCGTGGCATCATCATCGTCAACACGGGCGATGGCAAGGGTAAAAGCACAGCGGCTTTCGGCCTTGCGCTGCGCGCCCATGGCCGGCACCATGTGCATGGCAAGGGTGTCAGGATTTTCCAGTTCATGAAGGTGCCGACAGCGCGCTTCGGGGAGCACCGCATGTTCGAGCAACTCGGCATTCCGATTGAAGGCCTGGGTGACGGCTTCAGCTGGAAAAGCCAGGACCTTGAACATTCCGCCCAACTGGCCAGGAACGGCTGGGAAAAAGCCAGTGCTGCCATCCTTAACGGTGAGAATTTCATGGTGGTGCTGGATGAACTGACCTACCCGCTGATCTATGGCTGGTTGCCGCTTGACGATGTGCTGGCGACCCTGAAAAGCCGGCCCAGGGATGTGCATGTGGTCATCACTGGCCGCCGTTGCCCACCCGAGATTATTGAACTGGCTGACACGGTCACGGAAATGGCCAAGGTCAAACATGCCTTCAATGCGGGCGTGCCCGCACAGCGCGGTATCGAAGACTGATCCGTGCACGCCTGATTCCGGTTTATGCATGCTGATTCCGTCACCCCGGCTGTCCCGGACCTTGCCTTCAGCACAGCGGAGCGCGACGCCGTCTACCGGGCCATTTTCGAACGGCGTGACATGCGACATTTCGTGGGCGGTGAAGTCCCTGCCGATGTCATGCGGCGCCTGATGTCCGCCGCGCACCATGCACCCAGCGTAGGCTTCATGCAGCCCTGGCGTTTCATACGCGTGCGTAGCAAGCCCCTGCGGGTGGAGTTGCACACGCTTGTAGAGCGGGAGAGGTTGCTGACCGCAAAGGCCCTGGGTCAACGCGAAGACGAGTTCATGAAACTGAAGGTGCAGGGTGTACTCGATGCCGCAGAAGTTCTTGTGGTGGCATTGCCTGAAGGCCGCGAGCAGCACATCTTCGGGCGCCGCACCCTCCCGGAGATGGACCTCGCCTCTGCGGCGTGTGCGATACAGAATCTGTGGCTGGCTGCACGTACCGAAGGTCTGGGCATGGGATGGGTCTCGCTTTTCTGTCCGGTGCAACTGGCCAGGCTGCTGGGCATGCCTGAAGGCAGCAAGCCTGTTGCTGTCCTGTGCCTCGGTCCGGTCAAGGCTTTCTACGACAAACCCATGCTGCAATCCGAAAACTGGGCGACCCGCAGCAAGCTGGAGGACATGATGTTTGAAGATGGCTGGGGTCAGGTTTCCAGCCCTGAGGGAACAACATGATTTTTCATGCCGGCGCAGCATGTGGTGATGCAGCATGCATGCGACAAAAAGATGCGCGGCTGGGCTGCATCACAAGCCGGCATTCCTTGACCTACGAATCATGCTGAGTTGCGCATCTGACCCAATGCCAGGCGAGCCCCAAACGGCAGGCCTTGCAGTGTTGCCGGCCGGGTGGACTGGTTTGCCATCCAGAGCGCCATGCTGACGGGGCTGGCGCCAGACCCGGTCCTGTGGCTGGCTTTTGCGCAGGCGGCTTGCCTGCTGCTGGCGCTCTGGATTGACCGGACATGGGGCGAGCCTGCAGTGGCATGGCACCCGGTGGTGTGGATGGGTGAGTACCTCGACTTGTGCGGGCGTATGTCCACCCGGTGTCAACCCGCTGTAGCATTTCTGATCGGGGCGGTTACCTGGTGGGTGGGTGTTCTGTGTGCCTGGATGCTGGCCTGGATCGTCCAGGCGTCGGCATTTCATGAAATCGCGGCGGTGGCGGCTGGCCGTGGCCTTCCCGACGTCCTATATTCCCTGTTGTGTCTGGGGGCGTCTGCGTGGCTCTTCAAGACGATGTTCTCGTGGCGCATGCTGCGCGATGAAACGCTTGCGGTTGATGCCGCGCTGAAGCAGTCGCTCACTGTGGGCAGGCAAAGGCTGGGCATGCTTGTCAGCCGTGACACGTCAACGCTCACTGAAAGTGAGGTACGCGAGAGCGCCATCGAATCACTCGCAGAGAACCTCAGCGACTCGGTCGTGGCCCCGATTTTCTGGTTTGTGTTGCTCGGCCTTCCCGGTGCGGTGATTTACCGGTTTTCCAATACGGCCGATGCCATGTGGGGTTACCGGGGCTCAAGGCACGGTGTGACGTGGGAGTGGGCCGGCAAATGGGCTGCATGGGCGGACGATGCGCTGTCATGGGTACCCGCGCGCATCACCGCTGTACTGTTGCTCCTGGCGGGCCGGGACTTCTCTTCCTTTGCGGGGCTGCGTACCGAAGCCCGCAAGACACCTTCGCCCAACAGTGGCTGGCCCATGGCTGCCATGGCGTTGACGCTGGACGTCTGCCTGCGCAAGCCTGGCGTTTATTCACTCAACGCGTCGGGGCGTTCACCGGTCGCTGCAGATGTCAGCCTGGCCATCAGACGCGCGTCCTGCGTGCTTGAAATCATTGGCTGGTCTTCCTGGGCACTTGTCCTGGTTCTGTTCGCGCTTGCATTCCTTTCATGAAGAACCAGTCTTTTCCCGGCACGCGGGTCCATGGCGGTCCCGATGAGGCGGGCGTTCCATTGCATGACTTCTCGACCAACAGCAATGCATGCGGTCCGTCTCCGCATGCGTTATCGGCGGTGCTGCAAGCCGACCCGACACACTATCCGGATGCTGCCTATACCGGACTGCGCCAGCAACTGGCCGGCTTTCACCATGTAGATGTACGGCGAATTGTTTTTGCCTCAAGTGCGAGCGAGTTTATTTTCCGGATCACCTCCATGGTGTCCCGGCGCGGCGGGAATACTGTGTCCCTGCCCGTGCACAGCTATGGCGACTATGCGCAGGCAGCCAGAGCCTGTGCGATGAAACCCGCCAGCACAGATGCAAAAGCGCCTTTGCGCTGGAGTTGTGATCCTTCCAGCCCGCAGGGGCTCGGCGATGAACGCCTGCCGGACCTGGTGACCACGCGGGGGAAGGGTGATGTTGTGGTGCTTGACCGTGCATACGAGCCCCTGCGCCTTGAAGGTGCGGTGGCGCTGACACACAAGCAGTTGCAATCCGTCTGGCAACTGTGGACACCGAACAAGGCGCTGGGCCTGACCGGCGTCCGTGCAGCCTACGCCATTGCACCGCTTGACGCCGATGCCGAGGTTCAAGCCATGGATGCGCTATGCCCGTCGTGGCCCGTGGGCAGCCATGGCGTGGCGATGTTGCAGGCATGGACGCAGCCAGACGTACAGGCGTGGCTGGCGGGCAGCCTTCACACCTTGCGCAACTGGAAAACCAGACAGCTTGCCTTGTGCGAGGCCATGGGCTGGCGTTGCGAGGCCAGCCACGCAAACTTCTTTTGCGCCCGGCCAGCCTTGCCCGATGCGATGTCGCTGGCAGCTGCTTTGGGACGCCTGCGACAGCGCGGCATCAAGCTGCGCGATGCAGGTTCATTCGGCCTGCCAGGTATGGTGCGCGTCAGTGTGCAAGCGCCAGAAGCGCAGGACGCGCTGCACAATACGTGGCAATTCATTACCGGAAAGACCGCATGAGGGCAAAAAGTGTCATGGTTCTGGGCACCACCAGCGGTGCCGGCAAAAGCTGGCTGACGACTGCGCTTTGCCGCTATTACGCGAGGCAGGGCCTGAAGGTCGCTCCGTTCAAGGCCCAGAACATGAGCAACAACGCAAGGGTTGTGGCAGGGGGTGAAATCGGCAGCGCGCAGTATTTCCAGGCGCTGGCCGCACGGGCCGTGCCGGATGTGCGCATGAACCCTTTGCTGCTCAAACCCGAAAAGGACACCCAGAGCCAGGTCGTCCTCATGGGACAGGTCAATGCTGACCTGTCGCGCATGGAATGGCGAGGCCGCAGTGCATCGGTCTGGCCTGTGGTTGCGCAGGCGCTGGACGAACTGCTCGAGGAAAACGATGTCGTGGTCATGGAGGGTGCGGGTTCCCCGGCCGAGATCAACCTGAAGGCCAGCGACATCGTCAACATGCGCGTGGCGCTTCATGCCAACGCAGCCTGCCTGCTGGTCACTGACATTGACCGCGGCGGTGCGTTTGCCCACCTGTATGGCACCTGGGCCATGCTTGATGCCGCAGAGCAAAAGCTGATCAGGGGCTTTGTGCTCAACAAGTTTCGAGGTGATGCAGGGTTGCTGGCGCCCGGCCCGCAGATGCTCGAAGACCTGACAGGTGTGCAGACAGTGGCCACACTGCCCATGTGGTGGCAACACGGCCTGCCTGAAGAAGATGGCGTATTTGACGACCGCAGCCGGGCCACAGGCGTGGTCACCAAAACCATTGCGGTGGTCGCCTATCCGCGCCTGAGCAACCTTGACGAGTTCCAGCCGCTGAAGAACATTCCTGGCGTCCGCCTGCTGTGGGCGCGAAGCCCGGCCGATCTGGCCGGCCTGGTGGCGACTGACTGGATCATCCTGCCGGGGTCCAAGCACACCAGCAGCGACCTCGCCTGGCTACGTACGCAGGGTCTTGATCAGGCCATTGCTGTGCATGCAGGTTCAGGCGGCATGGTGCTGGGCGTGTGCGGCGGCCTTCAGATGCTGGGTGAGGCCTTGATAGACCCGCATGGCATTGATGGCAATGGACCGGGTCTGGGGCTGCTGTCCCTGGTGACCGTGTTCGAGGAAAACAAAACCGTGCAGCACAGTCGCGCAAGGTTCGGGGCGTTGCGGGGACCGTGGGGCGCGCTTTCCGGCGTGCAGGTGCAGGGGTATGAAATCCATCACGGGCAGACCTCGGTTCGCGCTGACATGGCTGCCGCTGGCGACGCAGCCGTAGCCGTCATGTCCGGCGGGCTCGCCTGGCAAAACGCTGCGGGCAATGTTCTGGGTATCTACCTCCACGGCATGTTCGAAGATCCTGAGGTTCTGAAGGCCCTGTTTGGCGCGTCAGCCGCCACGCTCGACAGCGTGTTTGACGGTCTCGCTGACTATATTGGCCAGCATTTCGACAAAGACTTTCTGCAATCGCTGATCGGTTGATGCGGTGTGATGCGCGGTCGGGAGGAGGCCATTGTCAGCCTGGTCCTACATGCTGATCCAGTGATTTCCGACGCACCCGTCCGCTCGCAAGCCCCGTGGCCTGTACCCTGTGTTGCTAATAATTGGAAGTGTTACACGCTTCTTTTTGCTTATCCCGTCTGAAAGTTGCATGTGGCTGCCATCAACCAGAATAACCAGATATTGGTAACACATGACCCACCAGAATATCCAGCAAACGAAAGATGACGAGCTCCTGTCCACCGGCGTTGAAGGCCTTGACAATATTCTTGGCGGCGGGCTGACAACAGGACGCATTTACCTCATCGAGGGGGAGCCGGGCACCGGCAAGACCACCACCGGCATGCAGTTCCTCGTGGAAGGTGCCAGAGCCGGAGAGTCGGTTGTCTACATCACCCTTGCGGAAACCGCCGCTGAACTTCGGGGTGTTGCAGAGTCTCACGGATGGTCCATGGACGGGATTCATATCCACGAAGTGCTGCCCTCGGAAAACCTGCTGCAACCCGAGGCCCAGTACACCATGTTCCATCCGTCGGAAGTCGAGATGGGCACCACCACACAGCTGATTCTTGCTGCCATCGAGCAACGCAGGCCGACCCGTGTGGTGCTGGATTCCCTGTCTGAACTTCAATTGCTTGCAGATACGCCCCTGCGCTATCGGCGCCAGGTGCTCGCCCTCAAACAATTTTTTGCCAGCCGGGCCTGTACCGTGATGCTGCTGGATGACCGCACCGCTGCCGGCGTCGATCTTCAGGTCAGGAGCATCGCGCATGGCGTGATCACGCTGGAGCAATCGGTGCAGGAGTATGGCGCGGAGCGACGGCGCGTACGTGTTGTGAAATACCGCGGCCGGGCTTTTCGCGGCGGCATGCACGACTACGACATACGCTACGGCGGACTGGTGGTCTATCCCCGCCTGGTGGCTGCCGAATCACGCGTGATGGCCAGACGCCTTCAATTGACCAGCAATCTCCCGCAGCTTGACTCCCTGCTGGGAGGCGGTCTGGAGGAAGGCTCAAGCACGCTCATCGCGGGGCCACCCGGTACGGGCAAGTCCTCGCTGGCCAGTCTGTTTGTATCCGCTGCGGGGCAACGCGGCCAGCAGAGCGCCATGTTCCTTTTCGAGGAAGCGGCCAACAACCTGCTCAACCGTGCCGATGGCCTGGGCATGGATGTGCGCGCGCATTACAACAGCGGCCTGTTGACCATCAGGCAGATCGATCCGGCCGAGTTGTCCCCGGGAGAATTTGCGACGGCCGTCTGCAGGGCTGCGGATGATGGTGCCAGGGTGGTGGTCATTGACAGCGTCAACGGCTATCTCAACGCCATGCCCAACGAGCGATTCCTGACCACCCACTTGCATGAGTTGCTCACCTATCTTGGGCAGCGGGGCGTGGTCACCATCCTTATAGGGGTGCAGCAGGGCATGCTGGGCGGTGCCATGTCCACAACGGTGGATGCGAGTTATCTTGCAGACAACGTGTTGATGCTGCGTTATTTCGAACATGACGGCGAGGTCAAGCAGGCTGTTTCCGTGTTCAAAAAACGCGGGAGCCTTCACGAGCGCACCATACGCCAGTTCTCGATGTCCGACAGGGGCATACATGTGGGTGAGGCCCTGCGTGGTTTCCGTGGCATTCTCACCGGGGTGCCGGTCTATCTCGGCAAAAGCGGCGCTTCGGTTGACGACGCCGGGATCAGGTAGATGGAGCGTCGCATCGTCATCTGTGCACCTACCGGGCAGGACGCCAGCCTGACGGCAAGGGTGTTTGAATCGGTTGGGCTGGACTGCATCATCTCCGTTTCCCCCGGTGATTTGCTGGATCAACTCTCGCAGGGCGCCGGTGCGCTGCTTCTTGTGGAGGAAGCCATCAGCGGCACCGCGCTCCGCCCCCTGGCTGAATATGTGGCCGCGCAGCCCACCTGGTCGGACATTCCCATCCTGCTGCTGACGCGCAGCGGAGCCGATTCGGTGGACGTGCAGCGCGCGGTTGAGCACCTGGGGAATGTGACGGTGCTGGAACGGCCGGTACGCACCATCGCCCTGATAGCTGCTGCGCGCACCGCCATTCGCGCGCGTGAAAGGCAATACCAGGTACGTGATGCCGACCAGCGCAAGGATGAATTCCTGGCCACCCTGGCGCATGAATTACGCAATCCGCTTGCGCCCATACGGACGTCCATGGGCATCCTGCATCATCTGCACCCTCACTCGGACCAGGTCACCCAGTTGCGCAATGTCGTCAACCGGCAGGTCACCCATCTGACCCGCCTGGTGGATGACCTGCTGGACGTGGCCCGCATAACCACTGGCAAGGTGGTTCTCAAAACCGGTCAGATTTCCCTTCAGTCGGTGATCAACCATGCCATTGAAATTTCGATGTCCTCCATGGAGAGCAAAGGCCATGAGCTTGAGGTCATCCAGCCAGACTCCGGGCATGTGCTTTTTGCCGACCATGCGCGTCTGGTGCAAAGTGTTGCCAACCTGCTGGTCAATGCGGCCAAGTTCACCCCCGCTGGCGGGCATATCGTCCTGGCGGCAGACGTTGCCGGAAAGACCGTGACATTTCGGGTGATCGACAACGGCATTGGCCTGGAGGCATCGTCCATCGCCCGTATATTCGAGTTGTTTGCGCAGACACCGGTACCCGGCGAGGCCCCTACCGGTTTGGGTATAGGTTTGAGTCTTGCCCGGCAGTTTGCTGTAATGCATGGTGGCACCCTGCATGTCACCAGTCCGGGCCTGGGCAGGGGCAGTGAATTTGTGCTGACCTTGCCGGTCGTCGTTGAAGAGGCGCTGCCGCCAGTGCAGCAGGAAAAAATGGATCCAGAGAAGATGAAAGAATTGACAGCGCGAAAAATCCTTGTGGTCGATGACAACGTGGATGCCGCCGACACACTGGAAGCCCTGCTGGGGATGGACGGCTTTGACGTGAAGGCCGTCTATGACGGTGTGGCCGCAGTGGAGGCCGCAGAACGCATCCAGCCTGACGTCATCGTGATGGACATAGGCATGCCGGGGATGGATGGGTACGACGCGGCCCGCATGATCAGGCAGCAGGAAGGCGGCAAAAACATGACCCTTATCGCGCTGACTGGCTGGGGACAGACGGCTGACAGGAACAGGGCCGGCCAGGCGGGCTTCGATCATCACCTTGTCAAGCCCGTCGATTACGACCAGCTCATGAAATGCCTTCAGGAACACGCATGAACCACTCCCCCGAAGTCCTCAGGGAACGCCTTGGCGAGGCGGCACGCTACGCATTGCTCAGGCGTATGGCGCCGGCCTTGAGGCATGACATGGCTGGCGCCCTGCAGCCTGTCAGCATGATGGCCGCCATGCTTGAAAAGCGCCTGCAAAAACCTGATCCCGACATGGTGGCCCTGGGCAAAAACACCAGCGCCATCAGCGCACTGGCCCGGGAGGCGTCAGCGTCGTGCATGGGGCTGATGACATGGCTGGCACCCCGGGAGGATGTACCCCTCGCGGTCAGCACCTGCGTGGCCGAGTCCCTGGGGCTGGTCGCCACCGAAATGTCGTTTCGCGGCATCAATCTCGTCAATGAAACAGAAGGTGCCGAAGGCAAGGCACTTCTGAGCAGCCTGCGCGGTGTCTTCATGGCCAGCCTGCTGGCGCTGACCGATGAATGTGTTGGACCTTCCGACGTCGTGTTGACGGTCGTTCCTGCTGGCTCCGCAACTTTGCTGGATATCCGCGTGTCTGCTTCTTCGGGCGAAGTCATGATGACCGATGGCTCACCAGCTTACCGAAAGCTGGGGTGGGATGACGTAGAGGCGCTGGCCGAGGCGCAGGGGGTTGGCCTTGTCCATTCTCCGGGGCATGTGGAGTTGCGCTTTCCGGCCTGAGGGATTGCTTTGGCAGGGGCCGTTCATAATGCGCGGGATCCCACACCCGCTGCCTTATGTTCATATCCTCCCGACTCCTGCATGCCGTTCGTGTCGTGGCGCACATGGGCTGGGGGGCCGACAGTTCCTCAAGCCCGGGGTGGTGGGCCCGGCGCCTGCTGGTGCTTCTGGCAGTTTGCTGCGTTGTCCCGGTTGCCGTCGCGCAAAGCGGGTCAACGGGTCATCTGCTGGTGGGCAAGGCAGACCGGTATGTGCTTTCAAACGCCTTCACGGTGTTCGAAGACAAGGGTGCGCAACTCGGCCTTGATGACATCCTCAAGCCCGCAGCGCAGGCGCGGTTTTTTCCCGTCAATGCAGGTGCGACAGCCACCAACTTTGGCCTGACCCATTCGGCTTTCTGGCTTCGCCTGACGCTTGATGTGCAGCCAGACTCACCTTCGCAGTGGCTTTTCGAAGTAGCTTATCCGCCGCTTGATCGCCTTGAGCTTTACATCGCAAGGCCTGATGGCAGCTTTGAGCGGCAGGCCGGTGGCGACCTGCTGCCGTTCGCCGAACGCAAGATCCCGCATCGCAACCATGTGTTGCCAGTGACCCTGCAACCTGGGCAGGCCAACACGGTCTATCTGCGTGTGATGTCAGAGGGCACGGTGGCGACACCCGTGCGGCTGTGGCAACCGGCTGCGCTCTGGGCGCATGACCAGTTTGAATATTCCGTACTCAGCCTTTACTTTGGCATGCTGATCGGCCTGTTTCTCTACAACCTGCTGCTGTTTGTGTCGCTGCGGGACCGGGTCTATCTTTTTTACGTCGCTTTTGTGGCCTGGATCGCTGTCGCACAGGCCTCGCTGACAGGCATGGGCGCGCAGTTCCTGTGGCCGCAATGGTCCTGGTGGATCATGGTGTCCATCTCTGCCAGCAACGCCGCGAGCGGGGTTTTCGGCATTTTGTTTGCGCGTGATTTCCTGTCAAGCAGAACTACCATGCCACTTCTCGACAGGCTGCTGCAGGTCGAGGTCGTGCTGTGGGTGCTGGCCGTCGCTGCCGCACTCTTGTTACCCTATGTGGTGTCTGTCTGGATGGTCACCGTGCTGGCCATCCTGACGGTGAGCACGCTGGTGCTGGTGGGCATACTCAGCGTCAGCAGAAAACACCCCGGTGCGCGTTATTTTCTGGTTGCATGGGCGGTGCTGCTGCTGGGCGTTGCCGTGCTGGCGGCGCACAACACAGGCCTGCTTCCTTCAAATGCCCTGACGGCCAACGCACTCATGGTGGGCTCTGCGCTCGAGATGGTGTTGCTGTCATTCGGCCTGGGCAACCGCATCAATGTGGCGATTGCCGAGAAAGAGCAGGCGCAGGCCAGAAGCCAGGTAGACCATGCCATGGTCGAGGCACTGCGCGAATCGCAGGAGCGCTACCGCACGGTGCTCCAGGAGCGTGAAACGATTTTGCAGACCTCCATCGTCGGCATTGTTTTTCTCTCGCCGGAGGGGCGCTTTCGCTGGGCCAACCAGGCCATGATGGACATCTTCGCCTCGACCGACAGGAACGTCACCACCATGGAACCGTTCTACCAGTCGCGTGAAGAGTACCTGCGCGTGGGCGGCGAGGTGGCCGCCTGCATCGCCCGTGGTGAGGTCTACCAGACCGAGATACAGGTGCGCCAGGCCAACGGCACGCTGATCTGGGTATCGCTCTCGGGCAAGGCGGTGGTGACGCGCGACCTCGGCCAGGGAACGGTCTGGGTCATGACCAACATCACCCAGCGCAAGGAGCTTGAAGCCGCGCTGCTCAGGACATCATCAGAGCGTGAAGCCATCCTCAACAGTGCATTGGTCGGCATCGTTCTGTCGGTGATGCGCCGTCATGAATGGGTGAACGACAAATTCGCCCAGATGATGGGCTATTCACGCGAGGAAATGATAGGCAAGTCGTCAGAGTTTTATCACATCAGCCGCGACGACTGGATACAGTTCGGCCGTGAGGCCAGGGCTGCACTGGCTGACCACAGCACACATACCGCAGAGCGCCAGCTCAAGCGGCGCAACGGCGAACTCTTCTGGGTGCAGATAGGCGGAAGCTGCATCAGGCCCAATGACCCCGAGGCGGGCGTGATCTGGACTTTCCTGGACATCACCCAGCGCAAAAAGTCAGAAGAAGACACACGGGAAGCGCTTCAGCAGCAGCGTGAACTCAACGAGCTGCGCAGCCGTTTCGTGGCCATGACCAGCCATGAGTTTCGTACGCCGCTGTCCAGCATTTTGTCTGCGCAGGAGCTTCTCAAGCATTACGGTGACCGGCTGCCCGAGTCCGAAAAATCGGACATTCTGGACAGCATTTCAGTCGGCGTGCACCGCATGATGCGCATGCTGGACCGCGTGCTGCTAATAGGCAAGGCCGATGCACAGATGCTGGAGTTCTTGCCCCGGCCGCTGGATTTGAAAACGCTTTGCGAAGAGCTGGTTGAAGAAGCCTGCAGCCAGCAGGCTCCAACCTTGTGCAATGTCAAACTGCAATTCGCGGGTGGGGTCAGCCAGGGTGTTTACGATGAAAAATTGCTCCGGCACATTTTCAGCAACCTGCTGTCCAACGCCATCAAGTATTCGCCCGAGGGGGGCACGGTGAACTTCGATGTGTCAGTCGGGCAGGGCATCACGGTGTTTGAAGTGTCCGACCAGGGCATTGGCATACCGGCTGACGAGATCAGCCACCTGTTTGAATCCTTTCACCGCGCCAGCAATGTCGGTGCGATCCAGGGAACGGGGCTGGGGCTGGCGATTGTGAAGAATGCGGTGGATGTGCATGGCGGCACGATAGAAGTCACAAGCACCCCGGGGCAGGGCACGAGGTTCACCGTCAGGCTGCCATCTGCTCAGGCTTGATTCCGTCATCGGCACCGTTCTGGTCAGCAAGAAAGCCGCCACTCTGGTGTGACCAGAGCCTGGCATACAGGCCGCCGTTGGCCAGCAGCGTGTGGTGGTCGCCTTCTTCAACAATGCGGCCCTGGTCCAGCACGATGAGCCTGTCCATGGCCGCGATGGTCGACAGGCGGTGCGCAATCGCGATCACGGTCTTGCCCTTCATCAGCGTGTCCAGGCTGCTCTGTATGGCGGCTTCGACCTCCGAGTCCAGCGCGCTGGTGGCTTCGTCGAGCAGCAGTATGGGCGCATCTTTCAGCATCACACGTGCAATCGCGATGCGCTGGCGCTGGCCGCCCGACAGCTTCACGCCGCGCTCGCCAACGTGTGCGTCAAAACCTGTACGGCCATGCAGGTCTGTCAGGCTGTCGATGAAGTGGTGCGCTTCTGCGCGCTCTGCTGCGACCAGCAGGTCTTTTTCGCTGGCGTCGGGCCGGCTGTAGGTGATGTTGTCACGCACAGAGCGGTGCAGCAGCGAGGTGTCCTGCGTCACCATGCCGATGTGGCTTCGCAGGCTGTCCTGCGTGACGAGTGCAATGTCCTGCCCGTCTATGGTGATGCGCCCGCTGTCAATGTCATGAAAACGCAGCAGCAGGTTGACCAGTGTCGACTTGCCGGCACCTGAGCGTCCGACCAGTCCTATCTTTTCACCTGGCTTGACCGTCAGCGACAGGCCGTCGATGACCGGTTTGCCCTTGCCGTAGCTGAAGCTCACATTGTCGAAGCGGACTTCGCCTTTGGGTACTGTCAGTTTGCTGGCGTTGGGCGCATCGACGATGGCGCGTGGGCGCGACAGGGTATTGATGCCGTCCTGCACGGTGCCCACGCTTTCAAACAGGCTGGTGGTTTCCCACATGATCCAGTGCGACATGCCTTGCAGGCGCAGTGCCATGGCGGTAGCTGCTGCAACGGCACCTGCGCCGACCTGGCCCTGGTCCCACAGCCAGAGCGAGGTACCTGCCATGCCGAGGATCAGGCCCATGCTGAGAGTGTGGTTCACGGTCTCGAACGCACTCACCAGCCGCATCTGGCTGTAGCCGGTCTTGAGAAACTCCTGCATGGCCGAGCGCGCAAACGCTGCTTCGCGGTGCGTGTGCGAGAACAGCTTGACCGTCATGATGTTGGAATACGCATCGGTGATGCGGCCCGTCATCATGGAGCGCGCATCGGCCTGCGACTTGCTGATCTTGCCCAGCCGCGGCACAAAAAACACCAGAGACGCGATGTAGAGCGCCAGCCAGACGAGAAAGGGCAACACCAGCTTGACATCAAAGGCGCCGGCCAGCACCGTCATGGTTGCTACATACACGCCCATGGCGACCAACACATCGGCCAGCACAAACAGCGTGTCGCGCACGGCCAGTGCGGTCTGCATGACCTTGGTGGTCAGTCGGCCGGCAAACTCGTCCTGGTAAAAGGCCATGCTCTGGCCCAGCATGAGGCGGTGAAAGTTCCAGCGCAGGCGCATGGGGAAGTTGATGGCCAGTGTCTGGTGTTTGACGATGGTCTGCAGCGCCACAACAAATATGCTGGCGACCACAATGCCGGCCAGCACCTTCAGCACGCCGCCCTGTTCGGCCCACAGGCTGCCGGGCTGTGTCTTGCCCAGCCAGTCGATGATGCGGCCCAGCATGGCAAAGAGCAGGGCGTCAAAGGCGGCCATGGCCGCCGACAGAATGCCCAGCGCCAGGATGTAGCCGCGTGCGCCGGCGGTACAGGCCCACAAAAAGGCAACAAAGCCCTTGGGTACTGGGCTTGGTTCGGCTTCGGGGTAGGCGTGAAGGAGTCTCTCGAATCGCTTGAAAACGGGCATGTTGTCTCGGCTTGTCTTTTTTGTGTCTCGTGCTTGTTGGTGTCTCGCGCGGCCGCCGGGTTCCGCTGCCCGTGGATTTACTTCAGCAGTTCCAGCAATCGGTCCAGCCCGCCTTCGTTGATGGCCACCATGGCCTGCTCACGCACTTTGGGTTTTGCGTGGTAGGCGACCGACAGGCCCGCCACACCCATCATGGGCAGGTCGTTGGCGCCGTCGCCTACGGCAATCGCCTGCAGCGGGTTGATGCCAAGCATGGCGCAGGTCTCGATCAGCATCTTTTTCTTCTCTTCGCCGTCGCAGATGTCGCCCCAGGGCTGGTCCACGGTTTTGCCGGTCAGCAGGCCGCCCTCGACTTCCAGCACATTGGCGCGGGTGTAGTCGATACCCAGTTCAGCCTGCACGCGTTCGGCAAAGAAGGTAAAGCCGCCGCTGACCAGCAGCACCTTCATGCCGGCTTGCTTGCAGGCGTGTACCAGTTCGGCCGCACCGGGGTTGAGCTTGAGGCGCTGGCGGTAAACCTCGTCCATGCTGGCCACGCTCACGCCCTTGAGCAGGGCGACGCGGCGGCGCAGGCTTTCCTTGAAATCCTTGATCTCGCCACGCATGGTGGCTTCGGTGATGGCGGCTACCTCGGCCTTCAGGCCGACGGCATCGGCAATTTCGTCAACGCACTCGATGTTGATAAGCGTCGAGTCCATGTCAAAGGCGATCAGCTTGAAGTCGCCGAGTTTCAGGTCTGGCGTGGAAATATTGACGACGAGGCCGGGGGAGATTTCTGTGGGGGTCATGCGGGGAGGGTATCGATTTTGACGGTCACAGCGATGGTGCTGCGAGCCAGTTTTCAAATTTCAGGCCGGGGATGCGGCCAAAAGCTGCATCAGCGCTGACCAGTGTGGCGCCGAGTGCAAGCGCGTGTGCGGCGATGAGCAGGTCGTTGGCGCCCATGGGCTGGCCGTCGGCTTCAAGTGTTGCGCGCAGGTGGGCGTAGTGGGGAACCATGGTCTCGTCCAGCGGCAAAACCAGCAGGTTCTCAAGTTGCACATCCAGCGCTTTTTTAAGGCGTGCCGATGGTCGCTTCGCCAGACCGAATGCCAGCTCGCCATGAACCACTACGCTGATGCACATCTGAACCGAGGGGTTTCCTGCAATCACGCTTTCGGCCTGCCTTGCGGCCATGCCGGCGCCATCGACCATCATGTGGCTGACGATGTTGGTGTCCAGCAGGTAGAGGGGGGCGCTCATAAAACGATGTCGTCAAGGGGCAGCATGCCGCCGTCAACATCGGGAAACTCGTCTTCGCAGGGGCCCATCTTGCGGATTTCTTCCAGTGCCAGCAACAGGGCCGCAGCGGTACCGCGAGCTGGCTTGTCTGGAACTTCAATGATCAGCCGGTTGCCTTCACGCCGCATCACGGCGTCCTTGCCGGGCAGCTCGAACTCCTTTGGTATGCGGACGGCCTGGTTGGCGCCGTTTTTGAACAGCCTGACATGTCGGGCACCGGTATCGGCAGCATAGGCCGGCAGGTTTTCAGCGGTGAGGGGGGGTGGATTGCTCATGTTTTGCTCCCTGGAGTCAACGGGTCAACTTTAGCATATGCCTCAGCATATGCCTGGTTGACTGGCTCGCCGGAGGACGAGGTGCTTAAAAAATAGGCGAAAACAGGCCATTTCCAGGCATAAAAACGGCTGTAGGCCAATAAATACGCACGTCAGCAGCTATGAAATTAATAGTAATTAGAGGGTGACCGACAGCCGGCTCAAGCCGCTGCCGTCTCCACTTTGGGCTGTCCCAGGCTGCGCAGCACGTCGCGCACCATCTGCGCCCTGTCTTTCGGCTCCGGCAGTTCGCGCTCAATGCGCAGCTTGTCGTTGCCGGCCAGCTTGATGTGCCGGTTCTTCTGGATGAGATGCATGATGGCCATCGAATCGATGGGCGGGTCCTTCTTGAAGGTGATGTTGATGACGCCCGGCGCCGCATCGACCTTGACCACGCCGTAGGGCTTGGCGATCACCCGCAGCCGGTGCACGTCGATCAGGGTTTGGGCCTGGGCCGGCAGCTTACCGAAGCGGTCGACGATCTCTTCGAGCAGGGCATCGACCTGGTCGGTGGTTTTGGCAGTTGCCAGCTTTTTGTAGAACGACAGCCGCAAATGCACATCGCCGCAGTAGTCGTTGGGCAGCAGGGCGGGGGCGTGCAGGTTGATCTCGGTAGTGACGTTCAGCGGGCTCAGCAAATCGGGCTCGCGGCCTGCCTTGAGGGCCGCCACAGCTTCGCCCAGCATCTCGTTGTAGAGCTGGAAACCGATCTCCATCATGTTGCCGGACTGGTTCTCGCCCAGCACCTCGCCGGTGCCGCGAATCTCCAGGTCGTGCATGGCTAGATAGAAGCCCGAGCCCAATTCTTCCATCTGCTGGATGGCTTCCAGCCGCTGGCTGGCCTGTTTGGTCAGGCCCTCGATGTCGGGCACCATCAGGTAGGCATAGGCCTGGTGGTGGCTGCGGCCCACGCGGCCGCGCAGCTGGTGCAACTGCGCCAGGCCGAACTTGTCGGCCCGCGCCATCACGATGGTGTTGGCGGTCGGCACGTCGATGCCGGTTTCAATAATCGTTGAGCACAGCAGCAGGTTGTAGCGCTGGGCGATGAAGTCCTTCATGACCTTTTCCAGCTCGCGCTCGGGCATCTGGCCGTGGGCGACGGCGATGCGCGCCTCGGGCAGCAGGGCTTCAAGCTTTTCGCGGCGGTTCTGGATGGTTTCGACCTCGTTGTGCAGGAAGTACACCTGCCCGCCGCGTTTCAGCTCCCGCAGAACAGCCTCGCGTATCACGCCGTTGCTTTCGCTGCGCACAAAGGTCTTGATGGCCAGGCGGCGTTGCGGCGCGGTCGCAATCACGCTGAGGTCGCGCAAACCTTCCAGCGCCATGCCCAGCGTGCGCGGAATTGGCGTGGCCGTCAGTGTCAGCACATCGACTTCTGCTCGCATGGCCTTCATCGCCTCCTTGTGGCGCACGCCAAAGCGGTGTTCCTCGTCGATGATGAGCAGGCCCAGGCGTTCGAACTTCACGTCCTGGCTCAGCAGCTTGTGGGTGCCGACCACGATGTCCACGCTGCCGTCGCCCAGGCCCTTGATGGCGGCGGTGATCTCTTTGCCGGAGCGAAAGCGGCTCATCTCCGCCACCTTGACCGGCCACTTGGCAAAGCGGTCTACCAGGGTCTGGTAGTGCTGCTCGGCCAGCAGCGTCGTTGGTGCCAGAAGCGCCACCTGCTTGCCGCCGGTAATCGCAATAAAGGCGGCGCGCAGGGCGACCTCGGTCTTGCCGAAGCCCACGTCGCCGCACACCAGCCTGTCCATGGGGCGGGGGCTGATCATGTCCTGGATGACGGCATGAATGGCGGCGCGCTGGTCGGCGGTTTCGTCAAAGCCGAAGTCGTTGGCAAAGGCCTCGTAGTCGCCGGGCGAGTAGCGGAAGGCATGGCCCTCGCGTGCGGCACGGCGCGCGTAGATGTTCAGCAGCTCGGCGGCAGAGTCGCGCACCTGCTCGGCGGCCTTACGTTTGGCTTTCTCCCACTGGCCGCTGCCCAGGCGGTGCAGGGGGGCCTCGTCGGCGCTGACGCCGGTGTAACGGCTGATCTGGTGCAACTGGCTGACCGGCACATACAGTGTGGCATCGTCGGCGTACTGCAGGTGCAAAAATTCGCTCGGCCCCTGGCCGTGGTCCATGTTGATCAGGCCCTTGTAGCGACCAATGCCGTGGGCGCTGTGCACGACAGGGTCGCCCACGTTCAGCTCAGAAAGGTCCTTGATCAGCGCTTCAACGTCGCTGACCTGCTCCTGCTTCTTGTTGCGGCGGCGCACCGTGGTGCCGGCAGCAAATAGTTCGGTCTCGGTGATGAAGTCGATGTCGCCTTCAAGCCAGCTGAAACCGGTATCGACAGCAGCCGTGGCGATACCCAGCTTTTCAGTGCTGGTCTGGAAGTCTTCGAGTGAATCAAAGGCCGGCGGGCTGACGCCGCTGGCGCGCAAGAAGTCCAGCAGGCTCTCGCGCCGGCCATCGCTTTCGGCCAGCATGAGCACGCGGTGCGGCGTGTTGCGGATATGGCTCTTGAGCTTGACCAGCGGGTCTTCAGCGCCGCGCACCACAGCCATCTCTTCAAGCTTCTGGAACTGTGCGTTGTCTGCCACGTCCTGCACCGTCGAGCGCAGCGCAAGCTGGGCGTAGTGGTTGGCGCGTGCGTAGAACTGCTCTGCATCCAGAAAGAGCGCCTCGGGCGGCAGGGCGGGGCGGTCGGGCGCGTCGCGCACCAGGCGGTAACGGTCCCTGGTGTCCTGCCAGAAGCGCTGGAAGGCCGGCTCCAGGTCGCCGTGCAGCACCACGGTGGCGTCGGTACCCAGGTAGTCAAAGACGGTGGCCGTTTCTTCAAAAAACAGCGGCAGGTAGTACTCGATGCCCGCAGTCGCCACGCCATTACCGATGTCTTTATAGATGCGACTTTTGGTCGGGTCGCCATCGAGCAGTTCGCGCCAGCGCTTGCGAAAGCGGCTGCGCGCCTCGTCATCCATGGGGAACTCGCGGCCCGGCAGCAGGCGCACTTCGGGCACCGGGTACAGCGACCGCTGGCTGTCCGGGTCGAAGGTGCGGATGCTGTCGATCTCGTCGTCAAACAAATCGACGCGAAACGGCACCAGCGAGCCCATGGGGAAAAGGTCAATCAACCCGCCGCGCACCGCGTATTCACCCGGGCTGACAACCTGCGTGACGTGGCTGTAGCCCGCCAGCGTCAGCTGCGCTTTCAGGCGGGCTTCGTCGAGCTTTTGCTTGACCTTGAACTCGAAGGTGTAGCCCGCCAGAAAGCTGGGTGGCGCAAGGCGGTACAGCGCGGTCGTGGCCGGCACGATGACCACATCGGCGCCTGTGTCCTTGTCGCGCTGCGAGATGCGCCACAGCGTGGCCAGCCGCTCGCTGATCAGATCCTGATGCGGCGAGAAGGTGTCGTAAGGCAGCGTTTCCCAGTCGGGGAAGAGGGCGCAGCGCAGGTCGGGCGCAAAAAACTTCAATTCATCCAGCAGGCGCTGCGCCGTGGTGGCGTCTGACGTGACGATGGCTGTCAGCTTGCCGGCAGCCTTTTCACGCAGTCCCAGGTTCGCAAGCAGCAATGCATCCGCCGAGCCGACGGGCTGGGGCAGGGTGTAGCGTTTGCCGGGTGTGAGTTTGGGAAGGTCCATGTGTGGATTGCGCTCGGAAATGGGAAACACCCCCCGGCGAGATGGCGGGGGGTGTGAAGGCCCGATTTTACCTGCGGGGCAATCCCCCTGTGCGTCAGCGTCCAGGCCTGGGCAGCGTGCAAGCCAGGCACAAAGCGAATGCGGGCATCGCGGCCTTGTAGGGGGCAGATGCCGGTTGGATCTTCAGCTGCTGTGGGTGATTTTTGCCATTTCGAACGACGAGCGCCGTGTGCTGCCGTTGGGCAAGGTGCGCACACTCTCCATCTTGACGGGAAAGGGCAGGTCGGGAACCACCCACATCACGGTGGATGGCATGGCCCGCTCGATGCCTTTGAGGTTGATATTTTGTCCACCGGATTCCACCCGGAAGGCTTCGAACTCCCCGGCCTGGACCCGGATTTTTTCGCGCGCGGTCACGCGTCCCTGCTCCGTCACTGTCCACAATACTTCGCCCGTGCTCGAAAGCGTGCGGTAGGCCGAGGTCCATTTGCGGCCCACCTGCAGCAATCCATCAGGGACGTAAGACTGCGGCGGGTCGAACCGCTGCTGCGGCATGAAAGTCGAGTCGTCGGTAAACGGTTTGCTGTACATCGCGTCATAGTCCATCGCCGGGTCGTAATTCTGGCCCCGCGTGATCAGCCCCGAGAATTTGAATCCGCCGCGGGGCTCGTACATCTTTAGCCGCAAAACCCTGACGCCGGGGACTGCGTATTCGGTGGTGACCTCGGCGCGGTCGGCTTGAACTTTTCTGACGGTTGTGGTGACTCTGGAGCGATCACCTTCTTCGTTGACCTCGATGGTTTCATAGACGTCGCCTTGCCGGAATTTCGATGGCACGTAAGGCTGGTCCTTCCCGTCGGCGGTGGCTCCCTGCACGGTCAGCGCCGGTCTGGAAAGCATGTTCAACCGGGCGTGGGCGGCATCCGTGATGGTGCCTTTGGGATATTTCTGTACGAACGCAAAGAAGTCGTCGGGGTTGGTACTGGTCTTGATGCGGTCCCAGTCCTGGGCCTCCAGGTTGAATTCAGCCTGCAACTGCTGCGCGGTCGGTTTGATGGCGGCAACTATCCTGCCATCATTGAACTGGAAGTCGTCTTCAAGGCTGGTCGATTCCCACGGGATCTGCCTGCCGCTGGAAGCCTTGCGCACAGCAAAGCGCACGCGCTTGAACACGCTCTCAATGTTGGCCTGCGGTTTTTTCAGTTCCTGCAACAGGTATTGCGTGTACAGGCCATTGCCGGTCTTGACGTTCCCGTCTTCGGCCACATTGCCCGGTGCCGTGGCGTAGGCCAGGAAGGTGCCGCTGGGTGCATCGAGTGGCGCCAGGCCTTTGCCTGTGGTGATGCCGCCAAACGGGTTGTCACGGCAGGCGTCCAATACAAGTATGTTCATGCGGTTGCCGGCGCCCTTGAAGGCATCAATGACGCTGCCAACATCCACAGTCTGCGGTGCCACATCGGCCGATTTACCCATCTTTGCATCCACAGGCACCATGTAGTTGCGTGCATCCATCTGCAGGCCGTGGCCGGCGTAATACAGCATGCCGATGCCCTGTTTGCCCTTGAGTGCATCACGCACTTTTGCTATGGCCTCCGCCATCTGCGCCTTGCTGCCGTCGCGCAACTCGACCACCGTAAAGCCCAAACCCCGCAGCGTGTCACCCATGGCTTTGGCATCGTTGGCCGGGTTTAACAGCTTTGGTGCGCTGATGTAGGCGCTGTTGCCGATGACAAGCGCCACACGGACTTCGCCCGGAGCCTGTGCGGTGGCTGCGAAGGCTAGAAGTGCCACCATGGCCACTGCGGTTTTGAGCGCGGCGAGCTGTTTTTTCATGCGTTTTATCTTACAACCCGGGTCGTGTGAAGGAATCTTTGACCGTGATATGAGGCCCAGGCCCCTCAGCCTAGAATCCGTTGACACATGAATACCCCTGCACAAAAAATACGCCTGTATGCGCTGATTCCCTGTGCAGGCAATGGCAGCCGCGCCGGCACCCACCCCGACCATATGGGTCCCAAGCAATACCGGCCCATCCTCGGCAAGTCCATGGTGGCGCATACGGTTGAAGCCTTTCGGGGCCTTGGCGATCTGCTCTCGGGTTTGTGCGTAGTGATCTCACCGGATGACGATGCCTTCCCGAAAGCCTGCCCGGATTTCAACCGGCCTCTCGACATGCTTCTTTCTGCAGGCGGCCCGACCCGCGCGGCGACGGTGCTCAATGGCCTGCAGGCCATGATGGGGCAGGGTGGTGCGCAGCCCACCGACTGGGTGCTGGTACACGATGCCGCGCGCTGTCTCGTCACCCCCGCGCAAATTCTGGCGCTTGTAGATGCGTGCATGGGCGATGAGGTGGGGGGCCTGCTGGCACAGGCCTTGCCCGACACGCTCAAGAGCGGGGCATTTGGCCGTGTGACCGCCACCATTGACCGTTCAGGAAAATTCCTGGCGCAAACCCCCCAGATGTTTCGTATCGGTGCGCTGGTCAAGGCATTGCAGGCTGCAGGGGACAATGTGACCGATGAATCCAGTGCCATGGAACTGGCAGGCCTGTCGCCCAAACTGGTCGCGGGCAGCGCGCAGAATTTCAAGGTGACTTATCCCGAAGACTTTGCGCTGGCAGAGGCCATCCTCGCGGGCAGGCAAGCCCTGAAGAACTGAAGGAACAAGAAAACACATGAGTACGCCAGATTTCCCGAACATCCGTATTGGCGAAGGCTGGGACACCCACGCACTGGTCCCCGGACGCAAGCTCATCATCGGCGGGGTCGAGATTCCCCATGCAGCCGGCCTGCTGGGTCATTCAGATGCCGACCTGCTGGCGCACGCCATCATTGATGCCTTGCTGGGTGCAGCAGGGCTGGGCGACATCGGCTCGCACTTCCCTGATACCGATGCCCGTTTCAAGGGCTCTGACTCCATGGTGCTGCTCAAGGAAACCGGCCGGATGCTCGCAGGGCGCGGCCTGCGCATAGGCAACATCGACAGCACCGTGATTGCCCAGGCGCCCAAACTCGCGCCCCACATTGCGGCCATGCGAGAGAAAATCGCGGGGGCGCTGGGTCTGGATGTAAGCCGCGTCAACGTCAAGGCCAAGACCGCCGAAAAGCTTGGCCCTGTGGGGCAGGGGCTGGCGATGGAAGCAAGGGCAGTCGTCCTGCTGTTCTGATTCGGCCGCATTGGGCACGGGTCATGACGCGCATTTGCGTGGATGTGACATGAGCGCGGTGCAGATGTGGCAGATTGGCAACCCCTGTTTCTGGAGATCAAAAAAAGCATTGCAACCGGCTTTGAAATTATCATAATTACGGGTAATTACTTAAAATAATGACCTTCCGGCGATGCTAAGCTGGGGCTAACGAGATCCCGAAATAGAGCCGCAAATAGAACCTGAAACAACAGCCTGCCAACATGCGCCCAGTCCAGAATTCACTGCACCATGAAGTCGCTGCCACGCTGCGCGAGGAGATCTTCGCGGGCACATTGGCCCCGGGCAGCTTTCTTGATGAGGTGGCGCTTTGCGAGCGGCTGGAGATTTCGCGCACACCGCTGCGCGAAGCGCTGAAAGTGCTGACTGCCGAGGGCCTGCTGCGCCACGAGCCGCGGCGCGGCTGTTTTGTCAACGAGGTGACCGAGCAGGATCTCGACGATATCTTCCCCGTGATTGCCTTGCTCGAAGGGCGTTGTGCCTATGAGGCCGCGCGCAACGCGACCGATGCCGACCTGGTTGAACTCACCCTCCTGCACGACAGGCTGAATGGCCATGCGAAGGCGGGGCGCATTACCGATTACTACGCCACCAACTACCTGATCCACGAAGCCATCATCACGCTGGCCAACAACCGCTGGCTGGCCCAGGCGATTGCCGACCTGCGCAAGATACTCAAGCTGTCGCGCTTGCAATCTCTGGGCGCGCAGGGGCGGCTGGCGCAAAGCCTGTCCGAACACATGACGGTGTTTGCCGCACTTAAAAGCCGCGACAGCGAAGGTGCCGAAGCGGCCATGCGTACGCACCTCACGCGCCAGCGCGAAGCCCTGCGTGAGCTGGCGCGCAGCCAGAAGCCTTCGAGGATTGCATCATGACCGCAGCTGACTGGCTCAACCGCAGCGTCTCGCTCCTGGCGGGTGACAAGAAGGCGCCGAAAGCAGCGGGAGAGCCTGCCGCGAAAAAAGCGGTGGCGCAGGACGCATTGCCTGCCGGCCGCAGCACGCGCGAACGCCTGGAGGCCACCCTGCGGCAAAAAGAAGAGGCCCTGTCGCCGCGCGTATTGCGCCGTACCCTGCAGGAGTTGCAGGCCATCGTTGACCCGCGTGTGAGCGAGGTCGAAGGCGGACGGCGCGCCATGGGCGTAGCAGGCTGGTATGCAAAGGCGGCGCCGAACGAGAGGCGTGACATGTGGCTCCTGATGAGCGAGCAGTTCGTTGCCGATGCGCAGAAAACAAAGCTGGCGCAGGCGCAATTCGCCGCTGCTGTGGGCACGCCCGACGAAGCGGTGGCCGAGGTGCGCTATCGCCGCGCAACTGTGTCGCCGCGCCGGCGTTTGCTGCAGCGTTTCAGCGCATTTCCCGAGGGCATACGTTTCCTTGTCGACCTGCGCGCCGACATGTTGCCGTACCTGAAGGCTGACAGGCGACTGCAGGCACTCGATGTCGAGATGGAGTACATGTTCTCGACATGGTTCGACGTTGGTTTTCTGGAGCTTCGCCGCATCAGCTGGGACTCGCCTGCATCGCTGATTGAAAAACTCATCAAATACGAAGCGGTGCATGACATCAAGAGCTGGTCGGATGTCAAAAACCGGCTGGATTCAGACCGCCGCTGTTACGGGTTCTTTCATCCACGCCTGCCCGATGACCCACTGATTTTTGTGGAGGTTGCGCTGGTTGACGAGATGTCTGACTGCATCACGCCGCTGCTTGATGAATCGGCAGATGCCGCGGATCTCGGCAAGGCGACCACGGCCATTTTTTACTCCATCAGCAACACGCAGGCCGGGCTCAGGGGTGTGAGTTTTGGTGATTCACTGATCAAGCGGGTGGTGGAAACCCTCAAGGAGGAATTTCCCCGGCTCAAGACCTTTGCGACGCTTTCACCCATTCCCGGGTTTCGCAGCTGGCTGAATAAAAACGCAGCAGCCATGATTGAAAAGCTCGATGAAAAATCGCTCGCAGCGCTGGGGCGGGCGGTGGGCTTTGAGCCCCCGACGGCCGGGCATTTTCTGGGTGCGACGGACGATGTTCTGGCCCTGCCTGAAAAGTCACCCGTGCGCCTGACGCTGTTGCGTTGCGCAGCGCACTATCTTGGCCAGGCCATGGACGATGGCAAACCCGTCGATGCGGTGGCGAAGTTCCACCTTGGCAACGGCGCACGAGTCGAGCGTCTGAACTGGGCTGGTGACCCCTCAGCCAAGGGCGTGAAACAGTCTTATGGCCTGATGGTCAATTACCTCTATGACCTGAAGCGCCTGGACAAGCACAGGCTGCTGCTTTCTCAGGGGAAAGTCCCCGTATCGGGCGATATTGAGGATTTGTATATTTGAAGAGTGCGAGTGGTCCATGGCTGGACAGACGATTTGCTTTTAATAACGACAGGAGACAAAGATGAATTACACGATGGACATGATGGGTAACCGGCGCGATGTGCTCCGTGCCGGCGCGGCGGGTCTTGCGGTACTTTCAATGGGCAGCCATGCCCAATCCGGCTGGCCGGTCAAACCGGTGACGGTGATCGTGCCTTTTCCCGCCGGCGGCGGCACCGATGCTTTTGCAAGGCCGCTCTCCGGCCAGTTTGCCAAGCTGACGGGCAAGCAGCTCATCATCGACAACCGCGGGGGTGCAGGCGGCACGCTGGGCGCCAGCATTGCGGCCAAGGCGGCACCAGATGGCTACACGCTGTTCATGGGGGCGGTTCACCACACCATTGCGCCGTCGATGTACCCCAAACTTGATTACGACATCGAGAAGGATTTTGTGCCGCTGGCCCTGCTGGCCAATGTGCCCCAGGTGCTGGTGGTCAACCCCCGCAACATGCCATTTGCAGATTTCAAGACTTACATTGAAGCAGTTCGCAAGTCTCCCGGCAGATACAACTATGGCTCGGCCGGTGCAGGCACGTCGCATCACCTGGCTGGCGAGTTGTTCAAGCAGCAGACCCGCACCTTCATCACGCACATCCCTTATCGCGGCGCAGGCCCGGCCCTGCAGGATTTGATCTCGGGAAATGTCGACATGATGTTTGATGGACTTGGCTCGTCTGCCGCGCATATCAAGGGCGGCCGTATCAAGGCGTTGATGGTCTCGGGTACCAAACGTAACCCGGCTTTCCCCGACGTACCATGCGCCGGCGAGCTGGGCCTGCCCGATTACACCGTAACAACCTGGTATGGCATGTGGGCGCCCAAAGGCACGCCGGCCGATGTGCAGGCCCGCATCGTCGAAGACCTGCGCAAGGCCGCCAATACCGACGAACTCAAGGCCATCTGGGCCAGCAACGGTGCTGAATTCGGCAACCTGACGCCCGTCCAGTTCGGTGCTTTTGTCAGCGGTGAAGTCAAACGCTGGACGGCCGTTGTCAAGGCATCGGGCGCCAAACTGGAATAACCGATTTGAAGTTATGCTTTTTCATTCAGGATGCGGGTGCTTCGGGGTTCGCATCTGGAGAATATTGAAAGAAGCATTTTTTAATGACTGGCACCGTTTCCCTGCAGATGACCGGCCCGCTTGCGCGGGTCACACTCTCCCACCCCGGCAAGTTCAACGCCATGTCGCGTGCGATGTGGCGTGAGCTTCGGTCTGCGTTCACTGCCATCCATGAGGATCGCCGGATCCGATGCGCACTCATCAGCGGCGACGGCGGGCATTTTTGTTCCGGCGGCGATATTTCCGAGTATGGGGATTTCCGTTTTGCCGAGCAGTCGCTGAGTGACTTCCATGAAAACGAGGTCTGGGGCGGCTTGCAGGCCATGCTCGATTGTGATGTGCCCATCGTGGCGCAGATCAGCGGCAACTGCATGGGTGCAGGCCTTGAAATTTCCAGTTGCTGCGACATGCGTATCGCTGGTGAGTCCGCCCGCTTCGGCGCGCCGATTGCGAAACTCGGTTTCCCCATGGCGCCGCGTGAGGCTGCACTGGTGCTCAATGCTGTGGGTGAGTTGACGGCGCGTGAATTGTTGCTGTCTGCGGCGGTGCTCGAAGCATCCGAGATGAAGCTGCGGGGTTTTCTCAATTCGGTGGTGGCCGATGCCGCTCTGCCAGCCACTACCGACGCGCTGGTCAGCCGCATGCTTGCGCTCGCGCCGGTTGCCGCGCGGCTGAACAAGCAGACTTTTCGCGCCTTGCGCACACATCCCCAAGGCCTGAATGACCTTGCTCTGAATGCCTACGCCTATGCAGACTCGCCCGAACACAGGGAAGGGGTTGCCGCCTTCACTGAAAAGCGTCCTGCGCGTTTTGCCGCCTGAATTGACCATCTTTTGACTACCTGAACCATGAAAAACAATAACCTGTTCGCTGCCCTGCGTGCCGCCTTTCCCTCTGACCTTGATGCTGTCGCCATTGAAACCGGTGACGGGCTGAACTATTCATGGCGCGACCTGGACCGCTCGACGGCCATGATTGCCAACCTGCTGGTATCGCTCAAATTGCCGGCGGGTTCGCGGGTTGCGGTACAGGTCGAAAAATCCGTCGAGGCGGTGATGCTCTACCTGGCAACCTTGAGGGCCGGGTATGTTTTCCTGCCGCTCAATACCGCCTACCAGAGCGCGGAGATCGAGTATTTCATTGGCAATGCCGAGCCGGCAGTGGTGGTGTGCTCCAAAAAGAACTTCGGCTGGGTCAGCAAGATCGCCTTCAAGGCGGGTACGCACAATGTGTTCACGCTGGACGATGACCGCACCGGCTCGCTGCTTGAGCGTGCGGCGCACTGCAGCGATAAACACGAGATGGCGTTTGTCAAAAGCGCCGATGACATGGCGGCCATTCTTTACACCAGTGGTACCACGGGGCGCAGCAAGGGCGCCATGCTCTCGCATGGCAACCTGCTGAGCAATGCGCTGGTGCTCAAGGATTACTGGGGCTGGAAGCCCGGTGACGTGCTGATCCATGCGCTGCCGATTTTTCATGTGCATGGCCTGTTTGTGGCGCTGCACGGCGCGTTGATCAACGGCAGCAAGATGATCTGGCTATCGAAATTCGACCCAAGGCTGATCGTCAAAAAACTGCCGGAAGCGACGGTCTTCATGGGTGTGCCTACGCTGTATGTCCGGCTGCTGGCCGAACCGGGTCTGGACAAGCAGGCCTGCCGCAACATGCGTTTGTTCGTCGCCGGTTCTGCACCACTATTGATTGAGACTTTTAACGAATGGAAAGACCGTACCGGTCACACCATTCTGGAGCGGTATGGCATGTCCGAGACGGCCATGCTGACCTCAAACCCCTACCAGGGCGGCGAGCGACGCGGCGGTACTGTGGGCTTTGCCTTGCCCGGTGTCAGCCTGCGCGTTCAGGGTGATGATGGCCAGACCATGCCCACAGGCGAAATTGGCGGCATCCAGGTGAAGGGGCCGAATGTTTTCAAGGGCTACTGGCGCATGCCCGAAAAAACAAAAGAGGAGTTCACGGAAGACGGTTACTTCAAAACCGGCGATGTCGGGAAAATTGACGAGCGAGGCTACATCACCATTGTGGGCCGCAGCAAGGACCTCATCATCAGCGGTGGCTATAACGTCTACCCGGCAGAGATCGAGGGTTACATCAACGACATGCCGGGCGTGGCCGAGAGTGCACTGGTGGGTGTGCCGCACCCGGACTTTGGCGAGGTGGGTGTGGCCGTGGTGACTTCAAAGCCAGGCGCTGCGGTTGATCCGGGTCAGATTGTGGCAAGCCTCAAGTCAAAGCTCGCCAATTTCAAGATACCCAAACAGTGCTTTGTGGTTGACGAGCTGCCGCGAAACACCATGGGCAAGGTTCAGAAAAACCTGCTCAGGGAGCAGCACAAGAACCTTTTTGCCTGAATCACTTCACCCGCAGATCACTTCACCAGTAACACGGGGACGCCCGCATCGCTGAGGACGCGTTGCGACACGCTGCCGAGCAGGGCCCGGCCTACGACCCCGTGACCATGTGTGCCCATGACGATCATGTGCACTTTTTCTTTTTCAGCGGTCTGCACGATTTTCGCTGCGGCAGGGCCGACTGCCCAGCTGCATTTGTAGCGAATTTTGTGGCGCTGCAGGAATGTCCCGATAGGATCAAGCACGGCCATCGCCTCGTCTTTTTGCCATTGATAGACCATGCCGGCGCCAGCCATGGCGCGTACCCGGGGCGATACGGCAGGCTGGATGTTCAGCACGATGAGTTCTGCATCAGGGTTTGCCAGCGTCTCATGCGTGACCAAAAAAGCTAATGCCTTTTTCGTATACCGGCTACCGTCAGCTGCGAACAGTATCTTCATGGACTACCTTGCGGATTGTCAGCGCAGGACCAGCACCGGAACGGTGCTGTGTGTCAAAACATGCTGGGTTTCGCTGCCCATCAAAAGCCTTTTGACGCCTTTTCTGCCGTGTGAGGCCATCACGATCAGGTCGCATTTGTGTTTTTTGGCCGCTGAAATGATGGATTCCGCGACCAGGTCAGACATCTTTGTGATGGCCCTTGCCTTGACGCCTTTGGCTTCAGCCGTCGCCTTGACTGCCTGCACCACGGCGTTTGCTGCGTCTGCCCACTGTTTTTCGGTGGCGGCAACCTGACTGCTGGAAATGGCAGACCCACCCTCGAAATAACTTACCGGGTAGCGCGCGACCACCTTCAGGACTGTGATTTCTGCGCCCGTCAGCGCCGCCAGCGAGATACCTTCAGAAACAGCTTTTTTTGACAATGTGGATCCGTCGGTGGCTATAAGAATGCTTTTGTACACGGGGTCTCCTTTATTGATGATGGTTCGACCATAGTCGGAGCTCAGGGCGTCTGATTTGATGTAGGTCAATATGTACGCACGTGCCCGGGCTTACCGTTGCAGCATGCAAGTTGCCGCCTCCCTGCCTGACTCCCACAGATACCTGCCGGCGGACCCACACAAGGCGGATGCCACGCTGCTGGTATTTGATGACCCGCACGAGTGGGACCTGTTCAGTCGCCGCTGCGAAGGTTCGCCGTCCGGTTCAACCGAGACATGGGAGTCGCAGGTCACGGTGCGCGGCATGCACTGTGCTGCCTGTTCGCTCACGCTTGAGCAATCGCTTCTCGGTATTCGGGGTGTGAGGGCCGCGCGCGTCAGTGCCGCGAGCAGGCGTGCAAGCGTCACCTGGTGCCCTGCAGATACCCGCCCATCGGAGTGGATGGCTGTACCGCGTGCTCTGGGCTATGAACTCTCGCCGGCTTCAGATGCGTTTTCGCGCGACGTTGAGCGGCAGGAAGCCCGCCTTATGCTCTGGCGGTGGCTGGTCGCAGGGTTTTGCATGATGCAGGTCATGATGTACGCCGCACCTGGTTATTTTTCGGCGCCGGGGGATATCACCCCTGATATCGAGAAGCTGCTGCGCTGGGCCTCATGGCTGCTGAGCCTGCCTGTGGTGTTGTTCTCGTGCAGGCCATTCTTCGTCACGGCGCTGCGTGACCTCAGGCATCGAAGCATCAGCATGGACCTTCCGGTGGCTCTCGGAATCGCCGTGACCTTCGCCGTCAGCACTGCGGCAACATTTGAACCCAGGGGCTGGTGGGGCCATGAGGTTTATTTCGATTCGCTGACCATGTTTGTGTTCTTCCTGCTCAGCGGACGCTGGCTGGAGCAGCGCCTGCGTGCTCGCACGGCCGGTTCGCTGGACTTGCTGTCGCGGCGGCTGCCAGACAGCATTGAGCGACTCGGCCTGGATGGCCAGTTTGAACGGGTTGCTGCCAGGCGCCTGCGGCGTGGCGATGTGATCCGAGTATTGCCTGGCGAGGCTTTCCCGGCCGACGGCACCATAGTCGCGGGTGAGACCTTCGTTGATGAAGCCATGCTTACAGGCGAGTCGACAGCTGTGCCCAGGGCAGAGGGTGCCGACGTCATGGCGGGCAGTTACAACCTTTCGGCAGCAGTCCAGGTCCGCGTCTTCAGCTTGGGCAGCGCCACGCTGTATGCCCAGATTGTGGCGCTGATGGCTCGCGCTGCTGTGGATAAGCCCCGGCTGGCCATGCTTGCTGACAGGGTCGCGCGTCCGTTTCTGTGGTTCGTATTGCTTGCGTCCGCTGGCGCTGCCGTCTTTTGGTGGAACACCGACCCGGCGCGGGCATTGATGGCTGCGGTGGCTGTACTGATAGTGACATGCCCATGTGCGCTTTCGCTTGCGACGCCGGCTGCGATGCTCACGTCTGCTGGGCTGCTGGCCCGTAACGGGGTGCTGGTCCGTCGCATGCAAGCACTGGAAGTGCTTGCTGACATCGATACGGTGATATTTGACAAGACGGGTACCTTGACGGAGGCAGGGATGGGTTTGCGGGACACCCGCACGCGTAGCTGCATCAGCGCGCATGAAGCTTTGCAGCTTGCCGCCGGCTTGGCCCGCTACTCCCTGCATCCGCTGTCTCGTGCACTGGTCCAGGCCGCAGGGGAGGGTACCGCACAACCGGCTTTGATGGATGTGCAGGAGCATGCAGGGAAGGGGCTTGAATGCCGCGCCGCCCCCTGTGCTGGGAGGGGTGAGCGACTCCGTATGGGCTCGGCCGGGTTTTGCGGCGTCGAGGACTCGCCGGGCCACGGCCCCCAGGTCTATCTTTCTGACGAATATGGCTGGCTTGCGCGGTTTGACTTTGGTGAAGCGCCAAGGGACGACGCGGCGCAGGCAGTCAGCGCCCTGCGTGCCAGGGGAATTGAGGTCTACCTGCTTTCAGGTGACCAGCCGGATGCCGTATTGCGTATGGGCAAACAGCTGGATATTCATCATTTGCAGGGCGGCTGTACTCCCGGCGCCAAACTGGCCTACATGCAGGCGTTGCAGCAGCAAGGCCGAAAAGTGCTGATGGTGGGCGACGGAATGAATGATGGGCCGGTACTTGCCGGTGCCCATGCCTCGATTGCCATGGGTTTGTCAGTACCACTTGCGCAGGCGCAGTCTGACTTTGTGGTACCTGGCGGGCAATTGGGGATGCTCCCCGCGATCCTGGGGCACGCGCGATCCACCATGCGGGTTGTGCGTCAAAACCTCTGGTGGGCTGCTGCCTATAACGCAGTATGCGTGCCCCTGGCCGTCGGCGGGTTGCTGCCGGCGTGGCTGGCGGGGCTGGGCATGGCCTTGAGCTCGCTCCTGGTCGTTGGCAACGCTGCGCGTCTGGCGAAGTTCAAACCCGGAAGCAACTGAATTTATGGATATCCTGTTCCTGCTCATTCCAGTCTCCGTTTTGCTGGGGCTCGGTGTTCTGGGTGTGCTGGCGTGGGCCGTGTGGTCGGGACAGTTTGAGGAGCTTGAGAGCGAAGGCGCCCGTATCCTGGCAAGTGACCCGGCGGAACCACCGTTACCCCGGGGTGACCGAGAAGCTTGATCCACATCAATACAGGTTCTGCCCCTGGGCGGCACACTGCTTCAGTCAGTTTGGACAATAAAGCAAAGGGCTTTTGATGAGCGCAGTAATTTCTACAACCTCAACGAGGTCATGGTCCGCGAACTGGTCAGCTTCAAGCGCCGGTTTCTATAACGACCGGGTGGTACGTCAGTTCTCGGTCATGGCTGTGGTGTGGGGGGTTGTCAGCATGCTGGTCGGCGTCTTCATTGCCGCACAGATGACCTGGCCCGAACTTAACTTCGGCATTGCCTGGCTGTCTTTCGGCCGTTTGCGTCCGCTGCACACCAATGCTGCCATTTTTGCCTTCGGCGGTTGCGCATTGTTTGCGACGAGTTATTACGTGGTGCAGCGCACCTGCCAGGTGCGCGTTATCTCGGACAAGCTGGCTGCATTTCACTTCTGGGGCTGGCAGGCTGTGATTGTGGCGGCCGCGATTTCGCTGCCCATGGGTTACACGCGCGGCAAGGAATACGCCGAACTCGAATGGCCCATTGCCATCCTGATCACGTTGACCTGGGTGGCCTATGCTGTGGTGTTCTTCGGAACCATCGGCATCCGCAAGGTGCGGCACATTTACGTCGCCAACTGGTTCTATGGTGCGTTCATCATTGCGGTCGCATTGCTGCACGTCGTGAACGCCGCAGTGGTGCCCGCAGGCTGGATGAAGTCCTACTCGGCTTACGCCGGTGTGCAGGATGCCATGGTGCAGTGGTGGTATGGCCATAACGCCGTCGGTTTCTTTCTGACAGCGGGTTTTCTTGGCATTGTTTATTACTTCATTCCCAAGCAGGCGGAGCGGCCGGTTTACTCCTACCGTCTGTCCATCGTGCATTTCTGGGCCCTGATCTTCACCTACATGTGGGCCGGTCCCCATCACCTGCATTACACTGCCCTGCCGGACTGGACGCAGTCCCTGGGCATGGTGTTCTCCCTGATCCTTCTTGCGCCCAGCTGGGGCGGCATGATCAATGGCGTGATGACGTTGTCGGGTGCGTGGCACAAGCTGCGCGACGACCCGATCCTGCGTTTCATGATTGTTGCGCTGTCGTTTTACGGTATTGCAACCTTTGAGGGGCCGATGCTCTCCATCAAGACCGTGAACGCACTGTCGCACTACACCGACTGGAATATTGCGCATGTGCACGGCGGCACGCTGGGTTGGGTGGGCTTCATCTCGATGGGTGCCCTGTATTACCTGGTGCCGCGCATGTTCGGGCAAACAAAAATGCACAGCATCAAGGCGATTGAGGCGCACTTCTGGGTCGCCACCATAGGCATCGTGCTTTACATCGCTGCGATGTGGATTGCCGGTGTGATGCAGGGCCTGATGTGGCGCGCCATCAACCCCGATGGTTCGCTCACCTACACCTTTGTGGAGAGCGTCAAGGCGACCCTCCCGTTTTACATGGTGCGATTCTTCGGCGGGGTTCTCTACCTCACGGGCATGCTGATCATGGCCTGGAACGTGACCAAGACTGCCATGGCCGGCAAGCCATCGGAAAGCCGCATCCCGGCCGTTGCCGGTCACGCATAAATCATGACGCTGCAAGCTGTACCAAATCAGGCCTGAAAGAACTCCCGAATGTCCTTCTCACATGAAAAAGTAGAAACCACCAACTGGCTGATGATCGTCCTGATACTGCTGGTACTGGCGGTTGGCGGGCTGGTGGAGATCGTCCCGCTGTTTTTCCAGAAATCAACCACGCTTCCCGTCAAGGGTATGGTGCCGGATTCCCCGCTCAGGATTGCGGGGCGCGACATCTATGTGCGTGAAGGTTGCTACAACTGCCATTCGCAGATGATTCGCCCGCTGGTCGCAGAGACGCTGCGTTATGGCCACTATTCAGTAGCGGGTGAGTTTGTCTACGACCACCCCTTTCAGTGGGGCAGCAAGCGCACAGGGCCGGACCTGCACCGTGTGGGTGGCAAATACAGCGATGACTGGCAGCGCCTGCACCTCATAAGCCCGCGGGACCTCGTGCCTGAGTCGATCATGCCGGCTTATCCGTGGCTGGAAAAAACTCCCGCCGATGCAGGCTCGATCCAGCAACACATGAAAGCCTTGAGGGCGGTAGGTGTTCCCTACACCGACGCGCAAATCGCCAGTGCGCCTGGCGAATTGCAGGGAAAAACCGAAATGGATGCGCTGGTAGCGTACCTGCAGGGCCTCGGCCTTGCACTTAAATGAGAAGGATTCAAGCGTATGGATATCAATGTTTTACGCAGCCTGGTGACTGTTGCCGCGTTTGTGGTTTTCATCGGAATCCTGGTCTGGGCCTACCAGCCTTCCAGAAAAGTGCAGTTTGATGATGCGGCGCAGTTGCCCTTCCGGTCTGAATAGGGGTTGCCGACATGAGTGACTTTACAAACGGGTTCTGGCCTTGGTATGTGGCTGCCATCAGCGTGGTTTCCATCCTGGCCTGCGCTGTTCTTTTGTGGCTGGCGGGCAGGGTAACCGTCAACACACCGGCGGGGCAGGCCAATGACAACACCACCGGCCACGTCTGGGACGAAGACTTGCGCGAGTTCAACAACCCGCTGCCGCGATGGTGGATGTGGCTGTTTGTCATCACAGTGGTTTTTTCACTGGCTTACCTGGTTATCTTTCCCGGGCTTGGCAGTTACAAAGGGCTGCTGCAATGGTCCACGGACCGTGAACACAGCGAGGATGTCGGTAACCTGAGCAAACAGGTGGCGCCGCTTTATGCCGAATTTGCCGCTCAGCCTGTGGAGGCGCTGGCGAAGGATTCACGCGCCCTGGCAATAGGCGAGCGGGTATTCATGAACAACTGTGCCCAGTGCCATGGTTCAGATGCGCGGGGGAGCAAGTCTTATCCCAACCTGACCAACAGCAATGCGGGCTGGCTTGGGGAGAGAACGGCGGCCCACATTGTGCAGACGGTGACTAATGGGCGTACCGGCATGATGCCGCCCATGGCCGCTGCTGTGGGTGGTGAGCAGGAACTCAGCGAGCTCGCGAACTATGTGCTTTCACTTTCTGGCAGCCCCTACAACGACATCAAGGCTTTTAGAGGCAAGGCAAAGTTCACCGCCTGCGCGGCCTGCCATGGGATAGACGGCAAGGGCAACAAGGCGCTGGGTGCACCCAACCTCACCGATGACTACTGGCTGCATGGCTGGGGAGAGGCGGCCATTGTAAACATGATCAAGACCGGAAAAACCAATGCGATGCCAGCCCAGTCGCCCAAACTGACACCAGACCAGATACACGTGGTGGCTGCTTATGTGCTCAGTCTGTCTGGCAGCAGCTTTCCCGTGGCGGTGACCACGCCCGGCGCGGCTGCGGCACCTGCGGTTACCAAACCGTAGGGCCGCAAAGGCGTGACTTTGCCAACCAAGCATCCAGAGAACCCGGAAGGCCGGAAAGTTATTCCGATTGCCGTGGCGGACGACTCATCGACGGTCGTCTCCCTGTACAGATCGGAACGCAGCATTTACGCCCGCCATGTTTCCGGCTGGTTCAACCAGTGGCGATGGGCCATGGTTTGGGCCACGCAACTGGTGTTTTACGGGATTCCCTGGCTGTCGCTCAACGACCGCCAGGCAATGTTGTTTGACCTCGGCGCGCGGCGTTTTTATATCTTTAACCTCGTGCTTTACCCGCAGGACCTGATTTACCTGACGGGGCTCCTGGTCATTTGCGCGCTGTCGCTGTTTCTGTTCACCGCCGTCGCGGGGCGGCTGTGGTGTGGCTACGCCTGCCCGCAAACCGTCTACACCGAGATATTCATGTGGATTGAACGCAAGATTGAAGGTGACCGCGTGGCGCGTATGCGGCTGGATCAGGGGCCGCTCAACGCCGGCAAGCTGGCACGCAAAAGTGCAAAACACGCGGCGTGGATTGCCGTCGGCCTGTGGACCGGGTTTACGTTCGTGGGCTACTTCACGCCGATCAGGGAACTGGCCACGGCGGTGCTTCATTTTTCGCTGGGTCCGTGGGAGTGGTTCTGGGTGCTGTTTTATGGTTTTGCGACCTATGGCAATGCGGGCTTCATGCGTGAGCAGGTCTGCAAATACATGTGTCCCTACGCCCGTTTCCAGAGTGCGATGTTTGATCGCGACACGCTGATCGTGACCTACGATGAAGCGCGGGGCGAGGCGCGGGGGTCGCGCCCCAGGAGCGAGACGCCAGCCCAATATCACGCTAAAGGGCTGGGCGACTGTATCGATTGCGGCTTGTGTGTGCAGGTCTGCCCGACGGGCATTGACATCCGCGAGGGTCTTCAATACGAATGCATCAGTTGTTCGGCCTGCATAGACGCCTGTGACGGCGTGATGGACAAAATGCATTACCCGCGCGGCCTGATCCGGAACAGTACACAGAACGGCATTACCCAGAAGCTTACGCGATCTGCCATGTTCCGCAGGGTGCTGCGCCCCCGTGTGCTGATTTATACGGCGGTGCTGGGAGCCGTCAGCATCGCCATGCTGGCGAGCCTGTTGCTACGCGCGTCTTTCAAGGTGGATGTAGTGCGCGACCGGGGCTCGATCGCCCGCATGGTGGGGCAGGGTGAAATAGAGAACGTGTACCGGCTGCAAATCATGAACGCAACCGAGCATGGCCAGCAGTATTCGATTCGTGTGGCGGGAATTGAAGGCGCGCAGATTGTTTCTGATGCAACAGCGACTGTTGATGCCGCAGAATCCCGCTGGGTGCCGGTTCGCGTTCGCACCCCGCCCGGCGTTCTGACGCCCGGTTCCCACCCGATCCAGTTCCTTGTGTCCAAGCAAGGGGTTTCGCCGGAACAGTTGACCGAAAAATCAGTGTTCCTTGTGCCCCGGTAGGCTCCCCGTATAACCCGCTCCAAGGAGACCGCATGAATTACTCTGCAAGTCGTGATGGTGATCACCCTGTCTTAGTCGCCCAGCGACCCTGGTGGAAGGAACCGTATGTCTGGATGGTGATTGCGGGACCGGTTTCAGCCGTGCTGGCGTGTATTGTGACTGCCGCCTACATCCTGCAAGGCCCCGATGCCGTGGTGCCTGAAAGCCATTATCCCGAAGGTCTTGCGATAAGCCGGGAGGTCAAAACTGCCCAACCACCCATGCAACCCGCGCAGCAGGGTCGCAATCACAGCGCCACGGGAGGTCAACTTGTACAAAAACCATGAGTTGAATGCCGTTGATAAACGAACGGGGCAGGTGGCACTGACCGTCTGGGTCGGGTTTCTCGCGGCCTGTCTTCTGGAGGGCCTGGTGTTTTCGCTGGTTGATCCGGGCGAAGTTCATTGGCCAGGGCGGATGCCGCAACCCACGCGGCTGGGCATTTACACCATGGCTTTTTTCTGTTTCTGGCTCATCGGGATGGCGGCGGCAGGAGCAGCTTTGTGGCTCTCTGCATCACCCGGGGATGTCAATGACACTGTTGCGGATTGACGATGCGTCTGAGTGCATCCGCATCCAGGATATGGATGTTGCGCTGCTTGACCTCGATCATGCCGTCTTCGGCGAATTTTGAAAACGTACGGCTAACCGTTTCCAGCTTCATGCCGAGGTAACTCCCGATTTCTTCGCGCGTCATGCGCAGGATCAGTGGACTTGACCCGTTTCAATAGACACCTGATAAGGTCGAAATTGAAAAGGAGAAAAAGTCATGAAGAGAGTCAGCTACACAGCCGAATTCAAGGCTGAGGCAGTCAAACAAGTCATTGAACGGGGTCACGGCGTGGTGG
>NZ_JACPOF010000005.1 GCF_016185115.1 Polaromonas sp. | reverse complement strand
GTCGACCGGCACGGGCCTGGCACCCTTCATGAGCGTGATCCGCGATCCGGCCACCTATGAAGCCTTCGAGCAGGTCATCCTGGTCCACGGCGTGCGCCAGGCAGACGAGCTGGCCTATCACGACCTGGTGCTGGACCACCTACCCAAGCATGAGTTCCTGGGCGAGATGATCCAGAAGCAGTTGCTCTACTACCCGACGGTGACGCGCGAGTCATACCGCAACATGGGCCGGGTCACCGACCTGATGGAATCGGGCAAGATGTTTGAAGACCTCAAGCTGCCCAACCTTGATGTCGCCAATGACCGCGTGATGATCTGCGGCAGCCCGCACATGCTCAAGGACCTCAAGCACATGCTGGAGACGCGCGGGTTCACGGAAGGCACCACGTCCAAGCCAGGCGACTTCGTCGTGGAAAGAGCGTTCGCTGAAAAATAGAGCCCCCACGTTCGCTCACTGCGTGTAGCGCCCTGCCCCCCGAGGGGGCGCTGCGCCTGCAGCCCGGCAAAGCCGGTTCTGCGGCCCTTGCTTGCGAAGACCCCGCTTCCATCTATTCGGACTCAACCCGCGCACTGCAAAGTGCGCGGGTTTTTCACTTGTGGGTGTTCCGCGCTGGTGCAACTTGCTTAAAAGACCAGCCGGATTTGGTGCGCCGCAGCAGAATATGCACCGAACCAAATGTTCTATTGACAGGACATTAAAAGCGCACCTAGGATGCATCGCATGGCCCAGGTTGCATCCGCATTACCGCTACCCAAATACCACCGCATTTACCTTGTGCTGCGTGAGCAATTGGGTGAAGGCCGGTTCTCAGCCGGCCTGCCGGGCGAAATAGCGCTGGTGCAGCAATTCGGCGTGGCGCGCGTCACGATACGGCGCGCGCTGGAGAAGTTGTCCTCCGAGGGGCTGATTTCACGCGAACCCGGGCGCGGCACGCGGCCCATTGATGCCGCCGCGAAGGCTTCACCACCTGAAGGCCGGCGCGCGCAACTCACCGGCCTGCTGGAGAACCTGGTCAGCATGGGCCTGAAAACATCCGTCAAGGTTCTGGAGGTCAAAGGCATCTCGGCCTCCGAATCGATTGCCGAGGCGCTGCAGATACCACTGGGTTCCGAAGTGCAAAAAGCCGTGCGCGTGCGCAGCACCCGCGAAGGTGCGTTCTCGCACATCACCACTTACGTGCCGCAGGCCCTGGCCCAGTCATTCGGGCGGCGCGAGCTCTCGCGCAAACCCATCCTGGTGCTGCTTGAAGAGTCTGGCGTCAAGGTCGGCCGTGCGCACCAGACCATTTCGGCGCGGCTGGCCGATGCCACTGTGGCCGAGCACCTCGATGTCTCGGTCGGCACCGCGCTGCTCGCCGTGCGCCGCCTGATTTACGACGAGAACGACAGGCCCGTGCAGTGGCTGCACGGCCTTTACAGGCCTGATCGTTACGAGTACCAGATGGAGCTTTCCCGCGTTGGCAGCATTGATGCCAAGGTCTGGGTCAACAAGGATCTGTCAGCCCGTTTTACCTGAGTCAGCACGTTTTACCTAAACCAGAAGGAGTTCTTATGTCAGCAGCTCACAATTCGCGTCGGCAATTCATTGCCCAGTCTGCAGCTACCGCTTCGGCGCTGGCATTTCCGCTGGTCGCGGGCGCGCAGCCCAAGCCCGTCAAGATCGGCGTGCTGCACCCGGTCACAGGCGCTCTCGCCTATTCGGGCCAGCAGTGCCGCGAAGGCGCGCTGATGGCGATTGAAGACATCAACAAGGCTGGCGGCATCAAGTCCCTGGGCGGCGCCAAGATCGAAGCCCTTCTGGGTGACGCGCAATCGTCACCGCAGGCCGGTACCGCCGAGATCGAGAAGATGAACGAAGCCGGCGTCTGCGCAGTGGTCGGTGCATTTGCATCAGCCATTTGCCTGGCGACCACACAGGCCGCGGCCAAGTACAACCTGCCGCACGTAGTGGACGTGGGTGTGGCCGACCAGATCGTCGAGCGCGGCCTCAAAAACACCTTCCGCTTCGGCCCCGGCTACAAGAAATCTGCAGAAATCGCCGTGGCCAACCTGCACGTGCTGAACACCGCTGCCGGCAAACCCGCCAAGACCGTGATGATCATTCATGAAGAGTCGCTGTTCGGCACAGGCACCGCCAACCTGCTGGCGCGCGAGCTGCCCGGCTACGGTTACGAGGTCAAGGAAATCATCAAGCACGCCAACCCGACGCGTGACTTCAACAACATCGTGCTGCGCATGAAGGCCGTGAACCCGGACATCGTGATCCCGGCCAACTACTACAACGAATACGCGCTGCTGGTGCGCACCATGCAGCAGCAGAAGGTGACGCCCAAGGCCATTTTCTCGGTGCTGGGCGGCGCGGCGTCGAGCTACAAGTTCGTGAAGGAGTTTCCGGACGCGGCCAACGGCATCATCGACTGCAACCACTGGTTCAACCCGAAAGACGCGCGTGCCCAGGCACTGAAAAAACGCGTCGAAGCCAAGGGCCTGTTCTTCAGCTATGAAGTCTTCATGACCTATACCTCGATGCGCCTGCTGGCCGATGCCATTGACCGCGCCAAATCAGTCGATCGCGCCGCCATCATCGACGCGCTGGGCAAGAGCACCTTCTCTGATCACATCATGCCCTACGGCCCGACGAAGTTTGTCAATGGCCAGAACATGGGTGCACAGCCGCTGATGACGCAGGTCTACAAGAACGACATCAAGGTCATCATCCCGCGCGAATACCGCGAGATCGATCCGATCTTCCCGCTCAAGACCTGATGCCCCCACGGTTGCTCACTGCGTGTAGCGCCCGAGGCCTTGCAGGCCGCGGTTCGCGAGACGCTTCACCTCTGTCGCCTGTCCAAAGCTGCTCAAGCAGCTTTGGAGCCGCAGGCTCCAGCCCCTCAGGGGCGCTGCGCCTGCGGCCTGGCAAAGCCGGTTCCGCGGACCCTGCTTGAAAAATGATGCCCCCACGTTCGCTCACTTCGTGTAACTCTCTGCCCCCGAGGGGGCGCTGCTCCTGCGGCCTGGCAAAGCCAGTTCCGCGGACCCTGCTTGCGAAAACCTCGCTTCGATGTTTGCCAACTAACTGACTGATGCTTGACCCATCCATTCTTTTCTCATCGGTGCTTAACGGCCTGACGACGGGCGCGGTGTATGCGCTCATCGCGCTGGGCCTGACGCTGATTTACGGCGTGCTGCACATCATCAACTTTGCCCATGGGGCATCGTTGATGCTCGCGCTGTATGCCGTCTACATGCTCAAGGAGCGTCTGGGAATCGACCCTTACCTGGCCCTGCCCATCGTGGTGCCGGGCATGTTCGTGCTGGGTTATGCATTGCAGCGCATCATCATCAACCGCGCCAGCCACGGCAAGGATGAAAACATTTTGCTGGTCACGCTGGGCCTTTCCATCGTGATGGAAAACCTGGCGCTGCTGCTTTTCAAATCGGACACCCGCACCATAGACACGGCCTACACCCTGACCACGGTGGCGATAGGCCCGGCCATGATTGCGCTGCCCAAGCTGGTGGCCTTTGCCGGTGCGCTGGTGGTGTCCGGCATTTTGCTGTGGATAGTTGGCAGGACTGACCTGGGCCGGGCAATACGTGCGGTGGCGAAAGAAAAGCACGGCGCCAAACTCATGGGCATTGATGTGGACCATGTCTACGCGATGAGCTTTGGCATTGGCCTGGCTTGTCTCGGTGCGGCGGCCTGCTTTTTGCTGCCGGCCTACTACGTCAACCCGCAGGTGGGCAGCGGTTTTGTGCTGGTCGCCTTCACCGTGGTGGTGCTGGGCGGCATGGGTAGCTTTGGCGGTGCGCTGGTCGGCGGCCTGCTGGTCGGCGTGGTCGAATCGCTGGGGGGCTTGTACCTTGGTGAATCGCTGGGCCAGATCGGCATTTTTGTGATATTTATTGCCGTGCTGCTGTTTCGCCCGCAAGGCTTGTTTGGGGCCAAGGCATGAGCACAAGACTGACAGGCCTGAGGGAACTGGCCGGTATTGCACTCTTCGTGGTGGTGGCTGCGGCCATCCCGCTGGTCAGCACATCGGGCGTGACACTGAACTTTCTGATGATGGCGCTCTACGCCGCATTGCTGGCCCAAGCCTGGAACATCCTGGGCGGCTTTGGCGGACAGTTCTCGTTCGGCCATGCACTCTTTTTCGGCACCGGTGCCTATATACAAGCCATGTCGCAGCTCAATGGCGGAATCAACGCATGGGCAGGGCTGGCGCTGGCAGTGGCGGGCTCGGCAGGTGTTGGCGTGTTTGTCGGTGCACTGTCATTTCGCTACGGGCTCAAGGGCTCCTACTTCGCGCTCGTCACGCTGGCCTTCGCTGAAGTCTTCCGCATCCTGGCGCTGTCTGTGCCTTTCACCGGCGGCGGTGTGGGCCTGATGATTCCGCTGCGCGAATCCTTTACCAACATGCAGTTCGGCTCCCGCCGTGGTTATGTTTATCTGGTGCTGGGGTTTGTCACAGCAGCGCTGCTGATTACCTGGTGGCTGAAAAATTCCCGCTTCGGCGCTTACCTGCAGGCCGTTCGAGACAACGAGGACTCGGCACGCGCCATCGGCGTGAACCCGTTTCGCATCAAGCTCGGCGCGATTGCCATTTCGGGCGGCCTCATGGGGGCGGGCGGCGCGTTTTATGTGCAGGTCTTCCAGTACATAGACCCGGGCATCGCCTTTGGCCCGGTTACATCGGTAGAGGCACTGGTCGCAGCCATTGTGGGCGGCATAGGCACGCTGTGGGGTCCCATTCTGGGCGCGGTGGTGTTGCACATGCTGGCCGACATCACCCGCAATATGTTTGGCGAACTGCCCGGCATCAACCTGGTGATTTACGGTGTGGTGCTGGTGCTGATCGTGATGTTCATGCCGCGCGGCATAGGCGGGCTGGCGGCCACTGTCAGGTCGCTCTGGAAACAGCACGGCAAGAAAGAAGGCCGCCATGACTGAACCCCTTCTCTCCATCAAGAACCTGTCGCGCGCCTTCGGTGGACTCAAGGCCGTACAGGACGTCAGCATGGAAGTGCCAACCGGTAGCCTCACTGCGCTGATAGGTCCGAACGGCGCAGGCAAGACCACGCTGTTCGCGCTGATGTCCGGCTTTCTGCTGCCGGACAGCGGGCAAGTGGTGTTTGACGGCCAGGACATCACCGGCCGCGCACCGCACCTCAATGCCATTCAGGGCATGACGCGCACCTTCCAGATCGTGCAACCCTTTGCCATGCAGACCGTTCGCGAAAACATTGCCGTCGGCATTCACCTGCACACACGCAGCCGGCGCGAGGCGCTTGAGCAAGCCGAACTGGTGGCGCAGCAGGTGGGCCTGGCCGCGCAGCTCGACAAACCTGCATCCGACCTGACTGTGGCGGGCCGCAAGCGCCTGGAGCTGGCCCGTGCGCTGGCAACCAAACCGCGCCTGCTGCTGCTGGACGAAGTGCTGGCGGGCCTGAACCCTCAGGAGATTGCAGAAATGATTCCCGTGGTGCGCGGCATTGCCAACAGCGGTGTCACCGTGCTGATGATCGAGCACGTGATGCAGGCGGTGATGAACCTGGCCCAGCACGTCTGGGTGCTGGCGCAGGGCCAGTTGATTGCGCAGGGCTCACCGGCTGAAGTCACCGCCGACCCGAAAGTGGTCGAGGCCTATCTGGGCCACGGCACAGCAGCCCGCCTGAAGCAGGCCGAACTGGCCAGGAGCGCATCATGAGTGCCTTGCTTGAGATCAGGGGCCTGCGTGGTGGTTACGGCCAGGTCGAAGTACTGCGCGGCGTCGACCTGAAAGTCGAGGCGGGCGAGACCGTGGCGCTGCTGGGCAGCAATGGCGCCGGCAAGTCGACACTGAACAACGTGGTGTGCGGCATCTATAAGGCCTGGTCAGGGACTGTGCAGTTTGATGGCCACGATTTGAGCGGTGCGCATTACCGCGATGTGGTCAAGGCCGGGCTGATACAGGTGCCGGAAGGCCGCAAGGTCTTCCCCAACCTCAGCGTGCTGGAGAACCTTGAGCTCGGCTCATTCACACGTGCACGCGAGCGCCGGACAGAAAACCTCGACAAGGTGTTCGGCATCTTCCCGCGCCTGAAAGAACGGCTTCAGCAGCGCGCCGGCACCATGAGCGGCGGCGAGCAGCAGATGCTGGCGATTGGCCGCGGCCTGATGGCCGAGCCCCGGCTGCTGATACTTGATGAGCCCTCCCTGGGCCTGTCGCCGCTGCTGGTCGAAGAAATGTTCGGTCTGATCAGCAAGTTGCGCGAGGGCGGCCTTGCTGTGTTGCTGGTCGAGCAGAACGTCGGCCAGTCGCTTGAAATTGCAGACCGCGCCTATGTGCTTGAAAACGGCGGCATACGTTTTTCAGGCCTGCCTGCCGATCTGCTGGGCAGCGACGAATTGCGCAAGGCCTACCTGGGTCTGTGATCTTGCACAAGCCGAACGACATGAGCCAGAGCCTTGCGCAAAAACTGATCGCCAGAGCGGCTGGCCGCACGTCTGTCACGACCGGCGAGATCGTGACCTGCAAGGTCGACATGGCAATGTTCCACGACTCTTCTGGCCCGCGCAGGCTCAAGCCCATGCTGGAAGAACTGGGTGCGCAAATCTGGGACAAATCCCGTGTCGTACTGGTGATGGACCACTATGTGCCGGAACGTGACGACGAATCACGCCGCATCGTACGCATTGCGCGCGACTGGGCGCGCGAGCAGGACCTGCCCCACGTTTACGACAGCCAGGGCATCTGCCATGTGGTGGTGCCGCAGCACGGCCATATACAGCCCGGCATGTTCTGTGTGGGCGGCGACTCGCATTCGCCCACCGGTGGCGCATTCGGCGCCTACATGTTCGGCATAGGCAGCACCGAAATGCTGGGTGTGGTCGTGACCGGCGAGATCTGGCTGCGCGTGCCGCAGACCATCGCCATGAATTGGTCGGGCAAGCTAAGCCCCGGCGTTTGCGCCAAGGACATGATGCTGGCCATGATTGCGCGCTTTGGCATGAACGGCGCGAACTACCAGGCGGTTGAGTTCACCGGTGAGGCCGTGAGGACGCTGGGCATGCAGGAGCGCATGACCCTGTGCAACATGAGCGCAGAACTGGGTGCGCAGACCGGCCTGGTTGCACCAGACGACGTTACCCGGCGATGGCTGGCTTCCACCGGCAGGCCGTCAACCCCAGAAAGCGATACTGCCAGGTGGCACTCGGACCCTGGCTCTGCGGACGTGCAGCACGACTTCAACGCCAGCACCTTGAGCCCCCAACTCGCCGCGCCGCACAGCCCCGCGCATGGCGTGAACATCGCCGAGCACGCCAGCACCCCCATCAACGTGGCTTACATAGGCGCATGCACAGGCGCCAAGCTGGAGGACCTGCGTTTTGCAGCGCAAGTACTCAAGGGTAAAAAAATTGCCAGCGGCGTGCAGCTGATGGTGGCGCCCGCCAGCGTGAAAGACCTTGCCGAGGCGCAGGCCGAAGGCACCATGCAGCTGCTGGCCGATGCCGGCGCAACGCTGCTGCCAAGTGCCTGCGGCGCCTGCGCCGGGTATGGCGAGAGTTTTGCCGAAGGCCAGACTGTGATCTCCAGCACGGCCCGCAATTTCAGGGGTCGCATGGGCCCGGCCAGCACACAGGTTTTTCTGGGCTCGGCCTACACCGTGGCTGCGTCTGCATTGCGCGGCCGCATCACCGACCCGCGCGAGGTGATGGCATGACCACAGGGAAGGCATTGCACCGCATCTGGCATCTCGGCAACGACGTTGACACCGATGCGCTGGCACCCGGCGCCTACATGCAGCACGGCATAGAAGTCATTTCAGCGCATTGCCTTGAAAGCCTGCTGCCTTCTTTTGCGACTGACGTTCGCAAGGGCGATGTGATCGTGGCGGGAAGCGGCTTTGGCATAGGTTCTTCACGCGAGCAGGCAGCAGCCGCACTCGTGCACCTGGGTGTCGCGGCCGTGATCGCGCCCAGCTACGGCGGCCTGTTTTTCAGGAATGCCTTCAACCTGGGTTTGTTGTTGCTGACCTGCCCCGATGCCGCTGAGCTGGGTGGTGAAGGACAACTGTCCATCACTGAGCCCGCACTGTCATTACAAACCGCCTCAGGCAAAAACCTGGCTTGCGAGCCCGTGCCTGACTTTCTGCTGCAGATGGTACGCATGGGCGGCCTGATGGCCAGCCTGAAACAGCGCAAGGCCCTTGCGGCCCTGCCTGTCGTCTAACACATCGAACACATCAACAAATACCAAACCTTCTGGAGAAACCATGAAAAAACCTGAATTCGACCTGCTCATCAAGAATGTGCGCGTGGTGCGCCCACACGGCAACGTGGTGTTCGATGCCGATATCGCCGTGACAGGCGGCAAGATTGCACTGGTGGCACCCGGCATAGATGTGACGCGGGCCAGGGCCGTCAAGGATGGCAAAAACCGCCTGGCCTTTCCCGGCGTGGTCGATGCACACATGCACAGCGGCATTTATTCACCGCTTGAAGAGGATGCCGTGACGGAAAGCAAGGCCGCAGCCATGGGCGGCGTGACCAGCAGCCTGAATTACTTCCGCACCGGCCAGTACTACATGAACAAGGGCGGCCCGTACAAGAAGTTTTACCCCGAGGTCCTGAAGACCGCCAAGAACCGCTTTCACGTCGACTACGGTTTTCACCTCGCGCCCATGGACGCGACCCACATCAAGGAAATCCCCGAACTGATCGAGAAATTCGGCGTGCCGAGCTTCAAGATTTTCATGTTCTACGGCTCGCACGGCCTGCATGGCGCGTCGGATGCACAGCGCGACTTTTTGATGATTGGCAAAAACGAGCGTTACGACTACGCACATTTTGAATTCATCATGCGCGGCATACAGGCCGCACGCGAGCAGATGCCCAGGCTGGCCAATCAGATCTCGCTGTCGCTGCATTGCGAAACAGCCGAGATCATGACGGCGTACACAAAAATTGTCGAAAAAGACAAGTCACTCTCAGGCCTGGCGGCCTACAGCGCCTCGCGCCCCCAGCACTCCGAAGGCCTGGCGGTGTTCATCGCCAGCTACCTCGCCAACGAGACCGCGCTACCCAACATCAACCTGTTGCACCTGTCGTCACGCAAGGCCGTGCAGGCCGCCATGATGATGGCCGATACCTTCCCACACATCGACTTCAAGCGCGAGGTGACCATAGGCCACCTGATGCTGGACATCACCAGCAAGGCGGCCGAGCTGGCAAAGGTGAACCCGCCGATTCGCCCACGTGAAGACGTCGAGTTCTTGTGGGACGCATTGCTGGCCGGCGAGCTGGACTGGGTGGTGTCTGACCACGCCTGCTGCCGCCACGAGACCAAAATCCCCAAACGCTACTTCGGCAATATCTGGATGGCCAAGAGCGGCTTCGGCGGCACCGAGTACATGCTGCCCGCCCTGATCAGCGAAGGTACGCGCCGCGGCATGAGTTACAACCACATGGCGCGCGTCACGAGCTGGAATCCGGCGCAGCGCTACGGCCTGAACAGCAAGGGCGACATCGCCGCCGGTTTTGACGCCGATATCGCGCTGGTGGACCCGGGCAAGACGTGGACCATACACGCCAAGGACTCACCGTCGACCCAGGGCTACACGCCCTTCGAAGGCCTTGAGTTGTCTGCCAATGTGGATGCGACCTTTCTGCGCGGCGAACTGATCTATGAAAACGGCGAAGTGATTGGCAAGCCACGCGGCCAGTACTTGTTCCGCCCTACTGCCTGAACGCCTGAGACGCATGAACCCCATCATCCAGCGCGGCCGGCCACCTGAAGACGCGCCACATATTCCCGTCGCGATTGTGGGTGGCGGCGCCTGCGGCCTGATGGCGGCCATCGCCCTGAGCGACGCGGGCATTGATGCGGTCGTGCTTGAACGGGACGCTTCACCGAGCGGCTCGTCAGCGCTGTCGTCGGGCTTTATTCCGGCACCGGCAACCGCCGTGCAAAAAGCGCTGGGTATTGAGGACAGCGTTGAGCTGTTCTCAAAAGACATCCTGGACAAGACGCAAGGCACGGCGGCCGCACACCTGGTTAAAGCCTATGCTGCTGCCGTTGGTCCGGCACTGGACACCCTGCAGCAAAAACACGGCATCACCTTTGAAGTGCTTGACGGTTTTTTATACCCCGGCCACAGCGTTCGCCGCATGCACGCAGTGCATGAAAAAACCGGCCTGGCGTTGATGGCCCAGCTTGAAAACGCGGCAGTCGCGGCGGGTGCCACCATCGTCACGGAAGCCCTTGTGCGGCAGCTGTGGATGGACGATTCCGGTGAGGTCACCGGCGTGGGTTATGTGCGACCCGATGGCAACATGGAACACCTGGCCTGCGACCACATACTGCTGTCATGCAATGGTTTCGGAGGCAACAGCGCCATGGTGGCAGAGCTGCTGCCCGACATGCGCGATGCGACCTTCGCAGGCCATGCCGGCAATGACGGCTCTGCCATCGCATGGGGGCGCCAGTTAGGTGCAAGGCTGGCCGACCTGGGCGGCTATCAGGGTCATGGCTCGTGGGCGGTGCCGCAAGGCGCGCTGATCAGTTGGGCCGTCATCATGGATGGCGGCGTACAGATCAATGCGCGCGGCGAACGTTTCCATGACGAGGGCCATGGCTATTCGGAAGCATCGGTTCAGGTGCTGGCCCAGCCCGGCGGCGTTGCATGGAGTGTCTTTGACCAGCACACACTGGACCTCGCACACGGCTTTCCCGACTTCTGCGATGCAGAAAACGCAGGCGCACTGAAGTCATGCCCTGACCTCGCGTCGCTTGCGAAGCTTATCGGCTGCCACGCGCAAATTCTGGAGCAGACGCTCACTGCGGTGTCACCGGGCACAACAGACAGTCATGGCCGTGTGTTCACGCGCGAACTGAAAGCACCGTATTTCGCGATCAAGGTTACAGGTGCGCTGTTCCACACACAGGGTGGTCTCGACATTGACGAGCACTGCCATGTATTGCGCAAAGACGGCTCCGCATTCAACACCCTGCTGGCGGCAGGCGGCGCAGCGCGCGGCGTATCGGGAAATGCGGTCTGGGGTTACCTCTCGGGCAACGGCCTGCTCAGCGCCATTGCCGGTGGCGCGATTGCGGCTGCCACCATCACCCAATCACAAAGGCAGCCCGCATGAGCAGTTCCGACCTTAAAACCAGACTTGCGCAGCAAGCCGCCCTCCTTGCACCCGGCGTGTACGACGCACTCAGCGCACTGGTGGCGCAGCAGGCCGGCTTCGAAGCCCTGTATCTCTCGGGAGCCTCCATTGCCTATACCGCGTTGGGTCGTTCGGACATTGGCCTGACGACTTATCCAGAGGTCCAGCAGGTACTTTCAAACATCACGGCACGGGTCGATTTGCCCGTCATCGTCGATGCAGATACGGGCTTCGGCAATGCGCTCAATGTGATGCGCACCGTCCGGGGGTTTGAGCGCGCCGGCGCAGCCATGATCCAGCTGGAAGACCAGACCTTTCCCAAACGCTGCGGACACCTGGATGGCAAGTCTGTCGTCAGTACTCAGGAGATGACGGGCAAGCTGAAGGCCGCGCTGGATGCAAGGCAGTCTGCATCAACACTGATACTGGCGCGCACCGATGCGGTAGCAACCGAAGGAATCGAAGCCGCACTCGAGCGCGCCGAGCGTTACCTGGAGTGCGGCGTTGACGCATTGTTTATTGAAGCCTTGCGTACACCCGAACAGATGAACGCTGCCTGTACGCGATTCGCCTCACGCATCCCCTTGCTCGCCAACATGGTTGAAGGCGGCAAGACACCGGTGCAGAGCGCAGAAGAACTGGGCAAACGTGGTTTTCGTATCGTCATCTTCCCCGGGGGTACGGTACGCGCCGTCACGCATACACTGCAGGGCTACTATGGCAGCCTGAAAAAACACCAGACCACTGCCCCGTGGCAGTCAGCCATGCTTGATTTCGATGGCCTCAATGAGGTGATAGGCACGCCGGAGTTGCTGGCGACGGGCAGGAAGTACGAATAGCCGCTTCGCCTGCCACCTGCGGGACGCAGGTCAACGCCAGGCTGAAAGCACATCCGCCGCAGCACACACATCGCCCAGGAAAAAGCGGATGTTGGTCAGCGCTGCTTCGTGCAGTGAAGGCGTGTGGGAAGCCACCGCGTCATGCGGAACAATGCAGAAGTACCCGGCTGAATGCGCATCACGCACGGTGGACTCGACACAGACCTGCGTGGTCACGCCGCCGAAAACCACCGACTGCACCTTGAGTTGTTGCAGAACGTTGTTCAGGTCAGTGTTGGCGAAACCGCTGTAGGTATGTTTGGTGACGATTTTTTCGCCGGCCAATGGCGCAATGCCGAACCACTCTGCGCCCCAGGTGCCGGGCTTGCAGCATTCGGCAGCAATGCCTCTTGCCTGGGAAACCACCGCCATGGAAGGCGGGATTTTGTCGAATGAATAATCTGCCCGTACCCAGATCACGGGAACGCCCGCAACGCGCGCGGCATCAACCAATGCCTGCAATGTCGGAACAAGGCTGGCGCCTGCGGAAACGTCCTTGCCGGCCACGACGTCGATATAGCCGCCAGCTGCGCAAAAATCATTCTGCATGTCGATCAGCACCAGCGCAGATCCGCCCGGTGAGAGCCTGTCCGCCAGTTCAACCGGGAGCGTGTTTTGCGCCATGTCGGGATGGACTTTCTTTTCTGGTGATGGCCAGATCGTTGTTTGGTGCGGCTGGCGGGGATCGAACCCACGACCCTTGGCTTCGGAGGCCAATACTCTATCCACTGAGCTACAGCCGCAATGCTGTGAGGTGCGCCCCAGAGGAGCAGCGCCTGATTCTAACAGCCGGCCACTGGCGGAGCCAATCAAAAAGCCACCGGCACGGGTGGCACAGTTATAATGTGAGGTTGCTGTGCAAAGCCTGTTTCAGCGCAGAACAAACCTAATATTCGCCCCCCGATTACAGTTTTTTGAGGACGCCATGAGCGCAAACGATCACAACACGGCCCACGAAGAAGCCCATACAGGCCCGATCAAGACCCCAAAACAGCTGCTGGCAGCGGTCTTTTTCTCATTTGTCATACCCATTTTTGCCATCATCGGGCTGGTGTACTTTGTCACCTCGGCCAACAAGACGGCGCCTGGTGCGGTGGACATGGAAAAAACCGTGGCCCAGCGAATACAGAAGGTCGGCTCCGTCGAGATCCGTGATGCAAATCGCCCCCTGAAGAGTGGTGAAGAAGTCTACAAGGCCCAATGTGTGGCCTGTCACGGCTCGGGCGCCGCAGGCGCGCCGAAGTTTGGCGATGTTGCAGCCTGGGCCCCCCGCATCAAGACGGGTTTTGAAGCACTCTGGAATTCAGCACTCAAGGGCAAGGGTGCGATGGCCGCACAGGGCGGCGGAGACTTTAACGATACGGAAATCGGTCGCGCAGTGGTTTACATGACCGCAGCTGCGGGCGGAAAATTTGCAGAGCCCGCTGCAGCACCAGCAGCCACGGCACCAGCAGGTGCTGCACCAGCGGCTGCCGCCGGACCATCGCCGGAAGTCGTTGCAGCACTTGCCGCAGCCAACAAGACAGCCGCTCCGGCTGGCGGCGCGGCTGCAGTTCCTGCGCTGTATACCCAGGCCTGCGCGGTTTGCCATGCAGCCGGCGTGGCGGGCGCTCCCAAGCTTGGAGACAAGACTGCATGGGCGCCTCGCGTCGGTGCCGGCATTGACGCGCTGACGGCCAGCGCCATCAAGGGCAAGAATGCCATGCCACCCAAAGGCGGAGTCAGCACAGCGTCTGATGCAGATATAAAGGCAGTGGTTCAGTACATGGTGAACGCGGCCAAATAAGCCCTCCCAAGCCCAGCTGAAGCCGGTCACGACCGGCTTTTTTTATGGGCCGTACTCAGACCGGGGCTGCCCTGCGAGCCGCCTCAAGCAACTGGGGACTGGGCACGTAGCCATAACGCCGGGGCAGGTCGGCGGCTGGTGCCTCCTGAGGAACCCACAAGCCCTGCTCGACAGCTTCTGCAGCCACCCCCATATCCTGCGTATGCACCAGGCCAAAGCCGATGTCAGTTTCGAGGTAAAGGCGGCCAGCGTCATCGAGCACACAGCGTTGAGGTCTCGCACCCAGACCGGTATGCGCGGTGACGGAAAAATCTGCAGCAACACGCCATATATAGGGTGTAGCCTCAAGTTCGACATACACACGCTGCGGGCCATTCTGGAAGAACCACTGCCCCTGCGCGTCGCTCTCATAATTGCGCTGAATGAAGTCGATCAGCTTGTCGTGCCTTAGAAGTGAACCCTTGCTGACCATCTGCCGTGCGCGATCATCGAGTACCGCACCAAAAGCGCCCGCAGCCTGCGCGCGCTCGTCGCGCATGTACCAGTTGCCACGCGCGTCCAGCCCCAGCCAGCCATAGCAGTCAGGTACGTTGGGCCACTTGGCCAATGCGGCCTTGACGATGTCATCCATGGTTTGCCGATCTGGTTTGAGGGCTCAAAGGTGCGCGGAGAAAAATCCGGTGATGACCTCGGGCATCAACTGGACACTGCCGGGAAACGGACCTGACGGAAAGCCGACGTGCCCCCCCTCGTCAGGCTGCCACAGGGTGACACTGGCACTGACATCGCCGGGCAAAGGCAGGCTCCACGCGGGAATGAAGGGATCATTGCGGGCGTTCAATGCAAGTGCCGGCACGCCTATCCTGTTCATATGCGGTTTCGCCGAGGCACGGGCCCAGTAGTCTTCCGTGTTCTGGAAGCCGTGAAGCGGCGCGGTGAAAACATTGTCGAACTCATACAGGTCCCGCGCAGCCAGAAGCCGTTCACGGCTGAACAGGCCGGGATGCTGGTCAAGTTTCAGCAGGGCCTTGGGCACCATGCTTTTGAGGAACATGCGTGTGTAGACCTGCCGGTTAAAACCGCGGCCTATGGCCCAGCCACCTGCAGCCAGGTCCAGTGGTGAGCAAACGGATGCGACAGCAGCCACAACTGCACGGGCCCCTGCGCCCATTTCACCGGCCCAACGCATCAGTGCATTGCCGCCCAGAGAGATGCCAACTGCAAGAACCGGTCCGGCGTGCGATGCCCTGAAGCGGCGCAATATCCAGTCAATCTCTTCAAAATCCCCCGAATGGTAGGCACGAGGTGCGTGGTTGATCTCGCCAGAGCAGCCCCGGAAATGCGGCACAGCACAGGCCCAGCCACGTGCGCCCGCAACAGCTGCCAGTGCCTCTGCATAGTGGCTGGCGGAAGACCCTTCAAGGCCATGGAAAACCACCATGAGCGGCGCATCAGGTGCGACAGGAACCTCAAGAAAATCCACATCGACAAAATCGTTGTCCGGAGCATCCCATCGCTGGCGCCGAAACTTCGGCTTTGGGCCGACAAAACGGCGTGCCACCACAGCCGCCCATATGGTCTGCAGGTTCCCGCCCGGCAGCCACCACGGCGCCGAGTAGTTCATGGCTCAGGCCCCAGACAAATCATGTTCAATGCAGCATTTGGGGTGCGTCCAGCAGTTCCTGCATCTCACGCGGCGTACCCGGACTTGCGTGGTGCGCAACCAGGCGCCAACCCTGGGCGGTCTTTTGGTACACATTGGTGGCGATGACGTAGGCATGGCGCGGACCTTCGTCTGTCAGCACTTCAATACGCTCCAGGACACTGTGCACACTGGCGCCCATGAATTCGATAACACGTATTTTTTCGGGTTGCGCCTGGATCGTGCCGTTGGCGAACATGGCGTCAAAAGAAGCCCGGATGGCGCCTGGACCGAGAAGCCTGCCGCCCCCGGGATGCACGCAGAGGATATCGTCCTCGTCTGCCCAGCAGGCCATCAGCCTCTCAATGTCGCCGCTTTGCAATGCCTCGTAGAACGCTGCCTCGGTATCGTGGGCGCTGTCGCTGGTGACCGCAGAAATTTTCGGTTTTCGCATATGCTTGCTCTACAGGTTACGACTCAGGGCCGCGATGCGTCCAGCCTGCCATTAAGCCACGCCTGCACGATGCTGTGAATACTCTCCCCGTGGAGATTTCTATCGCCACTATGCGCCGCTTGTGAGAGAAGCTGTCCGCAGCCAGATAGCCGATGCATGACTTCGGCACCCAGAACACCGGATACCCCCGCCGGCAACATTGCGGGTCCTGCCCGCGTGTCTGTGCCCCCGGGCCTGGGCGCACCCTGCAAAACGGAAGATGTGAAATTCATGCGGCTATATTAATCAGTATGGCCTCATCCAGCGCCGAAAGACCCGCAACAAAATACCATGACTGACAAGATCATCGCCGTGCTCCCTGGACCAATGCAAACTTACCTCGTCGGCAATTTGCCCGACTGGCTTGAGGTGCGCTGGTTCGACAGCCGCGAGGATGCCTGTGCCCTTGCGCCCCAGGCAGACATCGGCTGGTTTGACATGTACAAAAAACCCGACATGGCAACTGCCGTCAATTTGGCTACACAAATGAAGTGGCTGAACTCGGGCCTTGCAGGCATGGACGGCCTGCCGCTGGACGTATTGCAACAACGAGGCGTGACTGTGACCAACGGTGCGGGTATCAACGCCATCACCATCGCAGAGTACGTCGTGTTGGGCATGCTCACCATCGCAAAGAATTACCGTGAGGTGGTTCGCGCCCAGGACCGCCACCAATGGCTGCCGGATTCACCCGGCAAGACGGAACTTGCCGGCAGTCATGCGTTGATGCTCGGTTATGGCGCCATCGGCAAGATGGTTGAAGCGCGCCTCGATGCTTTTGGAGTACAGGTCACCGGAGTTCGGCGCAACGCCGATCCATCAGGAAAAACGCTGGGGCCCGATGAATGGCGGGACAGGCTCGGCGAGTTTGACTGGGTCATTCTTGCAGTGCCTGCTACAAGTGAAACCGAACACATGATTGGTGCTGCAGAGCTTGCACGCATGAAGCCAGAAGCAGTGCTGATGAACTTTGCGCGCGGCAGCATCGTCGATCAGGACGCGCTGGTCGCGGCGATTGAAGGAAAACGCATCGCAGCGGCATTTCTGGATGTGACTGACCCCGAACCCCTGCCAGCAGGGCATCCACTGTGGAATCTGGACAACGTGCATATCTCCATGCACCTTTCGGGGCGCTCACAAACGAGGATGTTTGAGCGTGCTGCTGAACGCTTCCTGGACAACCTCGCAAGGTTCCGTGCCGGTCAACCCATGCAATTTCAGGTCGACCTCACCATGGGCTATTGACCCCTGACAGCTTGTTGCCGGCCGCGAATGCACGGATTGGCGTAATTAAGAGCACCGTCAGGGGCTGCGAGACGGGATGGCGCCATCATGACATCTGCCCGCACAGAGCCAGACAGCAAGTCTTGCCTGCGCCCGTAGTGGCGTGGAGCAGACCTGACTGTCCCGTGGCCACTGCCCTCCGGACTTCTTTTTGAAACCTTAGGGTTTCCAGCTTTTTTCAGCAAACCATGCGCCCTGAGTCTGGCCAGTGCCCGGGCAGGGCTCTGGCGCTGTCAAAAGCACCCTTCATGCGCCGGAGATTTACGGAGACTGCATCTGTTTATGTTAGTGTGGCGACTTGCATTCAGGAGGCCCCTTCATGAAATCCCGTTTTATCAAACTGATGCTGGCAGCATTTGTCAGCGTAACCAGCCTGTTGCTGACAGGTTGCGGCTACAACGACTTCCAGCGACTGGACGAACAGACCAAATCTGCCTGGTCTGAAGTATTGAACCAGTACCAGCGCCGTGCCGACCTGGTGCCCAACATCGTGGCGACCGTCAAGGGTGAAGCGGCGTTCGAGCAGGACACGCTGACCAAAGTCGTCGAGGCGCGCGCCAAAGCCACTTCAATACAGGTGACGCCCGAAACGCTCAATGACCCTGCGGCCTTCAGCAAGTTCCAGGCGGCGCAGGGCGAGCTGTCCTCCGCGCTGTCCCGTCTTCTTGTCGTGACGGAGAACTATCCCAACCTGAAAGCCAACCAGGGGTTCCAGGATTTGCGCGTACAACTCGAGGGTACGGAAAACCGCATCACTGTGGCGCGTAACCGCTACATCCAGACAGTGCAGGAATACAACGTGCTGGCCCGCAGTTTTCCCAACAACCTGACGGCCATGGTGTTTGGCTACGGCGTGAAACCCAACTTCTCGGTACAAAACGAAGCACAGATTTCCGTACCTCCATCTGTCAATTTCGAAAAGAAATAAACGCAAGGCGCGTGTGACATCGAAGCAGCGTGTGCGGACGGCAGCCTTTTGGGCGGCTCTATGGCTGTGTGTCCTGCCGGGCTGGTTGGCGCTGATTCAAACTGCCCGCGCGCAGGACCTGGTGGCAGTCCCGGCTTTGACTGCTCATGTCATTGACACCACGGGCACGCTGGATTCGTCACAAAAGCAGGCGCTGGAAACGAAACTGACAGCATTTGAAGCCAGCCGCGGGACGCAGATTGTGGTGCTGATGGTGTCCACCACGCAACCCGAAGACATTACAGGCTATGCGCAGCGTGTCGGTGACAGCTGGAAGATTGGGCGTAAAGATGTGGGGGACGGCTTGCTGCTGGTTGTGGCCAAAAACGACCGCAAGGTTCGCATCGCCACTGCGAAGGCGCTGGAGGGCGCGATTCCGGATCTGGCCGCCCGACAGATCATTGACAGGGCCATCACACCCCGCTTCAAGGAAGGCGATTTTGCAGGCGGCCTTGGTTCTGCGGTCGATCAGTTGATGGCCCGCATCAGCGGTGAAAACCTGCCCTTGCCTGAGGCGGCCGGAAAGCAGTCCGGCAACGATGGCTTCCAGTGGGGTGATCTCGCAGTTTTCCTGTTTTTTGCGGTGCCCATTGGTGCGCGCCTGCTGTCCGGCATGTTCGGGCGCAAAGGCGGTGCTTTTGCGACCGGCGGCATCACAGGCGTCATGGCCTGGATTTTTACCAGTAGTCTTTTGCTGGCAATAGGCGCAGGAATTGTCGGCATGGTCTTTGGCTTGATAGCCAGCCTCGGCTCACTCGGCGGACGTGGGCGCGGATCTTCCGGGTGGGGTTCTGGCGGAGGCACGGGCTGGAGCGGTGGTGGCGGATTCAGCAGCGGCGGCAGCTCTTCCGGGGGCTTCAGCAGCGGAGGCGGTGGTGACTTTGGCGGCGGTGGCGCTTCCGGGGACTGGTAGGGTTATCAGAACATGAACAAACCACAGCGCATGCTCAAACACCTCTGGCTTGATGCCTCCGATGCCAGGCGAGCCATCCCGCCCGATATGCTGCTCCGACTGGCCAGGCGCACCGCTGCAAGCGAAGGGCGCCACAGCGGCCAGATACGCATATGCGTTGAAGCCTCATTGCCGATGAGTTACCTCTGGCGCATGGACAAACATGTGACGATGGCACAGCTTGTACACCAGCGCGCGGTGATGATGTTCAGCAAGCTCCGTATCTGGGACACGGAACACAATAACGGCGTCCTGATTTACCTGCAACTGGCAGAGCGGGCCATCGAGATCGTTGCGGACCGCGGCCTCAACCAACACGTCGGGCCGGAAGAATGGCAAGCCATGACGAAACGCATGGGCTCGGCTTTTGCGGATGGCCGATTTGAAGATGGCCTGACGCAGGCCCTGGGCGAGGTGACTGCCGTCCTGGTCCGGCATTTTCCTGTTGTGGAAAACCCGGGAGGATCTGGTGGACTGCCCGACGAACCGGTCCTGGGCTAACCCTTGGGTACCAGGCTGCCGCCGGTATGGTGAGCCGCATCCAGCTCCTGCTGCAATGCCCGGCTGAGCCCGCCCAACGTCCTGATCTTTCGGTTGGCCTCACGCAGCCGGTCGGACAGCCGTTTGGAAATCGCCAGCATCAGGCGTGCCGACACCGCCGGATTGGTTTTGATCAGCACAAGCAATGCTTCTCGCGACAGCACTGCCACCGCAAGATCCGTTGTCGCAGTGCAGGTGGCAGAGCGCGGCGCACCATCCAGCACACCCATCTCGCCAATCAGGCTGCCGGAGCCAATGACTGACATCACCATACTGTCGTCCATGGACGTCAGTTCGTTGTCAACCAGCACTTCACCGTCGAGAATCAGCATCATGAAGTCGGTATGCGTGCCCTCACCTTCCTTGATGAGCACCACGCCATGCTGGACGCGACGGAGCACCATTGCATTCACCACCACGCGCGCGTCGGGCAGGCTCAGATCGGCCAGTGCCGTGTTGGTGATCAGCAACTGCGCGGCCTTCTCCTTGTTGCTGTCCCTGAAAGGACCGGTGAGTCTGGAAAAAAGCATTCACCGATTGTAGGAGGGCGGCCTGTCAGGGTGCACATCAGACGCTTATTCCGGGCAAAAAAAAGCCCCGCCGGGAGGGCAGGGCTCGTATGTCGTGCGCTCAATGGCGCCGGGCATATTATTTTTTCTGGCGGTACTTGCGCAAAGCCGCAATCTGGGCGGCCATGACGGCCAGTTCGGACTGCGCCATGGCGATATCAATATCGCTTTTGGCATTTTTCAGCGCCTCTTCGGCCGCAGCCTTGGCAGCCACGGCCTTGGCTTCGTCGAGATCCTTGCCGCGGATGGCGGTATCGGACAACACGGTGACGGTATTGGGCTGAACTTCCAGCAAACCACCGGCTACAAATACAAACTCTTCAGTGCCATCGGCTTTTTCAATACGCACGGCACCTGGTTTGATGCGGGTGATCAGCGGGGTGTGACGCGGATATATGCCGAGTTCGCCAGCCTCACCAGGCAGGGCCACAAATTTGGCTTCGCCCGAGAAGATGGATTCTTCTGCAGATACAACGTCGACGTGAATGGTTGACATGGCAGTCCTTTCGAGGCGCTAGCCCTTAAACCTTCTTGGCCTTTTCGAACGCTTCGTCAATCGTGCCGACCATATAGAAAGCCTGTTCCGGCAGGTGATCACACTCACCGGCAACAATCATCTTGAAGCCGCGAATGGTTTCTGCAAGGCTGACGTACTTGCCGGGTGAACCGGTGAACACTTCAGCAACGTGGAAAGGCTGCGACAGGAAACGCTGGATCTTGCGGGCGCGGGCCACGGCCAGCTTGTCTTCGGGGGCCAGTTCGTCCATGCCCAGAATCGCAATAATGTCGCGCAATTCCTTGTAGCGCTGCAGGGTGCCCTGTACGGCGCGGGCCGTTGCGTAGTGGTCTTCACCGACGACGTTCGGGTCAAGCTGGCGGCTGGTCGAATCAAGCGGGTCAACTGCAGGATAGATACCCAGCGAAGCGATGTCACGCGAAAGCACCACGGTGGAATCCAGGTGGGCAAAGGTCGTGGCAGGTGACGGGTCAGTCAAGTCATCGGCAGGAACGTAAACGGCCTGGATGGAAGTGATGGAACCAACCTTGGTCGAGGTAATACGCTCTTGCAGGCGGCCCATTTCTTCGGCCAGCGTCGGCTGGTAACCCACGGCGGAAGGCATACGGCCCAGCAGCGCCGACACTTCGGTACCCGCCAGCGTGTAACGGTAGATGTTGTCAACGAAGAACAGCACGTCACGGCCTTCGTCACGGAAGGATTCGGCAATCGTCAGGCCAGTCAGCGCCACGCGCAGACGGTTTCCTGGGGGCTCGTTCATCTGGCCGTAAACCATCGCGACCTTGGACTCGCCAAGGTTCTCGAGATTCACCACGCCGGAGTCGGCCATCTCGTGATAGAAGTCATTGCCTTCGCGGGTACGCTCACCCACACCGGCAAACACGGACAGACCCGAGTGCGCCTTGGCGATGTTGTTGATGAGTTCCATCATGTTCACGGTCTTGCCGACGCCGGCGCCACCGAACAGGCCCACCTTGCCGCCTTTGGCGAACGGGCAAACCAGGTCAATCACCTTGATGCCGGTTTCCAGCAGTTCCTGTGAAGGGCTGAGTTCGTCGTAAGCAGGAGCCTTGCGGTGGATCGGAGCGGTCAGGGTCTGGTCGACCGGGCCACGCTCGTCAATCGGGGCACCCAGCACGTCCATGATGCGGCCAAGGGTTGCCTTGCCGACTGGCACAGTGATGTTGGCACCGGTGTTGTACACCATGTTGCCGCGGCGCAGGCCATCAGACGTGCCCAGTGCGATGGTACGCACGATGCCGTCACCCAGCTGCTGTTGCACTTCAAGGGTCAGCGCGGAGCCTTCCATCTTGAGCGCGTCATAAATCTTCGGCATCTGGTCGCGCGCGAATTCAACGTCAACCACCGCGCCGATACACTGAACAATCTTGCCTTGAGCTTGAGCCATGACTGGATCCTTTTCCGTTCTTTAAATCTTGTAAATCTGGGCGGCGCGGCTTAAACCGCTGCAGCACCTGCGACGATTTCCGAAAGTTCTTTCGTGATCGCCGCCTGACGCGTCTTGTTGTAAACCAGCTTGAGTTCGCCAATAACGCTGCCAGCATTGTCGGTTGCGGCCTTCATGGCCACCATCCGCGCCGACTGCTCCGAAGCCATGTTTTCCGCGACAGCCTGGTAGACCAGCGCTTCAACATAGCGAACCAGCAAATCGTCAATTACCGTCTGTGCATCAGGCTCATAGATGTAGTCCCAGCCATGCTGGTCCTTGTCGGCCTGCATGTGGGCTGCCGTCAGTGGCAGCAACTGCTCAACCACCGGTTCCTGGCGCATGGTATTGACGAACTTGGTGTAACAGAGATAGACCGCCTTGATCTTGCCTTCGCTGTAGGCATCGAGCAGAACCTTGACTGGCCCGATCAGCGCGTCAAGGTGGGGCTTGTCGCCCAGCTGCGTCACATGCGAGATCACCTTGGCGCCGATGCGGTTCAGGAAGCTGAAGCCCTTGTTGCCGATGGCCACAGCCTGGGCATCTTCACCGGCCGCCTGCAACTCCTTGAGCTTGACGGTCAAGGCGCGCAGCACGTTGGTGTTCAAACCACCGCACAGGCCCTTGTCGGTTGTCACCACGATAAACCCGGTTGTTTTGGTGTCGTTGGACTCCATGAACGCATGGGTGTATTCGGGGTTGGCTTGCGCCAGGTTGGCGGCGATGTTGCGGATCTTGTCGCTATAAGGACGTGCGGCACGCATCCGTTCCTGCGCCTTGCGCATTTTGGAGGCCGCCACCATTTCCATGGCTTTGGTGATCTTTTTGGTGTTTTCCACCGACTTGATCTTGCCGCGTATTTCCTTGCCTGCTGCCATATTTGGTCCTAAATGGTTTCTAAGCCCTGGGCTTTGATATTTTCAGGCCGACTCAGGCGAAGGACTTCTTGAATGCGGCAGCTGCGGTAGCCAGTTCAGCTTCGGCATCCTTGTCCATGGCCTTGTTGGCTTCCAGCTTGGCCATCAGTGCAGCATGCTTGTCCTTGAGGTAGCTGTGCAGCCCGGATTCGAACGCCAGCACCTTCTTGACTTCGATGTCATCCATGAAGCCCTTGTTCACTGCAAACAACGTGGCGGCCATGTTGGAAATCGACAGTGGCGAGTACTGGGCCTGCTTGAGCAATTCGGTCACGCGGGCACCGCGGTCGAGCTGCTTGCGGGTGGCTTCATCCAGGTCGGAAGCGAACTGCGCAAACGCAGCCAGTTCACGGTACTGGGCCAGATCGGTACGAATACCGCCAGACAGGTTCTTGATCAGCTTGGTCTGTGCAGCGCCACCGACGCGGGACACCGAGATACCGGCGTTGATTGCAGGACGGATACCGGCGTTGAACAGGCTGGTTTCCAGGAAGATCTGGCCGTCGGTAATCGAGATCACGTTGGTCGGAACGAAAGCGGACACGTCACCGGCCTGGGTCTCAATGATCGGCAATGCGGTCAACGAACCGGTCTTGCCCTTTACTGCGCCCTTGGTGAAATCTTCAACGTATTTTTCGTTCACGCGTGCTGCGCGCTCAAGCAGACGGCTGTGGAGATAGAACACGTCGCCGGGATAGGCTTCACGTCCTGGTGGACGGCGCAGCAGCAGCGAAACCTGGCGGTAAGCCACGGCCTGCTTGGACAGATCGTCATACACAATCAGCGCGTCTTCACCGCGGTCGCGGAAGTACTCGCCCATGGTGCAGCCCGAGTAGGCGCTCACATACTGCATTGCAGCCGATTCGGAAGCAGATGCAGCAACCACAATGGTGTATTCCATTGCACCGGCCTGCTCCAGCGAACGCACAACGTTCTTGATGGAAGAAGCTTTCTGGCCGATGGCGACATAGACGCAAGAAACGCCCTTGCCCTTCTGGTTGATGATGGCGTCAATCGCGACGGCAGTCTTGCCGGTCTGGCGGTCGCCGATGATCAGTTCGCGCTGGCCGCGGCCGACGGGAACCATGGAGTCGATGGACTTCAGGCCGGTCTGCAGGGGCTGGTCAACGGATTTACGGGCGATCACGCCGGGTGCGACCTTTTCGATCACGTCGGTGAGCTTGGCATTGATCGGACCCTTGCCGTCGATAGGCTGGCCGAGTGCATTGACCACACGGCCAAGCAGTTCAGGGCCGACAGGCACTTCGAGAATCCGGCCCGTGCACTTGACGGTGTCACCTTCAGCGATGTGCTCGTACTCACCCAGAATCACGGAACCGACGGAGTCGCGCTCCAGGTTCAGTGCCAAGCCATAGGTTGGCGTGCCGTCGGCGGTCGCCGGGAATTCCAGCATCTCGCCCTGCATCACATCGGACAGGCCGTGGATACGCACGATACCGTCGGTAACGGACACCACGGTGCCCTGGTTACGGATGTCGCTGCTGGCAGTCAGGCCTTCGATACGGCTCTTGATCAGTTCAGAAATTTCTGCGGGATTGAGTTGCATGACTCTTTCCTTCTTTCTTCGGTTATTGGCGAGAACTTCAGGGCTTGCACAAGGCAAATCAGGAAATCAGCGCTACTTTCATTTGCTCTAAACGGGCTTTGACCGAGGTGTCCAGCACCTCGTCACCCACCACGACACGTACGCCGCCTATCAACTCGGGCTCCAGCTCGACCTTGAGGTTGAGCTTCTTGCCAAAGCGTTTTTCCAGCGTTGCAGCCAGATCGGCCAACGCGGCGCCTTCCAGCGCGAAAGCGCTGTAGACAGTAGCGTCGGACGAGCCGCTCTGCGCGTTTTTAAGGACGCGGAACTGGCTGGCGATTTCCGGCAGGACACTGATGCGCCCGTTGTCAATCACGGCGCGCAGGAAATTTTTGGCGGCCTCGGGCAGCTTGCCACCGGCAACACCTGCAATCACTTCAAACGCCTGGGCAGAAGTCACGCTGGGGTTGTCGGCGTACTGCTGCAGTTGCGCATTCGAGGCAATCGCCGCGAGCCCGTCGAGCCACACAGCGGTACCAGCAAGGTCACCGCCAGCAGTCTTGAACAATGCTTCAGCGTAAGGACGCGCAATGGTGGCTAGTTCGGCCATGTTGATGCTCGCTTCGTTTCAGTCAAAGTTCAGTCTTCAGGCGACCCAGCAAGTCGGCATGCACACCGGCATTGACTTCCTTGCGCAGGATCTGCTCAGCACCCTTGACGGCCAGCGCGGCAACCTGATCACGCAGGGTTTCGCGAGCCTTGACGGTCTGCTGCTCAGCCTCAACCCTGGCGGCCGCAATGATCTTGCTGCCCTCTTCGGTTGCTTTTGCCTTGGCTTCTTCAATCATGGCTTGCGCACGGCGCTCGGCCTCGGCCAGACGCGTGGCGGACTCGTTGCGCGATTTCGCCAGTTCTTCTTCCACGCGCTTGTTGGCAACGGAGAGTTCGGACTTGGCTTTATCGGCAGCGGCGAGGCCGTCGGCGATCTTCCGGGCGCGTTCGTCGAGGGCGGCTGCAATCGGGGGCCACACGAATTTCATCGTGAACAGCACCAGGATCGCAAACACAACGAGCTGCGCAAAGAATGTGGAGTTAATACTCACAGCAGCACCTCTCTAGGTTGATGTCTGGAAAGGCGGATTACTTGAGGACAAACGGGTTCGCGAATGCGAACAGCATGGCGATACCAACGCCGATCAGGAAAGCCGCGTCGATCAGACCGGCCAGCAAGAACATCTTGGTTTGCAGTTCGTTCATCAGTTCTGGCTGGCGTGCAGCTGCTTCAAGGTATTTGCTACCCATGATGCCGATGCCGATACATGCGCCGACAGCGCCCAGGCCAATGATCAGGCCAGCGGCCAAAGCGACAAAACCGAGTACGTGTTCCATTTAATGCTCCTATGGATTTAACTAACTAACAAAAATAAAAGAAAACCGAAACCGAAAGAAAACTGATTCAGCGAATCAATGGTGATCGTGGGCCTGGCCCACATACACCAGCGTCAACATCATGAAAATAAACGCTTGCAGCGCAACAATCAGGATGTGGAAGATGGCCCAGCCGGTACCTGCCAGCACATGGCCGATAAACAGGAAAATGCCGGTAGCAGAACCGAAGCCGACAGCACCCATCAGGGCGATCAGCATGAAGAGGAGTTCGCCGGCATACATGTTGCCGAAGAGTCGCAGGCCGTGGGACACCGTCTTGGCAGCGAATTCAATCATCTGCATCAGGAAGTTGACGGGATAGAGAAACCACTTGTCGCCGAACGGGGCAGAAAACAGCTCATGAACCCAGCCGCCAATGCCCTTGATCTTGATGTTGTAGTAGAGGCAGACCAGCAACACGCCGCAAGACATGCCCAGTGTGGCCGAGAGGTCGGCGGTTGGCACAACACGGAAGTAATGGATGGTGTGGTCGAGGCCGGTGGCGGCGAAGATGCTGTGGAACAGGTCGACAGGCAAAAAGTCCATCGAGTTCATCAGGAAAATCCAGACAAACACGGTCAGCGCCAGCGGGCCGACCATCTTGCGGGATTCAGCATTCTTGACAATGCCCCTGGCCTGGCTGTCCACCATTTCAAGCAGGATTTCAACGGCAGCCTGCATGCGGCCGGGCACGCCGGAATGCACACTTTTGGCGACGCGCCACATGACAAAGAGGCCGATCACGCCGAGGGCGATGGACCAGAAAATGGTGTCGAGATTGAAGTAGCTGAAATCAACAATGCTGGTTTGCTTTGCAGCCTTGTTCTGCAGATGGACCAGGTGGTGGCCAATGTACTCACCAGCGGTCAAAGCGTTTCCGGAAGATTCGGCCATCTCTCAAGTCTCTTTAATTGATTACGCTTAACTTTTTCAGCCTCGGCTGGAGCAGGAGCACCAGCCAGACCACCTTCATCGTCACCACCAGGCCAACCAGCATGACCGGCCAGCTCAAATCCGAAACCAGCCGGGGCGCGGCAAACAGCATGGCAATCACCATGCCGATCTTGACCATTTCCCAGAGGAAAAACCCGGCTACTGCAGCGCCCGCATTCATGGACGCCACCTTGCTCATCAAACCACGGGCAAACAGGGCCCCCGGTATAACCACCGCCAGCGCGCCATACAAGGCGGACCAACCGGTGCTTTGCCGGCCTGTCAGGCCCCAGGCCACCAGCGCCACAATGACCCCGGTTGCCAACTGGCCTGCCAATACCACCCAGGGTGATATTGAAGGACTGCTCAGCCTTAGCCTCTGCGCTTCATCACGGGTCAGCGGCCGGAAAGCCGCTTCGCCCGAATCCGCTGCATCAGCGCCTGCAGACCATCTGTCTGCCATGGCCGCCGTATTCGTATTTGCCGGGTCTTCTATTTTGTTCATCACAAATTACAGGAAGGTTACAGGGCAGTTGCGAACCGGCAGTGCCAGCCGTATTTAGCAAAGCCCCTGATTATACGTAGAAACCCGCTAAGGTCCCGAAAAACCCTCAATCACGGTTTGAATGGGCATGGCATGCCCTCTGACAGACGGGCGCATGCAGCCTCGTTCACAATGGGTGAAATCGCCGATTCAAGCCTGCCGCGATGGCGCGCATTGATCTTCATATCCAGAAAAAGGACCCCATGCCCGCCCTGATGAAATTCCTGCACATTGCCGCCGCCATCGCATGGCTGGGCGGCGTCAGTTTCATGCTGTTTGCGCTGCGCCCCGCTGCAGGACAACTTGCGCCGCCCATGCGCCTGCCCCTGATCGCGCAGGTGCTGCGCAGGTTTTTCGCGCTGGTGTGGCCGTCCATCGCCATCCTGCTGCTCACAGGCCTGGCCATGCTGCTGCGCGTGGGCATGAAGAACGCCCCCATCGGCTGGCACCTGATGCTGGGCATCGGGCTCGTGATGTTCCTGCTGTTCGGTCACCTGTATTTCGGGCCGTTTCGCCGGCTCAAACTGGCCGTTGCCGCAAGTGACTGGCCGGAGGGTAGACGCCGTGTCGGGCAGATCGCCACGCTGGCCACGGTCAATCTTGTCCTGGGTGCGATGGCCATTGCAGCCGTGATCTTTCTGGTGTGAGGCTGGCGGGGAGTTCCATGCGGTTTCCCATCGCCATCCTTCTGCTCACACTTCTGGGGAGCTGCGCGGCAATCAACCCGAACCATGACCCGGCCAAACCTCACCACACTGCAGAAGGCTTTAAAAACAACTACAGCGGCTCGGTCAACAAGAAGTTCAGCGAGCTGGTGCAATGGCAAATCGAGCGACGGCAACAAAACCTTCCCAGGCCGCCAGACAATCCCGTGCCTGTGCAGGTGGCAGACCTGACCGCCATCAGGGACTACAACACACCGGGGGCGACAGCCAGACCACCGGCCATCACCTGGATAGGTCACGCCACCATGCTGGTGCAGGCAGGCGGGCTCAATGTACTGACCGACCCTGCACTGTCGGAACGCGCCAGCCCCTTCCGCTTCCTGGGGCCCAAACGTGCGCAGCCCCCGGGCATTGCGCTGGCAGATTTGCCCCTCATTGACGTCGTACTGATCTCGCACAACCACTACGACCACCTCGATGAGGCATCGGTGCTGAACATTGCAGAGCGTTCAAAGGCCGCTGGCAACCCCACGCTTTTTCTGGTGCCGCTGGGCATGAAGTCATGGTTCACAGACCTTGGCATCGCCAACACCATCGAGATGGACTGGTGGGACAAACAGGTCATCAGGGGCGTCGAGTTCAACTTCACGCCCGTGCAGCACTGGTCAGCCCGCAGTTTCTGGGACCGCAGCCAGACCCTGTGGGGCGGCTATGCGGTGTTCGCGCCGGACTTTCACTGGTACTTCAGCGGCGACACCGGGTATTCGAAAGATTTTGCAGATACCAAAGCGCGTTTTGCAGACCGGCTGACAGCCGGGACAGGCGGCGGCTTTGACCTCGCCCTGATCGCCGTCGGCGGTTACGAGCCGCGCTGGTTCCTGTCCGGGCAGCATGTCAACCCGGCAGAAGCTGTGCAGATCCACAAGGACCTGGGCGCCAGGCGCAGTGTCGGCGTGCACTGGGGCACGTTTGAATTGACCGATGAGTCGCTTGACCAGGCGCCGAAAGACCTGGCAGCCGCGCGCACCGCACAGGGACTCAGGGATGCCGAGTTCAGCGTGATGGCCATTGGAGAAACCCGCGTAATGCCCGCCCGGCCCCAACCATGAAGGCACGCAAGCCAAAAGGCAAGCCCCACTGGGCCGACCGCGAAACGCTGGCCACCAGCCGCTGGCTGAAACCCGTCGCACACCACGTGCTGGACCCCCGCCTGTGGCACCTGCAGCATGAGGCCGTGGCACGCGGCGTGGCCATCGGTATTTTCTGGGCGTTTTGCCTGCCGGTCGCACAGATTCTTGTCGCGGTGATCCACAGCATATGGTGGCGGGGCAATATCCCGGTCGCCGCCGGCGCCACGCTTGTCACCAACCCGTTCACCATCGGTTTCTGGTTGTGGCTGGCCTACCGCACGGGCAGTTTTTTCATGGATGCGCCTCCGCCGGAGCCCCTGACCCGCGGCGACAATATCGTGGACTGGCTGGCTTCTTTTGGCGGCCCGGCCATACTGGGCATGGGCATTTTTGCGGTTGCCGGATCAGCCTTCGCCTATATTGCCGTCAAACTCGGCTGGCGGCTGCGCATCTGGTTCAAGCGCCGGGGGCGTTGACCCCCACGCTCCGCCGCTACGCGGGTCGCTGCCCCCAGAGGGGGCCGTCCGCCTGCAGACCGGCAAAGCCGGATCTGCGGCTCCGCTGGAACAGATACTTCGTGTAGCGCGGTGCCGAATATCCCAGGCGCGACAATTGGCGCCTCCAACGTTTTATTGGCAACTTCACATGACCCAACTGCCTGTCCAGCCGCCGCTTCCCGACAGCCTGTGCTACCTCAACGGCGAGTACACCGCCCTCAAGGACGCCAAAATCAGTGTGCTCGACCGCGGCTTCATCTTTGGTGATGGCATTTATGAAGTCGTGCCCGCCTACGAGGGCAAGCTGTTTCGCTTTGCCCACCACATGGCGCGGCTTGAGCGCAGCCTGGCCGAGTTGCGCATCGCCAACCCGCTCTCCCGGGAGCAATGGCGCAGCATCGCCGACAAACTCATCGCGGCCTACGCCCGGGCCTCAGGCGCAGCATCGCCGGGCAACCAGATCATCTACATACAGGTCAGCCGCGGCGTCGCCATGCGCGATCACCCCATGCTGCCGGGCTTGAGCCCCACCGTATTTGTGATGACCAACGCCATGAAGCTGCCCAGCCAGCAGCAGCGCAGCGAAGGTGTGGCCTGCGTGACGGCCGATGACTTCCGCTGGGAAAAGGCCCATATCAAAAGCACCAGCCTGCTGGGCGCGGTGTTTGCGCGCCAGATCAGCGTTGATGCCGGTGCGATTGAAACCGTGATGTTCCGCGGTGATTACCTGAGCGAAGCCGCCGCCAGCAATGTCTGGGTCGTCAAGGATGGCAAGGTTTCTGGCCCACCGAAAGACAAACTGGTGCTTGAAGGCATCCGATATGGCCTGATGGAAGAGATGTGCCGGGCCAACAACATCCCGTTCGAGCTGCGCCGCATCACCCGCGCCGAGGTGCTGGCGGCCGACGAACTGCTGCTGTCATCAGCCACCAAGGAGGTTCTGCCCGTCACCCTGCTCGACGGCCAGCCGGTCGGCAATGGGCTGGAAAAAGGCAGGCCCGGCCCCATTTACAAAAGCTTGTACGACGCCTATCAACTTGAGAAGGCAAAGCAGGAATCCCCCACATGAACGCCACACCAGACACCCCACCCAAAATCATTGGCGCGACCGACACTGCATCGTCGGTTCAGGAATCGCTGATCGAGTACCCTTCGCAGTTCCCCATCAAGGTCATGGGCGAAAAGGTCGACGGCATGGTTGCGGCCATCACCGCGATTGCCCACAAATTCGATCCCAACTTTGATGCATCGACCATTGAGCTGCGCGAAAGCAAGGGCGGCAAGTACCTGGGCGTGACCGTGACGGTGACAGCCACCTCGCGCGAGCAACTCGACGAGCTTTACCGCACGCTGAGCACGCACCCCATGGTGAAAGTGGTGCTTTGAAACGCACTATTTCGACAAATTTGCTATAAATTCAGTAGCTACTCACGTGCGTATTTATTGGCCTGCAGCCCGATTTGATGCCTGAAATGAGCCATTTTCCCGCTTTTTTGGACTTTTTGAGGGCGTTTTGACCGCCCCAAACAGCCCAAAAGCAAAAATGTTAAGTTGCAAGTTAACTTTTGGGGTTTTCAGGCCAGGTACCACCCGGTAACAAACAACAGTCCTGCATGTCGCTCCCACTCACCATCCAGACCACTGCCAAAGGCCGGGTCGACTACCTGCCGACCTTTGAAGCCATGCGGGCCTTCACCAGAGCGAGGGATGCCTCCACATCCGACGAACTCTGGGTCTGCGAGCACCCGCCGGTCTACACGCAAGGCCTGGCAGGCAAGAGCGACCACATCCTGAACCCGGGCGATATTCCCGTTATCCACACTGACAGGGGCGGCCAGGTCACCTTTCACGGGCCGGGCCAGGTGGTCGCGTACCCGCTCATGGACCTCAAGCGCGCCGGTTACTACGTCAAGGAATACGTCTACCGGATTGAAGAGTCGGTGATCAAAACGCTGGCTCATTTCGGCGTCACCGGCCATCGGGTGACGGGCTCGCCGGGCATTTATGTACGGCTCGATGACCCTTTCTCACACGCTGCGCTCACCGGCCCACTGAACCCGCTGGACCCCTTTAGCGGCCTGGGAAAGATCGCTGCTTTGGGCATCAAGGTCAGCCGGCACTGCACCTACCACGGGGTGGCGCTGAACGTGTCTATGGACCTTGAACCCTTCTCGCGCATCAACCCCTGCGGCTATGCGGGCCTGAAAACCACAGACCTTTCTACAATCGGTGTATCGGCAAGCTGGCAGGATGCGGCGGATGTGCTGGGCAAAAAGCTCGCCACCTACCTCGCGCCCTGACCACACCCCACCAGAGAAGCACACCATGAGCACCCAGGAAGTCGTTCGAGATATCCAGAGCACCGAGGACTACAACCCGCTGGCCAAGCAGAAGGCGGCGGCCAAGCTGTCGCGCATCCCGGTCAAGGTGGTGCAGGGTGAATTGCTGAAAAAGCCGGAGTGGATCCGCGTCAAGGCCGGCAGCCCGACCACACGCTTTTACGAGATCAAGCAGATCCTGCGCGAAAACAAGCTCAACACCGTCTGCGAGGAAGCCAGTTGCCCCAACATCGGTGAATGCTTCGGCAAGGGCACGGCGACCTTCATGATCATGGGCGACAAGTGCACCCGGCGCTGCCCGTTTTGCGACGTCGGCCATGGCCGGCCAGACCCGCTGGACGTGAATGAACCGCTCAACCTGGCCAAAACTATCGCGGCCCTCAAGCTGAAATACGTGGTGATCACCAGCGTGGACCGCGATGACCTGCGCGACGGCGGCAGCGGGCATTTTGTGGAGTGCATACAGAAAATCCGCGAACTCTCGCCGGAAACGACGATTGAAATCCTCGTACCGGACTTCCGCGGCCGCGACGACCGGGCGCTGGAGATTCTGAAAGCCGCACCCCCAGACGTGATGAACCACAACCTGGAAACCGCGCCGCGCCTCTACAAGGAAGCACGCCCCGGCAGCGACTACCAGTTCAGCCTCAACCTGCTGAAAAAATTCAAGGCCCTGCACCCCGATGTGCCGACCAAGAGCGGAATCATGGTCGGCCTGGGCGAGACTGATGAAGAAATTTTGCAGGTGATGCGCGACATGCGCGAACACAACATCGACATGCTGACGATTGGCCAGTACCTCGCGCCTTCAATGTCGCATCTGCCGGTACGCCGGTATGTGCATCCTGATACGTTCAAGATGTTTGAAGCAGAGGCCTACAAAATGGGTTTTACCCACGCCGCCGTCGGCGCCATGGTGCGCTCCAGCTATCACGCCGACCAGCAGGCCCACGCCGCTGGCGTGTCCGACAAGCCGTCTGCGGGCGTTGCCCACACCTGAGACGCCTTTTCTTTTCACACTGACCGCCGGGAACCGGCCTCGGGCTCATGCAAAACCTGAACGACATTCCCGCCCCGATATTTGCCATCACGCTGTTTTGCGCCCTGCTGGTCGCCATAGAAGCCGGCTTTCGCACAGGCCGCAAGATGGACTTCGAAAGCTGGGACAACATCAGCAGCGCTTTTTTCTCGGTCTCCGGTGCCACACTGGCCTTGCTGGGCCTCTTGCTGGCCTTTTCATTCAGCATGGGCGTGACACGTTACGAAGCGCGCAAGGTGGTCATCCTCAAGGAAGCCAACGCCATAAGCACGGCCTGGGTGCGTGCCGACTTCCTGCAGCCCGGGCAATCGCAGGCCGTCAAAACACTGTTGCGGGAGTACATCACCTCGCGGCTGGCCTATCACGACTCGGCAGCCGAAAGTGCCAAATCGGAAGCACTCGTCAGCGACGCGCAGGGTATCCAGGCGCGCATCTGGGCTGTCGTATCGGCCCTGGGCAATTATCGGGAACCCGTGCAGAACACCTACTTTTCGTCCCTGACTTCGGCAGTCATCGACATGGGCACGATACGCAATGAGCGCCGCTATGCCATCGAGAACCAGATACCGTCTTCAGTGATTGGACTGCTGGTCATCATCACCCTGCAGGCGGCAGCCCTGGCGGGTTTTGCTTTCGGTGCCAACCAGCGGCGCCTGCGGCTGGCGCTGATCGGCTTCCCCTTGCTGCTGTCGCTGGTGATCTACACAATTCTGGATCTGGACAGGCCCACCCAGGGCTGGATCGTCGTGGACCAGACGCCGATGCTGGCCCTGGAAGCCAGCCTCAGGTAAACATTTTGCAGATCAATAACGATAGGGGTCTGACGGGCGCCGGTCATAGCGGTTGGGTACACCATCGCCATCACAGTCACGCCTGTAACCCGGTGCCGGTGCTGGTGCCTGACGGTAATGCGGGCCGTTGTCGTAGCCCACAGGGTAGGCCACGCAGCCCGACAATGCGCCCAGGCCGGCCAGGGTAGCCAGAAGGATCGAAATTTTTCTCATGCTGTTCTCCTTGATGCGGTGGTTAAACTTCCGCACGCCCATTTCAGCGCTCAAGCATGGCCGCTTGGTGTAGGCCATATGCCTGAAGGGTGAAGCTGGTTACCGCATGTAGACCAGGGAGCTGCCTTCCGCTTTACCGGGAATCTTTACAGACCATGCCAGCCAACCTGTACGCCATGGGCGCCATTGCCCTCTGGGCCCTTCTCGCATCACTCGGTGTGTCGCTCAGGCACGTGCCGCCCTTTTTACTGACAGGTCTCGCGCTGCTGATCGGCAGCGTGCTGGCCCTGCCCTTTGTAGCCAGGGACAGATCGCCATGGCGCATCCCCGCATCGACCCTGGCGCTGGGTGTCTACGGCCTGTTTGGTTTTCACTTCCTGCTGTTCATTGCGCTGCGCATGGCGCCGCCGGTAGAGGCCAACCTCGTCAACTATCTGTGGCCGCTTTTGATGGTGGTGCTGGCTCCGCTTTTTCTGAAGGGCGTACAACTGCGGCCCCTCCACCTTATCGCGGCGGTGCTGGGGTTTTCCGGTGCTGCGGTGGCCATATTGGGCGCCAGCAGCAGCGCAACATCGGCGCTCTGGTCCTGGGGTTACCTGCCAGCTTTGGCATCAGCATTTATCTGGGCCAGCTATTCGCTGCTGACGCAGCGCGTACCGCCGTTTTCCACCGCAGCCGTCGGTTTGTTCGGGCTGGTGTCGGGGCTGCTCTCCTTGCTGTGCCACTGGGCGCTTGAACCTCAAGCCTCCCTGTCGACGCAGGACTGGCTGCTGATTGCGGCAATGGGTCTGGGTCCGCTGGGCGCAGCGTTTTTTCTCTGGGACAAGGCGCTCAAGCTGGGTGATGCGCGGCAGATCGGCATCCTGAGCTACATCACACCGCTGGCATCGACTGCCCTGCTGATGCTGGCCAGCGGCAAACCCCTGAGCTGGAGCATTGCCCTGGCCGCAGCGATGATTACTGGCGCGGCGGTGCTCGGTACACGGGGCCCCTAGTCCGGACACCACGCGAAACCCGACATGCCCGGTGATGTCCGTGATACCCGGTGCCGTCCCCAACACCTGGCGGATTCATGCTCTACGCCACAACACTCGTTACAAGGTATGGCAACAGGTATGAAGACGTGTCAACATCAACGCCCCAAATCTGGTTTCCACAAGTTAACGACACCGATGACACGCATGACATTCATCAGCTGGACTTGCACCATTTCCCTGTCACTGGCCTGCTTTCTGGGCGCAATGCCGGCGCATGCACAGACCGAAGATGCGCTTGAAGCTGCGCCGACCATGGTCCTGAGTCCCCAGGACAAGGAAAAAGCACGTCAGAAAGTACTGGAGCCCGCACCGGCGGGCGCCAGCCGCGCGGCTCTCGAAGAGTTCTTCGAGAGCCGCAAGACCCTGAGCGAACAGCAGGGGGATCTGGGCGTCAGCGAGCAGTTTGCGCGCAACTGGCTGCAGGCCTTGCCAGACGACTGGCAGGCGCACTGGCGAATGGCGCTGGCGCAGATCAGGGGGGGCCGGCTCGCAGACTATTTTTCCTATGCCCAGGACGCAGCCAGACTGGCCCCCAATGATGCGTGGCGGGCTTTTGTACAGGCGGAAATAGCCCTCAAATACCTGCATCTGCAGGCCAATATCAAGGACGCCACCAGCACCATGGCCATGGCCGAGGCGTCGCTCGCGCGGTTTCAGGGCCAGCTACGTCCGAACCGGCCGGGGCCGCAGTACCTGCTGGCGCGCACCGAGGCGCGCGTCTATACCTCGAAGGGCGACATGGAGTCGTTCATGTCGCAATACGATGCGGCAGCCCGCTCAGCCAACAGGGCTGTGCTGGCGGCGCGACGTAGCGTGGCGCTGGGCAGCCAGATGGACGACAAGCGGGCATTTTTTGGACGCAACGAACTGATCAATGCCCTGACGTACGAGGCCCGGTCCCAGAACATGCGCGGTGCACTTTTTGACGCCGACCAAAGCCTTCGGCAGGGACTGCAAATCATCGCTGCCGGAGAGGTGTCAAACCACCTCGTCGCCCAGCTCTTCACCACGATAGGCAGGCTTCGTATCCAGGAGGGGCGTTTTCGCGAAGCGGAGCAGTGGGCGCGCAAGGGTGCCGACAGCATGCTCAAGGCCAATGCACCGGCCACCTCGGCCCCCCTGCTGGCAGCGCGGGGGGTAGAGCAGACCGCGCTGGCCGGCCAGGAGCGCTGGGCTGACGCATGGAAGAGTTTTGAAGCTGTAGACCGCGACTCCCAGGGCAGCACCGAAGCGCAGCAATTTGCGCGCAACGGACTGACGCGGGCCATCGTGCTGCTCAAGCTGCAGCGCTGGCCGCAGGCCGAAAGCGTCCTCACCGCGTCCTGGACGCGCCAGAAGAATGATTTTGGCGCAGGCCACCCCACAACAGCATTGTCAGAGGGACTGCTGGCCTGGGCCCTGTGGGAAAGTGGCAAGCGCGGCGAAGCGCTCGCGCACTTCAATGTCGCCCTGCCAAGCCTGATGGCCAGCGGCGAAAGCCCGGAGGGCAATGAAGACCAGGGTCTGCGCAAACTGGCACGCAAAAGCGTCGCCGAAGCCTACCTCAAGGCGATTGCCAATGGTGCCGACGCGCAGGCGCTGGAAAGAGGCTTTGCCATGGCCGAATGGCTTTCCGGTTCATCCGTACAGCAGGCCCTGAACGATGCGGCTCAACGCACCCGCTTCACCGATCCCCGTCTGCAGGAAGCGTTGCGCAACGAGCAGGACATCCAGCGGGAACTGGACGTGCTCTACCGCTACATCAACCAGCAGGGCAGCGAAGCCACAGCAAGACAAACGCCGGCAGTTACCGAACAAATGCGCCAGCGCATTGCGCAGTTGTCCGGGCAGCGCCAGCAACTGCACCAGCAAATCCGCCAGTCGTTTCCCCAATACGAACAAATGGTCAGGCCGCGCCCCCCCACAGTGAAGGAAATCGCCGCACTGCTGGGCGAAGATGACGTGTTCGTACAGTGCCTGAGTACTTCACTGGGTACCTATGTGTGGGCGATCGACCGGCAGCACGGTGTCGTCGGCGCCTATTCGGCGCTTGACGAAGCAGCCGTCGCCACACTGGTGCAGCGCCTTCGGGTCACGCTGGACGTGGCCGGCATGGGTGTGCGGGCTCCAAAGTTTGATTTTGCGGCGTCGGCCACGCTGTACGAGGCCTTGCTCAAGCCCTTGTCTGCATCGCTGGCAGGGAAAAAGCACCTGATCGTGTCGACCTCCGGCGCGCTGGCGCAAGTGCCGTTTTCGGCGTTGGTGACAGAGTCATTCAGCGGCGACCCGGCCACTGCCCCCTGGTTGATCCGGCAAAGGGCCGTCAGTCATGTACCCGGTGCGAGCGCCTGGATGGCGCTCAAGCAGTTAAGCCAGTCAAAGCCGGCGGTGCAGGCGTTTATGGGCTGGGGGGATCCCCTCTTCGATGCACGGCAGGTTGCACAGCCGGGCAACACACGTAACGTCAACCTGACCCGCTCTGCCGCTGGTGCTGCTGGCAACAAACCGGAGGACGAAGTTACACGCAGCGCACTCAAATACGCGCAGATCCCGGCCCTGCCGGAGACGCGCGCAGAGGTCGAGGCGATTGCCGACCTGCTCAAGGCCGACAGGCAAAAAGACACGCACTTCGGGAAAGACGCCAACCGCGAAAGCGTGCTGCAAGCCAGCCGCAGCGGCCAGCTGGCGCAAAAGCGCGTGATTGTGTTTGCCACCCACGGTCTGGTGCCCGGTGACCTTCCCAATTTGCGCCAGCCGGCGCTGGCCATGGCCGCAGGCGGTCCGGAAGACGCCGACCCGCTGGCCCCGCTGCTGACACTGGAAGACGTATTGGGCCTCAAACTCAATGCCGACTGGGTGGTCCTTTCCGCCTGCAACACCGCCGCTGCAGAAGGCCGCGCGGAAGAAGCGCTCAGCGGTCTTGCCCGGGGCTTTTTTTACGCAGGGTCACGCAGCCTGCTGGTGACGCACTGGTCGGTCGAAAGCGAATCTGCAAGTTTGCTGACCACGGGCACTTTCGCCCACCAGGCGGCGAACCCCGGCGCCAAAAGGGCCGAGAGCCTGCGCGAAGCCATGCTCAAGGTCATGGCGGACCCGAAATTCTCCCACCCGGCTTTTTGGGCGCCGTATGCGCTGGTGGGAGAAGGCGGCCGCTAGGGCCTGTTACAGACCCTTTGTTTTTATTTGACTTCGTCGACAGACACCATGGCCGCACCGTATGCATCAGAGCAAAGCGGGTTGTTTTTACGGCTTGCGCTCGTCTGGCATGCCTGGCTCGCGACCGTGGCCGAGGCCGTCATCAGGGCACCAAGTTTTGCGCGGCCCCCTGCATCGTTGAGAGACATGACAAATGGCCCTGCCTTGGACGCAGAAAGCTGACCGAGGTCGCGCGGCCCGTCAGCGACAAATACCAGCAGGTTGTTGGTGCCGGCCGGGCCACCAGCCTTGACGCGCCAGTTGTCACGGGGCAGCTTGAGGGTCTCCCCGGCCGCTATGCGGTTGTTCTGGTCCAGATCATTCGGGAAAAGCATATAGACCGACTTGTTGTCTGACCCGGCCAGGGCCACATACACATAACCGGCCTTGGCGGATTGCACGCTCAATTCCAGAGTGTCCTGCGCGATCTTGAGTTGTGTCTTGCCCAGACTGACATTCACGCGGCGCTTGGCATCACGTTGCTCGAACATCTGCCGCAAGGCCTGCTCACCCGTGAGCGCAGCCACCACCGGTGCAGGCGCGGCGACCACTGCCGGAGGAGGCGCAGCTACCGCGACAGGCGCCGGGGCTGCAGGAGGCTTTGCCGCCGGAAGCATGGCGACAACAGGTGGCGCAGCAGGCACAGTCCCGGGCGGCGGCCTGACCGGCGCAGGAGCCACGACCACTGGTGGCACCTGAGCCGCTGGCACCGCAACCGGCAACGCCACTGTCTGGGCAAGCGGGCCGGCAGCCAGCTGGACCTGGCTGAACCAGGCCGGTACAAAGCCGATATTGCCCGACAACATCAGGTTATGCGCCTTGAAATTGGCGTCGTTTTGCATGCGCTGGTTGATTTTCGCTTGCGCGCACTGCCGGATCTCCTCCATGCTGATGGCGCCGGACTTGTCGATGTCCACCGCGTCACGAAGCATGCAGTCGCGTACAAACTGCGTGGCCAGACCGCCCTTCATCGAATCGTCAAAGCTCACCTCGTTATCACGTGATGCACTGATATGGATGATGTCCTGCGGCAATGTGCCCGCAGTGACGCTCTCTACCAGCAGATTGCGCGTTTTGACATTGACCGGCCGCCCGCATTCCTCGCTGATATTCGCAACTTTCGGACTCAAAAGGCCTTCGTCGTTTCCGTTACCCAGAGGGTCCATGCGGGAACCCGCCATGCCGAGGCCGCGGGTACGCACTGTAGAGGCATTGCTCACAATGCCGCCTGAATGGCAGGCGTCGTACATTACAAAGAGCTTGTCAGTCTTGTTTGTGATCGGCTTGAGCAGGCTGGCCATTTCGCGGTTGGTCAGCAGGGCCTTGTAAGTGCCTTCATACCCCAGCAGCGCTTCCACGCAACCGCCTGATTCGGCATCGTATGAACGTGTTCCATGCCCGGAGTAATGGATGAACACCCGGTCGCCCTCCTGGACCCGGTTTTCCAGGCTCTTGAGGGCTGCGCGTATGTTGTCGCCGGTGGCCTGCTCGTCCTGCAGGTAGCTGATATTGTCGGGAGGCACCTGCATGGCGGTGGCCATCTGGGTCGCGCTCTCCCTGTCTATGCGCGCACCGGGCAGCGGCGATATGCCAGGATCGCCGTACTTGCTGATGCCGATGATCAACGCGTGGCGATTGCTGCGCGGGCTCAGGCCACGCGTACCCAGCGTCAGTGCGGTATTGCCGGAACCCTGCCGGCCACTGTCCATTCCAGAGGCCGCAGAGCTGCCCGACTGGAGGTTCAGGGCATTGGCCCTGACCCAGCCACGCGCGCCTGATGACTCCACCAAAGCCCAGCCGCCTTCAACACTCAGCACATTCAGGCGTGCGCCGGCCTGCAGATTGCCCATGACCGGCGCAGAGCCCAACTTGTCCGAACGCAGTTCGGTGTCGCGCACCGCCGTCGTGAACTGTATGGCGGGCTGTCCTGCGACATGGAGGGTCAGTGCACCTCCCGCGATGGCAAGTGCAATGACTGCCAGTGTGTGATGACGCTTCATTGTGTAACTCCTTGAATGACGGACTGGCTGGCAACGTTGGTGTGTGGCTGTGTCTGCGGTAGCGGAACCAGATCAGCCCAGCCGGCCATGGCGGCGGCGCAGACAGCGCCCCGCGACACGCCGACCGGCAAGGCTTGCAGTGACCCATGATTGAGGCCGCGCAGAGCGGCAATTCCAGAAATCTCTCCGGCCAGCGCGTGCTGCGCTTGTTCGAGTTCTGCACGCGGGCCGCAAATCGCGAGATAGCCCGCCAGCTCAGGCCAGTGCAGGGACGACGGCCAGGACACGGAGATGTCCGGCGTGACGATGCGGCAGTTGGGCGCGTGCTGCTCCAGGGCATCCATGGTGCGGTCCAAGGCCGCATCTACCCACGGCGCCTCACTGCGCCAGCACCAGATGACGTGCTGCCCAGAGCCAGGATCAGCAGGGGAAGACCAATGGTCCCGGCGCCACCCGTTCCACAAGCGCAGCGCCGCCAGAAAGGCCAGCCCTATACCCGCCGTGAGGTGCAGGTCTATGAACAGCGGCAGGCCATGGAGGCTGAGATAACTCACGCAAAGCAGCGAGGCCGGCAATACAAGAATGGCAGGCGCCAATGAAGCCACGCCATGCACACGGACCCAAAGTGCAATGCCTACGCACAGCGCGGCAGCCAGCAGCACCTGGAACCAGCGCGGCAGTTCTGCGATGTGGCGTTCATGCAGGATGTTGTCAATCACCGTGGCGAGCGAGTCCACGCCCGCCTGGGTCGGTGACAAAGGTGTCGGGTGCACGTCATGCAGGCTGGGCGCAGTGGACCCGATGATCACGACCTTGCCGGCAAAGCCAGGCACCCGCGACAGCGGCGCGCCCCCATCGGCCAGCGCAAATACATCGGCGAAGGGAACTGTCGGATAAACGCCCGCCTTCTTGCGCCAGGCCACCAGCTCATCGGCGGGCCTGAGTCCTCTGACAGGAAAGCTCCCCTGGGCAGCAGGCAATGCAGCATTGATGTCCCGGTGAATGCTGAGCGGCAGAGACTGGATGACGCTGCCGTCGGCAAGAACTTCTGCATAACGAAAGCGCCTGAGAACCCCGTCGCCATCAACGTAGCCGTTGTTGTAGCCCAGGCGTCCGGAAGCCACTGCCGGCAGCACAGGTGGAATCAGCGCCACCGTGGACGGCCCACCGCTGGAAACCTTCTGAACGGCAGAAGGCAGCCACAGCCCCGGCAGCACCTGGCGGGTGATCCGGCTGAGGCCATCATTGGCGGACGGAAGGCGAACAACTGAAAAATGGTTCTTGTTACTGCGCCGCACGGCCGCATCGAATGCGGCGTCACCACCAGGGCTCAGGCGATCGGCGTCGGAAAACACCACATCCCATACAACCGCAGCAGGCTGCTGTTTGCCGATATGGTCCAGCACGGCGGCCAGCGTATCCCGGGGCCACGGCCAGCGGCCAAACTGCGTACCCATGCGCAGCAAAGATGCTTCGTCGATGTCCACAATGACGATGCGCGGATCCGGCGCTGCGGCATACAGGCGCATGCGAACCATGGCATCGTAGGAAGACTGGGCAATGCCACTGCCTACACCCAGAAACAGCGCATCAGCCAGCAACCAGACACTGAACAGGCCGACAAGCCCCCAGGTCACGCGCCCGGCCGGCCAGCTGCCAATGCGCAGCTGCAGGCCCCGAATGGCCGTCTTGACCTTCAGCAGCATTGCCGCCCGTGCAACACTGCAGGCGACCGCGCCGCGCGTGCAGGCCTTTTCACTGCACCACCAGATTCACTACGCGCACACGCCGGTTTTCGGCAGCCAGGGGGTCTGCCGCGTTGGATGGTTCTGTGGACCCTTTGCCTACGCTGACGAGACGAGCGGCCGTCACGCCATGGCCGACAAGAATGCTGCTTACCGCATCGGCCCTTTGCTGGCTGAGCTTGAGGTTGTAGTCGGCTCCGCCCTTGGCATCGGTGTGCCCTTCGACGGCAAACTTCGCATTAGCCAGCTCTTTCGACTGCATGGCCTGCGCGAGATTGGCCAGCGTCTGCTGGCTGTCGGGCCTGACGCGCGCGGAGTTGAAATCGAACTGGATCAGCAATGAAAGCGATGGCGCTGGCGGGGGCTCTACCGCCTCCACGGTCAGGTTGCGCAGACTGCGCGTACGCGGTCCCGCAGAAGGAGGTTGCACCTTGAGCTGCTCAACCATTTCTGCGGCGCTGGGCGCACCCTGCGCCTGGAGCGCGCCGGACATGCACAGGAAAAAGAGGCCAGCAACAAACCTGGAACGTAGCGCAGCAGAACAATTGAACATGGTGAAAGCCAGAGTATTTATTGCGAATCTTGATGTTGTAAGTGCGGCCCGGGTATCCGCGCGTTTTAACTGCGGTCGGCCTTCAGTGCTATCAGTTCCCGCCGCTCACTGCGGTAAATACGCGAACCAAAACGGCCCATTTCCTCACGCTTGATGGCATAGCCGTAGCGCGGATCGTGCCACGACCTGATGTTCAGGGTGCTGCCACCCTGAACATAAATGACCGTCTCCACCATATAGGTCTGAAACGTGCCGGCAGGCACAGTCACCACTTCACGCCCCTTGATTTTTGACTCCTGCTGAAGCTCATAAGTTTGCCCGTCATTGGCCTTTTGCGTGGTGCGCCCTGTCCATTTTTTCCCTACCTGAAACTCGGCAGGAAGGCCTCCGAAAGGGGTCGCAAAAGTCCCGCGTTCATTTTTCAGGGTCGCGCCCAGAACGGTGTAGATGAGTCCCCCATTGTTCAACTGCACCAGGTCACCATCGGCGGAGGTCACATTGAACGACAGCTTCTCTCCAGGAACATTGGTCAGGACATCGCTGACCTGGAACTGAAACATGTCACCCACCTTGAAGCGGGGCCCCATGTAACCCAGACTTGCATCCTGCCCCTTTCCCAGAGAGGCAATGACTTTGGGTTTGGCAAGCTGATCCAGCCGGTACTGCGCGGCCTCGCTCAGGTCGCCGCCGCTGGGGAAGCGCTGCAGAAAGGTATAAAAATCTTCAGGGTTGTTGCTCGTCTTGATAAAGTCCCAGGCCGCCTTCTCTTCCTTGAAGGCCAGTTCCCTTAATTGCTCCTTGCCCAGCCTGGTGTCGGCCGGGCGGGCGAGCGCGGCCAGGCGCTGTACTTCCTGCAGACGGGCTGCTTCAGCCGCGCGGTCTTTTTCATTGACCTTTGCCAGTGCACTGGCTGCCATTCGCTCCAGGTCCTCCGGCTTGATGGTGTACCGGGCGCCATCATTGAAAAAGAAGTCGTCTTCAAGCGAGGTGGACTCCCACGGAATCTGCCTGCCCTGGCTCTGTTTTCGCACGTTCAGCCGTACGCGCTTGAACACATCTTCGATTTTTGCGGTGGGCCGCTTCAGTTCCTGCAGTAGGTACTGCGTATACAGGCCATTGCCGCTTTTTTCATCCCCATCCTCGGCCACATTTCCTGGCGCAGTGGCATAGGCCAGAAAGGTACTCGGTGGTGCATCAAGCTGTGCCAGCCCCTTGCCCGAACTGGTGTTGCCGCCAAACGGGTTGTCGCGGCAGGCATCGAGTACAACAATATTCATGCGGTTGCCAGCAACCTTGAAGACATCAACCACGCTGCTCAGGTCAATCGTTTGCTGGGTAACGTCTGCCGCGTTCTTCAGGTTGGCATCCACCGGCACCATGTAATTGCGCCAGTCCAGTTGCAGGCCATGACCAGCGTAGTACAGCATGCCAACGCCCTGTTTGCCCTTGAGTGAATCACTGGCTTTGGAAATCGCCGCGGACATCTGGGCCCTGGTGCCATCGCGCAGTTCGATGACATTAAAGCCAAGCCTTTTGAGCACATCAGCCATGGCCTGCGCATCGTTGGCCGGGTTGACGAGCGGCGACGTCGCGTAAGCAGAATTGCCAATGATCAAGGCCACGCGCACGTCTATGGGCGCCTGTGCCGAAACAGAAACCGCAGCCAGCGTCGAGGCGACGGCAACCAGTCTGAGGACTGGAAGCGCAGACTTGGCCAGCCTCAACTTTGTTGCTATTTCTGCGATGGCAGTGGCTGATTGGCTCACAAGGCGTTCACCCTAAATAATTGGGTTCTGATTTTTACGTAGAAGCCGGTCTTGTACAAGTGCTTACAAACCCTCAATCCCATCAAGTTTGACTGCCGGAGACGGGGCAGCGTCAAAGAAGCAACGCAGGCTCTTCACTGTCAAGAACCTGGCGGGCCCAGGCCTGCAGCTTGCCGGCATCGGCACGCAAAATCTGCTGCTTGACCGCCAGGATCTGCGAGGGGTGCATGGAAAAACTGCGCAGACCCATGCCCAGCAGAAGGCGCGTCATGTTGACGTCACCGGCCATCTCGCCGCACACACTCACACTCTTGCCCTGTGCATTGCATTCGGCAATCGTGTCGGCGATCAGGCGCAGCACCGCCGGATGGCAGGGGTCGTAGAGATGCGAGACGGATTCATCCGCACGGTCAATCGCCAGCGTGTACTGGATCAGGTCGTTGGTGCCAATGGACAGGAAATCAAAATACTTCAGGAACAGCTTGAGCGTGAGCGCAGCTGCGGGGATCTCGATCATCGCTCCCAGCCGCACAGGGCCATTGGGGATGCCCTTGTTGTCCAGCCCGGCGCGTGCGTGGTCAATCAGCGCCAGCGTCTGGCGAATTTCGGTCGCGTGCGCCAGCATGGGCACCAGCAGGTTGACGGGGCCATGCACTGCGGCGCGAAGAATGGCGCGCAGCTGCGTGAGAAACATGGGCGGGTCGGCCAGGCTCCAGCGAATGGCGCGCAGGCCGAGCGCAGGGTTCAGGTGCGTCTCCTGCGACTTGCCGCGCTCCAGCGGTTTGTCAGCGCCGATATCAACCGTGCGTATGGTCACCGGCAGGCCATGCATGCCTTCTATGGCCTTGCGGTAGGCAAGGTACTGCTCTTCCTCATCGGGCAGTTTGCCCAGGCCTTTTGATTCACGGCCCATGAACAGGAATTCAGTGCGGAACAGCCCGACGCCAACGGCACCGGCATTGACAGCACCCGCCGTGTCTTCGGGCATTTCGATGTTCGCCAGCAGTTCTATGCGCTGGCCGTCAATCGTCAGTGCCGGCGTGTGCTTGAGGCGGTTCAGGCGCTCGCGTTCGAGCTCGCCCTGGCGCTGCTTGAAGCCGTACTCGGCCAGGATGATGGGCGACGGGTCAACGATGAGCACGCCCATATCACCATCGATGATGACCCAGTCGTCCTGCTTGATGAGCTGGCTGGCACTGCGCGCACCGACGACGGCAGGAATGTCCATGCTGCGTGCAACGATGGCGGTGTGCGATGTTTTGCCGCCCACATCCGTGGCAAAACCTGCAAACAGGCTTTGCTTGAACTGCAGCATGTCGGCAGGCGAAATGTCGTGGGCAATCAGCACCAGCGGCACATCCACCGTGTCGTCGAGCAGCAGGCCCTGGTTGGAGTCCTTGCGGCTGGCGCCCGCCTGGCGTGTGGGCTGCTGCATGGGCGAGGGAGCGCCCTTCATGCGGCGCAGTATGCGTTCAACCACCTGTTCCAGGTCAGCCTTGCGCTCGCGCAGGTACTCGTCCTCCATCTCGTCGAACTGGCGGGCGATGACTTCGTACTGCGTGGTCAATGCCCATTCGGCGTTGTAGTGGCGCTCGGCTATCCAGTGCTTGACGCCGCTGATGAGCTGCTCGTCCTGCAGCAGCATCAGATGTACATCGAGCAGGGCGGCGAGCTCGTGCGGCGCATCCCTCGGCAAATCCTGCTGGACGCGCGTGATTTCTTCCATCACCGCATTGCGCGCCACACGAACCCGCGTGATCTCCGCATCGGTCTTGTCGGCATCGATAAAGTAGTGCGCCACATCGGCGCGGCTGGACGCCACAAGCACGGCACGGCCAATCGCGATACCCCGCGACACAGCCAAGCCGTGGACCGAAAACGTCAAGTGGGCGCCCCAAGACGCGATGCGAAGCGAGCCGGGAAAGGCAAGCAGGAGCCGCGGAACCGGCTTCGCCGGGCCGCAGGCGGGGCGGCCCCCCCGGGGGGCAGGGCGCTACACGCAGTGAGCAATCGTGGGGGCAACATCACTCCCCTTCTCCAAATTTGTCAGCAATCAAGGCAAGGAGTGCATCCATCGCCACCTGCTCATCCGGCCCATCGGTTTCAATCAGCACCGTGCTGCCCTGGCCAGCGGCCAGCATCATCACGCCCATGATGCTTTTCGCATTGACGCGGCGCTCGCCCTTGCTCATCCACACCTCGCAGGCAAAACTGCCCGCCAGTTTGGTGAGCTTGGCGGATGCGCGGGCATGAAGGCCAAGCTTATTGCTGATGTTCGTGCTGGTCTGGATCATGTTTTCTTCGGGCCTGATTTTGCGGTGCGGTAATGGCCACCTGCATCACGCCTTGCGTGGCGCCGGCCAGCGCGCGGGTCACCAGTAAATCGAGCGATTCGTGCCGGTAGGACACCGCGCGGAGCAGCATGGGCAGGTTGATGCCGGTAATGAGTTTGGAATTGACGCCATCAACAAGTTTTTGCGCCACATTGCAGGGCGTGGCGCCGAAGACGTCGGTCAGTACCAGCGCATGCGATGTCGCCATCTGCTCGAACATGATGCGCGCCTGCGCCAGGGTTTCTTCCGGCGGCATGTTGGGCTGTACATCAAGGGCCACCAGCCCCATGGGATTGTCCGGAAACACATGCAGTACGCACTGCCGGAAGGCCGAAGCCAGCGGGGCGTGCGCGATGATGAAAATGCCGTTCATTGCGGTGAATTATCAGCGGTGACGCTCACGAAATAGGCGTATGACGCGATACAGCAACACAAAAACACAGCCATGGCGCCCTGAAAACTGGCCACTGTGCCCCAGCCCAGTCCGGCAAAAGCATCAATCAGCAGGCCCAGGCCCCACTGCACAACAAACACCCCGCCGAAAATCCCGAGGTTGTAGGCCGACAATGCGCGCCCGGCGAGCGCAGGCCTGAAGGCCAGGCCAATCGACGATTGCGCCAGCCCCAGCACGCTCGAAGCCATGCAGAAAACGGCCCAGCCAAGCCAGCCGGTACTGGCCCCGCCCCAGATGTTGGCGGCCAGCACCAGCAAACTCAGGGGCATGCCCCAGCCCATCAGCCGGTCGGCGCTGAAGCCGTTGCGCGCAAGCCAGGGGTTGACCATGCCCCAACTCCAGAAGGTCACCAGCATGGTGGCGTTCAGGTAAAAAAGCCCGGTTGCGGCCTCGAGCGGTGTGTAGCCCGCCACCCTGATCATCCAGGGCGTGGCCCACAGGGTCTGGATGGCCACCATGCCGCCGTAGTTAAAAACGGCCAGCGGCAGGAGTTTGCGGAAATAACGGCTCCGCCAGACCTCGGCATAGGTGCTGGCGGGTTGGGCATCAGCAGATTTCCCGGGCAGTTGCCATGTGGGCGCCAACCAGGCAATGGCCGCGATGGCCAGCAGGATAAGCGCGGCCAGTATCCAGAACAGCGGGCGCCAGCCCATCAGCGGCAGCAGCCACTGCACCGGCAGGGTGGACGCCAGCATGCCCAGTGAACCTGTCATGAGCATCCATGAATTGGCGCGCAACTGGCTGGGCGCATCGAACCAACGCCTGTAGCCGGTCATGGGGGCCATCAGGCAGGCACTGACACCCACACCGACAAGAATGCGCGCGACCAGCAGCCCGGTAAAGGTTGTGGCGACGGAAAAAGCCAGGCAGCCCATGACGGCAACCGCCAGAAAGCAGACGCTGACGCGCTTGGGGCCGTAGCTGTCCAGCCACTTGCCCATGGGCAGTTGCACGGCCGCAAAACCCAGGAAGTAACCCCCGGCCAGCAGGCCCAGGTCGCGCGCATGCAGCGAGAAATCCTGCGTCAATACGGGTGACAAGGTTGCGTTGATGGCGCGAACAAGCGCCGAGCAGAAATACGCCGCGGCAAAAGCCAGAAACACAATCGCGCCCGTCCTGCGGTCGAGCAAGTCGGAACTTCGCGATATCGGCAACGCGCCGGGTACGGCGCTCATGCCCGTACACCTTGCAAAAGAATTTTCATCATCTCTGGTTCACACCCATTCATCATTCAAATTTGAGGCTGGAGAAAAAGGTCTCACTGGCTTCCGGCGCCGCCTTGCCGGCATACATCACCACCTGGAACACCTGCGTTCCTTTTGCGAAATAAGCCGCCTGCCCGCTCACCGCCTGGCCGTCGGCACGCTGGCCCTGCGCCTTGACCAGCACGGCGGGCGGCAGCGGCGCAGAGCCCGCCACCTTTAGAGGCAAGACCTGCGCGCCCGGCGCAGCCTTCATATTGGAAAGCGTGAGTTTTTGCCATTGCGCCAGCACTTCGGCCACGTTGGCAGCGTTGCCGATATCTGCGCTGGCCACGGCAAAGGTCGCACCGCCGGCATCGCAGCCCAGCATGTTCAGTTCGGTGGCAGAACCCCCGAGCGGCACGGTTCTTTGGGCTTTGTCGGGCTTGCAGGGCAGCAGCAGGGCCAGGCCGGTGCCTTCGGGCCGCACGTCACGCCAGTTCAGGCTGGGGCTGCAGGCCTGCAACAGCACCATGCAGCCCACGGCCAGAAAGAAGGAGGTAAATCTGTGACTCGGGCGTGGCATCGGTCGGCTTGAGCAAAGATCAATATAGTAAGCAGGCATAGGACTTTAACCTTTCATGCGCCTGTCCGGTGCATGGCCTTGCGTTTTGCACCAATCTGGGCACGATGTTTGCTCACTGGTTTTCTTCACAGATGCCGCCTTCCTGCAATTTTTTGCCCACCCGAAACACCATCAGCCCCATGACCACCCCCCTTGCCACGCCACCAGTGCCTACCCACCTCCCCGCCAAAGGGCAGGTGGTCTGGCGCGACCGGCTGTCGCAATTGCTGGAATCGACCGGTGAAGGCATCTTCGGCATAGACATGGCCGGCTGCTGCACCTTCATCAACCGTGCAGGCGCCGAGCAACTGGGTTATGCGCCGGAGCAGGTGCTGGGCAAGAACATGCACGAGCTGGCCCACCACACCCATGCCGAGGGAGCTCGCCAGGGTGAGCACTACCCCGAGCACTTGTGCCCCATCTTCAATGCCTTCCGCATGGCACTGCCCTGCCGCATAGACACCGAGCATTTCTGGCGCAGGGATGGCTCGGCTTTCGCCGTCGAATACTCGTCCTACCCCATCGTCGAAAACGGCCAGGTCCAGGGCGCCGTGGTCACCTTTGTCGACATCTCCGCGCGCCGCCAGGCTGAAGCCGCACTGCGGCAGGCCCATGCGGTTCTGGAGCAGCGCGTGAGTGAGCGCACGCATGAACTCTCTGAAGCATTGCAGCAACTGCGCGAACTCTCGGCCTATACCCACACCGTGCGCGAGGAAGAGCGCACGCGGATCGCCCGCGAAGTTCACGACGAGCTGGGCAGCCTGCTGGTGGCCCTGAAGATGGATGTCGGCTGGCTGGACAAACGCCTGGGCGAACAACAGCAGCGCGAGCCGGAGGCTGCACAGGCCATGCGCGACACCATGCGGGGCAAATGCCAGAACATGGGGCGGCAGATTGAAACCGCCGTTGAAAATGTGGGCCGCATCATCACCGACCTGCGTCCGAGCATCCTGGACCACCAGGGCCTGTGGGCCGCGCTGGACTGGCAGGCCCATGAGTTTGTGCAGTCGGCCGAACTCGAGCTGGACTGGCAGATGGACGTGGCGCAGGCCATAGCCCTGCCGGAGCCGGCTGCCATCGGCGTGTTCCGCATCTTCCAGGAAATGCTCAGCAATGTGGGCCGCCACGCACAGGCCAGCCGGGTCGCGATTCACATCACGGCCACGCCGGAAGCCATCAACATTCGCGTGAGCGACAACGGCAAGGGCGCGGACACATCCGCCTTTGAGGCCGTCGATGCCTATGGCGTCATGGGTATGCGCGAACGCGCGCTGCACTTGGGCGGCACCCTCGGCATCACCAGCCGGGTCGGCGCCGGCACCACCTTTCACCTCAACATACCTTTATGAACACCGTCAAAATTCTCATCGGCGACGACCACCGCATCGTGCGCGAAGGCCTCAAGCAGGTGCTGGCCGATGCGCCTGAAATCGAGGTTGTTGCCGAGGCAGAAACCGGCCCGGACATCCTTGCACGCGTCGATGCGCTGGGTGGCCACGCCGGGCTTGACGCGGTGTTGCTGGACATCGCCCTGCCCGACCGCGATGGCATGGACGTGTTGCAGGCGCTTAAAAAGAGCTGGCCGCTGCTGCCCGTACTCATGCTCAGCACCTACCCCGAAAAACAGTACGCCGTGCGCTGCATCAAGCTGGGCGCGGCGGGTTACCTCAACAAAAGCGCCAACCCCGACGACATGATTGCCGCAGTGCGCAAGGTTGCTGCGGGTGGACTTTATGTTTCAGCCGTGACGGCCGAAGCCCTCGCGGGCGTCATCAGTGGCCAGACGGCACGCGCTGGCGCAGATGCGCTGTCCCATCGCGAACACCAGGTCTTCCGCCTGCTCACTGCGGGCAAGTCCGTAGGTGAAATCGGCACGCAGCTGGGCCTGGCATCCAACACGGTCAGCACCTACCGCACCCGCATCCTGGAAAAAACCGGTACCCGCAACGATGTTGAACTGGCGCTCTATGCAGAGCGCCACGCCAGGCCGCCATCAGGCGACTGAGACAGCGGGGACAGCCGCGAGCTTGTCCTACGCGAGTGCGAGAGGCATCTGATGCATGACGGCTTCAGGGCAGCCTATGCTGTTCTCTCAGCCGGCACATGCGGGCCCAACCAGAGGACAAAACCATGACCACCGTGAATAAAGTAATGACTGCCGATGTGAGAAGCCTGACGCCTGCCGACTCCATCGCGACTGCGGCTCAAGCCATGAGCGAACTGAACGTCGGTGTTATACCGGTCTGCGATGCCGGCAAATTGCTGGGCATGGTGACGGACCGCGACATCGTGATTCGTGCAGTGGCCAAAGGCATGGATGGACAAGCACCGCTCTCCGGCATCATGAGCAAGCAGGTTCAGACCGCGTTGCCGGAAGACAAGCTGGAAGACGTGCTCAAGCGCATGTCCGGCAGCCAGGTACGCCGCATGCCCGTGGTGGATTCCGCTGGCGCACTGGTGGGCATCATTTCACTCGGCGACATTGCAGTCAACGGCAGCGAAGATGAGGCCGAAGTCGGCGAATCGCTGGGCGCCATCTCGGCACCCTGATCCGCAAGATAGCGTCCGAAGCGGCAGTTCGACTCGCGACACCCTGTGAGGGCACTGCAGCACCAGGCCCCGTGATGGTGCATGGCCGTGTTGCAAGCCCCTTAATCTGACCTTCCTACGCTGGATGGCCGGTTGGCCACCTCCCGGCTTCACGGAGGTCAACCGGACTTCTGAACCGCAAGGGGCCTCATCGCCCCCCGATTTGTAGTGCCCGCCCTACAGGCAGTTGCAGGGTCTGCTGCTAAATCAGCCCGCCATGTCGGGAAGCGCATGTGGTGGCCCACTGTTTGCAAGACAGCCGCATCTTCAACAGAAAAGGTGCGCGCCATGTCTGAATTCTTCTCACCCTACGACGCCGACCAGCCGCTGATGCTGAAATGCAGCTGCGGCAAGGACCACACAATCGCCGACCATCACGCTGCAGTCGCAGCCGATGCGGCCGCGGTCGAATTGCGCAAACGCAGCCTCACCAGCGAGTTTGAGGCGTATTCCAATGAATTCATCGAGGCCACGCTCGTCAAGGCGCTGTTCCCGCAGGACGAAGTCCGCCGCCGCTTTCTGCGCGCCGTCGGCAAGGGCACGGCCATGGCCGCCATTGCCAGCGTGTTGCCGGTCGCCAGCATGCAGGCCATGGCACAGGAAAAAGGCAAGCTCGAAAAGACCAACCTGAAGATCGGCTTCATCCCCATCACCTGCGCCACGCCCCTGATCATGGCGCACCCGCTGGGCTTTTACAAACAGCAGGGGCTTGAAGTGGAAGTCACCAAAACCGCGGGCTGGGCGCTGATACGCGACAAGATGATCAACAAGGAATACGACGCCACGCATTTCCTGTCGCCCATGCCGCTGGCCATCTCGATGGGCCTCGGCTCCAACGCCACGCCGATGAACGTGGCCACCATCCAGAACATCAACGGCCAGGCCATCACGATGGCGCTCAAGCACAAGAACAACCGCGACCCCAAGAACTGGAAGGGCTTCAAGTTCGCGATTCCGTTTGAGTATTCGATGCACAACTTCCTGCTGCGCTACTACCTCGCAGAAGCCGGCCTCAACCCCGACACCGACGTGCAGCTGCGTGTGGTGCCACCCGCAGAGATGGTGGCCAACCTGCGCGCCGGCAACATCGACGGTTTCCTCGGCCCCGACCCCTTCAACCAGCGTGCTGTTTATGAAGAAGTGGGTTTCATCCATATGCTCACCAAAGACATCTGGAACGGCCACCCCTGCTGCGCCTTCGGCACCTCGACCGAATTCATCCAGAAGAACCCCAACACCTTCGCTGCGCTGTACCGCTCTGTGCTGACAGCGGCTGCCATGGCACGCGACCCCAAGAACCGCGAACTCATCGCCAAGGTGATTGCACCGCAGGCTTACCTCAACCAGCCTGAAGCCGTTTTGAATCAGGTACTGACCGGCAAGTTTGCCGACGGCCTGGGCAACATCAAGACGGTGCCCGACCGCGCCGACTTTGACCCCATGCCATGGCAGTCCATGGCGGTGTGGATGCTCACGCAGATGAAACGCTGGGGCTACGTCAAGGGCGAGGTCAACTACAAGCAGATCGCTGAAAAGGTCTTCCTCATCACTGATGCCAAGAAATACATGAAGGAACTCGGCCAGCCCGCGCGTGAAGGCGCGTACCCCAAGTTCACCATCATGGGCAAGGAGTTTGATGCGGCCAAGGCTGATCAATACGCCAAAGGGTTTGCCATCAACAAGATGTCCTGAACATGAACATTTTCAAAACCCTCGGCTTCCGGGCCGGCGTGGTCTCAAGCGTCTTGCTGGTGGTCTTCATCGCCATCTGGTACGCGGCCACCGCCTCTAACGCAGGGCCAGCGGGAAGCAGTACAGGCATGACCACCGAGCAGATCGAATACCAGAAGATGATGGGCAAGGACCCGGGCGCGGCCAAGGCATCGGGCTTTCCCACGCCCCTGCAAATGGGCCAGACCTTTGTCAAACAGCTCAGCGACCCCTTCTACGACCGCGGCCCCAACGACAAGGGTATTGCCATACAGCTCGCACATTCGCTGGGCCGCGTCGGCCTGGGTTTTCTGCTGGCCTGCCTGGTGGCGATACCGCTGGGGTTTGTGATCGGCATGTCGCCTCTGCTACGCCGTGCTTTTGATCCCTTCATACAGGTGCTCAAACCCATCTCGCCGCTGGCGTGGATGCCGCTGGCGCTCTACACCATCAAGGATTCGTCGACCTCCGGCATCTTCGTGATCTTCATCTGCTCGGTCTGGCCCATGCTGATCAACACCGCCTTCGGCGTCTCCGCTGTCAAGCGTGAATGGCTGAACGTCGCCAGCACGCTGGAGGTCAATCCGATACGCAAAGCCTTTCAGGTCATCCTTCCCGCTGCGGCGCCCACCATATTGACGGGCATGCGCATCTCCATGGGCATTGCCTGGCTGGTCATCGTGGCGGCCGAAATGCTGGTCGGCGGTACGGGCATCGGCTACTTCGTCTGGAACGAGTGGAACAACCTCTCGCTCACCAATGTGATCTTCGCGATTTTTGTCATAGGTGTGGTTGGCATGCTGCTGGACCTGGCCTTTGCGCAGATGCAGAAGGTGGTGACCTATGTGGAGTGATGCGGAATCGCGTATCGCTACAGAAGTTGCCAGACCCAAAAAGAAAGACCACACCATGCAGGGATTTTTGAAAATCGAAGGCCTGAGCAAGGCCTACATCCCGGCCAAACCGGTGTTCGCCAACGTCGGCTTCACGATAGACAAGGGCGAATTTGTCATCATCATCGGCCATTCGGGCTGCGGCAAGACCACCATCCTGAATGTGCTGGCCGGGCTGGACACCGCCACCTCGGGCCATGTCTTCATGGACAACCGCGAGATCTCCGGCCCCAGCCTGGAGCGCGGTGTGGTCTTTCAGAGCCACGCGCTCATGCCCTGGCTGACCGTACGCAAGAACATCGCGTTTGCGGTCGTCTCGCGCTGGCCTGAGTGGAGCGCGGCACAGGTGAATGAACACGTTGAAAAATTTGTCGCACTGGTGGGCCTGAGCCTTGCCATCGACAAGAAGCCTTCGCAGCTTTCGGGCGGCATGAAGCAGCGCGTCGGCATTGCGCGGGCCTTCGCCATTCAGCCCAAGATGCTGCTGCTCGACGAACCGTTCGGCGCACTTGATGCGCTGACGCGCGGCACGATTCAGGACGAACTGATGACCATCGTTCGTGAAACACACCAGACGGTGTTCATGATCACCCACGATGTGGACGAAGCCATCTTGCTGGCCGACCGCATTTTGCTGATGAGCAATGGGACCGAGAACGAAGGCGGTTACTCCCCCGGCAACATCGCCGAAGAAGTCATCAACCCGTTGCCGCGCGAACGCACACGCGCCGGCCTGCACCACCTGCCCGGCTACTACGAGCTGCGCAACCACATCGTCGATTTCCTGGTGTCACGCGCCAAAGCGCACTGAAACCCCCACCTTTTCACATCACCATTTATTTAACAGGAGCCATAAAAATGAACCGCAACGACATCACCGAAAAAATCATCACCGCCAAGGTTGCCAAAGGCATCACATGGGAATCGGTTGCCAAAAAGGTCGGCCTCAGCAAGGAATGGGTGACCGCAGGTTGCCTGGGCCAGATGACCTTTGACGACAAGCAGGCCAAGGTCATTGGCAAGATCTTCGGGCTGAACGCCGAAGAGCAGAAGTGGCTGCAGGTCGTGCCGTACAAGGGTTCGCTGCCCACGCCTGTGCCGACCGACCCGCTGATCTACCGCTGGTATGAAATCGTCAGCGTCTACGGCACGACGATCAAGGCACTCATCCACGAAGAGTTCGGCGACGGCATCATGAGCGCCATCGACTTCAGCATGGACATCGTGCGCCAGCCCGACCCCAAGGGCGACCGCGTCAACGTGGTGCTGTCGGGCAAGTTTTTGCCCTACAAACAGTACTGATGTGGGATGGCCCGGCAATGCCGGGTCATGCAAACGCTACGATATCAATAGCTGCTCACGTGCGTATTTATTGGCTTGCAGCCATTTTCAGGGGTCAAAAACCGGCTTTCTGAGGTCTGAAAATGGTTTTCAACGGCAAACCGGTTGCCCCGGCCATCAAAATGTAAAGTCGACTTTACATCGACAATGACCGGCCTTGCCAGACCGCTGCCACCTCGGCGCTGGTCGCCACATTCGCCCAGTCACGCAAAAAGGCAATGCTCCTGTCGTGGCTGGCCTGTGCATAGGCGCCGCAGGCGTCTTCGGCAACGACTGCGTGGTAACCGAGCGCATTGCCGTGGCGCACCGTCAGGTCCACGCCGATGTCGGTGGCAAACCCGGCCACGACGATGGTACGTATGCCGCGCGCCTTGAGGTGGCTGTCGAAGGGCGTGTCGAGGAACAGCGAGGGCTGCTGCTTGGGCAGCACCAGGTGATGCGGCAGCGGCGCAAAACCATCGAGGAATTGAGTCGCCTCAGTCCCGGCCTGAAACATGGGTTTGAGGTCTTCAGGCCGGGCCACGCCCTGCTTGCGCATCATCCACGCCAGCCAGGGGCCGGGCATGTTCTCCATCGCCGGAAAGCTGTGCTGGCTCCAGGCGACCAGCACGCCGGCTTCTTCCGCAGCGGCCAGCAGCAGCGCGGCGGCGGGCTTGAGCGTGGCCAGATTGGGCGCATTGCCAGCCAGCCCCTTTTGCATGTCCCACATCACCAGCACCGTGCGCTTCGCATCGACGAGTTCCGCAAACGAAGTGGGCAACTGCTGAAAGTTAAGCGGCCTGCTGCTCATAGCGTTCCGCGCGCTTATTTGCCTATGGCCGGCAGGATGGTGCCCTTGCTTTCACCAAAACCGATGCGCGCATGGCCGGGCTTCTCACACCAGCCGCGCAGGATGACGGCGTCGCCATCGTGCAGGAAACCGCGTGTCTCGCCATTGCCCAGCGGCACGGGTCTGGTGCCGCCGTAAGCGAGCTCTATCATCGCGCCGGCCTGGCCTTCGCCGGGGCCGGAGATGGTGCCGCTGCCCAGCAGGTCACCGCTCTTGAGGTTGCAGCCGCCCATGGTGTGGTGGGTGACCATTTGCGCAATCGTCCAGTACTGGTGTTTGAAACTGGTGCCGGAAAGGCGGGCCGGCGGTTTGCCCTCGGCGCGCAGTTTGTCGGACTCGAGCAGCACCTCGAGCGATATGTCGATGGCACCCTGCGCCTTGTTGGCGGCATCATCCAGATAAGCCAGCGGCTGCGGGTCACCGGCGGGCCGTGTGAAGGCCTGGCGGTAAGGGGCCAGTGCCTCCATCGTCACTATCCACGGTGAGATGGTGGTGCAGAAGTTTTTGCCGAGGAAAGGGCCGAGCGGCGCCATCTCCCAGAACTGGATATCGCGTGCAGACCAGTCGTTGAGCAGGCAAATGCCAAAGATGTGTTTCTCGGCATCCTTGATCGCAATCGGCTCGCCCTGCGCATTGCCGGTACCGATATAGATGCCAAGCTCCAGCTCATAGTCAAGCCGCGCGCAGGGCGCATAGACCGGTGCGCTGGCGCCGGGTGCCATGGCCTGGCCCATGGGCCTGCGGTACTTCTGGCCGCTCACGCCTATGCTGGAGACACGGCCGTGGTACGCAATCGGTATCCACTTGAAGTTGCTGGTGATGGGGTCGTCAGGCCGCATCATCACGCCGATGTTCATGGCGTGGTCCAGCGAGGTGTAGAAGTCGGTGTAGTCGCCAATCTGCGTCGGCACGGTGAACTCGACCTCGCTCTGCGGAATGAGGCAGGCGCGCAGCGCGTCCACCTTGGGCCCGTAAAAAGCTTTCTCAAGCAGCTCGAACAGACCATGCCGCAATGCAGACCACGCGGCCGGCCCCATCGCAAAAAAATCATTGAGCACCGGCTTTGCGCAGTTCTGCGCTGCGGCATGCGCCAGGCCGTCAAGGCAGTCGGTCTTTGCGACCCGCGCCATGTCAATCACCTGGTCGCCAATGGCCACGCCGCCCCTGAATGCTTCGCTGCTGCCGGCGCGACGAAACACGGCGAAGGGCAGGTTCTGGATGGGGAAATCGCAGCTTTCGGCGTTGGCAGATGCCACCCAGCTTCTGGCATGGGCATTGTGGGTGGGGTTGAGTTCGCTGCTTGTGGTCATGGTTCAGTCTGAAGAAGAGGGGCATGGACCCCGGATCAAGTCCGGGGTGACAGGGTTCATAAAAAAAACGCTTCAGGCCGGCGCCATCAAACGGTCATCAAAGATCGCCACCGCGCGAGTCCAGCCCGCAGAGGCGCCGCGAATCTTGTGCGGGAAGCACGAAATATAAAAACCGGTAGGCGGCAACACTTCGAGGTTGTGCAGCTTTTCAAGATGGCAATAACCGATGTCGCGGCCGGCCTTGTGGCCTTCCCAGATCAGCGATGCGTCCTTGGTCTCTTCGTATTTTTTGGCGGTGTGCACAAAGGGCGCATCCCAGCTCCAGGCATCTGTACCCGTCAAACGCACGCCGCGCTCCAGCAGATACATGGTGGCTTCATAACCCATGCCGCATCCGGCAGACACATAGTCGTTTTGCCCATAACGTTTACCGGCAGCGGTGTTGACGACGACGATTTCCAGCGGCGAGAGGGTGTGGTTGATGCGCTTGAGTTCGGCTTCGACGTCTTCTGCGGTCACCACATAACCATCGGGCAGTTTGGTGAAGTCGAGCTTGACGCCGGGCTGGAAGCACCAGTCGAGCGGCACCTCATGAATGGTCAAAGATTTTTCCTGCTTGCCCAGCGCCTTGTTCATGGTGCTGTGAAAGTGGTAGGGCGCATCGAGGTGGGTGCCGTTGTGGGTCGACAGGTTGATCAGCTCGACCGCCCAGCCTTCGCCGTCGGGCAGGTCTTCTTTTTTCAGGCCCGGAAAGAAGGGCTGGATCTGCTCATAGGTGTCTTCGTGTGTGAAGTACTGGATCTTGGGCGCAAAAGCGGGCGGGTCGCTGATGACGTCGTTTTCAAGAAAGATGGAAAGGTCAACGATTTTTCTTGGCATGGGGTGTCCTGTTGTGAGTGGGGTTGAACGGAACTGAAAGCGTGCGAAATCAGAACGACTGGTGCCAGTGCACCATGGGCAGCCCGGCGACGGGCGAACGAAAGAAGGGAATGAGCGTGCCCAGCAGGCTGCCGATGTAGGCGGTGCGCAGGTCGGGGCCGCCGAAAGTGATGCTGGCCATCCACGGCGCGATGGTGCCGTGCGTGCGCTGCATGTCGGCGGCGGTGATGGTGCCGGCCTCCATTTTTTCGAGAAACGCGGGGGCGGTTTCCGGGTCGCTGTCGTCCATCAGCAGGCGCTTGTCACCCTGCGGTGTGATGGCAATCAGCTGATCGACCATGACCAGCGTGCACCAGAGATTGCCGAAGGCATCGAAGGCGATGCCGTCAGGGTAGCCGCCCAGATGCGCCGGGCCGTAGACCTCGCGGTCCTTCAGCGCCACACCGCCCGCCTGCTCATCGAGCCGCATGCGCGAGATGCAGGGGCCTGTGGTCTCGACGATGTAGAGCCACTCTTCCTTTGCATCAAGGCGAATCTCGTTGGTGAAATAAAAACCGTCGGCCACGACGCGTATGCCCTTGTCATCGACCACGCAGATAAAGCCGTCACGCACACGGCTGGCCGCGGCGCTGGTCCAGGGGTTCATGCGCGTCGACACCGTCAGCCAGATGCGGTTTTTTGAATCGCGCAGCACAAAGTTGACCTTGCCTATCGGCTTGCCGTCTATGCGGTCATGCAGGGTGCGTGTGCGGCCGTCACGTGTCATGACTTCAAGCAGGTCGGTGCCGAAATTTGATATCAGGATGTCGCCATTCGCTGCAAACGCCAGACCATTCGGCAGCGTGCCCTGCGTGAGGCGGTCTTCAAATTTCGCAGCTTCATCTTCCATCGAGCCCGCTGCAAAACGGTTATCGGCTGTCTGGCCGATAAAACGCTGCGAGCCGTCGGCTGCAATGCGCGTGACACCGCCACGCGCATCGGCTGCCCACAGCGTGCCGTCACGTTCGGCCAGGATGCATTCGGGACGTTGCAGGTCTTTGCCAATGTAGCCAATGGCTGCGCGGTCGACTGTAAAACCGTCAAGCGGATTGGATGCTGTCATGGGTGTTGCCATTTCAGAAAGCGTTTTTCAAAAGCGGCGAGCATCGCGCTGCTGGCAAACCCGATCAGGCCCAGCAGCACAATACCGGCAAACAACTCGCTCGCGCGAAAGGCGCGTGCAGCCAGCAAAATCGCCTGGCCCAGCCCCGGCTGCGAGGCAATCATTTCACCGACCACAGACACGATGAGCGAAACCGTCAGCGACAGCCGCATGCCGGCCAGGATGTCGGGCAGCGCATTCGGCAGGCCGACCTTCCACACGAAAGCACCACGCGACAGCTGCAGGCAGCGCGCAACTTCCTGCAGGCGCGGCTCGACAGCAGCAAAGCCGTGAACGGTAGCCAGCAGCACCGGCCACATCGCGCCGAACGCCACAACAGAAAGCACCATGTTCGGGTTCAGGCCGAAGATGGAGATTGCCAGTGGCAGCAATGCCGACGCAGGCAGAGGCCGCATGAACTCAAGTGTGGGCTGCAGCCAGGCGCGGGCATTGGCAGAGATGCCGATCAGCGCACCCAGCGCCACACCAATCAGCGAGGCCAGCAGCCAGCCTTCAAACATGCGGGTGATGGTGGCCCAGGTGAACTCTTTCAGCTCGCCGTCGGTCAGGCCATTCTTCAAGCTGAGCCAGGTGGCTTCGGGTGTCGGCAAAAATACCTTGCTGATCCAGCCCTGATGGCTGGCCAGCCACCACAGCGCCATGATGGCGATAAACACCGCCGCAGAACCGGCCCATGACGCCGGCCCGGTGCCTGAGGGCCGCAGCGGCTTGCTGACGAGTGGAACAGTGGCTGCCGTACTCATGCCACAGCCCCCATGCGGCGGTTGACCCAGCGCTCCAGCCGGAGCGCGCCAAAGTTGATGGCGTAACCGACCACACCAATCCAGAACAGCCAGGCCAGCATCAGGCTCGGGTCCATGCTTTGCTGCGCAATCATCATGGCGTAACCCATGCCATTGGGATTGGCCGCGACCTCTACTGTCACAGCCACTACCAGCGCAATCGACACCCCCAGACGCATGGCGACAAACAGGCGCGGGACTATGGCCGGCAGGATGATCTTGAAGGCGCGCTGCGCCGGGCTGAGGCCCAGCACGCGGCTGACTTCCAGCAGCCGCGGTTCAACCTGCTGCACTGCCGCCTGCGTGAGAATCATCAAAGGCCAGAATGATGCAAACGCCACGATGGAAAACTCCATGCGCAAACCAAAACCGAAGACCAGCATGGACAGCGGTATCAGCGCCACCGATGGCACAGGCCTGAACACCTCAATCGAAAAGAAGGCCATGCGGGCCGTGCGTTTTGACAGCCCGAGAACAATGCCCGACGCAATGCCCAGCACTGCTGCAATCAGCAAACCAAGCGCTGCAGCGCCCAGCGTGAAACCGGTCGCACCCCAGAGCGAGCCGTCGGTGACGGCCGTGACGAACGCCTTGATGGCGGCTGTGGGCGGCGCAATCGCATCACTGTTTTTGCCTATGGTTCGGGCGTACCACTCATAACCGCCTAACGCCGCCACGGGAAACCACCATGGTTTCAGTTTTTTGACAACCCACCCCATTGGATCAGTCATGGCTTTGCTCGATAAACGCAAACAGCTCACGGCGCAGCTTCAGGAACTCCGGATGCTCCTTGGTCGATAGCTGGTCGCGGGGGCGTGGGATCTGCACATCAATCATGCGCGCCAGACTGGGCCGGCCGGGGCCGGGGTTGGCCTGCAGTGCAATGACGCGGTCGCCCAGGTAAATGGCTTCTTCAAGGTCGTGCGTGACAAACAGCACCGTGAGGCCTTCGTCGCGCACCAGCCTTGCGAGTTCGTCCTGCAGGCTCTGGCGTGTGAGCGCATCCAGCGCGCCGAAAGGCTCGTCCATCATCAGCACTTCGGGCTTTTGCGCCAGGCAGCGTGCGATCTGCACGCGCTGCTGCATGCCGCCTGAAAGCTGTGCAGGAAATTTGTAGGCGTGTTTGGACAGCCCCACTTTGGCCAGCACGTCGGCAATGCGCGCAGGCCTTTCGGCTGCAGGCACGCCCGCCGCTTCAAGCGCCAGGCTGATGTTGCCTTCCACACTGCGCCAGGGCAGCAGCGCGCGGCCGTAGTCCTGGAACACGAAGGCGACTTCGCGCGTGGGTTCTGTCACCAGCTTGCCGTGGCGCCGCACCTCGCCGCCGCTGGCCAGCAGCAATCCGGTGGCGGCACGCAGCAAGGTGGTCTTGCCGCAGCCGCTGGGGCCGACGATGCAGACAAACTCGCCCCGCCCCACCTCAAAGGAAGTGGGCGAGAGAATTTCGCGCCCGCCGAGGTGAATGGCCACCTCGTTAAAGGTCAGTATCGGGGTGCTTGTCATTTTTTTGTATAGGTCGGGGACTTACCGCAGGGCACAGGCCCTGGCGTATTCCACTTTCCATTGGAGGCGATAACAAGGCGCGAAGTCGAGGGCAGTGCTATAGCAGGGCAAGACGAAGCAACGCAGTTATCGCTTTCAACGGGGATGGAATTACTTGAAGATCAGGTTCGCGACCTTGGGGTCGGTTTGCAGCATGCCCTGGTCCTTCATCAGGCCAACCCAGTAAGACATCTGCTTTTCAGACACGCTGGGGCCGGGGGGCGAGATCTGCACCTTGGCCACGACTGCCGGCGGCAGCTTGGTGTATTTGGCGATGGCGTCGCGCACGGCACCGTCGTTTTTGGGCTGGCCGATGAAGGTAGCGGCTTCCTGTACAGCTTCACGGAACAGCCTGACCTGCGGTGCATTCTTCGTTGCCCAGTCGCGTTTGGCCGCGTACAGGATGGTGTGGTTGCCGGCCTCAAGGAAGGTTGAGTAATACGAGGCCACGTAACCCACGCCGCTGTCGACGATGCGGCTCATGAACGGGTCGGCCGTGACCACCGCATCGATGGAGCCGCCACGCAGCAGGTCGCCGTGCTGCGGGAAAGACGCCTCGACAAAGTTGACCTTCTTGTAGTCAACGCCGCTTTGTTTGAGCCATGCGCGGAAGGTCACGTGCAGGAAAGCACCCAGGCCAGGAACGCCGACCTTTTTGCCAATCACATCCTGCGCGGAACGGATGCCGGAACCGGCCTTGGCCACCAGCCCGAAACCGGTGATGGTCTTGGAGGTGATACCACCGCCAGCCACCACCACGTGGTCGAGCCCGCCTTCCACCGACTGCAAAAACACGGAAGGCGTCGGGCCGCCCATCTGCAGTGAGTCGGACTGGATGGCCGCCGGAATGGTGGAGTTCAGCGGAATGAACTTCAGCTCGACATCGAGCTTGCGTTTGGTGAAGTAGCCCTGCTCTGCCGCCACAAAGACCGAGGCGAAATCAGTGACTGCCGTATAGCCGAACACGATCTTGCCGGACTGCGCCAAAGCGGGGAAAGCCAGCGCGGCGGATGCAGCACCTATGGTGCCCAGTGCTGCGCGGCGATTGAGGGTGAGGTTGTTCATGCTTGTCTCTTTCTGTTTTTGAGGTTGCGGGTTTTGGGTGAGGGTGAAGTGGAAACCGGGGGACTTGCAGGAGCGAGCGCAGCACGCAGCCCGCCCACGATGAAATGCGCCAGCATGCCGGCCGCCGAAGGGTCGGCCGGGCTGGCGTCGCCCTGCGCCAGGCGTTTGACGCGGTGGTCACTGATGTGATGCAGCAGGGCACCCAGCAGGAACTGGTAACCCCAGGCGACCTGCCCGCGCGTGGCATGCGGGAAGACCTTGTTCATCGCATCGATAAAGGCGTGCGCCAGCGGGTCGAAAAAATCACGCAGCACGCGGTCTGTCTGGTCTTGCGAAATATAAAGTTCGCGCGCTACTAGCAGGGCGTAGTACTCGCCCTCGGGGCTGGCGCGCAGCCGCAGCACCGGGCCTATGAAGGCCTCGATGATGCGCGGCAGGGTGTCGGGGTGCAAGGGGTCACCCTTGACATCGCGCAGGCCCTGAAGCCGCTCTTCAATGGTGTCGTTCCAGTGCGCAAAGATGGCATAGAACAGCTCATGCTTGGGGCCGTAGTGATAGCCCACCAGCGCCAGCGGCACGCCGGCCTCATCGGCAATCTGGCGGATGCTGACCGCGTGGTAACCGTGCTGCGCAAACAGCTTTTCAGCCGCAAGCAGGATGTCGGCCTTGCGGTCGGTTTTTGTTTTGGGTGCGGGCTTTTTGACGGAGGGCGTCAGCGCAATCTTCGGCAGGCGCGTGCGCCCCGCCCTGGCGGGTGCGGATGGGGGGCGTGTGCTGCTCAGCATGAGCTGGTACTGTACGACCGTACAAAAAAATTGAACACGCGTACAAACCCTGACCAGGGCCTGTTGGCCCGCCCACGGCACCCCAGGCGACGGGACCGCGGGCAAGCGGTCAAAATAGCGGGATGAATTCTTTAGACGGCATCCGCGTTCTCGATCTTTCCCGTGTACTCGCGGGCCCCTGGTGCACCCAGAACCTTGCCGACCTTGGTGCCGATGTCATCAAGATCGAGCGCCCCGGCGCAGGGGACGACACTCGCACCTGGGGCCCGCCCTTCCTGAAGGACGACCAGGGCAACGAGACGCGCGAAGCGGCCTATTACCTAGGTGCCAACCGCAACAAACGCTCCGTCACCTGCGACATCGCCAAAGCCGAGGGCCAGTCGCTGATACGCGATTTGGCCTTGCATTGCGATGTGTTTGTTGAGAACTTCAAGGTCGGCGACATGGCGCGCTACGGACTGGATTACGCCTCGCTCAAGGCCATCAACCCGCGCCTCGTGTACTGCTCGGTCACCGGCTTCGGCCAGAACGGTCCCTACGCCGACCGCGCCGGTTACGACTACGCCATCCAGGGCATGGGCGGGCTGATGAGCGTGACCGGCGAGCGTGACGACATAGGCGGCGGGCCGCAAAAGGTCGGGGTTGCCGTCGCTGATTTGATGACCGGCATGTACGCCACGGTCGGCATCCTCGCAGCGCTGCGTCATGCCGAAAAAACCGGTGAAGGTCAGTACGTGGACATGGCGCTGCTCGACACACAGGTGGCCATGCTGGCCAATCTGGGCGCGAACTATCTCGTCAGCGGCAAGGTGCCCGGCCGCATGGGCAATGCGCACCAGAACATCGTGCCCTACCAGGTGTTTGAAACTGCGCCTGCTGCGGATGGAACCAAAGACCACCTGATCCTGGCGGTCGGCAACGACTCGCAGTACGTCAAGTTCTGCGGCGTCGCCAACATCCCCGAACTGGGCGTGAACCCGCTGTTTGCGAAGAACAGCGACCGCGTGAAGAACCGCGCGCAGCTGGTGCCGATTCTGGAGACCGTGCTCAAGACCCGCAGCAAGGCCGACTGGCTGGCCGCGCTTGAAGCGGCCAAGGTGCCCTGTGGCGCGATCAACAACCTGGCCGAGGTCTTCACCGACCCGCAGGTCGAGGCGCGCAAGATGGTGACCGAATGGCAGCACCCTTTGCGGCATGACCTGCGGCTGGTGTCCAGCCCCATCAAGCTCAGCGCCACGCCGGTACGCACCGACCTGCCGCCGCCGCGCCTGGGCCAGCACACCGATGAAGTGCTGCGCAGCGTGCTGAACTACGGAGATGAAAAACTGTCTGGACTGAAAGACAGCAAGATCATCTGATGACACCACACATTTCAGTTTCGCCGCTTGGCAGCAGGCGGCATTCGCTGGCGCTGATCGCCGGCGCAGCGCTCGCATGCACCCTGGCTTCGCGGGTACTGGCAGCAGACACCGCCCTGCCCGTTCCGCCATCGCTGCCGCTGGCCGCGCAAACCGCAGCCGCCAAAGGCGAGCCGCTGGTGCTGCTCATCAGCCTGCCCGGCTGCCCATATTGCGAGCTGGTGCGGCGCAGCTACCTGCTGCCCATGCGCGCTGAAGGCCTGCAGGCCTGGCAAATCAACATCACGGACCGCCGGGCATCACTGACTGGTTTTGACGGCAAGCCCGTCAGCCCGGAAGTGCAGGCCGGCTTGTGGAAGGCGACTTTTACGCCGACGGTGCTGTTTCTGGGCCCGCAGGGCCAGATGCTGGCACCACCGCTGGTCGGCATTGCCGTGCCGGACTTCTACGGCGCCTATCTGGACGAGCGACTGGCCACGGCGCGCAAGGCGCTGGCCCGCTAGCAGTCAGAGCCGACTCGGGGCAGAGGATAGATCGCTATATTTTTAGTAGCTGCTCACGCACGTATTTATTGGCTTGCAGCCCGATTTGGCACTCAAAAATGGCCTTTTTTGGCCGTTTTGAAGCTCACCAGGGACTCAAAAACCATCCAGATTGGCAAAAGTTAATATGAAACTTAACTTTTCGGGATTTTTTAACGTACACGTTAAAAATAGCGGGCAAGAGCGATTCTGATCAATCTTCCGCCGCTTTGCCCCGCCATCACTTCATCGCGCCAAAGACCTTCTTCAAAATCGCACTGCCGGTGCCGACCGGGTCCTGGCGTATCTTCTTTTCTTCTTCGCCAATGATGAGGTAAAGCCCGTCCAGCGACTTGCCAGTCACGTACTGCTGGATGTTGGCGTCTTCCTTCTTGACCAGGCCAAAACCCGCTGCCTTGCCGGCGAACTCGTTGTATTTATTGGCCAAACCGACTTTTTCGGTGGCTTTGGTGACCACCGGCAAAAACTTCACGCCCAGCGGTGAACGGGTTTTTTCAGCAAAAAAGGTGGTGACCGAGGTTTCGCCACCCGTGAGAATGGACTTGGCATCATTGACGCTCATGTTGCGCACCGCACTGACCAGCAAATCCTTGCCCATGGGCACTGCAGCTTCAGCGGCGCGGTTGATCGACGTGACCAGCTCATCGATGCGCTTGCCCTGGCCGAGGTTTCTCAGCAGTTTGGACGCATCTTCCAGAAAACCCGGCAGCGGGATGCGAACTTTCGGGTTGCCGAGGAATCCATCTGTCTTGCCCAGCAGGGCAACGGCCGCGATGGCGCCTTTTTCAAGGGCGGTTTTCAGGCCGGCACTGGCGTCGGTATTGCTGATGCCGGCCAGGTCGCCCAGCGACAGGGCATGCGCCTGCTGGTAGGTGGCCAGTATCAGTGCGCCCAGCGCGCTGACACCGGCCTTGTTAAAATTGCGACGTTGCATATGAGTACCCCCATGAATAAATTTTTCGCCGCCCCAGTATGCCGCATGGCTGCAGCAGCGGTGCTTGCCATGGCCAGCGTGGCGGGGCTCTACGGATGCGGCGGCGCACAGACTGCGCCAAACTCGACCTTTGTGTTGCTCGACGGCAGCAAACAGACCACCGCAGACCTCAAGGGCAAGGTCACGCTGGTCAATTTCTGGGCCACCAGCTGCGTCACCTGCGTGGCGGAAATGCCTAAGGTCATAGCCACCTACAACAAGTACAAAAGCCAGGGCTACGACACCATGGCCGTCGCCATGAGTTACGACCCGCCCAGCTACGTCGTCAACTACACCGAAACCCGCAAGCTCCCCTTCAAGGTCGCCATCGACAACACGGGCGCCGTCGCCAAGGCCTGGGGCGATGTGCAGCTCACCCCCACGACCTACATCGTCAACAAGCGCGGCGAGATCGTCAAGCAGTATGTGGGCGAGCCTGACTTTGCGGCCCTGCACCAGCTGATTGAAAAGCTGCTGGCAGAAACCTGAGCCGGCAAGCGTTCCGCATACAAAAAAAAGGGGCTGGATTCGCATGAATCCAGCCCCTTCTTGTTGGGCCAGCTTAAGAACCTGAACCGCGCTTATTGCGGGTAGGCTTCGATGCTGATGCTCAGCTTGACTTCATCGGAAATGGCTGGCACGCCGAATTTCATGCCCCAGTCGGTACGTTTGATGGAGGTCTGCACGTCCGCGCCGCACATGGGCTTCTTGTTGAAGGGGTGAGGTGCACACTTGAAAGAAGTGACGGCGAGTTTGACCGGCTTGGTCACGCCGAGCATGGTCAGGGTGCCGTCAACGCTTTCAACGTCGTCACCCTTGAAGTTGAACTTGGTGGACTTGAAAACGACATCCGGAAATTCCGCGCTGTTGAAGAAGTCTGCCGAACGCAGGTGTTCGTCGCGCGAGCGGGTGCCGTCGGCACGTTTGGCGTCACCGCTGTTGACGGACGCGCTGGCGATCTTGGCTTCCAGCGAACCGGTCTTCGCCGCCTGGTCAAGCGTGATGGTGCCCGTCATGCGGTCAAAGCGGCCATGGATGGTGGTCATGCCGAGGTGATTGATCGCGAAGTTGGGGAAGGAGTGCAGCGGATCTATGACATAGGTCGCTGGTGCTGCCAGCACGGACAGCGACAGGGGAAACAGGCAAACTGCCAGGGCGGTCGAAAGGCGGGACATAAGTTAGCTCCTCTTGATGGGGTAAGGTGACGACACTAGACAATCCACTCAAGTGGACGATGATCCCGCAGTAAACCAGGCAATGGCCACTGCGAGCAACATGGGGACAAGCGCCGCCAGGGCGCTCAGGAAAGCGGTGAGCCAGACCGGCCATTTACCGGTGGGAACCACACGCGGGGCCCAGGAAATGGCCAGAGTCGGCAGCAGGCAGTACCACGGCAACGAGCCGGTAAAGACGGCCAGCAGGCCCACCAGGCCGGCGACCACGGTGGCCGGTAACGCCAGAGTCCATCCGGTAGGTGCACGCTTTCCAGTCAACATCTGCAGCAGAAGCGCAGCGCCAGAACTAGCGCCTATCGCGATGCCGACCTGGGCCAGGGAGGCCGATGCGCCAAGCAGCGCAAGACCGCCGCTGCACAGGCCCAGCATCAACGCGCCAGAGGCCGCACTTACCGAATCGTCGCCCGCGCGGTTGCCGGATTCCACCAGCGCTGCAAGGTAGAGGGCCGCAGCCGCACCTGCCAGCAGGGCGGGGCCGGTTTCCTTTTGCTGAAGAACGCGCAGCACGACCCAGACCGCTGCAGCCGCAGCGAGCAGGGCCAGCGCTGCTCGCACGGCTTTGCCTGACTGCACGCTGGTCAACTCCAGCACGAGCACCAGAATTGTTGTTGCCGTCCCGGCCAGAACCATCTTGCGTGCAGAAGTCAGCGAATCAAAAGAAAACCCCAGAGCCAGAAAAACGACGGTAAAAAAACCTGCGCCAATGGCCAGCCCGAGCAGGCGGGTTCTATGCAGCAACGCAGCAACGACCAGTGCAGCAACGAAAGGGGCGACGCCCGCCTGTATTGCCGGGTTGCTCAACAATTCATTCATGCTGTTTTCCTCTGCTTTTTGATATTTGGACTTGAAGGCGCATGCCGCGGCAGGAGCTGTCTGGACTCAGCAGGGGGCGGGTCCGCAGGCGTCAAGTAGCCGGAAAATCGGCATGACTTTCGCAGGTGCAGTGCAGGTGTCCGGTTTCATGATTCCCCTCTCGTTATTTTTGGTTCTAACCCGCGCAGGATTTTTATTCTCGCAAGCTGGCTTGAGTGGGGTGGAGCTTAACAAGTTCCGCAAAAATGGGGGGATTCGGGAAAGCACCGATAAATTTTGCGTGGCGGGCAGCAACAGGAAATTTCTCCGACGCATCTGTATAGTGGGCGCATCTTCCGAAACGCGGATGCAAACTCAGTGCCCCACAGTCCCATACAGCTCATCACCCCCACAAGTGCCGAACAGCTCGCGGCCACCAGACTGATCTTTCAGGAGTATGCCGAAGGGCTGGGCATAGACCTCGGCTTCCAGGATTTCGATGCCGAACTGGCCAGCCTGCCCGGCGACTATGCAGCGCCCGGGGGCGCCCTGCTGCTCGCGCTGGTGGACGGTGAGATAGCGGGTTGCTGTGCACTGCGCGCATTGCATTCCGCCGATTACCCCAACGCCTGCGAAATGAAACGGCTCTACGTACGCAAGGCCTTTCGGCGGTTTGGCCTGGGCCGCCAGTTGGCGGAGGCCATCATCGACATGGCGCGGGTAGCTGGCTACAGACACCTGTTGCTCGACACACTCAGCGACATGGAATCGGCTCGCGCGCTCTACACAGACCTGGGTTTTGAAGACATACCACCCTACTATCACAACCCGATAGCGGGCGCTCACTACCTGAAAGTCGATCTCGCCGCGTGAGCGGGACGAATTTGACCTGCCAGACGCAACACCGGGGACAGACATAAAAATGCCGCTGGCATGCAGCGGCATTTTTGCGGGAACGCGCCCGTGCGGGGCATCGTTGGCGAGCGCCAACTTCCCTCTAAATTCAGGCTTTGGCTTGTGCCAGCAAGGTGGCGGCGTCACTCACTTCAAACTTGCCGGGGCCCTCCACATTCAGGCTGGCGACCTTCCCGTCCTTGACCAGCATCGAATAACGGTTGCTGCGCACGCCCATGCCGCGTGCCGTCAGGTCAAGAAAAAGGCCGGTGGCCTTGGCGAATTCGGCACTGCCGTCACCCAGCATGCGCACCTTGCCGTCGGTCTTCTGGTCACGCGCCCAGGCGCCCATCACAAAGGCGTCGTTAACACTCACGCACCAGATTTCATCCACGCCAGCCGCCTTGAGCTCGGAGAATTTCTCGACATAGCCGGGCACATGCTTGGCAGAGCAGGTTGGCGTGAACGCGCCTGGCAGGGCAAACAGGGCAATGGTCTTGCCGGCGGTGGCCTTGGCCACATCGACCGGGTTGGGGCCGATGCTGCAGCCGTTGCCTTCAACTTCTGAAAACTCCATCAGCGTGGTTGCAGGAAGGGTGTCTCCGACTTTGATCATGGAATGCTCCGGTTTTGTGAGGTAAATGGGGATAAAAAGAAAACGCTATTCTTATCGATACAGGAAAGCCTTGCTTGCAGAGGGTTGGAGGCCGCAGTCAGCGTTCACTGACACCTCCGATACTGGGCCAAAAACAAAAACGGCCCACACAGTGAGCCGTTTTTTGACTTTTCAGTCATGAGCCTGTTTGCACAGGATCAGACGATGGCAGCCTTCTCAACCAGACGGGTCACAACCCAGTTCTTGGTCTTGGAGATAGGACGGCTTTCGGTGATCTCGATCACGTCGCCCGTGTGGTACTCGCCCTTTTCATCATGGGCATGGTACTTCGAGGACAGCGATACGATCTTGCCGTACAGCTCGTGCTTGACGCGGCGCTCGACCAGAACCGTGACGGTCTTGGCGCGCTTGTCGCTCACCACCTTGCCAATCAGGGTGCGCTTGAGGGATTTTTTAGCTTCCGTCATTATTTGGCTCCTTGCTTGACGATGGTTTCGGCCAGGATAGTCTTGGCGCGAGCGATGGAACGGCGTGTGGAACGCAGCGTTGCCGTGTTGTTGAGTTGTTGCGTGGCTTTTTGCATGCGCAGGCCAAAGTGGGCTTTTTGCAGCTCTTTGACTTCAGCTTTCAGGCCGGCAACGTCTTTTTGGCGGAGTTCAGTGGATTTGGTCATGTTCATTTCCCCTTACTGGCCGATCATGCGGCTGACAAACGTGGTGCGCAGCGGCAGCTTGGCAGATGCCAGGCGGAACGCTTCTCGGGCCAGTTCTTCAGGAACGCCGACGATTTCAAAAACGATTTTGCCGGGCTGGATTTCAGCCACGTAGTACTCGGGGTTACCTTTACCGTTACCCATACGCACTTCAGCAGGCTTTTGGGAAATCGGCTTGTCCGGGAACACACGGATCCAGATACGGCCGCCACGTTTGACGTGACGGGAAATCGCACGGCGTGCGGCTTCGATCTGGCGTGCGGTCAGGCGACCACGGTCTGTGCATTTGAGGCCAAAATCACCGAATGCCACCGAGCTGCCACGTGTGGCAACGCCGGTGTTACGGCCTTTTTGCTCTTTGCGATATTTTCTGCGAGCGGGTTGCAGCATTTGTATTCTCCGTAGTTAGACCGATTACTCGGTCTTGGCACCGTCAGCTGCTGCAGCTGGCGCGGCTTTACGGACGCGCTTAACGGTGGTTTTCGGGGCTTCGCTACCAACGGTAGCTTCAGCCGGCTTGTCGCTTCCATCTGCCGGAGCGGTGTTCGTGCCTGCGGCGCGGGGTGCGCGGGCACCACGTGGAGCTGCAGGACGGTCTGTACCCGGACGTGCATCACGGCGTGGGCCGCGCGGCTTGCGTTCTTCGTCAGCCACTTCGGCCATCTTGGCGCCTGGCGCATCATTGCGGCCCAGGGTATCGCCCTTGTAGACCCAGACCTTGACGCCGATCACACCATAGGTGGTCTTGGCTTCAGAGGTGCCGTAGTCGATGTCTGCACGCAGGGTGTGGAGGGGCACGCGACCTTCGCGGTACCACTCGCAACGCGCGATTTCGATGCCGTTGAGGCGGCCGGACGACATGATCTTGATGCCCAGGGCACCCAGACGCATGGCGTTTTGCATGGCGCGCTTCATCGCACGGCGGAACATGATGCGTTTCTCAAGCTGCTGGGTGATGCTGTCAGCGATGAGCTTGGCATCAATTTCAGGCTTGCGAACTTCTTCGATGTTCACGGCGACGGGCACGCCCAGCTGGCGGCTCAGTTCTTTCTTGAGGTTCTCGATGTCCTCGCCCTTCTTGCCGATCACGACGCCCGGACGTGCCGAGAAAATCGTGATGCGTGCGTTCTTGGCGGGGCGCTCGATCAGGACGCGCGAAACCGCAGCGTTCTTGAGCTTGGCCTTGAGGTATTCGCGAACCTTGATGTCTTCAGCCAGCATGCCGGCGAAGTCACGGTTGCTCGCGTACCAGCGGCTTGACCAGTTGCGGCTGACTGAAAGGCGGAACCCGGTTGGGTTGATTTTTTGTCCCATATCCTGCTGCCTTTAGTTGCCGACCACAACGTACACATGGCACGTGGGCTTGCTGATGCTGTTGCCGCGGCCTTTGGCGCGCGCGGAGAAACGCTTGAGCGTGGCGCCCTGTTCGACGTAGATGGTCTTGACCTTCAGTTCGTCGATATCGGCGCCGTCGTTATGTTCAGCGTTGGCGATGGCGGACTCAACCACCTTCTTGATGATTCCAGCAGCTTTTTTCTGCGTGAATGTCAGGATGTTGAGCGCTTGATCCACTTTTTTGCCGCGGATCAGGTCAGCGACCAGGCGGCCCTTGTCGACCGACAGACGAACGCCCCGGAGGGTTGCACGTGTTTCCATGGTCTTTTCCTTACTTTCTCACAACTTTTTTGTCAGCTGGATGGCCCTTGAAAGTCCGGGTGAGTGCGAACTCGCCCAGCTTGTGGCCAACCATCTGATCGGTGATGTAGACGGGGACGTGCTGCTTGCCGTTATGCACGGCGATGGTCAGGCCGATGAACTCGGGCAGGATCATGGAGCGGCGCGACCAGGTCTTGATCGGCTTTTTGTCTTTCGTGGTAACGGCTTTATCAGCCTTGGCTACCAGGTGATGGTCGACAAAGGGACCTTTTTTGAGTGAACGTGTCATGGGTTAGCCTTACTTCTTGCGACGCGAAACAATCATCACTTGCGTGCGCTTGTTGTTGCGGGTGCGGTAGCCCTTGGTCAGGTTACCCCATGGATCGACAGGATGGCGGCCTTCGCCGGTCTTGCCTTCGCCGCCACCGTGTGGGTGATCGACCGGGTTCATGACCACACCGCGAACGGTCGGGCGAATACCCATCCAGCGCTTCACACCGGCCTTGCCGAGACGGCGCAGGCTGTGTTCTTCGTTGGCGACTTCGCCAATGGTGGCACGGCATTCGATGTGGATCTTGCGGACTTCACCGGAGCGCATGCGCACCTGGGCGTAAGTACCTTCACGAGCCAGCAAGGTTGCCGAGGTGCCGGCGGAACGTGCAATCTGCGCGCCCTTGCCGATTTGCATCTCGATGCAATGGATGGTCGAACCCACAGGGATATTGCGGATCGGCAGGGTGTTGCCGACACGAATCGGGGCTTCGGAACCGCTGATCAGCGTTGCGCCGACTTCAAGGCCGCGAGGGGCAATGATGTAGGCACGTTCGCCGTCTGCGTAGCAGATCAGGGCAATGTGGGCCGTGCGGTTGGGGTCGTACTCGATACGTTCGACCTTGGCCGGAATGGCGTCCTTGTTGCGCTTGAAGTCCACCACACGGTAGTGGTGCTTGTGACCGCCGCCCTTGTGGCGAACAGTGATGTGGCCGTTGTTGTTGCGGCCGGACTTCTGGAATTGCGGCTCCAGCAGCGGTGCGTGGGGCTCACCCTTGTACAGGTGGTCACGCGAGATCTTCACCATGCCGCGCATGCCCGGCGAGGTGGGTTTCATTTTAATGACAGCCATTACGCAGACTCCCCACCGAGGTTGAGCTCTTGACCTGGCTTGAGCGTCACATAGGCCTTGCGAACGTTGTCGCGGCGGCCGACGGACTTGCCGAAGCGCTTGGTCTTGCCTTTGATGTTCAGGACGGCCACCGACTGGACATCCACCTTGAACATCAGCTGCACGGCAGCCTTGATTTCAAACTTGGTGGCATCCTGCAGTACCTTGAAGGTCACTGCGTTGGTCTTGTCCGCAATCATCGTGGCCTTTTCAGACACGATGGGCGCGACCAGGACCTGCATCAGGCGGCCTTCGTCGAATTTCAGCTTGGAAGAAGATGGGTTACGGACGCTCATGCGAACATCTCCTTGAGTTGGTCCATGGCAGCCTTGGTGACCAGAACCTTCTTGTAATGAACCAGCGACACCGGATCGGCGTAGCGGGGCTCAACCACAAGAATGTTGACCAGGTTGCGTGAAGCCAGGTACAGGTTCTCGTCGACCACGTCGGCGATGACCAGCACGGAGCTCAGGTTCATGGCCTTGAACTTGTCGGCCAGGACCTTGGTTTTTGGTGAATCGACAGTCAGCGAGTCAACCACAGACAGGCGGCCTTCGCGCGCCAGCTGCGAGAAGATCGACGCCATACCGGCGCGATACATCTTCTTGTTGATCTTCTGCGTGAAGTTTTCGTCAGGCATGTTCGGGAAGATACGACCGCCGCCGCGCCACAGTGGCGAAGACGTCATACCTGCACGTGCACGACCCGTACCCTTTTGTTTGAAAGGCTTCTTGGTCGAGTGACGGACCTGCTCACGGTCTTTTTGTGCCCGGGTACCCTGGCGGGCGTTGGCCTGGAAGGCCACGACCACCTGGTGAATCAGGCTTTCGTTGTATTCGCGACCAAACACGGTATCAGGCACGTCCACCTTGGACGAAGCCATACCCTGGTCATTCAGGAGTTCGACCTGCATCAGTTCGCTCCTTTTGCAGCAGCTGCTGGTTTGGCCTTGATCGCGGCGCGAACCGTGACAAAACCGCCTTTGGAACCAGGCACGGCGCCACGGATCATCAGCAGTTGACGGGCTTCGTCAATGCGAACGATGTCGAGGTTCTGTGTGGTCTTGGTGACGTCACCGAGGTGGCCCGTCATGCGTTTACCAGGAAACACACGACCGGGATCCTGCGCCATACCGATGGAGCCGGGAACGTTGTGCGAACGGCTGTTACCGTGCGACGCGCGCTGCGAGCTCATCTTGTGACGCTTGATCGTGCCGGCGAAGCCTTTACCGATGGAAGTGCCCTGCACGTCCACCTTCTGGCCCACGGCAAACACGTCAGCAGCAGGCACAACCGTACCGGCTGCGTATTTGCCTGCGACATCAGCGGTCACGCGGAATTCTTTAAGGATTTCACCAGCTTCAACACCTGCTTTTGCAAGGTGGCCGGCGGCCGGCTTGGTCACGCGCGATGCTTTGCGCGAGCCAAATGCCACTTGGAGGGCACTGTAGCCGTCATTTGCTTCGGTTTTAACCTGGGTCACGCGGTTGTTGGATACATCCACCACCGTGACAGGAACTGTGTCCCCATCATCAGTGAACAGACGCATCATGCCAACCTTGCGGCCCAGCAACCCGAGGGAGTTGCTCAGACTCATGATGTGTTCTTTCGTAACTTCCACCGCTGCGACTTCAATTGGCCACAGACGTTTTTGTGTAGAAGACTGTTAATAAAACCGCCCTCGCCGTGTGAACACGCCAAGGACAGCCCAAGAGTATAGCGCGGGCCGCCAAAAATGGCAAGCCCGCGCCAAAACCTGTTCTTTTGGGGTTCAGGCTGTTGCCCAAACCCCGATTCTCTTTACTGCAGCTTGATTTCGACGTCGACGCCAGCAGGCAGATCGAGCTTCATCAGGGCGTCAACGGTTTTGTCCGTTGGGTCGACGATGTCCATCAGGCGCTGGTGCGTACGGATTTCGAGCTGGTCGCGCGAGGTCTTGTTGACGTGCGGCGAACGCAGGATGTCAAAACGCTTCATGCGGGTCGGCAGGGGCACGGGGCCCTTGACGATCGCGCCGGTACGCTTGGCGGTGTCAACGATTTCAGCTGCCGACTGGTCGATCAGCTTGTAATCAAACGCCTTCAGGCGGATGCGGATTTTTTGCTTGGTGGCCATGGTAATTCCTTAAGTATTCGCAGAATTACGCAATGATCTTGGCCACGACGCCGGCGCCGACGGTCTTGCCGCCTTCACGGATGGCAAAGCGCAGGCCCTCTTCCATGGCGATCGGGTTGATCAGCTTGACGGTGATCGACACGTTGTCGCCCGGCATGACCATTTCCTTGCCTTCTGGCAACTCGATCGCACCG
>NZ_JACPOF010000027.1 GCF_016185115.1 Polaromonas sp. | reverse complement strand
GCGACGTCATCGACGCCGGCGCCGGAGACGACCAGGTCATCGCCAGCTGGGGCGATGACCTGGTTGACGGCGGCGAGGGCGACGATCAGATCAGCGGGATGGCCGGGGCCGACATCCTTGAAGGCGGCCAGGGCAATGACAACATCGATGGCGACGGCACCGTCAAGGCCGGCTACCTCAACACCGTGGATGGTGCAAGCCACGGCGATGACTTCATCGATGGTGGTGACGGTGCCGACCAGCTGTGGGGCGACCAGGAGGCCGCGCGCCTCGCCGGCAGCGCAGCCACTGACCCTGCGGCCTGGGGCAATGACGAGCTGGATGGCGAGGAGGGCAATGACACTCTCGTTGGCGGCGGCAAGGACGACGTGCTGTACGGCGGGGCGGGCAACGACCTGCTGATGGGTGACGAATCCAGCATCGCGCTGGATGCAAGCGCCAATGGGGCGGATCACCTGGATGGGGAGGACGCGCGCGGAGTTGCTATTGATTCGATAGCTGCCAGCGCATGTCGGCTAGGGTCTACAGGCCGATTCAAAAACGAAAAATGGCGCCGCAGGGCTGAAAAGCGCGCTTCTCAACGGCGCTTAGGGCATCAAAAAGAGAAAAGTGCTCACGCGTACTCCGCGCGGCTTGCGGACAGAAAAAGGCCCGGGAGGCGGATGGATAGTGCTCCGTTGTGTCGCGCGTCTCAAATCACAGATGTCGGCAGGAGCAGTACATGATCGGTTCGATTTTCTTGGGGGCCGCCATTTTCTGGCTTCTGTTGACGGTCTCCCTCACCATCAAGATTCCTCGCTGGTTCGGCTTGAAACTCTATGCGAGCTGGCTGCTACGTTTGTTGATGTTGCCGCTACTCTTGGTGGGACCCTTCGTGGATGAAATTGTGGGGATGCGGCAGTTTGAAAAGCTTTGTCAAGAGCGTGCGGTAGTGAAGCTAAGTCCAGGCGCAAGTCAAGTGAAACGAGCCAAGAGGGCCGAAACCCGGTACGTTGATCTTCTGGGCTACTGGATAAACATTGACGCGCAACAAATCACCTATCTCAACGCTGATACAGGTGAGCCATTTCTAACCTACGAAATACTACGCACAAAGGGTGGGCGGATCGCCGGCACCGCGTTATTGGGGGGCGTTCATTCATGTTCTCCACCAGTTCCCAACGCCATGAATCGTTTAGATATCGACAAACTAGTAAAGCAAGGGAGTGCGCAATGAAACAGATTGAATCCGCTTACATCAATGCGCTGCTAGCCGACGCAGCCTATCGACCTGTGACCGAAGGAATGACACAGGAGCAACTATTAGGTGAACTCGAATCGCGTATGACCCTTGCGCAAGCCACTTTTCTGGCAAGCAACTTTGACGTCCTAAACAGCATAGAAACACCCACTCCCTTGGGCCCCGGATTTGACGCAGTAATTTGGCGTGGCAAATCCGGCACGGAATACGAGGGTCAAACCTACGTGTCCATGCGCGGTACGCAAGGCGCTGCAGACCTCGCTGACGACGTTTCCTTGGCTGCCACCGGTGTGCCAAAGGACCAAATTGTCGCAATGGTGAACTGGTGGCTGCGCATAACCGCCCCTGAATCGGCGACCGTTGTTCGGCAAATTCAGTACGGCGCCACCACCATAGACCCGGTGACAGGAGAGGTCATCTCCGACAACGCCTTTTCTTTGGTAGCCGAACCAATCGTCCGTACTGGTCCGACTATCGATGTCAGCACCATCACAGGTGTCAATGGTCACAGCCTGGGTGGCTACCTGGCCACCACATTCACTCGCTTGTTTGGCAATCAGTTTGGTGTGCAGGCTGTCAGCACTTTCAACAGCGCGGGCTTTAGCAATGTCGCGGCCCTGAACGTGAAAACCAGCTTCGATCAGATCGCCCAGCTGCTTGGCTTGACAGGAAGCTTCAATGAGGTAGCAGCGAAGCAGGCCAACTACTACGCGCAAAACGGCATCAGCTTGACCACGAATAGCGTGGCGGACGCTTACTTTTTGGCGCCCGGCTTTAATCAGTACGGGGGACGCGTTGCGTTGAACCAGGAAGGTCTTTCGACCGAAGGCGCCAGCAATCACGCGATGTACAAGCAAACCGATTTGCTTGCGCTTGGCGTCGCGCTGGAGAAGCTTGATGGCTCGATGACGTTTGCCAAACTGAACGACATCATCCGGGCAGGCTCGAACAACGTGAAGGCGAGCTACGAGGGCGTTCTGGATAGTGTGCGCAGCATGGTTTTTGGCGTAGGCAATTTCACGGCAACACTGGTTGGTGACATCGGCCCAGACAATGCGCCTAATCGCGTTGACTACCATGAAAAGCTCGACGAACTCATCAAGGCGAACGCCTTCCAAGTCCTGTCAGGCAAAGTAACCATCAGCCTCGCGGGAAGCAACTTGGCCACCCAAGCCAAAGCCCGCATCGGCTTCGAAGAAATCGCCACACTGCAAACGCTCTCGCCCTTCGTCCTTAGTCCGGTCGGCCAAGACGGAATCAACGCGATCGAATCGCTGTGGCAGTCTGCCGCCTGGGGCGATAAGTATCATGCCTGGCTTGCTGACAAGGCTTCGTTGCAAGCTGGACATGTCGCGTCGAACTACACCGACAAATGGATAGCCGATCGAGCCGCGATGCTAAGTGTGTTCGTCGATCGCAACAATCAAGACATTGCTAGTGGGCTGCTGCTGCAAGGCAGGGAGAGCGTCGATTATTCGGATGCTGAAAGCGGTCAGACACTAGCCGTGCGGGTAGGCGTACCCAACTCAGGCACTGTGGCGCGCAAAGTCATATTTGGAAATGACGCAGTCGATATCCTTGAAGGAGAATCGCGCGAAGACGACCTCTACGGCGGTGCAGGCAACGACTTCATCGACGGCAAAGGCGGCGCCGACTACCTCGAAGGCAACGCAGGCACCGACAGCCTCTACGGCGGAGACGGAAACGACACCCTTCTCGGTGGTTCGGATGACGACCAGCTCAGCGGTGAAGCCGGCAACGACATCCTTGAGGGAGGTGCCGGTAGCGACAGCTACCGCTTCGAAGGTCCCTGGGGCAAGGACACCATCACCGATTCCGACAACAGCGGGCGCATCCTGATCGATGGCAACGCCGCCACCGGCGGTAAAACCACCGGCTACCGCAACGTATGGCAAGCCAGGGACGCCGAGGGCAACTACCTGAACTACGCCGTCTACGACGACAGCGCATCCTCCACAGGCAAGAGACTGGTCATCACCAAGGGAACGGACCAGGCCAACACCATCACCGTCAACAACTTCGACTATGCCGCAGCCACCGGCGGCGCCGGCTACCTGGGCATCAAACTGGACGCAACCCAGCGGCTGATCATCAAGGAAGGTTCAGGCGCGAACGCCTGGAACGACCTCGCGTTCGACCCCGCCAGCCTGCAAGGCCAGGGCAGCACCATCCAGAAAGGCGGCGGCAAGGCCTACACCGCCTACCTCGCCAGCGCCGCCAAGGCCGGCGACACCATCACCCTCAGCTTCAGCGGCAGCGGCGCAGACAAGCTC
>NZ_JACPOF010000026.1 GCF_016185115.1 Polaromonas sp. | reverse complement strand
CGCGTTGAAGTCGCGATGCAGGTCGAAGATCTCCTGTCGACTCACCCCATCTACATAATTCAGCGTGAACAATAAATTGCTATGCGCCGCGTGATAGGCCGGACGTAACGCCAGCGCTTGGCGAAAACTCGCTAGGGCCTCGCCAAGGCGGCCTTGGTTCTTATACACATTGCCCAGATTGTTGTGCGCCTCCGCGAATTCGACGTTAAGCGATAATGCCGTTTCGAGCGCGGCGACTGCTTCTGCATGCTGGCCTTGTTCGGTCAACACCACGCCCAAATTGTTATGCGCTTCGACAAAATTCGCCTTCAGCGCCAGCGCTTGGCGAAAACAAAACGTCGCCTCGGCCAGATTGCCGCGCAGTTTGAGCACATTGCCGAGATTTAAATGCGCGTCGGCGAACCCGGGATCGATCCGCAACGCTTGATTAAAAGCCAGCAGCGCGTCGCCGCCCTGTCCTAACGCGAGACAGGCATTGCCCAAATTATTCCACGCCGCTTTTAAATTCGGAGCCAGGTCTAAGGCGCGTCGATAACACACTAGCGACTCCGCTGGCCGCCCGTGGTCCTTCAGCGCGTTGCCCAGATTGTTATGGGCCTCTGCGAGGTTGGGATCGATCTGCGTGGCGCGATAATGGCAGCTGATCGCCGCCTCGAACTGTCGTTGCCATTGCAATACCGTGCCCAGCGTATTCCATAGCGCCGCGTCATTGGGCGCGAGCTCACACGCCGCGCAGTATGCCGTCGCGGCTTCTGCGTGTCGATTCAACTCCAACAACAACGCGGCGTAAGCCGCGTAGCCCGCGGCGAACGGACGGCGCGCGAGTGCCGTTTCATAGCAGTGTAAAGCCGCCGTGGATTCGCCTCGATCGCGTCGAAGATTACCCAAATTGTAGTGGGGTTCGACCAGCGTCGGATTCAATTCAATCGCGCGTTGGTAGCTCTGCACGGCCTCGGCGGCGAGGCCAAGCTCGGCATACACCAAGCCCAGATTGCCATACGCTTCGGCGAATTTGGGCCGTAGCCGAACGACGCGTTGCAAGTGCTTTAGGGCGTCGTGTAGATGTCCTTGGTCGCGTTCCGCGATCCCCAACAGATGTAAGGCATCCGCGTGTTGCGGCTCGCGACATAAGACCTGGCGATAACACGCGGCCGCGGCCGCCGGTTTTCCCGCCTGATGCTGGATCAGCCCATCGTTCAGCAGACGCTTGACTGCGGGACGCGCGCTCATGCTGACTGCCCCGCGCAATACCGCTGCCATAGACCGCGGAACGTCTGCTCTAGGGCGCGCGTAAAGCCTGCGCTATCCAGCAGTGCTGACGCCGCGAGTTGCGCCCGCAGGCCGGCGCGCAATGCCGCCAATCGCGATAGATCGTCGCTTAAGCGCACACACGTGGCGACATAATCGACGCTCGAATTAACGGCAAATTCAGCCAGACCCGCCGCGGTTAGCACACTAAAGCTCGCGCGCGAAAGGAACGTGTCACCCACCAAGGCCACCACCGGCAGCCCCATCCACAACGCGTCACAGGTCGTGGTCCCGCCGTTACACGGAAACGGATCGAGCGCGATATCGACCTCACTGAAAAGATCAAGATATT
>NZ_JACPOF010000019.1 GCF_016185115.1 Polaromonas sp. | reverse complement strand
GTGTTCCGCTCGCGAACCCAACCTTCCAGCGTCGCCCGATCCTCAGGACACAGCCAGATGCACGCTCGTGTTCTCTTCATCTTCCAAGACTCGCACAGCGTTCGAACCTTGGGAATCCTTTGTTAAGATCGATACACTAGCTTCGGAGGCTACGGGGCCGAGGCCGCCGTCAACGGCAACAGCATGCACCCTGCCGCCGATGTCCGATGGGGCGAGAACTTCGTCGCGGACATATACAACTGCCTGCGCAACAGCCAATATTGGGACAGCACCCTGTTCATCGTCACGTTCGACGAAAATGGTGGCATCTACGACCACGTGCTGCCGCCTTCCGCGGTCCCGCCCGGTGATGGCGTCTATCAGCCGAATGGCTCGGGTTCCCAGGTGCTTTTCGACTTCTCCCTGCTCGGCCCCCGCATCCCGGCCATCCTGATCTCTCCCTGGATCGATCCTGGGATCGATTCGACCCAGTATCAGAACACGTCCATCCTCAGGTTCGTCCAGGACCTGGTCTCGCCGACACAAACGATCAGCCTCAACCAGCGTGACCTCAACGCCCCGAGCTTCGCCTCTGCGATCAACCGCGCGTCGCCGCGTACCGACTGTCCGACGTGGATCGAAGGATATGGCTCCAGCTTCGATTGGCCCTTGGGCCATGTCAGCGGCGCCACGAAAGACTCGCCCATCACCATCACCAGCGACTCGAGCAACATCCCGCCTTCGGGCGCCCAAGTGGTCATTTCCGGCGTACAGGGGAACACCTCGGCCAACGGTCAGTGGATCATCAAGGTCACCGGGCTGAATACCTTCGAGCTCTACGACCCCTCGGACGGCGAGCCCTCGAACGGCATCAGCTCCGGCGTTTTTACACAGGGGCAAGTGAGCAATGCCACGAACACCTCGCCTATCGTGATCACAACAAATGCGAGCAGCCCCGCGACGGGGAGTCAGGTGTTCGTGTCCGGCGTAAAGGGAAATACAGCGGCCAACGGCACATGGACCATTACGCAGACCGGGTCTGACACCTTCTCGCTCGATGGCTCAAACGGCAGCGGGAGCTATACGAGCGGCGGAACGTCTCAAGGAACGTGTCAAGGAACGTGGACATGGCCCAAGCTCAGCACCGAGGACCAGCCGCCGATGAAGTTTGTCGTCGATCTCGCAAAGCAATATGCGGAGGTCCTGCCCGGCCACCCGGACAGCGGCAAGCCCATCACCCGCGAATTTCCGACCAAGGCGGCGCTGGCGGCTTACACGCGCGAGCGCTACCACGCGGCTCTGGCGCATTACGCGCGCACGAAGCAGCAGCAAAGGAGTTAGGCCAGAAGGGGGCGACATCCCTCGAACAGGCGATGTCGATGAAGTCGGGGCGCGCACGACGCGAAGCCCCTCGTAGAGCGTAGCGGCGTCCGCGCCCGCCGCCGAGATAGCGGATCGTCTAGCAGCCTGTCGGACTTGATTCGAGGTCAGGGATGAGATTCTGTGGCCTGAGTTGATTGTCGGACGAGTTTGGTGGCGAGTGATGAGCAATTTCCGTCAGGTTGACCGGGAGACCGGGTTTCTGCTGCCGCCGTC
>NZ_JACPOF010000018.1 GCF_016185115.1 Polaromonas sp. | reverse complement strand
TGGGGCTGGTGCCTACAGCGGCGACAGGGACGATGTCGGTGTCAGGGTTGAACTGGGGGTTCTTGTAGAGCTCTGGCGTCAGAGTCAGAACCGCTGCGGGGATAAAACCTATGGTGTAGCCGTCATTGGCGGAGCGCACCAGGGCGCTCATGCCGGGAATGCCGCCTGCACCGGGGCGGTTGTCGACGATGACGCTCTGGCCCCAGGCGGTGCCGAGCTTGTCGGCGACCAGGCGGGCGATGACGTCGGGGGCGGCACCTGCCGGGAAGGGCACGATCATGCGCACGGGCTTGTTGGGCCAGGCCTGGGCGAATGCGGAGGTACTCAGGCCGAGACCGAGGGTGGCTGCAAAGGCTGCTGCGAACAGGGCTAGCCTGCGGCGTGTGGTGATGGATGTCATGTTTTTGTCTCCGGTATTTATTGAATTTATGAAATTCGCGATGGCCTGTTGACCAGCCGATGCCGAAATTTAGTCGCTGTAAGCGATTAAAAAAAGATGGCAAAATTCATTCACCGATGCCAAAAATACATACCCTTTTCAAGGGTAAACCTTGATCACCATTCCTTGAAGACATGAAACTCACACAGATGCGCGACATGGTCGCAGTCGTTGAACGCGGCAGCCTCAGGGCCGCAGCCCGCCACCTTGACCTGGCCCAGCCGGCCCTGACGCGCAGCATTGGCGCACTGGAGCGCGAGCTGGGTGTGACGCTGTTTGAACGTGAAGCGCGTGGCATGGTGCTGACGCCTGCCGGCAAGCTGTTTCACCGACGCGCGAGTGCAGTGATCAACGAGGTGCGCCGTGCGCGCGAGGATTTCGACCAGACCGACGGCGACATGCTGGGCACCATCACGGTGGGCCTGTCCATCATGCCGCACATGGGCATGCTGCCCGAAGCCCTGCCGGTCTTCCGCCGCCGCTATCCGCTGGTACGGCTCAAGATCATTGAAGGCCTTTACCCCGCCATGGAGGCCGGCCTGCAGGACGGCAGCATTGACTTCTACCTGGGCGCCTCACCACGCGGCGAACCCGCAGGCGGGCTGGTTGCCGAGACACTGCTGAAAAACACACGCACTGTGATTGGCCGGCGCGGCCACCCGCTGGCGGGCGCAAAGTCCATAAAGGATCTCGCCAAAGCCGAATGGGCCACCACTACCCTCGACTTCAATGCTGCGACGGATTTGAACGAGCTGTTTGCCAAACACAAGATGCCCCCGCCCGTCATCACCCTTCAGACGCATTCCGCGCTGTCCGTGATGGTGGCTCTCTCAAGCTGCGATCTGCTGGCGATCCTGCCGGCGCAGTGGAATGAATTTCCGCTGACGCGCGATGTGCTGGAGGTCATCAACATCAAGGAAAAGCTGCCGGCGCCCGACATCGTGCTCATACGCCGGCCCGATCTGCCGCTGACGCCGGCGGCTGATCATTTCTGTGATTTGCTGAAGCGGTATTTGCCAGAATAGGCCAAGATCGATTTGGCCCTCAGCATTAAATAGTGCACAGTCCTATCAAACTTTAAATAGTCCTATAACCAAAAAATCCCAGCGAAAGAAAACAACCAATGGCTGTTCCCACCTACGACAAATTCATCGAACCCATTTTGCGTTTTCTACGCATCTCACCCAAATGGGGCCTCAGCACGAGATGCGCATGAAGCAGCGGCTCAAACCCTAGGTGTATCTGAGATTGATCGACAAGAATTACTTCCTAGCGGATCCCAACCGATATACAAGAATCGAGCTGGTTGGGCCCACGATCGTCTAAAACGAGCCGGTTTGTCCACCAGTCCTCGCCGGGGGTTTTGGCAACTAACTGAAGAAGGACGGCAATTCGTCCTGTCTCACACTGGTCCACTCTCAGAAAAAGATGTCGAGCAACTTGCGATCGGCTTCATGGACGTAAGGTTGCGACCTTCACCTAGCAGCGAATCACTCGCCTCCCCCGATTTGTTGCAGGTTACGACCGTAGCGTCGGCTGTCACCAGTCCGGACGAGCGTCTTGCGGGAGCGGTATCGGAATTGCGCCGTTCAGTAGCAGCAGAGCTGCTTGAATCACTGAAAGCTGTTTCCCCCTCCTATTTTGAAAGCATAGTTCTGGATTTGCTTCACAAAATGGGTTACGGAGCAAGCCGCGCAGACATACAGCGCGTCGGGGGTTCTGGCGATGGCGGAATCGATGGAGTAATTTCTCTAGACAAACTCGGACTTGAAAAAGTTTACGTTCAGGCAAAACGTTGGCAAAGTACCGTGGGGCGGCCAGAAGTACAAGGTTTCTATGGCGCACTAGCAGGGCAAAGAGCCAATAAAGGCGTATTCATAACCACCTCGGGATACACGAATCAGGCAATCGAGTTCGCGAAATCAGTAGAACGAATCGTCCTGGTCGATGGGCCAAAAATGGCGGAGCTGATGATTGATCATGAGGTCGGAGTTTCCTCCCGGACGGTCAAAGTCCCGAAAATTGATAGCGACTACTTCGACGAAGAATCTACGTAACTTGTCAGCCAGACTTCTAAAGTTGTCGGCTCGAGCCATCCGATCCCGAATCTGCTGCTCCACCGGATTTTCCACCTATGCCGAAAGCGGATCTTCTGCAATTTGCTGAAGCTCTAGCTACCAGACCAGTGCCCGAATGCGTCAGGGCGACGCTGAAACAAGCGAATTGCTATTAATTCAGTAGCTGCTCACGCCTGTATTCATTGGTCTTCAGCCGTTTTTGACACTCAAAAACGGCAAAAAATGACCTAAAAATGCCCCGCCGGCCGAAACAATCCGCCGCTCGGCCCCAAAAATGTAAAGCCGACTTTACATCCGCAGAAATAGCTTCTTCAGCTCGTCGCGACCCGATCCCGAATCTGCTGCAGCGCCGCCGGGTCATCCATGGTCGTCAGGTCGCCCGCGTCCCTGCCCTCGCACACGGCCTGGATGGCGCGGCGCAGCAGCTTGCCGCTGCGGGTCTTGGGCAGCACCGACACAAAGCGTACGCGTGACGGCCGTGCCACGGCGCCGAGGTCACCATCCACGCGCTTCATGATCTCGCCTTCGAGTTTCATGGCCGCGGCGCTGTCGCTGATGACGGACGAATCCTTGGGTACGACGAAGGCCATCGCGACCTGGCCTTTGAGCTGGTCGGCCACGCCCACCACGGCGACTTCGGCCACCCCCGCATGGCCCGAGATGCTTTCCTCGATCTCGCGCGTGCCCAGCCGGTGCCCGGCGACGTTGATGACGTCGTCGGTGCGGCCCAGAATAAAGAAGTAACCGTCCTCATCCTTGATGCCCCAGTCAAAGGTACTGTAGACCATCTTGCCGGGCACCGACTTCCAGTAGGTGTTGACGAAGCGGTCATCGTCCTTCCAGATCGTCTGCATGAAGCCGGGCGGCGTTGGCCCCTCAATCACGACCACGCCTTTTTCATTCGGCTGCGTGAGTTCTTCGCCTGTGGACTCGTGCAGTATCTTCACGCGGTAGCCGTACATCGGGATGCCGGGGCTACCGAACTTGCTGGCCTTCTTTTCAACGCCGTTGGCAATGGTGATGAGCGGCCAGCCGGTTTCGGTCTGCCAGTAGTTGTCAATGATGGGAACATTCAGGCCCTCGCTGATCCAGCGCGCCGTGGGTTCGTCCAGCGGTTCGCCCGCGAGGAAGAGCGCACGCAGGCTGGAGAGGTCGTATTTTTTGAGCAGCGCCGGGTCCTGCTTTTTCAGCACGCGCACCGCCGTGGGCGCACTGAACATGGCCGTGACCCTGTACTTCTCGACCAGGCTCCACCAGATCGCACCGTCGGGTTGTTTGTCCATGCCCTGCGTCGGCAGGCCTTCGTACATGATGGTCGCCATGCCCGCAATCAGCGGACCGTAGACGATGTAGCTGTGGCCCACTACCCAGCCGATGTCGCTGGTGGAGAAATAGGTTTCACCAGGGCGGCCGTCAAAGATGTGCTTCATGCTGGCAGCAAGTGCCACCGCATACCCCCCGGTATCGCGCTGCACACCCTTGGGCTTGCCCGTGGTGCCGCTGGTGTAGATGGTGTAGCTGATGTCGGCGGAGTCCAGCCACACGCAGTGCACCTGTGCGGCCATGTATTTGGCGCGCAGCTTACTCCAGAGCAGGTCACGTCCCTTGACGAGTTCCATGGGTGCCAGCCCCCGGTCGACCAGCAACACGGTGTCGGGTTTGTGTTGGGCCAGGCGAATGGCTTCATCCAGCAGCGGCTTGTACGCCACCACCTTGCCGCCGCGCGAACCGGCATCGGCGCTGATGATGACCTTGGGCGTTGCGTCGTCGATGCGCGAAGCGAGCGAGCCGCTGGCAAAACCGCCAAACACGACGCAGTGAATGGCGCCCAGCCGTGCGCAGGCCAGCATGGCAAACGCCGCCTCGGCAATCATGGGCATATAAATCAGCACGCGGTCGCCCTTGACCACGCCCATGGCCAGCAGGCTGGCCGCCATGCGCTGCACTTCGACGTGCAGCTCCCTGAAGCTGTAGGTCTTTTCAATACCGGTTTCGCTTGAGACGTAAATCAGCGCAGCCTGGTCGCCGCGTGTTTCCAGGTGGCGGTCAACAGCGTTGTGGCACAGATTGGTCTGCCCACCCTCAAACCAGTGCGCGAATGGCGGCTTGTCGTAATTGCAGACGCGGGTGAAGGGCTTGTGCCAGTCGATCAGCTTGGCCTGCTCTGTCCAGAAGGCGTCGGGCTGGTCAACCGACTGGCGGTAGAAATCTGCGTAGCTTGTCATGTTTATTGATCTCCGTTTGTTCTGACTGGTTCTGCTCGATCTGACTCTATACATTCACGATGGCCCGGTCACGCACTACATCGCATCGCGCCAACCCGCCCACTTCGGGTCAGGTCCGGACAGGCAATATGGCCGGCCTTAATCTGAATTCATAATTATGGATAACGGGCTTTCAGCAGCCTGACGCCGCCCAAAACTGCAGTCCCCCTGGCATTGAAATCACGCCTTGTTTGAATGGCGTTCAAGGGCTGATTCATTGGCCGGCTAACCGATTCAAATGGCTGAAACAGCCTTTTTGGCCTTCTACGGAATAGATAACTGGGGGCCCTACACCATCCAAAGACAGGCCATTCGACTACATCTATATTTCCGGTCATCGATATATTTCATCAATGGAGATAAATATATCAATGAAAAAAATAAATACATCCAAAACGGTCGCTGCAGCGCAGAGTCACGATTCAAGCAGCCCACCGCCCTCTGCCGGACGCCCGCAGAATCCACGCCCGCCAACAGTGCGTAAAGGTCTGTCCAGAACGGAAATTCTCGGATTTGGATTTTTACCTCTGGCGTTGCTGACGCTGGGGCAAGGCGTATACGCCCAGCAGCTGCCCAACGCGGGTAGCCAGATACAACAGATCCCCGCACCTCCACTGCCCCAGAAAGCGCTTCCTGAAATCAGCATCCAGCGCGGTGCGCCGGTTGTGACGACAAACGACCAGACGAAAATTCTGGTTCGCACCCTGAATGTCACAGGGGCCAGGGCCTACTCTGAAGCAGAGCTCATCGCCATCGCGGGTTTCACACCCGGAACAGAACTGACCATCAGCGAACTGCGTGAGATGGCGGCAAGGATCACGGGCCACTATGCAAAAAACGGCTACTTTGTAGCCAGGGCCTACCTGCCGGCGCAGCAAATCCAGAACAACAGCGTCACCATTGAGGTGAGCGAGGGGAAATACGGCAAGGTCATTCTGCGCAACCAGACCAATCTTGCCGACGCCCAGGCTTATCGGCTTCTGGAAGGCCTGAACAGCGGCGACCCCATCATGAATGACCCGCTGGAGAGCCGGCTTCTGCTGCTCTCCGACACGCCGGGCGTCAAGGTCAGCTCAACGCTGGTGCCGGGCACCGAGCCGGGAAGCTCCGATTTGATCATCGACCTCACCCCCGGCAAGCGCGTCAATGGCGAGGTCGACATCGACAACGCAGGCAGCCGATACACCGGCGAATACCGGCTTGGCACGACAGTCAACCTGAACAATCCGCTTGGGCTGGGTGATGTGGCCAGCGTACGCGCGGTCACTTCCGGTTCCGGCCTGACCTATGGCCGCCTCTCCTACCAGGTTCCATACGGCAAAGCTACCCTGGGCGTGTCCTACAGCAGGCTTCAGTACCACCTGGGCAAGGAATTTGCGCCGCTGCTGGCCAGCGGTACCGCAGAAATTGCAAGCATTTACGGCATCTATCCGCTGATCCGCTCACGCAACACCAATCTCTATACCCAGCTTGCCTACGAAGCGCGAACCTTCAAGGACAAGGTGGACGCCTTTCCGTCTGTGACAGACAAAAAGGCAAATGTATTGATCGGGAGCCTTTATGGCAATCACACGGACAGCCTGGGCGGTGGAGGCATCAGCGCCTACTCACTGACACTGTCGGCGGGTAACCTGGACATCAAGACGCCAGCGGTCCTTGCTGCTGATGCAGCCAGCGCCCGCACCAAGGGCTCCTACAGCAAGCTCGGCTTTACCGTCACGCGACTGCAGCGGGTCACAAATGCGGTGTCTCTCTACGCATCCCTCAGTGGGCAGGCCGCTTCGAAAAACCTCGACTCGTCCGAGAAGCTGGGTCTTGGCGGCATGAACGGCGTGCGCGCCTATCCCCAGGGTGAGGCTTATGGCGACGAGGGCTACCTCGTCAATCTCGAAGCCCGCCTGCTGCTGCCCAAATTGTCGGAGCGCATGCCGGGCGAGATGCACCTCATTGGCTTCGTGGATGCGGGCCGTGTCACCATCAACAAAAACCCCTGGGCGGCCGGGATCAACAGCAGGAGCCTGGGCGCCTACGGCATAGGCGCAAGCTGGGGCGAGAGCGGCAACTTCCTGGTGCGGGCCTACTACGCCGTCAAGATGGGCAATGAGGCTGCCATCTCGGCGCCGGACAAGTCCGGCAGGTTCTGGATTCAGGCCATCAAATATTTCTGACCGGTGCTTATTCCGTCATGAACCCGTACAACATTTGAGGAACCCTCCATGAACCAAATTTACAAATCCATCTGGAACGAAAGCTCGGGAACATTTGTCGCCGTCCCGGAGAACGCCACAGGGGCGGGCAAACAATCCTCGGGCATCAGTGGAGCGCCATCAGTCGCGCGATTCGCCATCAATGCGCTGTCAGCCTGCCTGATGCTCAGCTTCGGCGCGTCCGTGTACGCCCTGCCGGCGAACGGCGTCGTTGCCGCTGGCGCCGCCACCATCTCAAGCGCTGGTTCGGCCACAACCATCACACAGTCGACCGCCAATGTCGTCGTGAACTGGCAGAGTTTCGGGATTGCAGCGGGCCAGACCGTGCAATTCCTGCAACCGGGCAGCACCTCGGTCGCGCTGAACCGCGTCCTCGGGGCAGATCCGTCCAGCATCATGGGCAACCTGTCGGCCAACGGCAGGGTCTTCCTGCTCAACCCCAACGGCGTGCTGTTTGGCAGCGGTGCATCGGTGAACGTGGGCGGACTGGTCGCCAGCACCATGAGCCTGACCGACGCAAACTTCATGGCCGGCAATTATTCATTCACGGACGCGGGAAGCGGCACGATCATCAACCGGGGCAACATCACCGCAGCCGATGGCGGTTACGTCGCGCTGATGGGGAAAAGCGTCAGCAACCAGGGCGTTATTTCCGCGAGGTTGGGATCTGTTGCGCTCGCAGCCGGCAACGCCGTCACGATGGATGTGAACGGTGACGGCCTGCTCAATATTTCCGTGGCCCAGGGAGCGGTCAATGCCCTGGTTGAAAACGGCGGCATGATTCAGGCCGACGGCGGCCGCGTGCTGCTCACAGCACAGGCGGCAGGCAACCTGCTCCACACCGTCGTCAACAACACCGGCGTGATCCAGGCTCAAACCATCGCCAATCGCAACGGCACCATCCTGCTTCTTGGCGATATGGAGACGGGCACCATGAACGTGGGCGGCACACTCGATGCCAGCGCGCCCAACGGCGGAAACGGCGGCTTTATTGAAACCTCGGCGGCCCACGTGAATATCCGTGACGACGTGCGCGTGACCACAGTTGCACCGCAGGGACAGATGGGCTCATGGTTGATCGACCCCCAGGATTTCATCATTGGCGCAGGCGGCAATATTTCAGGCGTCACGCTTTCGGCACAGCTGGTCAACAACAGCATCACCATCAAGACGGCACCCGGACCCGGCAACGGTGATATTTTCGTCAACGACGCGATCACATGGACAGCCGCCGGTGCGCCGACCACCCTGACGCTGAACGCCGACCGCGACACCAACATCAACGCCGCTGTCACGGCGACCAACGGGAATTTTTCAGCCTGCTGTGGACGGGATGTGAACGTGAATGCGGCCATGACCACAACGAACGGAAGCATACTTCTGAGCGCCGGCCGCAACGTCAATCTGAACGCAGCCGTTACCACTACTGACGGCAACCTGATGATGTGCGCCGCCAATGATGTCAACATCAGCAGCAAGATCACCGTCACCAACGGCACGCTGGACGCAACCCGCAGCCTGGGTCTGCCGCGTGGCCTGACCATCAGCGCAGACACGGATGGCACGGGCCCGGGTGTTGCGGGCGGCACAGTCGTCTTCGCACCGCTGGCCCCACCTGCCACCGTCACCAATGCGCCTGTCCTCATCACTTACAACCCCGTCTCCTACACCACGCCGACGGACTATTCCACCAAATTCATCCTGACCGCCGGCGCAGTGCTGTCGCAGCGCATGCTGGTGTTTCCTGAAGCCACCAAATATTTCGACGGCAATACCAGCACCATTCTTTACTCGTTGAGGGGCGACCCTCCAGGCGTCAGCCTGATTGCCGGCCCGGGCGCCACTGCAACGTTTGACGACGCGACCGCTGGAACCAACAAGTCCGTGACATTCACAGGCTACACCCTGGGCGGCCCCAACGCGGCCCAGTATGCGCTGGCGACCACTTGCTGCGGACCTATTGTCCAGAAGACCACCGCAAGCATCAAGCCCAAGGCCGATGTGCCAGTAGCGATACCTCCGCTTGCAGTGTTTGCCTCCTATCAGTCGGCCGTGATGCCGACATTCTTCTCCGATGCCGGAAACGTCTTTTTCACCTTCAAGGAAGAAGAAAAGGAAAAAGAAGAAGTGCCCGCAGTCGTGCCCGCCCCACCGCGGCAGGCCTACGTCGCGCCAACTTACGCACCAAAAGCCGCACGCAATTGAAGTAATGCAGACGAACTGATGCCCCCATTAATCACCCCTGCCCGTTCAATGATTCAGGCATTTGCAATGAAGCAGTCTGCAAGGGGTCCGGGGCGAGCCGTGCGATGGTTGCGGCATGGGCTGGTCCTGCTCGCAGCCACACTTGTGCTGCAGCCGGCGTTCGCTGGCGATGACACCTCGCGGGCTGCCGCGGCAGTGAAGATGACCGGGGAGGCTGCGGCTAAGGATGCGGCCGGCACGCCAACAAAAGACCCAGTTGCAGCAAGCCATGCAAGGCACGCCAGCTTCGGAAAAGAGCAAGCCTCAGCGCAGGCCATCCACGTCGCTGACTGGGTGGTCGACTCGGCCAACAACCAGGGCATGCCCTTCATGATTGTCGACAAGGTCAGGGCGCGCGTGTTGATGTTTGACGCCTCAGGGAACCTGCAAGGCGCAGCATCTGCGTTGCTGGGCCTGGCACGCGGCGACGACTCCACACCCGGCATTGGTGACCGCAAGCTGTCGACCATTCGCCCTGAAGAACGCACCACGCCCGCAGGGCGGTTCGTCGCCTCGCTGGCTCGCGATCTTCATGGTGAAGAAATCCTCTGGATCGACTACAAAACCGCCATCTCTCTGCACCGAGTGGTGAAGGGCACGCCCGGCGAACGGCGGGCGCAGCGCCTGAGCAGCGCCGCAGCCGATGACAAACGCATCTCCTACGGTTGCATCAATGTTCCGCCCGCGTTCTACAACAAGGTCGTGAGCCCGGCATTCACCGGAACAAACGGCATTGTCTATATCCTGCCTGAAACCCGGTCGGCGCGCGAAGTGTTCGGCTCGTATGAAGTTCCGGCTGCGAAAGGCGGCTGAAACAGGGGCTACTTGATCAGGCTCTGAACATCCCTGAACGCCGGATGCTCAGCCGTCCCCAGCCACTCAAACGCCACCATCTCCGTGGTCACCAGTTCAGCCCCCGCCCCCGCCAGTCGGTCGAACGCTGCATCGCGGTTGCGCTCTGTGCGTGAGCTGCAGGCGTCGGTCACGACCCACACGTCAAACTCTTCTTCGAGCAAATCCAGCGCCGTCTGCATCAGGCAGACGTGGGCTTCGCAGCCGGCGATGACGATCATGCTTCTGCCCTCTTCTTCCTCGGGCGCAGCTTTTTGCAAGTGCTTTGGCAGGCTGCGCGCATTGCCGCCCTGCGCAGGCTTGCGCACAGGCGGCCGCAGCCATTCACCCAGGCCATCAGCAACAGCGCTGAAATGCATCTTGGCCAGCGTGCGGCCTGCTGCGGCTTCAATCACGGCCTGAAGCGGCGCCACGTTGGGGCCGAGTTTGTCGGGGTTCTGCTCGGTCGCCCATACCGGCACCTGTATGATTTCAGCCATGCGCGCCAGCCGAACGGCATTGGCGATGACAAGTTCGTTTTCAAAAATGACCGGCATCAGGCGGGTCTGGTAGTCGACCAGCACAAGCTGGGAATCATCGGCATCTAGCAACATATTTATTCCTGAGGATTACTGCAACACAAAAACTGAAACGGTTTTACCTCCTCTCCCGCTGGGAGAGGGCGGGGGTGAGGGCTGGCGGCCTGTGCATGACGCCCCCGCATATTTGCGCCGTGCTGGCCCTCACCCCTACCCTCTCCCAGGGGGAGAGGGAGCAAGAAGGCGCTCCACCAGGTCAATGATGTAGGCCTCAAACAGCAGCGTGGCGTCCTGGTTGAACATGCGTATGCGGCCGGTGTGCTGCATCAGCAGCAGGCCCACGCCGTGCGCAAACAATGATGTATTTTCGCGCAATGCATCGTCGGCACTCAAGCCCATGGCCTGCAGCGCGGTTTCGCAGGGGCGCAGCGCGTCATGCAGGCGGTCATTGAGTTTGTAGTTGAGCTCTGCCGTGAGACCGCGCGGCTGCATGCCCTGCACCAGGTAAAAGCCCAGATCAAGGTCGCGCGGGTTCGTTGCGAAAAAGCTGAACCATGCGCTGGCCTTGGCATCCAGCATGTCGGCAGGCTCAAGTTCAGGGTCGCCAGCCGCGTCGACTGCGGCATTGAGCCGCTCCAGTGACTCGGCCAGCAAGGCGCCGTAAATCGCTTCCTTGTTTTCAAAATAGGAATAAATTGCGCCCGGCGTGTAACCCGCCTGCCTGGCAATCTCGCGAATGCTGGCGCCTTCAATGCCCAGTTTCTCAAACACCGTGCGGGCGGCATCGAGCATCAATGCACGGCGTGAATCGGTTTGCGCCTGCTGGCGTTGGGCTCTGGCTTCCATACGGCAAATATATACGTAAAGCCGGCCAGGAATGCACGAAATTGACGCTTGTTTTTAAAATTGAACAGTGTTCAAATTTACAAAAAAGGAGACAAACGATGAACGCCCCCGCCCCTCAAGCCACCCTGATGTCCGGCGATGATTTCCGCGAGTCGCTGCGCCGCTACAAACCCCGTGTCTTTCTTGACGGCCAGCTGGTCGACAGCGTGGTTGATGAACGCGGCTTTGGCCCCGGCATCAATGCGATTGCGCTGACCTACGATTACGCGTTGAAGGCCAAATACGCCCCCATCATGACGGCCGTGCAGCACACCAGCGGCAAGCTGGTCAACCGCCTGACCCATATCAACGCCAGCAGCGGCGACCTGCTCAACAAGCTCGAAGCGGTGCGCCTGGTCTGCCAGGAAACCGGCTGCGCCCAGCGCTACCTGACGCACGATGCGCTCAACGCCATCGGCCAGGTATCAAGCCGTATCGACGATGCGCGTGGCACCACAGAAAACACTGCACGCTTTCTGAACTACCTGCACCGTGTGCAGGACCAGGACCTGACACTGGGCATCGCCATGACAGACGCCAAGGGTGATCGCAGCCGCCGCCCGCATGAACAGGCCAACGTCGACAGCTATGTGCATGTGGTCGAGCGCAATTCAAAAGGCATCGTCATCAGCGGCACCAAGGCCATCGTGACCGGCGCGCCCTATATGCATGAATTTCTGGTCATGCCCTGCCGCAACATGGGCAGGGAAGACGCCGACTTTGCCGTCTGCTGCGCCGTGCCGGTGGACGCGCCCGGCATCACCATCATTGCGCGGCCTGCAGGCAGGCCCGGCGAGAAGGTCGAGCACGGCGCGGCCCTCTTCAGCCGCAAGTATGGCCAGAGCACTGGCGTGGTGATGTTCGACAAGGTCTTCGTGCCCTGGGACAGCGTGTTTTACGAAGGCGAGTGGGAGCACACCGGCCACCTGACCTACAGCTACGCCACCCACCACCGCCACACCTGCATAGGCGCACGCGCGGGCTTTGGTGATTTGCTGATTGGCGCCGGCGCGCTGATGTGCGAGGCCAATGGGTTCGACCCGGGCAAGGAGACGCATCTGCGTGAACAGATGGTCGAGCTCATCACCATCACCGAGGGCTTTTACGCCTGCGGTGTGGCGGCCAGCGTGTATGGCAAGCCTGACGAGTACAGCAAGACCTTCATGCCCGACCCGGTGTTCTCCAACATCGGCAAGCTGATGCTGGCGACCAAAATCTATGACATGCACCGCATCGCGCATTACGTGAGCGGCGGCCTCATCGTCACCCTGCCCGGCCCGGATGAAGACCACAACCCCGAGACCGGCGCAAAGCTGTCAGAAGTATTGCGCGCCAACCCCGATGTGCCTTACGAGCAGCGCATTGAAACCGCCCGTTTCATCGAAGACCTGACCGCTGGCTACCAGGGCGGCTGGTACAGCGTCATCAGCCTGCACGGCGGCGGTTCGCCTGCAGCGATGAAGCAGGAGATCTACCGCAACTACCCGGTGGGCAGCAAGGTTGAACTGGTGGAGCGGATTCTGGAACGCGGCGTGGCCGGTGAAGGCGTACCGCACGACCCCGACCGCGCCATCACCAGAAACCGCCAGCCCGGCAAGTGCTGTGACACCGGCTGCACCACGCCGGGCCAGCCGGTGATGGTGGATTTGCCGTCGGTCGAGGCCACGCTGCCGTCGCGCCGGCAGTCTGCTGATTAGACGCGGCCCAGATCCTGAATTGCGTCGACCACCATGCCGGTGCCTATGGCAATCAGCAGGATGTCAGTCGCCACCCGCACATACTTGTGACCTGCAGGCGGCGCGCCCAGCTGCACCAGCACCGGTTGGGGGACGGGGTAATACACAACACCGCGCGGCAGCGGCTGGCCAATTGAATATTTCTTGGCCTGGCCCGGCGGCAGGCAACCGTTGTTCTTTTTGGCCAGGCCCGGGGGGCAATGGCCGCTGCTGAACTGCTGGCCGTAATAGGTGTTGGCAGCCGCACGTTGCGGCTCGCCGAAGAAGCCACCGATGCGGACCTCCTCCACGCGGTCACCCTTGTTGCCCTGGCCACCGCGGTAGGCTTCGCCCCGCTCGACCTGCCCATGGCTTTCACCCTTGTTTTTGCCGTTTCCCTTGCCAGCCCACTCAGGCTTTTCGGCAAAGCTGGCACCGCACGCCAGAGCAAGCGCCAGGCCGAGCGCCAGGGCCCGCGAGGGTCCTTTACGGGCAGACTTGCCCACAGCGCCCAAAGAAGTTGTTGAGGTCAATAGGGTGGTCATGAGAAGCTCCTTGTTGTAATGACTGGAATTTAGGCCAGCCACTTGCCCGGGAGAAGTAGGCCGAATGCCTGCATCGTCGTGCAAATATCGGCATGCCCACGTTTTAATGAATCAGATATAACCCATTAATCAGATAATGATTTATTTCTGACACATTAAGTGAGGCGCGCCGCGTCAAAGCACCAACGGCGCAGCTCAAATCGCCCAAAAGGCGTTTTGGGGGCCATTTTGGAGGGCATTTTTAGCCTTCAGCCCTTTAAATACGTACGTGAGCAGCTATAAAAATAGTAGCAATCGACAGCCGCAGAACCCCGCTCGACATCCCCGCCGCAGCCGGGATCACGACCCGGTCACTTCTCAGGCTTGACCGGCCTTTGCGCAAACCGCAGCAAACGGGTGGCCAGCAGGGTTTCGAACAGAAAACACACCAGTGCCGAGAGAAAACACATCACACCGGTCAGAAAGCTGATGGTGGCGATTTTCGGGATGAGCAGCTCCGCCGTCTCGCCCAGAAACAGCAGCATGATGGTCAGGCCTATCGCCATGGCGCACAGCGTGAGCAATGCCAGGCTGCCGTTGACCAGCCAGCCACGGTGCCGCAGTTCGCCCAGTTCGGCATACATGCGTGCGGCGCGGGAGTGCTCGACGTCACCAGCGTCCAGACGGTTCTCCAGGAATCGTGCCCTGTCAATGATGCGCGCCAGCCGCCCGGCGACGGCGGCAATCATGCCGGACACAGCCGTCAGCAAAAACACCGGCGCCACAGCCAGCTGTATGCCGTGCGTGACGGTCGAAAGGTCGGTCGCAAAAATCATCCCGGGCTCCCTTTTTGCATGTTCATCAGGCCGCTATTGTCATGCGGCACACAGGCTGGCCCGTAATGGCGGGTCGCCACTCTGTCGCCCCTGTCTGACACGGGCAAACCCTTTGGTGACCGGACAATCAAAAACATGCAGTCGGCAGCAGGCATTTAAAGCGCCTGTCAGCCCGTCCTGCCCTTTCGCCCTGACCCTGACCAACCCTCCAAAGGATTTCCCATGCTCCCAAACAAAGAAGGCCAGCAAGTTCCCGACGTGACATTCAAAACCCGCAAGGACGACCAGTGGGTAGATGTCAGCACGGCAGACCTGTTCAGCGGCAAGACAGTGGTGGTCTTTTCGCTGCCGGGCGCCTATACCCCGACCTGTTCGTCGACCCACCTGCCCCGCTTCAACGAACTGGCCAACACCTTCAAGGCCAACGGGGTTGATGACGTGGTCTGCATCTCGGTCAACGATGCCTTCGTCATGAACGAATGGGGCAAGGCGCAGGAGGCGGAAAACCTCACGCTGATCCCGGACGGCAACGGCAAGTTCTCAGAAGGCATGGGCATGCTGGTCGACAAAAGCAGCCTGGGTTTTGGCAAACGCTCATGGCGCTATTCGATGCTGGTGAAAGACGGCGTGGTGCAGAAGATGTTTATCGAACCCGAGCGCGATGGCGACCCGTTTGAAGTCTCGGACGCCGACACCATGCTTCAGTATGTGGCACCCAATGTGAAAGCGCCCCTGCCTGTGACCATCTTCACCAAGGCAGGCTGCCCTTTCTGCGCCCGGGCCAAAGCCATGCTGAACGACGCCGGGCTGCACTACGAGGAAGTTTTGCTCAGCCATGGCGTTACCTCGCGCACGCTGCAGGCCGTGGCCGGTGCGGGTACAGCGCCACAGGTATTTGTGGGCGGTGAAAAGATAGGCGGCTCTGAAGCGCTGGAAGCCTGGCTGGTCAAAAGCGGCAAGCGCCAGGCAGCCGTCGCAGCCTGAGGCAATAGCCGCCAGCCTTCAACTGAACTTTCTCGCAGCATCCAGCGCCAGCCCCGCGCCAATGCTGCCAAAGCGGTCGCCCTCCACGGCACGCGCACCCGGCAGCAAGGCGGCGATCCGCTCACGCAAGAGCGGCACGCCGCTTGAGCCGCCGGTAAAAAACACCGTGTTCACCGCATTCGCCGCAATGTCCGCATCGCGCAGCAACGTAATCACGGTGCCCTCAACCTTTGAGACCAGGCCATCAATCGCGGCATCGAAATCCGGCCGGTGCAGGGTCAGGAGTTCACCGGGCGCAATGCGGCCCAGGTCCATCACGGCTTCAGGTGCATCAGACAACGTAATCTTGGCCGCCTCAACCTGCATCGCCAGCCAGTGCCCTGCCCGTTCGCGCACCAGGTTTTGCAGGCGTTCGAGTTTGTCTTTTTCAAGCGCGCTGCGATGCAGCTCGCTCAACTGCGCCCAGGCTTTTTTGGTATAGGCCAGGTTGATCGTGTGCCAGGTCGCAAGGTTGAAGAACAGCGCCGACGGAATCTCCAGCCCGCCCTGCAAACGGCTGCCCAGGCCCAGCGTGGGCATGACGCTGGCCAGGCTCAGGTACTTGTCAAAGTCCGTGCCGCCTATATGCACGCCGCCGCTGGCCAGGATGTCATCGCGCCTGTCTGCCTTGCCTGCCAGCCCCGGGCCCAGCCGCACCAGCGCAAAGTCTGAGGTGCCGCCACCAATGTCAACCACCAGCACCAGCTCTTCACGCGCGCCGGGCGGAATCTGCGATTCATAGTCAAAGGCCGCTGCAATAGGTTCGTACTGGAAGGCGATGTCTTTCAGGCCCACCGAATGGGCGATGCCGGCCAGCGTGTCTTCGGCACGCTTGTCGGCTTTGCTGTCATCGTCGACAAAAAACACCGGGCGGCCCAGCACCGCGCGCGTGAACGGCTGGCCTGCAGATGTTTCAGCGCGTCGCTTGAGCTCGCCTATGAACTGCGCGAGCAACTCACGAAACTGCAGCGCGCGGCCGGCGACCTCAGTGTGCTCGTCCATCATCGAGGTGCCCAGCAGGCTTTTGAGTGAGCGCATGAGTCGCCCCTCATGGCCGGCAAGGTAGTCGGCCAGGCCTGCACGACCATAGCTCACATGGTCATGCCCCTCTTCAGGTTCTGCATGAAAGAAGACCACCGATGGCAGGGTCGGCTTGCCGTCTTCAAGCGGCAGCAACAGCGAGGAGCCAGCAGCCTGGCCGGGCCCGAGCCAGCCCGCCGTGGAGTTGGACGTGCCGAAGTCAATGCCGCATGCGGCGGCGTGCGTGCCCACCGCTTAACTGCGGTCAGCGGGTTTGGCAAAACCGCCTTCAGCCCAGGCGGTGGCGCTGGCGCGGCTCAGCTTGAAGGACGCCGCCACGCGCACCTGCGCAAGTTCTTCACCGGCCTCGTCCTGTGCAGTCAACAAGGCGTGAGGATTGTCTTCATCGGGCACGATATCGAGCGACACCGTGACGCGCGCCGAATGGGCTGTCACTTCAATACTCTGGTGCAGCGAGGCATGCAGTTGCTGCTCGTGACGGCGCACAAATTCAGAGGCAGTTTTGACCAGCGTGCTGAAGGCATTGCCATCGAGCGGTTTGGGGTTCTTTTTGTCGCGCCCCATGGTCCACGGGCCGACCAGCGCCGGCTCGGGTTCGCCATCCTTGATCATGGCGACCGCCCAGCCATCATCGTCTTCGTTCTTGATGACCTTGGCAGTCCAGCCATCGCCCGTCCACAGCCTGGGTTCCTGAATGGGGGTGTCGTCTGTGGCGATGTCTGAATCGGTCAAATGAAAATCTCTTTGCGGCTAGGGAGGCGAGATTCTAATCGCCGCCCTGCCGCCACTGGTTTATCCAGATTACAGCTCCAGATCGCTCAGGCCGGGGTGGTCGTCAGGCCGTCTGCCCAAGGGCCAGTGAAACTTGCGGTCAGCTTCCCTGATCGGCAGGTCATTGATGCTGGCGTGGCGCACGTCCATCAGGCCGTTGTCATCAAACTCCCAGTTTTCATTGCCGTATGAGCGGAACCAGTTGCCCGCATCGTCATGCCACTCGTAGGCAAAACGCACGGCAATGCGGTGGCTGGCAAAGGCCCAGATTTCCTTGATGAGCCGGTAATCAAGCTCGCGCGTCCATTTGCGGGTCAGCAGCCCTGCGATTTCTTCACGGCCGGTAACGAACTCGGCCCGGTTGCGCCAGCGGCTGCCCGGCGTGTAGGCCATGGACACACGCTGCGGCTCGCGTGTGTTCCAGCCATCTTCGGCGGCGCGGACTTTTTGTCTGGCTGTTTCAAGGCTGAAAGGGGGAAGCGGCGGACGGGTTTCCATGGTGGCTCCTGCTGGGGTGGGAAAGCTGTCAAAGTAGACAGATCTGTCTACATGCACAGATTCTGGCACAGGTAGACAGACCTGTCTACAATGCCTGCTATGGACGACACGACACTTTCCGCGCGTGACCGCATCCTCGTCACGGCGCACGACCTTTTCTACGCTGACGGCATCCGTGCGACGGGGGTGGACCGCATCATTGCCGAATCAGGCGTGGCCAAGCTCACTTTCTACCGGCACTTCCCCAGCAAGGATGAACTGGTCATGGCGTATTTGAACTACAGGCATGAACACTGGATGGCATGGTTTGTCGATGCCCTCGGGCGCCACGGCGCGACAGCGGGGGGTGGCCTGCAGCCACTTGTGAAAACAATGCAGGAATGGTTTGAGAACCCGGTGTTTCGCGGCTGTGCCTTCATCAATGTGGTGGCCGAGATGGGCGGCAGCCAGCCCGGCATGGTGGCCCTTGCCCAGGCTCACAAGGACGCCATGCTGCGCGTCATTGAAGGCCTGCTGCCTGACCGCGATGCGGCAATCGCCAGCGCAGCAGCCCTGGCGGTGGACGGGGCCATTGTGAGGGCACAGACAGACGCGGGAAGCGCCATGCTGACAGGCCAAAAAAAATCAGCACTTGACGGTTTGCGTCAGGTGCTGATGGCCCTGGAGAGAGCTTGAGAGAGCTTTAGAAAGGGCGTCCGGCACGCCCGCCTGAATAACCGGATCCGTTGCCGCGTCAGAAGACGCCAAGCAACATCAGAATAAGGACAACGCTGAGTGGCACACCGAGTAGCCAGGCAATGATGGGCATTAAGTTTCTCCGTTTGGAATGTTGAAGCCTTGAAGTTACCCAAACAAGGGCGCGGGCATTGCGGGATGACAACCCCATCAACGGTAAGGCTTGGCTTACATGCCCCATCAGCCAAATACCCAGCCCGGGCGCACCAGGAATCAGGTTAGAGTGACGGCCAGCACACGCTGCATCACCACCCATTCAAAACACAGGAGCACACATGATTCTCGAACTCGTTGACATCCGCATTCACCCCGGCCAGCAGGCGGCTTTTGATGAAGCACTGCAGCGCGGCATTCGCGAGGTCATCTCAAAGGCCAAAGGCTTCAGGGGGTTCAAAATCTACAAGGGCATTGAAAGCGCCGAGCGCTATGTGGTCAACATCTACTGGGACACGCTTGAAAACCACACGGTGGACTTCCGCGGTTCGCCGGCCTTTGCCGACTGGCGCGCCATCGTCGGACCGTTTTTCAACGGCGCACCCGCCGTCGAGCATTTCAATCTGCTGGTTGAATAGAGCCCCCACGCAGGTTATTGGGGTCAGACACCAATTTCACTGCGGTGCAACGCACCGCACCCGAAGGGCGAGCCAAAGGCTCGGTGAATTTGGGCTCTGACCCCAAAAACCTGCTGCCCCCCGAGGGGGCCGCCCGCCTATGGCCCGGCAAAGCCGGTTCAATGGCTTGAGCTCGCGAAGACCTCTCTTCGCTTGGCCACGCGGTGGCTCGCTACGTGTAGCTCTATGCGCCCTAAAAGGAGCGCCCCCTGTGGCCCGGCAAAGCCGTTTCCACGGCTCGGAATCGGTCTGAGCTGCTCAAAAGGACCGTCAGGCCTCGTCAGCCGCGCCCTGGTGCGCGGCGACGATCTTGCTTAACAGCAAGGACAGCTGCTCCTGTTCTGCAGGCTCCAGCGGGCTGACGATGCGCTGCTGGGCACGGCCCACGGCGCGCTTCATTTTCAGCGCGACCTCGGCGCCTTCTTCTGTCGCCCATAGCAGCTTGCGGCGTTTGTCGCCGGGGTCGGCAGCACGCCTGACCCAGCCCTTGGCCTCCAGCCGGCCAATGACAGAGCCGAACGTCGCCGGGTCAAACGCCACACGGCCCGACAGGGTGATCTGGTCTTCACCGGGGTCGTCCATCAAGGCGTTCAGAATGGCAAACTGCACCGGCGTGACATCGAAACCGGCGGTTTCTTCCATGAAGATGGCCACAGCCAGTTGCTGCGCGCGACGGATCAGGTGACCGGGGGCCTCAATGAAATTAAAACTTTTTGCCATGCGCGAAGTTTAAGTGAGGCCTGCCTCGCCCATCCCCATACATGGCGCAAACGCGGCACCGGCCCGCAAGTCAGGGTATGTACCAAGGTCAAATATAATAAGTATACTTATCATTAATCAACCGGTTACTGGCCGGGCATGACATTCACCAACCAGGACACAGAGACATGGCTGAAAAATCTCCCATCATCATCTCAGGCGGCGGCATAGGCGGGATGGCGGCGGCCATGGTGCTGGCCAAAGACGGGCATGCAGTGACGGTGCTTGAGCAGGCCACGGAGTTCGGCGAGATTGGCGCCGGCATACAGCTCGGCCCCAATATCTTCAAGATGTTTGAATACCTGGGCCTGACCGATGTCATCAACAAGGTGGTCTTCTTCCCCGAAGGCCTGGGCATGAACGACGTGCGCACCGGCGAGAAGGTCATACGCGTACCGCTGGGCGATGTGGCGCGTGCGGTCTACGGCTTTCCCTACGGCGTCATTTACCGTGCCGACCTGCACCAGGTGTTCCTCGATGCCTGCCGCGCACTGCCCAACGCCACGCTACGCACCAATGCCAGGGTCGAATCGTATGAACAGTCCGCCGATGGCGTGCGTGTGCACCTGGCGGGCGGTGAAGTGGTTGAAGGCCAGGCGCTGATCGCAGCCGACGGCATGTGGAGCAAGATCCGTGAAGCCGTGGTCGGTGACGGCAAGCCCCGCGTCTCTGGCCACATCGCCTACCGCGCGGTGCTCAAGCGCGAGGATGTGTCAGAACATTTGTGGAGCAATGACGTGACGCTGTGGGGCGGCGAAAAAACCCACCTCGTGCATTACCCGCTGCGGCGCGGTGAGCTGTTCAACATGGTTGCCGTCTTTCACAGCAACAAGTACGACGAAGGCTGGAACACCTTTGGCGACACCACCGAATTGAACGAACGTTTTGCCGAGGCCTGCCCCCAGGTCAAGGAGCTGCTCGCCAAAATCGAAACCTGGAAGATGTGGGTGCTGTGTGACCGTGAGCCGGTGAAGAACTGGACAGACCGCCGCGTCACCCTGCTGGGCGATGCCGCCCACCCGATGCTGCAGTACCTGGCACAGGGCGCCGGCCAGGCGATTGAAGACGCGGTCGTTTTGCGTGAGGCCCTGCGTTTTACCAAAGGCGATATCCAGGATGCCTTCCAGAAGTACCAGAAGGCGCGCTACCTGCGCACCGGCCGCGTGCAGCTGACCGCCCGTTTTTACGGTGATATTTACCATGCATCAGGCGTGCAGCGCGAGCTGCGCAACCTGATGTTCCAGGGCGGCAAGGAGAGCGCAGGTTTTGCCGGTTTGAAGTGGATGTACGACGGTATCGAGCCGTCAAAACTGTTCCAATAAGGGTTTTCGTACTTCGGAGACCTTCATGACAAAGACCACAAGCTCTTACCGCACGGCAAGGCGCAACGCCCTGGCACATGCCGCTTTTTTGATGGCTGCCTGCGCCCTGCCCTTTGGCGCTGCAGCGCAAAAAAACACAAAGGCGGCAGATGCCGCATGGCCGACAAAACCAGTTCACATCCTGGTCGGCTTTCCCGGCGGCTCCACACCTGACCTGGCAGCACGCACGATTGCAGAGCCGCTGTCGCGCGCACTCGGCCAGCCGGTCATCATCGACAACAAGCCCGGCGCTTCGGGCAACATCGCAGCAGACCAGGTCGCCAAGGCTACCGATGACCACACGCTGGGTGTCGTCATCAACGGCAACCTCACCTCGTCGAAGATGCTTTACTCGAAGCTGCCTTACGACCCGGCCAAAGACTTCACCCCCATCACGCTGATTGCCACTGCACCGCTGGTGCTGGTCGCACCCACCAACCTGCCAGCAGGCACTGCCTTCTTCACCGCCGCACGCAATGGCGGCGACAAATGGAACTACGGCTCGGTCGGCAATGGTTCTGTCGGCCACCTGGGCATGGAGCTGCTCAAGTCCAAGGTCGGCGACATGTCTGCCGTGCACGTGCCCTACGCCGGCAACCCGCAGGTCGTGACCGCACTGCTGGGTGGTCAGATACAGATGGCGCTGATACCGCCTGGCATTGCGTTGCCACAGGTCAAGGCCGGCAAGCTGCAGGCGATTGGCCTGACCAGCAGCCGCAGCTCTCTCGCACCCGAAACCCCATCGCTGTCAGATGCGGGGGTGCGTGACTTCAACCTCGAAGTCTGGACCGCACTGGTCGGCCCGGCCAATTTGTCGAAAGCCGCACGCGCCCGCCTGGACACCGAGATCTACAAGATCATGCGTGATCAGGACACGCGCCAGAAATTGTTCAACCAGGGCTGGGCGCCCGTGGGCACGTCAGCCGACGGCCTGCTGAGCCGCATACGCAGCGAGACCGCCATCATGGGCGGGATCATCCGCATGCGCAATATAAAAATAGAGTGACCGTCTGAGGAACACCTTGACCACGAACAGACCCCCATCCATCACCGAGCCATCGCGCCAGCTCTCCGTTTACGGTGAGTTCGACGTGGTCGTGGTTGGCGGCGGGCCTTCGGGCCTGGCAGCCAGCGTCAGTGCGGCAAAGCACGGCGCAAAGGTGTTGCTGGTTGAGCGTTATGGCTTTCTGGGCGGCATGGGCACTGCGGGCGGCGTGACGAACTTTGCAGGCCTCTATGGCCGCAAGAACGGCGAGATGCAGCAGGTGGTGCATGGCGTGGTCGATGAGTTGCTGGCGCGCATGGAGGCCCTTGGTGGCGTCAATGCGCCGCAGGACGGAATGCAGGGGCGCATCCGCGTGCGCTCTTACGATGTGTCTGCCCTCAAATGTGCCGCTGACCAGTTGCTGCTGGCGTCCGGCGTCGGGATTTTGTTTCATGCCCTCGCCGCTTCCGTCATCATGCAAGGCAGCCACATTGAAGCGCTGGTGATTGAAACCAAATCCGGCAGACAAGCAATACGGGCCCGCAGCTTTATCGACTGCTCGGGCGATGCTGATGTAGCCGCATTTGCAGGCGCGCCCTTCGAGCTGGGCGACGGCCATGGCAGCGGGCTGTTCCCGACCACCATGTTCCGCGTCGGCCACGTTGATGCGCCCAATGCGCTGGCCGCTGTGGGCGAGTTCAAGGCCATCAACACCTTTATGGAAGCCAGCCAGGCACGCGAGCCCGGCCGCTACACCTTTCCGCGCGCAGGTGCCATCCTGCGGCCGCAGAAGAACCCGACTGAATGGCGCGCCAACGTGACTCAGGTAGCCAATGCCGGCGGCACCGCGATGGACGCCACCGATGCAAAGCAGCTCAGCGATGGCGAGATCGAAGGCCGACGCCAGATCACCGAATATTTCAGCTTTCTGCGCAACGAAGTGCCCGGCTTTAAAGACTCGGCGATTGTTGATATTGCCGCGCAGATCGGCATACGCGAAACCCGCCGCATCATGGGCGACTATGTGTTGACGGGCGAAGACATCCTTTCATCAGCCCGCTTCGACGACGCCATAGGCATCAACGCCTGGCCCATGGAGCTGCACGCCGCTGGCCGCATCGACTGGCAGTTTCCGCGCAACTGGGACTCAAGCACGGGCCGCGTCTACAACGACCTGCCCTGGCGCATGCTGGTGCCCAAGGGCGTCGGCAACCTGCTGGTCGCGGGCCGCTGTGCCTCGATGACGCATGAAGGCCAGTCGGCTGCGCGTGTAAGCGGCGGCTGTTTTGTGATGGGCCAGGCTGCGGGCACTGCCGCAGCGGCGCTGTCAGCCGGGCAGACATTTGCCGACACCGACATCAAAAAGCTGCAAAAAAATCTGCGCCAGGACGGCGCGTATTTCGACGATGAACTATGAAGCCCCCACGCTTGTCACTTCGTGTACTGCGCTGCCCCCCGAGGGGGCTGCACTTGCCTGGGGCGGCCCGGCGCTGCGTGCTTTCCCATAAGGAGTTCCCATGGACATGACACCCCCCCCCCCCGCCGGCCAAGCCCCGGCACCGACCGACAGAGCAGCGCGCAAGGCCTTCTACAACGACATCTCAGCCTTCAGCATGTCCCCGCTGTGGGAAGTCCTGCACGCCCTGGTGCCAACATCGCCCAACACGCCCTGCGTACCCGGCCTCTGGAGATACGCCGACGTCTACCCTTACCTGATGAAGTCGGGCCAGCTCATCACGGCCGAAGAAGCCGTACGGCGCGTGCTGATTCTTGAAAATCCCGCGCTGCGCGGCCAGTCATGCATCACGCAGTCGCTGTACGCCGGCCTGCAGGTCATCATGCCCGGAGAGATCGCCCCCAGCCACCGCCATACACAAAGCGCGCTGCGTTTCGTCGTTGAAGGCCATGGCGCCTACACCGCCGTCGATGGCGAACGCACGCACATGAAGCCGGGCGACTTCATCATCACGCCGAGCTGGACTTTCCATGACCACGGCCACGAAGGCCGCGTCGAAGCAGACGCCCCCGTGGTGTGGCTCGACGGCCTCGACATCCCGATGCTGAAGTTCTTCGATGCAGGTTTTGCAGAAAACCACGCCGAAAAATCACAGCCCGTGACCAAGCCCGAGGGCATGACCAACTACAAGTACGGCGCCAACATGCTGCCGGTGCGCGGCGCCTCGCCCTTCGGCCAGACCTCGCCCATCTTCAGCTACCCCTACGACCGCACGCGCGAAGCGCTGCATGAACTTGAGAACCATGCCGACATCGACGCCTGGGACGGCGTGAAGCTGCGCTACGTCAATCCGATCACCGGCGGCTCGCCCATGCCAACAATGGCCACCTTCATGCAGCGCCTGCCTGCCGGCTTCAAGGGCAAGCCTTACCGCCAGACCGATGGCGCGGTCTACAGCGTGGTCGAAGGCCACGGCAGCGTGGACATCGAATTCAATGGCAAGGTCACGACGTTTACGTTCGGGCCGAAAGACCATTTTGTGATTCCGTCGTGGCACACCGCCACATGGAATAGCGCGCCCGGCAGCGTGCTGTTCAGTTTTTCAGACCGCCCGGTGCATCAGGCACTGGGCATACACAGAGAAGAGAGGTTGTGATGAGTTTTGTATTTACCCCACCGGCAACGGTGTCAGTGCCCGTCGTAGGCTCGAAAGACCGTTTCCCGGTTCACCGCGTTTACTGCGTGGGCCGCAACTACGAAGAACACGCCAAAGAGATGGGCTTCACCGGCCGCGAGCCACCCTTCTTCTTTTTGAAACCCGCTGACGCCATCGTCGTGGTCGATGCCGGCACCACAGGCACCATCCCCTACCCCAGCCTGACCAAAAACCTGCACCACGAAATCGAACTCGTCGTGGCCATCGGCACCGGCGGCAAGAACATCAAGGCGGCAGATGCGCACAAGCACATCTTCGGCTACGCGACTGGCCTGGACATGACGCGCCGCGACCTGCAGAACGACATGAAGAAGCAGGGCCGCCCCTGGTGCATAGGCAAGGCCTATGACCACTCCGCGCCCATCGGCCCCATCACACCCGCAGCACAGGCAGGCGACATCAACAACGCCGAGCTGTATGTGCAGGTCGACGGCAAGGACCGCCAGCGCAGCACGGTGGCCAAGCTGATCTGGAACATCGCCGAAACCATCGAGCACCTGTCAGCCGCATGGGAACTGCAACCCGGCGACCTGATTTACACCGGCACGCCTGAAGGTGTGGCCGCTGTCGTCTCTGGCGACACCATGGTCGGCGAGGTCAAGGGCCTGGGTACGCTGACGGTCAAGGTTGCCTGAGCTTAGTTCGTCATCATCCCGAAGAAGCCGGCTCAGCGCCGGCTTTTTTATGCCCGAATCGCTTGAGCCGGAAATGGAACCGACCGCTACACTCAAACCGTCCATCCCCCTGTCATGGGTTGAAAAAAACAACGGAGACCATTTTTATGACATACGCAACCCGCCAGGCCTGCCTGCGCATCTTCTCAACGCGAACGCCCATCGCCCTCATCGCCGTACTTGCAGCAGCCGCATTTTCAAGCGCAACCCTCGCGCAAACCTACCCGACCAAACCTGTGACGCTGGTGGTGCCCAATCCCCCTGGCGGCTTTGTCGATGCATCGGCACGCATCCTTTCCGATTCACTCGCCAAAATAACCAGCCAGCCGGTGGTGGTCGACAACCGCGGCGGCGGCAGCGGCAATGTGGCCTACCAGTTTGTCGCCCGCGCCACCCCTGACGGCTATACGCTGCTCAACTCCTATTCGGCCTACCACGTCGGCAACCCCAACCTCACACCAAAACTGCCGTGGGCGCAAAAGGACTTTGTGCCGGTCGCGCTCATCACCGTGGCCACCAACGTGATTGCCGTTCATCCGTCGATTCCTGCCAAAGACCTCCGCGAATTTATCGCTTACCTCAAGGCCAATCCCGGCAAGGTCAGCTATGCATCGCAGGGCAACGGCTCGCTGTCGCACATCGGTACGGAAATGTTCAAGGCACAGACCCAAACCAGCATGGTGCACATCCCCTACCGCGGTTCCGGCCCGGCCTTGCAGGACGTGCTCTCAGGCCAGGTACAGGTTTTCATCACCACGCCGCCGTCCGTGATGGGCCAGGTGCAGGTGGGCAAACTAAAAGGTCTGGCAGTCGCCGGCAAAAGCCGCCACCCGGGATTGCCATCGGTGCCGACAACCGCCGAGGCCGGACTCAAGGGCTTTGAGCTGGAAGCCTGGGTCGGCATTTTTGCGCCGGCCGGCACGCCGCCAGATATCGTGAGCAGGCTGAGCGGGCAAATCAAGGCAGCACTGGAATTGCCCGAAACAAAAACCCGCGCCGATGCAGCCGGTATCGAGCTGCGTTACCTGTCGCCTGCTGCACTGGATGAGCTGGTCAAAAAGGACACCGACTTCTGGGCCAAAACCATCAAAACCGCTGGCATCAAGGCTGAATGAGCTATTTCCATCCTTGCTGACAAGCCGGCGTTCTTGAGCCAGGCGTGGCGGGCACGCCGGGCGCGGGGTTTTGCGGTCCGCAGGCGACAGCCGCAAATACCAGCGGCTACACTCAAATAATGCATCGCCCTCCCCTCAATCACTGCCGGGTTTGCGGCACTTCCGTGGTGTACCGGCTGCCCGACGACGGCGATACCAAAAAGCGCGCAGTCTGCCCTTCATGCAACAACGTGCACTACGAGAACCCCCTCAATGTGGTCGGCACCGTGCCGGTCTGGGGTGAAGACGGCGGCCATGTGCTGCTCTGCAAACGCAACATCGAGCCCCGCAAGGGCTTCTGGACGCTGCCGGCAGGTTTCATGGAACTCGGCGAAACAACAGCACAGGGCGCAGCCCGCGAGACCGTCGAAGAAGCCGGTGCCCAATTTGAAATGCAGCCCATTTTCACCATCATGAACGTCGTGCGCGCCGGCCAGGTTCATATCTTTTACCGCGCCCAGCTGCTCAGCACAGAGTTCGATCCCGGCCACGAAACCATGGAAGCACGCCTCTTCACCGAGTCGGAAATCCCCTGGGACGACATCGCCTTCCGCACCGTCAAGGAAACGCTCAGGCTGTATTTCGCCAACCGCAAGGCTGGCGACTTCGGGTTTCACACTGTGGATATCGAGTAGGCCGCGGGCAGGCGGATAGCGCAGCACCCACCTGTGAAAACCCCCATCGCATCCATCGTGCATCAGGCCCCCCTCATTCAGCGCGTAGAGGCCTACTTCTCTGCCGTCGACCGCAAAGACCTTGACGCAGCACTCTCGTTCTTTACACCCGATGCGGTCTTCACCATCGCAACCTACAACACCGTCTACCAGGGGCGCGATACGGAGATCAAGGGCATGTTCGAGCGGCTTTTCGGGCGGTACACCCACATCTGGCATGGCGACTTCCACCACGTTCTGCAACTGCCCGACCGCATAGCGACCCGATTCAAGGTCGCCAACGGCACCCCGGGCCAGGCCGTCATTCACAAGAACAACTGCAACTTCTTTCATGCAAGCGGTGAGCTGTTTGACGAAGTCTTCGTCTACATGAGCGGGGACAACGCGCTTCGTTGACAGGGCCAAATCAGGCCGGTGGCGGCGTGCAGGCAGAAAATTTAACGTACACGTTAAATTTTTGACGTGTACGGCAAAACTCCGGCTTTCCATGCATCAAAAAGCGCTCTGAGCAACGCAAAACAGCCTCAAAAGTGCCGTTTTTTAGCATCAAATCGGCTGTAGCCCTTTAAATACGCACGTGAGCAGCTATTAATTATGTAGCATCACCTATTCTCGAGGCAACGGTGCGCGCGGCGCCAAGACGCTAACTGGTGGCACGCTCCGGGCATGACGGCACTGATGTTTTTCGCAATTGCGGATCACCCTGGCGGACGCGACACGAAAAAAAAAAACGCTGCCCCGTCAAGGACCAACCCATTGCATACCTGTGAACACGTTTCAATGAAAACCTGGACCTCCATGCATCCTGAAATTGAAGGCGTCGACGTACCGTTTATTGGCCTGTGACGTCTCTGTAACTCAATCTCTGGCAATACGGCCTGGAGGTGGAGCAACATCATCGCCCCACTTCTCGCTGGCATGTTGGACAAGCCGGTCATGCCGTCAGTCACCAAATAGTCATTTGCCAGGATCAGACCGGCTCAAATTACCGGAAAGTCCTTTTCCGACTTCAATAGAACCGAACTCTGACAGATGCAATTCGTCCCGATAAAGCGTATCGCCACCTTTCATCGAACGGCAAAACTGGCCGTCGCAGAGCGTTGGTTTCGGATCCCACACGATGATATTTGGGCGTTTGTTAAAGAAACTATCAAAGCTTGACTTGTATTGATCCAGATAACGATCAACACGAGCCACTGGCGTTAAACATTGGGGATTTCTGGCCGCAAGCGAAAACGGACGGGGCGGAAGGCATATTGAAGGCAAGTAATTCAACTCGGGAATCTGCTTGATGACTATCAGCTTCTTTCCTGCCTCCTGAAGCTTCTCCACTGTTTTGGCCATTTGGATCGCAAAAACTGCGTTGTTATTTTCAACAAGTGGCGCATCGGTACTGCGTATTTCCCAGAGCGGCCACGTTTTGGACTCATCGCTGAACCTTGTTCCCTGCAGATACAGATGCCAGTTGGCGGCCAGGATTACCGTATGTATTCCGGGGTCCTTGACAACCATATCAACCACCAAATCCATGGTCTGCATTGCAATGGGTGTCTTTCCCCTATATCTGCTGGTTGTACCGATGAGAGGGGGGCATGCCCCGCAGCCCAGATTAACCAGGTTTTCACCGACGTCCAGATACTGCGCCGCAAGTCCGGGGAAAAAATGATTTGCCTGGCTGTCGCCAATCAATGCAACAGTGGCGGGAGCATCTTTCGCAAGTGTGCAATAGCCACTCCCCTTGAACCTTTTAATGCATGTCGCTTCGAAGTTGTTGTGCCCCGGCCAGCTTAACGATGCTCGGGCAGCGTTAAATCCCCTGATCGTTGCGCGCGATTCGAAGCCGTCTCCTTTTTCTGTGACGAGCCCCACAAAAAACATTCCAGACATCAACACACAAAGAAGCAGTGCGAGCCTGCCATGTCGTGCAAACCTTAAAGGCCTTTCTACAAAGACGTATGTCAACCATGCAAGTACCCCCGCAAGCACAACTGCCAGCAAGCGCCACATTCCATTGCCAGCATTCAGGATGTGCAGAAACGACAGCAATGGCCAATGCCACAGATACAGCGGGAAACTGATCAGCCCGACCCACACGAGAAGGCGGTTGGATAGCAACACCCTGTTTATCCATGCCGCACGGCCTGCCGAAATAATCAGCACTGTTCCCAGGACGGGCAACAAGGCCAACCAGCCCGGAAAAGCCTTGTGCTCTGAAATCACAACGAATCCACCGGCCATCAACAAACTGCCTAGCGCAGCCTGCATGTTTTTGACTTGAGGCGAGGAAAAGACAAAGCGGACAAAGTGCTCGCTGTTGAAAAACGCAGGGCAAATTGACCGGGCTTTCAACGGAGTTCCCGCCTGTCCATGGTGGACGTATGCAAGAAGGCCTCCAGCAAGCAACTCCCAGAATCTCGTAAGCGGAGAATAGAACGTCGTCGTCTGGGCATCACGCACGCCGGCCAGATTCAGGGCGAACGACACCAATGCCAAAACGGCAGCGCACACAAAGACGTTAAAACGGGCTTTCCAAAAGACCCAGAGCAAAAACGGCCAAAAAATATAAAACTGCTCTTCGATGCCTAAAGACCAAAGATGCAGAAGCGGCTTTGTCTGCGCCGAGGTATCAAAATACCCGCTTTCATACAGCAGGACGATGTTTGAAACAAATGCGGCTCCAGCTGCCATATGTTTGCCCAAACGCGCAAACTCATCAGGGAACAGGACGAACCATGAAAACAGGTAGCAGGAAAGCAGCACGCACAAAAGGGCTGGAAATATCCTTTTGATGCGCCGCTTGTAAAAATCCAGGACGTTGAACGAGCCTTTTTTGAGACTGTCAAAGAGGATTGAAGAGATCAGAAAACCGGATATGACAAAGAATATGTCTACTCCGATAAAGCCACCCGGAAAATAGCCTGGAAAAGCATGAAAGGCCACAACGGATAAAACCGCTACAGCTCTTAATCCGTCAATGTCTGCCCGATAGGACGAAGGATTCAACTAGGGACTTGATGAAATTGCTCATACCAAAGCAATCGTCAACAAGGCCCCATGCCCGATTATTGTCCCAGGAATGACCCATCGTAACTCAATGGACATCCATCGTTGCAGCACTCCGCCGCACGTGCATCGGGCCTCGCCGCCATCACGTCACGAAATAGTCAATCTCCGGCTCATAACCTGGCGTCGTCAGGTATTGGTCGAAAGAAGTCATGCCCGCGCCGCGAAGCACCTCTTCATCGAGAAAGAACCTGCCGTTGTTGCTGCCCGCCGCCTGGCTGAAGATCCAGTGGGCCGCGTCGGCCATGATGTCGGGCTTGCGCGAGCGATCCACCATGCCGGGCGCCGCCAGCCGCAAGGCCGACGTTCCGATCAAGGTTCGTGGCCACAGCCCGTTGCACGAAATCCTGCCTTCACCATATTCAGCGGCGATGCCCAGGGCGACCATGCTCATTGCATACTTTGACGCGGTGTAGGCCGGGTGGGCCTTGAACCACCCCGGGCTGAGATCTATGGGCGGCGACAGCGTCAGGATGTGCGGGTTCACCGAATCGAGCAGGTAGGGCATGCACGCCTGGCTGCAAAGGTAGGTGCCCCGGACATTGATATCCATCATGAGGTCGTACTTCTTGACCGGCGTGTCCAGAAGGCCATGGGGATGAATCGCACTCGCGTTGTTGACAAGGATATCGATCCCGCCGAAGCGCTCGGCCGCCTGCCTGACGGCACTGGCCACCTGCGCCTCGTCACGAATGTCGAGCACCACCGCCAGTGGCCTGCCACCGGCCGCTTCCACCTCGGCTGCGACCGAATGAATGGTGCCCGGGAGCCGGTCGTCCTGCACGGTTGTTTTCGCTGCGATCACCACGTTGGCGCCGTCCGCCGCGGCGCGCAGCGCGATGGCTCTGCCAATGCCACGGCTGGCGCCGGTGATGAAGAGGGTTTTGTTCTTCAGGGGAGCGTCCGGTTTCGTCGTGTTCACACCGTATCTCCATGCACACTGTATGGCGGGACTTTCATTTTTCTTCTCCTTCATGCTGCGATGACGCGTTGGTAAATGCCGGGGCAATGTGTCTGTGCGCAATGCGCCAGTGGCCGTCATCGCCCCTGCGCAGCCGGTCGGCGATATCGAAAATGGCCACCGGGGGCACATGCCCGTCGGGCCGCTCCGTCCGGTAAAGGGAAAGCGTGTGATGCATCACCACGGTGTGGCTGTTGTCCCAAACCGGCCGGAAGTTGGTATGCACATGCCGCGAAGCGATCCGCGCCCTGGCGCGAAGAACCATCGCCTCCCTGATCGCATCGATACCCGTTCGCGCAGGCAGCACGCCATCGATCACCGCATCTGCCGTAAAGAAACGCGGCGTCTCGTCGGCCCGGCCGTGATCGATGAGCCATGCAATCTCGTTGAGCAGGCGCACCATGCGCGCCTCCCCGGCAATCTCGTCATCCGTCAAATTCATGTTCAGTGCTGCTCAGCGCACCTTGATCGAGTCCAGCCCGCGCGCACCGCTGTCAGGCCTGAGCTTGATGGAGGCCTCGTCTTCGCCGGAATGAAAGCGCCGCGCCAGTTCGGCCGGGTCAAAGTCCACCCCGATGGGGTTGGTTGCGAATGCAGGGCTGTAGAAGAACCAGCCGGCCTCTTCTACCGTGTCGTAGTTGTCCACCTGCAGTTCAATCAGGTTGCCGTCCGGGTCGGCGTAGTACATCGATGTTGTCGGCCCGTGGTTGACGCACATGGCCGGCTCCATACCCACCTTGCCCAACCGTTCCCAGGTGGCCACAAGGTCGCCCAGCGATGCGTAGGTAAAGGCAACGTGGTGCATGCCCACCGTAGCCTGCGTCTGCGGCTGCAGGCCGGGAACCTTGAGCACGGCAATGCGGTGGTGCTCCTCGTCGTAGGTCATGAAGGCCAGCTCGCTGTTTGCAAAGGCAATCGTCGCTCCCAGCACCGTGCAATACCACTCCACCAGCGCGTCAAGCTGCGAGGTGCGCAGCACCACATGGGCGAGCCGCGCCGGAGAGACGGCGGCAGACGCGGGAACAAGCTGCGGACGTGATTCAAGAACCTGACTCATGGACTGTCTCCTCTTGTGGTTGGGAATCTTTTGGGTGGGTGTTCAAGGCGGCAACCGGCAACTGCCCGGTCGCCATGGAAAACACATCCAGCTCGTGCGTGTCGGGCCAGGTGTCGCTCGCCCACGCAATGTGCTGGTCTGGCCGGACAAGCGTCAGGCGGCGCCTGTACAAACCCGTCACCGCCGGGTTGTCTGACTTGCACACTGTGCAAGGCACGCCCCACCGGTGCGCGTCCCGCATTGCCTGCTGAATTGACGCGTCGGACGCACCCGGCAATGCCAGCAGGGTGAAGCCCTGGCCGAAGTGGTCATACAGTGAACTCCCGTCGTGCAGCCACGCGTGGGGCGCCCGCCCGCCAGGGGCCGAGCTGGGCAGGTAGTTGAGAAAATCGCGCGGCGCATCCGTAGTACCTCCGCCCTGCTGCACCACGGGCGAGGCGCTGTAACGGTCACCCAGTATGGTGCCCAGGGTGTAGAACTCCGACAGCTTCTCAGCCTGTATGCGCCTGCCAACCCGCACGCGCGTCGCAGCGCCTTCGGGGGTGCCGGCTTCAATGCCCTCTTCAAACAGGGCGTTGCTGAACCTGGCGTGGTTGCCGGCGGCCTCCGCCAGCACGTGCAGATGCACGGGCCGGCGTTCGCATTCATAGCTGTCAAGAAGCGCAGCGCCACCCCAACCCTGCAGGGTGGCGGCCAGCTTCCAGCCCAGGTCCACCGCGTCGCTCACACCCATGTTCATGCCGAAGCCGCCGTAGGGTGGGTGCAGGTGGCAGGCGTCCCCGGCGAGAAACACCCGGCGGTCACGGTAGCTGCTGGCGACCACCCTGTGCGCCACCCATTCGTCAATGCTGAGGACTTCATACGGCAGGTCAATGCCCGTGGCGCGGCGAATCAGCGCGGCGGCGGTGTCAAGGCTGACCTGCACATCTGGCGCCAGCCCGGTAGGCATAAAGAACCAGCGGTCGCCAGTGTCCATGGGGCCTATCAGGCTGGGCACATCATCATTGATCTGCCAGTACATGATGGCCTTGCCATGCGCATGTGCCTCTGCAAGGCCAGGCGCACGAAAAATAATGTTGTAGTTTCTCGAAAGCCCGAAGTTGCCCTCCATATGAATACCCAGTGCTTCGCGCACCAGGCTGCGCCCGCCGTCACACCCGGCGAGGTACAGGCACTGCACGGTGTGCTCGGCCCCGGTGTCCAGGTTACGCAGCAAGGCCACCACGCCGTCATCGCCCTGCGTGAAGCTGATGAGTTCGGTGTTCAATTCAACCTGAACGCTGGGCAGCGATTCCAGGTGCTGGCGCATCACACGCTCAACCGTGTACTGGGGAATCCACTGACCATGCTCTGCGTAAAGCGGGTTTCGGCCCGGCGCACAGTACCCGGCGTTATGAAACCGGGTGAGCTCGTGGCCCGACAGGCGCGTGGTGAACACCACGGTTGAAGGGTAGTCCACCCCGAAAGGCGCCGCGTCGCGCAGTGCATCGGCAATGCCCCAGCGCCTGAAGTGTTCGCGCGTGCGCACGTTGGTGGTCTTGGCTCGCGGGGCCACGCCTATGCGCGGGTTTTTGTCGATGATGAGACAGTCAACGCCCCGGTGCCCCAGCTCGATGGCCAGGGCCTGGCCTGCGGGCCCTGCACCCACGATTAGCACCTGTGTACTGGTTTTCATGACAAGCCTCCAGCGTCAGTCAACCGAAGCACCGGTGCGCTTCACCATCGCGGCATAGAACACGGCTTCACTGTCAATCAGGCTGGCCAGTGCTGCGGGAGTCATGAGAAAGGGAACAAAGCCCAGCCCTGTGAACTTTTCAGCCACCTCGGGCAGCGCCAGCGCATCGTTCAGGCTTTTGTTGAGAAAGGCGACCCTGGCCGCCGGCGTGCCCCGGGGCGCCAGCACGGCAATCCAGCTACGCACCACCACGCCCCTGGGCCCGCCCGACTCTTCAATCGTCGGCACATTGGGCATGACAGCAGAGCGCACGCTGTCGCCGACTGCAAGCAGCCTCACCTTGCCCGCCTTGAGCAGCGGCCCGGCACTGGCCAGCGTGCCAATGGCCCAGTCCACCTCCCCCGTGGATACCGCCAGATAGAGCTGGGCGGTTTCCTTGTAGGGCACATGAACCATTTTTGCGCCCGAAGCCGCCTCTACCTGCGCCGCACCCAGGTGCAGGGGGCCACCCACCGAGTTGGAACCGTAGGTCACCTTGCCCGGGTTGGCGACGGCCGCCGCCACCAGGTCTTTCATCGACTGGTAGGGGCTGTTGGTGCCCACCACCACAAAAAGTGACCCGCGAAAAAGCCCGCCCACAGGCACATAGTCACGCTTGGGGTCGTAGGGCAGCTTCCTGAACAGCGACTGGCTGATGGACAGGTGGCCCACGTCGGCAATCAGCAGCTGGTAGCCCGTGGGTGCGGCAGTCTTGCCTGCGATCATGGCGATGAAACCATTGGCGCCAGGTTTGGACTCGATGACCACCGGCTGCTTCCAGGCCGCGCCCATGCGTTCACCGACGACGCGCACCATCACATCCGGCCCGCTGCCTGAGGGGAAAGGCGAGGTGATGTGGACGGGCTGCGCGGGGAAGGTCTGCGCCATGCAAATGCTGCCCACGCTTGCCGCCATCAGGAAACCGGCAAGCAGTGCGCGCGCCAGAAATGGCGTCTTTTGTTGTTTCATGTTGTCTCCAGTGTTTTTAGCGAACTACCGGGCGAATGCTAGGCGCTGCAGCCACGCGGGGGCAGACCGCAAATCCGGCTTGCTGATCACAATCCAGCATCGCCCCGCGCAGCCGCCAGGTATGCGCATCCATCACCAGCGATGAACAAGGACTACCAAGGATTGCCCGGGTATCTCTGGCGCCAAACATGGGTAATAATTTTTGACTGCCCATGTCCGACGACCATCACCCCCCTTTTCTGCCCGCACCCGCCCCATGAAGCTCAGCGCCCTGCAGGACTTCGTGGCCGTTGCCGAAAGGGGCAGCCTGCGCGCCGCCGCGCGCCACACCGGCAGCAAGCAGTCGGCCATCAGCCGCAGCATTCAGGAGCTTGAACGTGAACTGGGCGTGGTGCTGTTCGAGCGGCTGTCGACCGGCGTTCGCCTCACGCCCATTGGCGTGGTGTTTCTGCGCCGCGCCAGTACCGTGGGCAATGAAGTCCGGCTGGCGCAGGAAGAGGTCAACCAGATCCGCGGTGAAACGCATGGCCAGTTGACGGTGGCCCTTTCAAGCCTGGCGCACATCGCATTGCTGCCCGACGCCTTTGCGCCTTTCAGAGCCAGTTACCCCCATGTGCGCATACACATCATTGACGCCGGCTACCCCACCATAGAGGCTGACCTCAAGGAAAGCCGCATCGACTGCTACATCGGCCCCATGCCCGAGGAAGTCCCGCCGGAGCTGCACATGGAAACGCTGTTTCACAGCACCCGCATCATCGTCGGCCGCAAGAACCACCCCCTGGCGCAGTCGCGTTCACTGCGCGACCTGGTAGACGCCGAGTGGATCACCGCCTCTCTCACCCACAAGGCCGAAGAAGAGCTCGGCCCCCTGTTTGCGTACCATGAATTACCACCGCCCAAACTGGTGCTGCAGGGCCATTCGATGTTGACCTACCTGTCAGCCCTGGTTCACTCCGACCTGCTGATGATGGTGCCCCGGCACTGGACCCAATCGCCGCTTCTGCGCGACTTCATTCAGGCCATCCCGGTGCGCGAAACCCTGCCCGCTCCGCCCGTCTGCCTGGTCAGGCGCAACGGCCTGCAACTGACCCCCGCCGCCGAATATTTCTGCGACATGATGCGGCGCGCCATTCCCTACATCGACACAGTCAGCGCACGAAACGGCTGAAGGAGCCGGGGCATCCACGCAACCTTGGCCAGCGTGATTTTTTAACGTACACATTAAATTTTTGCCGTATACAGCAAAATTCTGATCCAGCAGTGCCTGAAGGCCCGGAAACAGCCCGAAATGGCCCAAAAAATGCCAAAAAAGTGCCATTTTCAGGCATTAAATCGGCCGTAGCCCTTTAAATACGCACGTGAGCAGCTATTGAATTCATAGCAATTTGAAGCAAATAATCCCTTTGCCACCCTCTGCTACCTGAGCGAGGGCACGGGGGTCGCTCAGGCCAGAGCCTAGTCAGCCTTGATGTTGTGATCCTTGACGAACTTCGCGAACTTCACTTTCTCCTCAGCCACAAACTTCGCGAGTTCATCGGGCGTGCTCGCAATCACCACAGCGCCCTGATCAGCCAGGCGCTTTTTCATTTCCGGCGAATTGACGAACCTGACGCTTTCGGCGCGCAGTTTTTCGACGATGTCTTTGGGCAAGCCCTTGGGCGCATACAGTGCCTGCCACTGCCCCGCTACAAAACCGGGGAATCCTGATTCGGCAACCGTCGGCACATCCGGCAGAAAGCTGAGGCGCTCCTTGCTCATCACACCCACCAGCTTGAGTTTTCCGGATTTCACAAACGGGTAAGTCGAGAGCATTGCAATCGACAGCGCCTGGGCCTGCCCAGCCACCACGTCGGTCAAGGCAGGTGCCCCACCCTTGTAGGCGACGAAGGTAAACGGCACGTTGGCCCGGGTGGACAGTTCAAGGCCAGCCAGGTGAGATGCACTTCCGTTGCCAAGAATTGCGTAGTTGAACAGCTTGGGATTGGCTTTGGCGTAACTGATCAGCTCGGGCACCGAATTGACGGGCAGGCTGGGCGTGACGGCAAGTGCGTAGGGCGATCCGATCAGCAGGGTGATGGGGGTGAAATCCTTCAGCGGGTCGAAAGGCAGGTTCGGGTACAGGGCGGGGCCACTGGTGAAGGTGCCGAGATCCTGCAACAGCAAGGTGTATCCGTCGGGCGCAGCCTTGGCGACAAAATCGCTGCCGATATTGCCATTGGCGCCAACCTTGTTTTCCACAATAAAAGGCTGGCCCATCACCCCCTGAAGGTGGGTGGCCAGCTGCCTTGCAAACGAATCGGTGGCACCGCCTGCGGAGAATGCCACCACCACCTTGACGGGTTTGGCGGGGTAGGTTTGGGCCATCACCGCCTGGGCACAAAAAATTGCTGCTGCTGCGGTGACGATGCGTGAGAGTGTGAAGAGTCGCATTTGAAGTTCCTTATGCTGATTTAGTGACCAGAAAATCTCGGGGCGCGTTGTTCATGATGGGCGGCCATGCCCTCATCTACATCTGCGCTCCACTCCAGCGCCGTGCGCAGGGCATCAGACAGGCCTCGGGCGGCCGCAAAACCGGGCTCCTGCCGGGTATGGACGATGCGTTTCGCCCCTTTGACGGCAAGCGGGCCGCAACTGGCCATCCGGCGGGCGATCTCGCCCACGGATGCCGCCAGCGCCTCGGGCTTGAAAAGTTGCTGCACCAGGTCGATGCGCAGCAGCTCTGCGGCGCCTACCTCGCGGCCGGTGCAGATCATCTCCAGCGCCCTCGCCCGCCCCACCAGTTCCGGAAGCCTGACCGGGCCGCCCGCCCCTGGAAACCCGCCCCATGCCGCCTCGGGCATGCAGAGCACGGCCTCGTCCGAGGCATAACGGATATCGCAGGCCAGGCACAACTCCACAGCGCCGGCCATCACGCGCCCGTTAATCGCGGCAATGACAATCTGCGGCAGCGCCTCCACCGCATCAAAGCAGCGGTTGGCAAATCGCACCAGGTCAACCACCTCCTGCTTGCTGTAGCGTGCGCGAATTTCAGGGTTGAGGATGCCGGCCGAAAAAAGCTGCTGACCTGCCCCGGTAATCACCACCACATGCGCGCTGGCATCGTCCCTGAGTGATGCGGTGAGGTCCAGCAGGTAGCCCATCAGTTTCGGGCTCAGGCGGTTCTGTTCGTCAATGCGGTTGATGGTGAGCGTCACCACGCCCCCTTCCCTGTAAACATCCAGCCCCTGGCTGCTGGTCGTCAGGCCCTGGGCAATCGGTCGGTTTTGCTGGTTCATCGTTTGAAGGTGTCGAAAAATAAAAAAGGAGAAAAACCGGGTGCGCTACCAGGGCAAACTTTTGCCCGAATAGTCAAGAAACCGCCCGGTGGTATTTTTGTCGGCGTCGTGTATGACGCGGCGCATCTGGCCCACACTTTCTTCCTTTGAAAGTTCAGACTCAGGGCTGCCCATGGCGGTTCGAACGCGCCCCGGGTGCAGCACAAAAGAAATCACGTCAGGCTCGTCAATGGACAGTGTTTTCCACGTCGCATTCAGCGCTGCTTTAGAGGCGCGGTACATGATGGTCGAGCCGGTGACGTTGTTGCCTATCGATGCCCGGCCGCTGGACAAGGCCACAAGTTTTCCGTTGAAGCGGCGTTTGAGCGGTGTCACCAGTTGCCCGGCCCACAGCGCAGGCGCGATGCAGTTGACAAAAAAAGACTCTTGCCAGTCCCGAACGTGTATGTCTGCAAAACCCATGTCGCGCCCGCGCATGATCCCGGCGTTCAGTATGGCCAGGTCAAGCGTCCTGTCTAGCAGCAAAGCCGCCGTCTTTAATATGCCGGGCGCGTCCTGCATGTCGACGTTAAAACACTCGGCGCCTGCGTCACCGAGTTCAGCAAGATGAGCGTCCTGGCGGGCGGTACAGACGACAGTCCAGCCGTCAGCCAGGTACTGCTGCACGAACTCGCGCCCAATGCCGCTTCCTGCGCCTGTGATAAATACCGTCGACATCGTTTTTTTGTGCCTCTTCGTCGCGTCCGGAGGCTGGTGCTTTGCCGGCCGCGTTGTCTCTGTGTCATGTGAGGCGCCGAGTATGGCCCGAAACAAGCCACCACACGAGCAGCTTTATCGGACGCATGTACGGCAAAAAATCAGCCCTTGCCAGAGGGCATGCGCCCACGCTGGCTAACATCAGTTTTCAAAAGTTCGTGCGCCGCAAGGGTGCACCAGTCATCCATAAAAAGGCCGCAGCATGCCATTCAAAAATATCCGGGGCGTAGAGATTCACTATGAGGTTTTTGGCACTGACGGGCCCTGGGTAGCGCTGTCACCGGGCGGGCGGCGGTCGCTTGATGAACTCGTCAGCATCGCCACAAAACTCTCGCGCAGTGGCTACCGGGTGCTGCTGCACGACAGGCGGAACTGCGGGTTGTCGGAAGTCGAGATTTCAGGTTCAGACGCTGAATACGAGATCTGGGCCGACGACCTCCATGTGCTGCTGACAGGACTGGGGGCCCGGTCGGCCTGGGTTGGCGGAAGTTCTTCGGGCGGCCGGGTGGCACTCACTTATGCCTTGCGGCACCCCGAAGCGGTTAGCGGGCTTCTTCTGTGGCGCGTGACCGGCGGCGGCGTATTTTCTGAATGGCTCGCAAAGCAGTATTACACCCAGTACATCCCGGTCGCCGAAGCTGGCGGCATGCAGGCCATCTGCGAAACCGAAGAATTCGCCGCCCTGATCAGGGCACGCCCGGCCAACAGGCAAAAACTGATGGCGCTGTCTGCCGCGCAGTTCATTGAGGTCATGTCCAACTGGGCCAGCTACTTTTTGAAATCCGTTGACCTGCCAGTGGTGGGCGCGACAGTGCAAGACCTGGCAGGCATACGCAAGCCTATGCTGGTGGTGCCTGGTAACGACAACAGCCACCCCAGGGTTGCCGGCGAAAAACTGTCTACCCTGCTGCCGCAGGCAAGCCTGCGGCATCTGAATATCAAGGACCGGGATGTCGCGCTCAGCCCCAAATCGGATTGGGATGAATGCGAGGACGAGTTGCTGGGCTTCATCAGTGCGCAGCTGGCAGGCGAACAAGGCAAGGTGAGCACCGCCAGCTGACACGCCCGCGCCCGGCCACGCGGCTGCCCGGGCCATCATGAACACCCGGGCAGTATCATGGACAAGTTGCGCTGCGCCACGACCTTCCTCAATGCGGTCAGCAGCCAGAATCCGCAAGCACATCCATGAGCAAAGAAGAGAACATCGAAGAAGTATTGCGATGCGCCCAGGCCTTGTTCAGCAAACGGGGTTACGACAGCATTGCCCTTCGCGAGATTGCCGACGCGGCGCACCTGTCGCTCGGCACCGTCAGCTTTTATTTCAAGGCCAAGGAAGACATCTTCCAGACGCTGGTCCAGCGCGCGGTACGCACGATAGGCACGGAAAGACTGGCCCTGCTGGCGCAGTCGCCGCGCCAAGGCTTTACGCCGCTGGAGCACATCTTGTTTGCCATCATCTGGCCGGTGCTCCGCCGCCTGGAAGACCCGAACCCGATAGAGCAATCCATCCCGCGGCTGATCAGGTGGGCGCTGACGGGACCAGAACGCGTTGAACAAAGCCTTCGCAAGGAGTTTGACGCAACAGCCGCTGACCTGATACGGACCGTGCAAATCGCCTGCCCCCAGCTCAGCCGCACGCGGGCGATCTGGGCCTATTCATTCACCATTTCAATGCTGTATTCGCGGCAGGTTTTCGACAACCGTTACGCCGACCTGATGGAAGACCAGACCACAGACAGGTCACTGGAAGACCGCGCCATGCTGCTGGTCAGGTTTGCCAGCGCAGGTTTTTTGGGTCTGCGAAGTGGCGGTGAGAGCTGAGCCTGCTCGAGGTCAAGGCCATGGACTGGTCTTGCGGCGGCAGCAAATACCACCCCGGCGTTCTCACGCAAGACGCACCCACGTCGACAGCCTGCGAGAGCGCATAGACGTCATACGCGTACGCGGCTACTGAATTCATAGCGCCATACCACACCGCCCGCCTTCATGCGTCTGGCCAGGCTCACAACTCTTCCGAAACCACCTGCGGGCGCAACATCATCGCGGTCAGGGGTTGATCACTGGCCAGTGTCGGGAAAACATTCTCCGTGCGGTCAATCAGCAGGTCGACAAAAACCAGGCTGTCGGTGTGTGACATGGCTTGGGCAAGCACCCCCGGCAGGTCACGGCTGTTGTCGGCACGCAGGCCCTTGTGGCCATAGGCTTCGGCCAGGCCGACGAAATCCGGAAGTGAGTCCATGTAAGACTGCGAGCGCCGGTTTTCATGAAAGAACTCCTGCTGCTGCTTGACCATCCCCAGGAAGTTGTTGTTCAGGCAGATGATCTTGATGGGAAGCCGGTACTGCAGACAGGTTGACAACTCCTTCGTCGACATCTGTATGCTGCCGTCACCCGTGATGCAGATCACTGTTTTGCCCGGGTTGGCCATGGCTGCGCCCATCGCCGCAGGAAGCCCGAAGCCCATGGTGCCCAGGCCGCCCGAGTTGATCCAGTTGCGCGGTTTGGTGAATTTGAAATACTGCGCAGCCCACATCTGGTGCTGCCCGACATCCGAGGTGACGATGAAGTCCTGCGCCCCCCGCATGCGCGAGAGCAGTTCAATCGCGTGCTGCGGCTTGATTTTGTCCGAGCTGGCGTAGTCCAGGCAGCGCAGCCCCCGCCACTCGTCGATCTGCGCCAGCCAGGGCGCCAGGCGCGCCGGGTCCGGCGCGTGAACGGCCAGCTCCTCCGTCAGTCTTTCCAGGGCCTGGGCGCAATCGCCCACGATGGGAATCTGCACACTGACGCGTTTGGAAATCGACGACGGGTCTATGTCGATGTGAATGATTTTTCGCTGGGGCCGCATGAAGTCTTTGGGCGCGCCAATCACCCGGTCATCAAAGCGCGCACCCACGGCCACAAGAACGTCGCAATTCTGCATGGCCATATTGGCCTCATAAAGGCCGTGCATGCCCAGCATGCCAAGGTAGGCCGGATGGGTAGACGGGAAGGCGCCCAGCCCCATCAGGGTACTCGTCACCGGTGCACCGCTGGCCAGCGCCAGTTTGCCCAATGCTGCCGAAGCCCCGCCCTGCACGACGCCGCCCCCGTAATAAATCAGCGGCCTTTTGGCCTCTGAAAGGGCCAGGGCCGCACGCGCCACCTGCTTGTGGGGAATGCTGCTGCCACTGTTGTAGCCGCGAATTTTGACGTCACCGGGATAGGCAAAGGGGCGCGCCATGCGTGCAGCGCTGATGTCTCTTGGCAAATCGATCAGCACCGGGCCGGGCCGGCCGGTACGCGCCAGGAAAAATGCCTTTTTGACCGTCTCCTCAATTTTGTCGGGATCAGACAGGCGGAAGCTGTGCTTGACACAGGGCCGCGTGATGCCCAGCGCGTCAACCTCCTGGAAGGCGTCCTGGCCCAGCATGTGACTGGGCACCTGCCCCGTGAGCACCACCATGGGAATCGAATCCATGAAGGCGGTGGCAATGCCCGTGAGCGCATTGGTCACACCTGGCCCCGAAGACACAAGGCACACACCTACCCGGCCACTCGACCGCGAATAGCCGTCCGCCGCATGCGCCGCACTTTGTTCATGCCGCACCAGGATGTGCGTGACAGCGCTGTTTCTGTCCAGGGCGTCATACACAGGCAGGGCCGCACCGCCCGGGTAGCCGAATACATGGGTGACGCCCTCGGCCTGAAGTGACTGAACCAGGTAGTCGGCTGCGGTGCTTTGGGGAGGTGGATTGTTCATCGGTAGCGGGCCAGTGAAAGTGCAGGACCGCATCTGGCAGGCCTGGGCAAAGTTGTTTTTCTACTGATGACTATAGAAAAAACAGGCCGGAATTTGGATTTGAAATGTGGGCATCCATCTCAAATATTCGGCATTTAATGCCGTCGAATCAATTACGAGAGATATTTATCGCCCGCATTAAGCAGAAATGAAAAATATCATCAGTCATGTGCCCCGGCCAGGTCCACCTCTTCTGCAGCGCCCAGTTGCTCAGCACAGAATTCGACCCCGGCCACGAAACTATTGAAGCCAGCCTCTTCACCGAGGCAGAAAATCCCTGCGACGAGATCGCCTTTTGCATCGTGAAGGCATCTGGAACAGCGCCGCGGACGGATGGGCCCTCCGTTGGTTTTGACAGCCCTGCTTTTGCTTTTTGACTCAGTAGTAATCGTCTTCCAACTGGTGCCGCACCGCCAGTATGTTGACGGTGTCAGCGCCCGCAATCTCAAACAACGCCACATAGCCTGCGTTGCCGAACGGAATGATCAGCTCGCGCACAAATGCGCTGTCGCCCGCCTTGCGGTAAATGAACGGGGTACGGCTCAGGTGGCTTTGCACTGCGGTGCGTAGCGCGTCGATGGCGGCCTGCGCAGCGTCAAAGTCTTCAATGGTTTGCGCCCGCTCCAGCAAAAAGTCGAAAAGGCGCAGCAAATCTTCACGCGCCGCTTCGGTGTAACGGACTTCAAACTGCCCATTCAACCCAGCACCTGTTTGCGCCGGGCATCCAGCCGCTGGGCCAGTTCGTCGTGTACGGCCTCGGCTGCGTGGTAAATGCCGGTCTGTTTGGCGTTCTGGGCAGCCCGCAGCCCACGCGCCAGAAACTCGCCCTGCGTGCGCCGCCGCGCAATCGTCTCGCGCATGGCGGTTTCCATCAGGCTGGTCAGCGTCTCGCCCTCGCGCAGCACGCTTTCGGCTGCGGCGCGCAGCTGCGGTTCAACACGAAGTGAAGGCAGCGTGGCAGTTTTCATGGTGGCGGGTATTGCGTTGCAGTTGCGATGCAGTCAGTTTAACGGTTTTGCCGTGCAGCGCCACTCCTCCAGTTATGCCTCGGCGTTGCGAAGGTCCATCGGGCTCGGGGCTTCGGGTTCCAGGGCAGCGTGTTTGAAGGCGTGGCCTCGGTGTCATTCCCCTTGAGGTCCAGCGAAGACCACTGCATCGCCACCATCACGATAGAAGGCCCACGTTTTCAGTTTGATGTGGAGGACAACCCGCTGCTCGCGGATTGGATCAGCACGGTGGCGCTGCTGGAAGCTGAAGTGCAGAAAGACCCTGCGCGGTTTGCTTCGCCGTTTGCTGAGTTGGCGCCTTCGGGGTTGCGATTTCCTTGAGGCAGTGCCGCTCATGCGCTGCTCAGGCTATTTTAACGTACACGTTAATTTTTTAATGTATACGTTAAATTGTTGCCGTACACGGCAAAATCGATTTTCGCAAGCACTGGAAAGCTTCGAAAACGGTCCAAAATGGCCAAAAAAGTGCCGCTTTTAGGCATAAAACGGCTGCAGCCCTTTAGATACGAGCGTGACCAGCTATGAAATATGTAGCACATTTGACCAACTAAGGGCTGCAAGTGGATCTCGCTGTTACAGTGTGAAACAAGGGCAAACGTGACAGCACGCGACATTGTGAGGGGTTGTTCGACGATGAAACTAGAAATTGCAGTCGCAAACTCCATCAAGGAGCAGCCGCCGAGATGCATCACTGTCGATATCGAATCAGACGCGACTCTCGGCTACGCTTTAAAGATCCAGAGCCGCTCGAGATGCTGCAAAAAGGCGCCGCAGCCGCCAGCAACACCTCCGCCCGCAACAACGTGGCCAAGGAAGTGGAAAAACTCAATAAGAAACACGTAGAGCTACTGGCCTACGACGAGCACCTCCGCTACTACGCCGACATGCACATCACATTGAATCTGGATGATGGGTGAAGGCGAACTATGGCAAGTTCGGCGATTTGTTGGCGGAGGTTAAAGCTGAAACGGGAGGGACGGGGGATGAATAAACCACTTCATCTGCTGTGCAGCTCTAGCAACACAGTAAGTGATGCTGCGCCATTCGGTTGATCTAGATTCGGAGTCGATTGAAATCAATTTTCAAGAATTTAGGGATTTAAATAATGAAAATAACCTATCTATGTGCCGAGGGTGTTCTCGATGTTGAGCAGGGAGCATTTAGGGAGATTGAAAAAGGGTTGCCCGCGAACTGGTTCGGGTTTGCCGGATTCCAACTATTGCAGCGCGGTTCAACTGATCCCCGTGATTTAGACCTCGTAATTTTTGCAACCAACAGAATTTTTCTGGTGGAACTGAAGAACTGGCGTGACGAAATTGAATATTCCAATCGCCAGTGGTTGCACAAGGGGAAATTCAATAGGTCCCCTGTCGACAAGACGAGACAAACTGTAAAAGTGTTGGGAGAGTGCCTTAGGGCAAAGCTACAGAATACGTCCATCCCCTACATAGAGCACCTTGTAGTTCTCTGCCATCCGACATGTCGACTTAAGAATTTCCCAGACGAAGAGCGTCGTTTCGTAATGAATTTGCCGGATTTTGTAAAGACCCTTGGCAAAGTCGATGAATACCGAAAGAAGTTTCCTCAAATACCACTAACCTGGCAATACCCATCTGCAAACCCGTTGCCGGATCGAAACCGATATGAACTTTTCTTTTCACTGACAAATCCACAAATTCTTGAGCGAAAGACCGAATACCAAGGCTTTCTGCAAGTCACCAGCGTTGCGGATTACATTCATCCAAAAATAATTTGGTCGGAATTCAGAGCGGAGCATAGAGAAAATCGGCGATCAAGAGCGCTAATTCGGAAATGGAATTTTTCGAATTTGGCTGGTGGTAACTCGACGGCGGCTGAACGCGCATCCATCGGGCTTCGGGAACTTCGTCTAAACGAAATGCTGCGGACAGAAGCGCCAGACCTGCATGATGACCTGCTCGAACCAGTTGGATCGGCCACACCAGAGGATGTGACAACGAACTTTGTAGAGGCTTATCGATTACCGGCGCAGGTTGAACGGCTTGCTGAACTCATCTCCAGAAAGCCTGAGATGGATGACAGCGAGCGATGTGCATTGGTGAAAAGCGTGCTGGCAAGGTTCGCTAAGCTCCACTCACTAGGTATCGCTCACAGGGACATTACAACAAGGACTTTATGGGTGGTTGAACCCTCCCGAATTATTTTGTCCAGCTTTGCAGCGGCCAGAATTCCAGAGGGCCGCACCGTCGGTGCCAATCGAGTGGAACTGGAGACAGGATCAATCCGCCTGCCGGAAGACGATGGCAGTGCAGATAAGTCAGTTGCGCACTCTGCCTTTACTCGTGACGTGTTTCTGCTGGGCGTTCTCTCATTTGAAATCTTTGAAGGGACAAGACTGGAGGACCTAGATAGTGTGCCTCTTTACGACGAGAACAACGCCATTAGGTTTCCGGTGCTGAATATCTGGTTCCAGACTTGTATCAATTGGGATCCAGCGAAGCGCTATCAGTCTGCATCGGAGGCACTTGATGCATTGAACATCGCGCTTGCAAAAGATGTTGAAGCTAGTGTTTCAGAAGCAGACATCAGTGTCTACAAGACGGATGCCAGTCCGATGACATTGTTACCGACGGAAATCCTTCCTTCATTGCCTGGCAAGAATGTTTACATCTCTCAGAAGGAAGGTGAAAAGGTATTGGTGAAGTGTTGGCCCAATTTGAGGTTTGACATCAAACATCCAAGCCGGAACCGCAAGCTTCTGGAGTTTCTCCAAACAGCTCGTTCGCTCAGGCAATCAGCCTTCAATGCGGCCCCAGAGGTTGTAGATTTCGGAGTTAGCCCATTTGGCTTGATATTGGTCACCAAATGGGCACCAGGCGAAGATTTCCATAAGTGGTTAGAGGGATGCTCTTCAAAAAAGGCGCGTGCCGAAGTGGCGCTGTCGCTGCTAAATTCAGTTCGCCGTCTTCATGCAATCGGAATTACGCATGGCGACATTAAGGAGGCAAACATTGCGGTATCACAGTCGGACGATGGAAGCGTTCAGGTGGTACTTCTCGATGTCCTTGACCTTACCGCAGACGGTGATAGCTGCATAACCGTTGACGACCTGCCTATGCACTTGGAGGGGGGGTCCGCTTTGCAGAGAGACCTCTACTTAACCTTACTACTGACACTTAAGCTCCTATCAGATGTGGAGTTCCCCACGACCCATTCCGAAGCCAGTCGAGCAAAAGAACTCACGGAAATCAACATTCCAATTGATCTTCTGGCCGAAACCTTGCAGAAGGAACTGTATCCGCCGAAGGACATTCACCCAGCTTTTGTAATCAGCATTTGGCGGACAGTGTCGGAACAGGGGAAATTTCAAGAGTTAGAGGGTGATAACGGAATCTTCCCCGTTGGTGTCCAGCCAATTCCAGCGGAGAGACGCGTTATCTTCTTTGTGACAGGCTTGCGGCAGCAGGTTGTCATCAAGTACGACCTGCAAGCCGAACGGGTAATCGATATTTCCCTAAAGGAAATCGGACATGACCTCTATGTGTCCAACGCACGACGCTCGGTATTTCGGCTGCATGCCCACATTGGGATCGATTACGCCGCAGTGTCGGATGCACATGAATTGGTTGACTTGCTTTACGAGAGATACCGCTCTACGAGAGACGACCATGACTTAGAAGAGAGCTCCGCTACTGGGTCAGGTGCGAAAAACCCATACGACATTTCAGAGGCACATGAGGCTGGCGAAACTCTGATTTCCGCGAAGGCGCTTTGGCAAGCGTTAGCAGAATCTGACGAACTGAACGCTACAAGAATTACCGTTCGATCAGGCGCTCAAAGAGTACCTCATGAGCAGTATTCCTGGCTGGTGCCCTACGAGCTTGAGGAGGGGGTTCTCGACTTTTCAGAGGGTGAAAAGATTGAGCTGCACGAACGTGGGACCGACCCGATGAAAGGAACAGAAACCTGGTTTCGTGTGGGTCTGATTTCACCCGATATTGGTAAGGATGTTTTGCGCGTTTCTCCGACAAGCAATCGTCTAAAGATAACTGAGGGAAAAACATTCTTCGTCAGAGGTTCTTTTGAGACCAGCGCATCAGAACGTCGGGTAGCGGCAATGAGACGTGTCTTGGGCGGTGGTGCTTCAATTCTCAAACTGCATGAGTACTTTGACCCTCATCTTTCGATTCAGGCACACCAGTTTCCAATGACTGCGTTGGATTCAATCGGCAGCCTTGGTTTAAATGACCAACAAAGGGACGCACTGCTTCAGAGTTTCAGGAACGGTCCGATTTCGTTGCTACAGGGACCGCCTGGAACAGGAAAGACAAAATTCATATCGTCCTTCGTCCATTTGGCAATAAGCAGAGGACTTGCCAAAAACATATTGCTTGTAAGCCAGTCTCACGAGGCAGTGAACAATGCACTTGAAAAGGTATCGGACCTTGCTGTTTCCAACCAAGTAGCTCTGTCGATGGTGCGGGTCGGCTCGGCAACCATGGTTTCAAAGAAGCTGCGGCTAGTTCACGAAGACGCTAGGCGACAGATTTACCGTGAAAAATTTGACGCTGAGATACGTGAGCGAATAAGGGCGGTTGGATACCAACTTGGATTGCCTAGGCTGTATGTGGACGTAGCAAGTGATGTGTTCATGAGTCTAGGGCAACTGCTCGGTCGCATTGAGTTTTTGCAGAGTGCAGATTATTCGAACAGGGACATCGATGAAGGTAAGCAGAGCGCTCAGATTACGAGGCTAAAAACGCGGTTTTGTGAAATAGCACGTTCACGTTTTGACCTCGAGGTGAGCGAGGAATCTAACCTGCGTGATGTCATGGAAGGACTGCTGAGCAAGGTTACGGAGTCAAACGGGTCTCCAAGTCCAGAAAAGTGTCAAAAGCTCGAAAGATTATTTTGGCTTTCAAAAGAATTCTCAGATGTGCTCCGTAGCCCACATTCAAATTTCACTTCATTTTTGTCTCGTACTGCTCGAGTCGTTGCGGGAACATGTGTAGGAGTCGGGAAGCACATGCTCGGTATCGTCGATCACGTATACGACTGGGTCATCGTTGACGAAGCCGCCAGAGCGTCACCTATGGAACTTGTTGTCGCCATGCAGGCAGGTAGGCGAGTTCTTTTGGTTGGTGACCATCTTCAGCTGCCCCCGATGTACCCTAGGGCGGTGGAAGAAAAAACTTCACAACTCTTGGAAATCGGCAGGGCTAATTTCCGAAAGATGAATAACTTTCAAAGGGCATTTTCATCCGAATACGGACGATCAGTAGGACGCACTCTTTTGAAGCAATATCGGATGGCAAGTTCGATAAACCGAGTTGTCTCTAATTGTTTCTATGAGGGCGCTCTGACGGTTGATCGGGACGTTCCAATTGCCGCATATGAAAAGCTTCCACCCTATCTTTCCAAAGAAGTCGTATGGATTGATACGGCCGACCAGGGTCGAGCGAGTTTCCATAAGGACCTTTCAGCTGGGGATGGTGCGTTAGTCAATGAAGTTGAGGCAAACATCATCGTTTCTGTTGTACGTGAAATCGTATTGTCTAAAGAGTTCGTTGAAGCGATTCGAATTAAGGTGCATGAGTCCGACTCTGCGCCCATTGGAATTATCACGATGTACGCAGCCCAAAGGGATTTAATTCGACGCAAGCTGGACCAAGCGGACTGGGCGGGAGACTTTAGGGACCTATTTACAGTTGGCACGGTGGACAGTTATCAGGGTAAAGAGAACTGCATCATCATCGTGTCAGTGGTCAGAAATGACACTTCAAGTGTTGTCGGTTTCTTGTCCGAGCCCGAGCGTATTAATGTTGCTTTGTCCAGAGCCCAGGACCGATTGATTGTTGTTGGTTCAACGACGATGTGGTCTGGTCGTGCTGGAACTCCATTGAAAATGGTTTTGGACGAAGTGACTTTGATGGCGAAGGAAGGCCAAGCTCAACTCGTCCCATCGCGTACGGTTAAAGGAGGAGCTTGAAATGCTTGAGAAATTTAACTCGGTAGCCCTCGGTGTACCTGCGCAGCAATATTACGTGCGCTGTCACGTGTCGGTCGAGCGACAAGTTCCGGTCATGACGGACTTTGCAGTCCGACTTATTCACTTGGCAGAGAAAATCGAATTTGAAGTATTCAGGGAATATTTTGGACTTGCAGGACATGAGGCAAATGAACTTGTTGAAGTCCTCAAGTCCGAAGGATTAGCTCAAGACTCTGAGGGCGTCTTATCCCTTACCTCATACGCCCTGGCTCGATTTGTGGCGTCAAATGATGGGGTTCCCAGATTCACCAGAATCGTAGAGCGCCAAAGCCATCCGATTTTTAATTTGCTGACTTTTTCACCTTTAAAGCGGGCGCGAAATGGTGGATATTGGGACAACACCCTTGACCTGAATTGGGAGACTGCAGAAAACGGTTCCGCTCACACGCTAGACCATGCTTCTGAAGCCTTTCATCGACATTTCAATGACATTGAAAGGATTGATAAGGATGATGAAAATAAACGAGCCTTCAGCGTATACAAAATAGAAGAAATTTCCTCGGGAAAGCGATTTAACGTTCCCGTTCCGATGGATTTCTATATTGGTATGGACGGGAACATTGAGTATCAGCTCGAAGACAACGCACTATTGCCAGATGACCTGAAATCAAAATTGACCCAATTGACCGCCGACCGAGTTGGGAAAATGGTCACCCATCCGGACTTTTTTTCAGAATTTCCAGCAGTTTTTGATGACTCTGTTCTAAGGCGGTATATGCGCGAAGTCACTCAATCAGGTGCTTCAATAGGCGGCACCATGACGCTGAAGACATCAACACACCTTGAGTTTTCGTTCTCAACATATGTGAAAGAGGTACACGCAGAAGGCAATGGAGAGATATATGACGCCGGAAAAAGTCAGGCAGTGCTTGGCGCTTTGTACATGCCAAAAAACCTTGAAAAGCTTCTGAAAGGACTTGAAAAGGCTCTTCGGTACTTTGCAACCAACAGACCGCCAGAAACACCGTTCCCCACTGAGATGTTCTGGGTGATTCCGGAAAGCGAGCTGTGGGGGCGTACTGAGATGTTGAAAGATTCAGTGTTTGCGATCTCTAAGCTCATTGAGAAGGAGTGGGGTGAGGCTGTCGACATCGTCGCAGTGTGTAATGCTGGTCAATCTGACCGCAAAGATTCATTACTGAGCAAGGCGCGCCTTCTATTGAATGCCGGTTTCAATGACGTACTGTTGGGACCATCTCCAGCAATGTCCGAAAGATTCGAAATTTTGGTGCTACCTGGGGTGCATGTCTCAGCCTTGTATCAGTGGAAGACTCCTGCATCGGAGTTTCTTTGCGTGCCCATTGGATTCATCTCGGAGCACAACAAGAAGCTTGCCAAGTCACTTACTTTTTTGCGAAAGGTATGCACCTCCAAACTTTACCGAGCCTTTTGGGGAAATTCGGATGATGGGGATGGCAACCGTTTGATGCTCAACGATGTTTCACCTTCAGAATTCTTGTATCTGGATGGGTTCGTCAAGGTCGAGAACTAGGCTCTGGAGTCAATGCTTACCGCACCGTCGAACCGGAACCCAACATTCTCATGAGTACTCAAAGAAATACTGACAGCCTAGGTGTGGGGGGCAAAGTGAGGGCAATCCACTAATAAGTGATCAGAAAGAAGAAAGGACTTAGAGCATTTCCACTCTAAGTCCTTGATTCATTTGGTCGGTGTGAAAGGATTCGAACCTTCGACCCCTTGCACCCCATGCAAGTGCGCTACCAGGCTGCGCCACACACCGAAGCCTCAAATTATAGCTTGCGCCAAGCTGTGTTCTTAATAAGTGGCGCCGAGCAGATCACGAATTTCAAAGAGTTCGCGGCGTACCAGTTGCAGGCGTTGCTGGGCGAGGATGCCGCTGGGCAGGTCGGCTGCGTCGTTGCCGGGCTCGCTGTCTTCAAAATCGCCTGAGTCGGCAAAGTCACCCAGGCCTGAATCGGCACCGTCGATGATGTCTACGCCGTCAAGCATGACCTCGCCGTTGCGGCGCTTGTCGGCCTCGACCTGGACAATCTCATGCAATTTGTTGCGCGCACCGCTGATGGTGAAGCCCTGGTCGTAGAGCAGATCACGTATGCGGCGGATCATCAGCACCTCATGGTGCTGGTAGTAGCGGCGGTTGCCGCGCCTTTTCATCGGGCGCAGCTGCGTGAACTCTTGCTCCCAATAACGGAGCACGTGAGGTTTGACGCCGCACAAATCACTGACCTCACCGATGGTGAAGTAGCGTTTCGCGGGGATGGGAGGAAGGGATTTCTCCAATTAAATCAATGCGCTAAGGGGGAAACCTCCAAATCTACTCTAAGTCGAAACTTAGCGCAAAGAGTTGAAGATTTTTTTTGAAATGTGTTGCGCCGTCACACAATTAACATCTGCTGACAGATACCGCCGGCAAGAAAGCGGGCGGCTGGGGCTGGAAAACCCTGAATTTCAGCTGACCGACCATGCGGGTCTTTTAAGACGACCTATTCCGTCGGCGTTGCGCCGTTGCCCTGGATCTGGTCTTTGAGCTTGTGGCTGGCGTGGAAGGTGACCACGCGGCGGGCTTCGATGGGGATGGCTTCGCCGGTGCGGGGGTTGCGGCCTGGGCGCGGGGCTTTGGTGCGGATCTGGAAGTTGCCGAAGCCGGAGATCTTGACGTCGTTGCCATCGACCAGGCTGTCGGAAATCAGGTCAAAAAACGCGTCGATCATGTCCTTCGACTCACGTTTGTTGAGGCCAATTTGCTCAAACAACAATTCGGCCAGGTGCGCCTTGGTCAGCGCAGGCGTTTCCAGGCTTTCAATTGAAAATTCCACTTGAGCTCTCCTCCGGATGCTGTTTTTGTCTGGAATCACTGATGTGGGCGTTGCCCCATCAGGCCCTGAGTCGCGCCTGCAATTTGGCCTGCAGGTTGGCCAGTACCGCTTGTACCGCCGCCTCGATGTCTTCTTCGGTCAGTGTAGCGGCGTCGCTGGAAAGCACCAAACGCACGGCCAGGCTTTTCTCGCCCTGCTGCATGCTGGTGTTGGCGGCCTGTGGCCTGTACACGTCAAACAGCGTAGCGGCCTTGAGCAGGCCGCGTGTGTCGGCACCGCGGATGGCAGCCATCAGGGCCGCGTGCGTGACGCCCTCGGCCACGATGACGGCAATGTCGCGCTCAACGGGCTGCAGCTTGCTGACGACCTCAAATACCGGCACGGGGCGCTGCAGCACGGCGTCAAGGTCAAGCTCAAACAGCAGCGGTGCCTGGGCCAACTCGTAACCCTGCCGCCACTTGGGGTGCAACTCACCGACAAAACCGATCACCTTGCCGTTGACCGACACACTGGCGCAGCGGCCGGGGTGCATGGCGGGGTGTTCAGCCGGTGCAAACACGGCGGAGAGAGGTGCAAGCAAAGCCTCAACATCACCCTTGATGTCGAAGAAGTCAACGCTTTTGTCTGGCTGGCCCCAATGCAGGGCAGCACGCGGGCCGTAAGCCAGGCCCGCGACACGCATGGGCTGGTTAAAACCGGCGACGGTGGTGTCGGTGTTCTGGCTTTGCGCATCACGCAAAAAGACACGGCCAAGCTCAAACACATTGACGCGGGGCGCCTTGCGGTCGAGGTTGAACTTGAGCACCTGGAGCAGCGAACCCACCAGCGAAGAGCGCATGACGCTCATCTGGCTGGCGATGGGGTTGAGCAGCTTGATGGGGTCGGGGTTGCCGGCCAGCTCATGCTCCCAGCGTTCTTCGACAAAGCTGAAGTTGATGGTTTCCTGGTAGCCCAGCGACGCCAGCGCGCGGCGCACGGCAAACGGGCTGCGTTCAGCCTCTGCACGCAGCTTGGCCGTGATGGGCGCGAGCGGTGGTGTTTCAGGCAGGTTGTTGTAACCCACCATGCGCACGACCTCTTCGATGAGGTCTTCTTCAATCTGGATGTCAAAACGATAGGCTGGCGGCGTGACGGTGAGGGTGCCCTCCCCCTCCACCACTTCAAGGCCAAGGCGCTTGAGCGCATCAAGGCACTGCGCCTGCGTGAGCGGCATGCCAATGACCTTGGCGGCACGTGCCACACGCAAGGTGACCGGCTGCGCCTTGGGCACATTGGGTTGCTGGTCATCGATGGGGCCGCACACCGTATCGGGCGTGCCGCAGATATCGATGATGAGTTGCGTGATGCGTTCGATGTGCTCGACGGTCTGCGCTGGGTCTACGCCACGCTCGAAACGATGGCCTGCATCGGTTGAGAAATTGAAGCGGCGTGAACGGCCGGCAATCGCTTTGGGCCACCAGAAGGCGGCTTCAACGTAGACGTTTTGCGTGTCGTCAGAGACGGCAGTTGCGTCGCCGCCCATGATGCCAGCGAGCGACTCGACCTGAGCGTCGTCTGCAATGACACCGACTTTTTCATCGACGGTGACGGTATTGCCGTTGAGCAGCTTGAGCGATTCACCGGGCTTGCCCCAGCGGACATCGAGGCCGCCATGAATCTTGTCGAGGTCAAAAATGTGCGAAGGGCGGCCCAGCTCGAACATCACGTAGTTTGAAATGTCGACCAGCGCGGTGACGCTGCGCTGGCCACAACGGGCCAGGCGGTCGACCATCCAGCCGGGCGTGACAGCCTTGGTGTTGACCTTGCGCACCACACGGCCTGAAAAGCGGCCGCAGAGGTCTGGGGCGCTGATCTTGACGGGCAAACGGGTCGCGTCATTCACGGGCACGGCAGGAATGGCAGGCACCTTGAGCGGTGCGCCTGTCAGCGCGGCCAACTCGCGTGCGACGCCGTACACACTGAGGCAATGCGCAAGGTTGGGCGTGAGCTTGAGGGTGAACAGGGTGTCGTCGAGCTTGAGGTGCTCACGGATGTTTTGGCCCAGCGGCGCGTCTGCCGCCAGTTCAAGCAGGCCGCCGTGGTCTTCAGACAGCTTGAGCTCGCGTGCGGAGCACAACATGCCCTGGCTCTCAACACCGCGCAGCTTGCCGACCTTGATGAGGAAGGGTTTGCCGTCTTCACCCGGTGGAAGCTCTGCGCCGACAAGGGCAACAGGCACCCTGATGCCGACGCGGGCATTGGGCGCACCGCAAACGATATTGAGCAATGCGCCCTGCCCTGCATCGACCTGGCAGATACGCAGGCGATCAGCATCAGGGTGCTGCACGCACTCCTTGATCTCGCCGATGACGATTTTGGTGAACGGTGGCGCGACGGGTTTGAGCTCTTCAACCTCGAGCCCGGCCATGGTCAAAGTTTCGGCGAGCTGTTCGGTCGTCAGGGGCGGGTTGCAGAATTCGCGCAACCAGGATTCTGGGAATTGCATGTTCTTACCTTGTTGTTCTTATTTTTATGACTGAAACTGAGACAGGAAGCGGATATCGCCATCGAAGAACAGGCGCAGGTCATTGACGCCGTAACGCAGCATGGTCAGGCGGTCAGGGCCCATGCCGAAGGCGAAGCCGATGTACTTTTCAGGGTCCAGGCCCATGTTGCGCACCACATTCGGGTGCACCTGGCCTGAGCCGGCCACTTCAAGCCAGCGGCCAGACAGCGGGCCCGACTGGAACTGGATGTCGATCTCTGCGCTGGGCTCTGTGAACGGGAAAAAGCTGGGGCGGAAGCGCAACACGAGGTCGTCGCTTTCGAAGAAGGTGCGGCAGAAATCGGTGAAGACAAACTTCAAATCCTTGAAGCTGACGTTCTCGCCAATCCACAGGCCTTCGCATTGATGGAACATGGGCGAATGGGTGGCGTCGCTGTCGACGCGGTAGGTACGGCCAGGGGCGATGACACGAATCTCGGGCATGCGGCCGCCGGCATCGATCAGCGCGCGGTGTTTTTTGACGTGCTGGACCGCATAACGGATCTGCATCGGACTGGTGTGCGTGCGCAGCAGGTTGGGTGCCGCCTCTGTGCCGCCCTCAACATAAAACGTGTCGTGCATGGAGCGTGCGGGATGGTCCTCAGGCGTGTTGAGCGCGGTGAAATTGAACCAGTCGGTTTCGATCTCGGGGCCTTGGGCCACATCGAAACCCATGGAGCCGAAGATGGCTTCAATACGCTCCAGCGTGAGTGAGACAGGGTGCAGGCCGCCCTGGCTGCGTTGCCGGCCCGGCAGGCTGACGTCGAGTGCTTCGGCCTTGAGCTGCTTTTCAAGCTCGGCATCGGCCAGCGCCTGGCGGCGTGCATTGAGGGCCGCCTCAATCGCCTGCTTGGCGAGGTTGATGGCGGCGCCGCGGGATTTTTTCTCTTCGACGCTGAGTGCAGCCATGCCCTTCATCAACTCTGTGACGCGGCCGGACTTGCCGAGGAACAGCGCCTTGGCGTTCTCAAGGTCGGCCGGCGTGGCGGCTTGTTCAAAACTGGCTTTGGCGCTGTTGACCAGCTCGCCCAGGGCATCAGGTTGATTCATACATTCCCGGTTTCAACTTATATATGTGGCACAGGCGTTTTCAGCAATGCTCAGCGCGGCTGAGGCTTGTTGAAAAGACCATGAAAAAGGGCCAGAGCCTTTTCAAGCTCCAGCCCTTTGTCTTCAAGCGCAACCGGCTATTGATTCAATAGCCTGCTGCTTTGAAAATCAGGCAGCCAGCTTGGCCTTGACCTGCTCGACGATGGCGCCAAATGCAGCGCTGTCGTGAATGGCCATATCGGACAGAACCTTGCGGTCGATCTCGATGCCGGCTTTCTTCAGGCCGTTGGCGAACTGGCTGTATGTCATGCCGAATGAACGGCTTGCAGCATTGATACGGGCGATCCACAACTGGCGGAACACGCGTTTCTTGGTACGGCGGTCACGGTAGGCATATTGCCCGGCCTTCATTACCGCTTCTTTGGCGATCCGGAAGACATTACCGCGGCGACCGCGGAAACCTTTTGCAAGGGTGAGAACTTTTTTGTGGCGGGCGCGAGCCGTTACACCACGTTTGACGCGAGGCATGTGTTTACTCCTTGTTCGTCGTTAATTAAATGCCCTGGCCGGGAAGCATCTGCGACATGTGACCCATATTGGTCTCATGCACAGTCACTGCACCGCGCAACTGGCGTTTGTTTTTGGTGGTCTTCTTGGTCAGGATGTGACGTTTGAAGGCTTGACCGCGCTTGACGGTGCCACCTGGACGAACGCGAAAACGCTTTTTCGCGCTGCTCTTGGTCTTCATTTTGGGCATGTAAATGCTCCTTTTCATTTGTGCTCGTGAGGCGCTGCGAACCTACGCAGACTTGATGGCCCCGAGCCACTTGTTGTGGCGAGTTTTACCTCTCCACTTGTTGTGGCGAGTGTTTAATTCGCCACTTTTGGCGGTGAGATTTACCTCACTGCCTGCGCAGAAGATTTGACTCCCCTGCTTTCGCAAAACCGGCTTTCACCGCCTTTGCGGGAGCGCCCGAAAGCTGCCCCTTATTCATGCGCTACGGCTCAGGCCGTAGCAGTCGATGCCGGTGCAGCTTCTGCTGCCGGCTTGGCGTTTCCGCCGCCTGCCTTCTTGCGGCCCGGTGCAATCATCATGACCATCTGGCGGCCTTCGAGCTTGGGGAACTGCTCCACCACGATCAAATCTGCCAGCTCATCACGAATCCGCGCCAGCAGGGCCAGGCCCAGTTCCTGGTGCGTAATCTCACGACCGCGAAAGCGCAAGGTGATCTTGCACTTGTCGCCGTCTTCCAAAAAGCGCTTGATATTGCGCAATTTGATGTTGTAGTCGCCATCATCAGTGCCGGGACGGAATTTGATTTCCTTGATCTCGATCACTTTTTGCTTGGACTTCGCTTCCGCTGCCTTTTTCTGCTCGGCGTACTTGAACTTGCCGTAATCCATCAACCTGCACACGGGTGGAACCGCTGTGGGGGAGATTTCAACAAGATCGACATCTGCTTCACCGGCGAGGCGCAAGGCCTCCATGATGCTGACAATACCCAGGGGTTCATTGTCCGGCCCCGACAAACGGACTTCGGGGGCCATGATTTCACGGTTCAAGCGATGCTTGCGTTCTTCGCGCTGGCGGCGGTCACGAAATTCAGTAGCGATGGTTCTATCCTTTAACTTTTGCTATAAAAGCTATAGCGGCTTGCGCCCGCCCTGTAAGGACGACAGGCCAAGATCATCAACAAACGAGTCAAAAATCAGGCTTTTTGTGCAATGTCGGAAGCGATCATTTGAGAGAAGGCTTCGAGGGACATCACTCCAAGGTCTTTGTTACCCCGGGCGCGCACTGCGACGGCTTTGGCTTCTTTCTCCTTGTCGCCTACGACGAGGATGTATGGAAGCTTTTGCAACGAGTGCTCCCGTATTTTATACGTAATTTTCTCGTTGCGCAGGTCCAAATTGACCCTAAGCCCTTGATTTTGCAGTGTTTTAACAACTTCCCGGGCGTAATCTGACTGGGAATCGGTGATATTGAGCACCGAAACCTGCGCCGGGGCCAGCCAGGCGGGCATGGCGCCGGCGTGCTGTTCGATCAGAATGCCGATAAAACGCTCCAGGCTGCCCACAATCGCGCGGTGCAGCATGACCGGGCGATGGCGGTTGCCGTCTTCACCCACATATTCCGCATCCAGGCGCTCGGGCATCGAGAAGTCAACCTGGATGGTGCCGCACTGCCATTGCCGGCCGATGGCGTCTTTCAGCGTGTATTCAATTTTGGGGCCGTAAAAAGCGCCCTCGCCCGGTGATATCTGGAATTCGCAGCCCGATGCGCGCAGGCTTTCCATCAGCGCGTGCTCGGCCTTGTCCCAGCTTTCATCGGAGCCGATACGGGCATCCGGCCGCGTTGCCACCTTGTAGATGATGCTGTCACTCTGAAAACCAAAGTCGGCATACACCTTCTGCAGCAGCGTCGTGTAGTCAACGCACTCTTTCAGAATCTGGTCTTCGGTACAGAAGATGTGACCGTCGTCCTGCGTGAAGCCGCGCACGCGCATGATGCCGTGCAGGCCGCCCGAAGGCTCGTTGCGGTGGCACTGGCCGAACTCGCCGTAGCGTAGCGGCAGGTCGCGGTAGCTCTTGATGCCCTGCTTGAAGATCAGGATGTGGCCCGGGCAGTTCATGGGCTTGAGGGCGTACTCGCGCTTTTCACTCTCGGTCGTGAACATGTTGTCGCGGTACTTGTCCCAATGGCCGGTCTTTTCCCACAGCGTCTTGTCGATGATCTGTGGACCCTTGACTTCCTGGTAGCCGTTGTCCTGGTAAACCTTGCGCATGTACTGCTCAACGCCCTGCCAGATGGTCCAGCCCTTGGGGTGCCAGAACACCAGCCCGGGTGCGTGGTCATCGACATGGAACAGGTCAAGCTCACGGCCCAGCTTGCGGTGGTCGCGCTTTTCGGCTTCTTCAATCCGCTTGATATAGGCCTCAAGATCCTTTTTGTCAGCCCAGGCCGTGCCGTAAATACGCTGCAGCTGCTCGTTTTTGGCATCACCGCGCCAGTAGGCACCTGAGACCCGCGTGAGCTTGAATACTTTGAGGAAACGTGTATTTGGCACGTGGGGGCCGCGGCACATGTCGACGTATTCCTGGTGGTAATACAGGCCCATGGCTTTCTCATCGGGCATGTCCTCAACCAGGCGCAGTTTGTAGTCTTCGCCGCGGGATTTGAAGACTTCAATCACCTCGGCGCGCGGCGTCATTTTTTTCACAACGTCGTAGTCCTGCGCAATCAGTTCGCGCATGCGCGATTCGATGGCGGCCATGTCTTCGGGCGTGAACGGGCGCTCGTAGGCGATGTCGTAATAAAAACCTTCGTCGATCACCGGGCCGATCACCATCTTGGCGCTGGGGTAAAGCTGCTTGACGGCATGCCCCACCAGGTGGGCCGTCGAGTGGCGGATGATCTCAACGCCGTCATCATCCTTGGGCGTGATGATCTGCAGCTTTGCATCGTGGTCGATGCGGTCGCTGGCATCCACCAGCTTGCCGTCGACCTTGCCGGCGACAGTGACTTTGGCCAGGCCAGGGCCTATGGAAGCTGCGACCTCAGCCACAGTGACAGGACCGGAATATTCGCGTTTTGAACCGTCTGGAAGCGTGATGTGAATCATGAAAAATCTCTATCTAAAAATGGCAATAAAAAAGCGCGGTAAATGCCGCGCTTGATCAATATCCGGGAAGTTGGGGAGGTGGTGCTGGTATACAGCTGTCAACAGGGGTGCGGGCTAGCGCCCTGAATGACTCCAGGAAGAAGGCGAGGTCGTAGTTCGCGGTGTCATAACCCGGACTATCCTTCCTGTTTCAAGTTTGATTGATTGCATGGGCTTATTTTACGACACGATGGCAGCCCAGGGCGGCGAGGATTTTTTGGGCCTACTGGGACGAGACGGTTGGCATGAACCCCAAACCGCGACAGTTCTGGCATTCCATGATGACCGTCTGATTCTCGACTTCAAAGTTTTCGTTGATGTTTTCACTCTCAATGCGCAACTCCCCGGTACCGTTGCAATCGGGACAGGAAATACGCTTGAAACCCGTCGTCAGCTCAGACATCGCGGCCTCCTCCACCATTAATTGTCAGGTTTTAACCAGGGCAGGCTGCACTCTACGCGAAAACCGACCCGTAAAAAAGCCCGGGCAACCCTGTCAGGGAGGGCCCGGGCTTTCTGGTCAAACCCCGCTTTGCGGGGCCTGCCTGGCTTCAGGCAGAGATCAGTGGAACTGCTCTTCTTCGGTAGAGCCGGTCAGCGCCTTGACGCTGGACGAGCCACCCTGAATCACCGTGGTCACGTCGTCGAAGTAACCGGCGCCAACTTCCTGCTGGTGTGACACGAAGGTGTAGCCCTTGTCACGTGCTGCGAATTCAGGCTCCTGCACCATGTTGACGTAATGCTTCATGCCCTCGCCGTTGGCGTATGCATGTGCGAACTGGAAGGTGTTGAACCAGTTGATGTGGATACCGGCCAGCGTGATGAACTGGTACTTGTAGCCGAGTGCAGACAGGTCTTCCTGGAAGGACGCGATCTGCTTGTCGTTGAGGTTCTTCTTCCAGTTGAACGACGGCGAGCAGTTGTACGACAGCAGCTTGCCTGGGCAGGCAGCATGCACAGCTTGCGCGAACTCGCGGGCAAAGCCGATGTCAGGCACGCCGGTTTCGCACCAGACGAGGTCAGCGTAGGGGGCGTAGGCGACACCGCGGCTGATGGCTTGTTCCAGGCCGTTTTTGACGCGGTAGAAACCTTCCTGCGTACGCTCGCCGGTCAGGAAGGGCTTGTCATTTGCGTCATGATCAGAGGTGATCAGGTTGGCGGCTTCTGCATCGGTACGCGCCAGAACGATGGTGGACACGCCCATCACGTCGGCTGCAAAACGTGCGGAGATCAGTTTCTCGCAGGCTTCCTGCGTAGGAACCAGCACCTTGCCGCCCATGTGGCCGCATTTCTTGACGGCAGCCAGCTGGTCTTCAAAATGAACGCCTGCAGCGCCCGACTGGATCATGTTTTTCATCAGTTCGAAGGCATTCAGCACGCCGCCGAAGCCGGCTTCAGCATCGGCAACGATAGGCAGGAAGTAATCAATGAACTCTTTGTCGCCAGGGTTGATGCCGCGGCCCCACTGGATTTCATCAGCGCGCTTGAAGGTGTTGTTGATGCGGCGAACCATTGTGGGCACCGAGTCGTAGGCGTACAGCGACTGGTCGGGGTACATGGTTTCAGAGGTGTTGCCGTCAGCAGCGACTTGCCAGCCAGACAGATAGACAGCCTCAAGGCCCGCTTTGGCTTGCTGCATGGCCTGGCCAGCAGAAATCGCACCAAACGCGTTCACGTAGCCTTTTTTGGCGCCACCGTTGATTTTGTCCCAGAGCTTTTCAGCGCCACGCTTTGCAAGCGTGTGCTCAATCGGCAGCGAACCGCGCAGGCGAACCACGTCGGCAGCGCTGTAACCACGCTTGACGCCCTTCCAGCGGGGGTTGGTCGCCCAGTCTTTTTCAAGGGCTGAGATTTGCTGATCACGGCTGAGTTGTTCGGTCAGGGCTTGCGGCATGGTGGGCTCCAGAGGTTGAGGTGAATAAGAAAGAAACGGTTTGAAGAACTGACGTCAGTTTAAGTCTTCTACAAGACTTATTTATCTCTTATGTCTTATATAAGACAAAATTTAATCTCTTTTAAAATCAACGAGTTGCAAAAATATATCCACAATATGAAATTAAATTTCTTGTATTGAGAAATTATTTTGCAGTGCACCATTTTTAAATTTCACATCAAGAAAAGCACATGCTGAATTGTGAAATTTGCGCACCTGCCATCACCTGCCGTATGAACATGCATAAACCGAGCCATCTCAATCAGCCGTGAGCGTCCTCAGCTTTCTGTATTTCACCCAGTCCCCACTCTCAATCAATACCTTTCCCCGGGTTTGCGCCCCTGCGACTTCATAAACAAGGCACGATGCAGTGCGGCCATCACTATCCCCTCCTCCGTTCCGCTGCAGCCGGACCAGCACTTCGCGTTTCGCATACTCACCAGTCTGCTGGGGCCAGACCTCCTCAATTTCGTCCAGCTTGGTCTCAAGCTCCGCGCTGATTCGATACACCTCACCGCGCACGGTACCCTGCCCGCCGAGCACGATGCCTGGATAGCTTCCAAGGTCGTAAAGCGTGCCGGGTACGGAGCCCTCACCGATGTAACGGGGACGCGGATTCAGATTGTTGATGTCGCGCTGCTCCCCGCTGCACAGAGTGCCATAGACAAAAACGTGGCGGGTTTCCGGAGGCATATTTTTCAGATTTCAAAGTGATGCATTATTGAAACCAAAATGGCACAAACTGCATAGTCATGAACCGCATTCTGGCCTACGCCTGTCTTGCCCTGAGCATGTCGCTCGTGGGCAGCTATGTCGCGCTCTCCAAACCGCTTGTTGCCGCCCTGCCTGTTTTTCTTCTGGCCTGGCTGCGATTTGGTATTGGGGGCGCAGCGATGCTTCACTGGCTGAAAAAGCCTGCGGGTGAGGAGGCCACGAACAAGCAGACCAGACGCCTGCTGTTTCTGGAATCCTTCCTGGGCAACTTCCTGTTTTCGGTCTGCATGCTGTTTGGCGTAAGCATGACAAGCGCCGTTGCGGTGGGCGTCATCATGGCGTCCATCCCGGCGACGGTAGCGCTATTGAGCTGGTTATTTTTACGTGAACGTATCACCCTTCGCACCGGACTCGCGATTGCATGCGCAGTCGCAGGCGTCGTGCTTGTGTCGGTCTCAAAGCACGACCCCACACCCCACGTTGCGGAGAATCTGGAGCCAGGCTTATCGGCAAAAAATGCCTGGCTGGGCAATCTGCTGCTGGTGGGGGCTGTCATATGTGAAGCGGCATATGCCGTCATAGGGAAAAAACTGACAGGGGTTTTGAGCCCGAAACGAATCACCGCGCTGATCAATCTGTGGGGGTTTGCGCTGGTGACGCCCCTGGGCCTGTGGGCGGCATGGCGCTTTGACTTCGCCTCGGTCAGCAGTTCGAGCTGGATGTTGCTTCTGTTTTATTCCATGGCGGCAAGCGTCTGGACTGTCTGGCTCTGGATGACCGGGCTGAAAACAGTGCCGGCGAGCCAGGCCGGCGTGTTCACCGTGCTTTTGCCCATCAGCGCTGCAGCTGTTGGTGTGCTGTTCCTCGGTGAAAAACTGGGCGGCGCACAAATCGGCGCCTTTGGCATTGCGATGATTGGCGTTGTGCTGGCTACGCTGCCGCAGTGGAACGCACCGCCGCATTGATCTCGCGGTCCAGGCGTTTTTGCCGCCGCATCATGAAGATGCTGTAGGCAATGATGCCCAGCGACACTGCAGCGATCAGCAGGGTGGCTGCAGCGTAAATGGACGGGTTCACCCCGCGCCTGGCGTAGTTGAAGATGACTTGCGGCAAGGTCGTGACACCGGGGCCTGACAAAAACTCGGAGATCACCACATCATCAAATGACAAGGTGAAGGTCAACAGCCATGCAGATACAAGCGCGGGCGCAATGTTGGGCAGCGTGACGAGAAAAAACACCTGCATGGGGCGGCAGCCCAGATCCATGGCAGCCTCTTCTATTGACCTGTCCATCTCACTCAGGCGTGACTGGATGACCACCGTCGCGTAAGCCATGCCCAGGAGCGTATGGCCCAGGACGATGGTGACAAAGCCACGCTCGGGAAAACCAAGTGTTCGTTGCACGGCAACCATGAGCAACAACAATGACAGCCCGATGATGACTTCAGGCATGACCAGAGGCGCGTTCACCAGCCCATAGAACAGTGTTCGACCTGAAAACCGCTTGTAGCGCACCAGAACAAACGCCGCAAAGCTGCCCAGCACAACAGACAGCGTGCCGGTGATCAGCGCCACCTTCAATGACAGAAAGAAGCCTTCCACCAGGCGGGGATCATCTACCAATGCCTGGTACCAGCGCAGGGAAAAACCGGTAAAGATGCCGTCCTGCCGCGTACTGTTGAAGGAAAAGACGATTAAAAAAATCAGCGGGATGTAGAGAAAAAGATACACCAGCGCCAGCCACAGACGGCCGAGGTGTTTTTCACCCAGACGTTTGCCGGCTCCTGCATTGCCTGCCATGTCAGCGCCCTGTTCCCGAAGCTGCATCGCTGGACCTGTAATACCAGGCCAGAGGCACCAGGATGGCAACGATCATCACGACCGACAAGGCGGCTGCACGCGGCCAGTTGTTGCTGCTGAACATTTCGTCCCAGACGACACGGCCAATCATGATGTTCTCCGCACCGCCAAGCAAGGAGGGGATCACGAACTCTCCCACTGCGGGAATGAAGACGAGCATTGAGCCAGCGATGATGCCCGACTTGCTGAGCGGCACGGTGATCAGCCAGAAGGCTTTCCACGCACTGGCACCCAGATCGTGCGCAGCCTCAATCAGGCGCAAATCCATCTTCACCAGGTTGGCGTAGAGCGGCAGGATCATGAAGGGGCAATAGACATAGGTCATGCCCACCAGCATCGACACATCGGTGTAAAGCATGACCAGTGGCTCATGGATGATGCCCAAGCCCAGAAGAAGGTTGTTGAGCACGCCCTGATCAGCCAGGATTCCTTTCCAGGCATAAACGCGCAACAGGAACGATGTCCAGAATGGCAGCATCACCAGCATCAGCAACGCCGGGCGAACGGAGGCCCTTGCACGTGCCATGAAGTAGGCAAACGGATACCCTATCAGCAGGCAGCAAAGCGTCGTCAGGAAAGCGTACTTGAGCGAGGTCCTGTAGGCATCCACATAGATAGTGCCCCCTGCACCTGTGCCGTCGCTGAAGATGGACAGGTAGTTGTCATGCTTGAGCATGATGCGGCCGCTGTCAATGAGCGGCGTGAAGGGATCGACCCCGCTGCCCATGTCCGTGACGCTGATGCGCAGCAGGATGAGGAAAGGCAGAACAAAAAATACCAGCAACCAGCCGTAGGGCACGGCAATCACGAACCGCCTGCCCAGACTGATTCGGAAAGTTCCCGGTTTTTTCATGCGCGGCAACAAGCTTATTGGGTCAGCACGACAGGCGCAATGTCGTCCCACCAGAAGAACACGTCGTCCTCCCAGGTGATGGCGCTGCCTTCATGCCGGGTCGTATTCGTTTCGGTGATCTTGATGCGGCGGCCACCCTGCATCTCGACGATGAAGGTGTTGTAGCTGCCGAAATAGGCAATTTCTTTCACCCGGCCGGTGAACAGATTGACCGCTACATCTTCGGGACGTGACTTCGAGATGTGGATCTTCTCTGGCCGTACTGCCACAGCAGCGGCCATACCCAGTGAACCGCTGATGCCGTGGCCCACATTGACCACCCCCTGGGAAATGGTGACCTCACACCGGTCGACCTCATCTACCGTCAGTTCACCTTCGAACAGATTGACGTTTCCGATGAAGTCAGCCACAAAGCGGCAATTCGGATGTTCGTAAATCTCGCGCGGCGTGCCTACCTGAAGCACGCGGCCATGGCTCATCACGGCAATGCGCGAGGCCATGGCCATGGCCTCTTCCTGATCGTGCGTCACCATCACGCAGGTCACGCCTACCGACTCCAGGATGTTCACGAGTTCAAACTGCGTGCGCTCCCTGAGCTTTTTATCCAGCGCACCCAGGGGTTCATCAAGCAAGAGCAGTTTCGGTTTCTTGGCCAGGCTGCGCGCCAATGCCACCCGCTGCTGCTGCCCACCGGACAGCTGGTGCGGCTTGCGTTTGGCAAATGTCTCCAGCTGGACGAGCTTGAGCATCTCTTCAACCCGCGCAGCAATCTGGTCCTTTGGCATGCCCTCGCGTTTAAGGCCAAAAGCAATGTTGTCCCAGATATTGAGATGCGGAAACAGCGCATACGACTGGAACATCATGTTGATGGGGCGTTCGTACGGAGGCATGGAGGCGATGTCAACGCCACCCAGCACCACGGCCCCGGACGTAGGTGTCTCGAAACCGGCCAGCATGCGCAGCAAGGTCGACTTGCCGCAGCCCGAACTGCCCAGCAGCGCGAAGATTTCGCCCTTGTTGATGGACAGTGAGACGTCATCTACTGCAACAACACCGTCAAAACGCTTGACCAGCTGGTCGGTCCGCAAAAAGCCTTCCGACAGATTTACCCCGGCCACTCAGGAGCCTTTTTTGAACAGGGTAAAGACGTTGCTCATGGACTGTCGGGCTTCGTTGCTGAAGCTCGACGGCGACACCATCTTCTGCAGGTTGGCCGCATCCGGGAACACGGCCGGGTCTTTGGCGAGTTCGGGCTTGACGTTGGCAAGGCTGGCCTTGTTGGCCGTGGCGTAACCCAACTCATTGGTCAGCGATGCAGACACTTCCGGCTTGAGGAAATAGTTGATGAACGCCAGCGCATTGTTGGGGTGCTTCGCATCCTTGGGAATGGCCAGGTTGTCAAAGAAAATCAAGCCGCCGGTGCTGGGCAACAGTGCTTCGACCTCATTGCCGTTCTTGTTTTCGAGAGCGCGGCCACGTGCAATGTTGATGTCACCAGCCCAGCCCAGCGCCACACACGCCTTGCCTGCCGCGAGATCATCAATCATGGTGCTGGAAAACAGACGGACATGTGGCCTGACCTTGGCCAGCATCTCGCCTGCGGCTTTGTGGTCAGCTGCGTCATTGGAATAGGCATTTTTACCAAGGAAATGCATTGCAGGCGGAATCACCTCTGTCGGAGAATCAAGGAAAGCGATGCCGCAGGACTTGAGCTTGGCGGTGTAGACCGGGTTAAACACCAGTTCCCATGCGTTCTCGGGCATCGGGGTGCCGCCCAGCGCCTTGGTGACCTTGGCCTTGTTGATGCCGACGGTTGTAAAGCTCCAGGCCCAGGGCACGAGGTAGGCGTTACCGGTATCGATCTTGTCCAGTTTGGACATGATGGCCGGATCCAGATTGCCGTAATTGGCGATTTTTGCCTTGTCCAGCTTTTGAAGCAGCCCGCCATCTATCTGGCCCTTGGCAAACACAGCGCCGGGCACAACGATGTCGTAGCCGGTGTTGCCAGCCACGAGCTTGGCCTGTAGCGCTTCATTGTTCTCGAAGGTCTGGTAGTTGACCTTGATGCCGGACTCCTTTTCGAAGTTCGCCACCATGTCCTTGGCAATGTAATCAGGCCAGTTGTAGATATTGAGGACTTTTTCCTCGGTGCTGACAACTGCGGCCGGTGCGCTGCTGGCAGCGGCAGGCACTGTCGGTGCAGCGGGAGGATCTTCTTTTTTACCGCAAGCCGAAAGTGCGAGGGTCAGGACTGCGAACGACAACAACTGCTTTTTTGGCATGACTCTTGATCCGTCGGTATTCTGGTTGAGTTGACTGAAAACCCGCGCCTGCAGGGCGTGGCTGCGCCTGAAAACCAGAATTGTAAGAGCTAATTTTATTTTTTCGGCTGACTTCGTGTGTGCCGTCCAGGCACGCAATAGGTGCACCCTAAGGCGCCAAACACCATGGGGCGGTGTCGTGCACAAGCCCCATCCACAAGGCAAAGACCGACGTCACCAGCAAGGCCAGACCCGCCAGCCGAATGGCCCACTGGCCCGAGCCCTGCCTGCGCAAACGCAACCACAGCCATGGACCAGCCATCAGCGAGACGCTGCTTCCCAGCGCAAACAAGGCCATCACGGCTGCGCCCTCAACCATGCTGCTGGTCAGCGCCGCGACGAGCAAGGCGGAATACAGCAGGCCGCAGGGCAGCAGCGACCAGACAACGCCCAGGAGGAGCGCGCCAGCCCCCGGCCGCCCACCTGATCCACCCGTGACAGCCCTCACCCGCATCCAGACATGGCGCGCGGAATCCTCAAGCCACACTGGCTGGCGCGCCCGCCACAGCAGCATCAAACCCATGAATGCTGCTGCTACATGAAAAAGGCTCCACACCGGCCTCAGCGCTGCCGAATGGATGCTGAGCCAGCCAAGGCCCTGCATGGATGCCGCAGCCAGCGCGCCCATCAGGGAATAACCCGCTACCCGGCCTGCCTGGAATGTCCACATTGACCGCGTGTTGCGGCCATCGCCGGAACGGCCTATGGCCGCACAAGCTGCACCGCACATGGCCACGCAGTGCGGCCCACCTGCAAGACCCATGAACAGGGCCGTCAAGGCAAGCGTGGTTTGCATCAGGGCGTACTGATCATGAACGGGTGGGCATTGACCCTAGATGATGCGCGAAAATTTGGCACGGGTGTGATCAGCCTGCAGATATCGGTCAAACACCATGGCCACTGCCCGGATAAAAAACCAGCCATCCGCAGTGACCTTGATACCAGTAGGACCCACAACAACCAGCCCCTGGCCAGCAAGCACGGAAAGCGCCTCCATTTCGGCCCCAAAATAGTGGCGAAAATCAATCAGGTAGGCCAGCTCGATGGACTCAAACTGGAGTTCGCCCTGGCACATCAAGGCCATGATGACCGCCCGCCTGACCAGATCATCCCTGGACAAGGCCAGACCACGGACCACAGGAAGCCGCCCCTGGTCAAGATGGTCGTAATACTCCTCAAGGGTCTTTGCATTCTGGCTGTAGATGGCCCCCACCCTCCCGATCGCAGAAACCCCCAGAGCAATCAGATCGCAATCCGGCTGGGTGCTGTAACCCTGAAAATTACGATGCAGTCGTCCCTGCCGCTTGGCTACAGCCAGAGCGTCACCAGGGAGGGCAAAGTGATCCATGCCTACATACACATAGCCCGCCGCATCAAACGCAGCCAGCGATTGCGAAAGCATGGCGATCTTGCTGGATGCCGGGGGTAGCTCGGCCGCAGCGATACGCCTTTGGGGTTTGAACCGTTCCGGCAAATGGGCGTATGCATACAACGCAACCCGGTCAGGCCGGAGTGCCGCAACCTGTGCAAGGGTGCGATCGAAAGATTCGGGTGTTTGCTGGGGCAAACCATAAATCAGGTCCACATTGACCGACTCAAAACCCTGCGTCCGTGCGGCCTCAACCAGAGCAAAAACCTGCTCCACAGGCTGAACACGGTGCACCGCTTTCTGGACAGCGGGGTCAAAATCCTGCACACCGAAACTCAAGCGGTTGAATCCCAGCTCCGCCAGCACGGCAAGCCGGTTGACGTCAACCGTGCGCGGGTCAACCTCAATTGAATACTCGCCGCCTGGCGCAAAAGTAAAACTGCGATGCAGCATGGCCATCAATGCGCGAAGCTGCAAATCGCTCATGAAGGTAGGCGTGCCTCCACCGAGATGCAACTGGGTCAGCACCTGGCCGAGACCGAGATGCGCCGTGTGCAGGTTGATTTCCCTGTCGAGGTAGCGAAGATACTCGTCGGCCTTGCCGTGGTGTTTTGTAATGATCTTGTTACAGGCGCAGTAGTAACAAAGGGATTCGCAGAAGGGGATGTGCACATAGAGGGACAGCGGCAAGGCCATCGCGGCCGCCCCTGTACGACGCTGCTCGAGCGCCTGAATGTAGTCATCGGCGACAAATGCCTCCACAAACCTGTCCGCGGTGGGATAAGAGGTGTAGCGCGGGCCGTTCCCGTCAAATCGGCGAAGCAAATCAGGCGAAACAACGCTCATGAACAAGGATCCTCAGGGTTAGCGCATACTTTGCCGCTAAACTGTGCAGAAGACCTTGACATGGATCAATCGTCAACACGCACAACAAAACCAGTGACCTGGATAAAATAGCGCCTGCTGCCTCTTCTGTGAACTACCGATTCATGCCTTGCAAAATGGGCCTCCTTTCATGGACTCAAAAAAAGCAATTGAATGATTAAAGAAACCATCAAAGTAGCCTGTTCGAGTTGCAACCTGCGTGAGCTCTGCCTGCCAATGGGGCTGGACAAGGAGGAGTTGCGCAAGGTAGATGAACTGGTGGCGACAAGGCGAATGGTCAAGCGCGGCGCCTCGCTGTTCCATACCGGTGACAAATTCACCTCGCTGTATGCCATTCGCAGCGGCTTCTTCAAAACCTGCGTGACCACAGAAGATGGTCGCGACCAGGTCACGGGTTTCCAGATGGCCGGGGAAATAATTGGTCTTGATGGCATCGTGAACGACGTCCACACATGCGATGCGATCGCACTTGAAGATGCCGAAGCCTGTGTGATGCCCTTTAACCGGATTGAAGAAATCTCGAGGGAAGTGAACTCCCTGCAGCACCATGTGCACAAAATCATGAGTCGCGAGATCGTACGCGATCATGGTGTGATGCTCCTGCTGGGAAGCATGCGCGCCGAAGAGCGCCTCGCCGCCTTTCTGCTCAACCTTGTCCAGCGCCTCCAGGCACGCGGCTTCTCGAAATCCGAACTGTGGACTTGACCCGTTTTCGTAGACACATTTCAGCTTCCAGTACGAAGCTGCTCGAATGCCAGCGGGCTCAGAAGGTCAAGATGACTGTGCCTGCGGACTCGATTGTAGAAACCCTCGATGTAATCGAACACGTCTGACCTG
>NZ_JACPOF010000031.1 GCF_016185115.1 Polaromonas sp. | reverse complement strand
TGAGCCGGCCGGGCAGCGCCGTGGTCATCTTTGTCTCACCAAACACGTTAGCCCATTCAGCAAACGCAAGGTTGGTGGTGATGACGACACTGGTCCGTTCATACAGCTTAGAGAGTAAATGGAACAGCAGCGCCCCGCCGGGTTGACTAAAGGGCAGGTACCCCAGCTCATCGAGCACCACGAGGTCCATATACATCAAACGATTGGCGAGTCGTCCGGGTTTGCCGGTGGCCTTTTCATGCTCCAGTGCATTAACCAGCCCGACGGCCGGGAAGAATCGCACACGCTTGCCGTGCTGCGTAATTCCCGCCACTCCGAGCGCGGCCGCCAGGTGCGTCTTACCAGTCCCCGGCGCCCCGGTGAAGACCACGTTATGCGCCTTCTCGGTGAACGCTAAGTTGGCCAGCTCATTGCCCAGGCGCGCAGCGGCTTTCCCTTGCGTAAAACCGAAGCCGCGCAAGTCACGATGCACGGGGAAGCGCGCCGCGCTTAACTGATAACGAATGGAGCGCAGGTGGCGCCCGGTGCTTTCGGCCGCCAGTAAATGTTGGATGAGCCAGCGGCTGCTCTGAAGACCGGCGCTGCCGCCCGCCTCGAGGAGCTCTGCGTAACTCGATGCCATGCCGTATAACTTCAACGCTTTCAATTCGGCGGTGACATCACGCCTGGCCCACCTCCTCGGCGCGGAGGCCGTCGTAGCGGGCCGGATCAGCCCGCGGCGCTTCCATCAGCTGCAGGGCGGTCCCGGCCGTCGTGGCCGGCAGCCCGCGGCGCAAGCGTGCGAGCACATTCATCACCTGCTCGCCATTAATGGCGCCAGATTCGAGAACCAACTCCACCGCGGCCAGCGCCGCCTCCAGTCCGTGCAGTGGGACCGCCGCCAGTACTTTGGCCATCACGCGCTCACCGCCTTCACGCCGCAGCAGGACTTTTTGTAGTTGTCGTAATGGCAGCGGCATCTCCATAAACGGCGCGCCGTTGCGCAGCGCGCCAGGTTTACGCATCACCACCGGAATATAGTGCTGCCAGTCATAACAGATCTGATTGCGTTCAAACGTTCGCAGGTGACTCGCCACCATCGGCGGCTCCATCACCAGTTCGATCCGCTCGGGATATAACCGGATCCCCATCATCTGCCCGGCCCATTCGCAGGGCACCGAGTAACGATTGCGGTCCACGCTGACCAAACACGTGCCCGGCACCCGGCCCAGTTCTTCAACGTAGCCATCGAACAACGTCGGCACCGGCATCAAGTGCGATAACTCGTGTTCGAGCGCCTCACTCACGCGCACCTCGCGATATTCGGGATGTGTGAGTTCACCCCACAACGCACGGCAGCGCTGCGACAGCCAAATGTTCAATTCTCCGAAACTGCTGAAGGTCTCGCGACCCGCCTCCTGCCACACCCGGCGCCGGCTGTCTTGCACGTCCTTCTCCACCACCCCCTTCGCCCAACCCGAGGCCACGTTGCAGAAGTCCGGATCAAACAGATAGTGCGCGCACAACGCCGAGAACCGCGCGTTAACCCCCCGACCTTTGCCCTTCTTGACCTTGTCAACCGCTGTCTTCATGTTGTCGTAGATGCCGCGTCGTGGGATCCCGCCCAGCGCCACGAACGCTCGCGTGTGCGCATCGAACAGCATCTCGTGACTTCGGTTCGGATAAGCGCTCAGAAAAAACGCACGACTCGCGCATAACTTCAGATCGCCAGCTGCAAACGACGGACCGTGCCGCCAATCAGCAACTGCTCTTCGCTCCAATCAAACTGAAACGCCTCGCCTAGCGCAAATTTCAACGGCACGAAGGCCGTTTTCGATAACGTCT
>NZ_JACPOF010000030.1 GCF_016185115.1 Polaromonas sp. | reverse complement strand
TACGCGCGCCGCTGCATTCCGCGAACGCGTCCTCAGGCGCGAAACCGTCTACGGCACCTTCATCAAGACCTCGACCAGCCACAGCATAGAAATCATCGGCGGTGCGGGTTATGACTTCGTCCTGATAGATGCAGAACACGCCCCGTTTGACCGGGTCACCACAGACACCTGCATCCTGGCGGCACGCGCAGTCGGGGCGGCTCCGCTGGTGCGGGTGGCCTCGCCCAACGACATCCTGGGCGCACTGGACGATGGCGCTTTCGGGGTGATGGTGCCGCACATGACCTCGGCCAAAGCTACCAAAGAGATCGTGGATCTTTGCCGCTACTCGGGCAAACGGGGTTTCTCGAACTCGCCACGGGCCGGTGACTACGGGGTGCGCACGACCTGGGAGCACATCGATGCGTCTGACAAGGAAGTGTTGCTGCTGGGAATGATTGAAGACCCGGAGGCCATAGACAAGGCAGACGAGATCGTGGCGGTGGAGGGGCTGGATGCGGTCTTTATTGGCCGGGGTGACCTGACTGCGGCTTACCGCGACCGTGAAGCTGGCTCGCCAAAGGTGAAGGCAGCGACCTTGAGGGTCATTGAGGCCTGCAGGCGGCACGGCAAACCGGCATTCCTCCTGACGGCGAATGCGAAAGAGGCGGCTGAATACGCGGCGCTGGGGGTGAGCGGCTTTGTGACCGGCTCTGACCAGGGGTTCATGCGCTCTGCGGCTACTGCGGCTTTGCGTGAGTACCAATCAACCATCAACACCAGGAGCAAACCATGACAGATGTGATCGACAAACCCAAAAGCGCTGCACTTCAGCCGGGCGCCTGGCGCAAGAACAATCCGGGCCTGGGCAAATCGCTGCTCACCGGCGCCATAGACCTGCATTGCCACAGCGGACCATCCGTGATGCCGCGCTACTTCGACCATTACGAGGCCATGCAGGAGGCCTCTGAAGCCGGTGTGCGTGCGTTGCTGATCAAGGACCACTATTACTCCGCCACCCCGGTGACGGAGATGCTGAACAAACACTTCCGCCACATGAAGGTGACGCTGCTCTCCGGTGTGCCGCTGAACAACCAGAGCGGCGGCCTGAATATCTATGCGGTGGAGCACGGTATTGCGCTGGGCGCAAAGCTGGTGTGGATGCCGACGTTTTCATCGAAGAACCACATCGAACATCACAAGAACGGTGCGACGCCCGGCTTTCCGAACTCGAAAAAAACCATGATGCCGCCCACGCCCGTCCATGTGGTTGACGATGCCGGCCGTTTGCTGTCCGAACTGATGCCCATACTCGACACCATCGCAGAACACGACGTGGTGCTGTCCTCCGGCCACCTGCACATCAGCGAGATCTGGCCGCTGTTTGAAGAGGCAAAGCGCCGCGGCGTCAAGCGCCTGCTGTGCAACCACCCGACCTACATCATTGATGCCACGCCTGCGGACATCACGCGGCTGGTCGGCATGGGCGTCTACGTCGAGCACTCCATGTGCATGTTTACCGAGCTGTCGAAGTTCTGCTTTTATGACCCGCAGACGCTGGACACGCTCATCAAGGCCGCCGGTGTGGATCACACCATCCTGGGTTCGGACCTCGGTCAGGTCGGCAACCCGCGCCTGGTCGACGGTTTTCTCGATGTGATTGAAACCTGTCTGGACCTTGGCTATGGCGAAGCCGATGTCCGAAAGATGGTGTCGACCAACGCAGCCGCACTCATAGGCTTGTGACACCGGCCCGAAAAACGCCCGCCTTTTCCCGAAGACCTCAACCCCCAACCATCAACCTGCAACTGGAGACAACAATGATCAAGAAAAACTGGACAACCCTGTGTCGTGTACTCGTGCTTGCTGCCGCTTCGCTGTGTTCCGCACATGCCCTTGCGCAGGGCTTTCCCAACAAGCCGGTGAAGATCATCGTGCCTTACCCGGCCGGCGGACCAGTGGATGGCGTTGCCCGTGGTTATGCGGAACGCCTGTCAAAAGTGTGGAACCAGCCCGTCATCATCGACAACCGGGGCGGCGCGAACGAGGTGATCGCAGCTGACATGGTGGCCAAGGCGCCTGCCGACGGCTACACCATGCTGTGGGGTGCTGACGCGTCGTTCTCGACCAATCAGTTCCTCTTCAAGAAGCTTCCCTACAACCCTCTCACCGATCTGGTGCCTGTGACCCGCGTCACGTTTGTGAACATGGGCCTGATCGTGGATGGCAGCCTGCCCGTCAACAACCTGAAAGAATTCGTGGCCCTGGTCAAGGCAAACCCTGGAAAATACAACTACGGCTCAGCAGGCGCAGGCAGTCCCACGCACATTCACTTCGATGCATTTCTGCGTCAGCAAGGGCTGGCGATGACGCATATCGCCTACAAGGGCATCGCCCCTGCGGTGCAGGACATGCTGGGTGGCCAGGTACAGGCCATGATGGCTGGCGTGACCGCAGCAACGCCGCACCTCGCATCGGGCAAGATGAAAATCCTCGCCATCAACGGCAACAAGCGTGCAAAGCTGATTCCCAATGTGCCCACACTGGCCGAAGCAGGTTACCCGAACGCCGAAACCTATTTCTTCATCGGCCTGGCTGTTCCCAAGGGTACGCCGAAACGTGTCATTGATGAAATCGCCAGCGCCAACCGCAAGGTGATGGCCGATCCGGCCTTTGTCGAAAAGACACTGGACCCCTACGCCTTCGAGCCGCTGTCTGAAACACCCGAGCAGTTCTCGCGCTTCCTGACCAATGACCGCAAGCAGTCCGAAAAGAAAGTGCGGGAAGCGGGCGCGCGTCTGGACAGCTGAGCGCCAGCCTGTTATTTTTGCGAATTGCCGAGCGCCCTAGCGCGCCCGGCAGTTCTTTTTTTGCTTTTTTATTTTGTTCAGAAAAGTCTTATGAATCTCACCGGCAACACCATCCTCATCACCGGCGGCACCAGCGGCATAGGCCGCGCGCTGGCGGAGGCGTTCCATGCACTCGGAAACAAGGTCATCATCTCTGGCCGTCGCCAGGTGCTGCTTGACGAAATCACTGCAGCCCACCCGGGAATGTCTGGCCTGCAGCTGGACCTGGACGACCCGGATGAGATCGAAGTTTTCGCAGTACGCATACGGCGGGAGTTTCCGGGCCTGAACGTGCTGATGAACAACGCCGGCGTCTTCAAGGTCGAAGACCTTACCTGTGACAACATTGATATCTCGCTGGCGCGGCAGACGATTCAGACCAACATCCTCAGTGTGTTGCAGCTGACTGCCGGGCTGCTGCCTCTTCTGAGAGCGCAGCCCCGGTCGACCGTGCTTGCGACGTCGTCAGGCCTGGCCTTTGTGCCACGCGCCGCTTACCCGTCCTATTGCGGCAGCAAGGCCTTCATTCACGCATGGTTGCAGGCTCTTCGTTTTCAGTTGCGGGACACCTCTGTTGAGGTTCTGGAACTGGCGCCGCCCTATGTACAAACCGAACTGGGCGGGCCTGAGCAGGCGAGCGACCCGCGTGCCATGCCGCTGGCGGAATACATCGCGGAAGTCATGGCGTTGCTCGCCAACCCGAACCCGCCGCGTGGCGAGATCCTCGTAAAGCGTGTGGAGGGCCTGCGATGGGCGGAAAAAAACGGCACGCACGAAAAAACGTTTGCCGCACTCAATGCCATCTGAAGGGCTCAAAAAACCCGTGCAGGTAAAGGAGGGCAGCGGGTCAGGAGCGAAAACCCGCTTCACCGCTGCGGGGTATGGGGGGCGGCGCCAGCAAGGTGGACGTTGTTCACACAGGCAGTTCAATCGTTACATCAGACTGAGGGTACGCGACGCAGGGCAGGATGTAGCCCTCGCGTTTCTCATCCAGGCTCAGGCCCGGCCATTCAATGCGGTAGTGCACCTGGCCTCTGGTGAGTTTGCTGATGCAGGTGCGGCAGGTGCCGTTGCGGCATGAACTGTCCATCAGCATGCCTTCAAGCCCGGCCTGCTCGGCGGCGTTGAGCAGGGTCATTGAGGCGGGCGCTGAAAAATGCTGGCCTGTTGGTTCAACCAGGGCCGTAAATACCGGGGTGTCTTCAGGGCGTACGGGGGCGGATGGCATGCCTGAATGCTACAGCGACCCCCTGGGTGTTTTGCGCGACAATCCATGTCCCCCCCGCATATTTCACAAATACTCCCTTACATGTCCAGCTATTCCGTTCGTCCCGCCACTGCCCGCGATGCCAAAGCCATTGCCGAAATCCATGTTGCCACCTGGCAGGCTGCCTACAAAGATTTGATGCCTGAGGATCACCTCAAAAAGATGACGGTTGAAAAGCGCCAGGCCTTCTGGCGTGAAGCCATTGAATACAGCGAACCGCAACTGCTGGTGGCTACTGAAGGCGACAAGGTGGTAGGTTTTGTGGGGTTTGACCGTTCGCGCGATGCCGGTACCAAATCAACCGTTGGTGAGATCTGGGCCATGTATGTGTTGCCCGAGCACTGGAGCAAGGGCTGCGGCGTGGCCCTCTGGGACGGCGCGCGTGAAGGCCTGAAGGAAGAGGGTTGCACCCAGGCCACCCTCTGGGTGCTGCTGCACAATGAGCGAGCCCTGGGTTTCTTTGAGCACTCGGCAGGCTTCAAGCGCGACATGGCATCGCTCAAAACCACCGATTTCAGCGGCACCCGCCTGGAAGAAATCCGGCTCAAGCGCGCGGTTGACTAAGTCGCGCTGTAACCGGGGCCGTTCAGGACGGCACGTTCACGACACGCTCCTCCTCATCAGGAATGAGCGAAGAACCTTCGTCAGGATTAACGGGTAACTCCAGCGCCTGGTCATCATTGGCAGCTTCTTCGGTAGACGGTTTTGGTGTCCTGTTCATGGCGGGCCTCTCTATTTCATTTGAAGAAGCCTGATGATGGAGAGCGTTCAACCTCATGGCATCAGGCATGGGATGGTTCTCGTGTCATCCTTCACTGACAACCTTAGTTCCAATGTACGGCCTGGGTCGCCGGCGACACACTCTACTTTGTCCTACATGGACGCCATGCCCATGCGCACAAGGGCAAACACCGTCCTTAATTAAGGTCAGTTCATGAGCCAGGTGGTCAACTCACTTTGGTATTTGTTCGACCCTTTTAAGGACTCCCATCATGGAAAAAAGTATTTACGACACTGGCAGAGGCGTGGACGCTGCAGGTGTGGTTCAGCGCCGCGTGGATTCTGCCGGTGCAGCGCTTCACAGTGGCATTGACAAGGTTGCAGACCCTGCCCGCAGCGCAGTGGATCGCCTGACCACCAGTGCGCATGAAACGGTAGACAAGCTTGCCAGCACCGCCAATAACACGGCTGACCGTGTCGTGAGCAAAACGCGTTATTACACTGACGCGCCAGCGCGTGCGCTGGAAACCTCAAAATCGTGGGTGCAGGAGCGTCCACTGGAAGCCGTCGCGGCTGCGCTGGCATTCGGTTTTGTATTGGGCCGCCTGACACGCTGACAGCCGAATTGGCGTAGCCAATACGGGCTATCGCAAGGCCGCCGCAAGGCGGCTTTTTGATGTGTGGGCAGAATACGCCCTTGAAGTTTCAAAACAGGATTTTTATGGCCAGCAGCCTTCTTGCACTGATTGACGACATTGCCAGCATCCTCGATGACGTGGCAGTGCTGTCCAAGGTTGCTGCAAAAAAAACCGCGGGCGTTCTGGGTGATGACCTGGCGCTCAATGCGCAGCAGGTGTCGGGCGTCAAGGCCGACCGTGAGCTGCCTGTCGTGTGGGCAGTCGCCAAAGGCTCATTCATCAACAAGGCCATCCTTGTGCCTGCGGCGCTCGCCATCAGTGCGTTTGCGCCGTGGGCGGTGACGCCCTTGCTGATGGTTGGCGGGGCGTTTCTGTGTTTTGAAGGTTTTGAGAAACTGGCCCACAGGTTTTTGCACAGCAGGCAGGAACAGCAGGCCGAGCGAGAAAAACTGGTGGCGGCGCTGTCAGACCCGGCGGTAGACCTTGTGGCCGTGGAGAAGGTCAAGATCAGGGGCGCCATACGTACCGACTTCATACTTTCGGCGGAGATCATCGCCATCACACTGGGTACGGTGCAGACCAGTGCCTTCGTGACCCAGTTCACTGTGCTGGGTTCCATTGCCATCGTGATGACCGCCGGCGTTTACGGCCTGGTGGCTGGCATCGTCAAACTCGACGATGGCGGCCTCTACCTCACGCAATTGCAGGGAGAGGCCGCGGGCCGGCGTGTTCAGCGCAGCCTTGGGCGCGGCATTCTGGCCGCTGCACCCCGGCTTATGAAGGGCCTGTCTGTCGCCGGCACGATTGCCATGTTTCTGGTGGGCGGCGGCATTATCACTCACGGGCTGGCGCCTCTGCACCACTTCATCGAAGGGCTTGCTGCAAAAGCTGGCACTGTGCTGGGCGCCATCACGCCATTGCTGATGGATGCCATGGTGGGTGTGATCACCGGCGCCATCGTGCTGGGCGTTGTGATTCTGGTTAAAAAAGTTTTGCCTGCGAAAGCCGGCTCGCACCCCTGAGCTACACGGTCTGGGCGATGCGTATGACCGGGCCTGCAGGGGCCTGATTTCCTTTTTCAGCCAGCCTTTCAGCTTCAATCAACTGCGTGATAACGCGCCGGGCGTGTATGCCGCCAGCGTCGGTTTTGATATGGACATTCTTGCGACCGGGGAACTGCTCAAACCGCTGTTGCTGCGCTTCAACCACAGTACGGTCTTCTTCGAAAGTTGCTGAAATCTCGCCGTAAAAGTTGTTGGTCACTTCGGGTTCCGTTACCCTGAAGTTATGCGCCGCCGTCCAGAAATAATGGGTGGTGTTTTCGGTCTCGGGTGTTATGCCGTTGAAGATGCGCATGCCCATTTTGTCCATCTGGGTCTTTTCATCAAAACCCTGGCCGGCATCATTCACGCCGATGTAGATACGTATCAGGCCTGGCACGAACCTGATCTCCATCCAGCGGTCAATGTTGCCGGCGAAGTTCATGGCACGCTGGTATGTGGGCGGCGGCACGGTGCCGGGCATGAAACGGCGCACGGTAACACCGTCGTCGCGCCGCTCGGTGGATATTTGCGCTTCAGAGTGCGCGCCAGGTGTGCCGCCTATCGTTTTGCCATGCACGTAGCCGACATGTGACAGATCTATGAGGTTGTCGTTGATCAGCTCATGGTGGCAGTTGATGGTGTAGTGGTTGCCCTTGTGTGCCCAGCGTGGGTCAGAGTGAATGGGGTAGTCCGGTATGCGCCCGGGGCTTGCCTTGTCTGCATCGCCCATCCATATCCACAATACGCCGTCTTTTTCAACAAGAGGGAAATGCATGACACATGCGCCCGAAGGAATCACATCCTGACCGGGCACCCTGATGCACTGGCCCGTCGTGTTGTAAACCATGCCGTGGTAACCGCAGCTCAAGGAGTTGCCTTCAACCTTGCCGTGCGACAGCGGCAGGTTGCGGTGGCAGCAGCGGTCTTCAAGCGCAGCAACTTCGCCGCTTTCCGTTCGGAACATCACGACCGGTTCACCCAGCAGGGTGCGTGCGAGCGGCGTGGTGGTGAGTTCTTCGCCAAAGCCGGCGACATACCAGTTGTTTTTTAAAAACATGACTCAAATCCTGAAAGTAAAAGAGGTTCTGATGGGTGATTACTGTGGTTTGAGGTCAAGGTCGTTAACGACCTTTTTCCATGTCGCACGCTGCGCATCTACAAATTCAGTCAGGGCTTTGGGTGAACCGGGTTTGGGGTAGATGCCGAAGTCTGCAAAACGCGCGACAAGGTCTGGCGCCTGCACGACGCGGTTCACATCGCGGTTGATTTTTTCGACCACGTCAGGCGCCAGACCTGCGGGCGCATACATGGCGAACCAGCCAAGCGCTTCAAAGCCCTTGAAGGTCTCTGACACAGTGGGCACGTTTTCAAAACCGGGCAGACGGTTGGGCGAGGTCACTGCCAGCGCGCGGAACTTGCCGGCCTTGACGTACTGGGTCAGTGCCGGCAGGCCATCGATGGTGACGTTGGCTTCGCCTGACAGCAGGGCAGTGGTTGACGCGGGCGAACTTGCGTAGGGCACGGTGGTGAGTTTCATGCCGGTGGTGCGGCTGAGCATTTCGCCCGTAAGGTGCGGAACGGAGTTGGTCTGCATCGCCGCAAAGTTGAGTTTGCCCGGCTGCGCCTTTGCGCTGCGCACCAGGTCGGCCAGCGTCTGGATGTCGGAGTTGCTGTTGACCACCACCATCATCGGGCCAGTCGCCACCGCCGCTATCGGCGTGTAGTCGGTGTCAATATTGAATTGCGGGTTTTTATAAAGATAAGGCGTGAGGTTAAGTACAGCCGCCGGCAGCATGCCCAGGGTGTAGCCGTCATTGGGTGAACGTGCGAGCGCGGTCATGCCGGGAATGCCGCCTGCGCCCGGTTTGTTGTCAATGATGACGGCCTGGCCCCAGAGGGTGGCGAGGCGGTCGCCCACCAGCCGTGCGATCACGTCGGGCACAGCTCCCGCTGCGTACGGCACCACCATGCGCACCGGTTTGTTGGGCCAGGACTGTGCGAAGGCTGTGGTGTTGATCAGCAAGCCGAGGGTGGCCGCAACGATGGCCGAACGACGGCCGGGCTTCCTTTTCATCATGTCTTGTCTCCTGTTTTGGCCATCAAATCGCGGCGCTGGTGGCACTGTAGATTTGCAGGGTGATTCGCGTAAGATGGCAATTTTTAAAAAGCGATTCGATATTTACATCCCCCTCTTCAGGGGCTTGAGACAAGGGCTTTATGAAGCTTGACCAGTTGCAGCATCTGGTGGTGATCGTGGAACAAGGTAGCCTGCGCGGCGCAGCAAGGCGGCTGGACATGCCGCAACCCGCGCTGACCCGCAGCGTGCGCGCGCTTGAACGTGAACTGGGCTGCGCCCTGTTTGTGCGCGAAGCCAGCGGTATGGTGCTGACGCCCGCTGGCAGCCGCTTTCATGTGCATGCCAGCGCCATCGTCAATGAAGCACGGCGCGCAGTCGATGCGATTTCACAAGACACCGGTGAGGACGAAGGCACGGTGTCGATTGCCTTGTCCATCATGCCGCACGTGATGATGCTGCCGTACGCGTTGCCGGTCTTCCAGCGCCGCTACCCCAAGGTAAGGCTCAATATTGTTGAAGGCCTGTTCCCCGATGTGGAGCGCGAGCTACGCGAGGGCGGGCTTGACTTCTACATCGGTGCGCAACCGCGCATCGCCCCGGCCGCAGGTCTGGCCGTGCAGCACCTACTCGACAACACACGCTCGCTGGTAGTGCGCAAGGGCCACCCGCTGGTGGAAGCCAAACGCCTGAAAGACCTCGCGTCCGCGCACTGGGCCACGACGGGGGTGGACTACAACGCCGACGATGACATTGCCCGCCTGTTCGAGGCCCACAAATTGCCACCGCCCATCGTCATGCTGCGTGCACGTTCAGCGGTCTCGATGATGGTGGCGCTGGCCAACAGTGACCTGATTGCCATGCTGCCCGCGCAGTGGGAGGTGTTTCCGTTTGTACGCAACACCCTGCGTGTGATCAAGGTGAAAGAGATCCTGCCCGCCCCCAGCGTGGTGCTGATCCGACGGCCGGATTTGCCACTCACGCCTGCGGCAGAGTTTTTATGCGATGTGATGATGCGGTCGGCCCAGACTACATAAGCAGCGGACAGACGCCGGTACCTGCCTGCTAGGCACTTTCCAGAACTGCGGCTACGCTGGTTTTTTCTGCGCGGCCAGCAAGCGCCGGCACAGCCGGCGCACTCCACCCCTTGCACATCGCCTCAGGCAAGGTGCTCTTGCGCTGGATCAAATCGTGTTTGGCGAACAGCTCTGCAATCCAGTCGACAAACACACGCACCTTGTTGCTCAGGTGGCGATTCGGCGGGTAGACGACATACATCGGTTTGGCTTCTGTGCACCAGCCTGTGAACAGCGGCTCAAGCGTGCCGTTGCTGATGTGGTCCTGGATCAGGAAAGTGGCGGTGTACAGCACGCCCAGGCCGGCGAGTGCGGCAGTGACGCCGGCATTCGAATCATTGACCGAAAGCTGGTGTTTGCCGTTGATCTCGACCGAGCCCGCTTCGCTGTGAAGCGTGAAGGCATAGAGCTTGCCGTCGCGCGGCGAGGCGTAGCGGATCATCTTGTGCTGCGTTTCGAGCTCGCTCGGGTGCTGAGGCGTGCCGTGGCGTTTCAGGTAGGCGGGCGAGGCACAGGTCATCATGTAGAACTCGCCTATGCGGCGCGCCACCAGCGACTGGTCGGTGATCTCGCCGCCGCGTACCACGCAGTCCACGTTCTCGGCAATGATGTCTATCGGTCTGTCGCTCACGCCCAGATCAAGCTGTATGTCGGGGTAACGCGCATAAAAATCGGGCAGGGCTGGGATGATGATGGAAAGGCCCAGTGACGAGGGTATATCGACCTTCAGCTTGCCGCGCGGGCTGGCTTTGGCGCGCGACATGCTCGATTCAAGCTCCTGCACCTCGCCCAGCAGGCGGCTGGCCTGTTCGTAGTAGGCCGCGCCATCGACGGTGACGGTGACCTTGCGGGTGGTTCGGTTCAGGAGTTTGGTGTCCAGCTCCTTTTCCAGGTCCTGGATCAGCCGGGTGACCGAGGGCTTGGGCACCCCCATGGAATCCGCAGCTTTGGTGAAGGTGCCGGCTTCGACGACACGTACAAAAGCCTGCATGGCTGAAAACTTATCCATTTTGTCGCTCCCTCTGGTGTGACCCGGGGTGGCAGCAAGGCGCGCTGTTTCCGGGCTGGGAGCGATTATTCGCCAGATTTAAAGCCCCATTGTTGCAATGGTGAAATAAAGAATGAGCGAAATCGCTATTTATTGCCGGGGCCAAGCGCCCTACATTCTGCTGCATCGCAACAATCTGGAGCCGTTCTGCGGCCTGACAAGATGCACAGCCTTCCAAAACCCGCCGCCGCAGCTGCCGCCATCGGCCCGGCCTGGGTAGACAAACAGATCAATATCGGCCTGAAGCCGCCCGCCAGCCCGCTGCTGAACGTGCGTTTTTACGGCCGCCATGACCCATCCGCGGCCGGTCCGCAGCCCCTGGTTGTGCACTTTCATGCCGGGGCCTTTGTCGCCGGATCGCTGGAAGAGGGCGGCTGCGTGCCGCGTTTGCTGGCTGCCGCCGGGGCTGTTGTCATGTCGCTCGACTACCCATTGGCCCCGGCCAACCCGTTTCCGCAGGCGATTGAGTCCGGTTATGCGGCGCTGGCCTGGGCTTTCAAGGCCAGGCAAAAGCTGGCCGGCAAGGATGCCCCGGTATTTGTGGCTGGTGAAGAGGCAGGCGGCAACCTGGCTGCAGCCGTGGCACTGATGGCGCGTGACCGGCATGAGCCTGAACTCGCCGGGCAGATTTTGCTGTCACCCATGCTGGACCCGTGCATGGCCACCGAATCATTGCGCGACGCAGATGCCGGACCTGTCGGCTGTACATGGGCTGACGGCTGGAACAAATACCTGGCGCGCGTCGATAACGCTGCCCACCCGTATGCCGCGCCCGGCAACGCACTGCGCCTGGCCAGCCTGCCGCCCACACTGCTGCTGACCGCGCAGGACGACCCGCTGCGTGATGAAGCACTCGCTTACGCGGACCGCCTGCGCGTGTTCGGCCGGCTGGTGCATGCCGCCGTACTGCCCGGCCCCACCGGATGGCCTGTGAGCTACCTCGAGCCTGCCGACCAGGCCTGTGCAGAAGCCGCATGGTCGGCCGGTGTGCAACAGCAGTTCAGCGATTTTTTCAGTGAATTTACCAACGACAAAAAAGCTGCCGCGCAAGACAGGCCCGTGCACAAACCATCGTTTTTTGCGTCTTCCAATTCGATTTCAATTTTTTAATTTTCAGGGACCAGACCATCATGCAAACCATTCGCCTTCATACCCCAAAACGCCGCCTGCTGGCCATTGTCATCGCCGTATTCGCCCTGACGGGCGTCACTGCAGCCATCTTCGGCGTCACCGGTTCGCGTGCACAACCGGCTCCTGCCGAAGCCCCCGCCACGCCGGTTTCCGTTGCCACGGTCGTGCAAAGTGATGTCGCCGCCTGGGAGGAGTTCTCGGGCCGGCTTGAAGCCGTCGAGCGCGTCGATATCCGCTCGCGTGTGGCGGGCACCATACAGGCCGTGCACTTTCGTGAAGGGGCACTCGTCAAAAAGGGCGACCTGCTCCTGACGATTGACCCTGCGCCTTACGCCGCCGACGTGCAGCGCGCTGAAGCGCAGGTTGCTGCTGCGCAGGCCAAGGGTGCGCAGGCCAGGGGCGAGCAGGACAGGTCGCAGCGCCTGTGGAGCGAGCAGGCGATCTCAAAACGCGAGTTCGATGAACGCGTGAATGGCCAGCGCGAGGCCGATGCCAACCTGCGCGCCGCTCAGGCCGCACTGCAAACCGCGCAGCTGAGCATGGGCTACACGCAGGTGCGCGCGCCTGTATCAGGCCGCGTCGGCAAGCTGGAAGTCACCGTCGGCAATCTTGTCGCGGCAGGGCCGGGCGCTCCAGTGCTGACCACGCTGGTCTCCGTCAGCCCCATCTATGCCAGCTTTGAAGCTGATGAGCAGGTGGTGGCGAAAGCACTGAAAGACGTAAGCGCCGGCGGCGACCGCAAGCTGGAACGCATACCCGTCCAGATGGGTACCTCGGCCAGCAGCGACACACCGTTTGAAGGCCGGCTGCAACTGGTCGACAACCAGGTCGATGCCAGAAGCGGCACTGTGCGCGCCCGCGCCGTGTTCGACAACAAGGACGGCCAGTTGATGCCGGGCCAGTTCGCGCGCATCCGCATGGGCCAGGCGACGAAGGCCAGCGCGCTGCTCATCAACGAGCGTGCGGTCGGCACCGACCAGAACAAGAAGTTTGTGATGGTGGTGGGCGCAGACAACAAGGCAGCCTACCGCGAAGTGACGCTGGGCGCATCGGTCAATGGCCTGCGTGTCATCAAGAGCGGGCTGGCCGCGAATGAACGCATCGTCGTCAACGGCCTGCAGCGCATACGCCCGGGTGCACTGGTTGCGCCACAGGTGGTCGAGATGACGGCCAAGGCCGAACTCTCGAATGCCGACAAGGCCATCAAGGTCGCACAAAAGTAACGCCCTCTGTCATCCCGGACTCGATCCGGGATCCATCCCCTTCAGTGCTGCAAGCAGTCAGTCGGGTCATGGATTGCGGATCAGGTCCGCAATGACAGTCACGTCACAGAACCAAGAAGAACTGCCATGAATCTTTCCAAATTTTTCATTGACCGGCCCATTTTTGCCGGCGTGCTCTCGCTGTTGATGCTGATTGCCGGGCTGGTCGCGCTGCGTGGTTTGCCGATTTCCGAATACCCGGAAGTCGCGCCGCCCACCATCGTCGTGCGTGCCCAGTACCCCGGCGCCAACCCCAAGGTGATTGCCGAAACGGTGGCCACGCCGCTGGAGGAATCCATCAACGGCGTTGAAGGCATGCTCTACATGAATAGCCAGGCCACCACCGATGGCGTGATGACGCTGGCCGTGACCTTCAAGCTGGGCACCGACCCCGACAAGGCGCAGCAGATGGTGCAGAACCGCGTCTCGCAGGCCGAGCCGCGCCTGCCTGAAGAGGTGCGCCGCCTCGGTGTTGCCACCGTCAAGAGCGCGCCCAACATCACGATGGTGGTGCACCTCGTGTCGCCCAACGACAGGTATGACATCAACTACCTGCGCAACTACGCGGTGCTGAATGTGAAAGATCGCCTCGCACGCATCCAGGGCGTGGGCCAGGTACAGATTTTTGGTGGCGGTGACTATTCGATGCGCGTCTGGCTTGACCCGCAAAAAGTCGCACAGCGCGGCCTCTCGGCCAGCGATGTGGTTGCGGCCATCCGCGGCCAGAACATCCAGGCTGCGGCGGGCGTGGTGGGTGCATCCCCTGGTCTGGCGGGTGTGGACATGCAGCTGTCCATCAACGCACAGGGGCGTCTGCAGAACGAGGAAGAGTTCGGCGACATCATCGTCAAGACCGGTGCTGACGGCGCCATCACCCGCCTGCGCGACATTGCGCGGCTGGAACTGGGCGCTGCTGACTACGCACTTCGTTCACTACTCAATAACAAACAGGCCGTCGGCATGGGTGTGTTCCAAGCACCCGGTTCGAACTCGCTTGAGATTTCAGATGCGGTTCGCAAGACCATGGAAGAGTTGTCGAAGAACATGCCCGAGGGCGTGGAATACCGCATCGCCTATGACCCGACGCAGTTTGTGCGCGCCTCCATCAGCTCGGTGATCCACACCCTGCTGGAAGCGATTGCGCTGGTGGTGCTGGTCGTCATTCTGTTTTTGCAGACCTGGCGCGCCTCCATTATTCCTCTGCTGGCCGTGCCGGTGTCTGTGATCGGCACCTTTGCCGTGCTGCACCTGCTGGGCTTTTCAATCAACGCGCTCAGCCTCTTCGGGCTGGTGCTGGCGATTGGCATCGTGGTCGATGACGCCATCGTGGTGGTCGAGAACGTCGAGCGAAATATTGAAGACGGCCTGAGCCCGCGCGAGGCGACTTACCGCGCCATGCGGGAGGTGTCCGGCCCCATCATTGCGATTGCGCTGGTGCTGGTCGCCGTGTTTGTGCCGCTGGCTTTTATCAGCGGCCTGACCGGCCAGTTCTACCGCCAGTTTGCCGTGACGATTGCGATCTCGACCGTTATCTCTGCCATCAACTCATTGACGCTGTCGCCCGCACTGGCCGCCTTGCTGCTCAAGAGCCATGACGCACCCAAAGACGCGCTGACACGCGGCATGGACAAGGTCTTCGGCCGCTTCTTCGCGGGCTTTAACCGCCTCTTCAGCCGCGGCGCTGCCAACTACAGCACAGGTGTCAAAAGCGCGATCTCGCGCAAGAGCATGATGCTGGCGCTGTATCTGGTGCTGGTGGCTGCGACGGTCGGTATCTTCAAGCTGGTGCCGGGCGGTTTTGTCCCCGCGCAGGACAAACAGTACCTGATCGGTTTTGCGCAGCTGCCTGATGGCGCCACGCTGGACCGTACCGAAGACGTGATACAGCGCATGGGCGACATCATGAAGAAGAACCCTAACGTGGAAGATGCGATTGCCTTCCCCGGCCTGTCGATCAATGGGTTCACCAACAGCTCTAACTCCGGCATTGTGTTTGCCACGCTCAAGCCTTTTGCCGAGCGCACGCACAAGGACCAGAGTGGCGGCGCCGTGGCCGGCCAGTTGAACCAGGCTTTTGGCAACATCCAGGACGCGTTCATCGTGATGTTCCCGCCGCCACCGGTCGAAGGCCTGGGCACCACGGGCGGCTTCAAGCTGCAGCTGGAGGACCGCGCATCGCTGGGCTATGACGCGATGGATGGTGCGGTCAAGGCCTTCATGGCCAAGGTGGCGCAGGCGCCCGAGATTGCCGGCACCTTCACCAGCTGGCAGGTCAACGTGCCGCAGCTTTACGCCGACATCGACCGCGCCAAGGCACGCCAGCTGAAAGTGCCGGTGACCGACATTTTCGACACCATGCAGATTTACCTCGGCAGTCTGTACGCCAACGACTTCAACAAGTTCGGCCGTACCTACAGCGTGCGTGTGCAGGCCGACGCGGCCTACCGTGCCCGGGCTGAAGACGTGGGCCTGCTCAAGGTGCGCTCGACCACCGGCGAGATGGTGCCGCTGTCGGCGCTGATGAAGGTGCAGCCCAGCTTTGGCCCCGAGCGTGCCATGCGTTACAACGGCTATCTCTCTGCTGATGTCAGCGGCGGCCCTGCGCCGGGCTATTCATCAGGCCAGGCACAGGCTGCGATTGAACGCATCGCTGCCGAGACGCTGCCCAAGGGCATCAGCTTTGAATGGACCGAGCTGACCTACCAGGAAATACTGGCAGGCAACTCTGCGGTGCTGGTGTTCCCGCTGGCGATATTGCTGGTCTTCCTGGTGCTGGCTGCGCAGTATGAAAGCCTGACGCTGCCGATTGCGATCATCCTGATCGTGCCCATGAGCCTGCTGGCTGCGATGACGGGTGTGTGGATCTCGGGTGGCGAGAACAACGTCTTCACGCAGATCGGGCTGATGGTGCTGGTGGGGCTCTCGGCGAAGAACGCGATCCTGATCGTCGAGTTTGCGCGCGAGCTGGAGTTTGCAGGCCGCACACCGGTGCAGGCCGCGATTGAAGCCAGCCGCCTTCGCCTTCGCCCCATCCTGATGACATCGCTGGCCTTTGTCATGGGTGTGTTGCCGCTGGTGCTCTCGACCGGCGCGGGTGCAGAGATGCGCTCTGCCATGGGTGTGGCAGTGTTCTCGGGAATGATTGGCGTGACGGCCTTCGGCCTCTTCCTCACGCCAGTCTTCTACGTCGCCCTGCGCGCCATGACGGGCAACCGCCAGCTCAAACTGCATGGCGAGGTGCCGCACATCGAACAGGCCATCGGTTCGAGTGGCGGCGGTGCGTTGCATGCACAACCTGCAGCGCCCCTCAAACAACACGAATGAAGAACTGATTGAAAGAAAAGGAGTTCACCATGAACCACACTTATTCAACACTGCGCACCCGCCTTGCGCCGCTCGTCATGGCCCTGGTGCTGGCCGGTTGCGCCACCTCTGCAGTCGTTGACACCAGCAATGTGCCCGCCGCACCCGCCGCCTTCAAGGAAAACGCCGGTGCAGTGAGCACCAACCCCGCACAGCCCCAGGTGCAGGGCCTATGGTGGAAGGTCTTCGCCGACCCTGTGCTTGACGGCCTCATTGACAGGGCCAACGGCAACAACAACAGCTTGCAGGTGGCCGCGGGCCGTCTGGCACAAGCCCGTGCTCTGGCAGGGCAGATCGGTGCCAACCGCTTTCCGCAGCTCGGCATCGGCGCAGGCGCCACGCGGCAGCGCAATTCAACGACCGGCAACGTCGCGCAAACCGTGGTGAGTGCGGGCGCGAACCTGTCGTATGAAGTTGACCTGTTCGGCAAGCTCTCAGGCGCGTCCAATGCTGCATCGCTCGATGCCGCCTCGCGCGAAGCGCTTCTGCGCAGCACGCAGTTGCTGGTGCAGGCCGACGTGGCGCAGACCTACCTCAGCCTGCGCGCACTCGACACGGAACGCGAGCTGGTACGTGGCACGCTGCTGGCCTACCAGAACACGCTGCGCCTGACCGAGGTGCGCTTCAGGGAAGGCGATGTTGCCGAGCTGGACGTGGCGCGTGTGCGCAGCGAAGCCGCATCGACTGAATCTGAAGCCCTGGCGCTGGACCAGCGCCGCGCCGTTCTGGAACACGCGCTGGCCGTGCTGGTCGGTGAGGTCCCTTCAAACTTTGCCGTGGCTCCCACGGCCTGGTCTACCGCCTTGCCGGTGATTCCTGCCGGCGTGCCCAGCACCGTGCTCACGCGCCGGCCCGATGTTGCTGCGGCGCAGAACAGCATGCAGGCGACGCAGGCGAGAGTCGGCGTGGCCAAAACCGCGTGGTTCCCGACCTTCTCGCTCACAGCAAACGGCGGGTATGCAGCGCCAGACATCAAGGACTTGTTCAAGCTCTCGACCCAGGCATGGGGCATAGGCGCGCTGCTGTCGTTGCCGATTTTCGACGGGGGCCGCCGCGAGGCGGGCGTGCAGGGCGCCAATGCAGACCTGAGCATTGCGCTGGCCAATTACCGCGAGCAGGTACTGGTCGCCTTTCGCGATGTCGAAGACCAGCTGGCGGCCCTGCGCCTGCTGGCCGAACAGTCAGAAGCCCAGTCACGCTCGGTGGATGCCAGCAGCCGCGCCACACTGCTGTCCGGTTCGCGTTACCGCAATGGTTACGTCAGCCAGCTCGAACTGCTGGACGCCCAGCGCAGCGAGCTACGCAACCGGCGGCAGGCGCTGCAGGTCAAGTCTGCGCAATACCTGGCGACAGTGGGACTGATCCGCGCGCTGGGCGGCGGCTGGGTTTGAGTCTTTGGGCCATCCCCCGCTTGGCGAATACTTAATGAATCATAAATGAATCGTTAAGTAATTAATGCTTTATTTATGATGCATTAATACAAAAAATGGGGGTTTTAAAATCCCCGCCCACGTCGAAAAACGGCCCAAAAACCGGGTTTTGGGCCGTTTTCAGGCATCAAATTGGCCTCCAGCCCTTTAAATATGGGCGTGAGCAGCTATTTAATTGATAGCAAATGAGAAGCGGATGCCGGTTGGTCATTGCAGCTGCGCGAGTGGAACGGGCGGGTAATTACGCTGGAGGCTGCTATAAGTGGCAGCATCTTTCCAGGGGAATTGCCATGACCATCAGCCAGCACATCGCCCAGATAGGCCTTTTCCTCGTAGCAGCCATCGCCATCTTCGGCGGTGTCCTGCAGATGGTTCTCGGCCAGCCTGACACCTCGCCCCGGCTGGACAACGTTCACCGCTTTATGGCGGGCGTTTATCTGGCAACGGGGCTGATCTGTCTGTGGGCGGGCGTCACGATTCTCCAGCAGGGGTTTTTGGTTTACCTGCTCTCACTGGGCATTCTGCTCGGTGGCATTGGCCGGCTGGTGTCAATTGCCAAAGTCGGTCTGCCCAAACCCACTGCAGTCTGGCTGGCTTACCTGATTCCCGAGCTGGTGCTGCCGTTTGTGATTGCTGGCGCGCATTACGCTGGGAACTGAACAGGTTTTGGGCTTTGCGGGCCGTTTTCAGGGGCATCAGGCAAGTCTGGTTGCCCCGCATCTGTTAAAACACCCGGTTCCCCTTTTAGAAGTTACCAGGTTAGCCCCAGATGCCCGTTTCAAAGCCCGTTCCCGCCACCTCACCGTCAGAGCCTTCAACCATCCACTGGACAGAGGCGGGCGAGGCGCGTTCTGCGCGCTGGCGGTCCGAGCGCGGCGCGAACCCGCCCAAAAAGGTGGTGATTGCCGACGACAGCATGGCGGCAGATACGGCCTACCGGCTGGCCTGCGAAGGCACTGGCCTGCTATGGCGCGGTGATTACCAGAACGCGCGCCTGCTTCTGCAGGCCATAGCGCGGCGTGTGGACAAACCCGCCAAACCCAAACGCACCAAACGCCACAAGGCGGGTGAGTCGGACGCGCCAGCTGAAGTGCCGGCGCCGGTCTTCCCGGAAGCCTTTCACCTGCACCGCCAGGCGCAGGCGCAGCGCGCGCGCGTGCTGGGCATGGTGCTGATTCCGTTTGATGCGGACTACAGCATTCCGCTGCGCCGCGCGCCCGATGCGAAAAAGGCTTGCGCTGAAGCATGGGGTCCTTCGAAAGAAGGCGGCACATCAGTCGCATCGCTGCGCGAGCTTATGGGCTTTATCAGCTCGCATGAATGGCGGCGCAAGGGCGTGCCGATTCCTGCGCTGGGCGAAGACGGCCCGCACAACCGCGTGCATCCGCACTACGGCGTGTTCTCGCCGGTGCGGGGTGAATACATAGACCTGGTCGCGCAGGCGCCTGTGCCCGAAGGGCTTGATGACCTGACGGGTTTTGACATCGGCACCGGCACCGGCGTGCTGGCCGCTGTGCTGGCGCTGCGCAGTGGTGTGCAGCGCGTGGTGGCGACCGACCAGGACCCGCGTGCGCTGGCCTGTGCACGCGACAACCTCAAGCGCCTGGGCTTTCCGCAGATTGAGGTGCGCGAGGCCAACCTCTTCCCTGAAGGCAAGGCCCACATCATTGTCTGCAACCCGCCCTGGCTGCCTGCGCGCCCGGGCTCGCCGATCGAGCACGCGGTGTATGACGAAGACAGCCGCATGCTGCTGGGCTTCCTCAACGGTCTGGCTGCGCACCTCGAACCCAAAGGTGAGGGCTGGCTGATCCTGTCGGACATTGCCGAGCACCTGGGGCTGCGCACGCGCGAGTGGCTGCTGGCTGCGATTGATGCGGCCGGCCTGAAGGTAATAGACCGACTTGACGCAACGCCTCATCACCCCAAGGCGGCGGATGCCACCGATGCGCTGCATGCGGCACGCGCGGCAGAAGTGACATCGCTCTGGCGGCTGGCTGCGAAATAAAGAGTGTCCGCATGCAGATGGAGCCGCGCGCAACTGTTCTTCTCGCCCCGATGGAGGGCCTGCTTGATTTTGTTCTGCGCGACATCCTCACCCGCGTAGGCGGCATTGACCGCTGCGTCTCCGAGTTCATACGCATCACCGACCAGTTGCTGCCCGAGCGTGTCTTCACCCGCATCGTGCCCGAGCTGCACAACGGCGGCCGCACCTTTGCCGGCGTGCCCGTACGCGCGCAACTGCTGGGCTCCGACCCTGCATGCATGGCTGAAAACGCTGCACGATTGGCAAGTCTTGGCCCGGCCGGCATAGACCTCAACTTCGGTTGCCCCGCTGCGGTGGTCAACCGCCATGGCGGCGGCGCGTCGATGCTGCGTGAGCCCGAGAGTTTGTTCAGGGTGGTCAGTGCCGTGCGGCGCGCGGTGCCCGCACACATGCCGGTGTCGGCCAAGATGCGGCTGGGCTACAGCGACGACTCGCGTGCACTCGAATGCGCGCAGGCCATTGCTGATGGCGGTGCCGGTGAACTGGTGGTGCATGCACGCACCAAGGCGCAGGCCTACCGGCCACCGGCTTACTGGGAACGCATTGCAGACATTCGCGCCGTGGTGAACATTCCCGTCGTGGCCAATGGCGAAATCTGGACGGTTGAAGACGCGCGCCGCTGCCGCGAGGTCTCAGGCTGCGATATGCTGATGATTGGCCGTGGTGCTGTCGTCAACCCCGGCTTGGGCATGGCGATTCAGGCCGACATGCGCGGTGAGGCGCATGCCGGTGTGTCATGGCCATCGCTGCTGCCCCTGGTGGCGCAGTTCTGGCACATTGTCTGCACGCGTCTTGACAGGCGCTCGCAGGCCGGCAGGCTCAAGCAGTGGCTGAATTTTTTGCGCAGGCGCTTTCCTGAAGCAGAGGCTGCTTACCAGTCGCTCAAGACCATCAATGACCCGCTGCTGATCGATGAGTGGCTGGCCGCTGCGTTGCACGCGCCAGCGCCCTCATCCGCTGAACTGCTGGTCAGCGCCTAGACACGTCAGCGCGGTACTCGGCCAGCGCAGCTTCCGCATCCCTGGCGTTCGGGCCTGCACTTTCCAGCCAGGCTTTCTTGCGCTGTTCACCGGCTGCCGTCAGGCGGGCCACCTGCGCTGCCGACAGCGTGGACATCGGCACACCTGCGCTGCGGATTTTTGCAGTGGCATCCCCATCGCCCTGGTCCCAGGCCTTGCCCGCCAGTTGCGCCAGCACCGGGCCGGAGACTTTCAGGATGGCCGCCTGGTCGCGCGGCTCCAGCGTCTTCCACTTTGCAGAGTTGGCGGCCATCGCAAAACCAGCGGTGTAAAAACCGCCGGGCAGCGTGACCACCCCTTTCACGGCTTCTGACAGGTTGAAGAGGCCGTAGGAGTCGATGGTCGTCACGGTGGCATCGGCCTGTCCGGGTGCCAGCACTTCCAGCCGGGGCGGGTGTGGCGACATTGAGGGCCTGGCGCCCAGGTCCATGGCCACGGCACGGCCACCGGCGCCACCTGCATTGATGGTGAGTTTCGAAAAATCATCCTGGCCGGCGACGCCGCTGCTGCCCAGCAGCAGCACGCCCGGCCCGTGCGTGAACACTCCCAGCAACTGCACATTGCCGTACTCTGCGGCGAAGGCCGGGTATTTCTGCACGATGGCCTGGTAGGCGGCAGAAGCTTTTTCAGAATTGGGCGTCTGACCTGCAAACTCCACCATCGAATTGAGCGTCAGCTTGCGGGTCAGCGCGCCATTGGACATCAGCGACACATCGGCAGCGCCATTGGTGATGGCATCGAGGATGGCCGGTGGCGGTGCAATCGGTGCGGGCAGCAGTTCCACCTTCACGCGGCCTTCGGTGGCCGTGTTCACCGAAGCAGCCCAGCCGAGCAGGATTTTTTGGGTCAGCAGGTGGTTGGGCGGGCCGAATGGCGATGCCTTGAGTATGGTTTGCGCCGACGCCATCATGGGCAGGCAGCAGATGGATGTGATGGCGAGTGTGCCCAGCAGGCGTCGCAGCATTTGTTGTCGTAGTGATTGCATGTTGATGTCTCCGTCGATGTTTTTTTGTCAGCCCGGCAATGCGTTTTGCATGCGTACGCCGGCACCACCCATACATGTCATCTCCCTGATTTGCCGTGCGTGTTTTGTTTGTTTCGACCTGTATGGGTAGAGGCAATGCTAGTGAAGTGGCATGCCGCAGTCCAATGGACTTCCGGCATACACATCATGCGAATCGGAAATGCGGGCATGGCGCAAGCCCCTGACGCACCAGCCCTTTGGTGTGTCCGTTGCTTCGTAATTGTTGGGTAAAGCCCGCGCCGCAATCTGGACATGCGCGCAGCGCTGTCTTTAAATAAGTCCTTCTACAACACAGGAGGACATCATGAGAGGAGCCATTCAGCGTTGTTGCATGTGGGCTGTAATGGGCATTGGCCTGGCAGCCGGCACCGCCTTTGCGCAGCCGACTGGTGGGTCGGGCGGTGGCCCGGGCGGCGGTGAGCGCCGCCCCGGACCCCCGCCCGAGGCCGTTGCCGCATGTCAGGGCCTCCCGGCCGCGGCCGCCTGCAGCTTTACCGGCAGGGGTGGAGAAAAACGCCGCGGTACCTGCTCAGGCCCGCCCGCCGTTGCGCCAATGCCGCAAGGCGGCGCGTCTGGCGCTGCCGCTGGCGGTACTCCTCCCCTGGCTTGCCGCCCTGCAGATGGCGGGCGGGGCATGGGGGGCGAGCCCCCGAAGCGCTGATTTTTCCGATGAGCGGCATCAACACGCCGGGCGACATCGCCGCATCATTCCAGGCCGCATGGAACGCCCACGACATGCGCGCCTTTGGCAGCCTGTTCGAGGAAGACGCCACTTTTGTGAACCGGTTCGGGCACTACGTTCGCGGGGTGGATGCAATCGTGGCGCTGCATGCGCCCATACACCAGACTATTTACGTTGACTCCGCGCTGGACAACGAGCTGATAGACCTCAATCTTCTTGCCGAAAACGTGGCCGTGGTTCATTTATGGAGCCGCCTGAAAGCAGGCGCGGCCCATCCGGCGGGGCCGCATGTAGTAGATACGCTGATCATGGCGGTGTTGACGAAGCGGGAGGAGGCATGGCGTATCCGGGCGCTGGAAAACGTGACGCTGAGCAATCCTCGTACCGGAGAAGCCATACTTCGCGCGTGAGGGGCGATTTGTTCGGGAGCGGGGGTCTATGACGATTGTTTCGCCCCCGCTTTGTTTTTGCCCGAAGCCCGCGTTTTTGTCGATGTGGCCTTGTTCAATTCCACCCACACGGGCGCATGGTCGCTGGCATGCTCCTCACCACGCACCCATGCATCCACACCGGCTGATTTCAATCGCGGCGCAAGCTCTGCGTTGAGCAATATGTGGTCTATGCGCAGGCCAGAGTTCTTCTGCCAGTGCTGGCGGAAATAATCCCAGAAGGTATAGACGCGTTCATCGGGATGCAGGTGGCGCAGGCTGTCCGTCCAGCCCTGCTTGAGCAGCTTTGCGTAGGCTGCCCGGCTTTCAGGTTGCAGCAGCGCGTCTTTGAGCCATGACTTCGGGTTGTAGATGTCAAAGTCGGTCGGCACCACATTGAAGTCACCGGCCAGCGCTACCGGGTGGCCAGACTCGCAGAGCGAGAGTGCGTGTGTGTGAAAGCGCCTGAACCAGGCCAGCTTGTAGTCAAACTTTGGGCCGGGCTGCGGATTGCCGTTGGGCAAATAAAGGCAGGCGACGATGAGGCCGTTGACCGCAGCTTCAAGATAGCGGCTCTGGTCATCAGCCGGGTCGCCGGGCAGCTCACGGCGTATCTCTACCGGGTCAGCGTCTTTGGCAAGTATCGCCACACCGTTCCATGATTTTTGGCCTTTCCACAGCGCGCCATAGCCTGCATCGCGCAATTCGGCGTGCGGAAACACACCATCCAGTGCTTTCAGTTCCTGCAGGCAGACAATGTCGGGTGACTCCTTCGCAAGCCAGTCCAGCAGGTTGGGCAGGCGCGTCTTGATGCCGTTGACGTTGAAGGTCGCGAGCTTCATGGTTATCTGGGTGCAGGTGCTGTTGGCCGTTTGCCCCGGCGCCAGGCTTCAGCACCACCGCTGCCGCCGCCCTCGGGAAAGTCGTGTTTTTTGCTGGTATCACCGGGCTGCAGGGGGGACTCGATCAATGTGCTGGCGCTGTTGTCCGGGTCATCGTCCATGGCCGGGCGGGGTGTGGAGGCAGTGGCACTTTCGAGTGAATCGCCGGTTTTTGCGTTGGTGGGGCTTGATTTTCCGGGCATGCATTGCTCCTGAAATGAGGTGAACCAAAGTTAGCAGCAGCGCATCACGCCGCCTGTGGGACGCCGCCGCATAAACGCACCCACACGCATTGGGTCAAAATGAGGGTTGCCACGACTTCCGAGGAACCCGGTTTTGCCATTGCCCCCGCCCCAACCCCGAAAACACCTGCACATCAGGCAGGTCTCCTATGACGGTTACCTGCGTGAAGACGGCCTGTGGGACCTTGAGGCGCGCATGACGGATACCAAGGCTTACGCGAGCAGCACTCCTGATCGTGGTGACATGCCGCCCGGTACGCCCATACATGACATGTTCATCCGCGCCACAGTTGACGATAGCATGAAGATTGTCGAGATCACGGCAGTGATGGCGAGCCGGCCATTCCCCGAATGCCCGAAAGCAGAAGATCCGATGCAAAAAATGGTGGGCGCCACCATGGGCCCTGGCTGGCGGCACACGATTGAAAAAGCCATTGGCGGTATTGAGGGCTGCACGCACCTGCGCGAATTGCTCTTCAACATGGCCACTGCGGCCTACCAGACCATACCGGTCTACCAGGCCCACCGCGACAACAAACACACCATGCGCGGCATGGCGGAAGGCCTGCCGCCGCCGCACCTGGGCAAATGCATGGCCTGGGATTTCAATGGCACGGTGATCAAACGCATCTACCCGCAGTTTGTGGGCTGGCAGCCGGCGCCCAAAACGACGACGCCGGAAAAAACCTGAGGTTCTTTCCGGCGCAGGCACACGGCCAGTACGGTGACCGGGCTCAGGCGGTCTTTATTCGACCTTGGCCCCCGATGCCTTCACCACATCCGCCATGCGCTTGTAATCGGCCACGAGCAACTTGCTGAAATCGGCATTGCTCATGGCCAGCGGCTCAATGCCCTGCTTGTCGAGGCGCTCGAGAATGACCGGGTCTTTCAGCAGTTTCGCCATCGCCGCATTCACGCGGTTGATATCGGCTGCGGGTGTTCCTGCCGGGCCCAGCAGGCCGAACCATGAATCGAAGCGGTAGCCAGGCAGGCCGCTCTCGGCAATCGTCGGCACATCGGGCAAATACTTTGAACGCTTGGGCGAGGTCACGCCGATGATGCGGATGCGGCTGTCCTTGACAAAGGCCAGCGCGCCAATGCTGGCGGCAATCACCGCCTGTGCGCGGCCGGAGATCACCTCATTGATGGCTTCGCCGGTGGCCTTGAGCGGCACATGCACCACGTCAATGCCGGCCATGCCGTTGAAGTAGGCCATGGACAAATGTGTGGCGCTGCCGACACCGGCTGTGGCGTAGTTCATCTTGCCGGGGTTGGCCTTGGCATGGCGTATGTATTCGGCTGCGGTTTTGGCGGGCACATCGGGGTGAATCATCAGCACATAGTCGGCGGTGCCGATATGGGCCATTGGCGCAAAGTCTTTTTGCGGGTCGTAGGCCAGCTTGGTGTAGAGCGTTCCGGCAATGTTGTGGCTGGCGGCGGCCAGCACCATGGTGTTGCTGTCGGGCGCGGCCTTGGCCACAAAACCTGTGCCGACGGTACCGCCTGCGCCTGGGCGGTTGTCAATGATGACGGTCTGGCCCAGGGCCACACCGAGCTCGGTGCTCATGGCGCGGGCCAGCAAATCCTGCACGCCGCCTGCGGCAAAGGGCACCACAATGCGCGCCACCTTGGGGTTGGCCTGTGCAAAAGCGGTGCCGGCGCCGAATGTCAGGCTGCTGGCCGCAGCGGTGGCCGTGGCCAGAAAGTTTCTGCGATGCATCATGTCGTTGGTTCCGGTTATGTCGTTTTAAAGATTCAGTTCACGCAAATTTCGTCACCCAGGCGGCGCATGAAACGCTCGCACCAGGCCAGTTGCTCCAGCGTGACCCATTCGTTGGGCTGGTGCGCCTGTGCAATGTGGCCGGGCCCGCACACGATGGTGGGCACGCCAACCTGGTGAAAGAGAGCAGCTTCCGTGCCAAACGACACCTTGCCCGCACCTGTTGAGGGGTCTACATCCGCGCACTTGAAGCAGAGCCGTGCGATGTCGCTGTCTGCATCGGTTGAAAACCCGGGCAGCACGGAGGTCTGCGTGTGGGTGATGCCCGTGTCTGCCGCAACGGCCTGCATCGCGGGAATCATGGCGTCTGCAAACTCTTTCGCCTCATTGAACAGCGTGACCGGCGAGTTGAGGTGGTGGTGGCGGATCTCCCAGGCAATCTCGCAATCGCGCGGAATGATGTTGAGCGCGGTGCCGCCGGCAATCACGCCGGTGTGTATGGTGGTGTGCGGCACGTCGAATACCGGGTCGAAAGGGCCTTCTTTGGCAAGGCGCTCATGCATGGCGCGCAGGTTGGCGACAAAGCGGCAGGCGATCTCTACCGCATTCACGCCCTGTGGCGTCAGCGATGAATGCGCCTCAAAGCCGCGCACCGAGGTCCTGTAGCCATGCTTGCCCTTGTGTGCAATCACCACCTGCATGCCGGTCGGCTCGCCGACAATACAGCCTGCGGGCTTGTAGCCCTGATCGACCGTCCAGGCGATCATGGTGCGCACGCCTATGCAGCCGATTTCCTCGTCATAGCTGAAGGCAAAGTGAAGCGGGTGCTTCAATTTGCGCTTGATGAGTTCCGGCACCATCATGAGCGCGGTGGCGCTGAAAGCCTTCATGTCGGTGACGCCACGCCCATAGAGCTTGTCGCCAATCACCTGCGCCACAAAGGGGTCGGTGTTCCAGGGCTGGCCATCAACCGGCACCACATCGGTGTGGCCTGAGAGCACGAGGCCGCCGATTTTGGTTTCGCCGTTCGCCGCGGGAATGGTGGCCCACAGATTGGCTTTTTTGCCGGTTTCGTCATGGATGACTTCGCACTGAACGCCTTGCGCTTCAAGCTGCGCCCTGGTCCAGTCGATCAATGGCAGGTTGCTGTCGCGCGAGACCGAGGCAAAGGAGATCCACTTTTCGATCAGGGGCAGGGCGGCCAGGTCGGCGGCCATGACGGGCTGCAGGGCGGCATTGGGGATAGGGGCGTTCATGGGAGGCCTTTCTGCCTGGGGAAGCAAAGAAAAATTGTATGCCAGCGTGGGTGTTTCGTCAGGGTAACAGCGAGGGATTGGAAAGCCATTCAGCGCCATCCGGCGAACCGGGCGAGAATCCCTGCTGTTCGATCATTCTCCTCCCTCCGAAAGACCCTTATGAGCAGCGCTACTTTTTCTATCTATTCAGCCTCCGTCCCCGTGTTCAAACAGATGCTGGGCGGCCTGCAGGATGTGCTGCGTAAGGCAGAGGCCCATGCCACCGAGAAAAAGATCAACCCCGACGCCTATCTGCAGGCGCGGCTCTTTCCCGACATGTTTGCGCTGACCCAGCAGGTGCAGGTCGCCACCGACTTTGCCAAGAGCGTGCCTGCGCGGCTGGCTGGCGTGGAAGTGCCCAAGCTTGAAGATAACGAAAAAACCTTCGCAGACCTGCAGGCCCGCATCACCACGGTGCTGAACTTCATCAATGGACTGGATGAAAGGCTGTTTGCCGATGCCGCCAGCCGCGAGATTGTGCTGCGCCCCGGCACCCCGAAAGAAAAGCGTTTGTCAGGCCAGGCGTATCTGCTGAGCTACGGCCTGCCGCAATTCTTCTTTCACGTCACCACGGCTTACGGCCTGCTGCGCCAGGGCGGTGTGGAGATCGGCAAGAAGGACTTCATGGGTTCTTACTGACCCCATGAACGTGCCGGCGGGCTCAGGCCATCCGGCCCTTGTTCTCTACCACCACACAACCGGTGATGCGCCAGGATTTGTCTTTCTGGCGCGCCAGGCTGTAGAGCGCCAGCCACGAGTTGCCTGACGCATCCAGCATCTGCACGCGCTGGATTGCATCGCCATCCTTGCCCTCAACCTTGAGGAAGGCGACGGACGCGGGGCGGTACACCACCGGGTAGTCGCGGCGCACCATGGCCAGGAAGTCGGGCGCGCTGCCGACGGCTTCACGCACATTGGGTGCCGCAAATGAAAACGCCTTTTTCGCGTCGTCTTTTGCGAAAGCGGCAAGCTGGCCTTCAACCACGGTACGCACGCTTTTTTCGTCGGCGGAGGTTAATGCCTGTGCATGAGCAGGCACTGTGAAGGCCTGCAGCCAAAGCAGCGCCACAGCGGGCGCCAGGCGTTTCAACCAGAGAAAAGCAGAAGGTTGACAGGCAGTGGTCGGGTTCATGAGGCTTCCTTGAGCAGCTTGATTCAAACAGATTCTTTCAGGGATACGCAACAGGGCGCCTGGCGGATGCGTGGCAATGCGGCTGTGTCCTACCGGGCTACAGGCAGACTGTCATCGTCAATCTGTACATGTCATGCTAAAACCGGGATATACCCCAACCAAGGAATCTGGATTTTTATGGACGGTACTTCAGCATCATCAAGCGCAGCCTGGTACGCGCAACTCATCAAGCCAGTCTTTGCACCACCCGCATTCGTTTTTGGGCCGGTGTGGACTGTGCTTTACATCATCATTGCGATCAGCTTTGGATATGTGCTGTGGAAGACCCTGAAGCGCCGCCTCCCGTTTGCAGTGCTGCTGCCCTTTATCCTGAACCTGGTTTTTAACGCCGCCTACACCCCCATACAGTTCGGCCTGAAGAACAACATGCTGGCATCGGTGGACATACTTCTGGTGCTGGGCACGCTGATCTGGGCTCTGACCGCCATCTGGAACCGCGTACGCTGGGTGGCGTATGTGAACATTCCCTACCTGCTGTGGGTGATGTTTGCCACGGTGCTTCAGCTCAGCATCACCTGGCTGAATCGCTAGACGCGCCGGCGGGGCACGGCGTTTCCATCGGCCCGTAAAATCCGGGGCTGTTCAAGAACTCTTGTAAGCCCACTTCATGTCCCTCAAAGTCCTCGAAGCCCAGACCGGCGAAAACCCGGTGGCGACCATCATCATCATGCACGGCCTGGGGGCTGACGGGCGCGACTTCCTGCCGATTGCGAAAGAGCTGGACCTGTCCGCCATAGGCCCGGTGCGCTTCCTGTTCCCGAATGCGCCGGTGATTCCCGTGACGATCAATGGCGGTTACCAGATGCCGGCCTGGTACGACATCCTGAACGCCGACCTGGTGCGGCGTGAAGATGAAGCCGGCCTGCGCACCTCGCTGGTCGCGATGGAAGAAGTCATTGCCAATGAAAAAGCGCGCGGCATCCCGGCCAGCAAGATCGTGCTGGGCGGCTTCTCGCAGGGTTGTGCCATGACACTCATGATCGGCCTGCGCCATGCTGAAAAGCTGGCCGGCCTGATGTGCATGTCGGGTTACCTGCCGCTGACCAGCAAGATCGTCGTCGAGCGCAGCGTCGCCAGCCAGGATGTGCCCATCTTCATGGGCCACGGCACACGCGACCCGGTGATTGCACTTGATCGCGCCACGGCTTCACGCGATGCCATGAAGGCCCTGGGCTACAACGTCGAGTGGCATGAATACCCGATGGAACACTCGGTCTGCCCGCAGGAGATTGGCGATATGGAGGCCTGGCTCCATCGCGTGCTGGCCTGACGGTCTGGCGTACCGGGGTCAGCCCGCCGCCGCAGCCGTGCGCAGATTACGCGCACGATGAACCCGGTAGAGCAGAAAAAACGCAATGCTGAAGTTCAGCAGGTTCCACGCGATACCGTTGATGAAGGCCGCGTGGTACGAACCCGTCAGGTCAAACACCTTGCCTGACATCCAGCCGCCCAGCGCCATGCCCAGCATGGTGGCCATGATGACGGTGCCGACGCGCGCGCCGGCTTCCTTGGGCTCGAAATATTCGCGCACGATGATGGCGTAAGACGGCACGATGCCGCCCTGGAACAGCCCGAAGAGCGCGGCAATCAGGTAGAGCGACACCAGCCCGTCAAAGGGCAGAAACATCACGAGGGCGATGCCCTGCAGGGTCGAGCCCAGAAGCAGCGTGCGCAGCCCGCCTATGCGGTCGCAGATGATGCCCGACACAAGCCGGCTGACAACGCCGCAGGCCAGCATCAGCGAGAGCATTTCTGCGCCGCGCGCCGCACCGTAGCCCAGGTCGGTGCAGTACGACACGATGTGCACCTGCGGCATGGCCATGGCCGTGCAGCAGGCAACGCCGGCAATACACAGCAGGATTTGCGCACGCGAGGGCGTCATGCCAAAAGGCCGGGCACTCGACATGCCCGATGACTGCCCGCCCGTGCTTGACGCCACAGCCAGCGGCGGGCGCCTGCGCATCATCAGCGCCAGCGCCGTCATGGTGATAAAAGTGAAGATGCCCAGGCCGAGGTAGGTCTGCCGCCAGCCCACGGTCTCGGTGAAATGCTGGACTATGGGCGGCCAGATGGCACCGCCAATGTAATTGCCGCTGGCGCAGACCGCCACCGCAATGCCGCGTCGTTTCACAAACCAGAGTGAGGTATCGGCCAGCAGCGGTGCAAAAGTCGCAGAACTGCCCAGCAGGCCTATCATCAAACCGTGTACCAGCGTGAAGGTCCAGATGCTGCCGGACATCGACGCCGCGATATATCCAAAACCCAGGCCGCTTGCGCCTATCAGCAGCGGAACGGTCACGCCAAAACGGTCGGCCAGCCTGCCCATCAGCATGCCGCCCAGGCCGAAACCAATCATCAGCAGCGTGTAGGCAAGAGATGCATCGGCGCGCGCGACACCGAATTCAGCCTGTACCGTTGTCATGACGACCGGCACCACATACATGCCGGCAGCGCCGACGGTCATGAGTGCCAGGGTCACCAGCAGGCGCATCACGGCGTAGCGTGAATCTGCCAGTGAAGAAGGGTCTGTGCCGGGTGTCGTTGCGGTCATCGGGCCAGCGTAGCACCGTGCCTGCAGAAATCAGCCGGGTGCCGCTTGTCGTTTTCCCTGATGGCTTGAGGGCGGGCAGACCCGGCGGTGCTAGAGCGAGGAGGGTTGCGTCTTTTCGAAATCTGGAGGTGTCAGGCCTTGTGCCGCCTGGCGGTCCAGTTCCTGGTCACGGATGGCGAACAGGCGTTCAAGGTCCCGGGCCCGATTGATTTCCTCGTCGTCAGCTGTCGGTTTGAAGGCCGGCTTGTCGGGGTCGGCAAGAACTTCGGGTATAGGTTCGGCAAAAACCTCGGCCATGGGCGCTGCGGGTTTCTGCAGCGCTTCCACCCAGAATGATTTGTCCGGCAGTGTGGCGTACGGGCACTGGTCAGCCATCTCGAGTTGCCATGAGATGCCGTGCAGCCATTCTTCGGCTTTCGGCTCAAAGCGGCGAATATCGGTCATCAGGGTTTGCTGGAACGCTACAAGGTAATTCATCAGCCGCTCGTCCCAGTGCCTCACCAGCAGGCGCACATACATGCCCTGGCCACGGCTGCGGCTGGACACCAGCAGCATCTGGCATTCAATCCAGTCGGCGGGGATGCCGCTCTTGCGCAGCACATCGCGCAGCAGCACCTGCACCAGCTGCCGCCGGGTGGCGTTTTCCGAGCCGTCCTCTATCGAGACCGGGCTGTCCCGGTTTTCCCGTGCGGTGTCGGCCTGGGTTCCCTGGCTGGAAGATGTTTTTTTGCCAAAGATGTTCCTGAACAGTTTTTTCATGGAGATTTGCATGCGGCGGGTATCCTGATCACCAGGACGGGCATCTGCACGCCGGGCCGCACCGGAGTTTCCTGTTACGTATTGTCGATGGTCGTTGAGGGCTTGCGGCAAGTCAAGAAAGTTTGTGCACTTGAGTCTGGCGGCCGTCGTTTTTGCGTTTGGGGCGGCTTTTCCCACCCCCGGTGGGGCCTGTTGCGGCCAAGCCCTGCCTCTCCTAACGCTTTCGGGCCGGCCCTGCACGGCGGCGGGCACACCCTGCTACGGTGTGTACTGGCAAAAGGGGCCGCGCCAGCGTGAAGCGCCCGGCTGTGATAACTTCCACCCCAATTCAGGAATCGGCGGGAACAAGTTTATGAACAAATTGCAGGCGGCCACGGGCACGCAGCAGCAGGAGGCAAGGGCAGGTCTGTTGAAAGACCGGCTGGCCGCGCTTGCGCCTGAGCGCCTCAGGGGCATGCGCCGCGGCATTGAAAAGGAAAGCCTGCGCGCCCAGCGTTCGGGTGCCCTCGCACTGACGCCGCACCCGGCTGCGCTCGGTTCTGCGCTGACGCACCCCAGCATCACCACCGACTTCAGCGAGTCGCAGGTCGAGCTGGTCACGGGGGCGCATGACAGTGTTGACGCTGCGCTGGACGAACTCACCCGTATCCACCAGTTCACCTACCGGTCGATGAAAGCCATCGGCGACGAGATGCTGTGGGTGTCCAGCATGCCCTGCGGGCTGCCGACGGACGAGACCATTCCCGTGGCGCGCTTTGGCTCGTCGAACGTCGGACGCGCCAAAAGCGTCTACCGCCTGGGCCTGTCGCACCGCTACGGCAGGCGCATGCAGACGATTTCGGGCATTCACTACAACTGGTCGCTGCCCGGCGTCAGCAATGAAGAGTATTTCGGCCTGATCCGCAACTTCCGCCGGCAGGCTTTTTTGCTGCTTTACCTGTTTGGCGCCTCGCCGGCCGTCTGCTCGACCTTTGTGCAGGGCCGCGACCATGAACTGCAAAAGCTGGGCGACCACACCATGCACATGCCTTACGGCACCTCGCTGCGCATGGGGCGGCTGGGCTACCAGAGCGATGCGCAATCCTCACTGGCTGTCAGCTACAACAGCCTTGAAGGCTACGGAGAGTCCCTGGCCGATGCCCTGACCCGCGCCTATCCGCCCTATGAGAAGGTCGGCATACGCAACCCCGGCGGTGATTACAACCAGCTCGCCACCACGCTGCTGCAGATCGAAAACGAGTTCTACGGCACCATACGCCCCAAGCGCGTGATCTTCCAGGGCGAACGCCCGCTGCATGCGCTGCGTGAACGGGGTGTCGAGTACATCGAGGTTCGGCTGATGGACCTCAACCCCTTCATCCCCGTCGGCATCACGGCGCAGACCATGCGCTTTCTCGATGTGTTCCTGTTGCACTGCCTGCTCTCGGACAGCCCGGACGACAGCCCGGCGGAGATCGCCGCGCTGGGCCGCAACCAGCACCGCACCGCAGCACGCGGCCGTGAGCCCGGCCTGATGCTTGAACGCTCCGGCGAGCAGGTGTCGCTGGTGGCGTGGGGCGCGCAGATCGTCGCCGAATGTGCGCCGATTGCCGACGCACTGGACGCCGCCCACGGCGGCACACATCACCGCGACGCGCTGGCTGCCGCCAGTGGCGGCTTGCGGGACGCATCGACGCTGCCATCGGCCCGCGTGCTGGCGGCGATTGAAAACGAGTTTGACAACTCCTTCATCAACTTTGTGCGCGCGCAGTCAGAGAAGGCGCGCAACACCCTGCTTGAGTTGCCGTTTCTGGCCGAGTGGCAAACCCACTTCAACCGGCTGACGCTGGCATCGTTGCTGGAGCAGGAAAAGATCGAAAAGGCCGACACCATGCCGTTTGAGGTTTACCGGGAGCAATACGTCTCGCCAGACCGGCTGGGCATAGGCCGCCGCCAGCCTGCGATGGCGGTTTAGCTGCCGGGCGCGAGCCGCTGATTGCTACGCTTTTGATAGCTGCTCACGTGCGTATTTAAAGGTCTGGAGGCCGATTTGGCACCTGAAAATGCCGTTTTTGGCGTGTTTTTTGGCTCCGGATCAGGCTCGCAGAAGCAGGTAAAATCAAAATGTTAACTCATAAGTTAACAAAATCCTGATTTTTAACATGTACGTTAAATTTTTGCCGTATGCGGCAAAATTTGCGAAGCGAGTGCCTGGCCAAGGTCTTCACACCACCAGTCGACCGCCGCGTAATAGCCCTCCCAGACGCAGCCATTGCAGCCCCGGCCGCAGCAGGTTGTGGGTTCGGCAGGCGGGCCACGAAAGACCAGTCCGGCGGCGGCCTGGCTCCGTTGCAGCGCGCGAATGCGGGCCTGCGCCGCGTTCAGGTCTGAAACGCCTTCTCCCACGGTCTGCCTGAGAATCAGGACCCGGACGAAGCCGCCATGCGGCGCCTGAAGAACACACCGAGGAAGGCAATGCCCAGCACCAGCGCAAACCAGCCGACCAGCGTCGATTTGGCAACAATGCCCTGCATGCCTGGCGACGTGATGAAGTAGGGCGAGACCAGCACGCCCAGCCCGATCATGGTGAGCAGAATGCCTTTCATGGCCAGTTCGTTGTTGGCTTTGGTGCTGGCCACCGCGGCTTTGCCGGGTGTCGGTTTCTGGGTTGGGGCACTTGGAAGGGGCATGGTCAGTCTTTTAAAGGAAAATAGCGGGTCGGCAGGCTGAATCAGCCTGCACCGGCCCACGCCCTGATTTTCCCCCCAATCTGCCTGTGCGGCTGCCGCACCCCGCAAGACCTCACGAAACCTCAATAGAGAAGAAAGAACACAGATGGCCATCCAGTGGTTTCCGGGTCACATGCACCTGACCAAAAAAGCCATCAGCGAGCGCATCAAGGAGATTGATGTCGTCATTGAACTGCTGGACGCGCGCCTGCCCGGCTCCAGCGCCAACCCCATGTTGGCCGAACTCACCAGCGGCAAACCTGCGCTCAAGGTGCTCAACAAGCGTGACCTGGCCGACGCCGAACGCACACCGCTCTGGCTGGATTACTACAACGCCATGCCCAACACGCGGGCGATAGAACTTGACGCCAGCGAAACCGCCCCGGCCCGCCGCCTGATCGACGCCTGCCATGCGCTTGCGCCCACACGCGGCAGCATGGTCAAGCCCATGCGGGTGCTGATCTGCGGGATCCCCAACGTCGGCAAGTCGACGCTGATCAACACCCTGACCGGCAAGCGCGCCACCAAAACCGGTGATGAGGCCGGCATCACCAAGGTCGAGCAGCGCCTGGTGCTGGCCGACGGCTTTTACCTGTGGGACACGCCGGGCATGCTGTGGCCGCGCATCATCGTCGCCAAAAGTGGCTACAACCTGGCGGCCAGCGGCGCCATCGGCCGCAATGCATTCAATGAAGAAGAAGTCGCGCTTGAGCTGCTCGATTACCTCATCAAGACCTATCCGGCGGCGCTGGAGGCGCGCTACAAGGTTGAAGTCACGCCCGGCATTACCGATGAGCAGATGCTCGAAGAGATAGGCCGCAAGCGTGGCGCTGTGCTGACCAAGGGCCGTGTGAATCTGCAGAAGGCGGCCGAGATCGTTATTTACGAATTTCGCGCTTCGACGCTGGGGCGCATCACGCTGGAGACGCCTGAGGAGTTTGCCGGCTGGCTGGCGGCCGGGCAGTTGCTTGATGCCGAACGGCAGGTGAAGAAGGACAAGATTGAGACGAATCGTTTGATCAAGTTCAAGAAGATTCCGCGGCCTGAGAAGGCGCGGCGTTCGGATGAACGGAGTGGTGATTGAGGGTTGTTGCCCTTCACTACCAGGCCGGGGGTAGCCCGGCGGCTAGTCACTTTTCTTTGCTTCGCCAAAGAAAAGTAACCAAAAGAAACGCGACCCTGTTCGTCGTCCCTACGCTGCGCTACGGGCAACCTGCGATGCTCGGTCCAGCCGGGGTCTGAAACAACTCGCATGCGGCTCAAACAAGTTTCAGCCCTGATCCGTCTGGCCCTGCGCTTCTCGGCTCCTCTCCAAGGGTTTGGGGGACGCAGTCCGAAGACTCGCCCAAAGCGCTTCGCGCTTTGGGCTCCCCGAATCCGCATTCATCCCCAACCCCGTGGAGGCTGGGCCGAGGAGCGGAGATGGAGACGGCATCAAGGGGAAAAACTTGTTTGAGCGAAGCGAGTTGTTTTTCCCGCCGGCGTAATCGAGCACCGCAGGTTGCCTGTAGCGAAGCGGAAGGACCCAGACGTCGGGTCGCCTTTCTTTTCGTTAGGTTTCTTTGGCGAAGCAAAGAAAAGTAACTCGCCCGCCGGGGCGAGACCCGGCTTGGTCATGAAGGGCAAATCCTCAACTCAACGAGACGCCCAAAAATGCCAAAGCCGCAAAAGGCTTACTTCCGACGCTCACCCTTATGCGCTTCCCGGTAAGCCTTCAGTTCAGCCCGTGTCAGTTGCTCATCCTTGTTGGCATCAATCGCATCAAAGTTCTTCTCCAGCATGGGCCGGCCCTCGACCTCACCGCGCTGGGGTGCAGGGGCAGGAGGTGGCGGCGTCTGTGCAAAAGCGTTGAAGGTGAAAACGCTGGTCAGCACCAGGGCCGTGCCTGAAAGCGGGGGAGAGACTTGTTCATGGTGTTCCCTGGGGCTGATGAAAAATAAAAATCAGCTGCGGCGTATCAGTCCATCCAGCCGGCTGTCCCAACGCGCACCGGGCAACACACTGGCCAGCGCAGAATCGGGCATCGCAAAGTTCGCGCGCAACACGTGGGCCAGCACGGCCCGGTAATCATGGTGGGCCGGCAGGTCGCGTGACTCGTTGAGGTTGCCGCGTGCAAGACCTGTCCACTGCCCGTGCCAGCGTCCGCCATTGATGTTGTTACCCACCAGCCACATCGCATTGCCGTAGCCGTGGTCTGTGCCCCGGCTGCCGTTCTCACTCGCCGTGCGGCCGAACTCGCTCATCACCACCACCACATCGCCGGGCTCCGAGAAATCCTGCCGCAATTGCATGATGCCGCGGCCCAGATTGCCGAGGTTGTTGGCGAGCTGGCCATTGGCATTGCCCTGATTGGCGTGGGTGTCCCAGCCACCGGCTGACAAAAAGCCCAGGCGCAGACTGCGGTCGTTGCGCATCAGGGTGCCCAGGTGCTGGGCATCGAGTTGCAGGCCGACAGGGTCCGCCGCACCGTTGCTGGCGGCCAGCATCTGTGCGTTTTGCGCCTGGGTAGTCGGCGGTGTGCCGTCGCGGTCCAGCATGCGGTTGCCTTCCCTGGCAGCGGCTTCACGCGCTGCCATTTCGCGGCGGCTGGTGACGGCGGCTTTTTCGGTGCTGAGTTCCTGCGCGCTCTGCATGCGGCTGCCCGCGCCCTGGCGGAAGGCTTCGCTGACCTTGTCGTTGCCTGCATACAAATCCATCAGGGCCTGACGTGTCCTGTCATTGGCCAGTACGCCGGTTCTTTCAGCGGCCTGCCCGCGTGGAATCAGCCTGACGCTGGCTTCGCCGGCAAGAATCGCCGGGTTGGCTTCACCCACGCCGAGGGCGCTTGCAGTCTGCACACCTTTGGCGCTGACACCTGCTGCCGTGTTGAGCCAGCCCGCGGTGGCGCTGTTTTTGCCGCCCTGTGCAATTTCCATTTCATACTGTGCCGCAAAATGTGAGCGATTCGGTTTGGGTAAACCTGCAGCCGGTACAAAGCCGAGCACGCCCTGTTGCCAGAGCGGCAGAAGGGGCGACAGTGCGGGGTGCAGTGCAAAAGTGTCGTCGAGTTTGATGGCAGTGCGTGTGCTGCCATCCGGCGCGGCAATCGCAATGTTGGGCCGTGTACTGTAGTAGTCGGCATCGGTATAGGGCACAAAGGCCGAGAGGCCGTCATAGGCGCCGCGCAGCAGCACCACGACAAGACGGCCTTGCTGGCTGCGCGCAGAGCCTGCGGGTGCGGCCTGTGCCCAGATGCGGGGTGCTGCAAGCCCCGCTAGCGCAAGTCCGGTGCCTGCCAGCAAGCGGCGGCGCAAGAGGTCGGGTTTGTCATCTGAATGCATGTTGCGCTCCTGAATGGTGTGAACAGCAGCTACTTGCTCATGAAGTCGGGGCTGGCGAATGTGAGGCCCGTGCGCTGGCCGGCGGGCTCCTGGGCGATGCGGTCACGGCTGGCGGTGCTCATGAAGGGCTGCAGGTACACAGGTTCTGCCATGCGTGCACCCAGTGCAATGGCATAGTCGGCGCGGCGCGTGAGTGCTTCGGGGGCCAGCCATGTCGCGGCATCGGTCTTGTAGCCATCAGGTGTCTGCCAGCCGTGTATGGGCTGGCCCGCCTGCGCAAGAAAGCCCAGTGTGAGCTGCAGTTCACGCCTGTCCTTCACACCGCCGCCTGCAGTGAGGGCTGAGCAGGCAAAGTCCAGCGGCGTCTTGAAGAGCTTGTTGTCGGCGCGCCAGAACTCTGGCGAGTTCACCAGTGTGTGCATCACGGCGCGGATGTCGCCTTGCGTATTCACAAAGGTTGAAGAGAGCTGGTTTACCAGCGCCTGCGAGGGTTTGTCTGCCACAAAAGTCATGGCGAGGCGGCGCGCAATACGATTTGCCGTTGCGGGCTGGCGCGCCAGCATGCGTATGGCTTCCTCGCCTTCACGCACGCCGTTGGACCGGAAGGTTGTTTTCAGCAGCGTCTTGTCGCCGTTGTCATGCAGGCGTTCGGCAAACCTGAAACCTTCGCCTTGCTGCAGGCCGACCGTCCAGCCAGTGAGGATGCGCGCCAGTTCATGCACATCATTTTGTGTGTAGCCGGCATCAACGCCCAGCGTGTGCAGCTCCATCAGCTCGCGCGCATAGTTTTCATTGAGGCCGCGTACATTGCTCTGGGCCTGGTCGAGGTAGTACAGCATGGCCGGGTGGCGGGCACTGGCCAGCAGCAGGTCTTCAAACCTGCCGAGTGCGTTGGCGCGTATGGCATTGACGACGTAGTGGCCGGTGAAGGGCCGGACATTGCCCTTGCCCACAAACACGTTGAGATGGTTGAACCAGAACTCGGTCATTTTGGCGAGCAGCGGATTTTCAATCGACGGATCACTGCAGGACAGCAGGCGCCAAGCGGCGGCCGTCTGCTGCATCTCGCGGCTGAAGCCCAGTGCGTCGGTGGCGTTGTCTACCAGTTTTGTGTTGGGTGCGGGCGGCGTGCCGGCTTGCGTAGCGGCAGCCTGTTCCCTCACGGTGCGGCGCGCTTCACGCTCCGCGCGGTAGTCGCGTGCAATATCGCCCAGCGGCTGGTTGAAGCGGTTGATGTCTGCAGGGATGTAAGGTGCGCTTTTGCTGGCGGCGTATGCAGCATCAATCTGCTGCAGTGCCCACGCCCTGGGGTTGGTCTCGGCGGCCTGTGCGCTGTCGGCGGTGGGGCCATAACCCAGCCGTGAGGTAGCGCGCCACGCAGCCGCCGTGCTGGTACCGGTTTGAGCAAGCACCGTGTGCGCCGCCAGTATTCCCGATATCGCCAGGGTGAGTGTGGCAAGTGTGGGCAGCAGACGCAATCGGGCGGGGCGGGAACAGTGGGGCGGCATGAGACGTCTCCTCAACGGGATGTTGTACCTGCCTAACGTTGTTGCAAGCTTGCCGGTTGGCAGATTTACAGACCTTTACGGAGCATGACCTCACCTGCCTGAGGGCAAGCTGACTTTCCGTTGCACGGATTCGTTCGCTGTTGATACAGCTTTCAGGGCTTTTGCAGTTGCAGCAGCATCTGGTCAGTCGCGTAATCGCAGTCTTTGGCACCGCGCAGGCAGAACGCGGCAATGGCGTTGACATCTACCGGCATGGCGGACATGCCAGGTCGCTCCACCAGCAGGTTGCCATTTGCTTCAGTCTGTACCTTGTAAGCCGGGTATTGCTGGCTGATCTTTGCGCCCAGAAGTTTCTGCCAGCTGGGCGCTTCCGTGCAGGCACCCAGTACCGCCAGCGTCAGGGCCGGGATGACCATCCGAAACATGGTCCCGATGCGTATCCGAAAGGTGCTGATCAGCATGCAGGCAGTCTAGCGCGTGCCCGCCGCTCTGCCTTGACTGCCCAGTGCGTCTCTGGCTTGCGCCACGATCTCCAGTGAGCGCCTGGCTACGGTAGGGTCATAGAGGTGCGAGGTCACCATCAGTTCATCAGCAGCAGTTTCTGCAATGAAACTGCGCAGCCTGTTTTCAACCGTGGAGGGTGAACCTGAAATGGCATACCTGAGCATGCGCTGCGCACCGGCCTTTTCGGAGGGTGACCAGTAGCTGTCAATGTCGTCTATGGGCGGCTGCATCATGCCGGGTGCGCCACGCAGCAGATTGGTCATGGACTGCTGCACCGAGGTGAACTGGTAACGCGCGGCCTCGTCGGTGTCGGCAGCGACCACATTGGCCACCACCATGGCATGGGGTTTTGCAAGCTGTGCCGACGGCTGGAAGCGGTCACGGTAAATGTCCAGCGCCTGCATGAGCATGTCGGGTGCAAAGTGCGACGCAAATCCAAAGGGCAGGCCCAGCATGGCCGCGAGTTGTGCACCGAAGAGGCTGGAGCCGAGTATCCAGAGCGGTACCCCCAGGCCTGCGCCCGGCACCGCGCGAATCCGCTGGCCCGGCTGCACAGGGCCGAACAGGGCGCGCAGTTCTTCTACATCCTGCGGAAAGGTGTCAGCATTGTTCATGTGGTCACGCCGCAGGGCGCGTGCGGTGAGCTGGTCGGTGCCGGGTGCGCGCCCCAGGCCCAGGTCTATGCGCCCGGGGTAGAGCGATTCAAGTGTGCCGAACTGCTCGGCGATCACCAGCGGGGAATGGTTGGGCAGCATGACACCGCCGGAACCAACACGAATGGTTTTTGTGCCACCGGCCACATGGCCGATAACGACGGCGGTGGCCGCGCTGGCAATACCCGGGTTGTTGTGGTGCTCGGCCAGCCAGAAGCGCTTGAAGCCGAGTTTTTCTGCATGTTGCGCGAGGGCCAGCGTGTTGCGGAATGCATCGGTAGCCGTATTGCCCCGGACTATGGGCGAGAGGTCAAGGACCGAGAAGGGAATCATGTGGAACACCGGCTTTCAGGTTCAGGTCTGCAGGGAAGAACTGTGTGCAGTCTAGGAGCTTGGCCAAGGCCGTGCTTGTGCAGGGGTGTTCGTCTGGCAGTAGAAGTAAGCAGACCCGACCCTGTTACAGATGTCATTTTTGCCTTGTGCGCGTTCCCTTTGCTCCATATCATCGACAGGCATTCACGGCTTGCCCGTGTGAATCACATAACAAAAGGACTATCGATGAGCCACCACGACGAACAGCAGGAAGCCAGGCGCCGTTTCCTGCGCCATGCGGGCCTGGGTGTAGCCGGCCTGTCGGCACTGCCGCTGCACAGTCTTGCCGCCACAGGCACCATGCCTTTCGGCAATGGTGAACGTGAACTGGTGACCTATCCGCAAAAGCGGCCGCTGCTGCGCATTACCACCAGGCCGCCGCACCTTGAAACGCCCTTCAGCGTTTTCGGTGAAGGTGCCATCACGCCGAACAACGCGTTTTTTGTGCGTTACCACCTGGCCAATATCCCGACCAGTATTGATGCAAAAACCTACCAGCTGAAAATCACCGGCCATGTGAAGCAGCAACTGTCGCTGTCACTGGCCGATCTCAAAGCCCTAGGTGAGCCGGTTGAGGTAGTCGCTGTCAACCAGTGTTCAGGCAACAGCCGCGGGTATTCGGAGCCACGTGTTTTCGGCGCCCAGCTGGGCCATGGTTCCATGGGCAATGCGCGCTGGGTCGGCGTGCCTTTGCGTACTGTGCTGAACAAGGCCGGTGTGATGCCCGGGGCAAAACAGGTGGCCTTCAATGGGCTTGATACGCCGGTGTTGCCGAAGACGCCCGATTTCGTCAAGGCGCTGGATATCGACCTGGCCCTGAGTGCCGAGCCCATCATTGCCTGGGCCATGAACGGGACGGACATTCCCTTCCTCAATGGCTATCCGATCAAGCTCATCGTGCCGGGTTATTTCGGCACCTACTGGGTCAAGCACCTCAGTGAGATCAATGTGCTGGACCATGGCTTTGAGGGCTTCTTCATGTCAACCGCCTACCGTGTTCCCGACAATGCCTGCATGTGCGTGCCGGCAGGCACTGCGCCAACTGCCACCCGGCCCATTACCAGCATTCCCGTGCGTTCTTTCATCACCAGCCTGGCTGACAAGGCACGTGTCAAAACCGGGCAGGCTGTACAGCTCAAGGGCATTGCGTTCGATGGTGGCAGCGGCATCAAGACCGTGCAGGTGTCTGAAGATGGCACGCAGTGGCACGATGCCGTGCTGGGCAAGAACCTGGGACGTTTTTCATTCCGCGAATGGAGCCTGCCGTGGACGCCGGCGAAAAAAGGCTCGGCGACCCTGATGGTTCGGGCCACCAATAACAAGGGTGATGTGCAGCCTGCGACGGCGAGCTGGAACCCGGGTGGTTATGCGCGCAACGTGATTGAAACCACGCGTGTGGTCGCGGTCTAGGAGTACGCCATGAAAACCATTCATTTCATTGCCGCCCTCGGCCTTTCACTCACGGGATTTTTGCTGCCCGCAACGTCGTTCGCCCAGGCCTTGACACTCAGGCTGCCGCTGGAAACCGCAAAACTCAAACCATCAAAACTGCCCGGCTATCAGGTCGCCATGCAGAAGTGCGCGATCTGTCATTCCGCGGATTACATCAGCCAGCAACCGCCAGGCATGACCCAGGCGCAGTGGACAGCAGAAGTTCGCAAGATGGAACATGCCTATGCAGCGCCCTTGAGTGATGCCGAGGTCAACCAGATCGGCGAGTACCTCGCGGTCACCTACGGCACTGCAAAAGCGCCTGCGCCCATTGCCGTGGCAGCGGCAACACAGGCAGCAACTCCGGTCGCGGCGGCGGGCGGTGCGGTTGATGTGCAGGCACTGCTGACTGCGAACGCATGTCTTGGCTGCCATGCCATCAACCAGAAAATTGTCGGCCCTTCGTATCACGACGTGGCGATGAGATACAAGGGTGATGCTCAGGCGCAGGCCAAACTTGAAGCCAGCATTCGGGCCGGCGGTGCGGGTAAGTGGGGGCAGGTGCCCATGCCTGCGTTTACGGGTTTGAAGCCGCAGGAAGTGAAGGCGCTGGCGGCCTTTGTTTTGAAACAGTAAGACAAGCGCCAAATAGTTTTCAGGCCATTCGGACCGCTGATTGCAAGGGAAAACCCTTGAAGCCGGCGGCCGAAATTATTTCGCTGCGCGAAAAGCAAAAAATCTCAGCTTGTGTAATGAAGCCGGCCGTTGCATCCTTGAGGTCAAGATTTCCTGACTGCACAAGAAGATAACGAGACATGCCCATCACCAGTGAGTTGATACGCTCGGTCACCGCCGATTTGTATGAGCGATCGCTCAAAAAAATACCTGAAGACACCAAGGCCGTGCTGCGCCGCGCTGAGACCGCCGACAGTTCGGACACGGCACGCAAGACGCTGACCATCATGCTCAAAAGCGCCGATGAGTCGGAAAAGCAGGATCATCTGATCTGCTCCGATATCGGCATACCGGTGTACTCGGTCAAGATCGGCACAAAAGTGCGCTTTGAAGGCGCTGTGCGCCAGGCCATGATTGATGGACTCGCAGACCTGGCAGCCAACATCCAGCCGCCAATTCTGCGCATGGTGACCAACCCGCTGACGCACCAGCGCGGTTATGCGGGCAAGGACATGCCCATTCTGACCTTCGACATCATTGATGAGGCCGATTACCTCGAGATCATCTGCGCACCCAAGGCCATGGGCAGCGGGCGATGGGAAGCGCTTGAAACCTTTGTCTATCCGACGCTGGAAGACATCGAAAAGTACATTCTTGAGGTGGTGATGAAGGCCGGCTCGCAACCGTGCCCGCCCATCGTTGTCGGGGTCGGCATTGGCGGTACCTTTGACTACGCCGCGCGCATGGCCAAGCAGCAGATATTGCGGCCTTTTGGCAAGACCAACCCCGAGCCGATTCTGGCGGCCATGGAGGAGCGCCTGCTCAAGGCCATCAACAGCATGGGGTTTGGTCCCATGGGTACGGGCGGCGATACAACTGCGATGGCGGTGCACATAGATTACGCAGCCAGCCACGGTTTCATGCCGGTGGCGGTGGCGCTCAATTGCTGGATCAACCGCCGTTATGGCGCGCGCATCCAGAACGACGGTACGGTGGAGTGGTTTGAATGAGCCGCACGCATCACCTTCAACTGCCGCTGGATGCAGATGCTGTGCGCGAACTGGCCGTCGGCGATATGGTCATGCTCAGTGGTGACATCACCATCAGCATAGGCCTGCCCACGCACAAACGCATGGTCAGCGAGCTGAAGGCGGGCAATGCCTTGCCGCTTGATCTGCACGGCGGTGCCTTCTTCCATTTGAGTTCATATATCCGCGACACCGATGCCGGGCCCGAGGCCCTGTACATGAACCCGAGCACCAGCACGCGCTACAACCCCTACATGCCTGACCTCATCCGTCTGCTGGGCTTGCGCCTTGTCGGTGGCAAGGGCGGTCTTGACATGGCCAGCGTTGCAGCCATGAAGGAGTCCGGCTGTGCCTTTCTGTCTTTCCTGGGAGGCGGTGCGCCGTTGCTGTCAGAGGCCATACGGGGTGTGGTGTCCACGCACTGGAACGAGTACATCTCGCAATTTCGCCTGACGACCCTGCGTGTTGAAGACCTTGGCCCTGCGACGGTGGCTATCGATGCACACGGCAACAGCATTTATGACGATCTGAAAAAGAAGGCGGAAGACAAGCTGCCCGGTATTCTGAGCGAGCTGGCCCGCCAGCGTCAGGCAGCCTCGAACCCCTGAATTTTTCAATAAGACACAACCATTCACGGAGACAAATACATGAAACGCCAAAATTTCCTGAAAGCCGCTGTCACTGCAGCTGGCATGCTGCTGCTGTCGCAAACGGCTGCCATGGCGCAGGCGGAGTGGCCGAACAAACCGGTGCGCGTTGTCGTGCCTTTTCCTGCTGGCGGAAGTGCCGACCTGGTGGCCAGGCAGGTCGCACAGCATCTGAGCACCGCTTTCGGCCAGCAATTCATCGTTGACAACCGCGCGGGGGCGGGCGGCAACATTGGCACCGATGCAGTGGCCAAGGCAGCGCCGGACGGCTACACGCTGGGGCTGTCGACCTCCGGTCCGCTGGCCAACAACAAGTCGCTGTACAAGACCATGCCTTTTGACGCGCAGAAGGACCTGACGCCCATCGCGCTGGTGGGCGAGATACCGCTGGTGATTGTGGTGAACCCGGGTGTGAAAGCTGCCAGCCTGAAGGAGTTTGTGGCGGCATCCAAAGCTGTGCCCGGCAGTTCTTCGGCAGGCCATCCTGGCAACGGCACCATAGGTCACCTGGCGCTGGAGTCCTTCAAGACCACGACCGGTGCTGCCACGCAGGCCGTGCCTTACAAGGGCGATACACCCGCCATGACAGACCTGCTGGGTGGATCCATCCAGAGTGTCTTTGCGCCGGTCACGCCTTTTATCCAGAACATCCAGGCGGGCAAGCTGCGTGCCCTGGCCGTGACTTCGGCCAGGCGCTTTCCCGGTTTGCCCAACGTTCCCACCGCCCTTGAGCAGGGTGTGGACCTGGAGGCTACCGTCTGGTTTGCGTTTGTCGGACCGGCAGGCCTGCCCAAAAACGTGGTCACAAAACTGAACCAGGAAGTCAATAAATACACCAGCTCCGCCGAAGGGCGGGCCAAATTTGCACAGTTTGCACTTGTATCCGCCAACGGTGGCCCTGAAGCCCTGGGTACGCTGATGAACGCAGAAGCCGCCAAGTGGAAGAAGATCGTCGAGGCGGCGAAGATTTCACTCGAATAAAAATTTCAATCACCAGATCCCCCCAGACTTCACTACAACTCCGCTCACATGACTGCAAGCAACCAGGCCCGCCCACTTCTTTTTGATTCACATGCCCACCTCGTCGCTGACGACCAGGTGCGCTACCCGCGCAACCCCATGCAGCGCGCCAAGGATGCGCCCTACCGCCACCCGGGCGTGATCGGCAAGCCGGGCGGTCACCACGGACCCAACCCCATCAACGAAGTGCCGGATGCGATTCGCATGTTGCAGTGGATGCAGGAAGAAAACGTGGACGGCATGGTGGCCGTGCAAAAACGCATGATCTACCGGCTGGACAACAGCTACATTCTGGATTCATCGGACAAGTACCCTGACCTGTTCAGCGCGGTGGTCATCCTCGACGCGGAAGACGAAACCACACCGGTGCTGGTGCGCAAGTACATCGGGGAAAACGGCCTCGCAGGTGTGCGGCTGTTTGGCGGGCGCAAGCCAGACGGCAGCATGCCCTGGCTGAACTCCCCCGAAGCATTGAGAACATGGGATGTCGCCCAGGAGTTCGGCCTGGTGATGGACCTGGAAGTCCTCTCAGAAGGCGGTGGCGGCCCATCGGTACCCGCGATCATCGAGCTGGCGCGCAAGTACCCAGACATACGCCTTGTACTGGACCATCTGCTCGAACCGGAAATGCAGGAGGGTGATCACTACGGCCTGGATGAGCGTTATCAAAAGCTTTCCGGCGAGAAAAACATCTTCTTCAAGTTCACCTCCATCAACCTCGACATCTGCCGCGAGGAGAACATCCCTGCAGAGAAGGTCCTGCGCCGCGCGGTCGACATGTTTGGTGCGGACCATGTGATGTGGGGTTCCGACATCGGCACTTCGTCGGGTACCTACAAGGAGATGGTGCAGCGTTTTCTCGACTCGGCGGTGCTGCTCAGCGACGCGGAAAAACGCGCGGTCTGTCACGACACCGGCAAGCGGGTGTTCGTGAAGGGCGGAACGAAAAAACGCTGAATTCCGCACCATTCCCATGAGCGAAAAATTCACCACCATCGCCGCGTCCGGCATGGACACGGCAACCGCCTATCGCCTGCTGTGCGGCATCGTCACGCCGCGCCCCATCGCCTGGATCACCAGCATCAGTGAGGCCGGTGTGGTCAATGCCGCGCCCTTCAGTTCCTACAACTACGTGGCGCACAGCCCGCCCATGCTGGCCATCAACATCGGTTCGCGCAGCGGCGGCCTGAAGGATACGGCGCGCAATATCCAGAGCGTGAAGGAGTTCGTCGTCAACGTCGCCACGGTCGACAACATGGAAACCATGCACAGGACGTCGGCGGAGTTTGGCCCCGACGCCAGCGAAACCGAGGCCCTGGGCATTGAACTTCTGCCCAGTGATCTGGTCAGGCCGCCGCGCATTGCGATGTCCCCGGTGCAGATGGAGTGCAGGCTCAGCCAGGTCGTGACACTCGGCCGGCTGAACACGCTGTACATCGGTGAAGTGGTGGCATTTCACCTCTCGAACGACGTCTATGACGGACGTCACGTCGACAGCGTGAAGATGCAGCCTGTCGCCAGGCTGGGCGGCCCTTTTTATGCCAGCCTGGGTGAGATATTTGAACGGCCCATCCTGCAGACGCCGCCTGTAGGGAACAAGGCGTGACGACACACAGCGCGACGGAAAACACAATGCCTGCCAAAACACTTCAGAAAAACCCCGGCCGTTACCAGGTCGGCACCTTCATCAAGACCAATTCACCGCATGTGGTGGAGGTGCTGGGTACTTCTGCGCTGGACTTCGGCGTGCTGGATGCCGAACACGCCCCACTGGATCGCGCCGGACTGGACCTCATGATGATGGCCAGCCGTGCGGGCGGCCTGCCATTGCTGGTGCGCATCCCCGACAAAAATCCGGCCACCATCCTTTCCGTGCTGGACATGGGCGCTGCGGGCCTGCTGGTGCCGCATGTGGACAGCGTGGCAGATGCCGAAGCCGTAGTCGCACATGCGAAGTTTCGCGGTGGTCAGCGGGGCTTTTCGGGCTCACCGCGCTTTGCCGGCTATGGCACCCTGGGCATGAAGCAGGCGCTCACCGCCGGCGACCAGGCCATGATCATCTGCCAGATCGAAGGCCCGGAGGCCGTTGCGGCTGCGGCGGACATCGCCGCTGTGCCGGGGGTAGACGGGCTTTTCATAGGCCGGGCAGACCTGGCCCTGGCAATGGGCATCGAGGACTCCAAACACCCTGACGTCGCGGCTGCCGCAGACCGCAGCATTGCCGCAGCACTTGCCGCTGGAAAGATTGCTGGTGTGTTTACCGCGAGCATCGCAGAGCGCGATGCTTATGCCGCCAAGGGCGTGAACTGGTTTGTCTTTGGCTCCGACCAGTCGCTGATGCGCCAGGCGGCCGACGCCAGCGCCCATCCTTCCCCCTGACCCCCCCGGACCTTTACCGCTATTTCAGGAGACCACATGAGTACACCTTCCGTTGCCGCCACCGAAGCGCGCCATTACAACGCTGCTGCCGACCAGGCCAGCCCCGACGCCAAAACCTGGATCACACGCGGCGCCAATTTTGTCGTCGCCGTCAGCCAGGCCAAGGCGGGTGCCACTTTCGCACGCGATAACAACCCTGACGAGTACATGGTGTACCTGGTTGACGCTGCCGCAGTGATCGAAGCCAGCGGTCAAACCATTACGGCGCAGGCAGACAGCCTGACTATCGTCCCACCAGGGGCCAGCCGGGTCACGCTCTCCGGTCCGGGGCAGGTGGTGCGCGTGTTTTCCAGCAAGGCCGGTGACATGCTGGCGCTTGCCGCAAACGCCGGCCATTACGCCGGCGGCGCACCCGAGGTCGCGCCGCTGCAGGCCTGGCCTGACCCGGTCGGCGGCTTCATGCTGCGCAACTACCAGCTGGCTGACTTCATCAAGCCCGACACCAACATGCGTATTTTCCGCAGCACCAACCTGATGATGAACATCATGACATCGCGTGACACGCCACGTGATGTCCGAAAGCTCAGCCCCCATTCCCACACCGACTTTGAGCAGGGTTCACTTGCGCTGGCAGGCGACTGGGTGCACCACATGCGTTATCCCTGGACTGCTGACATGACGACATGGAAGAACGACGAGCACATCGAGATGTCCAGCCCGTCGCTGCTCGTCATCCCGCCCAAGGTCATACATACCAGCCGCAATGTCAGCCAGGGGCGTTCGGCGCTGGTGGATGTGTTTGCGCCACCGCGCATGGATTTTTCCAGCAAGCCTGGCATGGTCGCGAACGCCGCCGACTATCCGATGCCTGCTGCGGCTGCCAAGTGAACCCTGCAGCATGATCGAACCCGCAAAAACTGCCGGCATGGCGGCGGACAAGCCGCGTTATCTCGAGGACTTCGAGGTTGGTGAACGCTGGGTGAGTGTGCCCACCCTTGTCACTGAAGATGAGATCGTGGCTTACGGCAAGGCCAATGATCCCCAGAAGATGCACACCGACCCCGAGTGGGCGAAGACCGGGCCGTTCGGCGGGCTCGTGGCCAGCGGCTGGCAGATCGCGGCCCTGTCCATGCGTGTGTTCGTACAGTCGGGCGGATACGGCAAAACGCCGGTCATCGGCATGGGCATAGACCAGCTGCGCTGGCGCAAACCGGTGCGTGCCAACGACACGCTGACGGTCGAGCGCGAGGTCATCGAAGTGCTGCGCTCGGATTCGCAGCCCGACCGCGGCACCATCCGGACGCAGGTCAGTGTCCGCAACCAGGACGGTGAAGTGGTGATGACCCTGCAGACACTCGGACGTGTGCCTGCGCGGCCCGCTGCATGACTTTAACGGAGAAATCATGATTGAACTGGAACGGCCCGCGGACCTGATTCCGTGGGTGGGCAAGGAAATCGGTGTCAGCGACTGGTCGTTGATCGACCAGGACAAGATCAGCCGGTTCGCCGAACTCACGGGCGACGACCACTGGATTCACGTTGACGTCGAGCGTGCGTCCAGGGAAATGCCTGGCGGCAAAACCATCGCGCATGGTTTTTACACACTGTCGCTGATTCCATACCTCGTGCGGTCTGTCTACCGAATCCGTGTGCGTGGCAAGGGACTGAATTACGGCCTGAACAAGGTTCGCTATACCAGCCCCGTGCCCGTCAATTCGCGCGTGCGCTTGCGCCAGACCATCAGGGCGGCCGAGATGGTTGAGGGCGGTGTGCGCGTGACTTCCGATTGCGTGATCGAAATTGAAGGACAGGAGCGCCCCGCACTGGTGGCTGAATTCCTGATGCTCGTCTATGACAAGTAAAAGTATTGAGACCCCTCAGGCACAGGCCGTTGCGGCCGCCCCGTTTGTTTCATTTCCGGAGTTGATAGAACAGTACGCCTCGCAACGTGGTGATGCCCATGCTTTCGTATGTGGCGATGCAAGCCTGAGCTGGAAGGTGTTTGCGCAGCAGATGTCTGCCGTTGCAGCCGGGTGCATGAACATGGGCATCCGCAAGGGTGACAAGGTAGCTTTGCTCGCCAGCCCGTCACTCGAAGCGCTGGCGACATTTTTCGGCGTGATCAAGGCGGGCGCATGCATAGTGCCGCTTGCCACGTCTGCGACTTCAACAGCACTGCTGTCCATGCTGCGCAATTCGGATGCCAAAGTTCTCGTCATCAGCAATGACATGAGGGAGTTACTGGGCAGCACCAACCCGGAGCTCGAGCAGCAATTTCACGGGCGGCTGGTGGCGATCGATTTCGAGGCGCAGGGCTGGACCGGGTGGAAGGAATGGCTGGCCGCGGCGCCCCCATCGTCAGGAACGCCGGTACTTGAGCCGGATGATGATTTCAACATCATCTACAGCTCGGGGACTACTGGCGATCCGAAAGGCATTCTGCACAGGCACGGCATGCGCTACAGGCAGGCGGCGCGCCGCAGCTTCGGGCTGGACAGCAGCAGCGTGATGCTGCTGTCCACACCCCTTTATTCGAATACCACCTTGCAACCCCTGCTGGCGACTGTCGCGGCGGGAGGCTTGACGGTGCTGATGCCGAAGTTCAATGTGCCTCAATACCTCAAACTCTGCGAGCGCTTCCAGGTGACGCATACCATGCTGGTGCCCGTGCAATACCAGCGGATTCTGGACCATGAGGATTTTGCTGGCGCCCGGTTGTCCTCTTTTGTCCTCAAGCAATGCACAGGCGCCCCGCTCGATGCGCGGCTGAAAGCGCGCATTCAGGCGAGCTGGCCCGGCAACCTGCGCGAGGTCTATGGCATGACCGAAGGTGGTACGACCTGCATACTGGACGCGGACGCCTGGCCGGACAAGCTCGGCACGGTAGGCAAGGCCGCAGCGGACCACGACATCCGCATCATTGATGACGAAGGGCGGGTTCTCCCGGCCGGAGAAGCCGGCGAAATCGTCGGGCGTTCGCCTTACATGATGGCCGGTTATTACCGCCAGCCCGATGCAACGCAGAAGTTCTACTGGCACGACGGGACGGGCGCCGTGTTTCACCGCAGCGGCGACATCGGCCGCTTTGATGCCGACGGTTTCCTCACGCTGATGGACCGCAAGAAGGACATCATCATTTCGGGTGGCTTCAATATCTACGCCAGCGATCTCGAGTCCGTGCTTGCCGGCCATCCTGATGTGACGGATGTGGCCGTGATCGGCATCCCCAGCACGCAGTGGGGCGAAACGCCGCTGGCGCTGGTAGTACCCAGACCGGGCAGTTGCATCAGCGAGGAAGCCTTGCGGCAGTGGGCCAACGAAAAGGTGGGTCGCACCCAGCGCATATCGGCGGTCGAGTTCCGGCAGGAACTGCCCCGCTCGGCCCTCGGAAAAACACTCAAACGTGAACTAAGGGAGCCCTACTGGAAACAGTGAGGGCAGCGGCCACCTTCGCGGTGCCTTTCAACAACCGGACACAGGAGCGGGTATGACCCATCAACAAAAAGAACTCGAAGGCAAGGTCGCCTGGGTGCACGGCGCAGCAGGCGCTGTGGGCCTGGCGATTTCGCAGGAGCTGGTGAAGGCTGGCGCCTACGTGGTGCTCTCGGGACGAAACGCAGAAGCGCTCGAGGCCGCGGCCCTGCAGGCAGGAGGTGCAGGTCTGGCAGAGGCGCTCGTGGTGGATGTCGGCAACAGCGACAGCGTGTATGAAGGTGCTGCCGCGCTGGAGCAGCGCCTGGGGCACATCGACATCCTTGTCAATTCGGCGGGCGTCAATCCCTCGAAGAGAAATTTTCGCGACCTGTCTGTAGAGGACTGGAAGAACACCGTCGATGTCAACTTGTCCGGAATGTTCTACACCTGCCAGGCGACGATGCGCGGCATGCGGGAACGCAAGGACGGTGTGATCATCAATATATCGTCCTGGACAGGCCGCTTTGCTGCATACTTTGCCGGCCCCGCATACGCTTCGACCAAACGTGCAGACCTTGCCCTGACCGAAAGCATCAACTGGGAAGAGTGTGTCAACGGCATACGGGCGACCTCCATCGCGCCGGGCGGCATTGATACGCCCCTGCTCAACAAGCGTCCCATCCCGCCATCGGCGGAGGTACGTGCCGCACTCCTGAAGCCCCAGGACGTGGCGGACATGGTGCGATACATCGCCGGCCTGCCGCCGCGCGTGTGCATCAATGAAATCCTGATGAGCCCCACGCTGAACGGCAACTACCTTGGCGAGTTTGAAACCCGCAAGCGGCCTGTGAAAGCCTGAGTGCGCCTGCGATGACGCGCTGGTCAGGGCCTCGCGGCCCTGACTTTCCGGGAAGGCGGTTTTCCTGCCAATGGGCGTGGCGTGCTGCTTTTCCCGTCAAGCGTCTTTAACCTGCCACTGATCTTTTCTGTGGCGGCTTTCATCTCGGGGTATAGCGTGTGTACAGCGTCCTTGAGTGACAGCGCGGACGAAAACCATGTCAGGCCGAAGGAGGCAACCACCCGTCCGTTCTCGAATACCGGCAAGGCCAGCGTATTGGAGACGGGGCGCACCGCAGGGTTGCGGACTGCATAGCCCTGCTTGCGTGTTTCTTCCAGCATTTTGATGACTTTGGCGGTGTCCTGTGCGGGCTTGTCTTCGGCCTCGGCAGAGTGCGCCAGAAGCCCAAGGATGATCTCCTGCTCGTCGGGCGGGCAAAACGCAAGATAGGCCCGGCCCAGCGCCCGGCTGACCAGCGACAGACGCATGTTGATGCTTGAATGAAGCAGCGACAGCGGTGACTGTGCAATCGTGCTGTAGCGAACGACCACGGCATCGGTGTCGAACACGGCTACCGCGACCGGCCACTTGAAACGTGCCGTGAACCCATCTGCAATCGGGGCCGCAGCTTCAATGATGCGCGGTTCGCTGTGATACCCGGACGAAAGGGTATGAACTGCCGAGGTCAGGTAATACGAACCATGCTGCGGTGCGTGATTGACCAGACCGAGGCCGACCAGTGTTTGCAGCAGCCGTACCAGCGACGGCTTGGGCAAGCCCGTCTGGCGATGCAACAGGTCCAGCGTCGAGATCGGCTGGCGATTCAGGCATTGCAGCAGTTCAATGGCGCGTTCAACTGCCCTGACGGGAGGAAAGGATGCCATCGGTGTTCAGTGGTCCGGCCGCTGCTGTCAGGCGTAATCGCTGACAGGGATGCAGCTGCAAAACAGGTTGCGGTCGCCATGCACGTTGTCGACACGGCCCACAGGAGGCCAGTATTTGGACTGTTTCAGGCTTGCCAGCGGGAATGCGCCCGTTTCGCGTGAATATGGCCTGTCCCAGTCACTGCCCAGCAGGCTTGCGGCTGTATGCGGTGCGTGCTTGAGAGGGTTGTTGTCCTGGGGCCACTGCCCGGTTTCTACCTTGCGTATCTCTTCACGGATGGCGATCATCGCGGCAATGAAACGGTCCAGTTCCGGGAGGGTTTCGCTTTCTGTAGGTTCCACCATCAGTGTGCCGGGGACGGGAAAGCTCAAGGTTGGCGCGTGAAAGCCATAGTCCATCAGGCGTTTGGCCACATCCTCCGCCGTGACGCCGCTGGTTTCCTTGACGGGGCGCAGGTCAAGAATGCATTCGTGGGCGACGTGACCGTTGGCACTCGCGTACAGCGTGGGGTAGTGGTCCTTCAGGCGTGCGCTGATGTAGTTGGCGCTGAGGATGGCAATCTCTGTCGCATGCTTCAGTCCTTCAGGGCCCATCATGCGGCAGTACATCCAGCTGATCGGCAGCACGGCTGCATTGCCCAGGGGGGCTGCTGATACCGCGCCCACACCATTGACAGGAATGCCTGCCGTCGCATGACCGGGCAGGTAAGGGACGAGATCCTTGACCACACAAACAGGCCCCACGCCCGGGCCGCCGCCGCCATGAGGGATGCAGAAGGTCTTGTGCAGGTTCAGGTGACTGACGTCGCCGCCAAACTCGCCCGGTGCTGCGACGCCCACCAGCGCATTCATGTTGGCGCCGTCTACATAGACACGCCCGCCGTGTGAATGCACCAGCCCACAGAGTTCCTCTACCTGCGTTTCAAAAACACCGTGTGTGCTGGGGTAGGTGATCATGACGCAGGCCAGGTTGGCGCTGTGCTGTTCGCATTTGGCCTTGAGGTCGGCCATGTCGACATTGCCCCTGGCATCGCAGGCCGTGACAACTACCGTCATGCCCACCATCTGCGCGCTGGCCGGGTTGGTGCCGTGTGCTGATGATGGAATCAGGCAAATATTACGGTGACCCTGGCCGTTCGCTTCGAGGAACGCCTTGATGACGAGCAGGCCTGCATATTCGCCCTGGGAGCCTGCATTGGGCTGCAGACTGATGCCTGCGTAACCGGTGGCCTGGCACAGCCAGTCGCGCAGCTGCTGGTCAAGCTCTGCATAGCCGAGCAGTTGCTCTGCAGGTGCGAATGGGTGGATGTTGGCGAACTCTGGCCAGGTGACGGGAACCATCTCGCTGGTGGCATTGAGCTTCATGGTGCAGCTACCCAAAGGAATCATGCTGCGGTCAAGCGCCAGATCCTTGTCGCTGAGCATGCGGATGTAGCGCAGCATGCCGGTCTCGGAATGGTGGGTATTGAAAACCGGGTGCGTGAGGAAATCGCTGGTGCGGCGCAGGTCAGCAGGGATCAGCGATTCGATGCCTTTTTCAAAGGCGCTGACAACGGGCAACGTCTGGCCTTCAGTAGCGAAGAAAGACCAGAGCAGTTCAATGTCCTTCCGGCTGGTGGTCTCATCCAGTGAAACGCCCAGGTGGTTGTTGAGCCTGAACCTCAGGTTTGCACCCGCCTGGCGTGCGCGGCCTGCGATCAGCTGGGTTGCTTCCCCGGTCTTGATGGTGACCGAATCGAAGGCTCCATCATTGGTGATCTCATAGCCCAGTTGTTTGAGACCCTGCACAAATATGGCGGTGTAGGCAGCGACCCGCTCGGCAATGCGTTTCAGGCCCTGAGGGCCATGGTAGACCGCATACATGCTGGATATAACCGCCGGCAGAACCTGCGCCGTGCAGATATTGGAGGTGGCTTTTTCACGGCGTATGTGCTGTTCGCGCGTTTGCAGTGCCAGGCGGTAGGTCGGGTTGCCATGCACATCGACGCTGACACCGACAAGGCGTCCGGGTAGCGAGCGCTTGTATTCATCACGGCAGGCGAGGTAGGCGGCGTGAGGGCCGCCATTGCCCATGGGCATGCCAAAGCGCTGTGTATTTCCGAACACGATATCGGCATCCCATTCGCCGGGCGGCGTGAGCAGTGTCAGTGCCAGCAGGTCGGCAGCCACACACAGGGCTGCACCGTCAGCATGCGCCTGCCCGGCAAGGGGGCGCAGGTCGTGAATGCTGCCGGTGGTGGCCGGGTACTGGGCCAGCACGCCGAAGTAGTTGCCTTCGGCCATGAGCTGTGGGACGGTGACCGATGCGGTGCTGATCCTGACTTCAATGCCCAGTGGTTTCGCCCGCGTCTGGACGACTTCAATGGTCTGCGGGTGGCAGTCCCCGGCGACGATAAAAACATTGCTTTTACTTTTCACGCTGCGCCTGGCCAGCGTCATGGCCTCGGCCGCGGCAGTGGCTTCGTCCAGCATGGATGCGTTGGCAATCGGCATGCCGGTCAGGTCGCAGACCATGGTCTGGAAATTGATGAGCGCTTCCATGCGCCCCTGTGAAATCTCGGCCTGGTAAGGCGTGTAGGCCGTGTACCAGGCCGGGTTCTCCAGGATGTTGCGCAGGATGACGCCGGGTGTCCATGTGCCGTAGTAGCCCTGGCCAATAAAACTCTTGAAGACCTGGTTTTTTGATGCGATGGCCTTGAGCTGTTTGAGCGCTGCTGCCTCTGTGACGGGTGAAGGAATCGCCATGGCGCTGCTGCGCGCAATCGACCGCGGAACAATTCCGTCTATCAGTTCACGACGCGAGCTTGAGCCCACCGCCGCCAGCATGCGGGCTTCGTCGGCCTCGTCAATCCCGATGTGGCGGGCGAGGAATTCAGAAGGGTTCTCAAGATCGCCCAGCGGCTTGGCGGATTGCATCAACATGGAAACTCCGGAAATATGTGTCATCCCGGGCAAGGACCCGGAAGCCATGGATTGCGGATCATGTCCGCAATGACGAAAGAAGGTAATTGTTCAGGCGCTTGCAGAAAACGAGTTGTAGCTGGTTTCGTCCATCAGGCCCGTGAGCTGTGATGCGTCGGACAGTTTGACCTTGAAGAACCAGCCCGCACCCAGCGGGTCGCTGTTGGCCAGCGATGGGTCGTCGCGCAGGGCTTCATTGACTTCGGTGACTTCTCCACTTACGGGCATATACACATCTGCGGCAGCCTTGACAGACTCGACCACACCGGCCGTTTCCTTTTGTGCCAGGGTGGCGCCTACTGCAGGCAGGTCCACAAACACGACGTCGCCCAGCGCATCCTGCGCGTGGACGGTGATGCCGACAGTGGCGATGTCGCCTTCAATCTTCAGCCACTCGTGGTCTTCGGTGTATTTGACGGTCATGGGTTTCTCCTGAAAGTGTTGTTTGAAAAGTTGCCGTGCTAAGCCAATGCCTTAGCCGCGGTAGTAATGGGTGGGAACAAATGGCATGTTGGCGACCTCCATGGGTACGGGTTTGCCACGTACCATGGCGTTGATTTGTGTACCGGTAGAAGCAAATTCCGGGCTCACATAACCCATGGCGACGGGCTGATTGATGGTGGGCCCGAGCAGGCCGCTGGTGACTTCGCCGACCTGTGCGCCGTCGGGGCTGTGCAGTGTTGTATGGTCACGCACCGGCACGCGCTCAAGTGCGATGAGGCCGACACGTTTGCGTGGCAGCGTGGATGAGCCAGACAGCTGCGCCAGTATCCTCTCCGCGCCCGGAAATCCTCCCGCCCGCGCGCCGCCTGTGCGCCTGACTTTCTGGATCGCCCAGTTCAGGCTGGCCTCAACGGGTGTGGTGGTGGTGTCAATGTCGTTGCCATAGAGGCAAAGTCCGGCTTCCAGACGAAGGGAGTTGCGTGCACCCAGGCCAATGGGTTTGACTTCAGGTTCGGCGAGCAGCGCGCGCGCCAGCTTGTCTGCCTGCGCGGCCGGAACGGAAATCTCGAAACCGTCCTCGCCGGTATAACCGCTGCGTGTGAGAAAACAGTCGCAGCCCGCAACGGTATAACGGCCACCGGTCATGAAGACCAGTTTTTCAACACCCGGGGCAAGCCGTTGTAATGCCGTCACGGCTTGTGGGCCCTGAAGTGCGAGCAGTGCCATCTCTGGCATGGGAGTGACAACACAGCGCTTGCCGATTTTTGCCCGAATATGGGCAATGTCGCCGATCTTGCAGGCGCCGTTGACGATGATGAACAGGTCGCCGCCGTTGCCGATGTCACGGTTGAAAAACATCAGATCATCGATGATGCCGCCTTCATCATTGAGCAGCAGGCCATAGCGCTGCTTGCCGGGCGCAAGGTCAAGCACATCGACGGGCATCAGGGTTTCCAGGGCGTTGGCCGCATCTGGTCCTTCAAGGCGCAACTGGCCCATGTGGGAGACGTCAAACAGGCCGGCTGCTGTACGTGTGTGGTGGTGCTCGGCCATCAGGCCCGCCGGATATTGCACCGGCATGGAATAGCCGGCAAAGGGGACCATGCGCGCGCCGAGAGTCACATGCAGGTCATGCAACGGTGTCTTGAGCAGGGTTTCGGGGGGGGCAGGGCTGGACAAGGGCATTCTCCGGGGGGCAAACAAGTTCCGCAGCAAAAGCTGCGGGCTGCCCCTGCTGTCCACTTTACCTGAGAGATTCACCCGGCGATGCGGGTTTGCTCCTTCGGTGGGCTGCCGAAAAAGCAGCCTCTCTCCAGTAGGGAACGCTCCCCGGCGCGGTGCGCCGGGAAACGGTTGTCAGTCCTTTTGCCTGAGCGTTCAGTGCACCATTGCGGGTGACACATGCGCCTTCGGCGGTTTTCGCGGGAAAAACTCTCTCCTGACCCTCAAAGTGTAGCGGATGACCGGATTCGCTATTTAAAACCCAGTGCATGGGGCGCCCAGGTGCTCAGTGCAGGAAGGAATGTCAGCAGAACCAGCACGGCTGCGTGGGCCCAGAGAAAGGGCACAAGTTCGCGCACCAGCGGGCCCATGGGGACACGCGAAACGTTGGAGGTCACAAACAGCAGGCCGCCGACTGGCGGTGTGATCATGCCCAGTGTGAGGTTGTAGATCACGATCATCGCAAAGTGGATGGGGTCTATGCCGAGCTTGACGGCAACGGGCGCAAGAATCGGGGCCAGCACCATCACACCCGGCAGCGGTTCAATGAAGATACCAAACAGCAGCAAAAAGATGTTCACAAAAATCAGGAACATCCACGGCGACAGATGCATGCCAATGATCCAGTCGGCCATCTGTTGCGGCAGGCCTTCAATCGTCAGAATCCATGCGAAAGATGCGGAAAGACCGATGATGATGAGCACCGAGGCGGTCAGCAATGCCGAGCGCGCGAGGATGTCTGGCAGGGCTTTCCATTCCAGCGTGCGGTAAACAAATTTTCCGCAAATCAAGGCATAAAAAACCGCAACGACGGACGCTTCGGTGGGCGTAAACCATCCGGCGCGCATTCCGCCAAGAATAAGCACAGGCAGCAACAGCGCGGGAATGGCCTTCCATGTGGTGCGCCAGACTTCCGGCCATGGCGGAAGGGCGCCATCACCCTTGTAGTTGCGTTTTTTCGAAACATGAAAATTCACCACGCACATGGCCACGGCAATCAGGATGCCGGGAATCAGGCCCGCAACAAACAATGCGCCCACCGAGACATTGTCATCCTGCAGCGCATAAATGATCATGATGATGGATGGCGGGATGATGGGCCCGACGATGGCGGTTGCAGCCGTCAGTGCCGCCGCGTACGAGCGGTCATAGCCGGCCTTGTCCATCATCTTGATCAGCATGGAACCCGGACCTGCTGCATCAGCCAGTGCAGAACCGGAAATGCCCGAGAAGAATGTCAGCGACACCACATTGGTGTAACCCAGCCCACCGCGTTTATGGCCGACGAACTGGCCGGCGAATTTCAGCAGGACTTCCGTCAGGGAACCGCCGCTCATGAGTTCTGCCGCCAGTATGAAAAATGGAACGGCCATCAGGGGAAAGCTGTCTATGCCTGTGAAGGTTTCTTTCAGCAGTACAAACAGCGGGTAATTTTCCGCCAGCACCAGCGTGGCGACGGTGGCAAGGCCCAGCGCAAAGGCTACTGGCACGCCAATAGCCAGGAAAAAGCAGACCGTCAGAACGAGTAACAGGCTGGCGCTCATAAAGTCCCCACGCTTGCGGCCTGCGCCGCTGCACTGCCCCCCGAGGGGGCGCTCGCGCCTTGGAGCGGTCCGGCGGCGCTCATAGCGATGCACTCGCCAGTGCGTCAAAGTGCGCATCGCTCGCAAATTTGCGTTCCATCACATAACCTCTCACGACCAGCAGCCAGTGAATGATGAGCAGCACGCCACCCACAGGCATCGCCGCATAGATATAGGCAAACGGTATCTGCGTGGCCGCGGTCAGCTGGAACATGGTTCGACCCATGTAGAGCCAGCCATACCAGATCATGAATCCGAAAAAGGCGAACAGTAGAAGCGCGACAAAAGCGCGTATGGCAATCGCCATGGAGCGTGGGAGTACGTCCTGCAGGTTCTCTACCGCGATGTGCCCGCCGTAGCGCAGCACCGGTCCGGCACCGAGAAAAGTCAGCCAGATCATCATGTGGCGCGAGACCTCTTCGGCCCACTCAATGGACTGGTTGGTCAGGTAGCGAAGCGCGACATTGACAAAAATAATGACGGCCATTGCCGCGAGCAGGAGTATGAGGGCCCAGCGGTTGGCGCCGAGGAAATATCGTTCGAAGGTCTTCACTGTTGTTCTCTGTTGTTCGGCTCTGGAAAGCCGGAGCCCCGCGAAAAAATGCCGCCCGTATGCCCTGCTACGGGCCGGGCGGCTGTACCTCAAGCAGGCTTAACGGACGTCCTGGATCTTCTTGATGTTGTCTGCGCCGAATTCCTTGGCATACCCCGCATAGGCAGGGGCCAGCGCGGTACGGAAGGCGTTGCCATCTACCACCTTGGTGACTTTCATGCCTTCTTTTTCAAGTTGGGCAATGCCGCTGTTCTCGTCATCATTGACCTTTTTGCGCTGGGCTGCGCCGGCTTTTTTGGCAGCCTCAACAAACACCTTCTTGTCTGCTTCGGTCAGTTTGTTCCAAGTCCTGGGTGACAGCAGCAGCAGCGCAGGTGAATACACGTGGCCCGTCAGCGACAGGTGTTTCTGGACCTGCGAGAACTTCGAGGCAAGGATCACGGGGATTGGGTTTTCCTGTCCGTCGACCGTGCCCTGTTGCAACGCTCCGAACAGCTCAGGAAAGGCCATGGGCGTCGGCAGGATGCCGAAGGTTCGGTATCCGTCCATATGCACCTTGTTTTCCATTGTGCGCATCTTCAGACCGGCGGCATCGGTGGGCTTGACGATGTCGCGCTTGCTGTTGGTCATGTGGCGGAAACCGTTTTCCGTCCAGCCTAGGGCGATGATGCCCTTGCTGGGGAATTTGCTGAGGATGTCCTGGCCTATGGGGCCGTCCATGACCTTGCGTGCGTGGTCGTAGTCACGAAAGAGGAAAGGGATGTCGACGATCTTGACTTCGGGCACAAAGTTGCCGACCGGGCCTGTCGATGTATTGACCAGGTCTTGCGTGCCCAGCTGCACGGCTTCTATCTGCTCGCGCTCGCCACCCAGTGCCGAACTGGCAAAGTGCTGGCATTTGTAGCGGCCTTGCGTGCCTTTTTCAACTTCGTCGCAAAACACGGTGGAGCCCACGCCGTAATGCGATTCCTTGTTGGTGGCATAACCGATTTTCAGGATGGTCTGTGCCTGGGCTGCGCATGCGAGGCCCATGGCAAGGGAAATGCCGGTGAGCAGGCGGGTGAGTTTCATACCTAATGTCTCCTTTATTGTTCAACCGCCCACTATGCACCAGGCGCGACCTGAGTTATCTAAGGATTTTCTCTTAGGTAATCCCTGACGACGCTCTCAAAATCGCTGTCCGGCAGCAGCCCCAGCGCTGCCGCGCGTGCCGCATCAATCCGGGAAGGCCAGCTTGTGATGATGCGTGCAATGGCAGCGTCTGGCGTCCAGTCGATCAGGCTTGAGGCCTTTTTGCCGGCCACGCGCTCAAGTGCTTCAGCCATGCTCCTCACAGTGGTTGTGATGGCGGGCAGGTTGATGGCTGTTCTCGCGCCCCAGTCCGCATCACTGGCTTCTGCCGCCCGAATCAGGCCTTCAATGGTTCGGGCTGGCGATGAGAGCGCCACCGCAGTGTCTGGCGGGACAGGGCATATGGCCCGGATGCCGGCCAGCGGCTCGCGGATCATCCCGCTCAGAAAGCCCGACGCCGCACCATTCGGTTTGCCGGGCCGTACGCTCACGGTCATCAGCCTCACGTTCCGGCCACGGATAAATCCCTTGCGGGCATAGTCGGCCACCAGCTGTTCCCCAATGAATTTCTGTATGCCGTAACTGTTCTGTGGCGTGGGCAGGGTGCGGTCGTCAATGACTGAAGGCAAGGGTTGTTCGGGCGAGTTGCCAAACACGGCGAGGGAGCTTGCAAAGACAAACGTTGGCACCGTCTCCTGCGCACGGCAGGCCTCCAGTAAAGCCCGGGTGGCGTCGATGTTGCTGCGCATGCCGAGGTCGAAATCGGCCTCGCATTCACCGCTGACTGCGGCGGCGAGATGAAACACCAAAGTGTGGTGAGGCTGTATGACCGAAGCTGCAGCCATGGTTGACTGCAACAACTCGTTAAGGTCGCCGGTCACGGCCAGAACCCTGCTGTCTGAGAGCAAATCCGGTGGCGGGGCGAGGCGATCAACCAGCGTGATGGTCCTGATGGCTTGCGCTTCGTTTGCCGCGAGCGACAGCTTCCCGCGCGCGAGCAGTTCCCGCGCCAGCCTGGCACCCAGAAAACCGGCGCCTCCGGTGATGACAATATCCATGCAGTGTGTCTCGTTGCAGCTTATAAAAATGCTTTCAGCGCGCGCGAAGCTTGAGAAGCCGATCCTGCGCAGCAGCCAGGTGCTCGCGAAGCGTGTACCAGCGCTCCGCAAATTCATCAGGCATGTCCAGCGCCACCACCTGGCTTTCAATGGCGTCGAGCCGTTCCAGCAGCCGCTTGAGGGCCATCGGCTGCTCGCTGGCCACACTGTCCATTTCGCTTTCAAGAAACTTCACGTCGCCGTAAAAATGGTTCAGCGCTGCCATGATCCGCCAGTCGAAGAGCCTGGGAATCCAGGCAAGAACCAGCAGGGCAATGACGAGTATGGGGACGACTGCATACACGAACAGTTCCATGCGCTGCGCCGTCCGGTATGGCAGCAGGGTTTCGAGCCACGGCCGTGCGCCCAGGCTGTAGTCCCGCGCCGCCGGAGAGAGTGGAAAGTCTGTGCCCTTGAAGCTCGGGAATTGACCGTGCCGCTGAAGAAAGTTGGGTACTTCGTGTATTTCGATTGCGGCGTCCAGCAACGCGCGTTGCAGCGCCGGGTGGACATCCGGCCTGGCCAGCAGATGGGTTTGCAGGCTCATCAGCGTGAGGTCACGGGGCGGAATGTCCCCGCGCAGTTCTATCGCGCCCTGGGGCAACAGCAGCGGCTGCAGGCGTGGCTCTTTTGCCGCAAGGCTTCCCGCGTGTTCCGTCCCCAGCAACTGGATGCCGGGTTGCCGGGTCAGCAGCTGTATGGATTGAGCGTCTTCTCCGGATGCCTGAAACACCATGTCCAGGTTACCGTCTGTCAGGGCTTCGGCGGCCTTCACACCGGTGGCAGGGTCGAAGCGGACATCGGCGATACGTATGCCTGCATGCTCAAGCAGTGCCCTGGCTGCAATGAAAGAAGATGATCCAGGCGGCCCCGCAGCGACGCGCGCGCCAGGCCTCAACTGGGCCAGCGATGCAGCTCCCCCCGGGTCCGAAAAAATCCAGACCGGGTCCTGGCCGACGACTGCCAGGGCGTGGAGCGGCTTTTCCGGGCTGGCGTAAATACCATGCGCAAACCCGATAGTGGCATGCTCACCGTCGTTGATGATGCGGTCAAGCGCCCCCCGCTGGGTATCGGAATAGACAATCTCGACGTTCATGCCCTGGCGCTCAAGCTGTTCTGCGTAGCGTTGGGCAAGGGCCGAATACCCGCCCTGGGGTGAACCTGCCGCAATCACCACCCTGTCGGGCGGACTCACCTGCCAGCGCGTTGCCGACCACCAGAGCGCCGCAGCAGTGCAGAGGATGACAGGCAGGTAAAACAGCCACCACCGGCGCCGGTAAAGAAGCAGCAGTTTCATCGTCCGCGCATCCGGTAAAGACGCTGGCGCACGAACTCGATGTGCTGGTGCAGCGTGTATGAGCGTGCCATCAACTCCCTGGGACAGGCAAATGCGAGCAGGGCCTTGTCCATGCCGTTCAGCCGGAGCAGAAAGCGCGTGAGATCAAGGCCGGACAGAGACTCGTTCGACAGGTCGTTTTCGATGAATTTGAGCTCGCCGTACCAGCGATTCAGCCTGCTCTCCACCATCCAGCGCATATAGCGGGGGATCAGGCGCATGAGCCAGAGCGCGACCAGCATCACTGGCAGCACCAGCAGTACGAGCCGCTCCACAACCTGCGCCCACCAGAAAGGCAAAACGCGCTCAACCAGGGGCAGGCCATGGACCAGCGTTTCGCGCGCCTGCGGCGCAGTCGGGAAGTCGATGCGCCTGAGGGACGGGAAATCACCCGCACGAAAAAACAGGCCGCCCCCGGTGTGTACCTCCATGGCCACCGACAACGCGAGCCGTTTGAGTGCGGGGTGCAGCGCTTCGCGTGCGACCAGGCTGGCCGAGGTGGTCAACAGTGTGATGTCGCGTGGCGGCAGGTTGGTGCCCAGCGTACCCTGCGGCAACAGGCGTGCCTCGAGAAATGGGTTGCGCTCGGTCATTGCAGCGGACTTGCGAAGGTTGGCCAGCTGGATACCCGGCAAACCCAGCATGTTCTGGATCGCAAATGATTCGGGCGGGGCCACCATAAGCACGGCATCGAGCTGGTTTTGCCGCATGGCCTGCACGGCGGCGTTGCCTGTCAATGTTGAAAGCGTCAGGTCCTTGGTTGCCATGCGCGCCTGCTCAAGCAGCTTGAGTGCCACGTTACGGCTGCCGCTGCCTTCGGGCCCGATGCCAAAGCGCAGGCCCTGCAACTGGCCCAGTGAATCAATCTCGCGGTTGCGGGTGAATATCCAGACGCCTTCGACGTCGACATTGGCCAGGGTTTGTATGCGGCTGCGGTCACGCCGCTCGGTGGAGGTGCCCAGATATCCAAAACCGCCCTGCATGAAAGCGAGGTCGGAGGGTGACCGGTCCTGCCGCAACCGGTCCTGGTTTTGCTGCGAACCGGCAGATGATTGAACTTCGAGCGTGATGCCGTGGGCTGCAAAACGCTCGGCATAACGCAGCGCGTGGCGATAGTAGGCGCCGTCGGTTGCCGCCGTGGTGATGCTCAGGTGCGTTGGCGGCATCGGGTAGAGGAACACCCACAGGCAGACTGCGGTGACCACGGCCAATACGACGACCGGCAGGCGGATCAAAAGCCATTTGCGTTGATACAGCCTGGCCATGCGCACTGAAAATCTCCCCCATGGATGATCTGCCTGCCTCTTTATAGCTTAAAGAGGCCTGCGGCAACAGGACCCAAGGGTATTCCTTTGTGGGCATCGCCGAAGACGGGGCTGTTCGCGCACGCGCTTCCGCGCTCGTGCCCCTACATGCCGCTGTAGTTGGGCCCGCCCCCACCTTCGGGCGTCACCCAGACAATGTTCTGTGTCGGGTCCTTGATGTCGCAGGTCTTGCAGTGCACGCAGTTTTGCGCATTGATCTGCAGGCGGTCGGAGTTGTCTTCGTTCTTGACGAACTCATAGACGCCGGCCGGGCAATAGCGGCTCTCGGGGCCTGCGTATTTCGCCAGATTGATGCCGACCGGTACGTTGTTGTCCTTCAGTGTCAGGTGCGCCGGCTGCTGCTCTTCATGGTTGGTGTTGGAAACAAACACCGAGCTCAGGCGGTCAAAGGTGATCTTGTTGTCGGGCTTGGGATAGGCGATGGGCTGGCATTCAGCGGCTGGCCTGAGCATCGCGTAATCAGGTTTGTCGCGGTGAATCGTCCATGGCGGGCTCTTGATGCCCAGCTTTGGCAGCAGCCATTGCTCGATGCCGGTCATGAAGGAGCCGACATACAAACCCTTCTTGAACCAGGCCTTGAAGTTGCGCGACTGGTCAAGCTCTGCGGCCAGCCAGCTTTTGGCATAGGCTTCGGGGTAAGCCGTCAGCTCATCATGCTGGCGGCCAGCGGTGACGGCTTCATAAGCTGCTTCGGCAGCGAGCATGCCGCTCTTGATGGCTGCATGGCTGCCCTTGATGCGGCTGGCATTGAGGTAACCGGCTTCGCAGCCGATCAGTGCACCACCCGGGAAGACTGTTTTTGGCAGGCTCAATGCGCCGCCCGCCGTGATGGCGCGTGCGCCATAGCTGATGCGCTTGCCGCCTTCAAGATATTTTTTGATAGCCGGGTGGGTCTTCCATCGCTGCATTTCCTCAAACGGGCTGAGGTAGGGGTTGCTGTAGTCAAGGCCGGTGACCAGTCCCAGCGTGACCTTGTTGTCTTCCAGGTGGTACATGAAGCCGCCGCCATAGGTGGCAGTGTCCATGGGCCAGCCGGCGGTGTGGATGACGAGGCCTGCCTTGTGTTTGGCCGGGTCGATTTCCCAAAGTTCTTTCACGCCCAGCGCATAGGCCTGCGGGTCCTTGCCCGCATCGAGCTTGAACTTTGCGATCAATTGGCGGCCCAGGTGGCCGCGCGCGCCTTCTGCAAACACGGTGTACTTGCCATGCAGTTCCATTCCGAGCTGAAAGTTGTCTGTGGGTTCGCCGTCCTTGCCGACGCCGAGATTGCCGGTCGCCACGCCCTTGACGGAACCGTCTTCGTTGTAAAGCACTTCTGCAGCCGGAAAGCCGGGGAAGATTTCAACGCCCAGGTTCTCGGCCTGCTGTGCCAGCCAGCGCACCACATTGCCCAGACTGATGACGTAGTTGCCCTCGTTATGAAAGCAATCAGGTACAAAAAAATCAGGTGTCTTGACGGCACCGGTTTCTGTGAGAAATAGCACCTCGTCTGCCGTCACTGGCTGGTTGAGCGGCGCGCCCTGCGCTTTCCAGTCGGGGATCAATTCTGTCAGCGCGATAGGGTCCATGACCGCACCCGACAGGATGTGCGCGCCGGGCTCGGAGCCCTTTTCAAGCACAACCACTGAAAGCTCTGCGCCTTTCTCTGCTGCAAGCTGCTTCAGGCGAATGGCGGTGGCGAGGCCGCCGGGCCCTCCGCCCACCACGACCACGTCATATTCCATTGCTTCACGGGGGCCGAACTGGGCCAGGATTTCTTGGTTATTCATCGGGGGCTCGCTGATAATGATTTGGGACAGGCCGCCTGCGTATGCCTGCGCTTGTCCGTGATTTTATGCCGTGAAACAGGCCAGACCCTGTCTTGTTGGCTATACGTGAAATGTCTTGTTTTAAGGAGTCGTGATGGCCTACAGCCTTGATCTTTCAGGCCGTGTCGCGCTGGTGACCGGTGCATCCGGCGGCCTGGGTGCGCAATTCGCAAAAACATTGAGCCGTGCGGGGGCTGCAGTGGTGCTGGCAAGCCGGAGGATGGACAAGCTGAAAGACCTGCGTGCGCATATCGAGGCCGAAGGCGGCGCAGCCCACGTCGTTGCACTCGACGTGACCGACCACGCCAACATCAAGGCTGCAGTGGCGCATGCCGAAACCGAAGTCGGGCCCATAGACATTCTGATCAACAACTCCGGCGTCAGCACCACGCAGCGCCTGCAGGATGTGGGCGAAGAAGACTATGACTTCATCTTCAACACCAATGTGAAGGGCGCATTTTTTGTGGCGCAGGAAGTCGGCAAGCGCATGCTTGCACGCTCTCGTGGCGCAGCGCTAGGTGCTTTTGCCGGCGCCCGCATCATCAACATCGCATCCATGGCCGGGCTGCGGGTGTTGCCGCAGATCGGTGTTTATTGCATGAGCAAGGCAGCCGTGGTGCAGATGACAAAAGCGATGGCGCTGGAATGGGGCAGGTTCGGCATCAATGTGAATGCCATCTGCCCCGGCTACATCGACACAGAAATCAACCACCATCACTGGGAAACCGAGCAGGGCAAAAAGCTGGTGCAGATGCTGCCGCGCAAACGCGTGGGCCAGCCTGAAGACCTCGATGCCTTGCTCGTGATGCTGGCGAGCGGGGAAAGCCATTTTGTCAATGGGGCGGTCATCGCGGCTGATGACGGATTCGGAACCTGAATATGGCCCCCACGCTTGTCGCTTCGCGTACTACGCTGCCCCCCGAGGGGGCTGGCCTTGCTTGGGGCGGCCCGGCGCTGCGGCCTTTCGCTATCGCTCAAGAATGCTGACAGGCATTCTGGCGGGGCTGGCTGCGGGCGCTTTGTGGGGACTGGTATTTGTCGCACCCCTGATGGCTCCCGGTGTTTCCGCCGTGGACTTCACTGCGGGCCGATTCCTTTCCTACGGCGCCCTGTCTTTCGTATTGATGATTCTGTTTCGCAAGGCATCCTGGCCGACAGCGCGTCAGACCGTCGCTGCGTGCGGCTTGAGCCTGCTGGGTTTTACCGGCTATTACCTGCTGCTGGTCTTTGCGATTCGTGATGCGGGCACCGAAGTGCCCAGCCTCATCATCGGCACCATTCCCATCTGGATGATGTTGCTGGGAAGGCCGGCCGGGCTGCGCATGGTCACGCTATTGCCCGGCTTGTTGCTGACGCTGTCTGGATTGGCGCTGATGATGAAGGCATCGTCCGGTCTCGCTGTTGGAGGGCAGGCGCCCGTGATCTTCTGGCGTGGCGTGGCGTTTGCGCTTGCCTCCATGCTCTGCTGGACGGCCTTTGGCATCCTGAATGCGGCGTGGCTGAAAAAACACCCGGAGGTCAATGCCACCACCTGGGCCAACTGGCTGGGCGTTGCGACCGGCCTGGGTGCCCTGATGTTGTGGCTTGTTGCGGGCTCAGACATTCAGGTGCTCCGGTCCCAGGATGGGCTCATTCAGGCGGCCTTGCTTGCTGTCGCCACCGGCATAGGCTCGGCCTGGCTGGCCACCATACTGTGGAACATCGCCAGCCAGCGCTTGAGTGCCAGCCTGTGCGGGCAACTGATCGTCAGCGAAACCATTTTTGCGCTGGTTTATGCCTTCATCTGGAAGGGCCAGTTGCCGGGCTTGCTGCAAGGCCTGGCCTGTGTGTTTTTTGTCGCGGGTATCCTTGCCTCCATCCGCGCCCACCGTTAAATCAGAGTCAAAGACATCATGAAAATCGAGATACCCGAGAAGAAAAAACTGGTCCATGAAATGGTCATACCCATACGCTGGGGTGACATGGATGCTATGGGCCACCTGAATAACGGGAGCTATTTCCGCTACATGGAAACCATCCGTATCGAGTGGTTTGTAGCCGCCGGCATCAAGCCCGACCCCAATGGCGAAGGCCCCGTGATCGTCAATGCCTTCTGCAACTTCTACAAGCAGCTGGAGCACCCCGGCGATGTGCTCACAAAGATGTATGTGAGCGAACCTGCGCGCTCGACCTTTGAGAGCTGGTGCACCATGGAACGCGTGGATGCACCCGGCGTGATTTGCGCTGCAGGTGGCGCGACCACCATCTGGGTGGACTTTCCCGCACAGAAATCCAGAACCATGCCGGACTGGCTTAGAAAGATGGTCGAGTTTTAACCAGGTCAGGCGGCCTTGGCCTTGGGCACACGTCCCATCAGGTAGAACTCGGGGTTGGGTTGCATGCCGCTGAAGCTGGCCATGCGGTTTGAAAGCCCGAAGAAGGCCGTGATGGCCGCAATGTCCCAGGCGTCTTCGTCGTCAAAGCCGTGGGCTTTCAGTGCGTCAATGTCGGCATCTTCAATCTCGTCTGAATGCAAACAGACTTTCATCGCAAAATCCAGCATGGCAAGCTGGCGCGGTGTGATGTCGGCCTTGCGGTAGTTCACCGCAACCTGGTCGGCCACCAAGGGCTTCTTTTCATAAATACGCAGGATTGCGCCGTGGGCCACCACGCAATAGAGGCACTTGTTGGCCGCGCTGGTGGCGGTGACGATCATCTCGCGCTCGCCCTTGGTCAATGACCCGTTGGGGTTGGAGCCTTCTTCCTTGAGCATGATGGCGTCGTGGTAGGCAAAAAATGCGCGCCATTCGGCAGGGCGCCGTGCCAGCGCCAGAAAGACGTTGGGCACAAAGCCGGCTTTGTCCTGCACCTCCAGCACCTTGGCCTTGATGTCTTCGGGCAGGTCTTTCAGTTCGGGGGCTGGATACCGGGGCGTTGCACGCGAGGTATTGATATGAGTCATGAGGTTTTCCTTCAACGGATTTATAAATGTCTCTGCCCCCAAGGGTAAAGCATGGACTTCAGTCTGGCTGGACTCCAAAAAGCGCTCCATCAAATGCCTATTGATAAAAGCTATCAAATAAATACTTTTTATTGCCTTTGATTATTTTGCTGTGAAACCTAGACTGGTAGCCGAAACCCTTTCGAAACCCTTTCATCTGCCATTGATCTGTCAACCCAAGCAAGGAGACCCCCATGTCTGAACAACAAATGCAAAGCGAAGCCAAATGCCCTTTCTCCGGCGGCGCGCCAAAGCCCACGCCCCGTGGCACCAAAAATTCGGCATGGTGGCCCGAACAGTTGAACCTGCAGGTGTTGCACCAGAGGTCCTCGCTGTCCAATCCCATGAGCCCCGAGTTCAAATATGCGGAAGAATTCAAAACCCTGGATCTTGATGCGGTCATCAAGGACTTGCATGCGCTGATGACCGATTCCCAGTCCTGGTGGCCTGCAGACTATGGGCACTACGGTCCCTTCTTTGTCCGCATGGCCTGGCATTCTGCCGGCACCTACCGCACCTTCGACGGCCGCGGCGGCAGCGGCAGCGGCGAGCAGCGTTTTGCGCCGCTCAACAGCTGGCCGGACAACGGCAACCTCGACAAGGCGCGTCGCCTGCTCTGGCCCATCAAGGCCAAATACGGGCGCAAGCTGTCATGGGCGGACCTCTTCATCCTGACGGGCAACGTCGCCATGGAGTCCATGGGCTTCAAGACTTTCGGTTTCGGCGGGGGCCGTCCCGACGTATGGGAGCCGGAAGACATCAACTGGGGCTCGGAGACCACCTGGCTGGGTGACGAGCGCTACAGCGGCGACCGTGAGCTGGCGAACCCGCTCGCTGCGGTGCAGATGGGCCTGATTTACGTCAACCCCGAAGGCCCGAACGGCAAGCCTGACCCGCTCGGCTCGGCCCGCGACATTCGCGAAACCTTTGCCCGCATGGCCATGAACGACGAGGAAACCGTGGCCCTCACCGCCGGCGGCCATACTTTCGGCAAGGCCCACGGTGCGGTCGATCCCAAACATCTCGGCGTCGCGCCGGAGGGTGCAGGCATCGAGAACATGGGCTTTGGCTGGGTCAACAGCTTTGAGTCCGGCCACGGCGTGCACACAACCACCAGCGGCATCGAAGGCGCCTGGACCAAAAACCCCATCAAGTGGGACAACGGTTACTTCGAAAACCTCTTCGGCTATGAATGGGAACTGACGAAGAGCCCGGCCGGCGCACACCAGTGGAAGCCTGTGGGCACCACGGGTGACGGCACCGTACCCGACGCGCACGACCCGGCAAAACGCCATGCCCCCATGATGACCACGGCCGACATGGCCATGCGCATGGACCCGGCTTACGAAAAAATCTCGCGCCGCTTCATGGCCAACCCGCAGGAGTTTGCCGATGCCTTTGCACGCGCCTGGTTCAAGCTGACGCACCGCGACATGGGCCCGGTTGCCCGATACCTTGGTCCGCTGGTGCCCAAGGAAGAGCTGATCTGGCAAGACCCTGTGCCTGCAGTCGACCACCCGCTGGTCAATGATGCGGACGTGGCCGCGCTGAAGGCGAAGATCCTCGCTTCGGGCTTGACCACTTCGCAGTTGGTCACGGCCGCCTGGGCTTCGGCCTCGACCTTCCGCGGCAGTGACAAACGTGGCGGCGCCAACGGTGCGCGCATTCGCCTCGCACCGCAGAAGGACTGGGAAGTCAACCAGCCGGCTGAACTGGCCAAAGTGCTGGCGAAGCTTGAAATGGTGCAGAAGGAGTTCAACGCCGCGCAATCGGGCGGCAAGAAGGTCTCGCTGGCCGACCTGATCGTGCTGGGCGGCACTGCCGCCGTCGAGGCCGCCGCGAAGAAGGCTGGCCACAAGGTGAGCGTTCCCTTCACGCCGGGCCGCACCGACGCCTCACAGGCTCAGACCGATGTGGAGTCGTTTGCCGTGCTGGAACCGGTGGCTGACGGCTTCCGCAATTACGTTCGCAAGGGGCATGAAGCTGCGGTTGCCGAGTTGCTGGTCGACAAGGCCAGCCTGCTGACCCTGACGGCGCCCGAGATGACGGTGCTGGTCGGTGGCCTGCGGTCTCTGGGTGCGAATGCGGGCGCGGCCAAACACGGCGTGTTCACCAAACGGGAGGATGAGCTGACCAACGACTTCTTTGTCAACCTGCTGGACATGAACACGAAGTGGCAGAAGTCTCTTGACACAGAGTTTGTGCTGGAAGGCCGCGACCGCAAGACGAATGAGCTCAAGCTCACAGGCACGGTGGCTGACCTGGTCTTTGGCTCCAACTCTCAGTTGCGTGCACTGGCCGAGGTCTATGCCAGCAGCGATTCGAACGAAGTGTTTGTGCGCGACTTTGTGAAGGCGTGGACCAAGGTCATGAACCTTGACCGCTACGACCTCGCCTGAACGGCCGTTATATCGAAGGCTTGATCGCCAAGCCCGTTCCGGTCCCTGCCGGGCGGGCTTTGTCATTTGCACTATTCTCGGGATTTTTCTGGAGCATTCATGGCCGCAGACGCACCCGACAGCCACAACAAGGATTTCGACGCCGGCCTGGCAACCCGCAAGCAGGTGATGGGCGAGGACTTTGTCGCCAACGCCTTCGCCAATGCCACGCCGTTCACCATGCCCATGCAGCACTACATCACCCGCAACGCCTGGGGCGATGTCTGGCAGCGACCTGGGTTGGACCTGAAAACCCGCAGCCTGATCACCGTCGCCCTGCTGACTTCCATGGGCAAGCAGCATGAACTCAAGGGCCATGTACGCGGCGCGCTCAACAACGGCGCTACGCCGGAGGAAATCCAGGAGGTGCTGTTGCATGCGAGCGTTTACTGCGGTGTGCCGACGGCAGTGGAGGCCTTCCGGTCTGCCGCGGAGGTGGTAGATGGACCGAAAAAGGCGTGAGGCCAGCAATTTCTGGTGACTCGCCTGCAATGGACAGCGTTTGAAAGTGCTATGTTTTCAATAGCTGCTCACGTGCATATCTATTGGCCTGCAGCCATATTTGATGCCTGGAAGAGCCATTTTTCAGCCTTTCCCGCACTGAAAAATGGTTTTTGAGAAGTCCGATTTAAGCATATGCCCCGGCATATGCTGAAATGCACCAAATAATCAGGTCCAGCCTTCCAGCACCACTTTGCCGCGCGCCTTGCCCGACTCCAGCAGCGCATGGGCCTTGCGCAGGTTGGCGGCGTTGATGCTGCCGAACTTTTCGGTCACGGTGGTGCGCAGTCGCTTGTCGTCCACCATCTTTGCCACTTCATTGAGCAGCCTGTGCTGTTCGATCATGTCCGGCGTGCCGAACACCGGGCGGGTGAACATCAGCTCCCAATGCACGGACAGCGATTTGCGCTTGAAGAGGTTGATGTTGATGTTTTGCGGATCGTCAATCAGTCCGAATTTGCCCTGTGGGGCGAGCGCTTCCACGATTTGCTGGATGTGCGATTCGGTCTGCGTCAGGCTGACGACATAGTCCACCGCCGGGATGCCAATGGCTTTCAGCTCTTCGGCAATCGGTTTGCTGTGGTCTATGACGTGGTGGGCGCCCAGCTCTTTCACCCAGGCCCGGGTCTCGGGGCGCGAGGCGGTGCCGATGACGGTGAGTGCCGTCAGTTGCTTCGCCAACTGCGTCATGATGGAGCCGACACCGCCGGATGCACCGATGATCAGCAGTTTTTTACCGGCGGCACCATTGCCTTGGGGAATGGCCAGGCGGTCGAACAGCATTTCCCAGGCGGTGATGCTGGTCAGCGGCAGGGCGGCTGCTTCGGCAAAACCCAGCGATGTGGGCATGTGCCCGACGATGCGCTCGTCAACCAGGTGCAGCTCGCTGTTGGTGCCGGGCCGGGCGATGGAGCCGGCGTACCAGACCTTGTCGCCTGCCTTGAACAGTGTGACATCCGGGCCGACCGACTTCACAACGCCGCTGGCGTCATAACCCAGCACCTTGTAATCCTGGCCGGGTGCCGCCCCGTCCCTCATGCGGACCTTGGTGTCTACCGGGTTGACCGAAATCGCCTTCACTTCGACCAGGATGTCGTGGCCCGCAGGGGTTGGGTCGGGCAGGGTGATGTCCGTCAGGCCTTCGCTGGCGCTGAGTGCGTGCAGCTGTTTGTATCCGATGGCTTTCATAGGTTGACCTTTTGAGTTGAGTGTTTTGAGCAGATGGTGAACTGTATGACGTTTGAAAGTGAAGATAAATCACGTGGCAATTGAAGGCATTTGCAAATAAAATTTGTAAATGAAGGCACTCCAAGATCTTGAAATTTTTGTCCGCACGGTCGATACGGGCAGTCTGTCGGCCACCGCGCGCAGCCTGGACCTGACGCCGGCCGCGGCCAGCGCCGCCCTCAAACGGCTGGAAGAGGAACTGGGCGCGCCGCTGTTTGTGCGCTCCACCCGCAGCCTGCGGCTGACCCGTGAAGGCGAGGTGTTCCTCGCGCACTGCAAACCGGCGCTCGCGGCTTTGCGGGACGGGCAGCTTGAACTGGCCAGCGGCCGGCAGCAGGTCAGCGGCATGCTGCAACTGGCCGCCTCGTCTGACTTTGGCCGCAACATCCTGCTGCCGTGGCTGGACGAGTTCCAGCAACTGCACCCCGGCATCCAGTACCGGCTGCATGTGGCAGACAGGGTCAACAATGTCTACAGCGACCTGGTGGATGCCGCCTTCCGCCAGGGCGAGCCGCCAGATTCCAGCATGCTGGCGCTGCCTCTTGATTTGAACAACCGCCGCGTACTCTGCGCTTCGCCTGCGTATATTGAAAAGCACGGCGCACCGCTTTCACTGCAGGATCTGGCGCAACACAGCTGCCTGTGCTTCATGCTGGGCGAAGACGTGTACGACAAATGGAAGTTTTCACGCGGCGGTGAACAGGTGACCGTGCGTGTGGGCGGCGGCAATATCGCCAACGATGGCGACATCGTGCGCCGTTGGGCGATGGCAGGGCGCGGCATTGCCTACAAGTCGCGGATTGATATCGCAGCTGACCTTGCCGCCGGCCGGCTTGTGCGTCTGCTGCCGGAATGGGAGGGCGAGCCGTCCCACATCTACATGGTCCTGCCGGGGCGCAGGCAATTGACACCCGGCCTGCGTTTGCTGCGCGAATTCATCAGTGCCCGCTGCGCCACCTGATTACGTTTTGTATCAATCCCGGCTGGCAGAACTTTTGAAGGCCGCAGGTGTCCATGTATAAACAAAAGCCTTATTTTTTGGAGAGTCAATGTTTTCTATCAAGGATCTGGGGTACGAACCCGACGATCTCATGGTCAAGGTGTCCGAGCTCATGGTTGCCACGGCGGACGAGTCCGATTCAGGAATCGAAAAATCCGTACCTGAAGTCTTGCGCCTGCTGCGCGACAAAATGCACATGGATGTGGTGTTTGTTTCCGAGTTCCTGGATGGGGAGCGCGTTTTCCGCCATGTAGACAGCGAGCCGGAAAACGCCATCATCGCGGCGGGCGACAGCAACCCGCTTGAAGAAAGCTGGTGCCAGCGTGTGGTTGATGGCCGTTTGCCGCCCTATATTGCCGACGCTTCCAGAGAGCCGGCGTCTGCGGCGCTTGAAAAAGCACTGCCTTTCCGCATCGGGACCCACATCAGCACGCCGATTGTCCTGCAGGACGGTAAGGTGTACGGCACGCTTTGCTGTTTCAGCTTCAGCCCTGCGGCAAACCCCGATCCCAAGGACCTCAGGCGCCTGCAATACACGGCGCAACTGACTGCCGGCAAGATAGACAAGAGCAGGGCGGAACTCAAAAAACGTGAGAGCCCGCCGCCTGATGCCTGGGGCCTGGCGCCCTTATAGGTTTGCTTTCTGGGTGACGTCAGCCCGCCAGCAGCTTGTGCACCAGGTCGGCTGTGGTCGATGCCTTGTATTTGCGCATCAGGCGCGCGCGGTATATCTCGACCGTGCGGTGGCTGATGATGAGGGCGCGGCCTATTTCCTTTGAGGTCATGCCTTCCATCAGGTGGGCCGCCACTTCACGCTCGCGGGCCGTCAGTTCCGCCGTGACGGGACGGCGTGAGCTCAGGTCTTCAAAGGTCCAGATGCCGGATTCATGCGGGGCATTGCGATTCAGCGCCCGGCCCGTGACGTGGCACCAGAAGGTCTCGCCCTTGTTGCGGCCGTCCACACGCTTCATGATGCGGTCGTCGGCGTAAATGCCCTTGGCATTGAGGAAGGGCAGCATGCGCGCGCCTATGCGCTCGTACTCGTCCGCGCTGGGGTACAGCACCATGAATGACTGGCCGATCAGCTGCTCGCGCGAGGCGCCGAACATCTCGCACAAATGCTGGTTGCAGTCCACAATCGAACGGTTACGCGACAACACCAGCCCGACCGGCGCCAGGTCAAATGCCAACTGGTAATCCACTTTTGTATCCACCTTCACAGGATTTACCCTTTACGAAAAACTACGTATTTCATTAGGTAGTATCGTACTGGCTTGTCAGTAGGCAGATTCCTTAAAGGAGACATTTGTGAAGAAACTTTATCCCTCCGCCGCAGAGGCGCTCAAGGGTGTCGTCAAGGATGGCCAGCTTCTGGGCGTCGGCGGCTTCGGCCTGTGCGGGATTCCCGAGGCGCTCATCGAAGCGCTGAAAGACAGCGGCGTGAAAAACCTCACCTGTATTTCGAACAATGCCGGTGTTGACGGCTTTGGACTGGGCAAGCTGCTGGAAACCAGGCAGATCAAAAAGATGATTGCCAGCTATGTGGGCGAAAACAAGGAGTTCGAGCGCCAGTACCTGGCAAAGGAGCTGGACCTTGAATTCACGCCGCAGGGTACGCTGGCAGAGCGCCTGCGTGCGGGCGGCGCCGGCATTCCCGCCTTCTTCACCAAGACCGGTGTGGGCACCCTGATTGCCGAAGGCAAGGAAGTGCGCGAATTCGACGGCGAGACCTACATCATGGAGCGCGCGCTGGTGCCTGATGTTTCCCTCGTCAAGGCATGGCGTGCCGACACCTCGGGCAATTTGCAGTTCCGCTTCACGGCGCGCAACTTCAACCCGGCAGTGGCAATGGCCGGCAAGATCTGCATTGTTGAAGTCGAAGAGGTTGTTGAACTGGGCGCGATGGAGCCTGACCACGTGCATCTGCCGGGCATTTATGTACACCGCATCGTGTGCAACCCCAACCCTGAAAAGCGCATCGAGAAGCGCACCATCACAGAGAAAGCAGGTAGCTGATATGCCATGGACCCAAGACCAGATGGCCGCGCGTGCGGCACAGGAACTCGAAGACGGTTTTTATGTCAACCTCGGCATCGGCATCCCTACGCTGGTGGCCAACTTCACCGGCGACAAGGAAGTCTGGCTGCAAAGCGAGAACGGCATGCTGGGCATAGGCCCCTTCCCGACGGAAGACAAGGTTGATGCCGACCTGATCAACGCCGGCAAGCAGACGGTGACCACGCTCAAGGGTTCGTCGATTTTCGGCAGCCATGACAGCTTCGCGATGATTCGCGGCGGCAAGATCAACCTGTCCATTCTGGGCGCCATGCAGGTCAGCGAAAAAGGCGACCTGGCGAACTGGATGATTCCGGGCAAGATGGTCAAGGGCATGGGCGGTGCAATGGACCTGGTGGCGGGCGTCAAACGCGTCATCATCCTGATGGAACACGTCGCGAAGAAAAAAGACGGCACCGAAGACATGAAGATTCTGCCCGAGTGCACCCTGCCGCTGACCGGCGTGGGCGTGGTCGACCGCATCATCACCGACCTGGCCGTGATGGACGTGACGCCTGAGGGCATCAAGGTCGTTGAACTGGCCCCCGGCGTGACCATGGAAGCGCTGCAGGCCAAGACCGGCGTCAAGCTGCACTAGTTCTTCGCATTCGATAAAAAGGGCACTGGCGGCAACGCCGGTGCCCTTTTTCTTTTTATTTGCGCAGCAGCAGCATGTCTGCGGTCTCGCGCTTGATGATGTTGCGCAGCCACTTGTTGGCCGGGTCGGCATGATGACGCTCATGCCAGTACTGGCGGATCTCGAAGTTGGGCAGCTTGAGTGGCGGCTTGAAGAGCTTGATGTTGATCATGCGGCTGAAGCCCACGCCCAGATCTTCCGGAATGGTCATGATCAGGTCCGACTGTGAGATGAAAAACGGCAGCGCAGAAAAACGCGGCAGGCGCAGCATCACGTCGCGCGTCAGGTCGAGTCGGGAGAGAGCTTCCTCTACCGCGCTGTGAGGTGATCCGCTGGTCCAGTACATGCCGTGTTTTGCATTCACAAATTGATCCAGCGACAAACTGTTTTTGATAAAGGGGTGGTCGCCCCGCACCGCGCAGACATAGGAGGTATTGCGCACCACCTGCTGGTGCGCCCAGTTGGGCATGCCGGGAAAGTAGCCTATCGCCAGATCGATGACGCCGCTGTCGAGTGCAGGGATGACCTCGTCCGGCCGGAAATCAAAAATCGAGAGCCGCGCACCGGGTGCGTGTTCACCGAGGTAGGTCATCACCTGCGGCATCATCAACAGCATGCCGATGTCGTTGATGTAGACGCGAAAGTTCACCGTCGTTGTTTGCGGGGAGAAATCGTCCGGCTGGTCGACTTCGCGCACGATGTCCAGCGCCCGTGTGATCTTGACCGACATGCTGTCCGCATAGGGCGTGGGCCGCATGCCGTGGGATGTGCGTACAAACAGCGGGTTGTCAAAACGCTCACGCAGGCGCTTGAGTGCGGCGCTCACGGCAGGCTGGGTCAGGCCCAGTTCAATCGCGGCTGCTGACAGGTTTTGATGCCGGTAAATCGCATCAAAGGTCAGCAACAGGTTCATGTCGAAGTCGACCAAATCCATTTCCGTGTCCCGGGTAAAGGTAAGCCCTTAAGGGTTAACCTGTGATTTTTATGATATCAGCCAGACTGATTTTATTGATAAACAGTTTGATTAGGAATTTATATGACATCGCACTAGACTGGCCGCATCAAAAGGCACGGCACAGTGCCCCCACACGCATTTCCACGTGGAGACAAATGGACAAAGCAGTTTCGCCGGCGCCCTATGCCGACTTCATCGCCACTCTGGATACGGTGCAATCGCAGCCGCTCTGGGACAGGTATCACCGCATCACGACGCGCCAGCCCCGGACGCAGGTTGCGGCGCATCTCTGGTCGTGGGCCACGATGGAGCCGCTGGTGCAGCGTGCGGTTGATGAAGTGGCCATGGCCGATGCCGAGCGCCGGGTTCTTCTTTTTACACACCCCGAAGCCAGCCAGTCGGTGGCCACCATGCGCAATATCTCGGGTGGCCTGCAAACCCTGTTGCCCGGCGAGGTCGCACATGCTCATCGCCACACGCTGGCGGCGCTGCGTTTTGTGATGGAGGGCCGCGGCGCGGTGACCACCGTCAATGCCGAACAGTGCGCCATGAATGAAGGCGACCTTGTGCTGACGCCGTCCTGGACCTGGCACGAACACACCCATCCGGGCGAGGGCCGCATGGTCTGGTTCGATGGGCTTGACCTGCCGCTGTCGCACCACCTGGACACCATGTTTTTTGAAATGAATGCGCCTGGCCTGGTGACGCATACGCCGCCCGCCACCCGGCCGCCTGCAGTGCCGAGCGACGGCGCGACGCTTCGCCCGGACTCATGTGACGGGACAGTTCCGCCCACCGGGCCGTTCAAGCCCAGCCGCTTCCGTTACAGCGCGGAACGTGCTGCTGCGGCGCTCGCTGCGAGCGCGCCGCGCGATGACGGCAGCCGCATGCTGCGCTATATCGATGCCACCAGCGGCGGCCCGGTCCTGCCGACGCTGGACTGCTACCTGATGGGGCTGGAGAAGGGCAAAACGACACGGAAGTCCCGCAGCACCTCGAGTGCGATTTGTGTGGTCGCCGAAGGCGAGGGCACGTCGGTGATTGGCGAGAGCAGCATCGCATGGCGCCGCAACGATGTTTTTACCGTCCCCCTCTGGCAGTGGGTTGAACACACCGCCACAAGTGGCAGCGCCAAACTGTTTTTCATGAGTGATCGCGAACTGGTGGCCTGCATGGGCTACCTGCGTGAAGAAACCGATACAGGAAATCAAAAATGAGGATTTGCAGATTCAACGGCGGCAGGCTGGGCCTGGTGCAGGGTGACAAGGTTATTGACGTCACGCCCGTGCTGGGGCTGATCCCCGCACAAAACTATCCCCTGCCGCAAAAGGATTTGCTGATTGAAGCGCTGCCGCAACTGCGCAGTGCGATCGAAGCAGAGGCGAAAAAGGGTGCGAGCCATGCGATCACGGGCGTGAAGTTTGATTCGCCTGTCGCCAACCCCGGCAAGATCATTGGCGCACCCATCAACTACAAGGCGCACGTCGAAGAGAGCAAGGCAGACGCCAATATCGGCCATGGCCGCAACATCACGTCCATCGGCGACTGGGGCATGTTCCTCAAGGCCGGCACCTCGCTGATTGGTTGCAGTGACGACATCGTGCTGCGCTTTCCCGAGCGCCGCAATGACCATGAGGTGGAACTCGGCATCGTGATAGGCAAGCAGGGTAACCAGATCAAGGCGACCGATGCGATGGATTACATCGCGGGCTACTGCGTCACGCTGGACATGACGCTGCGTGGCCCGGAGTTCCAGTGCTTTCGCAAGTCCATCGACTCTTATTCGGTGGCCGGTCCCTGGCTGGTGACGGCTGATGAGGTCCGCGACCCCAATAACCTGGATCTCTGGCTGACTGTGAATGGCGAGTCGCGCCAGAAGTCCAACACCAGCTTTCTGGTTTACGACATTGCACGCCTGATCGAGTTTGCATCCTCCTTTTACACCCTGATGCCCGGCGACATCATCATGACCGGCACACCTGAAGGCGTGGGCCCCGTGAAGCCCGGCGATCTGATTGAGGCGTGTGTTGAATCCATAGGGCAATTCTCTATTCGCGTTGCCCCGGCCTATGCCTAACCTGTCACGGCAGCAAAAGGTTTTGTTCGATGACTTTTGATTAACTACAAGGAGACAACCCAGTGAAAAGCAAACTCTTCAACTTCACCCGTTCCATCATGGCAGTTGCTGCCGTCGGTACGGCCATGATGGCCATGCCTGCATTTGCGCAGAACACCATCAAGATCGGCATGATCACCGACAAGGTGGGCGTGGCCAAGGCCTATGCCGAGCCGGTTGCCGCAGGCGTGACCTTTGCCGTCAAGGAACTCAATGCCAAGGGCGGCATCCTGGGCAAGCAGATCGAGTTGCTGGTGGAGGACGACCAGGCCAAGCCTGACGTGTCCGCCACTGTCGCGCGCAAACTGGTCGATGCCGGTGCGGTGTTCATCCTGTCCGTGTCGCTGACGCCTGCGACGCAGCAGGCCCAGTCAGTCACCAAGGAAAGCAAGACGCCGCACATGACGCCTTCCAACAGCGGTGACACGCTGACGACGCAGGTGGACAACCCCAACTTCTGGCAGACCGGGCCCCTGGCCTCGACCCAGATCAAGACCCTGTTGTCGTATGCGAAGAACAAGAACTACAAGCGCGTTGCGCTGATCGGCGAGAACTCCGACCTCGGGCAGTTGACGAACAAGTTCTTCAAGAGCGGCCTGGAAGCTGCCGGCATACAGATCGTGGCTGAAGAGATCGTGCCCGGCGGCGCCACCACAGCCGACCCACAGATGCAGAAGGTGCGTGCAGCCAACCCGGAGGCGCTGTTCATGACCGGCATCACCACGGGTCCCAACCTGCTGATTCTCAAGTCCTATCGCCAGCTCGGCCTGAAAACCCCGGTGCTTGCGAACTACAACATGTCAGTTCCTGTGTACATGACGGCTGCCAAAGGCCTGATCGACGGAATCACTTTTGTCGATGCATTTGACCCGGCCAAACCTGCGACCAGGACTTTTGTTGAGGCCTACAAAAAGGACACTGGTCAGGAACCCTACAACCTGATCGGTTACGGCTATGACGGCGTGATGATGGTGGCTGATGCCATCAAGCGCGCAGGCAGTACCGACAAGGAAAAAGTGCGTGCGGCCATGCAGGCGACCAAAGGCTTCAAGGGCGTGATGGGCAGCACCGATGCCGCTTACGGCTTTGCAGACGGCAAGCGCACCGGATTTGACACCAATGGCATGGTGGTTCGTGTTTACGAGGGCGACAAGCAGGGCAAGGTCGTCCACGTCGGCGCCAACTGAAATCGTGGGAGGCGGCCTGACGGGCTGCCTCAGGAACCAATGAGTTCGCGCATGGTTGCATGCGCGGACTGCATGTTTGAAGGTTGCGGTGCCCCTGGGGTACGCCGCAACCTGCTTCAAAACTGAACCATCAGTAATAAAGGCATCACGTGAATGATTTTCTGGAACTGGTCGTCGGTGCGCTGGCCAGTGGATGCATCTATGGGCTGGCAGCACTTTCGTACTTGCTGATCACACGGCCTACAGGCATCATCAATTTTGCGGTCGGTGAATGGTCCATGCTTGGAGCCTTTGGCGGCTTCCTGCTGTTGACGCAGGCCGGTTTGCCCTATCCCGTCGGGATGGCGCTGACGTTGCTGGCCATGTTTGTCGTAGGCTGGCTCACCGAGCGGCTGACGGTGCGCCCGTTGGTCGAGCGCGGTGCGCCACCGCTGGCGCCCATTCTCGCTTTGCTGGGCATGCTGGTGGTGTTTCGCGAAATCGTCTCCCTCGGCATCGGCCCCGACCCGCAGCCGGTGCCGCCGGCATTTGGTTTCGGCCGGCTGGAACTGGGGCCCGTTGCAGGGTCGTACCAGAGCTTTTTCATCATCGTGGTGACGCTCGCCGTTTTTGCCGCCGTCTGGTATTTCTTTGAACGTACCCTGGCTGGCAAGTCTTTTGAAGCTGTTGCCATTGACCGACGCGCTGCCTCGCTTATGGGCATCAACCTGCGCCATGTGACCGCATTTGCATTTGCAGCCAGCGGTGTGGTCGCAGGCCTGGCCGGCCTGCTGGTGGCCCCCAATGTATCCGCGCATTACCTGATGGGATTGCCGCTGGCAATACAGGGCTTTACCGCGCTGGTCATTGGCGGCGTGGGCCGTGTTGAAGGCGCCTTGCTGGGCGGCATCATCCTGGCGTTTGTCGAACAGCTGACGGTGCGTTACGCACCCATACCGCCGGGGCTCGCCATGGGTGTGCCGCTGGTGTTGCTGATACTTTTCCTGCTGCTGCGGCCCACGGGCCTGCTGCGCGCGCGGGAGGCAAGGGCATGAAGCAGGTTCTTGGTTTTCTCGTCACCGCAGTCATCCTGTGCGCCATCGGTTTCATGCTCGGTTCCTACCAGACCGACGTTTACCGCAAGGTGCTGCTCTGGGTCACGTTGGCGCTCAGTTACAACTTCCTGTTCGGCATTGCGGGGCAGGTGGCGTTTTCCCATTTCACGTTTTACGGCATAGGGGCCTACGCCATCGTGATCCTGATCTTCCAGGTCGGCATGCCCTTGCCGCTGGCCGTTCTGGCGGGTGTCGCCATCTGTATCGTGCTGGCGCTGATCGTGGCCATACCGGCAACACGGCTTGAGGGTTTTTACCTTGCGCTGGCAACCCTTGCATTTGCACAGCTTTTCATCGTGGTGCTTGATGAAGGCGGGTCGGTGACCGGGTCTGCCGGCGGCCTGGCCAATTACCGTTTGCCCGATGTGTTCGGCAAGCAGGTCAGCGGTCCCTGGTACACGGCTGTCATTGTTGTACTGATGCTGGCAACGCTGGCCATCCTCTGGCGCCTTGACCGCTCCTGGTTTGGCCGTGCCTGCCGGGCAGTGCGTGATGACTCTGAAGCGGCAAAAGCCATGGGCATCAATGTGGAGCGCACCAAGATCGTTGCCTACACCATCACAAGTGCGCTCGCAGGCATTGCCGGCATGGTTTACGCGTTTGTGGACAACACGGTCAATCCGCCCATCTTTGGCCTGCAGAACTCTTTCCTGCTGCTCTTCATGGTGATTGTGGGCGGCAGTGGCCGCCATGCCGGCGCCATCATCGGGGCGGTATTGCTGTACATGCTGCCGCTGGTGCTGTCGCCCATCATCGGCCATCACCATGCGCTGGTGTTTGGCGTCTTCATGGTGGCCGTCGTCCTGTTTCAGCCCAAGGGCGTGATTGGCATCTGGGACTGGTTCAATGCGAAGCGTCTGGCCGCCAGCAGCAGGAGCAAGTCATGAGTGGCGATATATTGCTGGCCGTGCAGGGCCTGGGCAAACGCTTTGGCGGGTTGCAGGCTGTCGCCGACGTCGACCTGGAAGTGCGTTCCGGTGAAATCCTCGGCGTGATTGGCCCCAACGGTGCGGGCAAGAGCACGACATTCAGCATGATTGCAGGCGCTCTGCCCTGCTCGACCGGCAGCCTGAGTTTTAACGGGGAGGCGCTTAACGGCCTGCCCACGCACGCCATGGCGGCCCGCGGCATTGTGCGCACCTTCCAGCACAACAAGCCTTTTGCCAGCATGTCGGTGCGTGAGAACGTCATGGTCGGCATGCACACGCGTTTTCACGGATCGCTCTGGAAGGTGCTGGCTGGCCTGCGAAGCGCTGCGCAAGCTGAAGCCGATTCCGCCAGGCGGGCGGATGAACTGGTGGATTTTGTGGGCCTGGGCGAGTGGCGCGATGCTGATGTGGGAACGCTGTCTTTCGGTCAGGGCCGACTGCTTGAAATCGCACGTGGCCTTGCCGCAGAGCCAAAGCTCATGCTGTTTGACGAGCCTGCGGCAGGACTGACGCCACATGAGTGCGAGAGGCTGTCGGACATCATCCGCCAGATATCGGGTCGCGGCATTGCCGTGCTGCTGATCGAACACGACATGCGCTTCCTCATGGCGCTGGCTGACCGTGTGGTGGTGCTCAATTTCGGGCGAAAGATTGCGCAGGGCACACCTGCAGAGGTGCAGGCAGACCCGGCTGTGGTGTCGGCCTATCTTGGCGATGTGGGGGCTCTGGGCGATGCTTGAAATTTCTGATCTTTATGCCGGTTACGGACATGGCCCGGTCGTGCAGGGCGTGAACATGCAGATCGCGCGCGGTGAAACCATTGCATTGCTCGGCCCCAATGGGGCCGGAAAATCCACATTGCTTGCAGCGTTGTCCGGTACCTTGCGCGAGCGCAGCGGCAAGGTGATGATGGACGGCCAGGACCTCATGAAGATGCCGACGCACGATATCGTTGGTCATGGCCTGGTGCAGGTGCCCGAGGGGCGGCGCATGTTCGCGCCGATGTCGGTCGAAGACAACCTCCGGCTCGGCACCGTCAGGCTTGCCGGGCGCAATGCAGGCACCGTGCAGGAACGCTTTGAATATGTCTACAAGCTCTTTCCGCGTCTTGCAGAGCGTCGCCACCAGCTGACGGGAACGTTGTCTGGCGGTGAACAGCAAATGGTGGCCATAGGCCGCGCGCTGATGTCTTCGCCGCGTGTGCTGCTCCTTGACGAGCCTTTTCTGGGCCTCGCCCCCAAGGTGGTGGAAGAGATTCGTCGTACGCTCAATACCCTGCGCGATGCGGGTCTGACCATGGTTCTTGTGGAGCAGAAGCTCGATATCGCCCTGCCATTTACCAGCAAGGCCTACGTGATGATCAAGGGCCGCATTGCGCTGACCGAACCCAGCGCCAGCCTGGCATTGCGCCCCGACCTCGGGCAGCTGTATTTCAATCTGGCGCAAACCGATTCAACCCAATCCTGAAAGAAGGGGGCTACATGACACAGGCTTCAACCCGGCTTCGCCATTCCGAGAGGCCGATGACGCGCGGCATCCACCACCTGGCGCTCAATACCGATGACATGAAAATGACCATCGATTTCTATACCCGTGTTGTGGGCATGCCGCTGGTGCATGCGTTGAAGGTCCCGCCCGGCCTCGGCACCGGAACCGGCAACCGCGGCAACCCGCCTTTCGAGAACCTGCGGCACTATTTTTTTGATGCAGGTGGCGACACCATGGTGGCTTTTTTTGAAATGCCCAAGGGTGCAAAGGAAAAGGGTGACCGTGACGCCATCGCTGCGATGCAGCACTGCTCCTTCACGTCAACCCAGGAGCGCTTCAACCAGTTGCTGGAGCGGCTCAAATCTGCGGACGTACCGATCATTGGCCCCATACCGGTGGGTGCAGGCACATGGTCGGTTTACTTCATGGACCCCAATGGCATAAGGCTGGAGTTTTCATGGCAGGAAGATGACGGTGAAGACGTCCGGGTCGTCGAGCGATGGACGCAAACCCGGGATGAGGCGCTGGCTGAATTGGCGTCCCTGTCCAGCGACAAGGCCTGGCTTGAGCAGGTCACACAACACCTACCCACGCAGCGTGCAGCTGCCTAGAAATCAAGGAGAAAACCATGGCAAATTTTGTAGCTGTCAACAGGCTCAATCATGTGGCTTATCGCTGCCGCGATGCGGAAGAGACCAGGCACTTTTACGAAGACATCATGGGCCTGCCCTTGATCCATGTGGTTCGTGGCGACGTGGTCAGTACGGGCGAACGGGGGATTTTTGCGCACCTGTTTTTCGAGATGACAGACGGCAGTTGCGTTGCATTTTTTGACCTGGGCGACAACACCGCGGCCGAACCTTCTCCGAACACGCCGGGCTGGGTCAACCACCTGGCGCTGCAGGTCGAATCCGAGGCCAAGGTGGATGAAGCGAAGAAGCGCCTGGAAGCGGCTGGCGTTGAGGTGCTGGGCCCCAAGCTGCATGAAGGCCAGTTTCGCTCCATCTACTTTTTTGATCCCAATGGCATACGTCTGGAACTGACGGTCAACACCACCAGTGCGGAAGACCTGGCGGCCTTTCGCAAAAATGCGCGTGCCGCCTGCGACGAGTGGGTACGGGAGAAGAATGCCCTTCTCAAAGAGACGACCGCGGCCTGAACCCACTTATCGAATTCCCCAATTCAAGGAAAATCATTGATGTCAGTGCAGAAGTTTGAAGTCCAGGCCGAGTGGGTACACGTCAAGTTTGCCGAAAAAACGACCTTCAAGGAGGTCTATGGTTTTGCCGGCAATCAGGGCGTGATCAACCTTGAAGGTATTCGTTACCTTCCCAAGGGCAGGCCGTCCAGAACGCTGGTGATCTACATGCACCCGGCGTCTACGCTGCAGTTGCTGCCCATGCCACGTGCCATGGCCGAGCGTGGCGTGCATGTGCTGTGCGCCGCCAGCCGCTATGCCCGAAATGACAGCGCCCTCATCATGGAAAACGTGGTGGTCGACCTTGGCGCCTACGTACGCCACGCCAAGGAGGTATGGGGCTACGAAAAGATCGTGATGGCCGGCTGGTCCGGCGGCGGATCCCTGTCGCTGTTCTACCAATCCCAAGCAGAAAATCCCAGTGTCACACACACGCCGGCCGGCGACCCCTGCAACATCATTGCGGCCGACCTGATTCCGGCTGATGGTTTCATCTTTCAGGCGGCGCACATATCGCGGGCCGTCGTGCTGGCCGACTGGATTGACCCGTCCGTGATTGATGAGAACGACCCGGACCGTGTGGATCCCGAACTCAACCTCTACAACCCGGATATCAAGCCGCCCTATACCGCTGAATTCCTGAAAAAATTCCGTGCTGGCCAGCAGGCCCGCATCCGCAGGCGCACAGACTGGGTCAAGCAGGTGCTGGAAGACCTTCGCAGAAAGGGGGGGCTTGAAATGGAGCGTGGTTTCGTCACGCACCGGACCATGGCCGAGCCGCGATTCCTGGATGCGTCGATTGATCCCAACGACAGGCCGATCGGGACCTGCTTCATGGGCAATCCGGAAACCGTTAACAACGGGCCCGTCGGATCTGCACGGTTTTCAACGCTGCGCTCATGGATGTCCCAGTGGTCTCCCGAGACCAACGCGCACGGTGAAAAAAGCGCCGCCGGCATTTCGGTTCCCATGCTGGCCATAGAGCACAGCGCCGACGATGCCGTGCCGCAACCACATACGCAACGCATATACGATGCAGCGGGCAGCGCAGACAAGACCATGCAGTGCATCAAGGGCGCGACACACTATTTTGTTGGGCAGCCAGATCTGCTGGCACTGGCGGCTACCAGCTATATCGACTGGATGGAGCAGCGCCGCCTTCTGGACTGAACCCGCGCCGCTTGAAAAAAATCAGCCAGCCCTGCCGCTGGCTTTTTTTCTGTCCTTGACGGCCTGCTCGAGTTCGGCGCGTTCCAGCTCGTCCTTAGCCAAGTTGTCTATCATGGTGAGCAGTACCCGGCGCGTCGTGGCCAGGTCTTCTGCGCTGACGTCCCGTGTACTGATATGGTTGGTGTCTTCAGCCATCGGCACCAGGCGTTTTTTCAGGCCCCGCCCGGTCTCGGTCAGGTGCACGTAGATGTTTTTCTTGTTGGTGGGCAACTGCTTGCGCACGATGTAACCCTGCGCTTCCATGGCTTTCATGGCCGCAAAGGTTGTGGGTTCCATCACTCCCGCACGTACACTGAGCTCTTTTTGCGTCAGCCCGTCTGATTCCCAGAGGATGCGCAGAAAACTCCAGTGCCCAAAGGGAACGCCGTACTCGGCCAGCCTGATCTGCAGGGCGCGCCTGAAGGCCCGTTCGGTATCTCGTATGAGGTGGGCCAGGCGATCGTTTGGAACCGCCTCCCTCCAGTGTCTCAGGATGTTATGTGTTTCTGTTTTCATGACCAGGTAATGCTACCTGATGATGCAGACGGATCAAGGCCTCGCCTCGCGCAGATGCCAGGATGGCCAGGCACACCTCGGTCGTAGCCCTGGCCCATTCCCCGCTGTGCAGGGGTGGTTTGCCTTCAATAACTGCGGCGTAGAGCTCATCCATGACCTCGCTGCGGGGAACGGCCGGCTGCGGCAGTGCTTCAAAGCTGCGCTGGTCGTCGGCAAATATGTCGATGCCTGAGGGGGTGGGGCGAAGGTCAGCTTTTTCGCAGCTCACGACAAGGTGGCCGAAGTGCTGGTGGGCCAGGGGGGTATCAGGCTGGGCGGACTGGCCTGCGTACAGGCTGCCGCCATAGTTGCGGGCTGCTTTCAGGCGGGCTTCGTCGCCGGCAGTCTGCGCGGTTTGCAGGCGCTTGCGCGCGGCGCCATAGTCCCGGGCTGATTTGGCCTGGCCCATTTCCCCGATGTTGCCCATCAATTCGTCGGAATCATAGTGACCATAGCCGCTGTAGACCGCAGTCGCAAACGCACCGTTTTCAAAACCCAGCAGGGCGCTATAGGCCCCTTCGGTGGGTCGTGTTGCATCCCAGGCGCCGGTGTGGGCCTGCACAGATGTGGTCATGCCACCAGCCAGCAGGCGAACAATGTCTATCTGGTGGGTGGCCTGGCTGTGAATGACGCCCCCGCCCGCCTGTGTATCCAGCTCCTCAGGCCTGCGTGGACGGAACAGGAAGTCGGTGAAATTCATCGCGGTGATCATCCTCACCTTGCCGTATGCGCCGCTGTCAATCAGCTCCCGCGTGCGTTTGATGGGGGTGTTGAAGCTGTGGCTGTGGCCGACGATCAGGTGCACGCCTGCCTTGCGGGCGGCTTCAATCATGCGTGTGCATTCGTCGATGGACAGCGCCATTGGTTTTTCGACCAGTATGTGCTTGCCGTGTGAGGCCGCGATACACGCATGGTCGGCATGAAACTGGTGCGGTGAAGCGATGTAGACCACGTCAATATCCGGGCTGGCGCACATGGCTTCCAGTGAGTCAAACGTGGGTGCAGCGAAATCCTTTTCAAATTGGGTGCGGGCAGCCGCAATCGGGTCGGTCGCGCCTGTGAGGCTGACGCGCCTGTCGCCGACAAAGGTGGGCAGCATCAGGGTGAAGGCGCGGCCCAGTCCCGCGACGCCTATCTTGATTTTTCCGGCTTTTGTGCTCATAGGTCCAGGACCAGTTCAGCTGATTTTGCACGCGACACGCAGACCATGATGTGGTTTTCTTTTTCCTCATCGCTGAGCACCATGTCGCGGTGTTCAGCCTCACCCGATAGCAAAGTGGTCTTGCACGAGCCGCAGGTACCACTTTCGCAGGAGCTCGTGACATGAATACCGGCGCAACGAAGCGCTTCAAGAATGGATTTGTCAGCGGGAACCTGCACGGTGGTAGCGCTTTTTTGCAGTCGCACGCTGAAAGGCGCGTTCGCCGCATAGGCGCTGGCATCCACACCAAAACTTTCAAAATGCACAGCGCCCGATGGCCAGTGCCCGGACATGTCAGCCACGGCATCCATCAGCCCGCGCGGACCGCAGCAATACACATGCGCGTTCGTCGGGGTTTCAAACACCGGCCAGAAATCCAGGGCATTGTTGATGTCGCCATGGTCATGATGAACCTGCACCTTGCCCTCAAATTCGGGGCTTTTCAGGTCCTCAAGAAAAGCAGTGCTTTCAGGGTCGCGCGTGCAGTAAATCAGCCTGAACTGGTCATTGCCCTGTGTTTTCAGGTGACGTATCATCGACAGCACCGGGGTGATGCCAATGCCGCCGGCCACGAACAGGAATTTGCTGGCTCGCGGATGAAGTTCGAAATTGTTGCGGGGTGCGCTGACAGACAGCAGGTCGCCTTCATTGACGTCGTCAGCCATGCTGATGGAGCCGCCACGACCCGCAGCGTCGCGTTTGACGGCGATCTGGTAGAAGTCCCGGTCGGCGGGGTTGCTGCAAAGGGAGTAATTGCGCCTGACCCCCACGGGCACTTGCACCGTGAGATGTGACCCGGCTGTAAAAGCGGGCAAAGTGACCCCCTGTGGATGCCTGAGTTCGAACAGGTAAACACCCTCTGCCAATTTCTTTTTCTGTGCTACCTTGAGCTTGAAGAAATCAGGCTCTAACGGCGTGGGGGCACCGGAATCATCTCCGGGTTCAGGGTTAACGATCATCGCTGTCTCCGTGAATATTCTTGACAAACCCCATGCACGGGGATAATCTTAGTCTCCTAAGAATAATCCCGTTGAACTGCATTTGCAAGTTGTTTCGGGAAGATTTCATTTCATCCGCCTGAAGGATATGACACATGTTGACCCACGAAGAAAATCAACTCCTGTGCCGCGTGGAAGGCAAGGCCCCCATGGGCCAGCTCATGCGCCGGCACTGGACACCCGTCTGCCTGATTGAAGAAGTCAGCGAGCCCGACGGTACGCCTGTCAAGGCCCGTGTTTTCGGCGAAGACCTGGTGGTTTTTCGCGACACCAATGGCCGCGTCGGCGTGATGGATGAATACTGCCCGCACCGCCGCGTCTCGCTGGTCTTTGGTCGTAATGAAGACTGCGGCCTGCGCTGCCTGTATCACGGCTGGAAGATGGACGTTGAGGGCAATGTGGTTGAGATGGTGTCCGAGCCGGCGGCCAGCGGCTTTGCGCAGAAGGTCAAGCATCTGGCCTACCCGGTGCAGGAGTGGGCCGGTTTTGTATGGGCCTATATGGGTCCGAAAGAAACCATGCCCGAGTTTGTTCCGCCTGCCTGGGCACCCACCGCAGATGCCCGGGTGACGATTGCCAAGGTCCTGATTCCCTGCAACTGGGCGCAGATTCTTGAAGGCGCCATTGATTCGGCGCACAGCTCCAGCCTGCACTCGTCAGACATGGTGCCTGCGCGCGTTGAAGGCGCAGAAGCCACCGACACCAACTGGCTGCGCCCGTCGACCGACAAGGCGCCGCGCATGCAGGTCGAGCGAGGTGGCTACGGTTTCCGTTATGCGGCTATCCGCCGGCCCATCAAGAATGCGGCAGTCAGTGACTACATCCGGTCCACCGTGTTTGTTGCACCTTCGGCGGTGCTGATCCCGCCCAACAACCTGTACAACGTTGCCAATATCAATGTGCCGATGGACGATACGAACACGGCGTTTTATTTCATTGCCTGGGGCCATCCAGACACCACCCCTGACACCAATACATGGCGCAAGTTTCTCGGTCAGCAAGTCGGGCACGACCTTGATGATAAATATATGCCGTTGCGCAATCGCGCCAACAATTTCTGGCAGGACCGCGAAGCGATGAAGGCTGGCAACTTCACGGGCATAACGGGTTTCCCCAATCAGGACGTCGCCATGTGGGTCACCATGGGTCCCATTGCCGACCGCACACACGAGCGCCTGGGCGCCAGCGATATGGCGGTAGTGGAATTCCGCAAGCAGATGCTTGAAGCCGTGCGCGCCTTCCAGTCCGGCGCTCCGGCTATCGGCACCGGCGATCTGCGTATTCCTTCAAGTGTGGTGGCCTACCAGGCCATCATTCCCAAAACCAGCGATTGGCGGGCCTTCTCCGGAAGTTATGTGTGGGACAAGAAGGAGCCGGCACTGGAGCCTTCGTATTCAACCTGATTCGCCAGAGCAGTTACTGACTGCCTTGCTGCCTTGCTTTTTACGCTGGACATCACGATAAAACAACCGGAGACAAATACATGAAAACATCACGCCGCCTTTTCACGCTGGCGGGCATCGTGCTCGCGGCAGTTTCGTTGCTGCCTCTTGCTGCCAGCGCGCAGGGTGCCTACCCCAACCGTCCCATCAAGTTTGTGGTGCCCTACGCTGCGGGCGGGCTGCCCGACACGGTGGCGCGCATTTTTGCGCAGCGGCTGGGTGACAGGCTGGGGCAGTCGGTGGTGGTTGACAACCGCCCGGGCGCCAACGGCGTTGTGGCGGCGCAGGTGCTTGCCACCTCACCCAGAGATGGCTATACCTTCCTGGTCACCGATGGATCAATGTTCTCCATCAACCCGGCCATCTACAAAAATCTGGGTTACGACTACAAGCGCGACTTCGTGCCGGTATCGCTGGCAGCCCGGGCGCCGCTTTACCTTGCCGTTCACCCCAAGGTGCCCGCGAACACTTTTCAGGAATTCATCGCGCTGGCCAAGGCCAAACCCGGAACCTTGAACTACGGTTCATCCGGTATCGGCAGCACGCACCACCTCACCATGGAGGCGCTGAAAGCCTCGTTGGGCCTGCAGATCACGCACGTACCTTTCAAGGGAACGGGGCAGTCCGTGCCTGCGCTGATTGGCGGGCAGGTTGAAGTGCTGTTCTCGGCATTGCCTTCGCTTGTCGGTTTTGTGAAGGGCGGCCAGGTCAAACTGCTGGCCAACAACGCCGCCCAGCGCTCCAGCCAGGAGCCGAATGTGCCGGCCATCGCAGAAACCATTCCTGGTTTTGACTTTGCGCCCATCGTCGGCGTGCTCGCTGCGACAGGTACCCCCGCCAGTGCGATAGAGCGCATCAGCAGTGAAATGGCGCAGATCGCAAAAATGCCCGAAGTCATCCAGACACTGAGCAACGCCGGCATTGAGCCCATCGGCAGCGGACCCGCTGATTACGGCAGGGCCATCGTTGGCGAAAACGAACGCCTGGCCAAAGCCATCGTTGCCTCGGGCATCAAGCCTGAATGAGCGGCGGGCAAGCCGTACAGTTCACTGATTATTTTTCACTACCTTTTTCTCTTTTCTCGCGCCTAAATGTCAAAACTCAAACTTACCTTCGGTTGCTGGAACTACGACCGCACCCGTGCCCTCATGGACGGGAGCGTGCAGCCCGATGGCATTGACCTCAACTATCTCAACATGCCGGTGGAGGAAACCTTCTTCCGCATGCTCAGGCACAAGGAGTTTGACGTGGCCGAGATGTCGCTGTCATCCTACAGCGTGTCGATGTCGAGGGACCCGCGGCCGTTTGTGGCGATTCCTGTCTTTCCTTCCCGTTTCTTTCGACACTCGTGTATCTATGTCAATGCGAACTCGGGTATTCGCGAAGCAAAAGACCTGATTGGCAAAAAAGTTGGAAACCCCGAATACCAGATGACCGCACCAGTGTGGATTCGCGGCATCCTGTCCGATCACTACGGCGTGCCGGTAGACAGCGTGACCTATTTCACCGGTGGCGAAGAAGAACCAGGGCGCTCTGAAAAGATCAAGCTCGACCTGCCGCCCAATATCAAGGTGCAGAGCATTGGCCCCCAGCAGACGCTGGCCCAGATGCTGCTCGATGGCGAGATTGATGCGCTGTATACGGCGCGGATGCCGTCGAGCTTCCTCAAAGGCGGGGGCAAGGTCAAACGGCTGTTTGAGGATTACGAGTAGGTTGAGCGCAATTACTTCAGGGAGACGAAGATATTCCCCATCATGCACACGGTGGCCATTCGCCGCGATGTGTACGAAGCCAACCGCTGGGTGGCGCGCTCCATGATGAAGGCGCTTGAAGAGTCGCAAAAGCGCACCTATGAAGACCTGTACGAGACGGCTGCGCTCAAGGCCATGTTGCCCTGGCTGACATCGCACGTCGAACAGGTCAAGCGTGAGATGGGCGAAGACTTCTGGCCCTATGGTTTCGAGAAAAATGAGGAAACCCTGCGCACTTTCCTGCGTTACCACTTCGAACAGGGGCTCTCAAAGCGACTGCTGGAGCCTGAAGAGCTGTTTGCCCCCGAGGCGCTGGAAGCCTTCAAGATCTGACCCCGCTTCCGGGCACCGACAAGGCGGACCGGGATGTCTGATGCGCTGCTGGGTTATGCGCTGGCGCTGGGCGCGCTGCTGTTTTTTACCTCCGGCATTCTCGTCACCAAGATTGCATCCAGGCGCATAGATCTGGGCCTTGGCTTTCTGGTCGCGACCACCGTCAACGTCGTGTTCTCCGGCCTTGCGTTTCTTGTGCAGTTGTCACTGCGCCAGACAGGTGCGGGCTGGAATGCACACGCCTTCTGGATGTTTCTGGCTGCAGGTGTTTTTGCGACCTATTTTGGCCGCTGGTTTTTTTATGAAGCGGTGATCCGCTTCGGCCCTGCAAAGGCCAGTGTCTTCCAGATCAGCAGCCCGCTGTTTACCGCATTGATGGCCTGGCTGCTGATGGGCGAGCGCTTGAGTCTGCTGGTGGTGTTGGGCATTGTGATCACGGTGCTTGGGCTGATGCTGGTGAGTTATACGCCAGGATCTTTCATAAAAAAGATTCCTGCTGCTGTTGCTGTTGAGCAGGTACACGCAGGCCTGCTGCCGAAGTCCATTCTGGTGCTGGGCCTGGGCAGTGCACTGGCTTATGCGGTGGGCAATTTTCTCAGAGGCTGGGGTGTGCGCGAATGGAACGAGCCCGTGCTGGGCGGCTTTCTCGGTGCAAGCTGCGGCCTGTTGCTGCACCTGGCCTTCACCCCCGCCAAGATGCAGTTGCTGCAGCGCTTCAAAACCGCAAGCCGCAGCGGGGTGTGGCTTTACGCTGCGCTGGGCGTCTGCACGATCTCTGGCCAGATACTCGGCATTGCCGCCATGCGCTACATACCGCTGTCGATTGCGACGCTGCTTACGCTGTGTACGCCCATACTTGTGTTTCCCCTGAGTTACCTGTTGTTCAAAAATGAGGACGACATCACACCCACCGTCCTGGCCGGAAGCGGTCTGGCGCTGCTGGGTATCTTCATCATCGTGATGCGCTAAAGTCCGGCGGACGGGAGTCATTGCATGGACGATACGGAAAAGCTTCTTCGCCGCGACTACGCATCGGCCGCAGAGGCCATGAAGATGCTCAACGTGCGCGCGCAGACGCTGTATGCCTATGTCAGCCGCGGCTGGATACACAGCATTGCCCAGAAGGGCCAGAAGGAAAAACTCTACCTGCGCGAGGACATCGCGCGCGTTGAAATGCGCTCGCTGGCCCGATCAGGTCATGGCGCTGTTGCCGCATCGGCCATGAACTGGGGCGAACCCATCTTCCCCACCTCCATCACGGAGATCACGCCTGACGGGCCGCGTTACCGTGGCTGGCTGGCTGCGGACCTGGTACGGTCCGGTACGTCGTTTGAAGCGGTTGCAGAGTTGTTGTGGACGGGCGACCTCAACACCCGGACAGATGCCTGGCCCGTGCGCAAGCCTTCGGCAGAACTGGTCAGTCTTGCGCAAACCCTTGCATCCCTGCGCGCTGGCGACAACGTGCTCGAATCCTTCTCGCTGGTGGTGTTGCTGCTGGGCATGCGTCGCGGTTCGGTGCCTGACCGGCTGTCGCAAGGTCAAACCCTGCCCGCAGCACGCGAGATCATGCAGACTGTGGTGGCCTGTTGCGGCTTTATCGGGCTGACCCAAAAATACCGGCCCATGCAAAAAGGCCAGTCGATTGTCGAAGGCCTGATGCATGCGCTCGCGATTCCTGCCAGCGCAGAAAACAGTGAAGCCCTGCGCGCCATCCTGATCCTGATGGCCGACCACGAACTGCCGCCGGGTACCCTGAGCGCACGTGTGGTCGCTTCGGCAGGGGGCACCCTGCACAGTTGCCTTTCAGCGGCGCTTTGTGCGACGTCTGGCGTTGATGTGGGCCGCATGTACGACCGCATAGAGGATTTTCTGGGACAGCCGGGCAGCAAGGCGGTGCTGGTGAAAAGGGCAGGGCAACTTCACGCCAGAGGCCTGAGCGTACCGGGTTTTGGCCACCCGCTCTATCCCAGGGGGGATCCCCGCGCGGCCCAGTTGCTCGACATTGCCCGCAAGCGCACGCAGCAGACGCGCCAGACGCGCGCGATATTTCAATTCATCGACGAGATGCGGGCCGCGAGCGGTCTGTTTCCGCGCCAGGAGTTTGCACTCGTCGTTCTCGCGCGTGCCATGGGTTTGCCAACCCAGGCCCCGGCTGCACTGTTTGCGCTGGGGCGACTGGCCGGCTGGGTTGCCCATGTGCAGGAGCAGCGCGCAGCCGGCACCTTGCTGCGTCCCAGAGCGAAGTTCGTGGAGCCCAAGCCAGGCAAGCTGGCGTAAATCCTTGCTGATGCGAGGGCCGGCTCTAACAGAGGGCGGAATCTTCTTGCAAGTTCAAGTTCAAGCCGTGGAACCGGCTTCGCCGGGCCACAGGCGGGCGGCCCCCTCGGGGGGCGGAGAGCTACGCGCAGCGAGCGAACGTGGGGGCCATCAAATTTCCCGCCGGGCCGCCCCAAGGGAAATTAGCCCCCTCGGGGGGCAGCTGGTTATTGGGGTCAGACGCCAATTTCGCTGCGGTGCGATGCACCGCGCCCTTCGGGCAAGCCGCAGGCTTGGCGAATTTGGGCTCTGACCCCAAAAACCAGCGTGGGGGCCATCCTCACATTGATTCAAAGTTCAAGATTGAATCAATACGCGGGATTCACTACGATGCCTGCGTGTGCCCATAAATCAAGGAGACAAGACATGACCATCAATCGCCGCCAATCCCTGGTCGCAGGCTCTGCGCTCGCTGCCGGTGCCCTGCTCGCAAGTCCGTTTGCGCATGCGCAGGCCGACTACCCGAACAAGTCCATACGCATCATCGTGCCCTTGCCGCCGGGCGGCTCGAACGATGTACTGGCCCGTGTGCTGGGCCAGAAGATGTCCGAGTCTTTCGGTCAGCCGGTGATCGTTGAAAACAAGCCGGGTGCCGCAGGCAACATCTCGACCGAATACATGGCCAAAACCGAGGGTGACGGTTACACGATTGCCATCGCCCCCAACCAGACGGTGTCGGTCAACCCGGTGCTGTATCCCAAACTGCCATTTAATGTGAGCAGGGATCTCCAGGGCATCAGCCTGCTGGGCCGGGTGCCCATGGTCCTGGTGGTGTCGTCCAATGTGACGGCCAAAAATGTGGACCAGCTGATCACGCAGCTCAAGGCCAGGCCTGATCGCCTCACCTATGCGTCCGCAGGCTCGGGCAGCCCGCAGCACATGGCGGCGGAGGTGTTCAAGGCCATGACCGGAACGCGCATCACGCAAATCCCCTACAAGGGCTCTGCGCCGGCCATGATTGATGTGCTGGGTGGTGTGGTCGACATCATGTTCTGCCCGCTCAACACCGCACTCCCGCACATCCGCAGCGGCAAGATACGCGCCCTGGGTACTACAGGCACCAAGCGGGTGACCTTGCTGCCGGGCGTGCCGACGATTGCAGAGACGGTGCCCAAATACGAAAGCGACATCTGGATAGGCATGATTGCGTCCCGCAAGACGCCGCCCGCCATCATCAACAAGCTCAACGCAGAGCTGCGTCGCGCGCTGGCCACACCGGATGTCCAGAATAAGCTGGCCGAGCAGGGCATCTTTGCGGAAAGCAGCACGGCCGCGGATTTCGACAAATTGATCACCGCTGACCAGAAGCGCTGGGCTGCTGTGATCAAGGCCGCCAACATCGTTCCTGAATAAATGGTGCCCCCACGTTCGCTCGCTTCGCGTAGTTCTCTGCCCCCCGAGGGGGCTGGCCTTGCTTGGGGCGGCCCGGCGCTGCGGCCGTTGCCCCACGTTCGCTCGCTTCGCGTAGCTCTCTGCCCCCCCGAGGGGGCCGTCGCCTGCGGTCTGGCAGAGCCAGTCCCGCGGCTGGTGGTTCATCGCCACAAGTTTCCATTTCTCTGATTCCTCGTTCTTTCGTTCCCTAGATCTCGCAGACCTTTAATCCCTGGACTTTCATGACCGACCTTTCCAAACCGCCTCTACATTCCACGCCGGTGGTGCGCCGCGATATTCCACAACCATCCGTGCCTGACGAAACCGTCTGGGGCAGTGATGCCATTGCCGACATGATGCGGGCCATGGACATTCCTTATGTGCTGCTCAACCCGGGCGCGAGCTTTCGCGGCCTGCATGACAGCCTGGTGAATCACCTGGGCAATGAAAAGCCGCAGATGATCGTCGTGCTGCATGAAGAGCATGCCGTCGCCATTGCCCAGGGGTATGCCAAGGTCACCGGCAAGCCGCTGTGCGCCATCCTGCATAGCAATGTGGGTTTGATGCATGGCTCCATGGGCATCTTTGATGCGTGGACCGATCGCATGCCGGTGATCGTGCTCGGTGCTACGGGTCCTGTCGACGCCGCCAAACGCCGGCCATGGATTGACTGGATTCATACGGCGCAGGACCAGGCGGCGCTGATTCGCCACTTCATCAAATGGGATGCACAGCCCGCCTCGATACCTGCCGCACAGGAAGCCTTGCTACGCGCTGTGCAGATCGCCACCACCGCGCCGCAAGGGCCGGTCTATGTCTGTTTTGATGCCGCGCTGCAGGAGTCAAAGCTCGATGCACGGCCCAAACTCCCGGATTACGCACGCTACAAACCTGCGCCGCCTGCCCGGCCTTCAGATGAGTCGATTGATGAGGCTGCGGAATTATTGTCAAACGCACGCCGCCCGGTGATATTGATGGGCCGCGTGTCGCGCAGCGAAGAGGGCTGGGCAGACCGCATCAGGCTGGCTGAAAAGCTCAATGCCGAGGTGCTGACCGACCTTAAGGTGGGCGCTGCCTTCCCGACCACGCACCCCTTGTATGCCGCACCTGCGGGTACATTTCTGTCGCCAGGCGCGATGGCGGTGCTCAAGGATGCGGACGTGGTGCTCAGTCTGGACTTCACCGACCTGGCCGGCACGCTGAAACAGGCCTGGGGCAACGAGACCATTGGCAGCAAGGTCATCAATGTGTCGGTCGACCAGTACGTCCACAACGGCTGGAGCATGGATCACCAGGGCCTGCCGCCCATGGATATCTACATGATGTGTGAACCCGAGCCGGCGGTGAAGCTGCTGGCCGATCGTGTCAAGCCCCGCAAGCAGGTAGCGCATTCGCGGCTACCGGTACCTGCCGTGCCAGACCTGATCCAGGGCGCACCGCTGACGGTACCCATGCTGTCAAAGGCACTGAAAGCTGCCGTGAAGGGTTTGACGGTCAGCCTGATTCGCGCACCGCTCAGCTGGAGTGGCGAGATGTGGGATATCGAGCACCCACTGGACTACCTGGGCTACGAAGGTGGCGGCGGCGTGGGGGCCGGCCCCGGGGTTTCCATAGGCGCGGCACTTGCACTCAAGGGCACAGACCGACTGCCAGTTGCGGTCATGGGTGATGGTGACTACATGATGGGCGTCAACGCCCTGTGGACGGCATCCAATGCGCAGATTCCGTTGCTCATCATCGTCGTCAACAACCGCTCCTTCTTCAATGACGAAGTGCACCAGGAACGTGTCGCGCGCCAGCGCGGCCGGCCGGTAGAAAACAAATGGATTGGCCAGCGCATCAGCAACCCCGCGCCCGACCTTGCCATGATGGCCAGGGGCCAGGGCATGGAAGGCATAGGCCCCATAGAGACTGGCGCAGAGCTTGAGAAGGCCCTCGCAGAAGCCATCAAGGTTGTGCAGGGCGGCAAAGCCATTGTGCTCGACGTGATCGTCAGCACCGGCTACAGCGCGGCGATGACCGCAGGTCTCACACGCTCGGAGTAAACATGCGCGCAAAAGATATTCCTCCCGGCATATTGCCGACACAACGCGGCCTGTACTACGGCGGCGCCTGGCATGCACCCAAATCCGGTGTGCAGGCCGAAACCATCAACCCGACCTACAACGAAGCCATTACCAGCGCGCCGGTAGCCAATGCTGAGGATGTGGATGCCGCCGTGCAGGCTGCGCACGCCGCTTTCCCTTCATGGGCTGCCACGCCGCCGGTCGAGCGCGGGCGCTACCTGCGCAAGGCCGCTGCCGTGCTGCGTGAACACGCGATGCCACTGGCACAACTCGATTCCCTGAACAATGGCAACCCGGTGTCGGCGCTCGCGCATGACGCTGGTTTTGCAGCCGATTGCCTTGAATATTTTGCGGGTCTGGCCACGGAGATCAAGGGCGAGACCATTCCCATGGGCGATGGCAACTTTAACTACACCGTGCAGGAGCCGCTCGGTGTCGTGGCCCGCATCGTGGCCTACAACCACCCGTTCATGTTCGCGGCTGCGCGGCTGGCCGCACCGCTGGCAGCTGGCAACACCGTGGTCATCAAGGCGCCTGACCAGGCACCCCTGTCTACCTTGCGGCTGGCCGAACTGGTGGGCGATATCTTTCCGCCTGGTGTCGCCAACTTTTTGTGTGGTGGCCGTGAATGCGGTGAGGCGCTGGGCCGGCACCCGCTGGTGCGCAAGATCACGTTGATTGGCGGCGTGCCGACCGGCAAGGCCGTGATGAAGACGGCGTCAGACAACCTCAAACCGGTGCTGCTTGAGCTGGGCGGCAAGAATGCGCTGGTCGCTTACCCAGACGCTGACCTCGACAAACTGGTGAACGGCATCATTGCCGGCATGAACTTCACCTGGTCGGGCCAGAGCTGCGGTTCGACCAGCCGCGTGTTCCTGCACGAATCGATTCACGACCAGGTGCTTGAGAAAGTCATCAAGCTCCTGCCCGAGCGGCACAAGCCTGGCATCCCGACCGACCCTAAAACAACGATGGGCTCGCTGGTCAGCCGTGCGCAGCTTGAGAAGGTTCAGGGCTACGTTGCCAAAGGCATCGAAGATGGCGGCCGGCTGGTGTGCGGCGGCAGGCAGCCGGACGATGCAGCGCTCAAGGACGGCTTCTTTTATGAAGCGACCGTGTTTGCAGACATGAAGCCGAACATGCGCCTGGCGCAGGAGGAGGTCTTCGGCCCGGTGATGTCTGTCTTCAAATGGAGCGACGAAGACACACTCTGGAAAGACGTCAACGGCGTCGACTTCGGCCTGACCGGCTCGATCTGGACGCAGAACCTCAACACTGCCCACCGCGCCGCCAAACGCATACACACCGGTTATGTGTGGATCAACAATGCCAGCCAGCATTTCATGGGTGCGCCCTTCGGCGGCGTGAAGCAGTCGGGCATCGGCCGCGAAGAGTGTTTTGCAGAACTGATCGAGTTCACCTATACCAAGAACGTGAATCTGAAGTTCGGCTGACGTCCTGCACGAAGCGGTGGCGCTTTCGCAATCATTTTTATAACGCGCCGACAGAAAGCACCTCATGAAAAAAACCGCATCACTGCTGGCTGGTCTCTTCATTTCTGCCGCTGGCATGTCGTCGGCCGCAGTGGCGGAGCCGCTCAAGGTGGCAATCGTGTCGCGCACTGTGTTCTTCACGCCGCTGTGGATAGCGGCGGAGCGTGGTTTCCTGAAGGAAGAAGGCATAGACGCCGAGATCGTTCTTTACGACAACGCTGAAAAAATCAATGAAGACCTGAAGTCGGGCAAGGTGCAGGTGGCGATGGGGCCGCCTGAAAGCGTGATTACTGATGCTTACCAGGGCGGGTCGCTGCGTGTGGTCGGCGGTAACGCCGGCAAACTGCCGCACTTCATCATCACCAAACCCGGGATCAAGACACTGGCCCAGCTCAAGGGCACAAGGATTGGCGTACTGTCGCTGCAGGAAGGCACAACCCACGTGATCCGCGAGATCGCATCGGTGGCCGGCCTGAAGGCCACCGACTATGAGATCGTCGCTGTCGGCGGCGCCCCGACGCGCTGGCGCCTGCTGAAGGAAGGAAAGATAGACGTCGGCCTTCAACCCTTCCCGCTCAGCTATGAAGCAGTGGACGCAGGTTTTACCAACCTGGGCGCTGTGGCCGGCTGGATTCCCGACTGGCAGTTCACCAGCGTCAACGCGGACAGCAACTGGGCGAAGAGCAACCCGACGCTGATGGCAGGTTTTCTTCGGGCGCTCAGGCGCGGACAGGACGAGATTGCAGCCAGCCCCGACCTGGCGGTTGCCGTCGCGTCGAAACAGTTGCAGTCATCGCCCGCACTCACCCGCCGGGCGCTGGATGAGACCGCCAGGCTGAAGATCCTTGCAGATGACCTGTCTGTCTCGAAAGCAGGCATGAGCCGGGTATTCGGCTCATTGGTGACGGCGGGTGCATTGCCGGACGATGCGCGTTTTGATTTCGACAAAGTGGTCGACAGCACCTGGCTGCAGATGAGCCGGGTCCCCGCCGCCAGAAAATAGGGAGTGTGAAACCGGGTCGGGCTAGACTGTGTGGGACAGGGCATGCGCGTTCCGCGTGCCGGGCGCCCTGTGTCTGAAAGGCGGTTCTCATGAATGGCAACACTCCTCTTGTACATACCGGTTCCAGTCCCGACGGGGACGGTGACTACCTCGCGTTTTCCATGGTCAAACGCCGCAACTTCCTGGCTGCTGCCGCAGCGACTGCCGGTGGCATGGGCTCGGGTGGCACACCAGCGGCGGAGGCTCCGGCAGATCCACCGGTCCGCCTGGGCGGTGCGCGGGGTGTGACTTCGGCCATCACCGACCAGGACAGGGTCTACATGCGCGAAGCCATACGCGTCATGCGGCAGGTCGGTGTGATCGACCGGAGCGCTTTTCCTTTTGGCGCGATCATCGTCAGGGATGGCAAGGTGATCGCGACGTCCGGCAACACCGTGTGGAAAGACCGTGACCCGACAGCGCACGCCGAGGTCAATGCCATCCGCGAAGCTTGCCGCGCGACGGGCTCGATCGAGTTGCCGGGCGCCATCCTCTACACCAGCTGCGAATGCTGCCCCATGTGCTATGCGGCAGCCTACTTTGCGCGCATCGACAAGATCTTCTACGCCGCCGGCTGGCGCGATGCCGGGTTTCCCGACAGCAACTTCAACGTCTACGATGACATGACCAGGCCTTACCCGCAGCGCGTGCTGGCGCCGCAGCAAATGCTCAGGGAAGAAGGCAAGGCCGTCTGGGACGAATTTCGCAAGTTGCCGGAGAAGCCTTAGCCGCGCGGGCAGCATATTTGCTATTCTTTTCGTAGCTGTTAACGTGCGTATTTAAAGGGCTGCAGCCGTTTTAGGTGCCTGAAATGGGCAGTTTTCAGGCTTTTGGGGCCTGCCTGGCGCGTTTCCAGGCCTCCTGCAACCCAAAAAGGCCAAAATGTTAAGTTAAAACTTAACATTTTGGCCTTTTGATGTGTTGCGCCTGATTGCCGGTGCTAGCGTGTTTCCCGTATGGTTTTGACGGTGGCCGAGAAGCCTGCCGTGCAATACGCAGGGCGATTCCCGGTACTTAAACAATCGGCTTCTTCCGCATGGGCAGAGCGGCTGACGGCCAGCGCCAGTGCCTGCATGCCTATGGGCGAGACGGCCAGATCCAGGAAGGGCCCGGCCTCCTGCCCGACCAGCTGGCCTATGTCCCGCTGGTTTCTTGAAAAAATCACCATCAGGCGGTTGTCGCCTTCGGGGCCGCCAGCCACCAGCGGCCAGCTGGGGCGGGGCAGGTTCAGCGATTGCCCGGTGCTGACGCGGTTGTCCCGGTCGCTGGTGTTGGGGAACAGCATGACCGCATTCTTGCCGTCACCGGTGGCCTGAAAAACGTAGATGTAGCCATCTGCCGGGGCCTGCACCTTGATCTGCAGGTTTTCCCTGTCTATCTTCAGGGTGGAGGGTGCCTCCACCAGCAGCGGCAGGGCCTTGTCGCTGCGCTCTGCAATCGCGTCAAAGGCCTGCTGCGGGTTGTACACCTGCGGCCAGCCCTGCGTCGTCAACGCGCTGCTGAGGTAGGCCGACTTGGCACCAGCAGGGCGGTTGGCCAGCGTCCCCTGGGCAGCGCTGCTCAGCAGTTGCTCCTTGAAGGCGGCGCTCAGGTCGGCGCGAACAGGGCGGTAACTCAGGTCGCCGGTGATGGTCATGTTGTGCGGCTTGAATTGTGCGTTGCCTGCCAGCGCCATGTTGATGCCCTCCTGGGCGCAGGCCCGCAGTTCGTCCACTGTCTGTGAACGGCCCCTGCCGGTGGCCATGCAGCGCAAAAAGCTTGACGTGGCCAGCCCGCCGTTCTGCTCGTCGTCAAGTGACACCTCATTGAAGCGCGCAGCTGCAGCGTAGATGTATTTGTTGCCGACAGCGCGTGAGCCGCCGGGCGGCGTGCGCAGCATGTTGGCCACTTCGGCACAGTTGGAGGCGTCGGCGCGCGCCACAAACTTCGGTGTGAACCGCTGCTGGCCGCCGACAGCGCGCGTGGCGGTCAGGCCGCCGGAGTGGCAGGCGTCGAAAAACACAAACAGGTTGTCGGTGATACGCGCCAGGGGGCGCAGCAGCTCGGCCATTTCATTGCTGCTGAACAGGGCCTGGTCGTAGGTGATCAGACCTTCGAGGCAACTGCCTGGTTTGGACGGGTCGGCCGTGCGGCCGCCGTGGCCGCTGTAGTAGACGAGAACAGGTTCATCGGGTTTGATGTCTTTGGCGAGCTGCGCCAGCGTGGCGCTCATGGCGGCCTTGGTGACCTGCCTGTCGCGGTAGATGCTGACCCTGTCCTGCGATATGCCCATCAGCTGCGCCATGGCTACGGCACTGTCCATGTCGCGCGGCACGCCCTTGAGGGCGCTTATGCCGGTATTGGGTGCGTATTGCGAGATACCGAACACCACGGCATGCCCGGTGTTGGTGAGGGGCGGGGCCTCGGGTGCGGGTGCCACAAGTGCCTGCAGTGCGCTGAAAAGGCTGGGGGCGGACTGGGCTGGCGCGGCAGGGGCGGTGGCTGCCACCGGGGCTGGCGCTGCTGCGGGCGCCGTTGTAGCTGCTGCCGTTGCTGCTGATGGCGCGGCCGGATTGTCTATTTTTTCAATCACGATACGGTTCATCCAGCCTTCCTTGCCCTGGTAGCGCACCTTCCACCAGATGCCATCCCGCGCGAGGAACTCGACTTTTTCGCCGCGTGATACCGGGCCCAGCGATCTGGATGAAAAGCTGGCCTCGCTGTACATGTCGCCGCCCGGCCATCGGACCAGTCCGTACTCGGTCGCAGGCGCCTGGGCCTGTGTCAGTACGGGCACCGCCATCGCGATGACAAGCGCAGCCAGCAGGCAGCGCCAGGCCGAAGATTCAAGGTAGTGCATAGACGTTGACATCCTTTCCAAAATTCATCAGCAGTGGCTCCTGATTGAGCCTGATTTTTTGCGACAGCAGCATGGTTTCACGGCGGGCGTATTCGCCCAGTTCCTTGACCGTCACGATGCGGTCTGCATTTTTGTCGGCAACGCCGGTGCGCAGGCCCTTGAGCAGCGTGTGGGTGAACAGGCCGTTGCCTTCATAGCCGTCAAGGGCTTCTTCCGTAGCGCTGGCAGAGGCAAAAATATGCAGGCCCATGTTGCGGGCCAGCACGGCCAGGCGCGCGTCGTACAGGCCGCGCACCAGTGAACTGGCGCCGCCGGCATGGCAGGTGTCAAGGATGACGAGCTGGTTGAAGGCCTTGATGCGGCGGGTGGCTTCAAGAATGTCGCTGGTCGAAAAAAGGCTTTCTTCGCGTTCCTTGCCGTCCCAGTCCTGCAGCACGATGCCGTAGGCGGCGTTGTTGTCCAGCGTGCCGTGGCTGGCCACATACCAGACCAGAATATCGTTTGAACGGACCTCGCGCTGCAGGTCTGCCAGCGCCGCATCCAGGCCCGCGCGGGTGGCCTGCTGGTTCTGCACCATGCGCACGATCACGGGGGAGTCACGATAGGTCGCGCCCAGCCGCTCGCGAAACGCGCTGGCAACATCCGTTGAGTCCTTCACACCGTTGGCCAGTGTGGGCGCCGCATTGGCATTTTTGAAAATATCGATGCCGACGGCCAGTACGAAGATGCGCGGCGCTGCTGCGGTGCCCGCCGCCTGCACGGTATGCGTCACAGGCCGGGCATTGAGGTTGCCGGCGCCGTTGAAACCGACGACAGAAAAGACGTTCTCCCCGGCAACCAGTTCCACATCGACCTGGCCGTCCAGCTGCTGCAGGACTTTCGGGGTGCTGGCGGGATCCTGCTGAGCCTGTACGGCCAGGCGCAATGCGCGGGTGACCGCCTGCTCTGCGCGTGCGGGGCTCTGGGCCTGCGCGGTCACGGCCGGGCCGGGCGCAACGCCATCTGCGGGGCGGCTTGCCAGCCCCGGGCGCACAACGGCACGGTTGAAGACTTCCAGCAGCTTGCCGTTGTGAAGCACCCGGACCTCACCGACGCCGCCGCCCTGTGTGTCTGCGCGAAAATCCAGCCTGATCTTCTGCCCGGCCGTGAGCGCACCTTCGGGCTTGCGCAATGCGACCTGGGGTGGCGGTTGCTTCAGCGCGTCCTGCAGCGTCACCGTGATGAGCGGCGCGATGGGCTGGCCTGCCAGTCTGCGTTCGACGATGTCGGGCCGGTAAAACACGTCATAAAATTGGTCAATGCCGTAGACCTTGCCGTCCATGCGCACATTCACCCAGCGGTCGCCCTCCTGTGATGCGACGAAGTAGCCCTCGGGCGTGATGGTGATCCACTCATCATTGTCAAAGCGGATCATGCGGGCGATCTCGCCGCCATCTGTGCCCGACAGCAGGCGGATGGCGCCATCAGATGAACCGGCCGCCAGGCGCTTGTCGCCCGCCATGAAGGTCAGCAGGTGCGGGCTGGGTGAGGGCAGTTGCCTGCTCCAGCGTGGAACAGGTTCACTGCTCGCTGGCCAGTCCCAGAGCAGGGTCCAGCCTGCGGTGTCTGATGCCGCGATCATTTTTCCGTCTGCCGTCAGCGCAAGGGCCTTGACCGGTCGCAGGCTGGCCGAGGCCTTGACGAAATACTTGCGAGCGTCCTGGCGGATGTCCCAGACCGACAGATTGGTGCCGCCATTGGTGATGGCCATCTGGCCCGAGGGGTGTGCCACGATCAGGTCGACCGTGATGTTCACCGCCATGTCCCACTTGCGCAGAACCCTGCCGTCCGCCAGGTTGACGGCCAGCAGCCATGCCTGGTGCGCCATGTCGTAGGGAAGGCCCGTGGCGGTGCCCGTGACCCACAAGGTGCGCTCGTCTGCCGAGATGGCCATGGCGCGAACAATGCCGGGCATGGCAATGTCGTGCCGGTGCATGCGTTCACCGGAGGTCAGGCGCTCCTGTACAAAAACGCGCGGCGTCAGGGGTGTCGCGGTGGCTGTCGGTGTTTGCCCGCCCATGGGAATGCCGGCTATGGCGGTGAAGCGCTGGCCTGGCGACTGAATCATGATGTCGGTCCGGTAAGACCCCGGCCCAAGGGCTGCTGCATCTGCTGCCTCGGCAGGTTTCGGGGCGACTGAACCCCCGGCCGGCAAAAATATGTCGCCGGGCTTTCCGTCCCAGGGCTCGTAACCAAAATGGTCGAACTGCAATTCACCTTTCTCGTCTGCAGTGGCCTGGCGCAGCAGGTGGGTGCGCAGCGGCGGCAGCAATATCGTCGTGGGGAACAGCGGGGCCACCGAAACAAAACGACCCTGTGCATCAAGCGACAGATCCCCGGGCACGCCGCGCTGCCAGTCGATGATGCGCTCCAGCCGCCCGGTTTTGAGGTCCCACATGGCCGCATGGTTGACGGGGCTGAGCATGCCCCGCGGGCCGTACAGCGTGTCGATTCGTTGCACGCGTTCAGGCGTCCAGTCGCCGGGTTTGCCGAATTCATCGCGCAACTTTGCTGCCTGCAGGTAGTTGTCCTGGGCGGCGATTCTGGGCCTGCCGTCAGTGGCAACCAGCCGGTTCAGCCTGTCGCTGGCGCGGATCTGGCGCGGCGACAATCCCCGGCCCTCAAGTGTGTGCACCAGACGCAGTGTTTGTGAATTGTCAAACTCGTAGACGCGCACTGCTTCGTCCCACAGTGCCAGGGCAACGCGGGGGTTGGCGTTCTGGGTGTTCGGCGCAGAGACCGCCGGAAAATCAAGGCTGCCGCGCAGGAAAGGCGTGCCGCCGCGTGCGTTGCGCTGGTTGCGCACATTGGCCAGCAACGAGCCATCGGCAACGCGCCAGAGGCGCAGGGCTTCATGCTCGCTGACGGCCCGCAGGTTGCCAGCCAGCATGATGGTGGTGTCGATTTGCGCAGCCGAAGCCAGCAGTTTCCCGTCGGGTGAAAATGCCAGCGCAAATACATTTCCGGAATGGCCTTTGAGCCGCCTGATCTCGCGGCCTGTGCCGGTGTCCAGCAGCACAACATCGCGGTCGGTGGAGCCCATGATGGTCCCGTGTGCGACGGCAAGCACGGTGCCGTCCGGCGACAGCGCCAGCGAAGAGATGGACTCGGAAAGTTTCGCAAGCAGTACGGCAGGCCCGCCGCCGGCCAGGCTTGTCATCACCACGCTGCCATCGCGGCGCGCAACGAACGCCTTTTGCTGGTCGGCCGACAACACCATGGTGGTGTAGTTGGGCGCGCCGGCAGGGTTTTCTCCGGCCAGCAAGGGCACTATTGTCTGCACGGCCCCGGCCTGGTCTGCAGACCAGCGGCGCAGGCCGTCCTGTTCGCCCAGTGACCATGCGCCACGGGAGTCGGGTGTGGCCACGACGGCCAGGACCTGGCCCTTGTGGCCCTGCCAGTTCTGCACCGCCTCACCTGTGACCACGCGCGACATCACTACATCGTTGCCCGAGCGCGCGCCGCCAGACGATATGAGCATGTTTCCGTCAGGCGTAAAGGCAAGACCCATGCACAGGCCTGTGTGTCTGTGCACTTCACGCAACTGCCGGCCGGCCAGCGCATCCCAGGCCACGACGAGGCCCGCACCATCGCATGTGGCGACGCGTTGACCATCCGGTGAAAAGCGCACCATGGTCGCCATCAGGGAGTTGCCGGTCTGCACGAATACTTCGGCAGCCCCAGTTCCGGCGCCTGCCGGCACAGCCGTCTGTGCCGCCGCAGCGTACGTGGCCGTCGTGCAGACAGCCGCGCAGAGTGCATGCCGCCACATCCCGGGAATCTTCCTGATGGCGGTCACCACCATTTGACGAAACCCAGCAGGTTGATGACCCAGTCCAGCGCGAGCAGCATCGCAAGCACCGCGACTGAACTGATCATCATGGCGCGCAGGCCGAGCCGATGCGCATCCACGCCTGCTGCGGTGTTCTGTGTGCCCGGCCAGGCGTAAAGCATGGTGGCCAGGCTGCAGGAAAGGCCCAGAAGAAATGCGGTGAGCAGGCTGCGCAACCAGCTCCACGGTGAGACCAGGCTGAACACCGCATCTGCCGCCTGCCTCAGGTCGCCTATGGCCAATACAAATGAGGCCAGGAACCCCGAAACCAGCGTCAACGCAATGATGAGAAAGCTGGCAGCAGCGACGACAAGCGCATGCGCAGCCAGCAACGGTACCCCGGGATAAGCCGCCGGTGAAGCCTGCAGGTGTGCCAGCGCAGCGAACTCGCCCCGGGCATGGCGCTGTGACAGTTCCAGCGCCAGCGTGGGTGCCCTCTGCATGGCCAGTGCTTGCGCCGCAGCCATGGGCGCGCCGTAAATCACCCACACCGGCCACAGGGTCGCAAAAGCACTCGCGGCAGAGCCGCCGAGTGCCGAAGGCAACGTGACGAAAAGAAGGACGCCCACCATCAGGGAGATCACGATGGCCGCGGGCATGAGTTCTGACAGCAGTGTGTCGCGTTCACGCCGCATCAATGCGCGTGGCAGCGGCAATTGCCAGTGTTTGCGGTGCAGCCAGAGTTGCACCAGCGCGGCGCCGCGCAGCCGCGCCGCGGCGTGCAATCTTGTGAGGCTGGTTGCGTCAGCGTTCATCTGGCCCACTGTCTGATGGTTTCTTCTTCAGGCCGCTCGGCGGACAGGGCCCGCCACAGCAGCAGCGCATCGTGCGGCAGTGATTCGCTCTCAAGCGTGACCGCGTGCGCAACGCGTTGCGGAAAACTGGCCGGCACGGGCCCGATTTTTTTGCGCCGCTCGTCGGTGTTGTCGATGATTTTGAAGCGCCCCATGCGTGATGTGCCGTTGGGGTCGGAAAGCACTTCCGCACGCCATTCATAGTCGCCGGCCGGGAGCTCTCCAGGCACTGTCCATTGAAGCGCCGACGTCACTGTCTGTGCCGATATGGCCTGTGATTGGGCAGGCGTGACGGTGACCCGCACGCTGCTGCCACCGGCCGCCTGCCACAGCAGCGTGGGCTGTGCATTGAGCACATCGACGTTGTTGGGGCTGACGATGCGCAGCGCAGCGTTGCCGCGCATGACAACGGCGCCCAAGGCCATGCGTTCGCGTTGGGCCGGCTCAAGTTTGGCCATGGCCTGTGATGCGGGTGCAGGCACGGCTCGCGCCCTGGGGGCAGCGCCCTGCAATGCGGATGGTTTGTCAGCCTGGAGGCGGTAGCGGCCGGGGCCGGTGAATTGCCATTCCTGTGAGCTTGGCAGGTAGACCAGCGTGACAGCTGCCCCTGCAGGCAAACGCAGTTCTGTATCGGCAGGCAGGTAGTCGAGCAGGTTGAGGCGGGCAGTTTTGCCGGCGGCGGTGACTTCCACATCGCCCGTGCGGTCCAGCACCATGGCCAGCCCCTGCGCATGAGCGATGCCCTGTGACAGGCAGGCCAGCGCCAGAAGCAAGCTGACGACGTAAGGCTTGAATATACCGGTGCGTTTCATGGCGTTTACCTCGCGATCAATGTGTAGGCAGGCAGGCCGTGGCCCGCATCCTCGGGCAGGCGTTCAAGGCCCGTATGGCCGACGCTCTCGGCCACCTGCGCCGACACCAGCACCCTGAACCCGGCGCTGCTTGCGGCGCTGGCGGCGTTTGTGGCGAGTTGCAGGGCCTGGTCAACAGCCTCACCTACCAGAACAAAGGGGCTTGACTTTTTCATCGGCACCTGGCCTGTCACCACCGGGCCGGCGGCAATGCCTATGGAAAGCTGCGGAAGTACGCCCTGCGCATCTGCGACGGCGGCACCCCAGGACGCCCGCGAACGCGTGATGGCGAGCGCGGCTTCCAGCGCAGCACGCTGGGGGTTACGCAGCGGCAGTGGCGCGCCAAAGTAGGCCAGCACGCCCGTGCCCTGAAAGCGGTCCACCATGCCGCCGGCGCGCTGCACGGCACGCTGTACCGCATCGAAGTAATGCGAGAGTGCGCGCAGGGCAGTGTCTGCATGTGCATTGGCAAAGACCGCATGCTGTTCGGGAATCTGTACCCACATCACTGCTGCCTGCTGGCGCCGTGGTGCCAGTTCGCCCACGCCGCCGCTGAGGTCTGAAGCCAGCACGCGTTTAAGGAGTCGCGGATTCACGTGGCCCGCAAAGGCATGGGTGATGCGCGCACGCTGGTGCGCAAGCCGCATGGCCTCCAGCCCCTGCCTCGCCATGTAGGCCAGCTTGGCCGACAGCAGCAGGGCAGCCGGCGAGAGCGCATAACCCAGCCACAGTGCATAAAGGCCAATGGCGGGCAGCATGGCAAACAATGTCCAGTAGGCCAGGTTCTTTTTGAAGCCGTACCCGAACCAGCACAGGCAGACCAGTGCCGTCAGCGCCGACACCACCCAGCGCGGCACCACCTCTATGTAGCCATTGTTGAGCGCCGACCGCAATATTTGCGCATGCAGCATCACACCGGGCACGCGCGTGTTGCCGGGTTCTGCCGCATACAGTGCGACCGGCACGCGCAGGCGGTCTTCAAGCGGCAGCACCACACCTACCAATACGGGCTTGCCGCCAAAAGTGGAGCGCAGCTTTTGCACATTGCCCTCGGCCTGCCACTGCAGCACCTGCGCCATCGATACGGTGGTGAAGGCGTCGCCGGTGCGGTAGTCGATCAGGCCCTGGCCGCGCAGCGGTGCACCAAGTTCGGCCGCCATTTTCTCGGCCAGGCCCTGGTGGTTGCCGCTGCCGCCGCATTGCGCCGACATCACGCGGCGCACCACCGAATCCTCGTCAAAACACACCACCGCAGAAGCCAGATTCTGCGCACCGATGAGCGCCACAAAACCCGGGAAGATGGCGCGCGGCTGCAGGTCGTCGTCCAGCGTCTGCGCCACCACCAGCTTGAGTTTGCCGCGCGCCTGCAGCAGCGGCAGCATCAGGCTGCGGTCTATGTCGGGCACCACGGCATTGAATGACTTGGACGGCAGCACGATGTCCATGCCCATCACTGAAGGTTGCGCTACCACCATCGCGTCAACCAGCGCGCCCAGGCGTTTGTGCCACAGGGCAAAGGGCTCGTCGAATGCGCGAAAGCTCGTTTCATCGGCGGCGATGATGACCACATCGTTGGCGACCGGCTGGTGCGTGATGTGCCTGAGCAGCTTCAGGCTCTGGTCGTAGAGCTTCCATTCTGCGTATTGAAAACCCGCCCATGACTGCACCAGCAGGGCCACCAGCAAGACGCCCACATAACCTGCAATACCCACGCGGGGACCGCCTGCGATGAGCCAGAGCCCGACCTGCCTGATGCGCGCCTTGAGCCAGTCCATGCCGTGCCTGCTGGCTGTCAGTTGGCCTGCGCGCCATCGCGCAAGGCCTTGCCGGCCGATTCAGCCCGGTCTGCCAGCAACTGGTAGTGCCTGGCGCTGTCGCTCGCACCTGCTGCGGCGTGTGCCTGCGACAGCAGCCTGAGATCGAGAAGTACGCGTTCGGCGAGACCCAGGGCGCGGTCCAGTTGCAGTGCTTCCGATGCAACTGCCAACGCGGCGCCCGGCTGCTGCAGGGCGAGCTGTGCCTGTGCCTGCAGGCGCAATGCATTGGCACGCTCTGCACCGGCTTGCGGTTTGAGCGTGGGCGGGCTGCTGGCTGCCAGCGCCGGCATGGCCAGTGCCTGAGCGGCGAGCTGCAGTGCGGCGGCTGGCTGTTGTTGTGAGAGGGCCGAACGTGCGCGCAGCACCATCAGCGCATCGGCGTCGGGGCAAGTTGCGCCGCACAGGGCTGATGCACTGGCCAGTTGCCGGTCGGCCATCGCGGTATTGCCCTGGCCCAGGTAAATCGCCGCCGCCCGCCCATGCGCCGTGACCAGCGTGGCGCTGTCCAGTGCTGAAGGCTCGGCCAGCACCTTGTTGACGGCAACCAGGGCTTCGGTGTTGTTGCCTGATTGCGAGGCGATGCGCGACAGGCTCAGCAAGGCGCCAGCCCGGCCTTTCACGTCGTCCAGCGATTCATAAACGTTCAGCGCACGCGTGTACTCGTGCCTTGCGCCGCTCAGGTCACCGTGCGCAAAAGCGTTGGCGCCGCGCTGCATGCTGGCCTGTGCAAATGTGGCAGCCGGGTTGCTGGCTGGAGGTCTGGTTCCGCATGCGACGAGCAAGGTTGCCAGCAGCGCAGGCAGCATGAAGCGCGTGAAGGGCTGGCGCTTCATTTGCCGCGCCCTTCAAAACTGTCCAGCGGAAGCGTTGCGGGCTCTGCCGGGCTCGCCGCGCCTGAAAACGGCCAGCTGCTTTTGAGGCCTGTCGTGATCTCGGCCGCGTCCTGCGCTGCTGTGCGACCCGAACGCACGATGGCAGGTATGTCGTTGCGCGATTCACGCAGTATCTGCCTGACATCGGCACTGGCGGACTTTGCGTTTTCGAGCGTGTCTTTGGTCTTGTCCAGCGCCTGCGGCAAATCATTGTTCAGGGTCTTGAGCAAACCCTGCACCTCGCCGACGACCTTGGCGCGGTCGCTGTCGATATTGCCGACCAGCACGCGTGCGCTTTCGCTGGTCTGCCTGAACTGCCCTGACATCGCCTGTATGTTGGCCAGCGTGGCCGTCATTGAACTGCTCAATGTCTGGCGCATGGCTGCGGCCTCGTTGGTCAGCTTGCGTGTGTCATCCAGAATGGGGTCTATCTTTCCGAGTGCGATCGAGAGCTTGTCGACCGCCACCTTGACGGTCGCCATCACGTCGTCGAGTTCGTTGCCTGCGTCCACCGGCAGGGTCTGCCCGCCGGCCAGCCGCTGGCCTTCGCGTGAGCCGGGCAGCAGTTCGATGAACTTGCCGGCAATCGGACTGTCGCGCCCGAACTTTGCGCTGGCGTTGGCGCCCAGCAATTCCATTTTTTCGGTTTCTATGCGCAGCCGTACGCGCACGCTGAGGTTTTTTTCAAGCCTGATTTCATCGACCTCACCGATCTTGAAACCCTTCAGGCGAACCTGCGTGCCTGCCTGTATACCGCTGGCGCCGGCGACTTCAATGTAGACATGCGAGGTCGGCGTGAACCAGCCCTGGCGCCATGCAGATGTGAGCACCAGAAACAGGGCCGCCACGATGGCCAGTGCCAGCCATGCATGGCCCGGGCTTTTGCGTGTGCGCAGCGCGAACTCCTGCATGTCGGGCTCTGGCGTCATGGCCGATGAGGGTAGGGTGCTCACGCCTGAAACTCCTTTAGGGCGTCGCGCAAGGTGGCTGCACGGACAGGGTCATGTGTTGCCCACACCAGCGTCCGCCATGGGTACTGCCGCGCAAAACTCCGGCTGAAGCGTTGTGCCTCCAGAACTTTGTCGTCCCACTGCGCCGCATCAATGACCAGCACATCCGGGTCTGCCATCATTGCCCGGCCGACTTTTGCCTGCATCACGGCGTCAGCAGTGGCCGTGTCGGGGAACACGCTGGACCAGACCGGCCAATCTATAGGGCAAGCGGCACTGGCAAAAAGGCTGTCAATTTCAGGTATCAGGTGGCGGGGCAGGCTGCCGTCGTAAAGCGCGGCTTCAAGCGAGAGGTTGTCCTGCAGGGTGAGGTCGGCCACCAGTGTGCCGCCTGCCAGCCTGACGGTGATGTCCAGCCTCTGGTCCAGCGCCTGGATGCTTGACGCCATGGACGCTTCATCAGGCCAGCTTGCAAGCAGTACGCCGCCATGGTCAAGGCAGACCATCCCGGCGCCCAGGCGTACCCGGCCCGACAGCACGGGAACTGCTGCGACGGCGGAACCGGTTGAAGGCATGGTCATCATTGCTCGCGCCTGCGGTGTACAGAGCTTTTCGAGACGCGAGCAGTCATTTTTGACGACCTATCCTTGCAACAGTGACCGGGGATCCTGTTGCGGATTGTAATAAGTCGTTACCGTTTGCGGCCCGCTACTTTCCCCAATGGTGGGGTGATTCCAACACTGCCTTGTCACGCGCTTCAGCAGGCTGCTGCCGCCCGTGGCCTTACATCTGCAGGCCGCCTTATGTCAGGCTTTTTTGAGGAACGCCAGGTCGTTTTTGCGGCCGAAGGTGGCGCGCACATAAAGGCAAACCGCCAATGGCACGAGACTGGCGAGCTGGAACTTCAGCAGGCTGGCGATGGTGGGCGTGGGTGTGTCGATATACATGGGCATGTCCGGCACCAGCACGCCAAACATGATGGCCCCGAGGATAAACAGCGAAATGACCAGATAGAAAAAGACAAAACAGATCACAGCTGCACAAAGAAAGTTGACCGTCCAGCGCAGGGCTGCCATGGTGTCCTTTGATCTTTTGATGTCTGCGACTGCTGAAGTCAGCAACTGGAAAGGAGTGGAGCGGGTGAAGGGAATCGAACCCTCGTATGAAGCTTGGGAAGCTGCCGTTCTGCCATTGAACTACACCCGCGTGTCCGGCCAATTATAGGAAGTATGCAAACGGGCATCTTCAGATATTGATGAGCCCAACGGCGTCCAGCAAGAGGCACACGCCGACTGCAATGTATATCAAACCCAAAACCAGTCCTTCCCGGGCAGTGCTTCGCAGCCAGCCACGGCTTTTCTCCATGGGGTTGCCGCCTTCAATCGCGTCATAAAGCCCGAAGCCCATGAGTGCAATGCCCGCAAATGCCTCAATCGCCGAAAACGTGGTCATGGGCCCCGGTTTTGGCGGTTACCGCGCCAGAGGCCTGCAAGCTGCGCGAATGATGCGCTCCACCGGGTTGGGCGTGACACCGCGAAACTGCATGACACGGGGCTCGGTCTTGGTGTAATTGGTGCTGATGTGGGGCTCACCTGCCCAGACGGGTTGCATGTAGTAGCTGATCTGCTGGAAATAGCCGACCCTGGCGGCGCAGTCAAATTCGACGGTAGCTATATAGGAGCGGAAGGGGATGCCATCCCAGTTGGTTCTTTGCATCGAGCGGCTCACGCGGATTCTCATCACGCGGTGGTCTTCCGTCATGCTGACCGGGATGGGATTGACTTCAATGGTGTCCAGTGCGGGGTCTTTCCTGTCGCCCATGACGGTCAGCCAGTCACCGGCCTGCGCCATGCAGGCGCCGGACAATACGAGGCCCAGGGCTACAAAAAACAGTTTCATTTCTTCCCATGACGCTTTGCCAGCGGGTCCTGATGCATCGCGTGACGCAGCTTGTTTTCGGATGTGAAGCAACTGCAGAGAGCCGCTGCCTGCTGTTCTGCAAGAGTCTCGAATTTAACCCTTTTGCATGGTGCTGTTACATCTTTCGGACGGGCGAGTTGTAAAGCAAGCCAAACGGGATTGGTCGCGCAAAAGCGATTTGCCTTTTTGCGATTTTCGCGGGCTTGAAGTTGGCGTCACTGCGTATGGGTAGATCCCAATCTGCAGTGATTCAGGGAAAACCCGCTAGTTTGCATCATTATTAATGATTAAACTTTAATGAAATTTAGGGGCTTGCCCCGATCGCGCTGATAAAGCCATTCTTTATTTACTGAACTGGACAACCATGAACCAAGCCAAAAACTGGCCCAACGGCAAGCGCATCGCCATCGCCGTGACCGTGATGTACGAAACCTGGTCCGAAGGCAAGGCGCCTTCGTACACCGTACAGGCTACCGGCCTGAAACCTGGCACCATTGACCACGCCGGTAAGGCATGGTCAACCTATGGCACACGCAACGGTATCTGGCGCATCATCCGCAACCTTGACGACAACCAGGTGCCCGCCACATTTTTCACCAACGCACGTTGCGCCGAAATTGCGCCTGAATCGGTCAAGCAGATCGTCGCTTCGGGCCACGACCTGGGTGGCCATAACTACACGCAGGATGGTTTGCTGACCTATATGTCTGATGAAGAACAGCAGGCCACCATCAGCAAGTCACTCGACATCCTGACTTCTGTGGGGGGCAAGCGCCCGACCGGCTGGCTCAGTTCTGTGCTGGCCTTCACGCCAGAGACTGCGGGCTTTCTGGCTAAGGCCGGTCTGAAATGGCATGCCGATGTGACCTACACCGATGTGCCGCACAAGGTCCAGACGGCAAGCGGCATCATTGCCGGCGTGCCCAACAGCGACTTTACCGACAGCCGTGTGCTGCGGTCCAGCCCGAACGATTTGATGGACGTTTACAAAAACACCTTCGACTATCTCTACAACAACGAGCCGGGCAGCCTGCTGGTCGTGACCTTGCATGCACATTTCGGCGGCCGGCCCATGATCGTGTCCGTGTTCGACCAGATCCTCAAGTACTTCAAAAAGCACCCCGATGTCTGGTTTGCCCGCCATGAAGAACTCGGTGACTGGGCGCTGAAACAGCCGGTGGATGAGCACAACTACCAGGACCGATACTTCAAATAAATCAACATTCTGGATCTGCTATAGCCATGACCAACTTCAACACCAGCGTCGGCGCCGACAACGAACGCGATGACCAGAGCGTTGACACCATGCCCAGCGCCACCCGCGCCGACTGGCTGGCCGACGTGCTGCGCAAGCGCGTGATGGAGGGCGTCTACAAACCCGGCGAGCGCATACGGGAGTCTGCCCTGCAGCAGGAGTTCGGCATTTCCAACGGCCCGACGCGTGAGGCGCTGCAGCAGATCGTGGCCGACGGCATTGCCGAGCGTGCGCCCTGGCGCGGCGTCAGCATTGTCGAGCTGGACAAGGGCAAGCTGATCGAGCTCTTCCAGGTACGTCTGGCACTGCTTGAATACGCGGCGGAACTGGCAGCACGCAATATCACGCCCAAAGGCAAGGCGCAGGCTGAAGTGCTCAAGCTTGAACTTAACCAGACTTTTGACGAGATCAGCAGCCACGCCTCGTCGCACCCGTCGTTCAGCGGCCAGTTGTCAAGGTGGCTGCTGTCGGTGGCGGGAAATGCATTGATGCAGCAGCTGTGGAACACCGCCATGCTGCGAACACTGGTGTATGTCAATTTGTCCCTGCGCGCCAATGCAGGTGAAGAAAGCCGCCAACACATAAACCAGCTGATAGATGCTATCGTGGCCGGCAAGATTGCCATAGCGCGTGATGCCGCGAGGGCGCTGACGCGCCAGACGCTGCATGACCTCGACATCGATGGAGAGGTCTGAGATGCAGGCGCAGCCCGTCCGCTCCTCAAGATCACCCGATTTGCTGCTGGCCATAGGCGCCCTGCTGGCTGACTACTGGTATGAGGTCGATCACAACTGGGGCCGCAATGCCCATCAGTTGTACGCAGAAAGCGGCGTGTTCTCGATTGGCAGCGATGTGATGAGCGGCCCGGCCGCCGTGCAGGCCTTTTACAACTGGCGTGAAGGGCGCGGCGCGCGGGAGGCGCGGCATGTGGTTTCCAATCTGCGTGTGCTGCAACGTGACGAAGATCATGCAGACATGGACTGTATTCTTTGCCTCTATGCGGCCGACGGCGAACCTGTGCTGCCATCCAGCCCCCCAATATTGATTGCTGATGAAGTGGCGGAGTGCGTGCGCGGCAGCGACGGCCAGTGGCGCTTCAAGTCGCATCTTCTCAAACCTGTGTTCAAAGGCGGAGCGCCCATCACCACCCCGTCGGGAGCAAAGTCATGAAGGCAAGTGCTGCACGCGTCGCTTTCCGCAACCAGCTGGCCAGCAAGACCTGTGTCTACCCGGCGTCGGTGTTTGACCCCATCTCGGGGCGACTTGCGCAGGACACCGGCTTTGAGGTCGGCATGTTTGCCGGCTCCACCGCTGCCATGTCCGTGCTTGCTGCGCCTGACCTTATCGTGCTGACGCTCGGTGAGCTGGCAGAACAGGCCAGACGCATTTGCCGCGCCAGCAGCCTGCCCATACTCGTCGATGCGGACCACGGTTATGGTGGTGTGCTTAATGTCAGGCGCACGGTAGAAGAGCTTGAGAACGCAGGCATCGCCGCACTCACCATAGAAGACACGCTGCTTCCCACGCCTTTTGGCGCAAGCGGCAAGGCGGCGCTCATCCCGGTGGAAGAGGGCGTTGCCAAGATGCGTGCCGCACTCGCTGCGCGCACAGACCCCTTGCTCACCATCATCGGCCGCACCAGCGCACCCCAAATCACTGATATGGCCGACACCCTTGCGCGTACGAAGGCTTATGAGGCAGCAGGTGTCGATGCCGTCTTTCTGGTCGGTGTCAAAACCTGGGAGCAACTCGCTGAAATTCGGGCTGCCCTCAAGGTGCCCGTGTTGCTGGGTAATGCAGCCCAGGTGTTGATGGACCGTGAGCGCCTGGGTGGGCTTGGCGTACCCATCTGCCTGCAGGGCCATCAAAGCATGGCGGCTGTAGTGCAGGCGCTGCATTCAACCTACCGTGCATTGCGCGATGGTGTGGAGTTGCCTGCGGACAGCCTTGCGCCGCAGGCCCTGATGCAGCAGGTCAGCCGGGCAGCGCTTTACGAAGAGTGGCTCGCTCCGCCGGGCGGGTAAAAAAGCAGGCGCGTGCAGCGCCGCGCCTCATGTAACGAAATCGCAACTGAACCTTGTATGAAGGGGCAGGGGCAAGTCACGTCAATGTGGAAATGAAGAACTATTCAGGAGCAACCATGTACAGAAAATTTTTAAAAACTTCCTGCCGGCTTCTCGCCGCGCTGTCACTCGGAATGACTTTGGCTCACGCCCAGGTGCCGTTCCCCAACAAGGTTGTGCGCATCGTTGTTCCGTACGCCGCAGGTGGCGTCACAGACATCATGGCGCGTGTGCTGGCGCAGCAGCTGTCAACCCAGATGGGGCAGCAGTTCATCGTCGAAAACAAACCCGGTGCAGGCGGCAGCATTGGCATGGGCGAGGTCGCACGCCTGCCGAAGGACGGCTACAACCTGGTCATGATGCCGGCCAACCTGTCGGTCATGAGCGCGCTGTATGAAAAGCTGCCGTTTGACCCGCTGAAGGACTTTGTGCCTGTGGCCAACGTCGGCTCATCACCTGTGGGTATTTCGGTTGCTTCCGGCGGTTCAGTTGCAAACAAACTGCCCGTGAAGAATATCAGGGAGCTTCTTGCCTACGCGAAGAAAAACAGCGTGAGCTATGCCTCCTGTGGCATCGCTTCGCCGCAGCATATTGCGGCTGAATACCTCAAGTCGGTGGCGCAGATAGAGCTTGTGCACATTCCGTACAAGGGGTGCGGCGCGGCCTTGCCCGATGTCTTGTCGCATGAAGTGCCGCTGTTTTTTGCCAGCATTCCGCACCTGATCAACAATGCAAAGTCTGGCCGTATTCTGCCGATTGCCGTGACCGGCAAGAAGCGTTCACCCCTGCTGCCTGATGTGCCGACGATTGCCGAATCCGGCTATCCGCAGTTTGATGTCGAAGCCTGGTTTGGCATCATCGCCGCCAAAGGCACGCCTGCCGACGTGGTCAACAAATTGAACGCGGAAATCAACAAGGCCCTGCGATCGCCAGAGATGAAAAAGACCATGGCAGCGCAGTATTTCGAGCCTGTAGGTGGCACGGCGGAGTCTTTCGGTGCAACGATCAACCGCGATGCACAACGCCTGGGTGCGATCGTGAAGCAGGCGGGGATTCGCGCCGAGTGAAAGTCTTTCCGGGGTTTGTCATTGCGGGCTTGAACCGCAATCCACCTTTAACAAAGCGGGGATGGATCCCGGATCAAGTCCGGGATGACATAAATAGCCAGCCCGGCCGTACCAGCGCGATCAAGCCCGTTCAGCCACCCAGGCCTGAACCGACTTCAGCGCATCCCCCAGCTTGCTCGCATCCGTTCCGCCGGCCATAGCCATGTCGGCCTTGCCGCCGCCCTTGCCGCCCACCTGCTGGGCCACAAAGTTGACCAGCTCGCCGGCCTTGACCTTGCCGGTGCTGTCCGCGGTCACGCCGGCTGCGATCTGAACCTTGTCGCCATCGACGGCGGCCAGCACGATCACGGCCGTCTTGAGCTTGTCTTTGAGCTTGTCCATGGTGTCGCGCAGGGTCTTGGCGTCTGCGCCTTCGAGCTTTGCGGCCAGCACCTTGAGGCCCTTGATGTCAATGGCTTGTGCCATCAGCTCGTCGCCTTGCGAAGAAGCCAGCTTGCCCTTGAGCGCGGCGATTTCTTTCTCAAGCGACTTGACCTGCTCCAGCACCTGGCCGATGCGTCCCTGCAACTCGCTCGGGCTGGCCTTGAGCGAACCGGCAGCCGCTTCGACCGTGGCCTCCAGGCCCTGCAGGTAAGCCAGCGCGTTCTCGCCGGTCACGGCTTCCACGCGGCGCACGCCTGCGGCCACACCGCTCTCGGCCACGATCTTGAACAGGCCGATGTCGCCTGTGCGCTTCACGTGCACACCGCCGCAGAGCTCCTTGCTGGAGCCAATCGTCAGCACGCGCACGGTATCGCCATACTTTTCGCCGAAAAGCATCATCGCGCCGGATTTCTGTGCGTCTTCCATCGCCATCACGCTGGCATCGGTGGCCACGTTGGACAAAATTTCGGCATTCACGCGCGCCTCGATCTCGCGGATCTGAGCGTCCGTCACCGGCGCGTTGTGCGCGAAGTCGAAACGGGTGCGCTCTGCATTCACGAGTGAACCCTTTTGCTGCACATGCTCACCCAGCACCTCGCGCAAGGCCTTGTGCATCAAATGGGTGGCACTGTGGTTGCGCACGGTGGAGGCGCGCAAAGCCGTGTTGACCTGCGCCGTGATGCTGTCGCCGACCTTAAGCATGCCTTCGGTCTGCGTGCCGTGGTGGCCGAAGACATCGGCCTTGATTTTCAGCGTGTCATCGACCGTGAAGGTCGAACCGGCAGCGGTCAAACGGCCCTGATCGCCCACCTGGCCGCCGCTTTCGGCGTAAAACGGAGTGGTGCTCAAAACGACAACGCCGCTCTGCCCTGCGTTGAGCGACTGCACCGACACGCCATCGGCATACAGCGCGATGACTTTGGCGGGCTCTTCCAGCAGCTCGTAGCCGGTAAACGCATGGCCTTCGCCCGAGTACTCCAGCGCGCGGTCCATCTTGAACTTGCCTGCCGCGCGGGCCTGGTTTTTCTGCTTGTCCATCGCCGCCTTGAAGCCGGCTTCGTCGACCTCGACACCGCGCTCGCGGCAAACGTCGGCCGACAGATCCAGCGGGAAACCGTAGGTGTCGTGCAGCTTGAAGGCGACTTCACCCGGCAGCACTTTCGCACCGCCGGCCAGGGCCGTATCGAGAATCGTCATGCCGATTTCCAGCGTCTCGAAGAAGCGCTCTTCTTCAGCCTTGAGCACTGACGTGATACGCGCTTCGTCAGTCCTGAGCTTGGGGTAGGCGTCGCCCATCAGGCGCGCCAGGTCGGCCACCAGCTTGTGGAAGAACGGCGTCTTCTTGCCCAGCTTGTAGCCATGGCGAATCGCGCGGCGGATGATGCGGCGCTGCACATAACCGCGGCCTTCATTCGACGGGTTCACGCCATCGGCGACGAGGAAAGACGTGGCGCGAATGTGGTCGGCAATCACAAACAGGCTCTTGTTGCCCAGGTCTTTTTCGCCCGTTTCACGCGATGCGGCCTTGATGAGTTCGGCAAAGATGTCGATCTCATAGTTGCTGTGCACATGCTGCAGGATGGCGGCCAGGCGCTCCAGGCCCATGCCGGTGTCCACGCATTGCGCAGGCAGTTTTGTGACGCTGCCGTCGGCGGCCATGTCGAACTGCATGAACACGTTGTTCCAGATCTCGATGAAGCGGTCGCCGTCTTCATCGGGGCTGCCGGGCGGGCCGCCGGGGATGTGGGCACCGTGGTCATAGAAAATTTCGCTGCAGGGGCCGCAGGGGCCGGTGTCAGCCATCATCCAGAAGTTGTCAGACTTGTAGCGGCCGCCCTTGTTGTCGCCGATGCGGATCACGCGCGATGGTGGCAGGCCGATTTCTTTCGTCCAGATGTCGTAGGCCTCGTCGTCCTCTTCATAGACGGTGGCCAGCAGGCGGTCAGCCGGCAGCTTGTAGACCTCGGTCAGCAACTCCCACGCCCACTTGAGCGATTCGCGCTTGAAGTAGTCGCCAAAGCTCCAGTTGCCCAGCATTTCAAAAAAGGTGTGGTGGCGCGCGGTGTAGCCCACGTTTTCAAGGTCGTTGTGCTTGCCGCCGGCGCGCAGGCAGGCCTGTACGGAGGCTGCGCGCACATAGGGGCGCTTGTCGGTGCCGAGGAACACGTCCTTGAACTGCACCATGCCCGAGTTGGTGAACATCAGTGTCGGGTCATTGCCCGGCACCAGCGAGCTGGAAGGCACCACCGTGTGGCCTTTGGACGCAAAAAAGTCCAGAAAGGTCTTGCGGATGTCTGCAACAGACATGATGGGGGCGGTGGACGTGGGGGTGGATGTGCTCATGTTCTGCCAGTTGGGGCCGCCCGCAGCCAATACAACTTGGTGCCAGGCGCGGCTTTCAGGGACTAAAAGCCTGGTTTGTCTAAACCTTTGATTATAGTTTTGGCTCTGGGTCCGCCCCGGGCGAGGTCAATGCCAGCAGGCTATGCTCTCACTTGATCCCAAAGCGTCAAAAAAGTACCGAAAATCGCGCAGAACTCTCTCAACAGTAACTCTCACAGGACCCCACCATGAACCGCAGACTCTTCATGCAGGTAGCCACCCTGGCCTCACTGGCCGCAGCAGCGCCCATGCTGATGGCGCAAACGGCCGCAGCCAAACGCAACCGCATCGTCATCCAAGTCAGCGACAACGACCCGGCCAAATGGAACCTGGCGCTGAACAATGCCAAAAACCTGCAGGAGGACGTGGGCGCCGCGAATGTCGACATCGAAATCGTCGCCTATGGCCCCGGCATCGGCATGCTCAAGCTTGAATCGCCCACCGGCTCCCGCATTGCTGATGCGATGAAAGCCAACGTGAAAGTGATTGCCTGCGAGAACACCATGCGCGGCCAGAAGCTCACCAAAGACGACATGCTGCCGGCGATCAGCTACGTGCCGGCGGGGGTCACCGAGATCATGAAGAAGCAGACCGAGGGCTGGGCTTATTTGCGGCCTTGAAGCGTTTCTCTCAAAATACAGGCCGGGTTGGTGTTGTTTGCCTGCCCGGCTTTTTTTGCGTCTGGCCTGGCAGAAGTGAAGGGCACGGCACCGACTCGTTGGGTATCATCCCGGATCCGATCCGGGATCCATCACCGCTCCGCCACCACGGGGATTGCAGATCGGGCCAGCAAATGACAGGTCACGGGGCGCCCTCCTGGTTTTTAACGCCTACGAGAAAAATTTAATGTAGACGTTAAAAAATGCAAAAGTTAATATGGGTATTAACATTGGTCGCTTGAAGCATCGACTGGGCAATTTTTAGCCGAAAAATGGCCTGAAAAAGGCCATTTTTGAGGCATAAAACGGCTGCAGCCCTTTAAAAACGCACTTGAGCAGCTACTGAATTAATAGCAAATCCCATGCGCATGCGAGCCTAGACCGCCGCCCAGAACACCGCAAACCAGCCTTTGGGGTCTGTCCAGTGCTCAATGTGGCGAAAGCCCGCCTGCTGCAGCATCGCGGTCATGCTTTCAAGCGTGTATTTGTATGAGCACTCGGTGTGTATACGCTCACCGGCCCTGAAGGCGCGGGTCTGGCCGTGCCAGGTGACGGTCAGGTCTTGCGCTGCCTGCAGGTGCATTTCGATGCGGGATTTTTCGACATTGAAGAGCCCGATGTGCTGCCACTGCCGCACATCAAAGTCAGAGCCGATGATGTCGTTCACGTTGAGCAGCATGTTTTTGTTGAACGAAGCAGTCACGCCCAGCGCGTCGTCGTAGGCGGCTTCGAGCGTGGCGGTGTCCTTGACCAGGTCTATGCCCAGCAGCAGGCCGCGCGCCTTGCCCTGCGCCGGGTCGGCGATGTGTTTCAAGAACTCCAGCGCTTCATGCGGGTGGAAGTTGCCCAGGCTGGAGCCGGGGTAGAAGAACACGCGATCCTGGCCTTGTATTTCTTGCGGCAGCACCAGCCCGCTTGAAAAATCCATGCCCAGGCCGACGATGTCCAGCGCGGGGAAGGTGTTTTGCACCTGGTTGGCGGCGCTGCGTAAAAAATCGACCGAGATATCGACAGGCACATACTGGCGCGGCTGCAGGTGCGGGATCAGCTTTGATGCCTTGGCGCAGTTGCCGGCGCCCAGGTCGATCAGGCACGCATTGCGTATGCCCACGCTGGTCAGTGTTTGGGCAATCTGCGGTGAAGAGGCCTCAAAAATGGCGGCCTCGGTGCGTGTGGGGTAATACTCGTCGAGCTGGGTGATGGCTTCAAACAGTCTGGAACCCAGCTCGTTGTACAAAAACTTGGGGCTGAGGCTGGCGGCTGCGACGAGGAGGCCGTCGCTCAGCTCCCGTGCAACGCTGGGTTGCTGGCCCGTGGAGCTCTCGTCATAAAGATTGATGAACTGGGGGGAGGCCGGTGGCAGGGCAATCGCCAGGGTAGAGAAGTCGATGGGGAGGTTCAAGATGTTCTTCTTTGTGGTTCGTCAGCTGTTTTTGTAATAAGCGAATTTAAGAGGGCGGCCAGAACGCCTTTGTAGGACTGAATCGCTTTGAGCGCAAGCGAACATTGCTGATGCCTTCATCACCTTGCGTCCAACAGCTGTTAGTCTTGCCCCAGGCTTTTTTCTTACCTGAACCCATGCCCTTCAAGCTTATTTCACGTCGTAGCGCACTGGCGGGCACCGCCGCCTGGCTGGCGGGCGCCGCCACAGCCCAGGGTCTGACCGGGCCGGCCTTTGATGTATCGCCCTGGACAGGGCCAGTCGGTGCCTTCTCACTGGTCGACACCAGCGGCAAAACCTGGCGCCCGGCGGACCTGGCAGGCCGGGCCGTGTTGATCAACTTCTGGGCCAGCTGGTGCGAACCCTGCCGCGCCGAGATGCCCACCCTGCAGCAACTGGCCGACCTGTATGGCCCCGAAAAACTGCTGGTGCTGGCCGTCAACTTCAAGGAACCCGCAGCACGTGCGCTTCAATTCGCCAAAACCACCGGGGTGACCCTGCCTGTGCTGCTTGACCTGGACGGCAAGGCAGCGCGCCAATGGGGGGTAAAGGTCTTTCCGACCACCCTCATGATCGACAACCGCGGCCGCCCGCGTCAGCGCGTGATGGGCGAGGTTGACTGGACCAGTGCTGCGGCTGAAAAACTGGTGGCGCCGCTGCTCAAGACTGTTTAAAGCTGAGCCGATAATCACTGCTTCGGCCGCCATGACTGGCACGCCCATCATTTTTTGAACCTCCCGGAGTCCTTATGACCACCCAACGCCGCACCTTCCTTAAAACCGGCGCTGCCGCCGCTGCGACAGCCGCCCTGCCAACGCTGGCCCTGGCGCAAACGGCCCCCACGCGCACGCTGTTCGCCCCGCAGAGCGGCGCATGGCGCACGTTTGATGTCACGACCCGCATCGACATCCTCAAGCCTGAAGGCGTGACCAGGGTGTGGATACCCGTGCCATCGGTCAACAGTGACTACCAGAAATCGCTGGACAACAGCTTCTCAAGCAACGGCACGACGCTGATGACGCAGGACGGCCAGGACGGCGCGAAGATGCTGTATGCCGAATTCCCTGCGACTGAAAAGAAACCTTTTGTTGAACTGACCAGCCGCGTGCAAACCCAGGGCCGCGCCATCGATTGGTCGCAAAAGACCGCGAAGGCTGAGAGCGAAGACACGCTGCGTTACTACACGCGGGCCACCAAATGGGTGCCCACCGACGGTATCGTGCGCAAGACCGCGCTGGGCGCCATCGGCAATGCCAAAACCGACGTTGAAAAAACCCAGAAGATTTACGACTGGATAGTGGCCAACACCTACCGCGAACCCAAGGTCCGCGGTTGCGGCGAAGGCGACATCAAGACCATGCTGGAAACCGGCAACCTGGGCGGCAAGTGCGCCGACCTGAATGCGCTGTTTGTCGGCCTGTGCCGCTCGGTCGGCATCCCGGCACGTGATGTGTACGGCATTCGCCTCGTGCCTTCAGCCTTCGGCTACAAGGAGCTGTCAGGCAACCCGGCCAGCCTGAAAGGCGCGCAGCATTGCCGCTCAGAGGTTTACCTCAGGGGCTACGGCTGGGTGGCGATGGACCCCGCCGACGTCGCCAAGGTCATGCGCCTCGAAACCGCAGACTGGATCAAGACCACCGTCAACCCGGTGGTAGCGCCCGTCAACAAGGCACTCTTCGGCGGCTGGGAAGGCAACTGGATGGCCTACAACACGGCTCACGATGTGGCGTTGCCGAAATCAACTGGCGAGAAGCTGGGCTTTTTGATGTACCCGACGGCTGAGACTGCTGCAGGGCGGGCTGATCCTTACTCGCCTGATGATTTCAAGTACCAGATCACTGCTAAAGAAGTGAAGGCATAGCTTCTTGCCTTGAACGTTTGAACTCATGAAACGCGTCGCCGCTCGAATCATCCTGGCATCGCTTTCAACGACATTCGTCGTTCCATTTCTTGGCTTCGCATTGCACTCGTGGCTCGCCTCGCCCGAGGATGACGCTGGCTTGAACCTGGGCTTGCTTCTCGTCTTAGTCGCAATGTTGGTCGTTTCGTATCTTGCCGGTGTCGTCGGTACAGGGTTGCTCGGGTACGCGCTTATTACATCGGAGGGCCGAGCAACACCGATGGACAGGTATTGGGTTGGGCTCGGCTCCGTCTACTCTGTGCTGGGATGCATGATCCTGGTAGGAGTGATCTTATGAGGTCTAACTTATCGATCGACACGGACGTTTTTGCGACCCGCTTTCGCGTGCCAATGGTCCACCGATCACTTTTACGTTAGCTCTCAAAAATGACTGCCATGTTTGATCGAATTGGAAAGTTCCTTTTAATTCTTACTGCACTTTTCCCAGTTATTTTGTATTTGATTGAGAGACATCATCTCTTTGGACTTAATATGCCGTCTCCTTCGATTTGGAGTGTGGGGGTAGTGTTTTACGGGGCCAGCATCATCGCTCAGTACCTAGGCAAGCGCGAAATACTAATCGGAGTAGGCTTGAGAGTAAAAGAAGGAGAGTACGACCAGTTGCATCGACTGATTGGACTTGCGTTTGGCCTGGTTTTGATTGGATCGGTGGCAATCGGATTGTGGCTAAATCGCTAACCGCACATCCGAGAGAGACGTGCCGCAAGCGGCTTGTCCCTTAATGTGAACGTTAGTCATCTATTTGAGTGGCCATGACAATTCAATCAGGATTCTGATTGCCCCGGGGATACCCAGCCAAGCCGATCAGTGCGTCAAGCCCTGCAACGCCAACCGGCTCTCAAAGCGTCGCGACTCTCCTGTCACCGGATCAACAAAGGCGATTGACTTTGCGAGTAGCTGCAAGGGCTGCGCAAAGTCATCATCAGGCGTCACATCCACCGGCGGGTACATGCGGTCATTCATGATGGGCAGGCCCAGCGCATTCATGTGCACGCGCAGCTGGTGCTTCTTGCCGGTGATGGGGCTGAGCGCATAGCGCGCGACATCACCCATGACTTCCATCACATCAATCCGGGTTTCACTGTTGGGCTCACCCGGTACTTCGCGCTGGCGAAAGAAGGGCTCGTCTTCAACGATGCGGCTTTTGCGCGTGAGGGGCAGGGCGAGATCGGCACGCCAGGGCGCAATCGCTTCATAGTGTTTGTGGATGGTGTGCTGCCTGAACAGGCCCTGGTAGGCGTTGCGGTCTTCCACCCGGGTTGAAAACAGCACCAGCCCTGCGGTCTCGCGGTCTATGCGGTGAATCGGCGTCAGGGTGTCTATGTTCAGGCGGTTCTTCAGGCGTACCAGCAGAGTTTCCTGCAGGTAGTGGCCTGAAGGCGTGACGGGCAAGAAGTGCGGTTTGTCTGCGACGACGAGGTGTTCGTCCTGGTAGAGCACCTGCTCTTCAAACGGAATGCGTGGCTCATCGTCCAGCGCGCGGTAGTAGTAAACACGCATGTGGCCACGGTAGGGGCGCTGCGGTGTGACCGCCTCGCCAAACTCATCCTGCACCAGTCCGTTGGCCATGCGGTCCAGCCAGACATCCAGCGCAATCGCCGGGAAGCGCTCAACCAGAAAATCAGTGATGGTCGGCCAGCTACCGCCGGGCAGGCTGACGCAGCTGGGGCCTACGCCATTGCGTGTCAGCAGCCCGTCTGTCTTTGGCCTTGTCATCGGCGAGCTTTGGGGGTTTAAACCCGGGTGAAGACGACGTCCCAGACCCCGTGACCGAGCTTGATGCCGCGGTTCTCAAACTTGGTGAGCGGGCGGTAGGTGGGTTTGACGCCATAACCGTCACCGCCTTCGGGTGCGGTGTTTCTCAAGAGCGGCTCAGCTTTCAATACTTCCAGAATCTGCTCGGCATAGGGCTGCCAGTCGGTCGCGCAATGCAGATAGCCGCCGGGTTTGAGGCGTGCTGCCAGCTTGGCAACCAGTGGTGCCTGTATCAGCCGGCGCTTGTTGTGTTTTTTCTTGTGCCAGGGGTCGGGGAAAAAGATGTGCACGCCATCCAGGCTTTGCAGCGGCAGCATGTGGTCAATGACTTCAACGGCGTCGTGCTGCAGGATGCGGATGTTGGTCAGCGACTGTTCTTCAATACGTTTGAGCAGTGCGCCCACGCCGGGCGTGTGCACTTCACAGCAGAGAAAGTTTTTCTCGGGCATGACGGCGGCAATGTGCGCCGTGGCCTCGCCCATGCCGAAGCCGATTTCAAGGACGACAGGCGCCTCGCGCCCGAAGACTGCCGGGAAGTCCATGGCGCCCTGCGCATAGGTCGCCAGAAACTGCGGGCCTACGTCGGCAAAGGCCTTGGCCTGGCCCGCCGTGGTGCGGCCGGTACGGCGCACAAAACTGCGTATGGTGCGCGCTGCCGGCGGGGTTTGGGGTGGAAGGTCGGGATGCTCACTCATCCCTGTATTGTCGCCGAGCCTGATTTTTGGACTGCCGCAGCTACTGCCCCGTGGCCGTGACGTTGCAACTCGCGATGAAGGTGAGTGTTGACCCTGATGCGAAAGAAGGCAGCGTGAGGCCACCGCCAAGCAGATTCGGCCACTGCCCGGCGACAGGGCAGACACCCGCTCCGCCCGGCGTACAGCTGGCAACCGAGCAGGTCAGGCCGGCGCTGGGCACATCGGTCAACAGGGCGCCATCTGCGGCTGCGGGGCCGAGATTGGCAAAGGTCAGCGTATAGCTGGTCGTGGCGCCGGCGGCGACTGTGGTCCGGCCATCGGTTTTTGTCACGGTCAGGTTGGTGTTGCAGTTGATGGGGGTGGTGACAGTGCCGATGTTGTTGCCCGGCACCGCATCGCCCAGTGGGGATATGGTAAAGGTGACGGTGTTCACGCGCGGCCCGGGGCAGGCCGTCGAACCCACGGTGACCGTCGCGGTCACGCTTACCAGGTTGCTGGATGCCGCCAGGGGGTAGATCGCAGAACTTGCCGAACAGCTGAACGTCGTGCTGGTCGCATTTGCCGAGCACGCCCAGATTGCGGGCGCGCTGTTGGTTATCGCGGTCAGCGTCATGCCCGTGGGCAGCGTGTCTGTCATCGAGAGTGGCGTGGACATGATGGCGGTGGCCGACTGGGCTGTTGCCTGGGTGTTGGCATACACCTGGTCGGCGACGGGGCGGCCATTGTTGCGGCTTATGATCACGTAGCTTAGCGATGAGGCCCCGAGCGTGAACGTGGGGGTGTTCATGCTCTTGGTGACAGACAGGTCGGGCAGCAGCGTCACGTCATCCGTGGTGGGGCCGGCCGCAAGACCGCTGTAGTTGCTGCCGCCAACGGTGCTTGTCCCACCGCTGGCATAGGTCGTATTGGCGCTGTATCCAATGCTGTTGCGGTTGGCGCTGACGTTGCTTGCCGGGCTGACCATGCGCACCGCCGTCGTGCGGGTGGGGTCCAGGAAAATGACGCCAGCCGGGTTGTGGTAGACGCCCACTGTCGCTGTGTTGGGGATGGTGGCTACAAAACTGACGGTGACGCTGCTGTTTTGCGGCAGGTAAAAGCTGCCAAATGTCACGGTGTTGTTGCCGGTGGTGGGCGTGACGCCCGGGGCAGTGCCTGCTGCGCGCAATGACACCGCCGTACCCGTGTTGACGGTGGTCAGCGTATTGACCGGTAACGCGCCCGGCACGGAAGCGGAGGTGGTTTCGGCGCCCGCTGCGCTGGAGTTCGCCGCAGGCGGCGGTGCGGGGCTGTAATTGAATGTGGGCGCAATCGCTGAGGTGTATGACCACCCCGGGGGAAGCGTGGCGTCAATCATGAAGACGTTGGAGGCCGCGCCTCCGCTGTTGCTCAGGTTGATGCTGTAGCTGGCCGTTGCACCGCTTGTCGTCGTAATGCTGGGCGTGGTCGTACTCTTGGTGACGGCGATGACCGGCAGGCAACTTGCACCGCCTTGCACGCCAGCGGCTGCGCCACCTGTTGTCAGCGCCGTTCCAGCGTTGCCGGGGGCAGAGTTCCAGGCTTTGGGGCTTCCGTTTCCGGCAGTACCTCCGCAACAGCCATCCGTTCCGTTGGCGCCGCCCGCCACGTTGAGCGTACCGCCGGTCATATTGGTCAGGACGTAACCACCCCCCCCACCACCGCCGGGCCCATGGTTGTAGTAGTTTGATGATCCGCCAGCGCCACCCGAGGCATTGACGGTCAGTCCTGCTGCCGTGCCGGAACCGGCTACAAGATATACCGAGCCACCGCCACCGCCACCGCCTGCAGAATCAGTATCTCCAACCAGGGACTTGTTGTAGGAACGGTATCCACTTGCATCGATGACACCTGCGGTTGCGGAGAAACTGCCCGCCCTGATGAGGACAACTCCGCCCCCGGGTGCGCCGCTGGACGTGGCGGCACCCGATGCGCCATTGGCTGCGGTACTTGTGGCGGTCGGTGGCCAGGTTGTAACGATATTTGCAGTTGCGTTGTTGGCAGCGCCAGCGCCGCCGCCGCCGCCAAGAACCAGCCGCGTTGCCAGATTGCTTTGGGCGTTGCCACCTTTGCCACCTGCAACGTTCCCAATATTGGTATTTGTGCCCTGGTTCAAGACGGCTGTTGCCGTGTTCCCGTTGTTCCAGCTGTTACCGCCCTGTCCACCGGCACCTGCGTTGGCACCTCCCCCGCCACCGGAGTTGAGGGAGTTGGTACTGGTTCCGTTGCCTCCCGTCGGCCAACCGTCGTTGGCACCGCCACCGGCATTGCCGATGGCTGCCTGGCCGCCTGCTCCCAGGGCGTAGCCCTGTCCGAGAAGCGTCGTGTAAGTAGCGCCTGCAGCGGTACCGACAAACACCACGGGTGGGGTGCCCTGGGTACCTTCGCCCTTTTGCCCGCCGTTGACTGTACTGACGCTGGCGGGGTTGAAGGTGATGTTGGCGGTGGTCACGGTCGCGGTAACCGTTGCCGTGCCGCTCAATCCCATCGCGCCCCGAAATCCTGCGCCCGCCACCGTCACCGTGCCGTTCAATGCCAGGCTTCCTGTCACGTCCAGAGCCACAACGCCACCGCTGACAACGCCTGTGGTGGTGCTGCTGGTCCAGCGGTCGGCGCTGACCGTGCCGCTGATGGTGGCGGAGGAGTACTGCGGCACCCAGATCACCTGCCAGTTGCGCACGCTGGACGTGGACATGGCCTGGGTGTAGGCGTTGGTCAGTGGCCGGTTCAGGGACAGCGTCGTGCCCGAGATGGCGACGATTTGCGCATATTCATGCAATCCGGCATTGGCGCCGGTGACCGAGTCCTGCATCTGCATGATGAGGATCAGGTCCCCGGCCCTCAATGCACGGGTATTGGTGCGCAGGCCGGTCGCCGAGGCAACACTGATGGATGTGGCGCCGGCTGCCGGGCTGCCGCTGCCGCCGTGATAGGCGTTGATGACGCCGCTGGCGGTGACCGGGCCGTCCCAGCCGGGCAGGGCGCAGGTCTGTGCCAGTGCAGATGTGGCGGATGCAAGAAGCACCAGGAAGGCAAGCCAGGCACGAAAGCGTGGGGCGGCAAGCCCGAAAGCCCTGGAGAAGAGAGTCATGAATACGCGTGTGATGAAAATTATGCAGGTCGCGCCGTAGTGTAGGGGCCCCGGCGTTGTGTCCAGACACGCCTTGTGCGCCAGAGTGTGTGATTTTTCGCCTTGCGGGGCGTTTTATTTTTCTTCTCCGGTCTTGGCAGTCAGTCGTGGCCACTGTTGTGTGGCGTGGGTGAGCCAATCGCTGACGGTGGTGATGCCGGGGCTGCCTGGCAGTCCCAGGGTCTTGCCGGCAAGATCAAGCGTTGCAACCGGATGGCTGACGTCAAGGGGCCGGGCGCCGTTCTGCTTGGACAGCTTTTCACCGTCAGCGGCGAGCAGGAGTGGCGTGTGCAGGTACTGCGGCCTGGCATGGCCAAGTGCGCCCTGCAGCAGGATTTGCCGCGCTGTGTTGTCGGCCAGGTCTTCACCCCTCACCACATGCGTGATGCCCTGCGCTGCGTCATCGACCACCACGGCCAGCTGGTAGGCCCACAGCCCGTCGGCGCGCTTGAGGATGAAGTCGCCGACCTCGTGTCCGACGTTTTGAACCTGATCACCCAGGCGCCTGTCAGTCCAGTGGATCGGCGGGCTTGAATCCGCCAGGAAACGCCAGGCCCTTGCAGGCCGGCCTTTCAGCCCGTGCCTGCAGGTGCCGGGATAGACCAGTTCGCCATGCCGCTGCCTTGTTTGCCCGCTGGCAGCAAGTGCCAGTGCAATGTCCTGCCGCGTGCAGGCGCATGGATATGCGAGGCCTTTTGCGATCAGGGTGTCCAGGGCGGCCTGGTAAAGCTGCCCGCGCTGTGACTGGTAAACCACTGGCCCGTCGGGGTGAAGGCCGCAGGCAGCGAGCTGCTCAAGAATGATGGGGTCCGCGCCCGGCACGCAGCGTGGCGTGTCGACATCTTCAATACGCACAAGCCACTGGCCGCCATGCGCGCGTGCGTCCAGCCAGCTGGCCAGTGCAGCGACCAGAGAACCCGCGTGAAGGGGGCCGGTAGGTGAGGGTGCGAAGCGGCCTATGTAGCCCCCACGGGCGCTCACTTCGTGTAGCTTCCTGCCCCCCGGGGGGGCGCTGCGCCTGCGACCCGGCGAAGCCGGTTCCGCGGCCCCTGCTTGCGAAACCCCCGCTTTGTTGCTTGCCTTGCGTTCACCATTTTTACCTGGTTAGAGAACGGCGAGAGCCATTTCAAGACCCGAGATAAACCCGTCTTCAACCCGGTGGCCTATGCACCAGTCGCCGCAAATCCCTATGCCTGCCTTGGCATCCCACAGATGGCTTTTGCCCAGGGGCTGCATGGTTTGTGCATAACGCCAGCGGTGCACTTCTGCAAACGCGGGTTCTGCGCGAATGCCGGTCACTTCGGTGAAGGCTTTGAGCAGCTTGGCTTTGACACGCTCATGGTCGTCTTCAAGATGGCGCTCGGACCAGTCGGGGCTGGCCTGTACCGTCCAGCGTTCGATGGGGCCGCGTCCTGGCTTGGATGATTCGCGTGCGACCCAGGCCACACGGTGGTGCGTGCTGCGTGCTGCGTTCCAGTGTGGGCCGAGGTGCGGCAGGTTGGGCTGTATGGCCTGCGGAAAGGCCAGCATCAAAGTCCAGCAGGGGGCGACCGTCACATCAGAAACGGCTTCAACCAGCGTCTTGCCGGTTTGCGAACTCAGCAGCAGGGCCTTGGCCTGGGCCACCGGCACCGCGAGTATCACGGCATCAAACCCCGAATACACGTGGCTGCCAGCGTCTTCTGTCTGCCCCTCTGTTTGCAGTTGCCAGCGCGACGGGTCAAGCTTGTCTGCTTCCAGCCGCATGACCTGTGTATCGGTCAGCAGACGGCCGGACGCGGCAAGGGGTTCTGCCCATTGGCGAACCAGTGCGTTCATGCCCGGGCTGGCCACCCAGTGGGCCTCCTTGGGTGGCAAGGCTGAGGCGACGACGCGGCCCAGTTCATCGAGTATGCGCACGGTGTTCGCGCTCCAGGGGCGTACCGTGCCGGGGGTCATGGCCAGCACCTTGCCGAAACGTGCATCACGGGCCGTGAAGTACTGCGTGCCATGATCGAAACTGCCAAATTCGTTGGTCCGCGTGGACATGCGGCCACCGGCACCGCTGCTCTTTTCAAATACCGTGACCTGGTGGCCAGCCTGCATCAGCGTGCGTGCACAGGCCATGCCAGCAACGCCTGCGCCAATGACGGCAATATGACGCGCTGCACTTTTAGCGCCGGTCCTGGGAGTGGGTGTGGATGACTTTTTCGCCGGAGGTTTTTTGCGGATTGTTGTGCTCATGATTTTTAATTCTCCGGATTTTGTGATGGGCTGAATAGCTTGCCGATAAACACACTCTACACGCAGTCGACGGGCTCATGCCTTGGTGTGTGCCCGTACGGCTGCAATTCGGGCGTGTTGACTGGTCCTACCGTTCAAGCAGGGCGTTTCTGGTCTTGGGTTTCTCCAGCTGTTTGAGCCACCATTGCAGGGCGCGGCCCGGTTTCATCCCTGCGCTGGTGCGCCACGCGTAGCTGGGCCTGATCACGCGCGGTGGCCTGTCCACGGCTTTTTCCACAAGGCGTCCGGTGTCGATATGCGGACGTGCCAGATATTCGGGCAAAAAACCGCTGCCCAGCCCGCGCAACTGCGCATCCAGTTTTGCCAGCATGCCGGGCACGGTAAATACATCCTGGCCGCCAAGCAGCCCCACAGACATGCCGCTGCCGCGCTGTATCGAGTCTGCTACTGCCACCACACGATGCTGCAGCATGATTGCGTCGGTGAGGGGGCCGTCGACTGCAGCAAGCGGGTGATGCGGCGCCACCGCATACACGAAGCTCACGGTCCCAAGTGGCTTGCTCTGTACCGTGCTGAGGCTGGCCGCCTCCATGTCCGAGCCCGCCGCCACATCAATGGCCACGCCGAGTGCCAGGTCGGCCTGCCCGGATGTCAGCGCCCGCAAGGTGCCGGACAGCGCCTCTTCACGAATCCTCAGCCGCGTGGGTGGTTCGAGCGCAAAAAAGGCTTCGCAGAGTTCCATCACCGTGCCGCGCGAGATGATGCTGTCGACTGAAAGCGTCAGCTGTGGCTCCCAGCCCGTCGCCACGCGCTTGACGCGATTGGCCACGGCGTCAAGTTCAGCCAGCAGCCGGTTGCCCTCGCGCAGCAGTTCCTTGCCGGCTTCGGTCAGCCTGGCCTGCCGCGAAGAGCGGTCAAACAGCAGCACGTCCAACGCATCCTCGACCAGCCGCACCCGGTAGGTGAGTGCGCTAGGCACCACGCCCAGTTCGCGTGCCGCAGCGGCCATGCTGCCGGTGCGGTGCACGGCGTCAATCAGGTTGAGCGCTTCGGGCGTCAATACATCACGTATCGTATTTGGTTGTTTGTTCATTGACATTGATATAGCACGCAGATGCGACCTGTTTTCCCGACGGGCCGCCCCTAGGGGAAATGCGCCCCCTCGGGGGGCAGCGTATTACGCGAAGCGAAAAGCGTGGGGGGTCATTTCGTTCAAATTATTTGAATGATGCCATCAAACGGCGGCAACTGCCAGCGGTTCGGATGGACCTACATTGGAGTTGTTGGACGCAGCGCTGCAAAGTTTTAACAGCACCGCCGCAGATGCCAGCTCCGAAAGGCAGTTTTTATGATCACCTTGCGCAAATCAGCAGACCGCGGCTATGCAGACCACGGCTGGCTCAAATCATTTCACTCGTTCTCGTTCGCCGGATATTACGACCCCGAGCACATGGGTTTCGGCAACCTGCGCGTCATCAATGAAGACCGCATTGCCGCAGGCCGCGGCTTCGGCACGCACGGCCACCGCGACATGGAAATCATCAGCTATGTGATGAGCGGTGAACTGGCCCACAAGGACAACATGGGCAACGTCAAGGGAATCCCCCCCGGTGATGTGCAGCGCATGAGTGCCGGCACCGGCGTGCAGCATAGCGAGTTCAACCATGCAGAAGGACAGACCACGCACTTTCTGCAGATATGGATTGAACCCAATGTGACGGGCATCCCACCGAGCTACGAACAGAAGACTTTCAGCGCCCCTGAAAAACGCGGTCAGCTGAAACTGGTGGCTTCAAACGGCGGTGTCGACGGCTCGGTGACCATCCATGCCGATGCAAAAATTTATGCTGGCCTGTTTGACGCCGGTGAAAAGGCTTCATTTGCGCTGGACCCCAAGCGCAAGACCTATGTGCACCTGGTGCGCGGCGAACTGGACGTCAATGGCCAGAAGCTGCAAACTGGTGATGCGGCCCTGATTGAGAGTCAGGACGGCCATCTTGAATTGGGCCACGGCAAGGATGCCGAGGTGCTGGTGTTTGACCTCGCCGCCTGAGGTCTTCGTGAGTGCTGGCCGGAAACTTCCGGCTGACATTTTTGTTTTCGTTTTCCCTTTGCCTTCCCATTTTTAATATAGGACTCATCATGTTGAACACACTTCAAAACCCTCTCTCCCTGCTGGCCCGCGTACTGCTGGCTTTGCTGTTCGTACCTGCAGGTTTCGCCAAGATTGGTGGCTTTGCCGGCACGGTGGGCTACATCGCTTCGCAGGGTGTGCCCTTGCCCCAGGTGGCCGCAGCCATTGCAATCCTCGTTGAGCTTGGCCTGGGCCTGTTGCTGCTGGTGGGCTTCCAGACGCGCTGGGCGGCGCTGGGGATTGCACTGTTCACCGTCGTGATCACGTTTATCTTCCACGCCTTCTGGTCCGTGCCTGCAGAACAGGTCATGATGCAGCAGATGAATTTCTTCAAGAACCTGGCGATTGCCGGTGGTCTGTTCAGCATCGCAGCTTTTGGTGGCGGCGCATGGAGCGCTGACGCCAAAATCGGCAAGTAATCCTGATTATTCCAACCGTTTTACCGAAAGCGTTTATGCCAAAAATTGCTGTCGTTTACCACTCCGGCTACGGCCATACCCAGCGCATGGCGCAGGCTGTGGCGGAGGGCGCGGGCGCCGACCTGCTGGCCATTGATGCCGATGGCAACCTGCCCGAAGGTGGCTGGGAAACACTTGCCGCTGCGGACGCCATCATTCTGGGCTCTCCCACCTATATGGGCAGCGTGAGCTGGCAGTTCAAGAAGTTTGTCGATGCATCGTCCAAGCCCTGGTACACCCAGGCCTGGAAGGACAAACTCTTTGCGGGTTTCACCAACAGCGCCAGCCTGAATGGCGACAAATCGTCCACGCTGACCTACATGTTCACGTTGGCCATGCAGCACGGCGGCATCTGGGTCAGCCAGGGCGTGTTGCCGAGCAACAGCAAGGCTGCACAGCGCAACGACGCAAACTACCTCGGCTCCTACAGCGGCGCGATGGCGCAGTCGCCGTCTGATGCCGGTGCCGCAGAGATGGCAGCCGGTGACCTTGAAAACGCACGCAAGCTCGGTCAGCGGGTTGTTGAGGTCGCGGGTAAATTCAACCGTTAAAAACTGGAGGCTGCGCCATGACTGTTGAACTCAAACGCGCCTATGGCGAGGCCATGGCCCAGTCGCTGCAGATTCGCACACACTCGCTGATTGCGGATGTGAGTGCAGAAGAGGGCGGTGCAGATACCGGCCCCAGCCCGCATGACCTGTACGACGCGGCGCTGGCCGCGTGCAAGGCTCTCACGGTGATGTGGTATGCCAACAAGAAGGGCATCAAGGTCGATGACATTCATACCGTCATTGAGCGCGATGATTCGCAGGAACGGGCTGGCATTTACAAGCTTGCGGCGCGGCTGCAGGTCAGCGGTGAGCTGACGGATGCGCAAGTACGCGAGTTGGCCGCGGTTGCACAAAAATGCCCGGTGCATAAACTCATGACCACGGTTACAACCGAAATCACAACCAGTGTGGAGCGTGCGGCATGAGTGTGCAGATCAAATTGACGGGACACAACAAGGATCTGGGCGGCGGTTTTATGGTGCGGCGGCTGCTGCCGGCTGCGCAGAAGCAGGCTGTCGGGCCTTTTTTGTTCTTTGACCACTTCGGTCCCGTCACGGTGCAGCCCGGCGAGAACCATGATGTCAGGCCGCATCCGCATATTGGCCTGGCCACCGTGACTTACCTGTTTGAAGGCGCGATCATGCACCGCGACAGCCTGGGCTACGAACAGCGCATAGAGCCCGGCGCCATCAACTGGATGACCGCGGGGCGCGGCATTGTTCATTCAGAGCGCGGGCCAGAAGACCTTCGCACAAAAACCTATGTGAACCACGGCATTCAGCTCTGGGCGGCACTGCCCGTGGCGCATGAAGAGGTGGCCCCTGCATTTGTACACACGCCTGCCGCGGACATTCCTGAACTGGTGGTGGGCGGCGCAGAGGTACGCGTGCTGATAGGCGAGGCATTCGGCAAGACTTCACCTGTCGCCACCTTCGCACCGGCCCTCTATCTTGATGTGCAGCTCAAGGCTGGCGGCACTTTCGAGATGCCACCACTCGCCCCCGAACTGGCCATTTATTCGGTGGACAGCGATTTTGAGGTCGATGGGGAAGCGGTTGAGGCACATACCCTGGTTCTACTTGAGCCGGGCGTTGCTGCAAGCATCAGTGCATCGCAGGCCACGCGCTTCATGGTGCTGGGAGGCGAACCACTTGATGGGCACCGCCTGATGTGGTGGAACTTTGTCTCCAGCCGCAAGGAGCGCATTGTGCAGGCCTCTGATGACTGGGCTGCGCAAACCATAGGCCAGGTCGATGGCGAGACGGAATTCATCCCGCTACCGGAGCGGCGCTTTATTCCTGGCTAACGATTCTTTGTGATGTCGCGGGCAAGCCGCAGTCCGCTGAACTGCCACTGTGCATCCGGCGGGAAGAAGTTGCGGTAGGTGGCGCGTATGTGGCTTTGCGGTGTGGCGCATGAGCCGCCGCGCAGTACAAACTGGTTGCACATGAACTTGCCGTTGTATTCGCCGACCAGGCCTTCCCAGGGCTTATAGCCGGGGTAGGGGTTGTAGTTTGATTGCGTCCATTCCCAGACATCGCCCAGCATCTGCATGGGCTGGCCCTCATGGCCTTCCTGTTGTGGCAATGGGTGATAGGCGGCGTTCTCGACGAAGTTGCCTTGTGGTGATATCGCTTGCGGCAAATCGCGCGCGGCCAGTTCCCATTCAAACTCGGTCGGCAGTCGTGCACCGGTCCAGCGGGCAAAAGCATCGGCTTCAAAATAACTCAGGTGACATACGGGGGTGTTCGGGTCCACATCGACCAGGCCCTGCAAGGTGAAGTTCTGGTAACTGTTGTCCCCGGTCTTCTGCCAATAGAGTGGCATCTCATGCTGACCCGACTGAACCCAGTCCCAGCCCATGGACAGCCAGAGCTCTGGACGCTGGTAACCGTCGTCGGCCATAAAGGCCAGCATCTCGCCGTTGGTAACGAGGCGGCTGGCCAGTTCAAACGGTTCAAGGTAGTACTTGTGGCGTGGCGTTTCGTTGTCAAAAGCAAAAGCGCCATCGCGCGTGGCATCAAAGCCGTGCTCTACCAGCCCGCCTTCATAGGCCGTCCAGCTTACCGGTTGCGGATGTATGCCAGCGAGCGGCCAGCGTTTGGCGTAGGCAGGGCGCCCCGGGTTAAATGAAAGAGCGTGCTTGATGTCGGTCAGCAGCAGTTCCTGGTGTTGCTGCTCATGGTGCAAGCCCAGCGTGACCAGTTCTTCAATTTCCTTCTTCTGCTGCGCTGAACCGTGGGCCTCGACATGAGCCATGGTGTCCAGCATGCGCTGGTTGACCTGGGCGCGGTAGTCCAGCACTTCGTCAAGCGTGGGGCGGCTGATCAGGCCGCGCCTGGGCCTGGGATATTTGTCACCCACGCCGTTGTAATAGCTGTTGAACAGCACACGAAACTGTGCATCAAAAGGCTTGAAGTCGCGCTCAAACTTTTCAAGCAGAAAGGTTTCAAAAAACCAGGTCAGGTGCGCCAGGTGCCATTTGGCCGGGCTGGCATCAGGCATCGACTGCAACTGGCAGTCTTCAGCGCTCAGCGGCTTGATGAGGTTTTCAGTTTGCTGACGTATGGCGAGAAAGCGTGCTGCCAGATCTGAGGTTTGGGGAGCGTACAGGGAAAGAGCGTTCTGGGGACTTGTCATGACTGGCCTCGGATTGATTTGGCGTTGGTCGATTGGGGTCAAGGCGTTCTTACACGCCGATGAACCAGAGCATCAGCCTCGCAGACTCTGAATCGGTGCATTGTCAGACAAGATGCCGAAACCTGCTCGCCCTCCAGACCTGCAGCCCCGGATATCTCAGGACGCCAGTTCAGGGTTTACTTTTGGGCTCAGGGCCGGGTCCAGCGCACGCCTTTCGTCAAACACAAAGCACTCGCCGTCATAGTGCGCGTGGCCGTTGACTTCAAAGTACTTGAGGATGCCGCCATCTAGCTGGTAAACATCCTGCACACCGGCTTCGCGCATGAAAATGGCCGCCTTTTCGCAGCGTATGCCACCGGTGCAGAAACTCACCACTGTTTTGCCCTGCAGCTCTTCGCGGTGGTCCAGCAGTGCCTGCGGAAATTCAGTGAATTTGCTGATGCGCCAGTCAATTGCATTGTTGAAGGTGCCCACATCCACTTCAAAGTCATTGCGGGTATCCAGCGTGACCACCGGCTGGCCCTTGTCGTCATGACCAGCATCCAGCCAGCGTTTCAACGTCTTCGCGTCCACTGCAGGTGCGCGGCCTGATGCAGGCTGTATGGCCGGGTGATTCATGCGGATGATTTCCGGCTTGACCTTGACCAGCAGCTTGCGGAAGGGCTGGGTGTTCGAAAAACTTTCCTTGACCTCCAGATCGGCAAAACGCACATCCAGCTGCAACCATGCCAAAAAATCATGAATAGCCGCCGACGGACCTGCCAGGAAAAGGTTGATGCCCTCTTCAGCCAGCAGCACAGTGCCCTTGAGAGCGCGTGTTTGCAGGGCATCCCGGATGGCTGCCTGCATTTCAGGCAGTTGGCTCAGCGACACAAACTTGTAAGCCGCGATGTTCAGAACTTTCATGATGCCTAGAATTGTAGAAGGCGTCCCCTCCCATGCAAGCAGGGGCCACGGATCTGGCTTTGCTAGTCCGTAGGCGCAGCGGCCTCCTCGGGGGGGCAGGGAGTTACACATAGTGAACGACCGTGGGGGCTAAAATTCTTCGATGTTTGTCCATTTACGCATCCACACCGAGTTTTCAGTCGTCGACGGGACCAACCGCATAGATGAAATCGTGGCCGCCGCTGCGGCCGACCAGCAGCCCGCGCTGGCCATCAGTGACCTGAGCAACCTGTTCGGCACAGTCAAGTTTTACAAGGAATGCCGCGGCAAGGGCGTCAAGCCCCTGATAGCCGCAGATGTGTGGGTGCAGGTGCCTGGCAAGGATGCCGCCGCGCCACCGGCCCGCATGCTGCTGATGGTGCAAAACCACCGGGGCTACCTCAACCTGTCTGAGCTGCTCACCCGCGCGTGGACGCGGGGCGTGGTGCGCGACCAGGCCATCATCAGTCTGGAGTGGCTGAAAGAGTTGAACGAGGGCCTGATTGCGCTGTCAGGTGCGCAGCGCGGTGCCATCGGCCAGGCGCTGGTGCAGGGTGACGATGCACGTGCTGTTGAAAGCGCGCTTTACCTGGCCGGGATATTCCCGCACCGTTTCTATGTTGAACTGCAGCGCGCCGAACAGGCCGAGGATTCGCGCCATGTGACTGCCGCAGTTCAACTGGCAGCGCGGCTCAAGCTGCCGGTGGTGGCGACGCACCCGGTGCAGTTTTTGACCTACGACGACTACGAGGCGCATGAGGCGCGTGTCTGTATTTCAGAAGGCGAGATCCTGGGCAATGCACGCCGCGTGCGCAAGTTCACGCGTGAGCAGTACTTCAAGTCGGCCGCGCAGATGGAAGAGCTGTTTGCCGACATCCCGTCGGCGATTGCCAATACGGTCGAGATTGCCAAGCGCTGCAACCTCAAGCTCGAACTCGGCAAGCCCATGCTGCCGGATTACCCGACGCCTGAAGTCAACGGCGTGCGCATGCCGGCCGATGACTATTTCCGCCAGGTGTCGTTTGAAGGCCTGGAAGAACGCCTCAAGCACCTGTACCCGAACGAGGCCGTGCGCGAGGAAAAGCGCCCGGTATACGTCGAGCGCCTTGAGTTCGAGATCAAGACGATCTTGAAGATGGGCTTTCCTGGCTACTTCCTCATCGTGGGCGATTTCATCAACTGGGCCAAGAACAACGGTTGCCCGGTCGGCCCGGGCCGGGGTTCTGGCGCAGGTTCACTCGTTGCCTATGCCCTCAAGATCACTGACCTGGACCCGCTGCAGTACAACCTGCTGTTCGAGCGATTCCTGAATCCTGAGCGGGTGTCCATGCCCGACTTCGATATCGACTTCTGCCAGAGCAACCGTGATCGCGTCATCGACTACGTCAAGGACAAATACGGCCACGCGGCGGTCAGCCAGATCGTCACCTTCGGAACCATGGCGGCGCGTGCGGCGATTCGTGACGTGGGCCGGGTGCTGGACTTTCCCTACGGCTTTTGTGATGGCATCTCCAAGCTCATTCCCAACAAGCCGGGGCAGTCTGTCACCCTGCAGTTGCTTCCGGCTGAACGCAAGAAGAGCGACAAGCAGGTGTATGCGCTTGAAGCCGAACCCATACTCGCCGAGCGTGAAGCGAAAGAAGAAGACGTCCACACGCTGCTTGAACTGGCGCGCAAGCTCGAAGGCCTGACCCGCAACGTCGGCATGCATGCCGGCGGGGTGCTGATTGCGCCTGGCAAACTGACCGACTTCTGCCCGCTCGACCTGCAGCCCGGCAGCACCTCGGCGGTGAGCCAGTTCGACAAGAACGACGTCGAGGCGATTGGCCTCGTCAAGTTTGACTTTTTAGGCCTGGCGACGCTGACGATTCTTGAGATTGCGCGCGAGTTCATCATCGCCCGGCACCCCACGCAGAAAGACTTCGCGTTTGAAAACCTGGCGCTGAACGACGCAAAGACCTACGAGCTTTTTGCGCGCGGCCAGACTGAAGCCGTGTTCCAGTTTGAAAGTACCGGCATGCAGCGCATGCTGAAAGACGCCAAACCCAACCGGCTTGAAGACCTGATCGCGATGAATGCGTTGTACCGGCCGGGCCCCATGGACCTGATCCCGACCTACATCGCCCGCAAACAGGGCCGCGAGGAGCCCGAGTACCCGGACCCGCGCGTCAAACCCATGCTGGAAGAGACCTACGGCATCATGGTGTACCAGGAGCAGGTGATGCAGACCGCGCAGATCCTGGGTGGCTATTCACTCGGTGGCGCCGACATGCTGCGCCGCGCGATGGGTAAAAAAGACGAGAAGGAGATGGCGTCGCAGCGCGAGATCTTCCGCAAGGGCGCCGGTGAAAACGGCCTGAGCCAGGAAAAAGCCGACGAGGTTTTTGACCTGATGGAAAAATTTGCAGGCTACGGCTTCAACAAGTCGCACTCTGCCGCCTACGCGCTGCTCGCTTACCACACAGCCTGGCTCAAGGTGCATTACACGGCCGAGTTCTTCTGCGCCAACATGACGGTGGAAATGGACGACACCGACAAGCTGAAGATTCTCTTCGGCGATGCGCAGAAGATGGGTATGAGCTTTGAGTCGCCCGACGTCAATCGCGGCAACTACCGATTTGAGCCCATCACCGACAAAAGCATTCGTTACGGCCTGGGCGCTGTCAAGGGCACCGGCCAGCAGGCGATTGCAGCCATCGTCGCCGCTCGTGAAGCGGGCGGGCCTTTCACCTCGCTGTTTGATTTCTGCGTGCGGGTCGACAAATCAAAACTCAACAAGCGCACGGTCGAGGCGCTCATCAAGGCGGGCGCTTTTGACAACCTGCATTTGAACCGGGCCGAGTTGCTGGCGTCGGTAGACCGCGCTTTTGAGTTTGCGGCTGCGACCGAAGCCAACGCCAACCAGAGCGGCCTGTTCGACATGGACTCGCACGCCGCCAGCACGCAGGAGCCGCCGCTGGTGCCGGCCATGCCTTTCGGCGTGAAGGCGCGCCTGGTGCAGGAAAAAACCGCCATCGGCTTCTATTTGTCGGGCCACCTGTTTGACGAGGTCGAGCTGGAGGTGCGCAAGTTTGCCAAGCGCAAGATTGAAGACCTCATCGATTCACGCGACCAGCAACTGCTGGCCGCCATCGTCACCGACCTGCGCGTCATCAACGGCCAGCGCGGCAAGCTGGCGCTGTTCAAGCTTGATGACAAGACGGCCATGATCGAGGCCACGGCGGACGAGGCGACGCTCAACGCCAACCGCAACCTGCTGAAGGACGATGAACTCGTCATCGTGCAGGGCGTGCTGCAGCCAGACCGCTTCTCGGGCGGCTACCGGCTCAAGGTCACGCAGGTCTGGGACCTGGAAACCGCGCGCTGCAAGTTCGGCAAGTACCTGCGCGTAGCGGTCAATGGCACGGCGCCCGACATCTCGCGTATGGTGCGCGACTTTCCGCCCCGACGCGAAATGTCGCAGCAGGGCGAACTGGAAGTAGTAAGGGGCCTGCCCGTGCGCCTGAGTGTGCGGCGCGAAGCGGACTTTGGTTCTGTCAACGCCGACATCGTGCTGGACGAACGCGCCAAATTCTTCCCGACCGATGCAGCGCTGGCGAGCTGGATGGCGCAGGCAGACAGGGGCCAGGCGCATATCGTCTACGAGTGATGGGGTGGGGGCGGCCGGGATCGCTTCCCCGCCTGTCATTGCGGACCACGATCCGCAATCCATGCTGGTTGAGCGCTGACGCTTGATAAAAGCGGGGATGGATCCCGGATCGAGTCCGGGATGACGCCGGTGTTTAAAGTGGTGGAGGTTATTTTAATGTATACGGCAAAAATTTAACGTATACGGCAAAATTATGTGTTCTGGGGTTGTTGCAATCTGAAAATCCTGCCCAAAACGCTTCAAACAGCCAAAAAAAGGCCATTTTTAGGCACAAAAACGGCTGTAGCCCTTTAAATACGTGCGTGAGCAGCTATTGATTCAATAGCAAGTCTGCCTGCTGACGCCCAGACTCAATCCTTCACACGCATGCTCAGGACCATGGCGGAAGGCACCCGCCCGTCCACATCGCGCGGCATGGTGCCGGTGCGGATGATGGCTTTGATCACGGCCTCATCCCAAGCGGCATTGCCGCTCGACTTGACCAGGCGCTGACTGATGATGGTGCCGTTCGATGAGGTGCGTACCTCGACCTCGGCAATCGGGTTGCCAGACACGTCATCGGCAAACACGATGTTGGGCTTGACTGCGGCCCTGACCCTGGCGCCGTAGCCCTGCGAGGGGCCGCTGGACTGCCTGGCCGTGCCGGTTGATTCGGATGCGCCCGATGCGCCTGCCAGCCCCATCATGCGTTTGAGGGCTTCCTCGCGTTGTTTGGCCGTTGTTGTCTGGGCCTGCTTGTCCTGCTCACGCTGTTTGGCGAGCTTCTGGTCTTCCAGTTTTTTGGCGTCCTGCTGTGCGGCGAGCTTTCTGGCCTGGTCTTCCTTTGCCTTCTGCTCCCTGTCTTTCTTAGCCTGCAGTTCCTCGCGCTCTTTCTGCTGCTGCAGCAACTTGCGCTTTTTCTCCTGCTCAAGAGCGATATCTACGTTGGGAGTCGGCGGAGCGGCCTTGACTTCGGGCTGTTTGGGCGGTGGCTCGGGCGGCGGCGGGGGAGGTGGCTCGACCAGTTTGGGCGCGGCGGCCTGGGGCACGGCGGACCAGATCTCGGCTTCAAAGGCCACCGACTGGTCCGTGCGCTTCCAGTTCACGCCCCAGGTCAGCGCGGCAATCAGCAGCGCGTGGGCCAGCAGCGCAAAACAAAAGGCGCGCATCGAACCGGCATCGCGTGGCGGGCCAAATTCAATGCGGTCTGCTGCGCTGGGCATGGTGCGTCTGGTTTATTTGCCGGTCTGCACTGAAAGCCCGACGCGCGAGACACCGGCCTTCTGCAGGTTGTCCATCACCTTGACGACGGTTTCGTACTTGATGGACTTGTCGGCGCTGATGACCACAGGCACGGCATTGGCGCCGGCCTTGACGTTGGCGTCCATCTTCACGATGTCGGCGGCCACGTTGTTGACGTTGCTGGGCACGGCGTCGGTCTTGACCTTGATCTGCACGGTTTCGTCCTTGCTGATCAGAATCTGTATAGGGTTTTGCGGTTGCGATGGGGCCTTGCCGACCTTGGGCAGCGCAATCATGCTGGGCGTGATGAGCGGCGCCGTCACCATGAAGATGATGAGCAGCACCAGCATCACGTCGATGAAAGGCACCATGTTGATTTCACTGATGGTGCGGCGGTCCCGGCCGCGGGAAACAACGCCCGGCATGCTTAATGTCCTGAGGGGCTTTGTGCCCCAAGGTTGCGCTGCAGGATATTGGAGAACTCTTCGATAAAGGTTTCGAGCTTGTTGGCGATGCGGTCAATATCGTGCGCAAAACGGTTATAGGCAACGACAGCGGGTATGGCAGCAAAGAGGCCGATGGCGGTGGCGACCAGCGCCTCGGCAATGCCAGGTGCCACCGTGGCCAGCGTAACCTGCTCCAGCGCGGCCAGCCCGGTGAAGGCGTGCATGATGCCCCAGACCGTGCCGAACAGGCCGACGTAGGGCGAAACAGAGCCGACAGTCGCCAGGAAAGAGAGGTTGGCCTCAATCGCATCCAGCTCGCGCTGGTAACCGGCACGCATGGCACGGCGTGCGCCGTCGAGCAGCGTGCCTGCATCGGTGATGCGGCGCTCGCGCAGCTTCTGGTACTCACGCATGCCGCTGGCAAAAATGCGCTCCATGGAGCCCGAGTGTTTGGCGTTCTGTGTGGCGCTGGCAAACAGATCATTCAGGCTGGTGCCGGACCAGAACTCGCGGTCGAACTCTTCATTGAGTGCCTGCACACGCTTGATGGAAATGATTTTCCTGAAGATGGCGGCCCAGCTTGCAATCGACACACCCACAAGCAGCGCCACAACGCCCTGGACGACCCAGCTGGCATGAAGAATAAGGCTGACGATGGAAAGGTCTTGGTTCATGCTGGTGTTTCAGTTTTTAAGGCTGTTGATGATGCTGGCCGGAATTCGGGTTGGCTGCAAGCTTGTAGCGCTGACCCAGCCTATGCGTATGGTGCCTTCGCAAAGCAGGGTGCTGTCCTGCCCGGATTTTAAAAGCGCCTGCTGCACTATTGTTATGGATGCACGGCCCAATTCCTGGAGGGTGGAGGTAACAAGAAGTTCATCATCCAGCCGTGCAGGGCGCAGGTAGCGCACGCTGGTGTCGCTGACGATAAACATGCCGCCTTCACTTTTCTTGAGCCGCTGCTGTTCAATGCCCAGTGATCTGAGCCATTCGGTGCGTGAACGTTCAAAAAACTTCAGGTAGTTGGCATAAAAAACAATGCCGCCCGCGTCTGTGTCTTCCCAGTAAACACGGATGGGCCATTGGAAGGCAGGCTTATCCAATGACCTTCTCCAGCCGGGCAATGGCTTGCTTGAGATGCGCCATCGAACTCGCCGTTGAAAACCGTACGTATTTTTCAGGCGAGGCGGTGCCGAAATCCCGCCCTGGCGTGACGGCCAGGTGTGCGCGCTTCATCAGCTCAAAAGCGAGGTCCCAGCTACCACCGGTGCCGTCAGCCCTGTGTTCTGCCAACCCCCATTTTTTTACAAGTGAGGTGCAATCGGCATAGGCATAAAACGCGCCGTCGGGCATCACCGGTACGGTCAGCCCCAGGCGGTTCAGCTCGGGTATGAAATAGTCGCGCCTGGCCTTGAATTCGCTGCGGCGGCGTTCGTATTCGGCCAGGCTTTCAGGCTCGAAACAGGCGAGCGCTGCATGTTGGGCCACAGTGCTGGCGCAGATGAACAGGTTTTGTGCGATGCGCTCAATCACAGGCACCAGCGCCTCAGGCACCACCAGCCAGCCGAGCCGCCAGCCCGTCATGTTGAAATATTTGCTGAAGGAGTTGATGCTGATGACGCTCTGGCCCAGCTCATTGGGCATGGCCAGCGCCGTGTGGCCGAAGTGCTCTTCGTAGCTGAGGCCGAGGTAGATCTCGTCGATCAGTGTGATGCCGCCACGGCTTTCCACGTATTCATGAATGCGTTGCAGCTCTTCAGGCGCAATCGATGTGCCGGTGGGGTTGGAGGGCGATGCGAGCAGGACGCCGCGCGTCTTGTGATTCCACGCGGCCTCGACTTTTTCACGCGTCAGCTGGAAGCGCTCTTGGGCAGTGGTCGGAATCAACACCGACTGGCCTTCTGCTGCACTTACAAAATGCCGGTTGCAGGGATAGCTCGGGTCCGGCATCAGGATTTCGTCGCCGGCTTCTATCAGCGCCAGGCAGGCCAGCTGCAGGGCTGCAGAGGCGCCGGCAGTGATGATGATGCGGTTGGGAGCGACGTCGACCTTGAAGCGCGAGGCATACCAGCCACTGATTTTTTCGCGCAGTTCCCACAGGCCTGTAGCCTGCGTGTACTGGGTCGCGCCGTCGTGTATGGCTTTGGTAGCCGCTTCCTGCACCAGCGGCGGTGCGGTGAAGTCGGGTTCGCCGATGTTCAAAAAGATCATCGGGTCGGCGGTGTGCGCGACCTGGCCTGCAAGAAGCGAAGCCGCTTTCGCGACCTCCATCACGTAAAACGGCTCGATTTTCTGGGCTCTTTGTGCAATCCTCAAAGCATGCCTTTCAAGACGCCGTCTTACCTGGCATTGTCTGCAGCAACTTCAGCTGCACGCAACGAAGGCGCCAACTTGTGCAGCACGCCGTTGACGTATTTGTGGCCGTCGGTACCCCCAAAGGCCTTGGCCAGTTCTATGCATTCGTTGATCACCACGCGGTAGGGCACGTCGAGGCAGTTCTTGAATTCGTAAGCGCCTATCCACAACACCGAATGCTCTATGGGTGAGATCTCGGCCATGGGCCTGTCGAGCAGCGGCGTGATGGCGGCGTCCAGCGCCTGTCCATCGTCTATGCAGCCGTGCAGCAATGCGTCGTAGTGGGCCGAGTCGGCCTTGTGAAAGCCGACGAGGTCACGTGTGAATGTGTCTATGGCGTCGGCCTCGTTGCGGCCCACCAGGTGCTGGTAGAGCGCCTGCATGGCAAATTCACGGGCACGGGTGCGGCCGGATTTGTCGGCCGCTTTTTTAACGCCGGTATCGGTCAGGCCTGTGCGCTTTTGCGGCGGGCGCTTGGGTTTGGCGGTCGGTTCAGACATAGGGGTTTTCAGTTCAGGCCAGGTCGTTGAGCAGGTTGGCCATTTCAACGGCGACACGGGCAGCGTCACGGCCCTTGTCGGTCTGGCGCACTTCGGCCTGAATCAGGTTTTCAGTGGTCAGGATGGCATTGGCAATCGGTATCTGGTAGTCAAGCGCCACGCGTGTGACAGCCGCGCCGCTTTCATTCGCGACCAGCTCAAAGTGATAGGTCTCACCGCGGATGATGCAGCCCAGCGCGACCAGCGCGTCGTATTTGTCACTCTCGGCCATCACCTGCAGCGCACTGGCAACTTCAAGAGCACCAGGCACCTTGACGTGCTTGATGTGTTTGGCTTCCACGCCCAGCGCCCCCAGCTCCAGCAGGCAGGCATCGGCCAGCGCGTTGGTCACAGGTTCGTTGAAACGCGCCTGCACGATGCCGATCACCAGCTTTTTGCCGTCCAGCCTGTCGGCTGTTCCTTTGTCTGCACCAAACATGATGGCTTCCTCTTGATTTCAGTTTGTTATTTGTTGATGTAGCCGACGATTTCCAGGCCGTAGCCTGCCGCCATGCTGGGCATGCGCCGCGGGTTGCCCAGCACGTTCATTTTGTGCACGCCGCATTCGAGCAGGATTTGCGCGCCGACACCGTAGGTGCGCAGGTCCATGCGGCCACGTTCCGGCGCCTGGCTGGCGCGGGCCGTGCCTTCAAACTGGGCCAGCAACTGCTCGGCACTCTCACCGCAGTTGAGCAGCACCACCACGCCCTTGCCCGCGTCGGCGATATAGCGAAGGCTCTGGTCCAGGCTCCACGAATGCATGGCACGCCCGACTTCGAGTGCGTCCAGTACCGACAGCGGCTCATGCACGCGTGCCGCCACGGCTTCGTCTGCTGACCATTGGCCCTTGACCAGGGCGAGATGCAAGCCCTGGCTAGTCTTGTCCTTGAAGGCATGTGCGATGAACTCGCCAAAAGTGGTGGTGAGCGTGCGACTGCCGACTTTTTCGATCAGTGACTCGTTGCGGCTGCGGTGTTCGATCAGGTCGGCAATCGTGCCAATCTTGAGCTTGTGCTCGGCTGCAAAAATCAGCAGGTCGGGCAGGCGGGCCATCTCGCCATCGTCTTTCATGATCTCGCAGATCACGGCGGTGGGTGAGCAGCCCGCCATCCCGGCCAGGTCACAGCCGGCTTCGGTGTGACCGGCGCGCATCAGCACGCCGCCGTCAACGGCCTGCAGAGGAAAGATGTGGCCGGGTTGCACCAGGTCGCTGACCTTCGCATCTTTGGCGACGGCGGCCTGCACGGTACGCGCGCGGTCAGCTGCGGATATGCCTGTGGTCACGCCTTCGGCCGCCTCAATCGACACCGTGAAAGCGGTCGAGTGCTTGGTGCCATTGCGGCTGGCCATGGGCGGCAACTGCAGGCGTTCGCAGCGCTCGCGCGTCAGCGTCAGGCAAATCAGGCCGCGGCCATAACGCGCCATGAAGTTGATGGCCTCCGGCGTGACGTGGTCTGCGGCCAGGACCAGGTCGCCTTCGTTCTCGCGGTCTTCTTCATCAATGAGGATGACCATGCGGCCAGCCTTCATCTCGGCAACGATGTCTTCTATGGGGGAAATGGAGATTGGGGCGACTGTCATTGGTGCTGGTTCTTTCCGGTGTCCTGGAGCATGCGCTCGACGTAGCGCGCGATCAGATCGATTTCAAGGTTGACCCTGGAGCCCTGTTTGAGCTGGCCCAGCGCGGTGTTTTCGACGGTGTGCGGGATCAGGTTGATGCTGATCTCGCAGCCCTTGCCATCGGCCAGGTCCTGAACCCGGTTGACGGTCAGGCTGACGCCGTTGACGGTGATGGAGCCCTTGTAGGCCATGTATTTGGCAAGTTCAAGCGGTGCCTGTATGCGCAGTTCCCAGCTTTCGCCGACTTCGGCAAAGTGTGTGACAGTGCCGATACCGTCAACATGGCCGGAGACGATGTGCCCGCCCAGCCTGTCATGCGCCCGCAGGGCTTTTTCAAGATTGATGATGCCGGGCTCTGACAGCCCGCTGGTCTTGTCCAGCGATTCGGCGGAAATGTCTATGGTGAAGCGGTTTGCTGGAAGGTCGAGCGATACGGCTGTCATGCAGGCGCCATTGAGGGCGATGCTGTCCCCCAGACCGACATCACTGAGGTAACCCGCCGGCGTTTCAATGGTGAGACGCTTGCCATGGTCTGAAGAGCTGCCCAGGCTTTGGATGTCGACGATGCGCCCCAAGCCGGTGATGATTCCGGTAAACATGCGCTATTTTCGCAGGGAATCGGGTCGGCCTTCCTGCCCGGGGCTGATTAAACCTCAAAAGGCGAGAAATGAAGGTGTGAATGTCTCGCCTGGGGCTTTGTCATCCCGGACTGGATCCGGGATCCATGGCTTTTGAGGCTTTCCGGAACGGGGTTCATGGATTGCGGATCCAGTCCGCAATGACAAACGGGGTCAATCGCTGCGGTGGAAATCGACCTGGAACTGGTCCCGGCCTGTAACCCGCGCCAGTATTCGCAGGTCATCGCCCACCAGCTGCGTTGATAAAAAGCGCAGCCTGACCGCATCCTGCAGGCTTTCAAGCGGGCCAAATGAGGCCATGCCCTGGGCGGTGCCGAGCAGCTGCGGCGCACTGTAGAGGAGCAGCTCATCAACCAGGCCTTCGCGCAGAAACGACCCGTTGAGCTTGTGGCCGGCCTCGACGTGCAGTTCATTGATTTCACGTTTCGCAAGGTCGAGCAGCATGGCTGCCAGGTCGACCTTGCCTGTTGGGCCAGGCAGGTAAATGACCTTGGCGCCGCGCGCTTCAAGCGCCTGTTTCTTTGCGCCATCGGGCACTGCCGCGTAGATGTACAAGGCGCGGCCTGCGATAAACAGCTTTGCGTCAGGTGGTGTTTCCAGCCGGCTGTCAACCACCACCAGATGAGGCTGGCGTGGCGTATCGACCAGACGCACATCCAGGCGGGGGTTGTCTTCAAGCACGGTGCCTATGCCCGTCAACACGGCGCAACTGCGTGCGCGCCATGCATGGCCATCGGTGCGCGCAGCTTCACCGGTGATCCACTGGCTTTGCCCGTTCATGAGTGCAGTCTTGCCATCCAGCGAGGCGGCCACTTTCATGCGCACCCACGGCGTCTTGCGGATCATGCGGCTGAAAAACCCGATATTCAGTTCACGCGATTCGGCAGCGCCCGGGCCGATTTCAACCTCAACACCCGCTGCGCGCAAACGCGCAAAACCCTGGCCACCGACCAGCGGATTCGGATCGGGTAGGGAGGCCACAACTTTTTTGATACCTGCGGCAATCAGTGCATCGCAGCAGGGGCCCGTTCGGCCGTGGTGGGAGCAGGGCTCAAGCGTGACATAAGCGGTTGCACCGGCTGTATCACGGCCTTGCGCTGCAGCGTCTGCGAGTGCCGCTACTTCGGCGTGTGGGCCGCCGGCTTTTTGCGTGTGGCCCTCGCCGATGACCTTGCCATCGGATGAGACCAGCACGCATCCCACGCGGGGGTTGGGTGAGGTGATGTAACACGCTGATCGAGCCAGGGCGAGCGCCTGCCCAACAAAACCTTCATGTGCTGCAGCAGGAGTCATGCGCTGCCCGTTGCCCAAGCGCCGGGTCCAGTCATCTCGTACGCTGTCGGCACGCGTTGCTCAACGACAATTTACTTCCAGCATTCATCCCGGGTCTTGGTATTGCCCGTCACGCCCTTGATGCCGGTAGACGTAATGGTGAAAATGCCGCACGCGTCTGCCGCCTGGGAGCGCCCGAGAATCGGAGACATCGACAGGGTGAAGGCTGTGACACTCACAGTGGCCGTGTAGTTGCCCGCAGCACTGATGGCGGGGTTCAATTGGTAGAGGGCGGTTCCGTCTGCCGGCGAAACCCTGAGACCATCGGGCATGCCGACCCCGCTTCCAAGTACGCTGTTACTGCCCCGATCCTGGTCATAACGGTCATTTGCGGCGTAAAAGCGCTGCATGAACTGGGCGGCCTGCAGCAATTGCGCTTTGGCGTCGGCGCGCCTGGCTCTCGCGATATAACTGTTGTAGGAGGGCAGTGCGATGCTGGCCAGGATGCCAATGATGACCACCGTGATCATGAGTTCGATCAGTGTGAAGCCATGGGGCCTCCTCATGTGTGACGATTGCTGTTTCATTTTTTGAAAACTCCCGTTGCGATGGGGAAAATGGTGATGCCAGACGGGGCCGCAAAGGCCCCTGAAAAATACCTCAGCGTGGGAACAGCTGTCGCCAGGAGCGCTTGCCGCCACCGATATTGCTGATATTGGTCAATGGATTGAAAACCTGGGGGGGAATCCTGATCCTGAACCCGGGCTGTTGTTCGGTGCTGAGAGGATTGTAGTAAGTCCCGGTCGAGTCTGATTTGCTGTCATTTTTGATCACCCGCGTTCGACCGTCGGCCGTATTCTCATAACCCGCCACAATCACGTCGGACGTGTTGATGATGCCGTCTCCGTTGGTGTCAAAAATGGCTGTCGTAGGGCCACTGCCCGTGACACCATCAATGACGTAATTCCATGCCCTCCCTGACCCGGTCTGAATGCATGGGTCCAGGGAGACATTCGACGGTGACACGGTGTCGAGCAGCACATATCCACTAACCAGCGCCTCAGAAGAGTAGATGGATCTCTGCCCGGTATTGGGGAGGTTCATATACCAGCCCCTTTTGGTGGCGAAGTCCACCGAATTTGTCGAGACTGTGTAGTAGTTGACCGTGACGGTCGACGTACTCAGGTTGGAAGCCGTGACTATTTTGGTGCCTGTTGTGGCCACTGTTGAAATGGTTTGCTGTACCAGGCTGGACACACCTGTCTGTGTCACGCCCAAGGGGGTTGTGCTGCTTCCAAATGACACGCTGTCCCATATGCCATACATCGTCTGGGTCACCGTGTTTGTGACGTCTGTCGCGTCGTAGAGCTTGCCGGTGCCAAAGACAATCACATTGCCGCCATTGGGATTCGCAACAACCGTGGGTTGGGCGGTGATGGATTTTGTCGTGGTGCCGCTGTAGAGGGGCGAATTTGACAGGCCCAGACCCCAACCCGCGCTGCTTGCGCTTGATAGATCAAACTTCCACAGGTTGCCCCTGGCGTCACCGGCGTAGGCGCCAATGATGCGCTGATTGCTGTCCCGTACCACCCGCACGCCGCCCAGGCCGTTGCTTCCGCCCACGCCGGTGCTGATCTGCTTGATCAATGCACCCGTGTCAAGGTTGGCAACATACAGGCTGGCCATTGTGCTGGAGCCGTAATAACCGTTGCCGAATATGGCAACCCACTCACCACTCTTGGTCAATCCGGTCTGTACATCAGTGAGGATGTACCCCAGGCTTGCATAGCCGGGGGTCGAGGGCGTGATCTCCCATTTCACACTCGATGCCGACATGTTGATGGGGTCGGTGACATCAAGTGCGTAAACCGTTTTGGCACCCGCACCGGCCGTTCCTATCAGCAGGTTTGACCAGGTGGTGCACCCGGACCCCCCGCTCAGGCAAGCGTCTGCTTCCACGTTGGGGCCGTCTACATAATATTGGTGGTCGTAGCTTCTGCTGGCCAGCAAATGCAGTTTGGGCATCACGGCGCTCGGCACATAGGCAAAAATCTCTGTGCCAGTGCTGTCCCGGAAGCCGTGAAGCATGCCGTCATTGGCCCCGGCAAACAGCACGCCCTCGGCTCGGGCCGCCTTGCTGGTCACAAACGCCGCATAGGTGGACTGTCCGTAAGTGCCTGAGGGCAACTGGTCATAGCTGGAATTGAGCGCCCCCCTGATAAATACGGGGGACGAATTGACGATGTCGCCCAGCAAAAACTTCCTCGCGCGGTACAGCGCCGTGCCATTGGGGTCTTCATTGGTTCGGTCACCCCTGAGATAGTTGATCAGGTTTGTATTTGCGCCCACCACGTTTGACATCACGTAGGTGTTCAGGGCGTTGAAGTTGCCCATCGCCGTACCATTCCAGGCATAGATATTCCGGGTGCTGTAGCCCGGTATGCCGTTGTAGGTGGCGCTGGTGATGGGGTTTGTGTCCACCACCTGCCATGTGATGGATATCTCCGCACTGGACGAAGGGTCGAGCGCTGTTGCAATGACGTTGCCTGTCCATTCCCCCGTGGTGTATTTCGGGGTGTATTTCCGGGTGCCATTCGTCAGGCTGAGGGTGGATGCTGCCACACCGGACTGGGAAGAAGTGTTCTTGCTGATGTCTGCCAGCATGCCTTCGACCGCATCGTTGAGTGAGCCGGCGTTTTTGGCACTCAGGATTTTCCCGCGGGCGTTGATCGTGGCGTGCCATAAATCATCCATGGCCGTTTCATCTTCACCGCCTACCGTAGGCCATGATGATGCACCCGATGTGAGCGACGCCAGTTGCGTGGCCGTTTGCGGCAAGGTTCCGTATACACCCAGTCCGACCGCATAAAAACTCATGTTTTGCCAGAAGGATTCATTGGCGACTGTTGTTGTCAGCCCGTTAATCACGGAGGGCGTGATTTGCTTGACCCGGTTGGGGAGGTCTGTCCGTAAATCCGTAATCCAGTATTTCATCGCCACATCTGCAAGCGTGTTGGACTGGCTGTCGGCGTAAGGTTTGGCAGTCCCGTTGTAGCTGTATGTCAGTGTGCCGCCCGTGGCCGTTGTGCCAGTGATGGGCCCTGCTGATGTGTTGTCAATATTCCCCAGGCCCGAATAGCTGTCGTTGTAATAGCCGTCCGTTGTGAGCATGGCAAACGACCTGCGGCAAGAGTATTGCGCTGCGCGTATGGCTACGGTGTCGGTTGTAGTGGTGCTCAAGGTGACGATGCCGGTTGAGCTGACGATGGGGCTGCTTGCCCAAGGGCCCAGATTGTCACTTCTTGAAAAATACTTTCCTACATTGTCAAGTGCAAAATGAGTCGGAGTACCCCCGCCTATATCTATTGAATAAAGCCAGTTGTAAAACGCATTTTTTTGCGCCTGTGTGTATAACCCGACGCCGGCAGCGACCGCGCTGTTGTTTTTCAAATCATTGATCGTAGACCAGCCCAAACGTATGGACTGCGTCATGTTCTGGAAAGCGTAGCCCAGCCCCGTTTTGGCCACGTCCATGCGGTTGCTGTGGTATTTTTGCCAGTTGGCGTAATTCTGTCTTTCCTCCGCAAGAGAGCAGGAGTTTCCCGCGCAATCTGTTCTGTTGAGAAACTTGGGGAATGGCCCCGTGGTGCTGCTCACTGTGGAGGGGTAAGACAAGTTTGGAGTTGCGCCGATTGCCAGAAGTGAAGTGCCGGGCACATACGTATTGCTGCCCGAGAAATAACTCGTAATCAGGGTGGGTGTTGGAAAAGCTGCAGTACCGGTCACTCCTGGCCAGGTCACATTGACGTTGGAACTGTTCTTGTAAAAATAGACGTTAAATGCCGTGGTTGACGTGACGCCCGGGGTAGAGAAGGTGCCCGTCGCATTGACCCGGGTGTTATAGGTAACTCTTGGGTCGTAGTACAGGCCATTGACATCGGGAGACATCTCCCAGTACCAATCACTTGGTGGGGGGTTGTAGGTGCCCGTAACGGTGATGCTTCCCGGCGAGGGATAGGTGCTGCAGTTAATGCCCCGGAGGTTTATCGGACAGTTTGTCGAGAATGAAGCGGACGTGCCAGGTCCCGCACGCCCGTAACCGCTTTCCGGCCCGCCAAACTGGTAGATGAATTGCGCGACCATCGACCCTGAGTCATCGAACATCAGCATCAGGTTGGGCTCAACCGAACCCGCCTGTGTCAGCAGTGGCGTTTGTGATATTTGAGCCTGAACCGGTTGCAGGGCTGCGAAGGACAAGACCAGCACGGCGAATGCCACAGCCGTCGCGCGTAAGTACCGCAAGATCTTCAAGCTTAGAAAATTGAGCATGGTGAGCCTCTGCCGAGCGTTGCCTAATTGAATTCCAGTGTGGACTGCATCCACACCTCACTGCCTATGGGGCGGGTTCTGTTCGCGTCCGCCGCGGCGACTTCCGGGCCGAAGCCCCGGGCCGTGATGACAAAGTTTTTGGTGTGTCTGTCCGATGTGACGGGATTCAGTCGCTCGATCATGCACTCGGGTGGCCGGGCAAAAGTGGTCGTGATGCCGCCACGATTGACACTGGACAGGGGCACGACCAATATGCGGTCGGGGTTGCCCGACGAATTTGTATCCCAGTTGGCGGGTATCACGGATGTCGGCGTGCCTGTTACAGGCTCCTGCCAGTGGATATCCGTCATGGTGACGGTGGACGATCCGGGCGGTGAAAGTATGTAGGTGGGCGTCTGGACGCCGGTGGTGTAGGTCAGCCTTGAGATCAAACCTGCTTCACAGTAGCGTAATGCGGTTTCGGCCGACTGGGTTGCGAGTTGCGTCTGCCGCACCGCGGCATTGACCCCCTCGCTTGATGTTGCGTTGCGCACGCTCATGGCCGTCAGCAAGGAAATCACGACCAGCATGATCAGGGCCATGATGAGTACGATGCCCCGCTGGGCCTTGCTCTGCGCCTGCCCGCCTGGCGAGTGTTTCAATTTGCGTTTGTGCATGGTGTGATCGCTGACATCCGGCTACTGGTTACGCATGATGACGCTGGTGGTGTATGCCCGCCTCAAGCGCCTGTCCGCAGGGGTAACCAGTGTTCCATTGCAGTCGAGATACTGCGCCGATGCAATCGAGTCAGCCACCAGCCCTTCGCTGCGTGCCACGACGCAGATCCGTACGGTTTTTGCCGCATTCCATCGCAGGGGGGTGGCGCCGGCAGCACCAAGCGGACTGGGGTCGCCGAAATTTTCAACGTTGAATGCCGACAGATAACCAAGAACCATGGTAGCGGTATACGTCGGGGTGGCAGACAAATAAGCGAAAGTCGTGGTGATCGGATTGATCATGCCAAAGGTAAATTGCAGGTTTTCTATGTTTTCAACCAATGGTTGTGCATTGGCCGTCGCCTTGCCTTTGCAATACAGCGTCGGATTGGTGACATAAGTTGACGTGCCTATGTAGTACCGGTTTTCAGCTTCGTAAATATTGGGGCTGACCGTTGTGACACCATCTGATTTGAGGTAGTTCGGCACCGGTGACAGCGCCGTCAGGCCACTTCCCATGCAGTCGGTCGGTATGCCTGCACTTGTGGGAATAGTGTTGTAGCGGTCAGCCTCGTAGGCAATGGAAATCGAGTCCGGGCCTGTACTGCCGGCGGCATGGACACAGGTCAGGCCCGCGGTTGAGACCGCTGACGACGTGATGTTTGAAAAGGTGGTGTCACAGGCCCGTATGGCAAAGGCGTTGGTGACCGTGTTGTGCAGTGGTACGGAATTGCCTCGCAGGTTGGGGCTGCCGGCTACCGTCTGGGTCGATCTGTCCGACTGGGACGGGTTCACGCCAGCCATGCGTAACTGTTGTGAGAGTATGGTCAAGGCCGTCTGGCCGTCTTCATTCATGCGCCCGATGGCTTCCGCCGTGCGACCTGCTCCCGATGCGGCAAGGTAGGCGCTGATAACCGCAATCATGATGATCATGCCCAGCGTGAGCGAGATCATCAGCTCTATCAGAGTCAGACCCCTTTGGTGGGATCCCGGGAGCATGTGATGGCTCTTCATAGTTTGAATGGCATGTATACGCAGCGCGGAGCTGGAGACAGGCCCAGGGCTGTTATCGCGGCTGGACAGTTGTCACTGCCCGTACTCAGGGTTGCAATGCTGGAAGGTTCCTGCCAGATAACCCAGAGGTTGCCTTCGTTATTCGCGGCATCTGTTACCGCGATGGTGATTCCCGCAGGGGAAAGCTGCTGACTCAATTGCTGCTGGATGATGGCGATGTCCATATTGGCCATGGCTGTTTGCGTGCAACTGGGATAGCTGCATGTGCTGCCCGCAGGCAATGTCCCTGACGGCGTGAAACTTGTCGAAAAAGTTGCGGTGTTGTACGCCGTGAGCGAGAAGCTTGGGGTCTGTGTGGTCGGATTTGCCCGCATGCGGTCAATCATGTTGCTGGCGGTACTGACCGCAACCGAGCGATTTCCGGAAAACTTTGGCAAAAGGCTGGAGTAAGCCATCATGGCACCCATCGCAAGGAGACCCATGGACAATATCAGCATGGTCACCAGCACCTCAATGAGGGTTGCGCCACGCTGGCTTGGTAAGTTGGTTGAATGTGTCATTGATCCGTTGCAGCACTGCAGGAAGCAGTTCCGTCACCCGCTATTCGAACTCGTCCCGAGCCATTGACGCAGACGACCCGCTGACGTGTGTTCGGCATGTTGCTGCCAAATTGCAGTGACGTGGCCGACGTGAGGTTTTTCATGCGGCCTGTCGCGGTAAACTGGAATTTGGTGCTGCTGGCTTCCACGATTGAGTCGAGGTTGACAATCGGTCCCTGAACCTTGAGCAACTGGGCCTGGTCCCCGGCGCTGGTGTAGTTCTGGGAGCCATCACGGTCTTCGAAAATGATCCAGCCGCTGACCCAGCCGTTGTTTCCTGGTCCGGACCCGGTTCCGCAGGTAGGGGCTGCAGCTTCGGGGTCGTCGCTGCGACACATCACCACCGCACCGCCGCGCCTGACGGCCTCACTGCGCGCAAAACGTATGTCGGCCATGAAGGTGTTCACATTACTGGCCACCGAATTGGACTGGATCAACCCAATAATGCCAGGTGCTGCGAGCGCAGTCATGATGGCAATGATCGCCATCACTACCACCACTTCAAGCAGCGTGAATCCGCCGGGTTTATGCATGGCCCTGATTTTGCCCGTGCCCGGGTTGACCGACCAGCGTTGCAGACAGGCGGAACACCACAGACGACCAGTGGCGTTACAAATGTGGAATAGTTCCGCCTACCGCCGGACTTCGTCCACCAGGGTTTTGAACTCGTCGATATCCTCAAAACTGCGGTAAACGCTGGCGAAGCGGATGTAGGCGACCTTGTCGAGCTTCTTCAACTCGCGCATGACCAGCTCGCCAATGCGGTTTGACACCACCTCACGCACGCCCAGGCTCAGCAGTTTTTCTTCAATTCGCTCTATGGCCGAGTCAATCTGTTCGGTACTGACCGGACGCTTGCGCAAAGCCAGGTTCATGCTGCCGAGGATCTTGCTGCGTTTGTACTCGATGCGCCGACCGTCTTTTTTGACGATGGCCGGAAAGGTGACGTCAGGCCGCTCGTAGGTCGTGAAACGCTTTTCACACGCGCCGCACTGGCGGCGGCGGCGTATGAAGTCGGCGTCTTCCGACACCCGGGTTTCAACGACCTGGGTTTCGAGGTTGCCGCAAAAAGGGCATTTCATCCGGGCAATTCCGTGAATTCAATACCATGGCCTGAATGTCCGGAAATGCCCAAAACCGCTCCCTTATTTGTAGACCGGGAAGCGGGTGGTCAGAACCTTGACCTTCGCGCGCACGGCTTCAAGGTTTGCCGTGTCGCGCGGGTTGTCCAGCACGTCGGCAATCAGGTTGGCGGTGGCGCGGGCCTCTTCGTCTTTGAAGCCGCGAGTAGTCATGGCCGGGGTGCCTATGCGCACGCCACTGGTGACCATGGGCTTTTCGGGGTCGTTGGGGATCGCGTTCTTGTTGATGGTCATGTGGGCGCTGCCCAGCACAGCCTCGGCTTCCTTGCCGGTGATGCCCTTGGCGCGCAGATCAACCAGCATGACGTGCGATTCGGTACGGCCGCTGACGATGCGCAGGCCGCGCTGGATCAGGGTCTCGGCAACGATTTGCGCATTTTTCACGACCTGCTGCTGGTAGGTCTTGAACTCGGGGGCCATGGCCTCCTTGAAGGCCACAGCCTTGGCGGCGATCACGTGCATCAGCGGGCCGCCCTGCAGGCCGGGGAAGATGGCGCTGTTGATGGCTTTTTCGTGCTCGGCCTTCATCAAAATGATGCCGCCGCGCGGGCCGCGCAGGCTCTTGTGCGTGGTCGAGGTGACGATGTCGGCATGCGGCACCGGGTTGGGGTACACACCTGCAGCCACCAGGCCGGCGTAGTGGGCGATATCCACCATGAAGATTGCGCCGACGGCCTTGGCCACTTTTGCGAAACGTTCGAAATCGATGCGCAGGCTGTAGGCGGAGGCACCGGCAATGATCAGCTTTGGTTTGGACTCATGCGCCTTGCGTTCCATGGCGTCGTAGTCGATTTCTTCCTTGTCATTGAGACCATAACTCACGACATTGAACCACTTGCCGCTCATGTTCAGTGCCATGCCGTGGGTCAGGTGGCCGCCTTCGGCCAGGCTCATGCCCATGATGGTGTCGCCGGGTTTCAGGAAAGCCAGAAAGACGGCTTCGTTGGCGGATGCACCGCAATGCGGCTGCACGTTGGCGGCGTCGGCGCCAAAAATTTTCTTGATACGGTCAATCGCCAGCTGTTCGGCCACATCGACGAATTCGCAGCCACCGTAGTAGCGCTTGCCCGGGTAGCCTTCAGCGTATTTGTTGGTAAGTTGTGAGCCCTGCGCAGCCAGCACGGCTGGGGAGGCGTAGTTTTCGCTGGCAATCAGCTCGATATGGTGCTCTTGCCGGGCGTTTTCAGCCTGTATGGCGGCGAAGATTTCGGGGTCGGTTTGTTCAACCAGGATATTGCGGTCGTACATGGCAGTCCTTAAAGACGTGGTCCCTGTCAGTCATTGAAGCAATGAAACAAGGGCTGCCCAGGCGAACGGCTGAACGCTTCGGCCAAAAAAGGCCCCCGCGGTGCGCTTCCCAGTGGTGTCCCACGTCAGCATCAGGTCCTGCCAGAAGCTCTGGAGGCGCTGTGCCTATCGCCAGTTGCGCACGCCTCAAGTGTACCCGACCGGGAGGCCGGAGACCCCCAGGCGCCAGTTCAGGATTGGGCCAGTGCGGCGACTTTTTCGTCCGACTTGCGGTCTGCGGCGTCGGCTGGATCTGCCTTGGCGGGCACAGTCCTTGCCGGGGCTGCGTGGAAAGGCGAGAGGCCCTTGCCGCCGACAACCGCCTGAAGGCGTGCATGTTCTGCCATGACCTTGCCGGCGTAACCGCCGTCGTCATCCATGTTGCCAGCCCCCACGTAAAACTTGAGGCCGCCCTGAACCGAGCCGGCGCGGCTGATGCATTCCTGCAGCACCTTCACGCCCACCCGCAGGTTGGTCACGGGGTCAAATGCAGCCAGCTTGCCGCCAAAGTTTTCGTATTTGTCGTGATGCACCTTGGTCATGACCTGCATCAGGCCCTGGGCGCCTACCGGGCTTTGGGCAAAAGGGTTAAAGCCCGATTCGATGGCCATGATGGCGAGGATCAGCGTCGGGTCCAGCCTGGCTTTCTGGCCGATTTCGAATGCTTCTGACACCAGCACGCTCAGGGGCTCGGGCGCCACGCCGTACTTGCGGCTGAGCCAGTAGGCGAGGGCGGCCTGCTGTTTTGGCAGGTCTTTGGGGTTGGACGCGGTGGCGCGGTCTATCGCATCGGGCTCGGTGAAGCCGATCACGGCCTCCTGCCGTGCCTGCAGCCAGGTGATCAGTTTGCTTTCACCAGCCTGGCGGAGGTCCGGGCGGGCGATCAGTGTGATCACTGCAAAAACGACGGCCAGGCCCAGCAGGGCAAAGCCGTTGTGTGTGATTTCGAAAAAGCCCTGAGCGATGTCGTCGGCAATGCTGGCCGCACTGCTTTGAACGTTTTTCAGGTGTGCCTCAAGGCGAAGCCTCAGGCGGGAATTTACTGGCGCTGTCATAGCACTCCTTCTCTACTGCCCAGTCGGTTCCGTTGTGGGTCGGAGCCTTTGGGCCTGGATTGGGTCGCCATCAAACCAGGTTGTGCCGTGTTGGCCCTTGCTGTGTTGACCCTTGGTTTGACGTTGCCTGCTTCAAAATGAGCGGGGCAGCGGGTTCGGGTTGTCCCTTGGTTTTTGGGACTGGCGGAATTTTATGGGCTTGTTTAATAACCTGTCAATAATAAGTAACTGGTTCTTTATATTAAAAATAGCCATAAAAACCATGGATTTCGACCCGTGCAGCTAAAATCAAGGTCTTACGGCGTCTTTTTGATAGATTGCTCTAAGTCAAGTTGCGGCATTGACCTACAAGTTACGAACTCCGTTGATGCGATCAGCGGCGGCACACGGCTGGTTTTTTACCCAGTACTCCCCTCGCGGCAATCACAGCGGCTGCTGTGATTTAAAAGTTTTCCTTGTGCGCACAGCGCTACAGGTTTAATCTGCACCTTGTCCGAGTCATCGGACTCTACCGGGTAACCAACCCCGGCAAACCTGGAGGTAATCACTTGCCTTCAATCGCACTGGGGACGATTCATCTCTCCTGCTGCGAAAACCCTGACGGCATGAGCTTTATAGCCCGCCGCCAACCCCGGACAGTCAAGCTGGCCGGGGTTTTTGCTTTGGGCCTGCCGAATTACAGGGGCACTGCCACGGCGCGGCATTATGTATGGCCCCCTTTGTGCCAACTGGTGCAGCCCGGCAATGCGCATGAATCTTGAGGCAGGTCATTGACCTTTGCCTTGCCTCGTTCAAGACTCGGGGTATGACGATTCCTGACACCGCGATAAAAACAATGGACAAGTGGCTGGCAAGGGGCAAACAGCTTCCTTCCGCAGCAGTGGGGGTGGCGAGCTCGCCCAAATGGCAGCGACGCGCTGCGTGGTTTGCCGGCGGTGTGCTGCTGTTTTGGGCCCTGGCCTATGCCTTCGTGCCCGGCATCGCCAAAAGCCAGATCGAAAAAATCGCTTCTGACAAGCTGGGTCGTCAGGTGACGGTGGGCTCCATAGACTTCAAACCCTGGTCGCTGGAGCTCACGGTCAACGACCTGGCCATCGCCAGGCGTCAGGCTACCAATGGGGTAGCGGGAGGGACTGCCCAACCGGGTTCCCCCCAGAAAACCGCCCAACTGGGCATCAAGCGCATATATATAGATGGTGAGTTGCAGTCCCTGCTGCGGCTGGCGCCCGTGGCCGATGCGATTGAGGTGGATGGGCCAGCCCTGGCGCTTACCCATTTTGGCGAAGGGCGCTACGACATTGACGACATCCTGGAGCGCCTGAAGCCCGCAGCAGACGCGCCTCCCGCAGGCGACCCGCAGCGTTTTGCGCTTTACAACATCGTCATCAGGGGCGGCCAGCTCGATTTTGACGACCAGTCCGTCCGCAGGTTGCATGAGTTGCGGGCGCTGGACCTGTCGGTTCCCTTTCTCAGCAACCTCAATTCCCAGCGCGATGTCAAAACCGCGCCGCGCCTGGCTTTCAAACTCAATGGCAGCAGTTTTGATACCGCTGCTGAAGGCACACCGTTCGCCCAGACCCACAAGACCGACGCCACCTTCAAGCTGAGCAGTTTCGACCTGACCCCTTACCTCGGCTATGTGCCTGCAGGCCTGCCTTTCAGGCTGCAAAGCGCTGTGCTCAATGCTGATACCAAGGTCTCATTTGAGCAAAACCCGGGCGCAGTCGTGAAGGTATCCGGTCTGCTGACTGCCGACAAGGTTCGTTTGCTGGGCACGGCCATCAGCCCGGTTTCGGGCAAGCCCGGCGCTGGAGCCACGGCCGGGAAAACCAGCCAGGAAGTACTGGCGTTTGAGCAGTTGCGCATCACCATGGATGACGTGCAGCCCCTCGCGCAGTCCGTGAAGCTGTCAAAAGTGGAGCTGCTGTCGCCTGTCTTGAGTGTGTCGCGTGATCGCGCGGGCCGGCTCAACCTGTTGCCGGTGGATGCTGGCAAGCCGGCCAGTGCTGACTCAAAAGGCAGCCCGGCGGCCCCAGCTGCGCCAAAAGTGGCGACCGCACCCGCACCCGCAGCCACAAACCCCTGGAAGGTACAGGTCGCCAGCGTGGCGGTACGCGATGGCCGCGTCAACTGGCTGGACGAAACCCTGGCCTCGCCCGCGCAGGTCAGGCTGGCTGGTGTGGCGCTGGACGCCTCGGCTATTGCCTGGCCCTTCGCGGCAGGTTCGCCATTGCAGTTCAGCGGTTCACTCGGGCTTGATGCCGCCCCTGCCGCACCCGTAGCGGCTGCTTCGGGCAAACAGACGCCTGCCAAAACCGCGACACCTGCACCGCCCGCCCGGCTCGCTTTCAGTGGCACAGCCACCGACCAGTCCGCCCAGGTCACTGCCACGCTCGCGGCATGGCCGTTGAACATGGCTTCCAAATACATAGGCCAGTTCCTGTTGCCTGCTCTCGGTGGTCAGCTTGATGCACAACTCGGGTTCAACTGGCAGGCAGCCGGCCCCGGCAAGACGCCGACCCTGCAGGTCACCGCGCCGCAACTCGCGGTAAGCGACATCCTGCTGGCCGAGGGAAAGGTGTCGCTGGTTTCGGTCAAGCGGGTGGATGTAGCCGGTGTGGATATTGACGTAACAGGCCAAAGCTTCAAGGCTGCGAAGATGCAGCTCACCCAGCCCAGGGCCCTGGTTGACCGCGATGCAGAAAAACGCTGGATGTACGAACGCTGGCTGGTCGGCAGCCGTGCGCCCACTGCACCTGTACCGGCCCCCACGACGGCTGCGAGCAAGGCCGCTGCGCCATCCTGGGCCGTGGCCGTGGGTGATGTGGTTGTCGAGGGTGGCAGCATGTCTTTCTCGGACAGGGCCGGCGCCAAACCTGTTGTGTTTGAGGTCAGTGCCTTCAATGCGCAACTGGGTGGGCTGGTGCTTGACGACCGGGCATCTTCAAAAGCAGCCGCGACAAAGCTCATGCCGCTCAAGGCTTCGCTGCGCCTGGCGACAGGGCGCTTTGAGCCCGGCAAGCTCAGCTTTAACGGCAATCTGGGTCTGGCGCCCATACAGGCGCAGGGCCAGGTGCTGGCCGAGCGCCTGCCCGCACAGGCTTTCGAACCTTACTTCGCAGACATCCTCAATATAGAACTGCTGCGGGCTGATGCCAGCTTCAGGGGGCGCGTGGTTTATCGTCAGATGCCGGCGGGCCCGCAGGCGCAGGTCAATGGCAACTTTGCGATTGAAGAAATGAAGGCCAATACCCTTGCACCCAGCGAAGACCTGCTGGCGTGGAAGGCGCTTAACCTGCGCGGCCTGAATGTCGCGCTTGAGCCGGGCAAGGCCACGCGCATCGATGTGAAAGAGACGGTGTTGCAGGACTTTTTTGCACGGGTGATCGTGCTGCCGGAAGGGCGCATCAACCTGCAGGACCTGGTGAAGTCCTCCTCGTCCGGGACAGTGCCCGGGGCCGCGTCAGCCCCGGGCACGGCGACCTTCGCGCCGACCGCAGCAGCAGTGGCCCCCCCAACAAATTCAGCAACTGCAACGACCGCCCAGACAGCCCTTCCTGCAGCGCAAGCCGGGCCAGCGCCCATCATCAACTTCGGCCCCATCAGCATGGTCAACGGCAAGGTGCTGTTCTCGGACCGCTTTGTCAAACCCAATTACTCGGCCAACCTCAGTGACCTGACCGGCAAGCTCAGTGCGTTTTCGTCCGTGCCGGCAGGCTCGGCCAGTGTGCCCAATATGGCTGATCTTGAACTGCGGGGCAGGGCAGAAGGCACGGCCTCGCTCGAAATCCTCGGCAAGCTCAACCCATTGGTCAAGCCGATTGCACTCGACATCACCGGCAAGGTGCGCGATCTTGAACTTCCGCCGCTGTCGCCGTACTCGGTCAAATACTCGGGCTACGGCATCAACCGCGGCAAGCTCAGTGTCGATGTGAAGTACCAGGTGCAGCCTGACGGCAAACTCACAGCCAGCAACAAGGTCATCCTGAGCCAGCTCAGTTTTGGCGACAAGGTTGAAGGCTCCACCGCCAGCCTGCCGGTCAAGCTGGCCGTCGCGCTGCTGGCTGACCGCAATGGCGTGATCGACATTGACCTGCCCATCAGCGGCTCTCTCAACGACCCGCAGTTCAGCCTCGGTCCCATCATCATCAAGGTCATCCTCAACGTGATCGTCAAGGCCATTACCGCGCCCTTCAGCTTGCTCGCCAGTGCGTTTGGCGGCGGGGGGGATGAGCTCGGCAACGTTGCCTTCGCGCCCGGCAGCGCGCGGCTTCAACCCGATGCGCAGGCGGGTCTCGACAAGGTGGCCAAGGCGCTTGAAGACCGGCCGTCGCTCAGGCTCACGGTGGTAGGCACCAGCAACCTCGATGCTGAACGTGAGGGCTTCAAGCGCGCAAGGCTTGACCAGCTGGTGCGTGCAGAAAAGCGCCGCAGCGTGGTCAAGGAGGGCGGTGCTGCAACGGTGAGCGTCACAGTCAGCCCGGCTGAGTACCCCACATTGCTCAAGGAGGTTTACAAACATGCCGACATGTCCAAGCCGCGCAACCTCGTCGGCATGGCCAAAGACCTGCCCGTGCCGGAGATGGAGAACCTGTTGCTGGCCGACATCAAGGTCACTGAGGACACCATGCGCGAGCTGGCTGTGCAGCGCGGCGTGGTGGTCAAGGACTACCTGGCGGCCAAAAACCTGCCCACCGACAGGCTGTTTCTGGGGGCCTCAAAAACAGTGCCGCCAGACGCCAAATGGACGCCCCGGGCCGAGCTGGTACTGGCCATTCCTTAAATCAGCGAAAATACGGGTATTGGCGTCATAAATCATTTTCGGCGCCCATCGCCTCATCCACAGATCTGCAGACGGCAACGGCCACAAGGCCGTCGCTTGCAGCTGTTTTTTCCGAACCTGTTGAACCCTTTTTAATGCTGCGCTTTCCCATGTCCAAACCATCCCAAAACGAAACCTCCGCAGCGCCTGCCGCCAAAACCAAAGGTGCAGATGCCCATCCACTCGACGGCCTGACCGGCGGGGCATTTTCTGCACCCACCTCGGGCGAACGTGCTGCGCGCATCCGCACCTGGCTGGCGACCGAGCCGACCGCAGAGCAGATGGCTGATGTCTACAAAGACCTGGCCAACCGCGACAAGGGCGCAGCCAAGCCGCTGAAGGAAAAGCTCGACGAGCTCAAACGCAGCAAGGGCCAGGAAGCCGTTGCCGCCGAGTGGGCCCAAAAAGCGCAGGCCTTGCTGGCCACCTCAAAACTCAACCTGGCTGACGCACTTGCATGGCAGCGCGATGCGGCCAAGGCCGGTGCGCCTTTGTCGAAAGAGCCGCTGGCAGGCTTCAAGGCGCAACTGGCCGAACGCATCAAGACGATTGAAGACCTGCAGCACCGCACCCAGGTGCAGCGCGAAGCCGCCGTGCTGCTGGCCCAGCGCACCGAGGTGCTGTCGCTCAAGCCCTGGCGTGATGCAGAAGCCGCGCTTGAGTCATTGCGTGGTGATGTCACCCACTGGCAAGGCCAGGCCGACGAGATCACTCAGGACGCCAACTGGGCCAGCGTTGACGCCAAGTTTCCGCTGCTGCTCGACGCCTCGCGTGCGCAGCTGCTCGCCGTGTGGGAAGCCTTTCAGGGCGCGATTGCCGTTGCCGTCAAGGCGGCAGACGATGCAGCAGCTCCTTTGCCTGCCGTGCCGGTGTGGGCTGATGAGTTGCGCGTTGCCCGGGGTGTTGCGCCGCTTGCGTCGGCTGAGCAGGGCGGCCGTGCGCCCAAGACCAAACTTGACCCGGCCGTGCTCAAGGACATGCGTGAGAAATCTTCTGCCATCGTGCAGCAGGCCGTTGCCAACCTGGAGCGTGAAGTCGCTGAAGGCCACGGCAAGGCCACGCCCAGGGTCGCAGCCGAACTGCGCCAGGCCCTGAAAGAAAACATCCGCAACATCGACAGCAAGCTCGAAGCCGCCGCACATGCCGCGCTGACGGCTGCCGGTGAACTTGAAGGCTGGCAGCGCTGGCGTGCCGACCAGATTCGTGAAGAACTGGTTGTGAAGGCAGAAGCACTGGTGGCCAAGCCCATGGGCGGCCGCAAGCAGCAGGATACCCTGCGCCATATGCGCGAACAATGGAAGACCAGCGACCAGGGCGGCACGCCCAACCATGCGCTGTGGAAGCGTTTCGACGACGCCTGCAACGAGGCGCACAAGGTTGTTGAGACCTGGCTGGAAACCGTCAAGGAACAGACCGAAGCCACCAAGGCACAGCGCAAGACGCTGATCGACGAAGTGCTGGCCTGGGCTGAAGCCAACAAGGGCAACACCGACTGGAAGATGCACATCCGCAGCCTGAACGGTTTTGTTGAGAAATGGCGTGAAGCCGGTCACCTGAGCGAAAAGGCCTTTGCAGAAATCCAGCCGCAGTGGAAAGCCGCGATGGAAACCGCCGATGCGGCCCTCACCACTGCCCGCAACGAAAGCCTGGCACGCCGCAGGGCCATGATTGAAGAAGCGACTGTGCTGGGCGCAGAACCCATGCTGCGTATTGATGCCGTCAAGTCGCTGCAGCAGCGCTGGCAGCATGAGGCGCAGGGCGTGCCTATCGAGCGCAAGCAGGAACAAAAACTGTGGGACGCCTTCCGCAAGCCGATTGACGACGCTTTCCAGCGCAAGACGGCAGAGCGCGAGAAGGCCGCATCTGCACTGGGTGAATACGACCGCATGGTGCTTGAAGCATCGAAGGCAGTCGCCGCCGCAACCGCCAGTGGCGATGCGCAGCAGATTCATGCCGCAGCCAAGGCGCTTGAGGCCATCGTGTCCGGCAAGGTGCCTGTACCCGCACCTGCAGCACCAGTAGTTGCGCCTGCCGCGTCGCCTGCGCCAGCCGCATCGGGTGTAGCCGATGACTTCCCATCTGTCGAAGCAGTACTTGCCGCTGGTGATGCGCCTGCTGACGCGCCAGCTGAAGAGTCCGCACCACCCGTGCTTGAAGTAGCCGCCGATGCCGCCGCTGAAGATTTTGCTGAAGCCGGCCAGCCCGCCAACCCCGACCCGGTCACTGCCGAGCCTGCACCCGCACCCAAGGCACCGCCCAAGCCCGTAGTCGCCATGCGCGGTGATGACCGGCCAGGTGCGCGCAGGCCAGAGGCCGCGCCCGCAGGCCGTGGCGGCAAGTTCGGTGACCGCAAGGATTCACGCGGCCCGGGCGGCAAGCCCGGCGGCCCGCGCCAGAGCACCGACAACAAGTTTGAGCCGTACCGTGCCGACCGCGAAGAGCGGGGCCCGCGTGGTGCAGACCGCAACGCACGCCCCGCGTTTGAAGAGCGCGGCCCGCGCCTCGGTGATGCCGCCTTCCGCGCCCAGCGCGAGGCTTTTGAAGCCGCCAACATGGCGCTCAAAAAGCTCGCCATGCAGGCCCACGGCGAAGTGCTGACCAACCTGCTGACCGCATGGGAAAAGCGCGACCCCGAACAGCTGCCCAGCGCCCAGGACCTCGGCAAGGTTGTCACGCCCGCAGTGCGCAACAGCTGGGTCAAGGCCGTCAGCACGCCGTCCGGCAAGGATGCATCAGAAGCCCTGCTGCGCATGGAAATCGCAGCCGAGCTGCCAACCCCCGCCGAGCACATCAGTGCGCGCCGCATGTTGCAGCTTCAGCTGCTGACCAAACGCAACGCGCCGGCACCGACGGAAACCTGGGGTGAAGACGCCGCACAGGTACTGGCCGGTGAGTTTGACGCCGCCAAGGCGCGTCGTGTTCAGAACGCATTGAAGGCACTGCTCAAACGATGAGCAGCATTCCTGCAGCTCAACCCGCGAGTGTTGCGCTGCATGAAGAGCGTCCGCAAACGCTCGGTGAGGAGATTGCCAACAGCATCAGCCACGGCGTGGCGCTGCTGGCCGCTCTTGTTGCCGCGCCTTTCCTCATCGTGTCTGCCATGCGCCAGGGCGACACCATAGACATTGCAGCCACCGTGGTGTTTGCCGCCAGCATGGTGGCTCTTTATGCCGCGTCCATGCTGTACCACGCGCTGCCCATGCGGGCCAGCCGTGCCAAGGGCGTGTTCCAGGTGCTCGACCACAGCGCCATTTACCTGCTGATCGCAGGCACCTACACACCCTTCACGCTGGGCGTTTTGCGCGGCCCCTGGGGCTGGACTTTGTTTGGCCTGGTCTGGGCCATGGCGCTGGCGGGTGTGGCCGTCAAGGCCTTTGCCGGCATTCGCTGGCCCCGGCTTTCAACCATTCTGTATCTGGCCATGGGCTGGATCGCCGTCATCGCCATCAAGCCCATGTGGGAACTGATTCCCGCCTGGGGCCTGTTCTGGCTGGTGGCCGGCGGCCTGTCGTACACCGCAGGCGTCGCGTTTTTTGCGACCGACGGCAAAGTGCGCTACGGCCACTTCATCTGCACATCTTTGTGGCCACCGGCACCGCCTGCCACTGCATCGCCGTGTTTTATTACGCGGGTTGAGCGGGCCAAGGCCGAGGGCGGCAAGGCCTGACGGTTGCCCGGGGTGCTGGGCAGAAAATTAACGTAGGTGTTAAAAATTTAACGTGCACGTTAAAAAATGCTGAAAAGTTAACTTCCATATTAACTTTTCAGGATTTCAGCCTGTTTTGGCCCTCCAAAACACGCCAAAAACATCGAAAAAGGGCCTTTTTGGGGCATAAAAACGGCTGCAAGCCAATAGATACGCACGTGATCAGCTATTAAATATGTAGCAATTCCGGGTCATCGCGCGGCTTCGAGCAGCGCTGCCATGCCTGTGAAGCCCAGCTTGTGAGCCTGATTTGCCAATGGCATGGGCCTGCAGGCAGGCGTCTGCCCAAAGTGACTGGCGCTGACTCAAACACGAACGGGGCAGAGAATGGGGGTTACCGTGCCCCGGGCCTGAAGAAGCCGTCAAACAGCGGGGTGAGCGCGGGGAACTCTTGCGTGAAGCGATGGCGGTTGACAAAGTAGGCTTCTGACGCGACGGCAAAAAACTCGACCGGCGACTGCGCGCCATAGGCATCCAGCCAGGGTGCTTCAGCCCCAAACCGCTCATGCATGGCCACGCTTTCGCGAAAGGCTGCAAAGCTCGCCTGCATGGTCTGCTGCCATGCCGTCTTTGCCGCGCGCGAGGGCAGGGGCGGGCAACCGTTGGCGTGGCCGTCGCGCATGTCCAGCTTGTGTACAAATTCGTGAATGACGACGTTGTGGCCGCGCTCTGCCAGCTCGGCAGAGCCTGCCACGCCACCCGTGACATCTTCCCAGCTCAGGGTGACGGGGCCCATCTCCATCGCCTCGCCGGCCAGCACCTCGCTATAGTGGTGCACCACACCTGCTGCATCGGTGGTCTGGCGGCGTGCCAGCATGGCGCCGGGGTGAACCACGATGCCCCTGAAGTCGTCGTAATACTTCAGGCCCAGATGCAGCACCGGCAGGCAGGCCTGCGCGGCGATGGCGACTGCCATGGCGTCGGTGACTTCAAGCCCGTGCGCGCCTGTGAACTCCTTGTGGGCGAGGAAGCTGGCGCTCAACTGCCGCAGCCGGAGTTGCTGGGGTTGCATCAGCGCAGCCAGAAATGGATAGGCGCGCAATGTGTCATCCCACAGGGCATCGGGGATGGCCGGCGGCTCGCGCCTGAGCAGGGCTGTGATTCTGGAAAGGTGATGTTGCAGCCGGTCGAACATGGCTTTAGCTGGGGAGCCCGTGCCCGATTTGCAAGGCGGAGGCGGCGGTCAAGCGCATTTACGCCAGCGGTATGCGCTGCAGGCCGTGTGCAGACAGACGCAGAACTTCCGCACGCGGCGGTGCTGCTGCCAGGTCCCAGTCAGACAGCACCACGCGGTTCATGCCGCTGCCCAGGTCATGCACTGCCGGCTTGTGGGTGTGGCCGTGAATCAGCGTCTGGGCGTGCGCTGCCTGCAGCCAGGTGCGCGTGGCGGCCGTGTCGAGGTCGGCATAGGTGGCGCCGGATGCCTTGCGGGCTTCGCTCTGCGTGCGCAGGCTGCGCGCTATCTCCTGCCGCTCAGCCAGGGGTTTGGCCAGAAAGGCCTGCTGCCATTGAACGCTGCGCACCTGCTCACGAAACACCATGTAGTCGGCATCTTCAAGGCACAGCGCATCGCCGTGTGACAGCAGCCAGCGGTGCCTGTTGAAAACCAGCACGGTGGGGTCGGCCAGCAATGTGGCATTGCAAAGGTCCATCAGGCCCTGGCCGACCAGGAAATCGCGGTTGCCGTGCATGAAGTAGACGGGAAGCCGGCCAGCCGTGTCGCCCAGCACATGGGCGCAGCGGTCTTCAAAGCTGGCGGCGGTGATGGAAATGTCGTCATTCACGGCATCGTCGCCGACCCACACTTCAAACAGGTCGCCAAGGATGAACACGGCGTCTGCAGGGGTGGTCTGCATGTAGTGCTGCCAGGCGGCAAAGGTGGCGGGTTCGCTGGCGTGCAGATGCAGGTCTGAAATGAAATCGACCGTGCGCCAGTCTTGTGGAGCATTGAGCTCTGCAATCTGGGGCACGGCCTCGGCCATGACGGCGGACGGAAAAGAAGAAAGAGTTACAGGGCCACAGCCTTTTCAATGATCACGTCGGTCTGCGGCACATCACCGTGGCCGCCCTTGTTGCCGGTCTTCACGCCTTCAATCTTGTCGACAACGTCGGTGCCCGACACCACCTTGCCGAACACGGCATAACCCCAGCCGGAGCCGTTGGGCGCGGTGTGGTTCAGGAAGTTGTTGTTCGATGCATTGATGAAGAACTGTGCGCTGGCCGAGTGTGGTGCGTTGGTGCGGGCCATGGCGACGGTGTACTTGTCGTTCTTCAGGCCGTTGGTGGCCTCGTTTTCGATCTCGCCATCGGTGGGCTTTTGTTTCATGCCGGGTTCAAAGCCGCCGCCCTGGATCATGAAGCCGGGAATCACGCGGTGGAACACGACGTTGCTGTAGTGGCCCTTGTTGACGTAGCTCAGGAAGTTGGCAACGGTCTTGGGCGCCTTGGCCGCGTCGAGTTCCAGCGTGATGACGCCGTAATCCTTGATGTGGAGTTCTACTTGTGGGTTGCTCATGATGGTCCTGGATGAGAGTGGTTAATGAAGTGACTGGCAGTTTGGGGTATCAGCTGACCAGCGCGGCCGACTTGATGATGACGGGCGTTTTCGGTACATCGGACGCGAAAGGTCCGCCCGGGCCGGTGGGCGTACCCTTGATTTTTTCGACCACGTCCATGCCGCTCACAATTTTGCCGAACACGGTGTAGCCAAAGAGCTGCGGGTTGTTGACCAGCTGCGAACGCGGGATGTTTTCATAGGTGCGGCCCTGGAATTCGAATTTGGGCACAGGGTCGCCCGGCGGGATGACGGTCGGGTTCAGGAACTCGTTGTCCTTCACGTTGATAAAGAACTGCGCCGATGCAGAGTTGGGGTCATTGGTGCGGGCCATGGCCACTGTGCCAACGACATTTTTTGCGCCGCCTTTGGCCAGCGCTTCGCGGCCTTCGTGTGCAACGGGTGGGCGGGTTTTCTTCTCGGCGTAGGTCGCGTCGTAACCGCCGCCCTGAACCATGAAGTTGCTGATCACGCGGTGGAAGATGGTGCCATCGTAGTGCTTGTCCTTGACGTATTGCAGGAAGTTGGCCACCGTTTTGGGGGCCTTGTCGGGGTAGACCTCCATGACGAAGTCGCCTTCGGTGGTCACAAACTTCACTTTCTGAGCCGCCTGGGCAAAAGCACCTGAAGAGGCGAGGCTGAGTGCGGCGAAGGCAAACCCTGCGATGGCAAGACTGGCGCGCCGGCTGGCGGAGGCAAGAGATGGGGCTGTTGTCATCAGACGTTTCCTTCGTAGAAAATTTTCCACTGGTTGCCGCTGCGGCTCCAGTACTGGCGTTTGGTCCGACCGGTTTTGGCGCCCTGGACGAGTTCGGCAAAGGTTACCACCATGGTGTCGGTGGTGTCCGTCCAGCGCAGGTAGGACACATCCTTGAGCAGGATTTCCTTGCCGCCCAGTTTCTCGACTTCGCTGCGCAGGGTGGGCGTCCAGTCGGTCAGGGTCTTGCCGTTGGTGGTGAAAAAGTCGGGCGCGTACCAGCTGGCGACCTTGGCGAAGTCACCGCTGGACTTGGCGGTGTGCCAGCCCTTGAGGGCATCTTCAAACGGTTTGCTGTCGGCTTTTGCGGTTTGCGGGGCCACCCATTTGAGGCTTTGGGCGATCACCACCGGCGTGGTGCGAATCTCGACCGTGTTGATGATGCGTTCAAGGTCGGGATTGGCCAGCACCACGCAGCCGTCGGTGGCCAGTGGTGCGCGTGAATATTGTGAGGGTGGTGTGCCGTGCAGCCAGATGCCGCCGCCGGTCTTGCCGCGCTTGATGTCCAGCTGGTTGGGGTAGTTGACCGGCAACGCACCCGAACCGTAAAAATCCTTCAGGGATTTCGGGTCGAGGTTGCTGGTGATGAAGTAAACGCCCAGCGGTGTGCGCAGGTCGCCTTCCACCTTCTTTTCAATGCCGGACTTGCCGACCGAGATGTAGTAGTCAGCCAGCAGCTTCATGCCTGTGGCGGTGTTTTCAAACAGGTAGAGCCGCGATCTGGATGCATCGACGGCAATGGCGTGTTTGTTGACACTTGAGAGCGCCATGAACTGCGACGGAACCAGCCCGGGCGCCGGGCGTTCGCGCAGGGCGCGCAGGCGCAGCAGCGATTCATCGCGCAGCTCGGCGAGTGCCGGGCCAGCCGCTTTTGCAGTGGTGTCGGGCACATCGCCGATGGCGCGCACCGGGCGCAACTGTGCGGACAGCAGGTCGCCATAAACCAGCTGGGCCAGCTGGAAAGTAGGGTGGTCGCGCACCAGCACTTCGGCCTTGCCCAGTGCTTCGCGCGTTTTGGCCTGGCCAATCAGTTTGTAGATGTCGATGAGCCGGGCTTCGGCTTCACCATCGCGGACCACAGCCTTGGGGACGACCGGGGCGCGTGCAGCCTTCGCCTGTCTGGCCTTGCGTTCGGCACGCGCGGCCTTGCGGCTTTCAGACGCGGCGGCCCGCTCGGCCTTTGTGCGCTTTTCTTTTTTGGCGTAGGCGAGCGGCGATGCCAGCGCCAGCGCCAGCACAAGCGAGGCCCAGAAAAAGACGTGCGATGCCTTTTTTAACTGTGTGGAAAAAGGGTTCAATCGGAAAAGATGCTCAAGGTTGACACGCAGCCTGCTGTGGCCATGAAGTCATGTGACCCACCGCAACCGGATTAGTTTCCGGTCGATTCCCGGACGATGACCCAACGCTCGCCGGCCTTGACCAGGTCCAGCGTCTTGCGGCTGGACACATTCAGGGAGTCGGCACTGTAAGCCTGCCTGAATTTGGCGGTGGCCTTGCTGCCATCGACGGCCACGGAAAGGTTGTCGAGCTTGACCGTGATACGCGACTTGCCGACGATGCGGGCGCGGCGGTCTTCTTCCCAGGCTTTGCGGCTCTCGCCCTTTGGCGGCGCAAAGTCCTTGCCGTAGCTGCCGAGGTAGCCGGTCATGTCCTTGGCCGCCCAGGCTGCGGCCCAGTTGCGAACAGCAGTCTCGACATCTTTTTCTGCGCCGCTGGGGGCTGCAGCGGCGGGTGGTGGTGGTGCTGCAGGTGCCGCTGCGGCCGGGGCCGGGGCGGGTTTGGCTGCCGCAGGTGCGGCAGGCGCTGGCGCCGCAGGTGCTGCTGCGACCACGGGGGCCTTTGCTGCAGCTGCTGCAGCCTGCGCGCCGGTTGCCGGCTTCTGGCCCCTGGCTTCAGGTGCAAACAGGGTGCGGATCAGCGCCAGCTTGGGCTGCACGCCGGTGTTGCCGCTATCGAGCTGCAATGCCTTGCTGTAGGCCTGGCTGGCCAGCTTGGCGTAGACATCGCCGAGGTTTTCATGGGCGGTGGCGTAGCTCGGGTTGGTGCGGATGGCCATTTCAAGTGCGGCGCGGGCCTTGTCGAACTGGCTCTGGCCGGCATACAGCACCGCGAGGTTGTTGTAGGGCTCTGGCAGTTCGGGGTAATCCTGGGTGATCTGGGTAAAGGTGGTGATGGCGTCGCCCGGTTTGCCGGCTTCGGTCTGGATCACACCCTTGATAAAGCGCATTTGCGGGTCACGCGGTTTGCCCGACAGGTACTGGTCGGCTTTGGCCTGGGCTTCTGCAAACTTGCCGGCCCGAATCAGCGCGTTCACATCCGTGTATTCGTCGGCGTAAGCTGCCGTGACCGACAGGCCAAAAGCCAGCAAAAGCACGCGCATGAGGCCGGAAAGACCGGCTGCGGCGGATGGTTGCGGACGGGATGCTGGATTAAACATAAGGCCTCTGCAATTTTTGTGCTTTTGACGGGTGAAGCGGGCTGGATATACTGGCGGATTGTAGCTGAGGGGTATAGTTCATTAGCGTTCGAAGTATCCGTTTTACAGGTGCCCGGGCGCTTTTCCCGTAGTTCTACAACCCGCTTTTTATACCTGCTTTCCACCCGCCACGGCCAGTGAAACAGTGGTTTTTACAAACCCTTTTGACCGCTCCAGGGCTGCCACGTACCCAACCCATTCATGAGTCTCCGGATTTACAACACGCTCAAGCGTGACGTGGAAACGTTTTCACCGCTTGTCCCAGGCCATGTGCGCATGTACGTCTGCGGCATGACCGTGTACGACCTCTGCCACCTGGGGCATGCGCGCGCCATGGTTGCGTTTGACGTCGTGCAGCGATGGCTCAAAACCAGTGGTTTCAAGGTGACCTATGTGCGCAATGTCACCGATATTGACGACAAGATCATCCGGCGCGCAGTCGAGAACGGCGAAACCATACGCTCGCTGACCGACCGCATGGTCCAGGCCCTGCACCAGGACGCCGATGCCCTGGGCATTGAACGTCCGACCCATGAACCGCGCGCCACTGAATACGTGCCGCAGATGCTCAGCCTCATTGGCCAGCTTGAAAAAAAGGGCCTGGCGTATCAGGCAAAGGAAGGAACCGGCGCTGGCGATGTCAATTACGCCGTTCGTAAATTCAGCGGCTACGGCAAGCTGTCGGGCAAGTCGCTGGACGAACTGCGTGCCGGCGAGCGTGTGGATGTACTGGATGGCAAGGACGACCCGCTGGACTTTGTGCTCTGGAAAAGCGCAAAACCGGCCGAGCCCGACGACGCCAAGTGGCCCAGCGCCTACGGCCCGGGCCGCCCCGGCTGGCATATTGAATGCTCCGCCATGGCCTGTGAGTTGCTGGGCGAATCCTTCGACATTCACGGCGGCGGTGCAGACCTGCAGTTCCCGCACCATGAAAACGAGATTGCGCAGTCTGAGGGTGCGTTTGGCAAGCCGCTGGCCGGCACATGGATGCACAACGGTTTTGTGCGGGTTGACAACGAGAAGATGTCCAAATCGCTGGGCAACTTCTTCACCATCCGCGAGATCCTGCAGAAATACGATGCGGAGACGGTGCGTTTTTTCATCCTGCGCGCCCACTACCGCAGCCCGCTCAATTACAGCGACGCGCATCTTGACGATGCCCGCAATTCCCTGAAACGTCTTTACACCGCACTGGCGCTGGTGGCACCGGCCGGTACGGGCATCGACTGGAGCAACACGTTTGCCGCGCGCTTCAAGGCAGCGATGGATGAAGACTTTGGCACGCCCGAAGCCATGGCGGTTTTGTTTGAGCTGGCCGGTGAAGTAAACAGAACCGCGTCTGCCGAAACGGCTGCATTGCTCAAGGGCCTGGGTGGCTGCCTGGGTTTGCTGCAAAACGAACCTGGCGCCTATCTTCAGGCCGGTGCAGGCCTGGACGAGGCCAGCATACAGGCCCTGATTGCGCAGCGCGCCCAGGCCAAGGCCGCAAAAGACTTTGCACTGGCCGACAAGATTCGTACCGATTTGCTGGCGCAAGGCATTGTGCTCAAGGATTCGCCTGCCGGGACGACCTGGGAAGCCGCGTCATGAAAAAGACGGTGAATGCAGAGCCGGAAGACCTGGGGCCGGTAAATTCCACGCCGGAGTACTGGGCCGACGCCTGCAGGCACCTGACCAAAAAAGACCGTGTCATGAAACGGCTGATTCCGCAGTTTGGCGATGCCTGCCTGCAGTCGCGGGGCGACGCTTTCAGCACGCTGGCGCGAAGCATTGTGGGGCAGCAGATTTCTGTCAAGGCGGCGCAATCCGTATGGCACAGGTTTGTGGCCCTGCCACGCAAGATGACACCTGCCAATGTGCTCAAGCTGAAAGTCGACGACATGCGCGCCGCCGGCCTGAGCGCACGCAAGGTCGAGTACCTCGTTGACCTGTCCATACACTTTGACGCCGGCACGGTGCATGTGAAGGACTGGGCCGCGATGGACGACGAGGCCATCATTGAAGAACTGGTGGCCATCCGTGGCATTGGCCGCTGGACGGCCGAGATGTTTTTGATCTTCTACCTGCGCCGGCCCAATGTGCTGCCGCTGGATGATGTGGGCCTGATTGCCGGCATCAGCAAAAGCTATTTCTCGGGCGAAGCTGTGAGCCGCAGCGATGCGCGCGAGGTGGCCGCCGCCTGGGCACCTTATTGCAGTGTTGCAACTTGGTATATTTGGCGCTCGCTCGACCCCTTGCCCGTGCCGGGCGCCGAGCCGACCTGATTTTGAAGCCTTGAAGCTTTGGGGAGTACGACATGGCGAAAAAGACCTTTCTTGATTTCGAGCAGCCGATTGCGGAGCTTGAAGGAAAAATCGAAGAACTGCGTTATGTGCAGACCGAGTCAGCCGTCGATATCTCTGAAGAGATCGACCAGCTGGCCAAAAAGAGCCAGCAGCTTACCAAGGACATCTACAGCGACCTGACGCCGTGGCAGATCACCAAGATCGCCCGCCACGCCGAACGGCCCTACACGCTGGACTACATTCGCGAAATATTCACCGACTTTGTCGAGCTGCACGGCGACCGGCATTTTTCCGACGACCTGTCCATCGTCGGCGGACTGGCGCGCTTCAACGGCACGGCCTGCATGGTGCTGGGCCACCAGAAGGGCCGCGACACCAAAGAGCGCGGCCTGCGCAACTTCGGCATGAGCAAGCCCGAGGGTTATCGCAAGGCCCTGCGCCTGATGAAAACCGCCGAGAAGTTCAAGCTGCCGGTGTTCACCTTTGTCGATACGCCGGGCGCTTACCCCGGGATTGATGCCGAAGAGCGCGGCCAATCCGAGGCCATCGGACGCAACATATTCGAGATGGCGCAGCTGGAGGTGCCCATCATCACCACCATCATTGGCGAAGGCGGCTCTGGCGGCGCACTGGCGATTTCGGTGGGTGACCAGGTCGTCATGCTGCAGTATTCGATTTATTCAGTCATCAGCCCTGAAGGCTGCGCTTCCATCCTCTGGAAGACATCCGACAAGGCAGAAGTCGCTGCGGAAGCGCTGGGCATCACGGCGCACCGCCTCAAGGCTTTGGGTGTGATCGACAAGATCGTCAACGAGCCGGTGGGTGGCGCACACCGCGACCACAAGCAGATGGCGGCATTCCTCAAGCGCGCCCTGAACGACGCGTTCCGGCAGGTCAGCGATTTGAAGGTCAAGGAATTGCTGGACCGCCGCTACGAACGCCTGCAAAGCTATGGCCGCTTCACCGACACCAAAGCCGACGCGAAATAAGCTGCCTGCGCCGCCTGCCATTAACGTTCCTGTTAATCCGGCTGCCGCGGCACTCTCATTGGGGGTTCGAATCCCTACGTTTCCGCCAAACTCTTCGGGGTTGGCCGTTGCCTACAGCGGCGGTGCTGATTCCACCGCCTTGCTGCTTGCTGCTGCCGCTCATTGGCCGGGCCAAGTACACGCCATTCATATCCATCACGGCCTGCAGGCCGCTGCCGATGATTTCGTGCGGGTTTGCGAAGCGGTCTGTGCCGGGATTAATGTGCCTTTGCACGTGGTGCGTGTTGATGCTTCGGCTGCTACTGGCGAAAGCCCGGAAGATGCAGCTCGCAAAGCGCGCTACAAGGCACTGGCGGCCAAGGCATTGCGTCTGGGCGTGAGTGGTGTGCTGCTGGGCCAGCACGCGGATGACCAGGTTGAAACGCTTTTGCTGGCATTGAGCCGGGGGGCGGGGCTGCCGGGGCTCTCTGGCATGGGGCCGCAGTTCGAACGTGAGGGCATGCAGTTTTACCGGCCTTTGCTGGAAACGTCAGCAGCTGAGCTGCGTGCATGGCTGGTGCAGCAAAAAATCCCGTTTGTCGATGACCCGACCAATACCGACGAGCGCTACACCCGCAACATGATTCGCGCGCGGCTGTTGCCCGCGCTTGACGGCGCTTTCCCCCAGTTCCGCGAGACCTATGCGCGCAGTGCGCGGCATGCAGCGCAGGCGCATGAGTTGCTGGTTGAGGTTGCTGCTGAAGACCTTGTGAAGGTGGGTTCGCCGCCCGCCATCAAGAGCCTTCAGGCCCTGTCAAAAAACCGCCAGGCGAATGTGCTCAGGTACTGGCTGCTTGGGGTGCATGGGGCCACGCCAAGCGCTGCGCAGCTCGAACAGCTGCTTTCCCAGATAGCTGCCTGCACGACACGCGGCCACCAGATCGACATCAAGGTTGCGACCGGTCACGTTACCCGCATCGGGGCCGTACTGGGCTGGCGCTGAGGCGTGGCGGCCTGCAGGGGCCGACTGGCTATAATTGAAGGCTTTGCTGGCAGCAGTCTTTTCATTGAAAGAGGCTTTTTTGCCCGCAAAAATGCCAAAACCCAACCCTTGATTGACATCCTGCAATGGCTTTGATCGTTCACAAATACGGCGGCACATCGATGGGCTCGACAGAGCGCATTCGCAATGTGGCCAAACGCGTCGCCAAATGGGCGCGTGCTGGCCACCAGATGGTCGTCGTCCCCAGCGCCATGAGTGGCGAAACCAACCGTCTGCTCGGCCTGGCCAAAGAACTGTCGCCCGCCAAACCCGGCGACGCCTACGGCCGCGAACTCGACGCACTTGCCGCCACCGGCGAACAGGCCTCCAGCGCCTTGCTGGCCATTGCGCTGCAGGCCGAGGGCATGCAGTCTGTCAGCTACGCGGGCTGGCAGGTCGCCATCAAGACCAACAGCGCCTATACCAAGGCCCGCATCGAATCGATTGACGACAAAAAGGTCAAGGCCGACCTTGATGCCGGCAAGGTCGTCATCATCACCGGCTTCCAGGGTGTGGACGAAGGCGACAACGTCACCACGCTGGGCCGTGGCGGCTCCGACACTTCTGCTGTCGCCATTGCTGCCGCCATGAAGGCGCATGAGTGCCTGATTTACACCGATGTCGATGGCGTTTACACCACCGACCCGCGCGTCGTGCCTGAAGCGCGCCGCCTGCAGACCGTGAGTTTTGAAGAGATGCTGGAGATGGCATCGCTGGGCTCCAAGGTGCTGCAGATCCGCTCGGTTGAATTTGCCGGCAAGTACAAGGTGCCGCTGCGCGTGCTCAGCAGCTTTACCGACTGGGACATTGACATCAACATTGAGGCCAAATCTGGCACTTTGATCAGCTTTGAGGAAGACGAAAACATGGAACAAGCCATCGTATCGGGCATCGCATTCAACCGTGATGAAGCCAAAATATCCGTGCTGGGCGTGCCTGACACCCCGGGCATCGCCTATCAAATCCTGGGCGCCGTGGCCGACGCCAACATCGAAGTCGATGTGATCATCCAGAACATCAGCAAGGACGGCAAGACCGACTTCAGCTTCACCGTTCACCGCAACGACTACGCCAAGGCCATGGATTTGCTCAAGGCCCAGGTGCTGCCAAAACTCGGCGCGCATGAGATCACCGGCGACGCCAAGATCTGCAAGGTCAGCATCGTCGGTATCGGCATGCGCAGCCACGTTGGTGTGGCCAGCCGGATGTTCCGCGTGCTGAGCGAAGAGGGCATCAACATCCAGATGATTTCGACCAGTGAAATCAAGACCTCGGTCGTCATCGATGAGAAATACATGGAGCTGGCCGTTCGCGCGCTGCACAAGGCTTTCGACCTGGACCAGCCCGCCGCCTGAAAACGGCAGGCGTACGACAGCCAAAAGGCCGGCGAGTCGTGAGATAATCGTTTTATTGGAAACGTGACCGAGTGGCCGAAGGTGCTCCCCTGCTAAGGGAGTATGGGGTGTAGAGCCTCATCGAGGGTTCGAATCCCTCCGTTTCCGCCAATACAAAAAGCCACCCTCGGGTGGCTTTTTTGTTTCCTGTCGGATTTGTCCGCGTTCAATCCCACTTCAGGTAGAGCCAGCCGCAAAACGCAACCCCGACAGCCCAAAGAAGCCAGGTCTGGGGTGTGGCATACGGATAGATCATCATGGCAACGCCCGACCAGGTCAGCACCGGGCGTTCGCTCTTGCGGCCGCGCCTGAATGCTGCATAAGCAATGAGGCCAAAGAGCAGTGCGCCAAAAATCCAGGCAGGGCTGGGCAGCGTGAGCCCCATGTACTCGGGGGTTTTAAGGTCGTTCATGCATGTTGGCTGATTGTGCGCCTGAACAGTTGCGTGCTGCGCGTCTTCCCCGATTGCCTCATCAGGGGGCGTCTGGGTAATATTCAACGATACACACATGCCCAAGGACCACCATGCAGGAAGCCGCCTATTTCTACGTTTCAAAATTCTGGATCGCGCCCGCGGGCAAGGCGGCGTTGATGAACTGGCTGGACACCGGTCATGTGGCCGAGGTCGTCAGCCAGCCCGGTTTTTTGTGGTGCCGGCAGGTGGACCTGCGAGAGAAAGATGCGGACGGTTGCGAGGCCTACCTTATGATTTATGCGCTTGAATCGGAGGAGCACTTCAAACGCTACAAGGCAAATGGGCAACTGGCCGCCAAATTCGCAGAGCAGCGCAAGGACTTTGCGCATCACCTGCGCATGGACCGTTGGGATGGACCCGTCGTCGGCGTGTTCGACCGCCAAGCCTGAACTTTTTCCCCGGTTCAGGGTGGTGCAGGCTTGCGGGCTGCGGGTTTTCGGGCTCCGGCTTTACCGGTCGGCGGAACGTCCGCAGGCAGGCCCGGCTTTCGGGACACAAACAGTTCTGCAATCACGCCGCGCAGCCATTTGTTGGCCACATCGTTGTGACTGCGCTGATGCCAGAACTGCTTGATCTCAAAGCGCGGCGTTTCCACCGGGAGGCGCAACATCTTGATCCTGGGCATCGCAGGTATGAACGCCATGACGTAGCTTGGCACGGTCGCAAGCAGGTCTGTTTGCTGCACGATCTCGGGCACCACCATGAAATGAGGCACGCGCAAGGCAATGCGGCGGCTCAGGCCCTTGTTGGCAAGATAACGCTCGATGAAGGTGGTGGTCGATGACTGTAGCGAAATATTGCTGTAGCGTGAACCCGCTGGCTCAATCAGGATGTGCGACTCCTCTGAAAACTGCTTGAGTGTCAGGCTGCCGCCGACGCGTGGGTGGTCGGTCCTGGCGAGGCAGACATACGAGTCCACAAATAGTCGCTGCTGGTAGAAGCCTGCTTTCAAGGCCGGTAAAAAACCCAGCGCCAGATCAGCTTCGCCTGAAGTAAATGCCGTGTGATACGACTCGCGCGGCAACTGCAGCACACGCAGGTTGACGCCGGGCGCCACGGTATTCAACCTGGTGATGAGGCGCGGCAGATACACCAGCTCGCCAATATCGCTCATCAGCAGCTGGAAGGTTCGGTCGCATGTCGCGGGGTCAAAAACAGACGCCCCTTCGAGCGCTCCCTGCAGCATGGCCAGGCCGTCTTTCACTGTACCGGCGATCTGTTTGGCAAACGCGGTGGGCTCCATGCCCGTCGGCACGCGTACAAACAGCGGGTCGCCCGATAGCGCGCGCAGCCTTGAAAGTGCGTGGCTCATGGAGGGCTGCGACAACCCCAGACGGAAGCCGGCACGGGTCAGGTTGCCGTCCTGCATCAGGGCGTCAAACGCCAGCAGCAGGTTGAGATCCATCTTGCGGATATCCATAAAAAGTGCCTTTGATGCAGGGGCCCTCAAGCCGATGGGTTAATTATCAGGATTTCTAATGCAGCCAATTCAGTCCATCGATTGTATTGATTGACGCGCGGTGATACCTTTGCGCAGCTTTAAAAAATACACGGAGACAAGCCGATGGAACGCAAACGTAAACGGCTGCAATCGGACATGGGCTGGAGCAATGAAGCCAGCATCACTGTCCAGGGCCTTGACCTTCCGGGGGATATCCTCGGCAAGCTGAATCTGGGCGACTTCGCCTTTCTTGAAATCAAGGGGCGCAAACCCACGCCCGGTGAATCGATCGTTTTTAACGCCATGCTGGCCACGCTGGTCGAACACGGCATGACGCCCATGGTGATTGCCGCACGCCTGACTTACCTGGGCGCGCCGGAGTCGCTTCAGGGGGCGGTCGCTGCCGGCATCCTGGGCATGGGCACCACCTTTGCCGGCACTGCGGAAGGCTCCGCACGCCTCCTGCAGGAGGCCATCACCAAAGACACGACACAGGCAGACCTGCCGGGTCTTGCCGAGCAGATCGTCGCCAGACATGTGGCTTCCAGAACCTCCATCCCCGGCATAGGTCACCCGTTGCACAAGCCGATAGACCCCCGCACGCCGCGCCTGTTTCAGCTGGCTGAAGAAAACGGTCTGAGCGGCAAACATGTCGAGCTGATGAAGCTGGTGGCCAGTGCCGCCGAGCGTGCCCTGAACAAACCCGGCCAGCTTCCGGTCAATGCGACGGGTGCATTGGGTGCGCTTTCTTCAGAACTTGACATTCCGTGGCGGCTTTGCCGTGGCCTGGCCGTCATAGGCCGGACCATAGGCATCGTCGGCCATCTCGCAGAAGAGATGCGCAATCCCCTGGGCCGTGAGGTGTGGGAGCGCACTGAAGAAGAAGCCTCGTCCCACGTCCGCCAGTCCTGATTTTTTATTGGAGGAGACATCATGATCAATCGACGTCAAACACTTGCCGTGGCTGCATCCGCCACCTTGGGCACCAGCCTGAATGCGTTCTCACAAACCGGTAAATGGCCCAGCAAGCCGATTCGGGTCATCGTGCCTTTTGCGCCGGCGGGCGCGGTGGATTTGCTGTCGCGCTTTCTGGGCGAAAAGCTGGGCGCAGAACTGGGTCAGACATTCCTGATCGACAACCGGCCGGGCGCCGGCGGCAACATCGGCACCGAGATGGTAGTCCGTGCCGGCGGTGACGGCTACACACTTCTCATCGCCGGCAGCCCGACGCATGTCATCAATCCCTACCTTTATAAAAACCTCTCATACAACCCGGTAAAGGACCTGAGCCAGGTGGCATTGATCGCTTCTGCGCCCAACCTGCTGGTGGTCAATCCTGGTCTGGGGCTGGGTTCCGTTGAGGACCTCGTCAAGCTTGCACGCAGCAAGCCCGGCCAGATCAGCTTTTCGTCAGCGGGCAATGGCACCAGCGGTCACCTCGCAGGTGAACTGCTGCGCAGCCAGGCAAGGATCGACGTCATGCATGTCCCTTACAAAGGCCAGGCTGATGCCATCACGGCCGTGATTCGCGGCGAGGTGGCGTTTGCATTTGTCGCCATTCCAGGCACGCTGGCACTCGTCAAGGACGGTCGGATCAAAGCCATTGCCGTGACAAGTGCGGCGCGCAGCGCGCTGGTGCCCGAATTGCCTACCGTGACACAGGCCGGCTACAGGGACTTTGAAGTGCTGGCCTGGTATTGCATGTCGGCACCAGCGGGCGTGCCTGCGCCCATCGTTGCAAAGCTTGCATCCGAAATCGACAAACTCCTTCAGCAGCCCGCCACAAAAGACAAGCTGATGTCGCTTGGCATGGAACCCAATTTTAAAAAAGGCCCGGACTTCATCAGCTACATGGCCAAAGAGTCCGCGAAGTGGGGCAAGGTCATCAAGGACGCCAACATCGTCGCGAGCTGAGTCATATGCGCCTGGTTAAATGGTCATTTCACACCTGCCGCCTGCCGTACGAACGGCCGGTGCAGTGGAGCGATGTCGTTGAAGATGCGGCTGAATTCCTGCTGATCAAAGTCGAGTCAGACACTGGTCATACAGGTGTGGCGGAGATGACGCTCAAACCGACATGGACGGGCGCATCGCGGCGCGGCCTGGTGGCTGCACTCGAAGACTTGCTGCTTCCGCTGGTTGCAAGGAATGTGGTCGATGACCTCACGGCTGTTCGCCGCGCGATGGATGCCTATCCAGGCAATCTGGCGGCCAGGGCGTTGCTCGACAACGCGCTGTGGGATCTGCAGGCCGCCGCGTCAGGGCGGGCGCTTTGGCGTGCTTGGAACGGCAGGAGCACGGTCCCGTTGACTTGGGTGCTTACCCGGCAGGCACCTGCATTGATGGCTGCCGAGGCCATCGCTGTCAGGGCGAAGTACGGTTTCGATTCGATCAAGGTCAAGGGTGGCCAGGGGCTGGAGACCGACGTGCGCGCCATGCACGAACTGAGGGCGGCTCTTGGGGACAGCGTGCGTCTCTATGTGGACGCCAACGGTGCTTATGCGTTTGACCAGGCCATGGGCTATGTTGCGGCGATGGCCGATGCCGGTGCAGAAGTGGTCGAAGACCCTTGCGGCCTGCGCCCCGACGCAGCTTTTACCCGGCTTCAGGCTGCCACGCCTGTACCTGTGCTGGTGGATTTCGGGTGCGAATCGCTGCGGGATGCCCAGTTGTTTCTTGAGCGTGGGGCAAAAGCCTTCAGCCTCAAGCCAGGACGCTTCGGCCTGACCGATACGCGAGAAATGGCACGGCTGTCATCCCAGGCCGGCTGCAAGGTTGTGGTGGGCATGTTTGGCGAAAGTGCACTCGGCACGCTGCCTGCGCTCAGCCTCGCATCAACCCTGACCAACGATGCACTGCCCGCCGAAGTGACATGGTTTCTGGCCATGACGCAGCAATGCATCACCCACGCCATTGAGGTTCGGGACGGAATGGCCGTTCTGCCAGACATCGCAGGCAGCGCCTCGCTTGTCGACTGGAGCAGGCTGACACCGCTGCCCCGTTAAAAAAATGCAAACACCAAGGATTGATCAATGAAGGATTTCGGCCTGACCGAAGAGCAGCGCCTCATACGCGACACCGTCAAGGGTCTCGCGAAAGAGCATTTTTATCCCGGAGCCGCTGCGGCCGACCGGCAATGTAAGCCGCCGGTTGATAACCTGAAGGTGCTGGCCGGGCATGGCTTTACGGGCATGTTCATGCCAGAAGACTATGGTGGTGCCGGCCTGGGCCTGATGGAAAACGTACTGGTCGTAGAACAAATAGCCCGTTACTGCGCCAACACCGCCATGCTGTTTTCATGCACCGACGGGGCCACGCCGCGCGCGCTGCTGGGCGTGGGCACCGAAGAGCAGAAACAGCGCTATCTGCCGCGGCTGGTAAGTGGTGAACTGCTCACAGCCTGGAGCATGTCCGAGCCCAACGCGGGCTCCGACGTTGGCAATGTGCAGACCAGGGCGGTGCTTGATGGCGACGACTATCTGATCAACGGCAGCAAGCTCTGGTGCACGGCAGCACAGGTGTCGGAGTTGTTCCTGGTGCTGGTGCGGCTGGATTCGTCTCCCGGAATGAAAGGCGTGGGCGCCATGCTGGTGGAGCGCGATACGCCAGGCTTTACCGTCGGCAAACACCTGGACCTGCTCGGCCTGCGCGGCACGGGTATGGCCGAGCTGGTATTTGAAAACTGTCGCGTACCCAAGGCGAATCTGTTGCTGCCAGCAGGCCGCATGCGCGAACTGCTGGCTGTGCTGGATGCTGACCGTATCAGCGGCAACCCGCCAGTTTGCCTCGGCATTGCACAGGCTGCGTTTGAAAACGTGGTGCAGCACCTCAAAGACCGGCACCAGTTCGGCAAGCCCCTTGCCGACAACCAGGGCCTGCAGTGGAAGCTGGCCGACATGGCCATCGACATTGAGGCCGCACGTGCCTTGCTGTACCGCGCTGCCGCCCGTGTGGATGAAGGCAAGCCCAGCATTGTCGACACCTCGATCACCAAGGCCTACGTCAACCAGATGTCGGTGCGCGTCACCAATGAAGCCATGCAATTGGCGGGCGCTTACGGCCTGTCGGAAGAGTATCCGTATGAACGCTACTTCCGCGATGTGCGCGGCATGTCCATCGGTTACGGCACGGTGGAGATTCACCGCAGTTCCATCGCCAGAGAAATCCTCTCGGGCCGCTACGAGTTTTAGAAAGTACAGGACATGACTTCAAGAACAGACTCCATCCGTGCGGGCAGCGCTGCAAGCGGCCAGCATTTCGACGCTTATGTAAGCGTCCCCGAAAACCCAAACGGCCATGCCGTCATCGTCCTGCAGGAGATTTTCGGTGTGACCCCACCAGTGCGCAAGGTGTCAGACCGTTTTGCTGAAGCAGGGTATCTGGCTGTTGCGCCAGACCTGTTCTGGCGCGTAGAGCCGGGCCTGTCGCTGTCGCATTCGAAAGAAGACATGGCGCGGGCCTTTTCCATCCTGGGCAACTTCAGTGACGACAGCGCGATGCAGGACATCCAGGCCACGCTGGCGCACATCAAGGCATTGCCTGGTTTCAGGGGACGTGTTGCCGTTACAGGCATGTGCCTGGGCGGCAAACTGACCTATCTTGCCGCCGCGCGCATGAAGCTGGATGCCGCCATTGCCTTTTACGGCGTTGGCATTGAGAAACATCTGGACGAAGCCAAAGGCATCACAAGCCCGACGCTGATGTTCTTCGGCGGTATCGACAAGTATGTGACTGAAGGGGCACGCAGGGATATTGCGTCCGCTGTCAGGGGCAAGGCGGAAGTGGTGGTCTACCCGCAAGCCGATCACGGCTTCTATACACGTGGTGAAGCGGACACGGTGGCGGACGCACACCAGAAGGCGCTTGCCTTTTTGTCCGCATCCCTGAATGCGCAAAGGATCTGACGTGAGCGTTTCTTTTGAAGAGATCAAGGTCGGCGACAGCTGGCGCAGCACCGGGCGTACGCTAACAGAGGCGGAGTTGACGCTGGCCTGCATGACCAGCGGCGACTGGCACCCGATTCATGCCGACGCGCAGTATGCCAAATCATCGGTCGGGGGTGCGCGTATTTTTCAGGGTACCTACTGCCTGCATGTGGCCATTGCCATGGCTTCGCACTTTCCTGATCTCGGCCCCGCCGTCATTGGCGCGCTCGGTTTCAGGGAATGGAAATTCCTGGCCCCTGTGGTGCCTGGCGATACCGTGCATGTCGAGGTCGAGATTCACGGCAAACGCCTGACCTCCGACGGCAAGCGTGGTGTGATTGAGCGTCGCATCAGACTCGTCAACCACGAGGATGTGACGGTACAGGAGGGCATTGCCACCATGATGGCGGCTGCGGGAGTTGCGTCATGATCCTTGGCGAAGTCATTGAACGCAACGAGCGCTGTTTTGGCGCACACCCCGCACTGCTGTTTGAGGGCCGTACCATCACGCACGGCGGGTTTGCCGGGCGCGTCCGCCGCCTCATCAATGCACTGACCGCCATGGGCTGCAAAAGGCAGGACCGTATTGCCGTGCTGTCGCGCAATTGCCCCGAATACCTGGAGGTCTATGGCGCTGCTGCGCTGGGCGGCTTTATCGGCGTTGGGGTCAACTACAGGTTGTCCGCGCCCGAGCAGGCCGACATCCTGATGGATGCCGCACCCGAAGTGTTGCTGTATGAGCCCGAATATGCGGCGAGGGTGGATGAGTTGCGCGCCATGCTGCCGCCCGCGACGCGGTATATCTGTTTCGGCGCCGCCAGCAGCTGGGCCCTGTCGTATGAGGATGTGATGGCGGGCAGCCATGAGGGTGAGCCGTCGATACGTGCCGAGGCCGATGACACGCTGTTCCTCATCTACACCAGTGGAACCACGGGCAAGCCCAAGGGCGTGATGCTGGGTAACGAAGGGCAGCTGGAGCAGGCGAGGGCGCAGGCCATCTCGCATTGCGCTGCCCAGACCGACCGCATGCTCATCGTCATGCCCTTCTATCACATAGGCGGGCCGACCGAGCTGCTGACCTATCTGGTCACTGGCTCGACCATCGTGCTGCACCGCACCTTCGAGGCGCACGCGATTTTGCAGAGCATGCAGGACAGCGGCGTGACTGCCGCGCACCTGGCGCCCACCATGATCCAGATGGTCCTGGAGGTACAGGAGAAAACGCCACACGACCTGTCCAGGCTGCACACCATCGTCTATGCCTCTGCACCCATGTCGGTGACGCTGTCGAAACGCGCACGGGCTGCCTTCGGCCCGGTGTTCATGCAGATTTACGGCATGTCTGAACTGGGCCTGGGCAGCGTGCTGCTCAAGCACCAGCACATCCCCGATGGCACGCCCGCACAGGTCAAGCGCCTGGCTTCTGCAGGCCAGCCGTATCTTGGCACCGACATGAAGATCGTCGGCAAGGACGGTAAGCCCTGCGCGGTGGGTGAGACCGGCGACCTGCTCATGCGCTCCAAGGCGCTGATGCAGGGTTACTGGAACCGGCCCGAACAGACGCGTGAAGCCCTGCCTGCTGACGGCTTTCTTCGCACCGGCGATATGGGCTACTTTGATGACGAAGGGTTTCTCTTCATCGTGGACCGCAAAAAAGACATGGTCGTCTCCGGCGGTGAAAACATATATTCACGTGAGGTCGAGGAAGTGCTGCTGCAGCATCCGGCGATTGCAGAAGCGGCGGTGATCGGCGTGCCCGATCCCAAATGGGGTGAGTCCGTGATGGCCTTCGTGGTGCTCAAAAGCGGCATGAATGTCACGGAAGAAGAGGCTGTCGAACACTGCAAGAAGTCGCTCGCCAGCTACAAGAAACCCAAATTCGTGAAAGTGATTGAGGTCATGCCGCGCGTGGTCAGCACCAACAAGATAGACAAGCGCGCGCTCAGGGAGCCGTTCTGGGCCGGCAGTGACCGGCAGGTGGGCTGACGCTCTGCGAACGCGTTCACCAATTTTTATAAACAGGAGACAAAACCATGAAACTGAAACTCAAGACTCTCGCAGCGATGTTGCTTGCAACCGCCGGCCTGATCAACGGCAGCGCTTTTGCGCAAACCTTCCCCGACAAGCCGGTGCGCATCGTCGTGCCCTTCACGGCAGGTGGTCTGGCCGATGTGCTGGCGCGCGGGCTGGCCAACGAGCTCTCGAAAACCTGGCCTCAACCTGTGGTGGTCGAAAACAGGCCTGGTGCCAACACCATCATCGCTGCGGAGTTTACGGCCCGCGCCGCACCCGATGGTTACACGCTGCTGCTCGCCAACGATCCGACGGTGTCGTCCAACCAGTACCTCTACAACAAGCTGCCCTACGACCCGGTGAAAGACTTCACGCCCGTCATCAATATTGCGGCAACCCAGGAGGTCCTGGTGGTCAGCGAGGCCTTCAAGGGGCGCACGGTGGCGGACCTGATTGCGCAGGCAAAAGCAAGACCCGGCCAGATCACCTACGGCAGCTACGGCCCGGGCAGCAAGGCTCACCTGGATGCGGAGGACTTCGCGCGCGCAGCAGGCGTGAAGCTCAACCACATTCCCTACAAGGGTGTTGCCGATGTGATGGGCGCTCTGATCAGTGGCCAGATCGACATGTCGTTTTCGGGCATGCCGCCGTCAATCACCATGGTCAAGGGTGGCAAGGTGCGCGCGCTTGCCATTGCGGCGCCGCAACGCTTCAAATTGCTGCCAGATGTGCCCACCATGTCGGAGGCAGGTGTGCCCAACTTTGAATCCAGCGCCTGGTTTGGGCTGATCGCTCCTGCGGCCACGCCAAGGGCGGTGGTCGAGAAGATCGCCGCTGATGTCGCAAAGGTCATCAGCCGACCGGACTTCCAGGAGAAATTCATCAGTGGGGTCGGGCTTGAGCTGCTCAACCAGGGCCCGCAGAAATTTGCAGACTTTCTGGCCAAAGACCGTGCGGCCTACGCGCAGAGCGTGAAGAACGTCAACGTCAAGCTGGACTGAGCAGGAGGCGCCCCATGACCCAACCCATCGTCATCACGCGCAGGAAAGCGCAGCTCACCGCCATGGCTGCTGTGGTAGCAGCTCTGGCTGGCGGCTTTGCACCCGCTGTGCAGGCCCAAAGTTACCCCGCAAAGCCCATACGTTTCATCGTGCCTTATCCGGCTGGCGGCGGGACTGACATCGTGGCCCGCCTGGTGGCCGCGAAAATGACGATCAGCATGGGGCAGCCTGTGGTGGTCGACAACAAGCCGGGCGCCAGCACGGTCATCGGTACCGACATGGTGGCCAAGGCGCCGGCAGATGGCTATACCTTTGGCCTGGTGACCGATTCGCACGCGATCAACCCGACCTTCTTCCCAAAACTGCCCTACGACAGCTTCAGGGATTTCGAGCCCCTGACACAGCTGGTGTTTGTGCCACTGGTGCTGGTGGCCAACCCGTCGCTGAATGTGAAGACGGTGCCAGAACTGATCGCCGCCGCAAAGGCCAAACCCGGAAAAATCAATTACGCCTCGATTGGCAACGGTACGCCGCATCATCTGTCCATGGAGTGGTTCAAGTCCATGGCCGGCATCAGCATGACGCACATACCGTACAAAGGCGTGGCACCGGCGCTCACAGATCTCGTGGCGGGGCAGGTGGATGTGATGTTTACCGGTACGTCATCGGCCAGCCCCTATGTCAAAGCCGGCCGACTCCATGCGCTGGCGGTGTCCAGCGCCAAGCGCCAGCCGGCGTTTCCCGATACGCCCCCGGTGGCCGAGGCAGGCTTGCCCGAGTTTGACTTCATGACCTGGTATGGCACCGTACTCCCTGCCGGTACGCCGCGCAACATCGTGATGCGCCTCAATCAGGAAATCGCCGCCGCGCTCAACCAGCCAGACGTGAAGGACAAGCTGGGCGGCCTGGGGGTCGTGGGCGCGCCTTCGACGCCTGAAGCTTTCGGCGCCTTTATCAGGACCGAGGCGCAGAAGCTGGACAGGATCGTCAAGGTCACCGGTGTGAAGGCCGAATGATGCAGGCAGGAAACTAGCATGGCACAGGTGCTTCCAGGTATACGGGTTCTCGATCTCGGCAGTTTTATCACCGCGCCTTATGCGGCCATGCTTCTGGCCGAAATGGGTGCTGACGTTGTCAAGGTTGAAAAACCTGTCACTGGCGATCCTTTTCGCGCATTCGGCAGCGGCCTGTACAGCTCGCATTTCCAGGCGCACAACCGCAACAAGCGCAGCCTGGCGCTGGACTACACCAAAGCGTCAGGCGCGGCCGCCCTCGACAAACTGGTGGCCGATGCCGATGTCGTGCTGGTCAATGTACGGCCCGGCGTTCAAGAAAAACTGGGCGTTGGCTACGAGAGGTTGAATGCCCTCAACCCCCGTCTGGTGTACTGTGCCATCACCGGTTACGGCGCGACCGGCCCCTATGCAGACAGGCCGGCCTATGACAATGTCGGCCAGGCGCTGTCGGGCTGGCTGTCGATGTTTCATGAAGGCACGGATGCCCGTGTTGCCGGGCCTGCGGTGTCGGATGCGCTGACGGGTCTGTATGCAGCCATGGGCATCCTGGGCGCACTGGTCGAGCGTGGCAACACCGGCAAGGGCCGCAAGGTCGAGGTCAGCATGCTGGAGGCCACCATTGCCTTTGCGACGGAGCCGCTCGGCAAGCTGTTTGCCAACGGCATACCGGTGCCGCACTACTCGCGTGCGGCCTCATCGCAGTCCTTTATCGTGACATGCGGCGACGGTAACCGCATCGGCCTGCACCTGTCGTCGCCGGAAAAGTTCTGGCGTGGTTTGCTCAAGGCCATTTCGCAAGAAGAACTGGCGCAGAAATACCCGGACCGTGCCTCGCGTGTACAGCGTTATGACGAACTGGCTGTCGATCTGGCGGCCGTATTTGCAACGAAGCCGCGTGACTACTGGTTGCCGCTGCTTGAACAGAACGACGTGCCCTTTGCACCCGAGCGCAGGCTGGAAGAGCTGCGCGAAGACCCGCAGGTCAAACACCTCGATGTGTTTTACGACATGACGCATCCGCAGTACGGCAAGGTCAGTGCGGCGCACAGGCCGGTGCGTTATGACGGTGACAACCACAGCAACTTTTTGCCACCGCCTGCGCTGGGCGAACACACGCGGGAAGTTCTGGCGCAGGCAGGCCTGAGTCCTTCAGATATCAAAAAACTGGCCGATGAAGGGGTCATCTGATGGACTTCAGTATTCCTGAAGAGCTGCGCATGCTGCGTGACTCTGCACGCCGGTTTGTACAGCAGGAGTTGCTGCCGCTGGAGCCGCTCTATGCCAACGAGGCTGACATTCCCGATGACGTGCGCGCACGCCTGCAGGCCAAAGCCAAAGAGCTGGGTTTCTGGATTTTCGATTTGCCCGAGGCTTGCGGTGGAGGCGGCGTTGGTTATGTTGGCATGTGCCTGGTGTGTGAAGAGTTGGCCCGCTGCAACGTGCCGTCATTTCGTGCGCCCACGGTGTTCACGCCATACCTTGGGCCGGTACTGTTTCGCTGCACGCCGGAGCAGCAGCAAAAGTATCTTTATCCGGTGATCAACGGAGACAAGCGCACCTGCTTTGCATTGACCGAACCCAATGGCGGTTCTGATCCTTCGCAAATGCTGACCACAGCAGTCCGCGAGGGTGATGGTTACCGTATCAATGGCACCAAGATATTCATCACCGGCGCAGACAAGGCCGACTTTGTGCAGCTGTTTGCGCGCACCCCTGAAGGCGTTTCATGTTTCCTCATAGATCGCGACACCGACGGCATGCGGCTGGGCCAGAGCTTTGAGTTGATGTCGCCGGACCGCCCGTGGGAAGTGGTGTTCGACAACGTGTTTGTGCCTGCGTCACAAATGGTGGGCGAGCCCGGCAGGGGGTGGGAACTGGCGCGTGAGTTTCTTGACGTGGGGCGCCTTATCCATGGTCCCAAGGCCATAGGCCGGGCCGAGCGTGTGCTGGAACTGGCGATGGCTTACGCCAATGAACGCAAGACCTTTGGCGAACCGCTGGCAAATCGCCAGGCCATTCAGTGGATGGTGGCCGATTCGGCGGTTGAGCTGAATGCTGCCAGATTGATGACGATGCATGCGGCATGGAAGGCCGACCAGGGCATGGATTTTCATATCGAGGCATCACAGGTCAAGTTGTGTGCCGACGAAATGCTGATGCGGGTTGCGGACCGTGCGCTGCAAATCCACGGCGGTATGGGCCTGTCGCGTGAGTTGCCGCTGGAGCTGATATTCCGCGATGCCCGTAGCCGCCTCATCACCGAGGGTTCGTCTGAGATGCAGCGCATGATCATTGCGCGGGAAATGCTCTCGGGCAGGTCGTCCGTGAACAGGCTCTAGCACACGCTTTGTCCTGTCGGCCCGGCTTGTATGAGAATAGGCCATGCGCCTTCGCCACATAGAAGTCTTCAACGCCGTCATGCTCACCGGCAGTGTGAGCGGCGCGGCACGCCTCATCAATGTCACCCAGCCGGCGGTCAGTCGCATCCTGCAGCATGCCGAGCTGCAACTGGGCTTCGCGCTTTTTCAGCGCAGCAAGGGGCGCCTCACCCCTACGCCCGAAGCGCTGACGCTGTACCCGCACATCGAGCGCCTGTTTGCCCAGCTTGACGAGGTGCAGCGCCTGGCGGCCAACCTCAAGTCTGGTGACGGCGTGCGTGAGCTGCGCATCCTCACCGTGCTGGCGCTGAGTTATGAAATCCTGCCGCACGCCATCAAGCTGTTTCGTGTCAAGCACCCCGATGTACCCATCAGCGTGCGAGCGCTGCATTCGCCGCAGATCGTCTCGGCGCTGGCGCTGCAGGAGGCCGATGTCGGTTTCATGTTCAGCCCGGTCAGCCATTCCGCGCTGGCGCAGGAGCACCTGGCCGATGGCCGCATGGTGTGTATTGCGCCCAAGGGCTTGTTGTCTGCGCGCCTGCTCAAGCGCGGCAACGTCACGCTGGCTGACCTGACCAAAGTACCTGTGATCGGCCTGGACGTGCACGACCCGGTGGGCCGTAGCCTGAACCAGGCCTGCCGCGAGGCCGATGTCGGCCTGAACTTCGCCATCACAGTGCAGACCTATCACTCTGCGCTGGCCCTCGCGCACCATGGCCTGGGTGTCGCGCTGGTTGACAGCTGCACGGCAGCATCCGCCGACACCGCGCGTGTCGACGTGCTGGGCCTTGAGCCGCTGATCGAGGTGCCCATCAAGGCGCTGATGCCCGCGGGTAAACCGGCTTCAGTGGCTGTCAGGGCGTTTGTGCGCTGCTTCCAGCAGGCCGTGGCTTATGCGGCCAAGGCCGGGTAGGCTGAAGCTGCGTCGCCTCCAGCATCCGGGTGATGCGCTGCGCCGACCCGAAGGCCAGGGTGAAACCCAGGGCGCCATGCCCGGTGTTGAACAGCAGGTTGTCCGGTCCTTTCGGGTGCTTGCCGATGACGGGCAGGCCGGTCGGTGTCGCCGGGCGAAGGCCCGCCCAGGGATGAACATCTGCAAACCCGCTGCAGCCCGGAAACATCTGCTGCGTTGACGCCTGCAGCGAGGCGATCTGCTTGTGGGCGATGCGGGTGTCGTAACCCGCCAGCTCGGCCATTCCGGCCACGCGCAGCCGTGAGCCCAGGCGGGCAAACACCACCTTGCGTGCTGTGTCTGTGATGCTGATGGTGGGCGCGGCCTGCGCCGGCCCGTCCAGGTCTACCGTGATGCTGTAACCCTTGAGCGGGTAGATGGGCAGGTAGACGCCCAGGCTGCGTGCCATGGTGGCCGAGGCCGAGCCCAGCGCCATGACGTAGCGGTCTGCCTCTATCTCGCCCTCGGGTGTACTGATGGCTACGACCTGCTTGCCTCGCAGCACCAGCTTGTTGACCGGTGTATCGAGCAAAAACTTCACGCCTTTGGCGCGCAGTGCGGCGAGCAGGGCATCGCAGGTTTTCTGGCAATCGGCCGCACATTCGCCCGGGGTGTAAATCGCACCGGCGATGTGGGCGTGACGTTGCGCTAGCGCCGGCTCGAGCTCCACGCATCGGTTGGCGGTGACGGCTTCCTGCACGCTGCCCAGTTCGCGCTGCAGCAGCATCTGCCGCCGCGCGCCTGCGAACGAGGCGGCATCCGGGTAGAGCACCAGCTTGCCGGTACTGCTGAAGTCGCAGGCAATGTTTTCCTGCTGGCGCATGGTGTCGAAAGCCATGCGGCTTTCAGCGGCCAGTTGCAGCAGGGCAGCGGTGGTGTTGCGTGAGGTGTGGGTATTGCAGGCCGCCAGAAACTTCAGGCCCCACAGCCACTGGTGAACATCAAGCTGCGGCCTGATCTTCAGCGGCGAGGTCGGTGACAGCAGCAGTTTGGGTAGCTGCGCCCAGATGCCCGGGTCCGCCAGCGGCTGCACATAGCTATAACTCAGCTGCGCGCCGTTGCCACCGCTGGCGCCGCTGCCGGGTCGTGCGCGGTCAATGACAGTCACCTCGTGGCCCGCACGGTTCAGCGCCCATGCGGTTGCCAGCCCGACTATGCCTGCACCCAGCACACACACACGCATCACAACCCCTTCATGTAAAGCTGAAACTGTAGGCAATGCCGCGGTTTTTGAACAATGCCGAATGCAGGGTGGGCCATGACCTGAAGTTATGGCGGGGTAATCCATGAGTTTTAGTCATGGCTTTGTCAGCAAAATGAATGACGCTGTGGCTTGCTTGTTTCTACACTGGCCGTGCAAGTTTTTTCCCAACCACTGACCTATCACTTTTTTCAAGAGGATTTTTATGAAGATCTCGACACTCACGAATGCCGTATTGCTGTGCGCCGGCCTGGCCGCTGTGGCCTCTGGCGCCAGTGCGCAGACGCTGAAAAAAGTGGCTGACGCCAACAAGATCACGGTGTCCTACCGCGAAGCGTCAGTGCCTTTCAGCTACCTGATCGGTTCGACCAAGGCGGTCGGCTTTTCAGTCGAGCTGACCGAAGCCATCGTTGACGATGTGCGCAAGAAGATCAAAAAGCCCAACCTCGAAGTGGCTTACATGCCAGTGACTTCGCAAAACCGCATTCCGCTGCTGGTCAACGGCACCTATGACATCGAGTGCGGCTCGACCACCAACAACTCGGCACGCGGCAAGGATGTGCAGTTCGCCATCAGCCATTTCTTCACCGGCACGCGCCTGCTGACCAAAAAGACATCGGGCATCAAGAACTACGCCGACCTGGCCGGCAAGACGGTTTCCAGCACCACGGGTACCACCAACGCCCAGGTAATCCGCAAATACAGCGCCGACAAGAACCTGAACATGCAGCTCATCCTGGGTAAAGACCACGATGATTCGCTGCTGCTGGTTGAAAACGACCGCGCCGTGGCGTTTGCGATGGACGACATTCTGCTGTTCGGCCTGATGGCCAACTCCAAGAACCCGGCGTCGCTGCAGGTGGTGGGCGATTCGCTGCAGGTCGAGCCCTACGGCTGCATGATCCGCAAGGACGACCCCGAGTTCAAGAAGCTGGTCGACGGCACCATCACCCGCATGATGAAGTCCGGCGAGTTCACGAAGCTGTACACCAAGTGGTTTGAGTCACCGATCCCGCCAAAAGGCGTGAACCTCGGCCTGCCCATGAGCCAGCAGCTCAAGGACAACCTGAAGGCGCTGAGCGACAAGCCGGCGATGTGATCTGAAGGCAGGCAGCAGTGGCGTGATGCATCGCGCCGCAGCCTGCCCGCCAACTGCGCTGGCCTGACGCAAGGCCGCGCAACGCTTCTCTAACCCCGCGTAAAAACTCACGCCGCGCCCCGTGCGGGCGCGAGCCTGCGCAACGCTTTCTGAAAGGACGGCACAAGATGAACGGAACAAGGGTGGTCGGCATCCTGGGTGGCATGGGCCCGGCGGCAGGCGCCGACTTTGCGCGGCTGTTTGTCGCCGCCTGCACAGAGCACATGCAGCGCAGCGGCGTGCCTGTGTCTGACCAGGCCTTCCCCGAGCACTGGCTCGCGCAGGTGCCCGTGCCCGACCGCAGCGCCGCACTGGGCCACCCGGGTTTTGGCGGCCACCAGCCGCTGGAACCCATGCTGCAGGCCATGGGCAAGCTCGCTGCGCTGGGCGCGCAGACTGTGGCGGTGGCCTGCAACACCGCGCATGCCTGGCATGGCGAACTCCAGCAGCGCTTTCCGCACATCGAGGTGCTGCACGTTGCCCGCGAGGTGGCGCGCACACTTGCCGGGCGCGGCGTGCGCGTGGGCCTGCTGGCGACAGAGGGCACTTACGCTGCTGGCCTGTATGACGAGGCGCTGTTGCGGGTCGGGTTGCTGTGCCATGTGCCCGATGCATTCGAAAAGGCGCAGCTCATGCGCGGCATTTACGAAGGGGTGAAGGGCGGTGACCTTGTACTGGCCCGCGGGTGCTTCACGCAGGTGGCTGACGCGCTGGCGCGGCGGCACGGGCTGAATACGCTGATCCTGGGCTGCACGGAAATCCCGCTGGCGCTCAGTTCTGTGCCCGGTCTGGTTGGGCTGGAGCTGGTCGACCCTGCAGCACTGCTGGCGCGAACGCTGGCTTCACGGGCCTATGATTCAGCATATGCCGAGGCATATGCTGAATAAGCGGAAATTTTGAAAGCTGAATTGGTTAAAAAAGACATGAAAAATGCCATTTTCAGACGCCAAATCAGCCTCCAGGCCAATAGATATATGCGTGAGCAGCTACTAAATAGATAGCAAAATCGGCGGCAGCAGATGCAGCCTTCAGTCCGCCGAGGCGCTCCAGCGGTCGCCCCAGGCGCCGTCTTTCACTTTCTGGATATCGCGGCGGTCGCGTTTGGTCGGGCGGCCGTGTTCCAGCGTGTGGGCCGGGTCCTGGCCCATGCAGCGCTGTTCGGCCGCTACAGCCTGCAGGCGCAGGCTTTCTTCGGTTTCTTCATAAAGCTGCTGGGCAACAGGCGCTGCGCCGCGCTGGTTGCTGATGCCACGGACGACGATGGTGCGGGTCGACGGCCCCTGGCGAATCGAGACCGTGTCGCCGGGCTTTACTTCACGCGCCGGCTTGGCCTCAAGGTCGTTAATACGGACACGGCCCTTGTCGATTTGTTCCACGGCCAGCGATCGGGTCTTGTAAAAACGCGCGGCCCAGAGCCACTTGTCTATGCGCAATTTATCCATTACCTGCCATTTTGAGCCATCAACATGACTTTCAAGCAGGCTGCAGACATCTTTTACACCTCGCTGCCAGACAGGGGCAGGCGGGCGGTGGCGTCCAGCCCGGCGATGCGGCCGTGCGCAATGCGGTTGTCCAGCGACAGGCTGCCGCCCAGCGCCTCCGTGATCTCGCGGCAGATCGCCAGGCCCAGGCCCGAACCCTGTCGCACATTGCCGGCTGAAAACGGCTGGTACAGGCGTGCGGCCAGTTCATCGCTGATGCCCGGCCCGCTGTCGCTGATGATCAACGCCGCCCAGGTGGCGTCGCGGGCGATACGCACGGCCAGCGTGCCGCCAACAGGCGTGTGCTTGATGGCGTTATGCAGCAGGTTGCGCGTGAGTTCGCCCAGCATCCATTCATGTGCCAGCACGGTGGCCGGCACGGTTTCAATGTCAAAGGCGATGTCCTTTTCAGCCAGCAGCGGTGACAGGTCAAGCGCAACCGAACGTACGGCTTGAGCGAGGTCCATGGGCCGTAATTCTGGTTGCTGGCGCAGCTGCTCGACCTTGGCCAGCGACAGCATCTGGTTGGCGAGCGTGGTGGCGCGGTCAACGGTCAGCCCTATTTCACCCAGCGCCTCCTGCGCACCCATGTCGCCGTGTAGTGCAGACTGCACCTGCACCTTGAGCACGGCCAGCGGCGTGCGCAACTGGTGGGCTGTGTCGCGCACAAAGCGTTTCTGGTGGTCCAGCAGCAACTGCAGGCGGCCCATGACGGCGTTGGTGGCATCAACCAGCGGCAGCAGCTCGCGCGGTGCGCCGGTGGCGGCAATCGGCGTCAGGTCACCCTCGGGCCGGGACCGCAGCTGCGCACTCAGGTCACGCACCGGCCGGGTGGCACGCTGCACCACGATGACCACGACCAGCGCAATCACCGCCACCAGCAGCGCCTGGTGCCAGACGGTGTCAAAAAGAATCTTGCGTGCCAGCGTGTGCCGCAGCTCCAGCGTCTCGGCCACCTGCACCACGGCCATGCCCCGGCCCTTCGCACTGGCCACTGGCTGTAACAGAACGGCCACACGCACGTCTTCGCCGCGGAAGACATCGTCATAAAAATCAACCAGCGCAGAGTAGGGCGGTTTGGCGGGTATGGTGCCGCGCCAGAAAGCCAGTTGCGCAAAGCCCGAGATCATCTCGCCGCCCTGGGTTGAGACGCGGTAGAACAGCCGGCTCTGGTTGTCGGCTTCAAATGCTTCCAGCGCCGCGTAGGGCACGGTGACGCGCAGTTCCGACTGCTCGTCGTAACCCGTGACATCAAGTTGCTCACCAATCGATTTGGCCGATGCCAGCAGCGTGCGGTCATAGGCGGTGTTGACGGCGCTGAGGGCCTGGTTGTAGAGGCTGATGGTGTTGATGACGACGAGCAGGCAGACCGGGCCCAGAATGCCCAGTAAAAGGTAGCGTCTGAGCGAGATGGCTCTTGCGCTCACGCCTCGACCTTCAGCAGGTAGCCGAGCCCGCGCAAGGTCATCAGCGTGACGCCGGTGCCGGCCAGCTTCTTGCGCAGGCGGTAGACGACGACCTCGACGGCCTCGTACTGCACATCGGCCTCGCCAGGAAAGACCAGCTCAAAGAGCTTTTCTTTTGATACGGCATGGCCTGGTTTCACCATTAGCGCCTGAAGCAAGGCGAGCTCGCGCGGGGTGAGCTCCATCACCAGGCCTTCGTGGTAAATCGCGCCGCTGTCTTTTTCATAACGCAGTGAGCCGACCATCATGTTGCCGGGCTCGGGTGCAGCGCTGGCGGCGCGGCCGGCCCTTTCCGTCTCTAACTGGCGGCGGGCCAGCGCACGTAAACGAGCTTCGAGTTCATCCAGGTCAAAAGGCTTGGGCAGGTAGTCGTCGGCGCCCAGGTTCAGGCCCATCACGCGGTCGCCTACCGTGCCGCGTGCGGTGAGTATCAGCACCGGTGTTTTCAGGCCCTGCCTGCGCGCCGCATCCAGTACCTGCAGGCCGTCCATGCCGGGCAGGCTCAGGTCCAGCACGACGACATCGGGTTGCAACGCGGTCCATGCATCCAGCGCCACCGAGCCGTCAGTGCAGCCTGTTACGTCAATGCCGCGCCGGCTCAGCGCGCGCTGCAGGGCCGTCTGCATGGACGAGTCATCTTCTACTAACAGTAATTTCATCGGGAAGGGCTGGGCGAAAGGTGGCAACTGTGTATCAGCGGGCGATGTCGGACCGGAGCCTGTTTATGTTCTTTAAGGGGTCGCGCAAGCACCTTGTCGGGATGGGCTGCAAGGCGCGGTGCGCAGCCAATAGCTGGCTATTGGTAAGCAGCGCAACGCAGCAGACCGCCCGAGAAGGTGCTTGCCCGCCGGGTTGGGGTGAAATCGGGCGATTGCGCCGCCCAGGCCCTTCCATGGGCATGAGCCCATGCGGCATGCCCGGACACCACACTCATCCCGATTACACCCCAACGCGACCCCATAAAGAGCATAAACAGGCTCTAGGCACTTTCCCTAGTGCCCCCAGACAGCCGTTTGACAGGAAGCGCGCGCATCATTGACGGCTGTACCTGATTCACAAGGAGACCCTCATGCGTCGCGACACCTTCCTCAAAACCCTTGCAGCCCTGGCCGCTACCGGCGCCTTCCCGTTTTCCGCCCATGCGGCGAGCAACGTCAAGATGATGATTCCCGCCAACCCCGGCGGCGGCTGGGACACCACCGGCCGCGCCCTGGGCAAGGCGCTGACCGACGCCAAGGTGGCAGATACCGTGACCTATGACAACAAGGGCGGTGCCGCAGGGGCGCTGGGCCTGGCCCAGTTCGTCAACGGTTCAAAAGGTGACCCGAATGCGCTGATGGTCATGGGCGCCGTCATGCTGGGTGGCCTGATCACCGGCAAGCCGCCGGTCAGCCTGTCGTCGGCCACACCGATTGCGCGCCTGTCCAGCGAATACAACGTCTTCGTGCTGCCGGCCAACTCGCCCATGAAGAGCATGGCCGATGTGGTGGCCCAGCTCAAGAAAGACCCCGGCAGCGTGAAGTGGGGCGGCGGTTCGCGCGGCTCTACCGAGCACATCGCCGCGGCGATGATTGCGCAAAAGGTCGGCGTCGATCCCTCGAAGATCAACTACGTCGCCTTCCGCGGCGGCGGTGAGGCCACGGCGGCCATCCTGGGCGGCAACGTGACTGTGGGCGGCAGCGGCTACAGCGAGTTTGGGGAATACATCAAGGCCGGCAAGATGAAGGCGCTTGCAGTCACATCCGGCAAGCGTCTTGACGGTGTGGCTATACCCACGCTGAAGGAGCAGGGCATTGATGTGGAGATTGGCAACTGGCGCGGCGTGTACGGCGCGCCCGGCATCACGCCCGAGCAGCGCAAGGCCCTGACCGACATGGTGCTGGCTGCCATGAAAACATCCGCATGGGCTGAGGCCGTCAAGAAAAATGACTGGACGCCTGCCGTGTTGACCGGCGATGCGTTTGCAAAGTTTGTCGACGATGACTTCGCCAGCCTGCGCGCGACCATGGTCAAGGCCGGCATGGTCTGATTTCTCTGATCTGTCAGCGTTCGAATGTCATTCCGGGCGTGACCCGCAATCCATGACGCTGTATTCAGTGGTCAGTGATGGATCCCGGATCAAGTCCGGGATGACAGCCAATAACCGAATCAAAAAGATGATGACATCACATTCGTTTTCCGACCAGCCCGAAAAGCCCACTTCGGTCCTGCCCCAAACCCTGGTCGGCGTCGGCGTGTTGCTGACCGGTCTGGCGCTGGCGTTTGGCGCCATTGGCATTTCATCCACGGCGGGTTACGGCGGCGTAGGCCCCAACTTCCTGCCCTGGCTGGTGTCCGCCGGGCTGACGGTGTGCGGCATTTTCATCATCCGGGAAGCGCGCACCGGCGGTTATCGTGAACTGGGTGCACCGTCGGGCGCGGCGCGCGGCTACTGGCCGGGTTTTGTCTGGGTGTCTGCAGGCTTGCTGCTCAATGCCGTGCTCATCACCACGATAGGCTTCATCTTCAGTTGCGCACTGTGTTATCTGCTGGCGGTGCAGGGCCTGCGCCGCGCCGGCGGCCAGCCTGCGGGCTCCGTGCGCGTGTGGGTGACCGATATCGTCAGCGGGCTGGTGATTTCTGCGCCGGTGTACTGGATGTTCACAAAATTCCTGGCGATCAATCTGCCTGGTTTAACTGCAAGCGGGTGGATCTAGCATGGACATTTTCAACGCCCTTATGGCGGGCTTTGCCACCGCCATCACACCAGCCAACCTGATCTGGTGCCTGGTCGGCTGCGCCCTTGGCACAGCCGTCGGCGTGCTGCCTGGTATTGGCCCCGCTGTCGCGGTCGCCATGTTGCTGCCCATCACATCCAAGGTCGAAGTCACGGCCTCCATGATCTTCTTTTCTGGCATTTATTACGGCGCCATGTACGGCGGCTCGACGACGTCCATCCTGCTCAACACACCGGGGGAGACGGCCAGCATGGTCACCGCGATGGAGGGCAACAAGATGGCCAAGAGCGGGCGCGCAGGCGCTGCTCTGGCTACTGCGGCCATTGGTTCGTTTGTCGCGGGCACCATCGCCACGGTCATCGTCACACTGTTCGCTCCCTACGTTGCGGACTTTGCCGTCAAGCTCGGCCCGCCCGAGTATTTCCTGCTGATGCTGCTGGCCTTCACCACCGTGAGTGCCGTGCTGGGCCAGAGCACCCTGCGCGGCATGACCGCGCTGTTCATTGGTCTGGCTGCCGGTTGCGTGGGGCTTGACCAGATTTCCGGCCAGGGCCGTTACACCGCCGGTGTGCCTGAACTGCTGGATGGCATCGAGATCGTGCTGGTGGCTGTTGGCCTGTTCGCGGTGGCCGAGGTGCTGTATGCCGCGCTCTACGAAGGCCGCGTGAAGGAGGAGCAGAACAAGCTCAGCCGCGTCTACATGACCAGACGCGACTGGAAACGCTCCATCCCTGCCTGGCTTCGCGGCACGGCCATAGGCGCACCCTTCGGCTGCATTCCTGCGGGCGGCACGGAGATACCCACCTTTCTCAGCTATGCGACCGAAAGGAAGCTCATCAAGAACCCGCAAGACAAGGCCGAGTTCGGGACCGCTGGTGCTATCGAAGGCGTCGCAGGCCCTGAAGCAGCCAACAATGCCAGTGTGACGGCCGCATTGATTCCGCTGCTCACGCTCGGCATTCCGACCTCCAACACCACGGCGATTTTGCTGGGCGCATTCCAGAACTACGGCATACAGCCCGGCCCCCAACTGTTCACCACATCGGCATCGCTGGTCTGGGCGTTGATCGCCTCGCTCTACATCGGCAACCTCATGCTGCTGGTGCTCAACCTGCCCATGGTGGGTTTGTGGGTCAAGCTGCTGAAGATCCCCAAGCCCCAGCTCTACGCGGGCATACTGATTTTTGCAACCGTCGGCGCCTATGGCATGCGGCAGAGCGCGTTCGACCTCTTCCTTCTTTACGCCATCGGCCTGCTAGGCGTGGTGATGCGGCGCTTTGATTTTCCGACCGCGCCCGTCGTCGTCGGCATGATCCTCGGCCCGCTCGCAGAAGCGCAGCTGCGTAACGCGATGTCGATAGGCGAGGGCAGCCCGGCAGTGTTCTTCCAGCGGCCCATGTCCATCGTGCTGGTGATCATTGTGATGGCTGTGCTGGTCTTGCCGCGAGTGGCGAAGGTGGTGTCGGCGAGGCGGGCCAAGGTTGGCTGATGTTGCCCGGTAATTAGATGCCCGGATGTTCAGGTCGGGGCCTCATTCATGGAGGCCGGCCTGCTGTTTCCCGCTAAGATTGTGCAACTCAAACCTACGCATCGGGTTCCATACCGGCGCCGACACTTCCCATCAAAGGACTATCCCATGACCATTCTGACCACCCACGTGGGCAGCCTTCCACGCGGCGACGAGCTCGCGGGCCTGCTTCTGAAACGCGACCATGGCGAGGCTGTGGATGACGCGCACTTCGAGCAGGTCGTGCAGACCGCCATAGACCACGCGGTGCAAAAGCAGGCCGAAGCAGGCGTCGGCATCATGAGTGACGGCGAACTGGGCAAGGTCGGCTACGCGACCTACATCACCGAGCGGCTGGAAGGCTTTGGCGGGCACGTTGACCGCACGCCCGCCAAGGACCTTGCGGACCTGCCGGACCTGCGCAAGAAGCTGGCCGCCATCATGGGCGCACAGGAGTTCGTGCGTGCCGCCTGCATAGGGCCGGTGAAACTGCGGACTCTGGAGCCCTGCCACGCCGACATCCGCCGCTTCAAGTCGGCGATGGAGCGCCATGGCGGCGGCGCGCGGGGCTTCATGAATGCTGCCTCGCCAGGCCTCATCACGGCTTTTCAGCCCAACAAACATTACCCCTCGCATGAGGCTTACCTGGCCGCACTCGTCGATGCGATGCGCCCTGAATACGAGGCGATTGTGGCGGCAGGTTTCGATCTGCAACTTGACTGCCCCGACCTCGCCATGGCGGCGCATACCGGCTTCCAGCACCTCAGCGAAGAGGAGTTCGTCAAGCGCGCCTGGCAGAACGTCGAAGCGCTGAACGCGGCCACGAGCAATATTCCGCGCGAGAAACTGCGCATGCATATCTGCTGGGGCAACTACGAAGGCCCGCACCATTGCGACATCGCCCTTGAGAAGGTGATTGATCCCATCCTCGCCGCACGGCCATCCACCATCCTGTTCGAGGCGGCAAACCCGCGGCATGAGCACGAGTGGGAAATATGGCAGGGCGCCGGCCTCGCCGACGACAAGATACTGGCACCCGGCCTGATCGACAGCTGCTCGAACTACGTCGAGCACCCTGAACTGATACGCCAGCGCATAGAACGCTACACCGCCTTCATGGGTCCTGATCGCGTGGTCGCCAGTACCGATTGCGGTTTCGGCACCTTTGCCAACTACGGCAAGATCGACCCTGTTGTGACGTGGATGAAACTGGCTGCCCTGAAGGAAGGCGCCGAGCGCGCGAGCCGCGTCGCGGCCTGAGCGCCCGGCCGGGCAGCGCATTGACGCTAGCCTGCCGCTGTAGCCTCAAGTACCGGCGTGGTTTTCAGGCCCACCTCTTCGTAGCCACCGCCGCTCTCGTCTGGCCACGAAACTGCGACCTGGAAAGCAGGCCGTTTTGAAATGGCCGCATACCAGGCATGTACACGGGGGCGCTTCGTCGCGGACCAGAACCCGTCCTGACCCAGCGCAGACAGGCGGAACATGAAGGGCGCAATCGAGATGTCGGCCAGCGAGAAGTCGCCTACGATCCAGGGGCCGGGCTTCAGGGTGATTTCAAGCCGGTCAAGCAGGGCTTCGATGGACGCCCTTGCTTCCTGCAGTTCGTCCTCATGAATTTCACCGCGCACGGCGCGCGAGTGCAGGTCCTGCAGAAACCTGTTGGGTCGATGCCTGGCCTGTTCACGCAATACCTCGTCGCCCCAGCGCTTCCTGAGCTTGGGCAGGATGTACCTGACCATGGTCAGCTTGGCGATGGCATCAAAGCCGTCATCGCAGGCCTTGGTGAACTCCCGCATACGGGCCGCTTTGAGCGGATTGCGCGGAACCAGGTCAATGCCGGGGAAGGCTGCTGCGATGTATTCGTTGATCACGGCCGACTCGCAAATCACCTCACCGTCATGTACCAGCGCCGGCACCATGCCCGCCGGGTTGATGGCCAGGTATTCCGGTTTCAGCTGATCGAATTTGAACAGGTCGATGTAACGGCTTTGCCAGGCCACGCCTTTTTCTTCAAGCGCCATGCGCACGCGGACTGAACAAACCGAACTCCAGAAATGGTAAAGCTCAATCATGGTGGTTTCTGATCCGGGCGCGGGTTTATTGCGGTTGCAGCTTGAGGCCCACGACCACTTTTTTCCAGGCGGCGCGTTGTTCCGCGACATAGTCCCCCAGCTGCTTCGGCGTGCCGGTCTTTGGGTAAGTGCCGAGTTCGGCAAAACGCGCGACCACTTCAGGCTCAAGAACAATCTTGTTCACGTCGCGGTTGATCTGTTCCACGATGGCTGCGGGTGTTCCGGTCGGTGCGTAGATGGCGAACCAGCCCCCCGATTCAAGGCCTTTGTAGGTATCAGACGCCAAAGGGATGTTCTCAAAACCGGGCAGACGCTCTCTTGACATCACGGCCAGCGCGCGGAACTTGCCGGCCCTGACGTTGGGCATGAGCACTGACAAACCGTCAATACCAACAGCGGCCTCATTGGAGAGCAAAGCCGTGATGGCCTGTGGTGATCCGGTGTAGGGAACGGTCATCAGCGGCGCACCCATGGCCTGGCCCAGCACTTCGCCTGTCAGGTGCGGAACTGAGTTGAGCTGCGGTGCGGCAAAGGTGATGCGGCCGGGCTGGGCTTTTGCGGCTTTTGCGAGGTCTGGCAGGGTTTTGATGTCTGAAGACGCAGGGACCACGATGGCCATGGGTGCGGTACCGATCGCGGCAACGGGAATGATGTCGGCATCTGCATTGAACTGCGGGTTTTTGTAGAGCTCGGGTGTCAGCGTCAACACTGCAGCGGGTATGAAGCCAATGGTGTAGCCATCATTGGGCGAGCGGACCAGCGCACTCATGCCTGGAATGCCACCCGCGCCCGGCTTGTTGTCAACGATCACCGTCTGGCCCCAGACGACGCGAAGGCGCTCGGCCATCAGGCGGGCAATTACGTCAGGCGCTGCTCCTGCGGGGAAGGGCACGATCATGCGCACGGGTTTGTTGGGCCAGCTTTGCGCCATGGCCGGGTTCACGGTTGCGGCCAGGCCGAGCAGGGCTGCGCACGCTGCGAGTGCAAGTTGTTTTCGACGGGGTGTGTTCATGGTTGTCTCCTTTTGTTGTTGCCTGGGCATATTGCCAATGAAATCAGATGCCGAGCCTGAACAGCTTCACGGCATTCGTGCGGCCTATCTTGATACGGTCGTGTTCGCTGATGCTGGCCACATCAAACCAGTTGGCTGCGTGGTCGACGTTTTCAAAAGGCCAGTCGGTTGAAAAGAGGATGCGATCGGCTCCGATTTCAAGAATGGCATCTATGAGGGTCTGCGTGCGGAAGTTGCCGGACGTGGTGAGGTAGAAGTTCTCCTGGAAGTACTCCCCCAGCGGACGTTTGGCGGGATACGCCGGCGGTGCCTTGGTCCACCCGTTGCGATTGTCTATGCGCCACATGCTGTAGGGCAGGCCCTCGCCCATGTGCCCCAGAACAACAGCCAGTTGGGGGTATTTGTCGAACAGGCCGCTGGCCATGAGGCGCAGCGCATGCACGGCGGTCTCCTGCCCGAAAGCCCAGGTAGGCCCCATCAACCACGGGTGGCCTTCATAGATGGCCGAGTCCTTGGGCAGGGGGTTGCGCGGGTGCAGGTAGAAGGGCACACCGAGTGACTCGACAACACCCCAGAAAGGCCAGTATTGCGGCAGGTCGTAGTACACGCCGGATGGCGACCCGCTGATTTCCGAGAAGCCGTTGACCAGCGCGCCCTTGAAACCCAGTTGTGTGACACAGCGTTCGAGTTCGCGTGAGGCGAGATCCGGGTCCTGCATGGGCAATGCTGCCAGCCCCTGGAGGCGGCCCGGGCGTTTCGCAATCTGCTCGGCCAGGTAGTCGTTGGCGCGGCGGGACAAGGCGTTTGCCATCTTCGGGTCGGGTATGGCCTGCACCGTAGGCGCATTCAGCGAAAGCAGCATCATCTCCACGCCGTTCGCGTCCATCTCGCGAATGCGCCTGTCCTGGATGTCGAGCAGCCTGCTGCCCAGTTCGGTCCAGACTTTTTCCGGAAGGTATCCGGCCGAATCCTTCAATGTTTCTTCGAGCGCGAAGTGCTCTTCGAGGCCAATCTTGCCTTGCATGTCTCTTATCCTTTGTTTTGAAAAATTCGCGCTGTGGGTGCAGCGCAACTGCTGTAAAAAACCCGGTACTTGCCCTTTGGCCCAAAGCAAAAAATCAGTATTGGCCTTTAGGTTCAAGGCCAAGGGCCATCTGCCCGCTCATGGTGCCGACGGCGTCCCAATTCAGGCTGATATGGCGGCCCGCCGCGTTGGCATCGCGCCAGGCGCGCTGCACGGGGTTGGACATGGCCAGGCCGTAGCCGCCGGTGGATGCATTCAGTGCTTCGGCTGCACGAATTGCCAGCGAGACGGCGAAAGCCTGGCCGCGGCGGCTCAGGATGCGGTCCCCGGTGCTGATGGGTTGACCCGACCGGATAGTCACAGCCCGCGCGCGTACATCGCGGAGCAGGATTTCCTTTGCGGCATCGGTGCTGGCTGCTGCGTCTGCCACCCGCAGTTGTATGGTGGGGAACTCCGCCATGCGGTTGTTGCCGCCAGCCACAGCACCGCGTGTGACGCGCTTGCCGGTGGCCTCCACATAATCTGCCAGCGCACCGATAGCGGCGCCCACGCCCGCTGCTGCCAGGCATGAGGGCACATTCGACAGCATGGGAATGCGAAAGCCGGGGTTGGCGTGTACTTTGCTGCCTGGCGTGTTGCCGCTGATGGTGGCCGAGAATGCCAGCAGGCGGTGGGACGGCACAAATACGTTTTCGAGCACCAGGGTTTTGCTGCCCGTGCCCGCCAGGCCCACCACATCCCAGTCACCGTGAATCACGTAGTCGCTGGCAGGGACCAGGAAGAACGCGGGGCCGGGTGCATGCCCGGCTTCATCAGCAGGCATCACCGAGGCGCACACGGCCCACTGCGCGCCGTCGCATCCGCTGGCAAAAGACCATCTGCCATTGAGCACATATCCGCCAGCGGCAGCAGTGGCCTTGCCCGCCGGTGCGTAAGAGCCGCAAACTGCGGGGTCGGTGTCTTCGTCCCACACATCGCGCTGCACCCTCTCGTCAAAACTGGCGAGCAACCATTGATGGGCAGCGTACAGGCCATATACCCAGGCGGTCGAAGCGCAGGCCTGGGCAAGCTCCATCACAAGCTCGACCAGCATGTCGAAGTCATATTCATAGCCGCCGAACTTTGCCGGCTTGACGATGCGATACAGACCTGCATCGCGCAATGCACGCAGGTTCTCGGCGGGTATGCGGCCCAGCTTTTCGGCCTCTGCGGCCCTGGCTTTTATTTGGGGGAGCAGGGCGCGCATGGTGGCCAGCAGTTCGGCCGGCGTGGGCCGCACCTCGGTGTGCTGGATGGCTGTCTGCGGATTTTCAAGAGTAGCGGTATGGGACATGGGGGCCTTGGGTGTGGATGATTGAAACCTGGGGCAATCTATGCCGCAGGACTGGCAACGCAATAGGCGCCGTCCTGGTAAACCAGCGGCGAGATGGCATCGCGAAGGCCGACCTGTTCGACCTCGCCAACAAAAATGGTGTGTGTGCCATAGGGAATGGCGGCGCCCTTTTTGCAGAACAGGTTGGCCTGCGCGTCTGCCAGATAAGGCCCGCCTTCTTCCGTAAAAGACCATTCGCCCATTTCAAACCGTTCTGCAGAACCCGCGCCGCCGCTGAAGGCCGCCGACAGGGCCACCTGGTCGCGGTGCAGCACGTTCACGCAAAAACGACGGGCGCGGTACATGATGTCGTGAAGCAGCGTTTTCTGGTTCAGGCAGATCAGCAGCGAAGGCGGGTTCATTGACAGCGAGGTGACAGCCGTGGCGGTCATGCCGTGGTGACGTTCGTGGTCGGCGGCAGTGATGATGGTGACCGTTGATGCAAAACGGCGCATGGCAGCGCGGTAAGCAAGGTCGACCTCTTGCGGATTGATGGTTACCGTGTTCATTTTTGTCTCCTTGTCCGGTCAGCAACACTGACTGGCTTCTGGGTAAAAAATGTACGCGGCAAGCGCCAGAATTACCAATGCAAAGTCTGCACTTGCGATATGCAGGCTATGGATTTCCCCTCTGGGGGGATTCTTTATTGCTTCGAGATGAGCGAGTCCTGCTCAAGTTTGCTCAGTGCCTCGGCCCGCGCGCCTATGGCCACAAACTTCTGCCGTATCCATCGGTTGGCCGGGCTGTTCTGCATGCGCTTGTTCCAGATGATGCGGAACTCGACACGCGGTGATTCGAATGGAAGCTCCACCGCCACAAGTGACGACGAGCGCGTGAAAACACGCGCCGCACCGCGCGTGGTTGTCGTGATCATGTCAGAGCGTTCCAGCGCAATCACCGCGGCCAGGCCCTGCGGAAGGCGCATGGCAATACGCCGCCGCAAATCCATGTCGGCAAGTACCGAGTCAATCAGGTCCTCAGGCGCGCCGCTCATGCTGACCAGCAGATGTGGAGCTTTCAGGTATTCTTCCATCGTCAGTGTTTTTGCAGCCAGCGGGTGGTCGCGCCGCATCACGCAGACATGGCGGTCTGCCATCAACCTGCAGGTCATGAAACGGTCGGGCAGGCCCCTGAAAAAGCCAAGTCCGAGATCGGTTCGGCCGTTGTCGATATCGTCAAGAATTTCCTTGACCGAACCCGACCGGACCGTCAGCACCAGTGATGGCGCTTCTAGGCTGACGTCATCAACCAGTTGGGGCAGGGCGGCGATGGTTTCGTGCGATTCAACCGCAATATTGAAGTCACCCTCCGCTTCCAGCGGTACAAAACGGTCTGGCGTCAGCGCGGTCTGTATGTCCTGCAGCGCGAGCCGCACCGGGCCTGCCAGGCTGATGGCGCGCGGTGTGGGCTCCATGCCGCTGTTGGTGCGGATCAGGATCTCGTCGTCGAGCAATTTGCGCAGGCGGTCCAGCGCATGACTGGTCGCCGACTGGCTCAGGCCGATGCGCTCACCCGCGCGTCGCACCCCGCGCTCTTCAACAAGCGCGTCAAACACCACCAGGAGGTTGAGGTCGATTGAGCGGAGGTTCTTCATGGGGCTTAGCTGGAGAATCCTGCGACTATATCTTTGATGGCAAATGATGCCGTGAATGAATTTCATCACGCCTCCGGGGATGGCGCAAAAGTGGGCGCTGTATATCGCTTCGCCCGCAGGGCAAGCCAGCATGCAGACCTGACCTTCGGAAAACTCGAAAGCTGGCGGCAAATAATCAAATTGCGTGAAAGGCCCTGTTTTAGCAAACTCGGTTTGCGCGTTTGGTTTTGAATGCGCGATTTTTAGATAAAACAGAAAAGCATTACACAGATCATGACTTACACGGTAATTGGCCGCTGCCAAAGGACTAATCAAATCGGAATTGGGGTCGCCACATATTCATTGGCCTGCGGATCGTTTACTCAGGGTGCGCAGAATGCGTTTGGTGTGGTGATGACACAGGCTAACGTCCGCAAAGGAAATGCGCCCCTCGCTGCAAACCTTCTAAGCCAGGGCCTGTCCGGAAAAAGTGTCCTGGGCGCGCTCATAGAGGATGATGATCATGAGGCCTTGCGGCAGATCGGCGTCATGACGCGAAGTGGTGACTCGGCTGTTCATACAGGTGCACTTGTGCAGGGGTGGGCAGGGGAGAAGACCGGACCTGACTATCTGGTATTCGGAAATGTACTTGCTGGAGAACACGTTATTGATGCCATGGCGCGCGGTTTTGGCGAGGATGTGAGTCTGCCTCTCGTGGAGCGCCTTCTCCGTTCGCTTGAGCATGGCAGGGATGCGGGAGGCCAGGGGTACAACATTCCGAAACTTCCTGAAAGATCCGCCTGCCTCGTGGTCATGGACAAAAAGAATTACGCCGATTGGGATCTGCGGGTAGACCTGCACAGGACGGCAGTTGAAGAGTTACGGCGCATTTACGAGGTCTTCGCCAACTACCAGCCGTACTACAACGACCGTGACGACGATCCGAGCATTTGCCTGTCCCAGGTAGCGTGGGAAAAAAAGAATCTGACAGACCAACAACTTGAGGAATTTTTGAAATGATCAAATTAAAAAATCTGCTGGCGCTGTGCGGCAGTCTTATTCTGTGCACTGCGATATTGTTCCCTTCACCGGCGGCAGCGCAGGACTGGCCCAAGTCACCGGTGAAGATCGTCCTGCCGTTCACGCCAGGTGGAGGTGACCAGGTTTTTCGCATCATCGCTCCCCGGCTTTCCGAAAAATGGAAGCAGCCGGTGGTGATTGACTACAAACCGGGTGCCAGCAACATTGTTGCCACGGAGTTCATCGTCAAGTCAAAGCCTGATGGTTATACGATTGGCGTTACTGGCGCCACGGTCGCAAACAATCCGCTTTTTTACAAGTCGATCCCCTATACCTATGATGATTTCAGCGGCATTACGCGCCTGGTCAATCTGGAAATGGCACTCGTTGCACGAAATGATGCGCCCTTCAATACGCTCGCGGAACTGGTGGCTTACGCCAGGAAGAATCCTGGCAAGCTGAACTGGGGGACGGGTGGGCTGGGGGCGACTTACGCAGGCTTCAGGCAATTCATGTTTGCAGCCGATATTGACATGGTTCACGTGAATTTCCCGGGGTGGTCCCAGGCATTGTCTGAACTCATGGGCGGACGGTTGGACCTGGTGATCAATCCGCACGACTCCAGCGTCCAGTTTGTGAAGGGCCATCGGATGAAAATGATTGCGTCTTTCGGACCCAAACGAATCCCGGGGTTTGATCAGACGCCTGCGGTGAACGAGCTCTTTCCCGGGGTGGAAATCACGCCTTACTTCGCCTTTATCGCACCAAAGGGCACCCCACCTGGCATTCTCCGGAAAATACAGGAGGACACGACCCAGGTGCTGAATGAACCGGCCATCAGGAAACAACTCACGGATCTTGGTTTGAATGTAACCACGGCCACACCCGAGCAAACAGATCTTGCCTTTCGCACGGAAACCCTTGAGTGGGCCAAGATCGCAAAGCAGATAAAGCTGGCCCCGCCCCAGTGATCCGTTTGTAATCCCTTAAAGACACGAGCCGGCCGCAATATTTTGCGGCCGGCTCAGTCTTTTGGGGTCATATCATCTGCCGGATTGTGTTGTTCCTGCGCGGATCCTGCCATCAGATATTTCAGTAAAGCTGCTGGATGCTGGGCCAGTTCCGCTTCCCTGCGTACACAAAGCTTGAGCGGCAGTGCGGCCCATGCATCCTCCAGCTCAATGATTTTGATTCCGACCAGTTTTTGCATGCGACGCGCAGAGGAGCCAGGAACAATTCCGATGCCCACGCCGTTGGCTACCAGCTCACAGGCCATGGAAAAGCTCCGCAGTTGCACGCAATTTTTCAGGGGCTTGCCATGTTCGGTGGCATGCTGTTGCAGCATGGTGTGCATCCATGTCCCGCGTCCCGGACCAACAAATTCGTAGTCCAGAAAATCTGAAAAGCAAGCCCGTTTCCCGGTGACCGACGTCCATGAAGGGCGCGCGACGATCACGTACCGGTCGGTCACAAGCGGAATCGTCTCAAGCCCTCTTGTATCAACCGGCTCGGCTACAACGCCAATGTCCGCCCGTCCATCCAGCACGGCCTGGGGAATCTGGTCGTTGACCATTTCCTCTATGGTCAGGGTCGTTCCCGGAGTTTCCTTCAAAAAATCCGACAACGGCTGCTGAAGGTATTCGTAAAGGGCTGTTGTGTTGCTGCAAAGCTTGACGAAACTTTTGCCACGACTCCCGTATTCCGAAAGATCATCGTTCATGCGCTGAACTTCATTCAGCAGCCGGTAACTGTGGCCCAGCAACTTGCGGCCAGCATCCGTGGGGACAACGCCCCCGCGTCCGCGTTCAAGCAGGCGGGCTCCCATCTCCGTTTCCATTTCCTTGATGCGTGCACTTATGGATGCAACAGCGCGGTGTGAGCGCTCGGCTCCGCGCGTGATGCTCCCTGCCTGGACAACATTCACAAAAACCCTGAGATCTGAAATATCAAATCGGACCATATGCCCACCTGTATGGAAATTGAACGAAGAATCCCGTACTGCCTGCGTCCCACCCTTGACCGTACCACGCAAATTTCGGGCCTGTGTGGGGTTAAACGCCATGACCGTCGACTGGCGCGACCATGCTTACACCAATATGGTTTTTCCGAAAGCAGCAGCCTGAAAAATCGAATTGTGGAAGCGCTACATAACCCAAATAATGCGCAGGCTTCGATCAATTCCGATCCAGAAAATCAACTAACCAAAGCATGAAATTTCGCCCCAACCTGCCAGCTCTCCAGTCGCTGATTAACGACAAAAAACTGGATGCCCTGATTTGCATGAGTCCCGAGAACTTCACCTATGTTGCGGGTGCCTACATCACAACCATCAAGACCATCCGTCCCCGTCACGCCTACACGGTGTTGACAAAAGGCGGCGATGCACATGTCATTGTTTGCGCTATTGAAGAGTCCCTGGTGCGCAGTGAGGGCTGGATTGAAGACCTGCACGCCTATATCGAATTTCGTGACGACCCGGTTGTCATTCTGGCCGATGCGCTCAAGCGGATGGGTCTGTCGGCAGGGGTTGTCGGTTTCGACATGGGGTACGTACCCGCGGCCTCCCTCGCTCAGCTGACCGCGTTGTTGCCGCAACTACAACTCATTGACACCACTGAACTGGTAGCCGCCATAAGGGCCATCAAGAGCAGCGACGAAATTTCCGTTCTTGAAAAGACCACCAGACAGACGCACAGGGCAGTGGTCGATGGATTGGCGCAAAGCAGGATTGGCGACACAGACAGGTTGATTGCCAACCGGATCATCAAGCAGATGTTCGACCTGGGCGCCAATGGTGTGCAGCATTTGCACCTCGCATCCGGAAAGCGTACGCCCTTTGTCCACAACCATCCATCAGATGATCCAACGTGTGATGGCGAGATTCTGAGGCTGGATGTTGGCGGGACATACGGGCCTTTTGCCAGTGACCTGGCCCGGACATATTCAACCGGCAGTCCTTCAGCAGTGCATCGTGAGGTATATCGGACGCTCTGCGACGTTCAGGAAACCACGATCGGTGCGATGCGTCCCGGTGTGCTGGCAGAAGATCTGTACTTTCTTTGCAGGGAGGCATTCTCCCGGAGCGGTCTCCCCTGCACCCTGCCGCATATTGGGCACTCTTTTGGCATCGAGGCGCACGAGAGCCCCATGATTCGCCCCGGCGAAAAAACGCCGCTCCGGCCTGGCATGGTCATCAACATTGAACCGATGACAAAAGACCCGGACGGCAACCTGTACCACACCGAAGACCTTGTGCTTGTTACTGAAGACGGTTTCCGGATTCTCACGTACGGCCTCTCGCCGAAAGAAATGCCCATCCTTGGACAGGCCCTTTCCGTCGACAGGTACACCGCTTAACCCCGCCCCTAAAGGATTCACCATGAAAACCCGAATATTGACGCTTATTGCAAGTCTGGCCTTGAGCACATCTTCCTTCGCGCAGACCAAATGGGACCTTGCATCTGCGTTTGTTCCTTCCAACTTCCATGTTGAAAACCTGGTCCAGTTTGCGGGCGAGGTTGATAAGGCCACGGCGGGGCAGCTCAAGATCACCGTGCACTCGAACTCAACGCTGTTCAAGGCCAATGAGATCAAGCGCTCCGTTCAGGGCGGGCAGGTTCAGGCTGGCGAGATATTGATGACAGCCAATGAAAACGAAAGCCCCCTCCTTGGGGTCGATGGCGTGCCTTTCCTTGCCACAAACTACGCCAGCGCCCGAAATTTGTATGCGGCGCAAAAACCAGTACTGCAGAAGTACCTGCAAAAGCAGGGGCTCGTGCTCCTGTATTGCGTTCCATGGCCTGCTGCAGGTATTTATACAAAGCGGCCCATTGAATCGCTTGCAGATATGCGGGGCGTCAAATGGCGTGCGTATTCGCCTGCAACCACAAAGATGGGTGAGTTGATGGCGGCTCAACCGGTGTCTGTCCAGGCGGCGGAACTGAGCCAGGCCCTGGCAACGGGTGTTGTCGAGGCTTTCATGACATCCAGCCAGACGGGGGTCGACAGCCGCGTTTATGAACAGGTCAAGTATTTTTATGACCTTCGTGCGTCACTTTCAAAAAATGCCGTGATCGTGGGCGTCAAGGCGTTTAACGCGCTGGATGCAACCCAGCAGGCTGCTGTCATGAAGGCCGCGGCATCCGCAGAAGAGCGCGGGTGGAAGCTTAGTCAGTACTGGGACGAGACATCGAAGAAAACATTGGTTCAGAAGGGGATGACGGTCACCACTGCAACCCCCAAACTCTATGCGGATACCAAACAGCTGGGGGCAACCATGATTCAGGAATGGAAAAAGAAGGCCGGCCCGGAGGGAGAAATCATCATTGCCGACTATCTCAAACGTCAAACGGCGGCACCCATCCCCTTTGTTGCATCCGTGAGCGCGGATGCGGGCAAGCGACCCGCGTCGGACAAGGCAGGTCTCAAGTGAGGCGGGTTCTTGATCGTGTGTACATGCTTGGTGGCGTACTTGCGGCTGTCAGCGTGTTCCTGATTTGTGCCCTGATGATTTTCCAGAGTCTGGCGCGTGAGTTTGGTTTTAAAACAGCAGGCACGAACGACCTGGTGGCATGGTTGTGCGCTGCGGCAGCTTTCCTGTCCATGGCCCATGCCTTCAAGCACGGTGATTTTGTCCGGGTGACGTTGTTGTCTGAGAAAGTTTCTGACAGGACCCGCCGCCGCCTTGAACTGCTGTCCCTGTCGCTCGCCAGCGTGGCGGTTGGTTACCTCACATGGTGGGCTAGCAAATTTACATATGAGAGTTGGCAGTTCAATGAGATCGCCAATGGCATGGTGGTCATTCCACTCTGGATTCCGCAACTGTCTTTTGTAGTGGGCGCGTGGATGCTTCTGCTTGCCGTGGTGGATGAGATGTTTCTGGTCATGGGCGGTAGCGAACCAACGTACGTGGTTGCCGTGCGTGAGCGTCACGCCAAGGGCGATTTTTCATCTGACGTCTAACCTGTAAAAAGATTCATATGGAAATTCTTTATATCGGCCTTTTGCTTCTGGCCATCATGCTGGCGTTGCTGTCCAGTGGGCTATGGATTGCTATGACCCTGGCGATTTGCGGTTGGGTGGGGCAGGCTTTTTTTACAACTACCCAGCCCGGAAAAAATCTCTTCTCGGCCTTTTGGGACAGCAATGCTTCCTGGGAGCTGGCCGCACTTCCCCTGTTTATCTGGATGGGCGAAATCCTCTTCAGGACCAAACTCAGTGAAGAAATGTTCGAGGGCTTGGGGCCGTGGCTCAACCGGATTCCGGGGCGGCTCATGCATACCACCATCCTCGGTTGCGGAATTTTTGGGTCTGTCAGTGGTTCGTCTGCAGCGACATGTGCAACGATCTCGAAGGTGGCTTTGCCGGAATTAAAGAAGCGCGGCTACGATGAAAACCTGGCGCTGGGAGCTTTGGCCACGGGCGGTACTTTGGGTATTCTCATTCCTCCCTCCATCACGATGGTGGTTTATGCGGTTGCGGCAGATGCATCCATCATCCGTATTTTTCTGGCCGGCTTTCTGCCTGGCTTCCTTCTCATGGGCCTGTTCATGGGCTATATCGGCTGGTGGTCATACCGCAATCCCGACAAGGTACCGGCGGCCGATCCTTCGACGTCGTTCCTGGAGAAATTGAAGAAAAGCGGAAACTTGATTCCGTGTGCTGCGCTGATTGTTTTTATCGTCTGGGTGCTGGTCGCGGGCTACGCCACCGCCACTGAATGTGCTGCCTATGGTGTTGCGGGCTCGCTTGCAATCGCCGCCTGGGGGCGTTCGCTGACCTGGTCAAACTTTGTCGATGGCCTCATGGGCGCCACTCGCACCAGTTGCATGATCATGTTCATCCTCGCGGGCGCGGCATTTCTGACGAAAACCATGGCGTTCACGGGCGTACCGCGTGAACTGGCGGAATGGGTCAACAACATGCATTTGTCGCCGTATGCGTTGATTGGGGCGCTGGTATTTGTCTATCTGATTCTTGGAACCGCTCTGGACGGCATTTCCATGATCGTGCTTACCAGTGCCGTCGTGCTCCCCATGATCCAGAAGGCAGGTTTTGACCTGATCTGGTTCGGGATTTTCATCATTTTGCTCGTTGAGATCGCGGAGGTTACCCCTCCGGTCGGATTCAATCTGTTTGTGCTGCAGAACATGACGGGCAAAGATGGCAATGTCATTGCAAAAGCGGCCATTCCATTCTTTGTTTGCCTGGTGGTGTGCATCGCGTTGATCACCATCTTTCCTGCCATCGTGACCATCCTTCCGGATCTCGTCATGGGTGTTGAGAAGTAGTTTTGACGGCTTTCCGGCACCTTGCAGGCTGGACCGAGGCTGGCGGGCGGGTGTCGATCTCTTTTATCGAGGATTTATGACATACAGCATCATCGCCAGGTGCCCGCGTACGGGTAACGTCGGCATCGCCATTGCAACCTACACACTGGCCGTCGGTCAGTACTGTGATGGCTTGCTGTCACAGGTTGGCGCGACCATGAGCCAGGCATCTGTGCGGCAGGTCAACAACGGAATTGGATTGCGGTTGATCGCCCAGGGATTGAGTGCCGACCATGTGCTGCAAACCCTTGTGGTCAATGACCGTTTCCCCTCATTCCGGCAAATAGCCGTCATCGACCGTCATGGGCAGGCGGCCTGCCATACCGGTACCGATGCCCGCGACTGGAAAGGCCATCGTGTCCGCCCTGGACTGGTCGCCATGGGGAATGTGCTTTTAGGTCCTCAGGTCGTGGATGCAATGGTCGATGGCTTTGAGGCCCGGCCTTCAGACCATCTTGAAGACAGGTTGCTGAATGCGCTTGAACTGGGGCGGGACGCGGGTGGCCAGAGCAACGGTACGCGCCGCATGCCTGAAAGGTCGGCTGCGTTGATCGTGATGAGCAATCAGGACTACCCAAAGATCAACCTTCGCGTAGATTTGCACGACAAGGCGATCGATGAATTGAGAAGGGTATACGACAGATACCAGCTCTATGCTGATTACTACACCCGCAGGGACCTGGAGCCGTCAACGGTTCCCGGTCAGGAGGTTTTCGAGGAAAGCTTTGGTGGACAGACCTTCTGGCGACCCTGAGATCCTGCCTTTTGCCGATTGATTCAAGCCCAAAATACATCACAGGGTGGGAGGGGCGGTATTTCAAAAGCGCCGGTGTCCGAAGTGAAGGCGGCGTTACCATCCCTCCATGCAACCCTCCGTCACCACGCCGCAAGGCCTGCCGCGCGATGCCCAGAGCATTCTGGAGCTGGCGGCGCGGTCCATGTTCCATTTGTTCTCCAACATCAGCCAGGGCATGTTCCTGGTCGATATCACCGGCCGTATCGTCTGGCTGAACGACGGCTACAAACGCTTTCTGCCGGCGCTTGGTTTCTCGTCTGTTGATGAGTTTGTCGGCCACATGGTCGAAGATGTCATACCGAACACGCAGATGCGCCGTGTGCTGGAGACGGGGGAAGCCTTCCTGATCGACCTGCTGACCAATCGCGCCGGCACCTTTGTGGTCAGCCGCATACCGCTGCGTGATGAGAGCGGTGGAGACGTGATTGGCGCTATTGGCATTGTGCTGTTTGATCACCCTGAAACCACGCTGCAGCCGCTGATCAGCAAGTTTGCATTGCTGCACCGCGACCTGGACGACGCACGCCGCGAACTCGCCAGCCAGCGCTTGCGGCACACCGGCGGACAGCGGCAATCAAAGCATACGTTTGCGAGTTTTATTGGCACAAGCCCGGCGGCGGTGGAAGTCAAACGCCAGGCACGCCGCGCGGCACAGACATCCAGCCCTGTGTTGCTGCTTGGTGAAACCGGTACCGGCAAGGAGTTGCTGGCCCACGCGATTCATGCGGCCTCCGCGAGGGCGCGCGGGCCCTTTATCAGCGTCAACATCGCGGCGGTGCCCGACACCTTGCTGGAAGCCGAGTTTTTCGGTGTGGCTCCGGGCGCGTATACCGGCGCAGACCGCAAGGGGCGCGAAGGCAAGTTCAGCCTGGCCGATGGCGGCACGCTTTTTCTGGATGAGATCGGCGACATGCCGCAGGCGCTGCAGGCCAAGCTTTTACGGGCCTTGCAGGAAGGCGAGATTGAACCGCTGGGCTCGAACAAGCTGATTCCATTCGATGCACGCGTGATTGCTGCAACCTCACGCGACCTGGCGCTGCTGGTGCGCGAAGGCAAATTTCGTGAGGATCTTTTTTATCGGCTGAATGTCTTGCCGGTGCGCGTGCCTCCGCTGCGTGAGCGCCGGTCCGACATCCCCGCGCTGCTTGAAGTGCTGGGCGAAGAGATGGCGTCGCGCAGCGGTGACCGGCAACCTGAACTTTCACCCGATGCCCTGGCATTGCTGTCCGCGCAGACCTGGCGCGGCAACATCCGAGAGTTGCGCAACGTGCTCGAGCAATCGGCCATGCGCAGCGATTCGGCCAGCATTGGCCGTGCGCAGGTTGAAGAGGTGCTGAAGGAGTCTGGTATTGAACGCATTGCGCCTGCACTGGCTGTGACTGATGCGGCAGCCCTTCCCTCAGACCCCCTGCGACCACTTGCGGAGCAGGTCGCAGAGCTTGAACGCCGCGCCATTGCCGCCGCGATGGAGGCCACCGGCGGCAACAAGCTGGCGGCCTCGCGCATGCTGGGAATTTCACGCGCCAAGCTCTATGAACGTCTGGATAACCCTGATCGAAAATAATACATTTGTCTGATAATCGAACAAATTAATTGTATTTATTTCAGTCAATAATCCAGTGACTTAAAAAATGCCTATATAAATCAAGGGTTTGAAGCTGGCACGCCATGTGCAACCGTGGTGCATAGCTACTTGCAGTCATAACAGGAGACATCCATGTACCGTCGTACCCTCATCGCGCTTGCCGCGATCGCCGCCTCCCTCGTCTCGCCCCTGGCCATGAGCCAGTCCGGTGAAATCAAGATCGCCCACATCTACAGCAAGACCGGCCCGCTGGAAGCCTATGGCAAACAGACCGCCGTCGGCTTCATGATGGGTCTCGACTACGCCACCGGCGGCACCATGATGGTGGCCGGCAAAAAGCTGGTCGTGATTGAGAAAGACGACCAGGGCAAGCCTGACCTGGGCAAGTCGCTGCTCTCAGCTGCCTACTCTGACGACAAGGCCGACATGGCTGTCGGCCCTACGTCTTCAGGTGTTGCACTGGCCATGCTGCCGGTTGCCGAAGAGTACAAAAAGATTTTGCTGGTCGAACCTGCAGTGGCTGATTCGATCACCGGCGACAAATGGAACAAGTACATCTTCCGCACCGGCCGCAACAGCAGCCAGGACGCGATCTCGAACGCCGTCGCCATCGACAAGGCCGGTGTTACTGTCGCCACGCTGGCTCAGGACAACGCTTTTGGCCGCGATGGCGTGAAGGCTTTCAAGGAGTCCATCAAGAAGGCGAAGTTTGCGCATGACGAATACCTGCCTGCAGCCACCACCGATTTCACCGCTGGTGCGCAGCGCCTGATCGACAAGCTGAAAGACCAGCCAGGCCGCAAGATCATCTGGATCGTCTGGGCCGGCGCCGGCAACCCCTTCAAGATTGCCGACATTGACCTGAAGCGCTACGGCATCGAGATCGCCACCGGCGGCAACATTTTGCCGGCCATGGCCAGCTATAAAAACCTGCCCGGCATGGAAGGCGCGACCTACTATTACTTCGGCATCCCGAAGAACCCGGTCAATGAAGCCATGGTGGCCCAGCACTACAAACAGTTCAAGACGCCGCCTGACTTCTTCACCGCCGGTGGTTTCTCTGCCGCGATGGCCGTGGTCACTGCGCTGAAAAACAGCAAGGGCGATACGTCGGCCAATACGCTGATCAAGACCATGGAAGGCATGAGCTTCGACACGCCAAAAGGCAAGATGACCTTCCGCAAGGAAGATCACCAGGCCATGCAGAGCATGTACCACTTCAAGATCAAGGTCGACCCGGCGTTTGCATGGGGCGTGCCTGAGCTGGTGCGTGAGATAAAAGCTGAAGAGATGACAGTTCCTATCAGGAACAAACGTTAAGCGCGGTCTGCTTCAACTGTCATTGCGGGCTTGACCCGCAATCCATCCCCGCGTTCTTTGGGCATGGATCCCGGATCAGGTCCGGGATGACAGCCGGGGTCGGCAGCTAGCCAAACCAAAAAATGCTTCAAACAAAAGATCTCACGGTTCGCTTCGGCGGGCACGTGGCGGTGAATGCTGTCAGCTGTACTTTCCAGCCGGGCACCTTGACCGCCATCGTTGGCCCCAACGGTGCGGGAAAAACCACCTACTTCAACCTGATCTCGGGGCAGATCCGGGCGAGCAGCGGTGATGCTTTCCTCAATGGCAACAGCCTGGCTGGCCTGAGCCCTTCGGCCAGGACGCGTGCCGGCCTGGGTCGTGCATTTCAGCTTACGAATCTTTTCCCCAACCTGTCGGTGCTTGAGAATGTGCGCCTCGCCGTGCAGGCCGCACGTGCGGGCAAACATTTGCGCGGGTTGAATCTCTGGAGCATCTGGAGCGACCACAAGGCTCTGACGCAGCTGGCTGAGGAAGTGCTGGAGGCCGTGAGCATGGCGGGCAAGCGCCACACCACAGTGGCCAGCCTGCCGCATGGCGACCAGCGCAAGCTCGAAGTCGCCTTGCTGATGGCGCTTGAGCCGGATGTGTTCATGTTTGATGAGCCCACGGCCGGCATGAGCGCCGACGAAGCGCCCGTGATCCTCAACCTGATCCGCAAGCTCAAGAACGACAAACGCAAAACCATTTTGCTGGTCGAGCACAAAATGGACGTGGTACGCGAACTTGCAGACCGCATCATCGTGCTGCACAACGGCTCGCTGGTGGCTGATGGCGAGCCTTCAGAAGTCATTGCTTCGCCGGTGGTGCAGGAAGCTTACCTTGGGGTGAACCCCAAGGACGCTTTGGCGCAAGCTGACGCTCCCCCCCATCCCGGCCTTCCCCCTCAAGGTGGAAGGAGTGAGACACCATGAATGCGAATCTTCTAACTCTAGCGGGCGTTCATACCCACATCGGGGCGTACCACATCCTCCACGGTGTAGACCTTTCTGTCGCACGCGGCCAGCTCACCATGCTGTTGGGCCGCAACGGCGCGGGCAAGACCACCACGCTGCGAACCATCATGGGTTTGTGGCAGGCCTCGCAGGGCAAGGTCAACTTTGACGGCAAAGACATCACCGCGATGGAAACGCCGCGCATCGCGGGCCTGAATATCGCCTACGTGCCCGAGAACATGGGCATCTTCGCCGACCTGACAGTCAAAGAAAACATGTTGCTGGCCGCACGCAAGGCAGGCAATGCAAAGCAGATGGATGACGCCCGTTTGAAATGGATTTTTTCACTCTTCCCTGCGGTCGAGAAATTCTGGAACCATCCCGCCGGGAAGTTGTCGGGTGGGCAGAAGCAGATGCTGGCCGTGGCCCGTGCCATTGTCGAGCCACGCGAACTGCTCATCGTCGACGAGCCGAGCAAGGGCCTGGCGCCCGCCATCATCAACAACATGATCGACGCCTTCGCGCAGCTCAAGGCGACGGGCACCACGATCCTGCTGGTCGAGCAGAACATCAATTTCGCGAAGCGCCTGGGCGATCAGGTTGCGGTGATGGACAACGGCCGCGTGGTGCATGCCGGAACGATGCAGGCGCTGGCTGAAGATGAAGAACTGCAGAAATCGTTGCTGGGGTTGGCGATATGAAACGAACGCAGCGCCGGGCCGCTCCCAAGCAAGTTCGCGCCCCCTCGGGGGGCAGCGCAGTACATGAAATGACAAGCGTGGGGGCCCTATGAAGCTCGACTTTGACTGGAAGCCTTTACTTCTTGTACCTTTGCTGGCCGTATTGGTTTTGCCATTTATCGGTTCAACCTCGACCTGGATCACCCTGACCGTCGCGGGTCTTGCCATGGGCATGATCATCTTCATCATCGCCTCCGGTCTGACGCTGGTGTTTGGGCTGATGGACGTTCTCAACTTCGGCCACGGTGTGTTCATCGCACTGGGCGCCTTTGTGGCAACGACTGTGCTCGGCCTGATGAGCGACTGGACCGGCTCGCAAGAGTTGTGGCGCAACCTGGTCGCGGTGTTCCCCGCCATGCTGGTGGCGATGGCTGTCTCGGGTGCGCTGGGCCTCGCGTTTGAGCGTTTTATCGTGCGGCCTGTGTACGGCCAGCACCTGAAGCAGATTCTCATCACCATGGGCGGCATGATCATTGGTGAAGAGCTCATCAAGGTCATCTGGGGCCCTCAGCAGATTCCCTTGCCTTTGCCCGAAGCCCTGCGCGGCTCGCTCTTGCTGGGCGATGCGGCGATTGAAAAATACCGGCTGCTCGCGGTGCTCGTCGGGCTGCTGGTATTTGCACTGCTGGCCTGGACTTTAGGACGAACCAAGATAGGTCTCCTGATTCGCGCCGGAGTGCAGGACCGCGAGATGGTCGAGTCGCTCGGCTACCGCATCCGGCGACTGTTTGTTGGCGTGTTCGTGGTCGGCAGCGCACTGGCCGGCCTGGGTGGCGTGATGTGGGGCCTGTACCAGCAGAACGTGACGCCGCAGATGGGCGCTCAGGTCAATGTGCTGATCTTCATTGTCATCATCATCGGTGGGCTGGGATCTACGGGCGGTGCGCTGATAGGTGCTTTGCTGGTCGGCCTGATGGCCAACTACACCGGCTTTTTGTTGCCCAAGGTGGCGCTGTTTTCGAACATTGCTTTGATGATGGCAATTCTTCTTTGGCGTCCCCAGGGTGTTTATCCGGTGGCGAACAGATGATGCCCCCACGCTTTTCACTTCGTGTAATGCGCTGCCCCCCGAGGGGGCTGGCCTTGCTTGGGGCGGCCCGGCGCGGCGGCCGTCGTTGACTCACGGACACAAAATGCTCAAAAGACTCCTCTCCGACGACTTCCCGCGCAGCCGTGTGCTGGCCGTGATGCTGGTGCTGCTGCTCGTAGCACTTGCCGCTGCCCCCTTTATCTTTCCCGGCATCAAGGCGCTCAATGTTGCTGCCAAGGTGCTGATCTTTGTGGTGCTGGTCGCCAGTTTTGATTTGCTGCTCGGTTACACCGGCATCGTCAGTTTTGCGCACACCATGTTTTTTGGCATCGGTGCTTATGGCGTAGCAATTGCCACCACACGCATGGGACCGACCTGGACGGCGCTGGGTATTGGCATTGCCTGCGCGCTGCTGCTGTCTTTTGTGCTGGCCCTGCTGGTGGGCCTTTTTTCGTTGCGCGTGCGGGCCATCTTTTTTGCCATGATCACGCTGGCTGTTGCCTCGGCATTTCTGACGCTGGCTTCGCAACTCTCGGACATCACGGGCGGTGAGGATGGCCTGACCTTCAAGCTGCCTGAATTGCTGTCACCCAGTTTTGAGTTTTCAGAAACGCCTTTCCTGGGTGTCTCGCTTGACGGCCGGCTCCTTTGTTATTACATGCTGTTTGTCGTGGCGCTTGTGCTGCTGCTGGCCATGCTGCGTATCGTCAACTCGCCGTTCGGCCGCGTGCTGCAGGCGATTCGTGAAAACGAATTCCGCGCCGAGGCGATTGGCTACCGCGTGGTGGTTTACCGCACGCTGTCCAGCATTCTGTCTGCGCTGTTTGCCTGCCTCGCAGGCGCCATGCTGGCGATCTGGCTGCGCTACAACGGGCCTGACACTTCGCTGTCGTTTGAAATCATGATGGACGTTCTGCTCATCGTTGTCATCGGCGGCATGGGCACGATTTACGGCGCGGCCCTGGGCTCTGCGGCATTCCTGGTGGCGCAAAGCTACCTGCAGGATTTGCTGCGCCTGGGCAGCGAAGCTTCTTCTTCCATTCCCTGGCTTGCCGCCTTGCTGTCGCCCGACCGCTGGCTGCTCTGGCTGGGTGTTCTTTTTGTGCTTTCGGTGTATTACTTTCCCACCGGCGTTGTGGGGCGGCTCAGGGCCGCAGGGGTTCAGGGAACAACCGGCAAGGCCTGAAAAGGCAACACAGGAGACAAAAATGAGAACGTTTAAACAATGGGGTTTGCAGGCCGGCGCAGCGCTGGCCATTTGCTGCTGGGCGGGGCTGACGTCCGCGGCTGATCTGGTGATTGGCCAGGTGGCGCCGCTGTCGGGCGTGCTGGCCAGCACCGGGGCGCAGATGGTTGTGGGTGGGAAGATCTATTTCGACCACATCAATGACCAGGGCGGCATTCACGGCGCCATGATCAGGCAGGTGGTGGTCGACGACGCCTACAAGGTTGATGAAACCTCACGCCTGACGCGCGAAATGCTGGCGCGGCCCGAGGTCGTTGCGCTCTTCGGTTTTGCCGGTACGGCCAATGTCACCAAGCTGCTGGATGATGGCATTCTGGATGTGGGCGGCGCGGCGCTGGTCGCACCCTACACCGGCGGCGAGGCCTTGCGCACGCCGTTCAATCCGTGGATCTTTCACGTGCGTGCAGGTTATGCCGATGAAGCCGAACACATGGTGCAGCAGCTCACCACGCTGGGCATGAACCGCATTGCAGTGATGTACCAGGACGATGGGTTTGGCAAGGCGGGTTTGCTGGGCGTGACCAATGCACTTGCGAAACGAAACCTGAAACTCGCTGTGGCTGCGGGTTACGAGCGCAACACCGACAAGGTCGATGACGCCGTCAAAAAGATCAAGGCATCGGATGCGCAGGCCATCATCATGGTGTCGGTCAACAAGTCAACCGCAGCTTTCATGAAGCAGTACCGCGAGAACGGGGGCGGTGCGCAGCTCTACAACATCTCGGTGGTGGACCCGGCCGAACTCGTCAAGCTGGCGGGCCTGAAGAACGCCCACGGCCTGGGCATCAGCCAGGTCGTGCCTTACCCTTTCATGGCCAACCTGCCCGTGGTGCGTGAGTACCAGGCACTGCTTAAAAAATACGCGCCAAAAGAGCAGGTCAACTACACCAGCTTTGAAGAGTTTGTCGGCGCCAAGGTGCTGGTTGAGGCATTGCGCCGCGCTGGCCCCAACCCGACACGTGCAAAGGTCGTCAAGGCGCTCGAATCAATGGGCAGCTTTGACACTGGTGGCATCACTGTCGGCTTTTCACCCAGCAACCGGGTCGGCTCGCGCTATGTCGAGGTGACCGTCATCGGCAGCACCGGCAAGCTGCTCAAGTAAACCGCAACCCAAAGCAGAAGTACAGGAAGCCAGCGCCCATGTCATTTACCTCGCATTACCTGACCTGCGCAGGACGCGAAATCCACTACACCGAGTGGGGCGCGCAGCACAAGGACGTGGTGATCGCCTGGCACGGGCTGGCCCGTACCGGCCGTGACATGGACGAGCTGGCCGACTACCTGAGTGCGCGTTACCGCGTGATCTGCCCCGACACCATAGGCCGCGGCCTGAGCCAGTGGAGCCCGCGGCCCACGCATGAGTACTGCCTGAGGTTTTATGCACGCATCGCGGCCTCGCTGTTCGAGCAGCTCAACATCGAAAAAGCGCATTGGGTGGGTACCTCGATGGGTGGGGCGATTGGCATGGTCTGCGCATCCGGCCTTTACCAGCCGGGCATGAAGGGCCGCATCAAAAGCCTCACGCTCAACGACAACGCCCCGCAGCTGGCCGACGAAGCCATCGCCCGCATCAAGGCTTACGCGGGCAATCCGCCCACCTTTGCGACGGTGGCCGAGCTTGAAGCCTTCTTTCGTGTGGTCTACAAACCCTATGGCTGGCTCAGTGATGCGCAGTGGCAGCGTCTCACCGAGACATCCACCCGCCGCCTGCCCGACGGCCGTGTGACACCGCATTACGACCCGGCCATGGTGCAGCAGTTCACCAGCCACCCGAACGACTACCTGATCTGGGACCATTACGACGCGATCAACATCCCTGTGCTGTGCCTGCGCGGTGCTGAGTCAGACCTTGTGCTGCGCGAGACGACCTGCGAGATGCTGCGGCGCGGCCCCGGCAGCCTGGGCCTGGCGCGGGTGATAGAGATTGAAGGCTGCGGCCATGCGCCGGCCCTGAATGTGTTGGGCCAGCTTGAAAAGATATCGTCGTTTATCGAGGCCAGTGAACGCGCCGAGCGTTCGGCCTGTTATTAGCAGGTCTTAGTCCGCTGCGCCCAGTGCCAGTGCGGCTGCGCGGGATGCAGCCAGCTCCCCTGGCTGACCGGGTTGCGTAGTCCAGCCGCCCAGCTGAGCTGTGCTGAAGTCCGCCAGCGCACTTATCCACGCCGGGCTGTCGTTCAGGCATTCGATGTAGTTGAAGGCCTGGCCGCCGGCTTCGATAAAAGCGTGGCGCGCTTCCATGTTGATTTCTTCCAGCGTCTCCAGGCAGTCGCCTGTAAAACCCGGGCAGACCACATCGACGCTTTTCACGCCGCCCTGTGCCATCTGTACCAGCGTGGGCTCTGTGTACGGCTCCAGCCATTTCGCCTTGCCAAAGCGCGACTGGAAGGTGAGTCTGTACTGTTGCTTGTTGAGGCCCAGATTTTCAGCCAGCAGGCGCGCGGTTTTGTAGCACTCGCAGTGGTAGGGGTCGCCGAGTTTGAGGGTGCGCTCGGGCACGCCGTGAAAGCTCATCACGAGTTGATCGGCCTGGCCGTTTGCGGCCCAGTGCTCGCGGATTTTGCCGGCCAGCGCGCTGATGTAGCCGGGGTCGTCGTGATAGCGGTTGACGAAACGGAACTCGGGCAGGTGTCGGATGTTAGCAGCCCAGCTGTAGACCGCATCACACACGCTGGCCGTGGTGGTGCCGCTGTACTGCGGATAGGCGGGAAGAATGAGGATACGGGTCACGCCGTCTGCCTTGAGGGCGTCAAGCTGCGAGGCGATGGACGGGTTGCCGTAGCGCATGGCGTAACGCACCTCGACGGCATGGCCCCGGGCAGCCAGCTTTTCGCCCAGCAGGGCAGCCTGCTTTTGTGTCCAGACCTTGAGCGGCGAGCCTTGCTCCATCCAGATGCTGGCGTACTTGGCGGCAGATTTTTTCGGCCGCACGCGCAGGATGATGCCGTGCAGAATCAGCCACCAGATGGCTTTGGGAATCTCGACCACTCGGTGGTCGCTTAAAAATTCGCCGAGGTAGCGCCGCAGCGCCGGCGCGGTCGGCTCGTCGGGTGTGCCGAGGTTGCAGTACAGGATCGCAGTGCCTGATGCGGCCCTGGGTGGCTGGCCGTGCTTGAAGGTGGGTTCGGTCGCAAAAGACATGGGTTATTCTCGCCTACAACATGTCTAATCTGCTCGACCTGAAACTGGTCAAGGCCATTACGCTGGACCTTGACGACACCCTCTGGCCCGTGTGGCCGGTGATTGAAAGGGCCGAGAAGGCGCTTGAGAACTGGCTCAGTGAACGCGCCCCCATGACGGCGGCATTGTTCTCCAACCCACAGGTGCGCAGCGAGATCCGCGAGCACATTGTGCGCACCCGGCCCGAGCTCAAGCACAACATGAGCGCCATACGCCGCGAGGCCATACGCCTGGCGCTGTACCGGTCAAAAGAAAACCCGCTGCTGGCCGAAGAAGGCTTTGAAGTCTTTTTTGCCGAACGCAACCGGGTAACGCTGTTTGAGGACGCACCGCACGCGCTGGCTTTTCTGGCAGAGCGCTTTCCGCTGGTGGCGCTGTCCAATGGCAATGCCGATATAGAGCGTGTGGGCCTTGGCAAATTCTTCAAGGCCAGCATCAGTGCGCAGTCCTTTGGTGCGGCCAAACCCGACCCGCGGATTTTTGTGGCGGCTGCGGGCGCGGTGGACACATCGCCGGCCAACGTGCTGCATATTGGCGACGACACCATGCTCGACGTGATGGGCGCGCTGAACGTGGGCATGCAGACGGTCTGGGTCAACCGCGCGGCTTATGTCTGGAAGCACGAAGAGACGCCGCACTTGTCCGTCACAAGCCTGACCGAGTTGTGTGACCTGATCAGGGCTGCCTGAGGCGGTTCGCAAGAGATTTTTAACGTATAAGTTAAAAAATTAACATGTACGTTAAAATTTGATGCCGGGGCAGTGCAGGCAGGCTTCCAAAGTCGCGAAAACAGCCAAAAAAGGCCTGTTTTAAGGCATTAAAACGGCTGCAGGCCAATAAATACGCACGTGAGCAGCTATTGATTTAATAGCAAGAAGCGTCACAACCCACGTGCAGCCACCAACCCCGAGCGCACCGCACCTTCCAGCGTGGCCGGGTAGGGGCCATCCACATAGTCGCCACACGCCAGCAGGTGCTGCGCAACATGCATGGCCGGGCGGTGCAGGCCGGGTGTGCAGGCGAAGGTGGCGCGTTTTTCGACAATCGTCTGCAACACCAGGAGGCCGGCAATGCCCAGTTGCGCCGCTGCCTGCTTCTGTACCTGCTCACCCAGCGTTGCAGCGCTGCCGTGGCTGGCGCTGATGACAAAAGCCAGCAGCCCGGCCGGGCCGCCCAGCTGGCCGCGGTCAAAAACGAACTGGGCTGGAAACTCTTCGCCAGAGCGCAGAGCCAGCATGGGCAAGGCCAAACGCGCGCCTGGGGCCATGGCATAGACGGTGGCAATCGCTTCATGCTCAAGTGCGCGGGCGCTCGCGATCCAGCCGTCGCAGGGCAGGGCAGTCGTCTCCACCAGCCGCGCGGCTTCCTGTGGCTGGCAGGCGAGGACCACCTTGTCAAACACCTGGGCGGTGTCTGCGTCCGCAGCATCAAGCTGCAGTTGCCAGCCTGCGTTTGTTCTCTTGAGGGCCTGCACGCGCGCGCCGATATTGACAAGTCCACCGTTCGCCTTCAAACAGTGACACGCGGCATCGGGCAGCAGCGCGCCTAGGTCCAGGCGCGGCAGCAGCAGGTTGGAGCCGCCGCTCACTGAAAACAGCGAGTCGTGCAGCACGCGCAGGAAGACCTGGCCGCTGGAGCGCTCGGGCGGCGTGTTGAGCGCAGACACACAGAGCGGCTCGATAAAAGTCGCCATGATGCGTGGCGGCAGTCCCTTGCAGATGTCGGCGACCGACAACGCAGGCGCACATTCGAAGTTCTTTAGCCGCCAGCCGGTGGCGACCCTGATCAGCGCGAATTTTTCGCCCCATGACCAGCCGCGCGCGGTGAGGATTCCCCATACCGCATCCAGCGGGGCGGGCCGGTTTGGCAGTTTCAGTCCATCGCCATCAGGAAACTGCAGCGTGAGCGGCATGCGCAGCAGCCCGGCGCCGGAATCGACACCAACATCCTTCATGAGTTGCAGGGTGTCCGTGTAGGCACCGATCAGGATGTGCTGGCCGTTGTCGAGTGCCAGCGCTTGGCCCTGATATTCAAGCTCGACCTTGCGCGCACGGCCACCGACGGTGCGTGCGGCTTCAAACAGGGTGACCTGATGGCCAAGCCATGTGGCTTCAACCGCTGCGGCGCAGCCCGCCCAGCCGGCGCCTATGACTGCGACTTTCATGCGGCCAAAAAACGGCGGGGCATCACTGGATTTTTCCGAATGCCTGGGTCTTCCACGCCAGCCAGAACTTGCGCAAAGGCGTCAGGCTGACGCGCTGGTGCAGCACCTGGTAGTTATCAAGAGCAATCTCTCGCAGCAGGGTGCGGTAAATGCTGGCCATCATCAGGCCGGGTTTTTGCGAGCGGCGGTCTGCGTCGGGCAGCATCGCAATCGCTTCGTCGTAAAGCGCCAGCGCGCGGTCGGTCTGGAACTTCATCAGCGCCGTGAAGCGGTCTGAATACTGGCGCTTGAGGATTTCATGCGCCTTCACGTCAAACTGCTGCAGCTCGTTGACAGGCAGGTAAATGCGGCCGCGCATCGCGTCTTCACCCACGTCGCGAATGATGTTGGTCAGCTGGAAGGCCAGGCCCATCTTGTGGGCGTAGGTCGTTGTTTCTTCCTGCGTCTGGCCGAAGATGCGGGCCGCGACTTCACCCACGATGCCGGCCACCAGGTGGCAGTAGCGCTGCAGGGCAATGAAGTCGAGGTAGCGGTTTTGCTCCAGGTCCATCTGGCAGCCTTCAATCACAGCCTGCAGGTGCCGCTCTTCGATCCTGTAGGCGGCCGTGAGTGGCATCAACGCCTTCATCACCGGGTGCGTCGGCTGGCCGGCAAATGATTTGGCGACTTCTGTCTGCCACCAGGCCAGCTTGGTGCGGGCCACGCCAGGGTCCACCACTTCATCGACCACATCGTCGATCTCGCGGCAGAAAGCATAAAAGGCGGTGATGGCGGCGCGGCGTTCTTTGGGAAGGAACAGGAATGCGTAATAAAAACTGCTGCCTGAAGCGGCGGCTTTTTCCTGTACGTATTGTTCTGGCGTCATCGCTTCAATTGTTGCATGTGTGGCCCCCACGTTTGTTCGCTTCGCGTAACTCTCTGCCCCCCCGAGGGGGCCGCTGCGCCTGCAGCCTGGCAAAGCCAGTTCTGCGGCCCCTGCTTGCGAAGACATCGCTTCGCTTTCTGAGTTCACATCCATAGGGCGCGCCAGCCCATAACTGCTGCGTCCCACTTATTGAGTTTGGGTCGCGTCTGCAGCGTTGCGAAGTCAAGGCGCTCAATTTTTTCGGCAATGCGCAATCCGCCCTGAACGACGAGCCGCAATTCCCAGCCCGCGCGGCCAGGCACGGCCTTGACCAGCGGTGCGCCCTCACGCATCAGCGATTTCGCCCATAAGACATTGGCTTTCACCAGCGCCGTCGTGGCCGGGTTGATCTCGCGCGAAAGCAGCATCGCTTCGTCAACGCCATGTGCGGCCCAGCTGTCTGCGGGCAGGTAGATGCGTCCGTTCGGGATATCCACGTTGAGGTCTTGCCAGAAATTGATGAGTTGCAGTGAGGTGCAGATACAGTCGCTGCGTTTGAGTGATGCTTCGTCTTTCACACCGTAAAGATGCAGCAGCAGGCGCCCCACGGGGTTGGCAGAGCGGCGACAGTAGTCGAGCACGTCCCACTGGCTGGAATAACGCTTCTTGACCACGTCCTGTTCGAAGGCGCTGAGAAGGTCGGCAAGCAGGTGTACCGGCAGGTTGAACTGTGCGATGACGGTCTTCAGGGGGACAAAAACCGCGGCCCAGCGCATGGATACGGGCCGGCTTGCGGCGCAGGCCAGCAGGTCGTCGTGATAGGCGGCAAGATCGGCCAGCCGGGTGTGGGCGTCGGCATCGCCTTCGTCTGCAATGTCGTCTGCCGTGCGCGCGAACCAGTAAATGGCCGCAATCGCAGGGCGCAGTCTGGGTGGGCAAAGAAAAGACGCTACCGGGAAGTTTTCATAGTGGCTGACTCCCTGCGCAAGCCCGGCCGCGCCGTGCACAGGGCGCTCTGGATTGCCGGAATGACTGCCTTGATTCATGCCTGAGATTGTCGCTTGACAAGCCCGCAGCTTTCTCATAGATTACTAACCAGTCAGTCAGTAGTAGCCATTCACCTTACCTGAATCATGAAAAAAACAATACCTGCGCCTGGGAGCGCTCCCCTTATTGGTCTTCTTGCTGGCGCGGCATTCCTGCTGGCAGCCTGTTCTCCAGCCGCGCCACCCGAAGAGCCGATTCGTGCTGTCAAGGTGCTGACGGTAGGGGTCAATACCTTCTCGTCCACCCACGAGTATGCAGGTGAAGTCCGGGCGCAGGTCGAATCCAGGCTGGGCTTTCGCGTGGGGGGCAAGATCATCAAGCGCCAGGCCGAGTTGGGCCAGCGCGTGAAGGCCGGCCAGGTGCTGGCGCAGCTTGACCCGCAGGATTACAAACTGGCTGCCGATGCTGCTCGTGCGCAACTGCAGGCCGCCGCCACCAACCGTGACCTGGCCGCCGCAGATTTCAAACGCTATAAAGAGTTGAAAGAGCAGAACTTCATCAGCGGCGCCGAACTGGAGCGCCGCGAAACCGCACTCAAGGCCGCTCAGGCGCAGTACGAGCAGGCCCAGTCGCAACTGGCGGTGCAGGGCAACCAGGCGAGTTATGCATCACTGGTGGCTGATGTGGCCGGCGTGGTCACAGCCGTTGAAGCCGAGGTTGGCCAGGTGGTGACGGCCGGCACGCCCGTGGTGCGCATTGCCGCAGATGGCCCGCGCGACGTGGTCTTTTCTGTGCCTGAAGACAAGGTGGTGTCTTTCAAGCCCGGCCAGCCGGTGAAGGTGCGCGGATGGACGCAGGACGCCCAGCTTGCAGCGAAGGTCAGGGAAGTCGGCGCCAGCGCAGACCCTTTGACACGCACCTACCCGGTCAAGGTGTCGCTTGAGTCGAAAGACACCACGCCGCCTTTGGGTGCGACCGTTTATGTGATCCCGCAAGGTCTGGCCGGAACGCCGGAAGGCCTGCAGGTCATCAAGCTGCCGACCAGCGCGTTGCGGCAGGACGGCAAGGCCAGCGCAGTGTGGGTAGTTGACAAGGCCACGATGACAGTCAAGTCGCAGACTGTGCAGATCGCCACGGCTGATGGCAATGATGTTGTGATCGCCGCAGGCCTGCAACCCGGCGCACTGGTGGTGAGTGCCGGCGTGCATGTGCTGTCGCCGGGCCAGAAGGTCACCCTCTACCAGGAGAAAGCTGCTGCGCCAGCTGCGACTCCCCAGACGGCTGTGAACCCCGCAGCCAGCGATGCCGCCGCTGTCAGGCTTGCCGCGCCGGCTCAGGCTCCCGCTTCGAAGTAAGGGGCTGGCATGTCACAGACTCCTCCTTCAGGTTCTTCAGAGCCTTCAAAAGGTTTTAACCTTTCCCGGTGGGCGCTTGATCATCCCGCCCTGACGCGCTACCTCATGGTGGTGCTGATGCTGCTGGGTTTTGCGTCCTACTTCCAGCTTGGCCAGGACGAAGACCCGCCGTTCACCTTCCGCGCCATGGTGGTCCGCACCTACTGGCCGGGCGCCACAGCGCAGCAGGTGGCAGAACAGGTCACAGACAAGCTCGAACGCACCCTGCAGGAGGTGCCTTACGCGGACAAGATCCGCAGCTACTCCAAGCCCGGCGAGTCACAGATCATTTTCCAGATCAAGGACTCGTCAAAAGCTGCAGATGTGCCCAACGTCTGGTACAGCGTGCGCAAGAAGATCGGCGACATGCGTGGCACCCTGCCTGGCGGTATTCAGGGCCCGTTCTTCAATGATGAATTCGGCGATGTGTATGGCGTGATTTACGCGCTGGAATCCGACGGTTTCAGCTACGCGGAAACCAGGGTGTTTGCCGACGACGTACGGCAGCAATTGCTGCGTGTGCCGGACGTGGCCAAGGTTGAGCTTTTCGGTGCGCAGGATGAAAAGCTGTTCATAGAGATTTCTCAGAAACGCCTGGCGCAGCTGGGCCTGGACTTCAATCAGGTGCTGGCGCAACTCGGCCAGCAGAACGCGGTCGAGTCAGCTGGTGCGGTGCAGACGCCGCTGGATGTCGTGCAGGTACGGGTGGCCGGGCAGTTCACGGCGGTTGAACAATTGCGCGCCATGCCGATACGCGGCACATCGGGTAGCCAGTTGCAGCTCGGTGACATCGCCGAGATCAAGCGCGGCTACGTCGATCCGCCCGGCATCAAGGTGCACCACCAGGGCAGGGAAGTCATTGCGCTGGGTGTGTCCATGGCCAAGGGCGGCGACATCATTGCACTGGGCAAATCGCTGAAGGCGCTATCGGCCACCATCAGCAAAACGCTGCCCGCGGGGATGACACTGGTGCAGATTCAGGACCAGCCGACGGCGGTGTCTTCATCGGTCAACGAGTTTGTGCGCGTGCTCATTGAGGCCGTGGTGATTGTGCTGGCCGTCAGTTTCATCAGCCTGGGTTTCCACAAACGGCCAGAAGGCGCGAATGGCCCGTTGCCCTGGTGGAAGCGTTATTACATCGACATTCGCCCCGGTCTGGTGGTCGGCATCACCATTCCGCTGGTGCTGAGTGTGACCTTCCTGGCGATGATGTATTTCGGCATCGGCCTGCACAAGATATCGCTGGGTTCGCTCATCATTGCGCTGGGCCTGCTGGTCGATGACGCCATCATTGCGGTCGAGATGATGGTGCGCAAGATGGAAGAGGGCTACGACAAGGTGCGCGCCGCGACTTTCGCCTATGAAATCACCGCCATGCCCATGCTGACCGGAACGCTGATCACCGCTGCCGGCTTTTTGCCGATTGGCCTGGCGAAGTCGGTGACCGGCGAATACACCTACGCCATTTTTGCGGTGACGGTGATCGCGCTGGTGCTGAGCTGGATCGTGTCGGTGTATTTTGTGCCTTACCTGGGCACATTGCTGCTGAAAAAGCCCGACCATGTCGTCGAAAAAGCGCATGACGGCCACACGCCGGGACACGAAGACGAGCATGAAATGTTCGACTCACCCTTCTACAACACCTTCCGCAAGGCAGTGAACTGGTGTGTGCAATACCGCTGGATCACCATTGGCGCGACGGTGTTGATGTTCGCGCTGGGCATTGTCGGCATGGGCAAGGTGCAACAACAGTTCTTCCCGGATTCAAGCCGGCCCGAGATCATGCTCGACATCTGGTTCCCTGAGGGCACCTCTTTTGCAGCGAACGAGGCCGTGGCCAAACGTGTGGAAGCACGGCTGATGAAGGAAGATGGCGTTACTTCGGTCAGCACCTGGGTAGGTTCCGGTGTGCCGCGCTTTTATTTGCCGCTGGACCAGGTTTTTCCGCAGACCAATGTCTCGCAGATGATCGTGCTGCCAAAGGATTTGAAGCTGCGCGAATCGCTGCGCATCAAGCTGCCAGCGCTGATGGCAACAGAATTCCCTGAAGTCCGGGCGCGCATCAAGCTGCTGCCCAATGGCCCACCTGTACCCTACCCGGTGCAGTTCCGTGTGGTGGGCATAGACCCGGTGGTACTGCGTGAGCGGGCCGATGAAGTCAAGGCGGTGATGCGCGAGAACACCAACACGCGTGGCGTGAACGACAACTGGAATGAATCGGTCAAGGTGCTGCGGCTGGAAGTGGACCAGTCCAAGGCACGCGCTTTGGGCGTGACCAGCCAGTCGATTGCGCAGGCATCGCGCACGATTTTGTCGGGTACGACAGTCGGGCAGTACCGTGAGGGCGACAAGCTCATAGACATCGTGTTGCGCCAGCCGCAGGACGAGCGCAATGCCATCACCGACATCGGCAACGCTTACCTGCCAACGGCCTCGGGCAGGTCGATACCGCTGACGCAAATTGCCAAACCTGTCTTCACCTGGGAGCCAGGCGTGATGTGGCGTGAGAACCGTGACTATGCGATCACGGTACAAAGCGATATCGTTGAAGGCGTGCAGGGCGCCACGGTGACCGGTGAACTCCAGCCCAAACTCGATGCGCTGGAGAAAAAGTGGCATAACGCCGGCCTTCACGGCTACCGCATCCAGGTGGCTGGTGCGGTGGAAGAAAGCAGCAAGGGCTCGGCGTCCATTGTGGCGGGGGTGCCCATCATGCTGTTTATCACCTTCACGCTGCTCATGCTGCAGTTGCACAGTTTCAGCCGTGCGATGCTGGTGTTCCTGACAGGCCCGCTGGGCATTGCCGGTGTGGCCGGCGCATTGCTGGTGCTGGGCAGGCCTTTCGGGTTTGTGGCTTTGCTGGGCGTGATTGCCCTGATGGGCATGATCCAGCGCAACTCCGTCATCCTGATTGATCAGATCGAGCAGGATCGTGCTCGTGGGGTTCCGGCCTGGGATGCCATCGTCGAGTCCGCCGTGCGCCGCTTGCGGCCCATCGTACTGACCGCCGCCGCTGCCGTGCTGGCCATGATCCCGTTGTCGCGCAGCGTGTTCTGGGGCCCCATGGCCGTGGCCATCATGGGCGGGCTGATTGTGGCGACAGCCCTGACCCTGCTGGCTTTGCCGGCGATGTACGCTGCGTGGTTTCGGGTGAAACGTGAAACACCTGCCGCAGCCTGAAGCCAGGGCCTGCGGGAAGAAGCCGTCGGGTGGGCGGTCTTTACAGGCTAAAATACGCGGTTGACCGATTTCAGGCGGGAGTTCGGCCAGGCCTTTGAGAGAAATCTCCGGCAGGCCGCATTCCCGTTTTTTGTTTTCCGGCGCGCGGGTGGCGAAATTGGTAGACGCACCAGGTTTAGGTCCTGACGTCCGCAAGGATGTGGGGGTTCGAGTCCCCCCCCGCGCACCACCCTTGAAAATTGCAGGCTTGTTGATGTCAACCCGATCTTCGGCAGCCTCTGTTTGACTAGATTGACTATTAGATTTTTAGGAGCCCACCATGGCCGTGAATGTTGAAACCCTCGAAAAGCTGGAACGCAAGATCACCCTGACGCTGCCTGTGGGCACCATCCAGTCTGAAGTTGACACCCGCCTGAAGAAGCTGGCCCGCACCGTCAAGATGGACGGCTTCCGCCCGGGCAAGGTGCCCATGAATGTTGTGGCCCAGCGTTATGGCTATTCGGTCCACTACGAAGTCATGAATGACAAGGTTGGCGAGGCCTTTGCCACGGCCGCCAATGAAGCCAAGCTTCGCGTTGCCGGCCAGCCCCGCATCAGCGAAAAAGAAGGCGCGCCTGAAGGCGACCTGCAGTTCGACGCCGTGTTCGAGGTTTATCCTGAAGTCAAGATCGGCGATTTGGCTACCGCTGAAGTCGAGAAAGTGACTGCCGATGTGAGCGATGCCGCCATCGACAAGACCCTGGACATCCTGCGCAAGCAGCGCCGCACTTTTGCACAGCGTGCCGCCGATGCACCGGCCCAGGACGGTGACCGCGCCACCATCGACTTCGAAGGCAAGATCGACGGTGAACCTTTCGCCGGCGGCAAGGCTGAAGACTTCCAGTTCATCATCGGCGATGGCCAGATGCTCAAAGAGTTTGAAGAAGCCGTGCGCGGCATGAAGAACGGCGAAAGCAAGACTTTCCCGCTGAGCTTCCCCGCTGATTACCACGGCAAGGAAGTGGCCGGCAAGCAGGCTGATTTCCTCGTGACCGTCAAGAAGCTCGAAGCAGCGCACCTGCCTGAAGTCAACGAAGCACTCGCCAAGTCCCTGGGCATCGCCGACGCGACCGTCGAAGGCCTGCGCAGCGACATCAAGAAGAACCTTGAGCGTGAAGTCAAGTTCCGCGTGCTGGCCCGCAACAAGAATGCCGTCATGGATGCGCTGGTCGCCAAGGCCGAGCTCGACCTGCCGAAGTCCAGCATCCAGGCTGAACTCGACCGCATGATCGAAGCCGCCCGTGCCGACCTGAAGCAGCGCGGCGTCAAGGATGCCGACAAGGCGCCGATTCCCGACGACATCTTCCGCCCGCAGGCTGAAAAGCGCGTGCGCCTGGGTCTGGTGGTGGCAGAACTGGTTCGCTCCAATGAACTGCAGGCCAAACCTGACCAGCTCAAGGCACACATCGAAGAGCTGGCCGCCAGCTACGAAAAACCGCAGGATGTGGTGCGCTGGTACCTGAGCGACAACCGCCGCATGGCCGAAGTCGAGGCCGTCGTGATTGAGAACAACGTGACCGACTTTGTGCTGTCCAAAGCGAAGGTTACCGAGAAGTCGGTGTCTTTCGACGAACTGATGGCCCAGAACTGATCAGTTCCGTCGCCGGAAAAATTGGGGTTTGTGCACGGCTTGAAGTCCGGCGCACAAGCCCCATTTCTTTTTGGTTACAGTAGCCCTTAAATCCCAAGTCATTCCCAAGCTTCTCTGGAGAAAACAATGGTCAGAAACAGTATTTACGGCGGCGCACAGGCCGGAGCCCTCGACACCCAGGGTCTGGGCATGGTGCCCATGGTGATCGAGCAGTCCGGGCGCGGCGAGCGTTCGTATGACATTTATTCACGCCTGCTGAAGGAGCGCGTGATTTTCCTGGTCGGCCCGGTCAATGACCAGACTGCCAACCTCGTGGTGGCGCAGTTGCTATTCCTGGAAAGCGAAAACCCTGACAAGGACATCTCCTTCTACATCAACTCCCCCGGCGGCTCCGTCACGGCGGGCATGGCGATTTACGACACCATGAAGTTCATCAAGCCCGACGTGTCCACGCTCTGCGTCGGCATGGCGGCCAGCATGGGTGCCTTCCTGCTTGCAGCAGGTACCAAGGGCAAACGTTTTTCGCTGCCCAATTCGCGGGTCATGATTCACCAGCCATCGGGCGGTGCACAGGGCCAGGCCAGCGATATCGAGATTCATGCCAAAGACATCCTGAAGACACGTGACCAGCTCAACCGCATCCTGGCGGCCAACACCGGCCAGACGATCGAAAAGATCGAACGCGACACCGAGCGTGACTACTTCATGTTTGCCGACGAAGCCAAGACTTACGGTGTGGTCGACGAAGTGATTTCCAAACGCCCGTAAATGCCCATAAACGCTGCTCCCTGACCTGAAAAGGGCGTTTTCTGTTACAGAAAGCGCCTTTTTTATTTGGTTATCATTAGCGAACAGTTTTCTTTTTAAAGGCACCCAAGCAATGGCCGAGAAAAAAGGCTCCTCCAGTGAAAAGACACTGTACTGTTCTTTCTGCGGCAAAAGCCAGCACGAAGTCAAAAAGCTGATCGCCGGACCATCGGTCTTTATCTGCGACGAATGTATAGACCTTTGCAACGAAATCATCCGTGATGAGTTGCCCGCCGGCGAAGACGTCCGCGAAACCCGTACCGACCTCCCGACTCCCCTTGAGATCAAGGCCACACTTGACGGTTATGTCATTGGGCAGGAACCGGCCAAACGTACCCTGGCCGTGGCTGTTTACAACCACTACAAGCGTCTTCGCCACAAGGAAAAAGCCAAGAAGGATGATGTCGAGCTCACCAAGAGCAACATCCTGCTGATAGGCCCAACCGGTTCTGGCAAGACGCTGCTGGCCCAGACGCTGGCGCGCACCCTGAATGTACCGTTTGTGATGGCTGATGCCACCACACTGACCGAAGCCGGTTATGTGGGCGAGGACGTTGAAAACATCATCCAGAAGCTGCTGCAGAGCTGCAACTATGAAGTCGAGCGTGCGCAGCAGGGCATTGTTTATATTGACGAGATCGACAAGATTTCACGCAAGTCAGACAACCCTTCGATCACGCGTGACGTGTCGGGTGAAGGCGTGCAGCAGGCGCTGCTCAAGCTGATCGAAGGCACGATGGCGTCTGTGCCGCCGCAGGGCGGACGCAAGCACCCGAACCAGGACTTTTTGCAGGTCGATACCACCAACATCCTGTTTATCTGCGGTGGCGCATTCTCGGGGCTTGAGAAAGTCATAGAGAACCGCACCGAAGCATCGGGTATCGGTTTTGGCGCTGCTGTAAAGAGCAAGAAAGCGCGCAGCCTGACCGAGTCGTTCAAGGACGTGGAGCCGGAAGACCTGATCAAGTTCGGCCTGATCCCCGAGCTGGTGGGCCGCATGCCTGTGGTCGCTACCCTGGCCGAGCTGACGGAAGACGCTTTGGTGCAGATCTTGACCGAACCCAAAAATGCCGTCGTCAAACAATTCAGCAAGCTGCTGGCCATGGAGGGTGTTGACCTGGAGATTCGCCCTTCCGCGCTGAAAGCCATTGCCCGCAAGGCCCTGGCCCGCAAGACCGGGGCCCGCGGCTTGCGCTCCATTCTTGAGCAGTCACTGATAGACACCATGTTCGATTTGCCCAATGCCAGCAATGTGAACAAGGTTGTTGTGGACGAGTCCACAATTGAAGAGAACAAGGCGCCGCTGCTGGTGTACCACGAGGCAGCGAAAAAAGCCTGAGCAAAGGTAGGGGAGGGGTGATTTCAGCCGTTGAAAAGCTGCAATTCCTCCCCATTTTCGAAGTTACTGTGTTTAGCCTGGCCCTGAAAACCCGATTTGGGGCTTGTTATTAAGGGTTATATGTCCGGACAAACTTCACTGCCTTCCACTCCCATCGATTTGCCCCTGTTGCCCCTGCGCGATGTGGTGGTGTTCCCTCACATGGTGATCCCGCTGTTTGTGGGACGCCCCAAGAGCATCAAGGCGCTGGAATCGGCCATGGAAGCCGAGCGCCGCATCATGCTGGTCGCGCAAAAAGCCGCCGCAAAGGATGAGCCTTCAGTTGAAGACATGTTCGAGGTCGGTTGCGTGGCAACCATCCTCCAGCTGCTCAAGCTGCCTGACGGTACCGTGAAGGTTCTGGTCGAAGGCCAGCAGCGCGCGACCGTCAACAAGATCGAAGATGGTGAAAACCATTTCACAGCCAATGTCACGCCGATTGAGGCGGTCGTGGTGGCTGTAGACAAGACCAGCGAAATCGAAGCCTTGCGCCGTGCGGTGATGCAGCAGTTCGACCACTACGTCAAACTGAACAAAAAAATCCCGCCTGAAATTCTCACGTCCATTTCAAGCATTGACGATGCAGGCCGGCTGGCCGACACCATTGCCGCGCACCTGCCGCTCAAGCTTGATGCCAAGCAGGTCATCCTGGATTTGTCTGGTGTCAAGGAACGCCTTGAAAACCTCTACGAGCAGCTTGAGCGTGAAGTCGACATCCTGAACGTTGACAAGAAGATTCGCGGCCGCGTGAAACGGCAGATGGAAAAGAACCAGCGCGACTTCTATTTGAATGAGCAGGTCAAGGCCATCCAGAAAGAGCTCGGAGAAGGCGAAGAAGGCGCGGACATCGAAGAGATCGAGAAGAAGATCAAGTCCGCAAAGATGCCCAAGGAAGCCCGCAAGAAGGCAGAGAGCGAGCTGAAAAAACTCAAGCTCATGTCACCCATGTCGGCAGAGGCGACGGTGGTGCGTACCTACATCGACGTGCTGACCGGACTGCCATGGGCGAAAAAGACCAAGATCAAGCACGACCTGATTAATGCCGAGAACGTGCTCAATGAAGACCACTACGGCCTGGAGAAGGTCAAGGACCGCATTGTTGAATATCTTGCAGTGCAGCAGCGTGTCGACAAGCTGAAGGCGCCCATCCTGTGTCTGGTCGGCCCTCCCGGTGTCGGCAAAACGTCGCTGGGGCAGTCTATTGCCAAGGCCACAGGTCGCAAATATGTGCGCATGGCCCTGGGTGGCATGCGTGACGAGGCCGAGATTCGCGGCCATCGCCGTACCTATATCGGCGCCTTGCCCGGCAAGGTGCTGCAGAGCCTTGCCAAGGCCGGAACACGCAATCCGCTGTTCCTGCTTGATGAGATCGACAAGCTGGGTACTGACTTCCGCGGCGATCCTTCAAGTGCCTTGCTTGAGGTTCTTGACCCCGAGCAGAATCACACCTTCGGCGACCATTACGTCGAAGTTGATTTCGATTTGAGCGACGTCATGTTTGTGGCGACCTCCAATTCGATGAACATTCCGCCAGCATTGCTGGACCGCATGGAAGTCATTCGCCTGTCGGGTTACACCGAAGACGAGAAGACCAGCATTGCCATGCGCTACCTGCTGCCCAAGCAGGTCAAGAACAACGGCGTCAAGCCGGAAGAGCTTGAAGTGCAGGAGCAGGCTGTGCGCGATATCGTGCGCTACTACACACGCGAGGCAGGTGTGCGTTCGCTTGAGCGCGAACTGTCCAAGATCTGCCGCAAGGTCATCAAGGGCATACAGCTCAAGAAGATGACACCGCAAGTGGTAGTCACGCCTGACAACCTCAATGAATTTTTGGGTGTCCGAAAATTCAACTACGGCCGCGCTGAGCAGCAAAACCAGGTTGGACAGGTCGTTGGCCTGGCGTGGACCGAAGTCGGCGGTGACCTGCTCACCATCGAAGCTGCCATGATGCCCGGCAAGGGTGTTATCACCCGTACTGGCTCTCTCGGCGACGTGATGAAGGAGTCTGTTGAAGCTGCACGCACGGTGGTGCGCAGCCGCTCGAAAATGCTGGGCATCAAGGACGAGATGTTCGAAAAGCGCGACATCCACATTCACGTGCCTGATGGTGCGACACCGAAAGATGGCCCGAGTGCCGGTGCAGCCATGACGACCGCATTTGTGTCTGCGATGACGGGCATTCCTGTGCGCGGCGACGTGGCGATGACCGGCGAGATCACCCTGCGTGGTGAAGTCACGGCCATAGGCGGTCTGAAGGAAAAACTGCTTGCGGCTTTGCGCGGTGGCATCAAGACGGTGCTGATTCCTGAAGAAAATGCCAAGGACCTGCAGGAGATTCCAGACAACGTGAAGAACGGCCTTGAGATCATTCCTGTGAAGTGGATTGACCAGGTGCTGAAGGTTGCGCTGGAGCGCCAGCCGGTTCCGCTCACCGATGAGGAGGTCGCGCTTGCAGCTGCAGCGGCCACACCTGTGGTGGCCGCACCTGCGGATGTTTCGGGCACCGTCAAACATTGAAGTTTTTGTACGGTCTTGCGTGGGGCGTAAAAAGTACGCTATAATTCGAGGCTGTAAACGCGGGAGTAGCTCAGTTGGTAGAGCGCAACCTTGCCAAGGTTGAGGTCGAGAGTTCGAGACTCTTCTCCCGCTCCAATTTAAAGGGCAGCACTTCAAAATGCTGTCCTTTTTCATTGGGGTTCGTTGCACCTTTCGATATGGGTGCGAGTCCCTGAAGAAGCAGAAGGATACGGCGCGGTAACAAAGCGGTTATGTAGCGGATTGCAAATCCGCCTAGGGCGGTTCGACTCCGCCCCGCGCCTCCATTAACCATGCTGGCCCTGGCCGAAGCCTCCGCGTTGACGGAGGCTTTTTTGTTTGACAATGGCGTAGATGATGTGTGGGCCCGAGTGGTGAAACAGGTAGACACAGCGGACTTAAAATCCGCCGCTTCGTGAATAACGGGCGTACCGGTTCGATTCCGGTCTCGGGCACCAATATGTGGTTTTTATCAGTCGCGCATGGCGTTCTACAACTGGTTAAGATGTTTTTATGGCTAGCTACAACACACCTTTTGAAATTCATGTGCACGGCGAAGTGCCTTTGCGCGAAGAAGTGACGTTTGAGCAGTTGCAGGAGGCGCTCAAACCCCTGTGGAAGTACGCGGGCGCCAGGTCGCTGGCAGCTGCTGCCGAGAGCGCCTACGAGGAAGAGCCGGGCATCCGCTTTGATGTTCAGAAGCACCTTCTGCAGATGTGCTGGACAGTGCCGGGCGATGAAGATTTCCGGCAGGCGCTGGACGAGATGTGCATGGGCCTGAATGATTTGGCGCAGGAGGGTGCGCCGATTGAAGTCACGTTTTACGATGCTGACTATGACGATGAAGAAGAGGGCGCTGATGAAGAGGCACGCGATGACTTCGCGATGTATTTTGTGGGCCCCACGCCTGCGTCCATCATGCAGGTCCAGCGCGACCTGCTGGTGCAGGACACTATCGGCCTGATGGAGCGCCACTTTGATGGCTCCGAACTGGGCGAAGTTGTCGCCGCCATCGACAAGCTCTTTGCGCAGCGTTTTGATGCACTGGTCAGTTCCATGCAACTTGGCCGGCCGCCGCGTGGTATGGGCGGATCACCCGGCGGGTCTTCCGGCCATGGCGGCGGTGGCCGCAAGCCAAGGCACCTGCACTAGGTCAGCCAGCGTCCTTGGGGGCCATGCTCCTGACAGGGGCCTTTGTGTGCAGGTCGAGCTTCAGGCCCAGGCCCCGCAGGTACACGTCCATCACCTGCTCGCCCGTCGAGGCAAGCTCGAAGCCTGAAGGGTCCAGCAGCCAGTTTTGCAGCAAGCCGTCGAGCAGGGCATGAAGGCCGTGCGCTGCGGTGGCGGGTGATACGGGCGCTACCAGGCCCTGGCTTTTGATGGCCTGCTTCAGGCCGTCTTCGATACGCCCCAAAAACTCATCGCGGCAGGTCAGGTGGCGTACCCGTACGGCCTGCAGTTCATCGATATATTCCACTTTGTGCGTGACCACTTCGAAGACGCGCCGTGTCCTGTCATCGGTGGAGATCAGCTCAAAGCCTGACTTGAGCACATCGCGTATGCGTCCGAGTGGGTCCTGGCCCGGCTTTTCGCGGTCTGCTGTTTCAAAGGATTGTTCCAGCGGCAGGGTGACCCGCTCCATCATGGCGTTGAACAGGTCGGCCTTGTCCTTGAAATGCCAGTAAATGGCGCCGCGTGTGGTGCCGGCTTCGCGCGCAATGTCTGCCAGCGAGGTGCGTGAAACGCCCTGTGCCTGGAACAGCAATTCCGCCGCATCCAGCAGGCTGCTGCGGGTGGCGAGGGCGTCTTCTTTGGTGCGGCGAACCACTTTTTTCTATCCTATGATGTTAATTTCTCGGGCTTTTAACTATACATTCATTAATGTATGTAAAATAAAAAGCCGGTAAAAACCCTAGGCTTGGAAGTTTTTGGCCCCAGCCTGTCGCCAGGTTCTCACTTCCCGCCGATACGAATTTCTCCAGTCTCCTTTTTCCCTCTTTTTTCTGCCCGCCGCTTTAATCCATATCAAGGACGCAGTATGCCTACGCCCACTACAACGCAGATCTCCCGTTATTTCGCAGCCCTGCCCAAAACCACGCCCCGCCAGCGGGTTCTGGCCGTTGCTCTGGCTTCTTCCATATTGCTGGCCAGCTGCGGCAAGGGCGCTGAAGGCGGTCCTGGTGCCGGTGGTGGTGGCATGCCGCCTGCCGAGGTTGGTGTCGTCACGGTCAACCTGGGTGATGTGGGTCTGGTGACCGAGTTGCCGGGTCGTCTTGAGGCCTCGCGGGTTGCGCAGGTCAGGGCTCGTGCTGCCGGCATCCTGCAAAAGCGTTTGTTCCGCGAAGGCAGTGACGTCAAGGCCGGCCAGCCGCTGTTTTCAATTGACCCGGCACCTTATGCAGCAGCAGCGGCCAGCGCCAAAGCTGGCCAGGCACGTGCCGAAGCCAATGCCGCGCAAACCACGGCACTTGCTGAACGCTACAAAAACCTGGTTGAGGCCAACGCGGTGAGCAAACAGGAATACGCCAATGCCGTGGCTGCACAAAAGCAGGCCGAGGCCGATGTCGCCGTCGCCAAGGCGAATGTACAGACCGCAGGCATCAATCTGGGTTATGCCGCTGTGACCTCACCGATTGCGGGCCGCATCGGCCGTGCACTGGTGACTGAAGGTGCGCTGGTCGGGCAGGGTGAGGCTACCCAGCTGGCCGTGGTGCAGCAGATCAACCCCATGTACGTCAACTTCACGCAGTCTGCCGGCGAAGTGATGAAGCTGCGCAGCGCCATGGAAAGCGGCCAGTTCAAGCGTGCCGATGGCGCATCTGCCGCCAGTGTGCGCATCGTGATGGAAGACGGCACCGAATACGCAAAACCAGGCCGCCTGCTGTTCTCTGACCTGACTGTGGATGCCACCACCGGCCAGATCACCCTGCGTGCCGAAGTGCCCAATCCGACCGGTGAACTGCTTCCCGGCCTTTATGTCCGCGTCAGGCTGGAGCAGGCGCAGGCCGGCAATGCCGTCACGTTGCCGCAGCAGGCAGTCACGCGCAGTTCGCAGGGCGACACCGTCATGGTGGTCGGTGAAGACGGCAAGGTCAGCCCGCGCCCCGTGAAGATTGGCTCTGCCAAGGGCACGAGCTGGGTGGTGACCAGCGGTCTGAAGACGGGTGAAAAAGTCATGGTTGACGGCTTCCAGAAGTTGCGCCCGGGTGCGACCGTCAAGCCCGTGCCATGGCAGCCAGCTGGTGCCAAACCTGCAGGTGCTCCGGGTGCTGCCGCGAGCGCCCCATCTGCTGCCTCAGCGCCAGCCGCGCCAGCTTCTGCTGCTTCGAAGTAAGGAGCCAGACACATGGCAAAGTTTTTTATTGATCGCCCCATCTTTGCGTGGGTGATCGCCCTCTTTATTCTGGTCATTGGCGGCGTGGCGATCACGCAGTTGCCGATTGCCCAGTACCCGCCGGTGGCGCCGCCCGCCATCGTGGTGTCGGTGGCCTATCCGGGCGCGTCGGCACAGGTGCTTGAGGACAGCGTCATCAGCGTGATCGAACGCGAAATGAACGGCTCCCCCGGCCTGATCTACATGGAAGCCGTGGCACAGGCCGACGGCACCGGCAACCTGACCCTGAGCTTCCAGCCCGGCACCAATGCCGAGCTGGCGCAGGTGGATGTGCAGAACCGCTTGTCTCGCGCCTCACCGCGCCTGCCGCAGGCGGTGACGCAGCAGGGTGTGCGTGTCGACAAGTCGCGCTCGAACTTCCTGCTGTTCACCATGCTGTCTTCGGACAACCCGGCGATTGACCCGGTGGCGCTGGGCGACTATGCCTCGCGCAACGTGGTGCCTGAAATCCAGCGTTTGAGCGGTATCGGCCAGGCCCAGCTGTTCGGCAGCGAGCGTGCCATGCGCATCTGGATAGACCCGGCCAAGCTGGCGGGTTTCCGTTTGTCTGCTGCTGACGTCACCAATGCCATACGCGCGCAGAACGCGCAGGTGTCGGCTGGCTCCATCGGCGACCTGCCCAATGTGGCGGGCCAGGGCATTGCGGCTACTGTCATCGTCAACGGCCAGCTTTCCAGCGTCGAGCAGTTCGGCAATGTGGTGCTGCGCGCCAATACCGATGGCTCGGCTGTACGCCTGAAAGACGTTGCCCGCATAGAGCTGGGCGGCCAGGCCTATGCCACATCGGCGCGCCTTAATGGCAAGGCGGCTGTCGGTATCGGCGTGCAGCTGGCACCCAGCGGCAATGCGCTGGCTGCGGCCAAGGCCGTCAAGGCCAAGATGGAAGAGCTCAAGCCCTACTTCCCGGCCGGCATCAAGTATGAAATTCCGTACGACAGCTCGCGTTTCGTCAGCCTGTCCATCCGCCAGGTGGCCGAGACCCTGATTGAAGCTGTGGTGCTGGTGTTCCTGGTGATGTTTCTGTTTTTGCAGAACTTCCGCTACACCATCATCCCGACCATTGTGGTGCCGGTGGCGCTGCTGGGCACGTTTGCCACGCTGCTTGCGCTGGGCTTTTCCATCAATGTGCTGACCATGTTCGGCATGGTGCTGGTGATTGGTATCGTTGTCGATGATGCGATTGTGGTGGTCGAGAACGTCGAACGCATCATGAGTGAAGAGGGCCTTCCGCCACTTGAAGCCACCCGCAAGGCCATGGGCCAGATCTCGGGCGCCATCATCGGCGTGACCGTGGTGCTGATCTCGGTGTTCGTGCCGCTGGCCTTCTTCGCGGGCTCTGTCGGCAATATCTACCGGCAGTTTTCTGCCGTGATGGTGGCCTCCATAGGTTTCTCGGCCTTTCTGGCGCTGTCGCTCACGCCTGCGCTGTGTGCCACCTTGCTCAAGCCGGTTGAGGCAGGCCATGCACATGCGAAGACCGGTTTCTTCGGCTGGTTCAACCGCAAGTTTTCAAGCACGGCCAAAGGCTACGAAAGCCTGGTGGCGCGAATCCTCAAACGCGCCACGCGCTACATGGTGATCTGGGCTGTGATTGTCGGCGTGGTTGCTCTTGTGTATCTGCGCCTGCCAACGTCTTTCCTGCCGGGTGAAGACCAGGGCAGCGTGCTGGTCAACATCCAGCTGCCGCCGGGCGCCACGCAGGAGCGGACGCGTGCGGTGATCGAACAGGTTGAAGGCTTCATGCTCAAGCAGCCTGAAGTGGAGAGTATGGTCGGCGTGCTGGGCTTCAGCTTCTCTGGCCAGGGCCAGAATGCGGCGCTGGCATTTGTGACGCTGAAAGACTGGTCCGAGCGCAGCGGCAAGGAGCATTCAGCCGAAGCGCTGGCAGGACGCGCTTTTGGCGCACTGTCTGGCATACGTGATGCCTTCATCTTCCCGCTCAGCCCGCCGCCAATTCCTGAACTGGGCAATGCCAGCGGCTTTACCTTCCGCCTGCAGGACCGTTCTGGCGCGGGCCACGATGCACTGCTTGCTGCCCGTAACCAGTTGCTGGGCATGGCAGGGCAAAGCAAGATACTGACGCAGGTCCGGCCTGACGGTCTTGAAGACGCGCCGCAATTGCAGATCGTGATTGACCGTGAAAAAGCCAATGCGCTGGGCGTGACCTTCGACTCCATCAACAGCGCACTGTCGACCGCGCTGGGTTCCAGCTACGTCAATGACTTCCCCAACCAGGGTCGTCTGCAGCGTGTGGTGGTGCAGGCCGATGCGCCAGCCCGCATGCAGCCTGACGATCTTCTGAAGATCAACGCCAGCAACGCGCAGGGCCAGCCCGTGCCTATGTCTGCATTCGCCACCACGAAGTGGATCACCGGCGCCATGCAGACCGTGCGTTACAACGGCTACCCCGCGATGCGGATTGGCGGCGCGGCTGCACCGGGCTACAGCACGGGTGCCGCCATGACCGAGATGGAAAACCTCGCCAAGCAGTTGCCTGCAGGTTTTGGTTACGAGTGGACGGGCCAGTCGCGTGAAGAAAAACTCGCTGGCTCGCAAGCCACCATTCTTTATGGCTTTGCGATTCTGGCGGTCTTCCTGTGCCTTGCAGCGCTGTATGAAAGCTGGTCGATCCCGCTGGCCGTCATTCTGGTGGTGCCGCTGGGCGTGATGGGCGTGTTGCTGGGGACGCTGTTCCGCGGGTATTCAAATGACGTGTACTTCCAGGTGGGGCTGATCACCATCATCGGCCTGTCGGCGAAGAACGCGATTCTGATCATCGAGTTCGCCAAGGACCTGCAGGCGCAGGGCAAGAGCGTGATCGAATCCGCGCTGGCCGCCGCCCACCTGCGTTTTCGCCCCATCGTGATGACCTCGCTGGCTTTCATGCTGGGTGTGCTGCCGCTGGTGATTGCATCTGGCGCCAGCTCGGCCAGCCAGCGCGCCATCGGTACGGCCGTGATCAGCGGCATGATCACCGGCACGGCACTGGCGGTATTTTTTGTACCCGTCTTTTTTGTTGTGATTCGCGGCTTCTTCAAGGGCAGCGAACGGCAACGCCAGAAGTATGTCGAGCATGCGAAAGCGGCCGGCATCAGTTCTGGTGATGAAGGACATGAAAATGAGGAAAAGACGCATGGCTAAAACCGCATCTTTCAAACATCCGTCACTGACGGCATTGTCTGCAGCCTGCGCTGCCATGGTGCTGGCTGGCTGCTCGATGATCCCGAAATACGAGCGGCCTGCCGCACCCGTCGCATCCGACTGGCCGGCGCTCAACGCCGCTGCGGGCGGCACCTCGTTCGCGGTGCCCGTCGCTGCAACGGGGGTGGCCGCTGCAGACATCGAGTGGCAGACATTTTTCAGCGACCCCAAGCTCAGGCTGCAGATCGACGCGGCGCTGCGCAACAACCGCGACCTGCGTGTGGCGGTGCTCAACATCGAGCAGGCGAGGGCGCAATACCAGATTCGCCGTGCTGACCAGTTGCCGACGCTCAATGCGGCTTTCACCGGCTCGCGCACGCCCACTGCTGGTGGCGGCGGTGGCATCACCAATGTCTACAGCGCAGGCCTGGCCGTGACGGCCTATGAACTCGACTTCTTCGGCCGGGTCGCCAGTCTGAAAGAACAGGCGCTCAACCAGTACCTTGCCACTGAAGAAGGCCGCAAGAGTGCGCAGATCGCGCTGATTGCACAGGTCGCCAACACCTACCTCAGCCTGCTGGCCGATGAAGAACTGCTGGCCATCACGCAGCAGACGCTGGACACGCGGGTCGAGTCCCTGCGCCTGGGCAAGATGCGCTTTGACAACGGCGTGACGTCAGAGCTGGACTACCGCCAGTTTGAATCGCTGCTGGAGTCAGCGCGCGTCGCCTACGCACAGACCGTGCGCCAGCGCGCACTCGACCAGAACCTGCTGACCTTGTTGCTGGGCCAGCCGCTGACTGGCGATCTGGCAGTGGCTCTGCCAGCAGGCAAGGGCTTGGCCGATACGCCCATGATGGCCGATGTGCCGGCAGGCCTGCCGTCTGACTTGCTGGCGCGCCGACCCGATGTGCGCCAGGCTGAGCAGACGCTGCTGGCATCCAATGCCAACATCGGTGCTGCACGCGCCAACTTCTTCCCGCGCATCACGCTGACCGGCACGGCTGGCAGCGCCAGCAACCGCCTGTCTGGCCTCTTCAAAAGCGGCTCTTACGGCTGGACCTTTGCGCCGCAGCTCATACTGCCGATTTTTGACTTTGGCCGTAACAGTGCCAACCTGGATTCGGCCAACGTCGGCCGCGACATTGCGGTGGCGCAGTACGAAAAGTCCATCCAGACCGCCTTCCGCGAAGTGGCTGACGCCCTGGCTGGCCGCGCCACGCTGGGCGAGCAACTGCGCGCTGCGCAGGCACAGGCCAACGCGGAGACGGTTCGCTATAAGCTGGCAGGCCTGCGTTATGAAAACGGCGTGGCGAGCTCGCTCGATGCACTCGACGCCCAACGCTCGCTGTTTGCCGTGCAGCAAACCGTGGTGCAGACCCGGCTGGCGCAACTGCAAAGCCAGGTCACGCTGTACAAGACGCTGGGTGGCGGCTGGAAGGACGAAGCCGTCACCCCGCCAGCACAACCCGCGTCACGCTAGGCTGCAAATTGCTATTAATTTGGTAGCTGCTCACGTACGTATGTAAAGGGCTGCAGCCATTTTTATGCCTAAAAAAGGCCCCAAAAACAGCGTTTAGAGCTGTTTTTGGGGCTTTTTTCTTGCCTGAAACCGGTGAAAGGTCAAAAAGTTAACCTCCATATTAACTTTTCACTCAAAAGTTAACTTGTATATTAACTTTTGGTGTTTGAAGGCTTTCTGGCGCTACAGATTTACCAGAGCAGCGTCATAAGCGGGCAGCCCAAGCCACCGGTGTGCCGCTGCACCCAGGGCGCTTGCATCACCTGTCGTCAGCAGCCGGATTGATCCGGAGACGTGTTCTGCCTCGGCCAGCGTCGTGAGCTGGCGCCGGGTTTGCCGGGCAATCGCCTCGCCGTTGCTGATGATCTGCACTTGTGGTCCAAGCAGTTGCCGCAACTGCGCTTCGGCAAACGGGTAGTGGGTGCAGCCCAGCACCAGCGTGTCGATCTCGTCAGGCTGGTCGCCGAAGCGGCCCATGGCTTCGATATGGCGCTTGCAGGCGGCCAGCACCTGTGCGTCGTCACCGCTGGCTGCACTGCGTTCAATCGCATCGGCCAGGCCGTCACAGCCCTGCAGGACAAAGTCAGCCTGGCCGGCCTGTGATGCCAGCAACGCCCGGAACTTGCTGCTTGCCAGCGTGCCGCGCGTCGCCATCACCCCTATGCGCCTGGTGCTGCTTAGCGGCACTGCAGGTTTCAGCGCCGGCTCAACGCCGATGATGGGGAGCACCGGGTGTTTTGCCCGCAGGAGGTGAATAGCCGCCGCAGTCGCAGTGTTGCAGGCGATGACGAGGGCCTGGATGTCCTGCGCCAATAGCCAGCGGGTGATGCCTTGCGAGCGGGAAATGACGTGTGCATCATCACGCTCGCCGTAGGGTGCGTGGCCGCTGTCGGCGATGTAGATGAAGTCTTCGCCCGGCAGCTCGGCTCTTAGCGCTTTCAGAACGCTGAGGCCTCCGATGCCGCTGTCAAAGATTCCGACCGGCTTCTTCAAGCGACGGTGAGAGGAATCTTTTTGTACTCGCCGCTGGCAATCTTCTTTTGCCATTCGGCAGGGCCGGTGATGTGCGCGCTGGTGCCGCCCGCATCCACGGCCACGGTCACAGGCATGTCGACCACGTCGAATTCGTAAATCGCCTCCATCCCCATGTCTGCAAAACCGACGACTTCGGCGTGCTTGATGGCCTTGCTGACCAGGTAGGCTGCGCCGCCCACTGCCATGAGGTAGGCGCTCTGGTGTTTCTTGATGGCCTCGATGGCGACCGGGCCGCGCTCGGCCTTGCCAATCATGGCGATCAGGCCGGTTTGGGCCAGCATCATCTCGGTGAAGCCGTCCATGCGGGTGGCGGTGGTCGGGCCTGCAGGGCCTACGGCTTCGCCCTTCACAGGGTCCACCGGGCCGACGTAATAGATCACGCGGTTGGTGAAGTCCACCGGCAGCTTCTCGCCTTTGAGCAGCATGTCGGAGATGCGTTTGTGCGCCGCATCGCGGCCGGTCAGCATCTTGCCGTTGAGCAGCAGGGTGTCGCCTGGCTTCCAGCTGGCAACTTCGGCTGGTGTAAGGGTGTTGAGGTCGACCTTCTTGCTCTTTTTGTAGTCAGGCGTCCAGTTGACGTTGGGCCACAGGTCCAGCGATGGCGGGTCGAGGTAAACCGCGCCGCTGCCGTCCATCACAAAGTGGGCATGACGCGTCGCCGCGCAGTTCGGAATCATTGCTACCGGTTTGCTGGCCGCGTGCGTCGGGTACATCTTGATCTTCACGTCGAGCACGGTCGTCAGGCCGCCCAGGCCCTGTGCACCAATGCCCAGTGCGTTGACCTTTTCAAACAGCTCAAGGCGCAGGGCCTCGACTTTCGTCAACGCCGCGCCGCTCGATGACTTGGCCTGCAGCTCGTACATGTCGAGGTCGTCCATCAGGCTTTCCTTGGCCATCAGCACGGCTTTTTCAGCGGTGCCGCCTATGCCTATGCCCAGCATGCCGGGCGGGCACCAGCCGGCACCCATGGTCGGCACAGTCTTCAGCACCCAGTCGACGATGGAGTCGCCGGGGTTGAGCATCGCCATCTTGCTTTTGTTCTCGCTGCCGCCGCCCTTGGCCGCGACGGTCACTTCCAGCGTGTTGCCCGGCACCAGTTCTGTAAAGATCACGGCGGGCGTGTTGTCCCTGGTGTTCTTGCGATCGAAGTGCGGGTCGGCCACGACGGAAGCGCGCAGCGTGTTATCGGGGTGGTTGTAACCTTGGCGCACGCCTTCGTTGACGGCGTCGTCAATGCTGCCGGTGAAGCCTTCCCAGCGCACGTCCATGCCAACTTTCAGGAACACGTTGACGATACCGGTGTCCTGGCAGATAGGCCGGTGGCCGGTGGCGCTCATCTTGCTGTTGGTCAGGATCTGGGCGATCGCGTCTTTCGCCGCCGGGCTCTGCTCGCGCTCATAGGCGCGCGCCAGGTGCGCTATGTAGTCCGCAGGGTGGTAGTAGCTGATGTACTGCAGCGCGGCGGAAACGGATTCGATCAGGTCGGCTTGCTTGATGATGGTCATGGTGGGTGTTTTGTGGGGATGATTTCGGGCAAACCCTGCAATTATCCCCTCATGAACCGACCACGCTTTTCAGGATGTGAAGGCAGCAAAACCATGTCAATGGGAGACCTTCCTGCCCGGGTTCATACTGTGAACTGAATCATCTATTTGCACAGGGGCACCACGACATGAGCACAGCCAGCCAGGCCACACGCATTGAAAAAGACACCTTCGGCCCGATTGGGGTGCCTGCAGACAAACTGTGGGGTGCGCAGACCCAGCGTTCGCTGCAGAACTTCGACATCTCCGGAGAACAGCAGCCGCGTGAAATCATCAAGGCACTTGCGCAGGTCAAGCGTGCGTCTGCAAAGGTCAACCATGCGTTGGGCCTGCAGGACGAGAAAAAGACCCAAGCCATCATGGCTGCGGCCGACGAAGTAATTGCGGGCAAACATCCGGGCGAATTTCCGCTGGTGGTGTGGCAGACCGGATCGGGCACACAGACCAATATGAACGTCAATGAGGTGCTGGCGAACCGCGCCAGCGAAATTTTGGGTGGCGAACGCGGTGAAAGCCGGCTTGTCCATCCCAATGACGACGTGAACCGCAGCCAGTCATCCAACGATGTATTCCCGACGGCGATGCATGTGTCTGCCGTGGTCGCCATCACTGAAAAGCTGCTGCCGGCGATTGAAAAACTGCGCGCCACGCTGGCGCAGAAATCAAAAGACTTCGACGGCATCGTGAAGATAGGCCGTACCCATTTGCAGGATGCGACACCGCTCACACTGGGCCAGGAATTTTCGGGCTACGTGGCGCAGCTTGACCATGGCGCGACGCATGTGAAGGCCGCCTTGCCGCACCTGTGTGAACTGGCGCTGGGCGGTACAGCTGTCGGTACGGGCCTGAATGCGCCCAAGGGTTATGCGGAGCAGGTGGCGGCTGAACTGGCCACGCTCACTGGCATGCCTTTTGTGACGGCGCCCAACAAGTTTGAAGCGCTGGCATCCGCAGACGGCCTGGTCCATGCACACGGCGCGCTGAAGACGCTCGCCGCCAGCATGATGAAAATCGCCAACGACGTTCGCTGGCTCGCCAGTGGGCCACGCAGCGGTATTGGCGAACTCAGCATTCCCGAGAACGAACCAGGCTCGTCCATCATGCCGGGCAAGGTCAATCCCACACAAAGCGAAGCCATCACCATGCTGGCCGCGCAGGTCTTCGGCAACGACGTCGCCATCAACATCGGTGGTTCGTCCGGCAATTTCGAGCTCAATGTCTTCAGGCCCATGATTGCGCACAACTTCTTGCAGAGCGTGCGCCTGCTGGCAGATGGCATGGTGAGTTTTAACGACCACTGCGCGGTGGGCATCGAACCCAACCGCGAGCGCATCACCGAACTTGTGGACCGCTCACTGATGCTGGTAACCGCGCTCAACACCCACATCGGCTACGACAAGGCCGCATACATCGCCAAGAAAGCGCACAAGGAAGGCAGCAGCCTGCGTGATGCGGCCATTGCTTCGGGTCACGTGACGGCGGAGCAGTTTGATCAGTGGGTCGTTCCGGGCAATATGGTCGGAAAGTAGGTTCACCCCCGTCCAGGCTCACTGCGTGTAGCCTGTTCCCCCCTGCTAGGGGGCTGCGCCTGCGGCCCGGCCAAGCCGGTTCCGCGGCCCATGCTTGCCTGGGAGCCGCGTCGTTCTTTTGACTTATCATCCCGGACTTGATCCGGGATCCATGTCCCCGATTTAAGCGCTTCGTTCTTCGCGTCTGGGACAATAGGCCATGCTCAAGTCACTTCCGCGCAAGCTCAACGAGTTCATCCATTCACAGTCTTTCGGCGGGATCGTGCTTGCCGTGGCTGCCGTGCTTGCGTTGGTCATCAGCAACTCGCCATGGGGTGCGTCATACCAGCGGCTGATTGACTGGCCGGGTGAACTGCGCGTTGGCGGTGACTGGCTGGTGCTTTCGAAAACGCTGCTGCACTGGGTCAATGACCTGTGGATGGCGGTGTTCTTCTTCCTGGTCGGGCTGGAGATCAAGCGCGAGCTGTTGCAGGGCGAGCTCGCATCACGCAGCCAGGCCATGCTGCCGGCAGGTGCTGCGCTGGGCGGCATGATGGTGCCCGCATTGATCTATGTCGCTTTCAACTGGGGCAACCCTGTCACCCTGCGCGGCTGGGCCATTCCGGCTGCTACAGACATTGCGTTTGCACTCGGAATCCTTGTGCTGCTGGGTGACCGTGTACCCGCATCGCTCAAGGTCTTTTTGACGGCTGTAGCCATCATCGACGACCTCGGCGCCATTGTGATCATTGCCTTTTTCTACACGGACTCGCTGTCTCTGCAGGCGGCGTTGGGGGCTGCAGCGGGACTGCTCGTTCTGGCTGCCATGAACCGCGCGAAAGTCGTGGCCATAGGCCCGTATGTGGCGGTGGGGCTGGTGGTCTGGCTGTTTGTCTACAAGTCGGGCATCCATGCAACCGTGGCCGGTGTGCTGACGGCGCTGGCCGTACCGCTGTCTGACTGCAAGGGGGGCTCACCCCTGAAGCGTGCAGAGCATGCGTTGCACCCATGGGTCGCCTTCGTCATATTGCCCGTGTTCGCGTTCGCCAATGCCGGGGTGTCGCTGCAGGGCCTTACGCCTGCCAGTTTGCTGCATACCGTGCCGCTCGGCATCGCCTTTGGCCTGATCGTGGGCAAGGCCTGCGGTGTCTTCGGTGCGTCCTGGCTGCTGATCCGTTTTGCCGGTGCACGGCTGCCCGCTGCCGCCAGCTTTAAGCAGTTTTTTGGTGTATGCGTGCTGTGTGGTGTGGGCTTCACCATGAGCCTGTTCATAGGTGCGCTGGCCTTCAGGGGCCAGTCAGCAGACTATGAAACCGAACTGAAAATCGGCGTGCTCTGCGGCTCCATCATTTCAGCCGTGCTGGGTACTCTGCTGCTCAGAATGAACAGCCGCAAGGTCTAGTGTTTGCCGGATGAGGAGGCGATGCCCGACATGATCTTGTCGGTATACGCAATCGCAATCGCCGACAGCAGGAAGGTGATGTGTATCACCGTCTGCGCAATCAGCACGCGGTCTGTGTAGTTGTCGGCGTTGATGAATGTCTTGAGCAGGTGGATGGAGCTGATACCGATGATGGCAGTGGCCAGCTTGACCTTGAGCACCGACGCATTCACATGGCTCAGCCACTCGGGCTGGTCGCGGTGGCCTTCGAGGTACATGCGGCTCACAAAGGTTTCATAACCACCCACGATGACCATGATGAGCAGGTTGGAGATCATGACCACATCAATCAGTGCCAGTACCACCAGCATGATGACCGTCTCATTCAGTGTGACGATGGGCGTTGCAGTTTTGTAGCCAATGCTGGTGATCAGCGCCTGCAGCGCGGTCTGGCTGCCAAAGGCTGCTTCAATCAGGTGCCAGAGTTCGACCAGAAAGTGAAGCACATAGACCGCTTGCGCAGCGATCAGGCCCAGGTACAGGGGCAACTGAAGCCAGCGGCTGGCAAAAATCAGGTTGGGAAGCGGGCGAAGCGGTGGAGGAGGGGGTTTGACGGAGTGGTCTGACATATGGGAGAAGATATGGAAAATGGCGAAATTGTAAGGTTCAAGCCAGTCAGTGGCTTGTAAGTGCGGGGCATGACATTACCACGCGAGCTATCGACGTTTCATGACATACAGGAGACAGGACAAATGAGCACCCCCAATTCGAATATCGAATCCATGCTGGTCGAGAACCGTGTGTTCCCTCCACTTGCTGCAGCCGTGAAGACTGCCCGTATTTCAGGCATGGAGGCGTACAACGCCATGTGCGCCTCGGCTGAAAAGGATTTTGAAGGTTTCTGGGGCAAGCTGGCCAAAGACAACCTGAGCTGGAAGAAGCCGTTCACCAGGGTACTCGACGAGTCGAATGCGCCTTTTTACCAGTGGTTTGCCGATGGCGACCTGAACGCCTCGTATAACTGCCTGGATCGCCATCTCGGTACGCCGGTTGAAAACAAAAAAGCCATCATTTTTGAAGCCGACGACGGCAAGGTGACCAACGTTACCTATAAAGAACTTCACGCCAAGGTCAGCCAGTTCGCCAGCGCACTCAAGGCCATGGGCATCAAAAAGGGTGACCGCGTCATCATTTACATGCCCATGACGGTGGAAGGTGTAGTCGCCATGCAGGCCTGTGCGCGCATAGGCGCCACGCACTCGGTGGTGTTCGGGGGATTCTCAGCCAAGAGCCTGCAGGAGCGCATCCAGGACGCCGGTGCCGTCGCCGTCATCACGGCCAATTTCCAGTTGCGCGGTGGCAAGGAACTGCCGCTGAAAGCCATCGTCGACGAAGGCATCGCCATGGGCGGCTGCGAGTCCATCAAGAACGTCATCGTCTACCAGCGTACGCAAACCGCCTGCAACATGGTCGCCGGCCGCGACAGCCTGATGCATGAAGTCACCGCCAAAGCCGCACCCGTATGCGAGCCTGAATTCGTGGGCGCAGAGCATCCGCTGTTCATCCTTTACACCTCCGGCTCGACTGGCAAACCCAAGGGCGTGCAGCACAGCACGGGCGGTTACCTGCTGTGGGCCAAGCTCACGATGGACTGGACGTTTGACCTACAGCCTTCTGATGTGTTCTGGTGCACGGCAGACATTGGCTGGATCACCGGTCACACCTACGTGGCCTACGGCCCGCTGGCGGCAGGCGGCACACAGGTCATTTTTGAAGGTATTCCCACCTTCCCGAATGCCGGCCGCTTCTGGCAGATGATCGAAAAGCACAAGGTGACGATTTTTTACACCGCGCCAACCGCGATTCGTTCGCTCATCAAGGCTGCAGAAGGTGATGAAAAAGTACACCCTGCACGCTCTAACCTGAGCAGCCTGCGCATCCTCGGCTCGGTGGGTGAACCCATCAACCCCGAAGCCTGGATGTGGTACTACAAAAACGTCGGTGGCGAGCGCTGCCCCATCGTGGATACCTTCTGGCAGACCGAAACCGGTGGTCACATGATCACCCCGTTGCCAGGCGCCACACCGCTGGTGCCGGGCAGCTGCACGCTGCCGCTGCCCGGCATCATGGCTGCTATCGTTGACGAAACCGGCAAGGACCTGCCCAACGGCGCAGGCGGCATGCTTGTCGTCAAGCGCCCATGGCCGTCGATGATCCGCACCATCTGGAACGACCCCGAGCGCTTCAAGAAGAGCTACTTCCCCGAAGAAATGGGCGGCACGATTTATCTTGCTGGTGATGGCGCGGTGCGTAACATTGACAACGGCTACTTCCGCATCACGGGCCGTATCGATGACGTGCTCAATGTGTCTGGCCACCGCATGGGCACCATGGAAATTGAATCCGCATTGGTGGCGCATTCAACGCTGGTCGCTGAAGCCGCAGTCGTCGGGCGCCCCGATGACCTGACCGGCGAAGCCATCGTGGCCTTTGTTGTGCTCAAGCGTTCTCGCCCCACAGGTGAGGAGGCCAAGGCCATTGCGAAGGAACTGCGTGACTGGGTCGGTAAAGAGATCGGACCCATTGCAAAACCCAAGGACATCCGCTTTGGCGACAACCTGCCCAAGACCCGCAGCGGCAAGATCATGCGCCGCCTGTTGCGCGGCATCGCCAAGGGCGAAGCCATCACGCAGGACACCTCTACGCTTGAAAACCCCGCCATCCTCGATCAGCTGTCTGAAAAGCAGTAACCAGCCGAAACAAAAAAAGCCCGTCATTGACGGGCTTTTTTAATGCTTGGGAGCGGGCTTATTTGGTAGACAGAACCCAGGCGACCAGCTTCTTGGCTTCATCAGGCGTGACTTGCGGGTTGGCAGGCATGGGCACAGGGCCCCAGGCGCCGGAGCCGCCCTTGATCACTTTGGCCGCCAGTTTGTCGGCTGCATCTTTTTGACCCGCGTACTTGGCGGCGACTTCCTTGTAGGAAGGGCCCACGAGCTTTTTGTCTACTGCGTGGCAGGCCATGCAGTTTTTGGCGGTTGCCAGGGCCAGGTCAGCCATTGCCGGCGTGGACACAGCAGCGCCTGCTGCGAGGGATGCGATAACCAGAAAAATGCGCTTCATGGGGTAGTCCTCGTGGGGAGTAATTGTTGGGTTACAGTCTTTTAACGTTATTGTAGTCACGCTGGTTGACCCGATTTGCGGGGTATTGGTTCCGTTGCAAGCCTGGTTTTCAGGCATTTTCCCTTAAGCAGGAGTTTGAAAATGTTGTTTTTGATTGCCGGAATTGCCCTGTTGGCCCTCAAATACCTTGAGGTTGGTCCGATTGCAGGCATGAGCTGGTACATCGTGATGGCACCGTTTCCCATGGCCGTGATCTGGTGGTGGTGGTCTGACAAATCAGGTCGCACCAAGCGCCTTGAAGTGGAAAAAATGGACAAGCGCCGGACAGACCGTATAGAAAGGCAGCGCGAACAGATGGGCATGCTGTCGGCCAAAAGGAAAAAAAAGTAGGCGCGGCGGTTTGAAGCCCGCGCTCATGTGACGCCGCCTGCCTTTCCTGCTTACTCGACCTTGATTCCCGCAGCTTTCACCACCGGGCCGTAGCGCTGCAGGTCGCGCTTCATCTCGTCGCCAAACTTTTCAGGCGCGCCCGGCGTGGCGGCTATACCCATCACATTGAGTTTGTCCCTTGTCTCGGGGTCATTCAATACCGCGTTCAGCTCGGTGTTGAGTTTGTCGATGATGGCCCTGGGCGTTTTGGCTGGCGCCAGCAATCCTACCCATGAATTCACTTCAAAGTCAGGTACACCGCTTTCCATGAATGTGGGTACATCAGGCAGCGATCGGGAACGCTGGGCGCTGGACACGGCGATGGGTTTGAGCCTGCCTGCCTTCACCTGGCCCTGCGCGCCAGCTACTGCGGTATACACAAGCGGGATCTGACCGCCAAGCACATCTGTCATGGCCTGGCCGCCACCCTTGTAGGGCACATGCGTCAGGTTGGCGCCTGTGCGCAGCTTGAGCTGTTCGCCTGCGATGTGGGGTGTTCCGCCAGTACCCGAGGTGCCGTAAGAGAGACCCCCGGCCTGCGTTTTTGACAGTGCTATGACTTCCTGCAATGTTTTAGCGGGCAGTGAAGGGTTGGCCACCAGGATGAGCACCGCATCGCCTATTTTGCCGACAGGTGCGAAATCGCGGAGGGTGTCGAACGACATCTTTTCGAACACATGCGGATTGATGACCATGGTGCCGTCAAAAGCCAGTACCAGCGTGTAGCCGTCAGGTGGCGACGCGGCCACAAGCTGCGTACCAATATTGCCGGAAGCCCCGGGGCGGTTGTCGACGATGACCTGCTGCCCCAGCCGTTTGGAGAGTTGCTCCGCAATCAGCCTGCCGCTGGTGTCGGTCACGCCACCGGGCACAAAGGGCACGACAAGTCGTATCGGCTTGCTGGGGTAGGCCGCCTGTGCGAGGGCGTATTGGGGCAGGACGGCTGCAAATGCCGCCAGCACGCTGGCCATCAGGGTTTGCTGCAGCATGTGCCTGCGGGAAAGGTGACGCATGGTTTTTATCTCCGTTATTTCTGGTCTTTGAACAAGATACTTTTATAAGTGTTCTAATAATTTTTGGCAGCCTCCTGAACCCTCATAACCAGCTTTGTATACCTTCATACCCCGGCATCATTCATGAAACTTGACCTCGACAACAAACACGTCCTCATCACCGGCGGCAGCAAGGGCATAGGCCTGGCCTGCGCGCAGGGCTTTCTTGACGAGGGTGCCCGTGTCACGCTGGTGTCGCGCGGTGCAGACAACCTCGCGGCCGCAAGGCAGGCCCTGCTTGCGGCATACCCGGATGCGGGCGGGCGAATCGCCACCATTGCTGCAGACCTGACTGACCCGGTCGCCGCAGTGAAGGCGCTGGATCAGGCGGAGGCTGACAGCGGAGTGGTCGACATCCTCGTCAACTCTGCCGGCGCGGCAAAGCGCACACCGCCCGATGAACTCACGCCGCAAGCCTGGCATGACGCCATGCAGGCCAAGTACTTCAGCTACATCTACATGATCGATCCCGTGGTGCAGCGCATGGCCAGGCGCCGTGCCGGCGTCATCATCAATGTGGTCGGCAACGGCGGCAAGGTTGCCAGCCCGACACACCTTGCGGGCGGCGCAGCCAATGCAGCGCTGATGCTGGTGAGTGCGGGTCTTGCCAATGCATTCGGCCCCAAGGGTGTGCGCGTGAACGCAATCAACCCCGGCCTCACCTTGACCGAGCGCCTCCAGGAGGGGCTGAAGGCCGATGCCAAAGTTCAGAGCGTCAGCATGGATGAAGCACTGGGCATTGTCAACCAGCGCCAGCCACTGCGCAGGCTGGCGGAGCCGCGCGAGATTGCCGATGCAGTGCTGTTTCTCGCCTCTGAACGTGCGAGCTACATCACGGGTGCGATTCTGGCGATGGATGGGGCGCTCACACCCATGATCTAGCTCACTCCCGTCAGCGGGGTGCAGGCTTCCTGTACAGCGCCTCAATATCCGCAGCGAAGTGGGTCATGAGGTTGTTCCGCTTGAGTTTGAGGGTGGGCGTCATGAAGGTGTTTTCCACAGTCCACGGCTCGCGTGTGAGATGGATGGCGCGTGGCAAGGCATAACGCGCAAAGCTGGAGGCCTGGTGTTCAATGCGTTGCAGCGCAGCTTTTTCTGCGGCCGGGTTCCGCAGGCTTGCGTCATTGTTCGGGTCCAGCCCGAGTTCCAGCGCCAGGCGCTTCCATTCATCGGGCTGCACGACTGCCACGCAGGCGATGAAAGGCCGGTTTTCACCCACGACAAATGCCTGTTCAAAAAGCGGGTCGGACATGATCGCGAGCTCCAGGTCGCCGGGTGGCACTTTCTCGCCCGTGGAGGTGACGATGATTTCCTTGATGCGCCCCAGGATGCGGATGCGGCCCTGCACGATTTCCGCCTGGTCGCCCGATGCCAGCCATCCGTCTGTGGACAGGACGCGCGCCGTGTCTTCCGGCCGTTTCCAGTAGCCCTTCATGACGCAGGGGCCGTGCACCTGCAGTTCACGGTTTTCGCCAATGCGTACTTCTATGCCCTTCAACGCGCGGCCGACCGTGAGCGGGTCGTTGTCGTCCGGGCCGTTGGCCGCGACCACCGGGGATGTCTCTGTCATTCCGTAACCCTGCAGCAGGGGAAGCCCCAGACCGAGAAAGCAGTGGGCAATCGCAGGCGACAGGGGTGCGCCACCACTGACGGCGATACGGACCCGCCCGCCAAACTGGGCGAGGAGCGGTTTTGCTATCAGGTGCTGCAGCAGCGGCCACGGAAGGTAGCGCCACAGCCCTGCAGCTTTTTCTTCTGTAGCCGTTGAGGCGGGTGTTGGCAGGCGCTGGGCGGCACAAAAACGCCGCCATCCGGCCAGTTGGGCAGCCTCGAACAGACGCATTTTCCAGGGTGACGGCGCCAGCTTTTCAAGCAGCTTTGCATGGACGCGCTCGTAGATGCGAGGCACGGAAATGAGTACTGTCGGCCTCACTGTTTTCAGGTCTTCCGCGAGCTGGTTGACCGACCGCGCGTAAACCACGCAGCTCCCGGAGGCGATGGCCAGATAGTACCCGGCCGTGCGTTCAAAAGTGTGCGACAGCGGCAGGAAGGACAGGAACACGTCATCCACCTCGGGGGTGACGTGGGCCATTACGGCCTGCACATTGGAGACGACATTGCGGTGAGTCAGCATCACGCCCTTGGGCTTGCCAGTCGTTCCGGAGGTGTAGACGATGGCCGCGAGGTCTTGTGCTGCTGGCGGCGCGGGAAGCGTCTGGTCATGCGCTGCGGCCAGCCAGTCCGCAAGATGCAGTACCCTTGTCTCGCCATAGGCGGCAGGAAGCGCTGCGCCCGGATTGGCAACCACCACCGCTTTCAGGCACGGGAAAAGGGTTCCCGTGTCGCGTATTTTTTCCCACTGCGCAGCCTGCTCCACGATGAGCAGCGAGGCTTCGCAATTTGACAGGATATAGGCAATGCTGCCCGGGGTGTCGATGGCATGCATGGGCACAGGCACGCAGCCGTTGGCAAGCGTCGCCTGGTCCATGCTCATGGCGTCAAGGCCATTGGGCAGCAGTATGGCCACCCTGGCACCTGAGGGCAGGCCGCTGGCAGCCAGTGCGTGCCGCCAGCGCGTGACGCGCTCCAGGGTGTCTGTCCAGGTCAGGCTGGACCATCGCATGGTGGCGCCGTCAAATGCGCGATAGGCCTCGGCTTGCGGCGTCAATGCGGCGCGCATGAGCAGCAGCTCAGGCAGTGTCTGGGCGTTGCCGATGTTGTCGATGGGGGAGTTCATGGTTCAACAATGTCAAAAAAGTAGGCTGCCCGGGCTGGCGGATCTGGCCGCTGCATTTTCGATGGTGTTCTCATGCAGACCATGCAGACGGCGCCGCTTTTCATCATAGTCCCCGTTTTTTCGCAAGGGCCGGGCATCTGCGAGGTGCTTGAGGAAGATCAAGCTGTGCAGGGCTTCCTCAAGGCGGGCACCACAAACCCGCGCGTCGGCATGGCCGGCTTGATCAGGCTGCCGCTTCGAGCCCGTTAGAAAAATGCTCACGCATGCGCTGCATGGCTGCAACTGCATCATGGGCCGTGAGGGCCTGCATGATGGCACGGTGTTCGGCCAGTGATTCTTCAATGCGGCCCGACTTGAGAAGCGAGTTGTGGCGGTTGAGCTTCATCACCTTGCGCAGGTCAGCCACCATCTGGTCGCGCCAGCGGTTATTGGCGATCTCCAGCAGGCGCATGTGGAACTCTTCATTGATCTGGAAGAATTTTTCCCGGTTGCCGGCGGCTTTTTCAAGCTGGTTGTGCAGGTCCTGCAACTGCTTGAGTTGCGGGGCAGTGGCATGAGCTGCGACAACACCGGCGGCATCACTCTCCAGCAGGCTGAGCAGGTGATACACATCCGTCAGGTCTTTCTCATTGACCTCGGTCACATAGGCGCCGCGCCGTACCTTCATGGTGACCAGGCCTTCGGTTGCCAGCACCTTGAGCGCTTCGCGCAGCGGCGTGCGGCTGATGCCGTATTCCTCTGCCAGCTTCAACTCGTCTATCCAGCTGCCGGGCGTGAGTTCGCGGCTGAAAATGCGCTGACGCAGCAGTTCAGCCACTTCTTCATAGAGTGCTCGCGGGGTGAGTGAAACGACGGCCATGTTTTTGTTTGCGATGCGGGCAGGTGAAAGCGGTACTGAAACAGCTGTTATTGGGCTCAGTGTTTCGAACTATAACTTAAATTGAATTTTGCATCAATAATTATAAATGATGTAAACTTGCCTGAGATTTTTTTGAAACACCTGCACGGCGGTTTGCGGTATCAACGGTCTTCACGCCCGTGATCCGCGAGTTGCCCGCCTTGACCTGAGCCTCTCATGACCGACAAAAAAACCGCCATCGACCACGGTTTCGCCACCTCCAGCCTTGATGCCTGGGCGAAATCTGCCGCCAAATCCGCCCCGGGTGGCGATGTCAGTGCACTGAACTGGCAGACGCCCGACGGCATCAGCGTGAAGCCGCTTTATACGGCTGAAGACATCAAGGACCTGCCCTATACCAACACCCTGCCGGGCTTTGAGCCTTTTATCCGCGGTCCGCAAGCCACCATGTATGCCGTTCGCCCCTGGACGATTCGCCAGTACGCAGGCTTTTCTACTGCAGAAGAGTCCAACGCTTTTTACCGCAAGGCGCTGGCCGCTGGCGGGCAGGGCGTGTCGGTAGCATTCGATCTGGCCACGCACCGTGGCTATGACAGCGACCATCCGCGCGTGACAGGCGACGTCGGCAAGGCCGGTGTGGCGATAGATTCGGTCGAGGACATGAAGATACTGTTCGACCAGATCCCGCTCGACAAGGTCAGCGTCTCCATGACCATGAATGGCGCCGTGCTGCCTGTGCTGGCAGGCTATGTGGTGGCGGCAGAAGAGCAGGGCGTGGCTCAGGACCAGCTCAGCGGCACCATACAGAACGACATTCTCAAAGAGTTCATGGTGCGCAACACCTATATTTACCCGCCTGCGCCCAGCATTCGCATCATCGGCGACATCATCGAGTACACGGCGCAGAACATGCCCAAGTTCAACTCGATATCGATCTCGGGCTACCACATGCAGGAAGCCGGCGCCAACCAGGCGCTTGAACTCGCTTTCACGCTGGCCGACGGCAAGGAGTATGTGAAAACCGCCATTGCCAAGGGGCTGGACGTCGACGGGTTTGCCGGCCGCCTGAGCTTCTTCTGGGCCATAGGCATGAACTTCTACCTCGAAGTCGCCAAGATGCGCGCCGCGCGCCTGCTGTGGTGCCGCATCATGAAAGGCTTTGACGCCAAAAGTCCCAAAAGCCTCATGCTGCGAACCCACTGCCAGACCAGCGGCTGGAGCCTGACAGAGCAGGACCCGTACAACAACGTGGTGCGCACCACCATCGAGGCGATGGCTGCGGTATTCGGCGGCACCCAAAGCCTGCACACCAATTCATTTGATGAAGCGATTGCGTTGCCTACAGAATTCTCGGCCCGCATTGCGCGCAACACCCAGCTCATCATCCAGGAAGAGACCCACATCACCAATGTGATTGACCCTTGGGCCGGGAGCTACATGATGGAAAAGCTGACCCAGGACATGGCCGATGCCGCCTGGGCCATCATTGAAGAAGTCGAGGCCATGGGCGGCATGACCAAGGCCGTGGACAGCGGCTGGGCCAAACTCAAGATTGAAGCTGCGGCGGCAGACAAGCAGGCCCGTATCGACAGCGGCAAGGACGTGATTGTTGGCGTCAACAAGTACAAACTGAAGACTGAAGACGCTATCGAGTCACGCGATATCGACAACGTCGCCGTGCGCGACGGGCAGATCACCCGGCTCAAGGCCATCAAGGCCAAACGCGACAACGCCGCCGTGCAGGCCGCGCTGGACGCGCTGACCGCAGCCGCAGAAAATAACAACGGCAACCTGCTCGACCTCTGCATCAAGGCCGTGCGCCTGCGCGCCACGGTGGGTGAGGTCAGTGATGCACTTGAGAAAATTTACGGGCGCCACCGCGCCGATACACAAAAGGTGACCGGTGTGTACGCTGCTGCCTATGACTCGGCCGAGGGCTGGGAAACCCTCAAGACCGAAATCAACAAGTTCGCCGAAGAGCAGGGCCGCCGCCCGCGCGTCATGATCGCCAAGCTGGGCCAGGACGGTCACGACCGGGGAGCCAAGGTGGTCGCCACTGCATTTGCCGACCTCGGCTTCGACGTCGATATGGGGCCGCTGTTTCAGACGCCCGAAGAATGCGCCCGCCAGGCGATTGAAAATGACGTGCATGCGGTGGGTGTCTCGACACTTGCGGCCGGCCACAAGACGCTGGTGCCAGCCATCATTGCCGAGTTGAAGAAGCAGGGCGCCGACGACATCATCGTGTTTGTCGGTGGCGTGATTCCGCGCCAGGACTACGACATGTTGTACGAGGCGGGCGTCAAGGGCGTGTATGGACCTGGCACACCGATACCTGCCAGTGCCAAGGACGTGCTGGAGCAGATCAGGGCTGCGCTGAAGTGACTGCAAGCGCGCAGGAGCTGGAGCAGGCAGTGCTGCATGGTGAAGCCACCGCGCAGCGCCGTGCCATCGCCAAAGCCATCACGCTGCTGGAGTCCACACGCGCCGACCATCGCGAGCAGGCTGATGAACTGCTGACGGCTCTGCTGCCACACACGTCCAAAGCCTTTCGTCTGGGCATCAGCGGCGTACCGGGTGTGGGCAAATCCACATTCATTGAAGTGCTGGGCCTGTACCTGATTGGTCAGGGTCATCGTGTCGCAGTGCTGACGATTGATCCCTCGTCCACAGTGTCCGGGGGCTCCATTCTTGGCGACAAGACGCGCATGGAGCACCTGTCCGTGCATGAGCGGGCCTACATCCGTCCCAGCCCTTCGAGCGGCACACTGGGCGGAGTCGCCGAGAAAACCCGCGAGTCCATGCTGGTCTGCGAAGCTGCGGGCTACGACGTGGTGATTGTCGAGACCGTGGGTGTGGGCCAGAGCGAGACCGCCGTGGCCAACATGACCGACATGTTTGTGCTCCTGCAGTTGCCCAATGCGGGTGACGACCTCCAGGCGATCAAGAAGGGCGTGATGGAGCTGGCGGACCTGGTCATCATCAACAAGTCCGATATTGATGCTGATGCGGCGATGCGCGCAGAAGCGCAGATCACCTCGGCGATGCGCCTGTTCGGGCTGGTCAACAACGCCATGGGCAACGACCAGGCCGCAAACTACGACAGGCAGTGGCACCCCAAAGTCATCCAGCTCAGTGCATTGCACAACAAGGGCGTAGACGCCTTCTGGGCTGCGGTGAAGGAGTTCCAGTCGCTGCAGGGTGCCAATGGCAAGCTGGCCTTGCGCCGCCAGCAGCAGTCGCTGTCATGGATGTGGGAACGCATAGATGCAGGACTCAAGCAGGCTTTCAAACACAACGCCGCCGTGAGCGCCTTGTTGCCTGACATGACGGCCAAGGTTGCCAGGGGTGAGATACCTGCATCCAGAGCAGCCAGAAGTTTGCTGGCTGCCCAATCAGCGCAGACCAGTCACTTATCAAAAAATGAAGTAAAGACGTAAAGAGAAAGACAAGACCATGCAGGAAATCCTCGAAAAACTTGAACAGAAGCGCGCTGCGGCGCGTTTGGGTGGCGGACAAAAGCGCATCGATGCACAGCACGGCAAGGGCAAGCTCACGGCGCGCGAGCGTCTGGAGGTGCTGCTTGACGAAGGTACTTTTGAAGAGTGGGACATGTTTGTCGAGCATCGCTGCACCGATTTCGGCATGGAGAGCACAAAAATTCCGGGTGACGGTGTGGTCACCGGCTACGGCATGATCAACGGCCGACTGGTGTTTGTGTTCAGCCAGGACTTCACCGTCTTCGGTGGTGCGCTGTCCGAGGCGCATGCGGAGAAGATTTGCAAGGTGATGGACCAGGCCATGAAGGTGGGCGCCCCGGTCATCGGCCTCAACGATTCCGGTGGTGCACGCATACAGGAAGGCGTGGCTTCGCTCGGCGGTTATGCCGATGTGTTCCAGCGCAACGTCATGGCCAGCGGCGTGATCCCGCAGATCAGCATGATCATGGGCCCGAGTGCCGGCGGCGCGGTGTACTCACCTGCCATGACCGACTTTATCTTCATGGTCAAAGACAGCAGCTACATGTTTGTCACCGGCCCCGAGGTCGTCAAGACCGTGACGCATGAAGAGGTCAGCGCCGAAGAACTGGGCGGCGCCATCACCCACACCACCAAGAGCGGCGTGGCCGACCTGGCATTTGAAAACGATGTTGAAGCGCTGCTCATGTTGCGCCGCCTCTACAACTACCTGCCGCTCAACAACCGTGAGAAAGCGCCTGTTCGCCCCAGTGCCGACCCGGCCGCGCGCATGGACATGAGCCTTGATACGCTGGTGCCCGAGAACGCCAACAAGCCTTACGACATGAAAGAGCTCATCGTCAAGACGGTTGATGACGGTGACTTTTTCGAGATCCAGCCCGAGTACGCCAAAAACATCATCATCGGTTTTGCGCGCATGGAAGGCCAGACGGTTGGCATCGTCGCCAACCAGCCGCTGGTGCTGGCAGGCTGCCTGGACATCAAGAGCTCCATCAAGGCCGCACGTTTTGTGCGTTTTTGCGACGCCTTCAATATTCCGGTCATCACTTTTGTCGACGTGCCCGGCTTCATGCCCGGCTCCAGCCAGGAATACGGCGGCATCATCAAGCACGGGGCTAAGCTGCTCTACGCCTACGCCGAATGCACGGTGCCAAAGATCACCGTCATCACACGCAAGGCCTATGGCGGTGCTTACGACGTGATGAGTTCAAAACACCTGCGCGGTGACGTCAACTTCGCCTGGCCGAACGCAGAGATTGCCGTGATGGGCGCCAAGGGCGCAGTCGAAATCATCTTCCGCGAAGACAAGGGCGACCCTGCCAAGCTGGCCGCCAAAGAGGCCGAGTACAAGGCGCGTTTTGCCAATCCCTTTGTGGCCGGCGCACGCGGTTTCATTGATGACGTCATCCTGCCGCATGAAACCCGCAAGCGCATCTGCCGCTCGCTCATCATGTTGCGCGACAAGAAGCTTGAAAACCCGTGGCGCAAGCACGGGAATATCCCGCTTTAAACCATCCGACGCTGCCATTGAGGAAGGATCATCTTTATGTCCATCAGTCTTTATTACCATCCGTACTCCCGGGCCGCTGGCACTGTTTGGGCGCTGGAGGAGGCGGGTGTCCCCTATGACCTCAAGGTGATCGACATCATGAAGGGCGACCAGAAGAGCGCCGAGCTCATCTCGAAGAACCCGATGGGCAAGCTCCCCACCCTGGTTGATGGTGATGTTGTCGTCACTGAAGCTTCGGCGATCGCGCTCTATCTGGCTGATCGCTATGCATCAGGCCGGCTGGCTCCCGCTCTTGACGATCCGAAGCGAGGTACTTACCTTCGCTGGTCATTCTTCGCGCCCAGCGTGATTGAGCCTGCAGTCATGGCTAAAGGCGAGGACTGGAAGGTCAAGGAAGTTTCAGCCGGTTGGGGCAACTACGCATCAATGCTCGCTGCCGCCGAAAGCGCAATCGCCGGCAAAAGGTTTGTCCTTGGCGATGAGTTCTCGATGGCGGATGTCGTTTTCGGCGGCACCTTGCGGTTCATGATGGCCTTCAATCAGATCGAGAGCAGGCCTGATTTCAAGGCCTATGTCGGGTGCCTTGACGAGAGGCCCGCGTATCAGCGGGCCGAGGCGAAAAACATGGCAATGCGCACGGAGTTGGGCCTCAAGTAAGGCCAGCGCCTCATCAAATACAAAGGAGCGAAAATTGTTTAAAAAAATACTCATAGCAAATCGTGGCGAGATCGCCTGCCGCGTCATCCTCACCGCCCGCAAGATGGGCATCAAGACCGTCGCGGTTTATTCAGATGCAGACAAGGACGCGCGCCATGTCGAACTGGCCGATGAGGCGGTAAACATAGGGCCCGCGCCCAGCCGCGACAGCTACCTGCAGGCTGAAAAAATCATCGCGGCCTGCAAGCAGACTGGGGCGGAGGCAGTGCATCCCGGCTATGGCTTTCTTAGCGAGAACGCGGGTTTCTCCAAGCGCGTTGAGGAAGAAGGCATCATCTTCATCGGCCCCAAGCATTATTCGATTGCCGCCATGGGCGACAAGATTGAATCGAAAAAGCTGGCGGGCGCCGCAGGCGTGAACTGCATTCCCGGTGTCAATGATGCGATTGAAACTGCAGAGAAAGCTGTCGAGATTGCCAAAGGCATTGGCTACCCGGTGATGATCAAGGCCAGCGCAGGCGGCGGTGGCAAAGGCCTTCGTGTGGCGTTCAATGACAAGGAAGCGCTGGAAGGTTTTACCTCCTGCCGCAACGAGGCACGCAACAGTTTTGGCGATGACCGTGTTTTTATTGAAAAGTTTGTCGAGGAACCGCGCCACATCGAAATCCAGCTTGTCGGTGACAGCCACGGCAATGTGATTTACCTGAACGAGCGCGAGTGCTCCATCCAGCGCCGCCACCAGAAGGTGATTGAAGAAGCACCATCACCTTTCATCAGCGACGCCACGCGCAAGGCCATGGGCGAGCAGGCCGTGGCATTGGCCAAGGCCGTGAAGTACCAGAGCGCCGGCACGGTGGAGTTTGTGGTCGGCAAGGACCAGAGCTTTTACTTTCTTGAGATGAACACCCGCCTTCAGGTCGAACATCCGGTGACTGAATGCATCACCGGGCTGGACCTGGTCGAGCTGATGATTCGTGTGGCCGCCGGTGAAAAACTGCCGCTTGAGCAGAAAGACGTGCAGCGCAATGGCTGGGCGATCGAGTGCCGCATCAATGCAGAAGACCCTTTCCGCAACTTCCTGCCATCCACCGGCCGCCTGGTGCGCTTCCAGCCGCCCAAGGAAAGCATGTTCGCGTCGGATACCTCGCACCTTTATGGCGTGCGCGTTGATACCGGCGTGCAGGACGGCGGCGAGATACCGATGTTCTACGACTCGATGATTGCCAAGCTCATCGTCCACGGCAAGGACAGGCTGGAGGCGATTGCCAAAATGCGCGAGGCACTCAATGCTTTTGTGATTCGTGGCATATCGAGCAACATCCCCTTCCAGTCGGCCTTGCTGGCGCATCCGAAATTCGTCAAGGGTGACTTCAATACCGGGTTCATCGCCGAGAATTACGGACAGGGCTTTCATGCCGAAGATGTACCGCACGACGACCCGAACTTCCTGGTGGCGCTGGCAGCTTATGTCAACCGCAGGCAGCTGGGCCGTGCAGCGGGCATCAGCGGCCAGATGCCCGGGCATGGCGTCACGGTAGGTGAACAGTTTGTGGTTATCGGCCTCGGTGCAGATGGCCGGAACAAACCGAATGCGGTGACGGTTCGTGACTATGTGGCTACCACCGGTTCCAGTGCGATTGATACGGCCGCGGGTAGCTATGAAATCTGCAGCAACTGGCATCTGGGCGGCGCGCGCATACGCGGCACTGTCAACGGCAAACCTTTCGCTGCGCAGGTCGAGCGGGGTGTGGGCCGCAATCCGCTGGCTTTCCGCATCGCCCACAACGGCACGCGGCTGGATGCTCTTGTGCTCTCGCCGCGCGCGGCCGAGTTGCACCAGCTCATGCCCTACAAGGCACCGCCAGACATGAGCCGCTTTGTGCTGTCGCCCATGCCCGGCCTGCTGGTCGAGGTGTCTGTACAGCCCGGCCAGAAGGTGCAGGCAGGTGAACGGGTGGCGGTGATTGAAGCGATGAAAATGGAAAACGTGCTGTTTGCGATTGCAGACGGTGTGGTGGGCAAGGTGCTCGCGGCCAAAGGTGAATCGCTCAGCGTAGACCAGCCGATTGTTGAATTCGCCTGATGTTCACTTGTCTGGAGACCATCATGAACCAGCAGGAATTTGAAGCACAACTCAAGGCTGAAGGCTTCACCACGATTGCGGTTGTGGAAAGGCCGGTCGGCTATGCGCTTGGCGAGCATCACCATACCTTCGACGCCTGCGCGCTGATTACACGGGGCGACTTCACCCTGACCGTTGATGGCGTTGCAACGACTTACGCAGCCAGGCAGATATTTCGCCTGCCTGCAGGTACGCCGCACCTCGAGAGCGCCGGGCCAACGGGCGCCAGCTATATCTCCGGCCGCAGGGAAAAGGCCGCATCATGACCCGTCCCTTCAAGGTGCTGGGCATACAGCAAATCGCCATAGGCGCACCCAGCAAAGACCGCCTGCGCAAGCTGTGGGTAGACATGCTGGGCCTCGAGGTTACAGGGAACTTTGTCAGCGAGCGCGAGAATGTGGACGAAGACATCTGCGCCATGGGCGTGGGCCCCTTCAAGGTCGAGGTTGACCTGATGCAGCCACTCGACATCGATAAAAAACCGGCGGTGCACACCACGCCGCTCAACCATGTGGGCCTGTGGATAGACGACCTGCCCAAAGCCGTTGAGTGGCTGACCGCGCAGGGCGTGCGTTTTGCGCCCGGCGGCATTCGCAAGGGCGCGGCGGGCTTTGACATCTGCTTCATGCATCCCAAGGCGAACGATGAGTTCCCGATTGCAGGTGAGGGCGTGCTGATTGAGATGGTGCAGGCACCTCCCGAAGTCATCAAGGCGTTTGCAGCAATGGCGTCCACGGGCTGAGGTCATTGATGTAGCGGCAAAATGCAGCTTGAATCTGAATTGAACTGATTTCAACTGACTGGATGCCTGCATGGACCTGAGCCGTTTCCCCCGCCGCCGCTACACCAAAGACCCGACCCCGCTTGAGTTTTTGCCCCACTTCACCAAAGCGCTGGCAGCAAGCTGCCCTGACGGCGAAGGTCCGAACGTCTGGATCAAGCGTGACGACATGCTGGGCCTCACGCCCGGCGGCAACAAGACGCGCAAGCTGGAGTTCCTGGCCGCCGATGCATTGGCGCAGGGCGCTGACACCCTGATCACCTGCGGCGCACCGCAATCCAACCATTGCCGTGCGACGCTGTCTGCTTCCATCAAGGAAGGCATCAAGTGCCGCTTTGTGATCGAAGAGCGCGTGCCCCACAGCTACCGTGAAGACGCCAGCGGCAACAACTTTCTGTTCCGCCTTCTGGGTGTTGAAGCCATCACGGTGGTGCCTGCGGGTACCAACATGCTGGAGGCCATGCAGAAGGTGGCTGCCGACCTGGCCGGCGTTGGCCGCAAGGGCTACATCGTGCCGGGCGGTGGGTCGAATGCGATTGGCGGGCTGGGTTATGTGGCCTGTGCACAGGAGCTGCAGCAGCAGTTCTTCGAGCAGGGTGTGCAGATCGACAAGGTGGTGGTGGGCTCAGGCAGTTCGGGCACGCATGGCGGCCTGCTGGCGGGCTTTATGGGCAACCGCATCAACATTCCCATCATCGGTATTGGCGTCAGCCGCGACCCGGTGGACCAGGACCCGCTGGTGCATAAAGAGGCGCAGGCAGTGAGCGATTTGCTGGGCCTGAACATGACGGTGCCGCGCGAAGCGGTGGTGAGCCACGGCGACTGGTGGCGGCCCAAATATTCTGTGCCCAACCCGGCGATGGTCGAAGCAGTGCAGATGCTGGCGCGCACCGAGGCCATCCTGCTCGACCCCGTTTACACCGGCAAGATCATGGCCGGACTGATCGGGCTGGCGCGTAAGGGCTACTTTGCAAAAAATGAGAACGTGCTTTTCATACACACAGGCGGCGCGCCGTCGCTGCATGCGTATGAATCTGAAGTGCTGGGCCTGACTGAACTGCCGGCCTGACCGAGCTGTCCGCCTGAACAGGCTCAGGGTTTTGGCTGGCGTGCTGCGCGTGCACGGGCCATGGCCGCTTCAATCACCGCGCGTTTTTTGTCTGCCGCACTTTGCATGTCACCTGCAGGCGCCAACCCTTCTTCAAGCGCCGTAAATGCCGTCTCATCAATGGTGGTTGGCATTCTTGCATTGCGCGGCCCGGGCCGGGTTTGCAGCACGCCGTGAAACTCATAACGCTGCAGCGCGTGATTGGCCTCCGGCCGTGACCAGGCGGCCCAGCCTGTGCGATCGCCTGTCACGTTCTCAAGGCTGATGCAGTCGACAGGGCAAACCGGCACGCACAGCTCGCAGCCCGTGCAATGCGCCTCAATGACGGTGTGCATCATCTTGTTCGCGCCGAGTATGGCGTCAGTCGGGCAGGCCTTGAGGCACAGTGTGCAGCCTATGCACCAGTCTTCGTCAATGACAGCGAGTGCGCGCGGGCCTTCAACACCATTGACCGGGTTCAGGGGCAGGGCAGGCCGGCCTGTGATGGCGGCAAGGCGCTGAATGCCCTCATCACCGCCGGGCGGGCACTGGTTGATGTCTGCTTCCCCTGATGCAATAGCCTCGGCGTAAGCGGCGCAATCGGGGTAGCCGCAGCGCGTGCACTGCGTCTGCGGAAGTGCCGCGTGTATGCGCTGGGCGAGCTGGTTGTTGGCGGTGAGCGTCACCGGCATATTGTCGGGCAGTCGCCTGCCCGACCCTCACATCATTTGCTGCGGGCGGTCTTTGCCGGAGCGCGCCTTGCTGCGGGTGTCGCAGCGGCTTTGCCTGCAGGCTTTGCGGCCACAACCTTCTTTGCGGCAGGTTTGGCCAGGCGCTTCGGTGCCGTATCGTCGTTGTGCGCCAGGATGAACGCCCTGACGGCCGGATACACCTGGTCGCGCCAGCGGCGACCGCTGAAGATGCCGTAGTGGCCTGCGCCCTTGACCTCGAAGTGCGTTTTCTGGCTGCTTGAGACGCCGCTGCACATCTCAAGCGCTGCTTTGGTCTGGCCCGAACCGGAGATATCGTCCAGCTCGCCTTCCACCGTCATGACGGCGGTGGTCTTGATGTCCGCCGGCTTGACGCGTTCAATCTTGCCATCGGCCGATGTCACGTCCCAGGTGCCGTTGACCAGCTTGAATTCCTGGAACACCGTCCTGATGGTCTCGAGGTAGTAGTCGGCGTCCATGTCGAGCACGGCGTTGTACTCGTCGTAGAACTTGCGGTGCGCTTCGGCGCTGGCGTCGTCACCCTTGAGCAGGTCCTTGAAGTAGTCGAAGTGGCTGCTGGCGTGGCGGTCGGGGTTCATGGCCACAAAACCGCTGTGCTGCAAAAAGCCGGGGTAGACGCGGCGGCCGGCGCCCGGGAAGTTGCTCGGCACGCGGAAAATCACATTGTTTTCAAACCACTCGAAGCTCTTGTTCATGGCCAGGTTGTTGACAGCGGTCGGCGATTTGCGTGCGTCGATAGGGCCGCCCATCATGGTCATGGACAGCGGCGTCTTCTGGCCGCGCGAAGCCATCAGCGATATGGCGGCAAACACCGGCACGGTGGGCTGGCAGACGCTGATGACGTGGCAGTTGCCATAGATGCCCTGCAGGTGGGCTATGAATTCCTCAACATAGTTGACGTAGTCGTCCAGATGAAAGGAGCCGTCGGACAGCGGCACGGTGCGTGCGTTCTTCCAGTCGGTGATGTAGACCTTGTGGTCTTTCAGCATGGTCCTGACGGTGTCGCGCAACAGCGTGGCGTAGTGCCCTGACAGCGGCGCCACGATCAGCACGGCGGGTTGGCCCTTGAGCTTGGCCAGCGTCGCCGTGTCGTCAGAAAAGCGCTTGAAGCGGCGCAGCTCGCAAAACGGCTTGTCGATCTCGACCCGCTCATGAATGGCAATGTTGGTACCGTCGACGTCAATCGTCCGGATGTTGAATTCCGGCTTTTCGTAGTCCTTGCCCAGGCGGTAGATCAGGCTGTACCCTGCGGCGACGCGCTGCGCAAAGGGGTTTTGCGCCATCGGCGACAGCGGGTTGCTGTAGAGCTTGGCGGCGGCTTCCGCGAAGTCGACAAACGGTTCCATCAGCGTGCGCTGGGTTTCATAGACCTGGTAAAGCATGGGTAAAACCTCTGGGTGTTGTCTGTTGAAACAAGTGTTCAACTGGTTATGCTGCAGTGCAATATAACAGTTTGGTGCCGCACCGTTTTGAGGATAACTACCAATTCGGTGCCTGAAAAGGACAATTCTTCACGGCTGGCAGGCCGCCGGGCACGGGCTTAACATGACGGCTTGAACCCGGCCGGGCATATGGAGCCCTTTGCGCGGCCTACCCAACCGTCATTTCAGGACAAGAACAACATGCTCTCCTCCAACGACAGCGCCCTGCTGGACAGCGTCGCCTCCCTCAAAAAATCAGAGCGCATGCCGGTGCTCTTTCTGGGCCACGGCAGCCCCATGAACGCCATCGGCGACAACGAATACCTGCGCAGCTGGCAGGCGCTGGGCAAGGATTTCGGCACCAAAATGCCGCGCCCCCAGCTCATTCTGTGCATCTCGGCCCACTGGCTGACCGAAGGCTGGTGGGTGACCGCGATGGACAAACCCAAGACGATTCACGACTTCGGCGGCTTTCCGCAGGAGCTGTTCGACCAGCAATACCCCGCGCCCGGCGACCCGGCTGCAGCCCGCGCCATCAGCCAACTGGTGCGTCAGCGCGGCTCCCAGCCGCTGGGGCTGGATGTGAGCGAGTGGGGCCTGGACCACGGCACCTGGGCGGTGCTCAAACCCATGTTCCCCGAAGCCGACATCCCGGTGATCCAGCTCAGCATGGACTACAGCCGCGCGCCTGAGGAGCATTACGCGCTGGCCAAACAGCTCAAGGCCCTGCGCGACCGCGGCGTGCTCATCGTCGGCAGTGGCAACATCGTGCACAACCTGCGCCATATGCAGCGCGGCGCCACCGGCAACCAGGCCTTTGACTGGGCGCTGGAGTTTGACCAGACGATTGGCGGCTACATGCAGCAGGGCAACCTCGATGCGCTGCAGAACTTTTTAAAGCTCGGCCAGGTCGCCAAAATGGCCCAGCCCACACATGAGCACTACCTGCCGCTGCTCTACGCTGCCGGCGCGGTCGATGCGGGTGAGCCCATCAGGTTCTTCAACACCAGCTACCAGATGGGCTCGATCTCAATGCGCTCGGCGATCTGGGGCTAATTTTTAATGTACACGGCAAAAATTTAACGTATGCGTTAAAAAAATCCAAATGTTAACTTGCAGATTAACATTTCGGGTTTTGCGGGTGCCATGAGCGCAATCTGACGAGAAAAATGGCCCGAAAAGGGCCATTTTTAGGCATCAAATCGGCTGAAGGCCAATAGACACGTACGTGAGCTGCTACTAAATTTATAGTGAGCAACTCTCCGTTGAAGGCATCAAAGCCGCTTCAGAGCCCGCTCAGATCACCTTGGCAATCGCCGCGCAGACGTAGTCGATGTTCTTGCTGTTCAGCGCGGCCACGCACATGCGGCCGGTGTCGGTGCCGTAGATGCCGAACTCGCTGCGAAGGCGCACCATCTGGTCCTTGGTCAGGCCCGAGTAGCTGAACATGCCGATCTGGGTGGTGATGAAGCTCATGTCCTGCTTCACGCCGGCGGCTTTCAGGCCGTCGACCAGCTTCTGGCGCATGGCCTTGATGCGAACGCGCATCTCGGTCAGCTCTTCTTCCCACTGGGCGCGCAGGGCAGGAGTGTTGAGCACGGTGGCTACCACGGTGCCGCCGTGAATCTGCGGGTTGCTGTAGTTGGTGCGGATGACCAGTTTCAGCTGCGACAGCACACGGTCGGCTTCCTCTTTTGACTCGCACAGCACCGACAGCGCGCCGACGCGCTCGCCGTACAGGCTGAAGCTCTTCGAGAATGAGGTCGAGACAAAAAAGCTCAGGCCGGCAGCGACGAACTTGCCGACAACGGCGCCGTCTTCCTTGATGCCGTGGCCAAAGCCCTGGTAAGCCATGTCGAGGAAGGGCGTGAGCTTTTTCGCCTTGACGGCTGCAATCACCTGGTCCCACTGGGCCGGGGTGACGTCATAGCCGGTCGGGTTGTGGCAGCAGGCGTGCAGCACGACGATGGTGCCTTCGGGGGCGGCGTTCAGCGCAGCCAGCATGCCGTCAAAGTTGATGCCTTTTTTGGCGGCGTCGTAGTAGGGGTGGCTTTCAACGACAAAACCGGCCTGGGTGAACAGGGCGCGGTGGTTTTCCCAGCTGGGGTCGGAGATCAGCACCTTGGCGTTGGGCAGCAGCTTCTTCAAAAAGTCGGCGCCAATCTTCAGGCCGCCCGTGCCGCCAATCCCTTGTGCCGTGGCGATGCGGCCGCTTTTCACGGGTTCGCTGTCAGCGCCAAAGACGAGTGATTTGACGGCCGCGTCGTACGCCGCAATGCCGTCAATCGGCAGGTAGCCGCGTGGCTTGGGTGTTTCGGCCATGAGTTTTTCAGCGGCCTGCACGCATTTGAGGAGCGGCAGCTTGCCGTTGTCGTCGTAGTACACGCCTACGCCGAGGTTGACCTTGTTGGGGTTGGTGTCGGCGGCGAACTGCTCGTTGAGACCCAGGATGGGGTCGCGTGGGGCCATTTCGACAGCAGTGAACAAAGACATGAAAAATCCTCAAAAAGTAAAAAGAACGTTGAATCAGAAAGGTTTTTTGGACGGCCTGCAGCCGCGTCAACAAAGGTAAAAAAGGGTGCTTGCCGCTTGCAATTCCGCTTTTTGCCCGAATGTCGTATGCTGATCGGTTGCCCTGATTTTAACGGGCATGAGCGAGAGCCAGAAGGAAGGTCTATGCCAGAAGCGTTGGAAGTCATTACTCAAACAGAGGCTGGTGAAAGCCCCCCGAAGGGAGAGTTCGTCAGCTTTCCCGATTCCCCGTTCGAGCTCTTCATGCCCTACCAGCCGGCAGGCGACCAGCCCACGGCCATTGCCAAACTTGTCGAAGGCGTGAACGACGGCGAAGTCTTCCAGACCCTGCTGGGCGTGACCGGCTCCGGCAAGACCTTCACCATGGCCAACGTGATTGCGCGCCTGGGCCGCCCGGCGATTATTTTTGCCCCCAACAAGACCCTGGCTGCGCAGCTGTACAGCGAGTTCCGCGAGTTCTTCCCGAAGAACGCCGTCGAGTATTTCGTCAGCTACTACGATTACTACCAGCCCGAGGCCTACGTGCCGCAGCGCGACCTCTTCATTGAAAAGGACTCGGCCATCAACGAGCACATCGAGCAGATGCGTTTGTCGGCCACCAAGAGCGTGCTGGAGCGGCGCGACACTATCATCGTGGCGACAGTCAGTGCCATTTACGGCATTGGCGCTCCTGAGGATTACACCCAGATGCGTTTTATCGCCCGCACAGGCGACAAGATGGGCCAGCGCGACGTGATTGCGCGGCTGATCCGCATGCAGTACTCCAGAAACGACCAGGACTTTGCACGCGGCACCTTCCGTGTGCGCGGCGATGTGATCGATGTCTTCCCGGCAGAGCATTCGGAGCTCGCCATCCGCATCGAGCTGTTTGATGACGAGATCGAGACGCTGTCCCTGTTCGACCCACTCACAGGCCGCATCCGCCAGAAGATCCCACGTTTTGTGGTCTACCCGAAAAGCCATTACGTGACGCCGCGCGACAAGGTCATGATGGCGGTGGAAACCATCAAGCTGGAGCTGACAGAACGCGTCGGCCAGTTCGTCGCCGACGGCAAGCTGGTCGAGGCCCAGCGCATCGAACAGCGCACCCGCTTTGACCTTGAAATGCTGAGCGAAATCGGCCACTGCAAGGGCATCGAGAACTACACACGCCACCTGAGCGGCGCGCCTGCGGGCTCGCCGCCCTCAACCCTGTGCGACTACCTGCCGAAAGACGCGGTGATGTTTCTCGACGAGAGCCACGTCATGATTGGCCAGCTCAACGCCATGTACAACGGCGACCGCTCGCGCAAGACAACGCTGGTCGAGTATGGCTTTCGCTTGCCGAGTGCTCTGGACAACAGGCCGCTGAAGTTCGAGGAGTTTGAAACCAAGATGCGCCAGGCGATTTTTGTATCTGCCACGCCGGCCGCATACGAGAAAGAACACGCCGGCCAGGTGGTCGAGCAGGTCGTGCGGCCCACGGGGCTGGTTGACCCTGAAGTCGAAGTGCGGCCCGCAACGCACCAGGTCGATGACGTGCTGCAGGAGATTCGCATCCGCGTCGACAAGAACGAACGTGTGCTCATCACCACGCTGACCAAACGCATGGCCGAGCAGTTGACCGACTACCTGACAGACAACGGCGTGAAAGTGCGTTACCTGCACAGCGATGTCGACACGGTCGAGCGGGTTGAAATACTGCGTGACCTGCGCCTGGGCGCCTTCGACGTGTTGGTTGGCATCAACTTGCTGCGCGAGGGGCTGGACATTCCCGAGGTCTCGCTGGTCGCGATTCTGGATGCAGACAAGGAAGGCTTTTTGCGCGCCGAGCGCAGCCTGATACAGACCATTGGCCGCGCAGCGCGAAACCTCAATGGCCGCGCTATTTTGTACGCCGACAAGATCACCGATTCGATGAAAAAGGCAATGGGCGAGACCGAACGCCGGCGCAACAAACAGATTGCCTTCAACCTGGAGCATGGCATCACGCCGCGCAGCGTGGTCAAGCGCATCAAGGATCTGATCGACGGTGTCTATAGCGAGAAATCAGGCAAGGAAGCCGAAAAACTCAGCATGCAGAAGGCCATGGTCGAGGACATGAGCGAGAAAGACATCGCCAGGGAAATCAAGCGGCTCGAGAAACAGATGGTCGAACACGCCAAAAACCTGGAGTTTGAAAAAGCCGCGCGGGTGCGTGACCAGCTTCACATCCTCAAGGAACAGGCCTTTGGCGCGCCGGGCGCCGACAACATCGTGCCCATATCAACTGCGGGTGGCACCCACAAGTAGGCATCGCTTTGGGTGCACCTCTTTGGTGCGATGGCGCTTTAAATAACCCCTTGAAATATGCGGGTTTGCCCTGATTTCTGTCACTGTCCTCCAGCTAAAAGCCCGTGTTGGTGCTATACTTGACGAATTCAGTCAGGAACAGTAAATAACAAAAAGCCCCCGCGATGAATGGTTGACTGGCCTGGGCGGCTGGAGGAAGAGTTCCCTGCGGGCCACATGCCTTCAGGGTCGCAACATTTGTTGCTGACAGTCAAGCCATTTCCAAAGGAGCTTGTTATGCGCCTCACAACCAAAGGCCGCTTTGCGGTCACCGCGATGATTGACCTCGGATTGCGCCAGAACAATGGCCCGGTCACGCTCGCAGCCATCAGCCAGCGCCAGCAAATTTCCCTCTCGTACCTTGAACAGCTGTTCGGCAAACTGCGCCGCCATGAGCTGGTCGAGTCCACCCGCGGCCCCGGCGGCGGTTACACCCTGGGCCGCAAGGCTGCCGACATCACCGTTGCCGACATCATTGTCTCGGTCGATGAGCCGATTGACGCTACCCAGTGTGGCGGCAAGGAAAACTGCCTCGGTGAAGGCGGCCGTTGCATGACCCATGAGCTGTGGGCATCGCTCAACAGCCGCATGGTCGAGTTTCTGGATTCCGTGACCCTGCAAAAGCTGGTTGAAGACCAGATTGCCAAGGGTGTCGTGGTTGAGAACACGCCCATGGTCAAGAAGGCCATCTTCACTGCACCGGTTGCAAAACCCATGCGTGTCAACGCGCCCAATTCGGTGTTCGCACTGGGCAACGCGTTTTCGAAATCCTGACCAGAGCCTGATGTGCGCGAAGGCCCGGGTTTCCGGGCCGACGCCAGCCAGCCGTCATTAAAAAGAGCCAGCCAAATGGAAACCCCACACTTCCCCATCTACATGGACTACAGCGCCACCAACCCGTGTGACCCACGTGTTGTTGATGCCATGATTCCCTGGTTGCGCGAGCATTTCGGCAACCCGGCATCGCGCAGCCATGCCTGGGGATGGGAAGCCGAAGCCGCCGTTGAAAAAGCGCGCGGCCAGATCGCCGACCTGATAGGCGCCGACCCGCGCGAAATCGTCTGGACCAGCGGTGCGACAGAGTCCAACAACCTCGCCCTCAAGGGCGCGGCTCATTTTTACAAATCCAAGGGCAAGCACCTCATCACGGTGAAGACCGAGCACAAGGCCGTGCTCGACACCATGCGTGAACTGGAGCGCCAGGGTTTTGAAGTCAGCTACCTCGACGTGCAGGCCGATGGCCTGCTCGATATTGAAGTGCTCAAGGCGGCCATCCGCCCCGACACGATTCTTGTCAGCGTCATGTTCGTGAACAACGAAATCGGCGTGATCCAGGACATCCCTGCAATCGGTGCCCTCTGCCGTGAAAAAGGCATCATCTTCCACGTTGATGCAGCGCAGGCCACCGGCCGTGTCGACATCGACCTGGCAACTTTGCCGGTTGACCTGATGAGCCTGACCTCACACAAGACCTACGGCCCCAAGGGCATTGGTGCGCTGTACGTTCGCCGCAAGCCGCGTGTGCGCCTTGAAGCGCAGATGCACGGTGGCGGGCATGAGCGCGGCATGCGTTCCGGCACACTGCCCACGCACCAGTGCGTGGGCATGGGCGAGGCTTATCGCATCGCCAAGGCCGAGATGCATGAAGAAAACAAACGCATCCGCGCGCTGCATGAGCGCATGCTCAACGGCCTGAAGGACGTCGAAGAGGTTTTCCTGAACGGACACGCTGAAAAACGCGTGCCGCACAACCTCAACATGAGCTTCAATTTTGTCGAGGGCGAATCGCTCATCATGGGCATCAAGGGCCTTGCGGTGTCCAGTGGCTCTGCCTGCACATCTGCCAGCCTGGAACCCAGCTATGTGCTGCGCGCCCTTGGCCGCAGCGATGAACTTGCCCACAGCAGCCTGCGCATGACGATTGGCCGCTGGAGCACCGAAGAAGAAATTGACTACGCAGTCGGCACCATTAAAGAGAATGTGGCCAAGCTGCGCGAACTTTCCCCCTTGTGGGAAATGTTCAAGGATGGTGTGGATCTGTCCACCATCCAGTGGGCTGCGCACTGACCGCAGCGTGAAAGCTTAAAGAGGTAACACCATGGCATACAGCGAAAAGGTCGTAGACCACTATGAGAATCCCCGCAACGTCGGCTCCTTTGAAAAAGGCGACGAGAGCGTAGGCACCGGCATGGTCGGCGCGCCGGCCTGCGGCGACGTCATGAAGCTGCAGATCAAGGTCAACCCGGTGACGGGCGTGATTGAAGACGCACGCTTCAAGACCTACGGTTGCGGTTCCGCCATTGCCTCCAGCTCGCTGGTGACCGAATGGGTCAAGGGCAAGACGCTGGACGAAGCGGCCAGCATCAAGAACAGCGCGATTGCCGAAGAACTGGCCTTGCCGCCGGTCAAGATTCACTGCTCCATCCTGGCAGAAGACGCCATCAAGGCCGCCGTGAACGACTACAAACAAAAGCACACGCAGACCGCGCACTGAGTTGCAGCTTGATCTTTCCAGTTTCCGAGTAATCAAATGTCCGTAACCCTGACCGACGCCGCTGCCCGCCACGTGACCCGCTACCTCGCCAAGCGTGCCAAGGGCGTGGGCGTCCGTCTCGGCGTCAAGACCACTGGCTGCTCTGGCCTTGCCTACAAGCTCGAGTACGCAGACGAAATCGCGCCCGAAGACGTGGTGTTTGAAGACAATGGCGTCAAGGTGCTGGTCGACCCGAAAAGCATGGCTTATATCGACGGCACCAAGCTCGACTTTGTGCGCGAAGGTCTGAATGAAGGCTTCAAGTTCATCAATCCCAATGAGCGCGACCGCTGCGGCTGTGGCGAATCTTTTCGGGTGTGAAGCTACTGCGCAGGCGTGATCGAGGCGCGGGCAGTGCTCGCAATCCTCACGTACTGCAGTACGCTCCGGTTACTCCGCGCTGGCCGCACCTCGCTGACACCTGCTCGCTACGCTTCCCAATCCGAAAAGGGGAGCAAAAGCCATGAACCTCCAATCCACCGACTTCGAACTCTTCGGCGTACCTGCGCAATTCGCGCAGGACCGCGCCGCGCTCGACGCCAGGTGGAAAGACCTGCAGCGCGAGGCGCACCCTGACAAGTTTGCGGCGCAGGGCGCTGCCGCCCAGCGTGTGGCCATGCAGTGGTCTGTGCGTATCAATGAGGCCTACCGGCGGCTCAAAGATCCACTCAAGCGCGCCAGCTATCTGTGCGAACTCAACGGCGCGCCCATCAACGCCGAGACCAACACCGCCATGCCGACGGATTTCCTGATGCAGCAGATGGAATGGCGCGAAGAGCTTGATGAGGCCGGCACGCTGGATCAACTCGAAGCACTGCTGGCGCAGGTCAATAAACACGAGCGCGAACAGCTTTTAAATATCGGCCAGTCCATCGACAGCGCCAAAGACTTCAATGCGGCCGCACAGCAGGTGAGAAGCCTTATGTTTATGCAGCGTTTCTCATCCGAAGTCGATGCACGCATGGATCAACTGGGACAATAACTGGTTAACGCAGACAAGACATGGCACTCCTACAGATATCCGAACCCGGCCAGACGCCAGACCCGCACCAGCGGCGCATTGCAGTCGGCATAGACCTTGGCACCACACACTCGCTGGTGGCCAGCGTGCGCAATGGCATTGCCGAATGCCTGCCCGATGACCAGGGCCGCGTGATCTTGCCCAGCGTGGTGCGTTACCTTGATGCAGAGCGCCGCCAGATCGGCTTTGACGCACTGGCTGCGCAGGTTGATGACCCGGCCAATACCATCTCGTCCGTCAAGCGCCTCATGGGCCGCGGCATCAATGACATTGCCAGCCGCGCGCAGCTGCCTTACCAGCTCAACGACAAGCCCGGCATGGTCACGCTGCAAACTGTTGCGGGTGAAAAAAGCCCGGTCGAGATCAGTGCAGAAATTCTTGCCACGCTGCGTTTTCGCGCCGAAGACACTTTTGATGATGACATTCACGGCGCCGTCATCACCGTGCCTGCGTATTTCGACGATGCACAGCGCCAGGCCACCAAGGATGCCGCGCAGCTGGCCGGGCTCAATGTGCTGCGCCTCATCAATGAACCCACAGCGGCTGCGATTGCCTACGGTCTCGACAACGGCAGCGAAGGCGTGTACGCCGTTTATGACCTGGGTGGCGGCACCTTTGATATTTCCATCCTGCGCCTGACGCAGGGCGTATTTGAAGTGGTGGCCACCGGCGGCGATTCAGCCCTGGGCGGTGACGACTATGACCGCGCGCTGGTCGACTGGGTGCTTGCCAAGGCCGGCGTCGCAGCCGACACACTCACACCCACCGACAAGGCCGCCCTGCAGCGCGCTGCACGCGCCGGCAAGGAGGCGCTGTCCGTCTCAAGCCCGGTGCCGTTCAATGTCCAGCTGGCCAAGGCGCTGGTTAACTTTGAACTCAAGGCCGAAGACTTCGAAACTGCAACGGCCCATCTGACGCAGCGCACGCTCACAGCTGTGCGCAAGGCGCTGCGCGATGCAAAGTTGACGAAGGACGACATCAAGGGTGTGGTGATGGTGGGCGGTTCAACCCGCATGCCGCAGGTGCGCAAGGCCGCCGCCAACTTCTTTGGCAGCGAGCCGCTGACCAACCTCAACCCTGATGAAGTCGTGGCACTGGGCGCAGCCATTTCAGCCAACCAGCTGGCCGGCAACAACACCGGCGATGACCTGCTTTTGCTTGACGTGATCCCGCTGTCGCTGGGCATTGAAACCATGGGCGGCCTGGTCGAGCGCATCGTGCCGCGCAACCAGACCATTCCCACGGCAATGGCGCAGGACTTCACCACCTACAAGGACGGCCAGACCGCACTGGCCCTGCACGTGGTGCAGGGCGAGCGCGACCTGGTCGTTGACTGCCGCAGCCTCGCACGCTTCGAGCTGCGCGGCATACCGCCCATGGCCGCAGGCGCAGCGCGCATACGCGTGACCTTCACGGTCGATGCAGACGGCCTGCTCAGTGTGAACGCCAAAGAGCAGGTCAGCGGTGTGGAAGCCACCATAGACGTCAAGCCCTCGTATGGCCTCTCCGACGACGAAATTGCACGCATGCTGCAGGACAGTTTTTCAACAGCCCAGCAGGACATGCAGGCGAGGGCGCTGGCCGAAGCCCAGGTCGATGCCGACCGCATGCTGCTCGCCACGGGCAGCGCGCTTGCGGCCGATGCAGACCTGCTCAGCCCGAATGAACGCGCCCGTATCGACAGCCTCATGGTCGCGCTGGCCGACACGCGCGCCAACGGCGACGCAGCCGCGATTGAAGCTGCCACCAAGGCCCTGGCCGAAGGCACCGAAGCCTTCGCCGCCGAGCGCATGAACAAGGGCATACAGAAAGCCCTGGCCGGCAGAAATATCGAAGCGGTTTAAGAAGCAAGCTGAACATAACCAAGCACTCAAGATGCCCGTCATAAAAATACTTCCCCACCCTGAGTACTGCCCGAATGGCGCAGAGATCAAGGCGCCTGCAGGTACCTCCATTTGCGAAGCCCTGCTCGACAACAAGATCAACATAGAGCACGCCTGCGACATGAGCGCAGCCTGCACGACCTGTCATGTCGTGGTGCGTGAAGGTTTCAAGTCGCTCAACGAGCCTGACGAAACAGAAGAAGACCTGCTTGATCGCGCCTGGGGCCTGGAGCCCAACTCACGCCTGAGTTGCCAGGCCATTCTTGCGCAGGCTGATGTGACGGTCGAGATACCCAAGTACTCAATCAACCACGCCAAGGAAATGCATTGAGTGTGCTGGCCGGCACATAAAAAAGGCACCTCAATGAGGTGCCTTTTTTGTTCCCGTTTCTCAACGGGTAACGCTCAAATCACTTCAGGAATAATCATCCAGCACAGCACCCTTGCTGGCGCTCGATGCATTGAACGCAAACTTGGCCTGCACGCCGCGTGTGTAGCGCGGTTTTGGCGCGACCCAGCCTACCTTGCGTCTGGCGAGTTCTTCGTCGCTGATGTTCAGTTGCAGCAGCATCTGGCGTGAGTCTATGGTGATGGAGTCACCTTCGTTGATGAAGGCGATGTTGCCGCCTGCTGCCGCTTCTGGTGCGACGTGGCCGACGACCATGCCCCAGGTGCCGCCCGAGAAGCGGCCGTCGGTGATCAGGCCCACGCTTTCACCGAGGCCTGCGCCAATGAGTGCGCCCGTGGGGGCCAGCATCTCGGGCATGCCGGGGCCGCCCTTGGGGCCGAGGTAGCGCAGCACCATCACGTCGCCAGCCTTGATCTTGCCGGCCAGGATGGCGGCCAGGCCCGACTGCTCGTCGTCAAACACGCGGGCAGGGCCGGTCATGACGGGGTTCTTCAGGCCGGTGATCTTGGCGACGCAGCCTTCCGGCGACAGGTTGCCCTTCAGGATGGCAAGGTGGCCCTGCTTGTACATCGGGTTGTTGATGGGGCGAATCACGTCCTGGTCGGCGCGCGGTGCATCGGGCACGTCTTTCAGTACTTCAGCAATCGTCTGGCCGCTAATGGTCAAACAGTCGCCGTGCAGCAGGCCGGCCACCAGCAGCGTCTTCATGACCTGCGGAATGCCGCCAGCCTTGTGCAGGTCAACGGCCAGGTATTGGCCTGATGGTTTCAGGTCGCACAGCACGGGCGTCTTGACGCGCACGCGCTCGAAGTCGTCAATCGTCCATTCAACACCGGCAGCATGTGCAATCGCCAGGAAGTGCAGCACGGCATTGGTTGAACCGCCGGTCGCCATGATGACGGCGACTGCGTTTTCTATTGATTTTTTGGTGACGATGTCGCGCGGCTTGATGTCTTTCTTGACGGCTTCGATCAGCACCTTGGCAGACTCCTTGGCCGAGTTCATCTTCTCGTCGTGCGGGTTGGCCATGGTGCTGGAGTAGGGCAGCGAAATGCCGAGTGCCTCGAACGAGCTGGACATGGTGTTGGCGGTGTACATGCCGCCGCAACTGCCGGTGCCGGGGATGGCGCGGCGCTCTATCTGCTCCAGGTCTTCGTCGCTCAGGCGGCCGGCAGAGTTTTCACCGACGGCTTCAAACACGCTGACGATGTTGAGGTCCTTGCCCTTGTAGTGGCCGGGCAAAATCGTGCCGCCATACACATAGATGGCCGGCACGTTGGCGCGCAGCATGCCCATCAGGCCGCCGGGCATGTTCTTGTCGCAGCCGCCGACCACCACCACGCCGTCCATCCACTGGCCCTGCACGCAGGTCTCTATGCAGTCGCTGATGACTTCGCGGCTGACCAGCGAATACTTCATGCCCTCGGTGCCCATGGCCATGCCGTCTGAAATGGTGGGCGTGCCAAAGACCTGTGCGTTGCCGCCGGCTTCTTCAATGCCGGCAATGGCGGCGTCGGCCAGCTTTTGCAGGCCGCTGTTGCAGGGGGTGATGGTGCTGTGCCCATTGGCCACGCCGATCATGGGTTTCTTGAAGTCGGCGGTCTCATAGCCCATGGCGTAGTACATCGAACGGTTGGGCGCGCGTGATTTGCCCTCGGTAATGTTTTTGCTGCGCGGGTTGAGGGTGATGGTTTTCGTTTCCATGGGGTGTCTCTTGTGGGGAGTTGTGGTTTGTGCAGCGATTATGGTGGCTTTGACTCATTTGCTCCAATCCATTTTTAAAGGTGTATTAATATGCATGGCATATGAGTGGCACACCTGTAAACCTTGCACCGTGGATAGAGCTTCGCCTGTGGCGGCAGTTTGTCGCGGTGGCTGAAGAGCTTCACTTCGGCAGAGCCGCCATTCGCCTGCACATGACCCAGCCGCCGCTGACACAGGCCATCGCGCAGATGGAGGCGGTACTCGGCTACCGGCTGTTTGACCGCACCAAACGCAGCGTGCAACTCACGGCTGCAGGTGCCGCGCTGCTGCCCGAGGCGCGTGACCTGCTGGCCAGGGCCCAGGCGCTGCCCGCCTACGGCCGCGCCAGTGCAGACGGCGAGGCAGGGCGCTTGCGGCTGGCGTTTGTGTCTACCGTGGGCTTTGACTTGCTGCCGCGCTGGGTCCGGGTCTTTCGTGAACAGCACCCGCGCGTTGACCTTGAACTGATAGAAGCCACCGGCGATGTGCAGTTGCAGGCCTTTGAGCGCGGGGAGATTGATGCGGGCTTCATGCTGCATTCGCCCGGCTTTGCACCGGCGGGCCTGGAGCGCGCGCTGATCGCCAGCGAGCCCCTGCTGCTCGCCATGCCGGAGTCGCACCCGCTTGCGGCTGCGGCATCGCCGCCATGGAGCAAGGTGCTGGCAGAGCCGCTGGTGATATTTCCCCGCCGCATCGTGCCTTCGCTCTACGACGCGATTTTTGCGCTGTACCACGCCGCCGGCCGTTCGCCGCAGGTGGCGCAGGAGGCGATACAGATGCAGACCATCGTGAACCTCGTCTCGGCGGGGCTGGGCCTGGCGTGGGTGCCTGAAAGTGTGCGCCAGTTCCAGCGCCACGGCGTTGTCTACAAAACCGTCCGCGCCGGCAAGTCCGATGCGAAGGTGCCGGGTTGTGAAACCAGCCTGGTCTGGTCCAGAAGTCATTGCAGCCCGGTGTTAAGCCGGTTCGTGGCGTTTATTGCAGAGCGCACCCCTTAGGGCTGGCCTTTCCCGTCGTATTCATGCCTGGTCGTGGCGCCGGTTCATCAAAATGATGCCGTCGCGGTCTGCATACAGCCATAGGCCCGGCCGCACCGTCACGCCCGCCATCTGAAACGATTGCCCGCTGACCAGTTCGCCAAGCTGCGCAGGCTTGTTTGGCCGTGTACCCCAGGCATGAATGCCGACATCAAAAGCCGGCAGTTCGGCGCTGTCGCGCACATAACCATGGAGGACGATGCCGGCCCAACCGTGCTTGACCGCGAGCCCCGCAATGCGGTCGCCGACCAGCGCGTGTGCAGGGTCGGCCTTGCCGTTGATGAACAGCACCTGTCCATTGCCGGGCGTCTCCAGCGTCGCGGTCAGGGAGAGCGCGCTTCCGCTGTCGGCGCCAATGGTGACCACGGGCCCAAAGTAGGCGGCCTTGCCCCCGTAGCTCTGCATGCCGTTGTCGAAGATCTGCACTTCGCGTCCGGGGTCGCGGTAAAACGCATCGCAGAGGTCGCTGGTGCTCCAGTTGCTGTCGGTCATGGCCGTCATCGCCATCATGCCTTCGGGAAGATTTTTTCCAGCAGGTCCAGCGCTTCTGCCGTGCTTTTGGGCGGCACACCCGCCAGTTGCGCCGAGATGCCGGTGGCGGCGGTCATGGCCAGCCGGTCGCGTATCGCCTGTGTCAGCACCGGCTCGACGCCGGTCTCGCGAACCGCGGCGATCGACATGTCCAGTTCATGCATGCGCCGCTCGGCATGCAGCAAATGCGTGGTGACCAGGATTTGCGCAGACGCGGCCGCCGGCCGCATGTCCAGCCAGTCGCAAAAAGTCTTGAGCACTTCGGTGTCCACGCCCAGCCGATGCGCCGACAGAAGCGCTTCGACATACAGCACCTCCAGACCCTTGGCCAGCACGCTGCGCACGATCTTGATGGCCGCGGCTTCGCCCGACTTTGTGCCGACCGCACGCACGTTCATGCCCAGCAGCGTCAGGCGTTCTGCGACCGCCTGCGCATTCTCGCCCGACACGATGATGGGCATTTTGATGCCGTCAGCTGCCGCGCCCAGCACCGCGCCGTCAATAAACTTTCGCCCGGCGGATGTCACAACTTCTGCGGCTGCATTTTTTTCGTTCGGGCCCATCGAGTTGAGGTCGATGTACACCGCATCCGGGTGAATGGATGGTGCGCAGGCCTTTGCCGCATGAACCGCGCTGTCGGCAGTCACCGCTGAAAAGATGATGCGCGCTTCACCCAGTCCCTCGGGTGACTCCAGCCAGCTCATGCCGGCGGCTTCGGCGCGTGCACGCGTCTTCGTGTCAGAGGGCAGGTTGCAGGCCAGCACTTTGGGCACGCCCTGCGCCAGCAGGCTTTTGCCCAGCGAGGTGCCGAGCTGGCCCGCACCTATGATGGCAATGGGCTCCTGCGGGCCTGTTGATCGTGTCACCATTTTTCAGGCGGCAGGATGCGCGCGGTTTCTTCGGGCGTGGCGCCGCTTTCGAGTGCCTTGACGAGTTTTTCCTCGCGTGCCGTCGCTGCCTGTGCTTTTTCAAGAACCAGGCCTGCAACTTCCAGCGGGACGACGATCACGCCATCGCAATCGCCCAGCATCAAATCGCCGGGGCGCACCTGAATGCCCGCAATGGACACCGGCCCGTTGAACTCCACCAGCTCTATGCGGTGCTTGCCGGTGCGTGGCGTGATGCCGCGTGCCCAGACGTTGAGTTTCATGGCGCGCATGTTGGCAACGTCGCGCACCGCACCGTCGACCACCAGGCCGTCGATGCCGGCCTCTTTCACAGACGTGGCCATGAGCCCGCCGAAGTTGGAAGCGTCGCGTATGCCGTTGGCTTCTATGACCATCACATCGCCACGCTGGCAATAACTGACCTGGTCGCGCCCGCCGAGTTGTGGTGGTGATTTTCCGGAGGCGATGTTGAAGCCGCTTGAAAGCCGAGCAGGCACGTGGCGTATGGTGACCGCTGGCCCCACCATGCGCTGGCCCGGCTGCAATGGCGGCAGCTCGCTGGCAGGAATGGCGGTGTCATAGCCCAGCGTGTCCAGGATGTCTGCCACCGTCGAAGTCAGGTCGCGCAGTTCGCGAAAGCCTGCGATGACCGCCGGATCCGGCCGCTCAAAGGCTATCTTGCGTATGCGCTCGGCGGGAATCAGGCCTAAAACCTGTTTGCCATACGCGGCGATCTGCGCCGCGATGGCCGGGTCAACATGGGGTGATGTCATTGCTGTTTGATTCCTGCGGTTTTGACGACCTGCGTCCAGCGCGGGATTTCGTCGCGCAGCACCGCTGCAAAAGCTTCCGGTGTCGACCCGATGGCATCTATGCCCTGCGCTGCAAGACGCGCCCTGAACTCGGGCTGCTTGCACAGTGCAACGATTTCAGCGTTGAGTTTCTGCACGATATCGGCAGGTGTGCCTGTGGGCGCAAGCACGCCCAGCCACCAGTCGACATTGGCGCCAGGAAGGCCTGCCTCGGCGAGCGTGGGCAGCTCAGGCGCGAGTGCGCTGCGCTGGGCGCCGGCAATCGCGATGGCGCGCACCTTGCCGCTGGGCATGAACTGGATAACCGAGCTGATGGCGAGGAAAGCCATGTCGACACGGCCCGCCACGATTTCCGGAACGATCTGCCCCTGGCCCTTGAACGGAACGTGCAGCAGCGAGACGCCTGCGCGCGATGCGAAGTATTCGGTGGTCAGGTGGTGCGGCGAGCCCACGCCCGCCGTGCCGTAGCTGAGCTTGCCGGGGTTGGCCTTGGCATAGCTGATCAGGGCAGGCAGGGTTTTGGGGACCACTTCGGGGCTGGTGACCAGCGCGACGGGCAGGCCCGCAGCCAGGGTGATGGGCACGAAGTCCTTGTACACGTCATACGGCACCTGTGCCGACAGGCCGGGGTTGGTGACCAGTGTGTTCGACACCACCAGCAGGGTGTAGCCATCCGGAGGACTCTTGGCGACGGCGCTGATGCCGATGTTGCCGCTGGCACCCGCGCGGTTGTCCACGACAAAGGCCTGGCCGAATTTTTTCTGCAGGGCATTGCCCAGCTCGCGCGCAAAGGCATCGTTGCCGCCGCCCGGCGGGAAGGGGACGATCAGTTTGACGGGGCGGTCGGGCCATGCGCCGGCCGCCGCCGGTTGTGCCTGCGCGGTGTGCGTCACGGCCATCGCGGCTGCCGCGCAAGCCAGCAGGGTCAGCATGCGACGCAGGGAGGAGGTTTTTCGGATGTTCATGCTTTTTCTCCGGGGGTCATTCGGGTTTGATTTTGGCGATCTGCACGACGTCGGACCACTTGCGCAGCTCGGAGGTCACAAAGCCCTTGAGCTGTTCAGGGCCGGAGGTGCGGACCGGGTCGAAGCCGATGTCATAGAGGCGCTGGCGAATGGCGGCGTCGTTGACGGCGGTGTTGAAGGCCTGCGCGAGTTTGTCGACGATGGGGCGCGGCGTTTTGGCCGGCGCGAAAATCCCGCTCCACGAATACGCTTCAACCGCAAAACCCTGCTCGCGCAAGGTGGGCAGTTCGGGTGCGGCGTTCGAGCGCGCCAGGCTGGCGACACCGAGTCGCTTGAGCGCGCCAGCCTTGACATGCGGGTTGGTAGCCGCAAAGGTGTCGAACATCATCACGGTACGTCCCGCGACGAGATCGATCATGGCCGGGCCTGAGCCCTTGTACGGCACATGCAGGATGTCCACATCGGCATTCTTCTTGAACAACTCGCCGGCCAGGTGCAGCGGTGCGCCGGTGCCGGACGAGGCATAGGCGAGCTGGCCGGGGCGCGTCTTCAGGTAAGCCACCAGTTCCTTGACGTTGTTGGCGGGAATGGAGGGGTGAACCACCAGCACCAGCGGTACTTCGGCAATCAGGGCCACCGGCTCGAAACTGGTCTGCGCGTCAAAGGGTAGGCTTTTGAACATGGCCTGGTTCATGCCGTGTGTGGCAGCCGTGCCCAGCAGCAAGGTGTAGCCGTCGGGGGGCGAACCGGCGACTGCGGCAGCCGCGATGTTTCCGGAGGCGCCTGCGCGGTTGTCGATCACCACCGGCTGCCCGAGCAGCTCGTTCAGTTTGGGCAGCAGGTTGCGGATAAAGATGTCCTGGCCTCCGCCGGCTGAAAAGGGCACCAGCAGCTTCACCGGCTTGTCCGGGAAGGCGGCTTGCGCCTGGGCTGCGGCCGGGATGATCAGGGATGCACTGGCGGCTGCCAGCGCCAGCGTGGCGGCCTTCAGTATCCGCCCCGGTTTGAATGTATTGAACATGCTGTCTCCTTGGTTGGCCGCGCCGTCAGGGCGCGGCACGGCGGTTTACTGCTCGAAGGCGGCGTCAATCGGGACCCGGTAGCCTGTCACGAGACGGTTGGTTTCATTGGCCATGCCGACGATGGCCATGACCTCACCGAACATCTCGTCTGTCATGCCGGCCTTGCTTGCGGCAAAGCTGTGGCTGGCCACGCAGTAGCCGCAGTTGTTGGTGACGCTGATGGCCAGGTAAATCATTTCCTTGACAACAGGGTCAAGTGCGCCGCCCGGGGCCATGACTTCCTTGACGCTGGTCCAGGTGCGCTTCAGGGTGGCCGGGTCATTCGCCAGGTACTTCCAGATGTTGTTCACATCAGGCACCTTGCGGCTGGTCTTGATGTCGTCGAAAACCGCGCGCACTGATGGCGACGCGTCTTCGTAGTTGATGGGTTGGGGCTTGGCCATGGTCGGTCTCCTCAGGATTTGGCGAAAGGCGAGGTGATGCCCTTGCTTTTGAGCAGCTCTTCCAGGTTGAGCATGTCCCAGGTGGTCTTGCCTTCCATCAGGGCGGCGCGGAACTTCGCTTCCTTTTCCTCGCGCTTCTTGCACAGCGGCAGCAGGGATTCGATTTCGGCCTGCGGCACGATGCAGACGCCGTCGTCATCACCTATCACCAGGTCGCCGGGGTGCACGATGACGCCACCGATGACGACTGGAATCTGGAGTTGGCCCATGGTCTCCTTGACGGTTCCCTTGATGGAGATGCCGCGCGAAAACACCGAAAAGCCCACCTGCGCCAGCGTTTCGGAATCGCGCACGCCGCCATCGACCAGCAAACCGCCCAGGCCGCGGCCCAGGCCGCAACTGCCCATCACGTCGCCGAACAGGCCCTGTTCGGTAAAGCCACCGGCATTGCAGACGAGGATGTCACCGGGCAATGCCATCTTCAGCGCCGCATGCAGGGTCAGGTTGTCGTTGGGTGGGCATATGCAGGTGAAGGCGCGGCCCAGCAGGCGCATGCCCAGCCGGATGGGCTTGATCTGCGAATCCACGGCGCCACGACGCTCCATGGCTTCATGGGCGGTGGCGGATGCAACGCCGGCGTAGCCGATGTATTTCGCCTGGGCTGCTTTTTTCTGTTCTGCAATCATTGTCATGTACTGTCCTTGGTGATGGTGTTCTGGTTGCCTGATGTCGGTTTCTGGTGTCAGCGTGTCACGTTGGCCACGCCCCACACATAGTTCTTGCGCGGGAACTCGTCCCAGTACTGGCGCATGTCCTTGTGCGGAAAATCCTTGTAGGGTTTCTTGCGCATCTGCTCGACATCGATGTCGACGCCGAGGCCGGGCGTGGTCGGCAGGTCGACCCAGCCTTCGCTGATGGTCAGGCCCAGTTTGGCGATGCTGTCGCAGGCGTCCTTCAGGTTGATGAAGCACTCGGCTATCAAAAAGTTCGGGATCAGCGCCGACAGGTGCACCGTCGCTGCAAGGCCTACGATGGTGCTGTTGTAGTTGTGCGGGCTGATGGCCACCGCATGGGGCTGCGCCATGGCCGCAATGTCCAGCATCTGGGTCAGGCCGCCCACGGCGCAGATGTCCGGGTTCAGGATGTCCGCCGCACGTTTTTCGAGCACGCGGGCAAAGTCTTCCTTGGTGTAGAGCGTCTCGCCGGTGACCACAGGTGTCGAGATCGCGTGCCGCACTTCGGCCACCAGGTCGAGGTTGTCAGACAGGCAGGGCTCCTCGTAGCAAAAGATGCCGAACTCTTCCAGCCTTTTGGCCACGCGTATCGAATGGTGCGGCGCGACGCGGCGGTGTGCGTCGATGAGCAGGTCCATGTCGGGGCCCAGCGCCTCGCGCATGGCGCGCACGTTGTCGACGGCGTAGTCTTCTTCCTGCCTGGTGATGTGCGTCCGCCACGGGCCCGGGAAAGGGTCCCATTTCAGCGAGGTGTAGCCCATCTCCTTGACCTGCAAGGCACGTTTGACCGTGCTGTCGATGTCCGTCACGCCGTACCACCAGCCGTTGGCGTAGATTCGCACCTTCTCGCGGCAGGCGCCGCCCAGCATCTGGTACACCGGCATGTTGGCCTTCTTGCCGACGATGTCCCACATCGCCAGTTCGATGGCACTCCATGCACAGAAAAAATCGACCGACGACCGGCGGATGGCGAAGTCGTCGAACATCACCTGCGCGGTGTGACGGATGTTGCTTGCATCGCGGCCGATGACGTAAGGCGCCATGGCCCGCAGGTATTCGTCGACGACACGTTCCTTCTTGACGCCGACATAGGACTCCCCCCAGCCGTGCAGGCCGTCTTCGGTCTCGATGCGGCAAAACAGCAGGTTTTTGCCGCTTTCGGGGTAGAAGAAAAACGTTTCTATCCTTGCAATCTTCACGGTGCATGTCTCCTCGTTGTGACTGGAATCAGGCGAAACCGTGCTTCCGGTTTGCCTTGAACGGGCGCCAGTATGTCACGCAGGGTGCGGCGTATAAAGAGAATTAAATTCTCAAAGCGCTATCGCTTTTTTGAATCTACAAGCTGGTGATGAACTTACAACCCGAACGTCTATCGACCCGGTGCCATTGACCGGAAAAGCGGGGTAGCCGGGTTATTTGTGTATTCCAAAAAGGAATATCAAGTTACTAACTTGTTGGATTAATTCGATTCGACATGGCGTCGAAAGGGCTAGGACAAATGCTGGAGAGTTAGCCCCTGGCTCTCCTGACCTGCAGCCTGAAGCATAGGCAAAAGCAGGAAGCCCGGATGCGGGACAAACCCTTGGCCACAGACGCCTGGAGGTCACGCTCACCGTCGCGTGACAGCTCAGGAAACGGCTGCTGTATCGGTCTGGCGCCTGTGCCAGCGCGGGCGGCCGAAGTCGCATACGCTGCGCGCAATGTCGGCGATCCGCACACTCACGGCATCGCTGCGGTGGACGGCGGTGTACTCCAGCGGCGGCAGCACCAGGCTGGTCTGTATGGTGCGCAGGTTGCCTGATTCGACATACGACGAGAAGTATTCGCGCGGCAGGTAGGTCACGCCCAGGCCCGCGCTGGCCAGTTCCGCCAGCGCGATCATGCTGTTGCAGACGATGGTGTTGTCGTGCCAGATGTTGGCGGCGGCAATGGCCTTCAGCAGGCGCTGGTGCAGCAGCGAGCCTTCGGAGTAGGTCAGCAGCGGCAGCCGCAGCACGTCTTCTATGGGGAGACCGCCCTTGCGGTCGTCGAGCAGGTCGGGGCGGCACATCCAGCTTGAATCCATGAAGCCGAGCTGCACGGTTTCAAAAAGGTGGCCTTCGGTCTGCAGGTGCGGGCAAATCACCATGTCGAGCAGGTGGCTGGCCATTTGCGGCCAGAGTTTGGTGGTGTGGTCGACCTTGGGTTCGAGCACGATGAGTGGGTAGACCTTGCGGACTTCCGAGATCAATGCGGGCAGCCAGGTCAGTGCCACCATCTCGGTCACGCCCAGCCTGAAGCGGCCGGAGTAGGAGCTTTCGTTGCCGGCGCGGCTCACCACGCTTTGCTGCAGCTCAAGCATCTTTTCAAAATCACCCAGCAACTCACGCCCCTTGAGCGTCAGCTGAGCGCGGTTGTTGCGCTCGAACACATCGATGCCCAGAAAGGCTTCGAGGTCGAGGATGCGCTTTGAGATGGTGGACTGCGTGGCGTTCAGGCGGTCGGCCGCTGCGTTGAAGCTGCCCAGGGTGCTGACCCAGTAAACGGCTTCTACCTGCTTGAGCGTCAGCATGTCTGGCCTGCGGGGTGGGTCATGGATGCTGACAGGGATGCTGAGGTGGTCATCATGGGCGAAGCGTAATGCATTTTGCCGGGCGCCACGGCGGGTGGCCTGCCGATTCACTGGCGAAACCGGCTGACGCAGGCGGGTCACGGGCAGCGTGCAAAATACCCACCATGCTCATTCACCCTGAAATCAACCCCGTCGCCCTGCAGCTTGGCCCCCTGGCCGTTCACTGGTATGGGCTGACCTACCTGGCCGCTTTCGGCCTTTTCTTTTTTCTGGCTACGCTGCGTTTGCGGCATCAGCCTTATGCCTCCATCACCGGCCCGGGCGCCTGGGCGCGGCGGGATATCGAAGACATTCTTTTCCTCGGCGTGATGGGTGTCGTCATAGGCGGGCGCATCGGCTATTGCCTGTTTTACAAACCCGGTTATTACCTCTCGCACCCGCTGGAGATTTTTTATGTCTGGCAGGGCGGCATGAGTTTTCATGGCGGCATGCTGGGTGTGCTGGTGTCGCAGCTCTGGTTTGCCCATTCACGCCAGCGCCCGTGGCTGCAGGTGATGGATTTCATCGCGCCCTGCGTGCCGACGGGGCTGGCGGCGGGGCGTGTGGGCAATTTCATCAATGGCGAGCTGTGGGGGCGCTTTTCATCGCCCGATCTGCCCTGGGGCATGGTGTTCAGACACAGCGGTTCCATGCTGCCGCGCCACCCGTCGCAGGTCTACCAGTTTCTGCTGGAAGGTTTGCTGCTGTTTGTATTGCTCTGGCTCTACGCACGCAAACCTCGCAAGATGGGCCAGGTGTCCGGTGCCTTCCTGTTTGGCTATGGTGTTTTCCGGTTCATCGCAGAGTTCTTCCGTGAGCCTGATGACTTTCTCGGCATTCTTGCGCTGGGCATGAGCATGGGCCAGTGGCTGTGCGTTCCCATGATCGTGGGCGGTGCCTGGCTCTGGGCCTGGGCGTCAAAACGGGCCTGATTTTTATATAAAAATCTCGTTTTGTTCAATAGCGACGGGCACCACCAGCTATCGAAATAGTAGCGTCTTAAGGTCCTGGGCGCCGCCGCTCAGACTGGCGTGATGACGACTTCGCTGCAGAGCCTTTCCACATCCGAGGGCTGGCAAAGTGCGGTTCCCTGGGTGAGCAGGGCGGCCGCCGCCGAGGCCATGCCATAGCGGAACACCTGTTCCAGATCGGCACTGCGGCTGAAGGCCCAGACCAGGCCGCCGACAAAACTGTCGCCCGCGCCTATGGTGCTGGCCACCTTCACCGGCACGGCGCCAGCCCGCAATGCCCTGTCCACGGTGACCAGCAGGGCACCGTCTTCGCCCAGCGACAGCGCCACGACTTGCGCCTGTCCTTTCCCTATGATGCGCTGCGCCGCCTCGAGCCGCTGCGGCCCGGTGCTCAGCGGCAAGCCTGTCAGTTCGCGTAACTCTCCCAGACTGGGTTTGACCATGTAAACCCCTTCGGCCAGCGCTGCAGCGAGCGCCGGGCCCGAGCTGTCCAGCACCAGTCGGCTACCGCGCATGCGGGCCAGTCTTGCCAGCCGTGCGTAAAAGTCGTCGGGCGCCCCGGGCGGCAGGCTGCCGCTGGCCACCAGATAAGCAGGCGGCACTTCGAGGGCGCTGAAGGCGTCGAGGCAGGCCTGCCATTCCGGCGGACTCAGGGTTGGCCCCGGCAGTACAAAGCGGAAATCGCGCCCGCTGGAGGTTTCGTGGACATGAAAGCTCTCGCGCGTCTCGCCTGCAATGGCGATGCCATGGCTGCGCACCTGCTCCTGGTCCAGCAGCTGGCGCAGGCGCTGGCCGTTCATGCCGCCCGCCGGGTACAACGCCAGGCAGTTGCTGCCCAGCCGCTGCAGCACGCGCGCTACGTTGATGCCGCCACCGCCTGGGTGAAAGACCGCCGCTGTGCAACGGAGCTTGTGTGTGTCCATCACCTTGTCTGTGGACGTCGACACGTCCAGCGCCGGGTTCAGGGTGATGGTCAGGATGTCGGCGAGGTGCATCATCTGACTTTACACCGCGAGCCTGTGCCCGCTGCCGGGTACGCCTCAGCCGGGCAATTGCTGCGCCAGCAGGGCGGCGACGTGAATCGCCTCCCGCTGCGCGCCGTCCCTGATCTGGTGGCGGCAACTGGTGCCGTCTGCCACCACGATGGCATCTGGCTGTTTGCGCACCGCCGGTAGCAGGCTCAGTTCAGCCATCTGCATCGACACCTCATAGTGGCTGGCCTCGTAGCCAAAGCTGCCCGCCATGCCGCAGCAACTGGACTCGATCAGCTCCGGCTTCGCCCCGGGAATCAGCTTGAGTACATCCATGATGGGGCTGACCGCGCCAAAGGCTTTCTGGTGGCAGTGGCCATGCAGCAATATGGGTTGCGTCACCGGCTGCAGCGCGGCCTTCAGCGCATCAAGCTTGCCGGCAGCAGCTTCATGCGCCAGGAACTCTTCAAGCAGCAGCGCGTGCTTGCTGACCGTGACCGCCGCATCACCCAGGCCCATGACCAGGGTTTCATCACGCAGCGTGAGCAGGCAGGATGGCTCCAGCCCGACGATGGGAATGCCCTTGTCTGCAAAAGGCAGCAGGGCGCCTACGAGTTCGGCAGCCTTGAGTTTCGCTTCCTGCACCATGCCGCCCGCCAGATAAGTACGACCGCAGCAGAGGGCCTTGCCGTCGGCCTTCTTTTTGGTGGCGATGTGCACCGTGTAGCCCGCAGCCTGCAGCACCTTCAGGGCATCGAGGACGTTGCCTGACTCAAAGTAACCGTTGAAGGTGTCGACAAACAGCACCGCAGGTTTGGCGGCGGCCAGCACTTCTTCACGCGTGGCCGATTGAGATGGCGTATTGAAGAAGGTCTTGCGCTGCCACTTCGGCAATGTGCGTTGGCTTGAAAAGCCGGTCAGTTTTTCACTCAGCTTCGCAAGCCCGGGAATGCGGTCGCGTAAGTTCAGCAGCGGCGCGAAGCGGCTGGCCAGCGCGGCGTACTCGGGCAGGCGGGCGACAAGTTTGTCTTTCAGCGTGAAGCCGTGTTTTGCCTTGTAGTGATGCAAAAACTCGACCTTCATCTTCGCCATGTCGACGCCGGTCGGGCAGTCGCGCTTGCAGCCCTTGCAGCCGACGCACAGGTCCAGCGCATCTTTGACAGCTTCCAGAGAGCCCTCACCCCAACCCTCTCCCGCCAGCGGGCGAGGGGGCAATCCGGATTCACGCCCTCTCCCCTTGGGAGAGGGCAGGGGTGAGGGCGCCCCGATTTGACCTGACAAGGCAAGTCGCAGGGTGTTCGCCCGGCCGCGCGTCGAATCTTTTTCATCACGCGTTACCCGGTAGCTCGGGCACATGGTGCCGGCGTCAAACTTGCGGCAGTGGCCGTTGTTGTTGCACATCTCCACGGCCTTGGCAAAACCGCTGGCCGGGTCGCCGCCGCTGCCGGGTGCGCTGGTGAGTTCGGTCACCGGGTCGTTCTGCACATCCCATGCGCGCCAGTCGAGCGCGGTGCGAATCGGTATCACGCTGTAGCTGGGCGGAAAGCGCATCAGCCGCGTGTCGTCCATGCGCGGCGGCTCAATCATGCGTTTGGGGCAGAGCAGGTTGAGCGGGTCCATCGCCTGCTTGATGCCGGCAAACGCTTCGGTAATCTTCGGGCCAAACTGCCATTCGATCCATTCGCCGCGGCACAGGCCGTCGCCATGCTCACCGCTGTAGGCGCCCTTGAATTTTTTGACCAGCGCCGAGGCCTCTTCGGCAATCGCACGCATCCTGGGGGCGCCCTCGCGCCGCATATCCAGAATCGGCCGCACATGCAGCGTGCCGACCGATGCGTGCGCGTACCAGGTGCCCTTGCTGCCGTATTTTCTGAACACCTCTGTCAGCGCGTCGGTGTACTCGGCCAGGTGCTCCAGCGGCACGGCGCAGTCTTCAATAAAACTCACCGGCTTGCCGTCGCCCTTCAGGCTCATCATGATGTTCAGGCCCGCCTTGCGCACTTCCCACAGGGCTTTCTGCGCGGCGTCATCCACCAGTTCAACAACTGAATCGGGCAGCAGCAAATCGCCCATCAGCTCGCCCAGGCGTTTGAGTTTTGGCAGCAGTTCCGTTTTGTTCGCACCTGAAAACTCAACCAGCAGCACGGCCGCCGGCTCGCCGATCAGTGCGCTGCGCACCGTGGGCGCAAACACCGGGTTTTGCAGCGACAAATCAATCATGGTGCGGTCTACCAGCTCAACCGCTGTCAGCGTGCCGTCGCCAATCTTCACGATGTGCTGGGCCGCATCCATGGCGCGGTAAAAGGTCGGGAAGTTCACCACGCCCAGCACCTTGGCCTGCGGCAGCTCGCTGAGTTTGAGTGTGAGTGATTTCGTCAGGCCCAGCGTGCCTTCGCTGCCAATCAGCAGGTGCGCCAGGTTGACCGAGCCGTCGGCGGTGTAGGGCCGCTCGCTCTGGTTGTTGAAGATGTCCAGGTTGTAGCCCGCCACGCGCCGCATCACCTTGGGCCAGCGCGCCGCAATCTCCGGTTGCAGCTGCTGCGCCAGTCCGCGCACGTAATCGCCCAGCTCACGTGCCTTGCCGCTGCTTTGTGCGTAAGGGCCGAGCTGCAGCAGGGTGCTGTCGGATGTCCAGGCCTGCAGGCCCAGCACGTTGTGCACCATGTTGCCGTAAGCAATGCTGCGGCTGCCGCAGGAGTTGTTGCCGGCCATGCCGCCCAATGTTGCCTGCGCGCTGGTTGACACATCGACCGGGTACCAGAGTCCGTGCTTTTTCAGCGCGGCATTGAGGTGGTCCAGCACGATGCCAGGCTCGACCTCGACGGTGCGGTTGGCGACGTCAAGGTCAATGATGTTGCGCAGGTGTTTTGAATAGTCCACCACCAGGCCCGCGCCCACCGTCTGGCCGCACTGTGATGTACCCGCGCCGCGCGCCACGATGGGCACACCCATGTCGCGGCAGATATCAAGCGCGGTTTTGACGTCCGGCATGATGCGCGGCACAAACGCCCCCACCGGTGTCATCTGGTAGATCGATGCATCGGTGGCGTAGCGGCCCCGGTCTGCGCCGCTGAACAGCACTTCACCACCGGTCTCCGAGGCCAGCCGGGCAGCCAGTTTGCCGGCGACCTCGTTGCTGATGCGGGCGACGCCGTCGTAATTGGTGTTCTCGTCGTGGGCGGCAGCTGCGCGCACCACTTTCAGGGGCAGGGGAGCATTCATCAGGCTTTGGCTTTATCGGTGGCAGTGTTTTTGGCGGCGCGCAATTGTTCAACCACCACATCTCGCTTGTGCTCCAGGTGGTCCAGCAGCACCTGGCGCATGGCTGCGGCATCGCGCGCTTCCAGTGCGCTGATCATCTGCTCGTGTTCCTTCACGGCGGCTTTCCACTTTTCACCATCCTGGTTGGACCTGAATCGCAGCGCTTGCAAACGGGCATTGACCTGCTGGTAGGTGATGGTCAGCACCGGGTTTTTGGCGGCGGCATTGATGGCGCTGTGAATGGCGGAGTTGAGCCTGTAGTACGCCGGCAGGTCGCGTCGTGTGTACGCGGCCAGCATTTCAAAGTGCATGGCCTTGATTTCAACCAGCTCGGCATCGGTGATGCGCTGCGCGGCCAGTTCACCCGACTGGGCCTCCAGCCCGGCCATGACTTCAAAGGTATTGAGCACGTCGGCCTCGGTCAGCTCGACCGCTATCGCGCCGCGGTTGGTCAGCAGTTCGACCAGGCCTTCGGCGGCCAGCATCTTGATGGCTTCGCGCAGCGGCGTGCGCGAGACATTGAGCACCTCGCTCAACTCACGCTCATTGAGTTTGGCGCCCGGTGCAATGCGGTTTTCCACCAGCATCTGCCGCAGGCGGTGGGCCACCTGTTCGTGCAGCGCGGCGCGCGGGATGGCAATGATTTCAGCAGTCATGTGTAAATTTTGTATGCAAAAAGTCTGGCTGTCAAACCCGGAGTCATTCAGGTGATTACCCTGAATGGCATTGACAAATGAATTTTGTATGCAAAAAATGGCTCACTTTCATGGAGTTTCTGTTTTATGTTGAAGCTTGACTTTCACCCCACCGGCCGCCATTTTTTGCAGATTCCCGGCCCTTCGCCTGTACCTGACCGCGTTCTGCGCGCCATGAGTTACCCGACCATTGACCACCGCGGCCCCGAGTTCGCGGCGCTGGGGCTCAAGGTGCTGGCAGACATCAAAAAAATCTTCCAGACAAAACAGCCGGTGATGATTTACCCGGCCTCGGGCACAGGTGCATGGGAGGCCGCACTGGTCAACACACTCTGCCCCGGTGATCATGTGCTGATGTATGAGACAGGCCATTTCGCCGCGCTGTGGCAAAAACTGGCTGCGCGCGTAGGCCTCAAGACAGAAGTCATGAGCTACCCCGGCGCAGATGTGTGGCGGCACGGCGTGCAGGCTGCATTGATTGAAGAGCGCCTGAAGGCCGACACGCAGCACACCATCAAGGCCGTATGTGTGGTGCACAACGAAACCTCCACCGGTGTGACCAGCAACATCGCCGCTGTGCGCAAGGCCATTGATGCCGCAAAACACCCGGCGCTGCTGCTGGTGGACACCATCTCGGGTCTGGGCTCTGCCGACTATCGTCATGACGAATGGGGCGTTGACGTGAGCATCAGCGGCTCGCAAAAAGGCCTGATGCTGCCACCCGGCATCAGCTTCAACGCGCTGTCTGCCAAAGCGATAGAGGCCAGCAGGAAGGCCACGCTGCCCAAGGCCTTCTGGGCCTGGGACGAGATCATCGAGATGAACAAGACCGGCTACTGGCCGTCTACACCCAACACCAATCTGCTCTACGCGCTAAGCGAAGCCTGCGACATGCTGCTCGAACACGGTCTCGATGCCGTGTTCGCGCGCCACCAGCGCTGGGCCGAAGGCGTGCGCAGCGCAGTCAAGGCCTGGGGCCTGCAGATCCAGTGTGCCGATGCGGCCGTGTATTCACCCATCCTGACCGGCGTGATGATGCCCGAGGGCATTGATGCCGACGCGGTGCGCAAGGTGATTTATGAACGCTTTGACTGTTCGCTTGGCACGGGCCTGGGCAAAGTCAAGGGAAAGATGTTCCGCATAGGCCATCTGGGCGATTGCAATGACCTCACATTGATGGCCGCGCTGGCTGGCTGCGAGATGGGCCTGAAGCTGTCCGGCGTGAAGCTCGCCGGTTCCGGCGTGCAGGCCGCCATGGATTATTTTTCAAGCCACGCGGCTGTGGTGCCCATGCGCAAGGCGGCGTGAAGTTGCGGGCCGTGCGCGTGTCATTGCGGGCTTGACCCGCAATCCATCTCCATCGAAGCGGGGATGGATCCCGGATCGAGTCCGGGATGACAGGGAAAGTCGGATATCGGGTTCAAAAATCAAAGGAGACAAACCATGCAACGCAGAACCGTACTCACCGCCGCAGCAGCCGGGGCAACGCTGGTCGCATCACCCTGGCTGCGGGCGCAGAACCTGCCCACCGGGCCCATACGCATCGTGGTCGGCTTTCCGCCAGGCGGCGGTACTGATGCGCTGGCACGTGTGGTCGGGCAAAAACTGTCAGTGATGTGGAACACCCCTATCGTGATTGAAAACAAGGCCGGTGCCGCAGGCGTGATCGCCGCCGACTATGTGGCCAAACAACCGAGCGACGGCACGACGCTGCTCATGGCCCACATCAACAGCCACGCGCTGGCGCCCAGCCTGGTGCCCAAACTCGGATATGTGGTTGAGCGCGACTTTGTGCCCATCGCCCTCGTAGGCGTCACGCCCAACCTGCTGATCTGCAATGAAGCCCAGCCCGCCAAAACCGTGAAAGACCTGGTCGCGCTGTGCAAGGCTCAACCCGGCAAGATCAGCTTCGCATCAGCAGGCGGCGGGTCGGCCCAGCACCTGGCGCTGGAGATGTTCAAGCTGCGCGCCGGCATCAATCCGCTGCATGTGCCGTACAAGGGCTCCGGCCCCGCGATCAATGATTTGCTGGGCGGCCAGGTCAACTACTGCTTCGAAACCATGACCTCGGCCACACCGCATGTGAAAGGCGGCAAGGCCATTGCGATTGCCCAGACCCGAACCAAACGCGCCAAGGGCCACCCGAATGTGCCGACCATGGACGAGTCAGGTTTCCCCGGCTTCGACGCCACCACCTGGTACGGACTGGTCGGCCCGGGCAAGCTGCCGCAGGTGATCGCAAAACGCATGAACGAAGACATCAACAAGGTCATGCAGATGCCTGACGTGATGGAGAAGTTCGAGCAATATGGTGCTGAGGATGGTGGTGGTTCGCCTGAGAGGTTTGCGGCGTTCATCAAGGCTGAGCAGGCCAAGTGGGCGAAGGTCATCAAGGATGCCAGGGTGTCGGTTGAGGCCTGAGGTCCCTGTTCGCTGAAGGGCAAACCGCTTCAACGCAACGATATCTATGGCTTGGCCCGGGCCCGGACAACAGCGTCCCTCACCAGGCCCAGCCGGTCATTGCCAAAATACATGTCATCGCCGATAAAGAAGGTCGGCGCGCCAAACGCGCCACGCGCAACGGCCTCGTCAACATTGGCCTTGAGCTGATCCTTGATGGCTGGCTGTGCGATGCCGGCCATGAACGCATCGGCATTGATGCCGACCTGCTTGCAGATGGACACCAGGACTTCATCCTGCGAGATGTCCAGGTCCTGCGTGAAGTAGGCGGCGAAGACGGCTTCAACAAACGCAAGGTGTTTGCCCTGGGCTTCTGCATCCTGCGCCACCCAGATGCAGCCGCGCATGGCCTTGACGCTGCTGACGGGAAACACCGTGGGCGGGAAGACGATATTCATGCCTGCTGCGCGCGCGTTGTCCTGGACATCTTTCAGCATATACCGGTTGCGCGCTGAATTCATGTCTTCGCGGTTGGCATAGACGTTCTTGTTCGCCACGTTGAAGATGCCGCCGACCAGCACCGGGCGCCAGATGATGGGCGCTTTCAGTTCAGCCGCGATGGGCTGGATGTTGCGGAAGGCGATGTAGGTCCAGGGGCTGGAGCAGTCAAAGAAAAATTCAATCATGCTGTTGTCTCTTTTGTATTTTGTTTTTGCTTATTGAGGCTTGTGATGGCCGGCCTTGATGCTCTCAGCCGTCTGGCCGAACAGCGCCTTGCGGGCCTCGTCGGTCATGGCCGGCGGGCGCAACTCTTTGCCGATGTCCAGCCCGCGCCTGACGGCGGGGCGTTCAATCACGGTGTCGTACCAGCGCTGCACATGCGGGAATTTTGCGAGGTCGACGTTCTGGGCCTTGTGTGTACGTGTCCACGGGAAGATGGCCATGTCGGCAATCGAATAGGCCTGGCCTGCCACGAAGGCACCGGTGTGGGCCAGCTGTTTGTCGAGCACGCCGTACAGGCGGTCGACTTCCTTGCCGTAGCGGTCAATCGCGTAAGGGATTTTTTCGGGCGCATAGAGCAGAAAGTGGCCGTTCTGCCCGGCCATGGGGCCGAGTCCGCCCATCTGCCAGTTGAGCCATTGCAGCGTCTGGTAGCGGTCGCGCAGCACGGGTGACAGAAAGCGGCCGGTCTTGTCGGCCAGGTATTGCAGGATGGCGCCGCTTTCAAAAATGGCGATGGGTTCACCCCCGCCTGCAGGTGCGTGGTCGACGATGGCGGGCATGCGGTTGTTGGGGCTGATGCGCAGGAAGTCGGGCGCAAACTGCTCGCCCTTGCCGATGTTGACCGGGATCATGTTGTACGGCAGGTCGCATTCCTCCAGCATGATGGAGATCTTCCAGCCGTTGGGTGTGGGCCAGTAGTAGAGGTCGATCATGTCCTGTCTCCTGAAAAGATGTGTGACTAAAGCTGCGCGGCGTGAAAACGCAGGTGGTCGTTCATGAATGTGCTGATGAAATAGTAGCCGTGGTCGTAACCTTCATGGCGGCGCAATGTGAGGGGCTGGCCTTTGGCCCTGCAGGCGGCTTCGAACAGATGCGGGTGCAACTGCTCTGCCAGGAATTTGTCGGCCAGGCCCTGGTCAATCAGTATGCCGCCGGGGAAGGGCGCTTTGCCTGCTTCGGTCATCAGGGCCGTCGCGTCATGTTTGGCCCATTCGGTTTTGTCCGTGCCCAGGTAACCCGTGAAAGCCTTGTGTCCCCAGGGGCACTGGCTGGGCGCGGCAATCGGCGCGAAGGCCGATACTGACTTGAAGAGATCAGGATGGCGTAGCGCCAGCGTCAATGCGCCATGCCCACCCATGGAGTGTCCGAAGATACCTATGCGTTTGCTGTCTATGGGCAGGCTCGCTGCGACCAGTGGCAAGAGCTCGTCCGTGATGTAGCTTTCCATGCGGTAATGTTTTGACCATGGTGCTTCAGTCGCATCAAGGTAAAAACCTGCACCCACACCAAAATCCCAGCTGTCGGTTTCGCCCGGCGCACCGGCGCCGCGCGGGCTGGTGTCGGGCGCAATGAGGGCGATGCCCAGTTCGGCGGCCAGCTGCTGCGCGCCGCCCTTGGTCATGAAGGTTTCTTCATTGCAGGTCAGGCCTGCAAGGTAGACCAGCGCTGGCACTTTTGCATGGGCCTGTTTTGCCTGCGGCGGCAGGAAGACCGAGAACTTCATCGGCAGGCCTATGACCTGCGATTCATGTTTGTAGAAGCGTTGCAGGCCGCCGAAGCAGCCGTGCTCACCAACGATTTCAAGACTCATAACGATCTTCCAGTACAAGCAGGGGCCGCGGAACTGGCTTTGCCGGGCCGCAGGCGCAGCGGCCCCTCGGGGGCAGGGCGCTACACGAAGTGAGCAACCGTGGGGCTAATAAAGTACCACGCCGCGAATCGACTCGCCAGATTTCATCAGGTCGAAACCCTTGTTGATGTCTTCGAGTGGCATGGTGTGTGTGATCAGGTCGTCGATGTTGATCTTGCCTTCCATGTACCAGTCGACGATCTTCGGCACATCGGTGCGGCCGCGTGCGCCGCCGAAAGCCGAGCCTTCCCATTTGCGACCGGTCACAAGCTGGAAGGGGCGGGTGCTGATCTCGGCGCCGGCTTCTGCCACGCCGATGATGATGCTGCGGCCCCAGCCCTTGTGTGTGCATTCCAGCGCCTGGCGCATGACCTTGGTGTTGCCAATGCATTCAAAGCTGTAGTCGGCGCCGCCGTCGGTCAGCTGCACGATGGCATCCACGACGTTTTCAGTTTCTTTGGGATTGATGAAGTGCGTCATGCCGAACTTGCGTGCCATTTCCTGGCGGGCGGGGTTGATGTCGACACCGATGATCTTGTCGGCGCCCACCATCTTCGCGCCCTGGATCACATTCAGGCCAATGCCGCCCAGCCCGAACACCACGACATTCGCGCCGGCTTCCACCTTGGCAGTGAAGAGCACGGCGCCGATGCCGGTGGTCACGCCGCAGCCGATGTAGCAGACCTTGTCGAAAGGCGCGTCTTCGCGGATTTTGGCCAGCGAAATTTCAGGCGCCACCGTGTAGTTGCTGAAGGTCGAGGTGCCCATGTAATGAAAGATGGGCTTGCCGTCCAGGCTGAAGCGGCTGGTGGCGTCAGGCATCAGTCCCTTGCCCTGGGTGCCGCGAATCAGCTGGCACAAATTGGTTTTGCGTGACAGGCAGAACTTGCACTGGCGGCATTCGGGTGTGTAGAGCGGAATGACGTGGTCGCCTTTTTTCAGCGTCGTCACGCCGGGGCCGACATCGACCACGATGCCCGCGCCTTCATGGCCGAGGATGGCGGGGAAGATGCCTTCTGGGTCAGCACCAGACAGCGTGTAGTAGTCGGTGTGGCAAATGCCGGTGGCCTTGATCTCGACCAGCACTTCGCCGAACTTCGGACCGTCGAGGTCAACGGTTTCAATGGTCAGGGGTGCGCCTGATTTCCAGGCTACGGCGGCTTTGGTTTTCATGTGTTTGTGTGTGAAGTTGATTTGAGGTTGCCATGCAGCCTTGAGGCGGCGACGAAGCACTATAAGCCACGTGTACGGTGGGCGGGCGGCGGCAGGCCGTATAGCCACCGGCGCCAGTCACCCTGCGCTTGACACAGGGGCCGTTTCCGCGATGGGCGTGTCCTGCCGATTTATATTCGACACATCGGCCTGCAGGACAGGCCAGCAAAGTCACAGGAATCGCATGACCACCAGCAGCCCCAAACTCCGCTTCATCCATTACACCGTCGCCTCAGGCGTCGCCACCATCATGCTGAACCGGCCCGAACGCCGCAATGCCATCGACATGGCCACGCGCGATGAACTCAATGAGGCATCGCTTTGGGCCGTGGCCGACCCGGCCGTACGCGCCATCGTCATGACTGGTGCAGGCGGGCATTTCTGCGCGGGCGGCGACGTGAAGTCCATGGATGCCGGCGAACGCATGACGGCCGAAGCAGGCCGCCAGCGCATGCGCACAGCCCACACCGGCATCAGGGCGCTGTTTGAAAGCGACAAGCCGGTGATTGCCGCAGTCGATGGCTGTGCCTACGGCGGCGGGTTTGGGCTGGCATTGCTGGCCGACATGGTGATCGCTACGCCGGCTGCGCGGTTTTGCATGTCTTTCATGAAGGTCGGCCTGGTGCCCGATTGCGGCGCGCTTTACACGCTCGCGCGCAGCGTCGGCTTGCACCGCGCCAAGGCGCTGATGTTCTCGGCGCGCGAAGTCGATGGGCAGACCGGGCTGGACTGGGGTTTTGTCAGTGAGGTGGTGCCGGCAACCGATCTGCAGGCCCACGCGAATGCCGTGGCGCAAAACCTGGCGCGCGGCCCGGCGCTGGCGATTGCACTGACCAAGCAGGCCATGAACCAGTCGCAGGTGAGTTCGTTTGCAACCATGCTGGACGTGGAGGCCAATGCGCAGGGCATGGCCTTTGCCAGCGATGACCACCGTGCGGCGGCGTCCGACTTCGCGGCAAAGCGCCCCAGCCGTTTTGCCTGGGTTTGACGCAGGGCATGCCTGGGCAGCGCTTGATTCGGGACCAGCTGGGCTTGCAAGCCAAAAGTTAATATATAACTTAACATTGTTAATATGGGTATTAACATTTTGGGCTTTGGCGGCTTTTACTGGCCTCAGGAAGCCTCAAAACAGTCAAAAAATGCCCATTTTCAGGCACTAAATCGGCTGAAGACCAATAGATACGCGCGTGAGCAGCTACTGAATTAATAGCAGTCTCTGCATTTTCAGGTGCCAGAAACAGCACCGCCGGTATTTTCATACCGGCGGGCAGGTTCACATCAAATGGCTAAAGGCAGTTCAGGCGCTGAAAAAGTTCTTCAGCTTGTCCGTCCAGCCTTCCTCGCTGGGTGAATGTTTGGCGCCGCCTTTTTTGATCGACTCGTCGAACTCTTTCAGCAGCTTCTTCTGGTGCTCGGTCAGCTTGACCGGCGTTTCAACCGTGATGTGGCAGTACAAATCGCCGGGGTAGCTGGAGCGCACGCCCTTGATGCCCTTGCCGCGCAGGCGGAACTGCTTGCTGGCCTGGGTGCCTTCGGGGATGTCGATGGCGGCCTTGCCTGCCAATGTCGGGACTTCAATTTCGCCGCCCAGGGCTGCGGTGGTGAAGCTGATGGGCACGGCGCAGTGCAGGTCGTCGCCGTCACGCTCGAAGATGTCGTGTTTTTTGACGCGAATCTCGATGTACAGGTCGCCGGGCGGGCCGCCATTGGTGCCGGGCTCGCCGTTGCCGGTCGAACGTATGCGCATGCCGTCGTCTATGCCGGCCGGGATCTTGACTTCGAGCGTTTTGTTGGTCTTGGTCTTGCCCACGCCGTGGCAGGCAATGCAGGGCTCGGGAATCAGCTTGCCGGTGCCCTTGCACTGCGGGCAGGTCTGCTGCACGCTGAAAAAGCCCTGACGCATCTGCACGACGCCGTGGCCGTGGCAGGTGGTGCAGGTTGCAACCTTGGTGCCCGGCTTGGCGCCGCTGCCCTGGCAGGTGTTGCAGTCATCCCAGCTGGGTATGCGGATCTGCGCCTCCTTGCCGGCGGCGGCTTCTTCAAGCGTGACTTCCATGGCGTAGCTCAAATCGCCACCGCGAAAGACCTGACGCCCGCCGCGCTGCTGGCCGCCGCGCTGGCCGCCGAACACGTCGCCGAAGATGTCGCCAAAGGCTTCGGCAAAGCCGCCGAAACCTTCTGCGCCCGGGCCGCCACGGTTGGGGTCCACACCCGCATGGCCGTACTGGTCATAGGCGGCGCGCTTTTGCTCGTCGGACAGCATCTCGTAGGCTTCCTTGGCCTCCTTGAATTTTTCTTCCGCTGCCTTGCCGCCGCCCTGGTTGCGGTCGGGGTGGTGCTTCATCGCCAGCTTGCGATAGGCTTTCTTGATGTCTTCATCGCTCGCGTTCTTGGGAACACCGAGCACGTCGTAGTAGTCTTTTTTGGCCATGGCGGTCAGTCAGGGGTCTTCAAAAATCTTGTGGCGAAACTGCGGGGCAGGCCGGGGCGCAAACACAAAAGCGGAAAGCCGGGATTTCTCCTGGTTTCCGCCTTTTCTGGGCCTGGAGTGCCTGGGGCTTAGCCCTTCTTCACTTCCTTGACTTCGGCGTCAACCACGTTGTCGTCCGCTTCCGGTTTGGCCTGGGCCTGTTCGGCGCCTGCGCCGGGGCCGCCTGCCGCTGCGGCTTTCGATGCTTCCATGTCGGCATACATCTTCTCGCCCAGCTTCTGGCTGGCTTCCATCAGCGCCGTGTTCTTGGCGTCAATGGCTGCCTTGTCGTCGCCGGCAAGGGCTTCTTCCATGTCCTTGATGGCCGCTTCGATTTTTTCCTTCTCGCCGGCTTCCAGCTTGTCGCCGTATTCGCCGAGGGACTTCTTCACGCTGTGCACCATGGCTTCGGCGTTGTTCTTGGCCTGCACGAACTCGACTTTTTTCTTGTCTTCTTCGGCATTGAGCTCGGCGTCCTTCACCATCTGCTGGATCTCGGCTTCAGACAAGCCGGAGTTGGCCTTGATGGTGATCTTGTTTTCCTTGCCGGTGCCCTTGTCCTTGGCGCCCACGTGCAGGATGCCGTTGGCATCGATGTCGAAAGACACTTCGATCTGCGGCGTGCCGCGTGCTGCTGGCGGGATGCCTTCCAGGTTGAACTCGCCCAGGGCCTTGTTGCCCGAAGCGATTTCACGCTCACCCTGGAACACCTTGATCGTCACGGCCGGCTGGTTGTCTTCAGCGGTCGAGAAGGTCTGCGCGAACTTGGTCGGGATGGTCGTGTTCTTCTTGATCATCTTGGTCATCACGCCGCCCATGGTTTCGATACCGAGGGACAGCGGGGTCACGTCAAGCAGCAGCACGTCGGTGCGGTCGCCGGAGAGAACCTGGCCCTGGATGGCTGCACCAACGGCAACGGCTTCGTCAGGATTCACGTCCTTGCGCGGCTCCTTGCCGAACAACTCTTTCACTTTTTCCTGCACCTTGGGCATGCGGGTCTGGCCGCCGACCAGGATCACGTCATGGATGTCGGAGGCGCTGACGCCAGCGTCCTTCATGGCCAGGCGGCAAGGCGCGATGGTGCGCTCGATCAGCTCGTCAACCAGGCTCTCGAGTTTTGCGCGGCTCAGCTTGACCAGCAAGTGCTTGGGGCCGGTCGCAGGGTCGTGTGCGATGTAGGGAATGTTGACTTCGGTCGCTGCGCTGTTGGACAGTTCGATCTTGGCCTTTTCAGCGGAGTCTTTCAGGCGCTGCAGGGCGACCACGTCTTTCGACAGGTCGATGCCGCTGTCCTTCTTGAACTCGGCCACGATGTAGTCGATGACGCGCTGGTCAAAGTCTTCACCGCCGAGGAAGGTGTCGCCGTTGGTCGACAGCACTTCAAACTGTTTTTCGCCATCGACGTCTGCGATCTCGATGATGGAGATGTCGAAGGTACCGCCGCCGAGGTCATAGACGGCAATCTTGCGGTCGCCTTTTTCCTGCTTGTCCAGGCCGAAGGCCAGGGCTGCAGCGGTAGGCTCGTTGATGATGCGCTTGACGTCCAGGCCTGCAATGCGGCCGGCGTCTTTCGTCGCCTGGCGCTGTGCGTCGTTGAAGTAAGCAGGCACGGTGATGACGGCTTCCGTCACGGCTTCGCCGAGGTAGTCTTCGGCGGTCTTTTTCATCTTGCGCAGGATGTCGGCGGACACCTGTTGTGCAGACAGCTTCTTGCCGCGCACTTCAACCCAGGCGTCGCCGTTGTCGGCAGCCACGATGGCGTAAGGCATCAGCGCGATGTCTTTCTGCACTTCTTTTTCTGTGAACTTGCGGCCGATCAGGCGCTTGACTGCGTAAAGCGTGTTCTTGGGATTGGTCACGGCCTGGCGCTTGGCCGATGCGCCGACCAGCGTCTCGCCGTCTTCCTGATAGGCGACGATGGAGGGCGTGGTGCGGCCGCCTTCAGAGTTTTCGATCACGCGCGGCGTATTGCCTTCCATGACGGACACGCAGCTGTTGGTGGTGCCAAGGTCGATGCCGATAATTCTTCCCATGATGAGCTCCTGTTTTTCGATTCGTTAAGGTTTAAAAAAGGGTGGCCGGTTGCTGCGATGAAACGATCAGACTGGGCAACTGGCCGGTATCAATAACTGTGTTGATGACTTGTGGATAAGCGGTGCATATTCAAGTGATGCAGCTCAAAAAAATTTGTATCCGCAGCGCCGGGCCGCCCCAAGCAAGGATGGCCCCCTCGGGGGGCAGCGACGTACACGAAGTGACGAGCGTGGGGGCTCATGTTTATTTGGGTGCGGACACGGTGACCAGGGCAGGGCGCAGAACGCGCTCGGCAATCAGGTAGCCTTTTTGCAGCACGTTGACCACGGTGTTGGCTTCCTGGTCCGAAGGCACCATGCTGATGGCCTGGTGCCGGGTCGGGTCAAATTTGCTCCCGGCTTCGGGGTCTATGGCGATGACCTTGTTGCGCTCCAGTGCAGCCTTGAGCTGCTTGAGCGTGGCTTCCGAGCCTTCGCGAATCTGCTCTGGCGTGACGTTCTGTATGGCCAGGCCGGCCTCCAGGCTGTCGGCCACGGGCAGCAGGCTTTCCGCAAAACTCTCAAGCGCAAACTTGCGCGCCTTGCCGACTTCTTCATCAGCGCGGCGGCGGGCGTTTTCGGTTTCAGCCTTGGCACGCAGGTAGCTGTCTGCCAACTCGGTGTTTTTGGCTTTCAGGGTGGCCAGTTCAGCCTGGGCTGCGGCCAGTTCGTTCTGCGCGTCAAACTCGTTGGCGGCTTGCGCTGCTTCGAGCTCTTCGGGGCTGGGCGCGCCCGTCAGGTTTTGATTTTGTTCGGGTTGTTGATTGTCAGACATGCTTGAAGCGGGAAGTTGTTAAGCGGGGTTGCAGACCACTTGGGGCCCTCAAAAGCCTTTTCAAGGGCAGGGGGATTCGGTTTGTGCCGTAAACACGCCGAAAACTGATGAAAAACCGGGTGAAACCTTCCCATAAGGGCGGAAACCCGGGCGCCAGGCAACGCGAGATTGTAAGTGCCTCAGCGGGGCCAGCTTTTCGCCCGCGATCCGCGTGACACTGCCGATCTGGCTTTACAAGGAATTTATATCGTAAGATATGTTTTTGGATGTATCTTTGATATAGTAGCGTCCATCACACCACTCTTTCAGGCCATACATGCATCCCTTTTTCAAACACATTCAGGACCACGTTTCAGCCCGCCATGCGGCCCATCATGAACGTCACGCTGCTCACCATGCCGCTCATCACGCTATGGGCGGCCGCGGTTTTGGCGGCTTCCGTTTTGACTTTGGCGGCGGTTTTCCCGGTGAAGGCAAGGGGGTTGGCCGGGGCGGTCGCGGCATGGGCCCGGGCCGCAAGCTGGGTTCGGCCGACCTGCAGCTTTTGATACTGGCGCTGCTGGCCGAGAAGCCTCGCCATGGCTACGAAGTCATCAAGGCGCTGGACGAACGCTCCAACGGTTTTTACAGCCCCAGCCCAGGCATGGTCTACCCGGCGCTGACCTATCTTGAAGAGATCGGCTACGCCACAGTGGCGACGGAGGGCGCCAAAAAGCTCTACAGCATCACCGAAGCCGGCCTGGCCAACCTCGAGCAGAACCGCACAACGGTTGACACCTTGCTGGAGCAGCTCGCCTTCATCGGCAAGAAGATGGATGGCGTGCGCAGGGCTATGTCCGGCAATGCAGAAGAAGGTGAAGACGGCGAGGGCGCCGACGACCTGGACGAACGCCGCGGTCACCACGGCTGGCACCGCATGTCGGCGCCGCTCAAGCAGGCCAGGCGCAGCATCAAGTCAGCGCTGATTGAAAAGTACGGTGCGTCCGCTGAAGAGCAGGCGCGTGTGGCGGAAGTGCTCGAAAGAGCGGCGAAAGAGATCCGAGGCTGGTAGACAACAGCGCTCCTATATAGATGTGTCATCCCGGACTCGATCCGGGATCCATCGTCGATCAATCACCATCGCCTGAAAAAACTCACAGCCTGGCATCCACCGCCCGTGGATTGCGGATCAGGTCCGCAACGACAAACGCAGAAATTGGCCATTCAGCAAAGTTTGTCATCCAGTGCCAGAATGCCGAGGCCTCCGCATGCGGGTCCGGCCCCCGTTTTTGAAAGTCCTGTCTTGACCCCACCTTCCCCCTCGCCAGCCATGGCGCCGGTCGTACGACCCTCATTCGCGGCCATGCGCGTACCCGGCTACCGCATGCATTTTTTCACCTACGTGCTGGCCATGATGGCCGACAACATCGAGCACGTCATCAGCTACTGGATGGTGTTCCAGAAGTTTCAGTCGCCTGCGTTGGGCGGCTTTGCCGTCGTGTCGCACTGGCTGCCTTTCCTGCTGTTCTCGGTCGCAGCCGGTGCGCTGGCCGACCGTTTTGATCCGCGCCGCATCATCCAGGCCGGCATGCTGCTCTTCATGACGGCATCCATAGGCTGGGGCTACTTCTTCATCACCGACACACTGCAGATGTGGCATGCCATGGTGCTGCTGACCATTCACGGCGTCGCGGGTGTGCTGTGGCAAACGGCCAGCCAGCTGCTGCTGCATGACATCGTCGAGCCGCGTGACCTGCCAAGTGCCGTTCGCCTCAATGCATCCGCACGTTATCTGGGTGTGCTGGTCGGCCCTGCGGTGGGCGGACTCATCATGCTGGCCATGGGCCCCTCGCACGGCATTTTGCTCAACGCCGTGTTTTACCTGCCGCTGATTCTCTGGTTATGGAAGGCGCCTTACGGCCCGAAATTCCGCAAGGGCCCTGCAGCCATCAAGCGCGCTGTGCGGGGCCTTGCTGACATCGTGCAGACCATGCGCGACATCGCCGGTAACCGGCTCATCGTGTCCATGACCTTGCTGGCGGGTTGCACATCTTTCTTCATAGGTGGCGCCTACCAGGCGCAGATGCCGGGCTTTGCGCATGACCTCGGCCATGGCGACCCGGGTGTGTCGTACAGCATGCTGCTGGCGGCTGATGCGGCGGGCGCGCTGCTGGCGGGCTTTCTGCTTGAAGGCGGCGGCCTGCTCAAATCCAACCCGCGCACTGCATTGATCCTGGCGGTGCTGTGGTGTACCGCGCTCGCAGGTTTTGCGCTGTCTTCCAGTTACCCGCTGGCATTGACGCTGCTCTTTATCGCCGGTTTCCTGGAGTTGTCCTTCAGTTCCATGACGCAGGCGCTGGTGCAGCTCAATGCGCCCGGCGAGATTCGCGGCCGTGTGATCGGGCTGTTCAATATGGCGGCCCTCGGCATGCGTGCCTTCAGCGGCATCACTGTGGGGCTGATGGGCGCTGTGATCGGCGTGCACTGGTCGCTGGCCCTGTCGGCGCTGGCCCTGACGGCGGTGATTGGTGCGCTGCTGATGCGCTTCCGGACGCGGCCCGCCGTGGCCTAGGCAAAACTCAGGCGGACGGCCTGGCCCGGCCTTTGGCGCTTTTTCCTGCAGCAGGCGCCTGCATGCGCGCAATCAGTTCGCGCTTGTTGTTGCGGCTGCGGTGTGCGTGTTCACGCATCAGCGCTTCGGCGCGTGCACCTTCACCCGCCAGCAGCGCGGCCAGCACGTCTTCATGATCGGTCTGCGCGCGCTGGATGAAGCGGTATTCAAGCAGCGGCAGCACGCCGTTGAGGCTGAGCGCACCGGCGCCTGCCATCGGTGTCTTGCTCACATGCGCCAGCGCTGAGGCCAGCGTGCTGTTGCCTGCGGCTTCCACCAGCGCGGCATGAAAGCGCGCATTCATGGGCACCCAGCGTGCGGCGTCAATCACGTGGCCTGCGACTTCGGCCTTTTCAAGCAGCAGACGGCCTTCGGTGATGCAGTCCTGCAGCCGGGTTTTGATCCCTGCACCCAGCCCGCGCTCGGCGGCACTGCGCGCAGCCATGCCTTCGAGCACGCCGCGCACATCGACGGCGTCTGCAATTTCGTCCACCGTGAACTGTCGCACCCTGAAGCCGCGCGTCGGCAGGCGCTCCAGCAGGCCTTCCTTCTCAAGCTCTGCCAGCGCAATGCGAATCGGTGTGCGTGACACGGCCAGTTGCGCAGACAGTTCAAGCTCGACCATGCGTGCGCCAGGCGCCAGCCTGCCGCTCAGGACCTGCTGGCGCAGCCGGTCAATGGTGTAGTCGATCTGCGAAGACATGAGGCTTATTATTGCATGCAATATGGTGCTAATGTTCCATAAAATTCAAGCGAGATGGTATTATTGCGTGCAATATAAACCGGAGACTTCCCCATGAACAACCCCCCCAAGAGACATACCCTGGCAGCACTCGCCAGACTTTTTGCCGCTGGCATGCTCGCCATGGCGGCAGTGCCTTCACTGCAGGCGCAGGTCGCAGGCTACCCCAACAAGCCCTTGAAGGTCATCGTGCCCTTCACCGCCGGCGGCGGCGGCGACATCCTGGCGCGCCTGGTCATGACGCGTGTGGGCCGCGAGCTGGGCCAGCCCATCGTGTTTGAAAACCTGGCAGGCGCAGGCGGCAATGTCGGCAGCGTCACTGCATCAAAAGCGCCGGCCGATGGCTACACGCTGCTCTACGGCACCAACGGCACGCTGGCCATCAACCAGACCATTTACAAGGCGCCCGGCTTCAACCCGCTCAAAGACCTGGAGCCGGTGTCGCAGCTGACGCAACTGGCCGCCATGGTGGTGGTGCGGCCCAATCTGCCGGTCAGTTCCATGGCCGACCTGACGAAACTGCTCAAGGCCAACCCCGGCAAGTACACCTTCGGTTCTGCCGGCAATGGCACGACCTCGCACCTGGCTGGTGAAATCTACAAGGCCAGCGCAGGCGTGTCCGCAGTGCACATTCCCTACCGCGGTGGCGCGCAGGCCATGACCGACCTGATTGGCGGGCAGGTTGATTTCATGATCGAGGTCATGCCCAACGCAGCGCCGCAGGCCAAAGCCGGGCGCGTCAAGCCGCTGGCAGTGACCATACCCAAACGTGTGCCGGCCTGGCCTGACGTGCCGACCGTGGCCGAGTCAGGCCTCAAAGGTTTTGACGTCAGCGCCTGGGACGCCATCATGGTGCCCGCCGGCACGCCGCGCCCCATCGTTGACCGGCTGGTCTCCGCCATCCACAAGGCGCAGACCGACCCTGAACTGCGCGCGCAACTGCAGCAGCGCGGCGCCGACGTGGCACCGACCACGCCTGAAGAACTTTCAAAATACATTGCCAGCAACATCACGCTGTGGGGCAATGCAGTCAAGCGCTCAGGCGCCGCAGTCGACTGATTCCGTAGCTGCTTCACCGCGATACGTCGTTGCACCGCCTTGCCGTGCTAACGCACTGTCTGCGGCGATGCGCCTAGTCTCGCAATGAACCAGATATGGAACAAGAGGACCAAACACATGATGACCACAGATGAACTGATAGGCCTGCCTCCCGGCGTGCGTGCCGCCACGACGGACACCAGAAACTATTTCGCCGCGCTTGAAAACTTCCAGCGCACCTTTGCGTTCGGCCAGGGTGACAAGGTGCTGCTGCTGACAGACCCGCTGCTGGACACACGCGTGGCCGATGCGGTGATGGGGCTGGCGCGCGCGCGCGGCGCCACGGTGCGCCAGTACATGGAAAGCACCAGCCAGGTGACCGAGGTGCCAGAGCTGGTGAAGGCGCTGGTGGCCGATGCCGATTTTGTGGTGTCGACATGGTTCTGCTCCATCTTTGATCCGTTCTTCATCGCGCAGCGTGCCGCCGGCCAGCGCTGGGTCAAGATCACCTATTTCCGCGACCTTGACCTTCTGCACACGCCGCAGGCGCGTTTCCCGGCTGAACTGGTGGGCGAGATCATCCGCGCAACGGCGCAGCGTTACCCCGCAGGCAAGGACTTCACGGTGAAGTTCTCGGACGTGCGCGGCAGCGATTTCTCGATTGACTACACGCCGGAGATGCGCCAGTTGCTGCAGGCCGGCAACCGCTGGCGCGGCAAGATGTTCGCCGACGAGCCCGGCTGTTATGTGCACTACCTGCCCACGCATGGCCCCAACCTGTGGGACCGCACGGCGCATCGCAATGACGCGAATGCGCCTGTGACCATGTCGGGCACGCTGTACCCGCAATGGGCCGTGGGTTTCGCCAAACCGTTTGCCGAAAAAATCGGCTGCCGTTTTGAGAGCGACACGATTGTGGAAGTGACGGGTGAATCTGAAGAGGCCGTCATCCTGCGCGAGATGCTGGTGGGCGGGCGGCTGATTGAACTGGGCTGCGGCTTCAACCCGAAAGCGCCGCGCCACACGATTTACCCCGCCGGCTCCAACGCGCCGGGTGCGCTGCATTTCGGCATAGACCTCGCCAAACCCAGCGAATACATATTGCGCACCATGCCCCAATGGGAAGAGCCGCCCGTGCACATGGATCTCGTCACGCTGGACAGCACGGTGCAGGTGGATGGCCAGTCCTTGATTGACGGCGGCTTTCTGACTGCACTGCGTGACCCGGCCGTGAGGGCGGCTGCTGAAAAATTCGGCAACCCGATTGAACTGCTGGAAACGGCCATCTGAACCTGTGCCACATGCCAACAAAAAAGCGGCCATGAAGGCCGCTTTTTTTTATGGAGGCAGGGGTTATTTTTTCTTGGCCAGGCTGGCTTGCCACTTGGCGGCAAAGCCCTGCAGTTCACCCAGGCGCTTGAGCAGGTCGTTGCCGAGCGGGGTAACCGTGTAGCCGGCGTCGCCGTGCGTCATGAGGCCTGCAGTGCGCAATTCCTTGACGCGGGTGTTGAGGGTGTTCGGGGTGATGCTGCCAACGCTGTCCTGCAGGAGCCTGAAGGTCTGGGGATGGCCGTCTTTCAGTGCCCACAACACGCGCAGTGCATAACGTGACTCGAGCAGTTCAAACAGCTGGCCGACAGCGGCGTTTTCCTTGGCACTCATTAACTCATCTCCTCGATTCGAATTTGGTCACAGTTTAGTCACACTTGGACCGGCAATCCCGTGGCGTGGTGCAAATATAACGCAAAATTTCACGCTGCTACAGGTTTTATAGCTAGTAAAGACCGTGGTGTGCAGCTTCACGGCCAAAAGAGCAGAAAACTGTGACTGTGAAGCGATATGCTGTATTTGCTGATTGACACGGGTGCAGGCGCCTTGCCCAAAACCCCCGGTGCCTGACCGCTACAGGTAGATTTTTTTCAGCAGGCGTATGAGTGTTTTTCGTTCGGCAGAGGTCAGACCGGACGTCGCTTCTATTTCCAGGGCGGATATGGTTTGTTCCCCCACGTGCACGAGCGCGGTGCCTGCGCGGGTGGGATGCAGACCGGTCGCACGGCCGTCATTGGGATGGGGTTTGCGGATGATCAGCTTGCGTTTTTCCAGTGACCGCACCATGGCGACCAGGTTGGACGACATCATGCCCAGCACATCGCAGAGCTGGCGCGATGTGATGCCCGGGTTGCGTGCGATCAGAGACATGACGGAGAACTGGACAGGCCGCATGTCATGGTCCGTCATGCGGCTGATGAACAGCTCGATGATCTGCAGAACGGCCCGCCTCGCGTTGTACCCGACAAGGCTTTCCAGGAAGCTGGTGTCCAGATCCCTGGTGGGGCTGGTGGCGGGTGCCGGATCTGAATCCAGGTCTTTTTCGGGGGATAGGGGCATGTTGCGTTACGGGTTCTACAAAACTGCACACCTTACACGAGCTTCAGGTGTGCCCGGCAGGGGCCGTTGCTGGCCGCTGCCGGGGGGCTCAGGACTAGGACTCGGCCGTAAACCCTATGCGCTTCACGTAGGACCCCCACAAATCTGCATCCGCCTTGAGCGTGCGCGCAAAGTCCTCCAGGGTGGGCGAGGCAATCGCTTCCAGGCCAAGAGGCGTTCCAAAGTCGATCACTTCTTTTTGTGCCACCACGGCGCGCAGGGCGGCATGCGCCCGTGCGGTGACAGCGGCACTGGCACGTGGCGGCATGAAAATGCCATACCACTCGCGCATGGTCAGCTCGGCAAAGCCCTGTTCGGCATAGGTCGGAACCTCGGGTGCGAATTTTGAACGTGTGGTGCCTGTCACGGCCAGCAGCCGCAGGCGTCCGCTCTGCAGGTAAGGCAGGTAATCGCCGAGCGGTGATGAGAAAGCGGCGATCTGGCCGCCCAGCAGTTCCTGTATGCCGGGGCCGGAACCGCGGTACGGAATCTGTTTCATCGGCACGCCCGATGCCCTTTCAAGCAGTGCCGCTACCAGGTGCGGCATGGAGCCTGCGCCCGGGGTTCCATAGTTGGCCATGCCGGGGTTGGCTTTGGCCCAGTCCAGGAAGTCACGCAGTGTTTTGACATTGGCCGGCACCTGTGGGCCTACGCCGAAGCCGTGGGCGGTGTACAGCGCCGTGCTGATGGGCGTGACATCGTCGATCTTGTAGGGCAGTTTGGGGAAGGTGTGCGGATAGATGGTGAGCATGGAGGCGGGCGTCAGCAGCATCACCGAGCCGTCTGCCGGGCTTTCGCGCAGCGCGGTGACGCCGATCTGCCCGCCCGCGCCGGGCTTGTTGTCCACGAGTGCATTGACGGCATAGTTGCCGCGCAGCTTGTCGGCCACACGGCGCGCAAAAGCGTCGGTGGTTCCGCCCGGCGGGAAGCCGACGATGACACGAACCGTTTCAATGGGTGCCTGGGCCAATGCAGGCAGTGGCGCGCCTATGCAGGCCGTCAGGCCTGTGGTGGCGGCTGAACGAAGAAGGGTGCGGCGATGAAGCATAAAAGTCTCCTGTTGAGGTTGTTGACGTTATGGGCCGGGTGATTTCAGTTTGCTTTTGTCGGTGCTGCAGCCGCGCGCCTATGCCGTGCGGGCTGCCGGTGAGGCGGGTGTCATTGATGCGCGTGTCGGGGTGTCTGCCACGACCACATGCGCGGCGCTGCCGTCATGCAGGGCCTGGACCAGGGCGGCACGGTGCTTGAGGACGGCGCGCTGGTTGATCGAACCCTTGTCGGTGACCTCGCCCTTGTCGATGGACGCGGGCTCCGTGAGGATCAGCGCGCGTGCAATGCGTGTGGAACTCCCGGTGGCGCTTGCTGTCAGGCTGTTCAACAGGTTCTGAAGCCATCGCTTGACGGGGGCTGAAGCCGCCACCTCGCTGATGGAAGCGCCGGCACCCAGGCCGCTCAGGGTACGCAGGGCGGGGGTGGCGACCAGCATGGCGCCGACTTCATGGAGGTCCAGGCCGGTGATCACGGCATCCTGCACGTAAGGCGCTCCGGCGGAAATGATCCTGGCCCGCATTGGGCCCACGCTGACAAATGTGCCGGTGGCCAGCTTGAAGTCTTCTGCAATGCGGCCATCGAAGCGCAAGCCCTGGTGAATGTCATCAGGGTCAATCCACTGCACGGCGTCGCCCGTGCAGAAGAACCCTTCTTCGTCAAAGCTTTCCTGCGTGGCCTGCGGATTGCGCCAGTAACCGGGCGTGATGTTGGGGCCGCGGTAACGGATCTCGGTCTTGTCACCCATGGGAACGAGCTTCAATTCAAGGCCGGGCCCCGGCAAGCCGAGGTCGCCGGCTTTTGAATGCGGTGTGGTCACGAACAGGCCGAAGGGGCTGGACTCGGTCATGCCCAGGCCTGCAGTCATGACGACTCTTTCGCCGTACTCCCGTTCGGAGCTGGCGTACAGGCTGTCCCAGACCGGCTGGGACAGCGAAGCCCCGGCGTAAAAAAGCTGGCGTACGCGCGACAGGAAGTTGCGCCGCAAGACATCATCGGTCTGCATGGCACTGGCAATCGCCTCAAAACCAACCGGCACGTTGAAGTACCAGGTGGGCGCAATTTCACGCAGGTTGCGCAGTGTTTCACCCAGCAGTGCAGGCGTGGGTTTGCCGTCGTCGATGTAGAGCGTGCCGCCGTGGTAAAGCACCATGAAGAAGTTGTGGTTGCCGCCTGCGGTGTGGTTCCACGGCATCCAGTCCATCAGCACCAGCGGCGACTCCGTGATGACGGGCATGGACTGGGCCATCTGCTGCTGGTTGGCGCAGATCATGCGCTGTGTGTTGATGACGGCCTTGGGCAACTTGGTGGAGCCGCTGGTAAACAGGAACTTCACCAGCGTGTCAGGCCCGGTCGCCGCCATGGCCGCATCGACCTGCGCTGTCGCCTGCGTTTTGAGCAGGTCGGCAAACGGCGTGATGTCCCGGCCTGCAGCCTCCGTGTCGTCAGCGCCAATGACCACTTCAACATCACGCGGCACAACCGCCTCGATCGCCCGGCCATAGCGCTGCCAGTCGGCCGCGAACACCAGGCCCGGGGTGAGCGTGTCCATGACGTGGCGCAGTTTGTCAAAGTCCTTGCTGACGAGCGAGTAGGGCGGTGACACCGCGCAGAACGGAACGCCTGCGTACATGGCGCCCAGTGCCAGCATGGCGTGCTCAAGACTGTTCTCGCTGAGGATGGCCAGCGGCCGTTCGGCATTCAGGCCGCGATCAAGCAGGGCCTGGCCAATTGCGCGTGCGGACTCCAGGGCCTGTGCAAAAGTCAGGTAACGCCAGTCGCCACCCAGTGCCGGGTCGCGCCTTGAATAGAGCGGTTGATCGGGCTTGAGCCTGGCCCAGTGCAGCAGCCTGTCGGTCATGCGTTCTGGATAGGGTTGCAGCGGCTGCTCTGCCTGCAGGTAGGTCACAGCCCCCGCATCGCGGCGCAAGGCACGCGTCACACCAAAATCAAAGGGGCGAAATGTGGCCCTTGGCGTGACAGTCGCGCGGCTCATTTGAATTTGACCTTGGGGCCGGTGCCGTCCAGGAAGGCACGGACGCGGGCTTTGGCTTCGGGCGCCGACTGCGCAATCGCCGCCAGCATGGCTTCGGTGAGGAAACCGTGGTCGGCCGGCTGTTCCGCGATGCGGGGCAGGCCGTGCATGAGCGCGTAGTTGGTCATGGGCGCGTTCTCGGCAATGCGCTCAGCCAGTTCGATGGCTTTGGCCAGGGCCTCGCCGGGAGGCACCAGGTATTGCGCCATGCCTATGCCCACGCCTTCTGCCGCCTTGTAGACGCGGCCCGTCAGCATCATGTCGAGCATGCGGTGGGCGCCCACGAGTTTGGGAATCCGCACCGAGCCGCCGCCGCCGACAAAAATACCGCGTGAACCTTCGGGCAGGGCAAAAAAGGTGGTCTCGTCGGCCACACGGATATGGCAGGTGCTGGCGAGCTCCAGCCCGCCACCGACCACAGCGCCGTGCAGGGCCGCCACGATGGGCACGCGGCCAAATTCCATCTCGGTCAGTATCTTGTGCCATGAACGTGAGTGGTGCAGGCCCTCGACCGCATCACGGTCCTTGAGCTCGCTCAGGTCCAGCCCGGCGCAGAAATGATCGCCTTCGCCCGCGATGACGACGGCTTTGGTTTCGGATGGCAGCTCCGCAAAGCGCTGGCCGAGCGAGGCCATCAGGCCGTCGTTGATGGCATTGCGCTTTTTGGGGCGGCACAGGCGCACAATGGAAATCGCACCGCGGTGTTCGACTGAAACGTCCCCCGGATTGGTTTCAGCTTGGGGATTTTGCATATTGTTTGATGGTTTGAATAAAGCTATATTGAATAGCTAATTTAAGCCACCCCGACATCATTCATCTAAGTATTTACCCGGGACACGACATGGACTGCAAGAACCTGATCGCCATAGACATCCACACCAACGCCGAAGTCAGCTGCTGGAACCCGTTTGACAACTATGGCGAGGAATACGACCGCGCCGCAGACAAGTACTTCAAGAACTCGAAGCGCCCGACCATTGAAGAAACCATCGCCTATTACCGTGAACGCAAGATTGGCCTGATCATGTTCACGGTCGACAGCGAGTCCAAGCTGGGCCGCCGGCGCATCCCGAATGAGGAGATCGCAGAGGCCGCCAAGAAGAACAGCGACATGATGATGGCCTTCGGCAGCATTGATCCGCACAAGGGCAAGATGGGTGCGCGCGAAGCGGAGCGGCTGATTACCGAGCACGGCATCAAGGGCTTCAAGTTCCACCCGACGGTGCAGGGCTACCACCCCTACGACAAAATGGCCTGGCCGATTTACGAGGTGATCAACGCGTACAAGCTGCCGGCCATCTTCCACACCGGCCACAGCGGCATAGGCAGCGGCATGCGCTGCGGCGGCGGCCTGCGGCTGGAGTATTCCAACCCCATGCACCTGGACGATGTGGCGATTGATTTCCCCGATATGCAGATCGTCATGGCGCACCCGAGCTTTCCGTGGCAGGACGAAGCGCTGAGCGTAGCCACCCACAAGCCCAATGTCTGGATAGACCTGTCTGGCTGGAGCCCCAAGTACTTTCCCAAGCAACTGGTGCAGTACGCCAACACACTGCTCAAGGACCGCATCCTTTTCGGCAGCGACTACCCGCTGATCACGCCAGACCGCTGGATGAAGGATTTTGAAGATGCAGGCTTCAAGCCGGAAGTGATGCCCGGCATCCTCAAGGGCAATGCTATGCGTTTGCTGGGCCTAGGCCAGCCGGGGTGATCCACGCTCGGTGGCGCGTCTGACTTATTCTTTTGCAAGTGGAGCCGTGGAACCGGCTTTGCCGGGCCACAGGCGGGCGGCCCCCTCGGGGGGCAGGGAGCTACACGAAGTGAGCGACCGTGGGGGCCAAATTATCTGACCATGCAGGGCATCTTGGGATTGAACTTCCAGTCAGGAATCATGAACTGCATGCCCACCGCGTCGTCGCGTGAACCCAGGCCGTGCTTGAGGTAAAGCTGGTGCGCGGCTTCGACCGCATCCATGTCGAGCTCCACGCCGAGGCCTGGTTTTTTCGGCAGTGCTACTTCACCGTCAACAATCTTGAGCGGGTTTTTTGTCAGGTGCTGGCCGTCCTGCCAGATCCAGTGCGTGTCTATGGCCGTGACTTTGCCAGGCGCAGCAGCTGCGACCTGCGTGAACATCGCAAGCGACACATCGAAGTGGTTGTTTGAATGTGATCCCCAGGTCAGGCCCCAGGTCTGGCAGAGCTGCGCCACGCGCACCGAGCCCTCCATGGTCCAGAAATGCGGGTCGGCCAGCGGGATGTCGACCGACTGCAGCTGAATGGTGTGCGCCATCTCGCGCCAGTCTGTGGCGATCATGTTGGTCGCCGTCATGAGGCCGGTGGCGCGGCGGAACTCGGCCATTACCTCGCGGCCAGAGAACACGCCTTCACCGCCGCACGGGTCTTCGGCATAGGCCAGTTCCTTGTGTCTGTCCTTGCAGATGCGTATGGCGTCTTTCAACAGCCAGCCGCCATTCGGGTCCAGCGTGATGCGCGCATCGGGAAAGCGCTCCGACAGCGCGATGATGGCCTCCATCTCTTCTTCGCCGCGCAGCACGCCGCCCTTGAGCTTGAAGTCCTTGAAGCCGTAGCGCGCATGCGCGGCTTCTGCCAGGCGGACTATGCTTTTGGCGTCCATGGCCGGTTCATGGCGCAGACGAAGCCAGTCGTCGTCTGCACCGGGGTCGGCGAGGTAGGGCAGGCCGGTTTTTTTGCCGTCCGCAATATAAAAGAGGTAGCCCAGCATGGCGACCGAGTCGCGCTGCTGGCCGTCGCCCAGCAGTGCCGCAACCGGCACGCCGAGAAATTGCCCGAGCAGGTCAAGCAGCGCGCTTTCAACGGCAGTCACAGCGTGAATGGTGATGCGCAAATCAAAAGTCTGGTTGCCGCGGCCGCCGCTGTCGCGGTCGGCAAATCTGGCGCGCATGCTGTTGAGGATGTGGTTCCAGTTGCCGGGCGACTGGCCAATGATGAGTTCGCGCGCGTCCTCAAGCGTCTGTCGGATTTTTTCGCCACCCGGCACCTCGCCCACGCCGGTGTGCCCCAGGCTGTCGGTCAGCACCACAAGGTTGCGGGTGAAGAAGGGGCCGTGCGCGCCGCTGAGGTTGAGCAGCATGCTGTCATGGCCGGCGACCGGAATGACCCGCATGTGCGTGATGCGTGGGGTAGACGCCTGTACGGAGGAAAGCTGTTCGGTCTGGGCCTGTTGAGCTGTCATGAGGTGCTTGTATTAGGGTTATTGATCAGTCATCGTACAACTAAAAGCCGTATTTACAACCTAAGGCATACCCGAATACGCAGCTTTTCCTGGACCGTGCCGGGGGCCAAGGTTTGCGCGACGGGATCATGGCGGCGCTGCGATTTCGCAGTCGACCGAGGACCGCCGGGTTTATTTTTGCTATTAATTCAGTAGCTGCTCACGCGCATATCTATTGGGCTAGAGGCTAATTTAATGCCTCAAAATAGCCTTTTCCAGGCATTTTGAGGCAGTTCTTTAAGCTGGAATCTGCTCAAACCCTGAAAAGTTAAGTCCCATATTAACTTTTGGCTATTTTTTAACGTACACATCAAAAATTTGCCGTATACGTTAAATATCCCTTATCCCGTTTACTGGCCGTTCAGGGTCTGGGTGGTGTGTGCGTTCTTGCCCTTGCGCAGCCGCTCGCGGCTGTTCGACAGGTGGGTGCGCATCGCGGCGCGGGCGGCTTCGGCGTCTTGGTTGCGGATGGCGTTGTAAATGCTTTCGTGCTCGCCATTGACGCGCTGCAGGTAGTTGAGCCGGCCCTCGGGCGCGTTCTGCGTGGTGTTGACGCGGGTGCGCGGGATGATCATGGTGCCCAGGTAGGTCATGAGGTCCGCGAAGTGGCGGTTGCCTGTGGAGCGGGCGACTTCCATGTGGAACTGGAAGTCGGGCGGCACGGCGTCCGAATCAGCATCTATCGAATCTGAAAACGCCTTCAGTGCAGCCTCCATGGCAGCCAGGTTTTCAGGGGTGCGCCTTGCCGCAGCCAGGCCTGCAGCCTCGGTTTCAAGGCTGATGCGCAGCTCAAGCACGGAGATCACATCGGCCACCGTGGCGAAGTCTTCGGCATTGATACGGAAGTTACCGGCGTCCTGCGGCTGCAGCACAAAGGTGCCAATGCCGTGGCGGGTTTCGACCAGGCTGGAGGCCTGCAGCTTCGAAAGCGCCTCGCGCACGACAGTGCGGCTGACGTCGAACTTCGCCATGATTTCAGCTTCGGTCGGCAGCTTTTCACCCGGCTGCATGCGGCCTTCACGAATGCTGGCGGCCAGCGAATCAACGATTTCACTCACCAGCCCGCGCGGCCTGCGCAGGCGTGGCGATTCGTCCTGGGCGAGTGCCAGGGCGCCGTCTTCGGCAAAGCTAGGGGTTTTCCTTGATTCCATCAAAAAGTCGTTGACAGGGCTTGGGGTGAGAAACAAAATTCAGTCATCAGACAACCTATGACTTCGGATTTAGGTCAACTTTAGCAAACTTCAAAAAAATGTCCAGTCTTAAAACTGCGATACCTGTATAAAAAATGACGATCAAGGTTCACGAAAAACTGCTGCTCACCGGCGCGGCTGGCGGCCTGGGCAAGGCCCTGCGCCAGCGCCTGAAAGCCAACTGCACCACGCTCAGGCTGTCCGACCTCCAGGATTTTGGCGCCGCAGAGGCGGGCGAAGAAGTGGTGCTGGCCAATCTGGCCGATGCCGCAGCTGTCGATGCCATGGTCAAGGGCGTTGACGCCATCATCCACCTGGGCGGCATTTCGGTCGAAGGGCCGTTCACGCCCATCCTGCAGGGCAACATCATTGGGGCCTACAACCTGTATGAAGCAGCGCGCAAGCATGGCGTCAAGCGTGTGGTGTTTGCCAGCTCCAACCATGTGGTCGGCTTTTACCGCCAGGACCAGACCATCACGGCCGACGACCCGCCACGTCCCGACGGCCTGTACGGCCTGAGCAAGGCCTTCGGCGAAGACCTGTCGCGCCTTTATTTTGACCGCTACGGCATTGAGACGGCCTGCGTGCGTATCGGCTCATCTTTTGAAGAGCCGCGTGACCGCCGCATGCTGGCCACCTGGCTGAGTTTTGACGACCTGCACCGCCTGATCACCGCCTGCCTGACCACGCCGGTGCTGGGCCACAGCATCATTTTCGGCATGTCCGATAACGCCGTGACCTGGTGGGACAACAGCCGTTCGCGCCATGTCGGTTATGTGCCGCAGGACAGCTCCGATGTATTCCGCGATGCCATTTACGCCAGGACATCTTCGCCAGACCTGAATGACCCATCTGCCATTTACCAGGGCGGTGGTTTCGTGAAGGCCGGCCCCTTCCCCGACGTCTCACCTGACAAGGTCGCCTGAGCGGGATGACCATGGGTGCTGCGATGTCTGTACAGGCCGAACTGGTTCTTGACGCGCGCAACGGCACGGGCGAAAGCCCGGTCTGGAGCGTGGCTGAACAATCGCTGTACTGGGTGGATATTCCCGCGCGCCAACTGTGCCGCTGGAATGCAGCCGCCGGCCTGACGACCTGGACGGCGCCTGAAATGCTGGCCTGCATAGGCGCGGTGGCGGGTGGCGGCTGGATTGTGGGTGCCGAAAGCGGCGTGTTCAGGCTTGATCCTCAAGCCGGTGGCAAGCTCGGCTTCACGCAACTGGCCCCCGTGAGCCACGCCATGCCCGGCATGCGCTTCAACGACGGCCGCTGCGACAGGCAAGGGCGCTTTCTCGCGGGCACCATGCTGATGGACATGTCTGCCGGCGCAAAAGTCGGCAACGTGTACCGCTATGACGGCGACGCCGGCCTCGCAACCTTGCTTGAAGGTTTCATCACGCCCAACGGCATGGCCTTCAGCCCTGACGGCAAGACCATGTATTTGTCCGATTCGCACCCCTTGGTGCAGATGATCTGGGCTTTCGACTACGAAACCGCGACCGGCACGCCAACGAACCGCCGCGTGTTTGTCGACATGAATGCATTTCCCGGTCGGCCTGATGGCGCTGCTGTGGATGCCGAGGGCTGCTACTGGATCTGCGGCAACGATGCGGGCCTCATCCACCGCTTCACACCCGACGGCAGGCTGGACCGCTCGCTGGCGGTGCCCGTCAAAAAACCAGCCATGTGCGCCTTTGGCGGCGCCGGGCTTGACACCCTGTTCGTGACATCGATTCGCCCGGGGGGCATCGATTTATCTGACCAGCCGCTGGCCGGCGGTGTGTTTGCGTTGCGCCCCGGCGTACGCGGGCTGCCCGAAGCTGCGTGCACGCTTTAAAAAAATATCAAAGAGTTAGTTAACGCGTTTTTTACCACCAACCTAGAGGAAGAGACAATGAAAGCAACCCTGAAACTTACCGCCCTGGCCGCAGGCCTGCTGGCTTTTTCCGCACAAGCCGTCGAGCTGCGCTCTGCCGATGTGCACAACAGCGACGACTACCCGACTGTCTCGGCCGTGCGTCACATGAGCGAGGTGCTGGCCAAACAAAGCGGTGGCAGGTACACCATCAAGGTTTTCAACAAGAGCGCACTGGGCTCCGAGAAGGAAACCCTGGACCAGGTCAAGATAGGCGCGCTGGAGATGAACCGCGTCAACATCAGCTCGCTCAATTCGCTGTGCCCCAAGAGCCTGGTGCCCACCATGCCCTTCCTGTTCAACTCCATCCCGCACATGCGCCGGGTTCTGGACGGCCCGGTTGGCGAAGAAGTCCTCAAGGGCTGCGAAAGCCAGGGCCTGGTCGGCCTCGCTTTCTATGACAGCGGCGCGCGTTCCGTCTACGCCAAGAAGGCCGTCCGTACGCTGGCCGATACCAAGGGCATGAAAATCCGCGTCCAGCCTTCGGACCTGTGGGTGGCCGTTGCCAACGCCATGGGCGCCAATGCAACGCCGATGCCGACTGCCGAGGTCTACACCGCCCTGAAGACCGGCCTGATCGATGCGGCTGAAAACAACATCCCTTCCTACGAAGGTTTCAAGCACTACGAAGCCGTCAAGGTCTATTCGTACACCGAGCACTCGATGGCGCCTGAAATGCTGGTGATCTCCAGGGCCGTGTTCGACAAGATGTCGCCTGCAGACCAGGCCATGTTCCGCGCCGCCGCCAAGGAATCAGTGACCTTCCAGCGCCAGAAGTGGGACGAGCAGGAGGCCAAGGCCCTGGACGTCGTGCTCAAGTCCGGCACGCAGCTCGTCAAGGATGTGGACAAGAAATCCTTCCAGGCCGCCATGCAGCCCGTGTATGCCAAGTTCATCAACACGCCTGACCTGCAGCGTCTGGTGAAGGCTGCGCAGGACACCAAGTAAGCCTGCATCCCCGGCCCGCGTGGACCTCGTCCGCGCGGGCTTCTCCTGTACCTGTTTTTTCCTGCTCTTTTCCGCTTTCTTCTTCTTTCTGCCGTGTCTTAACGTCGGACCTCACATGAACACCCCATTGCAAACAGCGCCAATAGAAACCGGGCCGATAGAAACGTCGCCGATTGAAACCGACGCGCACAGCCAGCCGCCCGCTGATCTTTTGCTCAACCGTATCTGCGCGGTCATCAGCAAGGTCGGCCTGATGCTCGCCATCGTCGGCCTGATCGTCCTGATCCTAGCGGTGCAGGTGCAGGTGGTCGGCCGCTACATCTTCAACGACACCCCGACCTGGACGGAGGCGCTGGCGCTGCAGCTGGTGCTCTACATCACGGCGCTGGGCGTTGCCGTGGGTGTGCGCGACGCCGGGCACATCGGGCTCGATTCCATGGTCGCGTTGTTGCCCGTGTCGATGCGGCTCAAGATCGAAATCCTGATCCACGTGCTCGTGGCGATGTTCGGCGGCGTCATGGCCTGGGCCGGCTGGATCTGGACGCGCCTGAAGTGGGCTGAACTGGACCCCATGCTCGGCATTCCCGAAGGTGTGGATTACCTGGCGCTGGTGATTGCCGGTGTACTGATTGTCCTGTTCTCGTTCGAGCACGTCATCGCGCTGCTGCGCGGCGAAGAAGTCATGCCGTCCTGGCACTGATCCCAGAAAAACTCCAACAAAAACTGCTCCAGAGCCAAGGCAAACCATCATGGAACTCGCTGTTCTTTCCATCACCTTCCTCGTCTTCCTGATCATCGGCGTGCCGGTGGCTTTCTCCATCGGTCTGGCGTCTATCGCCACCGTGCTGTATGCCGGTGTGCCGGTGCCCATCGTCTTCCAGAAGATGGTGGGCGGCATGCAGGTTTTCTCATTCCTCGCCATTCCGTTCTTTGTGTTTGCCGGTGAGCTGATGCTTTACGGCGGTATTGCCGAACGCATCGTGCGCTTTGCCAACAGCCTGGTGGGCCATGTGCGCGGCGGCCTGGGCATGAGCAATGTGATCGGCTGTACGCTGTTCGGCGGCGTTGCCGGCTCCGCACTGGCCGACGTGTCCGCCATGGGCTCGGTGATGATCCCGCTCATGAAGAAGGAGGGCTATGACGCTGATTACGCGGTCAATGTCACGACGCACGCCGCGCTGGTCGGCGTGCTGATGCCGACCTCGCACAACCTGATCATCTTCACGCTGGCGACCACCGGCATTGCCTCGGTCAGCGTGCTCAGCCTCATCCTTGCAGGTGTCATTCCGGCCCTGCTGCTGACGCTGTGCAACCTGGGCGCGGCCTACTATGTCGCGGTCAAGCGCGGTTATCCAACGCGCGGCGCCTTCCCTGGCTGGCACGAGGTGCTGGTCGCATTCGTGGCGGCGTTGCCCGGCCTGCTCATTGTGGTCATCATCCTGGTCGGCATCCTGTCGGGCGTGTTCACTGCAACCGAATCGGCCGCGACCGCGGTGCTGTGGGCCATGTTCGTGACGGCCATCGTCTACCGTTCGCTGAGCTGGAAGAACTTCATCAAGTCCTGCGCCAAGGCCTGCAAGACCACCGGCGTCGTGCTGCTGCTGATCGGCATTTCATCGGCCTTCGGGTATTTCATGGCGCTGTACGAAGTGCCGCAGAAAACTGGCGCGCTGATGATGTCGATCTCCACCGAACCGTGGGTCATCTTCCTGATGATCAACGTGATGCTGTTCCTGCTCGGCACTTTCCTTGACATGGCCGCCACCATCCTGGTGTGCACACCCATCTTCCTGCCCATTGCCATGCAGTTCGGCATGCACCCGGCACAGTTCGGCATGGTCATGCTGATCAACTGTGCGCTCGGCCTGAACACGCCACCGGTGGGGGTGACTCAATTTGTCGGCTGCGCGATAGGGGGGATATCGGTCGGGGAGGTGATGAAGTCCATCCTTCCCTTCTACGGCGCACTGACCTTGTGCCTGATGCTGGTCACCTACGTGCCTGCGTTCTCGCTGTGGCTGCCCAACATGTTCATGGCCGCAGCCAAATAAATAGCCAACCCGCCTCTCCACCTCGCCACAGCTTTCGTCATGACCACTTCGCATGCCATCCGGCACATCCGCATCACGCCCATCGCGTTCCGCGATCCGCCGCTGCTGAACGCGGCCGGCATACACGAGCCCTGGGCGCTGCGATCCATCATTGAACTGGAAACAGACTCGGGCCTGGTTGGCATCAACGAGAGTTATGGCGACCTGCCCATGCTGGAGGTGCTGGCGAAGGCGGCACCCAGCCTGGTCGGCCTCTCGCCGTGGTCGCTCAATGAGATGGAAACGCGTGTGGCCGCATTGGTCACGCCGCCTGCGCTGACGGCGTCTGAATTTCTCGGCCAGCAGGTATCGCTGGCGCCGGGCACCCATGTGTCCAAGAACGTGGCCAAGGTGGTCAGTGCTTTCGAGGTCGCCATGCTGGACCTGCAGGGCCAGCTTGCCGGCGCACCGGTGGTCGACCTGCTGGGCGGCGCGGCCCGCGACTGCGTGCCGTATTCGGCCTACCTGTTCTACAAACACGCGGTGCACATCGACAAGCCTGCATCGTCCGGCTATCCGGCCGACCCCTGGGGCGAGGCCGTGACACCAGATCAACTGGTGGCGCAGGCCCGTCAGATGATCGCGCAGTATGGCTTCAAGAGCATCAAGCTGAAGGCCGGTGCGCTGCCGCCCGATGATGAAGCAGCCGGTCTGCTGGCTTTGGCAAAAGCCTTTCCTGGCACGCCGCTGCGCATAGACCCGAACGCCAACTGGAGCGTGGCGACCAGCCTGCGCATCGTCGACAAGCTGCGCGGCGTGCTGGAGTATTACGAAGACCCGGCGCCTGGCCTGGACGGCATGGCCGCCGTGGCACGTGAATGCGAAGTGCCGCTGGCTACCAATATGGTGGTGACCGATTTTGCAGAGTTCCGCCGCAACGCCGACATGGGCTGCCCGGTGAAGATCGTGCTGAGCGACCACCATTACTGGGGAGGCCTGCGCGCCACGCAGCAGCTGTCGCGGCTGTGCCGTACTTTCGACCTGGGCCTGTCCATGCACAGCAACTCGCATCTGGGCATCAGCCTGATGGCCATGACCCATCTGTGTGCCAGCGTGCCGCTGCTGACCTACGCCTGCGACACCCATTACCCGTGGCAGGACGAAGAGATCGTGGAGGGCGGCCGCCTGCGCTTTGAAGACGGCAGCCTGCGCGTGACGACCAGCCCCGGCCTGGGTGTCACGATTGACCGCACGGCCCTGGCCCGCCTGCACGACAACTACCTGAACTGCGGCATACGCAACCGCGACGACCTTGGGCAGATGCGCAAGTACGACCCGTCCTTCACGGGCGTGCAACCCCGCTACTAACTAAGTTATTGAGTTACTGATCACTGACCATGGCTGCGCCGCTTCACATCCTCATGAATCCACGTGACAACGTGGCCATAGTCGCCAACGACGGCGGCCTGCCTGCGGGCACCGTGTTTGCAGATGGTTTGCGCCTGGTTGACAAGGTGCCGCAGGGGCACAAGGTTGCGCTGGTTGATTTGCCCAAAGGCACGGCGGTGCTGCGCTACAACGTACCCATAGGCTATGCGCTAAAGGACATCCCCGCCGGCAGCTGGGTGCATGAGCGCCTGCTGGAGATGCCGGCCGCACGCGGGCTGGAGGGCCTGCCCATCGCCACCGTCAAACCCGGGCCCATGGAGCCGCTTGAAGGCTACACCTTTGAAGGTTTTCGCAATGCCGATGGTTCTGTGGGCACACGCAACATTCTCGCCATCACCACTACTGTTCAGTGCGTGGCCGGTGTTGTCGACTTTGCCGTCAAGCGCATCAAGGCCGAATTGCTGCCGAAATTCCCGAATGTTGATGACGTCGTGGGCCTTGAGCACACCTACGGCTGCGGCGTGGCCATCGATGCACCCGATGCCATCATCCCGATACGCACACTGCGCAACATCTCGCTGAACCCCAACTTTGGCGGTGAGGTCATGGTGGTCAGCCTGGGTTGTGAAAAGCTGCAGCCCGAGCGTTTGATGCCGCCGGGCACGATACAGATTGTTGATGAACGTAGCGTGGCAGACGTGGGTCAGAGCGCAGACGCACCGCTGGATGTAGTCTGCCTGCAGGCCGAGAACCATGTGGGCTTCATGTCCATGATTGAGTCCATCATGCAGACGGCGGTGCTGCATCTTGAAAAGCTCAACGCCCGCCAGCGTGAGACCGTGCCCGCGAGCGAGCTGGTCGTAGGTGTGCAGTGCGGCGGCAGCGATGCATTCTCTGGCGTGACGGCCAACCCGGCTGTGGGGTTTGCAACTGACCTGCTGGTCAGGGCAGGGGCCTCTGTCATGTTTTCAGAAACCACTGAAGTGCGCGACGGCATAGACCAGCTCACCTCACGCGCCAGCACGCCTGAGGTGGCTGCCGCCATGATCCGCGAGATGGCCTGGTACGACGCCTACCTGCAGAAAGGCATGGTTGACCGCAGCGCCAACACCACGCCCGGCAACAAGAAGGGCGGCCTCTCGAACATTGTTGAAAAGGCCATGGGCTCCATCGTCAAGTCGGGCAGCGCGCCCATCTCTGGCGTTTTGTCGCCGGGCGAAAAGCTCAAACAAAAAGGCCTGATCTACGCGGCTACCCCGGCCAGCGACTTCATCTGCGGCACGCTGCAACTGGCTGCCGGCATGAACCTGCATGTGTTCACGACCGGACGCGGCACGCCTTACGGCCTGGCAGAAGTGCCCGTCATCAAGGTCGCCACGCGCACAGACCTGGCCAGGCGCTGGCATGACCTGATGGACATCAATGCCGGCCGCATCGCAGATGGCGACGCCAGCATTGCCGACGTCGGCTGGGAGCTTTTCAATTTCATGCTCGACGTGGCCAGCGGCCGCAAAAAAACCTGGGCAGAGCAATGGAAGCTGCACAACGCGCTGGTGCTGTTCAACCCCGCACCTGTGACCTGAACGTTAACAACCAAAAAGAGGAGACAAAAGATGAGCCGTTTTTCAATGACTTCACATTCAGTTCGCCGGGGTTTTGCGATGCTGGCCACGGGCTTTGCAGTCCTGGCTGGCAGCGCATCTGCTGCGACCTGGGTTTACGTCAGCAATGCCGACAGCCAGGACATCTCGGTGATGCAGCTGGACCGCGCTGCCGGCAGCCTGACGCCTGTGGTCAAAGTGCCGGTGGGCGGCACCGCCATGCCCATGGTGGTGAGCAGGGACAAAAAGTTTTTATATGTGGCGCTGCGTTCGCAGCCCTTCCGCGTGGTCACCTTCGCCATTGACGGTGCGACCGGGGGGCTGAAGAAGCTGGGCGAGTCCGCCCTGGCTGATAGCGTTCCCAACATCGACCTCGACCCGAGCGGCAAGTGGCTGTTCGCAGCCTCTTATGGCGGCAACAAGATCACCGTGAACAGCATCGAGAAAGACGGCGTGGTTGGCCCGGTCCAGCAGGTCCTGCGAACCGCACCGAATGCGCATGCCATTCATGCCGATGCCTCGGGCAAGTACGTGTTTGCCACCAGCCTGGGTGGCGACAACCTCTCCAGCTGGAAGTTCGACGCGGCCAGCGGCATGCTCAGCCCCAACGACACGCCGCTGGTGAACGTTGCGCCCGCCAAAACCGGCCCGCGCCACTTCCTCTGGGACAAGGCGCAGAAGTACGCGTACCTGATCAACGAGCTGGACGGCGGAGTCGATGTGTTTGCCTATGATGCCGCGAAGGGCACGATGAGCCATGTGCAGCGCAGCACCGTCGTGCCGCCGGGCTTCACCGGCAAGGTCTGGGCGGCCGACCTGCAGATCTCTCCTGACGGCAGATTCCTCTATGGGTCCGAGCGCACATCCAGCACACTGACCACCTTCAAGGTCGACCCCGCTACTGGCAGGCTGCAGGTGGTGGGACAGACGCCGACGGAGAAAACGCCGCGCGGTTTTGCAGTGGATTCCACGGGGCGCTTCCTGATTTCCACCGGCCAGGACTCGCACGGCGTGTCCCTGCACCCGATTGACGCCGCCACCGGCATGCCCGGCGCTGGCAAGAGCCAGCCAGCGGGCAAGAACCCGAACTGGGTCGAGATCGTCGAAATGCCCTGAGGCGGCAAAGCCTTTCATCCACGCATATCACAGACAGTACACATCAAGGAGACACACATGCAACGCCGCACCCTCATTCAGACCGCACTCGCCGCCACCGCCACTGCTATCGTCACCGGCTTTGGAACCCTGAGCGCATTCGCCCAGGGCACTTGGCCCACCGGCAAGGCCATCACCTATATGGTGCCATTCCCCCCCGGCGGCAATACGGATACGCTGGCCCGCGTCATCGCGCCAGCACTGTCCACCGCGCTGGGCACGCCGGTGGTGATCGACAACAAGGGGGGGGCGGGCGGCAGCGTGGGCTCGGCCATTGCTGCCCGCGCTCCTGCGGACGGCTACACGCTGCTGGGCGGCACCATCAGTTCCCATTCGATCAATGGCAGCCTCTACACCACCCCCATTGGGTATGACATGGTCAAGTCTTTCACGCCCATCGCGATGCTGGGTGCAGCTCCGCTGCTGCTGGTGGTGCCCGCCAGCAGCCCCATGCGCACACTGGATGACGTGCTCAAGGCCAGCCGCGCCAGGAATGGCGGCCTGAGCTCGGGCTCGCCCGGGATCGGTACCTCGCCGCACATGGCGCTGGAACTGCTGGCCAGCCAGTCAGGCGTGAAGTTCACGCATGCGCCGTACAAGGGTTCAGGCCCCGCCGTGCAGGACGTGATAGGTGGGCAGCTCGACATGATGTTCGACACCAGCCTGGTCGTGGGCCCGCACATTCAGAGCGGCAAGCTGCGTGCCATCGCCATCACCGGCAGCCAGCGCGTGCCGGGCTATCCCAATGTGCCGACCATCGCCGAAAGCGGCCAGAAGGGTTTCGACATGGTGTCGTGGCAGGCCATGTTCGTGCCCGCGAACACCCCGCAGCCCATCGTTGACCGTCTGCACGCCGAGGTCATGAAGGTACTGGCCCTGCCAGACGTGCAGGCCAAGCTCAAGGGCTTCGGCATGGAGCCTTCAAACATGACGCCAGCGCAGATTTCCGTCTACCAGAAGGCGGAAGTCGACAAGTGGGCGCGCGTCATCAAGGCCGCCAATATCAAGGCTGAATAGAACCGAATCGAAACCGTTAGAGCAACAGCAAATCACCATGACACAGCCCACACCCTACCAACCCTTTCCCAACCGCTTCAAGCAGGACCTGCTTGCAGGCAAACGCCTGATAGGCTGCTGGTCTTCACTGGCCAATGCCATCACGACAGAAGTGCTGGGCGTGGCCGGCTTTGACTGGATATTGCTCGACGGTGAGCATTCGCCCAACGATGTCGGTACTTTCATACCGCAGCTCATGGCGCTGAAAGACAGCCCGAGCGCCCCGGTGGTAAGGCCGACCAGCAACAACGAAGTTGAACTGAAGCGCCTGCTGGATGCCGGGTTTTACAACTTCCTGATTCCGTTTGTTGAGAGCGTTGACGAGGCCCTGCGTGCCGTGCGCGGCACGCGCTACCCGCCACAGGGCGTTCGCGGCATTTCGGTGTCGCAGCGAAGCAACCGCTATGGCACCGTGCCCGAATATTTCAAGTCCATCAACGACCACATCTGTGTGATGGTGCAGATTGAAAGCCGCAAGGGCGTTGAGGCTGCAAAAGACATTGCCGCCATTGACGGCGTTGACTGCATTTTTGTGGGCCCTTCAGATCTGGCTGCCAGTCTTGGTCACCTTGGCAATGCCGGGCATCCGGATGTGCAGAAGGTTATCGCGGCGGTATTTGCTGATGCGAAAGCCTGCGGCAAGCCCACCGGCATTCTTGCGCCGGTCGAAGCCGACGCGCGCCGTTACCTCGAGATGGGCGCCACCTTTGTCGCCGTGGGCAGCGACTTGGGCGTGTTCCGCTCGGCCACGCAGGCCCTGCACGACAAATACAGGACGCCCCCCGAAGCGCGCTGACGCGCGCCTCCCCCCACTGGGGGGCAATGCTGCGGCCCGGCAGAGCCGGTTCCGCGCATTCCCGCAAATGCACGCCGTTTCCGGCATCAACTTTCAAGGAATCAAACAATGAGCAAACTGGGTTTTATCGGTCTTGGCATCATGGGTGCGCCCATGGCGGCGCATCTCATCAAGGCCGGGCATGAGGTCTTCCTCACCACACGCAGCAAGGTACCTGCAGACCTGTTGACCGGCAAGGCCGTGGCCTGCAAGTCTGCGAAAGAAGTAGCAGAGAAGGCCGACATTATTTTCATGATGCTGCCGGACACCCCCGATGTGGCCAGGGTGCTGTTTGGTGAAGACGGCGTTTCGCTGGGCCTCTCCAGGGGCAAGACAGTTGTCGACATGAGCTCCATCTCGCCCATGGACACCAAGGAGTTTGCAAAATCCATCAACGATCTCGGCTGCGATTACCTCGACGCGCCCGTGTCCGGCGGTGAGGTTGGCGCCAAGGCGGCCAGCCTGACCATCATGGTCGGCGGCCCCGATGCAGCGTTTGACAAGGTCAAGCCGCTGTTCGAGCTGATGGGCAAGAACATCACACTCGTCGGCGGCAACGGCGACGGCCAGACCTGCAAGGTCGCCAACCAGATCATCGTCGCGCTCAACATCGCCGCAGTCGGTGAAGCACTGCTGTTTGCCAGCAAGGCAGGCGCGGACCCGGCCAAGGTACGCCAGGCGCTGATGGGCGGCTTCGCGGCTTCGCGCATTCTTGAAGTGCATGGTGAACGCATGATCAAGCGCACCTTCGCGCCCGGCTTTCGCATTGGCCTGCACCAGAAGGATCTGGGCCTTGCACTCTCCGGCGCCCGGACTCTGGGTGTGGCGCTGCCGCAAACAGCGGGCGCAGCGCAGCTCATGCAGGTGTGTGCAGCCAATGACATGCAGGACCTGGATCACTCGGCGCTGGTGCGTGCGCTGGAGCTGATGGCGCATCACGACGTGGCATAACGCCAACCCTGTTTTTTTCAAGGGCCCGCAGAGGCCCCAAACCATCAACGGAGACAAAGACATGACGATCAATCGACGTGGGCTCATTGCTGGCTCACTGGTTTTGGGTAGCGGTGCCATCACAGGTCTGGCTCAGGCACAGGGTGGGGCCTGGCCGGCCAAACCCATACGCCTGGTGGTTCCTTATTCACCCGGGGGTTCTTCAGACATCATTGCGCGTGCCATCTCACAACCCCTGTCAGACGCATTGAAGCAACCCGTCATCGTCGAGAACAAGGCGGGCGCAAACGGCAACCTGGGTGCAGATTTTGTTGCCAAGTCGGCACCTGATGGCTACACGCTGCTGCTGTGCGACACCGGGGCATTGGCCATCAGCCCTTCGGTGTACACCAAACTGGGGTTTGACCCTTCCAAAGACCTGCGTGGCGTCACCATGCTGGCCTACTCGCCGCATCTGCTGGTGGTTCACCCATCAGTGCCGGTGAGCAACCTCAAGGAACTGGTCGAACTCTCGCGCAAATCCAGCCTCAACTTTGCCGTGACGGCCATGGGCAGCGCACCGCACCTGGCGGGCGTGGCTGTTGAGCGGGCCAGCAAGGCGAAGTGGCAATACATTCCGTACAAGGGCGGCTCACAGGCCGTCAGCGACACCATTGCAGGCCAGACACAGGTGCTGATGAACGGCATGCTGGCCACGCTGCCCTTTGTGCAAAGCGGCAAGCTCAAGATACTGGGTGTTTCCAAAGGCTCGCGCATGCCCCTGATCGGCGATGTGCCGACGCTGGCAGAGCAGGGGCTTGCCGGTTTCGAGTCGGGCACCTGGCAGGGACTGCTGGTGGCCAACGGCACACCTGCGTCCGTGATCAGCCGGCTCAACACCGAACTCATCAGGATCATCCGGAGCCCGGAGATCCGCGCCAAGCTGTCAGGGCAGGGCGCTGAAGTGGTCACCATGACGCCCCAGCAGCAGGACACCTTCTTCAACCAGGAGCGCAGCCGCTGGGCGAAGGTGGTGACAGAGGCGTCCATCAAACTGGACTGACCGCACGCCGTCAGGGCGGATCTGCATTCAAAAAAAAGAAGCGACTTGAGCCGCGGGCCGCTCATGGGTACAACCGGAGACAACAATGCACGCTTCCTTCAAAGGGCTTCTTTGCCTTGGCTTTGCGCTGGCCACCAGTGCCAGTTTCGCGCAGACAAAACTACGTGCCTGGAACATCCACCCCGAGGGCTATCCGGTGACGGAAGCGATGAAAAGCTTTGCCGAGGATGTCGGCAACGTGACCAAAGGCAAGTACCAGGTCGAGGTGTTCTCGAACGGCACGCTGGGCGACCAGCCCAAGGCGGTGCAGATGCTCAAAAACGGCGAGATCGATATTGCCGAGTTCAGCTCGGGCCCGCTGTCCGATGCAGTGCCCGGCATCAAGGTGCTGAACCTGCCTTTCCTGTTCAAGGACTCGGCCCACATGTTCAAGCACCTGGACGGCAAGCTGGGTGAGCGTTTTGCCGCCAACCTGAAGTCATCGGGGTTTGTGGTGGTGGGGTGGTATGACGGCGGCGCGCGTTCGTTTTATTGCGTCAAACCCATCAACAGCGTGGCCGACCTGACAGGCAAAAAAATCCGTGTGCAGCAATCGGACATCTACATCGAAATGGTCAAGCTGCTGGGTGCAACGCCAGTGGCCCTGCCTTTCAAGGACGTGCTGGGCGCGCTGCAGCAAGACCAGGTGGACTGCGCCGAGAACAACCTGCCGTCCTATGAATCGACAGGGCACTTCAAGGTGGCCAAAAATGTGTATGTGACCAGCCATGTCATCTCGCCGGAAGCACTGGTGGTGTCCGTCAAGCTGTGGGGCAAGCTCGACAAGGACGAGAAGGCGGCCGTGATGGCTGCGGGTGCGAAGTCGGCCCTGTTGATGCGCGATCTCTGGAACAAACGTGTGCTGTCATCCCTGGATGCCACCACAAAGCAGGGGGCGATATTCGTCAAGCTCAGGGATGCTTCGCCCATGGTGCGCCGCATGGGGCCGCTGTATGGCAAATACATGACTGACCCCAAAACACGTGAAGAGCTGCTGACCATCGTGGCAGACTAGCGACATCGTTTTGTAGTTGAGGTTCTTCATATGCGTTCATCCGCCAATGTTGCCCCACCAAAGCTGCTTGATGCCGCGCGCTTTCGGGGTGAGGTGGACGGTGAGGCCGTCGCGCTCTACACCCTGCGCAATTCACGCGGCATGGTGGCCTGCATCACGAACTACGGCGCGAAGATAGAGCAGATTCTTGTACCAGGGCGTGATGGGCAGCTTACCGACGTGGTGCTGGGCTATGACAGCCTGGAGGCGGCGGTGGAGGGCTCGGCCTCCATGGGCGCTTTTATCGGTCGCTATGCCGGGCGAATCGGCAATGCCGCATTCACACTCGATGGTGTGCACCACCAGCTTGCAGCCAACAACGGGACGCACTGCCTGCATGGCGGCAAGCGGGGCTCGCGTTTCAGGGTGTTCAAGGCAGTGCAGCGCAGCGATTCAAGTGTGGAGATGGGTTGCCGGTTTGAAGATGGCGAAGAGGGCTTTCCCGGCGCGCTGATTCTGCGCCTGACCTACAGCCTGACAGATGCGAACGAGCTGGTGCTGGATTACGAAGCCAGGGCGCTTGACCAGCCCACGGTGGCCAGCTTCACCACACATGCATTTTTCAACCTCAACGGCGAATCAGCCGATGGCTCGCAACGCGACGTGCGCAGCCATGAAGTCATGATTGCTGCAAACCAGTACTTTGCGACGACCGGCGACCTGGTCGCCACAGGTGAACTGCTGGATGTAGCGGGAACGGCTTTCGACTTCCGCCAGCCGGTGCTGCTGGGCGAGCGCATGCGAACTGACGCGGGAGCGGGCAGCATTGAAGGCTATGACCACTGCTACCTTACCAGTCGCGCTGCGGGCGATGCACCCGTGCTGGCCGCGCGGGTGAGGGCGCGGGCCGCTGGCCGCGTGATGGAAGTCTGGTCTACCGAGCCGGCGCTGCAGTTTTATACCGGCCTGCAAGCCGGTGAGCCGCTGCTGGGCGGGCCGGGGAAAAGCGGGCGGGTCTACCTGCAGCAGCAGTCGCTGTGTCTGGAACCGCAGGGCTATCCAAACGCGCCGAATTGCCCGGCGTTTCCGTCATCAGTTCACCTGCCGGGCGAGAGCCGCCGCGGCAAGACGCTTTACCGCTTCATGGGATGAGCGGGCCGAAAATGTAAAGTCGACTTTACATTTTTGGCTGTCAGGGCGTCGAAAGCTCCTGTGGAAGGTCAAAAAAGCCTCAAAACATGCCATTTTGACTGCCGAAAATGGCTGTAGCCCAATAAATACGCACGTGGGCAGCTACATTTTTTGTAGCAATTTAGCGGCGCATAAAAAAACCCGGCTGCTTTTGCAGGCCGGGCTTTTGTGTGTGGCTGCCGATCAGGTCAGCGATCGCCCCAGACTTCCTGTGCGGTTTCAATCACCAGCCGCAACTTGGCGCGCTGGGCTTCAACCGCGATGTCGTTGCCGTGTACGGTGCTGCTGAAGCCGCACTGCGGTGACAGCGCGAGCTGGTCCAGCGGCGCGTATTTGGCGGCTTCCTCGATGCGGCGCTTGAGGGCATCCTTGCTTTCCATGGTGCCTATCTTGGTGGTCACCAGGCCGAGCACAACAGTCTTGCCCTTGGGCAAAAAACGCAATGGCTTGAAGTCACCGCTGCGGTCGTCGTCGTACTCGAGGAAGTAGGCGTCCAGGTCCATTTCCTTGAGCAGGGCTTCGGCCACCGGCTCGTAGTTGCCGGCGGCTGCATGCGTGCTCTTGAAGTTGCCGCGGCACAGATGCATGGCCAGCAACATGCCCTTGGGCTTTTGCGCCACGACAAGGTTCACGAACTTGGCATAGCGGTGCGGCAACTCATTGGGGTCGTCACCGCGCTGGCGTGCGGCTTCACGCATTTTTTCATCGCAGAGATAGGCGAGGTTGGTGTCGTCCATCTGCACATAGTTGCAACCTGCAGCAGACAGGCTGCGCAGTTCGTCGCCATAGGCCTTGGCCACGTCTTCATAAAACGCCGGGTCGAGTTCCGGGTAGGCGCTGCGGCTGATGCCGGCGCGGCCGCCCCGGAAGTGCAGCATGGTGGGTGAGGGGATGGTGACCTTGGGTGTGTTGCCTGCACTGACCTGGCTTTTCAGGTACAGGAAGTCGGCGAGCTGTATGTCCTTGGCATGGCGGACCTTGTCGACGACTTTCATGACGGGTGGCGCCAGCTCCTGCGAACCATCGGGCTTGATGAAGGTGACGGGGATGTCTGTTTTCACGCCGCCGAGCTGGTCCAGAAAGTCGATATGGAAGTAGGTACGACGGAACTCGCCATCGGTGATGCTTTTCAGGCCCACGTCTTCCTGGAACTTCACTATCTCGGTAATCGCCTTGTCCTCGACCAGCCGAAGCTGTTCGGCCGTGATCTGGCCTTTGGCTTTCTGGTCACGGGCGTCGAGGAGGTATTTGGGGCGCAGGAAGCTGCCGACGTGGTCGAAGCGGGCGGGTAGCTGGGTCATTTGTCTCTTTCCTTTTTTTGTTGATGAATGGCTGCGTGAATAAAACGGCTGTTACAGATCCAGCACCAGCACCTTGCTTTTTGCACGCGAGCAGCAGGGCGTGAACTGGTCGTTGGCGGCCTTTTCCTCGTCCGTGAAATACATGTCGCGGTGGTCGATCTCGCCTTCCAGCACGCGCGTGATGCAGGTGCCGCAGACACCCTGCTCGCACGATGTGAGAATCTCGATCCCGTTGCTTTTCAGTACCTGGATGATGTTGTCCTTTGCGCCAATGGCGTAGGTCTTGCCGGTGCTGGCGATCTTCACATCGAAGCTGCCGTCGTTCGACGTGTCCTGCGGCGCAGCGCCGAAGTATTCAAGGTGGATCTGGTCGCTGCCCCAGCCTTCAGCCCTGGCCGTGTTGACGACGAAATCAATAAAGCCACCGGGGCCGCACACATAAAGATGTTTGCCGGCATCCGGCTTGCCGAGAGCTTTTTTCAGGTCCAGCTTCTGTTCGGCCGGGCCGGCATCAAAGTGAAACTGCACGTTTTCTGCAAATGCCGAGTCGTGGATCTCCTGGCGGAAGGCCGTGCGGTCTTCCGAGCGCGTGCAGTAATGCATGGTGAAGTCGGCGCCGGTCTTGTTCAGCCGCTGGGCCATGCACAGCAGCGGTGTGACGCCTATGCCACCTGCAAACAGCAGCGTGCGCGTGGCATGCTGCAGGGGGAAGTGGTTCCTGGGGGTGCTGATGGTGATCGCGTCACCTTCTTTCACCGCCTCATGCATGCCGGTGGAGCCGCCACGCGATGCCGGGTCGCGCAGGACGGCGATGCGGTAGCGGTGCTGCTCGCCGGCGTCGTTGCACAGGGAGTACTGGCGAACCAGCCCGCCGGGGATGTGCACATCGACGTGCGAGCCGGCGCTGAAGGCGGGTAACGGCGCACCGTCTTCACGCGCGAGTTCAAAACTGGCAATGTCTTCTGCCTCTTTGGTCTTGCGTACGACCTTGACCTTGATGTTGTCCATATTATTTTTTCGTGGTGAGCATCCGACAGGGGTGTTTCACGTCTAGCCTGCTTGTGTCTCGGGTTGGGGTTTTGGTTGTTCCGCTGCAATCAGCCTGTCAAGGATGCGTCGCGACTGCATGCCGCCCGCGTCAATGTTCAGCATCAGCAGCTTGCGCTCAGGGAATGCATCGAGGTTGCGCTGTTGCGCTTCGAGCACCACGGTGTCTTCCGCGAAGACCTTGCCCTGGCCTTCACGGATTTGCGCCGTGAGTGCCTTGTCTTTCGGGTTGAAGTTCCGTGCCATGCCCCAAAAATACCACATCGTGGTTTCCGTCTCCGGCGTGCAGAAATCCACGACGATGCTGTGGACCTTGTGTTTCGGGTCGGCGTCGTAGCCGCCCTTGCCGGCGTGGGCCACGCCGACTTCGATCATCACATGGCTGGGTGGCGTGAAGCGGCAGACCTGCCAGCGGTCTACCGGCACGTCGTCGGCCAGGTTGTTGCCGCGCAGGTTGGCGCGCCAGAAGGGCGGGGCCATGACGTTTTCCATGTAGCGGCTGGTGATGACCATGTCGCCTTCGGTTTTGGTGTTCACAGGTGTTTCGTCGATTTCCTTCTGGCCTATGCTGGTGGTGTGCACATAGGTTTCATGTGTCAGGTCCATCAGGTTGTCTATCATCAGGCGGTAATCGCACTTGACGTGGTACAGCCCGCCTGCATAGGCCCATTCAGGGCTTTCGGCCCACTCCAGCGGGTGAATGAGTTTGTCGTCGGCCAGTTTTTCGTCGCCGGTCCAGACCCAGATAAAGCCGTAACGCTCTACAACCGGGTAGCTTCGTGTTTTGGGAAAACCCTGCACGCGCTGGCCGGGCATGGATGCCACCTTGCCGTCGCAGTTCATGGCCAGGCCGTGGTAGCCGCAGACCAGCTTGCCTTCGCACACCGAGCCCAATGACAGGGCCGCGCCGCGATGGGGGCAGAAATCATCAAGGGCAACGACCTTGCCTTCCGCCCCGCGATAGAAGACGATTTTGTGGCCGCAGATCTGCCGGCCCAGGGGTTTGTCGTCGATTTCATTGGGTGTGCAGGCGACGTACCAGGTATTTTTGGGGAACATGGGGTTTTCCTTGTGGTGGTTAATGGGTGTGGCTCGTTACGAGTGCAGGCGGGCGCATGATCTCAAAATCGTGTTTATGTATACATTGATTTGTGTATTTACTAGGAGAATACCCTGATTTTGCCAAAATTGCATCAAAAATGAGCATCAATTCGGATTTTCAAGTCTAAGATGTATACAGAGATTGCAAAATGAACGCTTCAACCCTTACACCCATACCTGTTGCTGACAGTCAGGAATCGGGCGGTTCCCAGGCCGTCAAGGCGCAGCTGCGTTTGCGCGAGATGATCCTGGCGGGTGAGTTGCCCAGCGGTGAGCGCATCACCGAACTGGCGATTGTTGAAAAGCTGGGTGTTTCCAGGACCCCTATTCGTGCTGCATTGATGCGGCTGGAGCAGGAGGGCTTGCTGGAGGCTCTGGCCAACGGCGGTTATGCGGTCAGGATTTTTTCGGAGCGCGATGTATCGGAGGCCATCGAGTTGCGCGGCACGCTGGAAGGCCTGTCGGCCCGGCTCGCCGCTGAGCGTGGCGTTGACCAGACTACCCTTGAGCAGGCCGATGCCTGCCTGCGCGAGATTGATGAGGTGCTGGCGCGTGCGGCGCTTGATGATGAGGCCTTCATGCGGTATGTGACGCTGAACCAGCGCTTTCACAACCTGCTTGGCGAGATGGCCGGCAGCACCGTGATTGCGCGCGAACTGGAGCGGGTAGTGAACCTGCCGTTTGCCTCGCCGTCAGGGTTTGTCCTGCAGCAGGCCGATTCACCGCATGCGCGCGACATGCTTATAGTTGCGCAGGACCAGCACTGGCAGGTGCTGGAGGCCATACGGCTGCGCGAAGGTTCCCGTGCAGAATCCATCATGCGCGAGCATGCCCGAATCGCCAGGCGCAATTTGCGCGAGGTGATGGAGGGTCACGATGCGGGACGTACGCCGGGTGTGAGCCTTATTCGCAAAAGTGATTGACCAGTATTTTTAAAACCCCCACTCAACAACCAAGCAGGAGATGACCATGGATTCAACAAAACGCGTATTTCTGGGCCAGATGACCGCCGCAGCACTGGCAGTGCAGGGCGGGCTGGCCTTGGCGCAAGCCGGCAAGCCCTTCAAGGTCGGCCTTCTGCTGCCCATGACGGGGCCATTTGCCTCGACCGGCAAACAGATCGAAAACGGCGTGAAGCTCTACATGCAGCAAAACGGCGATACGGTTGCGGGCCGCAAGATTGAACTGGTGATCAAGGACGATACCGGCCTGCCGGATGTGACCAAGCGCCTCGCACAGGACCTGGTGGTAACCGACAAGGTTGATGTGCTGGCCGGTTTTGGCCTGACGCCACTGGCGCTGTCGACCGCGCCGATAGCCACGCAGTCCAAGACCCCCATGGTCATCATGGCTGCTGCCACCTCCATCATCACGGAAGCATCGCCCTACATCGTGCGCACCAGCATGACGTTGCCGCAGGTCACGCTGGGGGTGGCCGAATGGGCGCCCAAAAACGGCATCAAGAAGGTTGTGACGCTGGTCACCGACTACGGCCCAGGCCTTGACGCAGAAAAGACCTTCAGGGAACGCTTTACCTTCAACGGCGGGCAGATCGTCGATTCGCTGCGCGTGCCTCTGCGCAACCCGGACTACGCACCCTTCCTGCAAAAAGTGCGCGACCTCAAGCCCGATGCACTGTTTGTCTTCGTTCCCGCAGGTGCAGGCACCGCGCTGCTCAAGCAGTTTGCCGAGCGGGGTCTGGACAAGGCCGGCATCAAGCTGATCGGTGAAGGCAGCGTGGCCGATGACGAAATCCTCAACGACATGGGCGATGTGGCCCTTGGCCTGGTGACCTCGCATCCTTACTCTGTCGCGCACAAGTCGGCAGCCAACCAGAAGTTCGTGCCCGCCTTCATGAAGCTGAGCAACAACGTGCGGCCCAACTTCTTTGGCGTTGCAGCGTACGACGGCATGCGCGTGATCTATGAAGCCATCAAGGCGACCAAGGGGCAGGGCGATGGGGCTGCACTGGTGGGCGCCATGAAGGGCCAGATCTTCGAAAGCCCTCGCGGCCCCATCTTTATTGATGCGCAGACCCGCGACATTGTGCAGAACGTCTACATCCGCCGTGTCGAGCGCGTCAACGGCCAGCTTTACAACGTGGAGTTTGACACCATCAAGGATGTGAAGGACCCGGGCAAGACCGGCAAGTAAGCATGGCGGTGATTTCAGCTTCCAGGGTGCTGGAGATAGAGGCCGGCTGCCTGCGTGTGATTCACGCGGCAGCGGCTTTTATTGATGGCAACGATTTCGATGCTTTCTGCGGGCTGTTTGTCCCTGAGGGCTTGCTGCAACGGCCTGACGGCAGCGTTCTCAAGGGGCGAGACGCCATCCTGGCGGCGTACAAGGCAAGGCCGGCCTGGCGCATGTCCCTACACGTAATCTCCAATACGCGATTCAGCGATGTGTCTGAAAATGGTTGCCGGGCGACCAGCCTTGTGACCTTGTGGGCTTCTGACAGCAGAACCGACGCAGGACCGCAGGGCAGGGCGGTAGCGCAGCCGCTGGTGCTCGGCGAGTTTGATGACAGCTTTGTTCCTGACGGCAGCGACTGGCGTATTGCCAGGCGCAATGCACGATTCCTCATGCATTCCGCGCAATCCTCCTGAGTTGGCCGCCAGGCCCGGCTGTTATTTAAAGCTGCTATAACTGAGAGTCTGAAATATCGCTTGCGCATCTTCGCAGGGCAAGCGACATTCTCGGGCGGTGATTACTGTTGTCTGAAACCTTTGGAGAGACCATGAATAAAAGATTTTTTCTCGGCACAGTGGCTGTTGCAGCCGCTACCCTGGCTGCCGGCAATGCCATGGCACAGGCCAACACGACGCCCTTCAAGATTGGACTGATCACCCCGCTGACAGGCCAGCAGGCCACCACCGGCAAGCAGATGGAAGCCGGCGCGCGTGCCTATATGGCCATGAACGGTGACACCGTCAACGGCCGCAAGATCGAACTGATCGTCAAGGACGACGGCGGCCTGCCTGATGCCTCCAAGCGCATCGCCCAGGAACTGGTTGTCAACGACAAGGTCAACGTGCTGGCCGGCATGGGCCTGACCCAGATTGCGCTGGCCGTCGCCCCCATCGCCACACAGTCGAAAACCCCTGAAGTCGTGATGCTGGCAGCGACCTCCATCATCACCGAGGCATCACCCTACATCGTTCGCACCAGCTTCACCATTCCGCAGTCTGCTGTGGCCATGGCGGACTGGGCGCCCAAAAACGGCATCAAGAAAGTCGTGACCCTGGTCAGCGACTACGGCCCCGGCCTCGATGGCGAAAAATACTTCAAGGACCGCTTCACCTTCAATGGCGGCCAGGTCGTTGAATCGCTGCGCGTGCCTCTGCGCAATCCTGACTTTGCACCTTTCCTGCAGAAGGTCCGTGACCTGAAACCGGATGCGATGTTTGTGTTTGTGCCGTCCGGCGCAGGCGCAGCCGTCATGAAGCAGTTTCTGGAGCGCGGCATGGACAAGGCCGGCATCAAGCTGATAGGCACCGGCGACCTGACCGATGACGACCAGCTCAACGACATGGGTGATGGCGCGCTGGGCGTGGTGACCTCACACCAGTATTCGGCTGACCATCCCTCGGCACTGAACAAGAAGTTTGTGGCCGCGTTTGAAAAGGCCAACAAGGGCATGCGCCCCAACTTCGTGGCGGTCGGCGCTTACGACGGCATGCGCGTGATTTACGAAGCACTGCGTGCCACCAAGGGCAACGGCGGCGGCGAAGCGCTGCTGGCGGCCATGAAGGGCCAGATCTTTGAAAGCCCGCGCGGCCCGATGTTCATTGATGCACAAACCCGCGATGTCGTGCAGAACATGTACCTGCGCAAGGTTGAGCGCAAGAACGGCAAGCTCTACAACGTGGAGTTCGACGTGATCAAGGACATGAAGGATCCCGGAAAAACCAAGTAACCCCCCATGGCAGCTCTGCTGCCTCCCCCCAGGGGGCAACGCCTGCGGCCCGGCGAAGCCGGTTCCGCGGCGTTCCTGGCATGAATACTCTCGCAACCCGAGCATTTGCTAACACATGCTAACCATTCTCTTTGACGGTATTGCCTACGGCATGCTGCTTTTCGTACTGGCCGTAGGGCTGGCCGTGACCATGGGCTTGATGAATTTCATCAACCTCGCGCACGGTGCCTTTGCCATGGTGGGCGGCTACATCACGGTGCTGCTGATGCAGCGCTTTGGTGTGCCCTTCCTTGTTTGCCTGCCGCTGGCCTTTATCGGCTCGGCGCTCATAGGCGGACTGCTGGAGCGCACGCTCTACCGCCCGATGTACCACAAGCCCCACCTGGACCAGGTGCTGTTTTCCATTGGCCTGACCTTTATGGCCGTGGCGGCCGCCGATTACTTTATCGGTTCAACCCAGCAAATCGTGCAGTTGCCTGAATGGCTCAAGGGCCGTTCCGAGTTCGGCGAAGGCGCGTGGATGCTGGGCATGGGCCATTACAGGTTGTTCATCGTGATCGTCTGTGCCGCACTGACGATTGCCCTCCAGTACATCCTGGCCAAAACCCGTTTTGGCAGCAGGCTGCGTGCATCGGTTGACGACCAGCGTGTGGCTGCTGGCCTGGGCATCAATGTCAATGTGGTGTTCCTCTCCACCTTCGCAGTCGGTTCGGGCCTTGCCGGACTTGGCGGTGCGCTGGGCGCGGAGGTGCTGGGGCTAGACCCGACCTTCCCGCTGAAATTCATGATTTACTTTTTGATCGTTGTCGCCGTGGGCGGCACATCATCCATCACCGGCCCGCTGCTGGCTGCCCTCTTGCTGGGCATTGCCGATGTGGCCGGCAAGTACTACATCCCCAAAATGGGTGCCTTCATTGTTTACAGCCTCATGATCATCATCCTGATCTGGCGTCCGCAAGGCCTCTTTGTGCGCAAGGGCGGCAAATGACAAACCAGACCAATTCCGTAGAAGCAGTCCGCAAGGGCCTGCATGAGAGCAGCCGCTGGAAAGTGTGGGAGCCGTTGTTCTGGTTGCTCGCCCTGGCATCGCCTTTTGTGCTGGGTTCGCATGCCCTCATCATCAACGAGATCGCCATCGTCGCGTTGTTCGCCATCTCTCTGGATCTGGTGCTGGGTTACAGCGGCATCGTGTCATTGGGGCATGCGGCCTTCTTCGGCATGGGCGCCTACACTGCAGCCCTGTTCGCCAAACTGGTGATGCCCGACCCGCTGGTCGGCCTGGCCGTCGCGATTGTGGTGTCAACCATTCTTGGCGCCGTTTGCAGCCTGACCATCCTGCGCGGCAGTGACCTGACGCGGCTGATGGTGACCCTGGGTGTGGCGCTGTTGCTGCTCGAACTGGCGAACAAGTTCAGCGAAATCACCGGTGGCGCTGACGGCCTGCAGGGCGTGGTCATGGGGCCGCTGCTTGGCAGGTTCGAGTTTGACCTGAGTGGCCGCACGGCTGCCTGCTATTCACTGGTGGTGTTGCTGATCCTGTTCATACTGGCTCGCCGCCTGGCCAAGTCGTCATTTGGCGCGACCCTGATGGCTATACGTGACAACCGGCTGCGTGCCATGGCCATAGGCATTCCTGTGTCATCGCGCCTTGCGGTCATTTACGCCATCGCTGCCGGCGCTGCCGGTGCTGCAGGTGCCTTGCTGGCGCAGACCACAGGTTTTGCGTCGCTGGATGTGTTTGCGTTTGACCGTTCTGCGGACGTGATGCTGCTGCTGGTGATAGGCGGTACGGGCTGGCTTTACGGCGGTGTCGCCGGTGCCGTCGTGTTCAAGCTCATGCAGGATGCGATTTCGACCATCACGCCGCAGTACTGGACTTTCTGGATTGGCCTCTTCCTCGTTGTCCTGATGCTGGTGGGTCGTGAACGCCTGCTCAGCCCATGGACCTGGTTCAAGCGGGGGCGCGCATGAGCTCCGCCGTCAACAACATGGACAACGTCGAAACCGTGCTGGCCGCTGACGGCCTGGTGATGCGCTTTGGCGGCATCACTGCTACCAACAATGTGACCCTTCATCTTAAAAAAGGTGCACGCCACGCGCTGATTGGTCCCAATGGCGCAGGCAAGACCACACTGATCAATTTGCTGACGGGTGTGCTGCAGCCGACCGAAGGCCGCATCACGCTGCTGGGCGAAGACATCACCAACGTGGCACCCAACCGGCGCGTCAAGCGCGGCATGGTGCGTACCTTTCAGATCAACCAGCTGTTTGATTCCCTGACGCCGCTTCAGACACTGGCGTTGACCGTGTCGCAGCAGAACGGGCTGGGCACCAGCTGGTGGAACCCGCTGGGCAAGAACGCATTGGTCGTCGAGCGCTGTGAAAAGCTGCTCGAGCAGTTTCACCTGACCGAGGTCATGAACCAGGAGACGCGTGTGCTGGCCTACGGCAAGCGCCGCCTGCTGGAAATCGCCATTGCACTGGCCTGCGAACCCAAGGTGCTGCTGCTTGACGAACCGGTGGCGGGTGTGCCGGCGGGGGAACGCGAAGAACTTTTGCAGACCGTCGCGGCGCTGCCGGCCGACGTCTCCATTCTTTTGATTGAACATGACATGGACCTGGTTTTCAGTTTTGCCAAGCGCATGACGGTGCTGGTGAACGGGACGGTGTTGACCGAGGGCGACCCCGAGCAGATCGCCAATGATCCTGAGGTGAAGGCGGTTTATCTCGGACATGGTGAGGAGGCTCATCATGACTGAGCTGCTTAAAGTCGAAGGCCTGAGTGCAGGTTATGGCGAAGCGGTTGTCCTGAACAATGTGTCGCTGTCGCTTGAAGAGGGCAAGACCCTGGCTTTGCTGGGCCGCAACGGCACCGGCAAGACCACGCTGATCAACACACTGGCGGGTGCAACACGACAGCATGCAGGCAGCATCAGCCTGAGCGGTATCGAGTTGCACAAGCTGCCTTCGCATGAACGTGCCGCAGTCGGCATAGGCTGGGTTCCGCAGGAACGCAACATCTTCAAGTCGCTGACGGTGGACGAAAACCTGACGGCTGTTCAGCGCCCCGGTGCCTGGACCCCGGAGCGGGTCTACACCATGTTCCCGCGCCTGGCTGAACGCAAGAGCAACCTGGGCACCCAACTCTCGGGCGGTGAGCAGCAGATGCTGGCAGTCGGCCGTGCGCTGGTGCTGAACCCCAAACTCCTGCTGCTCGATGAGCCGCTTGAAGGCCTGGCCCCCATCATTGTTGAAGAGCTGCTGCGCGCCATTCGCCGCATCACGCGCGAAGAGGGTCTGTCGGCCATCATCGTTGAGCAGCATCCGCAGGCCATCCTGGCGATCTCTGACAGTGCCGTGGTGCTGGATCGCGGCACGGTTGTGCATTCGGGTACCGCACAGGAGTTGCGCGAGCAACCCGAGGTGCTTGATCGCCTTCTGGGTGTGTCACGCTAGAGAGTCATACTTCCGCTCAACATAAAAAAAGGCCGGGCCCCGTTTGGGGCCCGGCCTTTTTGATGGTCTGTCCGGCTTACAGCGTATCGATAAAACTGCGCAGCTTGTCCGAACGGGAGGGATGCTTGAGCTTGCGCAGCGCCTTGGCTTCTATCTGGCGAATGCGCTCACGCGTCACATCGAACTGCTTGCCGACTTCTTCCAGGGTGTGATCGGTCGACATCTCGATACCGAAGCGCATGCGCAGCACCTTGGCTTCGCGTGGCGTCAGGCTGTCGAGGATGTCCTTGACCACGTCGCGCAGGCCGGCCTGCATGGCAGCTTCCAGCGGTGCGGTGTTGGCACCGTCTTCAATGAAGTCACCGAGGTGCGAGTCGTCATCGTCACCAATAGGCGTTTCCATGGAGATCGGCTCTTTCGCGATCTTCATGATCTTGCGGATCTTGTCTTCAGGAATCTCCATCTTCTCGGCGAGGATGCTGGCGTCAGGCTCAAAGCCGAACTCCTGCAGATGCTGGCGCGACAGGCGGTTCCTCTGGTGGATGGTCTCACTCATGTGCACAGGACTGCGGATGGTGCGCGCCTGGTCAGCGATGGAGCGTGTGATGGCCTGGCGAATCCACCACGTGGCATAGGTCGAAAACTTGTAGCCGCGACGGTATTCGAACTTGTCGACCGCCTTCATGAGGCCGATGTTGCCTTCCTGGATCAGATCGAGGAACTGCAGGCCGCGGTTGGTGTACTTCTTTGCAATCGAAATCACCAGGCGCAGATTGGCCTCGATCATTTCCTTCTTGGCATCACGCGAGTTGGACTCGCCTTCGTTCATGCGCTTGTTGATGTCCTTGAGCTGGCCAAGGGGCACGACAACACGTGCCTGCAATTCGCCCAGCTTGGTCTGCAGTTCCTGGATGGGCGGAATGTTGCGCGCCATGATGACGGACCAGGGCTTGTTGGCAGCGACCTGTTTTTCAACCCACTTGAGGTTGAGCAGGTTGGGCGGGAAGTCCTTGATGAAGATTTCCTGCGGCATGCCGCACTTCTCGACAATGATTCGGCGCAGTTCGCGCTCTTTCTTGCGAACGTCCAGCACCTGGCCGCGCAGCAGGTCGCACAGCTTTTCAATCGTCTTGGCCGTAAAACGCACGGTCATCAGCTCATCGCTCAATGCCTTTTGCGCCTTGGTGTACGTGGGGGTGCCGTAGCCTTCCTTGTCGTAGGTCTTGTGGACTTTCTCGAACAGTGAAGCGATCCTGTCGATGCGGGTCAGGGCTTCCTTTTTCAGCTCTTCCAGCTTTTTGGTCAGCGCTTTCGAGCCGCCCTTGCCGTCGTCATCGTCTTCTTCATCGAACTCGTCGAAGTCTTCTTCGGCCACGTAATCGTCGGCTTCGTTCGGGTTGGAGAAACCATCGACCACGGTGGAAATGACGATCTTGCCTTCGCGGATTTCTTCACCCAGGCGCAGGATTTCTGCAATCGTGGCGGGGCTTTCCGAGATGGCTTCCATCATCTTCATGAGGCCGCCTTCGATACGCTTGGCGATTTCGATTTCGCCTTCACGGGTCAGCAGCTCGACCGTGCCCATTTCACGCATGTACATGCGGACCGGGTCGGTGGTGCGGCCGAATTCACTGTCGACGGTGGACAGCGCAGCTTCGGCGGCTTCTTCAGCCTCTTCTTCGGTCGAGCCAGTCGGTGCATTGGCGGTGATCAGCAGCGTTTCCGCGTCAGGCGTCTGCTCGTACACGGCCACCCCCAGGTCGTTCAGGGTGACGATCACCGCATCCAGCGTTTCAGCATCAATCAGCTTGTCGGGAAGGTGATCGGAAATTTCGCCGTGGGTTAAATAGCCCCGGGTCTTGCCGAGCTTGATCAGTGCTTTCAGGCGCGCACGGCGCTTGGCCATGTCTTCTTCGGAGAGGACGGTTTCATCCAGGCCGAATTCCTTCATCAAGGCGCGTTCTTTCGCCTTGCTGATCTTCATGCGCAGCGGTTTGACCTTCTCGGTCGTTTCAGTCACCGGTTCTTCAAACTCGGCAACGACATCGGACAGGTCTTCATCGCCGTCACCCTTGAGGGCGACTTTTGGCTTGCGGCCGCGCTTGGCGCCGCCAGCGGAAGGTGCGCCGCCTTCAACGGCAGCAGCCGGGTTTTTGGGCGGGCGGCCGGGTTTCTTTTTAACGGGTACGTCTGCTGTGGCTGCGGCGACAGGTTTTGCTTCGGGAACGGACTTGGAGGGCACGGTGGGAGCTTTCTTCGGGGACGGACTGGATTTGGCGGCAGGTTTCGACGGCGTTTTGCTGGCCTGAGCTTTAGTAGATATGGCGGTTTTTTTGACTTTTTCAACCGCCTTTGCAAGTGGCTTTGACTGCTTTGCCGCGGGCTTCAGGACCGGTTTCGCTGCTTTTTTGGCAACGGGGGCGGCTTTGACTGGCTTGGCGGCTGGCTTTTTCGACTTCTGCAAAGGCATTGAAATGTCTCCGTTGGCAAAAATTTGTCAGTAACCACTAGGCAAGCACCGATGATCAACCCGCCCGTGCATAAAGCAAAAGCAGAAGGTCAAAAAATCAGGGCGCAAAAAATGCCCGACGAAAAGAGGGGCAGCCGGCAAGCTGTTTGGGCGAACATTTGGTGTGCAGTCCTTGCGGGAAGTGGCCGTCTCTTTTGAGAGTTTTCCGTGCTTGCGGAAGGCCGATGCCGGAGGTGCTGCTGTCGCGCTTGCCGTATCGAAAGTCGGATTATACCCTAATGCCTGTTTTTTAGGCAAGAAAATCAGGGTATTTTTGTCCTGGTTTTGGTTGTTTTTTGGGCGCGAGGCCGGTTTCAGGCTGTTTTTTTGACGCTGGCTGCCAGTTGCTGGTATCGCTGGCGTGCCACCGGGTCATGCGCCATCTGGGGGATCAGTCCGTCCATTTCACGCATGCGTGCCAGGCGCACCAGCTGGTCGAGGATGCTGCGCACCTCCATCCAGTCACCCTCAATGCCTTCCGGGATCTGCGAAATCTGCGCTATGGCGTGGTTCTCGCTGGCGTGGCCGCGCAGGCCTTCGCGCAATGCCGCCCAGGGCTGGGGGCCATGTTCGTGCAACTGGCTTTCAAGCCATGTGAATAGGGGGCCGTGGGGGGCGGGCAGGGCGCACAGCAACATGTGCTCTTCGCTGGTCAGCCTGTCCCAGCTTTGTGGTTCTGTCAGCAAGAGGCGCAGCACGCGGTCCTCACGGCTGGCGGGCTGCAGGCGGCCAGTGTGGCGGCGTGCAGCTTGCCTGCCGCCGCCGAATGAGGGCGCAGGTGAATGAGGCGCGGTGGGTGAGGCCGAAAAATACGGCTCGGAGCTGGCGTAATCGACCTCGTAGCCCAGTGCTTCCGAATAGCCTGCAAAGTCATCAGATGATGCGCCCTGACTCTTGCCGGCGGGAGAGTCGGAGTGGGAATGCCCGCCTCTGGCGGGCTGGCGCGGTGCGGAGCTGCTGTACCTGGAGCTGCTTTTGCCGGCGCCCTTGTAACCCCCCGCAGCGGGTTGCCACAGCTGCATGAGGTCGCGGATGTCAATCTGCACCTTCTCTGCAATCTCGGTGATGATCTGGCGCTTCAGTGCGCCGTCCGGCAGCAGGTTCCACAGCGGTCGTGCATTGCTGGCCATGTGGGCGCGGCCCTCTGCCGTGTCGAGGTCGCAGTTTTCCGCTGCAGCATCCAGCATGAACCTGCTCAGAGGCACGGCCTTGCTGACATAGGCCGCAAATCCTTCCTGGCCGTGCTCGCGTATATAGCTGTCGGGGTCGTGCTCGGCCGGCAGGAAAAGAAACTTGACGGTGCGCACATCGGTAGCAAAGGGCAGGGCCGCATCCAGTGCCTTGCGCGCTGCCCGGCGTCCGGCGCTGTCGCCATCAAAGCTGAACACCACCGAATCGGTGAATCTGAAAAGCTTTTGCACGTGGTCTGCCGTGCAGGCTGTGCCCAGCGTGGCCACGGCATTGGCAAAACCGTTCTGCGCCAGCGCCACCACGTCCATATAACCTTCGGTCACCAGTGCATAGCCGTGTTCGCGCAGGGCGGTGCGGGCTTCAAACAGGCCGTAGAGTTCGCGCCCCTTGCTGAACACCGGCGTTTCCGGCGAGTTGAGGTATTTGGGTTTTTCGTCGCCGAACACGCGGCCACCGAAACCTATGCATTCACCCTTGACGTTGCGGATGGGAAACATCAGGCGGTCACGGAAGCGGTCGTAGCGTTTGGCCTCGCCCTGAGCATTTTCTTCGCCGGGCTCGCCCGTGATCACCAGGCCGCTTTCAACCAGCAGCGGGTCGTTATAGTCCGGAAACACACTCGCCAGGCTGCGCCAGCCTTCGGGCGCATAGCCCAGGCCAAAGGTCCTGGCAATTTCGCCCGACAGCCCCCGGCTCTTGAAGTAGTTGATGGCCTTCTCGGACCCGCGCAGGTGCTTGATGTAGGCGATGGCGGCCTTTTCAAGCACGCTGGTCAGTGTGGCCTGCTGCTCGCGCATCTGCGCTGCCCTGGCGCGATCTTGCGGCGAGACATCGTCTTCCGGCACCTGTAGGCCGTATTGCTGGGCCAGGTCTTTCACGGCCTCGACAAAGGTCATGCCCGCATGGTCCATCAAAAAACTGATGGCGTTGCCATTCTTGCCGCACCCAAAGCAGTGATAAAACTGCTTGGCCGGGCTGACGCTGAAAGATGGTGACTTTTCGCCATGGAAAGGGCACAGGCCCATGAAATTGGCGCCGCCCTTTTTCAGTTGCACATAGCGGCCCACGATGTCAACGACATCGGCGCGCGCCAGGAGCTCCTGGATAAAAGACTGGGGGATGGCCATACCTGTATTGTGCCCCGAGGCAGCTTGCGCAAAGACCTGTGGGCATGAGCAGGGGCGGTTCTAAAGGTATATCCATTGCCTTATGTCAAAAGCGAAAGGCATTACAGCGCTAATATGGCGAAAGTATTCAACGACGGAGACGAGATGCCCAATATCTACGAACAGGACCTCCCTCAGGCCGAGGCCAACTACGCAGCGCTCTCGCCGCTGTCTTTTATCGAGCGCACGGCTGAGGTTTACCCGCGACGCCTGGCCGTCGTACATGGCAGCCTGCGCCGCAACTGGTCAGAGGTGTTCACGCGCTGCCGTCAACTGGCCAGCGCGCTTGAAAGGCACGGCATAGGCAAGGGCGATACGGTGGCTGTCATGCTGCCCAACACCCCGGCCATGGTGGAGGCCCACTTCGGCATCCCCGTCACGGGTGCAGTCCTGAATGCCCTGAACACACGGCTTGACCCAGAAACGATTGCCTTCATGCTGGACCATGGTGAAGCGAAAGTGGTCCTGGTGGACCCGGAGTTTGCAGGCACCATGAAGAAGGCGTTGACCCTGCGCAAGGCCACCACGCCTGTGCTGGTCATTGATGTGGAGGATGCGGTGTTTACCGGCAAGGCCGAGCACATCGGCAGCATCACCTACGAAGATTTCCTGGCCACCGGCGATGCGGGCTACGCATGGAAGCTGCCCGACAACGAATGGGATGCCATTGCGCTCAACTACACCAGCGGCACTACAGGCAACCCCAAGGGCGTCGTATACCACCACCGTGGCGCGGCGCTGGCGGCAATCTCCAACATCCTGGAATGGGACATGCCCAAACATGCGGTCTATTTGTGGACGCTGCCCATGTTTCACTGCAATGGCTGGACCTTCCCGTGGACGATAGCTGCTCGCGCCGGCGTGAATGTCTGCCTGCGCAAGGTCGAAGCGCAGGCGATCTTTGATGCCATGCGTGATCATGGCGTGACGCACTACTGCGGCGCGCCCATTGTCCACGGCCTGCTGGTCAACGCACCCGATGCGATGAAAGTCGGCCTGCCGCAGGGCGTCAAGGCTTTTGTGGCCGGTGCTGCGCCGCCAGCCTCCATGATCGAGGGCATGGAAGCCATGGGCTTTGACCTGACGCACGTCTATGGCCTGACCGAGGTGTACGGGCCGGCAACAGTGTGCCCGGCACAGGACGGCTGGGACAAGCTCGATGTGGGCGAGCGCGCGCGGCTCAACTCACGCCAGGGCGTGCGTTACCACCTTGAGCGCGACGCGCGCGTGCTCAACCCCGAGACCATGCAGCCGGTGCCCATGGACGGAGAGACCATGGGCGAGATCATGTTCAGGGGCAACATTGGCATGAAGGGTTACCTCAAGAACCCCAAGGCCACGCAGGATGCTTTTGCCGGTGGCTGGTTTCATTCCGGTGACCTGGCAGTCATGTACCCCGACGGCTACATGAAGATCAAGGACCGCAGCAAGGACATCATCATCTCGGGCGGTGAAAACATCTCCTCGATTGAGGTGGAGGATGTGCTCTATCGCCATCCGGCGGTTCTGGCTGCTGCTGTGGTCGCCAAGCCCGATGCGCGCTGGGGGGAAACGCCATGTGCCTTCATTGAACTGAAGGCCGGCGCGAGCACGACCGCTGAAGACATCGTGGCGCATTGCAAGAAGCACATGGCGGCCTTCAAGGTGCCGCGCGCCGTGGTGTTTGGCGAACTGCCCAAGACGTCAACCGGCAAGATACAGAAGTTCGAGCTGCGCAAGCAGGCCGGGTCGGCTGCGGCGATCGACGTTTGACGCTGCGGTCAATGCCCCAGGATTTTTGAGAGAAAGTCCCGGCCCCGGTCTGTGCGGGGTGCCGTGAAAAACGCCTCGGGCGTGTTCTCTTCAACGATCTGCCCCTCATCCATGAAGATGATGCGGTCGCCGACGGCACGGGCAAAGCCCATCTCATGCGTGACGCAAAGCATCGTCATGCCCTGGTCTGCCAGGCTGACGATCACGTCCAGCACTTCCTTGATCATTTCAGGGTCCAGCGCCGAAGTCGGCTCATCAAACAGCATGATCTTGGGCTGCATGCACAGGGTGCGTGCAATGGCCACGCGCTGCTGCTGGCCGCCGGAAAGCTGCAGCGGGTATTTGCCAGCCTGGTCGGCAATGCGCACGCGCTCCAGTTGCGCCATCGCGCGTTCGGCGGCCTCTTTTTTTGACAGCCCGCCCACCCAGACGGGTGCGAGCGTCAGGTTCTCAAGCACCGACAGATGCGGGAACAGGTTGAACTGCTGGAACACCATGCCGACCTGCCGGCGAACGGCTTCAACGGCTTTGGTGTTGTCGCCCAGCACAGTCCCTGCGACGGTGAGCGAGCCTTCCTGGTAGTCCTCCAGTGCATTGACGCAGCGGATGAGTGTGGATTTGCCGGAACCCGATGGCCCGCAGATGACGATGCGTTCACCTGCCGCGATCGACAGGTCGATGTCGCGCAGCACGTGGAAATTGCCAAACCACTTGTTGAGTTTGTTGAAACGGATGATGGGTTCAGTCATTGTTTTTGTGCGCGCTGTGCGCCAGCCGTTTTTCAAGCCGCAGGCTGTAGCGTGACATGGCGTAGCAGAAGGCGAAGTAGATGGCGGCGATAAACAGGTAAGCCTCGATCTTGAAGGGCCGCCAGTTCGGGTCAGAGCCCAGCGCGAGCGACAGCGCCCCGGTCAGCTCGTACAGCGACACGATGGTGACGAGCGAGGTGTCCTTGAACAGCGAGATGAAGTTGTTGACGATGCTTGGTACAACGGCAGCCAGCGCTTGCGGCAGGATGATCCTGCGCTGCGCCTGCCAGTACGACAGGCCCATGCTGGCCGCAGCTTCGATTTGGCCGCGCCCCACGGTCTGCAGGCCTCCGCGAATGATTTCTGCCATGTAGGCCGCCACAAACAGCGTGATGCCTATGACCACCCTGACCAGCACATCGGGCGTTTTGCCCACGGGCATGAACAGCGGAAACATGAAGGACGCCATGAACAGCACAGAGATGAGGGGCACACCGCGTATCAATTCAATGTAGGCCAGGCAGAGCGAACGTATGGCCGGAAGGCTGGAGCGCCTACCAAGCGCCACCAGCACCGAGAGCGGAAAAGCCAGCACCATGGACAGCACGCTCAGCATCAGGGTCAGCGGCAGCCCGCCCCACAGGTCTGTAGGCACCTTCCCCAGCCCTGCCACGCCGCCGCCCATCAGCCCAAAAAACACGGCCAGCCCCGCTGCCCAGACCAGGGCGAGCGACGGTTTCCAGAAGCGTCTGCTGCAACTTGCAAACACCGGCGCCATCAACGCAAAGCTGGCCAGCACGGGCCGCCACTGTTCTTCCTGGGGGTAGCGGCCGAGGAGGATGAAGCGCGCCTTCTCGTTGATCACGCCCCAGCATGCGCCCATGCCGCGCGCTGCCTGGCAGCGGTCTGCGTCAGCCGCAAACACCGCATGCAGCACGCCCCAGTCGATGGCTTTGAACAGCAGCCACAGGGCCAGTGCCAGCAAAAGCAGGGTGATGACGGCATTCGGCGCGTTCGAGAAAAAGTTGGCCCGCAAGCGCGCCATCACGCCAGTGGTGTGCACAGGCGCGGCTCGTGCTGGAATGGGCCGAAAAACCTGGGCCATTGACCTAGCGTTCCTTTATCGCCGCGCGGCGGTTAAACCAGTTCATCAGCGCCGAGGTGATGAGCGACAGCGTCAGGTAGACCGCCATGATGATGGCAATACATTCAACAGCGCGGCCTGACTGGTTCATGGACGTGTTGGCAATCGACACCAGTTCCGGGTAGCCCACTGCCACCGCCAGCGATGAATTTTTGGTCAGGTTGAGGTACTGGTTGGTCAGCGGCGGAATGATGAGGCGAAGTGCTTGCGGCAACACGATGAGGCGCATGGTGCGGGCACGCGAAAGGCCTATGGATGCACCGGCCTCGCGCTGGCCTGCCGGCACCGATGCAATACCGGCCCGCACCACTTCAGCAATGAATGCTGAGGTGTAGAACACAAGGCCCAGCAACACAGCCATGAACTCGGGGCTGAGGCTGCCGCCGCCCTCGACCTGTATCTCGCCGGCAACCGGCACCTGAAAAACCAGGTGCCCCTGTTCCCAGACAAAGGACGGAAAAGCCAGGCCGTTCTTGCTAAGGAAAATAAACTTGCCAATGTTGAGCGCTTCATTCGCCGCAGGCAGGTATTCGACGAACAGCAGGTACCACACCAGCAATTGCAGCAGCAGCGGAATGTTGCGGAACAGCTCGACGTAAGCGTAGCTCAGGCCGCGCAACAGTGCATTGCGCGAGAACCTTGCAACCCCCAGCAGCGTGCCCAGCAGTGTTGCCAGCACACAGCCGATGACGGCCACACGCAGGGTATTCATCAGGCCCACCAGAAAAGCCTTCCAGTAGGGGCTGGTCGCCTCATAGTTGAACCAGTTCTCGCCAATGTCAAAACCGGCGGACTGCGAGAGAAAATCAAAACCGCTCTGTATGCCGCGTGCCCGCATATTGGCCAGCGTGTTGCTGACGAGCAGCCAGCCAAGCAGGGCTATGACTGCGACGGCCAGCAACTGGTAGACAATGCCGCGCGCTTTCGCCCCACGCCATGAGAAAGGCCGCCCGGGAGCTGGCGGCCTTGGCGGGATCAATCCATCTTCTTTTAATGTCACCCGATGCCCGTCATCTCACTGGGGGGGCGTACATCAAGCCGCCTTTGGACCAAAGGTTGTTGCTGCCGCGCGGCAGGCCCAGCGGGCTCTTGGGGCCGACATTGCGTTCAAACATCTCGCCGTAGTTGCCGCTGGCCTTGATGGCGCGTGCCAGCCAGTCCTTGTCCAGGCCCAGCAGCTTGCCGGTGTCTTCCGTAGTGCCCAGCAGGCGGCCGATGTTGGGGTCCTTGCTGTCTTTTTGCAGGGTATCGACATTGGCTTGCGTCACGCCGTATTCCTCGGCTTCGATGAGGCCAAAAACCACCCATTTGGTGATTGCAAAAAACTCGTCGTCACCACGGCGTACGGCGGGGCCGAGAGGTTCCTTTGAGATCAGCTCTGGCAACACCACATGATCGGCAGGCGTCTTGGCTTCCTTGTTGCGGATGGAGGCGAGGCCCGAAGCGTCTGTCGTGTAAGCCTGGCAGCGGCCCGAGAAATAAGCCGCATTGGCAGCGTCGAACTTTTCAAACACCACGGGTTTGATGTTCAGGTTGTTGATGCGCGAGAACTCGCTGAGGTTTTTTTCTGTCGTGGTGCCCGACTGTACGCAGACCGTTGCGCCTTTGAGCTGTTTGGCGCTTTTGACCTTGCTCTTGGTGGGCACCATAAAGCCCTGGCCGTCGTAATACACCACCCCAGTAAACGCCAGGCCCAGCGACACATCGCGTGTCATGGTCCAGGTGGTGTTGCGCGACAGGATGTCGACCTCGCCAGATTGCAGTGCCGCAAAACGCTGCTGTGACACCAGCGGCACCCATTTGACCTTGTTGGCATCACCCAGCACGCTGGCGGCAATCGCACGGCAGACGTCCACGTCGATGCCCGACCACTTGCCGGCACTGTCAGCTTGCGAGAAACCTGCCACGCCGCTGCTGACACCGCAGACCAGCTGGCCGCGGGCCTTGATGGCGTCAAGCGTTTTGCCGGCGTGTGCGGGGACTGCCAGCGCGGCCATCGCGCAGAGTGCGCCGGTGGCCAACCAGTGTTTTTTAAGGGTGTTCAGCATGTTGTGACTCCAGAAGCGGTAGAAATTTCAGTCAGATGGCAAGCAATCGATGTTCGCACAAAGTGCAATCACTCGCCCATCACAATGCCTTCCCGGCGCGGGTCGGCGCCGCCGAAAAAGCCGTTGGGCGTGCGCTGTATGCCCTGCAGGCCGCTGGTCATGTCCTGTTCGCGCACTTCATGGCCGCGTGCGCGCAGCGCTTCAGCGGTGGAGGGCGGGAAGCGCCCGGCTTCGAGCAGGGTCGGGCCGTTGAGTGAACCGAAATTGGGCAGGTTGATGGCCTGCTGGATGTTCAGACCCCAATTCAGCACGCCGTACAGCGTCTTGCCCGTGAAGTGGATGATGACCGCGCCGCCCGGGCTGCCGGTGGTCATGACCAACTGGCCGGTGGCCTTGTCGAACACCAGCGTCGGCGCCATGGACGAACGCGGCCGCTTGCCGCCCTGAACCCGGTTGGCAATGGGCGCGCCTGATGCATCGGTGGGCGCAAAGCTGAAGTCGGTGAGTTCGTTGTTGAGCAAAAAGCCGCCAGCCAGCCCTTTGCCCCGGTTCACCATCTGCCGCGAGCCCCAGGCGTCTTCAATGGTGGTCGTCATGGCAATCGCATTGCCGTACGGGTCGATGATGGAAATGTGCGAGGTGCCGTATTCGATCTGGTCAGGCATCGGCGCATAACTGGATTGCACGCCACCAGGCCGGCCCGGGGTCGCGGTCCTCATGCTTTGCTGGCCTATCAGTTTTGCGCGGCTGGCCAGGTAGGCGGGCTCCAGCAAGCTCATCCAGCTGCCTGCGGGTGGCTGCACAAAGTCGGGGTCGCCCAGGTATTGCGCGCGGTCTGCATAGGCCAGGCGCGATGCCTCGGTGTACAGGTGCAGCCAGTCGGGGCTTGGCAGCACGCTTTCCATCTGGCTGGGGCAGGGCGCGCGTATGCAGCGTATGCCGGTGTCTGTCATGGTGCGCAGCGGCGGCAGGGTGGCGGCCGGCGTGGTGTTCAGCATGCCCAGGATCTGCCCAATGGCAATTGCGCCAGAGCTGGGCGGCGGCATGCCGCACATGCGGTAGTTTTTGCCGGCTGCTGCATAGTCGTAGCACAGCGGGTCGCGCTTTTTGGGCTGGTAGCCAGCCAGGTCGGCCATGCTGAGCTGGCCCGGGTTGGTCGGGTGTTTTTGTACCTTGTCGACGATGGCCTGTGCGACCTCGCCTTCAAGCAGCGCTTTTGATCCGTTGGCCGCGATCTGCTTGAGCACGGCGGCCAGCTCGGGGTTTTTCAGCAGATGGCCCACCGGCCAGGGCCGGCCGTTCGCATCATAAAAATAGGCGAGGGCGACCGGGTCTTTTTTCAGGTGCACTTCAGGCACCAGCAGGGTGTAAAGCCTGCGGCTGACCTTGAAGCCGTCTTCCGACAGCCTGATGGCGGGCTGAAAGAGCTGCGCCCAGGGCAGCTTGCCGTACTGCTTGTGCGCCATCTCCAGCATGCGGACAGCACCGGGTGTGCCGACCGAGCGGCCACCCACCACGGCGTCGTAAAACGCCATGGGTTTGCCGTCTGCGCCTATGAAGAGTTTGTCCGTTGCGGCGGCAGGCGCAGTTTCGCGGCCGTCGAAGGCTTCGACATCCTTGCCGTTGTAGTGCAGCAGGAATGAGCCGCCGGCAATGCCACTCGATTGCGGCTCGACCAGGGCCAGCACCATCTGCACTGCAATCGCTGCATCGACGGCCGAGCCGCCGGCTTTCAGGATCTGGTAGCCCGCATCGGTGGCCAGCGGGTTGGCCGCGGCGACCGAGTATTTGCTGGTCGCCCAGCCGGGCTTTTCGGTATAGCCGGACGAGCCCTCGGGCTGGTCGGGGGTGGTGTAGCTGAAGCTGCCCAGCGATGACGAAGAGGTGCTTGAGCAGGCCGTGAGTACGGCGGCCAGCGTTGCTGTGAGCAGAAGTGGCGTGATCAGGCGTTTCATGTAATCCCCTTGGCTTGGATGTGGGCCATGTTAAGCCGCCGGGGGAATTGCGCGCTGTCGGACGCCAGCCATTTTGAAAGCGCCGGTAAGGGCGGGCAGGCTCCCGTCCTGCCCGGCGGCGACTTATTTCGGTGCGAGGCGGATCGCGCCGTCGAGGCGAATCACTTCGCCGTTGAGCATGTCGTTTTCAATGATGTGTTTGGCCAGCTTGGCGTAGTCCTGCGGGGTGCCCAGACGGCTTGGGAAGGGCACGGCCGCAGCCAGCGAATCCTGGACTTCCTTGGGCATGCCGAACATCATGGGCGTGCCGAAGATGCCTGGGGCAATCGTCATGTTGCGGATGCCGTTACGGGCCAGGTCGCGGGCAATCGGCAGGGTCATGCCGACCACGCCGCCTTTTGAGGCGCTGTAGGCTGCCTGGCCGATCTGGCCGTCATAGGCGGCAACAGAAGCGGTGGAGATCAGCACGCCGCGCTCGCCAGTGGCTTCAGGCTCGTTCTTGCACATGGCGTCAGCCGCCAGGCGAATCATGTTGAAGCTGCCGATCAGGTTGACGGTGATGGTCTTGTTGAACACGGCCAGGCCGTGTGCACCGTTTTTGCCCACGGTTTTTTCGCCGGTAGCGATACCGGCGCAGTTGACCAGACCCATCAGTTTGCCCAGGGAGACAGCCTTGGCCACGACGGCCTGGCCATCGGCTTCCTGGCTCACATCGCACTTGACGAAGGCGCCGCCGATTTCTTTCGCAACCGCTTCGCCTTTTTCAATCTGCATGTCAGCGATGACGACTTTGCCGCCGTTTTCAGCCAGCATGCGCGCCGTGCCTTCGCCCAGACCTGAAGCGCCACCGGTGACGATAAATACCTTGCCTGCGATGTCCATGAGATGTCTTCCTTGAAAAATGAATAAGTGGGTGAGTACGGCGGCGCCAGATTGACGTTTACGTAAAGGTCAATTATGACGCAAGCCCGGAGGCAAAATGAAGTCCTTCCTGCCTCTGGATATCCATGACCTCTCCTGATTTTAAAAAACTGCCCAGGCGCGCTGCCGTGCTGGCAACCCTGGCTTTATCGGCCTTGCTGGCCGCCTGTTCAACGCCCTCGTTTATGCCGGGCACCGCCGCGACTGCCGCTGACAGCACGGCATCGAAAAGGGCACCCAAAATCGGCCTGGCGCTGGGCGGCGGCGCGGCGCGGGGCTTTGCGCATGTGGGCGTGATCGCCGTGCTGGAAGAAGCCGGCCTGAAACCGCAACTGGTGGTGGGCACCTCTGCGGGCAGCCTGGTTGCCGCGCTGTACGCCAGCGGCAAGACCAGCGCGCAGTTGCAGCAGACGGCGCTCAACATGGAGGAGGTTGCCATCACCGACTGGATGCTGCCCATCCTTGGCCGCGGCATGTTCAGGGGCGATGCACTGGCGCGGTATGTGAACGACCTGGTCGCCGGGAAGCTCATCGAAAACATGCCCATGCCGCTGGGCATTGTGGCGACCGACCTGAACAGCGGCCAGGCGGTACTGTTCCAGCGCGGCGACACCGGCACGGCGGTGCGTGCGTCAAGCGCAGTGCCTGCGGTGTTTGTGCCGGTCAAGATCAACGGGCGTGAATACGTTGATGGCGGGCTGGTGTCACCCGTGCCGGTGCGTTATGCGCGGCAGATGGGCGCCGATGTGGTCGTGGCCGTCGATATCTCCAGCCCGCCAGATGGCAACCCGGCCGGCGACACACTGCAGATCCTGCTGCAGACCTTTGCCATCATGGGCAAAACCATCAACCAGTACGAGCTGAAAGACGCTGACGTGGTGGTGCGGCCCTCACTGACCGGCCTGAAGAGTGCCGACTTTTCGGCACGCCAGCGCGCCATCGACTCGGGCAGGGCGGCCATGCAGGCGGCGCTGCCTGCCCTGAGGGCGAAGCTGGAGGCTGCGGCGGCAGGCCGCTAGCCCTCAACCACAGCCCGGGGCGCAGTTTTGGACGCGGCGCAAGTGTGAAGGTGCTATGGTTTTCATAGCTGCTCACGTGCGTGTATATTGGTCTGGAGGCCTATTTGACAGGTTAAAACCGGCTTTTTGGAGGCAATTTTCAGCCCGCGGACCCGCCGGCAGCCTAAAAGTTAACTTGCATATTAACTTTTGACGAAATATTAACGTATACATTAAAAAATTGCTGTATACATTAAAAATTGGTGGTGCTGCGTTTTGAGTAGCCTGGCAAGGCCGACACGCAGGCAGGAAGCAGACTAGAAGCGGGCAAAAAAAAGCCCAGTCGCGAGACTGGGCTTAACTGGATCCATGAAAAGAATTTCGAACGGATCCGAGGAGACAACCGGTTCAGGAGGGCCGCCTTGAAGGCAACCCGTCCGGACTCGCCATCAGCGAATTAACGCTTTTTGGTGGCGGTCTTGGTGGCGCTCACTGCGGAAGCAGCCACGGTGTTGAAGTTGGCTTCTGCCATGTCGGTGGCTTGCTTGACAGCCTTTTGCATGGATTCGAAGGCGTTGTTGGCGGCAGCGACTGCGCTCTTCATGACGGCCACAGCGGTTTCGGAACCGGCAGGTGCGTTCTTGGCAGCGTTGTCGACCAGGCCCAAAACCTTTTTCTGGGCTTCAGCGGATTGAGCTTCGAAGGTCTTGCCGATGTCGGCGCCAGCGCTTGACGCGATGTCATACAGGTGACGGCTGTAGGCAGCGGTCTTTTCAGCCAGGGGCTGGACCATACCAGCTTGCAGGGCCAGCAGTTCCTGTGCGTCTTTCACGCCCAGCACGGCTTGCGTGTGGTTTGCGGTTTCTGCCAGGGCTGCCTTGGTGGCTTGCACGTTCAGCTCGACCAGCTTCTCAACGCCTTCAAAGGCCTTGTGGGTCAGACCAAACAGGGTTTCGATGTTGGCTTTGTGGGAAGCGATGATTTGTTCAGCGGTCAGCATAATTAATCTCCAATATAGTGAATAAGGGTTTGAAAACTAGTTGCTGCGCTGAATTGCTGCACTGCAACATGACCTGAAGTATAGGGATTACCCGCAGCGCATGCAAGCACTTTTTGTTGCGCTGCACCATTTTAGTTGCGACGCCCTATTTCAGGCCTTTGAAAACCCGCTTTCTCCAGCGAAAACGCTTTGTGTCACCAGTCCCCCGGAAAGTCTCTTGAAAGCTTTTTACGCCGATAACTTCGTCTTGCCCCTGCCTGAAGGGCACCGCTTCCCGATGGCCAAATACGGCCTGCTGCGCGACCGCGTGGTGGCCGAACTGCCGCAGGTACGCATGGCGCAGGCCCCCGCGGCCAGCGATGGCGAACTGGCACTGGTGCACACACCTGCCTATGTCGCCGCCATCACGCACGGCACCTTGCCCGCAGCGGCACAGCGTGAGATCGGCTTCCCCTGGAGCCCGGGCATGTCGGAGCGGGCCAGGCGCTCCGCCGGCGCCACCGTGGCTGCGTCGCGCGTCGCGCTCGGCCTGGGCGCAGGCAGGCCCGAGGGCGTGGCCGGCAACATGGCCGGCGGCACGCACCATTCATACGCCCACAAGGGCGGCGGGTTTTGTGTTTTCAACGATGCCGCAGTGGCTGCACGTTTGATGCAGGCGGAGTGGGCTAGGCATTTCAGACAGTCCAGAAAACCCCTGCAGGTCGCCATCATTGACCTGGATGTGCACCAGGGCAACGGCACGGCCAGCATCTTTGCCAACGACGCCAGCGTGTTCACGCTTTCCATCCACGGCGAGAAGAACTTTCCCTTCCGCAAGGAGACCAGCGACCTGGATGTGGAGTTGCCGGACGGCTGCACTGACGGCCCTTATCTGGAGGCGCTGGAGCGCGCCCTGGAAGAGCTTGAACGCCGCATCGAACCGGGACTGGTCTTCTTTCTGGCCGGCGCCGACCCTTTTGAAGGCGACAGGCTGGGCCGGCTCAAGCTCAGTTGCGACGGGCTGGAGGCGCGTGACCGCCGCGTCTTTGACTGGGCCTGGCAGCGCCGCATACCACTGGCGTTCTCGATGGCCGGGGGGTACGGCGTGAAGATAGACGAGACCGTGCAGGTGCAGGTGAACACTTACCGCGTCGCGCTTGAATACTGGCGGCGCTGGAATCCGTAGTGGGCAAAATGCGCCCGCATCAGGCACTGGCAAAATAAGTGCTCATGACTTCCCCCACCCGCCCCCAGGCTGAACCCCGCAGCGCCTTCAAGGCCTTTCGTCCCATTGGCACCCGATGGTCCGACAACGACGTATACGGCCACGTCAACAACGTCGTCTACTACAGCTGGTTTGACACCGCCATCAACGGCCTGCTGATTGACAGGGGCGCCATCGATATCCACGCCGGCAAGGTCATCGGACTGGTGATCGAAACCCAGTGCAATTACTTTGCGCCGCTGGCCTTTCCCGAGAATGTTGTTGCCGGTATTCGCGTGGCGCACATCGGTTCTTCCAGCGTGCGCTACGAAGTCGGCCTGTTCCCTGAAGATGCCGCGCAAACCTGTGCGGCGCGCGGGCATTTCATCCATGTGTATGTGGACCGCGACACACGCCGGCCCGTGCCCCTGCCGCCCGAATTACTTTCTGTACTGGAGACCCTCAAGTGAATGCTGCCATTTCCGAAGCCCGCGCCAATGCGGTTGATGAGGCCATAGAGAGCCGCCAGTCGATGCGCGAGTTTTTGCCCAAACCGGTGGCAAAGGAAACCATTGCGCACATTCTCGAAGTGGCCAGCCGTGCGCCATCGGGCACCAACACCCAGCCCTGGAAGACCTATGTGCTGCAGGGCGCCAGCCGCGATGCCCTGGTCGACAAGGTGGTTGCGGCCCATGATGCCCTGCGCGCCGACCCTTCGCTGGCATCGCAATACCGCGAGGAATACGACTACTACCCCGAGAAGTGGGTTTCGCCCTACATTGACCGCCGCCGCGAAAACGGCTGGGGCCTGTACGGCCTGCTGGGCATCACCAAGGGCGACAAGGACAAGATGCATGCCCAGCACCAGCGCAACTACCGTTTTTTCGATGCGCCAGTGGGTTTGATGTTCACCATGGACAAGGTCATGGGCCGCGGCTCGCTGGTTGACTACGGCATGTTTTTGCAGAACATCATGGTCGCAGCGCGCGGCCACGGCCTGCATACCTGCCCACAGGCCGCGTGGAATGGCTTCGCCAGCATCATCCTGCCGCATATTGGCGCGGGGCCTGACGAGATGCTGGTCTGCGGCATGGCGCTGGGTTATGCAGACGAAACTGCGCATGTCAATACCTTCCGCACGCCGCGCGTGCCGGCGGCGGAGTTCACGACCTGGCTGGACTGAATAGCCCCCACGCTCCCCCACTTCGTGTGGGTCGCTGCCCCCCGAGGGGGCTGGCCTTGCTTGGGGCGGCCCTGCGCTGCGGCCCAGTAGCCCCCACTGTCGCTCACTGCGTGTAGCGCCCTGCCCCCCGAGGGGGCCGCTGCGCCTGCTGCACGGCAAAGCCGGTTCCGCGGCCCCGGCTTGAAGGGATCGGTACTTACCGACGCCTGCTTCGCAACCGAACGGACGCTGCCACTTGCGGGTAAAGTCAGAGGTTCGTGAAAAGGCTGGTTCAGCCCCTGTGCTGCCACTTTTTCTCTTCTTTTAATTCAGCGCTTTTCGGCCTGCATGATTCGGGCGCAGGGGCGCTGCATCTCATCCAGAAAGACACCGCCATGGCCATCACCACCAACCCTTCCGGCTTGCAATATGAAGACACCGTTCTCGGCTCGGGCGCCATCGCCAGGGCTGGCCAGAACGTCAAGGTGCATTACACCGGCTGGCTTTACAACGGCGGTGTGCAGGGCGCCAAGTTCGACTCCAGCAAGGACCGCGGCCAGCCGTTCGAGTTCTCGTTGGGCGCGGGCCAGGTCATCAAGGGCTGGGACGAGGGCGTGCAGGGCATGTCGGTCGGCGGTACGCGCCGCCTCATCATCCCGGCTGAGCTGGGTTATGGCGCACGCGGCGCTGGTGGTGTGATCCCGCCTAACGCCACGCTGCTGTTTGAAGTTGATTTTCTGGGCTGAGTGCCCGGAGGGTCAGCAAACAAGAATAGGCCAAGAGACAAGTTTCTGCGTACCCGGATTTTTCAATGATTATTACGAGCCTGCTGGATACCGACCTGTATAAATTCACCATGATGCAGGTGGTGTTGCACCAGTTTCCGGGTGCGGAAGTCGAATACCGTTTCAAGTGCCGTAACGCGGGTTCACCGGGCATCCAGGACCTCGCACCCTACGTCAACGAGATCCGCGAAGAGATCCGCGGCCTCTGCAGCCTGCGCTTTCAGGATGCAGAACTGGCCTACCTCAAGGCCATGCGCTTTATCAAGAGCGACTTTGTCGACTTTCTCGGCATCTTCAGGCTCAATGAAAAGTATGTCACCGTGACGGCCCAGCCTTCGGGCGAGATCGAGGTGTCGATCAAGGGCCCCTGGCTGCACACCATCCTGTTTGAAATCCCCGTGCTGGCCATCATCAACGAGGTCTACTTTCGCAACACTCAAAAGAAGCCTGACCTGGCGGAGGGCCGCAAACGGCTGGACACCAAAATTCTCGAACTTCAGGCCGATGGGCTGCATGAGCTCAAGATCGCCGACTACGGCACGCGCCGGCGCTTCGGCAAGGACTGGCATGAAGAGGTGCTGCGCACCCTGAGTTCCCGGCTGGGCACAGGCCCTACAGGCCAGTTTGCCGGCACCAGCAATGTGCTCTTCGCGATGAAGCTGGGCATTCTGCCCCTGGGCACCATGGCGCATGAATACCTTCAGGCCTGCCAGGGGCTGGGTCCGCGGCTGCGCGACAGCCAGGTTTTTGGTTTTGAATCCTGGGCAAAAGAGTATCGCGGTGACCTCGGCATTGCGCTGTCGGATGTCTATGGCATGAGCGCCTTCCTGCGCGACTTCGACATGTATTTCTGCAAGCTGTTTGACGGTGCGCGCCATGACAGTGGCGACCCCTTCCAGTGGGGCGAGCGCATGCTGGCGCACTACGTCAAGAACCGCGTAGACCCCAAAACCAAAACACTCATCTTCAGTGATGGCCTGACCGTGCCGCGCACCATAGAGCTCTACCAGCAGTTCCGCGGCCGTTGCCAGCTGGCTTTCGGCATTGGCACCAACCTCACGAACGATCTGGGTTATGACCCGCTGCAGATTGTCATCAAGATGATTCGTTGCAATGGCCAGCCCGTGGCCAAGCTGTCCGATACACCATCCAAGAACATGTGCGATGACGAAAAGTACTTAGCCTACCTGCGTCAGGTTTTCGAAATTGCATGAGACGGGCGCGCACTGCGCAGCCATCCAACCCATGAAGGTTTATTGACATGAGCAAACCCCGGATTCTGGTGGCGAGGGAGATTTTTCCCGAGGTCATCGCGCGTCTTGAAAAGCATTTTGAAGTCGAGTACAACTCGGCCGATGAGGCCTGGTCGCCAGCCCAGCTGATTGCGCACTTGCAAGGCAAAAGCGGTGTGTTCACCACCGGCAGCAATCGCATCGATGCTGAAGTTCTCAAGGCCTGCCCGGAACTGAAAATCTGCGCCAACATGGCTGTCGGGTACAACAACTTCGACATCGGGGCGATGACGGCGGCCGGGGTGCTGGCCACCAACACCCCGGATGTGCTGACCGAAACCACCGCCGATTTTGGTTTCGCATTGCTCATGGCTGCAGCCCGCCGCATGACGGAAAGCGAGCATTACCTGCGCGCCGGCAAGTGGACCAAATGGAGCTTCGACATGTTTGCCGGCTCTGACATTCACGGATCAACGCTCGGCATCCTTGGCATGGGGCGGATAGGGCAGGGCATTGCGCGCCGCGGTGCGCTCGGCTTTGGCATGAAGGTGATTTACCACAACCGTTCAAGGCTGGATGCATCGCTTGAGGCCGAATGCAAGGCCAGTTACGTCAGCAAGAAGGAGCTGCTTGAAACTGCCGATCACCTGGTGCTGGTGCTGCCGTATTCCCCGGAGTCTCACCATGCGATTGGTGCGGCGGAGCTTGCCATGATGAAACCCACCGCAACCCTGGTCAACATCGCCCGCGGCGGTATCGTGGACGATGCGGCGCTCGCCAGGGCGTTGCGTCACAAACAGATCGCTGCCGCCGGTATCGACGTGTTCGAAGGCGAACCTTCGGTGCATCCCGATTTGCTGACTGTGCCCAACGTGGTGCTGACGCCGCACATTGCCAGCGCCACGGTTCCGACGCGGCTGGCCATGGCGAATCTGGCGGCTGACAACCTGATCGAATTCTTCAGTGGCAGAACCCCACCTTCGCCCGTGAACCCGGCTGTGCTTGCAGGAAGATAAGCATGCCTGAAATTGCCGTCTGGCTGTCTGTGGTCCTGCTGGTTTTGATCCTGCTGTTGCTGGTTTGGCTGGTCACGCGCAAACCTGTGGCCGACACGGACGGCGCGGCAAAGCTTCTTGCAGATATCCGCGCCGGGCATGACAAGCTCGAGCGTGACGTGCGGCAGGAAATCGGCGACAACGCCCGCGCGAGCCGGCAGGAGCTTGCCACCACGTTCGCAACCTTCCAGCAGGCGCTGGTGCAGCAGGGCGCGGAGTCGACGCGTACCCAGAACGCGCAGATCGACGCTTTCTCGCAGCAACTCACGCTGCTGCAGAAATCGCTGGCCGACACGCTGAACACGCAGCTGCAGGGCTTGAGCGATGCCAATGCGCGCCGCCTTGCAGAGGTCCGTGAAACGATGGAAAAGCAGCTCGCGCAACTGCAGGAGAGCAATGCCGCCAAGCTCGACGAGATGCGCAGGACGGTCGACGAGAAGCTGCAAACCACGCTCGAAGCGCGTCTGGGTGAAAGCTTCAAGCAGGTTGCCGACCGGCTGGAGCAGGTGCACAAGGGCCTGGGTGAAATGCAGACGCTGGCCCAGGGTGTCGGTGACCTCAAGCATTTGCTGACCAACGTCAAGACCCGCGGCATTTTTGGCGAGGCCCAACTCGAGGCCCTGCTCGAACAGGTGTTTGCCGCAGAGCAATACGCGGCGCAGGTGTGCACCCGGCCCGGCACCCGCAACACGGTGGACTTTGCGATCCGGTTGCCCGGACGCAATGCGCATGGCGAGCCGCTGTGGCTGCCCATCGATGCGAAATTCCCGAACGAAGATTACGAACGCCTGCTCGATGCCCAGCAGCGCGCCGACCCGATAGCGGCGGAGCTGGCAGGCAAGGCGCTCGAGGCCCGCATCTGGCTGGAGGCCCGTTCGATCGAAGAGAAATACATCGAGCCGCCGCACACCACCGATTTCGCCATCCTGTTCCTGCCGACGGAAGGCCTGTATGCGGAGGTATTGCGTCGCCCCGACCTGATGCAGGGCCTGCAGCGCAGGCACCGTATTGTGCTGGCCGGCCCGACGACCCTGCTGGCGATTCTCAACTCCCTTCAGATGGGTTTCAGAACCCTGGCGCTCGAGAAGCGTTCCAGCGAAGTCTGGCAGGTGCTGGGCGCGGTGAAAGCCGAGTTCACCAAGTTTGGCGATGTGCTGTCGAAAGTGAAAGCGCAAACCCAGACGGTGCTGAACACGCTCGACCAGGCGCAGACGCGCAGCAATGTCATGCACCGTGCCTTGCGGCAGGTGGAAGCCTTGCCGGAAGGGCAGTCCAAAGCGATTTTGCCGCCCGCAGACGAAGGTGATGAAACCCTGCCGTGAATCCGGTTTGCCATCAAATAGATAGCCACATGGCCCGCCAGGCCGTATGGTGCGGGCTTGTGACCTGATGTGTAAGCCCACAACATGAATCGGGAACTGATCAGGCTGATTTTTGCGCAGGTATGCCTGCATGCGGCCATGACGGGCATGCGCCTGGCCGGCCCCCTGCTGGCATTGCAACTGGGCTACAGCGCTGCTGCGGTTGGCATGTTGCTGGCGCTGTTTGCGCTGACGCAGGTTTTTCTGGCCTTGCCTGCAGGACGCTTTGCTGATCGTCACGGCCTGCGAAAACCACTTGTGCTTGCGGTGATGGCGGCCGCTACCGGGGCTGGACTTGCTGCGGCCTTTCCCGTGTTTCCGGCATTGTGTGCAGCTGCATTGCTGACCGGCGGCGCCACCGGCGTAGCTGTCATTTCGCTGCAACGCCATGCGGGTCGGGCTGCCGAGGGCGCGCAACAACTCAAACAGGTTTTCAGCTGGCTGGCCATCGCTCCTGCCGCGGCCAACTTTGTCGGCCCCTTCGCTGCCGGGTTGATGATTGATCATGCCGGGCATACCGCAGGTGACCTGCCGGGCTACCGTTGGGCGTTCATTCTGCTGGCGGTGTTGCCCCTGGCAAGCTGGCTGCTGACGCGCGGGGTCAGGGAGTTGCCGCTGTCCCCCCGCGCGGAGGGCGTCAGGCCGCGTGCCTGGGACCTGCTGCGTGCGCCGATGTTCAGGCGGCTCCTGTTCATCAACTGGATGCAGGCTGCGGCGTGGGATGTGCATACCTTTGTGCTGCCGCTGCTGGGCCATGAGCTTGGCTTGAGTGCATCGGTGATTGGCTCCATCCTCGGTGCGTTCGCACTGGCCGCAGCGGGCGTGCGGCTGGCCTTGCCTCTGTTTGCGGCCCGGGCCAGCGAACGCAGCGTCATCATCACGGCAAATGTCGTTACCGCCCTCGTGTTCGCGATCTACCCTCTCATGACTTCGGCGATGGGCATGGGTATCTGTTCGGTGTTGCTGGGGCTGGCGCTTGGTGCAGTGCAGCCCATGGTGATGAGCATGTTGCACCAGATCACGGAGCATTCGCGCCATGGCGAAGCGCTGGGCCTGCGCCTCATGACCATCAACGCCTCCAGTGTGGCCATGCCCATGCTGTTTGGCCTGGCTGGCGCACTGATTGGCGTGAGCGGCCTGTTCTGGGTATTCGGAGGTATTGTGGGCGTCGGCACGCGGGCCGTGCTGGGCTTGCGCCCGCCGTCGTTGCCCCATGGTGATCAGAGCTCGTAAAAGTCCTTGATCAGGTCCCAGGCCACATGGGGGTCGTCCACGTAGTGCAGCAGCTTCACGTCCTGGGGTGATATCACGCCTTCCTCCACCATCATGTCGATGTTGAGCAGGCGCTTCCAGTAGTCACTGCCGAACAGGACGATGGGGGCGGCTTTTGCCTTGCGTGTCTGCACCAGCGTGACCACCTCGAACAGCTCGTCCAGCGTCCCGAACCCGCCGGGGAACACCACAAGTGCCTTGGCTCGCATCATGAAGTGCATCTTGCGCAGCGCAAAGTAGTGAAACTTGAAAAGCAGTGCGGGTGGAACGTAGGGGTTGGCTTCTTCCTCCATGGGCAGCGCGATTGCGAGCCCCACGCTGATGCCGCCCGCTTCAAATGCACCGCGGTTTGCCGCCTGCATGATGCCGGGGCCGCCGCCGGTGCAGATGAATAGCTTGTCTGCCGGTTCTTTGGGTTCGCTGTACTTTGCGACCAGACTGCCAAAGGTGCGGGCCTTTTCGTAATAGTGGGAATTACGCGCCAGCTTGCGCAGGCGTTCAGTCAATTCAGGGTCGCTGCCTGCTTCTGCCTGTGCGAGCAGGGCTGCGGATTCTTCCTCGCTTCGAAAGCGGGCACTGCCGAACACGACGACCGTGTTTTCAATCCCGTGTGCCTGCTGCTCCAGATCCGGCTTGAGCATTTCCAGCTGAAAGCGTATGCCGCGCGTTTCACGGCGCAGCAGGAACTCGGGGTCGGCAAAGGCCAGGCGGGAGGCATCAGGTTCGAGCTGGTAACCCGCATGCGAGTGGGCTTGAAGTACCGCCCAGGCATCGGCGAGGCGAGGAGAGTGGAGGTCGTGGGTCTTGTTGGGCATATTTATATTGTGAAGCAGTTCTTCTGCATCAAAGGTAGGCTGCAGACGCAAAAAAGGCTCCACATGGGAGCCTTTCTTTTGTCCGCATTGGCGGAATTAAACGCGTTTTCGGTATTCGCCGGTGCGGGTGTCGATTTCGACCACGTCGCCTTGCGCCACAAAAATAGGCACGCCGATTTCAAAGCCGGTGGCGATCTTGGCGGGCTTGAGGACCTTGCCGGAGGTGTCACCCTTGACGGCTGGTTCCGTCCAGGTGATTTCGCGTTCGACGTTGGTCGGCAGTTCTACGGAGATGGCCTTGCCGTCGTAAAACACGACTTCCAGTTCCATGCCGTCCTGCAGGTAGTTCAGGGAGTCGCCCATGTTCTCGGCTTCGACTTCGTACTGGTTGTATTCGGCGTCCATGCAGATGTACATCGGGTCTGCAAAGTAGGAATAGGTGCAATCCTTTTTATCCAGGATGACCTGGTCGATTTTGTCGTCGGCCTTGAAGACGTTTTCAGTGCCAAAGCTGCCGATCAGGCTTTTGAGCTTCATGCGCACGGTGGCGGAGTTGCGGCCGCCGCGGCTGTATTCGGTTTTCAGGACGACCATGGGTTCCTTGCCATGCATGATGACATTGCCGGCGCGTATTTCTTGAGCGATTTTCATAACGGGTTCAGCGCAAATAGTGCGTAGTGAGGTAGGCCGCTCAAGCGTCAGTGTCTGGTCCTGATGCCCATTCAGCGGCGGAATGCGGGAGTTGCCTTACTGACAAAATGGGTGAAAACACCCGGCAACTTCTACAAAGCCCCTGATTTTAGCGGTTTTTGTGGACAAATTCCAGCAGGCTGGCTGTCAGGTCTGGCAGGGCTGTCAACCTGGTTTTGGCATTCTGCGCGCAGATTCGCCACGCCGGGAGGTCAATGGCCAGGTTGGCGGCGGCAGGTTCCGTCGTGCTCCGGTTCCAGCGATCATGAAAATCACGCAGGGAGGCGGGTGCCTTCAGCATGGTCAGGAAAGCATCGAGTTTGATGCTGTGCACGCCATCGTCCTGCGGGTAGATTTGCCAGACAAAAGGCTTGCCGGCCCAGATGGCGCGCACGATGGAATCCTCACCACGCACGAAGTTGAGGTCGCAGGTCCACAGCAGATGGTCAAAATCAGTTTGGGGCAGCAGCGGCAGGTATGAGATACCGGGGTGCTCGAGAGTGCCTTCGAGGGCCTGAACTGCCTGCCGGGCACGCCCCTCGGCCACCAGCAGTTGCACTGGTTTGCCATCAAGTCCTTGCGCCGACAGTTGCTTTAGCAGCGCTGGCAAGACGGGCGGCTCATAACAAAACAGCGAGACCAGCGTTTTGCCCTGCCAGGGTATGCCATGGCCGTTCAGCCAGTCTTCACGAACAAAGGCCTTGTACTTTCCTGCCAGATGCCTTTCCCTGAGCAAGCCGCCCGTGAGGGCCGTGAAGCCGGGGTAAAAGAACCATTTTTTCCACCCGGCTGCAGGGCCGCTGCTGACCAGTGAGGGCAGGCCGTGGTTGCGCTCTGCATAGGACTCTGCAGAAAGGTATTCGAGGTTGATCCAGACAGGGGGATTGCCTTTGAGGACGGCCCGTGCGGCACATGCGGTCAGGAATTGTGCGGGAATGTCGCAGCCGAATGCTTCCACCATCACATCGCATGGTGCAGTTGCCAACAGGGCAAGGTCAGTGTCGGCCAGTGACGGCGTCCATGCCATGACCCTGACGCCAGCAGCGCCACCCGGCGCCATCCATGCCAGTGCGCTGGCGTCGTCAGCCCAGAGGCGCACCTGCTGGCCGCGCGAGGCCAGGTCTGCGGCGAGGCGCCAGCAGATGCCAATGTCTCCAAAGTTGTCAATGACCCTGCAAAATATGTCCCATTGCAGGGTTTGGTCGCTGTGATCCATGACAGGATTGTCCACAATACGGGTTTCGAGATGCGCCCGCTTCCCCTGACTGCATGACCAAAATCCACGAATTCGACCCACAACTCCTCAGCGAGGTTGCCGCGCTTCCGGCCATGCCGGGGGTCTACCGCTACTTTGATGCGGAAGGCGGTGTGCTGTATGTGGGCAAGGCACGCAACCTGAAGAAGCGTGTGTCCAATTATTTCCAGAAGAATCATGGCGGCACGCGCATCGGCCACATGGTCACCAAAATTGTGCGCATGGAAACGACAGTCGTGCGGTCTGAAGCCGAGGCGCTGCTGCTTGAAAACAACCTGATCAAAACGCTGAATCCCAGGTTCAACATCCTGTTTCGCGATGACAAGAGCTACCCCTATCTCAAGCTGGCCTCACACACCTTTGCCCGCGTGGCGTATTACCGCGGTGCAGTCGAAAAGAAACACCGCTACTTCGGCCCCTATCCGAGCGCATGGGCGGTCAAGGAAAGCATTCTGCTGCTGCAGAAGGTGTTCAGGTTGCGCACCTGTGAGGACACGGTCTTCAACAACCGCACCCGGCCCTGCCTTCTGTACCAGATCAAGCGCTGCTCCGCGCCCTGTGTGGGCCACATCACGCCCGAGCAGTACGCACAGGACGTTGCCAATGCCGAGAAATTCCTGCAGGGTGAAACCCAGGAGATATTGAACGGGCTTGAGCAGCAGATGCTGCAGCATGCCGACAGGCTGGAATTCGAGCAGGCGGCCGAGCTGCGCAACCAGATGTCCGCACTTTCAAAAGTGCTGCACCAACAGTCCATGGAGATCGGTGGCGACAAGGATGTGGACATCCTGGCCGTGAAAGTGCAGGGCGGCAAGGCCTGCGTCAACCTGGCCATGGTGCGAGGCGGGCGGCATCTGGGTGACAGGCCTTATTTCCCGACACACATTGAGAATGCCGTGGATGTGGCCGAACTGGATGCCGAGCCTGTTGACGCAGCCGGGGCTGCAGGAGGCGCAGGGGCCATCAAGACCAAGACGCTTGAAGCCCTGGTGCTGGAAGCCTTTATTGCGCAGCACTACATCGATGTGCCGGTACCGCCAACGCTTGTATGCAGTGAGCCGGTGGATAAAGAGTTGATAGCGGCGCTGATGGCGCAGACGGGAAACCGCATCGCAGCCATTCACCAGCCGCGCGAGCAGCGGCGAATCTGGCTTGAGATGGCAGAGAAAAACGCCAGCCTGCAACTGGCGCGCCTGCTCTCTGAACAAGGATCGCAGCAGGCCAGGACACGCGCGCTGGCCGAGGCGCTGGACCTGAAGATGGAAGATCTGGCCGCTCTGCGGATCGAGTGCTTTGACATCTCGCATACCGCTGGTGAATCCACACAGGCATCATGTGTGGTGTTTCACGACCACAAGATGCAAAGTGCGGAATACCGCCGTTACAACATTGAGGGCATCACACCGGGCGACGACTATGCAGCCATGCGCCAGGTGTTGACGCGCCGCTACAGCAAGCTGGCAGAGGCGGCCCGCAACAACGAGGCAAAGCTGCCCGACCTGGTGCTGGTCGATGGCGGCAAGGGCCAGGTATCCATGGCGCGCGAGGTGTTTGAAGAGCTGGGCCTTGACCTCGGCCTCATTGCCGGCGTTGAAAAAGGCGAGGGCCGCAAGGTCGGCCTTGAGGAACTGGTATTTGCCGACGGGCGCGAGAAGATCTACCTGGGCCGCGATTCTGCTGCGTTGATGCTGATAGCCCAGATACGCGACGAGGCGCACCGTTTTGCAATTACCGGCATGCGTGCCAAACGCGCCAAGGTCAGGGTGGGAGCCAGCAAGCTCGAAGACATTGAAGGCATAGGCCCCAAGCGCCGGGCCAGCCTGTTGCAGCGCTTTGGCGGCATACGGGCCATTGCATCTGCGAGTGCTGAAGACATCGCTACCGTTGATGGAATATCACGCGAGCTGGCCGAAGAAATCTATCGCGCGCTGCACTGACTTTGAGTGGCCAGACCCGGCGGAGCCCGGCTCATGCCAAAATGCATGAAGATGTTCTGGACTATCCCCACCCTGATGACCTGGACGCGTATCATCGCGATCCCCCTGATCGTGGGTGTTTTTTACCTGAAGATATCTCCGGCCGAACAGAACCTGATCGCCACGGCCATGTTTGTGGTGTTCGCCGCCACCGACTGGCTTGATGGCTATCTCGCCCGCAAGCTCAACCAGACTTCCTCGTTTGGCGCCTTTCTCGATCCCGTCGCAGACAAGTTTCTGGTATGCGCCGCGCTGCTGGTGCTGGTTCACCTGCAGCGTGCAGACGTGTTTGTTGCACTCATCATCATCGGCCGCGAGATCGCCATTTCGGCCCTGCGCGAGTGGATGGCCCTGATAGGTGCAACCAAAAGTGTGGCTGTGCACATGCTGGGCAAGGTCAAGACGACCGTGCAGATGATCGCCATTCCCTTTCTGCTCTTCGATGGCACGCTCTTTGGCGTGATCAACACGCACATCTGGGGCACCTGGCTGATCTGGATCTCCGCCATCCTGACGGTCTGGTCCATGATTTATTACCTGCAAAAGGCGATCCCGGAAATCCGCGCCCGGGCCAAATAAGCCACCTGCGTTCCGATAAAGCCTTTTTTGTGAGTTCCAAGCCTTCCGACAGCGCCCTCATACGGGCCATGCCTGCGGTGTTCGTCCTGATCTGGAGCACCGGTTTCATTGTTGCCAAGTACGGCCTGCCCTATGCGCCGCCACTGACTTTTCTTTCAATCCGCTACGCGCTGTCCATTGCCTGCTTCCTGGTCTGGATTTTTCTGGCACGTGCGGTCTGGCCCGCCAGTCGCCAGCAGTGGCTGCATCTGGGCATCACCGGGGTGTTCATGCATGCCGGTTACCTTGGCGGTGTGTGGATAGCGGTCAAGGGCGGCATGGGCTCAGGGCTCGCTGCCCTGATCGTGGGCTTGCAGCCCGTGCTGACAGCGCTGTGGGTGTCCTGGATTGCATGGGGTGATGATGCGCAGGGTGAGCAGAAAGTGACCCTGCGCCAGTGGATGGGCCTTGCTCTCGGGCTGGGTGGTCTGCTGCTGGTGGTGTCGCGCAAATTCGGCACCGGCCACGAAGTCACGGCGCTGACGCTGGCTGCCACGGTTGTCGCGCTTTTCAGCATCACTGCGGGCACGCTCTATCAGAAACGTTTTGTTCAGCCCACCGACGTGCGCACGGCCAACGTTATACAACTGGCGGCTGCCTTGGTGGTCACGCTGCCTTTTAGCTTTCTGGAGGCGGAGGCGATCAACTGGAACCCGCACTTCATTGGCGCGATGGCCTGGTCGGTACTGGCACTCACGCTAGGCGGTAGTTCTCTGCTCTATCTGCTGATACAGCGCGGCGCAGCAACCGCCGTGACCAGCCTGTTGTATCTGGTGCCGCCCACCACCGCGCTGATGGCCTGGCTGCTTTTTGACGAGCTGATCACTACAGCCACCATCATCGGCACCGTCATGACTGCGATTGGCGTGAGCCTGGTGGTGAGGGCTGCGAGGCCGAAGCAGGCCGATACACCCGCCTGAACCTTTCTCGCTCAAGGGCCTTGCCTGGCCCGGTTTTTAAGCTTCCATGGCTCTGCCGCAAACTGGGCAAGCAAAAAGTCGATCAGCAGCCTTATGCGTTTTGGTGAGTCGTTGCGGTAGGGCGCCAGCCAGTGAATATCGGCATCCGGCATGGACCAGGCCGGCAGCACCCTGACAAGTTCGCCAGATGCCAGCTGCGGCGTCACATCCCAGAGGCTGCGCAGCATGACCCCGTGCCCCTGCAGGCACCAGTCCCGCACCAGCTCGCCCGAGTTGCTTGAAAGAGGGCCATTCACGCGTATGCGTACCGGTGTCTTGGTGCGCTCCCTGTGAAGTTGCCAGACATCAAAACGCTGCGCTGCCTCATTTCCGTTTTCACGGGCGATGAGGCACACGTGGTTCTGCAGGTCTTCCAGAGTGGCTGGCATGCCATGGCCCCTTATGTAAGCGGGGGAGGCCACCAGCACGCGCTGGTTGCGTGCCAGACGGCGCGACACCCATTCGGCTGCCTGCCTGCTGTTGACTGACCACAGCCAGATGGCACCGTCGAATCCTTCGCGGGCCAGGTCTGGCAGCTGTTCTGTCAGCTGCAGCTGTATTTCGATACGCGGGTAACGCTGCTGGAATTCGGCCAGTGCAGGGCCAAGCCAAAGGCGGCCGAAGCCAAATGTTGCGGCCAGTCGTATGAGACCGGTGGGCTGTGCCTTTCTCTCCTGAAGCTCGTCCTCCAGTGCCGTGAAGCCCTGCAGCAATACCCGTGCGCGCTCGCACAGGGTTTCGCCTTCTGCTGTGGGGCTCACGCGCCGCGTAGTCCGCTGGAACAGCCGCTGGCCCAGGCTGGCCTCCAGCGCTGCAAGACGTTTGGTCACCGCAGGTGCGGCGATATCAAGACTTAATGCGGCAGCGGTCAGGCTTCCGTGGTCACGAATGGCGAGAACCAGCTCAAGGTCACTTCTGTCCATAATTTCTTAAAAAGAAATAATCAATGCTCTGATTATTGATTGAATCGGCTGGGCAAGACCGGCATGATGTAGCCATGTCCAGACAAAAGCTCGCAGAAACCCACTCATATGCCAGGTGGCCGGCCCATGTTTGAGGGTTTTGTTTCTGTCCCGGTAGCAGGGCCTGCAGGCCAGATACATTCATTGCGTGGTGGCGAGGGCCCGCCGCTTCTGCTGCTGCACGGCCACCCGCAAACCCATGCCATGTGGCATCGCGTCGCACCTGAATTGGCTAGGCGCTTCACTGTTGTGCTGATGGATCTGCGCGGTTATGGCGACTCGGTCAGGGCTGCTGGTGATGCCGGGCATGTGGTTTATTCAAAGCGCGAAATGGCACTGGATGCGCTGGCCGTCATGGCGCACCATGGGTTTGAACGCTTCAAGGTGCTGGCGCATGATCGCGGCGCGCGCGTGGCGCATCGGCTGGCAGCGGACCACGCGGGGGCTGTCGAGCGCCTGATGCTGCTGGACATCGCCCCCACGCTGGCGATGTATGAGGGCACCAGCGAGGCATTTGCCACGGCTTATTGGCACTGGTTCTTCCTGATCCAGCCGCCACCACTGCCCGAGGCACTGATTGAGTCAGACCCGGTGCGTTACCTGCACGGTGTCATGGGTAAACGCCACGCCGGCATGGCCGCGTTCGAACCCCGGGCCCTCGCTGAATATGAACGTTGCGCCGCCATTGCGGGCACCGCACATGCCATCTGTGAAGACTACCGGGCTTCGGCCTCGATTGACCTTGTGCATGACCGGGAAGATATCGCCGCCGGCAATAAATTGTTGCAACCCTTGCATGTCCTCTGGGGCGAGCATGGCGCGGTAGGCAAATGTTTTGACGTATTGGCGATGTGGTGTGAGCGGGCCGCAACGGTCACGGGACAAAGCCTGCCTTGCGGGCATTACATCGCTGAAGAAGCACCAGAGCTTCTGCTCAAGAATATTTTTGATTTTTTTAAAACTGAATGAAGGAAGACATCATGGCCAGCGGAAAAAAACGGATCGCAGTTATTGCAGGGGATGGCATAGGAAAGGAGGTCATGCCCGAAGGCATACGCGTGATGGATGCCGCTGCCCGCAAGTTCGGCATCGACCTGCAGTTTGACCATTTCGATTTTTCGAGCTGGGACCATTTTGAAAAGCACGGGAAGATGCTTCCCGACAACTGGAAAGACCAGATCGGCGGGCACGATGCGATTTATTTCGGCGCAGTGGGCTGGCCTGACAAGATCGCCGACCATGTTTCGCTTTGGGGTTCATTGCTTCTGTTTCGCCGCGAGTTCGACCAGTACATCAACCTGCGCCCTGCACGCCTGATGCCCGGCATCATTGCACCCGTTGTGCGCAAGGACGGCAGCGCACGCGCGCCTGGCGAGATCGATTTTTATATCGTGCGTGAAAACACCGAGGGCGAATACTCCAGCATTGGCGGCAAGGCTTTCCCCGGCACTGACAGGGAATTCGTTTTGCAGGAATCCGTGTTTACAAGAATTGGCGTTGATCGGGTACTGAAGTTTGCCTTCGAGCTCGCGCAGTCACGACCCAAAAAACACCTCACAAGCGCTACCAAGTCCAATGGCATTTCGATATCCATGCCCTATTGGGACGAGCGTGTGGTCGAGATGGCAAAGAACTATCCAGGCATCAACCTGGACAAATTTCATATCGATATTCTCACGGCGCATTTTGTGCAGCGACCTGATTTCTTTGATGTGGTGGTTGCGAGCAATCTCTTTGGTGACATCCTCAGTGATCTCGGGCCGGCGTGCACCGGCACCATTGGCATTGCGCCCAGCGCCAACCTCAATCCGGAGCGCAAGTTCCCTTCACTCTTTGAGCCCGTGCACGGCTCTGCGCCCGACATCGCAGGCAAACAGATTGCCAACCCCATAGGCCAGATCTGGTGTGGCGCGATGATGCTTGAGTTCCTCGGCCACAAGGATGCCCACGATGCCGTGCTGGCTGCCATCGAGAAGGTGCTTGCACCCCAGAGTGGTGCGCCGCGTACGCCTGATCTGGGTGGTACGGCATCCACAAGCGATGTCGGAAAAGCCATCGCAGCCGCTTTGGTGTGAGGCGATTTGTCAAGGCAAAAAATTACAATGTGTGCACATAATCAGATTTATAAAGCGTGAAAAAAGGGACTAGAATCCGCCTCCGCACGTTGTAAAAATCTGCTGCTGTATTGACACACGGGAAGCCCGTCGCTCTAATGGCATGCAGCAGTTGACCTGCATATGCCGCCTCCCGCTGACGTCTGTTCATGATGTCCCGGGAGATACTTTTTAGAGACAACCGAATTAACTTTTCACTAACGAGGGGCCCTTTGTGAACAAGACTGAACTGATCGAGCACATCGCCAAAAACGCAGACATCTCCAAAGCCGCGGCCACCCGCGCGCTCGAAGCCACCATTGGCGCCGTCAAGACCACACTGAAGAAGGGCGGCTCCGTGTCCCTCGTGGGTTTTGGCACTTTTGCCGTGGGTAAACGTGCTGCGCGTACCGGCCGTAACCCGCGTACCGGCGATGCGATTAAAATCAAGGCAGCCAAGGTTCCCAAGTTCCGTCCGGGCAAGGCGCTGAAAGATGCTTTGAACTGACAGACATGGTTAATAGTTTGTGGGGTGCTTAGCTCAGTTGGTAGAGCAGCGCCCTTACACGGCGTAGGTCGGCGGTTCGAGCCCGTCAGCACCCACCACAGACTGCGATAATGTGAAAAGGCGAACAAATGGTTCGCCTTTTTTATTAGGGCTCCACATTCATGGGGCTCTCTGGCCGCGATGGCCGTCTACAGGAATTTCGAGATGTTTGATTTCATTCGCAAGCACACCAAGGTCACGATGGGCTTGCTGTTTTTGCTGATCGTTCCTTCTTTCATATTGTTTGGCCTGGACGGCTACAACCAGTCGAAGGACAAGGCGGCCGTGGTCGCCAGGGTAGATGGCCAGGACATCACGCAGACCGATTGGGACAGGGCGCATCAACGTGAAGTCGAAAGGCTGCGGGCATCCATGCCGTCGCTGGACCCCAAGCTGCTTGATTCACCCGAAGCAAAGTACGCGACGCTGGAGCGCCTGGTGCGCGACCGTGTGCTGACCGCTGCTGCCGCCAAATCAAAACTGGTCACCAGCGACCAGCGTCTTGCGCGTGACCTGCAGGAGAACCCGGACATCGCATCGCTGCGCCTGCCCGATGGCAAGCTCGACATGGACCGCTACCGCACCATGCTGGGCGCCCAGGGCCTGAGCCCCGAAATGTTTGAAGCCAACGTGCGCGCCGACCTGTCCAGCCGCCAGGTGCTGATGGGCGTGGCTGGCAGCGGTTTCGCGCCAAAGCTTGCCGCAGATGCCGCGCTCAATGCCTATTTTGAAAAGCGTGAGATCCAGCTGGCGAGTTTCCCTGCCGCCGACTACGCGGCAAAAATCAACCCGACCGATGCAGAACTTGAGCAGTTCTACAAGGCCAACGAAAAACTCTTTCAGGCTCCCGAGCAGGCGAATATTGAATATGTGATTCTTGATGTCGACACGCTCAAGAAGGGCATCACGGTTGCTGACGCAGACCTCAAGGCCTACTACGACCAGAACGCCGCCCGCCTGAGCGGCATCGAAGAGCGGCGCGCCAGCCACATCCTCATCGCTGCAGCCAAAAGCGCACCTGATGCTGATCGCCAGAAGGCCAAGGCCAAAGCTGCAGAGTTGCTGGCCCAGGTCAAAAAAGCGCCTGACTCGTTTGCCGATGTTGCGCGTAAAAATTCGCAGGACCCTGGCTCAGCCCCCAATGGCGGCGACCTCGATTTCTTTGCGCGTGATGCCATGGTCAAGCCTTTTTCGGATGCAGCATTTGCAATGAAAAAGGGCGACATCAGCGACGTGGTCGAATCTGATTTTGGCTATCACATCATCAAGCTCACAGACATCAAGGCGCCCAAGCAGCGCACCTTCGAAGAAATGAAGGCCGAGATTGAATCAGATGTGAAGAAGCAGCAGGCGCAGAAGAAGTTTTCCGAGAGTGCCGAAGCCTTCACCAACGGTGTCTACGAGCAGGCGGACAGCCTCAAGCCTGTTGCCGACCGCCTCAAGCTTGAAGTGAAGACCGCAGCAAACATTACGCGCCAACCACAGCCCGGCGCCAGCGGCCCCCTTGCAAATGCCAAGTTCCTCAATGCGATTTTCTCGCCCGATGCGATCGAGAAAAAGCGCAACACCGAAGCTGTTGAAGCGGCCTCCAACCTGCTGATCTCCGGCCGCATCGTACAGTACACGCCGGCGCGCACCAAACCTCTGGCAGAGGTGAAAGACGATGTTCGCCAGCGCCTGGTTGCCTCGCGCGGCGCTGAAGAAGCCCGCAAGGACGGCGCAGCCAAACTGGCCGCATGGAAAGCCGCGCCTGACACCGCAACGCTGCTGCCCGCCATGGTCGTGTCACGCGATCAGTTGCAGAAGCTGCCCGCAAAGATTGTCGAAACAGCATTGAAGACTGATGCATCGACCTTGCCCGTATTCACCGGCGTTGACCTCGGTGCGCAGGGTTATGCAGTTGTGAAGCTGCTGAAGGTATTGCCACGCGACCCGGCGCTGGGCCCCAGCGCCAAGCAGGAGCAGGACCAGTACGCCCAGTGGTGGACTGCAGCTGAAAGCCTGGCTTACTACAACAGCCTGAAGGACCGCTTCAAGACCGAGATTCGTGTCGCCAAACCGGTGAGCGCAGCGGCAGATGCACAGGCCGCACCTGAAACAGTCACCCGTTAATTTTCTTTCTGCATTCGGCAGAGGAAAGTAGCGGCTATAATTTGCCCTCGCGGTGGCTGTAGCTCAGTTGGTAGAGTCCAGGATTGTGATTCCTGTTGTCGTGGGTTCGAGCCCCATCAGCCACCCCAAAATTTTCCCCTTAAATCAACCGCTTACGAGCGGTTGATTTGTTTCCGGGGACAGCCGGGGGACTATGGAGCCCTGACCGGAAGGCAGCAGCGGGCTGATGGCACGGCTTTACTAGCCCGGCATCCGCTAAGGCATGCAGAACCCTATGCGGTAAACCAGGTGCTCGCCATCAACGACAAGGGCATGACGATCGAGGGCACTATCACGATTGCCGAGAGGGACACCGCGAAGTCCCGGAAGAACAACTTCAAAGTCCGGTGGGTGGTCAAGCAGGTGGGGGTGCCGGCGATTCTGAATACCGAAAAGCTGAAGGAGCGCAGCGCCCGCCGGCTTGCCAGTGCCGTGTCCAGCGGGTTTGACCCTGCCGACGATGACAGAGTTTTCTGACCGAGGGCCATCAGGTCTTCATGCAGACCGCGACCGAATGGCCTAAGCCGGTGCCGTCCACAAGCTGCACAGAGAAGGTATCGACCTTGGTTTCCTGCAACAGTGCCTTGAGCTGGGAAGTGCAGAATTGCTCCTGCCAAGCCCGTGTGATGACCAGATTGGCGTCCCGCACCGCGTCGTCGCCACCGGTTGGCCGAAGCATGTATTCCGGGCTATGGGTGGTGATCTTCGCCACGTAGGAGACGATAGGCGTGCTTAAAGTCTGAGTGGCAAGCGTTGCCCCGGTAAGTTTTCCGCCACTTCCCGTCACGGTCGAGGCGACGAACGCATTCAGCTTCTGCTCGACAGTCGGCTCCGGTGGTTTGGGCTTCTCGCACCCCGCCAGCACCAGGCTGATCAAAATGGCCATCATTGTTTTAGTCATCACCGCACTTTACCGGGGAAAGACGGGAATTCCAGATTTTGTAAAATCGGTGCCCGTTAACCACCATCAGGGACAACATGGGCATCGTAAAACAGCACATGGCCGAAGAAGAAGGCAAGAACGAACTGGCGAAAGACCTGCTGATCGGGGTCGGGTATCTGACTCGCTGCGAACGCCACGAAGAGATCGTTTACCGAGCACACAACGGCGAGGTCGAGGACGCTTATAAGCTGGGCAATTCGAAATGGACCCAGATCGGCAGTGCCTGGGCAGACCGGCGCGATATGACCGACCACATCAAGGCGGTCGCCGAGAGCAGCGACTATGCCAACGACGGCTGCGAAATCTGCCGTGGTCAGATGGCTAAGGACTAACGCCCGACCACGGCACAATAAGCCCATGGTGCCGACGAAAGAACCCGGAGAGGCGTATTCGCAGCTCCTGCAATTGTTGGTCACCATGGTCGAGGCGCCCAAGGGCATGCCTATCTCCGACGGCGACTGGTGGATGAACGACCGCCAGACCCTTGCCAAGAAGCTCATCTACCACCTCTGTACGCTGCACCAGATCGCCGCGGGCAGTGTCATCACCCTGAACGACTTCGAAACTCGGATCGTGGATCACCCAAGTGCCAAGGTGGTCGCCAGGGCAGTGATGGAAAACTACCTCACTTTCGCATTCCTGTTCGGGCCGGCCGACCTCGAGGTGAGTCGCCTACGCGCAATGATTTGGCGCATGAGCGGCCTCATGAGCCGGCAGAAGTATCCTGTGCTGAATGCCGAGTCTCAGACTAAGGCCGACCTTGAGAAAGCACGGATCGAGCTGCTCAAGGCGGAAATCACGGTGCATGAGTTGTTCCTGACTCTGGCACCGGTCCAGCAGCGGGCTGCGCTCAAGGGCGACTGGCGAATGAACATGAAGTGGCATGAGATCGCCAAGGCAGTCAATCTCAGCGTCAGTTTTTTCGTCAGCAGCTACACCTACCTGTGCGACTATTCGCACTCGAGCTACATTGCCGCGCTCCAGGTGGGTGAAGCCGATACACCCGAAGCAGAGCGTGCCCTGACCACTGTGACGCTCAGAATCGCGAATTACATAATGGCCCTTTTTATTCAACACTACTCGGACCTATTCGAGCCGGCCATGGCCACGATGCAGAATAGTCCATGCCTTCCGACCGCTATCATGTGGTGGAAGGCTGCAGCTGAGTTGGACGAGGCGTATGTCAGGCGCGATCTGTAAGCTAAGTTTCGGGGACAATTTTGGGGAAACACGGGTGTTCCACGGGGAACCTCTCCAATGACAGATGCGGCAAGCCTCTCGGTCCTCTTCGTCTGCATGGGCAACATTTGCCGCAGCCCGACCGCGCACGGCGTGTTCCTCCACAAGGTGGCAGGGCAGGGCCTGAGCGAGCAGGTAAAGGTCGATTCAGCCGGTACCCATAACTACCACGTTGGCAGCCCGCCGGATGAGCGCTCGCAGGCGTACGCGCTCAGGCGCGGCTACGACCTCTCAAAGCAGCGGGCGCGCCAGATAACAGCGTCTGACTTCGAAACGTATGACCTGATTCTGGCGATGGACTGGGAGAACCTGGCCTTGATTCAGGCCGATTGCCCGCCCGGGCACCAGCGCAAGGTGCGCCGGCTTACCGAGTTCTGCCTGACGCATGAGAGTGCGGTGGTGCCTGACCCTTACTACGGGGGCGACGATGGCTTTGACGAGGTGCTTGACCTGGTGGAGGATGCCTGTGAAGGCTTGCTGCGGCATGTGAAGGCCCGGTTGGCCACCGGGCTGCGGTGAGCGGGCCTGCACGAAGCAGCTGGATCGGATTTGGGTGATGGAAATTGCTATCAATTAAATAGCTGCTCACGTGCATATCTATTGGCTTGGAGGCCAATTTGTCACCTGAAAATCGGCTTTTTTACCAGTATTGAGGCCTCCAAACCGGGTTTTGGCGATTCAAAAAGGTCCGGAAGCCTAAATTTTGCTGTAGATGTTAAATTTTTAATGTTTACGTTAAAAAGTGGCTTTTCAGCAAAAACAGTACGGTCAGACCGTCGAAATCAAAAGCAGGAGCTCAGTTCACCATCACCAGCTTGCCTTTGACGCCGCGTGAACCCATGTGGGCGTAGGCGGCCTTGAGGTCTGCCATGGGCATGGTGCTGTCGATAACCGGCTTGATCTTGCCCTGGCCGTACCAGGTGGCCAGCTCCTGCATCATGGCGGCGTTTGCTTTGGGCTCCTGTTTGGCGAAGCCGCCCCAGAACACGCCGACGATGGAGGCGCCCTTGAGCAGGGGCAGGTTGAGCGGGATGGACGGCGTCGGGCCGGATGCAAAACCGATGACAAGGTGGCGGCCGCGCCAGGCGATGGAGCGGAAGGCTGGCTCGCTGAAATCGCCGCCGACCGGGTCATAGATCACGTCGGGGCCTTTGCCGTCTGTGAGCGCCTTGATCGAATCGCGCAAATTCTCTTTGCTGTAGTTGATGGTGGCGTCTGCACCTATGGATTTGCACAGTTCGCATTTCTCGTCGGTGGACGCTGCGGCGATCACCTTGGCGCCCACCGCCTTGGCAATCTGGATGGCCGATGTGCCGACGCCGCCTGCTGCGCCCAGTACCAGCACGGTCTCGCCGGCCTTGAGCTGCGCCCGGTCTACCAGCGCGTGGTGTGACGTGGCGTAAATCATGATGAAGGCGGCTGCATCGACAAACGGGAAACCTTCTGGCAGCGGCATGCATAGCGCGGCTGGTGCAATGGTGTGGGTGGCAAAACCGCCTGTGCCCGAGAGGCAGGCGATGTGCTGGCCGACCTTCAGGTAGGTGACGCCTTCGCCGACGGCCTGCACGATACCGGCGTATTCCGAACCCGGCACAAAGGGCAGGGGCGGCTTCATCTGGTATTTGTTCTGCACGATCAGCAGGTCCGGGAAGTTCAGGCTGGCGGCCTTGATCTCTATCAGCACCTCGCCGGCTTTGGGCTCGGGGGTGGGCAGTTCCTTCCAGGTCAGGGCATCAACGCCCACAGGGTTTTCACAAAGCCAGGCGTGCATGTCGTCTCCGTTCGTCGTCTGTTGATGGCAATCCAGCATCATAGGCAAAACAAACCTGAAAACAGGCCGTTTGCGAGGGGAAAACGACGCTGGCTGTCGCCCCAGTGACCTAAAATCGGCTCATGAAAATTCTGATCAGCAACGATGACGGTTACCAGGCACCCGGCATTGTTGCCCTGTACGAGGCGCTCAAGGATGTGGCCGATGTGGAGGTTGTTGCGCCCGAGCAGAACAACAGTGCCAAGTCCAACGCGCTGACCCTGCATTCCCCCATGTACGTGCACACGGCCCCCAATGGCTTTCGCTACATCAACGGCACGCCGGCCGACTGCGTACACATCGCCATGACCGGCCTGCTGGGCTACCGGCCTGACCTGGTGGTCTCCGGCATCAACAACGGCGCCAACATGGGCGATGACACCATCTATTCGGGCACCGTGGGTGCCGCGATGGAAGGCTACCTGTTTGGCATTCCGGCGATTGCGTTCTCGCAAACTGAAAAAGGCTGGGCTCATATCGACGCGGCAGCTCAGCGCGCACGCGACCTGGTGCTGCAGTTGATGCCCACGCTGGAAGTGATTGCCGAAGGCAAGGCACCCAGCGTGCCGCCGTGGTTGCTGAACGTGAATATTCCGAACCTGCCATATGAGCAAATCCAGGGCGTGAAGGTTGCGCGCCTTGGCCGTCGCCATGCGGCGGAGCGCGTCATCACCCAAACCAGCCCGCGTGGCGAAACCATGTACTGGATAGGCGGTGCTGGCCCGGCCAAGGACGAAGGCGAGGGCACGGACTTTCACGCCACCAAAAAAGGCTTTGTGGCCATCACGCCGCTGCATGTGGACCTGACCGACCACGAGCGACTGCCGTATTGGGCGCAGTCGTTTGCACAGTCGGCCGCGCAAGCCGCCATAACACTGACGCAGGCTGCATGAAGCCATCCGGCAAGCCGCCCGTGTCTGCGCCCAAAAGCGGCGTGATTGCCAGCCGCCCTTCGTTCCCGGTGCAATTGAAGCCTGCGGCGGGCGTGCCGACTGCCAACAAAAATATGGCTGCGCCTTTGTCTCGCCCTTCGGGTGCAGTCAGCCCCAAGGCCGCGCAAAAGCCGGTTCCCAGCGGCCTGGGGCTTGACTCACATGCCGTGCGTGCGCGCATGGTGCAAAAGCTGGCAGCGCAAGGCGTGACTGACCCGCAGGTGCTGGCTGCCATGGGCCAGGTCGAGCGGCACCGTTTTGTAGACAGCGCGCTGGTCAACCAGGCCTATGAAGACACCAGCCTGCCCATAGGCCTGGGTCAGACGATTTCAAAGCCGAATGTGGTGGCCCGCATGCTGGAATTGTTGATGCGCGGCAACGAGGGCCGCCAGGGCAAGCTGGGCCGTGTGCTTGAAATTGGCACTGGCTGCGGCTACCAGGCCGCGGTGCTGGCCCAGCTGGCACAAGAGGTCTACAGCATAGAACGCCTGCGCGGCCTGCATGACAAGGCGCGTGACAACCTCAGACCCATGCGCCTGCCCAATGTGCACCTGATGTTTGGTGACGGCATGATTGGTTACGCCAAGGGCGCGCCCTATGCGGCCATCATTTCGGCAGCCGGTGGCGACAACATTCCTGCCAACTGGATTGACCAGTTGGCCATAGGCGGCAGGCTGGTCGCGCCGCTGCAATCGGCCAATGGCACGCAGGCGCTGGTGGTGGTTGACAAGACGGCGCAAGGGGTCAAGCAGACCTTGCTGGAGGCCGTGCATTTTGTGCCTTTAAAATCAGGTACAAGCTGACAGGGTGTCGCCCGGCTGCGTTATCGCCGGTGCCGTCCATCAAAAAAGCAATCAAACAACACAGGGTGCAACATGGCAACTTTCCAAATTCCGCTACCTGACAAAAACCGAAAATCACCGACCAGGGCGGGCATTGCCTGCCTGCTGGCTGTGGTCGTGCTGGCTGCAGGCTGCAGCTCACGCTCATTGACCCCCGCGCCTGTCGAAGATCGTGGTACGGGTGGTTCGCGTGCGCCCGTCACAGCGGTGGACCCGGGTGTCAAACAGCCGCCCGGCTTCGAGAATGCAGGCAAGCCCGGCTACTACACCGTCAAGCCCGGCGATACGCTGATACGCATTGGCCTGGACACAGGGCAAAACTGGCGCGATGTTGTGCGCTGGAACAACCTTGAAAACCCCAACCTGATCGAAGTCGGCCAGGTTCTGCGTGTGGTGCCGCCGACCAGCGAAAGCTCGCTTGTTGTGACGCGGCCTGTCACATCCGGCGTGGCCACCGCAAACACAGGCACCACGGCGCCAGTGCAGGCAGCCAGTGCCGCCCGCCCTGCGTCTTCGCCTGCAAGCAGTCAAACGGCATCTGCCAGCGAAGACGACCTCGCTTTCATCTGGCCTGCACAGGGCACGCTTGTCGCCGGTTTTGATGAGGTCAAGAACAAGGGTTTTGATATTTCAGGCAAGGCGGGGGACCCCATCCTTGCGTCGGCCGATGGCCGAGTGGTGTATGCCGGTGCAGGCCTGCGCGGTTATGGAAACCTGATCATCCTCAAGCACAACAACACCTTCCTCACGGCCTACGCCCACAACCAGACACTGCTGGTCAAGGAAGATCAGACCGTGAGAAAGGGCCAGAAGATTGCCGAGATGGGCAACAGCGATGCCGACCGCGTGAAACTGCATTTTGAAGTGCGCCGTCAGGGCAAACCTGTAGATCCGGCAAAGTACCTGCCTGCCAAATAAACAGCATTGCACGAATATAAAAGAGGCTGTCGTACAGCCTCTTTTTTTGCCTGAAATAAAAGCCGGTATTACAGGCATGAATATCCGGCCGCTGCCGCCCCATGCGCACCTGAGACAATTCATTCATGTCAGAAGAAAACGATAACCTGCCGCCAGCCCCGGCGTTAAAAGAATACCTCCCCGATATCCTTGCCATAGAGTCGCTTGATATTGAAGCCCAGGGCATCGCCCACAGGGAAGACGGCAAGGTGGTGTTTATTGAAGGTGCGCTGCCTTTTGAGCGCGTGACAGCCAGCGTATTCCGTAAAAAAGCCAGCTTTGAAAAAGCCACGCTGATGGCGATCCACCGCGAGTCGTCACAACGTGTGCGGCCAGGTTGCCCGCACTTTGGCATGCACACCGGTGCCTGCGGTGGCTGCAAGATGCAGCACCTGCATGTAAGCGCGCAGGTGGCAGTCAAGCAGCGCGTGCTTGAAGACAACCTGTGGCACATCGGCAAACTCAAGGCTGAAAACCTGCTGCGTCCCATAGAAGGACCGGCCTGGGGCTATCGTTACCGCGCCCGGCTGTCGGTGCGCTATGTGCGCAAGAAGGGCGCAGTTCTGGTCGGTTTTCATGAGCGCAAAAGCAGTTATGTCGCTGACATGAACGTTTGCCTGGTGCTGCCTGAACACGTCAGCGATATGCTGCTGCCGCTGCGTGAATTGATAGCCAGCATGGACGCGAAGGAAACCATTCCGCAGATCGAACTGGCCTGCGGCGATGACGTGACGGCCATGGTGCTCAGGCACATGGAGCCACTGAGCGAGGGTGACATTGCCAGGCTGCGTGCTTTTGCCGTTGTTCATGAGGGCTTGCAGTGGTGGTTGCAGTCCGGCGGGCTGGAGACTGTCAAGCTGCTTGACGAGACCACTCATGAGTTGAACTACGGCTTGCCGGAGTTCGGCGTGGTCATGCCCTTCAAGCCCACGGACTTCACGCAGGTCAATCCGCACATCAACCAGGTGCTGGTGTCGCGTGCGCTGCGCCTGCTTGACGTGAAACCCGATGAGCGCGTGATTGACTGGTTTTGCGGCCTCGGCAACTTCACCTTGCCGCTGGCAACGCGTGCGCGCGAAGTGCTGGGGATCGAAGGCAGCGAAGTGCTGGTGGCGCGCTCACGCGAAAACTTTGACAGGAACAAGGGTGCAAGCAGCGTACGTGGCGCCTTGTCACCAACAAGCTTTGTGGCCCGCAACCTGTTTGAAATGACACCGGCAATGCTCGCGAGGGACGGCGCGGCACAGAAGTGGCTGGTCGATCCGCCGCGTGAAGGCGCATTTGAACTTTTCAAATCCCTGGCAGCGCTGCACCAGCAATTGGTGACCGGCGTGCCGTGTGACGATGGCAAAGACCAGCAGAGCCTTGTGCTGGGCGACTGGGCGTTGCCTGAGCGCATTGTCTATGTGAGTTGTAATCCGGCCACCTTGGCGCGCGATGCCGGGGTGTTGCTGGAGAGCGGGGCCTACCGCTGTACATCGGCAGGTGTTGTAAACATGTTTCCGCATACGGCCCACGTCGAGAGCATTGCGGTATTTGACAGGATATAAAAAAAGGGCCGCGAGGCCCTTTTTGTTGTGCGCAGCGATGACAGGCCCTAGTCGCGCTCACCGCCGAAGATGCCCAGCAGTGCCAGCATGCTCTGGAAGATGTTGAACAGGTCGAGGTAGATGGCAAGGGTGGCGCTGATGTAGTTCGTTTCACCGCCGTCAATCACCTGCTTGAGGTCATACAGCAAGTAGGCGCTGAAAATCGCAATTGCCAGCGTGCTGATCACCGCCATGCCCATGGTCGAGCCGACGAACACATTGATGACGGATGCAACAAGCAGAACCAGAACACCGGCAAACAGCCATTTGCCCATGCCGCTGATGTCGCGCTTGATGACCGTCGCCAGGCTGGCCATCACAAACATCACGCCTGCTGTACCGGCAAACGCCGTCATGACCAGGGAAGCACCATTGCTGTAACCCAGCACCATGGCGATCATGCGCGAGAGCATGAGGCCCATGAAGAAGGTAAAGCCCAGCAGGACGGGAACGCCCGCTGCCGAGTTTTTGGTTTTTTCGATGGCGAAGATAAAACCGAATGCACCTGCCAGGAACACGATCATGCCGAGGCCACCGCTCAGGGAGCGTGTGATGCCGGTGGATACGCCCAGCCAGGCGCCGAGTACGGTAGGCAGCAGGCTCAGGGCCAGCAGCCAGTAGGTGTTGCGCAAGACCTTGTTGCGCTGTTCGCTGGAAGTCGCCAGGCCGTAGTCAATGGTTTGGACGTTTTCAGTCATGAGAGTTATCTCCTAGTAGCCGGCAAATGCAGGCAGGTTCATTTTAGGGTGAAGACCTGCTTTATCAAGAAATGGTGCACTTCCTATTTTTAGTAGGGGTTCTGAAATAGCCACCATTCAGTATTTGAATCGGGAAGCGGCTAAAGAAGCCCAAATTTTGCGTATCCTCAGGGGTTTTACCAACCATTTCCGGGAAAACCATGAAATCGAAAGCAGTGCTTGAATTTGCCGACATCAAGGCCATCGCCGCCGCAGCCGAGGCAGAAGCCGTCAAGAACAACTGGGCCGTGACGATCGCCATCGTCGACGATGGCGGCCATCTGCTGCACCTGCAGCGCCTGGACGGCGCGCCACCGGCATCTGCCCATATCGCGCCAGCCAAGGCGCACACTGCCGCACTGGGCCGCCGCGAAAGCAAAACCTACGAAGACATGATCAACGGTGGTCGCGTGTCCTTCCTGAGTGCACCCACCATCCAGGGCATGCTTGAGGGCGGCGTGCCCATGATGAAGGATGGCCAGTGCGTGGGTGCCGTGGGTGTCAGCGGCGTCAAGTCGAATGAGGATGCGCAGATCGCGCGTGCCGGCATGGCTGCTGTTGGGCTCTGAGCTTCTGCAGGTTTAGCCCTGCATAAAAAAGCCGACTTTGATGTCGGCTTTTTTGTTTACGGGGGAAAGGTGGGTGTGGAAAAAAAGCCTGGCTAAACGACTTCAAGGAAGCCCGTGGCTGGCTAAAACGATCTTGGGGGCTGGTGAGAGCCCCGGATCGCCCCACGATGAAAGTAGTGTCTGCGGTTGGTGGCCACCGCAAGCGTGTCCGGTTTATTTGGTGAGAATCAATTTGCCCAGGCGGGTGGCCTGCAGGCGATAGGTTGAACCATTGTGACTGATTTCGACAGTTTTCTGGCCCCGCAGGATGTCATCGCTGTTCACGCTGGCCTGGGTTGACCCCATCACCGTGCTGGCTGAATCATCTGGTTGCACGGTTGGCGCAGAACGCGGAAGGCTCGGAGTATTTGACGCTGGCATCGCTAGGGACATGATGGTTAAACCTGTGTGGTTTGCCGTTGATAATTCAATGAGTTAATGATAACTATTCGCATTTAAAAGTCAACCGGATTTGGGCTTTTCTCGCAATTTTTTTACAAAAACGTGTTGTGAGCCTGAGGCTTGACGCCCCGGCCTTCAGTTCTTGGGTTCAGTGATGAAGCCGATTTTGCGCAGCCCGGCCTGCTGCGCGGCCGCCATGGCCTGCGCCACGCGTTCATACCGCACAGCCTTGTCACCGCGGATGTGCAGGTCGGGCTGCGGGTTCCGCGCAGCGGCGGCCTTGAAAAGCGGTATCAGTTGCTCGTCGGTGGTGGGTGCTTCATTGACGTAGTAGGCCCCCTGCGCATCAACGGTCAGGCGTATGGTTTCGGGCTTGATGTTCTGCGCTTCGTTGGTCGCGCGTGGAAGGTCAATGTTCACCGAGTGTTTCATCACCGGGATGGTGATGATGAAGATGATCAGTAGAACCAGCATGATGTCCACCATGGGCGTCATGTTGATTTCGTTCATCACCTCGTCGCTGTCGTCCTGTGTTCCAAAGGCCATGATGGTTCTCTTTTAAATCAGGCTTTTTTGGCGATTGGCAGAACTTTGGCCGAGGTGCCTGCGCTGACCCGCGCACCCGTCACAAAGTAGGCATGCATGTCATGTGCAAAGCGGTTGAGCTTTTGCAGCACGCTCTTGTTGCCGCGAACCAGCGCGTTGTAGCCGAGCACGGCTGGAATGGCTACTGCCAGGCCAAGAGCCGTCATGATGAGCGACTCGCCAATCGGGCCTGCAACCTTGTCGATGGTGGCCTGGCCCGCCAAACCGATGGCCAGCAGCGCATGGTAGATGCCCCACACCGTTCCGAACAGGCCCACAAATGGCGCTGTGGAGCCGACCGACGCCAGAATTGCCAGGCCCGACTGCAACCTGGATGTGAATTCATCAATGGCATTGCGCAAGGTGCGCGTGACCCAGTCGCTGACATCCAGTGTGTCATGCAGGTGGGCCTTGGTGTTGCGGTGGTGCAGGGTGGCTTCGCGGCCTTCGAGCGCCAGCTGGCGGAACGGATTGGCCGGGTCTGAACCCAGCTTGGCCAGGCCTGCGGCGAAGTCTTCGCTGTGCCAAAAGTCTTCTGCAGATTTTGCAATCTTTTTGTACTTGATGAGATCAAGTGTCTTGATGATGATGACCATCCAGGATGCCAGCGACATGACAAGCAGCAGCAAGGCCACTGATTTTGTAACGATATCGCCCTGGCTCCAGACATTGGCAAGGCCGAATTGGGAATTCATGAATCAATACTCCAGAAGACAAAAATTGGTCGGTGTTATTCGAGAACCCAGTTGATGGGCACGTTGAACCACATCTCTTCAGGCATGCCGTTACGTTTGCCGGGCACGTAGCGCCAGCGCATCACGGTGGTCATGGCGGCCTGGTCGAGCCGGTCGTATCCACTGGATTTCGCAATCTCGGCTTTTTGCGGCGATCCATCGATGCCAATGAGCACACGAATAATCGATTTACCCTGCTCGTTCATCCTGCGGCTGATGGGCGGATAGGGCGGCTTGGGGTTCTGAAGGTAACTCGCGTCGCTGGACGGCAATTGCATCGAAGGCGCGGCGGGTGGTGCTGCAGGAGCGGGGGCCGGTGGTGTGGGGGGCGCCGGCGGCGCAGGCGTGGTGACACCGACGGGCGCATTTGGCGCGGGCGTCGGGTCGGCAACCGCGATTGGCATGGGCGGCGGCACCGATGTTTTTACAACAGGTTTTTTGACGGGTTCTGGCGGCTTGGGCGGAACCGGCTCAACCTTGGGCGCAGGCGGCTCTATGAACTGTGTGAGCACTTCCGCCGGAATAATGATTTCAGCCGCCCGGATCAGCAGCCCGCTTTGAAGGGCCCAGATGAATGCGACGTGCAAGCCGACAACACCGAGGGCGATGGTGACATTGCGGCTTAACAGCGGAGCTTTGGCGGCAGTTTTTTCCTTGATGACAAGCCCGGGCGGCAGGCCAAGCGAGGGCATGCCGGTAGGTGATGGATGTGCGGGGGCGTTCATGGGCGGGAATTAAGGGAAAGCATGTCACGGCAGTGTGCCGTGTGCGCTGGAAAATGGTGACTTATTGTTCGTCAGCGTCTGAAAACCCACCACGCCGACCCCACCACCAGTATCAGGCTGACGGGGAGAGCTGCGAAAAAGGTTGTAGTGTTTGCCATGTGCTGCCTTCCAGGAGATTGCTGGCGAGCTTGATGTTGGCTGTAGGGCAGCTTGCGCTGCATTGGGCCACCACATCCCTGGCGCAACCTTCGCACTGCCCGCACTGGGTGGCAACACCCAGTTCGAATTGAATCTCGTCAAAACCCATGCCGGCACGTGCGTGACGGGCGATTTCGCGGTCGGAGATTCGGTGGCAGACGCAGACGATCATTTGGATTGGCTTGCTGGTTGAATGATTTAATTCAGTGAAGCAATTATAAATGCGAATCTATCGCATTTGCAATCACTTTAAAGCCCTTGCTTTGAGCAATGGCTTGGCACAGCGGGAAACCGGCACGGATCTCTGGCGTGTCATCAACTGTGAAAACCAAAAAAGGGCCCTTTATGGCCCTTTTTGTCTCTGTCTGCTTTTCCGGCTTGTACCGGCTCTAAATCTCTATTCCAGCTCGCCCATCTGGCTCTGCAGGTAGTTCTGGATGCCGACCTTGTTGATCAGCTCCAGCTGGGTTTCCAGAAAGTCGATGTGCTCTTCGGTGTCGTCGAGGATGCCCTGGAGCAGGTCGCGTGACACGTAGTCACGGACAAGCTCGCAATGCGCCATACCGGCCTTGATGGTTTCCTGTGCGCCCATTTCGGCTTTCAGGTCACAGCCCATGGCTTCGGGCACGTTCTCGCCGATCATCAGCTTGCCCAGGTCCTGCAGGTTGGGCAGGCCGTCCAGCATGAAAATGCGGTCCATGAGTTTGTCGGCGTGCTTCATCTCGCCTATGGATTCTGCGTATTCCTTCTTCGCCAGCTTGTCCAGACCCCAGTGCTTGTACATGCGGTAGTGCAGGAAGTACTGGTTGATGGCTGTTAGCTCGTTCTTGAGCTGGGCCTGGAGATGGGAGATGACTTGAGCGTCGCCTTTCATGGCTGGTCCTTGATTGTTATTTGCAACTCCGCATTGTCTGTTGCAAGGCGGTTGAACTCAAGTATTTCCGTTCTTTCAGGTTTTGTTGCGTGTGAGTGTGATAACTGTTCGTATTGGCTGATTGGCGCGGGCGGTTGCTCGGGCCATCAAACAGCACGGGCCACCCTTGCGGATGACCCGTACACAAGACCCTCATGGTTTGAAGGGCTCAGGCCGGCGCAGACGTGCGGATCAGGTGATCGAAAGCGCTCAGCGCGGCTTTGGCGCCGTCGCCGGCCGCAATGATGATCTGCTTGAACGGCGTCGTCGTCGCATCGCCCGCTGCAAACACGCCGGGCACCGAGGTCTGGCCGCGGGGGTCGACCACGATTTCACCGTGCTTTGACAACTCGACCACACCCTTGAGCCAGTCGGTGTTGGGCACCAGGCCTATCTGTATGAACACACCTTCCAGCTCGACGGTCTTCAGCTCGCCGCTGGCGCGGTCCTTGTAGACCAGACCGTTGACCTTCTGGTCACCGGTGATCTCGGTCGTTTGCGCGTTGGTGATCACCGTCACATTCGTCAGGCTGTTGAGCTTGCGCTGCAGCACGGCGTCAGCGCGCAGGGCAGTGTCGAACTCGATCAGCGTGACATGGCCGACCAGGCCCGCCAGGTCAATGGCCGCTTCAACACCGGAGTTGCCGCCGCCAATCACCGCCACGCGTTTGCCCTTGAACAGGGGGCCGTCGCAATGCGGGCAATAGGCGACACCCTTGTTCTTGAACTCATGTTCGCCGGGGACGTTGATGTTCTTCCAGCGTGCGCCGGTCGAGATGACGACCGATTTGCTTTTCAGCGTCGCGCCGCTTTCAAGCCTGATCTCTATCAGGTCGTTGCCCGGGCCGGTGTTGGGTACCAGCGCCTTCGCACGCTGCAGGTTCATGATGTCCACGTCGTAGGCGCGCACATGTTCTTCGAGTGCGACGGCAAACCTGGGGCCATCGGTTTCCTTGACGGAGATGAAGTTCTCGATGCCCATGGTGTCCAGCACCTGGCCGCCGAAGCGCTCGCATGCGACACCTGTGCGTATGCCCTTGCGCGCCGCATACACGGCCGCCGCAGCGCCTGCGGGGCCACCGCCGACGATCAGTACGTCGAACGGGTCCTTGGCATCGATCTTTTTGGCTTCGCGTTCAACGCCGCTGGTGTCGATCTTGGCCAGGATCTCTTCCAGGCTCATGCGGCCGTTGCCAAACATGGTGCCGTTCAGGAACACCGTGGGCACGCCCATGATCTCGCGTTCTTTCACCTCCTCCTGGAAGGTGCCGCCTTCGATCATGGTGGTCTTGATGCGCGGGTTCTGTACCGCCATCACGTTCAGCGCCTGCACCACGTCCGGGCAGTTGTGGCAGGTCAGCGAGACATACACCTCAAATTCGAAATCGCCATCAAGCGCGCGAATCTGCTGCAGGATTTCTTCCTCGACCTTGGGCGGGTAGCCGCCAATCTGCAGCAGCGCCAGGATCAGCGAGGTGAACTCATGCCCCATGGGCAGGCCGGCAAAACGCGGGCCGTGATTTTCACCGGGGCGGTTGATCGAGAAAGACGGCTTGCGGTGGGTGTCGTTGCGGCTTGTCGTCAGCGTGACCAATGGCGACGATTCGGCCACGTCTTTGAGCAGCGACAACACTTCGCCCGATGCCTCGCTGTCGTCCAGTGAAGCAACGATTTCGATGGGCGCCGTGGCGCGTTCGAGATAGCTTTTCAGTTGGGCTTTGGTGGCAGCGTCGAGCATGACAGACTCACTTTCAATATCAGTTGGAAACAAAAAAGCCCGGGCAACACACTTGTGTGTGCAATGCCCGGGCCTTCTTCAGGAAGGGGAAGGCAGGGCGTTTAGATCTTGCCGACTAGGTCGATCGAAGGGGCGATGGTCTTGGCGCCTTCGTTCCACTTGGCTGGGCAGACCTGGCCAGGGTGGGCTGCGGTGTACTGGGCAGCCTTCAGCTTGCGCAGGGTTTCTTTCACGTCGCGTGCGATTTCGTTGGAATGCACTTCAGCCGTCTTGATCACGCCTTCAGGGTTGATCACAAAGGTGCCGCGCAGAGCCAGGCCTTCTTCAGGGATGTACACGTCAAATGCCTTGGTCAGCACATGGGTAGGGTCGCCGACCAGCGGGAACTTGGCCTTGCCAACGGCTGGGGAGGTCTCATGCCAGACCTTGTGCGAGAAGTGCGTGTCGGTGGTGACGATGTAAACCTCTGCACCGGCCTTCTGGAATTCCGCGTAGTTGTCGGCAGCGTCTTCGACTTCGGTCGGGCAGTTGAAGGTGAACGCAGCCGGCATGAAGATCAGGACAGACCACTTGCCCTTGAGCGTTTCGTCAGACACGGTGACGAACTTGCCATTGTGGAAAGCCTCGGTTTTGAACTGCTGGACCTGTGTGTTGATCAGTGATGACATGCTTTGGATTCCTTCAGAAGGGTGGTTGAAACGTTTCGAATTGATAGTTTAACACTTTTAATTGATAAATATCGATAGTAATTTACTATTAAAAGTGTTGGCGGCACCTATTCGGCGATAGGCTTGCATGAGTGGGGCGCCATATTCACAACCCGACCGAACGGGTCACGATCCCGGGCATCAGCTGCCTTGCTGTGATCGCATTGAGAGTGTTTTGCCGATCAAAACTACAGACGAAAGCAACAATGAAAGGCCGGTCAGGACTTCAAACCAGATGGTCAAATTTGTTGCAAGCGTGTGCTCGGAACACAGCGCCAATGTGTAGTGAGCCAATCCGTCTATGCCAAGGGCTCCGTATGCCGCAAGCAGCACCAGGCCCAGGATTTTCAACTTTGCCCTGTACGCAAGCAGGCCTGCAAGCCCGACGCTCACCCCTGCGACCCAGGCCAGGTAAATCTTCTCCCGGGTGAACGAGGTCGGCATGCCTGGGTAGTACGCGATGTACTCGGCGTTGTGCGTGAAGTGCAAAAGGTTGGCCGCAAAGAAAATGAGGAGCAGGATCTGAATATGCCTTGGAAGGGTTGTCTGGGCCATAGCGAGCATTCTCTGCTGCCTGACCTTCAGCTTGAGCGAGTGGTTGGGCTGCATTTTTGGGGTGCGTGGGTTCGACACATTGAATGAGTCTGCCCTCTGCTTTGGTGCTGGCATTAATCAGCCGCGTAGGTTCGTTCGGTTGCATTTCAAGTGAAGTAGAGCTGATAGAGAAGCAAGCTGATCACGGCAAACGCAACGGCCATATAGGTGCTCACGAAGAGCAACATGTCTCGTCTGGAAAGCATCACCGACTTGAAACGGTAGATTCGCTTCTTGCATTCCGGGCATCGGCCACGCCTTCTCAGATCTTCCCCCCAGATTGTGTACACCTGCGCGAAACAGTACGGACAGACTTGTGCTGCCTTTACGCGCTCAAGTTGGTTGACGGGCTGAACAAATGGGCTCTTCAAGGCGGAGAGCTTTGGCGTAGGTGTTGGCTACATGGCCGAACGTTTGAGTTAGACATCAGTGCGCTGGAACTTGAGGCCTGCATGAGGATGCGCACTCTCTCGGCTAATCTGGTACGTTTTCTCGACCGATTTGCCAAGCCCGTCGGTAAACGTGAGGACAAGCAGTGAATTGCCTGCTTCTAGCGGCGTTGGGTGTTCTACCCGTACCGTGTAGCTGGCTCCCTTCCCGAACAGCGGATAGGACATGATTTCTCGCCAGCCTATTTCGAGAAGGTTGATCCTTGCAGAGAATGCTGTCGCGTCATGACCAGTATTGCTGATGGTGATGCCGTAGGTGGATTGGCCATCTCCACGGAATGATCCGCCACCCCCAAGCACAGAGAACTTGGGTTCTGAGAGGTCTTCTCTGAGGCGCCTCTCAAAAGCTAGTGCTTCGCGCTCGCTTTCTACCTGCTGTCGCGACACCTCGACTAACTCGCGCTGTTGCTGCACCGAGTTTTTAAGTTCTTCCGCTTGTAGGCGAAGGGCATCTGTGCTGAGGCGGAGTTCATCTCCTTCTGCAGGTAGCCAAGTACGAGCCAGAGGAAGGCTAGCGGGGCGAAGGAGCCGGCCAGAAAGTCGCCCCATTCATTTGGACTCATCTTGGCGAGCGCGGCCGGGTCTCTGACGGCCAAGTAGACGATTGCCACTATCCAGCACAGCGAGATGACCGCTCCGAGTCGTGTACGAAGTGAACTCATATCTGATGTCTAACGTTGAAGCTGAGCCGCGAGCGGCGGCCTGCCGACGCGATTCGGCTCGAGCGGCCGGTTAGGTTTCCAGCATGCTCCACTCATTTCGTGCCTAGCCAGGTAATCACCTCCTTGGTCAAGCTCAGCACTGAGGCAATGAATGCCAAAACAGAGGATGCCTCCATCCAGGGAAACTTGGGAACCTTGGGATCAGCCTCCTGGACGATCTGAATCCTCTTTGCAGGGCGGAAGAAGCGCCAGAGCGTACGCAGTGTTGGTATGACTCCGGACAACATAAAACCAACGGCAGCGTAGGCATAGTTGACGCCGCCATACTTCAACCAAACGGCGAAGACTGCGGCGGCAAGAACCATTAACGGTGTTTGCAGAATTTCTACGAGTTGATAAGTCCGGATAAATGATTGCTTCCAACCGCGCAACGAAATTTCATAAAGCTCAAGCAGGTGGCGAGCTTCCTCGAAGACGGCCTTCCCCCAACCGGTTTTGATGTCAGAGACGCTCAAAGCGACGTGATTGCCGCGAAATTCGATATGCAACTCGCAGCTTTCCGTTGGGCTTGCAGTAAGTAGCATTTCGACTTGCAAGTGTTCAAGTTCCGACAACGAATGTTCGTCCAAAACTTTCCAAGATTCCGGCCCCTCAAGGTTCGTGATCTTGCCGTGGCTGATCGCCTGGGCTTTGATTTTCCTATCCGTAGTAATCAGTCCCGGCCGGAACTCCTTGAGTGCATCAACAAGTGCTCTGAAGGTTCCCCGGGATATGGTGCGAGGTGGATAGGTCTGGAATTGCTGAGTGCGAACAAATGTCATGAGTACTTTGGAAACCTAACATAATTTATACCGCAAAGCCTGCGGTATAAAAATGGCAGTGCAATATAACGTGGTCATCAAAATCCTCCCTGATGCCGCATGCCTGCTGGCGTTGTGAAAAATTTCGTACAGATTTATACAGGTATAAAAAATCCGCGAAACCCCGCAGATTTGCAATCCAGTTTCGCATACCAGCCCGTGTCAGGGCAAGGCGGTTTGCCTCATTCAGGCAGGCAGGGCAATCACCAGCGCAGACTCATCGACCATCGCAGTCACCACGGCCTTGGCTTTGATACCGCTGCCAGCCTCTGCAAATCCGACCAGTTGCAGGCCGGCGTCCAGTTGCAGCGAGACCTCATCACCGCTGGCGCCGCGGCTGATGCGTTGGGCTACACCGCCGAGTTTTTGTTTGCCTGCTGTCGATGCGGTCACGCTACCGGGGCGCACCATGACTGCGGTTGCCTTGCAGAGTGCCAGAACTGACTGGCCTTTTTTCAAACCCATCAGTTCGGCGCTGGCTTTGGTGACGCGGGACACCAGCACGCTGCCACCAGCGAGTTTTAAAAACACCCGTACCACCTGGCCTTTGACTTCGAGCTTTTCGACCACGCACGGCAGCTGGTTGCGCATGCTTGTGCGTACGCCGATGTAGGGCAGTGCCGGAGTGGCCAGTGCCGATGACCCTCTGGATGCAGCCGCCAGTACGTCCGCGCGCGAATCGGTGAGCTTTCTTGCGAGTGACAGCAGTTGCATGCCTGCCTGCGTGATCTTTGCACCGCCGCCGCCCGAGCCGCCCACTGCGCGCTCGACCAGCATCACGCCGGCCAGGTTGGTCAAAGTGTCTATGGCTTGCCAGGCCGCCTTGTAGCTGACGCCGGCATGGCGCGCGGCCTGCGAGATGGAGCCACTCTCGCCAACCAGCCGCAGGATGTCTATGCGCTTGTCGGCGGGTTCGTGGCTGAGGGCGCTGTCAAACGAAAGGGCTGCAGGGGCGATTTTTTTGGGTGGCATGGCTGGCTCGTGTTTGTCTAAATGCTGGGCTGAGAACGAGATAAACGGGGAGGCGCTATTCTAAAATAGAATAGCGAAAACTGGCCTTTCCGGAGACCCCATGTATTTTCTGCGCCCCGCGCGTTTGATCTCTGCCTTGCTGCTTTCTCTATTGTCTTTTGCCAGTGCATGGGCTGATGAAGTGCAGGTCGCCGTAGCTGCCAACTTCACCGCGCCAATGAAACGTATCGCCGCTGATTTCGAGAAAGACACCGGGCATAAAGCCACGCTGGCTTTTGGCGCAACCGCCCGCTTCTATGCGCAGATCATCAGTGGCGCGCCGTTTGAGGTTTTCCTGGCCGCTGATGACGAGACGCCGGCAAAGCTTGAGAAAGAGGGCGGCGCCGTCAACGGCAGCCGCTTTACTTACGCCACCGGCAAGCTGGTGCTCTGGTCGGCGCAGCCCGGGGTGGTTGATGCGCAGGGCGAGGTGCTGAAGAAAAACGCTTTCTCCAAAATTGCCATTGCCGCTCCCAAGCTGGCACCTTATGGCGCTGCTGCCGTTGAGACGATGACCAAACTGGGTCTGATGGCCACGCTGGAACGCAAGCTCGTTATAGGTGAAAGCATTGGGCAGGCCTTCAGTTTCATTTCGACCGGCAATGCCGAGCTGGGCTTTGTGGCCCTGTCGCAGGTGTATGAAGACGGCAGGATCAAAAGCGGCTCGGCTTGGATAGTCCCCGAAAACCTGCACAGCCCGATTCGCCAGGATGCGGTGCTGCTGGCCAGGGGCAAGGACAACAAGGCGGCCGTGGCGCTGATGGCTTACCTCAAGACCGACAAGGCCAAAACGGTCATCAGGTCGTTCGGCTACCAGAGTGGCAATTGATAAACCACCGGATATGACTTCTATGGGCTTTTTCCCTGTCATCCCGGACTTGAGGAGCCTGCCCCGGGCCACGACCCGGGGGGATCCATCCCCGCTTCGTTCACGATGGATTGCGGATCAAGTCCGCAATGACAGCCAGGGAAAATCGGTACTTCTTGTTGATACTTTCGGATTGCGGTACTAGCACATGGACCAGGCAGGTTTGCAGGCGATCTGGCTCACGGTCAGGCTGGCCACCAGCACAACGCTGGTGCTGCTGCTTGTCGGCACACCGCTGGCCTGGTGGCTGGCGCGCACACGGTCGTGGGTGAAAGGCCCGGTGAGTGCGGTGGTCGCCTTGCCCCTGATACTGCCACCCGTGGTGCTGGGCTTCTATTTGCTGGTGCTGATGGGGCCGCAGGGGCCGGTGGGCCAGCTCACGCAGTCACTGGGCTGGGGGCTGTTGCCGTTCAGTTTTGCCGGGCTGGTGATTGGTTCGGTGCTGTATTCGATGCCCTTTGTCGTGCAGCCCCTGCAAAACGCGTTTGAAGCCATAGGCGAGCGGCCGCTTGAAGTGGCGGCCACCTTGCGAGCTTCGCCGTTCGACACATTCCTCACCGTTGTCTTCCCGCTGGCACGGCCGGCCTACCTCACGGCCGCCGTGATGGGCTTTGCGCACACGGTTGGCGAATTCGGCATCGTGCTCATGCTGGGCGGCAACATTCCCGGCAAGACGCGGGTGATGTCTGTGCAGATCTACGACCACGTCGAAGCGCTTGAATACACACAGGCACACTGGCTGGCAGGTGGGTTGATGCTGTTCTCCTTTGTCGTGCTGCTGGCGCTGTACATCCTGCAGCCCACGGGCAGGCGGCGCGGGCGAGTGCGGGGCGAGGCATGATGGGCATCACAGCGTCATTCAGCCAGCGCAATGGCGACTTTTCGCTTGATGTGGCCCTTAGCCTGCCAGGCCGTGGCGTAACGGCCATCTATGGACCATCAGGCTCGGGCAAGACCACCTTGCTGCGCTGTATTGCGGGGCTGGAGCGTTCGGGTGGCGGCTTTCTTTCAGTGAACGGTGAGGTCTGGCAGGACGACAAGGCTGGCGTCTTTGTGCCGGTACATCAGCGTCCGCTGGGTTATGTGTTCCAGGAGGCCAGCCTGTTCGCCCACCTCGATGTGCAGGGCAATCTTGACTATGGCCTCAAACGAGTGCCTGCGGCCAAAAGGCGTGTGCCTCTTGACCAGGCGATTGAGTTACTCGGCATAGGCCAGCTGCTCAATCGCCGCAGCGACACCCTGTCGGGCGGAGAGCGACAGCGTGTGGCCATTGCCCGTGCGCTGGCCACCAGCCCCAGCCTGCTGCTGATGGACGAGCCGCTGGCCTCGCTCGACGTTCAGCGCAAGGCTGAAATCCTGCCTTACCTTGAGCGCCTGCATGACGAGCTCGACATGCCGGTGCTGTATGTGAGCCATTCGCCCGATGAGGTCGCCCGGCTGGCCGACCACCTGGTGCTGCTGGCCGACGGCAAGCTGCTGGCTGCCGGCCCCGCGCGCGAGTTGATGACACGCATGGACCTGCCCATGGCCCACGGCGACAGCGCCGCAGCCATCATCGACGCCACCGTCAGCGGGCTTGAGCCGCAATACCACCTCAGCCACGCCGACTTTGCCGGCGGACGCATCAGCCTGCTGAACCCGAAATTGCAGGTCGGCCAGCGAGTGCGGGTGCGCATTCAGGCGCGGGGTGTCAGCTTGACCCTGGCGCGGCAGGATGGCAGCAGTGTGCTCAACGTCTTTGCCGCCGTGGTCAGCGGCCTGTCGCCAGACAACCCCGGCCAGGTCATGGTCAGCCTGGATGCAGGCGGCAGCACCTTGCTGGCGCGTGTGAGCCAAAAATCCGCCGATGCGCTGGGCCTGTCGCCCGGCAAGGCGGTTTTTGCCCAGGTCAAGGGTGTTGCGGTGCTGGGTTGATGGGCCGGTGGGCAGCCTGATTGCTATTAATTCAGTAGCTGCTCACGTACGTATCTATTGGCCTGCAGCCGATTTGATGCCCTTAAAAGCCCCATTTCTGTTGTTTTTGATGCTTTGTGGCGACCTGATTCGGGTCTGCAAGCCCAAAAGTTAATATGCAAGTTAACTTTCGGCCATTTTTTAACATGTACGTTAAAAAATGGCCGTATTTACTTCAGGCGCGGCAAAAAGCGCCTTCAGTAAACCAGCCGCTCAGGCCTGATCTCCTGCAGGATGGTGGTCGCAATCTCTTCAATCGACTTGGTGGTGGTCGACAGCCAGCGAATGCCTTCGCGGCGCATCATGGCTTCGGCCTCATGGATTTCGTCGCGGCAATTGGCCAGGCTGGCGTATTTGGAGTTGGGCCGGCGCTCGTTGCGGATCTGGGCCAGGCGCTCCGCCGCAATCGTCAGGCCGAAAATCTTCTTGCGGTGCGGCACCAGCGCAGGCGGCAACTGGCGGCGCTCGAAGTCTTCAGGAATCAGCGGGTAGTTCGACGCCTTCAGGCCGTACTGCATGGCCAGGTAAAGCGATGTCGGCGTCTTGCCGCTGCGGCTCACGCCTACCAATATCACGTCAGAGCCTTCCAGGTCACGGTTGCTCTGGCCGTCGTCATGGGCCAGCGAGAAGTTGATCGCCTCGATGCGGTCGTCGTATTCCTTGCTTTTTGAGGCATCAGAGAAACGCCCCACGCGGTGGTTGGACTTCAGGCCCAGTTCGCTCTCCAGCGGCGCGACGAACATGCCGAACATGTCCAGCAGCATGCCGTTGCAATGGGTCTTGATGACGGCCAGGATTTCCATGTTCACCAGCGTGGTGAAGACGATGGGGCGTTTGCCTTCGACTTCACCGGTGTGGTTGATCTGGCGTATCGCCTGGTGCGCCTTGTCCACGCTGTCGATAAAGGGCAGCCGCACATGGCGGGGTGTCATCTCGAACTGGGCCAGGATGGCGTTGCCAAAGGTTTCGGCGGTAATGCCGGTGCCGTCAGAGATGAAAAACACGGTGCGGTTGGACATGGCGATGGGGCCTGTGGCTGTAAGACGGCAAAAAGGACGTAAAAACTGACCGCACGGCAAGTGCGCCAGCCCTCTACAATTGGCGCAATTATCCAGATTTGTCACACCATGTCCCGCCCTAACCCCTTCAAAGAACAACAAGGTTGCACGCCGCACGTGGTGGATTCGCCGGTTTTTAAACCTCCCGGAGTATTTTCATGTCCAACCTGTTTGAGGCGACCGCCCTGGTCGTACCGTTTGAAAACCTGAGAATGACAGATGTCGAGGCAGTAGGCGGTAAAAACGCCAGCCTCGGCGAGATGATCTCGCAACTGCCCACCGGACCCAAGGGCGTGCGGGTTCCCACCGGATTCGCGACGACGGCCCATGCATTCAGGGCCTTCCTGGCCCACGACGGCCTGGACAAAAAAATCAATGCAGTGCTTGACGCACTGAACACCGACGACGTGCGAGCGCTGGCCGAAGCCGGCGGCAAGATTCGCGCGATGGTCGAGTCGCAGCCTTTCCCGGCTGATCTTGAAAAGGCCGTCCGCGAAAGTTTTGCAACCCTCTGCGGCAGTAACGCCCAGGCCAGCTTCGCCGTGCGTTCATCCGCCACGGCTGAGGATTTGCCAGACGCATCCTTCGCAGGCCAGCAGGAAACCTTCCTCAACGTGGTCGGTATTGAAGACGTGCTGCACAAGATGAAAGAGGTGTTCGCCTCTCTCTACAACGACCGCGCCATCAGCTACCGCGTGCACCAGGGTTTTGCGCATTCCGACGTGGCCCTGTCTGCAGGTATCCAGCGCATGGTGCGCAGCGACAAGGGCGCCGCCGGCGTGATGTTCACCATAGACACCGAAAGCGGTTTTGAAGATGTGGTGTTCATCACCTCCAGCTACGGCCTGGGCGAAACCGTGGTGCAGGGCGCCGTCAACCCGGACGAGTTCTATGTGCACAAGCCCATCCTGAAGGCAGGCAAGCGCGCCGTTATTCGCCGCAATCTGGGCAGCAAGCTGCTGCAGATGGAGTTCACCTCCGCAGACGAGAAAAAAGCCGGTGGCAAGCTGGTCAAGACGACCGACGTGCCGACCGAACTGCGCAATCGCTATTCGCTGACCGATGATGACGTCGAGCAACTCGCCCGTTACGCCCTCATCATTGAAGAGCATTACGGCCGCCCCATGGACATCGAGTGGGGCAAGGACGGCATAGACGGCGAGCTTTACATCCTGCAGGCGCGCCCCGAGACGGTGAAGAGCCAGTCCAAGGGCAAGGCCGAGCTGCGTTACAAACTCAAGGCCAACCAGGGCAAGGGCACCGTGCTGGCAGAAGGCCGCGCCATCGGCCAGAAGATTGGCACCGGCCCGGTCCGCATCGTGCACGACATCAAGGACATGGATCAGGTTCAGGCCGGCGATATCCTGGTGACCGACATGACAGACCCCAACTGGGAGCCCGTCATGAAGCGCGCCAGTGCCATCGTCACCAACCGCGGTGGCCGCACCTGCCACGCCGCCATCATTGCGCGTGAACTCGGCATCCCGGCCGTGGTTGGTTGCGGCAACGCGACCGAGACGCTGAAGGACGGCATGCTGGTCACGGTGAGCTGCGCTGAGGGCGATACCGGCAACATCTATGACGGCCTGCTGGAGACCGAAGTCACCGAAGTGCAGCGCGGCGAAATGCCGCCCGTCGACGTCAAGATCATGATGAACGTGGGCAATCCGCAGCTGGCGTTTGACTTCTGCCAGATCCCGAATGAAGGCGTGGGCCTGGCGCGGCTTGAGTTCATCATCAACAACAACATCGGCGTGCACCCCAAGGCCATCCTCGACTACCCCAATGTCGATGCCGACCTGAAGAAGGCCGTCGAAAGCGTGGCGCGCGGCCATGCCTCACCGCGTGCTTTTTACGTCGACAAGGTCGCCGAAGGTATTGCCACCATCGGTGCGGCCTTCTGGCCCAAGTCGGTCATCGTGCGTTTGTCCGACTTCAAGTCCAATGAATACCGCAAACTGATTGGCGGCTCACGCTACGAGCCGGAAGAAGAAAACCCGATGCTGGGCTTCCGCGGCGCGGCACGTTACCTGAGCGCAGACTTTGCCGAAGCGTTTGCGATGGAGTGCGAAGCGCTCAAACGCGTGCGCAACGACATGGGCCTGACCAACGTTGAGGTGATGGTGCCTTTTGTGCGCACCCTGGGCCAGGCCAAGGCCGTGACCGAACTGCTCGCGCAACACGGCCTCAAGCGCGGCCAGGACGGCCTGCGCATCATCATGATGTGCGAGATCCCGAGCAACGCCGTGCTGGCCGAGCGCTTCCTTGAATATTTCGACGGTTTCTCGATTGGCTCCAACGACCTGACGCAGCTCACGCTGGGTCTTGACCGCGATTCCGGCCTGGAGATTCTGGCCAAGGACTTCGATGAGCGCGACCCTGCCGTTCAGGCATTGCTGACCATGGCGATCACGGCCTGCAAGAAGCAGGGCAAGTACGTCGGCATCTGCGGCCAGGGCCCCAGCGACCACCCCGACTTTGCGATCTGGCTGAAAGAGCAGGGCATTGGCTCCATCTCGCTGAACCCCGATACGGTCATCGATACCTGGAAGCGTCTGGCAAGCTGAAAGCCTGCGTCGCCCTACCTGAGGGAAAACCCCGGGTGAGCAGGGCGTGGCAACAGCGCTAATTTGAAAGCCCTCCGATGACAATCGGGGGGCTTTCTTTTTTACCCATGCTCACCGTCGTTGTCCTCATCAAACTGATTGCAGAAATCGCCTTGTTCGCCCTTGTGGCGCAAGCGGTGGTTGGTGTGATGGCGGGTGCGGACCGGGCAAACAACCCGGTGTATCGGCTGCTGCAGCTCATTGGCCGCCCCTGGGTTCGCGCCGCACGCTGGGTGTCGCCACGTGTGGTGCTCGACCGCCATATGCCCCTGGTCGCCTTCTTTGGATTGCTGGTTTTGTGGTGCGCAGCCGTTGTTGCCAAGGTCAGCATTTGCCTGCAGATAGGCGTGGCCCTGTGCAAATGAACAGGGCCGTGCGTTACGCATTTCTCAAACTCAAGGCGCGAACACTGCTGGTGTTTGTGCAGCCTAAAGCGGCACAGCGTGCTTTTGAAAGTATGCTGTGCATCAGGCCGCACGATGCGTACGCGCTTGCCAGTTGCGGGCATTTGTACGCGGCACAAAACAGCTTGCCCGCGGCCATAGATTGCCTGCAACGGCTTGTCGAAACCTCGCCACACGCCGCCTCGGGCTGGTTCAATCTAGGTTATTTGCTACAAAAGTCTGGCGAGCACTCCGAAGCAGAAACTGCCTTCAGGAAAGCCGTGGCGCTGGATGAGCGCATGGACCGCGCCTGGTACGGACTGGGCCTCGCGCTGATGCACGCGCAGCAGTTTGACGAAGCTGTGGTTACGCTCAAAACGGCAACAGTGTTGCAGCCCATGAGTCCGCATGCCTGGTATCGCCTCGCCCAGGCGTGGGCGTCCCTGGGCCAGGGCGATGAGGTGCACAAAGTTCTTTTGCACCTCAGGCAGTTTGAGCCGAAAGTCGCTGCGCAGCTGGAGCGACAGACGCTTGCCTTGTCTCCCCTAACCGTGGCGCCCCATGCCGCACCCTGAAACCACCGCCACCCATCGCAGCTATTGGCGCAAGAACCGCATAGTCATCGCGGTGTTGCTGATGATCTGGTTCATCGTCACCTTTGGCGTGAGCTACTTTGCCCGCGCGCTGAACTTCAGATTCTTCGGCTGGCCCTTCAGCTTCTGGATGGGGGCGCAGGGCGCCTTGCTGGTGTACTGCCTGCTGATAGGCTTTTACGCCTGGTACATGAACCGCCTCGATATCGAGCATGGCGTGGAAGAGGAGGAAGACTGATGGCAGGCTTCTTTGGTACGCGCGACGGCATCAAGATGTCCAGCCCCCAGTTTCGCGCGCAGCTCAACCGCGTCTACAGCTGGTACACCGCAGGCTTCGTGCTTTTTGTGCTGGCGCTCGCGCTTGCAGAGCGCATGGGCCTGCCGCGCCTGTGGATTGGCTTTACCTTCCTGATGGCCACCATCGGGCTTTACGCCGGCATTGGCGTCATGAGCCGCACGACAGAGGCATCCGAGTATTACGTTGCCGGCCGCCGCGTGCCCGCCGTGTACAACGGTATGGCCACTGGCGCCGACTGGATGTCGGCCGCATCCTTTATCGGCCTGGCAGGCACGCTTTACCTCACGGGCTACAGCGGCCTGGCCTTCATCATGGGCTGGACGGGTGGTTACTGCCTGGTGGCGCTGGTGCTGGCGCCTTACCTGCGCAAGTTCGGCCAGTACACGATTCCTGATTTTCTGGGTGAACGTTATGAAGGGCACCTGCCGCGTTTCATCGGCCTGGGCGCGGCCATCCTGTGTTCCTTCACCTACCTTGTCGCGCAGATTTACGGCGTGGGGTTGATCACGTCCTACCTGACCGGCATCGCTTTCGAGCTGGGCATCTTTCTGGGCCTGGGCGGCATCCTGGTGTGCTCTTTTCTGGGTGGCATGCGTGCAGTGACATGGACGCAGGTGGCTCAGTACATCATCCTTGTCGTGGCCTACCTGATCCCTGTGGTGTGGCTGTCCGTCAAGCAGACCAATGTGCCGGTGCCGCAACTCATTTACGGGTTTCAGCTCGAGAAGGTCACCGCCAAGGAAAAGGAAATCACCCTGGACCCGAAAGAGCAGCAGGTGAGGGCGCTGTTCCAGCAGCGTTCGGAAGCCCTGGCCGAAAAGCTGAAGCACCCCACGCAGTCACTGGCCCAGGACAAGGCTGCAGCCATCCGCAAGATGGACGAGCTTAAGGGCGGCAATGCATCGGTCGCCGCGATTTCAAGTGCCGGCAAACTCATGGCCAACATGCCCAAGGACGAAGCCGCCGCCGTCAAGGCATGGACAGAAGCCAAGCGCACGGCCGACATCAAGACCCAGCCGCTCAATGGCATGCCGCCGCACGCAGCCCAGTTCTCGGGTGACCCCGATGGCACGCCTAAAGAACAGGCGCTGTACGACACCTCCCGCCGCAACTTTCTGGCGCTGGTGTTCTGCCTCATGGTGGGCACGGCGGCCTTGCCACACATACTCATGCGCTACTACACCGTGCCCAGCGTGCGGCAGGCGCGGCAGTCTGTCACGTGGTCGCTGTTTTTTATCGTCTTGCTGTACTTCACGGCGCCCGCGCTCGCCGTGCTGGTCAAGTACGAAGTCTTCACCAATCTCGTCGGCATGCAGGTTGACCAGTTGCCGGCATGGGTCAGTTCATGGAACAGGGTGGACCCCGCCCTGCTGTCGGTGGTGGACATCAACAAGGACAACATCCTGCAGCTCAACGAGCTCACCATCAGCGGCGACATCATCGTGCTGCTCACCCCCGAGCTTTCTGGCCTGCCTTATGTTGTGTCAGGCCTGGTAGCGGCCGGCGGGCTGGCTGCCGCGCTGTCTACGGCCGATGGCCTGCTGCTGACGATCTCCAATGCACTGGGGCATGACCTCTATTACAAGATGATCGACCCGAACGCCTCCACGGTGAGCCGGGTCACGGTGTCGAAAATCCTGCTGCTCATCGTCGCCTTGCTGGCTGCCTACGTGGCGGCACAAAAGCCGGCCGACATCCTTTTTCTGGTTTCTGCAGCGTTTTCGTTCGCGGCGGCCTCGTTCTTCCCCGCGCTCAGCCTGGGCATTTTCTGGAAACGCGCCACAGGCATCGCCGCCGCCCTGGGCATGATGTCGGGTTTGGGTATTACTTTCTTCTACATGTTGGTTAACCAGCCCTGGCTACGCTCGACTTTCGGTATTACAAGACCGGTGCAGCTCTGGTGGGGCATAGATCCCATATCGGCCGGCGTTTTCGGCGTGCCTGTGGGCTTCGCCGTGATCATCCTCGTCAGCCTGGTCACGCCCAAACCCGGCCAGAAGTCGCAGGATCTGGTCGAGTACATCCGGTATCCTGATTTAAAAAGCCTCTAAACGCTGCCCGGATTCGGACACGGGCGGGGGAATCCAGGCCTTAAGCAGAGCGAGGTCTTCGCAAGCAGGGTCCGCGGAACCGGCTTCGCCGGGCCGCAGGAGCAGCGGCCCCCTCGGGGGCAGGGCGCTACACGCAGTGAGCAACCGTGGGGGTGCTATAATCATGGGCTTCGCCTTGCTGCACCCTACCCGACGCTGGGGCAGCTCAATCAACCCAAAAGGAGTTTTATGCGTCACTACGAGATCGTCTTGCTGATCCACCCGGATCAAAGCGAGCAAGTCCCAGCCATGCTGGAACGTTACAAGGGCATGATCACCGCCGGCGGTGGAAAAGTGCATCGTGTTGAAGATTGGGGCCGCCGCCAGCTGGTGTACCTGATCCAGAAACTCGCCAAAGCCCACTACCTGTGCATCAACATTGAAGCCACCAAGGAAGTCATGGAAGAAATTGAGCACGCGTTCAAGTTCAACGATGCCGTCCTGCGTCACCTCACTGTTGTCAAGAAGAAAGCCGAAACCGGCCCTTCACTGATGATGCGCAACGTCGAGCGCGAAGAAGCGCGCAAGACCCAGCAGGCAGAGTACGCAGGCAACAACTGATCAGTCATTGAACCAGGTCAATCTGACCGCGTGCATCGCCGAGGCCAGTCCTCTCCGCTACACGCCAGCCGGCATACCGGCCCTCAATCTGGTACTCGAACACGCGTCCGAGGTTGTTGAGGCAGGTGTCACAAGGCAGGTCAAGTTGACAGTCAGGGCAGTCGCATTCGGTGCATTGGCTGAAACTTCAGCCAAAGCCGAATTAGGCAAACCCCAGCTGTTTACCGGGTTCCTGATCAACGCACGTACAAGCAAAAGCATTGTTTTCCATATCCAAGCGATAAACCAAATTTAAGGAGTCCATCATGCCCGGACCAAAACGTTTCAACAAAGACAAGCGCCCAAAGCGCAACACACAATCACTGCTGTTCAAGCGCAAGCGCTTTTGCCGCTTCACCGCTGCCGGCGTCGAAGAAATCGACTACAAGGACATCGACACCCTGCGTGACTTCGTCTCTGAAAACGGCAAGATCATCCCCGCACGCCTGACCGGCACGCGCGCGATCTTCCAGCGCCAGATCAACACCGCTGTCAAACGCGCACGCTTCCTCGCGATGCTGCCGTACAGCGACCAGCACCGTACCCTGTAAGGAGTTAACGACCATGCAAATCATTCTGCTCGACAAAGTCGTTAACCTCGGCAATCTTGGCGAAATCGTCAAGGTCAAGGACGGCTACGCACGCAACTTCCTGATCCCTTCAGGCCGCGCACGCCGCGCCACCGAAGCCAACAAGGCCGAGTTCGAAGCCCGGCGCGCCGAACTCGAAAAAGCAGCCGCTGCCAAGCTGGCCGAATCGCAAGCCCAGGGCGAAAAGCTCGGCGGCACCGGCATCAAGCTCACGCAGAAGGCTGGCGTTGACGGCCGTCTGTTCGGCTCGGTCACCAACCATGACATCGCTGCAGAACTGACCAAGCAGGGCTTTGCCGTTGCCAAGTCGCAGATCCGCATGCCTGTCGGTCCGTTGAAGACCACTGGCGACCACGCTGTCAGCGTTGCACTGCACACCGACGTGCTGGTTGACATCACTGTCACCGTGCTGGGCGAAACCGCTTAATACGCGTTTTCTTTCCCACAAAAAGCCGCTCGCTGAGCGGCTTTTTTAATTTCCCGGCGATTTGATAAGTTGTACATACTTATCCCGAGTTATTCACAGGCACTCGTTGGTGGTTGTCCCCAACATTTACATCTGCTTGTGGTATTGGCAGTGATCGCACGGTAGCATTTGAGGTCAACTGAGAGAGCCATGTCCGCCGTACTTTCCACCTTTGACGACCCCGGCTACAGCCCCGACAGGCAGATTGCCCAGCTGCGTATTCCGCCGCATTCCATAGAGGGCGAATCCAGCGTTCTGGGTGGCCTGCTGCTCGACAACAACGCCTGGGACCGCGTCGGTGACCTGCTGGTTGACAGCGACTTTTACCGCGCCGAACACAAACTGATTTACGCAGCCGTGGGCGCGCTCATCAACGCCAGCAAGCCGGCCGACGTCATCACCGTTTACGAGCACCTGCAAAACCAGGGCAAGGCCGAAGAAATGGGCGGCCTGGGTTACCTCAATTCGCTTGCGCAGTACGTGCCCAGCGCCAGCAACATACGCCGTTATGCAGAGATCGTGCGTGAGCGCTCCATCCTGCGCAAGCTGGTGTCCGCCAGCGACGAGATCGCCACCAATGCCTTCAGCCCGCAGGGCAAGGACGTTGCCACCATCCTCGATGAAGCCGAGCAGAAGATCTTCAAGATAGGCGAGCAGGGCTCGCGCATGAAGGAAGGTTTCCAGAGCATGGACACGCTGGTCGTCAGCCTGCTCGACCGCGTGACCGAGATGGCCGAGAACCCGCAGGACGTCACCGGCGTGCCCACCGGCTTCTATGACCTCGACCGCATGACCTCGGGCTTCCAGGCTGGCGACCTGATTATCCTGGCCGCGCGGCCCTCAATGGGCAAAACTGCCCTGGCCATCAACATCGCAGAAAACGTGGCCATCGAAGCCGGCCTGCCCGTCGCCGTGTTCTCCATGGAAATGGGTGCCTCGCAGCTCGCCGTGCGTATCGTTGGCTCCATTGGCCGCATTGACCAGACGCACCTGCGCACAGGCGCACTCACCGATGAAGAATGGCCGCGTTTGACGGAAGCGATTGAAAAGCTGCGCTCCGTCTCGCTGCACATCGACGAAACCCCCGGCCTCACCGTGAGCGAGTTGCGCGCCAACGCACGCCGCCTGGCGCGCCAGTGCGGCAAGCTCGGTCTGATCGTGGTCGATTACCTGCAGCTCATGAGCGTGTCCGGCGGCATGGCCGATGAAAATCGTGCTACCGCGGTGGGCGAAATCTCGCGCGGCCTGAAGATGCTCGCCAAAGAGCTGCAATGCCCCGTGATTGCACTCTCGCAGCTCAGCCGGGGCGTCGAGTCACGCACCGACAAACGCCCCATGATGAGCGACCTGCGCGAATCCGGCGCCATCGAGCAGGACGCGGACATCATCATGTTTATCTACCGCGACGAGTACTACACCAAGGAAGCCTGCAAGGAACCGGGCGTTGCCGAAGTCATCATCAGCAAGCAGCGTAACGGCCCCACGGGCACCGTCAAGCTCGCCTTCCTCAACCGCATCACCAAGTTCGAAAGCCTGGCCAACGGCGGCAGCGGCGATTTCTGATCGCGTGGGTGGCTGGCGGTCTGGTGCCCTGCGCTTTTCAGGCGCTGATCTCGCGGCAGGCGCGTGCCAGTGCGGGTGCCATGCGAATGGTGTTTGATGCGTGGGTGACCGTGTCGCAGGTCAGCACGCGCGACACGCCGGCTTCTAGCAAACGGCTTTGCGCCTGAGCATCAAACAGCGCGTGCACGCCAACGCACAGGGGTGCGCCCAGCCCGGCTTTTTGCAGCAGCCTTGTGGCCGCAAGCATGGTTTCGCCGGTGGAAATGATGTCGTCAAGCAGCACCGGCACATGCTCCGGCCAGCGTTCGCGGCTGGCGAGTCTGACGCCGACATCCCGGTCGCCGCGCCGCGTCTTGTGCAGAACAGTCCATGGGGCGCCCACCAGTCCGGCGACTTCGGCCACCCATTGCGCGCTTTCTTCATCAGGCCCGATCAGCCAGGGTGAATGCACATGGCTGCGCAGCCAGCGGGCAATCAGGGGCGCCGCCGGCACGACTTGCGTGCGGATCGAGTAAATCTCGTCCAGCGTGTGTATGCGGTGCAGGTGCGGGTCGACGGTCACCAGAAAATCCAGCGATGCCGACAGCATGCGCGCATAGCTGCGTGATGTGATGGCTTCGCCGGGGTGAAAGCGCTTGTCCTGCCGCATGTAGGCCAGGTAAGGTGCGACCAGCCCGACCTGAACAGCGCCCAGCTCAAGCGCTGCATCAGCGGCATAAATCAGGGGCAGGGTCTTTGTGTCGGGCTGGTTCAGGCTGCCGGCCAGGATGACACAGCAGCCCTTGACGGCGACGTCGATGCGCACGCCGGTTTCGCCGTCGGGAAAGTGGTGCAGCGCCAGCTCGCTCCAGTCACAGCGCAGGCTGCGCGCCAGCGCCGCAGCCAATGAGGCGCCGCCGGGCAGGGCGATGACCAGCATCTTTTCACGCTTCACCTTGCGTCCTCCATCACATGCACGGCTTCAGCCTGGGCGGTGGCGTATTCCATCGCGTAGGCCAGTTCACCCGGTGACGCCGCATGCAGCGTGAACAAGGTCTGCCCGCGCTCCACAACCGCGCCCAGTTGCACGTTCATGTCGATGCCGGCGCATGCCGAGGTAGGTGCTCCGGCCAGCTTGGCGATTCTGGCCAGGCGCCGGTTGTCGATGGCGATCACGGTGCCCGCGTGCCTTGAGGGTACCGGCTGCTGGCATGGCGCGACCGGGGGTTCACGCAGGCCGCCCTGCGCTTCACAAATCTCCTGAAACTTCTTCCAGGCGCGGCCGTCGTCCAGCACTGTCCGGGCCAGCGCCATGCCGTTGCCAGTCGTGGCTGCGCCGCCAAATTCAAGAATCTGCCCGGCCAGATGCAGGGAGCGCTGTGCAAGATCTGCGGACGCCCGCTCTTCGCGGCGCAATACTGCAAGTACGTCACGCGCCTCCAGGGCCGGGCCTATGCCGTGCCCCACGGGCGCCACGCCATCGGTTTGCACCACGCGCATCTGCAGGCCCAGGGCCTGGCCAACCTGTTCAAGTTGCCGCGCAAGCTGGTTGGCGGCATGCGCGCTGCGCACCTTGGCGGTCAGCCCCACGGGCATGTCGATCAGGACATGCGTGGCGCCCGCTGCAGCCTTCTTCGACAGGATGGACGCCACCAGCTGCCCCTGGCTGTCGATGTCCAGGGGGCGCTCGACGCGGATGAGAATATCGTCCGCAGGGCTGAGGCGTACCGCACCGCCCCAGACAATGCAGCCGCCGGTGCGGTCCACGACGCGCCGTATCTGCGTCACATCCAGATCCACCGGTGCCAGCGTCTCCATGGCGTCTGCCGTGCCGGCCGGCGAGGTGATGGCCCGCGACGAGGTCTTGGGCATGCGCAGCCCGCAAGCCGCAATGATGGGCACGATGATCATGGTGGTCCGGTTGCCGGGCAACCCGCCCACGCAATGCTTGTCCATCACCAGCCCCTCACCCCAGTGCATGCGCTCGCCTGCATTGACCATGGCGCGCGTGAGCGAAATGGTTTCGTCCATGTTCAGGTGGTCCCCCGCACAGGCGGTCACGAAGGCCGCAAGCTGCAGGTCTGAATAGCGGCCCGCCGCCACGTCTCCAATCACCGCATCGAAGGCGGCCTGGCCCAGGTGCCTTCCGTACACTTTGGCACGCACATGGCCCAGCGATTCAAGCGGTGCAGGGTGGTGCAGTGACACCTCCGCACCCGGCTGTGCGTCAAGAAGGCGCCAGGCGGCCTCTGACAGGCCTGCTTCATCCGGCGAGAGGAAGTCGCCGCTGACAACATTGAGCGTCGCGATTATGGTGTGGCCATTGAGCCGCATTTCCACCCGCGACTGGGCTTCAAAGCCCTCAGAGCGGCAAACCGGGCAGTCGCGGTGCATGTACAGCACCGGTTCCTGGTAAGTGTCTATGCCCAGCCTGCGCAGGCGCAAACGGTTGCTGGTGGTCGGTGCGGGGGGGAATTCTGGCATGGCAATCCTTCATGACACTGTAGGTGCGGCACTGGCCTGGGGCCTTGACATAACGCAAGTTCGGGCCGTGAGTCGTGGGCCCCGCCGGCAGCGGCGATTTTCAGGCTTCATCTGCCTTGCCTGTGCTCATCGTGAGCCCGATTCCCCAGGACGGTTCTGCCAGCTCATGGCGCTTGCCCTGACTGCTGACAGCAGGGCCCGTGCTGCGGGTGTGAGTATGGCTGTCTTTGCAGTGATCACTTCTATCCGTACGGGCGCGATATCTTCACTCACCGGGACGATCATGACTTCATCTTTTGCCGACTCAATCATCAGCCGGGGAATCAACCCGACAAGATTGCTGTGCTTGATGACTTCCAGCGCTGCCCATACGGTGTCCAGTGAAACCGGGGTGGCGGGTGGTGCAATGCCGTGCTGGGCAAACAGCTTTTTCACGATGTCACCGGGGCCTTCCACCGGCCCGGTAATCATCCAGCGTTGGTCTTTCAGGTCGGAAAGCGATTTTGCGCCCGCATAGGGGTGGCCTTTTCTGACCACGATGGCGATGTCTGCCTTTAGCAGCAATGCTGCCTTGTAATCGCGGCCAAGGCCTTTTCCGGGCACCGGGCCCAACGCAAAATCCAGCACGCCCTGGCGAAACCCCTCCATCACCTCGGGGTAAACGGCTTCGATGATATGGACCTCCACATCGGGAAAGTTCTGCTGCAGCTGGCCTATGGCCTCCGGGACAAAAAGCTTCACGGGAATGTGGGAGCACGCAATGGTCACGCTCCCGCTGAGACGGCCCTGCATCTGCCCGATTTCGTCAATGGCCCGTTTGAGCTCCTCGTTGACCACCCGGGCCCTGGCTACCAGGGCTTCCCCATAATCATTCAGCACCGCACCGCGTGAGCTGCGCCGCAGCAGCGTCACGCCCACCTGGCGCTCAAGCTGTTGCAGGCAGCGGGTCAATACGGGTTGTGTCACACGCAGCATCACCGCAGCTGCGGTCATGCTGCCCTCCTGCTTGACTGCCAGCAGGGCCCGCAATTGGGCCAATGTGATCTCTTCGCTTCGCATGGTGGGTGTTATGTCTTAATGACATGCCTCATGCCTGAATCATACCTTCCGCGATGGTTTGTTTATCCCTACATTCAGGTCCAAGGAGACAAAAACAGATGACATCACATTCGCCGGGCAGTCAGCCCATTCTGGTTTCAGGTGGTGGGATTGGTGGCTTGACCACTGCAATTGCCCTTGCGCAGCGTGGGCATGCTTCAGAGCTTTTCGAACAGGCCGACAAGTTCGCGGAGGTGGGGGCCGGGCTGCAGGTGGGTCCCAACGCCTTTCGCATATTTGAAAAACTGGGCCTTTCCTCGCAGATTGAAAAGCTCGCCACTTTCCCCGAGGCCCTGCTTGTCAAGGACGCCGCGACGGCGACGGAAATTGTTCGCCTGCCAGTGGGTGCAAATTTTCGCCGCCGGTTTGGATTTCCCTACGGACTGATGCACCGGGCTGATCTGCACAAGGTACTGCTCCAGGCCTGCGAGAAGTCTCCGCTGATCCAGCTGAATACGGCGAGCAAGATCGCTTCTTTCGAAGATGACGGCAGTGCCGTGTCGGTGCGACTGTCCGATGGCTCCGAACGTCGGGGCGCTGCACTGGTCGGCGCGGACGGCCTGTGGTCGCTGGTTCGCAGCGTGATCGTGGGGGACGGCCAGCCGCGAACGGCCGGGCATATCTGCTACAGGGCCATCGTGCCTTTCGATGATGTTCCTGAAGGCCTGCGCGAAAACTCGATGGCGGTTTGGCTTGGCCCCAAAATGCACATGGTCCTCTGGCCGATGAGGGGAGACCGCTACTACAACGTCAGCGTGGTATTTCACAGTGACAAGTTTGACGAAGGCTGGGACTCTTTCGGCGACCCCGGGGAACTGCGTGAACGGATCAGCAATGCGCATCCGCAGGTCCGCGCATTCATCGAGTCGATCCAGGACTGGCGCATGTATGTGTTGCGTGACCGCGAGCCCATCAAGACCTGGTCAAAAGGGCGCGTCACGCTGCTCGGTGACGCTGCACACCCCATGCTTCAATACCTCGCGCAGGGCGCGTGCATGGCGATGGAAGATGCTGTTTGCCTCGCCGACGAAGTCTCGTGCTGCGATGGGGACTACGCAAAGGCTTTCGGGCGCTACCAGGACCGGCGCTACCTCCGGACTACGCGTGTGCAGTTGACCGCCCGGCTGTACGGCCATGTTTATCACGCATCCGACGCAAGCGCAGACCTGCGCAATCAATTCCTCCGCTCAAAATCACCCGAAGAAACACTCGAAGGCATGGCGTGGATATTTGATTCCGAATAGCGTCAGGCCATCGCACGGCATTGGCCACCTGAGCAAGTTGAGAGTTACCTATAAAACACCAGGAGACATCATGAAAAATTTTCACCGCCTGTCAGGGCTTCTTGTCACATCCGCACTCGCATTGCTCTGTCTCTCTGCAGGTGCACAAAGTTTTCCTGCCAAGCCGATCCGCCTGATCGTCCCGACTTCTGCCGGCAATCCGGTCGATGTGCTGGCCCGGGTTGTCGCAACGCGCATGTCGGCCGACTTCGGCCAGCCTGTGGTGGTTGAAAACAGGGTGGGCGCGGGCGGCATCGTCGCTGCGGCGGAAGTCGCCAGGCAGCCCGCTGATGGTTACACGCTGTTTATGGTGTACATGGGCATGACCCTGACCCAGACCATCTTCAAACAACCCAGCTTTGACCTCAAGCGCGATTTCTCGCCGGTGGGCCAGACCTTGTTCTCCTACAACGTGCTGGTGACCAACCCGAACTTCCCCGCGAAATCGGTCAAGGAGCTGGAAGCACAGTTGAGGGCAAGGCCCGGGCAGATCAACTTCGCGTCCGGCGGCATAGGGTCACCCGCGCAGATGGCCGGTGAGTTGCTCAAGCAGCAGACCAATACCCAGGCCACGCATGTCCCCTATCTGGCCTTTCCACAAGCCATCGGCGATCTGCTCGGCGGGCAGGTGCAGTTCATGTTTGCCGGCACCGGCCCCGTGGTGGGGCATATCCAGTCCGGCCGCCTGAAGGCGCTCGCAGTCACGGGTCCCCACCGGGTTCAGGCCTTGAAGGATGTACCGACCATGGCAGAGGCTGGCTACCCTGATTTCATGATTCGCGACTGGCAGGGCATTGTCGTCAAGGCAGGGACGCCGCGCGACATCATTGATCGCCTCAATGTCGCAGTGCGCAAGGCACTGGCGTCGGAAGAACTGAAAACTGTCTACGCAACCCTGGGTGCCGAGCCTTTTCCAGGCTCACCGGAGGAATTCGCCAGCCTGATTGCATCCGACATGACAAAAATGGGGCGCATTGCACAAACCGCCAATGTGCGTGCCGACTGAAACTGGAAGCTGCCCGATGGCCAACCGACCGAACCTGATCTTCATTCTTGCCGATGACCTGGGGTATGCCGATCTCGGGTGCACGGGCGCACGCGATGTGTACAACTGCTCCGCTGATGTCTCGCCCAACCTCGATGCCATGGCAGCTGAAGGCATGCGTTTCACGCACGGCTATGCCAACTCGGCCCTTTGTTCGCCAACGCGGTTTGCGCTGATCACCGGGCGCTGGCAGTACAGGTTGCGTGGTGCGGCAGAAGAGCCGCTCGGCCACCCTGACAGCAAGGGCCTCGGCCTGCCCGCCGATCACCCGACGCTGCCTTCACTGCTGAAAGCCTCCGGCTACCACACGGCGCTGTTCGGTAAATGGCATCTGGGCAAGCCGCCGCTGTATGGCCCGCGCCTGTCCGGGTATGACGAATTTTTCGGCTGCCACAGCGGTGGGCTTGACTATTTCGCGCATACAGACATCCGGGGCAATGCGGATTTGTGGCACAACGAGGATATGGTCGACGAGGACGGTTATTTCACCGACCTGATCAGTAAACGGGCGGTCGACTTCATCGGGAAAAGCTCTCCCGCGCAGCCATTTTTCATGAGCGTTCACTACACCGCGCCGCATTGGCCGTGGTTGACGAGAGACGACCGCGCGGAATCCCTGCATACGGCCAGCCATGGCGAACACATAGACGGCGGGTCCGTCCCTGTCTACCAGCGCATGATTCATCACATGGATGAGGGAATTGGCCTGATCATGAAAGCCCTGAAGGACAAGGGTGTGGACAACAACACCCTGGTTGTTTTTACAAGCGACAACGGTGGTGAACGTTATTCGAACAATTGGCCGCTGATGGGGCAGAAGATGGATTTGCTCGAAGGCGGGATTCGTGTGCCCCTCATCGCGCGGTGGCCAGAAAAAATCAGGGCCGGGCAGGTGCACGGTACCCCCAGCCTGACGATGGACTGGGCCAGCACCTTTCTCTCGGTGGCGAGTGTATCCGCCGACAGCGCTTATCCGCTGGACGGCGTAGACCTTAGCCCGGCATTTGATGATGTGGGGTGGAACCGTTCCGGTGATCTGTGCTGGCGCATGAAGCATCGCCAGCAAAAGGCAATCATCCGGGGCGAGTGGAAATACCTGTCCATGGATGGCACGGATTATTTGTTCAACATCGCCGCAGACGTCCGCGAGCGCGCCAACCTGCGCTGGCGCCAGCCAGACAAGCTTGAAGAACTCAAGGCCGCATGGAACGCATGGAACGCCAGCCTGCCGCCCATCCCCGAAGACGCCCGCCTGCTGCCTGTCTATTCAAGCGAAGAGATGGCCTTGTCTACCTACGGGTAGACGCCGGGGCTTGCGGCTGGCACGGCTGTTATGGTTCGGGCACACCGTGCTTTTCATTTCCCTGACCGAGGACACAACCATGACTATCCGCCCCCGCAGTTTCGCCCACGTCGTATACCGCACCTACCGCTTTGACCAGATGCTGGCCTGGTATGTGAAGGTGTTTGGCGGCAAGGTGCAATACCAGAGCCCCGTCATTGCATTCGTCACCTATGACGACGAGCACCACAGGGTGGCACTGCTCAACCTGGGCATCATCAAGGGTGAGTCTGAAGCACGCGTGCCGCGCGGCCAACCCGGTGTTGACCATGTTGCATACGGCTATCGCGGTCTTCAGGAACTGCTGGACAAATACCAGGAGTTGAAAGCGCAGGGCGTGCTGCCTTACTGGTGCATTCACCATGGCGTCACCGTGTCGCTGTACTACGCCGATCCGGATGGCAACCAGATGGAGTTTCAGGCTGACTGCTTCACATCCAACGATGATGCCAACGCGTTCATGGACGGGCCGCACTTCGAGGAGAACCCGATAGGCGTCGAGTTCGACCCGGTGGCGTTGATCGAGCGCCTTGGCCGGGGTGTGCCCGAAAACGAGTTGCTGCCGCGTACGGTGCACCTGCCGGTGTCTGACATTCGCGGATCGTTAATGGGGTGAGTCTCACCCAGGCCAATACCGCGATAAGTCCGCACAGCAATTCCAGAGTGTAAAGAAGACTTGTCATTTGGCGGCTGGCGGATTGTCTGGCGATCGCCAAAAGGCCTTTCAGGCGCAAAAAAAGCTGAAAATTGCCTGTTTTTGAGGCCTAAAACGGCTGCAGGCCAGTAAATACGCACGTGAGCAGCTATGAATTTTGTAGCTCAATAACGGCGCGGCTGCTTCTGGCGTTCCTTGGGCGCAGCCATAATCGATGCGCATGGCAAGCTGGCCCTCCCAAGCTGCGCCGCAGACCGACCAAAGAAAAGCCCTCATGGAACTGAACCACGAAGTCGTCACCGAACCACCGCGCCCAGCCGCCACCGTCATCATGCTGCGCGACAGCATAGGTGATGTCAAAGGCATTGAAGTCTTTTTGATCAAGCGCCATCTCAAGTCAACCGTTCTGGGGGGCGCGTTCGTCTTCCCTGGCGGCAAGGTCGACAAGGGCGACGCCCAGCTCGACACAGGCGCGCATCTCGACCAGCCACTGGCCGACCTGCACAGCGCACTCAACGAGTCAGACATCGACACACTGACAGCCGCAGGCCTGTACATCGCCGCCGTGCGTGAGGTGTTTGAGGAATCAGGCATTCTGTTTGCCGAAGGCGCCACCCACACCCACGCAGAGCAGGCCACCGCCTTGCTGCGCGAAGGCCAGCCCTTTGATGCCGTGCTCGCGCAAATGAAGCTGCGCCTGCAAACCAGAAGCCTGGCCCCCTGGTCACGCTGGATCACGCCCGTCAGCCCTACGGTGATGAACAAGCGTTTTGACACCCGTTTTTTTGTAGCCGCTGCACCGGCAGGGCAGGTCGCCACACACGACAACTTCGAAGCCACTGAAAGCACCTGGCTCACACCTAGGGCCGCGCTCGAGCTTCAGCGTGATGGCCTGATTGAAATGGCGCCACCGCAAATCATGACGCTGGCACACATCTCACGCTTTGCAGGCGTGCAAGCCGCCATGGCCGACGCACGCAGCCGCAAGCCCTCCATCGTCCTGCCGCATTCATTCCAGCTCGATGGCGAACGTGTTATCTGTTACCCGGGTGACGTACACCACCCGGTGAAGGAGAGGGCGATGCCTGGGCCTACGCGGCTTCGGTATCGGAACAAGCTGTTTGAGCCGCTGGATGGGTTTGAGGCTTTGTTTAATTGAAAAAAGAATTTCTTCATGAAAATAACGACTACCGACGCTCATCTCGCACGAATTTTCTACGGCATCCTGATTGATCAAGCATGCAATCACGCGGGACTTCCCATTCGCTACAAGCGGGTACTGGAACTTGCACGGGTAGCGCATCCAGGTGATGAGGTTGTCCAGTCGGCCATTCCAATATCAATGGGACGTAGATTGGAGGTTATCGTTCGATTTATCCAAGAACATCAGTTGCCGCCGCTGACGTGCCTTGCAGTCAATGAGTCTGGTCATCCGGGGGATAGTTATCGAACGGTGCATGGGTCTTGGCAAGCCGACATGGATGCCGTCGCCGCCTACGACTGGGCGAAATGGCAAGGGCAGTGGGATATCCATATTGAGGCAACACGTAAGGCGGCTGTTCCCCTGAAAAGACGAAAGGAGAAGGATGCGCGCGAATTGGTGCACCAGAGCTATCTCGAAGGGAAAGTTCCGAAGCTGGATCACGGCATGAAGGAGCAACTGGTTGAGCTAATTCGTGATGGTTTGTCCCCCGAAGATGCAATGTTGGAGTTGGCTATTCCGCTCGTAAGCCGCTAATTCAGCGGGGAAGAACATGAAATTTGAGAGGTCCGAACTCCAAGTCAAATTGGGCAACCTGACCCGCGTCGGAATTCAGACGATGCCGAGTTGGCTTACCGGAGAGATAACGAGTTTCAGAATATTTCTCGAATTTAGCAATGAGGGGAGATTGGCGTGACAACAAGACCGCACATAGACGGGGAAAGGCTGACGGCATTGCTCGCCACAACGGAAGCGTTCCAAAAAGCAGTGCATGCGCATGTCAGCAACCTGATCCCCGTAGAGGGGCAGCGTTGCTTGGTTGCATTTCAGGCAGGTCATTTATCCTTGCAGCATGCCACCGGAGCTCTTGTGCTCATTGGAAAGGGTCTGTTTCCCTCGGCCTATTCACTGATGCGGCCTCAGTATGAAAGCCTGGTTCGAGGGATTTGGCTATTGCATGCTGCAAGCGACACTTGGATCGAAAAGCTTGGCGAGCCGCTGACGTTGGAAAACGCCAAGCGTGCAAATGAGGGACCTATGCTGGCAGACATGCTTAAGGAGCTTGAAAGAAGCAGCAGTGCGCCTGGGCCGATTGTGGAGCAGCTCAAAGAATTCCGTGATGTGACCTGGAAGGCCCTGAACAGTTACGCTCATGGCGGACTTCATCCATTGTCAAGGACTCTTGCGGGGTATCCATCGCAATTGACCTACGATGTGGTTCGTAATTCGAACGCGGTCGTTGCTCTGGCGGCCCAGTTGCTCTCCATTCTTTCGGGCGACCCTCGCAATATGGAGCCGGTACGACGGTTTCACAATGAATATCGTGGCTGCCTTCCGATTCTTCATTGACTGGGTCGCAAAGAGTCTCTATTCCGAGCGATGGCCTCAATAAAAATTTTGAAGAAAAAGGCGGTACTGACTGCGTGATTTGGGACGGTGGTTTGATTTGAATTTGTATTAGCGCAGGGCATCCGAGTTCATTGTCGCTAGCCCAACGCGGTTAGCTCAATTCAACTGATGCAACTGCACCGCTATATCAATCAGCTTGCCCTTGCTCATGTAGTACCGATCCAGTCGCCACTCTTTCAGCACATCCAGTCCAAGGTTGAAGTCGTCAAACCCCAGCTTGTAGAGATCCCCCAGCGCAAACGCCTCATCAGACTCCAGGGCCCTGACAAGATTGGCCAGGGTGATGGCGGATGCCGATGTAGGGTCTGACTTGATCAGCCTGCGGGCTCTTTTGATGGCATTCATTGCTTGTTTATCCTTTGGTTGAGGGCATCATGCGCCCTGCGGATCAAAATTATGTAGAGGTGATGACGCGGCTGTCTATCGTGAGCCTGTAATTTGTAAAAAAATAATTCAACCCGGCTCTTTAGTCGGGAATTGATGGCGTCACGGTGCGGACATCAAGCGCCACTAGATTTGAGGGCTATCCAGGCGCCTCATCATGCAACTTCACCGTACAGACAAAGCCAAAGCCGAACTGGCTGCCAAAGAGCGCCTTTTGAGCGTCCGCGAACGTGGCGCGCTCTTTCTGGCCGATGGCACCAAGACCCGCAACGAGATGATGCTTCTGTTGCAGGACACCACAGGCCTTCTCGACAAGCTGGTGAGCGAAGGCTACCTCGCCATGCGTTCTTCAGGCCAGCCAGCCGTGACGCAAGTTGCCGTTGTGGTTGACGCGGTGCGGGTCACCACGGCAGAGATGGTGGCCAGTGTGCAGCCGCCACCAGCCATTGAAAGAGGCTCGTCGGACAGCTTTGAGGGCAAACGCTCGCTGGCGACCACGCGCATGTTTCTCTTCGACATCTGCGAGCGCATGTTTGCCAGAAAGCTGCCAGACCTTGCAACCCAGTACCGCGACCAGCTCAGGGAGGCGCGTGACCGCACGTCGATGTTGATGATTGCGGACCAGATGCTGTTTACCGTTGCTGACATCGCTGGCCAGGAGCGGGCAGATGGCCTGAGTGAGCGCATTGCCATGCTCTTGCCCCTTGAATCTCTTGAAGCGGAAGTTGCGTGAGTGCCTGGCTCCCTGACTGCCTGCCCATTTCACCTGTTGATGATATTTTTGACTTCCATGACTTCCATGACTTCCATGACTTCCCATTATTTGACTGCAGACCAGGCTTCCATTCTTGCCATCAAGGCACTCGACGACCTGGTGATTGAACTTGTTGAGGCAAACCGCATGGCCGTGGCGCCCACATTTTTTGACTGGGTGGCTGATTCAGCCACACCGGCCGTCGAAACAATGGTGTCCATGTCCCTGAAGCAACCGCGCTTCAATGCAAGTTTTGCACTCGGTGACCCCCGCAAAACCATGGCGACCTGGGTGCGCCACTGGGCGCTGCCGCTGGTGCGGCAGAACTTCTCGGGCCTTGTCACATAAGCTTCATGCCCATCCTGTAGGATAAAAAAGTTAACGAGGCATTCAAATGCCTTTGTCTCCGGCGGTTTATTCCGTTTTAAAGCCTGGCTGTCGCCGGGCTTTTTTTTGCGATGTCGTGTCTTGCTTTGCGCTTGGTGAACCTTGGGCAGGCCCAATTCGCTTCAGCGCTTGAACGCAGTCAGCTGCCGAAGCGCGGTTCTTTCAGGCCACGCACACCCAGCCCTGTGATGGCGAGCAGGTGCCCGGCCTGCGGTTGCCGCACAAGTGACCCTGCGTCGAGAAAGCGGCGTGCCGTAGTGACATAGAGTATGTCCAGGTCTGCGCCGCCGAAGGTACACATGGTGGGGTCGCGCGTAGGCAATTCGATCCATCTGACCAGCTTGCCCGCCGGGTCGAATCGGGCGATGGCACCACCCTTGCAAAGCGCGCACCAGTAAAAGCCTTCTGCATCCACGGCGGCACCATCCACCAGGCCGGTGATGTGCTGCATGGAGATGAAGGGGCGGCGATTGGACAACACGCCGGCATCAATATCAAAATCAAATTGCCAGACCACACCTGCCTGGCTGTCTGCGAAATAAAAAATCCTGTCGTCAGGGCTGAACGCGATGCCGTTGGAGATACCCACACCGTCAAATTGGCGGACGGCCTGCCTGCCTTCTTCCAGCCGGTACAGCACGCCTGTGTTGGCCGACCAGTCGCCTGTGTTGAAAGACCCGCACCAGAAACGTCCCTTGCGGTCGCATTTGCCGTCATTGAGCCGGTTGGCGGGGCCCCCCGTGGTTTCACCTTCAGACACAAAGCTGGCGCTGCCCGTCAAAGGATCGAAGCGCCAGAAGTCCCGGTTCATGGCGCAGATGAAGCTGCCAGAATTGTCGAGCGCAAAAGAGCCGATGCGCTGTGAATCAAGGGGCGCAGGCAGATCAAAAAAACTGCTGACCCCGGTGGCCGGTGCCCAGGTGTGAATGCGCGCCTTCCACGCATCGACCCATAAAAGGCGCTGGTTCTGGTCGTCCCAGCAGGGGCTTTCGCCCAGTTCGTTGCCGGCGGGCACCACGCATTCAATCTTCACGGACATCGTTCAGTTTTTGGGTATGTAACCTGTAGCGACAAGTTCTGCAGGTGTGAACTCGCGTTTGACACCGAGTGCCGATTGAGAAAATGCGATCCATTTGTTCATGCCCGCTTCAGACACGACCGGGCTGTAGACGGGCAGGTCGTTTATCACCATCTGGCGCAGCAGGCCTTCTTCAATGCTGATGAATCTTGATGCACTTTTAACCACTGCATTCAGGTTGGCCGGGGACTGCATGAAGGCGTGCGCTTCTGTCAGGGCCGCCGCCAGTTTTCTCATCGTGTCGGGTTTTGATGTGAGGCTGTCGGCGCGGGCAATGTAGAAGTTATACGGAAAGTTCACAAGGCCCGCTGGCCCCTGGCTCTTGCGCATGTCCAGAACCACGCGGCCCACCTTCTGGCTGGTCATGGCGGTCTGGAAGGGTTCGAAGCCGAGGTAGGCATCAATCAGTTTGGTCTGGAATGCCGGGATGGCTGTGGGCAGGCCTCCCACGGCAATCCAGGTCACGTCCTTGTCAGGGTTGAGGCCCGATGCCGAGACCAGCGCCCTGAAAATCATCTCGCTGCTGGAACCGCGGGCCAGCACGCCCAGCCGTTTGCCGGCCAGGCCTTTCATCGCCTCCTGGTAGTTGCCAGGCGGCAGTGTCACATCATTGCTGACGACGACCGAAAACGGCATTTCCCTGACATTGCCGACCAGCACTTTCATGGCGGGGCTTCCCTTGTCGAGAGCGCGCAGCATGTTGTCGCCGGAATTGAGCATCAGGTCGACACCGCCCGAGAGCAGGGCGGCGGTGGCGTCCGGCCCGGTGGCAGTGGCAACCAGCTGCACATCGAGTCCGTGCTTTTTGAAAATGTTCTGGTCAAGTCCGATATAGGTGACCAGGCTGATCATCGAGCCGGCGTAGTGCTGGATTTTCATCTTCTCGAGGTTCTGTGCTTGCGTGACAGCAGGGCTCAATGCTGCGGCGAGAACTGCAATGCCCAGCAGGCGTGTCCAGTTTTTCAGATTCATGTCGTCTCCTTTGGTTGTTGATGCAGGCGTGATGTGATTCAGCGGGTGACCTCAGGCGGGGGTCTTGCCAGCCCGCGCTGCGAGGCGCTTGCGTGACGACCCGCCCCAGTCAAGAATGCGGCGCTCGACCCAGCTGGTAAGGGCCGACAAAGAGGTCGACAGGACCACGAGCACCACGAGCGTGGCCATCAGGTGCCCGACTTGCAGGCTGCCCGCGAAGAAACTCAGCATGTAACCCAGTCCGCTTGTCGCAGCGATCATTTCTCCGACCACTGCACCCAGCATGGCGTAGACAACGCCAAGCCTCAGCCCCGCAAAAATGACGGGAATGGATGCGGGAAGCACCACTTTGAGAAACAGCTGCAGACGCGTGGCCCCGAGGAGGCGCGCCGCAGTCATCATGTCGGCGTCGACACTTCGGGCTGCGGCCAGGGTGTTGCCGATGACGATGAACACCACCAGCGTCGCTGCTATCAGGATTTTTGACCCCAGGCCTATGCCCAGCCACAGGATAAAAAGCGGTGCCAGTGCCACACGGGGCAAGCTGTTGATGGCGTGCAGGAAGGGGTCGAAGATCTTTTCCACCAGAGGCCACTGCGCCAGCACAAAACCGATGGCGATGCCCAGGATCGAGCCGGCTGCGAAACCTGCCACCAGTTCAAGCAGCGTGGTGCCCACGTGTGTGGGAAACAGCGGGTCACTGACGACCTCGACCAGTGCCAGGGCAATGCGGCTTGGGCTTGACGCCCAGAACGGGCTGAGGAAACCGGTCGCTACACACAACTCCCAGCTGCCAAGTGCAACAACAAGAATGCCTATCTGCCATGCGTAAATGCGAAACTGCCTGGTGTTCATGTTTTTTGTACCGTGCTGTGGGCGGTCAGGCAACTGCTGATGTCATGCCGCAGCTGCTCGAAGGTCTGGTCGTGGCGCAGTGCGCTGGCAGAGCGGGGCCGGGGAAGGTGGTTGATGAACTCACCGACGATACGGCCCGGGCGGCGCGAGAAAACGATGATGCGGTCCGCCATGGTGATGGCCTCCACAATGTCGTGTGTGACGAAGACCACCGTGCGTTTGTGCTGTTCCCAGATCTTCAGGAATTCGTCCTGTACCTCCAGCTTGGTCTGCGCATCAAGCGCGGCAAAGGGTTCGTCCATCAGGATGATGCGTGGCGATGTTGCCAGCGTTCGGGCCAGCGCGACGCGTTGCCTCATGCCTTGCGACAACTCCTGCCGGCGGTGGTGCAAAAAATCACCCAGACCCACCAGTTGCAGGTAGCCGGCTGCGGTGTCGTCCCGCTCGCCTTTGGCCATGCCGCGCACTTCCAGGCCGAAAGCGACGTTGTCGAGGGCCGTGCGCCAGGGCATCAGCCCGTCTCGTGCAAACATGTAGCCGACATCGAGGCTGATGCCGGCCACCGGCGAACCGTTGACCAGCACTTCACCATCACTCGGGATAACCAGCCCGGCGAAGGCGTTAAGCAGGGTTGTTTTTCCGCAGCCACTGGGTCCGACCATGGCGACGAACTCACCGGGCCTGACCTCCAGGCTGGTTTTTGAAAGCGCGATGGTAGGTCCGATCCCGCTTGCCTCGAAGGTGTGACTTACGTCACGGGCCTGTACGGTGCCGACTCCCGGGCTTATGCCTTCTGTGTTGGCCGGATGGTGCATTTCCGCCTGGGCATTCATGGCAAGCCTTCCTGCGCCATGCCGGCAAGCAGGGGCAATGGGTGTCCCGTAAGCATGTTGTCTCCTGAAATTTATTCTGTCTGGTGTTGTCTCCCGGGGAATGTAGGTGGCGTTAACGATTCGGTAAATTGATATGTTTTGATATGGCGATAACTTTTCAGAATGCCATGCCGGCGCTATGAAAGCTTGCAGGGCAGTTCAGGTCGCCCGGCTCAAACCCAGTGCCGCCCGAAAAAACGCCACCCTCGGGTTCGCAACTGCCATGCGATAGATGAGGGCAACAGGTCCGGACGGAATGGGCGGTGAGACCCTGACCCTTTTGACAAGACTCAGATTCTGCGCATTGCGCAGCACGGTGGTCTCGGGGGCAACGCTCAGCCCTATGCCAGCGGCCACCAGTTGAACGTTGGTGACCGGGCTGGTGGATTCGATGACAGGCTGCGGCGGTATCACGCCGTCCCGGGTAAAACAATCTTCAATCATGCGGCGTGCCATCGAGCTTCTGGCCGGCATGACCCAGGGTTCCTGCGCCAGCCGCTGCCAGGTGACCTTGCGGGCGCGTGTCAGCGGGTGGTCGTGCGGCGCAATGATGCTGAGGTCGACCTCGAAAAGTTTTTCATAACTCAGCTGTACGCCACTTTCATTGGGCATGTGCATGGGGTAGCTGGTGAGCAGCGCGTCAACCTCGCCCTGCACCAGTGCCTGCATCAGCACCGGGACACGTTCTTCCAGAAGCTGGACGCGCACGGGTGGGTCCCCCTGCAACAGCTTTTTCAGAACTTCCGGCAGGTAACCTTGCGCCACAAACGGAGGCGCGCCTATGCGCACGGTGGCTACCGCGTTTTCGCCGGCGGCCGCTTCCACGCGCAGGTGGGCCAGCTCTTCGAGCAGCAGCACTGCACCGCGCAGGGCGACTCTGCCCTGGGCTGTGGGGGTCAGGCCGCGCGCGTTGCGGGTGAAGAGTGCAAACCCGAATGCGGACTCGATCTCCGCGAGCGCTTTGCTGAGTGCCGGCTGCGTGAGGTTCAGCGACTGTGCGGCCGCCCGAAGACTACCGCCGCGTTCAAGTTCCGTGATGAGGCGCAGGTGGCGAAAACGCAGGCGTGAAACCAGCCGTTCTGTTTCGCGTGAGATTTTTTCAGGCATGGATTGATAACCAAAAGTTTGCAATTCATAAAAAGATATCACTTTTAGAGAAGCAGGGCCAGCTTTATGCTTGGGCCAATCAATAAAAAGGAGACATCCATGGACCGCCGCTCGTTTTGCCTCAGCAGCTTTTCTGCCAGCCTGCTTGCCGCCACTGGTGTGCATGCCGCCGACGTATTCCCCAACAAGCCGGTGCGCGTGATCGTTCCCTACGCAGCAGGCGGCGGGCCCGATGTGCTGATGCGGCAGTTCGGGCCAAAGCTCGGTGATGGCCTGGGTCAGCCCATCGTGGTCGAAAACAAGGTCGGTGCGGGCGGTGTGCTGGCCGCGCAGTATGTGGCGCAGGCGCCCGCTGATGGCTACACCCTGCTGATGGGTTCGAACTCGCACCTGATACAGAAAGCACTGCAGCCTTCGCTCAAGTTCGAACCGGTCAGTGACTTTCTGCCCGTCACCATCATTGGCACATCGCCGACCGTGCTGGTGGTGGCTGCCAATTCGCCTTACCGCAGGGTCGAGGAGTTGATTGCAGCGGTCAAGGCCAACCCGGGCAAGATGAATTACGGTTCGGGTGGCATTGGCTCCGGGGCCCATCTCGGTGGCGCCACGCTGATGTCGCTGAGCGGCGGCAAGGCCACGCACATTCCGCTCAAGGGGTCGGTTGAAATTCCGCTCTCGCTGCTGCGGGGCGACACCGACTTCGCTTTTGCCATTGCGGGCACCGTCATCCCACAGGTCAAGGGCGGCAAGCTGCGCGCGCTGGCGGTGACCAGCGCCGCACCTCTGAAAGAGCTGCCGGGCGTGCCCACGCTCAATGAGGTGATGAAGAACGAACTGACGGTGCAGGAGTTCTGGTTTGGCCTGTGGCTGCCAGCCAAAAGCCCGGCAGAGGCGGTCAACAAAATTTACGCCGCAGCCATCAAGGCGCTGGCTGACCCTGCCGTGAAACCCTTGTTTGAGGCCACCGGCAATGCGGTGGCGCAAAGCAGCAGCCCGCAGGCCGATGCTGCATTCGTGAAGGATGAGTACCGCAAGTGGGCAGAAATTGTCAGGCTCACCGGCGTGACTGCAAGTTAAAAATTCAAAGCTCAATACCATGTCCAAACCACTGGAAGGCGTACGCGTTATCGACATGTCGCATGTCATTGCGGGGCCGCTCACTTCGTTTTACCTGGCCCAGATGGGCGCAGAAGTCATCAAGATCGAGCCGCCCAACGGCGGTGAGGTCATGCGGGCCAGCAAATCTGCGGCTGAGGGCGATACGCCCACCGGCTTCGTGGCCTGCAACGCCGGCAAGCGTTCCCTGGCGATGGACATACGCACGCCGCAAGGGGCAGAGCTGGTGCGTTCCCTTGCCCTGTCGGCCGATGTGTTCATAGAAAACTTCCGCCCTGGGGTGGTCGCAAAGTACGGGCTTGATTACGGGTCCATCAAGGCCATCAGGCCCGACATCGTTTACTGCTCCATCTCCGGCTACGGACAGGAGGGCGAGTGGTCAACGCGCGGCGCCTACGACCACGTGGTGCAGGCACTCACGGGCATGATGATGATGTCGGGCGACAGCCCCGATGCACCGCCGCTCAAGGTCGGTTTCCCGGTGATTGACGTTGCCGTGGGCATGCTGGGTGCGCTGTCCATCGTGTCATCGTTGCACCGCCGCGCGCGCGAAGGTGTGGGCCAGTACATTGATTCATCGATGGTGCAGGCCTCACTCATGCTGATGTACCCGAACGCCAGCGCGTTTCTCACCAACGGCACAGAGCCCCAGCGCATAGGCAACCGCGGCTACACCGGTAGCCCGGCGGCGGACACCTATCCCTGCGCCGACGGCTGGCTGGCAGTGGCGGCCAACACGCCGGCGCAGTTCCGCAAGCTGGCCGGGGTGCTGCAGATCGAAGAGCTGTGCGAAGACGCCCGTGCGCTTGACCTGGAGGCCTTCAACTCGCCCGGAGGCTTTGTGGTGCCGCGTGATACCGACTATGTGGTTGGCCGGCTGCGCGCAGCATTCGCCAGCCATAGCGCGGTGGATCTTGAGACCCGCCTGAATGCCGCAGGGGTGCCGTCTGCGCGCGTGCGCAAGCTGGGTGAATTTTTGCGTGAGGTGGACGGTACAGGCTGCGTGAAGCTGCCGGAATTCACTTTCAGGCAGGCCACGCAGGATGTGCGCACCAGGGGGCTGGGCTTCAGTTTTGCAGAGGACGGTGGAGCCAGCGCCCGGGGCGCGGAAACGCTTGGGCAAAGCACGCAAGCCGTGTTGGGCGAGATGGGTCTGGAAGTGGCTGCCATTGACACGCTCGCTGAAGCCGGGGTCGTGCGCCTGGCACAAACATCACGACCTGTGGAGAGTATTTCCACGGTGTCATGAGGATGACAGGCTGGCCGGCTTATGCCCGCCTGATCGCCGACAATAGTTGCCAAATGCCTGCTTCACTTCACCGGTGAAGCACAGGCGTGTGCCCCCAACCCAATGCCATCTGCCACTCGTTATTTGCTGTGGCGGAAACGCCCATCATCATCAAAGGACATATTGAATGACAAAACTTCTGCAAGACCGCGTCGCCATCGTTACGGGCTCGGGCCGCGGCCTGGGCCGGTCGCACGCGCTTGAACTGGCCCGCCACGGCGCGCGGGTAGTAGTCAATGACATCGGGGCCTGCCAGCCCGGCTCGCCCGCAGAAGGTGTGGTTGCCGAAATAAAAGCCATGGGTGGTGAGGCCTTTGCCCATGATGCCGACGTGACGAAGAGCACGCAGGTTGAAGACATGGTCAAGCAGGCTGTCGGGAAGTGGGGCCGGGTCGACATTCTGGTGAACAACGCGGGCATATTGCGCGACAAGAGTTTTGCCAAGATGAGCCTGGACGATTTCCGCCTGGTGATGGATGTGCATGTGATGGGCGCTGCGAACTGCACCCATGCCGTGTGGAACCTGATGCGTGCGCAGAACTTCGGCCGCATCGTGATGACGACCTCGTCAACCGGCCTCTACGGCAACTTTGGCCAGGCCAACTATGGCGCGGCCAAGATGGCGCTGGTCGGCCTGATGCAAACCCTGGCGCTGGAAGGCGAGCGCAACAATGTGCGCGTGAACTGCCTGGCACCAACGGCTGCTACGGCCATGACCGAAGAACTGCTGACGCCTGAAGACCTGGCCCTGCTGGCAGCGACTTCGGTCAGCCCCGGCCTGGTGGCGCTGGTGACCGAAGACGCACCGACGCGCACCATACTGCTGGCGGGCGCCGGCGGTTTTGAGCAGGCCCACATCACCATGACCCAGGGCATCTATATCAAGCCTGAAGATCTGCATGCAGAAACGCTGATCGCGCGCATGGCCGAAGTTGCTGACCGTGACGGTGAGACGGTGCCCGCGACTGGCTTTGACCAGTTGCGGCATGAAGTGGCCAAGGCCAGGCTTCAGCGGCAGGGCAGCCCTGATTCAGCCCTTGCCTGAAAGCAGCAGGGCAATGCCGTCGGCATCTGCCTTTGTCAGCGGTGTAAACACAACCATGCTCAAGCCAGCGGCGCTGTCGACCGAGAGCGACTGGTATTCAAGCGTGATGGAGCCGACCCCGGGGCGCTGAATACGCTTGATGCCGACATAGTGGCCGCTGGTTTCGTTGCCTGCCCACATCTGGCGAAAGTCCGGGCTGCCTGCCTGCAGTTCTGCCGTCAGTGCAGCAGCGTCCGATGAGTCGCCGGCACGTGCGGCATCGACACGAAAGGCCGCAAGCGCGAAGCGCGCATCGGCTTCCCAGTCGGGCATGGACTTGCGCACGCTGTCGGTGATGAAGAGGCGCCTGAGCAGGTTGCGCTCTTTGGCTGATTGCGAGGCATAGTCGCTGAGCACTGCTGCCGCTGCAGCGTTCCACGCGACGATGTCCCATACCGGTGTCTTGATGATGGCTGGCGTGGCGGTCATGCCGTCGAGTACGCGTTGCAGGGCAGGGCTTACGTCGGCGGCCTGCCCGGCCCTGATGGGCGGTGGCCGCTGCTGCGCCAGCAGGAACATGAATTCGCGGCTGGCGGCATCCAGTTCAAGCGCACGTGCCAGTCGTTCGAGCACCTCATCAGACGGCGGGCCGCCGCGCCCCTGCTCAAGCCAGGTGTACCAGGTGACGCTGACGTGGGCACGTGTGGCGACTTCTTCACGCCGCAGGCCCGGCGTGCGGCGGCGGCTGTTTTCGCCGGCTGCGGGCGGCAGGCGTGCACGGCGGTCGCGCAGGAAGCCGCCCAGGGTGAGGGCGGCGTCAACGGGTGGCAGGGTGTTAATGCTCATACCTGTATAGGCTCACGGCTTTTCTGTATCTGGATATTTGAGGATGATGTGGACTCACTGGCCATCCTAAGCCAGCATTGACAGAAAGCAACACATCATGATCGTCATTACGGCGCCCACGGGCGGCATAGGCCAGCAGGTTCTTGAAAACGTGCTGCAGGGCGGCAAGCCTGTCCGCGTTATCGCGCGCGACCCGGCTCGCCTGCCTGCACACCTGCGGGATCGCGTCGAGGTGGTGTTGGGTTCGCACGGCGATGCCGGTGTGCTCGACAAGGCATTCGCTGGTGCAGATGCGGTGTTCTGGCTGCTGCCGCCCAACCCGCGCGCTGAAAGCCTTGAAGCCGCTTACATCGACTTCACCAGACCTGCGTGCGAGGCGTTCAGGCGCCATGGCGTCAAGCGTGTAGTCGGTGTCTCTGCCCTGGGGCGCGGCACGCCCATGAGCAAGAGCGCAGGCTACGTGACGGCCTCGCTGGCGATGGATGACCTGATTGCCGCCACCGGCGTGAACTACCGTGCGCTGGTCATGCCATCGTTCATGGACAACCTGCTGCGGCAGGTGCAGTCCATCAAAACCCGGGGCGTGTTCGTTTCACCGGTCTCAGGCGATCTGAAAAACCCGACCTGCGCTTCCCGCGATATCGCTGCTGCTGCTGCAAGGCTGCTGCTTGATGATTCATGGACGGGCCAAGGCAGTCTTGCCGTGCTGGGTCCCGAAGACCTGTCGTTCAACGAGATGGCGCAGATCATGTCCGACGTACTGGGCAAGCCGGTGCGTTTTCAGCAGATCACGGGCGAGGCCTTCAAGGCCAGGCTGATGGGCTTCGGCACATCTGAGGCCATGGCGCAGGGCGCGCTGGACATGATGCTGGCCAAGAATGCCGGGCTCGACAAGGCTGAGCCGCGTACGTCAGAAGCCAGTTCGCCCACAAGCTTCAGGCAGTGGTGCGTCGAGGTGCTGAAGCCGGCATTGGCTGGATAGGGGTCACCATCCTTTGCAGCCGCGACGACGCTGCAATGTACCAGGGGTGAGGTCTTGTGTGATGATGCAATGTGCGCGGTTGCCAGCAGCAGCCTGGCATGATCCTCAAGCGCACAGGAAGGACACTTCACACCATGGGTGCAGACACCATGAGGCCTGACAGGTTTGTTCGAAGGCGGTTCCGCAAGGGCGCAACCTTCGGGGCGCCAACGCCGGTGCATTTGACTTTTGCCGCCCTCGCTCCGGCATGTGCGGGCCTTCAATGACCCGCGATGCACAGCACCCTGATACGCCCATGCCGCTGGCTGCGGGCGATGTCACCGTGCTGGACATTGGCGGCGAGGCCAGCCTGGTGCAACGCGTGGCTTCGGCGCAAATACTGTTGCGCAGGGAATTCGCACTGGGCGTCGACTCGCTGGTGCGGCAAAGCCTCAGGCATGAACCGCCACGGCCGCTGGAGCTCGAACACGCCATCGAGTTGACGGAAGAAGCCGTGATGCCCCTGGCGGCCCAGTTTGCGGGCAGCGCCTCGCTCATCCTGCGGGGGCAGGCAGCATCGCTGATCGGCAGCAGCCTGAAGGCCGCTGGCCTGGCGCAGACTGGACTTGCCCTCGGTGAAGTAGAGGCCCTGTTCAACCGGCTGGTGGCGGTCAGCGAAGGCCGGCCGGCCAGTCAGGAAACCCTGCCGACGCATGCCCGCTTTTTCGCCGTGCTGCTGGTGCTGCGGGAGTTCATGCACCACCTGCACTTTGCGCAGGTCACGCTGGAAACCGGTACTGAGACTTCGCCCATCTAAGCGTTAATGCGTGCCGCCCCCATGCCGGGTTAACCTGTGCGTGTCGCCAGTTGGCGCCCAAAGGATTGCCCATGAAGTTCACCCGCCAGAGTGCAGCCGCCATCTGCCTTGCTATTTGTCTCGCCACTACAGCGGTCTGCGCATGGCTGGCGCCCATGGACACACCAGCCACCACTCAGGTGGATGCGGGCCTCAAACGCGCGCTCATCAGCTTTGCCACCGCCCGTGCGCTGCACGGTGTGCTGTCTGTGGTGCAGGGCACGCAGTTCTCGGCGCAGCCGCTGGGTGTGGGCGTCAGCCTGACGCCGGGGCAACTGCTGGCGCCTGTGAATGACCTGGTGAAGAATTTCTCTGACTTCATGCTGATGGCCAGCGTGGCGTTTGGCGTGATGAAGGTGGCGATTGCGATCGGTGCCTACTGGCCCGTGTCGCTGGCGCTCACGGCGGCAGTGGCAGGCTGGATCTGGCTGTGTTTTCGCAGGCAGGGTTCGCCAGTGTGGCTGTCACGCATCCTCATCATCCTGCTGATGGTGCGTTTTGCGATTCCGCTGGCGGTGCTGGGCACCGATGTGTTGTGGCAGAAGTTTCTGGCTGCAGACTACACGGCGACGCAGCAGGCGATTGATGGTGCGTCATCGCAGGCGAACAAGCTCAACCCGCCGGCACCGCCCGAGAGCACCGGCATTCTTGAGCGCATGAAAGATTGGATCAGCAAGACCGCCGACGTGAAGGCGCGGTTTGAAGAGATCAGGCAGGCGGCAGAGCGTGTGACCGAACACATCGTCAAACTCATCGTGATCTTTCTGCTGCAGACGCTGATCATCCCGGTGCTGTTGCTGTGGAGCCTTTATGCGGTGCTGCGCGGCGTGTTTGCGTCGCTGGCGTGGCAGCGGGGTGCGGCCGGGCCGTTCACGGCGGGCGGCCTCGCTGGCTGAATATGCTATTAATTCAGTAGCTGCTCACGTATGTATTCATAGGGCTGCAGCCTGATTTGACAGTCAAAAATGGCCTTTTTTGACAGTTTTTCGGCAAAACTGTCCTGATCGGGCCGCCCCCAGCTCCCAAATGTAAAGTAGACTTTACATGCGGCGAGCGAAAGAGATTTGCCGCAACTCACAATCGGGAAACATCAGCGCCGCCGCAGGCGCGGCAAGCGCTGAGGATGCCAATCGGCGGCGCACCCGCCAGCGGCAGCTTTTTACGGACGCCCGTAGCGCAGGACGATGCTGCTGGCAACCTTGGCACGGCCCTGCAGGCGGGTCAGCAACTCCTGCATGGTCAGCCCTGCCGGGAGTTCTGCTGGTTCGGCGTCCGTCGCGATAACGGTGTACACATAGTGGTGCAGGCCTGTTCCTGCGGGCGGGCATGGGCCCATGTAGTTGCCCAGGTTGAGGGTGCTTTTGCCGCCTGTGTATTTGGGTGAGGCCTGGCCAATCTCGTTCTCGGCGAAGCCGGTGAGGGCTGGTGAAATGCCATAGGCGACCCAGTGCGCAACGCCCAGGCCACCGCGCCCTTCCTGGTCGTGCACCAGCATGGCAAGGCTTTTGGTGCCCGCTGGCACATTGGCCCAGGCCAGTGGCGGCGTGACGTTCTGGCCCACACAGTTGGGGTTGCTCGCCAGATTGCCCGCGTGCGCCGTGCTCAGGACGGCGCCATCGGCGAAGGCGGGAGACCAAAGCGTGAAGACCGGGCCGGCTGGCGGTGGCTGTATGGGGGCAGTGGGCGCTGCGCACCCTGCAAGCACGGCTGCACATGCAACTGCACAGGTGCGTGCCAGAATTGTCTTTGAGTTCATCTTTGTCTCCGGTTTGTGATGGTTTTGCTTCGCACCTTCTGCAGTGACTGCGCCGGAATATATTCCTGCAAGCCGGCCCGCAAGGTACTGGAGGCTATGCTAAGTCGACAGGCTGCATCTGCCTAGTCCGTTCGCAGCATAAGCAGAATTTGTTTCATGGATGGCTCATGTGCGTGGGGGGAGTTTGACAAATACGGGCATCGTGAAGAGGTCAATAAACAGCGGAAGGCGTTTGATGCAACTGAAAACCCGTTCGGACCAGACCCGCACCGCCAGACGGCCATGCAGGCGGGCAGGGTGATGGTGTGAAACCCCTCGCGCAGCCGGGAGTCATGGCAACGCTGGTCGCTGCCGTGCTGTTTGGCGCAGGCACGCCGCTGGCCAAGCTGCTGCTGGCGCAGACCAGCCCGTGGTTGCTGGCGGCCTTGTTGTACCTGGGTTCCGGCGCGGGCCTGCTGTTGCTGCGAACGTTTCGCCGTGCGCCTGAAGTGCATCTGCCTCGCGGCGAAGGCAAGTGGCTGGCTGGCGCCGTGCTGTCGGGTGGGGTCATCGGGCCTGTGCTGCTGATGATGGGGCTCACGGGTATGCCGGCCTCGGGCGCGTCGCTGCTGCTCAATGCCGAAGGCGTGCTGACCGCGCTGATCGCGTGGTTTGTTTTCAAAGAGAATTTTGAGCGGCGTATTGCGCTGGGCATGCTGGCCATCGTGGCCGGCGGGCTGGTGTTGTCGTGGCCCTCAGAGGCGCGTTTTGGTGCGGCATGGCCGGCGCTGGCGGTGCTGGGTGCCTGCCTGGCCTGGGGCGTGGACAACAACCTCACGCGCAGGGTGTCGCTGGCCGATGCCTCGTTTATCGCCATGGTGAAAGGCCTGGCGGCAGGCGCGACCAATCTTGTGCTGGCCATGCTGCTGGGTGCTGTCTGGCCTGCACCTGTTGTGGTTGTTGGGGCGGGCCTGCTGGGTTTTGGCAGCTACGGTGCCAGCCTTGCGCTGTTTGTTGTCGGTCTGCGGCACCTGGGGGCAGCGCGCACCGGCGCGTACTTCTCGATTGCGCCTTTTGTCGGTGCGGTGCTGGCGCTGGGCGTGCTGGGTGAGCCGCTGACGGTTTCGCTGGTGATTGCCGGCCTGCTCATGGCTGTCGGCCTGTGGCTGCACCTGTCAGAACGCCACGCGCACCCGCATGTTCACGAGCCGATTGAACACAGCCATGAGCATGTGCACGGCAGCGGGGACGAGCACCATGAGCACGCGCACGACGGCGTGACTGGCCTTGCCGGTACAAACACACGCCACACGCATGTCCACACGCACCTGCCGATCTCGCACACACACGCCCACTTCCCCGACGCGCACCACCGTCACACCCATTAAGTGCATGTGATGCTATTTATTTGGTAGCTGCTCACGTGCGTATTCATTGGTCTGCAGCCGTTTTGATGCCTCAAAAGCGGCTTTTTCAGGCCATTTTTCGGGGTTGAGCAGGCTGATTGGGTCAGAAAACCACCAAAAGTTAACTTCCATATTAACTTTTGGTGGAAATGTTAACTCCTGTATTAACAATCCCTTTTTTGACCGGGGCTGTGCTTCGCTTGACCTTAAAGTCTGTTCAGGGTTTCCAATCAGGTCATGAATTCAAGAACCACCGTCACTACAGGAACAGATTGCTGCAGCACACCCGATTGCGCTGCGCCTGTCGCATTGACTTCCCCGGCCAGCGCAAGGACTGGGGCGAGCGGCAGATCATTTCGCATCGCCACCATGGATTGCAGCGCCGAAGAGTCGGAGATTCGCCGGGCGCTTGAGCCGATTGCCAACATCCGCTCGCTGGGTTTTCAGCTGGGTGCACGCACGCTGAGAATTGATGCGACCGAAGATGCTTACCCGGCTGCGCTTGATGCAATTCGCAAGGCGGGCTTCGACCCTCAACCCCTGTCAACGGGCGGCAAGCCGGCTGGCGAGGACGGTCATGAAGATGGACATGAACACGCGTTGCATGAAACGCATGCCGCTGGTGGCGGCATATACCGCCTTGCGGCTGCGCTGGCGCTGGCTATTGGCGCGGAGGCCGTCTCCTATTTCGCACCTGGCACGCCCACCTGGAAGATCGCAGGCATGACTGTGGCCGGCGTTGCCATCTCGCTGGCTGGCCTGGAGACTTACAGGAAGGGCATGGCCGCTCTCTTCAGGGCCAGGCTGAACATCAACGCCCTGATGGCGGTGGCCGTGACCGGCGCTTTTTTGATTGGGCAATGGCCGGAAGCCGCCATGGTGATGGCGCTGTATGCGATTGCGGAACTGATTGAAGCCAGGGCGGTTGACCGTGCCCGCAACGCCATCAAGGGCCTGCTGGCCATGGCCCCTGAAGAAGCGCTGGTCCTGGTGAATGGCGCGTGGGTTTCAAAACCCGTTGCCGACGTACCGCTTGAGGCCGTGGTGCGCATCAAGCCCGGGGAGCGCATTCCGCTTGACGGAACGGTGACGAAGGGAAACAGCGCGGTCAACCAGGCGCCGATCACGGGTGAGAGTATTCCTGCAGACAAAGCCGCAGGTGATGTGGTCTTCGCGGGCACCATCAATGAAACCGGCGAGCTTGAAATACGTGTCACCGCAGCCGCCAACAACACGACTCTGGCGCGAATCATTCACGCGGTCGAAGAGGCGCAGGGCACGCGCGCGCCGACCCAGCGTTTTGTCGACAGGTTTGCAGCAATCTATACGCCGGCCGTCTTCGCGATTGCAGTTGCTGTTGCCTTGCTCACGCCGTTTCTGATGGGCCTGGCCTGGCATGAGGCGCTGTACAAGGCGCTTGTGTTGCTCGTCATCGCCTGTCCGTGTGCGCTGGTGATCTCGACACCGGTGACTGTGGTGAGCGGTTTGTCTGCGGCGGCGCGCCGGGGCATCCTGATCAAGGGCGGTACCTACCTGGAAGATGCCCGGCTCCTGAAGGCGATGGCACTGGACAAAACCGGCACCATCACCGAAGGCAAGCCAAAACTGGTGGACTGGCGCTTATGGGGCACTGCACAGCAAGCTGCCGTGCGGCATGCCGCAGCAAGCCTTGCGGGTAGATCTGACCACCCTGTATCGAAAGCGATTGCAGCCGGCCTGCAAATGGACGTTGCCGGGGTCCAGGACTTCACGGCTTTGCCGGGGCGCGGTGTTCAGGGCAATGTGGATGGCGAAACATTTTTTATGGGCAATCACCGCTTGATGGAAGAAAAAAATCTTTCGTCACCGGCGCTGAAGGCCGAGCTGTTGACGCATGAGCAGCAGGGGCGTACGGTCACCTTGCTGGCCAATGACAAACAGGTGCTGGCATTGTTCGCAGTGGCTGACACGATCAGGGAAACCTCACGCAAAGCCATTGCCAGGCTGAAAGCCCTTGGCGTTACGCCCGTGATGCTGACGGGTGACAACGCTGCCACAGCAAAGGCCATCGCCAGTGAAGCGGGCATTGAAGATGCGCGCGGTGATTTGCTGCCGGAGGCCAAGCTGGAGGCCATCAGGGAGATGCAGCGCCGCTACGGCGCCACGGGCATGACGGGTGACGGCATCAACGATGCGCCGGCTCTGGCCCAGGCTGATGTGGGCTTTGCGATGGGAGGTGCCGGCAGCGATACAGCCATGGAAGCTGCAGACGTTGTCATCATGAATGACAACCTGGAGCGGGTTGCAGAAACCGTACAGCTCTCCCGGCGGACGCACACGATTTTGTGGCAGAACATATCGCTTGCACTGGGCATCAAGGCTGTATTTCTGGTCATGGCCGTTTTCGGAACGGCAAGCATGTGGATGGCCGTTTTTGCAGACATGGGGGCCAGCCTGCTGGTGGTGGGCAACGGCCTGCGGCTGTTGCGCGGGGTAGCCGTGAGGACTGGCGGCCACTTCTGAGCTGACAAGGTCACGGCCGCGTGGCCGGACCTTGTCACCCCCCTGTCAAAACACCGTTCGCTACCTGTCCAGGCCCTTGCGCCGCAACCATTTTGACAACTCGCGGCCCACCGCCTCGTTGTTGAGGTCGGCAAACGGAATGTGCGAGTTGCCGCGCAGGCCGGTATCGGGCAGCACCAGAACTTCGCAGTCCCCGCCGTGCCGGTTGACGATGCTACAGAAGGTGCGCGCCGTGTTGAGTGAGCCTGCCCAGAACGGATGTGTGGCGGTGTTGTCGCCGAAGACCATCTGCATCGGGAATCTGGTCAGCTTCATGAACTCGGCAAGCGGCACCGAATGCGGCCCGAACGGGCCTTTGGGGTCGGGCGCAGGCCCCTCGCCCTCGGGAAAGACAAAGCCCGGGGTTTCGTAGGCAACGATGCCCTTCATGTTGCTGCCCGTGGCCTTGAGCGCCGACAGCATGGCACGCCAGCCGCCCGCAGAGTTGGTCACGGCCACCACGGGGCCGATTTTGTCGATGGCCTGGCCGCCGGCCTCGCCCTGCAGCAAGGCATTGTCAAGCGTGTCGAACTCGTCATAACGCGCGCGCGTTGCCTGGTTCCACGCTTCCGGGTCATTGACCGGGAACTGCAGGCCGGCATTCCAGTTGGGGTAGGCCGACCCGAAACGCCAGGCGATGAAGTTGCGCTGGTCGAAAAATTCGGGCTTGTAGTTGATGGGCTCGCAGCTCCAGTTGGCGCGCCCGACACGCGGGCCGTCCCACAGGTAAACCGGGTAGCGCTGGCGCAGGAACATGCTCTTGTAACCCTCGCCGCCGTCCCAGCGGTTTTCCCACACCTTGGTGCTCGAGCTGTGCCACATGATGAGGCCCACCTTGCGCGGTTTCGCGGGAATGAAGTATTCAACATAGCCGTGGTCACAGGACAGCGTCTGCCTGGGGTCGGCGGGGTTGGTGATGATCCTGCCGCCCACTTCATACGCGCCTGTCGATTGCAGGACGATGGGCGGCTTTGCGCGGGCGTTCACCGGCGCGCGCTCAGCGGCTGCCAGTGCCGCATGGCTGCTTGCGGCCAGCAGAAGGGCAATGGCCAGCGGTTTGACCCTGCTGAGCGCGTCGCGATGCTTGTGGATGTTGTTCATCATCTGTCTCCTTGATGTCGGGAAATGACGGGCTGGTTGTCATGCAGCCCGCACTGAAATACAAACTGCCGCGGCACCCAGAGGCACGCGCGGCAGTTGATGGGCATGTTGAGGGGGCCGGCCTAGTTGTCGAGCAATGCGCCCGCTTCCCGGACCTTTTTCTCTGCGAGCTTGCGGTCAGTCACGAGAAAGGCTGCAAACTGCTCCGGCGTATCGGCTTGCGGTTCAAAGGCATAGGGGTCGAGGGTCTTTTCGACAAACGTCTGATCCGCCAGGACCTTGCGATTGGCGCTCACGATGGCGTCGACCACGGGCCTTGGCGTGCCCTTTGGCACCGTCAGGCCTATGAAGAAGTAGGACTGGGTGTTTGGGAAGCCCGCTTCTGCAAAGGTCGGCACATTCGGGATCATCTTGGCGCGTTTGTTGCCGTTGATGGCCAGGATCTTCATCTTGCCCGATGCCAGGTGCGGCGTGGCCGCTGTGATGCCGGCCATCATGGCGTGCACCTGGCCGCCCAGCATGTCCTGCACCGCAGGCGCGATGCCCTTGTAGGCGATATGCGGCATGCTCAGGCCTTCCTGGCGGAGGAAGGCGTCAAAGTGCACGTGCACAGCACTGCCGGCGCCTGCAGAGCCGTAGTTGTATTTGCCGGGGTTGGCCTTGACCAGTGCGACAAACTCTTTCATGGTGTTGACCGGCAGCCTGCCGTCAACGATGAGGGCCATGTTGACAAAGGTCACGCGGGTGACCGGAATCAGGTCGGTGAGCGGGTTGTAGGGCAGCTTGCGGAACAGGAACTGGTTGGTCGAGAAGGTGGGGTCGGCGCCCCAGAGAATGGTGTAGCCGTCGGCGGGCGACTTGGCCACCAGGTCTGCCGCAATCACTTCATTGGCGCCGGCGCGGTTGTCTACCAGCACGGGCTGGCCCCATTCCTTTGACAGGCGTTCTGCGTAGCCGCGGGCGACCCCGTCGACCGGGCCGCCGGCAGCGTAAGGCACGATGAGCTTGATGGGTTTGTTCGGGTAACCCTGCGCCGTCGCATGGGCGGACAGCAGGCATGCTGCGCCCAGCAGGATGGCGTTGATAAATGTCTTCTTGGTCATGGTTGTCTCCAGTTATGGTCGGGTTTTATTGATGGGGTATCGGGATTTCATTGCTCCAGGCGCGCGCCTGCTTCACGAATCCGCTTTTCGGCCAGCTTGCGGTCGCCGACGAGGAACTTCGCAAACTGCTCAGGGGTTTCGGTGATCGGCTCGTAGGCATACGGATCGAGCGACTTCTCGATAAATTCAGCATCGTTGGCAACCTTGCGGTTGGCCGTCGTGATGGCGTCGATGACGTTTTTGGGCGTGCCCTTGGGTACTGCGAAACCCACATAGAAGAAGGCCTGGGTATTCGGGAAACCAGCTTCTGCGTAGGTCGGCACATCAGGCAGCGATTTGGTGCGCTTGTTGCCGTTGATGGCCAGCAGCTTCATCTTTCCTGAAGCGAGGTGGGGTTTGGCCACCGTGATGCCGCCCATGGTGGCCTGTATCTGGCCGCTAAGGATGTCCTGCAATGCGGAAGCTGTTCCCTTGTAGGCAATGTGCGTCATCTCCAGGCCCTGCTGCCGCAGGAAGGCATCAAACTGGACGTGCGCAGCAGTCCCTGCACCGGCGGAGTAGTTGAACTTGCCGGGGTTGGCCTTGACCAGCGACACGAACTCCTTCATGTTGTTCGGCGGGAAGGTGCCGCTCAGGATGATGGCCATGTTCACGATGGCGATGCGGCTCACGGGCACCAGGTCCTTGACAGGGTCGTAAGGCAGTTTCTTGAAGAGGAACTGGTTGGTTGCAAAAGTCGGGTCGGCCCCGAACAGGATGGTGTAGCCGTCGGCGGGTGACTTGGCGACAAAGTCAGCCGCGATCACCTCATTCGCCCCGGCCTTGTTTTCAACGACGACGGGCTGGCCCCAGATCTTCGACAGGCGATCTGCAGCGCCCCGGGCAACGCCGTCCACCGGGCCGCCGGCAGGGTAGGGCACCACCAGCTTCACCGGCCTTGTGGGGTAGGCTTGCGCCATCGCCTGTGCACTGAAAATACACGCGGTCGTCAGGACGCATGTTTGAAGGAATGTTGTCAGTTTCGTGGTCATTTTGTCTCCTTTAAAAATAATGTTTGGGTTTGCCGACTCTGTTCGCGTGATCTGCGGTCAGTCAGAGACCGACCAGCTCTGCGGCGTTGACCGACACCATCTTGCGAACGTCGGCCTCGCTGTAGCCAAGGTCCAGGCAGGTTTCGATGACGTCGAGAAAACCGTCAACCAGCCGCGGATTGCCCACCTGGCCGAGGTCGGAGCCGAGAATGGTTTTGTCCACACCGGCGGCCTGGATGAGGCTGTCGAGCGCTGCAGGTTCATAGATGCGCCATTTCGCAAGTTCCGAGAACATGCACATCGAGTGCTCGATGTACACGCCCATGCCCGCCATGCGTGTGATGTCTTCCAGCGTGGCATCGATGACATAGGTCGGGTGGTTGCAGATCATGCGTTTGACGCCGCGACGTATCGCCTCTTCAAACAGCGGCCAGATTTCGGTGATGTGCAGGTGGCCTGACGAGAGCACCACGTCATGTTCGGCAATCGCGTCGAGGATCTCGAAGACTTCCGGCACCAGCTTGCCGGCGCTGTCGAGGATGCTCAGCGGCGTGGGCGACTTCATGGCCTTTTTTGCATATGGAAAGCCCGGCGTGGCGCCCTGCTTGTGGTGCTCGATGTGGTTTTTGGCCGAGAAGGTCGGCATCCACACCAGCTTTGCGCCCATGGCAATGCCGTGCTCGACGGCATAGATGTTCAGCCCGCCGGCCTGGTTGTTGAGCGGCACACCCGACAGCAGTGTGACTTTCAGGTGGCTGAAGTGTTTGTTCAGCAGCTCGGTTACCGGCGTGGCAGAGTAGTAATGGTCCTTGATGAGCAGGGCGCGCACGCCTGCATCCGATGCCTCCTGCATGGCTTCATAGTGGTCGAAGTAGCGCGGCATGACGGAGGGGCCGCTGTGGCAGTGCAGGTCGATGGCCCCCACCATCAGCGACTTGCTCAGTCCCGGGTTGCTGGTGCGCCACGCACCTTTGGCAGGTACGCCCGTCCTTGCGTTTTGAATAGCCTGCGTCATCAGCGCTGCCCGCCCATCACATTGAGGCAGGCGCCTGTCACAAGCGATGCCTTGTCGGAGAGGAACCAGACGATGGATTCGGCGACTTCTTCCGGCCGGCCTGCTCGGCCCAGCGGTGTGGCGGCACCGGCTTCTGCAACGCGATCTGCCTGGCCCGTCTTGCCGTGCATGGGTGTGTCGACCATGCCGGGGCGTATTGAATTGACGCGTATGCCTTCGCGTGCCAGCTCGACCCCCATGCCCATGCTCATGGTGTCGACGGCGGCTTTCGAACCTGCGTAGTGAATGAACCGGCCAGGCGAACCGGTCAGTGCGCCTATGGACGACACATTGACGATGGCGCCGCCCTTGCCGCCGGTTTTGGTCGACATGCGCTTGACGGCCTCGCGGCAGGAGATCAGCACGCCTGCGGTGTTGACGCCCAGTACACGCATGACTTCTTCAAAGGTGTAGTCGACAACCTTCAGGTGGTGGGGCGAATTGACAGCTGCGTTGTTGACGACGCCGGTGACGGGACCAAAGGCCTTGTCGGTTTCTGCGTACAGGCGAACGATGTCGGCCTCAATGCCCATGTCGGCCTGCACGGCAATCGCCTTACCGCCCAGGGCCTTGACTTCGGCGACCACACCTTCAGCCAGCGCTTTGGAACTGACGTAGTTGATGACGATGCTGGCGCCCTGCGCCGCAAGAATGCGTGCGGTGGCTGCGCCTATGCCACTGCTGGCGCCGGTGATGATGATGACTTCAGACATTCGTATACCTCGGGAAATTGACCATCGTTGATGGACGTTGAAAAAACTGCGGCGGATGGTGACGGTTATTTGTCATCCAGGTTGGGGTTGGTGATCGGCGCGCCGCCTTCAAACCAGTGCTCGAAACGGCGGTAGGTGCAGAGCCAGCGGCCGTCTGCTGCGCGCTTGTAGCGGTCGGTGGCGAGCGATATGGTGATGGGCGCATGGGTCGGCAATATGCGCACGCCGTTGGCGGCATACAGGCACAAATAGTTGGTGGCTTCTGCCGTGTCAGCGCCGGTGAACCAGGCCCTGAAGTTGGTGAAGCTGTGCACCGACAGGCGCGGACCCTGGCTTACGCGCCAGTCGTAAAACTGCTGGATCTTCGCGCGCCCCAGATACGAGGCAGACTGGCCATGGAACTCGGCGTCTTCCGTGTAATAGGTATGCGCGTTCTTGCCGCCGTTGACGTCGATTTCGTTCCAGTATTCGGACAGCTGCAGTGAAAGCACTGCGTTGAGTTTGAGGGTGTCGTCGTTAACCATGTGCGGCCTTGTCAGTTCGATTTAAAAAAATGAAAGTGGGGATGTGGTTCGGAGGGTGGCTATTCAGCCTGGTATTTCGATCTGGCGGCAACGGCCTTCCAGCGCGCGGCATCGCTGCGGCTCAATGCGGCCAGTTCTTCTGCGCTTGATCCCGCGGGCTCCACGCCGATGTCTGCAAACTGTTTGCGCACCTCGGGGTCGGCCATCACTTTGGCCATGGCGCTGCGGATTTTTGCGAGGCGGTCAGGGGGCGTGCCTGACCTGATGAACATGGCCTGCCAGGTGTCAATGTCAAAGCCCTTGTAGCCCAGTTCGGCGACGGTCGGCACGTCTGGCGTGTCCCTGTCCCTTTTTGCGCCGGTAACTGCCACAGCCCGGCCGTGGGTAGCAATCTGGGCCTTGTAGACACTGGGCCTGTCTATCATGACCTGCACCTGCCCGCTTAAAAAGTCATTCATGCTCGCGGGCTGGCTTTTGTAGGTGATGACAGGCATGTCGATGCCGACGGTCTGCATGAAATACTGGATCAGCAGCGTGACGGAACCGCCGGTTGAGGCGAAGTTGAGCTTTCCGGGGTTAGCCTTTGCATACTCGACAAACGACTTCAGGTCAGTGACAGGCACCGAGTTGTGCACGATGACCACTGCGTTGGTGCGCCCGCCCAAAGTGATGGGGTCAAAGTCTTTCAGCGCATCGAAGGGCACGTTTTTGTTGACGACCGAAGCGGCAAAAATGCCGCTGGTTGTCCAGAGCAGGGTGTAGCCGTCAGCGGGTGCGCTTTTGACCGCGCCAATTCCTATGACCTGGTTGCCTCCGGAGCGGTTCTCAACCACGACGGACTGCTTGAGTTCTTCGGACAGCTTGCGTGCAACGATTCTTGCGCCCAGATCCGACGACCCGCCTGCACCCAATGGAACGATGATTTTGATGGGCTTGCCCGGGAAGGCTTCCTGCGCTGCCGCTGGCAGGATGGCCATGCACATGGCGGTAAACAAGGCGGATATAAATCTGGCGTTCATGTCTGCTTCCCGCGCCTTACTTTTTGGACAGTACCGACTGGTACTCACGCAAAGCCGCAGTAGCCGCAGAGCGCATGAACCCCTGGTCAGAGCCGGTCACAAAGCCGCTCACGCCCAGCGCCGCATACTCAGCCGCCTCTTTCGCATTCGCCGTCAAGAGGAAAGCCGGTTTGCCGTGCCGCCTGCAGGCCTCAATGACCCTCAAGGTCGCTGCCTTCACCTTTGGCGAGCCAGCTTCACGGTCGCGGTAAGCCGCCGTCAGGTCACCCCGGCCAATAAAGACCGCATCCAGCCCTTCAACCGCCACGATCTCATCGGCCCGGTCTATGGCCTCCGGGTCTTCAATCATTCCCAGCAGCAACACTTCCTTGTCAGAGGCATCAATGTGCTCCCAGGTCGTGCGCACGCCGTAATCACCGGCCCGTGGCGAGTTCGAGAAACCGCGTTTGCCCGAGTAGCGGCAAAGATCCACGATCTCTTTGGTAGCTTTGGCCGAGGTCATGTGCGGCACCATCACCCCGAAAGCGCCATCGTCCAGCGCCCCCAGGATGTCGTTGGGCGAGGCCACCCGCACCAGCGGGGCCGCCCCGACTGCCCGGGCCGCCAGGATGCAGGTGTCGGTTGTGACCCGGTCGAAGGGGGCGTGTTCTGCATCTATCAGCACGAAGTCATAACCCGCACCGCCGATGATTTCTATGCTGTGGCTGGTCGAGGTCTTGATGAAGGTGCCGTAGACGGTTTCGCGCCTGAGGACGCGTTCGCGGAATGCAGCGGCGCGCGTACCGGCGGGTACGCCTTGTGGGGTGGTCATGGTGTGCCTTGTTTTTGGGGGGCGGGGGTGTGGCGATCGGGGGCAATCAGGCCGGGGCGGTTTCCTGCGCAGGCATGGGGTATTCATGGGCGTTGAGCACCCAGCCCGGCTTTTGCGAGAAGTCGATGCGTGGCGGGCAGAACACATCGACCATCAAACGCAGCTCTGTGCCGGTGCCGTTGGAGGTGTGGATGGCCGGTGGCGGGATGATGGCAATCGAGGGACTGCTGCAGTCCATGTGCTCGTCGGGCAGCCAGTTGCGCATGTTGGTGGTCCAGGGCCAGCGGATGTGGTGGCTCATGGTGCCGGTCATGAGCAGCGAGCCCTGCTCGAAGTCGTCGTGGTAGTGGGGCGAGACCTTCTCGACATCGCGCGGGGCGGTTTCCACAAACAGGTTGACCATGAAGGTGGAGCAGCGCCAGATACGGCCGAAGCGGCCGGGTTCGTTGGCGACCTCCATGCTGTAGCGGCGGATCTTCGGGCCGCCAATCGGGTCTGGCCAGGGGGCCCAGGGGGCGACGTGGTGCCGGGGGGCGGCATAGGCTGCAGCATTGACGGCCTTGGCGGCAATGTCCTTGCTCTGGGTGGTGTAGAGGATGAAGAAGCTGCCGGCGCTTTTGACCTCTATGCTGCTGGCGCCTGCAGGGACGATGACGACCGAGTAGCCAGGGATGTCGGCAGACCCGTGGTCGGAGGTGATGTGCAG
>NZ_JACPOF010000017.1 GCF_016185115.1 Polaromonas sp. | reverse complement strand
CCACCACGCCGTGACCCCGTTCAATGACTTGTTTGACTGCCTCAGCCTTGAATTCGGCTGTGTAGCTGACTCTCTTCATGACTTTTTCTCCTTTTCAATTTCGACCTTATCAGGTGTCTATTGAAACGGGTCAAGTCCACTTCGTTTCACGCATGTATCCTCAGCAAGGTGGACTTTGCAGGTGCCGACCTCACGCGCTGGACGGTCATGGATACCGACCTCACGACGGTGCACTTCGCGCGCACGCAACTGGTACAGGCTTACCTGAAAGGCTGCAAGCTGTCCGGCCAGCGGTTTTCAGGGTGTGACCTGACCATGACCATCTTCAACAACGCTGACCTGCAGGCTGCCGACTTCTCCGGTACGGTGCTGGACCGCACCAGTTTTATCGGTGCGAACTTACAGCAAGCCCAATTGGCTGGTGTGCGTGGCAACTACACCGCCTTGCTGGGTGCCAAACTCGTTCAGGCCAATTTGACGGGCGCCGTATTTGAAATGGCTGATGCCAGTGATGCCGACTTGACCGGGGCACGCTGTGAAGGCTCACGCTGGCACATGTGCATGATGCAGCGCATCAAGGCTGGCGACGCCGGCTTTGCGCATGCCAGCCTGGTGTATTGCGATTTGTCGAATGCCGATTTGTCGAATGCCGACTTCAGCCGCGCAGACCTGAGCGGTGCCAACCTGCATTCTGTTCGCGACAGTGGCACCCGCTGGGACGGCGCACAACGCAGCGGTGTACGTGAAACCGACGAAGCGCTGGCGCGCGCAGAGCGCTGGCAGGCAGCCTGAATAGAAACCCGATTTTGAAGGAGAGAAAACGATGTTGAATACTTCTTTGCCACAAAGCGCCACAGCCCTCGACAAAGGCATAAGTCTGGTGTCGGCCACGGTTACCGGGCAGGCAGACAAATGGTTTTTCCTTGGTGATGCAGATGGTGCAGATCGTGCCCTGCGTGCCGACAGCTGCCTGATTGCGCCGGAGTGTGGCGATACGGTGCTGGTATGCAGAGGTGTGACGGTGGGTGTGACCAGCGTGCCCTACATCCTCGCGGTGTTGTCCCGCGCGCATCCTTCCCACGGGGTGCTGGCCCTGCCGGGCGGGGCTGCCATCACCGCGGGCGGCGGCAAGCTGGCTTTCACTGCCAGCGAGATCACCATGGAGGGCGGGCAGTCGGTGAGCGTCAGTGCGCCGCAGGTGGAAATGAAGGCTGTCGAGGCTGACATGCAGTTTGTGAGCCTGCGTACTTCCATCAGGGATTTGCGCGGTGTGTTGGGCAACGTGACCACGGTCGCGCAAAGCATCAACTCCACGGTCGGGCGCCTGCTTCAGAAAGCCACCAACAGCTTCCGCTGGACCGAGAACCTCGATGAAACCCGCGCAGGCCGCATGCGTTTGCAGGTCGCCGAGCGCTTTCACCTGAAGTCAAAACATACCAGCATGATTTCAGAGGGCCAGGTCAAGATCGACGCTGAAAAAATCGATCTCGGCTGATCGGTACAAAGGAAGTCATATGTTCGCAGTCACCAAACAAAACGGCCAATGCATGGCCATGCCCGATGTCTGCAAGACACCTGCACCACCCGCCCCACCCATCCCTATTCCCTATCCCAACATCGCCATGCCCATGATGGGCAACCCAGCGACGATGAAGGTTTTGATAGCTGGCATGCCCGCACTCACCAAATCCTCCAAGATCAGCATGAGCAATGGTGACCAGGGGGGGGTCGCGGGCGGCGTGGTGTCGGGCAAGATGATGGGCGCTGCCGAATTCATCATGGGCAGCATGACGGTCAAGCTCGAGGGCAATCCCGCGGTGCGCCTGGGTGACCCGACCAAACAGAACGAGGGCAATGCTGTCGGTTCTGTGTTGGCACCCAGCCAGGCCGTCGTCATGATCATGAGCTGAAGTGGGAAACCCCCAAACGCACCGACAGGAACACACATGAAAAACGTCTGGATCAGCGCGCTGACCGAGAACCAGCCGCGCGTCAGTGCGGTGACCGCTGTGCTCAAACAGTATGGTCTCAACTGCACCGGCCATTTCTGGGCCGATGCGCCGGAAAAAATGAGCTGGCGCTCAGCGGTGACGGCCCTGCTTGATGCGAAGGCAGACCTGTGGCTGGTTCTGGCCGACGACGCCGAAATGGCCAAACCTGGTGTGCGTTATGCGTTGTCCCTGATGGCTGCCTCGTTACGCCAGATCAAGGGGCCGGGCTTCCAGATTGTGTTTTTGTGGAATTCCGCAGCGCCTGCTCCAGACAAATTGCCGCAGATCCTGCAGTCAGCGACCCTCGCCGAAGAGTCTGCCGCATCGTGGGCCGCCAAAATTGTGGCCAGGGCCAACATGCCAGGCAAAGCTGCAGCGCCTGAATACCGGCTGGACATTCAGGGCGATGAACGCCTCGGGCAATGGTTTGAGATCGGGCCTTCCGAAGGTGCATGGCGTGGCGTCGTTTTCGGCGTGACGGGGGAGGGTGCTGAAATCAATTTCCAGGCGGTGGGCTCCAAAGGCAGGCTGCCCGAAAAGACGACGCTGGAGTACGCACAGCAAGGCCTGAAAATCCAGGCCGGCAGCCGCGAGTTCACGGCATGGGCAGTGCGCAATCAGGTTGACGCCAACAGCTCCTACTTTGTGCGCGTGAAGGGCTGTCCCGATGCCATTCTTTTCATGCCGTATGCGAATGAAACTGATGACAGCGAAGTGAGCGCGACCATCCTGAGCCTGAAGTGAGTGCCGGCCTAGTCCAGACGTACCCTGGCCGGGCCGGTGATGTTGCCGGTCGATGTGAGCAGCAGCGCCTCGCCGGGATCATAGGGGAGCTCTGCCACCAGCTCTTCTCCGTTGAAACGGTAGCCGACCCGGTACAGGGACTGGGTGTATGCGGTTTGCGTGCTCGTGCCGCATACTTCGTCGCGGACAAACACTTCCGCATCCACATCGCCTTCCGGATCTGCAGCGGGCGCTGGCGGTACATCCGGCGGGAACACCATCTCCCAGAGTTTCATGCCGGCTACGGCGCCACCCAGTGCGACACCCACGGTCACCGGCACCTTGCCTTTCCCGAGTTTTCGGCCCAGCGCGCCGCGCAGCGCGTAGTCGGCAATGCCTCCACCCAGCACAAAGCCGGTAACGCCTCCAGGGCCTGCCAGATAGCCTCCGGCGGCACCGGCGCCCACGGCCGGCAGCATCCAGCGTTTGGCCGCGATGGCGCTGGCATGGTGCCTGAGCAGCAGCCCGCCGACGACCCCTCCCATGGCAGCGCCAACAATGGGCGTGAGGTTTCGCAAAAGCCAGGGTTTTGCGTTGTGCTCGCGGATCAAAACATCTCTTTGCGGAACCAATACCTGCCAGCAGATGGGTCTGGCGCTTTCCTGCCTGGCGAGGGTGGCGTAGGAATACAGGACAGGCGCTATGACCGGCGTAACGACTGCATCTGGCAGCGTCTCGGCAACCGTCTGGGCTGCGGCCGGACATACCAGCGCCAGGCACGTCAAACCCGTGGCGAGACGCGTCATGCCGTGGGGGGCCTGGAATGATGGTGTCAGAGGTAAATCCCCTGTGAGCCGGGTGATTGCGCGAATACGCATGGCTTATTATGAGCGTCGGCCATGAAAATGACAAAAATTACCGCTACTTGCCAGCGAACTTTGCTCCGCGCCGTGCGTCGGCTTGCGGGTGGTCTGATCATGTGCGGGGTGATCCTTTCCGTGGCCGGTTGCGCCGCCGCCAACTCACTGATGGGTGGCAATTCGCGCAAGGAGGCGGTTGCGGAAATTGCCTGGGATTTTGCTGAAAATGGGGTGCTGATTGAAATCGAGGCTGACCCCAGGTTGAACCAATATGACGGTGAGGCCCACACCCTGTTGCTGGGCATCTACCAGATGGAAGATCCGGCCGCTTTTTACAAGCTGGCAGCCGATACGGCAATGCTTGGAAAGGCGCTCGAAACCGGCAAGGGTGGTGATCCCTTTGTGCAATTTGTGCGGTATGTGGTGACACCGGGCCAGCGCACCATTTTTGCGGTGGACAGGGCGCAAAAGGCAAAATTCGTGGGTATCGCCGCCGGTTATTACCAGATGGATGCGGCCAAAAGCACGAGGCTCTTCCAGATTCCGCTGACGGTGCAAAGTGACGGGCTGGTCACCACGACCTACAAGGCCGCGCCTGCAACACTGGCGCTGCGCCTGAACCTGGGGGCGGATGGCGTGGTGAATGCACAACGGCTAAATCATGATCCCGCAGCAAAACCCAGGCTTGAGGCGGTACCCTTGGATGGTGGCGGAAAAGAAATCAAGCTGACTGCCGAAGACGCCAAAAACGCGGTCAATATGGGCAGCGCACTCCGCAAGCTGGACAAATAGAAGGCAACACGGCGATATGGAAGAAAAACAGGGTATTTACTGGCATCAGGGGATGTTCCTGCAGTCGCAGCATTTCCAGATGGCTGACCTGCATAGCCAGTTCCAGTCCAAGCCGTTGCAGGAGTCGGGGCTGCCGCATTTCTGGGGTGTGGGCGAACTTGAACTTGCCGAGGCTGCCACCGCCAACCGGACGGTGGAGGTGCAGTCCGCCAAGCTGATTTTTCCGGACCGCACCTATGTTGAATACCCGGGCAATGCGGTCATCAGGCCGCGCGCCTTTGCAACCGACTGGGTTGAGGGCGACAAGCCCTTTACGGTTTACCTCGGGCTCAAGACCCTGAGCGCGAGCGAGAAGAACGTGACCGTCGTACCCGGGCTCGCAGAAGCCGGTGCCGCAGCCACGCGCTTTGCCACACTGGCCGCGCCGCCTGACACCGCAGACCTTTATTCAGACGGACCGAATGCGCAGGTTCGCACCCTGCTTCACGTCGTCAAGATTTTTTTCGAATCTGAAATCGACAAGCTGCAGGACTACACCCTGATCCCCATCGCCCGGCTGGTGCGTGACGGCGATGTCATCAAGCTGTCGGACAGCTTCATCCCGCCGGCCTATGCCATTTCCGGGTCGAATGTCCTGATGCGCCTTATCAAGGATTTGCGTGATGAGCTGACCGGCCGCGCCCGCCAGCTGCAGGAGTACAAAAGCCCGCGCGAAATGCAGAAGGCCGAGTTCGATGCGAGCTACATGGTGTTTTTGCTGGCGCTGCGGTCACTCAATCGCGCCAGTCCCTACCTGTTTCACCTGACCGAAACAAAACAGGTGCACCCGTGGCTGGCCTACGGCGCGATGCGCCAGCTGGTCGGCGAACTGAGTTCCTTCTCCGAGCGCTTCAACATGCTTGGCGAAGCCCAGGACGGCACGCCCGGTCTGCCGCCTTATGAGCATACCGATCTGGGCAAGTGTTTTGACCGCGTGCGCACCATGGTGGGACACCTGCTCAACGAGATCACGGTAGGCCCCGAGTTCCTGACCATTCTTGAATACCGTGATGGCTTTCATGTCGGCAGCCTGCCGCGCAATTTCTTCGGCCAGCGCAACCGCTTCTATCTTGTCATCCGCACTGAAAAAGACATGGACTGGGTTGTCAGCTCCGTTCAGCGCGATGTGCGGCTCGCGGCCCTGCGCGAGATGCCTGGCCTCATCGCCCATGCCCTTCCAGGGCTGGAGCTGATACACATGACGGCTGCGCCGCAAGGTCTGCCGCGCCGTTCCTACTCGTACTATTTCCGTATCGAGCAGGTCAGCCAGCAGTGGGAGGTCGTCGAGCGCGAAGGGACCATAGCGCTTTACTGGCTCGATGCGCCTGACGACCTGAAGGCAGAAATCGTCGTCCTGCGGAGATAGCGTGCATCTGATCGATTGTTTTATCGCACCGCTGGCGTTCCTGAGGCAGTTCCAGATACAGCCTTCGGGTGACCTCGCCTCGGTGCGCCAGCAACTCGACGAACTGATTGCGCAGTCGCGCAACGCGGCCAGTGACGCGGGCATGAGCGATACCGATACCGAAGACGCATTGTTTGCGGTGCTGGCATGGGCCGATGAAGTCCTGCTGGCAACGCCCTGGGCGGGGGCTGGCGAGTGGGCGCGTCACCTGCTCCAGCGGCGTTACTTCAATGTCACCAATGCTGGCGATGCATTTTTCAAGCGGCTGGAAGTGCTGGATGCCCGGCAGATGCAGGTGCGCGAGGTCTATTTCTACTGCCTGAGCCTGGGATTCGCGGGCCGCTACGGTTACGACCGCAATGCCAAGGCGCTGTCGGACGTACGGCAGGCCACCCTGCAGCCCATGCTGCGTGACATACGCGCACAGCGTGAGGGCCTGGGTCTCACATCCGAGATGGAAAAGCTGATGTTTCCCGACGGTTATGCACACCTGCATGCCGCTGAGGGCGATGCGGGCAGCAAGCCTGCCAGCCGCTGGGACTGGAAGTTTTCTTCGCTGACTTTTAACGTCCTGCTGGTACCGCTGATCATCCTCGCCGTGCTGTACGGCGTGTACCACATCATCATCTGGCAGATGGTGAATTCGCTGATGGCCCAGATCAAGTGATGGGCAAACTCGGCACATTTCTGATATGGGTCTTCGCGCTGGTGATTCTGGCGCTTGTCAGCTGGGGCCTGACGCTCTACATGCAATGGCCGTTGTGGGCCATGCTTGCGGTTTTCCTGGGTGTACTGGGCCTGTACGCCCTTGTGAAATTCACCATACGGCTGGTTCAGGTTTACCGCTCGCGCACCCGCATGGCGCAGCTGACGGCGGCGGGCCAGGGGCAGGTGGTGAGGCAGGCATCGCCACGCGCCGTACTGCTACGAAAGTGGAACAGTGCGGTGGCCACGCTGCGCAACTCCAGCCTCAAGCGTTTTGGCAATCCCCTTTATGTGCTGCCCTGGTACATGGTGGTGGGCAAGTCCGGCACAGGCAAGACCACCGCCCTGACGCGCAGCCGTCTCGCGTCATCGATCCAGAAGGTCAACCAGAGCGCCCCCATACAGCAGACCGCCAACTATGACTGGTGGTTTTTTGACCGTGCCGTGGTGATCGATTGCGCTGGGCGTTATGTCGAAGCCGCCGACCTCGAACAGGACCGCAGTGAATGGGAGCTCGGCCTCGACCTGCTCGCAAAATATCGCGGCAAGGAAGGCCTCAACGGCCTGGTGCTGGCCATCAGCACAGAACGCCTGCTGCATCCCGACCGTGATGCCCTGGTAGATGAAGGCCGCGTGATTCGCGAGCGTATCGAGCAGCTCATACGGCTTTTCGGCAAACGCTTTCCGGTGTATGTCCTGGTCACGCAGTGCGACCGCGTCTATGGTCTTGAGCAATGGGCAAAGCAGTTGCCCGAGGATGCACTTGAGCAGGCCATGGGTTATCTGGCCGAGTCAGGCAGCAACGAGCCAGGGCAGACCCGTTTTGTCGATGCGGCATTTGGCAGCATAGGTGATCGGCTGCAGGCCCTGCGCGTGAGCCTGATGGCGCGCAGCACGCAGATTGCGCCCGAGCTGCTGCTGTTCCCCAACGAGTTCCAGCAACTCAAGCCCGGCATGGACGTTTTCCTGAAGGCCTGCCTGGGAGACAACGCCTACCTTGAAACGCCCTTCCTGCGCGGGTTGTTCTTCAGCAGCGGCTTGCAGGAGGGCGGTGCGATATCAAACCTTCTCGGCCATGTGCTGCCGCCGGTGCCGCGCCATGCGGGCAATACGGCGGGCCTGTTCTTGCACGACTTTTTCGGCCGCGTTCTGCCCCAGGACCGCCATATTTCGCTGCCCGCCTCGCTGCGCAATCCGTGGCGGTCTGCGACCCAGAACCTGGGCCTGCTGTCGTGGCTGCTGCTCAGCACGGCTGTGGCCATCCTGATGACGGTCGCGTTTGTTTCCAATCTTGAAACCCTGCACCTGCTGGAGGACAGACACGGCTTCAACTCGAAGTTTGTCGGGCGCATTGAGGATGATGCGGCCACGCTCGAAAAAATTGCCAGTTCGGTGGCCCTCATGGAGGCGCGCGACGACAACTGGCGCAGCCAGTGGATGGTGGAAAGCACCAACATGGATGACCTTGAAGACCGTCTCAAGAACAGCTTTATCGACAATTTCCGGAAATACATATTGCCGATTGACGACGCCAACTACAACGCAGATATCGAGCGGGTGGTGGTCAGTGACCCCGGTAATGAGTTCCCGCGGCAAATGCGCAATATCGTGCGTTACATCAACCAGCTTCATGCGCGTGAACATGGTGCGGACCTCAAGCAGCTCAGGGCCATGCCGCAACGTGAGTATGTGGCCCGCTACACCCCCGAACTTTTTGCACGCCTGAATGACCTGCACACGGCCAACATCGCGTGGTCGCCGCCGGGTGACAACTATGTTCCGCAGCGGCTGAAGTCACAGCAGCAGCTTCTTAACCGGCTGGCATTCAATGACCCCAACCTGACCTGGCTGACAGGGCTTGCCGCGTCCAACCCGGCGCTTCAATCGGTGACGGTCAATGATTTCTGGCGCAACGGGGCCCGCGTGGCGGCGCCGAAAGCCGGCGTCGAATTGCCGTCGGTGGCTGCGGCATTCACCATTGAAGGAAAAAAGTACATTGATCGTTTCCTGGTGGAGATGGAACGCAGCATAGACAACGGTCCGAGATTCCTGGCGCAAAAACGCGCTTTTGAGGTCTGGTACAAGGAGCAGCGCCTGCAGGCCTGGCAGAAGTTCGTGGCGGATTTCCCGGGCACTGAACGCACGCTTTCAGGTGAGGCAGAGTGGCGGGCCGCGCTGGGCCTGATTGCGGGCGTACAGAGCCCTTATTACAGGGTCATGGACCGCCTCAATGAAGAGTTTGCCGGCGAAGCCACAGACCAGTTGCCGGGCTGGCTGCAGCTATCGCGCCAGCTGGGCCAGGTACGCACACAGGCTGTCAGGCTGGGCGCTGCGGGTGAAGCGGTCAAGGTGGTGGGCGCCATCAATACCGTGGGCGGCAAGGCGATGAAGGAGGTGCTGTCCGGTGCGCCCGCGCAGGGCGAAAGCACCATCAAGAACAACCTCAATGCCGTGAGCACCATGCAGCAGTTTTTCACCGGCATCAACACCATCGCCGCCGAGGTGTCGGGCGGGCCTGCCAAAGCGTGGCAGGTGGCGGCCGACTTCCATGCCTTCGGCATTGACCCGGCCGTCAAATCATCTGCCATGCTGGCCGCGGCCGACAACCTCATCGCACTGCGCAAGCTGGTCGGTTTTGCCGGCCCCAATGAAGAGGCCGTCTGGCAACTGATGGGTGCGCCGCTGCGTTTTGTGCTGCTCTACACAGAAGAGCAAACTTCCTGCAGCCTGCAAAAGGAATGGGAATCCAAGGTGGACTTTCCCCTGCAGACGGCAGCCAACATGTCCTCGATGGTGGACCAGCTTTACGGCGCCAAAGGCAGCGTCTGGGCTTTTGCCGACGGCCCGGCCAAGCCATTTCTGACGCGCGATTCCAACCGCTTCGGCGTGGTGCAGACGCTGGGCTACAGCGTGCCTTTCACGCGCCAGTTCCTGCCCATGCTCAACGATGCGGCGGGCAAGCGTGTTGAACAACTGGTCATGCAGCAGCGCATCGAGCAGGAAGACCAGAGCCAGAAGCTCGCCGGTGAAAAAGAGCAGTTGCAGGCGCAGCAATCGCTGGCACAAATCGACCGCGTGCTGGCCGATGTGAAAACAAAGGTGGATGCGCTCAAGGCGCAGGTGCAGCAACTCACCATCACCACACAGCCGACCAGCGTGAACCCGGGCGCCAAATCAAAACCTTTTGCGACCGTGCTGTCGATCCAGTGCGCCGCCGGCGCGCGCGTGATCAGCAATTTCAATTTCCCGGTGACCGACAGTTTCCCGCTGGGTGAGCGCCTGTGCGGCGAGGTCAACCTGCAGATCAAGATCGACGATCTGGTGTTGTCGAAGAAGTATCCCGGCTCAAGCGGTGTGATCCGTTTCCTGCAGGATTTCCGCGACGGCGTGCGGCAGTTCAATGCCGATGAATTCCCGGCGGCGCGCGGCCGGCTTGATGCGATGGGCGTACGCCAGATTGGGGTGCGCTATACCTTTGACGGACAGGACGCCATCCTCCGTTCAAACCAGCAGCTCGAAGCGCTGGACCGACAGGAGAAGGAAAAGACGGCGGAAAAGCAGCGCCTGCAGGACGGCCAGTTCGCCCAGCAGCAACGTGGCCTGCAGGCCAAAATTGCCAGCGTGACCCGTACCTCCACAACCGAGGTGAGCCTGCCCAAACAGATCGGCGTGTGCTGGGATACCCGGTTTGCAGCACACAGGCCGCAGGACACCCAGGCCATGTTCAGGGAGCTTGCCGCCGCCCAACTGGCCCTGCCGGTGTCACCACCTGCTTCCCCAGCCTCTTCTGTGACCTCTTCTGCGCGCGGCACCACTGCCACCCGCTAGGCTGCCGTTCAGTCTGCCGTTCAGCTCACCAGCCTGAACGCCGCGGAGGCGTCCAGCGCAAGCACGCGCTTGAGCAGGCCATCGGCCACGGCCTTGCTGTCCTCATTGCGCGTCATCACCTTGTAGGCCACCTGCAGGCCGTCAATGGCCAATGCCGGTTCCCAGTCTGCGAGCAGGTGCCTGTCCATGGTGTCGACGATGGAAAACGCAAATGCATCGAGCGCAGCGCCCGGCCTCTGCACCAGCAGCAGTTCACACAGCCTGATCTGCAGGTAGAGCTTGTCACGCGGCGAATCGGTGGCCAGGAGTTCCTGCTGCAGCGCGTTGACAGCGCCAGTGAGGTCGTCGCCCGCCGCCAGCGCGCGTGCATTGCCGATGGCTGCCGCGATGGCGTCGCGCCCCTTCGGCTTGCTGGTCTGTGCACTGCTGTCACCCTGCGCTGAAGCCAGGCCCGCAAGCCATGCCAGCGTGTCGCCATCGGCAAAGGGCATGCCGCCTGCAAAAGCCAGTTTCCCTATGCCGGGCAGTCGTGCGGCCAGCCTGCCGGTCTCGCCGCAGACTTCCAGGCGCGCAGCGTCATATTTGCTGCCCAGTCGCTCCAGTGCCGTGGCGCAAATGCAGTTGAGGTCCAGCCAGAAAGGGAAGGCCGCCAGTTGCGTTTCTGCCAGGCGCACCAGGTCTTCGTCGGACTGCGTGGTTTTGAGTTTTTCGAGCGCGTCCACCACCTGCGAAATAGGGCCCGGCAAATGCGTTTCGCCTCCGGCATCGGCTGTCGGCAGGGCATTGATGGGCGTCCATGCCGCCAGACGGTCCAGCCGATAGGGGAGCGGGTTGGTGAGGTCTGCGTTCAGCAGGAATTCGCCTATCGGAGCCAGTTGCGCGCATACATTGTCCAGCGCCTGTTCGGCCTGATCGGCTGAGTCGAGCACCAATGCTGCAGGCGCGTCCGCGATTGTCCCGACTGATGGTTTTGAGTCCCCCGTGGGTCCGGCAACTGCGGCTGCAGGTGGGGTAACCGCAGCTTCTTCAATCACTGGCAGCGCACGCACCAGTGTCAGCAGGCTGCGGATCGAGGGCGCGTCGCTGTCCTTGTCCATCAGCGTGGCATCAATGGTGCTCAGGCTGGCCTGCAGGGCTTCAGAGAGTGTGGCCTCCATGGGCGGCAGGTCAGCCCAGCCGGTTTCCGTGGCGCGCTGCTGAACGCGGTCTACCAGCCACTGCAGCGCATTGCGCCGGCCGCGAATCCGCTTGAGGGAGGGGTACAGCGTGTCCCAGTAGGTCTCCAGCATGTCGGCAATCACCTTGAGCCCGTCCGCAAGGCCGGCCAGGCTGCGCGTCTCCAGCAGGCCGGCGGCCAGGTAGCAGGCCACCAGCAAATCCTTGCCTTTGGTTGCAAGCAGTTCGGTGCACAGCTGGTTGATGACATTCCAGTCCATCAGCGGGCTGTTGATGGCGCTGGTCAGCTTGGCCATCTCGACTTCGAGCTTTTCAAAGGCAATGTCCTCGCGGACTTCGCTGCCCACTGGCGTTTCACCGCCTTCAACCGGACGCTTGCCCAGTCCGGAAATATCGGAGGTGCTCATTCCCACAGCGCTTCCACTTCGGTGTTTAAAAAGTAACCCACGCCGCGCTCCGTGCACAGCAGTTTGGGGTTGCGGGTATCGGTTTCGAGCTTGCGGCGCAGCCTGAGGATCTGCACATCCACGGCGCGGTCGTAGATATCGTCGAATGCGCGTGTGCGTTCCAGCAGCTGCTCGCGCGAGATGATGCGGCCCGGCGTGGCGAGAAAGACCGTCAGCAGGTTGAATTCGGCATTCGTCAGCGACACCGGCTTGCCCTCGGGCGTCAGCAGCTTGCGGGTGTTGAGGTTGAGCGACCACTTGGCAAAGCGGTAGGCGCGCGGGTGTTTGCCGCGCGTCACCGGCACCTGCACCTGGCTGCTGTTGACGCTGGCCTGCGGTGCTTCGCCTGCGGGCGCACCCGTCGCACGGCGTGTGACGGCGCGTATGCGGGCCAGCACTTCGCGCAGCGAAAACGGCTTGGTGATGTAGTCGTCGGCGCCCAGCTCCAGGCCCATCACGCGGTCGGCTTCTTCAAGCCGGCCCGTCAGGCAGATGATGGACATGGGCGATTCGGAACGCCACTTGCGCGCCAGGTCTATGCCGTCGCCATCGGGCAGGCCCAGGTCCAGCAGCACCAGGCCGTACTTTTTGGTGGCCACGGCCTTGACGGCCTCCGTGGCCGTGCCCACGCCGGTCGCATTCAGTCCGTGACCGGCCAGGTAGTCGATCAGCAGCTTGCGAAGGGAGTCGTCGTCGTCTACGACAAGAATGGCTGAAGGGTGTTGCGAAGTCATAGGCTCTGGCTAGGTGTCAGGGTCTGTGTGGCGGCACCCGGTGTGGCGCCTGTCGCCATTGTCACTGCTTTATGGAGGGCGGCAAGGTCGTGGTTTGCGGGCAGGCTGACCACCCGCCCGGCCTGGCTGATGCTGGCTGAATCGTGGGGCTCCTGGGTGTATGCGATCACCGGCAATGAAGGGGCCATCGCCGTGACTCTGCTTGTGAAATCTTCGCTGGTCATGAACAGTAAAAAATCGCCCGGCGATTGTTCAAGTGCCGCGAGAGCATCTTCAGCCTGCGCAAAACCCAGGGGCTCAAAACCCAGTTCGGCCAGCAGGTTCTCTTCGCACTCCCGCAGTTCCTCATCGGGCTCCAGCAGCAGCACGGTCTGGCCCTGGCCGCTGGCGGACGGTTCGATGCCGGATGCGGCATCTGCAGCAAGCGGCAGCATGAACCTGAAGCGCGTGGCCGCACCGTGACCGCTCCAGACGGCCACCCCGCCTGCGTGGTCCGTCGCCACGCCTGCGACGATGGCCAGCCCCAGGCCGGTGCCCTTGCCACCGGCTGCGCGTGACGAAAAGAAGGGGTCAAACAGCTGATGCATGTGCGCTGGCGGAATGCCGCTGCCGTCATCCGTCACGTCGACCCAGGCAAAAGCGGCCTCTGGCATCTCTCCCACCACCTGGTCGGCGCCCATCATGGCGTTGGTGTCCTGAGGCGCTATGGTGAGAGTGACGTTGACTTTTTGGCTGGCCGCCTGCGATGCGTTGCGCACCAGGTTCAGCAGCGCGCGCACCACCTGGCCTTCGTGCGCCAGCACGGGCACACCGGCAAGCGGTACGCTGACCGAGAGCTCTATGCCTGCGGGCAGCAGCGGCCGCGCCAGCGATGTGGCCTGCAGAACAATATCCCTGAAATCGATGCGCTCACGTGCACGTTCGCCGCGCCGCCCGGCCAGCAGGATCTGTTCGGTCAGGTCCTTGCCGCGCGCCACGGCCAGCGCTGCCTCGCGCAGCGAACCCTGGGCCGCAGAGCCCGGACCCGACTTCTCATTGGCCAGCTGCTCGTTGGCCAGCTCGGTATAGCCGCCCACCGCACCCAGGATGTTGTTGAAGTCGTGTGCAATGCCGCCTGCCAGCAGGCCCATGGACTCAAAGCGCCGTGCGCTGTCCAGCCGGCGATTGAGCTTTTGCCGCTCATACACGGTGATCGCCACAAAAAACGACAGCACCGCCAGCCCGGCCAGGTCGAGCTGCAGGTCCCAGATGCCTTCGCTTCTGGTGGGCGATGCGTAAGGCCCAAGGCCGACAAAGGTCAGCCCTATGCCCAGCGCAGCAGCCACCAGCAGGCCTGAAGAAGCGGCCTTGAGCCCGCCGTGTATGGCCGCCCAGACCAGCACCAGCGACAGCAGTGCGCGCAGCAGCTCTGCCGGAAAACGCGGAAACAGCGCCAGCACAAACACCGCTGCCGACAGGGCTGCCGCGATGGTCGGCGTCCAGGCAAAGCTGGCTGCTTCGTCCCGGGCCTGCGCACGCCGGTCGGCCGGGCACCAGGCCAGCAGTGCCGGCAGCAGCACCAGGATGGCCAGGCCATTGCCCACCATCATCACGCGCCATTCGTCAAGCCAGAAGGTGTGTTTGGTCACCGCCCCTATGGTGGCACCCAGCCCTGCGATCACGCCGGTGCACAGCAGCGCCAGCAGCACCATGAAGCGCGCGAGCTTGCGTGTGGTGTCTATCTCGCCGCGCTCATTGATGAAGCGGCGGCCGGCCCAACTGTAAAGCGCGACCTGAAAGACATTGAGCACCGCAAAGGCCGAATCGGCGCCTACAGACAGCGCATCGAAGTTGCCGACAAACAGCATGGCCACAAACACGGCGATCAGAAATGGCGGCCATTGGCGGTATGGCAGCCGCCACAGCCACGCTGCGGCGATGGCCGGGGCCGGCCAGATGATGGCGGCAAGGGTGTTGTCGTTGGCGGTAAAGGCGGCAGGCGTTGAAAGCACCGCATAGACCACGCCCAGCAGCGCTGACTGCAGCAGGGCCAGCCACCACGCGCCGCCAGAAGCAGACACAGGCGTGGCAGCTTCCGGTATGCGCGAGGCCGACGGCTTGCTGTCCTGACGGGGTGGGGCCGGAGTCACATTAAGAACTTGTTTGAAAGGTTCTGGAATCTGCCGGAACGGGCCTGGCGCTGGGACTTTGGATGCGCATCAACACAAAGCCCGGTCAAGTGTAAGCAATTTCGATAACCGCCTGCCGCTTGGCGAACCAGGACGATTCGCCTGATGTTTGTGGGCAGCTAAAATAAAATAATGCATCACTAAAAGCACCATAAGTGCTTAATGATTTATAAATGATGCATTAAGTGGTTTGATGCCGGGCCCGTGGCCTCAAAAAGCCGTAAAAACCGGTTCCCGAGGCCATTTTTGACGGTGTTTTAAGCCTCTGGGCCAATAGATATGCACGTGAGTAGCTATATTTTTTATAGCATTTATCGGCCGGAAGTCATACGATTCATGCCGGTGACCGGCGGCCAGGCTCCGGCAAGGGTCTACAGCAGGCCTTGCGTGCGTGCGAGGTGGCTGGCCTGTGAGCGGCTTTTGACGTTCAACCGGCGGAACAGCCGCCAGAGATGCACCTTCACCGTGTGCTCGCTGATCTGCAGCGATTCGGCGATGTCCCGATTGCTCATGCCCTTGTCGAGCAGGTTGAGCAGCTGCTTTTGCCGTTTCGACAATTTCTCTGGCATCGCGGCATTGGCGTTATCGGGCGTGGCCCCTTTGGCCAAAAACGCCTGCAAGGCATGGGCGATGTCGGCGCTTTTTGCTGATTTGTGAAGAAAGGCCTGGGCACCTGCTTCAAGGGCACGGCTTTCAGCGTCGGGTGCTGTCGATGCAGTGAGCACCACGATGGCCGCGTCGGGAAACTGGTTGTGCAACTGGCCTATGACGGAGGCGCCGTCCAGGTTTGCCGCGCCGGGTTCAATACAAATCAGTTCAGGTGTGCCATGGGCCTGCGCCGCTTCGGCGGCAGCAGCGATGTTGCCCAGTTCAACAGCCGGACGGCCCATGCGGGCCAGCAAGGCCGCGATGGCCTCACGCATCAGCGGATGCTCGTCGATAACAAAAATGCTCATGAACGCGGTCTAAAAGAGTGCATTGCTGTGGGAAAAAGCAAGCATAACCGTTCAAAGTCAAATTGAATGGCCTCTAATATTTTTAAATACCGGGATTTTGTCGCATTTGCAGTTCGCGACAACAACAGGTGCGCAAACTAATTATTTCTTTGTAACCCAAATGTTTAGGCTTCAATCAGCGGCGTGCCGCAGCTGCTTCAAGGCTGCTGAAATTTCGTCCGGGCCGACACCTTCCTGGGGAGCAAGCCGGTCAGCGAGTGCGGCCAGTGCAGCCTCGCCCTGCTGCTGTAACGATGCGATGGCCTGCGCAGCGTCCCGGGGCGCTGCAAACCCCAGGCTTTGCAGAAGCAGCTTGCCGTCACTGCCGACCAGCTTGAAGTAAAACTGCCCGTCGCTTTCGCGGTATTGCTTGAAGCCTGCGGTGGCAGCCTTGGCTGACTTTTGTTTGACCGGCGCAGCCGGGGCCGCCAGCTTGCGCAGGCCCACCGCATGGCGCAACTCTCGCATGAAGGGCGCAGACAGCGCACGCGCCTTCTCGCCTCCAGCCTGCAGGATGGCTTCGATTTTTGCCGGGTTGTTGATCAGCGACTCATAGTGCTCACGCATGGGCGCGATGTCCTGGTCTATGCGGTTGAGCAGCATGGCCTTGGCGTCACCCCAGGCAATGCCATCTGCATAGGCCTTGCGCATGGCGGCCGTTTCGGCCTCAGTTGCAAAGGCCTGATAGATCTGGAACAGGGCAGAGCCTTCGGTGTCCTTGGCCTCGCCGGGGGCACGTGAGTCGGTGACGATGCCGGCAATCAGCTTTTTGAGCTGATCACGCGATGAGAACAGCGGAATCGTGTTGTCGTAGCTCTTGCTCATCTTGCGGCCGTCCAGCCCGGGCAGGGTGGCGACGGATTCTTCGATCAGCGCTTCTGGCAGCACCAGGTGATCGCCATACAGGTGGTTAAAACGCTGCGCCATGTCGCGCGCCATCTCTATGTGCTGGATCTGGTCACGGCCCACGGGTACCTGGTGCGCCTTGAACATCAAAATGTCGGCACCCATCAGCACCGGGTACATGAACAGGCCCGCAGTCACGTCGGCATCGGGGTCATGGCCTGCCGCCTCGTTCTTGTCGACTGAAGCCTTGTAGGCATGCGCGCGGTTGAGTACGCCCTTGCCGGTTACGCAGGTCAGCAGCCAGGTGAGTTCGGGGATTTCGGGGATGTCGGACTGGCGGTAGAACACCACACGCTCCGGGTCAAGGCCGCAGGCCAGCCAGCTCGCGGCGATCTCGAGCGTGGAGCGCTGTATGCGTTCGGGCTCGTCACATTTGATCAAGGCGTGATAGTCAGCCAGAAAGTAAAAGCTTTCGGCGCCTGCCCCCTTGCTGGCCGCGACTGACGGCCGGATGGAGCCGACGTAGTTGCCCAGGTGCGGTGTGCCGGAGGTGGTGATGCCGGTGAGGAAGCGTTGGGCCGTGCCGGATGCGAAGGGTTTGGGAGCTGTTGTCATGAATGGATTAGCGAAGCATTGCCAGCAATGGCGAGGTGACGAGGTTGAGCACGCCGTAGCCGAAAGACATCAGCGGACGCAGCCAGTAGGTGCCGACCACGCCAGCCAGCACCAGGCCCATCACGACAAAAAAGCCCCAGGGCTCTATGCGCGACACCCAGAGCGCCTGCCTGAGCGGCAGCAGGCCGACCAGTATGCGGCCACCGTCAAGCGGCGGAAGCGGGAACAGGTTGAAGGCCCACATCACCAGGTTGACCAGCGCGCCAGCCTGCGCCATCTTGATGAAAAACTCTTCCTGCACACCCATGAGGGCCATGACGACCAGTGCCAGCGCCCAGAGAATGGCCTGTATGAAGTTGGACGCGGGACCCGCCAGCGCAACCCAGATCATGTCGCGTTTGGGGTGGCGCAGATTGCCAAAATTCACCGGCACGGGTTTGGCGTAACCGAACAGGAAGGCGCCCGACGTTGCAAAGTACAGCAGCAGCGGCATCGCAATGGTGCCCAGCGGGTCGATGTGCTTGATGGGGTTAAGCGTCACCCGCCCCATGGACCACGCTGTGTTGTCGCCGAAGTAGCGCGCGACATAACCGTGGGCAGCCTCGTGGATGGTGATGGCGAAGAGGACCGGCAGCGCATAGATGGCGACGGTTTGGATAAGGTTGGAAATGTCCATCCGGTGATTATCCCCGGCGCGCTGGGGCTGCAAGAGATGCCCCGCGTTGTTGCGGCCCTTGACCGGGGATTACCCCGGCCGGCGGGTCGCGCCTAGCGCTGCACCCCTTGCAGCCCCAGCGCGGAGGCGATTTACCGGAAGACAGGTCCTACAACCCCAGCCGCGCCACGTCGCCGCGGCCCTGGCGGGTGACGATTGCCTCACCACCATCACCCATGGGCGTGAGGTCGATGACGGTGGATGGTTCCTGGTGGCAGGCGCCTGCGTCAATCACGGCGGCGAGTTCATGCTCCAGCAGCTGGCGGATGTCCTGTGCATCATTGAGCGGATCTGTCTCGCCGCGCGGTATGAGGGTGGTGGCCAGCAACGGCGCGCCGTGCAGCTCCAGCAGGCACTGCAGGGTTTTGTGTTCGGGCACACGCAGGCCAATCGTCTTGCGTGAGGGGTGGCTGAGGCGGCGCGGTACTTCCTTGCTGGCTTCAAGGATGAAGGTGTAGGGGCCGGGTGTGGCGGCTTTGAGCAGCCTGAACTGTCGGTTGTCGACCCGCGCATAGCTGGCCAGCTCGCTCAGGTCGCGGCACAGCAAGGTCAGGTGGTGTTTGTCATCAACACCGCGTATGCGCCGCAGGCTGTCTGCAGCAGCCTTGTCGTCAAGGTGGCAGACGAGGGCGTAGCTCGAATCTGTGGGCACCGCTGCAATGCCGCCTTTTTCAAGCAGCGCCACGGCCTGTTTTAACAGCCGGGTTTGCGGGTTCTCGGGATGGATTTCAAAAAACTGGGCCATGGCTTGACAGGTCTTATGCTTCCACTGGTTGTACTTCGACCTGCCGGGCCGAGCGGCTTTCGCGAAATGCCAGCCAGGCGCCGCCCACGCCGCAGACCGCAATCATCACTATGCCCATCGTGGACAGGCGGTCAGGTACATGCGAGAACACCAGCCAGCCGCCGACCATGGCAAAGCCGATCTGGGCATACAGGTAGGGCGTCAGGCTGGCTGCGGGTGAACGCTTGTAGGCGAGGATCAGCATGAAGTGACCTATCGACGCCAGGGCGCCCATTACCAGCAGCAGGCCCCAGTTGAGCGTTGAGATCTCTGAGGTCCAGACAAAAGGCAGGGTAACAGTGACGATCAGCGCGCCGACCCAGCCCGTATACAGGTGCATGGTGACCGGGTCTTCGGTTTTTGCCATTTTGCTGGTCAGCACCTGAAACCACGAGTTGGAGACTACCAGGCTGAGAGGTAGCAGCGTGGCCCAGCTGAAGCTTGAGGCGCCGGGGCGAATGATGACCATGGCGCCTGTAAAGCCGCCGACCACCAGCACCCAGCGCAGCGTTGATACTTTTTCGCCCAGCGAGGTGGACGCCAGCAAGGTGATGATCAGCGGCGTGATCATCACAATCGCGGTGAATTCGCCAACCGGCATGTAGCGCAGGCTCAGGAAGGCGAACAGGCTGCTCAAGAGCAGCAGCACGCCACGCAGCAACTGGAACCGGGGGTGGGCGGTGCGCAGTACTGCGAGCCCGCGAACAGGCAGCACAGCGATGGTGGTGACCACGGCCTGGAAAGCGTAGCGAAACCACAGCGCCATCAGCAGCGGCACGGTGGCGGTGACATATTTGGTGGTGGTGTCCAGTGTGGCAAAACAGGCCATGGCCGCCACTGTCAACGCAATGCCCGCCAGGGCGCTGCCTGCAGCGGCAGACGCGGGCCGGCTCACTGGATGCGGTCCGCCAGCAGTTCCCACACGGGCGTGAGACCGCCCGGCAGGAAAGGCAGCGTGCCCAGGTCGGTGTGGCTTTCGTCGGGGCTGTGGAAGTCGCTGCCGCGCGAGGCGGCCAGGCCGAACTCTTTTGCGGTTTCGGCGTACTTCACGTATTCCTGAGCGGTGTGGCTGCCGGTGACGACTTCAACGCCGCGCCCGCCGTGGTTCTTGAACTCGGTGAACAGTGCGTACTCTTCATTCGGCGTGAATTTGTAGCGCGCGGGGTGCGCAATGATGGCCATGCCTTTGGCGCTGGTGATCCATTGCACGGCATCGCGCAGCGAAGCCCAGCGGTGCGGCACATAACCAGGTTTGCCTTCGGTGAGGTATTTGCGAAAGACTTCCGAGGTGTCCTTGCAATGGCCGCCCTCGACCAGAAAACGTGCAAAGTGGGTGCGCGAAATCAGTTCGGGGTTGCCGACGAATTTGAGTGCGCCTTCATAAGCGCCCTTGATGCCGACTTTGGCCAGGCCGTCAGACATTTCCATCGCACGCTCGCTGCGGCCGCCGCGGGTCGCATGCAGGCCCTTGAGCATCTCGGCATCATCCGCATCGAAACCCAAACCGACGATGTGCACGGTTTCATTGGCAAAGGTGACTGAGATTTCCGTGCCGGTGAGGTAGCGCATGCCGTTGGCTTTGGCCGCGGCTGCAGCGCGCCTCTGGCCGCCGATTTCGTCATGGTCTGTCAGGGCCCAGAGCTCCACACCATTGGCGGCTGCACGTTCGGCGAGGGCTTCGGGTGTCAGCGTGCCGTCGGAGACCACCGAGTGGCAGTGCAGGTCGGCGTTGAGGATGCTGGCGGCTGGCGTGGTCGGGGAAGTCACCAAGTCATTTTAGGCTTTGCGCCCGGGGCCTGCTTTGCAACAGCGGGCTTACCCCCCTGGCTGCGTGGGCAAGCGGCACAATGAGGCATCCAGTTTCAAACGAAAGAGCAGCCCATGATCGTCGTTCACCACCTCAACAACTCGCGCTCGCAGCGTGTGCTCTGGCTGCTTGAAGAGCTGGGGCTTGACTACGAGATCAAGCGCTACGAGCGTGACCCCAAAACCATGCTGGCGCCGCCTTCGCTGCGCGCCATTCACCCGCTGGGCAAATCACCTGTGATCACTGATGGCGACCTGACGCTGGCCGAATCGGGCGCCATCATTGAGTATCTTATCGAGCGCTACGGCCAGGGCAAGTTGTCGCCCGCGCCCGGCACCCCCGCCTACCTTCGCTACCGCTACTGGCTGCACTATGCAGAAGGCTCGCTGATGTCGCCGCTCTTGCTCAAGCTGGTGTTCGACAAGATAGAGCGCTCGCCCATGCCGTTTTTTGCCAAACCGATTGCCAAAGCGATCTCGGGCAAGACCAAGGCCGCTTTCATCTCGCCCAATATCACCACCCACCTGGACTACCTCGAAAGCGAGCTCGGCAAGAGCACCTGGTTTGCAGGCGAAGAGTTCTCGGCAGCAGACATCCAGCTGAGTTTCCCCATCGAAGCCGCCACGGCTCGCGCCGGACTGGACGCCAGCCGCCCGAAACTGATGGATTACCTCAAGCGCATTCACGCCCGACCTGCCTACAAAAAAGCGATCGAACGCGGTGGCGAATACGGACTGATGGATTGAACAAGCCGGGCGCTCGGGAAATAAGCGTTTCAGCATATGCCTTGGCATATGCTGAATTTTGACCGTGTTTTATGCCGTCAGGCGACCAAAAATGCCCAAAAACAGGTATTTTCAAGTGCCAAATTGGCCTCCAGACCAATAGATACGCACGTGATCAGCTATTAAATGTATAGCGTCACGCGGTAATCTCAGCCAGCCTTGATTTCCGCAGCTTCGACCAGAAACCGCACCCGGCGCACGCCCTGCCACTCGTCCGCATCCAGCCGGAAGGCCAGCGTCACCCGTGCGGGCAGCGGCTCGGTATGGCCGAACCAGATGCCGTCCACCGGCTGGCCCTGGTGTTTGAGCTTGAGCGCCAGGTGTTTTTCGCCCACCAGGCGCTGCGACACGACTTCAAGCTCTTCGCTGAAGGTCGGCGCGGCAAAACCCTGGCCCCAGACTTCCTTGTGCAGCGTGTCGACCATGTCGGTGCGGCGGTACTCGGCAGCCAGCGGGCCGTCGGTGTCCATACGGCGCGTCAGCGTGGCGGCGTCCAGCCATTCGTGGGCGACCTGCTGCAGGGCGCTTTCAAAGGTCTCAAAGTTCTCTTCGCTGATGGTGCAGCCCGCCGCCATCGCGTGGCCGCCAAAACGCAGCAGCACGCCGGGGTGGCGCTTGGCGACCAGGTCAAGCGCATCGCGCAAATGAAAACCGGCGATCGAGCGTCCCGAGCCCTTGAGTTCGTGCTCCCTGCCCAGCGCCTGACTGGCCGCGAAGACAAATGTTGGTCTGTGCAGCTTGTCCTTGATGCGCGAGGCGACGATGCCGACCACGCCTTCGTGGAAGTCGGGGTCAAAAATCGCAATCGCCGGCGGCGGCACCTCGTCGACATCGATCATCGCGTCGGCGGCCATTTGCGCCTGCTCACGCATGCCGGCCTCGATGTCGCGGCGCTCGCGGTTGATGCCGTCCAGCGTGCGGCCCAGTTCGTCGGCGCGGCCTGCGTCGTCGGTCAGCAGGCATTCGATGCCCAGCGTCATGTCGCTGAGTCGGCCGGCAGCATTGATGCGCGGGCCCAGGGCAAAACCGAAATCAAAGGTCGTTGCCACATTGGCTTTGCGGCCCGCAGCGGTGAACAGGCTGGCCAGCCCCGCAGGCAGGTAACCTGCGCGTATGCGGCGCAGGCCCTGCGCGACCAGGCGGCGGTTGTTGGCATCGAGCCTGACCACATCGGCAACCGTGCCCAGCGCGACCAATGGCAAGAGCACATCGACCTTGGGCTGATTCTGGGCGGTGAAGACGCCGCGTTCGCGCAGCTCGGCCCGCAGTGCCAGCAGCACATAAAACATCACCCCCACGCCGGCAATCGATTTGCTCTCGAACGTGCAGCCGGGCTGGTTGGGGTTCACGATCACGTCGGCATCGGGCAGCACGATCTGGCCGTCTTTCAGCGCCGGCAGGTGGTGGTCGGTCACCAGGACCTGCATGCCCAGGGCTTTGGCGCGCGCCACGCCGTCCATGCTGGCAATGCCGTTGTCGACCGTCACGAGCACATCGGCGCCCGTGGCCTTGACGCGGTCTGCAATCGGCGCCGTCAAACCATAGCCGTCGACCACGCGGTCGGGCACGAGGTAGCTGACGTTGGTGGCACCCAGCAGCTTGAGGCCGCGCAGGGCGACGGCGCAGGCGGTGGCGCCGTCGCAGTCGTAATCGGCCACCACGCAGATCTTTTTATTCGCGGCCATGGCATTGGCCAGCAGGCGTGCAGCGGCCTGTGTGCCAAGCATGCCGGCGGGCGGCAGCAGGCGCGCCAGGCCGTCATCCAGTTCGTCGGGTGAGTTCACGCCGCGCGCTGCATACAGCTGGGCCAGCAGCGGGTGGATGCCGGCCTGTTGCAGCGCCCAGACGCTGCGTGGGGGTACGTCGCGTACCTGGATTTTCATGTTGGCTTTGTCGTTTCTTGTGTTGGAGCCTGTTTATGAACTGTAGCGGGTCGCGTTGGGGTGCAATCGGGATGAGTGTGCTGTCCGGGCATGCTGCATGGGCTCATGCTCATGCAAGGGCCTGGGCGGCGCAATCGCCCGATTTCACCCCAACCCGAAGGGCAAGCACCTTCTCGGGCGGTCTGCTGCGTTGCGCTGCTTGCCAATAGCCAGCTATTGGCGGCGCACCGCGCCTTGCAGCCCATCCCGACAAGGTGCTTGCGCGACCCCCTACAGTTCATAAACAGGCTCTAAAGCTGTTCCAGCACGGCCAGCGGCGATGCGGGAGACAGCAGGTTTGATATGCGGCTGAAGATGCCTTGCGGCGCGGTCTCAAAGGTCTGGGCGTTGCGTTCGCCGCACAGGCTGAGTCGTACGGTTTGGCCCGCACTTTGCTGTGCGAGCAGGTTTTTGATCTCGCCTTCGTCCAGTTGCGTCCAGGCCTGCGCGTAGGCGGCCCAGTCGTCGGTGAACGCGGCGTGCGTCAGTGTCCGGGGCGCTGTAACAGGGGCTTGCGGCGTGGGTGGTGGCTCACTCAACGCGCCTGTGCCGCTGATCCAGAAGGAGTTGACGGGGCGCAGGCGCTGCCCGCTACGTTCATCATTGAGCGGGTGGGTGTAAAGCAGCATCTGCATTTCGTTTTGAAGACGCCTCAATATGGCCCCCACGCTTTCCACTTCGTGTGATGCGCTGCCCCCCGAGGGGGCTGGCCTTGCTTGGGACGGCCCGGCGCGGCGGCCGTCGGGACGCTTTGTGCCCGGCAGCCACGGGTCCACATTGCGCCCCAGTACCCGATCCAGCGAAGCGGTCGCCAGGTGGCGGAATATTTCGCCTTCAGCCAGCCAGCGGTCAGGCGCGGCGTAATGCAGGGTGATGCCCTCCGTCTCAAAGTAGGGCTGCATTGCGGCCAGCAGGGTTTGTGATTGTTCAGGCGTCATGCCGAGCGCAGCCGGGTCTGTCATGGTGGCGTGTTCGCGGCCCATGGTCCAGTGGCAGGGGGTGATGAAAGCCCAGGCCTTGCCGGTGCCCATGCCTTTTTCCGCAGCCTCAAGTGCCGCCCAGGCGATGAGCCCATCAACCGCGTCGTTCAGGCCAAGCGCTTTGGCCAGCAGCCGTTCATGCGGGGTTGAGAGTGACAGCGCCTCGCCTGCACTTGTTTCGACCAGTTTCATGCCCTGCAGCAATTTGCCCAGGTTTTTCAGGCTGCCGGCGGGCAAGGCCTTCATGGCGGCGAGCCAGTTGTCGCCGCTGCAGGCAGCGAACGGCATCACAAGGTGGGAGGATTGAACGGCGGAACTGGCTGACATGGGGCTATTGTCCGGGATGCCACAATTGCTTTCTATGTCCACGCAAATCCCCTACGAACTGATCCTCGGCTGGCGCTACACGCGCGCAGGCCGGGCGACACGGCGAAACGGTTTTATTTCATTTATCTCCGGCGTGTCCATGCTCGGCATCGCGCTCGGCGTGGCGGCGCTCATCATCGTGCTCAGCGTGATGAACGGCTTCCAGAAGGAAGTGCGCGACCGCATGCTGGGTGTCATCTCGCACATCGAAGTGTTTGCTCCCGGCGGTGCGGCGCTGCCTGACGCCCAAAAAACACTGGCCGAGATCAAGGCCAACAAGTCGGTGGTGGGTGCCGCCACCTTTATTTCTGCCCAGGCCCTGCTGGCCCGTGGCGAAGACATGAAGGGCACGCTTGTGCGTGGCATTGACCCGGCGCTTGAAGGCCAGGTCACTGACCTTGCGGCCACATCTGTCAGCACGCTGGCCAGGCTGGTGCCAGGCCAGTTCGGCGTGGTTCTGGGCGGTGAGCTGGCCCGCGCCATGGGTGTGCGTGAAGGCGATACCGTCACGCTGATCGCGCCCAGCGGCCAGGTCACGCCAGCCGGTGTGGTGCCGCGCCTCAAGCAGATGACGGTGGTTGGCACCTTCAATTCCGGTCACTTTGAATATGACTCGGCGCTGGTCATGCTGCACCAGGACGACGCTGCAAAAATCTTCAGGCTTGAAGGCCCGACCGGCATACGCATCAAGCTGAAGGATTTGCATCAGGCGCGCGAAGTGGCAGTTGAGCTGTCACGCTCGCTCAGTGGCGACCTGCTGATACGTGACTGGACGCAGCAGAACAAGACCTGGTTCTCTGCCGTGCAGCTTGAAAAACGCATGATGTTCATCATCCTCACGCTTATCGTGGCCGTGGCCGCCTTCAACCTGGTCAGCACGCTGGTGATGACGGTGACCGACAAGCGCGCCGACATCGCCATCCTGCGCACGCTGGGTGCCAGCCCTAAGAGCATCATGAAAATCTTCATGGTGCAGGGCGCGCTGGTCGGTGTGATAGGCACGCTGTCTGGCCTGCTGCTGGGCCTGGGCATTGCGCTCAATATCGATGTCATCGTGCCGGCGCTGGAGCGCCTTCTCAATGCCAGCTTTTTGCCGAAAGACATCTACCTCATCAGCCGAATGCCGAGTGAGCCGCAGTACAGCGACATCATGCCGATTGTTGTGATCTCGCTGATCCTGTCATTTCTTGCCACCATTTACCCCAGCTGGCGTGCCAGCCGCGTGAATCCTGCGGAGGCATTGCGTTATGAGTGAAGTTGTTCTCAAGGCTACTGGCCTGACCAAACGGTTCCATGAAGGCCTGATCGATTTGACCGTTTTGCACGGCGTCGATTTGCAGGTGAATGCCGGCGAAACGCTGGCCATTGTCGGTTCGTCGGGTTCGGGCAAAAGCACCTTGCTGCACCTGATGGGCGGGCTTGATGCGCCTACCAGCGGGCAGGTCGAACTCAAGGGCCAGCTGATGTCATCGCTGTCACCCCAGCAGCAGGGCGAACTGCGCAACAAACACCTCGGGTTTGTGTACCAGTTCCATCACCTGCTGCCGGAGTTCAGTGCGCTCGACAACGTGGCCATGCCGCTGTGGATTCGCCGCGAGACACCCGCCAAAGCCAATGAAGTCGCGACGGCCATGCTGGCTGCAGTCGGCCTGAAAGAGCGCATTCACCATCGGCCCGCAGAACTTTCCGGCGGCGAGCGCCAGCGCGTGGCGATTGCACGTGCATTGGTCACCAACCCGGCCTGTGTACTGGCCGACGAGCCGACCGGCAATCTCGATCGTTCAACAGCCGATGGCGTGTTCGACCTCATGTTGCAGCTGGCCCGGGACAAGGGCACGGCTTTTGTGATGGTCACGCATGACGAGACGCTGGCGGCGCGCTGCGGGCGTCAGTTGAAGCTGGTGTCAGGCAAGTTGACGCTGCCGTCGACCGGCGTGTAAACGGGGACGCAGGCCGTGTATTCCTTGCCCATCTCACTGTCCAGGGTGTCTGTCAGGGAAGTGGCCAAAACAGCCGTTCTCATGCTGGCGCTTGTCACTGCAACGGTCTGGTCGCAGACGCCGGTTGACGTACGTCCGGCCCAGCACGCCATGAAACGGTTCATGCAGTTGTGCATGGGCACCGTGGCCGAGCGCATCACGATTGAAGAGGCCGCGCAGCAATTGGGCCTGCAGCGGCTTGAGCCTCAGGCGGCAGCCAGGTTTGCAGGCAGTGCAGATGCGCCGGTCTGGGTAGAGCAGAACGAATTCGGGTACTTTGCTGTCAGCGCAAAGCCGGGCAACCTGTGCAGCGTCTACGCCAGAAAGGTGGACGCGGCGGCATTGACTTCGGCGTTCAAAACCTGGCTGCCTCCCAGGGAATCGGGGTACCAGACGGATGCCCTTCCGATTTTCAGCAACCGGAACCAGACCACCATCACCTACAACATCAGGCGCAATGGCGAGCCCTTTGCTGTATGGTCATTGAGTACGTCCACGGTCGAGAACTCAATCTACCAGGGCGTCATCTCCATGAAGAAGTTCTGACCCCCAGGAAGGGGCAAGGCAGAGAGCCAGATCCTTATCTCCGGGGACGATTGCCGGGGATATACGCGGGAGCAAGGAAATTTTGGCTCTTTCCCTGATAATGGAGGGTTGCCCGTGCTGACCATGGCCACTTCCTGATGCCATTCAGGGCGCGGTTCATAACCTGCCATTCGGGCTGTAATTTACCCACCGAGCTTTGACAGACCACTACACCTCTCTTGGCCTCAGCAGCGCCGCTACCCTGGCAGATGTCAAAAAAGCCTTTCGCCAGCAGGCCTCTTTCTGGCACCCCGACAGGAACGCGGCGCCTGAGGCAGCGGCGCGCTTCCGTGCGGTGCAGGAAGCCTATGACGTGCTGTCGGATGCGGACAAGCGTCAGGCCTATGACGACAACCGCCGCCGCAACCTGCTGGACAGTCCCATTGATACAGCCCGTGAAATATGGGCTGCGTATTTCAAGCCTTTTAACTCCCTGCCTTGACAACGCAGCAACATGAAACACACCGCTGCATGAGCATTTCACCCTTCTTCACCGACCTGCGTTCGGCCTATATATCGGAACTCGATGACCTGCGCTTTGACTCTGAAGGCCGCGATGTGCTGCGCCAGCGCCTGGCTGACAAACGCCAGGAGCTCGGTTTTCTGGTGCAGATGATGGAACTCAGCCCCGAGATGGTGGCTGTCGTGTTGCACCAGGGTTTCAACTTCAGGCTGCCGGCCGTGATGGACCATTTACTCACGCACGAAGCCGATGAGTTCCCCGAGTGGAGCAGCCTGTCTGATGCCGTTGGCCTCACGCCGTGGGCGCAGGACATGGCCGATGTGGTGTTGCAGGAGCCGGGCGGTGAGTGGTTCATGACGGTCGCTGCAGGGCTCGAGTACATGGCCGGAAGGCCCGGCCCGGTTTCTCAAAGCGCCGGCGACCATGAGGACGACGGTGAAGACGATGACCGGGAACGTGAACACGATGTGGACGAGGGCCGTGCCCAGTCCAGCGACGATGCCGGCGATGGTAATGCGCGCACCGATGAAGAGGCCGGCGGCGACTGGCTCGCCGACCAGGGCTTCGACCGTAAAGAGTAAATACAAAGAATTTCAAGCCATGAACCACCTTGCCCTCATCACCAAGACCCAGACCCTGATTGCCGCAGGCGACATCGTGGGCGCCGAATCTGCGCTGGTTGAACTTGCTGACGCTGAAGGTGACTCCGCGCTGATGGTGGTGCTGGAGCAGTTGCCGGCCAAGGACATTCTGGCGGTGATACGTGAGTACGACAACTCCAAAGAGTCGGTCATCAACCTGCTGGTCAGCCCGCAGCAGTTTGCGCGTGCCGTGGTGATTGAAAAGCAGTACAAGGACCTGACCCGCACCCACCTGCGTGGCATGGTCAATTCCATCATCTTTCGGGAAGATGCCGAGCCGGTTGAGTTTCTCAATGCTATTGGCGATCTTGACGGTGGCAGTGAGGCGCTGGCTGACTATTTTTCAGACCAGTGGAGCCGCATCGAGGCCTTTGCCCGCACCGGTACCTTTGACGCGATGGAAGATCACGGCGAGATGCTGTCGCAGACGGCGCTGCTGGCCTCGGCTTATGCCAAACCTGTACTCTCGCAGGATGAAGTGGCAGACGCGGACTGGATGCAGCTGGCCTGGATACTGCGTTACGAATGCACAGACCTTTTTATCGAGATGCTGATGGTGCTTCGCGCCAAGGCGAGCGCGCATGACGCTGGCCTTGATGACGAAGAAGAAGCCGAAGAAGACGATGGCAAGGTCGAAACCGGTGACACCGATAGAGGCAAGGCGACGCCGAGTGCGCGTGAGTCGGATGAAGAGTCAGCCATCTGAAGGCCTCGTTTCAAGAAGAAGCGCCTGTCTCCATGTCAACAAACGCTGCCGCTGAACTCTCGTCGATCTCACTCTACGACGCCCGGCCTTTTTTCGAAAAGGCGCTGCAGTACGGCATTCGGAACGGCATCATCGACCAGGCAAAGCTTGATGCGATCTGCACCGATGCGCCCAAGGGCATGGTGCAGATCGCGCGTTACTTCGGCAGCGAGTTTTTGCGCCCCGAACTTGAGACCGCCAGGGCGCGCATCGTCAACCTGGTGAGCCTCTATCTGGAAAGTACATCTGGCGGTGACTTGCGCCAGGCGGCGGAGTCGCTGCGCGACCATTCCTTTCTGTCTCGTTCCAAAGGCGGATCGGACATGCTCAAGGCCATGATCGCCATGCCGCAGAACAGCCATTTCGGCATGAACGAGCGCGGCGGCTTTACCGATACGCATATCCCGCTGCTGGCGAAATGGTCGCTGCGCAGCCTGGTCGACTACCAGGCCGAGCTTTCAAAGCGCAGGCAGGTTGCAGATGTCATTGACGCTGCCATCTGGCTGGCAGATGAACTGGGCATGGACGCCGATGACCTTGAAGAGGCCGGCAAGGATGCCGAGGCGGTGATCCGCACGGCACTGCTGGTCATGGCCTGTGGCCGCAGCAAAATGCCGGACTGGGTTGCATTTGAAAAAATGATTGCAGCGCTGCGAAAAAAATATGCAGCCAATGTGTCCGGGTTCAAACTGGACTTGCCCAAAAACCTGCCGGTTGAATTTGGCGGCGTGGTCAATGCGGTACGGCAATCCGTGCTGGCCGATGGCATCAAGGTGCTGGATGCAAGCCTGCCCGTCCGCCGCCTGTTTGACCAGACGCCTGCCTTCATGGGCCGGTATTTCTGGCTGGAAGATGGTTTGAGCGAGGTCGATCACCATGACCGTGAAACCTCGCTTGCCTGGAGCAAAGCCACAGGTGGTAATAGCGATGAGGGCTCCCTGCTTACCCTGTTTTTATGTGTGGCTGCCGGTGCTGCGCCCAAAACGCTGCTGACAGAAAAGACCGCGACCACGCTGATTCGCAAGATCCAGAAGTCAGGCATTGAGGTTGAGCTTGCCAGGCAATACATCCTGGACCATGCGCCTCTGCAATACCAGGGCGACTACCTGCAGTTGTGGCTTGGCTTTGTGGATGAAGCGCAGCAGACGCTTGAAAGCGATTCAGTGCACGCCTTGAATGACGCACTGGCCCTGCTGCGGCGCGAGTGCAATGTGAAGAGCTGAAGCGGCTGCGTCAGAGAATCCGGTTGAACCAGGCCAGTGACAGGCCTGCAGACAGCAGTGCCAGCGCTGCCGCTACCAAAGCCATCAATCCGGAGATCTCGGTTTCTTTCTTCTCAACGGCAAGTCGCGAACTCAGCGTCTCATAAACCTTTTTGAGGTCGGCTGCCGTGCCGGCATAAAAGTATTCGGCCTGCGTCGTGCGGGCAATGCCCTTGAGGGTTTCTTCATCGAGCTTGACGCGCATGGACCAGCCTTCAAAGCCTATGGTCTCGCCATCGACGGTGCCGACGCCCACGGTGTAGACACGTATGCCGCGGTCTGCAGCGACCTTGGCGGCCTCCAGTGAATCGACGCCTGTGGTGCGCTGGCCGTCGGTCAGCAAAATGATGGCAGCCGAGGTGTATGAGCCCGGCGCGACCGGTACAAAAGCCGGTTTGGCGTCCTTGTCCTTGCCGGCCTGGTCCAGTGACACGCCGCGCTGGCGGTCGCGGCCGTTTTGCATGGCGTCAAGGCTGATGCCTGCATTCGGGAAAATCTCTGCCAGCGACACCACGATGCCGTTACCTATGGCCGTGCCGCGCTGCAGCTGGAACTTGTCAATGGCCGCGCTCAGGTCTTCACGGCTCAGTGTGGATGGCTGCACCACCGAAGCAGTTCCTGCAAATGCGACTATGCCCACCCGCACATTGCGCGGCAGGTCTTTCAGAAAGGCTTTTGCGGCGTTCTGCGCGGCGACCAGGCGATTGGGTTGCACGTCAGTGGCGCGCATGCTGCCGGACACGTCCATCGCCAGGATGATGGTTTCGCGTTGTGAAGGCAGGGTGACGACCGCGAAAGGTCGGGACGATGCGATCAACATCGCAGCCAGCGAAAGCAGGAAAAGAATGGGCGGTATGTGCCGGCGGAAGCTCTGGCCTTTGCCCATGGCTTCGCGCACGATGGACAGGCTTGCATAACGCAGCGCCATCTTTTTCTTGCGGCGCAGCAGCCAGACATACAGAAGCACCAGCAGCGGCAGGACCAGCAGCAACCACAGGAATTCGGGCCAGAGAAAAGTCATGGATGTCCTTCAGTCTTCTGTCTGCGGGCCTATGCCGCCCGCTTCAGGTGTGCAGGCATGGCGCCAGACGATGCGCGGCTGCGGCGCTTGCGCAGGTCGGTGAAACGCATCAGCGCATTGACCAGGTCGTCATCGGTTGAAAGTTCCAGCGCATCCACGCCGGCGCGCACCAGCGACTGCCGCAAATCCGATTCACGCTGTGCGGCAATGCGGGCAAAACGCTTGCGGAAACCTGCGTCATGCGTGTCGACCAGCAACTGTTCGCCGGTTTCTGCGTCGCGAATCGGGATCAGGCCGAGGTCAGGCAACTGCAGTTCCAGCGGGTCAAGCAGGCGTACGGCCACAACCTCATGGCGCTGGGCCAGCAGGCCAAGAGGCTTCTCCCAGCCCGTCTCGCTGATGAAGTCGGACACCACAAAAATGGTGGAGCGCCGCTTGATCAGGTTGGCACCCGATTCAAGCAATTCATGCAGTTTGGTCGTGCCAGCCTGTGGCGACTCGGGACGTGTCTGCAGCTTGTGCAACAAATGCAGGACGTGGTGCCTGCCGCCACGCGCGGGGACCACGGTGTCAACGCCGGAGCCATACAGCATGGCGCCTACGCGGTTGCCATGGCGGGTCAGCATGCGGGCCAGCACGGCGACAAACTCTGCAGACACGTTGCGTTTGCGCTGTTCGCCGGAACCGAAATCCATGGAGGGGCTCAGGTCCAGCAGAAACCAGGCGCTCATCTCGCGGTCTTCGGTAAAGACGCGGACGTGGGGTATTTCCAGACGCGCCGTGACATTCCAGTCGATATGGCGAACGTCATCATGGTGCTGGTATTCGCGCAGGTCGGCGAGGTCCATGCCAGTGCCGCGCAGCAGCGTGCGGTAGTCGCCCTGCAGCAGGCCGTCGAGGCGGCGCAGCACCGTCCACTCAAGGCGCTTGAGCAGTTGCTCCGCACCGGCTGCGCCGGATGTCGGTGTGCTCATTCGCAAACTCCAGATACGGATGGCGAAAGACCGTCGTAACGGCATGAAGAGAAACGAAACTGCCTCTTATGCAGGCCGGGGCCGTGGAACCGGCTTTGCCGGGCCGCAGGCGCAGCGGCCCCCTCGGGGGGCAGCGACCCGCGCAGCGGCGGAGCGTGGGGGCTAAGCTGCGAGTTTTTCATGGGCCAGGGGTTTTGCGGGAGCAGGAACCTTTGCCATGATCTTTCCGACAACTGCATCGGCTGTCAGCCCTTCTGACAGGGCCTCATATGACAACACAAGGCGATGACGCAGCACGTCGGGAACCAGGTCGGTCATGTCCTCGGGCAGGGCATAACTGCGGCCACGCAGCATGGCCAGTGCGCGAGCGCCTTCGGTGAGGTTGATGGTGGCGCGCGGGCTGGCACCGAAGGTGATGAACTGCGACAGGCCCTTGATGCCGTGCTTTTCAGGGTTGCGCGTGGCGGAGACCAGTTTCACTGCATATTGCACCAGCGAAGGGTCGACATAAATCCTGCGGCATTCGGCCTGCAGGGCTGCAAGTTGTTCGGTTGTGGCCACGCTGGACACGGCGACGGCCGGGCCTGTGACGCGCTGCACAATCACAAACTCTTCTTCATCGGTGGGGTAGTCGACCAGCACCTTCATCATGAAGCGGTCAACCTGGGCTTCGGGCAGGGGGTAGGTACCCTCTGTTTCAATCGGGTTCTGGGTCGCCATGACAAGAAAGGGCGAGGGCACCTTGTGCGTCACGCCGGCGATGGTGACCTGGCGCTCCTGCATCACTTCGAGCAGGGCGCTCTGCACCTTGGCCGGGGCGCGGTTGATTTCGTCGGCCAACAGGAGGTTGGTGAATACCGGGCCCAGCGAGGTGGTGAATTCGCCGGTCTTCTGGTTGTAGATGCGGGTGCCGACCAGGTCGGCGGGCACCAGGTCGGGCGTGAACTGTATGCGTTTGAAGTTGCCGCGCACCGTCTCGGCCAGCGTCTTGACGGTCAGGGTTTTGGCCAGGCCGGGGACACCCTCAACCAGCAAATGCCCCTGCGCGAGGATGGCCACCATGACGCGCTCAAGAAAGCGGTCCTGGCCGACCACCACACGTTTGACCTCATAAAGAATCTGCTCCATCAACTGGGCGGTGTCCTGGTTGGCCGATGCGTTTTCCGGGTTGAACGAGTCCATGGAGATCCTTCAATAAACAGGTGTTTCAGACAGAGGCGGGCACGGCTGCAAAGTTCAAAAATGCCGCGAATTTGAAACTAGAACGGCGGCATTCCCGCAGCGGCGGCCGCATTTTCAATCGGCACGGCAAAGCCTATACCGACAAAAGTGCGTTGCTGGTTGGGGTTGTAGATGGCGGTGACGATGCCGACGACCTCCCCGTCCATGGTGACCAGCGGGCCGCCGGAATTACCGGGGTTCGCTGCCGCATCAAACTGGATCAGGTTGGTCATTTCCTGCTTGCCTTCCGGCGAACGGAAGTTGCGCTTGAGGCCGGAGACGACGCCTGCGGAGGCTGAGGGACCGATGCCAAACGGAAAACCAACGGCCATGACCTGGTCGCCGGGCCTGAGGTCTGCGGTCGAGCGCATGGTGGCGGCAATCATGTCGTCCGGAATTTTGTGCGCCTGCAGCACGGCGAGGTCATTTTCAGGCTGCACGCCTATGACCGATGCCGTCGTTTCCAGGCCGTCTGCAAAGGTGATTTTGATGATTTTTGCACCCTGCACGACATGCAGGTTGGTGAGGATGATGCCCTTGTCGACGATGACCACGCCGGTACCCACGCTGCGCTGTATTTCTTTTGGCTCCTTGCCATCTTTGGCATCCTTGCCGGCATTTTTGGGGTCTTTGCCCGGCTTGCCATTAACGGCTACCTTGTCATCGGCTTCCTCGCCAAGTCCGATCACGCGCACCACCGACGGGGCAATGAGGTCGTAGGCCTTGGCGGCCGGGGAGGGAAGTATGGTGTTTTCAAGCGTTTTCAGGACAGCCGCGTTGATGTGTTCCTGCGTCAGCCGCTGCGCGCCCTGACGGGTGGACATGAACAGGCTGATACCCAGCATGAGCGCCAGCACGCCCACCACGGACCAAAGCAGGTAGAGATTGGTGGGGGAAAGATGTCGCCTTAGCCGTGCCATCCGGGATGGGGCGGCACCTGTCATGACGATTTGCCCTGCCAGTGGCGGGTCGCCGCCGGGGCCTGGGCCCTGCGTCGCTGCAGGGCGTGTGGAACTGCTGTAGAGGGCTGGCCTTCGCATCCGTTCACCTGTGAGGTTGGTGTCAAAATCAGGGAAATATCCGGGCTGACGCAAGCAAGGTATCACGATTTTTGCATCCGTGCACGCGCTTTGGCTGTCACAGGTACTCATTCTGCTTATGACGCTTCTGTGTCAATATCCCCTGCCTTTATGTACTACCCCGCCTTTCCTGCACCATGACTTTCTGGATAGACACGCATTGCCATCTTGACGCGGCAGAATTTGCGGGCGAGGCCATGGCTGTGCATGCGCGCGCCGTTGCCGCCGGGGTCACCCACTGTGTCATACCTGCTGTAGCAGCCGGCAATTTCAGCAAGGTGGCCGGGCTGGCCCATGCGTTTTCCTGGAGTTACGCCCTGGGCATACACCCCCTTTGCGTTCCTGACGCAGCAGAGGCGGATCTGGAAACCCTGGATGAGGCGCTGGGCCGGGCCAGGGCCGACCCGCGCCTTGTCGCAGTCGGTGAGATTGGACTCGATTATTTCGTGCCAGCGTTGACCACAAGCCTGATGCGGGAGCGACAGGAATTCTTTTACCGCGCCCAGCTCAAGCTGGCCCGCAAGCATGGCCTGCCTGTCATTCTTCATGTGAGGCGCTCAGCCGACAAGCTGCTCAAGCATCTGCGCGAGATCGTGCCCGAGGCCGGCTGGACTGGCATAGGTCACGCCTTCAACGGCAGCGACCAGCAGGCGCAGGAATTCGTCAAGCTGGGTTTCAGGCTGGGCTTTGGCGGGGCAGTGACTTTCGAGCCTGCCTTGCAGTTGCGCCGGCTTGCGGCTGAGCTGCCGCTGAATGCGCTGGTGATGGAAACCGACTCGCCCGACATCCCGCCCTACTGGCTTTACAAAACTGCCGCAGACCGGGAGCAGGGCCAGGCCCAGGGTCGCAATGAACCGGCAGAGTTGCCGCGCATCGCGGAGGTGGTCGCGTCGCTCAGGTGCATGACTCCCCAGGCGCTGGCTATCGCGACCACGGCCAATGCCCTGGCCGCCTTGCCGAAGTTGCGTGGCCTGGTAGCCGCGTGAGTACCTTGCCAAACCCTGTGCTGACATCCTTGCCGCCGCTGGTGTCCGCCGATACGCGACTGTTGATACTGGGCAGCTTCCCCGGGCTTGCATCGCTGAAGGCCCAGCAGTATTACGGCCATCCGCAAAACCAGTTCTGGAAAATCCTGCAAGCTATTTGGCCCCTGGACGCGATGGGAATGGGCTACGAGGCACACAGCGAATGGCTGCTTTCGAAAAAGCTCGGCCTCTGGGATGTGTATGCCTCATGCGAGCGCGAGGGCAGCCTCGATACCAGCATCCGTAATGCTGTACTCAACAACTTCACCCTGCTTGATAAGCTGTGCCCCAGGCTGGAGGCCATTGCACACAATGGCGGGGAGAGCTTCAAACACTCAAGGCACACGATGCAGACCGGTCTGCCCGTTTATAAGTTGCCATCTACCAGTCCCGCCAACGCCTCATGGAGTTTTGAGCGCAAGCTTGCCGCGTGGCGTGAAGTTTTTGAAAAACATGGATTGAGCTGATGGCAAAAAAGGAAATATCGAAGACGGTGCCGCTGCCCGAAGTCAACTTTTCTGACTTTGGTGACAAACGTTATCTGCATCTGGGCACCGAGTGGGTACAAGGGTCCATGCTGATAGACAAGCCCTGGGACATAGAGCTTGAATACGTCCAGCGCATGATGGCCGGCCTGCTGTTTGCCCAGCCTGCCGGCTTGCCAAAAAAGCATGCCATGCAACTGGGTCTGGGCTCTGCCGCGCTGACCAAGTTCTGCTACAAAAAACTGCGCATGAAGACCACTGCGATTGAGATCAATCCGCAGGTAATCGCGGCCTGCCGCGGCTGGTTCAAACTGCCCAAGGACGACATGCGCCTGCGTGTCATAGAGGCCGATGCGTCCCAGGAAATCAAAAAACCGCAGCACCGTGAAACCGTGGACCTGCTGCATGTGGATCTGTATGACCACGAGGCGGCGGCACCGGTTCTGGACAGCGCAGCTTTTTATGCCGACTGCCATGAGCTGCTGGCCGAAGATGGTGTGATGACGGTCAACCTGTTCGGCCGCGATTCGAGTTACCAGGCATCACTGGAAAAAATCGCGGAGGCCTTCGGGCCGCAGGCCTTGTGGGCTTTTACCCCCACACGCGAGGGGAACACCGTGGTCATGGCGCAGCGTGAACCTTCCCGTCCCGACAGGGGCGACCTGTTGCTGCGGGCCGCGGATGTTCAGTCGCGCTGGGATTTGCCTGCGAAAAAGTGGCTGCGCATATTCAGGCCTGTGGTGTGATGGCTTTACATCGCCCCAACTACGGTGCCTGTTTTCCGCTGGCCCTATGCGTTAAAGTGAAGCCATGAGTGCAGTGATGCCCCCAACCCCCCCAGCCTCCTCACGTAAAAGCGCGGCAAAACCGCCCCACGTCGGGCCGCTGGACTGGCGACGGCTGGTCGAATGGATGGCGGAGGACGGCATCATCAGCCAGGCTGAAGCGCAGCGAACCATCGCGCGCTGCTCGCAGGCGCAGAGTTCATTGCAGCCACTGGCACGGCTGGCCAGTGTGAGCATGACCCGCTCTTCTGACGGCCGGCCGCTGGATATAGAGACCATGACAGAGTGGCTGGCGGGGCGTGCCGGTTTGACATACCTGCGCATAGACCCGCTGAAAGTCGAGGTTGGCAAGGTATCCGACACCATGTCAGCAATTTACGCCGAGCGCCACAAGGTCCTGCCGGTGCAGGTCAAGGGTTCGGAAGTGATTGTCGCGACGTCCGAGCCCTTCGTCACGGACTGGATACCCGAGATCGAACGCCAGGCCAAGCGGACTGTGCGCCTGGTTGTGTCGAATCCTCTGGAGATCACCAAATACACAGCCGAGTTTTTTGCGCTCGCCAAATCCGTCAAGGCGGCAATCAAGGCAGGCGGCAATTCCGGCTCCGCCAGTTTTGAGCAGCTTGTTGAGCTCAACAAGACCAACAAGCAGCTCGATGCCAACGATCAGGGTGTGGTGCAGGTGGTGGACTGGCTCTGGCAATACGCCTTCGACCAGCGGGCCAGCGACATCCATCTGGAGCCGCGCCGCGAGCAGGGTGTCATACGTTTTCGCATCGACGGCGTCCTGCATCTTGTCTATCAGTTGCCCATGGGCGTTCACAACGCGATGACGGCACGCATCAAGTTGCTGGGCCGTATGGACGTCGTTGAAAAGCGCCGCCCCCAGGATGGACGCATCAAGACCCGGAACCCGCGCGGCGACGAGATCGAAATGCGGCTTTCCACCCTGCCGACGGCCTTTGGCGAAAAAATGGTCATGCGTATTTTTGACCCGGACACCACAGTCAAGGATCTTGACGGTCTTGGATTCTCGCAACACGATGCCGACCGCTGGGAGCAATTGGTCAAACGGCCCTACGGCATCATCCTCGTCACAGGCCCGACCGGCTCGGGCAAAACCACCACGCTCTATTCAACCCTCAAGCGGCTCGCCACTGAAGAGGTCAATGTCAGCACGGTGGAGGACCCGATTGAAATGATCGAGTCTGCGTTCAACCAGACCCAGGTCCAGCCGCACCTCGATTTCGATTTTGCAGAAGGCCTGCGCGCGCTCATGCGGCAGGACCCGGACATCATCATGGTGGGCGAGATCCGCGACCTTCAAACGGCGGAAATGGCCGTGCAGGCAGCACTGACAGGCCATCTGGTCTTCAGCACGCTGCATACCAACGATGCCCCTTCGGCCGTATCAAGGCTGATGGAACTGGGCATACCTTCCTACCTGATCAACGCGACCCTGTTGGGCGTGCTGGCCCAGCGGCTGGTGCGCACCCTGTGCGGCAATTGCCGTGAAAAAGATGATGCTGCCCCGCGCGAGGCGCTGGCAGAGTTGGTCAAACCCTGGCAGATCAACGGTGGCTACCGGCCCTACAAACCCGTCGGCTGCGTCGATTGCCGCCTCACTGGCTTCCGGGGGCGTATGGGCCTTTACGAGTTGCTCACTGTCACCGAGGGCTTCAAGGAGAAAGTCTCCAACGAGCCCAATATCGATGCGCTGCGACGTCAGGCGGTGTCGGAAGGCATGCGTCCCCTGCGCCTGGGTGGCGCCCTGAAGGTGGCTGAAGGCCTGACCACCATCGAGGAGATCCTTTCCGCGACGCCGCCCATGTCCTGAGTTTCAGAACAACCTGAAATATTTTTGGCACCCGACTGGTGCGGAAGACGCATGACGCCGGTGCGTATATGTTGCTTTGGCGGTGTTTACCCCTATAAATCCCGATTTCAACCTGACCACAAACTGACCTTTGGGGCCATATGTGTGCATATGATTCCGAAAGTCGTTTTTGACTCATTTCGCATTGGGAAAACGCGCGTTTTTTATAGGTGAAAGCCACATGCCAAAACGGCATGAATCAATGCAACAATCGCGAAGTTCTATTTTTCTACTGGAGACAAGCCGTGAATATCAAGAGTCAGAAAGACTTTTTTTCAGGCCTCATGTTTATGGGCGTCGGCGTGGCGTTCGCATGGGGCGCTACCACTTACAACGTTGGCGAGGGTGCGCGCATGGGCCCCGGCTATTTCCCGCTGATGCTGGGCATCCTGATGGCCATCATTGGTGTGGTCATTACCTTCCAGTCGCTGGTCGTTGAAACCGAGGGTGGCGGCAAGATTGGCAAGTGGGCGTGGAAGCCCCTGGTGTTCATCATCCTGGCCAACCTGGTGTTTGGTGTGCTGCTCGCCGGCCTGCCCAGCATCAAATTTCCTGCTTTTGGAATGATAGTTGCCATCTATGCATTGACCTTCATCGCAAGCATGGCCGAACCCGGCTGGAAGGTCAAAAACACATTCATTCTGGCGACCGTGCTCGCTGCTGGAAGTTATGTCGCGTTCGTCGTCATTCTGAAGCTGCAGTTTCCCGTGTGGCCATCGTTCATCACGGGCTAAGGATAAAAAATGGATCTGATCGCAAATCTTTCCCTGGGTTTTGGCGTTGCGTTTACGCCTATCAACCTGGTTTACGCGTTTGTCGGCTGCCTGCTGGGCACGCTGATCGGCGTTCTGCCCGGCATCGGGCCTGTGGCCACCATCGCCATGCTGCTGCCGGCAACCTACGCGCTGCCTCCTGTTTCCGCGTTGATCATGCTGGCCGGTATTTACTACGGCGCGCAGTACGGCGGCTCCACTACCGCCATTCTGGTCAACCTTCCCGGCGAATCCTCATCGGTCGTGACCTGTATCGACGGATACCAGATGGCCAGAAAAGGACGGGCGGGGCCTGCACTGGCTGCTGCTGGTATGGGGTCCTTCTTTGCAGGTTGCGTCGGCACCCTGATCCTGGCTGCCTTTGCACCTCCACTGACAGAACTGGCCTTCAAGTTCGGTCCTGCCGAGTACTTCGCACTGATGGTACTGGGCCTGATCGGCGCCGTGGTGCTGGCTTCCGGTTCCCTGCTCAAGGCTATCGCCATGATCGTGCTGGGCCTGCTCATGGGTCTGGTGGGTACCGACGTGAATTCCGGCGTCGCCCGCTTCAGCTTTGACATTCCTGAACTGACCGACGGCATCGGCTTTGTCGTGATCGCCATGGGTGTGTTCGGTTACGGTGAAATCATCAGCAACCTGGCGCAGCCTTCCGACGAGCGCGAGGTCTTTACGGCCAAGGTGACTGGCCTGATGCCGACCAAGGAAGACTTCAAGAACATGGCGCCTGCGGTTCTGCGCGGCACGGCATTGGGTTCTGCCCTGGGCATCCTGCCAGGCGGTGGTGCGCTGCTGGCTGCTTTTGCAGCTTATGCGCTTGAGAAGAAGATGAAGATGAAGCCGGGTGAAGTGGCTTTCGGCCAGGGCAACATCCGCGGTGTGGCCGGCCCCGAGTCTGCCAACAATGCCGGTGCACAGACCTCCTTCATTCCGCTGCTGACGCTGGGTATTCCACCCAACGCCGTGATGGCGCTGATGGTCGGTGCCATGACCATCCACAACATTCAGCCTGGTCCCCAGGTGATGACCAGCAACCCGCAGCTTTTCTGGGGCCTGATCGCATCGATGTGGATCGGTAACGCCATGCTGATCATTTTGAACCTGCCGCTGATCGGCATGTGGATCAAGTTGCTGACCGTGCCTTACCGTTACCTGTTCCCGTCCATCGTGCTTTTCTGCGCGATCGGCGTTTACTCGACCAACAACAACACCTTCGATATCTGGACCGTTGGTATTTTTGGGGTCGTCGGCTACCTGTTTGTCAAACTGGGTTGTGAGCCGGCACCGCTGTTGCTGGGCTTCATTCTGGGCCCCATGATGGAAGAGAACCTGCGAAGGGCGCTGCTGCTGTCGCGAGGCGACTGGAGCGTATTTGTCACGCGTCCCATCTCCGCCGGCTTGCTGGGTGCGGCCCTGCTGATGTTGATCATTGTGCTGCTGCCGTCCATCAAGAATAAACGTGAAGAGGCCTTTGTAGAGGATTAAGGCCCCATGGGCCGGGTCCTGACCCCGGCCCATGACTTCACTCAAAAGGCACCCGCGGGTGCCTTTTTTCATGCCCTGCGTTGCACAATCACCAGGCAGCTTTGATATGGTTCAGGCAAACATCTACTTTTGGCAGTCCACATGACACTCAAATTCAGCTTCGAGAACTCCTACACCTCCACCCGACTTCCCCTGTTTGCACGCAACGTGGTTTCCACCTCGCATCCCCTGGGAGCGCAGGCCGGCCTGCGCATGTTGCTCAAGGGCGGCAATGCAGTTGATGCCGCCATTGCCGCTGCGGCGGCCATGGCCATTCTTGAACCTGTCAGCAACGGCCTCGGAAGCGATGCCTTCTGCATCCTCTGGGACGGCAGGGAATTGCATGGGCTCAATGCCTCGGGCCGTGCGCCACAAAGCTGGACGCCGGATTACTTCAAACGCAAGTACAGTGAAGGCGCAGAAACGCCGCCTCGTCGCGGTATGGATTCGGTCACGGTGCCAGGCGCCGTCGGCAGCTGGATGACCATGAGTGAACGTTTCGGCAAGCTGCCCTTCGCCGACCTGCTGGAGCCGGCCATTGATATTGCGGAGCGTGGTTACCTGGTGCCGGTGGTGGTGCAGCAGAAATGGGCTGCTGCGACCGATGAGCTCAAGTCTTTGCCCGGGTTCGCCCAGTCCTTCCTGCCCTGGGGCCGTGCGCCCAATGTGGCAGAACTGTTTCGTTTTAAGGCCGCAGCAAAGGCATTGCGGGCGATTGCCGGAAGTCGCGGTGCTGCCTTTTACGGCGGCGAAATTGCCCAGGCCATCGAGAAGTTTTCATCCCTTAACGGCGGCAGCATCACGGCTGCAGATTTTGCTGCTTACAAACCCGAATGGGTCAAGCCCATTGGCAAGGACTACCGCGGCTATACCCTGCATGAAATACCACCAAACGGCCAGGGCATCTCGGCGCTTATGGCGCTTGGCATATTGGGCAACTTTGACGTTGCGGGCATGCCTGTGGACGGCGCCGATTCGCAGCACCTGCAGATAGAGGCCATGAAGCTGGCCTTTGCCGACACCTATAAATATGTGTCCGAGCCGTCGTCAATGGCGGTGACGGCCGATCAAATGCTCGATGACGGTTATCTGGCTTCCCGTGCCAAACTCATTCGCATGGACAAGGCTCAGGATTTTGGTGCAGGCAACCCGGTCAAGGGCGGCACGATTTACCTCACCGCAGCAGACGAGAGCGGCATGATGGTGAGTTTCATCCAGAGCAATTACCAGGGTTTTGGTTCTGGCTGCGTTGAGCCGGAGTTCGGCATCAGCCTGCAAAACCGCGGTCATGCGTTCAGCCTTTCGGCGGGCCCGAATCAGGTTGCGCCGGGCAAGCGTCCGTTTCACACCATCATTCCCGCCTTCCTTACCAAAGACGGCCAGCCTGTCATGAGTTTTGGTGTCATGGGTGCCAACATGCAGCCGCAGGGCCACATGCAGACCCTGGTGCGCATGCTTGACTACGGCCAGAACCCGCAGACAGCCTGTGATGCCCCGCGCTGGCGCTTCAACAGCGGGCTTGAGATCAACGTCGAGTCCAGTCTTGACCAGGACACCGTCCGCGAACTGGCTGCACGTGGGCACCAGATGGAGGTCATCAATGACTCCTACCAGGATTTTGGCGCCGGCCAGTTCATCTGGCGCGCCGGCGAGCCAGGCGTGGAAGGCTATGTTGCTGCCAGCGATGCACGTCGCGATGGTCAGGCTGTGGGGTTTTAGTCCGTGAATGGAACAAGAGAGTTTTGAGCAATATTCCGGAACAACAAGATCCTGAAGCCCGCGGCCCACAGGATCACGCCGCTCCAAAAAACCTGGTGCCTGGCCTGTTGCTTGCAGGCTTCGGTGCAGTGGCATTCAGCGGCAAGGCCATCATCGTGAAGCTGGCCTATCGGCATGACGTTGATGCGGTCACGCTCATCATGTTTCGCATGCTGTTTGCGCTACCTATATTCGCCGTGATGGCATGGTGGGCGAGCCGTGGCAAGGCAGCGCTGACCCGCAAGGACTGGTTGGGGGTATGCGGCCTGGGCTTTATTGGCTACTACTTTTCCAGCTTCCTGGATTTCGCCGGGCTGGTTTATATCAGCGCCTCGCTTGAGCGGCTCATCCTGTACCTCAACCCCACCATTGTCATGCTGCTGGGGCTGGTGCTCTACAGGCGCGGCGTTACCGTGAGGCAACTTGCTGGCATGGCCATCAGTTATGGCGGCGTTGTGCTGGTGTTCGGTCAGGAGCTGTCGGTACAGGGCGCGCATACGGCCTGGGGCGCGCTACTGGTATTCCTCAGCGCGCTCAGCTATTCGATTTACCTTGTCTACAGCGGCGAACTGGTGCGCCGCCTGGGCGCGCTGCGGCTGGTAGGGCTGGCGACCTCCGTGGCCTGCCTGTGTTGCCTGCTGCAGTTTGCATTGCTGCGGCCCCTGAGTGCAGCGCTGGTGGCGCCTGAGGTCATCTGGTTGTCGGTGCTCAACGCCACCCTGTGTACGGCCGCGCCTGTCTTGATGGTGATGATGGGCGTAGAGCGCATAGGCGCGAGCCTTGCGGCGCAGACCGGCATGATAGGCCCGCTGTCCACGATTCTGATGGGTACGATTTTTCTCGGCGAATCATTTACCCCGCTGGTAGCCGCCGGGACTGCGCTGGTGCTCACCGGCATTTTTGTCGTGACCAGAAGGCAGTAGAACCTAATTCTTCTTGGCAGGTGTGGGCCGTGCAGGCGCGATGGCCTGGGCGTTGGCCCTGCGGTTGGCGGCGGCGAGGTTGTCCACACGCTGCGCCACAGTCACTGCTGGCTGGCCCGCAAACGCATCGAGCCGTGTGCCCATGGCCAGCTCAAGCTGGTTAAGCCTCAGCTGTGCGGGCGGATGTGTGCTTAATGACAACGCAAAGAGGGCATCATCTGGCGATGCCGTGCGCAGGTTCTGCAGTACAGCCACCAGGCCGTAAGGGTCAAATCCTGCGCGCGCTGCCAGTGCCACGCCGGTGCGGTCGGCATCGAGTTCGTCGTCCTGGTCAAGGCCCTTGGTGTACATGTTTTTACCCAGACCGAGCAGTTGCGCCGAGAGCATGCCGCTCACATCGTTCTTGAACTGTGAGCCTATGAGTTGCGTCAGCAGGCCGGCTCGTGCGGCCTTGTTCATCGCGACCAGGTGATGTCTGGCCGTCACGTGTGTGATCTCGTGCGCCAGGATGCCGGCCAGCTCTGCCTCGTCTGTCACCCGGTCCATCAGGCCCCTGGTCACAAACACATAGCCACCCGGCGTGGCGAATGCATTGAAGCCGGGGTCGTCCAGCACCGCAAAGGTCCAGGGCAGGTCGGGCCGCGATGAGTGCAGGCTGATCCAGCGGCCCACCAGGTTGATATAGCGCTGCATGGCCAGGTCGGCGAAAAGCGGTTTGCTGCCCATCAGGAGTGCAGCAAGCTGGCGGCCTATCTCGATCTCTTTCGGTTCGTCAATCTGTTCCAGCGACTGCGACAGCATCTGCACAAGGTCGCCGGTGGCGGGTCGTGCGGCTGGCCCGCCGACGAAGCCGCTGAACAGGCTCCCGGCCAGGCCACCGGGTGATGCAGGCTGTGGCGCTGCCTGTTGTTGCGCAGGTTGTCCGCCACGTAACAGGTTCTGGAAAAGATTCAGCGCATTGCCTGCATCCTGGCTTTGAGAGGCAGCCGGGAAGATACAGGCAACCAGCACAAGGGGCATGAGAATTTGTTGAGTGTTCATGTTTTTCTCCTAGCCGCCACTGCCGAACTGGGTATTGCCCCCGCCCGTCGGGCCGGATGGTGATGATGTGCGGGGCGGTGGGCTGGGCACGGGCAGTGGCTCCACCGTGCGGCTGGAAAGCGATGCACTGCTTGCAAACTGCCTGGCCTGGCTGGCATCCAGCCGTGCGGTGTCCAGAAGTGTCACGGCGGTCAGGTTGGGTTGCGAGTTGGCAATGTCTTCAGCGCCCAGCCCCCGGATACCCACCGTCGATGTCGCCGGCCCGGCGTTGCCCTGCGCACCTCCACGGCTGAAAAAACCGGTGATGCTGCGCAAGGCGCCTGTGGCGCCCCCGCCCTGTGCACTTGCGCTGGCAGGAGAGGCGATGTCGAACATGTGCACCCAGCCCTGGGTGCCGTCTGTCATGCGCACCTTGACCCACGGGCCCTGGCGTTCGCCAAGACGAGCGACTGATGTTTGTACCGGCAGCGGGGCAAGAATTCTGGATGCCTCGCCCGGTGCGTCGCGCAATTGCGATGCCCGCTTGACAAGCACTGCTTCGCTTTGCGCAAACACCGCGCCAGCGCAAAGCAGCAAGGCGCCAGTCATGACCTGCCTTGCGCGTAGACCGGATTTACTCAGTATCATGGCCCGCTCCCTCTTGTGTGTCGGTGTAACGAAGGAATTATTATGGATTTGGGTATTGCAGGCAAATGGGCGCTGGTGTGCGGTGCCAGCAAAGGTCTGGGCCTGGGCTGTGCACAGGCCCTGGTGCGTGAGGGCGTGAATGTGGTGATGGTTGCCCGTGGCGCCGATGCCTTGAGGGCTTCTGCTGAAGCACTGGCTGCCGACACTGCGCGCGGTGCAGGCGTGTCTGTACAGTTTGTTGCGGCTGACATCACGACGGTCGAAGGACGCACCACGGTATTTGCCGTTCGCAAGGACTTTGATATTGTCATCACCAATGCGGGTGGCCCGCCAACCGGGGACTTTCGTGACTGGGACAGGGACGCCTGGATCAAGGCGGTGGATGCCAACATGCTGACCCCCATTGAACTCATCAAGGCCACGGTTGACGGCATGGCCGCACGGGGCTTTGGCCGCGTCATCAACATCACCTCAAGTGCGGTGAAGGCACCCATCGACATCCTGGGTTTGTCCAACGGTGCACGCAGCGGCCTGACGGGTTTTGTGGCGGGTGCCTCACGCAGCAAAATTGCAGCCAGCGGCGTCACCATCAACAACCTGCTGCCCGGCGCATTTGATACCGACCGCCTGAAGGCAACCTTCAGCGGCGCCGTACAAAAGACGGGCCAGTCGCTGGATGTCGTCATGGATGCGCGCCGCAAGGGCATTCCCGCGCAGCGCTTCGGCACGCCTGATGAGTTCGGTGCCATATGCGCTTTCCTGTGCAGTGTCCACGCGTCATACATCACCGGGCAGAACGTGCTGGCTGATGGCGGGGCTTACCCGGGTACGTTTTAGTCTGGTGCGGCGGGTGCAGGCTCACGCGCCTCACAATAGGCGCATATGAAAGCACCCAAAAGACTGCAGTCACTGATAGAAGAGGGCCTGATCGACACCGTCGTGCGCCAGCTCATGAGTGGCAAGGAAGCGATGGTCTACGTGGTGCGCTGCGGTGATGAAACCCGCTGCGCCAAGGTCTACAAGGAGGCGACTGAACGCAGCTTCCGGCAGGCAGTTGATTACACCGAGAACCGCAAGGTCAAGAACACCCGCCAGGCGCGTGCCATGGCCAAGGGCACGCGTTATGGCGGGCAGGCGCAGGAGGCCGCATGGCAAAGCGCCGAGGTTGATGCGCTGTACCGGCTGGCCGCTGCCGGCGTGCGGGTGCCCAGGCCCTACAACTTCTGCGATGGCGTGCTGTTGATGGAACTGGTGACCGACGGGCATGGCGATGCAGCCCCGCGACTCAATGATGTGGACTTCACGCCGGAGCAGGCGCGCACGCACCACGCCACGCTGCTCACAGAGGTGGTGCGCATGCTGTGTGCCGGTGTCGTGCATGGGGATCTTTCAGAATTCAACATCCTGCTTGGCAGCGAGCAGGGTGTTGATGGCATGGTCGACGTACCGGTGGTCATCGACCTGCCGCAGGCCATTGATGCCGCCGGCAACAACCACGCCGGCCGCATGCTGTTGCGCGACGTGGCCAACCTGCGCGCCTTCTTTGGCCGCTTTGCGCCTGAGCTGCTGCACACCAGCTTTGGCCTTGAGATCTGGGATCTCTACCAGCGCGGCGTGCTCTACCCCGAAACCGTGCTTACCGGGCGCTTCGAGCAAAAGGCCGGTGTCGTCGACATGAGCGCAGTGATGCGCGAGATCGACGACGCGCGCGCTGAAGAGGCCGCCCGTCTGGTGCGGATGCAGTTGCCCGGCTAGCAGCACGCAGACGCGGCTTGTCCGCAGTGACGCATCGCGGTTACCGCATTTCCTGCTGCCCGGCCAGCTCCAGAACGAACGCTGTCATTTGTGCGTGACCCCGGATCTGTGCTCCGGCGAGTGCGCCTGCATGCCCTACCGACGGCCTTGCGCCTCCCGGTATCCCGGGTTTTCTCGTACGCAGGCAGGCCGCGAATGTCTTTTCAGCACGCTAGGGTTTGTCCCATATAGTCCGCTGCAATACGATTCTATGATATTTGAAATGCTGTTTCATTTAATGAAACAATTTAAAGTCTTCAAATATCAATCAGTTCGACAGGTTCATGGTTCTTTCGAAATCACCTCCCGCGGCGGCCAAGGCAGTCAAGGCGACCGGCAAGACGCCGGTGGTTGCAACTGCACCGGCGGACAGCGCCCGAAGCAAGGCTGCAACCGGCACCGTAGACCTGTCGCTATACCTGCTCGAATATCTTGTGGCCAGCCGCAAGCCCGTGGGTGTCACGGATCTTGCCAAGGCCTTCAATTCATCCAAACCAACGGTCTACCGGCACATCCAGGCCCTGGTCAAGCACGGCTTTGCACGTCAGGATGAGGAGACCAATCGGTATGAGGCAGGCGTCAAGCTGCTGGTGCTTGGCGAGTTGCTGCGTGAGCGCTTCAACATACTGGCTGCGGCCCGCAATGAAATGTCGCTCTTGCGCGAGGCCACCGGCCAGGCGATCTCGCTGTCGGCGCTTGTCAATGACGAAGTCATCACGCTTGAGTTGCTGCAAGGCCGGTCAGTCGTTGAATTCGGCGTCAAGCCCGGCAGGAAGATGGACTTCCATGCCACAGCGCACGGCAAGGTAGCGCTCGCGTTCGGTCCGCCGCGCCTGCTTGAAAACCATTGCCTTGAACCCCTCAAGTCCTGGACGCCCGGCACCATCAAGACGCCGCAGGCCCTGCGCAATGCGATCAAGGCGATACAGAAAAACGGCTGGGCAACGGCAGCCAATGAAATCGTGGGCGGTGTCAATGCGATAGCCGCCCCCATCTTCGATCACCGCGAAGCCTATGCAGGTGCGATTGCCATCATCGGATCCACCAGCCTGATTGCTGCGAAACCCGCCAAAGAATTCATAGACCTTGTCACCGCCGCCGCCAGAGAAGTCTCGCGTGCGCTCGGCAGCCGGGGCCTGCCACCCAAAGGAGAAACTGTTTGACCTACTCACTGGCTGTCGACATCGGCGGCACGTTTACCGATATTGTTCTGCGCGGCTCTGACGGCCAGCTGGTCGTGGATAAAACCCTGACCACCCACAACGACCTGCTGGAGGGATTTTTCGCCGGCGTCGATTCGGTGCTGGCCAAGGCCAAACTCAAACCCTCGGACATTGATGGTGTGGTAGTGCATGCCACCACCGTCGTCACGAACGCGCTGATTGAACGCAAGGGCCTCAAAACAGCCATGCTGGTGACCAGCGGCTTCAGGGATGTCCTGTCGATACGCAATGAGCATCGCTACGACATGTATGACCCGCAAATCGAGTTCCAGCCACCGCTGGTGCCGCGCGAGCTGACCTACGGTATTGCCGAGCGCATGTTCTCCGACGGTACGGTACAGCAGGCGCCTTCGCGTGAAGATGTCATGGCGTGCATTGAAGAACTCAGGAAGCAGGACGTCAAAGCCGTTGCCGTCTGTTTTCTCAACAGCTATACCAACCCTGACAACGAACGCCTGGTCGGCGACATGCTGCGTCAGGCCATGCCCGACCTTTTTGTGTCGCTGTCTTCCGAGATCGCACCGCAGATCCGGGAATATCCGCGCGCCTCAACAACCGTCATCAACGCCTTCACCATGCCGATCTCGCAGCCTTACCTGCGCGCCCTGGCGCAGCGGCTGAAGAAGGAAAACTACGCCAACGACCCCCTGATCATGCTGTCTTCCGGCGGCATCATCGGCGCCGATGTGGCGGGCCGCAACCCCGTGCGCATGATTGAAAGTGGCCCCGCGGCCGGCGCGCTGGCGGCAAGCCATTACGCCAAGGTGCTGGGGCTGGACCGCCTGATGTCTTTCGACATGGGAGGCACCACCGCCAAGGCCTGCCTGATTGAGAACTTCCAGCCGCTGATTACCGGCCTGTTTGAAGTTGACCGCCGCTACCGCTTCAAGGAGGGCAGCGGCATGCCGGTGACCATTCCGTCCATAGACATGATTGAAATCGGCGCTGGCGGTGGCAGCCTCGCCTATGTCGATGATCTTGGCCTGCTCAAGGTCGGCCCCAAGAGCGCTGGTTCCATGCCCGGGCCGGCCTGCTATGGGCGTGGTGGTGAAGGTGCTGCAGTGACCGATGCCGACCTCCTGCTCGGCCTGCTGGATGCAGACAACTTCCTGGGTGGTGACATGAAGCTGGACCTCGCTGCCAGCGACAGGGCCATATCAAAACTCGGCAAGCAGCTGGGCACCGACACGCATACGGCGGCGCGCGGCATGTACCGCATCGTTGCCGAGGCGATGGCTGGCGCGACGCGGGCGCATGCCACGGATCGCGGTATTGATTACCGGGGCCTGTCGCTGCTGGCATTTGGTGGCGCTGGCCCAGTGCATGCCTGCGAGGTGGGCTCGCTGCTGCAGAGCAAGTCGGTAATTTTTCCGCCGCAGGCCAGTGTGCTGTCGGCCTTCGGCACGCTTGTCACGCCGGTACGGCTTGACCTGGTGCGCAGCGCACTTGGCATGCTGGCCAGCACCGACTGGTCGCGCACCGACAAATTGTTTGACGAAATGAGCCGGGAGGGCGGCAGCGCGCTGATGGCTGCCGGATGCACGGCCGATGAGATCACCCTGATTTACGGTGCCGACATGCGCTATCTGGGCCAGCAAAACGAAGTCAGCGTCACTTTTGAAACAGACCCGCGCAAAACGCATGACCCTGCCGTCATCCAGGCGGCGTTCGATGCAGCCTACCAGGCGCAGTACGGTTTCATGCCCTCGCATGTGCCAACCGAGGTCGTGAGCTGGCGTCTGACGGCGCGCGGCCCGCTGGTGCCTTTCCATGTTGCGCTCGCGCTGCCCGCACAACCCGGCAAACCCAAGAAATCGCGCAAGGTGCATTTGTGGCAGGACGACCAGATGGTGCCGGTTTACGACCGTACCTCGCTCGCAAAAGACCAGAAGATTGACGGCCCCGTCATCATCGAAGAACGTGAAACCACCATCATCGTGCTGCCCGGCTGGCAGGCCACGGTGGATGAATTTGGCTGCATCGTCGCAACCCTGAAGGATTGATCATGGACGGCATTGAACTCGAAATACTCTGGTCCAACCTGATCAGCATCGTCAGCGAGCAGGCCAAAAGCCTGCAGCGCATTGCTTTCAGCCCGGTGGTGCGTGAAGCGGGCGACCTCGCCAGTGCGCTGTTTGACGCGCGCGGCCGCATGGTGGCCCAGGCCAATACCGGCACGCCGGGGCACATCAACTCACTGGCGGCAGCAGGTGGCCACCTGCACCGCATTTTCAACGGCCAACTGGAAGAAGGCGACGTCGTCATCACCAATGACCCTTGGCTGTCTGCCGGGCACTTTTTCGACATCACGCTGCTGTCGCCCATCTTCAATGCAGGCCGGCTAATTGGCTATGTAGGTTCGACCATTCATCACACCGATATCGGCGGTTACGGGATTGGCGCAGGCGCACGCGATATTCATGAAGAAGGCCTGTGGATCCCGCCGCTCAAATTCTTTGAGCGCGGTGTACCCAACAAGACCATGCATGACATCATCCGCAGCAACGTTCGCACACCTGACCATGTGTTTGGCGACCTGGCTGCGCAGGTATCGAGCGGCAAGTCCGGCGGTGAGCGCCTGCTGGCCATGTGCAAACGGTATGGCCTGGCCGATATTGAGCAGCTCTCGGACGAAATCATCAAACGCTCGGAAGACTCGACCCGGGCAGAAATCCGCAAGCTGCCTGCCGGCACCTTTCATGGCGAGAGCCAGTTTGATGTGCCGGGTGGCGAGATCATCACGCTCAAGACGGCTGTCACCATCGACAACGTGAAGGGCGAGATCACGATAGATTTTGCCGGCAGTTCGGGCCCGAGCACTGCAGGCATCAATGTGGTGATGAACTACACCCATGCCTACTCAACCTTCGCCATTCGCAGCTGCCTGAACCCGGACCTGCCGAACAACCACGGCAGCCTGGCGCCCATCATTGTCACGGCGCCTGAAGGCTCCATCGTCAATTGCAAATACCCTGTGCCCGTCAATGCACGGCATGTGGTTGGCATGTATGTCCCCATGCCCATCCTCAAGGCGCTGCATCAGGTCATGCCCGACCGCGTGCTGGCCGAGGGCGCAGGCGCGGTGTGGACCATACAGATACAGGGCAAGCGCGCAGATGGCGAAACCTTCACCTCGTCGATGTTCAACTACTCGGGCGGAATGGGTGCACGCAGGACCAAACCAGGACCCAATGCTACGGCCTATCCCACTGGGGTGGGTGCGGTGCCCATTGAAATCATGGAAGCGGTCATCCCCATCGTGTTTGACCAGAAAGAACTGCGCATCGGCTCTGGTGGCGCAGGCCGTGAGCATGGCGGTGATGGCCAGACCATCAAATTTCACATGCGTACGCCTTACCCCTGGTTGCTTAACGCGGTGCCCAGCCGCCTGCAAAGCGGGCCTGAAGGCCTTGAGGGTGGTGAGCCCGGTGCAGCGGGGAATTTCACGGTCGATGACAAACCTTTCAAGGAGGCAAAGAAAATTCAATTGCAGGCCAATGCGGTCGTCGTACTCGAAACACCGGGTGGTGGCGGCTATGGAAAAGCGTTATAAAACCCACAGAACTACATGGAGACAACAATGACAAAGAGACATCTCACTGCGAAATTTGGCGGCCTTGTTGCCGGCGCAATTTTGCTGATATCGGCGCTGCCCGCAGCTGCCCAGAATTACAAAATCGGCATTTCTGCCGGCCTGACCGGTTATGCCGCAACGGTGGACCGCGCATGGAGCGACGGTGTCAAACTTGCAGCAGACACCATCAACGCCAAGGGTGGCATCAAGGGCCGCAAGATTGAAGTCATTGTTGAAGACAACCGCTCTGAGCCGCAGGAGGCGGTGGTCGTCTATCGCAAGATGATGACCAGCGACAAGGTTGATATTTTTGCCTCGGGTTGCGTGTCGGCAGGCACATTCGCAGCTGCGGCGGCCGTCGCCCGCGCGCAGATCCCCATGGTGCTCTGCTCGATACTCCCGCCACGTGAAGACGAAGTGAAATGGGCCTTCAGCACCCTGCCGCCCGCACGTTTCGAAGTTGAGCGCCGCATGGAGTACCTGCGTGACAACACCCAGATCCGCAAGATCGGTGTGCTGCATGATCCGTCGCCTTATGCGAACCTGCAGAAGACAGTGGCTGAACGGTCCGCGGCAACTTACGGTATGCAGATCGTCGGTATCGAACAGTACAAGACGGATGATCCTGATCTCTCTGTACAGATCGGCAAGATGAACACCGCAGGTGCGGGCGCCATCCTGAAGATTGGCCTGGGCGGCACCACGCTCACCAGCGCCAAGAACATAAAGCAACTCGGCTTGCCGACACTGCTGCTGACCAGCCTGGAAGACCTGAATGTGTTCAAGCCGGTGGCTGAGGTGCTGGGCAACAAGTTCTTTTTTGTCGCCTCGCCTGCCCAGGTGATTGATGCGGTGCCGGCTGGCCCCCTCAAGCGTAGCATCAATGATTTCCTCGTGCCATGGAAGGCCAAGTACGGTGACCGTGACCCCAACTGGGCCGGCCGTGGCTGGGATGCGGTGTATCTGATTCAGGCTGCCATCCTGAAGGGCGATTCATTTGCGGGCCCCAAGGTGCGTGATTCACTTGAAACCCTCACCGGTTATCAGGGCACATCCGGCCTGTATGACTTCAGCCCCATCAATCACCAGGGCATCACAGCCAACCCATTGTTCCTGGCCACGATGTCGGGCAACACGGTAAAGATCGTCAAGTGAGCACATCGCCCGCCTCAGCGCTGGAAGTGAGTGGGCTGACGGCACGCTATGGGCCGATTGAGGCCCTGCACCCCACGGATATTCACGTGGGGCAGGGCGAGCTTGTGGCTGTGCTGGGCCCCAATGGCGCGGGCAAGTCCACCTTGCTGCGCCGCATTGTCGGCCTGGTGGAAGGCAAGGGCACGGTCACGCTCGGTGGCGTTGCTGTGCCTGCTGCCGATCCCCGTACTTGCACGATGCGTGGGCTGGTGCTGGTTCCCGAGGGGCGTGGCATTTTTGGCCCCATGACGGTTTTTGAGAACCTGGACCTGGGTTCTTACCTCGCGAATGACAAAGCCGAGATCAAGACACGACTGGAGCGCGTGTTCGATCTTTTTCCGCGCCTGAAGGACAGGCAGAAACAACTGGGCGGATCATTGTCCGGCGGTGAGCAGCAGATGCTTGCCATTGGTCGCGGCCTGATGGCGGCGCCCAAGGTGCTGTTGCTTGATGAACCATCGCTCGGGCTGGCCCCGCGTCTGGCTGAGGAGATTTTTGTGACCCTGGGTGAGTTGAATAAAACCGGCCTCAGCGTATTGCTGGTCGAGCAGAAAGCGCCGCTGGCGCTCAAGCTTGCCAAACGCGCCTATCTTCTGTCAGTGGGCCGCGTGGTCAGCGAAGTGACGCCCGACCAGATCCAGTCACCACATGATCTTGCGAGGTACTACCTTGCAGCGGCCTGATTCGCGCCGGCTGGTGCAGTATGCGCTGTGGGCGTTTGCGGCGGCCTTGCTCATTTACGCATTTGCCACGGGTGGTTACCTGCTCACCGTGCTGGGTTTTGCCGCCATCTATGCCATCTTTGTGACCGGTCTGAATTTTTTCATGGGTTATGCCGGACAGGTCTCGTTTGGTCAAAACGCCTTTGCCGCCCTGAGTGGCTACACCTCGGCCGTGCTCACTGCCACTTATGGCTGGCAGCCGATTGCCGCATTGCCGCTGGGCGTGGTCGGTGCGGTGATCGTGGCTTTTGTCGTCGGCTACCCGGCCTTGCGGCTGCGCGGCCATTACCTTGCCATGGCAACCCTGGCGCTCGGCATGATTGTTTACGAGATTGCCGTCGAGTGGCAATCCATCACCCAGGGTTATATGGGTATCTCGGGCATTCCGCCGCTCGGTATGGGCCGCTGGGAACTCAACGATCCGAAATACCAGCTGGCATTTTTGATGGCTGTGCTTGTAGTCGCGTTGATCGCTGCCTGGCGTCTCAAGGAGTCGCGCTTCGGCATGGCGCTGGCCGCCATTGCAGGCAGCGAGGACGCAGCAAAGGCTTTGGGCATTGACGTTGCCCGCTACAAGCTGGCGGCGTTTGTGATTGCAGCGGTTTATGCCGCAGTTGCCGGTTCACTGATGGTGCATTTTGTAGGCTTTGTGAGCCCTGAAGTATTTGGGTTGCACATGGTCATCTCCGGTTTCATGATGCTTTATGTGGGCGGCATAGGCTCCATTGCCGGGCCGCTGTTCGGCGCGCTCATCGTCAGCCTGCTTCCTGAAACCTTTCGTGCCTTCAAGGACTACCAGGATCTGGCTTATGGCGCCGCACTCATCATCATCCTGATTTTTGCGCCCAAGGGTGCAGCCTCGCTGGCCCGTTTTCTTCCCGGAAGCCGCAAGTGAAAATACTTGAAGTCAACCACCTTACAAAAACGTTCGGCGGCCTCACGGCTGTCAACGACGTGACCTTCTCCATTGAAGCCGGTGAGATCAGCGCCATCATCGGGCCCAACGGTGCAGGCAAGACCACGCTGTTCAACCTGATCTCGGGTTTTCTTGAACCCACCACAGGCAGCGTGACATTCGACGGTGAAGCCATCACCGGTGTACCTGTCGCCACTGTTGCCGCCAAAGGGCTGGTCCGGACATTCCAGCTCGTACAGCTCTTTCCCGACCTCACGGCGCTGGGCAATGTGCGTGTGGGTTCACACCTGCAAAGCAGGGGTGGTGTCTGGTCAGCGCTGTTGCGCAACAAACGCTCCCGCGAGCAGGCTGTTGCCATCGATGCGAACGCACGCGAGCTGCTTGCGTTCGTCGGCCTCGGCGGGCGCGACAACATGGGCGCCACCGAACTGACCTATGGCCAGCAGCGGCTTCTCGAAGTAGCCCGTGCGCTGGCCACAAAACCAAAGCTGCTGCTGCTTGACGAGCCCGCGGCTGGCCTCAATCGCGAAGAGACCGAGCACCTCGCGCATGTCATAGGCGAGATCGTCAAGCGCGGCATCAGCGTGCTCATCATTGAACACGACATGAGCCTGGTCATGAAGATTGCAGCGAAAGTCATCGTTATCGATTTCGGCAAAAAAATTGCAGAGGGCAAGCCTGAAGAGGTGCAGCAGGACGCTGGGGTGCTGGATGCCTACCTTGGGGGCGTTGAATATGCTTGATGCGGTCTTTATTGCACAGACAATTGTCTCGGGTATAGGCATAGGCTGCGTATTCGGGCTGATCGGCATCGGCTATTGCGTCATCTACAACGCCAGCGGCATTGTCAATTTTGCGCAGGGCGCGTTTGTCATGCTGGGCGGCATGATCACGCACGCACTGCTGACACGCGCGGGGCTGCCGCTGTTTGTGTCTGCCGTGATTGCCATCCTGCTGGTGGCGGGGCTGGGTGTGCTGGTCGAGCGGCTTGTCGTCAGGCCGCTGTGGCGGCGCAACGCCACACCGTTTGTGATGATTCTTGCCACGCTGGCCGCGCAGATTGTTCTTGAACGCGCGACCCTGCTGGTCGCCGGCGACCAGCCCAAGACATTGCCCAACTTCATAGACCTGCCACCGCTGATGCTGGGCAAGGTGGCTGTGAGCTACCAGTTGATGGCAATTGCCGTGACCTCACTGGTGCTGGTGGGCTTGCTGGGCCTGTTCTTTTCGCAAACCCGTGTCGGCCGCGCGATGCGTGCCTGCTCCATCAACCGCGAAGCAGCTGCGCTGCAGGGTATTCCGGTGTCGAGAATGCTGGCCTACGCATTCGCACTCTCGGCCGGGCTTGGCGCGATTGCCGGTGTGCTGATCACGCCAACGCAATTCACCGCCTTCAATGTGGGCGTGTCGTTTGCGATCAGCGGTTTTATCGCGGCCATCGTGGGCGGCTTCGGCAACCCGGCCGGTGCATTCGTAGGCGGCATTGTGCTGGGCCTGGCCCAGTCGCTGGCCATTGTGGCTTTCGGTTCCAGCTTCAAGAACATTGCAGCGCTGTCGATATTGCTGGTGTTCATCACCATCAGGCCCATGGGTCTTTTTGGCAAAGCTGCGAGCGTCAAATAAACACAAGACAAGGAAATCCCATCATGAATGTCCATCAGGTCGACTGGAACGCCATCCCCTGGGAGCCGGTACGCGAAGGCGTGGCCCGCAAGTCGTTTGCAGGTGAGGGCGCCACGCTGGCACTGCATAAACTGGCCCCCGGCCATGAGCCCAAGCCGCACCAGCATCCCAACGAGCAGATCGTCTACATCCTGGCCGGCAAGATTCTGTTCCACGTCGGCGAGCAAGATGAGCAGGTGCTGCTCAGCGCAGGCGGCCTGCTGGTTGTGCCGCCCAACACCATGCACTGGGGCGAGGTGGTCGGTGATGAAGAGGTGCTGAACCTCGACGTCTTCACGCCCAAACGCCCCGAGTACGGCGGCTAGCGCAGGACCTGCGTCAGGGTTTATCCGGGGGCGGGCTTTGCCCGTGCAGCCCTTGTTGATTCGTGGCAACATTGACTGGCGCTGAGGCCATGCCCTGCTGCATGCGCTGGCCGTCCATCTGTCTATTGAAACTGTCAAATCCAAGGAAACCCATGACCGCAACATCCCAAGCCATCCGTATTGACAAGCATGGTGGTCCTGAAGAACTCAAACTGGTGGATGTCAGCGTCGGCGAGCCCGGCCCCGGGCAGATCCGTATCCGCCACAAAGCTGTTGGCCTGAACTTTATTGACATTTACCAGCGCAGCGGCCTGTACCAGTTTCCCATGCCGCTGCAACTGGGCATGGAAGCATCTGGCATCATCGAGGCGGTTGGCGAAGGTGTCACGCACCTGAAGGTTGGCGACCGCGCCGCCTACGCCAGCACGCCACCCGGCAGTTATTGCGAAATGCGCGTCATGCCTGCGATGTGTGTCTGCAAGCTGCCTGATGCCATCTCGTTTGAAACCGGCGCCGCCATGATGCTCAAGGGTTTGACGGCGCAATACCTGCTGCGCCGTTCGCTGCCGCAGGGTGGCCTGCAGGCCGGTGACTTCGTGCTGTTTCATGCTGCTGCCGGTGGCGTGGGCCTGATCGCCTGCCAGTGGGCGAAAGCACTGGGGTTGCAACTGATTGGCACGGCGGGCTCTGACGCGAAGTGTGCACTCGCCAAAGCCAATGGTGCGGCCCATATCATCAACTACAGCACTGAAGATTTTGCGGCACGTGTCAAGGAAATCACGGGCGGCAAGGGCGTCAAGGTGGTGTACGACTCGGTTGGCAAGGACACCTTCGACAAGTCGCTCGACTGCCTGCGCCCCTTTGGGCTGATGGTGAGTTTTGGCAATGCGTCGGGCCCGGTTGCACCGTTTTCGCCGGGCATCCTAGCGCCCAAGGGTTCGTTATACGTCACGCGCCAGACGCTCTTCACGCACATCAGCAGCCGTGAGGTGACGCAGGAGATGGCCGACGACCTGTTTGCCATGGTCACCAGCGGCAAGGTGGTCATTCATATTGACCAGCGTTTTCCGCTGGAGCAGGTGGCCGAGGCGCACCGCTCGCTTGAAGCGCGCAAGACGACTGGTTGCACCATCCTGACGCTGTAGGCTTTTATGAGCAAGCAACTGGTTCCCGATCAGGGGTGGCTCAAGACCCTGCACGCACGCGCCATCAAGCAACCGCTGCGGCCCCGTGTGCCGCTGTGGGCCGGCGAGTCGGTTATCGGCTCGGTTGAGCCCGCATTGCTTAATGACAAAGCCCTTCACGAAATGCTTGATGTCGTTGAGCCGCTGCTGCAGGAAGAGCACCCGGCCGAACTGGGCTGGCGACTGCTCGGCGATGTCAGTACCAGCCTCAACCAGCTTGCGCGTGCGCTTTATGGCGCCGGGCTGGCCGGTGAATGGCGCAACGAGCAGCTTGCCGTGCATGACCAGTTTGACCACCTCAAGGGCACGGTTGAGCGCGCAGCCGTCAGGCCGCTGGGCATCGCAACGTCAGCCGTGCATCTTGTCGGCCAGACGCCAGACGGCCGCCACTGGGTACAGCAGCGCTCACTGAAAAAATCAAACGACCCGGGCCTGTGGGACACGCTGATGGGCGGCATGGTCACTGCCGCCGACACGGTCGAGATTGCGCTGGAGCGCGAGACCTGGGAAGAAGCCGGGCTGAAGATATCCGCGCTGCAAAATCTCAGTCATGGCGGCCGCGTCACCACGCGCAGGCCGAGCGACGATGGCAAGGGCACGGGTTATGTGATTGAAGACATAGCCTGGTACCGCTGCACCGTGCCTGAGGGTGTGGTGCCTGTGAACCAGGATGGCGAGGTGGCCCAGTTCAGGCTGATGGCGCCTGAAGAGCTGCTGCAGGCCTTGCAGCGGGATGAGTTCACGACTGAGGCTGCGCTGGTTCTGGCTGAGGTATTGAATTTGGCTTAGCGCTTGCTCCGTGAGCGTTTTGTGACTTGTGACTTGTGAAATTAAATGCTATTAATTCAATAGCTGCTCACGTACGTATTTATTGGCTTACAGCTGATTTGATGTCTAAAAATGGCCATTTTTGGCGGCCAAAACGCCTTTTGAAGACGTTTTTCAGGTTTGGATGCCGAATTGATACGCCATCTGTATTAAATGACTGATAAAAATTTGTCAGGCTATAAATTGTTGCGATAAGCGTAACAATGAAGTCCGGCCGGAGAGCGACCTCGTCGAGAAGTGCGTCTTCAAGCCCAGCCCTTCATTCCTCAGCCAGGCTTTGCTGCTTGAGCCGGTTGGGCGCCAGCGCGCCGGCCGAATCGAGAATCGGGTAGGCAATCGAGCAGATGTGGGAGTTGATGCGCTTGAGGTCGCTGATCAGGTCGATGTGCAGCGAGCTGGTTTCCAGGCTCTGCACCGTGTTGGCTGACAGGCGGCCCAGGTGGCTGGTGGCGTAGGCGCGTTCGAGGTCGCGGAAGCGGGCTTTTTCTTCCAGCAGCTTTTGCGCATCACGCACCGAGCCGTTTAAAAAGACACTCATGGACAGGCGCAGGTTGTCTAGCAGCCGGCTGTGCAGCTCACAGATTTCGGCCATGCCGGCTTCCGAGAAGTTGCGGCCGGGCTTGATTTTTTTGTCTTCAATGTCGATCAGCACACGCTCGATGATGTCGCCTATCTGCTCCATGTTGATGGTGAAGCTGATGATGTCCGTCCAGCGGCGGCTTTCTTCTTCGGCCAGCGCTTCGCGCGAGATCTTGGTCAGGTAGTACTTGATGGCCGAGTAGAGCTTGTCGACCTCGTCGTCCATCCGGCGCAGGTCTTCGGCCAGTTTCAGGTCGTTGTTGCGTATGACCTGCAGCACGCCCAGCAACATGCTTTCGACCACATCGGCCTGGTGCAGTGCCTCGCGTGCGGCATTCGAGATGGCCAGAGAAGGTGTTGAAAGCGCGGATGGGTCAAGATGATTGGGGCGGTTGCTGGTCACGGATTTTTGCGGCTTGGGCAGCAGCTTCTGCGTCCAGCGCGCGAACGGGTCGGTCAGGCCTATGAAGACCACGCCCACCACCACGTTGAACATCAGGTGAAACATCACCACTACCGAGGCCGACTGCTCACCCAGCAGCGGCCTGACATGCTGGAGCCACAGGCCTATGAAAGGGGCCACGACGACGACACCAAGGATCTTGAAACCCAGCGTGCCGATCGGCACCTGCCGCGCCTCAATGGGCGAGCGCAGGGTGGTCAGCACAGCCAGCACGCCGCTGCCGAGGTTGGCGCCCAGCACAAGGCCCAGCGCCACTTCAAGCGGCACGCCGCCAGACGCGGCCAGCGTGGCGATCAGCAGCACCACCGCCAGGCTTGAGTACGAAATGATGGCCAGCACCATGCCCAGCGTGATCTCCAGCAGAAGGTCAGTGCCGACCGAGGCGAGCAGCGCCTTGACAGCCGGCGACTGCGTGAGCACTTCGGTCGATACCGTCACCAGCCGCAGGGCCAGCAGCATGAGGCCCAGACCGATGAGGATGCGGCCTATGCGGCCCACTGTTGAGGCCTGGCGCGGAATGAAGAGCACCACACCGACAAAAATAAGCAGCGGTGAGAGCCACGACAGGTCAAACGAGAAGACCACCGCAATCAGAGCCGTGCCTATGTCTGCGCCGCGCATGACTGCCAGCGCTGCGGGCAGGCTGATCAGGCCCTGCGCGACAAAAGATGACGTGATGAGTGCGGTGGCGGTACTGGACTGCACCAGCGCCGTGACCCCTATGCCCGAGAGCGCAGCGGTGAAGCGGTTACCAACACTGGTCGCCAGCACCTGCCTGAGGTTGGCGCCGAACACCCGCAGGATGCCGGTACGTACGAGATGGGTGCCCCAGACAAGCAGCGAAACAGCTGCCAACAAGTTCAGTAAATGCTTCATAGGTTTCAGGAAAGACTATACGCCTGCGAGAAGCGTGCCAGCACCACCACCTTGCAACCTAAAACCATCGGGTTATGAGGAAAATCAACGAAGATGGGTCTTCACCAGTAGGGGCCGCGGAACTGGCTTCGCCAGGCCGCAGGCGCAGCGCCCCCTCGGGGGGCAGAGAGTTACACGCAGTGAGCGAACGTGGGGGCTCTATTACTTGGTCTTGCGGACGCGCAGCAACTCGTCGAGGATGAGGCAGACGGCGCCTATGGTGATCGCACTGTCGGCAATGTTGAAGGCCGGAAAGTGCCAGTTGCGGTAGTGAAAGTCGAGGAAGTCGACTACATAGCCGTGGAGGCTGCGGTCCACCACATTACCGGTGGCCCCGCCGAGTATGCAGGCCAGCGCAAATGAAAACAGTTTTTGCCCGGCGTGCGAGCGCAGCATCCAGATGATGAAGAGCGCAGCGCCCACCCCAATGGCCGTGAAGAACCAACGCTGCCACCCTGACTCGGATGCCAGGAATGAAAACGCAGCGCCGGCGTTGTGCACCCGGACGATGTTGAAAAAGCTGGTGACGTAGGTGGCATCACCGAGCTTGTAGTAGCCCAGGATCAGTACCTTGGTGAACTGGTCGGCAATCAGCAGCAGCAGGGCCAGGCCCAGCCACGGCAGCATGGCGTTCGTATTTTTGGTGAAGGTGGTTTTGGCCATAAGAATAATGTTCAGGCAAATTTCCGGGCCTCGCCCGCGCCATACAGGTTGCTGGTGCAGCGGCCGCAGATGGTGGGGTGTGCGGCATCAACGCCCACGTCTTCGCGGTAGTGCCAGCAGCGTTCGCATTTGACATGTGCACTGGCGCGAACCGTTGTCGCCAGTGCGGGACCGTATGCCAGCGTGATGGCAGAGGTGATGAAGACAAACTTCAAGTCGTCGCCCAGACTGGCGAGCAGCGCTTCGTCTTCAGCCGTGACCTGCAGCGCGATTTCAGCCTGCAGCGACGAACCCACCTTGCCGTCTGCACGCAGGGTTTCGATGTCCTTGTTGACGGCATCGCGGATTTCGCGAATGCGCGACCACTTGGCCAGCAATGCCGCATCGGGCGCACCGGGTTCGGAGTAGGTCTCAAGAAAGATTGAATCCGAAGAACCAAATACCTTCCACGCTTCTTCAGCCGTGAAGCTCAGGAAGGGCGCCATCAGGCGCAGCATGGCATGCGTGATGGCGTGCAGGGCGGTCTGCGCACTGCGGCGCGCAAGCGACTTCGGCCCCGTCGTGTAGAGACGGTCTTTCAGGATATCGAGATAGAAAGAGCCCAGGTCTTCGCTGCAATAGATCTGCAGTTTGGAAACGACAGGGTGGAATTCATAGACTTCGTAATGCGCCAGGATGTCGGCCTGCAATTGCGCCGCGCGGCTGAGCGCGTAGCGGTCGATTTCAAACATCTCTTCAAGCGGCACGGCATCTAGCGCCGGGTCAAAGTCGCTGACATTGGCCATCAAAAAGCGCAGCGTGTTGCGGATGCGACGGTAGGCATCAACCACCCGAGCGAGGATCTTGTCGTCAATGCCGAGGTCGCCGGAGTAGTCGGTCGATGCACACCAGAGGCGGATGATTTCCGCACCGAGTTTGCCTGAGACTTCCTGCGGCACCACGGTATTGCCTTCGCTCTTGCTCATCTTGCGGCCCTTGCCGTCCACCGTGAAGCCGTGCGTCAGCAGGCCCTTGTAGGGCGCGTGGTCGTACATCGCGCAGGAGGTGAGCAATGAAGAGTGGAACCAGCCCCGGTGCTGGTCGTGGCCTTCAAGGTAAAGGTCAGCCGGCCATGTCGATTGCGCGGCATGGCTGTGGCGCAGCACATGGTCATGCGTGGTGCCGGAGTCAAACCACACGTCGAGGATGTCGGTGCTCTTGATGTAGCTGGGTGCGTCGTCACCGATGATGGATTCGGCGCTCGCCTTGCTCCATGCCTCGATGCCGCCGGCCTGCACCATGTCGGCGGCCTGGTCCATGATCTCCATGGTGCGCGGGTGCAACTCGCCCGTGGCGGTGTGGATGAAAAAGGGCAGGGGCACGCCCCAGTTGCGCTGGCGGCTGATGCACCAGTCGGGCCGGCCGGCGATCATGTCGCGCAGGCGGGTCTTGCCGTTCTCGGGGTAAAAACTGGTTTCTTCAATCGCGGCCAGTGCCAGCTTGCGCAGGGTTTGCGGTGCCTTGTCTTTGGTGAAAACACCTTCGCCTTCATCCATGCGTACAAACCACTGGGCGGCGGCGCGGTAGATCACGGGTGTCTTGTGGCGCCAGCAGTGCGGGTAGCTGTGGGTGATGTTCTGCGTGGCAAACAGGCGTTCATGCTCGCGCAGCTTGTCGATGACCAGTGGCGCAGCCTTCCATATGTTCAGGCCGCCGAACAAGGGCAGCTCGTCGACATAACGGCCATTGCCCTGCACAGGGTTCAGGATGTCGTCATAGGCCAGGCCATTGGCCACGCATGAGTTGAAATCTTCCACGCCGTAAGCGGGCGCGGAGTGCACGATACCCGTGCCGTCGTCGGCGGTGGCGTAGTCGGCCAGGTAAACGGGGCTCAGGCGTTTGTAGCCCGCATCAACGTCGTACAGCGGGTGCTGGAAGTTCAGGTTGGCGAGGTTTTTGCCGGGTGTGGTCGCGATGACCTTGCCTTCAAGCTCATAACGCTCAAGGCATTTTTCGACCAGCACGGCGGCCAGCACCAGCAGGCCACGCGGTGTGTCTACCAGTGCGTATTCAAGCTCGGGGTTGAGGTTGAGCGCCTGGTTGGCCGGGATGGTCCACGCGGTCGTCGTCCAGATAACGATGAAGGCGTCTTTCTCCAGCTTGTTCAGGCCGAATGCGGCAGCGAGTTTTTCAGGCTCGGCAGATTTGAAGCCGACGTCCAGCGTCTGTGATTTTTTGTCGGCGTATTCGATCTCGAACTCGGCCAGTGAGGAGCCGCAATCAAAACACCAGTACACGGGCTTGAGGCCACGGTATACAAAACCGCGCTCCATGATGCGTTTGAGGGCCCGGATTTCCTGCGCCTCGTTGCCGAAGTCCATCGTGCGGTAGGGGTTGTCCCATTCGCCGAGCACACCCAGGCGCTTGAAGTCTGCCATCTGGCCGGCGATCTGCTCGGTCGCAAAGGCGCGGCTTTTGGCTTGCACCTCGTCACGTGGAAGATTGCGCCCGTGTAACTTTTCGATGGCGTTTTCGATGGGCAGGCCGTGGCAATCCCAGCCCGGCACATAAATGGCGTCCAGGCCCTTGAGCTGGCGCGCCTTGACGATCATGTCTTTCAGGATCTTGTTGACGGCGTGGCCGATGTGGATCTTGCCGTTGGCATACGGCGGGCCGTCATGCAGTACAAACTTTGGTGCGCCGTGGCGGGCATCGCGCAGGCGTTTGTAAATACCCTTGTCTTCCCATTCCTGAACCCAGCCGGCTTCGCGCTTGGGCAGGTCGCCGCGCATCGGGAAGGGTGTGTCGGGCAGGTTAAGGGTGCTGCGGTAATCGGTTTTTGTATCGGACATGGATGGTGCTGGGAAAAGTCTTCGACAGGCTCAGCCCGAACGCTGGCGTTGGGGTGGAAGAGGGAGTTGGTTGCCGTTCGCCCAGAGCCGTGTCGAAGGGCGGCGGCCAGTGACGAGATCGTTAGGGCCTGTTCACACTATTTTCAGGAGTGCGAACGCGGTGAAAACTGCGCCAATCAAGGCGCGCGACGACGGCAAGGCTCCTGCCTTGCCTAGAAGTGCAACGCAGAGTGGCACAGTTTTCACCCCGTTCCCTGCGGGTTGTGATCAAAAGGGCCGTGCGCGGCGTTGCAAAGCCTTGCCGGGGTCTACCCCGTCTACGTTTTGCGCCTTGCGCACAGCCCTTTTGAGTCACAACGCATCTCCTGAAAATAGTGTGAACAGACCCTAGCTTCGGTCGCGCGTCGTCTGGCGGCTGGTCTCTGTGTGCATGAGTGAAGCTTGCGCCTGGGCGAAAAATGCGCGTGCGTCGTCGCAGTCTTTGGCAATGCCTGTTGTCAGGCTTTCCAGGCTGTCGTACTTCAGTTCGTCATGCAGTTTGTGCAGCAGTTCCACGCGGATGATTTTACCGTACGCCCCCTCGGCCCCAAGGCTGGCGGGCCATTCCAGGCAATAAGTCTCCAGCAGCACGCGGCCGCCGTTGACGTCATCCGGGTCTATCGACGGACGGATGCCCAGGTTGGCCACGCCGGGCAGGGGTTTGCTGGCCAGGCCATGCACCTGGACCGCAAAGATCCCGCTGGCAGCCGGGTTCCAGTGGGAAAACCGCAGGTTCAGGGTGCGAAAACCCAGTGTGCGGCCCAGTTTGCGGCCGTGAACCACATGGCCCGAGATGCTGTAGGGGCGCCCAAGCAAGGCTGCGACCTTGTCCATTTCGCCCTTGCCCAGCGCCTCGCGCACGGCTGAGCTGGAGACGCGCATGCCGTGGACTTCATAGCTGTTCATGCGGGCCACATCAAAACCCAGGCGCCCGCCGGCGGCATCCAGCATGGCGTAATCGCCCGCACGCTTGCTGCCAAAGCGGAAGTCGTCACCCACCAGCACGTAGCGGGCGCCCAGGCCATCGACCAGCACTTCATTGATAAAAGCATCAGGCGATTGCCCCGACAGCCGCGCATCAAAGGGCAGCACCACGCACTGGTCGATGCCGCAGCGGTTGAGTTCGGTGAGTTTGTCGCGCAGGGTGGCGATACGGGCAGGGGCCAGTTCTGGCTTGCGCGCCAGGGCGGCGAAATAGTCGCGCGGGTGCGGTTCGAAGGTCATCACGCAGCTGGGAACACCGCGATGCTGCGCTTCATTTTTAAGCAGTGCCAGCATGGCCTGGTGGCCCCGGTGCACGCCGTCAAAGTTGCCAATCGTCAGGGCACATTCGGCTGCGAGCCCCGGCTGGCGGTATCCGCGAAAGACTTTCATGCTCCGATTATCGTTTTTATAGCGCCGCTTGCCGGTTAATGGGCCTGTGCGGACCGTTTGTCATCATTTCACTGTATATTGATACACAGTCAGCCAATCAGTCGAACGCCCCGTTTCCATGTGTTTTTTACCATGATGGAGGTCTGTTTTGAAGGTCTTGAAGCTCTCTGCCCAGGGATTGCCGCAATCCTGGATCAGCCTTGAAGAAGCCGTGCTTCACTACGCGGCAGACGAAGTGCGCTGGGAAATGGGCGCGCGCGTGGCCACCTTTCATGGCGGCCATAACGCGATCACGGGCGACCAGTCCATCATCACCGTCAACAGCATCATTGGCACCAAGGGCGTGCCCAACATCAACCCGTTTGACTTGAAGCCGGGGCTGACCAACAGCAAGCTTTTTGCCCGCGACCGCAATGTCTGCGCCTATTGCGGCGAGCATTTCCATGAAGAAGACCTGACGCGTGAACACATCGTGCCTTTCGCGCAGAAGGGCATAGACACCTGGATGAACGTCGTCACGGCCTGCCGCGCCTGCAACCACCGCAAAAGCAGCCGTACGCCCGAGCAGGCCCGCATGCCGCTGCTCTACACGCCTTATGTTCCCAGCCTCTGGGAAGACTTCATTCTGCGCAACCGCCGCATCCTCGCCGACCAGATGGAGTTTTTGATGGCGCATGTGCCGCGAACGTCGCGCCTGCTGGCCTGACTGCAAACCTCCGGTGCCACGAAAAAGCCGCCCTTGAGGCGGCTTTTTGCTGGCTGGTTGGGGTCATGCCTGCTACGGCAGGCCGGTGGCAGTGACACCGCAGGTGACGGCAAAGGTCAGGGTCTGGTTCTGGCTGAAGGTATTGAGCTGGATACCCTGTCCCGCTCCCGCGTTACCCTGAAGATAGGCGATGGTGGTTGACCCCGCCCCCGGACAAGTTGCGCCTACCCCGGTTGCAGCACAAGTGACATTGGTACATGACAGCCCCGGAACCCCTCCAGGGTCAAGCAGGTAGGAGGGTACCGCCGCACTGGGCCCCAGATTGGCCACGGTGACCGTGTAAACCACAGTCTGGCCGGCCCGAACCGTACCTCCCAGGCCGTTGGTTTTCGAGATGGTGATGTTGGCAATCGGCGATAAAGTGACTGTTGCCGTGGCGTTGTTGTCTGTGGCGTCGATGTCCACAGTGCTCGATACTGCGGCAATGGTCACAGTGTTGACAAAGGTTCCTGTCGTACTGCTCCCCAGAGCGGTGACGGTCACCGTACAAGTTGCGCCCGCCGGTGCATAGCCCATGGTTCCGGTAAGGCGTGTTCGACCTCCCACCACCGCCGTGGCTGTTGTACAACTGCCCCCCCCCGCCTGAACCGCAGTAATGCTGAGCACCGGTGTTATCAATGTCGGGAAGGTGTCTGTGAATGTCGCCGACCCTGTCCCCCCGCTTGCCGAATTGGTAATGGTCAGCACGTACTGCATGGTTTGCAATACCCCCAGCGTTGCGGTGTTGGTCAGGGGGTCGGTCGTGCCTGGGCGGACCTGCTTGGTTACCGAGAAGTCAGTGCCGACTGTCAGTGTTGCCTGGGCTGGCAATGCGTTACTGCCTGAGGTTGTAACCAGGGCGCCCGCTGCCACTGTGTTGACATAGGGGGTCACCGCCGCTGTTGCAGTGACGGGGAAACTGATGGAGCATCCACCTGCCTGAATTCTTCCCCCGGCCGCCCATGTCATGCTCGTGCTGTTTACCGTGATCGTCGCACTTGGTACGGACGTATTGCAGGTGCTCGTGAACGTGACAGTGTTGAAAACCCGCATGCCAGCAGGAAAGACATCCGAAAAAGGTTGCATCAAATAGATGGGGGCGGTATTCGAGTTGCCGAACGTGATGGTCAGTGTGGTGGTTGTATTGCCCACCCCCCCGGATTCAAAGGTATTTGCAAAAGTTTTGGTGATGGTTGGCGCGGCGGGCTGCAAAACGCAGTTGCCCATATCGGAGGTCGTGTAGGTGGTTGAGGGGGTTGAGTCCAGCAGAACCTGAGTGCCACTCGTTGTCGGATCAAACTGGTAAAGGATCTGGCCTGTCTGCGCGCCTCCGTAGTAGGAAAGGCCAGAGGCGGGATCAACCGAAGCACCTGCCACTGAAATACCGCCTGTTGTGTATGTGGTGCTGGCGCTCGCCAGCGCGCTGGTGATGGAGCCGTTGACGATGGTCAATGCGATCGGGTAGACAGCCGTCGGGTTGGAATTGGTGGCAATCCGCAACTGGCCGCTCTGGTCGATATAAATGTCACCGCTGCCGCCAGAAAATGGCAGCCCGCCACCCAGTCCAGCGGTGTAAGTGACAGTTTGCCAGCGTGCCGCAGTTGTGTTGCCTGCCTTATTGACGATCGCGATGTGGTAGGCAGTATTACCTGCTCCCGCGGAGGTCATCATGATCAGATTGCTGTTGGCATCAACGACGGCGCCGATCATTGCCCCATTCCCATCGGGCGACGCAGGCGCGATAGTGCCTACTGTTGCCGTGACCTGGGTATTGAGGTTGACCGAATTGACCGTTAGTGCCGTGCGGTCAAAATAGTAAAGAATTCCGGTTGCCGGGTCACCCGCCAGCGCGTTGGCCTGTGTGCCGCCGCTCAGTGTGGTAAAGCTCAGCGTGGTGAATTTCGGCGCCGTACCTGCACTGTTATTGAAAAACCCCAGGCGGGTAGGCGCTGCTCCGGCCGTGGTCACAATACCCCACATGGCCGTACAGGCTGATTGGGCCAACGACACAGATGGCGCCAGCGCCAAAAGGGCCAATCCCGATGCCACGAGCCAGGACCGGAAGGTTATCTTCAGGGAGGCAAGGCAGGTTTGCATGGGTGTAGTGAAGAAGTGCTACGAATTGTACATAGCGAGTTACATATTCAAAGAAGAAACGGAGGCGCTGTTGTTGCCTGCCGACGTCTGCATTCAGGAAGTCACATGCCGTCCAAAGGGCCAGTTGCCCCCTCCGCCTCAGGGCAGGCCGTCGGCATCCACCCCGCAGGTCAGGGTGAAGGTGAAGGTGCTTCCATAGGGGAAATCCGGTATGCGTATCCCGCCGGCAGGCGACATGTCCTGCAGTCTGGCCACGGTGACGCCAGTCGGCGCCGGACAGGTCGCGCCGTTGCCTGTAGCCCCTGTGCAGGCTACCTGGGTGCAGCGCAATCCTTCGACGTCGGGGTCCCGCAGGGCCGAGTCATCCGCATCCGCCAGCCCGGTATTGGCCACGGTGATGGTGTAGGTGGTGGTGCTTCCGGCCACTAGTGCGTTTGTATTGTTGGTTTTGGATACCGTCAGCGAGGTTGCTGCTGTGACTGTGGTCCCCGGCGCAGTGCCGGTCAGGCTGGCCGGCGTGGTGTCGGTGATGTTGTCTGGCAGTGACAAGGTTGCCGAGTTGATGGCGACACCGTTGAAGGTGGCGAGGACCGGCGCGCTGACGTTGTAGGTAATCACGCCGCCTTTTGAAAGGCTCACCACCTGGTTGATGTTGCCGGTACCGCTGGCCGCGCCGCAGGCCGTGGTGATGGTGGTGGCAGACCCCGCCGTGGTCACGCTGCAGGACCAGGTGGCTGCAGACGCGTTGAAAATGGCCGGGTCCAGCACATCAGTCACCGTCGAGGCGCCACCGACAAGGCCGGGGCCGCTGTTGGTCACCGTCAGTACATAGGTGATGGTCAGGTTGCTGGCCTGCTGCATGGTCGCTGCGCTGGTGCGCGACTTCGTGACGACTGCATCGACAGGAAAGGAGCGCGACAAGTCCGCGACGCTGAAGCCCGTGCCGGTCGCTCCGATATTGGTGGCCGCACCATTCTGTGTATTGATGCCCCAGGTCTGGTTGGATGCACCCGTACTGGCAATCAGGCAGGGGTAGGTGGCGGTGGTGGCATTGCAGCCCGTCACGACGCTGGAAACCTCCGTCAGCCCGTTGGGCGTACCGGTCAGGCCCACCGTGCCGAGGTTTGTGGTGGCCACGGCCGTGTTATTGGCAGCAGCCTGAAGGGCCGCGCTGGCCACCCGGTAAAGGCTGTAACCGGCGCTGCCGCGTGTTGAGTTGGCCAGAATGTACAAATCGCCGTTGTTCACGCAGGTCATGTCACCGCTGCCCTCAACACGCACATTGGTCAGCGTGATGCGGCGCGTGGTCTGGGCCGTGGCCGGGTTGACTTCCCAGATATACACCGATGCAGTGTTGTTGGTGCCACTCCCTGTGTTCGACGCGGCATACAGCCTGCCATCCGGGCAGAAGGTCATGCGGATGATGTTGGTCGCCAGGTTGGTGTTGGCGATATTGGTGTCAACACAGGTGCCGGGGTCTATCACCCGCATGGCGCGCGTGCCGGTGCCGCTCTGGACGTAGTAGACCAGGCCGTTGACCGGACTCACGCCGTTGGCCGCGCTGGCGACGCCAATCGCGCACAGATTCGTGGCGGCGCCTGTGGCCGGGTTAACAGAGAACAGGCGGTTGTTGGCGCCCTGGGTGCCGACGCCGTACACCGTCTGTGCATGGACCTGAACGATGGGCACGCATGTGCAGAAGGCAAGGGCGAAAAGGGCCGGGCGCGAACGGAAAAAGTGTCGCAGGGCGCGAAGTATTTCTCTGGTGAAGTTCATTCGACGAGGGGTTGAAAATCAGTCTCAGTTGGCAAAAAACCAGGCCACCGATGTAATTTTTATTGCGCCTGACCGGATCACGGAGTGCTGTTGCCTGCACCAGCTTTTTCCGAGGACGTCATTGTCACCTACGAGAAGTCTATCTGTAACTTTTTGTATCGAAATCCTGCAAATTTTTGGCTATTGTGCGAAAAAAAGCCGCTGGCTGCCCGGACCTTTGCTCAGGGCAGGCCGGTCGCCGTAACCCCACAGGTCAGCACAAACGTGGCGGTGGAGTTGACAGGGAAGGTAGGGGTCAGCGAAACGCCCGTGACCTGAAACGCCGTAGTGCTCAGGGTGAGCGGGCTGGTCGTGATGGTGCCTGCAGGGGTGGATGTGAACGTCGGTGTGACACATGCCAGGCCGGGCACGACAGGGTCCAGCACAACGGAGCCGGGCGCAGTGGATGGGCCGAAGTTGGCAAAGGTGATGGTGTACGTGGTGGTGGCCCCGGCCATGAGTGTGCCGGCGTTGCCGTTTGTTTTTGTTGCCGTTAAAAACGCGCGCCTGATCATGGGCGTGCTTTCATACGCGCAGCCAGCATCCGTGGTGTCGGCACCGCCAAAAAAAGTCGCACCCCCGCCAACCAGGTTTTCATTGGCCGCGTCGCAGTTGGCAATCGGCCCTGTAGAGGTCAGCAGTGTTTTATTGGGGTCGCCTCCCCCATAGACTTTTGCGCGGTTGATCACGGTTGTGGCTGTCGCATCGGGGCTGATGGCCATGGTGAGCGTCAGGACGCTGGTTCCGCCCGCCGGAACACCGGTAGCGGTGAAGCAACTGGCCGTGTCGTTGGGCAGCGAGCTGCTTGAGATGGCGCAGGTCCAGCCCGCAGGCGTCTGGGGGTTGTAGAAGGCCATGCCCTGAGTGGAGACGACGTCTGTGGCCGATGTGTTGCCGGTGGTTGCGGCGCCGCCGCGGTTGTTGATGGTCAGCAGGTAGGTGGGCGAGGTGCCCGCCACAAACGTGACTGTCGAACTCGTCTTGTTGACCCTGAGGTCACGCTTGGGGACGCAATAGGAAAAGTCGTTGAGGGCTATCAGCTGCACGCCCGGGGTGGCAAAGGCAGGCCCGGCGAGAAAAGCCAGCGTCACCTGGTCTACCGGATCGGTAAAGTTTACCTGCACGTTGCAATTTGTTGAGGTGCCGTTACAGGCGTTGTTGGTGTTGGTCGTGATCTCGTTGGCGGTGCCCACCGTTGCAGTGCTGTGGCGGCCAGCCACGGTCGGCACCAGTGACGGAATGGGAGTTGCCGTCCCGTTCATGTAGCCCGACAGCCGCAACTGGTCCTGAAAGCTGCTACCGTTCACCCTGTCCACGTCGTACATATTGAACCGGAGCTTGTTCATGGGGCGATTGAACACAAATGTCAGGGTGAGACCGTCACCCGCTGCAACGGCGTTCATGCTCAGGGCGAGCGAGTTTGCAACGTTCCCCTGCGTCTGCGTTTGCGGTGTGGGCGCCACCAGAGGCGCCGCCGTCACTGTGGTTATCGTGAAGCTGATGGTATTTTGCCCAACGCTCCCAGCGGTAGTGACGTTGTAAGTATTGGCACCGCTGCCCGCAGTCCAGGTACGGGTCGAGCCTGTGGCGCTGGTGGCGTTGGCGGCGCCGAAGTCGAAAGTGACAAGATCTTCATTGGCCGTACAAGCTGAAGACTGGGCAAACGACGGCAGGGGAATCAGGGCTGCAAAAAAAAACAAGACCGGCCGAAAGGCCATGCCCGGCAATGCTGCGCCAACTTACCATGGGTATCCCTCCGGGGACGTATGTGTTGTTAAGGCAAGTCCCTCCAGGCGAAGGCAGCGTTGATAACCTGGAGGCTGTAAAAGAGCTGCTTTGATGTTAACTGCGATCCGCATCCATCAGCTTGATGTGGGTCAAAAAACAATATAAGGGCTTTTGCCGATACAGTTTTTCTCCGCAGCCATGCCGCCCCTCACGCATTGCATGTGTGCTTGAGCCACAAGGGCTGGATTCAGCGGTGGGGTTGGCCACCGCTGGCTGTCGGCACCGGCCCTTCAGGCAAATACGCCAGCAGTCTCCTGCATGCGGGCACTGACCTCACCAAGCTGGTGAAGTGAATCGCCAAAACTGATGTCAAGCTGCGTGAGCTTCTTGAAATAGTGGCTGACGATGTATTCGTCCGTCACGCCTATGCCGCCGTGCAGCTGCACCGCCTGCTGGCCGACAAAACGCATGGACTGGCCCAGCTGGTATTTGGCACGGGCCATGGCCCGGCTGCGCTCCTCGGCAGGGGCGTTGAGCTTGAGCGAGGCGTAGTAGCTCATCGAGCGGGCCAGCTCCAGCTGCATCTTCATGTCGGCCACGCGGTGGCGCAGCGCCTGGAAGCTGCTGATGACCACGCCGAACTGCTTGCGCTGGTTCATGTACTCGACGGTCACGGCCAGGGTCTTGTCCATCACCCCGACAGCTTCTGCGCAGGTGGCGGCAATGCCGATATCCACCGCATGGGTCAGGGCGGCAAGGCCGTCTTTGGTGATCAGCGTGGCGGGCGCATTCTTGAGCACCACGTCGGCCGCGCGGCCGCCGTCCTGTGTGCCGTAGCCTTTGGTCGTTACACCGCTGGCGGTGCGTTCAACGAGGAAAAGCGCCATCTTTCCATCGGCCAGTGCAGGCACGATGAATGCGTCGGCACCGTCACCGGCAGGCACCACGTTCTTGGTGGCGTTGATCGTCCAGCCTGCACCTGCTGCGGTAGCAGTCGCTTCACACTTTTCGAAGTGGTAGCGTGCTGCACGCTCCTGGTAAGCTAGGACGACCAGGCTTTCACCTCCCGATATTTTGGGCAGCCAGGCTGCCTTGATATCTGCGCCGCCATAAGAGGCGATGACTGCGCCTGCGATCAGCGTCTGCGCCAGCGGCTCCAGCACGATGCCGCGCCCGAGTTCTTCCATCACGACCATGCCTTCGACCGGGCCCATGCCCAGCCCGCCGTCGTCTTCGGGGATATACAGGCCCGTCAGGCCCAGGTCCGCCAGCTCGGTGTAGGCGTCGCGTGAAAAGCCGCCGGCTTTGGTGATGCCGCGGCGTTTTTCAAAGTCGTAGCCCTTGTCCACCCATTTGCGTACCGCATCGCGCAGTTGTTCCTGGTCGTCAGAGAAATCGAAATCCATGATGTGTTCCTTGATTCTTGTTGACCGGCTCAGCCGAGGACGAACTGGGAGACGATGTTGCGCTGCACTTCGTTGGAGCCGCCGTAGATCGTGGTCTTGCGCATGTTGAAGTAGGTGGACGCCAACGGCGCATTGCCCGAGGCGCCGCCGGGGAAGTCACCCTGCCAGCCGGCTTCCATGGCCTCTTCGATGAAAGGAAGGCTGTAGGGGCCGGCGGCCAGCATCATGAGTTCGCTGTAGCGCTGCTGGATCTCGCTGCCGCGAATCTTCAGCAGGCCGGCGATGTCGAGCGAGTTCTTGCCGGATTTTTCAGCCGAGAGCACGCGCAGCACCAGCATCTCCAGCGCGACGACGTCGACTTCAAGTTTGGCGATTTCGTCGCGGAAGCGCATGTCGTCGTACACGCCTTCGGTTTTGGCGATGCGCTTGAGGCGCTCCAGCTCGCGCTTGGCGCGGTTCACGTCGGCGATGTTGGTGCGCTCGTGGCTCAGCAAATGCTTGGCGTAAGTCCAGCCCTTGTTTTCTTCACCGATCAGGTTTTCTGCAGGCACCTCGACGTTGTCGAAGAAGACCTCGTTGACCTCGCTCTCGCCGTCCAGCAGCTTGATGGGGCGCACGGTGACGCCGGGTGATTTCATGTCCAGCACGATGAAGCTGATGCCGGTTTGCGGCTTGCCTTCAATGGAGGTGCGTACCAGGTTGAACATCCAGTCGCCGTACTGGCCGAGCGTGGTCCAGGTCTTCTGGCCGTTGATGATGTATTTGTCGCCCTTGCGTTCGGCTTTGGTCTTGAGGGATGCCAGGTCGGAGCCCGAACCCGGTTCGCTGTAACCCTGGCTCCACCAGACTTCACCGCTGGCGATGCCGGGCAGGAAGCGTTTTTGCTGTTCGGGCGAGCCGAAGGCCATGATGACGGGCGCCACCATGACGGGGCCGAAGGGCACGACGCGCGGGCCGCCGGCTAGCGCGCACTCTTCTTCAAACAGGTGTTTTTGCACCGCGTTCCAGCCCGGGCCGCCGAACTCCTTGGGCCAGCCGTGGCCCAGCCAGCCTTTTTTGCCGAGGATTTTGGCCCAGCGCTGCATGTCGTCACGCGACAGGCGCAGGGCGTTGTGCACCTTGTGCGCGATGTCGGCCGGCAAATTGGCCTTGACCCAGGCGCGAATCTCTTCGCGAAAAGCCTGCTCTTCAGGGGTGAACGCTAAATCCATGTCTTGTCTCCGTTTGCTGTCGTTGCGCGGTCAATGTGATCTGGGAGGGTTTTAGCACGAATGTGCTTTTTGGCTTGTCAAGGCGGGGACAAATCAGGTCACCGGCGCGTCACCATCTGCCAGCGTGATGCCCAACTGGTCGCTGATGGTGCCGATGTGCCCGCGCAATTGGGCGTTGTCGGCTTTCAGGCGCGCAACCATGTTTTCAAGCGCTGTCACCCGGGCCAGCAGGTCCGATGCATCTGATGAGGTCGGCGTCGCTGCCACCATGGCGGTGATGTCCGGTTCGCCACACAGCAGGTGTACCCAGCGCTGCTCGCGCGCGCCCGGCGCACGCGGCAGCTTGAGCACCATGGCCTGGCCGCCGTCTTCGCCGCGTTGCTGCAACTCCAGCAGGACGGCTTCAACGGCAGCTGCATCGGTAAATTTGTACCAGCGTTCGCCGCTGGTCCTAAGCTCGGCAGGCGTCTGCGGGCCGCGCAGCATCAACAGGCCCATGACGACGGACTGCGCCTCGCTGGTGGCGGCTGCGCGCTGGAAATTGTGCTCAAAGCGCGGCACACGGCTGGAGCTGCCTTCAAACACCAGGCTTTGCTGCTTGAGGCTGTCGATGGCGGCGCGCGCTTCGTCGTCACCCACCTCCATCAACGGGTCACGGCTGGTTTTCTGGTTGCAGCCCAGCACGAGCGCGTTAAGGCTGAGCGGATAGCTGTCAGGGACTGTGCGGGCTTTTTCCATCAGCGTGCCGAGTACGCGTGCTTCGATGGGAGTCAGGGTCTTCAGGGTCATGGAGCGAAAGTTGGGACGGGAAAGGCCAATAAACTAGGGGGCTATGGCTGCTACAAAAAAGAACATTGTTATTCTGATCTCGGGCAATGGCTCCAACATGGTGGCCATTGCCGAGGCGGCGCAGAAGGAGAACTGGCAGGGCAAACTCGGCGCCGGTATCGCCTGCGTGATCAGCAACCGAGCTGATTCGGAAGGTCTGAACTTCGCCCGAGCCCTGGGCATTTCAACACAGGTGCTTGACCACAAACAGTTTGCATCGCGTGAGGCCTTCGACGCCGCGCTGCAGCAGCTGATCGACAGCTACAACCCGGCACTCGTTGTACTCGCCGGTTTCATGCGTATCCTCACGCCCGGTTTCGTCGCGAACTACGCAGGGCGGCTCGTCAACATCCATCCCTCACTGCTGCCGGCCTTCACCGGGCTCAACACCCATCAGCGTGCGATTGATGCGGGCTGCAAGGTCGCGGGCGCTACCGTGCACCTGGTGACGGCCGACCTCGACCACGGTCCCATCCTTGCGCAGGCGGTGGTGCCCGTGCTGGCGGGTGACGACGCCCGCACGCTGGCAGCGCGTGTGCTCACGCAGGAGCACCGGGTGTATCCGGCGGCAGTCCGTACACTGCTTGCAGCACGTTGATTGCTATTTATTTGCTAGCGTCTCACGTGCGTATTTAAAGGGCTGCAGCCATTTTCGTGCCTGAAAACGGCCTATTTTTGGCTGTTTTTCCGGGTTTTGAATGCCTTGACGTACTCCTGACAGGCCCGAAATCCAATTTTTAACGTACACGTTAAAAATTTGCCGTATACGTTAAATTTCAATTGCAAGGCCTCAAAAAGCCATTCCCGGCTATTGCTGGGGTCTGCCAGGCCGGGATGCGCGGACTTTTCAGATCGCGAGTTCGCAGGCTTTCATGTTTTGGATTCAAACGGCGAAATGTCCAAGCCCGCCGCAAGGCCAAGACCGCTTTGCACATCCATTGCTGCATCGGCCTTCGTATTCAGTTCAGCCGCTTGAATCAATGTTGATTTCGGCTTCTGTTCCAAACCAAATCCAAAGGACTTCACATGCAGACAACACACAAGATCGCTTCCATCGGCCTGGCACTGGCCATGGGCTTCAGCGCAGCATCGGCGTTCGCGCAGGTCACCGTCGGTGGCGCGCCCATGTATGCCAGCAAGGACATCGTTGACAACGCCGTCAACTCAAAAGACCACACCACGCTGGTCGCCGCCGTCAAGGCTGCAGGCCTGGTCGACACGCTCAAGAGCGCCGGCCCGTTCACCGTGTTTGCACCGACCAACGCCGCTTTTACAGCGCTGCCTGCCGGCACGGTTGACACCCTGCTCAAGCCGGAAAACAAGGGCGCGCTGACCGGCGTGCTGACCTACCACGTGGTGCCCGGCAAGATGGACGCAGCGGCACTGACCAAGGCCATCGCGGCTGGCGGCGGCAAGGCCATGCTGAAGACCGCTGCCGGCGGCACGCTGACCGCATCGGCAGCTGGCGGCAAGGTCATGGTCATGGATGAAAAAGGCGGCTCTGCCACCGTGACCATCGCTGACGTGTACCAGTCCAACGGCGTGATCCACGTCGTTGACAAGGTTCTGCTGCCTAAGTAATTTCTGTCGGCCTCTTGTTTGAGGCCTGCATGAAATGAAAAAGCCCCGCATGGTTTGCGCCATGCGGGGCTTTTGTTTGCCTCTCGTCAGCCCAACTGGTGCAGCGCTGCCTTCACGATGCTGGCTGCATCCACGCCAAAGAAATTGCGCAGCGCCGCACGCGTGTCGCTGCGGCCAAAGCCGTCGGTGCCGAGGGTCAGGTAGCTGCGTCCCTCGGGCAGGAAGGCACGAATGCTCTCGGGCACGGCGCGCACGTAGTCGGTCGCCGCGATGACAGGACCCTTGCTGGCTTCAAGCTGTTGCGCCACGAAAGTTTTTGCGCTGGCCTCACCATCAAGCGCCGACTGCTGGCAGGCCGCGCCATCACGCGCGAGCTCGCTCCAGCTTGTCACGCTGTACACCGTGGCGCTGATGCCCTGGTCGGCGAGCTGCTGCGCGGCCTTGACCACTTCGGTCAGGATGGCGCCCGAACCCATGAGCGTGACCTCTTTTGACCCGCTCTTTGCGGCAAAGCGTTTCAGGCTGTAGCAGCCGCGAATGATGTCGGCCTCACTGCCGGCAACCAGGTCGGGCTGGGCGTAGTTCTCGTTCATCAGCGTGACGTAATAAAACACGTCCTTCTGCTCGACCATCATTTCCTGCATGCCCTTGTCGAGGATGACGGCCAGCTCGCAGGCATAACCCGGGTCGTAGGCCTTGCAGTTCGGGATGGTCGCTGCAATCAGGTGGCTGGTGCCGTCCTGGTGCTGCAGGCCTTCTCCGCCCAGTGTTGTGCGGCCCGAGGTGGCGCCCAGCAAAAAGCCACGTGCGCGCTGGTCTGCGGCAGCCCAGATCTGGTCGCCCACACGCTGGAAGCCGAACATCGAGTAGTAAATATAGAAGGGCAACATGGCCAGGCCGTGCACGCTGTAGCTGGTGGCGGCGGCCGTCCAGCTGGCCAGTGCGCCGGCTTCGCTGATGCCTTCTTCAAGAATCTGGCCGTCCAGTGCTTCGCGGTAGCTGAGCACCGAGCCTATGTCTTCAGGCGCATAACGCTGGCCGACGCTGGAGTAGATGCCGACCTGCTTGAACAGGTTGGCCATGCCAAAGGTGCGCGCTTCATCGGCCACGATGGGCACGATCTTCGGCCCCAGGGCGGCGTCTTTCAGCAGGCCACCCAGGATGCGCACAAAAGCCATGGTGGTGCTCATCTCCTTGCCGTCGGCCTTCAGCGCAAAGCTGGCGTAGGCAGGCAGGGCGGGGATGGGCACGATGTCCGCAGTGGTCTCGCGTTTGGGCAGGTAGCCGCCGAGCGCCGTGCGTTTGGCGTGCATGTACTGCATCTCTGCGCTGTCGGCAGCCGGTTTGTAGAAGGTCAGGCTTTTGGCCTGCTCGTCGCTGAGCGGCAGGTTGAAGCGGTTGCGGAACTCCAGCAGGTCGGTCTCGTCGAATTTTTTCTGCGAGTGCGTGGTCATCTTGCCCTGGCCGGCGCTGCCCATGCCGTAGCCCTTTTTGGTGTGCGCAAGAATCACCGTCGGCTGGCCCTTGTGGTTGGCAGCCGCTGCGTAGGCGGCGTGGATCTTCACCAGGTCGTGGCCGCCGCGCTTGAGGCGGTCGATTTGTTCGTCCGTCATGCCTTGCGCCAGGCGCGCCAGTTCTTCGTTCTGGCCGAAGAAGTTGTCGCGGTTAAAGCGGCCGTCCTTGGCGGCAAAGGTCTGCATCTGGCCGTCGACCGTGTGCGCAAACGCGCTGGCAAGCGCGCCAGTCAGGTCGCGTGCAAACAGGCCGTCCCAGTCGCTGCCCCATACCAGCTTGATGACGTTCCAGCCTGCGCCGGCAAACAGTTTTTCAAGCTCATCGATGATGCGGCCATTGCCGCGCACCGGGCCGTCAAGGCGCTGCAGGTTGCAATTGACCACCCAGACCATGTTGTCCAGGCCTTCGCGTGCGGCCAGCGTCAGCGCGCTCATGGATTCGGGTTCGTCCATCTCGCCGTCGCCGAACACCCCCCACACCTTGCGGCCTGTGCAGTCGAGCAGGCGGCGGTGCGTGAGGTAGCGCATGAAACGTGCGTGGTAAATCGAGCTGATGGGGCCTATGCCCATGGAGCCGGTGGGGAACTGCCAGAAGTCCGGCATCAGGTAGGGGTGCGGGTAGCTGCACAGGCCCTGCGCGTCGCCCGATGTCAGTTCCTGCCGGTAAAAGCCGAGGTCTTTTTCTTCGAGGCGGCCTTCGAGATAGGCACGTGCGTAAACGCCGGGTGCGCTGTGCGGCTGGAAAAACACGAGGTCGCCGCGGTGCTGGCCTTCAGCCGTGCCTTCACGCGCATGAAAGAAGTGGTTGAAGCCGGTTTCAAACAAATCGGCCGCACTGGCATAACTGGCAATGTGGCCGCCCAGCTCTGCCGAGCCGCCGGTTTCTGCCTGGTTGGCCTTGACCACCATGGCCAGGGCGTTCCATCGCATCAATGACGCCAGCCGTTCTTCCATCGCCAGATCGCCCGGGAAAACCGGTTGCTCATTCACATGAATGCTGTTGACATAGGGTGTCGACAAATCCGGTTGCCAGCCGGTGCGCTGGGTGCGCGCGACGCGGCTCAGTTCGTCCAGCATCTGGCGTGCACGTGCGGGGCCTTGGGTGGCGACCAGCGCCTGGAAGGCTTCGCGCCATTCGGCGGTTTCCTGCGGATCAGGATCGATGTTGTTCATGGCTGTCGCAGCCTGCAAAAGATGGAGTGGGGTAGTGTCATTCATGGCATTTTGACTTTACGTACTTTCACGCGAAAGGTGCTGCTTCAATAACGGGTTTTAACCCTTATTTGAAGCATAAAATGCCGAATAAACCTAATTTGTAAGTCTTATGCAGCTTGATAACATTGATTTGAAGATTCTTGATGAACTGCAGCGTGATGGTTCGCTGTCCAATGTCGAACTGGCGCGGCGTGTGCATTTGAGTCCGTCGCCTTGCCTTGCGCGCGTCAAGGCGCTGGAATCGGCGAAGGTGATCGACCGCTATGTGGCAATTGCCAGTGCGGCGGCGCTGGGGCTGGGTTTGAGTGTGTTCATCTCCATCAGCCTGCGCTCACAAAGCAAGGAGGCGCTGGGTGAGTTTGAGCGCCGCATCGCCGAGCACGATGAGGTGATGGAGTGCTATTTGATGACGGGCGACAGCGACTACCTGATTCGCGTCGCGATTGCCGATATCGCCGCGCTTGAGAAATTCATCCTGGAACAGCTCACGCCCATCCCGGGCATCGAAAAAATCCGCTCGAGCTTTGCGCTCAAGCAGGTGCGCTACAAGACTGCGCTGCCGTTGCCCCAGCGGGCGTAGCGCGGCCTGTAGCGGTAGCCTTCACTTGTTGGTGAGCTGCCATTTCTTCTCGAACTTGTCCTTGTCGGCCTTGAAGCGGGTGCAGCGTGCTGCAACCTTGGCATCGACCTTGACGCCCTCAACCTTTTTACCGTGCATCAGCGGGCCGCCGCATTCCGCGAAGATCTTTTTGCCTGCGGGTGCGGTTTCGTCTTTCGAGTAACCGGCAGCTTCGCAGGCGGCAAACACCGGCGTGCAGGGGTCAGGCGCAGAGTTGTACATCTGGGCAAAAGCGGGGCTCATGGCGGCGATGAGTGCGGCGCTGGCGATGATGGATTTCATGGTCTCTTCCTCGGTTGGTTTCGAATGCCATGCACTGTCGCATGGTTTGCCGCAAAAGCAATGGAAATGTTACCGATGTAATGCTCTTGCGGCGATCCGCGCCCGAATCACATCTTGGACTGGAAGACCAGCCCGGCGTGCTCGCGCAGCGCGTGGAATTTGATCTTGGGCCACTGCTGCTCCACCGCACGCAAAGTGGCACTGTGGTCTACCAGCAAAGTCGGTGCATCCACCGCGTCAAGTGCAACGCGATGCGCATTGGCGTCCATGAATTTCTTCAGCTCGTTCGGGTCTTCAGACGTCACCCAGCGCGCCAGGTTAAAACTGCTGCCCATGATGCGTGCCTTGACGCCGTACTCATGCTCCAGCCGGTGCGCGACCACTTCGAACTGCAACTGCCCGACAGCGCCCAGCAACAGCACTGAGCCGGCAATCGGCCTGAAGACCTGGATGGCGCCTTCTTCGCCCAGCTGCGTGAGACCTGCGCGCAACTGCTTGCTGCGCAGCGGGTCGGCGACTTCAACCGAGCGGAACATTTCAGGCGCAAAAAACGGCAGGCCGGTGAACTGCAGCGCCTCGCCTTCGGTGAGTGTGTCGCCCAGCTGCAGCACGCCGTGGTTGGGGATGCCGATGATGTCGCCCGCAAAGGCGGTGTCGAGCAATTCGCGGCGCTGGCTCATGAAGCTGACCACGGTGTTGGGGCGAAGCTCCTTGCCGCTGCGCACGACTTTCAGCCGCATGCCGCGCGTGAATTCGCCGCTGGCCACGCGCAAAAATGCAATGCGGTCGCGGTGGGCTGGGTCCATATTCGCCTGGATTTTGAACACAACGCCCGAGAATTTTTTCTCTTCCGGGTGCACAACGCGCTGGATGGCTTCGCGGTCGGCGGGCGCGGGCGCCAGGTCTACCAGCGCGTCCAGCACCTCCTGCACGCCGAAGTTGTTGATGGCCGAGCCGAAGAACATCGGTGTTTGTTTGCCCGCCAGGAATTCATCACGGTTGAATTCAGGCGTTGCGCCGGCGACCAGTTCAATCTCGCCTTGCGCCTGGGTGTATTCGGCACCGAAGCGTTTGACTGCTTCTGCGTTGTCCAGCCCGGTCAGGATTTCATCGTCGCCACCGGCTTTTTCTTCGCCGGGGCTGAAGACGCGCATGCGGTCTTCGCGCCTGTCATACACACCGTGGAAGAGCTTGCCCATGCCCACCGGCCAGGTGAAAGGGATAACAGTCATGCCGAGTTCGCGCTCGATCTCGTCCATCACGCTCATGGGGTCCTGAACCTCACGGTCCATCTTGTTGACGAAGGTCAGGATGGGCGTGTTGCGCGCGCGGCAAACCTGCAGCAGGCGGCGGGTCTGCGGCTCGACGCCGTTGGCGGCATCAATCACCATCAGCGCCGCATCAACAGCGGTCAGCACGCGGTATGTGTCTTCAGAGAAATCCTGGTGGCCCGGCGTATCGAGCAGGTTGATCACGCAGTCGCGGTATTCCATCTGCATGACCGATGAAGCCACCGAGATGCCGCGCTGCTTTTCAATCTCCATCCAGTCCGAGGTCGCATGACGCGCGGCCTTGCGGGCCTTGACGCTGCCGGCGATCTGGATCGCGCCCGAGAACAGCAGCAGCTTTTCTGTCAGCGTGGTTTTACCCGCGTCGGGGTGGGAGATGATGGCAAACGTGCGGCGGCGCTTGACCTGTTTTTCGATTTCAGTGGATTCGGACATAACCCACGATTATCGACGACGTCGCTTATTTGATGGGTGTCGCGTCATCAACCTTGGTGAACCGTGGCTGCTGCACGCCTTCAATCACAACCTCCTCATTGAACATCGCCGCTGGTCGCACCCACAAGCCATGCTCCCCGTAAAGCGCTCGGTAAAGCGTCATGGGCTCCAGACTTTCGCTGTGGCGCACGGTGCCGACCACGTCGTAGAGCATGCCCTTGTAGTGGCGGTAACGGCCCAGTGGCGTTTCGATGAGCGGCGGAAAATTCTCTGGCGTTGTGTCGGACATGCTTGCGGTGTAAGGGTAAAGGGCTGGGAGAAGAGTAGGGGTGGGACAATAAGGAACTTGTCCGTGGGTAATTTGGGGTCGCGTTGCGACGCAATCGGGATGAGTTGGCTGCCAATATCACGCCGCATGGGCTCATGCCCATGCAAGGGATTTGGTAGTCAAATCGCCCGATTTCGTCACAACCCGCAGGGCAAATGGGTTTTCGGGCGATCTGCGTTGTTGCAAAATCAGGCAAGGCATCAGTCTTGCCTTGGATTTTGCGCCTGGCAGCTCATCACGAAAACCCATTTGCGCGGCCCCAAATTACCCACGGACAAGTTCCCTCTATGCATCCTAAAGCCTTACTCGACAGTTGTTCCGAGCTTCTCAAGCAGGTCCTCAAATTTGACCACCCGGCAGACATGGTGCTTTCGCGCTATTTCCGCGAGTTTCGCCTCGGGCCGCGTGAGCGCGCAACGGTTGCCGAAACCATATACGATGTATTGCGCAAGAAAAACCTCTATACCTACCTCGCCCAGCACGGTAGCGGCCCGCCCGAGCGCCGGCTGGCGATCCTGGGTTTTGCTGCAGACCGCGACTTCCTGCTGGCTGCACTGACCGACCAGGAAATCGACTGGTTAAAAAGGTGTGACCAGGTCAAACCGGCCGATTTGATGGAACTCCATCGCCACAACCTGCCGGCATGGCTGGTCGAGCCGCTCAAGGAGCAGCTCGGCGACGACTTCTGGCCGCTGGTCGAAAGTCTCAATGCCCCAGCCGGGCTTGATATGCGCGTGAACACGCTGAAAGACAAGCGTGCCGACATCCAGAAGGAGCTGACCAGGGCATCACTCAAGACCGTGGCCACGCCTTATTCGCCCTGGGGCCTGCGCCTGGCCGACAAGTCCCAACTGGGCAAACTTGATGCCTTCACGCGCGGCGCCATCGAGGTGCAGGACGAAGGCTCGCAGTTGCTGGCCTTGCTGGTTGATGCGAAGCGCGGCGAGATGGTGGTTGATTTTTGCGCCGGTGCAGGCGGCAAAACCCTGGCCCTGGGCGCCATGATGCGCAACACCGGCCGCCTGTATGCCTTTGACACCTCGGGTCACCGGCTGGATGCGCTCAAACCGCGGCTGGCGCGCAGCGGTTTGTCGAACGTGCATCCGGTGGCGATTGCGCATGAGCGCGATGACCGCATCAAGCGCCTGGCCGGCAAGATCGACCGGGTTCTGGTCGATGCGCCCTGTTCGGGACTCGGAACGCTCAGGCGCAACCCTGACCTGAAATGGCGGCAGAACCCCAAGGCGATTGAAGAGCTGGTTGCCAAACAAACCGCGATTTTGCAAAGCGCCGCGCGCCTGCTGAAACCGGGCGGCCGGCTGGTCTACGCGACCTGCAGCGTGCTGAGGCAGGAAAACGAGGCGATTGCGGAGGCCTTTGGCGCTGCAAATAAAGAATTCACGCCTCTTGAAACCGGATCTTTATTGACTCACCTTGGGGTGGAGCATGCCGAAACGCTTGTGAGCGGCCCGCATTTGCGCCTGTGGCCGCATCTTCACCATACCGATGGTTTCTTTGCGGCAGTTTGGGAAAAAGCATGATCATCGGCCAATAAGCCGGAACAAGTTCTCAAATGCGCTGATTTGAAGTGTTTCGGGAACCTGACTCCCTCTGAAGGTCAGATGAAAAGCTTTGTTTTCGGGGGGCTTCCGTTTAGAATAAGGGGCTGCCCGGATCGCCCGAACAGCGGCCATTTTTGGCTGCATTTTCCGGATTGTTTAAAGGACATACATGTTTGTTTTTGACGCCGCCATTGACTGGCTGGCCCACGGACTTCTCGCTGCAAGCTGGTGGCAAATTGTGTTGTACACCTTGGTGACCACACACATCACCATTGCCAGCGTGACGATTTACCTGCATCGCCACCAGGCGCACCGCGCCATGGACCTGCACGCCATTCCGTCGCATTTTTTCCGTTTCTGGCTGTGGCTTGGCACCGGTCAGGTGACCAAAGAGTGGGTGTCCATTCACCGCAAGCACCACGCCAAATGCGAAACCATTGAAGACCCGCACAGCCCGCAGGCCCACGGCATCAAGAAGGTGTTCTGGGAAGGTGCCGAACTTTATCGCGCCGAAAGCAAAAACAAGGAAACCATGGTCAAGTACGGCCACGGCACCCCTAACGACTGGCTTGAACGCAACCTGTATACCCGCTACAGCTGGCAGGGCGTTGGCCTGATGATGATCATCGACCTGGCCCTGTTCGGCGTTGCCGGCCTGGCCGTGTGGGCCGTGCAGATGGCCTGGATTCCCGTGACGGCAGCCGGCATCATCAACGGTATCGGCCACTACTGGGGCTATCGCAACTTCGAGGCGCCTGACGCCAGCACCAATATTTCGCCCTGGGGCATCATGATTGGCGGCGAAGAGTTGCACAACAACCATCACACCTATCCAACATCGGCCAAGTTCTCTGTAAAACCTTACGAGTTCGACATCGGCTGGATCTACATCCGTGCGCTTGAGCGCGTGGGCCTGGCCAGCGTCAAGAAGGTGCCGCCCAAGCTGCAACTGGGTTCCATCCAGCCTGTGGCCGACGAGAAAACCCTTGAAGCCCTGATCGCCCACCGTTATGAAGTGATGGCTGGTTTCGCGCGCGAACTGCGCCGTGCTGGCCGTGCCGAAGTTGAACTGCTGCGGGCAAAAAAAGCGGACATTTCTGTCTTGCGCGTCGCCAACCGCTGGCTGCATCGTGACGACGACAAGGTGCCTGCCACGGCCAGGACGCAGATTGCCCAGGCCAGGGCTGAACACCCTGTGCTGGACAAGATGGTCACCATGCGTGAAGAGCTGCGCCAGATGTGGCTGAGCACCAATGCATCGCGTGAGCAACTGGCTGCTGACCTGCAGGCCTGGTGCCACCGTGCTGAGGAAAGCGGTATTTCCGCCCTGCGCGAGTTCTCGATGAAGCTGCGCGCTGCCCGCGCCTGATCACCTCCCTGGCGCAAGCCAGACAAAACTGACCGCCGGCGGAAACGCCAGGCGGTTTTTTTACGCCGGTCTTCGCTGCAAGCGGCCGCGACTGACCATGCCGGCAACCATGTATGAATCTCCCTGCCGCAGCACTGAGAAAGTATCGACAGGCTGCTGCAGAGGTCGTGCGCTGCGGTTTGGCCGGAACTGCCAAAGGCGAGGGCGATTCGGCAGTGCTTGCCTGAAACACGAATCATGCAGACATAAAAAAACCGCTGTGATAACAGCGGTTTTTGTCGCAGCAAACGCTGCGTGGAGAGCAGGCCGAATTACTTCAGCTTGATTTCCTTGTATTCCACGTGCTTGCGTGCTTTTGGATCAAATTTCATGATCAGCATTTTGTCGGGCGTGGTCTTCTTGTTTTTGGTGGTCGTGTAGAAGTGACCGGTGCCGGCGGTTGATTCCAGCTTGATTTTTTCGCGTGCGCCTTTAGCCATGTCGGTTCTCCTTAGACTTCACCGCGGGCACGAAGGTCCACCAGGACGGCATCGATGCCTTTTTTGTCGATCAAACGAAGACCGGCGCTGGTGATGCGCAGGCGCACCCAGCGGTTCTCGGACTCGACCCAGAAACGGCGGTATTGCAGGTTAGGCATAAACCGGCGTTTCGTTTTGTTGTTGGCGTGGGAAACGTTGTTTCCTACCATCGGGCCTTTGCCCGTAACCTGACAGACGCGTGCCATGAGCACTCTCCGTAAAAAATTGAAATCGGATGCGAAAACCAAAATCGTTTAGACGTTCTGGAATTCAGCTTAGCCAATGATTATAGCCTGAAAAAGGATTTCGTCCAAATCCTGTTGCCCGAAGGCAAGCATGGGTCGGTAATTGGCAGAAAACGTCGCTTTTCAGTCGTTTTGCTCAAGGAAGCGCTGGGCATCGAGGGCCGCCATGCAGCCGGTGCCTGCGCTGGTGATGGCCTGGCGGTAAATATGGTCCTGCACGTCGCCCGCCGCAAAAATGCCCGGCACGCTGGTCATGGTCGCAAAACCCTGCAGGCCGGTTTTGGTGATGATGTAGCCGTCCTTCATCTCCAGCTGGCCGCTGAAGATGTCGGTATTGGGCTGATGGCCGATGGCGATAAAACAGCCCTTGAGGGTGATGTCCTGCTTCGTGTCGTTCAGCGTGCTTTTGAGGCGAACACCGGTGACGCCGCCTTGGTCGCCCAGCACTTCTTCCAGCGTGTTGTGCACCTTGAGGACGATTTTCCCGGCTGCCACCTTCTCGTTGAGCTTGTCGACCAGGATGGCTTCCGCCTTGAATTTGTCGCGGCGATGAACCAGGTAAACCTTGCTGGCAATGTTTGACAGATACAGGGCTTCTTCAACAGCGGTGTTGCCGCCGCCCACCACGCAGACCTCCTGTTCCCGGTAGAAAAAACCGTCGCAAGTCGCACACCCTGAGACGCCGCGGCCCATAAAAGCGGTTTCAGAATCAAGCCCCAGGTATTTGGCCGATGCGCCGGTGGCAATGATGAGCGAGTCGCAGGTGTAAGTGCCGCTGTCGCCGGTCAGGGTGAAGGGGCGCTTGCTGAAATCGACCTTGTTGATGTGGTCAAAAATGATTTCTGTCTTGAAACGCTCTGCATGCTCGAGAAAGCGCTGCATCAGGTCTGGCCCCTGTACGCCGTGTACGTCGGCGGGCCAGTTGTCGACCTCTGTTGTGGTCATCAGCTGGCCGCCCTGCGCGATGCCGGTGATGAGCACCGGGTTCAGGTTGGCGCGCGCGGCATAGACGGCGGCGGTGTAGCCAGCAGGGCCGGAGCCGAGAATCAGGACTTTAGAATGTTTCATTGTGAAAAGTGATTTTGCGATACAGGCAACTCAGTTAAAGTCGCGATATTGGGGAAGCTGAACCCAGCATGCAATCCTGGCATTAAAAATGCAATTGTATGAAGACGCTTTAGTCCTGTCGTCGGTGAGGTCGGAGGAAATTCAAATATGTCTACGATGGTGTCCAACCTGGAACTGATTCGCCGGGTTCCCCTGTTTTCCATGCTGACTGCCGCCCAGGCTGAATCGGTGTCCGAGGCAGTGATCAAATCCCGCTTCAAGCGGGGTGAGGCTATCGTCGAGCAGGGCAAAAAGTCCAACGCCCTGTCCATCATCCTGACCGGCCGTGCCCGCGTCATCACCACAGATGCACGCGGCCGGGAAGTCATTCTTGCCACGATGCAGCCCGGCGATTATGTCGGCGAAATGAGCCTGATAGACAACGAACCCCATTCCGCCACCGTGCGCGCAGAAGTCCAGACCGATGTGCTGGTGCTGGGCCGGCAGGAGTTTGCCCGCTGCCTGCCTGAAAATTCGTCCATGGCCTATGCCGTGATGAAGGGCCTGGTTCAGCGCCTGCGCCACGCAGACCGCAAGATCGAATCGCTGGCCTTGATGGACGTGTACGGACGCGTTGCCCGTGCGCTGCTTGAATTTGCCGTTGTTGACTCCGAAGGTAATGCGATCATCCGCGACAAGGTGTCCCGCCAGGATCTGGCCAAAATGGTCGGCGCCTCGCGCGAGATGGTCAGCCGTGTGATGAAAGACCTTGAAGAGCGCGGTTTTATCGAAACCCGCAGCGACGGCTCCATGCTGGTCAAGGAACGCCTGAATTCCCTCGGTTAGCCCTTACGGCTGTTCGCCTGACCGCTGCGGCAGCCTGCCTGCCGTTTTCGGACCTTTTACCCGACTGCGGTAAGCTCTGAAAAGTACATGACCTACTCTCTCGACACCCTGAATTCCCGAAATGCCCAGGCCGCAGGCGCGCCTGCTGGCGTCAAGCGGTTTGCCCATGAGGTTGCCCTGATTCTTGGCCTGCTGGGCCTGGTTTTCTGGCTGGCGGCCCTGCTCAGCTATTCACCGCAGGATGCCGCCTGGTCCACCTCTGGCAGCGGGCAGGCCACCGGCTTGCTGCCAGCGGCGGCACGCAATTGGGGTGGTCGCCTTGGTGCATGGCTGGCCGATGCCAGTTATTTTCTTCTCGGCTTCTCGGTCTGGTGGATGCTTGCCGCTGGTGCCCGCGTCTGGCTGGCCTCACTGGCGCGCTGGCTGCGGGGTGAATCGCGTGCCGAATCTTCCGGCCTGCACACGAGCCGCCTGAAGTTCTGGTTGTCGCTGCTGCTGCTGCTGGCTGCCAGTGCCGGACTGGAGTGGTCGCGGCTCTACCGTTTTGAAGGCCGGCTGCCTGATCAGGCGGGCGGCGCCCTGGGTTATCTGGTTGGCAGTGCCGGCATGAAGTGGATGGGTTTTGCCGGTTCGGGCCTGGTGCTGATTGCGCTGGGTGTGATTGCCGTGTCCGTGGTGTTCAGTTTTTCCTGGGCGCACGCGGCCCAGGGCATTGGCGAGTGGATTTACAACCTCATCGACTCGCGCCGTGAAAAACGCGAGATTGCAGAAGATCTTGCTCTCGGCAAACTCGCCGCGCGTGAGCGTGAAGAGACCCTTGTCGATGAGCGCATAGAAATTGAAGAACACCACCCTGTGCCTGTGCTGATTGAGCCCACGCTGGTCGACATTCCCAAAAGCGAACGTGTCGCCAAAGAGCGCCAGAAGCCGCTGTTCAGCGAGATGCCGGACTCCAAACTCCCGCAGGTCGATCTGCTCGACGGTGCAGTGGGCCGCCAGGAAAGCGTAGCGCCCGAGACGCTTGAGATGACCTCGCGCCTCATCGAGAAAAAGCTCAAGGACTTTGGCGTTGAAGTGCGCGTGGTTGCTGCAGCGCCAGGCCCGGTCATCACGCGTTATGAAATCGAACCCGCCACAGGCGTCAAGGGTTCGCAGGTCGTCAACCTTGCCAAAGACCTGGCGCGTGCGCTCAGCCTGGTGTCTATACGCGTGATTGAAACCATTCCCGGCAAGAACTTCATGGCGCTAGAGCTGCCCAACGCCAAGCGCCAGTCCATCAAGCTCAGTGAAATTCTGGGTTCGCAGGTGTACAACGAAGCCCGCTCGCTGCTTACGATTGGCCTGGGCAAGGACATCGGCGGCAATGCCGTGGTGGCTGACCTCGCCAAGATGCCGCACTGCCTGGTTGCCGGCACCACTGGTTCAGGCAAGTCGGTCGGTATCAACGCGATGATCCTGAGCCTGCTTTACAAGGCCGATGCACGTGATGTGCGCCTGCTGCTCATCGACCCCAAGATGCTGGAAATGAGCGTCTATGAAGGCATTCCGCATTTGCTGGCCCCCGTCGTCACCGACATGCGTCAGGCCGCGCACGGTTTGAACTGGTGCGTGATGGAGATGGAAAAGCGCTACAAGCTCATGAGCAAGCTTGGCGTGCGCAACCTGGCCGGCTATAACGCCAAGATTGAAGAAGCCAAAGACCGCGGCGAATTTCTTTACAACCCTTTCAGCCTGACGCCCGACCAGCCCGAGCCGCTGGAGCGCCTGCCCTACATCGTGGTGGTCATTGATGAGTTGGCCGACCTGATGATGGTGGTCGGCAAAAAGATTGAAGAGCTGATTGCGCGTCTTGCACAAAAGGCGCGTGCTGCCGGCATCCATCTGGTGCTGGCCACTCAGCGCCCCAGCGTTGATGTGATCACCGGCCTGATCAAGGCGAATATTCCTACCCGCCTGTCCTTCCAGGTGTCGAGCAAGATCGACAGCCGCACCATTCTGGACCAGATGGGCGCCGAGGCTTTGTTAGGCATGGGTGACATGCTTTACATGCCGAGTGGTACAGGCTTTCCAATCCGGGTGCATGGTGCGTTTGTGAGTGACGACGAAGTTCATCGCGTGGTGGCTTACCTCAAGTCCCAGGGCGAACCCAACTACATCGACGGCGTGCTGGAAGGCGGTACCGTGGACGGGGAGGGCGGCGACCTGGGTGGGGACCTGAGCGAAGCCGGTGGCGACAAAGACCCCATGTACGACCAGGCCGTAGAGGTGGTGCTGAAAAACCGCAAGGCCTCGATTTCGCTGGTGCAGCGTCACCTGAAGATTGGTTATAACCGCTCGGCGCGCATGCTGGAAGAGATGGAGAAAGCCGGCCTGATCAGTGCCATGTCGGGCAGTGGTCAGCGTGAAATTCTGGTGCCCGCACGGGCTGAATGACGACAGGCAAATCGACAGGCTGGCCCCAAACTTGTTCTCATGATTACAAAAGCCATTTCTTCATCTTCTCGTCTACTGGCCGTCGCTTCTTTGGCCTTGGCTTGTGTTGCCGCGCATGCGCAGACTTCGGGGCTGGACAGTCTTGAAAATTTCGTCAAAAACACAAAGAGTGGCCGCGCCGCGTTCACACAGGTCGTGACCAGCCCCGCCAAAGACGGCGCAGCGCCCAAAACAAAAACCTCCAGTGGCACGTTTGAATTTCTGCGGCCCAACCGCTTCAGGTTTGTCTACACCAGGCCGTTTGAACAAAGCATTGTGTCTGACGGCCAGACGCTGTGGCTGCATGACATGGACCTGAACCAGGTGACCTCGCGCAAACTCGCGCAGGCGCTGAACGGTACGCCCGCAGCAGTGATCGCAACGGCGTCTGACCTTAAAGGCCTGCAGGCTGATTTCAATCTGAAAGCGTTGCCTGAAAAGTCAGGTTTGCAGTGGGTTGAAGCCACCCCCAAGGGCAAGGACGGCCAGTTGCAGAGCATCACCGTCGGTCTCAAGCCCACAGACAAGGGCAGTGAACTGGCCGCACTTGAAATCCTCGACAGCTTTGGCCAGAAGTCGGTGATGACCTTCAACCAGTTTGAAGTCAACCCCACGCTGGCGCCTGCCAGCTTCCAGTTCAAGCCGCCTGCCGGTGCGGCCGTGATCCGCCAGTAAACGAAGCGCTTGCCGGCCTCTTGAGCGGGTTAAGCTTGGACACCATGACGGCAACCCGATCCACCAGCAACAAAAAAAACACGCCTGCGATTCCGCTGGCGGAGCGGCTGCGCCCGCAAACACTTGGTGAAGTCATAGGTCAGCAGCACCTGCTCGGCGAAGGCATGCCGCTGCGCATCGCGTTCGAGTCCGGCCAGCCGCATAGCTGCATTCTCTGGGGCCCGCCCGGCGTCGGCAAGACCACCATTGCGCGCCTCATGGCCAGCAGCTTTGATGCGCACTTCATCACCATCTCTGCGGTGCTGGGTGGTGTCAAGGAAATCCGTGAAGCGGTAGAGCAGGCCACCATCTGGCGCGGCCAGAGCGGTGACCTCGCAGATGCCGGGGGCAAGCCCACCATCGTATTTGTTGACGAGGTGCACCGTTTCAACAAAAGCCAGCAGGATGCTTTTTTGCCGCATGTTGAAAGTGGCCTGTTTACCTTTATTGGCGCAACGACAGAGAATCCGTCTTTTGAGGTGAACTCGGCTTTGCTCTCACGCGCAGCAGTTTATGTACTGCAGCCGTTGTCGGAAGACGACCTGCGCAAGATCGTCGCCGTAGCGCTTGAACGCAAGGCGCTGCAGGGCATTGAAAGCATGGAGGCCGCAGCTATCGACAGGCTGGTGGCCTATGCCGATGGCGACGCGCGCCGGCTGCTCAACACACTGGAGTCGCTGGCAGTCGCGGCAGGCAACGAAAAATCCGGCCCGATTACCGAAGTCACTGATGCCTGGCTCATGAAGGTGCTGGGCGAGCGCATGCGCCGCTACGACAAGGGCGGCGAGCAGTTCTACGACACGATCTCGGCGCTGCACAAATCCGTGCGCGGGTCAGACCCTGATGCCGCACTCTACTGGTTCATGCGCATGCTCGATGGCGGCGCCGAGCCCAAATACATGGCCCGCCGGCTGATACGCATGGCCAGCGAAGACATCGGCCTGGCCGACCCGCGCGCGCTGCGCATGGCGCTTGATGCCGCCGAAGTGTATGAACGGCTCGGCTCACCTGAAGGTGAACTGGCGCTGGCGCAGTGTGTGCTCTATCTGGCGATTGCCCCCAAATCCAATGCCGCTTATGTGGCCTTCAATGAGATCAAGGCCTTCATCAAGAATGACGGAACGCGCCCTGTGCCCATGCACCTGCGCAATGCCCCGACCAAACTCATGAAGTCGCTGGATTACGGCAAGAACTACCGTTACGCCCACAACGAGGAAGATGGTTTTGCGGCCGGTGAAAACTATTTCCCCGAAGGCATGCAGGCGCCCGAGTTTTACCGCCCGGTCAACCGCGGCCTTGAAATCCGCATTGCCGACAAGCTCAATGAGCTGAAGCAGAAAAACCGGGACAAACAGTCCGGGTCAAAAGGCGACTGAAAAAGAGTATCGACCTGTGTTTTCCACGGGTAAACCCCGCAGAAACCGGCAGGTTGGCCCGATTCTCGCTAAAGCCCCGTGGCTACAATTTGCGCATCAGCTCGCCCCCGGCTCTGTGGACAGTCTTTGGACAAGTTCCATTGCCACCAAGGCGGGCTTTTTGTTAACCTGACCTCACAATCAGGCGCGCAGAATTTTCTACAAGTCATGGGAGAGCCGTTTTATGGAAGTATTCCTGCAACAGATCATCAACGGTCTGGTTCTGGGCAGCATGTATGCCCTGATCGCTCTGGGGTACACCATGGTGTACGGCATCATCAACCTCATCAACTTCGCGCACGGCGAGGTACTGATGGTGGGCGCACTGACCAGCTGGACCATCATCGGCCTGATGCGCGAGTCCATGCCCAATGCCCCTGGCTGGCTGATCCTGCTGATTGCCTTGCTGATTGCCTGCGTAGTTTGCGCTGCGCTGAATTTTGCGATTGAAAAAATCGCCTACCGCCCACTGCGCAACTCCCCCAAACTGGCACCGCTGATCACCGCCATCGGCATGTCGCTGCTGCTGCAGACACTTGCCATGATCATCTGGAAGCCCAATTACAAACCCTACCCGACACTGCTGCCGGCCGACCCCATCCATGTAGGTGGCGCGGTCATCACCGTGACGCAGATTTTCATTCTTGGCGCCACGGCGGTCTCGCTGTCCATCCTGATGTGGCTGGTGCATTACACAAAACTGGGCAGGGCCATGCGCGCTACCGCAGAGAACCCGCGCGTTGCCGCACTCATGGGTGTCAAACCGGACACGGTTATCTCGGCCACCTTCATCATCGGCGCCGTGCTGGCCGCACTGGCCGGCGTGATGTATGCCTCCAATTACGGCACCGTGCAACACACCATGGGTTTTTTGCCCGGCCTCAAGGCTTTCACCGCTGCGGTGTTCGGCGGCATCGGCAACCTTGGCGGTGCGGTGCTGGGCGGCATCCTGCTCGGGCTCATCGAGTCGATAGGGGCGGGTTACATCGGCCCGCTGACAGGCGGCGTTCTGGGCAGCCAGTACTCCGATATCTTCGCGTTCATCGTGCTGATCTTCGTGCTCACCCTGAGGCCGTCAGGCCTGCTGGGCGAACGTGTGGCGGACAGGGCCTAGGAACACATCATGATGAAACCCAACAAACTCGTCACCTCCATCATCGTCGCCATCGGACTGCTGATACTGCCAGTGCTGTTGCAGCAGGGCGGCAACGCCTGGGTGCGCATTGTCGACATGGCGCTGCTTTATGTGCTGCTGGCGCTGGGCCTGAACATCGTGGTCGGTTATGCCGGCCTGCTGGATCTGGGCTACGTGGCCTTCTTTGCGGTCGGTGCCTACCTGTTTGCATTGCTCGGTTCGCCGCATCTGGCCGATGCCTTTCCGGCCATCAAGGCGGCGTTCCCCAACGGGCTGCATTTACCCATCTGGGCCATCATCCCCGCTGCGGCTGCGCTGGCGGGATTATTCGGCGTATTGCTGGGCGCACCCACGCTGAAATTGCGCGGTGATTACCTCGCCATCGTCACGCTGGGTTTTGGTGAAATCATCCGCGTCTTCCTGAACAACCTGGACCGTCCCATCAACCTGACCAATGGCCCCAAAGGCATCAGCCAGATTGATTCGATGAAGTTCTTCGGCTTTGACCTTGGCAAGACGCATGAATTTCTCGGCATCACCTTCAACTCGGTGTCCATGTATTACTACCTCTTCCTGGCGCTGGTGATCGTCTCCATCGTCATCTGCCACCGGCTTGAAAATTCGCGCATAGGTCGCGCCTGGATGGCGATTCGTGAAGACGAGATCGCCGCCAAGGCCATGGGCATCAACACCCGCAACCTCAAGCTGCTGGCCTTCGGTATGGGTGCTACTTTCGGCGGTGTGTCGGGCGCGATGTTCGCGGCCTTCCAGGGTTTTGTATCGCCCGAGTCTTTCAGTTTGATGGAGTCCATCATGATTGTTGCCATGGTGGTGCTGGGTGGCATTGGGCATTTGCCGGGCGTCATCATTGGCGCGCTGTTGCTTGCAGCCCTGCCCGAAGTATTGCGTCACGTTGCAGGTCCGCTACAGGCCATGACCGATGGGCGGCTTGATTCATCCATCCTGCGGCAGTTGCTGATCGCACTGGCGATGATTGTCATCATGCTGCTACGACCGCGCGGGCTCTGGCCTTCACCCGAGCATGGCAAGACGCGCATCAAGCCTGTTGCGCCCGTGCCTTCCAGTTCCATCAATCCATAAGGAGAATGGCATGAGCGAAACCATTCTCAAAGTCTCAGGTGTCTCCAAGCGCTTTGGTGGCCTGCAGGCCCTCAGTGATGTTGGCATCCACATCGAGCGCGGCCAGGTCTATGGCCTGATAGGCCCCAACGGCGCGGGCAAGACCACATTTTTCAATGTGCTGACGGGCCTCTACACGCCCGACAGCGGCAGCTTTGAACTGGCCGGCAAGAAGTACACACCTACGGCGGTGCATGAGGTCGCCAGGGCCGGCATTGCCCGTACCTTCCAGAACATCCGCCTCTTCGCAGAAATGACGGCGCTTGAGAACGTCATGGTGGGCCGGCACATCCGCACCAAATCCGGCTTGATGGGCGCTGTCTTGCGCACGCCTGGCTTCAAATCCGAAGAAGCGGCGATTGCCAAACGCGCACATGAGTTGCTGGACTATGTAGGCATAGCCAAATACGCAGACTTCAAGGCCCGCACGCTGAGCTATGGCGACCAGCGCAGGCTTGAAATTGCCCGCGCACTGGCGACAGACCCGCAACTCATCGCGCTCGACGAGCCCGCCGCCGGCATGAATGCGACCGAGAAGGTGCAGCTGCGCGAACTCATAGACCAGATCCGCAAGGACAACCGCACGATCCTGCTGATCGAACATGACGTCAAGCTCGTCATGGGCCTGTGCGACCGCGTGACCGTGCTCGACTACGGCAAGCAGATTGCCGAGGGTGCGCCTGCCGATGTGCAGAAGAATGAAAAAGTGATCACCGCCTATCTGGGCACTGGTCACTGAGCGCCATTGGAAAGAAACAACAACATGGCAAACACACTTCTCAAGATCAGCGGCCTGAAGGTCGCGTACGGCGGCATCCAGGCTGTCAAGGGCGTTGACCTGCATGTCAACGAGGGTGAACTCGTCACGCTGATCGGCTCCAACGGCGCAGGCAAGACCACCACCATGAAGGCCATCACCGGCACGCTGCCCATGGTCGATGGCGACATTGAGTACCTCGGCAAAAGCATACGCGGCAAGGGCGCGTGGGATCTGGTCAAGGCGGGCCTGGCCATGGTGCCCGAAGGCCGAGGCGTGTTCACGCGCATGACCATCACCGAGAACCTGCAGATGGGCGCCTACATCCGCAGTGACAAGGCGGGCATTGCCGAAGATATAGAAAAGATGTTCACCATCTTCCCCCGCCTGAAAGAGCGCAAGGACCAGCTCGCCGGCACCATGAGCGGCGGCGAGCAGCAGATGCTGGCCATGGGCCGCGCGCTGATGAGCCGCCCCAAGGTGCTGATGCTCGACGAACCGTCGATGGGCCTGTCGCCCATCATGGTTGACAAGATTTTTGAGGTGGTGCGTGATGTGTATGCGCGCGGCGTCACCGTGCTGCTGGTCGAGCAGAACGCCAGCCGTGCGCTGGGCATTGCCGACCGCGGTTATGTGATGGAGTCGGGCATCGTCACCATGAATGGCGATGCGAAGAAGCTGCTGGATGACCCGCGTGTGCGGGCTGCTTATCTGGGTGAATAAATCCTGGATCGCAGGAGCGCAGCATGCCAGCCCACAACAAGATCAACTACGTCGAATACCCGGCCCGTGACCTCGATGCGACCAAACTGTTTTTTCAAACCGCGTTTGGCTGGGCCTTCGATGACTATGGCCCTGACTACATCGCCTTTTCAGGGCAGGGCCTGGATGGCGGGTTCTTCAGGTCAGAGCTGACTGCAAGCACGGACAAGGGCAGCGCGCTGATTGTTTTTTATAGCGACCGTCTTGAAGAGACTTTGGCGAGTGTTGTCGCTGCGGGCGGCAAGGTCGTGAAGCCCATCTTCGCGTTTCCGGGCGGTCGCAGGTTCCACTTCACCGAGCCCAGCGGGAACGAGTTTGCGGTTTGGTCGGAATAGAGGGTCATCCGGTCGCTTCAAGCCCAGCGGTGATGGTACGGATTGCTGGATTCACTGGAATTGCTATTAAATTCGTAGCTACTCACGTGCATATCTATTGGCCTACAGCCATATTTGGCACCTAAAACAGGCCTTTTTGACCTGCTTTTCGGCTATTTCAAGCCATACAAATTGAAAAATGGGCCGCTCAGGCGCATTTTTTAACATCCACGTTAAATTTTTGCCGTGGGCGTTAAAAAAATGCGGATTGCCGTTCATCGCTTGTCATTGCGGACCTGATCCGCAATCCATGCTCAACGAAGCGGGGATGGATCCGGGATCAAGTCCGGGATGACGCGGGATGATTCAGGGGTCAGCGGCAATCCCGCATCTCAACGTCCGTCAATCCAGCGTGATCCCGGCGTCCTTGATCACCTTGGTCCACTTGGTGTACTCGGCCTTCACGAAGCGCGCTGTTTCAGCGGGTGGTACCCAGGGTTTCGGATCGAACCCGCCGGCGGCCAGCTCCTTGCGCATGTCTTCATCAGCCAGTGAGGCTTCCATGGCTTTGTTCAAACGCGCAATGGCCTCAGGCGGTGTTTTCGATGGCGCGAAAAGGCCAAACCAGGTGGTCATCTCCAGCGCAGGAAAGCCGGATTCGCGGGCGGTCGGGATGGTGTTCAGCGTGGCGTCGCGTTTCGGGCCTGTCACAAACAGGGCGTTGACCTGCTTGCTTTCGATAAAGCGGCGCGCTGACGGCAGCGAGTCGATGTAGATGTCGACGCGCCCGCCCAGCAGATCGATGTAGACTGGCTGCGCGCCCTGGTAGGGCACGTTGGTCATGTTGACGCCGGCTTCCTTCAGAAACGCCGCTGCCAGCACCTGCTGGCCGGTGCCGGCGCCGATGTTGGCGAGGTTCAGCTTGCCGGGGTTGGCCTTGGCATATTTGACGATGGACGCCAGGTCGGTCAAACCCAGATCCTTGCGGGTCACCATCACATACGGGCTTTCGGCTGCGATGCCGATGGCGGTGAAATCGGCGAGCGGGTCGTAGGGCAGTTTTTTGTACAGCGCCGCGTTGAACACCATGTTGGCCAGGCCGCCCATGGCCAGGGTGTAGCCGTCGGGTGGCGCCTGCAGGACGGCCATGGTGCCGACCAGCGAGCCCGCGCCTGGGCGGTTGACCACCACAATGCTCTGGCCGAGGTTTTTGGTCATGGCCTTTTCAAGGCGGCGGGCTACCAGGTCATAGCCGCCGCCGGCGGTGGTGCCGACGATCAGCGTGACGGCTTTGGTCGGGTAGGCCTGCGCCATCGACGACGACGCCATGCCCAGGCCAAGACCTGTGCTCATGCACACGGCAGCCAGTGTCGAAATGATTTTTTTCATGATTTGTCTCCTTCAAGCCAGGCTCTGCCTTTGGCGTAGATTGCTTGTTCTTCGTCGCTGTAAGTGGCTGGAATGCCCAGGGTGATGCTGTGGCCCTCGGATGCCTGCACATAGGCCAGATGGCGAAAGCCCAGCGGGTATTTCGCAAGTTCGGTGGGGTCGAGGCTGACAGAGCCGGCCGGGTCTACGGTGCGCAGAAAGTCCTTGTCGTACACCGGCTCACGCGACTGTATGCGCCACTGGCCATCATCGCACTTGAGCAGGCAGTCGATGAAGCGGCCGTACACGGTGATGTCGACCAGCTGGCCGTGCACTTCGCTGCGCAGCAGCAGCGTGATGCGCGATTCAGCCGTGGCGCGCCTGCCCTTGACGTAGCTGGTGGTGCCGCCAATGACGTGCATGCCGCCGCGGTCCTTGGGTTGCCGCTTGCGGCCCTGGATGCTGGCCTCCAGGAAACCTGCGGCCGGACCGTTGTACCAGGTGGTCACCATGGTGGCGTCCGGTGTGTAGCAGTTGCGCAGCCGCTCCCAGTCGCCGGTATCGCGCCAGTTGCCCCAGTTTTGCGTCAGTTGCGCAATCTGGAACTGGTCCAGCAGTTCGTCCATGCTCACGGAATGTTGTGTCAAGACTTGTCTCCTTCAGTCGCGCTTGTCGTTGTTGGGGAAGGCAAATCGCCTGTCCGTATGCCACTGTAGGGACTGGGGGCGTATCCGTGAAGATGGCAGTTTGATGCGACCCATGCCTGCGAGGCATGTGTGGGGCGCATACGAAAAGCCTATATGGCTGGCGGGGGATAGCGCTTGAGCATGGGCACCGCCGCGCGGCGGATCATGTCGCAGAAGTACTCCGCTGCCGGCGTGGGCGGCACGGCGGCGCGGTAGATCAGCGCGATGGCGGGAGCGCTGAGTATCTGTTCGACTTCAATCACGGTCAGCAGGTCCCTGAACATGGGCAGGTCGGCCCATGTGCGCGAGCTGATCACGATGGCGTCACTGCTCGTCAGTGCGGTGATCAGCGTCATGCTGGAGCCCACGCGCATCGACAACCGGGGGGGCGGCAGGCCTTGCGCTTCAAAGATGGCGCCGAATTCAAGTTCGGCCTTGTCGGTGATGGAGGTAGTGAGCCAGTTCGCATCGACCAGTTCGGCCAGCGACCTTGCGCCGGCCAACGGGTGGCCCTTGCGCGCCAGCACCACACGTGAGGGCTGAAAGAGTTTCTCGACCCGCAGGTCTGGCGGTATGTTGACGTCAGGCACCGGGCCCACATAGGCGTCAATGCTGCCTTCGCGCAACCGGCTTTCGACCTGCGGGTAGACACCCTCGATCAGGTGCAGCTTGACCAGCGGGTAGCGCTTCTGGAAAGGGGTGAGTGATTCGCCCAGCAGGGTGAGGTGGCTGACGCCCGAGATGCAGACGGTCACATCGCCATGCACCTCGCCCTGCATCTGGCTGATTTCTGCGCGGCCTTTTTCAAGCTCGCCCATCGCCATGCGTGCACGGCGTGCGAACACGATGCCCATCTGCGTCAGGGCCGCGCCGCGCGCATGGCGTTCAAACAGCGGTGCACCCAGCTCTTTTTCAAGCTCGCGAATGCTGCGGCTCAGCGAAGGCTGGGCAATGCCCAGGTGCTTGGCGGCGGCGCTGATGCTTTCTTTCTCGACGATGGCGAGAAAGTCGCGCAGGTGGTGGAGCTTCATGGTGGCCTGTTCTTCACCGCGCCATGCTGCCTGCGCAAGTCAACGCTTCAGTCAACCTTGGCGCCCGAGGCCTTGACGACCTTCTCGTATTTGGCGAGTTCGCTTTTCATGAAGGCGCCAAACTCCGCAGGTGAGCTGGCCACCGGTTCAGCCATGAGCGCAGCAAAACGTGTTTTGGCTTCGGGCGTGTTCAGCGCATCGACAAAAGCCTTGTTCAGTTTGGCGACCACATCGGGCGGGGTGCCCGCAGGCGCCACCAGTCCCCACCAGGTGTCGATCTCGAAACCCTTGAGCGTCTCGGCGATGGCCGGTGTGTCGGGCAGCACGGCGCTGCGTTTGGCGGTGGTGACGGCAATCGCCTTGAGCTTGCCGGCCTTGATGTTGGCCGATGCGGTGGCGAGGTTGTCAAAGTTGAAATCAACCTGGCCGCTGAGCAGCGCGAGCTGCGCCGGGTTGCCACCGTTATAGGGAATGTGCACCGCAAAAATGCCGGCCTGGGCCTTGAACATTTCTCCGGCCAGGTGGCCGGCGCTGCCGTTGCCACCGCTGCCGTAGTTGAGCTTGCCGGGGTTGGCCTTGGCGTATTTGACAAGGTCAGCCACCGTGTTGATCTTCAGGCGATTGGCGGTGTCGGCGTTCATGACCAGCACGTTGGGTACCCGCAGCATCTGCGTGATGGGTGCAAAGTCGGTGGCGGCGTTGTAAGGCATCTTGCTGTACAGCCACGGGTTGATGGCGTGCGTGGCGACGGCAGAAATACCAATCGTCATGCCGTCAGGCGCAGCCTTGGCAATCGCATCGACACCGATGTTGCCGCCACCACCGGGTTTGTTTTCAATGATGACGGTGCCGAGCGAATCCTTCACACGTTCGGCCATCAGGCGGGCCGTCACGTCGATGGGGCCGCCGGGGGCGTAGGGGACGATGATGCGCATGACCCTGGGTTGCGCGAATGCGAGGGTCGACGACATCGCCAAGGCGGCAACGGACAGAAGGGCGGTGCGGCGGCGCAGGCTGCCTTGGGAAGGGGTGGTGTTCATGAGGCTATTGTTGCAAAAGTCTGCGGTGCCTACCTTATGGCAATCCATTACTGCGGAGTAGCGCATGTAAAGCGGGACCACGTTTAAAAGCGTTGCCTTTCACGACCACGCCAGCGATAGCCTGGCATCAGCCACTCATGCGATCCCCGCTTGTCTACAGCGCTCGCACGAGCTACAAGCGCAAGTTCCCACGTCAGGCGACAATAAAACCGATCCATGACCCAGACCCCCCAAGCACCAGACCGCCCCAGCACCGGCGGCTGGACAGAACTCCTCATCACGCTCGCCATCCAGGCCATCGCATCGATGGCCGTGCTGAGCCCACCCGTCATAGCGCCTGTGATCGCCGCAGCGCTGGGCATCTCCCCGGTCTTTGCGGGTATCTACATTGGCGTGGTGTATGTGGGCGCCACGACAGGCAGTCTTGCCGCTGGTGCGGCGGTACAGCGCTGGGGACCAGTGCGTGTCAGTCAGGGCGGCCTTGTGCTGGGTGGCTTGGGCCTGGCCATGTTTTGCAGCGGCTGGTTTCCGGTGATGGCGGCTGGTGCGCTCATCATGGGGTTTGGTTATGGCCCCATCACGCCAGCCAGTTCGCACCTGCTGGCACGCAGCACACCAGCGCACCGCATGTCGCTGATTTTTTCGATCAAGCAGACGGGTGTTCCCTTGGGGGGCATCCTCGCGGGTACCATAGTGCCCGGCCTGATGCTGGCCACAGGCTGGCGCTGGGGGCTGGCCTTTGTGTCCCTCGCCTGTATTGCCTGCGCCGTGCTGGCCCAGCCGCTACGTGCCCGGCTTGACGCGCAGCGGGATGCATCTACAACACTGGGCCTGGGCAAACTGGCTGAACCCGCACGCATGGTGGCGGGCCATGCCAATCTGCGTGCGCTCGCAATCTGCTCCTTCTTCCTGTCGGCGTCGCAGCTGTGCCTGATGACCTATGCCGTCATCTATCTGCACTCTGAACTCGGTTTTGGTCTGGTCGCTGCAGGCTTTGCACTGTCGGTGTCGCAGATGGCCGGCGTCATAGGCCGTGTGGTGTGGGGCCATATTGCCGACAGCGGCCTGGGCGCCATGCGCATGCTGGCCCTGCTCACGCTGATCGTTGTCCTGTGCTGCGTGGGCATGGCTCTGCTCAGTGCCACCACGCCGCTTCCTGTGGTGCTCATTTTGCTGGCCGCGTTTGGTGCAACGGCCATAGGCTGGAACGGCGTCTTTCTTGCTGAGGTCGCAAGGCAGGCCCCGACGGGGTTTGCCAGCATGGCGACCGGCGGTGTGTCGGCATTCACATTTTTCGGCGTGGTCGTGGGCCCCCCCATTTTTGCGCTGCTGGCCAGCATGGCAGGCACTTACCGCGCCGGTTACCTCGCGATGGCCTTGCCCATGGCCTGGTGTTGCTGGCGCCTTTGGCGAAACTACCGCTTGCAGGCCTCATAGGCTTGCGCGCGGCAGCGGCTCAGCTCCGCGCGTGTTCGGGCTCCCTCGCCACCTCATAGACCAGTTCACGCAGGAACTTCACCGAGGGGTCACTCGCAATGCGCGGGTGCCAGTACTGGCGGATGGTGATGGCCGGAATCGTCTTGGGCAGGCGTACGATCTTCAGCGCCACGATGGGCGACAGCAGGTCATGCAGCTCGCGTGGAATCACCGCCACCATGTCGCTTGCGGCAACAATGAAAGGAATCGCCGCAATGTGCTGTGTGCTCATGGTCACGCTGGGCATGAAGCTGGCTTTGCGCAACTGCGCCTCCAGCCAGCCGGTCGTCACAGGTATCGAGCCGGTGTGCACCTTGCGTGCCAGGCTGAACTCCCTCCACGACATGGTTTGCCCCACCGTCGGGTGGTCCCTGCGTGCGATGCAGACATAGTCGCGCTGATACAGGCGCTGCTGGAAAAGGCGCGGGTCTGAGGTCGCGAAAAAACCTGCGGCGATGTCGAGCTCGCCTGACTCCAGCGCCGAGCTCAGGTTCTCGGAGTTGGTCTGTATGGGTGACAGCACGGCGTTGGGCGCCAGTTCGTACAGCCGCCTGACCAGTTTGGGCACCAGCGTGATGGCGCCCAGCTCATTCATGCCGATGCGGAATTCACGCCTGGTGGTGGCCGGGTCAAAACTCTGCAGCCCGCCGATTTCGGTTTCCATGATGCGCAGTACGCGTGCTGCTGGTTCCGCCAGACGCTGTGTGAAGGGCGTGGCCGCCATGCGGTTGCCTATGCGCACAAACAGGGGGTCGCCGAAGCGCTTGCGCATGCGGTCCAGGTGGTAACTCAATGCCGACTGTGTGGTGCCCAGCGCCGGCGCGGCACGTGTCACCGTGCCGTGTTCGATCAGCGCCAGCACGGCCTTCAGGTCGGCCAGCTCCGGTTGGGGGTCATCAAATTTATTCATAACCTGTATCCAGCTAATGATCTTTCCAATTATGTCCCGTGTGCTTAAAGTCCGTCTCACCCAATGACACAAACGGTGCAGGCGGTCTGCCAGGCACCGGGACGGAGACAATGACAACACCACACAACGCTGCGGAAGACGCGGCCGTACTCATCATCGGCGCAGGCCCCGCCGGCCTCTCGCTTGCCGTGGAACTGGGCAGCCAGGGACACAAGTGCATCGTGGTTGAGCGCCACGACCGCGTCGGTTACGCCCCGCGCGCCAAGACCACCAACGTGCGTACGCGCGAACTGATGCGGCGCTGGGGCATTGCCGACCGACTCGCCGCCGAATCGCCGTTTGGCGTCGACTACCCGTCCAATGTCGTGTTCGCCACCCGGATGGGAGGCCGCGAACTCCAGCGTTTTCCAAACGGCTTCAACTGCAACCCGGCGCGCGACGACAGGTATTCGGAACATGCGCAGTGGATTCCGCAGTACAAGGTTGAGGCGGTGCTGAAAAGCCGTGCCTCTGAAATGCCCTCTGTGGACATCCGCTTCGGCACCGAACTGAAGGAATTCAGGGACCACGGCGACCACGTCAGTGCGACCCTGCGCAATGTCGCCACTGGTGCGGAAACAACCGTCAACGCGGCATATCTGGTCGGCGCAGACGGCGCGCGCAGCACCGTGCGTGAAAAGCTGGGCATCAAGATGAGCGGTACCTCGCCGCTGTCAGAAAACCACAACATCATCTTCCGCGCGCCGGGGCTGGCAGAGCGGCACAAGCTCGGCCCAGCGGTAATGTACTGGCTGGTCAATGAAGAAGTGCCTTCGGTCATCTCGCCACTCGACACAGGCGACCGCTGGACTTTCGGCTGCCCCAAACTGCTCGATGCGTCGTCGGACCCAGCCACGCTGATCCGCCTGGCCCTGGGTTTTGACATCGACATTGACATCCTCAGCCGCGACGAGTGGACGGCGCACCAGCTGATTGCCGACAAATATTCGGCAGGCCGTACTTTCCTGATCGGTGATGCCTGCCACCTGCACCCGCCCTATGGCGGTTACGGCATGAACATGGGCGTAGGCGACGCACTTGACCTAGGCTGGAAGCTCTCCGCGGTCCTCTCCGGCTGGGGCGGGGAGAAGTTGCTGACCAGCTACGAGATAGAGCGCCGCCAGGTGCATGAGCGTGTGATTTCCGAATCGGTCGCCAACCACGCTTTCACCTCGCGCAAGCTGGTCGTCCCCGGTATGGAAGAAGACAGTGCTGCCGGTGATGCGATACGCGCCGAGCTGTCGCAAATGCTGGCCGACACCAAGCACCGCGAGTTCTACACCCTGGGTGTGACGCTGGGCAGTCGCTACCGGGAGTCCCCCGTACTGGCGGGCGAAACATCTGCTGCCGGCGATGCGCCTGACTCTACCGACTACACCCCTCTGGCAAGGGCCGGTTGCCTGGCGCCCCACGCCTGGCTGAACGACAACACTGAAGACCGCTCCATAGGTGCGTCTCTGTACGATCATTTCGAGCCCCGCGGTTTCACGCTGCTGATCACCCGCCAGGAAGCGGCAGCCGCTGCGGCTACCGTGGTTGATGCCGCGTCAGAGCAGGGCATTCCCCTGAAGCTGCTGTCACCCGGGCTGCCCGCACTGAGCGAACTGTATGGCTGCGACTATGCGCTGATACGGCCTGACCAGTACATCGCCTGGTGCGGAAACAGCATCGACGATGCCTTCGATCTGCTGGCCCGCGTGACAGGCAAGTCGCTTGAGGCGGTCGCCTGAAAAGCGATTGCCTGAAAACTGGTTGATCCGGTTTTGATTTTCGATTCGATTAATAAAAGGAGACATTTCATGAAAGCTTTCAACCGCCGTGCAGCGCTCGCTGCTGCCTGCATCACCGCCCTGATGGGCAGCACCGCCATGGCCCAGGCACCTGCGGCCTGGCCGACCAAGCCGGTGCGCATCTGGGTGCCGTCGCCAGCAGGCACTGCGCCGGACATCGTGGCCCGTGTCATGGGCGACAAACTTTCCAAGGCCTGGGGCCAGCCCGTCATCATTGAAAACCGTCCCGGCGCGGGGGGCATGATCGGCCTGGGCGCGATCAAGTCGGGCACGCAGGACGACCATACTTTTGCGATGGTGCCAGCTTCTGTCATCACGCTCTCGCCATACATGTACAAGACTGCTCAGGTCGATGTGGTGAAAGACTTTGTGCCCGTGGCGCTGGTGGCCGAAGGCCCGATGATGATGGCGGTCAGTGCCTCGTCGCCTGCCAATTCGCTGGCCGATGTGATGGCCATGGCCAAGAAAGACGGCGAGAAATTCGTCGTGACCTCGCCGCTGATGTATTCGGTGCCTCACCTGGCAGGTGAAGTGCTCGGCAAAGCTGCCGGCATTCCGATGCGGGCTGTGCCTTATGCCAACAGCGGCGCCGCGATTGCAGCCGTGATGAACAATGATGCACAAATCATCATCGACGGCATCCCGCCTATCGAGCCCATGGTCAAGGGCGGCAAGCTGAAAGCCATTGCCGTGTTCTCCGAGGCACGCCTGGCCAACCGCCCGCAGATTGCCACCGTGGCTGAAACCTACCCCGGCATGGTCATCAACGGCTGGTTCGGCATCATCGCGCCAAAGGGCACGAGCAATGCGGCCATTGAACGCATGAACCGCGACGTTGTGGCGGCCGCCAGGACGCCCGAATTGACCGAGCGCTTCGATACGTTTGGCGTGTACGCCAAGGGCTTGAGCCCAGCCCAGTTCGGCAAGTACTGGAACGACGACCTGGTCCGCTGGGAGAAAGTCCTGAAGGACATAGGCGCCAAACCGCAGCAATAAGAAAAGACATCCCGCCCTACGATTGAAGGACAACACCATGTTTGTATATAACGCCTGGTACATGGGCGCCTGGGCCGACGAGATCAAACCCCAGGGCCTGCTCGGCCGCGTGCTGCTTGATTTGCCCGTGGTGTTTTACCGCGGTGAAGACGGCAAGGCCTTTGCACTTGAAGACCGCTGCTGTCACCGCGCACTGCCGCTGTCGCACGGCTGTGTGATCGGCGACCAGCTGCAGTGCGGCTACCACGGCCTGGTGTATGACAACAAGGGCGCCTGCGTGAAAGTGCCGGGCCAGGACCGTGTACCGGCGCAGGCCAAAGTCAGGAGCTACCCGGTTGTCGAGCAGGATGCCATGCTCTGGATCTGGATGGGCGACCCGGCGCTGGCCGATGCCTCGCTCATCGTGCGACACCCCTGGCATAGCGACCCGGACTGGACCTGGGTGAAAGACAGGTATTCGATCAAGGCGAACTACCAGCTCATCACGGACAACCTGATGGACCTGACCCACGTCGGTTATGTGCACCAGCGCACGATTGGCGGCACACCGCAGGCGCATTCGGATGCAGACACCAAAACCACACGTTCGGAAACCGGCGTCAAGGTGACGCGCTGGATGATGGACTCTGTGCCGCCCCCGTCCTATGTGGCAGCCTTCAAGTTCAACACCCCAACGGTAGACCGCTGGATGGAAATTGATTTCTTTCCGCCCGCAGCAGTGCGTATACACACCGGCGCCAAGGACACAGGCACTGGCGCGCGCGAAGGCAACCGCATGGGCGGCCTGGCCTTCATGGGCCTGAACATGCAGACGCCCGAGACTGAAAAAACCACCCACTACTTCTGGTCTGGCGCACGCACCTACTCGGTTGATGAACCGGACGTGCGCGCCAAGCTGCTGACCAGCCTGCCCGTCACCTTTGCAGAAGACAAGGTGGTGGTCGAGGCCCAGCAGGAATCGATAGACCGTGAAGGCGGCGCACCGCTGGTCATGATCGCTTCCGATGCGGGCCTGGTGCACGCGCGCCGCCTCGTCGCAACCCTGCTTGAGGAAGAAGCCAGGGCCCGGGAAGTTGCAGGCATCAAGCCCGTCATCCCTATCCGTCCCGTACACGACGCCATGCAAAAACAGGAACACGCTTCATGAAAACCGATATCGAATCCGCATACATCATTCTCGAAAGCCGCAACCCGGCTGCCCTCAACAAATACCTCGGCGAAGTGATTGGCCTGATGCCGGGCGCACCCACACCGGATGGCGCTTCTACCTGGCGCGCCGACGGCAAGGCGCAGCGTGTGGTGCTGGCCCAGGGCCAGGCCAACGATGCGACGGCGATTGGCTTTGAACTCGAAAGCCGCGACGCGCTGGATGCGGCCGTCGCGCGCCTGCGCAAGCTGGGGCTGGACCCTGTGGCTGGGACAGCCGCCCAGAAGCAGGAGCGCCGTGTCAAAGATATGGTCAGCGTGCCCTCGCCATGGGGTGTACAGGTCGAGCTGGTGCTGGGGCTTGAAGAAGCGGCCACGCCGTTCGCCAGCAAGGTCTATCCCAACGGCTTTGTCACGGGCAGCCAGGGCTTTGGTCATTTTGTTTTCGGTGTTGCCGGTGAAGGCACCTATGCGGCGGCGCGCAAGTTTGCACTCGAAGGGCTGGGCCTGAAGCTGTCTGACTATTTGCGCCTGCCCATGGGGCCTGTGGAACTCAATGTGTCCTTCTTCCATTGCAACGCACGCCACCATTCGCTGGCGATTGCGAACATCCCTGCACCCGAAGTGCCACAGAAACTGCACCACATCAATTTTGAAGTGAAGCAGGTGGCCGATGTGGGCGCTGCGTATGAGCGCGCCCTGGGGGCGGGCACGCCTATCGCCAACATGCTGGGCCAGCACGAAAACGACGGCATGGTGAGCTTTTACAGCGTTGGCCCTGACGGCTGGCAGGTCGAAGTCGGCGCCACCGGCCGCCAGATCACAGACAACTGGGACGATGTGCGTGAGTACAACCGCATCAGCATCTGGGGCCACCAGCCGCCAGCCGTCTTTGCGCAGATGCAGGGCTTGACGGCACCCGCCGCCGCACCTGTGCCGGAAACCGTTTGAAGATACTGAACTACAACCCCCCCAACAAATAACGACTGCCATTCATGAAACTCGTAACCTTCTCGTGCCGCGGGCACCTTTCCATCGGCAAGATCATCGGCGACCAGGTTGTCGACCTGCCAGCCTCCGATACCAGCCTTCCAGCGACCATGCGTGAACTGCTCTCAGGTGGCGCGGCCATGATGCAGCGCGCCCGTGACGTGGATGCCACCAAGGGCGTGACATATCCGCTGGCCGATGTGCGCCTTGAGGCCACCGTGCCCAACCCGAGCAAGTTCCTCGCCATTGGCATGAACTACGCCAAGCACGCCGCAGAGGCGCGCCAGCTTGGCGTTCAGGTGCCCGATACGCAGGTCTGGTTCAACAAGCAGGTGTCATGTGTTAACGGCCCCTTCGACCCCGTGCATATGCCCAAGGTGTCTGACAACCTCGACTACGAAGCCGAGCTCTGCGTGGTCATCGGCAAGCGCTGCCGCCATGTGTCGGCTGCCGATGCGCGCTCGGTGATCGCAGGCTATATGGTCTGTAACGATGTGTCGGTGCGCGACTGGCAAAAACGCTCGGCCACCATGACGCTGGGCAAGTCCTTCAACACCACCGGCCCCATAGGCCCGTGGCTGGTGACGGACGACGACGTCGCCGATCCGCACAACCTGAACATGCGCATGCTGGTCAACGGCCAGGTCAAGCAGGAAGTGAACACCGGCGAGATGGTCCACAACATCTATGAGCAGATCGCCTACCTGTCGACCGTGATGACACTGGAGCCCGGTGACCTGCTGGCCACCGGCACGCCTTCAGGCGTTGGCGTTGCCATGAACCCGCCGCAGTGGGTGAAGATCGGTGACGTGATGCGCGTCGAGATCGACGGTATAGGGCATATCGAGAACGTCGTTATCGCTGAACCCGTCTGAAGAGCTGCTGAATGTCCAGAAAAGTCATCATCACCTGCGCGGTGACGGGGTCGGTGCACACGCCGACGATGTCCCGCTACCTTCCCATCACACCGCAGCAGATCGCCGACGAAGCGCTGGCGGCAGCTGAAGCCGGCGCGGCCATCCTGCATCTGCATGCGCGCGACCCGGTCGATGGGCGGCCGAGTTTTGACCCGGCCATGTTTCGCCAGTTCCTGCCGCAGATTCATGCCGGCACCGATGCGGTCATCAACATCACGACCGGTGGCTCGCACACCATGAGACTCGACCAGCGCCTGGCCGCTGCGCTGGACGTGGCACCCGAGATGGCGTCCTGCAACATGGGGTCGATGAACTTCGCAACCTTCCCCATCCTCGACAAGCTCAAGGAGTTCAAGCACCCCTGGGAGCGTGACTACCTTGAAGGCTCGCGCAACGCCATCTTCCGCAACACCTTTGGCGACATCGAGCAGATATTCAACCGTCTGGGCGTGGCGCACGGCACACGTTTCGAGTTCGAGTGTTATGACGTTGGGCACCTCTACAACCTCAAGCACTTTGTAGACCGCGGCCTGGTCAAGGGGCCGATCTTCCTGCAGTTTGTGTTGGGCGTGCTGGGCGGCATTGGCGCCGATGTTGACAACCTGGTGCACATGAAACACATCGCCGACAAGCTGTTCAAGGACAGCTACCGCTGGTCGGTGCTGGCTGCCGGTCGCCACCAGATGCCGCTGATCACACACGCCGCACTGATGGGCGGCAATGTGCGCGTCGGGCTTGAAGACTCGCTTTACCTGGGCCGGGGTGAGCTTGCAAAATCCAACGCCGAGCAGGTCAGGAACATCCGCGCGGTGCTGGAACCGCTGGGTTTTGAGTTCGCGACGCCGGACGAAGCCCGCGAAATGCTGGGCCTGAAGGGCAGGGCTGGCGTCAAGCTGCCTTGAGCTGAGATGCCAGGCATGTCGCAGAAAATTAACGTGTAAGTTAAAAACTTAACGTGTACGTTAAAAAATGGGTCCAGATGGCCCATTTGCCGTTTTTTGGGCCTTCAAATTGCCTCAAAACTGGCAAAAAATGGCTGTTTTGAGGCATAAAAACGGCTGCAGGCCAATAAATACGTGCGTGAGCAGCTATTAAATCAGGAGCAGATTTGATCTGTTGCCGGGTGGATGGCTGCCTGAATCCGCAGCCCCGCCAGCGGATTGCCACCCGGTCAGGGCCTGGCCTGCGTTTGCTGACTGGCGCTGATGGCCATGTTGTTCTCCAGCCCGAAAATCAGGGCGCGCAGGGTGTAGTCAAAACGGTGTGAAGGCTCAAGGTCGCCTGCGGCCTGCAGGGATCTTTTGAGTTCGGGATATTGGTCATCCTTGTTGTCCAGCACGGACTGCCGGAACTCAAGGTCGGGATGGATTTCCAGCTCGCGTTCGGTCACGTTGCGGCGTTCGCTGCGGGCGACCCAGCCTGCGACGAACTCCACAATCGCCCGCGTTGCATAGAGCGCGCCCACCTCGTCAAAGCCTGACTGGCGTGCCGCCTTGATCGACATCTCGTGCCGTATCAGGACGTTGTAGCCGGTGTGCGTCCTTCGTATGGTGTAGTCGGCCAGGCCGGGGACGGCTGCGTACATCTCAAGCAGGGCGTGTGCAAAGCTGACTGCCCAGCTGGACCAGCCTTCGCCTGTGTAGGGCTGCACGGGGAAACGTTCGGTCACGGCAGCCACCACTTGCGCGATGAGGTCTTCACGCCCCTTGACGTGGTGGTAGAGGGCCTGTGGCGTGACGCCCAGCGTATCGGCCACGGCCTGCAAGGTCAGGTTGCCCAGCCCTATGTCTGAAGCCGCCGCAAAGATCTGCTCCAGCGACACCTGTCTGGGCCGGCCTACGCCGCGCTTGACCACTGGTTTGCCGGTGTCTTCAGACGGTTTTGTGATTGAACTCATGGTTTCTACCAGTCTCCGGATTTTAATTATTTACTATCATTCAAATATTAACAGTCAGCGCAGGTTCTTGCAGGTTATATCGGCGCCGGCTGTTTTTTGGGCGACACATTTCCACTCATAAACAGGAGACAACATGCATTCAGATTTCTTTCCCAGAATAGGCGCAGCCCTTGTTGCGGCAGCGCTGGCACTCGCGGTCATTCCGGCCCGTGCAGCTGATCTTGAGCCCTTGAGGGTCCAGTTTGGTACGGTGGCCTTGCCCGCCTTTGCCGCACCCATTCTCGCAAGGGAAACCGGCATGTATGAAAAGGCCGGCCTCAAGGTCGACATCATGCCTGGCCGCCTTTCACAGGATACCGTCAATGCCATCGCAGCAGACAGCGCCGACATCGGTTTTGTACTGGCGATCAATCTTATCCAGGCCGTCGACAAGGGCCAGAAGCTTGTTGCCGTGGGCAATATGTACGGCAGCAACGGCTTTGGCGTGGTGGCGGCGAAAGACTCCGGCATCACAAAATTGCTGGACCTTCAGGGCAAGAAGATTCTGGTGCCTGGCGCCAGCTACGAATCCCTGCTGCGTGCCCTGATCAGCCGGCAGGGCGGTTCCCCGGACAAGGTGACCTACATCCTGGTGCCGCAGGTCAATGCCATGCTGACCTCCTATATCGCCAAACAGGCTGATGCCGTGTTGACCGCGATTCCTTTTGCGCAGGCCGGTGTCGAGACGAACCGTCCTTCCATCTACCTGCCTTTTGCAAAAGAAGGCGACCCCGAGCCTTTTTACGTGTGGGTTGCGCGGCCTGACGTCGTGGCAAAGAAAAAAGACCAGATACGGCGCTTCCTCAAAACCACGTACGAAGCGACCGGCATGATGAATGCCAACTCTTCGGTGGCTGTTGCACCGTTCGTCAAATCGGTGCCCGGTGCGCAGGCAGACCGGGTGGTGCCAGAGTACGCGCTGTGGACCCAGTTCCAGTGCGCTGAAGGGCAGGCCGTTGTCGGCCGCGCGTCCGACGCTGCATGGAAGGCGGCTGTTGACCTCTATCGCAACATCGGCCTGGTGACATCGGCCATGAAGCCGACGGACCTGTATACCAATGAATTTTTTGATGGCGCCAATGCAGTGTCATCCGTGAAGTGCAAATGAGCCCAAACGAAAGCGGGGCTGAAGCAGGGTCCCTGGCGTTTTCAGGCTCTGCCCTGACGCTTGTTGACGTCACCAAGCGTTTCGGAAACGTGAAGGCCCTGGACCAGGTCAGTCTGGATATACCCAAGCGCAGCTTTGTCAGCCTGCTGGGGCCGTCCGGCTGCGGCAAGAGTACCTTGCTGGCATTGATGGCGGGGCTGGAAAGCCCGAGCTCCGGCAGCGTGATGGTTCACGGGCGGGAACTTCGGGGAGCCAACAGTGCCGCCGGCATGGTCTTCCAGAAGGACCTGCTGCTGGGCTGGAAAACCGCGCTGGAGAACATCCTGTTCCAGTTCGAGATCCGGGGGCTGCCGTCCGCACCCCACGTTGAACGGGCACACAGCCTGCTGACGCTGGTGGGCCTTGAAGCATTTGCCAATTCATACCCGCACGAGCTTTCGGGCGGCATGCGGCAGAGGGTTGCGCTTTGCCGTGCGCTTGTGCATGAACCGGAGTTGCTGTTGATGGACGAGCCGTTCGGCGCGCTGGATGCGATCACTCGGGAAAAGGTGGCGATAGACCTCGAAAGCATCACGGCCAATTCAGAAAAAACAGTGGTGTTTGTGACCCACAGTCTTGAAGAAGCTGTCTTTCTGGGTGACGTCGTGCTGGTGCTTTCGGCGCGGCCTGGCCGCATTGCTGCCCGCATCGATGTGGATGTACCCCGGCCACGACGTGAATGGCCGCGTGGCGTCTCGGTCTTCACACCCTATATCGACCAGGCTTTTGCCGCACTTCAACAAGCGGGAGCGTACGACCATGTCGAAGCCTGAAGTATCTGCCGCTGGTTCGGCCAAAAAATCGGCCAGGTCCACCGACGCGGGTAGCCACATGCTGTGGACGCTGACCGGGTTTGCGATCCTGCTGGCGATGTGGCAGGTCGTGGTGCTGCTGGGCCGCTACCCGGAAGTGGTCTTGCCCGGCCCCTGGTCGGTGGCCGCCGGCATATTCAAGGACAGGGCGCTCCTGTTCACGCATGCTTTGGTGACACTGCGCGAGATCGGCGTTGGTTTTGCTCTTGCGGTGCTGATCGGCGTTCCCATAGGCGCGGCGGTGGCGTTTTCAAAACCGTTGTCGCGGCTGCTGATGCCCTTGATGGTGGTATCCAACTCCATCCCCAAGGTCGCGATAGCGCCCCTGTTCCTGCTCTGGTTTGGATACGGGCAGATCACCAATATTGTTCTGGCCGTGCTGGTGGCGATCTTCCCCATCGTGATCAATACAACACTGGGCCTGACGCATATTGAGCCGGACCTGATCAGGCTGGGAAAGGTCATGGGCGGCAGTCCTGCCCGTATCTTCTGGCAAATAAGGGTGCCTACGGCATTGCCCAGCATTTTTGCCGGGCTGAAACTCGCCATCACACTCGCAACCATAGGTGCGATCGTGGGTGAAATGATTGCCGGCCAGGCCGGCCTGGGCTACCTGGCGCAGTACGCGTCGGGGCAGCTTTTGACGGTGATGGCATTTGGCGCCATCGTTGTGATGTCTGCATTGGGCGTCGCACTTTTCTATGCGATTGCCTGGCTTGAAGTGATAGTCGTCGGCCCGAACCGGCGTGCCGCATGAGGCGCTGCCTTTGCTGAACGCCTTCCCTTAACCCTTTTTTTACCTGCATTGCCTGGGGCCGCCGCCGGTGTGTCCGGGTTCATCCTGAACGGGAGAAATCAATATGAAGAATTTTGTAGCTGTGGATACCGGTGGGACCTTCACCGACCTGGTGGCCTTCGAGCCCGACACCGGGCACGTGAAATACACCAAAAGCCTGACCACGCACCACAACCCCATTGAGGGCATCCTGGCCTGCGCCGACAAGACCGGCACGCGCCTCGACTCGGCGGCCATCTTCAAGCACGGCACCACTCTGGTCATCAACACCCTGCTTGAACGCTCCGGGCCCGAGGTGGCGCTGGTCACCACCAAAGGCTTTCGCGATGTGGTGGAGCTGGGCCGCGGCAACCGGACCGAGCCCTTCAACCTTTTTTACAGGCGTGACCCGGCGCTGGTATCGCGGGCGCTGCGGTTTGAAGTCAATGAGCGCATCAACAGCAGCGGGCAGACTGTGCGGCCGCCCGACGAGGCAGAGGTGCGTGCCGTCGCAGCGCGTATCCGTGCCACAGGTGCCGAGGCAGTTGCCGTGTCGTTCATCAACTCCTATCTCCAGCCCTCGCATGAATTGCTGGTCGCGAAAATCCTGCGTGAAGAACTGCCTGGCTGCTTCATCACCACGGGTGCAGAGCTGTCACGTGAATGGTATGAATACGAACGCACGGCAACTGCAACAGCCAATGCCTATGCCGGCCCGAAGATTGGCGGCTACATCGCCTCGCTCAGTGGCGCTCTGGCCGAGCGTAAATTCGCGGGCCGGTTTTTCCTGATGGGCTCCAACGGCGGTGTGCTGTCTGCGCCCCATGCTGCAAAGGCGCCCGTGCTGCTGGTGGAGTCCGGGCCGATTGGCGGTTGCATAGGCGCCAGCGCCTTCGGCATCGCATTGGGCATAGACAACATCATCGCTTTCGACATGGGCGGCACAACGGCCAAATGCGCGCTGGTGGAGTCAGGCGAATTTGCAGTGGACTCGATTTATTACGTGGGTGGCTATGGTCGCGGCATCCCGATCCGGGCGCCGGTGGTTGATATCGTTGAAGTCGGCGCGGGCGGCGGCTCCATTGCCTGGCTTGATGACCAGAAGCGGCTTCGTGTGGGCCCCAAAAGCGCCAGCTCCACCCCCGGCCCTGCATGCTACGGGCGCGGTGGCACCGAGCCCACAGTGACGGACGCCAACCTGCTGCTGGGACGCCTTAATGCCCAGCGTTTTCAGGGCGGCGAGATGGCACTGGATGTGGAGAAATCGGCAAAGGCACTGGAAGCAAAAATCGGTGAAACCCTGGGCTACAAGGGCCGCAAGCAGCTGCTGGAACTCGCCGATGGCGTTCTGTCCATCGCTGCAGTCATCATGGCGGGTGCCATCAAGCGCATCACCATAGAGCGGGGCAGGGACCCGCGCGATTTCACCCTGTTTGCCTATGGCGGCGGCGGGCCGCTTCATTCTGCGGGCCTGGCACGCGCGATGAACATTCCAAGAGTCGTCATCCCGCCTGAACCGGGCAATTTTTCGGCCATAGGCATGCTGCTGGCCGACATCCGCAGGGATCTTGACCGCACCGTGCTCAGGGCCATGGACGAGAACACGGTCGGCGACCTGGAGGGAACATTCGTGGAGATGGAAGACCAGCTCACTGCAGAGATGCGGGCAGACTTTGCCGATATCGGTATCGACTTCCAGCGCAGCGTTGAAATGCGTTTTGTCGGCCAGATGCATACCGTCCGGGTGCCGTTGAAAGGCACCGACACGCACGCCATCCTGAACCAGGCCTTCCAGATCATTTACAAGAAGCGTTATGGCCACGTGAACCCGAACGGAGAAGCTGAAGTGGTGTCGCTGCACACGGCAGCCCACGCCCGCACGCCGCGCCCGGACATAGGCAAGCTGGCAGTGACCGGCACCGGCACGCCGCCGCCACCGGGAAAACGCACCATCTATTTTTCAGAGGCCAAAGCCGAGCTTGAGGCTTCGGTGTTCGACCGCGCAACGCTGCCTGTGGGCTTTGCGGCAGACGGCCCTGCGGTGATCGAGGAGTACGGCTCGACCACCATCGTCGGGCCTTTCGACACCTTTGAAGTCGGCGTGCTGGGCGAACTGACGCTGCACATCGGCAAACAACATTAAGGAGCACACACCGTGTCCAACACCATCACAACAAAGTCAGCCATAGACCCCATCACGCTGGAGATCATCCGCAACGAGGTTCAGTCCATCCCCGACCTGGTAGAGGCCGACCTGATGCGCACGGCCTTCAGCCCGCTTATTTATGAATACAAGGACTACGCCGTGGGGCTGGTCGATGCGCAGGGCCGCAGCGTGGCCCTGGCGCGGCAGGGCATACCGCTTTTCCTGGCCAACCTGATCGGGCTGGCGGTCAATGACGGCATTGCCACTTACGGCGCAGAAGGCATTGAGGCCGGGGACGTGATCATCACCAACCATGCCGGCACGCTGGGCCAGCACCTGAACAATGTGGTGATGTACACGCCGGCCTGCACGGCTGACGGCAAGGTTGTTGCCTTCATGGCGGTGGTCGGCCACTGGATAGATATCGGCGGCCAGTATTCCGGTTCATGCCTGGGCACGGACACGACAGAGGTGTTCCAGGAGGGGCTGCAGATCCGCACCGTCAAGCTGATGAAAAAAGGCCAGCGTGTAGAAGAGATCTACCGCATCATCGAGCAGAACACCCGCCTGCCGGAAATGCTTTTGGGCGACATCGAAGCGCAGTTGACCGGCTGCATGAAGGGCAGGGAGCTTTTCGAGAGCCTGCTGGCGCGCCATGGCGAGCCCGTGCTGTTTGATGCCATCGGAGAGATCTGGCGCAGCGCCGAGGCTGCGGCTCGCGCAGGCGTGGAGGCCATCCCGGACGGCACCTACGAGATGGACAGTTTTCTGGACGACGACGGCGTGGAGATCGGCAAGCGCATACCGGTGCGAGTGGCCATTCACATCAAGGGATCAGACTTCACTGTTGATTTCTCCGGCGTGGCCGACCAGCTCAAGGGCCCCTTCAATTCGGGGCGCTACGGCGGTGCAGAGGTGTGCGCGCGCATTGCCTTCAAGTACCTGGTCGTGCCCGACGAGCCCGCCAACGAGGGCTGTTTTGCGCCGGTGAAGGTGGTCATTCCGCCGGGCAAGTTTTTGAGCGCCGGCCCCACCGCGCCGTTTTCGATGTACAGCCTGCCGCTGTCCACCGTGATTGACACCATCATTGCGGCGATGGCACCGGTTCTTCCCGAAAGGGTGGCTGCGGGGCATCACGCATCGTTCAGTGTCTGCAGCTTCAAGGGGCTTGAGCCGCGCTCGGGACGGCATTTCAATGTGTTCGATACGGCGCATGGCGGTTGGGGCGGTTCCATGCACGGTGACGGCGTCGGGCCTTACAAGACCCTGGGCCACGGCGACAACAAGGACATCCCGGTGGAAGTGCAGGAAGCCCTTTATCCGCTGATGATCGAAAGCTATGCGTGGCGCGAAGGCTCTGGCGGTGCCGGCAAAAATCGCGGCGGCCTGGGCACCACCAAGGTGTTCTCAATCACGGCGCCATGCACAGCGAGTTTTGCTTTCGAGCGGCATTTCTGCCCGCCCTGGGGGCTGGAAGGCGGGCACTCAGGCGAGCCGGGATATGTTGACTTTGAGAAAAGCGGCGGCACGACGGAAAAAATCCTGAAGATCAGCTCCTTGCCGCTGGCCCCCGGCGACCGCATTCATGTGTACAGCAGCGGGGGCGGTGGTTACGGCTCCCCGCTTGAGCGGCCTGCCGAACGCGTAAAACACGATGTCGACCTGGGTCTGGTCGATGCCGCGGACGCCAGCAATATTTACGGCGTTGTGCTGGACGGCAAACAGCAGATAGACGTGGCGGCAACCGGGAAGAAAAGGAAAGTGTTGTCGCAACAGGCGCGTTAGCGCATGGGCCGGGGATGGCGAAACTGCTCCCCGGTCGAGATTTAACGTATAAGTTAAAAATTTAACGTACACGTTAAAAAATGGGTCCGGGTGGCCCATTTGCCGTTTTTGGGCCTTCAAATTGCCCAAAAACAGGCTGAAAAAGGCCGTTTTCAGGCATAAAAATGGCTGAAAGCCAATAGATACGTGCGTAAGTTGCTACTGAATTAATAGCAATTTTCGGCTCGTTGCGGCAAGTAACGATGGCAAGTCTCAGCCGGTCAGGCTTTTAAGAACGTTCTCGGCTGTTGCGGGTGCGGTCAGGCTCACAGGCTTGCTGCCCGGTGCCGCAACATCCACGGCATTCCCCACCGCATCGCGCAGCGCCTCATACACGCTGATCGCCAGCATGAAGGGCGGCTCGCCGACCGCCTTGCTGCCGAAGACGTTGTCCTCGCGGTTGGGCTCCGGCCACAGGTCGACCTTGAAGTGTTCGGGGATGTCGCCGGTCGCCGGGATCTTGTAGGTGCTGGGGGCGTGGGTGGCGAGGTAGCCCTTGTCGTTCCACACCAGCTGCTCGGTCGTCAGCCAGCCCATGCCCTGCACGAAACCGCCTTCGATCTGCCCGATGTCTATGGCCGGGTTGATGCTGGTACCCACGTCGTGCAGGATGTCGACTTTCAGCACGCGGCTCTCCCCGGTCAGTGTGTCTATGGCAACTTCGGTGCAGGCAGCGCCGTAGGCGAAGTAGTAGAAGGGCCGGCCGGTGAGGGTGGTCTTGTCGTAGTGGATCTTGGGCGTGCGGTAGAAACCGTCGCTCCAGAGCTGTATGCGGTTGGCGTAGGCCAGCTTCACGACTTCTGTGAACGGCCGGCGGCCGGTGGGCGTGATGACTTCGCCGCAACTGAACTGCACGGCACCGGCGCCGCAGCGGTCCAGCCCGGCGACAAAAGCCGCCAGGTTGTCGCGCACATTGCGCGCGGCGTACTGCGCAGCGCGGGCGTTGAGGTCGGTGCCCGCCGATGCAGCTGTGGCCGAAGCGTTCGGTATCTTGCTGGTGTCGCTGGCCGTGGCCAGCACAGCTTCGTAAGGCACGCCCAACTCGTCGGCAACGATCTGGCAGACCTTGGTGTTCAGGCCCTGGCCCATTTCTGTGCCGCCGTGGTTCACCTGCACGCTGCCGTCGGTGTACACATGCACCAGCGCGCCGGCCTGGTTGAACAGCGTGGCCGTGAACGAGATGCCGAATTTGACCGGCGTGATGGCGATGCCGCGTTTGATGACGGGGCTGGTGGCATTCCAGTTCGCTATTGCACTGCGGCGTTCACGGTAGTTTGAAGAGTTTTCCAGCGTGGCGATCAGCGGCGCGAGGATGTTGTCCTCCACCTTCATCTGGTAGTGGGTGACATTTCTCTCTTTCACACCGTAGAGGTTGCGCTTTCGCACATCGATCGGGTCCAGGCCCAGCGTGCGTGCGATGTCGCCCATGATGGCTTCAATCACAATCACGCCCTGCGGCCCGCCGAAACCGCGAAAAGCCGTGTGGCTCTGCGTGTTGGTTTTCAGGCGATAAGACGCGATGGCCACGTCTTCGAGAAAGTAGGCGTTATCGGCATGAAAGACGGCGCGGTCGGCCACCGGGCCGGAGAGGTCGGCGCTGAAGCCGCAGTTGGCCATCATGGTGAGCTTGAGCCCGGTGATGCGGCCGCTGCCGTCAAAACCCACGGTGTAGTCGTAGGCAAAGGGGTGGCGCTTGCCGGTCACCATGAAGTCATCGTCACGGTCCAGCCGCAGCTTGACGGGGCACTTGAGCTTGTTGGCGGCAATCGCAGCCCATACCGCAAGGTGGCCGGCCTGCGTTTCCTTGCCGCCGAAGCCGCCGCCCATTCGCCTGCACTCCACGCGCACCGCGTGGTTGTCCAGGCCCAGCGCGTGCGAGACCCAGTGCTGTACCTCGCCGGGGTGCTGGGTACTTGAGTACACCACCCATTGGTTCTGCTCCTGCGGCACCGCGTAGGCGACCTGGCCTTCAAGGTAGAAGTGCTCCTGTCCGCCGACTTCCAGTGTGCCGCTGAGCGTGTGTTCGGCGCTGGCCAGCGCGGCTTCGGCGTCGCCGCGGTTCACGAACACCGGGGGCAGCACAAAACTTTCTGCCGCCATCGCGTCGTGCACGTTGAAGATGGCTTTGAGCGGCTCGATGTTGCACACGACTTTGCGCGCTGCGCGCCGCGCCCGCATGACCGAATCGGCCACCACCAGGCCTATGACCTGGCCGATGTGTTGCACGGTGTCTTTGGCGAAGACGGGTTCGTCCTGCGCAAAGCTGGCGAGCGTGCCGTCGCCGGGAATATCAGCAGCCAGAATCACGCCGCATACACCCGGCATGGCTAGCGCCGCCGTGCTGTCCACACCCAGTAATTTGCCATACGCGACTGTCGAGAGAATGGGCGCTGCAAACAGCGTGCCCTTGATCTCGGGAATGTCATCGACGTAGGTGGCCACACCTGCCACCTGCGCACGCGCGCTTTCATGAAAACGCGACTGACCGGCAGCCTGGCGGCTTGCTCTGTGGGATGTCGCAACCTGTGCAGCTTCCGGCGCCGCCTGGCGGTTGGCTGCAGCTACTTGCGGATCTGCGCCCGCATCGCGGCTGACGAGGGTGTCGGCGTCCTTGTTCATGCCGCCTCCTTCTCGTCGGCAAGCCGGAAGGATTCGAGATTGATCTGCTGAGCGCCCTGGCTTTCCAGCCAGTAGCGCTGCAACAGGTTGCCCAGCACCTGCATACGGTAAGCGCCGGAGGCGCGCATGTCCGAGATGGGTGTGAACTCCGCGCGCAGCACCGTCATGGCCTGCTGTACCGTGGCCTGAGTCCAAGGCTGGCCGGTGAGGGCGGCTTCGGTTTTGACGGCCCGCACCGGCGTGGCGGCAACCCCGCCTGCGCCAATCGATGCGTGACTGACCACGTCGTTGTCGATGTGCAGATTGATGGCGAGGCAGACGGCCGAAATATCGTCGTCGTAACGTTTCGAGATCTTGTAGACCTTCAGGTTTTCCGCAGGCACAGCTTTCGGGACCTTGATCCAGGCCAGCACTTCGTCCGGGGCCATGACGTTCTTGCGGTAGCCGGTGTATAGCTTTTCCAGCGGCAACTCGCGGTGGCCGCGAACGCTCATCAGCACCACATCGGCGCCCAGCGCGATCAGGAGCGGCATCGAATCACCAATCGGCGAACCATTGGCGACGTTGCCGCCCAGCGTGCCCGAGTTGCGCACCGGCAGGCCGGCAAAACGGTTGGCAAAGGTCTTGAGCTGCGGCCTGTTGGCGACCAGCGCGGCAAAGGCGTCGGTCAGGCTGACGGCTGCGCCTATGGCGATGTGGTGCGGGTAATGCTCGATGCGGCGCAGCTCGGCCACCTGCGTCACATCCAGCACGCGCTCGAACTGCATGTGCATCTTGGTGACCCACAGGCCGACATCGGTACAGCCGGCCACGATCTGGGCATCGGGGTGGGTTGCGCGGGCCTCCAGAAGCGCCTTCAGCGTGCGGGGCGAGTCGTATGAACCTGATTGACGCGTGGGCGCAATCTGTTTCAGGGCTTTCAGCAGGGTGGTTTCATCGAGCTTTGCCGCTGGCAATTTCTCCATGGCCTGTGCCGCGTCCAGGATGGGCCGGTAACCAGTGCAGCGGCAAAGGTTGCCTGAGAGTTCTTCCTGCGCCAGTCCGCGCGTGATCTGGCCGCCCTTGCAGACATGGTTCTGGTACATCCCAAAAAGACTCATCACAAAGCCCGGTGTACAGAAACCGCACTGGCTGCCGTGCGCCTGCACCATTGCCTCTTGGGCAGGGTGAAGGGCGCCATCGGCAGCAGCAATATCCTCAACCGTCCACAGCGCCATGCCGTCGATGGAATGCGCCAGCCGTATGCAGCTGTTGATGGCCCGGTAACGCACACCGCTTCCTTCGGCTTCGCCCAGCACCACCGTGCAGGCGCCGCAGTCGCCTTCGCCACATCCTTCCTTGGTGCCGGTGCAGCCAAGGTCCTCCCGCAGCACCTCTAAAAGGGTACGTTCGGGTGGTACATTGCTCAGGGAAACAACTTCACCACGCCGGACAAAATTGATGGTTTTGCGAATGGTTGCCACAGGTTTTTGCACTTCAGGTCGAAACGTCATGCGCGTCAGGGTAGCGCAGCCGCACAGCCATCATCATATAAAAGCCCATATCAGGCGCATGGGCGGCGGGGTATGACTGACCCGTCCAAAAACCAGATGATGTTCGACAAGATTGATCTGCACCTCATCAGGGTCCTGAACACCGTGCTTACAGAACGCAGCGTCTCGCGCGCCGCCATCCGCCTGGGTATGTACCAGCCTGCCGTCAGCGCTTCCCTGAAGCGCCTGCGCGAGCTGGCGGGCGACCCCATTCTTGTGCGATCCGGCGCGGGCATGGTGCCCACCGATGCAGGCCTGCGCATGATCGAGCCCTCGGCCAGCATCCTGCGCGCGGCTGGCATGCTGTTCAGCGACGCCAAGGGGTTTGACCCGGGCACGGCAGACGCCACCTTCCGCATTGCCGCCAGCGATTACCTTGACCCGCTGTTTCTGCCGCAGCTTGTGGCGCAGATCAAGACGCAGGCGCCGCGCTGCCACATCGACATCCAGCCGCTGTCGCCCGATTCGGATTACCGCAGCCACCTGGCCCAGGGCCAGGTCGATATCGTCATTGGCAACTGGTCCTCGCCGCCCGATGACCTGCACATGGGGCGCCTGTTTGGTGATGAAGTGGTCTGCCTGGTCGCCAAAGACCATCCTGCAGTACGCAAGAAGTGGGATGCGGCCAACCCGACAAGCTGGCTCGAAGCCGAGCATATCGCCCCCACCGCCACGCACCCCGGCGCCAAGGGCATCATCGACGAGCACCTGGCCAAGCTGGGCCTGTCCCGCAACATCACGGTGCGCTGTCCGCACTTTGGCTTGATGCCGTCCATGGTGGCGTCCAGCCTGCTGGTGATGACCACCGGCCGCCAGTATTGCGAACGGTTTGCGGGTCTGCTGCCGGTGAAGATTTTGCCCTGCCCGATTGAATTCCCCCGCATGATGTATTACCAGTTGTGGCATGAGCGCACCCATGCATCTGCGGCGGCGAAGTGGCTGCGCGATCATGTGAAGTCGGTGGCCAACGCGCTGCGCAAACAATGAACATGCCGAGACGATGAATCCCCCAGCCTCCAGCTCCACATCAATGACGGCACGCCTGCAACTGGCGGGCATCACCAAGGCCTACCCGGGCGTGGTGGCCAACAGCAATATCTCGCTGACCGTGCAGCCCCGCGAAATTCATGCTGTACTCGGTGAAAACGGCGCAGGCAAATCAACGCTGATGAAGATCATCTACGGCGCGGTCAAGCCCGATGCAGGCAGCATCACTGTCGATGGCAAGGCCGTGCAGGTGCGCAACCCGCATGAAGCGCGCGCGCTGGGTATCAGCATGGTGTTCCAGCACTTCAGCCTTTTCGACACGCTCACAGTGGCCGAGAACGTCTGGCTGGGGCTGGATAAAAAATTGAGCCTGGCAGATGTGTCACAGCGCATACGCGAAACGACCGAGGCTTATGGTTTGCAGCTTGACCCGGCGCGGCCGGTGCACACGCTGGGCGTGGGTGAACGCCAGCGGGTCGAGATCGTGCGGGCATTGCTCACCAACCCGCGCCTGCTGATTCTTGATGAGCCGACCTCGGTGCTGACACCACAGGCGGTTGAAAACCTGTTTGTCACCCTGCGCAAGCTGGCAGAGCAGGGCTGCAGCATTCTTTACATCAGCCACAAGCTGCATGAGATACGCGCGTTGTGCACGGCCTGCACGGTGCTGCGTGGCGGGCAGGTGACGGGTGTGTGCGACCCGCGCCAGGAATCAAACGCTTCGCTGAGCCGCCTGATGATTGGCGCCGAGCCGCCTGCGCTGGAGCACCGCGAATCAAAGGCAGGTGACATCGTGCTCGACGTGCGGCAGATGGATCTACCGGGTGACGGCCAGTTCGGGGTCAGCCTGCAGCAGATTGCGCTGAACGTACGCGCCGGTGAGGTGGTGGGCATTGCCGGTGTGTCTGGCAACGGCCAGAAAGAACTGCTCTATGCGCTGTCGGGTGAAGACACCCGCGCCGCTGCAGATGCCGTGGTGGTCAGGGGCAAACCTGCAGGCAAGCTCAGCCCGCGCAAGCGGCGTGAGCTGGGCCTGCACTTTGTGCCAGAAGAGCGTCTGGGCCGTGGCGCCGTGCCTTCGCTGTCGCTGGCCCGTAATTTGATGCTGACCCGCAAGGAAGCGATTGGCAAAAGCGGCTGGCTGCACCGCAGTGTGTTGCAGGCGCAGGCCGCGCGCATCATCGCAGCCTTCAAGGTCAAGGCTGGGGGCCCTCAGGCGATGGCCAAGTCGCTGTCGGGCGGTAACCTGCAGAAGTTCATCATGGGTCGCGAGATTGATGCCAAACCCACGCTGCTCATCGTCTCGCAGCCGACCTGGGGTGTGGATGTGGGTGCGGCATCGCAGATTCGCGGCGAGCTACTCAAGCTGCGCGATGCCGGCTGCGCCGTGCTGGTCGTAAGTGAAGAGCTTGAAGAGTTGTTCGAGATCTGCGACCGGCTGTATGTGATGGCCAAGGGGCAGATCTCGCCATCGTTGCCGCGCGCCGAGGCGACGACAGAACTGGTCGGGCAGTGGATGAGCGGTTTGTGGGGCCAGGCGCCGCAAGGGGCGGCAGCATGAACATGAAGCTCGAAGTCCGGCCGCAGCCTTCATCGTTCTGGAGTTATGCCTCTCCGCTGCTGGCGCTGCTGATCACCGTCGTGATTGGTGTGCTGCTGTTTGTAGCATTGGGCAAGGACCCCGTGCGCGGACTGCAGGTGTTTTTCTGGGAGCCGATACGTTCGGTGCGCGCCATCAGCGAACTGCTGGTCAAGGCGACGCCGCTGCTCATCATCGCGCTGGGGCTGTCGGTGTGTTTCCGGTCCAACGTCTGGAACATAGGCGCCGAGGGGCAGTTTGTGATCGGCGCCGTAGCCGCAGGCGGCGTCGCGCTGCTGGCTGAAAAAACCACCGGCCCGTGGATTATTCCGGCCATCCTACTGGCCGGTATTGCGGGCGGCATGGTGTGGGCCGGCATCACGGCGCTGCTGCGCGACCGATTTAATGCCAATGAAATCCTGGTCAGCCTGATGCTGGTGTATGTGGCCGACATGGTGCTCAACTACCTGGTCTTCGGCCCCTGGAAAGACCCGAACGGCTATAACTTTCCACAAACCAAAACCTTTGAGGCGGTGACGCAGATCCCCCGGCTGATGCAGGGCTCACGCGTCAATATCGGCATCATCCTGGCGCTCATTGGCGTCGCTGGCCTGTGGCTGTTTTTGTTCCGCACCTTTGCGGGTTTCCGTCATGAGGTCAGTGGGCTGGCGCCTGCTGCGGCGCGCTATGCCGGTTTTTCGTCACGCCGCGCCTTGTGGCTGGCGCTGTTGACATCAGGTGGTGCTGCCGGTCTTGCGGGGGCTCTTGAAGTTGCCGGGCCGATTGGCCAGCTCACGCCTTACGTCCCTGCGGGTTATGGTTTTGCGGCCATCATCGTCGCCTTTGTTGGCCGCCTGCACCCGGTAGGCGTGGTGTTCTCTGCCATTTTGATGAGCATGTTTTATATAGGTGGCGAGCTCGCGCAGTCGCGCCTGGGCATGCCCAAGTCCATCACCGGTGTCTTTCAGGGCCTGCTGCTGTTCAGCCTGCTGGCCTGCGACACGCTGATTGCCTACCGGCTGCGCCTTGCGAAGCCCATCACGATGCCGGTGGCTAACCCGCCTTCGACCGAAGTGCTGAAAGGAGCCGACTGATGGAATCGACCGCACTGCTGATTGCGGCGACGCTCAGCGCCGGCACCATCCTCGCCATCGCGGCGCTGGGGCTGCTGATCAACGAGAAGGCCGGCATCGTCAATCTGGGCGCGGAGGGCATGATGCTGTGCGCAGCCATCGCCGGGTTTGCCACGGTGGTGCATACCGGCAACAGCTGGCTGGGCTTTGCGGCCGGCATGGCAGCCGGGGCGGTGCTGGCTGCCGTGTTCGGGCTGCTGGTGATCTGGCTCAACACCAACCAGTACGCGACAGGGTTGGCGCTCAGCCTGTTTGGTGCGGGTTTTTCGGCCTTTGCGGGCATCAAGTACGTGCAGGAGAAGTTGCCCGAGCAATCGCAATACCCCATCCCGTTGCTGGGCGACATCCCCCTTATCGGCCCGGCGCTTTTTCGCCACCACCCCATGGTCTACATCGCCATGGCCATCACCGTAGGGCTGATCTGGTTTTTGTACCGCACGCGTGCAGGGCTGGTGCTGCGCTCCGTCGGCGAAAGCCCCGAATCGGCACATGCGCTGGGTTACCCGGTTCGGCGCATCCGGCTGATGGCTGTGATCGCTGGCGGCGCCCTGTGCGGTCTGGCTGGCGCCTATGTGTCGGTGGTCTACACGCCGCTGTGGGTCGAAGGCATGATTGCCGGCAAGGGCTGGATTGCGCTGGCCCTCACGACCTTCGCCACCTGGCGTCCGGCACGGGTGTTGCTTGGTGCCTACCTGTTCGGTGGCGTGACCATGCTGCAGTTTCACCTTCAGGGCCTGGGCGTGAACATTCCCAGCCAGTTTCTGACCATGCTGCCTTACCTGTCGACCATCGTGGTGCTGGTGCTGATATCACGCAACCCGCTGTGGATACGCGTGAACATGCCCACCTCCATCGGCAAGCCGTTTTACCCGGGTGCGTGATCTTGACTATCCTGAAGCTGCCATCCCGGACTCGATCCGGGATCCATCCCCGAATCCGGGGTCATGGATTGCGGGTCTGGCCCGCAATGACAGAAAAGCGTGCGCCCAGACCGCATAATTACTTTCCTGGCCCCGTGATTAACCGAAGTTCTTTATTCCTGAACGAAAGCGAGACGACATGACTGACCTGCAAAAACGTTCCCTGCTCAAGCTCGCGGCGCTGTCTGCCGTGGCTTCTGCCGCGCTGATGGGCTGCGGCAAAAAGGAAGAGCCGGCCCCGGCGCCTGCACCCGCACCTGTGGCGTCTGCCCCAGCCAAGGTTGAACCGCTCAAGATCGCCTTTGCCTATGTCGGCCCCGTCGGCGACGGCGGCTGGACGTTTGCGCACGACAACGGCAAAAAAGCCGTTGAAAAAGCCTTTGGCGACAAGGTCGTCACCAGCTTTGTTGAAAAAGTGCCAGAGTCTGCCGACGCAGAGCGCGTGATCCGCGACATGGCCGACCAGGGCAACAAGCTTATTTTCGGCACCACCTTCGGCTACATGGAACCCATGCTCAAGGTCGCTGCAGACAAGAAGGACGTGAAGTTCGAGCACGCCACCGGCTACAAGACCGCCGACAACATGCGCACCTACGACAGCCGCACCTATGAAGGCGCCTACATGGCCGGTGTGGTGGCGGGCAAGATGACCAAGTCCGGCACGCTGGGCGTGGTCGGTTCGGTGCCGATTCCTGAAGTGGTGCGCAACATCAACAGCTTCACGCTGGGCGCGCAGTCCGTCAACCCCAAGATCAAGACCAAGGTCGTCTGGGTGAATGAGTGGTTCAACCCGCCCAAGGAAACCGAAGCCGCTACCGCGCTGATCAACGGCGGCGCCGACGTGCTGTTCCAGAACACCGATTCGTCGGCGGTTCTGCAGACCGCCGAGAAAATGGGCAAGCGCGCTTTCGGCTGGGATTCGGACATGACCTCCTACGGTCCCAAGGCCCACCTGGCCTCGGCCATCATCAACTGGGGTCCGTACTACGTGAAGACCGTGGGCGATGTGCTGGAAGGCAAGTGGACCGGCAATGCCGGCGTCTGGTGGGGTGTGAAGGAAGGTGCCATCGACCTCGTCTCCATCGCCGCAGATGTGCCGGACGACACCAAAAAGAAGATTGATGAAGTCAAGGCTGGCCTGAAGGACGGCAGCTTCTCGATCTGGAAGGGCCCCATCATGGACAACACCGGCAAGGAACTGATCGCCAAGGATGTCGTCGCTGATGACAAATTTCTCGGTGGCCTGAAGACCTACGTCAAGGGCGTTGAAGGCAAGGTGCCGGGTAACTGATGTCCGGACTGTGACATCCCTTTAATGGGATGATGAAAGCTGCCTGCGGGCAGCTTTTTTATTTCTGCCAGCCCTTTTTCCACGTCTGGAGTGGCCATGACCGCCGTTAAAAACATTCCCCCTGAACGCCTGCCCGACCTGCTCAGGCGGATGCCCAAGGCGGAGCTGCATATCCACATCGAGGGCTCGCTGGAGCCCGAACTGATTTTTGCGCTCGCGAAACGCAATGATGTAGTCATTCCGTACAGCAGTGTTGAAGAACTTCGCAAGGCCTACGCCTTCACCAACCTGCAGAGCTTTCTCGACATCTACTATGCCGGTGCGAGTGTGCTGATCAAGGAGCAGGACTTCTACGACATGGCGCAGGCCTACTTCAAGAAGGCCGCTGCCGACAACGTGATTCATGCAGAACTGTTTTTTGATCCGCAAACGCACACCGCTCGCGGTGTGGGGATGGAGACCGTCATCAACGGCTTGCACCGCGCATGTGTGGATGCAAAGACGCTGGGCATCAACGCCTCGCTCATCATGTGTTTCCTGCGGCACCTCAGCGAGGAAGAGGCGTTTGAAACGCTGGAGCAGGCCTTGCCCTACCGCGACAAGATCATCGGCATAGGTCTGGACTCGGGCGAAGTCGGCAACCCGCCCGAAAAATTCGCGCGCGTGTTTGCGCGTTGCCGTGAGCTTGGGTTCCACCTGGTGGCCCATGCGGGGGAAGAGGGCCCGCCTACCTATGTCTGGACCGCGCTGGATGTGCTCAAGGTCGAGCGCATTGACCATGGCGTGCAGTCGGTGAAAGACCCCGCCCTGATGCAGCGCCTGGCCAGAGACCGCATCGCGCTGACGGTGTGCCCGCTCTCCAACCTCAAGCTCTGCGTGTTTCCCGATCTGGCCAGCCACAACCTGCGCCAGTTCCTTGACGCGGGCATTGCCGCCACGGTCAATTCAGATGACCCGGCCTATTTCGGCGGTTACATGAACGACAACTTCACGCAGACCTTCGCAGCCACAGGGCTGAATGGGCAACATGCCTGGCAGCTTGCCAGCAACAGCTTTGAAGCCAGCTTTACGGATGCCGCCAGCAAACGCCGTTATCTCGATGCGCTGACCGCCGTGTTTGCCTCTTTCGAAAATAACTGAACATGGTCTTGAACTCGACTCCTGCGGTTTTACGTCCGCTTGGCACCGGCACGCTGCTGTTGATGGCCGTGGCCTGCGGCCTGTGCGTCGGGGCCAATTATTTCAACCAGCCGCTCCTGCACTCCATCGCCGTGAACCTGCAGGTCAGCGAGGCCACCGCCTCCCTGATGGTCACGACAGGGCAGGTGTCTTATGCCATTGGCCTGCTTCTGCTGGTGCCACTGGGCGACATGCTGGAGCGGCGGGGCCTGGTCATCAGCCTGATGGTGCTGGCGGCGCTGGGCCAGTTCATCAGCGGCTTCGCGGGCAACATTGCCATGCTGGCAGCGGGCACCATCATGGCGGGGCTTTTTTCGGTATGTGCGCAGATATTGGTGCCCATGGCGGCTACGCTGTCAGACCCGCAGCGAAGCGGGCGCGCCGTGGGGCTGGTCATGAGCGGCATGCTGACCGGTATTCTTGCGGCGCGCAGCGTGGCGGGCCTGCTGTCGGCTTTGGGCGGCTGGACGCTGGTCTACCGCTGCGCGGGCGTGGTCATGCTGCTGGTGGCTCTGGCGCTGTGGCGCGCACTGCCGTCCTCAAGAAACCCCGCCAGGTCAGGCTATGGCGCCATCCTTGCATCCCTGGGCACACTGGTGCTGCAGTACCCGCGCCTGCGCACCCGGGCCCTGCTGGGCGCATTGTCTTTTGCCTCGTGCAGCGCGCTGTTTTCCACCATGGCACTGATGCTGGCCGGGCCCGCCCATGGCCTGAACGACGCGCAGATTGGCCTGGTGGGCCTGGCAGGTGTTGCCGGCGCCTTGATGGCCAACGTGGCGGGCCGGCTGGCGGACCGGGGCTGGGTTCAGTGGACCTCGGGGGTTTGCGCTCTGCTGACAGTGCTCAGCTGGGCCGTGCTCTGGCTGGGCGGTAGCAGCCTGGCGTGGTTTGTAGCTGGCATGCTGCTGGTTGACCTTGCCGTCCAGGGTGTGCACATCAGCAACCAGAATATTGTTTACAAGCTGGCGCCTGAAGCCAGGTCGCGCATCAATGCGGTTTACATGACGAGTTTTTTTGTGGGTGCTGCCGCCGGCTCGGCGATGGGCTCCATCGCGTGGTTGCGCGGCGGCTGGGCAGGGGTTTGTGTGCTGGGTGTGGTGCTGGCCCTGGCGGCAGCCGTGGTGTGGATTCAGGATGCGCGCAGGGGCGCATAGAGGGCCGCATAAAGACGGATACAGCCCCGGTTAAAATAGGCAACCAGCAACACGCCGCCCCGGCGCGCTGGTATCCATTCACCCGGGGCCATGTAGAGGACCACCATGTATAAAAACCTCGCAGCCCCCGGCACGTCCGCGTGTGGCGCTGCCAGCTTTTCTCCATCTCTTTTGCCACCAGCTTTCGGGCGGGCTGCGCCATGACTTACCAGGTCAAGGAAATTTTCTATACCCTGCAGGGCGAAGGCGCCAATGCGGGCAGGCCTGCGGTGTTCTGCCGGTTCGCGGGCTGCAATCTATGGACCGGCCGCGAGCAGGACCGTGCTTCTGCCGTGTGTCAGTTCTGCGATACCGATTTCGTGGGCACCGACGGCACCCTTGGCGGCAAGTTCCGCGATGCCGAAGAACTTGCAACCCGCATAGCGGCGCAGTGGCCCCAGGGCGATACGGCGAACCGCTTTGTGGTGATGACAGGCGGTGAACCCCTGCTGCAGCTTGATGACGCGCTGATAGCAGCCCTGCATGCGCGAGGTTTCCAGATAGCGGTCGAGACCAATGGCTCGATTGCCGCGCCCGAGGGCATAGACTGGATTTGCGTCAGCCCCAAGGCCGGCGCGCCCTGGATACAGCGCCGGGGACATGAGCTCAAGCTGGTCTGGCCCCAGCCTTTTTTTGACCTGGCCGAGCTTGAAGCGGCGCAGTTTGAACACCGTTACCTGCAGCCCATGGACAACGTTCTGCGTGCCGACAACACCGAGGCCTGCATCCAGCTTTGCATGCAGCGCCCTGCATGGCGATTGAGTTTGCAGACGCACAAAATAACGGGTATTCGATGAACTACGAGATCTCCCAGAAATTCTTTTTCGATGCCGCGCACACCCTCAAGCGCGAAGTTGAAGCTGACAGCAGCCTGCGCATCCATGGTCACACCTACCAGACCGAGGTTTCGTTGTCAGGTCAACCTGACGCCGTGACGGGCATGGTGCGTGACCTCGGGCTGGTGCGTGAGGCGATTGCCCAGGTGCGGACGAAACTGGACCACCATATGCTGGACGATGTTCCAGGCCTTGGCCCCGCGACGCTTGAAAACCTTTGCGCCTTTATCTGGCGTGAACTGCTGCCATCGGTGCCCGGTCTTTCTGCCGTGCGTGTGTGGCGCGAGTCGGTGGGCGACAGCTGCACGCTGCGTGCATAGTCTTCATCCTTTGGTGCGTATGAGTAGCTGCGATTTCTGCGCTACGCTTGCAACATGAAAGCGTATAGGGCGTCCCTCTTGTACTTTGCCGCGAATTCGGCGCAAGCCGTGTTCGAGGAGGACGGCCTGCTGGTGGTGGGCCCCAACGCAGAGGGCCGGCAAGTGGTGCAGGCTATTGGCAGTTACCAGAGCCTGTCGAAGGATTGGCCCAGCCTTGCTGTCGAGCATTTGCCCGGTCGGATCATCGCGCCGGGTTTTGTGGACATGCACATCCACTACCCGCAGCTGGATGTCATCGGTTCACCCGCCGAGGGCCTCCTGCCATGGCTTGAGAACTACACCTTCCCCCACGAGTCACGCTTTTCTGATGCAGGCTACGGCGCAGAGTCAGCCACTTTTTTTATTGACGAGTTGTTGCGCAATGGCGTGACGACTGCTCTCGCGTTTGCCACATCACACCCGGCCTCGGTTGATGCCCTGCTGGGCGAAGCGCAGAAAAGAAGCCTTCGCATGATCGCCGGCAAGGTGCTGCAGGACCAGAACTCGCCCGACGGTGTACGCGACCTCACTGAACAGAGCCTGGTCGATACCGAAACCCTCATCAACAAATGGCACGGCGTGGATCGACTGGGCTACGCCATCACGCCGCGCTTTGTGCCCAGCTGCAGCGAAGCGCAGTTGCGCGGCGCGGGTGAGCTGGCTGGCAGATATGCCGATGTCTGGGTGCAATCGCATGTCGCCGAGAACCTCGATGAGGTGGCCTGGGTGAAGCAGCTATACCCCAATGCCCGCAGTTATCTTGATGTGTATGGCCAGTTCGGCCTGCTCAGGCCGCGCGCGGTTTATGCGCACTGCATCCATATTGACGACGAAGACCGTGCCCTCATGCATGACACCGGCACGGCAGCAGCCGTCAGCCCGACCAGCAACCTCTTTTTGGGCAGCGGCTTTTTTGACTATGTGGCGGCGGAGCGCACCGGCTTTCTGTATGGCCTGGCCAGCGACGTAGGCGGCGGTACCAGCTTCAGCCCTTTCAGCACCATGCTGGCGGCCTATTACGTCGGACGGGAGGGGCAGACCAAACCCGGCGTGTCGCTCAAACCCGCGCAACTCTGGTGGCAGCACACGGCGGGCGCTGCGAGGGCGCTGGGGCTGGAGGGCCTTGTCGGCAATCTTTTGCCCGGCTGCGAGGCCGATTTTGTAGTGCTCAATCCCAAAGCCACACCGCTGCTGGCCCGCAAGACAACCCAGTCCGCGAGCCTGGACGAGTTGCTCTTTGCCCTCATCGTGCTCGGGGATGACCGCCTGATCGAGAAGACCGTGATCTCCGACGCCTGATAAAGACCTGCTAGATGTCGCCCTCGTCCGGGCTTGATGGTTTGGACGCGACAAAGTCGCTAAGCCTTGAAGACCAGTCGTAGGCATCATGGTCAAGCGCTTCAAGTTGCTCGCATGTAACGCCGCTGCTGGAAAACATCTTGTTGGATGCTGCGTTTTCTCCAACGTGGTGTTTTTTTTCGCGCAGATAAACGACCTTTCTTATGCCAGCCTGAATGATCGCCTGGGCGCAGCGGGGACAGGGGAACTGGGTCGTATAAATTGTGGCGTTGGTCAGCGGCAGGACAACGCAGTTGAGGGTTGCGTTTATTTCGGCATGAACCACATAGCTGTGCCGCGAATGAAACGCGTCATCATCATTGTCTGACCAGTAAACAGGGTCGTCGTCATTGCAGCCGCGGGGGAGGCCGTTGTATCCCACGCCGACTATTCTGTGATCGGGTGTGACGATGCAAGCCCCATTTCTTGCCCGATGGTCTTTTGAACGTGCTGATGCCAGCAGTGCTACGCCCATGAACATCGAATGCCAGCCAATCAATGCATGGGGCCTCAAGTTACTCTTGTCGCTCATATGGTGTTCAATGGAATCAGTGGTGAAACTCAGGTGCAGATCAACATGCTAGCACTCGACTCAAACGTGGGATTTTCCGGGTGCCCGACACCTGCTTTTTGAGCCAGACGTGGCTTGTGCTCAACTTTGCTGGCAAGGTACCGGGCGTAATTCCTACGGATTTTTGGCTGCTCCGCCGAGTGGCGCCCAGGTTACGGATTCTCTAGCATTGATTCATGTCTGGAGGGCATTACCCTAAGGTGGATATAGCGGCTTCAGGCATCACCACGAAGGAGTTCATCATGGCTGCTGTTGCTGGTTCCATCGGATTCGCAGCTGCATTTTCAGGCGGCTATTCAGCGCAACTTGCCTCCCCGGACTCCGTCGCGCGACCCTGTCGCTACTGGCCCTGTGAACTGCTTTCAGCCTTCATGCTCCAGATGGCCGCAAGGGGCTGCAGCGTCAACGAATCCATGATGCTGGGCAGCCACGACTACGCCATCGAAAAGCTCAGTTATGCGCATACGCTGGATGACGATGTGCTCAGGTCACTCGCCGTGCGGATGTTTTCATACTTTGACGATGAGCCTTGCCATGCGGTTACGCAGTTGGTGCACGCCTCACTGACTCACTAAATAAACACATTGGGCCCACCAGGCCGCGGGCAAGTCCTGCCGCCACATTCAGGCGTCCGCTCCGATAGCGCAAGCCCGCGCGAGGCGTGAGTGATGTACGTACATCGTGTTACATTTGTCTCCACTATTTTGTACAACATTGGAGACTTGATGACTTTTCGCATGATTGGGTTGGCTATTGCTTGCGTTGCAGCAACTGGCTGCGCATCCATTACCAACGACACAAGCGCTCCCGTCCGATTTGAGGCTTTCACTTCTTCGGGCGTAGAGGTCAAGGATGTGGATTGCAAGGTTGAGAACGACTATGGACCGCAAAGCTTCAAGGTTCCAGCCACGGTTAACGTAAGACGTTCCTCAAAGGATCTTCAGGTCACCTGCGAGAAAGCGGGTGAGAAGGATGGTCGTGGCGTTGCCATTTCCAGGGCTAACGGCGGAATGGCCGGCAATATTCTTTTTGGTGGCGGCATAGGGGCCATCATTGACCACAACAAGGGGACGGCCTACACCTATCCGATGTGGATTCAGATCGTCATGGGCAAGCTGCTCAGTTTTGATCGCAAGGCAGATGTTGAAGGCCAGCCTAATCGCGGTATGGAAATACCTGGAGCTACCCCGGTTGCAGTCAAATAAAAGTTGACCATGCCTGTTAGCGGCACGCCACCCGCGCCGCAGCCAGATCCCAGCCCGCCCAGCCGCAGCTTTTAAACAGCACCGGTCCGGCGGGTTTTTTCATGTCCTGCCTCACCACGTCGGTCAGCGTGGCAAAGGTGCTCACCTTCAGCCCGGCCTGGAGCAGGTCGCCTGCCTCATGCAGTGCGTCAGAGGTGTCCGCAAAGATGCTGCCTGTGTCTGCAAAATGCCTGCACAGCCGTGGTGACAGCTCCATCATGTTTGGGGTGAAGGCGCCCACGGCGCTGATGAACGCATCTGCACGTGGCAGGGCGTCCAGCACGACCGCACTGGCCGGCGTGCAGGTGACGGCCAGGGGGCAATCAGCGAGCGCCGCGTTGGCATCAAGGACCAGCCGGGTTTTCAGTCCCATTGCTTCGCCGTGAGCCATCAGGCGGGCGGCGGATTCGGGGCTGCGTGAGGCGATATGGAACTCATTGACACCCAGAACTTCTGCAAACACGTCCATGTGTGCCTTGCCCTGCACACCAGCGCCCACGATGAGCATGGGTCCCCGTGTGTTTGTGGCCAGGCGTTGCGCGGCAAATGCAGAAACTGCTGCTGTCCTGCGTGCTGTGATCGTCGGGCCATCAAGCACCAGGCGGCGCTGGCCCGTGGCGATGTCAAACACCACCACATCACCCTGAATCGCCGGCAGACTGCGGTTTGCGTTGGCGGGCGTGTAAGTGATGAGTTTGGTGATGGCGATCTGTCCATCGAGTGCGGGCATGACGAAGAGGCTGCCACCGCCTGGCAGTGCCTGTACAAGCCGGGGCGGAACTTGCACTGAGTCGTCCTCAAGCAGAAGGCCAATTTCGTCGGTGAGCAAGTTCCACGGCAGGCGCGCCTCTGTGTGGGTCGGGTCAAACAGGCTGCCGGAGGAAGTTGTCATGGCTGTTGGGAGGGTGAGGCTTTTATCCTACATCCTGAAGCGTTGGCCGCCGAATGGTGGCCTCCGGTGCGCCTTCTAGCATCGAGTCAACAAACAACCACCGTGCTTGAGGAGTACCCCGCCATGTTTTCAGATCACCTGCCAAAGATTGACCGTGTCAGTGGCCGCAGCCTCTTGCTGATGGCCGGAGGTCTCGTCATCGTCTGCCAGCTGGTCGCCATGGTGCTGGTGGCAGGTGAACAGGTCAGAAAGGCTGAATTGCGTGACACCCAGCAGTCGCAGCAGCGCGCGGCCATTGCCAGGTGTTATGAGGGGGCTACACGTGCAGCGAGGCAAGAGTGCATGCTGCAGGCCAGAAACGGTTTGCTGGCTGGAAACCAGATGGCCGCGAGCGTGAACACGCCAGATACCTCGCCAGTTCCACGTGAGCTGGCCAGCTACACCGACTTCACACGCGGCCCATCGGCTTCGATGCAGGTTGGCGTGATGGGCGTGTCCTTCGCGGCACGCTGAAAACCACATGTGACGGGTCAGCTGATCCGTCCTGCCCCCAACGCAGTATCTGCAGAAGTGAGCAACGCGCACTCTGTGGCCACCCTCAAACCCTTCACCATGTCTGCAAGTTCCATGGATGGCCTGCCTTGCTCCGGCAACCAGGGCACATGGATGAAGCCGCCGCGTATCCGCGCGGCCTTGCCCCGTTTTGCGATCATGTTCATCAGCGCATAAAAGACATGGTTGCAGACGAACGTACCCGCTGTCTGTGAGACCTCAGCCGGGATGCCGGTTTTTTGCAAAGCCAGCAGCATGGCCTTGATGGGCAGGGTACTGAAGTACGCTGCGGGTCCTTTGGGATTCACCGGCACATCGACGGGCTGCGCGCCTTCGTTGTCGGCAATGCTCGCGTCGGCGATGTTGATGGCGATGCGTTCCAGCGAGATGGCGCTGCGGCCGCCGGCCTGACCCACGCAGATGACCAGCGCAGGTTTGTGAACCCGCACAAGGCGTGCAAGCTCCCTGACCGAGCCTGAAAAGGCGGTGGGTATCTGTGCAGCGAGGAGCTTGTGGCCTGCCAGCGCTTCACCATTCAACGCCTGTACTGCCAGCCAGCTCGGGTTCAGGCTCGCACCGCCAAAGGCGTCAAAGCCTGTCAAAAGTACCCTGGGCGGTGCGGTGTTCATGCCCTGATTTTGCAACGCCGTCGGCGGCTCACCAATATGCACCAGTGAGGCGGGACTCAGGAAGGCGACTTCAGCTTGATGCTGTTGTCAGCCTTGCCGTCGAACTTCACCAGCCTGACCTTTCCGTTCTGGCCGGGGAAACCGTCAAAAACGGCACGAACAAGGTAGGGCACCAGATCGGGCAGGTCTTCGTTGTCGCCCTCGTAAACCGCACGTGATTCAAACACAGCACGCGGTTTGCCCGCCGGGTTGCCCTGCGTATCCAGCAGGCGTATGCGCAGGCTGCTGACCTGCATTGTCTGGATCACCTCGCGGTCACCCACGTAGCGCGAACCGAACCGGTCGGGTCCCCAGTAACCGGGGAACACATGGCCGGCGGCGTTGCGGTAGGGCGGGTGAAAGATGTAGTTGTCCCGGTAGACGGCCTCGCGCACCTTGCGCTCACGCGTGCCGTTGCCTGTCACGATGTCCACTTCAATGCGGCCCACCTGTCCCTGGGGTGCACGCTTGAGGCCGAGGCGCTCAAGCTCGACCTGCACATAGCCCTCATAGGCCTGCTGTTCCAGGTCATTGATGCCGTCGGTTGGCCGGATGTAGCTGAAGGTTGAGCCGGCAACATTGCCCGGCCACTGGTTGAAGCTGGTGACCTTGGCGGTGATGGGGCTGGCGCAGGCTGTGAGCAGCCCGGCGACAAGCGCGGCCAGAACAAGTCTGCAACGGATGCCGATGCGGGATGCAGGGGGCGGGTGTTTCATGATGGATGGACAGGGCTGACGTTTATTTTGTTCCGCAGCACCCCCGTGTTTATCTCTGCCGGGTAAAGTCAGTGTTCACGTGTTGATGTCTGACAAACAGGCGCGTGCGGTGAGCGCAAAATGGGGACAAAACTCATACGACAGGGGCAAGCATGAAGTGGGAAGGCAATCGGGAATCCGACAACGTTGAAGATCGCCGCGACGAGGGCGGTGGTGGAGGCGGCGGCTTCGGGTTTGGCGGGCGCAGCATAGGCATAGGCACCATCGTCATCGCCCTGGTGGGCGGCATGGTGTTTGGCGTCAACCCGCTGACCATACTGAACCTGCTCAGCGGCGGCTCGCCGTCGCAGGTGCAGCAACCTCAAGCACCTGCCCACCGTCCGCCGGCGGACGACCGCATGGCCAAATTTGTATCTACAGTGCTTGCCGACACTGAAGATGTCTGGACCGATGTCTTTACCAAGGGCGGCGCCAGTTATGTCAAACCCCGGCTGGTGCTGTTTCGCGGCGCCACACAAACCGCCTGTGGCCAGGGCCAGTCGGCCATGGGGCCGTTTTACTGCCCCGGCGACCAGAAGGTTTACATCGACCTCGATTTTTACGAGACGCTGAAAAACCGCCTTGGTGCGCCCGGCGAGTTTGCCCAGGCCTATGTGATTGCGCATGAGGTCGGCCACCACGTGCAGAACCTGCTGGGCATCAGCGGCAAGATGGACCAGATGCGCGGCCGCGTCAGCAAGGTCGAATACAACGCGCTCAGCGTCAAGCTGGAGCTGCAGGCCGACTGTTTTGCCGGCGTCTGGGCCTACCACGCCAACAATGCCCGGCAAATCCTGGAAGGCGGCGATATTGCGGCCGCCATGAACGCCGCAGCCAAGATTGGCGACGATGCCCTGCAAAAGTCCAGTGGTGGCGCCGTGATGCCCGAGAGCTTCACCCACGGCACCAGCGCCCAGCGCCAGCGCTGGTTCAATAACGGCGTGACGACGGGAAGCGTCAAGGCCTGCGACACCTTCAGCGCCCGAAACCTGTAAGAAGAATTCGCCGTAATCCATTCCAGGTAAAGGATGTTTGCTATCAATTGGGTAGCAAATCCGGCCAGAATCAGAATCGCCTGGCGGCGGGGAACAGCCCCCACGACGGTCATGGTCGCCCTGGGCCCCCTTCAGGGCCCAAAGTGCGACAATAGAGGGTTAAGGAAGCACGCATCCCCATGGCGGTCTGCGGTGTTACCTTTTTTGTCAAGAGCTGGCCTGGGGCTGTGCTGTTGGCTGCATTCAGCGCCCCGGTTATCGAATTTCGATCCGCGCGCCACAAACCGCCAGTGTTCAGTGTTACGCAGAGCTTCCCTATGACCTCATCTTTTTCCAATCTTTCGCTGGCCGAGCCGCTGGCCCGCGCCGTAGCCGAAATGGGCTACGAAACCATGACCCCCATCCAGGAACAGGCCATTCCGGTCGTTCTGGAAGGCAAGGACGTCATGGGCGCTGCCCAGACCGGCACCGGCAAGACGGCTGCGTTCGCGTTGCCGCTGCTGCAGCGCATGATGAAGCACGAGAACGCTTCCACATCGCCGGCCCGCCACCCGGTGCGCGCGCTGGTGCTGCTGCCGACCCGTGAACTGGCTGACCAGGTGGCCGAGCAGGTCAAGCTGTACGCCAAATACACCAACCTGCGCAGCACGGTGGTGTTTGGCGGCATGGACATGAAACCGCAGACGCTGGAGCTCAAAAAAGGCGTCGAGGTGCTGGTCGCCACGCCCGGCCGCCTGCTGGACCACATTGAAGCCAAGAACGCCGTGCTCAACCAGGTTGAATACGTGGTGCTTGATGAAGCCGACCGCATGCTCGACATCGGTTTCCTGCCCGACCTGCAGCGCATCCTGAGCTACCTGCCCAAACAGCGTATTACGCTGCTGTTCTCGGCCACCTTCTCGCCGGAAATCAAGCGCCTGGCCTCAAGCTATCTGCAGAACCCGGTGACGATTGAAGTCGCGCGTTCCAACGCCACCGCCTCAACCGTCGAGCAGCATTTCTACAGCGTGGGGGCTGACGACAAGCGCCGCGCCCTGCACCAGGTGCTCAAGAGCCGCGGCATGAAGCAGGCCTTTGTGTTTGTGAACAGCAAGCTCGGTTGCGCACGCCTGGCACGCTCGCTGGAGCGTGAGGGTTTGAAGACCACCGCACTGCACGGCGACAAGAGCCAGGACGAACGCCTGAAAGCGCTTGATGCCTTCAAGAAAGGCGAAGTCGATCTGCTGGTCTGTACCGATGTAGCCGCCCGTGGCCTGGACATCAAGGATGTGCCGGCCGTGTTCAATTTTGACGTGCCGTTTAACGCAGAAGATTACGTTCACCGCATTGGCCGTACCGGCCGCGCAGGCGCATCAGGCCTGGCCGTGAGCTTTGTGGCCGGCAGCGACCAGCGCCTGGTGGCCGACATCGAAAAACTCATCAAGACCAAGATCGAGCTTGAGCCGATGGAGTTTGATGAAGACAAGCCGCGCATCAGCGAAGGCCGCATCAATGACGGCCGCCGCATGTACCGTGAGGGCGAGGAAGGCCGCGCCCCGCGTGAACCCCGTGAGCGCCGTGAATACGCACCCCAGCGCCAGGCGCCGCGTGATCCGTTCTTTGACCAGCCCTACGAATCCACACTGCCCGCAGAAGCCAAGCCGGCCTGGGAAGCTGCCAAATCAGGCACTACCGGGCGCGTCTCGGCCAACATCAAGCCGCGCAAAAAGGTCGCCGCGCTGTTCAAGATCGTCGAAGTCAAAACCACCGACACCACAGACGCCTGAGCTTCGCCCAGGGCGGTGGCGACTGGCATCCTGCCCAGGCGCATTCCGTCTGAATCGGAACACGCCTACGGGGCCCGGCGTCGCATTCCGATGGCCTGCACACGCTGAAAACCCGACACTGGCTGTCATGACCAGTTTCATCGATCGCGTGAGCGCACGCACGCCGGGCGTTTTGCTCAAACCCATCCGTTCTGTTGTACGCGCCGTCAACCTGTGGCTGGACGCCGATGGCCTGCGCATGGGGGCGGCCATGTCTTTCTACGGCATCCTCAGCCTGGCGCCGCTGCTGGTCCTGATGGTTGCTGTCCTCGGCTGGTGGCTGGACCGCACTTACATCGAAACCAGCCTGGTGCAGCAAATCCAGTCCGTCATCGGCACACAGGGTGCCCTGGTGGTGCAGCAGGCCCTGACCAGCGCAAAGGAGCCCGCCGACGGCATCATCGCCTCGCTGTTTGCCTTCGGCTTTTTGCTGGTGGGTGCCACCGGCGTGTTTGCCGAGCTGCAGGATGCCTTTGAGCGGCTATGGCGGACCGACTCCGGCGTGGTGGCACAGCAGAAGTGGTGGTACAGCGCATCGCTGCGCCTGCGCGGTGTGGCCTACATCCTCGCCTTTGGTTTCCTGCTGCTGGTGTCGCTGGCGATTTCCACCTTCCTCAGCCTGCTCTCGGGCTGGGCTGGCAACTATGTGCCGGTCGAGAAGATCGCGCTTGTCCTCAATGAACTGGTGACCGTCGCCTTCTGTACCGCGCTGTTCGTCGCGCTGATGCGCATGAGCGCCGGCCCCAAACCGCCGCTGCGTTACCTGGTGCGCGGCGCGGCCATAGGTGCGGTGCTGTTTGCGGTTGGCAAGCACGTCATGGCGGTGTATCTCTCGACAGCGGCTGTGGTGTCGGCCTATGGTGCGGCAGGTTCGCTGGTGGTGATTTTGATGTGGATTTATTTCTCTTCGGCGGTCCTGCTGTTCTCGGCCAGTTGCGCACGCGTGCTGGCCGAAGACGCCCACGCCCGTGCGCTGGCCCGCATTGCGCAGGCGGAAGCAAAATCACCCCAGACGCTGGCAGATGCAGCGTTGACCCCATCCGGAGCGCTGCGGCCAGGCGAAATTCAGCCCCCGGTTGTCTGACTGGATTGCAGAGCGCTATTGTTTTTATAGCTGCTCACGTGCGTTTTTATTGGCCTGGAGGCCAATTTGGCACCTGAAAATGGCTGTTTTTCAGGCTTTGGAGGCTGTTAGGCGGCTTGAAGGCTGCTCAAAAGCCTGATTAATACGTTAAATGTATTAATCGGGGTAAACATTCCAATGACACGCAATATTGTTGCAAATTATGTAATTGAGGTGGTTTCAGGCTTAACCCGGCTTCCTCGCCTGCTCGCACTGAACCGAAATCAGCTCGTACCCGCCATCTTTACGGCCGTCCAGCCGCGCCGCTGTCAGGCAGCCGCCCCAGACGCAGCCCGTGTCCAGCGGCAAGGTGCCATGCAGCAGCCCGGCCTGGGTCTTGACGGTTTCCGCGCCCAGTGTTGACCAGTGCCCAAAGGCGATGCGCTGGCCTTCTGTCTTGCGGCCCGGCACTTCAAACCACGGCAGGTAGCCCATGGGCGCATCGCGCAGGCTGCCGGTTGATTCAAACTCCATCACGCCGTCGGCGCTGCAAAAGCGCATACGCGTCAGTGCGTTGACGATGACGCGCAGCCGTTCGGCGCCCTGCAGGCTGTCGTGCCAGCGGTCGGGCTGGTTGCCGTACATGGCCTGTACAAACCCGGCCAGGTCTGGCCCGCGCAAGGCGCTTTCAACTTCAGCCGCCAGCGCCATGGTCTGCGCTGCCGTCCACTGCGGCAGCACGCCCGCATGCACCATCAGCCAGCCTTGTGCCTGCAGCGCCATGGACCGGTGCCGCAGCCAGTCCAGCAGCGCGGGGCCGTCGGGTGCGGCCATGATCTCCTGCGAGGTGTCGCTGCGCCCGGGCTTGCGCACGCCTTGAGACATGGCGATCAGGTGCAGGTCGTGGTTGCCCAGCAGGCATTTGGCCGCATCGCCCAGCGACGACAGGTGGCGCAGCACGGCCAGCGATTCAGGCCCGCGGTTGACCAGGTCGCCCAGCAGATACAGCGTGTCGCGGCTCGGTGAAAAATCGGTTTTTTCAAGCAGGCGCAGCAGTGGCTGGTGGCAGCCCTGCAGATCCCCAATCATGTACATTGGCATGTGTTCATTCTGCCCGGTCGTACATGGATTTTTTGCTCATCGCGTTTTTAACCCTGCTTAACGGCATCTTCGCCATGTCCGAAATGGCCATGGCCTCCAGCAGGCGGGCCAGGCTGACGGCCATGGCGGAAGCAGGTGACAAGGGCGCACGCGCAGCCCTCGGGCTGATGGACAACCCCACACAGTTCCTCTCGTCGGTGCAGGTCGGCATCACGTCCATCGGCATGCTCAACGGCATCATCGGCGAGGCCGCCTTCAGCGGTGGCCTGGCCGTGTGGCTGCGCGAGTTTGGCGTCACGCCACGCGCGTCCGAGATCAGCGCCACCGCACTGGTCGTGGCCGTCATCACCTTCATCACCATCGTGTTCGGCGAACTTGTGCCCAAGCGCATTGGCCAGCTCTACCCCGAAACCGTGGCCCGCCTGGTGTCACGCCCCATGATGTGGGTGGCCACTGGCGCCAAACCCTTTGTCAGGCTGCTCTCCGTCAGCACGCATGCCACACTCCAACTGCTTCGCGTTGACACCTCTGGCGACCGTGCCGTGACAGAAGAAGAGATTGCCGCCAGCCTTGAAGAAGGGGTTGATGCCGGCCTGATCGAAGAGCACGAACACCAGATGGTGCAGAACGTGTTCCTGCTCGATGACCGCCTGCTCACATCGCTGATGCTGCCGCGCTCTGACATTGAATGGCTTGATGCGTCTGACACCATTTCCGAGGCGATCCAGAAAGCTGCCGTCACCGAGCATTCCTGGTACCCGGTGTGCCGTGGTGGCCTCGATGATGTGGTCGGTGTAGTGAGCGTGTCGAAACTGCTTGCGCTGCGTGGCCAGGTCTTGTCGTCGTCAGCCGGGTCGGCCACCGCAGCGACCGCCATCACCGACCGGCTGGGCGCCCATGCCATGCCCGCCGTTTTTGTTCCTGAAACCCTGACCGGCATGGAACTGCTTGAGCAGTTCCGCGCAAGGTCCACGCGCATCGTCTTTGTGGTCGATGAATACGGTGTGGTGCAGGGCCTGATGACCCCCATGGACATGCTCGAAGCCATCACCGGCGAACTGCAACCCGGCGCGCAGGTAGATGCCTGGGCCACCCGCCGAGATGACGGCAGCTGGCTGATTGACGGTGTGATGCCCGTGGCAGAACTCAAGGCCCGGCTGGATATAAAAGATCTGCCCGAAGAAAGCCGTGGGCGCTACAACACCGTGGCCGGCCTGCTGCAAAGTGTGTCAGGCCGTTTGTTGATGACAGGTGAAAAAGTCGATTGCGCGGGCTGGGTTTTTGAAGTCGTTGACCTTGACGGAAAACGCATCGACAAGGTGCTGGCTCACCTTGCGCCGCACGGCAGGCACGCGCCGCACGTCAACGACTGACTCCCCCGGGGCGCCGACTTATTTGACCGTTGGCGGCCCGTAGGGCGTGGGTTTGCCGGCGTCGTTGTAGATGCGGCGCAGACCTTCAAACTTCTTGCTCGGGCCCCGGCCATCGCTATGGTCCGGCATGGCCAGCCCCTGTGTTTTCAGGAGATCAAGCACCTTGAAGTTGGCATACAAGGCGTCGTAAACCGGAAAGCTCGCAGCCAGAATCGCATCGTCACTCTGGTTTGTCAAAAACACGCCTTCGGCAAAAGCCAGCAAACCCACAGCCGTCTGCCCGATCTGGTCGTCAGGAGCAGGGCGGTAGCCCTCAAGAACATACGCAATGCCCGCGCGAATCACCGCAGCAAGCTGGTCAAGCCCGGGCGCGCTGATGCTGTATTTGCGCATCACCTTGTCAAAGGTGCTGCCGCTGTGGTCATGGGGCCCAAGCTCTGCGCCCGGCATTGAAAAGGCAATTGCACCCGCTGGCGCCAGGTGCTCTTCCTTCCACGGCACATACACAAAGGTCGCCTCTGCATCCACAAAGCGTGTGATGAGCCAGGGCGTTGCCACCCGGTCAAGGTGAAGGTATTGGCGGGTAACCCATTGCATGAGATGTCTCCTTGATTTTTGTATTGGTGACGGCGGCCCACCGATGTGCGGGGGCCGCAGAGCGGCAGGGCGATTTAGCGCTGTGCTGGCGGCGCGTTGCGCGTGACCGGCGAGACGGTGATCAGCACCTCATTGCCGCCAAAGTTCGTCGCCTGCATCTGCACATTGGCCACGCGCTCACCCTTTGAGAATGTCAGCAGGCTGAGCTTGGAGAAAGAGCTTGAAGTCATGGTCCATCCGGCAGCCGGCATGCTGTCGCGGAAGTAAGCGAACACTGCCTGCGGATCACCAGAAATCGTCAGGTTGATACGCCCCGTCCAGCTGTTGCCCACACCCATCACCAGGGTGTCCTGCTGCCTGATCACCGAACCGGGTGGCAAAGGCACGTCACCCGACAACTGCTTGGCCGTCGCCTCGGTCACCGTGCTGTCGCTGCCGGCACCGCCGGCCATATTGGCGCAACCGAAAAGGGAGAGGGTGATTGACAAGGCCAGAGCGATTTTTGTGTAGTTCATTTTTTTACCTTGAGGGTGAGTGGGAGGCAAACATGGGAATTGTGCCGCAAAGCTTTTGTACCGTAAAACTCCCTTGGCCTAAGTCTGCGTGGCAAGGTGTTCAAGTTGTGAAACGAGATGAGAAACCAGCGTTGTGTGCAAGTTACGGCTGACGGCCCTGCAATTTGCCGCTGGTCGGCTAGACTTGTTCATACCCCTTTGTATGGGCCCGTGAGCTTCAATAATTTCAGTCGATAGCTCTAAAAATAATCAACGGTAGATCTTGAGTGATGAAACTATGAAAAACGGTGACCTAGCTGTGCGTCCCGTTATATCTCCTAAAGAAGCGGAGAAGATGGTCTGGGCGTTCATTCATCACGGCAACCATAGCCGATATGAACAGATGAAGGGGCATCCAAAAAAGACAATTGAAAAATGGTTCGCAGAAAACGGTCAGCCATTGCCAAGAGTTATATCAAAGTGCCGGGTGTTTTTCACTACTGCCGTCCCCTTCGTTGAGAACTTCATTGGTAGCACTTGGACAATACTCGCTGACGGTCAGGGAAACGCAAAGGCATCCATAACTAAAGGCTTTAGAAGTGAGCCGGAGATGGAAGTGGATGGCCCAGGCACGATTGGGGTGGATTACGCATCGAAGTTCGAATCCGCTTGCCGAGCACGTGACAAGGCAATCGATGGCGCATCTCTAGATGAACTACATACAGCGATTATTAAAGGAGTTGCCAGTATCGAATCCTATGTTGCTCACAGAGTCGATATCTGGAATCACTCTTTAGTCGTCGATGTGAGGCTGACCGACAGCAAAGGCGCAAAGGTCTCATTTGAAGAAAAGATCAAGAACTGGATCCCGATCATGACAGGGGGAGCGAAGCTAGACCTTGGTGGTGCAATGTGGGTCGACTTTATGTTTCTTCAGTCTATTCGAGACAACGACGCAATCCATGCGAAGAAATTCGCCCATGGCGCTTCTTTCGCTGACCTTGCTTCCGCACTTAATAAATTCAAGACTGGCATCGCTGATTTTTTACTTCAACTGCATATTATTTTTGGAGAAGCATCGCCGCGAGTAGTCATAAGAGCCAGATTCTTTCCTGAGGTCTACGTACAAGAAAAGGTGAAATAGGGAAAAGTCGTTTTTCTAGACTCAATAGTTCGTATTCCCGCGCTGGATTACTTGTTGGGCACATGAAAAATCCCCCTAACCATGACAGCTAGGGGGATTTCATTTGGTGCCGGAGAGATGAATCGAACACCCGACCTTCTCATTACGAAGGGGTAGGGGATTAGCTCTCCAGAGGCGCTGTCAATTCGTAGATCGATGTTTTGTTAGTCATTAACTACATCGGAACTACGTATGAATTTAACTTCAAAAAGCCTGTTAGCGCAGTTGCCTTCATGGTGGAAGGCTTACGCGCAGTGGTCTATTTCGCTGGCTATATCTGGCCCTTGGTGGCTCCCTTTGGCGGTGCGTCGTATGCCGCTGTCTTTGGCCTCCCTCTCCTTGAAGCTCTACGTTTGGAGGTTGTCATGACCTTTAGGCAATGGCTGGCGGATTTTTCGCGGAGTCAGCGAGCTCGTGAGATGTGGGCGGCGTCGGAGGGTGAGTTGGCTCTGCAAGCTCAGGCGCAGAGGGACATGGAACGAATGGCAATTGAGGCCTTCGCTGCTTGCGATGCCTCGGCAACTATGCAGCAACGTGTGCGCCTTTTTCGTCCGCGTGTGGTCACCAATAGGGCGGACTCGCGCTCGGTTGCTGTGGATGTTGTCCAGGTCATCCGGCGCGTCCCGAACTCTGTATTTGCGATGGGTACAGGCTCATTCGTTACGTGTAACGATTCGAATTTGAAGGGGTATGGGGCAGAGCCCCATGGTGACTGAACCCGCTTGCTATGGAGCTCGATTGGCGATGGTGTTGGACGCGGCTGCTGCTGTGCCCTTGGTGCCACGTTTTGATCGCGCCTTGATAGACCTTTCTTGCATTTCGTGAGGGGTTCGCATAGCATCGGGTTGCAAATAACGGGTACGGCTGCCCGGTCAAAAAATAGCCCGGTCGCGTTTTGTCTCGTGTGGCGCTAAGCCTGAGTCCCGACCATTAGCACCTGTAGCTTTTGCGAATCCTTCCAACGGGTTCGCTGCCGCATTGCAGAGCGAATCCAAAATATTTGGAGTTCGTATGGCTAAAAAAGTATTTCTCAAGGGTGGTTGTCAGCTGGGGGCGGGGTCGCCTTGCGGCGGCGCAGCCGACGCTCAGTGCCCCCGACCCGGATTTCATACCCCCCCGAGTAACACGGGGGTAAACGACGGTCTTCCATCATGTGAAACGGTGGCCGCACCATGAAGGCCATCAAAGGAACGGGAAAAATTCGGGCTGCTTCATCGGGGCAGTTTGCCGCCTCAGACCCCGGTAACGACCCTCAGCTGAGAGGCGATGTGCTGAAGCTTGTTGAGGCTTTTGATCTGGTTTCAGAGGCGCTGGACTCCTGTCTTGTGGGCTTGGTGCGTGATAAAAGGCGCGAGCCTGTTGCGATGATTTCTCAGACGCTGTTGTTACTCGGGGGTGTGCGGTCTGTAGTTGCTTCGGAATTGCATGTAGCGGGTGTGTCGGTGCCTGAAGCTCCTGATTTGGAGGTTATGTCTAACGCGCAGGTGTCCCGTGTCCTGGCGGTTGTAGCGTCTAGTTCGCAGGGCAAGGGGCGGCGCAAATGACCCTTTATCAACGCACCGACTCACCATATTTTTGGGTGAGGTTCGCGCCAATTAAAGGTGAGCTCAAGCCATTGCAGCAAAGCACTGGCACCGCCAATCGTCGAAAGGCAAAACAGCTGCATGATCGTATGCAGTCTGAGCGTTGGGATCAGGACCGACTAGGCGTGAAGGCTACCCACACATGGGAGGAGGCCTGCGAACGATTTCTCGCTGAGACTGCTGACAAGAAAACCCATGAGTGGGATAAATCAATGGTCAAGTGGTTTGCCCCTCACCTTGGCGGGAAAGATCTGCAGGACGTCAATAGGACGCTTCTGGAGCATGTGAAGATGCTGAGGTCAAAGGGCGTAACGCCCGGCACTGTCAATCGATATATGGCGTTTGTTCGCTCTGTTCTGCGGCGTGCCTGTTTCGATTGGGAGTGGTTGGACCGCGTGCCCAAGGTCGGAATGCTGCGCGATAAGGCAGGGCGTATCCGGGCTCTCACCTTGCCAGAGTTCAAAAGCCTGTTGGCTGAGCTTCCTGAGCACCTTGCGGAGATGACTCGATTTTCAGTGGCAACCGGCTTGCGGCAGGCTAACGTAACGCAATTGCAATGGAAGCAAATAAGCCTTGAGCGTCGGCATTTGTGGGTTGCCGCTGAACATCATAAGAACGGCAAGCCTCACGCTGTGCCGCTCAATGAGATGGCGTTGCAAGTGTTGGTTCGTCGGCAGGGTGATCATCCAACGCATGTTTTCACATACGAAGGGCGGCCAATTGTCCAGGTCAACACGAAGGCGTGGCGCAACGCTTTAAGGCGTGCTGGCATAGAGGATTTTCGCTGGCATGACCTGCGCCATACGTTTGCAACGTGGCATAGGGAGGCGGGTACTCCAACGCATGAGCTGCAACGCTTGGGAGGCTGGAAAACTCAGTCTATGGTTGAGCGGTATGCACATGTTGCTCCAGAGGGGCTGCAATTTGCGGCAGGTAGGCTAGACTTATTTATGGAAAATTCCAGCGTTTCCCCTTAGATCAAGGTCTTCCATAGCATGTCCCAATTCGGAGTAAATATTTCCATTGGCTTGAGTAGCGGTCACCAGTGGCCAAACGGAAAGCCCATTCACTCCGAAGCTCTCCCGGATGGCAGCACAAGGCATACCCTTGAGGACGGGCGAAAACTTACAGTTGGCAAGCCCACTCAGCAACTTGAATATATTTCTACATGGGTTGGTGCAGCGGAAGGAGAGACCTACTCCGTAGTGATTGGCATCATCGGTTTGTCGGCTGTTCCGGGGTTTTACGAGGTGTGGAATTACGACATAAATGCAATGAGGAGCTACGCATTTCGAAAGACTGTATCCATCACCCAATTGGATACAGGCGAGTCCTACACGGCTGAGGATTTAGAAAAGGTTTTGCAAAGCCGATAGGCGTCCTTCGATGCCTTTGGGATCATAATTAGCTGTCGGTTACGAATTGACTACGTGAAAAAGCCCCTAACCATGACAGTTAGGGGCCTTTTACGAATGGTGCCGGAGAGATGAATCGAACACCCGACCTTCTCATTACGAATGAGCTGCTCTACCGACTGAGCTACACCGGCGTTGTTTTGAAAACCAGCCTTGGATTATAGCCCGGCCTTGGCATCGAGGTGGTAACGGGTAATCCGCTCCACCTCATTCTTCGAGCCCAGCACCACACTCACACGCTCGTGCAGCTTGCCGGGCTGAAGATCAAGAATGCGCTGCCTGCCGTTGGTGGCGGCGCCGCCGGCCTGCTCGACCAGCCAGCTCATGGGGTTGGCTTCGTACATCAGGCGCAGCTTGCCTGGCTTTTCGGGCTCGCGTTTGTCCCAGGGGTACATGAAGACGCCGCCGCGGGTCAGGATGCGGTGCACGTCTGCCACCATCGATGCGATCCAGCGCATGTTGAAGTCCTTGCCGCGCGGGCCATCTTTCCCCTGCAGGCATTCGTCGATGTAGCGCTTGACCGGTTCGTCCCAGTGGCGCATGTTGCTCATGTTGATGGCGAACTCTTTGGTGTCCTCAGGAATCTGCACGTTCTCTTCAGTCAGCACAAATGAACCCTGCTCGCGGTCGAGTGTGAACATGGCCACGCCATCGCCCACAGTCAGCACCAGCGTGGTTTGCGGGCCGTAGACGCAATAGCCTGCCGCCACCTGTTTGCTGCCTGGCTGCAGAAAGTCGCTTTCATCAACGCCGCGGTCGCCTTCGGGCATTTTCAGCACGCTGAAGATGGTGCCAATGCTGACATTTACATCGATGTTGCTGGAGCCATCAAGTGGGTCAAACAGCAGCAGGTATTCGCCCTGGGGGTAACGGTTGGGCACCACATAAATGCCTTCCATTTCTTCCGACGCCATGGCCGCCAGGTGGCCGCCCCATTCGTTGGCTTCGATCAGCACTTCGTTGGCAATGATGTCGAGCTTCTTCTGCACTTCGCCTTGCACGTTTTCACTGCTGGCAGTGCCGAGCACACCGCCGAGTGCGCCCTTGTTGACGGCCTGGCTAATGCTTTTGCAGGCACGCGCGACCACTTCAAGCAGCAGGCGCAGCTGCGACGGTATATGGCCGTCCAGTCGTTGCTGCTCGACGAGGTAACGGGTCAGGGATATTTTTTGGGTCATATGTATTCCGTCGGTGTTTCTTGTTGCGGTCAGTCGGCCAGTGCGCGCGTGACAACCTCATGCGTGTCCTTGCTCAGGTCGCCCTTGGCCGCGACACGGCTGATGGCTTCACGTGCAGCGCTGCGGTAAGGTTCTGCCAGTTTCTTCCAGCGGTCAAGCGCGCGCGCCAGGCGTGCGGCGACTTGCGGGTTCATGGCGTCGAGTTCAATGACACGTTCGCTCCAGAACACATAACCTGCGGCATCAGGGCGGTGAAATGCCGCCGGATTGCCTGCGAAGGTGCTGATCACACTGCGCGCGCGGTTGGGGTTCTTCAGGCTGAAGTCGCTGTGCTTCATGAGCTGCTTGACGGCTGGCAGGATGTTGCCGTTGCGGTCAGGCGCGCCGGCCTGCAGGCCAAACCATTTGTCGATGACGAGTGCTTCATCCTTGAACATGGCGTGAAAGAGGGGCAGGGCTTTGGCTGCCAATGGGTGACCGCTGGACACCAACGCGGTCAGTGCATTGAAGCGGTCTGTCATGTTGCCCGCATCCTTGAAGCGCTGCAGTGTCTTGCCTGGCCACACCGGGTCGCCGCTGGCATTGGCTGCCAGGCACAGGTGTGTCAATGCCATGCCTGCGAGTGCGCGTTTGCCCGATGACACCGCATCGGGGGTATAGCCGCCCGTATCCTGGTTGGCGTTGTAAACGGTTTCCCATTCGGCCTGCAGTGCGGTGGCAAGTTGCTGGCGCATGGCTTCACGCACCGCGTGAATGTGCTGCGGATCAACGACATCAAGCTGTTCTGCCAGATAGGTTTCAGACGGCAGGGTAAGGACGAGTTCCTTGAACGCCGAATCAAGATTGGGATGTGCCAGCACCTGTCGCATCGCGCCAATGTAGGCCTCGTCAAGCACTGCCGCAGGCGCTGCACCCGAGGCCATGGCCTTGATGGCGGTGATAGCGCGTTGCACGGCCAGGCGCTGGCCGGCTTCCCAGCGGTTGAAGGGGTCGCTGTCGTGCGCCAGGATGTGCAGCAGCTGCGCATCGGTGTAGTCGAACTCCAGCACCACAGGCGCCGTGAAGCCGCGCAGTATCGAAGGCACGGGTTCTGCGTTGACGCCGGTAAACACAAAACTCTCGCTGGCCTGCGTGAGCACCAGCGTGCGTGTGCCCGACCCAGAGGCCTCTGCCTCGCCCTGCAATTGCAGTGGCAGGTCTTTGCCGTCAGCGCCTATCAGGCCCACGCCGACAGGGATGACAAATGCTTCCTTGGTGGGCTGGCCCGTGGTCGGTGCGCAGCTTTGCTCAAGTGTCAGGGTGTAGCTTGCAGCGGCTGCGTCGTAAACGCCCTTGGCATGCACGCGTGGTGTGCCGGCCTGGCTGTACCAGCGCTTGAACTGCGGCAGCAGGCGCGCCAGTTCCGATGCCGGGTTGGCATCTGCAATCGCCTGCGCAAAATCGTCACAGGTCACGGCATGGCCGTCATGGCGTTCGAAGTACAGCGTCATGCCTTTTGCAAAACCGTCCCTGCCTACGAGGGTCTGCATCATGCGAACAACTTCGGCGCCTTTTTCGTAAATCGTGACGGTGTAGAAGTTGCTGATTTCCACGTAGCTGTCAGGCCGCACCGGGTGCGACATGGGGCCCGCGTCTTCGGGGAACTGTGCGGTGCGCAAGACGCGCACATCTTCAATGCGCTTGACGGCACGTGCAGAGGCTTCGCCGCAGAGGTCTTGCGAGAACTCCTGGTCACGGAAAACCGTCAGGCCTTCTTTCAGCGACAGCTGGAACCAGTCGCGGCAGGTGACGCGGTCGCCCGTCCAGTTGTGAAAGTATTCGTGGCCGACCACGCTCTCGATGTTTGAAAAATCGGCATCGGTGGCTGTGGCCTGGTTGGCCAGCACGTACTTTGTGTTGAAGATGTTCAGGCCCTTGTTCTCCATCGCGCCCATGTTGAAGTCGCTGGTGGCGACGATCATGAAACGTTCAAGATCCAGGCTCAGGCCAAAACGCGCTTCGTCCCATGCGACAGAGTGCATCAGCGACACCATGGCGTGCTCGGTCTTGTCGAGGTCACCCGGGCGTACATAGACTTGCAGCGTGTGCTCATTTCCGGCACGCGAAGTGATGCGCTGCTCACGGCAGACCAGCTGGCCCGCCACCAGTGCGAACAGGTAGCTCGGCTTTTTGTGCGGGTCAACCCACTTGGCAAAGTGGCGGCCTTCTTCAAGGTCACCACTGTCAACCAGGTTGCCGTTCGACAGCAGCACGGGGTACTTCGCCTTGTCTGCGCGCAGGGTGACGGTGTACATGGCCATCACGTCAGGGCGATCCAGGAAGTAGGTGATGCGCCTGAAACCCTCTGCCTCACACTGCGTGAAGAAGGAGTCATTGCTGACGTACAGGCCCATCAGCTTGGTGTTTTTTGACGGGTTGGTGGTGGTGAAAATTTCGAGTTCGAACTCGTCGGGCAGGTTGTCCAGCACCAGCTGGCTGCCTTCCATGCGAAACGATGTGCCCTGGCCGTTGACCAGCACGCGTGCCAGGTTGAGCTCGTCGCCATCCAGCTTGAGCGGCTGCACCGGCAGGTCTGCATTGCGGCGCAGCTTCATGCGGTTGAGCACGCGGGTCTTGGTGGCGTCCAGGTCAAAACACAGCTCTACCGTGTCAATCCAGTAGGCCGGGGCGGTGTAGTCGGCGCGGTTGATGGTCACCGACGGGGTTTGCCCGGCGCCACTGGCATCTATCTTTTGCAACATGGTCATTTCCTGAATCTCTGTTTTCGCGGCGGGTGCTGCTGGTAACTGCTGTTGGCGAAATGCCGCTTACACGCCCTGCTTGAGCGACGCTTCAATAAACTGGTCAAGGTCGCCATCAAGCACCTTCTGCGTGGCAGACGTTTCGTAGTTGGTGCGCAAATCCTTGATGCGGCTGTTGTCCAGCACATAACTGCGAATCTGGTGGCCCCAGCCCACGTCGGTCTTGGTGTCTTCCAGCTTTTGCTGGGCTTCCTGCTGCTTGCGCAGCTCGAAGTCATACAGGCGCGAGCGCAGGCGCTTCCACGCCACATCGCGGTTGCTGTGCTGGCTGCGGCCGTCCTGGCACTGCACCACGATACCGGTGGGGATGTGGGTCAGGCGCACGGCTGAATCGGTCTTGTTGATGTGCTGGCCGCCCGCACCGCTGGCGCGGAAGGTGTCGGTGCGCACATCGGACGGGTTGATGTCGATCTCGATGGAATCATCGATTTCAGGGTAGACAAATACCGACGCAAACGAGGTGTGGCGGCTACCCGACGAGTCGAACGGTGACTTGCGCACCAGGCGGTGCACGCCGGTTTCGGTGCGCAGCAGGCCGAAAGCGTATTCGCCCTCGATCTTGATGGTCGCGCCCTTGATGCCGGCAGTGTCGCCCGGCGTTTCGTCTTCAATCGTGGTCTTGAAACCCTTGCGTTCTGCGTACTTGAGGTACTGGCGCAGCAGCATGCTGGCCCAGTCGCAGGCTTCGGTACCGCCGGCGCCGGCCTGGATGTCCAGGAAGCAGGGCAGGGGGTCGGCCGGGTTGTTGAACATCCGGCGGAATTCCATTTTTTCGACTTCGGTGGCCACCTGGGCCGCTTCGCCTTCAATGGCCTGCATGCCGGCTTCATCGCCCTCGGCTTTCGACATCTCGAAGAGCTCGGTGTTGTCGGCCAGCTCCGAGGTCAGGCGGTCAATGACGTGCACTACGTCTTCAAGTGACTTTTTTTCCTTGCCGAGTTCCTGTGCGCGCTTGGGGTTGTCCCAGACCTTGGGGTCTTCCAGCGCGGCGTTGACTTCGTTCAGTTTTCGTTCTTTGGCAGGGTAGTCAAAGATACCCCCGAAGTTCATGGACGCGGTTGCTCAGGTCCGCGAGCTGGTTGCCGATGGTGTTGATGTGTTCTGCGTCCATGAGAAAGGTGTCCTGTAAGTTCAACCCGCTATTTTCTCACGTCTGAAGGCCAGTCTTTCCCGGGGTGTCCTGTTACGCCGCAGGGGCTTCCGGCGGGGTGAAGGGCAGGGTGATCATGAAGGTGGCACCTTCACCGGCGCGGCTTTCAACGCCGATGTGCCCGCCGTGGGCTTCGACCAGTTGCTGGGTGATGAACAACCCCAGGCCCAGGCCGCCTGTGCCGTCGTTGCCGTTGGCGCGCTCAAACTGCTCAAAAATGCGTTTCTGGTCTTCTTCGGAGATGCCCATGCCCTGGTCGCGGACCTTGATGCATACCCCCCCGGGCACGCCGGCGGTGCTGACGGTGACAGGTTTCCCCTTGCCGTAACGCAGCGCGTTGGTCAGCAGGTTGATGACCACCTGCTCGATGCGGAACTCGTCCCATGTGCCTGTCGCCGGCTCGCCCGGCTCCAGCGTGATGGTGCTGCCCGCGGAACTCGCCTGGTTGGACAGGTTGGAGACCACCCTGGCCAGCAGGGCCTGCAGATCAACCTGGCTGGGGCGAATCGACAGGCGGTTGCTGCGTATGCGTGAGACATCCAGCATGTCGTCAATCAGCCGCACCATGCTTTGTATCTGCCGCTGGTCGCGCGCCACCATCTTCTGCAGGTAGGCTGCGTCAAACAGGGTCGTGTTGCCCCGGTCAAGCTGCATCTTGCGCAGCTGGGCTTCCAGAAACAGCGTGTTCAGCGGTGTACGCAGTTCATGCGCCACCATGGACATGAAGTCGTCGCGCATGCGCACGGCATTTTGCAGCTCGCCCTGGGTCACCTGCAGCTCACGCAGCAGCACCTCCTGCTCCTGCCGGCTTTTTTCAAGAGCCTCGACCTGCCTGCGGCTTTCGTTGCGCTGCTTGTACAGCTCGACAAACACATTGACCTTGCTCCTGACAGCATCGATATCCAGCGGTTTGTAGAGGAAGTCGACCGCCCCGGTTTCATAGCCCTTGAAGGCGTAGTTCAGCTCCTTGCCTGCCGCGCTGACAAACACGATGGGGATGTTGCGCGTTTTTTCGGTGCCGCGCATGAGTTCTGCGAGTTCAAATCCGTTCATGCCGGGCATCTGCACATCCAGAATCGCCATGGCAAATTCGTTGTCGAGCAGCAGCGCCAGCGCCTCTTCGCCGGACGAGGCCTGGTAAATGGTGCGGTCGTCCTGCCGTATCAGGGCATTGAGCGCGAGCAGGTTCTCGGGCAGGTCGTCAACGATGAGGATATTGGCGCTCTTGTCGGTCATGGGTAGGGCCTGTTCAAATTATCTTCAGGAGTGCGAACGCGGTGAAAACAGCGCCCGTCAAGGCGCACGACGACGGCAAGGCCGCTGCCTTGCCTGGGAGTGCAGCGCCGAAGGGCGCTGTTTTCACCCCGTTCCCGAAGGGTTGTGATCCAAAAGGTCGTGCGCGGCGTTGCAAAGCCTTGCCGGGGGCTGCCCCGGCAGCGTTTTGCGCCTTGCGCACAGCCTTTTGGATTCACAACGCATCTCCCTGAAAATAGTTTGAACAGGCCCTATCCATTTGAAGGATCAGCTGGCGTATGGCGTCCAGCCTGAGTATCAGATCGGGTTGCAGCTTGCGGATGGCGGCTTCCGGCATGGTGGCGACCTGGGCTTCTGCCGGGTCCTGGACCACCGTCAGGCCGCCTTGTTCGCGAATCCTGGCCAGCCCGTTGGCGCCGTCATAGTTGGCGCCGGTCAGCAGGATGCCTGCGAGCGAGTCACCATACACATCGGCCGCCGACGCCATCAGCAGGTCGATGGACGGGCGGGAAAAGTGAACCGGCTCCTCACCGCTGAGCGAGAAGCTGCGGTCATGCTCAATCGACAGGTGATAGCCCGCGCCGGCAAAATAAAGTGTTGCCGGTTCGACGCCCGCCTTGTCTCTGGCTTCACGCACGGCGATGGACGAGCGGTTCTGGAATATTTCTGCCAGGTGGCTTTCGCGGTCATCCGGCAGGTGCAGCACCGTCACGACGGGCAGCCTGAAGGTGGCGGGCAGGCCCGACAGCAGGCCCAGCAGTGCATTCACGCCGCCGGCCGACGCACCGATTACGATGGCCTCAAACCGCCGGCCTGCCGTGGCGGCCATGATGCTGTCCAGACTGTCTGCGCTGCCGCTCATCATTTATCTCTTGCGGAAGATGCGCTCGGGTTTGTCGAACGCTTCAAAGCGGGTGGCATAGGACGAAAAATCGATGCTCTCCTTGCTGCCCAGCCCCAGAAAACCACGGTTGCTGAGGGATTCATGGAACAGCCCGAAGGCGCGGTCCTGCAGTGCCTTGTTGAAGTAGATCAGCACGTTGCGGCACAGCACCAGCTGGGTTTCGGAGAACACGCTGTCGGTTGCCAGGCTGTGGTCGGCAAAGGTGATGTTCTCGCGCAGGGTCTTGTCAAAAACCGCTGCGTTGTAGGCCGCCGTGTAGTAGTCGGAAAACGCCTTTTTGCCGCCTGCCTTCTGGTAGTTCAGCGTATGGCCCTTGATGCTGTTCAACGAAAAAATGCCCTGCCTGGCCTTGTCAAGCGATGTGGGGTTGATGTCCGTGGCGTAGATCAGGGAGCGGTCGAGCAGGCCCTCTTCGCGCAGCAATATCGCCAGCGAATACACCTCTTCACCCGTGCTGCAGCCGGCTATCCAGATCTTGATGGACGGGTAGGTGGCCAGGTGCGGGATCACCTTTTCGCGCAGCGCCAGGAAGAACCCCGGGTCACGAAACATCTCGCTGACCGGTATCGTCAGGTACTGCAGAAGTTGCGTGAACATGTCGGGGTCATGCAATACGCGCGATTGCAGCTCCGAAATCGTCGGGCAATCAAACTGCGACAGCGCATGCAGCACACGCCGCTTTTGCGAGGCGCCTGCGTAATCACGGAAGTCGTAGCTGTAACGCAGGTAAATCGCCTCCATCAGCAGACGCAGTTCGATGGCCACGCTGGAGGCCTGCGCATCGCCCGCATGCGAGGGCACCGGCAGGGGTTTTTCAGTGGGCATGTTCAAAGCCGTTCCAGGCTGGGCATCCAGACCCGCAGCAGCGAGAACAGCCGGTCAAGGTCTATGGGTTTGGCCAGGTAATCGTTGGCGCCGGCGTTCAGGCACTGCTCCTGGTCGTCCTTCATGGCCTTGGCCGTGACGGCAATGATGGGCAGTTTCTGAAAGCGCGGGTCCTGCCGTATGCGGCGCGTGGCTTCCAGGCCGTCCATGCCGGGCATCATGATATCCATCAGCACCAGGTCGATGTCGCTCACTTCATCGAGTTTGCTGATGGCTTCAAAGCCATTGCGGCCGATTTCGACCTGCACGCCTTTTTGCTCCAGTGCGCTGGTGAGGGCAAAGATGTTGCGCACGTCGTCGTCGACCAGCAGTATCTTGCGGCCTTCAAATACACGGTCACGGCTGCGCGCTGTCTTGAGCATGGTCTGGCGCTCGGCTGAAAGTTGTGATTCGACCTTGTGCAGAAACAGCGTGACTTCATCGAGCAGGCGCTCTGGCGAGCGTGCGCCCTTGATGATGATGGAGCGCGAGTACTTCAGCAGGTCGGCTTCCTCGTCACGCGTGAGGTTGCGGCCGGTGTAAACGATGACAGGCGGGAAGGAGCAGATGTCGTCGGTCGACATGCGCCTGAGCAGTTCGCTGCCCTGGATGTCCGGCAGCTTCAGGTCGATGATCATGCAGTCGAAAATCGTGTTGGCCAGCAGGGCCAGCGCTTCCGTGCCTGTGGCGACGGCCGTGATCTCGACGTCATCGTCGGAGATCAGGTGCGTCACGCTCTGGCGCTGCAGGGCGTCGTCTTCAACCAGCAGTACCTTCTTGACCTTTTGCGTCAGCTTGTCTTCAAGCTTTTTGAAGACCTCCTTGAGTTGTTCGCGTGTGGTGGGTTTGGTGGCGTAACCGATGGCGCCCATCTGCAGGGCGGCCGCGCTCCTGTCCTGCCCCGAAATCACATGCACGGGGATGTGGCGGGTCTGTGCGTTTTCCTTCAGGCGCTGCAACACCGACAGGCCGGACTGGTCGGGCAGGCCCATGTCGAGCAGGATGGCCTGCGGCACAAACTGGCTGGCCAGCGCAAAGCCGTCTTCGGCGGTGTGTGCGACCAGGCAGCTGAACTGCAGTTCATGCGACAGGTCGTATAGGATTTGCGCGAAGGTGCTGTCATCTTCAATCACCAGCACCAGGCGGCGTTTGAGGGGCAGGTGCCTGTCGTCGGCAAAAGCCGGCAAGGGCACGGGTTGCGGTTTGCCGATGGCGGGACTGCTGGCGGGCGCCGGTGAAGGTGCTGATGTGGACGCCTGGTGCGCTGCAACCTGCACGGAGGTCGCCTGGCTCTGGGGCTTGCTCCAGTTGTAGGGCAGCAGCAGGGTGAAGGTGCTGCCTTTGCCTTCTGCACTTTCAACCGTGATGGAGCCGCCCAGCAGGGTGGTCAGGTCACGCGAGATCGACAGCCCCAGGCCTGTGCCGCCATAACGCCGGCTGGTGGTGCCATCGGCCTGGCGGAAGGCGTCAAAAATAATCTGCTGCTGGTCGTCGCGTATGCCTATGCCTGAATCCCTGACCTTGAACGAGACATAACCACCGGCCTGCTCGCCTACCGTGAGGCTGACAGTGCCGGCCTCTGTGAACTTGATGGCGTTCGACAGCAGGTTCTTGAGGATCTGCTCCAGACGCTGGCGGTCTGTATAGATGGATGCTGGCGTTGCCGCATCGACATGCACCTCGAAGTTCAGTTTTTTCTGGCCTGCCAGCGGCTCGAAGGTGTTCTTCAGCGAATCAACCAGTTTGCCGACCGTGATGTTCTCGGGCGAGAGTTCCAGCTTGCCGGCCTCGACCTTGGAGATGTCGAGGATGTCGTTGATGAGGTTGAGCAGGTCATTGCCTGCGGAATAGATGGACTGCGCGAACTTGACCTGCTCTTCGCCGAGGTTGCCCTTGGGGTTGTCCGACAGCAGCTTGGCCAGGATGAGTGAGCTGTTGAGCGGCGTGCGCAGCTCGTGCGACATGTTGGCCAGAAACTCGGACTTGTAGCGGCTGGCGCGCGTGAGCTCATCGGCGCGCTGTTCAAGCTGCGTCTGCGCCTGGCTCAGGGCTGCATTTTTCTGGTCAAGTGACAAGGCCTGCTCGCCCAGTTGCACATTGGTCTGTTCAAGTTCGGCCTGCTGGTTTTCAAGGTTGGCCTGCGACTCCTTGAGCACGCGTGACTGTTCTTCAAGTTCTTCATTGGCGGTGCGCAGTTCTTCCTGCTGCACCTGCAGCTCTTCATTGAGCTGCTGGGTTTCAGCCAGCAGGTCCTGCAGGCGCTGGCGGTACAGTGCGGTGTGGATGGACGTGCCTATGCTGCCCGCCACCAGTTTCACAAACTCCGTATCCCGCTTGTCGAGCTGGCGCAGGAAACCCATCTCCACCACGCCATTGACCACACCTTCGTGCGTCACCGGCACGATGATGACGTGGCGCGGTGCGGCCTGGCCCAGTCCGGAATTGACCGTCAGGTAGCCCACGGGCAACTGGTCAAGCTGCAGGACGCGGTTTTCCTGCGCTGCCTGGCCGACCAGGCCTTCCCCGCTGCCCAGGGACTGTGCTGAATTTTCGATGTCCCTGCCGAATCCATAGGTCGCCACACGGTTCAGCCTGCCGTCATCTTCACGCACGTAAGCGGCGGCGACATCGACCTTGAGGTATTGCGCCAGGAAACCCAGCACGCTGCGGCCCAGTGCGCCCAGCAATTGCTGGCCGATCATGTGTTCTGCCAGCTGGGTCTGGCCGGTGCGCAGCCAGGCCTGTTCTTCAAGCGCCATGGCGTCTTCTGCCTGCTGTTGGAGCGCCTCTGCATAGGTGCCGGAAAGCCTGAGCAGTTCACGACGGCCAAAAAATGCCAGCAGGACGCTGACCAGCAGGGTGAACACAAGGTAGGCGACAACGCTCCAGAGCGTGGTGCTCCTGGCGTCCTGGGTACGTTCGGCCAGCAGTCTTTGCTCAACGGCGACAAACGACGTCATCTCCCGGCGTATCTCGTCGGTGATGGACTTGCCGCGCCCGTTGCGAATCGCCTCTTCGTAAGGAAGTTTGTTGCGCCGCTGTTGAATGACCTCCTGGGCAAACTCCATCCACTGGGCCTGCAGGCCGGCGACGCGTTTCATGCGGTCTGCCTGGGGGCGGTTGTCATCGACCAGTTCGCTGACCCCTGCGATCTCCCGCTGGATCCGGGACTTGGCAATGTCATACGGCTGCAGAAAGGTCTCGTCGCCGGTGATCAGGAAACCGCGCATGCCGGTTTCCATGTCCGAAGTCAGCTTGGCGACCTCATTGGCATTGCTGATGACGCGCTGGGTGTGGTCCACCGAGTTGAGGGTGGACAGCAAATAAAGGATGAGGCCAACAAAAATCGCGGCGCTCATCGCGCCCAAGCCCAGGGGAAGGCTGATGTTGCGGCTCAGAATCTTCTTGAAGTTGTCCTGGTCTATCGAGGCTGGGCCGGTCATGGGGTCTCCGCTGTTCGCTGTTGCGCTGCAAAAACCTTCAAGTGTGCACGCAACCCCCGCCTTCTCGTGTAGGCCAAAGCCTCAGATCAGGAACTCCTCGATCAGCCTTGCCAGTTGTTCCGGCTGGTCGTGGTGCAGCATGTGGCCTGCGTCCTGTACCACCGCAACAGTTGCTTGCGGCACGAGTTTCAGCCGTTCGTGGTATTCGGCCAGCGAGTACCGGCCTTTAAACCACTTGCCGAGCGAATCGTCGGAAGCCTCTACCGCCAGCAGCGGCGCCGTGATGCGGGCATACAGCGCCAGCGTTTCCTCGACCCGGTAGAGGTTGGCGCTCACTATCTTGTGGGCCGGGTCACCGAGGATGGCCCATTGCCCGTCACTGGCAGGCTGCGCCCAGTGGCTGGCCAGCCAGCCGGCCTTGTCTGCCGAGAGGCGCGGGTTGGTTTTCATCAGGCGTCTGGCCACGCCTTCCACGCCTTCATAGGTTTTCAGGTCCATTTCACCGCGCTGCGCGGCCTTGATCTCGTCCATCCATTTCGCATAGCGCGAGGGTGCTTCCGAGGGTTTGCTCGGCGGCTGCCCAAAGCCCTCCAGGTTGATGAGCCTGCGTATGCGCGTTGGCCGTATGCCCGCGTAGCTCATGACGGCGTTGCCGCCCATGCTGTGGCCCAGCAGGTCTACCGGCTGATCTGGTGAGTAGTGGTCCAGCAGAAAATCGAGGTCGGCGAAGTAGTCTGCATACCAGTAATTGTCGGGTTGGGCGCCTTCTTTCGCACCTTTGGTCAGGCCGAAGCCGCGCCAGTCGTGGGCAATGATGGTCCGGCCATTTGCAAAGTCGTCGGACAGCGCATCAACCATGAACTGGTACGAGGCCCCGACATCCATCCAGCCGTGGGCTAAAACCAGTGCCGGCAATTCCCGGGCCTTCGCGTCGGCCCCCTCCCAGATGCGGACGTGGTAATCGAGTCCGCGTATAGGGACAAACTCGCTGCGATGGGGGCGTTTTTCTTTGTACATTGACCCCATGATAAAGAGACAACACAACAAGCGCAGTCAAGGCAGCGACAAGACGCCAGTCGATCCCTACACCGCAGTACACGCCGGTTTCCATTGGCAGGTCGATGAAAACTTCAACATTGCAGAGGTCTGTTGCAGCCGCTGGGCAAGGATGGGCGATGCTGCAAGCAAGGTGGCCATACGCATTCACGAGCCAGGCAGCGGCCCTGCCAGCTACAGCTACCTCGCACTGAAGCGGGCGGCTGACGCCCTGAGCCACACGCTGCAGGGGCTGGGCGTGCAGCGCGGCGACCGGGTGGCCATCGTCATGCCGCAGCGATTTGAAACCGCCGTCGCCTACATGGCGGTGCTGCAGATGGGCGCGGTGGCGATGCCGCTGTCCATGCTGTTCGGGCCCGAGGCGCTGCAATTCCGCTTGCACGACAGCGGCGCAGTGGTGGCCATCTGCGATGAAAGCAGCATTGCCAGCATCAAGGCCGTGCGCGGCGAATGCCCCATGCTGCGGCGGGTTCTGGCGGCAGGCAGCGCGTGGGGGCTGGGCGACCTTGACCTGAACCTCGATTACCACCGCGCCTTCACGGCTGCGGTGACCAAGGCCGACGAGGCTGCAGTGCTGATCTACACCAGCGGCACCACAGGCCCGCCCAAGGGCGCGCTGATTCCGCACCGCGCGCTGATCGGCAACCTGCCGGGCTTTGTCTGCAGCCAGAACTGGTTTGGTTTCGATGGCAAGTCGAACAAAAAGACAAATGCAGTGTTCTGGTCCCCCGCAGACTGGGCCTGGACAGGTGGCTTGATGGATGCCTTGCTGCCCACGCTTTATTTCGGTCGGCCCATCGTCGCCCTCAACGGCCGCTTCAGCCCCGAGCTGGCCTTCAGCCTGATGCAGCAACACGGCGTCACGCACACCTTTTTGTTCCCCACCGCACTGAAAGCCATGATGAAGGCCTACCCGCAGCCGGGCAAGCACTTCAGGCTGAAACTGCAGGGCATCATGAGCGCGGGCGAGGCGGTGGGTGACGCGGTGTTTGACTACTGCCGCAAGCAGCTGGGCGTGACCGTCAACGAGATGTTCGGCCAGACAGAGATCAATTACGTCGTTGGCAACTGCTCTGCGATGTGGCCTGCCCGGCCCGGCAGCATGGGCAAGGGCTACCCCGGCCACCGCGTGGCGGTGATTGATGATGAGGGGAAAGAATGTGCGGTGGGCGTGCCGGGCGATGTGGCCGTCAACCGGTTCGACATCCATGGCGATGCCGACCCGATTTTCTTTCTGGGCTACTGGAAGAACATCGCCGCCACCGACGGCAAATTCACCGGTGACTGGTGCCGCACCGGCGACCTGGCCAAACGCGATGCAGACGGCTACCTCTGGTACGAGGGCCGGGCAGACGATGTATTCAAGGCAGCGGGTTATCGCATAGGCCCGGGCGAGATCGAAAACTGCCTGGTCAAGCATGAGGCCGTGGCCAACGCGGCCGTGGTGCCCAAGCCGGACAGCGCGCGCGGCGCGGTGGTCAAGGCCTATGTGGTGCTGGCGCCTGACATTCTGGCGGCACGCGAACGCTGGATGGGCCCGCGTGAGCAGTTTGACCGCGACCTTGTGGAAAGGCTGCAAATCCATGTCAAAACCATGCTGGCGCCGTACGAGTATCCCAAGGAAATCGAATTCATAGACGCGCTGCCGATGACGACGACAGGCAAGGTGCAGCGGCGGGTGCTCAGGTTGCAGGAAGAGGAGCGTTTCAAGGCGCTTCACGCGACGCGGTAGCTGGCTGCGAGAGTCTGGATGCTATTAATTCAGTAGCTTCTCACGTGCGTATTCATTGGGCTCGAGGCCGATTTGATGCCTGAAAATGGCATTTTTGAGGCATTTTTTTGACCAAAAACCAGACGTTTGTCAGTCGTAGCAGCCGAATGTTAAGTTCCATATTAACATTTGATGTATTTTTAATGTATACGGCAAATTGTTGCTGTATACGTTAAAAACCGCTCGCTGAAGCAATTACGCACCGCGGAACTGGCTTTGCCAGGCCGCTGGTGCAGTCCCCTGCAAGGGGAGAGGGCGCTACACGCAGTGAGCGCCAACAGGGGTTAACCTTTTTCAGCTACGTAGATCTCAACCCGGCGATTCTTGTCGCGGCCAGCCTGCGTGGCGTTGTCGGCAATCGGTTCGCGTGAACCGCGGCCGTCTGTGCCGATACGCTGGCCAGCCACACCGCGGCTGATCAGGTAGTCGCGCGTGGCGTTGGCACGCTCGACCGACAGCGGGTTGTTGATGGCGTCCGAGCCGGTGTTGTCGGTGTGGCCGATGATGGTCACGGTTGAAGCCGGGTTCTGGTTCAGGCTGGTAGCGAACTGGTTCAGGATGGGCGCGAAATTGGGTTTGATGCCCGAGCGGCCGGTGTCAAAAGAGATGTCGCTGGGGATGTCCAGCTTCAGGCGGTTGTCGGTCGTCTGGGTCACTGCAACGCCGGTGCCGGCCGTGGCCTGTTCCATGGCGAGCTTCTGGTTCTGCATGCGCTGCGACCAGATATTGCCGCCCACCGCGCCTGCGGCGCCGCCCAGAACAGCACCAGTAATCGCACCATTGCGGCCACCGACTGCAGCGCCGAGAACCGTGCCTGCGACAGCGCCAATGCCTGCGCCCTGTGCGGTGCCGCGCTGGGTTTCACTCATGTTGGCGCAACCCGAAAAAATGCCGACAGACAGTGCGACGCAGGTAAGGGTGGTGGTGATGGTTTTCATGTGTTTACTCCTGGGATTGATGGTTATGTGGCTGTGTTTCACCGGTTTTTGCCGATGGATACGGATCAGTCACTCTTGTTATCGAGCTTCGCAAGATTAATTGTGGCGCGCAAATATGTCTGTAAGGCAATGGCTTATCTGGTTGAGCGCCGTTAACCCCCGGTAACCGATAAACTTGTGAAACTGGCGCCGCATTGCGGCCTTCATCTTCACCGCCCCACCCGCACCCTGGACACTCCCACCCATGACATCAATGAATAAAGTTCAACTCGGCCAGAGCGACCTGCAGGTCACACCCATCTGCCTCGGCACCATGACTTTCGGCGAACAGGTCAACGAGCAGACCGCGCACGCCATCCTGGACCGCTCGCTTGAGCGCGGCGTCAACTTCATGGACACGGCAGAGATGTACTCGGTGCCCACGCGCGCCGAAACCTTCGGCGCCACCGAGACCATCATCGGCAACTGGTTTGCCAAAAACCCGTCGGCACGCAGCAAGCTTGTGCTGGCTACCAAGATTGCCGGCCCTTCGCGGGGCATGAATTGGGTGCGTGGCGGCAGTTCCAACGTCACGCCGGCTGACTTCGAAGCCGCGTGCAATGACAGCCTCAAGCGCCTGAAGACCGATGTCATCGACCTGTACCAGATCCATTGGCCGGTGCGTCATGTGCCGGCCTTTGGCGCGGTGTACTTCGACCCCGCCAAGGACAACAAGGACGTCACGCCCATCCACGCGCAGCTTGAGGCGCTGGGCAAGCTGGTCAAGGCCGGCAAGGTGCGCGCGATAGGCCTGTCGAATGAATCACCCTACGGTGTGCATGAGTTTGTGCGCCTTGCGGAGCTGCACGGCCTGCCGCGCATCGCTACCGTGCAGAACACTTACTGCCTGGTCAACCGCGCCTACGAAAACGGCCTCGATGAAAGCATGTACCGACTGGGTGTGTCGCTGCTGGCGTATTCACCGCTGGGCTTTGGCCTGTTGACCGGTAAATACGACAAGTCAGGCACCGACGGCCCGGATGCGCCAAAGGACGGCCGAATCGGCAAGTTTGAATCGGTGCGCAAGCAGCGCTGGGGCCGCCCGGAAGCGCTGGCCGCCGCACGCCGCTACAACAAGCTTGCGATCGACAGCGGCATGACGCCGACAAAACTCGCGCTGGCTTTTTGCTACACCAAGTGGCAGGTCGCCAGCACCATCATCGGCGTGACCAGCGTGGCGCAGCTCGACGAAGACCTTGATGCGTGGGGCACAAAACTTTCGCCCGAAGTTCTCGCGGAGATCGACAAGATCCGATGGGAGCTGCGGGACCCCGCGCTCTAGAGATGGCTCTCCCCCGAAGCGCCTTCGGCGCTGCCCCCCAGGGGGCGTCCGCTGCGGCCCGGCAAAGCCGGTTCCGCGCCGACCCTTGCGAAGAGGTTCCATGAGCAGAAAAGATCACGTATCAGAGACGCCTGCTACCGCTTTGTTGAAAGCTAACAAAGTGGCGTTTACCGAGCATCCCTACGAATACCTGGAGCACGGCGGCGCCCAGCACAGCGCCGAGGTGCTTGGGTTTGATCCCTTCACCGTCGTCAAAACGCTGGTGATGCAGGATCAGGACGCCAAACCGCTGCTGGTGCTGATGCATGGCAACCGCAAGGTGTCGACCAAAAATCTGGCCCGGCAAATCGGCGCGAAGTCGGTCGAGCCCTGCAAGCCTGAAGTCGCCAACCGCCACAGCGGTTATCTGGTCGGCGGTACCTCGCCTTTCGGCACGCGCCGCCAGATGCCGGTCTATATCGAAGAAACCATACTGGCATTGCCTAAAATTTGCATCAATGGCGGCAGGCGCGGTTACCTGGTGGGCATAGACCCGCAGGTCTGTGTCACATTGCTGGGTGCAAAATCGGTGCAGTGCGCGCTGGCGGAGTAAGCCAGCCCCGCAGACCATAAAAACAGGAGATTGGTTTTGGAATATCTGTATTCAGGCATTGCGGTGCTGCTGGCCTACCTGCTTGGCTCCCTGTCGTTTGCGGTCATCGTCAGCCGCGTGATGGGCCTGAAGGACCCGCGCAGCTACGGCAGCAAAAACCCCGGCGCGACGAATGTGCTGCGTTCCGGCAGCAAGAAGGCGGCGATTGCCACGCTGCTGCTGGATGGCCTGAAGGGCTGGCTGCCGGTTGTTCTCGTCAGGTGGTTCGGCGCTGATTTCGGCCTGTCTGACGGCACCGTGGCGGCTGTGGCCTTTGCGGCTTTTATCGGTCACCTGTTCCCCATCTTTTTTGGCTTCAGGGGCGGCAAGGGTGTGGCGACTGCGGCAGGCGCGCTGCTGGGCATTGACTGGCTGCTGGGCCTGCTGACCCTGGTGACCTGGCTGGTGGTGGCCTGGTTCTTTCGTTATTCATCAGCCGCCTCCATGGCAGCGGCCTGCATGGCGCCGCTGTATTACCTGCTGGGCAACCGCGGCCCCTGGTATGTGGAGCGCAGCATTCTGCTGGCGATCTTTCTGATGGCCATGCTGCTGGTCTTCAAGCACCGCGAGAACATCGCCAAGCTGGTGCAGGGCACAGAGTCCAAGCTCGGTTTTGGCCGTAAGAGCGCCAAGTAACCTGCTGACTGCGCCTTAGATGTCATCCCGGACTTGATCCGGGATCCATGCCCGCTTCGTTTGAGATGGATTGCGGGTCAGGCCCGCAATGACGGGATCAGGTAATCGAGTAAGTGCGGCGTTTCAGTAGCGCTTGGTCAGCGTCATCTGGTCGTTGTCACGAGTCATCTGAAAGCGTGACAAAAAGCTGTTGCCCAGCAGCATGTAAGGCATGCTGCTGGGGACCACCAGCGCATCCACCCCGAAGATTTCCACGTCGCCGATACGCACTGAATCAAGCTTGATGCGATAGGCAGGCACTGTTCCGTTGGCAGTGCCCACGTGTGTTTGCTGGCCATTTTTGTAATTGATGCCGGCGCGTTCGGCATCGGCATTGCTCATCGCAATCGCCGTCGCACCGGTGTCGACCATGAACTGTGCAGCCTTGCCGTTGATGCTGCCCGCCGCAAAGAAGTGGCCTCCCTGGCCGGCCGGCAGCACGATGCGGTTGCCTTTGGCGCCACCACCACTGTTGCCGCCCATGCTGACAGGCGCATCGCCTACGCGCAGGGTGATGCGTTTGCCCGACTGCTCAATGACGGCCTGGTCGCCACTGGTTGAAATTACCTTCACGCCCTGGTGCGTGTCGCCCGCAGACACCGATTTTGGGGGGCTGCCGTTGACCACCAGCAGCGCCCGGTTGCCCAGCATGCCTGCGAGGGCAACGGATTCTGCAGGCGCCTGGGCGTGCGCCCCACCCTGCGACAGCAAAATCACCAGCGCGAGGGCAAGAAGATGCGGCAGGCGCGGGTAAAAAACCATCAGGCTTAATCGCGAAAGTTGTTGAAACTCAGGGGAAAGTCGTTGTTCTCTGCCCGGATCAGCGCCATGGCCGACTGCAGGTCGTCGCGCTTGGCGCCGGTGACGCGTACTTTTTCTTCCTGAATGGACGCCTGCACCTTGACCTTGCTGCCCTTGATCAGGGTCTGGATTTTTTTGGCCAGTTCTGACTCGATGCCGTTGCGCACCTTGGCCACCTGCTTGACCTTGTCGCCGCCAATTTTCTCGACCTTGCCGACATCCAGAAAACGCACGTCAACCGCAGCCTTGGTCAGCTTGTTGCGCAGCACATCGGTGATCTGCTCCAGCTGGAAATCGCTATCGCCGATGAGGATGATTTCCTTGTCCTTGAGCTCGATGGAGGCAGAGGTGCCCTTGAAGTCGAATCGTGTGCCGATCTCTTTCGCGGTGTTTTCAACCGCGTTCTTGACCTTGACCAGGTCGGCTTCAAGCACAGTGTCAAAAGAAGGCATGGTGTAAGGGGCTTTTCAGGGGGTGGGTGAATGAGACAATCCCACAGATGTTAGTCGAGAAAAATGTCCCGCTCCAGTTTTCCAACACCTTTGGCATTGTGGCCAAAGCCCTTTCGCTGGTGCGCATCGCCTCTGAGGCCGATATCGCCGCCGTGCTGGCCGACCCGGCGCTGAAAAGCGTACCAAAGTTCGTGCTTGGGGGCGGCAGCAACATCGTGCTGACCGGCGATGTGAAGCCGCTGGTGCTGAAAATCGAGATTCCCGGAAAACGCCTGCACAGCGAGACCGCCAAAGCCTGGATCATCGAGGCCGGCGCCGGTGAAAGCTGGCATGAGCTGGTCGCCTGGACGCTTCAAAACGGCTATCCGGGCCTGGAAAACCTGGCGCTGATACCTGGCACGGTGGGCGCATCGCCGGTGCAGAACATTGGCGCTTATGGCGTCGAATTGCAGGACCGTTTCCTTGAGCTTGACGCCATAGACCTGACCACGGGCCAAAGCTTCACGCTCAATGCCGCCCAGTGCGCCTTTGGTTATCGCGACTCCGTCTTCAAACACAAGAGTTCTGCGGGCGAAGCCGCGTCAACCGCCGGCAACCCCGGCTTTGGGCTGGCCGACAAGGCGCTCATCACCAAAGTGCGTTTTGCGCTGCCCAAAAACTGGAAGCCGGTGCTGGGTTATGCCGATATCGAGAAAAAAATGGCCCAGTCACCCGTGCCCGATGGCGGCGACCCGACGGCGCAGCAAATATTCGACTGGATCTGCGAGATCCGCCGCACCAAACTGCCCGACCCGCAGGTGATTGGCAACGCAGGCAGTTTTTTCAAGAACCCCACGGTGTCGAACGAACAATGCGCCGACATCATCCAGCGCGAGCCCAAGATTGTTCATTACCCGCTGGCCGACGGCTCCATCAAGCTCGCGGCGGGCTGGCTCATTGATGCTTGCGGCTGGAAGGGCAAATCAATTGGCAATGCTGGCGTGCACGAGCGCCATGCGCTGGTGCTGGTCAACCGGGGCGGGCGCGAACACCCGGTCACGGGGGGCGAGGTGATGACTTTGGCCAAGGCCATACAGACCAGCGTGTATGAACGCTTCGGCATCCTGCTGGAGCATGAGCCTGTGGTGGTTTAGGCGCTTTTGGGGGCTGGGTTCAAGGGTTTGTTCGCGATGGCAAACCTCAGGCGGCTGGCAAACTCTGACAGCGAATTTTCGCTACAACGGAGGAGACCCCATGTCGACACGCATTTCCCTCGCAATCGCTGCTGCATTCATCACCGGAGTCGCAGCTTCCCCCTTCCTGCAGCACGCTGTGTCCGACGCGCACGCACAGGCCGCGCCACTCGCCCCCATGGTGATAGACCTGATGGCGCTGAAGCATGCTGATCTGCCGACCACGCCAAATGCAGAGATGAACGCACGTGCGCTCATCGTCACCGACAACGCCACCGTGGGCATACAGTCCGGCAACGTGGCCAAGCACACGCACCCGAAAACCGACGAGATCCAGTACATCATCGAAGGCAGCGGCGCGATGTGGCTGGGCAACGAACGCCGCGAGTTCAAGGCCGGCAGCCTGATCATCATTCCAAAAGGCACTGCACACGGCGGCACGCTGGTGACCAGCGGCCCGGTCAAGGCCATCGCGATCAAGATTCCGCCGCAGCCGGCTGGGGATACGGTTTTTGTGAATTGATTTGTCCCACCGTCAGGACTTGTGTCATCCCGGACTTGATCCGGGATCCATTCCCCCCCAACGCAGATGGATGGAGAGGCAAGGTCGCAGGGACTGCTTTACCTGCTGCGGCCCTGCAGATGCGCCTCTAACAGCACCCGAATTTTCTACCGGGATCTGCACTCTTTTTAAAGCCCGTTTTAAGACTTGCGCTTTATATTAAAGATTGCTTTAATGTGAATTCATCAAATTAAAGAACTCTTTTTGCACCATGCGCAGCACCGGTACCTACGCCACCTCCACCACATCGGGCGAGTCCGTGCAGGCTTTTGTGCCGCATGCACTGCCGCCCGTCAGGCCAGCGCTGGCACCCGAGTCCTTTGTGGAGGCCAACCGCGGGGCTGAGCTGGCGCTGGCCCGCCTCTCCGGCGTTGCCGGGCTGGTGCCCTCGGTGGACTGGCTGCTGTACAGCGCCATCCGCAAAGAGGCGCTGCTCACCTCACAGATCGAAGGCACCCAGGCCACGCTGGCAGATTTGTTTGACGAAGAAGCCGGCTTTGCAGTCAGCAACACCGACGATGTGGAAGAGGTCACCAACTACCTGCGTGCCTTCCGTCTGGTGCAGTCACAACTGCGTGACCCGGCTGGCCTGCCCTTGAGCGTGCGCTTGCTGTGCGATGCCCACCGGCTGCTGCTCGATGGTGCCCGCGGCAACGGCAAGCAGCCGGGCGAGTTGCGCCGCTCGCAAAACTGGATTGGTGGCACGCGGCCGGGCAACGCGGTGTTTGTGCCACCGCCGCCGGAGCGGGTGCCTGCCTTGCTCGCAGACCTGGAGCGTTTCATACACAACACAGACCATGGGTTGCAGCCCTTGCCGCCGCTGGTGAAAACGGCACTGGTCCACCTTCAGTTTGAGACGATTCACCCTTTCCTCGATGGCAACGGCCGTATCGGCCGCCTGTTGATTGCCGCGCTCCTGGAGCATTGGGGCTTGCTGCCCGAGCCGCTGATGTACCTCAGCGGCTACCTCAAGCAACACCAGTCCGAGTATTACCGGCGACTTTCCAACGTGCGCACCGAAGGCGACTGGGAGGGCTGGGTGGCGTTTTTCCTGGAGGGCGTGGCCATGGCAGCCCACGATGCCGAGCGCAACATTGTGGCCATTGCCACGTTGCTGGCTACCGACCGCCGCAGCTTGCTGGCTGCGCCCAAAGCCGGGCCCAGCAGCTACCGCTTGTTTGAAATGCTGCCCATGATGCCGCGCTTCACCATCGACCAGGTGCGCCAGAAGCTGGCCACCAGCTTCCCCACCGCCACGGCGGCGGTCAAGGTGCTGGAAGATCTGGGTATCGTCACCGAGTTGACCGGGCAGAAGAAAAACCGCAGCTACAGCTATACGGCTTACATTGCGCTGCTGGCTGAATAAGAAATTCGTGGGGAGGGGAGCATGCACTGGCTATGTGGTTTTGATTAACCGAGAACTTAGGACTGGCGGGGTCAGCCCGTACTCTCAAAGAATTGAGATACTGTTATTTTGTCCAGTATGATCGACGGGAGCTTGAATTCGTACCGGTACGGTGTGGTTCAGCGAGTGTGGTACCTCTATGCTTGAGCGGACCGGCTGGAGTGAAACGCCAGAAATATTATTTGTGAGAACGTATGCCCAACGAAAGAACAACGGAGTCGATTGTCCGCGATCACCTTATCAAATTTGGGGTGAAAGGGCAGGTTCTTGAAGAACAAACGAGCGACAACGCGAGAGTGCGGCGCGCGCTTATGCGAGCCAGCAAGAGCGGTGATGGGGCTGGTAAACCTGAGTTCATTCTTCGTTTACCGGAACACCCGGATGTCTTGATCGTCATCGAATGTAAGGCTAACGCCTCTAAGCATGAGAGTGCCGACAGGACACACCCGCAGCACTATGCCGTCGATGGGGTTTTGCTTTACGCCAGCGAACTGGCAAAGGAGTTTGATGTCATCGCCATCGCGGTAAGCGGGACCTCTGTCGCGAGCTTGAAGGTGAGCACCTTTCGTTGGTTGAACAAAGCCCAGTCTGTAGAGGAGCTAGTTGGCCCTCATGGTCCGATTAAACAACTCGTCCGGGTCACAGACTTGATCAAAGCGCTGACGTTTGATCCTGCCGTGCGCGCGCGTTCTTTCTTGGAAGTGATGGACTTCAGCCGAGAGCTCCACAATTTCATGCGAGACCACGCCAAAGTTTCTGAGGCTGAAAAGCCGCTTGTAGTGTCAGGCATTTTGCTGGCGTTGAGGGACGAAGCGTTCCTGGCCTCTTGGCGCAAGCTGAAGACGAAAACGTTGGGGCGTGAGATGTTAGCGGCAATTAAGCGCGAAGCCGAGGCGGCTTTTCTGGACGTAGATAAACAGCGTGTCATGTTGCAGCCATATTCATTCTTGGAAACACATCCCGCGTTGAATAGAGAAAAGGACGGCGACTGGCCATTGCGCACTCTCGTCAACGACATTGAGGCCAATGTTTGGCCGTTTATCTCCACCTACGAAGATATCGACGTCCTCGGTCGGTTCTATGGTGAGTTCCTCCGCTATGCTGGCGGAGACAAGAAGGGGTTGGGCATTGTCCTAACGCCGCATCACATTACCGAGCTGTTCACTGCGATCGCGGCAGTCAGTCCAAACGACACGGTGGTTGACACGTGTTGCGGTACTGGCGGATTTTTGATCGCCGCCATGACAGCCATGGACAAAATCGCGGGTAACGACGAGAAGGTGAGACGCGATATTCGCGAACATCGCTTAGTGGGCGTGGAAGATCAGCCCCACATGTTCGCCCTGGCTGTATCGAACATGATTTTGCGCGGAGATGGGAAAGCCAACTTGTATCGCAGTAGCAGCTTCGATCCTCTTACGTCCGAAAAGCTCATTACCCCATCCAAGCGACATGCGCGCCCCACGGTTGGCCTGATCAATCCTCCCTTTTCACAGAAGGGGGCAGGATTGCATGAGCTGGACTTCGTTGCACACTTGCTTGATGTGTTGGCGCCCGGTGGCCGAGCGGTCGTAGTGCTTCCAATGTCGTGTGCAATCGAGTCGCATCCGGCAAAAGAACTGATTCTCGCCAAGCACACACTAGTCGCGGCGATGTCGCTCCCGAACGATTTATTTGCTCCCGTTGGCGTAGTGACTATTGCGTTAGTTTTCGAAGCTCATAGACCGCATGCGAGTTCACCGAAGAAGACTTGGCTCGCGATGTGGAAGGACGATGGCTTCGTAAAAATGAAACACAAGGGACGTGTTGACTCGCTCGGGCGCTGGGAAGATATGCGCTCACGGTGGCTTGACTCCTATCACTCCCAAAAGGTGCAGAAGGGCGTCAGCTTATCGCGAAAGGTGGGCGCAGAGGACGAATGGTGCGCAGAGGCATACCTTACGACAAACTACTCGTCGCTATCGGTCGGGGATGTCGAGAAGGCGTTGCGTAGTTACGCAGTGTTCGCGCACTTGCATCGAATGGAACATTTGCCGGAAGGAGTGGACGCGGATGTCTAAGACGCAGCCTCTAAGCGCGCTGTTCAAAATCTCCGGCGGCCATCAACTTTCGAAAGCCAAGTTGAAGGCGGTAGCGTCTGACAGTGATCCTGTGGCCTATGTCTCCCGCACTCATCGCCGCAACGGATTAGACGGTTGGACGGCTCCACTTCCTGGACTCGCACCCTCTCCTTCCGGTAGCATCACTGTGTGTCTTCGTTCGCGTAACCACGCGCTCGCTTCGTTTGTGCAACCTTTCCCGTTCTACACGAGCTTTCACGTCGCGGTGTTGACACCATTTAAAGAGATGTCCGAGGCCGAACTGCTGTGGTGGTGCAAGTGCATAGAACAAAATCGTTTTCGGTTCAACTTTGGGCGGCAAGCGAATCGCACCTTGGGTGCCTTGTTGGTACCCGCCGAGGTTCCGCAAGAAATTCTGGAGCTCAAAGCACCGGTTTTAGCTAAGAGCGCAGCCACTGGTATGGTCATTTCGATGAAGGGCTGGCCTCTAGTGAATGTCACGGATCTCTTCGACCTTCTCCCTGGAAAACAGACGGTCCGTAGAAGTATGCAGAGCGGCGACACTCCGTGGGTGAGCGGTTCAGCGGAGAACAATGGAATTACAGCGTATGTCGACAAGTTGCCCGAATTCGAGGCAGGTTGCTTGACCGTTGCCAACAACGGAAGCATTGGCTCGACGTTTTATCAGCCCGATGCATTTACTGCATCATCTGACGTGACGGTGCTCAAACCCAAATTCAAAATGTCGGTTGTATGCGCGCTCTTTATATGTGCCCTGTTGCGCAAAGAGGCGTTCCGCTACAACTACGCTCGGAAGTGGACTATGGGGCGCATGCTCGCTACCCGCATTCCGTTCCCGTTGAAATCTGATGGCATTCCGCACACCTCGGTCGTTGAGGAGATCATGCGCTTATCGCCTTATGCTGAACTTGTGGATGCCTAAGATAACGCCGGATGATTTTTGAGGCTATGCGCCTGTCCCGATCGAAATCGCCCACACATGTCGCAGGCGCTTGAAAAAAGGCGAAGGTATTCAATCGCGTGATGTGACCAACATTGGTCGCTGGGGCACGGGCAACCTAGAGCAGGCTTTGTACCTGTTCGCTGACTTTGAGGCAATAAGCCATTGATTGCTGCGGCCTACGGTGGGAGCAATCTTGATTAATTTTGTATAGACCGCGAAAGCATCAAAGCCCGTCAAGCATCATGCTTGGCGGGCTTTGATGTTGAAGGCTTGAAAAGGTCTTACTTACCCAGCTTCAAAAAGTCATCCCCCTTACCCAGCTCCAGCAGCCCGGCGTTGGAGTAAATACTCAGCTTCTCCCGCGTATCCACAATGTCCAGGTTACGCATGGTCAGCTGGCCGATGCGGTCAGCTGGCGAGAACGGTGCGTCTTCAACCTTTTCCATGCTCAGGCGTTCGGGCTTGTAGGTCAGGTTGTCAGATACGGTGTTGAGGATGGAATAGTCATTGCCGCGGCGCAGCTCGACGGTGACTTCGCCGGTGATGGCGCTGGCGATCCAGCGTTGGGCTGTCTCGCGCAGCATGATGGCCTGGCTGTCGAACCAGCGGCCCTGGTACAGCAGGCGGCCGAGCTTGCGGCCGTTGTCGCGGTACTGCTCAATCGTGTCTTCGTTGTGGATGCCGGTGATCAGGCGCTCGTAGGCGATGAACAGCAGCGCGAGGCCGGGGGCTTCATAGATGCCGCGGCTCTTGGCTTCGATGATGCGGTTTTCGATCTGGTCGCTCATGCCCAGGCCGTGGCGGCCGCCTATGCGGTTGGCTTCGAGAATCAGCTCGACGAGATCGTCGAAGCGCTTGCCGTTCAGGGCGACCGGGCGGCCCTCTTCAAAGCGCACGGTGACTTCTTCGCGCTTGACCTCGACTTCGTCCTTCCAGAAAGCAACGCCCATGATGGGGTTGACGATCTTCATGCCGGTGCCCAGGCTTTCGAGGTCTTTGGCTTCATGCGTGGCGCCCAGCATGTTGGAGTCGGTGCTGTACGCTTTCTCGGCCGACATCTTGTAGCCAAAACCCGCTGCCGTCATGAAAGCCGACATTTCTGCGCGGCCGCCGAGTTCGTCGATAAAGAGCTGGTCAAGCCAGGGCTTGTAGATCTTCAGCTCGGGGTTGGTCAGCAGGCCGTAGCGGTAAAAACGCTCGATGTCGTTGCCCTTGAAGGTGCTGCCGTCGCCCCAGATGTTGACGTTGTCTTCCTTCATGGCCGACACCAGCATGGTGCCGGTCACGGCGCGGCCCAGCGGCGTGGTGTTGAAGTAGGTGACGCCTGCAGTGGTGATGTGGAAGGCGCCGGCCTGCAATGCAGCGATGCCTTCATTGGCAAGCTGGCTGCGGCAGTCGATCAGGCGCGCTTTCTCAGCGCCGTATTCCATGGCCTTGCGCGGGATCTCGTCGTAGTCGGGCTCATCGGGCTGGCCAAGGTTCGCGGTGTAGGCATAGGGAATCGCACCCTTGAGCTTCATCCAGTGCAGGGCTGCGCTGGTGTCTAGCCCGCCTGAAAACGCGATGCCGACTTTCTGGCCGGTGGGGAGGTGCTGGAGTATGGTGGCCATGTGCTTTTTCCGGATCAGCCGAAGTGGCAGATGTAGTGATAACCGCCGGCATCAGCCACGCGGATGTCGAACTTCGAGTTGCCGGGAATGCTGAACTTTTCGCCCGCCGAAGACTTGACCCAGGCATCGCTACCGCTGAGTTTGTATTCGCAGCTGCCGGACGTGCATTCCATGATCTCTGGCGCGCCCGTGCTGAAGGTCAGCGTGGCGGGCAGGATGACGCCGACGGACTTCTTGCTGCCGTCGGCAAAGGTGATGCCGTGGCTGATGCATTTGCCGTCGAAGTACACGCTGGCTTTGGTGGCGACGCTGATGTTGTCGATTTTTTCGGTGGTCATGGCTGGAAGGTGGAAAGTAAGGGTGTCCGGCTTGCGCTTGATGGGTGTCTGCAAGCCGCAAAACCATGGATTTTAGGGTACGGCTGCATATCCGCAGCCAGCCGGGCTGAATCCATTGCCGGGCTTGGGCCGTATTCACTGAATGCTTCACAATGAAGTCCATGAAACCAGAAAGCCCGGATACCCACTTGATCGCCCTGATTGACCGCGTAGCTCTGGCTGATGAAGCGGCCCTCAGGGAGCTGTACGACATGACCTCGTCCAAACTTTACGGCGTGGCGGTGCGGGTGGTGACCAACCGCGAATGGGCCGAAGACGTGTTGCAGGAAGCGTTTTTGAACATCTGGCGGATTGCGGGCGACTACAAGGCAACCCTGTCGCCGCCCATGGCCTGGATGGCGCTGGTGGTGCGCAGCCGGGGGCTGGATTTTCTGCGGCGCCGCACTTCGGAACGTGCCGATTCCATGCAAGAACTGGACGATGTGATTTCGGACACCGTGGCGGGCGATTCGCCCAACCCGATGGACGTGGCGCAGGCCAGCGAGCAGGCGTGGGCGCTGCACCAGTGCCTGAGCCAGCTCGACAACAAGCAACGCGAGGTCGTGAGCCTGGCCTATATGCGTGACCTGAGCCACGGCGAGCTGGCAGACCAGCTCAAGCTGCCGCTGGGGACTGTAAAGACCTGGATACGCCGCGGGCTGGAGCAGCTCAGGGGCTGTATGGCAAAACTGGCTTGATGCCGGTGATTGCGATGAAACGGTGCGTGAGATGAAAGATTTTGTTTGTTCTGGTTGTTAAAACCGGAAACTTCTGAAGAAGGCAATGTATGAACATGACCCAAAACCCATCGCTGATTGAACAGCTGGCCGCCAGCTACGCGCTGGGCACGCTGCGCGGCGGTGCGCGCCGCCGCTTTGAGGCGTTGGCGCGCGAACACGCCACTGTGCGCGCATCCGCGCTGATCTGGCAGGGTCGCCTGGCTTCTGTGGCTGAACTGCAGCCGGAGATCGCGCCCAGCGCAGCGGTCTGGAAGCGGATTGAAAACCTGGTCAATGCCGAAAAGCAGGCCAAAGCCATGCAGGCGGCGCGCGCGAATGCTGCCGCTGCGGCTGCGCCAGCTACCGGCTGGTGGTCCAGCCTGAACCTCTGGCGCGGTGCCAGCTTTGCAGGCGCGGCTGTGGCTGTGCTGGCTGTGGTGGCAAGCCTGAACCTCAGCAGCAGCAATGCCAACCTGGGCGGGCAGGTCGCCAGCCTGGGTGGCCAGGTGAAGGAGTTGACCGCCAAACTCTCGGCCACGCCCGAGATCCAGTACGTGGCCGTGCTGGCCGATGACAAGGCTGCGGCGTCCATGCTGGTGACGTTTGACCCCAAGAACAACCGCATGGTGCTCAAACGTGTGGGCAGCTTCCAGGAGCAGCCAGACAAGTCGCTGCAGCTCTGGGCGATTCCGCAAAGCGGCGGTCCGAAGTCGCTGGGCGTTCTGGGCACTGATGCCGTGATGCGTCTTCCGGCCACCGGCAATGATGTACGGCAAGTGCCGGTGCTGGCCATCAGCCTGGAGCCCAAAGGCGGCGTTCCTGCCGGCAGCGGCCCCAGTGGGCCTGTGCTCTTCAAGGGCGCCTTGCTGGAAACCGCGCTTTAGCCGCTGGCGGGAGCTGGAAGAGTAATTTTCGCGTATACATTAAAAATTTAACGTATACGTTAAAAAAATGCCTTCAAAGTTCCACCAAATGCCCTGGGCCGGGAAAAAGCCTTCAAAAAGGCCAAAAAAAGCCTGTTTTAAGGCATCAAATCGGCTGTAGCCCTTTAAATACGCACGTGAGAAGCTATTGAAAATATAGCAATTGGAAACTGCCCGGGCAGTTTCCGGCTGGACCTGGGGCGCTCCTGTGGATCAAGCGAACATAAAAAAGGGTGCTGGCTGCACCCTTCTGCCTGGCTCAGGCCAGTTCAACTTGATTGGCCATCTTCAGCGCCAGTGGTGATGCCCGTAACCCCGGTTATAGCCAAAGTTGAGCGACAGGCCGACAGGCGCGTAGTAGGGCGCGTAATACGGGCGTGCGTAGTAGGGCTGCGGGTAATACACGGGCGCAGACTGGTAAATGACAGGCGCAGGCACCGCTGGCTGCACATAGGTCGTGCCCTGCTGGATGTAGCCTGCCTGCGGTGCGGGCTGTACATAGGTTTGCGGCTGTGACGGGAAGCCGGGCTGCGGCGCAGCATTGATCGCACCGACCGGCGTCACCTGCAGGCGCACGTACTGGCCAGGGTCGGTCGCCATCTGGGTGTTGTACTGCGTGCCCTGGTATTCATAAACCACGTTGTAGTGGCTGGCGCGGTTTTCGTAAAAGGTCTGGGTGCTGCATTGCTGCACGTTCTGCACCTGGGTGTTGCCGCCCTCGATGCGATCGCCAACCATCGCGCCGCCGACCAGGCCGATCACGGTGGCCAGTGCACGGCCACTGCCGTTGCCGATTGCGTTGCCGACAGCACCGCCGGCCACAGCGCCCAGCACGGCACCGCCGCCCGTGCGTGGGCTTTCGATGACCATGGGTTGGTTGTTGCACACCTGGCGGGGTACCGCCACCTGTTGCACCACAGGGGTGCTGGAGATCACGCGCGCCAGGATGTCGGCGGCAGATGCATTGAAAGCCATCAGGCCGGCAACTGCTGCGGTGGATAGAACTAGAACTTTTTTCATGATTTCAAACCTCTCAAACCTGTTTTCAGCGTACTGAAAGTGCAGTCCGGGCAGGGCCGGAGACGCGACGCCCAGTTTAATGAGTGAGAGCAGATTTGTTACACCAAGTTCACGTAAATCACTGTAAAGCCGCCCTGCAGCAGCGTTCTTTACACAGGAGGCACGCCGGTTTAAACCCGGTTTTCCCATCCCGCAGCATCAAAGCCCACTGTTACATCCTTGCCCCATTCGACCACTGGCCGCTTGATGACGCTGGGGTTGGCCACCATCAGGGCCTGTGCGCCGGCAGGGTCGGCTGCGCCGGTCTGTGCCGCCGCATCAAGCTTGCGCCAGGTCGTGCCCTGGCGGTTGAGCAACTTGTCCCAGCCCACGGCCTTGCCCCAGGCGGGCAGTTTGGCTGCAGGCACGCCCTGTTTCTTGAAATCGTGAAATTCATAAGCCACGCCGTGGTCAGTCAGCCAGGTGCGGGCTTTTTTGACGGTGTCGCAGTTGGGTATGCCGTAGAGGGTAATCATGCGGAAATTTTGCCACGGCCCCGACCTTGCAAAGGCCATGTTTTTTTGCTGCGGCGACAATCATGCCTTCATGCAAAACCTGACAACCCTCGACGACTGGCTGGCTTACTGTGAGCAGCTGCACCCCAAAAGCATAGACATGGGCCTGGCCCGCGTGAAGGCCGTGGCTGAACGCATGAAGCTGGTGTTTGATTGCCCGGTCATTACCGTGGCTGGTACCAATGGCAAGGGCTCGACCTGCGCCATGCTTGAGGCGATATTGCTTCAGGCGGGCTACCGGACAGGCGTATTCACATCGCCGCACCTGGTGCATTTTGAAGAGCGCTGCCGTTTGCGCGGCGATATCGTCACTGCGGCGCAACTGGTGGCCTCATTTGAAAAGGTCGAGGCCGCACGCAAGGCGGGCGATGACATCTCCCTGACCTATTTCGAGTTCACCACGCTGGCCATCCTGAACCTGCTGAAGGAAGCAAACCTGGATGTCGTCGTGCTGGAGGTCGGCCTGGGCGGGCGGCTGGATGCCGTCAACATCATCGACACCGACTGTGCCGTCATCACCAGCATTGACCTTGACCACACCGAACTGCTGGGCAACACCCGCGAAGCCATTGGCTTCGAGAAAGCCGGCATCATGCGCGCCGGCAAACCGGCCGTGGTGAGCGACCCGGTCCCCCCGCAGAGCATTGTTGATCACGCGGCAGCAGTGGGCGCTGACTTGTGGCGCTTCGGCACCGATTTCAATTTTTCTGGCGACAAACAGCAATGGGGCTGGGCAGGGCGGGGCCGCAGATATGCGGGGCTGGCTTATCCGGCGCTGCGCGGTGCCAACCAGCTGGTCAATGCCTCTGGCGTGCTGGCAGCGCTGACGGCCTTGCGCGACCGCCTGCCCGTCACGGCGCAGGCCGTGCGCAACGGCCTGGCCATGGTCGAGCTTCCGGGCCGTTTCCAGATCATTCCCGGCCAGCCGACGCTGGTGCTCGATGTTGCCCACAACCCGCACTCGGTGGCCGCACTGGCCGAAAACCTCGACGCCATGGGTTTTTATGCCTGCACCCACGCGGTGTTTGGCGCCATGGCCGATAAAGATCTGGCGCCCATGCTGGGCCGGGTCGGGCCGCTCATAGACAAGTGGTACTTCACCGATCTGCCCACGCCCCGGGCGGCTGGCGGCGAGGCATTGCAGGCGGCCTGGCAGGCGCAAAACACGCGTCCTGATGCCACGTCGGCCACCTTCAAAAGCCCTGAACTGGCGTTGCAGGCTGCGGTGGCTGCCGCAGACCCCGCTGATAGAATCGTGGTGTTCGGCTCCTTCTATACGGTGGGCGGCATTCTGAAGGACGGTGTCCCCCGACTTCTGGCCAAACACCTTGCAGGCTGAAGCCGCAGGAGCCATCCGAGGCGCTTTAAAACGCCGCCGCAGCCAGTCCCGCCAGCCGACCATCAACCGCCCCAAAGCCCAAAAAGCTCCATAAAGCCCATACGCACATGTCGTTTTTCAACTTTCGCCGGGCCGGCTCTTCTTCTGCAGCCAATGCAGCCGCCAATGCGCAACCTGAAAGTGTTGACGTCATCCGCAGGCGCGCCAAGCACCGGCTGATAGGCGCAGCGGTGCTGGTGCTGGCAGGTGTGGTGGGTTTTCCGCTGCTGTTTGACACCCAGCCCAGGCCAATCGCGGTTGATATTCCGATTGAAATTCCTGGCAAGAACGCCGTGAAGCCGCTGGTCATGGCCGGCAAGCAGGACCCGGTTGCTGCCGCGCCTGTTGCACCCGCTCCTGCTGTCGCAGAAGCAAAGCCTGCAGCGGCACCCCCCACGCCAGCGCAAGAGAAAGTCGCTGCTGCATCCAGCCTTGGGGCCAAAGAAGAAATCGTTTCAGACAAAAAGCCTGCATCTGCGGCTGCGGTGGCAAAGCCAGAGGCTAAAACTGAAGTCAAGGCTGAGGCCAAACCGGCACCGAAACCTGAAGTCAAGCCCGAGCCGAAACCAGCTGCTGCAGCTTCCAGTGACGGTGCGCGCGCAAAAGCATTGCTGGAAGGCAAGACTGCTGCACCGTCGGCCGCGCCGGCTTCAGCGTCGGCTGCAGAGGGCCGAATGGTGGTGCAGGTCGGTGCGTTTGCCGATGTGGCGAAAGCCCGCGAAGTCCGCCTCAAACTCGAGAAAGCCGGGCTGAAAACCTATACCCAGGTCGCAGAAACCAAAGACGGCAAGCGCATACGTGTTCGTGTGGGGCCATTTGCCACCAAGGCCGAAGCCGACAAGGCTGCCAGCAAGATCAAGTCCCTTGATTTGCCGGCATCCATCCTGACCTTGTAAGCACGGGCACCCGTGGCGGCCGTTGACTGGATTTTGCTGGCGGTGCTGGTTTTTTCAATGGCGCTGGGCGCGTGGCGCGGCCTGGTGTACGAGGTGTTGTCGGTGCTGGGCTGGGCGGTGTCGTTTTACGCGGCGCAATGGTTTGCGCCGCAAGTGTCGGTGATGCTGCCCATCAAGTCGGCATCTGACCCGGTGCGTTATGCAGCGGCTTTTGTGATTGTGTTTATAGCGGCGATATTCGCGGCCGGTTTGCTGGCGTTTTTGATCAAGAAGCTGGTCGAGGCGATTGGCCTGCGGCCTGTGGACCGCACACTGGGCGCCGCATTCGGAGTCGTGCGCGGGATTATTTTGTTGCTGGCAGCGACGGTGGTGATGAACATGACCTCGCTGAAAAGCAGCGACTGGTGGCAGGAATCAAAAGGCGCAGTGGCATTGACTGCTGCGCTCAAGGGGCTGAAGCCGGTGTTGCCGGAGCAGTTCGCTAAATATCTAGACTAATTTGAACGGGTTAAAAATGATCGGAACACCATGTGCGGAATAGTCGGCGTTGTCAGCAAGGCACCGGTCAACCAGCTGATTTATGACGGGCTGCTGCTGTTGCAGCATCGCGGCCAGGATGCGGCGGGCATAGTTACCCAGCTCGGCCGCAAGTTCTACATGCACAAGGCCAAGGGCATGGTGCGTGATGTTTTTCGTACCCGCAACATGCGCGCTTTGCCGGGCAATGTGGGCCTGGGTCAGGTGCGTTACCCCACAGCCGGCAATGCCTACAGTGAAGACGAGGCGCAGCCGTTTTACGTCAATGCGCCGTTTGGGCTGGTGCTCTCGCACAACGGCAACCTGACGAACGCGGCAGAACTGAAGGCCGAGCTGTTCAACACCGACCACCGCCACATCAACACCGACAGCGACTCTGAAGTGCTGCTCAATGTGCTGGCGCATGAGCTTGAAAAAACCACGCGCGGTTTGCCGCTCACCCCGGTGGATGTGTTTGCCGCCGTGCGCGGCGTGCACAAGCGCGTCAAAGGTTCATATTCAGTCGTGGCGCTGATTGCGGGTCACGGCCTGCTGGCGTTTCGTGACCCCTTCGGCATCCGCCCCCTCTGCATAGGCCATGGCGAAAACGAACACGGCAAGACTGTGATGGTGGCCAGCGAGTCGGTCGCACTTGAAGGCACCTCGCATCAGTTCGAACGCGACATCGCGCCGGGCGAAGCCGTATTTGTTGACATGGAGGGCGAGGTGCATGCCGAGCAGTGCGCAGCCGACGCCAGGCTCAACCCCTGCATCTTTGAATTTGTGTACCTTGCACGTCCTGACTCAGTGCTCGATGGCATCTCCGTCTATCAGGCGCGCCTGAACCTGGGTGAAACACTGGCCAAGCGTGTGGTGTCGACCGTACCCCCAAGCGAGATCGACGTCATCATCCCTATCCCTGAATCGAGCCGGCCAAGCGCGACGCAGCTTGCACATTTGCTGGGCATTCCCTATCGCGAAGGGTTTGTCAAAAACCGCTACGTGGGCCGCACCTTCATCATGCCGGGCCAGGGCGTGCGTAAAAAGTCAGTGCGACAGAAACTCAATGTGATTGCCAGCGAGTTCAAGGGCCGCAACGTGCTGCTGGTCGATGATTCCATCGTGCGCGGCACCACCTCCAGAGAAATCGTGCAGATGGCGCGTGATGCCGGCGCGCGCAAGGTCTACCTCGCCAGCGCTGCGCCGCCCGTACGTTACCCCAATGTCTACGGCATCGACATGCCTACGCCTGATGAACTCGTCGCGCATGGCCGCACGGTCGAAGAGATTCGTCAGGTCATTGGCTGCGACGCGCTGATTTACCAGGACGTCGATGGCATGAAGCGCGCGATTGGCTCGCTCAATGCAAAACTCGATGGCTTTGATGCATCATGCTTTGACGGCGTCTACGTGACCGGCGATGTGACAAAAGAAACCATCGCCGCGATGAACTCCATGCGTGCAGACACGGCCGAAAAAATCGGCGAAGACAGTGATGTCGATGTGTCGCGGCTGGCCCTGCCCAACCCGCAGGAAGCGTGATTGCGACAAGACCATGAAAGAAAAACAACTGCCCCCCAATCTGCACCGCGACACGCTTGCCGTGCGCGTGGCGCTTGACCCCAGCCAGTACGGTGAGAACTCCGAAGCGCTGTACCTGACCAGCGGTTTTGTGCAGCCCGATGCCGAGACAGGCGCACGGCGCTTTGCCGGCACCGAAGAAGGCTATACCTACGGCCGCACATCCAACCCCACAGTCACCAGCTTTGAACGCCGCCTGGCCGCGCTAGAGGGCACTGAAGCCGCGATAGGCGCATCGACCGGCATGGGCGCCATCCTCATGATGTGCATGGGGCTGCTCAAGGCCGGCGATCATGTGATCTGTTCGCGCTCGATGTTCGGCTCGACCATTGCATTGATTGGCCGCGAGTTCGGCAAGTTCGGTGTCGAGACAACCTTTGTGTCGCAGACCGATGTAGCCGAATGGAAGGCTGCGCTGCGCCCGACCACCAAACTGCTGTTTGCAGAAACGCCGACCAACCCCTTGACCGAGGTGTGTGACATCGCGGCACTGGCTGAACTCGCGCACAGCGTGGGTGCACTGCTCGCAGTCGACAACTGCTTTTGCTCGCCCGCACTGCAGCGGCCTGCTGAATTTGGCGCTGACCTGATCATCCACTCTGGCACCAAGTACCTCGACGGCCAGGGTCGTGTGATGGCTGGCGCGATTTGCGGCCCTTCGAAAATCATTGTTGATGTATTCGGCCCTATGGTGCGCACTGCCGGCATGACGCTGGCACCCTTCAACGCATGGGTGGTGCTCAAAGGCCTTGAAACCCTGGGCATACGCATGCGCGCCCAGTGCGACAACGCACTCGAAATCGCAAAGTGGCTGGAGACGCAGCCGACGGTCTCGCGTGTGTATTACCCTGGCCTCGCATCGCATGCGCAACATGACCTGGCCATGCGCCAGCAGTCGGGCTACGGCGGCGCAGTGGTGTCGTTTGACGTGCGCGGCGACGACGCGGCCACGGCGCAGGCCAATGCCTTCAAGGTGATCAACAGTGCGCAGGTGATGAGCATTGCCACCAATCTCGGTGACACCAAAACCATCATCAGCCACCCCGGCACCACCTCGCACGGCCGCCTCACCGAAGCGCAGCGACAGGCTGCCGGCATCAGCCAGGGCCTGATCCGCCTGGCCATCGGGCTTGACCATACCGACGACATCAAGGCCGACTTGCTGCGCGGCCTGAACAACATTCAATAAAAATAATGAGCACCAGGACACGCACCCGCTTCGCGCCTTCACCCACGGGCTTCATCCACCTCGGCAACATCCGTTCTGCGCTCTACCCCTGGGCGTTTGCGCGCTCTACCGGCGGTGACTTCATCCTGCGTATTGAAGATACCGATGTCGAGCGTTCCAACCAGGCCTCTGTCGATGTGATCATCGAAGGCATGCGCTGGCTGGGCCTTGATCACGATGAAGGCCCGTTCTACCAGATGCAGCGCATGGACCGCTACAAGGAGGTACTCGCCGACCTTAAGGCAGCTGGCCATGTCTACCCCTGCTACATGAGTGTTGAAGCGCTGGATGCCCTGCGTGAGAAGCAGATGGCGGCAAAGGAAAAACCGCGTTACGACGGCACCTGGCGGCCCGAGCCCGGCAAGACCCTGCCGGCGATTCCGGAAGGCGTGCAACCCGTGCTGCGTTTCAAAAACCCGCAGGGCGGCTCAGTCGTCTGGGAAGACAAGGTCAAGGGCCGCATCGAGATCAGCAATGACGAACTCGACGACCTGGTGATCGCACGGCCCGACGGCACACCGACGTATAACTTCTGCGTGGTGGTCGATGACATGGACATGGCGATCACGCACGTCATTCGTGGCGACGACCATGTCAACAACACGCCGCGCCAGATCAATATCTTCAAGGCGTTGGGCAAGGACGTTCCGGTCTATGCGCACCTGCCCACCGTGCTCAATGAGCAGGGTGAAAAGATGAGCAAGCGCAACGGCGCCAAGGCCGTCACTGAATATGCCGCAGAAGGTTATCTGCCCGATGCGATGGTGAACTACCTCGCGCGTCTGGGCTGGAGTCACGGCGATGACGAGATTTTCAGTCGTGCGCAATTTGTCGAATGGTTCAACCTTGACCACCTTGGCAAGAGCGCCGCGCAATTCGACGAAGCCAAGCTGCGCTGGGTCAACGCCCAGCATCTCAAGGCGCTACCTGATGAAACCCTGGCCGGGCTGGTGCAGCCTTACCTCGATGCCAAGGGCATCACCGGGCTTGATGCCGCACATATCACCCGCGGCTGCGGCCTGTTCAAGGACCGCTGCAGTACGCTGGTTGAACTGGCTGGCTGGCTGCAGGTGCTGGTTTCCGGCGGGCAGGCGAGTGCCGAAGATCTTGCCACCCACGTGACCGAGGCCGTGCGGCCGGCGCTGGCAAAACTCGCGGATGCCCTGGCCGCCTGCGAGTGGACCAAGGCTGCGATTTCAGCAGCCATCAAACAGGTTCTGGCAGAGACCGGACTGAAGATGCCGCAGCTCGCCATGCCCGTGCGCGTACTGGTTATGGGTACGCCGCAAACCCCCTCGCTGGACGCGATTCTTGAGTTGATGAAGCGTGAAGATGTGGTCGCCCGGCTCAAGCCGGTTTGAGAATTTGAAAAGCGCCCGATTTTCGGGCTATAATTCAAGGCTCGACGGAAATCAGGAAACTGGTTTTTTTTGGGGGTATAGCTCAGCTGGGAGAGCGCTTGCATGGCATGCAAGAGGTCAGCGGTTCGATCCCGCTTACCTCCACCAATAAATTGTCGGGAAGAATAGAGAGAGAGAGTTTAGTCAGGCCTTGAGCGCAAGCAAAGGGCCTGTCCGGAAGTTCCAAGGCTTTGACCCCATCGTCTAGAGGCCTAGGACATCACCCTTTCACGGTGAGTACCGGGGTTCGAATCCCCGTGGGGTCGCCAGAATTCATCACTTCGGTGATGCACAAGGCGCAAGTTGATAACCGCAGGCCCGTAAGGGCAGGCGACTTGGCCCGCAAGGGCGAACGTTATCTCTACCAGGAGTGGTAGTTCAGTTGGTTAGAATACCGGCCTGTCACGCCGGGGGTCGCGGGTTCGAGTCCCGTCCACTCCGCCAGTTATGCAAAGAGCCACCTTCGGGTGGCTTTTTTGTTGCCCGGGTTTTCTGTTGGGCCGCTGGCTTGAGCGTTCACGCCATGCACCGCACAATAGCCGTCATGCATAAACACTTCTCCGAGACCACTGGTGTGCAGCGCCTTGTTTGCGGCCTGATTGCCGGCATCTCCGTGTCTGCACTGCCGTTGCCAGCCGACTGGCAGTTCCGCAGCCTGCTTGGCTGGTCGGTGGGGATTGCGGTTTATCTGGTGCTTGCATGGTGGGTGTGTCACGCGTTTGACTCAAAACGCACCAGGGAACGGGCCCAGGCGCAGGACGAGCCCAGTGCCGTGCTTTTGCTGCTCCTGGTGCTGGCAACCATGGCCTGCGTAGCGGCCATCACGCTACTGATACAGCAGAGCAAGGGCCTTGAGGGCCTGGCGCGCGGCCTGCATGTCGGGCTCGCAGTTCTCGCACTGGTCACCTCATGGCTTTTTATCCAGACGGTATTTGCCTTTCACTATGCCCACCTTTATTACTTTGAGGAAAAGCAGCAGGAGGCTGACGGGGCGGGGTTGCAGTTTCCTGGTGGGCTGGACCCCGACTACTTTGACTTTCTCTATTACTCGCACGTGGTCGGCATGACCTCGCAGGTATCGGATGTGCAGGTCACTTCACGCGAAATGCGCCGCCTGACGCTGATCCATGGGGTGTTGTCTTTTGCCTTCAACATGCTGATTGTGGCGCTCAGCATCAATGTGGTGGCGGGACTGCTTCAATAGCCATCCACGTTTTCAGGGGGCTGTCAGGCCTTGTGTTTTCGCCTGAGTCCAATCAGCCCTGTGGACAGGGCCGTACCGCAGATGATGATCAAGCCGCAAAAAATCATCCACGGGGTGACCACTTCCCCCAGCAGTACTACGCCGTAGCAGATGGCGAATACAGGAATCACAAAAGTCACCGCCAGGGTACGCGGCGGCCCCACCTTCTCAATCAGCCTGAAGAAGAGGACATAGGCCATGCCGGTGCAAACGATACCAACCCCTAGCAGCGCAAGCCATGCCGGTACGCCCGGCATGCGCGCAGGCCATAGCCATGCGGCCGGCAGTGCCAGGCCCAGTGCTCCCCCGACCTGGCTACCCGCTGCGGTGACGATGGAAGGAACGCCCATCAGGTAGCGTTTTGTATAGCTGGCAGCGATGGCATAACAAATGCAGGCCAGCATGCAGGAGAGTACGGCCCAGCCCGGCGCGATGCCCGAGGCATCGGGCTTGAAGGTGGCCTTGTCCCAGGCCAGCATGGCAACGCCCGCAAAACCAAGCACCAGTCCAAGTATTCGCGAAGAATCCGGTTTGTCCTTGAGCCATAGCCAGGCGACAAGCGCGCCGAACATGGGCACCGTGGCATTGAGGATGGATGACAGGCCGGTAGTCAGCGACAGGAGGGCGAAGGCAAAGCAGGCAAACGGGATGCCGGAGTTGAGAAGCCCGACCACAATCATCTTTCCCCAGTGTTTTGTGAGCTGCGGGGCGAGGCCACGCAACCAGACCATAGGCAGCAGGAAGGCAGCCGCAATGACCAGTCGCATGGCGGCTGTTGGCACGGGCCCGAACTCGACCACGCTGATGCGCATGAGAAGAAAAGAGCCGCCCCAGATGGCGGCCAGGGCTATGAAATCGGGAAGCCATCTCCTGGGCTGGGTTCCCGATGGGGATGCCGGGATGGCGTTGTCGGCGGGTGTACTCAAAACATGTTTTCCTGAAGCGCGCCTTCGAGTTTGAGCAGTGCAGTTTTCCTGTCGAGACCACCGGCATATCCCGTCAGCGAACCGTCGGAGCCGACCACACGGTGGCAGGGAACAACGATGCTAACCGGATTGCGGCCGACAGCCGCACCAACGGCCCGTACCGCAGCGGGATTGCCAATGCGCTGGCTGACATCGCTGTAACTGCTGGTGCCGCCCTGGGGGATGGCCAGCAATACTTTCCAGACGGCCTGCTGGAAAGGCGTGCCGCCCGACAGGTCCAGCGGCACATCGAACTGCGTGCGTTTGCCTGTGAAGTATTCGTCCAGCTGCATGCTGATTTTTTTCAGAACAGGGTGTTGTGGATCTGACGGCCATGAGGGGCGGTCTCCCGTCAGTTGGGGAGGGCTATGGCGCTGGCCCTCAAACCACAGGCCTGCCAGCCCTTTGTCTGTAGCGGCAACGACGATGTTGCCCAAAGGGCTTTTGAAAGTAATCTGAACGATGGATGAATCGAATTTCATGGGGTGTCCTTTGGAATAGGGGGCGGTACTGCCGAGCTTTGTTCAGGTTTCCTGTGGTGCATCAGTGCCACGCCATGCGCCACTCCAGATGCGTATGACTGCATAACTGCGCCAGGGCTTCCATGCCGCAGAGGCTTCTTCAGCCAGTCTCGCCGGGTTTTTCTGGCCCTGAATGCCCAGCGCCTTGTGCAGCGCTACGTCGCCGGAAGGAAACGCATCCGGCCAGCGCAGTGCGCGCATGGCGATGTACTGTGCCGTCCAGTCGCCGATCCCCGGCAGTTGCCTGAGCGTTGCAATCGTTGCATTGACATCTGCACCGCCGTGAAGGTGCAGGCGTTTGTCTGCGACAGCCTCTGCGATGCCGGTGATGGCGGCCTGCCGCTGCCTGACGATACCCAATTGGCCCAGTGCATCACTGCCGGCTGCAGCAAGTGCCGAGGGCGAGGGAAAAAGCCGGGTCAGCTGCGACCAGGGGGTTGAGATGGGCTCGCCGAATGTGTCGACCATACGCTGGGCCAGCGTGCGTGCGGCTGCCACGGTGATCTGCTGGCCCAGCACGGCGCGTACTGCAAGCTCGTAACCATCAAACGCACCGGGAACGCGCAACCCGTCGCCGGATGGAAAGCCCTCATGCAGCACGCTGTTGATGGCATTCGGGTCCGCGTCCAGGTCAAACGTGGCGCGCACGCGGCGTATGACCAGCGGCAGTACATCGCGCAATGAATCGCTGATCGTCAGTACAGCCTGTGATCTGGCTTCGTCAAACTTCACCCTGAGCCACCCGCTGTACACCTTGTCACCGGATTCCACCCGGAATGTCCGTGCCAGTGAAGACTCCTTCGCGCTGTTATCCATCAACTCCATGGAGGTGATCAGACGCTTGCCAAAAAAAGCCAGCATGGCCTGCACGTCATAGGGTGGGCGGTAACCCAGGCGGACTGTCATTGCGCCACTTGCTCCGCCTGCTTCACCGGGGTCGCCTTGACCGTCCTTTCCCATCACGCCCTTGCGCCGCAGCTGTGTAGGGTTCAGTTTGTAGTGTTCTACAAATGCCGCGTTAAAGCGCCGCACGCTGGCATAGCCGCTCATCAATGCAATCTGCGTGATGGGCAGCGCGGTGTCCGCCAGCAGTTGTTTTGCGGTGTGCAGGCGGCGTGTCTGCAGGTATTGCATGGGGGAGACGCCGAACTGCGCTTCAAAAATCCTGCGTACATGGCGGTCGCTGACGCCCAGCCTGGAAGCCAGTTTCTCAACCGACGGGGTGGCGTCCGCCCAGGCATCAGGCTCATCAAGCAGGCGAGCCGCTTGATGGGCAAGAATGTAAGAGGCGTCCTGTATGGACCAGACCACGGAGTGTGGTGCGAGCTCGGGGCGGCATCGCAGGCAGGGTCTGAATCCGGCGTTTTCGGCTTGCGCTGCATGGTGAAAAAACCGGCAGTTCTCCCGCCTGGGTGTTTTCACGCTGCACACCGGCCGGCAGTAAATGCCGGTTGAGGTCACCCCGGTAAAAAAGCTGCCATCGAAACGCGCATCCCGCGCCTTCAGGGCGAGGTAACAATCGTTGTCGGCAAGGGCAATGTCTGTGAGCATGCCGGTAATGTTACGCCCTGTGCCGCTTTGGACTAGCCGTTTTCGGACATGCCCGGCAATGAGCTTTCCGTATGCCCGCCGTGGCGCGTCAGAGCCTCCTGCAACCTACAATGCCCTGTTGACCGCGGGGCAGCTGCACCACAACTGCCTCTGGAGCTCAACTTCCCAAATCTGCAATCGCCAGGAACCGTTTCATGCAAGCCAGCGCATCGATTTTCAAGGCCTACGACATTCGCGGCATTGTGCCCGCCACCATCAATGCTGAATTTGCCGAGGCACTGGGCAAGGCCTTCGGAACTGTCGCGGTCAAGGCTGGCGAAACCACTGTCGCCGTTGGCCGTGACGGGCGCCTGAGCGGCCCCTCGCTGAGCGCAGCGCTGATACGCGGCCTGGCCACCACGGGTGTGAATGTGATCGACATCGGCATGGCAACCACGCCCATGCTCTACTTTGCAGCCAGCACACTGGCCAGCTCGGGCATACAGGTCACCGGCAGCCACAACCCCAAGGACTACAACGGCTTCAAGATGGTGCTGGCGGGCCGTGCCATTTACGGTGATGACATCCAGGAGCTTCGCAAGATCATTGAAGGCGATGCCTGGGCGTCTGCTGCAACATCTGGCGTTGTCAGGCAACTGAATATTGAGACTGATTACCGCAACCGCATTGTGTCGGGCATCAAGCTCTCGCGCCCCATGAAGATCGTGGTGGATTGCGGCAACGGCGTGGCGGGCGCTTCTGCGCCGGCGATTTTTCGCGCCCTGGGCTGTGAGGTGATCGAATTGTTCAGCGAGGTGGATGGCAATTTCCCTAACCACCATCCAGACCCCAGCAAGCCCGAAAACCTGCGCGACCTCATACAGGCACTGAAAGAGTCGGATGCCGAACTGGGCCTTGCCTTTGATGGTGATGGCGACCGGCTGGGCATTGTGACCAAAGACGGGCAAAACATTTACCCCGACCGCCAGATGATGCTGTTTGCGCGGGATGTGTTGTCGCGCGTGCCGGGCGGACAGATCGTGTTTGACGTGAAATGCTCGCAGCGCCTGGCCCCCGCGATTGAAGCTGCTGGTGGTGTACCGCTGATGTACAAGACCGGCCACTCGCTTATCAAGGCGAAGATGAAAGAGGTCAATTCCCCGCTGGGCGGCGAAATGAGCGGCCACATCTTCTTCAAGGAGCGCTGGTACGGTTTTGATGACGGTACCTATGCCGGTGCACGCCTGCTGGAGATCGTCAGCCGTGTGCCGGATGCCGGCGCATTGCTCAACAGCCTGCCGACCAGCTTCAGTACGCCGGAGTTGAACGTACCCTGCAAGGAAGGTGAACCGCACGCCGTGGTGGAGACCCTGATCAACACTGCAAAATTTGCAGAGCCTGCAAAAATTTCGACCATCGACGGCGTGCGTGTTGATTGGCCCGATGGCTTTGGCCTGATCCGTGCGTCAAACACCACACCTGTACTGGTGCTGCGGTTCGAAGGGCATACGCAGGCGGCGCTGGAACGTATTGAGGCCGACATGCTCGCGCTGTTGCGCAGCGTCAAGCCGGATGCCAGTTTTGCGGCTCCGGCGCATTAGGATGGTGCCCCCACGCTCGTCACTTCGTGTACTTCGCTGCCCCCCGAGGGGGCGCTGCGCCTGCGGGCCTGCAAAGCCGGACCCGCGGCCCCTGCTGGTGAAGAGTGAGCTCCCGCGCTCGACGTTCCGGTACCGCGGCTGACCGGCGGGCATGTTGTGAAAATACTTCTTGTCAAGCTGTCTTCACTGGGCGATGTAGTTCACGCATTGCCCGTGGTGCAGGATATTCTGGTCGCCATGCCCGATGCGCAGATTGACTGGGTGCTTGAAAAGTCATTTGCCCCGCTACTCTCCAGGCATGCAGGTCTGCACAGGGTAATTCCCTGTGAGATCAGGCGCTGGCGCAAGTCGATTTTTTCTGCGGTGACGCATAAGGAATGGCGCGACTTCAAGGCCGACCTGCAGCGCGAAAAATACGATGCCGTCATTGACCTTCAGGGCCTGACCAAGTCTGCCCTTGTGGCAAGACTGGCGAAAGTGTCGCCGGGCGGCAAACGGTTTGCGCTGGCCAACCAGACGGAAGGGTCCGGTTATGAGGCGCCGACGCGATGGGTGGCGGACGTTGCCATTGCCATGGAGCCACACATCCATGCCGTGCAGCGTTCACGAGAGCTTGCGGCGCGCGCGTTGGGCTACACCCCGCTGGCCTTGCCTGATTTCGGCCTGAAGACACGACAAGCGGCAGATGTGAATGCGAACAGGCAGGTGGCGCTGGTCCACGGCACGTCACGTGCCGACAAGGAATGGCCGCTTGATCACTGGGTTGAACTTGGCCGGCGCTTGCAGGCTGCGGGCTACCAGCCTGTGCTGGCGCATGGCAGCCAGAAGGAGATGGACACCAGCCTTCGGATTGCAGCCGGTCTCAACAATGCCGTGGTGTGGCCAGTGCTGGGCCTTGATGCGCTGACCGACAGACTGGCGCAATGTGCCGGTGTGATCGGCGTGGACAGCGGCGTCAGCCATATCGCCGTTGCCCTCGATCTGCCGCATGTGCAGATCTACAACTTCGACACCTCATGGCGGACTGGCCCATTGCCCGCTGCAGCAAAAGCTCCGCGCCAGCTCAGTGTGTTCGCCAAGCCCCAACCCACGGTTGATTCAGTCTGGCAGGCCTGGCTGGCCTGCACCGAAGGCGCTTCATGAGCAGCCTGATACTGGGCCTTTATTCAGCCCTGATGTGGCTGGGCCAGCCGCTCCTGCGCCGCAAGCTGGCGCGACGTGGGGTAGAGGAGCCCGGTTACGGCGAAGCGGCTGAAGAGCGTTTTGGCCATTACAGCCATCTGGCAGAAGCTGCTTCGGAACTGGTCTGGGTTCATGCGGTATCCCTTGGTGAAACCCGCACCGCAGCCGTGCTGATCAAGGCCCTGCGTGCGCAGCACCCGGGCATCCGGATCCTGCTCACGCATGGCACGGCAACAGGCCGGGCTGAAGGCTCGGGCCTGTTACAGCCTGGTGATGTGCAGGTCTGGCAGCCCTGGGACAGCAGGGGTGCTGTTAACCGGTTTTTCAATCACTTCAAACCACGTCTGGGCCTGCTGATGGAAACAGAGGTCTGGCCCAACATGGTTGCGCTCGCAAACGAACGGGCCATGCCTTTGGTACTGGTCAATGGCCGGCTCTCGGAGAAATCGCTGCGGCAGGCGCTGGGCATCGCACCAATCTCCTATCCTGCATACGCGGCGCTAGCCGCTGTGTATGCGCAGACGGACGACGATGCCATACGTTACCGCCAGCTGGGCGCAAGGGTTGACGGTGTTTTCGGCAACCTGAAATTCGATGCAACGCCTGACCAAGGCCAGCAGGCGCTCGGCAAGGCATGGCGGCAGGCGACGGGCCAGTCCGTCGTGATGTTTGCGAGTTCTCGGGAAGGCGAGGAGGCTGTTTTTTTTGCACAGATGGCAGTGCTCAAACAGGAACAACAGACGCTGGCCCTGCCGAGATTTCTGGTTGTACCGCGCCACCCCCAGCGTTTTGATGAGGTGCAGGCGCTTGCGGAGGGTCAAGGTCTCAAGGTGTCACGCCGTTCATCCTGGGTTGCTGGTCCTCATGAAAATGGGGACGCGATGGCGGCCGATATATGGCTGGGCGACTCTCTGGGAGAGATGGCACTTTATTACGCCATGAGTGATGTCGCGTTGCTGGGAGGAAGTTTTGAGCCGCTCGGCGGCCAGAACCTGATCGAGGCTGCGGCCTGCGCCTGCCCTGTGGTGATGGGGCCGCATACCTTCAACTTCACCGAAGCCGCCGATCTGGCCCAGGCTGCAGGCGCAGCAAGGCGTGTGACCGACATCCCTGAAGCACTGCGCACCGCCATGGCTTTGCTGTCGCGATCCAATGCGCATCAGGCCGCCGTAGGGGCCAGCCTGGCGTTTGCTGCCGCCAACCGCGGCGCCACTGACCGCACCCTGCAAGGGCTAGCGCCCTTTTTGCTTCAGAAGTAAGCGCAACTGCAACGCGGCGCAGTTTTCCGCCGATTCAATCATGGACCCGGGAGCGCCCGAGGGCGCTATGCGGCTTGCGGCATAGCAGTTCTGTCGTGTCTGCGCTTGGCGGACGGGTGCACAGCTGAATAGACTTGCCCGATACCCGCTGGCCTTGCCCCGGGTTTCGGCGAATCCGCCGCGATCTCCCCCTCAAACGCAAACCCGGATACCTGCCGCCATGAACGACCTCACCCAACTCCAGGTGCAACTGGACAGCCATATCGCCGTGTTGACGATGAACAGCCCGCCCGTCAACGCACTTACGCGCACCCTCAATGATGAGCTCACGCTGGCGCTGGACCGCATCTCGGAGATGGACGACATTCGTGTCGTGATCCTCACTGGCGCGGGCAAGGTGTTTTGTGCCGGCGCCGACCTGAAGGGGCGCGCGGAAAACATCAAGGGGCCAGGCGATTTGCTGGCCCATTCGCGCCGGACGCGTGAGTGCTTTCACGCCATCCGTGAATGCGCCAAGCCTGTGATCTGTGCGATCAACGGTGCAGCCCTGGGCTCGGGGTTGGCCATGGCGGCCTCGTCGGACATCCTGATCTGCTCCGACAAGGCTTCGATGGGCCTGCCGGAAGTGGATGTGGGCCTGCTCGGTGGCTGCCGCCATGCAATGCGGCTGTTCAGCCATTCGCACCTGCGGCGCATGATGCTGACCGGCCAGCGCATCAGCGGCCCCGAGCTGCTGCGCATGGACATCGTCGAAGCCTGCACCACTGCAGAGGGCCTGATGCCGGCAGCCATGGAACTGGCCGCAACGATTGCATCAAAAAGCCCCATCTCCACACGCATGGGCAAACATACGCTGAATGTGATTGAGGACATGAGCCTGCGTGACGGCTACCGGTATGAGCAGGACATGACGGCCCAGATCGGCAAGACCGACGACGCAAAGGAGGCGCAACTCGCCTTCAGGGAAAAACGCGCCGCCGTGTTCACCGGACGCTAGAGCCGTGGCCGTTTTTCAATTGCCGGATTCGTTCAGTCCTGGTCGCCGGGGACTCCTTGGCACGGCTGCTGCCGCCGTTGCCGGTGCAGGTTTAAGCGTGCTGCCAGCCTGGGCCGCCGCGTATCCTGAAAAACCGGTGCGGCTGGTGGTGCCCTTTCCTGCAGGTGGCGCGACGGACTTCATGGCGCGCGGGCTGGGTCAGAAGCTGTCCGAACGCCTGGGGCAAGCGGTGGTGATTGACAACAAGGGCGGTGCCGGCGGCCAACTGGGCGCGGAGGCGGTGGCTGGCGCTGCACCCGACGGCTACACGCTGCTGTTCGCCACCATGGGCTCGCTCACCATCAACCCGTCCATCTACAGGACGCTGCGTTATGACCCGCAAAAGAGTTTCGAGCCTGTCAGCACCACCCACAGCACGGCCAACCTGCTGGTGGTTCATCCGTCCGTCAAGGCCGGCACTGTGGAGGAGCTTCTGGTGCTTGCCCGCAGGAACCCGGGGCAGCTGACCTTTGCCTCGGCCGGCAATGGCACGACCAGTCATTTGTCGGGTGAGCTGTTCAAGAGCCTTGGCGGTGTGGACATGGTGCATGTACCTTACAAGGGCAGTGCACCGGCGATGGCCGATTTCCTGGGTGGGCGCATCTCGATGATGTTCGACACCACCTCCAACTTTGTCGAACATGTGAAGACGGGCAAGCTGCGGGCGCTGGGCGTGACCAGCCGCAAGCGCTCCAGCGCCATGCCGACCGTGCCGTCCATTTCAGAGACGCCTGGCATGGGCGACTACGAGATGTCGCTCTGGCTGGGCGTGCTGGCCCCGGCGGGTACACCCCGGGATGTCATCGGCAGGCTCAATACCGAACTGGGCCGGCTGATGTCGACGCCCGAGATGGGGAAACAGCTCTCCGATGCAGGCATAGAAGTCCGCCTGTCCAGCCCGGCCGAATTCGCTGCGCTCATACGCAGCGACACACTGAAATGGGCTTCGGTTATCAAGCGCTCGGGCATGCAGCCTGAGTAGAAACCATTAGGCTGCCAGGCACGCTATGCGCCATAACGCATCACAGGATTGCGTGCTGCGCCATAGGCCAAACCGGCCGCGAAACCTAGACTGATGCGTGTCATGAAAGCCTTTCAATGAGTTCAACTGCTGGCCCCCTTTCCCATGTCCGTGTGCTGGACCTCAGCCGCATCCTTGCCGCACCGTGGGCGGGGCAAATCCTGGCCGACCTGGGCGCCGAGGTGATCAAGGTCGAGCGTCCCGGCGCAGGCGACGACACCCGCAGCTGGGGGCCACCCTTCCTCAAGGATGCAAAGGGGCAAGACACAAAGGAAGCGGGTTATTACCTGGCCGTCAATCGCGGCAAGAAGTCCATCACGGTGAGCCTCGACAAACCAGAAGGCCAGCGCATCGTGCGCGAGCTGGCGATGAAAAGCGACATCGTGCTGGAGAACTACAAGGCCGGCACGCTGGAGCGTTACGGCCTCGACCAGGCATCTCTGCGCAAGCTGAACCCGCGCCTGATCTATTGCTCGGTCACGGGCTTCGGGCAGACCGGCCCGCGCAAGGACCAGCCGGCCTATGACTTCCTGATCCAGGCCATGGGCGGCCTCATGAGCGTGACGGGCGAACGCGACGGCAAGCCCGGCGGTGGCCCGCAAAAGGTGGGCATTCCCATCGTCGACCTGATGACCGGCATGTACACAGCCGTGTCGGTGCTGGCCGCGCTGGCGCGCCGCAACGAAACCGGTGTGGGCGACAGCATAGACATCGCCATGCTCGACGTGCAGGTGGCCACGCTGTCCAACCAGGCCATGAACTACCTGGTGTCGGGCAAGGTGCCGGCACGCAACGGCAACGCCCACCCCAACATCCAGCCGCAGGATGTCTATGCCTGCGCAGACGGCGACTTCATCCTGGTGGTCGGCAATGACGGCCAGTTCGGCAAGCTCTGCGAGGTGCTGGGTGCTGCGGACTGGTCCAGCGATGAGCGCTTTGCCACCAACGCCCAGCGGGTGCGCAACATTGCGGTACTTTCAGCGCTGCTTGAAGAGCGGTTTTCCCTCTGGAAACGCGTGGACCTGATTGCGGCACTGGATGGTGCGGGCGTTCCGGCGGGCGCCATCAACAGCGTGCCCGAGGTCTTCGAAGACCCGCAGGTCAGGCACCGCGAGATGCTGAAATCGGTGCCGCACCCCAGCGGCGTGATGGTGCCGCAGGTCGGCACACCGATGCGCTTTTCCGAAGCACAACTCAAAACCTGCGATGCGCCGCCGCTGCTGGGCCAGCACAGCGACGCCATTCTGGCGGACCTGGGCTATGACGGCCCGGGCATCGCCGCATTGCGTACCTCCGGAGTCATTTGATGAAACTGCACTGGTCACCCAAATCGCCCTACGTCCGCAAAGTGATGATGTGCGCTGAAGAACTGCAGGTCACAGACCGGCTGACGCTGGTCCGCTCCGTGGCCGCCATGCTCAAGCCCAATCCGGCCATCATGCAGGACAACCCGCTCAGCAAAATTCCTACTCTGGTGCTTGACGACGGCACGGTGCTGTTCGACTCCAGCGTGATCTGCCAGTACCTCAATGAGCTGGTGCAGGGCCCGCTGATTGCAAGCACCGGCCCGGCGCGCTGGCAGGCCTTGCGCTGGGAAGCTTTCGGCGACGGCCTGCTCGATGTACTCATCCTCTGGCGCAACGAGCGGGAACGTGAGCACCCCATCCAGGTGCTGATGGACGCTTTTGAACTCAAAACCCACGCGGCGCTTAAACAGCTGGAGTCTGAAGTGCAAGCCCTGGAATCTGCGGCGTTTGGCCTGGGTCATGTCAGCCTTTGCTGCGCACTGGGCTACATCGACTATCGCTTTGATGCGCTAGGCTGGCGGCATGAAGCGCCAGGGCTGGCTCGATGGTATGCAGAGATGCAAAGGAAACCATCGGTCAAATCTACCGAGCCTGCAGACGGTTGAAGCAACCGGTATTCCAGCAGCAAGACTTTTACGAAAAACAGGAGACAACATCATGAAACACAAGCCAAACCGCCGCAGTATTCTTTTGCCTGCCCTGATGGCGCTTGCCGGCGTCCTGCCCATGACCGCAGCCCACGCACAAGCCTGGCCGACCAAGGCCGTGCGCATTGTGGTGCCCTTTGCTGCGGGCGGACCCGCCGATGCGCTGGCACGTTTTATCGCCGTCAGGATGTCGGCCGAACTTGGCCAGCCTGTTGTGATCGACAACAAGGGCGGTGCAGGCGGCGTGCTGGGCGCCAACGAAGTGATCCGGTCAACCGACGGCTACAGCCTGCTGTTTGTGTCCACGGGCGCCATGGTGATCGTGCCTGCCATGACGCCCAACCCGAACTACAACCCCGAGCGTGATCTGGTCGCCATCGGCCAGGCTGTCAATACACCGTCTGTGGCTGTGGTGTCTTCGAAAAGCAATTTCAACAAGCTTTCCGAACTTGTGACTTATGCCAAGGCCAACCCGGGCAGGCTCAATTTCGCATCGGCCGGCAGCGGCACCTCTACGCAATTGGGTGCCGAACTTCTCAAGCGCGACGCCGGCATCTTCATGACCCACATTCCCTACCGCGGTGCCGCGCCTGCAACCACAGACCTGATTGCCGGTACAGCGGACATGATGTTTGCCGACGTGCCTGCGGTGATTTCTTTCATACGCGGTGGTCAGCTCAAGGCGCTGGCCCTGGCTGCATCCACCCGGTCTACGGCGTTGCCCGACGTCCCGACGACTGCCGAAGCTGGTTTCAAAACTGTCATCAGCGGTACGTGGTATGGCCTGATGGGCCCGGCAAAGATGCCGCCTGAAGTGGTGTCCAGGGTGAATGCCGCGCTGAACAAGGCTTTGCAAAATCCTGAGACGCTCACCTTCTTCAGGTCGCAGGGCGTGATCGCTGCAGGCGGCAGCCCGCAGGATTTCAGCAAATTCATCCAGGCTGAAAGTGCCAAGTGGGGCGGGCTGGTCAAGTCCGCCAACATCAAGCCCGACTGACGGCAGGCGGGTCTCGTGAAGACTTTTCTTGCCTGCATGGTTGCGGCAACAACGTTTCTGACGGCATCCTGCGCTTCGGTTTCTTTGCCGCGCGCCAACCACATGGTCCGCTACGCTGACGTGCAGATCGAGGTGGTCGCGGAGGGCCGTGGGCCACTGGTTGTCATGCTGCCCTCGCTGGGTCGTGATTCGGACGACTATGGCCCGGTGGCCGAAGCCTTTGTGCAGGGCGGTTACCGCGTGCTGCGCCCGGCACCGCGCGGCATGGGGCGCAGCAACGGGCCCACTGACGGCGTCAGCCTGCACAACTATGCGCAGGACATTGCAAAAGTGATTGAACATGAAGCGGCAGGCCCCGCGGTCGTGGTGGGCCATGCCTACGGCAACTGGGTGGCGCGAACCGTCGCCACAGACTACCCCCAGCTGGTCAGGGGAGTGGTGATCGCGGCGGCGGCGTCAAAAAACTACGACCCGAAGCTGAGTGGCTACATCGACAAATGCGAAGACGCCAGCCTGCCTGAAGAGGAACGCCTCAGGTATCTGCGCATGACGTTTTTTGCGCCGGGCAGCGACCCCAAACCATGGCTGCAGGGCTGGCATCCGGATGTCAAGAAGACGCAGCGTGCTGCAAGGGCCGCCATCAGGACCGAAGAGTTCTGGGGCGCAGGCAACGCGCCCATGCTGGACCTGATGGCCAGCGAAGACCCGTTTCGCCTGCCGGCCACACGTGACGAAAACCGTATCGAGTTTGGCAGCCGCGTGAGCGCCGTCGTCATACCCGGCGCCAGCCATGCGCTGATACCCGAGCAGCCCGTGGCCGTGGCCCATGCGGTGTCACAGTGGATGCGCAGCCTGCCCTGAAAAACCTGATTCGCGAAAAGAAAGCACCACTTGACCGACAACGATTTCACCTTTGTAGATGCACGCGAGCTCGATACCGCAGCGGCCTACCGCATGGTCATCGGCTGTGTGGTGCCGCGGCCGATTGCCTGGGTCACCACGGTGGACGGCAGGGGCTGCGTGAACGCCGCGCCCTTCAGCTCCTACAACTATGTGGCCACCACACCGCCCATGCTGGCCATCAATATCGCCAGCCGCGAGGGCACTGAAAAAGACACGGCCCGCAACATCCGCGAAACCGGCGAGTTCGTGGTCAACGTGGCGACCGAGGCGAGCATGGAAGCCATGCACGCCTGCGGTGAAAACTATGCACCCGGCGTCAGCGAGGCCGAGGCGCTCGGTATCGCGCTGCTGCCGAGCCGGCTGGTGAAACCGCCGCGCATCGCCGTGTCGCCGGTGCAGATGGAATGCCGGATAGACCAGATCATCACGCTGGGCAAGGGCGTCAACACCCTGTTCATCGGCGAAATCATCGCCTTTCACCTGTCGCCCGACATCTACGACGGCAAGCGCGTGGACAGCGCAAAGATGCGGCCCGTGTCCCGTCTGGGCGGGCCTTTTTACGCAGGCCTTGGCGAGATATTTCACCGGCCCATGCTGCAGCGGCCGCCGGGAGGCGAGGGCTGGGTGGCGCCTGCAGCCGGGGTAGCCGTCAACACGAAAAATACATCGTGACAGGCATTGACAGACAAACCGATAAACAAGGAGACAAAACCATGAACTTCAGGCCATCTTCAAGACGCAGCCTCGTGCTGGCCGCCGTGTGTGCATTGCCACTGGGCATGATGCAAACGGCGGTGGCGCAAACCTTTCCGGACAAGGTCATACGCATCATCAACCCCTATGCTGCGGGTGGCCCCTCGGACACCATTGTCCGCATGCTGGCGGCCGGCATGAGCACCGAACTTGGCCAGCGGGTCATCGTTGAAAACAAACCCGGCGCGGGCACGGTGATAGGCGCGAACCTGGTGGCGAAAGCTGCGCCTGACGGCTATACGCTGCTGCTGGCAACTGTAGCCCCCCTGGTCGTGCAACCGGCCATAGGTGCGGCATTGCCTTACGACGCACACAAGGACTTCGCCATGGTGGGCATGTTCGCAACGGTACCCAACCTGATTTCGGTCCACCCGTCCGTGCCGGTGAATTCGATCGCCGAACTCATCGCGTATGCGAAAAAGACGCCCGGCAAGCTGAATTACGCCTCGGCCGGTTCAGGCACGGGCCCGCATCTGGGCGGCGAGCTCTTCAACCGCATGGCCGGCGTCAAGCTTACCCATGTGCCATATGCAGGTGCGGCCCCTGCCGTGCTCGCTGTGCTGTCGGGCCAGGTCGAGGTGTCTTTCGTCAACATCACGCCGCAAATCCAGCATGTCAAGGCAGGCAAGCTGCGCGCGCTGGCCATAGGCAGCAGCGGCCGCTCCAAACTTTTCCCCGAGGTACCGACCATGTCTGAGGCCGGGCTCAAGGGCTATCTGTCGGAGTCGTGGAACGGCCTCGCCGCACCGGCGGGTACACCGCCCGCAGTCATTGACAGGCTGTACAGGGCGATGGCGAAGGTGATGGCTTCACCGGCTGTGCAGGAGGGCCTGCTGCCCCTGGGCGCGGACGCAACCGTGCTGGGCCCCGCCGAGTTCGACGCCTATGTGAAGGCTGACGAAAAGCAGCTGGTGCCGGTCATCAAGACCCTGGGCCTGACCAACAACTGAAACAGCGGGCTGTTACAGCCTGGGAGACATTTTTTATGAGTTCCTTGTCAGGCGTGCGCGTACTTGATCTGAGTCGCGTTTTTTCCGGCCCCTGGGCAGCGCAGATGCTGGCTGACTTCGGCGCCGATGTGATCAAGGTCGAGCGGCCGGGCCGGGGCGATGACGTGCGGCACCAGGGTTTTAAAGTGAAAGACGAGGCCGGCAAGGACAGCGGCGAGCGCTCGTCCTTCGTGGCCATGAACCGCGGCAAGCGCTCCATCACGGTCGACATGTCGCAGGCGGCCGGCCAGGCGCTGATACGCGACCTTGCCGCCAAATGCGACATCCTCATCGAGAACTTCAAGGCCAGTGACCTGGCGCGCTACGGGCTGGACTATGCCTCTCTCAAAGAGATCAACCCGCGCCTGGTGTATTGCTCCATCAGCGGCTTCGGGCAATCCGGGCCTTACAGCCACCTGCCGGGATACGACCCCATCTTCCAGTCCATGAGCGGGCTGATGGCGCTCACGGGGCAGGAAGAAGGCACGCCCGGCAGCGGCCCCTTGCGTGTGGGCTATTCGGTCAGCGACATCACCGCCGGCTTTTACGCCACCAGCGCCATGCTGGCCGCACTGCGCCACCGCGATGTGGTCTCTGGCGAAGGCCAGCACATCGACCTGGCGTTGCTCGATGCGCAGGTGGCCGCCATCTCGCATGTGGCCATGAGCTACCTGGCCACTGGCGAGCAGCCTGAACGGCTGGGCAATGCATCGGCCATCACCTGCCCGTGGCAGTCTTTTACATGCGTTGACGGCGACATCATGATCGCCGTTGGCAACGACACGCAGTTCGTCGCCTTCTGCAAGGTGCTGGGCGCACCTGAACTGGCTACCGACGAACGTTTCAGGACCAACCCCTTGCGCGCCAGTAACCGCACAACACTGATTCCCCTGCTCGCCGACATTTTGAAGACCCGTTCGGTGAACGACTGGTATGCGGCCTTTGATGCCGCCAATGTGCCGAGCGGCCCCATCAATGGTTTTGCCGAAGTCTTTGCCGACCCGCAAATCAAACACCGCGAGATGCTGCTGCGCCTGCCGCATGCCACGGCCGGCAGCGTGCCGCAGGTCGCCAACCCCATCAAGTTTTCTGCCACGCCGGTGGAATACAAACGTGGCCCCCCGGTACTGGGGCAGCACACGTCGGAAGTGCTGCGTGAGGTGTTGGGCATGGACGATGCAGCGATTGCCGGCCTGCAAAACGCAAGGGTGGTCTGACATGTTGATCCTGCAAACGCCGGGCGACTTTCTCGCGCATGTCGGCCAGAAGCTGGGCACCAGCGACTGGTTCACCATAGAGCAGAAGCACATTGACGACTTTGCCCGCAACACCGGCGACGACTTCTGGATACACACCGACACCGAACGCGCCGCCCGCGAAATGCCGGGCGGCAAGACGATTGCCCACGGCCTGTTTACCCTGGCGCTGGTGCCGCTGCTGCAGCGGAAGATCTTCCGCGTCGAAAAGCGCGGCAAGGGCCTGAACTACGGTTCGAACAAGGTGCGCTACACCGCGCCGGTACCGGTCGGTTCGCGCGTGCGCCTGCACCAGACCCTGGCCGCTGCAGAGCGTTCGGGCAACGGTACACGCATCACCACGCGCTGCGAGTTTGAAATCGAAGGCAGCGACAAGCCGGCACTGGTGGCCGAGTTCCTTCTGCTGATCAACGACGAGTGACGCATGGCGCCGCAATTGATTCCACTTTATTTATCGGAACCCCCATGATCAAAAGACATCTTCTTGCTGTCGGCATCGCAACGCTTGCCGGTTTCGCCGTTTCGCCTGTTTTCTCACAGGCTGCATGGCCTGCGAAGCCGGTTCGCCTCATCGTGCCTTACCCGGCCGGCGGCCCCGTTGACCAGCTTGCGCGCGTCATTGCGCCCAAACTGGGGGAGCAGCTGGGCCAGCCCATCATCATTGACAACCGGGCTGGCGCCAGCGGAACCATCGGAATTGACGCCACCGTCAAGGCCGAGCCTGACGGCTATACCTTTGGCTTTGGGGTGCCAGGTGGCATCACGGTGCTGCCGCATCTGCAGAAGCTTCCCTACGCAGTCGAGAACATCAACTATGTGTCCCTGGTGGCACGGGTGCCCCAGGTCATTGCGGTCAGCCCGCAGCTCAAGGTCAATACGCTCAAGGAGCTGATTGCGCTGGCAAAAACAGAGCCGGGCAAACTCAACTATGGCTCCGCAGGCAATGCGACGACGCCGCATCTGGGTGTTGAACTGCTCTCTCAGGAAGCCGGCATCAGGATGACCCATGTCGCCTACAAGGGTGCTGCCCCAGCCGTTACCGCGCTGCTGGGCGGCGAGGTGCAGGTACTGGCCGCTGACCTGTCGGCCCTGTTGCCCTTTCTGTCTCGCGGCATCAAGGTGCTGGCTGTCTCCGGCCCGCGCCGTGTAGATGCACTGCCCAACGTGCCGACAACAACAGAACTGGGCTTGCCCCAGGTGTATGTGGAGTCCAACTATGGCTTCATCGCCCCTGCCGCGACGCCTGCCGCCATCATGCAGAAGATGCGGGATGCGCTGGTTGCCGTGCTGGCCCTGCCTTCGGTCAAGGCGCAGATAGCTGCCCAGGGTGCGATTGCGGTTTCAAGCACACCGGAGGAGTACCGCAAGCTGATGCAGCAGGAGTCCGTCAAGTGGGCGGCTGTGGTGAAAAAAGGCCAGATCACCCTGGAGTAATGCATGACCTTGCGCATTGCCCTTCTTGATGACTACCAGCAACTGGCCATGGGCATGGCCGACTGGGCCTCGCTGCCCGAAGGCACGGTCGTGCATGCTTTCAACAAGGCGATAGCCGGTGAGGACGAACTCGTCAATGCACTGCAGGACGTCGATGTCGTGGTCGCCATGCGTGAGCGAACGGCGTTTCCCGCGTCGGTCATCGCGCGGCTGCCCAGACTCCGGCTGCTGGCGAGCACGGGCCTGCGCAATGCGGCCATTGATGTGCCGGCGTGTCTCAGACAGGGCGTTGTCGTTTGTGGCGCCAAAGGCGCGCGCCACGGCCTGGCGGCCACGGCGGAAACCGCATGGGCGCTGATTCTTGCCTTGCACAAACGTCTGCCCGGCTCGGACCAGGCCTTGCGCGAGGGCATCTGGCAGCCGCAGCTGGCGCTGGCACTTGAGGGCAGGGTGCTGGGCCTTGCTGGTCTTGGCAACATCGGCCAGCGCATGGCCCGCATCGGCCAGGCCTTTGGAATGGAGGTCATCGCATGGAGTCCCAACCTCACAGTGGAGCGCGCGCAGCAGGCGGGTGTGCGCATGGTCGGCAAGACAGAACTGTTTGGGCAATCCGACGTGGTGTCGCTGCACCTGGTGCTGTCACCGTCTACTGCCAACGTCGTGGCCCATGCCGAACTTTCAGCCATGAAGCCGGGCGCGTTTCTGGTCAACACCTCGCGCGCCGGCCTGGTGGATGAAGCAGCCTTGATGGACGCGCTGCAGAACAGGCGGATAGGCGGTGCCGGGCTGGACGTCTTCTGGCAGGAACCTCTTCCCGCATCGCACGCCCTGTGCCGGCTGGACAACGTGGTGCTGACACCGCATCTGGGGTATGTCACGCCTGAAAACCTCGCCGCCTTTTATGGCGGTGTGCTGAACAACATCAAGGCCTGGATACAGGGCCTTCCCGTCACGCCCCTTTCGTACTGAGTTTTTCAAACAACAACACAGAGAGACAAACATGCTTGCAAAAATACTGGCTTGCGCCATGCTCACTGCCATGGCATCGACTGCCATGGCGCAGGACTGGCCGTCGCAGCCCATCAAGTACATCGTGCCCTTCCCGCCGGGCGGGGCCACCGACATCATCAGTCGCCCGCTGGCCGACAAATTGCGCGAGCGTCTGGGCCAGGCGGTGGTGATCGAAAACATAGGCGGTGCCGGCGCGTCCATAGGCGTGGGCCGCCTCAAGCAGGCCAAAGCCGACGGCTACACCATCGGCCTGGGCAATTCGGCTTCGCAGACCATCACGCCGCACCTGCTGGCCAAAGTACCTTACGACCCCCTGAGCGACTTCACGCCGATCTCGATGCTGACCGAATACGCCAATGTGCTGGTGGTGTCCGCGCAGTCCCCGGTGCGTGACATGAAGGAGTTCCTGGCGCTGGCCAAAAGCAAGCCCAACGGCCTGAGCTACGGTTCGGCCGGCACCGGGTCGAGCAACCACCTGAGCTCGGCATTGCTGGGCCAGGCCACCGGCCTGCCGTTCACGCACGTGCCCTACAAGGGCAGCAGCGCGGCGATGACCGACCTCATGGGCGGTCAGGTGGACTGGATGTTTGCCACCATCTCCGAGATCAAGCCTTTCGTGCAGGCGGGCAAGATGCGCGCCCTTGGCATCTCGTCGAAGACACGCGATGCGCTGCTGCCCGATGTGCCGCCGATTGCCGACACCGTGCCGGGCTACGAGGTGGTGGGTTTCATGGGCCTGTTCGCGCCGGCGAAATTGCCGCCTGCCATCACGGCACGCCTGACCAGCGAAGTGAATGCCATCCTGAAGTCACCAGACATGATCGAGCGTTTTGCCGCTCAGGGCATGCGCGCCCGCACCAGCACGCCCGACGAGCTGGCCGCGCGCGTCAGGCGTGACCATGCGATGTGGAAAGCGGTGGTCACCGCTGCCGGCATCAAGGCTGAATAGACACCTGACTTCCCCATCCAACTGAAAGACATCACCATGACAGCACCCCGGCAGAAACTCGTCAAACGCATCTCCCTGCTCACACGCAAGGAGGGCATGTCGAAAGAAGAATTCCTCAAGCACTGGAACGACCACCTGCCGATCTCGCACGCCGTGCCCGGCCTGCGCCGCTATACCCTGTGCCACATCGTCAGCGAGCCGCAGCGCAAGGATGTGCCGGTGGTCTGGGACGTGGGCCAGGTTGATGGCATTGCGGAAACCTGGTTCGACGATCAGGCGGCCACCGACCGTGCCTTCACCTCGCCCGAAGGTCTGGCCTGGCTGGCTCACGGTTCTACCTTCATCGGCCGTCAAAAGACCTTTGTGGTCGAGGAAGAGTTTGTGATCGAGCTCAAGTAGGCCTGGAGAGCGCGACGCCCGGGTGAATCGGATATATGTAAAGTCGACTTTACATTTTTGAGTTCTGGCGCCGGCCCGGGCTGCCAAGAACGCCAAAAACGCCTGAAAAAGGTCGTTTTTCAGGGGTAAAAACGGCTGCAGGCCAATGAATATAAACGTGGGCAGCTACAGAATAGATAGCAAATTCATCTCTCTGCCCACTCGGTTCTTTCCCCGGCGAGGCGAGTAAAAGTGGCGGGGGCAGTTTTTGCCCCGCCGGATTCAGCCGTACAGCCGCTGCGGGTTGTCCTGCAGGATGCGGTGGGCCAGCGCGGTATCGGTCGTCCAGCGCTTGAAGGTGTCCAGCAGTTGCGCAGTATCGGGCTCGGGGGTCACGCGCAGGTGGGGCCAGTCGCTGCCCCAGACCAGTTGCTGGGGGTTGGCCCTGAGCAGCGCCTCATGGAAAGGCCTGCCCAGTTCGGGGTCCTGCACGCTGAAAAGATTGCGGTAGGCGCAAAGCTTGACCCACGCCGCTCCGCTTTCAACCAGTGACAGCAGGGTTTGAAAGCCGGCTTCATTCACGCCGGCACCGACGTCAAAACCACCCATGTGGTCGATCACCACGGGCACCGGCAACTTCTTCAGTTGCGCGGAGATGTCGGGCAGCACCTTGCAGTCGGTCCACAGCTCCGCGTGCAGGCCGGCATCTGCCAGTGTGGGCGCCATCTGCAGAAGGTCGTCGAAAGAGGCGCTGCCTGCAAAGTTGTTGCCCGCGCCGCTGCGGTGGCTGTAGCGCAGCGCACGAATGCCCTTGTCCCGCAGCCCTTTCAGGGAGGGCAGGGTGCCGGGGCGGGCGACGATGACGCCGCGCAGTTGCGGCAGTTCGGCCAGCGCGTCAAACAGCAGCGAATAGTCATCACCGTAGGCGCTGGGATGCACCAGTACGCCGTTGGACAAACCGAGCCGCGCCAGCAGCGCCAGGTAGTGGTCGCGCAACGCTTCGGGCGGTGTGTAGCTGCGGTCGGCCGCGAGCGGAAAGCGTTCGTAAGGCCCGAACAGGTGGGCGTGGCAATCCCAGCCGGCGTTGTCGGTGGTGTCCATCACACCAGCCCGTCGTGTTGCGGCAGCGGAAAGGCCGGCGTGACACCTTCGGGGAAGGGGATTTCATGCGCGTTCAGGGTCATGGCCACCATGGTGTAGTAGCCAACCAGCGCCGTCAGCTCGACCACGGTGCGCGCGCCGAAAAGCTCCAGGGCTTGGGCGTAGGTGGCGTCGGAGACCGAGCGGTGCGTTGCCAGCTCCGTCGCGTATTTGTAGACCACGGCCTCTTCGTTCGAGCGGAACGGTGGCTCTGTGCCGGCCAGCATGGCGTCGAGCACATCTTTTTCGATGCCGATCTTTTCGGACTCGCGGCGGTGCGCATACCACTCGAAAGGCGAGCGGCCGGCCAGGCCTGTGGCGAGGATGGCGGTTTCGGACAGGCGCGGGCTGAGCCCCGTGCCGTAGCGCAGCAGTGCGCCCAGCGCCTGCCATTTGTCGGCCAGCTCGGCGTTGTAGAGCGCGGCGCGCAGCGGGCCTTCGACCTTGCCGCGCGGGCCGGAGACGACCTTGTCGTACACGGCGCGTTGTTCGGGTGACATGGTGTCGGGTGTGGGGAAAGGAATTCTGCTCATGGTGTTGTCCGATCAGGAAGGTAAGTCCAGCACTGCTTTCGCGAGTATGTTGCGTTGTATCTCATTGCTGCCCGCAAAAATCTTCGCGCCCAGGCAATTGAAGAGCGGCGCCACCACGTGCATGTCGATCTCTTCATTTTTGCAGTGGGCCTGCATGCCGCCGTAGTCATCGGCTGATTCGATCAGCAACAGCGCCAGCTTCTCATAAGTCTCGGTCGACCAAATCTTGAGCATGGAGATGCTGGCCGGAATGGGCTCGCCACGTTTGGCGATGGCGGCAAACCCTGCGTAGGCCGCGCCCAGGTCGGCAGTGTCAAGCTGCAGCTCGGTCAAGCGCGCCACAAAGGCCGGGTCGTCGAACAGGCCGCGCTGGCGCGCCAGCTTTTCGACCTGGTGCAGGGTGTGCTGCGAGTGTTTGGGGCTGCCCGTGAACAGGCGCTCGAAACCCAGCAGGGCCTTGGCCACAGTCCAGCCCTGGTTGAGTTCGCCGACCAGGTTGCTGCGCGGCACACGCACGTTGTCGAAAAACACCTCGCAGAACTCACGTTCGCCGGCGATGTTGCGGATGGGCCGCACCGTCACACCCGGTGTCTTCAAATCGACCAGCAGAAAGCTGATGCCAGCCTGTTTCTTGACCGTCTTGTCGGTGCGTACCAGCATGAACATGTGGGTACCATCGGCGCCCCAGGTGGTCCAGGTCTTCTGGCCGTTGACGATGAAGTCATCGCCGTCGATGACGGCTTCCGTCCGCACGGCAGCCAGGTCCGATCCTGCATTCGGCTCCGAGTAGCCCTGGGTCCACACGTGCTCACCGGCGAGGATGGGCGGCAGGAAGCGTGCGCGTTGCTCGTCGTTACCGAAGCGCATCAGGATGGGGCCGACCATCACCAGGCCCTGGTCGGGGCAGCGCGCCACGCCCCATGCTTCGGTCTCTTCTATCCAGGCGATGAGCTTGTCGGCAGGCAAGCCCATGCCGCCATGCTGTTTGGGCCAGGCCGGGGCGAGCCATCCCAGGCGCGACAGCGTGAGGTACCAGTCCTTCGACTCGGCCCACGACTGGCGGTAAGGCATGTAGCGCCGGTGCTCGGGGTAATGTTTTGCGAACAGCGCGCGCACGCCGCAGCGAAATGTTTGCTCCGGCATGGCGTCCCAGTCGGCATCCGCCGGGAAGTTTTCAGGCGGGGGCGTGCCTGCCGGGTCCCGGTGAGAGACCGTAGTCTCCACCAGGCGTGCATAACGCCTGCGGTGCGCTGCGGCGTTGCCCCAGCGGCTGGCCAGCAGCATGGCGCGCTTGAAGTACAGGCCCACGTCGTATTCATTGGTGGTGCCGATCGCGCCATGCAGCTGTATGGCCATGCGCGTGACTTCGGTAGCCGCATGCGCGCAACGCGCCTTGACGCGACTGGCAGCCAGCGCCAGGGTGTGCGCAGAACCCGCCTGACCTGCGAGCGCCAGGCCTTCGCGCAGGCTGGCGGCGGCCAGTTCAACCTGGATCAGGCCATCAACCATGCGGTGCTGCAATGCCTGGAAACTGCCGATGGGTTTTCCGAACTGCTCACGTGTGGTCAGGTAGTCGCGTGTCAACTCAAGGGCGCGGCGGGCAATGCCTGCCAGCTCCGCTGCCTGCGCCAGGCGGGCGCTTTCGTTGGCAAACTGCAGCGCGGCCATGGCGGAGTCGCCGCGTACCAGCAAGGCGGCGGGCGAGGCCTCAAAAGAAAGAGTAGCGGTCAGGCTGCCGTCCACGCCGCATTCCTGCGTTGCTGTCACGCCGGGAGCGCCGGCCTTGACCCACACGATGGCGGCCTCGCCCCCCGCGTCAGCCAGTACCAGCCAGCCGTCGGCCAGGCCGGGGCGGACAAAGCGCTTGCGTCCCGTCAGCTGCTGAGTGGCAAGGCCATAAGTGGTTGAAGGGGCAGGCGGGATATCGATGTCTCCTGCGCGCTCCTGCCATGCGACACCCGCCACGGTCTCGCCGGACTGCAGGGCGGCCAGCAGTTCGCTGCGCAATGCACCAGCGGGTGATTTGCAGACCAGCGCGACCGGATGTACGCCCGCATCCACAAACGGTTCTGCCAGCAGGTGTTTTCCGGTTTCGTGGGCGATCGCGGCGACTTCTTCAAGCCCCAGACCCAGCCCCCCATCTTCTTCAGGGACGAGGATGGACAGCCAGCCGAGCGCGGCGATCTGCTGCCAGGTGGCCCGGTCGAAACCGCCGTCGCTGTCCTCAAGTTGCCGCACGCGCTGGCGCTGGTCAGTGGCGCCCAGATAGTCGGCGGCGCTGTCTGCAAAGACCTGTGAAGATTCACTGAACATGTTGGGGTGTTGCCTTGTTTCAGGATGTTGTTGGCGGGGTGGCAGCGGCAAAACGCGCTCGGCCTTCGTCCAGCGCAGCCATGATGCTGTCCATGCGCGCGGCGGCCTGCGTCTGCGCATCGGCATAGGTGCTTTGGCCATGTGCGTCGATCGCGACCGTGACGGGTCCCATCCCCTCGACGCGCAGCCGCACCAGGCGGTAGTGCATCAGCATGTCGCTCCAGCCGACTTCCAGCACCTCGCGCACGGCGCGGGTGTGCAGGGTGGCGCCGCCGCCGAGGAATGAGAGATAGACGCAGCCGGTTTTCTGCATCGCCTCGACTGACTTGCCGTCCAGCCCGCCCTTGCCGCCTATGGCATGCAGTTGCAGTTCATGAATGATGCGTGGCATCACCGGGTTGAAGCGCGTGCTGGTGGTGGGGTTGATGTAGAGAAGTTCGAGGTCGTCTGCACCCCGGCCACCCTGCTTTTCGCGGCTGTAGCTGCCGAGGTGAAAAAGCGACTGGCCCTGCAAGGCCATGGGCAGCGGTTCCTTGCCGTCGAAGCAGCCGATCAGCCTGTGGTGGGTGGGCAGGCCGGCCGTGACCACGATCTCGCCGTCGATGATGACCTGGTCACCGGCCTTCAGCGTGCGTGCGTCCGCTTCGCTGAGCGGGAAATTCATGCGGTGGGTTTGCAATGTCATCGCGCTATTCCACGATCTCGACGCGGCCGTCGTTGTAGATGCGCGCCCGCGTGCGCCGGTTGATCCAGCAGTTGAAGGCGACCGCCACCGGGGTGAAACCGTGGCCCGCTGCATAGTTGATGTGGACGGCCGAGGCCGTGCTGTCGCCGCCTGTGCCCATGGGGCCGAAGCCCATCATGTTGACGCCGGCCAGCAGGCGTTTTTCCATGTCCGCCACCAGCGCTTCGGCGTGGTGGCTGCCGATCGGACGCAAGGTGGCTTCCTTGGCCATCTTGGCGGCGTAGTCGAAGGTGCCGCCTATGCCCACACCGATCACGACCGGCGGGCAGGGCTGCGAGCCGGCGCGTGCCACCACGTCGAGCACATATTTTTCAATCGTGCGCAGGTCCGGGAAGCTGAAGATCTCAAGCGCGGCCCAGCGGCCTGAACCCAAAGCCTTGGGCGAGCAGGTGATGTCCATGCAATCAGAGCCGTCTTCCATGTCGAAGGTGACGATGGGCATGCCCTCGCCGCTGTAGCCGCGCTCGTTGGTCAGGGGATTGGTGACATGCGGCAGCAGAGGCGGCTGTATGGTGGCGACGAGCTCGTCAAACCCCTCGGTGATAGCCTGCCGCACATTGCCGCTGAACTGCGCCTGCGTGCCGACACGCACAAAGTACACCGGCACGCCGGAATCGGAACAGACAAAGTGCCCACCGATTTCGGCCTCTTCGGCGCTTTTGATCATGATGCGCAGGGTATGGCGTGCGGTCTCGCTGCTTTCTGTTTTGTCCGCGCTTTTGAGGGCCGTCATGGCGTCGGCCGGGATGCGCCGCAGCGAGCGCTCGTAGAGTTGCGCGGTGACGCGCTTGATGAGTTCCGGTGTGATGGCCATCGGTATTGTTGATTACGCGCTCAACAGGCCGGATGTTCTGGCGCGCAGCCGCGCGAGTGCGTAGACGTTGTCCAGTGCGGGCGTGGCCATGTTGACCTTGCGGCCCAATTCGCAGGCCGCCCCCAGGATGGCGTCGATCTCGACCGGACGTCCGGCCTCGGCATCCTGAAGCATGGACGTCTTGATGTGGCCGAGCTTGCGCGTCAGGGCGATACGGTCTGCGACCAGGATGCCCGGGTCTATGCCCAGCACCTTGCCGACAGCCAGCAGCTCACCCATCATGGCGGTGAAGAGCCGGTAAATTCCCGGATCATCAATCATCAGGTCGGTGGCCGAGCCGGTGATCAGGCTGACCGGGTTGAAGCAGGCATTGCCCAGCAGCTTCTTCCAGGCCTCGGTGCGGATGTCGGTGCTGGCTTCGGCGTCAAAGCCGGCTGATTTGAGCAGCGCCACCAGTGCCTGCAGCCGTTCGGTGGGCGGTGAGCCTGCTGCAAGGCCGGGCTCGCCGAACACCACTTTTGTGCCGGAGTGGTGGCGTGCAACACCGGGCTCGGGGCTGGAGCAGGACGGGTAGACCACAGCGCCCATGACTGCGGCCGCCGGGATGGCCGCCTCTATCGCGCCGGAGGCATCCACGCTGTCCAGCCGCCCTGATACCGGCAAGCCTGCTGCTGCATCGGTAAACCACCAGGGCACGCCATTGACGGCTGGAAGCACCAGGGTTTGGGGCCCGAGCAGGGGCTTGACCATGTGCACCACGCTGGCCATGGCATAACTTTTGACGGCGAGGATGACCACGTCCTGCTCGCCGAGGTTGGCCGCATCTGCCACGGCACGCACCGGGGAGGCCCTGCGCTCGCCGCCACTTTCAAGTATCCAGCCGCGCTGCTGCAGTGCCTGCAGTGTGGCGCCGCGCGCTACCACGCTCACGTCGGCATGGCCCTGTGCCAGCCTTGCGCCGAAAAAACCGCCAATGGCGCCGGCGCCGATTACACATATTTTCGGCAAGGCTTGGTCTGTCATGCTTGTCTCGCTGCTGTTTTGAAGGGCAGCGGCAATTTAAGCACTGCGACGCGGGTTTTTTCAAGACTGCAGGCGCAAAGCAGTTATGCAAATGCCACAGGTCTGGCCGGGGCGCGCCCCGGGCGTGTCAGGCGGCCGCGTTGGGGTGCTTGCTCCACATGCCGTGGCGCGCGTTTTCCTCGACGATGCTGACGATCAGGTCGGCCACCGCTGACACCGCCTTGCCCGGCCCCTTGGATTTCGAGAACGCCATCGACACTGTGCGCTGCACGGCAGGGCTCACGATTTTGGCGGCCTGCAACTGGCCGCTGGCGACTTCGCTCCAGACGGTGTGGATGGGTAGCACGGTGTACAGCCTTTCCTGTGCGACGACGGAACGCATGATCGGCAGCGAGTCGGCTTCGATCACGGGCACCAGCGCAATGTGTTCCTGGCGGGCGAGCGCATCCAGCGTGGTGCGCAGGCCATTCGGCGCGCTGGGCAGAATAAAAGGCAGGCCGTCGAGCTCGCGGAAATCGATTTCGGCGCGGTCGGTGAGCTTGTCGCCGACCGGTCCGATAAGGTAGCTGTCGACGGTGGCCAGGGCCTGCTCACGCTCCGGCTGGTGGTTGCCATATCGGTAGAGGATGGCCAGGTCCACACGGTCATCGGACAGCCATTCCTCGACCTGTCCGCTTGAGCCTTCCAGAATCTTGATCTGTATGCCGGGAAACCTCAGGCGCAGGTCCTTGAACAGGCGCCCGACGATAGGGAAGGTGATCGACGGCAGGGACCCCAGCGTGACACGCCCGGCGGGTTCGCGTGCCTCGCCGCGTATCTCGCGCTGCAGTTGCCCGGCGTCGGCGAGCAGGGCCTTGACCTGCGGAAAGATGCGCTCGCCGATATCCGACAGCGCAACCCCCCTGCCTGTGCGGTTGAACAGCCGTGCGCCGCAATCGCGTTCCAGCGCATTGAGTTGCCGGCTCAGCAGGGACTGGTTGCGGTCGAGGAAAATCGCAGCGCGCGTCAGGCTGCCGAGTTCGGCAATCGCCAGAAAGGTGCGCCAGCGCTGCAGGTCTGATGCGATGTCGATATCGAAGGTGGTGGCTTTACCGGATTGCATAAGCACGATTGTGCACGTGGCAGCTGATCACGCCATAGCTGTTAACCGCAGGGTCGAAGCGGTGTCTGTGCAAGTTCAAGCCGTGGAACCGGCTTTGCCGGGCTACAGGCGGGCGGCCCCTTGAGGGGGCAGGGAGTTACACGAAGTGAACGACCGTGGAGGCTACTTTTTCTCGTGACAGGTGCAGTTGTCGTGGGCATACAGGCGCAGGTGGTGCGCCCAGTCGCGCAGCGTTGCCCAGGCGCCGCCGGTTGCAACTTCATAAGGTGTCAGGCCGAACATGCCCAGGCTGATGGATGGTTCGCGCGACACCACTGAATGCCAGGTGCGTTTTGGAATGAACAGCGCATCACCGGCCTCCACCCGCGCATAGATGCCGCGGGCTTTCTCAAATGATGCCAGTTCCCTGGCCTGCTGCGGCAGGCGCGACACGTTGATGTCGCTCAGCGTGGCGCCCCAGTCGTATTTGGCGGCCGGACACATGTGCGCGCTTTGGTCGGGCGGGAAAAGAATGAATTCCTTGGTGCCCCTGAACTGGCAAAACCAGTTGTGCGGAAAGTCGTTGTGCAAGCCGGTCACCGTATTGGCCGGGCCCATGAAGATGTATTCCCAGGTCAGCTTGCGGTCCAGAAACGATTTGTCGGGCCACAGGCTCTTGATGAGCAGGTCCTTGCGCAAGGCTGGAAATTTTTCAAGGATGTCCCATTGCGCCAGATACAGCGTTGTGGGTTTGAACGACTGCATGTGCGCCCAGTTCAGGTGGAACTGGGCGCCAGGCTCACGCCTGATCTACTCAAGGCGTGCCATGGTCAGCAGGCCGGCTTCCGGGTCAGTCGTTTTGAGGGCCGCTTTGCCGAGTTCGCGCAGATAGGGCGCAACAGGAAGAAACGGCCTGCCCTTGGTCACGCCCTGCTCGACCAGGCCATCGGTGAATTTCACCGGCGCTTCCGACGCATCGCTCTCGCAGACATCGGCCAGTGACTCAAAAGACCATTTGCTGAATGACGGCCAGTGTTTTACGCCGCCCTTGACCAGCACCGGACGGTCAAACGGCCATTGCCGGCCTGATGCGCGCAAGGCTTCCCAGGTGGTTTCCTCAATCAGCTCGAACATCGGGCCCGCCGGTATCGTGCTGGGCACAGCCGTGACACGCTCTGCTTCAATGGGCAGGTCACCCATCATCAGCGGCGCGTCTTTGGTCTGCATCAGCATGGCGCTGCCCCTGCGGGAGGGTTTACTTGACGAGCAGGGAATTGATGATGAGCAGGTCTTCAGGCGTCAGCGTTCCGTTGGCCTGGCGCAAGCGCAGGCCACCCAGCAACACGTTGTAGCGGGCCTGCGCAAGGTCACGTTTGGTCTGGAAGAGCTGGCTCTGGGAGTTGAGCACGTCAATGTTGATGCGCACACCGACCTGGTAGCCCAGCTTGTTGGCATCGAGCGCGCTCTGGCTTGACAGTTCGGCCGCTTCAAGCGCCTTGACCTGGCCTTGTCCGGACAGCACACCGAAGTAGGCGGTTCGGGTGTTCAACGCGACGGTTCGGCGTGCGCCTTCAAGGTCGCTTTGCGCCTTGTCCTTGAGTGACAGGGTTTCGCGCACGCGGTTCTGCGTGGCAAAGCCTGCGAACAGCGGCACATTCAGCAGCAAGCCTATGGTGCCGGTGTTGTTGCGCGTATTGAGGGTGCTGACGGCTGTGCCCGCAGGGCTGCGCGTGACGTTATAGCTGGCGTTCAGGTCGACGGTAGGTTTGTGTCCGGCTTCGGCCTTGTCTACTTCAAGCTCTGCGATCTCGTAGTTTTTCTGCGCCTGCCGGATGCTGGGGTGGACGAGACTTGCCTGGTCTACCCAGAGGTTGACGTCAGCCGGCGCCACAGGTGGCAGGGCGATGGGTGCAGCCAGCCCTTTGGGTTGCGAATTTGTCTTGCCGGCGAGTGTGTCGAGTGCCAGCTTTTTCACACGCAGGTCGTTTTCGGCAGCGATTTCCTGCGCCGTCACCAGGTCATAACGCGCCTGGGCTTCGCGTGTGTCGGTGATGGTCGAGGTCCCGACTTCAAAGTTGCGCTTGGCCGAAGCCAGTTGCTCTGCCACCGCTTCTTTTTGCGCGCGGACAAAGGTCAGGGTGTCCTGTGCCGCAAGAACATCAAAGTAGGCCTGGCTGGAGCGCACGATGAGATCCTGCTCGGATGCGTCAAGTTGGGCCTTGGCCAGTTCGACCTGTCTGAAGCTTTGCTCATAGGCAGCCCAGTTGGCCGGGCGATAGAGCGGCTGGCTTGCTGTCAGGGTCGCGTTCTGGGTACTGAAGCTGCGGTCCACCAGCGGGTTGGTGTTGTCAAAACCGGTGCGCGACACGCCTGCAGCCAGCCCCGCGGAAGGCAGGATGCCGGCTTTCGCCTGGTCGGCTCTCGCCACATTGGCGTCGTACTGCAGTTTTGCCGACTGGTAGCTCGCGTCGAACGCGCGTGCAGACTCATACAGCTCAACCAGGCTTTGGGCCCGGGCCTGTGGTGCAAAAGCCATCAGCACGGAGGCCAGAGCGATTGAAAGAGGCAGCAGACCCGGTAGCGCCGGCGGTTTTTGAGTCGTTGTCATAAAAGTCCTGAACAAGAAGAAGTCAGCAAAACGGATCGGATCACATGCACAATTTTTTAGTAACGGGGAACAGTGGCATCGACCTGATGTGACCAGGCATCTATGCCGCCCTGCAGGTTGACGACGCCGGTGAAACCGCGTTGCTCCAGGAAGTTGCCGACCTGTAGGCTGCGCATGCCGTGATGGCACAGGCAGGCTATCGGGTGTGCAGCGCCGTATGTTTCTTCAAGCTCGGCCAGCCGCGCCGGCACCTCACGCATGGGAATGTGCAGCAGCGTGAAGCCGTCAGGTTTGACCGATGCAGTCTGCAACTCCCACGGCTCCCGGACATCCAGCACAACCGGCGGGGCGGCCTGCGTGGCAGCGGTGCTGCTGTCGCGCCATTCTTTAAAGCTGGACAGGTCGAGTTGGGGGATCATCAGGATGCTCTCGGCTACTTGCTGGTGTGTTTGATGGCTGGCTTCTGTTGCGCAGGCTTTTTCAGAAAGTGAACTTCGACGGTTCGGGGAAGTTCAGCAGCTGCGGCGCTACGGTGTCCCAGGCCTGCGTCGTGCGCCAGGCATCTTCTGCGACACGCGTGACCAGGGTGGCGCGCATGACCGGCTCGGTGCCGACGATGGCGCTCAGGCGGCCGCCGACCTTGAGCATGGCCAGCAGTGCGGGCGGGATTTGAACGACAGAGCCACTGAGCACGATGACGTCAAACGGGCCACGCAACGGGTCGGTGCCCGAGACGGCTTGCGCAATCTTTGCTGCGCCGTCGCCGGTACGCACTTCTGCGTTGTAGATGCCGGCCTTTTGCAGGTTCTCGCGCGCCGTCTGGGCCAGCGTGCTGTCGATCTCCATGGTGATCACCTGCTGTGCACGGTGGCCCAGCAGTGCCGCCATGAAGCCGGAGCCGGTGCCAATTTCAAGCACCTTCTCATGTTTTTGGACCGCCACGTCCTGGAGGATGCGGGCCTCGACCTTGGGTGCGAGCATGCACTGGCCGGGATGGTTCTGCAGGTCGCTGGTCAGCGGGATTTCCATGTCCACAAAGGCCAGAGCCTTATGCGCCAGCGGCACAAAATCCTCACGCTTGACCACTGCCAGCAGGGACAGGATCTGGCTGTCCAGCACTTCCCATGGGCGGATTTGCTGTTCGATCATGTTGAAACGGGCTTGTTCGTAGTTCATGGCGGTAGATGTATGGGTGGAAAGGTGGGGATGATAGGGACAAACCCGCCAATTTTAGTCGTGCCCTGTAACTGGCGTGTGTACTTCAGCCGGGGCGCTCGTGCCGGCTGAAGGGTCTGTTTTCGGGCCGAATTTGCGTTTGAGCCACTGCGAGAGGTCATCGAGGTAGCAATAGGTCACGGGCACCACCACCAGCGTCAGCAATGAAGAGGTGATGACGCCGCCAATCACGGCCTGGCCCATGGGGGCGCGCTGTTCCGAGCCTTCCGTCAGCGCAAAGGCCAGCGGGATCATGCCGAAAATCATGGCCAGTGTGGTCATCAGGATGGGGCGAAGCCGCACTTTGGCAGCTTCGAGCAGGGCGGCGCTGCGCTCCATGCCTTCTTCCCTCATCCGTATCGCAAAGTCCACCAGCAAAATCGCGTTTTTGGTCACCAGGCCCATGAGCATTACGATGCCGATGATGGAAAACATCGACAGCGTGGAGCGGAACATCAGCAGCGCCAGCACCACGCCTATCAAGGTCAGCGGCAGGGAGGTCATCAGTGCCATGGGTTGCAGAAAACTCTTGAACTGGCTGGCCAGGATCATGTAGATGAACAAAATCGCCATCACCAGTGCAGAAATCGCGTATCCGAAAGACTCGGCCATGTTCTTGGTCGAGCCGCTGAACTGGTAGCGGTAGCCGGGCGGAAAGCTCATGGTGTCCAGTGCCGCGCGAATGTCGGTGGAGATTTCACCGGCAGAGCGGTTGTAGACGTTGGCGTTGATGGCGACTTCACGCGCCAGGTCACGCCGGTTGATCTGGTTGGGGCCGGTGGCTTCTGTCACGCTGGCCACCTGGCTGAGGCGCACGATGCGTGAAGACCCATCGGCGTTGCTGCCGACAGTGCTGCTCATGAAGGGCAGGCGTTCGAGATCCTGTGGTGCGTTGCGCGCGTCCGGTGCCAGCCGCACGTTCACGTCATAGGTCTGGTCATCGGGCGCGCGCCAGTTGCCCACCGTCTGGCCAGCCACCAGTGTGCGCAGCGACGCCGCAATCTGCGATACCGACAGGCCCAGGTCGGAGGCGGCGTCGCGCCGCACATCGACCTGGATCACGGGCTTGTCGGCCTTCACGCTGGAATCGAGGTCCACCAGGCCGGGAATGCCGCGAATGCGGTTGCTGACCATGACCGTCAGGCGCTCAAGTTCTTTCAGGTCAGGCCCCTGCAGTGAAAACTCCACCTGCTTGTTGCCGCCCACCGAGTCAAGCAGTCCGACGTGCGTGACGGTGATGCCGGGTACCTGCCTGAGGCGGTCGCGCAGCAGGCCTGAAAGCTCATCCACACTGCGCGTGCGTGCCTTGCGGTCCACCATGCGTATGTACAGGCTTGCATACATCTTGCCCTGTGCATTGCCGGTGTTGATGGTGGCGAGGGTGTACTTCACCTCGGGAAATTCCCGCACTATGGCTTCAACCTGGCGTGCATTGGCTTCCGTGGCTTCGAGTGAGGAGCCTACCGGTGTATAGAAGTTGAGCGAGGTTTCGGAGAAATCTGCCTTGGGCACAAACTCCGTGCCCAGCAGGGGCACCATGAAGATGCTGATGACAAATATCACCAGCGCCAGCAGCAGCGTTTTCAGCTTGTGCACCAGCGACCATCGCAGGATGCCCTGGTAGCTGTTGCTCAGCGATTCGGTGGCATTGTCAAACCAGCCAGTCACGCGGCCTATGGTCTTGTCGTAAAAAGTCACCGGTGGGCCGCGTTTGCCATGCGCTTCAATCGACGGGTCATGCCAGATGCTCGACAGCATGGGGTCGAGCGTGAAGCTGACAAACATCGAGATCAGCACGGCCGCGACGATGGTCACGCCGAACTCGTGGAAGAACTTGCCGATGATGCCGCCCATAAAACCAATGGGCAGAAACACAGCGACGATGGAGAAGGTGGTGGCCAGAACGGCCAGGCCGATTTCTTTTGTACCGTCCATTGACGCGTCGTACGGCGTCTTGCCCATCTGCACATGACGCACGATGTTTTCGCGCACGACAATCGCATCGTCGATCAGCAGGCCCACACACAGCGACAGCGCCATCAGCGTGATCATGTTGATGGTGAAGCCGAACAGGTTCATGAACAAAAACGTGCCGATGATGGAGATCGGCAGGGTCAACCCGGTGATGACGGTGGAGCGCCATGAGTTCAGGAACAAAAATACGATGAGTACCGTGAGTAACGCACCCTCTATCAGCGTGCGGCGCACGTTCTCGACCGCTACACGTATGGGCCTCGCGCTGTCGGCGATCAACTCCAGCCTGACACCCGGCGGCAGTTGCGGCTTGATTTCGGTAATTGCCTTGTTCAGGCCATCCACCACTGCGATGGTGTTCTCGTCCTGCGCCTTCTGTACGGATATCAGCAGCGTGCGCTGGCCGTTGTAGAGCGCCAGGCTGTCGATTTCCTGCGCGCCGTCGGCAATGCGCGCTACCTGATCTACCGTCACCGCTGCGCTGCCCTTGCGGGTGATGATGATCTTGCCAAAGTCCTCGGGCCGTTTGACGCGCGCATCGATCTTGACCACACGCTCCTGCGCCAGCGAACGGATGGCACCCACCGGCAGGTCCTGGTTTTCATTGCGTACAGCATTGACGACCTGTTCGGCGGTGATGCCCAGCGACTCCATGGCCTGCGGGTTCAGGTAAACATTGATCTCCCGTTTGGTGCCGCCCACGAGCGTGACCGAGCCTGCGCCTCGTACGTTCTCCAGCCGCTTCTTGAGAACCTGGTCGGACCAGTTGGTGAGTTCCACCGCAGACATGCCAGCCCCCACGCTTGTCGCTGCGCGTACTGCGCTGCCCCCCGAGGGGGCTGAGCTTGCTTGGGGCGGCCCGGCGCTGCGCTCGCCGCTCGGGCCTGAGGATGCAGGCAGGACTGCAATGGACCAGACGGCCTTGCTAGCCGGGTCAAAGCGCAGCACGCGTGGCTCTTTCACTTCGTCGCGCAGCGTAGGGCGTATGGATGCAATCTTTTCTCGCACATCTTCGGCGGCCTTGCGGCCATCGACATAGAGCTGGAACTCGATGATGACGACCGACTGGCCTTCATAACTGCGCGAGGTGAGGGCGCTCACGCCGGCAATCGAGTTGACGCCTTCTTCAATCTTCTTGGTGACTTCGCTCTCGACAATTTCAGGTGAAGCGCCCGGATATTCTGTGGTGATCACGACCACGGGCAGGTCTATGTTCGGGAACTGGTCTACCTGCATGCGCTGGTAGGAGAACAAACCCAGCACCACGATGGCCACCATGACCATGGTGGCAAACACCGGGTTTTTAAGACTGACCTGCGTGAACCACATGCCGTGCTTATTTCGCCGAGGCGGTTGAGGCTGCGGCTTCAGGCGCTGGCGCCGCGGGCGCAGCCAGCTGCGTGAAGCGCACCTGCGTGCCTTCACGCAGGTAGCCAATGTTGGCGCGTATCACCTGCGCGCCTTCGGCCAGACCCTTGACAGCCACCACGTTTTCGTTGCCTGCCGTGCCGCGCGCTCCAATTTCTACGGTTTTGTGCACGACCTTGCCGTCTTCAATGGCCTGAACGTAGGGTGCGGGTTTATCTGTACGCACGCTGCCCAGCGGCACGGCCAGCAGGGACGAACTCGCCGTGCCCAGTGTGCCCTGTGCGAACAGGCCGTGGCGCAGCGGCAGTGCCCTGCCGCCGGGGGTGTTGTCTATGCTCAGATAAGCCAGCACGCTGCGGCTGCCGGCCTGCGCGCTGGGGTTGATGCGCACCACTTTTGCGGTCGCGACCTGGCTGCCGCCTTCTATCTGCAGCTCTGCCGTCTGGCCGACGCTGATCTGTGCCGAGTCGGCAGCGCTCAGTGTGGCTTCAAGCTCAAGCCGGCTGAGGTCGACCACTTCAACGATGCGCGTGTCTATGCCGACACGCTCGCCGGGCTGCGCCAGGCGCTGCGACACCTGCCCGCTGATGGGCGATTTGAGTATGGTGTCTTCAACCGATTTTCTGGCGACATCCGTCGCGGCCTGCGCGGCGCGGAAGGTGGACTGTGCGGCGTTGAGGTTGGCCAGTGAGGTATCGAGCGCCGTTTTTGAAATAAAGCCCTGGTCTACCAGGGCCTTGTTGTTGTCGTACTGGCGCTGCACCACTTCAACCTGCGCCTTCGCCGAAGCAGCCTGCTCACTGGCCTGACGCACGCGTGACTGGTATTCGGTCGCTTCTATGCGCGCCAGCACCTGGCCGGCCTTGACGAAGTCACCTTCGCGCACTGTCAGGCCCTGCAACTCGCCAGCCACACGCGCCTTGATGACGGCGGAATTCACGGCCTTGAGCGTGCCTGACACCGGCAGGCCCTGCATGACCTGCAGGGTCTGCACCTTCACCACATCGGTGGCGGCCAGTTCGACCAGGCCCTGTTCTTTCACCGCAGTGCTGGCCACCAGCGCCTGCTGCTGCGCCGTGCGTGCCGACAGCGCGCGAAAGACGCCGACGGCAATCAGCACCACCACCAGCGCAGCAGCAGCCCACTTGATCCATTTCCTGTTGTTGTTTGTTGTCATGGCGGGGGTTTTTATTTTTTGTCCGGGCTGGAGGTGGCCGCAGGCGCTGCAAGCAGCCCATGCAGGATGGCGCCGAGTTGGGTATCTATGTATTTTTTCGGGTCCATCGCCAGTGTCATGGGTGCACAGATACCGGGTGAATGTTTCGCCAGGATCAGGAACATCATGGGCGCAACAATGGTGAAGACGGCGTAGTCGAGGTCCAGCGGACGGATCTCGCCACGGTCAATGCCACGCTGCAGGATGCGGCGAATCAGGGTCTGGCCGGGCTCGATGACTTCCCGCTGGTAGAACTCGGCGATTTCAGGGAAGTTTTTCGCCTCGCTCATCATGAGCTTGGTGATGCCCGAGGCCTTGGTGGCGCCAACGCGGTCCCACCAGACGTTCATGCAGTAACTGATCATTTCGGCGCTGCTGCCTTCAAAGCTCAGGAACTCGTCGTTCCATTCCTTGAAGCGGCCAGAGATGTTCTCTCGCACCACCGCCTTGAGCAGCTCTTCCTTGCTTGGAAAGTAAAGAAACAGCGTGCCCTTGGAGACGCCTGCCCGGGCCGCGACTTCCTCGGACTTTGTTGCGGCAAAGCCTTTTTCGACAAACAGATCCAGCGCGGCTGCCAGCAGTTCACCGGGACGTGCTTCCTTGCGCCGCTCACGCTTGACGGTGGCAGAGGTATCGGGTTTGCAAAAAAACTTGGAAAGCGGCATTTTTAATGACTGACTGGTTAGTAATGTAACCCGAGCCGTTTCGGGCGTCAACATCCACCAATAGCTGCATGGGCAGGCGTCAGATGCTCAGTACACGCCCGGCCAGAATGCCCAGCCATTCATGCAGCACCTCCTGCGTGGCCTGAAGCCCTGATGCTGAAGGCAGCCATTCAAGCAGCGCGCTGCGCCGGGGCACGATATAGCCTGTGGGGGCTGCCTGCACAACAAAACCTGCACGTTCGAAGGCGATGACGGCGCGCGGCATGTGCGCGGCATGGGTGACCAGTGCGATACGCTGCACGCCGTCACGCTTGAGCATGGGGGCCAGCAGGCGCGCATTTTCGGTCGTGTCGCGCGAGGCCGACTCCAGCCAGCGAATGCGCATGCCGTATTCCTGCTGTGCGACGCGTGCTGCCACCGCGGCTTCTGACGTGCCCTGCGTATTGCTGGCCGCATGGCCCATGCCGCCTGTGAACGCCAGCGGCAGCCCCGTCTGGCGGCCCAGCCAGATGCCGTAGCGCAGGCGCGCCCCGGTAGAGGCACTGGGCTGCGCCTGCCCATACTCGGGCGCCAGCGGCAGCACACCGCCGCCCAGCACCACAATCGCCTGGGCCTTGCCGGCTGAGATCTGCGCGGCAGATGCCGGTGGGTATTGGGGCAGGGCGTTTTGCGCCAGCCACACTGCAGCGCCGTGGCAGCTCAGGACCCACAGCGTAGTCAGGGCCAGCCACAGCAGTGATGCACCTGTGCGTTTGCGCCTGCCAGCTACCAGCAGCAGCCCCAGCAGTGCCAGGAGCAGCAGCGACATGGGTGGCAAGGCCAAGGCGGTCAGCAGGGGTTTGATTGAGCCGGGTTCCATCGGTGCTATAAAAAAAGTAGCTGGGTGTGCTTATTCTAGAAGGGGTGATTCGCCTTGCCGAGCGGACGGTCCAGACGCTTTACGCGATAAATCGGACGCCGCAGCCTAAAGCTGTCAGTATCAGGCTATCTGATTACTTCTAGGAGAACGGCATCAACCCGTATATCTGGTGTTTGGTGGGTGCCGTTCTTGGCGCGCTTGCCTGCCTGCTGACGCAAGTCCGCGAAAAAACCGTCATTATCGAAACTGTGGCCGTGGCCATTTTCGGCGCCTATATAGGCGGCGACTTTGTGGCGGCGCTGCTCAGCCACGGCACGACCAACGACAAGGATTTCAGCGCGGGCTCGCTGGGCCTGGCTGTTCTGGGCGCTGTGGTGTTTCTGCTGTTGCTCAAGCTGATGCGCAAGGCCGTCGGCCCGCAATTTACCCCCAAAGGCCCGCGCCGCCGCGATTGAACCGCTTCGCCTCAGGGACAAGCCACGCCAGGCGGGCGGTGTCGAAGGTGCCCGCGTAAGATGAAAGCTCCGGGCGCGACTCACCACCAGTGGGCGTGACCAACGGCATCAATCATCTGAGCGGAGATTTCCATGGCATCAACTGAAACCATCACCCTGGGCGGCGGCTGCTTCTGGTGCACCGAGGCGGTGTACGTCAAGGTGCGCGGCGTGACCGATGTTGAATCGGGCTACAGCAATGGCCAGGCGGCGCGGCCCAGCTATGAAGAAGTCTGCAGCGGCCGTACTGGCTCCAACGAGGTCGTGAAGCTTGAATTTGACCCCGCGCAGATCACGCTGCGCGAGATTCTTGAAATCTTCTTTGTCATCCACGACCCCACCAGCCTGAACCGCCAGGGCAACGACGCCGGCACGCAGTACCGCAGCGGCATTTACTACACCTCGCCAGAGCAAAAGCAGGTAATAGACGACTTCATCCGCGAAGCCAGCCAGGACAAAACCTTCGGCAAGCCCATAGTCACCGAAGTGCTGCCGCTCGCCAATTACTGGCCGGCCGAGGCCTACCACCAGGATTATTTCGAGAACAACCCCAACCAGGGTTACTGCGCTTTTGTGGTCGGCCCCAAGGTCGAGAAATTCCGCAAAACCTTTGCCTCGCGGGTCAGGGATTGAGCCTGTGGAGGTGCCTGCAGTCGTCCGGAGCGGAGAAGCGACGGTGCCAGGCTCAGATTTGATCGAAAATTGCTACTATTTTAATAGCTGCTCACGCGCGTATTTAAAGGGCTACGGACAATTTGATGCCTGAAAACAGGTGTTTTTTGCCCTTTTTGACGGCTTTTGGACGGTCTAAACCGCTCGAGATCAGTGATTGATGCTTCGGCTGATATCAATAATCAATGTAGGCAGCTATTTGAATATTACTGTTACGTTTTTTGTATTAATTGACGTTGAATGCCTTCAGGCGCGCCGCAGTGCAAAGTAAAACCACTCCTGGCCGACTTCCCCGCGCGGATTCGGAAAGACGATAAACCCGTCCTGTGGCGCCTTGACCTCTTCGCCGCTCTGGCGCCAGCCAATCACCTCGTCTGTCTTCACTGCATCAAAGCTGCGCCATTCGCGCGTGAAGCGGTCGCCCGTATGCTCGCGGTCCGTGACATCGACCAGCCGCAAGATTTCGCGCCCGGCCGCAGCCGGACTCAAGGGCACTGCTGCCGGATCGACCAGGCCCAGCAGCGCCATGGTCTGCAAAATCGCCTGCCGCGCCACGTCTGTCCCCTTGGGGTCGTCGTGCTGGCCGCACTCCAGCGTCACGCCATAGCCGCCTTTTGAGCGCATGTACTCGGTGGTGCCCACGCCATAGTTGGTGCTGGTGACCAGTGCTTGTGAGCGGTCGCTTCCGCCCGATGCCGCTTTCTGTGCGCGGCGCTTGACGCCACGTGCGTAGGTGTCCAGCCAGCCCTCGACGATGCGCCAGGGCCCGGTGTGCAGGGCCAGCTGCATTTCCTGCTCTGCCTGGCAGAAGGGTTCCAGCGTGCCGGTATTGTTCTGCGGGCCGATCATGACAAACGGCGCGCCGCCCGTGTGGAAGGAGTGCAGATCCAGCAGCACGTCATGCGCTTCAAGAATGGGGCACAGCACGTTGGCAATCCTGTCCTCGAAATCCTGCGGCTCTGCGGTGACCGTCATGTTGCGGTTCAGGTTGCGGTCGCCCATGCGGCGCCCCAGCTGGTAGGCCAGCGGGTTGGTGATGGGAATAAACGTCACGGTGCCGCGCTGTATGACCAGCCCGCCGCTCTCGAGCTCGGCCAGCAGTTGGGTGATGGCCTGCGTGCCGCAGGTCTCGTTGCCATGCACCGCGCCCAGTACCAGCAGGCGCGGGGCCGGCTGGCTGGTGTCCAGGCCGTGGAAGGTGTGGGTGCGGAGGTGGGCGGCTTGAGATGTGGAAGCGGGGATCGTGGCAGTCATGCAATGTTTATATACGCATTGAAGCTGCAGGGCAAAGTGGACACCAAACTTTCTCGCCGGGGCCATATGCCTTACATTACAGGTCCTGCGGCTTTTGCCTCCCGGCATCTGGTGCAGCCACTGATACCCCATTACTTCACATGACCCGCCGGTCAAGCCCCTCAACCCACACCATCGTCTGGCTGCTGACGCTGGCGCTTCTGTTCGCGCAGACGCTGGGCCTGATGCACGGTACGCTGCATGGCCCGGGTGTAGGGTCGGCCAAAGCGGTTCATCTCAAGGCGGGCAGCGGTCATTCCAAACATGGCACGGTGGATTCGCTGTTTGCTTCCCACGCCAGTGACGCCGACTGCCGCCTGTACGACCAGGCCAGCCACGGCAGCGCTGCGCTGCATGTGGCATCGCTGGTTTTGCCGGTTCTGCTGCCCACCGTGGCGGTGGCGATTTTTGAGGGCGAAGCGCTCGCCCGCTGGGCTGCGCTTTTTGACGCGCGCGGCCCGCCCCGGACTCCTTGAATCTCCTTCGCTGACCCTGCGGGGTCGGCCTTGCCCCTGCGCATCCAATGGTGTGCAGGTTTGCATCCTGATTCAAAGAGTCCTCATGACATCCTCATTTTCAAAAAACGCACTGCAACTCGCGGTGCTGGCCTTTATGGCCACGGCCGGCATGGCGCAGGCGCAGAACGCGACCGGCGCTGCCGCCACACCTTCATCAACAGCAAACCTCGGTGAGGTCACGGTCACCGGCAACCCGCTGGGCGCGACTGACCTCATTGCGCCTGCCGCAAGTTACGGCGGCACCGGCCTGTTGTTACGTTCCAGAACCACGCTGGGTGAAACGCTGGACGGCGAGCCCGGCATCAGCAGCACCTACTTCGGCCCCAATGCCAGCCGCCCCATCATTCGCGGCCTGGACGGCGACCGCATCCGCATCCTGGGCAATGGCGGCGCGACGGTAGACGCGTCATCGCTGAGCTACGACCACGCAGTGACCGCAGACCCCATCAGCACCCAGCGCATTGAAGTGCTGCGCGGCCCGGGCGCGCTGCTCTATGGCGGCAGCGCGGTGGGCGGTGTGGTCAACGTCATCGACAACCGCATTCCGCGTGAAGCCCTGTTCGACGAAAAGGGCGGGGTGGCGGGCAAGGTTGACTATGGCCTGGCGACCGGCAATCGTGAAAAGGGCGGCGGCCTGGCACTTGAGGCGGGCAACAACCGCTATGGGCTGCATGTTGATGCATTCAGCCGCGAAACCGGCGATGTGAATGTGCCGGTCGCTCTGGCCTGCACCAAACCCGGCGCCGTGGGCACAGTCAACCGCATTTGCAACTCGGCCAGCAAGGTCAATGGCGGTGCGCTGGGTGGATCTTTGCTGTTTGACCACGGCTATCTTGGTGCATCCATCAGCACCTACCGAAACACCTACGGCACAGTAGCGGAAGACAACGTGACCATAGGCATGAAATCTGACCGCATCGGCCTGGAGGGCGAGGTTCGTGACCTCGGCGGTTTTATCAAAAGCGTCAAGGGCCAGTACAGCAAAACCGACTACACCCACACAGAGTTTGACGGGGCCACACCGGGCACGGCTTTCAGGAACAAGGGCAGTGATGTGCGTGTGGAAGCCAGGCACGCGTCTGTTGGCGGGCTGAGCGGTGTGTTCGGCCTGCAGGCCGAGAACTCGCGCTTCTCGGCGGACGGTACCGAAGCGTTCGCCCCTTACAGCGAGACCACGCAACGCGGCCTGTTCGCCTATGAAGAATATGCAAGGTCCTGGGGCCGGTTGAGTTTTGGTGGCCGTCTGGAATCGGTCAGGGTGGCATCGCTGGGCAACCCGCGCCTGGCCCGCTTTGTGCCTGCCACGCGTGACTTCAATCCTTCCAGCTTTGCAGTTGGCGCTTTGTGGAATGCCGCCCCGAAGTGGCAGATCACTACCAACCTGGCCTTCAGCGAACGCGCACCGAAGGACTATGAGCTGTACGCCTCTGGCACCCACGTGGCCACGAATGCATGGGAAACCGGCAATGCCAATCTGGGCAAGGAAAAATCCACCAGCCTGGACGTAGGCGCAAACTGGAAGGCAGGCGCGAATACTTTTTCTGCCAACGTCTATGCACATCACTTCAAAAACTACATCGCGCTGCTGGCCACGGGCAACACCTACGGGCAATCCAGCGGCATGCTGAACCCGACGGATGCCGATGGTGACGGCATAGATGACGCCGACCCGGACAACCGTGTGCGCCGCGAATTTGCCTACACCGCGGTGCGTGCGCGTTTCACAGGTGTTGAAGCGAGCGGCAACATGCGTTTGCTCGAAGGCGCCAGCACGCTGGACCTTGGCCTGCGCGGCGACATGGTCAGGGCCACCAACCTCAACAACGGCCAGCCATTGCCGCGCATCGCGCCCATGCGTGTGGGCGCCACGCTGAAGTGGGCCAGCGGCCCCTGGGGGGCGAACCTGGGTTTTGACCACTCTGCCGCGCAGAACCGCGTGGCGGCCGGCCAGCGCGCGACGGCTGCCTACACGCTGTGGAACACGGCGGCGACCTATGCGCTGAAGATGGGGGCTGTCAACACGCTGCTTTATGCACGGGTGGACAACCTCACGAACCAGCTGGCCTACAGCGCGACATCGGTGCTGACCACGACGGCATTCCCCAAAGCGCCGCTGCCCGGTCGCAGTCTGAAGATTGGCTTACAGGCGTCGTTCTGACGAAGCAAACAGACCGTAGCGGGGAAGGCCGGGCGCTAAGATTGGCGCAAATGAACCAGCTTGTCCTTGTCTCCCTGCTTCCCGTCGTGTTGTTGATTGCTGCTGGTTTTGCCGCAGGCCGCCTGCAGTGGATCAGGCCCACGGCGGTCAAGGATCTGTCCAACCTGATATTTCTGCTGCTCACGCCTGCGCTGCTGTTTCGCACCATGAGCAAGGTGCGCATAGAGCAGCTCGACTTCAAGCCGGTGACGGCCTACTTCGTCGCAGTAGCCATCCTTTTTGGCTGCATCCTGCTGGTCAAGGGCCTGAACCGGCGTGCGGCGGTGCTGGCGCTGGCCGGTACTTTTTCGAACACCGTGATGATAGGCATCGCCATGGTCGGCCTGATGTACGGACCAGCGGGGCTTGTGATCTTGCTGACGCTCGTCTCAACGCACGCGCTCGTGCTGCTCACGATTGCAACCCTGGTGCTTGAACTTGCCGTGGCGCGTGAACAGAAGCTGGGGCTTGGCAGTGAATTGGGCACGGCGCCCCGGCATCCGGTCACCACCGTTTTGCTGGCAGTGAAGAACGCGGTGCTTAACCCTGTGCCCTTGCCTATCATCGTCGGGCTGCTGTTTGCACAGACTGGTCTGGTGATCCCCGAGGTGATCGACAGGCCGCTGGAGTTGCTGGCCAATGCCTTCGGACCGCTGGCACTGGTGCTGGTGGGTGTCACGCTGGCCAATACATCGATTGGCGGGTATTTGCGGCCAGCGCTGGCGCTGGCCTGCGTCAAGAACCTGCTCCATCCCCTGCTTGTGTTTGGCATCTGCCACTTGCTTGGAGTAGGCGGCCTGCCCATGGCAGTGATGGTCACGGCGTCGGCGCTGCCGATTGGCGCCAATGTGTTCCTGTTTTCGCAGCGCTACAAGGTGGCCGAAGAGCTGATCACCGCCAGCGTGGTGATGTCTACTGCATTGGCCATGGTCAGCCTGACGCTGGTGTTGCTGCTGCTCGGCAGGTTCGCATAATTTTCAAGGGCGGCTGCGCATGCAGCTCCCGTATTGAGGTTTTCGCAAGCAGGGGCCGCGGAACTGGCTTTGCCAGGCCGCAGGCGCAGCGGCCCCCCCCGGGGGGCAGCGAACCACACGAAGTGGGGAGCGTGGGGGCTAAGTTAAACTCCCGCCTGTCACAAAACGGTCATATTCTTGACCCACTCAACCAGGAACCGACATGCTGTTTGGCAAGTTGCTGCCCCGCGAAGGCAATTTTTTCGAGATGTTCAACCAGCATGCAGAGCGCATTGTTGAAGCGGCCCAGGCCTTTTCAAAGCTGGTCGCCAATTACAGCGATGTTGAAAAACGCGAATCCTTCAATCGTGAAGTGGACAACGCCGAACGCGCCGCTGACCGCATCACGCATGACGTCAACAGGGCGCTGCACAAGACCTTCATCACCCCGATAGACCGTGAGCAGATTCACAAGCTCATCAACACCATGGACGATGTGGCCGACCTGATTCAGGATTCGGCAGAAACCATGGCTCTGTATGACGTGCGCCACATGACGGACGACATCATCCGCCTGACCGACCTGAGCGTGAAATGCTGCGAGCGCCTGAAAGATGCGGTCGCGCTGATCGGCAAGGTCAGCGAGCCGGCGACGGCTGAAGCAGCCCTGAAGACCTGCGAAGAAATTGACAAGCTCGAATCGGACGCCGACCGGGTGATGCGCTCTGCCATGAGCCGCCTGTTTCGTGAAGAACCGGATGTGCGGGAGGTCATCAAGCTCAAGGCGGTTTATGAACTGCTGGAAACCATCACCGACAAGTGCGAGGACGTGGCCAACCTGATCGAGGGCATCGTCCTCGAGAATTCCTGAAAATTATGACCCCCACGCTTTGCACTGCGTGTCATGCGCTGCCCCCCGATGGGGCTGGCCTTGCTTGGGGCGGCCCTGCGCTGCGGCCGCGCCTACGTCCTTCTAGCACTGGAATAATTTAACTATGCAAAGCGTACAGACCGCCCTGTGGGTCGTGGCCCTGCTGGTTTTCCTGGCCATCGCCTTCGACTTCATGAACGGGTTTCATGATGCGGCCAATTCAATCGCCACAGTGGTGTCGACCGGCGTCCTCAAGCCGGGGCAGGCCGTGGTGTTCGCCGCGGCCTTCAACCTGCTGGCGATTTTCATATTCCATCTCAGCGTGGCCGCAACGGTGGGCAAGGGCATTGTGCAGCCGGGCATTGTTGATACGCATGTGGTGTTTGGCGCCCTGATAGGCGCCATCACCTGGAACCTGCTGACCTGGTACTACGGCATTCCCAGCAGCTCCTCACATGCGCTGATAGGCGGCATTGTGGGTGCGGTGATTGCCAAGTCTGGCGCGCATGCGCTGATCTCCGGCGGCATCATGAAAACCGTGGCGTTTATTTTTGTATCGCCGCTGCTGGGCTTTTTGCTCGGATCCATGATGATGGTGCTGGTGGCCTGGGTCTGCCGGCGTGCCACGCCCTCACGGGTGGACAGGTGGTTTCGCAGGCTGCAACTGGTGTCTGCCGGTGCCTACAGCCTGGGCCATGGTGGCAATGACGCACAAAAGACCATTGGCATCATCTGGATGCTGCTGATCGCTACGGGTTACGCATCTGCGAGCGACGCCTTGCCGCCGACCTGGACAATTGTGAGTTGCTACCTGGCGATTGCAGCCGGCACCATGTTCGGCGGCTGGCGCATCGTGAAGACCATGGGCCAGAAGATCACCAAGCTCAAGCCCGTGGGCGGCTTTTGCGCCGAAACCGGCGGGGCGTTGACGCTGTTCCTGGCGACAGGGCTGGGCATTCCGGTGTCCACCACGCACACCATCACCGGCGCCATCGTTGGTGTGGGTTCCACACAGCGCGCGTCTGCTGTGCGCTGGGGCGTGGCCGGCAACATTGTCTGGGCGTGGATCTTCACGATTCCGGCCTCGGCATTTGTGGCCGCGATTGCGTACTGGGTGAGCCTGCAGATTTTCTGAAATCTGCAATCTTTGCAAGCAGGGGCCGCGGGACTGGCTTTGCCAGACCGCAGGCGCAGCGCCCCCTCGGGGGGCAGAGAGCTACACGCAGTGAGCGAACGTGGGGGCGTTATTTACTGGCTGATCTTGCGCGCTTCTTCGACCTGGTATTCAAAGTAACGCTGGAAGCTGAACGCGATGCTGGACATCAGCGTGATGGCACCGAACAGCAGTGCAAACACGACAGCACCTATCGTCAGCCAGCTGGTGTTGCCTGAGGCCGTGTCCGGCAACGCCGGGTTGTAAGTGGCATTCCATTTTTCAGTAGGCATCAAGCCGTAATAAATCGCGGTGATGGACGTGCCGGCAAGCGTAAAACCCAGCAAGGGGATCAGCAGCCAGGCGATTTGGTCGTCCTGTCCGTAAAGCTGAACCCGGTAGACACCCCACCAGCCGATGGCGGCGATCGCGGGGTGCAGCCAGGCCCAGCGGTCCCTGATGCCGAACATGTAAAACCGGTGCAGACCCAGCTGGCCGAGGATGAAGGCCAGCCAGGCAGCGGCGGTCTTGTTTTTTGAGCGGGGCGGCGCGGGAGATATGGAGTTTGAACGCATGCGGGATTATGGTGCGCCATCGGGCGGCTTGCTGTCACCGGCGCCGATGCTTTTTTGCATGATGACGATGTCGCGCCAGGCGCCGAACTTCCACCCGCATGATTTGACCTGGCCGACTTCCTCAAACCCCAGCGCCTTGTGCACACCCACCGAGCTTGCATTGGCCGAATCACCAATGATGGCCATGACCTTGCGTATGCCGGCAGCTTCGCACTGCAGCAGCAGTTCGGCCAGAAGCGCGCGGCCCAGGCCCTTGCCCTGCAGGCCGGGCGCAAGATAAATTGAATCTTCAACGGAATAGCGGTAGGCCGGGCGGGGCTTGAACCAGTTTCCGTACGCAAAACCCACGACCTGGCCATCCAGCACGGCCACCAGGTAGGGCAGGCCCTTAGCACGAACATCGGCGCGTCTGGCAGTCATGTCGGCCAGGTTGGGCGGCTCGGTCTCGAAGGTACCCGTGCTGTTCAGCACATGGTGGGCGTAGATGGCGGTAATCGCCGGGATGTCGCTCTCAAGGCTTGGACGGATCAAGGGGCTTGTGCTCATGGCTTGTGTCGGCTGGATGTAAATGCAGGGCTGATATTCCGGGAAAGGGGCGTTTTGACCCCAAACTGTTTCCTCAGGCTATAATCGCAGGCTTTGCAGCATTTCGCTGACCGGGTGGTCATGTCGTGTGTCTCAATCGCTGCAGGAAACTTTGGGGTGCTTTTTTAACCATGCGCCCCACCACCCAAGGATAAATCATGGTCGTCATCCGACTTGCACGCGGCGGTTCCAAGCACCGTCCATTTTTCAATATCGTTGTGGCTGACAAGCGCGTCCGCCGCGATGGCCGTTTCATCGAGCGCATCGGTTTTTACAACCCGATCGCCAAAGGTGGCGAAGAAGGCCTGCGCATCATGCAGGACCGCCTGACCCACTGGATCAGCGTTGGCGCGCAGCCATCGCCAACCGTTGAACGCCTGGTCAAGCAGGGCGCAACGGCCGCCGCCAAGGCAGCCTGAGTTTTATCTCGATGTTGCCCGGGCTTCAGCCGTCTGGCTTGCCAGATGACGCGATTGAGGTCGGGCGCATCCTCGATGCCTGGGGCGTCAAGGGATGGTTAAAGATCCTGCCCCACAGCACCGATCCCGAGGCGCTGTTTGCAGCCAAATCCTGGTTTCTGCAGCCGCCCGACGCCAAATTCCGCCCCGGATTCAACGCCTTTACAGGCACCGTATCCATCGCGGTGGACGAGGCCAAAACCCATTCTGATTCCGTCGTCGCCAAGGTCAATGGCCTGGACGACCGCACTGCTGCAGAAGCATTGCGTGGTGCGCGCATTTTTTTGCCGCGCAGCGCCTTTCCTGCAGCCTCCAAAGACGAGTACTACTGGGTTGACCTGATAGGCCTGGACGTCGTCAACCGTGAGGGTGTGGCGCTGGGCTCGGTACGCGACCTGATGGCCACCGGCCCTCATTCCGTGTTGTGTGTCGAATACACCGCAAAGCAGGAAGACGGTACTGAGGCTACAGCCGAACGCATGATTCCTTTTGTCTCGGTGTACGTCGACAGCGTTGACATCGCCGGCAAACGCATCACGGTTGACTGGCAGCCTGACTACTGAGCGTCTCGCGTACTTGCCGCAGCGCAAATGTCGCGCAAAATGGTTCTCCATGCGCTTTGATGTCATCACCCTTTTCCCCGAGCTGTTCACGCCATTTCTGACGAGCGGCGTGACCCGCCGCGCCTATGAATCTGGCCTGGTGGACGTGAAGTTCTGGAATCCCCGCGATTTTGCTGACGGCAGCTATCGCCGCGTGGATGACAGGCCGTTTGGCGGTGGCCCCGGCATGGTCATGCTGGCTGAACCGCTGAGCCTGTGCCTTGAAAAAATACAGGCAGATCGTCTGGCGAATGGCTGCGCTGCCGCCCCGGTCGTACTTTTCTCGCCCATTGGCGAAACGCTCACCCACACGGCTGTTGAGAGCTGGTCTGCGGGCCCCGGTGCCGTGCTGGTGTGCGGCCGCTATGAGGGCCTGGACCAGCGCTTTATTGATGCCCATGTCGATATGCAGATCAGCCTGGGTGACTTCGTGCTGTCGGGCGGCGAGATTGCGGCCATGGCCTTGCTGGATGCCGTCGCAAGGCTGCAGCCCGGCGTGCTCAATGACGAGGGCAGCCACCAGTTCGACAGCTTCAATCCCGCGCTGGATGGCCTGCTGGACTGCCCGCACTACACCCGCCCGGAGTCCTGGCGCAGGCAGACAGTCCCTGCAATCCTGTTGTCCGGCAACCACAGCCACATTGAGCGCTGGCGGCGCGACCAGCGGCTGGCGCTGACGCAAAAGCAGCGCCCGGAACTCGTCCAGAAGGCCAGGGAAGCCGGGCAATTGACTCCTGGCGACGAGGCTTTTCTGATGGATTTGTTTGAAAATCCCGAAAAAGACGCCTGACTTGCTATAATCAAAGGCTTTTCGGTCCTCTGGCGGCCACTGCAACCACGTTGCCCGATATGTTCATATTGGCGCGCAACCCCTGGATTTGCGGTCTTTAGCGCAGCTCGCGAATGAACGAAAAAGTGAAATTGGAATTTTTATGAATCTGATCCAGACCCTTGAGCAGGAAGAAATTGCCCGCCTCAACAAGACTGTTCCCGTTTACGCGCCTGGCGACACCGTCATTGTCAGCGTCAACGTGGTTGAAGGTACCCGCAAGCGTGTGCAGGCGTTTGAAGGCGTTGTGATTGCCAAGCGCAATCGCGGCCTGAACTCCAGCTTCATCGTCCGCAAGATTTCCAACGGTGAAGGCGTCGAGCGTACCTTCCAGGTCTACAGCCCGCTGATCGCCAAGATCGAAGTCAAGCGCCGTGGTGACGTGCGCCGCGCCAAGCTGTACTACCTGCGTAGCCGCAGCGGCAAGTCTGCACGTATCAAGGAAAAGCTGGGCGCCAAGGCCGCTTAAGCTGCCCGCCCGCAAAAAGCCGCTCTTCATGGGCGGCTTTTTTTTGCCTGAAAATGGCAGCAAAAGGCCCAGCGCATGTCTTCCCCCACCGAGTTCACAAAACCTCTTCCCAAATTTGACCCCCGCAGCATTCCGGTGCTTGGCGTGGACGATCACCTCTCGGGTGTGGCGCTGGAACGGCTGACGCCGCAGGCGCTTCGTGCGCGATTCCTGAGTCCGCCAGAGTGGTCGCCCGAGCACAGCGTCGAGAAAAGATTTGCGGACCGCCAGCCGGCACTCGCGGCAGTGTTGGTACCGCTGGTCATGCGCGATGAACTGACCTTGCTGTTGACGCAGCGGACCACCAATCTCTCCACTCATTCCGGCCAGATCGCCTTTCCTGGCGGAAGGACCGACGACACTGATGTCGATGCTGTTGATACGGCCTTGCGCGAAGCCCATGAAGAGGTGGGTCTGACGCGCAACCATGTCGAGGTTCTGGGTACGCTGCCAACTTATGTGACCGGCACGGCCTACATCATCACGCCTGTCGTGGCGCTGGTGACGCCCGGCTTTGTGCTACAGCCCAATCCCGGCGAGGTGGCCGATGTGTTTGAGGTGCCCTTGTCCTACCTCATGAACCCTGCGCACCACAGGCGCCACCAGGTCGAGTTTGACGGCGTGACCCGCCAGTGGCTGTCCATGCCTTACCTCGATCCTGCAGTTGTGGGCGGCCTTGACCCCACGGAGCGTTTTATCTGGGGCGCGACGGCAGGTATGTTGCGCAATCTCTATCGTTTCCTGAGTGCCTGATCTATTCGGTATTCGCCGAAGTCCACCGTCTTTTCTAGCCGCAAAGCGAAGCGGTGTCTTCGCAAGCAGGGGCCGCGGGACTGGCTTCGCCAGACCGCAGGCGCAGCGGCCCCCTCGGGGGGCAGGGAGCTACACGAAGTGAGCGACCGTGGGGGCCAGTTATGATTCCTTATGAGCTTTCTTGCCGTATTGTTTGCACTCATCATTGAACAGGCCCGGCCACTGGCCCGCGGCAACTGGATTCACTCAACATTTCGGGGCTGGGCACGCTGGGCCAGCCGCAGTCTTGATGCCGGCAAGCCGCATCACGGCTGGATCGCCTGGACTGTCACCGTCATCGCGCCTGCCGTGGCGACGCTGGCGATCCACTGGCTGCTCTGGAGCATCAGTGCCGTGCTGGCTTTCATCTGGAGTGTGGCGATTCTGTATGTCACGCTTGGCTTCAGGCAGTTCAGCCACCACTTCACCGATATACGCGACGCGCTGGATGATGGCGACGAAGCACTTGCGCGCGAACTTCTCGCGCAATGGCGGCAGGTTGATGCGAGCGAGTTGCCGCGCAGCGAAATCGTCAGGCACGTGATTGAGTATTCGGTGCTGGCGGCGCATCGCCATGTTTTTGGCGTGCTGGGATGGTTCTCGGTGCTGGCGGCCCTGGGCCTTGGGCCTGCGGGCGCCGTCATGTACCGCATGAGCGAGTTTGTTTCCCGCTACTGGATGTACAAAAGCAAAACGCCTTCGGCGGGCGAGGGTGCCAGTCCGGCGCTGCAGGGCGCTGCCCTGAAGGCCTGGGGTGTGATTGATTTTGTGCCCGCGCGTGTCACCGCCCTCGGCTTTGCAGTGGTCGGGAGTTTCGAGGATGCCATCGATGCATGGCGCAACTACACCCAGCGGTTTACGGCTGACGCTCCGGCAGCAACGGACAGCCGCAACGACGGCATTATTCTGGCGGCTACATCCGGTGCCGTGAACGTACGCCTGGGCGGTGAAGCGCTGAAGACGGTGTTCTCTCCGAATACGTCCCAGGGGTTCCAGGCGGGTGGTCTGGATGCAGATCAGTCCTCCATCATTGAGCCTACGCCGGGCCGCGAACCAGAGCCGGCCCATTTGCGCAGCATCGTCGGGCTGGTGTGGCGGTCTGTCGTGCTGTGGATGGTGTTGCTGGCCTTGCTGACGCTTGCACGCCTGCTTGGCTGAACAGGCTCAATAACGGGTCTGCGAGAGCTCTTCAAACAGCTCGCTGTATAAGCGGTAGCGGTTTGCGCTGATGGTGGAGGGCGCACTGCCGATCGAATTGACTTCTGCGATAACCCCGCAGCCTGGCTCATGCAGATGCGTGCAGTTATAGAACTTGCAATTTTGCGCATGCGCCTTGAGGTCCGGCATCAACGTCGCGAGTTGCATGGGCTGTATGTGGTTAAGCCCGAACTCCTGGAATCCCGGCGAGTCAATCAGCGCAGTCGTGCGGGCTTCGTCTATCCAGTAAAGCGTGGTGCTGGTGGTGGTGTGCTTGCCCGAATTGAGGGCCTGCGAAATCTCTGCCGTCAGCACTTTTGCCTGCGGTACCAGCAGGTTGGTCAGGCTGCTCTTTCCTGCGCCTGAGGGGCCCAGTACCAGCGTTTTTTTGCCATGCAACAGGGCCATCAGCTCTGCCCGTTGTTCGGCGTTGTCAGCGGTTTCCACCTTGGGCTTGATGGCCAGCGGCAGCATGGTGTAGCCCATCGCACGGTAAGGCGCCGACTTTGTCCACGCTCGCCCGAAGGGTTCCGCCAGGTCGCTTTTGTTGAGGGCAATGATGGGCGTGATCTGTTCCGCTTCGGCGGCAATCAATGCCCGTGTGAGCTGGCTTTCAGAAAATTCAGGCTCGGCCGCGATCAGGATCAGCACCTGGTCGAGGTTGGCGGCGAAGGATTTGGTGCGCATCTCATCCTGCCGGTAGAACAGGTTGCTGCGCTCTTCCACTTTTTCTATCGTGCCTTCGTCTTCGCTGGGCAGCCAGCGAACCCTGTCGCCCACCACCGCCTGGCTCTTTTTTCCGCGTGGATGGCAGATGACGCGTTCCCCGCTGTCGGTCTCCACCAGAACGTGGCGCCCGAAGCCTGCCACTACGAGGCCGGGGCGCGTGCCCGCAATGGGGGCTGCGCCTGGCCTGGCCGGCTTGCTCAAGTGAAGAGTGCGTCGGCTTTTGACGCACAGAAAAAATCACTGACGGAAATGCCGTCCACATCATGGGTGTTGAAGCGCACAGTGCATTTGCTGTAACTCACCGCCAGGTCGGGGTGGTGGTCCTCGGCATTGGCGATGAAGGCCAGCGCATTCACAAAGGCAATCGTTTCGTAGTAGTTCTTGAAGCTGAAGGTTTTTTCAAGCGAACCATCGATCAGCCGCCATCCCGGCACCTGCTCGCCGTTGAGTTTGCTCAGTTGTGTGACGATTTCGGTTGCGCTGAGCGCGCGGCGGTTCTGGTGTATGGGGTTCAAGATGATGATCCTTGCAGGGCGGGCGCCATACGTGCCAGCCGCTCCGATGCAGGCGGGTGCGAGTAATAGAACTTCACAAACACCGGGTCTGGCGTGAGCGTGCTGGCATTGTCCTGATAGAGCTTGAGCAGGGCGCTTTGAAGATCCCTGCCATCGGTCTGCGATACCGCATAGGCATCTGCCTCAAACTCGTGCTTGCGTGAAAAACGGGCGAAGACCGGCGAGATAAAAAAGCTGAACAGCGGCACTATCAGCATGAAGAGCAACAAGGCCAAAGCGTCGTTGGAGCCGGTCATGTTGGGCCGCACGCCCAGCCCGGTATAAAACCAGACCTGTGACGACAGCCAGCCCAGAAGCGCAAAACCTGCCAGGCTGATGGCGAACATCAGGACGATGCGTTTGATGATGTGTTTGTGCTTGAAGTGCCCCAACTCATGCGCCAGCACGGCATCGACTTCTGCGGGCGTGAGCTGCTTGAGCAGCGTGTCGTAAAACACCACACGTTTGGCCGCACCAAAACCAGTGAAATACGCATTTGCATGCGCCGAGCGCTTGCTGCCATCCATGACAAACAGGCCTTTGGCCGCAAAGCCGCAGCGTTGCATCAGGGCTGTCACCCGGGTCTTCAGCACTTCGTCATCAAGAGGCTTGAACTTGTTGAACAGGGGGGCGATGACAGTGGGGTACAACACCAGAACCAGAAGATTGAAAGCCATCCACGCCCCCCACGCCCCCAGCCACCAGAAGCGCCCGGCGCTGCCCATCAGCCAGAGAATGAGCGCCACGATAGGCAGGCCGATGATGACCCCAACAAGCAGCCCCTTGACCATGTCGCCAAGCCAGAGCTTGAGCGTCATTTTGTTGAAACCAAAGCGTTCTTCTATCCTGAAGGTGCTGTACAGCGTAAAGGGCAGGTCCAGCAGGCTGCCGATGAGGCCGAACGCGGCCAGCAATGCAAGCTGCGGCACCAGACTGCCGTAACTGGCAAGGTTTGAGTTGGAGAGAAACTGGTTGACCGCATCAATGCCGCCCAGCAATGTCCAGCCCAAGAGCACGGCGGCGCCGAACGCCATTTCCAGCAAGCCGAAGCGCGCCTTGGTGATGGTGTAGTCGGCGGCTTTCTGGTGTGCCTCCAGCGAGATGGTGGATGCGAAGGCGGTGGGTACAGCATCACGATGCCGGGCGACATGGCGAATCTGGCGCGAAGCGAGATAAAAACGGGTCAGCAGGCCGACGACCAGCGCCGCGCAGAAAACAAGTGTGAAAACCAGAGAAATGTCACGCATAAAGGGAAGTTTAGGCTATCAGCGAGAATCGCAAGATGCCTGATAACGAACCCCTGCTTAAAAAATCTGATCAGAACCTTGTCTGGATCGACTGCGAAATGACCGGGCTGGACCCGGAAAAAGAGCGCCTCATAGAAATCGCCGTCATCGTCACCGGGCCGCAGCTGACTCCGCGCATCGAAGGTCCGGTTCTGGCCATTCACCAGTCCGACGAGCTGCTGGACCAGATGGATGCCTGGAACAAGGGCACCCACGGCCGCAGCGGGCTGATCGACAAGGTCAAGGCCAGCACGGTGAGCGAGGCAGATGCCGAGGCGCAAATCCTGGCATTTCTGGCCCAGTACCTGCCCAAGGGCACGTCACCTTTGTGCGGTAACACCATCAGCCAGGACAGGCGCTTTCTGGTGAAGTACATGCCGAAGCTGGAGGCTTTTCTGCACTACCGCAACATCGACGTCAGCACGTTCAAGGAACTCGCCAAACGCTGGAGCCCCGAGGTCTACAGCGCGTTCAAGAAGCGGCAGAGCCATACCGCGCTGGCAGATGTGCATGAGTCGATTGACGAACTGGAACACTACCGCCAGCATTTCCTGAAGTAGTTCAATACGGTTCTGGGGGCCTTTGTGGCACTCATTTCGAAAAAGATTAGTACAAACCCGTAAAACGTGCCATAATCATGGGCTTGCAGTTGCACAGGGTGCTCTGCATTTGTACATCTACCTCACACTTTTGGGCCCTAATGATCGGGGCCACCGTCTCCGGCAGTTCAGTTCTTCTGTTCCAGCCTGATTCGCAATATTCGTTTGATGGTTGATGTTTTTTTAACCATTGAACGAATCCTCCTGCCACGCGGGAGGATGAGTTTCCTGTGACCTTGCCAAAAGCAAGGCTTGCAGGTGATTAGTGAGAAACACATGACTGACTCTTTTGAGCCTCGTGGCGACTTTGCGCCCGAAATAAATACTGACGCCGACATCAACGTGATTGCGGATTTCTCTGACGCGCCTGAGGGCGTCGAAACGTCCCTGGACGCCATCGTTGCAGAGCCTAACGGCTTCGTGAAGCTGGGTCTGGCCAAGGAACTGCTGCAGGCTGTTGCCGATATGGGCTTCACCCAGCCGACAGCCGTCCAGATGGCAACCATCCCCCAGGCCATGCAGGCCCTAGATGCAGACAGCACCAACACTGCCCGCAAGGCAAAGTTCACCGACCTGCTGGTTTCCAGCCAGACCGGTAGTGGCAAGACGGCAGCGTTCCTGCTGCCAGTGCTGCATACCCTGCTCAAGCAGCAGGAACAGGCTGAACGTGACGAGCGTGCCGAGTTCGAGCGCCTGAGTGCCGAAGCTGTTGCACGCGGTGAAGCACCACTGAAGAAGCCAAAACGCAAGGACCCGACCAACGCACGCAACTTCAAGCCTGCCACGCCCGGCGCGCTGATCCTGTGCCCTACCCGTGAACTTGCCCAGCAGGTTTGCGCCGATGCGATTGACCTGGTTCGCCATTGCCGCGGACTGCGTATTGCCAACGTTGTGGGTGGTATTCCTTACCAGCTGCAAATTGCAAAACTGCAGAACGCCAACCTCGTTGTTGCCACCCCAGGCCGTCTGCTCGACCTGCAGCGCAGCATGCAGATCAAGCTCGATCAGGTGCAGTTCCTCGTTGTTGACGAAGCCGACCGCATGCTCGATCTTGGCTTTGCAGACGACCTGACCGAAGTGAACCAGCTCACCATAGAGCGCAAGCAGACCATGATGTTCAGCGCGACTTTCGCACCGCGCATCATGCAGCTGGCGACCCGCGTGATGCGCGAGCCACAGCGCGTGCAGATTGATTCGCCGCACGAAAAGCACACCTCCATCACGCAGACCCTGCTGTGGGCCGACAACATGACGCACAAGCGCAAGTTGCTCGACCACCTGCTGCGCGACACCACCATCAACCAGGCCATCGTGTTTGCATGCACGCAGGTCGAGTGCGATGGCCTGGCCAATGACCTCGTCCAGGAAGGCTTCAGTGCCGTTGCCCTGCACGGTGCACTGAGCCAGGGCCTGCGCAACCGCCGCCTGATGGCTTTCCGCGATGGGCGCGTCCAGGTTCTGGTTGCCACCGATGTGGCTGCCCGCGGCCTTGATGTGCCGACGATTACCCACGTCGTCAACTACGGCCTGCCCATGAAGGCTGAAGATTATGTGCACCGTATCGGCCGCACCGGCCGTGCTGGCCGTGAAGGCAAGGCTGTGACGATTGCCGAGTTCCGTGATCGCCGCAAGATCCAGGACATCGAACACTACACCCAGCAAAACCTCAAGCCCAGCGTGATCGCCGGCCTGGAGCCACAGCAGCGTTTCGCACCTACCTCCGATCGCCCACGCGGCAATTTCGGCGGTGGCCGTGATGACCGTGGTGGTGGCCGCAGCTTCGGCGGCGGTGGTGGCGGTTACGCCGGCCGCAAGCCTGCCGGTGGCGGCTTTGGTGGTGGTTTCCAGGGCAACCGTGATGACCGTGGTGGTTTCGGTGCGCCTCGCAGCGAGCCGCGCGATGACCGTGGCGGTTCCTTCCAGGGCCGTCCTGCACCACAAGGCAACTACGCAGACCGTTCCGGTTTTAATGACCGTGGCCCACGCCGCCAGGACGACCGCGGTTTTGGCAATAACAACAACGCCGGTTTTGCAGCACCCCGCGGTGCACGCAACGAAGGCTTTGCACCACGCCCTGACTTCGCCGATCGCAAGCCTGCTTTTGCACGCCCTGCAGGCAAGGTGTTTGTGCCACGCGATGCAGCCAAGAAGCCCGGCAAGTTCTCCAAGGCCCGTGATTGATCATCACGCTGCGCTTGTGGTGAATGCCTGTAGAGGCTAGCCCCAAACAGGAAAGCCCCGGCAGATTGAAAAATCTGCCGGGGCTTTTTACTTGCTGCCTGAATTTTTTGCGGCAGGCAGTCAACTCATGCCGTTGCGGCTGGCAAGCTCGACAAACAGGCCGGACTGGTCCAGTTCTGCCAGGCCGTGTTCCGCACCCTCTGCATACAGTTGCTCAAACAATGCGGTGATGGGCGCGTCAAAGCCTATTTCCTGCGCGGTGGCCAGTGCGTTGCGCATGTCCTTGAGCTGAATGGCGAGGCGCCCGCGCGGTGCAAAGTCGCGGTCCACCATGCGCTGGCCGTGCAGTTGCAGGATGCGGCTGTCGGCAAATCCGCCGGTGATGGCTTCCCGAACCTTGGCCATGTCCGCACCGCCGCGCGCCGTGAACAGCAGGGCCTCGGCCACCGCGCCTATGGTGATGCCCACGATCATCTGGTTGGCCAGTTTGGTGAGCTGGCCGCTGCCATGCGGCCCCACATGGGTGGCGCGACCAAAATGCTTGAGGACGGGCAGGGCGCGCTCAAAGTCGAAGGCCTTTCCGCCCACCATGATGACAAGGTTGCCCTCTTCGGCGCCCGTGGTGCCACCCGATACGGGCGCATCGAGGTGGGCAATGTCCATTGAACCGAGCCGTGCCGCGTGGTCGCGTGCTTCGCGTGGCTGTATGGATGCCATATCGATGAACAGGCTTCCGGCTTTCATGGCTGCGGCTGCTGCAGTCGTGGCGTTGTCGCTGCCAAAAAGAACGTCGCCCACCACCGCGCCGTTCTCCAGCAGGCTGATGACCACATCGGCGCCAGCAACCGCATCTGCTGCATGCTGATGAACGGACGCACCAAATGCCGTCAGTGGCTCGGCCTTGTGGCTGCTGCGGTTCCACGCATGCACGGCATACCCCGCCTGGCAAAGCCTGCGTGCCATGGGAAAGCCCATGTTGCCTGTGCCGAGAACGGTGATGGTGGGTCCTGTGGTCATATGTGATCTGCAAAATAAAAACCGATTGTCATCTTGAATGAAGAGCCAGCCAAACCCTGTCAGCGAGCTTGCAGCTGTGTCAAGATATGCGTACATATCAACTCCCCATCAACTTTACGAGGTCTGCATGACAGGTTCACCGGCACATCCCGATCCACAGTGGCTGGACGTCCAGTACAACAACCGCGCCCGCGTGCCGGATTTTGCTGCTCACCTGGCCCACTGGATTGACCAGTCCGCACGGGCACGCCAGGTACCCGGTTGCGTACTTGACGCTGCTTATGGCAAAAGCGCCAATGAAAATCTGGATGTGTTTCCTGCCGCGGCCCAGAAAAAGAACGGCAAGGGCGCACCGGTGCTGGTCTTCATCCACGGCGGCTGGTGGCGGTCACTCGACAAATCAGATCACTCTTTTGTCGCCCCGTCTTTTACGGCGAACGGCGTTTGCGTGGTGGTGCCCAACTACGACCTCTGCCCGGCGGTGACTATTCCCGACATCACCATGCAGATGGTCAAGGCACTGGCCTGGACCTTCCGCAATATTGCACAGCATGGGGGCGACCCTTCACGCATCACCGTGGCGGGGCACTCCGCCGGCGGGCATCTCTCGGCCATGATGCTGGCCTGCAACTGGCCTGCTTATGCGCGCGATCTGCCGTCAAACCTTGTCAAAAATGCCTTGTCGATTTCCGGCCTCCACGACCTCGCGCCGCTGCCGCACACACCGGCCATGAAAGACTCGCTGCGCCTGACACCGGAAGATGTGTCCCGCGCCAGCCCGGCCTTGCTGCCTGCGCCTAGGACCGGTACCTTGTATGCGGTAGTCGGCGGTGACGAGAGCGAAGAGTTCCTGCGCCAGAATGTAGTGATCCAGCAGGCCTGGGGCAAAAAGGTGGTGCCGGTCTGCGAGGAATTGCCAGGTCTGAATCACTTCAGCGTGCTGCAGACACTGGCCGAGCCTGATCAGCGTGCGCATCAACTTGCGCTCCAACTGTTGGGCTTGCCCGGCAGGAAAGGCGCGGCATGAGCAAACCCAGTTTAGCCAGCAGGGGCCGCGATCCGGCTTTGCCGGGCGTGAGAACGTGTTTGCGATCTCGCAGGGGCCGCGTTGGAGCGCAATCGGTATGAGTGGATGCCTCGGCTGCGCCGCATGGGCTGATGCCCATGCCAGCAGCCGAGGCGTTCAATCGCCCGATTTCGCTCCAACCCGGAGGGCCGTGGCGTTTGCGGGCGGTCTGCGGCGTTGCGGCGCTGACCAATAGCTGTGCTATTGGCGGCGCACCGCGCCTTGCACCCCATCCCGCAAACACCGCTGCGCGACCCCTGGGAGATCACAAACACGTTCTAAGTAGCCTGCCCCCTGCAAGGGGGAGGGGCGAAGCCCCATGGGGGGTGTACCAACCCTTACATCAGCAGGTGCTCGCCTGCGTTATCGCCACCCAGGGTAACGTAGTTGACCTTGCGGATGTCCATGAGTTTTGTACCGCCGGCGTAGCTGATGGAACTCTGGATGTCTTCCTCCATCTCGCGCAGCGTATCGGCCAGCGTGCCCTTGACCGGCTCAAGAATGCGCTTGCCCTCGACGTGTTTGTACTCGCCCTTGTTGAAGTCCGAGGCGCTGCCGTAGTACTCCTTGAACAGCGCGCCGTCGACTTCCACCGTCTTGCCGGGGCTTTCTTCAAGCCCCGCAAGCATGGAGCCGATCATGACCATGGTCGCGCCAAAGCGCACTGACTTGGCGATGTCGCCATGCTCACGTATGCCGCCGTCGGCAATGATGGGTTTGGTCGCCACGCGTGCACACCACTTGAGCGCTGAGAGCTGCCAGCCGCCTGTGCCGAAACCGGTCTTCATTTTGGTGATGCAGACCTTGCCCGGGACAATGCCCACCTTGGTGGCATCGGCGCCCCAGTTTTCAAGGTCGATCACGGCTTCTGGCGTGCCGACATTGCCGGCGATCACAAACGAGGTTGGCAGTTTCTGCTTGAGGTAGGCAATCATTTTCTGCACGGTGTCGGCGTGGCCATGCGCGATGTCAATGGTGATGTATTCGGGCACCAGGCCCTCGGCCACAAGCTGGTCCACCGTGTCGTAGTCGGCTTTTTTGACGCCCAGTGAAATCGAGGCGTAAACGCCCTGGGCCTTCATGTCGCGTACAAATTTCAGGTTGTCCAGGTCAAAGCGGTGCATCACGTAGAAGTAACCGTTTTGGGCCATCCACACGCAGATGCTTTCGTTGACCACCGTCTTCATGTTGGCCGGCACCACCGGGATGCGGAAGGTGCGTCCGCCAAGTTCTACACCCGCGTCGCACTCCGAGCGGCTCTCCACGCGGCATTTGCGCGGCAGCAGCAGGATGTTGTCGTAGTCGAATATTTCCATTTGATTCCCAGGCTCCAGAAAACTGTTGACGAACAGATGTGGGCGCGTGGGATTGGGTCCGGACTTTTGCTGGCTGGGCAACAAAAAACCGGGCGCAATTGCTTGGGCCCGGTGTCTGATTTTAGACTTGCTGGCAGATGCGGTGGATGCCGGGCCTGATATAGACCTTATATGCCGTGGCCGATTCACCGTGTCGGCACGCAGCGCGACTGCGCAGCCACCAGCACCTTGCCCTTGCTGTCCTGCACCCAACCAATCACTGAGAGGCGCTCTGGTTTTGCGCCTGCCGCAACGCTCATCACACGCGATTCAAAAAAACGCTGCTGCTGCATTGCGGGATCGGTGTCACCATTCCAGTCCACCTGCACAAGGTTGCGCACCAGGTTGCGTGCAACGGGCGAGCCTTCTGTGCCCTTTGGCAGGCTTTCCACCAGCGCAAGCCACGCTGTCCATTGCTGCCCCTTGGCGCTGGCTGGCAAGGGCTTGAGCTCTATCGACGCACCCATATAACCAGACAGCGCCAGCCCGCGTGCGACGCGCAGCCGGGTACCCGCAAGGGCCGTGATGTTGTGTATGTAATCGCTTGCCGACGGGGGTACACCTTGCCCCATGGACTGCAGGCGTTTGAGACCATCGCGGCTGGCGACCACTGACAGGGGCGCGTCGTCCCCTTTGCTGCCGGGCACCACCCAGTCCAGCACGGCCTCGCCGGCTTTGGCATGACGCGCACCCGGGTCGCGCCAGCAGCCCTCGCAATCGGCGTTGATAAAACGCTCTACCAGGGCTACGGGCCGCGGCTGGCCGTCGCTGGCGCAAACGGCCTGTGCGCCGGCCACTGCAGGTATCAGCAGTGCCAGCGTGGAGAGCCCCTGCCAGAACTGCAGGGTTGATAAATGACTGGGCGGGGATTTCATCAGGGCTTTCTACAATGAGGGATGTTCCCAGAATTCACTGATGCTGTCGCGCCAGACTCCCCGCTCTTACAAAATCTTAATCCCGAGCAACTGGCTGCCGTTACCCTGCCGGCCACACACGCGCTGATTCTTGCTGGCGCCGGCTCCGGCAAGACCCGGGTGCTGACGACCCGCATCGCCTGGCTGTTGCAAACCGGCCAGGTCTCACCCGGCGGCATCCTGGCCGTCACGTTTACCAACAAGGCCGCCAAGGAGATGCTGGTGCGCCTGTCGGCCATGCTGCCCGTGAATGTGCGCGGCATGTGGATTGGCACCTTCCACGGCCTGTGCAACCGTTTTTTGCGCGCGCATTACAAGCTGGCCAACCTGCCTTCGACCTTCCAGATTCTCGACACGCAGGACATGCTTTCGAGCATCAAGCGCCTGTGCAAGCAGTTCAATATCGACGACGAACGCTTCCCGCCCAAGCAGCTGATGTACTTCATTGCCGGCCACAAGGAAGACGGCCTGCGTGCCAAAGACGTGCAGGCGCGCGACGAGGAAGACCGCAAGAAGATAGAGCTGTACGCGCTGTACGAAGAGCAGTGCCAGCGCGAGGGCGTGGTCGATTTTGGCGAACTCATGCTGCGCAGCTACGAACTGCTGCGTGACAACGCGCCGGTGCGCGAACACTACCAGCGGCGTTTCCGCCACATCCTGATCGACGAGTTCCAGGACACCAACAAGCTGCAGTACGCGTGGATCAAGATGCTGGCCGGGCAGGGGCCTGAAGCCACGCAGGGCTCGGCCCCCATGCCCGGCGGGTCTGTGATTGCGGTGGGCGACGACGACCAGAGCATTTATGCCTTTCGCGGTGCGCGTGTCGGCAACATGACCGACTTCGTGCGCGAGTTTGACGTCAAACAGCAGATCAAGCTGGAGCGCAACTACCGCAGCTTCGGCAATATCCTCGACTCCGCCAACGAACTCATCAGCCACAACAGCAAGCGCCTTGGCAAGAACCTGCGCACCGAGGCAGGGCCGGGCGAGCCAGTGCGTGTCTACGAGTCGGCCACCGACTTTGCCGAGGCGCAGTGGTTTGTCGATGAGGTCAAGCAGCTGGTGCGTGACGGTATGGAGCGCAAGGAAATTGCGCTGCTTTACCGCAGCAATGCGCAGAGCCGCGTGATGGAAACCGCGCTCTTCAATGCCGCTGTGCCTTACCGGGTGTACGGCGGCCTGCGCTTTTTCGAGCGGGCTGAAATCAAGCACGCGCTGGCCTACCTGCGCCTGCTGGAGAACCCGCACGACGACACCAGCTTCATGCGCGTGGTGAACTTTCCGCCGCGCGGCATCGGCCTGCGCAGCCTGGAGCAATTGCAGGATGTGTCGCGCTCGTCCGGTTGCTCGCTGCACGATGGCGTGAGCGCCGTGCCCGGCAAGGCGGGCGCCAACCTGAGCGCGTTTGTGGCGAAGCTTGATGTCATGCGCGAGCAGACGGCGGGCCTGAGCCTGCGCGAGATCATCGAGCTGGTGCTGGAGCACAGCGGGCTTGAAGAACATTACAAACTCGAAAAAGAAGGCCAGGACAGGCTGGAGAATCTGGCCGAACTGGTCAATGCTGCCGAGTCGTTTGTCAGTCAGGAAGGCTTCGGGCGTGACGCTGTGGCCCTGCCGGTCGATGAGCTGGGTGCGCCCCTGAAGCAGTCGCCGGCCAGCCAGGGGCTGGACCCTTCTGCGCCGCTGATGGACGAACCGCTGCCCGAGATGCTGGCGCCAGACGCGGAAACCGGCGAGACGCTGTCCCCGCTGGCCGCCTTCCTCACGCATGCAGCTCTGGAGGCGGGCGATAACCAGGCCAAGGCCGGCCAGGATGCCGTGCAACTCATGACGGTGCATTCGTCCAAGGGGCTGGAATTCGACTGCGTGTTCATCACCGGGCTGGAGGACGGCGTCTTCCCGCATGAAAACTCGCTCAGCGACCATGGCGGCATTGAGGAAGAACGCCGCCTGATGTATGTGGCCATCACACGCGCGCGCAAGCGCCTGTACCTGAGCCACTCACAGACCCGTATGCTGCACGGCCAGACGCGCTACAACCTCAAAAGCCGCTTTTTCGACGAGTTGCCCGAAGGTGCGCTGAAGTGGATCACGCCGAAGAACCAGGGATTCGGCTCAGGTTTGGGCAGCATGGGCCGCGGCGGCAGCGCCTGGGGCGATGACGCAGGCAGTGGCAGTGGCCGCAAGGACTGGGCGAGCAGCGTTTTTTCTTCGAGGACTGGTGCGACAGAGCGTTTTGCCAACCCGCCGGTGCCCGAGCAGCGCAACGGGCCTGCGCACGGCCTCAAGGCCGGCATGAATGTGTTCCACGCCAAGTTCGGCGAGGGCAGGGTGCAGATGCTCGAAGGCAGCGGTGACGATGCGCGGGCGCAAATCAACTTCACCCGGCATGGCGTCAAGTGGCTGGCGCTCAGCGTGGCCAAACTGACTGTGGTTTAGGGTTCTGCCTCCCAGAAAGCTTCAAAAATGCCAATTTTGCCGTATACGTTAAATTTTTAACGTATACATTAAAATTTTGGTTTTTACGGCCGGACGGGTGCTCAAGAACAGCCAAAAAAGTCCTGAAAAGTACCTTTTTAGGGGCCTAATCGGGCTGTAGACCAATGAATATGTACGTGAGTAGCTACTTAAATGATAGCGACTGTGTTTCTTCGGGGCGCCAGAAATACCGGAGAATCGCGTTCAGGCCGGATAAACCGTCAACAAGCCCATCAATAACCCATGGTCCCGCTGCCGTCGCCCCGGCCCTTGCGGCCCACGATCTGCCAGTAAGTGCGCTGGCCTATGAGTTCGGCGAGGAATTCCTGCTCGGCGTCGGTGTGGTTCAGGTAGCCCGCAGGCGTCAGGCGTGGCCCCTCTTTGGTCGAAGGTTCTGCCCAGAATGACTGGTGGTATTCAGCTTGCGACAGCTGCCTGCTGCCGGTCGCATTCAGCTCGACAGTGCCGTAGCAGTTGCAGAAGTAGGTGCGGTTGTCCTGCTGGGGCAAGACCTCTGTATAGACGCCGGTGCCGCGTATGCCTGCAGTGAGGGTAGGCGTGACGATGGAGCGGCTGCCGCCCTTGTTCCAGATGCTGGCAACTGCGCCCGTGACAAGGCGCAAAAGGCTGACCGTTGACAGGGTTGCACCGCGCTCGACCGTCATCATGGTGTTCTGGCGCACCAGGAAAGAAGCGTTGCCCATGACAAAGATCAGGCTGGAGTCTGGCCCGGTCTGCAATTGGTCGCCGGTCTGAATGGTTTGCCCCGGCAGCAGGCGGCTGCCGTTAAGCAGCGCGTCACCCGTCAGCTGGACCACATTGCTGCGTTGCTGGGCCACTGCCGCGCCAAAACTTCCCATCGCCACCCAGGCTGCTGCAGCTTTCAGCGTTTCCCGCCTTTGGTACCACGTGACTTCCTTTTCAGAGCGGCCTTGCAGAAAGTGCTGGGTCATGTGGAGTCTCCTGAAAAAGCAGCCGGCGCGTCCGGGGCTGGCGTTGAGGGGTCGGGGGTGTCAGTGAAGCTATCACGAAAGGTGAAAAAAATCGACGTAAAAAACATCGCCATCACCAGCAGTGCCACCGGGAAGAGCGCCATCACGGCGATGTTGGGGTTACCCAGCAGCACGGCAATCAGCGTCAGCAGCACCATGGCGCCCATGAAGATGCCGGCCCAGGCGAGACCGTAAACGGCCAGTGCCGCCCAGTTTTTGTAGCAGGCCATCAGGCTGAAAAACAGGCTTTTCACCGGCGGTATGCCATGCCAGTGCACCAGCGCCGGGGCGTGCCAGAACAGCAGCGACAGCGGGATGTAGAGCAGCATGGTGACCCACATCGCCAGCTGGAAATTGTCTTGCGTCACCATCTCCTGGGTGATCTTGCCGCCCACCAGATAGAGCTTTGCGAACTGCCCGCCATCAATCAGCGCCGATATGCCCATCAAGACCAGAAAGCCCACGGCGTAAAGCGCACCCAGCACCATCATGGCGCGCATGCGCTGCTTGCCGGCGCGGAAGGCGCTGATGAGGATGGAGGGCATGGGGAATTTCCCTTTGGTCGCCTCCTGCGTCGCGGCCATCAGGCCCAGCGTGGCTGCGGGTAGCAGGGCAAGCGCCAGGGCAGATCCGATAAAGGGCAGCAGCGTCGCCACCGACAGCACGGCCATGAACATGAAGAACAGGCCGGACATGGCCAGTGGCTGCTGAAGAAAGGTTTTCAGGCCGAGCTTGACCCAGGTGATGCCTGTACGTGCCGGAACAATATTGAGTTTCATGGTGGAAGGCCGGTTGGGGCGCGCAAAAGCTTGGAAGTTCAAAAAAAGGCGCCAGGGCGGCATCGGGTGTGTGGCGCAATGGTTGCCAAGCGTAACCTGCCACCCCTGGCGGGCCCGGTTTCAGGCCGGCATGAGGACCGGGTGCAGCACGCGCTGGCGCAACACGCGTTCAAAGTGACCGGGGTCATGCGGCTGAAGCACTGCAGCTTCACGCGGCAGGTGGAAATCCCAGAGGCGTGACACCCAGAAGCGCAGTGCCCCGGCGCGCAGCGCTGCAGGCAGCAATGCACGCTCCTGCGCGGTCAGCTTGCGGACTGTCTGATAGGCGGCTATGAATGCCTTTGCGCGTGCTTCTTCATGCACACCGGTTTCCACATCGACGCACCAGTCGTTCAGGCAGACACCGATGTCAAACAAAAAGGTGTCGCAGCCGGCAAAGTAAAAGTCGAAAAAGCCGGTGAGCTGGCCGTCCTCAAACATCACGTTGTCGCGGAAAAGGTCGGCATGTATGGGGCCGCTCGGCAGGGCGGTGTAAGCAGACGATGCCGCAATATGGTTCTGGTAGGCCAGCTCGCCCAGAAGCAGGCTGTGCTGCTCGGGCGTGACCTCGGGCAGCACCACGGGCACGGTCTCGTTCCACCAGGCCAGGCCTCGCAGGTTGGGCTGCCGCCTGGGGTAGTCCAGCCCCGCGAGGTGCATGCGCGCCAGCATTTCACCGACCTGGGCGCAGTGGCTGGCCTGGGGCTTGAGCTCGCTGCTGCCGCGCAGGCGGTTCACGACTGCGGCGGGTTTGCCCTTGAGTTTGTGCAGGATCTGCCCGCTCGCGTTGGCCGCAGGGTCAGGCACGGGAATGCCGCGTTCTGCCAGATGCTTCATCAGGTGCAGATAAAACGGCAACTGCTCGAACGTCAGCCGCTCGAACAGCGTGAGGACAAACCGGCCCTTGTCGGTATCGACAAAAAAATTGGTGTTTTCAATGCCGCCGGCGCAACCCTTGATGGACTCAAGTTTGCCCAGATCCAGCGTGTGCAGGAAATCATCGGCCTCGTCGAACGAGACCTCGGTAAAAACGGCCATGCCTGAAACTAAACCTTACGGGTAGGTACAAGAATTTGTACGAAACAGCGATGGTACTAGGGTAAGCAAGCCCTAAAACTTCAGGACATTCCAGACGCGGGCACCGTTGGTGTCGCTGCTGGAGGATGAAGGAGAGCTGCTTTTGGCCGTATCCGAAGGTCGGACTTCGTAAGCCGGCACATTGATACCGGTTTTGGGCTGCACGGTGATGCTTTGCGTTTCACCGCCCACGCGCAACTCATCGATGCGGACCCCGGCGTCTTCGGTGCGTATGCGCTGCCCGGCCTTGTCCGGACGACCCTGCGCCGGGGGAGCGGCGTCGGGTGCAGGCGTTACCGCAGCTGGCGCAGCAGGTGAGGCAGAAGTTTGGGCCATTGAAACTGTCGCCACCGGCAAGGCACGCAGCGCAGCAACGACCACGGCACGACATGAGGATGGCAGAACTTGTTTCATGCCTGCATTCTAGGACGTGTTAACAATTAAACGGATGAGCGTTGGCGCCAGATGGGGATGGATGCGCGAAGCGCGGCGCTGCCAATAGCACCGCTATTGGCAAGCCGTGCGACAAAGCAGACGCCCCATCTGGGGCCAACCCGCAGGGAAAGTGCCCCAGACGACCTGCTGCGGCGTTGCTGCTCGATTGTGTGGCAGGCCACACGGCCCTCACAGCGCCTTGCATCAGGCCGCCTGGGGCACTATCGCTCATTCGTTTAATTGTTAACACGTCCTGGGCTTCGCACCGGCCTGGACAAGGGTGTCGCAGGGGTCAGGCAGCGGTTTGGCTTCTGTCCCGGGAGGGCGGCTGATATCCCCGACAATGCCATCGCATGAGCATTGACAAAAAAACCCTTCTGCTGGTCGACGGCTCCAGCTACCTCTACAGGGCCTTTCACGCCATGCCTGACCTGCGCGCCAGGCCGGGGGACCCTGCCAGCCCTGCGACGGGGGCGATACGCGGCATGATCAACATGATGCAGAAACTGCGCAAGGACGTGCGCGCCGATTACGCCGCCTGCGTGTTTGATGCCAAGGGCCCGACCTTCCGCGATGCGCTGTACCCTGAATACAAGGCCCAGCGATCCCCCATGCCCGACGACCTGCGCAGCCAGGTGGCGCCCATCCATGAAGTGGTGCGCCTGCTGGGCTGGAAGGTGCTTGATGTCCCGGGCGTCGAGGCCGATGACGTGATCGGCACGCTGGCCTGCACGGCGTCAAGCCAGGGCATTGAAGTCATCATCTCCAGCGGCGACAAGGACCTGAGCCAGCTGGTCGACGAGAACATCACGGTGATTGACACCATGAACGACCGCCGCCGCGACCTGGCAGGCGTCGAGGCCGAGTTCGGCGTGCCGCCGCGCCTGATGGTTGATTACCAGACGCTGGTGGGCGATGCGGTTGACAACGTGCCCGGTGTGCCCAAGGTCGGCCCCAAAACAGCGGTGAAGTGGCTGCTCGAATACGGCTCCCTGGATGCGCTGGTGGCCAAAGCCGCAGACATCAAGGGCGTGGTGGGCGAGAACCTGCGCAGCTCGCTCGACTGGCTGCCCAAAGGCCGTGAGCTGCTGACCATCAAAAAAGACTGTGAGCTGGCTGAGTACATTGACGGCCTGCCCGCGCTGGATGCGATTGCCATGGGCGCACAGCAGACAGACGAGTTGAGGGATTTCTACGAGAAATACGGTTTCAAGGGGCTGGTGCGGCAGATTGATGTCGAAAGCACCCCGCCCGAGATGGTCGGGGGCCTGGAAGGCCGGCACCCGCCGGCAAAAAAAGCTGCACCGGCAGATTCGGGTTCACCCGGCCTCTTCGATGAGCCAGCCGAACGAACCGCAGCGGACGCGCATGCTGACGTACCGCTCGCCGAACGCACCACCAATCTTCGCTATGACACCATCCTGAGCTGGGACTTGTTCGATGCCTGGCTGGCGAAAATCGAAGCGGCTGAACTTGTGGCCCTGGACACCGAAACCACCTCGCTCGATGAAATGCTGGCGCAAATCGTGGGGCTGAGTTTCAGTGTCAACCCCGGCGAGGCAGCTTATATACCCCTCACCCATGACTACCCCGATGCACCGGCGCAACTGCCGCGTGACGAAGTGCTGGCAAGGCTGAAGCCCTGGCTTGAAAACCCGGCCAAACCGAAACTGGGCCAGCACGTCAAATATGATCGCCACGTGTTTGCGAATCACGGCATTGAGGTGCAGGGTTACGCCCACGACACCATGCTGCAAAGTTATGTGCTCGAAGTGCACAAACCGCACGGCCTGGCCAGCCTGGCCGAGCGGCATGTGGGACGCAGCGGTATCAATTACGAAGACCTGTGCGGCAAGGGCTCGCACCAGATTAAATTCAACCAGGTCGATATCGCCAAGGCGGCCGAGTATTCCTGCGAGGACTCGGACCAGACGCTGGATGTGCATCGCGTGCTCTGGCCGCAGATAGAGGCCAACGACAAGCTCGGCTTTATCTACGAACTGGAGATGAAAAGCAGCGAAACGCTCTACCGCATAGAACGTAACGGCGTACTGATTGATGCGCCCATGCTGGCAACCCAAAGCCATGAACTGGGCCAGCGCATCCTGCAGCTTGAGGCCGAAGCCTACGAGATTGCCGGACAGCCGTTCAACCTGGGCAGCCCCAAACAGCTGGGCGAGATCTTTTTCGACAAGCTGGGCATGCCGGTCATCAAGAAAACTCCCAGCGGCGCACGCAGCACTGATGAGGAAGTACTCGAAAAACTGGCCGAGGACTACCCCTTGCCGGCCAAGCTGCTGGAGCACCGCTCCCTGAGCAAACTCAAGGGCACCTACACCGACAAACTGGCCCAGCTCGCCTTGCCGCGAACGGGCAGGGTGCACACCCACTATGCGCAGGCTGTGGCGGTGACGGGGCGCCTGTCGAGCAACGACCCCAACCTGCAGAACATACCTGTCAAGACCGCAGAGGGCCGGCGCGTGCGTGAGGCTTTTGTGGCGCCGCCGGGCAGCGTGATAGCCAGTGCCGACTACTCGCAGATCGAGCTGCGCATCATGGCGCACATCAGTGAGGACGAAGCATTGCTGCGCGCATTCACGGAAGGCATTGACGTGCACCGCGCAACGGCCGCCGAAGTGTTTGGCGTGCCGGTAGAACAGGTCAGCAGCGAGCAGCGCCGTTACGCCAAGGTGATCAACTTCGGGCTGATTTACGGCATGAGCAGCTTTGGCCTGGCCCGCAACCTGGGCATTGAGACCAAGGCTGCGGCGGCTTATATCGACAAGTATTTCCAGCGGTATCCCGGCGTTAAAAACTACATGGATGAAACCCGCCTGTCGGCCAAAGCCAAGGGTTATGTTGAAACCGTGTTTGGCAGGCGCCTGTATTTGCCCGAGATCAATTCACCCAACGGCCCGCGCCGTGGTGGCGCCGAGCGTGCTGCCATCAATGCGCCCATGCAGGGTACGGCGGCAGACCTGATCAAGCTCAGCATGAACAGGGTGCAGCAGGTGCTGGACGATGAAAAGCGCGGCACAAAAATGATCATGCAGGTGCACGACGAACTGGTGTTCGAGGTGCCGGAGGCCGAGGTGGAGTGGGTGCGTGTTGAAATTCCTCGCCTCATGGCCGGTGTCGCCGTCATGAAGGCCCCGCTGCTCGCTGAAATCGGCATCGGACCCAACTGGGAAAAAGCGCACTAGCGTGCCCGGTTGCCTTGCAACTGCTTGATGTGTGACAAGTTTGCCATCAGTGCCTTGCGGCATGATGGCCGCATGAGGCGACCAACAACATCAGGAACCCCATGAAGCTGGCTTTGCTGTCAGACATTCACGCGAACATTCAGGCCCTTGATGCATGCCTGGCGCATGCTCACGCGCAGGGTGTACAGAAATTTGCGTTGTTGGGTGATTTTGTCGGTTACGGCGCTGATCCCGTGGCTGTGGTGCAGCGGGTGCAGGCACTGGCCGGGCAGGGTGCGCTCGTCATCAAGGGCAACCACGACGTGCAGGCCGTTACGCCGCCGCTGCAGGCTACAACTGTGGGAGACAGCACAGCCAGATGGACCCACGACCAACTTGACAGCAGCCAGCGCCAATTTCTGGACAGCCTGCCCATGGTTGTCGAGCAGGACTCGGTGTTGCTGGTGCATGCCAGCGCGGACCACCCTGAACTCTGGCGCTACGTGACAGACGAGCGCGCCGCCGCCGCAAGCCTGGCCGCCGTGACATCGCCAGCGGTACGCCATGTGTTTGGCGGCCATGTTCATTTTCAAACCCTGTATTACCGGGGCGCCGGCAGTGATGCGGGGCTGATGAAGTTCACGCCTGCGGCTGGTGTGGCCATTCCAGTACCTGCACACAGACACTGGCTGGCCACAGTGGGCTCGGTCGGCCAACCCCGGGACGGCAACCAGCAGGCCATGTACGCGGTGTTTGACACAAACACACTGCAACTGACCTTTCACCGCGTCGCTTACGACCACCGTGGGGCGGCGGTCGCCATTCGGCAGGCAGGCCTGCCGGCTTACTTTGCCGACCGGCTGGAGCTGGGACGATGAAGCTGATGGAGCCCGGCTCTGAACTGGACGGTTTCACGATTGACGGGTGCGTCCATTCCGGTGGCATGGCTCACATTTATCGCGTGCACTACACCCACGGAGCCAGGGATCCCGGTTTCCCCATGGTCATGAAAATTCCGCGCATGACGGCTGGCGATGGTGCCGAAAACATCGTCAGCTTTGAAGTCGAACACAGGATATTGCAGCTTGTGACAGGTCCGCACGTGCCGCGTTTTGTGGCGGCAGGGGACCTTGAAAACGTCCCCTACCTGGTGATGGAGTATGTCCAGGGGGCAACCCTGCAGCAGTGGGTGGATGCGCCGCTGCGTCCCGACCTGGATGAGCTGACCCGCCTGGGCGGCGCTGTGGCGATGGCTGCACACAGCCTGCACCAGCAAGACACCGTGCACCTGGACTTGAAGCCCGCAAACGTGCTGATCCGGCCCGACGGGAGCGCCGTGTTGCTCGACTTCGGTCTGTCCTGCCATGCGCACTACCCTGATCTGCTTGCTGAACAACTGCGCAAGGCCGTGGGTTCGCCGGCCTGGATTGCGCCCGAGCAAGTGGTTGGCGTGCGGGGTGATCCGCGCAGCGATATCTTTGCGATTGGCGTGATGCTCTACCAGCTGGCTACCGGAGAGTTGCCGTTTGGCGCGCCCGAGACCGTCGGTGGGCTGCGCCAGCGTCTGTGGATGGACCCGACGCCGCCGCGCAGGCTGCAGCCCCAGTTACCGCCATGGCTGCAGGAGGTCATCATGCGCTGCCTGGAGCCCGAGGCGGCCAAACGCTACCCATCCGCGGCGCATTTGGCGTTTGACCTTCGGCATCCCGAACAGGTCATCGTGACTGAACGTGGCCTGCGCACCAAAGGTACCAGTCTGGGAACACACCTCAAGCGCTGGCTGAAGGCGGCCGGCATGCACTACCAGCCCAGTCCCCTGCCGACCCGCCAGATCGAGGAAGTCCCTATCGTCATGGTGGCGCTGCCGCATCAGGATACGACGGATGCCACGTTCTACTCGCTGCGGCAGGCTGTTGCACGGGCACTTGGGACCCGCCCTGGTGCCCGCCTGGCGTGTGTGACGGTGATCGCAGCTGGCCAGACCAGCGCATCAAGTGACGCGACCAGCGAGACCAGTGTGCACCGCCGCTACCTGACCCAGATGCGGCAGTGGGCGCAGCCGCTGGGCCTGATGGGGCATCAGATATCCTGCCATGTACTGGAGGCGGGCGATGTTGCGCATGCGCTGGTGCAGTACGCGGCGGGCAACCAGGTCAGCGTCATCGTGATGGGCGCTGCGACCCACGGGCTGAAGATGCAGCGCCTGGTGGCCACAGTACCCATCAAGGTGGCGATGGAAGCGCCATGCACCGTGATACTGGTCAAGCAGGCACTGCCGTTTCAGTTGCTCGACGCACCCTAGTTTCTAGCCGCAACGCAGGTTCATCACCGAATTGGCGGCGTTGACGTCGATATTGAGGCGCTGCGCGCTGTACTCCATGGTGACGATCTGACCGGGGGCTATCACCCGTGCCGTCAAGGCCCCGGAACGCTTGCGCGCTTCTTCGACAAGCGCCGTAGTGGCCGTACCGCCCAGCGCGAACTGGGCAGCGGCCGCGTTGCACTGGCCTGCCATGGGGGGTGGCGGCATGGCGGGCACGTGTTGTTGCTGGGCGCATGCGCTGAGGATGCATGCGAGGGCGGCCGGGACGAAAAACCGTTTGAATGTCATGGTTGGGTTCCTGTTCTGGTGGTGGATTTCAGAGGGCCAAGTCATGAAGTCTGGGCGCAAGCCGTCTTCGGCGCTGTAGGATAAAAGGCGATTTGTCTGCGTGGCGTCTTCTGTGAACCAAGGGAAAATACTGATCGGTATTTCCCTGTACTGGCAAGAACTATATTGACCGAATAGACTCAGATGGTCGGTGTCGACCTGCCTTTCATTCAAAAACTGAGGAACCTTCATGCTGAACAATGACCTGAAAACCGAATTTGACGCACTGCTGCCCGGCCAGACTACCGAGGCCGGCGCAAGCCGCCGTACGGCGCTGAAGACCGCGCTGGGTGTGGGTTATGCCGCAACAGCCATGCCCATCATGGCGCAGACTGCCATCAAGACGTCCTCGGAAGGCCTGAAGACGGGTGAAACGAGTTTTGAAGTCAACGGTTTCAAGGTGCCGGCTTTTTACGCAGCTCCTGCCAATAAAAAGAACCTGCCGGTCGTCCTGGTGATCCAGGAAATTTTCGGTGTGCATGAGTACATTGCCGACACCGCCCGCCGTTTTGCAAAGGCCGGCTACCTGGCGATTGCCCCCGAACTTTACGCGCGCCAGGGTGACCCCAGCAAATACAGCGAGATGGCCAAGCTGATGACCGAGGTGGTTTCAAAGGTGCCGGATGCGCAGGTCATGGCTGATCTGGACGGTGCCGTGAAGTGGGCAGGCGCCAATGGCGGCAATCTCAAGAAGGTCGGCATCACCGGCTTTTGCTGGGGTGGCCGCATCACCTGGCTGTACGCCGAGCAAAGCAAAAATGTGAAGGCCGGGGTTGCCTGGTATGGCCGCCTCGTCGGCACCCCGTCGCCCCTGTCGCCGACCAACCCACTGGATCTTGCCGCAGGCCTCAAAGCGCCGGTGCTGGGCCTGTACGGCGGCCAGGACGGCGGCATCCCGCTGACCACAGTGAACCAGATGAAGGATGCGCTGGCCAGCGCGGCTGCCAAGGGCAACAAGGCTGCGGCAGCCTCCGAGTTTGTGGTTTACCCTTCCGCGCCACACGCCTTTCACGCTGACTACCGCCCAAGCTACCGCAAGGAAGCGGCAGACGACGGTTTCAAACGTGCGCTCCAGTGGTTCAAGACCCACGGCGTCGCTTAACCCCGCCCCCGGAACCGCCTTCGGGCGGTGTCAAGGCCGTCTCCTGCCCGGAGGCGGCTTTTTTATTTCTGGCTGCACTTGACACGCTTGATAAGATTGACGAAATGGCTGCGCCCTGTGACAGGCGGTTTGGCCTTGTTGCACGGGTACGGGGGGACTTGCAGGCCTCTTTGACCATCTTTTCTCATCATCCAGGGCTGCGGCCTTTTTAGAACAAACACAAGAAGCTATGGTTTTGATAGCAATTTTGGCCGGAACCATGGTCGCTGGCATCGGCAGTGTGTGGCTGGCAGCCATGTTGAGCTTCGGCGTGCTTGCCCGTTACACGCAACATATGCTCAGTCTTGCGGCGGGTGCGCTTCTGGCAACGGCCTTCATGCACCTGCTGCCCGAGGCATTCGAAAGCCAGGTCAGCCCCCAGGCGCTTTTTGCGGCGCTGCTCGCGGGCCTGGTGTTTTTCTTCCTGCTCGACAAGGCTGAGTTGTGGCATCACGGGCATGAGCACAACAGCGGCGAACATCGCGAAGCACCGGGCGTTTTGCACAAGGCGCATAGCCACGGGCACGTCCATCACCATCACGACCACAGCCACGGCAAGTCGGGCGGCTGGGCCGTGCTTGCCGGTGACAGCGTGCATGCGTTTGGCGACGGTATCCTCATAGCCTCGGCCTTCATGGCCGATCTGCGCCTCGGCGTCGTGGCCGCACTGGCTGTGCTGGTGCATGAGATACCCCATCACATGGGCGACCTGGTGGTGCTCAGGCAGTCGTCCAATAACCGGCGCGCCGCGATCGTCAAGGTGTCCATGGCCGGGGCCGTCACCGCATTGGGCGGTATTGTTGGCTACGCACTGGTGGACCAGCTCATTGGCTATCTGCCCTTCTTCCTGATCGTGGCATCCAGCAGCTTCATCTATGTTGCGCTTGCAGACCTGATCCCCCAGCTCCAGAAAAGGGTGAACGCACGGGAAACCGCTGCGCAGATCGCGTGGCTGATGATAGGTATCGGAATGGTCACGCTGATCAGCAGCGTTGCGCACGTTCACTGACCTGGCGTCCGATCTTTCGATCCCTGCTGTCAGCCACAAGCTGACAAAAAGGGTGCTTTATCGCCTATACGCCGTCCATTTTTCGCGCCGCAAGATATACACATCTTCAAAAATCTGTGTAAAGGTGGCTCGCCATGAACGCACATTCGGCTTCCGGTTCAGATCATTTTTATTCATCACGCTTGCCTGGGCAGCGTGACACCCCGACAGACAATCTTCCCCGCAGCGCTCTGGCCCGCCTGGGTCCGTGCATCGCATTTTTTGTCATGGTTTTCGCCAGCATGGCTGCTGCAGCTACCGTCGTCAGTGAGGCGCCATTGATACTGGTCGGCCTGTATTGATGGATCACACACCGTCATCCCCACCCGGCGCAGTTCCAGGTGGTCCGTCCATGCCACGCCCGGATCACCCTGATCTGGAACACGAAGAAGGCCCTGGCAAAAACGGCCAGAATGAAGAGCCCGAAATCTCCTGCGAAGAAGACATTCCGTCTGATGGAGAGGATGTTGATGGCCAGGCGGAAATCCGCCAGCTGCCCGACAAGCCCGAAATCTCCAGCACGCCAGAACACCTGAAAAATTGAAAGGCAAGGCCATGGCGACAAATCCGAATGTGCCACCCCCGCGGCCCGAAGAGCCGCTGCAAACGCCGCCCGAGCCTGGGGAGGTGCAGACAACGCCCATGCCAATGGGTTAATACCTGTCTGGCGCAAACGCGCTGCCGCTGCTTCAAAGCCCGATTCCGTTCGGACTTTTCCGTTCTGACCGTGCTCTGGTTCTATCCGCGCTCTACTGGCCTGCTGGCATCACTGCACCAGTCGCTCCAGCTGCCGGCGTACAGACCGCTGCTGCCCAGGCCTGCGACCTCCATCGCAATGATGTTGGGTACAGCGCTGACGCCGCTGCCGCAGTGATGCACCACGCTGGCGGGGTCGCGGCCTGCCAGCAATGCTTCGAACTCTGACCTCAGTTGCGCTGCAGGCTTGAACTTTCCATCTTCACCCATGTTTTGCGTAAAAGGCCGGTTGAGTGCGCCGGGTATATGACCGGCAACCGGGTCCAGCGGCTCCACTTCACCCCTGAAACGAGGCGCGCCGCGCGCGTCGATCAGGGTCTGGCCGGGTTTGCCGAGGCCGGAAAGAATGGTGGATGGCGATACCAGGCGGACTTTCTCGTGGCCCAGTTTGAAGTTGCTCTGAAAGTGGGCCGGCTCTTCGCCGGCGGTGACAGCGCCGCCCGCCGCCTGCCAGGCCTGCAGGCCTCCATCAAGCACCGCAACATTGTCATGACCAGCCCATTTAAGCATCCACCAGAGCCGGCCGCAGTAGTTGGCGCCATTGCGGTCATAGACAACGGCCTGCATGTCGTTCGCAAAACCGACACTGGACAGCCATGTCGCAAACCGCTCCCTGTTCGGCAGCGGGTGGCGTCCGCCCGAGGCAGGCGCATCTGCGCCGCTCGCGGTGATGACGGCGTCTGCCCCGGACTTCGCGGGATTGACGCCATGTCTTGCGCTCAATGCCGTGTCGAGGTTGGCGTAAACCGCGCCCGGTATGTGCGAATCCAGGTATTGCTTTTCGCCTGCATGCGGCTGCATCAGCTCGAAGGTGCAGTCGAAGATGCGCAAGGGTGTTTTGGCATCAACGAGCGCCTGAAGTTGTTCGGCGGAAATCAGGGTGGTGTACATCTCATGCTCCTCTGGAGGCGGCTCAGTGTTCTTCTGCGGGGGCGTTGGGGGCGGCACGCGCGCGCAGGACGGTGGCCGCGATGGCGCTGGCGACTATCAGTGCCATGCCCAGCCATCCGGACAGGGGAATATTGTCACCAAACAGCAGGACGCCGTACAGGGCGCCAAACACGACCCCGGAGTATTGCAGGTTGGCCACCATCAGCGTGCCGCCGTGATGTGCGGCTATGGAATAGGCCTTGGTCATGCTCAACTGCCCCAGCGATGCGAACAGGCCCAGCGGCAGCAGCCAGAGTGCCTGCGGCCATGACCAGTTCGAGATGCCCAGACCGGCCATGCCGAACAGACCTGTGAGCATGGTGCCGACGGCGAAATAAAACACCGTGCGGGTTTCCGGCTCGCCCAGGCGTGCCATGGCCATCACCTGCATGTAGGCAAATGCAGATACAAAGCCTGACAACAGGCCCACCAGGGCCGCAAAAGCCTGGTTTTGCGCCGTGGCCGGCCTGAGCAGCAGCATCACGCCTGCAAAGCTGGTGAGTATGGCCAGCACCAGCGGGCCCTGCCTGGGGGCTGCCTTGCCCAGCATCAGCGCGCCGCCGACCAGGAAGGCTGCAATCCAGATGCTGCTCATGTAGTTGAGGGTCATGGCGGTGGCCAGCGGCAATTCTGAAATCGCGTAAAACCAGGCGGCCATTGAGGTCACGCCGACCACGCTGCGCCAGGCGTGCATCGCGGGGTAAGACGTTCGAAGGGTGGTTCCGCGTGTGTGCGCAAGGGCTGCCATGAAAATAATGCCGAATACACCGCGGTAAAACAGTATTTCGGCATTGTTGAAATGGCTGGACGCGAATTTGATGCACACACCCATGCTGGCAAAAAAGAGCGAGGCCAGGATCATCCAGAGGGCTTGCATGGCGGGTCAGGGTATGGTGCGGAGCTTGTAAATCCGGGGCGGCATCTGCATCAGGCGATGTCGGCTGCCCGGACGGGGCTCAGATCATCTGCGTGGTCTTGCTGGCGCCCATCTCGCGGCGGTACCACTCGTGAAAGTGCTGCATGCCGTCTTCCATGGGGCTCTGGTAGGGGCCAAACTCGTTGTCGCCGCGCAGCATGAGGGCCTTGCGGCCGGCATCCATGCGCAGGGCAATTTCATCGTCTTCCACGCAGGTTTCCATGTAGGCGGCCTGCTGGGCTTCGATGAACTCGCGCTCAAAAGCGCAGATTTCTTCAGGATAGAAAAACTCGACCACGTTGAGTGTCCTGTCCGGCGCCTGGGGGTGCAATGTACTGACGACAAGGGCATGCGGGTACCACTCGACCATCACATGCGGGTAGTAGGTCAGCCAGATCGCACCGTATTTTGGCGGCACGCCCTTGCGGTATTGCAGCACCACGTCATGCCATTTTTTGTAGGTGTCGGTGCCGGGCTTGCCCAGCTTGTCCGAAACACCCACAGTCTGCACCGAGTAGTTGTTATTGAGTTCCCACTGGAGGTCGTGCGTGGTCACAAAGCCGCCAAGACCCGGATGGAAGGGACCGACGTGGTAGTCCTCAAGGTAGACCTCGATAAAGGTCTTCCAGTTGTAGTTGCACTGGTGCAGGTGCACCTTGTCGAGCTGGTAGCCGGAGAAATCAAGATCGGCCATGGTCTCCAGCCTGGACATTTCCGCCGCCACATCCCGGCCGTTGTCTTCAAACACCAGACCGTTCCAGGTGGTGGTTTTGTAGCGGTTCAGGTTCAGGCAGGGGTCGGTTTCGAAATGCGGCGCTCCTACCAGCTCGCCGGAGGTGTTGTAGGTCCAGCGGTGCAGAGGGCAGACGATGTTGCTGCCGGTGTTGCCTCTGCCTTGCAGCATGGTCGACTGCCGATGCCTGCAGACATTGGAAATCAGCTCTATTCCGGAGGCGTTTCTGACAAGCGCCCTTCCTTCAGCTTCCTGAGGCAGGGTGTAAAAATCCCCCAGCTTGGGAACTGCCAGTTCGTGACCGAGGTAGCGGGGTCCGCGCGCGAACAGCTTTTGCTGCTCGCGCTGGTAAAGACCGGCGTCAAAGTAGCTTGAAATGGGGAGCTGGCTGGTGGCCTGCAACAGGCGAAGGCTTAAATCGGGCATGCAATGGTGCGGCGGAGGCCGCAGTGGTCACCTTATCGAGAACTGTTCTCAATTCTACCCGCCGCCCCCTTGCTGATGGCTGGCGGCTGATAATGATTGACTGACTTGCCCCCGTCCCGCCTCAAGGACTGCACACGGGGAAGTAAAGCATGGCGGCAAAGGCCTAAAATCAGTCCTCACCCCAAATATCATGGCCAAATCCTCCGCTGCCCCAGCCACCGCTTCTTCCGCTCCGCCCGCACCTGCGCTGCCTGCCACCTATGAAGCCGCGCTTCGGGAACTGGAAGAGCTGGTTTCAAGCCTGGAGTCGGGCCAGTTGCCACTGGACCAGTTGCTTGCGGGCTACCAGCGCGGCGCCCAGTTGCTGGCGTTCTGCAAAAGCAGGCTGGAAGTCGTTGAAAATCAGGTCAGGGTTCTTGAGGGCAATGAACTGAAACCGTGGGCCTAGGACAGGTCCTTCGCACTGCAGGCACAGCGCCGCCGAGAAACGCCTTGAACGCACCCGAAAACTTTTCCCTTTTCAATCTTGCCGACTGGAGCTCGCAGCAGCTTGCCGCCATTGAGCAGGCATTGTCCTGCTGGGTGGCCTGTCCGGTAGAGGCGCCAGCACCGGCAGGGCTGGGCGACGCCATGCGTTATGCAGTGCTCGACGGCGGCAAGCGCCTGCGCCCGCTTCTTGTACTGGCCACCTGCGAGGCGGTGGGCGGCAATCCCGATGCCGCCTTGCGTTCTGCCTGTGCGGTGGAACTGATTCACGCGTATTCACTGGTTCATGACGACATGCCCTGCATGGACAACGATGTGCTCAGGCGCGGCAAGCCCACTGTCCACGTGAAGTTTGGCGAAGCCCAGGCCCTGCTGGCCGGCGATGCTCTGCAGGCACTGGCGTTTGAGTTCCTCACGCCCGACGATGCCGATATCGATCACGCGATGCAGGCGCGCCTGTGCCGTATCCTGGCGAAAGCTGCGGGCTTCCAGGGCATGGCAGGCGGGCAGGCCATAGACCTGGCCAGCGTCGGCATGCCGCTCACCTCAGAGCAGTTGCACGAAATGCACCGCCTCAAGACCGGCGCGTTGCTGCAGGCCAGTGTGATGATGGGCGCGCACTGTGGCGCCGTATCCGCCCCGGTCCTGGAAGCGCTGCGCGATTACGGCGCGGCAGTGGGCCTGGCGTTTCAGGTGGTGGACGACATCCTGGACGTCACGGCCGACTCTGCCACACTGGGCAAGACTGCCGGCAAGGATGCTGCGCAGGACAAGCCGACGTTTGTATCGCTCATGGGGCTGGATGCCTCCAGGCAATACGCGCAGCAGTTGCTGGCGCGTTCGCTTGCCAGCCTGGACCAGGTAGATGCCCACGGGCTGCGCGGCACTGCGGCACTGCGCGCACTTGCCGACATGCTGGTCAACCGCCAGCACTGAGCGCTGAAATCCCGCGCATAAGAAAACAGACATCACGATGACCTCACTCCTCGAATCCATCAGCAGCCCGGCCGACCTTCGCGAACTGCCGCGTGCACAGCTCAAGCCGCTGGCCGACGAGTTGCGGGCCTACCTGCTGGACACGGTATCCAAGACCGGCGGGCACCTGAGTTCCAACCTCGGCACGGTTGAGCTGACCGTCGCGCTGCACTATGTGTTCAATACGCCCGACGACCGGCTGGTGTGGGACGTGGGCCACCAGACCTATCCGCACAAAATCCTCACCGGGCGGCGCGAGCGCATGGGTAGCCTGCGCCAGTTCGGCGGCCTGTCCGGCTTTCCGCGTCGTGACGAGAGTGAGTACGACACCTTCGGCACGGCCCATTCTTCGACCTCGATTTCTGCCGCCCTGGGCATGGCCCTGGCGTCGAAGCAGAAGGGCGAAGACCGTTATTCGGTCGCCATCATTGGTGACGGCGCGATGAGTGCAGGCATGGCCTTCGAGGCGCTCAACAATGCCGGTGTGCATGACAACTGCAAGCTGCTGGTCGTGCTCAACGACAACGACATGAGCATCAGCCCGCCGGTAGGCGCGCTCAACCGCTACCTCGCCCAGCTGATGAGCGGCCGTTTTTATGCATCCGCCAGGAATGTAGGCCGGCATGTGCTCAGCGTTGCACCGCCCCTGCTTGAACTTGCCAAGCGTTTTGAGACGCATGCCAAGGGCATGGTGGTGCCGGCAACGCTGTTCGAGAATTTCGGCTTCAACTACATAGGCCCGATTGACGGGCATGACCTCGAGTCGCTGATACCGACCATCGAAAACATCAAGCAGCTGATGCAAAAAGGCAGTGGCCCGCAGTTCCTTCATGTGGTGACCAAAAAAGGGCAGGGCTACAAGCTGGCCGAGGCCGACCCCATTGCCTATCACGGCCCCGGCAAGTTCGACCCGGCCATGGGCCTGCAGAAATCCACCGCACCTGCCAAACAGACCTTCACCCAGGTGTTCGGCCAGTGGCTGTGCGACATGGCCGCGCATGACAAACGCCTGGTCGGCATCACGCCCGCCATGCGTGAAGGTTCCGGCATGGTCGAGTTTCACAGGCGCTTTCCCGAGCGCTATCACGATGTCGGCATTGCGGAGCAGCATGCCGTCACGTTTGCGGCGGGCATGGCGACTGAAGGCCTCAAGCCCGTGGTCGCCATTTATTCGACCTTCCTGCAGCGTGGTTATGACCAGCTCATTCATGACGTTGCGCTGCAAAACCTGCCGGTCGTGTTTGCGCTTGACCGCGCGGGGCTGGTCGGCGCCGACGGTGCGACGCATGCCGGTGCTTACGACATTCCCTACCTGCGCTGCATTCCCAACATGAGCGTGGCCTGCCCGGCAGATGAGGGTGAGTGCCGCAAGTTGCTCAGTTCTGCGTTTGAGCAGAACCACCCGGTCGCTGTGCGTTACCCGCGCGGCGCCGGTGTCGGCGTGGTGCCGGAAACCAATCTGGATGCCCTGCCCTTCGGCAAGGGCGAGATTCGAAAAGAGGGCGGCGGCATTGCCATCCTTGCGTTCGGCACCTTGCTTTACCCTGCCTTGCAGGCGGCTGAAAAGCTGGGCTGCACGGTGGTGAACATGCGCTGGGTCAAGCCTCTGGACACCGAATTGCTGCTGCGCGTGGCCGCGTCGCACCAGGCGCTGGTGACGGTCGAGGAAGGTGCCGTCATGGGCGGCGCCGGCAGTGCGGTCAGTGAAGCCCTGCAGGCTGCAGGCGTATCCATGCCGGTATTGCACCTTGGCCTGAAGGATGAGTTCATCGAGCATGGCGACCATGCCAAATTGCTGGCCATGCAGGGGCTTGATGCTGAGGGCATCGAGTCGTCCGTCACGGCGCGTTTTGGCGAGCTGTGTGCGGCGGGCAGATCTTCACGTGTCACGCTCAAGTCCGTGGCTTGATGTGCTTGTGTCCTGATCCCGCGGGTTCAGGGCCATGTCAGGTTTTCAAGGGTAAATCCCTGCGCAGGTGCGAATTCCGGTTTCTAGAATCCTGCATGCTTTCCCCGGGCGCCTGCCTGTCTGCCACTGCTTTGCCGCAGGCGTTTCTTTCCTGATTCGGAGTCAAATGCTGGACCGCCGCTCACTTGTCAAACATGCCGGTATTGCGGGCGTCCTTGCGGCGGGAGCGGCCCCTGCCGTGCACGCTGCGCCTCTGGTGCGCTGGCGGCTGGCCTCCAGTTTCCCCAAGTCGCTGGACACCATTTATGGGGGCGCAGAAACCTTTGCCCGGCATGTAAAGGCGATCTCCGGCGGCAGGTTTGAGGTGTCCGTGCATCCCGCTGGCGAACTGATGCCGGCTTTCGGTGTGGTCGATGGCGTGCAGCAGGGCCGCATCGAGGCCGCCCACACAGCGGCCTATTATTTTTATGAAAAAGACGAAACCTTCGCGATAGGCGGGGCCATTCCCTTCGGCCTCAACAGCCGGCAGATGAGTGCCTGGACCTTCCAGGGCAACGGGCTCAGGCTCATGCGCGAGTTCTATGCGGCCTACAACATGGTGCACTTCCCCTGCGGCAATACGGGCGCGCAGATGGGCGGCTGGTTCCGCAAGGACATCCGCTCGCTCGCCGACATCAAGGGCCTGAAGTTCCGGGTCAACGGCTTTGCCGGCAAGGTCATAGAGCGCATGGGTGGCCAGCCCCAGAACCTGCCTGGCGGCGAAATCTACAGTGCGCTTGAGAACGGCACGATTGACGCCGGTGAGTGGATAGGCCCCTACGACGACCAGAAACTGGGCTTCAACAAGGTTGCACCCAATTACTACTACCCCGGCTGGTGGGAGGGTGGCCTGCAGCTGGACCTGTATGTCAACCGCAAGGCCTGGGAAGCCCTGAGCCCCGAGTTCAAGGCTCTGGTGGATGTGGCCTCATCTGCCGCGCATGTGGACATGCAGGCCAAGTACGACGCCCGCAATCCTGCAGCGCTCAAGCAGCTCGTCAACGCCGGCGCCAAGCTGCGGCCCTTTCCCGCAGATGTGATGAACGCGGCCTTCAAGGTCTCACGTGACCTGTATGCAGAACTGTCTGCTTCCAACCCGCGATGGGCGAAGGTGTATGCAGACTACGCCAGGTTTCGCGGAGAACAAAACCTCTGGTTCCGTTTTACCGAAGCCACGTTCGACCGCTTCATGCAGGGCCAGAAACTCTAGGCCTTCATCCATGCCGTCAAGGCACGCACCGGCATGCTTTCTGGTCATGTGGGGCAACCGGTGGCCTGCAGTCAGTTTATTGACAGCTAAACACCCCTTTTCAGACCGTTTTCGCCTCTGTACTAGGGGTAATAACCGGGTCAGGTGCGATTAAAAAGCCTTGAGAATTGCGGGGCTCAGCTGCATTCCTGTCGACGGATCAAAAGTCCGGCGGCGACGCAGCAGAACATGTAATTTGATATTCCAAAATTCAGGCAAACTTTCAGGAGAAAGCACTCATGGATCGTCGTTCACTCATTAAAAATGCCGGTATCGCCGGCGTCCTTGCTGCAGGCGTCGCGCCTGCCGTCCATGCGCAGGCAGCCATTCGCTGGCGCCTCGCTTCCAGCTTCCCCAAATCGCTCGACACGATCTATGGCGGTGCAGAAGTTTTCGCCAATGCCGTCAAGGCCATGTCCGGCGGCAAATTCGAAATCTCCGTGCATGCCGGCGGCGAACTGATGCCCCCGTTCGGCGTGGTCGATGGCGTTCAGGCCGGTACGGTCGAGATGTGCCACACGGTGCCTTACTATTTCTACGGCAAGAACCCTGCGTTTGCACTCGGTTCAGCCATTCCCTTCGGCCTCAATGCACGCCAGATGACGGCATGGATGCGTCACGGCAACGGCCGCAAGCTCATGAATGAGCTGTACGCCAAGTACAACATGGTCAGCTTTGCCGGCGGCAACACGGGCACCCAGATGGGCGGCTGGTTCCGCAAGGAAATCAAGAGCGTTGCCGATTTCAAGGGCATGAAGATGCGCCTGGGCGGCGGCCTGGTCGGTGAAGTCATGCAAAAGCTGGGCGCAGTGCCACAAAGCATTCCCGGCGGCGAAATCTATCAGGCCCTGGAAAAAGGCACCATCGATGCAGCCGAGTGGGTCGGCCCTTACGATGACCAGAAACTGGGCTTCAACAAGGTTGCACCGTTTTACTACTATCCCGGCTGGTGGGAAGGCGGTCCTGAGGTGGACTTCTTCATCAACCAGAAGGCGTTTGATGCCCTGTCACCCGAGAACAAGGCGATTGTCGATGCAGCCTCTGCCCTGGCAGCGACCGACATGCTGTCCAAGTACGACGCATTGAACCCCACTGCGCTCAAGCAGCTGGTGGCCGCCAAGACCAAGGTGCTGCCGTTCTCCCAGGCCGTGCTGGAAGCCTCGTTCAAGGCCTCGCAGGAAGTGTTTGCCGCCAACGATGCCAAGAGCCCCGAGTGGAAGAAGATCTACGCCGACATGCGTGCATTCCAGCGTGACCAGGTGTCATGGTTCCGTTATGCAGAAAACCGCTTCGACAACTTCATGGCTACCCAGAAGCTGTAAGTTGCCATGCTCAGGCTGGCATTGCCGGCCTGGCATGCGAAAGCAAAAGCCACCGCGAGGTGGCTTTTTTTATGGCAATTGTGCAGGTTCGGGGAGTGTAAAGTCAGCTTTACATCCTGGCTGTTTCGTGAACCTGCGAATGGCGTTTGTCCGGGTTTTAAGCCTTCAAGCACCTGTTTTTGCCTGCGAAAATCGGCTGCAGGCCAATGGATATGCGCGTGAGCAGCTACTTATTTTGTAGCAACATGCTTTCGCCACCAGGCCCGCGATTAGCCCGGCTGGCCGTGAGGGTCGACTTCAAACCAGTTCCGGGACAGCCCGCAGGGCAAAGATCAAGCCGTCGCTTGCGCCTTGTCCTTCTCGGTCACAAACGAATCAGCATAAAACTCTTCCTCAGGCAAACCAGCCTTGATGTACGCGGCCTGTGCCGAGTCAACCACGATGGGTGCGCCGCAGGCATAGACCTGGTAGCCAGACATGTCGGGGATGTCCTGCAGTACGGCGTTGTGCACGAAGCCTGTGCGGCCCGCCCATGCGTCTTCAGGCAGTGCGTCGGAGATAACCGGCACATACGTGAAATTGGGCATCTCGGCGACCTTGCTGTTGACCCAGTCGTTCATGTAGAGGTCGGCAGGGCGGCGGCCGCCCCAGTAGAGAACCGCAGGGCGGGTGATGCCCTTGAACTGCATGTGCTCGATGATGGCCTTGATGGGCGCAAAGCCCGTGCCCGATGCCAGCAGCACCATGGGTTTGTCTGAGTCTTCACGCAGGTAGAAGCTGCCGAAGGGGCCTTCAATGCGCAGGATTTCCTTTTCCTTCATGGCGCTGAACACATGGTCGGTGAACTTGCCGCCGGGCATGTGGCGGATGTGCAGTTCAACGCCGGGGTTCTCAAGCTGCGTGTGCGGTGCGGTGCCCATCGAATACGCGCGGCGGTCGCCGTCGCGCAGCAGGAATTCGACGTACTGACCGGCGTGGTACTTGAACACATCGGCAGCGGGCAATTGCAGGCGCACATTCATCACGTCATGTGAGGCTTTCGCCAGGCTGGCGACGCGCACCGGCATTTTCTTGATGGGGAAGGCGCTTTCGTCGGTGACCTGGCGCGACTCCAGCACCAGGTCGGTTTCTGCGGTGGCGCAGCAGGTGAGGATAAAACCATCAGCCGCCTCTTCAGCCGTCAGTGCCTTGGCCTGGTGTGTGCCCTGCTTGATGGTGCCTTCGAGCTTTTTGCATTTGCATGAGCCGCAGGCGCCGTCCTTGCAGCCATAAGGCATGCCTATGCCCTGGCGTATGGCGGCAGACAACAAGACTTCATCTACCTGCGCAACAAAGGTACGGCCGCTGGGTTGCACGGTCACGTTAAAGCTCATATTCGTTATCCTTGGGGGTCTGTAGTTTTGCGTGGGCCTGCTTTTGGCCCAGACCCCAATTTTGCCTTCAAATTCAAGTCCCCTTGGTGCGCTGCCTGCACGTTTTCGCCGCCAGCGCGTTTTGATCATCGGTTGTGGTGATGTGGGCCTGCGCGCAGCGGCTGCCCTGCCTGCACGGGTCAATGTCATGGCGCTCACGTCTTCGCAGTCGAAGCTCGCGGCGTTTCGCGGAAGAAACATCACGCCCCTGCCTGGCAACCTGGACGATGCCGCCACGTTGCGCAGGTTGTCGGGGCTGGCTGACCGTGTGATTCACCTGGCGCCGCCGGCCAATGAAGTCGCCAATGCGCGCGATGACGGCCGCACGCGCAGGCTGTTGCAGGCCCTGCGGCTGCGCGGCTTGCCACAGGCGCTGGTATATGGCTCGACGAGTGGTGTGTATGGCGATTGCAGCGGCGATGTGGTGGCTGAAACGCGTTGCGTGAACCCTGCCAGCGCGCGTGCATATCGGCGTGTGGATGCAGAAAGTGCGGTGAGGTTTTTTGGGCGCTCGGCATCCGTGCCGGTACACATCCTGCGCATCCCCGGCATTTATGCGCCTGACCGCGAAGGCGGCACGCCGCGCGCACGCCTGCTCAGGGGCACGCCGGTGCTGGCCGCTCTTGACGACGTTTACACCAACCACATCCACGCAGACGACCTTGCCCGCGCCTGCCTCGCAGCCATGTGGCGCGGCAAACCGCAGCGCATCAGCAACGTCAACGACGACACACAACTGAAAATGGGCGATTATTTCGACCTGGCCGCCGACATGTACGGCCTGCCACGTCCACCGCGTTTACAGCGTGGTGAAGCCCAGCAGCAGCTGCCACCCATGATGCTGAGTTTTATGGGTGAATCCCGCAGGCTGGACAATCGCCGCATGAAAAACGAACTGGGTCTGCACTTGCGTTATCCGACCGTGTACGCTGGCCTGCGCAGTGGGGCGGAGCCATTCACGAGCCCGGGTATCAAACCGGAATGAATAGCGCGTTCAAGGCCGTAGACAGGCGCACAATTCCCGACAGCAATCAAAGATCAACCAAGGAGACAAAAAATGAACACCAACAGACGCCATGCACTCGCAGCCATTGCCAGCCTGGCAGCCACACCCTGGGCCGCGACCGGCGCCCTGGCGCAGGCCTGGCCCAACAAGCCTATCCGTCTGATCGTGCCTTACGCCGCAGGCGGCGGCACAGATGCGTTTGCGCGCACCGTTGCGCCGCGCATGGGCGACATCCTGGGCCAGCAGATCATCGTTGACAACCGTCCCGGCGCGGGCAGTGCCATAGGCGCCACGGCCGCGGCCACCTCGCCTGCTGACGGCTACACGTTCCTGCTGGGTGACAGTGCGACGTATTCGGTCAACCGCAGCCTTTACCCCAAGCTGACCTACGACTCTTTCAAGGACCTGGCGCCTGTGTCGCTGACTGCGCGCTTCGGCCTGGTGCTGGCGGTGCATCCCTCGGTACCGGCAAAGAACCTGGCCGAGTTTGTCGCGCTGGCCAAGGCCAAGCCCGGCCAGCTCAGTTACGGCACACCCGGCAACGGCACGCCGCACCACCTGGCGATGGAACTGCTGATGCAGCGCACCGGCATTTCCATGGTGCAGATTCCCTACAAGGGCGCCGGTCCTGCGGTGCAGGATTTGCTCGGCGGCCAGTTGCAGGTGCTGATGACCGACCTGCCTACGGCGGCGCAGCATCTGAAGGCCGGCACAGTGCGCGCGATTGCCTCGCTGGGTGAGAAACGCCTTGCCGCCACGCCGGACCTGGCGACGGTGGCAGAGTCGGGCTACCCCGGTTTTGACGCCTGGGCATGGCAGGGTTTCTCGGTGCCAACCGGCACGCCGCCAGCGGTGATCGCGGCCCTGAATGCGGCTTACCTCAAGGTGACCAGCGAGCCTGCCATACGCCAGAAGATGACCGAATTTGGCACCGAACTGACGCCGAGCACACCCTCTGCGATGGACGCCTACATGCGCGCCGAAGCCGTGAAGTGGGCCAAAACGATTCAGGACGGCAAGATCAAGGTTGAGTGAGCAGGCGCGTGGGTGCGTGAGTGAGTGATAGGGCCGGCATCACGTTTGATTTGCTATTAAAAACATAGCTGCTCACGTACGTATCTATTGGTCTGGAGGCTGATTTGATGCCTGAAAAAGACGTTTTTAAAGGCTTTTGGGAGCCTGCAGCGCGACAAAACCTGTTCCGAATGTGAAAAGTTAACTTCCATATTAACTTTTTGCATCTGGCCGCTTCACTTGCTTCGGCCTGAAATGAAAGTTGTGGGAACATGGACCGCGTGACAAGGTCCCTGTTTATCGCGCCGCCTCCGCAAGATCGCGCCCATCCGGGTGTCGGGCTGGCCGTGATTGCGGCGCACGTCGGGCTGCTGTTGATTGCCAACCTGTACTGGCCGCTGCAGACGGTGGCAGAACATATCGTGGTGCAGGTGTTTCGCAGCGATTCGGCCCCAAACCGCTTGCCCTCAGACCCGGCGGCCAACGCAGCAGCCAGCGGTGAATTTGCACGCAACCCCGGCAGCATCACGGCGCGGCGCTTTGGGCGCGCTGCCACGCAGCTTGAGTTGCCGGCGACAGAGGCCGCCCCCGAGCTGCCCGTGCCATCTGTTCCCGCAGCCGCCCCCGCGCGACAAAGCACACCGCTGTCTGCAACGCCGCAGGCAGTGATCGACAAAGCAGCACCCGCGCCGCTTCGTGCTGCTTCGCTGGCTGCGCCTTTGCCCCAGCCCGTACTACCCGAGCCGCCCGCGCCGCAGCCGGCTCCCGTGACACAAGCTGCAGTCACTGCAACAATCCCCGCGCCAACGCCAACGCCTGCTCCTGCTCCTGCTCCTGCTCCTGCTCCTGCTCCTGCTCCTGCTCCTGCGGTTCAGGTGCCTCAACCTGCCACGCCGCCTGCGCCTTCGCCCGCAGCAGTTGTGCCGCGCGTCACCGCGGCTTCTGAAGCGGCGACTGTGCAAACTGCGCCTGCCACCTTGCCGAGAACTACAGCCACACTGGTCGCACCAGCGAGCACGCCAGCCAGTGCGTCTATAGCGCCACCTGCGTCTTCAGTCGCCCCACCCGGGCCGGCTGCTGCAAACGTTTCACCCGGCACGCCGGCAACATCAGGTCTCGCAGCGGGCAACCCTTCGGCGGGACCCGGTGGCGCGGGTTCTGCCCCGGCGGTCAGCCCGCAGGGCGGGGGCTTTGCGCCGCCGCTGGACCTTCGCCTGCCGCCGCGCTACATCTACAGGCCGCCCATCGCGGTGCCGCAGCGCAGCCTCTCTGAAATGGCCAACGAACAACTCAGGCGCAAGCCGCGCGACCCTTTCGCCGAGGCAGTTGACCGTGCGGCCAACATCGACTGCGCCAGAGAAACGCCCGAAGGCCCGGCACAGGGCCTGCTCGCCATCGGGCCGCTGCTCAAACGCGCCATTGAAGAAAAATGCAAAAGATGACGCCGAAACAACCTTTTTTACCGCCACGTTTTTATTTCCAGTACAAAGGCATTCCATGAACCAGACGAACACCGTGACCCTGCGCTCCATGCGTCCTGCCGGTCTTTTCCATGCGCTGTTTCTGGCGATGGTTCTGGCTGCGGCTGCGTTGCCCGCAGCGGCGCAAAGCCAGCTCAGCACCACGCTGGGCGCCAGTGCGCCGTCATCGGCCGCGGTTCCCGCAGCGCTACCTTCACCTGTCCCGGCGACGCGAATTGCAAGCGGTTCGCTCAATGATGGCAAGGCACGGCCTTCAGCAGCGCCTGTACCGGCGGCTGCCAATCCCTACGGCCTGGCGGCCATCTGGCTGCAGGGCGACTGGGTGGCCAAGGGTTGCCTGTTGCTGCTCGCGCTGATGTCAATTGCCAGCTGGTACGCATTGCTGGCCAAGACTGTGGCATTGCGGCGCCTGAGAAAGCAGGCCGCGGTGGCTCAGGGCGTGTTTGACGACGTGCGGCACTTTGCATCGCATGTGGGCAAGCTTGAAGCCAGCAACCCCGTACGTTATGTGGCCGATGCGGGCAGCGCGGCCGTTCACCAGTACGCAGCGCTCAGGCCGCGTGTCGACTACGACACCTGGCTGGTGCGGGCGATAGAGCAGGCGCTCTCGGGTGTGCAGATAAGCATGCAAAGCGGTATGGCCGTGCTGGCCACCATCGGTTCGACCGCGCCTTTCGTGGGCCTGTTTGGCACCGTGTGGGCCATCTACACGGCGCTTGTCAAAATCGGCGCATCGGGGCAGGCGTCGATTGACCGCGTGGCCGGGCCGGTGGGAGAGGCGCTCATCATGACGGCAATCGGCCTGGCGGTTGCTGTGCCGGCAGTGTTTGGCTACAACTGGCTGCTCAGGCAAAACAAGCTGGCGTTCGAGTCGCTGCGCAACTTCGGCGCGCAGCTGCATTCATTGCTGCTGGCCACGACCGATGTGACGCAGGGCGCTGATGCCGCCCAAGCCCCTGAAGCTGTCGTACCTTCTGTGATTGACTGACCGTGGCGCTGTATTCGTCAACCGAAAGCCAGGCCGAAGACGGCTGGATGGCCGAGATCAACACCACACCGCTGGTCGATGTGATGCTGGTGCTGCTGATCATTTTCCTGCTCACGATTCCGGTGGTGAGCGCCACCGTCAACGTCAACCTGCCGGTCGAATCAGCGCAGTGGCGCGACACCAGCGGTGACTATGTGGTGGTCACGGTAGACAGGGTCGGCAACCTGTATTTCAACGACAGCTTCGCGCCAGACATCCAGGCGCTCTCGTCATTGATCGGTGACATCGCCGCCCTGAAGCCGCAACCTGAGATCCACATACGCGCCGACGCCAACTCACCCTATGCCTACATCGGCCAGGTGATAGACACGGCGCAGGGCCACGGCTTCGCACATGTCAGCCTGGTGACCGAGCCGGCGCAAAACCGATGAAGCTCTACACACAACACCTGTCCAGAAGCAGCGGCGATGACCCCGAGGCCGGACCCATGGTAGAGATGAACACCACACCGCTCATCGACGTGATGCTGGTGCTGCTGGTCATGCTCATCATCACTATTCCCGTGCAGCTGCACTCTGTCAATCTCGACATGCCGTCCATGCAGGCCGGCACTATGCCCGAGGTGGTCGAGGTGCAGATGAATGCTGCCGGTTTTCTTCAATGGAACGGCGAAACGCTTGCCGATATGCAGGCCGTGCAGGCGCGCATGGCAGCTGCAAGGGCGCAGCCTGTGCAACCAGAGATTCACTTGAAGCCGTCTTTCGACACCCCCTATTCTTTTGTTGCGGCCTTCCTGGTGATGGCCAACAGGGCGGGGCTGCAAAAGGTTGGCGTGGTCAACCAGGGCGGATGAACCCAATAATTTTCTTTTTAATTTCAGGAGTTTGAACATGGAATTTCCCCAGTGGATTGTTGACCGCGTCACCAGCCGGCAAGGCAGTCTTCACCCGTACGACAGTTTTGATGCAGGCAAACTCGCATTCGTGGTGGTCGACATGCAGAACCACTTTGTGCTGCCCGGTTTTCCCGCTGCTGTGCCCTCTGCGGCTGCGACCATTCCCGCCATCAACCGGCTTGCGGCAGCCGTACGCGAGGCGGGCGGCAAGGTGGTATGGATACAGACCACCTCGGTGAACTCGGACGTGCACCTTTCGCTGCATTACAGCGAGACCTATACGCCGGAGCGCAAGCAAAAGCGCATGGAGAGCCTTGACCCCGCCGCAAGGGGCTACGCCCTGCACAGCGAGCTCGATGTGCAACCCGGTGATGAGCACGTGGTCAAGCTTTGCTACAGCGCGATGGTGCAGGGCTCATCCGAGCTGAACCAGCTGCTGCGAAAACTGGGCATTGAAACCGTGCTGATAGGCGGCACGGCCACCAATGTCTGCTGCGACTCCACAGGCCGCGACGCGATGATGCAGAACTACCGCGTGGTCATGGTCGAGGATGCGCTGTCTGCCTTCACGCCCGACGAGCACATCTGGGCGCTGAACAACTGGATGCTGGTGTTCGGCGATGTACTGTCTGTCGACGACGTTGCCCGCAGGCTTGTGCCGGCCAGGGAGAACGTGGCCGCCGCAGCCTGATTATTTCGCGGTGACTGCGGCGGTTTCCGTCGCGATACGCAGGCGCAAGGCGCGGGCGAAAGCCCAGCCGGTCAGTGGCAGGGCGATGGCCGGCACCAGCAACATGAAGGTATAGCCCAGGTGGTCATAGGTGTAGCCGGCAATTAGCACGCCAATCGCCTGCCCGCCAAACAATCCAAATGCAAACAGCGCCACGGCCGTGCCCCGAAACGCCGGCACCATTTGTGTGGCATGGGTCTGCAGCGTGTTGTGGAACAGGTAAGTGCCGAAACCCGTCAGCAGCGCCAGCGGGCCGGCCAGCCACGGCACGAGTGACAGCAGCAGACCCAGGAAGCCCGTGCCCATCAACACCCCGCCCGCCAGCACCATGCGGCGCTCGCCATATTTCTGAACAATCCTTTTGGCGGTCAGCGCGTATATCAGTCCACCCACCGCATAAAGCGCAATCAGCGCCGACGCGAAAGACAGGCTCAGACCATGCCGGTTATGCAGGTATGAGGGCAAATAGCTGATCGGGCCAAGCAGGAAGATGCCCTCTGCCAGCACCGCAGCCAGCACCACACGTGCCCAGGGCGCTGTCACGACTGCACGCAACTGGCCGGCCACATTCAACCCGCCCGCAGGCGCCTTGTGTGCGGGCGCTGTGCGCAGCCAGTACCAGAGCAGGAATGCAGTGATGGCAAAACCCAGCGAGAGGCTCAGGAAAGCACCTTTCCATCCCAGCGATGAATCGGCAAAAAGACCACCGGCCAGTTGCCCGGCCATCATGCCGGACAGACTCCCGGTGATAAACCGCGCCAGGGTGGCCTGCCGCTGTTCATAGGGCACGTTGTCGCCTATCCAGGCCATGGCCAGCGGCATCACGCCGGCAGCGCTCATGCCCCAGGCGACACGTGTCCAGACCAGGATTTCAAACCTGCCGGCGAGGGCTGAGGCCAGTGCCGCCAAAGCGCAACCGGCCAGTGATATCCAGATCAGGCGCGCCTTGCCGTAACGGTCGCCGAGCGGGCCGAACACCAGTTGCATCAGGCCGTAGGCGATTGAAAAACTGATGATGACCTGGCCCGCCGCGCCCGGTGTGTGGTTGAAGTCAAGCGCCAGCCGCGGCAGCAGTGAGTCGCAGATGCGCAGGGCGGCGCCACTGAAGAAGGCCGCGCAGGCCATCAGTGTGACGGTGGTGTTGATGCGCGCCGGAGACAGCGTTTGTGTCAAGTGAGGGCGGCTGGATGTATTAATGGGAATGTGCTGCGCTACTCAGGCTCATGTCGTATTGAGTCCTGGTGCCCGGGGCCGGAATCGAACCGGCACGCCTTGCGGCGGGGGATTTTGAGTCCCCTGCGTCTACCAATTTCACCACCCGGGCTGGAATGAGCGAAGCCTCGAATTATGGCACAGTGTGGGTCTATGAAATACCCAACCATCGAAGACGCCATTGGCAAAACGCCCCTGGCGGCGCTGCAGCGCATAGGGGCTGCCGAGAATAAAAAACGCGGCAACGTCATCCTCGGAAAGCTTGAAGGCAACAACCCCGCCGGGTCGGTGAAAGACCGGCCTGCGCTTTCAATGATCAGGCGCGCAGAAGAGCGCGGCGACATCAAGCCCGGCGACACGCTGATCGAAGCCACCTCGGGCAATACCGGCATTGCGCTGGCCATGGCGGCGGCCATCAGGGGCTACCGCATGGTGCTCATCATGCCGGAGGACCTGTCGATTGAACGTGCCCAGACCATGAAGGCTTTTGGCGCTGAACTGATCCTGACGCCCAAAAGCGGCGGCATGGAGCACGCCCGCGATCTGGCCGAAAAAATGGAAAAAGAAGGTCAGGGCAGGGTGCTGGACCAGTTCGCCAACCAGGACAACCCCAGAGTTCACTATGAAACTACCGGGCCTGAAATATGGACAGATACGTCAGGCAAAGTGACACATTTTGTCAGTGCCATGGGCACAACCGGCACGATTACCGGTGTTTCGCGTTACCTGAAAGAGAAAAATCCGGCCATCCAGATCATTGGCGCCCAGCCCGCCGAGGGTTCGCGTATTCCCGGTATCCGCAAGTGGCCGGAAGCCTACATGCCGAAAATTTATGACGCCAGCACGGTGGACCGGCAGGTGTCCGTCAGCCAGCTTGACGCCGAAGACATGGTCAGGCGCATGGCGCGCGAAGAGGGCATTTTTGCGGGTATTTCAGCAGCGGGCGCCTGCTGGGTGGCCCAGGAAATCGCCAAAACCGTGACCAATGCCGTGATCGTGTTTGTGGTGTGCGACCGCGGTGATCGATACCTGTCGACAGGGGTGTTCCCCGCATGACCCATGAATTCAGGTTCTGCCCCAGTTGCGCGACGGCGCTGGAGATGGTCACCCAGATGGAAGACGGCGGCGAAAAGGCCCGCCTGCGCTGCCCGGCCTGCGGCTATACCCACTGGAACAACCCCACCCCCGTGCTGGCGGCCGTCATTGAATATGAGGGCCGGATTTTGCTGGCGCGCAATGCCGCCTGGAGCCACAAGGCTTACGCCCTGATCACAGGCTTCATGGAGGCCGGCGAGACGCCGGAGGGCGGCATCAAGCGCGAGATCCAGGAGGAGACCAGCCTGCGCACCCTGTCGCTGGACCTCATTGGTGTTTACGACTTCCAGCGAATGAACCAGATCATCATTGCCTACCATGCCGTCTGCGAGGGCGAGGTGGCCCTGTCTGCCGAACTGGTCGACTACAAGCTGTATGACTTTGACAAGGTCAAATGCTGGCCCGCCGGAACGGGCTATGCCCTGGCCGACTGGCTGAAGTCAAAAGGCCATAACCCCGAGTTTGTGGAATGGCCCCGTCGCGACTGAGGCCACCAGCACCTTTTAAAATGAGGGCAACCCAAGGACCAAGATGAACATTGACAAAGAACTCGACACCCGCGGCCTCAACTGTCCGCTGCCCATACTGAAAGCCAAAAAAGCACTGGCCGACATGCAAAGCGGCGAACTGCTGCGTGTGGTGTCTACAGACTCGGGCTCTACCCGGGATTTTCTGGCTTTTGCAAAGCAGACGGGCAACGAGCTGATGGAGCAAAGTACGTCTGGCGGCGATTTTATTCACGTCCTCAAACGCCGTTAAAGCTTGATAAGTATCGATAAATACTCTCAAGAGGCGTTAAATGCCTCTAAAAGCGCTGCCTGCGTTGCCGGTCAGCCGAGTTTGAGCTCTTTCAGGTAGGCCCTGAAGTTCTCACCCACTTCGGGGTGCTGCAGGGCCAGCTCTACCGTCGCTTCCAGAAAGCCCGACTTGCTGCCGCAGTCATAGCGCTTGCCCTTGTACTGGAAGGCATACACCGCTTCTTCCTTCATGAGGCTCGCAATGCCATCGGTCAGCTGGATTTCCCCGCCCACGCCTGTCGGCTGGTTGCGGATATGTCTGAAAACTGCCGGTGTGAGGATGTAGCGGCCCGCCACACCCATGCGCGAAGGTGCAGCTTCGGGCGCTGGTTTCTCGACCATGGCGTTGACCTTCATCAGGCCGTCTTTCATCTCCTCGCCGGCCACGATGCCGTAACGGCGGGTATGTTCCGCAGGGACTTCCTGAACCGCAAGAATGGATTGTTTGAGCCTGTCAAACTGGGCGCTCATCTGTGCCAGAACCGGCTGGCCATCCTGTGGGCCGACCATCAGGTCATCAGCCAGCAAAACTGCAAAAGGCTCATTGCCGACAAGGTGCTCGGCGCAAAGCACCGCATGGCCCAGGCCAAGGGATCGCGGCTGACGGACATACGAGCAATCCATGTCCTGGGGCTGCACGGATTTGACGAGCTTGAGCAGTTCCAGCTTCTGGGCGACTTCAAGTTCGTTTTCAAGCTCATAGGCTGTATCGAAATGATCCTCAATGGCACGCTTATTGCGTCCTGTTACAAAAATCATGTGACGGATGCCTGCCGCATAGGCCTCTTCCACAGCGTATTGAATCAGTGGTTTGTCTACCACCGGCAGCATTTCTTTGGGTTGGGCTTTGGTGGCCGGCAGGAAGCGGGTGCCAAGGCCGGCAACCGGAAAAACGGCTTTGTTCAAATTCGTGATTTTGGGCATCGGGTTAGATCAGGGGAAAACATTGAGTTTGCGGCGGCCGGTGCGGCCGGCGCGTCGGACAATTCCGCAATTTAGAGCGACACAAACGCCCACAAAACGAAAAAACAGCGAACCAAGGACAGCAGGGTGGACATCTTACTTCTAGACGCACTCGTACCAGAGGCCATGGCCTGGCTTGAAGCCAGGCACAGCCTCGAGTACCGCCCCGAATTCGCCGACGACCTTGTTTCATTGCGTCAGGCCGCCTACAAGACCCGGGGCATCATCTTCCCGCGCCAGACCGTCGTGACGCGCGAGTTCCTCGATTTCCTGCCCAAACTCAAGGCCGTTGGCCGCCTGCATGTGGGCACGGACAACACCGACCTCGAAGCCTGCAAGGAACGCGACATTAAGGTCATTCATGCCAGCAGCGCCAATGTCCGTTCGAATGCCGAATACCTGCTCAGCTGCCTGCTGATTCTCTACCGCCGCGGTGTCGTGTCTGCGCTCATGGGGCGCCGCCATCCTTCTGCGCAGATGGGTCGTGAACTCAGTGGCAGCACTGTGGGTATCCTCGGCCTCGCACCCACTGCGCATACGCTTGCGGGCATGTTGAACGGCCTGGGCGTGCGCCTGATCGGTTACGACCCTGCCGTGCATCACACGGCGCCCATCTGGGAGCGTCTTCGCATCAAGCCTGTCACGCTGCCTGAACTCATTAGCCAGGCCGATGCAGTCTCGGTCCAGATGCTTTACGCCAGCCGCTTCAAGGGTTTTGTCAACGACAAGCTGCTGGCGGCCTGCAAGAAGAACCAGCTCTGGGTGGGCATCAGCCGCAGTGAACTTTTCAATGAGGCGGCCCTGGCTGCGGCGCTGACGGATGGCCGCATAGAAGCCTGTGTGATTGACGGCGCAGAACCCCGGTTTCTGGCCGAGACCTCGCCGCTGCACGGGCTGAAGAACCTGTTTGTCACGCCTCGCCTGGGCTCGCACACGCGGGAGGCGCGCCTGCGGTCGAGCTGGTATGTGGCGCATCGCATGCATGAGGCTGTGACGTCCGAAAAGCCCGCCAGCGACTCGTCGCTCAGCGCACCGATGGACCTGACCGGGACCTCGGCAGATTCTGGTTCTGGCTCACAGTGGGTAGAGCCGGAATTCGATAACCGGTAAATATAGCCCCCACGTTCGCTCACTGCGTGTAGCTCTCTGCCCCCCAAGGGGGCTGGCCTTGCTTGGGGCGGCCCTGCGCGGCGGCCGATCGCCTCCACGTTCGCTCACTGCGTGTAGATCCCGAGGCCTTGCAGGCCCTGTTTGCGAAGGCTCTCCGTTTCCAGCATCAAAAAAGCCCCGGCCAGCGGGGCTTTTTCTGTTGTGCGGAGGCCTACTTCAATCGCACCAGCTGTTCGCGGATCTTCTCCAGCGCGGCATTGTTGTCGGCCAGACGCTTGCGTTCCTGTTCGAGCACGGCCGGCGGCACCTTGTTGACGAAGGCTTCGTTGGCCAGCTTGGTTTCGGAACTGGTGATCTGGCCGGTCAGGCGGGCTTCTTCTTTTTGCAGGCGGATTTTTTCTGCAGCCACATCGACTTCCATGTAGAGGCAGAGCCGGGCTTCGCCGACGATGGCGACGGGTGCCGATTGTGCTGCTGCGACCCAGCTGGCTTCGTCACCAAACACCTTGACTTCGCTGAGTTTGGCAAGTGACTTCAGCACGGGCGCGACCGAGCTCATGAAGTCCGTATCGCCCAGCACAAACAGCGGCAGGCGCGTGGCGGGTGACACATTCATTTCGCCTCGCAGGTTGCGGCAGGCGTCCACCAGCGTCTTCAGTTTGGCGACATGCGCTTCGGCTTTTTCGTCGATCTTCTCGGGCTGGCTTTTCGGGTAGGCCATGTTGCCGATGTAGTCGCCTTTTTTCATTCCGGCGACAGGTGCAACCTTCTGCCACAGCTCTTCAGTGATGAAGGGAATGACGGGGTGCGCCAGGCGAAGAATGCCCTCAAGGGCGCGTATCAAAGTGCGGCGCGTGGCGCGTTTTTGCGAGTCATTGCCGGTCTGTATCTGCACCTTGGCAATTTCCAGGTACCAGTCACAGAACTCGTCCCAGACAAACTGGTAAATGCTGCCGGCCACGTTGTCGAGGCGGTACTCGGCAAAGCCTTTCGCGACGTCGGCTTCGACGCGCTGCATGGTTGACGAGATCCATCGGTCGGCCTGCGAGAAGCTCATGTAGTTGTGGAACTCACCGCCAGGCTGGCATTGTTCTTTGGTGTGTTCGGCAAGGCCGCAATCCTGGCCTTCGCAGTTCATCAACACAAAACGCGTGGCATTCCAGAGCTTGTTGCAGAAGTTGCGATAGCCCTCGCAGCGCTTGCTGTCGAAGTTGATGCTGCGGCCCAGGCTGGCCAATGATGCAAAGGTAAAACGCAATGCGTCAGCGCCATAGCCGGGAATGCCGGCAGGGAATTCCTTCTCGGTGTTCTTGCGAACCTGGGGCGCCGTCTCGGGTTTGCGCAGGCCTTGCGAACGCTTCTCGAGCAGGGGCGCCAGTTCGATGCCATCAATCAGGTCGACGGGGTCCAGCACATTGCCTTCGGACTTGCTCATCTTCTTGCCCTGCGCGTCTTTCACAAGCCCGTGGATGTACACGTGTCTGAAAGGCACCTGGCCTGTGAAGTGTGTCGTCATCATGATCATGCGGGCGACCCAGAAAAAGATGATGTCGTAACCCGTGACCAGCACGCTTGATGGCAAAAAGAGGTCGAGCTCTTTTGTCTTTTCAGGCCAGCCCAGTGAAGAGAAGGGCACCAGTGCTGACGAATACCAGGTGTCGAGCACGTCTTCATCGCGCACCAGTTTTTTGCCAGGGGCCTGCTTTTGCGCGTCTTCCTCGTTCTCGGCCACATAGACCTTGCCGTCCTCGTCGTACCAGGCCGGTATCTGGTGGCCCCACCAGAGCTGTCGCGAGATACACCAGTCCTGGATGTTGTTCATCCACTGGTTGTAGGTGTTCACCCATTGTTCCGGCACAAACTTCACGTCGCCGCTGCTCACGGCGTCAATGGCTTTTTGCGCGATTGATTTGCCGGTGGGGTCCTTGTCGCTGACCTTGCTGAGCGCCACAAACCACTGGTCAGTCAGCATGGGTTCGATCACCTGGCCGGTACGTGCGCAACGGGGCACCATGAGCTTGTGTTTTTTGACTTCGACGAGAAAGCCCTGTGCTTCCAGATCTGCAACCACAGCCTTGCGCGCCACAAAGCGGTCCATGCCGCGGTATTTTTCGGGTGCGTTGTCGTTGATGGTTGCATCCAGCGTCAGCACGCCGATGATGGGCAACTGGTGCCGCTGGCCGACCGCATAGTCATTCGTGTCGTGCGCGGGCGTGACCTTCACGACGCCCGTACCAAACTCCTTGTCTACATAGTCATCGGCAATCACGGGGATGGTGCGATCACACAGCGGCAGCGACACCAGTTGACCGATGAGGTGCTTGTAGCGATCATCCTCGGGATGCACCATCACGGCCACGTCGCCCAGCATGGTTTCAGGCCGGGTCGTGGCTACTGTCAGCGAGCCCGAACCATCGGCCAGCGGGTAGCGGATATGCCACATGAAGCCGTCTTCTTCCTCGCTTTCGACTTCGAGGTCGGACACAGCCGATTTCAGGATGGGGTCCCAGTTCACCAGGCGCTTGCCGCGGTAGATCAGGCCCTGTTCATAGAGCTGCACAAAGGTCGAGGTGACGACCTTTGACATCTTGGGGTCCATGGTGAAATATTCGTGCTTCCACGACACCGAGTCGCCCATGCGGCGCATCTGGCGTGTGATGGTGGTGCCGGATTCTTCCTTCCACTCCCACACCTTCGCCACAAAATTCTTGCGGCCCAGGTCATGGCGCGATTTGCCTTCGCCCTGCAGCTTGCGTTCGACCACGATCTGCGTGGCGATGCCCGCATGGTCGGTGCCCGGCACCCACAAGGTGTTATCGCCCTTCATGCGGTGGTAGCGCGTGAGCGAATCCATGATGGTCTGGTTGAAGGCGTGGCCCATGTGCAGCGTGCCGGTCACGTTGGGTGGCGGCAGCTGGATGGCAAACGAGGGTTTGGCGGCGTCCAGTGTGGGCTCGTACTGGCCGCTTTGCTCCCAGAGCGGGCCCCAATGGCGTTCAATCTCGGTGGGCGCAAATGACTTGGCCAGTGCGTCCAGCCCCGGCGTCGGTACGACCACCTTGACAGCATCGGATGCGGGGTTGGTGGGCGTGGGTGCTTGTGATGGGACAGCTTCGGTCATGGGCGCAATGAAAAGCGGCATCGAGAGCGATGCCGCGTTGAGGTGTAAATGGGACCCCTGATTTTATTCGACTGGCCATACCCCGCCGGGGTGGTGTGTTTGCAGGCCAATCAGCCGTCGAATTCAAATGCCGGCGGGCTTTTTCAGCGTCAGCATGCGGTCCTGCGGCGTCAGCACGATGGTCTTGACCTCGCTGCCCTGCATGATGGTCAGCTTGATGGGTTCATTGGGCGCGGTGCGCGCCCACACCTTCTTGTAAAAGGCCTCAAGTGTGGTGACCTGGTCGCCATCGACGGCCAGCACAATGACGCCGGGCATCAGGCCCGCTGTTTCTGCGGGGCTGTCCGCGCTGACGCGCACGATCTGCACCTTGCCTTCACGGTCGCTGGAGGTCAGGCCCAGCCATGGCCTGCGGCTCTGGCTGCTGCTGCCTGACTGGCGCATCTCTGCCAGTATGGGCTTGAGCAGGTCTACAGGCACAAACATGTTGCCGGGGTTGCGGCGGTTTTCACCTGCTGCATCCATCACCAGCAGTGAGCCCACACCAACCAGTTCGCCCCTGTGGTTAAACAGCGGTGCGCCGCTGTGGTTGCCCCGGCTGGACGCTACAGGCGGGCTGGTAAATATCGCTGTGTCGAGGTGGTATTCCCAGGTGCCCGAGAAGGCCCGCGTGTTGACGAGCTGCGTCATGCTGACGCCGCCATTGTCGCCATTCGCGCCGCCGGTATTGCCGGTCGCGGCCATCAGCGGTTCACCGGGTTTCAGGTCACGCACGCTGCCCAGGGTGACGGGGGCCACCCCGCGCAGCGGGAGCAGGGGGCGCACCAGGCCAAAGCCGGTGGCAATGTCGTAGGCGACGGCGGTGGCGGGCAATACCCGGTTGTCCTGCGTGACGATTTCAATATGTTCGGCTTCGAGCATCAGGTAGCCGATGGTGAGCACCAGGCCGTCGGCTCCTATGACCACGCCGGAGCCGGTGCGTTTTTTGCCCAGGTTTTCAGCCGATCTTGATCCTTCAACAGCAGTAACCCGGATGCCGACAACAGCCGCATTGGCCTTGTTCATGGCCTCCATGATGGCCTGCACGCTGGGCGTTGCGGGCGTCGCTGCGTGGGAAGCCACCGGAAGGGCAAGGGGGGCGGAGATGGATAACGCGACAGAAAGCCAGAGACTTGAAGCACGCATGGTGGACTCCATGAAGCCGTGTCCGGCGCGGGATGGCGTCAAATCACGTAACTAGGGCCTGCCATCCTGTAAATCGCCTCCGCGCTGGGGCTGCAAGGGGTGCAGCGCTAGGCGCAGACCGCAGGCCGGGGTAATCCCCGGTCAAGGGCTGCAACGACGCGGGGCATTCCTTGCAGCCCCAGCCCTGCGGGTGGCACCCGGAAAGGACAGCACTCGTTGTTGCGAAGCCTCACCGGGGATTACCCCGGCTTCGTTTCGCGCCTAGATTGCAATCCTTTCCGGCGGCCACGCGGAGGCGATTTACAGGATGACAGGCCCTAGAGAATGCGCCTGTTTCAAAATCTCCGCAATAGGCTGAGGCCAAAAACCGGCTCTTTTTTTCAGGGCTTTCACCCTCAGGCTTTGGCCGCCCTTGCGCCGGCTTCAGGCCTGTCATTTTTCTGTGGTTTGAGCGGCGCGGCGGTTTTGCCTTCTGCCCGCTCCTGGCGCCATTGCTGCTTGCGCGCCGTCCATTCCGCCAGCCGGGCGTGGGCGATGTGGCTTTCCTTTTCCATCTCGTCTTCCGTGGCCAGCTGCGCGGTCAGCTCAAGCCTTATGCCGTTGGGGTCGAAGAAGTAGATGCTCTTGAACACATGGTGGTCGGTCACGCCCAGCACGTCGATGTTTTCGGCTTCCAGCCGCGCTTTCATGGCCTGCAGGTCGGCCACCGTGTCGACCCGGAAGGAGATGTGGTTCACCCAGGCCGGCGTGTTGGGCGACGGCAGTGCGGCGACATCGTCACCGAGGTCAAAAAAAGCGATGAAGGAGCCGTCCCGCAGGCGGAAAAAGAAGTGCGTGTAGGGGCAGTACTCACCAGTGCTGGGCACATGGTCGCTCTGGATGATGTGATACAGCGGCAGGCCAAGAATGTCTTCGTAAAAGTGCCGTGTTTCTTCAGCATCTTTGGCGCGGTAGGCATAGTGATGCAACTGCTGTATGCCTGCGGGTGGCGGAAGGCTGGCCTTGGTCATCGCTGGCGGTGTAGTTTGAACAATGGCGGACATGGACGGGTCTCCTTGGGAAGCCTGAATCAGTTGGTGGCCCCTGCATGGGGCTCCGGGGGATGGCTTTTGTGATTTAACTAATCGTAATTGATTTACTTTAACGTAATTATGGCCCCGTGCCAAGCCTGGCCTGACAACAGAGGGCAGCAGATTGCCCGTCTTGACCGGTTGCCTCGGCCGCTGTCGTAAAGTCAGGCTTTGAATACATATTGATACTGATATCCAGCATGCTGTTTTTACTTTCTCCTGCCAAATCCCTCGATTACGACACGCCACCGCATGTGGCCACCCATAGCAAGGCGCTGTTTGCCAGCCAGTCGGCCGAACTGATTGAGGTCCTCAGGCAAAAAACGCCACAGCAGATCAGCACGCTGATGAAGCTCTCGGACACGCTCGCAGGTCTCAACGTGGGCCGCTACCAGGCCTGGTCACCACGCTTTACCGCAAAAAATTCAAAACAGGCCGCACTGGCGTTTGATGGCGATGTCTATGGCGGGCTGGACGCCAAAACCCTCAGCGCCGAACAACTCGACTGGGCGCAGGACCATCTCTGCATTCTTAGCGGCCTTTACGGCGTGCTGCGTCCGCTGGACCGCATGCAGGCCTACCGGCTGGAGATGGGCACGGCGCTCAAAACTGACAGGGGCAGCAACCTCTACCAGTTCTGGGGCACACAGATATCGGATTACCTCAACAAGCGCGCTGCGGCCGACACATCGCCTGTCATCGTGAACCTTGCCAGTGAAGAATATTTCAGGGCGGTCGACCTGAAGGCGCTGAAGGTGCGTGTCGTGAGCTGCGTGTTCGAAGAGTTGCGTGCCGGCAAGTACAAAATCATCAGCTTCAGCGCCAAACGCGCACGCGGGCTGATGGCGCGCTACGCGATTGAGAACAAGGCCGGCACGGTCAAAAAACTGCAGGGTTTCGATGCCGAAGGGTACGCTTTTGATGCGAAAGCTTCTTCACCTGACCGTTTGGTGTTTCGCCGCAAACAGCCAGCCTGAACCTCGTCATGAAGAAGCAGGCCGCCAGAGAGCAAATCCTCACAAGTGAGGTGCTTGACTGGATGGCTGCACAGGCGCTGGCCGGGCATTCAGAAGAAGCCCTGTTCCAGGCCATGCTCGACGCCGGCTGGAATCACGATTCAGCCACACGTGCCGTGCAGATGCTGCGGGAGTCGCTTCGTGTATTGCCCGTTCCCGCTCTGGCGCTGCCTGTCACGGGCGGCATGGTCGATGCCGGGGACAAGTGGGTACAGGTGATTCACCAGTCGGCCACTCCAGACATTGTTGTGTTCGCCAGCCTGCTCAGCGACAGCGAATGTGAGGCGCTGATTGAAGAAGCACGGCCCCGGCTGTCGCGATCATTGACGGTAGACACCCGCACCGGCGGCGAGGAGCTGAACCCCGCGCGCACCAGCGACGGCATGTTTTACGCACGTGGCGAAACTGAAGTGGTGCGGCGTGTCGAGGCCCGCATTGCCAGGCTGCTGGGCTGGCCCCAGCAAAACGGTGAAGGCCTGCAGGTGCTCTGCTACGGCCCGGGCGACCAGTACAAACCTCACTACGATTATTTCGATCCGGTCGAGCCCGGCACCCCGGCGATACTGGAGTGCGGCGGCCAGCGGGTTGCCACACTCATCATGTATCTGAATGAGCCGGCGCAGGGCGGCGCGACGGTGTTCCCGTCCGTCAAGTTCAATGTGCTGCCCAAACGCGGCAACGCCGTGTTTTTCAGCTACCCGCGGGCCCACCCTTCAAGCCTGAGTTTGCATGGCGGCGATCCGGTGACCGCTGGTGAAAAATGGATTGCGACCAAGTGGCTGCGTGAACGGGAGTTCACTTAAGCCTTCAGTTTCCGGGCTGTCATCCCGGACTCGATCCGGGATCCATCCCCGTATTCGGCGCGGCGCAGAAGTCATGGATTGCGGGTCAAGCCCGCAATGACGAGAGAGCTGTATACATAATGTCCGGATGAAACTCAAAGCCAACAACATCGACATCGAGGTTGAAGACACCCACCCCGGTGACGCTTCGGGCCGCCCGGTGGTGCTGCTCATCATGGGGCTCGGCATGCAGCTCATTGCCTGGCCGCCGGGCATGGTGCAGGCGCTGGTCGATGCCGGTTATCGCGTTATACGGTTTGACAACCGCGACGCGGGGCTTAGCCAGAAGTTCGCCCACCTCGGCATGCCCAACCTGCTGTGGGAAGGACTGAAGTTCCGGTTGCGCATGACCATCACGCCGCGCTACAGCCTCAAGGACATGGCGGCCGATGCGCTGGGCGTGCTGGATGCACTGCAAATTGAGAAGGCCCATGTTGTCGGCGTCAGCATGGGCGGCATGATGGCGCAGCGCCTGGCCCTGCTGGCGCCCACCCGCCTGAAAAGCCTGACCAGCATCATGAGCACCAGCGGCGCACGCGGCCTGCCGGAGGCCAGTCCTGCGGTCACGCGGGTGCTGCTCAAGCGGCCCGGCAAGGGCCTTGATGCGGCGATAGACCACACCGTGAAACTGCTGCAAACCATAGGCAGCCCCGGTTTCCCCACGCCGCAGCCCGAACTGCGCGAGAAAGTCGCGGCGGCTGCAGCGCGCAGTTTTTACCCGCCCGGCATCGTGCGCCAGATGGTCGCCATCGTGGCTGACACCACGCGGGCTTCAGAGCTGCAGGCCATCAGCGTGCCTGCACTTGTCATTCATGGCAGGGCAGACCCGCTGGTGCCTTTTGCGGGCGGCGAAGACACGGCCAGGCGTATTCCCGGTGCGGTGCTGCACAGCGTGGACGGCATGGGGCATGATTTGCCACCCGGCGTCGTTGAGCGCATCCTCGCGCCCTTGATTCCGCACTTAAAGGCTGCAGATGCCCTGCAGAACCCCCGATTCATATGAACACCCCAGAACAATCCCAGCTCGGCAAAACTTCGGCCTATATCGACCAGTACGACGCGTCGCTGCTGTTTCCCATCCCGCGTGCCGGCAAGCGTGCAGAAATTGGCGTGACCGATGCGCCGCCTTTTTTCGGTGCCGACATGTGGACGGCGTACGAGCTGAGCTGGCTCAACCTGCGCGGCAAGCCGCAGGTGGCGCTGGCGCACATCACCGTGCCCTGCGAGTCGCCCAATATCGTTGAGAGCAAATCCTTCAAGCTCTACCTCAACAGCTTTAACAACACGCGTTTTGCCGACGCGCGCGACGTGCGTGAGCGCATACGTGCAGACCTGAACGCTGCTGTCGGCGCCGGCGTCGGTATCAAGACCCTGGGCCCGGAGCTGTTTGACCGCGAGCCTGTGCACGAGATGGACGGCCTGAACCTGGACCGGCTGGATGTCGAGTGCAGCCACTTCACGCCCATGCCCGAACTGCTGTTTGCCGAGTTCGATGAAGCGCCGGTGCAGGAAACCCTGACCAGCAACCTGCTCAAAAGCAATTGCCTGGTCACCGGCCAGCCCGACTGGGGCAGCGTGCAGATCAGTTACTCAGGCCCGCAGATCAACCAGGAAGGGCTGCTGCAATACCTGGTGAGCTTTCGCAACCACAACGAGTTTCACGAGCAGTGCGTCGAGCGCATCTTCATGGACGTGTGGACGCGCTGCAAGCCGCTCAGGCTGTCGGTGTACGCGCGTTACACGCGGCGCGGCGGGCTGGACATCAACCCCTTCCGTACCAGCCACCCGCAGGCGCTGCCACACAATGTGCGCACGGCGAGGCAGTGATTTTGCTATTAAATCAGTAGCTGCATACGTACGTATTCATTGGGCTGGATGCCAATTTGATACCGGAAATACGCGTTTTCTGGCTTGTTTTGGCGATGTTTGCAGGGCGTTAAAACAGCCACTTGGTAGTTTTTGTCGTATACATTAAAAATTTAATGTATACGGCAATAATTTAACGTAAACATTAAAAACAGGCCCAAGTGCCTTGAAAGTTGGTTCGCGTGGGGCTTTGGCGGCCAAAAAAATGCTTTTCAGGCCATTTTGAGGTGCCAAATCAGGCTGTAGGCCAATGAATACGTACGTGGCTAGCTACTGAAAGCATAGCAATTTTCCAGCCCAGGCCGGTCAGCGAATCTCGTCAACCCAGTCGCAGCGCAGGCGCAGGCTCTCATGGGCGCGCAACCGCAAACGCATGTACAGGCCCGGCAGGCAGACGCCAGCAATGCATAGCGGGTAAGCCCAGGGCGCGTCCAGTGCCATTGCCGGTACCCAGGCAATCCAGCCCATGACCCAGAAGGTCAGCATGACATCCCAGATCTGGTATTCCAGCGGGTGGTCTTCCTTGTGGTTGACATGCCATTTCTTGATGCGATGCAGCCGGGCAATGGTCGAATGCCGCGGCGGTGGGGTGTGAGCCTGTGCCATGAAACCTCCGGTCCATGCGCCAACCGGTCAGGTTCACGCATGGCTTCAATCTAGGCTTGAGCCCGGAGTGTGTCAACGACGTTTCCAGACTGTGCAGTCTAGGGCGTGTTACAGGCACTGGAAGCCCGTGGCTTGCACCACAGTTCTAGCTGCGCCGCCTGCGTGGCACCACCGTCAGTTGAAACACGTTTTTGCCCAGTGTCGCGCCTATGGCGGTTTGCTGGGGCGCCAGGTCGATCAGCTGCTCGCCCTGCCAGACCTTGACCTGTGCCGGCCCGTCGGGCAGGTTCTCGAAAGTGGTGAAGCCCTCGGGGCTGGTTTTGGCTGCCCACGGCGATTCGCTCACATAGATGTAGCCGCGCATGGAACCGTGGATGTAGCAGCCCAGCAGGTTGGCGACCACGACCCCGGGTTTGTCGAGCGTGATGTCTGCTGTTTTGGCAGGTTTGCCTTCCGGTTTGCCTTCGATCATCATGTCAAAACCGACTTTGCTGGAGTTGAACTGCTCTGCCCCTGCAGGTGAAGAACGTACGTGGTGGTTCCAGGGGTCGTTATTTGAAAGCCTGATCCTTGCGCCCGATCCCACCAGTGATACCGCCGGTATGAACTGCATCTTCTCCTGCACGATGCCGGCCTCTGCGGGCAGCGCTGTTTTGGGCAACACCGATTTGTTGGCCGGTATCACCACCACGATGGCGTCCTGCACTGGTTTGCCGTCCCTGTCGATGACAGACACGACCAGGTTGCCGGCAGACGCCAGCGTACAGGCGGCGTACAGGGTGGTCAGGAGCAGGGTTTTTTTCATGATGGTGTCAGCTTATTTCGGCGTGATGATGTCGCGGTTCATGGGCGCCAGCAGCGCCAGCATCTGGTTTTGTTTCGTGAACGGAATGCCTTTGGCATCCATGCTTTGCTGCAGCACTTCAACCAGTGCATGGAAGTCTGACTTCGTGATGTCCAGGTTGGCGTGCGAGCTTTTCATGTCGGCACCCTTGTAGACGCAGGGGCCACCGCCGAGCGCGCAGAACTGGTCTACCAGCTGCTCTTTCACGCGCTGCTGGTTCGCCGGCTTGAAGTGCGGGCCGGTACGTGGGTCGGCCAGCAGGCGGACCATGAAGTCATCCATCAGGGCGACGAGGCCGGCTTTTTCACCGAAGGCCCTGTAGAGCTGGTCGCCTTGCTGCGCCATCTGCGCGAAAGACGTACCCGCCACCAAAAGCGATGCACCGATAGCCAGGGAAACAAGTGTTTTTCTCATGGTGAGTCCTGAATATGTGTTGATGTTGTGTGGTGCCGGCCTGATCAGAAGGCGAGCTGGGCAGAGATGTAGTAACCGGCCTGCTTGCGGCTGGCGGTCGTGGCGGGCACGATGACGCCGAGGTCTGCATAGGCCAGGGTGAGCGAGAAATTTTTGGTGGGTGCCCAGGCGATGTAGATGTCTTTCCAGTCTTGTGAGCGCAATGCGCCCGAGCCCGCACCGAAGGCGGCGTTGCCCGCTTTTTCGAGCTTGTTGCGCATGAAGCGGTATTCGGCGCCTACGACCACGTTTTTGCTCAGCAGGTAACCCACCGAGAACTCGGGCTGCAGGGAATAGCTGTTTTCGCTGCCCCCCAGTGTTGCGCCGTAGCCGAGCAGCCCATTCTGGTTGGCCCTGGTTGCACGCAGGGTTCCGTTGAGCAGCAGGCTCTGGCCCAGAAAAAGTTTGGTGGCGCTGACATACAGGTCGACGCCGCTGCGTTTGGCGCCCAGTGCCGCAAGCGTCCCGTCGAACCTGGAACTGCCGAGGTTCTTGAATTCCACGCCCACGGCAACCTGCGGCATGAGGCTGTCGCTGTCAAGAATGGCATCGCCCAGCACGCGCACCTTGGCGCCCAGGATGGTCTGTTTCAGGTGCAGGCCGGGCAGGCCCAATGCCGCAACCGCGCTGCGCGTGTCCAGGTCCTGGCTGGCAATCGAGATTTCATATTTATCGTTGAAGCCGATGGCTGCGCCCAGAACAGTCAGGCCATAGTCCTTTGTGCCAGCGCGGGTGGCAAATGCCGAGAAGCCGGTTTCGCCGTCTGTGGCATTGCTGCCGATCACGGCCCAGGGCGTCAGGCCGCCACCGGCTGCACCATCAACACTGCTGACGCCGCCGGTCAGCAGCAGCTTGCCGGTTTCGGCTTGGGCACCTGTGAAGGAGAGTGCCGCTGAGGCGGCCAGGAGGGTGATTGCAAAATTCTTGTTCATGGCAGTCCTTGGAGGGGAATCGTGGGGCGGCGTGCAATGCGAATGCATGCTCGAACTGCTATACGTACCTTTTGATACAACTGGATTCAGCTTTTTGTGAAAACTTTTAATTTGTCTGTCCGTGAATCCAAAACGGAACTACTTCACGTATTGAGAACATGACGGCACCCTTCCGAGGTCCGGTAACAGTTGAAGCCAAGGCAGGGAGTTTTATGCGTTTCATGTGTACAGCCAGCACGGCGTGGCTGGCGGGACAAAGACCTGGCAGGGTGCTTGCCGTCCTGCTTCTGTCACTCAGCGCCATGGGTTCTGCCCAGGCGCAGGCAGTAGCAAAGCCTGCGGCGGCGCGTGAATGGGTGACGCCTGCAACTGGTGATGTACAGCGCGGTGCGGCGCTCTACCAGGCCCGGTGCACGGCCTGCCACGCGGTAGACAGCAACAGGATTGGGCCCGCGCACCGCGGTGTCATGGGCAGGCGCATAGGCAGCTTGCCGGGCTACAAATATTCGGATGAGCTTGCGGCGTCACGCCTGCGCTGGACGCCGCAGACGCTCAATGTCTGGCTTGAAGACCCCGAAGAGCTGGTCAGGGGCCAGCGCATGGGTTTTCAGGTTGACAGTGCCCAGGAGCGGGCCGACCTGATTGCCTACCTCGCCACGCTCAAATAATCCATTTGCTAGAAGAGCTGGTCTGTTGCCACCACGGCTTCTGCCGCCTGCGGGGGTGAAGCGGCGCTGACCGCTTCGTCGCCAGCCCTGGCCAGGGTGCTGGCGCGTACGCCCAGCAACCGGAGCCTTCTGTCGAGCGCTACCCGCTTGAGGCACTGCCCGGCTATCTTGCGGATGGTCTGGCCATCGGCTATGTAGGCCTGGATGGTCTGGTCGCGGGTGGCAATCCTGAAGTCGTCATAACGCAGCTTGATGCCTATGGTTTTGGCGACATAACCCTTGCGCTGCAAATCCTCGCCCAGCTTCTCGCACAGTGATGTGAATATTTCGCCCAGTTCGGCCTTGTCGCGCACGGCGTGCAGGTCGCGCCCGAAGGTGGTCTCGCGGCTCATGCTCACCGGCTCGCTGTGGGTTTCCACCGGCCTGTCATCGCGGCCCCAGGCGACCTCATGCATCCATGCGCCGCTGGATTTCCCGAAGTTGTCTATCAGCCACTGGGGGTCCTGCGCGGCGAGTTCTCCTATGGTGTGAATATGAAGTTTGGCCAGCTTCTCACCCGCCTTGGGGCCTATGCCGTTGATCTTGCGCACATTGAGCGGCCAGATCTTTGTTTCCAGGTCTTCTTCATAAACGATGGAAATGCCGTTGGGCTTGTTGAACTCGCTGGCCATCTTGGCCAGCAGCTTGTTGGGCGCAACACCTATCGAGCAGGTGAGGCCTGTCTTCTCAAAAATCGCTTTCTGTATGAGACGCGCCAGCACACGGCCACCCTCGCGCTGCCCGCCCGGGACATCCGTAAAATCGATGTAAACCTCATCCACGCCGCGGTCCTGCATGACGGGTGCGATCTCTGCAATTGTGCTTTTGAAGAGGCGCGAGAAACGCCGTACCTCGTCAAAATCCACCGGCAGCACGATGGCCTGCGGGCAGAGTTTTGCCGCCTTCATCATGCCCATCGCAGAGCCCACACCAAACTGCCGCGCCGCATAGGTGGCCGTGGTGATCACGCCGCGCCCGACGTAATCCTTGAGCAGGGGGAAGTCCGCCACGGGAATAAAGCGCGGCTGCCGCTCGGGGACGGCGCTGAGTGCTTCATCCACCTTGCGCCTGCCGCCACCGATGACCACGGCCAGCCCCTTGAGCTGGGGGTAGCGCAGCAGTTCGACGGACGCAAAAAAAGCGTCCATGTCGAGGTGGGCGATTCGGCGAATGGGGGGCATCCCCCGATTTTGCCGCTTCTGAAAATGAATGCGCGCAGTCCTGCCGGTATAGGGAAGTTGGCTACCCGACCTGTGTCGATCAGACCGGGTAAGTGCCTGGCAACAAAATCGCCCTGTCTACTTTCTGGATGTCGGTGTGGCCGCAAAACGCCATGGTCACGTCAAGTTCCTTGTGAATGATCTGCAGGGCTTTGGTCACGCCCGCTTCGCCCATGGCCCCCAGCCCGTAGACCACGGCACGGCCAATCATGGTGCCACGCGCGCCCAGCGCCCATGCCTTGAGCACGTCCTGACCCGAGCGTATGCCGCCGTCCATCCAGACCTCGATCTGGTCGCCCACCGCTTCGACGATGGGCGGCAGGGCGGTGATACTCGATGGCGCACCGTCCAGCTGGCGGCCGCCGTGGTTGCTGACGACAATGACATCTGCGCCACTTTGTGCGGCCAGCTTCGCGTCCTCGACATCCTGTATGCCCTTGAGTACCAGCTTGCCATCCCAGCGCTCACGCACCCAGGCGACATCGGCCCATGACAGGCGCGGGTCGAATTGCTCGTTGGTCCACACTGCGAGCGAGCTCATGTCGCTCACGGCCTTCACGTGGCCGACCAGGTTGCCGAAGCTGCGGCGTTTTGTGCCGGCCATGCCCATGCACCAGCGCGGCTTGGTCATCAGGTTGATGATGTTGGCAATGGTGGGTTTGGGTGGCGCTGTGAGGCCATTCTTGATGTCCTTGTGGCGCTGGCCTATGACCTGCAGGTCCAGCGTCAAAACAAGTGCGCTGCAGCGGGCCTTGCGGGCCCGGGCAATCATGGCCTCCATGGCGCTGCGGTCACGCATCATGTAGAGCTGGTACCAGAAGGGCGCCTGTGTCGCGGCGGCGATGTCTTCCATGGAGCAGATGCTCATGGTCGACAGCGTAAAGGGAATGCCGAATTTTTCGGCCGCCCGTGCAGCGTGGATTTCGCCATCGGCATGCTGCATGCCCATCAGGCCTATGGGTGCGATGGCCACAGGCATTTTCGTTTTCACGCCGGCCATGAGGGTGGCTGTGCTGCGGTTTTCCATGTTCACCGCCACGCGCTGGCGCAGCAGGATTTTCTGGAAATCGGCCTCGTTGGCCCGGTAAGTGCCTTCGGTCCAGGAGCCCGAGTCGGCATAGTCATAAAACATGCGCGGCACGCGCTTTTTGGCCAGCTCGCGCAGGTCTGAAATATTGGTGATCACGGGCACGGATGTCTCCTTCGTTTGCCAGAGATGTTAGTGGCGGGCTGCGTTGCCCGGTGTGAATACTGCTTTTTGCGCGTGAAATTATTTTGATGCGGGCTTGGGCGCTGCTTTCGGGGCCGGTTCTGGCGTGTTTTTGACGCCTGCACCGCGCACTTCAAGGCGTATTTCGTCAAGCACCTTGCCGCGGGCATCAGCCAGTTGCACCACATGCCGACCCGGCCAGGGCAGCCACTGGGCGTCGCTGCCACGTGCAAACTCCTTGCCGTCCATCAGCCAGCGCAGGTTTCGGCCTTCAGCGCTGAAGCTCAGGCGCTGGCGATTGGGCGGGATGTCCGGGTCGAGCGCGATGATGGTGCCCGAGGCCGGTGCGGTGATGCGAGGTGCTTCCTGCGCCTCTTCAGATGTGTTTTTGGCACGCTTGAAACCGGCATCTCCTGGCGCATCCATGGCAAATACTTTTTGCTCGGTACCGGCGATAAACCATTCGTTGCGTGCCGCCTCAAGTTGTTTGCCAAACCCTGTGCGCGCCTGAACCAGGCCTGGGGGCGGTGCGGGTGACCGGCTGGGTTCTGTTTTGTGCAGGTAGTTCATCACCGCAGCCCACACAGGCGCTGCGCCGCTGGTGCCGCTGACATCCCACATCGGGGCACCGCTTGAATTGCCCACCCAGACGCCGACGGTGTAACGCTGCGAATACCCCATGGCCCAGTTGTCGCGCATGTCCTTGCTGGTACCGGTTTTCACGGCGGTCCAGAAACGCGTGGCCAGGACGCTGTCGGTGCCGAAGGTTCGGGCACGTGCCAGCGGGTCGGCCATGATGTCGGTAACGATGAAGGCGGCGCGCGGGTCTATCGCTGGCGTGAACTCGGGTTTGACGGTTCTGCCCATCGCGACGGGGCTGTAGCGGCCCGCATTGGCCAGGGTACGGTAGCCATTGGCGAGTGACAGCAGCGACACCTCACTGCTGCCCAGTGCCAGGCTATAGCCGTAGTAGTCCCCAGATTCTTTCAATGGCACACCCGCCAGTTTGAGCTGCTTCTGGAAAGCATCTGGCGACACCATGACCAGTGTGCGTACGGCGGGCACGTTGAGTGAAGCGCCCAGTGCGGTGCGTGCAGACACATGGCCCTTGAACTGGCGATCATAGTTTTGCGGAATGTAGAGCCCGCCCGCGGTCTGTATGTTGGTGGGGGAGTCATCAAGCAGCGATGCGGCCGTCATGCGTTTTTCTGCAATGGCCTGGGCGTAGAGAAAAGGCTTGAGCGTGGAGCCGGGCTGGCGCAGCGCGAGCACGCCGTCAACCTCTGCCGCGCCGCTGAGTTCACCCGATGAGCCCACCCAGGCCAGCACCTCGCCGCTGGCGTTGTCCAGCACGATGATGGCGCCGTCTTCCACATGCCGGCCCCGCAGTTCACGCAGTTGCTGGGTCAGTGTTTGCACGGCAAAGCGCTGCAGCGGGGCGCGCAGGGTGGATGAGATGCTGGCCGGTGCGGCTTTTTTTGCAGGCGTGTCAGCTCGTACCAGTTGGCGTGCAAAGTGCGGCGCGAATCCTTCAGACGCATCGAATGCCTTGCGCTGAAGCGCCGCAGTGGCGAACAGGTCCAGGCCTTCGCAGTCCGCTTTTGCCGGAGATTGAAGGAGCTTGAGAACCCCACACGCGCGCTGCGTGACCTGCGCCGCTTTTGCATTCGGCGCACGCACCAGTGCAGCCGCCAGCGCAGCCTCCCGTTCATCCAGCCCGTGCGCAGCCTTGCCGAAGAGCGTGCGGCTCAGCGCATCAATGCCCACAGTCTCACCGCGAAACGGCACAAGGTTGAGGTAAGCCTCCAGGATCTGGTCCTTGCGCCAGCGCGCTTCCAGCACCTGACTTGACACCGTTTGGCCTATCTTCTGCGTCAGGCTTCGGCCACGGGCGCCTGCGCGCCAGTCTTCATCGACGAGACCTGCAAGCTGCATGCTGATGGTCGATGCGCCGCGTGTCTTTGTGTTCCACAGGTTGCCCCAGGCCGCAGCAGATACGGCACGCCAGTCCACGCCGCTGTGTTCATAAAAACGCTTGTCCTCGCTGAGCACCAGCGCCGTGCGCAGCGCCGGCGAGATGTCCGGCAGCGCCACCCACTGGCCGCGCCGCACCGTGGCATCGGTGCGCAGGCGCTGTATGACTTCACCATTGCGGTCAAGGATGACTGTGTCAGATGGTTTGAAATCGCGTTTGACTTCGTCGAACGCAGGCAATGCCCAGGCAGAAAAAGCAGAAGCCGAGATCAACAGTCCGCCCATCAGGCGCGTCATGCCAACACCGATTTGAAAGCCGGCAGATGGATTGCGGGTCGACCCCGCAACGATATCGCTTGTCACTTCACTGCCTCCACCTTCACCCGCGCATTCGGCGCCTCGCCAAACATCTCGGGCGCATACATCGCCTCTGCACGGCTTGGCGGCAGGGCGAACTCGCCGACGTTGTTGAGACGCACGGTGTACTCCATCTTCACGACACCCTTGGGCAGGTACTCGTAGTAACTGCGAAAGGCCTCGAAGCTGCGCTCTTCGAATGCCGGCCAGCCTGCGCCTGATTTCTTTTCGCCGCTGGTGGCGATCTGCGAATCGCGGCCCAGGCCGCTGCCGAGAATCGTCGCGCCACCGGGCACCGGGTCGGTGATGGCGACCCAGGTCATGTCGGCGCTGGCATTCACTTCAAGTGTGATGCGCAGAACGTCGCCGCGTGTGTACACCCCTTTGACGGCCTGCTCGACCGGGGTGATGGTCTTTTTGATCTGGTAGCCCGCGTTGAAGGGCTCTTTCAGCTGGATGGCCGCAATCGACTGCAGCGTCAGCCACGGCTTGCCTGCGCCCTGATGCGTCACGGTCAGCGTGTCCTTGCCCGCTTTGCCCCATGGCAGGAACATGCTGTTGTTACGCAGGTTACCGGGCGATGCTGGTGCGCCGAAGAACGTAGTCTGGTTGGGTGCGCCCGCAGAGTCGGTGGCTTTGACCCGGTCGACCTTGCTCCAGTCCACACTGGCCGTAGCTGCCGCCGCCGAGGCCAGTGTGGCCCTGGTGACGCCGGCCACGGGCGTGGCTTCAAACCTTGCAGAGAATTTGTCCAGCGCCAGCCCGCCCCACAGGTTGGCAGTCGTGGTGTGCCATGCGCCTTTTTGCTGGCGAGCAATAAAGCCATTGGCAAGCCGTCCCATGTCGTCTTTCCACGCCGGGTCGTCCATCACGGCCAGCATGAGGCGCGCGGTGTTGACATCGCCATTGGTCATCAGCCACCACCAGTAGTCGTCCTTTTCGGTGCTGAAGATCAGCTTGGTGCCCTGGAAGGACAGGCGCGAGCGGATGATCTGGTTTGCTTCCGCCAGGCGCTGCTCGCGCTGCGGCACATCGGCCACGCGCTTGAGGATGTTCAGCCAGTCGATCACTGCACTTGTCGGCCACTGGTTGGGCGCGATGGTGATGCTGCCGACCATGCGGCCCTGCGCCTTGCCGTAGCGCGACAGCGCTTCGATGGCGGCGAGCTTGCGCACGTCGAGGTCCTTGCGCGGGCTCCAGAACTCGCGCTGAATGCGGCCTTCGACAAAACCGATGAGGCCGCGTTCCATGGGCGCACGAACCTCGTCAGGCAGTGCAAACGCCGGGTTGATGCTGGCGGCTTCATGGGTGGCAGCCAGCAGGTAAGAGGTCAGGATGTCACTGCCGCGTGAGCCTTCGCCCTCACGCGGCGGGAAGTAGCTGGCCAGGCCGTCACTGTCCAGGTAGTTGGGTATCTGCCCCACAACTGTCTGCCACAGCTTGCCGTCACGCAGGCCCACTGACTTGCTGGTCTTCTGTTCCAGGCAGGCGAAGGGGTAGTTGGCAAACCAGTCACGCACCCCGTCCATGCCTTCGGCGAGTTTTGGTTGCAGCGACATCTTCAGTCCACCCCGGCCCGGCAGCGCATCTGCAGGCGGGTTGACGTCTAGGTTGAACGAGCCATCAACCTGCACCAGCGTGGCCTGCTGCACCGTTAATGGCACAGCAGGGATGATGCGCTGGCGCGCCTTCAGGCCGTCACGCGCGCCGCTCACCGTGTCTTTGGCCTCTATCTCCCAGAGTATGGCTTCGGCCCGCGTGAAGGCGAGTTGTGCCGGTGCCGTCACCAACCATGCGACTTCACGTGCTTCACCTGCCGGAATGTCTACCGTTTGCGGTTTCAGGTCGAGCAGCGTGGCACGCGGCGTCACTTCCACCTTCATCGCCGCCTTGGTCGTGTTGCGCAGGGTGAGCTGAGCACGGAAGTTGTCGTCCTCTCGCACCAGCGGCGGCAGGCCGCTGATGATCTGCAAATCCTGCGTCGCCTTGATGCTGGTCTGCCCGATGCCGAACATGCCGGTGCCCGCATCGGCGACGGCCACAATCTTGAAGGTCGTCAGTGCATCATTGAGCGGCACATTCACAATCGCCTGGCCGTTGGCGTCCAGCACCACCTTCGGGTTCCAGAGCAGCAGGGTCTCCAGCAGTTCGCGTGTGTTGCTGCGCCCGCCGCCGCCACCTGCTGCCACGGCCTTGCGGCCATAGTGCCTGCGGCCAATGATTTCCATCTGCGCGGTTGACGTTTCCACGCCCCAGGCGCGGCGCTGCAACATGGCGTCAAGGATGTTCCAGCTGCTGTTGGGCATCAACTCCAGCAGCGCCTGGTCAACGGCGGCCAGTGCCACTTCGGCATTCGCGGCGGGCTGGCCATTTGGCAGCTTGACTTGAATAGTCACCCTGGCCTGGCTGCGCACGGCATAGCTTTCCTTGTCGGCCTTCACGCTCACATCAAGCTGGTGCGCTTTGGTGCCGACGCGGATTTCCGCCAGGCCAAGCCTGAAGGCCGGCTTGCTCAAATCGACCAGCGCAGTCGGCGCGACATATTCGCGGCCCTCGTACCAGAAGGATGTCCACCATTCACGCGGCGCCTTGTAGCCCCAGGTGAAAAAGCTGTACCACGGCACCTCGCGCAGCCGCCCACGCAGGGCCAGCACGCTCACATACACATTCGGGCCCCAGCCGTCCTTGATCTTCAGATTGATGGTCGGGTCCTGGCCGTTGAGCTGCACCACCTGTGTTTCGATGATGCCTTCGCGCTCAATGGCCACCAGCGCTGTCGCGAAACGGAAAGGCATGCGCACCTGGAACTTCGCGGTGTCGCCGGGCTGGTAGCTTTTCTTTTCGGGCAGCACATCCATGCGGTCATGGTTTTCACCACCGAACCACAGTTCGCCCTGCTTGGTCACGTAAACAGAACTTGCCGCCTGTATGGTGTTGCCGTCCTTGTCTTTTGCGGTGACGATCAGTTCAACCTCACCGGCTTCGCCCAGTTTTGTTTCGCAGAGCAGCAGGCCGCGCGAATCGCTCTTGCCGCTGCAGACGCTGCCGAGGTCTTTTGTTTCGGTCTTGTTGTCGTAGGTGTAAAAACCGCCCACCATGCGTTTGCGGCTGGTGGTGACGATGCGCGCAATGGCTTTGACTTCCATGGACACATCGGCCGCGGCCTTGCCACTCAAATCAAGCGCCAGTGCCTGGAACCTGATCTTCTGGCTGGCGGATACCCAGCCCTCGGTCTTGATGCCGGCGATCACACTGGCCGGCCACAGCGTGGAGACGCTGCGTATGGTTTGCACTTCACCATTGGGGTCGGCGTAGGTGGCTTCCAGCAGCAGCTCCTGCGGCTGTTTTGACACCGGTACGTTATCGACGGTTACCTTGCCTGCGCCGTTGCGGTCCAGCGTCAGCGGCAGCTTGTCGGCAATCACACGCTGGTCTTGCGAGGCGGTGTTTTCTTCGTCGGCGTCGGGGTTGTCGCTGCGCTTGCCGCGCGGTGGCGAGAAGTTGAATTCTTCGTAGTCGCTGTAGCTCAAGCCCTTGCCGCGCACCAGTGCAGACACCCGGACCGGCAGGCTGACCGCGCCGCCGCCGGCGACGTAGTTGATCTGCACATCCGTCGGCACCGTCTTCACATTGACCAGCGCTTTTTTCTCGGCAGGCGTCACCCGGCCTTCAAGCACAGGCAGCCTGAACTCTTCAACCCGGAACTGGCCGCTGGTGAAGTTGCGGCTGCGTTCGTCCGCTTTCGGGTCGCCCTGCAATGTCACTTCGTACATGCCCAGCTTGGCCGCAGGCGGAATCGCGAAGGTGTTCTCTGCGCTTGAGCCGCCCGTCGCCGTCTTGCGCCAGGTGATGGGTTGCGTGTATTTCTGCCCGCTGCCGATGTGCGTGACGACCAGTGTCGACGGCTGCACTTCGGCCAGGCCAAAGCCCTTGCTGGTTTGCGTGCGCAATATGTGTTTCATCGACACGGTTTCACCGGCGCGCAGCAGCGTGCGGTCAAAAATCGTGTGGGCCACTTCATCGGGTCGCATTTCGGTACTGGTCGGCACATTGAAGCGCCAGGCTTCTATGCCTTTATGCCAGTCGCTCCATGTGAAAGCCATATCTTCCACGCCAGATACAGCTACCCGGGCACTGACGAAGTAAGCCGAGCGATAGTCATCACGCCCGCATTTAGGCGCCTGCGGCGAGAGGCCCGTGAAGTTGGCAATACCCTGCGCATTGGTGGTGGCCTTCGCAAGCTCTGCGCCCTGACAGTCTGAGACACGTACCACGGCGTTGGCCACGGGCGCGCCCTTGTCCAGTGTGGTAACCCAGGCCATTGCGTTTTCGCGCCCCAGCTTGAAATGCACGCCCAGATTGGTGACCAGCGCTGACGTGCGCACATACATGGTCCGGCTGGCGCCGTGGCGTTCGTCGAGCAGCGAGGTACCGAGTTTTTGCGATGCGATTTCAACGACGTGAAAGCCCGGCGTGAGCGGTATGCCGACCACTTCAAAAGGCCTTGGGTCGTTGTTCACAGGCTTGGGCAGATCCAGCGTCTTCACACCCGGCTGGCCTGCCAGCAGCGACAGCATGCGCGTCTGCACATACTCTTTTGTTTTCGCATCAAGTATTTTTGGCAGCGGCCCCTTGATATCTGCCGCGGCCTGTTTGCGCTCGACCTCATAGTCGTCATAGCGCTGCACCTTGCGGAACCACGCGATGATGTCGGCGTCGGTTTTGGGTTGGAGGTCGCTGACCTTTCCGGCAGGGGCAGTGATGGCTGCCGGCGTGACGCCCTTGACCTGCAGGGCTGCCTCAACATTGCGCAGCGTAACTGGCAGAAGCGCCGGGTCGCTGGCTTTGGTATTGGGTTCTGCAAAACGCTCGACGATGCCGAAGGGCGATGCCGCAAATTTCGCCAGCGGCGGCATGGCGCCGGTAGCCACCTTGAGCGGAAAGCTGTCGGCGTTGCGCAAGGTGCGGCCCGATGCGTCCTTGAAGTCTTTCGGCAATTCCAGCACATACTGCGCCTGCTCGGCAAACAGTGGCTTGAAGATGATGTTGCTGACCACATCGGCGGCGTCGCCGCTTTCAGCATCGAACACTGGCTTTAGCGTATTGGAACCCGACTTCAGGCGTATGCCCTCTGCCAGCTTGCGCGGCACAGGTGCGTTGAAGTTCAGGCTCATGGGGCGAATCGGCAGGCAGGCAGCCTGTGCGTTTTCACGCTCGCAGTTGAAGCTGGCCGCAAACGGCTCACGCACCTGGAAGTTGTAGCGCTTTTCAATCGAGTTGGGCACGCCGCTGGGCGTGCTCACGCCCTTGCCGTAGACCAGCTGTATCTTTGCCGCCGGTGTCAGCCGGCGGTTGCAGGCCAGCGTGACGAACTTCAGGGGGTCTTTGGCGGCGGCCTTGTCCAGGCCCTGCGATTTCAGCAGGCCTTCGCGCTCGGCGCCCGCGATGAGCTTGACGGGAACGCGTTCACCCAGGCCTTCCACCGAACACCAGACGTTCTCCTGCACGCTCTGCAACGTGGCAGGGCCATTGAGGCGCAGCAAAAAGTACTGTTCTTCGTCGATGCGTTCGTAGGAGCCGGGCCTGAGGCTGGTGATGAAGGGGCCGCCGGTGTTGAATTTGTAGGCGCCCGGGCCTGTGAGGGTCACTCCGGACGCGGACTTCATCCCGTTGCGCACCTGCAGGTTGCAGCTCACGCCGGGCGGCAGGTCGTTCTCGAATTCAAACGCCCATTCGCGGTCACTGGTCCAGCGCCCGCTGCCCTTGCTGGCCTGCGCATCGCTGCAACTTAAGGAAAGTGGTGCCGGAGCCTTGGGATCGCCGAAATTCACGGCGCTGTCGTCAAATTTGGCAACCACCTGGCGAACGCGCGAGACCTCTCCCTGCGGCGAAAGGCTGGTGACCTGGAATGCGTGCGCCTGCATGGCTGCAGTTGCCATCATGGCGACGGCTATTTTTGTAGTGAACTTGACCACGAATCCTCCTCATTGGAGGGTCAAGCGTAGCTGATTTGTATGTAACAAAAAAGCGGGCACAGGGCCCGCTTTTCAAGATGGAGATGAAAAATTTCAACCCAGGTTCACCGGCACAAAAATCCGGTCACTGCCGCGCTGGATCAGCAGGGCGACTGATTTGTCTGACTTGGCCACTGCAGCGCGAACCTGGTCCACGTTCTTTACGGCCGTGCCGTTGATGGAGATCAGCACGTCGCCTGACTGCACGCCTGCCAGCGCGGCAGGGCCGGTGGCCTGCTGCACGACCAGGCCGCTGTCCACGCCTGCTTCCTGGCGTTCATCGGGCTGCAGAGGGCGCAGCGCCAGGCCAAGCTTGCCCTGGCTGGGTGCCTCGTTCTTGCCGACCACTTCCTTGCTCTTGTCGTTGGCATTGGCCAGGCGTGCCGAGAGTTCTTTCGACGAACCCTGACGCCAGATCTCCAGCTTCACCGTGTCGCCGGGCGCGGCCATGCTGATGACTGCAGGCAAATCGCCGGAAGAAATCACGGCCTGTCCGTTGACCTTGCGGATCACGTCGCCGGGCTGCAGGCCTGCCTTGTCGGCGGGGCCGCCTTTTTCAACATTCGAGACCAGCGCGCCTTCGGGCTTGTCGAGCTTGAAGGAGTTGGCAAAGGTCTGGTTGACTTCCTGCACGGCCACGCCCAGGCGCGCGTGCTCGGCCTTGCCGGTGGCGACGATCTGGTCCTTGATCTTGGTGGCGATGTCCATGGGGATGGCAAACGACACACCCTGGTAACCGCCGCTGCGGCTGTAGATCTGCGAGTTGATGCCGACCACCTCGCCACGCGAGTTGAACAGCGGGCCGCCCGAGTTGCCGGGGTTCACAGCCACGTCGGTCTGTATGAAGGGTACAGCGCTGTCGTCGGGCAGTGAGCGGCCCTTGGCGCTGACCACGCCTGCGGTGACGGTGTTCTCGAAACCGAAGGGCGAGCCGATCGCCAGCACCCATTCGCCGACGCGCAGGTCGGAGGTTTTGCCTATGGAGACCACTGGCAGGTTCTTCGCATCAATGCGCAGCACGGCCACATCGGTCTTGGGGTCAGAGCCCAGCACCTTGGCACGGTATTCGCGGCGGTCGGTCAGCTTGACGGTGACTTCTTTTGCGCCCTTCACCACGTGGGCGTTGGTCAGGATGATGCCGTCAGGGCTGACGATAAAACCCGAGCCCTGGCCGCGCGTTGGCATCTCCTGCGGTGCGCCACGACGCTGGCCGGGCGACATGCCCTGGCCTTGCTGGAAGCGCTTGAAGAATTCAAGGAAGGGGTCCATGCCCGCGCCGTCTTCACCCTGGGCCAATGCATCGTCATCAGACACCCTGGTGGTGCCGGTCACGCTGATGTTGACCACGGCCGGGCCGTAGCGCTCGGTGATTTGCGGAAAGTCTGGCAGGGTTGCGCCGCCGGTGATGCCGGTTGCACTGGAGACGATGGGGGCTGGTGCGGCGACGGATGGCGAGTGCAGGGCGTTCAATGCACTCACACCGGCACCGCCAATGGCGCCGGCAGTCAGAAGGGCGGCAACCAGTGATGTGTTTTTAAGGGCTGCAGATTTCATGGTTTCATCCTTGATAGGTTGATGGGCACACGGCTTGTTGCCGGTACCCATAACTATGAGGATGGAGTCTTAGACAAGTCTTAAGGCCCCCACGCTTGTCGCTTCGCGTACTGCGCTGCCCCCCGAGGGGGCGCTGCTCCTGCGGCCCGGCGAAGCCGGTTCCGCGGACCCTGCTTGCGAAGACCTCGCTTCGCTGTGGGCCGTTCATCTCCGTTTGAAGCCGCAGCGTGTGGCTAGTTGCGCAGCCTCACAGGCTGGGCGCGTGGTCCTGGAAGACCTTGTCTATGCGTGTGCCGAACAGGCGCGCAATCGCAAAGGCGAGCGCCAGGCTGGGGTCGGAGCGGCCGGCTTCTATGGCGTTGATGGTCTGGCGTGACACCTGGAGCTCGGCTGCCAGCGCAGCTTGCGACAGGCCACGGGCCAGGCGGAGTTCGTGGATGCGGTTGTTCATGCGGGGCGATCTCCAGTGCAGTTTTTGGATGATGTAAAGTTTACTTTACATTTTGGAGCCTGGGGCCGTCAAACGGGTCTCAGCAGGCTCAAAAATAGCGATTTGGGGCTACTTTTAGGGGCAAAAAAGGCTGCAGGCCAATAAATACGCACGTGAGAAGCTATTAAATCAGTAGCAAATATGATTTCCGTATCAGCGTGGGGATGCGCTGGGCGGGAAGCGCACATCCACCTGCAACCCGCCCAGGCGTTCGGAGCGGCCCAACTGCAGCGTTGCGCCGTGCTGCGCGGCAATCGCCTGCACTATGGCCAGGCCCAGGCCGCTGCCTGTTGCGGGCGCGGCTTCGGCAGATGCTTCTTCGCCGTGGTTCGCAGCAGCCACCGTCTGGGCGCCCCTGTAGAAGCGGTCGAACACGCGCTCGCGTTCTTCCTCGGCGATGCCGGGGCCGCTGTCTTCCACGCGCAGCAGGGGCTGGCCGCCGTCAAGTTGCAGCGACACATCGACCCGCCCGCCCGTGGGCGTGTACTTGACGGCGTTGTCCAGCAGGTTGCGCAGCAGCACGCGCAGCGCTTCAAGCTGACCGCTGACCTTCACGGGCGCGTCAGGCAGGTCGCCCGCCACACCAAGGTCTATCTGCCGGTGCTGGGCATGCGGCAGTACATCGGCCACAGCCAGCTTCACCACATCCTGCAGCGCGGCGTGTGCGCTGCCGCTGGCCGGCGTGCCTGCAGCTTCCGCACGCGCCAGCGCCAGCAGTTGCTCTACCAGCCGGATGGCGCGGTCTATGCCCTGGTTCAGCCGTGCAACGCCTGCTTCGCGCGCGGCGGGGTCGTCGTCGGGTTTGCGCAGGGCCTGTGCCTGCAGCTTGAGCGCCGTGAGCGGCGAGCGCAGCTCATGCGCGGCATCGGCAACAAAATTTTTCTGCGCATCGAAGGCGCCGCGTACCCGGCCGAAGAGCAGGTTGAGTTCGTCCACCAGCGGCCTGACCTCGTCCGGCAAATCGGTATTCGGCAGTGGCGAGAAGTCGTCGGCCGCGCGCTGCGCAACCTGTTTGCGGGCGCGCTCTATGGGCGCGAGTGAGCGGCTGATGACCCACCACACGGCCAGCATGAGCAGCGGCGTGAGCAGCGCAAACGGCAGCACAGCCCTGATGGCCAGCGCACGCGCGCGCGCGGTCCGGGCGCTCAGGTCCTGGGCAATCTGTACCGTCTGCAAAGGCGTTTGCAGCGAGTAAACGCGGTAGCGGTTGCCATTGGCTTCTACATCCGAGAAACCCAGCACCGCGCGCGGCGGCAGGGCAGAGCGTGACGAGCGAAAGAGCTGCGTGCCGTCCGGCCCCCAGATCTGCACATACAGATCAAACCCGTCGCCATCGGTGCCTTCTTCAAATGCGCCTCCCAGCGGCGCGCCGCTGCGCATGGAGCGCGCCACCTGCTGCAGGTGATCGTCAAACATGGCGTCTGCCTGCTGCAGTGCGCCGCGGTAGGCGGTGATGGCCTGCAGCACGGCGCCTAGCAGGATTGCTACCAGAATGAACCAGAGCAGGCGCGCTCTTAAAGAGTGTGTCGCGCTCATTCCCTGGGCACCAGGTAGCCCAGTCCGCGCACGGTCTGGATGAAATCATTGCCCAGCTTCTTGCGCACGCCGTGGATGTAGACCTCGACCGCGTTACTGCTGACATCGTCTTTCCAGCTGAAGAGTTTTTCTTCAAGCTGGGTGCGAGACAGCACCGCGCCTGGCCGTGCAATCAGCGGCTCCAGCACGGCCCATTCGCGGGCCGAGAGCGACACCGGCTGGCCGTTGACGGATGCCTCGCGGGTGGCGGGGTTCAGGCTGACGCCCTTGTGTTCAAACGCCGGCTCCGCGCGGCCTGCGCTGCGGCGCAGCAGGGCGCGTATGCGGGCGAGCAGTTCGTCGGTGTCATAGGGTTTGACGACATAGTCATCGGCGCCGGCGTCCAGTCCGGCGATGCGGTCGCTGACGCCATCACGCGCGGTGGCGATCAGCACCGGCACGGTGCTGCGGCGGCTGCGCAATGCGCGCAGCACATCCAGCCCATCGCGTTTGGGCAGGCCGAGGTCCAGCAGCACGAGGTCGTACCCGGCCGTACGCAGGGCCTGGTCGGCCATGCTGCCGTCACGCACCCAGTCGACGGCATAGTGCTCGCGGCGCAGCACATTGAGAACCGTCTCCCCGATCATGGCGTCGTCTTCAACCAGCAGTAAACGCATTCAAAGTCCTTTGATACCCGGAGTATGCCGCCCAAATCTTAGGTGGGCCTGATGGCCCTGCAGGGCGATCGAAGTTTCTCTAAGATTGGGGAATGACCATTTCCGAAGCGGCAGCGACTGCACCGAAATCCAGCAGTTCCCGCGCTGCTGTCCTCACCGTGGCAGGTGTGTTCTTCCTGCTGCTGCTCGACGGTTCCATTCTCAACACATCTTTGCCGCAGGTCGCGCTCAGCATGGGCGTACAGCCGCTCGCGCTCAGCCCCACGATCACCGGCTATCTGCTGGCGTCGGTCGTCGCCATGCCGCTGTCCGGCTGGCTGTGCGGCAAGTTCGGCGCACGCCGTGTCTACCTGGCGGCGATTGCGCTGTTCATGCTGTCGTCTGCCGCCTGCGGCGCATCGATGGCGCTGTGGCAACTGATTGCCGCGCGTGTGGTGCAGGGCGCAGCCGGCGGGCTGATGTTCACCGTGGGCCGCACGCTGGCCATACGCGATGCGCCCAAGTCTGACCTGCTGAACATCACCTCCATGCTGGTCTGGCCCGCCTTGCTGGCGCCCGTGCTCGGGCCGCCCATTGGAGGGCTGATCACCACCTATGCATCCTGGCGCTGGAACTTTTTGATCAATGTCCCGCTGGGGCTGGTCGCGCTGGGGCTGACGATGAAATTTGTTCCCAAAGACGGCAAGGCGCATCGCCTGCCCATGGACTGGCCGGGCGCCGCGATGACAGCCACAGGCCTGGCCGCGCTGTTCGGCGGGCTTGAGATGACGGTGATTGCCGCGTCTGAAAAAGGGCGCTGGCCGCTGGCCATGGGGCTGGTTGCGGTGGGCGCCATTCTTCTGTCGCTCGCCTTCAGGCACCTCAAACGCACCGCGCACCCGGTCATCAGCCTGGCGCCGCTGAAGGCCGACACCTTCAGGCTGGCAACGGCATCGGCCGGCATTTATTCAGCGGCCTGCCTGCATGCGACGCCCTACCTGCTGCCGCTGGGCCTGCAATTGGGTTTTGGCCTGAGTGCTGCGGCTGCCGGCGCCATGATGCTGCCCTACTTTCTGGGCAACCTGGTGATGAAGTCCATCACCAGCCCCATGCTGAGACGCTTTGGTTTCAAACAGGTGCTGCTGGTCGACGGCATGATGGCCATGCTGCTGATTGCCGTGATCGGCTTTCTCACGCCGCAGACACCTTTTGTGTTCACGGTCGCGGTGCTGGTGTTGGCCGGTGGGGTGCGCTCCATGCTGTTCACCGCCATCAACACGCTGGCTTTTGTGGATGTGAGCAATGCAGAGCGCGCGCATGCAGCAACGCTCACATCAATTTCACAATCGCTGGGCCAGACGCTGGGCATCACCATGGCGGCGCTGCTGCTTGCTGGCGCGCAAGCCTTTCATGGCGGCGCGGCGCTGGGTGTGACGGATTTCCGCATCGCCTTTGTGGGCGTTTGCATCATCGGCATCTTGAGCCTGCTGCCCTACCTGAAGCTGTCTGCGCAGGCCGGGCATGAGGTGATAGGGCGCAAGAACTAGCTTCGTTTAACCAAGCCGCGCGCGGTGCCGTGCTATCTGCGCACGCACCTGCGCCGGCGCGGTACCGCCCAGCGTGTTGCGGGCGTTCAGTGAGCCGCGCAGGCTGAGCACGTCGTACACGTCTTTCTCAATCTTCGGGTTGAACTCCTGCAGCACGGTCAGCGGCAACTCTGACAGGTCCACCGCATGTGCGGTGGCGGCCTTCACGGCGTGCGCGACGATCTCGTGTGCATCGCGGAAGGGAAGGCCCTTCTTGACAAGGTAATCGGCAAGGTCGGTGGCGGTGGCATAGCCGCGCAGGGCGGCTTTTTCCATCGCTTCGGGCTTGACGGTGATGCCGCCCACCATTTCGGCAAAGATGCGCAGCGTGTCCTTGAGCGTGTCGACGGTGTCGAACAGCGGCTCCTTGTCTTCCTGGTTGTCCTTGTTGTAGGCCAGCGGCTGACCCTTCATCAGGGTGATCAGGCCCATCAGGTGGCCGACCACACGGCCTGTCTTGCCGCGCGCCAGTTCTGGCACATCGGGGTTTTTCTTCTGCGGCATGATGGAAGAGCCGGTCGTGAAGCGGTCTGCAATTTGTATGAAGCCGAAGTTCTGGCTCATCCACAAGATCAGCTCCTCGCTCATGCGGCTGATGTGCACCATGGCCAGCGTGGCGGCGGCGGTAAATTCAATCGCAAAGTCGCGGTCGCTCACCGCGTCCAGGCTGTTCTGGCAGACGCCGTCCATACCCAGAGTGGCGGCGACACGTTCGCGGTCCAGCGGATAGCTGGTGCCTGCCAGCGCTGCCGCGCCCAAGGGCAGGCGGTTCACGCGTTTGCGGATTTCCAGCATGCGCTCGGCATCGCGGCTGAACATTTCGACATAGGCCAGCATGTGGTGGCCAAAGCTCACCGGCTGTGCCACCTGCAGATGCGTGAAGCCGGGCAGTATGACTTCGATGTTCTTGTCGGCAATATCCACCAGCGCCTTTTGCAGGTCGGTGAGCAGGTCGGTAATCAGGTCGATCTCGCCGCGCAGCCACAGGCGCACATCGGTCGCCACCTGGTCGTTCCTGGAGCGGCCGGTGTGCAGGCGCTTGCCCGCATCGCCGACGATCTGCGTCAGGCGCGCCTCGATGTTCAGGTGCACGTCTTCGAGGTCCAGCTTCCATTCAAAGGCGCCGGATTCGATTTCTGCCGTGATCTGCGCCATGCCTTTTTTGATGGACTCATGGTCTGCAGCGCCAATGATTTTTTGCGCCGCCAGCATATCTGCGTGGGCGAGCGAACCTGCAATGTCGGCCTGCCACAGGCGCTTGTCGAAAAACACGCTGGACGTGTAGCGCTTGACCAGGTCGCTCATGGGTTCGGAGAACAGGGCCGACCAGGCTTGGGACTTTTTATCGAGTTGGTTCACGGGAGGCTTTCTTTGGCGCTGGGCAGGGCGGGAGCGATTTCATTGCAGATCAGGAACGAATCAGCAGCGAAATACCCGTGAGCGGGGGGCAAACCCTGTCCACGGGGCCGCGACCAGTGCAATACTTGAGGCCTGATTTTATCTGGGGCTGCGCGCCCCCCCACCGTCCACATGCCGCTGCTGCCCGATTCAGGCCATTCCGGTCACTTTGCAGAGTCCACGCTCATGGGCAGCTTCACGTCCGGCTTGCAGGACGCTGCCGCTGCGGCGCCTGTGCGGCCCGGCATGTTTGACGCCTGCCAGGTCGGTGTGGTGCTGCGTGCTGTGCTGTTTGTCGAGGCTGTGGTGGCGGTAGGTGCGATGTTTGGCGCGGCACGCCCTTCGGACTGGGTGTTGCGCTTCGCCATACTGACAGGCGGTTTCCTGCCGGCCACGCTGGCGTGGCTGATTGTGGCCTGCGGCCTCAAAAAGTACCTCAACCGCCTGCGCACGCGAGGTCAGTGGCTGGCCGGCATCGCTCTTGGCGGCGTGGCGGGGCTTTACGGGTGCGGCCTGCTGTACTGGATGGGCCTGCTCCAGCCGGCATTGTGGTGGGCCAGCGCTGCCTCGGGCGCATTGATGTCGGCGGTATTGATGGCGGGCCTGTTCTGGCGTGCCCGGGCGCGCATGCCCGCAGAGACAACAGCCCGCCTGGCCGAACTGCAGTCACGCATTCGCCCGCACTTTCTGTTCAACACCCTCAACAGCGCCATTGCACTGGTACGTGCCGAGCCGCTCAAGGCCGAGGCCGTGCTTGAAGACCTCAGCGAGCTGTTTCGCAGCGCGCTGGCCGACCCTGCCGAATCGGTCACCCTGGGCCAGGAGATCACGTTGGCACGGCGCTATCTGGCGATTGAGGAAATACGGTTTGGCGAGCGCCTGCGTGTCGAATGGAGTCTGGACCCCCTGGCCAGCGAAGCGCGGCTGCCGCCCCTGCTGCTGCAGCCGCTGGTAGAGAACGCCATACGCCACGGCGTCGAGCCCAGCGCCAGCGGGGCGCAGGTCAAGATATCGACGGTGCGCCGCGCCGGTACGGTGGTCATCAAGGTCACCAACTCTTCGCCCTCGGGTGTGGGCGAGCGCGGCCACGGCCTGGCGCTGGCCAATGTGCGCGACCGGCTGCTGCTGCTGCATGATGTGCAGGCGCGTTTCCAGACCGTCTTCAGGGATGGCGTCTTCCAGGTCCGCATGGAGATACCGGCATGAAGCTCAGGGTGCTGGTCGTTGACGATGAGAGCCTGGCACGTGCCCGCTTGCGCACCCTGCTGGGCGATTGCACGCAGCCGGGCGCGGACGTGCATGCCGAAGCAGCCAATGCGGTTCAGGCCATGACCGCACTGCAGCGCGAAACATTTGACGTCGTGCTGCTGGACATTCACATGCCGGGCGCGGACGGACTCATGCTGGCCCGCAATATTGCAGCGCTGCCCCGTCCGCCCGCCGTGGTGTTTGTCACCGCGCATGCCGAGCACGCGGTGCAGGCTTTCGAGCTTGAAGCCGTCGATTACCTGACCAAGCCGGTGCGGCTGGAGCGCCTGCAGCAGGCGCTGCTGAAGGTGGAACGTGCAAGGCAGCCTTCACGTGAACCACAGCATGACCAGCCTGAAGAAACCCTGCTCATCCAGGACAGGGGCCGCACCGAGCGTGTACCGTTGGCCGAGGTGTTGTACCTGAAGGCCGAACTCAAATACATCACCGTGCGCACGGCCACGCGCAGCTACATCCTTGACGGTTCGCTGAGCGAGCTTGAAGAAAAATACGCAAAGCAGTTCATGCGCATACACCGCAACGCCCTTATTGCGCGCCGTGCGGTGCGTGCGCTTGAAAAGCATTTCGATCCTGAGGAGGGGGAGGGATGGGCTGTGCGGCTCAATGGCATTGATGAACTGCTGGCTGTTTCGCGGCGGCAGCTCAGTGCTGTGCGGGAAGCGATTGCCAGCTGAAGAGTTGGATAGGGTCCCGGCTGTCATACGGGGCGAGCGTTGTGCCCTTCACGCAGAAGCCGGGGGTTGCCCGGCGGCAAGTCACTTTTCTTTTGCTTCGCCAAAAGCAAAGTAACCAAAAGAAAAGGCGACCCTGTTCGTCGTCCCCTACGCTTCGCTTCGGGGCACCCTGCGATGCTCGTTCCAGCCGGGGTCTGAAACAACTCGCCTGCGGCTCAAACAAGTTTCAGCCCTGATCCGTCTGGCCCTGCGCTTCTCGGCTCCTCTCCAAGGGTTTTGGGGACGCAGTCCGAAGACTCGCCCAAAGCGCTTCGCGCTTTGGGCTCCCCGCATCCGATCCCGCAATCATCCCCAACCCCGTGGAGGCTGGGCCGAGCAGCGCAGACGGAGGCGGAAGGTCAGGCCAAACTTGTCTGAGCCGCAGGCGAGTTGTTTGGACTGCCGCCGGAGTCGAGCAGCGCAGGTTGCCCGAAGGGACCCAGACGTCGGGTCGCCTTTCTTTTGGGTACTTGTTCTTTGGCGAAGCAAAGAAAAGTGCCTCGCCCGCCGGGGCGAGACCCGGCCTGGTCGTGAAGGGCACACCTCAACGCGAAACAGGGATCGATCCCGGATCACGTAGGGGTGACGAAAGCGACTCATGTTGCTACGCTGATAATCAGCATTTCCCCCGAACACTGCAAAACAAGCCCCATGAACAGCCGAGCCGATTTCACCGCGCGCCACATCCAGCAATTCAGCAACGAGCCTGCAGTTGAAAAGGCGCTGGTGCAGGCCTTCTTCGGCGGGCGCAAGGGCTTTTATGTTGATGTGGGTGCGAACGACCCGGTGCTCGATTCGCAGTCGCAGCATCTTGAGGCGATCGGCTGGACAGGTCTGCTGGTTGAGCCTGATCCCGACTGCTGCGAACTGCTGCGCAAGACGCGCACCGGCACGGTGGTCGAGATGGCCTGCTCCAGCCCGGAAAACGCGGGCAAACAGTTGCAGCTCAACCGTGCAGGCCCGCATTCCACACTGGAGGACAAACCCATTGCGCTGGGCGCGGTGGTGCGGTCCACTGTTGCTGTGCAATGCGAAACACTTGACCATATTCTTGAAACCCACGGTGCGCAGCCCGGCTTTGACTTGCTGTCGATTGACATCGAGGGCCACGAGCTGGTGGCGCTGTCGGGTTTCAGCTTTGCAAGATGGAAACCGAAGCTGGTGCTGATTGAAGACCACGTCACGCACCTGCAAAAACACAGCCTCATGCGGCGCAGCAATTACCGCCTGCTCATGCGCACAGGGCTTAACAGCTGGTATGTGCCGGCGGAGCCGTCCTACAGTTTTTCTGCTGCGGCCAGGTTCGAATATGTCAGGAAGTATTACCTCGGCTTGCCGCTACGCAAGCTGCGCTATTCAATCGAAGCCTGACACGTGCATCGCTACTCGCGTCCACAGGCGTCCAGAAAGAGAATCTGATGACAACAGACACCGCCCCACAGACGCCAACCGCAACGCACACTTCCGGCCATCAGGATGGCCTCGCGCCCATCAATGCCGGTCATCCGGCGCAGCCTCTCATTGGTGATTCCCGTCCGCCCGACAATGCCGCCGGGCGCGAAGCGCGCACGTCGCGGACGCGCGAACCCATACAGATACACATGCCGGTCAGCGTGCGCAATCTGTCCATGGTCTTGCTGGCGAGCTTCGCGGGTCTGTATGTGCTGTACTGGGCCAAGGCCGTGTTCATTCCCTTCATGCTCGGGCTGCTGGCCAGCTATGCGCTGTCGCCCCTCGTCAACTGGGCCGAAACCAAAGGGGTGCCGCGTTCCGTCGGTGCCGGCGTGTTGTTGCTGGCCATTCTTGGCGCCATGGGCACCACGGCCTACTCACTGAGCGACGAGGCAGGAAAGCTGGTGGACTCGATGCCCGCGGCGGCACAGAAATTTACCGATGCCCTGAAGAACCGGCGCACCGCCCAGGGCAGCACGCTGGACACGGTGCAGAAAGCGGCTACACAGATAGAGCAGGCGACGCAGGGCGCGCCGGCCACCAACACGCGTGGTGCCATGCGCGTGGTGATAGAACCGACACGCTTCAATATCAAGGACTACCTCTGGTCCGGCACCATAGGCCTTATCGCGCTGCTCGGCCAGTTCACGGCGGTGGTGTTCCTGGCTTATTTCCTCATGGTCTCCGGCGATACTTTCCGGCGCAAGCTGGTCCGGCTGGCGGGCCCCAGCCTGAGCACGAAAAAAATCACCCTGGAGGCGCTCGACGAGATCACCGGGCAGATCCAGCGCTACCTGCAGGTGCAGTTGCTGACTAGCGCCATCGTCGGTGTGCTCACGGGCGTGGCGCTCGCCTTCATCGGGCTGGAAAACGCGGCCGTGTGGGGGATTGTGGCGGCCGTGCTGAACCTGGTGCCCTATGTCGGTTCGCTGGTCACTGCGGGCGCATCAGCGCTGGTCGGTTTCCTGCAGTTCGGCTCGCTCAACATGGCCTTGCTGGTGGGTGGCGCCTCGCTGGTTATCCACACCGTGGTCGGTAACCTCATCACGCCGTGGCTGACCAGCCGCGCCAGCCGCATGAATCCGGTGGCCGTGTTCGCCGGCCTGCTGGCCTGGGGCTGGCTCTGGGGTGTGTGGGGACTGCTGCTGGGCATTCCCATCCTGATGATCTTCAAGGCTGTCTGCGACCGTGTTGAAGACCTCAAGCCCGTAGGTGAGTTTCTGGGCTCATGACTCCGGCCATCGCGATCATCTATATTGGCCATTCAATTTGAGCTGGTAACGATGAGGGGTTGAATGGCATGGGCGATGCGTTGAAAAATATCAGGCTGGCGGCGGTACAGGCCTCGTCGGTGCATCTGGACCGCGATGCGACCGTTGAAAAAGCCTGTGGCCTGATCCGTGAAGCCGGCAGGGCCGGAGCCGCGCTGGTCGGCTTTCCCGAAGGATTCATTCCGGCCCACCCCTCGTGGTTCACCGTGCAGCCCGGTACCGGCAGGATCAGCCTGGGACTTTCGCAAAAGCTGTTCCAGAACTCGGTGATCATCCCCGGCGAGCAAACCGACAAACTCGGTGAGGCCTGCCGGGATGCGGGCGTCACCGCCGTCATCGGCCTCTGTGAAAAGCGTGCGGGCACCACCGGCACCATGTTCAATACCCAGCTGTTCATCGGGCCTGATGGCAGCATTCTCGGCAAGCACCAGAAGCTGATGCCCACGCTGGCCGAGCGCATTGTGCACACCGGCGGCTGGGGCGACACGCTTAAGGCTTATGAGGCGCCATTCGGCATGGTCAGCGGCCTGATCTGCGGTGAAAACGCCAACCCGCTGGCCGCCAGTGCCCTCATGGCCATGTACCCGGTGGCGCATGTCGCTTCATGGCCGGCGTTTGTGTCGCCAGCCGTGAAGCTCTCGGACGTCATCATGGCCATCAGCCGTGGTCTCGCCTACAGCATGGGCTGTTTTGTCATCAATGCCACCGGCGTTGTGGACGATGCGGCGCTGGACGATTTTCAGCTGGAAGGCGATGCCCGCGCCACCCTGGAAAAACTCAGGGGCGTGGGCTACGCCTCCATCATCGGCCCCAGCGGCCAGGTCTTGAGCCAGCCGCTGGACGGCGAGGGCATTGTGTATGCCGACGTTGATCTGAACGACACCATGGTGTCGAAAATCCTCAACGACTTCGCCGGCCACTACAACCGGCCCGATGTGTTCACCCTGTATGTCAACGATGCGGTGCCGGCCATGGTGAGTCGTAGCGGCGTGAATCCACCGCAATTGCCTGATGGCGAGTCTTGACGCCCTGATTGCCCATGCGGCTGAACTCATAGACCAGGCCGATGGTCTGGTCGTTGCGGCTGGTGCGGGAATGGGCGTGGATTCCGGCCTGCCTGATTTTCGCGGCAAGGAGGGCTTCTGGCAGGCTTACCCGGCACTGGCGCAGGCGAAGATCGACTTCCACGAGATCGCCTCGCCGCAGAGTTTTGAAGCCAGCCCGGCGCTGGCCTGGGGCTTTTACGGTCATCGGCTGAAGCTTTACCGCGCGACAGAGCCACATGAGGGTTTCGGTTTGCTCAGGCAGTGGGGCCAGAGCGCCGCCATGGGTTACAGCGTCTTCACCAGCAATGTGGATGGCCAGTTTCAGAAAGCGGGTTTTGATGCACAGACCATCCATGAATGCCACGGTTCGCTGCATCACCTGCAGTGCATGGACTGCAGCGTAGCTTCAGGCGGCATCTGGCCGGCCGATGCGTTTGTGCCTGAAGTTGATGAGGTCAATTGCCTGTTGCTCAACGAGTTGCCGCGCTGCCCGGCCTGCGGTGGCCTCGCGCGCCCCAACGTGCTCATGTTCAACGATTGGGGCTGGCTGGAGCAGCGCGCGGCACAGCAGCAGTCGCGGCAGGAGGCATGGCTGGCCACGGTCAGCCGGCCGGTGGTGATAGAGCTGGGTGCGGGCACTGCGATTCCGTCGGTGCGGCATTTCAGCCAGCGTGTTGTCCACCAGCACGGCGGGCGGCTGGTGCGCATCAACCTGCGTGAAGCGGCTGTGCCGTCCAGCCTGGACGTGGGTTTGCCCATGGGCGCGCTGGTGGGGCTGCGGGCGATTGACCGGGCGCTGGAAGCCGGTTGAGGCCAATTTTTAACGTTGACGTTAAAAATTTAATGTGTACGTTAAAAAATCAGAAAAAGACGGTTTCAGGAAGGTGATGGGATTGGCAAAACCGCTCAAAACGCCTGAAAAAGCCCAATTTCAGGTGCCAAATTGGCCTCCAGCCCTTTAAATGCGCACGTGAGCAGCTATCGAATTGATAGTGAACGGCGTGGGCCCTCACGGCAGGGGGTAGCTGCCCGGCGACAATACCGGCATGGCCATGATCCTAGAAACCGCAGTTGACCGCTCGTTTACCTTTGGAGCGCCGAATGTTCATTGAGTTTTTCTGCGCCGATGGAGTTCAACTCGTGCGCAAGAGCGCTATGCACCCGAAGGCACAGTGCTCGCTGCGCCATGCTGTGTTACTCGTCCTTGCGCACAAGGGTGCGCTGCGTCCTCGCGCCTTGCCTGGCACCCCAAGCGCGGTGCCCTCCGATGCATTCAACTGCGGTTTCTAGGATGATGCAACTTCAGGACATTCTCTTTTCACAGGGCTTTGGCACACGTCGTGTCTGCGCAGGTCTGGTTCAGCAGGGCCATGTGGCCGTTGATGGCAAAACGATAGACGACCCAACCGAAGAGCTTGAAGCCACCGGCCTCCAGTTCGTTGTGCAGGGCACCCCGTGGGAATACCACGAGAAGGCCTACCTCATGCTGCACAAACCTGCGGGCTATGAATGCTCGCAAAAGCCCAGCACCTATCCCAGCATCTACACACTGCTGCCCGCGCCGATTCGCCAGCGCGGCGGCGGTGCGGCTGCCGGTGTGCAGGCGGTCGGGCGGCTGGACCAGGACACCACAGGCCTGCTGCTGCTGTCGGACGACGGCAAATTCATCCACCGCATGAGCTCGCCCAAACACCATGTGCCCAAGGTGTACGAAGTGCGCGCCAAACACCCGGTAGACGACAAGCAGGTGCAAAAGCTGTTGTCGGGCGTGGTGCTGGATGATGACCCCAAACCCGTCAAGGCGGCCGCCTGCGAAAAAACCGGTGACAACACCCTTAGCCTGACGCTGACCGAAGGCAAGTACCACCAGGTCAAACGCATGATTGCCGCTGTGGGCAACCGGGTTGAAGAAGTGGCCGGCCTGCACCGCTCGCGTATTGGCGATCTGCAGCTGCCCGGGGACCTCAAGCCTGGCGGCTGGCGCTGGCTGACGGCGCAGGACCTGCTGGATATTGCGGGTAAAAAAGCCTAGGGCAAATCGATAAGGAAGTTGGCAACCGCAGCTATCACCTGTTGCGGCTGGTCGCGCTGTGGTGAATGGCCGCAATCGGCCAGCCTGAGCTGCTGTGCATGAGGCGCGGCCTTTGCGATTTCATCAAGCTGCAGCAAGGTGCCGTATTCGTCATCCAGGCCCTGAACCAGCAGCAGCGGTGCGGTGATGCCCGCACATGCGGCGCGGACGTCGAAGCTGCGAAAACCCCCAGACAGCCAGATGTCATTCCATTGCCAGAAGGCGCCGTCGACATCGGCATGGTGCTTTGCCAGCGGTTCGCGCAGCCCGCCCGACTCGAACATGGTTTTGGCGCCGGCGATGGCGGTGACCGAGATGTCCTCCACGATCACATGCGGCGCCATGGCGATGCAGGCCGTCACGGGAAAGCGGCTGGCGTGCAGGAGGGCGATGGTCGCGCCGTCAGAGTGGCCCAGCAGCACGGGCTTTGCGATGCCCAGGTCGCCGAGCAGCGCAGGCAGTACCCTCCACGCCTCGACATGCATGTAGTCTGGTTTGAGGTAATTGCGCACCGGGGGCACAGGCGATGACTGCCCATAGCCGCGCCGTGAATACACGATGCCAGCCCGGCCCGTGGCCGCGCATACGGCGGCTGGCCAGTCCAGGCCGCGCTGCGTCCACAGGCTGACAGAGCCCAAGCCTTCATGCAGAAAAACCAGCGGCGCCAGGGTGGCCGGGCCGGCAATCTGTTTGACCTCCAGTTGCGTATCGTCAACAAGCCGTAAATTCATCCCGCTATCGTAAGTGATGCCCTTACTTCCACAGGCGTTTCAGCCTGTCCAGCGTGCCCGGCCCGGTACACTAGCCAATTGACACGATAGACCTCAGAAAGCCCGTTTTGTGACTGTTTCCCTTCGTTTTCCGGCCTTTGGGCTGATGGCCTCAACGTTCGCCCTGACTGGCATCCTGTGTGTTCCGGCGCTGGCCCAGACGCCCGCCAAACCAGCGGCCTCTGCCGCCGCACCAAGTGCATCGGCTGCTGCAGCGCCCAAACCGGCGCAGCCCGCAGCGGCCATGACCAACCCCGTGTTTGTGCTCAATTCGCTCGACGACAGCGTCAGCGTCATCAGCCCCGTGACCTGGGCCGAGACCAAACGCATCCCCACCGGCAAGCAGCCTCACCACATCTACCTGACGCCGGATGAAAAATCGGTCATCGTCGCCAACGCACTGTCGGATTCGCTGACCTTTATCGACCCCAAAACCGCCGAAGTGCAGCGCACCATACGCGGCATCATTGACCCCTACCAGCTGCGGTTTTCGCCGGACATGAAATGGTTTGTCACGGCAGCCAACCGCCTGAACCACATCGACATCTACAAGTGGGACGGCAAGGACATCACGCTGGTCAAGCGCGTGCCCACCGGCAAGACCCCCAGCCATTTGTGGATAGACAGCAAGAGCACCACGATTTATTCGACCATGCAGGACAGTGACGAACTGATCGCGCTCGACCTGGCCACGCAAACCGTGAAGTGGCGTACCAAAACCGGCTCGATCCCCGCAGACGTTTATGGCACGGCCGATGACAAATTCCTGCTGGTCGGCCTGACCGGCAGTGATGCAGTTGAGGTCTATGACGTCAGCGGCAAGACGCCTGTGCGCCACAAGAGCATCAAGACCGGCGCCGGCGCCCATGCCTTCCGCGCCTTTGGTGACCAGCGCCATGTGCTGGTGAGCAACCGCGTGGCCAACAGCATCAGCAGGATAGACCTGCAGACGCTGGAAGTGGTTGACAACTACCCTGCACCTGGCGGCCCGGACTGTATCGACGTGAGCCGCGACGGCAAGCAGATCATGGTCACCTCGCGCTGGGCCCGCAAGCTCACCGTCATCGATGTCGCCACGCGCAAGATCGTCCGCCAGGTCAATGTCGGAAAGAGCCCCCACGGTGTCTGGACGCTGGACCACTCCCCACGCTAGAAGCGCCATGCGGCTCGCCACCTTCGCGCTGGCGGCAGGCTGCGCATTTTTGGCCGGTATAGCCAAGGCTCAACCGGCTTGCAAACCGGTTTACCTGACGCTTGACACAGGCCATATGGAGGTCGCGCCCCTGATGGCTGACCTCCTGAACAAGTACCAGGTCAAGGTTACTTTTTTTGCGGCCAATGAGCGCACGAAGACCGGCGACGGCAGCCTGGGCAAGGACTGGGCGCCGTGGTGGAAGGCGCGTGCGGCCGAGGGGCATGAATTTGCTTCGCACACCTTCGACCACACCTACTGGCGTGGCGATGTGGCTGGCAATCCAGTCAGCTTCAAAATGCGGCCCTCCGCAGGCCCACAAGAGGGCAAGGATTTCACCTGGACGGCAAAGCAGTATTGCGAAGAGATCGCCAAATCCAGTACCCGCCTGCAGGACATCACCGGCAAAAAACCGCTGCCACTGTTCCGTGCGCCGGGTGGCAAGACCTCACCTGCGCTGCTGGCTGCCGCAAAGTCATGCGGCTATGAACATGTGGGCTGGTCGCCTGCAGGCTTTCTGGGCGACGAGTTGCCCAGCGATAAATTTCCCAACGATGCCTTGCTGAAAAAAGCGTTGCAGGGCATCAAACCCGGCGACATCCTGCTGGCGCACCTCGGTATCTGGTCGCGCAAGGACGCCTGGGCGCCCGCTGTTTTTGAGCCGCTCATCACCGGCCTGCAGTCACGCGGCTTCTGCTTCAAGACCTTGCGCGAACACCCCCAGTACAAGGCCTGGATTGACAGCCGCATGGGCGCGCCAAATACAGCGCCTGCAAAATAGAAGCCATGGGCTGGTTCACGGATCTTTTCGGCAATGTGCAGGAGTGGCTGTTCAATGCGGTGGCGCAGCCGCTGCTGTTTTCGATGGGCATGGCCAACTTTCTGGAAGATGGCTACCAGGCCACCGCGTGGCTGCTGGCGGGTGTCATTCAAATCATCGTTTTGCTGGCCATCATCGGGCCGCTTCAGCGCTGGCGGCCAGTTGAGCCGGTGACTGACCGCGCCACCATACGCACCGACATCCTCTACACGCTGATCCACCGTCTCGGCGTGTTTCGCGTCGTCCTGTTCTTCACGCTAGAGCCATGGTTTGACGAGTTGTTTGGCATCTTGCGCGCCGCAGGTTACGGCACCTTTCACCTCGACCAGATATGGCCCGGCGTGACCGACAACGCCATCGTGAGTTTTCTGATTTACCTGGTGGTGTTTGACTTTGTCGCCTACTGGACGCACCGTGGCCAGCACCATGTTGAATGGTGGTGGCGCCTGCATTCGCTGCACCATGCGCAGCGGCAGATGACCATGTGGAGCGACAACCGCAACCACCTGGCAGACGATGTGATCAATGACGTGATCGTCGTGCTGGTCGCGCAGCTCATAGGCGTGGCGCCAGGGCAGTTTGTGGCGCTTGTCGCATTCACGCAATTGAGTGAAAGTTTCCAGCACGCCAACCTGCGTCTGTCGTTTGGCCGCATTGGCGAATACCTGTGGGTGAGCCCGCGCTTTCACCGCGTGCATCACAGCATTGGCATAGGGCATGAAAGCCTGAAGAACGAACAGACTGTTCTGGGTGGCCATAACTTCGGTGTACTGCTGCCGTGGTGGGATGTACTGTTCGGCACAGCCAACTTCCAGCAGCGTTACGACCCGACGGGCATACGTGACCAGGTTGAAGCCAATCGCGATTACGGCCGTGGATTCTGGTCGCAGCAATGGGTAGGTTTAAAGCGCCTGTTCGGCAAAGCCTGACCGCGTTATCCTCTGCCTATGGGCAAACTCCTCGACTCTTTCTGGCGCGCGGCCATGTATTGCCTGCATCCGCGGGTGATCGCGCTGTCTGTGCTGCCGCTGGTCATCATGGCAGCGCTGTCGCTGGGTCTGGGTTACTTCTTCTGGGAAAGCACCATTGCCGCGATACGCAACAACCTGGACAGTTATGAACTCGTGAGTTCCATGGTGCGCTGGATCGAGGGCCTGGGCCTGTCCAACCTGCGTGTGGTGCTTGCGCCTGTGCTGCTGCTGTTCATGGCGATTCCGGTGATCGTCATCGTTTCGCTACTGTTCGTCGCGCTGTTCATGACGCCGTCCATGGTGGCGCTGGTGGCCGAGCGGCGCTTCCCGCAACTGGAGCGCAAAAAGGGCGGCTCCATGGTCGCCAGCGTGTTCTGGTCGCTGGGCTCCACGCTGCTGGCGTTGATTGCGCTGGTGTTGTCCATCCCGCTCTGGCTGGTACCGCCGCTGATTCTCATACTGCCGCCATTGATCTGGGGCTGGCTGACTTACCGCGTGATGTCTTACGACGCCATGGTGGACCACGCCAGCAGCGAGGAGCGTCGCCAGATATTCAGGGAACACCGCGTGCAGCTGCTCGGCATTGGCATCATCAGCGGCTACCTGGGCGCAGCTCCCAGCATCCTGTGGGCGTCTGGCGCCATGTTTGTGGCGATGGCGCCTATCCTGGTGCCGGCCGCGATCTGGATCTACACGCTGGTATTCGCCTTTTCATCGCTCTGGTTCGCGCATTACACGCTGGCCGCGCTGGAGCAGCTCAGGCAGAAAAACAATGCTTTCGCGCCCGACCCGCTGGCGCAACAGGCCGTCTCATCCATTGCCACCGACCTCGCACCCCAAGCCTTGCCGGGACCTGCGCCGGGCTTTGGCATGCCGGGCGGCAAGACTGACCTTCCTCCCTGAATCCCTTCCGCAATTTCCCAAACCGCATGACCACATCTTTTGGCATTGTCATCATTGGCGATGAAATCCTTTCCGGCAAACGCGCTGACAAGCACCTGCCCAAATTCATAGAACTGCTGGGCGCACGCGGCCTGCAGCTGTCGTTTGCCGACTATGTGGGCGACGACCCGGATCGGATCACGGCCACCCTGGCCCGCGCCTTTGAGGGCGCGCGCAAGTCGGGCGATGTGGTGTTCTCCTGCGGCGGCATAGGTGCCACGCCCGATGACCACACGCGCCAGTGCGCCGCGAAGGCGCTGGGCGTCGGGCTTGCGCTGCACCCCGAGGCGAAGCTGCTCATCACGGAACGCATGAAGGACACCGCAAAAGAGCAGGGCGTGCCGTTTGACCCGGACCGGCATGACAACATCCACCGCCTCAACATGGGTGTGTTCCCGGTCGGTGCGGAGATCATCACCAACCCCTACAACAAGATTCCCGGGTTTTCAATTTATCCGGGGCAAAGTCCGCAAGTGCGCCGCGCCGGGCCGCCCCAAGCAAGCACAGCCCCCTCGGGGGGCAGCGACCCACACGCAGTGGGGAAGCGTGGGGGCGTACATTTTCTTCCCGGCTTTCCTGTCATGGCCTGGCCCATGATGGAGGCAGTGCTGGACCAGAAATACAAACACCTTCACAGGACCGAGGCCTATGTCGAAAAATCCGTGATCGTGTTTGGCTCCATGGAGGCCACACTGACGCCGCTGATGCAGGACATCGAAGCGGCGCATCCGGGCGTCAAGGTGTTCAGCCTGCCCAGCGTTGACCATCCCACCTATGGCCGTCACATCGAACTGGGGGTCAAAGGCATGCCTGCATCTGTCGATGCAGCCTATCCGGAGCTGCTTTCCGGCGTCCGGAAATTTGACTTCAAGATTGGCCCCGAATTGGTGCGATAACAAAACGCACCATATTTGTGTCATTTGTATTTGCACCAAATAAGTGCATTCCATTTGATCCGGATTTTGCAGCCTGATCCCTGTTTCATGCGGCCTGCGGGTCGATGGCGGTAAATTTGGCGGCACAATCGGGGGCGCACAAGATGGCCGGGAATGCACCGGCTGTGGCACAAAAAGTGCATTCAGCAGTTCCGACAAGATTTTTTACAACCATCCCGCACAGGAGAATTTGATGGCAAAGACCGTCGCAGACGTCATAAAAATGGTCAAGGAAAACGAAGTCAAGTTTGTTGACTTCCGTTTTACCGACACACGGGGCAAGGAGCAGCACGTCAGCGTGCCTGTTTCCCATTTCGATGAAGACAAATTTGTTTCCGGCCACGCATTTGATGGCTCGTCCATCGCTGGCTGGAAGGGCATTGAAGCCTCGGACATGCAACTCATGCCCGACCCCAATACCGCCAATATCGATCCGTTTTTTGAAGAAACAACGCTGATCCTGACCTGCGACGTCATTGATCCGGCCGACGGCAAAGCCTACGAGCGCGATCCGCGTTCGCTGGCCAAGCGCGCCGAAGCCTACATGAAGGCCTCCGGCCTGGGCGACACCGCTTACTTCGGTCCCGAGCCGGAGTTTTTCGTGTTCGACAGCGTTCGCTGGCAAACCGACATGTCCGGCTGCTTCGTGAAGATCGGCTCTGAAGAAGCCTCCTGGAACACCGGCAAGGAATACGAGCATGGCAACAGCGGACACCGTCCTGCTGTCAAGGGTGGCTATTTCCCTGTGCCACCAGTTGACAGCTTCCAGGACATGCGCTCCGAAATGTGCCTGGTGCTCGAAGCCCTCGGCATTCCTGTCGAAGTGCATCACCATGAAGTCGCCAACGCCGGCCAGATGGAACTGGGCACCAAATTCAGCACGCTGATCCAGCGCGCCGACTGGGTTCAGCTGCAGAAGTACGTGATCCACAACGTGGCCCACGCCTACGGCAAGACCGCCACCTTCATGCCCAAGCCCATCGTTGGCGACAACGGTTCCGGCATGCACGTTCACCAGTCGGTCTGGAAAGACGGCAAGAACCTGTTCGCCGGCGACGGCTATGCAGGCCTGTCTGATTTCGCCCTGTACTACATCGGCGGCATCATCAAGCACGCACGCGCCCTGAACGCCATCACCAACCCCGGCACCAACAGCTACAAGCGCCTGGTTCCTGGTTTTGAGGCTCCGGTCAAGCTGGCTTACTCTGCCAAGAACCGCTCCGCTTCGATCCGTATCCCGTTTGTGGCAAACCCCAAGGGCCGCCGTGTTGAGGCACGCTTCCCTGATCCACTGATGAACCCCTACCTCGGCTTCTCGGCCCTGCTGATGGCGGGTCTGGACGGCGTTGAAAACAAGATCCATCCTGGCGAAGCCGCCAGCAAGGACCTCTACCATCTGCCGCCGGAAGAAGACGCGTTGATCCCAACCGTCTGCCACAGCCTGGACCAGGCGCTGGACTGCCTCGACGCCGACCGCGCCTTCCTGACCAAGGGTGGCGTGTTCACCGACTCGTACATCGACGCTTACATCGACCTCAAGATGCAGGAAGTCACGCGCATGCGCATGGCCACCCATCCAGCCGAGTTCGACATGTATTACTCGCTGTAAACCCGGCAAGGGCACGCCATGTAGCTTTGCTTACATGGTGTTGTTAAAAAAGGACGGCCCTGGCCGTCCTTTTTTCATGGTGCGGCGCGTGGTTATCCCCTGCATTTTGAGTTTTTGGGGCTTTGCAGCATACTGACAGACCGTCCCTGATGTTCGGTCTAAGGGGTGAATATATGAACCAAGCCTTGTCGTTTCCCGGATGTTTGCTGGCTCTGGCCTTGCTGGCCGGCGTTTCAGCCCCTGCCATGGCGCAGGTTTACCGTTGCGGCGGTGCTGGCGGCGTGCCTGTTGAATACATCAACAATGCCAAAGAAGCCCAGACGCGCGGATGCAAGACCATGCAGGGTGGCCACGTCACCGTCATGCAGAACGCTCCCGTGGCCAAGGCTCCAGTGCGCGTCGCAGGCGCCAATCCAGGCTTCACCCGGCCGGAGGGCAGTGCCGAGCAAAAGGCGCGCGAGAGCGATTCGCGCAGCATTCTTGAGTCAGAACTCAAAAAAGCCGAGGCCAAGCTGGCCGAGCAGCAAAAAGAATTCAACAACGGCGAGCCCGAAAAGCAGGGCATAGAAGGCAGAAACTACCAGCGTTACCTCGACCGTGTGGCCGAGCTCAAGGAGAGCATTGCCCGCAACCAGAGCGACATCGCCGGCCTCAAGCGTGAACTTTCGCGCATTCCTTCAAGCAACTGACTCTGGCCCAAAAGCCCCAACATTCCCCAAAAGTACCTGTTTGGGCCGGCCCGGGTTTCGGTCAAAATGGGGGCTTGAAAACCCCCAAATTTTTTGCCCTGTCGCCTGCTGCGAACCCGCCACGCTTTCAATCGTTTGACCTGCTGGCCACGCTGATAGCCGTGGTGCGCACGGACGGCGGTGTGGTATTTGCCAACGCTGCGCTTGAAGACGCGCTTGGCACCTCGCGCCGCACCATTGAAGGTTCGCAGTTGCCCGACTGCTTTACCGAGCCGCATATCCTGCAGAACGCGCTGGAAGGTGCGGGCAGCAATGAATTTGCCGCCCTGCGCTATGACGCCTGGCTCAGGCCCATGAACCGTGAGCCCATGCCGGTTCACGTGGTGGTGGCGCAAACCGATACGCCGGGTGAGGCGATTGTTGAATTGCTGCCGCTGGAGCAGCAGGCCAAGCAGGACCGGGAAGAGCGCCTGATAGACCAGGCCCAGGCCAACAAGGAACTGATCCGCAACCTGGCCCATGAAATCAAGAACCCGCTGGGCGGCATTCGCGGCGCTGCGCAGCTCTTGCAGATGGAAATCGGCAAGGACCTGACCGAATACACCCAGGTCATCATCCATGAGGCCGACCGCCTGCAAACACTGGTGGACCGCCTGCTGGCGCCGCATCGCCGGCCCCACCTGGTGGGCGATGTCAATATCCATGAAGTTTGCGAGCGCGTGCGATCGCTCATCCTGGCCGAGTTCCCCAAGGGCCTGCGCGTGTTGCGCGACTATGACACCTCGATTCCCGACTTTCGCGGTGACCGGGAGCAACTCATCCAGGCAGTGTTGAATATTGCCCACAACGCCGCGCACGCGCTTGCAGAACGCATCTCACAGGGCGATGCGCAGATCAGTTTCAAGACCAGAATTGCCCGTCAGGTAACTTTTGGCAAGCAACGCTATCGCTTGGCACTGGAATTGCATGTCATTGACAATGGACCGGGCGTGCCGGACTCCATCAAGGACCGGATTTTCTATCCCCTGATCTCGGGGCGGGAAGGCGGTTCCGGGCTGGGGCTGACATTGGCGCAAACTTTTGTCCAGCAACATCACGGTTTGATCGAGTGTGACAGCGTCCCGGGGCGAACAGATTTCAAGCTGCTGATACCTCTGCCTTGAGCGCTGCCGTCCCGATTGTTTGACATATAAAACGGGTTAAACCCGAAGGGACTGCAAAAGCATGAAACCGATCTGGATCGTTGATGATGACCAGTCAATCCGGTTTGTTCTGGAAAAAGCCTTGCTGCGTGAAGACCTGCCGACGCGGAGCTTCACCAATCCGCGCGAGGTGCTTGCCGCACTGGAGGTCGCAACCGACGAAGACGGCCCCCAAATCCTGGTGAGCGATATCCGCATGCCGGGCGGCTCTGGCCTGGACCTGCTTGAAAAGGTCAAGGAAAAGCTCCCCGGCCTGCCCGTCATCATCATGACGGCGTTCTCTGATCTCGACAGTGCCGTGTCTGCCTTCCAGGGTGGGGCGTTTGAATACCTGCCCAAACCTTTCGATTTGCCCAAGGCGGTTGAACTCATCCGCCGCGCAGTTGAAGAGAGTCAGCGTGAGGAAGTCGCCGAAGAGCGCATGGCCAATGCGCCGGAAATGCTGGGTCAGGCGCCTGCCATGCAGGATGTCTTTCGCGCCATTGGCCGCTTGAGCCAGAGCAACGTGACCGTCATGATCACTGGTGAATCCGGCTCCGGCAAGGAACTGGTCGCACGCGCCCTGCACAAACATTCAACGCGCGCCAACGGCCCGTTTGTCGCCATCAATACGGCGGCCATCCCCAAGGATTTGCTTGAGAGCGAACTCTTTGGCCATGAGCGCGGCGCTTTCACAGGCGCGCAAACCATGCGCCGTGGCCGCTTCGAGCAGGCCGAAGGCGGCACGCTGTTCCTTGATGAAATCGGCGACATGCCGTTTGACCTGCAGACGCGTTTGCTGCGCGTGCTGAGCGACGGGCATTTCTACCGCGTTGGCGGCCACAACGCCATCAAGGCCAACCCGCGTGTGATTGCCGCGACGCACCAGGACCTGGAGCAGCGCGTGAAGGAAGGCGTGTTCCGCGAAGATCTGTTTCACCGCCTCAACGTCATCCGCCTGCGTTTGCCCGCGCTGCGTGAGCGGCGCGAGGATGTGTTCATGCTGACCCGCCACTTCCTGCAGCAAAGCGCCAAGCAGTTGGGGGTAGAGCCCAAACGCATTTCAGATGCGGCATTGCAGCAACTGAGCCAGTTCTCTTTTCCCGGCAACGTTCGCCAGCTTGAAAACATCTGCCACTGGCTGACAGTGATGGCGCCGGCGCAGGTGATAGAGCCCAAGGATTTGCCCCCTGAAGTTCTGGGCGCTGCTCCTGACTACAGCAAGAGTTCGTTGGCGCCGGATAGCGCGACGGCCACAAAACCCGTGGTCAGGGCAGAAGCTGCTTCCGATCCGGATGCATCGATGGGTGTCGCTGCGGAGGGCGTCGCTACTTCTGCAAACCTGGAGCACGGCGGTGGTGCCCAAGCCTGGGAAGCCGGACTGGAGATTGAAGCGCAGGCTTTGCTGGCAACGGGACGCAGCGATGTCTGGGATGTGCTGACGCGGCGTTTTGAATCAAAACTTATCCAGACCGCGCTGCTCAATACGCGTGGCCGCCGGATTGAAGCGGCCCAGAAGCTGGGAATAGGGCGAAACACCATCACCAGAAAAATCCAGGAGTTAAATCTCGAATAAAAAAGCGGACCCAGGTCCGCTTTTTTTAGGGCTTCGTCCCGGCGATTCAGGCGAGTTCCACCGTCACAGGTGCATGGTCGCTGGGCTTTTCCCATTTGCGGGGTACGCGGTCAATGGTGCAGGCTTTGACCAGCGGCTTGAGCGCATCACTGACCAGGATATGGTCAATGCGCAGTCCGCGGTTCTTCTGGTAGCCCAGCATGCGGTAGTCCCACCATGAAAAACTTTTTGGTGGCTGATCGAACATGCGAAAGCTGTCGGCGAGGCCCAGCGCCAGCAACTGGCGAAACTGGTCACGTTCTGCTGTGCTGTGGTGTATGGTTTCGCGCAGGCCTTCGGGGTCGAAGGAGTCTTCGTCGGCTGGCGTGATGTTGAAGTCGCCCAGCAATACAAATTGCGGATGGGCTGCCATCTCGGCGCGCACATAGGCCTGCAGGCCGGTCAGCCAGCGCATCTTGTAGGCAAATTTTTCGCTGCCCAGCTCCTGTCCGTTGACGAAATAACCGTTCATCACACGGATGGGGCCTGAAGGGCTGTCGACAGTTGCCGCAATCACGCGCGAGTGTTCGTCTTCAAAGCCCACAATGTTTTTGACCACATCGCGCGCAGGCGTTCGCGACAGGACGGCGACGCCGTTATAGGTCTTCTGGCCGAACGCCACTGCCTCGTAACCTGCCGCCTTGAGCGCATCAAGCGGAAACTTGTCGTCGGTCATTTTCAGCTCCTGCAGGCAGAGCACGTCCACCGGGTTGGCGGCCAGCCAGTCCAGTACATGCTGCAGGCGTGCAGTGAGCGAATTGACGTTCCAGGTCGTGATCTTCATGAACGGAGATCCCATTACATTTCAAAAAGGAAATTCAGGTGTTACACCATATCCGGGAGGGATATCCGATGAAACCCGGCCAGCTTTGCCGTCTGATACTTTTAACAAGGTACGGCGTGATGTGTCCGGATTCTACGTTGCATGTCTCATTCGAGCTTCCGTGCCGGGAGATGAAGCGATGAGTTGCCCCGCATCAGCCACACATCCTGCCTTGAGGGGTTTTCGATTGGTCCGGGAGTTGCAGGATTCCTGCAGTAACTGCACTCAATGCATCAAAAGACGCAGTAATTCTCCTCTCTGATTGCCTAGCATTCCCCTGAGTGCGGTGCCGTGTCGGCGACCCCCTGATGATTGGAAAGGCAAGTATGGAAAGACTGCAAAGCCCTGTTGATGCCGGGCATCTGGCAAGCGTGCCGGCCTGGAGGTTTGACGAGGCACGAGGAGGCCTGATAAAGCGTGAATTCGTTTTCGACGGTTTCGGTGAGGCCTTCGGGTTCATGACGCAATTGGCACTGGCTGCCGAGAAGAGGGATCATCATCCCGAGTGGTCAAACATATACAACCGGGTAGAGATCACGCTCACCACTCACGATGTCAATGGACTGTCGATGCGGGACATTGAGCTTGCCCGGCTGGCCGACAGCATTTTTGCAAAACTGCAGCCGTCTGCAGTGGAGCGGGGAGAGTGATCATGGAGACAGTGATGAATGAAGCTGTTGATTCTGCAGGCCTATCCGAAAAGCATGGCAGCGCAGCCGGAGTCGTTTCGAAACCGGAGCGGCCCGACTGGACCATAGACCAGGGCTGGAAGAACTACACGCCCGAGCAGCACCAAGTTTGGAAAACACTGTTCGAGCGTCAGACGAAGCTGCTGCCTGGCCGCGCCTGCGACGAATTTGTGCAGGGAATGCAAAACCTGCCCATGGGCCCGGATGAGATTCCGGATTTCAATCGCCTCAATGAGGTGCTTGTACGGCGTACCGGCTGGCAGGTGGTGGCAGTGCCCGGGCTTGTTCCTGATGAGGTCTTCTTTGAGCATCTTGCCAATCGCCGCTTTCCCGCAGGAAATTTCATACGCGAACCTCATCAACTGGACTACCTTGAAGAGCCTGATGTATTTCACGATGTCTTCGGCCATGTACCAATGCTGATGAATCCCTCCATCGCGGATTACATCCAGGCATACGGGATGGGTGGCCTGCGTGCCCGGGACCTGGGTGTGCTCGACAAACTGGCGCGTGTGTACTGGTATACGGTGGAGTTTGGACTGGTCAGGCAGAACGGTGGCCTGCGTATCTATGGTGCCGGTATCGCGTCGTCTTATACCGAGAGCGTATTCGCCTTGTCCGCGGCTTCCCCCAATCGTATTGCTTTTGATCTTGAACGGGTGATGCGCACCCACTACCGCATTGATGATTTTCAGGAAAGCTATTTTGTGATTGAAGATATTGACCGGCTGCTGGACCTTGCCCATGTCGACTTCGGTCCGTTCTATCGTCGTGCAGAAGAAGGGCCTGAGCATTTGCCGGGCACCGTGCTTTCCACCGATCATGTCATCTCACGCGGTACCGGTGACTACCATCGGGGTCGCATCGGGGGAGTCGTCACATGAGTTTTGCGAACAAGACGGTCGTCATCACAGGCGCAACCGGCAATCTGGGCCGCGCTGTTGCCAGGCTGTTCATGGATCAGGATGCCCGGGTTGTGCTGGTTGACCTTCACAAGGATGCCCTGCTTGAAACCTTTGGCATGGAAACTGCGCAACTCATGCTTGCGCCCGCCAACCTGCTTGAACCTGAAAACGCATCAGGAGTTATCGAAGCTGCTGTTGAGCGGTATCAACGGGTAGATGTACTCTGCAATCTTGCTGGCGGCTTTCACATGGGTGAGGCCGTGCACGAGACATCAGCAGCGAACTGGAATGGCATGTTTGACATGAATGTCCGTACCCTGTTGAACATCACTCATGCTGTCGTGCCGCACATGGTCGGCATGGGGGGAGGCAAGATCGTTAACGTCAGCGCGTACTCTGCACAAAAAGGGGCTGCGCGGATGGGTGCTTACATCGCTTCCAAAAGCGCGGTGATGCGTCTTACCGAGTCGATGGCGGCGGAACTGCGGGATAAAAATATCAATGTCAATTGCGTGCTGCCAACGATTCTGGACACGCCACAGAATCGCGCCGCAATGCCCGATGCTGATCCGGCATGCTGGGTAGCACCTCATGATCTGGCATCCGTCATCCGGTTTCTCGCCTCTGACGACGCGAGGGCCGTGCATGGTGCTTCCCTCCCGGTCACGGGATTGAGTTAAAGCGTGGAGTCGTGGCGGGTTTTTCAACAATCTCCCGCTCCGATGTCAAACTGGCCTGCGCTGGTCGAATTCGACGATACGTTCGATGACCTTGCGTACGATGGTCTGATGCTGGTCCCTGTGATACATCAAGGTCACGTCCAGCCTGATCGCAGGAAGATCGGCGCCGACCGGTTCAACCAGACCGGCTGCGAGATGCGCTTGTGCTACCGAGGTTGCGGTCAAGCCTATGCCTGTCGTGTGATCGATCATGCTGAGGATGCCGGCCATGTTGACGCAGGCATTGAGGTTGTGCATCTGCACATTGTGTTGCCGCAATGCTGCCATTGCATCGGCAAAGAGTATCGAGCTGCGTGGCACCAGCCATATTGGTGAACCTGCCAGCAGGTCTGCCGTTGGCCGCTTCCGGCCGGCAAGCTTGCGCGGTATGCGTGAAGACATCAGCCATTGCAGTTCCTCGGGCTGAAGGCTTACTGAGGCCATGCGGGGGCTTTGGGCCTTGCCTGCGACCACCGCAATGTCCATGCGGCCGGCTTCCAGCTTCTGGACCATGCTGGCCCCGGCATCCAGGTCTATTTCGTACCGGACACCGGGCATGTCGCGCTTGAGCTGGGCGATCACTTCCGGAAACCAGCTCAACATGACATGGGAAACGCCGATTCTCACAACGCCATTCAACGAATCTGGTGCGGCATGCGCGAGTACCTCCTGCTCGATCTGCTGAACCAGCGGTTCGACACGTTGCAGAAATTCGCGTCCGGCTATCGTCAACTCCATGCGCCGCCCGCTCTTCTGGAAAAACGCGATGCCCACCGAAGACTCAAGTTCACGCACCCGGGCCGTCACCGCAGGTTGGGATGCATTCAGGCGCAGCGCCGCAGCGCTGAAGCTGCCCAGGCGCGCAATACAGCATACGGTTTCAAAATTGACGAGGTTGAGGCGTGACACTTTGAATTACTTCAGGAAAATTTATGGATTGCGATTGAAATTTCGGTCTTGTTTTGATGATTCTACGTACTTAGACTTGCGGCATTCGCGGGATTGAGCAATTTTCCTGGTGCTTCTTTTGCATCAATTTCGGCTGAAAAAACAAGAATCCGGAGACCCTGACCATGACCCATTCCGCATCCAAAGCCTTCAGTCTGTTGAAAAAATTCCTGATCGGCGCTTGCGTTTTGCAGGCCGCTGTTCATGCAGTGCCCGGCATGGCCCAGGCCCCTGAATCGTTCCCCTCACGTCCCGTGCGGCTGGTGGTCGGATTCCCCGCAGGTGGTGCTGCCGATGTGCAGGCGCGCGTGCTGGCCAGCAAACTCGCGGAGACGCTGGGGCAGCAGGTGATCGTGGACAACAAGCCCGGCGCCGGCAGCAATATCGGCGCCGAGCTTGTTGCAAAATCCAAGCCCGACGGCTACACGCTTTTGCTGGCGCCTTCGGCCGCCCTGGCCATCAATCCATGGCTTTACTCACGGATGTCGTTTGACCCCCAGCGGGATTTCGCTTTTATCGGGCAGTTCACCAGCTTTCAGGGACTGGTGGCCGTCAGCGCGGGCGCCCCGTTCAAAACCCTGAAAGACCTGGTGTCGTTCGCAAAGGCACAACCCGGCAAACTGGTATTCGGTTCGCCGGGAAACGGGACCACGCCCCATCTGGCGGCAGAGCTTTTCAAGAGCGTTGCGCATATCGACATGGTTCATGCGTCTTACCGTGGTGATGCGGCCGCGCTCACGGATGCCATGGCCGGGCAGACACCTGTAGTGTTCGTGAACATGGCTTCGGCCTTGCCACTGATCAAGGCCGGCAGGTTGCGCGCCCTTGCGGTTACCGGCAAGCAACGTGCACTGTCCCTCCCTGACGTGCCAACGATAGAAGAGGCCGGTTTCCCCGGATCAGCCGTGACGGGATGGTCTGGCCTGGCTGCTCCGGCGGGCACCCCTGAGGCCATCGTCACCAGATTGTCGAACGCCCTGAAGCTTGCAGTCGCCAGTGCGGATCTGAGGGAGAAACTCGCGCAACAGGCGGCTGAACCATATTTCAGTACACCAGTCGCGTTTGCCGCGTTCGTATCGGAGGAAAGGAAACGCTTTGGAAAGGTGATCAGGGATGCACAGATTACTGTTGACTAGTGTTCACCCGCATGCCTGCCGGGCTGCACCCAAACAACGTCCGCATCTGAAAGTACTTCATGACATTTCCACACCTGTCGCTTGTCGTCCTGTCGTTTTGCCTGGCTGCATGCCCCCATGCCGATGCGCAAGGCACGGGTCAGGTCCAGCGTCCACGACCCTTCACCCAGGAACACATCCAGATGAATAAGGCAGTCGTCAGCAGGTTTAACAAAGAGGTCATTGAGCAGGGGCGTCTTGACAGTTTTCAGGAGCTCATGGACCCGGCTTTTGTAAATCACTCCGCCCCGCCCGGTATGGACAACGGCCCTGCCGGCATGATCAACACCTTTAACAATGTGCTGAGGCCCGCCTTTCCAGACCTCAAGGTAGTGATACACGAGCAGGTTGCAGAGGGCGACCTTGTCACCAGCCGCAAAACCATTTCGGGCACACATCTCGGGGTTCTGATGGGCATTGCACCGACAAACAGAAAGGTGTCTATCGACGTGATAGACATTGTGCGCGTCAAAAATGGCCGCTATTTTGAACACTGGGGCCTCAATACGCTGGGGCCCGTTCTTCAGGAACTGCGCAAGCCATGAGCCGCCGTCGTCACAAGAAACCGGGCGTCTGGCAAGGTTTGCGAAGTTCATCCAGATGAAGCTTGCAAGCTACGAGTTGCAGGGCAAGCAGTGTTGGGGTGCTGTTGTCGAACGTCAACGGCGCCTGCAGATTGTTGATGGAACAGCCGCTACCGACGGTCGCTACGGCAGCGTGCGACAGGTGTTGCAGGATTCGGCACTACAGCAGGTCGCCCTCGCCGTCAGCAGGTCTGGGCATGCGATTGATCTTGACACCGTCCAGTTGCTGCCGCCCGTCATTGATCCGTCAAAGGTACTGGCTGTGGGTCTCAACTATGCGGCGCATGCTGCCGAATCGGGGAGCGCTGCGCCGGCTGCACCCATCTTTTTTACGCGCTTTGCGGACACCTTGCTGGGGCACGGGCAAGCCATTGTTCGCCCCAGGCAGTCGCTGCAACTGGACTTCGAGGGAGAGCTGGCGCTGGTGATTGGCCATGAGGGCAGGCACATCCCCGTCGGCAATGCGCTTTCCTTTGTCGCTGGCTACACCTGTTTCAACGATGTGAGCGTGCGCGACTATCAGAAAGAGTCGATTACGGCCGGGAAAAATTTTCCGGCCACCGGGCCTTTTGGTCCCTGGCTCGTCACGGCGGATGAACTCCCCGATCCGGCCGACTTGCGTCTGACAACAAGGCTGAATGGCGCAGTAGTCCAGCAGGCCAGCACATCCATGTTCATTCATTCAGTGGCGGAGCTTGTTGCCTATGTGTCAGGCTTTACGCATCTTCTCCCGGGAGATGTGATTGCAACCGGTACGCCCGCGGGCATAGGCGCCCGACGCAATCCTGTGCTCTGGATGAAGCCGGGTGATACGGTCGAAGTCGAGATCAGCCAGATCGGCATATTGCGCAATACCGTGGTCGACGAAGCTCAGGCGCATTCAGGTCTCTGATGGATACGCCTCAGGATATTCCGCCTGTTCTGTCGACCTGGCCTTACAAATTTACCAACCCAAAGCAGGCAGTGCCGCAAGCGGCAGCAAGACCTGAATCCGAAGCTGAAATGGAGACAACATCATGAACAAGCTGTCAGGCCTTCAGGCGCTGCAATCGCGTTTTGTTTTTCTGGGAAAGTATTTCCCCGGGGCTGGCACCAGACTGCGTGCCCTTGCGCGCATCCTTGTCATCCTCATATCAGGCGGCATTTCCGGGCTGTCCCATGGCAAACCCATTGAGCTGGTTGTTCCGTATGCCGCGGGCGGCTTCACGGATGCCATCGCGCGTCATGTTGCCGATGCACTGTCAAAGAAGTGGGGCGAGCCGGTGGTTGTTGTCAACAAGACTGGAGCGGCCTCTGTTGTGGGGATTCGCTACGCCATAGACCAGGGCGGCGTTGACGGCCGAACCATTCTTCTGGGTAGCCTGGGTTACATCACCACGCAGTTCCAGAGCCGCGGCGCGCCGTTTGACGTCAAGGCTCTGGTACCGGTTGTCTACCTGGGCAGTACGCCCAGCGTCCTCTACATCCGCAGCAATATTCCAGCCACCAATTACCGCGAGTTTGCGGAGTGGGCCAGAAAAAAAGCTGACGGCGTTGCTTTCGGTACTTCCGGCGTTGCGTCCAGTCCGCATCTGAATGCAGAAGAACTCGCAGCGATGTCGGGCTTCAAACTCTTGAGCATTCCCTATCCCGGCAGCAGTGCGTCAATACCAGCCATGGCGGGCGGTCACATTGACGCGGTCTTTGAGTCTTCGGGCTCGCGCAGCATGGCCGAGACCGGAAAAATCCGTGCACTCATGGTCGGCAGTGAAAAACCACTGGCTTCCTGGCCGGAGTTGCCAACGGCTGAGGCCGCAGGCCTGAAAGGCTTTCGCTCCGGCAGCTGGTTTGGTCTTTTTCTTCCGGCCAAAACACCGCCTGAGCTTCAGGCCCGGCTTGGCGCTGACGTCAATGCCGTGCTGGCGTCCCCCCAGCTTCAGGAGACCTTCCGCCAGATGGACTTCATCTCCGGCGGTGGGCGCCCGGAGGCATTCGTGCAATTTCTCGAAGCAGAAAAGGCAAAGCTGGGGGCACTCATCAAGTCCAGGAATATCCGTGTTGATTGACCGGGGCATGCCGGGCAGATCTGCACGCCCGTTTTCAATGCTGACTTTTCCCCTCTAAAAAATTCATATGGTTTCTTATGACTACGTGATCGTGGGTTCCGGTGCAGCGGGCGCGGTACTGGCCAGCCGTCTTTCGGAAAATCCTGGGGTTCATGTTCTGCTGCTGGAGGCTGGCGCTGATCTTGTGCCCGGAAAGGAGCCGCAAGACATACGGAGCGTTTTCCCGCTTTCAACCTTCAACGCCGCCTACACCTGGCCGGATACCCGTGTGCACTGGCGCAATGCCGGTGTTTCGCCAGCCGTACCCATGCCCCAGGGCCGGATTCTTGGTGGCAGCAGCAACATCATGGGTATGTGGGCCATGCGCGGGAAACCTGAAATCTACGACGCATGGGCTGCGGGCGGAGCCAGTGGATGGGCCTGGCGCGACGTGCTGCCATTTTTCCGCAAGCTGGAGACGGATCATGATTTCAGCGGACCCATGCATGGCCATGACGGTCCCTTGCCCATACGCCGCCAGGCTGAATCCGCGTGGTCGCCGCTGGCGCGCGCTTTCCACTCTGCGGCCACAAAACACGGGTTTGCGGATGTCGCCGACATGAATGGTGATTTCAGAGACGGCCATTGCGTGTTGCCGGCAAGCCGCTTTGAGAAATCAAGGGGCTCCGCAGGGCTGTGTTATCTGACGGCAGCCGTGAGGGCCAGACCAAACCTGCGTGTGCTCACAAACACCACAGTCACGTCGCTGATTTTCGCTCCAGGGCAACTCAGGCCGCGAGTCGTGGGTGTACTCGCGAAGGAACAATCCGGGGCCGACATCAGCCTGCATGGCAAGGAGGTCATTCTTGCAGCCGGGGCCTTGCGTTCGCCCGTGCTGCTGATGCGATCAGGCATTGGCGATGGCGAACAGCTGCAGCGGGCGGGCATTGCCGTCAAACATCATTTGCCCGGGGTTGGACAAAACCTGCAGAACCATCCCATGCTGTTCATGGTGTCTTTTCTCAGTCGCGCAGGCATAGAGGGCCCCGGTGACCGGCCTGCGGGTTCAAGCTATTTGCGCTGGTCTTCCGGGTTGCAGGGCATGCCGGGCGGGGATATGGGCATGTCCGTGCGCAGCTGGCTGTCCTGGCATGCGCTCGGGCGACGAATGGGGGCAGTTGCGCCCACGGTTTCCATGCCGTATTCGCGCGGGCAGATCACTCTGAACGGACGGGACCCTTCTGCAAAGTCCCTGACGGAATTCAACCTGCTAGGGGACCGTCGTGACCTGGAGCGGATGATGAAAGGTTTCCGGCTGAGCGCCGCCCTGTACGCGCAGTTGGGGGATGTTTCCGGCCCTCCCTATGTTCTGCTGAACGTGAGCAACATCAGCCGCCTGATGCGCTACAACGAACCCACCCGCCTCAATGCCGTCCGCGCACGTCTTGCGGCAGGCCTGATGGACATTGCGCCGGGCGCCGGGCAACGCTGGGTCAGCCGCCTGGCCAGCATGACACCAGCCCGGCAGGTGATTGGAGACGAGGATGCGCTGGCCGAGTTTGCCCTGGGCAGTGTCAGTGGCACCGGGCATATCTGCGGCACCTGTCGCATGGGGCATGAAAATGATCCCATGGCTGTTGTGGACGTGGAAGGCAAGGTTCTGGGGGTCGATCGCCTGAGGGTGATTGATGCCTCCGTCATGCCTACAGTCACCAGCGGGGGGACCCACATTCCTACGATCATGATCGCGGAAAAAATGGCCGCTGCGATCAGGTCAGCATCGTGCTGTCCGTAAAGCCGATCAAATATGCAGTGCAGCGAGTGCACCAATGACAAGCCCGATACCCGCCAGCACAAACATGCCGTACTCCAGCCATTTCTTGCGCGTCAGCAGTGCGATGGCGGCCAGTGCAATTGACACCTGAAGGACGGTGGTGGCCTGCGCCCAGCGGTGATGCTGGTGCATCTGTTCGTCGGATGATTTGTCCCAGGTGGCCGCTTCGCTTTCGAGCTTCTCGGCGGCCAGCTTGATGTCGTTTTTTTCTTTTTCGTAACGGTCTATCTTGGCCTGGTACTTGGCCTTCTCCCCTTCAACGGTCGTCAGGTCACGCGAGACTTCTGCCAGCGACTGCTTGGTGCTTTTGGCCTGGAAGAAATTCCACTGGTTGGAGGCTTCGGTCTTTTTGATGGCTGCGTTGTTTTTGTAAAGCCCGGCATTGGCCTGGGTTGCGCCGCCCATGTATGAAAAGATGGCGCCTACTGTCGCGATGATGGCCGTGATGACGGCAATCTGCGCAATCATGCCGCCGCCTTCATGTTTGCCATCGCCATGCCCGCCCTGCGCTGCATGTTCCAGCTCATGATCGTGTGGCCCGTGTACGTGAAATCCGCCTCCAGACATAAAGTCTCCTTCCGTGTTATTTCTGTTTGTTGTAGGTGATAAAACTGAACTGCAGCCCGTTTTTTGAAACGTGTTTCTCGCGGGCTGTCTCAACCCATTGTGTTCCGAGAGCAGGCGCGTATGCATCTCCTTCAAAATCCTGCGCGATTTCGGTGACCTCAATGCAGTCGGCCAGGGGCTCGGCCAGTGCGTAGATCTGCGCGCCTCCAATCACCCAGACCTCTTCAATCTTGCCTGCCAGGCTGATCGCGTTTTCAACGCTTGTCGCCACCTTGGCGCCCTCGGCCCGCCAGCCATCCTGGCGCGTGATGACGATATTGGTACGGCCGGGCAGTGGGCGGAATTTAGCCGGCAGTGAATCCCAGGTCTTGCGGCCCATGATGACGGGCCAGCCCATGGTGACTTTTTTGAAATGCGCCATGTCTTCCGGCAGGTGCCAGGGCAGGGTGTCGTTCTTGCCGATCACGCCGTTGGCGGCGCGGGCATAAATCATGTTGACAAGCATGGCGGTTAGACGGCTACAGGAGCTTTGATGGCAGCGTGGTGCTGATAGTCGGGGAACTCAAAGTCTTCGAATTCGTAGTCAAAGACCGACGCCGGTTTGCGCTTGATGTTCAGCGTCGGGTAGGGGTGTGGCGTGCGGCTCAGTTGCAACGCGACCTGCTCGGCGTGGTTGCTGTAGATGTGGCAGTCACCGCCCGTCCAGATGAAGTCGCCCACATCAAGGTCACATTGCTGCGCCACCATGTGCGTGAGCAGCGCGTAGCTGGCGATGTTGAAGGGCACGCCCAGAAAAATGTCTGCGCTGCGCTGGTAGAGCTGGCAGCTGAGTTTGCCCTTGCCGCCTGGCGTTGTTGCCGGCGCCACGTAGAACTGGAAGAAGGCATGGCAAGGCATGAGCGCCATCTTGCTCAAGTCAGCCACGTTCCATGCGCTGACGATGATGCGTCGCGAATCAGGGTTGCTCTTGAGTGTTTTGATGATGTCGGAGATCTGGTCAATGTGGCCGCCGTCGGGTGTGGGCCAGCTGCGCCATTGCACGCCATACACCGGCCCAAGGTCGCCGTCTTCGCGCGCCCATTCGTCCCAGATGCTGACGCCGCGTTCCTTGAGCCAGTTGTTGTCGCTGGAGCCTTTCAGGAACCACAGCAGTTCAACAATGATGGACTTGAGGTGAACCTTTTTGGTCGTGACCAGCGGGAAACCTTCATTCAGGTCGAAGCGCATCTGGTAGCCAAAAACGCTCTTGGTGCCGGTGCCTGTGCGGTCTGCCTTGAAGACGCCGTGGGTGTCGACATGGCGCATGAAATCTTCGTACTGGGAGCGTATGGGGTGCGTCATGGGTGGCAGGATATTGAAGGGCGACAGGGCTGAACCGGCTTTGGCAGGGTAATTTTATGCGCGCAGCACACGGTTAGGGTTCATGGCGTTGGTGGGGTCCAGCGCGTGCTTGATGGCCCGCATCATGCCCATGGCGACGGGTGATTTGTGGTGTTCCAGCTTGTCGAGTTTGAGGCTGCCCACGCCGTGCTCGGCCGAGATGGAGCCTTCAAAGCTCGCGACCGAGTCATAGACGATGGTGTTGACCTCTTCTTCGCGGTCGCGCAAGAAGGCCTTGCTGTCGCCATCGGCCGGTGCCTGCACGTTGTAGTGCAGGTTGCCGTCGCCCAGGTGCCCGAAGTTCACCATCCGCACGCCGGGGATGGCATCGGCGAGCAGCCTGTCGGTCTTTTCCACAAACTCTGGAATGCGCGACACGGCAATCGAGATGTCGTGCTTGATGTTGAGGCCTTCTTCAGCCTGTGCCAGCGGGATGCTTTCGCGTATGTGCCAGAGCTGGTTGGCTTGGGTGAGATTTTCGGCCACGACGGCGTCAAGCACGCATTCATTTTCAAGCGCGGTTTCAAGCAGGCGTTCGAACTGTTCGCGCGCATGGCTTTCTGATTCGTGATCGGAGTTTTCGAGAAGTACGCAAAACGGCGTGTCTTTGTACAGCGGCACACGCAGCTGCGGAAAATGTTTATCGACCAGGCTGAGCGCAAACTGCCCCATCACCTCAAATCCTGTCAGTCCAGCGCCCAGATGCTGGTGCGCGAGGCCGAGCAGGGTGACGGCGTGCGCCATCGATGGCACGGCAGCCCATGCCGTGAGGCGCGCTGCAGGTATGGGGTAGAGCTTGAGGGTGGCGGCGGTGATGATGCCCAGCGTGCCTTCGCTGCCTATGAACAGATCGCGCAGGTCATAACCCGTGTTGTCCTTGCGCAAGCCGGTCAGGCCGTCCCAGATCTCGCCCTGCGCGGTAACCACTTCAACACCCAGGCAGAGCTCGCGCGCATTGCCGTAACGCACAACCTGTGTGCCGCCGGCGTTGGTGGCCAGGTTGCCGCCTATGGTGCAGCTGCCTTCGGCGGCCAGGCTGAGCGGGAACAGAAAGCCTGCTTTCTCGGCAGCTTCCTGAAGCGACTGCAAAATGCAGCCGGCTTCGACCGTCATGGTCAGGTTGGCGGCGTCCATGCTGCGAACGTTGTTCATGCGCTGCAGGCTGAGCACCACCTGCGTGCCTGATTCATCGGGAATCGCGCCGACGACGAGGCCTGTGTTGCCGCCTTGCGGAACAAGGCTGACACCCGCCGCGACGCAGGCCTTCACAACAGCGGCGACCTCGGCGGTGTTGCCGGGCCGCACCACGGCTAGCGCCTTGCCGCGTGCGCGTTTGCGCCAGTCCTGCTCCCAGGCGCTCAGGTCGCCTTCGGTCAGGACGTTGGCTGCGCCTGTGATGCCGCGCAGGGTGTTGATGAGTGCGTCGTTCATGTGGTTTCGGCCGTTGCAACGTTGGCCGCGTTGGCGGCATTGGCGATGGCCGCATGTTTCAGCCGCAGCCGCACATGCAGCGCACAGGCCACAAACAGCAGCAGGCACAGCGCCACTTCAATCATGGCCAGGTAGTTGCCGGGCGGGCGGTCGCTCCAGGCGCGGGTGGCGCCTTCGGTGAAGTAAACCCACACCAGCAAACTGAGCCAGCGGTAGGTGTACATGCGGTTTTTAAGCACGCCGGCCAGCGGCAGGCACAGGGGCAGCACCTTGAGCGCCAGCAGCGAGCCGCCGGGGCGAATCGGCGAGAGCCACATCTCCCAGGCAAAGCCCAGAACGATGAGGCCCATCATGCTGCCGGCAGCCAGCCAGCGGGTGGCGTCGATTTGTTTTTTTGTGTCCGTGTTCATGTCGATGGCATGATCCTAGGTTCGACGGTTGGATGCGTCGGAGGGTGTCACGATCAGGGTGACAGACAAGGCGCGACAACGCAGCAGGCTACTGCCTGCAAGGCGGAGTAACGCTGTATGGCGCCTTGAGCGTGGCATCCTCTGGCGTCTAGCGGTCTCATAAAAAAAAAACACGACATCGTGATGGAAAAATTCAGAAATCATCGGGTTTCCCAGCGAAAAACGAGCGGTCAACCGCCGAATCTAGGATGATACCGGGGATGTCATTTCAGCAATCCCTGCAGGACTTCATGGTCAACCTGTCGCGCTTCCCGTGGCGTCACACGGCCATGACCCTGCGCGACCGTTTTCGTGAAGACCACATGGGCCTGACGGCCAGCAGCCTGACCTTCACCACCTCCATCGCCCTGGTGCCGTTTTTCACCGTCGCGCTGGCCATCTTCACGGCCTTCCCGATGTTCGCCAAGCTGCAGGGCGCGCTGCAGGCCTGGCTGGTGCAAAGCCTGATCCCGGACAACATCGCCCGCCAGGTGCTGGGTTACCTCACCATGTTCAGCCGGCAGGCCAACAAGCTCGGTGTTGCCGGCCTGGCGGTCTTGCTGGTCACGGCGATTGCGATGATCCTCACCATAGACCGCACGCTCAACGGCATCTGGCGTGTCAAGAAGCCGCGCTCGCTGACGCAGCGCATTCTCATTTACTGGGCCGCCATCACGCTGGGGCCGCTGCTGCTGGCGGCCAGCCTGGCCGTGACGACGTATCTGGTGTCTTTTTCGACCGGCAGTGTTGGGATTCTTTCCGCCAGCCTCGGGTTTTTCCTCAACACGCTGCAGTTCTTCCTGGTGGCCTTTGGCATGGCGGCCATGTACCGCTACGTGCCCAACACCTTCGTGAAGTGGTCGCACGCCTGGGTCGGGGGCTTTTTTGTGGCGGCGGGCATTGGCGTGGCCAAGAACGTCCTGGCTTTCTACCTCAGCAAGGTGCCGACCTATTCGCTTATTTACGGGGCGTTTGCGACGCTGCCCATCCTGCTGGTCTGGATTTACGTGGCCTGGATTGTCGTGCTCATGGGTGCGGTGATCGCCGCCTACCTGCCCAGCCTGCTGGCGGGCATTGCGCGGCGCGGCAGCGCGCATGGCTGGCAGTTCCAGCTGGCCATCGAGGTGCTGCAGCAACTCCACCATCAGCGTGAAAAGGGCAGCCACGGCTGCGGCGCGTCGGCGCTGGCCGAAGAGCTGCAGGTAGATGTGCTGCAGCTGGAGCCGGTGCTGGAGACGCTGGCCGGCCTGCAATGGATAGGCCAGCTGGTCGAGGAAGGCGAGGGCGAGTCGCGCTACATCCTGCTGGCCGACCCCGACCGCACGCCGCTGGAACCGCTGATGAAACTGCTGCTGCTGGACAAGACCGAATCGACAGCGCCGCTGTGGAAAGAGGCGAACTGGTCGGCACTGACATTGCGCCAGGTGCTGAAACGATAATTTAACGTATACCTTAAAAATTTAGTGTGTACGTTAAAAATTCAAGAAAAGTTAACTCCTGTATTAACTTTTCATGAATTCGACTCGTTTTTGACGTCCAGGCCAACTCAAAATAGCCCAAAAAAGGCTGTTTTAGGGCATTAAATAGGCTGCAGGCCAATGAATACGTGCGTGAGCAGCTATGAAAAAAATAGCAAAACAGTTGGCCGTCATGGCCAGGCTGGCTGCAACCCAGGCGCTAAATCTTCACCTTGCCGGCCCAGATGTCCCGGTACATCGCCCAGTCGCCCATGAAGCTGTAGAGCGGGCGCTTGAACGAGGCGGGGCGGTTTTTTTCAAAACCGAAATGGCCCACCCATGCGAACCCGTAGCCGCACAGCAGCGCCGCCAGAATCCATATCGGGTTGCGCGTGACCACCAGCGCCACCAGGCAGGCCAGCGTCAGGGTTGAGCCCGCAAAATGCAGCCGCCTGCAGGTGAGGTTGCTGTGTTCGGTCAGGTAGAAGGGGTAAAACTCGGAAAAGCTCTGGAAGCTGCGCGGGTCTACTGCGGGGGTAGTTGTGGTGCTGGTCATTTTTGTCTCCTGTGCCAGGCTGGCAGGCAGCCCGGTTGATGAGCTTGATCCTAGCGCCAGCGCCGCCGAACGCCAAGAGTGGCAACCCCGGCTCCGTAAGACTCGCCCCACATTTCGCAGCGGCAAAACCCGACTGCTGCGCTGCAACACGCGGCCTATATTGAAGTCATCAACAACTTTCCAACCCTCTTTCAAGGACACCGCCATGCTGAAAAAACTCATCGTCTTCGCCATCACTTCCGGCCTCGCTGCCAAAGCCTACAAGGCCTATGCCGCCAAAAAAGCTGCTGCGCCTGTCGCTTCCCGCGCACCGGTCGCGAAGCGTCCTCCACGCGCAGTCTGAAGCCGCGATGCATTCCAGTTGAACCACGGAGAACCCCATGTCCCAGCCTTCAGTGACCGCGCCAGCCTCCCAGTTGCTGGCCAGCCAGCCCATCAACATCAACGAAGAATCCTCCGTCAACTATTGGGTCAACACCCTGCATTGCAGCGAGCTGGAACTGCGCGTGGCCGTTGCAGAAGTGGGGCCCATGGTCGGTGATGTGGGCGACAGGCTGGGCAGGGTTTTATGAACACACTGGTTCAGTCGTACGGCCCGCCCCCTGGCCCGCTGGCCGTCAGGATAAAAGAACCTTCCATGGGTCTTTTTTACTGGGTGGTCACCCGGCTGGGCACGCAGGAGTACGCGGGTGAGGCAAAGGTCGAAGCATCCGACCACCCCTACCCTACCCACGAAGCCGCCATGCAGGCCGGCGTGGCATGCATGAAGGCATTGAAGACACAGGCACCGGCGTCGCTGTAGCCGGCCCCTGCCTGCTACGGTGGATGCCTGACAACTGAGACAATTGGCGGCTGATGAGCCGCCAATTTTTTGTCTGCCCGACAGCGTGACTTCCAATGCACCATTGCCCAAAGCGTTTCCCGGCGACACGGTCTGGGTGATCTGCCTGTGCGCCGACTGGTGTCATCTGTGCCGCGATTACCGGGAAGTTATTGATACCGTTGCACGCGGCCTTACGGGTTTTCGGGGTTTCCAGTTTGCGTGGCTGGACATCGAAGATCACGCCGGTATGGTGGGTGAGATGGATATCGAAACCTTCCCGACCCTGCTGGTGGCAGACGCGGCGGGCATGCTGTTTTTTGGTGCGCTCACGCCGCAGGCCTCAATCCTCAGGCGGCTGCTTGAGTCGCTGGCAGGTGCTGCGCCGAAGCGGCAACCACACACAGCAGCGACACAGTCACTTGTGCAGGCATTGCCGGCCCAGCCGCAGCTTCATCTCAGGTCGCCAGAAAATCCCTGATCGCAGCCAGCGTTTCTTCAGGCGCTTCTGTCATCTGGTGGTGGCCCACCGCCATGCTGACTACCGCTACCTTCTTGCCGCTGCTCTTGGCGGTCTTAATCAGCAGTTGTGCGGCCTTGGGGTGCGTCATCTGGTCCTGCGACCCCAGCAGGAAAAGCACCGGGCAGGTGATCGCCGCGATGGCCTGCTCGCCATTGGCGTAGCTGTCACAGGCCTTGAAGCCGCGGTGAAACACATTGACCTTGCGGTTGCTTGCCAGCACACGCCGGCCCAGCGCCATGCTCGCGCCATAAACCCAGGTGCCGGGGCCCAGTGCAGATGGCGGCGCGCTCAGCGTGCTGCGTGAGAACACATTGATCATCTTCAGCGCGGCGGCCGGGTCGTTCAGCGATGCCTCTATCAGCGCCGGCGACACCTTCATCGGGTAGGCCGTTCCCACCATCACGAGGTGGGTGATGCGGTCCTTCAACATTGAAGCAGCTTCCACCCCGATCAGCGAACCCCAGCTGTGGCCGACCAGTGCGGCGCGCTGTATGCCTGCGGCGTCGAGCAGGGCGGCGATAAAGGCTGCGGCTTCTTCAACGCTGGCGGGTGCCTCGCCCTCGCTACGGCAATGGCCCGGCAGATCGACCGCCAGCACGTTCCAGCCGTGGTTGGCCATGTAGCGGCTTTGCAGGATCCACACGCTGTGGTCGTTGAGCACGCCGTGGATGAACACGACTGTGGGTTTGGCAGCATCAATGGGCTTGCCGGCGGTGTAGCAATAGGTGTTGTGGCCGTTGACTTGTAAATACATGCTGGTTCCAGTCTCTAGGTCTTTTGGCGTTGTCATCCCGGACCTGATCCGGGATCCATGCTGCTTTGGCATTGCCATGCTGCTGGCATGGATTGCGGATCGAGTCCGCAATGACAACTCTTATGCTTTCTCTGCGGCCTTCAGCGCGCGCTTCAGGTCGTCGATCAAATCGTCCGCATCCTCGAGGCCGATGGACAAACGTATCGTGCCCTGCGAAATGCCCGCGCCTGACAGCGCTTCATCCGTCATGCGGAAGTGCGTCGTGCTGGCGGGGTGAATCACCAGGCTGCGGCAGTCACCGACGTTGGCGAGATGGCTGAACACCTTTAATGCTTCGACAAAGGCCTTGCCCTGTTCGCGGCTGCCCTTGATGTCAAAACTGAAGACCGAACCCGCACCGCGCGGCAGCAGCTTTTTCGCAAGCGCATAACTTGAATGCGATTCAAGCAGCGGGTGGCCGACGCGCGAGACAAAGGCGTGGCCGGCCAGGAACGCCACCACTTTCTCGGTATTGCCCATGTGCCGCGCCATGCGCAGCGGCAGGGTCTCTATGCCCTGCAGAATCAGCCACGCGGTGTGCGGGCTCATGCAGGCGCCGAAGTCACGCAGGCCTTCGCGGCGGGCACGCAGCAAGAAGGCTCCGACCGTGCTTTCTTCGCTGAACACCATGTTGTGAAAGCCGTCATAGGCCTCGCTGAGTTCGGCAAACCTGCCTGCGGCCTTGGGCCCATCCCAGTCGAAGGAGCCGCCATCGACCACGATGCCGCCTATCACGGTGCCATGGCCGCTCAAAAATTTGGTGGCCGAGTGATAGACAAGATCCGCGCCGTGGTCAAAGGGCTTGATGAGCCAGGGCGAGGTCAGGGTGGAGTCCACCAGCAGGGGCACACCGGCCTCGTGTGCAATCTCTGACACCACCGGGATGTCGAGCACGTCAAGGCCGGGGTTGCCGACGGTCTCGCCAAAAAAGAGTTTGGTGTTGGGCCGCACGGCCGCGCGCCAGCCGTCGATGTCACCGGGTTTGACAAAGGTCGTTTCAATGCCGAAACGCCGCATCGTGTAGTGCAGCAGGTTTTGCGAGCCGCCATACAGCGCCGTGCTGGCAACGATATGCGAACCGGCCCCCATCAGCGTGGCGACGCTGAGGTGCAACGCGGCCTGTCCGCTGGCGGTGGCAATGGCGCCAATGCCGCCTTCAAGCGCAGCCACCCGCTGTTCAAGCACGGCATTGGTCGGGTTGCTGATGCGTGAATAGACGTGGCCTGCACGCTCAAGATTGAACAGGCTGGCGGCGTGGTCGCTGGACTCAAAAACAAAAGATGTTGTCAGATGTATCGGTACTGCACGTGCGCCCGTGGTGGGGTCTGGCGATGCGCCTGCGTGCAGGGCCAGCGTGTCAAAGCCGGGGTCTGAGTAACCGGGCATGGGCTTGTCTCCATTTGAAAAATATGAAATCTGCGCGCGCTTTGTTCGCACGGCCACACATTGTGGGCTATATTGGCAAAAAAACTTCCCCACCACTCGTGCCGGTGGGAAAATCCAGAGACTGCCACCTTGAGGAGAAAGCCATGAAAGTTCAAGACATCCTGCGCGTCAAGGGCAACACGCTCTACAGCGTCCAGCCAGACGAACCGCTGGCCAAGGCCGCGGAGATCATGGCCGAGAAAGACATCGGATCGCTGGTGGTGATGGAGCATGGCGACGTCGTCGGCATGCTGACCTTCCGTGAGGTGATTGTCTGCATCGTCAAGAACGGCGGCGAGATCGGCCAGACGCTGGTTCGCACCGCGATGGATGACGCACCGCTGACCTGCACGCCGGAGACAGAGATTGATGAAGTCCGCCGCATGATGCTGGGCCGCCACGCACGCTACATGCCGGTGCTCAACAAAAAGATGCTGGAAGGCGTGATTTCGTTTTACGACGTCGCCAAGGCCGTCGTCGACGGCCAGAACTTCGAGAACAAGATGCTCAAGGCCTATATCCGCGACTGGCCGACCGATGAATCGGGCAAGACGGATGCTCTCGACGATTGAGGCCTCCTCGGTGTCCGCTGAAATCCGTTCGTCCTGAGCTTGTCGAAGGATACGCCTCACCCCTAGACAGGCTCAGGCATCGGTATAGCTATCTGCACAGTGATGGGGCATGTTCAGATGGAATTGACACAGAATGAAGTCTCAGTCCCAGCTTTCGCGTCGGCATCACTTTGTCCCGCAGTTCTATCTCCGGGCTTGGCACGGTACTGACGGCGGGGGCTTATGGTTATACGGCCGCAAGAGTGACGGGTCTATCTGGCTTAGGCGCAGGCCAGCAAAGGCGGTCGCCTATTTGGATGACCTGTATTCATTTCAACCCGAGGGGCCGGGCCTTGATCGCCAATCTCAAGCCGATGTACTGGAAACGGATTTCTTTTCCTGCATTGATGAGGCTGCTGCTCCCATACATCAAAAGCTGATTCACTCGCACATTGATTTGCTTTCGCTGGAAGAGCGATGCGTCTGGTCCTTGTTCTTGAACTCGCTGCTTGAAAGAAGTGCGAAACGTATCCTCGAAATTGAAAAAGCCGTACGGGTTGAGGACACGGTAGCAAAACTGGCTCGATACCGATCAGCTCCCCAAATGCACAGGCTGCTCAGCCAAATGGATGTCGGGGCCATCTTGCGAAACAGCGTCCTCAGCGCGCTCCCAGGTCGCATAGTCGACAAGCCATTTGTCGAATATCTTGCCAATATGCGATGGAATACGGTGGATATGCCTCAAGGGGACGATCATTTGCTGACTGGGGACATGCCGCTTGTGGTTAACGCAGGCCAATTCCCCGAACCGGTATATGTCCTGTCCATTGCGCTCTCACCCAGAAGAATGCTTGTCCTTCAAAAACAAGAAGCGGACTTCGACGAAAATTTTATTAGAACGCTTGTCGTGATGCATAGCATTCAGGTTGCCACCCAGACGGAGCGGCATCTTGTCTCATCCAGGCGGCTGGTTGATTGCACCCACATCAAATACAGCAAGGTGCTCGATCCAAATTTCGGGATTTTTAATGCGAAGCCGATGTAATCAAACTCGTTGATAACACTAGCGTATTCCTGCGACTTAACCTCATAGAGACGTGTGGATCACCTCCCTGACCCTTGGATAAATCTGCTGGTTCCACTTCCGTCCGCTGAACACGCCGTAATGCCCCACACCCGCCTGCAGGTGGTGGGACTTCATATAGGGCCTGATGTTGCTGCACAGGTCTTGCGCCGCCACCGTCTGGCCAACGGCGCAGATGTCGTCCCGCTCACCCTCCACCGTCAGCAGGGCCGTTCGCCTGATGGCCTTCAGGTTGACCTTGCGCTCATGCCAGGTGAGCTCGCCGCGTGGCAAATCGTAGGTCTGAAAAACCTTTGACACCGTCTGCAGGTAAAAAGCTGCAGGCAGGTCATTGACAGCCAGGTATTCGTCGTAAAAGGTGCGAATGATCTGCGCCTTTTCAAAGTCGCCATCGCGCACGTGCTGGTACAGATCCTGGAATGATTTTTTGTGGCGCTCCAGGTTCATGCTCAAAAAGGCCGTGAGCTGCAGAAAGCCCGGGTAAACGAGGCGCATCATGCCCTTGTGCGGCCAGGGCACGGGGTGTACCAGGTTTTTTTCAAACCACTCTATCGGTTTGCTGTTGGCCAGCTCGTTCACGCCGGTGGGGTTGATGCGGCAATCCACCGGCCCGGCCATCAGGGTCAGGCTGGCCGGCTGGGCCGGGTTGTCGTCTTCAGCCATGATGGCCGTTGCCGCAAGCGCTGCCACGCAGGGCTGGCACACCGCCACCATGTGGCTGCCGGGGCCAAGCACTTCGAGAAATTTGATCAGGTAATCGGTGTAGTTGTCGAGCTCGAACTCGCCTTCGGACAGCGGCACGTCACGCGCGTTGTGCCAGTCGGTGATGTAAACATCATGGTCGGCCAGCAGCGTGCGGGCTGTTTCACGCAACAGGGTCGCAAAGTGGCCTGACAGCGGCGCCACCAGCAGCACTTTGGGGCCGGGGCTGACCATGGCTTTTTTGAAGTGCAGCAGCGTGCCGAAGGGCAGCTCGCAGATCTTGTGTTCGGTAATCGCCACACTCTGGCCGGCCACTTCGACGAAAGGCAGGTTGTAGGCGGGCCGTGCATGTGTCAGCCGCAAGCGCGCCAGCACTTCAAGGGCCGCAGACAGCTTGCTGCTGGACTGTGAGACGCCAGACATCAGTGACGGGGCAGAGGGCAACACCGACTTGCCTGCGCCTATGAGCAGGCTGGCCTGCTCGGCAAACATCCGCATGGGGGAGGTCAGGTCAGTCTGCAACTGGTAGGCTTGATAAAGCATGCTGCTTTCTTGATGGTTGCAACGGTAGGTGTACACAGCAATTTATGGGCCATCGCGGGGCCTGGATGGCCTGAGCCGGACATTCTTGGCACAGGGCTTGCACTGCAAAAGGGCACAGAAGCATTTTTGGTGAGTTGCGGCTTTTTCGCAGCTCCTGATATTTTTGCGAAAGACACCCCATGGCAGACGCAGTCCTTACCGTGAGCAGCAAAAACTATGGCGCCTGGTCGCTGCGTGGCTGGTTGCTGGTGAAGTTTTCAGGCCTGGAGTTCACCGAGAAGGTGCTGCCGCCAGACGACGCCGACATGCGCGCCGAGATCCTGCTGCTGTCGTCTTCCATATTGGTGCCCAGCCTTTTGCATAACGGCATCAAGGTGTGGGACACCCTGGCCATTGGCGAATACCTCAATGAAATCAAGCCCAAAGCCGGCTTGTTGCCGACAGATGTCGCCGCGCGGGCGCATTGCCGGGCCATTTGCGGCGAGATGCATTCGGGCTTCAGTTCCATGCGGTCCTCGATGCCGCTGAATATCAAGGCGATGTTCCCCAAGTTCAAAACCTGGTCGCGTGCGGATGCCGACGTCAAACGCATCGTCGAGATCTGGACGGACTGCCTCAAGCGCTACGGCGGCCCTTTCCTCTTCGGCAAAAAGCCCTGCATGGCCGATGCGATGTACGCGCCCGTCGTCAGCCGCTTCCGCACCTACGACATCCCGCTCGACAAGGTCTGCGTCGCCTACGCCACAGCCATCTGGAAGCTGCCGGCCATGCAGGAGTGGATTGCTGCGGCTCAGGCCGAAGCAGACGACTTCGACGAGTTAGATGCGGAGTTCTAGCCCCCACGGTTGCTCACTTCGTGTAGCGCCCTGCCCCCCGAGGGGGCCGCTGCTCCTGCGGCCCGGCAGAGCCGGTTCCGCGGACCCCGCTTGCGAAGTCATCGCTTCGATGAGTGCCGGAAGCGCCGGGCAGATTTAGAAATTCCCTGAGTGTCATCCCGGACTTGATCCGGGATCCATCCCCGCGTTCGAGTCAGCGAGGGCTATTTCCAGGGGGCTGGTGTGGGCACGTCGCAAACCGGCTCCACATCCACACTCTTGAAATCCGCAGGTGAAACAATTTCCAGGTATTCCATGTCCGGCGAATAGTCGAACAGGTAGTGTCTGATGCCCGGACGCTGGTGCACGCAGTCGCCGGCCGATACCAGGGTTTCCTTGTCCTCGTACATGAACTTCGCCCAGCCCTTGATCATGATCACGATCTGGAAATCTGCCTCATGACGGTGCCATCCCGTGCCTTTTTCTGGTGCCATATTGGCCTTGACCAGATGAGCGATGACTTTTCCGTGCGTGGCTTCGGCAATGCCGAGGTCACGATAAAGAAAAAAATCACGCAGGCCATCGGTCCTGTATTGCGTGTCGCCCGGTTTGACGTGTGAGAACAGGGTGGAGGTTTTATCGAGCATGGGAACTCCTTAAAGGCAGTGCACCAGAAAATGGTGCGCTGCAACAAGCAGGAATTGTTCCAGTCTAAAGATGTAACCTGGCAATAAAAATATTGAACTGTCGTTTCTGTACAGTTGCGCCGTTGGTTTAATACTTATGGCGGTTTGCAAGAGGATTGAATGACAAAGATAACAGGGTGGCGTGCCGGCACAGACACGGGTAACACCGGCGTTGATGCCTTCATTGAGCGGATACGTGAAAAGTCGATTGATGCATATGGGCGACCAGACGTCCCGCAGTTGGTTCAACTTGCAGCAGAAATCTTGTCCGTTCAGGAAAAAACATCAAAACGTGATGCCTTAGACAAGTTGATTTTTCGGGCTGGTTCTTTTGAGACGTTGTGTACTCAGCTATCGGAAGAAAACCGGAAAAAATCGAAAAAAAAAGCCAAGGCCGCGAAAGAAAAAGCAGAGCTAAACAAAAAGCCTAAAACTGCCACTGGTCAGTTCCAGCGTGCGGTTGACGTATCGAAGAAGTTCAAGCGTATTTCTGTCGTCTTGGGTGGTGCTCCAGGCTTGGGGAAAAAAGCGTAATTCTTTCATTTAGAAGTCAGGTTCTGAGCCGAGGCTTGGAGTACTCAGCTTTATTCGTGATGAGTTGGATTTGATATTCACCCAGATGCCATCGTGCTGTGCATCTCATAGCTCTGGGATAATCACCCCATGAGCGGAAACACCTTCGGAACCCTATTCGCAGTCACCAACTTCGGTGAATCCCACGGCCCGGCCATTGGCTGTGTGATTGACGGCTGCCCGCCGGGCATGGATCTCAGCGAGGCCGACATCCAGGGCGACCTGGACCGCCGCCGCCCTGGCACCAGCCGGCATGTCACCCAGCGCAACGAGGCCGATGCGGTCGAGATTCTCTCCGGCGTGTACCAGGGCAAGACCACCGGCACGCCCATCTGCCTCCTGATCCGCAACACCGACCAGCGCAGCAAGGACTACGGCAACATTCTCGAGACCTTCCGCCCAGGCCATGCCGACTACACCTACCTGCACAAGTTCGGCCTGCGTGACCCGCGCGGCGGCGGCCGCTCGTCGGCGCGCCTGACTGCGCCCACAGTGGCAGCAGGCGCTGTCGCCAAAAAGTGGCTGGCTGAAAAATACGGCACCAGCTTTCGCGGCTGCATGACGCAGGTCGGTGATGTGGTGATTCCCTTTGAGTCATGGGACCATGTGCCCAACAACCCGTTTTTTGCACCCGTTGCCGACGTCTCAAAGCTCGAAACCTATATGGACGAGCTGCGCAAGGCCGGGGACTCCTGCGGCGCACGCATTCGCGTCACGGCTTCAGGCGTGCCTGTAGGGCTGGGCGAGCCGCTGTACGACAAGCTCGATGCCGACATCGCCTTTGCCATGATGGGCCTCAACGCGGTCAAGGGTGTCGAAATCGGCGCCGGTTTTGCCAGCGTCACGCAGCGCGGCACCACGCATGGTGATGGCCTGACGCCTCACGGTTTCGAGTCAAACAATGCCGGTGGGGTTTTGGGCGGCATCAGCACCGGGCAGGACCTTGAGGTGTCGATTGCCATCAAGCCGACCAGCTCCATCATCACGCCGCGCCAGTCCATAGACACCAGCGGCAACCCTGCCGAGGTGGTGACCAAAGGCCGTCATGACCCCTGCGTGGGCATACGCGCAACCCCGATTGCCGAGGCCCTGCTGGCGCTGGTCGTGATGGAGCATGCCCTTCGCCAGCGCGCACAGAATGCCGACGTGCGGGTCTCCACGCCCGACATCACGCGCGCCTGAGTTTTCCGGCAGGCGCCCATCCCTTCAGGGTTCGGGTGGTGCACCGCGAAACGGGTTGAACCCCGTGATCAGCGTCATTGCGGCCAGCACCAGAATGCAGCCTGGCAACATGCTGAGTGTGATTTTTTCACCCAGGAAGATGGCGCCCCATGTCACGCCAAACAGCGGGATCATGAAGGCCGCAGATGTGGCGGCACTGGCTGAAATCTCGCGCATCAGCCGCATCGACATCCAGTACATGAAGCCGGAGGTGACGGTGCCTATCATCAGCACCGCCAGCATGGCCGGCACCGTGAAGTGGGCCGATGGCGCAGCCGCACCCGCACCTGCAGGCACGAGCAGGATGAGCGCCGCAGCCACGTGCACGGTGGCCGATGCGGGCAGGGGCTCATGGGTCCGGGTGGCGCGTTTCATCAGGATGGCGCCAAACCCATAGCTGGCGGCCGCAGCCACGCATGCCAGGGCCGCCATGACGACCAGCGGTGTCACGGTGACCGGCCCCAGTTGCACCAGCAGGGCCACGCCGACAAAGCCGAGAAGGCAGCCGAACAGGCGGAGACCCGTGAGTTTTTCTTCCTTCACTGCAGCTGCGGCCAGTACGCCGAACAGCGGGGAGGTGGCATTGAGCACGGCCGAGTAGCCTGACGGGATGGCCAGCGCCGCCCAGTTGAACAGCACAAACGGAATCACCACCGTGAGCAGGCTGACCACCGCCAGGCGCGGCCAGGTCGGGCGCGCCGGCCAGCGTTCACGCAGGGCAAACATCAGCAGGGCCAGCACGATGGCGGCCAGTATGCAGCGCCCGCCGGCCACCACCCACGGGCCCAGCGCCGGGCTGGCAATACGAAGCAGGGGGAAGGAGGCGCCCCAAAGGGCGGAAAGGGCGATGAGCTGTGCGAAGTGACGGGTTTTCATGGGCAATGCGGGGTGAGTGGGCATTGTCTTTGAAGTGGGGATTCGCTGCAGTGTCGCTACCTGCAAGACCATGCAGTGACATGAAGCAGCATCAATGCTATTAATTTAGTAGCTGCTCACGTGCGTATTAATTGGGCTGGAGGCATATTTGACCCTCCAAAAAGCCACTTTTTGGCATTCTGGCAGGCCCTGAAGGCCTTTCCCGGCAGTCATCGGACCCAAAATGTAAAGTCGACTTTACATCTTGATGCCTGGCGGCTGGCCGGGCTCAGATCAGGTTGCGCATCGCCTGCGCGGTCTCACTCAGCACTGGCAGCACGCGGGCCGCGGCGTCTTCACTGGATTCATGACCCATGGGCATGGTCACGCTGAGGGCACCCACCACATCACCGTGCCTGTCGCGCAGCGGTACCGCAATGCCGCGGTGCTTGAGTTCAAGCTGCTGCTCCGACACCGCCCAACCCTGGGCACGCACGCGCGCCAGTTCGACCCGCATGCGGTCCTTGCTGGCAATGGTGTATGAGGTGTATGACTTCAGTTCGCGTGTGGCCAGCCAGTTCTCCTGCCATTCGAGCGGGCGCATCGACAGCAGCAACATGCCGGCGGCCGTTACCTGGGCCTGCACGCGGGCGCCCAGCACGTAGCCGATGTTGAGTGCGCGGCTGGTGCCGTTGCGCGCCACGTAAACGATGTCGTCCCCGTCCATCACGCAGACATAGGCGCTTTCCTGCGTGCCTGCCGTCACGCGCTGCAAAAACGGCTGAACGATGCGCGGCAGGCGTGCTGACTCCAGGTAGGACTGGCCCAGCCGCAAGACGCGCGGCGTGAGCCAGAAAAGCTTGCCGTCTCCGCCCACATAACCCAGGTGCTGCAGGGTCAGCAGGTAGCGCCGTGCGGCGGTGCGGCTCAGCCCGCAGCGCGCGCCGGCCTGGCTGGCCGTCATGCGCGAGTTCGCATCGTCAAAACACTCCATCATGGCCAGGCCTTTTTCAAGGCCGGCAATCCAGTCGCGCTTTTCAAGCGGCGGTGCGGCGTTGGAGAGGGCTGCAGCAGGGGCGTGGGCAGTTGAATTCATGGTCGGCTCTGGCTGGGGCAGGAAATCACGGCGCTTGGGTCTAACCCTTGTTTCGTGCGTTTGTCGCACATTATTGTCCGTTAATCGCGCAAACGGGGAATTCCCCGGCGTCTTTGGCGTCTCTTTTAACTACAGTGCAAACAGTCCAAACCGAACAGCAAAGCCCGTCGAGGTGCAAGCGGTGCCGGTTCTTGTGGATTGATTTTTAAACCAGAGGAGACAAACATGAACAAGCGTTTTGCACTGAAACTCATCGCCACCTGCGCAATCGCTGCCAGCGCCACCAGCGGTTTTGCACAGGACGTCATCAAGATTGCCAACATCGTTGAACTGTCGGGCGCTGGTGCCACGGCAGGCACCAACTTCAAGAACGGTGTCGAACTGGCCGTGCAGGAAATCAACGCCGCAGGCGGCATCCTGGGCAAGAAGATACAGACCACCACTGCAGATACACAAAGCAACCCCGGCGTGGCCAAGGGCCTGACCCAGAAGGCGATTGACGACAACGTGTTCGCCATCTTCGGCCCGGTGTTCTCCGGCTCCATCATGGTCAGCATGGCCGAGTCGCGCCGCGCCGAGGTGCCCAACTTCACCGGCGGTGAAGCGGCCAGCATCACAGAGCAGGGCAACCCCTACGTCTTCCGCACCAGCTTCACGCAGTCCACCGCCATGCCTAAAGTCGCGCGCTACATCACCGATGTCGCCAGGCTCAAGAGCATTGCCGTCATTTATGTGAACAACGACTTCGGCAAGGGCGGCCTGGACGCGATCAAGAAGGCATTGGCCAATTCCCAGACCAAAGTGATCTCTGAAATCTCCACGGAGTCCGGCCAGATCGACTTCTCTGCCGCCGTGCTGCGCGCCAAGCAGGCCAACCCTGACGGCATCTTTGCCTATTCGAACGAAGACGAGTCCGCACGCCTGCTGCGTGAACTGAAAAAGCAGGGCTGGACCAAACCCGTGATCGGTGAAACCACGCTCACCGGCCAGAAGGTGATCGACCTGGCGGGTGACTCTGCCAATGGCGCCATCGCTCACGTCGGCCTGACGGTGGACGCACCGATTCCTGTCGTGCGTGCCTTCAAGGCCAAGTTTGAGCAGGCCTACAAGTACACCTCTGACCACAACGGCATGAAGGGCTACTCCGGCATTTATGTGCTGAAGGCCGCCATCGAAAAGGCCGGCAAGCTGGACCGCAAGGCGGTGGCTGTGGCGATGAAGGGCCTGAAGGTCAACACCGACAAATACCCGGGCGCGCTGATGTACACCGAGTTCGACAACAAGGGCGACCTGGACCGCATGAGCTTCATCGTGCAGGTGAAAAACGGCAAGCAGGAAGTCATAGACATGGTGCCGCCGCTCAATGCCGCTACCCGCGACGTGAAACCGGCAGCCGCTTCTGCAGCAGCTGTCAAACCGGCAGCCGCACCAGCCGCAGCGAAGAAGTGAACTGAGGGCAGGGCTGGCCACGTGGCCGGCCTGCGCTGACGCTGTGGCATCAGAATGGACATCCCATGACAGACTTTCTCCAACTCTTTTTCTCGGGCCTGGCCACCGGCAGCATTTATGCGCTGGCCGCCCTGGGTTTTACCTTGCTGTGGCAGGCCTCGGGCACCATCAACTTTGCCCAGGGTGAATTTGTCATGCTGCCGGCCTTCATGATGCTGGCCTTTATTTCTTTCGGCGCGCCCATGCTGGTCAGCTTTGTGCTGACTGCCATCCTCGCCGTCGTGGTACTGGGCTGGCTCTTCAAGCGCGGCGTGGTGGACCCGCTCATGCGCTACGGCATGATGCCCATCGTCGTGGCCACCATTGGCCTGTCGATCGCCATGCGCAACGGCGTGCGCGCCGGCTACAGCGCAGAGGCACACCCGTTTGCCAGCATCTTCCCCGACAAAATCTTCAACATTGCCGGCGTCACCATCACCATGCAGGACGTCGGCACATTTGTGCTGGCCATGATCATCGTCATGGGCACGCAGGCCTTTCTCGCCAAAACCGTGACCGGCCGGGCCATGCAGGCGGTGGCGCAAAACACCGAAAGCGCTTCAGTGCTGGGCATCAACGTGCCGCGCATGGTGTTCTACACATTTGCCATCAATGCCGTGCTGGCGGTTGCCGCCGCATTGCTGGTCACGCCAACCTATCTCGCCAAATTCGACATGGGTGAAGGGCTGGGCAACAAGGCATTTTTTGCCGCCATCATTGGCGGCTTCAACAACTCGCGCGGTGCGTTGCTGGGCGGGCTGATTGTGGGGGTGTGCGAGAACCTTGCCGCCGCCTACATCTCGCCTGCCTATAAAGACGCCGTCGCACTGATTATTTTCATGATCGTCATTCTCTTCAAGCCCCAGGGCCTGCTGGGTAAAAAAGAGGAGCGCAAGGTATGAACACGCTGCTCAACCACAAGTGGGCCACGGTCTTCAGTGTTCTGGCCGCACTGCTGGTGCTGGTCGCGCCGCAGTTCATGAAGAACTACGGCATCTACCTGCTCAGCTACTGGCTGGTCTTCATCATCGCCACCATGGGGCTCAACCTCACCATCGGTTATGCAGGGCAAAAATCACTGGGCCACGCTGCCTTTTTCGGCATAGGCGCCTACACGGTGGCCATACTCATGAAGGCTGGTGTCAGCTTCTGGCTGGGCCTGCCTGCTGCTGCCTTCATCTGCTTTGTGGTCGGCCTCATTCTGGGCTTTCCCGCACTGCGCGTACAGGCGATTTACCTGGCATTCGCCACGCTCGGCTTCAACACCGCCATCTGGCTGGTGATGCGCAATGAAGAGTGGCTTACGGGCGGCACCTTTGGCATCAACAACATCGCGCGGCCCTCGCTCTTCGGTTATTCGCTGGAAGGCAACCTACGCTATTACTACTTTGTGCTGGCCGTTGCGCTGGTCATGGCCGGCCTGCTCTGGGGCCTGCTGCGTTCGCCCTGGGGCAAGGCCTTCAAGGCGCTGCGCGACAACCCGATTCGTGCCGAAAGCCTGGGTGTGGACATCCGCAACTACACGCTGCTGAGCTTTGCGATTGGCGCTGCATACGCCGGCGTGGCGGGTGCGCTGTTTGCATCGCTGGTGCAGTTCATCGAACCCGCGCCCTTCACCGTTGCTGCATCCATCATGATGTACCTGATGGTGGTGGTTGGCGGTGCCGGTTACTTCCTCGGCCCCATCATCGGCGCAGCAGTTGGTGTCGTGCTGCCCGAGTGGCTGCGTGATGTGCCTTATGTCTCCAACTGGTACCTGCCCATGTTCGGCGCTGCCGTGGTGCTGCTGATGGTGTGGCTGCCCGACGGCCTGCTCAGCATTCCTGACCGCCTGCGGGAAAAGCGTGATGCGCGTGCCGCATCGGCTGCACGTTCTGCCGCCGCCAGCCGCATCGGAGCCGCATCATGAGCAACGCACTCCTTAAAGTTACCGAGCTGAAAAAAGCCTATGGCGCCATTCAGGCCGTGGGCGGTGTGTCGTTCGAGGTCATGCCCGGCGAAATCTTCGGGGTCATTGGCCCCAACGGTTCAGGCAAGACCACCATGTTCAACAGCGTGCTCGGGCAGATCAGCCCCGATGCGGGCTCTATTGAGTTGAACGGCAAAAACATCACGGGTCTTTCGCCGCTGGCGCTCAGCCGCCGTGGTGTGGGCCGCACCTTCCAGACGCTGCAGGTCTTCGGCAAGATGACGGTGCGCGACAACCTCATTGTGGCTGCGCAGGAGCACAAGGGCACGATGTTCAGCCGCATGTTTGCGCCTGGCGATTCAGGTCTGGGCGAGAAGGCCGATGCGCTGATAGACCAGTTCCGCATCCGTCATGTGGCCGACAAGGCCGCCGGCACGCTGAGCTACGGCCAGCAAAAGCTGGTGGACATCGCCATGGCCTTCATGGCCGAGCCTGACCTGGTGCTGCTCGATGAGCCCTGTGCCGGTGTCAACCCCAGCCTGGTGGGCGGCATCTCGACGCTGCTCAAGGACCTCAACCGCAACCCCAAGTTCGGCAAGAAGGCTTCGTTTGTGGTGATCGAGCACAACATGGATTTTGTGATGGACCTGTGCCACCGCATCATGGTGATGGTCGAGGGCAGGGTGCTGGCCATAGGCACCCCCGCCGAGATCCGTGGCAACAAGCAGGTACTCGATGCCTATTTGGGAAATTGACATGACAAACGACACGAACGACATTTGCATTGAGTTCGACGACGTTGTCGCGGGCTATAAGGACTTCATGATCCTGAACAACCTGTCCTTCAAGGTCAGGCGCGGTTCCATCACCCTGCTGCTCGGGCCCAACGGCGCGGGCAAGTCGACGGTGCTCAAGACCCTGTTCGGCCTGCTCAAGCCGCGCCAGGGCCGGGTGCTGCTCGATGGTGAAGACATCTCGGGCTACACACAGAAAGCCTTGCTTGCCAAGGGCATCGCCTTTGTGCCCCAGGGCCGCAACCTGTTCGGTCAACTCACGGTGTTCCAGAACCTTGAGCTGGGCGGCATCACGCTGGGTACCAAAACCACGCATGAACGCATCCCTGAAGTGCTGGAGCTGTTCCCCCGCGTGAAGGAGCGCCTGCATTCACAGGCCTCTGCGCTGTCGGGTGGCGAGCAGAAACAGCTTGAAGTCGGCCGCGCGCTGCTGCTGCGCCCCAAGGTGCTGCTGATTGACGAGCCCTCCATAGGCCTGTCGCCCATGGTGGTGCAGGATGTGTTCAAACTGCTGCAGAAACTGGCATCACAGGGCACGACCGTGCTTATGGTCGAGCAGAACGTCAAGAGCGCGCTGAAGATCTCCGACGATGCAATTGCGCTGGAGTCGGGCCAGATGGTGCTGCACAAAAAGGCATCGGAATTGCTGGCGGACCCCAACATCGAACGCCTGTTTCTGGGTGGTGGCCATGTGCCTGGCGCGAAAGTCGCCGAGCCTGCAGGCCAGCCTGTTTGATCCCTACCGGAGAATTTTCATGAGCACCACCAGCAAGCCCGCAGCCGACCGCGAAGCCATCCTCGATGCATCCAACCCGCTGGGGCTGGACGGCATAGAGTTCATTGAATACACGACGGCCAAGCCGCAGGCGCTGGGCCAGGTGCTGGAGATGATGGGTTTCAGGCCGGTCGCGCGTCATCGCTCGCGTGAAGTCATGCTGTATCGCCAGGGCAGCCTCAACATCATCGTCAACGCGCATGTGCCGGTGTTGCCCAATGGCGCTGCGCCCCAGGACAAGCCCGAGATCGCTGCCGTTGCCTTGCGTGTGCGTGATGCGGCGGCAGCCTATGGCCGCGCGCTTGAGCGTGGCGCCTGGGCCGTGCCGCCGCGTGTAGAGGTGATGGAGCTCAACATTCCCGCCATCCACGGCGTAGGTACCAGCCGGCTTTATTTTGTAGACCGCTACGACAAGTTTTCGATCTACGACGTCGACTTTGTACCCATCCCGACAGTGGACCAGCACCCGCCAGCGGTGGCGGGCCTGCATTTTTTCGGCGTCGTGCAATACATAGGTACAGACCGCAGCGACGACTGGACAGAGTTTTACCGCGAGCTCTTCGGCTTTACAGAGCTGCCAGCCGAGCAGCGTTTTGGCGTGCTGCCCAAGGGCCGCATCCTCAGCAGCCCGGGCCCCGCGCCCTCACGCTTTTACATCCAGCTGATAGAACCCGAAGCCAGCGTGCTGGAGGTGGAGGGTGACGAAAGCCTGCACCGCATCGGTCTGGGCACCGGCGACGTGCTGGCGACTGTGGCCGAGCTGCGCAAGCGTGGCGTCGAGTTTGTCGAATCAAAAGGCGTGCACAGCGAAGACCGTGGCGCTTTAACCAAAACCTGGCTGGGCAGCGTGAGTTTTGAGCTGGTCCACGACGACCGCCGTGGCTGACCGCAGGACACCGTCATGAGCCACTACAGCGGAAACATAGACGACTTCGGGATGGACACCATCTCGCTGGCCGGGCCCCTCGAGGCCAAACTCAAGGCCGTGCGTGATGCCGGCTTCACGCAGATCATGCTCTCGGCGCGCGACATCGTCGGCCACCCGGACGGGCTGGACGCCGCAGTTGCAGCCGTGCGTAGCAGCGGCCTGCGGGTCACCGGCTTTCAGGTGTTGCGCGACTTCGAGGGCCTGAGCGGCCACCTGCATGACTACAAGATGGACATCGCCAAGTCCATGCTGGAGATGTGCCACGCCCTCGGCTGCAAACTGTTGCTGATCTGCTCGTCCACATCGACACACGCCACCAGCGACAGCAAGGCTTTGGTGCGCGACCTGCGCAAGCTCGCCATGCTGGCCATTCCCATGAACATCAAAATCGCCTATGAGGCGCTGTCATGGGGCCGCACGGTCAATGAATTTCCGCAGGCCTGGGACCTGATCTGCGAGGCAGACATGCCCAACCTCGGGCTGGGCTTTGACTCCTTCCACATGTTCGCGACCAATACCTCGCTGGACGAACTTGAAATACTCGACCCTTCAAAAGTATTCCTCGTGCAGCTGGCCGATTTCATGTGGACAGAGATCAAGTCTGTTGAAGAACGCATTGCCACAGCGCGGCACTTCCGTGTTTTCCCCGGAGAAGGTGTGCACAGCGAGGCGCTGGCTTCACTGGTCGCACGGTTGCATGCGCTGGGCTATCGTGGTGATTACAGTTTTGAAGTCTTCAACGACGACTACCAGCAGATGCCGTTGCCCACCGTGGCGCAGCGCGCATGGCGTTCGGCGCTGTGGCTGGGTGAAGACGTGCTGCGCCGCTCGGTTCCGCTTCCGAACCAGATTCGTTTGAAACGCTGATTCTTCATGAGCAGCATCTTCGAAGGATTTCTTTCCACGCCTGAAGTGCTCGAGCTCTTCAGCGAGCGCCAGATTGTCGACGCCATGCTGCGCTTTGAGGCATCGCTCGCGCGCGCGCAGGCCAGCGTTGGCCTGATACCCGAGGCGGCGGCGCAGTCCATCATCGGCACCTGCAAGGTCGAGTTGTTTGACGTGACAAAGATCGTTCGCGAGAGTGCTCGTGCCGGCAGCGTGGCGATACCGCTGGTCAAAAGCCTGACCGAGACCGTGGGCCTGTTCAACAAGGACGCCGCGAAGTTTGTGCACTTCGGCACCACCAGTCAGGACGTGCTCGACACCGCCATGGCGCTGGTCACGCGTGATGCGCTTGACATGATTGAGACGGATGTGCGCAAGACCATTGCCTGCCTGCTGGCGCTCGCGGAACGCCATGCCGGCGACGCGGTGCTGGCGCGCACCTTCATGCAGCCCGCATCGGTGACCAGCTTTGGCCTCAAATGCGTGAACTGGACCGCGCCGCTGGTGCGAAGCCTGCAACGCCTGCAGGTGGCCGGCGCCAACGCGCTCAGCGTGCAACTGGGCGGTGCTGTCGGCACACTGGCGCAAATGAAAAAGGGCAATAAAAAACTGGGCCCGCAGGTCATGGCGCTGATGGCCGCCGACCTTGGGCTGCGTGCAGCGCCGTTTTCATGGCACACCCAGCGCGATGAATGGGTGGCGCTGGGCTGTGAAATGGCGCTGCTCACCGGCAGCCTGGGCAAGATGGCCAAAGACATTTCGCTGATGGTGCAGTTCGAAGCCGGTGAGCTGGCCGAGCCGCTGGAGCCCGGCCGCGGCGGCGCATCGGTCATGCCGCACAAACGCAATCCTGTGTCGTGCATGGTGGCGCTGGCGGCAAGCGTGCGCGTGCCGCAACGCGTGGCAGCCCTGCTCGCAGCCATGCCGCAGGAGCATGAGCGCGCACTGGGCAACCTGCAGGCAGAACTCGCTGAATGGCCGGGGCTTTTGATGTCGGTGCATGGGTCTGCGCGCGCCATGTCGCAGGCACTGGCGGGTTTGCAGGTGGACACGCAGCGCATGCAGGCCAACATTGATGCCGTGCGTGGCGAGCTGCCTGCAGACGTGGCTGACGAATGGTTTAACCCGGCACTGGCGCAGCATGCGGCCACCCTGGCACGCTCGCAGCTTGCAGTGCTGACGCAGGCCCTGGCCGGGCTGAATACACCCGGCAAGCCTGCGCGGACCCTCGCGCCGAGCTGATTTTTGCCGCGGGGCGGCCCGCGCACCATACCGTTGATACAGGAAACCCATGACACAGCCACGTGTTGCCAACATCGCCGTTGCCGGTGCCGGCGTGATTGGCCGCCGCCATATCGAACTGATTGAAGCCAGCCCGCGCACCCGGCTTTGCGCTGTGGTTGACCCGTCGCCCGCCTCTAAAGCGTTTGCCACAGACAAGGGCGTGCCGCATGTCGACAGCCTCGAAGCGCTGTTCGCCAAAGGAAGCAGCAAGCCTGACGGTGTCATCCTCGCCACGCCCAACCACCTGCATGTGGCGGGCGCACTGATCTGTGCGGAACACGGCGTGCCCGCCCTCATTGAAAAGCCCGTGGCCGACTCGCTGGCTGCGGGGCGGCAGCTTGTCGATGCGCTGGCCAGAAAGCCTGTACCCATGCTGGTCGGCCACCACCGCCGCCACAGCAGTACCCTGCAACTGGCCAGGCGCACTATTGAGTCCGGCCAGCTCGGGCGTGTGGTCACGGTCATGGGCAGCGCGCAGTTCTACAAGCCCGACAGCTATTTCCAGCAGGGCGCCTGGCGCACCCAGGCAGGTGGCGGGCCCATCCTCATCAACCTGATCCACGAGATGGACAACCTGCGTTACCTCTGCGGTGAAATCGAATCTGTACACGCCATCGCATCGAGCGCAGTGCGCAACTTCGCGGTTGAAGACACCGCCGTGATGACGCTGAAGTTCACCAGCGGCGCGCTGGGCACGTTCACTCTGTCAGACACCGTGGCCTCGCCGCGCAGCTGGGAGCAGACCTCCGGCGAGAACGCCGCCTACCCGCGCTACCCGACCGAAGACTGCTATTTCATCGCCGGTACACAGGGCTCGCTCGCCGTGCCGACCATGCGCACCTGGACCTATGCTGATACGGGCAAAGAGCCGGGCTGGTGGACGCCTTTTACCGAGCAGACCTTGGCACTCGATGCGGTAGACCCGCTGGCGGCGCAGCTCGACCATTTCTGCGATTTGATAGCCGGCAAGGCAGAACCGATAATCACTGTGTCCGATGCCCTGCAAAGCCTGCTGACGGTTGAAGCCATCCGCCGGTCGATTGCCACCGGTAGCGCCGTTGCGCTGCAGGACATGCTGTGAAGCCTTCTTCAACACCTCTGCCGAAAGTCCAGAATGAAAACCGTGCTCGTCCTCAATGGCCCCAACCTCAACCTGCTTGGCACGCGTGAGCCTGCCGTTTACGGCTCGCAGACGCTGGCCGATGTCGAGGCGCTGTCTGCTGCTGCCTGCGAGGCGCACGGCCTGAAGCTCGATTTTCGCCAGAGCAACCATGAAGGCGTGATGATCGACGCCATCCAGGAAGCCGGCCGCGCGCAGGCCGCAGGCACGCTGATCGGTGTGGTGCTCAATGCCGGCGCCTACACGCACACCAGCGTGGCGCTGCATGATGCCATCAAGGGTTCTGGCGTGACGCTGATCGAGCTGCACATCAGCAACGTGCACGCACGCGAAGCCTTTCGCCATCACTCGTATATCTCGCCGGTGGCCAGGGCTGTCATGGCCGGGTTCGGCGTCAAGGGTTATGCGCTGGCAATTGGCGCATTGGTCGAGATCACAAAGCCCGCCTGAGTCGGGCGCACAAGGGGTTGATGCATGACCACGCCTCCGAAATTCCCGGTCGATGAGCGCGAGGTTGAGTTCAGCGCCATCCGCGCGCAGGGCGCCGGTGGTCAAAACGTCAACAAGGTGTCCAGCGCGATTCACCTGCGTTTTGACATCAACACCTCTTCGCTGCCCGATGCGGTCAAGGCACGCCTGCTTGCGCTCAATGACAGCCGCATCACCCAGGAAGGCGTGTTTGTGCTCAAGGCCCAGCAGCACCGCACGCAGGAGATGAACCGCAGCGACGCGATGGACCGCCTGCAGGAAGTCATAGACAGCGTGTCGTCACCGCCCAAAATGCGCCGGCCGACCAAACCGTCCTATGGGTCAAAGCTCCGCCGGCTGGAGGGCAAGAGCCAGCGCGGGGCCATCAAGAGCCTGCGCGGCAAGGTTGACGAATAGAAGCCGGAGCGGGGCATGGGGTGCGGCGCACCTCCGCCATGACAAGTGGGGCATCGTGCCATGCGGCATTTGACCCACGTCAAGGTGCAGACGCTGCAGGCATGCAACGATGAGGCATCCTGACCTTCAAGACCCACCATCATGGCTAAAAGCCTGCCTGCCCGCAAAATCCTGCTCATCGATGCGCACCCCGACCCCGACGCGGGGCACCTGACACAGACGCTGGTTGAGGCCTACGCTGCCGGGGCCATGCAGGGCGGCCATGAGGTGAGGCGCGTGCGCCTGGCCACCCTTGATTTCCCGCTGCTGCGCAGCGGGCACACCTGGCACCACGACCCCCTGCCTGCGGTGCTGCAACCAGCGCAGGACGACATTGCAAAATGGGCGCAGCACATTGTTTTTTTCTTTCCGCTGTGGCTGGGCGACATGCCCGCCTTGCTCAAGGGCTTTCTTGAGCAGGTGGCCCGTCCCGGCTTCGCGTTTGGCCCGGAGGGTGGCAACCCCATGGGGCGCAAGGGCTTGACCGGACGCTCGGCGCGCGTTGTGGTCACCATGGGCATGCCTGCGCTGGTCTACCGCTGGTACTTCAGGGCGCACAGTGTGCGCTCGCTGGAGCGCAACATCCTGGGTTTTGTCGGCATGTCGCCCGTGGATGAAACTCTGATAGGCTCGGTTGAAAGTCTGGGCGCCGAGGGGGTTAACAGGTGGTGCGCCAGGTTGCGCAGCCTGGGCGAAGACGGCCGCTGACAGACTGCTCCACAAGCTACCCACAAAGGGTCAAATCTCATGCCTCACAAGCTGCAACGCCTGCATCGAAAGCGGTTCATCACCCGGCGCGGGCTGCTTTATTCACTTGTTTTGTGTCTGCTCATACTGGGTATGGGTGGTGTCGGCTTCTGGATAGTGGAGCCACGCGCGCTGAGCCTGTCCGACGGCCTGTGGCTGGCATTCACCACGGCTGCCACTGTCGGCTACGGCGATATCGTGCCCAGCACGCATGCTTCGCGCGCCTTTGCGGTGGTGGTGGTGCTGCTGGGGCTGGCGGTACTGTCACTTGTGACCGCATCAGTGGCCGCCATGTTTGTTGAAACCGAAGAACGCCAGATCGAACGCGACCTGATGCATGCGATAGGCGCGTTGCGTGATGAAGTCACGGCCCTGCATGCCGAGCTGCGCGCCATGCGTGATGGCGGCGCGCCCGGTTTGCCTGTTGCGGCTGCCGGGGACAGCAGGCGTTCAGCGCAGGTTTGACTGCACCCAGCGCACGATATCTGCTGCGCCCATCGCCCCGGCCTGCCGGGCGACTTCCTTGCCGTTTTTAAAAAGCGCCAGCGTCGGAATGCTGCGTATGTTGTAGCGGGCGCCCAGGTTGGGCACAGCCTCAGTGTCGACCTTGGCCACGCGAATGTTGGGCTCAAGCTGCGCGGCGGCCTGTTCATAAGCGGGGGCCATCTGCCGGCACGGGCCGCACCACGGCGCCCAGAAGTCCACCAACACAGGTATGTGGTTGCGCGTGATGTGCTTGTCAAAACCCGCTTCGTCCAGCGCGGTGGAATGCGCCACAAACAGCTCTTTTTTGCAGCTGCCGCAGGTGGGCGCGCTGCCGAGTTGCTCCACGCGGACGCGGTTGGTGGTGTGGCAGTGTGGGCAGACGATGTGCAGGGCTTCAGTCATTCAAAACATCTGGAGGCTGGCGGCGGCGTTTCAAGTTGTGTCGTGGTCAATCAAAACCAGATGTTAAGTTGCAGCTTAACAATTTGCCCAAATGTTAATACGGAACTTAACATTTGGGCGCCTGGAGTCGTTTTGCGTGCTCAAAACACAAAAAAAGACATCAAAAAAGGCCAATTTAGGCGCCAAAAATGGCTGCAGACCAATAAACACGCACGTGAGCCGCTATGAAGTTTGTAGCAAATTACATCTGCCGGAGCGCTTCAGGCCTATATCATTCCTTGTTCATGGTGATCTTGCCCTCACGCACATAGTCGTCAAACTGCGTGCGCGGTATGGCGGTCACGCCGGGTATGCCTGCGGCGGCCTCCCAGCTCAGGGTGGCGCTGTCCGGCGCCAGATCGACTTCCACGCGCCCTTCGGGAATCTCAATCGGGGCGCCGTCGCCGGGCCGGTAGGTGACCAGGCCTTTGATGGTGGCAAATTGGGACATGCTTGTTCTCCTGAATATTGGCAATGTCCCAATCTATCCCGCACAGCGATCTGGCGGTGTGGGACTTGACCGCAAATTCACGCCATGGCTTGCGGGGTCGTTTGTCCTACGGCATCTCTGGTCAAAAGGACAGGCCTCGCAAGGTTTGCCGAATTTAAAGTCGCTGCATCCCAACTTTTTCAAAAGGCGTTTTCCATGTCCATCATTGCCACCATCTTCATCGGTCTCATCGTCGGCCTGATCGCACGTTTTGTGAAACCCGGTGACGACAAGCTCGGCTGGATCATGACGATCATCCTGGGCATCGCGGGCGCCCTGCTGGCTGGTTTTGCGGGTCGTGCCATGGGCTGGTATCAGCCTGGCGAAACTGCAGGTTTCATTGCTTCTGTAGTCGGCGCCGTCGTGCTGCTGGCGATTTACGCCGTGGCCACGCGCAGGGGGTGACCGCTCGTTGTGCGCGGGTTCAGGCGGGCACAGCGGGTACAAAGAGGGCAGGGTCCACCATGGTGCGGTTCAGCATCACGCCCCAGTGCAGGTGCGGGCCCGTCACCCGGCCTGTGGCGCCCACGACGCCCAGGCGCTCGCCGGCCCTGAGCATGTCGCCCGGCCTCACGTCTATGGCACTGAGGTGGCAGTAAAGGGTCAGCAGCCCGCCGCCGTGGTCCAGCCACACGGTGTTGCCGTTGAAGAAGTAATCCCCCGTATCAATCACCTTGCCGTCCAGCGGCGCGCGTATGGGCGTGCCGGTGGCTGCGGCGATGTCCATGCCGCTGTGCGGGTTGCGTGACTGCCCGTTGAACACCCGGCGCAGGCCGAACGAGCCTGAACGCCTTCCCGGCACAGGCACACGCATCTGCAGGCTGGTGTTATTTTCAGCAGGCGGTGCGCTGAAGGTGGCGATCACCTGCTCCTGCTGAATCTTTTCACGCTCGTAGCGCGCTAGGTCTTGCGGCGACAAATCCACCTGGCCGGGCGCTACCTTGAGTTGCTGCTCCCGATAGCGTTTGGCTGTAATGGTGTAAGCAAGCTGGCGTTCACCCGCAGCCGTCCGCACCGTGATGTGTGCCTGGCCGGGCACTGCCGCGAGTGGAATACCGACGATGGCTGTCCATTCGATCGCATCGCCTGTCACCAGCAGCGGCACATCGCCTGCGTATGCCACAGGCCGGGTAGCCGATGGCCCGAGCGACAGGCGCGCCACGCCGCCAGGCACCTGCAGGGCGTGCGGCCAGACCTCATTGGGCTCTGCCGCCAGCAGCCGGGATGAAGCAGACGCGGCGAGCAGCCCCAGCACAAGCGTGCGGCGGCTGGTTGATGTGGTGTGGGTAATAGTGGGCAAGGGCGTGACTGGTTGATCAGCCCAAGAGTATCAGCCACCGGGTTCAGAAACAACAACGGGGCATAAACAACAACGGGGCCAGAGGGCCCCGTGTGTCATTCAGGCGAAGGCCTGTTGATCAGGCGGCCTTGCGGCGCTGGCTGAAAGCCGAAGTGCGCTTGCCGGTAGCAGGCGTGGTTTGCAGCTTGCGGGCCAGCGAGGCAGATTTTTCTTCGATTTTGTCAGCCAGCTTTGCCAGCACCACTGCGCCGGGCGCGGTCGCCCTGGCGATGGTGTTCAGCGTGGTCACGCCGGTCTTGACTTCGAACAAGGCGGCGTTGGCGGCAGCGCGTTCAACACCGGCTTCAGCCACCTTGACGATCTGCTTGACGACCTGCTCTGCACCTTCGGCCGTGACGTCCAGGCCTTTGGTGTAGTAGCTCGTGAAGGCAGAGCGTGCGGCTGCTGCGTTCTTTGCGGTTTCAGCCGACAGCTCGGGGCGCGACTGGCGCATCGCGCGGGCCCAGCGCTGGTTGAGCATGTCAACCATCAGTTCACCGCCGGCGCGGTAAGCCTTGATGACGTTGGTGGCGGTTTTGCCCGAGGTGGCGATCAGTTCGGTGGCAACGGTGGAGAGGTTCTTGGCGCTCATGGTCTTCCTTCAAAAGTGAATGACGGGTATGTCTTTGGGACGATGGGGTCATCTTCCGGGTTTTCACTAGTGAGCGCGACCTAATGGCCTAGGGAGGGGTGCCCAAATTGCTCACCCTCGCCACCATCCCTTGCACCGGGCGCCGGTTACTGCACGCCCTTGAAGCCGGTATCCGCCACGATTTTTTTCCAGCGCCCGGCCTCCACGTTGACCATGCGCCGCGCGGCCGCGGTGCTGCTGCCCACAAGGCTGAAACCGGCATCCTCCAGCTTGCTGCGCAGGTCTGGTGCCTTGACGGCTGCAATCACCTGGTTGTTCAGCGTGGCGATCATTGAATCCGGCGTGCCCGCAGGCGCGAACAGGCAGAACCAGGCAGAGAAGTCCGCACCGGGGTAGCCGACCTCCCTGAAGGTGGGAATGTCGGGCAGCATGGACGAGCGCACCGGCGCGGTGGTGGCCAGGCCGCGCACCTTGCCGCCCTTGATCTGTGCAGAGGCCAGCGCAGTAGACATCAGCGCCGCCTGCACGTCGCCTGCAACGATGGCCGACACCGCATCGCCCGTGGCGCGGTAATGCACCGCCTCGACCTTGAAGTTGCCCTGCGCACCCAGCATCTCTGCGCCGAAGTGGCCGGGTGTGCCCGCGCCAAAGGTGCCAAAGTTCACCTTGTCTTTTGCGGCCGTGGCGGCCTTCACAAAATCACCATAGCTCTTTGCGGGGGAACTGGCCGGCACCACAAGAATGAAGTCGGTGCGCGCCACTTCAGAGATGACCACAAGCTCTTTGGCCGGGTCATAGGCCAGCCGTGCAAACGCGGCCGGCGCAATGCTGATGGCGCTCACGTCGGCAATCAGCAGGTTGTAGCCATCGGGCGGGCTTTTGGCGACGGCGCCTGCCGCAATCTGCCCGCCCGCACCGGCGCGGTTGTCGATGACAAAGGGCTGGTTCATGAGCTCGCCCATCTTCTGCCCCAGCAGCCGGGTCAGCACATCAGGGCCGGTACCCGGTGCAAACCCCACCGACAGCCTGATGGGCCGGCTGGGGTAATTCTGCGCAAACGCATGGGGTGCAAACGTGGCAGCCACACCTGCGGATACGCCGGTGGCGATGAGTTGCCTTCTTGAAATGTTGTGCTGTGTCATGTCTCTCTTCCTTTTCCTGGGTTGATTCTTGCTGTCTGTCTGTGATTCGGGGGTGAGCTGTGCATCGGGTGTCATTGGCCCGTAAAACGCGGGGGCCGCTTTTCCATGAATGCGCGCGGGCCTTCCTGTGCATCGGCGCTGGCAAACACGGTGCGGCGGCTGTCGTCTTCAATCGCATAACCTTCGCCAAGGCTGGCTCCGCTGGCTGCCATCACCGTGCGTTTGACCTGCTGCACGGCGAGCGGCCCGTTGGCCGCAATCTGGGCGGCCAGCGCCATCGCGCGTGGCAGTACCTGCTCGGGCGGCAACACCTCGTTGACCAGCCCTGCCTGCAGTGCGCGTTGTGCGTTGATGGGGCGGCCCGCCAGCATGATCTCCATGGCCAGCGCCTGCGGCACCTGGCGCGGCAGCCGCACCATTGACCCGGCAAACGGAATCAGGCCGCGCTGCACCTCGGGCAGGCCGAAGCTGGCGTGGCTGGCGGCAATGCGTATGTCCGTACCCAGCATCAGTTCAAAGCCGGCGGCAAGGCAGGCGCCGTTAATCGCTGCAATCACGGGCTTGTCGAGTGCAAAACCGCGCAGCGATGAAGCAGCCATCACTTGTGGCTCGTTCATCACGCGCCTGTCCCAGTCGTCGGCAGGCTCGCGTGCACCGGTCAGCAAGGGCAGTGTGCTGCCCAGGTCGCCACCGGCGCAAAAAGCAATATCTCCAGTGCCGGTGATGACCGCCACGCGCAGCGCGGCGTCATCACGAAGCATGACAAATGCATCAGCCAGCCTGCACAGCATTTCAGGCGTGAGCGCATTGCGCGCAGCGGGCCGGTTGATGGTGATGAGCAGTACCGCGCCGTCTTTCTCTACAGCCACATTCGGCAGGTTCAGGGCCTGGTCATTCATGCTGTTTGCGCCTCCAGCGGCCTGGTGACGGGGTCAATGTGGTACTTGAGCGCAAAGCCCTGCATCATGGCGCGCAGTGCAGGCATGGCTGCCTCTTCGCTGATGGTGAAGCGCACCACCTGCTCACGGCCTTCAATGGCCACATGCACGCGGGCACTGGCGTGCAGGCCGTTTTTTTGCAGCTGCTCTTCCATGACGGCCTGGGTCGCCATCACACGCAGTTCGGGTTTGAAGAGTTTGCCTATGGCCGTGACCGGCAGGGCTGGCAGTATGTGTATGGCTTTGGGGTAGGCAGGCCGTTCGGGGATGTGCTGCTGTGCAAAGGCCGACAGCTCTGCCGTATCAGCGGTGCATCCGGGCCGCAGTGACACATACGCCACAGGGATCTCGCCCGCATATTCATCCGGCGCGCCCACGGCCGCTGCCAGCAGCACAGCGGGGTGTCGCAGCAATGCGTCTTCAATCACGGCAGGGTCGATGTTGTGGCTGCTGCGGATGATCACGTCCTTGGCGCGGCCCGTGACAAACACATGCCCGGCAGCATCAATGTGGCCGATGTCGCCCGTGACCAGCCAGCCATCAGCGCTGAACACGCCTTCATTGCTGGCCGCGTTGGTGTAGCCCGGACCGACGTTGGGGCCGCGCAAACGCAAAATGCCTTCTTCGGTACTCACCTGCACCTCGGTAAACGGCAGCGGCAAGCCCACAGAGCCGGCGATGCGTGGCGCAGCGATGGGTTCAATCGCAATCACGCCGGCGCACTCTGTCATGCCCAGGATGTTGCGCACGCCAATCCCCATGCGCTGCTCGAATGCATCTGCCAGCTCGGTAGGCAGGGGTGAACCCCCCGTCAGCAGGCAGCGCACGCTGGCAAGGTCTTCGCCGTTTTTTTCAATCGTCATCAGCGTCGAGATGATGGTCGGTACTGCGGCCAGCAGGGTGATGCGGTGACGCTCGACAAACTTCCAGTAGGCCTTTGTAAAAGCAGTGTTGCGCATGCCCAGCAGCGTGGGCAGTACCACCTCGCCGCCCGCCAGCAGGGTCGACAGGCCATACACAAACGAGCCCGCCACATGAAACAGCGGAAACCCATTGAGCACCACGTCCTTCTCAGACGCGCCGTACATGCAGGCCGCGCCCCAGGCCGCATGCAGCTGGTTGGCATGGGTGTGCTGCGCCAGCTTGGGCTGGCCGGTGGTGCCGCCGGTGTGAAACAGGGCCGCAAGCCCGCCGCCATCACCGTGATGCGCTGGCAGTGGCTCGCCTGACATGGCGGCCAGGCTTAGGTCGAAATCCTGTGCCCCTGAACCGGCCGGTGCACCGCCCACGGCCAGCACGTGTTTGAGCGAAGGGCAACGCTGCATCAGGCCAGGCACTTTGGTCCAGATGTCCAGCTCGGCATTCGGCCCCAGCGCCACCAGTATGTTGATGTTGGCCGCGTTGATCAGGTCGGCAATGTGCTCTTCGCCCAGCAGGTAGTTGATGGGGCAGGCGATGCCGGCGGTCTCTGCACCCCAGAGCGTGAAATACGCCTGCGGAATGGCCGGCAGCAGCATGGCCACGCGTGCCTGCGCATCGCCCGCCAGCCCTGTAAACAGGCGCGCGGCCTGGCGTACGGTGTTGGCAAACTCTGCATGCGTCCAGCGCAGCGCGGGCTGCTCAAGGTTTGCCGACTGGATATACGTCAGGGCGGTGCGGTCTGCATGCAGGTGCGCCGCATGCTCAAGCCCCTGCAGCACGCAGCTGTGCGGCATGAAGTCCGTGTAAGGCCTGGCCTCTATGGCACGTATGTCCGCGATGTCCCTGATGGCTGGTACGCCGTGTGTGCCCAAGCTTTTGTCTCCCTGCGTTTGATGGCTGGGGCAAGCTTATGGGGGTGGCGGCGGCTTGTCTGTCCGCCGCGATGGTGACCGGGGAAACCCTTGGGTCGTGGTGTTGCGTGGTACTAATGCGCGGCTGGTTGCACGGGGGTAGCCTGCGTGCCCCAGGCCAGCGCCAGGGCAAAAAGTTCGTTGCGGTGGTGTATGCCCAGCCGGTCAAACGCGCGGTCACGGTAGGTCTTGACGGTACCTGCAGAAATGCCGAGATCGGTGGCGATGCCTTCATGCGTCCAGCCGCGCAGCAGCCTTTCGCAGACCTCGCGCTCGCGTGTGGGCAGGGTGGCCAGGGGGCCTGCCAAAGTTGGTTGTGCCTGCCCTTGTCCAAGCCGTATCTGCAGGTTGACGCAGGAGATCAGCGGCTCGCCCAGGCGGCAGAACAGGTCGATATCGGCGTCGCTGAAGCTGCCTTGCGCCTGATGGCGGTAGAAGTTGATGGCCAGCAGGCTGCCGTCATCGCGCTTGCGCACCAGTGATGCGCGCTCCTGCAGCCCGTTGCGGGTGTAGATGCCCCTGCGGTGCTCTACCGGAATCTCGTTGGCATGCCAGTAGGTGATGGCGGCCTCGCCGTTTTGCAGTTTTTCTTTCGCATCGTCGAAAGTCCGGTCGGCCAGGTAAACACCCTGGCGATAGAAATCGAATGCCTCGAAGGTCCGGTCGGGTACACGGTAGCTGCCGCCTATATGCATTTGCGGCGGGCTGTCGGCGTGCAGGCTGTAAACAGACAGCCAGGACAGCGGCAGCAGGGCGTTCAGCGCACTGAGGGCAGAAAACGCAAAGTTGTCCTGCTGCACGGCAGAAATCACGCCCGCAACAGCGTGCAACTCTTTGGCTGCCGAGGGCGCTGGCGCCAGGTCGTCGGGCTTGTCCAGGGGAACCAGAAACATGTGTCTCCTGTCGCGTTGTGGCGGCCTGCAGGGGCAAGCCTTTTCTTTCTTTTATGCATTATCCGCGTGCGGCCGGATGCAGGCAATTGCCCTGCACCGGCCAGCAGCGGGATCACCCCTTGCAGCGTTTGAAGGTGGCTGTCGAGCAGGCTTGAGCCGCCTGTGTGTAGGAGGCTGCGCCGTGGCCGGGTTGCATTCTGATACGCGCAGTACTCGGCAGGTAAACCCACGGTAAAACAGGACCAGGATTACACCGCGTTTACTTTTATCGTTCACGATGAAGGCACTGGAGCACCACATGGTGTTTTAGCGCAGTCCTTTGACCAACTGAAAGGATTGCTGGTTTTTCAAAACGAGCAAAACTGACAAAGGAGCCACTCATGAAAACGAAAATTCTCACAGCATCCCTGATTGCATCTGCGCTGTTTGCAGGGCTGGCTGCGACCCCGGCGATGGCACAGAACACCAACACGCCCAACATCGACCAGTCGCAGGCACAGATCAGCGCGCGCATTCAGCAGGGCCTGCAGTCTGGCCGCATCACGCCGTATGAAGCGCAAATGCTCTATCGCCGTGACCAGGACATCCAGAGCCGCGAAGCGCTCTACAAGTCTGACGGCCGCGCCACGCCGGCCGAGCGCCAGCAATTGCGCGCCGATGTAGCTGCCCTGAGCGCTGAGGTTGAGCGCGCCATCAACAACAGCTCTGTTGTTGCCGTGCCGCAGCCCGGCAACAACCTGGGCGGCATTGACAGCCGCGAGTTCAACCTGCGCGCCCGCATTGAAGAGGGCGTTCGTACCGGCCGCCTCAGCCAGCGTGAAGGCGACCGCTTCATGGCGCGTGAAGAGCAGATCGAACGACGCGAGGCCGCCTTCAGGTCTGATGGCGTGGTCACCCAGCAGGAACGCCGCCAGTTGCGCCAGCAACTCAATGTGCTGCGCGACCAGGTCGAGCGCCGGATCAACCCGCGCGGATAAGCGTTCTCACGCCCTGTCATTGCAGGCTTGACCCGCAATCCATCGCCAACGAAGCGGGGATGGATCCCGGATCACGTCCGGGATGACAGAGCCTAACCACAGGCCCCGGAGCGGGAGATCGCTACGGGGCTTTGTCATGTCAAAATCCCTGCAGCCCGGCACGCGCCCCGCATCGCCGGCTTCGCCTGAAGGGAACCACCCATGCCAGCCGACAACACCCCCCGTACCTCCGCCCGTGCGGGCCCACGCAGCTACCTGTATTACGACTGGATCATGGCCGCCTTTGTCTGCGTGCTGTTGTGCTCCAACTTCATAGGCGCCGCCAAGCAGGCCGTCATCAATGTGCCGCTGCTCGGGCCCATACCCTTTAGCGCCGGCATATTGTTCTTTCCCATTAGCTACATCTTTGGCGACATACTGACCGAGGTGTACGGCTATGCGCGCGACAGGCGCGTGGTGTGGGCCGGGTTTGGCGCACTGGTGTTTGCATCTTTCATGGCCTGGGTAGTGGTGAGTCTGCCGCCCGGCCCCAGCGACTACATGAAGGTCTACCAGCCCGCGCTGGATGTGGTTTTCGGCAACGCCTGGCGCATCGCCACCGGCTCGATCATCGCGTTCTGGTGCGGCAGTTTTGTCAACAGCTATGTCATGGCGAAGATGAAAATCTGGACCGAAGGCAAGGCGCTGTGGAGCCGCACGATTGGTTCAACCGTGGTCGGTGAGGCGGTCGATTCGTCACTGTTTTACTTCATTGCCTTTGCCGGCATCTGGCAGTTTGAAGATGTCATCAAGGTCGCGTTTGCGCAGTTCATGCTCAAGACTGCGTGGGAGATATTGATGACCCCTGTGACTTACAAGGTTGTGGGCTTTCTCAAGCGGAAGGAACGTGAAGATTATTACGACCTCCATACGGACTTCAACCCTTTCAGGGTCAAGGCCTGAAGTCTGTCATTGCGGGCTTGATGCGCAATCCATCTCAACCTGAGCGGGGATGGCGCGACCTGGTCCGGGCGCTCGTGCCCTTCTCGTAGAAGCCGGGGGTTGCCCGGCGGCAAGTCACTTTCTTTTGCATCGCCAAAAGAAAACTAACGAAAAGAAAAGGCGACCCTGTTCGTCGTCCCCTGCGGGGCACCCTGCGATGCTCGGTCCAGCCGGGGTCTGAAACAACTCGTTGCGCTCAGACAAGTTTCAGCCCTGATCCGTCTGGCCCTGTGCTTCTCGGCTCCTCTCCAAGGGTTTGGGGAGATAACGGCAATAACAGGAGCCAATGCCAATCTCCTCTTGCTGTCATTGCGGACTCGATCCGCAATCCATCTGCAACGAAGCGGGGATGGATCCCGGATCGAGTCCGGGATGACAGAAACAATCCCCGAATCCAAATTCATTCCCCCAACCCCTGCTGGCCGCGCCGAGGAGCGGAGATGGAGTCAGCAGAAAGGGGAAAAACTTGTTTGAGCCAAAGGCGAGTTGTTTTTCCCGTCAGCGTAATCGAGCACCGCAGGTTGCCCCGAAGGGGACGCGGACTGGGGGTCGCCTTTTCTTTTCGTTAGTTTTCTTTTGGCGAAGCAAAAGAAAAGTGACTTGCCGCCGGGCAACCCCCGGCTTCTACGTGAAGGGCACGCATTCAAACGAAAGCGCGGATGAATCCCCGACCGAGTCCGGTATGACCACAATCTCAAGCGCGGCCTCCGACCACGCTAAGCTACGCATATGCAATTTATTTTCCTGGTATTCCTCGTCTTCGCCATCAACTTTTTCATCAAGAAAAAGGAGCAGCGCCAGCGCATCATCCTTCTGGGCCGCCAGCTCGGCCAGTACCAGATTGAAAAACTCATGGAGACCCTGGCCGACGGCTATCTTCGGGCGCTGGGGGAGGCCGACGAAGACCGCCGCAACCAGGTCTGGCGTTACCTTGACACGGCCGAAGTGCAGTTCTGCGAACAGTTCAACAAGTTCAGCGCGCAGATGATGACGCTTGATGCAGCCGACACGCGCGTGAGCAAGTTTGCGGTCGGCTTTGCAATGGCCACAAAGATATTCCCCAAAAACACCTTCGATGTGCGCGAGGCCCTCGCCATTCACGCACGCGGTATTGAAAAAGCCGCCAAAAACGAAATGGGCCGCTCGCCACGCGACAAGGCCTTCACGCTGTCGGCTGAGCTGTTTTTAATGCAACACACCTGCCACTGGTTCTGCAACTCAAAAGACATCGCGTCTGCGCGCCTCCTGATGCGGCACAAGACGACCTATGCGCAAGTGCTTCAGGCGGTTGATGCCGATACACGCAGCGCGTACTGCGCCCTGACGGGCAGCAAGGAGACCCCATGACAGACCCTGCCGGTAATGACGAATCAGCCTCGGCACTGATTGACGCGAAGATCAAGTCGCTGGATGACTGGCGTGGCAAGACGCTTGCCCACGTTCGTGCCCTCATCAAAAAGGCTGACCCCGGGGTGCTTGAAGAAGTGAAGTGGCGGGGCGTGCCGGTCTGGTCGCATGACGGCATCATCTGCACCGGTGAAACCTACAAGAGCGCCGTGAAACTCACATTCGCCAAGGGCGCTTCGCTTGAAGACCCGTCAGGGCTTTTTAATGCAAGCCTTGAAGGCAACACCAGGCGTGCCATTGATTTGCATGAAGGCGATGCGCTCAATGAAGCGGCCTTCAAGAAGCTCATCAAGGCCGCCATCACCTTCAACGGGTCAAAGAAGAAACGTTAGTCGGGCTAGCTGCAGCTGTCGCCGGTGGCGCGCCTGAAGCTCTGGCCCTGCGCCAGAGCCAGGTTGCCCTGCGCTGATGCGATGCGCAGCGCATCGCCCGTGGCCTGCAACACCAGTTCGCCGTTATCGCCAGCCGGTGTGCGCAGTTCATTGCCGTTGATCGTGCCCTTAAGCGGACGCGTGCGGTCCCTGAAGGCCAGCGTGCCGTCAAAGGTCTGGTACTTTTGCGTCAGGCGAATGCTTGCGCCCCTGAACAGCCCCGCGCCGCACCACAGGCCGGCTACTTTTGCAGGCACCGTCCACAGAAGAATTTTGCTTGACTTCTCGCGGCCCACAGCCTTGTTTGGCACATCAACCACGGTCGTGCGGTCGGGCGCCCAGTCGCCCATGTCCCAGTCATGGGAGACGATGCGCGTGCCTGGCTTGAGCGCCAGGATGGCCGGGCGCAAGCTCAGGTTCACATCGGGCAGCAGATACATGGTGATGACGCTGGCGGGTGCCAGGTCGGTCTTGAACAAATCCTGCTCCCTGAACTCGGCCTTGTCCGCCACACCCGCATCACGCGCATTGGCCTTGCTTTGTTCAACCAGCCGCGGGTCGATTTCGACACCCAGCCCGGTCGCCTCAAAACGCTTGGCCGCCAGAATGACGATGCGCCCGTCACCCGAGCCCAGGTCAATCACATGGTCGCCCTTTTTGACGCCAGAGATGTTGAGCATTTCAAGCGTGACGTTGTCGGGCGATGTGACGAAGGGCACTTCTTCTGTGGGCTGCGCGTGGCTGTGGCCTGCGACAAGTGCCAGCGCGGCGGCAAAGATTGAAGCGAGAGGTGTGAAGTGACGTAGGTTGGCTTGCATGCTGTATTGGGGGTGTTTGGCTGATTCCCAGAGGTTACACCGGCTGTACCCAACGCGGGTTTTGTATGTGCCAATGCGGGGTCATGAAGAGGGCTCTTCGCGCGCCCATACCAGCAGCAAATTGTTGGCGGGCATGGCATGTCTCGCGATCAGTGTCAGCCCCGCTTTGGCCGCCTGCGCTTTCACATCTTCAATGCGGCGAATCCCCCAGGCCGGGTTGCGCTCGCGCAGGCTTTGGTCAAACGACAGGTTGCCCGGTGAGGTGGGTACGTCATCTTCTAGGTAAGGGCCATAGGTAACGAGTTTGCCGCCAGGCGCAAGGTGCCGCGCGCTGCCGCGCATCAGTGCGGCGCAGGTCACCCAGGGTGCGATGTGAAGCATGTTGGCGCAGTAAATCAGGTCAAAAAGCTGCGGGCCTTGAAACCAGCTGGCTGCCATTACATCAAGCACCACAGGCGCACGCACATTGCGCGCACCTTGTGCAGCGACCCAGGCGTCGATGGACCCAAACCCGTCGGCCTGTGCATCGCTGGGCTGCCACGTCCACCCCGGCAGGCCGGCGGCAAACCATGCCACATGCTGGCCGGTGCCTGACGCGATTTCAAGTGCGTTGCCGCGCGCTGGCAAGAGGCCCAGCAGCACGTCGAGGATGGGCTGCTTGTTGCGGTCTGCGGCGGGGCTGACGTTGGGTGATGACATGCGGTCATTAAACCGCAGTCCTGTCACAAGCGCAGCCACCGCACGCGCGCTCGAACCGCTGCGGTGCGGTGGCGGCGAAGTGACTCGCCTCGCCCGGCTGTCAGATGCCGGATGGAAGCGCTGCGGGGTTGGGCCCGGCAGGTGCCTTTGGTGCCCCGGCCCTTATCCGCGGCGCAATGGCTTGCGAGGCTGCGTGCCGGACGAAGGCCTGCTTGACCAGCGCAGGTTGCCAGTTGTGCGGCACGATCAGGACATCGCTGCGTGTGTCATCCCTGGCCGAGACATTCAGAATCCGGGCTGACACGCTCTCGAACATCAGGTCCGAGAAGGCAGAGGCAGGGTGTCTGCCCACAACGACCAGGTCCGAGCCGCTGCGTTGCTGTTGCACGACCGCCTGCGATGAGGGGTCTCCGCGCCCAATGGCCGACTGCACGCGGTTGCGTCTCGCGTCAGACGAATCGGTGAGTCGCACCATCCTGTCCTGTGCGTGTCGCAGGCATTGATCGCGGTAGACCCTGATATGGCGCTCCTGGACTTCGGCCTGCCGAAGCTTGCGCTCATTGGTGGTGTCGATAGCGTGGAAGAGTTCCACTTGTGCCGTCTTGCTGATGGCGCTGCCCACCTCCACAAGGGAGGGTGAAGCTTCAGTGAAATCAACCGCGACCAGCAGCTTGCGGTAAGGTTGTTCAGCGCGGCGGCGCGCCAGCAGAACCGGGCGCCTGGCGCTGCGCAGCAGTTCATCGACAGGCTGGCCCATGAAGAACGACCGCAGGCTGCGCATCGGTGCAACGCCCCACACCACAAGGTCGGCAGCGCGCACCTCGGGCAAAAGCGCATCGACAGTGTGTGCCACGCGGGCTGCAGCGCGAACCTCGATGCCGTGCAATTGCGCAAGCTGCCGGGCGTGCTGGCCAAGCCAGTCTGCCGCATCGGGTGGCTGCACGTCTGTGGGGTGGGCCAGGCAGGCCAGGGTGAGGACTGCACCGTGCTCGGTAGCCAGTAACGCCGCGCGCTCCAGCGCCCGGGTTCCGTGACTGGAGAAATCGGTCACAGCAAGAATAAAACGAGGGGTCATGGCGCACTCCTTTCTTTTTGAAAAACCGCAGATGGCGGATAGCGATAAACGGATAAGCGGATTAACGGGTGTAGTCACCCGTGGCTTCAGGCTGGTACTGGATGGCAACGATCTGCGCGGCGCAGCCCTCTCCGTGGGGCGTGAGCCACCGGGCGGTGTCGCCAGCCCTCAAGCCCAGCAGGCTGCTGCCCACGGGCGATAGCACAGAAATGTGTTCCGCGGTGGGCTCTGCGTCGCCGGGGTAGCAGATGGTGAGAACCTGGCGGTGGTGCGTGTGCACATCCACGACTTCCACGCGCGAATTCATCGTGACAAGGTCGTCGGGCGCGGCGCGAGAGCCCGTCACCTCCGCGCTCTCGAACCAGTCGGCCAGGTGGGCAGGGCGCTGCTGGCTCAGCAGCTTGTTGAGACGGGCGTAGTCAATATCGGTAAGCGTGCGCTCGCCGTGAACCATTGCATGCATGGCTGCACTCCATCAAAAGCGGACGCCGGCTGTGAAGGGCGTTCGCGTACGCGCGGGGCTGTGGCCCGGCGGTGGATGGTTGCGCTGAAAGGGAGGGAGCGGACCGCCGGGCTTAGGAGAGTGCTGGCGTCAGCTGGCGACGCAGGGAGCAGATGTGGAAGCAGGTCATGTATGCATTTTAGGAGAGAAGCGATAACCGCACACTTCTTGCCAGATTAAGTACGGTGATCCAGAACTTGACGGGGAGCGAACATGGCTATTCATCAGGCGCAAGCAGGCGCAAATTCCTGAAGCTGGCGGTCCGGCGTAGTGGCCGCAATATCTCTAGCTGTTGTCAGGCTGATCTTCAGCCTCACGCCAAGTGCCCTGCGCCAGTCCGTCAATTGAGTAGGGCCCGACAGCAGCACGTATCAGCCGCAGCGTCGGAAAGCCCACCGCAGCCGTCATGCGCCGCACCTGCCGGTTGCGCCCTTCACGAATCACCAGCTCCAGCCACGATGTCGGTTGCGCCTGCCGCACGCGTATCGGCGGGTCGCGTGGCCAAAGCGCGGGCGGTTCACCCATGCACTCTGCACGCGCAGGCAGCGTCAACCCGTCATTGAGCTGTACGCCCGCACGCAAGGCGGCCAGCGCAGCGTCATCAGGCACGCCTTCAAGCTGCACCCAATAGGTCTTTTCCATCTTGAAGCGCGGGTCTGCAATGCGCGCCTGCAACTTGCCGTCGCTGGTCAGCAGCAACAAGCCTTCACTGTCGGCGTCCAGGCGGCCGGCCACATAGACATCGGGAATGTTGATGAAGTCCTTCAACCCACGCCAGCGCCCTTCAGCGGTGAACTGGCTGAGGACGCCGTAGGGCTTGTTGAAGCAGATCAGGTGGGGGATGGGTGGTTTGAGTTGCAAGGCTTGGCTGCCATGATGGCGATGCGTCTGTGACCCTAGCCCAGTCAATCAAATGGAAGCCCTTTTTAACAACCGAAATGCTCAGCATTTCAAGCTTGACGTTGTCGTGGGCGGAAATGGCGGGGTCAGCAGTCATTCATATGAGATGGAAATCTTGAGGCCACAGAAAATACGGCCCGAAACGCCCCTTCGCAATAAACTCCAGGCCAGCGTTCTCTCCTTTTGGTGTCAGGTCGTGCTTGTCACCATTCAGGACCAAATAGCCAAGTTCTGTTGCCCGATCCAAAAGCTGTGCTGTTTTCAGTCCCAATTTCTGGGCCAACTTTCCCGAGGGAAGTTTGTCGCTTGTAGTCTCAACCTCAGCATTCCGGTCGGCGTCATGGGTCACCGCTGGCGATTCACTGGTAACCCGTTCAAGAGAAATACGCACTTCATCGCTGATGCGGATTATTCGCTGTGCTTCTTCATACGCATCTTTGTAGAGTTGGGTATCTTCTGCGCGCTGAATAAGGATGCCCATCTCATTGTTATTAACTTGACTGAACTCATAGAGATTTAGGCTTGTGACAATACATAATTCTTCGTTCATGTAGCACTTCGCGTGCAGATTTTTGCAGAAGCTTGTACGTATATAGGTCAGACCACGTAGCCATTCAATCTCCTGCGGTTGCAACTCGCTTTTGCCATACACGATGCGCACGTCAATCTTCAGCCTGTTCTTATCGGCAAGCAGCTCTTTCATCCGGTCGTTAAGTTTGAGAAAGGGGCTGATCAGAATCAGACGGTCAGAAGCCCCCTTGATCAATTCCTCCAGGAAATAGTTTGTAGCGCTGGTGTTTAGAAACTTTGCCATAGAGTTTTATTGATTCCAGGAGAATGAAATACGGGTTGCTATCTAGCTACTTTGGTGGACTTGTACAGATTTACTTGCCCCAACTATCCTTCATCCCAGTCACCCGATTGAACACAGGCTTACCCTCGGTGTGATCCACAAGATCCGTCACAAAGTACCCATGCCGCTCAAACTGAAAGCGCTGACCGGCAGGTACTTTTGCCAGTGAGGGTTCGACATACGCCGTCACCACTTTCAGGCTGTCGGCGTTCAGGTTCTCCAGAAAATCTTTTCCGTTCGCTTCAGGGTGCGCTTCGGTGAACAGGCGGTCGTACAAACGTACTTCGGCTTCTACGGCATCGTTCACACCCACCCAGGTGATGACGCCCTTGACCTTGATGGCGTCTGAGCCCGGCGTTCCGCTCTTGGTGTCGGGGATGAGTCTGGCATGCACTTCAGTGACCTTGCCGTCTGCATCTTTGCTTGCGCCAATGCATTCAATGACGTGGCCGTACTTCAGGCGCACCTTGCTGCCGGCGATGGCCTGGTTGCTGGCGTTGGTGTGTGGCGGGAAGAGGCGGAAGAAGCCCTTGGGCGGCACTTCTTCATAGTCGGTGCGTTCTATCCACACCTCTTTGCCGATTTTGAAGTGGCGTTTGCCCATGTCTTCATGGTGCGGGTGCACCGGGGCAGAGCAATCGTCGAGCACACCTGCACCCATGACCTCATCCCAGTTGGTGAGCACCAGCCTGACGGGGTCGAGCACAGCCATGGCGCGGGGGGCGATGGGGTCCAGGGTGTCGCGCAGTGCGCCTTCTAGCGTGCTGTAGTCGATCCAGCTGTCGCTTTTGGTCACGCCTATGCGTTCGGCAAACAGTTGAATGGCCTCTGGCGTGTAGCCGCGGCGGCGCAGGCCGACGATGGTGGGCATGCGCGGGTCGTCCCATCCGTTGACGCGCTTTTCATTGACGAGCTGGGCCAGCTTGCGTTTGCTGGTGAGCACATAAGTGAGGTTGAGGCGCGCAAACTCGTATTGATGCGGCATTGGGCCTCGCGCAACGTCCGGGTTCAGCGTTGTCGCAAAGTCGGGACGTGAGCTAAAAAATCTTGGTCCGAATTCGTGCAAAGAGAAATATCGATCTTCACTGAGTTTGCTCACGAATGCTGTCTCGGCTTCTTTAAAGGCCTGCTCATTTGCCATAAGTTTGGCAGTCAGTCCGGAATGCGCGATTTGCTGGAAATGTCGTTGCGGATCAAGATGACGATAGGAAATCCAGCAATGTCCGGCAAACTCAGCGACCCCAGAAGGATCTTCCCGAAACTGTTCGACTATTGCGCTGATCCATTTGTCCCAAGATTCCGGCGAGAAAAGTTCAATCAACTGGCACATCACCCAGTCGTAAAACGGCCGTTGATCTTCAAATTCAAGCGTGCAAATACTGTGAGTAATTCGCTCAAGCGCGTCTTCAACCGGGTGGGCGAAGGTGTACATCGGGTAGATGCACCAGGTGTCGCCGGTGTTGTGGTGGTGCGCGCGGCGAATGCGGTAAATGGCCGGGTCGCGCATGTTGATGTTGGGCGAGGCCATGTCGATCTTTGCGCGCAGCACGGCGGCGCCGTCGGGCAGCTTGCCGTCACGCATCTCCCTGAAGCGCGCCAGGTTTTCAGCCGGCGTGCGGGTGCGGAAGGGGCTGTCGGTGCCGGGGTGGCCGAAGTCGCCGCGGTTGTGGCGCATCTCTTCGGCGGTCTGTTCATCGACGTATGCGTTGCCTGACTCGATGAGGTATTCGGCCGCACGGTACATGAAGTCAAAATAGTCGCTGGCCTGGAAGGGCGCATCGCTGCCGGGTGCGTGGCCGATCTGGGCCCAGTCAAAGCCCAGCCACTTCACCGCATCAATGATGGAGTTGACGTATTCGGTGTCTTCTTTTTCGGGGTTGGTGTCGTCAAAACGCAGGTGGCAGACGCCGCCGTATTCACGCGCCAGGCCAAAGTTGAGGCAAATGCTTTTGGCGTGGCCCACATGCAGGTAGCCGTTGGGCTCTGGCGGAAAGCGCATGCGCACTTTGGCAGGGTCGGGCTGGCCTGCGGCGTGGTGGGCTGCGTCGCCCGGGCTGCCGCCCCAGGTGCGGGCGGCGTAGGTGCCTTCAGCCAGGTCTTTTTCGATGATCTGGCGCAAAAAGTTGCTGGGCTTGTGGGTTTCTTTGTCTGCGGGAGCGGGGGAGGTCATTCAATGATTTTAGGGGCAGGGGCGGGTTTGCCCTGTGGGCCGTGTAAAGCCCGGGTTTCGCTTACGTTTCGCTACGCTCTTAACGGTAAAGGCGGTAGGCGTTTGCCAATGAGCTGCGTTTAATACAGACATGGGCGGCTTGTGCCCATTAACCCTGCAGAAGGAGAACTTTATGAAGACAGTCTTCAATTCAAAACGTACCGGCCTGATCGCTGCAACCCTCGCGGTGGCAGCTTTCGGCTTTGCCGGTGCGGCGCAGGCACGTGACAACGTGTCTTTCTCGGTCGGCATAGGTGTTCCGGGTGTGCAGGTCGGTGTGACCAATGCCTACCCTGTGTATTCGCAGCCTGTGTATGTGCAGCCGGCCCCCGTCTATGTACAGCCCGCCCCGGTGTACGTGCAGCCCCGCCCCGTGTACTACGGCCCACAGCCTGTGTATTACGCTCCGCAACCTGTCTATGTGCGCCCCGGCCGTCACCACGGCCACAGGGGTAATGGGTATTACGTGCAGGCGCCGCGTCACGGTTATGGGCCGGGCTACGCGCCGGTTTATTACTCCCGGTAAGCCCGTTTGAAACGAGCTGCCCCGGCAGTCAAAAAGCCCGCATGATGCGGGCTTTTTTAGGGCGGCTGCCGTAAGGAGCTTCAAAAGGGACGCTCAAAAAGCAAAGTCCGCAGACCGGGGCCTGCGGACTTTGTTCCATGGCGCTTTGCCTCCATGGTGACACGCCCTGCGAGTAGCGCGCCTGAACTGTTGCCTTCAGCGTCTCAGCCTTGTGGCTTAAGCGGCTTTCCAGAAAATGTAGTCGGCCTGGTAAGGGCGAACCACGGTCTTGCCGATTTCGCTCTGTGTGCAGGCGGTCACAAAATCAGCACCGTTCTTGGTGTTGACGCGCTGGATGTAAGTGATGTTGGACAACATGCCTGGTGCCATGCCTGGCCTTGCGGTAGACAGTTGCAGGGGAATGTGAATGCCGCCCACCACTGGTTCGATGGCGATCTGGGTGCCGACAACGCTGGAGCCGTCAGACAGCGTCCAGGTGGCTGGCGGGCCAGAGTAAACGCCGATTTCCTTGCCTTCGCGGTCATACAGCTTGGCCGATGGGGTGACCAGAGCCCAGCCCATGCTGCCGGCAGTTGGAATGTCGTTACGGCACACATACGTGAGGTTGCCGGTGGCGGTGGTTTCGAGGGCGATCACGTTGCCTGCAGGCACCTGGACCTTCTGTGAAATGGTGGTCTGGTCAAACGGGCGGACTTTGGGGGTCACGTTACAAGCGGCCATCAACAGGGCGGTGCCCGTGACGATACCGAGCGTGGCCAGGGTGCTTTTGCCGTAGGCGATCATGGTGTTGTGCGTGCTTTTCATGTGATGGTTTCCTCGTTACGTTTATTCGGGCTATGTCCTGAGACATGTTTGGTGGACATGTGTAGTACACCCGCAGGCCGCAAAAAGCCCTGTAGGACGCCGCTTGCTCGCACTGACAGCGTTTTGCTTTACACATCTTCACCTTTAGGGGCGATGCACCAGCAAGGCGCAAACAGGCATCAAACAGGCAAAAAAAACCACAGGGCTGGCGTGTGCCAAACCTGTGGTCTGTAAAAACCAGCCCCGCCTAACAATCAGGACTGGCCGCTCACCCTGGATGGGGTCTTGAAGGAAGTACGGCCCGCAGTGGTGGTCTGGATTCAAAAGATGGCGGACTTGCCTTGCCGCTTCGTTGGGTATGGATTGCGGATCAAGTCCGCAATGACAGGCGGGGGCCAGCAGCTCTGCTGCATCCCTGTCCTGGCTTGTCATCCCGGACCCGATCCGGGATCCATCCCCGATTGCGCAGAACCCTTATTGCCCGAAGCGCGGCCCGTTCTTGAGGAACTCCTGCTCTTCAGGCGTGCTGGCCCGGCCCAATGCGGCATTGCGGTAAGGGAAGCGGCCAAAGCGGGCAACGATGTCGCGGTGTTGCGCGGCGAAATCGCCATTGCCTGCCAGTTTGGGTTTGAGTTCGTCAGGCGCATCAAGCGCAAGCTGGCGAAAGCGCTGCACGCACTCGTCCTGCAGCGCGAGGTTTTCAGCGTGCATGAGCGGCATCAGCAAAAACACCCGGCACACCCAAGGCAGCTGTTTGTCCCACTCGCGGGCCAGCGCATCAGTCACCAGCAACTGCGCGCGCGCATCGCCCGAGAAGGCCTTGCCGGTGCCGCGATAGACGTTGCGGGTGAACTGGTCCAGCAGCAGCACAAGGGCCAGCCTGCTCATGGGTTCTGGTTCCCAGTCTTTCAGTCCGCTGCCAACGGCTTCTGCCACGCGGTCGGCAAACCTGGCCTTCACGGTCTCATCAAGGCCCTTGCTGCCGCCCCACCAGAGTTCTTTCATCTCTTTGGTTGGCCAGCCTTTTTCAAGACCGTCGTCGAACCAGAATTCAAGAATCTCGGCAGGCGAAGCAAGGGAGGTGTTTGAGGTCATGGGCAACATGGTGCCAGCCTTTTTAAAACCCGTGATGGCAGGGGAAGCGCCCGGCTTCAGTTCAGGCCTTGGTCAGGCGCAAGCACGATAATCCCAAGAATCTAAAGAGGAGCCAGCGTGGACATTGCACTGCTAATCAAAGCCGCCATCATGGGCATCGTCGAGGGTTTGACAGAGTTTTTGCCCATCTCGTCCACAGGCCACCTGATTCTTGCGGGTTCGCTGCTGGGTTTTGATGACGACAAGGCCAAGGTCTTTGACATTGCCATACAGACCGGCGCCATCTTTGCGGTCATCCTGGTGTACTGGCAAAAAATTCATTCGACCATCGTCGCCCTGCCGCGCCAGCCGAGGGCGCGGCGCCTGGCGTTGAACATCGCCATCGGCTTTCTGCCTGCCGTGGTGCTGGGCCTGCTGTTCGGCAAGTTCATCAAGGCGCACCTCTTCGTACCGACCGTGGTGGCCAGCACCTTCATCATTGGCGGGTTCATCATTTTGTGGGCCGAGAGGCGGCCGCCCGGCTCGGTGCGTGTCATTCATGTGGACGACATGACGCCGCTGGACGCCCTCAAGGTCGGGCTGGCGCAGTGCCTGGCCATGGTGCCCGGCACCAGCCGCAGCGGCGCCACCATCATCGGCGGCATGCTGTTTGGCCTGTCGCGCCAGGCGGCGACTGACTTCTCGTTCTTTCTCGCCATCCCGACGCTGATAGGCGCTGGCGCGTACAGCCTGTACAAGGAGCGCGCGCTGCTGTCGGTGCACGACATTCCGCTGTTTGCCGTGGGCCTGATCTTCTCGTTTGTGAGCGCATGGCTGTGCGTGCGCTGGCTGTTGCGCTACATCAGCACACATGACTTCGTGCCCTTTGCCTGGTACCGCATTGCGTTTGGCATCGTGGTGCTCGCGACCGCGTGGAGCGGGCTGGTGAACTGGGCAGCCTGACAGCGGGGCCTGGCGGGAGGGCGTGCCGCCCTGCGTACATTCCTTCACAAATGCAGGGCTGCGGCTGACTGACTTGTCACGAATGCTGCCTAAGATGAGTGTTTTAACTCTTCAAGACAGGGGAACACTCCATGGGCATTCTCAGCAACATCTTCGCCAAAATTTTCCCCAACGCCAAAGCGGAAGAAGCGGGCCGCGCGGCGAGTGCGCCTTCCTACACGCCTGGGCACACGCCAGATGGCGCGGCTGCTGCACCCGCTGCGCCGGTCGCCATGGCAGAGGTTGATGTCGAGGCCCTGCTCGACGACATGGCCAGCAAGAACCCGCAAAAGCTCAACTGGAAGACCTCCATCGTTGACCTGATGAAGCTGCTGGACCTGGACAGCAGCATAGGCGAGCGCAAGGCCCTGGCCAAGGAGCTTGGCTATACCGGCGATACGGCAGACAGCGCTTCCATGAACATCTGGCTGCACAGGCAGGTCATGAACAAGCTGGCTGCCAACGGCGGCAAAGTTCCAGCTGACCTGAAAGACTGATCTGTAGGGTGTCCGGCCAATTTTGCCGTATATGTTAAAAATTTAACGTGTACGTTAAAATTTTCTGCTGGCGGCGTTTGCAGCCCGGAAAAACTCCAAAAAAGGCCTGAAAAAGGCCTTTTTTATGCCTTAAAAATGCTGCAAGCCAATAAATACGCACGTGAGCAGCTATTGATTTTGTAGCAAATACCGCGAGATTTTGACCCTGCCTGGCATGGCGGACCCTATCCGCAATCCATGAACCCGGGTCGTCTCTGCGGCGTCAGTGACTGGCCCTGGCGAGCTTCTCCACAAGTTGCGAATAGGCGGCCATCGCCACCTCCCGCGTCTCGCCCTTGCGTTGGGCCCAGGCGTCGTACTTGGCGCGGCCCACGATGTCCATCATGCCGGGGCGCTCGCCTGACACATCGCCTGCGGTGGCTTGTTTGTAAAGTGCATACAGGGCCAACAGCTCATCATCCCCCGGTGGTTTAGCCAGGGCCTTGACGGTGACCTGCGCGGCTTCAAACGCCTTTTCAGTGTCGCTGGGACCGCTGGCGGCAACAGGCGCGCCGAAGTATGCGTCTTCAAGCGCCACGTCATCCGGAAACCACCGTGCATCGAGCAGCCTGCCAGATTGCACGGCAAAGGCCAGCACGCCCTGCGACATCAAGCCGCCTGCAACGAGCGTAGCCGGACACACGGCGATGCCGGCGTTGTAGACCGGCTGGCCGAAAGCCGTGAAGCGAACACCCTCTGCCCACGGCAGCATGGCCTGCAGGCCCTTGTTGCCGCGGTACACGCCGCTGGCGCGGTTGACGCCGGGCTGGAACCAGCCCATGTCTGATGCGCCTTTGGCAAAGATGGTCCTGAAGTCGCCGGCTTCCAGTGCAGCGATCAGCTCTTTTGCAAACGCCATGAGCGCATCGGCAGACATCTTCGGGTCATCCACCGCCATGCCCAGCGATGCTGCGCTGCTGGCGCCCAAAAACTCAAGCACATTGCGCGCGACCTGCTCGCGGTCGTTGTCGACGCAGATCATGTGATAGCTGTTCTCAAGCACCACCATGCGTGCCTTTGCGCCGCCTATCTGCTCGACCAGGTAGTTGGCAGATGCCAGGCTGGTGAGTTCGTCTTCGCGCGCGTGGATGACCAGCGTTTCGCAGGCCATGGTCTTGAGGCCTTTCATGACCCAACCGCGCAGGCGGTCTACCTGCCGGACGCAGGCAATGGGCACCCACTTGTAGTGAAAGGCTTCGCCGCGCGCGAACTTGGCCTTCACGATGGCGCGCAACTGTTCGTTCTTGATGCCGAAGGGGTCTTCCTCCTCGACCTTCATGGTCCGGTTGAGGCCGGGAATGTAATAAACAAGGTGACGCAGCGGCGAGTACCAGGCCGTGCCCCAGCCGTCGATGTAAATGGGCGGGGCCAGCGCCACCAGTTTGCCGCGCGTGTGGCGCTGGCGCTTGGCGAGTTCTACGGCCAGCAGCGAGCCCATGCACATGCCCATGATGTGAAAGTTGTCGTGCTGCGCAGCGACCTCGTGGTATTTGGCCGTGACGGCCTCCATCCACTGCTCGGCCGTCACGTTCAGCAGATCTTCAGGCGTGGTGCCGTGGCCGGGCAGGGTCAGCGAATGGGTCACAAAGCCCGCATTTTTGAGCCGCTTGTGCATGGAGCCCAGGTCGTACTGCGTACCGCCCAGCCCGTGTATCAAAAAGACGGCGGGCACGCTTTTATCGACGCGCACTTCGGCTGTGCCTGAAGGCATGGCCGATACCTGGGCACCTTCAGCCACGGGCTGCCTCGACTTCCAGCAGGCTGGCGACCTGTTCTACCTGGCCGTCTGCGCCGCGCACGCCCGACAGGCGCGCATTGAGGTTGGCCACCCTGCCGTCGCTCCAGCGGAAGGCTGTTTTCCACAGCACGTGGTCACGCTGGCCTTGCGTGAGGTCGCGCCAGTCAGCCAGCAACGCTGGCTGCTCGCCGGGCTCTGCGTGGGCGATGAGGTCCTGCACGGTCATCAGGTTGGCGGTATTGGTGCGCAGCATGGCGCTGGCTGCCTCGCCCCAGGTGGCGGTGCCAGTCTTCGCGTCAAAGTTGACCATGACCGTGCGGGTGGAGTCCATTACCTGCCGGTAACGTGTGCGCCAGTCACGCGCTTCTGCCAGGGCCTGCGCGGCGGTGGCGCCGAGTGCATTGACCACGCCGACCAGCAGCGCCATGACGGCGACATAACCCTGCACCTCGATGACGGCTTCACCGCGGAAGCCTTCGATTTCTGCAAACGGGCCGCCGCCTGCATTGGTCCAGCCTGTCAGGGCCAGGGCTGCGATCAGGGTAGCCAGGGTGGCGCCGCGCTCTTTCCAGAGGATGGCCGTGACAACGATGAAGGGCAGGGGCAGGTAGGTCAGTGTCGGGCCCAGCGATGCACCGAAGCGGTCGGACACATCGCTTGAAAAGATCAGCGTGGTCACGACAAAAAAGAGCACGAAGGTGGCGGCACCGGCGACGAACTGGCTGGTAGCCATGCCGCCTGAACGCCTGACGCGAAAGCCCGCAAACGACTGGATCAGCGGCGCCATGAGCAAAATGCCGACAAACGAGGTACAGGCCCAGACGCGCCATTCAATCGCCAGCGCCACATCGCCTTTCATGACCCAGCTCCACAGCAGCAAGGAAATGCTGGCGCCCAGCGCGGATGTGACGACTGCGCCCAGCAGCAGGCCTGCATAGGCCTTGCCTGGCTCTGCGGGGGCATCTTCTTTTTGCGCACGAAAGCGCAGCGCCAGCCATGCGCCGACGCCGGCACACAGGGCTTCGTTGAGGCCAAACCCAAGTGCCTGTAAAAAGCCCAGGCCATCGAGCAGGCCAAGAACCATGGTGGCGAGGGCAGCGCCCAGCAGGACAGCAGGCCGGTTGGGTGCGCGCACCACCAGCAACGCGCCAAAGGTGACGCCTGTGGCCAGCCAGATGGACGAACTGTTGGTGACCGCATCGCTCATGCCCTGGGAGATCACGGCCGCGATGGCCCAGGCAAAAAACGTCACGACTGCGGTAACGATAAAACGTGCGGGCATGTAAATCCTCCTCAGGAGTGAACAGGCCCGAGTTTAGCGAAGGCCTGTGACTGCCAGGTTGAGCAACGCCGCTTCAATCGCAGCTGCAGTAGCAATCGGCTTTTCCATCGGGAAAAGGTGGCTGCCATCCACCATGGTGATGCGGCCTTTGGTGACCTTTTGCGTCAGCGCCATGCCCACCTGCCTGATCTCGGCTGATTGCAGGCCGCCTATGAACGCCGCCGGGCATTTGAGCGGGTGGCGCTTGAGCATCTGCTCAAGGTTGTCTGGCAGCGTGTTGTAGATGGTGGTTTCAACGTCGCGGTCAAAACTCAGATGCCGCAGGCTTTCGCTGCCTACCGGCGCATCCTTTGGCGCGTCGTGCGTGCCGTATTCGATGTAGTCGAGCAGCACCTGCTCGTCCCAGCGCGCAAAGGTTTTTTTGCTGCGGAAGTAGGCCAGCACTTCGTCCTTGTCCAGCCATTCGTTCTTGCGCCTGCGGCTGACAGCACCCGGCGAGACCGAACCGACCAGTTGAGCGCGTTTGGCCACGCTGAGTGCGGTGGCGCGCCAGCCGCCTATGACGGGCGAATCCAGCATCAGAACGCCCTGCACGGGCTGGCCGCCCAGTACGGGGTGGTGCGCGGCGCACATCAGGCTCAAAAAACCGCCCAGGGAGTGGCCGACCAGAAAGACAGGGCGTTTTAATGCGCCTATGTGCTGCTCACTGAAGTGGGCAAGCTGCGCTATCAGGTGCGGCCAGTTGCTGGTAACCGGGTAGGCCGGGTCGTGGCCAAACTTGTCTATGGCCTTGATGTCAAAACCGCGCGCCTCAAGGCTTCGGAACAGCACGCCATACGTGCTGGCCGGAAAGCTGTTGGCATGCGAGAAGATGACCAGTGGCCTGGCCTTGCTTGAGATGTCAGCAGGCAAGGCTGATTTGGCGGTCACGGCTCAGTCTCAGATGAGTTTTTCCTGGGGGCTGCTGATCTTCTTGAGCGGGTCATTACGCGTGGCCGGCATTTTCAGAGGCACATCGGTGTGCGCGTCATCCCACACCGGGTCTTCAATGCTGTCGAACACTTCGCGCAGCTTGCGGCCCCAGTTCTTGTGCATCATCATGTAGTAGGGGTTGTCGTTGTCTATGCAGACGACCTTGTCGCTCTGCAGGCTGTCGGCTTCATAAACCACCAGGTCCAGCGGCATGCCGACAGACAGGTTGGATTTCATGGTCGAGTCCATCGACACCAGCGCGCATTTGGCGGCTTCGGCCAGCGGGGTGTTCGGCTCCAGCACGCGGTCAAGCACGGGCTTGCCGTATTTCGATTCACCGACCTGGAAGTAAGGCGTCTCGCTGGTGGCTTCAATGAAGTTGCCGGCCGAATACATCTGGAACAGGCGCATGCCTTCGCCCTTGATCTGGCCGCCGAAGACCAGCGAGACATTGAAGTCAACGTCGGCATTTTTCAGGGCTTCGGCATCGCGTTCATAAACACGGCGAATGGCCGAGCCGAGCACGCGCGCTGCGTCAAACATGCTTTTGGCGTTCCAGATGGTAATGGGCTCGCCGCCTTCGTGGTCCTTGAGCTGCTCGATCTGGAGGATCTCGCGCACCGATTGCGAGATCGACAGGTTGCCTGCAGACAGCAGCACCATGAAGCGGTCACCCGGCTTTTCGTACACGATCATCTTGCGGAAGGTGCTGATGTGGTCCAGGCCCGCATTGGTTCGTGAATCGGACAGGAACACCAGGCCGGCATTCAGTTTGATGGCTACGCAATAGGTCATTAGGTACTTACGGTGTTGGAATAGTGATGTTCAGGTGTGTTCAGTTCAGGCTGGCGAGCTTTTTCAGCCGGTAGAGGGCGTCCAGCGCTTCGCGCGGACTCAGTGCATCAGGGTCAATGTTACCCAATGCCTTGTCTACGGCGCTTTGCTCTGCCGCAGTTGCCTCTGGCGGCGGGGCAAACAGGTCAACCTGGGCGCGTGCGTCAAGCTGTTGTGTCTCAAGCGCGTTCAGCGCGTGGCGCGCATGGTTGACGACGGCAGCGGGCACACCGGCCAGCTTGGCCACCGCCACGCCGTAGCTTTTGCTGGCGGGGCCGGGCTCTATGTGGTGCATGAAGACGATGTCGGAACCCGATTCAACCGCACTCACATGCACATTGATCGCGCCGTGGTGTTGCGCGGGGAATTCGGTCAGTTCAAAGTAATGCGTGGCAAACAGCGTGAAGGCCTGCGTCTTGTTGTGCAGGTAGGCCGCAATGCCGCCTGCCAGCGCCAGGCCGTCGAAGGTCGAAGTGCCGCGGCCGATCTCGTCCATCAGCACCAGCGAATGCGGTGTGGCGCTGTGCAGGATCTGCGCGGCTTCCGTCATCTCCAGCATGAAGGTCGATTGCGCATTGGCCACATCATCAGCCGCACCTATGCGGGTGTGGATGGCGTCTATGGGGCCGAGACGGCACGCGCCGGCAGGCACATAAGAGCCAACACTGGCCAGCAGCACGATCAGCGCCACCTGCCGCATATAGGTCGATTTACCGCCCATGTTGGGGCCGGTGATGACCTGCATGCGGTGTTTGCCGCTCATCACGCAGTCATTGGCGATGAATGAGCCACCGCCTGTTTCTGCAAGGCGTGCCTCGACGACAGGGTGCCGGCCCTGACTGATGTCTATGCACGGCTCTTTCACAAAAACCGGTGCCGCCCAGTTGAGTGTGAGCGAGCGTTCAGCCAGCGCACAGAGCGCATCCAGCGAGGCGAGTGCGCGTGCAAGGCGGCTAAGTGCGGGTATGAAGTCCTGCAACTGGTCAAGCAGTTGTTCGTACAGCCATTTCTCGCGGGCAAGGGCGCGCTCCTGCGCCGAGAGCGCCTTGTCTTCAAAAGCCTTCAGTTCAGGCGTGATGTAGCGTTCTGCATTTTTTAAAGTCTGGCGGCGGCGGTAGTCGTCAGGCACCTTGTCGAGCTGGCCCTGCGTCACTTCGATATAAAAGCCGTGCACCTTGTTGAACTGCACACGCAGGTTGGCGATGCCGGTACGGGCTTTTTCGCGGCCTTCGAGGTCAAGCAGAAATGCATCGCAGTTGGTCTGTATGGCGCGCAGTTCGTCGAGGTCGGCATCGCAGCCATGGTTGATGACGCCGCCATCGCGTATCAGCGCAGCGGGTTCTTCAAGCACGTAGCGTTGCAGCAGCGCCGCGCAGCCTTCTGGCGGTTGCAATGCTTCAAAAATGGAGGCCAACAGCGGTGGCAGGCCAGCAGGCGCGCGTGCCAGAAGTTCGGTTTTTTGCAGCGTCAGTTGCAGTGCGACAAGTTCGCGCGGGCGCACCTGGCGGAGGGCGATGCGCGCGGTGATGCGTTCCACATCGCTGCTGCCCTTGAGCTGGCCGCGCAGGGTTTGCTGCATGCCGCCGCGCAGGTGTGTGATGGCTTCAAGACGGGCTGCGGCCAGCGCGCGGTCGCGGCGCGGCGACAGCAGCCAGCTTTTCAGTGCCCGGCTGCCCATGCCGGTGGTGCAGGTGTCCAGCAATGAAAACAGCGTGGGTGAATCTTCACCGCGCAGGGTCTGTGTCAGTTCAAGGTTGCGGCGCGTGGTGGGCGGCAGTTCGATCAGTTCACCCGAACGCACGACCTGCAGGCCACGCACATGCGACAGCGCACGGCCCTGAGTGTGTTCTGCGTAACCCAGCAAGGCAGAGGCGGCGGCATGCGCTTCAGTCAGCGCCTCGGCATTCCATGACGCCAGCGACGCGACCTTGAGCTGGTCCAGCAGGCGCCGTGCGCCCAGTGCAGCATCAAACTGCCAGGCAGGCCGTGCGCTGACCGCGCAGCGCTGGGTTTTCATGCGCTCTTCAAAAGTCGGTGTGACATCAACGTTGTAGAGCAGCTCGCTGGGCGCAATGCGCGCCATCCAGGCTTCAAGCTCGTCGTTGGCGCAATGCGCCAGGTGAATCTCGCCCTGCGTCACGCTCAGCCATGCCAGGCCGCAGGTGTTGCGCGCACCCTGGTGCACGGCCAGCAAAATCGATTCTGTCTTGTCGCTCAGCAGTTCGGTATCGGTCAGCGTACCCGGCGTGACGACACGCACCACCTTGCGCTCAACCGGCCCCTTGCTGGTGGCCACATCACCGACCTGCTCGCAGATGGCGACCGACTCACCAAGTTTGATGAGCTTGGCGAGGTAGCCTTCCAGCGAGTGAAAAGGCACACCCGCCATCACCACAGGTTCACCACCCGACTGACCGCGCCGGGTCAAGGTGATGTCGAGCAGGCGCGCAGCTTTTTCGGCATCGCCATAGAAGACTTCATAAAAGTCGCCCATGCGGTAGAAGACCAGCGTGTCCGGGTACTCGGCCTTGATGGCGAAGTACTGGGTCATCATGGGCGTGTGCGGCCCTGATGGTTTGGCTGTGGATGTTGCTGTGGCCGACTCGGGCGGCAGCAGATGGGTGTCACTCATGCTTTGGTTTGGTGCGTGCGCGTGGCGGTCGTCAATCCAGCATTATCGTTGCCACCCGCTGGCGGGTTCTGCGCACGCAGCATGGCCTGGCGCAACTCTGCCGCCATGGCGCAGGTCAGTGTCAGCCGGCGCAGCAACCATGGCGTGAGGTCATTGGCCAGCAGGGGGTCGGGTTTGGGCTGGAAGGGCTGGCCTGCTGTCGTGGGCAGGTCTGGTTGAGCATCAAGGTCTTGGGCTGGCACAGACTTGCCGGATAACTCGGCTTCAATCCGTTTGCTGGCTTGCTCAAGCGCCGGTCTGGCAATGTCCAGATCAAGCTGCGCCCTTCGCAGCAGAAGCATTGATTTGACAGCGGTGAGCTGTGCGAGCAACTGGTAGCTGCGCGCCTGCAGGGCTTCGAGGGGTTCTAGCGGTGGCCTGACCTGTTTCGGTTCGGCCAGGCTGCGCTGGGTGGCGAGGGTGAGGTCTGACAGGCTGTTGTAGGCCTCGCGCCGCGCCAGCCGCCACGGCAGGTCAGAGGTTTGCGAGCTGTCGAGCAGGGCCAGCGCGAGGCGTGCGTGTTCAAGCTGCGCCGCCACGCTGCGTTTGACGAGTGCGGGTATCTGGTTGCGCTCCCACGCGGGCAGCACATAGCTGAAGAGCCAGGCCAGCAGCGCGCCCAGCAGCGTGTCGCCAAGTCGTTCGGCCATGGCAAAGCTGGGCTGTACGCCGACCAGCAGCAGGTGCGCCTGCAGCAGGCCGGCGACTGTGGCGGCGATGGATGTGAAAAGGTAGCGGCGCAGCGCGAACGCATGCGCCAGACCCATGGCCAGTGACACCGCGAGAAAGATGCTGCGTGCGCCGGGGTGCGCGGCGAGTATGGCCATCACCACCACGCAGCCGATCAGCGTACCGATGATGCGTGAGTTGCGTCGCTCAACGGTCTGGGCCAGGTTGCCGCGCATCACGGCCGTGATGGTCAGCAATATCCAGTAGCCATGCGCCACCCAGGGCAGGTGCAGCGACACGACGTAACCCACGGTGACGGCCAGCGTTGCACGCAGTGCGTAGCGCAGGGTGGGCGCGCGCCAGGTGAGCTGGCCGAGAAGCGGCTTCCATGACCAGACGGTGGTGCTGACGAAGAGTTGCCACTGTGTGCGCACGGCTGCGAGTTCAGGCGCGACATCGCCGCGCGCAATCGCGGCCATCTTCACCACTTCATCGTTGATATGGCCTATGCGGTCGGCCATGTTGTGCAGCAGTGCAGCGGCATCGGGCACGCCGGTCTGCAGGTCAGGCGGGCGTTCGGTGGCTTCGCGCCGTGGGGGAAGCGTGCCGGCCAGGCCCGGCCTCAAATTTTCGAGTTCGGCAATCGGCCGTATCAATTTGCCCAGCAACAGTGCCATGGCCATGGCTTCCAGCCGCGTCGCAGTCGTCTCAAGTGCATCCTGCAGCGCCGGCAGTGCGCCCGTGCTGTCCTGGTGGGTGAGCAGCATGTCGAGGTCCAGGTCGCAGGCCATCTGGTGGTCGCGCGCTTCCAGCAGGCTGAGCAGCATGGCGGCCATGCGCTGGCGACGTGGTTTGGTGGGTGATTCAAGCACCACGTCACGCGTGTTCTGCAACTGGTCGGCAAGTGCGGCCTGCTGCTTGAGCATGGTGGCGAGCAGCGCCTGGCTGCCCTCCAGGTTTTGCGGCTGCGGCTCAAACCGGCGCGCCTGCGTGCGCAGGATTTGCGCAAAACTGTAAAAACATTCCGCCAGCAACTGCGCACGGTAGCGCCGGTTCAGCAGGCTGGTTGTGAACGCAGCCCAGAGCAGATAAAGGGCTGCCCCGGCCAGGAACCAGCCGCCATGCACGGCGATTTCTTCCAGCGACCCGACGGGTTGCGCCGCCATGGAGAACAGCATTGAGAACAGCATCGAGAAGCAGATAGGCCCGCCGCGCTTGCCCCAGGCCATCATCATGGTGGCGAGAAAGGTGCCTGCCACGATCACGATGCCCAGCAGCCAGGCGTCTTCACGCACCAGTTGCACCAGCAGGAACAGCGGCGCGCCGAGTATGGGCGCAGGCAGCATTTGCATGATCTTGCGGCGGCGCGGCGCAGGCACGTCGGGCAGGCTGGTGATCATGATGCCGACGGCTGCGGTTGATGCGCCTGCCAGCCCGGCGGTTTCGAATATCGCCAGCATGATGAGAATCAGGCCCAGCGAGACCGTGAGGCCGTTGGTCACATGGGGGCTGAGTGCAGCGCGCAGAAAGGTTTGCAGCCTGCCCTGTGCGTTGCCCAGGCCGCGCATGAGCAGGCCCTCCAGCATCATGGGCGGCGTGTCCGTCGCAGGTTTTTCAGGGGGCTGTCGGCTCATGTGATTCACACTTTACCGAAGGCCGGGCAGGGTGTGCGCTTGTCCCGCCCGTTTGGCTTAAAACGGTGCGTCTGGCGGTGTTTCGCTACCGGCCTTGATACGTTTGGCCTTCAGGGTGGGTTTGGCAACTGGTGCAGTGTCAACCGGGGCGCTGTCGCCTTCTGCAGCCATGGCCGATGTGGCGTCCTGCAGTGCCTGGCGCACGGTGGCCTTGTCGCCTGCGCCTGCAAATTTGCTGTACTTCGTCAGGGTTGTCACCAGCTGGCCATAGATGCGCGGGTTGCCGGCTACACACTCGCCCTGGTCGAGAAATTCGGATTCGCCAGTGAAGTTGCCGATCAGGCCGCCAGCTTCGGTGACCAGCAGCGAACCCGCTGCCACGTCCCAGGGCTGGAGGCCGGTTTCGAAAAAGCCGTCGCTGTAACCTGCGGCCACATAGGCCAGGTCAAGCGCGGCAGCACCGGGGCGGCGCACGCCGGCGCACTGGCTCATGACTTCACCCAGCATGTTGAGGTAGCTTTTGAGTTTGTCGCCGGGGCGGTAGGGGAAGCCGGTGGCGATCAGGCATTCCTGCAGGCGGGTGCGCTTGGCCACGCGAATGCGGCGGTCGTTCAGGTAAGCCCCGCGGCCTTTGGTGGCGCAGAAGATGTCGTTGCGGGTGGGGTCATACACCACGGCCTGCTCTATCTTGCCCTTGACGCTGAGGGCAATGCTGACGCAGTAAACGGGAAAGCCGTGGATGAAGTTGGTGGTGCCGTCCAGCGGGTCGATGATCCACACGAATTCGGAGTCTTTGGCGCCATGCGCGCTGCCCGATTCTTCGGCCAGGATGCCGTGGCCGGGGTAGGCGGTCAGCAGGGTTTCGATGATGGCGGTTTCGGCAGCGTGATCGATCTCGGTGACGAAGTCGTTGGTCTGCTTGGCCGAGATGCGAACCGATTCAACGTCGAGCGCAGCGCGGTTGATGATGGCGCCGGCGGCGCGCGCAGCCTTGATGGCCACGTTGAGCATGGGGTGTAGATTGCTGGACATAAATGATAAGAAAGAGCAGCCGCACGAAGCGGGGAGGGCTGTGGCCCGGCAACCGGGACAGCGACAATATGCAGTTCTTGCAGATAGCCCGATTTTAACGGCTAAGCCCCCGACGAGCCCTCTTTTGCCCAGATTTGCCCAAATTCGCCAATGAAAACCCGTTTTGTCCTCATCCACACCAGCCATGCCGGCAACGTAGGCGCGGCAGCGCGCGCCATGAAGGTCATGGGTTTTGGCGACCTGGTACTGGTCAAGCCGCGTTGGGCCAATGTGCTGCGGCGCGAAGAAACGATCCAGCGCGCCAGCGGGGCGCTGGACGTGCTGAACAACGCGCGCATTGTCGAAACGCTGGACGAGGCGCTGGACGGGATGACGCACCTGTGCGCCACAGCCATGACGCCGCGCGACTTTGGCCCGCCGACCATGGCACCGCGGGCGCATTTTTCTGCCCTGCTGGCCCCTGAAGCGGCAGCCACAAAACCGGAAGGCATCGCCTTTCTGTTCGGCTCGGAGCGCTTTGGCATGCAGAACGAGGACGTTTACCGCTGCAATGTGGCCCTCAGCATCCCGACCGACCCCAACTTTGGTTCGCTCAACCTGGGTGCCGCCGTGCAGCTGATTGCCTATGACTGGCGCGAGGCGCTGGGCGGTTTTTCAGTTGAATCAGCCACTGGCGAGCGCCAGCTGGCCGATGCCGCAGAGGTGGCGGGCATGCTGGCGCATTGGGAAAAGTCGCTGGCCGACATCGGCTTTCTCGACCCGGCTTCACCGAAAAAGCTGATGCCGCGCCTGAACCAGCTTTTTAACCGCGCCCAACTCAGTGCAGAGGAAATCCACATCCTGCGGGGTGTGGCCAAGGCGATGAGCCAGGCGGCGGCGGGCGACGCCAAAAGTGCGCCGCCTGCAAGCCCATCGGTGCCCCAGTAGACTCGCGGCATGTTTTCACGAATCCGCTCCGATATCCAGTGCATTCTTGACCGCGACCCGGCCGCGCGTACCACCTGGGAAGTGCTCACCTGCTATCCGGGCCTGCACGCGCTCATCTTTCATCGCCGCGCGCACTGGTTCTGGAACAACGGCTTCAAGTGGCTGGGGCGTTTTGTCTCGCATGTGGGGCGGTTTTTCACGGGCATAGAGATCCACCCCGGCGCGAAGATCGGTGAGCGCGTGTTTTTTGACCATGCCATGGGCGTTGTCGTCGGTGAGACGGCCGAGATCGGCGATGGCTGCACGATTTACCAGGGCGTGACGCTGGGCGGCACCTCGCTCTACAAGGGCGAAAAGCGCCACCCCACGCTGGGCCGCAACGTGGTTGTGAGCGCAGGCGCCAAGGTGCTGGGCGGCTTCGTGGTTGGTGACGGCGCCAAGATAGGCAGCAACGCCGTGGTCATCAAGCCGGTGCCCGCAGGCGCCACGGCAGTCGGCATACCGGCGCGCATCATCCCCTCAAAAGTGGGCGAGAGCGCCGACGTGACAAGGGGAACAGGTTTTTCAGCCTATGGCATCACGCTGGACGACGACCCGCTGGGCCAGGCCATGAAAGGGCTGGTCGAGAACGCCTCGTCGCAGGAGCACCAGATTGCGCTGTTGTGGGAGGCGATTGAAAAACTGTCGGTCACCCAGAACCCGCAATCCCCGCGCAGGGATTGCGTACCGGCCGATGCCGCGCTGACCGAGACGTTCGAGGCCGAGAAGCTGAACCAGCTGATTGGGAAGTAGGGGCGACCGCCTCACTGCGCTTTTTCTGTCATCCCGGACTTGATCCGGGATCCATCCCGCTAGGTATCTGCGCAAGGGGGTATGGATTGCGGATTGAGTCCGCAATGACAGGGGGCAAAAATCCCGCGGTATTTGCTATTAAATCAGTAGCTGCTCACGTGCGTATCTATTGGCCTGCAGCCGATTTAATGCCTGAAAATGGCCAAAAAATGCCTCCCAAAGCAGGTTTTTGGCCTTTTTAAAGCTGTTTTAACCCCTTTTTTTTCAGCATATGCCCTGACATATGCTGAATTGACCTAGCGAACAGACTGTAGTGAAGAAGTCAGGTCAAACACACTTTTGCCCCAGTTGGCGGGGATTTCAAAGCGGTAAATCTCGCTGTCAGTCGCGCCTTGCGCCACCTTGCTGCGCAGGCGTATGAAGTACACGCCGGGTGTCAGGTTGCCGAGGTCCAGGCGCGGGCCGCGGCCTGCGACGGCGGTGTCGGAGTTGGTGACCACTTGCGTCAGGGCCTCGTCACGCGCCACCAGGGCCGAATACGCACCATCGGCCATGGGCTGGCCATTGGACTGCTGGCCTATCCAGCCCAGCACGGTCTTGCCGCCGACCAGGCTCATGCTGGAATAGCTCACCTTCCACTGCCCGTCTCTCACGGCGATCAGCTTGACGGTGTCAAACCCTTCCAGGCCGGCAGGGTCAATGCCACGCACGCGGGCAAACCAGCTGCCGTTGGCCAGGTCGGCCAGGTCGGCACTGTTGCTGGCCACCTTCAGGTCGCGCACGATTTTGTCGAATTTGTCGTCGCTGGAGACCTGCACGCGGTAAGCCACCGCGCCATCGAGCACCGGCATGGCCCAGCCGCCAAGGGGCTTGAGGACTTCGGCCGGGATGTTGCTGAGGTCGGGGGCGGGCAGCAGGTTGACGACCTTGATCTCGCGCTCAGCCGGTTTGACGACAGCACCCGTGCCCGTGGGCAGGTCTGCGCCCGCGCCTTGGGCCGGGTTGTCTGCACGCACCTTGCCTTCAACCACTTCCGTGCGCGCGGCGGCGCTGGCCGGGTCGTCAAAGGCGACGCGGAACTCGGTACCGCGCACGCCGACCAGCGAGGTCGGGGTTTCGACCTGCAGCGGTGTGGCGCGTTTGGCGTTTTTTGTGGCCACCGCTTCCATGGTGCCGGCGGCCAGCCGCAGCAGGCCCGAGAACCAGTTGGTCGAGCCGCTGGCCGATGAATCGCGCATGGCGTAGTCGCGGTTGGTGACGACCTGCACCAGGCTGTTGGGCAGCAGCTTGACGCGGCTGCCGTCGCCCAGCTCTATCACGGCCGAGCTGTTGGCGCCGGTCTTGAGCTGGCTGCCGTCGGCAATTGCCGCACCGGGCGCGATGGCATTGCCGCCCAGCGTGACGTCGCCTTCAGCGCTGATGATCTTGCCACTGGCGGGTTTTGACTTGAGGTAACGCAGCGGAATGTCGAGCTTCTGGCCAGGAAAGATCAGGTCAGGGTCTTTCAGCTGGTTGTATCTGGCGACATCGTTCCAGGCCTGGGTGCTGACAAGAATTTCCTTGCTGAGGCGGATCAGCTTGTCTGAAGGTTTGACGACGTAGGGAAGGCTGGGCTCCAGCACACGGGGCTGTGCGCTGGCGCTTGAGGCGAGCAGCAGTGAAAGGGTCAGTGTGGTGAGGCTATAGCGTGCGGTGTATTGCGCGGTCAGACAAGTCATGTTTTTTCTTCTTTCACCGGTGCCACGCACGGGCGCGGCAAAAAACCAACTGCAAACTCAGGGGGCTGACGGCCGTATGGCAGATTTCGGCCTGAACGCCTTGCAGACGTCCGCGCGCGTTTCAATGTAAGGCCCGCCTATGAGGTCAACGCAGTAAGGTACGGCCGCAAAGATGCCGGGCACGATTTGCTCGCCGCCGTCATTTTTTAACCCCTCAAGCGTTTCAGCAATGGCCTTGGGCTGGCCGGGCAGATTGATGATGAGGCTTTTGTTACGGATGACGGCACATTGGCGCGACAGTATGGCGGTCGGCACAAATTTCAGGCTGATCTGCCGCATCTGCTCGCCAAAGCCGGGCATCTCCTTGTGGGCGATGGCCAGTGTGGCTTCAGGTGTCACGTCGCGCAGCGCGGGGCCGGTACCGCCTGTGGTGAGCACCAGCGAGCAGCCGGCATCGACCAGCGCAATCAACGCAGTGCTGATGCCGTCCTGCTCGTCAGGGATCAGGCGTTCGTCAAAGGTGATGGGGTTGAGAAGGGCGCGCGTCAGCCAGTCTTTCAGCGCCGGCAAGCCCTTGTCTTCATAGACGCCGCTGGAGGCCCTGTCGCTCACCGACACGATGCCTATGCGGACCGCATCGTGGGCGCTCATTCCGGGGCGCCTTCCGCCTTGGCGCGCATGGCCTCTTTGACCATCTGGAAAATCTCGCGGTAGGACTTGCCATGGCGCGGGGCTTCGCCCGGCTTTTCGGGCTTGTAGTCCTTGCGGGCCTGGCGAATCAGCGCGCGCATCTGCTGCGAGTCGGTGTCCGGGTATTCAACCAGCCACTGCTGCAGCGATTCATCATCGGCCACCAGCTTGTCGCGCCACTGCTCGGCCAGGTGCAGTGCCAGCGTGAGCTGTGCCGAGCCGTTGAGCTGCTCGTTGATGGCTTCGCGTATCGGGTCGGGGTCGAGCGGGCGCATCAGCTTGCCGATGAACTGCATCTGGCGGCGCTTGCCCTCGAAGTTGGTGATTTTTTTGGCGTCCTTGATCGCGTCGAGCAGCTTGTCGGGCAAATCCAACCGCGCCATGAGGTCGGCACGCAGGGTGAGCAAGGCTTCGCCCAGGGCCTGCATTTCGTCGGCCTCGGCCTTGAGTTGCGTCTTGCTGGGCGGGCCTTTTTCTTCGGCCGCGATTTCTTCGGGTTTCACGAATCGGCCGTTGGACCAGTAGCCCTTGAGACCCTTTGGGACAGGCTTGTTAGTTTTGGTGTTCATGGCAGTCAGTATCATAGCTACCCATATGACACCAAAGACTTCCAAAGCCCCTACCGTATCTTCAGGAGCACGGCCATCCACAAAACCCGAACAGGGCTTCAGCTACCACAGGGATTTTTTCGAACACCTGGTTGACAGCGCACTGGCCCATGCCAAAAAGCTGGGCGCGACAGATGCGGCTGCAGAAGCGTCTGAAGGCTGCGGCCTGTCAGTCAGCGTGCGCAAGGGCGAACTGGAGAACGTCGAGCGTAATCGCGACAAGTCTTTGGGCATCACGGTTTATGTCGGCCAGAAGCGCGGCAATGCCGCCACCAGCGATTTCTCGGATGCCGCCATTCAGCAGACCGTGAAGGCGGCTTTTGACATTGCGCGCTTCACCGCAGAAGACAAGTCATCCGGCCTGCCTGCCGACCGCGACATTGCACGCGTTCATCCGGACCTGGACCTGTTCCACCCCTGGGCGATCACCTCTGAAGACGCCGCGAAGATTGCGCTCGAATGCGAAGCGGCGGCGCTGCAAACCAGCAAGCGCATCACCAACAGCGAAGGCGCGGGTGTTTCGGCCCAGCAAAGCCATTTTTTCAGTGCCCATACGCGCGGCTTCCGGGGTGGTTATGCCAGTTCGCGCCACAGCATTTCGGTCGCGCCGATTGCGTCATCGCCCGGCAAGAACGGCGACATGCAGCGTGACGCCTGGTACAGCTCCATGCGCGACGCGAGCGAGCTGGCCAGCCCGCAATCTGTGGGTCGCTACGCCGCAGAGCGTGCACTGTCGCGCCTGAAAAGCCGCAAGGTCAAGACCTGCGAATGCCCGGTGCTTTTCGAGTCGCCCCTGGCTGCCGGCCTGCTGGGCGGTTTTGTGCAGGCCGTGAGCGGGGGTGCGCTGTACCGCAAGAGCACGTTTTTGCTCAACAGCATGGGCAAGCCGGCCTTCCCCGACCATATCGACATCACCGAAGACCCGTTCGTCAAAAAAGGCAAGGGCAGCTCGCCGTTTGATGAAGAGGGTGTCAAGACCCGCGCCCGTACGGTGGTGGATGCAGGCATTGTGCGCGGCTATTTTTTGAGCACCTATTCGGCCCGCAAGCTGGGTATGCGTACCACCGGCAATGCCGGCGGCTCACACAACCTCATCATGAGCAGCCGCCAGACCAGGGCAGGCGATGACCTGGATGCCATGCTGAAAAAGCTGGGCACCGGCCTGTTTGTCACTGAATTGATGGGGCAGGGCGTGAACTACGTGACGGGTGACTACTCACGCGGCGCGGCTGGCTTCTGGGTCGAAAAAGGCCAGATCGCCTTCCCGGTCGAGGAAATCACGATTGCCGGCAACCTGAAAGACATGCTGATGGGCATTCAGGCTGTGGGAGCCGATGCGTACAACTATGGCGCGAAAACCGTTGGTTCGATTTTGGTGAACAGGATGAAAATAGCGGGGACTTAATGCCCCCACGCAGGTTTTTGGGGTCAGAGCCCAAATTCGCCGAGCCTTCGGCTCGCCCGAGGGTGAAGTGCATGCACTGCAGCGAAATTGGTGTCTGACCCCAATAACCTGCTGCCCCCCGAGGGGGCCGCCCGCCTGTGGCCCGGCAAAGCCGGTTCCACGGCTTGAGCTTGCACTGCAACGCTCGCGTTTGAATCAGCCTGCCAGGGCGGCTTTCACAGCGGCTGAAACCTGGCCCATATCGGCCTTGCCGGCCAGTTTGGCCTTGACCGCGCCCATGACCTTGCCCATGTCGCCCGGGCCGCTTGCGCCCAGTTCCACCACGATGGCTTTTACCGCGGCGGCAACTTCATCCGCACTCAGGCGCGCCGGCAGGTAGGCCTGCAGCACCACCAGTTCGGCGGCTTCCTTGTCGGCCAGGTCCTTGCGTTCGGCCTTCTGGAAAGCCTCGATAGAGTCCTTGCGCTGCTTGATCAGCTTGTCGACGATGGCAATCACCGCCGCATCGTCCAGAACTACACGTTCGTCGACTTCCTTTTGCTTCATGGCCGAGAGCAGAAGGCGTATGGTGCCCAGGCGCTCGCTGTCCTTGGCGCGCATGGCGTTTTTCATGTCTTCGGTGATTTGTTCTTTGAGTGCCATGAGGTCTCCGGAAAAAAATTGAAAGTCGAAAGCAGATCAAAAAGTACAAAAGCCCGCAGAGCGTCCTCGTGCGGGCTTTTGTTTGCCGTGAGGCGTGTACTGATTAGTACAGCTTCTTCGGCAGTTGCATCGAGCGGATACGCTTGTAGTTGCGCTTGACGGCAGCAGCCTTCTTGCGCTTGCGTTCAGCCGTTGGCTTTTCGTAGAACTCGCGGGCGCGCAGGTCGGTCAGCAGGCCGAGTTTTTCGATGGTGCGCTTGAAACGGCGCAGAGCCACGTCAAAGGGCTCATTGTCTTTTACACGAATGGTCGTCATTGAAAGGGGTCCAAAAATTGGGCGTCTTTAGTAATCTGATCAGGATCAGGCCGGACGCGGGTTTGCTAGCAAAGCCTTAGATTATAGCAGCTATGTGGCCCCCACGGTCGCTCACTTCGTGTAGCTCCCTGCCCCCCGAGGGGGCCGCCCCGCCTGTGGCCCGGCAAAGCCGGTTCCACGGCTCCACTTGCAAAATACCTCGCTGCTTTGGCAGTTGCGGTATTGCTCCCTCTCCCTCTGGGAGAGGGTTGGGGTGAGGGCTGGCGGCTTCTATGCCTGCCAGGCGCTGTTTTTTATCGCCAGAGCTTCCCCACATGCATATGCCGAGGCCCAGGCCCACTGGAAGTTGTAACCGCCCAGCCAGCCGGTCACGTCGACCACTTCGCCTATGAAATACAGGCCGGGCTGCTTCGATTCCATGGTCTGGGAGGACAAATCGCGGGTATCGACGCCGCCGATGGTGACTTCGGCCTTTTTGTAGCCCTCCGTGCCGTTGGGCACCAGTTGCCAGTCGGCCAGGCGTTCTGCCAGCGCCAGCAGGGCCTTGTCGGTGGCGTCGCTGATGGGGCGTTGTAGGGCCGGGTCTGTGCTGGTCCAGGCATCTGCCAGGCGGGTGGGCACCAGGCTGGTCAGTTCGTTGGCAATCAGCTTTTTTGAGCGGGATTTGGCCTGAAGCAGCAAATCTGGCAAATTCACACCGGGTGCGAGGTTGACGCGCACCGGCTGGCCTTCACGCCAGAAGCTTGATATTTGCAATACCGCCGGGCCGCTCAGCCCGCGGTGGGTAAACAGCAGGTCTTCTGAAAAGACGGTGGCTTTTTTGCGCTGTTTGGGCGTGGCATCGGCCGCACTGGTTTCTATCAGCACCGGCAGGGCCAGGCCTGCGAGCTGGGCAAATGGCGCCCAGTCTGCGCCGTCAAAGGTCAACGGCACCAGCGCTGCACGGGGCTCGACCATGCGCAGGCCAAATTGTCTGGCGATGCGATAACCGAAGTCGGTAGCTCCTATCTTGGGGATGGACAGGCCGCCGGTGGCAATGACCACCTGCGGCGCTTCGATCAGCCCGCGGTCACTCTCAATGCGGTAGTCGGTGTTGTCCGCGTCTGGCCCGGCGATGCTTTTGATGCTGCAAGGCTGCCAGCGCGTGACCTTGCCCGCGTCGCATTCGGCCAGCAGCATGTTGATGATGTCTTCGGCCGAGCGGTCGCAGAACAGCTGCCCCTTGTGCTTTTCATGAAAGGGAATGTTGTGGCGCTGCAGAAGCTCAATGAAATCCTGCGGCGTATAGCGCGACAGGGCAGACCTGCAGAAGTGCGGGTTCTCGCTGAGGAAATTTGCCGGCGTGGCATCACGATTGGTGAAGTTGCATCGGCCCCCGCCCGAAATGCGGATTTTCTCGGCGACTTTTTCGCTGTGGTCCACCAGCAGGACATTCAGGCCGCGCTGCCCCGCCTGTGCCGCACAGAAAAGACCGGCGGCACCTGCGCCAATCACCAATACATCGAATTTATACATAGAACAGCCTCAGCCCGAAGAGCGGCCGCAAGACCGCAAGAGGCTGCCAAGCATAGCTGCATAAGCGGAGGCCCGGCCTCCCTGCGGACTCAGGCGGCTCTGATGCCCTGGCCCGATGCGGACCCGACTGCAGCGGCAACGCCCCTGATGACATCCCCCACCACGATCACCGAGGGGCTGCCGAGCCCCTCACGTGCGATGGTGGTGACCAGTGTTCCCAGCGTGGCCACGCTGTGGCGCTGTGAGGGCAGGCTGACATGCTGCACGATGGCAATCGGTGTGTCGGGCGACAGGCCTTCGAGCAGCTCTTGCTGAATGCGCTGTGCGCCACTGACACCCATGTAGATCACGAGCGTCAGACGGGCATCGCGCGCGGTGATGGCCAGCGAGCGCCAGTCGGTGGCGCCCGCGCCTGGTTTGGCGTGGCCGGTGATGAAGACCACGCCATGCGCATGTTCACGGTGCGTGAGCGGTACGCCCAGTGAGGTGACCGCAGCAAGCCCTGACGTGATGCCGTTGATGATGGCGACTTCTATGCCGGCTGCCCGCAGGTGTTCGACCTCTTCGCCGCCGCGGCCGAAGATGAAGGGGTCGCCGCCCTTGAGGCGCACAACATTGTCGCCTTCACGTGCGGCGATGACCATGAGTTTTTCAATGAAGGCCTGTGGCGTGGACTTGCAGCCGCCGCGCTTGCCGACATAGACGACGCGGGCGCCGGGCTGCGCGAAGGCAACGATTTCCTTGCTGACCAGGTCATCGACAAAAAGTACGGTGGCCGTCTGTATGGCCTTCAGTGCCTTGAGCGTGAGCAACTCGGGGTCGCCCGGGCCGGCGCCCACCAGTGTGCATTTGCCCTGTCCCGGGGCGATGTTTGGGAAATTGTTTTCAGTCATAGTCGTTTGACCAGTTGCAAGATGTGTTCCACCTGTCTGGCGATGGATGCCGGCACCGGTTGCCCGCCTGCCATCACCGATTGAATATAAGCCGCCGTGCTGGCCGCGTCTGTTGTTTTTGGTAAATCGGGCAGCGATGCAAGCGTGCCGCCCTGGGCTTCCTGCAGCAGTTCGCGATCACCGTTGATGAACGCTTCCATCTGGGGCATGCGGCGTGCATCCGCGACGACTTCGCCTTCAGTGCCGCGCAGCAACAGGGCATGGGCTTTGACCAGCTCAAAGGTCTGGGCCATGGAAACCGCATATTCAGGATGCGTGTAGCTGCTGACCACCAGGCTTTTGCCAAGGCAGGGGTTCATGATCTTGACCAGGCTATGGGCCGGGTTACGCAGGCCCACTGCGCGCCTGACATCCAGCAGGCGTTTCAGCGGAGGGCACAGGACTTCGGTCGGCATGAACGCGAGTTCACCGGGTGCCAAAGCCTGGACGGCGGCTTGGGCCTGTACACCCAGCAGTGAAAGAACTTCGGATGCAAAAACACGGCTGGTTTCGGTGGGCGTGCCATGCACCAGAACGGAGACGCCTTCGCGTGCAAGCAGCATGCCGAGCAGGGGTGTCAGCACCGGGAGCTTGCGGGCCCCGTTATAGCTCGGAAGCACCACCGTCGGTGTATCGCTGGCATTTGCCGGCAGGTGATGCAGGCGCTGATGCACGGCATCGAGGAAGCCCGCCATCTCTTCGGGCGTCTCGCCCTTGATGCGCATGGCCAGGCAGAAAGCGCCCACTTCGAGATCGGTCACGGTGCCGTCCAGGACCTGACCCAGCAGGTCTGCTGCCTGGTCACGGGTCAGCGGTCGTGCGCCATCCTTGCCGCGTCCGATTTCCTTGATGTACTGGCTAATACCCACGGAAAAGTCCACGGTGATGCCCATGCTGAACCAGGGCGTGCATTGATTTGTCCATGCAGGGATTGTCCGCGAACAAAAGATGACTTCCGCTTATTTGCTTGTGACGCCGTGCCTCATGCCACCACGGTGATCGGGATCACGCCACGCGCAGGCGCATTGCCGCCTGCGGGAGGTGTGTCGTGCATGGACCTGATGCGGCGCTTGAGTTCGGGAATGCATGACCCGCAATTGGTGCCGCATTTCAGTGTGTTCTGCAGTGATGCCAATCTGTCTTCATCTGTTGCCAGGTGGCCTGCACCGGTCTGGCCCAGGGAAATTCCATGTGTAAGTGAGACCAGGTGCTCGTCAATCGCGGTGTCGGTCACGTTCAGGCAGGTGCAGACAAGTTTGCCGCGCGACTGAACCGCGACAGGCGCCTGCGCCCCCGGTGACAGCAGCAGCCTGCCATACGCCTGGGCCGGCAATTCGTCCTGCAGCAGTGTCTTGATCCAGGCTTCTGCGCTGGTGTCGCCCGCCAGCACAAATCCGACCAGCTCTGCATGGTCGTCGACGCGGTGCAGCATGGCTGTACGCCGCTGGCCTTTTTTACGGTCCATGTAATGCAGGGCGTCATCGCCCGCCAGCCCGAGAATGCTCTCCAGGCTGGAAAGGATTTCGTCCGCTGGGGCTTCGTGACCGGCAGCACGGAAAAGTATGCCTGTGCGCTCGAGCTTTGCACCTGCTTGCCCGCTGGACACCAATGGGGTGTTGTTTGAAAACGGCACACAGCTGGTGAAAGGGAATTTTGCCATCAGCGGCTTGAGTTTTTCACGTATGGCCAGCGCGTCGCTATTGGGCAGCCATGCCACGGCGAGCAGGTTCCAGGGCAGTTCCGCCTTGAGTATCTTGACTGCTGCGTGCTTTAGTTCGGGTTGTTTTGAACTGGGGCAAAAAGCTGAGGTGGTGAGCGCGTTGATGCCGGCCAATGGCTCGCCGTGGGTCGAGACGCCGCTGAGGTATTCGCCGCCCCAGTGCATGGCGATAAAAGCCTGGCTCATGCCGATCTCTGCAGACGCCTGCACGGGCACCACGATGGAGCCGCGCTTTGAAGTGACCTGCACCAGGTCGCCGTCTTTCAGAAGCCTGCGCGTCATGTCCTGCGCGTTCATCTGTACGGCCGGCTCTGCCACATGCCCGAACAGACGCCCCAGGGTGCCCGTACGGCTCATGCCATGCCACTGGTCACGCAGGCGGCCGGTCGTCAGCGAGAACGGAAAGCGTGATTCACGCGGCTCGGCGACAGGTTTGTAGACCGTGTTGACAAAGCGTGCCTTGCCATCAGGGGTTGGAAAGATGCCGTCTTCATACAGCCTGACCTTGCCTGTGTTTTCGCCGGTTTTCAGCGGCCACTGCAATGGCGATTTTTCAAGCATGGCGTAGCTCATGCCGGTGATGTCGAGATCGCGCCCGCGTGTCGATTCGCGGTGTTCATTCCAGATGGCCTCCACGCCTGCCAATTCATCTGACAGCTGGTAGGGAAAGAGCGGCGATGCAGCCGCTGAATGGTTGATGAGCTTGTCAAGGCGGTGCGCGAAGTCCACCGCAATTGACCAGTCGTGTCTTGATTCACCCGATGCCCTGACGGCAGGACGCACGCGGCTGATGCAGCGTTCGCTGTTGGTCACGGTGCCAATCTTTTCGCCCCATGTCGTGGCGGGCAGAAGAAGGTCGGCGTAGTCACAGGTGGATGTTGTTGCAAAGGCTTCCTGCACGATCACCAGCTCGGCGCGTTCCAGTGCACGCCTGACGGTGGCCTGGTCCGGCATGGATTGTGCGGGGTTGGTGCAGGCTATCCACAGCGCCTTGATCTCGCCATCGGCGGCGGCCTGGAACATCTCAACAGCCGACTTGCCGGGCTTGTCAGGCACGGATGGAATGCCCCACAGCGCTGCGATTTCTGCGCGGTGATCAGGGTTGGCCATGTCGCGATGGGCGCTCATGAGGTTGGACAGGCCCCCCACTTCGCGGCCACCCATGGCATTGGGCTGGCCGGTGAGCGAAAACGGCCCGGCACCGGGCTTCCCGATCTGCCCCGTGGCCAGGTGAAGGTTGATGAGGGCCGCATTTTTCGCAGTGCCGCTGCTGGACTGGTTAAGCCCCTGGCAATACAGGCTGAGGGTCGCCTTTGACGTGGCAAACATCCGTGCTGCGGCCAGCAGGTCTTCTTTTTTGATGCCACAGGTCTCGGCCACAAGGTCCGGCGTGTAGTCGCGTACCGTGGTCTTGAGGGCATCAAAGCCGGTGGTGTGCGCTGCGATGTAAGCCGTGTCTACCCAGCCTTCCCAGAGCATGATGTGCAGCATGCCGTTGAAAAGGGAGACATCGGTACCCGGCTGAATAGGCAGGTACAGGTCAGCGATTTCGGCGGTATCGGTACGGCGCGGGTCGCAGAAAATGATTTTCAGTGCAGGGTTGGCTGCCCTGGCGTCCTCGATGCGACGGAACAGGATGGGATGCGCAAACGCCGTGTTGCTGCCGACGATAAACATGCATTGCGCATGGTTCACATCGTCGTAGCAGGTGGGCGGTGCATCGGCCCCCAGTGTCTGTTTGTAGCCCGCAACTGCACTGCTCATGCAGAGCCGTGAATTGGTGTCTACATTGTTGGTGCCGATCAGGCCCTTCGCCAGCTTGTTGAAGACGTAATAGTCTTCAGTCAGCAGCTGGCCCGAGATATAAAAACCCACCGCATCAGGGCCATGGTCGCGGATGATGTGCGCAAAGCTTTGCGCTGCGAAGTCCAGTGCGTTGTCCCATGACACCTGCTTTGGTGCCTCATGCCTGTGCTCACGCCGCATGGGCTTGAGAAGGCGGGTCTGCATGGTGACCGATGCGGAGGCCGTCAGCGCCAGGGTTGAGCCTTTGGTGCACAGCCTTCCAAAGTTTGCCGGATGGTCAGGGTCTCCCCGCACACCGGTGATCTGATTGTCCACGCTGGTGATCACCACACCACAGCCGACACCGCAATAGGGACAGGTCGAACGCGTTTCCTTTACGGCAGCAGGGGCAGGCAATGTAGTCACGAGGCAGTCACGCGGTATGTGGGGCCTGTACGTCGAAGCTGGCGTCGCCCAGCGCACCCGTGGTGCTGCCGGGGCCGGCACGCGGGGGAGTCACATCAATGGCCAGTGTTGCCAGTTCCGTGTGGTCCAGGTGCACGATACCGGCTTCAACCTTGCAGGAGAACTTCTGCACGCAACCCTCATCCGGGGCGCGGGCGCAACCGTCTTCCAGCTCTATGGTCCAGTTGTGAAGCGGGCAGGCCACGCTGGTCCCGAAGACTATGCCCTGCGAAAGCGGTCCGCCCTTGTGGGGGCAGCGGTCCAGCACTGCAAAAACCTGGTCTTCACTGTTGCGGAACACCGCCACATCCATGCCGCGCTCGCGCGCCACGCGGCGTGATCCCAGAACAGGGATGTCGTTGACCAGGCAGATTTTTTTCCATTCGCTCATTTTTCTTCTCCCTGATTCAGGCCGGTGCCAGTTTTTCGAACTGGCGCGTATCGACAGCTGCTTCCTTGAGGTCAAACCACGGATCGGGTTCGCCATCGAGCGCAAACTGCAGTTGTTCCCACAGTGCCTTGCGGCCTTCATGGTCTTCGAGGATGCGCTTCTTGACATGCTCCAGGCCGACGCGGTTCACATAGTGCACGGTGCGCTCCAGGTACCAGCCTTCCTGGCGATAGAGTTCACAGAAGGCGCCGGTGTATTCCAGCACCTCTGCGGCCGTCTTGACCTTGACCAGAAAGTGGGCCACTTCGGTCTTGATGCCGCCGTTGCCGGCGATATACATTTCCCAGCCGGAATCGACACCAATCACGCCAACGTCCTTGATGCCGGATTCGGCACAGTTGCGCGGGCAGCCGCTGACTGCGAACTTGACCTTGTGCGGTGCATACATGCGCCACATGGCGCGCTCCAGGTCCTTGCCCATCTGGGTGGAGTCCTGTGTACCCATGCGGCACCACTCGCTGCCCACGCAGGTTTTCACGGTGCGCAGCGCCTTGGCGTAGGCATGGCCAGACGGCATGCCGATGTCTTTCCAGACGTTGACGAGGTCTTCCTTTTTCACGCCCAGCAGGTCGATGCGCTGGCCGCCCGTCACCTTGACTGTCGGTATCTTGTATTTGTCGACAGCGTCAGCAATACGGCGCAATTCGCTTGCCGTGGTCTCGCCGCCCCACATGCGGGGGATCACGCTGTAAGTACCGTCTTTCTGGATATTGGCGTGGCTGCGCTCGTTGATGTAGCGGCTTTGCGGGTCGTCCTTGGCCAGCTTGGGCCAGGTGCTGATGAGGTAGTAGTTGATGGCGGGCCTGCAGCTGGAGCAGCCGTTGGGTGTTTTCCAGTCCATGAATTTCTGCACGTCTGCAATCTTCAGCAGCTTGTTGGTGCGGATGGCATCACGCACGGCCTGGTGACCGTGGTCGGTACATGCGCACATGGCCTTGAGCTTGGGCGTGGCAGAGTAGTCGCCGCCGGCCGTGAACATCAGGATCTGTTCAACCAGGCCGGTGCAGGAACCGCAAGACGCGCTGGCCTTGGTGTGCTTGCGCACCTCGTCGAGTGTGAACAGGCCTTTTTCCTTGATGGCCTTGCAGATGGTGCCCTTGTTGACACCGTTGCAGCCGCAGACTTCGGCGCTGTCAGGCATGGAGGCAGCCTTGCTGTGGCCCTCATGGCCGGTGTCGCCGATGTTGGATTCACCGAACATCAGTTTGTCGCGGATGTCGCTGACACTGCGCCCATCGCGCAGCAGCTTGAAGTAATAACTGCCGTCTACCGTGTCGCCGTAGAGGCAGGCGCCGATCAGCTTGTCGTCCTTGAGCACAAGCTTTTTATAGACGCCGCCAAAGGGGTCGCTCATGACGATTTCTTCGGTGCCTTCGCCACCCATGAATTCGCCGGCGCTGAACAGGTCAATGCCGGTTACCTTGAGTTTGGTGGAGGTGAGTGAGCCGGTGTAGCGGCCAATGCCGAACTGGGCCAGGTGGTTGGCGGCGACCCTGGCCTGCTCAAACAGCGGAGCCACCAGTCCATAGGCGATGCCGCGGTGGGCGGCGCATTCACCGACCGAATAAATACGTGCGTCGGTCACGGTCTGCATGGTGTCGTTCACCACAATGCCCTTGTTGCAGTGCAGGCGCATGGCTTCGGCCAGCGCTGTGTTGGGGCGTATGCCGACCGCCATGACCACGAGGTCTGTGGCCAGCTCTGTGCCGTCCTTGAACCTGATTGCGCTGACGCGGCCATCTGCACCACCGACCAGTTCCTGCGTCTGCGCGCCCATCAGGAACTTCAGGCCACGGTCTTCAAGGGATTTCTGCAGCAGCTTGCCGGCCACGCTGTCGAGCTGGCGCTCCATCAGCGTCGGCATGACGTGCACAACGCTGACGTCCATGCCACGCAGCATCAGGCCGTTGGCGGCCTCCAGGCCCAGCAGGCCGCCACCAATGACAACTGCCTTTTTGTATTTGACAGAGGCGTCGATCATTGCGTTGGTGTCTGCAATGTCGCGGTAGGCAATCACGCCCTGCAGGTCCTTGCCGGGCACCGGCAGCATGAAGGGGTTGGATCCGGTGCACATCAGCAGGCGGTCGTATTCGACTTCAGTTCCGTCGTCCGCACGCACAATGCGTTTGATGCGGTCGACTTCGACCACGGTTTTACCTGCGTGCAGGGTGATGTGGTTTTCCTTGTACCACTCCCATGAGTTGAGGACGATTTCGTCCAGCGTCTGCTCGCCGGCCAGCACGGGCGAGAGCAGGATGCGGTTGTAGTTGGGGTGGGGTTCAGCACCGAATACGGTGATGTCGTAGAGATCCGGGGCGATTTTCAGCAACTCTTCGAGGGTACGTACCCCTGCCATGCCATTGCCCACCATCACCAGTTTTGATTTTTTCATGGAGACTCCATCGTCTGATCGTGGAAAACAAAAATGGCGTCCTCACCTCACGTGCAAAACTGAATTTGCTCACGGGTGGGGACGCCATTGTCCTTTTGATGAATCTTCCTGTGCATCGTTGCGCGGGCTGACTCGAAATGACCTGCAGTGGTCTTGCGTGCACAGGATGCAAGACACATGCCAGTATTGATGCGTGCTCTCACTTTCAAATGAATAGCTTCAAGACCCTTGAATTCATTAAACTTTTTGCTATCAAAATGATTTTCTTCAAGGCTTCTTTTCCCTTGGGGATGCCCGCATATGCTTGCGGTATTGGTGCGTCGCACCATTTCCGGTTTTTACTCTGGTCTTTTCTGCCGCCAGCCGCCGGCATCGATGGACATGGGGTCTGCACTGTTTTGGGCACAAAACCTGCTTGCGGTGGTGCATGAGTTTTGACATCGACATTGGCTTCACGTCGCACGCCGGCAAGAAATCCCTGAACGAAGATTTTGCGGCGGCCATGCTGCCAGAGCCCGGTCAGGAGGGAATGGGCGCCATTGTGGCCATCGCCGATGGCGTCAGCACAGGTGGTATGGGGCGTGAAGCCGCACAGACAACGGTGACCAGTTTGGTGCGTGATTACTTCGGCACCCCTGAAATATGGGACACCACCGTCGCGCTTGATCGCATTATTGGTGCACAAAACTCGTGGCTTGCCGGCCTGAACCGCCGCAGGCACCCGGTCATGGGACTGACGACGCTGACGGCACTGGTGTTGCGCGGCCAGTCCTACACCCTGGCGCATGTGGGCGATTGCCGGGCTTACCTGATACGCGAGGGTAAAACCACCCAGCTGACCCACGACCATGCTGTCATGCACCCCGATTTCCGGCACCAGTTGCTGCGTTCCATCGGGGCGGAGGACCATGTGGTGGTCGACTACATGCAAGGCGAGTTGCATGTAGGGGATGTATTTGTGCTGGTGTCCGACGGGGTGCATGGTTCGGTGCGCGACACGCGGCTTGAATCCTTCGTGGGGGCGCCAGAGGTGGAGGGCGCGCAACCCGCCAGCCAGCGTCTGGTGGATGCCGCCCTTGCCAAAGGAAGCCTGGACAACGTGACCGCCGTGGTGGTTCGTGTGCTCGGCCTGCTGGACGCCACCCTGCAGGACCTGGACCGCGCTGCGCAGGCCCTGCCTGTCCCGGCCCGCCTGAAGGTTGGCGAGGTCATTGATGGCCTGACCGTGACTGCGACGGTTGCCGACAGCGGCATCAACGTGCTCTACCAGGTCAGGGGCCCGACTTCCGCCGAGCCAGGCTCTACACCCGGCAAACTCTACGCACTCAAGACCCTCAACCCTGCGAGGGCCCATGACGACGAGGAGCGCGCCATGCTGGCGCATGAGGGCTGGCTCGCCGCCCGAATGCAGTCGGGGCGGGCTGCAGAGCACCTGGTCAGGATTCATGAAAAGCTGCCGGGCGGGCAGGCGCGCTCGGCTTTTTATCTGCTTTATGACTGGCACAGCGGCGAAACCCTGCAGCAGCAACTTGCCAGGGGCCAGAAGTTCAGTGTGCAGCAGGTGCTGGCCGTCGCGACCCAGACGGCGGCGGCCCTGGGACGCCTGCACCGCCAGTGCGTGATTCACCGCGACATCAAGCCTGCCAACCTGCACCAGGGCGAAGACGGCGTACTGCGCCTGCTTGACCTGGGTGTGGCGCTCAGCGGCAGGGAGCCCGAGTCCGCGCGCAAGCTGCATGCCGGAACGCCCAGCTTTGTGAACCCCGAGCAGTGGGGGTTTAACGGAGCCGGTGCAGCCGGCAGCGATGCCGTGGAAGAGTTGCCTGATACGCAAAGCGATTTGTTTGCGCTCGGCGTGACGCTCTACCAGTTGCTGACCGGACGCCTGCCCTACGGCGATGTATTGCCCTACCAGGTGGGGCGTTATTACCGCGATCCGCGGGCGCCCAGCCGCCACAACCCGGAGGTGCCAATCTGGCTGGACCACATCGTGCTCAAGGCCATTGCGCGCGACAAGCGCAAACGGTTTGAAACGGCCGAGGAACTGTTGCTGGCACTTGAACGCGGTGCCTCCCGGCCCCTGACAAGCCAGCAGCTTGCACCGCTGATGCAGCGCGACGCTACCGCGATCTGGAAGATCGCCCTGGCGGTGTCCGTGCTGGTCAACCTGCTGCTGGTTTACTGGCTCGCGTTTTTACCCCGGTAAAGGGCATCAGATCTGCGGGAAGGTGGTCATGCGCTGCGTGCTCTCCCGCCTTTCTCTGCCCAAGTCCTTGTCCAGCGAATCTGCATCAGGCGCAGCATTGCCAGCATGATGAGTGAGAGCGCCGCGAAGAAGAAGAAACCCCACATATAGGTTCCGGCGTATTGTTTTGAGACGCCCATGGCGTTGGGCACCAGCCCGCCGCCCAGTGCGCCTATTTCGCCGATCATCGATCCGGCGACTGCCGTTGACAGTGGCCAGCGCAGGGGCACCAGCTGGAACAGTGCGCCGTTACCTGCGCCCAGGGCCGCAAAGCACAGCATCACCAGCAGGGTGGTCGCCACCAGCGAACCACCGGCCAGACCGCAGGCGACCAGCGTGAGCGCGATGGTCAGCAATACCACCGTGAGTGTGTTGACGCCGCCCCAGCGGTCGGAAATCCAGCCCCCAAAAATGCGCAGGGCTGCACCCATGAAGGCGGCGAGCATGGACAGCTGCCCAGCCTGTACCTTGCTGACGCCGAACTGGTCGTAATAGTAGGAGGGCAGAAAGGTGGCCAGGCCGATGAATCCGCCAAAACTCACCGCATAGATCAGGCTGAAAGCCCAGCCATCCTTTTCGAACAGGCAGGCGATGTGCTCGCGCAGCGTGGCGTGGCTGTCAACGTCGTCGGGTTCCTTTGCAAACAGGATCATCGCCATCATGGGCAGCAGCATGGCAATGGCTGCTATGCCGTAGACCGACTGCCAGCCGAAACGCTGGGCCAGTGCCGGTGCGACCAGCACCGAGACGGCCGTCCCGACGTTGCCCGCGCCCACCAGGCCCATGGCCAGACCTTTGTAACGTGGCGGGAAAGAGCCGGAACCCAGGCTCAAGGCCACACCGAAGCTGGCGCCGGCAATGCCCAGCAGCACACCCATGGCCAGCAGGGAGCTGTAGGAGTTGACGAAAAAATAGCCAAACAGCAGGGCCACCATGATGAGCCCCATCTCGACCAGGGTGGCGCTTTTGCGGCCAATGTACTGGGCCAGCACGCCCAGCGGAAACCGCATCAGCGCCCCGGCGAATATGGGGACGGACAGCATCACGCCCTTTTCCGTCGGTGACAGCTTGTAGGCTTCTGAAATGAAGGGCGCCATCGCGCCATTCATGACCCATATACAGCAGGAAAAAGCAAAGTAGAAAAACGCTGCTCCCAGCGTTGGGGCGTGCCCCGCCTTGAGGAAATTACGAAACCCGGACATGATGTATTTTTCTTTTAAGGGTAATTGAAGGACGAAAACAGGCCGGGTGGGCTACAGACGTCTTCCGTGTCTGGCCCACCCGGCGGTGAGGTGGTTGGCAGTGTGTGCTGTGCGTAGGGCGTGGTCCCGATGTTGGTGTTTTGGGTGGTTGAAGGGTCAGGCTGCGGTACAGCCAGCCGCGTCAGCGTCAGTGTTTGCGCTCCATGTCCACGCAGACCATGGCAAGGTGGTGGTTCCAGCGCAGTGTGATCACATAGGGCCGCTTGCGCACCCTGGCCTTCATGCCGTGTGCGCCCTGGAGCTTGATGGGTACCGAAATCTGCAGGTCAGCACCCATGGCCTTGCGCGCATTGCCGGCCAGTGTGTTGGCGATTTCGCCCACCGCGTCCAGCAGGTTGCCGTCGCTCAGGTCGGTTTCATGTTGCAGCAGCAGGATTTCACGCACCAGCTTGGGCGGCATGGACACCACCACATGGCCGTTGTAGCTGCCCGAAAAAGTCACGATGCCGTTGAACTCAAAGCCTTCGACATCGCCGGTGCCGAGAAAGGCCGAAGTGATCTGCGGCTCCTGCCGCGTGGTCACCTGGAGGTAGCGCTTGATGGAGTTGACGAACATCTTGAGGTCGTCTTCATTGAGGGTTTCCATGCGCGACTCCTAATGAACGTCGGCAACGTCGAGCAGTGCGATCTGCAGCTCTTCGTCGGTGAAGGGTTTGGAGACGAAGCCGCGTGCGCCCAGCTTCAGCGCCTGGATGGCGGTTGACTTGTCGCTCAGTGCGCTGACCACCAGGATGTTGATCTTGGGGTCGAAGGCGATCAGTGCCTGTATGCATTCGATGCCGTCCATCTCTGGCATGGTCAGGTCCATGGTGACAACTTCAGGCCTTGCCGCTTTCGCAATGCGCAGGGCTTCGTGGCCGTTTCTGGCCAGCCCGGTAATGACGACATTTTTCAGTCCGCCGTTTTGCACCACACGCGAGATGCGCGTGCGGATCATGTTGGAGTCGTCGACGATGAGCAGTCTCATAATGTTTAGGCCTTTAGCGCGAAAGATATGGGACAGAACGGCCGCAGCGTCGGGCCGCCCCAAGCAAGGCCAGCCCCCACGGGGGGCAGAGAGCTACACGCCAGTGAGCGAGCGTGGGGGCCGCATGGTTTCGCCGGGCCGCCCCAAGCAAGGCCAATCCCCCCGGGGGGCAGAGAGCTAAACGGCAGTGAGCGAACGTGGGGGCTCTCATGTTCACGCCGCGAAGCGGACCTTGAATTCGGTGTGTTGGCCCGGCACGCTTGACAGGAGCAGCCGTGCACCGAGGCGTTGAACTGTGGCCTGCACCAGATCGAGGCCTACGCCGCGGCCGGCATGTTTGCCCGCTTCGGAGGCTGTTGAGAAGCCGGGCTTGAAGATGTGCGCGACGATCTGTTTGTCGCTGAAGCTTTCAAGCTGCTCGCTGCTGTACCAGCCCAAATCTTCCAGCTTGCGGCGAATGCGGTCTGCATTCAGGCCTGCGCCATCGTCGCGCACGCTCAGCTGCCATTCACTGGACGCATCACGAACCAGCTCCACCTGCAACTGCCCTTCGGCGGCCTTGCCCGAAGCCATGCGTACCTGAGGCGCTTCAACACCGTGCACGACGGCGTTGCGCACCAGTTGAATGGCGATCTCGCGGACCTGGTCCAGCTTGTCTGCCGGCATGTCCTGGGCGCTGCTCATGCGTACGCTTGCCAGCACACGTTTGCCGCAATCTGCGCCCACATCGCTGGCGAGCTGCGCCAGTACCGCATTCAGCGATGCGGCGTTGGCACCAGCAGCGGAGTCTGTACCTGTCTTGCGGGCACCGATCAGCTTGAAGGTCGCCAGCTTGTTGAGCAGGTCTTCCAGCGGCAGGGGCAGCGCCAGCAGGGTGTCGCCCGAGGCAACACCCGTGTCCTTGAGCTTTTGCAGCTCGCTTTCAAACTGGTGCGCCAGCGTGGCCAGCACGTCAAGGCCGAGGGAGGCGGCATCGCCCTTGAAGGCGTGGATGCGGCGGTATGCGCCATCTACAGCCTTGAGCACCTGATGCTCGGACGATGCGGACGATGTGCTGCGCAGCAGGTCATTGATCTCCAGCAGGGAGGCTTCCGAGCGGGCCACAAAGTTGCGCATCATGGCCGGCTCTGTTTCAAAAGCCTTGAGCAGCATGGAAAATTCTTTTTGCGAGCGCTGGCGCTCGCCCTGCAGGCGGGCTTCGAGTTCCACTTTCTGCGAGATGTCCTGCACGGTAACCAAGAGGTGCCGCACCACGCCGCCGTCCAGCACGCGGTTGAAGTGGAATGAGAGATAGCGGGTAGTGTCCTGGCCGAGGCGGTTTTTGGTGGTTGCCTGCACTTCGGCCAGTGGATTGATGCCCTGCACCAGCTGCTCCTTGACGTGGGGCGAGAACAGCAGGTCAACGTAATCCCGGCCGTCGCTGAGTACCTTGCCCGGAACCAGCGTGCCCAGCACCTGGAAAAAATCCTGGCCCGGGGACAGCGTCTTGCCAAACAGTTCATGCGTTGAACGCGAGAGCTGCGAGCCGAGCTGGCCATCGGGCGTCAGCAGGAAAAGGCCTTCACGTACGCTCGCGAGAATTTCGCGGTTTTCTTCAGTGGCTGCTTCAATGGCCGCGTCCGATGTCTTCAGGCGCCTGAGGAACTTGAACAGGATGAACGCAAAGTTCAGCAATGCCAGCACGATGCCGCCGGTCTGCACCATGCGCAGCACACTGGCGCGCGAGGCGCCGATCTGCTGGGTTTCCGTCACGAAGTCATTGGCCACGCCCAGCAGCTTGATGTTGTAGGCCTGGCTGTAGGCCAGGGCGTCGGCGAGGTCTTCCGGCGTGAAGCCGTCCTTCAGCAGGGGCTGAAGCTTCTGGTAATAGGGTTTCCAGAGGGCATCGACCTTGTCTTCAAGTTCGCGGCCACGCTCCGATATGACGGGCTCAAGGTAGACAGGTTTTCCGTCACCGCCGGGAATGGTCCCGCCATCGCGAAAGGCAGCCTGCGAGATCTGGAAGATCTTCGTGCCGGCGCGCAGTTCCGCCAGGGTTTCAGGTTTGTACGGTTTGCCTGCGGCGCGCATGGCGTCAAGTTCAAGCAGGGTTCGGGCGACGCGCTGCGAGACATAACGCTGGCGGCCCGAGAGGTTGATGGCGACGGTGTCCTGGTCAATCTTGAACGAGGTATAGAAGTTCAGAACCAGCACGCCAAGGTCAAACAGCAGGAAAAAGCCAACCGCAATGATGATCTCGCGGTACTTGCCAAAGGCAAAGCTGCTGCCTTTTTGGGAGGCACGGGATTTTTTTGCCGGCTTGGCGGCAACCGGGAAGCTGCTGTCGGATTGGAATACTGCGCTCATATGGTGTCCTCGGGCTTTTTTCCAGTGGCTATTGATGCAGGCCGGCTGTTGTGGCCTGCATGCTTGGCGATATCCGTGAGGGGGGCTATTTCTCAGGCTGTCAGTTTTTCCACATGCGCCTGGCGGGTGTACAGGAAGTCGATGACGGCCTTGCGGTAGTGCAGGTATTGCGTGCTCTCTGCAAGTGCCACGCGGTCACGCGGGCGGGGCAGTTCTATGGCGAGCACTTCGCCGATAGTTGCTGATGGACCATTGGTCATCATCACAATCTTGTCGCTCAGGAGTACGGCTTCATCGACATCATGCGTAACCATCACCACGGTGCTCTCGGTCTTTGCCACGATCTGCAGCAACTCGTCCTGCAGCTTGGCGCGGGTCAGGGCGTCCAGTGCGCCGAAGGGCTCATCCAGCAGCAACACTTTTGGTTCCATGGACAAAGCGCGTGCGATGCCGACGCGTTGCTTCATACCGCCCGAGATTTCGCCGGGGCGTTTTTGCGCAGCAGCCGTCAGTCCGACCATGGCGAGCACCGCATCAGTGCGTGCCTTGAGTTGTGCCTTGTTTTCGGTGGCCGAGAACACCCGTTCTACGGCAAGGTAAACATTCTCGAAACAGGTCAGCCAGGGCAGCAGTGAATGGTTCTGGAACACCACAGCACGTTCCGGCCCGGGGCCGGCGATTTCACGGTTGGCGCAGATCAGGCTTCCCTGCGTGGGTGTGGTCAGGCCGGCGATCAGGTTGAGTAGCGTGGACTTGCCGCAACCGGAGTGGCCGATCAGCGCGACAAACTCGCCCTTGGCAACCGTGAGGTTGACGTTCTGCAATGCGCAGAAAGGCCCCTTCTTGGTCTTGAAGGTCTGCTCGACGTTCTGGATCTCGATGTACTTGGTGGTCAGTGAACTCATGGTGTGTCCTTGGTTTTCCGTATGACCGGTCAGTTTTTGACTTCTTCAAACGTGAATGCGGTGGCCAGCTTGATCAGCGCGAATTCCAGCACCAGGCCGACGATGCCAATCACAAAAATCGCGATGATGATGTTCTTGACGTTCAGGTTGTTCCACTCGTCCCAGACCCAGAAGCCGATGCCGACGCCGCCGGTCAGCATCTCTGCGGCCACGATCACCAGCCAGGCGGTGCCTACAGCCAGGCGAACGCCGGTCAGCATGTAAGGCAGCACAGCGGGGAAGAGGATCTTGGTCACGATCTTCCATTCGCTGAGGTTCAGCACACGCGCCACGTTCATGTAGTCCTGCGGCACACGCTGCACGCCCACGGCGGTGTTGATGATCATGGGCCAGATAGAGCAGATGAAGATGGTCCAGATGGCGGCGGGGTTGGCGCCCTTGAACACCAGCAGGCCGATAGGCAGCCAGGCCAGCGGGGAAACCGGGCGCATCAGGCTGATGAGCGGGTTGAACATCTTGCTCAGGAAAGAGAAGCGTCCGATCATGAAACCGACAGGAATGCCGACGATGGCCGCCATGCCGAAGCCCATGGCCACGCGCTTGAGGGATGACAGCACATTCCAGCCCACGCCCTGGTCATTGGGACCCTTGCTGTAGAAGGGGTCGCTGAAAATCTGCACGGCCTGGATGAAGGTGTCCTTGGGCGATGGAATGCTGCCGCCCGTGCCCATAAAAACCAGCTCCCACAACAGTGCAAGCAGGCCAAGGCCGAGTACCGGCGGCAAAACGGTGAGCCAGAGGAAAGATGCATCCCGGGGAGGGCGGGGCGCGGCGGCAGTCGTGGAATTCATGGGTGTACTGGTTTTGACGTCCGCAGGCGGGGCACTGGCAACTGCCACCGGCGCTGCGGCTCTGGATGGAGCAGGTGTCGCCAGGACAGTGGCGTCGAGTGAGGAGTGAAATACGGCACTGACCATGGCTTGACCTCTTTGATGATTGAAGACTTTTGCGCTCGTGTTCAGGCGCGGATCTTGAAGCTGTCTGCGTACTTTTTCGGGTCCTTGCCGTCCCAGATCGAGCCGTCCATGAGCTTGCTGGTGCGCATGGCGTCCTTGGGGACGCTGGCCTTGGCGGCTGTTGCGGCCTCCTTGTAGAGGTCAATGCGGTTGATCTGTTTGGCGATGCCCAGGTAGTCCGGGTGATCCTTGATCAGGCCCCAGCGTTTGTGCTGGGTCAGGAACCACATGCCGTCGGACAGGTAAGGGAAGCTCACCGCGCCGTCGTTGTAGAACTTCATGTAGTTGGCGTCATCCCAGGTCTTGCCCATGCCGTTCTGGTAACGGCCCAGGATGCGCTGGTTGATGGCGTCCACGCTGGTGTTCACATAGGACTTGTCAGCGATGGTTTCTGCCATCTTGTTTTTGTTGCTGAGGTTGGCGTCAATCCATTTGCCGGCCTCGATGATGGCGGCGGTGACTGCACGCGCGGTGTTCGGGTTTTTCTGCACGAAGTCAGACGTGGTGCCCAGCACCTTTTCAGGGTGGTCTTTCCAGATGTCCTGTGTGGTGATGGCGGTGACGCCTATGCCGTCGATGATGGCGCGGTGGCCCCAGGGTTCGCCGACACAGAAACCATCCATGTTGCCGACGCGCATGTTGGCGACCATTTGTGGTGGCGGCACGGTGATGACCTTGGCATCCTTCATCGGGTCAATGCCGTTGGCCGCCATCCAGTAATAAAGCCACATGGCGTGGGTGCCGGTGGGGAAGGTCTGGGCAAAGGTGTATTCGCGCTTGTCCGACTTCATCAGTTTGGCGAGACCCGCACCATCAACAGCGCCCTTGTCGGCCATCTTCTTGGACAGCGTGATGGCCTGGCCGTTGTTGTTCAGCGTCATCAGCACGGCCATGTCTTTCTTGGGGCCGGAGGTGCCCATGTGCACGCCGTAGATCAGGCCGTAGAGCACGTGGGCGAAGTCGAGTTCGCCGTTGACCAGCTTGTCGCGCACGCCGGCCCAGCTGGCTTCCTTGGTCGGGATGATCTTGACGCCGTATTTCTGGTCAATTCCCAGCACCGAGGCCATGACGACGGACGCGCAGTCGGTCAGCGGGATGAAGCCGATCTTGACTTCCTTCTTCTCAGGCGCGTCCGAACCGGCCGCCCAGGCACCGCCTGAGCCGGCGCTGGTCAGAAGCGTGGCGGCGCTGATGGCGCCTGCCTTCTTGATGAAATCGCGACGGGCGGGTGCTGCGGGTCCGGGAAACTGCTGGGTCATGTGAACTCCTGGTTGGCAAAACTGAAAGAGATAAAACGAAATCGGAAAACAAAAACGGCGTCCATCCTTCGCCCGCCGTGAAGCAGGTGAGAGATGGACGCCGTTGTCCAAAACAGGCCATTGGGGACCTGGTGCCAAACCGCCATTGGTTCAGCTTGGGTTCAATAAAGCAGAAACCATGCCAGCAGGTTTAAAGGTGTTTGGGTTGAAAATTTTCCTTGTGAATCAATGACTTGGGAGATCTGTTCGGTGCCGCATGCGCTGGCAGATGCTTTTCCCATCGTGGTGCACAAGGTGTGCAGTGGCACGAGATTTGTGCGGTGCAGCAGTGCATGACCGGGCTGGTGCGTCAACTGGTACCTGCTATGGGGCCTCCAGCGATTGATATGAAAAAATTTAACGTATACGTTAAAAAATCACCAAAAGTTAACCTGGGTATTAACTTTTTGACCTGAAACCGCGGTTTCAAGCCGCTCAAGGTTCAAAAACGGCTAAAAAATGCCTGTTTTTGAGGCCAAAATAGGCTGCAAGTCAATAAATACGTGCGTGAGCCGCTACTGAATTGATAGCGAAAAATCCTGACCTGCGTTTTTTACAGGTAGTCAGACATCGCCAGGACCGACTCGGCGACATGAACCAGCTTGCGGTTCTGGCTCATGGCCGTCTGGCGCAGCATTTTGTAGGCGTCTTCTTCGCTGAGCTTGCGCGTGGCCATCAGCAGACCCTTGGCGCGTTCAACAATCTTGCGCTCGTTCAGTGCGGCGCGCACCGTTTCGAGCTCGTCGCTCATGTCCTGGAGGCGCCTGGCCTGCTCCTGCACCATGCCCAGCACCGAGCGTTCCAGTTGCGGGCCGTAATGGGTTGAGGCGTCCGGGCTGGCACTGCTTGCCTGGCGCGACAGCTCTTCAAGGATGACCTGCTGGTCGCGCAGTTCGGTGCGGGCCTGGGCAATCTTGCGTTCGCAGAGTTCGCGCAGCTTGCCGGCCAGCACCTCCTCGACGTTTTTCATGGCGTCAATGCGGCGGGTGCAGCAGTCAAACCAGGCCTGGCTGAGGTTGGCGTCGAGTTTTCCGCCGGCGCGGGTCATGGCGCCGGTGCGCCGCAGGCGCTCCAGTTCGGCGAGCGATTCGCCGGTCTGGCTGTTGTTCCAGGCGTGAAGGGCGGCTGTATCGGCAAACTCGCTGAAGACCTGGAAGCAGCGTTCCTGCGATTCGATCAGGTGCAGCCATTGCTGCTGGTGGACGTTGTCGGTTTTCCCCGACGCAAACGCGGCAGAGCCCAGGGCGCGCTCCTGGCCGGTGAATTCCTTGCCCTGCATGAAGTTGAACAGCGCCACCAGCGCGCGTGAGATTTCAGGGTCGGTCGCACTGTCTGCGGCCTCAAACACCACCACCAGCAGGCCGGAAATCAGCCGCGAAAAAGCAATGGTGGACTCTTCCGGCACCAGTTCCTGAGCGCCTATACGGCGGCGCAGCTCAGGCAGGGAGTCCAGCGCGTGCAACACAAAGGCGATCCGGCTGAAAAGCCTGGCGCCATTGCGCACCTGGCTGGAATCCGTGTCCAATGCATCAAAGTGTGCGCGCACCTGCAGTTCAATCTCCGCACATTCGGCGGCCTGCTGCAGCCGCATGTCATCGAAGCGTGTGCCGTTCGAGCCGAGGAAAACATTGGAAATGCCGCGCTCTTTCTGCAAGGCGTGAATCAGGCGGCCAATGCCGCTGACCAGCTCGCTGGTGCGTGCGAGCTGCTCAAGCTCGCCAATTTCGCACTGGCGGGCCGCAACAAGGAAATTGAGTCCGGATTTCATCGTGGTTTGTTCTTGTGTATCAGCAGCAACATTCGTGCCCCGGACGCCGCGCGCCCCCACTGCCTTCATTGAATGCCCGTGACTTTACACTCGTCCCATGCTGGTATTGGGAATCGAGTCGTCATGCGACGAAACAGGGGTAGCCGTGGTGGACGCCAGCGGCCATGGTGTGCCGCGCCTGCTGGCGCACCAGTTGCACAGCCAGATCGACATGCACCAGGCCTATGGCGGCGTGGTGCCCGAACTGGCCAGCCGCGACCATATCCGCCGCGTCGTGCCGCTGACCCGGCAAGTCATGGCGGAGGCCGGCCTTTCACTGGCAGATATTGACGTGGTGGCTTACACCCGCGGGCCAGGGCTTGCCGGCGCATTGCTGGTGGGCTCGGGCGTCGCCTGTGCGTTGGCTGCCAGTCTCGGCAAGCCCGTCATGGGCGTACATCACCTGGAAGGGCATTTGCTGTCGCCGTTTCTGGGCGCCGATCCGCCCGAGTTCCCTTTTGTGGCATTGCTCGTCTCCGGCGGCCATACCCAGCTCATGCGTGTAGACCGCGTCGGAAGTTACGAACTGCTGGGCGAGACCATAGACGACGCCGCTGGCGAGGCCTTTGACAAGTCGGCCAAGCTGATGGGCCTGCCTTATCCCGGCGGGCCGCATCTTTCAAAGCTGGCGGCGCAAGGCGATGGCGCGGCTTTCAAGCTGCCCCGGCCGCTGCTGCACAGCGGGAATCTCGATTTCTCGTTTGCCGGTTTGAAGACGGCCGTATTGACGCAGGCGAAGAAACTCGGCGATGAGCTTGAAGTGCGCAAAGCCGACCTGGCGGCATCCACGCAGGCGGCCATCGTCGAGGTGCTGGTCAGGAAATCACTCGCGGCGATGAAACAAACCGGCCTCAAGCGGCTGGTGGTCGCGGGTGGTGTAGGCGCCAATGCGCTGCTGCGCCAGCAGCTCAATGACGAATGCAAAAAGCGCGGTATTCGCGTGCATTACCCCGAACTGCACCTGTGCACCGACAACGGCGCGATGATCGCGCTGGCAGCCGGCATGCGCCTGCAGGCGGGGCTGGAGGCGCCCGAAAAAAATCCAGCGGGCTACACTTTTGACGTGAAACCGCGCTGGAGTCTTGCCGAGCTGGTCCCCTGAGGACCAGCGGCTTTTTATTGAATGGCCAACTGGCTGACGTTGCTGACAGGTACTTTTTTGCCAAGCGTCAGGGTCAGCACGCCGTTTTCAAGTTTTGCGCTGCTGGCCGCAACATCAATCTCGAGCGGAAAGCGCCAGGCGGCTTTGACCTTGCGGGCAGCGTCTTCCTTGCTGGAGACGCGCACCACATCGCCTTCAATACCGATGTCCAGCTGTTCTTTTGCCACGCCAGGCACGTCAAACGTGAGCAGATAGGTTTTTTCCTGGTCTTCAACAGAAGCCGAGCGCGCCAGGTTGCTGTCTGCAAACGACGAGAAGGTGTCGTTCAGGAAGCGGTCAAGTGCGCCGTTGCTGACCACGGGTGCGTGGGTGCGCTGGACGCTGCGGACGGGGCGGGTAGCGAGCGAGTAAAACATCATGGCTCCTTTAATGGGTTAATGCTGGAAAAACAAGGGGACCATTCCCCTTACACTTCGCGGCGTTCACCGTGATTGCCGCATGCAACCCAGCTATGGTTTGCAAATGATTAATTCAAGTAAAAAAAGGGATGTATTTTTTTATGCAACGACTCTTGAAACGTGTTCTCGCAGCCTTATTTCTTGGCGCTGCCATTGCCGCCTCATTTGCCGCCGCTGCCCAGACGTCAGTACAGCCGCCCATACGCATCGCGCTGATCGAAAGCATGTCGGGCGCCTTCGCCAACACCGGCGAAGCGGTGTTCCGCAACCTTGTCTGGGCAACCGAGCGGGTCAACGCGCGCGGTGGTGTGGCCTTGCCCGGCGGCGCGCGCAACCTGGTCATGGAACGCTATGACAACAAAGGCCAGAACGAGGAAGCGCTGGCCGCATTGCGCTCTGCGATTGACGACGGTGTGCGGGTGGTTGCCCAGGGCAATTCTTCGGCCATTGCTGCGGTATTGATTGATGCGATCAACAAACACAATGAGCGCGAGCCGGGCAAGCGCGTCATCTTCCTGAATTACTCGGCAGTAGACCCCATCCTGACCAACGAAAAATGCAGCTTCTGGCATTTCCGTTTTGATGCCCACGCCGACATGCGTATGGCCGCGTTGATGGACGTGCTCAAGGATGATGCCTCTGTCAAAAGCATTTACCTGATTGGGCAGGACTACAGCTTTGGCCAGTCGGTTCTGCGTGAGGCACGCAAACAGATCGCGGTGCAACGCCCCGACGTGCAGATTGTTGGAGATGAATTGCATGCGCTGGGACGCGTCAAGGACTTCATTCCCTATGCCGTGAAGATCAAATCCAGCGGCGCGCAGGCTGTGCTCACCGGCAACTGGGGCAACGACCTGACCCTGCTCATCAAGGCCGCCAAGGAAGTCGGCTATGAAGGCAAGTTCTACACCTTCTACGGTAATGCGCTGGGCGTTCCTGCCGCGCTGGGTGATGCCGGCATTGACAAGGTGGTGGCCGTGGCCGACTGGTTCCCGAATGCGCCCGGTGCGGCATCCGAGGCGTTTTACCGCAGCTTCCGCCAGCGCTTTCCCAAGCCGCAGGACGACTATGTGCACATGCGCATGCAACTGATGATGGAGGCGCTGGCCCAGGGCATAGAAAAAGCCGGCACGACCGATGCGACGGCTGTTGCGACACAACTGGAAAAAGTCTCGGTGTCGCTGGCCGGGCGCCAGGGCACCATGCGCGCTGCTGACCACCAGTTCCAGCAGCCGCTGGAAGTGGCGCTCATGGGCAAGCAGGGCGCCCCCGGCGTCAGGTTTGATGTTGAGGGGTCTGGTTATGGCTTTCGTATCATCAAGACCATTGCTGCCGATCGTGCAGCGCAGCCGCAAAGCTGCAAGATGGCCAGGCCTTAAACGACGCCTCACGTTCAACGGGATTTTTATGCGCCAGGCAGTATTGAACCTCGAAGAGTCCATGATCCGTCAGGTCGCCAACGCAGGCATGGGCCGCAGCGACGTGCTTCGCTTCTGGTTCGGTGAAAGTGACGAAGCCACACCTGCTTTCATCCGTGATGCTGCGGTGGCCTCATTGCAGCAGGGCGAAACCTTTTATGCGCAGAACCTTGGGTTGCCGGAACTGCGCGAAGCCATCGCGCACTATGCAAGCGGCCTGCGCTGTGAAGGCGCTGTGCCGATTGGCGTCAACCGGGTCGCGGTGACCTCCAGCGGTGTGAACGCACTGATGCTGGCGGTGCAGGCCCTGGTCGATGCGGGCGACGAGGTGGTGGCGGTGACGCCGGTCTGGCCCAACCTGCTCGCGCAGCCGGCCATCATGGGCGCGACGGTCACCTGCGTCAGCCTGCGGCCCGTGGGTGGCGAGTGGCAGCTTGACCTGCAGGAACTGCTGTCTGCGGTGACTTCACGCACCAAACTGCTGGTCATCAATGCCCCCAACAACCCGACCGGCTGGACGCTGTCGCGTGATGAGCAGCGGGCCATCCTCGACCATTGCCGCAGCACCGGGACGTGGATTCTGGCTGATGAGGTCTATGAGCGCCTTTATTTCGAAACCACTCCCAATGGGTGCGCTCCCAGCTTCCTCGACATCGCCGCAGAGGACGACAGGCTGGTGGTCGCGCACAGCTTTTCCAAGAGCTTCCTGATGACCGGCTGGCGTCTGGGCTGGCTGGTGATGCCCCCGGCCATGACCGAACAGGTCGGCAAGCTGATCGAATTCAACACATCCTGTGCGCCCGTTTTTGTGCAGCGCGCGGGGCTGGTGGCGATTGATCGGACAGACGAAATCACGCCACGGGTGGTGCAGCACCTCAGGCTTTGCCGCGACACCCTGGTGCCGCTGCTGCAAGCCGTGCCGGGCGTGCAGGTCGCCCCGGCAAAGGGCGGCATGTATGCTTTCTTCAGGCTGGAGGACCAAAGCCGCTTCAGTGATTCGCTGGAAACCGCCAAAAAGCTGGTGCTGGAGGCCGGGCTGGGCCTGGCGCCGGGCGATGCCTTCATGGTCAACCCCAGGCCGGAAGCCCGGGGCTGGCTGCGCTGGTGTTTTGCCAGCCAGGACCTGGACAGGCTGCGCCAGGGGGTGGGGCGGCTGGAACGCTGGCTTGGGCTATAATCCAAGGCTCTGCGCAAAACGGCCCTCAAAAGCCGGTTTACCAGAACACGACGAAAGCGGCCAAATCCCATGTCGGGAAAGCTGCATCGATCGCAAGTCAATGCACCGCGCGAGCGTGTGCAGGAAAGAAAATCATGATCGCAAAATCAGTGAAGGCCGAGATTGTCCAGGCCAACGCACGCGCTGCCGGAGACACTGGCAGCCCTGAAGTTCAAGTGGCGCTGCTCACGGGCCGCATCAATGAACTTACCCCCCATTTCAAGGCCAATGCCAAGGACCATCACGGTCGCCGCGGCCTGCTGCGCATGGTCAGCCGCCGCCGCAAGCTGCTGGACTACCTGAAGTCCAAGGACGCCGACCGTTACACCGCGCTGATCGCCAAACTTGGCCTGCGTAAGTAATCGGTAACAACGATTTGAAAGCGCCTGAGTTAGTTCACTAGCTCAGGCGCTTTTTACTTCGGAGCAAGGCAAAACGGACACGCGCTGTGTCATTCCACAAGAAAAGCCCCTGATTTGATAAATGTTCAGGGCATTTTGTGGAATGGCATCGTGTCAAAAAGCCGCTACTCCGGGCCTCGGGCGCTGCCTCAAGCGCCAGACACTAGTGGAGAAAAACACATGAGCATTTTTAACAAAGTCACCAAATCCTTCCAGTGGGGCCAGCACAAGGTCACGATGGAAACCGGCGAAGTCGCACGCCAGTCGAGCGGCGCCGTCATTGTTGATATGGACGGCACCGTTGTGCTGGCCACCGTGGTCGCCAAATCCGATGCCAAGCCCGGCCAGGATTTCTTCCCGCTGACCGTTGATTACCTCGAGAAAACCTACGCCGCAGGCCGCATTCCCGGTAGCTTTTTCAAGCGAGAAGGCCTCCCCAGCGAATTCGAAACGCTGACGTCCCGCCTGATCGACCGTCCTATCCGCCCGCTGTTTCCTGAAGGTTTCTTCAATGAAGTTCAGGTCGTCATCCACGTGCTGTCGCTCAACCCTGAAGTTGAAGGCGACATCCCTGCGCTGATCGCCTCCAGCGCTGCGCTGTCGATCTCCGGCATCCCGTTCAACGGCCCCATCGGCGCCGCACGCGTTGCCTACATCAATGGCGAGTACGTGCTGAACCCCGGCAAGACCCAGCTGAAAGATTCGCAGATGGACCTCGTCGTGGCCGGCACCGAAGCCGCCGTGCTGATGGTCGAGTCCGAAGCCCAGCAACTGTCAGAAGAAATCATGCTCGGCGCCGTGGTGTTCGGCCATGAGCAGGGCAACATCGCCATCAATGCGATTCATGAACTCGTTCGTGACGCCGGCAAGCCGGTCTGGGCATGGCAGGCGCCTGCCAAGGACGAGCCACTGATTGCAAAGGTCAACGAACTGGCCGGCGCCAAGCTGCAGGCCGCATACCAGATCCGTGCGAAGCAGGCGCGTACACAGGCCTGCCGCGTGGTGACGTCTGAAGTCATGGCCGCGCTGAAGGCTGACGGCGTTGTTTTTGATGGCGTCGCTGTTGAAGGCATGCTGTTCGACATCGAAGCCAAAATCGTCCGCAGCCAGATCCTGGCCGGCGAGCCACGCATTGACGGACGCGACACGCGTACCGTTCGCGCGATTGAAATCCGCAACAGCGTGCTGCCACGCACCCACGGCTCCGCACTTTTCACCCGGGGTGAAACCCAGGCGCTGGTCGTGACCACGCTGGGCACCGAGCGCGATGCACAGCGCATCGACGCACTGAGCGGCGACTACGAAGACCGTTTCATGCTGCACTACAACATGCCTCCGTTCGCCACCGGCGAAACCGGCCGTGTGGGCTCGCCAAAGCGCCGCGAAATCGGCCACGGCCGCCTTGCCAAGCGTGCCCTCGTTGCCGTGCTGCCATCGAAAGAAGAGTTCCCGTACACCATGCGTGTCGTCTCTGAAATCACCGAGTCCAACGGTTCTTCGTCCATGGCTTCGGTCTGCGGCGGCTGCCTGTCGCTGATGGATGCAGGCGTACCGATGAAGGCGCACGTGGCCGGTATCGCCATGGGCCTGATCAAGGACGGCAACCGCTTTGCCGTGCTGACCGACATCCTGGGCGACGAAGATCACCTCGGTGACATGGACTTCAAGGTGGCCGGCACGACCAACGGCATCACCGCACTGCAGATGGACATCAAGATCCAGGGCATCACGAAAGAAATCATGCAGGTTGCGTTGGCCCAGGCCAAGGAAGCCCGCATGCACATCCTCGGCAAGATGCAGGACGCCATGGGCGAAGCCAAGGCTGAAGTCTCCGATTTCGCACCGCGCCTGTATGTCATGAAGATCAACCCCGAGAAGATCCGTGACGTGATCGGCAAGGGCGGCGCCGTTATTCGCGCGCTGACCGAAGAAACCGGCACGCAGATCAATATCGAGGAAGACGGCACCATCACCATCGCTTCGAATGACAGCGCCAAGGCTGATGAGGCCAAGCGCCGCATCGCCGAGATCACGGCTGAAGTCGAAATCGGCAAGGTCTACGAAGGCCCCGTGACCAAGATTCTTGATTTTGGCGCACTGATCAACCTGCTTCCGGGCAAGGACGGCCTGCTGCACATCAGCCAGATCGCCCATGAGCGTGTCGAAAAGGTGACCGACTATCTCAAGGAAGGCCAGATCGTCAAGGTCAAGGTCATGGAGACCGACGAGAAGGGCCGCGTCAAGCTGTCCATGAAGGCTTTGCTTGATCGTCCTGCCCAGCAGGAACAGGATCGCGGCTGATCGGCATCTGCTGTGGATTTTGTAGCTTGCCTGCATCCGTTCGCGGGTGCCGCAGGCGCAGAAAGCAAATGAAACCCCCATGAAAGCCGTTGAAATAACTTCTTTTGGAGCGCCTGAGGTGCTGCGTCTCGGCTCGCGCCCTGCGCCTGTGCCAGGCGCGGGTGAGCTGCTGATACGTGTGAGCGCCAGTGGCGTGAATCGTCCTGACGTGCTTCAGCGTACTGGCAACTACCCCGTGCCGCCTGGTGCTTCGGATATTCCGGGCCTTGAGGTTGCCGGCGTCATAGTTGAGGGCGACAAGGCCGCAATGGCGGAAGCCGGCCTCAAGGTCGGTGATCGCATTTGTGCGCTGGTGGCTGGTGGCGGCTACGCTGAACTTTGCGTTGCGCCTGTGGGTCAGTGCCTGCCAGTGCCGCAAGGCCTGAGTGACATTGAGGCAGCTTCCTTGCCGGAAACATTCTTCACTGTGTGGAGCAATGTATTTGAGCGTGCAGGGTTGCGTTCCGGCGAAACCCTGCTCATTCAGGGTGGCTCCAGCGGTATCGGTGTTACGGCGATCCAGATGGCCAAGGCTTTGGGCGCCACTGTCATCGTGACGGCGGGTACCGATGAGAAGTGTGCGGCCTGCGTGGCGCTCGGTGCCGACCACGCGATCAACTACAAGACTTCGGACTTTGTCGAAGAGGCCAAAAAACTGACGGCGGGCAAGGGCGTTGATGTGGTGCTGGACATGGTCGCCGGCAGCTATCTTTCGCGTGAGGTGGAATGCATGGCCGAAGATGGCCGCATCGCCATCATCGCGGTGCAGGGCGGGGTCAAGGCCGAGGTCAATGCCGGTCTTGTACTGCGCAAACGGCTGACCATCACGGGCTCAACATTGCGGCCACGTTCGCTGGCGTTCAAGACCGGGCTTGCAAAAGCGCTGAAAGACAAGGTCTGGCCGTTGATCGCAAGTGGTGCCATCAAGCCTGTGATTCACAGCACCTTTGCTGCTGGTGAGGCCGCCAAAGCGCACGCATTGATGGAGTCCAACCAGCATGTGGGCAAGATTGTTTTGACCTGGTGATGCAGAAATGAAAAAACTGATTGCAGGAAACTGGAAGATGAACGGCAGCCTGGCCGCCAACGAGGCCTTGCTGTCTGCGTTGGCCAACGGGCTCGCGGGCAAGCCGGCAGTGGATGTCGCGGTCTGTGTGCCTGCACCTTACCTGGCGCAGTTCCAGGCGCTGAAATCCGTCCAGCCTGCACTGTCTGCCATCGACCTCGGTGCGCAGGATGTTTCTGCACAGGCTTCCGGTGCTTACACAGGCGAGGTCAGTGCTGCCATGCTGCATGATTTTGGTTGCCGCTATGCCATTGTTGGCCATTCCGAGCGGCGCCAGTATCACGGCGAGAGCGATACGCTGGTGGCTGAAAAAGCCAGGGCTGCTCTGGCGTCCGGCATCGCACCCATCGTGTGTGTGGGTGAAACGCTCGCCGAGCGTGAAGGCGGTCATACGGAAGAAGTCGTCAAGCGCCAGCTGGCGGCGGTGATTCATCTGAATGGGCACTGCATCAGCGAGATCGTGGTGGCTTATGAACCCGTCTGGGCCATTGGAACCGGTAAAACCGCTTCGCCAGAAGAAGCGCAAGCGGTGCACGCCGTGCTGAGGGCGCAACTGAAGGCTGCGACCGACAAGCCTGATCGTGTGAAGATTCTCTACGGCGGCAGCATGAACGCTGCCAATGCGGCAAGCCTGCTCGCCCAGCCTGATATTGATGGCGGCCTGATAGGCGGCGCTTCACTCAAGGCCCCGGATTTTTTGACAATTATTGCTGCGGCTCAATAAATCAGCGCGCAGCCAGCTATTAAATTAGGAGTAGATATGAACGTGATTCTGACCATAGTCCTTGCGGTGCAAATGCTGACTGCGCTTGGCATGATCGGCCTGATCCTTGTCCAGCACGGCAAGGGTGCCGACATGGGTGCAGCCTTCGGCAGCGGCGGTTCCGGCAGCCTGTTCGGTGCAAGCGGCAGCGCCAACTTTTTGTCGCGTACGACCGGCGTTCTTGCAGCGGTCTTCTTTGCATGTACCCTGCTGCTGGCTTACTTCGGAAATGCCCAGCCGCGCAGTGTCGGTTCCAGCGTGCTTGAAAATGCCGTTGTGGTCCCGGGGGCTTCCCCTGCGCCCGTAACCGCAGCTTCTGGTGCGGCGCAGATTCCAGGAACAAGCGCGCCGGCTGCAAGTGCGGTAGCCGCGCCTAAAGCTCCTGCATCGGGTGCTGCGCAAATCCCGACGAAATAACGTGATTTAGCTGCCGTCCTCAGGAGGGCAGCGCGTGATTTCAGGGTAAACTCTGAGACTGTCTGGAAAGCCAAAAAGCCGCAAGGTTCCTCATGCCATCCAGACATTTGGCTTTCAGGCCAAGAAGAGCGGACGTGGTGAAATTGGTAGACACGCTATCTTGAGGGGGTAGTGCCGAAAGGTGTGCGAGTTCGAGTCTCGCCGTCCGCACCAAAATTTGAAAAAGGGGTTATTGGGGTCAGGCACCAATTTCGCAGCAGTGCAGGCACTGCTCCCTGCGGGCGAGCCAGAGGCTCGGCGAATTTGGGCCCTGACCCCAAAAACCCCAAACGGCAAACTGGCTCGAAGCAAAAACCGCTTTCCAGAATTTGAGTCCACGATGAACCTCGATCAATACCTTCCCGTTCTCCTGTTCATTCTGGTCGGTGTTGGTGTAGGCGTAGCGCCCCAGGTTCTCGGCCGTTTGCTGGGCCCCGTCAAGCCCGACAGCGAAAAAAACTCCCCTTATGAATGCGGCTTCGAGGCTTTCGAAGATGCCCGCATGAAATTCGATGTGCGCTATTACCTGGTCGCCATCCTCTTCATCCTTTTCGACCTTGAAATTGCTTTCCTTTTCCCATGGGCTGTTGCGCTCAAGGATATTGGTGCAGTCGGTTTCTGGTCGGTGATGATTTTCCTGGGCATTCTGGTCGTGGGCTTCGTCTACGAATGGAAAAAAGGCGCCCTGGACTGGGAATAGACAAGATAAACGAGATCCCCGAGGGTTCTTGCGACGCTGTGTCGCCATCCAATCCACCAACGAAGGTACGGGTATGTCACTTGAAGGTGTTTTCAACGAAGGCTTCATGACCACGAGCTACGACTCGGTGGTCAACTGGGCCAAAACGGGCTCGCTCTGGCCCATGACTTTCGGGTTGGCCTGCTGCGCCGTCGAAATGATGCATGCTGGCGCCGCACGCTACGATATTGACCGCTTCGGCATGCTGTTCCGCCCCAGCCCCCGTCAGTCTGACCTGATGATCGTGGCCGGCACGCTGTGCAACAAGATGGGCCCCGCGCTGCGCAAGGTCTACGACCAGATGTCAGAGCCGCGCTGGGTGCTGTCCATGGGTTCATGCGCCAATGGGGGTGGCTACTACCACTACAGTTATTCGGTAGTCCGTGGCTGTGACCGCATCGTGCCGGTAGACGTCTATGTCCCCGGTTGTCCTCCTACGGCTGAAGCTTTGATGTACGGCATCATCCAGCTCCAGCAGAAGATCCGCCGCACCAACACGATTGCGAGGGTCTGATGCAATCGTCCTCCACTGTCCTGGCTTCCCCGGCAACCGCTCTGCAAATCGCAGAGGCGGTTTCAGCCGCGCTTGGTGACAAGGCAAAAAGTGTCCAGGTTGCGTTTGGCGAAGTGACTGTCGTTGTGGCTGCTGCCGACTACCTGGTTGCCGCCAGGTTGTTGCGTGATTCCGCTGGATGCAGGTTCGAACAACTGATTGACCTCTGCGGCCTCGATTACTCCGAATACAAGGATGGCCAGTACGACGGCCTGCGTTATTGCGTTGCATCGCACCTGCTTTCTGTGAGCCTGAACCAGCGTGTGCGCCTCAAGGTGTTTTGCCCTGATGATGATTTCCCCGTGGTCGATTCGGTCAATGACATCTGGAACGCTGCCAACTGGTTTGAGCGCGAAGCTTTCGATCTGTATGGCATCGTCTTTGAAGGCCACAACGACCTGCGCCGTATCCTGACGGATTACGGCTTCATCGGTCACCCCTTCCGCAAGGACTTTCCTACAACGGGCCATGTCGAAATGCGCTATGACCCCGAGCAGAAGCGCGTGATTTACCAGCCAGTCACTATTGAGCCGCGTGAAATCACCCCGCGCGTCATCCGTGAAGACAACTACGGCAACGGCCTCCAGTAAGCAGCTGAAAAAACATGGCTGAAATCAAAAACTACACGCTCAATTTTGGGCCCCAGCATCCTGCGGCTCACGGCGTTTTGCGTCTTGTGCTTGAGCTCGATGGCGAAGTCATACAGCGCGCTGACCCACACATCGGGCTGTTGCACCGCGCGACTGAAAAGCTCGCCGAGAGCAAGACTTACATCCAGTCGCTACCCTATATGGATCGCCTCGACTACGTGTCGATGATGTCCAACGAGCACGCCTACTGCCTGGCGATTGAAAAACTGCTCGGCGTTGATGTACCTGTACGCGCGCAATACATCCGTGTGATGTATGCCGAAATCACCCGCCTGCTGAACCACCTCCTGTGGCTGGGCGCGCATGGTTTCGATTGTGGTGCGATGAACATCCTGATTTATTGTTTCCGTGAGCGTGAAGCCCTTTTTGACATGTATGAAGCCGTTTCCGGCGCGCGCATGCATGCGGCTTATTTCCGTCCGGGTGGTGTGTACCGGGACCTGCCGGACACCATGCCGCAGTACAAGGTCAGCAAGATCAAGAACGCCAAGGCGATCGAAGCCCTCAATGAAAACCGCCAGGGCTCGCTGCTGGACTTCATTGACGATTTCGTCGCTAAGTTCCCCGGCCTGGTTGATGAATACGAAACGCTGCTGACCGACAACCGCATCTGGAAACAGCGCACCGTGGGTGTTGGCGTTGTGTCGCCCGAGCGTGCCCTCAACCTGGGTTTCACGGGTCCGATGCTGCGCGGCTCCGGCTTCGCATGGGACCTGCGCAAGCAGCAGCCTTACGACGTCTACAGCCATATGGACTTTGACATTCCCGTCGGTAAAACGGGTGATTGCTACGATCGTTACCTTGTGCGTGTTGAGGAAATGCGCCAGTCCAACCGCATCATCAAGCAATGTGTCGACTGGCTGCGCGTGAATCCCGGCCCGGTCATAACCAGCAACCACAAGGTGGCTGCACCTGACCGTGAATCCATGAAATCCAACATGGAAGAGCTGATTCACCACTTCAAACTTTTCACTGAAGGCTTCCATGTGCCCGAAGGTGAGGCTTACGCCGCTGTTGAACATCCCAAGGGCGAGTTTGGCATCTACATCGTGAGCGATGGCGCCAACAAGCCTTATCGCCTGAAAATTCGTCCACCCGGCTTCCCGCACCTTGCTGCCATGGATGAAATGTCTCGCGGCCACATGATTGCCGACGCTGTCGCTGTCATCGGCACCATGGATATTGTTTTCGGCGAAATCGACCGTTAAAAATAATGAGCTCCACCATGACTCCAGTCCATGCGCCGGTTGGCGCGCGCGCCTTGTCCGAGCAGGCCTTCACCCGTTTTGCACGCGAGGTCGCCAAGTACCCGGCAGACGGCAAGCAGTCCGCTGTCATGGCCTGCCTCACCATCGTTCAGGAAGAGCTGGGTTTTGTCAGCGCAGAGAGCGAGAAGGTTGTTGCGGAATATCTCGGCATGCCGCCCATCGCCGTGCATGAAGTCACGACCTTCTACAACATGTACAACCAGCAGCCGGTTGGCAAGTACAAGCTCAATGTGTGTACCAACCTGCCGTGCCAGTTGCGCGATGGTGCCAAAGCACTCAAGCACCTTGAGCACAAACTTGGCATAACGATGGGCGAGAGTACGGCTGACGGCCTGTTTACCCTGCAGCAATCCGAGTGCCTCGGTGCATGTGCAGATTCCCCTGTCATGCTGGTCAACGACCTCACGATGTGCAGTTTCATGAGCAACGACAAACTCGACCAGCTTATCGATGGTCTCAAATCCGCCGAGGCGAAATAACATGACGCTCGCAAGCCCCACAACCTCTGCTGCGGCCCTGTCAGTGTTGTCGCAATTTGCGGCCACCGGCGTGCAGACCTGTTTCCACGGCCGGCACATCAACCCGCAGATCCTCGCTGATCTCGACGGGAGCAACTGGCGTCTGAAAGATTACGAAGCGCGCGGTGGTTATCAGGCGCTGCGCAAGATACTGGCGCAGGACGGTGGTGCGGGCCTGACGCCCGACCAGGTGATTGCAGAAGTGAAGGCCGGCGCCCTGCGCGGTCGCGGTGGTGCGGGTTTTCCGACCGGGCTCAAGTGGAGCTTCATGCCGCGCCAGTTCCCGGGCCAGAAATACCTAGTGTGCAATTCCGATGAAGGCGAGCCTGGCACCTGCAAGGACCGCGACATCATGCAGTACAACCCGCACAGCGTGATTGAAGGCATGGCAATTGCCGCTTACGCGATGGGCATCAGCGTTGGCTACAACTATATTCACGGCGAGATTTTTGCCACCTATCAGCGCTTTGAAGAAGCGCTCGAAGAAGCCCGTGCTGCAGGCCTGCTCGGCGACAAAATCCTCGGCAGCGCCTTCAGCTTCCAGCTTCATGCATCGCATGGTTTTGGGGCCTACATCTGCGGCGAAGAAACCGCGCTGCTTGAATCACTGGAAGGCAAAAAAGGCCAGCCACGCTTCAAGCCCCCATTTCCTGCGAGCTTTGGTTTGTATGGCAAGCCGACCACCATCAACAACACCGAAACCTTCGCGGCCGTGCCCTGGATCATCCGCAATGGTGGTCAGGCCTATCTTGATTGCGGCAAGCCCAACAACGGTGGCACCAAGATTTACTCGGTTTCCGGCGATGTCGAATTGCCTGGCAATTATGAAGTGCCCATGGGCACACCCTTCAGCAAGCTGCTGGAGCTCGCGGGCGGCGTGCGCAAGGGCCGCACGCTGAAGGCCGTGATTCCTGGCGGCTCTTCCGCTCCCGTGCTGCCTGCATCGCTCATGATGGAGTGCACCATGGACTACGACTCCATTGCCAAGGCGGGTTCCATGCTCGGTTCTGGCGCCGTTATCGTGATGGACGACAGCCGTTGCATGGTCGAGTCGCTCAAGCGCCTGTCCTATTTCTACATGCATGAGTCCTGCGGCCAGTGCACGCCCTGCCGTGAAGGCACGGGCTGGCTCTGGCGCGTGGTGGACCGCATTCACACAGGCCATGGCAAATCAACCGATATGGATTTGCTGAACTCTGTCGCTGACAACATCCAGGGCCGCACCATCTGCGCGCTGGGCGATGCGGCTGCCATGCCGGTGCGCGCGATGATCAAGCATTTCCGTCATGAGTTCGAAGCCATGATCAAGCCAAAAGCTGCAGCGCCTGCTGCCCAGGCCGCCGTACAAGCCTGACCCGCGAAAGACAAGAAACATGGTTGAAATAGAACTCGACGGCCAGAAGGTGGAAGTGCTCGAAGGCAGCACGGTGATGCATGCGGCCGAAAAGGCCGGCACCTACATTCCGCACTTCTGCTATCACAAGAAACTTTCCATCGCGGCCAACTGCCGCATGTGTCTGGTGGATATCGAGAAAGCGCCCAAGCCCATGCCGGCCTGCGCGACGCCTGTGACCCAGGGCATGATTGTCCGCACCAAGAACGACAAAGCCATCAAGGCCCAGAAGGGCGTGATGGAGTTTTTGCTGATCAACCACCCGCTGGATTGCCCGATCTGTGACCAGGGCGGTGAATGCCAGCTGCAGGATCTGGCTGTCGGTTACGGCGGCAGCGAGTCGCGCTATGAAGAAGAAAAGCGTGTGGTCTTTCACAAGGACGTCGGTCCGCTGATCTCCATGGAAGAAATGAGCCGCTGCATTCACTGCACGCGCTGCGTCCGTTTCGGCCAGGAAGTCGCTGGCGTGATGGAACTAGGCATGTCGCATCGCGGCGAGCATGCAGAAATCGAAACCTTTGTCGGCATGTCGGTTGATTCCGAACTCTCGGGCAACATGATCGACATCTGCCCGGTCGGCGCGCTGACCAGCAAGCCTTTCCGTTACAGCGCCCGCACCTGGGAACTGTCGCGCCGCAAGTCTGTCAGCCCGCATGACTCCACCGGCGCCAACCTCATCGTCCAGGTCAAGAGCAACAAGGTGATGCGCGTTGTGCCGCTCGAAAACGAAGATGTCAACGAATGCTGGATTGCTGACCGTGACCGCTTCTCCTATGAAGCGCTGAACAGCGACGAGCGCCTGAGCGCACCCATGCTCAAGCAGGGCGGTGAATGGAAGACGGTTGACTGGCAGACTGCACTTGAATACGTAGCCAATGGCCTGAAGCAGATCAAGACGGATTACGGCGCTGCCAGCATAGGCACGCTGGCCAGCCCTCACAGCACACTGGAAGAGCTGTACCTTGCCGCATCCCTGATGCGCGGCCTGGGCAGCGACAACATCGACTACCGCCTGCGTAACGCAGAATTTGCACCGTCCGGTGCGGTCCGCTGGCTCGGTACGTCCATCGCATCACTGTCACAGCTGCAGCGTGTGCTGGTCGTGGGTTCCAATCTGCGCAAGGACCACCCGCTGTTTGCACAGCGCATCAGGCAGGCAAACCGCAAGGGCTGCGTGGTCAGCACCGTCAACTCCGACATCGAGTTCGCGGGTGGTGATGCCTGGGCCATGCCTGTGGCCAATGCCGTCATCGGTACACCTGAATCCTGGGCGCAATCGCTTGCTGATCTGGCTTCAGCCATTGCTGCTGAAAAAGGTGTGCAGGCGCCAGCTTCAGGGCAGGCTACAGATACCGCCAAAATGCTCGCCAAGTCCCTCATGGGCGGTGAGCGTAAAGCCATTCTGCTGGGCAATGCTGCCGCACATCATGCCAACGCTTCCAGCCTGCTGGCACTGGCCAACTGGATTGGTGCACAGACGGGTGCAACTGTCGGGTATCTCACGGAGGCTGCCAATACGGTGGGCGCCCAACTGGTAGACGCTTTGCCCACGGGCAAGGGTCTCAATGCTGGTCAGATGCTGGGCGGAAAGCTCAAGGCCGTTTTGTTGCTCAACAACGAGCCCGAGTTTGATTCTGCTGCGGGCGCAAAAGCAGGCGCATCGCTCAATGCCGCACAAATGGTGGTGACTTTGAGCCCGTTCAAATCCAATATGGCTTTCAGCGATGTGCTGCTGCCGATTGCGCCGTTCACTGAAACCCCCGGCACATTTGTGAATGCAGAAGGCCGTGCGCAGGGCTTTCATGCTGTCGTCAAGCCACTGGGTGAGACGCGTCCCGCGTGGAAGGTACTTCGCGTGCTGGCCAATCTTCTTGATCTGCCTGGTTTTGACTTTGAGTCATCGCAGGATGTGCTTAAACAGATCGCTGGCATTGATGCGGGCCAGGTCAACGCCGCGCGCCTTGGCAATGCGTCCGAAGCTCCTGTCACGCTGTCGTCCCCTGGTGGCGGTGTGCCCGCAGTCGCTGGTATCTATCAGCTCGACGGTCTTGTCAGGCGTGCAACATCCCTGCAGTTGACGGCAGACGCGCGGCAAGCCGGCGCGCAGCCAGCAGTTGCGCAAGAGGTGGCAGCATGATCGACACCATTTACGGTTTTGGACAGGGGCTGATGGGTGGCATGTGGCCGGCAACGATATGGCCGGTCGTCTGGACGCTGATCAAGATTATTTGTGTGGTCGCGCCGCTCATGGGTTGCGTGGCTTACCTGACGCTGTGGGAACGCAAGGCTATCGGCTTCACGCAGATTCGCCTCGGCCCCAACCGGGTCGGCCCTTTCGGCCTGCTGCAGCCGATTGCCGATGCGCTCAAGCTGCTGACCAAGGAAATCATTATTCCTACGGCCGCCAGCAAGGGCCTGTTTGTGCTCGGCCCCATCATGACCATCATGCCGGCGCTCGCTGCATGGGCTGTGATTCCATTTGGTCCTGACATTGCGCTGGCCAACATCAATGCCGGCCTTCTGTTCCTGATGGCAATCACTTCGCTTGAGGTCTATGGCGTGATCATTGCCGGCTGGGCATCCAACTCGAAGTACGCATTTCTGGGTGCCATGCGCGCATCGGCGCAGATGGTGAGCTACGAAATCGCCATGGGCTTTTGCCTGGTGGTGGTGCTCATGGTCTCGGGCAGCCTGAATATGACCGACATCGTGATGGGCCAGGGCAAGGGCATGGCGGCAAGCAATGGCCTGACATTCCTGTCATGGAACTGGCTGCCACTGCTACCCATATTTGTGGTGTATTTCATCTCCGGCCTGGCCGAAACCAACCGCCACCCATTCGACGTGGTGGAGGGCGAATCTGAAATCGTTGCAGGCCACATGGTCGAATACTCGGGCATGGCGTTTGCCATGTTCTTCCTGGCTGAATACGCCAACATGTGGCTGGTCGCCATCCTGGCAGTGCTGCTGTTCCTGGGTGGCTGGTTGCCGCCGGTGGAATTCCTGAGCTTTATTCCCGGCTGGATCTGGCTCGGCATCAAGACCTTCATGGTTGTCACCATGTTCCTCTGGGTGCGCGCCACTTTTCCGCGCTTTCGCTATGACCAGATCATGCGTCTGGGCTGGAAGATTTTCATACCTGTGACCCTGGTCTGGCTGGTGGTCGTTGGGGCCTGGATGCAGACCCCTTACAACATCTGGAAGTGAATATGAGCCCCCACGTTCGCTCACTTCGTGTAGCTCTCTGCCCCCTCAAGGGGCTAATTTCCCTAGGGGCGGCCCGTCGGGAAATTGGCCGTTCTTCTTTGAAATCTCTTATCAGCTTCGGCAAAACACCATCATGAGTGCAGTAGCTTCATTCAAAGACTTCGCATCGAGCTTCATGCTCACCGAGCTGTTCAAGGGCATGGCCCTGACCGGCAAGTACATGTTCCGCCGCAAGATCACGGTGCAGTTTCCTGAAGAAAAAACTCCGGCGAGCCCGCGTTTTCGCGGCCTGCATGCCTTGCGTCGTTACGAAAACGGCGAAGAGCGCTGCATCGCCTGCAAGCTGTGCGAAGCGGTTTGCCCGGCCATGGCCATCACCATTGAGTCCGATGTGCGTGAAGACGGCAGCCGCCGCACCTCGCGTTATGACATTGACCTGACCAAATGCATCTTCTGCGGGTTCTGCGAGGAGAGCTGCCCGGTCGACTCCATCGTCGAAACGCACATCTTTGAATACCACGGCGAAAAGCGTGGCGACCTCTACTTCACCAAAGAGATGCTGCTGGCGGTGGGCGACCGCTACGAAACCGAGATCGCTGCCAACCGTGCAGCCGACGCGAAGTACCGCTAAGCGGCGTTCGCCAAGCTACAAGAAAGAATTCGACACAACATGGACGCCAAAACAGGTCTCTTTTACGTCTTTTCGGCGATATTGCTGTTCGCAGCATTTCGCGTGATCACGGCGCGTAACCCGGTGCATGCAGCACTGTTCCTGGTGCTGGCGTTTTTCCAGGCATCTGCTGTCTGGATTTTGCTTAAGGCCGAGTTCCTCGCCATCACGCTGGTTCTTGTTTATGTCGGTGCCGTGATGGTGCTTTTCCTGTTTGTGGTGATGATGCTGGACATCAACCTCGACGGCGTTCGCAAGGGGTTCTGGAAGCATTTCCCACTGGCCGGAACGGTTGGCGCCATCATTGCGCTTGAGATGTCTTATGTGTTGATGGGTGGTTTTCGCGACCCGCCAAAAGCTGCAGCCGCAGCTACGGCTGGCCAGATTGGTGCCCAGGTTTCCAACACCAAGGAACTTGGCAAACTTCTCTATTCCGAATATCTCTACCCGCTTGAGATCGCTGCCGTTATTTTGCTGGTGGCCATCATTGCTGCGATTGCACTGACCCTGCGCGAGCGCAAGGACTCCAAATACCAGAACCCTTCCGAGCAGATTCGCGTCAAGAGCACTGACCGCGTGAGCCTGGTCAAGATGAAGTCGGTAGTGCCTGTAGCGCCAGTCATTCCCGCCGCTGAGGACAAACAAGCATGACACTCACCCTCGGACACTTTCTTTCATTGGGCGCGATGCTGTTCGCGCTGTCGGTGATCGGCATCTTCCTGAACCGCAAGAACCTGATTGTTCTGCTGATGGCGATTGAGCTCATGCTGCTTGCCGTCAACATGAATTTCGTCGCCTTCTCTTATTACCTCAACGACATGGCCGGCCAGGTGTTTGTGTTTTTCATCCTGACCGTTGCTGCGGCTGAATCGGCCATTGGCCTCGCCATTCTGGTTCTGCTTTTCCGCAATAAATCCAGCATCAACGTCGATGAACTCAATACGCTGCAAGGCTAAACAGATATGAGCCAGACCCTTTCAGCCTCAACATTGCTGGCAGTTCCGCTAGCGCCACTGGCCGGCGCCATCATTGCCGGCGTTTTCGGTACTGCTTTCGGTGGCAACCTGCTGGGCCGCCGCCTGTCGCATTCGCTGACCATTATTGGCGTGCTGGTCGCATTCATTCTTTCTGTCATGACGCTCAAAAGCGTGGCCATCGACGGTGCGCGCTTCAACGAGACGCTCTACACCTGGATGACGGTCGGCAGCCTGAAGATGGAAGTCGGCTTCCTGGTTGATGGCCTCACGGCCATGATGATGTGTGTGGTGACCTTTGTGTCGCTCATGGTGCACATCTACACCATAGGCTACATGGAAGAAGAAGAGGGCTACAACCGCTTTTTTGGCTACATCTCGCTGTTCACCTTCGCCATGTTGATGCTGGTCATGAGCAACAACATGCTGCAGTTGTTCTTCGGTTGGGAAGCCGTGGGCCTGGTGTCTTACCTGCTGATCGGCTTTTACTTCAACAAGCCGACGGCCATCTTCGCCAACATGAAGGCCTTCCTGGTCAACCGCGTGGGTGATTTCGGTTTCATCCTCGGCATTGGCCTGATCGCGGCCTACGCAGGTACGCTGAACTACGGCGAGGCCTTCGCCAAGGCGGGTGACCTCGCCAAACTCAACCTGCCTGGCACCACCTGGATGCTGGTCACGGTGATCTGCATCTGCCTGTTCATCGGTGCGATGGGCAAGTCGGCGCAGTTCCCCCTGCATGTCTGGCTGCCTGATTCGATGGAAGGCCCGACGCCCATTTCCGCACTGATCCACGCTGCGACCATGGTGACGGCCGGCATCTTCATGGTGGCGCGCATGTCGCCGCTGTTTGAACTCAGCGACACCGCGCTCAGCTTCATCATGATCATAGGCGCCATCACCGCGCTGTTCATGGGTTTCCTCGGCATCATCCAGAACGACATCAAGCGTGTGGTGGCCTATTCAACGCTGTCGCAGCTCGGCTACATGACGGTTGCGCTGGGTGCGTCGGCTTATTCGGTCGCTGTGTTCCACCTGATGACGCACGCCTTCTTCAAGGCGCTGCTGTTCCTGGGTGCAGGCTCGGTCATCCTGGGTATGCACCACAACCAGGACATCCGCTGGATGGGCGGCGTGCGCAAGTACATGCCCATCACATGGATCACCTCGCTGCTCGGCTCGCTCGCCCTGATCGGTACGCCGCTGTTTGCTGGTTTCTACTCCAAGGACAGCATTATTGAAGCTGTGCATGAGAGCCACCTCACCGGCTCTGGCTTTGCCTACTTTGCCGTGCTGGCCGGTGTCTTCATCACCGCCTTCTATTCGTTCCGTTTGTACTTCCTTGTCTTTCACGGCAAGGAGCGTTACGACCAGAACCCGGATGCCCACCATGGCGACCATCATGGCGCGCATGATGCACACGATGACCACGGCCATGGCGACCACGCCAAACCACATGAGTCACCATGGGTTGTCACCGTGCCGCTGATACTGCTGGCCATTCCGTCGGTGGTGATTGGTTTCATGACCATTGAGCCCATGCTGTTTGGTGAATTCTTCAAGGACGCGATCTTCGTCAACCTTGAGAAGCACCCGGCGATGGAAGAGCTCGCCAAGCTATTCCACGGCCCGGCCCAGATGGCTTTGCATGGCCTGATGACGGCACCGTTTTGGCTGGCATTGTCAGGCGTGGCGCTGTCGTATTACATGTACATGGTCAACCCGGCACTGCCTGCGGCCATCAAGCGCAACATCATGCCGATCTACAACCTGCTTGATAACAAGTACTACCTCGACTGGTTCAATGAGAACGTGCTTGCCCGTGGTGCCCGCATGCTCGGCATGGGCCTGTGGAAGGGCGGCGATCAGAAGTTCATCGACGGTGCGCTGGTTAACGGCTCCTGGAAGGTCGTCGGCTGGGTGTCCAGCATCGTGCGCCGCCTGCAGTCCGGCTACATCTATCACTACGCCTTCGGGATGATCATCGGCGTGTTTGTGCTGATGACCTATTTCGTCTGGCTCAATAAATAAGAACAAGGAAGAACAAAAATGGGTTTGTTGAGCCTTGCCATCTGGATGCCGATTGCTTTCGGTGTCGTTTTGCTGGCCTTCGGTCGTGACGACCAGGCCAAGAGCGTCCGCTGGATCGCGCTGATAGGCGCTGTCGCCAGCTTTCTGGTCACGCTGCCTTTGTACGACGGCTTCAAGCTGGGTACCTCGGCCATGCAGTTTGTCGAGAAGGCCAGCTGGATACAGCGCTTCAACGTCAACTACTACCTCGGTGTCGACGGCATTTCGCTGTGGTTTGTGTTGCTGACCGCCTTCATCAACGTCGTGGTCATCATCGCCAGCTGGGAGTCCATCACCACCCGCGTGAACCAGTACATGGCGTCGTTCCTGATCCTCAGCGGCCTGATGATCGGTGTGTTTACCGCACTCGATGGCCTGCTGTTCTATGTGTTCTTTGAAGCCACGCTGATCCCGATGTACCTCATCATCGGTATCTGGGGCGGCCCGAACAAGATTTACGCGGCCTTCAAGTTCTTCCTGTACACGCTGCTGGGCTCTCTGCTGATGCTGGTCGCGCTGATTTATCTGTACAGCAAGTCGGGTGGCAGTTTCGACATTCTGGTCTGGCACAAGCTGCCGCTGGGCAGCACCATACAGACGCTGCTGTTCTTTGCCTTCTTCGCGGCATTTGCCGTCAAGGTGCCGATGTGGCCGGTACACACCTGGCTGCCCGATGTGCACGTTGAAGCACCCACAGGCGGTTCTGCCGTTCTGGCAGCCATCATGCTCAAGCTCGGCGCCTACGGCTTTTTGCGTTTCTCGATGCCGATTGCGCCCGATGCGTCGCGCGAGTGGGCCTGGCTCATGATTGCGCTGTCGCTGACGGCCGTGATCTATGTCGGCCTGGTCGCCATGGTGCAGCAGGACATGAAAAAGCTGGTGGCTTATTCGTCTGTCGCGCACATGGGTTTTGTGACGCTGGGCTTCTTCATCTTCAATGATCTCGGTGTTTCCGGCGGCATCGTGCAGATGATTGCGCACGGTTTTGTGTCGGGCGCGATGTTCCTGTGCATTGGCGTGCTGTATGACCGCGTGCATTCGCGAGAGATTTCCAGCTACGGCGGTGTGGTCAACACCATGCCCAAGTTTGCTGCGTTTGCACTGCTGTTTGCCATGGCCAATTGCGGCCTGCCTGCCACTGCCGGTTTTGTCGGCGAATGGATGGTCATTCTGGGTGCGGTCAAGTTCAACTTCTGGGTTGGCCTGGCATCGGCTACGGCGCTGATCTTCGGCGCGGCCTACACGCTGTGGATGTTCAAGCGCGTCTACCTCGGCCCCGTGATCAATGATGACGTCAAAGGCCTGACCGACATCAACAGCCGCGAGTTCCTGATGCTCGCCATCCTCGCCGTCGCCGTGCTGTACATGGGCATCTATCCAAAACCGTTCACCGATGTGATGAACACCTCCGTGGCTGATTTGCTCAAGCATGTCGCCACGTCGAAACTGAACTAATCCAGAGCATCAAGATGATAGACAAACTCTCCTTGATCGCGGTCTACCCGGAAATCATCCTCCTGGTCATGGGCTGCGTGATCGCGCTGGTTGACCTGGGTGTCAAGTCACCACAGCGCACCCTGACCTATGTGTTGACGCTCATCACGCTGGCCGTTGTTGCCGCCCTCGAAGCCGCCTACGCTGCCGGCGGCGAAACCTTCTACGGTTTCAACAAGATGGTGGTCGTTGACCCCATGGGCGGCTGGCTCAAGTGTTTTGCCTGCCTGGCCCTGATGGTGACTTTTGTTTACGGCCGCCCCTATGCTGCAGGCCGCGACATGCTGCGCGGCGGCGAGTTCTTCACGCTGGGCCTGTTTGCGCTGCTCGGCATTTTTGTGATGATTTCCGGCCACAACTTTCTGGTGCTCTACATGGGCCTTGAGCTCATGACCCTGTGCAGCTACGCGCTGGTGGCGCTGCGCCGCGACAACGCGACGGCCACAGAAGCGGCGATGAAATATTTTGTGCTGGGTGCGCTGGCTTCGGGCTTTCTGCTCTACGGCCTGTCGATGCTCTATGGCGCTACCGGCTCACTGAACGTCAACACCGTGTTCAACGCCATCGCCAGCCGCACGGTGAACCATCAGGTGCTGATATTCGGTCTGGTTTTCATTGTTGCGGGCCTGGCCTTCAAGCTGGGTGCCGTGCCTTTCCACATGTGGCTGCCTGATGTGTATCAGGGTGCACCCACCGCGATCACGCTGCTGATAGGCGGCGCACCGCAACTGGCGGCATTCGCCATCTGCATCCGCCTGCTGGTCGAGGGTATGTTGCCTCTGGCTATTGACTGGCAGCAGATGCTGGCGCTGATGGCGATTGGCTCGCTGCTGGTGGGTAACCTGGCTGCTGTCGCGCAATCCAACCTCAAGCGCATGCTGGCGTTTTCGACCATCTCGCAAATGGGCTTTTTGCTGCTTGGCCTGATGTCTGGCGTGGTTAACGGCAACCAGCTCAACACCGAGTCGGCCTACAGCGCAGCCATGTTTTATGCCATCACCTATGTGCTGACCACGCTCAGCGCATTCGGCATCATCATGCTGCTCGCCAGAGCAGGTCACGAGTCGGAAGAAATTTCCGACCTGGCCGGCCTCAACCAGCGCAGCCCGCTGTATGCCGGTGTCATGGCCATCTGCATGTTCTCGCTGGCTGGTCTGCCGCCGCTGGTTGGTTTTTACGCCAAGCTGTCTGTCCTGCAGGCACTGATCTCGTCCGGTCTCACCAGCTACCTGGTGCTGGCCGTGTTCGCGGTGATGATGTCGCTGATCGGCGCCTTCTACTATCTGCGCGTCGTCAAGGTCATGTATTTTGATGCCCCGCAAGGCGCCAACACCGGCGTGCTGGTTGCGCCGGCTGATGTGCGTGTGGTGCTGTCCATCAACGGCGCGCTGATACTGATTCTCGGCATCATGCCCGGTGGGTTGATGACGCTCTGCGCGCAGTCCATCAGCGGCATCGTCAAGACGCTGGGCACCTGATAGCGCTTGCCATGACCCAAACTGCCTCGGTATGGGTGGTGGTGCTGGTAGCGCTGCTGTTGGCCAACCTTCCTTTCGTCAGCAACCGGCTGTTCGCCGTGCTGGCGCTCAAGTCGCCTAAAAACCTGGCCACCCGTCTCGCAGAGATGGTGATCTGGTATTTTGTGGCTGGTGGCCTCGGCCTTTTTCTTGAGCAGAGGGCAGGGCAGATCGCACCCCAGGGCTGGGAGTTTTACGCCATTACCGGCGCGCTCTTCATTACCTTTGCGTTTCCTGGTTTTACCTACCGCTACCTCTTCAAACACCGCAGCTAAAGGCTGGCGTTGGCATATGAAAGACGACGCACACCTCACCGAAACGGCCATCGCCTCCACGGAAATCCTCAAGGGGCGCTTCCTTCACGCATTCCGCGACACGGTGCTCCTGCCCGATGCGACCGAGACCACACGTGAATACATAGTCCACCCCGGCGCGGTGATGGTGATCGCCCTGCTGGATGATGGCCGCGTGCTGCTTGAGCGCCAGTACCGCTACCCCATGCACCGCGTGATGATCGAGTTCCCTGCAGGCAAGCTCGATGAAGGCGAAGCCTCACTGGCCTGCGCCAAGCGCGAGCTGTTTGAAGAAACCGGCTACACGGCACGCGAATGGGCAAAGGCCGGCGTGCTGCACCCGGTGATCTCGTATTCAACCGAGTTCATAGACATCTGGTTTGCACGCGGCATGATCGCAGGCGAACGCGAGCTTGATGCTGGCGAGTTTCTAGAGGTGTTCACCGCCACGCCCGCCGAGCTTTCAGACTGGTGCCGTGACGGCCAGGTCACCGATGCCAAAACCCTGACCGGCATGCTCTGGTTGCAGAACGTGTTGTCAGGCGCATGGGCATTGGACTGGCAAATACCCACCTCGTGACGCTTTGCAGATAATGCAACCATGAAGGTCCTTAATCTCCAGTGCGCCCACCAGCATTCGTTTGAAGGCTGGTTCGCGTCCGAAGATGACTTCCAGAGCCAGCTGACACGCGGCCTGGTCGAGTGCCCCATGTGTTCAGACAAGGCCGTGCAGAAGATGCCCAGCGCGCCACGCCTGAACCTCGGTGGTCATGCAGCGCCTGCTGCTGCGTCCAGCACTTCTTCTGAAGCGGCTCCTGGCGCGGCGGCATCAACGGCTGTCGCACCAGCCCAGGCAGACGCCAGCAACGTGATGAACCCCGCAGCCCAATCCGCCTTCCTCAAGGCCCTGCGCCAGGTCATGGCCAACACCGAAGACGTAGGCAACCGCTTCGCCGAAGAAGCCCGCCGCATGCACTACGGCGATACAGAAGCCCGCAACATTCGCGGCCAGGCCAGCATGAAAGAAACGGTCGAGTTGCTGGAGGAAGGCATAGAGGTCATGCCCCTGCCGCTACCCGCTGCGCTAAAGGAAACGCTGCAATAGCGTTTTGGGCCATCCATGGGATGACGTCATTTCGTGGGTGCGACCGTGCCAGAATGAAAAACCGGACCCAGTAAAGGTGGGTTTTCGGTGCTGAGGCTATAGTGCAAATACCGAATTCGCTCCCGAACCTGGTCCAAAAGGCGCACAGATTGCAATGGCGGGTTGCGAGGTTTCATGGCTTGTTTATAACTGTGTGAATAAACAGTATGTTTGCCGCAGAGCCAATGTGCAAGCGTGTTTCAGGAGGATGGGATGACCACGTTATATTGCAACCGCATTTTTATACCGCAGGCTTTGCGGCATACATTACGTTAGATTGCAGAAACGATATGCCTATGCCCAACACCATCCAAAGAAAGAGCTTTAGCATTGGCGCTCGTGTTTCCGTTACGCCTGGTGGGGGATGGAAGCAGTCCTTTATGGGCACCGTGTGCGATGGCCCTGAGTCAGTCGATACCCTCAAGGGTCCCGGGTATTTCTATTGGGTTGAGTTTGATGAACCGCAAGAAGATATCAACGGCCCAGACCGCTACCGCAAGGCTCAAATTCTGAGTTGCTATCTTGAGCATGCAATCTAACTGGTCGGCCAACACGGAGCCGCACCTGCACGAGGCGGCTTCGCCGCTGGGGCTGCGGTCCGGTTGCCTTCAACGTTAAAGGACTACCAATGAGCGCGACGCTTAGCACGCGGAAGCCGATCGACCAGCTTTCGGTTGACGACCTCACCGTGTTTCCTATCTGGGAGTTCGCAATGGATGAAGAAGATATTCCCGGCCAAGATGAGACGTGGGTTAGACCAGTTGCGGCGAAGGCTGTTCCCCTTGATGCATCCTCGCTCTCCGTCGCTGCGGAGTTTAGAGGGCCAAGGCAAACCTTCGAGGGCTTCCTGGTGCTATCTACTGACTCGGGCTGGAATGAGCCACACGGGGCTGTGCTGCTTCACGATGGTCGGTATCTACCCGTCTCCTTCGGCAACAAGGTCGCACGTAGTCGCTTCGCCAAATTGATGGACATTGAAGAAGACCGCATCTTTCCGCTGCAATACGTTCTTCGCGTCAGGGTGGATGGGGAACCCTCGTACAGGCAAGGAGTGCTCGAGTGACGCGCTTTAACATGCCAATCGACACGGACCCAAAACAGCAGAAGGCGGCTTCGCCGCAACTTGTTGTGGCCCGGTCATCTTCACGTTAAGGCGCAGAAAACATGCCTGTCGGTTTCCGATTTGTTTCATTCATTTTTGTCGCCGTGTCGGGAGCGACAATTGCACATGCCGATGTGTTGTCACCTAAAGGGTATGGCCCAATTCATTTTGGGATGCGCGTTGAAGCCGCCGAATCGACTCTAAAGCAACGAACCAAACAGAGGCACACAGGCGAAGGGTGCGAGTATGTGGAGTTCAGGAAGTACCCGAATTTGCGATTCATGGCCGAAGAAGGCATTCTTACGCGCGCGGACGCTGGTCGTGGAATCCGGAACAGCGCACGTGTTTCAGTCGGCGCCTCCTTGGCCAAAGTAAAGGCAATGCATCCCAAAGTCGAAGTTCGACCGCACAAATACGACGATGATGGCCATTACCTTATTCTTGACGCCGCTGGCGCGCGCGCGGCTCTCGTTTTTGAAGAGAGCGGTGGCAAGGTCACAGCAATTCGCGCCGGACTCAAGCCAGCAGTTGAATATGTTGAGGGTTGCGCGTGATGCTCTTCGCCTTAACATGCCGCTGCATCCGAGCGCCTTCGGCGTCGGCTGAGCGGCGGCGTTAAAGCGCACAGTAGCTATATATGGACGTCGCCACTTTCCCCTTGGTATGGAGATGGACTCAGCCATCGCATGCGGTGCTGCCGGTCGATGTTTTGCAAGCGCTGCAACCACTAACGACCACACAGATTGAGGCACTTGGCCATTCCACGACCAAGAGTTTTGGCTCGACGATGGTTCAGCATAGTGCGACAGGGAACGCGGATGAAACCAGCCGTTGGCTCGCAAGCCTGCCACTGAGGGGCGGTCGCGTCATCGCTGTTTGGAACAAGGACACTGCGCTGTCTCTGCCATGGCAGACCTTCGTCACATATTGGAACGACTTTTGCTACCCTTCGAGTGACGATGTGGACATCTTTATAGAAGGTGGGCCGCTTGCTTTGAAGTGGCGTCACGACGAGACTTTTGAGTATGACGTCGATGCGCTTTAACAAGTTGCTCATCGCGGACACGCAGCCCCAAATTGCCGCTTCGCGACGCGTGCTGCGCGCCGTACAGCGCCAACGTTAAGTCTGGGGGAACAGTCACCGTGCGAATTCGCGTTGTGTCATCTGAAGATGTGTACTGGTCCGAGATGGCCAGCTTGAAGGGGACACACGAGTTCTTCGCGGATCAGGGCGACGCGCACGGGGAGATTGACGGAAACCTCCAGGAAGCAATCGAGGGACTACTGGTTCCCCTTGTTGGACCTTGGGAGAGCTCAGATGTCTGGTTTCACAACCAGGATTTTTTCGGTGATGGGGTTCGTCAGCTCACGTTTCGTGCCGGTGAGTTCCCATGGCAAGTCGTCGTTCCGCTGCAAAACTTGTTGGTTGGGGAGGCCGCAAGGTTCTGCATCTTTGTGCACTTCGCTGACACTCTTGGTCTGAATGGGCAGTGGGTAGGGACGATGGGAATACTTGAGTATGAAGTGGTTGCAACACCTTACGTGGCTGAAATGCTTAATCAACATGTCCACGCTTAGACTTAACCTGTCAGTCAACACGGACCAACAACATCAAGAGGCGGCTCCGCCGCGAATGTTGTTGGCCAGGTCACTTTTACGTTAGAGCGTATGAAATACATCAGTCGGACGATCAATGTTGTTGCTGGCATTCTCCTGCTCGTTTTCGTGACAGGGGTCGCCTCATTCGCAATTGGCGGCAATCCACCACCCGGCCGGCTATCGATGACCGCATTCGTCACACTTGTGGCCGTGTGCACCCTCGCTCACTTTGTTGGTGCATTTATGGCCTGGCGTTCTGACAGCGGTCATCGAAATGCGTTCTCGGCCTATGGATTGGGTGCTGCATCTATCTCCACCTTTGTATGGTTGGTCATCTGCATTGGCGCGCTTGCCCTCGCCCTAACGGAAACGCAGTCAGTTCCTCTTTGGGTTTTGGCGGTTTTCGTCGTGGGAGCTCTCTCGTTGCCATGCGCTGGTGTTCTGAACTTTCTCAGCATCAAGCGGGCCGTATTCGGTGCAGCAGAGAATGCGCTCTAACTGGTCGGCCAACGCGGCCCCGAAACTGCAGGACGCGGCTTCGCCGCAAGTGTTGCGGTCCGGTTACCTTCAACGTTAGGTCGCGTGGGCGATGCCCCGCGGATCTGGCCCCGGCCAGCCCCGCCCTCAATGTGACATCAGCACCGGAAGTGTCATGGACTGCAGGATGGTGCGTGTGGCGCCGCCCCATACCCATTCACGGGCGCGGCTGTGGCCGTAGCAGCCCATGACGAGCAGGTCTGCGCCCAGATCCGCGGCCATGGACAAAAGATTGCCGCCTGCATCACCTTCTTCCGGCCCGCCGGGATGCAGCCTGGCCGTGACGCCCTGTGTCTTCAGGTAGGTCTGGAGTGACTGCAGCGGGACGTCTGCCGCATCGCCATAACAAACGACGTGCACCTGCTTTGCCTTTTTCAGCCAGGGGATGGCCGCAGAGACGGCGCGGGCGGCTTCGCGTGTCTCCTTCCAGGCCACCAGAACCGTTTGTCCGATGGGCGACGCTGCGCCGATAAATGGCAGTATCAGCGCGGGCCGTCCACTTTCAACCAGCAGGCTGGGCAGGAAGTCGGCGGGGAGTTCGTCGGCAGCGGCGTCCTCCGGATCACGCTGGCCCAGAATCATCAGGTCGGCATAAAGCGCCTGGTGGGCGAACCCCCATGGCGCATCAGCCAGGGGCTCTGCCCATACGAGGCGCGGCGATCCGCCGCTTGCGGACAGAAATGTTGCGCGAACCTTGTCGCGGAACTCCCTGTCAAGTTTGACCATGATGGCGACCGCCTGTGCTGCGCCTTCAATCGCGAAGGGGTAGCGCATCAGCGAGGGCAGGGTGCAGGGCATGCAGGTGACTTTGGCTTCCCATTCTTCAGCGAGCTGGCGTGCGACCCTGATGCGGTCAGCCGTGCGCGGGGAACTGTCGAGATGTACCAGGATGGATTGATGAGTCTGCATGGCGGCCCCTTTGAAGATGTAGATCGACACCTTACGCCGTGTGCAAAATCATGGTTTTGCGCCACATCAAACCCGCTTCAATCCGCAATCAGGGCTTGCCACGGGTCGCGCGCCGCGCTTACCCTCGAACACGCGCCGACCGTCCCGCCGACGCGGCCAAAAATTTTGAAACCGCCATGAATGTCACGGAGGGCGGAGCGGGGAGATCACCGTGTGCGACGATTAGGGCCTGTTAACAGGCCCTGGCGGTTTCGGAGTCCATGATGCAAAGCTTGGGGTTGAGTCATCTGCTGACGCTTCACGGCCTGACAGCTTTTTCAGGTCTGGTCATCTATGTCCTGGCTTCGCACGTCCGGGGGCAACGCCGCCATCCTTCTGCCGCCATTGCCTGGGTGGTTTCGCTGGCGCTGTTGCCCTACGTGGCGCTTCCCCTGTATTTTTTTCTGGGTAACCGAAAAGCGCTTCGCGCGCCTTTCTCGCCACCGGAAGTGCCGCTGCGTTTCGCGCCGGGTCTGGAGGCTGACTCGCTTGCGGCGAGGTTCCAGCACCTGGCGGCCGCGATGGCCCTGCCACCTGCCGACAGCTACGACGCGCTGCAGGTTCATCAGGATGGCCAGGAAGCGCTTGCCGCGCTCAGGCGCGTCATGGGCAGTGCGCAAACCTCGCTGGATGTCTCCACCTTTTTGCTTGGCCGCGACGTGCTGGGCGAGGAAGTGCAGCAACTGCTGATGGTGCGTGCGCAAGCCGGCGCCAGGGTGCGCCTGCTTGTCGATGGCGTTGGGGTGTATATGGGCGGCAGGCCGCATTTCGGGCGCCTGTCTGCTGCGGGTGTGCAGGTCTCTTTTTTTGTTTCCCCCCTGCGCTCGGCGCTGGTGGGCAGAACGAATATGCGCAATCACCGCAAGATGGTGATTGCCGATGGCCGGCGCGTCTGGTGCGGGGGGCGCAACCTGGCCGCCGAATATTTTGTCGGTGATCCGGCCCAAGGCGCCCGACATCCGCCCTGGACTGATCTCAGCTTTGACTTTCAGGGGCAACTCGCGTACCGTGCGCAGCAGCAGTTCGACATGGACTGGGCCTTTGCGACACAGACTGTTGCGTTGCCGTCTCGCCCGAAGACAGAGGAAGAAGGGCTTGCCGCCGGGAGCGCGGCAATGGCCCAGTTTGTTCCGGGCGGCCCTGATCAAAAAGACGATACGGTTTATTCCCTGCTGGTCGCCAGCTGCTTTAATGCCCGACGCCGCATTCTTGTGACAACGCCGTACTTCGTGCCGGGCACCACGCTGCTGATGGCCATGACGCTGGCCGCGCGTCGTGGTGTCTGCGTTGACCTGCTGATGCCGCAAAAATCCAACCATCTCCTGGCAGACGTCGCCCGGCATGCTGCGCTGCGGGACCTGGCCATGGCGGGTGGCCGTGTCTGGATGCTCCCCCGAATGATTCACGCCAAGGCCGTGGTGATCGACGGCGAACTGGCGATGGCGGGTTCTGCCAACCTGGACGGGCGCAGTCTTTTCCTCAACTATGAATTGATGGTCGCTTTTTTCAAACCGGATGACGTCCAGCGATTTACCCGCTGGATTGATGGGCATATCTCAAACGCCGCGCCGTACGCCCCTGTCAAACCAGGTTTTTGGGGTGAGCTGGGGGAGGGGCTGGTCAGGGGGCTCGCCTTCCAGCTTTGAGTGGAGGAATGGTGGATGCGGGCTGCTGCTGAAGTGCTGGCAGCCCCTTGCTGAATTGCCTCCCTATTTTTAACGTACACGTTAAAAAAACCTCAAAGTTAAGTTCCATATTAACTTTTAAGGCCTGAAGCATCGTTCGAGGTCTTTCAACACTCAAAAACAGCCAAAAAATGCCCATTTTCAGGCATAAAAACGGCTGCAGGCCAATAGATACGTACGTGAGCAGCTATCACAACCATAGTAAAAACGGCGCCCGAAAGCGCCGTTTTCTCTTAACCACCCCCCGTCGGGCGGCTCTGCCTGCAGTTCAGGGGTACAAACCACGCAGCTCGCGCGTGTGCAGTATGCGTTTGCAGGCGACGATGAAGGTTGCCGTGCGCAGGCTGACTTTCTGGTCTTGCGACACGGCCCAGACGGCTGCGAAGGCGTGCTTCATGATCTTCACCAGCCTGGCATTGATTTCGTCTTCGTCCCAGAAGAAGCTGGAGAAATCCTGCACCCATTCAAAGTAGCTGACCGTCACGCCGCCGGCGTTGGCGATCACGTCGGGCAGCACGAGGATGTTGCGCTCCTGCAGGATGTCGTCGGCCGCCGGGGTCGTCGGGCCGTTGGCACCTTCGATGATCATGCGGGCCTTGATGCGGCCTGCGTTGCTGGCGTTGATCTGCTGCTCAAGCGCTGCGGGTATGAGGATGTCGCACTCGACATCCCAGAAGCTGTCACTGGCAATCACTTCTGATTCGGGAAAGCCGCCGACGCTGCCGTTTTCTTCAACGTGCTTGAGGAGGGATGGCACATCCAGCCCGGCTTCGCGGTAGATGGTGCCGCCGTGGTCCTGTACGGCGACGATGCGCGCGCCGGCTTCTGCAAACAGCTTGCCGGCCACGCCGCCCACGTTGCCAAAGCCCTGCACGGCGATGCGCGAGCCGGAGATTTCAAGCCCGATGTGATTGGCGGCTTCAACACCGACGGTAAATACGCCGCGCCCCGTGGCTTCGCGCCGGCCCAGCGAGCCGCCCAAATCCACCGGCTTGCCGGTGACCACGCCAGTCGAGGTCGAGCCGGTGTTCATCGAATAGGTGTCCATCATCCACGCCATGATCTGGTCGTTGGTGTTGACGTCGGGTGCGGGGATGTCCTTGTTGGGGCCGATGATGATGCCGATCTCGCTGGTGTAGCGGCGCGTCATGCGCTCCAGCTCGCCGCGCGAGAGCTTCTTGGGGTCGACACGGATGCCCCCCTTGGCGCCGCCGTAGGGCACGTTGACGGCGGCGTTCTTCACCGACATCCACGCCGACAGCGCCATCACTTCAGACAGCGTCACGTCCTGGTGAAAACGCACGCCGCCCTTGCCGGGACCGCGCGAGACGTTGTGCTGTACGCGGTAGCCTTCAAAGTGGGCCACGGTGCCGTCGTCCATGTGGATGGGCACGTCAACAATCAGGATGCGCTTGGGGCGCTTGAGGGTTTCGGCCCAGCGCGCCAGGCTGCCCAGATGCGGGATGACGCGGTCAACCTGCTGCAGGTAGTTGCCCCAGGGGCCCAGGTTGTCTGCCTCAAGGTATGAGGGCAGGGGATGCGCGCTGTGGTCTACAGCGGCTGCGGCTGCCTGCGCGGTTGATGTGGCCTTGGACATGGGAAAACTCCTGTTGGGGGAATCGGTTGGAAGAGTCGATACCCGGAGCTTAGGAGTCCTGCCTGCAAATGTCCAAGGCTGGTCTGATTACTTTTCATGCAAAAAATGCATAACCGCCGTCCAGCTTGATGTGGCTGCCTCTTTTAGTCGAGCTTTGCACCCGAGCGGGTGACGATGTTCGCCCATTTTTCTTTTTCAGACAGGCAGAATTTTGCGAATTCTTCGGGTGTGCTGGCAACGATTTCAGACCCCGAATTACGCAGCTGCGCAGACATCTCGGGCGTGCGGAAGGTGCGGGCGATCTCTGCGGCAATGCGGTTGGCGATTTCTGGCGGCGTATTTTTCGGCGCCCAGATGCCGTACCAGTTGGCCAGCGTGTAGCCCGGCACACCGGATTCGGCAACCGTGGGCGCATCCGGCAACAGGCTGGACCGCTGCAGGCTGGTAACTGCCAGTGCACGCAGCTTGCCGCTGCGGATGTGCTGCAGCGATGAGGTCATGGAGTCAAACATCACCTGCACCTGGCCGCCCATGAGGTCGGTCAGCGCGGGCGCGGCCCCGCGGTAGGGGATGTGGACCATATAGGTGCCCGTCATCTGCTTGAAAAGCTCAGCTGCAAGATGCTGCGCGCCGCCGTTGCCGGAAGAGCCGAACGACAGCTTGCCGGGATTGGCCTTGGCGTAGGCGATCAGCTCCCTGACGTTTTTGACGGGTAGCTGCGGGTTGACCATGAGCACCAGCGGAACGGTGGTCAGTTGCGTGACGGGTGTGAAGTCGCGGATGACATCAAAGTTCATCTGCTTGAACATGGCCGGGTAGATGACATGCACAGACGCATTCACCAGCAGGGTCTCGCCATCGGGTTTGGCCTGGGCGACGGCGGCTGCGCCAATGAGGCTGCCGCCACCTGGCCTGTTTTCAACAAAGAAGGACTGGTTCAGTCCCTTGCCCAGCTCCGTTGCAGCCACGCGCGCAATGAGGTCGGCCGGGCCGCCCGCAGGGTGCGGAACGATCACGCGTACGGGGCTGGCAGGGTAGGGGCGGGCACCGGTCTGTGCGGCGGCTGGCAGCGCCACTGCAGCGGCGATCGCGGGGAGGGCCTGCAGGACTGCACGGCGGTTGGGAAGTGTGGTGTTTTCTGGATTGCGCATGTTGCCTCTTTTTTTCATGTGTGACGATGGTTGCCAGGGAGCTGGCACGCGAACGATTCTAGGCAGGCCTTGCCGTGAAGACTCCGGCCGCTCGCACTAGCTGTTATGTGTTTATTGCGTGGGCCTGGCCTGCGGGCCATGACCTCAGATCGTGAACTTCAGGTCGTGAACTGCAGCGCTGCCAGCCGCGCATACACACCGCCGCGCTGCACCAGCTCGGCGTGCGTGCCCTGTTCAACCAGCTTGCCGTGGTCCAGCACCACGATGCGGTCGGCCTGCTGCACGGTGGCCAGCCGGTGGGCGATGACCAGCGTGGTCCGGTTGCGCATGGCCGATTCGAGCGCGGCCTGCACCATGCGCTCGCTTTCGGCGTCGAGCGCGCTGGTGGCTTCGTCGAGCAGCAGCAGTGGCGAGTTCTTCAGCATCGCGCGCGCAATCGCGATGCGCTGGCGCTGCCCGCCCGACAGGCGCACGCCGCGCTCACCGAGGAAGGTGTCGTAGCCTTCGGGCAAAGCGCTGATGAAGTCGTGCGCAAACGCGGCTTTCGCAGCGGCTTTGGTTTCTTCTTCGGTCGCATCCGGCTTGCCGTAGCGGATGTTCTCCAGCGCGCTGGTTGAAAAGATGACGGCGTCCTGCGGCACGATGCCGACACGCTGGCGCAGGTCCTCGAGCGACATGTCGGCAGTGCGCACGCCATCGAGTTCTATGCGGCCAGAGGCCGGGTCGTAAAAGCGCAGCAGCAACTGGAACACCGTGCTTTTGCCGGCGCCGCTGGGGCCGACGATGGCGACGGTTTCACCGGGTGCCACGCTGAGCGAAAAATCGGTCAGGGCGGGTTGCAAGGGGCGCGACGGGTAATGAAAGTTGACGGCTTCAAACCTGACGGCGCTGCCCGCCTGCGTCACAGCTGCAGGGACCGGGTTGGCAGGTGAGGTCACGGGCGAACGCGATTCAAGCAATTCCATCAGGCGTTCGGTCGCGCCCGCCGCGCGCAGCAGGTCGCCATACACCTCACCCAACACGGCTGCCGCGCTGGCGAGAATGATCACGTAGACAACAGTCTGGCCCAAGTGGCCGGCGCTGATGTCGCCGCGCATGACGGCCTGCGTGCCCTGGTACAGGCCCCACAGCAGCGCTGCCGACGTCGCGATGATGATGAAGGCCACGAGCACCGAGCGCGCCTTTGTGCGCCGCACTGCGACGTTGAAGGCATTGGTGGTCGAGACATTGAAGCGCGCTGCCTCGCGGAGTTCTGCGGTGTAGCTTTGCACCACCGGGATGGCGTTGAGTACCTCGGCTGCGATGGCACTTGAATCGGCCACGCGATCCTGGCTGGCGCGCGAGAGCTTGCGCACGCGGCGTCCAAACCAGACGGAGGGCGCGACGATAAGCACCAGCACGCCCAGCACCTGAAACATCAAATAGGGGTTGGTATAGATCAGCATGACCAGTGCACCCACGCCCATCACGCCGTTGCGCAGGCCCATGCTCAGTGATGAACCGACGACGGTTTGTACCAGCGTGGTGTCGCCGGTCAGGCGGCTCAGCACCTCGCCGGTCTGTGTGGTTTCAAAAAACTCGGGGCTTTGCTGCACGACGTGCGAATAGACCGCATTGCGCAAATCGGCCGTCACGCGTTCGCCCAGCCAGCTCACCATGTAAAAGCGCCCGGCTGAAAACAGGCCCAGCGCGGCAGCGACGGCAAACAGTTCAAAAAAGTGGCTGCGCAGGGCGACCAGTTGTTCGCCCTTGCCCGCGGCAGTCATGCTGCCATTGACCAGCCCCCCATCAATCAGGCTGCGCAGCGCCAGCGGAAACACCAGCGTCGCAATCGCAGCCATCACCAGGAAAAAGCCCGCCAGCGCAATCCGCCCCCAGTAAGGGCGCAGGAAGGGCACCAGGCCTGAAAGTGAGCGCGGAGAGCCCTTGGGCGCGTCTGATGGGATAGGGGAGGTGGCCATCGGGCAAGTTTAGCGCCAAAGTTTGCCCATACAAAGACCGCCTTGACAATATTTGCTTAGGCATGTATTATTTGCTCATGGCTTCAAAAACCGTTCCACAAAATCCGCAAACCGGAAGCAATCCCCTCATTGATGGCCTGACATGCCCGATGGTGGAGTTTTATCGTGCCAAAGGCTACAACCCGGATGAAAGCGTCGCGTATCTGATGCGGCGCATCATTTCGGTAGCCAGCCAGCAGATCGAGCGCGAGCTTGAACCCACGGGCCTGACCAATGCGCAATGGGTGCCCCTGCTCAAGCTCTATATGGGAACCGCTTCCACGGTGGCCGAGCTTGCCCGGTCTTGTGAACTGGACGCAGGGTCCATGACCCGCCTGCTGGACCGGCTTGAAGCCAAGCAACTCTGCCGCCGCGTGCGTTCGTCAGAAGACCGCCGCGTGGTGAACCTTGAACTGACCGACGCCGGCCGCACTGCAGCCCAGGGCATCCCCGGGATTCTTTGCCGCGTGCAGAACGCGCATCTCTCCGGTTTTTCTGCTGAAGAGTGGCAGGTGCTCAAGGGCTTTCTGCGCCGCATTCCATCGTCTGCCGAAAATGAACAACAAGCCTGAAATCGCGTCATGTGACGCCTGTATCGCACAGCCTGAAAGCACGGCCCGCCTGAACAGCGACCTGCCTGTGTGGCACGCGTCTTTCCGCATGGCCATGGTGGCGGCTGCCAGTGTGCTCGCCGCAGGCGTGATAGCCACGGGGCTCACTGGCTGCGCCGACATGTCTGGCATTGCGCCAACGGCTTCCCTGCGCGATGCGGCGTCTGTCGGTTTGCAGGCGCCAGCGTCTTCTGCCTTGCCTGTGGCATCAACACCAGGCGCAGAGTGGTGGAAGGATTTTGGTGACGAGCAGCTCAACCGCCTTGTCGCCCAGGCGCTGTCAAGCAGTCCCAACCTGAAGATCGCCCAGGCGCGACTGGCGCGCGCGCAGGCCGTGATTGAAGTGGCCGATGCCGCAACCCTGCCGCAAATCAATGCGCAGCTTGATGCGACGCGGCAGCTCTATACAAAAAACGGCCTTGTGCCTGCGCCGCTGGCTGGCACCGTCAAGGAAACCGGCACGGCCCAGCTCAACGCAAGCTGGGAACTCGACTTCTTCGGCAAGAACCGCGCTGCACTTGATGCAGCCCTTGGCAGCATGCACGCCGCTGAAGCAGATGCAGAAGCCGCACGCATACTGCTGGCCAGCAATGTGGCGCGCACATACTTTCAGCTCGCCCGCCTCAACGAGCAGGCCGAAGTTGCCAAACGCACGCTGGCGCAACGCGGTGAGACCCTCAAGCTGGTGCAGGACCGCGTGACCGCCGGCCTGGACACGCGGCTTGAACTGCGCCAGAGCGAAGGCGGGCTGCCGGAAGCGCGCCTTCAGCTTGAATCGTTGCAGGAGCAGATGGCCCTCACGCGCAACGCACTGGGTGCGCTGGTCGGCCAGCCCGATGTGGCGCTGAATACCGTTCCGCCACAGCTCTCGGCGATTAGAAATGTCGCCGCTGCAACCGCCATTCCGGCAGACCTGCTGGGCCGCCGCGCCGACATCACAGCTGCACGCTGGCGCGTCGAGGCATCCGTCAAGGATGTGGCCAATGCCAAAACGCAGTTCTACCCCAACATCAACCTCGTCGCATTCGCCGGCTTTTCAAGCATTGGCCTGAACCGCCTGTTTGAATCGGGCAGCCAGCAGTGGGGCGTCGGCCCCGCGCTTCGCCTGCCGATTTTTGATGCAGGCCGCCTGCGCGCGAACCTGCGCGGCAAAACGGCTGACCTTGATGCAGCGGTTGAAAGCTATAACGCCGCCGTGCTTGACGCCGTGCGTGATGTGGCCGACCAGGTGGCTTCATCTCAGGCGATTGCGCGCCAGCAGGCAGAGCAGCGCGCTGCGCAGCAGGCAACGGAAGGCGCCTACGACATCGCGTTGCAACGCTACAAGGCGGGGCTGGGCAACTACCTGAATGTGCTGACGGCCGAAACCAATGTACTGGCGCAACGCCGTGGCGCGGTAGACCTTTCTGCCCGGGCAATCGACACGCAAGTCGCACTCATTCGCGCACTGGGCGGTGGTTACGTGCCAGCGCAGGGCTTGCCGCAAACCGTCGCCGCCTCCCGATAAAAAGCCAGAGACAAAAGTACAGAGACACATTCGTCCTTCCTGAACCAGTCAACGCCAGAAGTCAAACATCATGAACGCACCTCAAGCAGCCACCAACACGCCCGGCCCGGTCAAGGGCAACCCCACCCGCAAAAAAGCCCTCACTGCACTGGCTGCAGTGGTGGTCGTTTGCGGCCTGGGCTGGAGCGTGTACGAATACCTCGTCGCCAGCCATTACGAATCCACCGACAACGCCTATGTGCAGGGCAACGTGATCCAGATCACGCCGCAAATTGGTGGCACGGTGCTGGCCATCATGGCGGACGACACCGATTTTGTGAAAGCCGGCCAGCCGCTGGTCCAGCTTGACCCGGCGGATGCCAAAGTGGCGCTAGACCAGGCCGAAGCGGCATTGGCGCAGGCCGTGCGCCAGGCGCGCACGCTGTATGCCAACAACGGCACGCTGTCTGCGCAGATCATGCTGCGCGACGCTGATGTGGCCAAGGCCCAGAGCGAGATCGCCCGGGCGAACGACGATCTCAACCGCCGCCAGTCGCTGACCGGCAACGGTGCGGTGTCGCGCGAAGAACTGGGCCATGCAGAGACTCAACTTGCCAACGCAAAAAGCGCGCTGGCTGCGGCCCAGGCCGGTGTGGTCGCCGCGCGTGAGCAGCTTGCCAGCAACCAGGCCCTGACCGAAGGCACCAGCGTAGAGCAGCACCCCAGCGTGCTGATGGCAGCCGCCAAAGTTCGTGAAGCCTTTCTGGCCACACAACGTGCAGCACTGCCTGCGCCTGTTGATGGTTATGTCGCCAAACGCACAGTGCAGCTCGGCCAGCGCGTGGCGGCCGGCACACCCATGATGTCCATCATCCCGCTCAAGCAGGTCTGGGTGGATGCCAACTTCAAGGAAGTGCAGCTGCGCAATATCCGCATCGGCCAGCCTGTCACGCTGATGGCTGACGTGTACGGCAAAAAGGTTGAGTACAAGGGCAAGGTTGCAGGCCTGGGCGCTGGTACCGGCGCAGCGTTCTCGCTGCTGCCTGCACAAAACGCCACCGGCAACTGGATCAAGGTGGTGCAGCGCGTGCCGGTGCGCATCGCGCTGGACCCGAAAGAAATCGAAGCCAATCCGCTGCGTGTGGGTCTGTCCATGGACGCAGAAGTGGATGTGCGCAACAAGGACGGCAAGACGCTGGCCGACGCACCGCGCCCTGCTGCGCAGGCTGAAGTGCATGCTTACGGCGTGCCGGGTGATGCAGCCGACCAGGATGTCAAACGTGTGATTGCCGCGAACATGGGCAAATCCGTCGTGGCAGCCAACGCCGGGAAAGCCAGTGCCGCGAAAGTGGACGCCAGTTCAAACCTGGCAAAAGCTGCCGTGGTGTCCAAACCCGTCCTGGTGACCTCGACGTTCTAAACCCCGGGTTACTGATTTCTTCAACGGCATTTTTCGGCATCTTCCCGGGCTTTCATGGCTACTGAAACTCTTACTGATACGGCTGGCGTAGCGCCTGCACCAGTGGCCGAAAGGCCCTACGAGCACATCGAGCTGCCGCCGCTGACGGGCTCGGCCCGCATGTGGGGCACGCTGGCCCTGTCGGCTGCAACCTTCATGAACGTGCTCGACACCTCGATTGCGAATGTGTCGCTGCCTGCGATTGCGGGGGACCTTGGCGTCAGCCCCAACCAGGGCACCTGGGTCATCACCAGTTTTGGTGTGGCCAATGCCATATCGGTGCCGCTGACCGGCTGGCTGTCGCAGCGCTTCGGTCAGGTGCGCCTGTTCATGATCAGCGTGATTTTGTTTGTCATCAGCTCCTGGCTGTGCGGCCTGGCGCCCAACATGACGACGCTGATCATCTTCCGCATCATGCAGGGCCTGGCTGCCGGCCCGCTGATCCCGCTCTCGCAAACGCTGCTGCTGTCGAGTTACCCCAAGGCACTGGCGGGGCTGGCGATGGCGCTGTGGTCCATGACGACGCTGGTGGCGCCCGTGCTTGGACCTCTGCTGGGCGGCTGGATCACCGACAACATTTCATGGCCGTGGATTTTCTACATCAACATACCGGTCGGCTTTGCCGCAGCCTTCATGATATGGAAGATTTACCACAAGCGCGAAAGCCAGATACGCAAGCTGCCGATCGACTCGGTGGGGCTGGCGCTACTTGTGCTGTGGATTGGGGCGCTGCAGATCATGCTCGACAAGGGGCAGGAGCTGGACTGGTTCCACTCCGGCGAAGTGATCGCGCTGGGCATCGTCGCATTGGTGGGACTGATTGCGTTTGTGATCTGGGAACTGACTGAAGAACATCCCGTCGTCGATCTGCGCCTCTTCAAACGGCGCAACTTCTGGGCCGGTGCACTGGCGCTGTCGGTTGGGTATGGCCTCTTCTTCGGCAACGTGGTGGTGCTGCCGCTCTGGCTGCAGCAGTTCATGGGCTACACCGCCACGCAGGCCGGCATGATCATGGCGCCGGTCGGTTTGATGGCGCTGGTGTTCTCGCCCATCGTTGGCAAGAACATCGGCAGGGTTGATCCGCGCAGGATGGCGACCTTTGCCTTTTTGACCTTCGCGCTGGTGCTGTGGATGCGTTCCCACTTCAACACCCAGGCCGACTTCTGGACCATCATGATCCCCACCATCATCCAGGGTGTGGCCATGGCGTTCTTCTTCATTCCGCTGGTCACGCTGACGCTGTCTGGCATTTCGCCCGACAAGATTCCGGCGGCCTCGGGTTTGTCGAACTTTGCGCGCATCACGGCCGGTTCGTTCGGCACCTCGATTGCCACCACCGTCTGGCAGGACCGCGCCGCCATGCACCATGCGCATATCACCGACAGCGTCAACACCGGCAGCCAGGCGGCGAACAGTGCGATGGCCGGTCTGGGCAGCGCCGGGCTCACGCCCGACCAGGCGCTGGGCACCATCAACCGGCTGGTGGACCAGCAGGCTTACATGCTTGCTGCATCCGATGTGTTTTATGTGTCGGCGCTCATCTTCCTGGCGCTGATACCGCTGGTTTATCTTGCACGCCCGGCCAAACCTGGTGCCGGCGGAGCGAGCAGCGCGGATGCTGCGGCAGGGGCGCATTGACCACGTTGTTGCTGTGAGTCAACGGGCGTCGCCATGGCGCCAAAATTGTGAGACAGTAGGGCCATGGCATTAAATCTGGACGTTCCTTCACCGCTGCAGTACTTCGCCAGCCTGGTCCAGAGCGACGAACACTTTCCGCTGCTTGAAGCCGCCATCAGCCTCGCGCAGGACGAATACCCCGACCTCGACGTGCAGCAGGTGCTGGGCGATGTGGACCAGTTGATGGCGCGCATCAAGCGCCGCCTGCCGGCCGATGCCTCGGCCCTGCAAAAACTCCGCCTGCTGAACCAGTTCTTCTTTCACGACCTGAATTTCGGCGGCAACATCAATGACTATTACGACCCGGACAACAGCTACCTGAACGCCATGTTGAAAACCCGGCGCGGGATTCCCATCACGCTGGCGGTGTTGTGGCTGGAACTGGCAGGAGGGTTGGGTTTGAATGCGCGCGGTGTGGCTTTCCCCGGGCATTTCATGGTCAAGGTCAATCTGCCCAAGGGCCAGGTGGTGATAGACCCGTTTACCGGCCAGTCATTGAGCCGCGAAGAGTTGTCAGAACGTCTTGAGCCTTTCAGGCAGAAAAGCCGGCTTGATGAAGAGTTTGAAATGCCTATCGGCCTGTACCTGCAGTCGGCCCCGCCACGCGAGATCATCAGCCGCATGCTGCGCAACCTGAAGGAAATCCACAAGACGCAGGAAGACTGGCAACGGTTGATCGCGGTGGAAGACCGCCTCATCGTTCTTCAGCCCGACGCATGGCCCGAGTACCGCGACCGCGGCCTGGCCTGGGCTGTTCAGGGGCATGCCGAAAGGGCGGTGTCTGATCTTGAGAAGTATCTTGAACAGGCCGAAGACGCGCAGGACCTGGATTCAGTCGCCAAACGGCTGGAGCAACTGCGCCGCGAAACGAGCTAGTTTTGACCGCTCCGGAGTGGCGTACGCTTGAGGAATTGCGGAATCTGCAGCCCATCCTGCGAATTGACATTGCGCGTCATGGCCGGTTTGCCGCTGGCCAGCACCGGTGAGCTGCCGACGCGGCCGCTGCCGTGTACGGACAAACGCCCGCCGTGAACCAGCGACTCCTGCGCCGGTACAAGACTGTTGGGCAAAGAGCTTTTTACCGCCGGTGCGGCTACTGCCTGATGCCCGCCTGATGCAGCAGGGGCGCCAGGCCTGAGCCTGCTGGCAGTCGCAGAGGCGGCGTTGACTGCAAGCCCCGTCAGCGAATGGCGGACGGACTGCTCGACGGGTCTGTGGGCTGGTGATATGAGGGGCGCTGAAGCTACCACGGCGTCATTGGCTGCCTGCTGCGGGTAGAGCACCTGCTCCAGCCATTCGAGAATCGGCTCCCACTGCTGAAGATCGGTGGCGGCCACCTGACTTGGCAGGTCAAAAATTGTCATGCCGCGTTCGAGGCTTTTGACATAGAGCTGGGTTTCACGCAAGGCACCCAGAAAGGGCACGCCCAGGTTTTCAGACCAGTCCCTGAGCGTCTGCGAGGCGTTGGTGCGTCCATCAATGCGCATGCCTATGGTGACCAGCTTGCAGCGGCCGCTGGCGACACGCGGCATGGCCATCAGTTCGGCATGGCATGCGGCGGCGGATTCGCGGTCAAACATGGAGTTGCAAACCGGCATGACGATGGCGTCGGCAAACATCACGACCCGGGCAAGCTCGAAACCATGCATGCCGCCCGGTGTATCGAGCACGACATGGGTGATGCCGGTGGGCACGCGCAGCATGTTTTTCTGGTCAACCGCCCAGGGGGCAATGGCGGGAAGGGATGCATCGCGGCGCTTGAGCCAGTTGCGCGCAGACTGCTGGCGGTCTACGTCGCCCAGCATGACGGAACTGCCATGGCGCGAGCACCAGGCCGCGATATGTGCGGCGAGGGTACTTTTACCGCTACCGCCCTTGCGGTTGACGACTGCGATGACTGGCATGGCTGTTCCGTGAGCGAATCGGAGGCACAGTTTGATACAACTGGGCCTGATTGTCCAGCAGGCCTAACAGCCACAAGCCTGCCCAGCTAGGGTTTTTGTAGCAAAAAGGCCTCATTTGAGGCCTTTTTGATGGTCTGGAGTGGGCTGGGTTTCAGGCCACAAGCACCGGGGCGGTATCCCCGAGCGCTGCAATTACGCCAATCTCGTAGACCTTTTCACCCGCGTCGCCCAGTGTTTTGGCGGTGGCCCGGGCGTTGGCCGCGTCCACCACAACGACCATGCCGATGCCGTTGTTGAAGGTCCGGTTCATCTCGAAATCGTCAATGCCGGCGGTTTTCTGCAGCCAGGCAAAAAGCTCTGTCTGCGGCCAGCTGCCCTTTTTGAGGTGGGCTGCAGTGCCTTCTGGCAACACGCGTGGAATGTTCTCCAGCAGGCCGCCGCCGGTGATGTGGGCCAGCGCCTTGATCGGGTGGGCGGCCAGTGCCGCCAGCACATTCCTGACGTAAAGGCGGGTAGGCTCCATCAGGGCCTCTTTGAAGGGCTTGCCGTCCAGTTGGGCGGGTGCGCCGCTGCCGGCGCGCTCAATGCATTTGCGGACCAGGCTGAAACCGTTGGAATGCACGCCGCTGCTGGCCAGGCCCAGCACCACGTCGCCGGGCTTGACTTCCTTACCCGTCAGGATTTTTGACTTCTCGACGGCGCCCACGGCAAAACCGGCCAGGTCATATTCACCTTCGGGGTACATGCCGGGCATTTCTGCCGTTTCGCCACCTATCAATGCACAGCCGCTCAGCTCACAGCCCTTGGCGATGCCGCCGACAACTGCGGCGGCGGTGTCTACATCGAGCTTGCCGCAGGCGAAATAGTCGAGGAAGAAGAGGGGTTCTGCACCCTGTACCAGCACGTCGTTGACGCTCATGGCCACCAGGTCAATACCCACGGTGTCGTGCATATTCCACTCAAAAGCCAGGCGCAGCTTGGTGCCCACGCCGTCGGTACCGCTCACCAGTACCGGCTCCTTGTAGCGCTTGGGCACTTCAAACAGGGCGCCGAAACCGCCAATACCTGCCAGCACGCCTTCACGCATGGTCTTTTTGGCCAGAGGCTTGATACGTTCGACCAGCGCGTCGCCCGCGTCAATATCAACGCCGGCGTCTTTGTAGGAAAGGGGGGTATTCGTCATGTGGGGTCTTGGGGGCGGCTGGTGGAGTCGGGAGGGACGCGGGCCTTGCCGGCAGTCTTTGCCGGTATTTCGAGCCCGATAGAATCAAGGCATGATTCTAAAGGCTCTGCAAAGGGCCGATTTCCAGGCCTTAGCCGGCGCTTTACAGGGCTTTATGCAATTCACCAACACCCAAAAACGCGCATCTGCCTGGTGCCTGATTGCCGCGGTGGTTGTTCTGGCCCTGTGGCTTTTGGGCCCGGTGCTCACGCCGTTTGTAGTGGCGGCCGTGCTCGCATATGCGCTGACGCCCCTGGTCAACCGCATTGACCGCATCGGCAACGGCCGCATGCCGCGCGTGATCGCCGTCATCATCGTCGAGGTGCTTTTCCTGATTGCGCTGCTGGGCCTGCTGCTGCTCATCGTGCCCATCCTGGTCAAGGAACTGCCCATGATGCGCGAGCAGATTCCCGTGCTGGCGGACCGCCTCAACACCGGCCTGTCGCCCTGGCTGGCGCAGTTCGGCATCAATGTGGCGCTCGACGTGCCCAGCATCAAGGCCTTCGCCCTCAAGTACCTCAATGCCAATTACGAAGACGCCTTCGGCTCGCTGTTGTCGTCACTCAAGCTGGGTGGCAGCGTGGCGTTGACCCTGGTTGGCAATGCCATGCTGATTCCCGTCGCGCTGTTTTACCTGCTCATGGACTGGGACAGGTTTGTCTCGCGCCTGCTGGAACTGGTGCCCCTGGGCATGCGCGCCGGTGTGGACAGTTTTACCGATGAGGCCGACAGCGTGCTGGGCCAGTACCTGCGCGGCCAGTTGCTGGTGATGCTCATCATGGCGGCGTTTTATGCCATAGGGCTGGCGCTTTTCGGGCTGGACCTGGCCCTGCCCATCGGTGTATTCACGGGTCTGGCCATGTTCATTCCCTATGTCGGCTTCGGCATCGGCCTTATCCTGGCCGTCCTGGCTGGCCTGCTGCAGTTCGCCGGGCTCAAGGTGCTGGTCATGGTGAGTGTGGTGTACGGCATCGGGCAGGTGGTCGAGAGCCTCTTCCTCACGCCTCGCCTGGTGGGTGAGCGCATAGGCCTGCACCCGCTGGTGGTGATTTTTGCACTGCTGGCATTCGGCCAGCTCTTCGGTTTTGTCGGTGTTCTCATTGCGCTGCCCGCCAGCGCGGTGCTGCTGGTGGCCATCCGCCGCATCAAGGTGAGCTACATGACCAGCAAGCTTTACCAGGGCTGATGCACAGATACATATGTCAGGCATGAAACAGATTGCACTTGATATCGGGCTGGCTTCTGTTCCGTCGTTTTCCAATTTTTTTGCCGGCCCGAATGAGGCTGCGCTCAGGCATCTTGAGCTCTGGGCCGGCAACAGCCTGCGCTCACCCGTGCCAACCTATCTTTGGGGCGCACCCGGAAGCGGAAAAACCCATTTGCTGAAAGCGGTGGCCGAGTCATTGCGGGAGCAGGGCGCCCGCACCGGCTGGCTGGATGCTTCTGTACTGGAGCCGCCGGCGTTTGACGAGTCCTGGGCCGGTGTGATCCTCGATGAATGCCACCTCTATACGGCTGTGCAGCAGCAGGCCGCGTTCAACTGGTTTGTCAATGCGCTGAGTTCGGCCGACGGCCACCCGCGCTGGGTGCTTGCGGCGGGCAACCTGCCGCCGGCCGACCTTGTGCTGCGTGATGACCTGCGTTCGCGCCTGGGCTGGGGCCATGTGTTTGAGCTGCATGCACTGACCGAAACCGAACGCCGGGCCGTGCTCAGGCGTGAGGCTGATGCGCGTGGTGTCTTCCTGAGTGACGAGGCCATGGACTTCATGCTGACCCGCTTTTCGCGCGATCTGAGCAGCCTCATGCAGTTGCTTGACCAGCTCGATGCTTATGCCCTGCAAACCCAGCGCGCCATCACCATACCGCTGATCAAGTCCATGCTTGAAAACCAATAACGATTGCCCATGACTGCCCGCAAAAAGATAGCGCTATTTGACCTTGATCACACCCTTATCCCGCTGGATTCCGATTACGAATGGGGTGAGTTCACCATCGCCGAAGGCTGGTGCGACAGCACGGAGTTCAAGCGCCGCAACACCGAATTTTTTGAGCAGTACCGGGCCGGCACGCTGAACATCAACGAGTACGTGCGCTTCGCCACCCAGGCCATCCGCGAGAAGGGCGAGGCCGAAGCGTTGGCCGGCCATGGGCGTTTCATGAAAGCGGTTGTAGGCAAAGGCATCACCCAACAGGCGCTTGAGCTGGTCAAGGGCCACCAGGATGCCGGTGAAGAGGTCGTCATCGTCACGGCCACCAATGAGTTTGTGACACGCCCCATCGCCAGCGTTTTTGGCGTGAAGGACCTGATCGCGGTAGAGCTTGAGCGTGATGATTCTGGCTGGTTTACAGGCGACATCAAGGGCATACCGTCGTTTCGCGAAGGCAAGGTCACCCGCGTTGAAGCCTGGCTCGCAGAGCGTGGTCTGGGCTGGAACGATGTCGAAACCACTTTCTACACCGACTCCATGAATGACCTGGCCCTGCTTGAAAAAGCGACCCATCCCGTGGCCACCAATCCGGACGAGCGCCTGCGTGCACTCGCCACAAAGCGCGGATGGCGCATACTTGACCTGTTCGGGGCCTGAATCAGGTTTTCAGGCTTCCCTAAATCGCGACCTCATGATCAAAAAATTTATCGACAAGCTGTTTGGCAAGTCCGGCACCACCGAAGCCGCCACCAAACGGGTCAAGAAATCCCCCTACGGAACCCGCCAGGAAATCGGCGTCAAGGACCACGGCATCAACCCCAAGCTGGTCGATGAACGTGCTTGGGACGTGGTGCATACGCTGAAGGAAGCGGGTTTTGAAGCCTACATCGTCGGCGGCGCGGTGCGCGATCTGCTGGTCGGCTTGCGCCCCAAAGACTTCGACGTGGCCACCGACGCCACGCCCGAACAGGTCAAACAGCTGTTTCGCCGCGCCTTCATCATCGGCAGGCGTTTTCGCATCGTGCACGTCATTTATGGCCGCGGCCGCGAGCATGAGGTGATCGAGGTGTCGACCTTCCGCGCGCACCTCGACAGCGCCTTGGCCGAGCAGGTGGGCGGCAATGAACGGACCAGCAAGAGCGAACTGGCCGGCATGAAACACGCGGTCGATGCATCTGGCCGCGTGCTGCGCGACAACGTCTGGGGCCCGATGGAAGAAGACGCGGCGCGCCGCGACTTCACCATCAACGCCATGTACTACGACCCTGAGACCCAGATCGTCGTCGATTACCACAACGGTATTCGCGATGCCAAAAAACGCATCATCCGCATGATAGGCAACCCGGTTGTGCGTTACCGCGAAGACCCGGTGCGCATCATCCGGGCGGTGCGTTTCTCGGCCAAGCTGGCAGCGCTGGGTTTCAAGTTCGAGGACAAGACCGTTGCCCCGCTTGCGGAGATGAAGGGCTTGCTGGCCGACGTGCCGCAGTCGCGCCTGTTTGATGAAATGCTCAAGCTGCTGCAGACCGGGCATTCGATTGCCAGCGTGGCGCAACTCAAGGCGCTGGGTCTGAACACCGGCATCTATCCCTTGCTGGACGTGGTGGTCGAGGCGGCCGAAGAGCCCTTTCTCAACCTTGCGTTGAAAGACACCGACCGCCGGGTTGGCGAAGGCAAACCCGTTGCGCCGAGCTTTCTGCTGTCATGTGTGCTGTGGGTGGACGTGCGTGAGGGCTGGGAGAAACGGCGCAAGCTCGGCGAGCACACCATGCCCGCACTCCAGGATGCGATTGACGATGCCTTCAATGCCAAGATTGGTGACGTGACGGGCCGCGGCAAGCTGGGCACAGACATGCGCGAGATATGGACCATGCAGCCGCGTTTTGAAAAGCGCGTGGGCTCTTCGCCTTACTCGCTGCTGGAGCAGCCGCGCTTTCGCGCCGGTTTCGACTTCCTGCGCCTGCGCGCGCAGACCGGCGAGATCGACATGGAACTGGCCGAGTGGTGGGAGAAATTCAGCACCGCCTATGACGACGAGCGCCATGCCATGATTGAAGCCGCGCGGCTGGAGCAGCAGGGCAGGCCACAGCAGCCGCGTACGCGCGTGAAGCGGCAGGATGCCGAAGCGGCAAGTCCTCCGGCCCGTGCGGGTGACGATGATTTCGCCCCGGCAGATGCTGCCGTGCCCCCGGACGGTTCAGCCCCGGCGAAAAAGCGCCGTCGCCGCCGCAAGCCCGTCAATCGTGCCGGCGGATCTGCTGACGGTGCTGGCCATTCTTCGCCTTCGGACACCGGGTCTGCCGACTGAGGACTTCGACGTGGGTGCCAGGGACGCTGTCACGGCTTACGTCGCCCTCGGCGCCAATCTGGGTGATGCGGCCCTGGCCTTGCGGCAGGCGATTGCCGCTGTCAAACAACTGCCCCTGACGCAGCTCACAAAGACATCAAGCCTCTACAAAACCGCGCCGCTTGAGACGGGAGCCTCTGGCGAGCAGCGCGCGCCGGGCGGCGATTACCTCAATGCTGTGGTTGAGGTGCAGACTCTGCTGACCGCACCTGAACTGCTGGGTGAACTCCAGCGTATCGAACTGGCTGCCGGACGCGAGAGGCCGTACATCAATGCGCCGCGGACGCTTGATCTTGATGTGCTGCTTTACGGCAGCAGCACGATTGAATCATCGCAACTGACAGTGCCGCACCCGCGCATGATGCAGCGTGCCTTTGTGCTGGTGCCTTTGGCTGAAATCGCGCCTGCCTTAGTCAGCGCTGCGCAATTGCAGGCTGTCGCGCATCAAGCCATCAAACGCCTTGAGGATCTGTCATTGCGGGCTTGACCCGCAATCCATGTTCATTCAGTGGGATGTTTGAAGCTGCTCTGAACCCGCAGTCATGGATCCCGGGTCAAGCCCGGGATGACGCGCCAGGCTAGGGCGCCAGGCGCTCGCGCAACCAGTTCGCATCGGCCTGCAGCGTGTAGCGCAGCCGGTCATGCAGGCGACTTCTGCGCCCCTGCCAGAACTGCCAGCTGTCCGGCTTGAGGCGGTAGCCGCCCCAGTGCGGCGGACGCGGCGGTTGCAGCAGAAATTTGGCGCCGTATTTGGCAGCGTTGGTGACCAGCACGCTGCGGCTTGGGATCACCTCGCTCTGCGGGCTGGCCCAGGCGCCTATGCGCGAGTCCAGCGGCCGGCTGTTGAAATAGGCGTCGCTTTCTTCGGCAGATACTTTTTCGACCACACCCTCGATGCGCACCGTGCGCTCAAGCTCTACCCAGTGAAACTGCAATGCCGCATACGGGTTGCCTGCCAGTTCGATGCCCTTGCGGCTGTCGTAGTTGGTGTACCAGTCAATGCCGCGTTCGTCATAGCCCTTGATGAGCACCACACGGGTTGAAGGCCGCAGGTTGCTGCCGACGGTGGCCAGCGTCATGGCGTTGGGCTCGGGCACCTTTGCCGCAATGGCTTCTTTCAGCCACTGCTCAAACTGCTTGAGCGGATCGGCCTGCGAAGCGTCTTCGCTGAGTTCAGCCCGCTCGTAGCTCTTGCGGAGATCGGCGATGGATGTGGGGGTGTCTGCCATGCCTGAAGTATAAGGAGGGCATGTCATCCCTACCTGTCGTGATTGTTCTGGCCGCCGGCCGCGGCGAACGCTTTGCTGCGTCGGGCGGGCAGGTGCACAAGCTGCAGGCCCTGCTGGGCGGCAGGCCTGTCATTGACCATGTGCTGGATGCCGTCAGGGCCAGCGGCTTGCCGTTCCATGTGGTGCAGGCCGACCCTTCGCGCCCGGGTATGGGTGATTCGATTGCAGCGGGTGTGCGCGCAACGCCCGACGCAGATGGCTGGCTGATCCTGCCGGCTGACCTTCCGCTGGTCAGGGCTTCAACCTTGCTGGCCATTGCAGCACCTTCATCCATGGCCGTCACGGTGCCGGTGCATGAAGGCCAGCGCGGCCACCCCGTGCGCTTTGGTTCTGTTTGCGGGCAGGCGCTTTTGCAGCTTGAAGGCAGCAGGGGCGCTGCATCGGTGTTGCAGGCGCAGATGGCTGCAGGCTCTGTGGCATTGATCGATGTTGATGACGCCGGTGTGGTGACGGACATTGACACGCTGGATGATTTGCAGCGCGCCGAAGCACTGCTCGCACAGCGCAAGGATGCTGCCTAGTCGTCCGCCAGCTTCAGCAGCTTCGCCAGCGCATGGTCATTGATGCCCAGCGTTTTGAGCTTCTCATAGGTCAGCCGCGCATATTCTCTGGTCGTGCCGTAGCGGCCGCACGCATCTGAAAAAATCTGCCGGTAGACGTCTTCGCTCAGTACGCCGGTGTGATTGGGGCTGCGTTTTGACAGCGTGAAGGCCAGCGCCTGCACATCGCCCTTGCCCGTATGGCAGCGCAGCCATTTCGGGTCATACACGCCGTTGGGCATTTCGCGCTCCCACAGGGCTGGCAGTGAGGCCTCGACGCGGGCGCGCGGGATCCTGAAAACCACGCCCCTGCAGCTGCCACCATGCAGAAGGCCGAACACCAGCCCCGGGCATTCAGGCGTGCCGCGGTTGAGTCGGCTCCACATCTTGAGCGCGCGGTGATAGCCGTAGATGGTTGCAAAACGCTCCTCTGCAAATTCAAACTCGGGCCGCCAGATCAGCGAGGCGTAGCCAAAAATCCAGAGGTCGCCTTTGCCGCCCCACTCGCGGCGCACCACCTCCAGCATGCGCGCCGGATTGCGCGGGATGAAAGCACTTGTTACAGGGGGTTTTTGAGAGGGAAACACCACAACCCCACTTTACAATGCGGCTGCTTCCAACGCTTTTACAGGAATAAAAAAAGATGTTTTCCCAGGACGATGACGGCCAGCAAGGCCTTGTACTCACGGTGGTGTTTGGCCTGATCGCGCTGGTTGTTGCGTTCGTCATCGGCATATCAATATTCAAGGCGGGGCAGGTCGGCACGACGCCAAAGGCCGCACCGGCCAACACACTTGCAGTGGCGGCGCCCGCTACTTCAGCCCCTGCCGATGCGGCCAGTGCCGCGCTGGCTGCTTCAGACGCAGCCAGCGTCAAGGTTGAAAACGGCGTGGTGAAGTTTTACTTTGCATCCGGCAAGGCCGACCTGGCTTCTGGCGCGGGTGACGCGCTGGCTGATGTGGTCAAGGGTGCAAAGACGGGCCGCAAGCTGGTGATTTCAGGGTTTCATGATGCAACAGGCGATGCCGATAAAAATGCAGCGCTTGCCAAACTGCGCGCCATCAAGGTCAGTGATGCGCTCAAGGCTGCGGGTGTGCCCGAGCAGCAGATAGAACTCAAAAAGCCCGAGCAGATGAGCGGCAGCGGCAGCAATGCCGAGGCGCGCCGCGTGGAAGTCGCGCTGCAATAAGAAAGATTTAAGCCCCGCTCCGGTAACCCACTGGTAACCCGGACTACAGCGCAGGCGCTTCCCCGGGGTTACCATTGGTTGTAATTAAGTTACAACCGCAGGGTCGAAGCGCATGGCACAGCAGTTTTCTTCCGGCAGCCTGCATCCGGCTGTCATCAAGGTCACCACCCGCATCATCGAGCGCAGCCTGCCCACGCGCGGCGCCTACCTGCGCCAGTTGCAGGCAGCGGCCACCCGTGACCGTGGCGCTGACCGCATGGGCTGCGCCAACCTCGCACATGCTGTTGCCGGCATTCCACTGGATGACCGCTTCAAGGTCATCACTGCCCGTGCGCCCAACATCGCCATCGTCACCGCCTACAACGACATGCTCTCGGCCCACGCGCCGTTCAAGACCTACCCGGACCTGATCAAGGACGAAGTGCGCAAGGCCGGCGCTACTGCGCAGGTCGCCGGCGGCGTGCCTGCCATGTGTGACGGTGTGACACAGGGCACGGAGGGCATGGAGCTCAGCCTGTTCAGCCGCGACGTGATCGCCATGGCCACCGCCGTCGCGCTATCGCATGACATGTTTGATGGCGCGCTGATGCTGGGTGTGTGCGACAAGATCGTGCCCGGCCTGCTGATAGGCGCGCTGCATTTCGGCCATCTGCCCACGGTGTTTGTGCCTGCAGGTCCCATGGGCAGCGGCCTGCCCAATAAGGAAAAAGCCCGCGTGCGCGAACAGGCCGCGCAGGGCCTGGTCGGCCGCGAAGGCCTGCTGGATGCCGAGCTCAAGAGTTACCACAGCTCCGGAACCTGCACCTTTTACGGCACGGCCAACAGCAACCAGCTGCTGCTCGAAGCCATGGGCCTGCATGTGCCCGGCACCGCGTTCGTGAACCCCGGCAATCAGCTGCGCGAAGAGCTCACGCGTGAAGCTGCACGCACCGTGCTGGGTCGTCAGACTGGTGGTGACCGATTTTCCGCCGGGCCGCCCCAAGGAAAATCAGCCCCCTCGGGGGGCAGCGCATTACACGAAGTGAAAAGCGTGGGGGCACCAGGTTGCCCTCCGATTGGTTTGATCGTCGATGAAAAAGCCATCGTCAACGCCATGGTCGCGCTGCTGGCCACAGGCGGCTCGACCAACCACCTCATTCACTGGGTAGCCGTGGCGCATTCGGCCGGCATCGTCATCGACTGGAATGATTTTTCCGACCTGTCCGATGCCGTGCCGACGCTGGCGCATGTCTACCCGAACGGCAGCGCCGACGTGAACCAGTTCCAGGCCGCGGGCGGCCCCGGCCTAATTATTCGCGAGCTGCTGGATGCCGGTTTCATGCACGCCGATGTGCTGACGGTGCGCCAGGGCGGCATTCGTGAATACACGCGCGTGCCGGGGTTTGAAGCTGTGGCGCTGGCATGGCATGACACTGGGGATTCAAAAGACGAAGACATCGTTAGACCGGCAAGCAAGCCCTTCAGTGCCACCGGCGGCCTCAAGCTGTTGACCGGCAACCTGGGCCGCAGCGTGATCAAGGTGTCTGCGGTGCCGGACGATCGCCACGTGATTGAAGCGCCCGCGCGTCTCTTTGATTCACAGGAAGCCCTGCACGCGGCCTTCAATGCGGGCGAGCTGGACCGCGATGTGATCTGCGTGGTGCGCTGGCAAGGCCCGCAGGCCAACGGCATGCCCGAGCTGCACAAGCTCACGCCACCGCTGGCGGTTTTGCAGGGCAAGGGATTCAAGGTCGCGCTGGTGACTGACGGGCGCATGAGCGGCGCATCAGGCAAGGTGCCCGCTGCGATTCATGTCTCGCCCGAAGCGGCTGCAGGCGGCCCACTGGCAAAAGTGCGTGATGGTGATGTGGTTCGGCTCGATGCGCTGACAGGCGGGCTCAACGTGCTGGTGACTGAGGCCGAATGGGCGGCGCGCCAGCCGGATGTGATGCCGCAGGACCTGCGCGACGCGAACGCCGTGGGCATGGGGCGTGAACTTTTCACCGGCATGCGCCGTGGTGCACTGATGGCAGAAAAAGGAGCTTTGTCATGGACATGAACATGGACGTGAGCGGCAAGCTCACACCCCTGCAGATCATGCAGGACGCCCCCGTCATCCCCGTGATTGTGCTCAACGACGTGGCCCACGCCGTGCCCATGGCGCGTGCGCTGGTGGCCGGCGGCATACGCATGCTGGAGGTGACCTTGCGCACGCCGCAGGCGCTGGCCTGCATTGAAGCCATTGCGCGCGATGTGCCAGAGGCGGTCGTCGGCGCCGGCACCATACGCACGGCTGCTGATGCGCAGGCCTGTGCCATGGCGGGGGCGCGCTTTGCCGTCAGCCCCGGCTACACGCATGCGGTCGGCCAGGCCTGCCGCGATGCCGGTCTGCCGCTGTTGCCCGGCGTGGCCACCGGCAGTGAAGTCATGATGGCGCAGGAAGACGGCCTGACCGAGCTGAAGTTTTTCCCTGCCATGCAGATTGGCGGTGCTGCGCTGCTCAAGGCCTGGAACGGGCCTTTCGGCGACGTGCGTTTCTGCCCCACGGGCGGCGTGACGGTCGCCAACGCGCCTGATTTGCTGGCGCTGCCCAATGTGGTGTGTGTGGGCGGCTCCTGGCTGACGCCGGCCGATGCGCTGGTGCGCGGCGGCTGGGCGCAGATCACGGCGCTGGCGCACCAGGCCTGCCGGCTTCTCAGGCAGCCGATGTCGGCCTGAGTGTTTCCTGAAAGCCGGTTTTTAACGTGTACGGCAAAAATTTAACGTATACATTAAATTTTGGTGTAGGCGCGGTTTCGACAAGCGCAAAAAACTCAAAAAACGCCTGAAAAATGCCGTTTTCAGGCATCAAATAGGCCTCCAGCCCTTTAAATACGCACGTGACCAGCTATTGAATTAATAGCAAAACCGGGCTGTGTTCGCCAACCCGCGGTCTGTGCAGACGCCTTTACGCGTGCCTTCAAGCGGGAAAGCGGTCAAACGCAGCCAGTGCCAGTATCACCAGCACAGCCGCCACGGGGCCAGCCAGGGGGTAGACGATGGCAGCCAGAATCGGCGCCACCATCAGCAGGTGGCGCAAGCCCCAGCTGTAAAGCAGGCCTGCGCGGCGCAGGTACACGGCGGCGGTTGGTGCCCAGCGGCTGCGTTCTTCTGAACCCACCGGCATGGCCAGCACAAATCCGGCGTGGTTGTAGTAACGCACGGCCATCGCAGAGCACACCAGCGAGGCAAATAACATGGTCATCAGCATGAGCTCCAGCGCCAGCCGGGTGCTGAAGTGGGCGAGTACTCCGACCGAGGGTGCGCTCAGCGTCACGGCGCCTATCAGCGCCAGTGCGGCGGTGGATGCGGTCATGGTGGCCGACATCAATGCGTTGCGCAGCGTCTGGACCGCCAGGATTTCCGAACCCGGCTGCCGCGACAGTGCCGCCATCCATTCCTCACGCAGGCCGGCATGCGCCGAGCGTGCAAGGCGCTGGGGGTTGCGACGCTGTACCAGCAGCTGGGTGATCTCGTACACCAGCAGGATGGCCACCGTGAGGATGGCCGCAATCCAGCCTGAAGACAGGGTGTCCATGATGGATGAATCCGTGCTCAGGCTGATTGAAGCCGGCGCGGGCTGCGCAGCTTCTCGACCAACTCAAACACCACCATGCCTGCCAGCATTGCCGCCACAAATACCAGTCCCTTGGACTCACCCATGCCCAGCGCGACAAGGCCGGGGCCGGGGCAAAAGCCCGCCACGCCCCAGCCGACGCCAAACAACAGGCTGCCCAGCACCAGGCGGCGGTCGATGTGCCGCGCATCGGGCAAGCTCATGGCTGCGCCCAGCAGCGAGCGCGTGCGGTTTCTGGCCAGCAGGAAGGCGAAAAAGCCCACCGCGATGGCGCCGCCCATCACCAGTGCCAGCGACGGGTCCCATGGGCCGGCCAGATCAAGAAAACCCAGAACCTTGGCCGGGTTGGCCATGCCGGAGACGATGAGGCCGAGACCAAACACAAGGCCCGCGAGTAAAGACGTCAGTACAAACATGATGGGTTTCCCTTAAATTTTCAGAAGGTGGCGGAGCACAAACACGGTCGCGAACCCGGCACCCATGAAGGCAAGGGTTGCCGCCAGCGAGCGTGGCGAGAGGCGCGACAGGCCGCACACGCCGTGGCCGCTGGTGCAGCCCGAGCCGTAGCGTGTACCCACGCCGACCAGCAGGCCGGCGACGATGAGGGTGCCGTAGCCCGCCTCAATCTGAACGGGCGGCAGTACGGCAAAAAGCGCATAAACCAGCGGTGCCCCGATCAGCCCCAATACAAAGGCGGCACGCCAGGCGATATCGCCTCGCACGGGCCGCAGGAGGCCACCCAGCACACCGCTGATGCCGGCAATGCGCCCATTGAGCAGCACAAACAGCGCGGCGGCCAGCCCTATCAACATGCCGCCCAGCAGGGCAGACCAGGGTGTAAATGCATTCCAGTTGATGGTCATGATGGTGTTCCTCAGGCGGGTTCAGGGCAGTAAAGGCGGTACAGCACCGCCAGGATTTCCAGCGTTGCCGGGGTGGCCACGCTGTAGTAAATGTTCTTGCCATCGCGGCGGGTGTTGACGAGCCCCTCGTTGCGCAACACACCGAGCTGCTGTGACAGCGTAGGCTGGCGTATGCCCAGCTGTTCTTCAAGTTCGCTCACGCAACGCTCGCCCTGAGACAACTGGCACAGGAGCAGCAGGCGGTCTTCATTGGCCAGCGTCTTCAGCACGCCCACGGCATGGCCGGCTGCTTCGCGCAGGCGCCCGGTATCGAGAACGGTTGTTGCTTGTGTCATGGCTTCTGCTTTTAAAACATTGATTTCAATTGGCTTGCAAATATTATATTAATTTATATAATGTATGTCAACATAGTGTAAAAACAAGGACACATCCTCATGAGCACGCAGAAGGCACTCCCCCACCCCCATCCAGCCACCCAGGCGTTTTTCGACCCGGCCACATGGACGGTCACCTATGTGGTGGCTGATACCCAGTCGCGCCGCGCCGCCATCATCGACCCTGTGCTGGATTACGACCCCAAATCCGGCCGCACCAGTACCGCCTCAGCCGACCAGGTACTGGCCTTCGTCAGGGCGCAGGGCCTGCAGGTGGACTGGATTCTTGAAACCCACGCCCATGCTGACCACCTGTCTGCGGCCCACTATCTCAAGGAGCAGGTCGGCGGCCGAATTGCCATTGGCGAAAACATCCGCACGGTGCAATCCACCTTCAAGGCCATCTTCAATCTCGAGCAGTCGTTCGTGCCGGACGGCAGCCAGTTTGACCACCTGTTTGCCGATGGTGAGGTTTTCATGATTGGCAACATGGAGGCGACGGCAATGCTGGTGCCCGGGCACACCCCGGCCGACATGGCCTACCGTGTGGGCGATTCACTTTTTGTGGGCGACACGCTCTTCATGCCCGATGTCGGCACGGCGCGCGCAGACTTTCCCGGCGGCGATGCGCACGTGTTGTTCAGGTCCATACGCAAGCTGCTGGCCTTGCCGCCAGAGACAAAAGTGTTTGTGTGCCACGACTATCCACCCGAGTCACGCGAAGCGCAGTGGCAGACCACCGTGGGTGATCAGGCCGCCAAAAACATCCACGTGCATGAGGGCATCAGTGAAGAGGGGTTTGTGGCCATGCGCGCTGCGAGGGACGCCACGCTGGGCATGCCCACCCTGATCCTGCCATCCATACAGGTCAACATCCGCGCGGGTGAGATGCCGCCAGCCGAGGCCAATGGCGTGAGTTATCTGAAGATTCCGCTGAACGCGTTGGGTTAGCGTGAAGGTTGAGGGTTCGGAGGTGCAACACCCACACCCTCAACACCGCCACGCCTGACTGCTGCTTCCAGAAAACCAGAGTTGCGCATCTCGTCCAGCGCGCTGTTCACAAATGCCAGCAGGGCAGGGTTGCCAGGGTTGACGGCAATCGCCTGCGGCACGGCATAGAGGTTGTCAGGCAGCAAACGCAGGCCCAGGCTTTTGTCGATGGCTGCCGCCATGCCCAGGCGCTGGCGGTTGCCGCCGAACGCGATGACCTTGCCATCAGCCAGCCAGCGCACCGCCTCCTGCATGGTGTAGTCGGGGCTTTCAAGCACCTGCGCCTGTTTGAAGTTGCCCTTGATGTAAGTGCCTACCGAATCACCGGTGTTGGCACCCAGCACCTGGCCTGCGCGGTCCAGGTCTGCGGTGCTTTTGATGCTGCTGCTTTCGCGCACCAGAAAGCTCTGCTGCACCAGCATGTAGGTCTGTGAATACGCCAGCACCATGCGCGCCGGGTTGGGCGCCACAAAGCCGATGTCTGCCTCGCCCTTTTGCACTGCGCTGATCACGTCTGCAGCCGTGGCCTGCGGAAGAATTTCTACAGGTTTGTTCAGGCGCCGGCCCAGATCGCGTGCGACATCTGCAGACACGCCACGAAACTCACCGCTTTGCGGGTCACGCACCGCCTGCGCGTGGTTTGTTGATATGTAGGCTGCACGCAGGACAGGTGCGCTGACAAGGCCGGCCTGCTGCGCCATCGCGCCCATCGCAGTGCAGAGAAGAAGGGCTGCAAACGTGCGAAGGGGCGGGCGCATGAATGAAGCTGCCTAACGCAGGCCTGCGCCAGCACCGCCTTCGGGGCGCTGTATGAGTTCGATCTTGTAGCCGTCCGGGTCGGTCACAAAAGCAATCACGGTGGTGCCGCCCTTCACCGGGCCGGCCTCGCGTGTCACGTTGCCACCTGCTGCCTTGATCTTTTCACAGGCTGCGTACGCATCAGGCACACCGAGCGCGATGTGGCCATAGGCCGTGCCCATCTCGTAGCTGTCGGTGCCCCAGTTGTACGTCAGCTCAAGCTCGGCCTGTGCCGGGTTGCCTTCATAGCCGACAAAGGCCAGCGTGTATTTGTATTCAGCGTTCTCGGACTTGCGCAGCAGCTGCATGCCAAGCACCTTGGTATAGAAGTCGATGGAGCGCTGGAGATCGCCAACGCGGAGCATGGTGTGGAGGAGTCGCATGATGGTTCGTGGGGTTGAATGGTGGAATGGTTCAGGGCTTGACAAATTTCAGCACAAACTCGTCCTTGGGCTGGGGTGGCTCGGGGACGTTGCGGTCGCGCGGGTCGGCCGGGTTGCGCAGGAAGTTGCCGCTGGCAGCCAGCCTGAAACCTGCGGCTTCTATCTCGCGGCGCAAAAATGCTTCTTCAATGCGGTGCAGCGTGCCCGATTCTGAAATGCCTGTGCCAGGCCTGCCGGAGTGGTCGGCAAGAACGTAGGTACCGCCAGGTTTGAGTGCCGCAAACACTGCCTTGTTCATGGCAGCGCGGTCTACGCCCAGATAGCTCAGGTCATGGTAGTTGAACATCAGCGTGGCGAGGTCCAGTGTGCCGGGTTTGACCTCCGGCGGTACCGGGTCTTCAAAACGCCGCGTGACGGGAATGATGTGTGACAGCCCGGGCTTTGCAGCGCGATCAGCCACGGTCTGGCGCACGGGTGCGGTGACCGAGAGGGCGCGTGTGGCCGGCACGGTGGTCGATGGCGCGACCACACCTTCAGGTACTGCCGGCCGGGGCGGAGGGTTGGCGCTGTCACGCGGAGGGTTCTGGCCATACACACGGCCGGTGGGGCCTATGGCGCGTGCAAGCAGTTCGGTGGTGTAGCCGCCGCCGGCGCTCAGGTCCAGCGCCACCATGCCGGGCTGGGGTGCGATGAAGGCCAGCATCTGCACGGGTTTGCGGCGTATGTCATTTTGCCGGTCTGCCGCGCTGCGGTCGGGGCTGGCGACCAGGGCTTCCAGGCTTTGCTGGCCGGGTGTGGCGCAGCCGCTGAGCAAGGCAATGCACGTAAGGACAGAAGCAAAGGGAGCACGCAGATTCATGGCGGGTCTTTCGATGGGTGTTGGCTCAGTGTAGCGATTCAGCCCCTTCCCGGCGCGTTCTGGGGTTTGCCCAACACCCCACACTAACCCTGCCTGGGCAACTCAAACACCAGGCAGGTTGTTGTGGCATGCGCGTACAACTTGCCATCCGGCCCGACGATGCGGCCTTCTGCGGTTGCCAGCTGTTTGCCGCAGTGGATGACGGTGCCAGTCGCACGCAGCGGCCCGCTCTTGTGCGAAGCGGCGCGCACGATGTTCACGCTGAGTTCTGCAGTCGTATAACCGCGCCCCGCCGGCATCATGGTGTGTATGGCGCAGCCGACGGCTGAATCCAGCAGCGTGGCATACCAGCCGCCGTGCACGGTACCCAGCGGGTTGTAGTGCATGAGCTGCGGTATGCCCTGAAAGACCGCCTTGCCGGGTGCGACTTCGATCAGCGAAAAATCAAGCGTATCTGCAATGTGAGGGTAGGGCATGGCGCCCGACAGCATGGCCTGCATGACCTCCATGCCGGTCTTGCCGGCGACATCGGCGGGCTTTGCGAGGCCCGGTTTGCCGCCGCCTGCAAGCATGTGTTCGCGAACTGCCGCCGCCTGTGCAATCCATTGGTTCAGTGTGTCTTCGGGGTGATTGTTTGTGGTCATGCAGGGATTGTAAATAAAATTATGTTGCATATGCAATAGTTGTAGGTACAATATAAAAAATGAACACCAAAACCAGTGTGAAGATTCCCGCCCTGAAAGCACCTTCATCCACGCCGCCTGAACTCAAGGCGCTGGGCTGCACCAACCTGCGGCTGCGCCAGATGATGCGCCGCGTTGCCCATCACTACGACCTCGAGATGGCCAAGGCCGGGCTCAAGACTACGCAGTACTCGTTGCTGAGCTATGTGCTCAAGCTGGGCCCGCTGCGGCCGGGTGAACTGGCCAAAGGCCTGAAGATCAGCGCCTCGACCCTGACCCGCAACCTCAAGCCGCTGATCGATGCCGGCTGGCTGGAGTTGACGGCCGGCAGCGATGCCCGCAGCCGCACGGTCAGCATCACCACCGAAGGCCGCGCCAAGCGCGAGGAGGCGCGTCACCGCTGGAAGGTGGCGCAGGACAGCCTGAACGCGCTGCTGGGCACCGAGCGTGTGATTGCACTCCATGACCTCATCAATGACTCGCTTGAGTTGTTGTCGCCACTCCCTGCCGAACCGGAAACCGATCATGAATAAGTCCGCACCCACCGACAAAAGAAACATCGCCATGTGGCTGGTCCTGCTGGCCGCTGGCGGTGCCTTCGCGCTGACCATGGGTGTGCGCCAGAGCATGGGGCTGTTCCTGTCGGCGCTCAATACATCAACCGCACTGGGTGTGGGCAGCATCAGTCTGGCCTTTGCCTTTGGCCAGCTTTGGTGGGGGCTGACCCAGCCTTTTGCGGGGGCGATCGCTGATCGCATAGGCACGGGGCGTGTGATTCTGATCGGCGTTGTGCTGGTGGCCGTAGGCACCATCATCACGCCGCTGATGACGACCACCGCAGGGCTCATCTTTGCCATCGGCGTGCTGTCGGCTGGCGGCGCAGGTATGGCCGGCCCGTCGGTGCTGATGGCAGCGAGCGCCCGGCTGGTACCCGCCAGCAAACGTGGCCTTGCCACCGGCATCGTCAACGCGGGTGGGTCATTCGGCCAGTTTGCGATGGCGCCGATTGCGATTGGCCTGATGGCCACGGTGGGCTGGGCTGGTGCCATGCAGTGGATGGGCGTGCTGGCACTGCTGGCCCTGCCGGCGGTGTGGGTGCTCAAGGGCAATTCAAAAGCACTGGCGGCCGCCAGCGCTGCTGCGACAGGCACGAAAGCTCTGACCGCACGTGAGGCGATCAGCCAGGCGCTGGCCACCCCCAGCTTTCGCTACCTCACCATAGGTTTTGTGGTGTGCGGTTTTCACGTGGCCTTTCTTGCAACACACCTGCCGGGCGTTGTGGCGGCCTGCGGTTTGCCGCCGGCCATAGGCGGCTGGGCACTGGCCATCATCGGCCTGTTCAATATCTTCGGCAGCATTGCCATTGGCTGGGCTGTCGGGAAGTGGCGCATGAAGACGCTGCTGTCGCTGCTCTACGCCACCCGCGGCCTCGCCGTGCTGATTTTTCTGCTGGCGCCCAAGACAGCGCCGGTGATGCTGGTGTTTGCTGCAGTAATGGGCGTGACCTTCCTGTCGGTCGTGCCGCCTACCGTGGGGCTGGTGGCCAAGATGTTCGGTACCGCCAACATGGCCATGCTGTTTGGTGTCGCGATGCTGGGCCACCAGGTTGGGGGCTTCTTCGGTGCCTTTATGGGTGGTTATGTATTTGAGCGCACAGGCAGCTATGACCTGGTCTGGTACATCGACATCGTGCTGGCCATCGGTGCTGCACTGATTAACCTGCCGATTCGTGAGGCGCGCCTGCCTCGCGCCGGGCTGGCCGCATGAGTACCAGCATGGACGAACGCACACGCCTGCTGCTCGAAGCGCCTATTGGCCGCACCCTGCTGCGCCTGGCAGCGCCCAACATCGTGGTGATGGTGGCGCAGGCTGCGGTTGGCCTGGTCGAAACCTTTTTTGTCGGCAAGCTGGGCACCGATGCACTCGCGGGCATGGCCTTGGTGTTTCCCATCGTCATGCTGATGCAGATGGTGTCGGCTGGCGCCATGGGCGGCGGCATTGCTTCTGCCATTGCACGCGCACTGGGTGCAGGCCGGCGTGGCGATGCCGATGCACTGGTCCTGCACGCCATGGTGATCGCCGTGGGTTTTGGTGTGGTGTTTTCGCTGGTGCTTTTGTTGGGTGGCCGGTGGCTGTATGCGGAGATGGGCGGCAGCGGCGTCGCGCTGGAAGCAGCCGTCACCTACTCTCACTGGGTCTTTGCGGGGGCTATCCTGGTCTGGCTGTTCAACTCGCTGGCAGCCGTCATCCGGGGCACCGGCAACATGACGGTGCCTGCCAATGTCACCGTGGTGGGCGTCGTGGCGCTGGTGCCTTTGTCGCCCGTGCTGATCTTCGGCTGGGGGCCGATTCCGGCCATGGGTATTGCAGGTGGTGCTGTGGCCTTGCTGCTTTATTACCTGGCCGGTACGCTGGCGCTGGCGGCTTACCTGTGGTCAGACAGCAGCCTGCTCAAGCCTTCGCTGCAAAACGTCAAACTGCGCTGGCCGCTGTTTCGCGACATCCTGCGCGTCGGCCTGCTCGGCTCCATCTCAAGCCTGGCCACCAACCTGTCCATAGGCATTGCCACCTCACTGGCGGGTGGTTTTGGCACAGCGGCGATTGCGGGTTATGGCACTGCGTCGCGGCTGGAGTATTTGCTGGTGCCCCTGGTCTTTGGCCTGGGCGCGCCACTGGTCGCGATGGTGGGCACCTGCATGGGCGCGGGCCAGCATGAGCGTGCGCTGAAGGCGACCTGGATAGGCGCTGCGATGGCTTTCATGCTGGCAGGTGCAATAGGGCTGGCCGCGGCGATTTTCCCGCGGGCATGGCTGTCACTTTTCGGCAGCGACCCGGCCATGATCGAAGCGGGCACCCTGTACCTGCGCACAGTGGGCCCGCTCTATGGCTTCTTCGGCGTCGGCCTGGTCTTGTACTTCGCATCGCAGGGTGCGGGCCGACTGCTCTGGCCCGTGGCCGGCAATATCGCACGCCTGCTGGTCGCCGGCATAGGCGGCTGGCTGGCCATTCGCTGGGGTGGCGGCCTGTGGCATGTGTTTGTGGCACAAGGCGCTGCGCTGGTGGTGTACGGCTTGGTGATTGCGGGTGCGATTGCTGGCGGTGCATGGTTTGGCCGGGTCGGATGGCCTAAAGGCCTGTTCACCCTATTTTCAGGAATGCGAACGCGGTGAAAACAGCGCCAATCAAGGCGCGCGACGACGGCAAGGCTTGTGCCTTGCCTAGGAGTGCAACGCTGAGTGGCGCTGTTTTCACCCCGTTCCCTACGGGTTGTGATCAAAAGGGCCGTGCGCTGCGTTGCAAAGCCTTGACGGGGCTTACCCCGTCTGCGTTTTGCGCCTTGCTCACAGCCCTTTTGACTCACAACGCATCTCCTGAAAATAGGGTGAACAGGCCTTAGTACCAGTGCGTTGTTGCGTCGCATACACGCGGCCTGATTTTTAAAGAAAGACTTTTTATGTTCGTCAAAGACTCTGTCATTTTTATTACCGGCGCGAACCGCGGCCTCGGCCTGGCTTATGCACGTGGTGCAATCGCAGCCGGCGCCAAAAAGATTTATGCCGCTGCGCGCGACCCGGCCAGCATCACGCTGCCGGGCGTGATTCCTGTCGCGCTTGATGTGACCGATGCAGCGCAGATTGCCGCCGCCGTGAAGGCGTGCGGCGATGTCACGCTGCTCATCAACAACGCGGGCATTTCGCGTTCGTCCGGTTTCCTGTCGGGTGCGGGTGTTGAGGCGGCAAAAGCTGAATTTGAAACCAATTTCTTCGGCCCCTGGGCGCTCAGCCAGGCGTTTGCGCCTGTGCTGGCGGCCAACGGTGGCGGCGCCATCGTGAACGTGCTGTCAGCACTGAGCTGGCTCAGCTTTCCGTCTGTGGGAACCTACAGCGCATCGAAATCTGCAGCGTGGTCGTTGACCAACGGCCTGCGTAACGAGTTGCGTGCCCAGGGCACACAGGTGGTCGGTTTGCACGTCGCTTTCATGGACACAGACATGGCCAAAAATGCGCCCGGCGAAAAAACGCAGCCCGACGCTGTCGTTGAACAAACCTGGGCTGCGCTTGAAGCCGGTGCTTCAGAGGTGCTGGCCGATGGCGTGACGAGGCAGGTCAAGCAGGGGCTTTCGTTGCCGCACGGTGCCTATCTTGGCGAACCCTACGCCGCGTGATCAAGGACCTCCAGCCATGAGCGACAAGGCCCTTCTGCATATGGACGACCTGCAACCCGGCATGCGCTTTAAAAGTGCAGAGCATGCCATCGACGAAACGCAGATCAAGGCCTTTGCAACGCAGTTCGACCCGCAGCCTTTTCACCTTGACGCGGAAGCGGCCAAAACCACCTTGTTCGGCGGCCTGGCTGCCAGCGGCTGGCATACGGCCGCGATCACGATGCGGCTGCTCGTCGGTGGCGGCCTGCCGCTGGCGGGCGGCATCATAGGCGCGAGCGGTGAACTCTCATGGCCCAAACCAACGCGGCCCGGCGACGTACTGCAGGTCGAAAGTGAAGTCGTCAGCGTAACCCCGTCGCGCTCAAAGCCCGACCGTGGTATGGCGGTGATGCGCTGCGAGACGCGCAACCAGAAGGGCGATGTGCTTCAGCTTTTCACGGTCAACGTGGTGGTCAATCGCAAGGTGTGACCGCGACGTGCCTGCTCCGCCAATGGGAGAATCTTGCTACGCTTTTTATAGCTGCTCACGTGCATGTTTAATGGCCTGGAGGCCAATTTGGCACCTTAAAACAGGCATTTTTGGCCTTCAAGGAGGCCAAGAGGCATCACCTGAACCGCCCAGGCAGTCAAAATGTAAAGTCGACTTTACATTCCGACAATCTGGGTGATGTCAGGTCACTGACGGCGGCGTGAACGCCTTGCGCGCCGCCAGTGCTTTTTTGCGGCTGGCGCAGCCTTCGATATGGTCATTGACCAGGCCCATGGCCTGCATGAAAGCGTACATGGTTGTGGGGCCGACAAAGGTCCAGCCGCGTTTCTTCAGGTCTTTTGACAGTGCCGTCGAAGCAGCTGAAGAGGGCATGGCCTTGACGGCTTCATGCGTGATGCTGCCGGGCCTGTCTGCGGCCAGCGGCTCCAGCCGCCATACAAAAGCGCCCAGCGTGCCGAATTCCTTTCGCAGTTCAATCACCCGCTGTGCATTGTTGATGGTCGATGCAATCTTGCCTGCGTGGCGCACTATGCCTGCATCAGCCAGTAGCCGCTTGATGTCTTTGGCGTCAAACCTGGCGACCTGTTCTGCTTCGAAGTTGGCAAACGCCCTGCGAAAGTTTTCGCGCTTGTTCAGGATGGTGAGCCAGCTCAGGCCGGCCTGGAACCCTTCAAGGCAGATTTTTTCAAACAGCCTGCGTTCGTCATCGACGGGGAAGCCCCATTCGCTGTCGTGGTAGTTGCGGTAGACGTCACTGGCCTGGCACCACGCGCAGCGTGTGATGGTGGCGTCGGTAAAAAGTCCGGGGACATCAGCGGGCATGGCGCATTCCAGGTAGATGCCGCAGATGCCTCGAAGGCCCGGTCAGCCCAGCCACACACCGGCCCAGATCGTTGCGATCACCAGCACCAGTCCGGGCACGATGCGCGCTGCATAGACCACGCCGCCCGACTGGAGGGCCACGACTGCCTTCATCAGGGTGTTGGTGCTCAGGCCGACCAGCAGTGGCCACATCGCGGCGGCCTGAGGCAGCTTGCCGGCGGCCACCAGCGATGCCACCGAGGCGGCGGTCGCGTGGGCGTCGGCCAGTCCGGTCAGCGCGGCGGCCAGCAGGGTGCCGCGCTGACCCAGCCATGCGCTGAGCGCCGCTGACACCAGCAGCACGACGCTGACAAGCGCGGCGAATGTCAGTGCGGTTTTGAGGTCAAAGGCGCGGCCGAGCTCCTGTTGTTCTGCCTGTGCCTGCGCCTCGTCCGCCTTCGTAGTCGCGCGCGGGAAGAACAGCAGGCTGTAAGCGCAGGCCGTGCCACCGCCCAGCAGCAGCGGCCACAGCAGCGCCTCGAGCAGCGCCGGCTGCAGCGTGGCCACCACAATCCCGAGCTGCGCGATGGTGGACACGGTAGAAAGCACGGCGCCCGCGATAGCGCCGTCGGCCTGCGCTCCGGCCCCGGTCGCGCGCCTGCCCATGGCATGGATGGTGGCCGTGCTCGAGATGAAACCCGAAGCCAGGCCGGCCAGCGGCAGGCCATAGCGTGGGCCGAGGGCACGCGTGGCGATGTACCCGAGCGCGCTTATGGCCATCACGAGCACCACCAGTCGGGCGATCGAATGGGGATTGACGGCATCGAAAGGGCCCATGAAACGGTCCGGGGCCAGCGGCAGCACGATCAGGGCGGCGGCCGAAAACAGCAGGGCATCGTGCAGTTCGCGCTCGGTCAGCACGCTGGACACAAAATGGTGAAGGCGGTTTTTCGCCGCCAGCAGCCCGGCCAGCGCAGCCCCCACACCGGCAGCCAGAACGGCGTCACGCATCGCCAGTCCGCCCAGCAGGCAGGTCAGCAGCAGGGCGACTTCAGTGGTCATGCCCGGATCGTTGCCCGCAGTGCGCAGGTAGGCGGCTACGGCCAGCGCGCCTATGACCAGCGCCACCGCCGCCAGAACCGCAGCACCGCCGAGCAGGATTGCGACGGCACCGATGACGGCGGCGACTGCGAAGGTGCGAATGCCGGCCGCGCTGCGTGCCGGCCCGCTGCCCTTGCGGCGCTCGCGTTCCGCGCCTATCAGCAGGCCGATGCCCAGCGCAACGCTCAAGCCCCATAGTGTGGGGAAATCAATAAATGATGGCATGTGGCTGTGCCAGGCGGCTACACCGCAACCGTGTGGATCGGTGCCATGCGTCCCTCGGCGACCGGGGCGTTGTCGCCGCCGGTCACGATGCAGATCCGGCTTGCGAACTGAAAGACAATGTGGCGGAGTGTGGGAATGCTTTTGCGCTCATGGCCGCATGGTAGCAGCGCAGATCATGATGGATTTGCTGGTTCTTTTGTGCCAGAGGTGCAAGTCAAAGCGGTCATGTCTGGAGGAAAATGCACCTTCTCCTGACGCGGCGTAAAACCCTCGCACGAACACAACTTTCCCTGAACGTTACCTTTACCTGAATACCCCATGCCTGAGTTCACCAAAGTCATTCTTTACACCGGCAGCGATGGCCGGGCCAGATTCCGCGAAGAGACGCTCGCGCTGACCGAAGGCAACCCGCAGTCGATGTTGTCGGCGCTGATGCCTTCAGGCGGGTACCAGCTGCGTCACAGTCCCGTGGGCTTTCGCAGCACCTTTCATTGCACGGGTGCGCCGCAGTGGGTGTTCATACTGGGTGGCCAGATGGAGATAGGCCTGCAGGGCGGTGTGTCACGCGTCTTTCAACCTGGTGAGCATTTTTATTCGGCCGACCACCTGCCTGAAGGTGCAACTTTTGACCCGGCCGTGCATGGCCACTGGAGTCGACAGGTTGGGCCGGACCCCCTGGTGACCTTGTTCCTGCGAGCCTGAATCAACGCTGGCCAGAACGCAAAAAAGGCCCTGAATGGGCCTTTTGATTTGTGTCAGCTTGCGTTAACGGCCTGAGAAACCGCCACCCGAACGGCGTGGTCCGCCATTGCCGCCGCGGTTTCCGCCACCGCCACCGCCACCACCGCCGCCAGAGCGACCGCCCCGGAAGCCGCCGCGATTGCCGCCCGTGGGCTGGCCCGACGAAGGAAAGCCTGACGACACGTGGCTGGTAGGCTGGCGGTCGTCAAAGTCGTTGTGGGGCTCTGCGAAAGCGTCGTTGCGCGGTGCGCGTGGCTGCTCGTCACCACGCTGACGCGGTGGACGTGCCTGTGCGGGCTGCTGGCCGTAACCGGAGTTCTGGCGTGGCTGGCCCGGGTTGGGGGTACGTGGGCCGCGGCCAAAACCGTTGCCGCCACCACCATTGCCTGCGCCATTGCCGCCACCGGCAGGGCCGCGACCACGGCCACCACCACCACCATTTCCTCCGCCATTGCCGCCACCCGCGCCACGCGCAGGCGCTGCGCCCTTGGTGTCACGGATACGCTGCATCATCTCGCTGCGGGCAGCCTTGGCTGCGGCCTGCATCACTTCGCGGCTGGGCGGCTTGCCCAGGCCGCCCCAGATGGTCTGGCGACCCATGGCCAGCGGCTCTGCGCGTTCACCGGGTTCGGCTTCAAAACCGGGAACGATGACTTTTTCAATGTTCTGTTTGGTAAAGCGCTCGATGTCCTGCATGAAACCTTCTTCATCCAGGCAGACCAGGCTGACGGCCTCACCGCTGTTGCCCGCGCGGCCGGTGCGGCCGATACGGTGAACGTAGTCTTCACTGACGTTCGGGATCTCGTAGTTCACGACGTGTGGCAACTCGTCGATGTCAATGCCGCGTGCGGCAATGTCGGTGGCGACCAGCGCTCGAATGGTGCCGTCCTTGAAGCCCTGCAGCGCCTGGGTGCGCGCGGTCTGGCTCTTGTTGCCGTGCAGGGCCATGGCCTGAATGCCGTTTTTGGTCAGATGCTCGGCCACGTTGTTGGCACCGAACTTGGTACGCGTGAAGACCAGAACCTGGCTCCAGTTGTGTTCATTGATGATGTGGGTGAGCAGGGCTTTTTTCTTGCCGCGGCCCACCGGGTGAATGGTCTGCGTGATGCGCTGTACCGTGGTGTTGCGCGGTGTCACCTGAATGTGCAGCGGGTCGCGCAGCAGGCCGTTGGCCAGGTCGCGGATTTCGTCGCTGAAGGTGGCTGAAAACAGCAGCGACTGCTTCTGTTTGGGCACCAGCGCCAGCACCTTCTTGATGTCGTGGATAAAGCCCATGTCCAGCATGCGGTCGGCTTCGTCCAGCACCAGGATCTGCACCTGGCTCAGGTCAAGCGTGCCCTGGCCCGCGTGGTCCAGCAGGCGGCCGGGTGTGGCCACCAGGATGTCCACGCCGCGGCGCAGTTTTTCGATCTGGGCGCCCATGCCGACGCCGCCGAACATCACCATGGATGTCAGGTCGAGGTATTTGCCGTAAACGCGAACGCTTTCTTCAACCTGCGCTGCAAGTTCGCGCGTCGGCGTCATGATGAGGGCGCGCACGGCATTGACGCCGCGGCGGTTGGTCAGGCGGGGCTCGGTAGACAGGCGTTGCAGCAGTGGCAGCGTGAAAGCAGCGGTTTTGCCGGTGCCGGTCTGGGCGCCGCCCAGCAGGTCCTTGCCGGCCAGCACCGAAGGGATGGCCTGCGCCTGGATGGGCGTCGGTGTGTCATAGCCCTGCTCAAGCACGGCTTTAAGTATGGCCGGGGCCAGGTTCAATTCTTCAAAGGTCATGGTTTTGCGTCAGTGGACGCTAATGATCGGCCTGTTGGGTGCCCGGTTTGGGGAGCAACCCGCCAGTGATAGGCAGATGGGGTCAAAAATAGGGCTGTGAGACCCGGTGGGGACCTGAAAGGTCAACCGGAATCTGCCCAAATGTCGCGGGTAACTGGAGCCAGCGACAGGACTATTGTCTCACGAACGATAATGGAAGGTTAAAGGCGAAAATAGCGGTGAAAACCCAGCCGGTTTCTTTCAGCCCGCGCCTGCATTCGTTTCCAATTTTTTAAAGATCATTCCTGATGGCCCAGTACGTATTTACCATGAACAAGGTCGGCAAAATCGTGCCGCCCAAACGCCACATCCTCAAAGAGGTGTCGCTCAGCTTTTTCCCCGGTGCCAAGATTGGCGTGCTGGGCACCAACGGCTCCGGCAAGTCCACCCTGCTGAAAATCATGGCCGGCCTGGACACCGAAATCGAGGGCGAAGCCACCCCGATGCCGGGCCTGAACATCGGCTACCTGCCGCAGGAGCCCAAGCTCGACCCCGAGCACACCGTTCGTGAGAGCGTCGAGGCCGGCATGGGTGCCGTGTTTGCGGCGAAGGCGCAGCTGGAAGCTGTCTACACCGCCTATGGCGAACCGGACGCAGACTTCAATGCCCTGGCCGCCGAGCAGGCACGCCTTGAGGCCATCATTGCCACCGCGGGCACCGACTCGGAGCACCAGCTTGAAATCGCAGCTGATGCCTTGCGCCTGCCGCCCTGGGACGCCAAGATCGGCCTGCTCTCAGGCGGTGAAAAACGCCGTGTGGCGTTGTGTGCCCTGTTGCTGTCAAAGCCCGACATGCTGCTGCTTGACGAACCGACCAATCACCTTGACGCTGAATCCGTGGACTGGCTTGAGCAGTTCCTGCAGCGCTTCAGCGGCACCGTCGTCGCCATCACCCATGACCGTTATTTCCTCGACAACGCGGCTGAGTGGATTCTTGAGCTTGACCGTGGCCATGGCATTCCCTGGAAGGGCAACTACAGCAGCTGGCTCGACCAGAAGGGCGAGCGCCTGGCGCAGGAGCAAAAGGGCGAGGAAGCCCGTGCCAAGGCTTTGAAGAAAGAACTCGAATGGTCACGCCAGAACCCCAAGGCCCGCCAGGCCAAGAGCAAATCACGGCTGGCCCGCTTTGAAGAACTGTCTGATTTTGAATACCAGAAACGCGCTGAAACCAATGAAATTTTCATCCCGGTGGCAGAGCGCCTGGGCAATGAAGTCATTGAATTCAAGAACGTCAGCAAATCTTTCGGCGACCGCCTGCTGATCGACAACCTGAGCTTTCAGGTTCCCGCGGGTGCCATCGTCGGCATCATCGGCCCCAACGGCGCGGGCAAGTCGACGCTGTTCAAACTGATTGCAGGCAAGGAAAAGCCGGACAGCGGTGAGGTCATCATCGGCAAGACCGCACACATGGCCTTTGTCGACCAGAACCGCGATGACCTCGCCAATGAAAAAACCGTCTGGGAAGACATCTCGGGTGGCCTTGACATGCTCAACATCGGCAAGTTCACCATGGCCAGCCGTGCCTATGCCGGGCGTTTCAACTTTAATGGCGCAGACCAGCAAAAACGTGTCGGCATGCTGTCCGGCGGTGAGCGCGGGCGCCTGCACCTGGCCAAGACCCTGATCGCTGGCGGCAACGTGCTGCTGCTTGACGAACCATCAAACGACCTGGACGTTGAAACCCTGCGCGCACTGGAAGACGCCCTGCTGGAGTTTGCCGGCTCCGTCATGGTCATCAGCCATGACCGCTGGTTTCTCGATCGCATCGCCACGCATATTCTTGCGGCCGAAGGCGACAGCCAGTGGACCTTCTTCAACGGCAACTATCAGGAATACGAAGCCGACAAGAAGAAGCGTCTGGGTGAAGAGGGTGCCAAGCCCAAGCGCGTTCGTTTCAAGGCACTTCATTGAGCCCCCACGCTTGTCACTTCGTGTACCACGCTGCCCCCCGAGGGGGCGCTGCGCCTGCGGCCTGGCAAAGCCAGTTCCGCGGCCCCTGCTTGTAAAGACACTGCTCCGATGACGGATGAAGAAGTTTTGGCGAAAACCCGAATGTGGCTAGAAAAAGCCGTCATCGGCCTGAACCTCTGCCCCTTCGCCAAGGCGGTCTATGTGAAGAACCAGGTGCGCCTGGTGGTGAGCAAGGCGCGCCATGCGGATGACCTGCTGGAGGAACTGGACCGTGAGCTTGACCTGCTGGTGGCCACGCCGGCAGAAGAGCTCGACACCACGCTGCTGATTCACCCGACGCTGTTCGAGGATTTTCTTGACTTCAACGATTTTCTTGAAGTCGCCGAGGGCGTGGTTGATGAGCATGAGCTTTTGGGCGTGATCCAGCTTGCAAGCTTTCATCCGCAGTTCCAGTTTGACGGCACAGAGCCGGACGACATCGGCAACTACACCAACCGCGCGCCCTTTGCCATCCTGCATTTGTTGCGTGAGGAAAGTGTGGACAAGGCGGTGGAGGCTTTTCCTGAAGCCGATGCAATTTTTGAGCAGAACATCGCCACACTCGAAAAACTGGGGCACCAGGGCTGGAAAGCGCTGGGACTCTAGCGGTACCAGCGTACTCTCGTACGCCGGTTCGGGCCTGACCGGCCTTTACAGGTGACGCTGCATTCATGGACACTATCAGCATGAGCATTTCCCCTCAAGCACTCACCGACGCCTACACCGATTGCCTGAACGAAGCTTTCAGGCAATGCCCGTTGATCATCCAGGGCTGGTGCGGCCAGCTTGTTGACGCCATGTATGACCGATCCATGCTGATCGGGGACAACGCCGAAAAGCGTCAGTTACAGGATGCGATCGCTTCACTCAAGAGAAACCAGGCCGCCATAGAACATGGTTTTGCACCTGCGCTGGCGCGCGAGATTGCCGATGACACCAAACCCCCGTCCGCCGGTAAGTCTGACCGGGGCGGCAAGTCTTTTTCTTCGCTGAGTTTTGATGATCTGGAGTTGATGGGTGACAACCAGGTCCAGGAAACCGTTGACAGCGCGAGGCTGATGCAGGTCATCAGCATGGGGTGCGAGGCCGGACTGAGCGTGTTGTCGGCACGCCTGAGCACTGCCCAGGGCTTCAAATCCGTGAAGACTGACAAGAATCCGCTCAGGCCAGAGATCATCTCGCAGGCCCTGCTCAAGCTCCTGCAGGGCCTGCCGGCAGACAGTAACGCCCGGTCGCGCTGGCTGGTGCATGGTGCCCAGATCATGGGCCGACAGCTTCAGTCACTCTATGTGGAACTGAACGAGCAACTCGTGAAGCATGGCATCGCCCCGGCAGCCTACGGCGTGATTCCACCCGCAGAAAAAGGTGGTCGGGCTGCAGAAGCACCGGCGGAACCTCCGCAGTCTGGTCAGCTGCCGTCTGTCCCCGCTGGCGAGCCGGTCGCGGCGGCACCGGGCAAAGCAGGTGCGGAGGCCGTGCTGACACTTGACCGTCTGCACCACCTGCTCGTAGGCGACTATGACGAATCTTTCAAGGCAGACCTGCTGCCGTCCGGCTTTGACCAGTCGGCACAGCAGAATTTTTCACACACAGTGCCTGCAGCCATGGAAGTGCTGGCCGAGCTGAAGGAAAAGGGCACTGCATCCACCCGTGCAAGGAAGGCCCGCACGCCGCCGCCGCAACAGCTGACCCAGATGCGCGCCCAGTTGAAACTTGAAGCCAAGAGTCTGGGGCAGTCACTGGCCATTGAAGTTGTCGGCCTGATGATCGAACAGATGGCCCGTGACCCGCGTCTGCTGGAGCCGGTACGCAAGGTGATCGCCGATGCCGAGCCAGCCTATTTGCGGCTGGGCGTCAACGACCCACGATTTTTCAGCGACAAAAATCATCCTGGCCGGCGCCTGCTGGAGGCCATCACGGCCAGAAGTCTTGCGTATTCGAGCGAGAGCGTACCCGGTTTTGCGGGTTTCATGGATGACCTCCAGGCTGTGGCCAGCCTGCTGACGGAAGAGCATGCGACGGATGCACAGCATTTCGCCACCCTGCTGAAGAGCTTTGAGCAAAGCCAGGCCCTTCGCAAGACGGCGGACGGCGAATCCCAGGGCCGTGCGGTGCAGGCGCTGCTTCAGGCCGAACAGCGCAACCTGATGGCAGAAAAGGTTGCAGCCGAAATACGCGCCCGCCCGGATTTTGTCAGTGGCAACCGTATCGTGACCGCGTTTTTTACAGGCCCGTGGGCGCAGGTCATGGCCCAGGAGCGTCTGATGGGTGAGCATGGCGGCGAGGGGGCGAGAAAGGCCGAATTCAGTCTGACGCTTGGTGAAGTGCTGTGGAGCCTGGACCCCGGGCAGACCTCGAAGCACCGCAAGCGCCTCGTCAGGATGATTCCCGACATGCTTGAGAAATTGCGTGCCGGCCTGCTGTCCATCGACTATCCGCTGGCCCAGTCGAAACCCTTCTTTGATGAGTTGATGGCCCTGCATCAGGCTGCACTCAAAGCCGAGCCGGATGTTCTGGACGAGCAGGCTGAAAAGGCCCGGAAACGCCGTGACCTTGAGGACGCGTTCGATGCACGGGATGCTTCCCACAGCATGCGCCCCTGGCTTGCGCCGACGGAAGCGCAAAACTCCGGCTTCATGAACGATGTCGGCGACAACAAGCCCGGCTTCGAGCCGACACAGCCGCACTCACAGCCTCCCTCGCCCGGGGATGCCGTGCAGGATCAGCGGACGGCAGACCCTTCGGGCAGCGTGGCGCTCCGCCTTGGCGACTGGGTCGAATTGCTGCAGGACACGCAGTGGGTGCGCGCACAGCTGACATGGATCAGCCCCTACCAGACCCTCTACATGTTTACCAGTGAAGGCGGGCGTACCCATTCAATGACGGGTCCGTTGCTTGAGTACCTGCTGCTGCAGGAACTGGTCAAGGTTGTCAGCCAGCAAGGCGTGCTCGATGGGGCGCTCGACACCGTGGCGCGAACGGCCATGCGCAACAGCGTGGATGGCAGCGGGCATTGATGCCCGCCGCACCCGGGGTCAGGTACGCTGCAGCTTCCTGCGCACCAGGTGAATATTGCTGCGCAGCGCATAGAGTTCATCGGTGTAGGAAAGTGGCACACTGACTTTTTCCGCGAGGCTTTCAAGCTGGTCAAGTTCCGCGAGCAGCTTGCCGTTGTCCTCGGTGGCAATGCGCACCTCTATGTTGCGCAACTGGCCGTACCACCTGAAGATTCGTGAGCGCACCCTGAACGCATAGAGCGGCGGCACGATGCGCGACAGCGGCAGCATGATGGCGATGATGATGCCCATGACCAGCCACATGCGTTCTATGAGGTTGGCAACCCAGAACGGCAGGTAGCGCTGCATCAGGGGCGTGTCGGTCTTGATGGCGCGTTCAGCCTCCTTGGCAATCGGCAGCTCGTTGTTTTCGATGTTCGGGTATTCGCGCACCCGCTTGAACCAGCCCGCACCGCCGTGAATCTGGTTGCCGGCCTGGGCAAAAAGCTGCAGCAGGGCAGGGTGCGTCTTCTGCTGCGTGATGAGGGCCGTGGTCGATGCAACCAGCCGGACGTCTTCAGGCGGAATATTGCCGGCGAGGTCAACCACACCACGCGGCAGCCGCACCGGGCTCAGGAACGCGAAACGGCGCGAGTAGGCCTCGCTTTGGGCAAAGTTCATCAGTTTGATACCCGGCGTTTGCAGCAGCATCTGGACCATCAGGGACTCGGGGGCCGAGGCAAACACAATCGCGTCAAGTTCGCCACCCAGAAAGGCCACGGTGGCCGGCGTCTGCGTCAGTGTCGACAGCCTGATTGTGGCGGGTTCTATGCGGTTGCTTTCAAGCAACTTGATCATCAGGCTGGGTACGCCGCTTCCAGGTGTGCCGATATTGACGCGTAGCCCCTGGAGTTGGGCAAGGCTTGAAAGCGTCGCAGTCGCAGTCACCTTGCGTGCCGATTCTTCACGATAAAACAGCCATACCGGCTCCACAAACAGGCTGCCCAGTGAGGTCAGCCGTTCCTCATCTGTGTCGGTGTAGTCGCTGGTGCCGCCCTGAACAAAACCGAGGTCTACCTTGCCTTCACGCAGCAGCTGGAGATTGGCCGCAGAGCCTTCCGAGGCGACCTGTACCACCTCTATGCCCTCAACCGCCAGCGCCTTGGCATAACGTTTGCCGAACTCTTCATAGGCGCTCTGCGCCGGCCCGGTTGCGAGCGTCACGCGCTTGGGCGGGTTGGGGTCAAGCCACCAGTAGGCCAGCGCCAGAAGGGCAACAGCCAGAAAAACGAACGGCCCGGCAGATACCGCCATATCCCGTATGGACAGCAGTGTGTAGCGTATGTTTTTTGTCATGGGCGCACCATAGCACGGGCGCACGGCACAGAAAAATGCCCGTCGGCCCTGGATCAATTGTTGCTGACAGTAAAGGCTGCTTTCAATGCTGCGGCGGCACGAAAGGGAACCAGCCGCCCGACCCGTCAACAACCAGACCCGGCATGCAGAGCCGCAGGGAGAACCCCGGGGTGCGCGGCAAGACCTCCGCAGCAAGGCGTTGGCAGCGCACATCCAGGGCTCGGTGCGCATCACGCGACTGTTGTTGACGAAGATCAATACTTTGGCGTTGCCGCTGCGTAATATGAACTTCCGCCACGCCTAGTTGCAGTCTTGAGGACCGAAGCTGCGCTTGTCAGCTCGATGCGTGATCGGCCAGGCGGCATGCAGTGCGTGATACCTGCGTTGCCCATCCGGGTGAGTTGCTCGCGGCTGGCGCTCTAGCCGCCCCGCCGCGTGAGTCCGGTCCCGCATGGCGTTGCCTGGTTCCGTCTTGCAACGTGATCTGGCTTTGTGCTTGTTTGTATCTGCAGCCTGCAGAACTGTTCAGGAATCGCAGCTGTGTTGATTCAGGTCTTTCGCATTTTTGTCCTCATTCGTTACCAAACCGGAGTCTTTCATGACACATTTCAGATTTATTCCCCTCGCACTGGCCCTGACAGCAACCAGCACACTGATTGCCTGCAACACCGCTCCCATGATGCCCATGGGTCACACCGCCTCCAACAGCATGGCTGCGCCTGACCACATGGCCAAAATGGATGCGCAGATGAAAAGCATGCAGGGCATGCACGAAAAAATGATGAACGCAAAGACGCCTGAAGAGCGAAGCAAGCTGATGGCGGAACACATGAAAACCATGCGCGACGGCATGGCCATGATGGATGGCATGTCGGGTGCCGGCATGGGCGACATGAAAGGCATGCAGATGATGGAAAAGCGTATGGACATGATGCAGGGCATGATGAAAATGATGATGGACCGGATGCCTGTTTCGCCAGCGACGCAGGGCGCAGGCCATGAACACCATTGACCTCGAAGTTCAGGCCATCCGGCAAGTAAAAAAACCAGGTGACGGGTTCTGCTGTGCATGACCATGACCCGGCCATGCACGGCATGACCTCAAAGTCTGCAAAACCGGATACGCAGACACGGCTTCCCATCCAGGCGGGCGCCATTTACACCTGCCCCATGCACCCGCAGATACGCCAGGACCATCCCGGCAACTGCCCCATATGCGGCATGACGCTGGAGGCGTTGATCCCCGAGCTTGAAGAGGGCGAGAACAGGGAACTCACCGATTTCCAGCGACGCTTCTGGTGGACCCTCCCTTTGACGGTGGTGGTCACGGCGCTGGCGATGGGCGGGCACAGGCTGAACCTGTTCAGCATGGCGTTCCAAAGCTGGATTGAACTCGCACTGTCCCTGCCTGTGGTGATGTGGGCTGGCGGGCCGTTTTTTCAGCGTGGCTGGCAGTCCCTCGTGAAGCGCAGCCCCAATATGTGGACGCTGATCAGCCTTGGCACTGGCGCCGCGTTTGTCTACAGCGTGGTGGCAACTGTTGCGCCGCAGGTCTTCCCGGCCTCATTCGTTTCCATGGGAAGGGTGGCTGTTTATTTTGAAGCAGCTGTTGTCATTATTTCCCTGACCCTGCTGGGGCAGTTGCTTGAGCTGAAAGCCCGGTCGCAGACTTCGGCAGCCATCAAGTCGCTGTTACGGCTGTCGCCAAAGACAGCGCGGCGGATTGGCAGTGACGGCATCGAGGAGGACGTGCCTTTGAATAACGTGCATGTCGGTGACATGCTGCGCGTGCGCCCCGGTGAAAAAGTGCCGGTCGATGGTGTCGTGATTGAAGGCAGCAGCGCACTGGATGAGTCCATGCTGACGGGCGAGCCTCTGCCCGTCAGCAAACGCGCAGGAGACAAGGTGATAGGCGCAACGCTTAACACCAGTGGCGCGCTGGTCATGCGCTCGGAGAAGGTGGGCTCTGCCACGATGCTGTCGCAAATTGTGCAAATGGTGGCGCAGGCACAGCGATCCAAAGCACCCATGCAGCGCATGGCTGACCAGGTTGCCGGCTACTTTGTTGTTGCAGTTGTATTGCTTGCCGTGTTGACATTTCTGGCGTGGGGATTTTTTGGGCCCGAACCAAGCTGGGTATTTGGCTTGATCAATGCGGTTTCTGTATTGATCATCGCCTGTCCATGTGCATTGGGGCTGGCCACGCCGATGTCCATCATGGTGGCCACCGGTAACGGCGCGACGCGGGGCGTGCTGTTTCGCGACGCAGCTGCGATCGAAAATCTGCGCAGGGTAGATACGCTCGTCATCGACAAAACCGGCACTCTCACGGAGGGCCGGCCATCATTTGATCGTGCGGTTCCTGCACCCGGCATTGAAGCTGACGAAGTGTTGCGCCTCGCCGCCAGTCTGGACCAGGGCAGCGAGCATCCGCTCGCCGAAACAATCGTGCGGGCCGCCCGCGAACGTAATATGACACTCGGCAAGCCCGAAAACTTTGACTCTGCCTCTGGCATAGGCGTGAAAGGGCAGGTAGAGGGACGTCAGCTTGCGCTGGGCAACACCACCTTGATGGAGCAGACTGGCGCATCTGTCGCGGCCATGGTTCCTGAGGCAGAGGCCTTGCGCGCGGAGGGCGCCAGCGTGATGTATCTGGCGGTAGATGGCCAGCTGGCCGGATTGCTGGCTGTATCTGACCCGGTCAAGCAAAGCACGCCGGAGGCGCTGGCCACGCTGAAAGCGGCCGGGCTGCGCATTGTGATGGCTACCGGTGATGGCCTGACCACCGCCAGAGCGATTGGCGCGCGACTGGGCATCGACGAGGTGCATGGTGAAGTCAAGCCGGCCGACAAGCTGACTCTGGTAGAGCGCCTGCAAAACGAAGGGCGCATTGTTGCCATGGCGGGAGACGGCATCAATGATGCCCCCGCACTGGCCAGGGCCGATGTGGGAATCGCCATGGGTACCGGTACAGATGTTGCCATGAACAGCGCGCAGGTCACCCTGGTCAAGGGCGATTTGCGCGGGATCACCATTGCCCGGTCGCTGTCAGAAGCCACCGTCGCAAACATGAAGCAAAACCTGATGTTTGCTTTTTTATACAACTCGCTCGGTATTCCCATTGCTGCTGGCGTGTTGTATCCGTTCACGGGCTGGCTGCTGTCACCGATGATTGCCGCGCTGGCCATGAGCCTGAGTTCAGCCTCGGTGATTGGCAACGCATTGCGGCTGAGGCGTGGCCGGGGCTGAGTCTGGTGGAGCTGGCGTTGCATCCGCAAGGTGTACGCCGCATCGCAAGCGAAGGAAGAAGTCCTGTGCCGGCAATCCACTCACGCCTGCGGCCGTACTGCGGAGTGTTTATTTCTCCGGCTGGATGTCGGTCACGACAATCGCACCGTTGGCCTTTTCTGCCCTGAAACGGATTTTGTCCCCGGCCTTTACTTTCCCAAGCATGGCCGGGTCCATGACCTGAAACACCATCGTCATGCCAGGCATGTCAAGGTTTTTGATGGTGCCATGCCTGATGGTGATTTTTTGGTTTTCCACATCCACTTTTCGGACTTCACCTTCGGCCATGTCTGATGCGTCCGTGGCGGCCTCATTGGTGGAGTCACCCATGGTGCTCGGGGCCCCCTCGGGGGACGCTGCATAAGAAGGCGAAGCACCGATCAACAGCGCACAAATGATGACCGTGGGGTTGAGATTTTTCATACTGGTTTCTTTCAGGATTTATCGCAGCAGCTGTGCCACTGGGGTGTCATGACTAACCATGCTGCAAGTTATCGTCGTATGACCCTGCACATCAGTGTTTGTGAGTGTCATGACCGTCTTCTTTTGGTGCTGTTTTGCTGCCAGTGACCGTTACCACGCCTTTCATGCCGGCATCGTAGTGGCCGGGTTGCAGGCAGGCAAAGTCTACTTTTCCGGCTTTGGTGAACTGCCAGATGATTTCACCGGTTTTGCCCGGTGCCACCGTGACCATGTTGGCGTCGGCGTGTTCCATCTCCGGGTTCTTTTTCATGACCTCATAGTGTTCCCTGAGCTCTTTTTCGGTGCCCAGGACCATTTCATGTTTGACCTTGCCCGAGTTCTTCACCACAAAGCGGATGGTTTCGCCCTGCCTTGCCATGATGTTTGAACTGTTGAAGCGCATCGCATCTGTCATGTCGACCACGACAGTGCGCGAAACCCTTGATGCAACGCCTGGCTTGCCAATGGCGTCTTCGCCCTGTCCGCCGCCATGGGTACCGGCCGCTGTGGCCGTCATGGCCAGCAGTAGCGAAGAAAGTGCAATAAGAGTGTTTCGGATTTTCATGGGTCAACTTTCTGTGTGCGGTTAAAAATAAAAAATCGGGTCAATGGTGCATGCCGCCTGCGCCCCTGATGTCATTCGCGGCCTTCGTGGCGGGCTTGCGGATCTGCACCTCAACTTCTTTGGCTGGCATGTTTTGCGCCCGCATGGTTTGCCCGCCTTCCGACGAGAAGCGCGCCGGATTCGGAGTTGCGCCTGTCCATTCATGCGCCACCGTTCCAGCCGGGTGCCTGTACCAGCCGGGGTCCTTGTAGTCGCCGGCTTTTTGATCCTTGCGTACCTTGAGCATGCTGAACATGCCGCCCATCTCGACCGAACCGAACGGGCCTTCACCCGTCATCATCCGGGCGGTGTTGTCCGGAAGAGGCATCTCCATTTCGGCCATGTCAGCCATGCCGCGTTCGCCCATGACCATGTAGTCGGGAATGACGTTGGTGATATCGCGCACGATTTTTCTGTGATCCACGCCAATCAGTGTGGGTACGTCATGGCCCATGGCGTTCATCGTGTGGTGGCTCTTGTGGCAATGAAACGCCCAGTCGCCCTCTTCGTCGGCGACAAACTCGATCTGCCGCATCTGGCCGACAGCCACATCAGTCGTGACCTCCGGCCATCGCGCGGTTTTGGGAACCGGCCCGCCGTCAGTGCCGGTGACGGTGAATTCGTGGCCATGGATATGGATCGGGTGATTGGTCATGGTCAGGTTGCCGAGGCGAATCCGTACCTTGTCGTTCTTGCGCACCACCAGCGGGTCAATACCCGGGAAGACCCGGCTGTTCCAGCTCCAGATGTTGAAGTCCAGCATGGTCATGATTTTTGGGGTATAGGCACCGGGATCGATGTCGTAGGCATTGAGCAGAAAGACGAAGTCCCGGTCCACCTCGTCAATCAGGGGGTGCTTCGCCCTGGGGTGCGTGATCCAGAAACCCATCATGCCCATCGCCATCTGCGTCATCTCGTCAGCGTGCGGGTGGTACATGAATGTGCCAGGCCTGCGCGCGACAAACTCATAGACGAAGGTCTTGCCTGAGGGAATGGCTGGCTGGTTCAGGCCTGCCACGCCGTCCATGCCGTTGGGCACACGCTGGCCATGCCAGTGCACGCTGGTGTGCTCGGGCAGCTTGTTGGTGACAAAGACCCTGACACGGTCGCCTTCCACCACCTCAATCGTGGGGCCGGGTGACTGGCCGTTATAGCCCCACAAATGCCCCTTGAAGCCCGGTGAAAATTCACGCACAACAGGTTCGGCGACCAGGTGGAATTCCTTGATGCCATTGTTCATGCGCCAGGGCAGTGTCCAGCCGTTCAGTGTGACCACCGGGTTGTAAGGCCTGCCTGAGTTGGGAACCAGCGGGGCCATGGTGTCAGGCTTGTCCTGAATGACAGGCTCCGGCAATGCGGCCATCGCCACGCGGCTTACGGTGGCCGCACTGACGGCGGCAGTGATCGCGCCTGCACCCGTCAAAAATTTTCTTCGGTTGTTCATTTCTGTTGTCCTTGTTGGGGTGCGGGTACTCAATGCCCGGCTCTTTCGCCGCTACCTGTCGAAGGTGCGGCCATCAGCACTGCAGTCGGTTTGCCAGTCATGGAGGCGTTGAGTGCGGCATCAGCCAGCCAGAACTGTTCATAGGCATTGATGGCCGTGACCACGCCTGCAATCTGATCGCGGGTGTCGGCGAGCAGCTCAAGGACACCGATCAACATGCCGTTGTAGCGCAGAACGTTTTCGTCCGCCATTGTTTTGCGCAGGGGCAAAACTTCATCGCGATAGTGACGCGCCAGGTCATACGCGGTGCGGTAAGCCGAGTAGCTTTCCCGCAGTTGTGATGATGCGTTTCTCACCGTGGTTTCATAGCGGTTCGCGGCGGCCAGTGATTGCGCGTTCATCACATCGCGTCTGGCGCTGCCCCAGTCGAAAATCGGCAGGCGTATGCCAAGCTCGTACCCGCGCTTCGGGAAGGCCCTGCCTGCGCCGTTGTCAAACACCGTGTCCCGTCGAACACCCAGCTCCACGTCCACCACGCTGGTCAGAAGGTTCAGCCCTTGTGACTGCCCTGCGGCATCGAGCTGGCTGCGGGCCAGCTGTACGTCCAGCCGCTGGTCGCTGGCCGTGCTGCTCACCAGGCTGGCAGGACGCGGTTCCACAGGCAAATCCGGCAGGCGACCCGGCAGCGTGAGCTGCGCGGCCTGTGCGTCGGTCAGACCGAGTTGCCGTACAAGTTCTTCGCGCGCTGCCAGTGCGCGGTGTTGCGCCGACGCCAGCCTTGCAACGCTATCCGCATAAAAAACCTGCTGGCGCGCCCGCTGGAGTTTGTTGAAGTTACCCACCTGCTGCATACGCCGCGCCAGTTCTGCACTCGCCTCGGCTGCGGTACTGATTTGTTGGGCGTACTGCAGAACCTGGCCGGACGTCACCGCGCGCACCCACGCCTGCCTGATTTGTGTCACCTGTTCAACCACGTTTGCGGAGAGCTGGACTTTGGCTTGCGCCTGCCGCGCCTGGGCAATAGCCTGTCTTTTCGGCAGGGTCAGCAGGTCAAGCAGGCCAAACGACACCAATCGTCCCAATTCGAGCTCGTCCTTGAAGGTGATGCGTTCAAAGGTAAACACCGGGTTGGCGATACGCCCATCCCTGTCGGCCTGGGACAGGTCGTTCCAGCTCTGCGCGAGCAGGGTTTGCAGGGCAGGGCTGTTGGCCAGTGCCAGTTGCACGGCATCATCCATCGAAAGAGGCCGTGCCAGCAGTTCACTGGCAAGCTTTGCACGCGCCTGCTTTTGCTGCTCGCCGCGAACCAGTTCCAGCCTGCCTTGCGTGAAGCTGCCTGTTGTGCCGTTGGTTTCGCTGATGGTCTTGTCCATGTCGACCGCCGCGCAACCTGCCATTACCAGTACAGCCAGCGTCAGGGCGGCCCGTTTGAAAAGGGGTTTGATGGGTGCTGCGGTCATGGCTTGCCGTGCCCTGCATGTGGGTCAGCCCCTGCCGGTGGCGACGCGTCCTTTTCAGGGGGGGCGGTCGACGGCGCCTGAGCCTGCTTTGCATACGCGCGCCAGCCGCCAATACGGCGCGTGGTGTCGTTGGCATCTTTCCAGTTGACGATTTTTTCGTCGGTGAGGGGCTGGTAGCCCTCAAATGCAGACCTGAAGGTCAGAGGCGTGTCAGGCGCGGTGGCTGGGGCGGGGGATTGCGCACGCGCCGTGTTGGCGCCCGCCACAAGAAAGCCGGCAGCGGTGAGGGCCAGGCAGACACCAGGCCGTGGACCTGATTTGAAAACAGATGTGAGAGTCACGGAAACCTCCTGAAATACATGCGGGCGATTGAAGAAATCGCGGTTTTCCGGGCTTTTCGCGCTTGGATGCGCGAGCCCGTTGCAGGTACAGGCCCAATACGGGCCTTGAACTCAGGAAATCGGTGGTTTTTGTCCCAGGGCCAGGCTGGCACTGGTAAATGACGTCAGCAGGTCGTGAGCCAGGGTGGGCGTGTCAAAAGAAATGCCCCGCAGGTCAGGGGTTGGCGACAGTGCAACGGTGTGGCAGGCCTGGCAGGCTTCGCAGGTATTGCAAGGGCCGTCATGAGTAGCCGTGCTCTCCGCAGTGCCCTGGTCATCCCGGCCTGCATGTCCATTGCAGTCGTGCATCGCTTGAGCCGGAGCCTGTTCTGCCATTGAGTGGGATGCGTGTGATTCAGTGCCTGAAGCGTGGTCGTGGTCAACCATGTCTTCTGCATCCGACATTGGTTGCGTGCCACCTGGCATGTGATGCGTGGCACTGCCTGTAGTGCCCAATGCCATTTGCGTGGCCATCGCATCGCCGACCCCGCCGCGCAGGGGCAGCAGGACGATCATGAGGGCGAGCAACAGGTGGCGCATGGGTTTAATGATAGTCGGCTGTGACAAAAGTTCAATCAGCGAGCGGGTTGCCGTGGTGTTTTCTTTACGCTCAGTGGGGGTGGTTGTGGCCGTGGTCACCTGCAACGGCCGCAACGCCAGTGAGTTCGGTGCGAGCCTGCCGCAACACCGACCAGCCCCCGCTGATGGCCAGCAGCGCCATCACCAGTGCCACGGCCAGGTCTGGCCAGGCTGTTCTGGTGCCCGCTACGCCCAGTGCTGCCAGCATGACGGCGACGTTGCCCAGGGCGTCGTTGCGGGAGCACAGCCAGACGCTGCGCATGTTGGCGTCGCCTTTGCGGTAGGAGTAGAGAAGGGCCGCCACCGTCACATTGGCGATCAGGGCCAGCAGGCCCACGGTGCCCATGGTGATGGCCTCGGGCGTCACACCCTGGCTGGCGTTCCAGGCGGTTTTGCCCAGGACAAACAACCCGAAGCCCAGCATGCTGAAACCCTTGAGAACTGCTGCCCACGAGCGCCATGCCATGCCCATGGACAACACGGCCAGGGTCACGGCGTAGTTCGCCGCATCACCGAAAAAATCGATGGCATCGGCCAGCAGGGAGACCGAGCCTGACTTGAAGCCCGCACCCAGCTCGACCGCAAACATGGCCGCGTTGACCACCAGCGCTATCCACAAAATCCTGCGGTAGCGCGGGGTGTAGTCGCTCGTGTCGGTGGCATGGTTGTGGCAATGTGCAGACATCTGTTCTTTCTCTTTGAAAACCACGGTTTTTGTGGTTCATGGCATGATTTGAAACCCTGAAGTCACTTTAAGGTCAAGCGATGCCTTCTTCAAGCCCCCTGCCGGTACAGGGTTATCTGATCGGCGATGCTGCAAGGCTGAGCGGCGTCAGCACGGCCAACATCCGCTTTTATGAAAAGGAAAAGCTGCTCAGCCCGCATGGCCGAAGTGAGAACAGCTACCGCTTCTACAGCGAAGGCGACGTGCACCAGCTGCGTTTCATACGTCTGTGCCGCGCGCTGGACATGTCGCTGGACGAAGTGCGCACCCTGCTTGGACTTGACCTCAAGATCAAGGCCGATTGCGAGACCGCCCGGGGCGCGCTCGATGGCCACCTGGCCCACGTGCGAGCCCGGTTGGCTGAACTGAAAGTGCTTGAAAAGGATCTGCAGGCCCTGCGCAGCCGCTGTGACGGATCGGACACGCACTGCCACATCATTGAAGCACTGCATGAGCGCGCCGATGCGATGCCTCTGGCGGCGAAGGCGCCTGCAGGCCGCAAACGTCACGTGTAGGGCCACGTTCAGGATCAGCCCTTTTTCAGCTGCAGCTGCGCCTTGTCCATCCACATTTGCAGGCTGTCGAGCAGCCCGGCGTGACTGAAAGAACAACTCTCTTCCGTGAACAGTGCGCTCGACTCAAGCCTGTCCAGCAACTGCAGCAACACCTCGTTGAAGCGTTCCGGCAGCGCCGCCGTCAGCGTTTGCTGACCTCGTGCAAGGTTTGAAAAAGCCGATGGTTGTGAGGGCTCGTTGCGCAGCTGTTGCAGCGCAGACTGCAGGATGTCCAGTTGGGATTGGGGTGTCATGAGCGGCACTCCGACGCTACGGCCGCTGTGGCCCTGACTGGCAAAGCTTGCGGTGTGCGATCAAACAGCAGCGTCAGGACGGCGGCCAGTCCAAACGGTGTGCCCACCCACGCGATGTGCGCAAACCCGGTGTGGCTGATGGCCGCGCCGCTGATGATGGCGCCCAGCGCCGTGCCTATGTAAAGCATGGATGAATTCAGACTGAGCAAAAGAGGTGCCTGCGCGGGCGACAGGCTGGCCAGCAGGCTTTGCTGTGGCGACATCAGGCCAAAGCCGAAAATGGCCCATACGGCCAGTACCAACAGCATCAATGGCATATGGCCGGCCGTGAAGGGCAGTACGGCAAGCATGGCAATCAGCACAACCAGACCGGTTTGGATGGTTCTCATGGCACCGAAACGGTCGCTCGCCCAGCCGCCTGCCGCCGAGCCGACCACACCTGCAAGGCCAAACATGACCAGTATCATCGCCAGCTGGCTGGAACCCATGGGGTTGAGCGTCAGCAGCACCGGTCCGATGTAGGTGAACACGCTGAAGATCGCCACAAATGACAGCAGGGTACGCAGCCATATGCGCAGCACCGCACCCTGGCGCGCCGCAGCCCTGAAGCCGGCAAAGCTTGCAGAGCCGCTGCTCATGCCTGACGGGATCAACCAGCTGGCGGCCACCAGTGCCGACAGGCTTGCGGCAACAGACAGCCACATGGGTACGCGCCAGCCGTATTCAAAACCCAGCCAAGCCCCCAGGGGCAGCCCGACGGCATAGCTGATGCTCATGCCCATGAATACGGTCGACAGTGCACGGCCCCGCAGCGCAGGCGACACCATGGTCACGGCCAGCGCCGATGCGGTTGCCGTGAACATCGCGCCCGCGCCCATGAGCGCGCGGCCCATCAGCAGCGTCAGCAGGTTGGGCGCCAGGGCAGACAGCAGGCACCCCGCGGTAAACAGCGCCAGTGAAAACTGCACCGTACGTTTTTTGGGCCATCTTGCCGTCAGCACAATAAAGAGTGGCGCCAGTACTGCGGTGGCAATGGCATAGGCCGTCATGACCTGGCCTGCCGCTGCGACGCTGATACCGAGTGCCGTGCTGACAGGCTGCAGAATGCCGTTCAGCGCAAAGGCACTGCTGCCAATGACGAGGTTGCAGAGCGCGAAGAAATAAAGAATCGGCGGCATGAAATTCGGCAGGAAAGTAACGCGGTTATTGAAAGAAGCTAGCGGTTGAAGGCCGGAGGCAGCGGCATGCCGCGTTGTTGCATCACGGTCCGCAGGCGGTCAGGGTAGTCGGTGATGATGCCATCGACATGCCATTCCAGCAGCTTCTGCATGTCGGCGGGGGCATTGACTGTCCATGGGAGTACCTTGAGGCCGAGCGCCTGTGCCTGCTTCACCAGATCCTGCGTGAGCGACGCCGCATTGGGCGACCAGATGGTGCAGCCTGCGGCCTTCACGAGTTGCGGCACACCAGCGTAGTTGGCCAGCTTCAGACCCGCCGTCCACACGCCGCTTTGCAGCGTGTCGCCGGTTGCAGATTGTGCACCCAGGCAGGCTGTGTTTACGGACGGTTCAAGTTGCTGGACAAGTTTCAGCGAACGCCAGTCAAAGCTCTGCACCGTCACACGTTGGGTCAGGCCCGCTTCGCGCACGACTTTCAGCAGGGCCTGCGTCATGGCCTCCGGGCTGACTGTGTCTGCGGGTGCCAACGGGTTGAGTTTGGTTTCAATATTGAAACGCATGCTGTTCGCGCCCGCCGCCTTGATCATCTCGAACAATGCGGAGAGTGCCGGAATACGCTGTCCGTCCACCGCTTGCTGGCTGCTGAACTGGCTGGCATAGCTGGATGCCGGGTTGATGCGCCCGACGTCATACGCCTGAAGCTGTGCAAATGTCAGTGAGCGAAGCAGCGGCCCGCGCGGGCCTTGCAGCCACTGGCCATTCGCATCACGGGTAAAGGCAGGGTTGAGCCAGGGGTCGTGAGAGATGATCACCACGCCGTCGGCGGTGACGCCGATGTCCAGCTCCAGTGTGGTGACGCCGGTTTTCAATGCCTGCTCAAAAGCGGCGAGTGTGTTTTCAGGTGCCAGCCCACGGGCGCCCCTGTGGCCTTGCAGGTCAAATGCAAAACTTCCGGCTGGCAGGCAGCAGAGCAGGAGAAGGGCGTAAAAAAAGCGGCGTAGAGTCACGCCGCTTATTGTGCCGTTCCCGCATTAAAGCTGGGTGACGGCCAGGAGTGTCCCGCCTGCGCTTATGCCTTAGTCGTGCAGTGACGACAGGAACTGCTTGAGTTCAGGCGTTTGCGGGTTACCGAACACTTCTGCCGGTGGGCCCATCTCATGCACCCGGCCCTGGTGCATGAAGATCACGCGGTCAGACACCTTGCGCGCAAAACTCATCTCATGCGTGACCATCAGCAGGGTCATGCCTTCGTCGGCCAGGCTTTCGACCACGCGCAGTACCTCGCCTACCAGTTCAGGGTCCAGCGCCGAGGTGATCTCATCGCAGAGCAGCACGGCTGGTTCCATCGCCAGCGCGCGTGCAATCGCCACACGTTGCTGCTGGCCACCCGAAAGCTGTTCGGGCATGGCATCGAACTTTTCAGCCAGGCCCACACGTGCCAGCAGCTTGCGGGCCTGCTCGATGGCCGCAGCCCCCGCCGTCTTTTTGACCAGCGATGGCGCAAGCATTATGTTTTTGCCGACTGTCAGGTGCGGGAATAAATTGAAGCTCTGAAAGATCATGCCCACGCGCTGGCGCAGTTCGCGCATGGCCATGGCGCTCTCATGCAGCAGGGGTTTGCCGTCAACGGTGAGCGAACCTTCCTGGAAGACTTCCAGCCCGTTGATGCAGCGCAGCAGCGTGCTTTTGCCGGAGCCGCTTTTGCCTATGATGGCAATGACTTCGCCCTGTTTGACATTGAGGTCAATGCCTTTGAGCACTTCGTTCGTACCGTAGGATTTGCGCAGTGCAGTGATCTGCACGATGGCGCGCAGCGAGGTGTCTGCGGCAGCGGTGGTGGTTTCAGCGACGGCTTGCATTGATTTTCCTTTCCAGGATCTTGGCGTACAGGCTGATGGGGAAACACAGCGCAAAGTACATGAGGGCGACACAGCTGTAGACGACAAAAGGCTTGAAGGTGGCGTTGGTGATCATGGTGCCGGCCTTGGTCAGCTCGATGAAGCCGATGACCGACGCCAGCGCCGTGCCCTTGACCACCTGAACCAGGAAGCCGACGGTGGGCGGGATGGCAATCTTGATGGCCTGTGGCAACACGATGTACTGCAACTGCTCACGAAAGCTCAGCGCCAGGCTCTGGCCCGCCTCCCACTGGCCCTTGGGGATGGAGGCCACGCAGCCGCGCCAGATCTCGGTCAGGTAGGCGCTGGTGTAGAGGATGAGCGCCATCGATGCAGCCACCCATGCAGAGGTCCGCACCCCAAACAGGGCCAGTCCGAAGTAGGCCAGAAAGAGCTGCATCAGCAGCGGTGTGCCCTGGAAGAGCTGCACATAACCGCCGACAAAGGGGCCTATGCCCTTGACCTTGGACAGCCTCGCAACCAGCAGCAGCAAGGCGACCAGCCCGCCGCCAATAAAGGCGATGAGTGAGAGCACAACAGTCCAGCGCGCTGCCAGCAGCAGGTTGCGGAAGATATCCCAGACAGAGAAGTCAACCATGGCTTATCTCCCGAAAAGAAATTTTGGGCCGAGCCAATTCAATAGCTGACGAACGGCTATGGCGAGCGAAAGATAGATCACAGTCGCCACGATATAAGCCTCAAACGCGCGGAAGTTGCGGCTCTGTATCAGGTTGGCGGCGTAGCTCAATTCTGCGGTCGAGATCTGCCCGCACACTGCCGAGCCCAGCATGACGATGATGATCTGGCTCACCAGCGAAGGCCAGACCTTGCGCAGCGCAGGCGGCAGCACCACGCGGATGAATGTCTGTATGCGGTTAAGCGCCAGGCTCATGGCCGCCTCGATCTGCCCCTTGGGTGTGGCGTCGATGCCTGCACGAATGATCTCCGTCGCATAGGCGCTGAGGTTGATCACCATCGCGATGATGGACGCTACCTCAGGCGACAGCTTGACCCCCGCAGCCGGCAGTCCGAAGTAGACAAAAAAGAGCTGCACGATAAAAGGCGTGTTGCGTATGAGCTCCACATAGGTGCCCACCACAGCCTTCAACCACACCGAGCCATGCGAGCGCGACCAGGCAAAGGCAATGCCGATCACCACGCCAATCACGGCAGAAATAACCGTCAGGCCGACCGTCCACGCGACACCTTTGACAAGCAAAGGCCACTGGCTCAGCACAGCAACAAAATCGAGTTCAACACGCATATTTGGGCTCCCCCCTGTCTCGGCTCACTTCGTGTAGCCGGAACCCCCTCAAGGGGGCGACATCTGCGGCCCGGCGAAGCCGGTTCCGCGCTGTCCCTTGCCTGGATATCGCCGAGACCAACGCTTCGCGATAGGTCGCTGCGACGCTAAGTGTTATTTAGGTAGATCGCCTGCTGGGCGACCCAGCCACTTCACGGCCATCTTGTCGAGGTCTCCTGACGACTTGGCCGCAGCAATGATCTCGTTGACCTTCAGGCGCAGCTTGTCTTCGCCCTTGCCTACGCCGATGAAGTTGGGCGAATCCTTGAGCAGCAGCTTGAACTCGGTGCCGAGTTGCGGGTTTTTCGCCATCATGTTGCCGGCCACGGATGCGCCTGTGGCAATCGCCTGCACCTGGCCAGCCACATAGGACGACACTGTGGCGTTGTTGTCTTCGAAACGTTTGACGTCTGAGCCCGCAGGGGCCAGTTTGGTGAGTTCCTGGTCTTCAATCGCGCCGCGCGTTACGCCCACGCTTTTGCCAGCCAGGTCGGCAAAGCCCTTGATGTTCACGGTTTTGGGGGCAAACACCGCCTGGAAGAAAGGTGAGTAGGCCGAGGTGAAATCGATGACTTTTTCGCGTTCGGGGTTTTTGCCCAGCGTAGAGATCACCAGGTCGGCCTTGCGGGTAGACAGGTAAGCAATGCGGTTGGCGCTGGTCACCGGGGCCAGTTCAATCGCCACGCCCATCTTGGCAGCGATGTAGTTGGCCATGTCGATGTCCAGGCCCTGTGGCTTCAGGTCTGTGCCGACAAAACCATAGGGAGGGAAGTCTGTCGGGATGGCGATGATGATTTTTTTCGCTTTCACGATGTCATCGAGCGCATCAGCGTGCGCGCCAAAGGTGGCCAGCAGTGCTGCTGCGGCGAGGCCGATTGAAAAAATACGTTTGCTGGCTTTCATAACAATGCTCCCAGGTAGGTTGAAGGTTCATCAGGGGTTTTGGCCGCACCCCGGCGGGTTTTGGGTGGCCTTGTATGCAAGTCTTGTGCCGATTTGGCGGAGGCTTGCTCAGGGGTCATCAGTGGGCTGAGTGCATTGCGCAACTGCGCCAGCGGATCGCCGCTGGCGGTTTGCAATTTGAGTGTGGCCTGCACGCTGCCGATGTGCGATTGCATGAGTTTTTCAGCCAGAGCCAGGTCGCCTTTTTCAAGCGCCTGGACAATCTGCACGTGCTCTTCACACGACTGCGCCGCATCGTGCGACGACTGGTACAGCATGGCGATCAGCGTGGTGCGCGCGGTGAAGTCGCGCAGGGTATCGGCCAGCAGGCTGTTGCCCAGGCACTCGGCCAGGCAGACATGAAAATCACCCAGCAAAAAGCTGCGCAGGCCGACGTCACTGCCCTTGATGGCGGCTTTCTCGCGGCTGAGGTGGTTCTTCAGTTGCTTGATGGCCGCCTTGTTGACCTCTGGCGTGCAGCGGATCAGGCCCATCTCTATCACCCGGCGCGCTTCAAAGGCCTCGCGGGCTTCTTCCTGTGAGGGTTCGATCACATACCAGCCGCGGCGGCTGCTGACGGTGACGATGCCTCGCGCAGCGAGCTGGTTGAGCGCTTCACGAACAATGGTGCGACTGCAGTCGAACAGCATGGCCAGTTGCTGTTCGCCAAGACGGGAGCCCGGCGCAAGCTTCTGCGCCATGACAGCTTCAATGATGCGGTTGCTGATGTCTGATGCAGTGGCCATGCATCCACAGGTGCAACTAGCGTGCCAGCTATTTCAAGTGCTTATAAAACTGGTATACAAGTTGTGGGCACCAGTCTGGCGTATTTGGAGCACTGTTTGAGCGCGTGCAACCGGGTTTGCATGACTGGCCGCACCAGGTTTGGGAACCTCGTGTTCAGTCCAGCCGCGCGCCCGAGGCTTTCACGGCTGCCGCCCAGCGCGGCATTTCTGCCGCCAGGAACTGCCCGAACTCCTCGCTGCCCATGAAGGCCGGGTCTGCGCCCTGGGCCACCATGCGGTTGCGGATATCGGGGTTGGTCATGACCTGTTTGAATGCATCGCTCAATTTGGCGGTGACGTCTTTCGGCAGGCCTGCGGGCGCCAGGAAGCCGTAGAAACCAACCACCTCAAAACCCTTGACGCCCGATTCAATGACGGTAGGTACATCCGGCAAGGCAGGGTTGCGCTCTTTGCTGGTGACGGCCAGGGCGCGCACCTTGCCCTGCTTGTGATAGTTGGCTGCCTGGGGGATGGATTCCCCCATGAACTGCACCTGCCCGGCCATCAGGTCGGTAAACGCCGGTGCACTGCCACGGTAGGGAATGTGCACAAGAAAGAGCCCAGTCGCGTTCTTGAACATCTCAGGCACCAGGTGGCTGATGCCGCCGTTGCCCGCCGAGCCGTAGTTGACCTGGCCCGGCCGCGCCTTCGCGTAGGCGATGAATTCCTTGAGGTTGTTCACCGGCAGTTTGGGGTTGACCAGCAGCGCAAGCGGCTGCATGGCGGTGCGCGCAATCGGTGTGAAGTCTTTGAGCGTGTTGTAGGGCAGTTTTGTGTAGAGGGCAGGGTTGATGACCATGACGCCGGTGTTGGCCAGCATGAGCGTGTAGCCGTCAGGCGCTGCCTTCATCACATCCTGCGCACCCACGGTACCGCCCGCGCCGGATTTGTAGTCGACGATGATGGGCTGGCCGAGCACGGCCTGCAGCCTGTCGGTCAGCAGGCGCGCATGCTGGTCCAGCGGGCCGCCAGCCGGGAAGCCTATGACGATGCGAATCGGTTTCTCAGGGAAGGCTGCATTCGCAACGGTGCTGGCAGCGAGCAGCAGGGCGACCAGGGCGGCTTTGGGTTTGAACATGCGTGTCTCCTGTTGTTATGCATTGAACACGCATGATAAACAGCGGTCGCGCCGCCGTGCCTGATGCGGTTTTACTTGAGCAGCGTTGCCTTGAGTGTGATCTCGTGCACGCCGGCCAGCGCTTTCGACAGCGGGCAACCGGCCTTGGCGCCCTGGGCAATTTGCTGGAAGGTGGCTTCGTCAATGCCCGGTACTTTGGCATCGAGCGTCAGCGCGATGCGGTCAATCTTGAAGCCATCACCGTCCTTTGCCAGGCGTACGACGGCTTTGGTGTCTATGACCTCTGTGTTGATGCCGGCTTTTTCGCAGGCAAAGGCAAATGCCATGGTGAAGCAGGCGGCATGTGCCGCACCCACGATTTCTTCCGGGTTGGTGCCCTTGCGGTCATCACCGAAGCGGCTGCCGAAGCCATAGGGATAACTTTTTAGTGCACCGGTCTCGGTGCTGATCTGGCCCTGGCCGGTTTTGCCAGCGCCTTGCCAATGGACTGATGCAGATTTTTCGATCATGTTTGCTCCTTTTAAGTCAAACAATGATTCTGGGGTTGGGTCTGGTTATCGTCTGTAGGACGGGGTTGATGACTGTTCTGGTTTGACGTTGTTGCCCTTCATGACCAAGCCGGGGGTAGCCCGGCGGCTAGTCACTTTTCTTTTGCTTCGCCAAAAGAAAACTAACGAAAAGAAAAGGCGACCCTGTTCGTCGTCCCCTGCGGGGCACCCTGCGATGCTCGGTCCAGGCGGGGTCTGAAACAACTCGCTTCGCTCAGACAAGTTTCAGCCCTGATCCGTCTGGCCCTGCGCTTCTCGGCTCCTCTCCAAGGGTTAGGGGAGGAAGACAAATACAGATACAAAACCCCAAGACTCGCCTCAAGCGCTTCGCGCTTGAGGCTCCCCGGATCCGAATCCGAGCCCGAATTTAATCCCCACCCCGTTGAGGCTGGGCCGAGGAGCGGAGATGGAGACGGCATCAAGGGGAAAAACTTGTGTGAGCGAAGCGAGTTGTATTTCCCGCCGACGTAATCGAGCACCGCAGGTTGCCTGTAGCGCAGCGAAAGGACCCAGACGTCGGGTCGCCTTTCTTTTG
>NZ_JACPOF010000016.1 GCF_016185115.1 Polaromonas sp. | reverse complement strand
TGGCCAGCTCGCACCTGCCGAACCGCCTCCAGTTTGAACTCCCGCGTGTACTGCGCACGCACTTGCTTGTCACTCATTGCTCAACTCCTTGTCGGTATTTTCAACAAGGGTTAAGAACTCCACTTTTCAGGGGCAACCTCAATGGTGCGCAGCGTGGTAGCGGTCAGGATAGATTTCGTTGAGCTTGCGGCCGTCTTCGCCCACAGCGACGATTTCGCCTTCGCGGATGGCGCGCGCCAGCTCACTCTTAACCTGATCACGGGTCTTGGAAGAAGCGTTGGCCACTACGGGGTAGCGGCCAGGCACCACTTCATTGAGCTTGGCACCCGATTCACCGCCCGCCAGGATGTCGCCCGTGCGGATTGCTTGTTCCAGTTCTGCGCGCACTTGGTCGCGGGTTTTGGGGGCCTGCGCCGAAGCTGTCACCGGGTACGCTGCGGGGTTGAGCTGTTTGAGTGTCAGACCCGATTCGCCGGCAGCGAGCATGTCTCCGCTTTGCAGGGCCTGCGCCAATTCAGCCCGCACTTGTTCGCGCGTCTTGCTGACCACTTGGTCCGACGCAAAAGCGGGGGCGGCGATGAGGGAAAGGACGATGAGGGTGGACTTCAGTTTCATGATGGGATTTCCTTTTTGGGTAAATGGCAATGGTTCAGGTGCAACCGCAGGCCGGTTTGGGAGGGCACGCGGTTGCCGGTGATCGTTGAGAGGGTTCAGGGCAGTTGGCGGGCATCGACCCAGCCAGCTTCGCCGCCCATATCCCGCACACCGTCACGACCGACGGGGTTGCGCTTGGCTGACTGCAACTCATCGAGGACTTGCTGGCGGGTCTTGGTCAGCTTGGGGCCCGGGACAAGTGGATAGGTACCGGGATAGCCACGGCTGATCCAGTACAGCGTGCCGTCCTTCTGAGCGGCCAGCACGGTGCTTTCAACCGCTTGGCGGCTCACCGCATTGCCCAGATGGTCGGCGGCCAGGCTCACGCCTTCCTCCTGGCTGGGGCTTGCGTGGTAAACGGAAGTGGCGAAGGACGCAGTAGTGGACCCGGCAAGGCTGGCGACGAGGATTGCGGTACGAACTTTCATGATGGTCTCCTGTGGCGCCGGATGCCCGATATGGTTCATCCAGGTGGCGATTTCTGCACCACGGAGAGAAGTCTAGAAATTTGACCCCTACCTGACAGTGACCTTCCGATTACGCTTTTGATAGCCACACGCAATGCCTGCGGGGAAAGGGGTAATTGGTTATCGTGCAGGAGGCCACCTGGTTTCACACCACCACGACAAGGTACTCCGAAGGAACTGTCATGACGAAGAGGGCAATGAGCTGGTCTGTCGCCATCCTGGCGCTCTTGAACGTCGCGGGTTGCAGCACGCCGATCTACGAGGGCCGGTACGCGTGGTCCGATGGCTGGCGTATCGGAAAAGGGTTGTGTCGCAATAGCGGCGCCGAGGCGGCAAATGGCCGTTGATGTCGATCGGTTTCAATGAGCCAAGCTGTAAAACTGGTCGGCGGCGGACATGGTGTTGCCACTCGGGCAGCGCTGCTGCCCTTTCTTGATCATGTGC
>NZ_JACPOF010000023.1 GCF_016185115.1 Polaromonas sp. | reverse complement strand
GCGCCGACGGTCTTGCCGCCTTCACGGATGGCAAAGCGCAGGCCCTCTTCCATGGCGATCGGGTTGATCAGCTTGACGGTGATCGACACGTTGTCGCCCGGCATGACCATTTCCTTGCCTTCTGGCAACTCGATCGCACCGGTCACGTCCGTCGTGCGGAAGTAGAACTGGGGACGGTAGTTGTTGAAGAATGGCGTGTGGCGGCCGCCTTCGTCTTTTGACAGAACGTAGATCTCGCCGGTGAAATGGGTGTGCGGCTTGATGGAGCCGGGCTTGCACAGAACTTGACCGCGCTCGACGTCTTCACGCTTGGTGCCGCGCAGCAGGATACCGACGTTGTCGCCGGCCTGGCCCTGGTCGAGCAGCTTGCGGAACATCTCGACGCCGGTGCAGGTGGTCTTCTGGGTGTCCTTGATACCGACGATCTCGATTTCTTCGCCGACCTTGACGATACCGCGCTCGACACGGCCGGTGACGACGGTGCCGCGGCCGGAGATGGAGAACACGTCTTCGACGGGCATCAGGAAGGCGCCGTCAACTGCGCGCTCTGGCAGGGGAATGTAGGTGTCCAGAGCTTCTGCGAGCTTCATGATGGCTTCTTCGCCGAGGGGACCCTTGTCGCCTTCCATGGCGAGCTTGGCGCTGCCGTGGATGATGGGGGTGCTGTCGCCGGGGAAGTCGTACTTGTCGAGGAGCTCGCGCACTTCCATTTCAACGAGTTCGAGCAGTTCGGCGTCGTCGACCATGTCGCACTTGTTGAGGAACACGATGATGTAGGGCACGCCGACCTGGCGGGCGAGCAGGATGTGCTCGCGGGTCTGGGGCATGGGGCCGTCAGCGGCGGAACACACCAAAATGGCGCCGTCCATCTGGGCTGCGCCGGTGATCATGTTCTTGACATAGTCGGCGTGGCCTGGGCAGTCGACGTGGGCGTAGTGGCGGTTGGCCGTTTCGTACTCGACGTGGGCGGTGTTGATGGTGATGCCGCGTGCTTTTTCTTCAGGTGCTGCGTCGATCTGGTCGTAGCCCTTGGCTTCGCCGCCGAACTTCTGTGCGAGCACGGTGGTGATCGCTGCCGTCAGGGTTGTCTTGCCGTGATCGACGTGGCCAATCGTGCCGACGTTGACGTGCGGCTTGGTCCGCTCAAATTTGCCTTTTGCCATTTAAAACTCCAGTAAAGAACGTGCCCGTGTGAGGTTTAACGTTTGCACTGTGTTGCTTGTTCCATCACCACGGGCAGTGAGGGGCACACAATCGCAGACAGGAAAAAAGTGGTGCCAGCCCCTGGGAGCCGGCACCGGTTTGCAATTTACTTGGCGCGTGAAGCCATGATGGCTTCAGACACATTGCGCGGCGCTTCAGAGTAGTGCTTGAACTCCATGGTGTACGTCGCACGGCCCTGAGACATCGAGCGCAGCGTGGTCGAATAACCGAACATTTCGGACAGCGGCACTTCTGCCTTGATGGCCTTGCCGCCACCAACCATGTCTTCCATGCCCTGCACCATGCCGCGGCGTGAGGACAGATCGCCCATCACGTTACCGGCGTAGTCCTCAGGCGTCTCGACTTCAACAGCCATCATCGGCTCGAGAATCACCGGGCTGGCCTTGCGGCAGCCTTCCTTGAAGCCGAAGATGGCAGCCATCTTGAAGGCCAGTTCGTTCGAGTCAACGTCGTGGTACGAACCGAAATGCAGCGTGACCTTGACATCCACCACCGGATACCCGGCGAGCACGCCGCTGGTCACAGCTTCGTTGATGCCCTTTTCAACCGCAGGGATGTATTCACGGGGAACCACACCGCCCTTGATTGCGTCGATGAACTCTATGCCCTTGCCAGGCTCATTCGGCTCAATCTTGAGCACGACGTGACCGTACTGGCCCTTGCCGCCCGACTGGCGCACAAACTTGCCTTCTGCGTCTTCCACAGTCTTGCGGATGGTTTCGCGATAAGCGACCTGCGGCTTGCCGACGTTGGCTTCAACGCCAAACTCGCGTTTCATGCGGTCAACAATGATTTCCAGATGCAGCTCGCCCATGCCGGCAATCAGGGTCTGGCCGGACTCTTCATCGGTCTTGACGCGGAAAGAAGGATCTTCCTGAGCAAGACGCTGCAGGGCAATGCCCATCTTTTCCTGATCAGCCTTGGTTTTTGGCTCAACGGCCTGCGTAATCACAGGCTCAGGGAACACCATGCGCTCCAGCATGACGATGGCGTCCGGATCACACAGGGTTTCACCCGTGGTCACGTCTTTCAGGCCCACGCATGCAGCGATGTCGCCAGCGCGGATTTCGCTGACTTCTTCGCGGTTGTTGGCGTGCATCTGAACGATACGGCCAATACGCTCTTTCTTGCCCTTGATCGGGTTGTAAACGCTGTCACCCTTTTTCAGGACGCCGGAATAAACGCGCACGAAGGTGAGCTGGCCCACAAACGGGTCAGTCATCAGCTTGAACGCCAGCGCAGAGAATTTCTCTTCGTCATCCGCCTTGCGGGTGACAGGCGCTTCGTCTTCATCCATACCCTTGACAGGTGGAATGTCGATAGGCGACGGCATGAATTCAATCACGGCGTCCAGCATGCGCTGAACACCCTTGTTCTTGAAAGCCGAGCCACAGTACATCGGCTGGATTTCGCTGGCGATGGTACGCGTGCGGATGCCCAGCTTGATTTCTGCTTCGGTCAAATCACCTTCTTCAAGGTATTTGTTCATGAATTCTTCAGACGCTTCGGCAGCAGCCTCAACCATCTTCTCGCGCCACTCCTTGGCGGTCTCGACCAGTTCTGCAGGGATGTCGCTGTAAGTGAACTTCATGCCTTGGGAAGCTTCGTCCCAGATGATGGCCTTCATCTTGAGCAGGTCAACCACGCCGGTGAAGTTTTCTTCAGCGCCGATGGGTATCACCATGGGCACGGGGCTGGCCTTCAGGCGCAGCCTCATCTGCTCGACGACCTTGAAGAAGTTGGCGCCGGTACGGTCCATCTTGTTCACGAAGGCAAGGCGCGGAACCTTGTATTTGTTGGCCTGACGCCAGACGGTTTCAGACTGTGGCTGAACGCCGCCCACAGCACAGTACACCATGCAGGCGCCGTCAAGCACACGCATGGAGCGCTCGACTTCAATCGTGAAGTCAACGTGGCCAGGGGTATCGATGATGTTGATACGGTGCTCCGGCAGGGACGTGTCCATGCCCTTCCAGAAGCAGGTGGTCGCAGCGGAAGTAATCGTGATGCCACGCTCCTGCTCCTGCTCCATCCAGTCCATGGTCGCAGCGCCGTCGTGAACTTCACCAATCTTGTGGTTCACGCCGGTATAAAAGAGAATCCGCTCGGTGGTCGTGGTCTTGCCGGCGTCGATGTGCGCGGAAATACCAATGTTGCGGTAGTTTTGAATGGGGGTTGCGCGGGACATAAATTACTTTCAGTTCGGGGTAACGAACAAGGAAAACAAAGAGACGTTGCTGAAAACATCTTCATGCTTTCTACGCGTCTGCCGGACCGGGCATCACGGATCCCGTGATCGCCCAGCGGCAGAAGTGGGGTTGAAGCACCCGTAATCAAGGCGCCAGCGGCGCGCAAAACCCGGATGAAGCGCACCCCACGTGCGCAGCAAACATGCTTCTTTAAAAAATCAGAAGCGGAAGTGGCTGAACGCCTTGTTGGCTTCTGCCATGCGGTGAACTTCGTCACGCTTTTTCATGGCACCGCCACGGCCTTCGGTGGCTTCCATCAGCTCATTGGCCAGACGGAGGGACATGGACTTCTCGCCGCGCTTCTTGGCGGCTTCTTTCAGCCAGCGCATGGCCAGGGCCATGCGGCGGACAGGGCGAACTTCAACCGGCACCTGGTAGTTTGCACCACCAACACGGCGGGACTTCACTTCAACCATGGGCTTGATGTTGCCGATGGCCATGTGGAAAGCCTCGAGCGGGTCTTTGCCAGGGTTCTTTTTCTCGATAAAGTCGAGCGCGCCATAAATGATGCGCTCTGCGACGGCCTTTTTGCCGCCTTGCATGATCACGTTCATGAACTTGGCGAGATCGACATCGCCAAATTTTGGATCTGGAAGAATTTCACGTTTGGGGACTTCGCGACGACGTGGCATTTTTTCACCTCTTTGCTTCAGTTGGTACCGTCTTTCGACCGCACCGCGAGGGTTATCAAAACCCTCACTTACTCGACCGGTGCAACTATTTGCACTTGGGTCACTTCGTTCAACCTACCTGCCAGGGCGAGTTGAACACCTTGTTTTGACGACGCTGTGACACATCATCTGGCCCGAACCGCGAGGCTCGTGCCGGGCCGGATTATTTGGCCTTTGGCTTCTTCGCACCGTACTTGGAGCGCGACTGCTTGCGGTCTTTCACGCCTTGCAGATCGAGCGAACCACGGACGATGTGGTAACGCACACCAGGCAGATCCTTGACACGACCACCACGAACCAGCACGACGCTGTGTTCCTGGAGATTGTGGCCTTCGCCGCCGATGTAGGAAATGACTTCGAACCCGTTGGTCAGGCGCACTTTGGCGACTTTACGCAGGGCGGAATTTGGTTTTTTAGGCGTCGTGGTGTACACACGGGTGCACACACCGCGGCGCTGCGGAGAGTTCTCCATCGCAGGGCTCTTGGACTTGATCTTTTCGACCTCGCGCCCCTGACGGACTAGCTGATTAATGGTTGGCATTGAAAACGTCCCAAACGTTTGAAACTAACAGATAACGTGAAAACGGAAATCTCTCTGGAAATCCAGAAAAGCCTATGAGTGTAGCAGTTCGGGCCAAATGCCGCAAATCAGGGGTGACGATTCAAACCGCAAAGACCCTGAATGACGTTTTTTGGCTTGAAGCGGGGCTATTTGACCCAGAGCCGGACAGCATCCCAGGCGCGACCCAGGATTCCGGCCTCTTCGACAGCTTCCAGCGCGACCAGCGGCACCTCGGCAACCACCGCAGGGTTATCACCCGCTGTGACTTTCAGGCTGCCGATGCGCTGCCCCCGCGTGAACGGCGCGACCAGCGGGTCTGGCCTGGCCACCTGGGTCTTGAGTTTTCCGCCGGAACCCGCAGGCACTGCCACCACCAGAGGCTGGAACTGGCCCAGCTTGACCACGTTTGACTTGCCCTTCCAGACATTGGGCGACACCACGGCCTGGTTGCCGTCAAACAGCTTGACGGCTTCAAACGCCGTATAGCCCCAGTTCAGCAGTTTCTGAGACTCATTGGCCCGGGCGCTGTCGCTGGCCGTGCCCAGCACAATCGCCACCAGACGGCGGCCGCCGGGCGCGCCACCGGCGCCCAGGTTGGGAAAGTCCCGCTTTGCGGTCGCGATGATGCAATAACCGGCGGCTTCGGTATGGCCGGTTTTCAGCCCGTCAACGCTGGGGTCGCGAAACAGCAGGGTATTGCGGTTGGTGTCATTGGCGGCGGGCGTTCCGGGGTAACGGTATTTCTTGATGGCCGAATAACCCACGTAATCCGGAAAATCAGTCATCAGGCGGGTGGCCAATATGCTGAGGTCGCGGGCGGTGGTCGTGTGGCCGGCCTCCGTCAGGCCTTCCGGGTTTTTGTAACCCGTGGACTTCATGCCCAGCGCTTTGGCCTGCTCGTTCATGAGCTTTACAAAATGCTCGGCACTGCCGCCCACGCCCTCCGCCAGCGCCATGGTCGCGTCGTTGCCGGACTGGACCACCATGCCCTTGATCAGGTCTTCCACCGGCACCTGCATTTTCGGGTCTATGAACATGCGCGAGCCGGGCATCTTCCAGGCGCGCTCGCTGACCGGCAGGGTCTGCTTCAGATCTATCTTTTTGGCCTTGAGCGCGTCAAACACCAGGTATTCGGTCATCAGCTTGGTGAGCGACGCCGGCTCCACCGGTGAATCAATGTCCTTGGCCGCCAGAATCTGGTTGGCGGTGACATCCAGCAACAGGTAGGAGCGTGCGGCGATTTCGGGGGGTTGCGGCGCCTGGGCCTGCACAGCGGAAGAAACAAACAGGGCAGTTGCCAGCAGCAGGCCGGAGAAAGCCTTGTCGGCCTTGATAAAACAGAACATTGATGGGAAATCCGGTAACGCGGGAATTGACAGGGAGGAAAGAGGGAGAAAGGGCAGCAAACAGCAGTCAGACCACCGTCGAAGACAGGTGGCGAACCACCAGATTTTTCAGCAGGGGCAATTGTCCATGAAAGAAGTGGCCGCCCCCGGGAATAACCGTAACAGGAAGTGCTTGCGGCCTGGCCCAGTCCATCACCGCCGACAGGGCCACGGTGTCGTCCTCTTCGCCATGCACAACCAGTGTCTTGAGGTGGGCTTCCGCATCAATCGGTGCTGCGACGCTGCGGCTCACGCTGGTACCTACCAGCACCAGTTTTTCAATCGGCCGTGAAACGCTCAGGCGCCCAAAGGCATGTGTTGTGACAAAGGCACCGAATGAAAAGCCTGCCAGGCAGAGCGGGCCGTCGGGTGCTACGCCTGCAGCCACGGCGAGCAGGTCGTCCAGCTCGCCGCGGCCCTCGTCATGGGTGCCGGCCGTGCCGCCGACACCGCGAAAGTTGAAACGCACGGCCGTCCAGCCGCACTGCGTGAAGGCACGCGCCAGGGTCTGCACGACCTTGTTGTCCATGGTGCCGCCGAACAGCGGGTGAGGGTGCGCAATTACGGCCATGCCTTTGGACGGCGCGCCGCCTGAAGGCCCGTCAATGGCGACTTCAATCGCGCCTGCAGCGCCCTGGACAACGGTTTTCCGGGTCTGGGAATTCATGGGACGTCTGCCAGCCTCAGCGGCCCACGCCCGGTGGCGTCAGCAGGCGCTCCACCACCTTGCCGTTTTTGAGGTGGGACTCGACGATTTCATCGATGTCACTCCCATCCACATAGGTGTACCAGACAGCCTCCGGATAGACAACGGCGATCGGGCCCCCGGCACAGCGGTCCAGGCAGCCCGCCTTGTTCACGCGAACTTTCCCCGGCCCGGAGAGGCCGGCTTTCTTGACGGCTGACTTGCAGCGGTCAAATCCCTCCTGTGCGCGGTGATCGGCACAGCAGTCCTCACCCGGCTTGCGCTGGTTAAGGCAGAAAAATATATGCCGTTCGTAATAGGAGTCTGGGGGAATGGCTGGAGTCATCACCCGATTTTACGTACCGCCTGCTGCGGGCTTCTCGCGGCCCGACAGCCGCGTAAGGACATACAGCAGCGCCGCATAGGGCCATAGCCAGCCCAGCCACTGCGCAATGCCGTGAAAGCGGATAAACCGCCCCTGCTCCCAGGTTTGCAGGGTCTGCGCAAAATAGGCGCTGGCCGGTGCCTGGTTCAGCAGCCCCAGATGGATGGCCAGCGCCAGCAGGGCAAAGGCCGATGCCCCGCGGCGCCCCAGCGGCAGCAGCACAAAGGCCAGCACCAGGGCCATCCAGAGCCCCGCCTGCACAGGCAGGTCAAGCCATGCCCATGCATGGTCTGGCCCGTAACTCAGGGCGGCAGACAGGGCCGATGCCGCGATGCCCAGCGACAGGATCACCAGCGAAAAGACGGCACGCTGCCAGATGGCTCGAATGACCGAATAACCCAGCAGGCAGGGAATCAGCGCACCCAGGGCCACACAGATCAGCTCGGTGCCGGGCACCAGCGGCTGCAGCTCAATCTCGCGTACCGGCAGCCAGACCAGAAAAGGTGTGTCGGTCAACATATCGGCCAGTGCCAGCTCAAGCCGCTCGAACACCTGGCCCAGGCCCATGGGCACGGACGCCGGGAAAAGCAGCGCGAGCGGCCAGAGCATCAACAGCACCAGCGCGCCACGTGCGTCATGTGCAAGCCAGCGGGCGCGAAACCGGCTCCAGCGGTCCACAATACCCAGCTTTTCAAGCGCCCAGGCCACGCAGGCCCCCACCCATGCCCCGGCGATGTTCAGCGCCAGATCAACATTGGAAGGAATACGCCGGGGCAGATAGCTTTGCAGCGATTCCATGCACAGCGACAGCAGCCCCGAGGCCAGCACGGCAACCGTCACAGCCCATGTCACGCGGCGGCTGCGCAGGGCAGACAGCGCCAGCAAAAAACCCAGCGGCATGTAGCCGCCCAGGTTGGCGGCAACGTCAAAACCCGTCCAGTATTTGGGCAGCGGCGCCGTCAGAAAGGCAAACGGTGATATGCCCTGATCACGCCACTCCGTAAAGGGATAGAGGCTGGCGTAGACGACAAGGCAAATCATCGCCAGAGCCAAAGGCCATGCCGAGGTTTTCACACCAGCATTTGGCACACCCCTATCGTTGCTCACTGCGCTTTGCTCCGTGTAGCGCCTTTTCCCCTTGCAGGGGACGACGCATTGCGCCCGGCAAAGCCGGTTCGCTGGCGTCCGCTGGCGAAGAGTGAGGGCTGACTGGATTGCCCATTGCCATTTAGAAAGGTTTGACAACAACCAGAATCACCGCCGCCAGCATCAGAAGCACCGGCACTTCATTAAAGAAGCGGTACCAGCGGTGGCTGCGGGTGTTGCGCCCGGCCTTGAATTTTTTCAGCAGGCTCCAGCAGGCATGGTGGTAGCCCAGCGCCAAAAGTACGACAAAAAGCTTGGCGTGCATCCAGCCCGCGCCCTTGCCAATGCCGTAACCCAGAAAAAGCCAGAGCCCAAACCCCAAGGCAGGCACAGCCAGGATGGTCGTGAAGCGCAGCAGCTTGCGCGCCATCAAAAGCAGGCGCTCTCGCTCGGCAATACTCTGCGCAGGCACCATGGCCAGGTTCACAAAAATGCGCGGCAGGTAAAACAGCCCCGCAAACCAGCTGGCAATAAAAACAATGTGAAGCGATTTGACCCAAAGCATGGGCCTAGTTTATTCGCCAACGATAAAACCAAGTGCAGCTTGCTCCGATGCGAAGCCAGAGCTTTGGGTGGTTTCCAGAAATTTGCGCAGGGGGATGAAGTGCAAGGCGCACGGAGCACAGGACACCGGAATGCACTTGTGTGCATGAGGATTCCGAGCACCGCGCAACGCAGCAATTCGCCCGCTGCGCGAATTTATGGAACCACCCAAAAAAAATGCCCGGATGGCACGAAGCCACCGGGCGCTCAAGCCTCGTTGTTTTGACACGCGAAGGCCCCGCTCAGGGAGGTAAAGCGGGATGCGACTACCGAATTGGTAACCACACATACGAATTTAATCATCCCATCCCCGGTTTGGCAAGTTTTTCTGAGGTGACTAAGTAAAGTTAGCGCAGAAAGCAACACTTTGCATGCTGCGCGCATGCCCTGGCATCTGCGGCGTCAGACCAAATACTCAGTGCCCTGCGCAAAGCTTTGGCACAATTTGCCCATGACCCTCCACGCTTCCAACTTTGCGCCTTTCCCGGCGGGCCGGCCGCGCCGCCTGAGGCGTGATGCCTTTACCCGCAACCTGGTACGTGAAAACGCCCTGACCGCGCATGACCTGATCTACCCGGTATTCGTGCTGGACGGCCAGCGGCGCTGTGAAGCCGTGGCCTCCATGCCCGGCGTTGAACGCCTGAGTCTGGACCTGTTGCTGCCCGTGGCCGAAGAGTGCGTGAAGCTGGGCATACCTGTGATGGCGCTGTTCCCCGTAGTCGATGGCTCGCTCAAGACCTGGGACGGCAAGGAAGCCACCAACCCCGAAGGCCTGGTGCCGCGTGTGGTGCGCGAACTGAAAAAGCGCTTTCCCGAACTGGGCGTGATGACCGACGTGGCGCTGGACCCCTTCACCACGCACGGCCAGGACGGCCTGCCTGATGACAACGGCTACATCATGAACGACGAAACCGTCGAGGTGCTGGTGCAGCAGGCCTTGTGCCAAGCCGAGGCCGGCGTCGACATCGTCGCACCCAGCGACATGATGGACGGCAGGATTGGCGCCATCCGCAAGGCGCTCGAAGCGAAGAAGCTGATCCACACCCGCATCATGGCCTACAGCGCCAAATATGCGAGCGCGTTTTATGGCCCGTTTCGTGATGCTGTTGGCTCCAGCGGCAATCTGGGCAAGGCCGACAAAAAGGTCTACCAGATGGACCCCGGCAACACCGATGAAGCCCTGCGCGAAGTCGCCATGGACATCGCCGAAGGCGCCGACATGGTGATGGTCAAGCCCGGCATGCCTTACCTCGACGTGGTGCGCCGCGTGAAGGACGAATTCAGGGTACCCACCTTCGCCTACCAGGTCAGCGGCGAATACGCGATGCTGAAAGCCGCCGCACAAAACGGCTGGCTGGACCACGACGCGGTGATGATGGAAAGCCTGCTGGCCTTCAAGCGTGCCGGCGCCGATGGTGTGCTGACCTATTTCTCGCTGGATGCTGCACGGCTGCTAAAGCAGCAACAGGCGTAAATAGCGGTATCGCCCCTCCAAACGCCAAAGGCTCACGCGTGCAAATCATTGAATTCACCTCCGACAGCCTGCGTTTTGTCGATGCTGTGCCGGACCAGCCGCCAACAGACGGTTTTGTCTGGATACTGCTGGACCGTGAAGAGTTTGAAGGCGCTCGGCCGCAGTTGCAGGAGGCCGCCCTGCGCCTTGGCGGTTCTACCCTGCTTGACCTGCACTGCCAGGATCTGGCCAGTGCGGTGCACCCTTCGCACTACGACTCGACATCGATTTATGACCTGATCATCTTCAGGCGCCTGGCCACGCAGTTCGAGACACAAAGCGAAGCCGAACATGAAGCCGCCATCGAGACCTACCACGGCCAGGGCGGCAAGGCTCGCATCAAGCCGCGCGGCGGCATGCCGGCGTTCAACCGCATCAGTTCCAAGGCGGTGGGTTTCGCGGTGTTTGACCGCTTTCTGATCAGCGTGCATCCGCATGGCTGTTACGCCGCCAAAAGTTTTATCCAGCGTTTTCTGGCCGATGCGAAATTCAGTGTGGAGACCGCGCGGCAAGACCCCACGCTCTCGCGCAACCGCCTGCCGATCAGCCCGGCAGACCTGGTGCTGCGCATGATCAACGCCATGGTCGACAGCTACCTGGACCTGCGCAAGGACCTGACCAGGCAGCTCGAACACTGGCAGGCCGAGCTGCTGAAACCGGGCACACGTTTTTCAAACTGGGGCGCCCTGATGACCGCGCGCAGCCAGTTGCATGTGCTTGAAGACCTGTGCGACGAGCAGCATGACGCCATGCAGGAATGGCTGGACACGCTGCGCGAGCAGCCGCTGTCGTCCTTCTTGCGGGGGACCATGCCACAGCCGGTGGCTTTCGCCGACGGCACGACTGCCGGCGGCCCGCACGAGCCGGAACGGCGCAATGCCGAGGCCATGCTGGCCGCACAGGGCCAGCGCGACCAGCTGGTGGCCAGGGCGCGCGACGTGATCGAGCACATAGACCGCGTCGTGCATCACGCCAGGCGGCTGGAACAATCCGCAGAGACCGTCGTACAGATCCACTTCAGCGCGCAGAGCAACCGCACCAACGACATCATGCGCACGCTGACCGCGCTGACAGCCATCTTTTTGCCGCTGAACCTGATTACCGGCTTCTTCGGCATGAATTTCGAGTTCATGCCGCTGATCCACCATATCTCGGGTTTCTGGTGGACCTTCAGCTTCATGTTGCTCATCGTTGTGGTGGTCGGCACCGTTTTCTGGCGCAAGCAGTACATCGCGCGCACCCGCCGATAGCCTGATGACAATTCCGGCACGCAGAATCGGTTTGCTGGTGATGGCTGCCATGCTTGCAATACTGGCCGGTTGCGAGGCCATGACGCCTGCCGAATGCGCCACGGCGGACTGGGGCAGGCGCGGCTTTGAAGACGGCAGCAAAGGCCGGGTTGACCGCAGCGCCGATTACTACGAGTCCTGCAGCAAGGCAGGCCAGCGCGTTGAGGTCGCCATCTACCGCGCCGGTCGTGACCAGGGCCTGCTCAACTATTGCCGTCCCGACAACGCCATCAATGAAGGCCTTGCGGGCCGCACGTATGCAGGTGTGTGCCCGCCGCAAATGGACAGCAATTTCCGCGTCTTTCACCAGGCAGCTTACGCCGAGCAGGACGCCCGAAAAACCGTCGCGAGGCTGCAAAGCGAACAGCGCGCCATGGATGCCGAACTGCGCGATTCAAAAACGCCGGATGAACGCCGCGCGCAATTGCGCGAGCTGCTGTCGCGCTCCGACAGGCGCATTGCCGATGCGCGCGACGCCCAGCAGGCGGCGCAGCGCCGCCTGGACCGCCTGCGCAACGACCTGCGCCAGATGCCCAGATGAAGCAGCCACTGGCAACAACCGACATACACATCGGCTGTGCCGGCTGGAATTTACCCAGAGACGCGTGGCCGTCATTCCCTGCGCATGGCAGCCATCTTGAACGTTATGCCGCGAGGCTGAACGCCGCCGAGATCAACTCGTCGTTTTACCGCCCGCACCAGCCCCAAACCTATGCGCGCTGGGCGGAGAGCGTGCCGGCGGATTTCCGCTTTTCGGTCAAGCTGCCGAAAACCATCACTCATGAAAAGCGCCTTCAGGATTGCGAATCCTTGCTGGGCGGATTTCTGGCACAGGTCGCCGGGCTCGGCACCCGTCTGGGCTGCCTGCTGGTTCAGCTGCCGCCCAGCCTGGCCTTTGACGACATGGCAAGCCGCAGTTTTCTTGAAACGCTGCGCATTGCCCATGACGGGCCGGTCGCGCTGGAGGCGCGCCACAAAAGCTGGTTCGGTGAAGAAGTCAGCCAGCATCTGGCGGCGCACCGCGTGGCACGGGTACTCGCCGACCCCGTCAGGTTTGACGCAGGCCGCTGGCCTGGCGGTGACCCGCACCTGGTCTATGTCCGCCTGCACGGTTCGCCGCGCATGTACTACTCGGCCTATTCACAGACAGTGCTTGATGCGCTTGCCATCCGGCTGCAACTTGCGGCGGCGTCTGACGCCGCCGTCTGGTGCATTTTCGACAATACAGCCAGCGGTGCCGCCACAAGCAACGCACTGTATGTGGCGCAGGCCATGGTGAACTGCAACAAGACATCACAAGCAAAAGCAAGCTGAAGGAGAGGACATGAGTGGATTGCCCGGCAGCCAGGCCGCCAGATTCTGTGCCGATGACCTGACCCGCGAGAACGTGCAGTCCATGCGCCGCGTGGAGGAAAACGCGCTGGCCAACCGCAGCCGGACGGACCGGATCGCTGCCTTTGTTGCGGGGTTTTGCGGTTCCATGACCTTCGTCTGGATACATGTGGCCGTGTTCTCGGCCTGGATTGTGTTCAACACCTTTCCCCGGCTGCACCACTTCGACCCCTACCCGTTCACCTTTCTCACGCTGGTGGTGTCGCTGGAAGCAATTTTTCTCTCGTCCTTCATCCTCATCAGCCAGAACTACGAGTTGCGCATCAGCGACAGGCGCAACCAGCTCGATCTGCAGATCAACCTGCTGACCGAACAGGAAAACACCAAGATGCTGCAGTTGCTTGAACGCATAGCCCAAAAGGTCGGCGTGGACGACCCGGGTGATACAGACCTGCGCATCCTGACTGAAGACACCGACCCGGAAAAACTCATCAGCCAGATTGAACAGGCGCAGCGGGCCACCTCGTCTGCCCGGGCGCCGGGCGCTGACGACTAAAAAAAATTGATGTACACGGCAAAAATTTGACGTGTACGTTAAAAAAATAATCAAAAGTTAACTTCCATATTAACTTTTCAGGCTCACCACGTGCTTTTATCCGCCTGAAGCCGCCAAAACAGCCAAAAAAAGGCCGTTTTCAGGCATGAAAATGGCTACAAGCCAATAAATACGTACGTGAGCAGCTACTTATTTAATAGCAAATCGCCTCTCGCGCAGTCTTCAAACCCAGGGCTGCGCCAGTTCTTCCGCCTTGAACACCCGCGCCACCGCCGGCCGCGCCAGTACGCGCTGAAGATAAGGCCCCAGATGAGGAAGGTCGCGGGCCGGCCTTGAGGCAAAGTTGCGGGTCCAGCGGCACAGCATGAGCGCGTAGGCGTCCACCGCCGAAAACCTCCCGCCCACCAGCCACGGCGAAGGGACGGCGGTTTCCAGCCGGGCGAGTTCGGCGTCCAGCTGGTCCAGCAGCACGCCGACTTTCAATTCGGCCTGCGCTTTCAGCTCAGCCGCGCGGGCGGCGTCAGCGTCCTTCACCCAGCGCTCTGAATAGAAATAAACCATCAGCGTGGCCTGCAGCGTGTTGGTCAGCCACATCAGCCATTTGTAAAAGTGGGCACGCTCCGCAGTGCCGATGGCAGGCGCCAGCCCGGCCGCCGGGTGTGTGTCGCACAGGTGCAGGCAGATGGCGGCGCTTTCATACAGAACCAGATCGCCATCGACCAGCACAGGCACGGTGCCGTTGGGATTGAGCTTTTTATAGGCCTCGGTGCGGTGCGCGCCCTGGGCCGTGTCGACCAGTATCTTTTCAAACGGCACCCCCAGCTCTTCGAGCAGGATGTGCGGGGCCATGGCGGCCGTACTGGGCGAATAAAACAACTGGATCATGGCCGGTGCAGGCTCACTTCACATCAAACAGGTTGGCCGCGTTCTCCCAGCCGATCTTGCGCGCCGCATCGGGCGGCAAGTCACCCAGCCAGGCGCGGTAGCCCTTCATCAAATCGTCGTACTGTTGCCAGCGCTGCACCACCCAGGTGTCGGAGCCGATCAAAAACCGGTTCGGGTACTTGAGCAGCAAGGTGCGCCATTCGGGGCAAAGCTTGCCGCCTTCACAGGTCAGGCCGGGCCGGTAAGACAGCTCACCCATCAGTTGCGGGTATTTGGCAAACAGCGCATCGACACGCGACACCGGTGGCCCGCCTATGCCGGTGTGTGCCCAGATGAGGCGCGCATCCGGCGCATGTGCCATCAGCAAATCAATCGCCGTGTCGTCCACATGCGCCAGCACGGCGAGTTTGTTTTTGGCTGCGAATTGCATCAACTTTTTCGCCACCGGCCCGTTGGCATTGGCGCTGTCATACAGATGGAATTCGCCTATGCCCTTGTACGGCCCGGCCTGGCTGCCCGTCACGCCACGCGCAAACTCGGCCTGCACCATGTCGTAAATGGTCTCGTCGCGAAACCAGTTGTCGTAATCGGCTCGGTTGCGGTACAGCCGGATGAACGGCACGACGGTTACGCCCGACTGCTTGCTCAGCTCCGTCGCCGCCAGCGCCTTGGTGCCATCGTTGGGGCGCGAGTTGGCAACAACCGCTTTCACACCATTACGCTGCATGCGCGCCAAAACGTCCGCAGGCGGATTCGGCCCCGAACATGAGGCCCCCACGCTTTTCGCTTCGCGTAATGCGCTGCCCCCCGAGGGGGCTGAACTTGCTTGGGGCGGCCCTGCGCTGCGTTCGCACTTCCACGCCTCTTCGTTGTAGTGCATGTGGGCGTCGAACAGCGGGCCGGTGTAGTCGGCCGCGCTGGCCGCTGCCGCCCACGCAGCCAGCGCAGCAAGGGCAAGCAAACGCAGCGTGCGCATGGGCTGCGCTTACGCCAGATGTTTGGCGAAGAAGGTCAAAGTGCGTTCGCGCGCTTTGGTGGCAGCCTCCTCGTTGTAGGCGCCACGATGGTCGCAGTTGAAGCCGTGGTCGGCGTTGTAGACGTGCACTTCGACTTCAGGGTGCGCCTTGATGAGGGCATTCACGCCTTCCATGGGGGCGGAGTGATCGTGGTCGCTGAGATGCGCCATGACCGGCACCTTGGGTTGGCGTGCGATTTCTTCAGGGGCCACCATGCCGCCGCCGTAGTAAGGCACGGATGCACTCAGGCCGCTGAGTTGCTCGGCGGCTCGCCAGGCCAGCAGGCCACCGAAGCAGAAACCGATGATGCCGACCTTGCCGCCGCTGGCCTTGGCCACGTGGTCTATGGAGGCCTGGATGTCCTGCATGATGCCCGCGCCCGGCAACGCAAGCACGGCGGCTTTCAGTGCAATCCCGGCCTTCATGGTGGCTTCGTTGTAACCGGTGTCCACGCCCTTTTCAACGCGCTCAAAGATCGCTGGCGCGATGGCCAGATAGCCCTGGGCGGCAAAGCGGTCTGTGACCTGCTGGATGTGAGAGTTCACGCCAAAAATTTCCTGCAGCACGACCACGGCAGCCTTGGGCTTGCCTGCGGGTTCGGCCACGTAAGCGGGGAAGGTGAAACCGTCTGCGGCCTTGAGGTCGATGAATTTACCCATGGTGTATTTGCTCCTGATGTGAAAAATATGGATGTCCCTGCGTGCCAGTAAAGTACATTGACTGGCCCAACCTTTGTTTGTACATCGGATTGGCATTTTTTGCAGGAGTTAGGCTTTGACAAAAACAGTCTTGATCACAGGCGCTTCACGCGGCATAGGCGCGGCCACAGCCTTGCTCGCGGCGCGCGAAGGCTACGCAGTCGCCGTCAACTACACCAGCAACTCAATGGCCGCCGATGAAGTCGTGCGACAAATACACGCAGGTGGCGGGCAGGCCATCACCGTGCAGGCCGATGTGGCCAATGAAGCGCAGGTTGTGGCCATGTTTGAAATGGTCGACGCCCGATTTGGCCGCCTGACCGCGCTGGTCAACAACGCTGGTGTGGTGGACGTCAACACCCGGGTGGACGGCATCACACTGGCACGACTGCAACGTATGTTCGAGATCAACGTGTTCGGCTCATTCCTGTGCGCCCGCGAAGCCGTCAAGCGCATGAGCACACGCTATGGCGGCCAAGGCGGCGCCATCGTCAACGTGTCGAGCGCCGCTGCACGTCTCGGCTCACCAGGCAGCTATGTCGACTACGCAGCCGCCAAAGGCGCCATCGACACCTTCACGCTGGGCCTGTCGAAAGAAGTGGCGGGCGAAGGCATACGCGTCAACGCCGTGAGGCCGGGCATCATTGAAACGGAGATTCACGCCTCGGGCGGCTTGCCAGACAGGGCGAAGGACATGGCACCGCAACTGCCCATGCAGCGTGCGGGTACTGCGAATGAAGTGGCCGAATCCATCATCTGGCTGTTGTCTGAAAAATCCAGCTACACCAACGGCGCGCTGCTGGATGTGGCGGGAGCCCGATGATTGTGGCAGTCGTCAACACAAGAGCAGCCCAAGGCAAGCAGGGGCCGCGGAACTGGCTTTGCCAGGCCGCAGGCGCAGCGGCCCCCTCGGGGGGCAGCTGGTTATTGGGGTCAGACGCCAATTTCGTAGCGGTGCAATGCACCGCACCCTGCGGGCAAGCCGAAGGCTTGGCGAATTTGGACTCTGACCCCAAAAACCAGCGTGGGGGCTAGTATGGACTTCAAACCGCTCATCACCCTGCTCGCCATCGTCAACCCGCTGGCCATCGTGCCGTTTTTCATTCACTACACGCAGGGCTTTTCACCTGCGCAGCGCAAACGCACGATTGGCATTTCATCGTTCAGCGCCTTTCTGGTGATTACGGTCAGCGCAGTGCTGGGCCTGAAGATCCTCGACTTCTTCAGCATCTCGCTGGCGAGCTTTCAGGTCGGTGGCGGCATGCTGCTGCTCATCAGCTCAATGAACATGCTGAACGCGCAGCCCGCTGAAGCGAAAGCGCACACCCACGAGATGGAAGACGGCGCAGAAAAAGCCGCCATGGGCGCCAGCATTGCCGTGGTGCCGCTGACGATTCCGCTGCTGACCGGCCCGGCCACCATTTCAACCGTCGTCATCTACGCGCAGAAGGCACAGACGGTTTTTCAGCTCGGCACGCTGGTGATTTACGGTGTGGTGATTGGCCTTGCAACTGCGGTCTGCTTCGCACTGGCCGAACCAATTGCACGCGTGCTCGGTAAAACCGGCATCAATGTGATGACACGGCTGATGGGCCTGATACTCGCTGCGCTCGCCGTGGAAGTGATGGCTGACGGGCTTGGCAAGCTGTTCCCGATACTTCGAACCTGATCCTGTCACGCATGGCGCCGCCCCACATCCTGCTCGTCGAGGACGACCCTGCGATTGCCAGATCCATCATCTACGCGCTCGAGCGCGCTGGCCTGTCCGTCACCCATTGCCTGCTGCTCAAAGATGCGCGCCAACAGCTGCAGGCCAGTCCGCCGCAGCTGCTCATTCTCGATGTCGGGCTTCCCGACGGCAGTGGCCTGGACCTGTGCCGCGACGTGCGCGCGGGCACGGCAGCAGCCAGCAGCCTGCCGGTGCTGATACTGAGCGCCCACGGCGAAGAGATCGACCGCGTGCTGGGACTCGAACTGGGCGCGGACGACTACGTGACCAAACCCTTCAGCACACGCGAGTTGCTGGCCCGCGTACGCAGCATGCTCAGGCGCACCCGCATGCCGGCGTCTGCACCGACCAGGGCGGACACAGGACCGTTCGAGATAGACACCGCCGGCCAGCGCGTGAGCCTGCACGGCCAGGTCCTGAGCCTGACGCGCCGCGAGTTCGGCCTGCTGGCCGACCTGCTATCGCACCGCGGGCGCATCCGCTCGCGCAACGAGCTGCTCAACGCCGTGTGGGGCGCCGACTCCGACAGCACAGACCGCACGGTCGACACGCACATCAAGACGCTGCGCGCCAAGCTGCTTGCCGTCAGCCCGGAGCATGACCACATCGTGACCCACAGGGGCATGGGCTACTGCATCGAGGCCTGACATGCGTCTCGGCATACGTCTTCTCTTCGGCTTTTTCCTGGTCACAGGCCTGGCGGCTTTCTTTACCTTGCGCGTGTTCATGGTCGAGGTAAGGCCCAGCGTGCGTGAGGTGATGGAAGACATGATGGTGGATACCGCCAATATCCTGGCCGAACTGGCAAGCGACGATCTTTCCACCGACAAGATAGAGTCAGGGCGTTTTGCGACCCACGTGCGCAGTTATGCGCAGCGGCCCATAGACGTGCAGATATGGGGCATGGCCAAACAGTCGCTCGACTTTCGCGTCTACGTTACGGATGCCACCGGCAAGGTGGTGTTCGACTCTGAAAACCAGGCCACGGGGCAGGACTATTCACGCTGGCGGGATGTGGCGCGCACCCTGCGTGGCGAGTACGGCGCACGCGCCACACGTGAGGTGCAACAGGACGACCGCACCTCGGTGATGTATGTCGCCGCGCCCGTCACACATGAGGGCAAAACCATAGGCGTGCTTACGGTCGCCAAGCCCATGTCGACGATACAGGCCTTCATCGACAGGGCAGAGCGCAAGATTTTGCTAAGCGGCCTTTTGTTGCTGGCTCTGTCGCTGGCCATTGGTGTGGCCGTGACGCTGTGGGTGGTGTGGAGCATTCGCAAGCTGCGCCACTATGCCAACGCAGTCGGCCAGGGCGCCAAGCCGGCGGTGCCGCAAATACCGGGCGAGCTGGGTGAGCTGGCCATGGCAGTTGACGCCATGCGCCTGAAGCTTGAGGGCCACGAGTACATAGAAGGCTACGTACGTGCACTGACGCATGAACTCAAAAGCCCCCTGGCCGCCATTCGCAGCGCGGGGGAGCTGCTGCAGGACGAACTGCCCGAGCAAGCGCGACGCGACTTTGCGGGGCAGGTGCTTGACCAGTCCGGCCGCCTTCAGGCGCTGGTGGACCGAATGCTCGAGCTGACGAAGCTCGAGCAACGCCACGCACAGGTAGAGCGCGAGCGTCTTCTTTGGTCCGATTTTCTCAAGCCGTTTGTAGTTGCAGCCCAAAGCACCAGGCTGCGGCACACTCTTGAAGTCGTGGTGACGCCGGAAGATGCTGGCGTACATGCTGAGCCCGGCCTGCTGGCGCTGGCGCTGAGCAACCTGCTGGAGAACGCGTACTCGTTTGCGCCCGAACGCTCCACCATCACGGTCGAGGCCGGCCGCAACAAGGTCGCTGTGCAGGACCACGGTCCCGGCGTAGCTGACTATGCCTTGCCACGACTCGGCGAACGGTTTTTCTCCACTGTCCGTCCTGACGGGCACAGCAAAGGCTCCGGGCTTGGCCTGGCCATCGTCCGGCAAATCATGCTGCTGCACGGGGGCAGCATGGTGGTTCTCAATACGCAGCCCGGGCTGCGCGTCGAGTTGCATTTCTGATACGGCCTGCGCGTGTGGGGTGGACATCATGCAGCCACCTCAACCACGTGCCGTGTGGCACTTGAGGCTTCGCCCTTTTCCGTCGACTTGAATCTGGCATACCAGTCAACACGGCGCGTTAGCGTCATCACAAACGCAAGCACTGCGAACAGGGTCACAGCACCCAGAAGCAAGGCCGTCTGCTCCATGCGCAGCAATACAAACAGCATGCCGTAAAGCATCGCAATGCCCGCTCCAAAAGGCAGGCCGCGTGACCAGCGGCCCAGCATATGGCTGGCGTAATAGGTCAGCAGCAACACGCAGGCCGCAGATGCCACGGCATAAGCCCTTTCAAACGGCATGTGCTCGGACAGGCTGACCAGCAGCAAAAAGAACATGCTCATCGCAGCACCGACCAGCAGGTACTGGATGGGATGCACGCGCAGTGCCTTCATGAATTCAAACAGCCCCACGGCGAGGAAGGTGAGGCCTATAAACAGCAGACCGTATTTGGTGGCTTTGTCGCTGAGGGCATAGGTGTTGGCAGGGTCTATGAAGCTCACGCCGAAGGCCTCGGTGCAGTTGCCGCCCGAAGCGGGGCCGGCATCCCCTTGTGACGAACAAATGCCACGGCCGTCCGCTACTGCCAACTGGGCACTGCTTGCCAGCGTGCTTACTCGCCAGTTGGCGCTGAAGCCGGCTGCGCCCACCTGGCGATCCGCAGGCAGGAATTGTCCGTTGAAGCTTGGGTGCGCCCAGTTGGACTCCAGCTTGACCACGGTGTCTGCGCCCACCGGCACGACGGACAGACGCTCGGTACCCACCAGTTCAAGGTCGACGACAACGTCGAGCGGCGATTGCCTGGCTGCGCCTCCCGGCAGTGGCGCGTGGACGCCTCGGGGATACGCATTCCACAGGGTTCCCGGCTTGAGCGTTACCGCCTGCCCGTCCATGGTCACCTTCGCATGCCGGACACCACGTGCATCGGAGACAGACACAACCAGCAAGGGCTGGCCGCAACTGACACGCGCGTTGGGGTTTTTGGCGACAGGTGTGAGCGCCCTGAAGTCAGGCCACTGCGCCGTGATTCTGGTCTTGAGCTCGAAGACCTGAACGGCGTGCAGGCCCCGGGCGCGTTCTTCCAGTCTCGCATTTCCGCCAACGTTGAGGCTCGCCGGCGCTGCCACCACGGTGAATTCACGCCGGCCATTTTTGGCCTTGTCTTCTTCCTTGTAAGCCCATTCCTCGGTACATGCCATCTGCACCAGCGGTCCGGTCAGGGTCTGCGCACCGGCCAGGCTTCTCGCAACACCGTCGACCGCGGCCTGCCGGTATGTCTGGCGGTCGTGAACGATGCCGCTGATATAAAACAAGCCCATCAGCAGCAGCAGAAAAACGCCCCCAAGCGAAACCAGTTTGTGTTTCATTTCCCATTCCTTTCGTGTTGAAGGAAGGGAGTTTGCAAATCGGTTGTGAAGCCGCGATGAGGTCTTGACCCCGCTTGTGAAGCGAATGTGAAGTGAGGCGCCTTCCGGCGGCCTATTTTTTCTGCAGCAACTTCACCAACTGGTTGCTGGTATTGCGCAGGCGCTGGGCCATGAGCTGCGTGATCTTGACCAGCAGCTTGGCACCTACGCCCGGATGGTCGCGGATCAGCAGTGCGATTTCCTTGCGGCCCAGCACGCCGGCCTCCACCTGCTCGATGGCGGTGCAGCTCGAATAACGCGGTTCGTTGTCGAGCATGGACATCTCGCCGACCGCTGCCCCGCGCTGGATCACGGCTACGCGTGAAGTGCTGACCTCGGGTTTTCCGTCTGCCCCCAGCTCTTCGTTCTTGATCTCTACCCGCTTGGTGACATCTACCGTGCCTTTGAGAAGCAACAGCATCCACTCGCCTGCGTCGCCCTCGCGTATCAGCACCTGGCCGGGTTCGGCACGGACCATCAGCATGGCCTGGCCCAGTATGTCGGCCTCGGCGGGTGTCATGTCCTGCAGCAGGGGCGACACGTTCAGCAAGTCCTCACCGTAACCCGACAGCGGGCCACACGCGCCGACGACGGTCAGGCCTGCGTCCTGCAGCTGCTCCTGGAGCGGCCGGAGCTTGAGCGTTTTGCTTCCGGCAGGCGAGCCCGCACCTTCCTGCAGGACTTCACCTGCAGTGCGGACGTCTAGCGCGCCGGGACTTGCTGCAGCCACTGGTCTATCTCTTCGATGGCAGCGTCCGTGGCCGCCGTCAGTGCTCGCACGCCGCCGGGCGCATCTGCGCTTGACGCGGGGCGTTGCACGATCACGCTGCGCTGGGCCAGCAGCTTTTCGCCGGCGGGGGTCACGTCTATCAGTGTGGCGCGCATGCGTATCAGGCCCACGCTGGTTTGCGGCGCGGTGAACAGGTGGCTGAACTCCTGCAGCTCGATCTTCAGCACACGCGGTAGAACGGCATTCTGGCTGCGGTTGAGCGCCGCGCTTTCGCCGGGAGTGAAAACAGTCCGCCTCTGGCTTAACTGCTCACGCAGGCGCTGGCGCACCAGCTGCGCGGGCGGCATGCTCCAGCGCGCCTGCGAGTAGGGGCGCAGTTGCTGCTCATCTGAATAGGCCAGGCGATAAAGCACCGACATGTTTTCAATCGCGCCGCCGTAGGTGCTGACGTCATCAATCGCCAGCGGCGGCAGGGACGCCTGCCGTGTCGTCGGCTGGGTCGCCAGCGGGCCGGGGCCGAAGTCATACATCAGCGCGCGGGTGGGCTTGTCGGGCAGGGCAGAGCAGCCCGCAAGGGCTGCCGCCACGCAGAGGGATGTGAAAAGGTGGACTGGTTTCATGGCTTGACCCTTCATTTTTTCGGTGCCGGGGCATTGGGTGCCTCAGGCCTGAAGCCCGGTTCACCCGGACCGGCCAGCGGTGGACCATTGCCGAAGATCAGCGACTGCGGGTTGTCGTCCACCGCATTGACGGTACGGCGCAACTGGCGCATGGTGCGCGAGGTTTCTTCAGCCACTTCACCCAGCTTGGGCAGGGTGGCGGCGCTGAAGGTTTCAACACCGGCAGCCAGTGCCGCGCCTCCTTCGGCGAGTTTGTCGAGAGGGCCGCCCTTTTCATTCAGGCGTCTGGCCGTCACGCCGACTTCGTCGCTGGTGGTGCGGATGGACTTGAGCGTGGCAGAAGTATCGCGCGACAGCGCGGGCAGTGAAGCGACCGTGGGCTCCAGCCCCCTGGCGAGCTTGTTGATGCTGCCCGCGGCCTCGCCGAACTGCGTGACAGCGGTAGTCACGGCCTGCTGGTTTTCGTCGGACAGCATTTTGTTCAAACGCACGCTCGCCTGCTCGATCTGGTCCATGATGACTTCGCCGCGCTTGAGGAGCTTGTCGAGGCCACCGGGTTGCAGCGGGATGCGCGGCGGGTCGTCGTCGTTGGGCACCAGCCGCTCCTTTGAGCCGCCCTTGTCATCCAGCTGGATGAAGCCAAGGCCCGTCACGCCCTGCGAGGCCACCGTGGCGAACACCGATTTGGTGATGGGCGCGCCGCGCTCTATCGACACACGCACCAGCACATTGCCCTGGATCTTGTGGTCAAAACCGATGAAGTCGACCTTGCCCACAGGTACGCCGCGAAAGCGCACCGCAGCCTGAGGCTGCAGGCCGGAGATGATTTCACCGGTACTCATTTCGTAGATATCGCGCTCGGTGTTGTCGCGCATCAGCCAGATCGCCAGCAGCCCCAGCAGCGCCGTGACCACGATGACGAATGCGCCAGCAACAAATGCGTGTGCCTTGTTTTCCATTTTGAAAACCTCTCTTTGCTTTCTCTGATCTACACCGCAAACGGATACTCTCTCAAGAGCTCCATCGCGCGCTGTCCCCGTTCCCCGAGGAAAAATTCATGGATGAAGGGATGGGGGAAAGCCACCACTTCCTTCGGCGCATCGTTGACGATGACCTTCTTGTCGGCCAGCACGGCGATGCGTGTGCTCAGCTCAAACAGGGTGTCCAGGTCGTGCGTGACCATCACCACCGTCAGGTCCATGTCGCGGTGCAGGGCGCGCAACAACAAACAGAAGCTGTCCGAGCTTTCAGGGTCGAGGCCGGCAGTGGGCTCGTCGAGCAGCAGCAGGGGCGGGTCCATGATGAGGGCGCGCGCCAGCGCGACGCGCTTGATCATGCCGCCTGACAAGTCACTCGGCATCTTGTCGGCGACCTCAGGCTTCAGGCCCACCATCTGCAGTTTGACCATGGCGGCTTCGCGTATCAGGTCAGGCGGCAATACTTTCAGCTCGCGCAGCGGGAAAGCAATGTTCTCCAGCACGGTGAAGGCCGAGAACAGCGCGCCATGCTGGAACAGCATGCCCACACGCGTGGCCGCGCCGCGTTTGCCGAGTTCTTCGGCAGGCCGGCCCAGCACGGTGATCTCGCCTTTGGTTGGCTTTTCAAGGCCCAGCATCTGGCGCAGCAGTACCGTCTTGCCGGTGCCCGAACCACCGACCAGCGACAGCACCTCGCCACGCTCGACCGTCATGTCGAGGTCTTTGTGGACGACCGCCTCCTTGTCGCCGTTTTTAAAAACGGTCCAGAGTTTTTTGATTTCCACGACGGCGTCAGTCATGCTTGCCCATGAAAGTTATCGTGAACAATTTCCCGACGGGCCGCCCCTGGGGAAATTAGCCCCTTGAGGGGGCAGAGAGCTACACGCAGTGAGCGAACGTGGGGGCTCAGGCCGCAGCGCCGGGCCGCCCCAAGCAAGGCCAGCCCCCTCGGGGGGCAGAGAGCTACACGCAGTGAGCGAACGTGGGGGCTCAGGCCGCAGCGCCGGGCCGCCCCAAGCAAGGCCAGCCCCCTCGGGGGGCAGAGAGCTACACGCAGTGAGCGAACGTGGGGGCTCATAAATCTATACGCCCACGTTCTTGAACAGCACCGCAAACAATGCATCGACCAGAATCACGACAGTGATCGAGGTCACCACTGACGCCGTCGTGCCCTGCCCCAGGCTTTCGGTGTTGGGCTTGACGCGCAGGCCGTAGTGGCATCCGATCAGTGCAATCAGCAAACCGAACACCACCGACTTGGAGGTCGCGAGCGTGAGGTTGGCCAGATCCACCGCCGCAGGCAGCGCATTGATGAAATAGGACGGCGTGATGTCCATAGCCACCCAGGCGGCCAGCATGCCGCCCACCAGCGCGGCAATCGTCGTCCACACGCTGATCAGCGGCATGGCAATGGCCAGTGCCAGCGCGCGCGGCATGACCAGGCGAAAGCCCTTGGCAATGCCCATGACGCGCATGGCGTCAAGTTCTTCAGTCACGCGCATCACGCCTATCTGCGCGGTGATGGCCGAGCCCGAGCGGCCCGCGATCAGAATCGCGGCCAGCACCGGGCCGAGTTCGCGAATCAGCGAGATGCCGAGGATATTGACGATGAAGGCATCCGCGCCAAACTGCCTGAGCTGCTGTGAGATCAGGTATGCCAGCACCACGCCGATGAGAAAGCCGACCAGCGCCGTGATGGGCAGCGCAGTCGCACCGATGTGATACAGGTGGCCGGAAAAATCGCGCAGCGGCGCCTCCTGCGGATGGCGTATGAGGCGGATGATGTCCAGCAGCAACTGGCCGATCAGCCGCACCAGCGACCTGAGGTGATCGACAAACGAGAACAGGCGTTCGCCCAGGCCGACCAAGGGTGCTCTCCAGTCGGCCTTCGTTTTTTTGACGGGGGTGACCGGGAACTTCGCCACCGTCTCCAGCACGGCGCGCTGGGCGTCTTCAAGCTCTATATTCGCGGGCCATTCGCGGCCCCAGTGATTCCAGAGCAATTGCGCGCCAAGATAGTCGAGCTTTTCAAGCCCGGTGAGATTCCATGAAGAAGCTGATTGGCCTTTATCCAGGCCCTTGAGCTGGGCGGTCAGCGCATCCCATGCCGGCCTGGCCGTCAGGTCGCCCGCCGTCCACGCGCCCTGAACCATCAGGGTACGGCCCTGGGGCGTGTCCTGCTGTTCAATACGGGGAGTGGATGTAGCCATAGACCTCTGGAAAACGGGGCGGGTGCGTGCACGCATGTGCCTGCGCACGGCACAAAATTGCCATGGTAACTGCTGAATGCACAAACCCGGCCAGCCTTTTCGCTGTGGCGACAGCGTCCTACAGCACCGTGCGAAGCACAGCGTTCGGACCGGCCCGACGCCGGTCAGCCCCGCGTTAGCCGTTGCAGGCAAAATGCCTTCGCGCAGGCCGGTTGCCGGCCGCATCACGACAAGACATCGCGACGGGACAACGAGAGACAAGACCATGCAAGCAACGCCAGACAACGACCACGTCTTCGACTACATCATCATCGGCGCAGGCACGGCGGGCTGCCTGCTGGCCAACCGCCTGAGCGCAGACGCCACCAAGAAGGTGCTGCTGATAGAAGCCGGGCGCAAGGACGACTACCACTGGATCCACATCCCCGTCGGCTACCTCTACTGCATAGGCAACCCGCGCACCGACTGGCTCTACAACACCGAGCCCGATGCCGGGCTCAATGGCCGTTCGCTGCGCTACCCGCGCGGCAAGACGCTGGGCGGCTCCTCCAGCATCAACGGCATGATTTACATGCGCGGCCAGGCGCGCGACTACGACGGGTGGGCGCACCTGACCGGCGACATGGCCTGGCGCTGGGAGAACGCGCTGCCGCACTTCAAGCTGCACGAAGACCACCACAAGGGCGCCGACGCCTTTCACGGTGCGCGCGGCACGGCCCCCTCGCTGATGCAGGACAAGAACGTGCCCTACCAGAAGATATTGCGGCACCGCAATGCGGGCGGCGAATGGCGCGTTGAAAAGCAGCGCCTGCGCTGGGACATTCTGGATGCATTTGCCCAAGCCGCGCAGCAGGCCGGCATCCCCGCCACGGACGACTTCAACCGCGGCAACAACGAGGGCGTGGGTTACTTCGAAGTCAACCAGAAGGCCGGCTGGCGCTGGAACACCGCCAAGGCCTTCTTGCGCCCGGCCTGTTATGCGCGGCCCAACTTCGAGCTGTGGAACAGCGCCCAGGTCTGCAAGCTGGTGGTCGAAGACCAGCCCGATGGCAGCAAGCGCTGCACCGGCGTGGAGGTGTGGACGGGCAGCGAGCGCGTCACCGTCCATGCCACGCGCGACTCGGGCAAGGACAGGGGCCTGATCGGCGAAGTCATCCTGTGCGCAGGCAGCATCAACTCGCCGCAGATATTGCAGCTGTCAGGCATTGGCCCCGGTGCGCTGCTGCAGCAGCACGGCATTGCCGTGGTGCAGGACCTGCCCGGCGTGGGCGCCAACCTGCAGGACCACCTGCAGATCCGCTCGGTCTACAAGATTCAGGACAAGAAGGGCTGGGGCCTGTCGCTCAACACCATGGCCTCGTCACTCTGGGGCAAGGCGCGCATAGGCCTGGAATATGCCCTCAAACAAACCGGCCCCATGAGCATGGCGCCATCGCAGCTGGGCGCTTTCACGCGCAGCTCGCCCGACCAGCCTTACCCGAACATCGAATACCACGTGCAGCCGCTGTCGCTGGATGCTTTCGGTGAACCGCTGCACGCCTTCAACGCGTTTACCGCCAGCGTCTGCAACCTCAACCCGACCAGCCGCGGCACGGTGCACATCAAGAGCCCGCGCTTTGAAGACGCGCCGGCGATTGCGCCCAACTACCTGAGCACGGCAGAAGACCGCCAGGTGGCGGCGGACTCGCTGCGCGTGACACGCAGGATCGTCAGCCAGAGCGCGCTGGCGAAATACCAACCAGAAGAATTCAAGCCGGGCGTGCAGTTCCAGACCGACGAAGAGCTGGCCCGGCTGGCTGGCGACATCGCCACCACCATCTTCCACCCGGTGGGCACGACCAAAATGGGCCGAGAGGACGATCCGATGGCCGTGGTCGACTCGCACCTGCGGGTGCGCGGCATCAGGGGCCTGCGCGTGGTTGATGCCGGCATCATGCCGCTGATCACCAGCGGCAATACCAACTCGCCGACGCTGATGATTGCAGAGAAGGCTGCCGAGTGGATTCAGGCCGGGGTTTGATGTCCGTTATGGACTGACATTTAACGCAAATATTAAAAATTTATCGTAAACATTAAAATAATCCCAAAAGTTAATATGGAAGTTAACTTTTCAGGCTTGCAGGCCCATGTTCGCCGCCCTAGCCCGGAAACACACCCGAAAAAAGCCAGTTTTCAGGCATCAAATCGGCCTCCAGACCAATAAATACGCACGTGAGCAGCTACCAAATAGATAGCAAATTGGCTTGTTCAAAGTCAGGTTCACCAGCCAGATCACCGATCCGCACCTGACGCACCAGGCTCAGGAGCCTGCGTGCCGCTGCTATCCTTGCCTGGTGGCAGCGCGCCTGGTTCACGGTTCACACCGGGGCCCCAAGCCGCCTGCACCTTACGGAACACATCCAGACAACCCCCCATGCCGCCTGAAACCATCATGTCGTCCGCGCTTCTTAAGCCCGGCGAAGATTGCCCCGCGCTGGTACTGATGGGGGGAGGAGCGCGTACCGCCTACCAGGCGGGGGTGCTGCAGGCCCTGTCCAGCATGCTGGGGCTGGCGGGCAGCGATGGTGCGCCGCCGTTTCCTTTCAAGATCCTGGTCGGTACCTCAGCGGGTGCCCTCAATGCCACCTTTCTCGCCAGCCGCGCCAGTGATGGCCTGAACGCCTTTGGGCACCTGGCGGATTTCTGGACCGGCCTGCGGTCTTCGCAGGTCTACCACCTGAAAGTGCCGTCCTGGATACGCTCCAGCCGCATTGCCGCCGCGCTGTTCCTGTCGCAGCAGGTGCGCGCCCAGCAGGCCTTCCTGAACAACACACCGCTGGTTGATACGCTGCACAAGGTCATCTCGCTACCCAGCATAGACGCAGCACTGAACGACAGAACCCTCAAGGCACTGGCCGTCACGGCATCAAGCTACACCAGCGGCGTGCACTGGACGTTTTGCCAGACCGCCACCGGCAAACCGGATGGCATGTGGAGCCGCCCCGGGCGGCGCGCAGAGTTCCAGCCCGTCACCATAGAGCACCTGATGGCGTCGAGCGCATTGCCCTTTATCTTCCCGTCCACCCCGCTGTGGGTCGATGGCAGGCGCGAGTATTTTGGCGACGGCTCCATGCGCCAGAGCTCGCCGCTCTCACCTGCCCTGCACCTGGGCGCCAGCAGGATCCTGGTGATAGGCGTGGGCCAGCCCGAGCGCGCCGGTTTCGGCGGCACCCAGGCCGCGGCCGCCGGCGTGCGCCCCACCCTGGGTGCGATTGCAGGCCACGCCCTGGCCAGCGTCTTTCAGGACACGCTTCAGGCTGATGTCGAGCAGGCGACGCGCGTGAGCAAGACCATGCGCGAACTGCCGCGCGAGATCGCCGCCGTGATGCCCTACCGCGCGGTAGACATCCTCGCCATGGCGCCATCACAGTCGCTGGACGCGCTGGCCCAGGCACATGCGGGCGAATTGCCCGCTGCCACCCACCATGCGCTTGAAGGGCTGGGCGCGCTCGGCAGCCGCGGCAGCCCCGGTGGCGCAGCACTGGCCAGCTACCTGCTGTTTGAGCCGGGCTTCGTCAAGGCACTGATGGCGCTGGGCAAGCACGATGCATATGCCCGCAAGGCCGAGCTGCTGGCGTTTTTCGGCTACCCGGCGAGCTGAAGCCGGGTCGGCCTGCGGTAGATAAATGAGGGCTGCGGTGCCATAATCGCGGCAGATTCACTACGGAGAAATCCTTGGAAAGCAGCCCTAGTTGCATGGGCCTGCTCAACCTGTTTTCAGGACTGCGAACGCGGTGAAAACAGCGCCAATCAAGGCGCGCGACGACGGTCAGGCTGATGCCTGCCCCAGGAGCGCAACGCAGAGTGGCGTTGTTTTCACCGCGTTCCCTTCGGGTTGTGATCAAAAGGGCCGTGCGCGGCGTTGCAAAGCCTTACCGGGGTCTACCCCGGATGCGTTTTGCGCCTTGCTCACAGCCCTTTTGACTCACAACGCAGCTCCCGAAAACAGGCTGAGCAGGCCCGGCTTTCAGCACCACCGACTGACGACGCAGGCCACCAGGCCGCCGTCATGGAGAGGGGTTGAAAGCGATGCACATTCACCCCCACCCTCCTGCCACCCGGCGCCCGTCATGCGGCGCCCGGTGCATAACCTTGACAACAAAGGCAGTCGGTCATGCTCAATATTTTCACCCTCGCCAACGGGCGGCTCTTTCAGGAAGAAATCGAGTCGCTTGAAGAGCTCTCGAAGTTCCAGCCTATCTGGGTCGACCTGGAGTCCCCCACCCTCGAGGAAAAGCGCTGGATCAAGCAGTATTACGGCCTGTCCATCCCGGAAGACGCGATGGACGAGGACATCGAGGAGTCCGCGCGTTTTTACGAAGAAGACAACGGCGAACTGCACATCCGCTCTGACTTTTTGATCGCCGATGAGGACGAGCCCCGCACTGTGCGTGTCGCTTTCATCCTGAACCTGGTCAACGACGACCTCAAAAGCAAGGGCGTGCTGTTTTCCATCCACGATGAAGACGTACCAGTGTTCCGCCTGCTGCGCATGCGCGCCCGCCGCGCGCCCGGGCTGCTTGAAGACGCCAAGGAAGTGCTGCTCAAGCTGTTTGATGCGGACGCCGAATATTCAGCCGACACGCTGGAGAACATCTACGTCGAACTCGAAAAAGTCAGCACCAAGGTGCTCTCTGGCGACGTGACCGACGCCCTGGCCGGCGAAGTGCTGGGCGCCATTGCCCGCCACGAGGACTTGAACGGCCGCATACGCCGCAACGTGATGGACACGCGCCGCGCGGTCAGCTTCATGATGCGCAGCAAGATGCTCAATTCAGAGCAGTTTGAAGAAGCGCGCCAGATCCTGCGCGACATCGACTCGCTGGATTCGCACACGGCTTTTCTCTTCGACAAGATCAACTTTTTGATGGACGCGACGGTCGGTTTCATCAACATCAACCAGAACAAGATCATCAAGATCTTCTCGGTGGCCAGCGTGGCGCTACTGCCGCCCACACTGATTGCCAGCGTCTACGGCATGAACTTCAAGTGGATGCCTGAACTGGACTGGTCACTGGGCTACCCCTACGCACTGGCGCTGATGGTGGCCAGCGCGGTGGTGCCCATGTACTACTTCCGCAGGCGCGGCTGGCTGAAATGACAACAAAACAGCTAATATAGCTGTATTAGCTATTTTGAGTGGTTTAACCGGGTGCGCAAAGCCAGGAGACGGCTCGAAAACGGCCTGAAAATGCCATTTTTAGGTATTGAAAATGGCTACAGCCCAATGAATACGCACGTGAGCAGCTACTTTTTTGGTAGCAACTCCAGGAACTTCTCGACCACCGCACGTGCGTAATAGCTGGCCACGTCACGCACAAAGGCCGGGAAGTCCACATGCGCCTGGTCGTCAGCCCGGTCGGAGATCGTGCGCACCGCCGCAAACGGCAGGCCGTAGTCAAGCGCCACCTGCGCGATGGCTGCGCCTTCCATCTCCACCGCCAGCACCGGGTGGCCCGCAGACTGCAACGCCTGCTGCAACTGGTGTGCCTCCTGCGCACCGGAGACAAAACGGTCACCGCTGGCCATCAGGCCGTGGTGCACCTTCGCATCCGGAAAGGCCCAGGGCGTCTCGCCGTCGTTGATGTGTTTGAAGGCCGAGTTGGCGGCCTGCAGCAGCAGCCCGGTCAGGGCAGCGTCGGCCTTGAAGCGCGTCTGGCCATACAGCGGAATCTCGTAGCGCGGAAACAGCGGCGACGAATCCATGTCGTGCTGCACAAAATCCTCGGCCACCACCACATCGCCGACCTTCACGCCATGGCCCAGGCCGCCGGCGACGCCGGTAAAAACAATGCGGCTGACCCCGAAGCGCTCGATCAGCGCCGTCGCGGTGGTTGCAGCGGCCACCTTGCCTATGCGCGACAGCACCAGCACCACCGGCTGGCCGTGCAATTCGCCCTGCCAGAAGTCGCGTCCGGCATGAACTGTTTTTTGCGGCTTGTGCAGCAGGTCAATCAGGCCTTGCTGCTCTTCATGCAGGGCGCTGAGGATGGCGGTGATGGAGGGTGTGGAAGTCATGAATGGATTTTGCCTGTTCCCGGCCAGTGAAAGGCGTACCTCGCCGGCGAAAAAAAAGGCAGCTTGCGCCGCCTTTGTGAGGGAACCCTTGCGGGTTCCAAAAACCTTTGATGCGCCTATTTTTTGTCGCGCAACTCGCGGCGCAAGATCTTGCCGACTGGCGTCTTGGGCAGGTCGGTGCGAAACTCGACCACCTTGGGCTGCTTGTAGCCGGTGAGGTTGGTCTTGCAATATTCGCGCACCTGGGCTTCGGTCAGGTCGGGGTTCTTCTTGACGATGACCAGCTTGACGGCTTCGCCGGATTTCTCATCCGCCACGCCGACACATGCGCATTCCATCACGCCTTCCATGCGGCCGACCACGTCCTCGATCTCGTTCGGGTAGACGTTGAAGCCGCTGACCAAAATCATGTCTTTCTTGCGGTCGACGATCCTGAAAAAGCCGTTGTCTTCGAGCACGCCGATATCGCCAGACTTGAAGTAGCCGTCAGGCGTCATGACCTTGGCGGTTTCGTCCGGGCGCTGCCAGTAACCGGCCATGACCTGTGGGCCCTTGATGGCGATTTCGCCGGGCTGGCCGGGCGCTACCTCGTTGCCGTCGTCGTCGAGCAGCTTGAAGTACGTGCCCGGAATCGGCACACCAATCGTGCCGGTGAAGGCCTTGCTGTTGGTCGGGTTGCAACTGGCCGATGGCGAGGTCTCGGACAAGCCATAACCTTCGCAGATCGGACAGCCGGTTTTTTCAAGCCAGAGCTTGGCCACGGCACCGGTCACGGCCATGCCGCCGCCCAGCGACACCTTGAGGTGCGACCAGTCAACCGTGTTGAAGTCCGGGTGGTTGGCCAGGCCGTTGAACAGCGTGTTGACCGCCGGAAAGCTGTGGATGGTGTGCTTGGAGAGTTCCTTCAGCACGGCCGGCAAATCGCGCGGATTCGGGATCAGGATGTTCTTGCCGCCGGTACGCATGCCCAGCATCATGTTCACCGTGAAAGCGAAGATGTGATACAGCGGCAGCGCGCAGACGTAGACCGGCTGCACGCCGGCTTCCATGGTGGCCATGGCGGGACCGTTCCAGGCTTCTGACTGCAGCACGTTGGCAATCACGTTGCGATGCAGCAGCACGGCGCCTTTGGAAACACCGGTGGTGCCGCCTGTGTACTGCAGCACAGCCACATCGTCGGGCTTGATGTCGGGGCGCTTGAGCGTCATGCGCGTACCGCGCGCGACGGCATCATTGAAGCGCACAGCACCCGGCAGGTTGAAAGCCGGCACCATCTTCTTGACGTTGCGCACCACATAGTTGACCAGCGCCCCCTTGAGCACGCCGAGCTGGTCGCCCATGGCGCAGAGCACCACATGCTTGACCGGCGTCGTGGCAATGCACTGCTCCAGCGTATTGGCGAAGTTCTCGATGATGACAATGGCCCTCGCGCCGGAGTCCTTCAATTGATGCTCGAGTTCGCGCGGCGTGTAGAGCGGGTTGACGTTGACGACCACGTAACCGGCACGCAGGATGGCAGCCACCGTGATGGGGTACTGCGGCACGTTGGGCATCATGATGGCGACGCGGTCGCCCTTGGCCAGCCCGAGGCTTTGCAGGTAAGCACCGAACGCGATGGACAGGCTGTCGGTCTGGCCGAAGGTCACATCCTTGCCCATGAAGCTATAGGCGACCCTGGCACCGTTCTTCTTGAAGCTTTCCTCCATCAGCCCTACAAGTGACGAATACTGCGATGCGTCTATGTCTGAGGGAACTCCCGGTGGGTAGGCCTTGAGCCAGGGGCGGTCCTGGGTTGCTGCGTTCATGCTGGGTGTCTCCATTCCTGTATTGACTGCCGCTGATTTTGACGGCTAGCCCTCTGCGGGGCTATTGCGTTTTCCCTAGGAAACCCGGACTGCTTGAAGGGTGAATCCTCTAATTTCAGCAACCGCGCGCGAAGAGATTCTTGGCAAGCAGGTGCCGCGGAACCGGCTCAGGGCCTGTTCACAGTATTTTCAGGAGTGCGAACGCGGTGAAAACAGTGTCAATCAAGGCGCACGACGACGGTCAGGCGCCTGCCTGACCTAGGAGTGCAACGCAGAGTGGCGCTGTTTTCACCCCGTTCCCTGCGGGTTGTGATCAAAAGGGCCGTGCGCGGCGTTGCAAAGCCTTGATGGGGTCTACCCCACCTGCGGTTTGCGCCTTGCGCACAGCCCTTTTGACTCACAACGCATCTCCTGAAAATACTGTGAACAGGACCTAGGGCCGCAGGCGCCGTCCCCTGCAGGGGAGATGGCGCTACACGGAGTGAGCGCCGACAGGGGGGAACTACTCTATCGCCTTGCCCATGTCCTCAATGACCTTCTTCGCGTCACCAAAGACCATCATGGTCTTGTCCATGTAGAAGAGCTCGTTGTCCAGCCCTGCATAGCCCGCCGCCATCGAACGTTTGTTGACGATGACCGTCTTGGCCTTGTAGGCCTCCAGGATTGGCATGCCGTAAATCGCGCTGCCCTTGACGTGGGCCGCCGGGTTCACCACGTCATTGGCGCCCAGGATGATGGCCACATCGGCCTGGCCGAACTCGGCGTTGATGTCTTCCATCTCATGCACCTGGTCGTAAGGCACTTCAGCCTCGGCCAGCAACACGTTCATATGGCCGGGCATGCGGCCCGCAACAGGGTGAATCGCATACTTGACCGTGATGCCCTTGTCGATCAGCTTTTGCGCCAGCTCTTTCACCGAATGCTGTGCGCGTGCCACTGCAAGGCCGTAGCCCGGCACGATGATGACTGTTTCGGCATTGCCCAGGATAAACGCCGCGTCGTCGGCAGAACCCGACTTGACCGGGCGCTGCTCTTTGGCGCCTGCGGCTGCCGTGCCGGCCTCGCCACCAAAACCACCCAGGATCACGTTGAAGAAGGAGCGGTTCATCGCCTTGCACATGATGTACGAGAGGATGGCGCCCGACGACCCCACCAGCGAACCGGCAATGATCAGCATGGCGTTGTTCAATGAGAAGCCAATGCCTGCAGCTGCCCAGCCCGAATAGCTGTTGAGCATGGACACCACCACCGGCATGTCGGCACCGCCGATCGGGATGATGATGAGCACGCCCATCACAAAGCTCAGTGCCAGCATGGCAAAGAAGGCCGTCCAGTTGCCGGTAGCCATGAACACCAGGCCCAGACCCAGCGTGATCAGGCCCAGCACCAGGTTCAGCATGTGCTGGCCCGAGAACGTGACAGGCGCGCCCTGGAACAGGCGGAACTTGTATTTGCCACTGAGCTTGCCGAAGGCAATCACCGAACCGCTGAAGGTGATGGCGCCAATGGCGGCACCCAGAAAGAGTTCAAGCCGGTTGCCTGCGGGAATCGGCAGGCCTTTTTCGACAATGCCGAAGGCGTAAGGCTCGGCCACCGCAGCCACGGCGATGAACACTGCAGCCAGACCAATCATGCTGTGCATGAAGGCGACCAGCTCCGGCATCTTGGTCATCTCTACGCGTTTGGCCATGAGTGTGCCGGCTGTGCCGCCCACGACCAGCGCGCTCAGCACATAGGCCATGCCCAGGCTCTTGCCACCAGACAGCTGGACGATGAGTGCGCCTGTGGTGACGACGGCAATCGTCATGCCGGCCATGCCGAACAGGTTGCCGCGAATGGAGGTGGTCGGGTGCGACAGGCCCTTGAGCGCCTGGATGAAACAGACTGACGCGACCAGGTAAAGCAGCGTGACGAGGTTCATGCTCATTTGGCCACTCCCGATCCGGCTGCATCAGCAGCAGGCACTTTCTTCTCTTTCTTCCTGAACATCTCCAGCATTCGCCGCGTCACAAGAAAGCCGCCAAACACATTGACGGCCGCCAGCGCAACCGCCAGCCAGCCCATGGTTTTGCCGAGTGGGGTTTCAGTCAGCGCAGCAGCCAGCATGGCGCCGACGATGACGATGGCCGAGATCGCATTGGTCACGGCCATCAGCGGCGTGTGCAGTGCGGGCGTAACAGTCCAGACCACGTGATAACCCACGTAGATGGCCAGCACAAAGATGATGAGGTTGGTGATGGTGTGTGAGACTTCCATGTCGATTCCTTCTTGTCTTCCCGGTCGTTCTTCTTTGGTTCTTACTTGCGCTTGACTTCGCCGCCCTGGGTCATCAGGCAGGCAGCCACGATGTCGTCGGCCATGTCGATGTTGAGCGCACCCTCTTTGGTGATGATGAGCTTCAAAAAGTCGAGCAGGTTGCGTGCATACAGCGCGCTGGCATCGGCAGCCACCAGTGCAGGCACATTGGTCTCGCCAATCAGCGTCACGCCGTGCTTGACGACAGTCTTGCCAGGCTCGGTCAACGGGCAGTTGCCGCCTTGCGGTGCGGCCAGATCCACAATCACGCTGCCGGGTTTCATGGCCTTGACCATATCCTCAGTCACCAGCACGGGCGCAGCGCGGCCGGGGATGAGCGCGGTGGTGATGACGACATCGGCCTGCGCCACGCGCTTGGCGACCTCAAGCTTCTGGCGCTCCAGCCAGCTGGGTGGCATGGGCTTGGCGTAACCGCCGACGCCGACAGCGGCTTCGCGCTCTTCGTCGGTCTCATAAGGCACGTCAATGAACTTGCCGCCCAGGGATTCGACCTGTTCTTTCACGCTGGGGCGAACGTCGCTGGCTTCAATCACGGCGCCCAGGCGCTTGGCGGTGGCAATCGCCTGCAAACCGGCAACACCTACACCGAGGATGACCACGCGGGCGGCTTTCACCGTACCGGCGGCCGTCATCAGCATGGGGAAGAAACGCTGGTATTTTTCAGCGGCCATCATCACGGCCTTGTAACCGGCGATGTTAGCCTGCGATGACAGAACGTCCATGCTTTGTGCACGGCTGGTGCGGGGCGCGGCTTCAAGTGCAAACGATGTCAGTTGCGCACTTGCCAGGCGCTGAAGGCCGGCGGCATCAAAGGGGTTCATCATGCCGACGATGACACCGCCGGATTTGGCATGCGCCACTTCGCTATCCAGCGGGCAACGCACCTTGAGCACGATATCAGCGGCGTAGGCACCCGCGGCATCGGTGATCTCTGCACCCACTGCGGTGTAGGCCTCATCAGGAACACTGGCTGCCACACCAGCGCCGGACTGGACGCGGACCGTGTGGCCCTGGCTTTTAAGCTTTTTGGCGGTTTCAGGCGTGACAGCAACGCGCGTTTCGCCGTCAGTAATTTCGGCAGGTACCCCAATCAGCATGGGTCTCTCCTCTGTGCATTAGTTATTAAGTGGTCTGCAGCATGGGCGCAGGCGGCCAATTTTGCAGCTGTCGCGAAGCTTACATGACTTTTTTAACGCTTTTGGCGGGGTATGCCATAGTTTTACGGCAAATAGTCATGCACACCTAGACCACTTTTGGCGATGCAGCGGAGAGGAATATGACCTCGACATGCAAGCCGGGGCCGCGGAACCGGCTTCGCCGGGCCGCAGGCGCAGCGCCCCCTCGGGTGGCAGCGCAGTACACGCAGTGACAAGCGTGGGGATCACATCTTCGCAAGCAGAGCCGTGGAACCGGCTCAGCCGGGCCACAGGCGAACGACCCCCTCGGGGGGCAGGGCGCTACACGAAGTGAGCAACCGTGGGGGGCTCTATTTCGCCGTGGGCATGACGAACTCAGCCCCCTTGCCAATGCTCTCGGGCCAGCGCTGCATGATGGACTTCTGTTTTGTATAAAAGCGCACGCCCTCTTCGCCATAAGCGTGCATGTCGCCAAACAGGCTCTTCTTCCAGCCGCCAAAGCCATGCCAGGCCATGGGCACAGGAATAGGCACATTGATGCCGACCATGCCGACCTGGATGCGGCGCGAGAACTCGCGGGCAATGTGGCCGTCACGCGTGAAGCAGCTCACGCCATTGCCAAATTCATGGGCGTTGATGAGGTTCACGGCTTCCGCAAAATCCTTCACACGCACGCAGCCCAGCACCGGGCCAAAGATTTCTTCCTTGTAAATGCGCATGTCGGGCGTGACGTGGTCGAACAGCGTGCCGCCCATCCAGAAGCCGTTGCTGCAACCTTCGCCCGCGTCTGCCCCTGTGAACTTGCGGCCATCGACCAGCAGCTTCGCGCCTTCGGCAACCCCGATGTCGATGTAGCCGGTGATGCGTTTGTGCGCAATCGACGTGACGATGGGGCCCATCTCTGCATCGAGGTTGGTGCCATTCTTGATGACCAGCGTTTTGGCGCGAGCCTCCAGCATGGGAATCAGCCTGTCGGCCACATCGCCCACCAGCACGGCGACGGAAATCGCCATGCAGCGTTCGCCGGCCGAGCCGTAACCCGCACCAATCAGCGCATCGACAGCCTGCTCAAGGTCGGCATCCGGCATGACCACCATGTGGTTCTTGGCGCCGCCCAACGCCTGCACACGCTTGCCATGATGCGCGCCGGTCTCGTAGATGTAATTGGCAATCGGCGTGGAACCGACAAAGGACACGGCCTTCACGTCAGGGTGCACCAGCAGTACATCAACCGCCTCCTTGTCACCCTGCACCACGTTGTAAACGCCGTCGGGCAGACCTGCCTGCTTGAGCAGTTCGCCCATGAAGATGCTGGGGCTGGGGTCGATAGGGCTGGGCTTGAGCACAAAGGTGTTGCCGGCTGCAATCGCCACGGGGAACATCCACATCGGCACCATGACAGGGAAATTGAATGGCGTGATGCCGGCCACCACACCCAGCGCCTGGCGAATCGTCCAGTTGTCTATGCCGGTAGAGACCTGGTCCGTGAAGTCGCCCTTGAGCAATTGCGGAATACCGCAGGCAAATTCAACGATATCGATGCCGCGGGCAACCTCGCCCTGCGCATCGGTGAAGACCTTGCCGTGCTCGGCGGTGATCATGTGGGCCAGCTTGTCCTTGTTGGCATTGAGCAGTTCGAGGAACCTGAACATCACGCGCGCACGGCGCAGCGGGGGAAGATCGCTCCAGGCTGGAAAGGCCGCCTGCGCAGCGGCAACGGCAGCATCAACATCCTTCATGCCCGCCAGGGCCACCTGCGCGGTGACAGCGCCGGTGGCCGGATTAAAAACATCCTGGCTGCGGGCGGAGGAGCCTGCAACTGCGCGGCCATTGATGTAGTGGCCGATGGCCGTGGGTGATGCACTCATGATTTGTCCTTGGCTAGTGTGTTTGTCTCGGGAAGGCATTGGGGCTTAAAACCCCACCGCGCCAGTCTATGGCCGTGCAACAAATTTGATAAGCCCGTGTTTGCTGACTTCATTGTTCAAATAAATGAACAATAATGCTGCATGTCCGCAGACCAAATCGCCCCGCTGGTTGCCGACCTGCACCTCTTGACGGTGCTGGCCGCCACCCGCAGCTTCACCGAAACCGCCAGGCGCCTGGGCGTTTCCAAGGCGTCGGCGAGCATGCGCATCAGTGAACTGGAACGTTCTGCAGGCGTCTCGCTGGTCCGCCGCACCACACGTTCGGTGGGATTGACCGAGGCCGGCCAGCAAATGGTCAACGACATGCTGCCAGCCTTTACGCAGATCAGTGACAGCTACAGTGCCGCACGCGACCTGGCCGGAACGCCACGCGGGCTGGTCCGGGTCACCGCGCCTGTCGCGCTGGGCCGGCAGCACCTGGCACCTTGCGTTGCAGCCTTTCTCAAAAGCTTCCCGGAGATCCAGATAGAGCTGGAACTCACAGACCGTTTTGTCAATCTGGCCAACGAGGGCTTTGACCTCGCCATACGCCACACCAGCACACCGCCCGAAACCCATGTGGCCTGGACCCTGTGTGAAACGCGCTCCATCCTGCTGGCCAGCCCCGACTACCTCAAGCGTCATGGCACGCCCAAACACCCCTCCGATCTGGCCACGCATGACTGCCTGCTGTACCTGGGTGGCCATGCAGGCAACTGGACATTCGCAAGACCGGGCAAACGCAAGGCGCCTGCCGAACTTGTAGGCGTCAATGTCAGGGGCATTCTCAAGGCCAACAACAGCGAGGTGCTGCGTGATGCCTTGCTGGCCGGGCTGGGAATCGGTCTTCTGCCTGACTTCAGTGTCCCGGCAGCTGGCCGGCATCCGCAACTGATACCCGTATTGCCAGACTGGCAGGTCCAGGGCTTTTTCGGCGAACGCATCTACGCCCTGCGCCCCTGGTCGCCTCAGGTCCCCAAGGCCGTGCAGTGTTTTGTCGAGCACCTGCGCACCAGCTTTGCCCAGGGATTTACCCCGCCACACCCGATCACCCTGCTATCAAAAACCAAATAGATAATTTCCCCATGAACTCACGATGGAAACCCAATGTCACGGTCGCAACCGTCGTCGCACGCACGGTCGACGGCGTACAAAAATTCCTGCTGGTCGAGGAACAAACCCGCGACGGATTAAAGATCAACAACCCCGCAGGCCACCTGGACCCGGGCGAAAGCCCTGTTGATGCCTGCATACGCGAAACCCTCGAGGAAACAGCATTTCACTTCAAGCCAACGGCCATCGTCGGCGTTTATCTCTCGCGCTTCGAACGTACCGGCTCAGGTTCGGAAGCGCCGCTGGACATCACCTACCTGCGATTTGCGTTTTGCGGTGAACTTGGCGAGCATGTTGAAGGGCAGCCGCTGGATGAAGGCATTGTTCGCACAGTCTGGCTGAGTGTTGATGAAATCAAGGCGTCGGTTGGCACACACCGCAGCCCCCTGCTGCTGCGATGCGTCGAAGACTACATTGCAGGCAAGCGCTACCCGCTGGAACTGATCACGACCGACCCTTCGGTTTTGCTGCACGTGTAGACATTCCCGTCTCCGCCAGGGGCTTTGATCTGGCGGGATAATTGGCTCATGGGTGCATCAATGCCAAAACAGCGTGTCGTCGTGGGCCTGAGCGGAGGCGTGGACTCTGCCGTCACGGCCTGGCTGCTCAAACAGCAGGGCCATGATGTCATCGGCATCTTCATGAAGAACTGGGAAGATGACGACGACAGCGAATACTGCTCGTCCAACGTCGACTTTGTGGATGCAGCCGCCGTCGCCGATGTGATCGGCATAGAGATCGAGCACGTCAACTTTGCCGCCGACTACAAGGACCGCGTCTTTGCCGAGTTCCTGCGCGAGTACCAGGCCGGGCGCACGCCCAATCCTGACATCCTCTGCAACGCGGAGATCAAGTTCAAGGCATTTCTGGACCACGCGATGCGCCTCGGTGCAGAAAAAATCGCGACCGGCCACTATGCAAGGGTCAGGCTGAACGAAAACACCGGGCTGCACGAGCTGCTCAAGGGGCTGGACCCCGCCAAGGACCAGAGCTATTTTCTGCACCGGCTCAACCAGGCACAGCTTTCAAAAACCCTGTTCCCGGTCGGTGAACTGCACAAGACCGAGGTGCGGCGCATCGCAGCAGAGATCGGTCTGCCAAATGCAAAAAAGAAGGACTCCACCGGCATCTGCTTTATTGGCGAAAGGCCGTTCAGGGATTTCCTCAACCGCTACATCGCCAGGGTGCCAGGCCCCATCAAAAGCGACACTGGCCGCGTGCTGGGCGAGCATGTGGGCCTGAGCTTTTACACGCTGGGCCAGCGCCAGGGCCTGGGCATTGGCGGCGTGAAGGCCAGGGGAGCAGACCTGAAGGCCGCGCAGGCACGTGGCCAGCGTGGCGTGGGTGAGCACGAGCCATGGTTTGTGGCGCGAAAGGACATGGACAGCAACACCCTGTGGGTGGTGCAGGGTCATGATCACCCGTGGCTGAAATCCACACAACTGCATGCCCAGGATTGCAGCTGGGTTGCAGGCAGCCCACCTGGGCCAAGCGGGATGGCAGCCAAGACGCGTTACCGCCAGGCCGATGCGCCATGTGAATTACTGCAAAGCGGGCCGCACACCTGCGATCTTGGTTTCCCCGAAGCCCAGTGGGCGGTCACGCCAGGGCAGTCTGCAGTGCTTTACCGGGGCGATGTCTGCCTGGGCGGCGGCGTCATTGCGTCAAGCAATGTGAGGAACTTTCAGGAAACAGTGCCAGGTTCAGGCCATGCCCGCGCGCCAGCATTGACGGCCGTACGGTAATACCACTCTCCCGCCCACTCTTTAAAGAGCGGTTTCGAGGTAGGTATAGATGTAGTTCGAACCGCCGTTGACATTGCCGAGCAGGCGCGATGCACCAAAGATGCCGGAGCGGTGCGACACGCCAAAACCGATATAGGTGTTCTTCAATGCCCGTGAGCCAATCAGGTCGCCGAGGCTGATGTCAATGGTCGGGTCAAGGTAGTTCAACAACCTTGAAGTGGTTTTGCCGGCCTGGCTACTGACTTCGGTATAGGGCACGCGCTGCGCAAGCGACAACCCGACACCCAGGCCCAGGCGGGTCTTGACCTTGTCGCTCCACGGGAAACCCGTGTATGTGGCTTTCATGAAGGCGTCAAGCTGGACACCATTCGACTGCAGCCCGCGATCATCATGGTGGGTGAGCCCGATATGGCCTGAAATGTCCAGCGGCCAGCCGTTGAGGTTGTTGATGAAAGGCTTGCCCACCTGTATGCCGCTGATGTAGGTGGGGTTGGTGCTGGCCGTGCTCAGGCAGCGTGCCGTGATGATTCTGGCGAGATGGCAGCTCGGTTCTGTCGCCTTGCCGTAGAGCACCTTCACATAGGTTGGAGAGTCCTCTTCTGCCCACTCGCGTTTGTGGCCGCCGAAGTCATAGGCCGCACCAATGTAAACCGCAGGCAGCACGCGCTTTTGCACGATGGGGCTGTTCTGTATGGTCTTGTCCAGGTAAGTGGCCGACACGCCGCCCAACAGGCGCCAGCGTTGCGAGATATCGTAGGAGGCATACAAGCCGATTTGTGTGTTCACCCCGGAGCCTGGCGCATAGGCGGGCCGACCGCCAATGGCTTCGGCCGCCGTGACACCGTAGTAATAATTGTTGAGTTTGGCGTCGCGCAGCGAGACGCTGATGGTCGGCCGCAACAGCAGCGCACCGGAGCGCCAGTCGTAGCTGTAGCCGAACCGCGCCTCGCTGCCCCGGGAGGTGTTTCCGACATCGCGGACCAGCTCCGCCTGGAGTGTGCCCCATCGCTGGCTGTAGCGATAGGAGAGCCCCAGGTCCAGGCCCGAATCACGTGGCGCCATGCCTGCCAGGCTGGGGGGCAGGTTGTCGCCTATGGGATGGCCCTCCAGCCGCTGTTCCACAAACAGGTCCAGCCGCTGGCCTATGCCCGTCTTGATGCGGTCACCTTCATTGATGAGCTTGATGCCGGCACGGTTGGCGTGCAGGAAGAGCCGGTCACCCTCGTACAGGTAAACCGGGAGCAGGTCATAACGGGTTCCACCACCCACATAGGGTGAAGTCTCTACACGTGTTACAAAACCCATGCCGGCACTACCCGGAGCATTCAGGATGTCCACCAGAGGTTCAACCCCTCCTATGGCATGAGCAGAGGTCACTGCAAACAGGGCTGGCATCAAGGCTGCTGCGCACACGGCAAAGCGGCGGGAAAGTATTTTTTTCATTTTGTGAATTTCTGCAGGTGGTGCATTTTTTATATTCTGGCTTCAGGATTTTCCCCCTCGGGCAAACCCTGCAAGCCACCTGCCCTGATGCTACCCATGAACTCGCGCGCAGCCTTTGACGGCTTTGTAAGCAAAAGCACACATTTGCCGTAAGCCATCAGCCTGAAACCGTTTCACCGACCCCGCATGAAGGTGACGGGTACATATCAGACTGGTTTCCGGCAGCCCGACTGGATCGATTGACAAGGGCTCAGACCAAAATGATTTGATGTGCGAACGCATGCTCAACCTGCGGCAGTTGCAAGCTCCTTCATCGAACCCATCTTGCCAGCGTGAAACATCAGGGGCGCATGGTCCGCGACACTGAACGCCTGCACCCGGCCCAGCAGGACTGTGTGATCACCCTCCTGGTGACGCGAGTAGACGCTGCACTCATACGTCGCCACACTGCGTTTAAGCCGGGGGCAGGCTCCTATGCCCGGTTCGAAAGCCTCCTCGTACCTCTCAAACTTGTCAGGGGCGGGCTTCGCAAAATGCATGGCGAGTTCTGCCTGGTCGGCGGCAAGCACACTCAGGACAAATGTCCGTGACGTCAGGAATGCATCCGAACTCCTGGCGTCATCGCGGATGCTCCAGAGTATGAGCGGCGGTTCAAGCGACACCGACGCAAAAGAGTTGATCGTCATCCCCTCGCGCTTGCCGTCTTCTGCAATCGTGGTGACCAGGCAAATGCCGGTCGGGAAGGCGCCAAGCGCCTTGCGAAAGCGCTGTGCATCCACTGTTTGCGGCGCGTCACCAGTGATGGGAGCCCATGAATACATAAATTACCTTCCAGAAAATGGCATTGACCTCGCCAGAAACACCCGATCTCACCCTGAAAATCAGCGCTACGGCCGCATTTTCCTTTGCTGTAGCGTTGAAATTTTTACCAGAAACAATTGCAAATGCAGCTTGTTAATGCTGGTTTGGAAACATCATCTGCAAGCGCTGGTACATTCAATCCATGCCCAAAAAATCGACAGCCCCTGCACGAACACCTTCAAAAGAGCCCGCCGTCAAGCGCACGGCCAGGCCTCGCGCGGCCTCGGGACCGGTGCTCGACAATGACCTGCAGAACTCCATTCCGTACCTGATCGCAAGGGCAGGCGTGCGCATGGGCCAGTCCTTCACCCGCGAGATGCGCAAATTCAACATGACCCTGACGGAATGGCGTGTGTGCTCGACGCTGAGCCACAAGCCGCACCAGCGCCTGTCGGAAGTTGCCCTCAATACATCAACCGAGCCCTCTACCCTTTCACGCGTGGTGGACGGCATGATGCAGCGCGGCCTGCTGATTCGGGAAAGGTCGGGCGACGACGCACGGGCGCTCGCATTGAGCCTGACACCGGAAGGCATGGCCATCACCCAGCGACTCATCCCGATTGCCCAGTTGTACGAACGTGTATCGCTGAACGGTTTCAGCAGCGCCCAGGCCGACCAGCTGCGTGACATGCTCAAGCTGCTGTACGACAACATGGCGCCGCTTGACCACGAAGAGTAGGCGGCGACGTACATCACACAGCGCGGGCAACAGGTTGTTGAAATGCCCGCGCAGCTTATTGAGCCTGCAGCTTCAGGTCAGTGACGACCTTCTTCCACACACCGCGCTGCTCGGTCACAAACTCGCCCAGCTGTTTGGGCGTGCCGGTCTTGGGGTACACACCCAGCTCGGCCATGCGGGCCACGAGGTCCGGCGCCATCACGACCTTGTTG
>NZ_JACPOF010000010.1 GCF_016185115.1 Polaromonas sp. | reverse complement strand
GTAAGCGTGGCCCCAAGGCCCTTCTTGTGAGGAGCGGAGGGTCAATGCAGGATATGTCCATATGCAAGACAGTGGACACACCCCAGAGTGGAACGGCCCGACGGTGGAGCGAGTCATGCGCAACGGCAAGCGCATCTACGTCTCGGCCTTCAAGGCCTGGCTGGTGGAGCAAGCGCTCAAGCCAGAGGTTTCGGTTGCCGGCCTGGCACTTCGCCACGGTGTCAACGCCAACCAGCTTCGCAGCTGGATGAAACTCGAGCACTGGCAGTCCTCACCTCATACGTTGTTGCCGGTCACGGTCGTCGCAGACGCTCGGCCAGCTGAGGTGGTGGCCACCACAAACGCTCGTCAGCCAACCCAACCCAAGGGGGTGATGGAGATTGAGGTGGGCGGCACTGTCATCCGTCTGCGCGGCCCAGTGGATACCGAGCAACTCAAGGCGGTGCTGGCCGTGGTGCGCGCATGATCGGTTTGCCAGCGAACACGCGGGTGTGGATCGTGGCCGGCCACACCGACATGCGCAAAGGCTTCGACGGTTTGGCGGCAATGGTCCAAGGAGCTTTGAGCGAGAACCCGTTCAGTGGCCACGTCTTTGTCTTTCGCGGCCGGCGCGGCGACATCCTCAAAGTGCTGTGGTTTGATGGCCAAGGTTTGCTGCTGCTGAGCAAGCGGCTCGAACGCGGCCGCTTTGTCTGGCCGCAAGCTGCATCCGGCGGCGTGTCTCTGACCTCAGCCCAACTCTCGATGCTGCTTGAAGGCATCGACTGGCGCATGCCGGCGCGCACGCACCGTCCCGATCTGGCGGCGTAAAGCTTGGCAGTTGCGGGTCATTCCCGATGAGGTGAGACAGCAGAGTTGGGCATACTCAAAACCGTGCCGACGCCCCATCAACCGCCCCAGAACATCGACGAATTGCTGCGCATCATCGCGGCGCGCGACAGCGAGGTGGCCCTGCTCAAGTTGATGGTCGACAAACTCAAATTGCAACTGCTGCGCCGGGTTCGCTCCGAATTCGGTACCTCCAGCGAACAGTGGTCGGCGCAGATGCCTTTGATCGATGGTGGCGAGACCGCGATGGTCACTCGAGCCAAGGCCGCATCTGCACCGGCCCCCGCCAATGACCCGCAGATCGACCGCAGTCTGCCCGCGCACCTGCCGCGCGATGTTCGGGAGCACCTGCCCGAGATCAGCGACACGCACCAGGACACAAATGGCCAGTCCTGCGGGTGCACCGCTTGTGGCGCTCGACTGCGTAAGATAGGACAGGATGTCTCCGAACAACTGGAGTACGTGCCTGCCCACTTCAAGGTGATCCGGCATGTGCGTCCCAAGCTGGCCTGCGTGGCGTGCCATGCCATCTTCCAGGCCAGCGCACCCAGCCGCCCCATAGCGCGCGGACTGGCCGGTGCCGGCCTGCTGGCCCATGTGCTGGTGTCCAAGTACTGTGACCATTTGCCTCTCTACCGCCAAAGCGGCATTTACGCCCGCAGCGGTGTTGAGCTGGACCGCTCAACGCTGGCCGGCTGGGTTGACCAGGCCGGTCAATTGCTTGATCCCCTGGTGGCCGCACTGGGGCGCTACACCCTGGCGGCTGCCAAGATTCATGCCGACGACACCCCCGTGCCGGTGCTGCAGCCCGGGCGCGGCAAGACCAAGACGGGGCGCTTGTGGGTGTACGTCAGAGATGACCGTCCGATCGGCTCAAGTGCGCCACCGTCGGCCTGGTACCAGTACACCCCAGATCGCAAAGGCGAGCATCCAGAGCGCCACTTGAAGAAATATCGCGGCATTCTCCAGGCGGATGCCTATGGCGGCTGGGGCAAGCTGTACGCCTCAGGACAGATCACCGAGGCAGCATGCTGGGCGCACGCGCGCCGACCGTGGTGGGACCTGTACCTGAGCAGCGGCAAAGACGAGACGTCTATCGCAGCACAGGCGCTCAGACGCATTGCCGATCTGTATGCCATCGAGCGTGACATTCGGGGAAAGCCTCCCGACATTCGACAGGCCCAACGCCAGGCGCGTGCCGGGCCGCTGCTGCAGGAGATGCACGTCTGGTTGAGCCAGTTGGTTGGTCGGGTGTCGGCCAAATCGGAGTTGGCCAAAGCCATTGGCTATAGCCTGACACGCTGGCAGGCTCTGACGCGGTATTGCCAAGATGGGCGCATCGAGATGGACAACAACGCAGCAGAGCGGGCATTGCGCGGGGTGGCTTTGGGACGGGGCAACTACCTGTTCATGGGATCGGATGCCGGCGGCGAGCAAGCGGCGGCGATCTACAGCCTGGTGCAAACCGCCAAACTCAACGGGATTGACCCCGAGGCCTACTTGCGGGAGGTGCTCGGCCGCATAGCCGACCACCCCATCAACCGCATTGATGAGTTGCTGCCCTGGAACCTGATGCGGCAGTCCCGTCAGGCGGATCAACAACGCAAGGCGGCATGAGCGTGTCTGGCATTGACCCGCGGGTGCTGGACGCCCTGCAGAACGCAAGCAGCCTGGAGCTGTTCCAGCTCAGCACGCTGATCGAGCGGCTGCTGGCCGACCCACGCCGCATCATTGCCGTGCGCAAGGACATGAACCTGGGTCAAACCGTGCGCTTTGTGGACTGGCGCGATGGCAGTCTGCGAGAAGGCAAGGTGGTGGCCATGCGTGACACGCAGGTCACGTTGCAAGACCTGCGCGAGCGCAAAGAGTGGAAGTTGCCTTACGCCGCGATCGAACCGCCCTTGCCCGATCCTGCAACACGCCCTCAAGCTGTGGCGCCAGAGCCGCCGGCCGCCCCCCGACCGACGCGCAACGACTTTCGCTGCGGCGAGAAGGTCGCCTTTGAGGACAAGTACCTGCAGACCGTGGTGGGCACCATCGTGCGCATCAACAGCCGCACTGCAACCATCGACCCCGGTGATGGCACGCAGTGGCGCGTAGGCTTCGGCTTGCTGCGACACATCCTGGACGTCTGACTATCCCATAAGGACCTCGTCAAGAGGGTGCTGAGCTGACGCTTACCAACCTGTCGATCTTCGAGATCAAGCGCCAGGATCTGCTGGAGATCCTGCGCAAAATCGAGCGGCGCAGGGCTCTTACCACGGCCGAGAAGTGCAGAACCTGGTTCAATCAGCTTTTCCGCTTCGCGATGGTCGAGGTGAACTTGCCGGAGAACCCGGCCGCCGACCTGGACATCGTGGCGATGCCGCAGCCTCCGGTCAAACACAACCCGTTCCTGCGCATGCACGAGTTGCCGGCTTTCCTGCGCAAGCTGCGTGCCTACCGCGGCGAAACCAAGACGCAACTGGGGGTGTGGCTGTTATTGCTCACGGGAGTACGAACCGGTGAACTGAGGCTGGCGATGCGAGACCAGTTTGACCTTGAGCGAGGCCTCTGGATCATCCCTGCCGAGGTTGTGAAGCAGCTTCAGCAGCCGCTGCGCACGGAAGACAGGGACATCCCGCCGTACATCGTTCCCCTGCCGCGTCAGGCCATCGAAATCTTCCAGCACCTGTTGGACGACATGGCGCCGGCACAGCGTTATCTGCTTGCACATCGCAGTGACCTCAAGAAGCGCATCAGCGAGAACACCCTCAACGCTGCTCTGAAGCGCATGGGGTACAAGGACCAACTGACTGGGCACGGCATCCGGGGCACCATCTCCACGGCGCTGAACGAACTCGGCTACAACGGGAAATGGGTGGATGCCCAACTCTCGCATACCGATCCCAATCAAATCAGTTCGGCCTACAACCACGCGGAGTACGTTGAGCAGCGCCGGGGGATGATGCAGGACTGGGCCGATCGGCTGGATGCTTGGGCGAACCAGCCGCCGGATGCGGACCTCATGAACGCTTCCAGCACCCAGGTCGCCGGCTCGCACACGATTTCGCCAGCCAACCCTGCACAGGACCATGCCGCAGTTGCCGACAACACGATGGAGAATGCCAATCCGGATGGGCCACTGCCGCCGCCACCGAGCCCGATGACCATCATCGCGCGTCGCGACCAGCGCCCGCAACCGGTGATGACCGATTTCCAGCGTGCCCATGCCGAGATGCTGGCGACCTTCGAAGCGCCGCAAAACCTCTCAGTCCCTGTGTTCGCCAAGCTGGCTGGAAAATCCCGCGACCAGATCAATCGGGAAATCAAGGCCAAGCGGCTATTGTCCATCAGCCTGGGCAACCGTGGTCAGCGCATCCCGGAGTGGCAACTCAATCCGCTGTGCCAGCGCTTCGTGCACAAGGTGATGGAGCGGGCACAGCGGATTGATTCATGGGTGCTCTATCGGACCTTGTCCGAGCCGCGGGACGATCTGGAGGGACTTGCGCCTGTGGTCGCCGTTGCTGCGGGCAAGCTCGCCGCCGCGGAGGAAATGGTATTCGCGCAGTTGGGTCTGGATTGATTGGGTGAACCGATCGTGCAAGACGTTCTTCTACTGGCTCTTGCGAAGCAGATAGGTCGTCAGGGGCGCGCGATCTGCGATAGTGCGTCCCACAACGCCCAGAGGGCGGTACTGCTCAATTTACACCGCCTAGCCTGCAGCCACCAGTGTCATCATCAACTCAAACGATCTCGCTTCCATCGTGCTGGGTGGCGAGCCTTTGGCAACGGTCAGACTGCTCGACCTGACGCCGATAGCCCGCGCGTGTGGACGTCCAGGGTGATCAAGGGGGATCCGCTATTCAGAAATCAGAACTGAGATCTTGAGGGGTATCGCCACGCTCGTCGTGTCGAATTGAAGAACTCCTAGAAAGGAAAAAAGCCCTGCCGGCCAAGCGGACCGGCAGGGCGAGGTTCTTACGAAGGTCCCTTGCGCTCGGGTCAGGCCTTGGCACCGTAGTAACTGCCGATGACGCTGCCGTAGAACGGGAGCACTTCGGCCATGAAGGGACCGAACTCGGCTGCTGAAGGGTTGCGCCAATCACCCTGCAACTCGGCGCCGCAGGCGACAACGCTTGTCGGCTTGACACCAGCCTGGACCATGCGCTGGACAGCGATGTCTTCGACGAGCTTGCTCCAGGTTCCGCTGGCGTCCAGCACCGCATAGGTTTCGTAGCCGGCCCGCACTGCCGAAAGCGCAACGAACGACACGCATACTTCGGTCGAGATGCCGGCGACCAGCAGCTTCTTTCGGCCCGTGGCTTCCACGGCCGTGACGAACTCGCTATTGTCCCACGCGTTGATTTCGCCGGGCCGGGACACGATCTTCGCGTTCGGCAGCAAACTGGTGATCTCGCTCAGGATAGGACCGTTGGGGCCCTTCTCGGCGCTCGTGGTGATGATGGTCGGCAGCTTGAAGATCTTGCCTAGCTTGGCCAAGCCAACGATGTTGGCCCGGAAGTCGTGTGGCGTCTGGGTGGTGACGCCATTGAACAGACCCGTCTGGTGGTCGATCAACAGCAGTGCGGTATTGTCCGGCGTCAGACGGTCCATGGTAGAGGCGGTCATGCAGGTCTCCTGGGAGTGAGGGTACGAAAAGGTTCATGGGCGGCGACACATATCGCGCCCCGGCGCTTGAATTTCCGACGCAATGATCGGCGGGGCCGGCAGGGCAGTCCAATGCCATTATTCGGGTCATTAATTCCGACAGCGGAACAATGGAGCACGGCAAACCGCAAGATGGGCCGACACACATTCATATCTGTGGAGCAACAAGCCAGCACACGTCAGCATTTGTCCCTGGTACGACTGAAAGCGCGCCTGACCGGCAGCCACTTTCCCGCACCAGATGACAGGAAAGCACAGGGCGCTCCATGGCAGGGTTCGCGGTGACTGCACCAGCGTCAGCTACACGCTCAGCGTCAGGCAACTGCCAGTTGGAGATACGTTCGCTCAACCTTGCCCTGAGTGGGTGGTGTGTAATTTGTGCATTCTCGGATGAGCTGCGTGAATCGCTCGATGACGGTCGACGACTCGGTGGCGCGGTGCGCGCTGGCAAGCTCGCCCGCCGCTGAAGCTTCCAGAAGCGGGCGGAAAACGACTCCCTGTGCCACCAGCTTCGTCACATGTGCAGGTAGCAGGGTGATCCCCACCCCTTCCGCGACGAAGCCGAGCATGATCTGCATCTCGCCAGTTTCTTGGGCGACGGCTGGATTGAACCCCGCGGAGTTGCAGACGCGTATCACTTGGTCATACAGGCCGCAGCGCTTGGATCTTGGGGATAGTACAAACGCCTCACTAGTCAGCTCGGCGAGCGAGATCGGGTTTCTCCCAGCCAGCCGGTGACCTTCGCTCATGCAGACGACCAGTGGTTCGCTAAGGATCGGGGTGGCTCGGAGGGCCGTGTCGTAGATGGGTGGCACGACAAATCCGAGGTCGATCTTTGAGTTCTTGAGGGCACTGGCCTGCTCGTCCGTGACCATCTCGACAAGTCGCAGCGAAACCCCAGGAAATTCCTCTTTGAACTGCTTCATGGCGCGCGGAAGCATATCCATGGCCGACGACGCCTCGTAGCCCACCACCAGTTCCTGTGTGAGCCCGACCGCCGCCTGGCGGGCGCGCTCGATCGAATTGCCGAACTGAGAGGCCGCCAAATAGGCTTCCTTCAGGAAGACTTCTCCCACCACGGTGAGTGCAACGCTGCGAGTGGTACGCCGAATCAGTTCGGCTCCAAGGTACTCCTCAAGTTGCTGGATCATGCGCGTGACGGGCGGTTGCGTGGTGTGCAGCCGATCGGCACCCTTCACGAAGCTCAGCTCCTCGGCCACGGCTATGAAGCACTCAATGTGTCTAAGGTCTATGCGCGACATGCTTGTCTCCAGTCAGGGCGTGTACCCCTTGTCGTCGTTCCGCGTCTGCGCGCGGTGATTTCTCGCGTCGGGTGTGGTGCGCCAATCATCCGTGCCTAGGTGTCGGGACTGACCCTAGCTACCAAAAGGAGGCCCCCCGGCTCTGCCGGGGAGGCAGTAGAAGTTTGACTTTTCAGGAGGTTGTCCACCGTAGAGACTTTCAATCGTGAGCCGCCAAGCAAACGAAAGGAAGAAACACGATGGACAAGTATGAAAGTTTGAGTCACACGGCCTGGGATTGCAAATATCACGTGGTCTTCATCCCCAAGTGTCGAAGGCGAACGCTGTACAAGCAGCTACGCGAACACCTGGGTGAGGTATTCAGAAAGTTGGCCGCGCAAAAGGAATGCAGGGTTGAAGAGGGGCATCTGATGCCCGATCACGTGCACATGATGCTGTCGATCCCACCGAAGTACTCGGTGTCGCAGGTGGTGGGCTTTATCAAAGGCAAGAGCGCAATCCACCTTGCGCGGGTGTACGGAGAGCGAAAGCGCAACTTCGTGGGTCAGCACTTCTGGGCGCGAGGGTACTTCGTCTCGACGGTGGGACGCGACGAAGCGGTGATACGGGAGTACATCCGAAACCAGGAGAAGGAAGACGAGAGGTTGGACCAACTCGGTCTATGGAGGTGAGTAGCCACCGATAGGTGGCCCCAAGAATGAGGGGCCGCGTTAGCGACCCCTTACAGCCGCTTTGAGCGGCTCACATCCCGAATGCCCCCGGCTTTGCCGGGGGATGGTTACCCCATTTTGAACCCCCAAACAACGACAAGCTACGCTAATTTAATTATATCAATGTATAGATAGAAGTGATGGATTGGTGAAGGCGGCCTTCTTGGCGGACGAGGGGAGTGCGGCGGTGCAACACCAGTGTTCACTTATGTGCTTGGTGTATTACTGCCTGCATATTGAGAAATTGTGTTTCGCGAGGGTCGTCTTTACGATCCGCCGATCGCGAGGCAACGCGCCGGTCTGCGCTCGAGTCAGAGGCAGCGAAGCAATGCAAACGGCGAAGACAGCCGGACCAAGGAGACAACCATGAACAACTGCCCACGAGGGTGCCTGGAGCAGCCCCAATGCACGCTTGAGTCAGCAGTGCGCTGCGAAAGGGTTCCGAGCAACAGTGACAGTGGCCTGCCACTGAGGCGGCTGGCTGCCGTGTCGCGAGCGGGGCTTGCTCAGGTCCTTCCTGTCCTCCGCCTTGGCGCAAGCCCCGAGTTGATCTACCCGTAGACGTCGGCCGAATCCATACTTTACGACCACCACATGCTCAAGCGAACTGCGCTCAAAACCATCCTGCTCGCGCTGCCCCTTGCCATCCGTTTGGCGGCGAAGAAAAGCCAACCTGTTCGTGCCCGACTCGCCGGGGCCAATCGCGTGATTCAAGTGCGCCTCAGGGACGGCAGCCTAGCCCACCACTATATCTTCAAGGCCGGACGGGTGCGTGGTCATGCCGGCCTGCATCCCAGCCCCGACGGCGAGATGGTGTTCAAGTCGGTCGACATGGCGTTGGCCATGCTGAACCCGTCGCCCGACTACGCCATCGTCATCGATGCGCTCAAGAACTTCAAGGTCACCGCTGGCGGAAAAGATGTTGCGCTGGTGTGGTTCGGTCGGCTGATGAGCGCCGTGGGAGCTGCCGGCTGGAAAGCCGGTGTAGAGCTGGGTGACGGTGTGGTGCGATACACCAACCTGACCAATGGCGGGCCGATCTACGTCGATGTCAAGGACGGGAAAATTCTGCGTACGGTACCCATCGATCTCAAAAGCGAGGACGCGCCGAGTTGGACGATATCGGCGCGCGGGCGCCAGTTCAGCCCGGTCCGCAAGGCGCTCGTGAGTCCGCACGCGCTGAGCCTGAAGTCCATGGTCTATTCGGACAAGCGTCTGCTCTACCCGATGAAGCGCGTGGATGTTGATTTCCACGCAGAAGTGACCCACTGACCCCCAGGATTTCCATCTAAACCTGACCCACGTACTAACCCTAACCTGCTGCTTCTTTGAGCAGCAGGAGACCAGGAGTGATAGACGTGGCAACACTGAGTGTCATCAG
>NZ_JACPOF010000024.1 GCF_016185115.1 Polaromonas sp. | reverse complement strand
GCAGACCAGCACGGGCGTGACAGGAACGGGCACGACAGGGGCGCTGAACGACACCAACGCCGCCAACAACACGGGCACGTTCAGCGTGCTGGGCACGGCCGCCGACATGAGCGCCAGCTTTGCCGGGTTCCCGGCAAGTGCGGCACCTGGTACAACCGTCAGCGGTACGGTCAGTTTTGTAAATACCAGCACTACGGGTACGGCCACGACTGCGGTGTTTACCCTCGCACTCAAACCGGGCCTGGGAGTGGGCAACGTCACTGTTACCAGTGCTCTGCTTGGCAACGGCGTGTACAACAACGCGACCGGTGTGGTGACATTCCCAACTTCGCCGACGGTGGTCAACGTCACGCCGAGCGGCACGGTCAGCGCCTCGATCAGCTTCCTGCAGACCAGTACGGGCGTCACAGGTACGGGTACCTCGAACGCCGTGAATGACACCAACCCTGCCAACAACACAGGTACCTTCAATGTGCCCGCAGTCAACGCTGACGTGGGCACGACCCTGACGATGCCTGCCAGTGCGACACCGGGTGGTACCGTGACAGCTACCGTGACTTTCTTCAATCTGGGGCCGTCAACCGCCAATGATGTGACACGCACGGTTGTGCTGAGCGGCGGCACGCTGACGGCGGTGACTGGCGGTACTATCGTTGCGGGTAGCGTGACGGCGACCTTCGCGGTGGCCACGCTGGCATCGGGCAGCAGCGCCAGCTTCACATTTACCTATGTTGTCCCGGCTTCAGGCACCGTCAGGGGCACAAGCACCATCACCACCACGACGGCAGACATCAATCTGGCGAACAACGTCAAAACGGCCACCACGGTGGTGTCGGGTACAGGGGTCGATCTCTCCGTAACCCTTACTTTGTCACCAGCCTTGCTGGTGCCGCCGACCAGTACGACTGTGGGGGGCATCACAAGCACTGTTGCAGGGACCAACCGGGTGATCGTGACGGTGACGAATGTGGGCTCACTGGCCAGTGGAGGCTCCCTGACGGTCAATTTGCCGTCAGGATTTGGGAGCTCTACTGCAACTACCGTTACTTTCACCGTGGGGCAGCTATCTCCAGGTGAGTCCCGCGTATTCACTACAACCTACTCTTTACCGGGTTCCGTAACAACTACCCAGACGTTTACAGCCACTGTGGCAGCGTCTGGCGGTGCCGACATCAACCCGGCCAATGACAAGAGCGTCCTGGCTGCTGGCGTTGGCGCCAACCTCAAGGGCCTTGCGTGGATAGACAGTATTCGGGATGGTTCCAACTTCCGTACCTACCAGGTTGGCGAGACCCTGCTGCCCAATGTGTTGGTCAAACTGACGAATTCGTCTTCCGTGGTTGTGGGCACCGCATTCACGAATTCGCAAGGGCAGTATCAGATTACGGGCATACAGCCGGGATCGGGTTACAGCCTCCAGTTCTTCAACTGTTCGGTGACGACCGATACCAGTACCTGTAATGCCATCGGTACCACGCCTGTCAACCAGGGTGCCGTGACTTCCAATGGCAATCAGAATAACGCCAGCACTGTGGTGGAGACCGGTGTCAGCGGCGGCACCTACGGTCTGAGCATCTCGGGTGTCAGCCTTTATGCCGGCGACAACACCGTTAACCAGAATTTGCCGATTGACCCGAGCGGTGTGGTGTACCGCACAGATACGCGTGAGCCGCTGAACGGTGCAATCCTGACGCTCTATGGGCCGTACGGCACCAATGGCCAGATGGTTGCTGTCCCAGGTAAAAACCTGGTCAGCGGCATCAACACTTGCGCCACGGGTGGTGCCGTGGGGGACATTCCTGCCTGCCCGAGCGGACAGCCGGGTGGTTATGAATACCTGCTCAAGAACGCAGCAGATGGATCTTCTCCGTTCATTGCCGGCAACTATGTGATTCAGGTAACGCCGCCTGCCGGCTTCTCGGCAAGCTCGATAACGCCGGGTATTTTCCCGCAGTCGCCAGTGCCGGCAGGCGCCGACATCTTTGTTCAGAGCCAGTCAGGCCCCCCCAAGGTTGGGCAGGCCACCACGTACTACCTGTCGTTCAACCTTTCGGCGACCTCGGCCAACATTTACTTCAACCATATTCCACTGGACCCCGGTGCGAAACCCGCCCTTGGTGCCTTGCTTATCAGCAAGACAGGTAACAAGACTTCGGCAGAGTTGGGTGATTCTGTCCAGTACACCATCCGGGTGCGCAATACCACGCTGGTGCCCATCACCGGTGTGAAAGTCGCAGATTCCCTGCCGGCTGGATTCCGCTACATTCTCGGCACCTCCCGACTGGGTACGACGACGCTGACTGACCCTGCCGGTGGTGTTGGGCGCGACCTGAGTTTCGCTATTGGCACCATCAACGGCCAGGAGACCGCCGAGTTGACATACTTCGTCCGCCTCGGCGTGGGTTCCCAGCAGGGTGATGGCATTAACAGCGCGAAAGCTACCGGAAATGGTGTGGGCCCGAATGGGGCATTTGTGGCCGAATCAAATATCGCCAGATTCAAGGTCAATGTTCTGGGTGGCGTGTTCACCAATGATGGATGTATCGCTGGCAAGGTCTATGTCGATTGCGACGGCAATGGCATACAGAACAACACCGGTGGCAGCCGTGAGGTCGGTATACCCGGGGTGCGGCTGGTCATGCTCGATGGCAGCTTCTTCATCACGGATTCGGAAGGTAAATACAGCGTTTGCGGCGTCAAGCCACAAACCCATGTTGTGAAAGTTGACCGGACCACGCTGCCCAAGGGTTCGCGCATGGTTCCATCCAGCAACCGCAATGCCGGTGTGGGTGACAGCCTCTTTGTTGACCTCAAAGGCGGTGAGCTTGCACGCGCTGACTTCATCGAGGGTTCCTGCAGCCCTGAAGTCCTTGACCAGGTGAAGGCGCGTCGTGCCCAGGGAGGCGTTACTGCCCCTGAAACAGAAAAAGGGCTGCCACTGCAAACCCGGAATCGCCCGGGTGAAGTACAGCGAGAAGTCCCTCCCTCGAATCCGGGGGTTGTGCAATGAAGAAGATGAAGCAGCCCTGCTTTTCCGATGGAGTGATGCTGCGCCGTACGCCGGTCGCCATCGCGGTCATGCTCGCGCAGGGTCTGGCATTGGCCCAGCCTGCAGCCAATACGACAAGTGCAGATGTTCCCGAGTCAAAAAGTCTGTTTGAAACAGGAGGTCAGGAGGGCATAGGTCCACGCCCCTTTACATCGTTCCTTGAGCGCCTCAGTTCGCCCGTCACCAGAATCAGCCTGAAGGTGGACGGGGATAACCTGACTGCCGACGGCGTAACGGGTACAGATGTCCAGTTGCGTCTTTTTGGCAAGGATGACCAGCGCATCACGGCAGATGTCGAAGTCACGATTGAGGTCGACGGTGGCGCGCGCGTTTTGATGCCTGGCCGCAGAACTTCGGAGTCGGGTGCGGACCGCGGCGATATCGACAGAATTACCCCCGGCGTCCAGTATGTGGTCAAGAACGGCACCTTGCAGTTCAAGCTGATCGCGCCTTTCAAGCCCGATCCTGTGACCTTGAAGGTGTCCATCAAGGGTGTCGCGGAAAAGATCGTCGTCCGTTATGTACCCGACCTGAGGGACTTCGTGGCTGTTGGCCTCCTCGAAGGTCGTCTGCGGTCGGACAAGTTTGATCCGAAGCAGATCACTCCGGTTCGGGAAAATGACGGTTTCGACAATGAGCTCAAGGGCTTCACCAAGGATTTCAATGGTGGCAAAACCAAGCTGGGTGCACGCGCGGCTGTCTACCTCAAGGGGAAGGTCAAGGGCGAATACCTTTTAACACTTGCATACGATTCCGACAAAGACACCCGGATCAAGCTGTTCCAGGACATTGATCCGAACGCCTTCTATCCGGTCTATGGCGACTCAAGCATTCGCGGTGTTGACGCCCAGAGCTCGGGCAAGCTTTACGTCCGGATTGACAACAAGCTCAACTACCTTTTGCTGGGCGATTACACGACTGGCGATACCAATCCTGCGCGTACGCTGAGCCAGTACAACCGCTCGCTGCCTGGCATACGGGGCCATTACGAAGAAGGTCGTGTTACGGCCAATGGCTTTGTGGCTCAGCAGGCACTGACGCAGGTGGTGGATGAATTCCCTGCGCGCGGCGTATCGGGACCCTACTCGGTATCCAACCCTAACGGCGTCAGCGGGTCTGAGAAGATCGAAATACTGACCCGTGACCGTTACCGTACCACCAACATCATCAAGGTCACGCCTGTAGCCCGCAACACTGATTACGAATTCGAGCCCTTCTCTGGCCAGATCGTTTTTCGTGCCCCGGTACCGAGTTTTGACGACCAGCTCAATCCTGTGTCCATCCGCATCACATATGAGGTGAATACCGGGGGGCCGAAGTTTCTCGTTTATGGCGGGGATGTCCGCCTGAAATTGACCGACAACCTGAGTGTGGGCGTTGCCGGTGCGCGGGATGAAAATCCCGGTGCGCCTTTTGAAGTGACAGGTGCCAACCTCACCCTCAAGTTGAGCAAGAACACCGAGATACTCGCCGAAGTAGCACGCACAAACAGCACAGTCAATACCAACGCGAGCGGGTACAACACAAATGTCAGTTCCAACTTTGCCGGCAAGGTTGGCGAGGTGCAGGGCAGTGCCGCCCGTGTGGAAATTCGTCATGCAGACGACGACCTGCGTTACAAGGCCTACGGTGTGCGCTCCAGCACGGATTTCAACAACGCATCTTCGGGCCTCACAGGCGGCAGGACCGAATATGGCGCGTCGGGTGCATATCGCGTTACGCCGGCCTTGAGTATCACGGGCGAGTACCTGACGTCAAAAGACAGCCTATCCGGGAGTCTGAACGAGCAGGGCTCCGCAGCCATTGACCTCAAGATATCCAGCCGCCTGACCATTGGTGGCGGTGTACGTCGGGTCGAGCAGAACTCCATCAGCCTGGCTCAGACGACAGCCACCAACTGCAGCAACATCACAACCGGAACTACAACAGCTGCAGGTGCGATTTCGGGCTACAACACCGGCTACGGCATCAGCCAGGTGGGCAACCAGTCCATCGACCCGGCCACCGGGTTGCCCATACTTTGCAATGTGGGCATCAACAATGTCCCGGGCGCACCGACCAGTCTTGAGCGCACTTCCCTGTTTGCCCGCGCCGCCTACAAGGTGACTGATTCCCTGACACTGGATGGCGAGCTGCAAAATGTCACCGGCAGTGATCCCACCAATCTATACCGCCTGGGCGCACGTTGGGCCGTCACTGATCGGTTGAATGTATCTGCTGAAACCCAGCGTGAATTCAGTGGCAATGGCTCGGGCCTGTATCGCCTGGGCGCCGACTGGCGTGTTGCGGACAAGACCCGTCTCTACAGCCGTTATGAGCGCGCCACGCAGTACAGCGGTGCCTACGGCCTGGGCGTTGGACCTGTCTCTGACGCTTTCTCCGTGGGTATCGACACCCAGTACATGCAGGATGGAGCGCTTTACAGCGAATATCGCCTGCGTGATGGCGGTTCTGGCAAGGAAGTTCAGCGTGCGCTGGGTCTGCGTAACGGCTGGCGCCTGGCGGAGGGTGTTCGCATGACCACCAATCTGGAGCGTCTCGCCGCTACCAGCGGCAATGCATCTTCAGCGGCGGTGGGTCTTGAATATACGGCCAGCCCGATATGGAAATCTTCCGGCCGGGTTGAGTGGCGCGAAGATGCCAACAACACCAATTTTTTGGTGACGGCGGGCACTGCACGCAAGCTCGACAGCGACTGGACCTTGCTGGCGCGTGAATACGCAAGCATCGTCAACCCGCGTACTGCGCTGGGTGCCAAAACCTTGCAAAGTCGCTTCCAGGTCGGGTTTGCCTATCGCCCCGTGGATAACAACAAGTTTGATGCACTGGGCCTTTACGAGCGCAAGGATGAGCGCAACAGCAGCCCGGGCGCGACGCAGATCAACAGCACGACCGATGTCATAAGCTTCCGGGGCAACTACCACCCCAGCCGCGCCTGGTGGATCTCCGGCCGCTATGCCTATAAAAACGTCAACGAGTTGCTGCTCGGTACCATCAATGACAGCTACCGGGCCCAGTTGCTCGGCGGCCGCGTGACCTACGACGTCACCAACAAGTGGTCGCTTGGTGCGATTTTCTCCAGGCTGCAAGGCACCGGCGGTGACGTGCAGTACGCCTACGGTCTTGAAGTGGGCTATGTCGTGATGGATAACCTTTACGCGACCCTGGGCTACAACTGGCGTGGTTTTGCATCTTCTGGCACCGCAGCGGGCCTGACCGGCAACGACTACACCAACCGCGGTTGGGTACTCGGCCTGCGCTACAAGTTTGACGAAGACCTGTTCAAAAAGAACGACGCATCGTCCAACAAGACGATTGACCCTAACGTGATGAAACCCTAACCGTGTTGAGGATGGCCATGAACTATTCAATCGCCCCTCGCAGTCCTGCAACGCTGTTGCTCGTTGCTGCTGCGGTATTGGCTGGCTGCTCATCGGGCGGCAGCAAAAACGAAGCGCCTGCAGCGTATGCGCAAGCCACCGGGCTGACGCCCCAGCAGCTTCGCATCACCGATGAGCGCATCATCCAGGACAGGCAAACACTTGAAGGTGTTCAGCAACGCCTGCGCAAGCTCAATGAAGCTGGCATACCGCAGAACAGTTACTCACTGGCAAAAGCCCAGTGCTGGCTGGATACGGCCAGAAGCCAGTACCACGAAAATGATCGGTCGGGATATATTGAAGAGTCGATGACCGAAGCGGTGAAGATTGCCCAGGCTCTCGAGGCCGACAAAACAGCCCGCGCCGGTCTCGATACACCCCTGGTCGCACGCAGCTCCAAGCTGCGCGACGATCTGTGGGCCCAGCTCAGTAACTACAAGAACCAGCCGGCATCCATGGCCTGCAATGCCCGAACGGTTGCATGTGCCGAGGTCCGTCTGGTGCGTGCTGGCCATGCAGATGAACAGACCGGCTGGCGTCAAGCAACTCCGCACATCCAGATGGTCGAAGACGCATTGCGCCGGGCGAAAATCGAAGCGGACAGTTGCGTCCAGCCACGGGCTGGTGTTTTGACGGCGAGGGATGCAACGCCTGCCGCCGGGGTGGCTGCAGTTGCACCAATCAGCCGCGAAACCTATGTGTTGCTCACAGACACCCTGTTCAAGTTCGACAAATCAGGCGCCGAAGACATGATTCCCGGCGGCATGCAGCGCCTCAATGATGTTGCCCAGCGCCTCAAGGCCTACAAGTCCATACAGACGCTCACGGTGTTGGGTTATACCGACCGTCTGGGTTCGGACGACTACAACGACAAGCTTTCGGAAGCCCGAGCCAAAACCGTGCAGGCCTACCTTGAGTCGCTCGGCGTCAAGTCAGCTGCGGCAGTCGCACAGGGCAAAGGCAAGCGCGATGCTGTCAGCAAGGACTGCAGCGCCAGCCTTGGCCGCGAACAGCTGATCCAGTGCCTGCAGCCTGATCGCCGCGTGACGATTGAAGCGACGGGCACCGCCAAATAGCCATACCTTGGCAACGCAGCAAAAAAAGGCAGCCATAGCTGCCTTTTTTGGTTTCTGCTGCAACTGCGCGCAGCCGGAAGAAAGCCTAGTCAGGCAAGACTGCTGTCACTTCGATCTCGATCTTTGCGCGCTCTTCAACCAGTGCGGCTACTTCGACACATGTCATGGCGGGGAAGTTTTTACCCATGACCTCGCGATATACGACGCCCAGTTCTTTAAGCCTCTCCACATATTCAACACGGTCGACGACATACCAGGTCATGCGGGCCATGTGCTCGGGTCCCGCGCCACCGGCTTTCAGAACGGCAACGATGTTCAGCAAGGCCTGCCGCGTCTGTGCAATAAAGTCATCGGTTTCAAATTTCTGGTCTGCGTTCCAGCCGATTTGGCCGCCCACAAAAATAAGCGTACCACGCGCCATCACGCCATTGGCATAGCCCCTGGGTTCGGCCCAGCCTGGAGGTTGCAGTTTTTTCATGTTGTTGTGTCTCTTCTGGATGTCATGGAGTTGTTTGCAGATAGGGCAGCATGGCAGCCCTGAGCTCATCAGGAATGCGCACCGGCTTCCCATCGGGCAGCACTGAATACACGAGCACCGAGTTCGACTTGAGTTTCAGTGCGCCCGCTGCGTCACGTGGCTGGCCGCCCGAATGGATTTCGTAGTCCATGCCCAGGCTTGAATTTCCGAGTTTTGAAATCGACACGCTGATGGTGATTTCATCGCCATAGCGGCACATGCCAAGAAAGCTGGTTTTGATATCCACGATGGGTGTACCAAAGCCACCTTTGATCATCTCGTGCTGCGGAAATCCAATATGCGCGAGAAAGTCTTCCTTTGCCTCATGGAGCAGGTAGAAAAATTGCGGAAAAAAAACAATGCCCGCGGGGTCGCAATGATGAAAGCGGATCTGCCGCGCTATGGTGAATATCATGGCGTACGCAGCTTGAATCGCTGCAGCTTTCCGGTTTCGGTACGCGGCAGTTTATCGACAAATTCGATCTGGCGCGGATACTTGAATGGGGCCAATGATGACTTCACGTGGTCCTGCAATGCCTTGACTGTTTCTGCGCCGTCCTTCTGTCCGGGTTTCAGCACGATGAAGGCCTTGACGATCATGCCGCGCTCATCGTCAGGCAAGCCGACCACACCGCACTCAGCCACTGCAGGGTGCTTGAGCAGGGCATCTTCCACCTCGGGGCCACCAACGTTGTAGCCGGCGGTGATGATCATGTCATCAGCCCTCGCCTGATAGAAGAAGTAGCCGTCGTCATCCTGCATGAAAGCATCGCCCGGGTAATTCCATCCGTCCTTCACATAGTTGCCCTGGCGCTCATCGTCCAGGTAGCGGCAACCGGTAGGGCCCTTGACAGCCAGTTTGCCCACCGTGCCGCGCGGAACTTCATGGCCTTGGTCGTCAACCACCTTGGCCATATAGCCTGGCACCACCTTGCCGATAGCGCCACGCCGAACGCCATCCGGGCTGGCCGGGTCGGTGGAGATGAAGATATGAAACATCTCTGTGGCGCCAATGCCATCGGTCATTTCCATGCCGGTCGCGTCCTTCCAGAGTTGGCGCGTGGCATCGGGCAGCGCTTCACCGGCGCTGACGCAGGTACGCAATGTGGGTGTGCCAAGCTGCTTGGCAAATGCAGCCATCTGCCGGTAGAACGTGGGTGCGGTGTAGCAGATGGTGGCGCCCACCTGGTTGATGAGCTTGACCATGGCTTCCGGCGTGTAAGCTATGGAGGGGTAATACACCGAGGCGCCGGCCCACATCGGGAACAGCAACAGGCCGCCCAGGCCAAAGGTGAAAGCCAGCGGCGGTGAGCCCATCACGATGTCGTTGGGCGCGGCGCGCAGGATGTGGTGCGGCCACGACTCACAGGCTGCCAGCACATCGCGGTGTGTGTGCACCACTGCCTTGGGTTTGCCGGTGGTACCCGATGTGAAAGCCATCATGGCCACATCGTCAGCTGAGGTAAGGCAGGGCGTGAAATTACCGGTTTTCGCGGTCGCAAGGCCTTCGAGTGACTCCGCTTGTTGCGGCGCATTGAATGCCACAACGGTTTTGAGTGTTTCACCCTGCGTCTGCGCTGCCTGCAGTTCATCAAGCAGCGAGGCATCGCAAAGCGCAAACGACACCTGCGATTTCTCAATCACTTCGCCAAGTTCCTTGGCACGCAGCAGTGGCATGGTGGCCACAGCCACCAGACCCGCCTTGACGACCCCCAGCCAGGCCAGCGCCATCGCAATCGAGTTGCCGCCCCTGAGCAGTACACGGTTGCCGGGCACCAATGCATGGTTTTCCGTCAGCACCTGCGCGATACGCGCCACCTGCTGCGCCGCTTCACCATAACTCAGCGTCAATTTGTCGGAGCGCAGAAAAGCCTTGCTGGACAGCTTGCGCGAAGCAGCCTTGTCAAACAGAACATCAACCAGGTTGGCCTGTGCGGGTATCTGCAGCTCCGGCAGGCTGTAAAGCATCTCGGCGCATTGCGCGGCGGGGGGCAGCCTGTCATGCACGAAGTGGTCTGGCTGCGCCGATGGGCAGGCGGCGGAAGTTCGGGTCATGATTGCAACACGGCCTTTCCAATAATCAGTTGCTGGACTTCGGTCGCGCCCTCGTAAATACGCAGCGACCGGATGTCGCGGTACAGGCTCTCAACCTTGGTGCCGACCTTGACGCCCAGGCCGCCATGCATCTGCAGCGCCATGTCAATCACGCGTTGTGCGTTTTCGGTGGCGGTCATTTTGGCCATTGCCGCTTCGGCCGTCACACGTGTGTTGGCGCCCGTGCGTTCGCCCTCGTCACGAAACCAGGCAGCGCGGTAGGTGAGTAACGCGGCTGAATCGACCAGCGCGGCCATCTCACCGATCTTTGCCTGCGTGAGCTGAAAGTCAGCCAGCGTCTGGCCAAACATCTTTCGCTGTTTTGAATGGCTGACAGCTTCGGCCAGTGCGCGGCGGGCCATGCCCAGAGCCGCACCTGCCACAGAGGCACGAAAAATATCCAGGGTCTGCATCGCCAGCTTGAACCCGCCATGCAATGCGCCCAATTGCGTGGCTGCATCCAGTTTGCAGTTGGCAAATTTGAGCGTGGCGAGCGGGTGCGGTGCCATGACAGCAATGTGCTCGCTGGTGTCCAGGCCTTGCGCGTTCGCATCCACTATAAAAGCTGTGATGCCGCGCGTTCCAGCTGCGTGGTCGGTTTTTACGAAGGTCACATAAAAGTCTGCGATGCCGCCGTTGCTGATCCAGGTCTTGCTGCCGTTGATGGTCCATTCATCGCCGACCTTGACGGCGCTGGTAGACATGGCGCCCGCGTCCGAGCCTGCGTCGGGCTCACTCAGTGCAAAGGCTGCAATTTTCTTTCCGCTCGCCACCAGAGGCAGGTAGGCAGCCTGCTGCGCGGGCGTACCGGCCAGCGTGATGGCCCCACTGCCCAGACCCTGCATCGCAAATGCAAAGTCGGCCAATGGCGAATGGAAGGCGAGTGTTTCCCGCAGTATGACTAGCGCTCTTGAGTCGAGCTTTGGCAATGCGCCCCCAAGTTTGCCGTCTGAACCGGCTGGCACACAGTAACGCAACCAGTTGCTGGCGCCCAGCAATTGCACCCACTCCTTGCAGGCCAGGCGGTCATCGCTTTCGTCAATATGCTGCTGCGGTATCCACGCGGCCAACCGCTGGCCGATGCCGCGATGCACATCGTCAAAGAAGGGCAGCGATAGATGTGAGGTAGAGGGCACCATGTCGTCAATCGCCCATGAAAACAGGTTTTTGTTTCGCGGCAAAAGCTTCGTAGGCGCGGGTGAAGTCTTTGGTCTGCATGCAGATGGCCTGTGCCTGGGCTTCGGCTTCAATAGCCTGGTCCAGCGTCATGGCCCATTCCTGGTGAAGCATGGTCTTGGTCATGCCATGCGCAAAGGTCGGGCCACTGGCCAGGTCGGCGGCCAGCTTCTGTGCTGCACCCAGGACGTCATCAGGCTCGTGCAGCGAATTGAAGAACCCCCATTGCAGGCCTTCCTGCGCATTCATGGCGCGGCCGGTGAACAGCAGCTCGGACGCGCGACCCTGGCCGATCAGGCGCGGCAGCAGTGCGCAGGCGCCCATGTCGGCACCGGCCAGCCCGACGCGTGTGAATAAGAACGCGGTCTTGGCCTGCGCAGTACCCAGGCGCATGTCTGCAGCCAGCGCCATCATGGCGCCCGCACCGGCGCAGATGCCGTCTATGGCGGCAATGATGGGTTGCGGGCACAGGCGCATGGTCTTGACCAGATCGCCTGTCATGCGCGTGAACTCCAGCATCTCGGGCATGCTCATTTTGGTGAGCGGGCCAATGATTTCGTGCACATCGCCGCCAGAGCAGAAGTTGCCGCCTGCGCCGGTGATGACAACCGCTTTCACGTCGGTGGCGGTGTTCAGTGCGCGGAACAGGTCGCGCAGCTCGGCGTAGGAGTCAAAGGTCAGCGGGTTCTTGCGGTCAGGCCGGTTCAGTGTGAGGGTGGCCACGCCTGCATCAAACGCATAGGCGAAGTGTTTTGCCTGGTAGCCCGCAAACGCATCGAACTGGGCGTGCATGGGGTTGTTGGGGCCTATGTAATGCTTCATATGGTTTCCAGTTTGTCCAGTTGCTGTGCGTTGTGGTGCTGCTTGACCTTGCCCAGCAATTTGTGCAGTGACTCCACCTCGCGCGCAGAGAGTGATTCGAAAGCGGCGACTATCCAGGCTTCATGCTGGCGCGCCATCTCGCCGAACACCTTGCGGCCGCGTGCGGTCAGGCGCACGCGGTAGGCGGGGCGGTCGCCTTCAACACCCGCCCGCTCGACGACACCTTCAGCCACCAGCTGGTCGGTGATGCCGGTCACGTTGCCGCCCGTCACCATCATGCGGCGCGAGAGCTCGTTCATCTTCAGGCCTTCGGGGTTACGCTCAAGCTGCGCCATCAGGTCAAAGCGCGGCAGCGTGGTGTCGAACTGTTCGCGCAGCTGGCTGCGCACCTGCTTTTCAACCAGCTGCGTGCATGTCAGCATGCGCAGCCAGAGCCGCAATGCCTCGGGGTGTTCGCTGTGGCCTCGTGCTTCCATGTCCATGGTGTGCTCCTTGTTGCCTGAATCTGTGAGTGTTATTTGATGGCTGCGGGCACCTGCGCGGTTGATGCCGCAAGCTCCTGCTGTTTTGCAATCTCGCGGTACATCTGGTCTCGTCCGCTGAGGTAGGGTTTGGGCCAGGCCACGTGACGGCTCTGCAGTTTGGCGGCCTCGTGCAAGGTCCATGCCGGGTCGGCGAGATGAGGCCTGGCGATGGCGCACAGGTCGGCACGGCCTGCCGCGATGATGCTGTTGACGTGGTCGACCTCCGAAATCGCACCGACGGCGATGGTCTGTATGCCGGCCTCGTTACGTATGCGGTCCGCAAAAGGCGTCTGGTACATGCGGCCGTACACCGGTTTGGCGTCACGAGTCGTCTGGCCCGAGGAAACGTCGATAAAGTCCGCCCCGGCCTGCTTGAACATTTTGGCCATGGCGACCGCGTCGTCTGCCGTGTTGCCGCCGGGCGCCCAGTCGTGTGCCGAAATGCGCACGCTCATGGGCAGGTGTGCGGGCCACACGGCGCGCATGGCTTCAAAAACTTCGAGTGGATAGCGGCAACGGTTTTCAAGGCTGCCGCCATACTCGTCGGTGCGCAGGTTGGTCAGAGGCGTGATGAAGCTCGACAGCAGGTAGCCATGTGCGCAGTGCAGTTCGACCCAGTCGAAACCGGCTTCTGCGGCATAACGCGTGGACTGCACGAACTGTGCCTTGACCGTGTCCATGTCCTCACGCGTCATGGCCTTGGGCATATGGTTGGTCGGGCCATACGCTACCCCACTGGCAGCCATCAGCGGCCAGTTGCCCGACAGCAGCGGCTCGTCGGAATCTTCCCAACCCACCTGTGTCGAGCCTTTCGGTCCGCTGTGCCCGATCTGCAGGGCGATCTTCGCGCCTTCGCCTGACGCGTGCACAAAGGTGACGATGCGTTTGAAAGCCAGCATCTGTGTTTCATTCCACAGGCCAGGGCAGCCCGGCGTGATGCGGCCTTCGGGGTTGGGCGAGGTCATCTCGACGAAGACCATGGCCGCACCACCGAGTGCGCGCGCGCCCAGGTGCACCAGATGAAAGTCCTGGGGGATACCGTCAATGGCGCTGTAGGTGGCCATCGGTGAAACGACAATGCGATTCTTGAGCTGTACGTCCCTGACCTTTAAGGGCAAAAGCATGGGCGGTGGCGCCGGCTTGCCATTCGACTTCGCCAGCCACTGCTCATAACCCTGCAGCCATGACGCATCGCGCACGCCCAAATTCTGGTGGCTGATTCGCTGCGAGCGTGTCATCAGTGAATAGAAGAACTGCTCGGCATCCATGCCGCTGTAGCGGCCCACGTTCTCGAACCATTCGGTGGAGTTGCGGGCGGCATTCTGTATCTTCAGCACCTCGACCGAACGCACCGCTTCATAAGCCTGCAGCGCTTCATCGGTACCTGTGCCATCGGCAAAGCAGCGTGACAGTTCAATCGCGTCTTCAAGCGCCAGCTTGGTGCCGCTGCCAATCGAGAAGTGCGCGGTGTGCGCAGCATCGCCCATCAACACGATAGGCACATTTTTGCCTGCAACGGTTTCATGGTGCACCCAGCGCTCGCACACCACGCGCGGAAAGCGTATCCAGATCGCCGATCCGCGCACGTGCGTCGCGTTGTTCATCAGCGCATTGCCGTCCAGGTATTTGGCGAACAGGCGTTCGCAGAAGGCGATGCCTTCTTCCTGGCTCATCTGGTCCAGGCCATGGGCCTTCCAGACTGCTTCGGGTGTCTCGACGATGAAGGTGGAGGTCCTGTCGTCGAACTTGTAGGCGTGCGCGGCAAACCAGCCGTGTTCGGTTTTCTCAAAGGCGAATGTGAAGGCGTCAAAAGTCTTGTGGGTGCCCAGCCAGACGAAGCGGCAGGCACGCAACTCGACGTCGGGCTTGAAGGTGGCGGCATAGCGGTTGCGGATGCGGCTGTTGAGGCCGTCGCTGGCGATCACCAGGTCGGCGTCGTATTGGGCTGTAATGGCCTGGTCGTCCTGCACGTCGGTTTCAAAGACCAGGTCTACGCCAAGTTCAATGCAGCGCTCCTGCAGGATGTTGAGCAGGCGCTTGCGGCCTATGCCGCAGAAACCGTGGCCGCCAGAGCGTACGCTGCGGCCCTTGAAAAACACCTCGACATCGTCCCAGTGGTTGAAGGCGTCGCCAATGAGTTTTGCACTCACCGGGTCGGCAACCTGCAGGTTGCCCAGCGTCTGGTCCGACAGCACCACACCCCAGCCGAAGGTGTCGAAAGGGCGGTTGCGCTCGACCACCGTGACGATGTTGGCCGGGTTTTGCAGCTTCATGAGCAGGGCGAAATACAGACCTGCGGGACCACCGCCCAGACAAAGGATGCGCATGCTTGTGGCTTTCTGGTTTCTGTCTAAATTGAATACTGCCTTAATTGTTTAGGTTTAAAGTATTTTCGTCAAGCGGACTTTTGCCCGGAGCCTGAAAAGGCCCCGGAAGGTGAATAGTCCGGATGATTGCTGGCGGCAGCGCCGCGGTCAGGGTGCCTGAAAGCCGCCAGCGCGGTAAGTGAGCACCAACGTGTCGCGGTAGCCGTCGGGTGAACCTTCATCAGCAGGGAGGATGGGCGTGGTTTCGTGGATCACGCGGGCATCGTCCAGCAGCAGGGCGGTGAGGGGTTCCTGCATCAAAAAACGGACGCCGTGCGGGCCGTTGGCATCAAACACCCGCGTTTCGCCACCCTTCACGCCATGACGCGACACCAGCAGCACAACGACAAAATTCACTCCGTCGCGGTGCGCGCCTTCAGGCGTCGGCCGGCCCACGCCGCCAACCGTGTCGATGCGGAACTGGTGCGCTTCGACGTACCACTCTGGCACAGCCTGAACACCTGCGAACAACCCGCCAAAGGCGCTGATGAGTTGGGTCCATGCTGGTGCTGCAGCCACGCTGGGTTCGACCGGGTCGAACCAGCGCTCAAAGCCGCCGTGCAGGGCGTTGTAGTCGGTCGGCTGCCAGTGGGCGCGGTGCGGCGTCTGCACCAGCGCGCCTGTGGCCATGTCCTGCACATAACAGGCGTGGCGGCGTTTGCGGTAGTGGCCGCCGTCTTTCAGGTGGGCATCCGGCGGCAGGTTGTTCCAGGTCTGTGCCAGCGCGGCCCAGTCCTGCGTCCAGGCTGGGGTGGGAAGTTGCAGGGTGCTGAGCAATTCGCCCGGCGTCAGGAGGCTGAGCCCGTCCTGGCTCAGGCCTTGTCCGGCGGGCTTGGGGACGGTGGCGATATTGAACATGGCCTTATTTTGCTTGACCGCCCGCTTGGCCGCCCGCTTGGCCAGCCCCGTGCACTGTGCGACCCAGCAGGTCGGGAAGTCCTTTGCTATGTTTTTAATAGCTCCTCACGCACGTATTTATTGGTCTGGAGGCCTAAAACATGCCTTTTTTGGGCTATTTTGGGGCCTTTCAGGACGATTTTTGACCGCTTCAAGCCTACGAGGGCTCAGTTTTTAACGTACACGGCAAAAATTTAACGTGTACGTTAAAAATTAGCTCTTGGTGGCGTTTTTCAGGCCGCAGATATTTCAGTAGCCGCTACCGGGTGCCTTCCCTTCGGCACCTTTGAATTTCGCCAGCAATGCGCCCGCGGCCGCGTTCAGCAGCGGAATGTCCACACCGACCGCCACAAACACAGCGCCTGCGTCCAGCCACTTGCGCGCCTGTGCTTCGGTGACCGACAGAATGCCAGGTGCCTTGCCGGCGGCAAGAATGCGCTTCATGCCGTATTCGATCTGCGCCTGCACGTCGGGATGGCCGGCGTTGCCAGGGTGGCCCATCGACGCAGCAAGGTCGGCCGGGCCGATGAAAACACCATCCACGCCGGGTGTGGCGGCAATCGCGTCGATGTTGGCCATGGCTTCCATGGTCTCGACCTGCACCAGCAGGCAAACCTCATCGTTCGCCTCGTGCAGGTAGTTCGGGTACCTCGACCAGCGCGCCGCCCTCGCCATCGAGCCGCCCATGCCGCGTATGCCCACCGGTGGATAACGCATGGCCAGCGCCATCTCCGCCGCCTGTGCCGCCGTGTTGACCATGGGGATGAGGATGGTCTGGGCGCCTATATCCAGGCACTGCTTGATGAGGGCCGTGTCGCCGTGCGGAATGCGCACGACGGCGTTGGATACCGCAGGCGTCACCGGAAAGGCACCGACTGAGCTGGCAATGCCCTGCAACTGGCCAAGGATGGAGTGCAGGTCGTTCGGCGCATGCTCGCCGTCAATCAGCAGCCAGTCGAAACCGACACCCGCCAGGATCTCGGCGATGTAGGGCTCACCGGTGCCCAGCCAGAGCCCGATTTGCGGGCGCTTTTGCAGCAGCGCCTGTTTGAAGAAGTTTGTGGGTGTTTTCATGGGCTCATTTTGCCAAGGGCGATGACGTTAGACGAAACGGAAGGCGATCGCGCCCAGCGGTCCGTAGTCGGCATGAAAGGTGTCGCCAGCCACGGCAGGCGTGGGCCGCGTGAACGATCCGCCCAGCACCGTTTCGCCTGCCTCCAGGCATTCACCCCATGCGGCCAGTTTGTTGGCCAGCCAGGCCACGCCGTTCGCCGGGTGGTTGAGCACGGCAGCCGCTACGCCCGATTCTTCAATCACGCCGTTTTTGTAGAGCAGGGCGCTGACCCAGCGCAGGTCGACCGCGTCGGGTTTGACCGGCCTGCCGCCGGTGATGATGCCGGCGTTGGCCGCGTTGTCCGAGATGGTGTCGAAAACCTTGCGCATGGCTTTGGTGTGGCGGTCAAACTGCTCAATGCGGGCGTCGATGATCTCGATGGCAGGCACCACGTAGTCGGTCGCTTTCAGCACGTCGACGATGGTGACATTCGGGCCTTCAAGCCGTTTACCCAGCACAAAGGCCAGTTCGACCTCCACCCGCGGCGCGATGAAACGGTTCATGGGAATATCGCTGCCCTCGGCAAAGAACATGTCGTCCAGCAGCGTGCCGTAGTCGGGCTCGGTGATGTTGCTCGACAGCTGCATGGCGCGTGAGGTCAGGCCTATCTTGTGGCCGCGCACGGTGCGGCCTTGGTCCAGCTTCATCTTCACCCAGGCGCGGGAGACGGCATAACCATCTTCAATCGTCATCTCCGGAAAGCGTTTGGAGAAGTGTTCGACCTGGACCCGCGTCTTTTCTGACTGGTGCAGCTCGTCGGCAAGCCGATCAATGCGTTGCTGGTCAAACATGGGCGTGCAGGCCTTGTGTGAAACTGAGGGTCTGTTCAATGAATTCCTTGCGGCGTTCAATCTGCACCCAGTGGCCGCAGTTGGCAAAGACGTGCAGGTCGGCGTTCGGGCAGGCGTGCGCGATGCGTATGCCGCACTCCAGTGGCACACGTTCGTCGTGCCTGCCGTGCAGGGCGAGTATGGGCGTCTGGATGGTGCGCAGGTCTTCTTCAGGAATGCCCTTGACCTCCCGTGTCTGGCCGCCCGGTGCGGGCTCGGGGAATAACTTGCGGTAGGCCTCCATGCCACCGGCAAGCTGCGTCGTCTCATGGCGCAGGCGCACCATCTCGTCCGTGACGAAGGACGGGTCGTGGGGAAAGCTGCGCAGCAGCTCGGCCATGTTTTCGAGCGAGGGCTCGTAATACCAGGATCGCGCCATGGCAGATCGTTGCGTGAAGCTTCCCGCAGGCGTGCCCATGAGCACCATGCGGTCCACCCGGTGCGCATTGCGTATCGCCAGAGCAAGCGAGAGTGCACCGCCAAAGGAATTGCCGACCAGTACAGCTCTTTCAATGTTCAGCGCATCCATAAAGCCCAGCAGGTGCTGCACCCAGAGCTTGATGCTGTACTTTGTACCCTCTGGCCGCTCGGTGAAACCGAAGCCGATGATGTCCGGCACCAGCACACGAAAGTGTCTGGCAAAGTCGTCCATCACGCCGTGCCAGTTTTCCCAGCCCGTGACACCCGCGCCTGAGCCGTGCAGCAGGATCATGGGATGGCCCTGGCCGACCTCGTGGTAGTTGGTGCGTACGCCAGCGGCGACGATGGTTTTGCCGATGGCAGGGTGATTGATGTTTGTCGTCATGCAGACTCCGCAGATGGTTTCAGACAGAGCGCGAACCGGTGCCGCCGTCGCTCATGAAAATTTCGCCCGTCACGGCGCGGGCGTTGGCGCTGCTGGCCAGCAGCACATACAGGCCGGTGTGGTCTTCCGGCTGCTGCGCAAACCCGAGCGGTACCGCTGCAGCCATCTTTTCGTTAAACGCCTGCGGGTTTGCATTGATGCTGCGCCCCGTCTGACCCAGCGCATCGGTGCCGCTCAGGCCCGTCAGCGTGCCGCCGGGCCCCACGCCGTTCACGCGGATGTCGGGTGCGAGTTCGAGCGCCAGTTGCTTGATCATGCCGACCACCGCATGTTTGCCCATGGTGTAGAGAATGCCGCCGCCGCCAGAATTGAAGCTGGCGACGGAGGCCGTGAAGATGATGCTGCCCCGGCTGGCGATGAGCGCCTCGCGCCCGGCCATCGCTGCGTAGAGGTAACCGCGCAGGTTGATGGCGAAGAGCTCGTCCATGGTGGCGGCCATGGACTCGCCGGTGTAGCTGCGCAGCGGACGCCGGAAATCGAACACACCGGCGTTGCCCACCACGGTGTCGAGTCTTCCGAAACGTGACAGTGCCAGTTTTACTGCTTCTTCATGGCTCCCATATTGACGTACATCGCCTGTCACGGTGGCGATGCGATCGCCATAAATGGCCGCCAGTGTTTGAAGCCCATCCGCATCGCGGTCCAGTGCGACAACGCCCGCCGCACCTTCCTTTAAGTAACGCTCGACCACCGCGCGGCCTATGCCGTCGGCCGCGCCTGTGACAAAGGCCACCTGCCCTTCAAGCCAGCCGCTCATGACTGCACCCGTTTAAAGAAAGACATTGAGGTTCTTCGCCAGCAGTACGGTTTGTGTGGTGACGATCTCGCGTGAGGCAATGCGCAGCACACCATCATTCCCGCGCCGCAGTATGTCCGTGCGCCGCCCGGTCAGCCAGAACTCTTCAGCCTCACCACGGCCACGGCAATTGATAAAGGTTGAATACACCCTGAACTCATCTGGTTTGTCAGTCAGCTCGACTTCGATGTTGGAGATCACATGGACCGCACGTGTGGGTGGGTCTTCAGCCCAGGCCGTCGGGTCCATGAAGCGCGTCACGCGCCTGCGCATGTTGAGCATGTCGTCATCAAAAAATGCCATGCGTTTGGGGTCCAGGCGCGGGGTCTTGTCCTTGCGGTGCCTGGCCTGTATGCCCGGCATCCAGTAATGGATGTCATCAGTCATCATGCCCAGCCACTCTTCATAGCGCTCTTCGTCAAGAATGCGCGCCTCGCGGTAGAGGAACTGGCTGATTTCAAACACCAGTTCCATGGGCGCCAGCGGGTAATGCGGCGGCACTAATGGTTTTTTGAGTACGGGCGTCTCGCCCATCACAAACTTCATGATGCACCTGCCCCTTCATCGCACATCAGCTCCAGCCACTTGCCGTAGAAGGCCAGCTGGTTGGAATCGTTGTACTTGCGAATGTGCACATTGCCCTTGAGTTCGTCGTGCTCGACCTTGCTGTCCATGCCCAGCCCGTAATGCAGTTTCTGCTGGCGCGTGACCACGCCGAGATTGGTGGCCGTGGCGTTCTCCCAGTTGTCGCCATCGTCCATCTCCAGCACGCCCGAGGGCGAGAAGCTTCGCATCACGCCCTTCATGTACATGTCCTTCAGCGCTTCGGGCGCTGACTTGTTGACCAGCACCCAGGTGTGCAGCTCTATCTGCGACGGGCCCTTGGGGTGCCAGGTGCGGAAGGTGTTTTGCCCGGGCAGGAAGGACGTGTGCGGAAACAGGTTGGCGGAGCTGATGGAGCCGATCATGCGTGAGCGCAGCTTGCCCAGGCGCGCCGCAAACTTCGCCTCGTTTTCTTTCAGGTAGTCGAGGATGTCCTGCTCGCCCAGCACCATGGCGTTGCCGATAAAGTCCAGGCCGAACTGCCAGCCGTGGCCGTTGACGTTGGCCTGGTAGACCTTGGACTGGTCGTATTTGTTGTCGACACCGCGGCCAAACAGTGCGACCGCGCCGGAGTTGTGCGTCCATGCGGCGTGGTAGGAGTCCCCCGCGAAATTCTCCGACGGGTACTTCCAGTTGCACTGCATGCGTGATTTGATGTTTCCGGGCAGGAACTCGGTGCCACCGGGGTCGTTGTCCAGCAGGATGTCGAGGTACCAGCGGTAGTCGCCCAGAAACTGCTCCAGACTTTCGGCCTCTTCGTTGAAGGTGGCAAACACCAGGCCCTTGTAGCTCTCAACCCGCGCATTGCGTATGCCGAGCTGTGCCTTGTCGAAGTCCCTGCAGGTGCTCTTGTAGAGTTCTTCCTGCGGCAGGCCGACGAGGGAACCGGCGCTGTCGAATGTCCAGCCGTGGTAATTGCAGGTAAAGCGCCTTTTGTTACCCGCTTCGGCCATGCAGATCTTGTTGCCACGATGCGTGCATGAGTTGAGGAAGACCCGAACCTTGCCCTGCTGGTCACGCGTAACAATCACGCCGTCTTCACCCATGAAGGTGGTCAGGAAGTCGCCATAGTTGGCAACCTGGCTTTCGTGGGCGACAAACAGCCAGGTGCGGGCGAAGATGCGTTCAAGCTCCAGGCGGTAGATTTCTTCGTCCCAGTACAGGCGGCGGTCAATGCTGCCATTCTCAAAATCAACCAGCTTGCGCAGACTGTCGGCAGTGATAGTTGCGTGCTGTGCAGGCTTGAGTCGAACAGGGGTGATGGGGATGGTCGTGGGCATGGCTTGGTTTCTGTTGGGTTCAGGCGGGGACGGGTTCATGGGCCCGGGTGCCCACTTCGGCAAAACCCAGGCCGGTCACCCATTGCGGACCGTGTTCATAAGCGATGACATGGCCGGGCTGGTCGCCCAGCGCGCCCATCATGCAAAGAAAGTTGCGGATTTCCCAGGCGCCGTTGCCGCCCTGCTCAAACACTTCGGCGTCGCTCAGTTTCAGCATGGCTTCGGCGTCACCGCGGGTCACGCAGTCGAGCACCCAGCGGTCAAAGACTTCATTGACCTTGCCCATCTCGGGCAGGCCTACCCAGTGGCTGATGCCGCCAGAGCCTATGACCACCACACGCTCATCTTCGGGCCAGGCTTCGACGGCCGAGCGAATCATCCTGCCCAGCTCATGGGCGCGCCGCATGGGCAGAAGAGGCTCGACCCCGCTCGCAAGATAGACCGGCACGACTCCCGTGACGCTGGCGTTGGGCAGTGCACAAAGCCGCGCCGGCACGCCTATGGAATGGTCGACCCGCAAGGTCTTGGCGACAGACCAGTCAAAACCATGCGTGCGCCCGTACTGCGCAATGTGCAGCGCGAGGGCAGTGTTGTTTGGAATATTGCCCTGCGAAATATCGGGAAAGCGTTCATACGGCCCGCTGACGTCGCCAATGCCGATCAGGTAGCTCGGCAGGCAACCCGGCCCGAACAGCACATAGTGGTCGGCACCGATCACGATCACCGATGTAGCGCCCAGCTCGCCAATGCGCGTGCCTATGTGGTCATAGGCAGCACGCACGCGTTTCTGCGCATCGTTCCATTTTTCTTTCGGCATGTAGAACACGCCGGGTTCGTGCGGCATGGTGAAGCCGCCAACAATGCTTGCCATGTTTATCCTTGTGCCGGGGGAGTGCCGCGGCTGCGTTCGAGATAGGCCGCACGTGTCTTCACGGGGGCATTCATCATCCAGAAGCCGTAGGTCAGAAGCGGGCTGACGCCGGCCCTGAGCAAAGCCGCCATGTCGAAGCCGCTGATCATGGCCGCCTCTTGCGCATCAACCCCGTAACGTTTGAGGAAGGCGGCCGCGTCTTCGCCAAAAGCGGTGCGTGCCTCGCGCTTGACGCCCAGGTCATACAGGACGGATTCCATCGCATGAGTGCTCATGGTGCTTCCCCAGTCCTGCTCAGTCTTCTTCGATGTTGGCAGCGCGCAGAACCTTGCCCCAGCGTTCGTAGTCACGCTTCATGTAGTCGTTGAATTCAGAAATGCTGAGTTTGCGTGTGGTGGCGCCATCTGCGGCCAGGCGGTCCTGCATGGCCTTATCTTCCAGCGCCTTGGCCAGTGCTGCGGCGAGGGCGTTGACAGCTTCCTGGGGTGTGCCTTTGGGTGCAGCCAGGCCGAACCATGAGGTGGCCAGCACTTCAGGCATGCCCTGTTCGGTGAAAGAGGGAATGTCAGGGGCGGCCGGCGTACGCCCTGTGGTCGTGACGGCATAACCGCGCAGTCTTTCGGCTTTCAGGTGGGAGAGCGTGCCCGGTATGCTGGCGAAATAAATCGGCACCTGGCCACCCAGAAGGTCCACCAGCGCAGGGGCTTCGCCGCGGTAATGCACGGGGCGGAACTTCGCGTTGATGGCATTGAAGAACATCACCGCACTCAGGTGCGACTGGCTACCTTTACCCGCTGTGGCAATCGGGGTTTCCTTGTCCTTGAGCGAGCGCACCAGCTCCTGCAGGTTTTTGGCCGGCGCGTTGAACGGCGCCACCAGGACGACGGGGGATTCGCTGATGAGGCCGATATGCACAAAGTCTTCAGGCTTGTAGGGCAGCTTCTTGTTGTACTGGGGATTGATGCTGAAGCCGCTGGCTGTCGAGAGCAGCAGCGTGTAGCCGTCAGGCGCAGCCTTGGCGACCGCATCGCCGCCTATGATGGTGCCTGCACCGCCGCGGTTGTCGACGATAACTTCCTGTCCCAGCACGGCCGACATGTTGCGGGCGGCCAGGCGTGCCAGCACATCCGTACCACCGCCGGCGGGGAAGGGAACGATCAGCCGTATCGGCTTTTCAGGGTACTTGGCCCATGCGCCTGAGGGCAGCAAAGCCGCCGCCGCAAGACCCATGGCGGCGAGGCAGTTCAAAAGCTTGAGTTTCATTGTTGTCTCCTGGAGGGTTTTCAGATCATCCTGCTGCGGCCGGCCCAATAGGGGTCGCGCAGCTTGCGCTTCATCAGTTTTCCGGAATCGTCACGCGGCAGTTCGTCAAGAAAAACATAGTCCTTGGGCACCTTCAGGCCGGCCAGCTTGCCGCGCAGAAAGGTGCTGATGTCAATCTGCGAGGGCTGTTTTCCGGCAGACGGCTTGACGAACGCCAGCAGCTTTTCGCCAAACTCTTCATCAGGGATGCCGATCACCGCGCAATCGGCCACGCCGGGGTGTTCGATCAGTGCGCACTCGATCTCGGCCGGGTAGATATTCACACCACCTGAAATGACAATGTCCTTCTTGCGGTCGACAAGGAAGAGATAACCATCTTCATCAAGGTAGCCCACATCACCATTGGTGACCATGCCGTCGCGGTCTATTTCCAGACGCTGTTCTTCCGCGTTGTGATACGTGAAGTTGGGCACGCCCTGCAGCCCCACGTAGATTTCACCGACCTGGTTGGGCCCGAGAACCTCGCCGTCTTCAGAGTAGATGCGTATGCTGCGCCCGGGCCAGGCCTTGCCCAGCGTGCCGGGCCGCTCCAGCCACTCCTGCGTTGATGAGCGTGTGACCATGCCGGTTTCCGTCGCGCCGTAGTACTCATGAATGACGGGACCCCACCAGTCAATAAAGGCCTTCTTGGTTTCCGTGGAGCAGGCTGCAGCGCCGTGAACAACGAACTGCAGGGAGCTGAGGTCGTAGCGCTTTTTGACTTCGTCGGGCAGGCGCAGCAGGCGCACCATCATGGTCGGCACCAGGTGCAGGTGGGTAATGCGGTCACGCGCGATGATGGCCAGCAATTGTTCAGCGTCGAAGCGCGGCATAAGGGTGATGCTGCCGCCCGAGTTGACGACCTGACGTGTGTAGGTGTTGGGTGCGCTGTGGTACATGGGCCCGGCCATCACGGTGCGGACACCCGGTTTGAGGTCAAACCACTGCTGCGACACCAGTGCGTTTTTACGCATTTCTTCCGCAGGCAGGGGCAGCTTTCTGACCCCTTTGGGACGGCCTGTGGTACCGCTTGTGTAGAGGATGCTGTTCCTGCTGCCGACCTTGCTGCGGTCGAGCAGCGGTTCGGAAGTTTCTGCGGCCTGCTCAAGGTCCATGACACCAGGCGGTACCTCGCACTGGTCGGCGGCAATGTTGTAGGGCCCGCTGATTTCTTCAGGCGTGCGTGCGACAACCCGGAGGATGCTGTCTGGGATGGATGACGCGATGGGCCGGTAGAGGTCTGCGTGCGACACCAGCATGACGGCTGCGGAATCGCGAAGTATGTAGTCGATCTCGGGTCCCGTGAGGTGCCAGTTCAGCGGTACCGCGTAGGCACCCAGGATGGAAATGGCAATCGTGCATTCGAGAAAAGCCAGGTCGTTTCGCATCAGGATGGCGACGGCCTGGTCCTCTTTCACGCCTTGCGCCCTGAAAAAAGTGGCCAGACATGAGCCTTTGTGCCAGAGCGCTTCAAGGCTGACGCGGCGCCCATTGATGGCGGCGTAGCTGTCTGCAGCAAAGGATGAATCGGAGGCGCTGTTCATTGTTGACGGTGCTTTTGTCGTGTGCCATACTGGGCGGTATGGAGCATAATTTATTCGCCTGCATGCCATGAGTCAATCCCCGTACAAACCCTTAAGCGCTTCGTCGGCCATGACAACAGAGCCATTTACGGCGCTGCGCCTTCCCGTGATCGGCTCACCCATGTTCATCGCCTCGTCGAAAGAACTGGTGGCCCAGCAATGCCTGGCGGGCATCTTGGGCGCGTTTCCTGCGCTCAATGCAAGGCCTGAAAGCGAACTGGCTTCGTGGCTTGACTACCTGAACCGCGAGATCGCGGCATGGAATGCACAACCGCAGCAGCCCCGGCGTGCCGCGCCCTATGCCGTGAACCTGATCGTGCATCCCAGCAACCAGCGGCTGGCGCATGATCTTGATGTGGTGTGTGAGTACAAGGTGCCGGTGGTGATCACCAGCCTGAATGCGCCGGGGCAGGTCGCCGAACGTATTCATGCATATGGCGGGATCGTGCTGCACGACGTATCAACCATGCGTCATGCGCGTAAAGCGATTGATGCGGGCGTTGACGGACTGGTGCTGGTGTGTGCCGGTGCGGGAGGCCACACCGGAACCCTCAACCCCTTTGCATTCACCGATGAGGTCAGGCGGATTTTTGACGGCCTGGTCGCCGTGTCAGGCTGTATCTCGCATGGCAGGCAGGTGCGTGCCGTACAGGCCATGGGCGGGGATCTTGCCTATGTGGGCACGCGTTTCGTCGCGTCGACCGAGGCGCAGGCCGATTCGCGTTACCAGCAGATGATTGTGGACGGTGCTGCGGCGGACATCGTGTGCACCAGCGCGGTGACCGGGCTGCCGGCCAACTACCTGCGTGCGAGTTTCGCTGCGCTGGGCGTTGACGTTGATGCCCTGCCTGCGCGCGAGACCTCGTCTTTCGGTTTCGGAAAACGGGGCGATGGGACGGAGGCCAAAGCTTGGCGCGATGTGTGGAGCGCGGGCCAGGGCATCGGCGGCATCGATTCGGTCTTGCCTGCAGCAGAAATCGTGAATCGTCTTGCAGCCGAATATGCTGCAGCGTGCAGGCCTGCTTGAAGCTCAGGCCGTTTTTTGCAGATGGTCCGCGAAAAAAATCTGGTCCAGCGCAGCCTGACGCATGGCGAGCTTCTGTTTTTCCGGATACGCAAAAATCAGTCTCAGGCCCGCTGAGAAACAGTAATGCATGCAGGCCAGCAGTTCAGCATCGACCTTTGAGCCGATTTCTTCATAGAGGGTGGTCAGGTAGTTCAGGCGCTGGCGGTCTACATCGGCGACGACCTTGCGTACATTCGGGTTGACGCGGGCCCAGTTGCGCACCGCCAGCTCAACCGCACCGCCGAACTCGTCAATTGGCGAGTTGGTACCTATGAAGGCAATCAGGCGAATTTTTTCCTGGGGCGACACACCTGCACGTTCAACGATGTCGATCACACGCAGGGTGGCGTGCTGCTTCCACTCGTCAATCAGTTTCATCAGCAGGTCTTCGCGGGAGGTGAAGTGCCAGTAGAAACTGCCTTTGGTCACACCCAGTTCCCTGGCCAGCGGGGGTATCAGCACCATGTCAACGCCTGACTGGGCGAGGATCTTCATGCCGGCGCGCACCCAGTCTGAAGGCTGAAGGTCTGGCCTGGCTTCCTTGACTGTCGAGATCGGGGCAGTTGCAGGCTTTCTGGCGCGAGGCTGACGGACGGCTTTGGCGCTTGCCACAGGTGTTTCTGATTTTTTGGCGCTGATGTTGCTTTTCATGGCGTCTGGGCGATTTACACAAGCTGTTGTTCTGGCTTCATGGCTTCATTTACCCGCTGTTGCTCCCGGGGTGAATGGCCGCAACCTATTGTGCAACAGCCTGGCCCGCGTCCAGGCCTTGATCGCGCTGGCGTTGAGCCATGTCAATATTGGAAGGATGCCTACAGGAAACCCCGAAACGCGGTCCCATAATGGTTTTCCTATTAATCTTGAGGTGCTGCAATGCTCTACAAATTCAAGTCAAAAAATGCTGGCGATGTGATCATGCTCGAAGCCAATGGCCGCAAGGTGCTGGAAGTCATAGGCAAGGATGCTGGCCCCAAAGGCATCATCCTTCCCGAACAGATGCCTGCAGCAATTGCGGCGCTTGAGGCCGCCATTGCCCATGAGGAGTCTGGTGACAAGGACGAAGGCGCGGTACCTGGCGACGGCCTTGGTCTGCGCCAGCGGGCCATGCCGTTCATCGATATGCTCCAGCGCAATTACGAGGCCGGCGATGAGGTGGTCTGGGGCGTTTGACGGATTTCCCGCTCGCAAAAAAAAGCCCTGCATGTCAGGGCTTTTTTCGTGATGGCGCTGATGCGGTTGTCAGTCCACCTTGGCGCCGGATGCTTTCACCACAGGCTGCCATTTCTTCAGCTCTGAATCAATCAGCTGGGCAAACTGGGCAGGTGTGTTGCCGCTGGGAATGGCACCCTGGGCCAGCAGCTTTTCTTTCATCGCCGGTGTGGCCAGTGATTTTGCAACTTCCTGCTGTATGCGGTTGGTGATGTCGGGGGGAAGTCCCGCAGGGCCGAGCAGGCCGAACCACGACGTTGCATCAAAGCCCTTGAGCTGGCCAGCCTGTTCCACCGTGGGGACATCCGGCAGTGCCGCAGAAGGCTGGGCGCTGGTCACGGCCAGCGCCTTGAGCTTGCCCGCCTTGATGAGCTGCATGGACGATGGCAGGTTGTCAAACATCACATCCATGTCGCCGCCCACAAGGCTGAGCAGTGCAGGGCCGGAGCCGCTGAACGGGAAGTGCGTCATGTAGGTGCCGCTCATGCTCTTGAACAATTCACCCGCCAGATGTATGGAGGTGCCGTTGCCGCTTGACGCCATGTTCAGCTTGCCCGGGTTGGCTTTCGCATATTTGATGAAATCGGCCACGGTGTTGATGCCAGCGGCCTTTGCCTTGTCGGCCGGCACCACCATGACATTGGGTACGCCGGCCACGAGGGTGATGGGCGTGAAATCCTTTTGCGGGTCGAACGGCATCTTTGCATAGAGCCACTTGTTGATGCTTTGTGTGCCCACGGTACCCATCAGCAGCGTGTAGCCGTCGGGTGCCGCTTTGGCGACGGCGTCCGCGCCTATGTTGCCGCCTGCACCCCCGCGATTTTCGACCACAAAGGGATGGGGGAAGGCCTTGCTCAGTTCAGCTGCGGTGGCGCGTGCCAGGATGTCTGTGGTGCCGCCAGGCGCAAACGGCACGATGATCTTGACGGGTCTGCTCGGCCAGGTGCCCTGTGCGGCTGCTGGCATGACGGCGCAGGCCGCTGCGGTAAAGGCCAGCGCAGCAAGCGCTGTGCGGCGGTTGGGGGTGCGGGGTGTTTTCAAGCCGGTCTCCGTTGTGTATTAATGTTGTTGAGGGCAAAGATAACCGTGTGGCCGTAGCGCTTCAAGAGGGTAAATCCCCGGAATATCCACGTGCATTAAAAAAGCCGCCTGGCTCTGGGCTCAGGCGGCTTGCAACATGGTGCTGCAGATTCGTCGTCAATCAGTCTGCGTACTTGCCCGCTGCATCAATCACGGGTTTGAGCTTGTTGATTTCTGCAGACACAAAAGCCTTGTGCGCGGCTGGCTCAACGCGGCGGTCGGTCACGACAACGGCGCCCAGGGCATCTTCCTTCTTCAGGAAGTCGGCGTCTTTCAGCGCAGCCTTCAGGCCCGCATTGAGCTGTGCCAGTACCGCTGGTGGCGTGCCCTTCGGGGCATACAGGCCGTGCCAGATGGTCAGGTCAAAACCCTTGAGGCCCATTTCCTGCAGCGTGGGGTAGTCTTTCAACAGCTTGTTGCCGGACAGCGGCTTGGTGGTGGTCACGGCGTAGGCCTTGACACGGCCGGACTCGATCTGGCCCGTGGTGTTGGTGGTCTGGTCACACATCATGTCAACCTGCCCGCCGACCAGCGCATTCATCGCCGGTGCGGTGCCGCTGAAAGGGATGGTGGTCATCGCTTCCTTGGCATTGATGGCCGCCTGCCACATCAGGCCGCACAGGTGGGATGCTGAACCCAGACCTGCATGCGCAATGTTGAGTTTGCCGGAATTGGCCTTGATGTAGTTCTCAAGATCGCGGTAGTTGTTGGCCGGCAGTTGAGGCTTGCCGATGATGGTCATGGGCACTTCATTGATCATGCCGAGGAATTCAAAATCGTCCAGCACCTTGTAAGGCAGCTTGCGATACAGGCCTGGCGCTGCCGCCATGCCGATGTGGTGCAACAAAAGTGTGTGGCCGTCTGGTGCAGCGCGTGCAACTTTTGCGGCGCCAATCGTGCCGCCGGCACCGTTGACGTTTTCAACGACAAAGTTGGAACCAGGAATCGCCTTGCGCATGGCTTCTGCAAGGTCGCGCGCAACGCGGTCGGTCGGGCCGCCTGCGGCGAAAGGTACGACAAAGGTGACGGGCTTGGTGCCGGGGAAGGTTTGCGCATTGGCAAGAATGGCAGTTGCTGCAACTGCAAGAACGAGTAGTCGTTTCATGATTCGTCTCCTGATTAAAACAGCACAAAGTTTAAGTTCCGTATGCCTGTCGCACATCGCGGGAACTACGTAAGGGAAAGTGTGAGGCACCGCGCTTCCCGCTTACGGATTTCTTACTCGCCTCCGGCCTGCATCTTCACCAGGAGGGCCGCGGAACTGGCTTTGCCAGGCCGCAGGCACTGTCCCCTGCAAGGGGAGGGGACGCTACACGCAGTGAGCGTCGGCAGGGGTGTTTCTTGGTGCCTGAACGCGTAGATGCCTCGACTGGATACCTGCAAGCAGGGGCCGCGATCCGGCTTTGCCGGGCGCAAGGCGCCGTCCCCTGCAAGGGGAGGGGACGCTACACGCAGTGAGCGTCAGCAGGGGTGTTCCTATTTATAACTGCGCGCATCCTCAATGACCTTGCCGTCATTGGGGAGACTGCCCGGCGCCAGCATTTCGACTGTGCCGCGCAATTTGGTGACGTCCCTGATGGCGTCACTGATGCGCTGGTCGAGGCCTGCGATGGCTGAGGCTGATTCGACCCTGAAGGTCATGCTGTCATTGGCCATCTCGCCGCTCACCACCAGGCGCGCCTTGAGCACTTCCGGAAAGCGCCGGGCAATATCCGCAACCTGGCCCGGGTGCACAAACATGCCGCGCACCTTCACGGTCTGGTCGGCGCGGCCCATCCAGCCCTTGATGCGGGCATTGGTGCGTCCCGTAGGGCACTGGCCGGTCAGTATGGCTGACAGATCGCCGGTCCCGAAACGTATTAGCGGGTAGTCGGGGTTCAGGGTGGTGACCACCAGTTCGCCGACCTCGCCTTCAGGCACCGGGTCGCCCGTACCCGGCCGTACGATCTCGACAATCACGCCTTCGTCCAGCACCAGGCCTTCGCGCGCTTCGGTTTCATACGCAATCAGGCCCAGATCGGCTGACGCATAACACTGGTAACCCGCAATGCCACGTTCGGCCAGCCAGTCGCGCAGGCTGGGCGGGAAGGCCTCACCGGAGACCAGCGCACGCGTCACCGTGGGCAGCGGGATTTTCATCTCTGCCGCTTTTTCAACAATGATTTTCAGGAAGCTGGGCGTTCCGATATAGCCCGCAGGCCTGAGCTCCGCCATGGCTTGCACCTGCTGCTCGGTCTGGCCGGTACCGCCTGGGAAGACCGTGCAGCCCAGCGCATGTGCGCCGGACTCCATCATGGCGCCGGCAGGCACAAAGTGGTAACTGAAGCTGTTGTGTATCAGCTGGCCGGGCCGAAAGCCCGCTGCATATATGGCACGTGCCATGCGCCAGTAATCCTGGCGTGTGCTGTCGGGTTCGTAAATGGTGCCGGGGCTGGCAAACACGCGTGGCATGCCCGCGCCGTAAGTCAGCGCACTGAAACCGCCGAACACATCGCCACCGGACTGGCGGGCAGCCTGCTGGCTCTCGAGCAATTCATGTTTGCGCGTGACGGGCAGTTTTGCAAGCGCTGCACGTGATGTCACGGTCTGGGCGCTGATGCCTTCAAGAATGCCTGCGAACGCCGGCGCATGAGCCTGCGCATGCGCCACCTGCCCGGGCAGCGCAGCCATCAGTGCAGCTTCGCGCTGGGTGACGCTACGCGTTTCAAGCGCATCGTAATAGGAACTCATGCGTGGCCCCGGTTTGTATTTTTTGTGTCTGGGTTGAATGCGGGCACTGCAGGCAAGCAGGGGCCGCGGAACCGGCTTTGCCGGGCCGCAGGCGCAGCAGCCCCCTCGGGGGGCAGCGCAGTACACGAAGTGACAAGCGTGGGGGCCATTTCAGGCAAGCCAGCGTTTGCGGCGCTTGTAGCTTTTGACATCCTTGAAGCTCTTGCGCTCGCCGCCGCCCACGCCGAGGTAAAACTCTTTCACGTCCTCGTTGCTGGCCAGGTCGCTCGCGGCGCCGTCCATCACCACGCGACCACTCTCCATGATGTAGCCGTAGTCCGAATATTTCAGCGCCATGTTGGTGTTCTGCTCGGCCAGCAGGAAGGTGACCTTCTCCTTCTGGTTCAGGTCCTTCACGATATTGAACACCTCTTCGACGATCTGCGGCGCCAGGCCCATCGATGGTTCATCAAGCAGCACCATGCTGGGACTGGCCATCAGCGCCCGGCCAATCGCGCACATCTGCGGCTCGCCGCCTGAGGTATAGGCCGCCTGCGAGGTGCGGCGGGTTTTAAGACGCGGAAAGTAGGCGTAAACCTTCTCAAGATTGGCGGCGATTTCCGCCTTGTTCTTGCGGGTGTACGAGCCAGTCAGCAGGTTCTCTTCAATTGTCAGGTGGGCAAAGCAATGCCGGCCTTCCATGACCTGCACCACGCCGCGTTGCACCAGGTCGGCGGGCGAGAGGTTTTCAATGCGTTCACCGCGCAGCTCTATTGAGCCCTTGGTAACTGCACCGCGCTCGCCTTGCAGCAGGTTGGAAATCGCACGCAGCGTGGTCGTCTTGCCAGCGCCGTTGCCGCCGAGGATGGCGACGATCTTGCCTTGCGGCACCTGCAGCGAGACGCCCTTGAGCACCAGAATCACGTGGTTGTAAATGACCTCGATGCCGTTGACGTTGAGAACGATGTTGGGTGTGTCCATATTTTTCCTGACCAATCTTGAGGGCTGCGGTTACGGTAATCAGCCCTCAAGGCTGGCGGCTCGTGAGAGCCAGCCCCTTCCGCCTGGCGGGAGGGGTTGGGGAGGGTGCCGTCAGTACCTGGCAAAGCCAGTCTGAGCGGCTACGCCGCTCAAGACTGGCAGTCCGCCGAGGTACGGCGCGTCATCTTCTTGTCGGCCAGGTACTTGTCGGCGCCGGCCTTGATCATGGGCTTGATGATCTGCTCGTCAGCCGCGATGAAGCCGGACGAGAACTCCCACTTGCTGCCGTTCCAGGTCTGAACGCGCGCAGCGGTCGAACCCATGTGGTCGGAGCACGAAGTTGACAGCGGCTGCATCACATTGGTAAAGCCGAGTGCGTCCAGGCGCTTCTGGTCGAGTGCCAGGTTTTCCATGCCCCAGCGAACCTGCTCGCCGGTCATGACCTTGCCTTTGCCAAAACGCTCCTGTGCACGGCGTACGGCTTCAATGCTCAGCATCTGGATGATCACGCCGCGCGTGTACAGCACCGAGCCGACTTCGTCTTTCGGACCTGTGCCCTGGCCCTTGTCGTGCACCATCTTCAGGATGTCCTGGATCACCTTGGGCTGTGTGCCCGAAGTGTTCAGCGTCAGCGCGTTGTAACCCTTGGCGCCTTCGCCCACGTCTTTCACGTCAGGCTCTGCACCGGCCCACCACACGCCATACATCTTGTCGCGCGGATAACCCGTGGCCTGCGCTTCTTTCAGTGCGGTGGAGTTCATGACGCCCCAGCCCCACAGCAGCACATAGTCTGGACGTGACTGGCGAACCTGCAGCCATGCAGATTTCTGTTCAACGCCGGGTGCGGTCACGGGGATCAGCTGCAGGTCAAAACCCTGCATCCTGGCGCGTTCCTGCAGCAGGGGAATCGGCTCCTTGCCGAACGGCGAGTCGTGATAGACCAGGGCAATCTTCTTGCCCTTGAGCTTGTCCATGCCGCCTTCTTTTTTGCCGATGTGCTGGATCAGGATGTCGGCTGCGGTCCAGTAACTGCCCATGAGCGGAAAGTTCCACTTGAAGGCCTGTCCGTCCTGTGCAACAGACAACCCGTAGCCCAGTGTGATCAGCGGCACCTTGTCGGTCGTGACTTTTTCAGTCAGGGCAAAGGTGATGCCGGTGGCCTGCGGGTCAAAAATCGCAACGCCAGGGCGGCCCTTCAGGCGCTCGTAGCATTCCACGCCGCGGTCAGTGGCATAACCGGTTTCGCATTCTTCATATGTGAGCTTCACGCCGTTGATGCCGCCATCGCGCGCATTGATGAGCTTGAGGTAGTCCTGCTTGCCGTTGGCCCAGGGCACACCGTTGGGCGCGTAAGGCCCGGTGCGATAGGACAGCAGCGGGAAGAACTGTTCCTTCGCCTGCGCAAATGCGCTGGTCGTCACAAGGGACGAAGCGCCAGCGGCTATTGCAGCCACTGCCAGAATCAAACTGCGAATCTTCATTGTTGTCTCCTGAAAATTTAAAAATCACACACCTGAAAACCAAAATCCAAACGGACACCTGAGTAAACGGACAAATACCCTGTTACGCATTGGTAGTTGCGAGCATTTCCCCGTTTTAGTGGGGGAATGGCCATAGCCTTAGTTTTTGTTTTGCAACTGCCCACAACTTGGCCAGGCCGTGCGGTTCCACAATCAGGAACCAGACGATCAGGCCGCCAAAAATCATGAGTTCTGCGTGCGACACGCCGGCCGTGCTCATCTCGTAGCCGAACAGGCTGGTGATGGCGGGTAGCGCACGGCTCAGCACGATGGGCAGTATGGTGACAAAGGCAGCGCCGAGAAAACCGCCCAGGATGGAACCCAGGCCGCCGATGATGACCATGAAGAGCAGGCGGAAAGAGAAGTCGACAGAAAAAGCTGCCGGCTCCCATGCACCGAGGTGAACAAAGCCCCAAAGCGCGCCGGCCACACCAATGATGAATGAGCTGACGGCAAATGCGCTGAGCTTGGCGTACATGGGGCGTATGCCGATCACGGCTGCGGCGACGTCCATGTCGCGTATGGCCATCCACTCCCGTCCTATGGCACCGCGCACCAGGTTTTTGGCCAGCAGCGCAATCACGACGAGTATGCCGAGGCACAGCAGGTATTTGCTCACGGCGCTGTCTATGGGCATGCCGAAGACCTGTAGCTGCGTGACAGAGATCGAGCCCGACGGTGAGTCGTTGGTCAGCCACTTGATGCGCAAAAACATCCAGTCGCTGAAGAACTGCGCAGCCAGCGTGGCTACGGCCAGGTACAGGCCCTTGACGCGCAAGCTGGGCAGCCCGAACAGAATGCCGAACACCGTGGCACACAGCCCGCCCAGTATCAGCGTGGGTATCAGCGGCATGCCCGGAATGCGCACAAAGAAGTTGTATGCGCCGTAGGCACCCACGGCCATGAAAGCGCCCGAGCCCAGTGAGATCTGGCCGCAGTAACCGACGAGGATATTGACGCCCAGGGCGGCCAGCGAAATGATCAGGAAAGGAATCAGGATGGCGCGGAAAAGGTAGTCGCTTGCCAGCATGGGCACGGCGACAAACGCAAACAGCAGGAACAGGCCCACGACTACGCGGTCCTGGAGGATGGGGAAGATCTGCTGGTCTGCCCGGTAGGTGGTTTTGAATTGACCGTTTTCTCTGTAAAGCATGGTGTTCTATTTCTGTTCAGACACGGTCGATTATTTTTTCGCCGAAGAGGCCCTGTGGACGGAACAGCAGGAAGCCCAGGGCGAGCACATAGGCAAACCAGATTTCAATGCCGCCGCCAACGAAGGGGCCGAGGTAAACCTCTGAAAGCTTTTCTCCGACGCCTATGATCAGCCCGCCGATGATGGCGCCCGGCACCGATGTCAGTCCGCCCAGGATCACGACGGGCAGCGCGCGCAGCGCCACAGTGGTGAGCGAAAACTGCACCCCCAGCTTGCTGCCCCAGATCATCCCGGCCACCAGCGCCACGACACCCGCCACGCACCAGACGATGACCCAGATGCGGCCCAGTGGAATGCCTATGGATTGCGCGGCCTGGTGATCGTCGGCCACGGCACGCAGGGCGCGGCCGGTGGATGTTTTCTGGAAGAAGACGCTCAGCAGGGCGACCAGGCCTGCAGCAATCGCCGCTGCAATCAGGTCTTCCTTGTTGATGAGAATGCCGCCCTGGAACATCTTGTCAAGAATGAAGATGGGCTCTTTCGGCATGCCGATGTCAATCTTGTAAATACTGCTGCCGAACAGTGTCTGGCCCAGGCCTTCAAGAAAGTAGGCAATGCCCAGTGTGGCCATGAGCAGCGTCGCGCCTTCCTGGTTGACCAGGTGGCTGAGCACCAGCCGCTCGATCAGCCATGCCACTGCAAACATGATGATGCCGGCGATGACAAACGCGCAGACATTGGCAAACAGCAGGTTGTTGATGCCCGTCCACTGCGGAATCCATTCCGAAAAACGCGCCATCGCCAGTGCGGCAAACAGCACCATCGCGCCCTGCGCAAAATTGAAGACGCCGGAGGCCTTGAAGATCAGCACAAAGCCGAGCGCCACCAGCGAATAAAGCATGCCAGCCATCAGGCCGCCAAAAAGTGTTTCAAGAAAGAATGCCATCTTTTGTTCCGCCTTTAGTGGCTCGTGCCCAGATAGGCCTTGATCACGTCTTCGTTGTTGCGCACTTCGTCGGGCGTGCCGTCGCCGATTTTTTTGCCGTAGTCCAGCACGACGACACGGTCAGAGATGTCCATCACCACACCCATGTCGTGCTCGATCAGCACCACCGTGGTGCCGAACTCGTCGTTCACGTCGAGCACAAAACGGCACATGTCCTGTTTTTCTTCGACGTTCATGCCGGCCATGGGTTCGTCGAGCAGCAACACCTGCGGCTCCATCGCCAGGGCGCGGCCCAGATCGACGCGCTTTTGCAGGCCGTAGGGGAGTTGCCCGACGGGGGTCTTGCGATAGGCCTGGATCTCCAGAAAGTCGATGATTTTCTCGACGGCTTCGCGGTGGCGTATTTCTTCGCGTTCGGCAGGGCCGATGCGCAGCGCCTGCATGAAGAGGTTGCTTTTGATCTTCAGGTTGCGGCCCGACATGATGTTGTCGAGCACGCTCATGCCCTTGAAGAGAGCCAGGTTCTGGAAGGTGCGGGCCACGCCCATCACCGCCACCTGGTGGCTGTTCATGTGCTTGAAGGTCTGGCCGCGGAATGTGATGGAGCCCTGCTGCGGTGAGTACACGCCGTTGATGCAGTTGAGCATGGAGCTTTTGCCCGCGCCGTTGGGGCCAATGATGGCGCGTATCTCGTGCTCTTTCACATTGAACGAGATGTCCGACAGCGCCTTGACGCCGCCAAAGCTCAAACTGATGTTGTTCACGTCAAGAATGACGTCCCCGATTTTCTTGGTCATGCTGCCGCCTTCACAGGTGCAAAGGTTTTTGCATCGTCAATCTTCAGTGTGGCGCTGACGCTGCCGCTCCGGCCGTCCTCGAACTTCACCACGGTTTCAATGAACTGTTCAGTCTTGCCGCCATAGAGCGCATCGACCAGCGGCTGGTATTTGTCGCCGATAAAACCGCGCCTGACCTTGTTCGTGCGGGTCAGCTCGCCATCGTCGGCGTCCAGTTCCTTGTGCAGCACGAGGAAGCGGCTGACCTGCGAACCCGCGAGCAGCAGGTCCACGCTCAGGTCGGCATTGACCTTCTCGACGCACTCCTTGATGAGCTGGTAGACCTCGGGCTTTTGCGCCAGGTCTGTGTAGCCGGCATAGGGCAGGTTGCGCCGCTCGGCCCAATTGCCCACTGCTTCAAAGTCAATGTTGATAAAGACGCAGACCTTCTCGCGGCCATCGCCGTAGGCCACGACTTCCTTGATGTAGGGGAAGAACTTGAGCTTGTTCTCCACATACTTGGGCGCAAACATGGCGCCGTCGTTGCTGCCGCCCCTGATGCGGCCCACGTCTTTCACGCGGTCTATGATTTTCAGGTGACCAGAGGCGTCGATGAAGCCCGCATCGCTGGTGTGGTACCAGCCGTCTGCCGTCAGCACCTCTGCAGTGGCGGTGGGGTTTTTGTAGTATTCCTTGAGCAGGCCGGCTGACTTGACCATGATCTCGCCGTTGTCGGCCACGCGGATCTGCACACCCGAGATCGGCACGCCCACCGTGTCGGCACGCGCTTCGTTGTCGGGCTGCAGGCAGACGAACACGGCGGTCTCGGTCGAGCCGTAGAGCTGCTTCATGTTGATGCCGATGGAACGGTAGAAGGTAAAGAGGTCGGGCCCGATGGCTTCGCCTGCGGTGTACACCACACGCACGCGCGAAAAGCCCAGCGTGTTGCGTAGCGGACCGTAGACCATGACATTGCCCAGCGCATACAGCAGCCGGTCAAGGCCACCAACAGCTTTGCCGTCCATCAGCGCGGGGCCGACGCGTTTGGCCACACCCATGAAATAGTCGAACATGCCGCGCTTGATGTGGCCCGCGTCTTCCATGCGGATCATCACCGTCGTCAGCAGGCCTTCAAAAATGCGGGGCGGCGCAAAGTAATAGGTGGGGCCGACTTCTTTCAGGTCGATCATCACCGTCGCAGCGCTTTCGGGGCAGTTGACGACATAACCGCAGGCCAGCCACTGCGCGTAGCTGAAGATGTTCTGTCCGACCCAGGCCGGCGGCAGGTAGGCCAGCACTTCCTCGTCGGACGTGAGCTTGTCGAAATCAGCGCCGGCCTTCGCCCTGTCCAGCATGGTGTTGTGGGTGTGCACCACACCCTTGGGATTGCCCGTGGTGCCGGATGTAAAAAACATCGCGGCCACGTCATCGGGGCGGGTCTCGTCAACACGGGCCCTGAACCAGCCGGGCTGCGCGGCCGCAAAAGCCTTGCCAGCATCCATCATCTGGTCGAGCGAGACGAGGCCGGGTTCGCTGTAGTTGCGCAGGCCGCGCGGGTCGTCAAACACGATGCTGGCGAGGTCCGGACAGCGGTCACGAATTTCGAGCAGCTTGTCGACCTGCTCCTGGTCTTCCACCACGGCAAAACGCACATCGGCATTGGTGATCGGGAAGACGCATTCGGCCGCAACGGCGTCCTGGTAGAGCGGGACCGGTATGGCGCCCAGGGATTGCGCGGCCAGCATGGTGGCGTAAAGACGGGGGCGGTTGCTGCCGACAATGACCATGTGCTCGCCACGCTGCAGGCCGGCCTGGTGCATGCCGCAGGCGATCTGTTCCACCATGGCGGCCATGGCTGACCAGCTGTGGGCCTGCCAGATGCCGTATTCCTTCTCGCGCACGGCGGGCGCATCCGGGCGCTCCGCGGCGTGTTTCAGCAGCAATCGGGGAAACGTGGTCTGCATCTGTCCTTGTCTCGCTTTCGTTATGTCAACTTCCAGCTTGCTGCCCTGTCTGTCAGACCTCTGGTGCATGCTGGAGTTGTCTCCATGCCCTGCATCGTAGGCGTCCATTTGACGTCATGTTGTCGTTCCGACGACAATTTGAGGGTGATTACTCCCCCGGACTTTCCCTTAGCCCCTCTTTTTGCTGCTTCAGTGCAGTCTGGCCATGCCTCCTGATCGCCCAGTGCAGATACGTCCCCGTGCGATCACCGATGCTGATCTCGCGGGCATCCCATGGCTGCCGCTGCTGCTGCCCGCCGAGCGCGAACGCGCCGTGGCCGAACTGCATGTCGGCGATGCCCAGCCCGGTGACTATGTCTGCCGCCTCGGCAAACCCGTGACCTACTGGTTCGGGGTGGTGCAGGGCCTGCTCAAGATGAGTAGCGACAACGCCCAGGGCATGACCATGACGTTCACCGGGGTGCCACCCGGCGGCTGGTTTGGCGAGGGCACGGCCCTCAAGCGCGAGCCCTACCGTTACAACATCCAGGCGCTGCGCAAAAGCGTGGTGGCGGGTTTGCCGGTCGACACTTTCCACTGGATGCTGGACCATTCCATAGGCTTTAACCGCTTTGTGATGAACCAGCTCAATGAAAGGCTGGGCCAGTTCATCGCCGCGCGCGAGATTGACCGCATGAACAACCCCGACGTGCGTGTGGCCCGTTCGCTGGCCGCCCTGTTCAACCCCGTTCTTTACCCCGGCGTTGGCGAGGTGCTGCGCATCACCCAGCAGGAGCTGGCCTACCTGATAGGCCTGTCACGCCAGCGGGTCAATGAAGCCCTGACGAGGCTGGAGGCGCAGGGCAGCATACGCGTGGAGTACGGCGGCCTGCGCGTGCTGGACCTGCAGGGGCTGCGCTCGCAAACAAACTGATTTTTAACGTACACGGCAAAAATTTAACGTGTACGGCAAAAAACAGGTCCCCACAGCATTGGTCAGCCTCAGGAGTGGCCCAGTGCTTAAAAAATAGGCAAAAATGGCCTGTTTTGGATCGAAAATATGGCTGTGGCCCTTTAAATACGAGCGTAAACAGCTATGAAATAAATAGCAAATTCCGTCAGCACGCCCGGAACCAGGACGTTCATGGCTTCAGGTGCTGATCGCCGTCGTGAACACCAGCCGGTTGCCAAACGGGTCTTTGACAGTCACCTCGCGCGTGTCCCAGGGTGTGGCTTCAATGCCTGGCCTGGCGTACTTGTAGTTGGCGGCAGTCAACTCGCGGTGAAAGGCGTCAATGTCGTCCACCTCAATGCGCATCGCGGACCCGGGGCTGGCGTCGCCGTGGTGTTCCGACAGATGCAGGATGCAGTCGCCGCGCGAGACCTGCATATAGAGCGGCAGGCCGGGCTCGAAGCGGTGTTCAAAGTCGAGCTTGAAACCGAGAAAACCGATGTAAAACTCTTTGGCCTTGGCTTCGTCGAAGCTGCGCAGGATGGGGGTGGTTTTTCCGAATGTCATAGATTGTTTAAGTTTTGATCTATTTCTGAATGGCATTGCTTTCAGGAGGCGGATGTGCGCTGAAATATTGAAGCAAATGGAGATAACGAAAAGCTAGCTTCGTGTTCTGAGCTCTTTGATGTTCCTCAAACTGTTTGGATGCGAATTTTTGAGCCTTTTCATATAAGTCCGCATGCGCACCATGGCTCACTGCGTTAAAAAAGCTCTGTCCCAAGTAGTGCAAAAAGGCATGTCCATCTGCATCCACCAAAATCATCTCTTTGCAATGGGTTGCGAGGGTTCGATCCAGTTGAGAAAACGCATCACTCTTCTGATTCTGGCAATGAAGATCGAGGAATTTAAGCATCTCTGGGCCAATGACGATGCGTGGATATCCTGCGACATAGTTCTCCAGCTCGTATGCCCGAGCTACCGCAGCGCCGTAGATCTCGCCAGGATGCAATTCAACTCCCCAGGCAATTTCAATTGCACCGCGGATAGGTTGTTTTGATGCCAGCCCCATAAAACATAAGCTGCCAGCCAAAGTGAATAGTCCATAGACGTTGTTCAAATGACATTTGATTTCCTCGTCTCCCAGGCATGCAAATGAAACCAAGCCGTCAGACCAACGCTGCGTCGTCACCTTGGTCTTCTGCATTTCATCCCAAATACTTTGATCCTCAATAGAGAGGCTCGCGCGAAGTTTCGACTTGGGATTTGGGGCGCTGGCCCTAAGCATCGTTTCCGCTCTCTCTTGAAGAGATGCGATTGAGCCAATGCTATTTCTAAGTGTTGCGTGAAGCTTTTTCTTTTCCTCTTCGGAATTGCTGGGTGGCAGCAATGATTGGCCGCGCAAAGCAGCTCTCTGGCCTAGTAGGTCCACAAAGCTCACGCAATAGTTTCCAACGTTTAAAGAAGGCTTTTCGGTTGGTGGTGTGGTAGCCATAAATATTGAAGGTGATTGAGCTTGAACAGAGTTTTGTCAGACGTGAAATGGCTCTAGTCTGGCAGATTTACCGCAGATGAAGTTTCTACGAGTAGTTCTTGCAGTCGAATCTTTTAACGCGCCCTTTTTACGCTTTTTTTATACGGCGCTGCTCGCTTTCATCCCCGTTTTTACACACCGGATCCGAAACTTCCTTTCATCAATTCAGATGGAAAGAAGTTCATGGATATCGCATTCATATTTGGAGTCGCCGCCCTCTGGGGCGTGATGGTGCTGCTGGTCTGGGGCTTCCAGAAGCTTGAAAAGCCCGAAGGAGGCCGCTCATGATCAGCCTTGACATCCTGTACGGCTTCGGCGGCGTCTGCGCCGTCCTGCTGCTGGCCTACCTGGTCTACGCGCTGATCTGCGCCGAGGAGTTTTGATGACCGGTAATGCCTGGGGCTTGCTGGCCCTTTTCCTTGGTGTTTTGTTGCTGGTGTCCTGGCCGCTCGGCATCTGGCTCACGCGCATCGCCTCGGGCAATCTGCCCGGCTGGATGCACAGGCTCGAAGCGCCGCTCTACAAACTGGCCGGCACATCGGCCGGCAAGTCCATGAACTGGGCGCAGTACGCGCTGGCGCTTCTGGCCTTCAACCTGCTGGGCGTTGCCGTCGTCTACCTGATGCAGCGTGTGCAGGTCTGGCTGCCGCTCAACCCGGCCCGCATGGCCAACATTACGCCTGACTCGGCTTTCAACACCGCCATCAGCTTTGCGTCCAACACCAACTGGCAGGGTTATGCCGGTGAATCAACCATGAGCTACCTCACTCAGATGCTGGCGTTGACCGGGCAAAACTTCTTCTCGGCGGCCACCGGCATCGCCGTGGTGTTTGCGCTGTTCCGCGGCTTTGCGGCCAAATCGACAGGCGTGATCGGCAACTTCTGGGTGGACATCACCCGCATCACGGCCTGGCTGCTCTTGCCGCTGTCTTTGGTGTTTGCCATCTTCCTGGTCGGCCAGGGCGTGATCCAGAACTTTGACAGCTACAAGGACGTGACGACGCTGGAGGTCAACAACTACCAGGTCGCCAAAAACGGCCCCGACAGCCAGCCGCTGAAAGACGCCACGGGCAATGCGGTGATGGAAGACGCGAAGACCGACAAACAGACGCTGGCCATGGGCCCGGTTGCCTCGCAGGAGGCCATCAAGATGCTGGGCACCAACGGCGGCGGTTTCTTCAATGCCAACTCGGCCCACCCGTATGAGAACCCGACTGCGCTCAGCAACTTTGTGCAGATGCTGTCCATCTTTCTGATTCCTGCCGCGCTGTGCTTTGCGTTCGGCCGCAGCGTGGGCGACCAGCGTCAGGGCTGGGCCGTGCTGGCCGCCATGACCGTGATGTTTGTGATTGCCGTGGCTGTCATCACGCCGGCCGAGCAGGCTGGCAATCCGCTGATTACATCGGTGGGTGTAGATCGGGCCAGCAGCGCACTGCAGGCCGGCGGCAACATGGAAGGCAAGGAAGTTCGTTTCGGCATCAATGCCTCCAGCCTGTTTGCCGTGATCACAACGGCTGCCTCATGCGGCGCTGTCAACCTGATGCACGATTCCCTGACGCCAATAGGTGGGCTGGTGCCGCTGGTGATGATGCAGCTCGGCGAAGTCGTCTTCGGCGGTGTCGGCACCGGCCTTTACGGCATGCTGATCTTTGCCATTTTGGCGGTGTTCATCTCGGGGCTGATGATAGGCCGCACGCCTGAATACCTGGGTAAGAAGATCGAGTCGCACGAGATGAAGCTGACCTCGATCGCCATTCTGGTCACGCCCATCCTGGTGCTGGCAGGCACAGCCATTGCCGTGCTGGCCACTGCGGGCAAGGCCGGCATTGCCAACCCCGGCGCGCACGGCTTTTCTGAAATCCTCTACGCGCTGAGTTCTGCCGGCAACAACAACGGCAGCGCCTTTGCAGGCCTCTCGGCCAACACACCCTTCTACAACACCCTGCTGGGCATGGTGATGTGGCTGGGCCGCTTCGGCGTCATCGTGCCTGTGCTGGCGATTGCAGGTGCGCTGGCTGCCAAGAAGCGCTTGCCTGTCACCGGCGGCACCATGCCGACGCACGGCCCGCTGTTTGTCACCCTGCTGATCGGCACGGTGCTGCTGGTCGGCCTGCTGAACTATGTTCCTGCGCTGGCCCTGGGCCCGGTGGTCGAGCACCTGATGCTGTGGCCCATGAAATAAAGCAGCGAGAAAAACCATGACCAACAAAAAACCATTCGTACTTCTTGACCCGGCCCTGCTAAAGCCGGCCATCGCCGCCTCGTTTACCAAACTCAGCCCCCGTGTGCAGTGGCGCAACCCGGTGATGTTTGTGGTGTTCATCGGCAGCATCCTGACCACGCTGCTCGGGCTGCAGGCCTTGCAGGCCCCAGGCGGCAAGGGCGCAGATTCGGCGGGCTTTATCTTTGCCGTCGCCATCTGGCTCTGGTTCACAGTGCTGTTTGCCAACTTTGCAGAAGCGCTGGCCGAAGGCCGCAGCAAGGCGCAGGCTGCCTCACTGCGTGGCCTGAAGAAAAGCACTTGGGCCAAAAAGCTGAAAGAGCCAAAACACGGTGCTACCTTTTTGCCTGAACAGGCAGAAAACCTGAGGAAGGGCGATGTAGTTCAGGTCGATGCGGGCGAGATGATCCCCCTCGACGGCGAAGTCATCGAAGGCGTGGCCTCGGTTGACGAGAGTGCCATCACCGGCGAATCTGCGCCTGTGGTCCGCGAGTCTGGTGGGGACTTCGCCTCTGTGACCGGCGGCACACGCGTGCTGTCCGACTGGCTGGTGGTGCGCATCAGCGTCAACCCTGGCGAGTCTTTTCTCGACCGCATGATCAGCATGGTCGAAGGCGCCAAACGCCAGAAGACCCCGAATGAAATCGCGCTGACGATTTTGCTGGTGGCGCTGACCATCGTCTTCCTGGTGGTCACGGTGACATTGCTGCCGTTCTCCATCTTCAGCGTCGAGGCTGCAGGCGCGGGCACAGTGGTCAGCATCACCGCGCTGGTGGCCTTGCTGGTGTGCCTGATCCCCACCACCATTGGCGGCCTGCTGTCTGCCGTCGGCGTGGCGGGCATGAGCCGCATGATGCAGGCCAATGTGATCGCCACTTCGGGTCGCGCCGTTGAAGCGGCGGGTGACGTCGATGTGCTGCTGCTCGACAAGACCGGCACCATCACGCACGGCAACCGCCAGGCCTCAAGCTTTGTGCCGGCACCCGGTGTGACTGAAGCGACGCTCGCCACCTCAGCAATGCAGGCCTCCATGGCCGATGAAACACCTGAAGGCCGCAGCATTGTCACGCTGGCGCAAAAGACCAATGCGATTCAGGCTTTGGTCGGCGCTACGACTGAGGTTCCGTTCACCGCTCAAACAAGAATGAGCGGTGTCGACGTCAAACTGAACGACGGCAGCACACGCCAGTTGCGCAAGGGCGCTGTCGATGCCGTGCGCAAACATGTCGAGGCACTGGGCGGCAGCGTGCCTGCCGAGGTGCTGCGCGCGTCCGATGAAGTCTCGCGCCGCGGCAGCACGCCGCTGGCCGTGAGCGATGGCAAGCAGGTGCTGGGCGTGGTCGAGCTGAAAGACATTGTCAAGGCCGGCATCAAGGAGCGCTTTGGCGAACTGCGCCGCATGGGCATCAAGACCGTGATGATCACGGGCGACAACAAACTCACTGCGGCTGCGATTGCCGCCGAGGCCGGTGTTGATGACTTCCTGGCCGAGGCCACGCCCGAAGACAAGCTCAAGCTGATACGCCAGTACCAGGCCGAAGGCCGGCTGGTGGCCATGACGGGCGACGGCACCAACGACGCGCCGGCGCTGGCGCAGGCCGATGTGGCGGTCGCCATGAACAGCGGCACGCAGGCTGCGAAGGAGGCCGGCAATATGGTGGACCTTGATTCCAATCCGACCAAGCTGCTGGAGATCGTCGAGACCGGCAAGGCGCTGCTGATGACACGCGGCTCGCTCACGACGTTTTCGATTGCGAATGACGTAGCCAAGTACTTCGCCATCATCCCGGCGATTTTTGTGACGACCTACCCGCAGCTGGGTGCGCTCAATGTGATGCAGCTGGGCAGCCCGTCGTCGGCGATTTTGTCGGCTGTGATCTTCAACGCGCTGATCATCATGTTTCTGATTCCGCTGGCGCTCAAAGGGGTCAAGTACCGCGCCGTTGGTGCCGCGGCTCAGCTGCGCCGCAACCTGGCTGTCTATGGCCTGGGCGGCCTCATCGTGCCCTTTATCGGCATCAAGGTGATTGACCTGTTCCTGGTCGCCGTGAACCTTTCATGAACTCACAAGGACTCAACATGACGAAAATAATTCGCCCAGCACTGGTCCTCTTCACAGTGCTCACACTCGTGACCGGCGTGGCCTACCCGCTGGTGGTGACAGGCGCAGCGCAAACGCTGTTCCCCTCCCAGGCAGCAGGCAGTCTCGTCGTCAAGGATGGTAAAGCGGTTGGCTCTGCGCTGATCGGGCAGAACTTCAGCGACCCCAAACACTTCTGGGGCCGCCCATCGGCCACAGGCCCCATGCCCTACAACGCAGGTGCATCCAGCGGCTCGAATCAGGGGCCGCTGAACCCTGCGCTGGCCGATGCAGTCAAGGGCCGCGTGGAAGCCCTGCGTGCGGCTGACCCCGGCAACACAGCGCCAGTACCTGTGGACTTGGTGACGGCCTCTGCCAGCGGTCTTGATCCGCACATCAGCCCCGCTGCAGCCCGCTACCAGGTGGCGCGCGTCGCCAGGGCGCGCGGTGTGGCTGCAGAAAAAGTCCAGACGCTGGTCGAGCAGCAGACCGATACGCCGCTGCTCGCCTTTATGGGTGAGCCACAGGTCAACGTGCTCAAACTGAATCTTGCGCTTGAGGCGATACGCTGAACCGAAACAGGATTTAATAAGGCTTGATGGCAACGTTTACCGACTCCCGCCCCGACCCCGACCAGCTGCTGGAGCAGCTCAGGGGTGAGGATGCGCGCGGCCGCCGTGGCCGATTGCGCATCTACTTTGGCGCCAGCGCCGGTGTGGGCAAGACTTACGCCATGCTCAGTGCAGCGCAGCGCGAGCGCAAGGCCGGGCGCGAGGTGCTGATCGGCGTGGTTGAAACACATGGCCGCGCCGAAACGCAAGAGTTGCTTGCGGGGCTTGAGCAGTTGCCCCTGCGCGAGCTGCCCTATCGAAACAATGTGCTGAAAGAATTCGACCTTGATGCGGCGCTGGCACGCAAACCGGCCGTGCTGCTGGTTGATGAACTGGCACACAGCAACGCGCCCGGCTCTCGCCATTCCAAGCGCTGGCAGGACGTGCAGGAGCTGCTTGAGGCGGGCATTGATGTGTGGTCGGCGCTCAACGTGCAGCACCTTGAGAGCCTCAACGGCACCGTAGGCGCCATCACCGGCATACGTGTGCATGAGACGGTGCCCGACACGGTGCTTGATGACGCAGACGAGATCATCCTCGTTGATGTCACGCCCGATGAACTGATGGCACGCCTCAAGGCCGGCAAGGTCTACCTGCCCCAGCAGGCTGAGCGCGCGGCGCAAAACTTTTTCCGCAAGGGCAACCTGATTGCGCTGCGCGAGATTGCACTGCGCCGCACGGCCGAGCATGTTGAAGACGATGTGCGTAGCTACCGGGTGGAGCAGTCGATTGCGCCGGTCTGGAACACAGAGGGCGCGCTGCTGGCCTGCATAGGTCCGCGTGCCGGAGCAGAGCAGACGGTGCGTGTAGCGGCAAGGCTGGCGGGCCAGCTCAATGTGCGCTGGCATGTGGCCTATGTAGAGACGCCGCAGCTGCAGCGGCTGAAGGCCGGTGAGCGTGACCGCATCCTGGCGGTGATCAAGCTCGCCGAAGAACTGGGCGCAGGTACCGCGGTGCTCACGGGTGCCGATGCTGCCCAGGCGCTGGTGTCGCAGGCGCAGACGCTGAACTGCGCCACGCTGGTGGTGGGCAGACCGGCACTGACAGGCTGGCAATCATGGGGCAGGCGCAGCATGACACGGAAACTCGCGCTGCTGGCCCCGACGCTGGACATTGTCGAGGTCGGCCGCGCAGACAGCGCGCGGCGCCTGGCCGGTGCAGTACGGCGTACGCCTGAAGATACGCCCAATGCGGCCTGGCACGACAGCGTGCCGCGTTATGCCTGGGCTGCGGCCAGCAGCGTGGCCATCACCCTGCTGGCCACGCCGCTGCTGCACCTGTTTGACCTGGCCAACATCGTCATGCTGTTTTTGCTGGGTACTGTGCTGGTGGCGCTGAAGTTCGGGCGCGGCCCGGCGGCGCTGGCCGCTTTTCTGAACGTTGCTGCCTTCGATTATTTTTTTGTCGCGCCGCGCCTGTCGTTCGCCGTCAGCGATGTGCAGTACCTGGTGACATTCGCCGTCATGCTCGTGGTCGGCCTGCTGACCGGGCAGCTTACGGCCGGCCTGCGCTTCGAGGCGCGCATCTCCAGCAGCCGCGAGCGGCGTGCGCAGTCGCTGTTTGAACTCACGCGTGACTTGTCTGCGGCGCTCATGAGCATACAGGTCTGCGAACTGGGCGAGGCCGCCGTGCAGCGCAACTTTGGCGGGCAGGCGCTGGTGCTGGTCACTGATGCCAACGACCAGCTGACCTTTCCCGCCAGCCTGCCGGACGACTTTGACACCAGCGTGGCCGATTGGGCTTTTCGCAATGAGCAGGCTGCCGGCCTCGCAACGAGCACGCTGTCGGCCCAGCCCTGGCATTACATCCCTTTGCGGGCGCCTATGCGGGTGCGCGGCGTGCTGGCCCTCAGGCCGTCGCAGCCGCGCTGGCTGCTGATACCCGAGCAGTTGCAGCAGCTCGACACGCTGGCCAGGCAGATCGCCATTGCGCTGGAGCGTGTGCACTATGTCGAGATCGCACAACAGGCCGTGGTGCAGATGGAGTCAGAGCGCCTGCGCAACACCTTGCTGGCTGCCATTTCACATGACGTGCGCACGCCGCTGACGGCGCTGATAGGGCTGGCTGAATCACTCCAGCGCGCTGCACCACCGCTGGATGCGGCGCAGGCAGGCATAGCGCAGTCCATCACGCAGCAGGCACGCCAGCTCAGCGCACTGGTCACCAACCTGCTCGACATGGCGCGCCTGCAGCAGGGCGGCGTCAACCTGCGAAAAGAATGGCAATCGGCCCAGGAAGTGGTGGGCTCGGCGATTCGCGCAGCGCGGCATGCGCTGGCCGGGCTGGAGGTGCGTACTGATGTCCCGGCAGACCTGCCGCTGGTGGAGTTTGATGCTGTGCTGATGGAGCGTGTGCTCGTCAACCTGCTTGAGAACGCCGCCAAATACGGCGTCCCGCCTGTGGAAGTCAGTGCGCGCGTCACCGCCGATGCACTGGTGCTGACGGTGCGCGACCACGGCCCCGGCCTGCCGCAAAAACTGGCAGGGCATGAAGAAGCGCTCTTCGACAAGTTCACGCGCGGCGAGGCTGAATCCGCGACGCCCGGCGTCGGCCTGGGGCTGGCCATCTGCAAGGCCGTGGTTGATGCACACGGCGGCAGTATTCATGCCACCAATGCGGAGGGTGGCGGGGCCGCGTTCAGCGTCACGCTGCCAAGGCGTGAACCGCCTGTGCTTGAACAAACATAAACTCCCCTCATGTCTACTCCCGTCGTTGTCGTTATAGAAGACGAGCCGCAGATCCGCCGCTTTGTACGCAGCGCGCTGGAGGCCGAGGGCTGGCAGGTGCATGAAGCCGACACCGCAAAAAAGGGGCTGACAGAAGCCGGTACACGAAAGCCTGACCTGCTGGTGCTGGACCTCGGCCTGCCCGATGGCGACGGCCTGGATGTGATTCGCGATGTGCGCGGCTGGTCTGCCGTGCCCATCATCGTGCTGTCCGCGCGCAGCGATGAGGCCGACAAGATTGCTGCGCTGGATGCAGGTGCAGACGATTACCTGACCAAACCTTTTGGTGTGGGCGAATTGCTGGCCCGGGTGCGCGCCAACCTGCGCCGCCCCCGCGCTGCAGCAGTTGATGGCGCGGCGGCCGAAGAAGCCGACCCCGTGTTTCGTTTCGGTGAGGTCGAGGTGGATCGCCAGGCGCGCATCGTCAGGCGTGCGGGAGCCGAGGTGCACCTGACGCCGATTGAATACCGCCTGCTCAGCGTGCTCATGGCCAATGCCGGCCGTGTGCTGACGCACCGCCAGCTGCTGCGCGAGGTCTGGGGGCCGTCGCATGCCGACCAGAGCCATTACCTGCGCATCTACATGGGCCATTTGCGGCAAAAGCTGGAGGCTGACCCGGCCCAGCCCGTGCACCTGCTGACCGAAACAGCGGTAGGTTACCGGCTTTTAATTACCTGAAAGTGCTGCGCCAGGCTGCACCAAAACGGCGAAATGTCCGTTTCGGGTGCATGTTTGACCAGCCTTCAGCCCCTGTTTTTTGGCGCCGGATCAGGCATATCCAGCCCAAAAATTGCGCGCAAATTCGTCTTGCTGCTGATTTTCCGGTCCAGGTCCAGGCTTTCTTCCAGGTCGTCCAGGTGCCTGCGCATCAGGTCGGCCGCCCTTTTGGGCTGGTGAGCGCGCAGGTGTTCAATCAGCTTGTTGTGGTCATCGTGCCAGCAACCCATTTCGCTGGGGTTTTCATAGAGGCTGGTCACAAGGGAGGTACGCGCCACCAGTTGCCTGACCTGGTCGGCCAGGATGGCGTTGTCGGCAATTTCCGAGAGCAGCAGATGAAACTGCCCTGACAGTTTGATCGCCTCACGCATGCGGCCGGCGCGGCGGTGCGCCTCTTCTTCGGCGATGTTTTTAGCCAGCACCTTGAAGTCGGCGCCCGATGCCCGCGCCGCAGCCAGCTCGACGATGCCGGCCTCTATGGTCTTGCGTGCCGCAAAGATCGCCCGTGCTTCCTTTGCGTCGGGGCTGGCAACAAAAGCGCCGCGATTGGGCACCAGCCGCACCATGCTCTCAAAAGCCAGCCGTGCAAACACCCGTTCCATTTCGCGCCTGGAGAGCTTGAAAGCCTCGCACATCGCGAGTTCGTTGAGTCGTGTGCCGGGCAGCAGGCGCTGGTCCACGATGGCGTCCATCACGCTGCGGTACACATCCTCGACAGACAGGTCGATGGCGGCAGATTTCGCGGCTTTGGCTTCTGATGCTTTGGTCATGGCGGAGTGGCTTGTGTGGCGTTCAGGATTGCGCGCAATTTTAAGCATGATTTGTGCAAAATAAAAATACAAAATAGCAAACAAGGCTGGCACGCGGTTTGCATTGATAGTCATGCAATTTTGCACATCACGACAAGAGATCTTTTATGGCCAACACTATTTACCCAGTTCAGACAGGACTTGAGCGCAGGGCTCTTGTCGTGGCATTGACGGCGCTCGGCTGCATCGGCCTGATGGCTAGCGCTGCCGCACAAACCCCCACGACTGAAGTCAAGGTGTCCCTCAACGCACCTTTCGACGGCAGCAACGCCGCCTTCTTCCTGGCGCAGGAAAAAGGCTACTTCGCAGCAGAAGGCATCACCGTCAACATGGACCCGTCGGGCGGCTCCGGCGAGGCCGTCACCCGCATCGGCAGCGGGGCGTATGACTTCGGTTTTGCCGACGTCAATGTGCTGCTGGAATTCAACGCCAAGAACCCCGGCAGCGCCGGCAAGGCGGTGTACATGCTTTATTACCGCTCGCCGCTGTCAATTGCCAGCTTTGCAAAAGCCAACATCAACAAGCCGGCTGACCTGGCCGGCAAAAAGATGGGCGGCTCGCTTAGCGATGGTGCCTACAAACTTTTCCCGGTCTACGCAGGGATGACGGGCGTGAAGCCTGACAGTGTGAAATGGGAGTATGGCGACCTGCGCCTGCGCGAAGCTATGCTGCTCAAGGGCGATGTCGAAGCCATTCTTGGTTTTGACTCGACCATGTACTTCAGCCTGGTACGGCAGGGCATCAAGCCGGCAGACATCAAGTTTCTTTATTACTCCGATGCGGGCATGGACCTGTATGGCAACAGCATCATCGCCTCCAAAAAGATGCTGGAAACCAAACCTGCCATCGTCAAGGGTTTTGTAGCCGCAGCTGCCAAGGGCTGGCGCGACGCCGTGGCCAACCCGGCTGCCGCGATTGCCGCGCTTAAAAAGCAGGCGCCGCTGGCCGATGAAAAACTGGAGATGGAAAAACTCCAGTGGCTGATCAAGAACCAGATCACTACGCCAGAGTCAACGGCTGACGGCATGGGCGGCGTTCGCGCTGCGCGGCTTGACAAATCAGTTGCCGTCCTGTCCAGGGCATTTGACCTGCCGGGCAAACCCACATCGGCAGACGTATTCACCAACGCGTTTTTACCGCCGCTGGCCAGCCGCAAGCTGCCTTGAGCCATTCAGGACTCAAGCAACCGCAGCCCTGAATCGACAGAAGAAGAAAGCCGATCATGAAGATGAGTACACGCACGCTTGAAAACGCGATGCCCTGGTTTTTTGTGATCGGCCTTCTCGTCATCTGGCAGTTTGCCTGTGTCGCGTTTGACATCAAACCCTTTTTGCTGCCCAGCCCCTATGCGATTGCGCAGTCCATGGTGCAGTGGACCTCGCCCATTCTTGAAAACGCTGGCTTCACGCTGCTCTCAACGCTGGCAGGTTTTGTGCTCGCCGTGGTGCTGGGTGTGGCGCTGGGCATCGCCATCGGTTCGTCGCGCCTGATCTACCGCGGGCTGTACCCGGTGCTGGTGGCTTTCAACAGTGTTCCCAAGGTGGCGGTTGTGCCGGTGTTTGTGATCTGGTTCGGCGCAGGCACGGTGCCCGCCATCCTGACGGCCTTCATGGTGTCCTTCTTCCCGATTGCGGTGAACATCGCGACGGGTCTGGCGACGGTGGAGCCCGAACTGCTCGACGTGCTGCGCGCCCTGGGTGCCAGCCGCCGCGACATCCTGGTCAAGGTCGGCTTTCCGCGCGCCATGCCCTACTTTTTTGCATCACTCAAGGTCGCCGTCACGCTGGCCTTTGTGGGTGCCATCATTTCAGAGACGGTGGCTTCCAAGCGAGGCATCGGCTACCTGATGATGGCTGCAACTTCCAACTTTGACACGCCGCTGGTGTTTGCCGGCCTCATCGTCACCTCCGTCATGGGTGTGGCCATGTATGCCATCTTTGCCGTGATTGAAAAACGCACGACTTTCTGGTCGCAGCGTGACGACGGCATGCTGTCATGACTGAATTTGATCTTGTTATCAGGGGCGGCACGGTCGCCACCGCTTCAGACACCTTTCGCAGCGATGTAGGCATCACCGGCGGCAGGATTGTTGCGCTCGGCAGTTCCCTTACCAGCGCCAAACAGACGATTGATGCCTCCGGCAAGCTGGTGCTGCCAGGCGGCATTGATGCCCATTGCCATCTCGATCAGCCGCGTGCCCAGGGCCTGGCCTCTGGCGGTGCCATCATGGCCGACAACTTCGAGTCAGGCAGCCTGTCGGCCGTGTTCGGCGGCACCACCACCATCATTCCATTCGCGGTGCAGCACCGCGGCCAGTCAGTGCGCGCGGCGGTAGAGGACTATCACCGGCGCGCCGGCGGCAAGGCCTATATCGACTACGGCTTTCACCTCATCGTCTCCGACCCGACGCAGCCGGTGCTGAAAGACGAATTGCCCTCGCTGATCGCCGAAGGTTATGCATCGGTCAAGGTCTACATGACCTACGAGGCCATGAAACTGTCGGACCGGCAGATTCTGGATGTGCTTGACGTCAACCAGCGCGCCGGCGCGCTGACCATGATTCACGCCGAGAACTATGAGTGCATTGCCTGGCTGACTGAAAAGCTGGAGGCCGAGGGCAAGACCGAACCGCGTTACCACGAAGACTCGCGCCCCATGGCGGTCGAGCGCGAAGCCACACACCGCGCCATCACACTGTCTGAAGTGGCCGAAGCCAACCTGCTGATCGTGCATGTGTCAGGCAAGGACGCGATGGAAGAAATCCGCCGGGCCCGTGCCCGAGGCGTGAAGATCTTTGCAGAAACCTGCCCGCAATACCTTTTTCTGTCGACCCGTGATCTGGCCCTGCCGGATTTTCTGGGTGCCAAGTGCATGTGCAGCCCGCCGCCGCGTGACCCGGCCAACCAGGCCCATGTCTGGCAGGGCATTGAAGACGGCCTGTTCGATATTTTTTCATCCGACCACGCGCCCTACCGTTTCGACGAGGGCGGCAAGCTCATGTATGGGCCGAAGATATCCTTCAGCAAGGTGGCCAACGGCATACCGGGGCTGGAGACGCGTTCGGCCCTTCTGTTCTCTGAGGGTGTGATGACGGGCCGGCTTGACCTCAACCGGTTTGTGGCGCTCAATTCAACCAATGCCGCCAAGCTCTATGGCCTGCACCCGCAAAAGGGCACGATTGCGGTGGGCGCGGATGCCGACATCGCCATCTGGGACCCCGAGCGCAAGGTCACCATTACCAACGACATGCTGCACCACAACGTGGACTACACGCCCTATGAGGGTCGCACACTCACCGGCTGGCCGGTCACGGTGCTGTCGCGCGGGCAGGTGGTTTGCCATGAGGGCGAACTGCTCGGCAAGCCGGGGCAGGGTCAATTTCTCAAGCGTTTCAGGGCAAAAAAAGGAGACAGGGCATGGACCTAGGCATCACAGGCAAACGCGCACTCGTACTCGGTGGCAACCGCGGCATAGGCCAGGGCATTGCGCAGGCGCTGGTGCGTGAAGGCGTGAACGTCGCCATCACCGGCCGCGATGCGGAACGCATGAAGGCGGCTGTGGCTGAACTGAAAGCCTGTAACCCGGGTGCACAGGTAGAGGCCTTTGCGCTCGACCTCGCGGACGTGGCAGGGCTTCCGGCCTTCGCATCAAGGGTGACCGACAGCTTTGGCTCCATAGACATTCTTGTCAACAACACCGGCGGGCCGGGTTATGGCGGCGCAAGCGAACGCGGCATAACCGAATGGACATCGAGCTTCAACGAGATGGTGCTCTCCGTCATCACGCTGACAGACGCCTTGCTGCCCGGCATGCGCAAACGCCAGTGGGGTCGCATCATGACAGTGGTCTCCTCAGGTGTGGTGCAGCCTATTCCCATACTGGGTGTGTCCAACACCCTGCGCAATGCGCTGGTGACCTGGTCCAAAACGCTGTCGATGGAAGTTGCCAGGGACGGCGTGACCGTCAATGTGCTGGTGCCCGGCCGCATAGACACCGAGCGTGTGCGCATGACAGACGAAGCCGTGGCAAAGAAAGACAACATCACGATGGAAGAAGCCAAGCGCCGCTCGACGGCCATGATTCCCATGGGCCGCTACGGCGCGCCGGCAGAGTTTGGTGCGCTGGCTGCTTTTATCGCCAGCGTGCCTGCGAGCTACATGACTGGCAGCATGCTGCGCTGCGATGGCGGCAATATCCGCTCGGTCTGATTTTTCGGATGACTTCTTCAGCACTTGAGCTCAGGCACGTCATACGGCGCGGTGACTACACCGGGCTGACGACTGGGCGTGCGCCCGGTCATGTCCAGGCCAACCTGGTTGTGTTGCCGCAGCGGCATGTGGATGACTTCATTGCGTTCTGCAATCTCAACGCCTTTGCCTGCCCGGTGCTGGGCGTGGGCACAGTTGGCAGTCCGAATATTCCGGCACTGGGGACAGATCTGGATGTGCGCACCGATCTTCCCGGCTATCACATACACAGGCCAGGCCTGGCGCCTGAAGAAGTCACTGACATTTCTGACGTCTGGCGCGATGACCTGGTGGTCGTGGCCATTGGTTGCTGGTTCTCGATGGAAGATGCCTTGCTGAAAGCCGGTGTGCGCCTGCGTCATGTAGAACTGGGCATACAGGGCCCGTTGTTCACGACGAAGGTGGAGATGCGTGGCCGAGGTGTTTTCGGCGGGCCGCTGGTGGTGTCGATGCGGCCATTTGCCAAAGAGTCCGTACCCACGGTTCGGGAGGTCACGCGCCGTTTCTCCCGCGTGCATGGCGGGCCCATTCACATGGGAGATCCGGCCACGCTGGGCATCAGCAATATTGCCGCACCTGACTTTGGCGAAGTACTGAACCCACTGCCCGGCGAAATCCCCATGTATTGGGGCTGCGGCCTGACGGCGACGGTGGCCCTGCAGAAGTCAGGCATTGATTTTTTCATCACCCACGCGCCCGGCAAGATGCTGGTCACCGACCGCCTGAACGACTCACTTGAAACCGAACCGGAAAGCACATTCGCATGAACCCCACTTTCAGCCAGCTCAGACTCTCGCACGCCGGCGCGCTGCAACTGCTCAATGCCGCGATTGAAAAGGCCGTGGCCATGAAGCAGCCGCAGTGCATCGCGATCGTTGATGAGGGCTGCAACCTGCTCGCCTTTGTGCGCATGGATGGCGCCAGGGTGCTGTCTGAAAAATCGGCGATCCACAAGGCCATGACGGCTGCATCGAGCCGTGTCCCGACCGGCAACACCGAAGAAGGACTGGCTGCCAAACTCGCTGCCGCCACCGGCGGACTCAGCACCAACCTCAAGGGCGGCCTGCCCATCATCGTGGAGGGCCAGGTGATTGGCGGCATTGGCGTCGGCTCGGGCACTGGCGACCAGGACCGCGAGGTCGGCAACCATGCGCTGGCAGCTTTTGCTGGTGCGCAGACTTTCAAATTCGACTGAATCAGGTTCGATGCATCATGAACACAAACACCGACTCATTCATTGACTTTCGTGATGTCTGGCTGGCCTACAACGAAGAGTTGCTGGCGCAGCAGAAGTTTGCCGTCGAGGCGATTGACCTCAAGGTGCGGCAGGGCGAATTCATCGCCATCGTCGGGCCATCGGGCTGCGGCAAATCCACCTTCATGAAGCTGGCTACCGGCCTGCGCATGCCCTCCAAAGGCAACATCATCATTGACGGCAAACATGTGACCGGCCCGCTCAAGGTGTCGGGCATGGCCTTCCAGGCGCCGTCATTGCTGCCCTGGCGCACGACGATGGAAAACGTTCTGCTGCCGCTTGAGATCGTCGAGCCATTCCGCAGCAGCTTTCGTGACAAGCGGCCTGAATACGAAGAACGCGCGCGCAAGCTGCTGCAAAAAGTGGGGCTGGGTGGTTATGAAGACAAATTCCCCTGGCAGCTGTCGGGCGGCATGCAGCAGCGCGCCAGCATCTGCCGCGCACTGATTCACGAGCCCAAGCTCCTGTTGCTTGATGAGCCTTTCGGCGCGCTCGATGCCTTTACGCGTGAGGAGCTCTGGTGCATATTGCGTGACCTCTGGACCGAGCAGCGCTTCAACGTCATCCTGGTGACGCACGATTTGCGCGAGTCGGTGTTTCTGGCCGACACGGTTTATGTCATGAGCAAAAGCCCGGGCCGGTTTGTCGCCAAACGCGAGATAGACCTGCCTCGCCCGCGTGACCTTGAGATCACCTACACAAAAGAATTCAGCGACATCGTGCATGACCTGCGCGGCCATATCGGCGCGAGCCGGCAGGCGGCGGCTGTTCCTGCCTGATTGACAGTCAAGGCGCTGGAAAGGGCGGCGACTTAAAATCAGCCGCTCATGGCTGATTCCTCTCCCCCCAAACCGCCCGCCCCAAAACCCCCGGCCGTCCGCATTCGTGCAGCCGCTGCAGCGCCTGCAGGTACGCTCGGCGCATCGACAGGCACCACTGTTCGCCTGAACAAACGCATGGCCGAGCTCGGCCTGTGTTCGCGGCGCGAGGCTGACGACTGGATCATCAAGGGCTGGGTTCGTGTCAATGGTGCACCTGCCGTCATGGGCCAGCCGGTCGCACTCGATGCCCGCATCGAGGTTGACCGCCAGGCCGAGCAGCAGCAGCGCCAGCAGGTCACCATACTCATCAATAAACCCGTGGGTTATGTCAGCGGCCAGGCTGAAGACGGCCATGAGCCGGCCGTGGTGCTGGTGCAGCCGCAAAACCGCTGGCGTGAATGCAACAGCCGCATGCGCTGGGGCCATGAGCAGTTGCGAGGCCTGGCGCCCGCAGGGCGGCTTGATATTGACTCCATCGGCCTGCTGGTGCTGACGCAGGACGGCCGCGTGGCGCGCCAGCTGATTGGCGAGGATTCACTGATGGAAAAGGAATACCTGGTGCGGGTGAGTCTTGGCGTGGGCGGTGAAAGCAGCAATGTGCAGGCGGTGTTTCCGCCCGAAAAGCTGGCGCTTCTCAACCATGGCCTCAGTCTGGATGGCCAGGCACTGCGGCCCGCAAAGGTCAGCTGGCAAAACCCGGAACAACTGCGTTTTGTACTGACAGAAGGCAAAAAGCGGCAGATCCGCCGCATGTGCGAGCAGGTTGGCCTGTTTGTGACAGGGCTCAAGCGTGTGCGCATAGGCCGGGTCAACCTCGGGCATCTTCCCGTGGGCCAGTGGCGTTACCTGATGCCGCACGAGAGTTTTTGAGGGCTTGCCGGCCCCCTGCTCAATCAACCCGGGGCTTTGACGAACGTGTGCTGTATGCCCTGCGGGTTCACCGCAGTGGCGCGGTAGCCTCCCCCTTCGGGGCCGGGCTCAAACTGCAACTGGTAAATCGGCGAGAAGCCTTCGTCCACCAATTCCCTGAAACGTCCCTCCGCCATCACCTCGGCTGAAAACCCCAGGGCGCCTGTGGGCACCAGGCGCAGGCGCGCGCCGGGTATCTCCAGTCGCATCACCAGTTGCCCCTGCTGCCGCGTGATGGTGATGGGCCCCAGCGTGCCGGACAGGTAGCGACCTTCCAGTGGCGCGGAATTTACTGCCTCGGCGGCCGCCGGCGCTGCCGCAGTGTCACTGCGCCTGAAGCCGGCCCGGTAGTCCTTTGCCGGCAGGCCCGCGATGCGGTCGGCGACCCATTGCGAAAGCGCGAAGGGCAGGCCTTCCTGTTGATGATTGGACAGCACGGCAATTCCTATGCCCGCCTCGGGAAGGATCATGGCGTTGGCGCCATAAGAGGCCGTGCCGCCTTCGTGGGTGATACGCCGGCCCTGCGGCGCGAACATCACGCCCCAGCCCAGCGCGCCACCTGCGGTGGGGCTGACCATGGTGCGCGGACGCCAGGTTTCGTCCATGTTGGCCTGCGAGACGATGCGCTGTCCGTCAATGGCGCCGCGGCCCAGCTGCAGGCGAAGCCACTGGCCCATGTCGCGTGCGCTGGAGTTGATCGACCCTGCCGGCCCCACACCCAGGCTGGACCAGTAACTGCCTACCGACGCCACCACCTGCAGCTTGCCGTCCAGGTGCTGGTGCGGGCTGGCGTGGTTGGCCGCAGCCAGCAGGGCCTCGCGCGTGGTCGAACTGTCCGACATGTTCAGCGGGCCGAAGATGCGCCTGGCCACCAGCGCATCCCAGTCCGCCTCGCCTATTGCCTGTGCGGCCACGGCGCCCACCACGGGGTGCAGCAGGTTCACATACTGCGGGCGCTGCCGGAATGGCGCGGTCAGCGGGGCCTGGGCAGCAGCCCGCAGGCGGTCTGCGAGCGGATAGCCCAGGAAGATCATGTCGTCATGGACATAGCTTTGCAAACCCACCGAATGTGACAGCACGTCGGCCGCCGAAACCTGCTGCGTCAGCCACGGGTCTTTCAGCGCAAAACCGGGGTAGCGCTGCACCAGCGGGGTGTCCCAGGCGAGCTTGCCGCTGTCTACCGCAATGGCGGCGGTGGTAGCCAGAAAGCCTTTGGTGACCGAGCCGATCTGGAACACCGTGCGCGCGGTGACCGGGTCACTCTTGCCGGCTTCGCGCACCCCGAAGCCCCTGGCGTAGAGCACCCGGTCCCGGTCTGCGATGACCACCGCCATACCGGGGATTTCCTCGCGGCGCATGAGGTTTGCCACATAGCGCTCCATCGCCGGGACGAGGCGCGCGACAGTCCGTGCGGTGCCTGATTTTTCAGTGGGCCCGGGCGCTGCCTGCGCAGCAGGGGAGCCGGGCAGCACCAGCGGTGTGGCGCTTTGAGCTGCTGTCGTCACGGTGGCGAACAGTGCAAGGACTGCTGTGGCCCTTCGCAGGGACTTCAGGGGGTGCCGGAGAGCGGGTGAATGTGGCATGGGTGAGCGGTAAAACAAAGGGGGTACGGGTTTGAGCCGTGAGGCACGCGTATTTGAAACCAGGTGCAGCTGTTTGGACAAGGCTTGAGCAGTCGTTCTGTATTGCATTTGAAATATGCCCGGCGCCTGGCTGAAACGATGGTGCAACCGGGCTTTTCAACAATGCAGTCAGGGCAGACGAATTCCCTGCCCACCCATTAATCCGCCAACTCATCAGGAGACTGCGACATGACCAACATCACCGCCCGCCCAGTGACCGTCCACGCCACCCGTTTCCCGCACCTGGCCCGCTTCGCCCTTGTTGCCGCGCTGGCGGTAGCGGCGCTGGCTTCACTGTCAGGTTGTGCCGGCATGGCCGAGCAGGCACGCCAGCAGCAGATCGCCCAGAACGAGCGTGATTGCAACCCCGGCTCGACCTGCTACAACAGCCTGACGCCCGAGCAGAAGCTCAAGCTCGTCGCCATCAAGCAGGAGGCCGCGCAGCAGGAAAAAAACCGCCAGTTGACATACCATTTCCTCAACCTGCTGCAAACCAGAGCCAGCTTCAAGTGATGGCGTTCAGGTATTTTTTCAGGCCTGTGTCCAGGGCAGTCTTTCAACCCACCTACTCCGGAGCGATAAAACAATGAAGTCCGCCTCTACCCGCCCCTCCCGCCACTCCCGTCATTTCCGCCTGGCCTGCGTGCCCCTGCTCGGCCTGTTCGCTGCGGCTTTCCAGGTGAGCGCCGCGCCGCTGACCGACGCCCAGAAGGCGCAGATCGACGCCATGGTGGCCGAGTACGTGCCCGCTGTGCTGCCGGGCCTGCAACTCGCCGTGGGCCGGGGCGGTGAGGTGCAATACGAGCGCGGTTATGGCGCGGCCAATGTGCGCACTGGCGCGCCCATGACGCCCGCTACGCCGGTTCGCATCGGCTCCGTCACCAAGCAGCTGACTGTGGCGACGCTGCTGGCGCTGAGCGAGCAGAAAAAACTCTCGCTGCAGGACCCGATCTCGCGCTGGCTGCCCGAGGTGAAGCTGCAACCTTCGCCCACACTGATGCAGGTGATGCAGAACGTGGGCGGCATCCCCGGTGCCAACGCCGAGGACTCTGATCTTTTCGGTACGGTGTTGCAGTCACTGGTGAACCCGCCGCCCCCGCGCGCCGACTTTATCAAGCGGCTCAATGCGCGCGGCCTGTTCGCGCAGCCCGGTGCGGTGTACGACTATTCCAACGCCGGCTACACCCTGCTGGGCATGGTGGCCGAGCGCGTGACAGGCCAGCCACTGGAGACCGTGTTGCAGGAGATGGTCTTCAAACCTGCCGGCATGGCCAGTTCCACACTTCCCGGCAGTCGTGAAGTGCCCGGCGCCGCAGCCGGCCACTACCGCGTCAAAACTACAGACAACTGGCGCCTGTGCCCGGACCTCAATGCCGGCTTCGATGCCGCTGGCGGTGTGGTGTCCACCGCGTCTGACCAGGTGCGCTGGAACGGCGCGCTCTACGGCGGCAAGCTGCTGCCGGCACAAACCGTGGCCTTGCTCCAGAAGCCCGCCATGCAGGCCGATGGCAAGCCCGCACCGGCCGGCATGGGCGTGGCGTACCTGGGCGGGCCCGGCAGCTACGGCGCAGCAGGCCAAACCGTGAATTTCGCCGCGGTGAACACCCACTTCGGCAGTGGCGATGACGTGGTGCTGCTGGCCAACGGCTCGAACGGCGCGGGCGATTCTGTCTACCCGCGTTTTGCGCTGGCCATACGTATCCACAACCTGCTCAACCCCGGGTCTGCGTTGCCAGTGCCGGCCACGCCCCCGGCACCGGGCGCCGACGCCCTGGCCCAGCCGGGCGAAGTGATGCAGATGTGCCGCTGACCTGGCGATGCCTTCGTAAGGCTGTCAGGGATGAGTAATTTAACGTATACATTAAAAAATTAATGTGTACGTTAAAAATTGATAAAAAGTTAACTTCCATGTTAACTTTTCGTGGTTTTGGCTTGTTTTGCGGCTACCAAAACCTGAAAAACAGTCAAAAAAGGCCGTTTTCAGGTGCCAAATGCGGCTGCAAGCCAATAAATACGTACGTAAGCAGCTACAAATATCATAGCGTCTGGCGCAGCCAACCCTCTGGTTAGCTGCCTCCTGAACAGCCACAATCCGGCGATGCCTCCATCCCAGCCCCCAAAAAGTTCGCCTGACATCCCCGCCAGCCTGCGCGAGCGCCTGCCGACCTGGCTGCATGTGTCTGACATCCAGGGGCTGGCGCAGCTGGCGACCCAGGGTGTGCTGGGGGTGACTGGCGTGGCCGAGGCGGTGCAGGGGGGGGTGTACAAATCTGTCGCCGCGCCTTTCGGCCTGCTGGGTTCGCGGTTTGTAGACGGCACGCCGGGCGCCACCGGCGTCAAGCCCCAGGGCATCACCGGTTTTGTGTACGGCAGCGTCAAGGCCATGACGCGGCTGGCGGGCGGCGCAGCTGACATGCTGCTGGCCGGTGCGAAGCCGCTGGTGGGTGAGCAGGCCTCTTCACCGCAGCGCGAGGCCATGCTGTCTGCCATCAACGGCGTGCTGGGCGACCAGCTGCTGGAAACCGCCAACCCGCTGGCCATCACCATGAGCCTGCGGCATGAAGGCAAAACCCTGGCGCTGGACAGGGCCGGCATCACCTTCGCACTGCCCAATGCAGGCCGCAAAATCCTGGTACTGGTGCACGGCCTGTGCATGAATGATTTGCAGTGGACGTCTGGCGATGCTTCCCACCGCTACAACCACGGCGATGAACTCGCAAAGGCGCTGGGCTACACGCCGGTCTACCTGCACTACAACACGGGCCGCCATGTATCAAGCAACGGCAAACAGTTTGCTGGCCTGCTCGAACAACTTGTTGAAGCCTGGCCGCAGCCGGTGGACGAGATCACGCTGCTGACCCACAGCATGGGCGGGCTGGTGTCGCGCAGTGCCTGCCATCACGCGGAACACCAGGCAGACCAGGGTGGCATGGCGTGGCGCAGCAAGCTGAAGAACATCATCTTTATGGGCACACCGCACCACGGCGCGCCGCTCGAGCGGGTGGGCAACTGGGTTGACGTGCTGCTGGGCAGCAACTTCATCACCAAACCCTTTGCAAAAATTGGCCAGGTGCGCAGCAGCGGCATCACCGACCTGCGTTACGGCGACGCCATAGGCAGCCACTGGGCCGATGCCGACCGCTTCAAGATGGCGCCCGACCAGCGCGAGCCCTTGCCCTTGCCTGAGGGTGTTGAATGCTTCACCGTGGCTGCAACCACGTCCGCCAAAGTCGGTGACCTGCAGGACCAGTTGCTCGGTGATGGCCTGGTGCCCCTGGCCAGTGCGCTGGGTGAGCATGACCAGACCCACCACGCCCTCGGCTTCAAACCTGAAAACCAGTGGGTGGCCACATCGACCAACCACATGGACCTGCTCAAAAAACCCGAGGTCACGACCCGCCTGCTGGGCTGGCTGGGCAAGCCGTCGGGGGTTTAGAACCCGACGGTAATGGTGTGGCCCTGACTGGCAGTGCAGGCGCCGCTGGTGCAGGTGCCGGCCTGGTTGGCCGCGGCAGTGCCGTTGACGGTGAAGTTTTGCGGGCCTGCGGTGCCGGTGCCTGAGGCCGCGCTCAACGTCAGGGAGTAATTCACGCCAAGCAGGGTGCCGGTGGCAGTGGGGATTGTCAGGGTGTACGGCGTGTTGTAGGTGCAGCTGAGCGCAAAGCCCGCACTGCCCGTTGCCGGGGATGCGCTGAAGGATGTGTAGTTCAGGATCAGCGGCGCGGGGCTGGTGCTGAAGTAGCACGAGTGCTGAATGCTGGCGCTCACCCCGAAGCTGGCAAGCCCCAGCACGCTGCCGGTTGCAAGGCCTGCCGAGTTGCTCAGGCGAATGGTCGCGGTGAGTGCGAGGTCGTCATAAATGCCGGCCGGCGCTGTCGCCTGCGGCGTGGGAATGCGCACGTAGTAGGGGTAGGAAAACGCTTGGGCGGCCGTGGTGTTCGTCATCCGGTAGAACACGCCGCCGCTGGTGCTGGAGGTCGAGCTCACTCCAGTGGCTTCAGTCCACGGCCCGCTGGTGGCGTTGCGGTGGTAGATCTCGTAGGTGAGCAACTCGGTGCCGTTCTGGCGCGTCATGGATCGCCCCGCAGGCGGCTCCCCCTGGTTGACGCCTATATAGATATACGGGCGTGTGGATGCTTCTGTGGCATTGGCTGCGGTGCAACTGCCGCTGATGGTGCCCGTGACCGATGTCGCCGTGCCCGAGGCGTAGAGCGTTGACAGCGGCACCGAGGTGGCGGCGATGCTGCAGGTCACGGCGTGGACCGAGCCGCCGGCGCCCAGTACGCCAATCGACAGAAGTTTCAACAAGGGGGTTTTCAACGTTTCACTCCAGTACATTTCAGGGGGCCCACGCGTGCAATGTCATCTTGGTTGACTGCAGCTGGCAAGTCAACCGCAAAGGTGCAGCTTGCACCCTCCCATTTCAGGCGCAGGCGGTTGGAAGCCTGCATTCCCGTGATAAATGCCTCACCGCGGCGTGCGACAAAAAACTCCTGCTTGTCGCCTATCAGCTCGATCTCCGCCCCGGCCGGTGCGGGTTCGCCATCATCAAACACAATTTTGATGAGGGCGCCGCGCCCGCTGCGGACCGGGAACCTGACGATCAAGCCGGTGCGGTTGCCCGGCACGACCACCTGCTCGATGCTGTCCAGCTCGGCACTGATGGGCAGCTCGCTCGGGTCCAGCCGGATGCTGTTTTCCTGGTACGGCAGCATGCCCGGCACCAGCGCCTTGCCGTCCTTGTTGGTACGCGCAAGAATGCGGCCCTGAAAGCCCACGCCGACATCGGCATAACCCGGTACCTCGACGAGCGCAAAGCTCTCCTGCACGCGGCGTGATGCAAAAAACTGTCCGTCAATGGCAGCGAGACCGCCCTGCGCACCGACACGCACGGTTTGCTGCAGGCTGGAAGCACTGACATCTGCTGTCCATGCACCCCGGTTGCCCTGGTAGTACAGGCCGCCTTCGGCATAGTTTTGCATGGCACGCTGGCCTGCAAGCGTGCGCCAGCCCAGACCGGTGTCGCTGCTCAGGCCCTTGCTGGCGCTGATATAGCCGTCGGTCTGGCCGCCGCGATGCGACAGGCTGCTGGAAACCGCCAGCTGGTTCTCCAGCGGGATCAGCAGACTCATGCCCACGGAGGTGCTGGATGGCGTGTTGCCCGGCAGGCCCTCGACGCGCACCACATTGAAGTTGAGCGACGAGCGCTGGCCCAGGCGCATTGAATAGTTGGCACTGTAGGTGGTGAGCGGCCCCTGGGTGAAGCTGTTGACGCGGGCATAACCCAGCCCGAGGGAGCCAAAACCTTCCGATGAATAGGTGTAGCTGCCCGACAGCTGGCGCTGGTAGGGCAGGGAGGCGACGTCCTGCCCTATCTGGCGGTAGCCCTGTGAGGCGGCTTCGTTTCGCAGGCTGAAGCCGTGGCGCAGGCTGGTGTGCTCCAGCGCGAACATGTACTGGTGACCGCGCCCTGTAACCACATCGTTGCTGACGGCCGCGCCGAGCTGGCCCAGCAGGTTGAATGGCAGCGCGCGAACCAGGCCGAACGTTGCGCCCTGGGTGCTCTGGCCGTACTCGCCGTGGGTTTCCATGGTTGTGTTTTTGTCGATGCCGTAGCGCCAGAGCCCGGACATGAAGCGCTGGCCATAGTCGGCGTTGCTGCTGCCCAGGTTTCTGCGTACCGCACCGGCTTCAATGCTCCAGTCGCTCAGGCCCTGCTCAAGCAGTTCTGCGCGGCTGAAAAAATCCTGCACCAGCACGGTCTCCCGGCCCAGCGAATCGCGCACCACGACCCGTGCCTGGCCGTTACCCGTGAGAAGGGGAAAGTTGTCGATGGCAAACGGGCCGGTGGGGACCTGCGAGGTTTGCCGCAGTGCATCGTTGATGTAGAGCTCCACTGTGCTGGGCGCGCTCGACATGCCGTTGATAACGGGCAGAGGCTGTGAAATAAAACCCGGGTTCAGGCCGAAGTTCCGGCTCAGCTGGAAACCGCCGAAATAAATCGAACGGCCCAGCCCTGCATTGCGCGTGGTGGCATCGCCCAGACGCAGCGTGAGCTTGTCATCGGGCAGATCGCGGGTGAATGTGGTCTCCAGCCGTCTCACCGTGCGCGGTGAAAGCGGGTTGCTGCTGCCGAGGTTGAGTGCCGAGTAGGTGCTGGTCAGCACGCCCCAGCGGTTGGAGACGCCGAACTCCAGCAGCGCCCCAAAATTTTGTGTGCTTGCGAGATCGCGTTGCCCGGTACGGGTGTAGCTGATGTCGTAGTTGAGAAAGCTGGCCAGTGCCGGCTCACTGAGTTTGGGCCGTTCGGCCAGCGTGCGCGTGAGCCGGGTGGCTGCAAAGGATTGCGGCTGAAATTTCAGGTCAACGGACTGGTTCGCAAAGTTGACCTGGGCTTCAAAACCGGGCACGGCCGTCAGTGCATACCACTGCTGGCCGAGGTGAGTGAAGGGCGGTGCGTCGGCCCGGCGGTTCACGCGCCATTCGTCAAACGCGGCGGCCGGCGCAAACAGCGTGCCGCCGCGCTCAAGCAGCACCCAGTTGCCGGCCTCTGCACCATTGACCTTGACCTCCAGCGGCATCATGCGTACCGGCGGGGGGGTGCTTTCGATGGGTGCAGGAGCGGTGGTTGCGGGGGCGGGGGCCTCGGGCTCAGCGGCCATCAGGGGCGCCGCAGCAAGCAGCAGCGCGCAGCACCAACCCGCCTGCAGCATGGCCAGCACCGAAGGCCGCAGCGCATGTCCCGAATGACTCCTGGCCCCGGAAGGTGGCTGGGCGGCATGGCGCACTGGCATGACCAGCGCCAGCGTACGGACGGGCAGGCGGGCGGGCGGTTGGGCGCAGTGGCGTAGGGGCGGGGCTTTACGGCAGCGTGATGTCAAAGGTCTGGGACTTGCCATCGTCAAAGCTCACGCTTAGCTGTGCCGCGCCGGGTGAAATGGGTTGCTCTGCCTTGACGCTCATCACCTGCCGCGCACCGGGCAGGATGTAGGTGCCGCCTTCGAACCGGCCCAGCGCCTGCGTGCCGCGCCTGACCTGAATCTCCCGCACCTGCGCGTAGGCCGTGCCGTTGTTGGTGCAGCTCACACTCACCGCAGGAGTGACGCCGCGTGCGGCCTGGCAGCTTACATCGCGTTTGGCCACTGGGGGCGTGATGAATACCGGCATCGACAGGGCCAGCGCAATCGGCACCTGTATGGTCTTGTCGCGTCCGGCAAGGGCTTCGGGCACTTCGCGCATGATCATGCGGTAAATCAGCTGGCGGCTCGCATCGGCAGGCTTGAGAAGGGCCAGGCGCACAACCTGGCGGGCATTGGGGGCCAGCTTGATGACAGGGGGGGACAGGATGAGGTCTTCTGTCGGGACCTGTTCATCGGTGCCGTCCGGCTTCTGGCTCCAGGCGTTCAGGTCCGCCTGCAGGACGACTTCCGTATCGCCCTCATTGATGATGGTGACTGCCACCGCACGGTCCCGCGGGGTCATGTAGATACGAACCGGGGTTACTGAAAAGACGCCCGCTGATGCAGGCGCCGCGGCGCCGGACAATACCCCCGCCAGCAACAAGACGACGGCCGGAGCAAGCCGGAGTGAGTGCACAGTGTCAGGCCTGTTTGGGTTGATGCGGAGCTTCATGTGCCGAGCTTAACAGCCACAGCCCGGCTTAAAAACTGACCAGCATCTCCAGAGGGCCATCTGAACCATTCGCGTTGTAAATACGCAATGCAGTGACCGTGCCAGCTCCGTTGTTTGCGCCGTTGGCGTTAAACATGGTGACGCTGGAGACGTTGTTGGCGTTCACGCTGTAACGGAAAGCACCGCCATGGGTGCCCACAAAGGGTTTACCCGGCAAGGGGGTGATGCTGACAAACTGCCCGGTTGTGCAGATCACCTGCACCAGGGAGTTGGTTTGCTCGCTCAAGGTCTGGTTGACGCAGACGTCCGACGCAACCGCCGCCTTGCCGCCCGTGACCGGGGGGGGCACAACCGCCACGCTACCGCCCGTGACCGGTTCACTAATGCCCGTGACCGGGGCGGGTTCAATGGCGTTCGGATTGTTCAGTCTGATGGTGACAGTGAACAAGCCCGAACTGGTTCCGGCAACCGCAATGCCTGCCCACAGGCTCATGAAGGCGCTCAGCCAGAAACTGCGGTTCAGTTTGTTCATGTGCTGGGGGCGTTGACGGCGTCAGGACCTGTCTGGAAACAATCAATAAACGACGTAGATGGTGCTTGCGACACCGGCGCCGTTCGTACAAGCTGCGGTCAAACAGGTGCCTGCCTGGCCAGCCGCCATGGTACCGGTAACCGAGTAGGCCTGGTCAACGCCACTGCCCGTGCCGGTAGCTGCCGACACACCCAGGGTGTAGGCAAGATTGGTTGCCGTATCCGTAACCGCCAGCGTCGCTGCGGGGGTGGCTGCATTGCTGAAACCGATTTTGTACGGCATGGTGTTGGTGCACTTCATGTTAAAGCTGCCGCCGGTGCCGTTGGCCAATGCGCCAAACGAGGTATAGGTGAATGCAAGTGCCGTCACAGCGCCAAAAACGCACTTGGACGTCAGACTGACGGTCACGTTGACGGTGGCCGAGTCATTGGCCGCCTGAACAGGGGCTGTCACAAGGCTGGCGATGCCGAAGGCGGCGACTAAAATGAGCTTTACAAGTTGTTTCACGACTTTTCTCCGATTGGGGGGACAAGAACAGACAAAATTGAAATGTGACTGAACTGTAACCGGTTGCGTGTTTTTAAAACATTTGTAACTTGTAACAGCGTCGGAATTTGTCCACTTGTTCACGGCAAGCTATTGAATTAATTGATTTTCAGCCAAATTTCAGCCTGTCAACGTGGTTTGTTTGATTGTAACAATTGTCTTTAAAGTTGTAACATAACTAATTAGTACTACTGGCAATTTCCATTCGTAACAACAGATATACATGTCTCAATTCACCATGTCACCAACTTCCATGCCACAAACCGCCATGTCACAAACCCTGTCCTTCCAGGCCGAAGTCGCCCAGTTGCTCAAGCTGGTCACGCACTCGCTGTACTCCAACCCCGAGATCTTTTTGCGCGAGCTGATCTCCAACGCATCAGACGCCTGCGACAAGCTGCGTTTTGAGGCGCTCAACGATGCCGGCCTGTATGAATCCGACCCCGAGCTGAAAGTCAAAGTCACTTTCGACAAGGCCGCCAAGACCCTGACCATCACCGACAACGGCATTGGCCTGTCGCAGCAGGAAGCGATTGACAACCTCGGCACCATTGCCAAGAGCGGCACGCGCGATTTCATGGCCAAACTCTCGGGCGACCAGAAGAACGACGCGCAGCTCATCGGCCAGTTCGGCGTGGGTTTTTATTCGGGCTTTATCGTCGCCGACAAGATCACCGTTGAAAGCCGGCGCGCCGGTTTGCCAGCAGGCGAAGGCGTGCGCTGGACCAGCGACGGCACTGGCCAGTTCGATGTCGCGCAGATCGAACGTCTAGAGCGCGGCACGAGCATCACCCTGCACCTGAAGGAAGAGGCCGAGGACTACCTCAACGCCTGGAAGCTCAAGGGCGTTATCAACAAGTACTCCGACCACATCTCCCTGCCCATCATGATGGAAAAGGAAGAGTGGAAGGAAGGTGAAAACGACCAGCCCGGCGAGATGGCCAAGACCGGCGAATGGGAAACCGTCAACCAGGCCGCAGCGCTCTGGACGCGCGCCAAGAAAGACATCACGCAGGACCAGTACGACGAGTTCTACAAACAGATCAGCTACGACCAGAACGCGCCGCTGGCCACCACGCACAACCGCGTCGAAGGTTCGACCGAATACACGCAGCTGCTGTTCATTCCGTCAAAAGCGCCCATGGACATGTTCAACCGCGACAAGGCGGCGGGCGTCAAGCTCTACGTCAAACGCGTCTTCATCATGGACGATGCCCAGGCGCTGATGCCCACCTATCTGCGTTTTGTGAAGGGCGTGGTTGATTCATCTGACCTGCCGCTCAACGTCTCACGCGAGCTGCTGCAGGAAAGCCGCGCCGTCAAGGCGATTCGTGAAGGCTGCACCAAGCGCGTGCTGTCCATGATCGAGGACATGGCGACGAATGACGCTGAAAAGTTTGCGACCTTCCAGACCGAGTTCGGCGCTGTGCTGAAAGAAGGCCTGGGCGAAGATTTTGCCAACCGCGAACGCCTGGCCAAACTGCTGCGTTTTGCATCGTCCACCACCGACACCGCGACTGTCAGCTTTGCCGACTACAAGGCCCGCATGAAAGAAGGCCAGGACGCGATTTATTACATCACCGCCGACACCCTGGCCGCTGCAAAGAACAGCCCGCAACTCGAGATCTTCCGCAAGAAGGGCATTGAGGTCCTGCTGATGGCCGACCGCGTCGACGAATGGGCGCTGAATTACCTGCACGACTTCGACGGCACGCCGCTGCAGTCCGTCGCCAAAGGCGCGGTTGACCTCGGCAAGCTTCAGGACGAAGACGAAAAGAAAGCTGCAGAAGAAGCGCAGACCCAGTTCAAGCCCGTGCTCGACAAGCTGAAGGAAGCGCTGAAAGACAAGGCGACAGATGTGCGCGCCACCTCGCGCCTGGTCGATTCACCCGCCTGCCTGGTGGTTCAGGACGGCGACATGTCTACCCAACTCGCACGCATGTTGAAACAGGCCGGTCAGGCCGTGCCTGAGGTCAAGCCGATTCTTGAAGTCAATGCCCAGCACCCGTTGGTCAAGAAGCTTGAAGGTACGACGGATGAGGCCAACTTTGCCGACCTCGCCAACATCCTGTTTGACCAGGCATTGCTGGCTGAGGGTGGCATGCCGGCTGATCCGGCGGCTTACGTCAAGCGCGTTAATGCGCTCCTCGTTTAAGACTCAGGCCTCAAACCCGCAATCCCGGCGCAGCGCAGAAAACTCTGCGCTCGCCAGCATCGCGATCAAATCACGCGCGACTTGGGGCTGGCCTGCCTTGGTACAGACTGCTGCGGTGTAGACGGTGGCCAGTTCAAACTCCTTGGGCAGCATTGCAACCAGTTCGACACCCTTGGTTAACAGGATTTCGGTCGCCTGCGTGCTGCCAATCAGGCCTGCCTCTGCGCATTCAGCCATGGCCTTCATGGCCGTTGCGCCGTTGGGGTACGGGCGCAGGCGGTCGGCGAGTTCAACATCCAGCCCGAGCGCTTTCAGCACCTTCATCACATGGATGCCGGCTGTCGCCTTGATGGGGTCGGGGAAGTAAATGCCGCGTGCTGCGCGCAGCGCGGCCTTCAGTGCATCCTGGTTGCTGACATCGACTGCCTTCTCGCCAGTCTTCACCGCCACCCCGGTCTTGACGGCACCCAGTGCCTGCGCGGTTCCTGCAACCAGATCACCACTGCCCGTCAGTTCATTGATCAGCGCATCACTGAGGATCATGATGTCGCAAGGCTCGCCGGCCAGCAGCTTGTCTTTCATCATGCCGACAGCGCCGAAGGTGCCGTCCACGCTGATACCGGACTTCTGGGTAAAGCCGTCCTTGAGCCGGGTGATCAGGCCTTGTGCCGCGCCGCCGCTGAAAATTCGAATGGCGTCCAAATCAGTCTGCCTTGATGTTGGCGTTCTTGATGACGCGCGCCCACTTGGCAATGTCATCCTGCATGTATTTGTCAAACACGGCAGGCGTCATCACCATCGGAACGGCACCCTGCTTGTTCCACAGTTGCTTCACGTCCGGCTGGCCGGCAATCTTTGAAACCGCCGCATTGAGTTTGTCCACCACGTCTTTGGGCGTGCCTTTGGGCGCCATCAGGCCGAGCCAGATGGTAGCCTCGTAGCCGGGCAGGCCGGCCTCGCTCATGGTGGGCACATCGGGCAGCACGTCCGAGCGCACCTTGCCAGTGGTGGCAATCGCCTTGACCTTGCCGGCCTTGATCTGCTCGACCATGGTCGTGACGGCGTCGAACATCACCTCGACCTGCCCGCCGATCACGTCGGTGCGCGCGCCCGAGCTGCCCCGGTAGGGAATGTGCACGAGGTAAACACTCGACATGCTTTTGAACAGTTCGCCGGCCATGTGGTACGGCGTGCCGGTACCCGACGACGCATAGTTGATCTTGCCGGGCCTGGCTTTGGCCTGGGCCGTCAGGTCCTTGAGGTTTGAAAATGACGTGCCGGGGTTGGCTACCAGCACCAGGTCTGAATAGTTGATCGGAGCCACCGGGACAAAGTCGCGCATCAGCTGGTAGGGCTTGCCCTGTACCAGCGTTTCGTTCACGGTCTGGGTGTTGGACATCATCAGCAGCGTGTAGCCGTCGGCTGGCGACTTGGCCACGGCATCGGTTCCAATCACCGATCCAGCACCAGGCCGGTTTTCCACCACAAAGCTTTGGCCGAGGGCATCCTGCAGGCCCTTGCCAATGAAGCGCGCATAGTTGTCGGCCGGGCCACCGGCTGCAAATGGCACGATGATCTTCACCGCTTTACTGGGGTAGCTTTGAGCGGTAGCCGAGGTGGCGAACAGGGCGGCGACGACTGTGCCAGCCAGCAGGATGGAAGGTTTGAAATTCATGATGTCTCTTTCGTTTTGATGTGATGGTTTTTCTATTCGACCTTACCGATGCGTCTGACCACGGCTGACATCCGGGCTGCATCGGCCTGCACATATTTTTTAAAATCCGAGGAGTCCTGGTATTGCACCGGGCTGCCCGCGCCGAGAATGACTTCCTTCACCTTCGCATCCTGTGCTGCGGCCCTGGCGGCTGCGCGCAGGCGCTGGGCAATCGGCTCAGGCACGTCTTTCGGAATGAAGAGGCCTGACCACTGTGCGTATTCGGCGTTGTAGCCGGCGTCTTTCAGGCTGGGCGCATCGGGCAGTGCGCCGAGTTGCGCCGTACCCCAGTGCGCCAGCACGCGTATCTTGCCGACCTTGACCTGCTGCAACACGGTGGCCGGGCCGGTAGATACCGCATCAATCTGCCCACCCAGCAACGCCACCACGGCGGGGCCGGCGCCGGTGAAGGGGACGTGTGTCATCCTGATGCTGGCGTTCTGCGCCAGAATTTCCATGGGCACGTGCATGGTGCCGTAGTTGCCTGATGAGCCGTAGTTGATGGCGCCGGGGCGTTTCTTCGCGTCGTCTACAAACTGCTGCACTGTCTTCCAGGGCGCATCGGCACGCACGGCCAGCACGGTTGGGTCGGCGGTGTAACGGGCGATGGGGCGCAGGTCACTAAGCGCAAACATGGGTGGCCGCTGCAGCACCACATCGGCTTCAGGCAGCACCGTCAGTGATGACAGCGCCATGAGTATGGTGTAGCCGTCGGGCCTGGCCTTGGCGACCTGGCTCATGCCTATGCCGCCGCCTGCACCGGCCTTGTTTTCAATCACCACCGGCTGGCCCAGGTCACGCGACATGGCCTCTGCCACAGGGCGCGCCACCAGGTCGGCAAGACCGCCGGGCGGAAAGGGCACGACCATGGTGATGGCCTTTGTCGGCCAGGCGTTTTGTGCGACGACGAAAGGACTGGTGGAAAGCGAAATGGCGGCAACAAATGCCGAGGCGAGCAGGGGTCTGCGCTTCATGTCTTGTCTCCTTTTGAAAGGCGTTGTTTTCCAGGTTGTGCAATCCTTTGCATACAATGGAAATTTATTCATGGCATGCTAACATCTGGCTGAATTTCAGGGGGCATCGCATTCCCTGAGACGCATCCAAAAAACGCACCTTCAACACAGGCGCCGGCGACTGCCGGCACCGCAGAGACAAGACACCGAAACCATGAAAATTGTTGCCTTTGAACACAACGGCCAGAGCGGCGTCGGCCTTGTCTCTAGCGACCTGCTGCAGGTTCAGCCCTTTGATTTACCCCAGGCGCAGCGCGCACTGGGTGCGCTGCCCATCGTCGAGATGCAGGTACGCGGCGATGCCTTGCCGAAGTTGCTGCCGGCCATTGCGCTGGCTGATGTGAAAGTCATTGCGCCGTTGCCAAAACCGCGCCGCAATATTTTTTGCGTCGGCAAAAACTATTACGCCCACGCAAAGGAATTTGCGGGCAGTGGCTTTGACAGCAGCGCCAAATCTGGCGGTGACATTCCCGCCGACCCCATCATCTTCACCAAGGTGCCTGAGTGTGTGGTCGGGCCTGATGCGGTGGTTGAAATGCCGTCGGTTTCGACCGCGATAGATTACGAAGCCGAACTCGCCGTCATCATCGGCAAGGGCGGCAAGGGCATCGCTGCCAAAGACGCCATGTCGCATGTCTGGGGCTACACCATCGTCAATGACGTGACGGCGCGCGACTGGCAGATGCGGCACCAGCAGTGGCACATGGGCAAGTCGTTTGACACCTTCTGCCCCATGGGGCCTTATCTGGTGAGTGCTGATGAGCTTGACGGCGCCAAAACGCGTGTGCGTTGTTTTGTGAATGGCGAGCTCCGCCAGGATGCATCAACGGCAGACCTGATTTTTGACATTCCCAAACTGATTGAAACGCTTTCAGCGGGCATCACGCTTTATCCGGGCGATGTGATTGCCACCGGCACGCCTGTCGGTGTGGGCATTGGCTTCAAACCGCCGAAGTATCTGAAGTCTGGGGATGTGATGCGCGTTGAGATCGACGGTATCGGGCATCTTGAGAATCCCGTTCGCTAGTTCGTCTTATCTGTCATTGCGGGCCTGACCCGCAATCCATGCTCGCTCAACGCAATCAAACAATCAGCGGTGCTTCCTGCATCGCTTCGTTCTGTTCTTCCAGCATGTCAGCCTGGCCCTTCCAGTAGTCACTTGACCCGAACCACGGGAAGTTGATCGGGAAGATCGGGTCGTGCCAGCGTTGCGCCAGCCAGGCGCTGTAGTGGATCAGGCGCAAGGTGCGTAGCGGCTCTATCAGCGCAAGCTCACGCCGGTCGAACTCGCGGAATTCTTCGTAGCCATCGACCAGTGCACCAAGCTGCCGCGTGCTTTGCGCCCTGTCGCCTGAAACCAGCATCCATAATCCTGCACGGCAGGCCCGCTGCGCGCATCGTCAAGATCGACAAAATGCGGGCCGGCGCCCGGCATGCCCTCGGGCGTCCACAGGATGTTGCCGGGGTGGCAGTCGCCATGCAGCCGCAGCGTTTTGACCTCGTTGGCGCTTTCAAACACGGCTTGTGCTGTCAGCATGGCCTCTTCAAAAGCCTTGAGCCAGCGCGACTCCATGTCTAGTGGCAGGTAGCCGCCCTTAAGCAGCACGTCACGTGAGGCGTAGCCAAAGGTCTGCAGGTCAAGTGCCGGCCTGTGCGTGAATGGTTTGGCGCTGCCGACGGTGTGTATGCGCGCCAGAAAGCGTCCTATCCATTCAAGCACTTCAAGGTTGTCGAGCTCGGGTCTGCGGCCGCCGCGGCTGGGCGAAACGCTGAAGCTGAAGCCGCCGAAGTGGTGCAAAGTGTGGCTGTGCAATTGCAATGCACCCACCACCGGTATCTCTGCGGCCATCAGCTCTGCCGCAAAGGCATGTTCTTCAATGATCTGCACTTCCGTCCAGCGGTCTGGCCGGTAAAACTTGACCACCACAATGTCACCCGCAGCGGCAGCCTTGCCCACGCTGTGCTCAAGATGCACCTGGTAGACGCGGTTCTCGTAGCTTGACAGCGCCATCAGGCGCCCGTCACCGTGCAGGCCCACGCTTGCCAGCGCGTCCAGCACCACGTCGGGTGTCAGGTGTTCATAGGCATGCAGCGTCTCGTTCGAAGGTGCTGCCTGATTGTTGTTGTCGGTCATACGCCGATTGTCGGCCCAATAAAGAAAGCCCGCCTGTTTGAAGGGCTGGGCTTTGTCTTTGCAGGTTCAAGCCGCGGAACCGGCTTTGCCGGGCCGCAGGCGGGCGGCCCCCTCGGGGGGCAGAGAGTTACACGAAGTGAACGAACGTGGGAGCCCTTACTTCAGGGTAATGGTCACGTCGATATTGCCGCGCGTGGCGTTCGAATAAGGGCAGACCTGGTGGGCGGCATCAATCAGCGCCTGCGCTTCTGCACGGTCCATGCCGGGCAGGGTGACGTTCAGGCGCACGCCGATGCCATAAGCGTTGGGGATCTTGCCGAGGTCGACTTCGGAGTCGATGGACACGTCATCAGGGACAGCAATCTTTTTCATGCCACCGACGGCCTTCATCGCGCCGATGAAGCAGGCGGCATAACCCGCGGCAAACAGCTGCTCGGGATTGGTGCCGGTGCCTGAGGTGCCGGGCGAGCTCAGGGTCACTTCCAGACGGCCGTCATCGGTCTTTGATTTGCCATCGCGGCCGCCGGTGGTGTGGGCTTTGGCTGTGTAGAGGACTTTTTCGAGTGTGGTCATGGTGTCTTCCTTGGGGTGAATGCCCTGGAGCGGGCGGGTTAAAAACAGGTGAACCGGCTCAGGCCACAAGTTGCTGGCGCAGCGCCTGGACTTGCCGGGTGAGATCGGAAATTTCAGAAATCGAGCACTGGCTTGCACTCAGAATACAAGCGGGGATTTTTGCGGCGCGCGTCTTGAGCTTGCGGCCTGCAGCGGTCAGCGTGATGTGCACGCGGCGCTCGTCCTGCACATCACGGATGCGGGTGATAAGGCCGGACGCTTCCAGTCGTTTGAGCAGCGGCGTCAGGGTGCCGGAATCAAGATAGAGCTTTTCGCCAAGTTCGGACACCATCAGGCCGTCGCGCTCCCACAGGGCCAGCATGGCCAGATACTGCGGATAGGTCAGACCCATCTCGTCAAGATGCGGTTTGTAGACCCTGGTCATGGCCAGCGAGGCGGAATAAAGCGCAAAACACAGCTGGTTGTCCAGTTGCAGAAGAGCGTCGGTTTTGTTTGGCATGGCTTTATTATAATACACAATTAAATTGTGTGCAATCTATTATTTGGGACTGGCTGGATAACCCCGGAAAGCCTCTCTGCAAGCCTGCCCCGCTAAACTGGCAGCCCATGCCTAAAACCACAAAGCCGCCCCGTCACCACCCGCCTGCAAAACCAGCGCAGGTGATTGAAGAGCTGCGGCCGGGGCAGTCGATAGAGTTGCTGAAGGAGCTGCACATCCTCACGCGCGAGGGCAAGCTCAACCAGGACACACGCCGCAAGCTCAAGCAGGTCTACCACCTGTACCAGTTCATCGAGCCGCTGATGAATCAGGTCATGGCCTCGAACCCTTCGGCAACGCTCGCTGATCATGGAGCCGGAAAGTCCTACCTGGGCTTCATTCTTTATGACCTGTTTTTTAATGTGGCGCACAAGGGTGAAAAAACCACCGGCCATATCTACGGCATAGAAACCCGCGCAGAGCTGGTGGAGAAATCCCGCGTACTCGCACAGCGCCTCGGCTTTGAACGCATGTCCTTCCTGAACCTGACGGTTCAGGAAGCCACAACCTCGCCTGAGTTGCCTGCGCAGATTGACATCGTGACCGCGCTGCACGCCTGCGACACGGCCACAGATGATGCCATTGCCTTTGGCCTCGCCAAAAACGCGCAGCACATGGTGCTGGTGCCCTGCTGCCAGGCCGAGGTGGCAGGCGTACTCAAAAAGACCCGCACGCTGAACCTCTCAAAAACCCCGCTGGCCGAGCTGTGGCGGCATCCGCTGCACACGCGCGAGTTCGGCAGCCAGATCACCAACGTACTGCGCTGCCTGCAGCTGGAGGCCAGTGGCTACGACGTGACCGTGACTGAACTGGTGGGGTGGGAGCATTCGATGAAAAATGAGCTCATCGTTGCCAGCAAACCCTTGCAGTCCAACGTGCGCAAGATTCGCGCAGCCAGTGAGCGCCTGCAACAGGTGCTTGTAGAGGTGGGGTTGGGTGAGTTGACGGCGCGATTCGCCATCCCTGCCTGATTTCAATTGCTATTCGATGCATCGCATGTAGCCCGGGACTAGACGGGTTACAGCCGGTGTGTCTCGTGGCAAAAAGCATCTCCCTTTTATAGAAGTCCATTTCTTGATGACCGGAGCCGTGTGCGCCCGGAGCGTGCCTGCGCGCGGGTTGGCTTGACAACAAGTTTGTGGGTGTTTTAAACTTGTTCTTGTTAACGAATTAAGTTCCTATATGAGAACAAGATGAGCGACTTAAACAAGCCACAAAAGGAGACTCATGAACCCCCATCCAGTTTTTTATCCTGTAGACACGCGAGGCCTGATGCCCGGCGAAGTACGCCAGCAAACCCTGGGCGGTAAAGACATCGCCATCTTCAACATTGACGGAGCATTCTTTGCGACCTCTGATTTCTGCACGCATTTGCGTGGGCGTCTGTCGGACGGGCATGTTGAAGGCGAAACCGTCACCTGCCCGCTGCATTTCGGAAAATTCAATATCCGGACCGGACAGGCGATGAACCCGCCGTGCAAGGCTGGTCTGCCGGTCTACCCCGTCAGACTGGAAGGTGGCACGCTGATGGTCGGCCTGCCTGCACAAGCAGAGGGCAGGCCGCATATACCGGTGACAGCCGCTTCATCTATGCCGCGAGCCTCCGCATGAGGCGCGTTTCATTCCAATAGTACCCACAGGAGATTTGATATGTCAGGCTTTAACCAGTTTCCCGGCGGCCAGGTTCGTGCGCGCCTTGATCACCCCGTCATTGATGGCGATGCGCACATGGTCGAGTGCGACTTTGCCTTTTTTGACTTTCTCAAACGGGTCGGCGGTGCCGGCATGGTGCAGCGCTCTGAAGAGTGGCGCAAAAACACCTTTGGAAAATCAAAGGGTGGTGATGTCTGGTGGGGCTTGCCCTCAGGTCCGCATACCAGTGACAGGGCTATGGCCATGCTGCCGCGGCTCTTCAAGTCGCGCATGGAGGAAGCCGGCATCGACTTCGCCTTCATGCATGCCACAACGGGTATCACCAACCTCTACATCGCCGACGATGAATTGCGCCAGGCCAGCTGCCGGGCGCTCAACATGCTTTATGCCGAGATGTTCAATGGCGTCACAGACCGCATTCGGCCGGTCGCTGTCATACCGACCTACACACCGGAAGAGGCCATCCGCGAAATGGACTACGCGGTGACAACGCTTGGCCTCAAGTCGACCATGATTGGTACGGAAATCCGCCGTCCGTCACCTTGGGGCGGCGTGCAGGTGGAGTCCATCGCCATGGATGCGCCTTTCGACTATGACCCCTTCTGGCAGCGTTGTGTGGACCTGGGTGTGGCGCCCATCGGCCATACGCCAGGTTTTGGCGGTCGCACGTTTCCCCATCGTGCATCACCGACCAACTATGTGTTCAACCATCTTGGCGGTTTTGCCGCCGGGGCGGAATTTTTCTGCCGCTCTGTTTTCTTTGGCGGCGTGATGCACAGGTTTCCCACATTGAACTTCGGCTTTCTCGAGGGCGGCGTGGCGTGGGCGCAGACACTGATCAACGACATCTTTGAGCACTGGGAAAAGCGCAACCGCAGGCTGATCCACAACCTCAATCCCAAGTCGCTCAATCTTGATTTGATGGAAAAGCTGTTCAACGAATATGGTAACGAGCGGCTCACGGGCAGCCGCATACGTGCCGAGCCGCACCACATGATCACCGCTGCACCGATTGACCCGCTGCAACTGGATGACTTTGCGGCCAGCGGGATGAACGAGGTGCATGACCTCAAGCACCTGTTCACAGACCGCTTCTATTTCGGTTGCGAGGCCGATGATCGCATGGTCGCGGTTGCTTTCAATCGCCGCCTGAACCCGGTAGGGGCCAAGCTCAAAGCGGTGTTTGGTTCCGACATCGGCCACTGGGACGTGCTGGATGCGAAGAGCATCCTGTCTGAAACCTATAGCCTGGTCGATGGCAAGCTGCTGGACCTCGACAACCTTCGCGATCTGACGTTCGTCAACCCGGCCAGCCTGCATCTGTCGATGAATCCCGACTGTTTTGTTGGCACTGCCGTTGAAGACGCGGCCGCAGCCTTGCTGCGCGAGCAGCGGCCCATGCTGAAGGCAGCATGAAGCCAGGGTGAATTTGCGGCAGCTAAAATTTCTTCAGGGGCTCATCAGCCTGAGCCCCTGAAGTACCGATGCGAGGCTATTGAGCCAGCCTGGTTCTATCTGTCGCTACAAAGTTACCGGACCACCCGACCGCCATGGCCAAATCAGCTTTTCGCGTGCTTGAAATTCTTGACCTGATCGCGCAACGCCCCAGTGGCGCAACGCATACAGAAATTTCGGCGGCGCTGAAGATTCCCAAGAGCAGCCTGACCAGTTTGTTGCGTGACCTGCAATTGCCCGGTTATCTGCAGCTTTCAGAAGGCTCGGGCAAATACATGATCGGCCCGCAGGTTCTGTTTCTTTCCAATGCCTATCTGAAGAACCTGAATATCGTTCGGCTGGCTGAGCCATTTGTGCGTCGAATTTTTCTGGCGGTGAATGAGTTCACGTCGCTGGTGATCCCGAAAGAAGAAACAGGTGTCATCGTCTGCGCCGAAAGTTCTCCTTCTCCACTTGCGCACGCCTTAAATATCGGCGAACGTACGCCGACTCTTGCGAGTGCGGCGGGCAAAGCTGTACTGGCTTTTCTTGAGGCAGACGAAGTTGACGCCTTCATCGCAAAGAACAAGCCGGTCGCCCACACGACTAACACCCTGATGCGCGCGGCGGATATCCGCAAGGACCTGGCTCATGTGCGCGAAGCGGGCCTGGCCTATAGCCGCGAAGAATATCTGCTGGGCATTACGTCGATTGCCAGCCCGGTTTTCAACAGCATGGGCCGGCCTGTTGCCTCTCTGGCCGTGGCGCTGCCAACGGCAAGGCTGTCGGCAAAAGTCGAGGCAAAAATTACAGCGGCGCTTTTGAAGGAAGGCGCCGCCCTGTCCAAGCTGCTTGGCGTTGCGCCTTCATCCCATTCCGCCAAACCCTGATCAGCGAATCGGCGAGAACGGCGCGGCGCTCATCAATTCCGATTGCTGGCTCACCACCAGGGGCAATGCGAGCGGTATATAGCCGTTGATCCACTCCGGGTCAGCCCACCATTTCTCGCGCGCCTTGCGGCGTGCCTCCAGATCTTCAAACTCCCAGACGTGCACCACGCGGTTTAACACGCCGGTGTCTATGGTCCAGTACGCCACCAGCTTGCAGTAACGCGACACCACCGGCAGTCCCTTTTCTTCGAACTGCTTCAGGTAGCGGGCGATTTCACCCACCTTGATCTGGTAAGTCCTCATCTCGTAAACCATGAAATCTCCTTCTTTTTAAAGAAATCCAGTTTACAAGAGAAATGGTAAGATGGCAAAATGGCATGACAAGATTGCCATTTGGCACTTGGGAGTGTAAATGACTGAAATTGCCTTGCCCGGCGTTTCAGACCCCTAAATAATGGAGATGACCCATGCATGGAAAAATAGATAACCGTCTTGCAAAATTTTTTTTGGCGTGGCTGCTTGCCGCAGCGACTGCTGCCTGGCACGTGCCCGGCGCGGCACAAACCTACCCCGATAAACCGATCACCATCATCGTTCCCTATACGGCGGGTACGCTGGCAGACCTGTTTGCGCGAACCGTGGGCAATGAGCTGGCGACCACGCTGAAACAGCCGGTGATTGTGGACAACCGTCCCGGCGCTGGCCAGGTGGTGGGCGCATCCGTGGTGGCGCGTGCTGCGCCCAATGGTTACACCCTGATGGTTGCGGCCTTCCCGAATATCGTGCCTCAGTCCATTCAAAAGACGCTTCCCTACAAAGGCAACCTTGACTTTGCGCCTGTGGCCCACGTCGCCACCGTGGCCAACCCGCTGGTGGTGTCCATGAACGTGCCAGCCAACAACCTGCATGATTTCATTGCGCTGCTGAAGGCCAATCCGGGCAGATACTCCTACGGCTCGGCTGGGGTCGGCAGCCCGATCCACCTGTTTGGCGAGGTCTTTAATGTGGCGGCCGGAACGAAGTCGGTTCACATCCCCTACAAGAGCTTCCAGACCGCACTCATCGACATCGGCAGCGGCCAGCTAGACTATGGATTCATGACCTTCGCCGCGATGCAGCAGGTGGCATTGGGCAAGATGAAAGTGCTCGGCACGCCGGGCGCCCAGCGTGACCCTGGCTATCCACAGGTTCCTACCCTGGATGAGCAGGGCATGAAGGGTTTTACCGCGGTTATCAACTACGTGATCATGGCGCCCAAAGCTACGCCGCCAGCTATTGTGGAAAAACTTAACGCGGCCATCAATGCGGCAACTTCTTCAGAAGCCTATGCCAGCAAGGTCAGGGCCGCCGGTGGGGTTACAGTGCAAAAGCCCATGACTTCAGCCCAGCTTGCCGCCATGCTTTCGCGTGAAGAAGATCGCTGGCAAAAGGTGGTGAAAGACCAGAACATCACGGTCGAATAAGGCACTGACGCGTACATCAAAAAGGGCCGCCTGAAGGCGGCCCGTTTCGTTTGGGGGATTTGTTCTATGCCCGCTGTTGGCACATCTTTCATAATGACGTCACTTTTCACTTTTCAGCCTCGCAAGCCAAAACCCCAATGACCGACGACTGGATGTTTATTGAGCGCAATCCCGCGCCGCTGCGCTCTCAGATCGTTGAAAAACTTCGCACGGCAATCATTGAGGGCGTCTACAAGCCCGGTGAGCGCCTGATTGAGCGGGCTCTCTGCGAGGCATTACAGATCAGCCGCCCGTCATTGCGCGAGGCCATTCGCCAGCTGGAAACCGAAGGCCTGATTGAAAACGTACCTAACCGCGGCCCCGTGGTTCGCACCCTGACGCCGCTCGAAGTCAAGGCGCTGTGCGACCTGTGCATACTGGTGGAAGGCCTTTGCGCCAGGTACTTCGCGGAGCATGGCCTGGAGTCCGAGATTGATGCTTTTGAAGCGGCGCTGCTGACCTTTGAAAGCTCCTTCAGCACCGGTAATGCGCTGGCCATACGCCGCGCCAAGCACAACTATTACGATGCCTTTGTCGCTGGCACGCACAGCGAAGTGCTGCAGACCACCCTGAAGCGGCTCAACGCACGCCTCAGCCAGTGCTGGGCGTCGTCCCTGCGCCAGCCCGACAGGGTGCCTGAGGCCATTGGCGAGATGCGCACCATCGTGCAGGCGATCCGTCAGCGTGACCCGGATGCCGCCTGCGCTGCCAGTACCTTGTATGCGCAGCACTTCAGCGCCTTTGTAAACCGCGTGCTGGTTGAAGAGGCCGTCGCAAAGCCCAAACGCAAACGCGCCGCAGCCGCAAACTAGCCGCTGCACAGCCCTCAAGGGCGTCTCTTCCTGCTTTGCCAGCTTTGTAGGTACCACGTCCACTTTCGCAGGCCGTGGCGTCGGCCCACCTCACTCCAGAAATCTCCAATCAACCGTTTTGTGGTCAGGGTCTTGTGCGAAATCTCGCATTTGGTATACTGGCATGACAATATTACAATTTGGTCAATTTGAGTGGTCTACGCGCAAAATGGCGTTGCCAGTCCCGATATGAAGGAGACAACATGATGAATTCGCGCATGCTCAGCAAGGATGTTGAGCTTTTCCAGGTCATTGAATTTCACGGCCCGACGCACGACGCGCAGTGGATGCTGCCCGGCGTGCCTGCCGCATCGCTTGAGCGCAACCTCGGCTGGATGAGCCCCGACTACTTCATGCCGGTCACCAACCGGCTGGTCTTTACCTTCCAGCTCTGGATACTGAAGATGGCCGGGGGTTTTGTCATCGTCGATACCGGCGTGGGCAACTCAAAAAAACGCACCGCCCCATCGCAGCACATGCTCAACAACCCGGTCCTTGACTGGTTGAAGGCGATTGGCGCAGAGCCAGAGCAGGTGAAGCACGTGATTTGCACACACCTGCATGGCGACCACGTTGGCTGGAACACCAAACTCGTGGATGGCCGCTGGATACCCACCTTTCCGAATGCCACGCACTACCTGCCGCGTATCGACTGGGAGGTCTACAGCGAGAGGCAAAAGGCGGGCACCCTGCTCAAGGTGTTTGAAGAGCCGTTGAAAGACAGCGTGATGCCCATTGTTGAAGCGGGGCTTGCGAAGTTCATGGACGACGGTGACGAAGCCGCCGGGCTGATCGCGCATGCCGCACCAGGCCACACGCCAGGCAACATGATTTACTCGCTGAACACCGGTGGTGTGGAACACCTTTTCACCGGTGACGTGATTCATTCACCCATCCAGATCCTGCACCCCGACATCAACAGCCGCTGGTGCGAGTTGCAGGATGTGGCGCGTAACACCCGCGTCAACGTCCTCAGGCGGGCGGCGGCCAACAACTCGAACATCCTTCCGGCGCACGCCAAGCTGATGGCCGGCTGGCATGTGCAGCAAAGCGGGGATGCGTTTTCAATCGATATCCAGGCGGCGAAATCCGCCGAAGTCGCATGAGCACCGGCGCTGCCCCATCGAGAACGATACCGGAGGCGTTGAAATCGCTGCCGGCTGCATCGCTGTACGAGGCAGCCGGCAAGCGCGGCGACATGGCCCCGCATATCCGGTCTCTGGCGGGCGGAAAACGTGTGGCCGGTTTTGCCTTTACCTTGCGCACCTTGCCGGGCGACAACCTCGGCGTCTTTCACGCCATCAACAAGGCTCAGCGCGACGACGTACTGGTGATTGACGCTGGCGGTACCGCCCGCGTGACGATATGGGGCGGCACATCGGCGATCGCAGCGCATGCAAAAGGCATTGCCGGCTGCGTGACCAACGCCGCCATCCGCGATGTTGCTGAAATCGATGTACTGGGTTTTCCGGTGTTTGCGGCAGGCACCAGCGTGCGGGGCGCCACTAAAAATCATGCGGGTTGGATGAATGTGCCGGTGTGCGTGGGTGAGGTGACAGTGAACCCGGGTGACTTCATCGTTGGGGATGAAGACGGTGTAGTTGTCATAGCTGCAGCGGACATTGCCACAGTTGTTGCGCGCGCCACAGAACTTGAAGGCAGGCACCTGCTTCGCGATTCGCGGCTTCGCGCCGGTGAATCCCTGGCAAGTGTCATGGAACTCTGAACAGGAAAGAAGCAGCAGACATCATGGGCCAAACCATCACGGAAAAGATACTGTCGCGCGCCGCCGGCCGTCCGGTCAGCGTCGGCGACACCATTTACCCGGAACCTGATCTGGTCACCTGCCACGACTGGTATGTCGTCAACTTCGACAAGGCCTTGAAAGACCTGGGTGTCAGTCAGATACGCAACCCTGAAAAGGTATTGATATCGACCGACCACGAGCCGGTAGCCCTCAGCCTGCGCGCATCAGAGCGGCAAAAGGCAGTGCGCGAAATCGTGCAGCGCTACGGCATCGAAAACTTTTACGATGCCGGCCGGGGGGGGCATGGTCATGTGTTCCCCATAGAGCTGGGTTATGTGCGGCCGGGCATGCTGGTACTCGCCTACGACACACACGTTACCAACTACGGTGCAGTGGGTTGCCTGGGCATCGCCATGGTCACGGAGATCAGCGAAGTACTGGCCTGTGGCTCGGCCTGGATACGGGTTCCACCGACTGTACGCGTCAACCTGCATGGCCGGCTGAGGCCGGGCACCAGCATGCGCGACGTTGCACAGAGGTTGACGGTTGACCTGCCTGCGGACCTGGTGGATTACAGCGTGGTCGAATACGGCGGCCCGGCCTTGAAAGATATCGGCATTGGCGGTCGCATGACGCTGTGCAACACACCTCTTGAAATAGGCGCCAAGTCTGCGATTGCCGAGCCCGACGCGCAAATCCTCGGCATGCTTGCAGCGCGGGCTCGCGGCCCGCTGGCCCTGATCGCGAGCGACGCAGATGCGCAGTTCAAGGCCGTGATTGACTTTGACATGGGAAGCCTGGAGCCCCAGGTTGCCGCACCGCCGCGCCCGGACAACGTGGTGGGTATCAGCGCCGTTGCGGGAACCGCCATCCAGCACGCCTTCATTGGCTCATGCGCCAACTGCTCGCTCGAAGACCTGCGCGATGCAGCGCGTGTATTGCGGGGACGCAAGCTCTCACCCGCTGTGCGCATGATCATCACGCCGGGCACCCAGGAGATCGCCGCCAAGGCTTACGCGGAAGGCCTCATGCAGGTCTTCTCGGATGCAGGCGCGATGACCACGCAGCCCGGGTGTGGTCCTTGTGCCGGGGGCGTGATCGGGACACTGGGCCCTGGCGAGACATCCATCAACACGGGTACGCGAAACGATGCCGGACGACTGGGTCCCCACGACGGGCAGATTTACCTGGCCAGCCCGATGACGGTAGCGGCATCGGCCATCGTCGGCGAAATCACCGACCCGAGGGAATTCCTGTGAGTGACGTCAACAGTTTCAACTGGGTTTACCGTGGCCGCTGCTGGAAGTTTGGCGACAACATTTCAGTCGACGGTGACCTGATGAGCCATGAACTGGCCGTAGCGCGCGAGATCCGCCCCGAGGTGCTGAAGAACCACGTGATGTGCGGCATAGACAAAAGCTTCGCAGCGAAGGTCATGCCCGGGGACATCATGGTGGCCGGCCTGCGTTTTGCGCAGGGCAATCCTCACATACAGGGCCTGTTGGGGCTGGCGGGCTTAGGCATGGGGCTGGTGGTGGAGTCCATTCCGCGCGGCAGCTTTCGCAATGCCATCAATGCCGGGCTGCCCATGTTGCCGCATTGCGAAGCTGTCACCAGCGAATGCGACACCGGAGACGAGCTGCGCGTGAACTTCCGTACCGGTCTGTTTGAAAACCTCACACGAGGTACCTCCCGGCAATACGACCCGATCGATGCACCTTTGCTGCGGACCATCGCACTGGGCGGCTGGCGTCCCATGGTGATGGAGCGCCTGAAAGAAATGGCACTTTTGCCTTGACGCGCGTTTCTGAACGCGCATTAAAACCATGAGAGAAAAATGACAGCAACAACAATGCAGGCCCTGGTGTTTGACGCGGCCGGAAAAGCAGAAGAAGTCCTGGCCTTGAAGACCGTCAGTGTTCCAGAGCCGGCCGCCGGAGAAGTCCTTGTGCAGCTTGAGGCGAGTCCCATGCATCCGGCGGACATGATGTTCATCGGCGGCCGCTACCGCATCAAACCGGCTTTGCCGCAGGTCGCCGGCCTTGAAGGCAGCGGCAAAGTGGTGGCTGCAGGTGAGGGCGTCTCGCTGGCTGTGGGTACGCGTGTAGCCTTTCGTCATCCCGGTACCTGGGCAGAATACGTCAGCGTTCCCGTTGCAAAAATACATGCTGTTCCCGATGGCATCGAAGCAGACAGCGCCTGCCAGTTTTCGCTGAATCCCTTGACCGCCTGGGCCCTGCTGGACGATGCGGACGTGAAGGCCGGTGACTGGATCGCGGTGAACGCCGCAAGCTCGGGTATTGCGCGCCTGGTTCATGGGCTGGCGATGCGCAAGGGCATCAAGGTGATTGGCATCGTTCGCGGCGCAGCAAAGATCACGCTGCCGTTTCCGGTGGTATCCACGGAGGTGGTGGATCTCTCAGCATCCATCCTGGAGGTGACCGGAGGGCAAACCATCGCGGCACTGCTTGACTGTGTCGGCGGGCAGTCCATCACGCGCGTGTTCCCTGCCATGCATCAGGGGGCCACCATCGTGAGTTATGGCGTGATGGAAACCACCGCAGCACAGGTCACCAACGTGGACATGATCTACCGCAACCTCAGCTGGAAAGGTTTTGGCATTGACTACTGGCTGTCGAGGTCATCTGAAGCGGTTCCCCGCATGACATCAGAAATCTGGCAGGCCATGGCCGATGGCGGGCTAGATCTGCCAGTCAAGTCGGCCTTTCCTCTGGCCGGGTTCAAGGCTGCTCTGGCAGCCATGAGTGCCGGCCCCAACACCGGCAAGGTGCTGCTTGGATCGGGTGCCTAGGTCTTGATATCTGCCTGGGGAATCAACCCGGCATCAAGCGCCCTGACGCGGTGGTCAACGTAATAGCCACCGAATTCCGTGTACCGGAGCAATACCTTGTGGCAGCTGCCGCAGCCGTACACATCGCACACGTTGTAGGGAAAGAACTTCACTGCCACCGGTGCATCGGGTGACGCATAGCGCGTACCGTCAGGGTGAAACTCTTGCTGTGTGGGCTCGTAAATGTCAGGGTCACGCAAAGTGCCCAGGGCCGTCATCTGTGCCTTGGGCCAGCGGTCTTCGGTAAAGCTTTCCCAGCATGCCGTCGGGCGTAGCGGGCAGCTGCAGGCCGTACCTTTACGTGCCGCAGCTAGCTGTTTGAGCGAATCGGCATCAAGCTTTTGCATCATTCATCCTTATCCACGAAACCGTTTGCGCGTCAGCGCCAGCGCAATCCAGAAAGCCACTACCGCATAGACGACCAGTAGCAGCAAATGCTGCAGGCCATGTGCCGGCCAGCGGCCCATGAAGAGTGGGCGTATGAGTTCCACTGCAGCTGTCAGTGGCAGCCAGTCGGAGATCACACGCATGATGCCGGGCAACTGGTCACGCGGAAAGAACACGCCGCTCAGGAACATGGTGGGCGTTAAAAAGAGCGTGAAGTAATAGGTGAAGAAGTCGTAGCCCTTGGCCAGCGCATTGAAGATAAGCGCGATGCATGAAAAGGTGATGCCGACCAGGCCCAGCAGGGGCAGGGAGAGCAGGAGCATGGGACTGTGGCTGATGCCCAGCGCGAGCATGACCAGCAAAATCACCGTTGTAGTGAAGAGGGACTTGAAAGCTGCCCACAGCATTTCTGCAAACACCACGTCGTCGAGTTGAACCGGCGCGTTCATGATGCCGTCCCAGGTGCGCTGCACCTGCATGCGCGAGAAGGCTGAATACAGCGCCTCGAAGGAGGCCGCGTTCATCGCGCTCATGCAGATGGAGCCACTGGCCAGAAACAGGATGTAGGGCACGGCCGCACCATTGAGCTGCACCTGGCCTACCAGTGCACCCAGGCCATAACCGAAAGCCACCAGCGTGATCAGCGGCTCTGCAATATTGCCGACCAGGCTGGGAATGGCCAGCTTGCGCCAGACCAGCAGGTTGCGCCTGAAGACGGGCAGCCAGCGCATGCTGATGCGTGGCGCACGAAAGAGCGAGGGGTTGTTGGTGGACATCACGCATCCTCCCTGATCTGGCGGCCGGTGAGCTTGAGAAATAAATCCTCGAGATTGGCAGGCCTGTGCAAGGTGCGCAGGTTCGGGTATTCGGTCAGTGCATTCATCAATGCTTTTGAATCCTGCGTGTAAAAGAACACCGTCTCACCGCTGACTTCCGTGCGCGAAGCCAGCGCCTTCAGTGGTGCGTTGACGAGTTCAAGCGCACCTGCACCATAAACCTCGACCACGTCTGGCTCCAGGTTTTCTGCGATGAGCTCACGCGGTGTGCCTTCAGTCATCTTCTTGCCGTGGTCCAGCACCAGCAGGCGGTTGCACAGGCGCTCCGCCTCGTCCATGAAGTGGGTCGTCAGCAGAATCGATTTGCCCTGCTGCACCAGGCGCTGCAGGCGCTCCCACATCAGGTGGCGTGCCTGGGGGTCCAGGCCGGTGGTGGGCTCATCGAGCAGCAACAGTTGCGGGTCATTGACGAGTGCGCGTGCAAGACTCAGCCGGCGCTTCATGCCGCCTGACAGCTCGCTGAGCTTGGCGTCGGCCTTGTGCGTGAGTGCCGCGAACTCCAGCAGTTTGGGAATGCGCTCACGGATCACTGCGTCCTTCATGCCGAAATAGCGGCCGAAGACCAGCAGGTTTTCAGAACAAGAGAAATCCGGGTCTAGGCTGTCGAACTGGCTGACGATGCCCAGCTTCTCCTTGATGGCCAGTGCATCCTGCGGCATGCGCAAAACGCCGCCTCCCGGCGTGAAGGTGATCTCACCCGCATCGGGCGCGGTCAGACCCAGGCACATGCGTATGGTGGTGGTCTTGCCTGCGCCATTCGGGCCAATCACCCCCAGGCATTCACCCGGTGCGATGCTGAACGACAGGTTATCGACAACCGTTGTGTCGCCGTAGCGTTTGGTCAGGCCCTGGATGCTGAGAAGTGGTTGGCTCATTTGTCTATTGTTGCGCATGAGCCACCATCTCCAGCAATGCTGAATTCACGTATCCCCGACTGTGCAAGCAGGGGCCGCGGAACTGGCTTTGCCAGGCCGCAGGCGCAGCGGCCCCCTCGGGGGGCAGGGAGCTACACGCAGTGAGCGACCGTGGGGGCTAATTATCCTCACCATAGTCATGATCGGGGTGATTGATGGTGTCCAGCTTCCAGTAGCCGCGGCCCACGATGTTCTTGCGGTCAATACCCAGCTCATCGGTCAGCAACTTGCGGATGCGGCGCATGGCAGCCGCTTCGCAGGCGAGGTAAATCTTTGCGTCTGCGGGAATAGCCAGCGAACGCAGGGCCTTTTCCAGCGGCACGCCAGCGCTTCGATGGTCGCTGCCGCGCGGCAGCCATTGTGCGGTGACTGCTGCGGTACTCTTTAGGGTGCGCTCTTCGTCGGCGCTGATGACCTCGACCAGCAACTGCACCCTTGCGCTCGACGGCAGTTCAGCCAATATGTTTTCAACCGCAGGCAGCGCACTGTCGTCGGCAATCAGCAGATGTTCCGCCGCAGTTTTGTCCAGTGCGTAGCCGGGGCCGGGTCCCATCAGGAAAAGGACGTTGCCCACCCTGGCCTGTGCAGCCCAGGTCGATGCCGGGCCCTCACCATGCAACACGAAATCAACGTCGACTTCATGCACATCAGGCCGCACGGCAAGCGGCGTGTAGGTGCGCATCGATTTCGGGCGCGGCGCATCGGGCAGCGGGCGGTCGGGTTCGGTTTGCCCCGGTTCAGGGAATATGAGTTTGATGTAGCTTGCCGGCGCTTCAGGCGCAAAGCCTTCCAGCTCGGTGCCCTTGAGCGTGATGCGGCGCATGGCCGGACTGAGCACCTGCACGTTCGTGACTTCAACACGGCGCGGCGGGCGGCGTTTGCGAGGGGGCGGTGCGCTTGTTTCGGGTGTGGTGGACATGAGCCTCTCTGGTGTTGGTCTTTGTTGTTGAGAATAATTATCATCTGAAGGAAATAAGCTTGTAGCCATCAGGGGCTAACGCGATGCTGTGAGTGAGGTAACGCTTGACGATACTGACGCGTTGCGTTACTATGGCGGCATGATCCTTGGCTTTCACTGCAAAGACACGCAAAGCCTTTTTGAGGGCAGACGAGTCAAGCGATGGGCAAATATTGAAACGGTCGCCATGCGAAAGCTGGCCATGCTCAACAGGGCGGCCAACTTGAATGATTTGAAGATACCGCCGCAGAACAGGCTTGAAGCCCTCAGGAAAGATCGCAGGGGCCAGCACAGCATTCGCATCAATGACCAGTGGCGGCTGTGTTTCAGGTGGACGCCCAACGGACCTGAGAATATTGAAATCGTCGATTACCACTGACGGGAGCTTTTATGACGCGCCAAATCCCTTACCCCCATCCCGGTGAAATCCTTGCCGAAGAATTCCTCAAGCCCATGGAGATCACGCCTTATCGCCTCGCCAAGGAGATCCATGTTCCCTTGACCCGCATCGCGGCCATTCTTGCGGGCAAACGCGCCGTCAGTGTTGACACCGCCCTGCGTCTTTCCAGATATTTCGGTACCAGCGAGGCTTTCTGGAGTGGCCTGCAAACGGACTATGACACTGCCATCGCGAAAGATACGCTGGCCACGGAACTGAACGCCATCGCAACCTATAACGACGGCAGGTTCGCATTGGCTGCCTGATTCAAACAGCTTACTGATCTCTTCACTGCTTAAAACAAATACTTTCATATGACCACCTTCGGCACACCCCTTTCCCCCAACGCAACCAAAGTCATGCTGCTCGGCTCGGGCGAGCTGGGCAAGGAGGTGCTGATTGCGCTGCAGCGCCTAGGCGTTGAAACGATTGCCGTTGACCGTTACGACAACGCGCCCGGCCAGCAGGTGGCCCACCATGCGCGCACCATCACCATGAGTGACCCGGCGCAGTTGAAGGCGCTGGTTGAAAAGGAAAAGCCCATGCTGGTGGTGCCTGAAATTGAAGCGATTGCCACGCCCATGCTGGAAGAGCTCGAAGCTGCGGGCACGGTTCGTGTGATTCCCACGGCGCGCGCTGCACGCCTGACCATGGACCGTGAAGGCATTCGCCGCCTTGCTGCCGAAACACTGGGCCTGCCCACCAGCCCCTATGTGTTTTGCGATTCGCTGCAAGAACTGCAGGCCGCGATTGATTCCAAAATCGGCTACCCCAATATTGTGAAGCCGGTGATGAGCTCATCCGGCAAGGGCCAGAGCAAGATCGCCGGCCCCGACGACGTGAAAAAAGCCTGGGACTACGCCATGGCCGGCGGCCGTGTGAGCCATGGCCGCGTGATTGTTGAGGGTTTTATCGACTTCGATTACGAGATCACGCAGCTCACCGTGCGCGCACTTGGCGCTGATGGAAAAATCGAGACCCATTTCTGTGAGCCCATAGGCCATGTGCAGGTCAGCGGCGATTACGTCGAAAGCTGGCAGCCGCACCCCATGCGCGAAGCCGCGCTGAAGAAAAGCCGGGAGATTGCCAAGGCTGTGACCGACAACCTCGGCGGCCAGGGCGTCTTCGGCGTCGAGCTGTTTGTAAAAGGCGATGACGTCTGGTTCAGCGAGGTCAGCCCGCGCCCGCACGACACGGGCATGGTCACCATGTGCACGCAGGTGCAAACCCAGTTCGAGTTGCATGCTCGCGCCATCCTCGGCCTGCCCGTCAACACCGCCCTCCGCACACCCGGCGCCAGCGCCGTGATTTATGGTGGCGTTGAGGCCAAAGGCATTGTGTTTGATGGCGTGGCCGAGGCGCTGCGGGTGCCCAACTCGGACATCCGGCTGTTCGGCAAGCCCGAGAGTTTTGTGAAACGCCGCATGGGCGTAGCGCTGGCCTTTGATCCAGATGTTGAGGTAGCACGCACGAATGCCAAAAAAGCGGCAGCGCTTGTGAAACCACGTGCAGCAAGCTGATACGGAATGTATCTGCGCGGAACTTGCGGAGAGCGGTACCGTCCCTCATAGATGACTGCCAGCGAATTCAGTATTTTTGAGAACACCGCCTGGGGTGTGCTGCTGAGCGCCCTGATTGCAGTAGTGGTCGCATTGCTGGTACACCGCGCCGGTACGGCGGTTGTTCATCGCCTCACGCGCAACCTGCCGATTGCCGGCGCTGTGGCGCGCCGCAGCTGGCGGCCCACACGTTTTGTGTTGCCGCTGATCGCGCTGCAGGGTGTGTGGCAGGCTGCGCCTGATGCGCTGCCGCTGATATCGCAGGTGCGTCACGGCAATGCACTTCTGCTGCTGGCCACGATCACCTGGCTGGGCCTGCGCGCCATTGACGGCGTGTCGCAAGGCATCATTACCCAGCATTCGATGGATGTCGAAGACAACCTCAACGCACGCCGCATCCATACACAGACCCGGCTGCTCGCACGCACCGCGGGCTTTATGGTGCTGGTGGCGGGACTGTCTTTGATGCTGATGACCTTTCCTGGCGCGCGGCAGGTCGGCACCAGCCTGCTGGCGTCGGCGGGTGTCATCGGTATCGTCGCCGGTATTGCCGCACGCCCGGTCTTCAGCAACCTGATCGCCGGCCTGCAGCTGGCGCTGGCGCAACCCATACGCATTGATGACGTGCTCATCGTGCAGGGCGAGTGGGGCCGTGTCGAAGAGATCAACGGCACCTATGTCGTGCTCAAGATATGGGACGAACGCCGCCTCATCATTCCCCTGCAGTGGTTTATCGAGAACCCTTTCCAGAACTGGACGCGCACCAGTGCCCAGATCACAGGCACGGTGTTTTTGTGGGTCGATTACCGCATGCCGCTGCAGCCGCTGCGCGATGCCGCGCAGCGCGCCTGTGAAGCCGCCAGCGAATGGGACAGGCGCCTGTGCCTGCTGCAGGTGGTCGAAGCGGGCGAGAAAAGCATGCAGTTGCGTGTGCTGGTCACATCTGGCAACTCGAGCCTGAACTGGGATTTGCGCTGCAAGGTGCGGGAGGCGCTGGTGGATTTCATGCAGCGGGAGTATCCGCAGCATTTGCCGTTGATGCGGGCTGAGGTGGGAACTGAGGTTAGGGACTTTGTTGATGCGCCTTCAGACCGCGATGTGCGTGGTTTGTAGGTCATCCCCTTCACGACCAAGCCGGGGGTTGCCCGGCGGCAAGTCACTTTCTTTTGCTTCGCCAAAAGAAAAGTGACCAAAAAAAAGGCGACCCGACGTCTGGGTCCTTCCGCTTCGCTACAGGCAACCTGCGCTGCTCGACTCCGGCGGCGGTCAAAACAACTCGCTGCGCTCAAACAAGTTTTCCCCTTGATGCCGTCTCCATCTGCGCTCCTCGGCCCAGCCTCCACGGGTTTTGGAGAAGGATTCGGGAACGGGTGCGGGGAGGTTTGTCTTCCTTTCTGTCATCCCGGACTTGATCCGGGATCCATCCCCGCTTCGTCGCCATGGATTGCGGATCAAGTCCGCAATGACAGCCCGATAGCAGTCAAGAAGCTGCAGCCGCCAGACAGGCTTCAAAAGCCTCATCGCCAATCAGCTCAAACCTATGCGCATCAGCCAGCTGGTAATGCCACCACTCGTAAGGGTGGTGAACAAACCCCGCCTCCAGCATGATGGTCAGCAGGTGCATGCGGTTGAGCATCACCGCTGCTGACAGCGCCGGGTAGAAGTGGTGCGATGCAGGCGTCATGGTGTCGACCGGTGTGCCCATGTCGAGTTCGTTGCCGTGTGCGTCGAGCAGGGTCAGGTCGAGCGCCACGCCGCGCGTGTGGTTGGAGCCCACTGCCGGGTCGGCCACGTAATGCGGGTCCGGCAGATGCGCCCACAAGGCCTCCTGTGCTTCTTGCGGCCGGTAGGCATCGAATATCTTGAGCGTGAAGCCAAAACCCTTCGCCGCCGCAGCTGCCTTGCGCAGCGCCACCTCGGCTTGCGGGTGAAGAAGACATTCCGTAAATCCGTAGACCGTCTTGCCCGTGAAGTTGCGGGGACTGGCATACATCATGTCGATGACGACGTGGTGGGTTTGCGGGGTGATGTGAACCAGGGCGCTGGCAGGGGGCTTGGGCATGCCTGATTATCTTGTCGGGTGACCACGCCTCGATTTTTGTTCTTCTGCCGCTGGATTCAAACAATAATGCATCACAAACAGCACTATAGACACTTAATGATTCATTTATGACGCATTAATTCTGAGCTTCCAGGCTTTGGGCCAGGATTTCAAGCAGTTTCAGCCCAAAAACAGCCTTTTCAGGTCATTTTCAGGTGCCATTTATGGCCACAGCCCTTTAAATACGCACGTGGGCAGCTATATTTTCAATAGCAGTCAGGGTTCGCGGATCGCCAATAAGCCTCCGTGCGCTGCCTTACTGAAACGCCACTTCGGCAAAACTCCGCAGCTTGCGGCTGTGCAGCTGCCTGATGCCTTCCTGGCGCAGCAGTTCGATGGCGCGTATGCCTATGCGCAGGTGCTGGTCCACGCGTTCGCGGTAGAAGTGGTTGGCCATGCCGGGCAGCTTGATCTCGCCGTGCAGGGGCTTGTCGCTCACGCACAGCAGCGTGCCGTAGGGCACGCGAAAGCGGAAACCATTGGCGGCGATGGTGGCGCTTTCCATGTCCAGCGCGACGGCGCGGCTCTGGCTGAAGCGGCGCTGCGGCTGGTTGCCGGGCAGCAGCTCCCAGTTGCGGTTGTCGGTTGACGCAACTGTGCCGGTACGCATGATGCGTTTGAGCTCGGGGCCCTTGAAGTGGGTGACGTCTTCAACGGCCTGTTCCAGCGCTTTCTGGATTTCGGCCAGCGCAGGGATGGGTACCCACAGCGGCAGTTCTTCGTCCAGCACATGGTCTTCACGCACATAGCCGTGGGCCAGTACGTAGTCGCCGAGCTGCTGGGTGTTACGCAGGCCGGCGCAGTGGCCCAGCATGATCCAGGCGTGGGGCCGCAGCACCGCGATGTGGTCGGTAATGTTCTTGGCATTGGCGGGGCCGACGCCGATGTTGACCATGGTGATGCCGGTGCGGTCGGCACGCATCAGGTGGTAGGCCGGCATTTGCGGCAGGCGCGGCGGCGGCACGCCGAGGTCGTCGCCGGCTTGCGGCTCAAGCCCTGCGCGGCGCGTGACGACATTGCCGGGTTCGACAAAGCAGGTGTATTCGCTGTTGGGGTCGGCCATGGCTTCATGGCCCAGGCGCACGAACTCGTCGATATAGAACTGGTAGTTGGTGAACAGCACAAAGTTCTGGAACCAGTCGGGGGAGGTGCCGGTGTAGTGGCGCAGGCGCTGCAGTGAATAGTCAGCCCGTGCAGCGGTAAAAAGCGACAGTGGCTGCGCTTCACCGGGGCTGGCCTCGTAGGTGCCGTTGGCAATGCCGTCGTCCATTGCGCCCAGGTCGGGCAGGTCGAACACATCGCGCATCAGCGTGCGGCGCGCAACGCTTAAATTGCCTTCGATGTGGTCATGCTCGGCAAACGAAAAGTGCACCGGTATCGGCTGCGTGCTGGTGCCGACTTCAAGCTCGACGTTGTGGTTCTGCAGCAGCAGGCGGAACTGCTCCAGGTAGTACTCGCCGTAGAGGTCGGGCCGCGTCAGCGTGGTTTCAAAGCGGCCCGGGCCGGCGACAAAACCATAACTGAGCTGCGAGACATCCAGGGTATCGAGGATTGCGCGCGCCACGGTGTCGGTGTGTATGCGCACAAAGGGGTAGCAGGCGCGCACGTGGCCAGGCAGGGTCTCGCCGGCAACAAAACGCTGCATGGCATCGCGCAGGTGGGCGATCTGCTGGTCGTAAATCGCACGCACCTGGGCCAGCGCAGCGGCGGGGTCGTTGTAACGGCTGGGGGCGATAAAGGCTGGCAGGTAAGGCATGAGCAATTATGGCCCCACGGTTGCTCACTGCGTGTAGCTCCCTGCCCCCGGGGGGCCGCTGCGCCTGCAGCCCGGCGAAGCCGGTTCTGCGGCCCCTGCTTGCCAAAACCTCGCTACGCTGAATGCCTTGCTTCAAAAGGTTTTGCAAAAGTGCTGGAAATGGTGTCTTCTCCGGGGGGAATCGGGGCTAAAGAGGCTTGACGGGTTCACGCATGGTCACAAACTCTTCGGCCATGGTCGGGTGAATGCCAATCGTGCTGTCAAAAATTGCCTTGGTGGCGCCGGCTTTCATGGCGACTGCGAAGCCCTGCACGATCTCGCCGGCATCGGCGCCCACCATGTGCAGGCCCACCACACGGTCAGTCGCGTCTTCGACCAGCAGCTTCATGAGCGTGCGTTCGGTGCTGCCGCTCAAGGTGTGCTTGAGTGCCTTGAAGTCGCTGCGGTACACGGTGATCCCGCCAAACTTCCTGCGTGCTTCGGCTTCTGAATAGCCCACGGTGCCGATGTTGGGGTGCGTGAAGACAGCTGTGGGAATGAAGTCGTAGCTGATGCTGCGCGCCTTCTTGCCGGCCACGGCACCGAACAGGTGGTCAACCAGCACCATGGCCTCGCCTGTCGCCACAGGTGTCAGTTGTACGCGCGCAGTGACGTCGCCCAGTGCGTAGATTGAAGGCACTGATGACTGGTAATGCGCATCGACCTTGATGGCGCCTTGCGCGTTGACTTCAACGCCCACCGCTTCCAGCCCCAGCCCGCTGGCGTTCGGCACGCGGCCGGTAGCGTACAGCACGGTATCGACCGTGAAGCTCGCGTCCTGGCCCTTGAACTTCACAAGCAGGCCGTCTGCGGTTTTGGTGATGGACCCGACCTCGGTCTTGAGCAGAAGGTTGACGCCGGTCTTGCCCATCTCGCTGGCAATGAAGCCGCGTATGTCGTCATCAAAGCCGGTCAGCAGCAGCTCGCCGCGGTGCACTTGCGTGACGTGAGAGCCCAGGCCATTGAAGATGGACGCGAACTCGCAGGCGATGTAGCCGCCGCCCACCACCAGCAGGCGCTTGGGGAAGGGTTTGAGGTCAAACATGCTGTCGGATGTGACGACGTGTTCGCGTCCTTCCACTGCGGGAACGGTGGCTGTGCCGCCGGTTGAGATCAGTATGTTCCTGGCGCTGAACTTCTGGCCGTCGACCTCTACCGTGTGTGCATCGAGCAGCCGCGCCCAGCCCTTGATGATTTTTACACCGGAGTTGTCGAGCAGCTGCACATAGACGCCGTTCAGGCGCGAGATCTCGCGTGCGCGGTTGGCCTTCAGTGTGTCCCAGTCGAATACCGGTGCTTCGCCTTTCCAGCCAAAACCATGCGACTCTTCAAACGATTCGGCGAAGTGGGCCGCGTAGCTGTAAAGCTTTTTGGGAATGCAGCCTACATTGACGCAGGTGCCGCCCATGTCGGCCACCTCGGCCAGAGCGACCTTTGCGCCGCGCTGTGCAGCCATGCGCGCGGCGCGAACGCCGCCGCTGCCGCCGCCGACGACGAAGAGGTCAAAGTCAAATGTCTGCATACGGGGTTCCTTTTCCTGTCTTTTCTTTCATGTCTTGACCTTACCACCGGACCACAATTTTTTTCAGCGCGGGGTTATGGTCGTGCGGGTTCTGCACGTGTGGCCAGCGCCGTTCGGCTGATTTGCGAAAGCTCGTCTTTCATCCACTCGATAAATACCTTGGTGCGGGCCGGCAACAACCGTGCATGCGGGTAGACCACGCTCACAGGGCGTTTGGGTGGTTCAAATTCTTCCAGCACCGTCACCAGCTTTTTCTGCTGCACAAAAGGCGCGGCCTGGTATGAGATGAACATGCCGAAACCTGCGCCAGCCACACAGGCCTCGACAGCCGGCGCGGCATTGTTGAACTCCAGGTTGCCAGAGACGGGTACCGTGAAAGTCTTGCCCTTTTCGTGAAAGGTCCACCACGGCTCGCTCGGGCCTGTGAAGCGCACGCAGTTGCTTGACGCAAGGTCGCGCGGGTGTTTGGGTAGCCCGTGTTTGCGCAGGAAGGCCGGGCTCGCAACCACCACCCGCCGTATGCTGAACACCGATTGCGCCACCAGCGTGGAGTCTTCGAGTGCGCCTATGCGCACACCGACATCAATGCCTTCTTCGAGCAGGTTGACCACCCGGTCGTGCAGCATCAGTTTGCAGTTCACGCCGGGGTAGCGTTGCACAAAACGCGTGACGGCGGGCGCCACATACATCTGGCCAAAAAGTACGGGCGCGGTGATGACCAGGTGGCCGCGCGGCTTGCCGCCCTGGTCGCCGAGGGATTCTTCTGCGTCCTGTACGGCGCCCAGCACCTCCCGGCAGCGGTCCAGGTAACGGCGGCCCTCGTCGGTGAGGGCAATGCGGCGCGTGGTGCGGTTAAAGAGTCGCACGCCGAGGTGCGCCTCAAGCGCGGCCAGGGTGCGCACCATGGCCGGTAGCGATGAGGACATCACGCGCGCCGCTGCTGTCAGGCTGCCTTCGTCGGCGATGTGCATGAAAGCCTGCATGGCCCGGAGTTTGTCCATGCACAAATGGTAAATGAGTTGGCCTGATTAATCCACTAAATGGAGTAGTTAAATCCGCTTGAAGCCATTTATTCATTTAAACGGCTGAACCAGAATCCACTCATCTCCCGCTTGTATCCCGCTTCAAATCCCACATCCCACCCGCAAAGGAAAGCCGCCATGACCTCGCCCAACACCATCACCAAACCCGGCCCCGCGAAGCCCATCAGGCTGTACCGCCTCGCCATTTCCGGTCATTCGCACCGGGTGGAGCTCTTCATGTCGTTGCTGGGCGTGCCCTTTGAGCTGGTCAATGTAGACGTGATGAGCGGGGCGCATAAAAAACCGGACTTCCTGGCCATGAACCCGTTTGGCCAGGTGCCTGTGATTGAGGACGGCGATGTCACGCTGGCTGACTCGAATGCGATCCTGGTGTACCTCACGCGCCGATATGCACAGGATGCGGAGCAATGGCTGCCCGGCGACCCTGTCGCGGCAGCGCATGTGCAACGCTGGCTGTCGGTCGCGGCAGGCCCTCTGGCGTTTGGCCCGGCGGCGGCGCGCGTGATTCAATTGTTCAAAAAGCCGGACAGCCCGGACGATGCCATGGCCCGCGCACACGCACTCTTCAAGGTGATGGAGCAGCAACTGGCCGTCTCAAAATTTTTGACGGGTGACAGCGCCACGCTGGCCGATATCGCCAACTACAGCTATGTAGCCCATGCGCCTGAAGGCAATGTGTCGCTCGACGGCTACCCGCATGTACGGGCCTGGCTCGCGCGCGTCGAAGCTCTGCCGCGTTTTGTGCCCATGGTCAAAAGCCCTGTCGGTCTGGCCGCATGAGCCTCCCTGCCTTTCACGAAGGCGAACGCGCCGTGCAGGCGCGCGTGGGTGCTGGCATTCGGGAAAAGCTGGCGGAGATTGGCCCGCGCGTGATCCGTGATTTCATGCCGGATCAGCACCGTGAATTTTTTGAGCAGTTGCCTTTTGTGGCGGTCGGCAGCGTTGATGCACAGGGCCAGCCCTGGGCTTCGGTGCTGGCTGCCGCGCCAGGCTTCATGCACTCGCCCGATGCACACACGCTGGAATTGAACGTGCAGGCTCTGGCGGGCGACCCCTTGCAGGACATCCTGAAAGACGGTGCGTCCATCGGCCTGCTGGGACTGGAGCCGCACACCCGCAGGCGCAACCGCATGAATGGTGTGGTGCGGGGTGTGACGGGTGCGGGTTTCGTGGTGCATGTCGAGCAGAGTTTTGGCAACTGTCCCAAATACATACAGGCACGGGAGCCGGTTTATTCAAACGTCGGACGCCGGCAACCCGTCATCCGTGAAGGCAGTCAGCTCGATGCCGCTGCGCGCCGCCTGATTGAACGCGCAGACACGCTGTTCATTGCGACGTCTTACGCAGGCACTTCGGCTGGCCGTGCCGGTGGCGTCGATGTGTCGCATCGCGGCGGCAAACCCGGGTTTGTGCGGGTGGACGGTGACGGCACCCTCACCATGCCGGACTTTGCCGGCAACTTTTTCTTCAACACCCTGGGCAATATCGCCGTCAATCCGCGCGCAGGTTTGTTGTTCATTGACTTCGACAGCGGTGACCTGCTGTACATCGCAGTGACTGCGGAGATCGTTTGGGATGGCCCCGAGCTGCAATCATTCGCCGGGGCGCAGCGCCTGATGCGCTTCAGGGTGCAATCGATGCGGCTGGTGGAGTCTTCGCTGCCGCTGCGATGGGGCGAGGCAGAATTGTCCCCGGTGCTGGAGACGACCGGCGCATGGGCCTAGAGGCTGTTTCGCGCCCTCAGCCTATGGCTTCGAGTGCGAGTTCGCTTTCCAGCCATGCGCGGAATTTCTGTACTGCTGGCCGCTCCGTGCTATTGGCAGAGATCACGATGCGATAGCCCAGGCCCGCCACCGTCTGGCCGGGCAAGACCACTTCGAGCTGGCCGCTGCGCAGGAACGGCAGCACCAGCGGCGTGCGGCCTATGGCAATGCCGGCACCCTGCGCGGCGGCGTTCAGTACATGCTCGTATTGCGAAAAATAAAGGCAGGGTTGCTGGGCCGATTGATTCAAGCCAAGGCGCTCGTACCAGTCCGGCCACGACATCCAGGGGAAACGCGTGGCCGGGTCGTAGTAGACGAGTAGTGGCGTGGTCAGGATGGCTGCAGCGGCATGGATGCGCGCCGCGACGGCAGGTGCCGCCACCAGCAGTGCCTGCTCCTGCAACAGCGGCGGGCTATGGTCGTCCGGCAGGACCTGGTAGAGCCGCACGGCCAGGTCCATGCCTTCGCGCTCAAGGTTGACCCGGGCTTCCGAGGCATCGACGCGCACGTCGATCGCAGGGTGCAACAACTGGAATCCTGCAAGCTTGGGTGCCAGCCATAACGCTGCGAAAGAGGGCGTGCAGGTGACTGTGACCGACTCCCTGTCAACCGCCAGCAGCCGGTTCACGGCCGAGGCCAGTTGCTCCAGCGCGGTGCGGCCAGCTTCATAAAGCTCGCGCCCCTGGGGCGTGAGGCTCAAGCCCTTGCCACCACGCAGGAACAGCGCCGTGCCCAACGCTTCTTCCAGGCCTTTGATCTGCTTGCTGACTGCCGACTGCGTGATGCACAGCTCTTCGGCCGCAGCGGTGAAGCTCAGGTGCCGCGCTGCGGATTCGAAGCCGCGTATCGCGTCCAGCGACATGGCGCGCAGCGCGTGGGAAGAAGAAGGGCTCAGCATGGCATGAACGGCATGAGTGAAGGGAATACCCCGGATGACAAACCATCCGGCCGCGCGGGCCGGTTCCAAAGAAGAATCAAACCACACTTTAGAAGGAGTCCGCCATGCATACCCCACAAACCCCGCTCAAGCTCGGGCTCATCCCCCAGGCCCTGCGCCTGCCGCGCGGCCAGGTCCTGAGTTGCACCGCGGGCTGCCTCTGGATCACCAGTGACGCGCTGGCCGGGCTACGGGACAGCGACGTCGTACTGGAGAGCGGCCAGTCCTTTGTGACGCCGCAAGCCTCGACCTATTTTGTGGGCGCCCCGCGCGGTTGTGGCGTCCTGGATTTCTCACCCGCTCCACAGCGCACGGAGGCCACATGCTGATAGAAACCAAACGCTGCGGCCAACACGTGGTACTCACCATGAATCGCCCCGACAAACTCAATGCGCTGAGCTACGAACTGATAGATGAACTCATGGACCGGCTGGATGCGCTGGAAGGCGATGACAGCGTGCGCTGCCTGGTGCTGACGGGCCAGGGTGACAAGGCCTTTAGCGCAGGTGCCGACATCGTGGGTTTTGCGACCGATATTGCTGCATCGCCCGAAGCGGCGTGCCGAAATTTCGTCATGCGCGGCCAGGCCATGACCCGGCGCATCGAGAACTACCCCAAACCAGTCATTGCAGCCGTCAACGGCATCGCCTTCGGCGGCGGCTGCGAAACCATGGAGGCCTGCAGCATCGCAATCGCGGCCCAACACGCCACTTTTGCCAAACCCGAAATTCGCCTGGGCTTTCCGCCGCCCTTTGGCGGCACGCAGCGCCTGCCGCGCCACATAGGCCGCAAACGCGCCAACGAGATGATCCTGACCGGCGATGCGATCAGCGCCGAGGAAGCCCTGTTGACAGGACTCATCAATCACGTGGTGCCAAGCCCCGAGCTTCTGACAAGCTGTTTGCAGATGGCCGACCGCATCGCCCGGAACTCCGCCGTCGCGGTGACGGCCTCGCTTCGTGCCGTGACGCGCGGGATGAATGTTTCCATCGATGAAGGCCTGGCCATTGAGGCCGCGCAGTTCATGATTGCGGCTGCCTCGCAGGACGCGCGTGAAGGTACCGCCGCCTTTGTTGAGAAGCGCCAGCCCGTGTTCAAGCACCGATAGCGACGATTTTGGGAGCAAAGCCGATAATCGGGGCATGACTATTGCCCCAACCGACTTCAGCGCGCTTTCCCTGCCGGCCCATGTGCTGGCCAATCTGAAGCAACTCGGCTACCTGAACATGACGCCGATCCAGGCGGCCAGCCTGCCGGTGGCGTTGCTGGGCAAGGACCTGATTGCCCAGGCCAAGACCGGCAGCGGCAAGACGGCGGCCTTCGGCATTGCGCTGCTGGCCAACCTCAATGCCCGGCGTTTTGCGGTGCAGGCCATGGTGCTGTGCCCGACACGTGAGCTGGCCGACCAGGTGGCGACTGAAATTCGCCGACTGGCGCGTGCCGAAGAAAACATCAAGGTGGTGGTGCTGTGCGGCGGCGTTCCGCTTCGCAACCAGACGGCCAGCCTTGAAAACGGCGCGCACATCGTGGTCGGCACGCCCGGCCGCATCATGGACCACCTGGCGCGCGGCAACCTGACGCTGGAGGCGCTGAACACGCTGGTGCTCGACGAGGCCGACCGCATGCTGGACATGGGCTTTTTTGAAGACATTGCCACGGTGGCAAAGCAGTGTCCCAAAGAGCGCCAGACCCTGCTGTTCTCGGCCACCTACCCGGAAGGCATTGCCAAACTCAGCCAGCAGTTCATGAAGACGCCGCAGACCATCACCGTGCAGGCGCAGCATGAAAAAACAAAAATCCAGCAGCGCTGGTACCAGGTGCCGGACAGCGACCATGACGAGGCGCGCCTGGGCGCCGTGGCGCAGGTGCTCAGGCACTTCCGCCCGGCCAGCACGCTGGCGTTCTGCAACACCAAATCTCAATGCCGTGCACTGGTTTCTTATCTCAAAGATCAGGGATTCAGCGCACTGGCTTTGTTTGGCGAGCTTGAGCAGCGAGAGCGCGACCAGGTGCTGGTGCAGTTTGCAAACCGCAGCTGCTCGGTGCTGGTGGCGACCGATGTGGCCGCACGCGGGCTGGACATCGCCCAGCTGGCCATGGTCATCAATGTCGATGTCACGCCCGATGCCGAAGTTCACATTCACCGCATTGGCCGCACCGGCCGCGCGGATGAAGAAGGCTGGGCCATCAGCCTGGCCAGCATGGACGAGATGGGCTACGTCGGCAAGATTGAAGTGCTTCAAAAAGCCGAGTCTGAATGGCACAAGCTGACGGAACTCACCCCGGCGAGCAACGAGCCGCTGCTGCCGCCCATGGTCACCCTGCAGATTGTGGGCGGCCGCAAGGAAAAGATACGCGCCGGTGATGTGCTGGGCGCGCTCACGGGTGATGCCGGCAATGTGCCGCCGTTCACGCGCGAGCAGGTCGGCAAGATCAACGTCAATGAATTCTCGACTTACGTTGCGGTAGACCGCGCACTGGCCAGCCAGGCCCAGCTCAAGCTGGCAAACGGTGGCGTCAAGGGCAAAAGCGTGAAGGTGCGCTTTATGGACGAGGCCTGAGGTGCGTTTTGTGGGGCAGGCAGGCGTTTCGCGTCGGGTGATCTGGTTTTTTTGCCTGTGTGCTGGTCTGCTGGGCCATAGCCTTGCCTTCGCGCAGGACCAACCCTCGCGCTACGGCAAATCGCTGGTGCGCTCGTATGAGTTGCCTGCAGACTTGCTCGACCAGTACAACCTGGCGGTGCATGGCCAGGCTGAGGGGCGCACCCAGACGCTGGCGGGTATTCCGGCCTGGACGGGTCCTGAATTTCGCGCAGCGGCTGGCACTGGCCCCTACACCCTTGTGATCAGAATGCTGGGCGCAGCCATTGAAAGCGACGACGTTGCCGCGCGATGGCAACTGGGCTGGGGCAGCACGCCGGGCATGGTGCCGCTGCTGGGTGAGCCGGGCGCGAAGAAAGGTGAGTTCCTGCAGTTAGTGCTTGCTTCAGAGCCTGTAACGCTGGAAGACGGTCGCCTTGTACCTTTGTCGTTGCGCCTGGGCGATGTGCGCAACATGCGCCTTGAGCGTGTACGGGTAGAGGTCTGGTCGGGGCTGGGTGAGACCACATGGCTGGATTGGCTCAGGGACTGGTGGAAGCTGCTGGCCACCGCTGCGGTCTGGGTGGCGCTTTATTTTTACTGGCGCAATGACAGGCTGAGGGCGGCGGCTGCAGAAGCGGAAGAGTCCGCGGCTGAGCCTGCCAGGCCTGGTGTTGAAAAATAATTTTCGCGAAAGTGAATCCAGAAAAGGGTTTGGCGTGTAGTAGCTGTAGCAGCATAAAAAATGCTGCCAACGGTTCCTGTTCACCAAACCACTTCCTGGAGGATTTCCATGTCAATCAAACGCCTTTCGATTCTTGCTGCAGCTTCTGCCGCCGCCCTGCTCACCGCTTGCGCAGGCATGCAACCCATGTTCTCGCAGGACGGCCTGCCTGACCCCATCAAGGTGCCGGCCGGCAACCGCATCGCGATGGAAACCGTGGGCGTGGGCGACATCACCTACGAATGCCGCGACAAGGCCAATGCCCCCGGCCAGACCGAGTGGGTGTTTGTCGGCCCGAACGCCGTCCTTAATGACCGCAGCGGCAGGCAGGTCGGCAAGTACTACGGCCCACCCGCCACCTGGGAATCCCTGGACGGCTCCAAACTGACAGCCACCCAGCTCGCCGTTGCACCTTCTGGCGCAGGCAACCTGCCTTACCAGCTGGTCAGGGCCAACCCCGCCATGGGCAGCGGCGCCATGACCGGCGTGACCCACATCCAGCGCGTGGCGCTCAAGGGTGGCGTGGCACCTGCCACTGTGTGCAGCCCGGCCAACAAGGGCACCAGGGAAATCGTGAAGTACCAGGCCGACTACATCTTCTGGAAAGCTGCGTAAATCGCAGCCGAACAGCAGTTCAGCCGTTAAAGCTCAGGCGGGCCGCCATGGGAATTCGTGTGTTCGCCGCGCCTGAAGCCCGGAGGTTTGCGACCTGCCTCCGGCAATGTAGGCAAGCCCGCCGACCTGCTGTCGGCACACCGACGCAGGGCCGTTCGGCGAACGTCGCCAGCTGCAATTCGTACCTGCGTTTGGTGGCCCAATGGGAAAAGTTTGTGCATCGGCTTTTGCACGTCATCCCAACGCACACAAGGCACCCATGGTCAGGCTTGAATTTTCAACAGAACTTGCTTACGAGGTTTCAGGTGCGCCCTGCGATTTCATCTTCAATATCCAGGCGGCCTATACGCCGAGGCAGATCGTGCTCGGCGAAACGCTGGGCTTCAGCCAGAACGTCCCCTTTACCGTCTACACAGACCCGGCAACCCAAAGCCGCTTCCTGAGGCTGCGGGCCAACCCTGGCCAGTTCGTCCTGCGCTACGAGGCCACGGTCGAGCTGGTGCACTACGAAGCCCAGCCCGGCCAGTTGCCCGAGTTGAGTTCGCAGGCCTTGCCGGGTGAGGTGCTGACCTATCTTTACCCCAGCCGTTACTGCCAGTCAGACCGCCTGCTGACCCTGGCAAACCAGGAGTTCGGCCACCTGCCCCTGGGTTACAGCCGTGCGACCGCGATTTGTGAATGGGTGCAGCGCCACGTGAGCTTCCAGGGCAACACCAGCAACAGCAACACCTCTGCACTGGACACGCTGATTGAACGTGTGGGTGTGTGCCGTGACTTTGCGCATCTGATGATTGCCCTGTGCCGTGCCGCCAACCTGCCGGCACGCATGGCCAGCGGCATGGATTACGGTGCGGACCCGATACTCGGCCCGCCAGATTTTCATGCCTATGTGGAGGTGTTCCTCGGTGACCGCTGGTACATCTTCGACCCGTCGGGCACAGCGATTCCCATGGGCTTTGTACGTTTCGCCACCGGGCGCGATGCGGCTGATATTGCCTTTGCCACAATTTACGGCAACGTGATGGCTTCGCAACCCATCGTCAACATACAGGCAGTGGCCAACAGCGAGGGGCAACTTGTCGTGCCGCAGCATGTTCCTTATGCCTTGTCGACAGACGGGTTCTAGAAAAACAAAAAGCGCCTTCAAGGCGCTTTTTTTTTCGCTTGACCTTCTGGTCAGGCAGCACGGCTTTCGGCATTGCGCCTGCGCTCGCGGTAGGCCAGCAGTTCACCCACCACACCCTTGCGGAAGGCCAGCACGCACAGCACAAAGATCACGCCGATGATGACGGTGACCCATGAGCCCACCTTGTCGGCCAGCAGGTTCTGCAGGGCAATCACGATGCCCGAGCCCATGACCGGGCCGAAGAAGGTGCCAACGCCACCCAGCAGCGTCATCAGGATGACTTCGCCCGACATGGACCAGTGCACGTCCGACAGCGTGGCAAAACCCATGACCAGCGTCTTGAGTGAGCCGGCCAGCCCGGTCAAGGCAGCAGACAGCACAAAGGCCAGCAGCTTGTAGCGGTCTACGTTGTAACCCAGCGAGATGGCGCGTGGCTCGTTCTCACGAATCATCTTGAGCACCTGGCCGAACGGCGAATGCACGATGCGAGAAATGAACAGAAAGCTGGCGACAAACACCGCCACCACCACGTAGTACAGGGAGATGTCTGATTCGAGCGAGAAGATGCCGAAGAGCTTGCCGCGCGGCACGCCCTGAAGGCCGTCTTCACCCCCGGTAAAACTCGCCTGCAGGCAGACGAAATACACCATTTGCGCAATCGCCAAAGTGATCATCGCGAAATAAATGCCCTGGCGGCGAATGGCGACCAGGCCGACCAGCAGGCCGATCAGGCCCGCTGCAATCGCACCCGCAATCAGTCCCAGCTCGGGCGTCCAGTTCATGGACTTGATGAACCAGCCGGTCACATACGCCGCCGAGCCGAAGAACGCGGCATGGCCGAATGACAGCAGGCCGGTAAAGCCCAGCAGCAGATTGAAGGCGCAGGCAAAGAGGGCGAAGCACAACAGCTTCATCACGAACACCGGGTACAGGCCGAGGAAGGGTGCGGCGAGGGCGAAGACCAGCAGCACCAGGTAAGTGATGCGCGTAACTTTGTTGTAGTTATTCATTTTGACGAACCTGGAAAGCAACGGGATTTTCGCAAGCCGGGGCCGCGGAACCGGCTTTGCCGGGCCGCAGGCGCAGCGCCCCCTCGGGGGGCAGCGAACCACACGAAGTGGGGAGTGTGGGGGCTCATGCTTCTTTTCCGAAAAGGCCGGCGGGCTTAACCATCAATACGATGACCATGATGACGAAGACAACAATGTTGGAGGCTTCAGGGTAAAACACCCGTGTCAGACCCTCAATGATGCCCAGCACCAGTCCGGTGATGACAGAGCCGAGGATGGAGCCCATGCCGCCGATCACCACGACGGCAAAGACCACGATGATGAGGTTGGAACCCATGAGCGGGCTGACCTGGATCACGGGCGCTGCCAGCACACCTGCAAGACCTGCCAGTGCCGCACCTGCGCCGTATGTCAGCATGACCATCAGCGGCACGTTGACGCCAAAAGCCTGTACCAGTGGCGCGTTCTCCGTGCCGGCGCGCAGGTAGGCGCCCAGCCGTGTGCGCTCGATGAGGTACCAGGTGCCCAGGCAAACGACCAGCGAGGCGACAACCACCCATGCGCGGTAGTTGGGCAGCACCATGAAGCCGAGGTTGGTGGCGCCCGAGAGCAGTTCGGGTACGTTGTAGTTCTGGCCGGACGCACCGTATATTTCGCGGAAGACGCCTTCGATGATCAGCGCCAGGCCGAACGTCAGCAGCAGGCCGTACAGCGGGTCGAGCTTGTACAGGTGCTTGAGGAAAAGCCGTTCAATGATGACGCCGAGAATGCCGACAGCCAGAGGCGCCAGCACCAGCGCCAGCCAGTAATTGATGGCGAACTGGTCGAGCATGATCCAGGCCGCAAACGCGCCCAGCATGTAGAGCGCGCCATGGGCGAAGTTCACGATGCCCAGCAGGCCGAAGATGACCGCCAGGCCCAGGCTCAGCATCGCGTAGAACGCGCCATTGACCAGGCCCAGCATGAGCTGGCCCATAAACGCTTGCAGGGGAATGCCGAAAATTTCCATGGGAACCTGGTTGTATGCCTTGGTAGCCGGCGCCTTCTGGCTTGTCATCCCGGGCTTGACCCGGGCTCCATGACTTCCCGCTCGCTGCATTGCTGCAGGAGGCAGGTTCATGTATTGCGGATCAGCTCCGCAATGACAATCCGGAAAACCGGGCTGTTACTTTTGTCGAATTACTTCTTGATCAGCGAGCACTTGGACTCGGCAATCGTCGTGAAGGCCTGGTCACCGGGAACCTTGGCGATGGTCTTGTAGTAATCCCATGGCGTGGTGGATTCTTTCTGGCTCTTGACCTGGAACAGATACATGTCGTGGATCATGCGGCCGTCGGCGCGGATCTGGCCCTTGCCGTAGAAGTCGTCAAACTTCATGGACTTCATGGTGGCCATGACCTTGTCCGAGTCTGTCGTTTTTGCGGTCTGCACGGCCTTCAGGTAGTTCATGGTGGCCGAATAATCCGCAGCCTGCAGGCTGGACGGCATGCGTTTGTATTTGTCAAAGAAACGCTTGGCGAACTTGCGTGAGGCGTCGTCCTGGTTCCAGTACCAGCTGTCGGCCAGTTGCAGGCCTTCGGTGTTGGCCAGGCCTAGGCTGTGCACGTCGTTGATGAACACCAGCAGGCCGGCGACCTTCATGGTCTTGCCGATGCCGAATTCTTTTGCAGCCTTCATGGCGTTGGTGAAGTCACCGCCGGCATTGGCCAGCGCCAGGATTTGTGCCTTGGACGACTGCGCCTGCAGCAGGAAGGACGAGAAGTCAGATGCGTTCAGCGGGTGGCGCACGGTACCGGCAACGGTGCCGCCATTGGCCTTGACCACGTTGGAGGCATCGCCTTCCAGGGAGTAGCCGAAAGCGTAATCAGCGGTCAGGAAGTACCAGCTTTTGTTGCCGGCCTTGACCAGTGCGGTACCTGCCACCTTGGCCAGGGCCACGGTGTCGTAGGCGTAATGCACGGTGTAAGGCGAGCAGTCTTCATTGGTCAGGCGGGCAGAGCCCGGGCCGATGGCGATGAAAGGGCGTTTCTTTTCAGTCGTGACCTTGGACATCGCCAGCGCCGTGCCGGAGTTGGTGCCGCCAATCAGCATCTGCAGGCCGTCCTTGTCTATCCACTCGCGGGCTTTGGACGATGCGACGTCAGCCTTGTTCTGGTGGTCGGCGCTCAGCACTTCAACGGGGCGGTTAAGAACCTTGCCGCCGAAATCCTGCACGGCCCACTTGACCATTTCCGCGCCTGCAGGGCCGTCGATGTCGGCATACAGGCTGGACATGTCGGTGATGATGCCGATCCTGATCGGGCCTGTGCCCTGCGCTGTGGCGGCGGCGACAGCGCCAAGTGCCATGGCGGCGGCGAGTGCTTTGAATTTGAGTTTCATGATGTCTCCTGTTGGCGGGGTTGTGGTGAAGGGTGGTGAAAAAAATGAATATGTATCTGGTCAGACGCCGAGATATTCCTGCAGCATGCCCATATTCGCCTTCAGTTCACTCTGGTTGAACTGCTTGACGATGCGGCCATGCTCCATGACATAAAAACGGTCAGCCAGCGGCGCGGCAAAACGGAAGTTCTGCTCGACCAGGACGATGGTGTAGCCCTTGGCCTTGAGCGTGAGGATCATCTCGGCCAGCTTCTGCACGATGACGGGCGCCAGGCCTTCGGAGATTTCATCGAGCAGCAACAGGCGTGCGCCGGTGCGCAATATGCGTGCAACGGCCAGCATCTGCTGCTCGCCGCCCGAAAGGCGCGTGCCGGGGCTGGAAGCGCGCTCTTTCAGGTTGGGGAACATGGCGTAGATCTCGTCAATGCTCATGCCGCCCGCAGCAATCGTGGGCGGCAGCATCAGGTTTTCTTCGGCCGAGAGGCTTGCAAAAATGCCGCGCTCTTCAGGGCAATATCCCACGCCCAGGCGTGCCACCTTGTGCGGTGCCATCCTGATGGACTCTTCGCCCTTGATTTTTATCGAACCCTTGCGTGAGCCGGTCAGGCCGACGATGGCGCGCATGGTGGTGGTGCGGCCCGCGCCATTGCGGCCCAGCAGGGTGACGACTTCACCTTCATTGACGGTCAGGTTCACGCCATGCAGGATGTGCGACTCGCCGTACCAGGCGTTGAGGTCTTCTATCTTGAGGAGCTCTGTGGTCATGCAGGCCTCCGCAGGGCCGCCCCAAGGCAGGCCTGAGCCCCCTCGGGGGGCAGCGTATTACACGTAGTGAAAAGCGTGGGGGCCAACATCTAGTGAGCTCCTTGAAGTTCCGTGTCCGCCGTGCCCATATACGCCTCAATCACCAACGGGTTCTTCGACACTTCCGCATAAGGCCCATCGGCAATGATGGCGCCGCGCTGCAGCACCGTGATGCGGTCTGCAATTGACGACACCACATTCATGTTGTGCTCGACCATCAGGATGGTGCGGCCGGCCGATACCTTCTTGATCAGCTGGGTCACGCGGTCCACGTCTTCGTGGCCCATGCCCTGCGTGGGTTCATCGAGCAGCATCAGTTCGGGCTCAAGCGCCAGCGTGGTGGCGAGCTCAAGTGCGCGCTTGCGGCCGTAGGGCAGGTTGACGGTCATCTCGTTGGCAAAGCTTGAGAGGTCAACCGCTTCAAGCAGTTCACGCGCACGCTGGTGCAGGTGGTACAGCGTGTCTTCAGCCTTCCAGAAGTGAAACGATGTGCCGAGGTTGCGCTGCAGGGCGGCGCGCACGTTCTCCAGCACGGTCATGTGCGGAAACACGGCCGAGATCTGGAACGAGCGGACTATGCCGCGGCGTGCGGTCTGCGCAGGCTTTTCAGACGTGATGTCGTTGCCGTTGAACAAAATCGTGCCGCGGGTGGGCAGCAAAAACTTGGTCAGCAGGTTGAAGTAGGTGGTCTTGCCTGCGCCGTTGGGGCCTATCAGCGCGTGAATGTGCCCGCGCTGGACTTTCAGGTCCACGTTGTTGACGGCGACAAAACCCTTGAATTCCTTGGTCAGGCCGCGCGTTTCAAGAATGTACTCAACTGGCAAATCTGGCAAGGCACTCTCCGGCGGATAAGGGTAAACAGGCACTGAATCCATGAGGCAAACATCTCTTGTAGACAGGCAAAACGCCAGGCCCCGCGAAACACTGGAGGTGATAGTAGCCAGCGCCCTTGGGGGGCGATACCGGGTAAGACCCTTAGGTAGTTTTGCATCATGGCCGACCCTGAGCGCAAGGATGCTTGTGAAATGTCAACCGGGCGTCATTTGCCGCATGGCTTCAGGCATTCGGATAAAGCCATTCCGGTTAGCTGTGCGTGCCGTGCGGGATTACTGACTTTCTTCTGACGCCTGTGCGCGTTGTGTACGCTTCTGTACGCTGTTCCTGCTGCTGGCATTGCGCCCACTGCCTGTCGGTTGGTAAAGGGTTAGCTCCTAAGTGCCAAGGGGCTATGATGACGGATGAACACACCCATACAGACCGAATCCGCTACCGGCGCGCTTTTCGGTAATCTTTTTGCAGCTTATGACGACGCGAGCTTCAAGTTCTCCGTCGATCTTTTCGAACGCCGATTCCGCGATGGCGGATTTGATGTCAGTTGGTTCAAAGACAAAAAGTGTCTGGATGCCGGATGTGGGGGAGGTCGCTACAGCATTGCCATGGCCCACCTTGGTGCTTCGGCGGTTGATGGAATCGACCTCAGCGAGTTGGGCATTGCTGACGCGAAACGCCGGGCCAACGACCTGGGCGCAGCTCACGTTAACTTCCAGGTGGGCTCGGTGGCCGCACTTCCCTATGCTGACTCCACCTTCGATTGCGTCATTGCCAGTGGTGTCCTCATGCACACCACGGATCCGGTAAAGGTCCTGTCTGAGCTTTGTCGGGTGATAAAACCCGGTGGCATTCTGTACATGTTGGTGTACGCCACCGAGGGTTTGCGCTGGCCCTTGGTTCAGATGCTGAGACCCATCGCCCAGTACATCGGTTTTGAAACCATCGATGCCGCAGTCGCAAAGGCGGGCATGCTCGCGCCGCGCCGCCGCACCTACCTTGACGATCTGTTTGTTCCCTGCATTGACTTCTACACATGGCAATGCCTCGAAGGCATGCTGAAAGCGAATGGCCTTGAAAATGCCACGCGGTGGACAAGAGGTCGACTGGATCAGGAGGAGACGCTGGGTACATATGTCAAAGACCTGAGCGGATTTCTTGAGGTGTTCCAGGCGGTGCCCGGGGACGCCGCGCGCACGGCGGCGGCCATCTGCCAGAGCGTTGGAGATCACGCGACCCGGATTGCCACGGATGTGAGCGCTGGCAGGCTGAGCGAGGCTGACGGGCGGACGCAAGCGATTGGGCAGGGCCATCATCGGTTTACGGCATCCAAGGCTTGAAGGCATTGATCAGTTCAGTTCTGCAAAAGCGTGGCGCGTGTCTGATCGATAACTTTCGACTTAATGCATCGCATACGATGCATTAAAGCCCTAACGCTTCATTTGTGATGCATTACGAATTTGATCGGCCCCGCAGGAGCAAATTTCAGCATCAAAAAACGAAAAATGACCCGAAAAAGGCCATTTTTGGGCATCATTTCGGGCTACAGCCCTTTAGATACGAGCGTGAGTAGCTACTGATTTAATAGCAATTAAGTGCCGGGACACCGCCGCAGGTTCAGGAGAAAGCCGCAATCCCGGTGATCGCACGCCCAAGGATGAGTGCATGCACATCGTGCGTGCCTTCATAGGTGTTGACCACTTCCAGGTTGACCAGGTGGCGGGCCACGCCAAACTCGTCGCTGATGCCGTTGCCGCCCAGCATGTCGCGCGCCATGCGGGCGATGTCCAGCGCCTTGCCGCAGGAGTTGCGTTTCATGATGGAGGTGACTTCAACCGCCGCCGTGCCTTCGTCCTTCATGCGGCCCAGGCGCAGGCAACCCTGCAGGCCGAGTGCGATTTCGGTTTCCATGTCGGCCAGCTTTTTCTGGATCAGCTGGTTGGCGGCCAGCGGGCGGCCGAACTGCTTGCGGTCCAGCGTGTACTGGCGCGCCTTGTGAAAGCAGTCTTCCGCCGCGCCCAGTGCACCCCAGGCGATGCCGTAGCGGGCAGAGTTCAGGCAGGTGAACGGGCCCTTGAGGCCGCGCACGTCGGGGAAGGCGTTTTCTTCGGGGCAGAAAACGGCGTCCATGACGATCTCGCCGGTAATCGACGCGCGCAGGCCGACCTTGCTGTGGATGGCCGGGGCGGAAAGGCCCTTGCTGCCTTTGTCGAGGATGAAGCCGCGAATCGCGCCTTCGTCGTCCTTGGCCCAGACCACAAACACATCGGCGATCGGGCTGTTGGTGATCCACATCTTGGCGCCGGTCAGTTCATAGCCGCCGGCGACCTTGCGGGCGCGGGTGATCATGCTGCCGGGGTCGGAGCCATGGTTGGGTTCGGTCAGGCCGAAGCAGCCTATCCATTCACCGGTGGCGAGCTTGGGCAGGTACTTCTGCTTTTGTTCTTCGGTGCCGAACTCGTTGATGGGCACCATCACCAGTGAAGATTGCACGCTCATCATCGAGCGGTAGCCGGAATCCACCCGCTCAACCTCGCGCGCCACCAGGCCGTAGCAGACGTAGTTCAGGCCGGCGCCGCCGTAGGCTTCGGGGATGGTCGCACCCAGCAGGCCGAGCGCGCCCATTTCGCGAAAGATCGCGGTGTCGGTTTTTTCATGGCGAAAGGCTTCGAGCACGCGCGGCGCGAGCTGCTCCTGGCAGTAGGCGGCAGCGCTTTCGCGCACCATGCGCTCGTCGTCAGTCAGCTGCTGGTCCAGCAAAAGAGGGTCGTCCCAGTGAAAGCTGGCTTTGGATTTGGTGCTCATTGAAGTCTCCGAATAATCTGGATGGGTGAACAGGGAGGTTACAGCCGGGAAGGTGTGCATAAATCGCAATTCATGCAAGGCGGTGCTGTAACGGAATGCTGGCAAGCATAAGGTGAAAGCGGCTTGCGGACAAACGCAGATTTGGCACATGACTGTGCAAAAATGGAACTCCGTCAACGCCGTGGAGGTTAGAACTTGTCCGTGAGTAATTTGGGGTCGCGTTGGGGGTGCAATCGGGATGAGTTGGCTGCCAACATCTCGCCACATGGGCTCATGCCCATGCAAGAGATTTGGTGGCCAAATCGCCCGATTTCACCCCAACCCGCAGGGCAAGCCGATTTTCCGGCGATCTGCGTTGTTGCAAAATCGGGCAATGCATGAGCATTGCCCTGGATTTTGCGCCTAGCAGCTCATCCCGAAAATCGATTTGCGCGACCCCAAATTACTCACGGACAAGTTCTTAACATGCGCCGCAAAATACCGTCCACCACCGCGCTGGCGCTGTTCGAATCGGCCGCCCGCCACCAGAGTTTTACCCATGCCGCGCAGGAGCACGCCGTCACGCAAAGTGCCGTCTGCCGGCAGATCGCGGGCCTGGAGGACTTTCTCGACGTCAAGCTTTTCAGGCGCACCAAGCGCGGCGTGCTGCTGACTGAAGCGGGCACCAACTACGCGCGCAATGTTCGGGCAAGGCTGGATGACGTCGAGCGCGACACGCTGGAGATGATGGCCAAAGGCGGCGCTGGCGGCGCGCTTGAGGTGGGCGTGGTGCCCACCTTTGCTGCGAAATGGCTGGTGCCGCGGCTGGGCAGCTTCCAGAAGCAGCACCCCGATATCGCAGTGCACCTGTCGTCGCGCACCCGGCCCTTTTTGTTTGCAGACACGGCGCTGGACGCCGCCATCCACGCCGGCGAGGCCAACTGGCCGGGCACCGAATCGGTCTTTCTGATGGATGAAAGCATAGTCGCCGTCGGCAGCCCGGAACTTGTCACGACCCGGCGGAAACTGAAGGCCGAAGACTTCGCCAACCTCCCGCTGCTGCAGATGAGCACGCGGCCTTATGCCTGGCGGCAGTGGTTTGCCTCGCTGGGGCTGGAGGTCGCCAACGACTTGGCTGGCGCGCGCATGGAATTGTTTTCAATGACGGCAGAAGCAGCCATCCACGGCCAGGGGCTGGCGCTGATCCCGCGCTTTCTGATTGAAGAAGACCTGGCCGCCGGCCGGCTGGTGCCCCTCGTCAAACACGAGTTTTTGAGTGACAGGCGTTATTACCTGATCTACCCCGAGCAGAAGTCGGGCAACGCCGCGCTGGCGCTGTTCAGGGCCTGGCTTGAAGCCGAGGCCGCGCTGTATCGTCTGAATGCCTGAGCGGCTCCGCTTGCCCCGCAAACGAGGCCGGGCATCTTGCAAGACGAGGGCCTGAAAACACCGGGCGAATAAAATGAAGGGCTTTCCCTTTCACGCCTGCCCTTTTCAGGACTGCCGCCAGAGCAGCTCCCGACCCGACATCCACTGGAGACAACATGTTCAAGAAAATCATCACTGCCAGCCTGATGGCGCTGGCCCTGGTCACGGCCGCGCAGGCCCAGCCTTACCCCAACAAGCCGATCCGCCTGGTCATTCCCTTCCCACCCGGCGGCGGCACCGACATCCTGTCGCGCCTGGTGGCCCAGAAGCTGACCGAAGCCAACAAGTGGAATGTTGTGCCCGACAACCGCGGCGGCGCCGGCGGCACCATAGGCATTGCAGAAGCTGCACGCGCAGCGCCCACCGGCTATGACATGGTCATGGGCCAGAAAGACAACCTCGTCGTCGCGCCCTGGCTCTACAAAAACCTCAGCTACGACCCGACCAAAGACCTGGTCGCTGTCGCCCATGTGGCTTACACGCCCGTTGTCATCGTCACCGGCGTGCAGTCGCGCTTCAAGACCCTGGCCGATGTGGTGGCTGCCGCCAAAGGCAAGCCCGACACCGTCACCTATGGCTCGCCCGGCAACGGCACCACCATTCACCTGGCAGGTGAAATCTTCAACACCGCCGCAGGCATCAAGCTGCGCCACATTCCGTACAAGGGTTCCAACCCCGCCATGATGGACGTGCTGGCCGGCAATGTCGATTTGATGGTTTCGTCGCTGCCATCAGCCATCAGCCAGATCAAGGCCGGCAAGCTGCGCGCGCTGGCCGTCACCTCGGCCAAACGCAGCACCTCCATGCCCGACATCCCGACCGTCGCCGAGCTCGGCTACAAGGACTTCGACGTCAGCACCTGGTATGGCCTGTTCATGCCCGCCGGCACGCCCAAAGAGATCGTCACCACCATGAACGCCGAGGTCAACAAGCTGCTGGCCACCAACGACATGAAGGCCGCCGTGCACGCCCAGGGCGCTGAAGTGCTGAACATGACGCCTGACCAGTTTTCGAACCTGTTGAAGACGGATTACGTCAAATGGAAAGACATCGTAAAGGCGTCTGGTGCAACGATTGAGTGAGCCCCCACGGTCGCTCACTTCGTGTAGCTTCCTGCCCCCCGAGGGGGCCGTCGCCTGCAGCCCGGCGAAGCCGGTTCTGCGGCTGGCTTATAGCCGCTAGCTGGGTTTTGCCCCCCCGTCTGAGGATGCCTTTGGCTCCTTTACAGGTAATAGCTTAAAATCCCCGGTTAGCCCTTTTATACGGAGTCCTCCATGTCCAAGAAAATTCGAGTCGAGGCCGACATCTGCGCCCCGAAACCAGTCCCTCCAAAGGGCTACACCATCACCACCGGCCGCGGCCAGAAGATCAGCCTTGAGCGCGGTTCACACACCCGCAGCAAGAAGAACCCAGGCAAGCGCCCCCATCAGGGTTGAGCCGGTTTGCTGATGCGGCCTGCGGGCTGCAGTCATTAGAAGAGCGCCTTTGAGGCGCTTTTTTTTGTGCCTGACCGGTTGGTTTGACCGCAGACCGGCGCGATAGTGGCTCAGTTTCGCGATGGCGGTGTTGTCGGCGATCCGCAAGGCCGGTATCAAGCCGCTGTTGCTGGCGCTGATTTTGTTTGCCTTGCTGGTGATTGGCGGGGCGGTGATGAATCGCTGGCCGTATCAGTGGCTGGGTTGAGTTGCGGGTGGTTGGCGTCGCTTGCCGAGTCTGGCCGCCTCCTTTGGAAAACGTCAGCGTCGCGTTCGTTGCATCGCATCACGGATCTCATCGGCCGCCTCGCGCAAGGCCGCGCAGCATTCTGGAGAGAAGGCTGCCTGTGCGGGTGCTGCGCCAGAAATCGTGAAACCAATCGACGCCGCTGAACCGTCGCGCATGATCAGCGGTGTGGCAATCATGGCCACGCCTCTACGCCAGTCATCCTGTGAGAAGCAGATGCCGCCTTTTTCAATGTCGTGAAAGGCTTGGTAGATTTTGGCTGCCTGTGAACTGCCCCCAGCTGCCGGCGCGTGCTGACGCAGCCGCGCTAGCCACTCGCCCTGTACTGCGGGCTGCTGGGTCCAGAGCCAGGCGCAACCCAATGCGGTTGTGGCGACAGGCAGCGACAGGCCCGCACCCAGGGGCAATGGGCTGGCCAAACTGCCCGCAGCGTGTTGCAGCACAAGCATGTCCTCTCGCTCGGAAACGCAAAGCAGCGCGTGCACCTTGAAGCGGTCGGCAATGGTCTGCAGTACCGAACCTGACCTGCGCACAAGCTGTGAGCTCCCTAGAAAGGCCTGGCCCACAAACAGGCACTCGACATCGAGGCTGAAGTCGTCAGTGCCCTGCACCCGGCGCAAAAAACCATGCATCTCCAGTGTCTGCAGCAGGCGCAGCGTGGTGTTGCGCGGCAAATCAAGTCTGGAGGCGAGTTCTCCTGCGCCCAGGATGTCTTCGCTGGGGCGGAAACAGCGCAGCGCCTCCAGCCCGCGCTGCAGTGAGTCAACTGCGGCAGCCGGGGCGGGACGCGTAGCGGCGGGACTGGTGCGGCGGCGCATCAGGCGGTATTCCCGGACGTTGTTGCCAATGCGGCCGGCTGCGAGGCGTCATCCTCAAGCTGCTGCCGCAATGCCATCAACTTTGGACCAAGCTCCGTTTCACAGCGTTCGCGCGGATATCGGAAAGCAGGCACCGCAATACCCAGCACATATAGGCCTTGCGCACGCGGGAGTTTGACAATGGTGGCGACGCCCAGCAGATCAGGTTCCAGCTCGCTGATCGTCATGCAAAAACCTGACTGGCGAATCTGGGCCGCAGCCTCCTCCATGTCTGCGAAGAAGTTCTGCCTCGGGTAATGCTGGTTGATCTCTTCAAGTACCGCCGCCCGCACCGGGGGCTCGAGCGATGCTGCCCATGCACGGCCCATGGCGGAGTAGGGCAGTGCGACGCGCGAGCCAACTTCGAGTCGGACTGTGAGCGCGCCCCGCCCACGGCAGAGCACTTGGCAGACCATGACCATGGCGTCGCGCACCGACAGCACGACCATCAGGTCTTCCTGGTCTGCAAAAAGCTGCATGCGTTCGCGTGCGCGCAGACGCACGTCCAATGTCGACAGCGTCCCGAAGCCAAGACCGAGTGCGCCGGTACCCAACTGGTACTGGGTTTTTTCGGGCAGATAGTCTAGGTAGCCAAGCCGCATGAGTGTGGCTGTGATGCGGGAAACCGTAGGTTTGGGCAGACCCGTGGATTCGGCGAGCTCGCTGTTGGTAAGTGGCGCATTGCGCGGGCAGAACGCTTTCAGCAAGGCCAGACCGCGCGACAACACCCGTACCGCATCGGCGCCTGCGGCATTGTTTTTACGGTCAATTTCAGGGTTTGCAGCGCGCATTGGGGTAAGTCCCAGTATGTGTTAATTTAAAACGAAATTAGAAAAAATAAAAAGAAATGAAATTAGAAATTTGGCAGCAGTAGTACGGCTCATGCTAGCACGAGAGCAAGTTTTCACTTGTGAAATTTCGTTGAGTTTCAAAATTTCGGCGTTGATAAATTCGAACTTACGGCGCTATTAAATGAAATTTATGTTTACAAAACGGAATAAAAGCCTAGGATGCAGGACGGATTTCAGTGTTTTTTTGGAGTGTTCACAGACATGTTTAACCTGCCATTCAATGAACTCGCGCTGGGACAGCGCACCCGCTCAAGAGGGCGCACGATCACCGAGACCGACGTGGTTAATTTCTGCAGCCTGACCGGCAACTGGCTGGATATTCATGCCGACGCCGAGTTCTCCAAAAAGAGCAAGTTCGGCCAGCGCGTGGTGCAGGGCGGGCTTGTGTTCGTTATCAGCAATGCCCTGTTCGGCTATGACGGCGGCATCATCGAAGCCTTCTACGGCGTCAACAACCTGCGGTTCCTCAAACCGACCTTTATCGGCGACACGCTTCACTCAGAGGCGGAGATCACGGGCTTGCGTGACAAGGGCGACAAACACGGCGTTGCGACGGCGTTGCTCAAGGCGGTGAACCAGCACGGTGACGTGGTGATGAGCTGCGACTTCAGCGTGCTTGTGCATCGGGAACGCGTGCCGGGCTCCATCCCCGTGACCGGTGCATTTACCGGAGTGCCAGCATGAACTTCCTGAGCGAAGAGCAGCAGTACTGGCAGGAAACGGTTGCCCGTTTCATGGAAAAGGAAATCGGGGCCGACTATGTGCTGCGCTGCGACACCGCCCGTGAGTATCCCTATGAAGCTTATGAGAAAGTGGCCAAAGCGGGCTGGCTCAAGCTCCTGATCCCGGAAGACCAGGGCGGTGATGGCGGCTCGATTTTTGAGTACGCACTGATGTGTGAAGGTCTGGCGCGCTACGGCTTTGACTTTGCAACAGCTTTCATGGTGTCGACCTTTACCGCCATGAATATCGTCAAGTTTGGAACGAAGGCGCAGCAGGAAAAATACCTGCCTGCCTACATGCGCGGCGAGATCCGTTTTTCAATTTCCATCTCCGAGCCTTCTGCCGGATCTGATGCTGCCAGTACCCGCACGCGTGCCGAACTGCGTGACGATGGCTGGGCCATCACCGGGCAGAAGCTCTGGTGTTCGGGTGCGGCAGCCAAAAATGCCGTCATCGCCATGCTTGTACGCACCGACGCAGCAGCTGCCAAACACAAGGGGTTGTCAGTGCTGCTGGTGCCCAATGACACACCCAAGGTCGACATCCGCAAGTTGCCCACGATGGCAAGGCGCGCAACGGGCACGACCGAAATTTTTCTCGATGGAGCCGTGGTGCCGGCGGGAAATATTCTTGGCGAAGCGGGCGGTGGCTGGAAGATCATCACCGACCATCTTGAGCTGGAGCGCATTGCCGTTGCCGCTGCCTATGTGGGCAACGCCCAGCAGGCCGTCAGCGATGCGCTGCGTTATGCGCACGAACGTATCCAGTTCGACCGGCCCATCTTCGAGTTCCAGTCGATACGTCACATGCTGGCCGACATGCAAACCGCCGTAGATGCGGCGCGCCTGATGGTGTACCGCGGCGCCGACATGGCCTCGCGCCATGAGCCTTGTACACGGGAAGTCAGCATGGCCAAGCTGCTGGCCTCTGAAACCCTGCAGACGGTGACCCGCCAGGGCATGCAGATTCTGGGTGGCCACAGCATGCTGCCCGAGTCACACATGGAGCGTTACTTCCGTGAAGGCATGCAGGCCACGATAGGCGGGGGCACCTCGCAGATACAGCGCACCATCATTTCCAAGGCCATGGGTATCTGATGCCTGCTGCCGCAACGACCGCTTTCACCGGTCCGCTGGCTGGCGTGCGGGTGCTCGACCTGTCCCGTGTCCTGGCCGGGCCCTGGGCCACCCAGGCGCTGGCCGACATGGGCGCCGAGATCATCAAGATCGAGCAGCCTGGCAGCGGCGACGACACGCGCCGCATGGGGCCACCGTTTATCCGTGACAAGGACTCGGGCAGGGACACGGACGCCGCCTACTTCCTTGCCTGCAATCGGGGAAAACAATCGGTCGCGATAGATATCGCCACGCCGCAAGGCCAGCAGCTGGTGCGCGCGCTTGCGGCAAAGTGTGATGTGCTGGTGGAAAACTTCAAGGTCGGGGGCCTGAAGAAGTACGGGCTCGACTATGAATCACTGAAGGCCGAGCTGCCGGGCCTCGTGTACTGCTCGATCACAGGCTTTGGCCAGACCGGCCCCTACCGTAAACGAGCCGGCTACGACTTTCTGATACAGGGCATGGGCGGCCTGATGAGTGTCACCGGTGAGCGTGACGGCCAGCCCGGCGGCGGGCCGCAAAAGGCCGGGGTTGCGCTCGCCGACATCATGTCCGGCATGTATGCGGCGCTGGCCATCGTGTCGGCACTGCGTCACCGCGACAGTGGCGGCGGCGGCCAGCAGATAGACATCGGCCTGCTTGACGTGCAGGTGGCCGTGCTTGCCAACCAGGCGATGAATTACCTGACGACGGGCGTGGCGCCCGGGCGAACCGGCAACGGCCACCCGAACATTGCGCCCTACCAGAGCTTTCCCGCATCCGACGGCCACCTGATCCTGGCGATTGGCAACGACGGGCAGTTTCGCCGCATGGCTCAGGCCATGGGCAGGCCCGACATGGCAGAAGACCCGCGCTTTCGCACCGTTGCCCTGCGGCTTGAAAACTCGGCTGCGTTGCTACCGGTACTGGAGGCTATCACGGCCACCCGCAGCATCGACGAATGGGTAGCGGTGATGGAGGCGGTTGATGTGCCCTGTGGGCCCATCAACACCATAGACCGCGTCTTTGCCGACCCCCAGGTCAAGGCCCGCGGTATACAGATGGCGTTGCCGCACCGCAGCGCCGGCAGCGTTCCGTCGGTGGCCAATCCGATACGTTTTTCAGCCACGCCCGTCACTTACCGCAATGGCCCGCCCACCCTGGGTGAGCACACCAGCGAGGTACTGGGCCGCATCCTCGGCGACGACCATGAAGCGGTACGCGCCTGGACACAGGCGCAGCCGCCCTGACCGGCCTGGCCCTGCCGTGTCGCTACCGTTTCCCCTGTCAACGATACATCCCTTCTTCATTCAGCCGAAAGAACACCATGAAAACATTGAGACAAATCGGATGCGTTTTCCTCGGGCTTGCTGCGCTGGCCTGGAACCCTGCGCACAGCCAGGCGTGGCCCGCTGCGAAGCCCATATCGATGATCGTGCCGGCGGGCGCCGGTGGCGTCACGGACGGTGTTGCGCGGGTAATCGCGCAATGGCTGACCGAGCGCCTCGGCCAGTCGGTGGTGGTTGAAAACCGCGCCGGTGCCGGTGGCATGCTGGGGGTCACCGTCGCATCCAAGGCCAAAGCCGACGGCTACACGCTCATGATTGGCACCAACACCACCATGGCTGCCAATGTGCACCTGTATAAAAGCCATCCGGTCGATCCGCTCAAGGACTTCACACCGTTGGCGCTGGTCGTCGACACCCCATTTGTTCTGTTGGTGCCGGCCAACTCTCCGTACAAAAGCGTCGGCGACCTGGTGGCTGCGGCCAAGGCTGCGCCCGGCAAGCTCAACTACGGCTCTGGTACCAGTTCGGCGCTGCTGTGCACCGAACTGCTCAAGTCCATCGCCGGCGTCGATCTCGTCAAGGTGCCTTACAAGGCATCACCGCAGGCCCTCACCGACATCATGGGAGGCCAACTCGATGTCCTGTGCGAACCCCTGGCCAGCAGCCAGGGCAATATGAGCACGGGCCGTGTGCGGGCTCTCGCGCTGACGGGTGCCAAACGTTCCGGACTGGCACCTGATCTTGAAACCGTCGCTGAAGCAGGTTTTCCCGGTATGGACTACACCGCATGGATAGGCTTCTGGGCGCCTGCCGGTTTGCCCAAGGAGATTGCCACTCGCTTGTCTGATGAAATCCTCGCTAGCCTCAAGGATCCGGAAGTGCTGAAAAAGATGCGCGCGCTGGGCTCCGACCCGCGTCCGACCGGTCCCGAGGCTTTCACCGCCTTGCAGCGTGCCGAGATGGTGAAGGTCGGCAACGTGGTCAAAGCTGCGCGCATCGCTGCCGAATAGAACTCAGGCCATGGCAGCGACACAAGCTCCGCAGGTCGGCTCCACCATCCGTGGCAAGACCGCGATCGTGGGCGCGGGCCGCTCTGATGTGGGGCGGGTGCCGGGCAAGAGCGTGATGGCGCTGGCCGCACAGGCGGCAAAGGCCGCGCTGGCCGATGCGGGCATGGTGCGCGGCAATATCGACGGTGTGCTGTGCAGTGCTGCCTTTGCAGCGTCCTTTCACCGTTTCAGTGTGGCCTTCAGCGAATACATGGGCATTGTGCCAACGTTCTCAAACACGTTGCAGGTGTCCGGCGCGACGGCGGCGACGATGTTCAATGTGGCGGCTGCAGCGATAGCCGGGGGGCTGGCCAGAAATATTCTGGTTGTCGGCGCCGATAGTCTGCTCACGGGCCTGTCGCCAGACCTCGCCCTGCGTGCGATGACCGAAAGCCGTGACCAGCAGTACGAAATGCCCTTCGGCATTCCGGTAGCCAACACTTTCGCGATGACAGCGCACCGCCACATGAAGGAGTTCGGCACGACCGCCGAACAGTTCGCAAAGGTTGCCGTCATACACCGCGAGCACGCACGCCGCACACCGGGTGCGCAGATGACGACGCCTATTACGGTCGACGACGTATTGAACTCCGGCATGGTCACAACGCCGTACCACAAGCTGGATTGCTCGCTGATCTCCGACGGGGCTGCAGCTTTTGTCATCACGTCTGCAGACCACGCCCGAAGCGGAACACTCAAGCCGCCGGTCTATATCCTGGGCGCGGGTGAATGCTACACACACGAGCATGTTTTCCTGATGCCTTCGCTGACCACCACGGGCGCGGTGCAGTCCGCGCAAAAGGCCTATGCGATGGCCGGGTACTCTGCAAGGGACATTGACGTGGCCGGCATTTACGACTGCTTTACCGGTACTGTGATCATGATGCTGGAGGACTTGGGCTTTTGCCCCAAGGGCGAGGGCGGGCGTTTTGTAGATGACGGGCAGATCACCTATGGTGGCACTATCCCCTGCAACACGCATGGTGGGCTGCTGTCCTTTGCACATCCGGGCATGCCTGGGTCGCTGTTTCACTTTCTGGAGGTCGTTCAGCAACTGCGTGGTGAGTGCGGTGAACGGCAGGTCGCCGGTGCCCGGCTGGCGCTGGTGCACAGCTTGGGCGCAGGTTTTGCCACGCAAGCCACCACGATTCTCGGAACGGAGGTAACGTTGTGAACCGTATCGATCCCGCAGATGCCCACGTCAAGTCTCTTCCCGTCCCTGACGCGGACACCGCCGCATACTGGCAGGGCCTGAAGGAAGGGCGATTATTGCTGCAGCACTGCCTGGACTGCGGCCACATCCAGTTTTACCAGCAGGCCATTTGCCGTCAGTGTGGCAGAGAGAGTCTGGAGCATAGACCCGCCAGCGGCTTGGGCAAGGTGCATTCATTCAGCGTGGTGCACCGCGCACCAGGCCCGGCCTTCAAGCAGGACGTGCCCTATGCGGTGTTGCTGGTCGAGCTTGACGAAGGTCCGCGCATGATCAGTTCCCTGGTAAAGGCGCCTGTAGACAGTGTGAACTTTGACATGCGCGTGCAATTGGTATGCGAAGACGCCGGCGGTGGCATCACGCTGCCGCGTTTCAGACCCGTATGAGGTTGCTGGACTCTTGTTGATGCCGGCTTGCCATTTTCTTAAAAGACCGACCGCCAAGGATATGCAATGACTTTTGATGATTTCCAGTTCCTGAAATTCGAGCGCAAACCCCAGGGCGTCTTGCTCATCACCATCAACCGGCCCGAGGTGTTCAATGCCACCAATGCGCGGTTGCACTGGGAGCTGACCAAGGTCTGGGCGGCCGTCACGGACGATGCCGAGACCAAGGTCGCGGTCATCACCGGCGCCGGCGATCAGGCATTTTCTGCAGGCGGCGACCTGGAGTGGGTCTCCACCATGGTTGGCAACCCGGCGGTTGTGGCCACAACGCTGACTGAGGCATCGGAAGTGGTCTACAACATGATGGCCTGCGACAAGCCCATCATCTCGGCCATCAATGGAGTCGCCGTGGGCGCAGGGCTGGCTGTTGCCTTTCTGGCTGACATCAGCATCATGGCGGAAGAGGCCAGGGTTACAGACGGCCACGTCAAGATAGGCGTTGCCGCCGGCGACCATGCCGCGATCTGCTGGCCACTGCTGTGCGGGCTTGCCAAGGCCAAGTACTACCTGCTGACCGGCGACTTCATCAATGGCAAGGAGGCTGAGCGCATTGGCCTCGTCAGCCTGTGCGTGCCGCGCGCCGAGCTGATGGACAAGGCGATGGCAGTGGCCAACAAGCTGGCCATGGGAAGCCAGCAGGCGATACGCCTGACAAAACGCTCGCTGAACGGGTGGATGAACATGGCACGCCCGATATTTGAAAGCTCGCTGGCCATGGAGATGCTGTGCTTCCTGGGTGAGGACGCGGCAGAGGGCGTGGCCGCCGTGCGCGAAAAACGCGCGCCCAACTTCCCTTCGGCCCGGCGGTGATGTACGCGCCGGCCGGCAACAAGGGTGGCAAGGAAGCGCGACAGCAATGACCAGGCAAAGAGGACATCGGTGAGCTTCACAAAACCCCCGTTTGAATGGCTGCCGTCGGCCGAAGGCATGGCTGGCTCCAACCTCGGCGCCTTCCTTGAAAAAACCGGCGAGGCAGACCTGGCGTCCCTCAGTGAACACGCCGATGCCGATCCAGCCTGGTTGATGCAGCAGGTGATGGATTTTTGCGACTTCCGTTTCTACAAACCTTGGACGCAGATGCTGGACACCTCCGCCGGCATAGAGCGGGCCAGCTGGTGCGTGGGCGGCACGACCAACATCGTGCTCAACTGCCTCGACAGGCACCGTGGAACGCCAACCTGGGACCAGACCTACCTGGTATGGGAGGGCGAAGACCCGCAGGCGCAGCGCACTCTGACTTACCGCGAATTTGACGCAGAAGTCTGCCGGCTGGCGGGAGCGCTTCAGGCCCTGGGCATAGGCAGGGGCGACCGCGTGGGCCTCTTCATGCCCAACCTGCCGGAGACCTTTATCGCCTTTTTTGCCGTGTTGAAGATAGGCGCCATCGTGATGCCGCTGTTCTCGGGCTTCGGACCGCAGCCGCTGATTGCACGCCTGAACGACGGCGAGGCCAAAGCCGTGCTGACGGTCGATGGAACCTGGCGGCGCGGCTCGCCCGCGTTGATGAAACCCGTGCTGGACGAAGCCTTGCTGTCCGTGTCTAGCGTCAGGACTGTGCTGGTGCTTCGCCACCTGGGTGATGCAGCGGAGTGCGCGATGAACGCCGGGCGCGATCATGACTGGTCCACCGCCGTGCGACCACAGCCGACCGACATGGTCACGGCCGAGATGGATGCGGAAGCGCCGTCGGTGCTGCTCTACACATCGGGCACGACCGGAAAACCCAAGGGTTGTGTGTGGACCCATGTGGGCTTTCTGGCGTCTATGGTGACGCGCGACATGCACATCTGTGCCGACTTCAGGGCCAGCGACCGCTTCTTTTTCATGAGTGACATGGGCTGGATGGTGGGCGCGATGTGCGCATGCATACCGGCCTATTTCGGCGGCAGCCTGCTGGTGGCCGAGGGCACGCCCGATTACCCCGACAGCGGCCGCTTCTGGCGCCTGCTGCAGAACCACAAGGTGACCTACGTAGGCGTTGCACCCACCCTGATACGCAGCCTGATGCGCAACGGTGACGAGGAAGTCGGGCGCTACGACCTGTCTGCCCTGCGCGTCACGGTGTCGGCCGGTGAGGTCTGGACACACGCCCCCTGGCACTGGTTTTTCGAGCATGTCTGCAAGCGCAAGCTGCCCTTCCTCAACATCGTGGGCGGCACCGAAGTCGGTGGCTGCAACTTCGTCGGCACCCTGCATGGGCCGCTACGGCCCGGCTCTTTCGACCTGCGCGGGCTGGGGGCCGGCGTGGCTATTGTCGACAGCAGCGGCAAACCGGTGGTGGACGGACAGATAGGTGAACTTGCCCTGTTCAATCCCAACATCGGAATGACCAAGAGCCTGTGGCGCGATGAAGAGCGTTACCTTGACAGCTACTGGCGCACCATTCCCGGCCTGTGGGTCCACGGTGACCTGGCCATGCGCGATGCGGACGGCCTTTATTACATCCTTGGCCGCAGCGACGACACCATCAAGATATCCGGCAAGCGCACCGGCCCTTCGGAAATAGAGACTCTGCTGACCGCCACCGGAAAGATCTCGGAAGCCGCCGTCATCGGCGTGCCGGATGAGCTCAAGGGCTCCGCCATCGTCTGCGTCTGCGTGCCCATGCCGGGCGTGCCGGCGGACGCTGCGCTGGAGCGGGAACTGGCTGAGGCGGTGGTGCAAGGCATGGGCAGTTCCTACCGGCCCCGGCAGGTCTTGCTGGTTGGCGACCTGCCCAAGACACGCAACATGAAGATCATGCGCCGTGTCGTTCGTGCGCTGGTGTGCGGCGACAGCCCCGGTGACCTCTCATCACTGTCCAATCCTGAGGCAGTCAGGGCCCTGCAGCTTGTGCTGGACAACTGACATGACGCTGGAGATGCTATCGTATTTGTAGCTGCTCATGCTCGTATTTATTGGTCTACAGCCTGTTTTGACCCATGAAAATGGTCAAAAAAGGCTTGTGACGGCTTTTTTGAAGGCCTTCGGTTACGGCGGCATCTGAAAATGTAAAGTTGACTTTACATTTGCGCTTGATCCCGCAGGGTTCAGCCCTTGCGCTTGCGGCCCTTGCCGGGTTTGGCGATGGGCCGGGGCGGCAGGCCCGCTGCGTTGCGCGCCAGCGCGTCGGCCTCGCTGTTGCGGTGCTGGGGTATCCACTTCACGGTGCTGCCGCTGAACGCTGCCAGCTGCGCGCGCATTTCCGTGAACAGGGCATCCAGCCGCTCAATCGGCTGCCCGCCATCGCCGGTGAGCTGGTCCACCACCACGCGGCTGTCGCTGTGGATGCGCACGCAGTCCGCGCCCAGGCGTTTCGCCTCATGCAGCGCCGCCATCATGGCGCGCGCTTCGGCTTCGTTATTGCAGCCCTTGCCGGTGGCTGTCTCCGACAGCGTGTGGCGTGTGCCATCAGGCCCAATCAGGATTGCACCCAAACCCATATTGCCCGGATTCGGGAACGCACTGCCGTCGCAATGCAAGAGCCAGGCGTTGCTGACGGCTGGTGCTGGCGGGTCGGGTTTGTCACTGTCCATAGTGTCGAATTGTTGCGTGACGCTGCTCCTGAGCTGAAGCAAATTCTCCGATGAGTTGTTTGGGCCAGAATTGGTTAATTCCTTACTCCCGGTTCGGATAACTCAATAACGAAATACGCAGTAAATATGACAGATAAAAACGCCGAAGCTCTGGCGGCACTAGACCAGGCCAAAGACGCATTAGCCAAGCTGCCCATTCTTGGCCCGGCCATGTGGCTATATGCCAGAGACCCTGTCAAGAAGTTCATGTTGGTCGGAGACATTGATTGGGCCTTGCTCCCGCCCGTCGTGCTGGATCAGTACCGGCTTTATACCAAGGGTGGCTTGCCCTATGCTTTTGTCACCTGGGCTTTGGTCAGTCCGGAGGTCGCACAACGGTTGCGCTCAACACAATCCAAAATAGCGCCTCACGAATGGAGGTCTGGTGAGGAAGTCTGGCTGATCGATGCAATCGCGCCTTTCGGCCAGCTTGAAGAAACGGTCAAGGAAGTGGTCGAGAAGAACTTCGCAGGCAAAACGGTCTATGCGCATTTGCCTGATCCGGCGCATCCAGGCACCTACGTGTTACGCGAGTGGCCAGCGGTGCCAGGCTCAACGCTTCATTGACGGGGAACCAGGATAACTATCTCGGCCCCTCTGAGAGTACTCCCTTGACACTACCCGGCTGCCCCACAAAGTCACATATTTCGCCGATACTGCCCACCGACTTCAAACAGCGCATTGGTGATCTGGCCCAGTGAGCAGACGCGCACCGCGTCCATCAGTACTTCAAACACGTTGAGGTTTTCAATCACGGCCTGCTGCAGGCGCTTGAGCATGGCAGGTGATTCCTTCGCATGCAGGGCGTGGAAGGCATCCAGGCGCTTGAGCTGGTTCTGTTTTTCTTCGTCGGTCGAACGGGCCAGTTCCAGCTTGTCCTGCACCGCGTCGCCGTGCGGGTTGCGGAAGGTGTTGACGCCAATGATGGGCAGTTCGCCCGTGTGTTTCAGCATCTCGTAGTGCATGGACTCGTCCTGGATGCGGCCGCGCTGGTAGCCGGTCTCCATCGCCCCCAGCACGCCGCCGCGTTCGGCAATGCGCTCGAACTCCAGCAGTACGGCTTCCTCGAGGAGTTCGGTCAGTTCTTCAATGATGAAGGCGCCCTGTGAGGGGTTTTCGTTTTTGGCCAGGCCCCATTCACGGTTGATGATGAGCTGGATGGCCATGGCGCGACGCACCGATTCTTCGGTCGGCGTGGTGATGGCTTCATCAAATGCGTTGGTGTGCAGCGAGTTGCAGTTGTCGTAAATCGCGATCAACGCCTGCAGCGTGGTGCGGATGTCGTTGAACTGGATTTCTTGCGCGTGCAGGCTGCGACCTGATGTCTGGATGTGGTATTTCAGCTTCTGGCTGCGCTCGTTGGCGCCGTATTTCTCCTTCATCGCCACGGCCCAGATGCGGCGCGCCACGCGGCCCATCACGGTGTATTCGGGGTCCATGCCGTTGCTGAAGAAGAAGGAGAGGTTGGGCGCGAAGTCGTCGATGTGCATGCCGCGCGCCAGGTAGGCTTCGACGAAGGTGAAGCCGTTGGACAGCGTGAAGGCCAGTTGCGATATCGGGTTGGCACCTGCTTCTGCAATGTGGTAACCGCTGATCGAGACGCTGTAGAAATTGCGCACCTTGTTGTGCACAAAGTACTGGGCGATGTCGCCCATCACCTTGAGGCTGAACTCGGTCGAGAAGATGCAGGTGTTCTGGCCCTGGTCTTCTTTCAGGATGTCGGCCTGCACGGTGCCGCGCACGTTCTCCTGCACCCATTCGCGGATCTTTGCGGCCTCGGTCGCCGTCGGGTCGCGGCCGTTGTCTTTTTTGAACTTGTCCAGGTTCTGGTCGATGGCAGTGTTCATGAACATCGCCAGGATGGACGGCGCCGGGCCGTTGATGGTCATGGACACCGAGGTCGACGGGTTGCACAAATCAAAACCGTCGTACAGCACCTTCATGTCGTCCAGCGTGGCGATGGACACGCCCGAGTTGCCGACCTTGCCGTAGATGTCGGGCCGCAGGTGCGGGTCGTTGCCGTAGAGCGTGACCGAGTCGAAGGCGGTGGACAGGCGCTTGGCGGCCATGCCTTCGCTGAGCAGCTTGAAGCGGGTGTTGGTGCGGAAAGGGTCGCCCTCACCGGCGAACATGCGGGTCGGGTCTTCGCCTTCGCGCTTGAAGGCGAAGGTGCCGGCGGTGTAGGGGTAGCTGCCGGGCACGTTGTCCAGCATCAGCCACTTGAGGATTTCGCCGTGGTCTTCGTACTGGGGCAGGGCCACCTTGCGTATGGTGGTGCCCGAGAGTGATTTGGTGGTCAGCGCGGTGCGGATTTCCTTGTCGCGGATCTTCACCACGTATTCATCACCGGCGTAGGCGGCCTGCATGTCGGGCCACTGGGCCAGCAGCGCTTTGGCGTCGCCGTCCATGCGGTTCTTGCGCGTGACTGCGAGGTCGAGCGTGGCCTCGGCTGCAGGGGCGCGTTCGGGCTTGTCTGCCTTGAGCATGACTGCAGCAGATTCAAGCTGTTGCACTTCGCGCGCCAGCTTGGCTTGGGCCCTGGCGCGCTTTTTGTAGCCGCGTACCGTGTCGCTGATCTCGGCCAGATAGCGGGTGCGCGCGGCGGGTACCACGGGCGTCTGGTTGGTGCTGTGGCGCACATTCACCTGTGGCAGGGCGCTGTCGCCGAGCTTGAGGCCGAGTTCTGCCAGCCGGGGCTTGAGCGCCTGGTAGAGGGCCGTCACGCCGTCGTCGTTGAAGCGTGCGGCCATGGTGCCGAAGACCGGCATTTTTTCGGTCGGCGTGGTCCAGGCTTCCTTGTTGCGCTGCACCTGCTTGGCGACATCGCGCAATGCATCGAGCGAGCCCTTGCGGTCAAATTTGTTGATGGCGATGAACTCGGCAAAGTCCAGCATGTCGATTTTTTCAAGCTGGCTGGCGGCACCGAACTCGGGCGTCATGACATACATGGGCACATCGACGTGCGGCACGATGGCGGCGTCGCCCTGGCCTATGCCTGAGGTCTCCACCACGATCAGGTCAAACGCTGCGCACTTGCAGGCGGCAATCACATCAGGCAGGGCCTGGCTGATTTCGGAGCCGAAATCGCGCGTGGCCAGCGAACGCATGAAGACGCGTTGACCAGTGTCAGCATTTTTCTTGCCTGCCTGGGGAACAGTCCATGGGTTGATGGCGTTCATGCGGATGCGGTCGCCCAGCAATGCGCCGCCGCTCTTGCGGCGTGACGGGTCTATGCTGATGATGGCGATGCGCAGCTTGTCGTTCTGGTCCAGGCGGAAGCGGCGGATCAGCTCGTCTGTAAGTGAGGACTTGCCTGCGCCGCCGGTGCCCGTGATGCCGAGCACGGGGATGTTTTTGGTGGCGGCCTGGGTGCGGATTTTTTCAACCAGCCCGGCGTCGGCTTTATCGTTTTCAAGCGCGGTGATCATCTGCGCCAGTGCGCGCCAGTTCATCTCGCCATGGCCTTCGATGGCCTTGATGTCCTTGGGTGCGAAACCGGTGAGGTCCTTGTCGCAGCGCATGACCATCTCGCCGATCATGCCGGCCAGGCCCATCTTTTGGCCGTCTTCAGGACTGAAGATGCGGGCCACGCCATAGGCCTGCAGTTCGCGTATTTCGGGCGGCACGATGACGCCGCCGCCGCCGCCAAACACCTGGATGTGCTCGCCGCCGCGGCTTTTGAGCAGGTCAACCATGTATTTGAAGTATTCGACATGCCCGCCCTGGTAGGAGCTGATGGCAATGCCCTGCGCGTCTTCCTGCAGCGCAGCCGTGACAACCTCGTCAACGCTGCGGTTGTGGCCCAGGTGAATGACCTCTGCGCCCATGCTCTGCAGTATGCGGCGCATGATGTTGATGGCGGCGTCGTGGCCGTCAAACAGGGATGCGGCGGTGACAAAACGCACCTTGTGCGTGGGGCGATAGTTGGCGAGTGCCTTGTATTCGGCGGACAGGTCGGTCATGTCTTTGTCTCCGGAGAGGGGTGCCCGGGGTGGCGGGCGCGTTTTTTGGGCGTGAATAATCCGTATCGGATCATGTTGACGTTTACGTAAACGTCAATCTTACACTTTTCGCCATAAAAAAGGGCGCTTTACGCGCCCTGAAAAGAAATAATCTTGCATACCTTGTTTATCCATACAGGTATTTTGGCAGCCACAGCGTCAGGCCCGGCCAGATGTACATGAACACCATGCACAGGATGACGATGAGCATGTAAGGCATCATCCCGGCGAATATCTGGTTGATCGTCACATGCGGCGGCGACACCCCTTTCAGGTAGAAGGCCGACATGGCCACAGGTGGTGACAGGAAGGCGGCCTGCAGGTTGACGAAGACCAGCACGCCCCACAGGATGGGGTCGATCTGGAAGTGCGCCAGCAGCGGCAGGAAGATGGGCACAAAAATCACGATGATTTCCGTCCACTCCAGTGGCCAGCCAAGAATGAAGATGATGGCTTGCGACAGCAGCAAAAACTGCAGCGGCGTGAGGTTCATGGACAGCACCCATTCCTCCACCACACGCTGCCCGCCCAGCAGGGCGAACACGGCCGAGAACAGGGCAGAGCCCACAAACAGCCAGCACACCATGGAGGTTGTTTTGGCTGTCAGGAACACGGCTTCCTTGATGCGCTGGAAGTTCAGCGTGCCGGCGTGCCATGCCATCAGGAAGGCACCTGCCGCGCCAACCGCAGCGGACTCGGTGGCCGTGGTGATGCCGAACAAAATCACCGCCAGCACCATGAAGGTCAGGATGGCCAGCGGCATGACGGACGAGATCAGCATGCGCAGGATTTCAAACTGTTCGGCGTCGAAGCGCCAGTAATACCAGGCCAGCAGCAGCAGGGCCAGACCACAGGCTATCCAGAAGCCGGTGTAGAAGACTTCAGGCACGGCCGCCGTTTGCGGACCTTTTTGCGAAGGGTCGCCCAGTTGCTCCATGGGCTCGTTCGCGGTCTGGGCTGCGGCGGGCTCCGGCACGTCGGCGGAACCTGGCGGCGCCTGCAGCCCGCCGTCAGAAGAGGGTGGTTCGCTGACCCCGGATTGAGCAGGCGGCTCCTGCAATCCTGACGCTGCGGCGGGTTCCTGCACGCCACTGGCAGGTGGTTCCTGCACACTGTTGCCCGGCGCGGCGGGCTGGGCTGCAGTTGTGCCGGGGGCGATGGTGGATTTGGCCTGCAGGCTAACCTGGGGCGCATTGTTGTCTTCCTGCGAGTGGATCACGACATACCACCAGACGGCACCGAGCGTCACGGCTGTCAGCGCCACGGGTACCAGCGAGGTTGACAGGCTGCGCAGCAGCAGGCCGCGGGTGATGGGCTTGCCGGTGGACTGACCCTGCAGGGCCCGGCCTGGTGAGGCAACTGCCATTGCCAGGGCGGGAAGCATGCGCTGTGAGTAGGCCGATGAAATGTGGGCAAGCCAGGGCGGGACCGGCACACGTTGCTGTTCTGGTGGTAGTTTCGGCGCAATTTTGGGGTTGATGAGCACCCAGCCGATGATGTAGATGAGGTAGAGCAGCGCCAGGAAGAAGCCTGGAAACATGGCCGCCGCATACAGCTTGACGACCGACTGGCCCGCGACGGCGGCGTAAACGATGATCATCACCGAGGGCGGGATGAGTATGCCCAGCGTGCCGCCAGCGGTGATCACACCTGCGGCGAGGCGCGTGTCATAGCCGGCATTGAGCATGGGGCGCATGGCAATCACGCCCATCAGCACCACCACCGCACCGACCAGGCCGCTTGCAATGCCCCAGAAGGTGCAGATGATCAGGGTGGTCACGGCGAGCGAGCCTGGCACGCTGCGGAAGGCAAGCTGAACACTGTGGAACATCTTGTCCACCAGTGCGCCTCGTTCCATGATGTAACCCATCAGGACAAAAAGCGGTATTGATAAAAGAGTCTCGTTCGTCATGGCGCCGAAAGCGCGCTGCACCATCAGGTCAAAAATCCTGTTGTCCAGCCATGGTGTGGCAGGGTCGTAAAACGCGACATAACCAAACAGCATGCCCAGGCCCATCAGCGTGAACGCCGTGGGGAAACCCATCATGATGACGACGACGATGAGGCAGAGCATCGTCATGCCGAGTGCGGCGTTGCTCATGACTTGAGGCTTTCTGATTGACGGATGGCCAGTTGCCGGGCTTCTTCATCGACAAATTCGCTGCCGGCCAGTTGCTGGGCCACGACATCCGATTCCTGTGCATCTTTCAGGCGCGGCGTCCAGGCGCCAGTGCGTATGCACACCAGGCAGCGCAGCATTTCAGACAGGCCCTGCATCAGCACGATGGCGCCGGCCACCGGGATCACGAACTTGAACGGGTAGACCGGTATCGGCTCGGCGTTGAAGGTTTGTTCATGTATGGCGAGCGAATCCTGGAAATAGGTCCAGCCCGCCCAGGTGAGTGCCGCAATACCTGGAATGAAAAACACCAGGTAGAGCACAAGGTCCAGGGTGGCCTGCGTGCGCGGCTTCATGCTGCCGTAAAAAAAGTCGCCGCGCACATGGCCGTCATGCGCCAGCGTGTAGGCACCGCCCAGCATGAAAAGGGTGCCGTAGAGCATGTTGTTGGCGTCGTAAATCCAGGCGGTCGGTGCATTCAGCGCATAGCGCTTGAAAACCTCGGCACACACAAGAAGCATCAGCGCCACGATGAGCCAGGCGGCGGCCTTGCCGACCCAGGTGCTGATCTGGTCAGCAGTGTGAAGAATTTTTTGCACGGTCATGAAAGCACCTGTTGCCCACGGCGGGCCACCCCAAAACAAAACCAGCCACCCATGAACTGGATGGCTGGTAACCAGCTGCTGCGAGGCCCTGGCTCAGGCCTTCTTGCGGTTGAAGTAGTGGTTGTAGGCCATCTTGAAATCAACGGTGTAGTCGTTGTGCCACTGGCCCGTGCGCTGTGCGAAAGCGCGCTGGGAGTCCAGCACCTTCTTGAAAAGCGGGTTCTCGCCAGCCTTCTTGGCAATGGTCGCATCCCACGCGGCCAGCTGCGCACGCAGCACGGCATCAGGCGTCTTGTAAAACTTGACGCCCTGCTTCTTCATCTCTTCATAGTCCTTGGAGTTGCGGTCTATGGCTTTCCAGCTCATGTCAGCGCTGGCTGCCTGTACGGCGTAATCAATGATGGACCGCAGCTCTGGTGCGAGGGCACTGAGCTTGGCCTTGTTGAACAGGATTTCAAACTGCTCGCCGCTCTGGTGGAAGCTTTGCAGCATGCAGTTCTTGACGACGTCGGGGAAACCCAGCACCCGGTCGCTGGAGGCATTGTTGAACTCTGCCGCATCGATCAGGCCGCGGTCCAGTGCCGGCACGATCTCGCCGCCGGGCAGCGGATTCACCGCTGTGCCCATCAGGGTGAACATGTCGACCGCCAGGCCGACGGTACGGAACTTCAGGCCCTTCATGTCCTCGACTTTGGAAACCGGTTTCTTGAACCATCCCAGTGGCTGCGTCGTCATGGGGCCGTAGAGGTATGACACCACATCCATGTTGATGGACTTGTAGATCTCTTCAAGCAGCACCTTGCCGCCGCCGTAGTTGTGCCATGACAGGACCATGTTGGCATCCATGCCGTAACCGGGGCCTGAGCCCCACAGGGCCAGTGCCGAGTTTTTGCCATAGTGGTAGGCCACCACGCCGTGGCCGCCGTCCAGCGTGCCCTTGTTGACGGCTTCGAGCAACTGGAATGCAGGCACCACGGCGCCGGCTGGCAACACCTCTATCTTGAGCTTGCCGCCTGCCATGTCGTTGACCTTTTTGGCAAAGTCATTGGCGTATTCGTGGAAGATGTCCTTGGCCGGCCAGGTACTCTGAAAGCGCAGCGAAGTGGTCTGTGCCGTGGCAATCATGGGTGCCGACATGGCGCCCGCTGCAACTGCTGCGCCCTTCAGTAAACCGCGCCTGCGTGGGCTCTTGGTCTCGATCATGCTTGTCTCCTGTGTGTAATTTTTAACCGTAAGAACACACATCATTTGACATTCCGAAGACCTCACACAGAGGGTTTTTACCGATGGGTCGCTCAGAATTACCCTTGGGTCCGGCGGCGCCCGGTTGCAGTCGCGACGGGCTCAGCTGACCTTCAGACCCTTGAGCGCAGGGTCGGGCGGCGGGTAGCGGAGGCCAAGTTTTTGCAGGGCCTGTCGGAGCAGCAGTGCAACCATCAGGTTGCGGTGTGTTTTGGAGTCGGCCGGTACCACCGTCCACGGCGCCCAGGGCGTGCTGGTGGCGTTCAGCAGGTCTTCGTAGGCCTGCTGGTACTGCTTCCATTGTTTGCGCGCGTCCAGGTCGCCCATGCTGAACTTCCAGTTTTTGGTGACATCGTCTACGCGCTCCTGCAGTCTTTCACGCTGCTCTTCGAAGCTGATGTGCAGCATGAATTTCAGGATGACCGTGCCCGTTTCGGTGAGCATGCGCTCAAAATCATTGATGTGCGCATAGCGCTGTGCGGTTTGCTCCGGCGTGATCCACCCATTGACGGGTGGCACCAGCACGTCTTCGTAGTGGCTGCGGTTGAACAGCATGATTTCGCCTGCGGCCGGCATCTGCTGGTGAATGCGCCAGAGATAGTCGTGTGCACGTTCGTTTTCGGTAGGCGCTTTCCAGCCCACGGTGTGTACGCCCAGCGGGCTCATGCGGCTGAAGACGCCGCGCAGGGTTCCGTCCTTGCCGGAAGTATCGGTGCCTTGAAGTATGACCAGGAGCTTGTAGCGCCTGTCGGCATAAAAAAGATTTTGCAGCTCGTCGAGCTCGGCAGCCAGGGTCTCTGTGGCTGCTATGTCCTTCATTTTGTCCCCGGTGGAAAAGGGTTTGGCTGAGGGGTCAAGCTTTGCCAGGTTCAGGGTATTGCGTTTTTTTTCTGTGCCTGTGGCGGGAGGACGCCAGGCCGCTGCCAGCCTGTCGAGCGCCCTGGTCTGGTCCTGCAGCAGCATGTCCCCGGTCGTTGGAGCTGCGTCGTTGGATGATTTCTGGCCAGACTGCTTTTTGGATGCCATGGGTTTACCTGCGAGGTCGTTGTGACTGCCCCATTCTGCATCCATGGCTGACAGACCGATGGCGAACGTCATAAACTGCACTTTCCAGATTTGCCTGCAAAATTTTTTAACAACAATGGAGATTGCAATGACGACATCCACGCCACCCGGCGTCAAGCCAGCCGACGGCTATGCGGGCGACGTTTCACCGGCCCTCGCATTTGAATGGGTGCAGTCGGGTGAGGCTGTACTTGTTGACGTGCGCACTGATGCAGAACGCGAATGGGTGGGCTATGTACCGGGGGCGGTGGCGCTGGCCTGGAAGCAGTGGCCTGGCATGGCCATGAACCCGTCGTTCGAAGCGGGCCTCACGGCTGCCGTGCCGGCGGGGAAAAAAGTTGTGCTCCTGTGCCGCAGCGGGGTGCGGTCTGTGGCTGCTGCCCGATGTGCGGCATTGCTGGGTTTGGCCGCTTACAACATTCTCGAAGGATTCGAGGGTGACCCTGACAACATAGGGCAGCGCGGGCATCTGGGCGGCTGGCGTTTTCATGGTCTGCCCTGGCGTCAGAACTAGTTCACCGCAGGCACTTTTAGTAACATTTTTAGCCTCGGCGGAGGCATTGCCAGGCGTCATGGCTGTGAGTCTTTAGTTTGCGTTTTCTTGAAAATATGTAATTGCTGGGCCATACCCCTGTCAGATCTAACAGGGTGGCAACTGTTCCAATTTGTACGAAAGCTTTCAATGGAGTTCCTAACACTGGAGCTCCATATGAAAGTCATAGAACGCAAATTTCCCGAAGCCCAAAAGGCTTTTTTCAATCCCGCTCTTGGCAGGACACTGTCGGCGCGTATCGCCCGCGAATTTTCGCCGCGGTGGAGCGAGCAATGGGGGGGCAAGTTCGTCCTTCACGGCCGCGCTCCCGGAAGCGGTGCTGTGCGGCTGGACGGGAACGACTACCTTGGCGTCACCGGGCATGCCGATATCGTGAGGGCGCAGGTTACAGCGCTCACGCAAAACAATGAAAGCGTGGTGCAGTCGGGGGTGTTCCTGCTTGACGCCCACCCTGCGCATCAGCTTGAAAAAAACCTCGCAAACTGGGTCGGGAAGGAAGATGGTTTCCTGTGTCAGTCGGGCTACGCCGCCAACATGGGGCTGTTGCAGATCATTGCCGATGCACAGACACCCATCTACCTTGACTCGCTCGCCCACGCATCGCTTTGGGAAGGCGCTCACGCGGCCCGTGCGCCCGCGTACGCTTTTCGCCACAACGACCCGGAGCATCTGGCGCGCATGATGAAAACACACGGACCCGGCGTCGTTGTAGTGGATTCCGTTTACAGCACGACAGGCGCGGTCTGTCGGCTGCCCGAAATACTCGACGTGACTGAAAAACATGAGAGCATGATCGTGGTTGATGAGTCGCATTCGCTGGGCTCGCATGGGCCCCAGGGAGCCGGACTCTGCGCAGCGTTGGGTGTGACAGACAGGGTGCACTTCATCACGGCCAGCCTTGCCAAGGCGGTGGCCGGACGGGCGGGGTTTTTTACTGCACCGGCAAGCATGCGGTATTACATCCTGATATCGAGTTTCCCCAATATCTTCAGTTCCTCATTGCTGCCGCACGAAATTGCCGGCCTTGCGGCTACGGTCGAGGTGCTCAAGGCCAGCGAGCTGCAAAGAAAGCAATTGCACGCGAATACACGCCGCCTGCGTGCCAGCCTCACGGACAGCGGTTTCCCGATTCACCAGGGCACCGAGCAGATCATTTCGCTGGAAGCCGGGTCGGAGCCCGCTGCGATGGTTCTGCGCGATGCGCTGGAAGCACGCGACGTGATCGGGTCCATTTTCTGCGCGCCGGCGACGAGCAAAAACAGGGCCATGGTCAGGCTCACCCTCAACTCCTCCCTGACTGACACCGAGATGAGTCATGTGGAGGCCGTGGGCAGGGAAATTGCGCCTCTGCTCAAGCCCTGGGACTGGCCTATTGCCAGGCGTGCCCGGAATGTCCGCCTGGGCGGCGCCGCCTGAGCCGCACGGCATTCAGCCCTGTACCTGGCGCTTGCCCGCGCTGGCAACGAAATGGGCGTGACCAAGCGCCGCACCCGGGCAGTCACTCTGGGGGATGGTGAACAGCGCACTGTAAAGCGGGGCCGTGCTTTCAGAGACCAGGGCGGTCGCCGCCTGCGGCATTGCCTTGCGCTCTCCGCCCAGTGCCTGCCTGAGTTCCATGTCTATCACTTTCCTGCCATCGGCAACATCTGCAACAGTGGCCGGATCCCATCCTTCTGCACTCGCCATTTCTGCGAGTTCGGCCAGTTTTTGCAGGGGCTCAAGCTGCAGCCACACGGCCTGTCCTTTGCCGTCCAGTGCCAGTACGCCAAAGGGAGCGCCTATGACAACGTGCTCTACCCAGCCATGTCTGATTGCAAGATCTTCCAGTTGCGCTGAGACCGCCGGGTCGCACAAGGTCGCATGCTGCTCGCGCGACAGGCTTGCACGCCAGATTTGTTCGCTGCGGGGGTCCGGTTTCTGCAGCATGACCTGGATGGCATTGACCAGGTGCTGCCGGATATCGGGGGACTGCTTGGGAATGAACTGATCTATAAGCCCGCGGTTGAAAGCCGATACTGCAAGTTGTTCATCGGCCCGCCCTGTGAGCAATATGCGCGAGCCGGACCATGCCGTCAATTCGCTCAATACCCTCAGCCCGCTCATCGCCGGCATTGAATAGTCGACGACACAGACTTTCGTCAGCGCAAATCGGGCCGTGCCGTCGTTGCGCCAGTACTGCAGGATTTGCGGTATCAGCGCAGCGCCCTCGCGCCAGCGGTTGATGATCTCCTGCTGCCTCCATGCATCGGTCTCCCATCCGGAGGGTTCTGCCAGCAGGGTTTCAATGCAGGATACCGGTCGCATGAAAAGCCGGACATACCATTCCTCCGGCATTACCTCCGCGAGGGTTTCGAGGTAGTCGGGGTCATCATCGAGGAAAATCACGCCGCCCGGGCGGCGATAAAGTGCAAAAGACATTTTTGTCGCCAGGTAAGTTTCAGGAAGATCCGGAAGCACTTTTGACCGCCAACGGCAGATCAATTGAAAAAATGGCGCCAGCAGCAGGCCCGGATTTCACGCGAATGTGGCCTCCCGCACTTTGCACCACCTGCTGGCAAAAAGCCAGACCAAGGCCGTGTCCGGTTCCGCGGTTGCTGGAAAAAAAGGGCTTGAAAATTTGCGCCAGCATCAGTGGCGCTATGCCTGTGCCATCGTCTTCCACGCAAATCAATCCGCGTCCTTCGCTTTTGTTCACGACTATGCGAATTGCGCCCACAGGGTAGCGCGAGTCCGCAGCCATCAGCGAGTGGAAGGCATTTTTCATGAGGTTATCCAGTACTTGCGAAAATTGGGTAAATGAAGAGTGAAACACGAATTCTTCGTGTAAAAACACGCAAACACAGTCGCGTTGCCGGGCTGATGAATAGGGGTAATTGGCCACAACGCCCTGCACCAGGGCGGTTGCCGAAATTTCTTCCGTGTGGTGCGGCAATTGAAGCAACCTGGCATTCGCAATCTGCATGTCTATCTGGTGATTCATGTTTCGTACGAGCGTATGAAGGCGGGTCGCCAGTTTGTTCAGTTGCGGCGCACGTGGATTGTCGGGCTGACGCTGCACCTCGAGTTCAATGGCGTCGCCGATCAGTGCTGCAGTCGACAACGGCGTACGCAGCTCGTGCGCCATGATCCCCATGGTCGTCAGCGTATTGTTGAGCTGCTCGCGCCGCAGGTTCGCAGCAGAAATCCCCAGCAGCAGTCCCATGCTCGCACTGAATGAAATCACCACTGCGTTGATGAGTGCCTGATGGTCTGTCAGAAGTGGGGCGGCTGGCCCTGCAAACTGGAAAAGCAGGCGGGCCAGTACCGCGCCGAGAACCAGTCCCACCGTGGCAATACGCCAGTCGGTGACGTAGTAGTAGATGGAAATCATGCTGCAGACACTCGCCAGCCAGACCATGTTGCCGCCGTTGCACAAATACATCCAGCTGAACAGGAAGGGCAATTCAAACCAGAACACCGCAGTGAAAACGTAAGCGGCCCATTCTCCGGAGGGCTGGCCGCTTACCCGTTTGCTGATCAGCAGGCAACCTAGAAGGCCTGTAAAGCAGCGCAGCCACAGATTCTCATAGGGTTGCGGCAACCATATGGCCCAGATAAAGTAAAACAGCGGATGGCCGGCCAGGGTGAATAGTCCAAGCCCCCGCATGCGCAGGGGTGAGGGGTGCAGGACGGGCGTGAGCGGCGCCGTCACCACTTCTTTCCTGACCCACTCCACGATGCCGTCCAACGCGCTCATGACGTATGCCACTTCGCGTGCGGCCAGCATGCGGTGAGAAAGGGTTTGTGTGGCATGGTCATGTGAAGAGGGTTAAGGGGCCATACTACTTACCTTTCAAATTCTGCCTCAAACGATCAATGCTTTTACCTGCCAACTTTGACAGTGTCAGCCTCGACGGGGTCCTGGAGGACTGGCTGTCTGCATTGCGGGAGTTCTCGGTGGAGGCATTGATGGTCCTCGGCCCCGACCCCTTTGGCGGTCAGGACGACCGGCTGGTGCTGGCGATTCATCCGCCCCGTCTGCTGGAAGCTGCTGAAGCTTTGGCCGAAAGCCGTGACTTTGGCGCGCCCTGGCGGGACTCCGACGCGCCGCTGGTCGCGTGGCAGGACATTTCGAAAACTGCGTTTGAAAACCTCGGGCGCTGGCGGCGGCTCTGGCTGGCGCATGGCTACCAGAGCGTCGTCCGGATTGCCTTCCCCCTGACTGTGGGACGGGCCTTCGAGTGCTATCTCTTCAGCCCTCGACAATGGCATGATCGTAGCGAAGCAGCGTTGCTGGCATGGTCGGCGCTCAATATCTGGCCTTTGCTCAAGCGTGTGCTGGCCGAAGCGCGAAGTCCGCTGAGCCCCCGGGAGCTTGAATGCCTGAGCCTCGCGTTCCAGGGAAAGACCGCGCGTGAGACGGGAGAGGTCCTTGAGTGCAGCGAGCGCACCATCAACTTTCATCTGGCCAACGCCATGAGCAAACTCAAGGTCGACAACAAACTGGCTGCAATACAGCGGGCCTGCTGGTTCGGACTGATTTGACGGCAACAGCACGCCATCCTGCAGTTTGCTGCTACTGGAAAACCTCTAGCTGCGTGTTCTGCAAACTTCGTTCCTGCACGTCAAACCTGTTCATAATGCAGCCCCATGACCTTCCTGGCTCTTGATGTGGGCAATACCCGCCTGAAGTGGGCCCAGTACGACTCTGTCGCAGCTGGCGCAAAACCGTTGGCGCATGGTGCGGTGTTTCTTGAAAACATCGACAGGCTGGCTGAAGAAGAATGGCGCAGCATTGCAGCGCCGTCCAAAATCCTGGGCTGCATCGTTGCCGGCGATGCCATCAAACGTCGGGTGGCCGAGCAGATCGAACTTTGGGATGTGGCGCCGCAGTGGGTGGTGTCCAGCCCACAGGAGGCTGGTCTTACCAATGGCTACGACCATCCAGCACGTCTGGGCGCAGACCGCTGGGTAGCCATAATCGGTGCTCGCCATCGCCTGCTGCGGCGCGGCATCAACAAGCCCTGCATTGTCGTGATGGTGGGCACAGCTGTGACCGTCGAGGCGATTGACGCGACGGGCAAATTCCTCGGCGGCATCATCCTGCCGGGCCACGGCATCATGTTGCGTGCGCTGGAGTCCGGCACGGCGGGCCTGCACGTGCCGACCGGGGAGGTGTGTGACTTCCCGACCAATACCAGCGACGCACTGACCAGCGGGGGGACATTTGCCATTGCGGGCGCCGTTCAGCGCATGGTTGAAAACCTCACTGCCCATTGTGGCGAAGCCCCTGAATGCATCATGACCGGTGGCGCCGGATGGAAGATGGCGCCCAGCATGTCAGTGAAGGTCGAGCTGGTCGAAAGCCTGATTTTTGACGGGTTGCTCGAGATCGCCTCGCGACGTTTCGCGGCCTAGTATCTGCGAGGCGCAGCACACTGGCATCCTTTCCAGCAGGGGCCGCGGAACTGGCTTCGCCAGGCCGCAGGCGCCGTCCCCTGCAAGGGGAGAGGAGGCTCACGAAGTGAGCCTCAACAGGGGTGAGCTATTCACTCTCCCCAGGGCAGCATCAGCGTGACGATGGAGAGTTTGGCGAATTCGGGCACGAACTCGCCGATGATGCGCTGCGGGTCCGGGCACAGGGTGCTGTCTGTGATGACACCGAACTGCACACCGCCGCCGTAGCTCAGAATTGATACGCCCAGGCCGACATCGCCAGACTGCGGCACCCAGAACATGCTTTGCTCCAGCGTTGATCCGCAGAACTTGAGCTTTTCACGCGGCCCCGGCACGTTGGTCATGACGGCGGTGGTCTTCCTGGCGAATAGGTTGAGCATCACATCCTGCGCCGGTTTGATCAGCAGGCCCGCTACCGCCAGCAGGCTGAATGCCAGCAGCGGCTGGTAGCTGCCCTTGAGTGCGGCCATGCGACGGCGTACTTCATACACACGTTCAATCGGGTTTTCGACGCCGATGGGCAGCACCAGCGGCACCAGGCCGAAGCGGTTGCCGAGTTTGTAGGCCTGCTCCATGGGTCGCAGGTTGACCGGCACCATGGCGCGGATTTCCTGGCCAGTGACATCGTCGCCATGCGACTTCAGGTATTCGCCCAGCGCGCCTGCCACGCAGCTCAGCAGCACGTCGTTGATGGAGCAGTTGAGCGCCTTGCCGACAGCCTTGACCTCGTCCAGCGGTATTGGCTGGCACCAGGCCACCTTTTTGGCGCCGCCTGGTTTGCCCTTGAGCCGTGTTTTTGAATCATCCGGCATCAGCGCCATGGCGGCTGTATCTGACAGCACCTGAAACAGCACCTTGGCCATGTCCATGGAGCCACTCACGCCTTTTTCCATGCCTTTTTTCGGGTCACCCAGCATGCCCAGCGAACGCGCCGCGCCCTCGCCGACGGCACCCAGCGCCTTGACTGTGATGTCGGTGAAAGGCTTGAGCAGAGTGTCTGTGATCCAGTCTTCGGCACCTGGTGCCGTCGCCGTCTTTTTGCGGCGTTCGGGCGGCGGTGCACCACCATCAACCAGCGACATCGTGACCGAAATCAATGCGATGCCATCGGCAATGCAATGATGAATGCGCACAATCATGGCGCTCCCCTTGACGCCATCAGGGCCGGTATAGTCCTCGACCAGATGAATTTGCCATAGCGGGCGTTTCGGGTCCAGCCGCTGGGTGGCCAGTGCGGCCACGCGGTCCTGCAGGGCTTCCTGCTGGTTGCCGCTGGCGGGTTTGGGCAGTTTCTCCACCACCACATGGTTGGCCAGGTCGAAATTGCGGTCAAACACCCAGGTTGCGCCTGCGGCATCTTCCATCACGCGCTGCCTGAAACGGTCGTATTTCAGCAGGCTGTTTTCAATGCGCTCGCACACTGCCGCGTGCTTGACGCCGGGCGCCAGCTGCCAGACGCCAACGATCATCATCAGGTTGGCGTCGCTGTCCATGCGCAGCCAGGCAGTGTCGACCTTGCTCATGCGTTCGCCCGAAATGCCCAGCGTGCCCGAGACGGCGCGCGCAACATTTTTCTGAACGCTTTTTGCAACTTTTTGTGCAGCCTGTTTGCCGGCTGTTTTCGCGCTGACGCGTGTGACCATGGAGTGACCCCTAAAAATTCGCCCTGACGGGTAATCTCTCTATTTTGGGGGCAAGTGTCTGGCTAAGATACCGGGCAGTTACCCCAAGCACTTTGACCGGTGCGCAACCATCAAACGGAGCATTCCATGGCAGACCTGAAAGCCGCTTTTGACAAGGCGATGGCCGATTCCAAAAACCTCAGCGAGCGTCCCGACAACGCGACCCTGCTGAAGATTTATGCCCTGTACAAGCAGGGCAGCCAGGGCGACAACACCGACAAGAAACCCGGCTTTGGCGACATGGTCGCGCGCGCCAAGTGGGACGCATGGAACAGCCTCAAGGGCACGTCGCAGGACGATGCCATGCAGCAATACATAGACCTGATCGCAGACCTCAGCTGATCAGCCAGTTTCCCAGTCAGTACTTCTCGCGCGGCTAAGCGTGAGGTGTTATTCCGGGGCGTGAACGTAGCGGTGCCTGTGCAAGCAGGGGCCGCAGAACCGGCTTCGCCGGGCTGCAGGCGCAGCGCCCCCTTGGGGGGCAGTCGGTTATTGGGGTCAGACGCCAATTTCGCCGCGGTGCTGAGCACCGTCCCTCCAGGGAAGCCGCAGGCTTGGCGAATTTGGACTCTGACCCCAAAAACCGGCCTGGGGGCTATTTTTTTAGACTGGCGCCGGATGCAGGTCGGTGATGCGTCCGGCCTTGGCCACCTGGCCCGGCACGTCGTGGCCGACGATTCCAGGCATTTGCCGCGCGACACCCAACAGCCTGTCGAGGTCAATGCCGGTGTCGTAGCCCATGGCTTCGAGCATGTGGATGGCGTCTTCGCTGCTGATATTGCCGCTGGCGCCGGGTGCGTAGGTACAGCCGCCCAGGCCCGCCAGGGAACCGTCGAACCGCACCACCCCACCCTGCACACCGGCCAGTACATTGGCCAGGCCCATGCCGCGGGTATTGTGGAAGTGCAGGGTCAGCTGCAATTCCGGACGGGTTTTCACGACTTCGTTCTGCAGCGCCTCCACCATGCGGCTGACCTGCGCGGGGTGGCCCATGCCGGTGGTGTCGCATATGCTGAGTCCACGTGCGCCCAGATCGGCGAAACGCTTAGCCCACTCGATGATGCTTTGCTGCGGAACGTCCCCCTCGATCGGGCATCCGAACGCGCATGAGAGTGACATGTTGATGGGCGTGCGCCCATCCACCAGTTTGAACACGTCCTGCAGGGCGGCAAAACTTTCCGCCATGGACATGCGCAGGTTGGCCCGATTGAGGGATTCAGAAATCGACATGACCAGGTTCAACTCGTCGGCTTTGGCTTCCAGCGCCCTTTCTGCGCCGCGCCTGTTGGGCACAAGCACGGTGTATTCGACACCCGGCACGCGGCGTATGCGGCCCATGACCTCATCAGCATCGCGCAGCATCGGGATCGCCCTGGGTGATGTGAACGATGTGACTTCGATTTTTGCGTAACCGCATTCGCTCAGTGCATCGATCAGCGCTACTTTTGTATCGGTGGGAACGAATTCCGGCTCGATCTGGAAACCGTCGCGGGTCGCGACCTCATTGAAATAAATACGTGTCATATCTGTGCTCCAGCCACAATTCCCCTGTCTTTCAATCCCTGAATCTGCGTTGCAGTCAGGCCCAGTTCCTTCAGCACGGCGTCCGTGTCCTGGCCCAGCGCGGGCGCGTTACGTCTGTGCCCGCCCGGTGTCAGCGACAGCTTGGGCACGATACCGGGCAGTGCCAGTGTGCTGCCATCGTCCATCTGCGTTTGTGCCAGCATGCCGCGCGCCTTGTAGTGGGGGTCCGCGGCGATGTCTGCTATCGAATAAATGCGACCTGCCGGCACCGAAGCCGCGTCCAGCACGGCCAGTACTTCGCCGACGGTGCGTGTGGCCGTCCACTGGCCTATGGCTTCGTCGATCTCTGCGACGCGCAGCACGCGGCCCGCGTTGTCTGACAGCGCCGGGTCGTTGCCCAGATCCTCGCGCCCTATGGCCTTCATCAGACGTTTGTATATGCTGTCGCCGTTCCCGGCAACAAGGGCGTATCCGCCATCGCTGCAGCGGTACGCATTAGTGGGGGCGATGCCGGGCAGGGCGCTGCCTGCCGCTTCGCGTACCGCGCCAAACGCGTCATATTCGGGCAGCAGGCTTTCCATGCAGTTGAAGACGGCTTCGTACAGTGCGACGTCTATGACCTGGCCCACACCCTGGGTGTTGCGGTGATGCAGCGCCATCAGGATGCCGATCACGCCGTGCAGCGAGGCCAGCGTGTCGCCTATGCTGACGCCGACCCGCACCGGCACGCGGCCGGGTTCTGCGGTCAGGTGGCGCAGGCCGCTCATGGCTTCAGCCACCACGCCGAAGCCTGGCCGGTCGCGGTAGGGGCCAGTCTGGCCGTAACCACTGATGCGCAGCATGATGAGGCGCGGGTTGAGCTTGTGCAACTCGTCCGGCCCCAGGCCCCAGCCTTCCATGGCGCCCGGCCTGAAGTTCTCTATCAGCACATCCGATTCAGTGGCCAGCTTGCGCACAATGTCCTGCGCCTCCGGCTGCCTGAGGTCCAGCGCCAGCGAGCGCTTGTTGCGCGACTGCACCTGCCACCAGACAGACGTGCCGTCTTTCAATAACCGCCATTTGCGCAGCGGGTCGCCCACGCCGGGTGGCTCTATCTTGACGACGTCAGCGCCAAAGTCTGACAGGGTTTTGGCCGCAAAGGGGCCGGCGATCAGCTGGCCAAGTTCAATGACCTTGAGCCCGACAAGAGGGCCGCCGCGATTTGATGAGGATGAGGGCAGGGAGGTCGCTTGAGCGGAAACAGTCATGCCCTGAAGTTTGCCCTGTCCCCCTGCTACCGTCCATTACTGCTTACGACCTCCAGGTTTCGCATTTTGCGAAGGCGTCACCAGAAAATCAACCAGTGATGCAATGGCGGCGTCGCGCTGGCCTTCAGCGGTAGCGACCAGCAGGCAGCGCTGTGCCCAGCTGTCAGCCAGTGGCCGTCGGCACAGTTGGCCCGATTGCTGTGTGGACAGGCCCGCACCTTTGGGCAATATGGCGATGCCCAGCCCCGAGGCCACCAGGTTGCACACCGCATCGAAACTGCGTACCTGCATGCGCAACTTGAGCGGGCGTTTGGCCGCCAGCGCGGCTTCCTGCTGTTTCTGCAGCACGGCGGCGCCTGTTGTGAGGCTGATCCATTCCTCGTCGAGCAGGTCGGCAAATAACAGCGGTTTTTTGCCTTTGGCAAGGCGATGCGTCACAGGCATGAGGACCACCAGCTCATCATGGCGAAATACCTGGGTCTGCAGGCCCGTGGTGTCGGGGCCTTCAACAAACACGGCCACATCGGCCCGGCCCTCTTTGAGGGTGGACACCACCAGGTGCGATACCTGTTCTTCCAGATCCAGCCTTATTTGCGGGTGCAGTGCGCCGTAACTCACCAGCAGGGGCGGCAAGAACTCGCTGATGGCTGCGCTGCTGGCGCACAGGCGTATATGGCGTGCAATGCCCAGTCGCAGGTCGGAAAGCTCTCCGCCCAGCTGGTCCATGGTCTGGAGCAGGTTGATGCCATGCTTGGCAAACACGCGGCCTGCCTGTGTTGGCAGAAGCCCGCGCGGATGGCGCTCAAACAGCGCATCGCCGAGCGCGCTTTCAAGTTCGCGTATGCGCCGGCTCGCGGCGGCCAGCGCCAGGTTGGAATCGTGGGCTGCCGCCGTCAGGCTGCCGGTACGTACGCAGTCCACTGCCAGCCGGATGGACACCAGGTCGAACCTGGCGAGGTTGTACGGATTCGGGGCCACTGTCGTCGCAGTGTGAAATCAGGTTTTTTTTGCCACGGGTTTATGGACGGGTGTTTTTTTGGCTGCAGGTGCTTTTTTTGCAATCAGCGCATCCAGGTTCTTGACGATCTCGCTTTCTATCTTGTCCTTGAAGGCACCGAGCAGAAAGCCGAGCTTGGCCTGCAGTTCAAAGCTGTCTTTGGTGACGGTCAGGGTGCCGTTGACACCCGAGCGGGAGAAGCTCACCTCGTCGGAGGTCTTGCCTTCTTCGTAAGTGCATTCCATGTCGAACTTCTCTTCGGCCTGCTCTGCCCATTTAAAGGCGGCCTTGCGGGCATCTGCCATGCTCATGCCGTGTTCGCGGTGGATATTGATGTCAGCCATGAAGTCTCCTTATTCCAGTTTCCATTAAAAACGATAACTGCGTTGCTTCGTCTTGCCGTGCCGCAGCACTGTCTGCGCCTTCGCGCCTTGTTCTCGCTTCCAATGGAAACTGGAACTATAAATTTGTTTTCAAAGCCTTGCGGCGTTCATCTTTTGGCAACGTGGCCAGCCGTTTGACTGCATCATAAAACCGCTGCCAGTCGCGGCCTTCGCGTTCGAACAGGGCTTCAAAACCGGGTACCAGTTCATCATAGGCGGCCTGTGCGCCCAGCGAGGCGTTGTTGGCGTTGGCTATCCAGTTGTCGTAGCCTGAATAGCCACCCCACGATATTTTGAGTTTTGCATAGTTGTCGCGAAGGCGCTGCATGGCCGCTGCCTTGGCTTCGAGTTGAAAGGCAGTTGCTGCAGGTTTGCCATTTTTTTCCCCGCTGTCGGTATCTTCCTTGTAGATAGCCTCAAGTTCGCGGCGTGTGGCCAGCGTCAGCGCCCGAAAGTCCTGACGGCGTTTTTCAAAAGCGGCGTACTCCACCCGCGCTGCATCACCGGCCCATGTCTGCAGCCAGCGCTGGCTGCCCAGGCGCTCGACGGTGGTCGCAAAGGACTCGTTGAACATGGTGTCGCCGCTGGCATAGACGACCTGGTGGGCCAGTTCATGAAAAATGAGGCGCGCCAGTTCGCCTTCGGGGTAATTGATGAAGGTGTTGAGCAGCGGGTCGCCGCCTGCCCAGTTCATCCAGCCCAGGGTGGAGTAGGCGGGAATGCCGAACACGCCGACCTCGAGACCATCGGCCTTCAGCCTGGCGCCTTCGGTCCGGGCCTCGGCTTCGTTGAAATAACCACGATAGCCCACGCAGCCGGCAACTGGAAAGCAGAAGGTTTTGAGTGTCAGCGACAGTTCAGGCGCTGCCATCACGCTCCACACCACAGCGCTGCGCTTCAGGTCGGCGTAGCGGTGGTAGCTGGCGTTGTCGGGCAGCTTCAAATCCGTCACCGCAAATTGCCGGATGCGCTGGCTCAGTGCCAGCCGCGTCTTCAGGCGTTCGGGCGTCTGTGCATCGCCTATCCACTCTTCGACCGGGCGGGCGGCGTTGACCATCTTCATATGGCCGCTGACCGATTGCCAGTAGTAGCCAACCGTCGAGCAGCCACCCAGCAGCATGATGCAGGCGCCAAGGGCCAGCAAGGTTCTCGCAACTGACATGGAAGAAGTGCGCATCACTGTGACGCTACAGCTGCCTGTGGCGCAAGTGCGACCTCCACAAGGCAGTCATAAAAGACCGGGCCGCGCCCCAGGTCGGTCAGGTGCTGGCTGGTCAACTGGTTGACGTTGGTTCCGTCCATGCCCAGCTTGCGCCACCAGATGCCCATGCCGTTGACCACGCCGGGTCTTGCGCGTGCTGACACCTCGGCCCTGACAAGGTAATCGCCGCGCTGGTTGAACACCTTCACCACGTCACCATTCACAATGCCGCGCGCAGCAGCATCGGCTGCGTGTATTTCAAGCACCGGTTCGATCTCGATGTCGCGCAGGCTTTTGACGTTGACAAAGGTCGAGTTGAGAAAGTTGCGTGCCGGTGGCGAGATCATCGCCAGCGGGAAGTCTTTCGATGTGCCAAAGGTCTCGTAATTCGGCACATGGTCTGGCAAGCCGTCCAGTCCCTGAGCGGCCAGCCGTTCGCTGAAGAACTCGCACTTGCCCGATGTCGTCGGGAAGTTGCCGTTTGCGTATGGCGCTTCGGGCAGACCCAGCGGCGCAAAGCCCTTGACCAGCAATTCATTGAAATCGACCTTGTCGCCAAAGGCCGTGCGGCACAGGCTTTCATCGCTTTCAAGAAAGCAGGGCTCATCAAAGCCCATGTGCGCCGCCAGTTCGCGAAAAATTTGCGCATTGGATTTTGATTCGCCCACAGGGGCGATGGCGGGCCGGTTAAGCAGTACATCCGTGTGCCCGTAGGCGCTGTGTACGTCCCAGTGCTCCAGCTGCGTGGTGGCAGGCAACACGTAGTCGGCATAGTCGGCGGTGTCGGTCTGGAAGTGCTCCAGCACCACGGTGAACAGGTCTTCGCGCGCAAAACCCTCCACCACCCTGCCCGATTCGGGCGCCACCGCAACGGGGTTGCTGTTGTAGACGATGAGCGCTTCTACCTTCGGTCCGAACGAATCCGAGCTTTCAGCCAGCAGGTCATTGCCGATGGTGATCATATTGATGGTGCGCGGCCATCGGCCTGCAAGCAGGTCTGGCCTGTGCAGCGCGGCCCGGTCGACGGGGAAGAGGCCTGAGCTGCTCAGCAGCACGCCGCCGGCGCGATGCCGCCATGCGCCGGTGAGCGCTGGCAGGCAGGCAATCGCACGCGCGGCATTGCCGCCGCCACGCACCCGTTGCATGCCGTAGTTCATGCGGATGGCCGCAGGTTGCCGGTCGATGAAACACTGGCCGTAGTCGCGTGCGAGGTTTTTGATCTGTTCCACCGGCACCGCGCAGATGGTTGCAGTGCGCTCGGGGCTCCACTGCAGCGCGCGTTCACGCAGTTCGGGCCAGCCCACGGTGTGGCTTGTGATGTAGTCGTGGTCCAGCCAGTTGTTTCTGATCAGCTCATGCATCACGGCCAGCGCAAGCGCAGCGTCTGTGCCCGGCAGCAGCGCGATGTGGTCGTGGCATTTCTCGGCGGTTTCGCTTCGGCGCGGGTCTATGCAGATGAGCTTCGCGCCGTTGCGTTTGGCCTGCTGTGCATAGCGCCAGAAGTGCAGGTTGCTGCCTATGGAGTTGCTGCCCCAGATGATGATGAGTTTTGACTCGGCAAAAAACTCGACCCGCATGCCGACCTTGCCGCCCAGCGTGTGCGTCAGCCCTTCACCCCCTGCGGTCGAGCAGATGGTGCGGTCAAGAAACGAGGCGCCCAGGCGGTTGAAAAATCGCGCCGCCATGCCTTCGCTTTGCACCTGGCCCATGGTGCCGGCGTAGCTGTAAGGGACTATGGCCTCGGGGTTGCGCGCTGCGATCGTCTTCAAGCGTGCGGCAATGTCTGTTAGCGCTGCATCCCAGCTGACAGCTTCAAACCGGCCAGAGCCTTTGGGCCCTGTGCGTTTGAGCGGTTGCGTCAGGCGTTCCGGATGGTAGGTGCGCTCTGTGTAATGTGAAACCTTGTTGCACAGCACGCCGCCGGTTTGCGGATGCGCGGGATTACCCTGCACTTTGGTGGCGAGGCCGTTTTCTACCGTGGTGACCAGCGAGCAGGTGTCGGGGCAGTCATGTGGACAGGCGCCGAGCACGCGAGCAGATGAAGATGGAGAAGTCGCGCCACCTTGCACCAAACTGACGATAGGGGAGATGCCGATGGTATTCAGAACTCGTCCGTGAATAATTTGGAGTCGCGCAAGTCGATTTTCAGGATGAGCTGCTAGGCGCGAAATCCAGGGCAATGCTTATGCATTGCCCGATTTTGCAACAACGCAGATCGCCTGAAAATCGGCTTGCCCTTCGGGTTGGGGTGAAATCGGGTGATTTGGCCACCAAATCTCTTGCATGGGCATGAGCCCATGTGGCGAGATATTGGCAGCCAACTCATCCCGATTGCACCCCAACGCGATGCCAAATTACTCGCGGACGAGTTCTTGGCATCGGCCAACTTTATATTGATTGGCATCAAATCAAAAACAGTGGAGACAACATGACCACCAGAACAAAAGACAAAGCGGCTTTCCTGCCCGCGCTGGCGAAAGCCTTCATGGTAGCGGTGCTTTCCCTGTCGGGTGCGGCCGTGTGGAGCCAGGACGGTGTCAGCAAGAGCGCCATCGTCATTGGGCAATCCGTTGCGTTGACCGGGCCTTCTGCCGCGCTGGGTGTGCCATTTTCGCTCGGCGCCAAACTGTTTTTTGACAGACTCAATGCCGGCGGGGGCGTCAATGGACGCAAGGTTGAGCTGGTGACGCTGGACGATGCCGGCAACCCGGCCACCGCGCTGGCCAATACCCAAAAGCTGCTGGCCCAGGGGGCGTTTTCGCTTTTTGGTTATTACGGCTCGCCGCAGGTCACTGCGGCTTATCCGGCCATCAAGGACGGCGAGGTCATCATGTTCGCGCCCATGTCGGGTGCGGACGAGTTTCGCGGTGCGGTCTACCCCAACATCTACACCATGCGGCCGGGCTACTCGGAAGAAGCCGCCGCCATCATGCGGCACGCTGAAACCCTGGGCGCCAAAAAGCTGGCCATCCTGCATGCGGCCGACAGCGAGTCGATGGCCGCGCTGGATTCGTCCGAACGCACCATGCAGGGCGGCGCCAATCTGGTGGCCAAGGCGCCGCTGGCTGACGTTGCCAAAGTCATCGCCGCCAGGCCCGAATCAGTGCTGGTGATTGCCGATGCGCGCAGTGCCGCAGCGGCAATACGCGAGTTGCGCGCCAAAAATTTCCGCGGTCCGGTGTACGGCTATTCCAACACCGGCGAAAGCCTGCTGGCCGAACAGCTCGGTGCGGCGGGCGCGGGCGTGGTGGTGATGCGTGTGGTGCCGCGCAGCGACAACCAGAAGCTGGCCGTGGTGCGCGACCTGCAGGCCGACGCCATCGAAGCCAAGGCCGGCAAACCCAATGTCTACATGCTGGAGGGCTACATCGCCGCCCGCACCTACACAGAGGCCCTGCGCCGCATCCCCAAGGAGCCCACGCGCGCCAAGCTGCGCAAGTCCATCGACGGGCTGGATGAAGTCAGCGTGGGCGGCTTCCGCGTGCACTTCGTGCAGGACCGGGTGGCTTCCAAGCTGGTGGAGCTCAGCCTGATCGACTCCCAGGGGAAGATCCGGGAGTAATTCTGCTATTTAAATCATAGCTGGTGACGTGCGTATTTAAAGGGCTACAGCCGATTTATGCCTCAAAAACGGCCTTTTTTGGGCTGTTTTCAGGTCGAAAACCTTCGGGGCAAGGCTTCAAGCGGACAAATGTTAATACCTATATTAACTTTTGCCTGATTTTTAACGTATACGTTAATTTTTTTGCTGTAGGCATTAAAAACCAGCCCAGAGCCCCCGATCAGCCGCGGGAAGAACCCTCTTTCCACGGTTTCCCCCGATACCAGGCCAAGCCCTCCCCAGCCATCCGCAGCATGGGAAAGTCCCCGGCAGTATCCCCATAGGCATAAATGGTCAGGCCATCCGTGTCCGGGCCAAAGCGCTCGGCCAGCCAGGCTTTGAGCCTGAGGACTTTCTGCTCCCCATGGCAGTTGGGTGTGTGCATCAGCCCGGTCAGGCGTCCGCCCTGAACCGCCATTTCTGTACAGAGCAGACCTTCAAAGCCCAGTTGCCGGGCGACGCGCTGCAGGTAGATGTCGGGGGATGCGCTCACCATCACGCAGCAATGGCCCTGCTCAAGATGCCAGTCCAGGCGGCTCATGGCGTCAGGTCGAAGACTGGGGGTGAAGTCCTTGTCCAGCCAGCGCGTGGTCCATTCATCCATTTCCAGCAGGCTGCGCCCCCCCAGTGTGGCCAACAGCAGGCGCTGTTTGGCGACATGGTTGGGCACCAGGCGCAGCGCGTAGCCAGCCAGCCAGGGGGCGCATTTGAGCAGGGCCGGCAACAATGGGGGCCAGCCGAGACCGCGCGCAAGAAAGGGCAGCAGGCTGTCGCCCGTGGTCAGCGTGCCGTCAAAGTCGAACGCGGCGACGACCTGGCTGTCAGGGCCTGTCATCATCAAGGGCAGCGCACCTGGCCGCAATAACGCTCGCAAAACGGGCAGCCCGTCATCGGCAGCGCCTTGGGAATTTTGAAAAAGCGCTGGAAGATTTCGCCCAGGACGCCCTGGCGGTAGGCCTGGTAGTTGAAACCCACACCCTCCACGGCATAAAAGGGCACACCGTTTTGGGTGAATGTGAGCACGCGCACCGACTCGAAGTAAGGCCTGAAATCTTCAAGCGCAGGCGGCCCGCCCGTGATGACGCGTATCGTCTTGCCCTGGTACAGCGAGAAGTCCACCAGCATGTCGTCCTGCCGCGCATGGAAGCGGCCCACACCGAAGACCGGCATGTACTGACGGCGCTCAAAGCCGTAAATCGAGGCGGCGGTGTAGGCATCGGCCATCAGCACCACGCCGGGGCTGGCAACCTGTTTGAGGATCTCTGCCGTCTTGTAGCTGCGTATGACCTGCGGATAGAGCTTTGACAGCGGCGCGGTGCTGCGCCAGGTGTCGAGGTTCGTCATGTAGAGCCCGGCAACGACCAGCACATGCAGGCCGGCAAACACGGCCAGGCCTTTGGCACAGCTTTTCAGTTTGTCTGCCGGCAGGGCAAAGGCCAGAAAGGCAAAACCAAAAGGGTAAAACGACAGCACCCAGTGCAGACCAATCACTTTTTTGGCCGACAGCAATGCAAAAAAGAGCAAAGGCACCACCACCAGGCAGGTCAGCAGCCTGAGAACGGGTGAAGCAGAGCGCGCGGTCGCCTTCAGGGCCTTGCGGTACTTGATAGCCATCCACAATGCTGCGGGCGTGATGAGGTAGGCCATCATCACCACATACAGCAGTGGCTTGCGCAGTTCAAACAGCTCCGCCTCGTTGCGGTTGTAGACGTTGAACATGATGTTGGACCAGCCGTGCGACATGTTGTAGGCGATGTTGATCGCCGGGCCGGGCAGGGCGCAGAGTACGAGCAGTGCAAGCCCCACGAGGCGGTCACGGCGGTACAGGCCGAAATACACCAGGTAGGCCAGGCCCAGCACCACCGAAAAGTATTTGGACAAAAACGCGCAGCCAATGAACACGCCCGACAGCGCATACAGCCCGTAAGTGCGGCCATCAAGCTGCGCCCGACGCTCCGCCCGCATCAGCGCCGCCACGGACAGCGCCGACCAGAAAATCAGCGGTGTGTCGGTGGTGATCAGCGTGTTCAGCCAGTTCAGCGGCGCCAGCCAGAAAAACAGCACGCCCCAGGCGGCACGGTTTCTGTCGATGTCTTTCAGGCCCCACCACAGGGCGGCACCCAGCCCTAGCGGCAGCAGCACCACAGGCAGGCGTATGGACCAGAGGCTGTCGCCGAAGGTCGCGCGCATCAGGGCGATCAACCAGCCCACCATGGGCGGATGGTCTGAATAGCCCCAGTCGGGGTACACGCCCCACCAGTAGAAGAAGGCCTCGTCACCGGTGATGGGAAAGGTCACGGCTATCCAGAAGCGAAGCAACAGCGATGCGACGCCTGCACACAGCAGCCAACGGGGCAGGGCAGGGGCGAAAGAATCGGAAGAACGGGAAGCGGGGGTCATGAAAAACTGATGTCTTTGCGAATGGCGGCACTATAAAGCAGGGCAATCACGCCTATGGCCACCGCCAGCCAGAGCGTGAGCAGCCTGGCCAGCACCGTGATGACCATGGCATAACCCGGCAGCGCGCCGTGAAGGGTCAGCAGGCCCGCCAGCACCGCTTCCATGCCGCCCAGACCTGCAGGCAAGGCCGATAGTGCGCCGGCCACCATGGCCACGGCGTAAAAGCCCATTGCGGTGAGCAGGTCCAGCTTCAGGTCAAGCAGGCCGCACAGCAGCCACAGCGCGGTACCCTGGGCTGCCCAGGCGACGAGCGTCAGCACAAACCAGTGCAGCGGCTGCACGCTCAGGCAGTGCCAGGCCTCGCCTGTCCAGGTGAATCGTCTCATCAGACGTGCGCGGTAGTGCGCAAATACCGCAGCTGCAAGGCAGAGCACCAGCACCATGGCAGCGATGGCACCCCAGAGAAGCGCGGGCCTTGCCTTGACCGCGCCGTGGGACAGTGCCCAGATGAGCGCAGGTATCGCCAGCAGCGCCAGGCACAACAGGTCAGCCAGCCGCTCGGCACCAAAAATCGCCAGGCTTTGCGCGTTGCCCAGAGGGTTTTTTGCCAGCATCAGGCCACGAACAGCTTCGCCGACATTTCCGGGGGTCGGGGTGAAGGCGTATCCCGCCAGGTAAAGCCGCAAGCCCTGCCGCCAGCCGAAATCCCGTCCGTAGTGAGCCATCCAGAGGCGCCAGCGTGTGCCGCGTAGCACATAGTTGAGCAGGCAAAGGGCAGCGGCCTGCAGGCCGGTCCAGGACCACAGCAGCGACAGGGCTGTGCGCGGGCTGCCGCTGAGCACCAGCAGGGCGACGGCGTACACAGTGGCTACCACGCCCAGCACCAGCAGCAACTGCTTGAAGGGCAGGCGGCGCGAAGGGGGGGGAGCCGGGGCGGCCTCGGGCGTCACAGCCAGCGGCTTGCAAAGATGGCCACCCAGCAGATGCCGGCGGCCAGTATCCAGGGGTCGCGCAGCAGGTCGCGGGCCACATCCTCGCCTTTGCCCTTGTGAACCTCATAGGCGTAGCGCAGCATGCCGAAAATCACCACGGGCACGGTGTACAGCAGGGTTTCGCCATGCTGCAACTGGGTTTCGGGGCTGGTGGCGTACAGGCTGTAGGTGGTCAGGGTGGCTGTGAGCGTCACGCCGATAAAGGTATCCAGCAACGCCGGCGGGTACAGCGCGAGCACCGTGCGCTGGCTGCCAGCAGCATGAAAGCTTTCGGCCTTTCGTTTTGAAAATCCCAGGAAAAGCGCTACAAAAAGGCCGGTCAGCAACAGCCAGCGTGACGGCGGTATGCCGACCGCCCAGGTCCCGGCCATCAGCCTGAGCATGAAGCCCGAGGCGATGATGGATACATCGACCACCGGCACCCGCTTGAGCCGCCATGAATAGGCCATGTTGAGCAGCACATACCAGCCCAGCAAGAACAGCAGCGCCCGGCTGTCCCTGGCAAGCCAGATGCCCCCCGCCAGTAACAGTGCCGCCAGTGCGATGCCCTGTGGCACCGGGACGGCGCCGCTGGCCAGCGGACGGCTTTTCTTGGTCGGGTGCTGGGCATCAGCCGCACGGTCGTGCCAGTCGTTGAGGATGTAGACCATGCTGGAGACGCAGCAGAACGCGGCAAACGCGATCAAAACCCGCTCCAGCACGCTGGGGTCACGCCAGCTCTGGCTGAACACCAGGCCGGCGAGGACAAAGACGTTTTTCAGCCATTGGTGCGGCCGCATGAGGCGGATCAGCGCTGGCAGGGAGATGGGCTTCATAAAGCTTGAGGGGGAGGACAGCCTTCAAGCATAACTGCTGGAGCTCTCGCGGCCAGGCCCCGCTTTACAGCCGGACGCGAACTTCAGTCTTCCAGCTCGGCTTTGGCCATTTCAACATCCAGCCGCTCGGTGGCATCGGCGGGCTTGCTGGCGGCGGCCTGTTCGTAAAGTTTGGTCGCTTCCTTCATCTTTTTATCGCCTTCCAGCATGACCATGCCATTGGCATATTCGATCATCGCAATGGCCGAGCCGGGGTTGAGCTTGATGGCTTCCCTGAACAGCGTCAGGCCGGTGTCCTTTTTGGCGCCATAGGTCATGCCGCCAATCAGCGAGCCGACCTTGTCGATCACTTCGGCATGGAAAGCTCCCAGCGCGATGTGGGCGTCGGCATGTTTAGGCTGCAGCTTGATGGCCTGCTCCAGCGAGTTCTTGACCTTGGTGCCCAGTCCCTGCGCCAGCGCCTTGGCCACGCTGATGCCCTGCCCATAGCGGCCCAGCGCATAGGCCTGCCAGTAGTACGCGTTGGCGTTTTTGGGCTGGTCTTTTTGCTGGGCTTCGGCGCGCTCGGCGACTTCCATGAACAGGTCGAGCTTGGCCTTTTCTTTTGTTTCGAGGTAATTGGCGTAAATGCACGTCGCCTTGTTGGCGACCGTGATGCCGTCGCCGCCTGCTTTCAGTCCGGCTTCTGTGGCCTTCTGGAAGTCGCCGTTGTGAAACAGCACCCAGGCGCCCAGCACGTCTGCATCCTTGGGCAGCGGCTCGCAGTCGCCCTGGTGCAGCTTGGCCCAGGCCCTCTTCAGGCTGGCGGCGTCGAATGTGTAGTCGCCCGCGTGGGGGAATGTGCTCCATTTGGCCATTTTTGTCTCCTTCGTTTTTAACTTTTCTGGTGCCCGGTACCAGGATTTTGCCTGCCCGGCTATTTTGGAGCTGACGGCGTGCTGTAAGCCCCCACCAGCGATTGCAGGTGCATGCGCTGGCCCTGTTCAAGATAGGGAATGAGCAGGTTCAGCACGTGGTGCGCACCGCGGAGCAGGGCAGCCTGTGCGTTTTCGGGCTCCAGCGCATTGCGCGGGTCACGCACGTATTCAAAACTCAGCCAGTAGGTCAGCACGACCACCATGCTGGTGGCGGTGGCTTCGACCTCGCGTGAATCAATCGCCATCGCACCTGATCGGCTCATGCCGTCAAGCAGGGCCCTGACCGAGCGGGTCTTGGTCTTCAAAACCGACTGGAAGTGGGTCTCAAGGCGGCGGTTTTTGCTCAGCAGATCGTTCAGGTCACGGTACAAAAAGCGGTACTGCCAGATCAGCTCAAACAGCGTGTGCATGAAGAACCAGGCGTCTTCAACATCACGAACGCCGTCGCTGGCGTTGAGCAGTTCGGTCAGCGCGCGTTCATAGCGGTCGAACAGCGAGTTGATCAGCTCGTCTTTGGCGGGGTAGTGGTAGTAGAGGTTGCCGGGGCTGATGCCCAGCTCGGCTGAAATCAGTGTGGTCGAGACGTTGGGCTCGCCAAAGCGGTTGAACAGGTCCAGCGTGACCTCCAGAATCCGCTCCGCCGTGCGCCTGGGCGCTTTTTTCGCCATGTTGTCTGCCCTCTGATGTGCAACTACTCTAACCGAGGGCAGGGATTTCCGGCACTAGGGAAGTCCAGCAGCGAGTCGGCTTCAGGCGAAATGCCGCGCGGCCGGGTAAGGGCCTGCTCACCTGATTTGCGGGAGATGCGTTGTGAGTCAAAAAGGCCGTGCACAAGGCGCAAAACGCAGACGGGGTAGACCCCGGCAAGGCTTTGCAACGCCGCGCACGGCCTTTTTGATCACAACCCGCAGGGAACGGGGTGAAAACAGCGCCACTCAGCGTTGCACTCCTAGGCAAGGCAGGGGCCTTGCCGTCGTCGCGCGCCTTGATTGGCACTGTTTTCACCGCGTTCGCACTCCCGAAAATCAAGTGGGCAGGCCCTGATGGCGTGGCTGAGGTCTTCCATGACTTCTTCGAGCGAGGCGATGGCCCGGCCCACGCGCGTGGGCGCCGGGCGGGCGCTGACAAGGTGGCGCCTGGGGTCGTCCAGCACCTCCATGTTCAGCGATATGCCATGCCGTGCCAGTTTGGCCGACAGTGAAGTTTTGCGTGAACGCAGCATCTGGCGTGTCTGCTGGAAGGCGTGTTCGGCCATTTCGCGGCGCTGGCCGTAACTGAAAGTGTTGGCGAGGAACATGTCGGTGTCGCGGTGGTCCGGCTCCAGCAGCACGATGTCGGTGTCGGGGTAAGCGTGTTGGTAGTGCTTCATGCCGAGCTCCAGCCGGGAGTGGATCATGGCCCGGAAGGTCTGGCTCATGACGGCTGGTAGGCCCCCGTTGACGATGCGCGGAATGCGCTGCCGGTCAGGCGGCAGTCCGCGCCGCATCACCCGCTGGGTCATGGCCAGTTCGGGCGCAAGGGTGGAATTGAACGGCACCAGCGGGTTCAGGCAGAACATCAGGTCCATGCCCTCATCCATCGCCACGCCGGCATGCATGGTCTTTTTGAGTGCGCCATCGACAAAGTACTGATTGTCGATCTCTACCGGCGGAAACAGCCCCGGTAATGCAGAGCTCGCCTGCACGGCTCTGGAAATCGGAACATGGTCCCAGCCGGGCTGGCCGAAAGGTGCGGCGTCGCCTGTGTCGAGGTTGGTGGCGACCAGGGTCAGGCGGCTGGGGAGCTCGCGGAAGTCGTTGGTGCGGCCAGGTTTTGAAAAAAGTTTTGTCAACCGGACGTCGATCTCGTCATTGCTGAAAATGCCGGTCGGCAATGCAGATCCGAGCGCCTCTATGGCGTTGAGCAGCGATTTGCCGCCCAGCGTGGCGCGCCACAGGGCCGATAACACCAGACCGGGCAGGGCAATGCCGCGGCGCAAAAATTCGCCGTAGGCGGGCACCATCAACCACGCCGGGTCGAACACCTCGGATATCTCGTGATCGTTTTCAATAAACGAGGCGCACAGTTCGCGTGGCGTCATCCCATTGGCCAGGCCGGCCGCAATAAAACCGCCTGCAGATACACCGACGTAGTGGTCCAGCTTTGTAAAAGAAAGCCCCCGCAACGATTCGTCAAGCGCGCACAGGGCGCCTATTTCATAACTGGCACCGAGCGGACCTCCCCCCGCCAGTGCCAGCCCAATGCGGGGCTGCTTGCGGGTGCGGCTGGTTTTCAGGGACTTTGCAGGGCTCATGCTCGGAGTTCAGGGTTGGGGTCAACACAGCTTTGCTGCAATGCAGCAAGGATCGCGGAAAGTTTGGGGGCGTGGCTCAGGACCGGCAGGGCGAAAAAAAGGGGACAGAAGTCCCCCTTTTACAAACACCCTGACTCAGGGGGTTTTGCGCGCTGCGGGGCGCTTGGCCGCAGCTTTTTTGGCTGCAGGCTTGGCCGCTGTTTTTGCAGGGGCTTTGGCTGCTGGCTTCGTGGGCGCTTTGGCACCCATCTTTTGCACATTGCGGTTGAGCTCATCAATGCGTGCGATCAGCGCGTCCACATCCTTGGCAGAAGGCACGCCCAGCTTGTTCAGGGCTTTGGCAACGCGGTCTTCAAAAATGGTTTCCAGCTTGTCCCACTGGTTGCCTGCCTTGGACTGGATGTCTGTGGCCATGCTCGCCATGCGGCTGGTAGCCACCGAGATTTTCTCTTCTGCAACCGCCTGGGTCTTGCGCTGTATGGACAGGCCTTCCTTGACCAGAGTCTCAAAAACCTTGCCGCCTTCTTCCTGCGCTTTTGAGAAAGCCCCCAGGCCGGCCAGCCAGATTTGCTGCGCGGATTCCTTGACGGCACCCGACAGCTGTGGGCCGGATTTTTTGTCGGCGCTCATTTTTTGCAGTTTCTTGACCATGGGTTTGCTCCTGAAGAATGGTGAAATGACATTGCGCGGCAGTGTCGCCATGCACATCCCAAAATATAAGCCCTGTGCGCGCCATCATTTAGGTGCCGGGTTCTAGAAGTGACAGGGCGCGGGTTTTTGCTGAATAGGAGGGGCAGGGCTTTCGGCAAGAATCGGGCTTTGATTTGCCCTTCAGCGGAAAGACACCATCACCATGACAACGCACTATTTCGTCACCGGGGCCACCGGCTTTATCGGTAAACGCCTGGTGAAAAAATTGCTGGACCGCAAGGGGGCCACGGTTTCTTTCCTGATTCGCAAGGAGAGCGCCGGCAAGGTTGCCGACCTGCGTGAGTATTGGGGGGTGAGCGCGACAAGGGCCATCGCCGTTCATGGCGACCTGACCAGCAAAAAACTGGGTGTAAGTGCTGAAGACATCAAAAAGCTCAAGGGGCAGGTGGATCATTTCTATCACCTGGCCGCCGTCTATGACCTGAGTGCCGATGAGGAAAGCCAGGTTGCCGTCAATATTGACGGGACGCGCAACACGGTTGAATTTGCCAAGGCCATAGAGGCGGGGCACTTCCATCACGTGTCCTCCATCGCTGCGGCCGGCCTGTATGAAGGTGTGTTCCGCGAGGACATGTTCGAGGAGGCCGAGAACTACGAGCATCCCTATTTCATGACCAAGCACGAGAGCGAAAAAATCGTGCGCAAGGAATGCAAGGTACCCTGGACGGTCTTCCGTCCGGCGATGGTGGTGGGTGACAGCACCACCGGCGAAATGGACAAGATTGACGGCCCGTATTACTTTTTCAAACTGATCCAGCGCATGCGCCAGTTGTTGCCGCCATGGATGCCGGCTGTGGGGCTGGAAGGTGGTCGCGTCAACATCGTGCCGGTCGATTTCGTCGTCGACGCGCTTGACCACATCAGCCACAAGGCTGGCATCAGCAAAAAATGCTTTCACCTGGTTGACCCGGTGGGCTATCGAGTGGGCGATGTGCTGGATATCTTCAGCCGCGCAGCCCACGCGCCCAAGATGAACCTGTTTGTGAACGCCGCCTTGTTGGGCTTCATTCCGCGCGGCGTCAAGAAGAGCCTGATGGCTCTGGCCCCGGTGCGCCGGGTGCGCAATGCCGTGCTGGCAGACCTGGGCCTGCCAGAAGACATGCTCACTTTTGTAAACTACCCGACCCGTTTTGACAGCCGGGAGATGACTGCGGCGCTCAAAGGCTCTGGTATTGCCGTGCCCAACCTCAAGGACTACGCCTGGCGCCTGTGGGATTACTGGGAGCGTCACCTGGACCCCGACCTGCACATCGACCGCTCATTGCGCGGCACGGTTAACGGCAAGGTGGTGCTGGTCACAGGCGGATCATCGGGCATCGGCCTGGCTGCAGCACACAAGTTCGCAGATGCGGGCGCCATCACCATCATTTGCGGCCGCGATCAGGACAAGCTCGACGAGGCCTGCAAGGAAGCCAAGGCCAAGGGCTACAACTTCGTGGCTTACGCGGCCGACATTGCCGACATGGCCGACTGCGACCGCTTCATCAAGGAGTTGGTCGCCAACCATGGCGGTGTCGATTTCCTGATCAATAACGCCGGCCGTTCGATTCGCCGGGCGATTGAGGCCAGCTACGACCGTTTTCACGACTACGAGCGCACCATGCAGCTCAATTACTTCGGCTGCCTGCGCGTGACCATGGGCCTGTTGCCGGGCATGACAGCCAAACGCAAGGGTCACGTGGTCAATATCAGCTCGATTGGCGTGCTGACCAATGCGCCGCGCTTTTCGGCTTATGTCGCATCCAAGGCCGCACTTGATGCGTGGACGCGCTGTGCGTCGAGCGAGTTTGCCGATGTGGGTATCAGCTTTACCACCATCAACATGCCGCTGGTGCGCACGCCCATGATTGCGCCAACCAATCTCTACAACAACGTACCGACCCTGTCGCCTGAAGAGGCGGCAGACATGATTGCCGACGCCTGCATCAGCAAGCCGGTACGCATTGCCACCCGTCTTGGCATCACCGGCCAGGTCATGCACGCCCTGGTGCCGCGCATTGCGCAGATCGCCATGAACACCAGCTTCCGCATGTTCCCGGATTCATCTGCAGCCAAGGGGGCAAAACATGGCGACAAAGCCGCCAAACCGCAGCTGTCAGCCGAGGCGGTAGCCATGCAGCAGATGATGCGCGGAATTCACTTCTGACCGCCCATGCCGCGCCCGGCCCGGCCGGGTCGCAAAGTTGCGTGGGATAATTTCCGGCGGCTAACCGGGAGTGTTCATCAGGACTGTGCAGGCATGTCATTGCCGCCTGACGGACAATTCCGGTTCAACTGCATCGTCAACAAGGATTCCCATGCTTCTCGTTACCGGTGGCGCCGGTTTTATAGGTGCCAATTTTGTGCTGGACTGGCTTGCCCAGTCTGACGAGCCAGTGGTCAACCTCGACAAACTGACCTATGCCGGCAATCTGGAAACCCTGGCGCCACTCAATGGCAACCCGCGGCATGTCTTTGTCAAAGGTGATATCGGCGATGCTGCGCTGGTCGGAGAGTTGCTGCGGACCCACAAGCCACGGGCCATCATCAATTTTGCAGCGGAATCCCATGTCGACCGTTCGATTCACGGGCCGGAAGATTTCATCCAGACCAATATCGTGGGCACGTTTCACCTGCTTGAGGCGGTGCGGGCGTATTGGGGTGGATTGATCGGGGACGCAAAAAAAGATTTCCGTTTTTTGCATGTCTCAACGGACGAGGTCTATGGGTCGCTTGGCGGCGATGATGCCGCCTTCACCGAGACACACCGCTATGAGCCGAACAGCCCCTATTCGGCCAGCAAGGCCGCCAGCGACCACCTTGTACGCGCCTACCACCACACTTACGGCCTGCCGGTTCTGACAACCAACTGCAGCAACAACTACGGCCCCTACCATTTCCCTGAAAAACTCATACCGCTGATGATCGTCAATGCGCTGGCCGGCAAGGCGCTGCCTGTCTACGGCGATGGCATGCAGGTGCGTGACTGGCTTTATGTGAAAGACCATTGCAGCGCGATCCGGCGGGTGCTGGAAGCTGGTCGGCCCGGTGAGGTTTACAACGTGGGCGGCTGGAACGAGAAGCCCAACATCGATATCGTGCACACGGTCTGTTCGCTGCTCGACGAGATGCGGCCCAGGACTGATGGCATCAGCTACAAGGCGCAGATCGCGCATGTCACTGACAGGCCAGGGCATGACCGGCGTTATGCCATCGACGCGGGGAAAATCCAGCGAGAACTGGGCTGGCAGCCAGCCGAGACTTTTGACAGCGGGATACGAAAAACCGTCGATTGGTATCTCCGGAATGCCGATTGGGTCACTCATGTGCAAAGTGGCGCTTACCGGGAGTGGACGGACCTGCACTACGGCAAGGTTGAAGGGGCGGTTGCGTGAAGATACTGTTGCTGGGGTCTGCGGGGCAGGTCGGCTGGGAGTTGCAGCGCAGTCTGGTGCCACTGGGGCAGGTCCTCGCGCTGGACAGGCGCAGCACTGATTTTTGTGGAGACCTTTCCAACCTGACCGGGATTGCCGAAACCGTCCGTGCGGTGAGCCCCGACGTCATCGTCAACGCCGCCGCATATACGGCTGTCGACAAGGCCGAGAGTGATGCGGCCGCTGCACACACTGTCAATGCCGAGGCGCCCGGCGTACTGGCCGAAGCTGCCAGGGCGACAGGCGCATTGCTGGTTCACTACTCGACGGACTATGTTTTTGACGGGAGTGGTGACCGGCCATGGAGCGAGACCGACCCGACGGGCCCCCTCGGCGTGTATGGCAGGACCAAGCTGGAAGGCGAAAGGCGAATTGCCGAAAATTGCGACAACTACCTCATCCTGCGCACCAGTTGGGTTTATGCGGCGAGGGGCGGCAACTTTGCAAAGACCATGCTGAGGCTGGCGGGTGAACGTGAACGGTTGTCTGTGGTCAATGACCAGTTTGGCGCGCCGACGGGTGCGGATCTGCTGGCTGATGTGACTGCCCACATGGTGCGCTCAGTGCGTGGTGGTTCGGGCCAGCCCGGTGGCATTTACCATGTCGCGGCGGCGGGAGAAACCTCATGGCATGGTTACGCCCGATTCGTGGTGGCGCAGGCCCAAAAAATCGGATGTGCTTTGAAAGCCGCGCCCGAGACCGTTGACCCCGTACCATCCACGGCTTTCCCCACACCCGCAGTGCGCCCGCACAACTCGCGTTTGTGCACAGCTAAACTCGGCGCTGACTTCGGTTTGCAGCTTCCCGGCTGGCAGGTGGGTGTCGCCCGCATGCTGACTGAAATTAACTGAATCCTTACATGACACAACGCAAAGGCATAGTCCTCGCAGGCGGGTCGGGCACCCGCCTGCATCCTGCCACCCTGGCCATCAGCAAGCAGTTGCTCCCGGTATATGACAAGCCCATGGTGTATTACCCACTCAGCACGCTGATGGTTGCGGGCATACGCGAAGTCCTCATCATCAGTACGCCGCAGGATACGCCCCGTTTCGAGCAATTGCTGGGCGATGGCTCACAGTGGGGCATGAAGCTCCAGTATGCAGTGCAGGCCAGCCCGGACGGCCTCGCACAGGCTTTCATCATTGGGGAGAAATTTCTTGATGGGGCTCCAAGCGCCCTTGTGCTTGGCGACAACATTTTTTACGGGCATGACCTGCAAAAGCTGTTGATGCAAGCCGATGCCAGTGACAAAGGGGCGACGGTTTTTGCCTATCACGTTCACGACCCCGAGCGTTATGGTGTCGTTGCCTTTGATGCGGCGGGCAAGGCCAGCAGCATCGAGGAAAAACCCGCACAGCCTAAAAGCAGCTATGCCGTGACTGGCCTGTATTTTTATGACAACCAGGTCGTTGACATCGCCAAATCCATCAAGCCGAGTGCCCGTGGTGAGTTTGAAATCACGACCGTCAATCAGGTTTACCTGGAGCGTGGCCAGCTCAGCGTACAGATCATGCAGCGCGGCTATGCATGGCTGGACACGGGAACCCATGACAGCTTGCTGGAAGCCGGGCAGTTCATCGCGACGCTTGAGCATCGCCAGGGGCTGAAAATTGCGTGTCCTGAAGAAATAGCGTGGCGCAACGGATTCATCACCGATGCCCAACTGGAGAAGTTGGCCCGGCCACTGGCCAAAAGCGGTTACGGACAATACCTGTTGCGCCTGCTCAATGAACGCGGATATCCATGAACGTTACCTCTACCGCCATTGCCGATGTGTTGATCGTCGAACCACGTGTGTTCGGAGATCAGCGCGGGTTCTTTTTCGAGAGTTTTAACCAGCAGGCATTCAACGCCGCAACCGGTACAAACTTCACCTTTGTGCAGGATAACCACAGCAGGTCTTCCAAAGGCGTACTGAGGGGGCTGCATTATCAGCTGGGGCAGCCTCAGGGCAAGCTGGTGCGTGTAGTGCGGGGGGCTGTATTTGATGTTGCCGTGGACATCAGGGTGTCGTCACCGACATTCGGGAAATGGGTAGGCGTTGAACTGAGTGAGGGCAACCAGAAGCAGCTATGGGTTCCTCCGGGACTGGCGCACGGCTTTCTGGTACTGAGTGAAACGGCTGATTTTTTATACAAGACGACGGACTATTACGCCCCCTCCCAGGAGCGTTGCATCGCCTGGAACGATCCTGATCTGGGAATCAGCTGGCCTACTGAGGGTGTGCCCAGTCTTTCGGCAAAAGACAGCGCCGGGTCGAGGTTCAGGGATGTGATGTTGTAAACAGGGCGGACTGGCCCTGGCTCACCGCCGTTTGGGCGGTGCGGGGCAGGCCCTAGTGGACTACGCCATGTCCGAGTAAGACCTTGAGTCCTGTCAGCCAGAGGATGCGCAAATCGAACCAGAACGATTGCTTATGGAGGTATTCGGCGTCCAAGGCCACCTTTTCAGGTATGGGAAGTTCGTCCCTCCCGTTAATCTGCGCCCATCCGGTCAATCCTGGAACCAGTTCGTGAACCCCCATGCTGGTGCGGAGCTGTGTGAGGTCATCCTGGTTGAACAGCGCAGGCCGTGGCCCCACAAAACTCATATCACCCGTGAGGATGCTCCAGAGCTGTGGCAGTTCATCAAGGCTGCTCTTCCGCAGAAACGGGCCAATCGGGGTGAGGTGGGCGGAGGGGTTGGCCAGAAGGTGGGTTGCTACCTCAGGCGTTCCTATACGCATGCTTCTGAACTTCGGCATGCTGAAAATCCTGTTATGGCGTCCGACGCGGTCGGACCAGTACAGCACGGGCCCCGGCGACGTAAAGCGCACCAGCAATGCAACGACCACCAGCGGTACGGCCAGCACCAGCAACAGCAACAGGGCCAGGACCAAATCAAATAGACGCTTCAAAAACCGACCTCATGCTTCATCGATAGTTTTATTCGAGGAGTTTCTTGCAGGCGCCGGGTTGGACTTGACCCGTTTTCGTAGACACATTTCAGCTTCCAGTACGAAGCTGCTCGAATGCCAGCGGGCTCAGAAGGTCAAGATGACTGTGCCTGCGGACTCGATTGTAGAAACCCTCGATGTAATCGAACACGTCTGACCT
>NZ_JACPOF010000021.1 GCF_016185115.1 Polaromonas sp. | reverse complement strand
TCACAACTGTCTTATATAACCGCCTGCGCACGCTTTACGCCCAGTAATTCCGATTAACGCTCGCACCCTACGTATTACCGCGGCTGCTGGCACGTAGTTAGCCGGTGCTTATTCTTACGGTACCGTCATTAGCCCACTGTATTAAAGCGGACCGTTTCGTTCCGTACAAAAGCAGTTTACAACCCGAAGGCCTTCTTCCTGCACGCGGCATTGCTGGATCAGGCTTTCGCCCATTGTCCAAAATTCCCCACTGCTGCCTCCCGTAGGAGTCTGGGCCGTGTCTCAGTCCCAGTGTGGCTGGTCGTTCTCTCAAACCAGCTACAGATCGTCGCCTTGGTGAGCTTTTACCTCACCAACAAGCTAATCTGATATCAGCCGCTCCAACTGCGCGAGGTCTTGCGATCCCCCGCTTTCATCCTTAGATCGTATGCGGTATTAGCGTAAATTTCTCTACGTTATCCCCCACAGTTGGGCACGTTCCGATATATTACTCACCCGTTCGCCACTCTCGAGTATTGCTACTCTACCGTTCGACTTGCATGTGTAAGGCATGCCGCCAGCGTTCAATCTGAGCCAGGATCAAACTCTTTAGTTTAATCACTGCAATATTTCAACTCCACGCATCCGACCGAAATCAGCTGCATGAAGAAAACTCATAAAAACGGAATTGATGAGAAATCTTGACGATTTCACATTTTCTATCTCTATGAGCGTTTAAAGTCAAAAGACTTGGTTACGAATAACCTGGCAATCGCCTTCAAACGCCCATACTTATCGGCTGTAAATTTTTAATGATCCTGACTACTTCTGATGCAGCGTTTGCTGCTTCGTTTTCGTCGTTAGCTGTAATCAGCTGAGCCTCGAATTATATACCGGTTTTTAATTCCCAGTCAACTCAAAGGTTATCTACTTTTCTCAACTTGCTGAGTTCTTTCGAACTTCTTTTCAGACCAATCCCGCTTGCTATTCGCTGGAGAGACTTGCAGTTTGCTGTGTTTAGCAGAGCCTCGAATTATATACCGGTTTTTCATCACCTGTCAAATTCAAGAAAGATTTTTTATTTCTTTCTTCCCTGCTGAAACCTGCTTTCGCTGGCTTGGCTGTTTCATCAGCAGAGCCATCGACTATAGCACTGTTTTTTTGGCTCACGCAACTCTTTTGAAAAAAATCGTCACTCACCCTGCAGGCACCTAAACGTGCATCGCGCCACACAGCAGCAGTGCACCAGCAGCCCTTGTCCGCGGGTAAACACCTGCATATAGAGGGCATTGAAAGCCCGGGGGAGCCCACACCCGGATAATCCCTGACATATATGGCACTTATTACCCTCCTGGACGCCCAACTCGCTTTTGGGCACGTCGCACTGCTGGACCACGCAGATTTTTCACTTGAAACCAACCAGCGCATTGGCCTCATCGGCCGCAACGGCACGGGCAAGTCATCGCTATTGAAGATATTGGCCGGGCTGGAGAAGCCTGACGACGGCACGCTGCAGCTGCAGCAGAACCTGCGTATTGCCTATGTGCCGCAAGAGCCCAGCCTGGACCCCCACGCCACCGTCTTTATTGCTGCGAGCGCAGGTCTGGCCCGTACACGCCATGTCGTTGAGATGTATCTGGCCGCTGACGAGAACACCGATCTCGATGCGCTGCAATCCGAAATCGAGGCTCTCGATGGCTGGACATGGGAGCAGCGCGTCGAAGAAACCCTGCACCGCCTGCACCTGGACAAGGACGCCATCGTCGGTTCGCTCTCGGGCGGAACCAAGAAGCGCGTGGCGCTGGCGCAGGCCCTTGTAGCCAAGCCTGACGTACTGCTGCTCGACGAGCCGACCAATCACCTGGATCTGGACTCCATCGCCTGGCTGGAAGAGCTGCTCATCAATTTCAACGGCTCCATCATCACCATCACCCACGACCGGGCCTTCCTCGATCAGGTAGCGACCATGATCGTGGAGCTGGACCGCGGCAAGCTGCTCAGCTACCCGGGCAACTTCGCCCAATACCTGGTGCAGAAGGAAGAGCAGATGGCGCAGGAAGCCGTCATCAACGCCAAGGCCGACAAGCTGCTGGCGCAGGAAGAAGTCTGGATACGCAAGGGCGTGGAAGCGCGCCGCACCCGCAGCGTGGCGCGTATTGGCCGGCTTGAGGTGCTGCGCGACAACCGCGCGGCACGGCGTGATGCCGTCGGCCGCGTCAACCTGGATGTCTCCAGCGGCGAGAAAAGCGGCAAGATCGTCGCCGAGCTGACCAACGTGTCCAAGAGCTTTGGCCACCCGGGCAGCGAGAAGATCATCGTCAACAACTTCAGCGGCACCCTGCTGCGCGGCGACAAGGTGGGCCTGCTCGGACCCAACGGCGCCGGCAAAACCACATTGCTCAAGCTCATTTTGGGCGAATTGCAGCCGGATGTGACCAACCCGCCGGGCAAGATACGCCAGGGCGCCAACCTGCAAGTGGCCTATTTCGACCAGATGCGCGACAGCCTGGACCTGGACGCGACGCTGGAAGACTTCATCAGCCCCGGCAGCGAGTGGGTGGAGATCAACGGCGCCAAAAAGCACGTCAAGAGCTACCTCACCGATTTTCTCTTCTCACCTGCGCGCGCCAACTCCCCCGTGCGGACCCTGTCGGGTGGCGAGCGAAACCGCCTGCTACTGGCACGCCTTTTTGCGCGCCCGGCCAACGTGCTGGTGCTTGACGAGCCCACCAACGACCTGGACATCGACACGCTTGAGCTGCTGGAAGACCTGCTGCAGAACTACGAAGGCACGGTTTTCCTGGTCAGCCACGACAGGCGCTTTCTCGACAATGTGGTGACCAGCACCATCGCCTATGAGGGCACGCCCGAGAAGCCCGGCTTCTGGCGCGAATACGAGGGCGGCGTGACCGACTGGATCACCCAGTCCAAACGCGCGGCGCAGATCACCGGCAGTGCCAAGCCCTCGCCAACCGCAGCAAGTACCAAAAGCACAGCCAAAGCTGCGGCAGAGCCTGCAAAAACCGAGGCCAGCAGCACTGCCACCAAAAAGAAGCTCAGCTACAAGGAGCAACGCGAGCTTGAAGGCCTGCCGGCACTGATACAGACGCTGGAATCACAGCAAAAGGCAATCGAGCAGGAACTGTTCGACGGCACCATCTACACCACCAATGCCAAACGCGCGGCCGAACTCAACGCGCGCAACAGCAAGATAGAAGAAGAGCTGATGGACGCCCTGCAGCGCTGGGAAACGCTTTCAGCCTGAACCTGCCTGAAAAGCGGCCCGCAAGTCAGCGGCCGCCGTCCCCCACCAACGCATACGGTGCCCAATATGCCGGGTGTGAATACTCGGCCCGCGCCATGACGGCCAGCATGGCCTGGCGCAGGCTTTCCGCCTTGGGCGCCTGCGGGTTCTGGCTGTAGTGCGCAAACGTGGCGGTGGTCAGTTGCCTGGCGCTTTCACTTTCTACCGCCCAGTGGGTGACCAGCAGGCTGCGGGTGCCTGCATAAAAGAAACCGCGCGCCAGCCCGCTCAGCGCTTCTTCGGCCTTGCCGTCTGCTGCGGCTGTATTGCAGGCCGACAAAACCACCCAGTCAGCATTGAGCTTGAGGCCCAGCACATCGGCCAGGGTCAGGAGTGGCGCCAGTGGATCCTGCCCGTCGCCACCGGTGGCGGCCAGTGCCAGCGCGGGCTGGTTGAGGTTGGGCAGGTCACCGGCCATCAGGCCGTGGGTGGCGAACACCAGCACTTTCTTTTTCTGCAATTCGCCACTCTGGCTGCTCTGCAGCACGCTGGCGCGCGTGGCCTGCCCACCCAGGCGCAGGTCGCGACCGGCATCGGCCTTCAGGCTGGCCGCGATGGCCACCAGTTCGCCCCGTGTTTCAGGCAGGGGTGGAATGTCGCGATAGCGCAAGGCGGCCGGCAAAACGGGTTTGTCGCTGTCGGGGTCAGCCAGCACAGGCGCGCGAGTCAGCAGGATGTTGCGTATAGCGCCCTGCGCGCCCGCCTGCGCCAGGGCGGGGTTCACTGCAAATTGGGGGTCGCCCCAACCCATCAGCAGCTCAGGTGCAGGCGCGGCGCCTGCCAGCCGCTTGCCCGCGAGCCACGCACTGACACTGGGCACCTGCGTGATGGCGGCCTGTTTTATCAGCCAGGGAGCGGCGGCAAGGTCTGCCGGGCTTGACAGTGTTGCGGGCCGGGTCAGCAAAACACCAAACGGCAACTGGCCAAGGGCGCCACCGGCCGCCACCACCAGGCGCTTTTTTCCGCTGATGGCGGACTGCACTGGTTTCAGCAGGCGCTCGTAGAGCTCACTTGAAGAAGCCCCGTCGAAGGCGCGTACACCGCTGCGCATCTGCCCGAAGTCCAGTGTGCTGCGGATGCTGTGCACCATTTGCTCCAGCGTGGGCTGCGGCAAGGCCACACGCGCAAAAGCACTCGGCTGGCCGGCCGTCACGGCCCAGACATACACGGCCTGTTCGGTCGGCAACAGCATCAGCAGCGCTTCGTCAGGGGCGAGAGCTTTGCCGATAGCTGCAGTGGACGGCGGGAGCGGCCTCACCAGGCCTTCATAGTTGACGAAGCGGCTTTTCAACTGCGCATGCAGGGCTTCCCGCAATGCCTCAAGCTCCGTGATACGCGCGCGTATGCCGGCGGCAATCTCAGGCAACGGGCTGGCGGCGGCGCCGGTCTCCCTGGCGAGGTAGTTGCGCAAGCCGGTCACCTCGTTTTTGGCATCCTGCTCGCGCCGGACCAGGTCGGCCAGTGCAGGCTCGCTGGCAGCCGAGCGGACCGCTGCATCGGCCAGCGCCTGCTGAACGATGCCTCCACGCACCCAGTCGGCCGGGCCCAGTGCCTGGGCCATGTCCTCGCCCGGGCTTGTGCTCAAGGCGTCAAGATAGGTGGCAAACACCAGTTCGCGCACCTCCTTGCGGTAACCGATGTTTTCAAGAAAGTCGGCGTTCCGGGGATCCGTGTAGCCATTGACCGCCAGCTTGAGAAGAGGCAGGGCCCGGGCCCGTGCTTCAGGTGTGCCCGCGCGCCACAAGGCCACCCCCTGCATGCCGGTAGCCTGCGTGACGAAGAAGTGCCTGTCGCCGAATATTTTCTGGATGGTGGAAACAAGACTTTCATAAATCTGGGCTGCCTGCGCGGCCTTGCCAGTCCAGACATAGGTCAATGCCCGCTCAGGCTGGAAGGTCACCCGCCTGCGCAGGTTCTCATCGGGCCCGGCAAGCGCATCAAGGCGCTCGAATTCCGTCAGGGATTCAGCCCAGCGCTTTTGCCCCTGCAATGCAATGATGAGGCTGCGCGCGCGCCCGACGCGATTGACGGCCAGAGCATCATGGCCCAGCGCTTCCAGCGCCTTGTCCGACCGGCGCGCATACATTTCGGCCTGAACAAACTCGCGCTGGGAAAAGCGCAGGTCTGCCGCGGTGACGTAAATGCCGGACAGGAAAGCCGGCGGAAGCGTCACTTCGCGCGACAGCCGCAGGTAAGCCTGAAGGGCAGCTTCTGCTTCGCCCAGGCGGCCCGCTGATCGCAGGGCATAGGTTTTTCGCGCGAGTGCCTCCCCGATATCAGCCGCCACAAAATAGCGATCACGCTGGTTGGCAGGCGTTGAGGGCAACTCCAGCACCAGTTTCATGGATTGCCTGGCCGTGGTTTCGCTGTCTGCAGCAGCCTTGACCGCTTCATTCCAGCGACCGACGCGGTCATGAAGAAGCGACTGTGCCCGGTGCGCTTCGGAACGCGCGCGACTCAGGTAAGCCCGCTGCGAAAGCGTCCATGTGCGCGAGGCCGCCAGCGAATCAAGGTTTGCCACGGCCTCGTCCAGATTTTTTTGCGCCTCCGCGTGGCGCCCCGCCCGGAAATAATCAAACACCAGCATCACACGGTAGAACGCGCCCAGGCTGGGAGAGCTTGTCAGTCCAATAGCCAGCTTCCTCTGCTCTATAGCCTCATCGAACCGGCTCTGGTCACGCAAAAGTGCGGCGAAATTGGCCTTAGGCACAGGGTCATCAGGAAGGACGGCTGTCCACTGGCGCAAAAAGGCTTCGTACTCGGCGGTATTGTTCAGGCGTCGCGCGGCCAGGTCTTTTTCCTGGAAGTGCGCCCTGAGCGTAGCCGGAGTGACGCTTGCAGGCACCGGCTGCGCCAGCACGCTGCGCAGCTGCCCGGCCTCCTCCGGCGTGATGCGCTTGAACCCGGCGCCAGCATCGTCATCATTCTGGGCGTGAGCACTCACCGCCAGCAGCAGTACAGGCCCCAGAAGCAGCCAGCAAATAAAACGCATCTTGTCCCTCTGGAATATTTTTTATGGGGAGCAGCGGCAATGGATGCCAAGTGGCAGGCCGGGGCCGCAGTCAAGCCGGAAGACTACATTAAAAGTCGACATTCGTCACCGCGCAGCAGGGCCGAAAAACAGGGCCCTGCGCTAAAGTCATCGCACGATGCAAACCACCCCTGCGCACCCCGCCCCTATCGCCGCACCAGCCCCCGGAAAAACCGGAAACAGCCGGGCCTGGCTGTCAATGCTGCTGCTCGCAGGATCACTGGTTTCCGCTCTGTTTTTGCCCGGCTGCGCCTCGCTGCCCGACAAGGTTGACCGCCCTGTTTCGACCGCCCTGGCCAACCCGGCAGAAACCCGCCTGGGCAGCATGGTCGCGCAACGCGCCGCCACGGCCGGCACGCGCAATGACTCGGCTTTTGCGCTGGTCGGCAGCGCAGACCTGGCCTTCACCAGCCGCATGACCCTCATCAAGGCCGCTCAGAAGACGCTGGACATCCAGTATTACGCGATCTTCCAGGACGACACCACAGAACGCATGTTCGACGCCATGCGGGAGGCCGCCGGCCGCGGCGTGCGCATCCGCATCCTGCTGGACGACTTCAACACCTCGGGCAAGAACGCGCAGGTGCTCAAGCTGGCTTTCGAAAAAAACTTTGAAGTGCGCCTCTTCAACCCGCTGCCGGGCGGCAGGCAGTCGCTGTTCTTTCGCATCATCACCAACCTGAAGGACGTTGAAAGCATGCAGCGGCGCATGCACAACAAGATTTTTGTGGCCGACAACGCCGTGGCCATCACGGGGGGCCGCAATCTGGGCGAAACCTACTTCGGCCAGAGCAGGGGCACCAACTTTGTAGATATCGACATCCTGGCCGCAGGCCGGATTGCCCGCGACCTGTCGCGCAGCTTTGACCAGTACTGGAACAACCCGCTGGCTTACCCGGTGCAGGCGCTGATGACAAAAAAGGAAATCGCCGCGATCAAGCCGGCGGCCGAGCCCAATGCCCCGGGCTCACCCAAACCGGCGGTCAGCCCGGAAGTGTCCGCACCTGACCTCGGCACCAGCACTGTGGCAGCCACCGCCACCCTGCCAGAGCTGGCCGACTCGACCAACCTGCAACTGTTGACCTGGACATGGGCGCCCTCGGTGATGATGGTGGACAAACCCTCCAAGATCGCCGCCGATGCCGACGCCACCGAAGAAGCCGGCGAGACCACGGTGGACGGCCTGCTGCAACTGATCTCACAAGCCAAAACCCGTGTGCTGATCGTCTCGCCCTACTTTGTGCCCGGCAAACGCATGCTGAAACAGTTTGCCGACCTGCGCGAGCGCAAGGTACGGGTGCGTGTGCTGACGAATTCACTGGCCTCCAACGACGCGCTGGCCGCGCATGTAGGCTATTCGCGCTACCGCAGGGACCTGCTGGCCATGGGCGTGGAGATCTACGAGATGCGCGCCGAACAGGAGGGCACGTTCTCCAGTTTCGGCTCCGGCTCGGGTTCGCGGTCCGGCGCCCCGGACAAATCCGGCACCGGCTCGACAGGCAGCTCTCGCGCCAGCCTGCATTCAAAGGTAGTGGTGGTGGATGACAGGCTGCTGGTCGTCGGCTCCATGAACCTCGATTTGCGCTCGCAACTGCAAAACAGCGAGGTCGCCATCGTCATCCGCAACCAGGGCATCTCGGGCGAAGCCACCCGGCTGATTGAGCCCACCATGCAGACTGGCGCCTACAGGGTAGAGCTGGTGGACGGCCGGCTGTTCTGGAGAGCGCCACCGGGCGCAAGCTTCAACGATGCCAATTCAGAACCGGACGCCAGCGCCGGGCTGAAATTGCTGGCCCACCTGATTGCACCATTTGCGCCGGACGAGATGCTCTGACCCGGGACCCAATCTCACCGAAAAGCCATTTTTAACGTACACGTTAATTTTTTGCCGTATACGTTAAATTTTAGGTGATTGGCAGCTTTCAGGCACCCCCAGGCTCCAAAAACGGCCAAAAAAGGCCTGTTTTAAGGCATTAAATCGGCTGCAGACCAATAAATACGTGCGTGAGCAGCTACTTATTTCATAGCAAATCACAGCTGCAACGATCTAATGGATACCGCCCAGCGCGTCCCGCCGCTTCGCCAGCTCCTGCGCAAAATCCTCAAAGGCCCAGTCCACAAAGGCCCGGGTCCGCGCCGGGATCAGCTTGCGGGTCGGGAAGGCGACGTAAACCGTGTAGCGGCCAAAAATCCAGTCGGGCAGCAGATGCACAAGCTCCCCGGTGGCAAAAAAGTTGCGCGCCGGGAACCTCGGCAGCGCGGCGATGCCGGCACCCCTGATGGCGGCTGAAAACAGGGTTTCGTAGGTCTCCGCCTGAAGCACCACCTGCATGGGCACCTCGGTGTCCTCCTGCGTGCCGTCCAGGCGCGACAGGCGCATGCCGCGCGCCGCGTGGCCAGACGAGGCCTGCCACGGAAAGCGCAGGTACTGGTGGCCCTGCAAATCCTGGGGCTTGAGCGGCGTGCCCTTGCGCTTGAGGTAATCGGGGCTGGCGCAAACCACGTATTCGGTGGTCGCCATGGGCCGGGCGACCACATTGGCGTCAAACCCTTCGTCCACCAGCATGAAGGTGACGTCAAATTCCTCGACCCGGTTCTGCGGAAACGGGTCTACATGCAGATGCAGGGCCACCTTGGGGTAGCGCGCCAGCCATTCGGTGACGCGGGTGGCCAGAAAGTAGTTGGCAAACAGCGAGGGCGCCACCACGTGCACCACGCCCTGCAGTTCGCTGGAGCTTTGGCCCGCCTCTGCATCGGCATCGTCCACCTCGTTGAGGATGCTGCGCACCCGTATCAGATAGGCCTGGCCGGCATCGGTGAGCGACAGCTTGCGTGTGGTGCGCTGTATCAGTCGTGTGCCCAGGTGCTGCTCAAGGTCGGTCACCAGCCGGGTCACGCCGGCGGGCGACATGTCGAGCACGCGGGCGGCGGCGGCAAAACCACCCTCGTCTATGACTTTCTGAAACACCCGCATCGAGAGCAGCCTGTCCATACACACCTTTTTTAACAATCGCCGCGATAGCTTTACGCAATTATTACGGTTTCTGCAACGATGTATTGTCCCCGCGGGGGTTTTTCATTTGCCGGGTAAACCCTAAAGTTCAGTCATCGATGAGCCGAAACCAAACAGGCGACTCACCGAGGCCAGTTGGACAGCCAGGGGATCACACCTCAAAGCGACGATAACTGGATAGGTACTAAAAACTGTTTTATTCCAAAGGAAATTCATCATGAACTCGAAACTGATCGCTTCTACCGTTATCGCTCTCTCCGCATTGACCGGCGCCAGCGCTTTTGCACAAAACCTCTCCGGCGAAGCTGCCCTGGCCATCCGCCCCGTCGCTTCCAGCAGCAACGTGACCCGCGCACAGGTGCAAAACGACTACCTGCAAGCCCGCCAGGCCGGCAAGGTCGCCGCCAGCCAGGAAGGCGCTTTTGCAGCCGCCCCTGCAGCTGCCAGCGTGGTGACCCGCGCTGAAGTGCGCAACGACGCTGTTGTGTCGGCCCGCGCTGCCCAGATCGGCAACAGCACGATCTGAACCAGCTGATTTATCAAAACAAGCAAAAACATTCATTCAAAGGAAACTCATCATGAACACGAAATTTGTCGCCTCCGCCCTCTTCGCAGTTGCAGCCCTCTCTGGCGCCAGCGCTTTTGCACAATCTGGCCTGTCCGGTGAAGCCGCCCTGGCTATCCGCCCTGAGGTCTCGGCCAGCAACGTGACCCGCGCAGAAGTGCAGGCCAACTACCTGGCAGCACGCCAGTCCGGCGCCGTGGCCGTCAGCCAGGAAGCCGCTTTTGCTGCTGCACCTGCTGAAGCCAGCAACCTGACCCGCGCTGCAGTGCGCGAGGAAGCACGTCACTACGTGATCCTGGACGGCAGCAACCGCAAGATCTACCGTTAATGTCCTGTCGCTGTCTGGCGCCTTGCCAGACTGATAGTGAAATTAAAAGGCCCGCATTGCGGGCCTTTTTTATTGCCTTGATCCGTCTCGTCAAACCCTCAGGGCAAGGACGACAGCACCACACCCGCAAACACGGCAAACCCGACCCAGTGGTTCAGACGGAAAGCCCTGAAGCAGCCCTCACGCCCACGCCCGCGAATCAAGGTGAAATGCCATGCCGCCTGCAAGGCCGCAGCCGCAATGCCCAGCAAAAACAGCAGGGGCTGCTGGCGCGGCCACAGTGCCGCCACCCAGATGCAGAGAAAAGCCGCATAACAGAACATCACCGCCGCCACATCAAAACGCCCCAGCGTGATGGCCGATGTTTTCATGCCGATCAGCAGGTCATCGTCCCTGTCCACCATGGCGTATTCGGTGTCGTAGGCAATTACCCAGAACAGGTTTCCCAGCAGCAGCACCCAGGCCAGCATGGGCACACGCGACTGCACCGCTGCAAATGCCATCGGAATGCCGAAGCTGAAAGCCACGCCCAGCACCGCCTGCGGCATCGAAACGTAACGCTTGGCGAACGGGTAGACCAGCGTCACGGCCAGCGCGGCGAACGACCAGTAAATGGTGGTGATGTTGGTCGTCAGTACCAGGCCGAAAGCCAGCAGGGCCAGCACAGCGCCTAAGGCCAGCGCCTCTTTGCTGGAAAGCTTGCCGCTGGTCACCGGCCGCTGGGCCGTGCGTTTGACGTGTTTGTCGAAGTCGCGGTCGGCCACATCGTTCAGGCAACACCCCGCGCTGCGCATCAGGAAGGTGCCCAGCGTGAATACTGCCAGCAGGTGCCAACCCGGAAAACCGTGCGAGGCAATCCACAACGCGGAAAGACCCGGCCAGAGCAACAACAACCAACCCGCCGGGCGGTCCCAGCGGATCAGTTGCAAATAAAGAGCCCCCACGCTTTTCACTTTGTGTAATGCGCTGCCCCCCGAGGGGGCTGTGCTTGCTTGGGGCGGCCCGGCGCGGCGCACGTCCGCTTCGTTCACGGCCTATTCCTCAAGCAAGGAGCGCAGCATCCACGCGGTCTGCTCGTGCACGGTCAAGCGCTGTGTCAACAGATCAGCGGTCGGCTCGTCGCTCGCCTTGTCGGCCACGGGAAACAGCTCTCTCGCGGTGCGTGCCACGGCTTCATGCCCCTGTACAAGAATACGCACCATCTCCAGCGCCTTGGGTGGCGTGACCGGCACATCAGGCACAGAGGCCAGCTTGCTGAACTGGGCATACGAGCCGGGCGCGGGATGGCCGAGCGAGCGTATGCGTTCGGCAATCGGGTCCACCGCAGTCCAGAGTTCGGTGTACTGCGTCATGAACATCAGGTGCAGGGTGTTGAACATCGGGCCGGTGACGTTCCAGTGGAAATTGTGCGTCGTGAGGTAGAGCGTGTAGGTGTCTGCCAGCAGGCGGGAAAGGCCTTTGGCTATCGCGGCGCGGTCTTTCTCGCTGATGCCTATGTTGATGCCGGGTGCGGGTTTTGCGATTTTTGCCATGGTTTTTCCTCTGAATAATTGTCCGGGAAGGTACTTTACAAAATCAGGACAGCCGCGTCACGCCCGGCAGCTCGCAGGCGTAGATCGCATTGCGCAGGGCAGCAATCGCTTCATACCGCGTGAAGCTGCGCCGCCAGGCCAGCACCACGCGCCGGCCGGGGATGTGGCCCTCGAAGGGCAGGTATTTGATGAAGGACGGCTGCTCGGCAGCGACGGTTGCTGCGGTGGTGGCCTTTCCTTTTTTGCCTTTGGGGGGCTCAATCAGCGCCTCTTTCGGCACACCCAGGCGCGGCACCAGCGTGATGCCCATGCCGGCCGCCACCATGTGCTTGATGGTCTCCAGCGACGAGCCTTCAAAACTCTTGCTGATGCCATCGGCACTGCTTGAAAAGCGTGCGAACTCGGGGCACGCCTCGAGCACGTGGTCACGAAAGCAGTGGCCGTTGCCGAGCAGCAGCATGGTTTCCTTCTTGATCTCTTCGGCCGTGATGCTTTTGCGTGAGGCCAGGTGATGCGAGCTGGGCACGGCCGCCATGAAGGGCTCGTCATACAGCGGCGCAATTGCCAGGTTGGTGTCGGGGAAAGGTTCGGCCAGGATGGCGCAGTCGATCTCGCCGTTGCGCAGTTCCTCCAGCAGTTTGACGGTGAAGTTCTCCTGCAGCATGAGCGGCATCTGCGGGTTGAGTGAAATCATCTGCCGCACCAGGTCGGGCAGCAAATAGGGGCCGATTGTGTAAATCACGCCCAGACGAAGCGCGCCCGCCAGCGGGTCCTTGCCGCGGCGGGCAATTTCGCGGATGTTGTCCGCCTGCTCCAGAACGCTCTGCGCCTGGCGGACGATTTCTTCGCCCAGCGGGGTGACGGTGATCTCATTGGCGTTGCGCTCGAAGAGCTTGACCTGGAGCTCTTCCTCCAGCTTCTTGATGGCCACGCTGAGGGTGGGCTGGGAGACATGGCAGGCGTCTGCGCCCTTGCCAAAGTGTTTCTCCCGGGCGACTGCGACGATGTATTTGAGTTCGGTCAGCGTCATGGGCTTATTGTGCTGCTTTTCGCCTGCAGCGGAGGCTGTTCTGGGGAAGGGCTTTCTGGAGTTGGGTATTTTGCCCTTCACGCAGAAGCCGGGCTCGCCCGCCGGGGCGAAAACCCGGGCTGGCAGTGAAGGGCAAACATGTCGTTCAGGAGGGAAGCTGCAGCGAGCTAAATCGCAATAGGGTCCACATCCACAGCCCACCTCACAAGACTCTTGAACCCGTCCTGCCGGCGAGTCTCAAACAGCACAGGCTGCCAGGCCGACAAAAACCTCTGCAATGCCACACGAGAAGAACTTTCCACCAGCATCTGCGCACGTTCAATGTTCGCCACCCGCTGGATCATCATGGGCACGGCCGGGTAGGCCATCACCTGCGGGTGCTCTTCTTCCAGCGCCACGGCGGCCGCCGCAGCATTCAAAAACCCCTGTGCGACAGATTGCTCTTTGGCCTCGGCGCGCACCAGTGCGGAATAGCCGAAGGGCGACATGCCTGCCGCCTGGCGCTCAGCGAGTTGCTGGTCGGCAAACTTGGGGTAGTCATGCGCCTTGAGGGCCGCGAACAGCGGATGCGTCGGGTGAAAGGTCTGCACCCACATCTCGCTGGCTTCGCTGTGTTTCGCATCGCGCCCCGCACGGCCTGCGGCCTGCATCAACAGGCTGAAGAGGCGTTCGGGTGCACGGAAGTCGCTGGAGAACAGGGCGCCGTCGGGGTTGATGGCGGCGACCAGCGTGATGTGTCTGAAGTCATGGCCCTTGGCGATCATCTGCGTGCCGACCAGTACATCGACCTCGCCGGAATGCACGCTTGCCAGCTGTGATTCGAGCGCGCCTTTCAGCCGAGTGGTGTCGGCGTCTATGCGCGCAATGCGCACCGCGCCGCCGTCGGGCCGCTTCACCCCTGCGAGCAGTTCGGCCAGATGTTCTTCCAGACGCTCGGTGCCGCGGCCCACAGGCGCGATGTCGATGTTGCCGCAGCTCGGGCAGGCGCGCGGTACACGCTCGGTAAAGCCGCAGTGGTGGCAGCGCAGCGTGCGGTCTATCTTGTGGAAGACGCGGTAGGCGCTGCAGTGCGGGCATTCACTTTTCCAGCCGCAGTCATGGCAGGCCAGCACGGGCGCGTAACCGCGGCGGTTCAAAAAAATAAGGGATTGTTCGCCGCGCGCCACGCGCTGGGCAATCGCATCGAGCAGGGGCGGCGCGATCACCGCATGTTTGGGCTGGTGGTTCATGTCCACGCCCCTGACCAACGGCAGGCCCCCACGTTTGCTCACTGCGTGTAGCTCTCTGCCCCCCGAGGGGGCAGGCCTCGCTTGGGGCGGCCCGGCGCTGCGGCCGGCATCTTCGCTGGATATTGTCGAAGAGCCAACGCGCTCACTCATGCTTAAGCGCTGGTAGCGGCCCGCGATGGTCGCCTGCCAGCTTTCGAGCGAAGGCGTGGCCGAGCCGAGCATGACCTTGCACACTTCGCCTTCACCAGCTTCTTCGGTTTCCAGTTTCGCCCGGTACACCGCCAGGTCGCGCGCCGAATAGCGCGCGCCTTCCTGCTGCTTGTAGCTGGGGTCGTGTTCTTCATCGACCACGATGAGCCGCAGCCTGGGCATGGAAGCCAGGATGGCCATGCGTGTGCCGAGAATCAGGCGCGCATGGCCGGCGTGGGCCGACAGCCAGCTTTTCAGGCGCTGCGCCGGCGTCAGGCCGCTGTGCAGCGACACCACACGCTCTTTCCCGAGGTGCGCAAAACGTTCCTGGAAGCGCGCCTGCAGCTGCGGCGTGAGGTTGATCTCGGGCACCATCACCAGCACCTGGGCGGCCGGGTCCTCTGCCAGCACCTTTTCCGCCGCATGCAGGTAGACCTCGGTCTTTCCGCTGCCGGTGGCGCCAAACAGCAATGCCGGGCGGGCATCGGCCTCAAAACCGGCCAGCGCTTCAAGCTGCTGCGTGCTCAGTTCAACGCCGCTGGGTCGCTGTTCGTGGCTGGAGTCAGTTTGCGGACGCTTGAGGCGCCGCGCCAGCTGCACCGCCGTCATATCGCGCAGTTGCGGCGGCAGGGCGGCCAGCGCCACCTCGCCCAGCGAGCGCTGGTAGTAGGCCGCGGTGAACCCGACCAGCTTGCGCCAGGTGGCGGGCAACGGGTCCAGCCCTACGAGCGCGCCAGCGATGCTTTTGGTCTGCATCTCCAGCAGATCGCCGCTGCCTTCGCGGTTTTCCCAGACAACGCCCAGCACCTCGCGGCGGCCCAGCGGCACGCGCACCAGAGTACCGTCGGCCAGTGGTGATTGACTCTGGTAGGTCAGGGGTCCGGCGATCGCACTGTGCGCGGGGGCGGCGACAACAACATCCAGCCAGTGGCTCATGACGGGTAAGCACTTGTTGCCATAGCTACATAAACACTTGCAAAAAGCGCTCTAAGTGCTTGATTTGATGGTGCTTTAGAGATCTTCGACTTTTCTGTGGATAACTTTGTTGATAGATCGCCTTCGAAGCGGCCAAAGCCTTGTAAATCAAGGGTTTTGCCAGATTGCCCGGAAAAAAAGCAATTTAAAGAAGCTATATGAATCAATGACTTAGCGGCGCTATGGCTTTGATAGCGTTCGCCCGCGCACATGCCAGGTCTTGCCGCACCGCAACACAAATTTTGTGCATAAGTCTCGCGGCGCAAAGCAGGTTTTGTGCTAGCGGTGACCAAAAACGGCCTGAAAACCCGCATAAACAAGGGTGAAAAAAGCGCTTCAGCCTGCAGGGCTGCGCATTTTGCGAGAGTGAGTGTGCACTGCGTTCACCAGCACCTCCACATTTTCAGGCGGCGTGTGCTGGCTGATGCCGTGGCCGAGGTTGAAAATATGCGTTGGTCCGGGTTTTGAAGTGTCCATGTGCGGCTTGCCGAAGCTGTCCAGCACCTTCGCCACTTCAGCTTCGACCTGTGCCGGGTTGGCAAACAACACATTGGGGTCGAGATTGCCCTGCAGTGCTTTGGCCTTTGCTCCGGTCTCACCCACCAGCGCGCGGGCATTGGCCAGGTTGACCGTCCAGTCCAGGCCCAGCACCTCGCAGTCAAGCTCGCCCATGGCTTCAAGCCAGAGACCGCCGCCCTTGGTGAAAACCAGGCGCGGAATGACCACACCCTCATGTTCGCGCTTGAGCTGGGCCAGAACGCGCTTTGTATAGGCCAGGCTGAACTCATGGAAAGCCGCATCGGCCAGCACACCGCCCCAGCTGTCAAAAATCATCACGGCCTGCGCGCCGGCTTCAATCTGCGCATTCAGGTAGGCGGCCACGGAGTCGGCATTGATGGCCAGCATTTTGTGCATCAGGTCAGGGCGCTGGTACAGCATGGTCTTGACCAGGCGGTAGTCATCAGAGCCCGCGCCTTCGACCATGTAGCAGGCCAGCGTCCAGGGGCTGCCGGAAAAGCCGATCAGCGGCACACGGCCCTTGAGCGCCTTGCGAATGGAGGTCACTGCGTCAAACACATAACGCAGCTTGTTCATGTCGGGCACCTGCAGTTTGGCGACTGCAGCTTCGTCGCGCACCGCATGCGCAAACTTCGGGCCTTCGCCAAGCGCAAATGACAGGCCCAGGCCCATGGCATCGGGAATCGTCAGGATGTCGCTGAACAGGATGGCCGCGTCCAGCTTGTAGCGCTCCAGCGGTTGCAGGGTGACTTCCGTCGCGTAACCGGTGTTGGTGGCCAGGCCCATGAAGCTGCCGGCCTGCGCGCGCGTGGCGCGGTATTCGGGCAGGTAACGGCCGGCCTGGCGCATCAGCCAGACGGGGGTGTGCTCTGTGGCCTGGCGCATGCATGCGCGCAAAAAAGTATCGTTTTCGAGAGGTGCAAACATGCCCTGATTGTAGGTGTGGCCCCCACGGTAAGGATATGGCCCCCACGGTCGTTCACTGCGTGTAACTCCCTGCCCCCCCTCGGGGGCCGTTCGCCTGCGGCCCGGCGAAGCCGGTTCCGCGGCTCTGCTTGCACAGGTACAGCTTCGTTATTGCCCGCTGGCTATCTGACGGGTAAAAACTGCAGGAAAGTGCCGCCCAACAAGTTCTGCACATAGGTGATGACAGCCCGCCGGGTCTTCTCGGTCAGCACCACGGCCAGCAGGTCGAGGCGGCCGATGATCTTGCCGAACTCGCGCTCAAAACTCAGGTTGCGTTCACGTTCAGTGATCTCGTCGGCCAGCAGCAATGGCTGGCCTGCGGCGTTGCGCCGGTTCGACAGCATCCAGACCGCGATCTCGATGTTGCGCGCCGCGTTGTAGACGTACTGTGCATCGAGGGGGTCGGTGAGGTAGAAGGTGGTCCTGCCGCCATGCGCCGTGATCAGCATGTCGGCACTGGCATAGATAAATGCGGCCACGCGGTCACCCCTGAAGTCGGGTCCGAGTGCGAGTGACAGTGCTGCAATGTCCCGCCGCCCCTGAAGTTCTGGCCAGGGCGCCTGCGAGGCAATCGTGGCGCGCAGTTTCTCAAGCACCGCCTCGCGGCTGGCACCCGCCTTGCGCCATTCAGCAGGGTTGCGGCGGTAGAGCTTGTCGGCCAGGCGCAGCAAACTGTCGATGTTGTCACGCATGCCCAGCGTGGCCATGCGGTTGATGTCGGACTGCGCCAGTTCTGAGGAGGTCATGGCCGCACCCTGCGCTTCACCGCGCGGTGTGGGGGCTGGTGGCGGGCTGGCGCATGCGGCCAGAAAAATAACAGAAAGCAGTGTGGCCGGACGCAGGGCTGTCATGTGTGCGTTCAGGTGGTCGCACCGGCAGGTGGCGCCCGGGATGCATCTGCCTGCAAACCAGTCTGCTGGGCAAAGGCATTGAGCGATTGTTTGAACAGGTGGCGGGCCGCCCTGCTGGCATGCTGCAGGCGCGCAAAGTCATGCGGCATGCCGGGCGCACCGTAAAACTCGCAGCGTGCGCCGGCCTCACGCAGCCAGTCATGGAGCGCAGCGGCATCGTCATGCACGCAGTCCTGCTCGGCCGCCACGATGACGACCACGGGCGGGCGCTGCACCGGCTGGTTGCCATGCAGCAGCACGGCACGCTCGTCCCAGATCTGCCAGCGGCCGCCCAGCAGGCTGTGCCAGCTGCGCACCGCATCGTCGCGTGAAAAGGTCAATGAATTCGCGCAGCGTATATAGCTGGCGGTGTTGAAGTCGGGCTTGACCAGCGGCGTGAGCGCCAGCACCGCATCAACACTGCCCGGCATCTGCCGCGCCATGCGCCAGGCGGCCTGCAGGCCCAGGTGCGCGCCGCTGCCGTCGCCGCCTACCATCAGTCGTTCGGTGTTGACCGAGAGTTTCTCGCGCGCCCTGGCCAGGGTCATCAGGGCCTGCATGGCCTGCTCTGCGGGTGGCAGGAAACCGCGGCCGGGCTCCTGTGCGATATGCACGCTGGCCACGGCCACATTCAGGTCGATGCAGATCTGGCGGCACAGCATGTCATGACTGTCCAGGCTGCCGGCAAGCCAGCCGCCACCGTGAAAAAACGCCATCAGCACGGGTTTGTCCACGCCTTCGGGCATGTAGAGCCGTGCTTCAAGCCGCGTCTTTTCACCGGAGGCCAGTACGTTAAGGTGAAACGGCCCTGACAGCACCCTGAGTGGCTCGGCAGGTTCAGGCAGCGCCCTGGCTACTGCTTCATAACGCCGCGCAAACGCCGCCAGGTCGTTGGGGTCGCGCGGCAAGGGGTGCTCAAGGTGCAGGCGCTGCAGGAACAGAAAGAGTTCTGCGTCCATCATTGACGCAGCGACTGATTCAGCAACTCGGAAAGGCGGCAGGCCGGGCGGGCATGAGGCATGCCCGTACTTTAACTGCGATGCAGGGGTATTTAAAGCCGCTTCAAAGAACGCCGCTGGAGAGCAGCACGCGGTGGTCTATCTTCAGGCAGTGGTCCTGCACGGTCAGCAAGCCTGCTTCTTCGGCCCTGGCTGCGGCCTCCGGGTTGCTGATGCCGAGCTGCATCCACACAGCCTTTGCCCCTATGGCGATGGCCTCGTCGACGATGGGCGGAATGTCTTCGCTGTTGCGAAAGCAGTTCACCAGGTCTATCTTTTCGTGCTGCGCGGCTGCAGTCAGCGTGGCATAGGCTTTTTCACCCAGCACCTCGATCTCGTTCGGGTTGATCGGGATGATGCGATAGCCGTGGCCCTGCATATAGCGCGAGACATCAAAGCTGGCGCGGTGCGGTTTGTGCGACAGGCCCACCACGGCAATCGTGCGGTAGTTCTTGAGGATGTGGGGGATGCGGTCCGCAGGCGCTATGGATTTCATATCTCGCTTTCGTCTTCTTGTTATTCCATTTCCAATTCATTGCGAGACCAGGCACACCGCCGCAGACAGTGCTGTAGCACGGCAAGGCGGGGCAACAACGTATCGTGATGAAGTAGAAATGGAATCAGGTTTTGTATTTGACCGAGCAGCCATAAGCCCGGCTGACCGCCACACTCACGGGTTTGCCGGCCAGCGACTCGGTCAGCCCCTGGCGCACAAAGTTGGTGGCCGTCTTGATGTCTTCGGCGCGTGAAGACGCAATGCTGTCGATGGCACCCGCGTAGACCAGTTGTCCCTGCGGGTTGACGATGTACATGTGCGGTGTGGTTTTGGCGCCGTAGAGCTGGCCTATCTTTCCCGACTCGTCCATCAGCAGGGCGGTGGGTTTGGCCTGTTTCTCGGTCACCCAGCCCGCAAGTTTGGCGGGCGCAAGGTAGTCATAGCTTTCGGTTTCGGTTGAGTTGATGGCCAGCCACACCACGCCCTTGCCGGTGAACTCTTTTTGCAGCGACTGCATGTTGCCGCCATAGTGTTTGCGCACGTAGGGACAGCCCGGGTTGGTCCACTCCAGCACCACCAGCTTGCCCTTGAAGTCGCTGAGCCTGTGCGTCTTGCCGGAGGTGTCGACCGCTGAAAAATCAGGCGCGGCCTGGCCGACGGTCGCTGCGGCATGGGCGGTGCCCATGAAGGTTGTGCTCAGAGGTGCGGCTGCCAGCGAGGCAGAAAAAACACGGCGGTTCAACATGGCAACACTCCTTTAGAAAACAAAGGCGAATCAAAGTTTAGCCAGCTCGGCCCTGACCTCACTGACAGAAAGGATTTCAGACAGCACCACGGGCGCGCGGCCCGGTTTGTAGATCACATACACCGGCACGCCATTGCGGCCCAATTGTGTCAGCGCAGCGGTGACGGCCGGGTCGCGCCGCGTCCAGTCGGCGCGCAGCAGCGCGACCTTTTTTGCAGCGATGTCGGCCAGCACATCGGCATTGGCCAGTGTGGTCTTCTTGTTGTACTGGCAGGTCACGCACCAGGCGGCGGTGAAATCCACAAACACGCTCTGGCCCTGGGCGGTGAGCTGGTCCACTCGGCCCGGCTCCCAGTTTTGCCAGCCTACGCCCACGCCATTTGCGGCCTGGCTTGAAGAAGGCGCATCCATCAACTTCACGACATTGGGCCCGAAGGACCACAGCGCCGCCGCCAGCAGCACAACGCTGACGGTCGACAGCGCTACACGCGCACGGCCGCTTTGTGTGAAGGCCCAGATAGCCAGGGCCATCAGCACCAGCAGGCCCAGCAGCGCACCCGCGCCGTCTATGCCGCTTTGCTGGCCGATGACCCAGACCAGCCATGCAACCGTCGCAAACATCGGGAAGGCCATCAGCTGCCTGAAGGTCACCATCCACGCGCCGGGGCGCGGCAGCACATGGGCCACGGCGGGTATCACGCTGGCTGCGAGGTAGGGCAAGGCCATGCCGATGCCGATGGCCGCAAACACGGCCAGCGCCTCAACTGCCGGCAGGCCGATGGCATATCCCAGCGAGGCACCCATGAAAGGCGCAGTGCAGGGCGATGCAATCGCGGTCGCCAGCACGCCTGACAGAAATGCATTGACGGTCGGGTTCTTCGCCTGCGCACCGGCCAGCCGGCCGGGCACAAAACTGCCGAACTCAAACAGCCCAGCCATGTTCAGACCCATGAGTGTGAAGAGTGCGGCCAGTGCGGCGACCACGGCGGGGCTTTGCAGCTGGAAGCCCCAGCCAAGCTGCTCGCCTGCCGCCCGCAGAACCAGCAGCAGCGTACCCAGTGCCAGGAAAGACAGCACCACGCCCGCCGTATAGGCCAGCCCGCTACGCATGCGCGAAGCCCGGTCCTTGACGTGCACAAACCCCACCACCTTGATGGCCAGCACCGGGAAGACGCAGGGCATGAGGTTGAGGATCAGCCCGCCCAGCAACGCGCCCATCAATGCCGCAACAAGGCCTATGGGTGACGTGTTGTTTTGTATCGGCGCCGCGCCCGACGAGGCATTGGCCTTGAGCGCCGCTTCAAGCGCAGGTGGCAGGGTCGCCGCAGCGGCCACCTTGGGCCATTCGTTTTTGACGGGCGCTTCGATGCGGTAAGCCGCATCGTTAAAAGCCACGACCAGCGGCATGGCGCCGGGGCTTTCGCTGCGCTGGGCTGACAGCGGCACATTCGCCGTCCACACCGCGCCCTGCCAGGCCTGTTGCCATTTGCCGGCAGGCTCGATCACGCCGCCGGTTTCAGGGAAGAACTCCAGCGTCTTGCCCTGCAGCGCAGCGGGCAGCCCGGCCAGCGATACCTTGATGGCCTGGCCTTCGACAGTGACCTGGCTGTTGCCAGTCGGCAGCGCTTTGGGCGTGGCGGCAAAGGTGTCCTGGAATATCCTGCCACTGGTGCCCAGCGAGCTTCTGGCCGGAATGCTGAGCGAGAACTCGCCTTCCTGCGGAATGCATTCCTTGCGGCAGACCAGCCAGCTGGCCTTGAGTTTGACGTCGAGTTGCGAGCTGTTAAACGTCTGTGCCACCGTGACCGGTACCGGCAGCAGCACGGTCTTTTCATAGCCGTAGTTGGCCAGCGTGCCAATCGGTATCTTTTTCGGCGTCGGCCAGGCAATCTCGCCGGCATCCAGCCCGGCCGGCAATTTCCATTCAAGCACAGTCGGCAAGCCCGAGTCGCCCGAGTTCTTCCAGTAGGTGTGCCATTCGGGCTGGTGGTCCAGCTGCAAACCCAGCCAGACCTGCTTGCCCGGCGCGACGCCGTCAGGCGCCCAGGCCAGCAGCTCGGCGCGCACCTGGTCGGTGGTGACCACAGCTTTGGCGGCGCTGCGGCTGCCCAGGGCCGTCACGCTGGTCGAAGCGCTTTGTGCATGCGCTCCCAGGGGCAGTGCGGCAAGGATGGCCAGGGCTGCAATAGGCCAGGAAAGCCGCGAAAAAGTGGGGAGAACGTTCATGCTGAGGGTGTGAGGGGAGCGGGAGGGCATTAGTTCCTGATGCGGGGTTGTGGGCCGGCTGGCCTGCCCATTCATACAGGCTGTTGTGTATTGGTCAGCGTGCGCCCGCTTTCATTACAACTGCTTTGGCCCGCAGCCGTGGGTCAGCGCCAACTACAGTGCCGAGCCCTGTGCATCCTCAAGCTGCACCCGCAGCGTGCAACCCACAGCATCAGCCAGCCGGCCCATGGTTAGCATGGACAGGTTGCCCTTGCCGCCAAACAGCTGCGTGATGTAGCTGCGCGAGGTGCCCATGCGTTGCGCCAGTTCGACATGCGTCAGGCCAAGCGCCAGCATGCGGGTGTGGATGTCGATCAGAAAAGTGACGGCTGCGTGTTCATGCGAGCCGCTTTCGGCTATTGCCAGACGTTCCTGCAGGGCGGCCAGGGTTTTGTTGCTCATGGGGGTTCCTGTGCAAGGGTTGGTTAAAAGTTAAGCTGCATATTAACATTTTGATCAAAAGTTAATATGGGAGTTAACTTTTGGGGCTTTTCGCTGGTTTGGGGCCCTGAAAAGACGTTTTTTGAGCCAGAAAATGCTATTTACAGGCATCAAATCGGCCTCCAGCCCAATAAATACGCACGTGAGCAGCTATGAAAAATATAGCAATTGGGTGCATCCTGGGGCTTTATGCCCCTGCCCGGCGCCTCGCTGGTTTGATAATGACCGCATGCCTTCCCCGCAAACGTCGCCGCAGCTACCCACCATCGTCCTGGCGACGCTGAATGCGAAGTACATCCATGCCTCGCTGGGCCTGCGTTACCTGCTGGCCAACATGGACGCGCATGGCGGCGCCGGCTTGCGGGCGCAGACGCAGTTGCGCGAGTTCGTCATCCAGCAAAAGCCGCTGCAGATTGTTGAAGAGCTGCTGGCGCTGTCGCCCCGGGTCATCGGCTTTGGCATTTATATATGGAATGTGTTCGAGACCACCCAGGTCGTGCAGCTGCTGAAAACGCTGCGGCCGGACATCAGGATCGTGCTCGGCGGGCCCGAGGTGAGCTTTGAAACCGGCGAGCAGGTGATTTGCCGCCTTGCCGATCACATCGTCACCGGCTGGGGCGATGTGAGCTTTCCAAAACTCTGCCGCGCCTTGCTGGATGGGCCGCAGCCCCTCATGAAGGTGATTGCTGGCGAGCAGCCTGCGCTTGAAGCGTTGGAGCTCCCCTACAGCGAATATACGGACGAAGACCTTTCGAAACGCCTGCTGTATGTCGAGGCCTCGCGCGGCTGCCCCTTCAAATGCGAGTTTTGCCTGAGCGCCCTCGACAAGACTGCCTGGGCCTTCGATCTCGACCGCTTCATGGCCGAAATGGACACGCTTTATCAGCGCGGCGCACGCAACTTCAAGTTTGTAGACCGCACCTTCAATCTAAAGGTTGATTTTTCGGTGCGTATCCTGCAGTTCTTTCTGGACCGCATGGCGCCCGATCTCTTTGTGCATTTTGAGGTCGTGCCCGACAGCCTGCCCGACCGGTTGAAAGATCTGATCAAACAGTTCCCGGCGGGCTCGCTGCAGTTCGAGGTGGGCATACAGAGCTTTAACCCCGAGGTGCAGCAGCGCATCTCCCGCAAACAGGACAACCTCAAGACCGCAGACAACCTGCGCTGGCTGGTCAATGAAAGCCAGGCGCATGTGCATGCCGACCTGATCTTCGGCCTGCCCGGCGAAACGCTGCAGAGTTTTGCCCAAGGTTTTGACCGCCTGCATGGGCTTGCGCCGCATGAGATCCAGTTCGGCATCCTCAAACGCCTGCGCGGCACGCCCATCACCCGCCACACGGTGGACTTTGCGATGACCTATGACCCGCAGAGGCCCTACACCATCCTGCAGAACTCGACGGTTGATTTCAGCAGCATGCAGCGCATCAAGCGTTTTGCGCGCTACTGGGAGATGGTCGCCAATTCAGGACGCTTTTCTGGAGCGCTGGAGCTGTTGCTGTCGCCCGGTTCGGCCTTTGGCAACTTCCTCGCCTTCAGCGACTGGCTCTGGGCCACGACCGGCAAGACACACGAATTTGCGCTTGAAAAGCTGCATGACCTGCTGTTCCAGCACCTGACAGAAGAGCGCGGCCTGCTGCCTGATGCCGTACGTTCTGCCTTGTTGGCCGACTACAGGGCCAGCGGCGCGCGCGGGCGCCCGCAGTGCCTGGCCGACCTGCTGGCCGCAGTGAGGCCGGCGAATGACGCAGGTGGCGGCAAACTGCGCGCAGCGCGCCAGGAGCGCCATGTCAGCCAGAACCAGCACCGCGTCGAGATACAAAAGGCCGCCGCCGCGGCCTGAACCCGCCAACGCGTCAACACCGGAAACCCATGAGAACAAAAACCGCTTTTTTGCTGCCCGCCGTTTTGACCATCGCGGCCCTGCTCGCTGCCTGCGAGCAGAAACCTGAGCCCGTGGCCACCTCGCTGTCTGCGCGTATTGCCTCTGTTGATGCCGGTGCCGCCAGGGGCGAAGACGACCCGGCTTCTGCTCGCGCACGCAAGGCGCTGGCCGCTACGGCGCAGGCCTGCAGGGCCAGCGAACTGCAGGTCGCCGAGATGATCGCCAAAGTGCGCAAGGTGCTGGTAGGCGAAGGCAAAACCGTGGTGATGACCGAGTTGCTTGAAGCCACGCCGGCGTTGCTGGCCGATGCAGCGGTCGACGCCGACACCTGCCAGAAGTTGTACGCCGCCTACACCGTCGCGCGTCAGGGCGGGCAAAACCACGAGGTGGCGCTGGCTGCCGTCAAAATACGCAAATGACCGCCAGCCATCCATTGCAGCGCCCACGCTTCTGGGCAGACCTCAAAAGCCCCGACTTCGCAGGCCTGGACCTCGCGCGCTGCATCGCGGTGCTGCCGGTGGCTGCGGTCGAGCAGCATGGCCCGCACCTGCCGCTGAACGTCGATGCATCCCTGGCCGACGGCGTGGTGCAGGCCGCGCTGCCGCATCTTCAAACCGATTTGCCCGTGCTGTTTCTGCCCACGCAGGCGATAGGCTTCAGTCCCGAGCACACGGCTTTCGCAGGCACCTTGACGCTGAAGTCCGAAACCGTGATTCGTTTATGGACGGACATCGCAGAATCCGTCGCCGCCACCGGCGTGAAAAAGCTGGTGCTGCTCAACTCACACGGCGGCCAGGTCGGCATGCTCGACATCGTTGCGCGCGATCTGCGTGCACGGCTGGGCATGCTGGTCTACAGCGTCAACTGGTTTAACCTGCCGCTGGTCGGCGACAACGACGAGCTGGTGAACGAACGCTTCAGCGCCGAAGAACACCGCTTCGGCATCCATGCGGGCGACATTGAAACCTCCATGATGCTGGCGCTCAAGCCGCATCAGGTCGACATGGCCAAAGCGCAGGATTTCCAGTCCACCTCCAAAGACCGCGCGCAGAAATTCAGCATCCTCGGCGATGGCAAAAGCGCCAAGCTGGCCTGGCAGATGCAGGACTACAACCCCCACGGCGCAGCAGGCAACGCAGCCGCAGCCACAGCCGACAAGGGTCGTGCGGTGCTTGACGCCGCAGGCAAGAGCTTTGCGCAGTTGCTGCTTGAGATCGACAGTCTGCCGGCCGACACCTTGCGCAACCCAAGCTGAAAAACAAACCCCCAGACCGGCGGTAACCTGTCTGGGGCCTGTACTGCGGAGTTGGGTTAAGGACTCAGGCGTAAGTGATCAACTCCGCATGTTCATGTGCGTCGAAGTGCGGCAGCGTGTTGTAGGTCACCAGCATATGGCGCTTGGGCGTGAAGGCAAACTCGGTGACCGAGGCGTTGCGTATGCGCAGGTTGAGTTCAATCGTGGCTTCGGGGCTGGTGCCCAGCACATGACCTACGGCGGTGGATATCGGCCCACCGCTGGAGACCACCAGCACGTTGCCTTCAAAGTTGGTGCGCACATGGTCCAGCAGGCTGGTGACGCCTGAGACAAAACCGGTGTAGTCAGGCATGCCCTTGGGGCTGACGACACCATCCATCCATTGTTTGAGGCCGTCTTTCAAAAGCCTGAAATGGTTGCGGTACATCTCGGGCGTGGTGGCTTTTTCAAGCTTGTGCGGGTGGATCGCGCTGATGACGGCTTCGCTGTCGTATTCATTCAGGCCTGGCCACCGGACCGCATCCGTGGTGGCACCCATGCCTTCATTGATGCCGGCAAAAGTCTTGATCTGCCTTTGCAGCGTTCCGGTAAAGGCGGCATCAAAAGTGATGCCCTTGTATTTGAACCATTCGCCCAGGCGCACGGCCTGGCGATAGCCCATGTCGCTGAGCACGTCGTAGTCGTCGGCGCCAAACGAGGCCTGGCCGTGGCGCACAAGGTAGAGGGTTCCCATGGGTCTGATTGTGGGCCGGTGTTCAGCTTGTCAAAGTCACCGGCGTGACCTTCCATACGCCAGTTAGCACCTTCGCGACAGGCGCAAGCAGGACCGGGAAAAGCTCAGGAAGTTGAAAAGAAGGACTCGTGCAAACCAAATATCACTCAGTGCCCTCCCGATTCAAGCGTGACAAGGCCACGCGGCGTCTGCAGCACGGCAACAAGGTTGGGCCTGCCCTGAAGTACATCGACATTCGCAAGGCCTATGGCTTCATGTGCTGCCCTCAAGGCATCAGGCCGCGCATGGCTGGCATGCAGCGATTGCAGCGTGACGCCGGATGGCGGCATGGAGGCAGACGGGTGTACCGACCCCCATTCAATCAGCGTCGGCAGGCCGCCATAAAACAGCCGCTGGCCGTCACGGCGCACGCTGATCTTCCAGCTCAGCAGGCCTTGAGGCGTGGGGCGCGAAGCCTGCAACACTTCGCCGCGATCAAGGCCCAGGCGGGCCAGTGACCTGATGCCGGCCTGTGCCTGCGGCGTGCTGGCGACAAAGTGGATGAGCTGCGGGCCGTGCGACAAAAGACGCGCATGCAGCAGGCCGTCGTCAAGATCAAACCAGCGTTTTGCGCCCGGCGGTCTTGTTGTGCTTGCGCCCGGCTGTATGGCGATGATTTCAAAATAGGCGTTTGGATAATCCGCCGACGCGATGCTGAACAGCCGGTTGTGTGTGCCCATCAGCGGGTGCTCGCCACCGGGGCCGGGCGTGATGCCCAGCGTGGCTTCACACCACTGCACGCCCTGCGCCAGGCTGGCTGCAGCCACCACCAGGTGGTCGACACGCGAGCTCGGGGTGATGGGCGGGGCCGGGGGTTTCATCACGCCATCCTAAAGCGTCCGGGACCTTGATGCGTCAGAGCGTCACGTTTCCATCGATGCAGGTCACAGATTCACCACCCACCCACACCTGGCCATTCGCATCACGATCAAGGTAAACCAGCCCGGCACGGTTCAGGCACACGCCCTGCGATGCGACGTAGTTTTCAGGCGCATAACCATCGGCCATCAGCCATTGCGCCAATCCGGCATTGAAGCTGCCGGTCACCGGGTCTTCGTTGATGCCTATGCCGGGCGCGAAGGCGCGTACCTCTATGTCAGGGTTACCGGCCTCAGTGCTGGCGACCATCGAAGCGGCCGAACGCCGCGACGGGCCGCCCCGAGCAAGTTCAGCCCCCGCGGGGGGCAGCGACGACACGCCAGTGCGGAGCGTGGGGGCAAACGCTCTTGCTTCCCGGTTGGCACGACCTATCAGCGGTGTGGTTTCTGCCTTTTCATAAAGGCCCGCCACACCTATCTTCACATTGAGCTTGCCGAGTTCAAGGTTGTTGGGCGCCAGTTGCAGCACGGTCTCCGGGCTGTCCAGCAGCAGGCCCATCCAGACCGGGCCGTTGTCCAGCGTTTGCGCAGCTGTGATCTGCGCGGCCTTCAGGCCAAGTGCCGCCGCAACCTGTGCGAGCAGCACCGGGCTGGGCGCTGAGCGCTTGAGCGGGGGCGCAGCAAAGGCCAGGCGCTGGCCCGCTTTTTCTTGCCGTATCTGCACCAGCCCGACCTGGCACTCCTGCACGATCACGTCTTTTCGTTTGGCCTTGCCGCCTGCCTGCAGCCATGCATGGCAGCTGCCCAGCGTCGGGTGGCCGGCAAAAGGCAGCTCGCCGCCCGGCGTGAAGATGCGTACCGCGTAGTCAGCCGACGCATCCCTGGGCGGCAACAGGAAAGTTGTTTCCGACAGGTTGGTCCAGTTCGCAAAACGCCGCATCGCCGCGTCATCCAGCCCGGCCGCGTCCAGCACCACCGCCAGCGGGTTGCCGAAGTAGGGGGTGGCTGTGAAGACGTCGATCTGCTTGAAGGGGCGGGTTTGCATGGTTTGCTTTGTTATGAAAGGGGCTGGTCCAGTACGCCCTTGGTGGTCTGCCGGTTCCAGATGCTGTCGTACCAGCGCTCGATGTTGGGCCAGGCCTTGCGCGGCTGCGGCAGGCCAAACCAGCGGTGTATCTCGCAGGCCACCGGAATGTCGGCCATGGTGAACTGCCCGCCCGTCATGTAGCTGCGTCCCGCCAGATGGGCTTCAAGCATTTGCAAAAGCGGCTCGACGGCTGCGATTGATTTTTCGATCAGCGCATGGTCGCGCGCTTCGGGTGCCGTGCGAATCAGTTGCCAGAAAGCATCCCGCCCGGCGGGGCTGAAGGTGGTCTGCTGCCAGTCCATCCAGCGCTCTGCATCAAAGCGCAGTTGCAACTCTTCGGGGTAAAGCGTGCCCAGTGAATGTTTGGCGCACAGATAGCGCACCACCACGTTCGACTCCCACAGCACATAGCTGCCGTCTTCAATCACCGGCACCAGCGAGTTCGGGTTCAGGCCCATATATTCAGGCGTCTTGACCACGCCAAACCTGCCGCCCGCTTCGGTGCGCTGGAATTCCAGCCCCAGCTCCTGCGCGGCCCACACCACCTTGCGCACGTTGATGGAGCTCATGCGGCCCCAGATGTGCAATGTGCTCATGATGATTTGGGCAGGTTGGTCTTGAAGACCTCGGCCAGCGCGGCAATGCCGGTGTTGATCTGCTCGACTGATGCCGTCACAAACGACAGGCGCAGGTTGCCGTGCTCGGCCTCGCCGCTGTAGAACGGCGCGCCGGGTACATAGGCCACATTGCGCTCCACCGCCAGCGGCAGCAGCTTGACCGCATCCATGCCCTTGGGCAGCTTGAGCCACAGGAACATGCCGCCCGCGGGCTTGTTCCAGGTCACGCCGGTGCCGGCCAGGTTTTTATCGAGCGCGGCCAGCATGGCGTCGCGCTGCGATTTGTAGAGCGCACGAATCGTCGGCACGTGGCGGTCCAGAAAGCCGCCCTTGAGCACCTCAACCACCATGCGCTGGTTAAAGCTCGGTGTGTGCAGATCGGCTGCCTGCTTGGCCTGCAGCAGCTTGGGGTACAGCTCTTTGGGCGCGACCATAAAACCCAGGCGCAGGCCGGGCGCCAGCGTCTTGCTGAAGCTGCCCATGTAGATGCAGCCCTCAGGGTTGCGCGCTGTCAGTGGCAGCGGCGGCGGGGCGTCGAACCACAGGTCGCCATAAGGGTTGTCTTCAATCAGCGGCAGGCCGGCTTTGGCGGCGGCGGCACTGAGCGCCACACGGCCGGCTTCGTTGATGGAGTTGCCGGTCGGGTTCTGGAAGTTGGGCAGCACATACATGAAGCGTGCGCCGGGCGCCTTGGCGGCCAGGTCGTCCACGTCAATGCCGTCGGCATGGCCGGCCACGCTCACGAACTCGGGTTCCATGGGCGTGAAGGCCTGCAGCGCGCCCAGGTAGGTCGGTGTCTCGACCAGCACACGCGAGCCCTTGTCGATCAGGATCTTGGCGATCAAATCCAGCGCCTGCTGGCTGCCGGTGGTGATCAGCACCTGTGCCGGGTCGATGTCCCAGGGCAGCGAGGCGGCGACCCATTCGCGCAGCGGCGCATACCCTTCGCTGGCGGCATATTGCAGCGCGCCCTGGCCGTCGGTGGACAGCACGGTGGCGCAGGCCTTTGCAAACGCATCAACCGGGAATGTTTTGGGCGAAGGCAGGCCACCGGCAAAACTGATGATGCCGGGCTTCTCGGTGACCTTCAGGATTTCGCGGATGAAGGAGGGGTTCATCTTTTCCGCGCGTGCGGCCTGTGTCCATTTCATGTTTGTCTTTTCCATGGTTTTTTTGATGTGTTGTCAGCGGGCAATAAAAGAGTTTCGCATCTTTGCCAGGGCGCAGCTTTTTGCAGTGACCAGGCGCCGCGGCGTGGCCGCCATGTCCATCAGGCCGACAGGCAGCTTGCGCTTGCTCTGGCGCCGGTCGCGTGTGATCTTCATAGTGCCAGCATCCACAGCGCGGTTGCAACCAGCACTGCCGCCATGATGCGGTTGAAGACACGCAACCTGCGGCCCGTGCCTGCAGGGCCCGCCAGCCAGTGGCGCAGCAGCGAGCCTGCCAGCGCGTACGTCACATTGCTGCTGAGGGCGTAGAACATCATGATGGGCAACACGATGAGCAGGCGCTGGCCCCAGTCGGCGTGTCCGGCTATCCAGCCGCTGACAATGGCGAGCGCCAGCATCCAGGCCTTGATGTTGACGAACTGCAGCGCAGCGCCCTGCCAGAAACCTATGGTCATGCGTTTTGCATCGGCTTCGCTCAGCGTGCTGGATCGTGCGATCTTCAAAGCCAGCCATAAAAGGTAAGCAACACCGACGGCCTTGATGGCCATGCTCAGAAGCGGCACCGCCAGCACCAGCGCGCCCAGTCCCCACGCGCACAGCGTCAGCAGCACGCCCCAGCCAGCGGCGACTGAAAATGCAAAAGGCAGGGCCCGCCTGAGACCGTGGTTGGCCGCAATCGCGGTCGAGAGCGTGGTGTTGGGCCCGGGCGTGAAGCTCATCGCCGTGGCCAGCACCAGCAGGGCGGTGAATTCTTGCCAGTTCATGCATCTCACTTTATAGTTGAAAGCAGTACACGATCAATACAGTTTTGGCTACAAATTGGCAAACTGTACTGGTCGTAAAACCAGCACACCCGGCAAGCCGTGCAGAAAGTGATCCTGCCATGTTGATGAAAACCACCTCACAGTCGTTGACCGAGCAGCTCTACGGCCGCTTTGCAGAGCGCATACGCAACCGCCTGATGGCGCCGGGCGCGCGCCTGCCCTCGGTGCGGCTGTGCGCGCAGCAGCAGGGCGTAAGTGTGTCGACCGTGGTGGCGGCCTATGACCAGCTGCAGGCGCAGGGGCTGGTGGTGGCGCGTAAAAACAGCGGCTTTTTTGTGCGCGACACGGCCATCCATGTGCCGGGCAGCACGGCCGATATAGACATTGCCAATTCAGCCACCAAAAACATTGCCAGCCCGCTGGTGGGCGTGAATGCGCAAGCCGGGGATGCGTCAGGCTCATGGAACACCGCCGTGTGGATGGCGTCGCGGCATGCGCCTGTGGATGCGACCGCATTGATACGCGGCATGTTCCACACCGTCAGCAAAAAGCCGCAGCCCGGCATGGGCGTGTTCCCGTCCGAGTGGCTGGACAACGCCTTCATGCCTGCCGCCGTACGCAAATTCACCAGCACGCAGGCCCTGCGCTCCTCATCGCTGCAATACGGCGAGCCCAAGGGCGATATCAGCCTGCGCCGCGCGCTGTCGCAAAAGCTGGCGGGCCTGAATGTGCACGCCGTGCCCGAACAGATCATCACCACCGTCGGCGCCACACACGCGCTCGACATCGTCAGCCGCACCCTGCTGCGCGCCGGCGACTGCGTGATGGTTGAAGAACCCGGATGGGCGGTGGAGTTTGCCCGGCTTGACGCGATGGGCATGCGCATACTGCCGGTGCCACGCCGCGACGACGGCCCTGACCTGGAGGTGATGGCGAAATACTGCGAAGCGCACCAGCCCAAGCTGTTTGTCAGCGTCAGCGTGTTCCACAACCCCACCGGCCGCTGCCTCTCGCCCGGCAGTGCACACCGCCTGCTGCAACTGGCCAACGCGCACAACTTCCACATCGTTGAAGATGACACCTACAGCCACCTCGCGCCCGAACACGCCACGCGGCTGTGTTCGCTCGACGGCCTGCAGCGCACGATTTACGTCAGCGGCTTCGCCAAGATTCTTGCGCCGGGCTGGCGCGTGGGTTTCATGGCTGCACCGGCAGACCTGGTCGAGCGCCTGCTCGACACCAAACTGCTCGCCACCCTGACAACACCCGCCCTGCTGGAGAAAGCCCTCGCCTGGTGTATGGAGCAGGGCCAGCTGCGCCGGCATTCAGAGCGCATACGCACAAGGCTGGCGCAGGCGCGCGCACGCAGCGTCAAGCTCGCGCTGGCACACGGCTGCAGCTTCGAATCCGAACCGGCGGGCCTCTTTGGCTGGGTGGATACGGGGGTGGACACCGACGCGCTGGCGCAGCGCATGCTCGATGAGGGTTACCTGATTGCGCCGGGCTCGCTGTTTCATGCGCAGCGGACGCCCGGCACGCTCATGCGGATTAATTTTGCGACGACCCAGGAGGCGGCATTCTGGAAGGTTTTTGCTCGGCTTAGGGATGCGATGAAGTAGTTATTGGTTTGGGGTGGGTGCCCTTCACTACCAAGCCGGGTCTCGCCCCGGCAGGCGAGGCACTTTCTTTTGCTTCGCCAAAATCAAGCAGGGCAGGGATAGTTTTTAATACCTACGGCAAAAATTTAACGTACACGTTAAAAATTAACAAAAAGTTAATATGGGTATTAACTTTTGCCTGCTTGAAGCCTCTCATCCGGCATTTTCAGCCCGAAAACACCCCAAAAACAGGCCGTTATTAGGCATCAAATCGGCTGCAGCCTTTTAAATACGAGCGTGACCAGCTACGATTTAAATAGCAAATCCAGCCTGAAGTCAGGCTTTCAGAAAGTCAGCCTTCCCCCCCAGCCACCGGGCAATATGCCTATGCGCCAGCTCCGTGTGCTGGTCCAGCATGCGGGGGGCCAGTTCCCGGGCCCAGGCGAGCCAGTCGCCGTCCACCGCCAAATCGGCAAAACGCAGCAGCGGCGCACCCGACTGCCGGGCGCCCAGAAACTCGCCCGGGCCGCGTATCTCAAGATCGCGTCGGGCGATCTCGAAACCATCGTTGGTTTCGGCCATGGCCTTGAGGCGTGAGCGGGCCATCTCGCCCAGCCGGGGCGCGTCGCCGGTTGAGTAAAGCAGCACGCAGGCTGAGGCCGCCGCGCCGCGCCCGACCCGGCCACGCAGCTGATGCAGCTGGCTCAGGCCGAAACGCTCGGCGTGCTCGACCACCATGAGCGAGGCGTTGGGCACATCCACGCCGACCTCGATGACCGTGGTGCTGACCAGCACGCCCATCAGACCGTCGGTGAACAGCCCCATCACGGCTTTTTTCTCGGCCACGCTCATGCGCGAATGCAGCAGGCCGACCAGCACGCCGGGCAGGGCCTTGCTTAGTGAGTCATGCGTTTCAGTCGCGTTGACGAGGTCTATGGATTCGCTTTCTTCAATCAGCGGGCAGACCCAGTACACCTGCCGGCCCTCTGCAAGCTGATGGCGAATGCGCTCAATGACTTCGTCGCGCCGCGCATCGCTGACCACCTTGGTGACGATGGGGGTGCGGCCGGGCGGGAGTTCGTCAATCGTCGAAACGTCCAGGTCGGCGTAATAACTCATGGCCAGCGTTCTTGGAATCGGCGTCGCCGTCATCATCAAAAGGTGGGGTTCTTCACCTCCGACAGTCATCTTGCTGCGCAAAGCCAGCCGCTGCGCCACGCCAAAGCGGTGCTGCTCATCGATGATGGCCAGCGCCAGGTTCTTGAACACCACCTTGTCCTGGATCACGGCGTGGGTGCCCACCACCAGCATGGCTTCGCCGCTGGCAATCGCAGCCAGTGATTCGCGGCGCTCTTTGGCCTTCTGGCTGCCGGTCAGCCAGGCGGTTTTGATGCCCAGCGGCTCCAGCCAGGCCACCAGCTTGCGGAAATGCTGCTCGGCCAGGATTTCGGTCGGCGCCATCAGCGCGCACTGCCAGCCGGCATCGATGCAGCGCATGGCAGCCAGCGCGGCGACCACCGTCTTGCCAGAGCCGACATCGCCCTGCAACAGCCGGTGCATGGGCACGTTCTTTTTCAGGTCCTGCTCGATCTCATCGCTCACACGCTGCTGCGCGGCTGTCAGGCGAAAGGGCAGGCGCTCCAGCAGCTGCTCGTAGAGCGTGCACTGCGGGCCGCGCATGGCGGGGCCATTCAGCGCCGGTGCCCGCATGGCGGCGCGAATACGTTTGGCCTGCAACTGAGACAGCTGCTGCGCCAGCAGTTCTTCAGCCTTCAGGCGCTGCCAGGCCGGATGGGTATGGTCTTCCAGCGTGGCCAGCGACACATCGGGCGTGGGGTTGTGCAAAAACTGCAGCGCCTCACGCAGGCCGAGCATGGCCTGCGACGGTGTTTTCTGCAGGAAAGCGCCGGGAATTGTTTCACTCAAATCGGCGCGGCTGGTGCCGCTGAGGACGGCCTTGCGCAGGTAAGCCTGCGGCAGGCCCGCCACGGTTGAATAAACAGGGGTCAGCGCGCCCGGCAGTTCGCCGCCCGCCAGCTTGAAGCTGGGGTGCACCATCTCACGACTGACAAAACCGCCACGCAGCTCGCCGCGCACCCGCACACGCGCGCCCACGCTCAGGGTTTTCTGGTGCGAGGGGTAAAAGTTGATGAAACGCAACGTGCAGGTGTCGCTGCCGTCGTCGACCGTCACGCGCAGCTGGCGGCGCGGCCTGAAACTGACCTGGCTGTCGGTCACGGTCGCCTCGATCTGCACCAGGTCGCCGTCGCGCGCATCTTTCAGCATCACGATGCGGGTTTCGTCTTCGTAGCGCAGCGGCAGGTGCAGGGCCAGGTCAATGTCGCGTTTGAGGCCCAGCTTTTCAAGGGCGCGTTGCGCCTGCGATTTCTCCGCCGCCGCGGGAGCGGTTTTGGCAGCAGGCGGTGTAGCCTTTTTGGCGTTGGGCGGCATGGGACAATTGTGCAGTCAACCTGGAAACTGCAGTTGATCGCTTGTAAACATTTAAAAGACCGCTTCAGTACCGTGTTTTTCCTTTTCTTTGGCACACGCTTTGTGTGTGACCACGCTATGCACCCGATTGCGCTGTCCGCACAGCACCATGCGGCGTTGCTCCGCCTTGTGGGCAGCAGGCCCACTGCGTTGTCACGCCTTGCCTGGCACCGTACGGACAGCACACTCAGGTGCATTCAAATGCAGTTTCGAGGTTCATGAAGCAGCATTTCAGCCTGGGCGATTTTGATTTCAGCCTGCCCGACGAACTCATCGCCCAGCACCCTGCCGCCCAGCGCAGTGCTTCGCGCCTGCTCGACGGCCGCGAAGACATTCCCGTTGACCGGCGTTTCACCGACCTGCCCGGCCTGCTGCTGCCCGGCGATTTGCTGGTCTTTAACGACACAAAAGTGGTCAAGGCACGGCTGTTCGGGCAAAAGTCCAGCGGCGGCAAACTTGAACTGCTGATCGAACGTGTGCTGTCGCCGGATGCGGAGTCCGGTCACGAGGTCGCCGCGCATATGAAGGTCAGCAAAAAGCCCCTGCCAGGCGCCGTCATGGAGATGGACGGCGGCTTCACCGCGACCCTGCTGGGCCGCTGGCCGAACGAAGACGGCCCGCTTTACCGCTTCAAACTCAGCAGCGACCCCTACGCGCTGATGGCCGCGCACGGCCATGTGCCGCTGCCGCCCTACATCACGCACACCGATTCGGAAGACGACGAGCGGCGCTACCAGACCGTGTTTGCGCGCAGCCCGGGCGCGGTGGCCGCACCGACGGCTGCGCTGCACTTCGACGAGGCCGTGCTGGCGCAGCTGGAGGCTCGCGGCATACAGCGTGCCAGCGTCACGCTGCACGTCGGGGCCGGCACTTTCCAGCCCGTCAAGACCGAGAACATTGCAGACCACACCATGCACTTCGAGCGTTTTGAAGTGCCGGACGCCACGCGCCAGGCGATTGCCGATTGCAAGGCGCGCGGCGGTCGCGTGGTGGCGGTGGGTACGACCACGGTACGTGCGCTGGAGTCGGATGCGGCGTTTGGCCCGGAATGCAAAGACACCAATATCTTCATCACGCCGGGCTTTGACTTCAAGGTGGTGGACCTGCTGCTGACCAACTTCCATCTGCCGAAAAGCACGCTGATGATGCTGGTGAGCGCGTTTTCAGGCTACGAACACATCATGGCGCTGTACAGCCACGCCATTGCTCATCGCTACCGCTTCTTCAGTTATGGGGATTCCATGCTGCTGCAGCGCAAGACTGATACCACCAATGGCATCGACAGCCAGTCAGTTGTACGATAAAATGATCGATATGCAAAACCAGACCGTCATCGTGTCCCCAAAATACCAGGTTGTGATCCCGCGCGAGATTCGCGAGGCTGGGGGCATCAAGCCCGGCAGCCGCATGAGCGTGTTTGAGGTCAATGGTGTCATCCAGCTGGTGCCGGTAAAGTCCGCCCCGGAATACCGCGGCCTGCTGGCGGGCCTGTCCAGCACCGACATCCCCTCCGACCCGGAACGTTTCTAAAGCATGCCCCGCAGCAAAACCGCAGCCGCAGCGCCGGCTGCACTCGACTCGTCCTGCTGGCTGGAATATTTCAGCGACTCTGCGCACGCAAAACGCTATGCGGAGCTGATCGAGAACACCGGGGCGCTGATTGTGCCCATCATGACCATCTATGAGGTCTACAAGGTTGCGTTGCGCGAGTTTGGCGCGGCCCACGCCAACCAGGCGGTTGCCCTGATGCGTGAAGGCGACGTGATCGATGTCAACCTGAACATCGCCCTGAGCGCAGCAGCCACCGGCCTGCCCATGGCTGACAGCCTGATCTACGCCACGGCACAGATGCGCGGCGCCACCTTATGGACGCAGGACCAGCACTTCGAAGGTTTGCCGGGCGTTAAATATTTTCCGAAGAACTGATGCTGAAATTTGACCTTCTCAAGACCGACGGCCATGCGCGCCGGGGCGCCTTGACCCTGAACCACGGCGTGGTGCAAACCCCCATATTCATGCCGGTAGGCACCTATGGCACGGTCAAGGGCGTGATGCCGCAGTCGCTGGAAGACATGGGCGCACAAATCATCCTTGGCAACACCTTTCATCTATGGATGCGGCCCGGGCTGGATGTGGTCAAGCAGTTCGGCGGCCTGCACCGCTTTGAAAGCTGGAACAAACCCATACTGACCGACAGCGGCGGCTTCCAGGTCTGGTCGCTGGGCGGCACCGACGGCAAGGGCCGCAAGATCACCGAGGAAGGCGTGAAGTTCTCGTCGCCGGTGAACGGCGACAAGCTATTTCTGACGCCCGAAGTCTCGATGCAGATCCAGACCATATTGAACAGCGACATCGTCATGCAGTTTGACGAGTGCACGCCCTACGACACGGCAGGCCACATCACGACCGAAGCCGAAGCGCGCACCTCCATGGAACTCAGCAAACGCTGGGCCAGCCGCTGCATGACGGAATTTACGCGGCTTGAAAACCCGAATGCGCTCTTCGGCATTGTGCAGGGCGGCATGTTCGAGAACCTGCGCCAGGAATCGCTGGACGCCCTGGTCGAACTCGACCTGCCCGGCTATGCCGTGGGCGGTGTCAGCGTGGGGGAGCCGAAAGAAGAAATGCAGCGCATCATGGCGCACACGCCGCACCGCCTGCCGGCACACAAACCGCGTTACCTGATGGGCGTAGGCACACCGGAAGACCTGGTCGAAGGCGTGGCCGCCGGTGTTGACATGTTCGACTGCGTGATGCCTACCCGCAATGCGCGCAACGGCCATATGTTCACGCGCTTCGGTGATTTGAAGATTCGCAATGCGCGCTACAAATCCGAAGACGCGCCTGTCGATGCGACCTGCACCTGCTACACCTGCAAAAATTTCAGCCGCGCCTACATGCACCACCTGGACCGCTGCGGCGAAATGCTGGGCCCCATGCTGTCCAGCATCCACAACCTGCACTATTACCTGAACCTGATGCAGGAAGTTCGCGATGCGCTCGACGCCGGAACCTTCGGTACGTTTGTGCAGCAATTCAAGGCTGACCGGGCGCGGGGCGTATGAATATAGACCTTCAGCGCTGGATAGACCGCTGGGTGGGCATACCACTGTGCGCGGCGGTGTCGCTGGTTGATGCCGTGATTCGCCCTTTCCGCCCATCGGGCCTGGCTGACAAGGCGCCGCGCGCCATCGTCATCATCCTGCTGTCCGAGATGGGCAGCCTGGTGCTGGCGCATGACATGTTCACGCGCCTGAAGACACGCTACCCCGATGCGGAACTGCATGCGCTGCTGTTCGACAAGAACCGCGAAATCCTGGACCTGATGCAGCTCATCAAGCCGGAAAACGTGCACACGGTAGATGACAAGTCCCTCAAGGGTTTATTCAGCAGCCTGTGGAAGGCCATCAAGGACCTGCGCCACGCGAACGTGGACGTGGCCATTGACTGCGAACTGTTTTCGCGCATCAGCAGCCTGCTGTCGTTTGCCAGCGGTGCATCAGTACGGGTCGGCTTTCACCGCCACACCCAGGAAGGCCTGTACCGCGGCTCGCACATCAACCGCCCTGTGCCCTACAACCCTTACCAGCACATCAGCGCACAGTTTTTGACGCTGGCCCGTGCGATTGACTCGACGGCGGTGCCCAAGTCCAAGCAGGCCATCACCTTGTCGGGCAAACCGCCGCCACACGTACAGCTCGATCCAGCGCTCAAGCCCGACATTGAACGCCGGCTGGCCAATGACTTTCCCGCCCTTGCCGGCAAGCCGCTGGTGCTGGTGTACCCGGGCGGCGGCATTTTGCCGATACGCGCCTGGCCGCTGGCCTCGTACACCGCGCTATGCGAAGGCCTGGTGGCAGACGGCTGTGCAGTCGCCGTCATTGGCCTCAAAGACGACCGCGCGCTGGCGCAGCAACTGGTTGCCAACATACAGGCCGCCGCACCGGGCAGCACCGCCATTGATTTGACCGGCTACACGCGCTCGATTGCCGAGTTGCTGGCCCTCTTTCATGTGGCGAAGCTCCTGGTCACCAACGATGGCGGCCCCGGCCAGTTTGCGGCGCTCACGCCCATCTGGACGCTGATGCTGTTCGGCCCCGAGACACCCGGCCTGTACGCACCGCTGACGCCACGCTGCCATTCGTTTTACAGCAGCTACCCCTGCTCGCCCTGTCTCACGGCCTATAACCACCGCTCGTCGTATTGCGATGGTGACAACCAGTGCCTGAAGGTGATAGCGCCGGGTGCGGTGCTGGAAAAGGCGCGTGAATACTTAAAGCATGACGGTGCTGAAAAGGCAATCGCCGCATGAGCGCCTTGAGGGACTTTGCCGAAAAGCTGATCGCCCTGCTGCCGCCAAAGCTGCAGCCCATGGCGCGCTGGCGTTTTATCCGTTTCGGGCTGGTAGGGGCCAGCGGCACGGTCATCAACATTGCGGTGCTGGCCTTCTCGCAGGAGTTTTTGTTCCAGCATATTGCCGACTCGCATGACCGGCTGAATTACTCCATTGCGCTGGCCATCAGCATCGCAACCATCAGCAACTTTTACTGGAACCGCCGCATGACCTGGCGCGACCGGCAGAACGCGGTGCAGCAATCCGCGCTGGTGCTGTTTGCCAAATACGTGATGGCTGCTGCGCTGTCCATCATCATCCAGTTTCTGGTGACGAAATGGCTGGCCGTTTACCTGCACTATGCGATTGCCAACATCATGGCCATCGCCCTGGCCAGTGCCTTCAACTTCCTGGCCAATGACAAGCTCACATTCCGGCGCCGCAAAAACGAGCCGCCAGACCCCTCGGATTCACCGCTCGGCAAACCATGAGCAGCCCTCAGCCATCGACGAGTCGCGTACCGGGGCACCTGATATGGCTGGGCCTGGCGTTGGTAGCGGCACTGGCCTACCTGTTCCAGCTGGGCGGTGACCACATCCCGCGCAATGGCGATGAGCTGGTCTACGCCCACATCGCACGCCTGACGGCAGAAAGCGGGCACTGGCTGCCACTGGTGAGCTCTTACGACTTCATGCGCAACACCAAGCCGCCCATGCTGTTCTGGCAGGCCATGGCGGCAGGCGGCTGGGGCGAGCACTGGACGCTGCTCCGGCTGCGTTTGCCCAGCGTGATTTACCTCTGGGCAACGGCGCTGGTGGTGGGCCTGCTCACATGGAGGATCGTCAAAGACACCGAGCCATTGCCCGGCGGAGGCACCACAAAACACACACACGCCATGTCGATGGGCGCGATTGCCGCCCTGGTCTTCCTGTGTTTCTTCAGCACTTACCGTTACGGCCGGCCCTACCTCACCAGTGCACCTGAAACCTTCTGGCTGGGCAGTGTGTTTTTTGCGATGGCCTGGTCGCCGGCAAAGTTGCTGGCTTCGCGCTGGAAATTTCCCGTACTTGCGGGCCTGGCGATAGGCATTGGCTGCCTCTACAAATCGTTTGCGATGGTTGCGCCCATCGGCCTCGCGCTGGCCCTGTGCTACCAGATCATCCACGCACGCCGCACGCCGCGGCAGATCGTCAGGCCCGGTCTGTTCGGTGATGTGATCAAGACCACTATCGTCTGCGCGCTGGCGCTCGCCGTGTTCAGTCTCTGGTTTGTGCTGGACCCTCTGCCGGGCGAAGTCTGGCGCGAGTTTGTCGTTGGCGAAAACGCTGGCAAGTTCAAGTCCGGCCCGTCCTACCTCTCGCTGGCATTCAGCGGCTCGGGCGGCGTACCCGTCATCCTGACCGGTTACTTCGTCAATGCGGGCCTGCTGTTTCCGCTGTCTGTTGGCGCCGCCTGGACGGCCTGGCGCAGCTACCGCGCCAGGCGCCAGACAGGCAAAAAAATCAGCGATGCAGAAAAAGTCATGTGGCTCTGGCTGCTGGCCCTGGCCCTTGTCTTCATGTTGCCCAGCCAGCGCTCTGCGCGTTACCTGATTCCCGCCATGCCGGCAGTGGCTGTGCTCATCGCGCTCTACTGGGAGCGGATCAGCCGCATATGGTTCAGCCTGACACTGGTCTTCGCCATATTGGGCGCGCTGGCCATGGCGTCAATTGGTTACGGCGCAGTGAAGGCCACGCAGGATGCAGGTGTGTATTCGCCACTGTTCTGGTTGCTGCTCGCACTGATGGTGCTGGCCAGCCTTGCAGGCATCGTCAAGAAGTCCTGGACGCAGGCGCTGACCCTGCCCTGCAGCTTTGCCTTTCTCATCGCAATGGCCTGGGTGACGGCCCCGTTCAACGGCCCCATCGGCCATTTCAAGAGCAGCACGGTGGCGCTGATGCAGGGGCAGACCGTGCGTGTGCCCAACAACTTCAACGGCCAGTTCGAGCGTTACCAGTTCCTGCTGACAGGTGCAAAAGTCGCGGCCTATGACGCCCCGCAGCCAGTGGATTACAGCGACGCCGACATAGCCAGACTTTTCGAAACGAGCCGCTATGTGCTGGTGCAGCGCAGGCTGGGCCAGCCGGCCTGCGCCAACTGCCGTGTCATCGATGTGCGCTGGGATATCCGTTCACGGCAGGACCCGAAAGAAGGCACCTGGGCGGCGCTCAAGACGCCTGACACCTTCTGGTATTCACGCGAGTACCTGGTCGAGAAAATGCAGCCCTGAGCGTTACTTGTCTTGAGTTGGCTCAGGTCGGCTGCGAGTCTCCGGGCAATTCAGGTGCACCGGTCTTTGTATTGGCAGCATCTGTTGCCTTCAGCAAAGGCGTCAGCAGTTTGCTGCGGTCTGCACTGCTGCCGCACGCATGGCAAAACTTGGCAAATGCACTTTTGCGTGCCTTGCACACGGTGCAGTGGTCGAAGAGGCCTATGCCGCAGTGCGGGCAGAAATCGATTCCCGTGTTCTTGAAGTCCACCGCACGCTCGCAGCCCGGGCACACACCTTTGGACAGACGCGTCAGCGCGGTGTCGTAACTGAGTTCTTCGCGGCGCTGCGCATCAGGCAACTGCTCGGCAAGTTTCTGTTTTTCAAGGTAGCGGTTCAGCGAGACGATGGCCTGCCGCCCCACCACCACCGTCACGATGATGCCGACGATGTAGCGCACATAACCGCCGTAACTCGGCAGGTAGGGCACCAGCTCAACGAAAAAGGCAAACAGCGCAAAGATGATGAAGCCCCACACAAATGGCCAGTACGTGGTCTTGCGCTTTTTTGCAAACAGCCCGCCGGCCACCACCAGCAGCGGAAGGGTGAGCGCCAGGCGGTACAGAAAAACGCGCAGTTCAATGCGCCTGTATTCGGCATTGAGCTTTTGCTGCGCGACGGCTTCCATATCGGCCAGCTTGCGGCGCTCACGCGTCACCGCCTGTCTGGCATCGAGTGCCGCCTGCTGCTGCGCCTCGACCGCGACGCCGGAGGCGCGCTCCTTCTCTTTCAATGCATCGAGCGCCCTGGTGCGTGCGATGAGTTCTGGGTCCTGGTCGGCCTGCTGGGTGGCACGCCGCGTGGACAGCCAGTTGTTGAAGGTCTCGCGGGCAGCAGCCGAGTCTGCCTGCGCGGCCTTGCGCTTGAGCAGCGCCTGCTCCAGCGCAGTGTCAGCATCCTGTCCTGCCTTTTCAGCTGCGCGGATGTTGTTGCGCGCCGGGACTGTGATGGTCGAATCCATATAGTCTTCAACCGACAGCTGCTTTTCGACTTTTGGAAGGTCGCCGACGACGGTGCCGCCCAGACCGATAAGAAAGCCGGCAAACACCAGGGCAACCAGCCAGAGGCCGCGGTGAAACCACTTTTCGGACAAGCGAAGTGCCTTGCTCATGAATATCTCCTGATTTCCGGATATGGGGAGTATTGCCTATGGGAGCGTGCCCACCATTGCCGCCGGCAAAGTTCAGGCTTCGAACAGCACGGCCACGGCCTCACGAAGGGCCTGCGGCTGCACATCTTTCGCGGCAACAGGCTTGCCCACATTCAGGCCCACACGGCTCCACACACCACGGCGAAACGGTTTGACCATGGCCACGCCCTTTTCAGCACGGCTGAAGAAGGAGCCCCACAGGTTGGTCAGGGCCATGGGAATCACCGGCATAGCGAGTCCGTCGCGTTCGGCGTTCTCGATAATTTTCATGATGCCACCCTTGAACTCCTGCAACTCACCATTTTTGGTGATGCCGCCTTCAGGGAAGATGGCCAGAAGGTCACCATCACGCAGCACCTTTGCTGCAGCCTCGAAAGCAGCTTCGTAAAGCGCCGGGTCTTCGGACTTGGGAGCAATAGGTATGGCCCTGGCCAGTCTGAAAAACCAGCCCAGCACCGGGGTTTTGAAGATGCGGTGATCCATCACGAAGTAGATGGGGCGCGGGCTGGCGGCCATCAGCAGAACCGGGTCCGCAAAACTCACATGGTTGCAGGTCAGCACCGCAGCGCCTGAGGTCGGTATGTTGTGGTCACCGGTGATGCGAAATCTATAGACCAGTCGCGACATCAGGAAAGCCACAAAACGCAGCAGGTATTCGGGCACCAGCATGAAGATGTAGAAAGCCACCACCGCATTGGCCAGGCCGACGAACAGGAATATCTGCGGCACCGTGAAACCCGCGCCCAGCAACGCGCCCGCGAGTATGGAACTCACGATCATGAACAGCGCGTTGAGGATGTTGTTGGCGGCGATGATGCGCGCGCGGTGCGTGGGCTGGCTGCGCAACTGGATCAGCGCATACATGGGCACGCTGTACAGGCCCGCAAACAGGCTGAGCAGGGCGAGGTCTGCCATCACGCGCCAGTGGTAATGCTGCGACAGGAAGACCCCCACGCCCATCAACCCGGCAGCAGGCATGCCACGTGAGGCGAAATAAAGGTCAATGGCAAAAACGCTCATGCCAATTGCGCCCATGGGCACCAGGCCGATCTCGACATGACGCTTGCTGAGTACCTCACACAGCAGTGAGCCCGTGGCAATGCCGATGGAAAACACCACAAGAAGGAGCGACGCCACATGCTCGTCACCATGCATTACGTCTTTGGCAAAACTGGGGAACTGGCTCAAAAACACTGCACCGAAAAACCACATCCAGCTGATTCCCAGCATGGAGCGAAACACGACCACGTTGTCCGCTGCCAGCTTCAGGTTGCGCCAGGTTTCAGTGACCGGGTTCCAGTTGATTTTCAGATGGGGATCGGTGGCAGGCGCCAGCGGAATGAACTGCGCAGCTGCGCGGCCTGCCAGAGCCAGCAGCACACAGCCCAGTGCCACATAGTGCGGGCCGACGCCAGGTATCGCCACAATCAGCCCGCCCACGATATTGCCAAGGAGGATGGCCACAAAGGTGCCCATCTCGACCATGCCGTTGCCACCAGTGAGTTCGCGTTCGTTCAGCGCCTGCGGCAGGTAGGCAAACTTGACGGGGCCAAACAGCGTGGAATGCAGGCCCATCAGGAAGGTGCAGGCCAGCAATACCGGCACCTGGTAATTGATGTTGCCGCTGACAAAGCCCGAAGCTGCCAGCAGCATGATGGCGATTTCAAGATTCTTGACAAAACGGATGACACGCGTTTTTTCAAACTTGTCGGTCAGCTGCCCGCTGGTGGCCGAAAAGAGCAGAAAGGGCAGGATAAACAGCGCCCCAATCACCAGCCCCGCCATGGCGGGCGGCAACCAGTTCACACTGAGCTGGTAGGTCACCATCACGGTGAAGGCAAACTTGAACAGGTTGTCGTTGGCTGCACCGGAGAACTGCGTCCAGAAGAAGGGCGCAAACCTGCGCTGGGCCAGCAGCGCGAACTGGTTGGGGTGCGTATGCGGGTCCAGTCCAATCGCCAGGTCCCTGGCCTGCCTTGTCCCGTTTGCATCGTCAACACTCATGGCTGTTTGTTCCGTTCAGAAAGGGGATGTGCCCGCCATCGCTTCACTGCGGCGAAAAGGCACGCAGCAAGGCGCAGGACAGGTGGAAGATGAGCAGTCTAGCGGGTCGGCGTCGTGAACATGGATGCCTGCGCTGTCACGCAACCGCCCGTGCACACGGCATCGCCGCTGTCTTTTGAACAGAAGGGATCCGCGTATGTCCGGCACGCAGCGGCCCGCGCCGCATTGCGCCGCAACATCTCAGGCCTCTTCCTTCGCGGTAAACACCGTCAGCACGCCGGTATAGCCATACAGATGGTGACGCGCAATTTCACCCCCTGCAAAAAACCCCACCAGCGGCACATCGCCCAGCGCGCGGCGGACAATCTGCAGCTCCGCACTGGGAGCACCAAAGTGCGGGCCACCGCGGCCCGAGCAGCTGACGTAAATCGCGCCCGCTATGCGTCTGGCTGCATGCGGTGCTGATTCAGCTTCAGGCGCGCTGAGGGCACTGGCGACTTCAAGCGTGACTTCTTCAGGCTCAAGCTCTTCGCGAATTTCAGCGCACACGCGTATCAGGTCGGCACGGGCGGCCTCGCGGTTGCGCTCGCAGAACGCCAGGGTCATGCCGACCGATGGCGCTTCGGCAATCGCAATGCCTTTGCGCGTGGGGTCAAGCCCGATGATGTGGCGCACCACCACTTCGGCACCAAACTGTCCGGCATGATGAATGTGCACGTCGTTGAGCCGGTCATCGGGATGACTGAGGCCAACCAGCGTGCTGCGCACTTTGGCCAGCGCTTCGCGCGGTTCGTCCAGCGACACACCCAGCTCGGCCAGCATGAGATCCAGCGCGGGCTGGCCGTCGAGCCCGGTCACGACATTGCCTTCACACGCGGTGATTTCATGGTTGCCCGATACAGGCTGGCAGCCCTGTGTGACGCGTGACATCAGCGCCATGCCGCCCGACATGTCGCGCGCAAAAGCCACACCACTCAGGCCGCCGCTGAACACACCGCTGGCCGCACCTTGGCCCTTGACGTTGCCATGACCGCTGAGTGCGAACTGCACCGTCGCCGACCGGCTTGATGCCAGCCCCCCAAACACATAACCGCTCTCGGTGCGCGCCGCCATCTCGGCAATCAGTTCTGCCACATCAGGCGTGCCCGCGTCGGCATGCACAAGCGCGGTATGCGCCTTGAAGCGATGGCTGGACGGCGGCAGCGGCGAGACACCTGAGAACACGCGGTACTGGTCATGCGGCAGCTCACACAACATCACCGCCAAAGCTGGCTCGTCAAAATATTCAACATTGTTGGACGCAATGCCCACACCGACAGTGCCGCTCCAGTCTGGCACCTCGGGCAATTCGGCGCTCAGGTGATCCAGGATATCCTGCGCATGCGCCGCATAGTGGTCGGTGATGTAGAGCAGGGCCAGTGTGGGCGCGGTGGCATAACCGGGCAGTGCCATGTAGGCGCGCAATTGCGCCAGCACAAGGCCGGCCGCCATCTGCCATTGCGGGTGAGTGGCGTGGCCGTAGGGGAAAAGTTTCATGATCTTGCCGGACTTGCCGCACTTGCGTTAAAGAGGACTACAGCCCCGGATTTTGCCTATGAACTTGTATCTGGGTAACTAGCGCGAGGTCTTTCTTGCGACCTTGCGCGGCGCAGCTTTTGTTTTGGGTTTGGCCCGCGATGCGGGCGTACGGGACGAGGCTGGCGCAGCAGCCAGCGGCGAGGGCCAGGCCTGACTGCTGCGCAGCGCAGAATTCATGGCCGCGCGCGCACCGCCAGCCACCGTCTTGCCCGCGCTTTCAGCCACGCCTCTCGCCATGCCCGTGGCGGTCTTCATGGCATCCCTGGCAAGACCCGTGGCCAGATTTTTGCCGGTGTTCAAGGCCGTCTTTTTGGCCGCGTCTTTCATCGCATCTGCTGCAATGGTCTGGAACTGCTGTGTCAGTGCACCCCACCACTGCATGGGGTCGACCACACCGCCGGGGGCGGGAGCAGCTGATTTCGCCTTCGTGGCTTTGGCCCTGGACGGTGCCGGTTTTTTATCTGCTTCTTTTTCTGATGAAAAACTGGTGGGCGGAATTTCCAGGCCCGCAAAGGTTTTGGCCTTCTCGGTCACACTCTGCACGCCGCTGGCCACGCTGTCAGCCACCTTGAGCTTGAAGGCATTGGCCACATCGCCCATGTTGAAGTTCATGCCCTTCAGGGTGGCCAGCGTCATCTTCTGCACTTCCAGCGCCTGTATGGTGGCCTTGAGCGCCATGGCATTCTGGTCAAGCCAGAACTGAACGGCCTTGAGCTCTTCAATGCGTTTGTCCAGCTCTTCAACATTGAGTGTGGGCGCAACCCAGTTGCCCAGGTTGGGCAACTGCGGGATTTTCTGGGCCGCGCTGCCTGCGGCCTGCGTGGCCAGGTTCTGCAAAAAATCAAAGCCGGGCACAAACTTGCCGAAGCCCGCGAAAGATGGATTGTCCGAGTCGCTCATGCTTGTCTCCTGGCGTGGTGTGCGCTGTTGAAGTTGTCTTTTTGTACTGCGCCTTCATTGTGCAGCGCCTGTGCAACCCGTCAACCCATTTTTGCCGGCGCATCAGAAATCACGCTCTTTCTGGCGCACCAGCGCCGTCAGCGAGGCGTTCACCGGTGCCGCCATGGCGCATTTGGCGGCCTCACGTGGCACGGCGCCGTTGATGACATCAATTTCGCTGCGCCTGCGCGCATCGTGGTCAAGCAATACGGAGGGGCGGGCATGGCGCACCCGCTCACCGAAGGCCCTCACAAAGGCCTCGGGGTCACTCACATGGATGGCAATGTTGCGGGCGCGCGCGACGTGCCAGGCCTCAAGCGACGCAGCCATGCCCAGTGGGCCTATGTCCGGGTCGTCCATCGCCTCACCCACCGTGAGGCCGGTGAGCGCACAGGGCGCGCTGAAAGCAACGTTGCAGATCAGCTTTTCCCATTGCATGGCGGCCACGTTGTCCGTGGCCTCGGCATTGAAGCCTGCCGCACGCCAGAGCGCAGCAACCTCCTCGACACGCGCCGCAGGCAGACCCGCATAAGCCCCCACCTTCACGGCATTCATGTTGTTGTGATGCGCGTGGCCGGGGCCGCGCATGGACGCGCCAAACGCGGCAGCAATGCCCACTGCCAGCCTGTCCTTGCCCACTGCCTCGGCAACGATGTCTGCGCTGCCCAGGCCGTTCTGTATGGTGAGCACCAGGGTGTCTGCACCCATCAGGGCAGCGGCAGTCCGGGCGGCATCGGCCACCTGTACGGCCTTGGCCGCCACGATGATGAGGTCCACCGCCCGCGCCGGCGCCTGGGCAGGGCTGAAGGCGCGCAGCTTCACCGTGCGGTCGCCACTGGCGCCTTCGATGCGCAGGCCCTTGTCATTGATCGCATCGACATGTGCCTGCCAGCCGTCGACCACCAGCACCTCATTGCCTGCATCGGCCATCAGGCCGGCGTAGACAGAACCCATTGCGCCGCACCCAACAATTGCCACTTTCATGACTGTCTCCGTTCGTATCTTTTTAATCAGGCCGTGAGCTGGCGTATGAAGGGCGCCAGCTCCGGTTTTTCTTCAAGCCCAAAGCCGGGCGCAGCGGTGGGCCGGACCAGCCCGCCACCCACCGCACAGCCCGCCGGGTAGCCGCCAAACGGCTGGAACACACCCGGGTAGGCCTCGCAACCGCCCAGCCCCAGCCCGACCGCGATGTGCAGGTTGATCAGGTGGCCGCCGTGCGGGTGCGCGTCTGTGCGGCTGAAACCACGTGACTCCATCAGCGAGAGCATGCGTCCGTATTCAATCAGCCCGTAGCTCAGGCCTGGGTCCATCTGGAACACATCGCGCCCCGGCCGCATGCCGCCGAACAGCAGCAGGTTGTTAACATCGGGCACCGAAAACAGGTTCTCGCCTGTGGCCACGGTGCCGCTGTAGGCTTCAACCACACGGCGATTCAGGTCGTAATCAAGCGGGTCACCGATCTCTTCATACCAGCGCAAGTCCAGCGGCTCCATGGCTTTTGCATAGGCCAGCGCCGTTTTTAGGTCGAAGCGGCCATTGGCATCAACGGCCAGCCGCCTGCCCTGCCCGGCGACATCCAGCGCAGCTTCAATGCGCGCCATGTCTTCTGCAAGCGATGCGCCGCCTATCTTCATCTTGAAGGCATCAAAACCCATGTCCTGGTAGGCGCGGAATTCATCGCGCAGGCGCTGCGTGCTGTCGTCGGGGTAGTAGTAACCGCCGGCTGCATAGACATGCACGCCATCAGTTTTGGCGTCAGTGCAGAAATGGCGCGCCACGGTTTGCCATGCCGGCTCATCCGCCAGTTTGGCGTTGATGTCCCAGAAGGCAAGCTCAAGCGCGCCTATGGCGGCCGCCCGGTCGCCATGGCCGCCGGGCTTTTCGTTTTTCAGCATCACCTGCAGCAGCTTCGGCACATCAAATGCGAGGCCAGTGGCATCAAGCAACCCTGCGGGGTCAGACCTGGCGGCAGCCATCACACGCGGGATGATGCGCTCACGCAGGATGCCGCCCTGCGCATAGCGGCCTATCGAATCAAAGGCCAGCCCGATGACGGGTTTGCCGTGGCGGACGGCATCGGTAAAAACAGCCACCAGCGAAATGGTGTGCTCTGAAAAATTCACCAGGGCATTGGCCACATTGCCCTGCAACTGCACGGAAAGCTCTCGTATATCGGTGATGCGCATGGTCTGCCAGGTTCTTCAACAACTCACGTGACTCCCTGTCAACCTTCCATCAGTGTCTCTTTTTTTAATTGGGTTGATTTTGCACTGCCTGCCACCAGGCCCGGCTTGCACGTGCAAGCGATGCCCTGATAAGCTGGCAAACATGAAAAGCCTGTTCCACTTTGCCTTCAATGTGCGTGACCTCGATATCGCCCGCCGCTTTTACGGCGGCGTGTTGGGGTGTACCGAAGGCCGCTCCACCGAAACCTGGGTGGACTTTGATTTTTTCAGCCACCAGATCTCGCTGCACCTGGGGGAACCCTTCAGGACCGAGCGTACCGGCCACGTGGGCGACAAGCTGGTGCCCATGCCGCACTTCGGGTTGGTGCTGGCCCTGCCCGACTGGCAGGCCATGGCCGAACGCCTGAAGGCTGCGAGAACAGAATTCGTCCTTGAGCCGCAGGTGCGTTTTGAAGGCCAACCCGGCGAGCAGTGGACCATGTTCTTCTGCGACCCTTTCGGCAACCCGCTGGAGATCAAGGGTTTCAAAAACCTCGACACCCTTTACGCCGCTTGAACCATCACCAAAGGTTCAAGCCCATGGCAGCGTCGGGATGCCGGCCGAAAGTTATCTGGCTGCGGCCAGCAAACTCCGCAGTTCGCGCGACATGGGCAGATCAAGGGCCCTGTTTTCCGGTGGTATCGGCCGGGTGAACCATTTCTCGTAAACCTCGGCGAACTGGCCCCCGCGCATGGCCTCCACAATCGACAGATCGACCAGCTTTTGCATTGCCGGGTCCGCCTTCCGGTAGGCGATGGCAATGGGTTCGGACGACAGGCGCTCGGGCAACAGCGTAAATTGCGCCGGGTCTTTCAGAGCCCGCAGGGCGTTGCTGAGCACTATGTCGTCGCGGGCATAACCATCGGCCTGGCCGAGCTGCAACTGGCTCATGGCGGCGTCATGTTCCAGCATGTTGGCAACCTGCCATTTCAGGCCGTTGGCTGCGGCGTAGGCATCCAGCGCACGTCTGGCAGTGCTGCCCCCGAGTTGCACCAGGTTTTTACCCGCCAGTTGCTGCACCGAGCCCAGCTTGTCGCTGCTGCGCACCAGCACGCGAACCGCCGCGAAATAGACAGGCGGTGAAAAGGCGACCAGCTTGCGCCTTTCAGGGGTATCGCTCAGGTTGGCGCACATCAGGTCAATCGCACCGTTTCTCAGCAGGTTGACAGCACGCCCGAGCTCTACCGACTGATACACCACACGCAGGTCTTTCGCACCTGAAGCGACGGCGATGCGTTCAATGATGGGCGCACACAGGTCAATGCTGTAGCCCAGTGCTTTCCCGCCGTTCGCAAACGAGAACGGAGATGCGTTGTCCAGGTAACCGACCACCAGCATGCTGCGGCTCTTCACCCTTTCCAGGGTGTTTTGCGCCCACGCAGCAGGCGCCAGCAGGGTGGTCAGAACCAGCATCGCCGCAAAATACCGAATCGATGGCCTGTCGTTTTTCATCGCGTCTCCGGGGCGGGCGACCGTTCGCCTGCAATAGGGCATTATTGGTTAACAGCCGCGCTGGCGTAAAGAGCGCACTGCAGGCTCAACCGTAACGGTTCACCACCTTCTGGTCAATCGCCCCAAACACCGACTGCCCGTCCCTGCCCCTGGCTTCGATGCGTATGGTGTCGCCGAACTTCATGAATTCTGTTTTTGGCTTGCCGTCCTCAATGGTTTCAATCGCGCGCTTTTCGGCGATGCAGCTGTAGCCATGGCTCCAGTCCTTGTTGCTCACGGTGCCCGAGCCAATCACGCTGCCGGCACGCACATTCCGTGTCTTGCAGATGTGGGCAATCAGCTGGCCGAAGCTGAAGGTCATCTCGGGGCCGGCTTCGCACATGCCGACCTTGCGACCGTTCCAGGTGCTTTGCAGGGTGAGGTGCAGGCGGCCGTCTTTCCAGGTGTCACCCAATTCGTCGAGCGTGACGGCGACAGGGCTGAAAGCCGTTGCGGGCTTGCTCTGGAAAAAACCGAAGCCTTTTGCAAGCTCGTCGGGAATCAGGTTGCGCAGGGAGACATCGTTGGCCAGCATGACCAGGCGTATGCCTTCGAGCGCCTGTTCGGGCGTGGCGCGCATGGGCACGTCGGCGGTGATCACTGCAACCTCGGCTTCAAAGTCGATGCCGTAGTCCTCACTGGCCACCACGACGTCATCGCAGGGGCCCATAAAGTCGTCGCTGCCGCCCTGGTACATCAGGGGGTCGGTGTAGAAAGATGCGGGCACCTCGGAGTTGCGCGCCTTGCGCACCAGTTCCACGTGGTTGATGAAGGCCGAGCCGTCGGCCCACTGGTACGCACGCGGCAGCGGCGCCATGCACTGCGCCGGGTCAAACGGGAATGCGTGCCGTGCCTTGCCGTTGTTGAGGGCCTGGTAAAGGTCTTCCAGTTGTGGAGACATAAAGTTCCAGTCGTCCAGAACCTGCTGCAATTTGCCGGCGATGCCCGTCGCATAATGGGCGGTCGAGAGGTCACGCGAGACCACAATCAGCTGGCCGTCACGTGATCCGTCTTTATAGGTAGCGAGTTTCATCAAAGTCCTGTCTGGCTGGATGTCAGCGTGATTTTGGGAGTCAGTCTATCAATATGCATGCCGCAACCCCTCGTCAGAGTTACGATAAGTGAAATTAATTTACCTAAATGTAATTCTCAATTCTAATTCAAGAGCATGAACAAGCGGGCGCAACCAGAAGATACAGACCTTGAGAGCGATGGGCCGCAGCGCGCCGGCATACAGTCGGTCGAGGTTGGCTTCAGCCTGCTGCAGGTTCTGGCCGCATCGGGCGGACCCTTGATGCTGCGCGACCTGGCTGCAGCCGCCGGCATGAATGCAGCCAAAGCGCACCGCTATCTGGTGAGCTTCCAGCGCCTGTCTCTGGTGGTTCAGGATGTCGGAACAACCCGTTACGACCTTGGTCCGGCGGCACTGAAGTTAGGGCTCGCCTCCCTGGCGCGCATTGACAGCGTGAAGCTGGCACGCCAGCGTATAGGCCCCCTGATGGAAGACATAGGCCAGACGCTGGCGCTGGCCGTCTGGGGTAACCAGGGGCCGACCATGGTGCACTGGGAAGAATCGCCACAGGCCATCACCGTGAATCTTCGACTCGGCGATGTCATGCCGCTGTTGTCTTCGGCCACAGGTTTGTGTTTTCTGGCCTTTGTGGGCCTGGGCCGCAAAACAGCCGGCGAGCGGCTCACCCTGTTGCTGAAAGATGAACTCGCTCGCACCCAGAAATCCGGACGCACCGACGTGCCCTCAAGCATGGCCGAAGTGACAAAAACACTTGAAGAGATCCGCGAGCGCGGCATCAGCCGCGTCATCAACACGCTGATGCCTGGCGTCGCCGGTTTTTGCGCGCCGGTGTTTGATGCCGACGGCCACATGGTGCTGGGCATGGTAGCGCTGGGCTCGCTGGCGAATTTTGATTCGGCATGGGACGGCCAGGTGGCGAAGCCTTTGAAAGCGGCGGCAACGCAGCTTTCTGCAGACCTTGGGTTCGTCGCCGCATGATGCGCAGCAAGGGCATGCCTTCCTGGCGGCAACTCGCGCTGCTGGCGCTCCTGGTTCTGGCCGTGCACCTGCTGGCGCTGAAGGCTGCACCCGGCAGTTTCGGCATGAAGCTGGACCCGGGCGTCGCCACGGCTGCATTTGAGACCCGCATGATTGAGCCAGAACGCCCGCCAGTGCCCGTTGCGCCGCTGCCGGCACCAGTTGCTGTCGTCAAACCCAAACCACCACCGCGCCCACGACCACCGCCAGTTGAGCGTCCGGCTGTGGTTGCCGAGGCGCCCGCGCCCCCCCCTGACGTGCAGGTCAGCGAACCCGAAAGTTCGCAAACCGCCCTGGCGACCCCCACCGCCCCGCCAGTCGCGATGCCCGCCGCATCACCAACAGTCGCGGCCAGTACCGCGACGCCTCCCGCAGGCCCGGCCACCACACTGGTCACGGCCATCAAGCTGCCGTCCTCGGTTGTGCTGCAGTACAAGATGACCGGTGGCTCCAAAGGGATGAATTACTACGCCAGCGCCGAACTGGGCTGGAAGGCAAATGTCGGTGAATACGACACCTACATGAAGGTCAGCGCCATGTTCCTCGGCTCACGCACCATGACGAGCGTGGGCAGCGTGACGGAGGCCGGTCTGGCACCCACGCGGTTTGCCGACCGCTTCAGGAGCGAGCAGGCCGCGCATTTCGACGCCGGAAAAAGAAAGATCACCTTCAGCGCCAACACGCCGGACGCGCCCTGGGTTGAGGGCGCGCAGGACAGGGTCAGCGTGTTCATGCAGCTGGCCGGCATGCTGGCCGCCAGACCCGGTGATTTCCCCCAGGGCAGCGAGGTCACGATCTACACCGTAGGCCCGCGCGATGCGGACACCTGGACTTTTGTGGTCGAAACTGAAGAAAAGCTGCAGTTGCCGGCAGGGGAGTTCGCCACGGTCAAGCTGACCCGCAAACCACGCCGCGAATACGACCAGAAAGTCGAGATCTGGTATGCGCCTTCACTGGGGTACCTGCCGGTGCGCAATCGAATCACGCAGCAAAATGGCGACTTCATAGACCAGAACCTGTCGGAGATCATCAGGCCGCTATAGGCCAAAGGTGTGCATTTTGGCTGCATACTGTGCATCACCTGACTCCAGATACCTTGATTTACATGGCCGCCCTTGAACTTGGCACCATCGTTGCTATCTCACTAGCAAGACCTCAACAAAAGGAAGCCCACCATGCAAATGCTTTATGACTCCGAATCCTTTGTGGTGGTGCAGATTCACGCCAACGCGCCTGAGGAGTCGGCCCCCGCACCCCAAGTGCCCGAACTTGAACGCCACGGCTTCGAGATCGTGGACAAGCGCTCTGGCAAAGAGGTTTACCTTGATGGATCATGGGCAGAGATGTTCCAGCAGCGCCTGAGCGCCTGGCAACAAAACACCCCTACCCAGCAGGAGATCGAAGACACGCTGGAAGGCTATAGCGGCCTGGCGAACACGCCAATTTCGCTGCACTGAGCGCCTGGAGCAGGTCAACGCTATTAATTCAGTAGCTGCTCACGTACGTATTTAAAGGGCTGCAGCCGATTTGAGGGGTAAAAAAGGCCATGTTTTGGCCTTTTTTGCGTTCTGCAGCCTGGTTTGGACGCTCGAACCTGCTCCAGAGACCAAAATGTTAAGTTCCATATTAACTTTTTGACGATTCAGGCCGACGCCACATGTTGCGCCAGCGCAGACAGGGCAGCCTCCGCAAGGCTTAGTATTCCGCCATGCATCCTTATTTTTCGATCAGTCACTGGTCACCGCTTGCCATCCTCGTACTTGTAGGGGCCTGCGCCAGCAAACCCGAAGCGCCCCTCATACGCCCACTGGACGCAACCATCGCCACAGCCACCGCTGCCCGCATTGACCCGTTGCTGCCCACCGATGTCCTGCTGATTGGCGAACAGCACGACGCCCCAGAGCACCAGCAAATCGAGCAGCAGGTGATTGCCCTGCTCGCCCAGCGTGGTGTACTGGCCGCTGTGGCGCTGGAGATGGCAGATGCCGGCCGCAGCACCGCGACCCTGCACCCCAGCTCCAATGAGCAGGAAGCCAAAAACGCATTGAGATGGAACGACAGGGCCTGGCCCTGGGAAGCCTACGGCCCTGCGGTGATGACGGCGGTGCGTGCCGGTGTGCCGGTGCTGGGCGCCAACCTGCCGCGCGACCGGATGCAGCCCAGCATGGCTGACAGCAAGCTCGACGGCCAGTTGCCCGGCCCGGCGCTGAAAGCACAACAGCAGGCGATACGGCTGGGCCACTGCAACCTGCTGCCGGAAAGCCAGATCACGCCGATGACACGCATTCAGATTGCCAAGGACATCAGCATGGCCAACACCCTGGGACAGGCGTTGTTGCCGGGCAAGGTGGTGGTGTTGCTGTCAGGCAGCGGCCACGCCGATAAAAACCTGGGGGTGGCGCAACACCTGAAAGCCGATATCAAAAGCAAAACCTTGCGGCTGCACGCAGGCCCGGTGACCGACGCTGAAAAAGCAGAGGTGTTTGATGCGCTCTGGTTGACGCCTGCGCTGCCCGAGAAGGACTACTGCGAGGAGTTTAAAAAGCAGACGGGCGGGAAATAAGAGCCATGCGGGCTGTCATCCCGGGCTTGACCCGGGATCCATGACTTCAGGGTTTCTGGGTCTCGGGATTCGGATTCATGGATTGCGGATCGAGTCCGCAATGACAAGAAAAGAGACAGGGCGAAATCACCAGGCGCCGGAGAAAGAACCGCCATCCATCAGCAAATTTTGTCCATTGATGTAGCCCGAGTTAGCACCGCATAAAAAAGCACAGGCCTGGCCAAACTCTTCTGGCCGGCCAAAGCGGTGCGCCGGGTGTTTGGCCAGGCGCTTTGCCTTCACTTCTTCAACACTCGCGTTTTCACGCTTTGCCTGCGCAGCGAAATTGCCCGCCAGACGGCTGGTATCAAAGGTGCCGGGCAGGATGTTGTTGATGGTGACATTGCGGGCCACCGTGCTGCGCGCAAGCCCGGCCACAAAACCTGTCAGGCCGCTGCGGGCACCCGTGCTCAGGCCCAGCGCATCAATGGGTGATTTGACGGAGCTTGACGTGATGTTGATGATGCGGCCAAAACCGCGCGCCATCATGCCGTCGACCGTGCGCTTGATGATCTCTATGGGGCTCAGCATGTTGGCGTCCAGCGCAGCCAGCCAGGCATCGCGATCCCAGTTGCGAAAGTCGCCAGGCGGCGGGCCGCCTGCATTGGTCACCACGATGTCAAAGTCCGGGTGCGCAGCAAAAATGCGCGCCCGCCCTTCTGCGGTCGTGACATCAGCGGCCACCCACGACACCGGTGCTTTCAAGATCGCCGCCAGCTTTGCTGCAGCCTCTCTCAAAGTAGCTTCGGTGCGCGCAGCCATCACCACTTCAACGCCCTCTTTCGCCAGCGCTTCGGCGCAGGCAAAACCAAGGCCGGCGCTGGCGCCACAGACCAGCGCCTTGCGGCCGGCAATGTCGAGGTCCATCTTTTACTTCGCTGCCGTGAGTTGCTTCAGCGCCATGTTCTGCATGGTCTTGCGCAGGCGTGACAGGCCGATGTCGTGCTCGTACAGGTGCTCGCGCTGGTTGGCATCGGGCTCCATGGTCTCCAGCATGACGCGGTCCTGCTCCAGCACCACCCAGTGGCGCTGCTCAAGCCGGTTGCGGTACAGAAAACGCCACACATCGCGCTGCCAGCCGCTGACCTTGCGGCAGCGCCAGAAGAAGACGACCGACAGCTGCGGGCTCACCGGTGTGTAGCTCCCGATAACGGTAAAGCTGCCGCCGGGGCCGCCGGTTTTTGGATAGGGAATCGCCAGGCGCATCCACTGCGTGCCGGTGTCGCCCCACTCGGTCCAGTCGAAGTTCACATCGCGCTGGCCGTCTTTTTCAAACATGAAACCGCTGTCGGTCTTGCGCAGCTTGAACTTGGCGCTGATGTCGCCTTCGCTCATGGAATGCGACTGCTTGTGCACAAAACTGCCGTGCATGGGGTCCATCACGTTGTCGGCCACATAACGGTAGTCGCCGCGCCACTCGACGTAGCAAAGGAAAGAGCTCCACTCGGGGCTGCTGATTTCTTCAGGCAGATTCAGTGGCGGCGGTGTCTCGACATGGTCGCGGCTGTTGTAGATCCAGATCGACTCTGCAGCCTCGATGACGTGGAAGGACCGCGTCGCGCGCGAGCCTTCAAGCGTGCAGCCGGGGCTGGCGGGTACCTTGGTCACGGTACCGTCGCAGCGCACTTCAATGCCGTGGTACGGGCAGGCCAGGCGGTCGCCCAGGTTCACACCCATGGACAGCGGCGCACCGCGGTGCGGGCAGTGGTCTTCCAGCGCATGGGCCTTGCCATTGGCATCGCGCCAGACAGCAATCTTGTAGCCCAGGCGGCGCATGGAGACCGGGCGCTCTTTTACAAAGTGCGACGGGCAGATGGGGTACCAGAGGTCATAAAGGCCGCGCTCAAGCAGCTTGTCGACATCGGCAGCTGTTGGCGTGGGGGTGGTTGGGGTTGCGGTAGCTGTGGTCATGTCACTCTCCCAGTGTCTTCATGAGGGTCTGGAACGATTCGGCAGTCCAGGGTTGGCCATTGGGTCCCAGCGGCCCGCCCTTGTTCAGGTGCTCGACCAGCGCATCCAGCTCCCAGTGGCCCGCGGCAAAACCGCGCTCGATGGAATCACCGAGCAGGTCTTCGAACGTGGTGGGCGGACGCTGACGCGCCTGGTGCGGCTGCAGATAACGCTCCTGCAGGGCGTTGATGGGAATGCTGTTCATCGTCATGGTGGGTTCTCCTGGAAAAGTACTAACGATCGACTCCGTTTTCAGGTCGGTCCGGGACTAGGCGCGAGCCGCAGACAGTGCTGCAGCACGGCAAGGCGAAGTAACGACGTCCTGGATTGACATGGAAGCGGAGTCATTCCGCAACGATGTTGCGGGCTTTAATGATCTTTGCCCATTGCGCAGTTTCGACGCGCATGTAGGTTGCGAATTCGGCGGGCTTCATCAGGGTCTCAGTGAGGCCCTGAGCCTTGAGCTGTTCGCGCACGGCCGGCTGGCCAAGAATATCTGCCGCGTCTTTCGCCAGGCGCTCCGCCACGGCGGCGGGCGTGCCCGCTGGCGCGAGCAGGCCGTACCATGAAGTCACCACCACACCGTTAATGCCCTGCTCTGCGAGCGTCGGAATGTCGGGTGCGCTGGAGCTGCGTGCCGACTCGGTCGTACCAAGCGCCAGCAGCTTGCCGCTCCTGATATGCGCCAGCGTGGCCGGCAGGTTGCTGAACATCAACGGCACCTGACCGCCCAGTACGTCGTTGAGCGCCGGGCCTGTGCCCTTGTAAGGCACATGCAAAAGGTCGACATCGGCCTGCTGCTTGAACAGTTCCCCCGCCAGATGCAGCCCGCTGCCGATGCCCGGCGAGGCGTAGGCCAGCTTGCCGGGTCTGGCTTTGGCCATGGCCACCAGCTCTTTGGCATTCTTCACGCCCAGCGACGGGTTGGCCACCAGCACATTGGGTGCCTTCGCCAGCATCGTGATGGGCACAAAATCGCGTTCGATGTTGAACGGGAAGTTGGGCATCAGGGTCGGGTTGATGGTCAGGTTGCCGGCAGGTACCACCAGCAGCGTCTGGCCATCGGGCCTGGCGCGCCTGACCTTTTCGATGCCGATATTGCCGGCCGCGCCTGCGAGGTTTTCAACCACTGCACTTTGTTTGTAGCGCTCCGTCAAACCCGCAGCAAGAATGCGTGCCAGCGAATCAATCGGGCCTCCCGGCGGGAACGGCGCGACGATGCGAAAGCCCTCGCCGCCCGGACCCTGGGCGCGCACGTGACCAGCCACTGCGGCCAGTGCTGCCACGGTCAAGAGAGCGGCGCGCCTTTGCATGATTTATCGCTTTTCGGTGAGAAAACCGGTACCGACCTCAACCTTGGGCTGGCGCCGCGTGTTGCCGTCAATGCCGCCGTCAATCGCCCATTCGGCAAAGGCGGTCGGGCTGGGTGCAAACTCGCGCGGCACCCAGTTTTCAGTCAGGTGGTCTTCGTCGGCGTTGTATTCGATCAGGCCGCCGCAGGGATTTTCGAAGTACCAGAAGATGGCAGACGAGATTGGGTGCTTGCCGGGGCCGAGTTGCGTCTTCCAGCCCTTGCGGCTCATGTTCATGCCGCCGCCAAACACTTCATGGATGTCGCGTACCGTGAAGGCCACATGGTTGAGGCCGGCAGGCTTGTTCGGCAACTGCAGCAAAAAGATATCGTGATGGCCGCCAACGGCCGAGCAGCGCATGAAAACGCCACGGCCGGGGTAGCGGTCAGAGGTCTTGAAACCCAGGCTTGCATAAAACGCCTCGGCCTCTTCAATCCTGTCAGTAAAGAACACCACATGGCCGATCTCTATGGGCTGTGCGGCTTCGTAAATCGGCGAGGGTTTGTCGATACGGCTGACATTGCCCCAGGCATTGGTGCCAATGCCCTTGATATCAATGGCGCGCTTGGCACTCTTTTGAAAGACGACGCGCAGGCCATGCGGGTCCAGCGCCCGGACAGTGCCGTTGACGGCGCGTTTGTCTTCAAACCCCCTGACACCCGCCAGGCTGGCAGCAATGGCGGCAAGCCGCGCATCGTCCTGCACACCCCAGACCACTTCACGCAGCGTCGGGCCGCTTTCCATGGGCGGCGGCAGCGATGCGTCATCGGTGCGGCGCACGTAAACGAAGGAGCCGTTCAGGGTTTCCCAGGTCTGCAGTTCATTCGACTGGCCGACGTTCTTCAGTCCCCAGTCACCCAGAAAGCGGGCGGCCTCGTCCCACGCGTCGGTGGAATAGGTGATGGCGTCAATACCTTCAATCATGTGTTACCTCAATATGTTTACTGCACATCACGCTCATCACATGGTGGCCCAGGGCATGGGTGCCTCGTTGGTGCCCCAGTAATAGCTCTTTTGCGTGGTGTACTCAAGAATGCCGAGCCGGCCTTTTTCGCGGCCGGTGCCGCTCATCTTCACGCCGCCAAACGGCGTGCTGGTGGAGAAGACCTTGTAGGTGTTGACCCAGACCGTGCCTGTCTGCAGGGCGCGGCCCAGACGCCAGACGGTTTTGTAGTCTTTGGTCCAGATACCGGATGCGAGACCATAGACGTTGTCATTGCACTGCGCAATCAGGTCGGCCTCGTCGCTCCACGGCAGCATGGCCAGCACTGGGCCGAAGATTTCTTCCTGGCACATGCGGGCGCTGTTGGGCAGGCCTTCCATGACGGTGGGCGTGTAGTAGCTGCCCTTATCAAAGGTCGCGCCCTGTGGACGCACACCGCCGAACAAAACCTTTGCGCCTTCGTCGATACCGAGCTGCACGTATTTTTCAACCGAGGCACGGTGGCTCTGGCTGACCAGGGGGCCCATCTGCGTGTTCTCGCTGATGGGGTCACCCACGCGCAGCGCCTTGACGCCGGCCAGCAGGCGCGACTTGAATTCGTCGTACACGCTGGCGTGGATGAAGGCGCGTGAACCAGCGATGCACGACTCGCCAGACGAGCTGAAGATGCCATAGAGCACACCGGCCACGGCGTGGTCCAGGTCGGCATCGGCACAGACAATGGTCGGCGACTTGCCGCCCAGCTCAAGCGAGGTGGGCATGAGTTTTTCGGCACCTATGCGCGCGATGCCCATGCCGACGTTGGTACCGCCCGTGAAGGCTATGCGCCTGATGAGCGGGTGCCGCACCAGCGCTTCACCGACGATGGAACCCTTGCCCGGCAGCACGCTGATGATGCCATCCGGCACACCGGCTTTTTGGGCAATGTCCGCCAGTTCAATCGCCATACGCGGCGTGATTTCTGCAGGCTTGAAAACCACGGCGCAACCGGCCGCCAGAGCCGGAGCGAGCTTCTGCGCCTCGCTGGCAATCGGCGAATTCCACGGCGTGATGGCACCGACCACACCCAGCGGCTCATGCAAGCTCATGGTCACATAGTCGCCGCGCGATGGGGTAATCGCATCTTCATGCGTCTCACAGGCCGCTGCAAAAAACTGGAAGGTACCTGCAGCACTGGCCACCAGCGCACGCGTCTCCCTGATGGGCTTGCCGTTGTCCAGGCGCTGCAGCTGGGCCAGTTCTTCGCCGCGCTCGCGTATGCCTGCGGCAATGCGGTGCAGCATGCTGGCGCGCTCATGCGGCTTCAGGTTGGCCCACTCGGGCTTCATGCGGGCCTTTTCAGCAGCCTGCACGGCCTCGTCGACATCGGCGGCAGTGGACGCGTTGAGCGTGGCCACCACGCTGCCATCGTGCGCATAGTCTGTTGTGTAAGACGGTCCGGACGCATCACGCCACTGGCCGGCAATCAGGGATTTCAGGTGGGGTGTGGTCATGATGTTTATATCGTGAGGGGTGAGGCGCGGTTGTCCAGAAAGCGCAGTGCGGAGAGCACGGTCAATGCCGATGTTTTGGGGTTGTCAGCCAGGGGTTTGCCGCGCATGGTGACCTGCATTTCACCGAACTCGCCACTGGCCATGATCTCGTGGATGTTCTCGGTCACCGCCGGGTCGGCGATCAGGCGTACGCGCGTTGCGTCAAAGCCCAGGCCGGCGAGGGAGACGGTCGCAGCAACATTGGCGTTCTTCGGGTAGAGGCTGGCCGCTTCGCGCGCCGTGCCTTCAAATATCGTGGCAGCTTCTTTCAGGGAGGCCAGGTCCACCACCTTCTCGGCAGCAGAGCCCTTCCAGCCCAGCGGCGGTTTGCGGCCTGTATACGTGACATTGCTCAGGCCTGCCTGCCGTGCTGCGGCGATGGCGTCGATACCGCCAATCGCGCCTGCCAGCAGATGCACCTGCGTGCCGCCTTTTTCGGCAGCAGCTGTGAGCTTTTCAGGCAGGCCCGCTTCAGACAGCGCACCCACCGACATCACCGCACACTCCACGCCTTTTTCAAGCGCGCCCAGCACATGCGCGCCCAGCGCTTCATGGCCTGCGCATTCCAGCGCGAGTGTTGTACCGGCAGGTACCTCGGCTACCGCCTCGACTCCGGTGTCTCCCAGCGCGGCCTGCACTTCAGCGACATGCTGCGGCCTGACCACCACATGCGTGACATTCACCCGCGCGCTGCCCTGCAGCCGGCGGAAAATCGCCTGGCCTATGGCACCGTAGCCGATGAGTACGACATTCAGCACGCTCAATCCTTCTTCAAAATCGGACCGGCAAACTTGGCGGCAAACGGGCCCCAGGTTTTCATGTCGACTTCAACAACGACCGGGCCGCTTGCCGCGAAGGCTTTTTCAAGCACGTCTTTGGTCTGCGCCGGTTCGCCCAGGCGGAAGTGCGTGACCTTGAGGCTGGCGCAGAACTGTGCGAAGTCCGGCGTGTGCAGGTCGACATAACAATGGCGGCTGCCGTAGATGTCGTCCTGGATGTTCTTGATGACGCCGTAGCAGCTGTCGTTCATCACCAGCATGACGATGTTGGCTTTCTCCTGAACAGCGCAGGCCAGTTCGCCCACATTGAGCATGAAGCCACCGTCGCCAATCAGCGCCACCGTCTTGCGCTTGAGCGCGTGTTCCTTGTCGGCAATCGAGGTGCCAATCGCCATGGCCAGGCCCTGGCCAATGCCGCCACCGAGGGCATGTACACCGGCGCGCGGGTTGTCGAGCATGGGCGCGCGGTTGCCCCACATGCTGTTGGACAGCGTGATGTCACGCACCCACCAGAGATCCTTGCCGGCCTGCGCGGCCACACCGTTCTTGAGCGCCACGTAAGCGCCCAGCGTGCTGTCAACCATGGCGCAGGCCTGGTCGCGCGCCTTCTTCACATCGGCGGCCAGTGCGGCGTCAACCTTCATGCGGCCTTCGAGTTTGTCGGCCAGCGCGTTGAGTGTGGCAAGTGCATCGCCCTGCACAAAATATTCGCTGCTGTAACCGCGGTTGTGCGCCAGTGCATTGGCATCGATGCGGTACAGGGTCGGCAGCTTGAGTTTGTAGCGCAGGGTCTCATTGCTGCGCAGGCGCGAGCCGACAACCAGCATGGCGTCACAGGTCTGGTAAAGATCTTCGGCGGGCTTTTGCAGGTTGTAGGAACCGAGGCTGGCAGGGTGGTCTTCGGGCAGCACGCCGCGGCCCTGCACCGAGGTGACCACACCCCAGCCCATTCTGACGAAGCGCTCGACCGCTGCACGTGCACCACGTGCGCCGCCGCCCAGCCAGAGCATGGGACGTTTGGCATTGACGAGTTTTTCCGCCAGCGCATCGACTTCAGATGCAGCGGCCTGCACCGGTACCAGAGGCAGTGGTGACAGGTCGGCCGGCAGATCAAGCAGCGTAGCCTGGATGTCAATGGGAATTTCAATGCTCACCGGGCCGCAGGGCGCGGTGAAGGCCAGGCGGTGCGCCTCGCGCAGTGTGGCCAGTGCGGTTTCAGGGTTGCGGATGCGGAAAGCAGCCTTGCCCACGGCCTGCAGCATGGCGAGCTGCGCCGGTGCTTCATGGATAAAGCCCAGATCACGATCAAGGTAGTCGGACTCGATCTGGCCGGTCAGGTGCAGCATGGGCGTACCTGCGGTCAGGGCTTCGACCAGCGCGCCGGCGGCGTTGCCCGCGCCGGTGCCGGTGCTGGTGACGCACACGCCCATCACGCCAGTGACACGCGCATAGGCGTCGGCCATGTTGCAGGCGCCGGCTTCACCACGCGCCGAGACAAAGCGGATTTTCTGGCGCGTATTGAAGGCGTCCAGGATCGGCATGTTGTGGATGGAGATTACGCCGAAGGCAGCCTTGACGCCGCATTGCTCCAGGAAGCGCGCAGCAAGTTCGCCGACCGTGACGCGGGTCTTGCCGGAAGCTTTGTTTGTAGTAGTTGTCATGCGGCTATCTTTTCCTGTTGAATTTTCTGGGTGGCCTTGGCGCCCCCCTGTTGTGGCGGCAGGTGGCTCATGCGCTGTGTAAGCTGCGCGGCGGCTTCCATGACCTGGGGCACCAGCGTGTCCTTCTGTGTCTGGTCGAGGTGCTGCGCAGGCACGGTGATGCTGACGGCAGCCACCACCTCATGCGCGTCATTGAAGACCGGCGCAGCAATGGTGGAGATGCCGGTTTCGTACCCGCCCTGGCTGATGCCGTAGCCGTTGGCACGGTCGGCGTCTATGAGTTTTTTCAGCTCTGCCAGCGTGGTCGGGGTGCGCGGTGTATAGACCGGCAGCGGCGATTCGGGGTAGAGCTCTGACAGGCCAGCCATGTCGAGATCCGACAGCAGCTGACGGCCAAGCACGGTAGCGTGTGCAGGCAGGCGCGCACCCACCTGTATCGAATGGAAGAGCGCGTTGCGCCCCACAGACTTGGCAACAAACACCACGTCGCGTTTGTCGCGCACCACCAGATGGGCCGAATAACCCGAAAGGTCACGCAGCGCATCAATCACGGGGCGGCCGTGCTCGGTGAGCTCCATGGACGCCAGGTATTCAAAGCCCAGGCGCAGCACGCCTATGCTGAGTTTGTAGCTGGTGCTGTCGCCCACGCGTTCTACAAAACCGGCTTTCTCAAGCGTGTGCAGGATGCGAAAGACCGAAGCGCGCGGCAGGTCAAGCTGGCGCGCGAGGTCGGCGCCCGTGAGCTCGGGCGTATGGCGGCTGAACTGGCCCAGCAGGTCCAGCCCGCGCTGCAGCGCCGGTACGGTGTAGCGGTCCTCGGGCTCAGCGACGGGCGCATTCAGGACATTGGCAGTCATGCGGATCCCTTTTCGTTGTGGTTCATTGGTACTGCAACCCGGAAGTAGCGAAACAAGATGAAAGTGATGGATTCGCGCTCAGGGCAAGGCGCAAGCTGCAGTGAAGGCTGTACGCCTTCACAAAGATTGGAACGCCGCCCTGGGCGTGAAGACGCGCTTTCATGTTTTGATATTTTCGGGTTGCAGTACTAAGCCCAGCACAGCGTTGACACCCGCAGCGGCATCGAGGGCACAGGCATGACCGGCATCGCCGAGGTCTGTCCAGGGCACGCCAGCCGCTTCAGCCACCTTCTGGCAACCGGCCACTGGCGTGATGGTGTCGGCGCGGCCGCTGGCCACGGCGACAGGGCAGGTGATGTGAGCAAGATCGGTCAGCAGATCGCCGCCCACCAGCAGGTGAGAGGCCTGGGTGTAACCGGCAGGGTGCACCTGCGCCATGATGGACTGCACATAGGCGACGCGCTCTGCGTCGGCATTTGGCGACAGCATGGCCGCACCGCGTTTTTGCGCCATGCCCTGCACACCGAGTGTGTTGAGGTTGTTCAGGCGGTCGCCCAGTTTTTTGGCGCGCTCTTCCGGGCTGGCACGCGCATACCCTTGTGCAGGCGACAACAGCACCAGCCGCCTGACCTGATGGGGGCGCTGCACTGCTGCACGCGCCGCCATCAATGCGCCCAGCGAATGACCAACCAGCGTCACGGGCTGCGTGATCTCCAGCTTGTCAAGCCATGCCCAGAGCCTGCCGGCGTAATCACCGGCATCGGGTACTTCAGGCAACACAGGGCTGCTGTGGCCATACCCCGGCGCCTCCCATGCGAGCACTTGTGCGCCCTTAGTCAGGACAGCGGCTTCAAGCTGCATGAGCCAGCTGCCGGAGCCTGAACCTATGCCGTGCAGCAGCACATGCGTCGCACCCTGCACACCAGGGCCGGCCCGGCGAAACTCGACATCGCCCAACGGCGTGGTGACGCGCTCAGGCGCAAAACGCTGCAGGCGTTGCGCAAGGGAAGGCTGTGATGGCGCAGTACTCATGGGCTTGCCAGGTTCAATGCCCGCTTATTTCGCAGCGGCCAGCATGTCGCGCTTGATTTTTGCAAGCGGGCTGTCGGGCGGGTAGGTTGGCGTGATGGGCTTGGGCGCACCCAGCATCACGCACATCAATGCGTCTTCGTCGCCAATATTGCTTTCCTCGCGGTAAACGCCGGGTGGCACCGAGATCAGGTCACGCTCATTGAGCACAGACTCCCAGCGCTGGCCATCTTTTTCGCAGACGATTTTCATCTTGCCGCGCATGACAAAAAAGACTTCTTCCACGTCATAGTGGATATGCGAGGGGCCGACGTTACCGGCGGGGATCACCATGGTCGAGAAGGTGAAGTGGGCCGAAGGCACGGTGTTCGCATCCTTGGCCACACCGGTGCCGCCCGTGCCGACATAACGCATCTGCGCGCGGCGGTAGGTCGGGTCGTAGTCGGCCTGGAACTTCAGCGCGTCCCAGTCGTATTTGCGCGAGCCGAAGCGCGCGACGCGGCTTTCAAGCCAGTCGGCAAAACCCTGGCCTTCGGCCGGCATCATGCCGCGCTGGATTTCTGCCTCTGGCGGAATGTTGGCGTCCATCAGGCCGCGTTCGTTAAAGACGGGCTGGTTTGCTGCGGGTGCGTTCATGTTCATTCTCCTAAAGTGCGTTTCGGTGTATTCAGAAATCCAGATTTTCGAAATGAAGTGCGAGGCGCACGGAGCGCAGCAACCGGAATGTACCCAAGTACATGAGGATTGCGAGCACCGCGCAACGACGCAATTCGTTCGAAAAATGGATTTATGGATGCACCTTTCATTTCATGACGAAGCCGCCGTTGACTGGCAGCACCTGACCGGTGATGTAGCCGCTGCCGCGAGACAGCAGGAACATCACGGCGGCCGTGAGGTCTTCAGGCACCTGGGCGCGTTCAATCGCGCGGCCGTTGCGATAGTGCTCATGCCGCACCTGCGGCACATATTCAGTCGCCTCGACCAGGGTGAGGCCGGGAGCGATGGCGTTGACCGTGATGCCCTGTGGACCGAGTTCACGCGCCATTGAATGCGTCATGGCGACCACCGCGCCCTTGCTGGCGACATAGGCCATCAGGTTGGGCGCGCCCCAGAGTGCAGTGTCGGATGCGAGGTTGACGACGCGGCCATAACCCGACTCGGCCAGCCAGGGCTGCGCGGCCACCGTGGTGAGCCAGGTGCCGCGCACATTGACGGCCATCACGCGGTCCCAGGTGTCGAGTGCGATATCGGCCATCTGTTTGCCGCCAGAGTTGGTGATGGCGCCGTTGTTGATCAGGCCGTCAAGGCCGCCAAGGTGTTTGGCGGCGGTATCAACGCCGGCCTTGATGGCATCGGCATCGCTCAGGTCCATGGGCACATAAAACACCTTGTCACCCAGCTCGGCAGCCAGCGCTTCGCCGCGCTCATGCAGCACATCGCTGATGACCACACCTGCGCCTGCAGCGACCAGCGCGCGCGCAAACGCTTCACCCAGGCCGCGTGCACCGCCGGTGACCAGCACCTTGCGGCCGGGAAGCATGATTTCAGGAAGCGAGGTGGTCATGAATGTCTCTTGTGTTTTTTTGCTCAGGCCGAACGGCGCTCGGAGCTGGGCAGGTAATGGAGCACACGTTTTTCGGCGATCACCACGGCGTAATAGGCAGCGATGCCGATGACAGTCAGCGCGGCGATCACGACAAACACGGCAGCGGTATTGCCCTGGCCTTCAAAGAAAACGAGCAGATAACCCAGGCCCATGTTGCCGCCGACAAGTTCGCCAACCACCACACCGATCACCGCCAGCGTGCTGGCAATGCGCAGGCCGGAAAACAGCGCGGGCATGGTGGTGGGGTATTCAACATTGCGGAACACCTGCAGACGGGTTGCCGAGAAGGAGCGTGCCAGGTTGATCATGTCCACGTCCATGGTGCGCATGGCCGACAGCACGTTGATCAGCACCGGGAAGAAGACGATCAGCACCGCGACAAGAATTTTGGGATACATGGTGTAGCCCATCCACATGACAAACAGCGGCGCAAACGCCACCTTGGGCGCAATCTGCAGGGCCAGCAAATACGGCGACAGCACGGCTTCAACACGTGGCGACAGTCCCAGCGCATAGCCGATCAGCGCGCCGAGTACGGAGCCCAGCACAAAACCGACCACCACTTCAGCAGCCGTGATGCCGGCATGCCAGAGCAGCCTTTCGCTGCCCCAGATGCGGACGGCCTCTTCACACACCTTGCTGAGGTGGGGCAATACAAAGTCGGGAACGCCAAGCAGGCCCGGCCCCCACTGCCATGCCGCCAGGAAAACGACAAGGACAAGCAGGCTCCAGCTGGTGGTAACGAGACGGGCGCGATTGGCGGTCATGTGAAACTACTTTGCGGAAATTACTTGGCGACAAACTGGTTGGTGTAGAGGTCTTTCAGTACGGCTTCTTTCGGCACCACACCGTTGGTGACGTAGAACTTCTGCAGCTCGCCCAGACGGGCTTCGTCCATCTGGCCGGGCACCTTCTGGCCGGCATACACATACTTGTTGTAGAGCTCGAAGTTGGCCTGGATGGTGGCTTCCTTGCCCTTGTACATGGGCACGTGTTTCACGTAAACCGCAGTCGCGGCCTTGGGGTCGGTCATGATGTCTTTCATGCCCTTGAGCGTGGCGCGCACCAGCTTCTGGATCAGCTGCGGGTTCTTCTGTATGGTTTCGTCGGACGCGAGGATGGCCTGGGCCATGCTCTTGAAGTAGACATCTGCAGGCAGGATGTCGACCTTGGCGCCGGCTTCCATTGCGCTCACTGTCCAGTCGGGCACACCCGCCATGGCGGTGGCCTTCTTGCTGGCGAACTGCTGCCACACACCTGCAGGGCCGGCGGCCTGGATGTTCACGTCGTTCTTGGTCAGGCCGACCTTGCTCAGCATGCCGAGCAGCGCGTAATAAGTGGTGTCGGTATAGGAAATGACAGTAACCGTCTTGCCTTTGAGCTCACGCGGGCTTTCGATTTTTTCGTCCTTGTGGCTGACCAGCTGCGTCAGCGAACCGCTGCCGAGCACGGCCACGGCCTTGACCGGGATGCCCTGTGCGCGCGCGATGATGGGTGTGTCGCCAATCGCGCCGCCGATGACGGCATTGCCGGCGCCGACCTGCTTGGCCACATCCACGCCGCCGCGGCCGGAAACAAATTCGACTTCAAGGCCTTCAGCGGCGTAATAACCTTTGGCCTGGGCCAGCATCCAGGGGCCGAAAGCCGGCAGCGTGCCCGGTGCGGGCAGCAGGTAGGTGACCTTCTGCAGGTTCTGGGCTTGCACACCGGCCGCGCCCAGCACGGCGGTGGAAGCAAGAATCGCCAGGCAGGTGCGGCGAGCACTGCGAATGGCGGGAAGGCTTTTGAAGGTCATGGAGATTCTCCGGGTGGGTGGTTGCAGTGTCTAAAACGAAAACAGTGATCAGTGCACTTCGGTGCTGGCGTCGAGCTTGAGCAGGTCCATCAGGCGTGCGACGTAGGGACCGACCTCGGCGAGCTTGCGGCGCGCCATCGGGTTCTTGCGGTCGGGCAGGTCGACGGTGATCTGCTCGACGATGGTGCCGGGGCGCTCGCTCATGACGAGGATGCGGTCGGACAGCGCCACGGCCTCGACCAGGTCGTGCGTGATGAAGAGCACAGTCTTTTTCTGCTCGTGCACTGTGCGTGCGAGGTCCTGCTGCAGGATCATCTTGGTCTGTGCGTCAAGGGCCGAGAAGGGCTCGTCCATCAACAGCACCAGTGGGTCCACCGCCAGCGTGCGGGCCAGGGCCGCGCGCTGGCGCATGCCGCCTGACAGCTGATGCGGATAGTTCGCGCCGAAGCCGCCGAGGTGGCACTGGGCCAGCAGCTTGTCAGATACTTTTTTGCGTTCAGCTGCCGGCACGCCGCGCAGCTCCAGGCCGAACTCGATGTTCTGCGAAATCGTGCGCCAGGGCATGAGCAGGTCTTTTTGCAGCATGAAGGACACATGCGCGTTCGGGCCTTCGACCAGCTGGCCGGCGACCTTGACGATGCCGGCGCTGGGCTTGGCCAGGCCCGAGCCCATGTTCAGCAGCGTGCTTTTGCCGCAGCCGGATGGGCCGATGATGGAGACGACCTCGCCGGGCGCAATCGCAAAGTTGACATCACGTGCGGCCAGCACTTCCCTGGAGTCGCCACGTGCAGGAAAGCGTTTTTCAACGCCTATGAATTCAATGGCCGGTGTGCCTGCAGGTTCTGCGCTCATGCTGCAGCTTTCACGATAGGAATCTGGATCTGCACTTTGCCTTCGAGCACACGCACAGGGAACTGGTGCAGGTCGCGCTCGCCGATTTCAACCAGGCATTTGCCGGTAGCGATATCAAAACGCGCGGCATGCAGCGGGCATTCGATGACGCCGTCTTCCTGGAAGCCCTGCGAGAGCAGCGCATAGGCATGCGGGCAGATGTCTTCGAGCGCATGCACCTCGTCGTTCAGCAGGAACAGGCCCACCTTCTGGCCATTGACGTCCACGCCGACCGGAAAGTCCGGATCAAGCTGTTCGCGTGATGCAACGTCATGCCAGGGAAGGTCTTGATCGCCAGTGGGAGTGCTCATGCTGTTCTCTTTACAGGTGGGGCTTGCCGGACTTTTAATGTTTCACTAAAGAAACAATGATTCACTAAAGATTCATTGTTTGCTTATGACCTTTTGATGTCAATCAATAGCCAAGTGAATTGGTAGGGTTAATCAGTTGCTGGGACTTGGCAGGCGCCAAAGGCAAGATCCCAAGCCCAGTCGCGGGTGGACAGCCTGGCGCAGCAGCCATCTATTTGCTACTGAATTAATAGCTGCTCACGCTTGTATCTATTGACCTGCAGCCCAATTTGGCGCTCAAAAATGGCCTTTTTAAGCTGCTTTCAGGCGATTTTCTGGTTTTGGCGCGTCCTCAAACTCATATCGAGGGCATTTTTTAACGAATACATTAAAAATTTAACGTGCACGTTAAATTTTGTCCAAAAAGGCGCCTGACGAGGCGCTTCAGGCATTCCGGCGAATCGCGTCGGCCAGCACATTCAGCATCTGGTCAATCTGCGCCTGCTCGACGATGTAAGGCGGGCACAGCACGATGTTCTCGCCGGCAGGACGCACCAGCACGCCGCGGTGAAAGCAGTCCATGAAGATGTCGTAAGCCCGCTTGCCAGGCGCACCAGGAATGGGCGACAGCTCAACTGCCCCGGCCAGGCCCAGCGTGCGTATGCCTACGACGTTGGGCAGGCCCTTGAGCCCGGTATGCATCGCATCGCCCAGCTTTTTGCCCATCTGCCCTGCGCGTTCAAACAGGTTTTCAGCCTTCATCAGTTCCAGCGTGGCAATCGCGGCCGCGCAGGCCACCGGGTGGCCGGAGTAGGTGTAGCCGTGGAAGAACTCGATGGCGTGCTCGGGCGCGCCCTCGTTGGCCTTCATCATGCCGTCGTAAATGCGGTCAGAGCAGACCACGCCGCCCAGCGGGATCACGCCATTGGTCACGCATTTGGCATAGGTCAGCATATCGGGCACCACGCCGTAAAAGTCTGCGCCAAAGCCGGTGCCCAGGCGGCCAAAGCCGGTGATCACCTCGTCGAAGATCAGCAGGATGCCGTGCCTGTCGCAAATCTCGCGCAGCCGCTTCAGGTAGCCTTTGGGCGGCACATACCAGCCCGCGCTGCCCGCCACAGGCTCGACGATGACGGCCGCAATATTGCTGGCGTCGTGCAGCGGCAGTATGCGCTGCTCAAGCTCCAGCAGCAGGTCTTCATCCCAGACCGGCTCGTCGTTATGTATATAAGCGTGCCTCACCGGATCGTGGATGAAACGCAGGTGGTCGACCCGCGGCAGCAACGCCGCGCCAAACACCTTGCGGTTGGCTGGTATTCCGCCAACGCTCATGCCGCCAAAACCCACACCGTGATAACCCCGCTCGCGGCCTATGAAGACGTTGCGGTGGCCCTCGCCGCGCGCACGGTGATACGCCAGCGCCACCTTCAGCGCCGTGTCGGCCGCCTCGGAGCCGGAATTGCAAAACAGCACCTTGTTCAGGTCGCCAGGGGCCATGGCGGCAATCATCTCTGCCGCCTTGAAAGCCTGGTCGTTGCTGGCGTTGAAGGCGGTGGCGTAGTCCAGCGTGTCGAGCTGCTTCTTGATGGCCTCGTTGATCGGCTTGCGGTTGTGGCCCGCGCCTACACACCAGAGGCTGGAGATGCCGTCTATCACCTGCCTGCCGTCATGCGTGGTGAAAAGCATGCCGTCTGCAGCGACGAAGATGCGCGGGTCGCTCCCGAAGCTGCGGTTGGGTGTGAAGGGGAGCCAGTGGTGCTCCATATTGAAGGTGGGTGTGGGCATGGCTGTCTCCTGCTTTCGGTTTCTTCATTCTGGCACTGATGAAGGGCCAGCTTGTGATGATGGGCAAAGCCCCGCGTGTCCTGCGACAATTCGTCACCTATGAAGCACGCCTATATCCTTACCCTGTCCTGCCCCGACCGCCTGGGCATCGTTCACGCCGTCTCCGGCTTCCTGCTTGAAAACGGCGGCAACATCGAAGAAGCCGCGCAGTACAACGACCCCGACACGGGCCTGTTTTTCATGCGCGTGCAGTTTGCCTGCGACAAGCTCTCGTTTGAAGAACTCAAGGCCAGCCTGACCACCTTCGCCGTGCCCTTCAAGATGGACTGGAAGCTGCACTCGACCGAATCGGCGATGCGCACCGTCATCATGGTCAGCCGCGACGGCCACTGCCTGAATGATTTGCTGTTCCGCGCCAAATCCGGTCTGCTGCCGGTAGACGTCTGCGCCATCATCAGCAACCACCGCGACTTCTACCAGCTGGCCGCCAGCTACAACGTGCCCTTCCACCACATCCCTGTGACGGCCGCCACCAAGGCGCAGGCCGAGGCGAAACAGCTGGAGATCATTGAATCAGAAGGTGCAGAGCTGGTGGTGCTGGCGCGCTACATGCAGGTGCTGAGCAACGACCTTTGTAAAAAGCTTGAAGGCCGCGCCATCAACATCCACCACAGCATGCTGCCCAGCTTCAAGGGCGCCAAACCTTATTACCAGGCGCATGACCGCGGCGTGAAGGTCATAGGCGCCACGGCGCACTACGTGACCGCCGACCTCGACGAAGGCCCCATCATCGAACAGGACGTGACCCGCGTGGACCACAAGGACACCGTCGAACATCTGACAGCCAGAGGCAAGGACACGGAGAGCCGCGTGCTGGCCCGCGCGGTGAAATGGCACAGCGAGCACCGCGTGCTGCTCAATGGCCACAAAACCGTGATATTCAAATGACCCCCCGAAGCGCCTGTGGCGCCTCCCCCCAAGGGGGGCGCCACCAGCGGCCCGGCAAAGCCGGTTCCGCGGTGGCCCTTGAAAAGAGACGCTGACATGACCGGGCGCATTCCACCGATTCAATGTCTTGTCACATTTGAAGCATTGGCCCGCCTGCGCAGCGTCACGCAGGCCGCTGAAGAGTTGTGCGTCACACCCAGCGCCGTCAGCCACCGCGTCAAGCAGCTTGAGCAAATCATTGGCACCAAGCTGTTTGGCCGCGCCGACTTTTCGCTGACAACTGAAGGCAGCGAATACCTGGCCCACGTGCGTGAAGGGCTGACCACGCTGCAGAAATTTCCAGGTGCAGCCGGCACCAGCGGCACGCCCGGCAAACGCAAACTGCGACTCGCCGTGACGCCGACGTTTGCACGCTCGCTGCTGATTCCGCGCCTGCGGCAGTTCACCGAGGCCTATCCCGAGATCGATGTCACGCTGGGTGTCTCGATACCGCTGCTCGACGTGGTCGCCGAAGACGCGGATCTGATCGTGCGTTTCGGCACCGGGCGTTATGCAGACCTTGAGCATCTGTGCCTCACCAAAGACAATGTCACGCCGCTTGCATCACCCGCCTTTTTACGTGAACACGGCCCATTTGAAACAGCCGCAGACCTTGAAGGCGAAAGCCTGCTGCGCTCACCACTGGAGCCCTGGCGCACCTGGTTCGCGGCCAACCACCTCGATTGGGCCGAACCCATCGACGGCTCGCAGTTCAATGACATCGGCCTGATGTGTGACGCCGCCGCTGCAGGCATGGGCATCGCGCTGGTGCGCCTCAAGCTGGGTGCGCCCTGGCTTGAGAATGGCTCGCTGGTTCGCCTGGGGGCCGGCGAGGTTTTTACGCGCGGCATCCCGAGCCCGCATGCGCATTACCTTTGCTGGCGGACGGGGACCATGGACAGATGGGAATGCTCGGCTTTTGCCGAGTGGCTTCAGAAAAGCCTTGCGTAGCGCCTTTGTTTGTTTGAAGGTGTTGCCCCTCACCGCCAGGCGTGTAAGGCACAGCGCGCCCTGGACGGCGCACGGGTGAGACACGCCCCTACGGCTTCAAAACCGCAACAGCCGCAGAAAAACTGAAAAACGCCAACACGGTGGACAAAAGAATAATGCGGGCGATCCGCCCGTTATCAGCACCAAAACGCTCGGCCAGAATCGCAATATTGCTGGCACTGGGCAGTGCAGCTGCCAGTACCACAACAGTCAATGCAAACGGGTCAAGTGGAAAGCCCAGGGCGGCGAACCCCAGACCCATCAGGCCCACCAGTACAGGGTGCACCACCAGCTTGATGAAGGTCACCGGCACGTAGTCGCCCAGAGGCGTGCGGGTGGTGGCGTTCATCTGTGAGCGGGCGAGGATGGCGCCTATGGTGAAGAGGGCGACGGGCGATGCAGCATCGCCCAGCATGCCGACGGTTGCCGCGATGGGTGCAGGCAGCCTGATGGTGAATGCCGATGACAGGCCGCCCAGCACAATGGCCCAGGGCAGCGGGTTGACCAGCACACCCTTGAGCGCCAGCTTCGCCGCATGTGCCACACCATGCTCGTCCGCACCGTCCAGCCGCGACAGCGCAATGCACAGCGATGAGGTCAGGATCATGTCGACCGTGATGGTGACGATGGCCGGGCCCGCCGCCTGTGCGCCCAGCAGGGCGACCAGCAAGGGCACGCCCATGAAGCCAGTGTTCGGGAAAGCCGCCACCAGCGCACCGAAAGACGCGTCGTTCCAGCCTGTGCGTTTGTTGCGCGTGACGGCAATCGTGAAGGCCACCATGATCAATGCGCAAAGCGTGTACAGGCCTATCAGTGTGCCGTCGAGCAGCTGCGCTATCGGCGTGCTGGCGCCAAAACGGTAGAGCATGCAGGGCAGCGCGAAATACAGCACAAAGGTGTTCAGCCCCGGTATTGCAGCCTGCGGCAGAAAGCCCCGGCGCGCGGCGACATAGCCGCACAGCACCAGCGCAAAAAATGGAAAAGTGACGAGAAGGATGGCTAGCACAAAAGCGATTGTCGCCTGTGAAATTGATCAGCGGGTGACTGGCTATGATTCTGTCTGCTGGCGCATTTATTGCACGTGCCTTGCGCCTTCTCTCTTCACGTTTGTCTGTTGTCTGCCTGAATGTCGTCACCTTCTTCTGCCTCCCCTGCCGCCTCGCCCATCAATACCGGTCTGAACATCGCCCAGCAGGAAGCCGTGAACTACATGCACGGGCCCTGCCTGGTGCTGGCCGGTGCGGGTTCCGGCAAGACACGCGTGATCACGCACAAGATTGGCCGGCTGATACAGACAGGCATGAAGGCCGACCAGATCGCCGCCATCACCTTTACCAACAAGGCCGCAGCCGAAATGCGCGAACGCGCCAGGGTGCTGATAGGCAAAAGTGCGAAAGGCGTGCTGATCTGCACCTTTCACGCGCTGGGTGTGCGCATGCTGCGTGAAGACGGCGATGTGCTGGGCCTTAAAAAACAGTTCTCGATTCTTGACAGCGACGACGTCACCAGCATATTGAAAGACGCAGGCGGCAGCACCGATGCGGCGACGGCGCGGCAATGGCAGTGGACCATCAGCAAATGGAAGAACATGGGTCTCAACGCCGAGATGGCCCAGGCCCAGGCCAGCGGCGATGAAGAAAACCTGATTGCCCGCGTCATGGGGCGCTATGAAGAGCGCCTGACGGCTTACCAGAGTGTGGACTTTGATGACCTGATCGGCCTGCCGCTCAAGCTGCTGAAAGACCATGAAGAGGTGCGCACCAAATGGCAACAGGCGCTGGGCCATGTGCTGGTTGATGAATACCAGGACACCAACGCCACGCAGTACGAGGTGCTCAAGCTGCTGGTGGGTGCACGCGGCCGCTTCACCGCCGTGGGTGACGATGACCAGTCCATCTACGGCTGGCGCGGCGCCACACTGGATAACCTCAAAAAACTGCCGCAGGACTACCCCAATCTCAAGGTCGTCAAGCTCGAACAAAACTACCGCTCGACCAGCGCCATCCTGCGCGCGGCCAACAACGTCATCGGCCCCAACCCCAAGCTGTTCCCGAAAACCCTGTTCAGCGAACTCGGCGAAGGGGAGCCGGTGCGTGTGGTCGATTGCGACAGTGAAGAGCACGAGGCCGACCGTGTGGTGGCGCGTATCCAGAGCCTGCGTGCCGAGGGCAGTTTGCAGGCCGAAGGCAGCCAGCATCGTGACTGGAAAGACTTTTGCGTGCTGTACCGCGCCAACCACCAGGCCAAGGTGTTCGAGAAAGCATTTCGCAAGGCCAACATCCCCTACAAGGTGTCGGGCGGACAAAGCTTTTTTGACCGCGCAGAGATCAAGGACCTGTGCAGCTGGCTGCGCCTCTTGTCTAACAACGATGATGACCCGGCCTTTTTGCGTTCGGTCACCACACCCAAGCGCGGCATAGGCCACACCACGCTGGGCACGCTGGGCACCTTTGCCACGCAGTACAAGCTGAGCCTGTTCGAGGCGCTGTTCAGCAACTCGCTGGGTTCGGTGCTGCCCGCCAAGGCCGTAGGTTCGCTGCATGAGTTCGGCCGTTACCTCAATGACCTGGAGTACCGCGCCAAACAGACGCTGGGCGCAGAAGATGCAAAAACCTTTCTGCTCGAGTGGCTGAAAGAAATCGATTACGAAAAACACCTCTACGACGGTGAAGACAGCGAGAAAGCCGCCGCCACTCGCTGGACCAATGTGATGGATTTTGTCGACTGGATGTCGCTGCGCTGCGGCGGACAGATCGACGAGACGGCCGGTGTCATTGTTGAACGCGAACGCAAGAACCTGCTGGAAGTGATTCAGACGATCGCGCTGCTTTCGACCCTGTCTGAACGTGAAGGCGACCAGAACCTGGTCACACTTTCGACCCTGCACGCGGCCAAGGGGCTGGAGTGGCCGCATGTGGTGCTGGCCGGTTGCGTGGAGGGCCTGCTGCCGTTCAAACTTGAAGACGATGATGGCACCAATACCGACAACATCGCCCTGCGCCTGCAGGAAGAGCGCCGCCTGATGTATGTAGGCATCACACGCGCGCAGCGCACACTGGCCGTCAACTGGCTGCGCCGGCGCAAGAAGGGCCGCGACACGGTTGCCGGGATACCCAGCCGCTTCATTGCAGAAATGGCGCTTGACAAGGCCACGGTGAAAGAAGACCCGCGCGAAAAGCTCAAGGCCCTGCGTGCCGAGTTCGCCAAAAAATCTGCTGATTCGATTGCCGCTGCGGCGGCGTCTTCCGAAGCACGCTGACTGGCGGCGGCCTGGCCGCGCTTGGGGTCTAATTACCGCAGATTTACACATGGGGTGCAAAAACGACATGGCCGCATGTCATAGTGCCGCACGCCTGCGAATGATGGACTCCCTGATGACACTGAATTACCGCCGACTTGCCCTTTTGTTGACCACAGCCTGCGTCCTTCCCCTGGGCGCATTCGCGCAAAGTGCGCCACCCCCGGCCTGCACCCCGGCCAGGGACATGAAGGCCGCCGAGATCTACGGAATGTGGTCTGCCAGTTTCACCAATCCGCCTGCGGGCCTGCCCGCACGCGCCACCATGCTGCTGCAGCGGCATGCGGAATTTTCCGAAAGTCTGTCGGGCATGGTCAGCCGCAACATGGATGGCATCAGCAAGCCCGCCGCAGGCCATGCAGCAAAGGCGGCGCTGGCAGGCGACCTCGATGAGGGCATGCTGCTGCTCGACGAATCATCAGACAACATCGCCATCACCGGCACCTGGAATGGCGAGATGGTGCCTGGCTCCTGCGGCAAGGTGTTCAGGGGCGTCTGGAAAGACACGAGCAAATCTGCGGCGCCCGATGCGCCGGAGATCCCTTTCATACTCACACGTCTGCCGTGAACAAAGCGTCCACCCTCTCAAGCCTGGCGTGCAGCCTGGCCGCCGCGTGTTTTCCCGGCGGCAACGCCATGGCCCAGACGAATACCCCGGCCCCGTCCAACGGCTGGCAGGCCTGCCAGGCCATGACAGGTAACCCTGCGGTACAGCTCAGGTGTTTTCAGGACTGGGCCACTGCGCAAGCCGCGCCGTCCGCCAGCGCGGTCACTGCGGCTGCCACACCGGCTGCACCGATGACAACGGCATCGACAGTTTCACCCCCGGCTTCTGCCAGATCGCTGTCCCCCGCAGAGCTGGCGGCACTGCCCCCGCTGCCAGTCCCCGAGGCCGACGCATCGCGCAAGCCCGTGGGTTGCCGCGACGACAACTACTCGCAACTGTCGCGTTTCTGGGAACTGCAGCGCGGCACCGACTGCGACAATTTTTCGCTGCGCGGCTACAAGCCGACCACGCTGGCACTGGTGGCGTCCGACAGCGTCAACACCCAACCTTCGTCAACAGCGGCAGGCCACACCGCGCTGACGGCACAGCCCTATAACAGGCATGAGTTGAAGATCCAGTTGTCAGTGCGCACCAAGATCGCCAAGGGCCTGCTCAAGCGCGGCGCCGAAGACTCACAGGACCTTGACTCGGTCTGGTTCGGCTACACGCAGCAGAGTTACTGGCAGTTGTTCAATGGCGGCCTGTCCCGCCCCTTTCGCAACACCGACCACGAACCCGAAGCGCTCTACATTTACCCGCACCAGATCCCGCTGGGCGGCGACTGGAACTACCGCCTCTCAGGTCTTGGTGTGGTGCACCAGTCAAACGGGCAAACGCTGCCGCTGTCGCGCAGCTGGAACCGCGTCTACCTGATGGGTGCGGCTGAAAAAATACTCAGCCCCACCTCCAGCCTGAGCCTGCAGGGCAAGGTCTGGCAGCGCTTGAAGGAATCCTCAGGCAATGACGACAACCCCGGCATTGAAAACTTCATAGGCCGCGCAGAAGTGGCGGGCAACTGGCAGATCAACCAGACCGACAGCCTGGGCCTGACGCTGCGCCATTCGCTGACCAGCCAGTCCCGCGGTTCGGCCCGCCTGGACTGGATGATCGCGCCAGGCTCGGCGCCCCGCTACACCGGGCTGCGCTACCACCTGCAACTGTTTACCGGCTATGGCGACAGCCTGCTTGACTACAACCGCAAGCGGACGGTGCTCAGCATGGGACTGAGCCTGGTGGACTGGTAAGCCGGGCTCAGGTGCCCTGGGCAGCCGTTCAGACTGCAAAAACTGGCCGCCATGTCCCACATGAAATGACTACCCGTTGCGGCATGCTTGCACGATGGATTTTTCATTTTTCTATTCCTGAAATCGTCGCATGACGCCGCCTGATCTTTTCACACAAGCCTGCCTGATCCTGGGTTTGCTGCTGGTCGCGATGACCATGGGCGGCTCCTTCATCAAGCGCCTGCCGCTCAGCGCCGCCATGCTTTACCTCGGCATAGGCATGGCCATAGGCCCCTGGGGCCTGGGCCTGCTGGTGCTGCGGCCCACGCGGGATGTGGTGCTGCTGGAGCGCCTGACCGAGGTGGCGGTGCTGATCTCGCTGTTCACCGCGGGCATGAAACTCGAACTGCCGCTGAACGACAGGCGTTGGCGCATTCCTGTGCAGTTGGCCTCCGTCTCCATGGTCATCACGGTGGCGGTGATTGCCGCCATCGGCGTGAGCCTGATGCGCATGTCGCCGGGCGCTGCGATTTTGCTGGGCGCCATTCTTGCGCCCACCGATCCGGTGCTGGCATCAGAGGTACAGGTGGCCAATCCCGGCGACCGCGACCGCCTGCGCTTCGGCCTGACGGGCGAAGGGGGGCTCAATGACGGCGCGGCCTTCCCCTTTGTCATGCTGGGCCTGGGCCTGCTGGGCCTGCATGAACTGGGCGACATGGGCTGGCGATGGATAGCCGTTGACGTGCTCTGGGCCGTGGCGGGCGGACTGGGCATAGGCTACCTGCTGGGCCATGCGGTGGGCCGGGGCATTTTGTACCTGCGGGTGCGTCACAAGGAAGCGCTGGGTTCGGATGAATTCATCGCGCTGGGACTGATTGCGCTGACCTACGGCGTGGCCCTGCTGTGCCAGACCTACGGCTTTCTGGCGGTGTTCGCGGCGGGCCTGGCGCTCAGCCGCATCGACAGGCACCATGCTTCGCAGACCGCTGTTGATGCACCGGGAGATCTGGATGCCAATGCAGAAGAACAGCAGACGTCTGAAAGCGCAGCCCCCTCGACCATGATGCGCGCCGTACAGCGCTTCAACTCCCAGCTTGAAAACTTTGCCGAGGTGGTGATCGTGCTGGCAGTGGGCGCGCTGATTGCGGTCGTGCCATTCAGGTGGGAAGTCCTGTGGTTCACACCGCTGCTGTTTCTGGTCGTCAGGCCCGCAGCCGTGGTGGCGGGACTGCTGGGCACCGGCATACGCGGCCAGCAGCGCCGCCTCATGGCCTGGTTCGGCATACGCGGCATTGGCTCCATCTACTACCTGCTCTACGCCATCAGGCACGACATCAGCAATGCCCTGGCCGAGCAGTTGTTGTCACTGGTGATTGCGGTGGTGGTCGCTTCCGTGGTGGTGCACGGCATCTCGGTCACGCCGCTGATGAAAAGTTACGAGCGCCGGAAATCAGCGGCCATTGCCAGGAAAAAACCGGACCAGACTTGAAGACGCATTTCGCCTCCGGCGCTTTCGCCATGTGATGACGGTGGAGGCTGTCATGGGCTTCAAGCGCGGCACGGGCGGCGTGAGCCAACTGCGCAAGATGCTGGACGTGGTGCTGTTTCCCGAAATCTGGCCCCTGCACACCAATCCGTGAGGCGGCTGACCGGGAAAAACCCGTGCCGGATTGCAGGGTTCAACTGCATTTTGCTATTGAACTTATAGCTGCTCACGTCCGTATTTATTGGCCCGGAGGCCAATTTAGCCCTCAAAAATGGCATTTTTGGGGCTTGAAACCGGCAAAAGTGGCTCGCGCGGACAAGCGGGCGGCCAAAATGTAAAGTTGACTTTACATTTGCCTTAAAACCCGTCCGGCCCACAGAGCCCGCGCATGTCGGGCAACTGCTCCAGCTTCAAGGCCCTGTCATACAGCGCGTTCAGCGCCGCATCCGTGCGCCCGGGCCAGGTACGCCGTGCCAGGCCCACAAACTTGTCACGGTAATCCTGCGGGTCGGCCGGGTTGGCGGGCTCGCCGCGAATAATGTCGCAGCGGCCTTTGAGCACCCCGCCATTCTTCAGCGTGATGGCGACCTCGCACACCTGCTGCTGCGGGAAAAGCGCGCTGTAGTCGTCGACCTCGACCAGCGCCAGCTTCTCCACCAGCGCGTGTATGTCGGGGTTGGCGGCGGCGCTGTCGTCAAAACATGCCAGCCCGTGGCTGCGGTTGACGATGACGCTGGCCACCGCAAACGGGGTTGAGAAGCGCGTGGCAAAAGCGTTGCGGATATCGCGCCGGTTCAGGAAAGCCAGGAATTTGAAACCGCGCACCTCGATGCCGGCAATCTCGCTGCCCAGCGGCCATTTCGATGATTCCCCCAGCGGCGCAAGCGCATCGCGCAGCGCGTCGATGGCGGCGTGTATGGGCCGGCCGCAGCCATACAGCTTGATATAACCCTCGGCCAGCAGCCAGCGTTTGCCCAGGTCTTTCACCACCACATCAGGCTTGAAGTTGTCAAACAGCACCTCGTCGCAGGTAGGGGTCAGCCCGTCGCGCGGGCCGGTAAAGCCGCTTTGCACCAGCCGCACCGCCGTCTGCCCCATGATGGCGCTGTGCGAGGCGTACCAGTTGCGCAGCGTGGCGCCGTCCTTCATGCCCTGGCGGTTGCCGGCAATGGGCGATGAACCGGCCAGGTTGATCAGTTCACGCATCTGCGCGGGGGCCAGACCCATGAGCCGCCCTACCGCCACGGCTGCCCCCACCACGCCATAGGTGCCATGCGGGTGCAGGCACATGCGCATGTCGCAGGCACTGCCTATGCGTGCGCAGATCTCGTAGCCGAGCGCACAGGCCAGCAAAAACTCTTCGCCGCTTTTGCCCAGTTGCTGGGCCACGGCCAGCGCCGCAGGAATCACCTGTATGCCGGGGTGGCCGTTGCTGGTCAGGTTGCCCTCGTCCAGCTCAAGCCAGCAGCCGGCAGCGGCATTCAGGGCGGCAGCATCGATGGGATTCATCGTTGTGCCTGTGCCCAGAACGGATGCTTCACCGCCGCCACTGAGCTGCACTTGCAGGGCCCGCATCGCACGCATTTCGGGCTCCTGGTTGCCGATGGCGCAGGCCGCCAGGGTGTCGGCCACGATAAAACGCAGGTGCTTCAGCGCCTCGGGCGCGACGTCCGCCAGTTGCGCCGAACAGGCAAATTCAGCCAGCTGGTCGAGGTAATCGGGCCTGTTTTGGGCTGATGGCGTATTCATGAGGGATGGCTCACCTTCTGCACGGGACATGACTGCTGGAATGATTAATGCTAGGTTCAATGTTTTGATTTGAATCATAAATATACTTTTTAATTGAATAAAAATAATATCTACCCCATAATTTAATGACCAAACGATTGATCTGGAGCTTTCCATGCTGTTTCAACGACTGAAGGTGCTGGCGCTGGCCTGCCTGCCCATGACCCTGCTGATGGCTCCCATGGCCTCTTCTGCACAGGCCTTCCCCGACCGGCCCATCAAGATCATCGTGCCCTTTGGCGCCGGCAGCGCGGTGGACACGATTGCGCGCGCCATCGCTGCGCAGGTGGCCGAGCAGATTGGCCAGGGTGTGCTCATAGACAACCGCACCGGCGCCAACGGCATCATTGCCGCTGAAGCTGCCGCCAAATCGCCAGCCGATGGCTACACGCTCTTCATGCCCAACGACGGCATCATGGCGGCCAACCCGGCCCTCTACCCCAAACTGCCTTACGACCCTTTGAGAGACTTTGCGCCCGTCACGCTGACCTCCACCGTGCCGCTGGTGCTGGTCGGCAACACGGCGTTTGCGGCCAAAACCGTGCCCGAGCTGATTGCCATGGCAAAGGCAAAACCGGGCAGCATCAATTACTCGTCCACCGGCTCAGGCTCGGCCCAGCATCTGGCGATGGAGTTTTTTATTGACGCCGCCGGCATCAAGATGACCCACGTGCCCTACAAGGCCATGGGCCCGGCCCTGACCGATGTGATTGCGGGCACCGTGCCCATCATGTTTTCGGGCATGTCCAACGTGATTGCCTTCGTGAAAGACGGCAAGCTGCGTGTCTACGGCGTCAGCACACCCAAACGCTCGGCTGCCATGCCCGACGTTCCGACGATTGCCGAGGCCGGCCTGCCAAGCTATGGCTATGCCGCATGGAACGGCATCGTTGCGCCCGCCGCCACACCGCCCGATGTGGTGCGCAAACTGCACAGCGAATTCGCCAAAGCCATTGCCAACCCGAACGTGAAGGCCAAACTCGCCAGCCTGGGTTTTGACCTGGTCGGCGCCGGCCCGGAAGAATTTGGCAACCTGATCAAGACCGATGTCGCCCGCCTCGGCAGGCTGGTGCGCGCAGCCGGGATACAGGCTAACTAGGCCAAACTGAAAACACCCTCACTGAAAGCGCCCTCCCCCATGCCCGACAACTCCAAAGCGGCGCATGGCGCAGGCGACTACCTTGACCAGCTGGCGCGCTTTGTGGGCCTGACGCCTGAAGAAGACATTCCCGAAGCGGTGCTGGCGCGCACGCGCGAAATCATCCTCGACTCTTTCCCCGTGCTGGCCTGGGGCATGCGCACGCCTGAGCTGCAGGCGCTGTCAGACCGGCAGGTGGCCAGCGCCGCGCCCGGCAAGTCATGGGTCATAGGCAAGGGCTGCACCACCAACCGGCTGGACGCTGCCATGCTCAACGGCATCGCCGGTGCCTGGCTCGACTACGACGAGGGCAACTTCCTGGCGAACGGCCACCCCGGCATGCAGGTGATACCCGCCGCGCTGGCGGTCGGGCAGGAGCTGGGGCGTAGCGGCCGCTCGGTGCTGGCGACGATTGCGCTGGCCTATGAGGTGGTGGCGCGCATAGGCATGGCCACGAAGATCAAGCTCATCATCAACCCGCACGGCACCTTTGGTGTGGTGGGTGCGGCGCTGGCCACGGCGCGCCTGACCGGCATGCCGGCGGACAAGCTGCGCAACCTGGCCAGCCTGGCCGCATCCAGCTGCATGGCCACCAACCGCCACACCATGCTGGACGGCGCCACGGTGCGCAACTGGTACGCGGGCCACAGCGGCTTTATGGGGCAGATGGCGGCGCGGCTGGCGGAGTCGGGTTTCAGCGGGCCGTCGGACGGCGTCAACACCACCTTCAGCCTGGTGTTGGGTGATGGCTTCTCGGGCGCCAAAGCCATTGAAGGTCTGGGTGAACGCTGGCTGCTGATGGAGGGTTACCTCAAGCTCTACCCGACGGCGCGTTATGTGCATTCGGCCATCGACGCTTTTTTTGATGCCATCGCACATGCACCGCGCCGCATCGAACCTGAAGACGTCTTGCGCATCGACGTTCGCGCCTATCGCCTGGCGGCCTACCTTTGCAACCAGACGCCCAAAGACTGGTTTGGCACGCGCTTTTCGATTCCGTTTTCCGTCGCCACACTGCTGGTCGGTGGCCGCAACGGGCTGGAGGCCTTTTCAGATACCGCCGTGGCCGACCCGCGTGTGATGGCGCTGTCGGCCAAAGTGTTTGTGACCGAAGACGAAAGCTACACCGCCACCTACCCGGCCGACCAGCGCGTGACGCTGGACATGCACCTGAAAGACGGCACGACGCTGCGCGGTGAATGCCACATCACCAGTGGCGAGCCCACACGCCCCCATAAAACGGCTGACCTTGAGCAGAAATACCGCGACCTGGCAGAACCCCTCTGGGGTGCGCCCCGTGCCGCGCAGTTGCGCAACGCCATTTTGAACATCGACAAGTGCGACGACGTCAGCCAGCTGGTGGATTTTTATCCCTGAGCGTTCACCCTCACCCCCATTCCTTCCCTGCTTTCCCTCCCACTCCAACTCCAACTCCAACGCCAACTCCCTCTGATCGGATCACCCATGAAAAAATACCTGTTCGGCCTGCTGGCCTCCGCCTGTATCGCCAGCCTGCCTTCACACGCACAAACGTGGCCGACACAGCCGGTGCGTTTTATCGTCTCGCAATCGGCAGGCGGCAGCATTGACATCGCCGCACGCCTGATAGGACAGAAGCTCGGCGATGCGCTGGGCAAGACCGTGGTGGTCGACAACCGCGCCGGCGCCAACGGCATGATTGCCGGTGAGGCCGCATCGCGCGCCACCGATGGCCATACGTTTTTGATGACCTCGCCCAGCACGCTGACCATCAACCAGCACGTCTACAAAAAAGTGCCTTACGACGTGCAGAAAGACTTCACACCTGTCACACAAACCACGTCCATCGCCTTCCTGCTGGTCGTGCCCGCCACCTCGCCCTACAAGACGCTGGCCGAACTGCTCGCGGCGGCCAGGGCAAAGCCCGAAGGCATCAAGTACGCCTCGGCCGGCATTGGCAACCAGTCACAACTCGCGGCCGAACTGCTCGCGGGGGCCGCCAACGTCAAGATGCTGCACGTGCCCTACAAGGGCGAATCGCCGGCCATCACCGACCTGATTGGCGGCCAGGTCGACTTCATCTTCGGCACCATGCCGGCACTGCTCTCGCAGGTGAAAAACGGCAAACTGCGCGCGCTCGTCGTCGGCCAGCCGCGCCGCTCGGATGCTGTGCCCGATGTGCCGACGACGACAGAAGCAGGTTTGCCGGCAGTGGTCGTCACAGGATGGACCGGTATCGTTGCACCTGCCAACACACCAGCGCCTGTCGTCAAGCGCATGCACGACGAAATCGTGAAGATCCTGGCCATGCCCGATGTGCGCGAGACGCTGGTCAAGGCCGGTGCAGAACCCGTAGGCAGCACACCGCAACAGTTTGCGGACTTTATCCGCACCGAGACCGTGAAGTGGGGCAGCGCGGTCAAACAGGCTGGCATCACCCCGGAATAAAACAGCGCACATAAAAAAAGGCGGCACTGGCCGCCTTTTCTTTGGCTGTCTCCGGCCTCAGTACTTCTCGGCGAGCAACCCCATGCCCGGCAGCTTGTCCATGATGCCGATGCGGCGCAACGCCAGCCAGTAAGTGGCGACATTCACGCCAATCATGGGCTTGCCGAACTTCGTTTCAATCTCCGGCGTCAGCGCGGACACGGGCAGGTTGGTGCCCACATGAATCAGCGCTTCGGCATCCTTGTGGTCCACTTCTGCAAAGCCGTGGATGATCTGCTCGCGCGTAAAGCGTGCCACCGCTGTCGGCCCCGTGGATTTCAGGCCGTGCGTCGACACCACGTCGTAACCGCATGAGCGGAAGAAGTTGGCGATCATGTCATCGGCTGGCGGCCAGTAAGGTGTGAGGATGGCAATTTTTTTGGGCTTGCCAATCGCCTCCAGCCCGGCCAGCACCGCGCGTGAGGGCGTGATGAAGGGCACACCGCACATGGCTTCAAGGCGCTTTTCTTCATCAATGGCGCGCTGGCCGTCACCGCGGAATGAATGGATGGAGTGGCCATGCGCAATCACATGCGGTTCGCACACCGTCACCAGCCTGAGCGCATCTTCAAGGTTGCCCTCTTCGGTCTCCAGTGCTTTTTTGTAGGCCTCCTGGTCGTCATAGGGACGCGGCGGAAGATACATGCGCGAGACATGGTTGGTCACACCCGCCGGCCGCATGGCCTCCATCTCGGGTTGCACGATGGTGTTGGTGGCAGGCACCACCACGGCCACCTTGGCGCGGGATGCGATGGTATCGGTGGACGGTGTACGAATCGGGACAGTGGACATGGTGTTACAGGTGTTAGTCGATCTTGAGGTTGCTGGCTTTGGCTGCTTCGGCCCAGGTGGTGATGTCGGCCTTGAGGGTTTGTGAAAACTGCGCGGGCGTATCGCCTATGGGGTCTACACCCAGTTGCCAGAGGCGCGCGCGCATCTCGGGCTTGCTGACGGCAGACTGCACGGCGGCGGCGACCTTGTTGATGATGGCGGGCGGCGTACCGGTCGGTGCGACGATGCCGTTCCATGTCAGGGTCTTGAAGCCCGGATAGCCCGATTCGGCCAGTGTGGGAACGTCAGGGATCTGCTTGGCGCGCTCCAGGCTGGAGACACCGATGATGCGTATCTTGCCGCCGTCGGCGTGCGGTGCGAGCTCTGACAGGTTGCCGAAATACATCTGCACCTGGCCACCCAGCAAATCGGCCACGGCAGGACCACCGCCCTTGTAGCTGATGTGGGTCATGTTGATGTTGGCACGCTTGAGGAAGAGCACGGGCGAGAGATGCGACACACTGCCGGAACCACCGGATGCAAAGTTGAGCTTGCCGTCGTTCTTTTTGGCATAGGCTACAAACTCGCGCACATTTTTGGCCGGCACCGAGCTGCTGATGGCCATGACAAACGGGTTACTGCCGACATTGCTGACGGGAACAAAATCGCGCAGCGGATCAAACTTCGTTTTGGTGATTGTTGGCAAGATGGCCAGCACCGGCATGGCGGCCATGAAGAGCGTGTAGCCATCAGGCGGCGACTGCGCTACAAAATCTGCGGCGATGGCGCCGTTGGCCCCGGCCTTGTTTTCAACAATGACGGTTTGGCCCAGCGATTGGGACAGGCGCTCGGCGGTCAGGCGGGCAATACCGTCGGTGTTGCCGCCCGCCGCAAAGGGCACGATGAGCTTGATGGGCCGCTGCGGCCAGGCAGGTGATTGCGCCAGCACGGGTTGTGCGAGCGCCAGCAGGCCCAGGGCCGCGACGCCGAGCTGGTAACGACGGCCGTGATTGATGGTTGACATTGGATATTCCTTGACGGGTTGAAGCAAAGTTACTGAATGGCATTGGCGCGCTTGATGCTGTTGATCATGGAAGAGATCAACAAATACTCGCGTGTCTTCTGTGGGTCTGCCGCTATGTCTCGCAAATCTGCAAATCGTTTGAGCCGGGTCTCAAGGTCCTTCTCTTCGAGGTTCTGTTTGTTCTTGACCGATACCGTCTGCACGTACTCATTGGCCACCGTGCGGCGCTGGCGCTCATACAGGTCAAGCAGGTCGGCCGTCGCTTCGCCATTGAAGACGCGGGCGAGTTTTTCACCAAGGTTCATCGCATCGTGAATACCGCTGTTCAGGCCGAAGCCACCGAGCGGGTTGTTGACATGGGCCGAATCACCGGCCAGAAGCACACGCCCCGCGCGGAACTGGTCGGCCACACGCTGGTGAACGCGGTACACGCTCTGGTGGACTATGGGGTACACAGTTCCTGCGGGTTTTTGCAGCGCACGGTCAATGGCAGCGGTGGCAAATGCCGGGTCAAGCACCTGCTCGTCAGGCAGCTCCTGCGGCACGGGCAGGGTCATGCGCCACAGGCCTGGCGGTCCTTTGTCGGGCATGCGGAAAAACGCAATCCACTGTTCGGGGTCGCTGATGTAGGCGTTGTCGGCGTAACCCAGCGGCGCGAAGTCATAGGTCGTGCTGATGACGCTGTAACGCTCTGGCCAGGTGTAGCCGCCAAAGCCAATGTCGGCCGACTTGCGAACCGGGCTGCGCCCGCCATCGGCACCGACCAGCCAGCTGCCCTTCAACTGCACTTCGCCATGCGCGGTTTTGGCTGTGGCGGTTACGCCGTCAGCATCCTGCACCAGCGAGATAAATTCATGGCCGAAGCGCACTTCAGCGTGCGGATGTTTGAGCAGCATCTCCAGCAGGATGGGCGTCAGGCGATGCTGCTCCAGGTGCAGCCTGAACGGAAACGGTGTGTCTTTCTCAAGTGCTGCCAGGTCCCACTCGACGATGAGGCCGTATTCGCGGTCACGTGATTGCCAGCGCGGCACACGTATGCCTATGGCCATCATCGCGTCGGTGACACCTGACTCCTGCAGCATCTCCAGAGTAGGGGGGTGGAAGGTGCCTGCGCGAAGGTCAAGCGTGGTGCCGGGCTCGGATTCAATCACCAGCACGGGGACATTGCGGCGCGCGAGTTCAAGTGCACACAGCAGGCCGACAGGGCCTGCACCAACGACGATGACACGATTTTCTTTTTTGGCGTTCACGATAGGAGGGGTTCTTTGTGGTGGTTACTTCAGGGCAAAGTGGCCTGAAAGGATTCATGGCGTTGAAGGATCTGGCGCGCCCGTTCAATCACAGGCCTGTCGATCATCTGGCCCTGCAGGCGCTGGGCGCCAGAGCCTGAGGCACTGGCCGCAAGAATCTGCGTAGCCCACTGCAATTGCTGTGCTGTGGGCGCAAAACCTTGCAGCGTTGGGTTGATTTGTGAGGGGTGAATACAAAGCTTGGCACCGAAACCGTGGCGGGCTGCAAGAGCAGCATCGCGTTCCACGACATCCGGTTTATCCAAAGCAAAAGTCACGCCATCAATCGGCGACAGCAGATGCGCCGCAGCCGAATGCAACACCACTTGCGAACGCGCGAACTGCAGCGTGTCCCATGCGTCTTCACAGCCGAGGTCACGTGACAGATCAGCAGACCCAAATGCAATGCGCGTAACACGCGGGTGCGCACAGATGCGCTCCAGCGCGAGCATGCCGGCAGCGGACTCCACGAGGGCAATGACGGCAATGTTTTCTGCGCTACCGTCATTGACCGCATCCACCTCAAAAGGGGATTCGGTCTTGGCGAGCATGACGCCTGCAATTTTTTCCGGATGCTTTTTGACGAGTGCAAGGTCATCTTCAAACCACTGCGTGGTCACAGCATTGGTGCGAATCCATACCGGCTGCACCGAAGCGGTGAGGAAGGCATCAAGCTGTGCACGTGCCTCGTCTTTTACACCCGCATCAATGGCGTCTTCAAGGTCAATGATGACGGCATGTGCACCCGCCGCGAATGCCTTGGCAACGCGTTCGGTTCGTGTCGCCGGAACAAACAGGTAGGTGACCGGCGTCATGTTTTTCAGGCCAGTGTGATCAGGCCGTCAATGCCGACTTCACCGACATTGTTGGTGGCCCAGACCTTCAGCGCATGTGCATCTCCGTCTTCGGGCGATGCATGCAGATGGAAACCGCCGAGATCAAAGGTCGGCCGGTTGGCACGAAATTCAAAAGACCTGATACGCCGACCGGGGGCAAGTTCGTTTTCAACATAGTCCAGCAGGAGCGTGGCGATCAGCGGACCATGCACCACCAGGCCGGGATAGCCTTCCACATCACGGCAGTAGTCCACGTCGTAGTGAATGCGGTGACCGTTGAAGGTCGCTGCCGAATAGCGGTAAAGCATGACTGCATCGGCCATCACGGCTTTGGTGTGCTGGCCGACACGTTCAAACACCGGCGCAGCTGCCTGCCACTGAGCCACACGACCAGCAACTTCTGCAAGGGCCGCTTTTTCAGCAGCAGACTGGCTGTCACGGTAAACAATGTCGTGCTCTTCACGCAGCAAGGTGCCCTGCGGATCTGAATACACATGCGCCACCGTGACAAAGACCATCTCGCCACTGCGTCCGGATTTGCGTGACACATTGATGATTTCGGACGTCTTTTGAACCTCTGCGCCCACGCTGAAGTGACGCGTCCACTCCAGCCGGCTGCCCGCCCACATGCGTCGCGGCAGCTCCACCGGCGGCAGAAAATCACCGCGCGCCGGATGGCCGTCTTCGCCAAGTTTTGACTGCACTTCCAGCGGGTTGAAATACAGCCAGTGCCAGCCCGCAGGCAGCAGCGACATCGCAGGGTTGTTCATGCGCGCCGCATCGTCCAGTGTGGCGGACATCTGCCGCACCTGTACAGGGCTGATGGTGTCGCTCACGGTTTGCGTGCGGCCGACCCACTGTTCGAGCGCCTGAGGCTGGTCTTTTGAATCGCTCATGCTCAGTAAGACCTTGGCATGCCCAGCACATGCTCACCCACATAGGACAGGATGAGGTTGGTGGAAATCGGCGCCACCTGGTAGAGACGCGTCTCGCGAAACTTGCGCTCGATGTCGTATTCAGCAGCAAAACCAAAACCGCCGTGGGTTTGCAGGCAGACATTGGCGGCCTCCCACGACGCGTCGGCCGCCAGCAGCTTGGCCATATTAGCCTCCGCGCCGCAGGGTTTGCCCCCGTCGAACAGTTCGCAGGCACGGTAGCGCATCAGGCTGGCGGCTTCGACGTTGACGAAGGAACGCGCGATCGGAAACTGTATGCCCTGGTTGCGGCCGATGGGGCGGTCAAACACAACACGGTCGTTGGCGTAGGCGCTGGCTTTTTCAACAAACCAGTAGCCATCACCCACACATTCGGCAGCGATCAGGATGCGCTCGGCATTCAGCCCGTCAAGGATGTATTTCAGGCCCTGGCCTTCTTCACCGATGCGGTTCTCGACCGGGATGCGCAGGTTGTCGATGAAGATTTCATTGGTTTCATGGTTCACCATGTTGCGAATCGGGCGCACGGTAATGCTTTTGCCGACCTCTTCACGCAGGTCCACCAGGAAGACCGACAGGCCTTCGGTTTTCTTTTTGACGTCCGCCAGCGGCGTGGTACGGGCCAGCAGCAGCATGTAGTCGGAATGCTGGAGCCGCGAAGTCCAGACCTTCTGGCCCTGGACTACATAGTGATCGCCCTTGAGCACTGCGGTGGTCTTGAGTTTGGTGGTGTCACTGCCCGTGGTGGGCTCGGTGACGGCCATGGACTGCATGCGCAACTCGCCACTGGCAATTTTGGGCAGCAGGTCCTGCTTCTGTTTGTCGGAACCATGACGCACCACGCAGCCCATGACATACATCTGGCCATGACATGCGCCCGAGTTGCCACCGGCGCGGTTGATTTCTTCCATGACCACGCTGGCTTCGGTGAGCGACAGGCTGGAACCGCCGTACTCTTCGGGAATCAGGCCCGATAGCCATCCGGCTTCAGTCAGTGCCTTGACAAAGGTTTCGGGGAAGGCGCGGGCCTCGTCGACCTCCTGCCAGTAACGCGAATCAAACTGGTTGCAGACTGAGCGCACGCCGTCGCGCAGGTCGGCGAATTCATATTTGTGGTTGTTTTGCTTGATCATGAGAAAGGGAAGTCGTGATGTGTGAAATATCGAAGAGGCTTATTGCGGGCTGGCGTACATCTGCCCGCCATCCACATTGATGACGGTGCCAGACAGGTAGGCAGACAGTGGCGAGCAGCTGAAAACGGTGAGGTCTGCAATCTCTTTGGGTTCGGTCAGGCGGCCAAAAGGCAGGCCAGCCGTCAACTCCATCCAGCGGTTTTCGTCGTTGAATTTTTTGGTCGCCTGCGCACGTAGCATGCCCTCCATGCGGTCACTTCGTGTGGGTGAGGGGTTGATGCCAAACACCCGTACGCCACGGCGCGGGCTGGTGGCACCTACCGCCTGGGTAAAGGCCATCAGGGCTGCATTGGCCGTGGAGCCGCAGACATACTCACTGCGCGGTGCCGCACCTGCCATGCCTATGATGTTGGCGATGACCCCGCTGCCGCGCTTTTCCATCTGGGGCAGCACCTCACGCACCAGATTGATGTAGCCAAACAGTTTGAGCTCCCAGGCCTGGCGCCAGCGGGCATCATCAACATCGGCGAGCGATCCGCCAGGAATCGCGCCGGCGTTGTTGACGAGGATGTCTATCTCGCCAGCCTTTGACATCAGGGTTTTGATGCCTTCCGCATGACCAAGGTCAGCGGTGACGGCCTGTGCGGCGATGCCCGTCTCTTTTTTTATGGACGCCAGCGCGCTCTCAAGAGCATCTGTCGAACGAGAAACGATGACGGGCACGGCACCCTCGCCCGCAAAGGCGACGGCTATGGCCAGGCCTATGCCTTTGGAGCTGCCGGTGACCAGCACACGGCTGCCCTGAAGTTTGAGATCCATTTGATTTTCTTTCTATAGCGGTATCAGGGTTTGGGTACCGGGACCTGGCTGATGTACCAGTCGGCAATGTCGTGGGCCTGCATGAAGCACACGCCGGGTGTCTTCATGAGCAGGTCCAGCATTTTTTCGAAGGAGCCAAAGCGGTGCGGCACACCAATCAGGTGGGGATGCAGGCCCAGCGTGAGCACGCGCGGGCGTTTGGCCGCTTCCCGTACGAACAGCTCCACCGTGCTTTGCACACGTTGCAGCATCTCATTGGAGGAATGTTTTTCAACCGCGTAGATGATGGAGTCGTTGAGCTCCAGGTTGTAGGGCACGCTGAGCAGCGGGCCGTTGGCGGTGGTCATCCAGTTCGGAAGGTCATCGACCACCCAGTCGAATACATAGTCAATGCCAGCGGCCTTGAGGTTCTCGGGCGTGGTGTGGCTTTCGCGCAGGCCGGGGCCCAGCCAGCCACGCGGACGAACACCGGTGAAGGACTGGATCATGTCCAGGCTGGTCTTGATGACCTCTTCTTCTGCGCCGGCGTGGTTCAGCGATTTCTGGTGAACGCCGTGGCCTATGAACTCCCACTTCGCGTCATGCATGGCTTCTGCGGCACGTGGGTAGGCCTTGATGACACCTGCGTTGAAACTGGTCGATGCCGTCAGGCCACGCGAGGTGATGGCCTCGATGATGCGGGGCAGGCCAGCCCGCATGCCGTAGTCGACCCAGCTGAAATTGGGAACATCGGGCACGGTTTCCTTGCCGTGCGGCGGCGTGATGATGGTGCGCGGCATGGGCGCATCAAACTCCCAGTGCTCGACGTTCACGACCAGGTGCACAAGGATATTGCCGGCCGACGGCGGCGAAAGCGCCGGGCCTTCATTGGAAAAGCGGTAGGGAATGCGGGGATTGGCCATGGTCGTTCTTTTCAGTGGCGGATTTGCTGGAGAATCTCGCGCTTCATCGCGTTGAAGCCCTCAGAGGTGGTGTCTTCAATAGTGCGTGGGCGGGCCAGAGGCACAGTCATGCGCGCCTGTATGCGGCCGGGGCGTGCCGACATCACGTAGATGGTGTCGGCCAGGAAGAGTGCTTCATCAATGTCATGCGTAACAAACACAATCGTGGGTTTGAGCTGTTGCCATACGCTGAGCAGCAGCTCCTGCATGGTCAGACGCGTCTGCGCATCGAGCGCACCGAAGGGCTCGTCCATCAGCAACACTCTCGAACCCAGCGTCAGTATGCGGGCAATGCCGACACGCTGGCGCATGCCGCCCGAGAGCTGCACAGGCAAATGGTTCTTGAAATCGGACAGGCCCACGATGCGCAGCATCTCGTTGGCGCGCTCTTCGTAATCGCTGGCCTTGAGCCCCTGCGTTTTGGGTCCAAAAATGACGTTCTCCCAGACCGTCAGCCACGGAAAGAGCGCGGCCTCCTGGAAGACGACCCCGCGATCAGGACCTGGTTTGTCAACCGCCTGGCCATGAACCGTGAGTGAGCCGCCGCTGGCCTGCTCAAAACCTGCAACGAGGTTGAGCAGTGTGGACTTGCCGCAACCCGAGGGGCCGAGCAGCGCAACGAACTCGCCGGCATGTACGTCGAGGTCAATTTTGTCAAGCGCATGCACCGGCGGCTGTGCCGGGTAGGTCTTGTCGAGTTTTTCAATCTTGATGGCAGACATAAATCGCTATCACTCAATGGTTCTGGAGAATGCGCCAGCGCAGGACGCGCCGTTCCGCAAACACAATCAAACGGTCGCTGAGGTAACCCATGACGCCAATCGACACCATGTCGGCCAGCACGATGTCCATGCGGCCCACGTAGTAGGCGTCCCACAGCACATAACCCAGGCCGGATTTGACGGCCACCATCTCGGAGACGATCACCGCTGTCCAGGAGATGCCCAGGCCTATGCGCAGGCCCGTAAAGATGGACGGCATGGCCGATGGGAACACCACCCGGCGCAAAAGCTGGGATCGTGTGGCCCCCATCATCGTGGCGGCGCGCATGAGGTTGCGCTCCACATCGCGCGCACCCTGGGTGGTGTTGACGACGATGGCGTAAAAGCCGCCCAGGAAGATCAGGAAGATAGAGCCCATGTCGCGTATGCCAAAAAGCGCAATCGAGAACGGCAGCCATGCGGTGATGGGGATGGGCCGCAGGCCCTGGATCACAGGGTCGAACAGGCGCGAGCCCAGGCGGCTCCAGCCAATGATGAGACCCAGCGGCACACCGATGAGGGCTGCCAGCACAAAACCCTGCACCACACGCATGGCCGAATACTGCACATTGGACAGCCATGTACCCTGGTAAGGGTTAAGGCCCAGGCCGCCTGAGGCGCCAAACATCCATACCTTCCAGCCCTCCAGCACGGCCAGCGGTGTGGGCACGATGCCTGCCATGTCGGGGCGGCTGCCGGCAATCTGCCAGAACACCAGCACCGCGACAGGCACGACCGCACCGAGGACAAGTTGTTTGAAGCGCTCCAGATTCTTCATGGCAGTGGCCTGGTTTGAGGGCTGATCAGCGCTTGATGTCGCGTGCGATCGAATCGTCGTAGAGCGCAGCGGCGTCAGCCGAGACATCCTTGAGCACGATGCCCTGCTTGAACGCCGCTTCGGCCTGCAGCCTGACCTGCTCTTTCGTCAGCACGCCGCCCAGCTTGATGATCTTGGACGACTCTTTGGTCACAGCCAGCGGCAGGCCTGTGTATTTCGCATAGGCATCGGCAAACAGCTCATTGTTCTTGCGCATCTGCTCTTCGGCATTGAGGTAAACCCACATAAAGCGGCGAATGGCCTCCTTCTTGTTGGTCAGTGCTTCGCGTGATGCGGCCAGCATGCCGAGCTCGGCACCTACGGCCTTGGCCTGGCTGTATTCAAGGCCTTTGGCAAAGTAGGCGTCGCCGTCAGCCACCGCCTGCGATTCGAACGGCTCCCACAACACCATGGCATCAATGTCACCGCGCTTGAGGGCCTGGATGAAGGCCGTGCCGCCGCCCTGGATGTTGACGGGCGTGAAGGTGTTGTAAGGCACACCTTTTTCAATCATGGTCATGGCCCACTGGAACCAGACAGCAGAGCCGGGCGCGATGCCGATTTTTTTGCCGGCCAGGTCTTTCCAGTCATTGATGACCACACCCTTGCGCACCACCAGGTTTTTGAGCGAGCCGCCAACACCCGTCAGGCCGACCAGGTTCTTGCTGCCCTGCGAGGCTGCGATGGCGAGATCGCCAGGGCCGACAGCAGAGATATCAACCGAATTGGACAGCAGCGCTGTGCGTGCATCGGCGTAGCGCACGAACTCTGCGCGCTTGACGTCGACGTTGAATTTCTTGAGTTCTTCTTCGACGTTGAGCATGGGGGCGAGGTGGCCCACCTTGACGAAGCCAATGGTCAGCGTTTCGCGCTGGGCCAGGGGCGCGGGCGCGGGCCCGATCGCGTGGGCGACCGTGGTGATGGCGACCATGAGGATGGCCGTGATTGCGGTACTTGGTTTCATCGTCAACGCTCCGTTCAGGTTAGGGTTAAAAACACACGGGATATCGGGAAATCACATTCAAGGTCAACGGCCCTTGAAGGCCGGCGCACGCTTTTCGGCAAAGGCCTTGCGGCCTTCGGCATAGTCTTCGCTGGCAAAGCAGGCCTTGACCGCCGCATCCACGGCGGCAGCGCCGGCGTCATCCACGCCTTCCAGCAGGGTATTCAGGGCCAGCTTGCCGGCGGCAACTGTCATGGGCGCATTGGCCGCAATCTCGGCCGCGACCTTTGCAGCATGCGAAAAAACATCGTCCTGAAGTTCGTTCACCAGCCCGATTTGCGCGGCAGTATTGGCATCACACACACGCGCCGTGTAGAAAAGTTCAGCCGTCCGGGCTGTACCCAGAATGGCCACCATGCGGTGCACGCCTGCGAGGGTGTAGCCCAGGCCCAGGCGCGCAGCCGGCATGCGAAATTTCGCGCTGGGCGCGGCATAACGCATGTCGCAGGCCAGTGCCAGACCCAGCCCGCCGCCGTAACAGATGCCGCTGATGGCGGCGATCACGGGGCGGGGGAACTGTTCCAGCGCACCTTGCGCGCGTGCCACCGCAGCCTCATACGTGGCCACACCCGCACCTGTGTTGCGCTGCGTGTCAAATTCGGAAATATCCGCCCCGGATACAAAAGCGCGGTCGCCATCACCGCGCAACACCACGACACGGACATTGCTGTCGGACCGCAGTGCCTCCAGCGCATCTCCCAGCTTTGTCCACATCAGCAGGGACATTGCGTTATAGCGGTCCGGGTTGGAGAGCGTGATGGTGGCCACGTGGCCTTCGATCAGACAGGTGACATCAGCCATATGCGTCAGACCACCGCATCGGCATGGAACTGCCGGATGGCCTCTTCAGAGTAGCCAGCTTCCTGGAGAACTTCATCCGTGTGCTGGCCCCAGTTGGGTGCCTGCGCGACAACTTTGGATGGCGTGCGCGCCAGCGTCACCGGCTGGGTGATGTAGTGCATCTCCTTGCCAAAGTCTGTCATCAGCGAACTCGTCACGTTCAGGTGCTGCACCTGCTCATCCTCAAACACCTGGGGTACGGTGTATACCGGGCCGGCGGGAATGCCTGCATCGTTGAGCATGCCCACCCACTCCTGCACGGTTCGGTGGCGAAAGACTTCTGCCAGCGCGGGCGTCAGGCGGTCGCGGTTCTGCACACGCAGCGGCTCGTTGGCATAGCCCGGGTCCTGCAGCCAGTCGTCGCGCACCAGCAGCTTGCACAGGCGTATCCAGTTGCCTTCACCCGACGCGCCGAGGTTGAACACACCGTCGCTGGCCTCAAAAAGCCCCATGGGGCTGCTGGTCGGGTGGTCGTTGCCGACCTGAACCGGCAGGTCGTTGTCATTGAGGTAGCGCGCCATCTGGAAATCCATCATGGCGATCTGCGAATGCAGCAGGGATGCATGCACCCACTGGCCCTTGCCGGAAACCTCGCGCTCAAGCAGCGCCGTGAGTATGCCGAGTGCGGCATAAAGGCCTGCACTCATGTCTGCCACTGCAAGTCCCGCACGCACGGGGCCTGAGCCCGGCAAACCAGTGACAGACATCAGGCCACCCATGCCCTGCACGATCTGGTCAAAGCCCGGGCGCGACGCCATGGGGCCGTCCTGACCGAAGCCCGAGATGCTGGCAAGGATGATGCGCGGATTGACCTTCGCCAGCGAGTCGTAGTCAAGCCCGAGCTTGTGTTTGACTTCGGGTCTCCAGTTTTCAACCAGCACGTCTGCATCCTTGACCAGGCGCATCAGGATGTCGAGCGCGCCAGGCTTCTTGAGATTCAGGGTCATGGACCGCTTGTTGCGGTTGATGTTCTGGAAGTCGCCGCCGCGGCGGTTCGCTGCAAACATCGCTTCGTTGGGGTCAATGCCGGGTGGTGGCTCGATACGTATCACGTCAGCGCCGAAGTCGGTCAGCATGCGTACGCAGTTGGGGCCGGCCCTGACCCGTGAGAGATCAAGGACGCGAAACCTGGACAGGGCTGTAGATGCCTGAATTTTGGGCATGGGATGAATCAACCTTGTTTGAGGAAATGTTCGGTAAAACCATTGACGCCAAAGCGGCGCAACTCGACCTGTTCAGCAAAAGCCAGCAGGTCTGCTTCGTGGAAGGGTCGTGCCAGCACCTGAACGCTGATGGGCATGCCGCGCGAATCACGCGCAATCGGGAACACCATCGAAGGAAAGCCGAGGTAATTCACAAAGCCCATATGGCTGTGCAGTGCCAGCAACTGTCTGACATCGAAACCCGGGCTGTCAGCGGCGACCGCGCGCCAGTCAGGTACAGGCTGGGGAAGGGCAGGCATCACAAGCAGGTCGTGTCCCTGAAAATGCTCCTGCACAAACATCTGTGCGTGACGCCCCCTGTCGGCGAGTGCCGCGTGGTACCACTGAGGCGGAATCACGAGCCCAGCGAGGGCGACGGCCTCTACGGACGGCGACAGCGTGCATGCCAGCAGCGCCTCCCTGTGTGTAGCCGCCGCTTCGCTGTGCATCACGATCTCCGCCAGGCGTGTGAGGGTCTGGTGCTGGGCTAGCGTCGTTATGGTTTGGGCAGAGGCGGATTCGCGGGCGAAGTCTTCAAGCGCAGAGGCGACCTCTTCATTCAGAACATTTGCAGGCAACCAGGCCTTGATTCGCAACTGCGCAGCTTTGGCGGGCCGCAGCAGGCCTGTATTGGCTACTATTTGCAGCAGGTGCATCGCATCTGCCGCAGAGCGGGTCAGCACGCCCACGCTGTCAAGCGAAGGCGCAAGGGGATGGACGCCGTCCAGCGGGATCAGTCCATGCGTTGTTTTAAGCCCCAGCAAGGCACAGGTGGCAGCAGGAATGCGCACCGACCCTGCGGTGTCTGTGCCCAGCGAGCCATACACCAGGCGGCCTGCAACAGCCACGGCGCTGCCACTGGAGGAGCCGCCCACAGCAGCATGCTCATTGAGCGGGTTGATGCAGCGTTCAAAAAGGGGGTTGTCACCGGTTGCACCACAGGCGTATTCGGCCATCGCCAGCGTCGCCAGGGTTGAGGCACCGGCAGCGTCAAGCCTGGCGACGGCAGGCGCGGCCACCAGCCCCTCAGAAGCTGCACCCGCGTCGTGCCCGGCGCCTGGCCTGCGTCCTGCGGTGTTGAAGATGTCCTTGTGCGCGAGGCCTATGCCGGCGAGAAGGCCATGGTAGGTATCGGTATCTGGCAGCTCCTGAACCACGCTGTGAAAGCGCGCATCCATGCGCTTCAATTTTTGGCGCTGCAGGCTGATCGCCTCCTTGGGGGAAATGCGGCGGCTGCTTATGGCAAGCTGCATGCCCCTCAGGGTGGCGGGCAATTCATGCATCAGACAACTGCGCCAGGACGCTGGAGAAGGTTGGCGAAGGCGCCTGACCATTCAAGGCTGCAGCGCCAGTCATGGCAAGGGTAGCCGCAGGATGGAGGCGCTCAAGTGTTTTGTCCAGCCGGCGCTCTTCTGCCGGGGTAGTCGCCCTGCTGCGCCCTGAAAGACCCTCGCGCACGGCCACTGTCCACCCGGAAAGCGGATTGCTTTCTATAGATTTGGCTGTTGGAGGGTCGGAAATTGGCATTCTGTATTTGTTTTTGGCTTATAAATATTAATATACACAAATTAAACATACAAATCAATGTGCGAAACTTACTTTATGGAAAGCACAAAAAAAACATTCACCAAAGCCAGCGACAAGATCCGCACAGAAATCGAGAACGCCATCCGGGAAGGCGCCCTGTTGCCGGGAGATCCGATTGACGAGGCGGAAATCGCAACGCAATACAAGGTGTCCCGCACGCCCATAAGAGAGGCGCTCATCCAGTTGCAGGCGCAGGGCATGCTGAGCAGCCTGCCGCGTGGCGGCATGGTGGTGGCGAAAATGGACCTCCAGCAGCTGCTGTCCTTATGGGAATTGCTGGCGGAACTCGAAGGCGTTGCGGTGCGCCTGGCATGTCAGCGCATGACGCCGGAAGAGCGCAAAGCCATACTTGAGCACCATGAGCAAAGCCGCGCCGTGGCAGATGCAGATGATTTCGCTGGATGGCAGGAAAGCAACCTGCGCTTTCACGAGCTGATTTACCGGGCGACCCGCAACCCTTACCTGCGCCAGGAGGTGTTGCGCATGCGGGCCCGCACAGGTTATTACCGCAGACACGCGTTTGGCGCCCTGGGCCAGATCAGAACCTCATTTGAGCAGCACCAGCAGATCGTGGAGGCCTTTATGGCCAACGACGGTGATGCAGCATCAGCCGCCATGCTGACGCACATGCGGCCGGCCAGCGACGCCAAGGGCCTGACCGACTTTATTGTGAATATTCCAAAGGAAGTGCTGGCGCGCTGATTGCAGCGAATGCGGCGATCATCAGCGCGCATCCAGATCGACATGCAGCGTATTGAATATTGCATTCATACGCCGTGACTCACACAAAAAACAATTGAGTCACAAAGCAAAACGCCCACTTGAAGTGGGCGTTTTGTTTACCGGACTTGGTGATCCGGATGTTGGTTGCGCGGGCAAGATTTGAACTTACGACCTTTGGGTTATGAGCCCAACGAGCTACCAGGCTGCTCCACCGCGCGGTATCTTTGTATTATAGCTTACTCTGCCTTGGCCGCGTCGCTTGTAGTGTCTTCTGACACATCAGGACGATCAACGAGTTCAACCAGAGCCATGGGCGCATTGTCACCAACGCGGAAACCCATCTTCAAAATACGCGTGTAGCCGCCTGGACGTGCCTTGTAACGTGGGCCCAGTTCAGCAAACAGTTTGACGACCATGTCGCGGTCGCGCAGGCGGTCAAACGCGAGGCGCTTGTTGGCCAGCGTTGGCTCTTTGGCCAGCGTGATCATGGGCTCAACAACGCGGCGCAGTTCCTTGGCCTTTGGCAGCGTGGTCTTGATGGCTTCGTGCTGGAGCAGCGAGTTCATCATGTTGCGCAGCATGGCGAGGCGGTGCTCGCTGGTGCGGTTGAGTTTACGTAGTCCGTGTCCGTGTCGCATGGTGATTTCCTTTTTAATATCCGGGCAGCCGTATCAGGTACTGCCCGTGCGCCACCCCGCATGAAGGGTGGTCTTCGGTTTAACTAAAAGTGTTTAGTGCTTGTCCAGCCCGGCAGGCGGCCAGCTTTCAAGTCGCATGCCCAGCGTCAAGCCGCGCGATGCAAGCACTTCCTTGATTTCGTTGAGCGATTTACGGCCTAGGTTCGGTGTCTTGAGCAGCTCGTTTTCAGTGCGCTGGATCAGGTCGCCGATGTAATAGATGTTTTCTGCTTTCAGGCAGTTGGCAGAACGAACCGTCAGTTCGAGCTCGTCCACTGGACGCAGCAGGATGGGGTCGAACTGCTGCGAGCTGCGCTGGACTGGCGTGTCAAACGCAGCCAGTTCATTGCCTTCGAGCTGTGCGAACACGGCCAGTTGCTCGACCAGGATCTTGGCCGAAGCGCGGACTGCATCTTCTGCGGTCACAGCACCGTTGGTTTCGATTTCCAGGACCAGCTTGTCGAGGTCGGTACGCTGCTCGACGCGGGCGCTTTCAACGGTGTAGCTGACGCGCTTGACCGGAGAGAACGATGCGTCCAGAACAATGCGGCCAATCGACTTGGTCGATTCGTCGCCATAACGGCGCACGTTGCCGGGCACATAACCACGGCCGTTTTCGACCTTGATCTGCATGTCGATCTTGCCGCCGTGCGACAGGTTCACGATGACGTGCTCGGGGTTGATGATTTCAACGTCGTGCGGGGTCTGGATGTCGGCAGCGGTCACAGGACCGGCGCCATCTTTGCGCAGGCTCAGGGTGACTTCATCGCGGTTGTGGAGCTTGAACACCACGCCCTTGAGGTTCAGCAGGATGTTGACGACGTCTTCCTGGACACCGTCAATGGAGGAGTACTCGTGGAGCACACCGGCAATGGTCACTTCCGTAGCGGCGTGGCCGACCATGGACGACAGCAGGACGCGGCGCAATGCGTTGCCCAGCGTGTGGCCGTAGCCACGTTCAAAAGGCTCGAGCGTGACTTTTGCGCGGTTGGCGCTCAGTTGCTCAACGTTGATGGTTTTTGGTTTCAGTAAATTAGTCTGCATGCAATCTTCCTCTCAATACCCTCGGCTCGTTACACCGATAAGGCCGACGACGCATGACCTGCCACAGGCAGCGCCACACGTCGCAGGAACGAAATTAGCGTGAATACAACTCGACGATCAGCGATTCATTGATGTCGGCAGCAAACTCGTCGCGGTCTGGCGTCTTCTTGAAGGTGCCTTCGCCTTTTTCGGCGTTGACTTCAACCCAGGCTGGCATGCCAACCTGTTTCGCGAGTTCGAGTGCTTCCGTGACACGGGTCTGCTTCTTCGACTTGTCGCGCACGGCGATGATGTCGCCGGCCTTGACCATGAACGAAGGAATGTTGACCGGGCCGCCGTTGACGGTGATGGCCTTGTGCGATACCAGCTGGCGCGCTTCGGCGCGGGTTGAGCCGAAGCCCATGCGGTAGACAACGTTGTCCAGGCGCGATTCAAGGATGAACAGCAGATTGGCGCCGGTGTTGCCCTTGCGGCGGTCAGCTTCTTCAAAGTAGCGGCGGAACTGCTTTTCAAGCACGCCGTACATGCGCTTGACCTTCTGCTTTTCACGCAGTTGCAGGCCGAAGTCGGACGTACGCGTACCGGACGTGCGACCGTGCTGGCCTGGCTTGGAATCAAATTTGGCCTTGTCGGCGATCGCGCGGCGGGCGCTCTTCAGGAAGAGGTCCGTGCCTTCGCGGCGGGATAGTTTGGCCTTGGGGCCGAGGTAACGTGCCACTTTGGTTTCCTTTTGTCATCTGCTGCATTGCTGCAGGAGCCTTCGGTATGGACTTTCGTCGAACCTGATGGCGGTGGGCTTTGGTTAAAAAGTCCCGTGCAAGGCCGACTGCATTGCAATCGGTCTCGCCGGGACCACGGGAATTAAATGCGGCGGCGCTTTTGCGGGCGGCAGCCGTTGTGCGGGACCGGGGTCACGTCGGCAATCGAATTGATGCGGATGCCGAGCGCGCCGAGGGCACGAACCGAAGATTCGCGGCCTGGGCCTGGGCCCTTGATTTCAACGTCAAGGTTCTTGATGCCCTGCTCGATGGCCGCACGGCCCGCAACTTCAGAAGCTACCTGGGCTGCAAAAGGCGTCGATTTGCGCGAACCCTTGAAACCCTGGCCACCAGACGATGCCCACGACAGGGCATTGCCCTGGCGGTCGGTGATCATGATGATGGTGTTGTTGAAGGATGCGTGCACGTGTGCAATGCCGTCTGCAACATTCTTGCGGACTTTTTTGCGCACGCGTTGTGCTGCGTTGTTACTTGGTGCTTTTGCCATGGGAAAACCTCTGGATTATTTCTTCAACGACTGGGCGGCCTTGCGCGGACCCTTGCGGGTGCGGGCGTTGGTACGCGTGCGCTGGCCGCGCATTGGCAGGCCGCGGCGATGACGGAAACCGCGGTAGCAACCGATGTCCATCAAACGCTTGATGTTCATCGTGGTTTCACGACGCAAGTCACCTTCGATGGTGAACAGAGCGATCTGGTCACGGATTTTTTCCAGGTCGCCGTCGGTCAGGTCCTTGACCTTCTTCGAGTAGGCGATGTCGCAGGCTTCGCAGATTTTGCGAGCGCGCGTACGGCCAATGCCGAAGATTGCAGTCAGGCCGATTTCAGCATGTTGCTGCGGCGGAATATTGATACCAGCGATACGGGCCATGTTCGTCCTCTAAAACTCTTTGAATCAGCCTTGGCGTTGTTTATGGCGTGGATCTGTACAGATCACGCGAACAACACCCTTGCGGCGGATGACTTTGCAGTTGCGGCAAATTTTCTTGACCGAAGCTGAAACTCTCATTGCATTCTCCTAAATTCTCTGCGGTGCTGATCGCACCAAAAAATTACGCTAACTGCCTGTTCCCGGTTCAAGCACCAGGTGATGTCTTGAAGTTCGCCTTCTTGAGCAGCGATTCATACTGCTGCGACATCATGTAGTTCTGGACCTGGGCCATGAAATCCATGGTGACCACGACAATAATCATCAACGACGTGCCGCCGAAATAGAAAGGCACGTTGTATTTCAAAATCAGAAACTCGGGCAACAGGCACACAAAGGTGATGTAGACCGCACCTGCCAGCGTCAGACGCACCAGGATTTTGTCGATGTAACGCGCTGTCTGGTCACCCGGGCGAATACCCGGAATGAACGCACCGCTTTTCTTCAGGTTGTCTGCGGTCTCGCGGCTGTTGAACACCAGTGCGGTGTAAAAAAAGCAGAAGAACACAATCGCGCTGGCATACAGCAACACATATATCGGCTGGCCCGGCGTCAGCGTGCTGGCGATATCCTTCAGCCAGCGCATGCTCTCACCGCTGCTGAACCAGCCCACCACCGTCGCCGGCAGCAAAATGATCGAAGAAGCAAAGATGGGCGGAATCACACCGGCCATGTTCAGCTTCAGCGGCAAGTGCGATGACTGGCCGCCATAAACCTTGTTACCCACCTGTCGCCTGGCGTAATTCACCAGGATCTTGCGCTGGCCGCGCTCTACAAACACCACAAAGTAGGTCACCAGAACCACCACTGCGATGATCACGATGGCCACCAAAATGCTCATCGCACCGGTGCGGATCAATTCAAGCAGACCACCCACTGCGCTAGGCAGGCCAGCCGCGATGCCTGCAAAAATCAGGATCGAAATACCGTTACCCAGACCACGCTCGGTGATCTGCTCACCCAGCCACATCAAAAACATGGTGCCGGCCGTCAAACTGACAACCGCCGTCATGCGAAAACCAAAACCAGGCGCAAGCACCAGACCGGGGGAGCTTTCAAGCGCCACCGCAATACCCAGGGACTGGAACAGCGCAAGACCCAGCGTGCCGTAACGCGTGTACTGGGTAATCTTGCGTCGACCGCCTTCGCCCTCTTTCTTCAGTTGCTCAAATGTCGGCAGGACATAGGTCAGCAACTGCATGATGATGGACGCGGAGATGTAGGGCATGATGCCCAGCGCAAACACCGTAAAACGCGACAAGGCACCACCGGAGAACATATTGAACAGGTTCAATATGCCGCCCTGCTGGCCCTTGAACAGCTCCTTGAGCTGGTTGGGGTCAATGCCCGGCACCGGAATGTGGGCGCCAATACGGTACACCACCAAAGCCAGCAGCAAAAACACGAGCCGGTTCCGCAAATCGCCGAACTTGCCGGATTTTGCCAGTTGAGCCGGGTTGGTTGCCACTGATTCTTTTCCAGTCCGTCGTTAATTACGCAACCGCGCCGCCGGCTGCTTCAATAGCCGCCTTGGCACCTGCCGTCGCACCAATACCGTTGAGCTTGACCGCTTTGGTCAGCTCGCCGGACTTGATGACCTTGACGTTCTTGGCGATCTGGCCCACCAGGCCTGCCGTCTTCAGCGCCAGCAGGTCAACTTCGGCCAGGCCGAGCTGCTCGAGGGCAGACAGCGTAACTTCAGCGTTGAACTTCAGGTTGTGCGATTTGAAGCCGCGCTTTGGCAAACGGCGCTGCATAGGCATCTGACCGCCTTCAAAACCAACCTTGTGGTAGCCGCCAGCGCGGGACTTCTGACCCTTGTGGCCGCGACCTGCGGTCTTGCCGATGCCAGATCCAATACCGCGACCAACACGTCGCTTGTAGTGCTTGGCGCCTTCACCGGGCTTGATTCCGTTCAATTCCATTTTGAATTCCTATCGAGCCTTGAGCTCAGACAATCTTGACCAGATACGCGATCTTGTTGATCATGCCGCGCACTGCGGGCGTGTCTTCCAGTTCGCTGGTGCTGTTGATACCGCGCAGACCCAGGCCACGCACGGTGGCGCGATGGGATTCCTTGGTACCAATCGGGCTCTTGATCAGCTGAACCTTCACTTTTTTCTCTGTCGTCATTTCAATGCTCCTGGGCAGCTATTTAGCCGAAGATTTCTTCGACTGATTTGCCACGCTTGGCTGCAATGTCGGAAGCCGTGGTGGAATTGTTCAACGCATCCATCGTTGCACGAACCATGTTGTACGGGTTGCTCGAACCATGGCTCTTGGCCACGATGTCGGTGATGCCCATGACTTCAAACACAGCGCGCATCGGGCCGCCGGCGATGATGCCGGTACCTTTGGCTGCCGGCATCATCATGACGCTGGCGGCACCCCAGTGGCCGAATACGTTGTGGTGAATCGTGCCGTTTTTCAATGACACCTTGGTCATGTTGCGGCGCGCTTCTTCCATGGCTTTTTGCACGGCTGCAGGCACTTCTTTCGACTTGCCCTTGCCCATGCCGACGCGGCCGTCACCATCGCCAACCACCGTGAGTGCTGCGAAACCGAGAATACGGCCGCCCTTCACCACTTTGGTCACGCGGTTGACCGCGATCATTTTTTCCTTCAGACCATCGTCTGGAGCGTCGTTGTTTGATTTAGCTTGAAACTTGGCCATATATATTTCCAGTCTGCTTAGAACTGCAGGCCAGCTTCGCGGGCCGCATCAGCCAGCGCCTTGACGCGGCCGTGGTACGCAAAACCAGCGCGGTCAAACGCCACCTTTTCAACACCGGCTGCTTTTGCCTTTTCAGCAATACGCTTGCCGATGGCTTGTGCTGCCGCAACGTTGCCGCCCTTGCCGGACGCGCCCAGATCCTTGCGGATTTCCACTTCTGCAGTGGAAGCCGATGCCAGAACCCTGGTGCCGTCGCCGGAAATGACGCTGGCGTAGATGTGCAGGTTGGTGCGGTTGACGGTCAGACGGGCAACACCTTGCGTGGCAATGCGGATGCGGGTCTGGCGTGAACGACGAAGGCGCTGCTCTTTTTTGGTCAACATGATGCAGCTCCTTATTTCTTCTTGGTTTCTTTGATCGTGATCTTCTCATCCGAATAACGGATGCCCTTGCCCTTGTAAGGCTCGGGAGGACGAACAGCACGGACTTCAGCGGCGATCTGGCCGACACGCTGGCGATCAGAACCCTTGATCAGGATTTCCGTAGGCGTCGGCGTTGCTGCCGTGATGCCTGCGGGCATGTCCATGATGACGGGGTGCGAATAGCCAACCGTCAGGTTGAGCTTGGCACCCGTGACCTGGGCCTTGTAGCCCACGCCGATCAGGCTCAGTTTTTTCTCGAAGCCCTTGGTGACGCCGGTCACCATGTTGTTCACGAGCTGGCGCATGGTGCCGCTCATGGCGTTGGCTTCACGCGAATCATTGGCTGGTGCAAAGGTCAGCTTGCCGGCATCGTTCTTGATGGTGACAAGCGGGTTTTGCGCCAGTGCCAGGGTGCCGAGGCTGCCCTTGACATTGATCTGGTCGTCCTTGAAAGCCACATCCACACCCGAAGGGAGGGACACAGGCATTTTTCCTACACGAGACATTTCAGTTACTCCTCAATGCCGCCGTTTAGGCCACGTAGCAAAGAACTTCGCCACCGATGCCGGTCGCGCGTGCCTTGCGGTCAGTCATCACGCCCTGGGGCGTTGTGACGATTGCCACACCAAGGCCATTCATGACCTGGGGGATGGCGCCATGGCCTTTGTACACACGAAGGCCCGGGCGGCTGACGCGCTCGATGCGCTCAATCACGGGCTTGCCTGCGTAGTACTTCAGGGCGATTTCAAGCTGGGACTTGCCTTCGTCGGTCTTGACGGAGAAGCCATCAATGTAGCCCTCATCCTTCAGAACCTGCGCGATTGCAACCTTGACTTTGGATGACGGCACCTGCACAACGGCTTTTTCAACCATCTGTGCATTGCGGATGCGCGTCAGCATGTCGGCGATAGGATCACTCATACTCATTTTTTGGTGCTCCTATGCTTACCAGCTTGCCTTGGTGATACCGGGGATATCACCTGCAAAAGCCAGTTCACGGATCTTGGCGCGAGCCAGGCCGAACTGGCGGAACGTTCCGCGTGGGCGGCCCGTGATCTCGCAGCGGTTACGCTGACGGGTCGGGTTCGCGTTGCGGGGCAATTTTTGCAATTCCAGACGGGCCAGCTGGCGCTCTTCATCGGAGCGTTTGGCGTCGTTGGAAGTTGCCTTCAATTCAGCGTATTTTTTGGCGAACTTGGCGGCGAGTTTCTCGCGCTTCAGTTCACGTTGCAGCAATGCTTGTTTTGCCATGTCCCGCCTCAGTTCTTGAACGGAAAACGGAAGGCGGTGAGGAGTGCCTTGCACTCTTCATCGGTCTTGGCCGTTGTGGTGATGCTGATATTGAGGCCGCGCAAGGCATCAACCTTGTCGTACTCGATCTCAGGGAAAATGATCTGCTCTTTCACGCCGATGTTGTAGTTGCCACGGCCGTCGAAAGCGCGGCCGGAAATGCCGCGGAAGTCACGAACGCGCGGCAGGGCCACGGTCACGAAACGGTCCAGGAACTCATACATCTGCACGCCGCGCAGGGTAACCATGCAGCCGATGGGCAGGTCTTCGCGGATCTTGAAACCGGCGATAGCCTTCTTGGCCTTGGTCACGACCGGCTTCTGGCCGGCGATCTTGGTCATGTCGCCGACGGCGTTGTCCATGACCTTCTTGTCGGCAACAGCCTCGCTCACACCCATGTTGAGCGTGATCTTGGTGATGCGGGGAACCTGCATCGGCGACTTGTAGCCGAATTTCTCGATCAGCGCAGGGGTGATTTTTTCGCGGAACTGGGCCTGCAGGCGAGCCTTGGCAGGTGCAGCTTGCGTTGGTGCGGTTTTAGCCATAGTTATGCAGCCTTGATTTCGTCGCCGCTGGACTTGAAGACGCGCACTTTCTTGCCGTCAGCCAGGAGCTTGATGCCAACACGATCAGCCTTGCCCGACGCCGCGTTGAAAATCGCGATGTTGGACTGGTGAATCGGCATGCTTTTGGCAACGATGCCACCGGTCGTACCCTTGAGGGGGTTCGGCTTGGTGTGCTTCTTCACCGTGTTGATGCCTTCGATCAGCACGTGGCTGTCGTCGGTGCGGAGGGTGATCGTGCCGCGCTTGCCTTTATCCCGGCCCGCGATCACGATGACTTCGTCGCCCTTGCGAATCTTGTTCATGGCGTGTCCTTACAGAACTTCAGGAGCCAGGGACACGATCTTCATGAACTTCTCGGTGCGCAGTTCGCGCGTGACCGGTCCGAAGATGCGGGTGCCGATGGGCTCCAGCTTGGCGTTAAGCAACACTGCCGCGTTGCCATCGAATTTGACGAGCGAACCATCGCCACGGCGGATGCCCTTGGCGGTGCGAACGACCACCGCACTGTAAACCTCGCCTTTTTTGACGCGGCCTCGTGGAGCGGCTTCCTTGATGCTGACCTTGATGACGTCACCGACGCTGGCGTACCGGCGCTTGGAGCCACCGAGCACCTTGATGCACATCACGGACTTGGCACCCGTGTTGTCAGCAACATCGAGCTTGGATTGCGTTTGAATCATTTAAATTTGTTCCCAACTTGCACCGGACATGCCGCCCAAATCATTTGATTTACGCTGCAGACCAATCAGTCTTGGGCCCGTTGTCCGCGCCGCAAACCACTTGCAGCGTTTCCATGAGGGCAGAATTCCCCGCTTTTTAGAGCGAAGCCCACGATTATGGGTGAAGCTATTTGTCCTGTCAACACCTATTGGCGCAAAAGTCGTGGAAATTAGCCCACATTTGCCGCCAACCTGAAAAAAGACGTCTTGCTCAGGACGGAACGTGAAGATATTGATCGCAGAGCGCCAAAAAAGCTCCGGTTTTCGGGTCCATACCGGTTTCTTCCTGCAATAAACCCGCGACTACCGCTGCCAGCGATCTGGCCAGCCCCGCATCAAGAAACAGCAGCCGCGAGCGCCTGGCAAGCACATCTTCTACCGTACGGGCATATTCGTGGCGCGCTGCGAACCTGACCATGGGCTCTGTCAGGCCGCCGCCCAGTTCACGACCGGCCCCCGGCATCGCCAACACCGCCGCCGCCTCGCTCCCATATAGATGCAGTCCGGGCGCATCACTGATTTTCTGCCTCATGGGCTGCGCACCGAGCAGCTTCAAGTGAGTGGTTACTCCCTTTGCTCGCCTTTCAAGCAGGCCTACTTCAAAACATTTATCCAGAACGTCTTCAGCCATGGCGCGGTAGGTCGTCCACTTGCCGCCGGTCACGGTGACCAGCCCGCTTTTGCTGGCCAGCACGGTATGTTCACGGGACAGCGTCTGCGTGCTTTCGCCATCTTCGTCAGGGGGCTTGACCAGCGGCCGCAGCCCGACCCAGATACTTTTGATGTCGGCCAGCCCCGGCGCCCGGGTCAGATAGCGGGCGGATTCGCCCAGGATGAAATCGACCTCTTCCCGGAAAGCCAGCGGCTCGCGCGCCAGGTCATGGCGCGGCGTGTCTGTCGTTCCCAGAATGGTCTTGCCCAGCCATGGCACGGCAAACAACACCCGCCCGTCCGCCGTTTTCGGGATCAGCATGGCGTGGTCACCCGGCAAAAACGAGCGGTCAACCACAATGTGCACACCCTGGCTGGGGGCAACCATTTCTTTCACGTCCCGGCCGATGGCTTTGCCGTCTTCCATGCGGAACTGGTCTACCCAGACGCCGGTGGCGTTGACCACACAGTCAGCCTTCACTTCGTATCTGAGCCCCGTCTCCTGGTCTTTCACGTCAAAGCCGGCGAGCTTGCCATCCTCATGTCGCAATGCGGTGGCAGCACAGTAATTGATCACCAATGCACCCTGGGCGGCGGCCGTACGGGCCAACGCCAGGGCCAGACGGGCATCATCAAACTGGCCGTCCCAGTATTTGACGCCGCCGTTCAGCCGCCCGGCCGGGCCTTGGCGCCGTGAGTTTGGCAGCAGGGCCAGCGTCTCGGCGCGGCTCAGAAATTCAGTCGGTGCCAGCCCCGCCTTGCCGGCCAGCGCGTCATACATCTTGAGCCCCACGCCGTAAAACGGCGCCTCCCAGAACCTGTAGGCCGGCATCACAAAAGGCAGCGGCTGCGCCAGGTGCGGCGCATTGGCCAGCAGGGTGGTGCGCTCATGCAGGGCTTCACGTACCAGCGAGATGTTGCCCTGTGCCAGGTAACGCACGCCGCCGTGAACCAGCTTGGTCGCACGGGACGAGGTGCCCTTGGCAAAGTCGTGCGATTCGACCAGTACGACTGAAAACCCGCGCGCTGCGGCATCCAGCGCAACCCCCAGCCCTGTCGCGCCGCCGCCGATGATGGCCAGGTCATAGGTGACGGGCCTGGCGAGTTGTTCGATCAGCTGGCTGCGGTTCATGTCTTTGGATTTCTTTTCCGCCGGACTTCAGTGAGCCAGCGTGATGCACTCATTATTAGTGGTTCGCGTGAACGCCGAAAAACCGAAAAGTTAATATGGAACTTAACATTTCACGTCTGTGGCGCAAATTTGCCTCGCCAGAACCTGAAAAACAGGCTAAAAAAGGCCATTTTCAGGCATCAAACAAGCCTCCAGGCCAATAGATACGTACGTGGGCAGCTACGAATTTAATAGCAAATGATTTGTATGTTCTGCTCATTCACTTTGCTGGTTCACGTCACCCCTGGCTTTCGACCCAGAGTTTTGACCGCTCCACCGCCTTGTGCCAGCGCGCCCGCTTCGCGCTGCGCTCGGCAGCACCCATCACCGGCTCAAACCGCCGGTCGACCTGCCACTGGGCCATGATTTCATCGGAGCCACTCCAGAAACCGACGGCCAGCCCGGCGAGGTAGGCTGCGCCGAGTGCGGTGGTCTCGGTCACCCTGGGGCGTACCACCGGCACGCCTGAAAAATCGGCCTGCATCTGCATCAGCAAATCATTGCGGCTAGCGCCACCGTCCACGCGCAGCTCTTTGAGCGCCAGCCCGGCATCGCGGCTCATGGCGGCAAACACGTCGGCGCTTTGCAGGGCGATGGCTTCCAGCGCAGCACGGGCGATGTGGGCGCGCGTGGTGCCGCGCGTCATGCCCAGCAGCGCGCCCCGCGCATAGGGGTCCCAGTGCGGCGCGCCCAGCCCGGCAAAGGCGGGCACCAGATACACATCACCGGTATCAGGCACGCTTTCGGCCAGCGCCTGCACCTCGTCCGCCGACTTGATGATTTGCAAGCCGTCGCGCAGCCACTGGATGGTGGCGCCCGCCATGAACACGCTGCCCTCCAGGCAATAAGCGGCGCCGGTGGCGGCTTCTGACGACCAGCCCACCGTGGTCAGCAAGCGGTTTTTCGAGATCACCGGGCGTGCGCCGGTGTTCATCAGCAAGAAGCAGCCGGTACCGTAGGTGTTCTTGGCCATGCCGGGCGCAAAACAGACCTGCCCGAAGGTGGCGGCCTGCTGATCGCCCGCCATGCCAGCAATTTTGATAGTTGTGCCAAGCACGTCAGCGTCAGTCTCAGCCATGATGCCGCTGCTGGGCACGACCTCGGGCAAAACAGAGCGCGGGATGTTGAACAGGCCCAGCAACTCGTCGTCCCACGCCAGGGTGTGCAGGTTGAACAGCAGGGTGCGCGAGGCATTGCTGACGTCGGTGACGTGTACCTTGCCGCCAGTGAGGTTCCAGACCAGCCAGCTGTCCATGGTACCGAAGGCGATCTCGCCTTTTTCGGCGCGCGCACGGATGCCGGGCACATGGTCCAGCAGCCATTCGATCTTGGTGCCCGAAAAGTAGGCATCCAGCACCAGCCCGGTCTTTTTCTGGATGCGCGCCGCGTGGCCGGCCTGGCGCAATTCGTCGCAACGGCCTGCCGTGCGCCTGTCCTGCCAGACGATGGCGTTGGCCACCGGCTGGCCGGTCTTGCGGTCCCAGAGCAAAGTGGTTTCGCGCTGGTTGGTAATGCCTATCGCCGCGACCTTGCCGCCTGCGGGCAATTGTTGCAGGCATTCGCGCGCAACAAAGAGCTGGCTGGACCAGATCTCCAGCCCGTCATGCTCGACCTGACCGGGTTTCGGAAATATCTGGCGGAACTCTTTCTGCGCCAGCGCCACAACGCTGCCCGAATGGTCAAACAAAATGGCACGTGAGCTGGTCGTGCCCTGGTCAAGTGCTAATAAGTAGTCCATTCAATCTGCAGGTAGTCGGTTACAGCCTAGGTTAGCGCAATAAGGCGAGGCTGCGTGTCGTCACTTTCCCCAGCTACCATTGAAGGCTTCCTGTTGAAAGCATCATGAGACCCGTCGATGACACCTGCGCCGGCCTGACACGGCGGCAACTGATAGGGGCTTCGGCCCTGGCAGCGCTTGGCCTGCACGCCTGTGCCCCGGCCGCGCCAGCGCCAATAACGCCCGGCACTCTTCCCGCCAGCCTGCGCCTGATTGGCGAGGCCCGCATCCCCCACGGCCTGCAATACCAGAGCACAACGGTGGGCGGCCTCTCGGGCATTGACTACGACCCGGCCAGCGGCCAGTATTTTTTAATCACCGATGATGGCTCTGCCCGCAACCCGGCCCGGTTTTATACGGCGCGCATACCCCTGGACGGCAACGCACTGGGCCAGCCGGAAATCACCGGCATGACGCAATTGCGCCAGTCCGACGGTTCTGCCTACCCGTCGTCAATCACCGGTTACAAGCTGCAGGACCCGGAATCCATACGCTGGCGCGCAGGCAGCCAGACCCTGTTCTGGAGCAGTGAGGGCAATGCGCTGGCGGGTGTGGCACCGTCTTTCAGCGAATCCCGGCTGGATGGCACGCTGCTGCGGCAGTTCGCCCTGCCGCCCCTGTTTGACTTCAACACCACACGCGGCCCGCGCAGCAACCGGGGCTTTGAGGGCATGAGCCTGACACCCGACGGCAAAACCGCCTGGCTGGCGATGGAGGGTGCGATGCTGCAGGACGGACCCCTGCCCAGCGTTGGCGCGCCGGGCGGGCCCTGCCGCCTGACGCAGATTGATCTTGCCGGCGGCAGGCTGCTGCGCCAGGTGGCCTACATTCCCGATGCGATTCCGCGTGCACCCAGGCCCGCCATTGCCCCCGCAGACAACGGCATCAGCGAGATCCTCATGCTGGACCAGCACCGCATGCTGGTGCTGGAGCGCGCCTACATGGCCGGTTACGACACCGCCACCGGCAATTCGCTGCGCCTCTACCTGGTTGACACCCTTCAGGGCAGCGACACGCTGGACACCCCAGCCTTGCAGGGCGCAAACTACCAGCCGGTGAACAAGCTGCTGCTGGCCAATTTCGCGTCTTTTATCGGCCCCGGTGCAGGAAAGCGCCTTGACCGGCTGGACAACACTGAAGGCATGACCTGGGGGCCAAGGCTGGCCAGCGGCAATCGCAGCCTTGTTTTTATCAGCGACGACAATTTCAGCGCACGGCAGGTCACTCAACTGCTGGCGTTTGAATTCCTGGAGTGATCACCATGCCCAAACCCACTACATCCCGACCCGCCCCCATGCCCGCCACCAATGCCCACGCACCCGAGAATATCGCCTTCATAGGCGGCGGCAATATGGCCAGCGCCATCATCGGCGGGCTGATCAAGCGGGGAACAAAGCCCGCCAACATCCACGTCGTCGAGCCCTTTGCCGAGCAGGCGGCCAAACTCAAGAAACAGTTTGGCGTCAAGGTGGAAGAGGCGCCGAGCGCAGCGCTGGCCGATGCCAGCCTGGTGGTGTGGGCCGTCAAGCCCCAGACCTTCAAGGAAGCCGCCATGATGGCGCGCTTTCATACCAAGACCGCCCTGCACCTGAGCGTGGCGGCAGGCATACGCTCGGACAGCATCGCCCGCTGGCTGGGCACCGAGGTGGTGGTGCGATCCATGCCCAACACACCGGCGCTGGTAGGCAAGGGCATGACGGCGCTGTTTGCACGCAAGGCCGTCAACGCCGCTGACCGGCTGGCCGTCGAATCCGTCATCAAGACCACCGGCGACTACGTCTGGCTGGACGACGAAAACCAGCTGGACGCGGTGACCGCCATTTCAGGCTCCGGCCCGGCCTATGTCTTTTATTTCATCGAGGGCATGATAGAGGCGGGTGTCGACATGGGCCTGACCCGTGAGCAGGCCAACAAGCTGGCCATAGGCACATTTGTAGGGGCATCCGCCCTGGCAAAAGCGTCTGACGAGCCACCCGAAATCCTGCGCGGCCGGGTGACATCCAAAGGGGGCACAACCTATGCAGCCATCACCTCCATGGAGCAGGACGGGGTCAAGACACTCTTCGTCCGAGCCATGCACGCGGCCAAACAACGTGCGCGCGAGATGGGCGACGAATTCGGTGCTGCCTGAGTCAGTTACAAAAAAGCTTGCAGATGAGTCAACCGGAGCCCAAATGTTGGCGTTATAGATGGGCCGAAAGGCAAACATCCAAATACCTAACACCAGGAGCCAACCATGAAAAAATTTCTGTCTATCCTCGCAAGCGCTGCTGTTCTGGCCATGCCCCTGGCCGTGATCTCCACGCCAGCTGCTGCACAAACCGCTGCACCTGCAGCAGCCCCAGCCGCTGCACCTGCTGAAAAGCCAGTTGCCAAGGCTGTTGCAAAGACCAAGCGCACCGCCAAAAAGGGCGCACGCAAGGCAAAAGCCGCCAAAAAGGCTGCTGCTGCACAAAAATAATCAGCCCCGGCTGAATTGAAAAAGCCCGCATCAAGCGGGCTTTTTTTATGGGCTACGGACAGGGGTTGTGCCTGACCTCTCAGCCAGCCCCATGGCACTTTTTGTACTTTTTGCCGCTGCCGCAATAACAGACATCATTGCGGCCAGGCGTGGCTTCAGCACGAACCGTCTCAACCTTGGGCCCAATGGTGCGCCACAACTCGCGCAGGTCATAAACAGCCCATATCGCCTCACCAAACGCGTTCAGCCGGGCAATGCTGGTACTGGGTGCACCTTCTTCACTCAGGGGGGACACTTCGGGCTTGCCGGTGTCGTCTTCGGTCATGGCAACAACCGCTTCCAGCGCTTCGTCCAGCCATCTGGCGGCATCCTTGTCACGCGGTGCAGCCCATTCGTCGGGCCAGCTTTCAACAGCAAACATGAAGCCCAGCGCCCAGACCTGGGCAAACGCAGGCAGGTCTTCACCCTTGAAGTTGGCCTGCTCGTCGGGCGGCATGTCCGCCACCGCGCCGCGTATGTCCATGACCTCGGGGTGGTAACACTCGTCGTCTTCAAGGGTTTCGACCTTGGAGTCCAGCGCGGTCGCGACCTCGGCCCAGCGCCTGTTCCACAAGGCCATGAAGCGCTGCTGCTGCGCCTCATCGGCGAACGATCCACCTTCAGCGTCAGGCGCTTCTCCGTCGGCAGGCGTGGCCAGAAGCACAGGGATGTACTCAGCCGCCGGAATGGTCCGGCGCGAGCAGATCACAGCCGCCATGAAGCCTTCACAAAATTCCCACTGGGGTGTTTCGTCATACCGGCTGCGCAATTCATCGAGGATGGCGTCGAGTTCGTCGAAGTCCTCAATCTCCATGAAGCTGGCGGCGGCGGGGTCAGGGTCTGGTTTCATGTGCAACAGGGGCTGAGCGACACGCGGCGCTCTTATGATGCAAAGTGTATCTGCCGCACCAAGGCAGCGATTCACAAAACGACCTTGTATCTGAAGGCTTACGATGCTCCAGCGACTCAATGCCCACTTTCCCACGCGTTACTCCTTCATGGCCCTGTGCGTGTTCGGTGCGCTGGCCTTCCTGGTCAAACTTGTCTTTTTCTCGTTCTGGTGGTTGGCATTGGTGCTGTTTGCCGTCTGCGTGGCGCTGGTCGCACTTGGTATATACGACCTGCAGCAGGACCGCCACGCCATCCTGCGCAACTACCCGGTCATTGGTCACATGCGATTTCTGCTGGAGTACATACGCCCCGAAATGCGCCAGTACTTCATCGAAAGCGACAGCGAGGCCACGCCGTTCTCTCGCGCGCAGCGTTCACTGGTCTACCAGCGCGCCAAAGGCGAGCCGGACAACCGGCCTTTCGGCACGCAGCTTGATGTGGGCGCCCAAGGGTATGAATGGGTCAACCATTCGATGTCGCCGACCAGACTGCCTTCGCACGACTTCCGCATCTGGATTGGTGGCACGCCCGGCAAGCCCTCCGAATCAGTCGAGCCCTGCACACAGCCTTACCAAAGCAGCGTCTTCAACATTTCTGCGCTGAGTTTTGGTTCGCTCTCGGCCAACGCCATCCTGGCATTGAACAAGGGCGCGAAGATGGGCGGCTTTGCGCATGACACCGGCGAAGGCTCCATCTCATCACATCACCGCGTACACGGCGGTGATCTGATCTGGGAAATAGGCTCGGGGTATTTCGGCTGCCGCAACGACGACGGCACATTCAATGAAGAGCGCTTCACGGCCAGCGCGCTCGACCCGCAGGTCAAGCTGATTGAAATCAAGATGAGCCAGGGCGCCAAACCCGGCCACGGCGGCATCCTGCCCGGGCCCAAGGTGACATCGGAAATCGCGGCGACACGCGGCATTCCAATCGGCAAGGATTGCATCTCGCCGTCCAGCCACAGTGCTTTCTCAACACCGGTCGAGATGATGCATTTCATCGCAAGACTGCGCAAACTCTCTGGCGGCAAACCGACCGGTTTCAAGTTCTGCCTCGGCCACCCCTGGGAGTGGTTTGCCATCGTCAAGGCCATGCTGGAGACCAACATCACGCCCGACTTCATCGTGGTCGATGGCGCCGAGGGCGGCACGGGTGCGGCCCCGGTGGAGTTCACAGACCACGTAGGCGCACCGCTGCAGGAAGGCCTGCTGTTGGTGCACAACACGCTGATTGGCGTGAACCTGCGCCACCGCATCTCGATAGGTGCGGCCGGCAAAGTAGTGACGGCCTTCGACATGGTGCGCCTGATGGCGCTGGGCGCCGACTGGTGCAACGCAGGTCGCGGCTTCATGATGGCGCTGGGCTGTATACAGGCGCAGACCTGCCACACGGGCACCTGCCCGACGGGCGTGACAACGCAGGACACCAGGCGCCAGGCCGCGCTGGTGGTGCCCGACAAGGCCGACCGCGTGCGCAACTTTCACCGCAGCACGCTGCACGCCCTGCAGGAGCTGGTGCAGGCCGCCGGGCTGGAACATCCTCAACAGGTCAACGCTCACCACATCGTGCGCCGCCTGACAGATACCGAAGTACGCCTGCTCAGCAACCTCATCATGCAGGTCGAGCCCGGTGCCCTGCTGGGAGCGCTGGACAAGCAGAACAATGTGTTCAAACAGTACTGGCCCATGGCCAGTGCGCACAGCTTTCGGGCCGCAACTGCCTGAGCCTGACGTTGTGGCTACGGCTCAGATCGCCAGCTGGTTGAAGGCCTTGTCGCCGGGTGTGAGGTTCCAGGACTTCATCCACTGGTAGGTGAAGGCAAAGCGGCTCTCGTCAAACTCGCGGCTGCGCGCGTAATGCACAAAGTGGTCAAAGAGCTCATGCGGCTCAAGCTGGCCCTTGATCTGGTCCGTGAGGTGGTGTTTGTACTTGCCGAAATCACGTTGCAGCAGGTCGGCCGCCTCATTGAGCGCGCTGCGGTAGGCGGTGCGCAGGTCGTCATCAACATCCGGCGAGATCACTTCAGCACCACGGTAGAAGACCACGCTGACAATGTGCGCACCTTCCTTGAGCGCCAGGCTGATGTAGGGCTCCATCAACGCAGCCGCACGCAGCTTGCCTGACTTCAGTTCATCGTAGCGCTCCTGCGGTGCGCCGCGATGCGCCAGCACCACGTCTTCACGCGCCAGTGATCCGCCCAGGATCTGCAGGGTGGTGTAGTGCGAACCGGTGCGTTCGTTGATGCCGACTGGCACGCCGGCGAGGTCGCGCACTTCCTGGATTTCACTGTCGAAAGACAGGATGGCTTGGGCGGCCACTGCAGGACGCAATGCATGCACGCGGCTGCCGCGCGTGCTGTTTTCGGAGCGGTCCAGCCCGGCCCACTCGCAGAGGTTGTAGGCATCGGCCGTGCCGTCTTCATACAGGCTTTCCTTGCGGCGCTCGAAAGGGTCAATGGAAGCATGGCTTTCATGGCCGTTGTATTTCTCGACGAATTGCACCTTGAGGCCGTACTTCTCGAAAATGCCTTCCTGCTGCGCCACATAGATGGGGAGGTCGAAGACCGGGCCGTTGGGTGACAGGCGGATGGTAGGAAAGGTTTTGTCAGTCATGATGTCCTTTGGAGGTTGAGGGAAAGATGGGTTTCGGTTCAGGTTTCAGTTAGCGGGCGTGACCCCGGCCAGGCGCACGGCCTCCCGCCAGACCGGGATCTCGTTGCGTATCTGGGCCGCGAATTCTTCAGGTGTGCTGGGCGAGAGGTCTATGCCCTGGGCTGCAAATCTGGCCTTGAATGCAGGTTGGGCCATAGCCTCGCGCACAGCCTCGTTAATCTTTTTCACAATCGCCGGCGGCGTGCCTGCAGGGGCGACCAGACCAAACCAGACAGAGGAGGTGTAGGGGCCCACGCCGGTTTCCGACACCGTGGGCAGTTCGGGCAAGGCCGCCGAGCGCTGCGCGCCGGTGAAGGCCAGGCCTTTCACGCGCTTGTCCTGAATGAAGGGTTGCGCATGCACGCTGAATGAAAAATCGACGTGGCCGCCCACGACGTCGGTCATCAGTTGGCCATTGCCTTTGTAGGGAACGTGATTGAGCTTGACGCCCACCTGCTGGGCCAGGCGCTCTATGGACAGATGCGGAACTGAGCCAATGCCTGGCGTGGCGTAGCTGATTTCGCCCGGGCGTTTTTTGGCCAGCGCCAGCAATTCGCCAAGCGAATTCACGGGCAGTTTGGGACTGGCAAAGACAAAGAAGGGCGACGAGGTGAGGCGCGTAATGGGTGCAAAGTCGCGCGCCGGGTCATACGGCAGGCGGACATAGGCGCTGGGGTTGATGGCAAAGGTGGTGCTGCTGCCGTAGAGCAGCGTGTAGCCATCGGCCGGGGCCTTGGCGACGTGCGCCGCGCCTATGCTGGTGGCCGCACCGGGGCGGTAATCGATGAGCACCGGTTGCCCGAGACGCGCCGTGAGGTCGGTGGCCAGTACACGCACAAGTTCATCACTGCCGGGCGACCACGGAAACACAATCTGTATGGGCTTGCTGGGGTAGTCGGCGGCAGACTCGGCGCGGGCAGGCAGGCTGCCTGCAAGCAGTGGCACGATCAGCAAGGCAAGCGCGGTGCGCCTGGGCCATGAAGCGCGGGAGGTCGGAGAAAGGGAGGTCATGTCAGTATTCGTTGATCTGGCTGAAATGAGCCAGAGGCGAATACTAGGAGCCGGAGCGCGCTTCTACAACGAAGCAATTGTCATGACCACATGACCATAAAAGTCCGCTATATAAACATGCCTGAATTGACCGAGCCGGGCTGCACGGTCACAGGGTCCTGCGCACGACGACGCCATACGCGAGCAGACGTTTGGTCATCGAGGTCACAGCCTTGTCCTTGCTCAGCAGCATTGCCTTGTGCGCAACCGCGAGGTCTATGAAGCCCTGGTCATCAGCATCGCTGCAGGTAACGGGTGCCTTGGCGGCGACCTCAACGATGCGTGCGTGTTTGTCAAAGGCAGCGAGTACGTCTTCAACCTTCAGTTTGTAGAAAGCCAGGCGGGGGACGATTTGCGCATAGGCCAGCACGCGCTCAAGTTCGTCGCGCATGGGCGGCGTGGCCAGCCAGTCAAGCTTGCCACATTCAAGTGCCTGCTTCAGTGGCAGGGCAGCCGCATCACCGAACACAACCACGTCAAGGACGATGTTGGTGTCGATGACGATCAGTTCACGTGTCATGCCTCGCGAGGGGGTTTGGTACGCGCCGAACCGGCAACCATGTCAAAGCGGAACAGGCGGCATTCAATCGGGCCGTTCCACATGGGTACGCGGCGTGACTCCTTCAGGCGCATCTTGCCGGGCAGCTTGAGGTCAGGTGTCAGCACATGAGCGGTCCAGCCGGCGTAGTTTTTTTTCCAGTGCGCAGCGAGTTTCGGAAAGAAGTCTGAGGCCTCTTCGCCCGTCTCGGTCAAGGCCTGTTCGCGCGCCGGGTTGGCGTTGCGGTCACGCGGCAGCGCGTGTATGGCGTCAGCTTGCGGCAAAGGCTGGCCGAACTCGTCAATGCCTTGCCCCTGGAATTCGGAGCGCGCGCTCTCACGCCGCTGCGCACCCGCCACACCGGCCACATCAATGCGTTCGCCATAAGGCGGGTTCACCAGCATCACGCCGGTAGGTGCGGGCGGCATGCGCTGCAAGGCGTCACCGCCACGAAACTGTACGGCGTTCGCCACGCCGGCACGCTCAGCATTGCGCTCGGCAAAGTCAACCATGCGGAAGGAAACATCGCTGCCGAATACTGGTGCGGTGGGTTCGGTGATGGCGGCCTCGGCCTGATCCAGCAGACCGTCCCACACGTGCTGCTGGAAAGGCAAATATTTCTGGAAGGCAAAACGCCGGTTAATGCCAGGTGCAATGTTGCAGGCAATCTGCGCCGCCTCAATCGCGATGGTGCCTGAGCCACAGCAAGGGTCGTACAGGGGCATGCCGTCCCGGCATTGCCGGTCCCAGCCGCTGGCGGCGATCATGGCGGCGGCTAAAGTTTCCTTCAGCGGTGCATCGCCCTTGTCCTCGCGCCAGCCGCGCTTGAAGAGCGGCTCGCCCGAGGTGTCGATATAGATGGTGACCGTATCGACCGTCAGGTGTACATAGATGCGCACATCGGGCCAGCGCGTATCCACATCAGGACGCACGTCGAACTTGGCGCGAAAGCGGTCGGCAATCGCGTCCTTGATTTTCAGCGCGGCAAAATTCAGGCTGGTTAATGGACTGTGTTGGGCTGTAATCTCGACCTTGAAGGTCTGTTTGGGTGTAAACCAGATTTCCCAAGCGACATTGGCCGTCGCGTTGTAGAGGTCCTGCTCGCTGCGGTACTGGTTGTGTTGCAATTCGATCAGCACACGCTGAGCGAGGCGGCTGTGCAGGTTGAGTTGCATGGCATCGCGCCACGAACCCTGCAATTGCACGCCCGCGCGCCAGGCTTTGCCCGTAATGCCTGTAATGCGCTGCACCTCTGTGGCCAGCAAGGCCTCGACGCCGGCGGCACAGGGTAAAAATAGTTGAAGTTGGTTCATAAGGCTTTGCGCAAATTGGCTGGGGCTATGCGCAGCGCTTCACGGTATTTGGCCACCGTACGACGCGCGCATTCGATACCCTGCTCCTTGAGCATTTCCGAAATCTGGTTGTCGCTGAGTGGTTTTTTGGTGCTTTCAGACACCACAAACTGCTTGATCAGCGCGCGCACAGCGGTGCTCGAGGCATTCCCACCAGTCTCTGTGCCCAGCGCCGATCCGAAGAAATACTTGAGCTCAAAAGTGCCGAACGGCGTGCTCATGTATTTGGCCGTCGTCACCCGCGAGATGGTCGATTCGTGCAGGCCCAGTTCATCGGCAATCTCACGCAGCACAAGCGGCCGCATGGCAAGTTCACCATGTGTGAAGAAATTTTTCTGCCTCTCGACAATCGCAGTACTCACGCGCAGGATGGTGTCAAAGCGCTGCTGGATGTTCTTGATAAACCAGCGGGCCTCCTGCAGGCGTTGCTGCAGCGCCTGACCACCCTGGCCCTTGTGCTGCTTGAGCGCATTGGCGTAAATGTCATGTACCCGCAGCTTGGGCATCACGTCACCATTGAGCGTGACCTTGAAGCCCCGGCCGACCTTCACAACCAGCACGTCGGGCACCACCAGGTTGCGCTCCACATTGACAAAACGCCGGCCCGGCTTGGGGTCGAGCCGGCCTATCAGTGCAATCGCACTTTTAATGACGGTATCGGGGTAGCCGCAGAGTTGCGACAGGCGCTTGACATCGCGTTTGGCCAGCAGTTCCATGGGTTGCCTGCACATGGCGATGGCAGCGCGTGTCTCATCGCAATCGCGACAATCGAGCAGTTGCAGGCCCAGGCATTCGGCCAGGTTGCGCGCGCCCACGCCGGGCGGCTCCATGTGATGCAGGAGCTTGAGCGCCATCGCAAAATGCTGCTCCAGCTCCTCGGCCTGTTCAAGGTCATCACCGGCCAGGCCTCTGGCCAGCGATGCCAGCGTGTCTTCAAGGTAACCGTCGTCGTTGAGTGACTCAATCAGAAAGTGCAAAGCCGCCCTGTCTTCTTCGGACAGGCGCAGGCTCAGCGACTGGCGGTGCAGATGGTCCTGAAGCGACTCATGGCTGCGTGCAAGATCGGAGGCGTCGGCATCACCGTCATCGCCATTATTGTTCTTGCGCGGGAGGGCATCACCACCCCATTCACTGTCGTCAGGCGCCGACTCCACGGAACCATCGCCCTCCCAGCTTTCTTCCAGCCTGGCTTCAGAGCTGATTTCAGGTGTCGTCTCCGATTCAGTGCTGCTTGTTGTGCCTGAATCGATCGTACCGCCAGACATCGAATCACCGGCCGATTCAAACTCCTGGTTGTCCTGGCTCACCGGCGTGTTGATGTGGTCCAGGCCAAACTCTTCACGCACAGCAGACTCTTCCGTCACCTCAAGAAAGGGGTTCTCGTCGAGCATCTGCTCGACCTCCTGGCTGAGCTCAAGCGTGGAGAGTTGCAGCAATCGTATCGACTGTTGCAGCTGCGGCGTCAGCGCAAGATGCTGCGAGACGCGAAGCGACAAGCCCTGCTTCATGCCGTTTTCCGCATAACTGAAAACGAAGAGTCTTGAGCAAGCATGGGCCGCAGGGCCGGCTTTGCCGGACTGCAGGCGCAGCCCCCTGCAGGGGGGAAGGGGCTACACGCAGTGAGCCAACGACGGGGGGGAGCCATTACATCCTGAAGTGTTCGCCAAGATAGACGCGGCGTACATCGGCGTTGTTGACGATCTCCGACGGCGTACCCTTGGCCAGAACATGGCCGTCGCTGATGATGTAGGCGTGATCGCAGATGCCCAGCGTCTCCCGCACGTTGTGGTCGGTGATCAGCACGCCAATGCCACGCGCCTTCAGGAAGCCGATGATGCGCTGGATCTCGATCACGGCAATCGGGTCAATACCGGCGAAGGGCTCGTCCAGCAAAATAAAGCGCGGCTGGGTGGCCAGCGCACGCGCGATCTCGACGCGGCGGCGTTCACCCCCGGACAGTGCGAGGGCTGGCGAATCTGCCAGGTGGTCCACGCGCAGATCCTTGAGCAGCGCGTCAAGGCGCTCGCCGATGGCGGCGGGGCTCAGGGCCTTGCCGGCGTCGTCAGTCTGCAGTTCAAGCACTGCGCGCACATTCTGCTCGACCGTCAGCTTGCGGAAGATGGACGCCTCCTGTGGAAGGTAGCTCAAGCCCAGGCGTGCGCGCCTGTGTATAGGCATCTGCTCGACCGGGTTGCCGTCAATCGTGATGTCTCCCGCGTCGGCACGCACCAGGCCTACGATCATGTAGAAAGACGTGGTCTTGCCGGCGCCGTTGGGGCCCAGCAGGCCCACGACCTCGCCGCTTTTGACCGACAGCGAAACATCCTTGACCACCGTACGGCTGCCGTAGGACTTTTGCAGCCCTGTCGCCACAAGCTGGCTGACCGCCGCAACGCCGCCGCCGCTGGTTTCATGAGAAGACGATTCCAGTGTTGCGCTTTCAGCAACGTTCACGTTTTCCGTATCCATGTATTCAGGGGCCTAGTTTTTCTCGTTACCCAGCGTATTGCTGGGGCGCAGGGTGGCAGCAGACGCAGGCGGCGTTGCAGCAGGGGTGCCAGCCGCACCTGAGGCCGCGTTGCGGGGTGACAGCAAGGCGCGCACACGCCCCGTAGGGTTGGTGGCGGACTTGTTCTGGGCGTTACTTTCAACAGTGAACACATCGGTCACGTTGTCGTAGTTGATCTGCGAGCCGGTCGATTCATCGGACAGAACCGCACCCTTGTAGCGGCGCATCACGGCACTGCCTATGAATTTGACGACATCGGGACGGCTGTCGTACTCAATGCGCAGGCCCTCGCCTTCGATGAACTCGTCAAGACCTTCCCGCTTCTTGCGGTAGAAGGCCAGCTTGCCCGCCGGGGCGATCACTATGGCTTTCTGGTAGCCCTCGGGGTCCTGGGTGACGTCGACCCGCTCGCCGCGAATGATGGTCGTGCCTTTGGTGATCACCACGTTGCCCGTGAAAACGCTGGTTTGCTTCAAGTCGTCATAACGCAGGGCATCAGACTCGGCGTTCATGGGCTTATCGCGGTCAGCCTGCTCAGCAGCAACCGGCAAGACGGTCAGCACGGTCAGCACAGCAAGAGCCGCGGCGGTTTTCGTCAAAAAAGTGGGGTATTTCATAAAGGCACGAATCTTGCTGCGCGTTGTTTCAGCCCATTGTAGCGACCGAAAACCGCACAGGCCCGCTTATCCGCAGCCGGTTGCCGGGCTTTACGCGTAAAAAAACCCGCCTTGGCGGGTTTTTTGCTTGTGCGCCCCGTTTCAAAGACCGGAGCAGGCCAGGCAACTTATTTCTTGCGGGCGCTGGCGACCAGGAAATCGGTCACCACCAAGGCACGCTCCATGGTCCCGGCCTGGGTACCGTCGGTGTAATACTTGCCAGCCACGCCCAGCGCAGGTACGCCCTGCACCTTGTACTGGTCCTGCAGTTGCGTGGCCTTGCGGACCTTGGTGGCGATCGGAAAGGAGTTGTAAGTCTCCGCAAACTTCGCCTTGTCCAGGCCCTGAACACCGGCCCAGGCAATGATCTGGTCGGCCGTGGTCAATGACTGTTTTTCAACATGGATGGCGTCAAAAACCTTTTTCTGCATCGCGTCAACCTTGCCCATGGCTTCCAGCGTGTAGTAAAGCTTTTGCTGCGGCTCAAAGTCAGGCCGGAACGATACCGGCGCACGACGGAAGAACACGTCTTTAGGCAACTTCTTGAGCCAAGCCTCCAGCTGGGGCTCAAAACGGTTGCAGTGCGGGCAGCTGTACCAGAAGAACTCAACCACCTCGATCTTGCCGGCGGGTGCCTCCAGCGTGGCAGCCTTGTCCAGCGTCAGGTAATCAACCCCGTCCTGCGGGGGTTTGCCCTGAGCCAGAGCGGTACCCGGCAGTACAAAGGCACCCCCGAGGGAAGCGGCGGCTACCGTGGCAGCCGAAAGCGAGAACTGACGTCGTTGCATTTATGTTTCTCCTGAAAAACTCGAAATTCCCTGAAGGCCTGGCACAAAACTGCTGCACAAGACAGCATGTTGGACACCAAGGCTGCCAAAAGTTCAGCGCTGGACCCTGACGAGGGCCGTTTCAATGGCGTTGCTGTCCAGCTTTTCCTTGATCTTGTCGGCCTCATCCTTTTTGTCGAAAGGCCCGAGGCGCACACGGTACACGGTACGGCCAGACTGTTCGCGCTCTGTCACCTTGGCCTGGAAGCCAATCAGCGAGAGCTTGGCGCGTTGCGCTTCAGCGTCTTCCGGCGTCCGGAAAGCGCCTGCCTGTATGAAATAGCTGAATGGGTCTGCGCTACTGCCAGCCGACGCCACAGTGTCAGGCTTGGCCTCAGTCCTGGGTTTGGCTTCGGACCTGGCCTTCGCCAGATCACCCAGCGGGTCGGCCGAAACAGCCGAGGCCGCTGGCTTGCTGCCTTTGGCGGCGCTCGCAGTCGCCACCGGGCTCTCGGTTCCCACTGTGCCAGAAGCCACTGCGGCAGGCCGTGCCGGGTTCTTGCCGGCCAGCGCCGCATTCGGGTCCCAGTCCTTGTTCTTTTTGGCTTCAGCGGCGTCGTTGTCAGCGCTGTGCACCTGGCCCTTGTTCATGAAGGGCACGGGCACCTTGGTCACGTAAACCGCCACCGCCAGCGCAGCGCCCAGCCCGAGCAGCGCGCCGATAATGATGCCCAGCAGGGTGCCGCCACGCTGCTTGTTGGAGGTCCGGGGTCTGGCCGTTTGGGAATGCGTCATGCTCGTCTCGTTAGGGTCTGTTCACATCTTGCGCGGGGCACTCACGCCCAGCACCGCCAGGCCATTGTGCAACACCTGCGCCGTCGCCGCGACCAGCGCCAGGCGCGCCTGCTTCACGGGCTCTTCATCAACCAGGATACGCTCGGCATCGTAATAGCTGTGATAGCAGGCGGCCAGCTCACGCAGGTAAAAGGCCACATCGTGCGGCGCAAAGCCGCTGGCGGCGTTGGCCAGCATGTCCGGGTATTTGGACAGCAACAGCATCAGCGCCTGCGCCTGCGCGCTCACCAGCGGCGACAAATCGACAGCCTTCAGCGTCGCCTCATCGCCACCCCACGCCGCCAGCACCGAGCAGATGCGCGCATGCGCGTACTGCACGTAGTACACCGGGTTCTCGTTGTTTTTGCTAAGGGCCAGGTCGATATCGAAGATGTATTCGGTATCAGGCTTGCGGCTGAGCAAAAAGAAGCGCACTGCATCAGCGCTGGTCCATTCGATCAAATCGCGCAGCGTCACGTAGCTGCCCGCACGTTTTGAAATCTTGACCTCTTCGCCATTGCGCACCACACGCACCATGGTGTGCAGCACGTAGTCAGGGTAGCCCTGGGGCACACCTTCATTCGCCGCCTGCAGCCCGGCGCGCACGCGGGCGATGGTGCCGTGGTGGTCCATGCCCTGGATATTGATCGCGCGGCTGAAACCGCGCTCCCATTTGGCCAGATGATAGGCGACGTCGGGCACGAAGTAGGTGTAGGTGCCGTCGCCCTTTTTCATGACCCGGTCCTTGTCGTCACCGTAGTCGGTGGACTTGAGCCACAGCGCGCCGTCCTGCTCGTAAGTCTTGCCTGCAGCTTTCAGTTTGCCCACTGCTGCATCGACCCGGCCAGAGCTGTACAGGCTGGACTCGAGGTAGTAGTTGTCAAAGCGTACCGAGAAGGCCTGCAAATCCAGGTCCTGCTCGCGGCGCAGGTAGGCCACGGCGAACTGGCGGATCGAGTCGAGGTCTTCCACGTCACCAGAGGCGGTGAATTCGCGGTCATCCGACCTGACGGTTTTTTTGGCGAGGAAGTCTGCCGCAATGTCCGCGATGTAGTCACCGTTGTAGGCCGACTCGGGCCAACCTGCATCACCGGGCTTGATGCCTTTGGCGCGCGCCTGCGTGCTGGTGGCCAGCGTGTGTATCTGCACACCCGCATCGTTGTAATAAAACTCGCGGTAGACATCAACGCCCTGCGTGACAAACAGGTTGCAGATCGCATCGCCGAGCGCGGCCTGGCGGCCGTGGCCCACGTGCAGCGGGCCGGTCGGGTTGGCCGATACGAACTCGACAATCATGCGCTGGCCAGCAGCCTGCGGCTTGACGCCGTACTGCGCAGCTGCGTGCAAAACTTCACGCACGGTTTCCTGTTTTGCAACAGGCTTGAGTTTGACGTTGATAAAACCCGGGCCGGCAATTTCAACTGCGTCGACCCACTTTTCATAGGCCGGTTTGGCCAGCAGGATGGCCTTCAGCGCTTCCGCCACCTGGCGCGGGTTCTGTTTGAGGCGTTTGGCCAGTTGCATGGCCGCCGTACAGGCGAAGTCACCGTGCGCAGCCACCTTGGGTGACTCAAACGCAGCCTTGTCGCCCGCACCGGGGGAAAGCTGTTCCAGCCCGTCAGCCAGTGCTGCGAGCAGTTCATTTTTTATAGCGAGCATGCCCTGATTTTACGTTTAAGGACAAAAGCTACTCGTCATCCATCTTGTGAGGGATGGCTTTATATGTTGGAATTCCCACTGGAACCCAAAACACCCTTACTTTTCCACTCGCCTGATTCCCAACCGGAGCCCCTCATGAAAAAGCTTTTGTCACTGATCGCCACCGCTTTCGCCCTCACCATGGCCTTCTCACCTGTGGCCCACGCCGCAGATACCTGCGCAGCACAGTCTGCTGAGAAGAAGCTCGCCGGTGCCGCCAAGGCCAGCTTCGAGAAAAAATGCATGGCCGATGCAGCCGCCGCCAGCCCGGCTGCAGCCTGTGCTGCCCAGTCTGCTGAAAAGAAACTGGCCGGTGCTGCCAAGTCCAGCTTTGAGAAGAAATGTATTGCTGATGCAGGTGGCGCTGCAACGCCAAGCCCTGCAGCTGCCTGCGCAGCCCAATCCGCCGAGAAGAAGCTCGCCGGTGCTGCCAAATCCAGCTTTGAGAAGAAATGTATTGCCGATGCTTCCGGCGACAAGAAAGCCGCTGAAGCCAAGCCCATGGCAAAAGCAGACGCCAAGCCAGTGGCCGACAAGAAGGCGGACGCCAAAGACGCCAAGAAGTAATCTTTACAGCACAGGCAATGGCCCATTCGCCGCAGGCGGATGGGCTTTTTCATTTTCCGGTGCTGGAATTTCGCCATGCCAGTAACCCGGCTCGCTGAAGTTCTGCTTCAAAAAGTCTATCCACAGCCGCACACGCAACGGCAAATGCTTGCGCTGAGGAAAGACACAATAAATACCGTTGGGCGGCGCGGCAAACTCCTGCAGCAGCGCCACCAGTTGACCGGCAGCGACCTCAGCCTCGACCTCCCAGGTGCTGCGCCAGGCGATGCCGTAACCCGCCAGGCACCAGTCATGCAGCACCTGTCCGTCAGAACAATCGAGCGGACCACCCGGCTTGAGGTAAACCAGCTCTCCGTCCACCATGAATGCCCAGCCCCGGGTTTGAGAGGCTTCGCTTGACAGCGTCAGGCAGTCAAACTTTGACAACTCGGACGGGTGCTGCGGCGTTCCGTGGATCTCAAGATAGCCGGGCGCGGCCACGCAGAGGCGTCGGTTGTCGGCCATGCGCACGCTGACCAGCGATGAGTCAGGCAAATCGCCCACGCGCACTGCGCAATCAAAACCCTCTCCGGCAAGGTCCACCACGCGGTCGCTGAGGTTGAGCGAAATCGTCACGTCGGCATGCTGCTCGCGAAACGCAGTCACCAGCGGCGCGACATGACGACGGCCAAAACCCGCTGGCGCGGTGATGCGCAAATGCCCGCTCGCCTTGACCCCGCCGGCAGACACACTGGCCTCGGCGTTGGCGATGTCGGAGAGCAGGCGCTGGCAGTCTTCAAGAAAGGCACTGCCCTCATGCGTGAGAGACATGCGGCGCGTGGTCCGCACCAGCAGTTTCACGCCAAGCCGCTCTTCAAGGGCATCCAGGCGGCGGCCCATGATGGCCGGTGCCACGCCTTCGGCACGCGCCGCAGCGGCCAGGCTGCCGCGCGCCACCACAGATACAAAGGATTCAAGCTGCTTGAGTTTGTCCATCCGCAGGATTATGCGGGGGCCATTCAGCGCTCCTCAAATCCAAACAGGCGTTTCGGGGTGTCCCACAGAATGGTGCGGCGCGCTGTGGCGTCTGGCACAAGCTGTTCAAACAGGCCCTGCAAAGGCCCGTAGTCAATCCGGTCCGGGGCGCGCAGGAAGGGCCAGTCAGAAGCCCACACCAGAGATTGCGGCGTGTAGGCCGCCAGCAGGGCCTGCACATAAGGCAGGGCATCCGGGTAGGGGTAAGGCAAATTTGAACATTTGGTCAGGCCGGAAATCTTGACGCAGGCGCGCCCGGTCCCGGCCAGCCCCAGCAGTGCGGCAAAACCGGCCTGCCCGACACCCGCCTGGGGGTCCAGGCGGCCACAGTGATCAAACACAAGGTTTGCGCCGCTGCCCTGCAGCATGGGCGCCATATCGGCCAACTGGTCTTTTTCGACCTGCACCTGCGCCCACATGCCCAGCTCACGCAGGCGCTCAAGCAGCGGGCCGATGTCGCGGTAATACGCCAGCCCCAGCAGGGCCACATTGAACGCCACGCCCACAATGCCTGCAGCCTTCAGGTCCTGCAGCTCTGCACGGCTCGCATCGTTGCGAACGACCGCAATGCCTTTATAACGACCCTTGCCCTGCGCAACTGTATCGAGCAGGCAGCGGTTATCCAGACCGTAGCCCGAGTTGGGGCCCACGATGAGGGCGTGGCTCACCCCATGGGCATCAAGCACCCGGCCCAGCTGCGCCGGCGTGCCGGTCTCCATGGGCAGGGGCTTGTACCAGGCATCTGGTGTGTAGGGAAACCGGGCCGGATCAAGCACGTGCACATGGCAGTCAATGCGGGGTTCCGGCGTGGCGGTCATTGTACCTGTCAGTAACTGAGCGTTGCAATGGACCGCAACACCTCGGGTGTGGTCACGGGAAGCCCAAAAAACTCCAGGTAAGCCGGAATCTGCTCAAACAGCATGTCAGACCCCACCTGAAACCGGCAGCCGCGCGCCTGCACGGCGTTCAGGAAGGCAGTCATCTCGGTCTTCATGACGACTTCACCGACAAAAGTGGTGGCCGCAATGCGCGACACATCCATGGGCATGGGGTCGCCCTCGTTCATGCCCATCGGTGTGGCATTGACCACCACGTCGAAACCGGCAGGGTCGTTGCTGCCTGTGCTGACTTCCAGAGCCGGGTAATGCCGCTTCAGGCGCTCGCCCAGCCCGCGCGCCGATTCCGCATGGGCGTCGAACAGGCTGATGGCGCCCACACCTGCCGCAGCCAGCGATGCGGCGATGGCCGAGCCCACACCCCCGCAACCCACCACCAGAACGCGAGCGCCTTTCAGCACGCAGCCCTTGCGCAGCACGCCGCGCACAAAGCCTTCGCCGTCAAACATGTCTCCCTGCAACCGGCCATCAGGCCCAAGGCGCACTGCATTGCAGGCGCCTGCGATGGCGGCGGTCGGGAACACGTCGTCCAGCAGCCCGACGGTCACGACCTTGTGCGGCATGGTGATCAATGCGCCCCGGATGTTGGAAAGGCGAAAAACGCTGCGCAAAAAATCAGGGAAATGCTCGGGGCGGGACCCCATGGGTACGACGATGGCATTGACCCCGGCCTTTGCAAACCAGGGGTTGTAGATCATTGGCGCCTTGAAGGCATGCGTCGGGAAACCAATGTGCGCAATGATTTCAGTATTGCCATTAATCACGTGTGTCATTTGCCTGCAGCCTTTACAGCGGATACATCTGCCCGCAGTGCCGGCAGGTAGCTGTCAACGCCAAATCTTCAAGTCTGGCCCGCTCTTCTGAAGGAGGTGAGAAATGTACTGTCTGGTCCATTCGCGAAGTATAGGGTGGCATCAAAGTGGATGGGATGGGATGGTCCGGGCGGACGCAGCGTTTTGTCGGTGCTGGTATTTATGGCGGCTCAACTGCGCCGAACAACAAGGTCCTGGACGGGGCCGTTCTGGACTTTGCCCCAGCCCCCGGGGCAGTTCGCACAGGCCATACCACCACGCCTGCTGGGGTTGCGCGCCTACGCAGCCTGGTCCGTCAGGGCCTTACAACTGCGCAGAGGTCGTCACAACAACGGGTTTGCCATCAAAAGCTGTCCAACACTTTGAATGGCGGCTTTTTCCCCGCACCGACCCTGGTGGGCCTGTACCCATCCCGGATTGCGGTTTTTACCCTGCAATTCAATGGAGATTTTCATGAACTATTCAATCGTTATTTCAGCCGCACTGGTGGCCCTGAGCCTGAGCGCATGTGACCGCCCTGCGGCTGTGGTGACACCCGCCGTGGTGACCGTTCCGGTTCCAGGCCCTGCCGGCCCTACGGGCGCCACCGGGTCCACGGGCTCAACCGGTTCAGTCGGCAGCACCGGCGCCACCGGCTCAACCGGAACCACCGGCATGACGGGCGACACAGGCAGCACCGGCCAGCGCGGCGCTACCGGCGGTGACACCGTCGTGATCGTCCCGCCAGCCCGCTAGGTTCCAGTCGGGCCGGCGACGAGCGCCTTGATGGCTTCGTCGTCGTAACCCAGCTCTTTCAGCAATTCGTGTGTGTGCTCGCCCAGCCCGGGCGGGTTCAGCCGCACGCCGGGACGGTGGCCGTCCATCATCAACGGCATCAGCGGCACCTGTGTCTGCTGCCCGTCGGGCAGCGTCATGGGCGCAAGGCCCCCCGTGGCCTGCAGGTGCGGGTCATTGAACAAATCCTGGGGTTTGACAATGGGCGCAAACGGCAGGCCGTGCGCTTCAAACACCGCGCTCAATTCGGCAGCGGTGTGCTCTGCCATGCGCGAACGCAGCAGCGGCATCATCCATTCGCGTGCCCGTACCCTGTCGTTGTTGGTGACCAGGCGCGGATCGGCCTGCAGTTCTACCAGCCCGAAGGCCTTGCAGAACAGCGCCCATTGCGTGTCGCTGACGACAGCCAGAAATATCTGCTCGCCACCCTTCACCGCAAACACGTCGTACACGGCCCAGGCCGAGATGCGGCTGGGCATGGGTTCGGCCGCCTTGCCTGTAACAGCGAACTGCATCATGTGCTGGGCCACCAGGAAGATGTTGTTCTCGAACAGCGCCGACTGCACCTCCTGCCCCTTGCCGGTGAGGTTGCGCTGCGCCAGCGCGGCCATCGCACCAATCGCGCCAAACATGCCGCCCATGATGTCGTTCACGCTGCTGCCGGCGCGCAGCGGGTCACCCGGCCTGCCTGTCATATAGGCCAGCCCGCCCATCATCTGCACCACTTCATCCAGCGCGGTACGGTGGTCATAGGGGCCGGGCAGAAAGCCCTTGTGGCTGACGTAAATCAGGCGTTCGTTGAGTTTCTTCAGGCTGGCATAGTCAAGCCCCAGCTTGCTCATGGTGCCTGGCTTGAAATTTTCACTGACGATGTCTGCGGTGGCGACCAGCCTGAGCGCCGCCTCCTTGCCAGCTGCGCTGTGTAAATCAAGCGCAATCGACTTCTTGTTGCGGTTGAACATGCTGAAGAAACCGGCGCCAGCCCCAATCAGTTTGCGTGTGTTGTCGCCAGTCAGGGGCTCTACCTTGATAACCTCGGCGCCCAGGTCGGCCATCACCATGCCGCAGGTCGGGCCCATCACCATATGGGTGAACTCGACCACACGTATGCCGGCCAGCGGGAGCGGCGGGCTGTCCTGAGGAGCTGCGGAGGGAGGCGATGCGGGTTTTGTCATGGCCAGAGCATAAAAGCGTTCAGCCCCCTGTCGACGCAGGTTTGCACCCAGGATCGTCTGCCGGACAAAACGCTATTCTTTTTATAGCTGCTCACGTACGTATTTATTGGCTTGCAGCCTGATTTGATGCCTGAAAATGACCCAAAAAGCCGTTTTTTGGGCGTCCTGGAGGCCAAAATACCTCCTGCCGGCTTCAATTGCATAAGTTTTTGTCATGGATAAAACAATTAATGAAGTATTAATCACGAATCAAGTATCGAATACAGTAGTTGCATCACTAAAGACAGCTCACAGCGCAAATGGCATGCTGTTTGCACAACGCCAGCGCGCCGCGCCCCAGCCTTATTTTTGTTTCTACCCAGGACCCGTCATGACCACAACGCCACGCACCACCGCCCACAAGCTGCAGGTTGCCACCAACCTTTACCAGTTCATCGAACAAAAAGTGCTGCCCGGCACAGGTGTGACGGCTGCGGCCTTCTGGAAAGGCTTTGACGCCATCGTCACCGACCTGGCGCCCAAAAACATCGCCCTGCTGGCCGAGCGTGACCGCCTGCAGACCGAGATGGACGCCTGGCACAAGGCGCACCCCGGCCCTATCACCGACATGAAGGCCTACCGCGCCTTTCTTGAGCAGACCGGTTACCTTGTGCCCTCGCCCAAAAAGGTCACCATCACCACCGGCAATGTCGATGCCGAACTCGCCAAACAGGCAGGCCCACAGCTCGTTGTGCCCATCCTGAACGCCCGCTATGCACTGAACGCCGCCAACGCACGCTGGGGTTCGCTGTATGACGCGCTGTATGGCACCGACGTGATCTCTGAAGAAAACGGCGCTGAAAAAGGCAAGGGTTACAACCCGGTGCGAGGTGCAAAAGTCATTGAATACGCACGCTATGTGCTGGACCGCACCGCACCGCTCAAGACCGGCTCGCACATCGACTCAACCGGCTACAGCGTCAAGGGCGGCAAGCTGCTTGTTGAACTTAAAAACGGCAAGACCACCGGCCTTGAAGACGCCAGCCAGTTCACCGGCTACCAGGGCAAGGCGTCAGAGCCGTCGTCAGTGCTGCTGCAGCACAACGGTCTGCACCTCGACATCCGCATTGACCGCACTACCGCGATTGGACGCAGCGACGCCGCCGGCGTGAGCGACCTGGTGGTTGAAGCCGCGCTCTCGACGATTCTTGACCTCGAAGATTCCGTCGCCGTTGTCGATGCCGACGACAAGGTGCTGGCGTACAGCAACTGGCTGGGCATTTTGCAGGGCACGCTGACCGAAAGCGTGACGAAAGACGGCAAGACTTTTACCCGCGGCCTCAACCCCGACCGCGAATACACATCGCCCAACGGCAAGGGCAAACCTGTCGTGCTGCACGGCCGTTCGCTGATGTTTGTGCGCAATGTCGGCCACCTGATGACCAACCCGGCCGTGCTGTACACCGCCGCTGATGGGACGACGAAAGAAATTCCCGAAGGCATCCTCGACGCCGTGGTCACCACGACCATCGCGATTCACGATTTAAAGCTCAAAGGCAAGGCCGGCATCAAGAACTCGCGCAAGGGCTCGGTCTACATCGTCAAGCCCAAGATGCATGGCCCCGATGAAGTTGCCTTTGCCGCAGAACTCTTCACCCGCGTTGAGAAAATGCTGGGCCTGCCCGACAGCACCGTCAAGCTCGGCATCATGGACGAAGAGCGCCGCACCAGCGTCAACCTCAAGGCCTGTATCGCCGCCGCGAAGAGCCGCGTCGCGTTTATCAACACCGGTTTCCTGGACCGCACCGGCGACGAGATGCACACCGCCATGCACGCCGGTCCCATGATCCGCAAGGGCGACATGAAGACCAGCGCCTGGATCGCCGCCTATGAAAAGAGCAACGTGCTGGTCGGCCTGAGCTGCGGCCTGCGCGGCAAGGCACAGATCGGCAAGGGCATGTGGGCCATGCCTGACCTGATGAAAGCCATGATGGAGCAGAAAATCGGCCACCCCAGAGCCGGCGCCAACACCGCCTGGGTGCCCAGCCCCACCGGCGCCACGCTGCACGCGCTGCATTACCACCAGGTCAAGGTCAGCAAGGTGCAGAAAGACCTCGAAAAGATTGACGCGAACAAGGAGCGCAACGGCATCCTCAACCACCTGCTGCAAATCCCCGTGACCAGCACACCCGACTGGAGCGCAGAAGAGAAGCAGCAGGAACTCGACAACAACGCCCAGGGCATCCTGGGCTACGTGGTGCGCTGGATCGACCAGGGCGTGGGTTGCAGCAAAGTGCCCGACATCCACAACATAGGCCTCATGGAAGACCGCGCCACCCTGCGCATCAGCAGCCAGCACATGGCCAACTGGCTGCTGCATGGCGTGGTGACCAAAGCGCAGGTGAAAGAAACATTCGAGCGCATGGCAGCCGTCGTCGACAAACAGAACGCAGGCGACAAGCTCTACCACCCCATGGCCGGCAACTTTGAAAAGTCAGCCGCTTACAAGGCGGCCTGCGACCTGGTCTTCAAGGGACTGGAGCAGCCTAGTGGGTATACCGAGCCGCTGTTGCATGCCTGGCGTTTGAAGGTAAAGGCTGGGGCGGTATAAGCGTTCACGCCATACCACCAATGAAAAGCGGCACTTCGAGTGCCGCTTTTTTCATGACTTTTCCTTTCCACCCAGCAGGCCACTCGCTTCACGCTCACTCAAGGTCAATTTCGGCGTCGCCTTTTTGATGCGCTTTTCAACTTCCTTGATGTGCTCGGCCGGTGAAATATTTTCAGGCAGCGTGCCGCCGATTCTTTTGATGGCATCGCGCACCTCCTTGCCAACCTGCTCATGGGTCTGGATGGCCTGCGCCTGACCGCTCACACCGCGCGCCAGCTTGTCCCGAGCCTGGGTCATTCGAAACTGGTTAGCAGCCAGCTCAGTCGCATTCATGCGGTCAAGCAGGTTGTCTTTTTCGGGAATGGCTTTGCGTTGCTTGATAGCATCACGGCCGAGACCACCATAAAGGCCTTTGTATCCCGCGTCATGAAACACACCAAACATCTTGCTCTGCACGCCAGCGTCTTGTGCCGCGCCGGACAATGCCCTGAATTCTCCGGCCGTCTGTTTGCGCAGCTCTATGCGCTCAGCATCTGCCAATGCCTGGTCGCTCAATTCCTGCCGTCGCGTCTGAAGCGCGAAGTACTGCTGGGCCTGCGCAATTTCCGGTTTGCGTGAATCACCGTTTTGAGCGATGAGGTAACAGGCAAAGCGTGAGAGGTGATAGTCCTCAACAGATCTTTGACTGCCGGAGCCTAAGTCGACCATTTTGCCGGCGCCGGCAAAATGGTTTTCAGGTTTGTTGCCGGATGCCTCGCAGGAAGCCACTGCGCGTTCAATGGCTTGCTCAAACCGGCGCCATTGCGTGTACCCCAACATGGGTTGCAGATCTCGCGCCCGCCAGTATTCGGCATTGTGCTCATTGGTTTGCCTCAAGGACTCAAACCCCGAAGTCACTACTGTTGTTGGTCCAGTATTCACGTTGGCTCCCAGTTGACTGTTTGCCATTCAATTATGAGGTAAATACTGATTAAAAACACAGCCATCTGATCAGCCCAAATACGGTTTGTTGTTAAATCCTTGTTTGTGCGCTTGGTCAGTGTGAAAAAAAGGCGCCTCACAGCGCCTATTTCTTATGCCGCCAGCCGTATGTCTGGCTTGTTGGCCTGACTCTTCAAAATCTCCCGCGCCGCAGCGAGCGGCTTCGGATCAATCCATTCGGCGATTGAAAAATCATTCTTGATGAAGCCGTGTTTGAACATGAAGTCCTTGCGCACTTCCAGCGCATGCACGAGCTTCGCGTCCAGCGAGGGCAGCAGATTGTCGTACAGGCTTTCATCAAATGCATCAGGCAGCCATTCCTTCACGACCGAGACTTCTTCGGCAATGATGGCGCCCGCTTCTTCGCGGTTCTCTCGTGCCCAGTAGGCGGCGCGCAGCACCTGCGACAGGTAGCGCGCCACGATGTCGGGATGCTTGCGCGCCAGTTCACCGCTGACGGTCAGCACATTGGGCGTACCGTTGTTGATGGCGACTTCCTGGTCGGGGTGGTGGTTGATGTCGACCACCACATGCGCACCCAGAAAGGTTTCGAGCGCAGGGCCGGCTGCGCCGTAGGTGTAGATCGCGTCGACTTCACCTCGTATAAGCGCAAAGGCCTCGGCGCTGGCCGCCTGTGCCGACTGACGTGCGTCGAACAGCGGCCCCGCATGCGAAGCCTTCTGCTGGCCGATGTAGGTGCGCTCAACAGCCAGGTCCACAAAGTTCACGTCTTTCTCGCCAAGGCCAACAGCGGCCAGCACCTGCAGGTAGCCCTGCAATGCAGAGGCGCGCCAGAAATCGATCTTGTCGTTCATGCGGCGTGGCAGGGCCAGGCGCTTGCCCTTGAGGTCTTTCGCAGTCTTGATGCCCGAGCCAGGCAGCGTGAGGATGGACTGGTACTGCGGCAGCCAGGTCAGGCCGACGACGACAACATCCTGGCCTTCGGAGCGCGACCAGATGGGCGGCGCGTTGCCGCCCTGGCGGAAGGAGTTGGCCTGGCGATGGTCGAAGTGCGACTCGCGCACGGCGCGGTCAGGCGATGAGCGAAGGGACGACACGACGATGCCGTCTTTTGCAAACTCCTGGTCTATCCAGCCCTGATGGATGGCGATGCCCGAGGCGGTAGGCACCGGGCAGCGGGTGTACCAGAGCGCATCGGGACGTGACGTTTTTGAAGGGTTGTTGGTGCTCATTCAAGGCCTCGGTTTCAGTTGAAAAGAGCGCCCATGCTAGGCAGCTGCATGCGCCTGCACAACAACTTTATTGGCGAATGCTTATGACAAATTCATGCGATGAGCTGACGCTTTTTTAAAGCTGATTTGCGCATGAACTCATCACATCTTGTTCGTTCGTTTTTTGACGTTTTGTTTTTAGAGTAGCCCTCCCGTTTGACATTTCGCTGGAGAGCACATGAAACCCGTCACCACACTTGCCGCCACACTGGCCCTGACTTTCGCAACAGCAGGTTCGGCCATCGCGCAGGCCTTCCCGAACAAGCCGATCACCATCGTCGTATCCGCAGCGCCCGGTGGCAGCCCTGACATCCTGGCGCGCATCGTCGGCGAAGCACTCGGCAAACGTGTGGGCCAGTCTGTGGTTATTGAGAACAAGCCCGGCGGCGCGGGCAATATCGCAGCAGGCTATGTGGCCAAGGCAGCGCCTGATGGCTATACGATTTTTGTGGCCAGCGACGGGCTGTCGGTCAACCAGACGCTGTTTCGCAACCTGCCCTTCCACGCCATCAACAGCTTTGCACCCATCGTGCACGCCATCTCGTCGCCCCAGGTGTTTGCCGTCAATTCCGACGTGCCGGTACGCAACGTGAAAGAGTTCATTGCGGCATCCCAGAAGCCGGGCGCCAAGCCGTTTTCGCTCGCATCGCCGGCCATAGGCACACCCGGCCAGCTGGGCGTGCTGGTGCTGCAAAACCAGGCGGCCATCAAAGTGACGCCCGTGGTTTACAAAAGCGCGCAGCCTGCATTGACCGACGTTCTTGGCAAGCATGCTGACGGCATCATCGTGACCATTGCACCGGCCCTTCCCTTTATTCGTGACGGCAAGCTGCGGCCACTGGCCGTATCAACAGCGACCCGCTCGGCCGCCCTGCCTGACGTGCCCACTTTTGCAGAACAGGGCCTGCCCAACCTCAAGTTCGGTTCCTGGCAGGGCTTTGTCGCGCCTGCAGGTACACCGCGCCCCGTGATCGACAAACTAAACCGGGAGATCAATGCCGTACTCAAGGACCCCGCCGTGCGCAGCGCGCTGTTGCAACAGGCGTTTGACCCCGAAGGCGGAACGCCTGAGGCCTTTGCCAAAATAATCTCGGATGGCATCACAGGCTGGGCCAGCGTCATCAGCGCCAACAACATTCAGCCCGATTGAAGCGTCCGCGAGCCAGCTAATTCCAACCAGCATTCAAACCAGCGACAGCGCTGGCGGGCTGGCATCTGCCGGTACCGCCACCAGCCTGTCACCCTGGTCTATGGTCAGTTCCTTGCGGGTCATCACCACCGCGCCAAAGATGGTGGCAAAGGCCACGTCCTTGGCATCACGGCCCGTGCCTACGCGGATAAGGCGGTCAATCGGCGCCATCTTGGTGCCGTCGAACAGCACCCAGCGGTCGTCCAGCCAGGCTTCGAACACGGCATGGAAATCCTGCGGCGGCTCATCAAAATAAACGTAGCCGACAACCAGCCGTGCGGGGATGTTCAGAGCGCGGCACAGCGTGATGCCCAGATGCGCAAAGTCGCGGCAGACACCGGCACGCTGCACAAAAACTTCCTGCGAGGTGGTGGTTGAGTTGCTGAAGCCGGGCAGGTAATAAATCGACTCATGCAGCCAGGTTTCAATGGCGCGCACGCGGCTCAGGCCGTGCGGCAGGTGGCCGAACAGCTGCTGCGCGACGCGGCTCATCACGTCGGATTCGCAGTAACGGCTGGGCATGAGGTAGCGCAGCACGTCATCCGGGACGGATGTCACGGGCGACTCATCAAGATGCAGCGGCACCGCCACCGGGTTGAGCTCGATCTTCGCGTGGTAGTTGACAGACAGTACGCCCTTGGGCGCATCGAGCCGCACAAAGCGGTTGCCGTTGCGCTCGTCCGAATGCGTGCGCACCTTCATGCTGGGCGTGATGGTCAGGCGCTCCTCAAGGATGTTATGGCCTTCATGAAAAGCAGCCTCAATGTGAAACAGGAAGTGTGCCGGATGGGTGACTTCGTAGTCAAGCAGCAGGTCAACGGTGGCGGTATGCATAGTTTTTAATGAGTGGGTCAAAACAAAATGGCAGTCACTGACTGCCATCGGAAACATGAGCGATTAAAGCGGCGTCCTTCGCTCGGGCAACCTGCCGTCGGTAGGCGTGAACCAGTTCTTGCAGGTGACAAACACGATGTGCGCTGCGCGCTCCATCACGTCTTTGGCCTGTGTCTTGCGGGTACTGCGCGCCTTCAGGCGATTGACAAGTAAAAGCTCGGCAATACCGGCCTTGATCTTGTCAGGCGCATAGGCAGCGGGCGCTGCAACAGGCTTTACCGCAGAGCTGGCCGGGAAAAGCCGCTGGCGCAGCCGCGCAACAAGACCCGCGTTGCCCAAAGGCGCAAGCTCCCTTCCTTCAGAAGGCTGCATTTACTTCAGCACTTTTCTCGCGGCGCCCACGCCCAGCGCAGCCAGCACAATGAACACGACTGCCAGGATCAGGAACAGGCCGAAGAGGATTTTGGCGATGCCGGCAGAACCGGCAGCAATGCCGCCAAAACCGAGAGCGGCCGCAACGAGGGAAATAAGCGCAAAAATGATGGCGTACTTGAGCATCAATGACTCCTTGGTGGCACGGGCAGATGCCTGCGCACAGTTGGGTTGATATGCATTGATACTAAAAGCCGGCAGGCGCCGGCCGAATCAGTAGCCCCCGCTTCACCCTGTAGGACAAGTGCTGCCGGAGCTGGAGAAATTTACTTTCTGAACAGCTTGCCCAGGCCCTCGCTGAGCTTGCTGCCCAGGTTGGCGCCCGCGCCTGTGCCAACGCCGGGCATGACGGCCTTACCCAGGGCTGCGCCCAGCAGCGCGGCCCGTGACAGTGTGACTTCGGGCGAATCCAGCGTACCGCTCACCACCAGCGGCACAGCCACCGCGCCGCCAATGGCGTTGCCCAGCTTGCTTTCGGCCGAAAGGTTCACACTGACAAGGCCGCTGAGTGCTTTCGCCTGTGACACCGCCACATTCCCGGTGGCGCTGAGCGCACCTGATGTCGCCACAAGGTTGCTCAGCTGGGCCGCACGCCCGTTGGTGGCGATATGGCCGGCCAGGGTCTGCAGCTCCGTCTGCCCGCCGCGGCTCAGGCCCACCGTCCTGACGGCCTTGGCCAGGTCAATGCCGTGAACAATCGCGCCGTGCACGGTGAAGGTCGTCTGGGTCTGCAGCGCTTCGACCAGCGCTGCAGTGGTGGCGGCGCGGGCATTGAGGGTGGTGTTGGCTTCGAGCTTGCCGCTCAGGGGTTTGTTGGGCGCAGTCAGGGCCGAGACCTCGACATCACGCGTTTCAATCTTGCCCTGCACCACCAGCTCAGGGCCGGCTTTCACGACCTTGCGCTCCAGCCCCAGCTTGCCGGCCATCTTGCCCCCGCCCACATTGACCTGCAGGTCCCACTGGTCTGCTGTGCTGTCTGCTGTGGCACGCGGTTCACGCCTGAGCTGCGCCGTCAGGCCCTGCAGGTTGCCGCGTATCAGCTTGAGGCTGGCGCTGTCGGGCAATGCGTCTGCGCCCAGCCTGGCCTCGCCTTCAACGGCGGTACTGGTGCCGGTGTTGCTGACCCAGGTGACATCGTCAAGAATCGTGCGGCGCGGCAGCCACGTCAGGTCGTCTGCAGGTGCAGTGACGACCGTTGCTGCCGGTAGAGCCGGCGCCAGTTTTTGTGCGGCGGCAGGTGTTGCAGGTGCAGACGCTGTCGCCGGCCCCGCAGGCGCAGGCCGGCCGACCACGGCGACCTGCTTCTTTTTCTGTAGCGCGAGCAGGATGGCGTCTATGCCTTGCTGGGGCAGCACCGCCTTGCGGATGATGAGCGTGGCGATCGACAACTCACCGCGCATCAATGCCTGCCACTGCGGACGTACTTCCAGCCGCTCAAGCGTGACCGGGGGCTGGCTTTGCACCGTCAGGCCCCCAAAGGCCACGGCGGGCAAGGGCCAGACATCAACTGTCATGCTGCCCACAACAACCGGCACACCCAGCGCCGCGCCCGCCTCGCGCTCCACACGTTGCCTGAAGTCGTCAGAGCCGACCCAGCGGTGAAGCGCAAAGATCACAGCCGCAAGCAACAGAACAAGTGCCAGCAGAACCAACAGCAGCCATTTGAAATATCGTGCCATGCGCCATTGTGGCAAATCGCGCCTGTCCCCGGGGCGCATGAAAACGCACGGCCAGCGGCTAGCATTGGGGGCCGGCCGCCTTTTTCATCCGGCGGCCTGTGCCACCCATAACTATCAAGGACAAACCATGAAGCTGTATTACTCCCCCGGCGCCTGTTCACTCTCCCCGCACATCACGCTGCACGAGTCCGGTCTGAAGTTTGAACACCTCGCTGCCCCGACCAAGACCCACAAGCTCGATGACGGCACCGACTACTACACCATCAACCCGCTGGGTTATGTGCCCCTGCTGGAGCTGGACGACGGCACCCGCCTGCGCGAAGGCCCGGCCATCGTGCAGTATGTGGCCGACCAGGTGCCCGAGAAAAAGCTGGCCCCGCCCAACGGCACGATTGCCCGCGCGCAGCTGCAGTCGTGGCTCAACTTCATTGGCACCGAACTGCACAAGGGTTTTGGCCCGCTGTTCAACCCGGCCACGCCTGAAGAGTTCAAGAAGGTCACGGCCGACAAGCTGATGTCGCGCCTGAAGTGGGTAGACGGCGAGCTGGCCGGCAAGCAGTACCTGATGGGCGACTTCACGGTGGCCGACCCCTACCTTTTCACCGTGACCGGCTGGGCGCCGCGCGTGGGTGTGGACATCACAGGGTTTGCCAACATCACCGCCTTCCGCGAACGCATGATGGCGCGTCCGGCGGTACAGGCTGCGCTCAAACATGAAGGTTTGCTGAAGTAAGCACTGCAGCCGGCGCTTCCTGGCTTGTCATCCCGGGCCTGACCCGGGATCCATGCCTTTCGCGCCCGGCTGAAAACTCGGGAGCATGGATTGCGGATCGAGTCCGCAATGACTGCTGGAAAGCATTTTTTAACTTCTACGGCAAAAATTTAACGTACACGTTAAAAATTTCTTCTGGCGGCGGCTTGACCTGCTCAGGAGGCCTCAAACAGGTCAAAAAACGGCTTTTTTGAGGCATAAAAACGGCTGCGGGCCAATAAATATGCGCGCAAACAGCTATTGAATTGATAGCAAATTGAGGCAAAACCGACATATCCGGCAAGAGTCGGGGTCATGGATTGCGGATCAGGTCCGTAATGACAGCCCGGCTTTGCCTGCTGACACAAATCCAGCAGCCTGTCTTGCACATGTGAATCCTGTTTGGGTCAAACTGCATGACTTCCCCGATTTACGGACCCCTTTCATGACCACTCTGTTTGAACCCACCAAAGCCGGCGACCTCGAGCTTGCCAACCGCATCGTCATGGCGCCGCTCACGCGCAACCGCTCGCCCAACGCCATTCCGCCTGACATCGCCCAGACCTATTACGCGCAGCGCGCCAGCGCGGGGCTGCTGATCACCGAGGCCACCGCCATCAGCCACCAGGGCCAGGGTTATGCCGATGTGCCTGGCCTGTACGGCACCGAGCAACTCGACAGCTGGAAAAAAGTCACCCAAGCCGTGCACGAGGCTGGCGGCAAGATCGTGGTGCAACTCTGGCATGTGGGGCGTGTCTCGCACAACGAGCTGCAGCCGAACGGTGGCAAGCCGGTCGCGCCATCGGCCATCACGGCCAAAACCAAAACCGTGCTGATCAGGGACGGCAAGGCCGTGTTTGTCGATACTTCTGCGCCCCGCGCGCTCGACCTTGAAGAGCTGCCCGGCATCGTGCACACCTACCAGGCCGCTGCGCGCAATGCGGTCGAAACCGCCGGTTTTGACGGCGTTGAAATTCACGGCGCCAACGGCTACCTGCTGGACCAGTTTTTGCGCAGCGACTCCAACAAGCGCACCGACGACTATGGCGGCAGCATCAAAAACCGCGCCCGCCTGCTGCTTGAAGTGACGCGCGCCGTGACCGACGCGATTGGCGGCGGCCGCACCGGCATACGCCTGTCGCCGGTCACGCCGTCCAACGATGCGCACGACGCTGATCCGCAGCCGCTGTTTGAATACGTGGTCAAACACCTGGCCACGCTCAATCTGGCCTACATCCACATCATTGAAGGCATGACGGGCGGCCCGCGCGAAATCGCAGACCGTCCGTTTGACTATGCAGCGCTCAAGCAGGCTTACCGCACTGCGGGAGGCAAGGGCGCGTGGATGGTCAACAACGGCTACAACAAGGCACTGGCTGAAAAAGCCGTGGCGGACGGCGCCGACCTGGTGGCCTTCGGCGTTCCCTTCCTGGCCAACCCCGACCTGCCCGCCCGCCTGAAAGCAGGTGCAGAACTCAATGCGCCAGACAAGAGCACCTTCTACGGCGGCGGCGCGAAAGGCTACACCGACTACCCGACGCTGGCGTGACGCCTCTCCTGGCTTGAAGGCCCCAGCCCTATGGGTGCAGGGGCATTCAACACGATGCGCGCGAACAGCCTGTCATAACAGGGGTCCTGCACGCCGCCGGGCTTGAGCGGGTCGCGGTTGGTGTCGAAGGCGGCATCGAGTTCAAGCCAGTCTTCAGCGCCCAGCCCCTTGTCGGCTGCGGGCAGGATGACCGCTTCTTCCAGCCGCATGTGTTCAAGGTAGAAGGTGACGTACTGGCGCGCCGCCTCTTCGAATGCCGGCCGGCGCCCATCGCCCAGAAGCTCCCAGGCCAGCAACAGGTGCTGCAGGTTGCGGACGGCGATTTCCCCGTTCATGTGCTCACGCTCAAGCCGCTCGACCGTCGCCATGGTTTCTGGCGCCACGCGTACAACTTTCGGAAACAGCAGGTCCGACTCTTTCGGGTGATGCTGCTTTTCGGGAAACTCGTCGATGTAAAACAGCATGGCGCGCAACACGTCGAAAAACGTGTCGTGCTCATCACCGGGCCCACGGGTCACCATCATTAGCATGGACCTGAGCATCGCTGACAGGGAGGCATGCTCATCACGGATGATGGTCAGGGTGGTGTGGGACATGGCGGACTCCGGCAAAGTAGATGCTGCAGCATCCCACGCTGCGGCCCTGCGCGCCTTGACGCAAATCAAGAATCCGGCCTAGAACTCCGTGTGCAGCCGCACGCTGAATACCTGCACAGGCCCCCGGTCGCGGTTGTAGCCCGGGTTGGTGATGTGCTGCAGGCCCAGGCTCAAGGCTGTTTGCAGCCTGCCTGCGCGCATGGCCCATTCGGGCAAGGTCCAGCGGTAGTACGTTTCAAAAATGCGCTCGCTGCCGTAGTTCAGCCTGCCGTCGCCAAGAAAGGCGCCCTGGCCGCCCGCTGCGAGATAGTTGCGGTGGCCGGAAGACAAACCATTGACGGCATAGGCCACACCCACGCGGTCCTGCGGGCGACCCCATGCGCTGCCGGTGAACTGGCCGCCCGCTGAAAGCTGCCGGTCGATTTCGGTGAAGGCATAGGTTTCAAGATTGCCGCTGTTGCTGCTGGCGCGAACAAAAAGGCCGGCGTCATCACCCAATGGCGCTTCAAGCGTCGCACCCCAGCCGGTTTTGGTCTGGCTGCGACGTACCAGTGACAGGTCAGGCACGCCACCAGGTGCCAGCGCATCATTGAAGCTGCCCGCAATGATGCGGTTGCGAAACATCAGCAGGCGGCCGCGCATAGCCCCGGCTGGCAGCGTCACGGGCAGGTTGCCATCAAGCTCGATCTGGTCACCGTACTGGCGCGCAAGATTGCGATCCAGCGGCAGGCCGTTGCTTTCCTTCGGCTGCATGGCGCGGCCCACGCGTATGGACCAGGCCGGCGTGCGGTACTCAATGACGGCGCCGGTGGTGTAGCCGCGTGCATCGGCCGGGTAGTCCCACGCGCCATGCGTCATGAAAGCCCAATTCATGAATTGCTCGCGCGGGTCTTTTGCGTAGGGGTTGTTGTCAAAGTAGTCCAGCAGCGAGAACGAGCCTGCGGTGATGGTCCAGCGTTTTGTGCCGTAGTTGCCGCCCAGCTCATTGAAGTCGGCCTCTACCTTCTCAGTCTCGCTACCAACATCAAAACGTTGCTGCACAAACAGACGGCCAATGTATTTCCTGAGGCTGGTCGAACTGCCGCGCTGCAGTTCGCCATTGCTCAGGCCGCCCGATCCGCCGAGGTTTGACAGTGGCACCCCCTGCGAGCCTTCCGGGTTGAAGTGCAGTTGCGCGCCGTTCCAGAGCCGCGCGCCGAAGTCGGCTGTGGTGGTGAATGAATAGGATTTTTCGGCAGCTGGTCTGATCGATTTCGGCCCGGTGTACGCCGCACTGAAGGAGGGTTTGCGTTGCCAGATATAAGTGGCCTGCGCATGAAAACCGAAAGCGGGCGCAGGCGCTGAATCTGCCTGCGCCGCTGCTGCGAGTGGCAACAGCAGGGGCAGGATTGCAACGCGGAATCGCAGAGAACGGGAAAAGTGCTTCATGGCAAACCGGGCGACAAAGACCCCGATTTTCGGGGTCCAACGCCGTGGAGTTTACGAGTGCTTGATGTCAGGACAAAGTCATGCCGGCAAAGGTGCTTTCAACTCCGGACTTCAAACCGCACACTCGCCTTGAGCCCCGGCTCGCCCTCAACGGAATCGAGGCTGAAGCGGGCGTCCAGCAACTCGGCGTAACGGCTCACAATCGCCAGCCCCAGCCCGGCGCCCTCGCCCAGGCGTCGGCCTGCAGGGCCCAGCGTCCAGCGGTTGCGCAACTGGCCGGCGTCGTGCTCGCTGATGCCCGGGCCGTTGTCGATCACGGAGAGCACGGCATCGCCGCCCTCGCGTGACACGGTGACGGTCACGCGGGGTTGGGCGGCCTTGCCATAACGCAGGGCGTTGTCGAGCAGGTTGCCGAGAATGCCTTCGAGCAAGGCTGCATCTGCCTGCACCACCACGGCTTCGTCCAGGCCTTCGCCGCCCAGGTCAACACCCGCAGCATCGGCCTTGGGCATGTAGCGCAGCAATACGCTGCGCGCGAGCTCGTTGAGCGCGACAGGCTCAAGCCGCAGGCCGGCACGCGCTTCGTCCGCCAGTGCAAGGGCCAGCAACTGCTCGACCATGTGGCTGGCCCTGGCCTCGCCGTGGATGATGCCCTGCAGTTGCTCGCGCCAGACCTGCGGGTCGGCATGGGCCAGTGCGTAGCCGGCCTGCGCGCGAATGCCGGCCAGCGGCGTACGCAGCTCGTGCGCCACATTGCCGGCAAATTCGCGCTGGGCGCTGATGCTTTCATCAAGCCGGGCGAGCATGGAATTGACAGCCAGGCCCAGGCGCTCGACATCGCGGGTGCTGGCAAAGGTGGTGGCGGAAGGCGGCACGGGCGTGAGGTCGCGTGCGTCACGGCGGTCTACCGCGCGCTGCAGCTCTGCCAGCGGCCTGAGGTCGCGCTGTATCACGCGCAGCAGCCACCAGCCCAGCAGCAGCAGCAGCAATACCTGCGGCACCACGGCATAGGCCAGCATGCGGTGCAACAGGCTGCTGCGGCTGGCCGATGTCTGGCCCATCACGACCGTGAAATCGACCGGATCAGTGCGGCGCAGGCTGACCACCCGCAACGCACGGCCCTGAAACTGTATGTCTGAAAAACCGTAATTGGCGTCTGCCGCCAGCACCGGCGGCCGCAGGCCGGCATGGCCCGCGACCAGTTCACCGTCAGGCTTGAGCACTGCAAAATAATTGGACTCGCTCTGGTCGAAGAGCAGCGCGCCCAGTTCGCGGGGCGACAGGTTGAGCGACGGGCCGTCAACGCTGGCGCGCACATTCGCGGCGACGGCATAGGCATCGTCGAGCATGGAACGGTCAAAGGCCTGGCCGGCGAAATAGTTGGCGACCGACAGTGCGACGGTGGTGCCCAGTGCCCACATCAGCACCAGCGGCAACACGACGTGCCGCGTCAGCCGGCTTCTCAATGACGGCTTTGCCCTGCGCTTTTGGGATGACTTTTCAGCCCCCGTCGGCTCACTCACGAGGCATCTTCCTCAAGCACGTAACCCAGACCGCGCAATGTACGTATGCTGACGCCACTGCCCGCCAGCTTCTTTCGCAAACGCGAGATAAAGGCCTCAAGGGCGTTGTCACCCAGCGCGCCGTCGGTCTCCGAGAGTTTTTCAGACAGCACGCGCTTGCTGACGACCCGGCCTGGCGGCGTCATGAGTTCCCACAACACTTCAAACTCGCGTGCGGGCAGGTCCCATGACTGGCCCTCCAGAAAAAACCGCCGCGCCTTGCGGTCCAGCGCGAGCAGGCCCTGTTCGACCCGGTCGTCGGTACCGTGCACACGCCGCACCAGCGCGCGCAGGCGTGCTTCAACCTCGGCCAGGTCAAACGGTTTGCCGAGGTAGTCGTCCGCGCCGGCATCAAGTCCGGCGATGCGCTCTTCGGTGCGGTCGCGAGCGGTGAGCACCAGCACGGGGGTGCGGTCACCGCGTGCGCGGGCTTCGCGCAGCACCGTCAGGCCGTTGCCCATGCCGCTGCGCTCCTGGTGCGAGACCGGCAGGTTGAGGTCCAGCAGCACCGAGTCGTAGGCCTGCACGCGCCACCAGTGGCGTGCCTCGTCCATGGTGGTGGCTACGTCGACGCGGTGGCCGGCATCAACCAGGCTGCGCAACATCACGTTGCAGAGCACGGCATCGTCTTCAACCAGAAGGATTCGCATGAGGTGGTTATCTCCGGGTGCCGGTGCTTCCACGTCGCTTGCGTCTGCGGTTCTACGTAGAAATACCAAGCTGTGAGGTCAGTTGCAGGTCAGCCCCTGCAGGCGATAAACGCCTGTATGAGCATACGACAATTCCTTCTTGCAGCAAGCCTGGCGGCGGTATTGCCGGCCCATTCCCAGGTCACGGGACAGGGAGGCGCGCAGGGCGCGGCCATGCCGCTGGCTGCGCCTTCGCCATCGGTGGCGGGCACCCCCATGACCCTGGCGCAGGCCCTGCAGGCCGCACGCAACAACCTCGATGTGTCGCTGGCCCGGCGTGCGCTGGCTGCGGCCCAGGGCGATGTGGCCGCAGCCGATCACGCACCCGCACCGGTGTTGACAACAAAGGCCTCGCAGATGGACCTGCAGCGTGGCATAGGCGGCGGCAACCTGTTTCGCGACAAGCGCATCGACAAGTCACTGGGGATGGACTGGACCTGGGAGCGTGGCAACAAGCGCGAACTGCGTACCCAGGCGGCGCAAAGCAACGCGGCAGCGGCGCAGGCAGACATTGAAGACATGCTGGTGCAGCAGCAGCAGGCCACAGCCTTTGCCTACTTTGACCTGCTGGCCGCACAGGAACGCATCGGCCAGGTGGGCGAGATATCGCGCAGCGCCACACAGCTGGCCAACACCGCCAACCGCCGTGTGCAGGCCGGTGACCTGGCGGCCCAGGACGCAGCACGCATCGAGATTGAGGCCCAGCGCGCAAGCACCGATTTAATGTCTGCGTGGCTGGACCGTCAGCGTGCGGCGCTGGCGCTTGCGCAACTGACGGGCTTCACGGGCGCCGGCATGCTGGTCGTCCAGCCCGACTGGCCTGCAGTTGTCAGGGCCGACGCTGCGGATGCCGGCATCATTTATCCGTCAGTGGAAAGCCGCCCCGACGTGCGTGCAGCGCTGCAACGTGTGGAGGCTGCCCGCGCAGCTCTGGACGTGGCCTCTGCACAGAAGAAGGCTGACGTGACCGTGGGCGCATCGTTTGACCACTTTCCGGGCACCTCCACCAGGCAGCTGGAGCTCCGGCTGCAGATGCCGCTTTACGGCCTCCTCGGTGGCTACAACTTCCAGGGCGAGATCGCCAGGGCGCAGGCCCAGCTGGACCAGGCGCAGGACATCCTCGACAGGACACGCCGCAATGCGGGCAATGAACTGCAGCGCCTGCAGCAGGACAGGCAGGGCGCAGGCGCACGTGCCTTGAGCTATGAAACCACCATTCTTCCGCGCGCGCGCAAGGTCGCGGAGATGGCAGAACTGGCCTACAGCAAGGGCGCGATGTCGCTCACCGAGCTGATTGACGCCCGCCGCACGCTGCGCACCATCCTGATTGAGGACCTGGCTGCCCGCACCGAGCATGCGAAGGCTGCACAGGCCTGGTTGTTACGTCAGCCCTGACGCGCAGCCCCGAGATACCACGCCATCCCTTTCTGGAAACCATCGTGAACCGTACCCTTCCCCACTCCCTGTCCGCCTGCGCACTGCTGGCCATGCTTTTACTCGCAGGCTGCAATGAGGCCCCGTCGCCTGCGCCTGAACCACCTGCGCCCATATTGCAGGGCAGCCAGTTGCGCTTTGCGCCTGGGCATCCGCAGCTGGCGCTGCTGGGGATTGCGACAGCTGCGCCGGGCAAGGCCATCGTGGTGGAACTGCCTGCAAAACTGGTCTGGAATGAAGAGCGCACGCAACGCATCTACCCTGCGTTTGCAGGACGCGTAATGGCCATCAAGGCCGACGTGGGCCAGGCGGTCAAGCCCGGCACGCTGCTGGCGCAACTTTCGTCACCCGATTACGGCATTGCACAGGCCGATACCGCCAAGGCGATGGCCGATGCGCAACTGACGAAAAAAACGGTACAGCGACAGCGCGAACTGTTTGAGGCCGGCATCATTGCGCGCAAGGACCTGGATGTGGCCGAAGCCGACGCAGCACGCTCGCAGGCCGAGATCCAGCGTGCCGAAGCGCGTACCCGCCTGTATGGCGGCGGCGGCAACGTCAACCAGCAACTGGCACTGGTCTCTGGCATCAATGGCATGGTGGTCGAACGCAATCTCAACCCCGGCCAGGAAGTAAGGCCCGACCAGTCCGGCCCGGGTGTGCCTGCGCTTTTTGTGGTGACTGATCCGACATCGCTGTGGGTGCAGATTGATGCGCGCGAGTCGGAGATCGGTACGCTCAAGCCGGGCTCGACTTTCGAGCTGATCATTCCCACGCTGCCAGGCCAGAAGTTTGAAGGCCGCGTCGCTGCAGCATCCGACTTTATCGACCCGTCCACACGCACCATCAAGGTCCGTGGTGTGGTGGCCAACCCGGAACGCCTGCTGAAATCCGAGATGCTTGCAACGGCGCGTATCGAACGCATCATCGGCCCCGGCGTGGTGATTCCTTCGCAGGCCGTGTCGCTACTGGGTGCCAAACACACGGTGCTTGTGCAGGTGCAGCCGGGTGTATTTGAAACCCGGGAGATTTCTGTCAATTACCAGGGCCCGCGTGAAACCGTGGTGTCGCGCGGCCTGGAGGCCGGCGAACACGTGGTGAGCGAAAACATGCTGCTGCTGGCGCGCGAGTTCCGTACAGCGCAGGAAGATGCGCGCACTGCCACGGGCGGCGACAAAAAGGCAGCCAATGCCCTTGAGTCAGCCAGCAAACCGGCGACGACCCCGATGCCCTCAGGCGCACAGGCCAAGCCATGAAAAAGCTTATTCACTACGCGCTGCACCAGCCCTTGTTCATCGTGCTGGGCACGCTGCTGTTTGTGATGGCAGGCGTGATCGCCTTCAAGAATCTTTCTGTCGAGGCCTTTCCCGATGTGACCGACACGCAGGTCACCGTGATCGCGCTTTACCCCGGCCGTGCGGCCGAAGAAGTTGAAAAACAGGTCACCCTGCCCATCGAGGTGGCGCTGTCAGGCCTGCCCAATTCCATACGCGTGTTCTCGCACACACAGTTCGGTTTGTCATTCACCGTCGTGACTTACGACGACAAGGCCGATGTGCTGCAGGTGCGTGCGCAGGTCAGCGAAAGACTGCGCGGCGTTGACCTGCCTGCCGGCGTTGAAGCCAACATTGCCCCGAATGCCACGCCGGTGGGCGAGATCATGCGTTACCGCGTCCGCGGGGACGGAAAGACCACCACGGAACTTCGCACGCTGGAAGACTGGGTCGTTGAGCGAGCCTTGCGCCAGGTCCCGGGTGTGGCCGATGTTGTGGCCATGGGCGGCTTTATAAAGCAGTATGAGGTCCAGCCCGATCTCGACAAACTTCGGGCCTACAAGCTCACCTTCCAGAATCTGCTGGACGCGCTGGGGCGCGGCAACGCCAACGCTGGCGGCAGCTATGTCGCGCAGGGCGCGCAGCAATACGCCATACGCGGCATTGGCCTGCTGACATCGCCAGATGACATCGGCCGCATCGTTGTTTCTGCAAAGGGCGGCACGCCCATATTGATACGCGACATTGCGCAGGTGAAGATTGGCGCAGTGGCACGCCTGGGCACCGTGGGCCAGGACCAGGATGACGACGTGGTCACCGGCATTGTCATCATGCGCAAGGGCGAGAACCCCAGCGTGGTCCTCAAGGGGGTAAAAGAAAAAATCGCCGAGCTGAACGACCGTGGCCTGCCCAAGGGCGTGCAGATCGTGCCCTATTACGACCGCACGTGGCTGATGGGCAAGACGCTGACCACCGTGTTCAAAAACCTGGTCGAAGGTGCCTTGCTGGTGGCAATGGTGCTTTATCTTTTCCTGTCCAACGTGCGCGCCAGCCTGGCCGTGGTGGTCATCATTCCGCTGGCCTTGCTGTCGACCTTCCTGGGCCTGAAGATCATGGGCGTGCCGGCCAACCTGCTGAGCCTGGGCGCCATGGACTTCGGCATCATCGTGGACGGCGCGGTGATCGTGATCGAAAACATCATGCACCGGCTGTCTGAAGAAAAAGAAGGCATGAAGGATTCAGACAGGCGCAATGTCATCATCGAGGCGGCCAATGAAGTTGGCAGGCCGACACTGTTCTCCATGCTCATCATCATTGCCGCGCACATCCCCATTTTTGCGCTGCAACGCCACGAAGGCCGGATCTTCCAGCCGATGGCGCTCAGCGTTACGACGGCACTTGTGGGCTCGCTGATTTTCTCGCTCACGCTGGTACCCCTGCTGGCCTACTGGATGCTGCGCAAAAAGATACCGCACGGCGACAACCGTGTGGTTGCCGCAAGCAAGCGTTTTTATGAACCTGTTCTCAACTGGGCGCTGGATCGCCGCCGTACTGTCGTGATCATCGCACTGGGTGTGTTTGCACTGGCCATGGTGGCGGCATCACGCCTCGGATCGGAGTTTTTGCCCGAGCTTAACGAGGGCACGATCTGGGTCAATTTGCGCTTGCCCTCCAGCGTGTCAAACGAAGAGGCTACGCGCGTGCTGCGAAATGTCCGCAAGGCGTTGATGGCCGTTCCCGAGGTGCGAACCACCGTGTCCAAGGCAGGCCAGCCTGAAGACGGCACCGACCCCAAAACCATCAGCATGGCCGAGGTCTTCGTGGACCTCAAACCAGAGGAACAGTGGCGCAAGGGATTGACCAAGGCACAACTCATTGACCAGATGGACAAGGCTGTGTCTGCGCTGCCCGGCATGGAGCCCGCTTTCTCGCAGCCGATCCGCGACAACGTGCTGGAGTCCATCTCGCAGATTGACGGCCAGATTGTGATCAAGGTTTCGGGCGACGATCTTGTCGAAATCAAGCGCCTGACCGAGATGATTGAGCGCGAGATCAAGCAGGTGCGGGGTGTTTACCGCGCGGAGATCGACCGGGCCGGTGACCTGCCGCAACTGGTGATTGACATTGACCGTGACCGGGCAGCGCGCCTGGGCCTGAACGTGCAGGATATCCAGGATGTGATTGAGGCGGCGTTGGCCGGCAAGGCCGCCACCCAGATCTGGGAGGGTGAGCGCAAGTTTGCGGTGGCTGTGCGCCTGCCTGAGAACCGGCGTGTCATTTCAAGCCTGCCGCAGACCCTGATTCCCACGCCTGATGGTGGTTACGCACAACTTGGCAGCGTGGCCACGATACGCGAGACCAGCGGCGCCATGAACATCGCACGCGAGGCCGGACGGCGCACTGCGGCCATCGGCATCTTCATCAAGGACAGGGACATGGGCTCCATCGTCAAGGACATGCAGGCGCGTGTGTCCCAGAACGTCAAGCTCCCGCCAGGCTACACCGTCGGCTGGTCAGGCGAGTTTGAAAACCAGGAACGCGCAATGCAGCGCCTGACGGTGGTGGTGCCAATCTCGCTGCTGCTGATTTTTGTATTGCTGTTCGACGCCTTCAAGTCTTTCAAGATGGCGGCCCTGATTCTCATCAACGTGCCCCTGGCGCTCATAGGTGGTTTTGTGGCGCTCTGGATTTTTTCAATCCCGCTGTCGGTGTCTGCGGCCATTGGTTTTATTGCGCTGTCAGGGCAGGCGGTGCTCAACGGCGTGGTGATGCTGTCGGTCTTCCAGCAACTGCAGAACGCAGGTCACAGTGCGCTTGATGCCGTCAAACTGGGCTCCATGCAGCGCCTGCGCACCGTGCTCATGACGGCCATGCTGGCCGCGCTGGGTTTGCTGCCCATGGCGCTGTCGCATGACATCGGCTCGGAGACACAAAGGCCGCTGGCTATCGTCGTGATTGGCGGGCTGATCACCGCCACCCTGCTCACACTGGTGGTATTGCCTGCACTTTACGTCTCGTGGTTTGGCCGGGCAAAAATGCCGGCACGCGTGCGTGAACTGGCGGGTGAAGAAGACTTCGTTTGAAGGTAAGGGCTCGCGTTCAGGCGCGGGCTATTTTCATGCCTTCAAGCGCCGCCTGCTGTGGGTTAAGGGACAGCGTGACGGCGCTGACTACAGCTACGCCGTCCACGCCGCAGGCCATCACGCCGGGCATGCGCTCCAGCGAGATGCCGCCTATGGCAACCACCGGATACGGCGCAGCGTCCGCCACCCACAGTTTGAGACGCTCCAGGCCCACAGGCTCATAGGGCATCACCTTGAGCGTGGTGGGGTAGATGGGACCTATGGCCAGATAGGACGGTTGTACCGCGTGCGCGCGAGCCAGTTCTTGCGGCGTGTGCGTGCTCAGTCCCAGCCTGACACCTGCCTTGCGCAGGGCTTCGATGTCGGCAATGTCCAGGTCTTCCTGGCCCAGGTGAACGCCATAAGCGCCACCCGCAAGCGCGAGCTGCCAGTGATCATTGATGAAGACCTGCGCGCCAGATACCCTGCGACCGGCTTCAATCGCGGCCCTGACTTCGCGGGCAATCTCCTCCGGTGTGTGGTCTGCTGCCTTGATGCGCAGCTGGATCGTGCGCACGCCCCAGCCAAGCAGGCGCTCAACCCATTCGGCAGTGGGCACGACAGGGTAAAAGCCAATCGGTCCTGTCAGCGCGGGAAATGCCTTGTCGTTCATGGTGCGTGCCAGAAGGGGACGCCGACTGTCGGTGTGGAAGCCTGCGCCGCAGCACGTTCCGGCATCGGGGTTGATTCATATGACGCCCGGCCTGCTGCAATGCCATCGGCAAACGCGCGTGCCATGCGCACCGGATCGCCGGCCTGTGCCACGGCGGTGTTGAGCAGCACTGCATCAAAGCCCATCTCCATCACCTGCGCGGCATGCGAGGGCCGGCCCAGGCCGGCATCAACCACCAATACGGCATCGGGCAGGCGGCGGCGCATGGTTTCAAGTGCGTAGGGGTTCAAGGGGCCACGGCCTGTGCCTATGGGTGCCGCCCAGGGCATGACGGCTGCACAACCTGCATCGCGCAGGCGCTGGGCAATGACCAGGTCATCGGTGGTGTAGGCGAAGACGGCAAAGCCCTCTTTCGCCAGCACCGTAGCCGCCTGCAACGTGGCCTGCGGGTCTGGTTGCAACGTGTAGTCGTCACCTATGACCTCAAGCTTGATCCAGGTGGTGCCGAAAATCTCGCGTGCCATTTGCGCCAGCGTGATCGCCTCTTCAGCGCTGTGGCAGCCTGCGGTGTTGGGCAGAATGTGGCACTTGAGCGCCTGTATGCGTTGCCAGAAACTGTTGCCACCGCCACTTTCGGGTTGCAGACGACGCAGGCCGACGGTGAGGACTTCAGTGCCAGAGGCTGCCACTGCATCGCTGAGGATTTGTGGCGATGGGTAATGCGAGGTGCCGAGAAAGAAGCGGCTGTTCAGCGTGGTGCCCGCAACCGTCCAGGGCTTGCCATGCGCGATGGGAGGGTTAGACATGCCTAGCCTCCTGTTATTGGGGTGACGATATCGATCCGGTCACCATTTTGCAATGCACGTTCCGGCCACTGCGGGCGTGGCACAAAAGCATTGTTGATGGCGCAGGCAAAAGCGGTCGTGAAGTCATAGCCACGCGCCTGCAGCAATGCGTGCAGCGTCGGGGCCTCAGTCGCCACGCGCTCACCATTGAGGGAAATATCAAGCATCGTCATGGGCGACATTTTCGTTCAATACGGTTTCATTCAGCAGCTTGTTCGCAAGGTCATCGACCAGTGCGGGCGCACAGAGGTAACCGTGCCGGTACAGGCCGTTGATATGCCAGACACCGCAGCGCAGGGCAATGGCGGGCCTGTGGTCATCAAGCGCGGGGCGCAGTGCGGCAGCCAGCCGCAATACACGCGCTTCCCCGAAAGCGGGGTGCAGGCTGTAAAGCGCGCTGCCAAGCTCCAGGGCGGAGCGCAGGGTCACGGGGCCATCATCTTCTGACTCAAGCTCGGTGGCACCGACCACAAACTGCTGGTTGGGGCGAGGCGCCACATAAAGCTGGTAACGCGGATGCATGAGGCGCACCGGCCTTTGCAATGTCACGCCGCTGCATTCCACCGTCAGCACCTCGCCGCGCACGCCTCGCAGTTGCGGCCACTGGGTCTTGCTGCCCACACCGCGGGCATCCACGGCCACATCAACATCGTGTGATGCGTCGGCGCAGACGATGCGCCTGGCTTTGACCCGCTCCACGCCTTGCCCCTCATGCCACTCGCCGCCGAGACGGTCTATTTCAATCGCGAGCGCGGCCATCCACTGGTCATTGGCAAGCTGGCCTTCGCCGTCCAGGAACAGCCCGCCGCCAAAGCGCCCGGCCAGTGCCGGCTCCATCTGGCCAAGGGCCGTTGCATCCAGCGAATGAAGCTGTGACCGCGATGCCTCAGGCAGCTTGTGTTGCAGCAACCGTGTGAAATGCTCCAGGGAACTCTGGTCCTGCGTATGGGCGACAACAAGAGTGCCCTCCCTGCGGAAGTAAACCTCGTGCCCTTGTGCCGCCATATCGGCAATCCACTCTGGCCACAGTTCAAGCGAACGGTTGCCCATGGCAAATACTTCATCGTCGGCAACCGCCAGTTCAGCCAGCGGCGAGAGCATGGCCGCGGCTGTCATGGAGGCGGTGTTGATGTCGCCGCGGTGGCGGGTATCAAACAGGCTCACGCGGCATCCGGCGCGCAAGAGCCGCCAGGCCAGTGTGCGGCCGGCGAGACCTGCACCTGCAATACCGACGTGAAGTTTGCTCATGTTTGTTGCGCGATCACTTTCAGGAATAAATCTCGCTGCCGCCTTCGCGGAACTCTTTGGCCTTTTCTTCAAAGCCGGTATCCACCTGCTTGATGGCAATCACACCAGGCGTTGATGCGAGTGTGGTTGTTTCAGGATTGAGCCGCGCAAATTCGCGCACCTCCTGCGATATTTTCATTGAACAGAACTTCGGGCCACACATGGAGCAGAAATGCGCCACCTTGGCATTCTCTTTCGGCAGGGTTTCATCGTGATACGCCATTGCCGTGTCGGGGTCAATCGCCAGGCGGAACTGGTCTTCCCAACGGAACTCGAAACGTGCCTTGCTGACGGCGTTGTCCCACATCTGCGCGCCCGGGTAGCCTTTGGCCAGGTCACCCGCATGCGCAGCAATCTTGTAGGCAATCAGGCCCTGCTTGACATCATCGCGGTTCGGCAGGCCGAGGTGTTCCTTGGGCGTCACGTAACAAAGCATGGCCGTGCCATACCAGCCGATGTTGGCTGCGCCCATGGCTGACGAAATGTGGTCGTAGCCCGGAGAGATGTCGGTGATCAGAGGGCCCAGCGTGTAGAAAGGCGCTTCAAAACAGGCCTCCAGCTGCTTCTCGACGTTTTCTTTCACGAGTTGCAAAGGCACATGGCCCGGACCTTCGATCATGACCTGCACATCGTGTTTCCACGCGATCTGTGTCAGCTCGCCGAGCGTGTGCAGTTCTGCAAACTGCGCTTCGTCGTTGGCGTCGGCAATGGAGCCTGGGCGCAGGCCGTCACCGAGCGAGAAGCAAACGTCGTAGGCCTTCATGATTTCGCAGATCTCGTCAAAGCGTTCGTACAGAAAGCTTTCCTTGTGGTGTGAGAGACACCACTTGGCCATGATGGAACCGCCGCGCGAGACAATGCCGGTCAGGCGGTTGGCCGTCAGCGGCACATAGGCCAGGCGCACGCCAGCATGAATGGTGAAGTAGTCCACGCCCTGCTCAGCCTGCTCGATCAGCGTGTCGCGGAAGATTTCCCATGTCAGGTCTTCGGCCTTGCCGTTGACTTTTTCAAGAGCCTGGTAAATCGGCACCGTGCCGATGGGCACTGGTGAGTTGCGCAAAATCCACTCGCGGGTTTCATGGATGTTCTCGCCAGTGGACAAATCCATCACCGTATCTGCGCCCCAACGAATCGACCAGACCAGCTTGTCGACTTCTTCTTCAATGCTCGACGTGACGGCCGAATTGCCAATGTTGGCATTGACCTTGATGAGAAAGTTGCGGCCGATGATCATCGGCTCGCTCTCGGGGTGGTTGATGTTGTTCGGGATGACAGCACGGCCGCGAGCGACTTCGTCACGCACGAATTCGGCCGTGATTTCCTGGGGAATGGACGCGCCGAATGAATGTCCACGCTTGGGCATGCGCTCGGTTGCCAGGCGTTCCGCCAGCTGCGCGCGCACCAGGTTCTCGCGGATGGCGATGTACTCCATCTCCGGCGTGATGATGCCTTTGCGGGCGTAATGCATTTGCGAGACATTGGCGCCAGCCTTGGCCCGGCGCGGCACCGGCGCATGCTTCATGCGCAGGGCAGCCAGCGCCGGATCGTTCAGCCGCTCGCGCCCATAAGCGCTGCTGATACCGGGCAGGGCTTCAGTGTCCTGACGTTCGTTGATCCACGCGCCGCGCAGGGGCGGCAGGCCGCGGGTGATGTCTATCGTGGCCGACGGGTCTGTGTAAACACCGGAAGAGTCAAACAGGCGAAGCGGCGGGTTGGGTTCACGCCGGGTTTCATTGCCCTCAGCGACCAGCGTGTCCGTCAGCGTGACCTCACGGAAAGGCACGCGAATGTCGGGCCGGGAGCCCTGGATGTATATCTTCGCGGAGCCCGGGAAAGGCGTGCGTGTGATGCGACCTGTGAGGTCATCGGTATCGACGGTAAGACGGGTTTTGGCCATGGCTTTTTGCTCCTGTTTCCAGAGGTGGGGTGCCTGCCGGGGAGCCGGGATCTGCCATCAAGGCCCTGTTGGAAAGGGCGGACGGAATGCCGGAGCCAATTGCGTTGTTCCCTACGCGGGGATAATCCCGATCAGGTTCGGCGGGTCTCGCATTTGCGATCTCAGCCCTTGATGAAACATCCTGGGCACCCCGACAAGCTAGTTTATTGTAAACCCCTGTGGAGGTTTGGCGCACCCCTGTCCAGGCTCACTGCGTGTAGCCTGTTCTCCCCTTGCAGGGGACGGCGCCTGCGGCCTGGCGGAGCCAGTTCCGCGGCGCCACCTGGCTGGATTCACCCCGGATCTGCCAAACTCACTGAAACCAGTCTTACATCAAACTTTACAAACCATCACGGCGGCGCAATGGCTGCGATACACGGGGCTTCCAGACTACATCTCAACCTGAAGCCAATTCCGGATATCAGGCATCTTCTCGAAAGGAAGCTCTCCATGAAATTCGCTATCAAATCTTCTGCCCTGAACAGCTTTGTACTCGCCGGCCTGCTGGCAACTGTTGGGGCCAGCGCCATGGCGCAGGGCGCCCCCGCTGCGCCGCCTGCAGGGCCTGCTGCCGCGGGCAAGCCATCCGGCCCTCCCGGTGAGCGCATGGGCCGCCACGACCCCGCAAAAATGCAGGCTTTTATTGCCAGGCGCCAGGCAGAGATGAAAGCCAAGCTGAAGATCACCCCGGCCCAGGAAGGCGCATGGTCGGCTTACACAGCGGCCATGCAGCCGCCCGCCCACGGTGCGCGCCTCACCCCTGCTCAGCGCGCCGAGTTTGACAAACTGACGACGCCCCAGCGCATCGACAGGATGAAGGAAATTCGCACCCAGCGCATGGGCGAGATGAACGCAGCGATGGACAAGCGCAGTGAAGCTACCAAAACCTTCTACGCGGCACTGACGCCTGATCAGCAAAAGGTGTTTGATGCCGAGCACAAGCGTCATGGGCGCGGCGGTCACCACGGTGGTCATGGCGGTCACCGCGGCGCCGGCCCACAAAAGGGCTGACCATCCTTTCAGCAAGTCGGGGGAGTCTTACCCGACAGCGCCCCGCACCGGACCTGCCCATGCCAGGCGGTGCGGGTTTTTATTTGCCGAGCAGGGTTTTGAGTTCGCCACTGGCGATGAGTTTTTCGAGGTCGGTGGCGCCGCCAATCAATGTGCCCCGGACGAAAACCATGGGCAGTGTGGGCCAGCCCGTCCACATCTTCAGCGCCGTGCGTTCGCGCCACAGGCTGAAGTAATTGCCGTACTCAAGGTAGTTGAAGGCGATGCCGGCCTGGTCCAGCGCCTTGCGTGCCTTCTTCACGAATGGGTTGATGCCCATGCCAACCACCACCACATCATTGGCTGACACAGCAGCCTGCACTTCTCTAACGATGGACTGATGCCAGCTGGACAACCTGTTTCGTATCGCCGGATGAATTTGCGTTTCGTCGAGTAATGCGCGTGACATGAAACTCCCCGTGCTGGTAAAAGCGCAGCATAACGCGCGCCAGGCTGGATGCAGACCGCAAGCTAAAGCGTTCGCGTCCGAAGTAGGGAACTGCCTCAAGGCAGTTTGAATTGGAGAACATGCACGGTTTTATTGCTACAGGAAGCCCGAACGAAAAAAGCCCCGCCAATAGATGGCGAGGCCTGGAGCTGCAGCACTAACTGATAACAGACCTCTGGCCCATCACCAGAAAATCAAGCTTCAATTGCTCGATTTGCCTTCTTTTTGCGGGGTATTACCTGCGTTGCCAGACAGACGTGCCTGGCGTGCGGCTCGCGCTTCAGCACGCTTGGCCTTGCGTTCTGCAGCAGTCATTTTTGGAGCCTGCATGGCGCCGCCTTCGGTGGTTTTCTCGGTATTGGGGTTGTTGGCACGGCTGGTGCCCGAGCCGCCACCGATGCCGGACTTTTGTGGAACGATTTCAGCCTTGACTTCGGCACGTGACTTCACGGAGGTGCCGCCGTCACTCATTCCGCTTGCGCCGGTAGGGCCTGCACCACCTTGCGTGCCGGATTTGCTATCCGACGTCTGTGCTGCGGCAAAACCGGATACAGCCATCATGGCTGCAAGAAGGACTGACATTGTTGATTTGTTCATTCGATTTCCTTTGGATTGAAGATGTATGCAAGCTGCACGTTGGCTGGAGACTATTGCAAGGGCTCCTTTAGAGTGACCATGGCTCCCCAAATCAATGCTGCTCGCTTGCAGCCCCCTCGGCAACACGGTTCATGTTCTGCATGACTCACTGCCACGCAGTGAGCCCCAGAGTCATGTCGTCGAGACGGCTTTTTTAATTGGCCTGACCAGACAGGTTGCCCTGCATGCCAGCTGACGCACCTGCCGACACGCCGGCTGAAGATGGAATGCTGCCGCGAACGGTGCCGCCAGCGCGTGCTGCAACATCACCGCCAGTATTCACTGCACGACGTGCAGCACGGCGTGTGGTTTTGACGGCGGTATCCGTGCTGCCCTGCACTGCCGCAGAAGTGCGGGCACCTGCACGGGCTGCGCCGCTGGTAGCAGCGCCGGTATTTACATTGGCATTCGTGCCTGCATTCAGCCCCGCTTCAGCAGAACCATTGGTGGCGGAGTTGCCTGCACTGGAGCGTACGTCGCTGCCAATATTTGCGTTCACGCCGGTACGCACACCTGCGTCCAGGCCTGCGCCAGACGTGGATACACCAGTGCCAGCATTGACGCCCACACCCACCCCGGCCCCTACGCCGAGACCGACCTGCGCGTGTGCGGAGAGTGCCATTGCTGCTGTGAGTGCGATTGCAGCGGGGATGGATCGCATGGAGAACTTGTTCACTTTTGACTCCTTTAGAGACTTGGGGGACCTGGCGAAGCAGATCCCGGTACCAACAATCTGAACCGTGCCTGAACCAGGCACTTCATCAGAAGCCACACCGACTGGTTTGGTTGACTCAAATTTAGGCGGCAAGTATTGTGGCGACTTATCGGCGCTACCCGCTCGTGCGCGTAGGACAGTACGCCCCGCAAACGTCCAAAAGCCTGAGCTTCCGCAGGGTTTGGATGGACTGCGGCCGGATGCATGCACACTCTCACAAACCGTCTCATACAAGGAATTAGCTTGCGGTCCTACATGCAGCGCATGGCCGTTACACAACAATAACTTCATCTGTTTGTTTTAATGGTGGTTTCATCGTTGCCTGGCCTGTACATCTGCGTGCGGTCCTTAAATTCATATGTCCATTCCCGCTTCTGCCATTTCCGTTAGTGAAGAAATACCTGCCGTTCGGTCATCCGAAGCTGATGCGGATGTCGTTGTCCAGGCGCAGGAGGCACTGGCAACGGCAGCCATGACCTTTTCGCTGAAGGTTCTGACCGTCAATATTCACAAGGGATTTACATTCTTCAACCGGAAGTTCATCCTTCCCGAGTTGCGGGAGGCCGTGCGCACCGTGGGCGCAGACGTGGTTTTCCTGCAGGAGGTGACGGGCAGTCACACCACCCATCAGGACAGGTTTGACAACTATCCCGATACGCCCCACTACGAATTCCTGGCTGACAGCATCTGGCCGCAATTTGCCTATGGCCGCAACGCTGTTTACACACATGGCGACCACGGCAACGCCATCATGTCCAAATTCCCCATCGTCCGGTTTGAGAATCACGATGTGTCCATCAGCGGACCGGAGCGCCGGGGCCTGTTGCACTGTGAACTGCAGATCCCCGGTCGCTCCCTGAACGTCCACGCCATTTGCGTGCACCTGAGCCTGACAGAGTCCCACCGTATGCAACAAATGCAAAAGCTCTGCAAGCTGGTGGAGGACACCGTCCCCGCTGCGTCTCCCCTCATCGTGGCCGGTGACTTCAACGACTGGCGGCACCGTGCCGGCAGGCAGCTGGCAGAAGGTGCGGGCCTCCACGAAGTGTTTGTACAGGCCAACGGTCATCCGGCAAGAACCTTTCCAGCGCGGCTCCCGCTGCTGCGGCTGGATCGTATTTACGTGCGCAACGCCATTGGCCATGCGCCTGTGGTTCTGCCAAACAAGCCATGGTCGCACCTGTCCGACCATGCACCGCTTGCGGCAGAAATAGAAATCTAGAGATTCATTCGGAGGACGCAGTGAGTAAGTGGATTGAAGGTAACAAATTCGCACTGCTTGAAAATGGCGAGGAATTTTTCCCGCGTGTTTTTGAATGCATCGCCGCAGCCGAGCGTGAAGTCGTCCTGGAGACTTTCATCCTGTTTGAGGACAAGGTCGGCAAGGAGCTTCACGGCGCCCTGCTGAAAGCGGCTGAAAGGGGCGTCCAGGTAGATGTCACCGTCGACGGCTTCGGGTCACCGGATCTTTCGCACGACTTCATCTCCATCCTGACGCAGGCTGGCGTGCGGGTCCATGTCTTTGACCCCGGCACACCGATTCTGGGCTGGCGCACCAACGTCCTGCGCCGCATGCACCGCAAGATAGTGGTGGTCGACGGCAAGCGTGCTTTTGTCGGCGGCATCAACTATTCAGCCGATCACCTTGCCGATTTCGGGCCGCAGGGCAAGCAGGACTATGCAGTCGAGATTGAAGGCCCTGTCGTCACCGCCATTCATGACTTTGTGCACCGTGCGCTTGCTGCCGGTCAGCGCAACGCACAGGGCTCCAGCACGTCTGGGCCGTGGCATGACCGCTTTCCCGGCCATTCGCAACGCAGCCCGGGTGACAGGTTGGCCATGTCTGTGACGAACGACAGTGCCGGCGGGGCAGGCGCCCTTTTTGTGACACGCGACAACCGCAAGCACACCAACGACATCGAGCGCCACTACCGCATCGCCATTCGCGCTGCGCGTGAGCGCGTGGTGATTGCCAACGCCTATTTTTTCCCCGGCTACAGACTGATCAGGGAAATGCGACGGGCCGCGCGCCGTGGTGTTGATGTGCGCCTCATATTGCAGGGTGAACCAGACATGCCCATCGTCAAGACGGCGGCCAGCATGCTCTACCACCATCTGATCAAGGCCGGTGTGCGCATCTACGAATATTGCGAGAGACCCCTGCATGGCAAGGTGGCGGTATCCGATGGCGAGTGGTCTACCGTCGGCTCCAGCAATCTCGACCCCCTGAGCCTGTCCCTGAATCTTGAAGCGAACGTCATCATCCGGGACAGGGCGTTCAACCAGCACCTGACCTCACGCCTTGACCACCTCATACAGAACAGCTGCAAGCAGGTCACGGCCGACAGACTTGAAACGTCCCGCTGGTGGTTTTCGCTGCGTAATTTTTTTATTTTTCACCTGCTGCGCCGCTATCCGTCGTGGGCGGGCTGGTTGCCTACCCATGCGCCCCGCATCATTCCCGCGATGTCGCCCGGCAATCATGGTGCTGAGGCGAACCGGCTCAAACATGCAGGCGCGGACAACGTGGCCAACGCCGACCCCGTGTGAAGCAGTCTGCTGACACCGCGCCAGCTATCGTGCCTGACCTGCCTGCCCTGCCAGACCTGCGTGTTGGGACGGCATCCCGGCATTCGTGGTGGCCATGGGTCAGGAGGGTAGCCGGCGCGATATTCATGGTCATGGTTGTCGCGCTGCTGGCGTTCCAGGCGCGGAGTATCGAGTGGCACGAGGTGCTCACTGCACTTGAAAACTATCCCCTGTCGGCCGCATGGAGCGCTGTTCTGCTGGCCATCACGAGCTTCACGCTTTACAGCTGCTTTGATCTTCTGGGCCGCAAATACACCGGGCATGGCCTGGGTACATGTACGGTGATGGCCACCACCTTTGTGAGCTATGCATTCAACCTGAACCTCGGCTCACTGGTGGGCGGGGTTGCGATGCGCTACCGCCTCTACTCGCGTCTTGGGCTCGGGCCAGGCGTGATCACGCGCGTCATGTCGATCAGCATGCTGACCAACTGGATGGGCTACGTATTTCTGGCCGGCCTGGTATTCAGCATCTACCCGCCCGCCGTGCCCGCGAGCTGGGGTATCCAGCCTGTCGTACTTCGCCTGGGGGGTGCCGGGCTGCTTTGCCTTGCGCTGGGCTATGTGTGCGCGTGCGCCTTTCTGGGCAATCGCCAGTTCAACATACGGGGCCATGTCATCGCGTTGCCGTCGGCCGGGCTTGCCTGCCTTCAGCTGTTGATGGGCGCGGCCAACTGGCTCTGCATGTCTGGCATTATTTTTGTCCTGCTCCAGCAGCGCATTGAATTCCCCATGGTGGTTGGCGTGCTTTTGCTGGGCGCTGTCGCCGGCGTGATCACGCATATCCCTGCAAGTCTGGGTGTGCTGGAAGCTGTTTTTGTTGCCTTGCTGTCCCACCAGATGCCCCAGCCAGACCTGCTGGCCGGGCTGGTGGCTTACCGGGTGATTTACTACATCGCGCCCCTGGCAATAGCCGTATTGGCCTATCTGGCCATGGAGGTCAGAGGCAGGAAGGGCCGCAATCGGCGCAGCGTTCCCGCGTGACGCGCTGCAAGTCCAGGCCCTGTGAAGCCTGAGGGCCACAAAAGCATCTGATTACTGTAAATAAATACAGCATTTTCCATCAAAAGCTGTATATTAATACAGTGTTTAATGAACCCCTCCAGCGCAAGCTCGCGATTTTGGCTGACGCCGCCAAATACGATGCCTCCTGCGCGTCGAGCGGCAGCTCCAAACGGAACTCGATAGGCGGCAAGGGCATAGGCTCAACCGAAGATTCGGGTATCTGCCACAGCTATGCGCCTGACGGGCGTTGCATTTCGCTGCTGAAAATCCTGCTCACGAATTTCTGCACTTATGACTGCCTGTATTGCGTCACCGGGTCAGCAGCAATGTGCCGCGCGCACGTTTTTCGGTTGATGAAGTGGTGGCCCTGACACTGGACTTCTACCGCCGCAACTGCATAGAAGGGCTGTTTCTTTCAAGCGGCATCATCCAGAGCCCCGACTACACCATGGAGCAGGTGGTCGAGGTGGCACGCAGGCTGCGCGAGGACCACGACTTTCGCGGCTACATCCACCTCAAGACCATTCCTGATGCTTCGCCAGAACTCCTGGCCGCTGCCGGCCGCTACGCCGACCGCCTGAGCATCAACATCGAGTTGCCCACGCAGGAGGGCCTTCATGCGCTGGCCCCCGAGAAAAACGCACCCGCCATTCGCCGCTCCATGGCCAGGCTTCGTGTGCATATTGACGATGCCAAAGGCGAGGCCATCGACAGCGCCCGTAGCAGCGTGATCTCCTTGCCGAAATCGCGGATGGCCAGACGCAGTGCCGCACCACGCTTTGCACCTGCAGGCCAGAGCACGCAGATGATTGTGGGGGCCGATGCGTCCAGTGACCGCGTCATCCTGCAAACCTCTGCATCGCTTTACGGCACCTTCCGCATGCGGCGCGTGTACTACTCGGCGTTCAGCCCCATTCCTGATGCATCGATGCGGCTGCCCCTGCTGCAGGCGCCCCTGCTGCGTGAACATCGCCTGTACCAGGCGGACTGGCTGATCCGCTTTTACGGCTTCAGCCACGACGAGATCGTGCCCGCCACACATTCATCGGACGCCAGCGATACCGGCGGCATGCTGTCGCTGCTGCATGACCCCAAGCTGGCCTGGGCGCTGGCCAACCGGGGCCGCTTTCCTGTGGACCTCAACCACGCACCGCGCGAAATGCTGCTGCGAGTACCCGGCATGGGCGTCAAGGCGGTCGAGCGTATTTTGCAGAGCCGCCGGGTTCGCCACCTGCGTGCAGCAGACCTGCTGCGCCTGCATCTGCCGCTAAAAAAGGTGATGCCGTTTGTGCTGCTGCCTGATCACCACCCGGGCGGCCTGCTTGATGGCATGGGCCTGGGTGAGCAATTGCGTGACCCCGTCCAGCCCGGGCTTTTTGATGAGCCTGCCCCTGCAGGGAAGACACCTGCGCCGGCCCGCACACTGCCGCAGCTTCCATATATTCCACCGCAAATCACGACCACGGCAGCAGGCATGACGGCCGCTTTGCCTACATTGGCAGCAAGCGGGATGAGCGCACCATGGGCCTCAGTAAGTGAAGAAAGGAGTTTGCCATGGGCGTGATGAATGACCCGCTGACGACCGACCTGTTTCCACAAGCCTTGTTGCCCGTCACCCTTCAGGGCGCAACCGACCTGGAAGGCTTCCGCCGTGCTTCACGCGCATTGCTTGCACGGCAAATGCTGCCCGAACAAATCGTCTGGAGCAGTGGCGATGAAGCCACCCGGGACCTCTTCGGCGCGCAGGCTTCAGGCGAGCAGGACACCTTTCATTACCTCAGCCCGCAGGAGTTTGCCGCTGCTCCCGCAGTCAGTGTGCCGCCCGAATTTTTAACGCTGTGCCAGGCCGCCATCCTGCACAGCGACCCTGCCCGCTTTGGCCTGCTGTACCGCATCCTGTGGCGGCTCGCACATGAGCCGGGTCTTCGTCACGATCCGCTCGATGCCGACATGATGCGCGCACAGCAAATGGCGCATGCCGTGCGGCGCGACATGCACAAGATGAAAGCCTTTGTGCGCTTTCGCAGCGTGCAGGACGAAACCTTCAACACCCACCCCGAAGGCGGGCCGCTGCACGTGGCCTGGTTTGAACCCGAACACCATATCGTCGAAGCCGTGGCGCCATTTTTTGCACGGCGTTTTGCGCAGATGCGCTGGGCCATCATGACACCTGAACGCAGCGTGGAATGGCTCAATGGCGGTACTGACGCGCCATCGTCAAAGGAAACAGGCGCAGATGCCGTGATGGCCGGCCTGCGCTTTGGGCCCGGCGCCCGCAAGGAAGACGCACCGCCGCCCGATGCCGGTGAGCAACTGTGGCTCACCTATTACCGCAACATCTTCAACCCGGCACGCCTGAAGGTGAAGATGATGCAGAAGGAGATGCCGCGCAAGTACTGGAAGAACCTGCCCGAGGCAGAGATGATCCACACGCTGGTGGCAGGTGCGCACGAAAGCAGCATTCGCATGATCGAGCAGCCCGGCAGCGTGCCGCGTCGCCGCATTCCCGTCATTCCCATCGCCGACGTGACGCATACACCGGTATCGGCATTCACCCAGACCCCGGACGGCAAGGCCATGAAGTCTTTGTCTGCCGTGCGTCAGGCCACCGAACATTGCCGTGAATGCCCCATCGGTGAATGCGCCACGCAGTCGGTTGCCGGTGAAGGCCCGGTCGGTGCGCGCCTCATGTTTGTGGGTGAGCAGCCAGGTGACCAGGAGGATGTGCGCAGCAGACCCTTTGTCGGCCCTGCTGGCCAGCTGCTTGACCGCGCCCTGCTTGAGCTGGGTATTGAGCGTGATGGCGTGTTTGTCTCCAACGCAGTCAAGCATTTCAAATACGAGTTGCGCGGCAAACGCCGCATCCACAAAACACCGACACAGCGTGAAGCTGCGGCCTGCCTGCACTGGCTTGACGACGAGATTCGCATCGTCCAGCCGCAACTGCTGGTAGCCCTTGGTGCCACAGCCGCCCGCTCACTGCTGGGGCGGCCCGTACCGGTGATGGCATCACGGGGCCAGATTTTCGAGCGTGAAGACGGCCTGAAGGTGCTGGTCACCCTTCACCCTTCCGCGCTGTTGCGTTTGCCGCCTCATGAAAAAAACCAGGCCTGGTCGGCCTGGCTTGCAGACCTTGCACACCTGAACGCGTAACGCCCCGGCCCTGAGGGCTCCGCAGTCAGGGTCGGCGGCCTGCAACCAGCTCGCGGAAACCTGTTGCCGGGTCCAGCGTGCGCACAAACGACCAGCCGGGCAACAGGGCCAGCACGATCTCGGCGGTGGTGCGGACCACACAGCCCGGCATCAGGTGCCCGCCCGTCACGCGGCCCTGAGCGTCAGCCACGCTGGCATGCAGGTGAACACCGCCACTACCCGGAGCGGCCAGGGTGCCTGAGAGCGTGATCATTTCCAGCGGGCCTTCAAGCCGGCTGCCTTCAGGCTCTGCCGCATAGCGCAGCACGGCGCAGGAGAGGCCGCCGACGGACGAGATGACGCAGGCCGCCTGACAGTCTTTTTCGGCCATCAGCTGGTCGCAGGCCGCTTCGATGGCAAGGCGGAGGTCTTCACCCGGGCTCAGCCGAAGTGTATGGATGATCAGTCCGGCACGGTCTCGCATGGCTGAAGGTTAGCAGCGAAATGCATGGCTGCTTCGCGCCGAATCGTTATTGCAGACTTGATCCGTAATCCATGAACCCGGCGCAGTGCCCTATAAGAGTGTCGTGAATCCCGTCGCAAGCGTGGACCTGCCTACCCCCCTGTCAACATTGACAGGGGTAAGCCCGCCACCAACCCTTGTTTGTGTGTTAATCGATCTGGTTGGGATTTTTCAATCCTATACTTCGAGAACAAAAACGAGCAGGTAGAGGCTTACAACGCAGTTGTAAGAGGGAGGGCCACCGGTCATGCAGGACATCGAGTCGAGGGAGTTACTCTGGGCGCTGGGGTCGTGCTGCGCATTGCACGGCAAGCCGTTTGATGCGAAGTTGCTGCTCAAGCAACATGCACCGCCGTATTCAGTGGCCACCCTGGTCACCGCATCACGGGCGCTGGGTTTTCAAGCCCAGACTCTTCTGGTTGCCGTCGCCCATCTTGGCGACGCCACAACAACGACCATACTGCTGCTCAATGCCGTGCCTGACCAGCCCGACTTGCCCGACCAGCCCGGTCTCGGCCTGCTGGTCAGCATCGATGCACACGCCGGCACCATCAACTGGATACCTGCCGGCTCCAGCGATGCGGTAACCGACCAGCTAGGCGACTTCAATACGCGCTACAGCGGCCGGGTGCTGCAGCTCCAGCCGCAGGTCGAAGCCGTCAGGGACCCGGACCAAACCGCACAGGGCCCGGCTTCGTTTGGCTTTCGCTGGTTTGTGCCCGAATTGCTCAAGCACCGCAAGGTCTGGCGTGATGTGCTCTGGGCTTCCCTGGTACTGCAACTGCTGGCACTCGGCCTGCCCCTGTTCACGCAGACCATCATCGACAAGGTCATCGTGCATCAGTCTGAAAGCACACTGATCGCCATTGCCATCGGCATGGCCATCTTCATGGTGGCCACCGCCGTACTTACCTGGGTGCGGCAGTACCTGGTGCTGCACACCGGCAACCGGGTTGACGCCGTGCTGGCCGCCGGGGTGTTTGACCACCTCTTCAAACTGCCTCCGCGTTATTTTCAGAACCGGCCGACCGGCGTGGTCGCCGCGCGCCTGCATGGGGTGGAGACGATTCGCGAGTTTGTCAGTTCAGCCGCAGTGACCCTGGTTCTCGACGTGCCCTTCATGCTGATCGCCGTGGCCGTCATGTTTTATTACTCTGTGCCACTCACGCTGCTGGCCCTGGGCATTCTGTCTGTCATCGGCATTCTTTCGGTGCTGGTGGCACCCGTGTTTCAAAAGCGGCTCAACGAGCAGTTCATGCTGGGCGCGCGCAACCAGGCCTTTTTGACGGAATACATCGGCGGGTTTGAAACCGTCAAAAGCCTGCAGTTCGAGCCCCAGCTTAAAGCCAAATATTCGGGCTATCTGGCCACCTATCTTGAGTCAGGCTTTCAGACCAAGCAGATTGGCAATACCTACAACGTGGTCGCCTCTACCCTTGAGCAGCTCATGACGCTGCTGATATTGCTGGTCGGCGCGTGGATTGTGATGAACCCCTCGCTTGATGGCAGCGGCAAGGCAGCTGTGTTCACCATCGGTATGCTGGTCGCCTTTCAGATGTTTGCCGGCAAGCTGAGCCAGCCCGTCATGCGCCTGGTCGGCCTGTGGCAGCAGTTTCAACAAGCCAGCCTGGCCGTGGCACGGCTGGGTGATTTGATGAACGCCCCCACCGAACCCTACAGCCTCACGCCCAGCCGCCAGGCCGCAGGCCAGGGCCGCATCGAGATGACCAACATCGCCTTTCGTTATGCCGACGACCTGCCCTACCTGTACCAAAACCTCTGCCTCACGATTGAACCCGGCCGCACCATTGCGCTCATGGGTCCCAGCGGCTCGGGCAAAAGCACGCTGGCCAAATTGCTGCAGGGCTTTTACTGGCCCAGCAGCGGCCAGATCAAGGTAGACGGCATCGACATACGCCACCTCGGTGCCAACGAGCTGCGCGCCACCTTCGGCGTGGTGCCGCAAGAGACCGTACTCTTTAGCGGCACCATCTACGACAACCTGCTGCTCGCCAACCCACACGCCACGTTTGAGCAGGTCACACAAGCCTGCAAGATGGCCGAGATTCACACCATGGTGGAAGCCTTGCCACAGGGCTACCAGACGCCAGTTGGTGAACGCGGCGCCGGCCTGAGCGGCGGGCAAAAGCAGCGTCTCGCCATTGCAAGGGCACTGCTAAAGAGGCCCAGAGTATTGATCTTCGACGAAGCCACCAGCGCCCTTGATGCCGAAACATCAGAACACTTCGCTAAAACCATCAACGCCCTGCGGGGCAAGGTCACCATGCTCTTTATCACCCACGCACTGCCCAAGGCCTTGCGGGTAGATGAAGTGGTGCACCTGAGCGCTGATGGTGCGAGGCAGTTGCATGCTGTGCCGCCGACAGTGGGTGGTGAGTCTAGGCCGACGGCATGACGGATGCGGAACAGCCATGCGACCGCTTTAGAGTCTGAAATCCACACTACCTCGACTGAAGTCCTGTATGAAATCTCTCTTTCTTGCCCTCGCGATGTCGGTGATCTCGCCAGGCGACACCATCACCCTGTCAGTGGATGGTGATCTTTCAGATGATCTCAAAGCCATTTTGGGCGATGAGGTGGTCGATGCCGATGGTGCCGTCATGACGCTGGCCGAAGGCCAGACTGAAATCAAATTCTCATTGCGCAATGACAGTGACATCACCGATGACCTGACAGGCGCCATCAGCGCCAGCTACGAAGGCACAGACCCTGACAACGCACAGACAGCCGAATCAAACAGCTGGGCCCTAAACCTCAAAGACGCAGGCGAGATAGACAACACCTTCAACGGCGACTACCTCGTCAAGACCGAGACCAACCACGGCGCAGCCATCAACCGCTACGACCTGCAAGGCCAGTTGGTTGAAGTCGTGGCTCACGACAAGATTTACTACGTCAGCGATACCAGTGCCGACAACGTGGCCGACGGTGCAGACACCACGGCCCTTTGGGGCAATGACTACATGGACGGGGAGGACGGCGACGACGTGCTGATTGGTGGCGGCGAGGCTCCGTCCTCCAAACGGAGGATGCGCAGCGAGACGAATTTTGCTAGCCTGTGTATTGTTTCAAATAAGGGAGGACACATGAACAAGAAGTCCGGGCATTCACTTGCATCTGCGGGGGCTATTTATTTCGTGACTGGCTGTGTGCGTAAACAGGCCGCTACCGGCGCGTTTGACTACCAAGACAGGCATAGAAAGGCTCCCACCCGTTCTTCTGTGCGACTTGCGGGACATACCGGACTTGGGAAGCGCATGGACAGAACTTTGGTCATATCTCAACTGGTAGGGAAAAGCGTATGAAGCACCTCGTAACGATCAGAGTCCCCCTTTTTGTCGCGTCAATTTGCATGACTTCTTTTGTGCACGGCGATAGTTCGTTACCGAATAGCGTTGCCAGTCCAGTGCCAGCCCAAACTGAGTGCAACTCCAAATATCTAAAAGCGGACTCAAGCGTACATGCCAAGGACATCGTGGGTATGTATCGGCACTCCGTTAATCTTCCGCCACACTCTGCCTTTCCTTCTGAGGAAAGACCATCCGGGTACAACTATCTCGCCATTACTCTGACTGGTAATAACCAACTCAGAGTCAGGCTTATTACAAAAGAAGTTAACGGTCACCAGTGCGGCTTAGATAACAGCGCTTTGTTGTGCGGCCGAAGTATTCAAATCATCCCACGTGAAGATGAAAAAGCAGTCCTCGAAAGTCTTAAGCAGCCAGCGCCTCAACTAAATGTGACAAAAAATCAAATTCTCTTTACACAAAAACTGGATGGCAACTATGTTTGGGGTAGTCCCTATTGCGGAGCGCTAGGTGGACTGAGTCACAGTTTCAAGCGTGCTACGCGAAATCAAAAAATCGACAACTCAGTTTTTAATCAATAGGAGATCAACATGGCTTATACCGGCACCTCTGATGAAATTCAATTCAAGCAACGCCTTGAGCGGATGATTGAAAAAAACGAATTGTCAGGTAGAAGTCCGTATGTTCTGCATTGGGCAGGCACTTCAACAAGCGGGTGGAGTTTTGGCGTTTTTCAGTATGACATCGCGGGCCTGCCAACAGCGAAATCGTTGATTCGTGACATCTTAAAAAATGCAACATCGAGTTCAGGCGGCTACATTGTTGACGATGGCAACCCGGCCACATCTCGAGCCGCAGATACAGAGGTTGCAAGACTCTATTCTGCGGTTCAACAACGAGGTGGACAGGGACTGTCGGGTCAAGACGAATTGCTTATAAATTCTTGTATTGGTTCTGTTTACGGCATAACTGCCGTAATGGATAGCTATGACCCATACTGCAACACCGTGGTTCTCCCCGGAATTCGCAGTTTTCAGACATCTGCAGATGCACGCTACAGCCCATTCCTAAGTTCTGATATTGGCAAGTTATTTGTAGCCGATTTCACCAACCAATACGCAACCAATTCAAGGGCGACACTCCGGACTTATTTTTCTGGTGGAAACGGATTTTCTGCGTATGCGACGCATATCGATTTCGGCATTGGCGATGCCTTGCAAGTTTATTTGCGAACTCCTTATAACAAGAGCACGCCGTGGGATGGCATGCGACGCTTCACAAATGTAGTGCGAGAAGCTGGTGGCGTAGGCACGTTGTCACTCGATGCCGCTCGAGAACTTATCAAAGCCTATACATATGCCTACGTAACGAATGAAAATCAGATACTGAGTACTGACGCTCGAACGTCTGCCGTCAATGACTTCCGTCGAGTTGTTGTAAAACCAGCCGACGAAATTGTGATCGCTGACGTTCAAACCACCTACAACCTCAGTTCCATGGGTACGTCATATGACGATGTGTTGATGGGCGACGACAAGACAAACAAAGACGCTAGCGGCGAATATCAGTTGAACGGGCGCAATGGTAAAGATGTGCTAATCGGAAACGCAGGTGACGACATCCTCGACGGTGGTGACGGAGCCGATTTTCTAATCGGCGGGGCCGACAACGACACCCTTAAGGGCGGCGCAGGAAAAGACACCTACGTCTTCAAGGCAGGCGAAGGCACAGACACCATAGAAGACAGCGACGGCGAAGGCGAGATACGTCTTGCAGGCAACCAACTCAAAGGTACCAGCGACCCCAGCAAGTACGAACTCAAAGACGGCATCGCCACCTGGAAAGATGCGGCAGGCATCAGCTACAACTTTAGGGACGATGGCAAGGCCAGCAAAGTTGAGCTGACCATCAAGGATGGAACTCTGGGAAGCGGCAAGATTGTTATCAAAGACTTTGATCTCGACAAAGCCAAGACCGATAGCGGCTACCTCGGCATCACCCTCAAACGTGATGCCAAAGGTGCAATAGTCAGCGCAAACCAAACCACCCCCTTCAACGTCCCCAATCCCACCATTGCGGGCCTGAATAAAAACGTCAACGAACTTGCAGGCATTGCCCTAAAGTGGTTCGGCAATATCGCATCAGGCCCGAACGACACACTCACCCTGACCGTCAAAAGTGGTGACGCTTCCTGTGCCAAAGTTTGTACTGGCGCTGAAACACTTGATTTGTCCTCGCCAGTTGTTATTGAACTCGACCAGGGCCAAACCGAGCGCGGCTTCTCCATCATCAGCGACAGCGCCATCGACAGCGACCAGACCCTGGAACTGGTCGCCACCTACACCCACGATGGCGTTGCGGTGGACTCCAACACCTTCACGCTCAACCTCAAAGACACTGGCGAGATCGGTCAAACCTATACGGGCGACCAGAGAGCCAAACTCATAGGCACAGAGATAGACCCCAACATTGCCCCGGACAACCCCCGCTTTGGTACCTACAAATGGAGCGCCACCAGTTGGGCCAATGACGGCACCTTGAACGGCGGCATACAGGAAGACAACTTTGCCGATGTCATCTACGGCAGCAGCGGCAACGACAGGATAGACGGCAAAGGCGGCAATGATGCCCTTGCTGGCGGCGCCGGCAACGACCAGATCGATGGTGGCGATGGTGACGACATGATTGCGGGCGGCGCAGGCACCGACAGCATCAAGGGCGGCGCAGGCAATGACTACATCAGCAGCAGCGCAGAGCTGCAGGTGCCCCAGCGGGTTCGACCCACAGACAGCTGGAGCCCGCCTGCCGGCCAGGAGGTCAAGGTGTCGAGCGCCACATGGGGCGTATACCTGGATGGCGAGGCTGGCTCCAAAGTGACTGTGTGGGCGGGCATTGGCGGCACACCCTCGGACGCCACCGAGGGCGACACCATTGATGCCGGGGCAGGCAACGACGCGGTGATTGCAAGCTGGGGCAATGACCGCATACAAGGCGGTGATGGGGATGACCAGTTGGATGGTCTGGCCGGTGACGACATCATCGAAGGCGGTGATGGCGACGACGTGATCAGCGCAGACGGTATTGTTAAAACGGGTTACCTCAACACCGTGGGTGCAGCCAGCCACGGCGCAGATTTTGTGGATGGCGGCGATGGCAAAGACAACATCAACGGCGGCGGCGGCAGCGACGAACTGTTTGGTGGCGATGGTGATGACCAGATATGGGGCGACAGCGGCGGCAAGACCGACGGCGAGTATTACGTAGATCTTCAGTATCACGGCAACGACTACCTCGACGGCGAAGGCGGTGACGACTACCTTGAAGGGGGCGGCAAGGACGACACGCTTTACGGTGGTGCCGGCAAGGACAACATGTGGGGCGACACCAGTGCCAACAACGTGGCCGACGGTGCAGACACCACGGCGCTTTGGGGCAATGACTACATGGACGGGGAGGACGGCGACGACGTGCTGATTGGTGGCGGCAAGGACGACACCCTTTATGGCGGCACAGGCAACGATGTGCTGGCCGGTGATGAAGACAACCATGCGCTGAAGGGCGAAGACAACGGCTTTGACTACCTCGACGGGGAAGACGGCGACGACGTGCTGATCGGCGGCGGCAAGGACGACACCCTGTTTGGCGGCAAAGGCAATGACCAGTTGCTGGGTGACACAAACGCCGCCAACCTGGATGGCCAGTTTCATGGCAACGACTACCTAGACGGGGAAGATGGAAACGACCTGTTGATTGGCGGTGGCGGTGGCGATACGCTGTATGGCGGTGCCGGAAATGACGAGTTACAGGGCGACGCCAATGATGTAGCGACCGAATACCAGGGTGCGGATTACCTCAATGGCGAGGCCGGTGATGACAGGCTTTTTGGCCAGGGCGGTGACGATACGTTACTGGGCGGCGAGGGTGCTGACTACCTGGCTGGCGGCGAGGGCAGTGACAGCCTGGCTGGCGGCGCAGGCAACGACGAGCTTGATGGTGGTGAAGGTGACGACACGCTGACCGACACCGAGGGGGACAACAAACTGTTTGGCGGTGATGGCAATGACAGCCTGGTCGCCGGTGCCGGAGATGATCAGTTAAGTGGGGAAGCTGGCGACGACACGATTGACGCTGGGGAGGGCAATAACCTGCTATTTGGCGGTGATGGCAGCGACACGCTGGTGGCCGGTGCCGGAAACGATCAGTTAAGTGGAGAAGCTGGCGACGACACGATTGATGCCGGGGAGGGCAATAACCTGCTATTTGGCGGTGATGGCAACGACACGCTGATGGCCGGTGCCGGGCGCGACCAGTTAAGCGGCGATGCTGGTGACGATACGATTGATGGTGGGGCTGGCGATGACCGGATATATGGCGATGCCGGCAACGACGCCCTCACAGGGGGTGATGGCAATGATTACCTCGACAGCGGCAGTGGCAACGATTTTCTGAATGGTGGTGCGGGCAATGACCGCTATGCTGTTCTGGGCTCAACGGGTACCAAGCACATCATTGATTCGGATGGCGGCATTGACCGACTGATCACGGACTGGAACTTGAGCGACACGGTGCTGCACCGTGGCAGTCTGTTGCTTGAGAATAAGGCCACTGGCCAGCAGATTCACATTGATGAATTTGATATGAATGACCCGAATTCTGTTTGCCCAATTGAAGAGTTTCAGTTTATTGGGGCCAACGGCAGCCCCATTTTGCTCAGCGCCCAGCAACTGCTGGCGCGCGGGATTGAATTTACAGGCACGCCGCAGGACGATGTGATCATAGGCACGGCCTACAACGATCTCATTGACGCCTTGCAAAGCGAGGACCAGATAGACGCAGCAGAGGGCAACAACACCGTCAACGCCGGTGATGGCGATGACAGCGTGATTGCAGGCGATGGCAACAACATCGTGAGCGGTGGTGCCGGTGATGACAGCGTTACCCTGGGCGCAGGTCACAACACAGTTCACGGTGATGATGGCGATGATGCCATTTATACCGGTGACGGCGGCAGCGCTGTGTATGGCGACCAGGGCAACGATACGCTGGTGACTGGTGCGGGCGCAGATGTGCTTGACGGCGGCGCGAGTGCTGACGTGATGGCCGGTGGCGCGGGTAGCGACACTTACTATGTAGACAACGCTGACGATGCGGTCATTGAGACGCAACCAGTCACCGCCAATGGCGCGCAGGACGACACGGTGATTGCCAGCATCAACTACCAGTTGGCCGAGAACGTTGAGATTTTGCAACTGGCCAATGGTGCGGCAAGCGCCATCATCGCGACGGGCAATGACGCCGACAACAAGCTGCGGGGCAACGAGTTTGACAACCTGCTGCTGGGTGGCGCGGGCCAGGACACGTTGACGGGCAATGCCGGCAACGATGTGCTGGACGGCGGTACGGGTGCCGACTACATGGATGGTGGTGAGGGTGACGACACCTATGTTGTGGATGATGCCCACGACGAAACCAGTGAAATGAACGGCGATGGGCATGACACGGTATACGCCAACGCAGACCACACGATTGGCGTCGGCATTGAAGACCTGGTGCTGACCGGCAGTGCCGATGTCAATGGCAGCGGCAATGATTCTGACAACACCATCACGGGCAATGACGGTGCCAATGTGCTGTTCGGCGGCTTGGGCACTGACACGCTTTATGGCGGGGCGGGCAATGATGTCTTTTTGATGGACGGAACTGGAGATGTTGTCATTGAAAACGCTGGTCAAGGCATGGACACCGTGCGCACTACTGCAAGCTACACGCTGACCAGCAACGTTGAAAACCTGATACTCGAATCAGATGGCGGATACATCGACGGCACGGGCAACGAGCTGGGCAATGCGCTGACTGGCAACGAATACGATAACCGCCTTGACGGTGGTGCGGGTGTAGATACCCTGACCGGCGGGGATGGCAATGACACCTATGTTGTCGATAGCACTGATGATCTGGTCATCGAAAACGCAGGCCCCAATGCAGGCAATGCAGACCAGGTGATCAGCAGCAGCGTTGACTACGCCCTGACCGACAACGTAGAAAACCTGACGCTGGCAGAAGGAAGCGCTGCCCTGTTTGGCACAGGCAACGCGCTGGACAACACCATCACCGGCAACAGCCTGGACAACCAGCTGTATGGTGGGGCTGGCGTTGACCTGCTCGACGGCAACGCAGGCTCAGACCTGATGGCAGGCGGCACGGGCAACGATACCTACATCGTCGACAACGTGGGCGACGTGGTGTTTGAAAACACCGGTGAAGGCATAGACCTGGTTCTGGCACACGCCGACCACACATTGAGCGCCAACGTCGAAAACCTCACCATAGTGGCTACGTGGGACGACAGCATTGGTGACTACACATCGCTAACCGGTATCGGCAACGAGCTGGGCAATGTGTTGACGGGTGACTACAGCAACGACACGCTGTACGGCATGGGTGGCGACGACACGCTCTATGGGCTGTACGGCAACGATACCTTGTACGGTGATGCCGGCAACGACTTGCTGGAGGCGGCAGGCAACGGGTTTGACCAGTGGTGGACAGGCGAGACAGACCTGCTGGTGGGCGGCATGGGTAACGACGTTTACCGCATTGATTCAGCCTATGACCAGATCTTTGAAGACGCTGACGGCGGCACCGACACGGTGTACAGCTACGCCACCTATACCGCGCTGAGCGACAACGTGGAAGACCTGGTGATTTACGGCGACTACCAGGACGACTACGACTATGTGTCGTGGGGGCAATTCGATGCCGATGGCAATGCTCTTGACAACACCATACTGGGCAACGATGCCCGCAATACCCTGAGCGGCTACGGAGGCAATGACAATATTGATGGTGCGGCTGGCAACGACGCTATCTACGGTGGCGACGGTAACGATATCTTGTTTGGCGGTGCGGATGCCCTGCACGTTGGTGGTGAAGGTGGCGGGCCGCTGCTGTTGAGGGCGAACAGCGCGATTTCACTGCGCAGCTTCAATTCCGGTTACGGTGGGGCAGAAGGAAGCGTCCAGCTGGCCGGCAACAATGACTACATTGATGGCGGCGCGGGCGACGACCAGATAGACGGCGGCTCGGGCGACGACACCTTGCTGGGTGGCGATGGCGATGACGTTTTGTACGGTGGCGACAATCGCTCCGCTCTGCTTGACCCCGACCTTGCGGACTATTCAGTGCAGGGGGTGCGAAGGCTGATGCAGAACGGTGTCGCTGCACAGCGCACGCTGGACTCATTGATCGCCACCTTTGGTTTGAGCCAGGACATCGCGTCGCTCGACGCTGGCTATTACGCCTACCCTGCATGGCAACTGTCGGCTACGCCTGGCGAGCCCGCAATAGCCATACCTTTGTACATACCGGACTGGCATGAAGGTGAACCGCAACCGTCAGAGGCTTTGTACATTCAGCCAGACGGCAGCGTGACCTGGGAAGGCGGCGGTGCCTTTCAGGACTATGAGCTGGCCTATTGGAACCCCACGCGGGATGTGACATGGGAAGACCTCTCAAGCCAATACGGTGTGCGTGCAAACACAGATGGTGTTGATGTATCGGCATATATAGCGGTCACGGCGACCTTCCCGGTGCCGGTTGATGTGGCCGAAAGCGAGGTGGTGGACGAGTACAGAACAGTGTACTGGCCGCGTGAAACACTGCCGGGCGAAACAGATTGGATATTTGAAACACTCTCGCACCGAGGCATGGACACCCTGGACGGCGGCGCCGGTGATGATGCGCTTGACGGTGGCGGAGGCGATGACACGCTGCTCGGTGGCGACGGTGCCGACACCCTGTATGGCGGTGACGACCAGGCCTTCAATGTGGTGGTGGATGGCTTCCAGGGCGAAGTGGTGATGGACCTTGGCACTTTTGCTGCGTCCAACAACGACTACCTCGACGGCGGCGCAGGCATAGACACGCTGACAGGCGGAACAGGCGATGACACCTACGTGGTTGACGGTGTTGCAACTGCCAACCCGCAGGGCCGGGATGTAGCCCTTGACCTGTGTGACAGTGACACCCGCTTCGGCATGGACGTTGCCCCTGTCAACAACTGGGTAGCCGATCGAGTGGTCGAGCTTGCAGGCCAGGGCAATGACACTGTCTATAGTAGCGCCAGCATTGACCTGAGCGGTCAGGAAATAGAAACCGTCAACCTGCTGGATGGCGGCCCGGTGGCAGACATTGACGCACGCACGGGTGACGGCAGCCAGGTACTTAACGGCAATACGGGCCGCAACGCGCTGGACGGTGGCGCAGGCGCCGACGTGATGACGGGTGGCCTGGGTGACGACACCTACTACGTGGACGATGCAGGTGACGTGGTTGTGGAACTGGCCGATGAGGGCATAGACACGGTGCACACCAGCCTGAACGGCTACACGCTGGGCAACGGGTTTGAAAACCTGGTGCTTGAAGGCAGTGCGCTTGCCGGCAGCGGCAACGCGCTGGACAACATACTGATTGGCAACGCCCTGGACAACGTGATTGACGGCGGCGACGGCAGCGACACGCTGGCTGGCTGGCGCGGCAATGACCTCTTGCGGGGCGGTGCGGGTGCAGACATCTATGCGTTTGGGCGTGGTGACGGCCAGGATGTGGTTGTGGACACCGAGGGCATGGGTGAACTGCACTTTGGTGACGGCATCAGCCTGTCCGACCTGCGCTTTGTGAGCCTGGGCAATGACCTGGTGATTGAGCTCTATCAGGACGGCATCAAAACCACAGACCAGATTACCCTGCAAGGCTGGGCCCATTCACCGGAGCGGATCAGCTCGATTGCGTTTTGCGATGCGCCTTCAGTGGTGCTGGATGAGTCGCTGATCAACCACGCGCCGGTGGCTGTTGCTGATGTGGCGCAAGTCACGGAAGACCTGGCCGTGCAAGCCACGGGCAATGTGCTGGCCAACGACAGTGACCCGGATGCCGGGCAGGTGCTTGCCGTGTCAAACCCGGGCACATACGCCGGGGTGTATGGCAGCCTGGTGATGGGCAGCGATGGCGGCTATACCTACCAGCTCAACAACGCGCTTGCACAGGTGCAGGCGCTGGCTGTGGGCCAGACGCTGAATGAGCAGTTCAGCTACACCGTGCAGGACAACGCAGGCAGCCCATTGACTGCAGGCAGCACGCTGAGCATCACGATCACCGGTAGCAACGACGGGCCCATAGCCGCAGTTGATATGACCAATGTGGGTGAAGACGGCGTACTGATTGCCAGCGGTAATGTGCTGGCCAATGACAGCGATATCGATGTGGGCGACACCTTGACGGTGGCTGCGCCCGCTACGCTGCAGGGCACCTACGGCAGCCTGGTGTTGGCCTCCAACGGCAGTTACAGCTATACCCTGAACAACACCAGCACTGCGGTGCAGGGTTTGCGCAGTGGCCAGCAGGTGACCGACAGCTTTGCCTACAGCGCCAGCGATGGACTGGCCACATCGGCCGGCAATCTGCTGGTGACGGTGACGGGCAGCAACGATGGCCCCAAGGTGGTGGCCGATGTGGCTGCGGTTGGTGAAGACGGCGTGCTGGTGACGACAGGCAATGTGCTCGCCAACGACATCGATATTGATGTGGGCGACACCCTGACGGTGGCTGCGCCCGGTACCTTGCAAGGTACTTATGGCAGCCTGGCATTAACGGCCAATGGCAGCTACACCTATACGCTCAACAACGCTGCCTCAGCCGTGCAGTCCCTTGCTCAGGGGCAAACCGCGCTTGACCAGTTCAGCTATACGGCAAAGGACAATGCAGGCAACCCGCTCAGTGCCACAAGCCAGTTGAGCGTGACGGTGACGGGGGCGAACGATGCGCCGATTGTGGTCACGCCGCTTGCAGACCAGAGCGGCCGGGAAGGGCAGGCGTTTAACTTTGTGGTGGCGGCAACGGCCTTCAAGGACATTGACCAGGGCGATGTACTCACCTACAGCGCACGCCTGGTAGATGCCAACGGCAACGCGCAGGCCCTGCCGGGCTGGCTGAGCTTTAACGCCACCACACGCACCTTCAGCGGAACACCTGACTCGGCTGCGGGTGGTACCTACACCCTGCGCGTGATCGCCACTGACAGGCAAGGCGCAAATGCCAGCGACGACTTTGCCTTGACTGTTGCAGACGATTGCAGCACCAGCAACGGCACTGTCATCAACGGCCGCGACTGCTACAACGACGTGCTCAACGGCACCGCCTGCGACGATGTCATCAACGGCAAGAGCGGTAATGACAAGCTCTACGGCAACGGCGGTAATGACAGGCTGGATGGCGGCACGGGCTCCGATGTGCTGGACGGCGGTGCGGGCAACGACACCCTAGTCTTTGGTGCGGATGACCAATGGGGTGGCAACAACTGCTATGCCCCAGTCACCTCTACCAACGTGGGCAGTCCCGGTGTGGTGGGCAGCAATGCACAAGTCGACATTGACGGTTATGCGCGCAGCCTGGATGTATTTGAAGGCGGCGCGGGTGTTGACACGTTGCTGGGCTCGAATGGTGACGACGCCATCTTGCTGGACGATGGCAGTACGGGCACAGGCGCGGGGGCTAGAGTCAAAAACGTCGAAATCATCAGCGGTGGTTGGGGTGACGATGTGATCAATCTGACGAGCATTCGTTATGCCTATGGCGATGTCACGCTGACGGGGGGTGCAGGCAATGACACCCTCTGGTCTGGTGCAGGCAACGATGTGCTTCAGGGCAACGAGGACTGTGACACCCTTGATGGTGGCGCGGGCAACGACTTGCTGCAGGCCGGTACCGGTGACGATTTTATTGACGGCCGCAAAGGACTTGGCAATGACATCAACCAGGGCCAGGATGGCAATGACACCATCACCGACATGGCGGGTCCCAACCTGCTGGATGGCGGCGCGGGCCAGGACACCATGACCGATGGCGATGCCGCCAGCTTCTTTTTTGGCGGCAAGCAGAACGACACCATCACCACCGGCAAGGGCGCAGACCTGATTGCATTCAACCGTGGCGATGGTGCAGACACCATTTACCTGGGTGCCGAAAGCGCAGTCAACGACACGTTGAGCCTGGGGATGGGCATCAAATACGCCAGCCTGAAGTTCAAAAAATCGGGCAACGACCTGATACTGGACATGGGCACGGTGAACTCGGTCAGCGACAAGATGACGCTGAAGAACTGGTACTCAAGCGCCAGCAACCGGACAGTTGCAGAACTGCAGGTGATGACTGCCGGCGGTGACTACGATGCCAACTCGTCAGACCAAACGCGCAACAAGCAGGTAGAGGTTTTTGATTTCACCAAACTTGTGCAGAAGTTTGATGCGGCGCGTGCAGCCAATTCAGCCAATGCCAACGGCTGGGCCATGATGAACAGCATGCTTGACGCACACCTGCAGGGCAGCAACACCCAGGCGCTGGGTGGCGACCTGGCCTTTCAGTACGGCACCGCTGGCAGTCTGGCGGGCATCGGGCTGGGTGTTGCACAGGCCAGCCTGGCGGCGGGTACCGACTGGCAAAACCTGCAGAGCCGTACCCAGCTTGAGCAGGGCGCGGTGCGGCTGGTTTGAGTGCCACACTCGACCCTAACCATTGGCACCGCTACGCCGGGCACTGGAGCAAGGTGGCCTCGCCTTTGACACCGCACGCCAGCGACCTGCAAATTTATGCGCAAGCGCTGGACGCGAAGGCCCGCACGCTGTTGCTCGGGGTGACGCAGCAAATTGCGGCGCTGGATTTGCGTGGTGTGGCCGTGGACCACAACCGGGCCATGATCAATGCCCATACGCCCAACCGGGAGCGGTGGGCGGCGCTGCAGGCCGACTGGCTGGCCCTGCCGCTGGCAACGGGTTCTATGGCGCAGGTTGTAGGCGACGGGGCCTTGAGCGTGATGCGCCATGCACAGGCTTACCCGCGTTTGCTGCGGGAGCTGCGCCGCGTACTCCAGCCGGGTGGCAGATGTGTGTTGCGTCTGTTTGTGGCGCCTGACAAGCGTGAGTCCGTTGACGACATCGTGGCAGCTGTCCAGAGCGGCCGGGTTGGAAGTTTTCATGTCTTGAAGTGGCGTTTGATGATGTCGCTGTCGAGCACTGCAAACAGCTACAACGTGCGGGTGGCCGATGCGCTGGCGTTGTTTAACCGTCGGTTTTCTGACCGCGCAGAGCTTTTGCGCATGACGAACTGGCCCGCTGAGGTGTATGACACCATCGATGTGTACCATGGCTCCGGCGTCAGCCTGAGCTTTCCGCCACGCGCCGTAGTGGATGCGCTCTTTGGGCAGTTCGCCGCGCGTGTGCATTACTGCACCGGTGACTACGAACTGGCAGAGCGCTGCCCGGTGGTGATTCTGGACGGGTTTCATGCGTGATGGCACCTGATTTAGGAGGTATCCAAAGCGCCATTGCGGGCGTGCAATGGCCACCCATCGTGAAGGCCGACAACGCACAATTGGTGGCGCTGGTGCACTGGCTGGAGCGTTCGCAATGGCTGGATGTTGCGGCCCTTCAAGCCGGGCAACTGTCGCAGCTCGCCATTTTTCTCAGGCATTTTGAACGACAGTCGCCATGGTTGCAGCAACGCGCCGGCCTGCACCGCTGCACGGTCGGGCAACTTTGCCAGTCGCTGGAGGCGTTCAGGCAATTTCCGGTCACGACGCGTGCGGATGTACAACGGGCGGGCACCAACTTTCACAGCCGGGTGGTGCCCCCGGCGCACAAGCCCACAGCGCCTAAAAAGACATCGGGCTCCACAGGCGAGCCGGTGATGGTTTACCGCACGGCCGTCAACCAGCTATTCTGGCTGGCCACCACCCTGCGTGAACATCTGTGGCATGGCCGCGACTCCAAAGGCCGGCTGGCGATAGTGCGCGCGAACCTGCCAGAAGCCTTTGACCTGCCAGCCTGGGGTTCGCCTGTTGGCGACCTGTTTGAGTCAGGCCCCTTCTACGGCGTGCCCGTGACCACCGACACATCGGCCCTTGTGGCGTGGCTGCGGCTCAAGCAGCCGCAGTATCTGTTGATCTATCCGGGTGTATGGCACGCCGTCCTATACCAATTGCAAGGCAAACCGGATCTACCAGGTCTGGTTCAGGTTCGGACCATCGGTGAAACGCTGAGTGATGCCTTGCGCAGCCAGACCCGCGACAAATTGGGCATCACTATTGCCGATACCTACAGTTCCGAGGAGGTGGGCGTCATTGCGATTGAATGCCCCCACAGTGGCCTGTATCACACCATGGCCGAAGGCTTGATCGTGGAAGTGCTGAGGCCGGACGGCCAGCCCTGCAAAGCCGGTGAAGTCGGGCGCGTGGTGGTCACCGATTTACTCAACTTTGCCAGCCCTCTGGTGCGCTATGACATTGGCGACTATGCCGAGCCTGGGCCGGTGTGCGGGTGTGGCCGGGGCCTACCCACACTGAAGCGTGTGCTGGGTCGCCAGCGTGGCATGGTCAAGCTGCCGGACGGTCGCAGCCACTGGCCTTTGACAGGTTTTCGTGACTTTTCAAGCGTGGCCAACATCACCCAATACCAGTTGGTACAAAAGTCGATGATGCATCGTTTTGACTACCAGTTTGCGTATTACCCAACGCATATACCCAAACCCGCCTCTGGCAAGTTTGAAGAGTTTGTATGTGAAATTTGATCTCCCACGAAAGAATATTTGTGAGCCTTGCCAACGACTTTCAACCCGACCTGCTCGCAATTCAGGAGCGTCCACCAGCGCGGCTGCCTCGCACTGTGGGTTACGTCACCATGGGCCTGTTTGGCGCTCTGCTTGCCTGGGCCGCCTTTGGCAAGCTGGACATCATTGCCGGCGCCGAAGGCCGGCTGGTGCCGCGTAACTACAGCAGGGTACTGCAACCCGCCGAGGCCGGCATTGTGCGTGAGGTTCTTGTGCGCGACGGTGAAGAAGTCAAGGCGGGCCAGGTTTTGATGCGCATGGATGCCACTACAGCCAGCGCCGACATGGGCACGCTGAAGGCAGATGCGGCACTGAAGGCATTAAGTCTGCGCCGCATTGACGCCGAACTGCGTGGCCAGCCTTTGCTGGTTGACAGCCGTGACCCGCCCGAGGTGGCAAACCATGTGCTGGCGCAATACCGCGCACGACGGCAAAGCTACCTTGATGCACTGGCCCAGGAGCAGGCCACGCTGGAGCGATCACAACACGACCTGGCCAGCGCGCGCCAGCAGCTGACCAAACTGCAGGTGACAGTGCCGCTGTACCAGCAGTCTGCCAACTCCTACGAAAAACTGGTCAAGGAAGGCTTCGTGTCGGCGCTTGGGGCCAACGACAAGATACGCGAGAAGATTGAAAAAGAGCAGGAACTCAAAAGCCAGGAGTCCAACATGGGCGCGTTGACCGCTGCCGTAGAGCAGTCGCGCAAGAAGTTGGCGCAGATCAGGTCGGGCTATGAAAGCCAGTTGCACAACGAGCGCATGGATCTGCAAAGCCAGCAGCAACGCACCGAGGGTGAGTTGCAAAAACAGGTGTACAAGTCGGGCCTGCTGGAGCTGAAGGCCACAGAAAACGGCACGGTCAAGGACATGGCCACCTACAGCCCGGGTGCGGTGGTTCAGCCAGGTGCGGCGCTGCTCAGCCTGATCCCCAAAGACGAACCACTCTTGGCCGAAGTGGCGATTCGCAATGAAGACGTCGGGTTTGTCGCGCAAGGTCAACGTGTGAAGGTCAAGCTGCAGGCCTACCCCTTCCAGAAGTACGGCATGCTTGAGGGCTCGGTACAAGTTGTAAGTGCTGACTCTTCGGCCAACGACCCCCAGAAAGCCACGGCGATGGGCCAGAGCCCGCAAAGCTACAAAGCGCTGGTCAAGCTGGTAAGCCAGGAACTGCGATCCTCGAATGGTGAGTTGATGAAGCTGGCGCCAGGCATGGTGGTGCAGGCGGAAATCCATCAGGGGCAGCGCACGGTGCTGGAGTACCTGCTGTCACCGGTTCAAAAGGTGGCGCAAGAAGCTGCGCGGGAGCGGTAGTGCACCACTGAAATACGCAGCGCAAGCGTAGAAGTTGATTGGTAATGTACAATTTATACATCATGAAAACTGATCAAACCCTCGCAAGAACACAGATCTACCTGACCCATGTTCAGCAGAAGCGGCTTGAAAACGCTAGTCGACGGACGGGCGGCTCCAAGAGTGAATTGATTCGCCGTGCCGTCGATCAGTTTCTTGACAGTCAGCCTGCAAATACCACAGGCGCAAAGGTACAACGACTGCAGAACATCAAAGGCCTCTGGTCTGATCGCACAAACATGGCCGACCCATCGAATTACGTCAGTATGCTGCGCAAGCCCCGCTTCTAATGGCAGCCGCACTGGTTTCGGGCAGGAGCCTGATTGTTGACTCCGATGTGCTGATCTGGTTTATGCGCGGCAACCCGAAGGCCGTCGCTGCGCTGGAAGGTGCTGGTGACTGGTATATCTCTGCGGTGTCTTACATGGAGCTTGTTCAGGGTTGTCGCAACAAGACCGAACTCAAAGCCATACAAAAAGCCTTCAAGTCGGGTGAAGAAGACATCTTGCCGCTGACGCAAGACATTAGCAGCCTTGCGTGCACGCTGGTTGAGAAATACAGTCTTTCACACAGCGTCTACCTGGCGGATGCGCTGATCGCAGCCACCGCGCTACAACACGACCTGCCCCTACTGACGGCCAACACCAAACATTTTTCGGCGATTACGTCTCTCAAAGTCAAAGCGTTCAGACCATGACTTTCTGCCTGAGGCAGCAAAGGCAGAGATTAAATTCACGTCGGGTGCTGAATGTCCCTCGCGGTTAGAAATTTTTGCAGGCATTGAACATTTAACGTGCATGTTAAAAGCTCCGTAAAGTTAACTTCCATATTAACTTTTCAGGTTTTTTGTCTTTTCAGGTCGCCAATGGATGTCAAAAGAAGTCATTTTCAGGCATCAAATCAGGCTGTAGGCTAATAGATACGTACGTGAAAAGCTACTGAATTGATAGCACCAGAAGTCACGCTTTCGTATCCCTGTCTCATTGGGCCTGATGCGCATGCCTGACACGGCCCATGCTCCCGCAGGAAGGCAGGCCATCCAGTGGAGACAGGACACATGACAGTTCAGCGCAAAACAGGCCAGCAGGCAGCATGAAAACCGCACTTCTGGTGGGCGGCACGGCGGCCACGGGCATTGCCATTTCGGCAGAGCTGCGCGCCCGCGGCTATGAGGTCACGATTTACCACCGGGGGTTGCATGAAGTCCCCGAGCTGGATGACATGGAACACATCCATGGCGATCCGCACCACGAAAGCACGATAGACCACGACCTTGCCGGCCGCAGCTGGGATGTCACCGTCGCCACCTATGGCCGCATACGCCACCTGGCGGCCGCGCTGCGCGGCCGTACCGGGCACTTTGTGTCCATCAGCGGCACGCCAGTGGTCGGCATGCAGCCGGGCGTGCCCATGTGCGAGGATTTCCCCTGCGAGACGGCGCAGCACGCGCCCGCGGGCCTGCGCGGTTTGCTGGCGAAAATTGCGCAAACCGAAGAGGCGGTGCTGGCCGCCCATGCACGCGGGGATTTTGTCTCCACCGTGGTTCGCTACCCCTATGTCTATGGCCCGCATGCCGTTGTTCCACTGGAGTGGCACGTGATCAGGCGCGTGCTGGATAGCCGCAGCCGATGGATTTATCAGGGTGCGGGCCTTGCCCTGCAGGGCCGCTGCGCATCGCCCAACGCAGCCCGGCTGGTGGGCCTGGTGCTTGACCAGCCGCAGCGTGCAGGCGGCGAGATTTACCACGCCGCAGATACGCGCCAGTACACACAACGCGAATGGGTAGAGCTGGTTGCCAGCGCCATGAACCACCAGTTCGAGGCTGTCGACATTCCCGCCGCCATCTGCGCCCTGGGCCGTTCTGCCGTGCCCATGGCCGGTGAATACAACTGGGTGCGTGCAAGCGATGTCGATGCGGGGCGCCTGCGGCATTCGCTGGTCAGCAATGAAAAAGCCCGGCTGCAGCTGGGCTACGAAGATGCGGTGACGCCCGCCGACTGGATTCGCAAAACCGTGGCGTACTGGCTGCAGTCGCCGCCGCTGGTTGACGGGCTGTCAGGCCGGCTCGGCCCTGACGATTTTGACTACGCGGCCGAAGACCGCCTGCTCGCCTGGTGGGACACGGCCTGCGCACGGGCACCAGATTGCGGCAAACCACTGGTGCGTTCGCACCCCTATGACCACCCGACGCAGGCACCGCTCGCAAAGCCGGTGCAGGCGACCCCACACTGACACAGCGCAGGATCAACACCATGAAGATGGACAACAAGGTAGCCGTGCTGACCGGCGCAGGCAATGGCATTGGCGAGGCGCTGGCAAAACGCATGGCCGCCGCCGGCGCACGCGGCGTGCTGGTCAGCGACCTGAACGAGGCAGATGCACAGCGCGTGGCAGGCGAGATTGTCGCAAGCGGTGGCCGTGCCTTTGGTATGGCGGCTGATGTGTCCAGCGAGGCGGCCATCAAGCGGCTGGTTGAAGAAGCAGAATCGCGCTTTGGGCCGGTCGATTTGTTCTGCCCCAACGCCGGCATCGTCGATGAAGGCGGGGCCGATGCGCCCGACAGCAAATGGGAGCGCTCATGGGGCATCAACGTCATGGCCCATGTGTATGCAGCACGCGCCGTGCTGCCCGGCATGCTGGCCCGTGGCAGTGGCTACCTGCTCAGCACCTGTTCGGCCGCCGGCCTGCTGACCAGCCCGGGCGCAGCGCCCTACGCAGTGACCAAACACGCCGCTATTGCGCTGGCCGAGTGGCTGTCCATCACGCACGGCGATGCAGGCATCAAGGTCAGCGTCATCTGCCCGCAGGCGGTGCGCACCAGACTGCTGGAAGACTCGATCAGCTCGGGCAATGCCGCCTCAGACGCGTTTGCCAAAGTCGGCAAACTGCTGGAGCCCGACGACGTAGCCGCCTGCGCCATGAAGGGCATTGAAGACGAAATCTTCCTGATCCTGCCGCACCCCGAAGTGCAGGGCTTTGCCGAGCGCAAGGTCGCCAATGTAGACCGCTGGCTGGCTGGCATGCGGAAATTTCTGGCCAGGCCGGTTTGAAGCCGACTGTCGGGTTCTGTGAGCGTTCAGTGCCGGGGTTTATCGTAAACATTAAAAATTTGACGTGTACGTTAAAAATATTCAAAAAGTTAACTTCTATATTAACTTTTAAGGGATTTGGCCTGTTTTAGGCCTGGAGCGGACGTAAAAAAGGCCAAAAAGGGTTGTTTTTAGGTGCCAAATCAGGCTGCAGACCAATAAATACGCACGTGAGCAGCTACTGAATTAATAGCAAATTCAATGCCTCCCTTAGTTGCTGGAAAGCCAGCCTAAAGATAGATCTTCTGCAAAAGACGCATCAGCGTCTTTTTTTCTGCCGCGCTGAGCTTCTGCGTCACGTCGTCTTCAAGCGCAGTGGCGGTGCGTTCGGCATCGGCCATCAGCTTGGCGCCGGTTTCGGTCAGATAGAGACCCACGGCGCGGCCGTCTTGCGGATGGGGGCGGCGGCTGACGAGTTCGCGTTTTTCCATCAGGCTGATCTTGCCGACCAGGTTGGGCGGCAGGATGCTGAGCACACCGCAGAGCTGGCGCGAGGTGATGCCGGGGTTGTGCATGATGATGGAGAGGATGGAAAAGTCCACATGCCGCAGGTCATACACCGCCATGCGTTTGGTGAACAGCTCGATGACCTTGATGGACGCGCGTGTGGCGTTGTAGCCCATCAGCGTCTCAAGGTAGGAGCTGTCGATCTTGTCGGTGGCGGGGGCTTTTTCGGGCATGGGACGGATTTTCACATCACTTCACGCGCAGTAGGCGGGCGATGCGGTTGCTGCAGATGCCGCCAGCCGCGCCCGGATGATGGCCAGGCGCATATCAAACTCCGGCAGCACCCAGAGCTGCAGGGCCTGCGATGGCGCGGACCAGCGTTCTGTGCTGGCGATTGCAGAAGCGCTGCGCAGCGTGCTGCCTATCTGCGACCAGGCCCAGGCCTGCAGCGCGAGGGCCACCAGGCGCAGGTAGTCGTCAGCCACCCAGTAAGCCAGTTCGGCGTTGTGGGGGGCAGCGGCTGCCAATGCGGCGGTGACCTCATTGATCTCACCCATCAGCTGCAGGGCCGTGGCATCGGCCTCGTGTTGTGCATCCAGCGTGCTGGCAAGCTCTGACAACAGCAGGCCCATGGCCTTGCCGCCGTCGACCAGCACCTTGCGCACCAGCAGGTCTATGGCCTGGATTTCGTTGGTGCCTTCGTAAATCATGGCGACGCGCGCATCGCGCACGATCTGCTCTACGCCCCATTCGCGCACATAACCGTGGCCGCCAAACACCTGCAGGCATTCGCTGCCGCCGTGAAAGGCCTGCTGCGAGAGCGCGGCCTTGAGCACGGGCGTGACCAGGCTGCACCAGCGCTCGGCCTGGGCGCGGCGCGCGGCATCCGGGTGATGGCGGGCGATGTCAAGCTCAAGCGCAGTGCGCCAGCCCAGCACGCGGCCGCCGTCTATCCAGGCGCGCTGGGTATCAAGAATGCGCCGCATGGCCGGGTGGCGGGCAATCAGGTCTGAGGGCTCGGAAGATGTTCTGGGCCCGGGCGCACGCATCTGGCGACGCTCGTTTGAATAGGCATGGGCCTTTTGCCACGCGGCATCAAGCAGGCCCACACCCTGCAGGCCGACGTGCAGGCGTGCGGCGTTCATCATCACAAACATGGCGGCGAGGCCGCGGTTGGCCTCGCCCACCAGCCAGCCGGTGGCATCGTCAAAACGCATCACGCAGGTGGGGCTGCCGTGCAGGCCCATTTTTTCTTCAATACGTTCGCAGTGCACCGCGTTGCGCGCGTTATCGGGCAACACCCTGGGCACCAGGAACAGCGACAGGCCTTTGGGGCCGGGCGGCGCATCGGGCAGGCGCGCCAGCACCAGGTGGATGATGTTGGTGCTCAGGTCGTGCTCGCCGCCGGAGATGAAAATCTTGGTGCCGCTGACGCGGTAGCTGCCATCGGGCCGCGGCGTGCCTTTGGTGCGCGCCAGGCCCAGGTCACTGCCTGCGTGGGGCTCTGTCAGGCACATGGTGGCCAGCCATTCGCCAGTTGCAATTTTCGGCAGGTACGCAGCCGTCAGCTGAGCGCTGCCGTGGTGCTTCAGGCATTCATAGGCACCGTGCAGCAGTCCGGGCGCCATGGTCCAGCCATGGTTGGCGGCGCTGAGCATTTCATACAGCACCTGGTTGAGCACTTCGGGCAGGCCCTGGCCGCCGTCTTCGGGCGCGCTCGACAGGCTGGCCCATCCCGCCTGCCAGAAGGCCTGGTAAGCGGCTTTGAAGCCAGGCGGCGTCCGAACCTCACCGGCATTGAAGACACAACCCTCTTCATCACCGACCCGGTGCAGCGGGGCGATCTCGGCGGCGACAAACTTGCCTGCCTCTTCAAGCACCTGCTGCATCAGCGCCGCATCACAATCAGCAAAAGGCGGCAGCGCGGCCAGCACTTCCGGTGCACGCAGCACCTCCATCAGGATGAAGTGCTGGTCCTCAAGAACGGGCTGGTAATTCAAGGCAGAACTTCAACAGCACAGATCAGGACTCAGCGGTAAAACCTATCCGCTTGATCAGCGGGCCCCAGCGGTCAAACTCGACCTTCTGGCTGAGCGCCATGTCCCTGGCCGTGCCGCCGTAGGGAATCAGGCCAACCACATTCATGGCGTCAAGATAACCCTTGTCCTTGATGGCTGCATTGATGGCGGCGTTTGCGGCGGCCACCACGGACGCCGGTGTACGGGCCGGGGCATAAAAACCAAACCATTCCTCGACCGTCAGGTCGGCAAAGCCCTGCTCTGCAAACGTCGGCACGTCGGGCACAAAGGTAGAACGCTGTTTGCCGGAAGTCGCCAGTATGCGCAGCTTGCCGGCCTTGTGGTTGGCGATCAGGTCTCCGTGCGGGCAACACATGGACGCGATCTGGCCGCCCACCGTATCGGTCACACCAGGCACAGAGCCGCGGTAGGCGATGTGTTTGAGATCCACCCCGTTGTTCAGGCCCAGCAGTGCGGCGATGAAGTGTGGTGTTGAGCCCGCAGCGGGCGAACCATAGCTGGCATCCTTGGGGTTGGCCCTGGCCCAGACCAGGAAGTCCCTCAGGGTTTTGACGCTGGCCGGCACCAGCGGGCCGACGGCAAAACCGTGGTGAATCATGGAGGCCGTACCGACAGCCACAATGTCTTTCACCGGGTCGTAGGCCAGCTTGCTGTAGATGTGCGGGTAGAGAGACACGCATGAGAACGGCGTCATCGCCAGCACCGAGCCATCGGCGGGTGCAATCTTCAGGCCTTCAAGCGCGATGCGGCCGCCGGCGCCGGCCTTGGTCTCCACAATGCCGTTGTTCTTCGCGTATCTGGTGCCGCCCATCTTGTCGCCGACACGGCGCGCGCAGATGTCGCCAGCGCTACCGGCCGGGAAGCCGTAAAGAATCTTGACCTGCTCTACGGTCTGCGCCAGCACGAAGGCCGGCGAGTAGGCAGCGGTAGCGGCAGCGAGGGCCGCACCGGTCTGGATGAAGTGACGACGGTTGTGGGCGATGGGCATGAGATGTCTCCTTGTAATGATTGAAGTCAGAAGGTCACGGTAAAAATCGATGGTGTCAGCTGCACCTGGCGCGTATGTCATCCGGCACCGGGATGGCCTTGATGCGAGACGGGTCGTCCGGATGGCGGATGCAGAAGGCGCGCATCTCCGTGCCTTCACAGATCAACTCGTCGCCCCGCCGCACGACATGGCGCTGCATGAAGGCCTTGCCGCGCCATTCTTCAACGCTGGTGTGAATCTGCAGCACATCGCCATAGCTGGCGGGCTTGCTGAATTTTGTATTGATCTCAAGCAGCGGGGTGCCGATGATGCCGGTGGTCTTGACCAGCTCTTTCCAGGTCGGCACGCCGCATTTGACGAAAAAGTTGAGCGATGAGGCATCCATCCAGCGCGAGAAGTTGGGGTAGAACACGATGCCTGCCGGGTCGCAATCGCCGAAGGTGACGGGGAATTCATAAATAACGGTTTTGCTCATGGCGCAGCTTCGCTTTGATCAGTTGTTGACTTCAGGATTCTCAAGCAAAAGCGCAATGCCCTGCCCGCCGCCAACACAGGCCGACGCAATGCCGTAACGCACGCCGGCGCGCTGCATCTCGCGTGCGACGGTCAGCGTGAGCCGCACACCCGTTGCAGCCAGTGGGTGACCCAGGGCGATGGCGCCGCCATTGACGTTGAGTTTGCTGATGTCAAGGCCAAGCTCTTTGGCCACCGCGAGCGTCTGTGCGCCCTGGGCTTCATTGATTTCAAAACGGCCGATCTGGTCCAGTGCCAAACCGCAGCGATCAAGCAAAAGGCGGATGGCAGGCGCAGGGCCTATGCCCATGATCTCGGGCGGCACACCGACGGCTGCGGCTGCAACCACACGCGCCAGCGGCTTCTTGCCGTTCGCCCTGGCGTAGGCGCCTGAGGCCACTACGGCGGCAGCGGCAGCATCCACAAGCGCGGCGCTGTTGCCACCGGTCTGCACACCGCCGGGGTGCACCGCGTGCAGTTTGGCCAGCACTTCGACGGGCGACAGGCGCGCATGTGTGTCTTGTGTCAGCTCTGCCGTTTTGCCCTGAAGGCGAATACCGCGCGTCGCATAACCTTCAAGCTCGAACTTTTCGCTGCCCACCGCTGCAATCTCACCTGCGTGAAACCCGGACTGCTGCGCAGCCACGGCTTTGGCAAACGACGACGACGCAAATTCGTCAACCTGCCCGCGTGTGATGCCGTATTTTCTGGCAAGGTTCTCGGCGGTCTGGATCATGTCTATGCCGGCGGCTGAATCTTTCAGCGCCTCCCACATGAAATCCTTGAAGCCGACAGGCGCGCCCAACTTGAAGCCGGTGCGGTGCTCAAACGAAGCAATAGGGTTGCGCGTCATGCTCTCGGTACCGACGACCAACGCCACGTCGGCCGCGCCGCTTTGTATCTGCTCGCCGGCCTGGCGGAACAACTCAAACCCCGTGCCGCAAATGCGCTGCACCATGATGGCGGGCACCTCGACCGGCACACCGGCATAAAGACCGATATGGCGCGGCAGCATGAACTGCCCGAAGTCACCGGGGGCCATGTTGCCGGCCAGCACGGAGTCGATGTCAGTACCGGCAACGCCGGATTTTTGCAAGGCCGCGCGTGCGGCCTTGATGCCGAGGTCGGTAGGCGAGATATGGCCCAGCGCGCCGCAGTAATCGACCATGGGCGTGCGCATGCCGTCCAGCATCCAGACGTCATTGAATGAAGAGAAAAATCCTTTGGCTTTCATGCTTGTCTTGTGTGCCTTGTGTTCTTTATTTATCTTGTGCGGGCTTGAAGATGGGAGAGATGGCATCCTCATGCAGGCCGCTCACCAGCGGCGCGCGATGTGTGAGCACCGCACCCTGATTGATGGATCCCTTGTCGGTCACCTCGCCCTTGTCCAGCGAAGGCGGCTCGTGCATCAGATGCATGCGCGCAATGCGGTTGGCGCTGCCGGTAGAGGCGGCGGAAAGTTCGTCGAGCACTTTCTGGAAGTGCGCCGCCACGGGCGCGCTGTCAAGTGCATGGCGCAGCGGTGCATCAGTCGCAACGCCTGCCAGCGAGCGCACGGCTGCGGTGGGGAACACCAGCGCGCCGACCTCCTTGAGGTTGATGCCGGTCAGCACCACGTCCTGCACATAGGGCGCACAGGCGGCGATGATCTTGGCGCGCAGCGGCCCGACACTGACAAAGGTGCCGGTGCCCAGTTTGAAATCTTCGGCAATGCGGCCGTCAAACTTCAGGCCCTGGTGAATGTCGTTTTCATCAATCCATTTCACGGCATCGCCGGTGCAGAAAAAACCTTCATCATCAAACGCAGAAGCAGTTGCATCAGGCGAGCGCCAGTAGCCGGGCGTGATGTTGGGGCCGCTGTAGCGGATCTCGGTCTTGCCGTTCATGGGGACCAGCTTGAGGCGAATGCCGGGCGCGGGCACACCGATATCGCCGGCCCTGACGTTGGGGCTTGTGATAAAAATTGCGAACGGTGACGACTCCGTCATGCCCAGGCCTGTACCCATGACAATGCGCTCGCCTATCTCGCGCTCCTGGGTTTCGTGCAGGCTGTCCCACACCGGCTGCGCCAGGCTTGCACCGGCATAAAAAAACATGCGTACTTTAGAGAGCAGGTTTTTGCGCAGTTGCCCATCGGTCTTCATCGCACTGGCAATGGCTTCAAAGCCGGTGGGTACATTGAAGTACAGCGTGGGTGCGATCTCGCGCAGGTTGTACAGCGTCTCGGCCATCAGCGCCGGCGTGGGTTTGCCGTCATCGATGTAGAGCGTGCCGCCGTTGTAGAGCACCATGCCGACGTTGTGGTTGCCGCCGAAGGTGTGGTTCCACGGCAGCCAGTCGACCAGCACAGGCGCGTGTTCGGCCAGCACCGGCATGGACTGGCGCATCTGCTGCTGGTTGGCGCACCACATGCGGTGCGTGTTGATGACGGCCTTGGGCAGTTTGGTCGAACCCGAGGTGAAAAGGAATTTGACAATCGTGTCCGGCCCGGTCGCCTGCATCGCGGCATCGACCTGGGGTGTCGCTTTTGTCTTTAGCAGATCTGCGTAGGCCGTGGTGGCGCGGCCGGGCAATGTGCCTTCGGCAAGCACCACCTCAACGCCTTCGCCCGCCGTCGCCTGCAATGCCTTGCCGTAGCGGGTGCCATCTGCCGCAAACACCAGGCCGGGCGTGAGCGTTTTGAAGATGTGGTGCAGCTTGCCGTAATCCGAAGCGACCAGGCTGTAGGCCGGGGAGGCCGGGCAATACGGAATGCCGACCAGCATGCAGGCGAGCGCGAGCTGTGCGTGCTCAAGGCCGTTCTCGCTGAGGATGAGCACCGGGCGTTCAGCGCTGAGGCCGCGATCCAGCAGCGCCTGGCCTATGGCACGGGCGTCAAGCAGTGCCTTGCCGTAGCTGAGGTATTGCCAGTCGCCACCGATGTTTCCCTTGCCATTTGCAGCTGCTGAATTTTTTTTACGCCTGGCCATCAGCACGCGCTCGGGGTCGGTCTGCGCCCAGTGCACAAAACGGTCTGTCATGCGGGTGGCGTAGGTTTGCAGGGGCTGGTCTGCTTCGAGGAAGTGGCTGCCGTCACCGCCCTTTGTCATGACCACGCGGGTCACACCAAACTTCAGCGGGCGGTATCCCGGTACACGTGAGGCAGCCGCGCTCAAGGGCTGCGCCTGCTCTGATTGCATCTGGCTTTGCATGGCTTCAGTCTTTTTTGACCTTGGCGGCCTTGCCGTCAAGAAAGGCTTTCACACGTTCCTTGGCTTCGGGCGCGCTTTGCGCGACAGCGGCCATCAGCGCCTCGGTGAAAAAGCCCTGGTCTGCAGGTTGTTCTGCGATGCGCGGCAGGGCGTGCATCAGCGCGTAGTTGGTCAGCGGGGCGTTGTCAGCCACGCGCTTTGCGAGTTCCATGGCCTTGCCGAAAGCCTGGCCGGCGGGAACCAGGTATTGCGCCAGGCCTATGCGCTCACCGTCTTCGGCGTTGTAGACACGGCCGGTCAGCATCATGTCTGTCATGCGTGCTGCGCCTATCAGGCGCGGAATGCGCACCGCGCCGCCGCCGCCAACAAATATGCCGCGCGAACCTTCGGGCAGCGCATAAAAGGTGGAAGCATCGGCCACACGTATATGGCAGGCGCTGGCCAGTTCCAGCCCGCCGCCCACAACCGCGCCGTGCAGCGCCGCAATCACAGGCACCGGTCCGTACTGCACACGCTCAAGCGCGGCATGCCACATGCGCGAATGGTGCAGGCCCTGGCCGGCATCACGCTCCTGAAGTTCACTCAAATCAAGCCCGGCGCAAAAGTGCTCTCCCTCGCCGCAGAGCACCGCTGCGCGGGTCTCTGCGGGCAGGTTTTCAAGCTGGTCGCGCAGGGCAAGAATCAGGGCATCGCCGAGCGCATTGCGTTTGGCGGGGCGGCAAAGGCGGATGACGGCGACGACGCCGTGCATCTCAAGCTGGAGGTCTTTTTTGGTCATGGCAGGAAGAATTGGTGAGGCGATTATGGTTATGTTTAATAACTATTACAACGCTTCAGAGATGTCTTCTTTTAGGGATATACCCTAGGACGCTCCAGGCCTCGCAGCAAAAGAAAAAGCCTCGCCGTCGGGGACGGGAGGCTGTTCGGCAAACCCCGTTTTCAGGGGTGAGGATGCATGGCTCTAGCGCAGGCCCTTGACGTAACGCGGAGCGTTGGGATCGACCGGTTTCCTGGGCTTGTTCGGATCGTGCTCACCAAAAATGACACCGAATGTGGATTCGATAAAGCCCGATTCGGGATAGACCTCTTCCTCGGTATTGACAGACTGCGAGCTCTGCCTGTCGGGCACCGGTGCGGCATGCACTGCGGGCGCAGCATGCTTGACCGCATCCGTCACCATTTTGACCAGGGGCACACGCTGCCGGGGGTCGGGCGTACCCATGATTTCTTCGAGCTTGTCGGCCCAGGCGGCGAGGTCGGCGTGGCCATCTTCGACGGCCTTCTCGCGCGCAAAACGCGTGATCTCGGCGGCGTATTCGGCGTTGCTGGCCATCCACTCGGTGTCGGTTACCCGCCCCGTCTTGCGGCGAAGCAGTACATGCAGGTGAGCGGCAATCGCAATTTTTTCACTGGAAGGCATGGTGTGGATCCTCCGTCGTCATATAGGGGCCCGTTGGGGCGTATTGACCCTAGCCGCCCAGACGCTCTGCATGCTGGGAAATATCAAGGCCGTCCGTCTCGGAGGTTTCACCCACCCTCAGGCTGACGATCAGCGAGGTGATCCAGAGTGCTACGCCGGTCATGAGAAGGCTGTACAGGGCCACCGAACCGGTGCCGATGAACTGATTCAGCAGGCTGCTCTCCGCACCCGAGATGGTCTTGCTGGCGAACACGCCGGTGAGCAGCGATCCCACAATGCCGCCCACGCCGTGGACGCCAAAAACATCGAGCGAATCATCGGCATTGAGCAGGCGTTTGAGCCCGGTGGCACCCCAGTAACAGGCCGCACCAGCCACCAGCCCGATCACGAGCGCCGCACGAGGCGACACAAAACCAGAGGCAGGCGTGATGGCGACAAGACCGGCGACAAGGCCCGAGCACAGGCCCAGCAGTGAAGGGCGGCGGCGGACAATCCACTCGGCGGCCATCCAGGACAGCGCACCTGCTGCTGCAGCGATGTGCGTGACAGCCATGGCCAGGCCTGCACGGCCATCGGATGCCACGGCAGAGCCAGCGTTGAAACCGAACCAGCCCACCCAGAGCATGCCGGCGCCGGCCATGGTGAGGCCCAGATTGACGGGGGTGAAAGGTTCGCTGCCGTAGCCGCGACGTGGGCCAAGCACATAGGCACAGACCAGACCGGCAATACCAGCGTTGACGTGGACCACGGAGCCGCCGGCGAAGTCAAGCACACCCAGGCGCGCCAGCCAGCCGTTGGGCTCCCAGACCCAGTGGGCAATCGGTGCGTAGACGATGACGGTCCACAGCGACATGAAGATCACGACGGCAGAAAACCGCATCCGCTCGACAAACGAGCCCACCACCAGCGCTGCCGTGATGATGGCAAACGTCAGCTGGAACATCGAATAGACGGACTCTGGAATATTGGGCGCGATATGACTGACGGCCACCTTGCCGGTTTCCTTGACGTAATCGAGGCCGGCAAAACCCGCACGCTCAAAGCCGCCAATGAAGTGCCCCATGGCACCGCTGCCAGGCGTGAATGCCAGCGAATAGCCGATGGCGAACCACAGGATGCTGACCATGGCACAAATGACAACTACGCAGGCCATGACGTTCAGCACGCTTTTTCGGCGCACCATGCCGCCGTAGAAAAGTGCAATGCCAGGCAAGGTCATCAGCAGCACCAGGGCCGTGGACGTCATCATCCAGGCGGTGTCCGCGCCGTTGATGGTCGAACCATCAACCATTCCGGGCTGGGTCAGGGGAGCAGGTGCGGGGGCCGATGCCGCCACAGCGGGCGCAGACGCAGGGGCGGCAACCGGAGCCGATGCGGCGGGGGCAGCAGCTGCAGCTGGCGCGGAGGCGTCACTTGCGGGGACAGCCGGGGCCGCGGGTGCCGAAGCTGCGGCGCTGGCAACGGGCATCGGGGTGGAAGCCACACTGACGCCTGTCTGGGCACCAGCCTGCTGGAAGACCAGCCCCATCCAGATACACATACCCATTGCAATGGACCGTTTGATCGCCATACAGCACACGCCTTTCTTCAGAAAATCAGCCAACAATTGGTAACAACAGGCATAAGTCGTGCCAGATGCTCAAAGCTGGTGCCTGAGCTCCCGTATGTGCGTTGTCCCGCTATGGTCTGGCAGAGGAGAGAAGCCGTCAGGCCAAGGCCTGGAACGCACTTTGGCGGAGATTGGTAGATTCCCGGGGGCGGGAAAATCCTAATGCACTATCTCAGTGCGCAAGCTACATTCAGTGTCTTGCTGATGAGTCGGAATGCTCTCAGCGAGGAGCCGAGGAGACACAAGAGTTTAGAGTTGAGTTGGACAAGAACAGAATTAACGAGACAGGCGGGGTTCCAAAAGATCCTGTCAAAAAGCGCCGGAAACCCCGGCGCTTTTTTTTGCCCGTCTGTTTTGTTCCCGATGGGTTCAGGGACCCGGGTTGTAGCCTTGCAGACCATATGCGACACGCGCAATCAGCTATCAATATCGCAGCACCCTGGATTGGCGCCTGATACGCGGGTGAGACAATCCGGCCATGGAATTGCTGATTGTCTCCATCGCTTCGCTGATGGCCGGTTTTGTGGACTCGATCGTGGGCGGTGGTGGTCTTATCCTGGTGCCCGCCCTGTTTGCGGTATTTCCCACCACTCATCCCGCGACCCTTTTTGGCGTCAACAAGGGCGCTTCTATTTGGGGCACGGCCGTCGCCACCGCGCAATTTGCCCGCCGTGTCGATATGCGCTGGGCGGCCCTGCTGCCTGCGGCGGGTGCCGGTTTTGCCGGCTCACTGGCCGGAGCGTGGCTGGTAACGGTGGTTTCCGGCGGGTTTTTGAGGAAGGCCCTGCCCTTTGTGCTGGTGGCCGTGCTGGCGTACACGCTGGTGAAAAAAGACATGGGGCGGCATCACGCGCCGCGGTTTAGCGGCCGGACGGAAACCCTGGCCGCCTGTTGCATCGGGCTGGTGCTGGGCTTTTATGACGGCTTTTTCGGCCCGGGCACAGGCAGTTTTTTTGTCTTCCTGTTTGTTCGCTGGCTGGGGTACGACTTCCTGAACGCGTCGGCGTCGGCCAAACTCCTGAACACGGCGACCAATCTTGCAGCGCTGGGCCTGTTTGCGTACAAGGGCCATGTCTGGTGGCACTTCGCGCTGACCATGGCAGTCGCCAACGTGGTGGGTAGCCTGCTGGGCACGCGCCTGGCGCTCAAGCATGGCGCAGGTTTTGTGCGCCTGGTGTTCATCTTCGTGGTGAGCGCACTGATCCTCAAAACGGGCTTCGACGCCTTCCTGCGCCAGGCCTGAAAGCATGTGGGCGGGTGAACCCCTCGCAAAGGAATATCCCTTTCGAATATCCCATTCTTTTGCAGGTCAAAACGATAACTATTCGTATTCAAAAATACAATGTGGGCAGGTTTTACTCCAGCATTCAGAGGATTCATGCGCACCGCTTCCATTTACATACCCGCCCTCTCGCGCAGTTGCGCCCTGTTAGCTGCCGTGGTTTTCGCCGGCCAGGCGTTCGCCGCCGAAGAAGTCAACCTCTACACCACGCGGGAACCCGCCCTGATCCAGCCCCTGCTGGATGCGTTCAGCAAGGACAGCGGCGTGAAGGTCAATACAGTCTTCCTGAAGGACGGCATGCTGGAGCGTGTCAGGGCAGAGGGCGCACGTTCTCCGGCAGACGTGCTCATGGCCGTTGATATCGGCAACCTTGTCGATCTGGTTGACGGCGGCGTGACGCAAGCCGTCCGGTCCACCGTGCTTGAAAAGACACTGCCCGCCAACCTGCGCGACGCCAACGGCCAGTGGTTTGCCCTGTCGCAGCGCGACCGCGTGATCTACGTCCAGAAAGACGCCAGACTGGACAAGCTCACCTACGAAGACCTGGCCGACCCGAAATACAGGGGCAAGGTCTGCATACGCTCCGGCCAGCACCCCTACAACACGGCGCTGATCGCCGCCAAGATCGCGCATGATGGCGAAGCTGAAACCGAAAAGTGGCTGCGCGGCGTGAAAGCCAACCTGGGCCGCAAGGCTGGCGGTGGTGACCGTGACGTGGCGCGCGACATCCTGGGCGGCATCTGCGATATCGGCGTGGCCAATGCCTACTATGTGGGCCAGATGAAAAACTCGGCTGCCGGCAGCGACGGCCGCAAATGGGGTGACGCCATCAAGGTGATACGCCCGACGTTTGCCACCGTGAAAAGCGGCGGCGGCACGCACGTCAATATCTCGGGTGCAGCCGTCGCCAAAAATGCGCCCAACAGGGCCAACGCCGTCAAGCTGATCGAGTTCCTGGTCTCCGAGCCGGCCCAGAGCATGTATGCCAAAGGCAACTATGAGTACCCGATCCGCGCCAACGTGGCGCTCGACCCTGTCATGGCTGCCCTGGGCCCGCTGAAGACGGATGCCCTGCCTGTTGCAGAAATTGCCCGATACCGCAAGCAGGCCAGCCAGCTGGTGGACAAGGTCGGGTTCGACAATTGAGACGGCTCCCCACGCTGCAAGCCCGACGCACTGACCGCACGAGGGCCCTCTGCGCCTCCTGATGTCATGGCGGGGCGGCAGCGTCATGCTGCCGGCCGCTGCCTTGCTGGCCCTCATGGTGCTGACGCCGCTGGCCATGCTTGTGTGGTTTGCCCTGCAGGCCGATACAGCGCACTGGGCGCACCTGGCCAGCCATGTATTGCCCCAGGCGCTCGCCAACACCGCGCTGCTGCTGCTCGGAGTCGGCACACTGACCGCGCTGCTGGGCACGGGCAGCGCCTGGCTGGTCACGGCCTATGACTTCCCGGGCCGCCGCATGCTCTCATGGGCATTGCTGCTGCCGCTGGCAGTGCCCACCTATATCGTGGCTTATGCCTACCTCGACCTGCTGCACCCGATAGGCCCGGTCCAGACAGCGCTGCGGGCACTGCTGGGTTACGACAACCCGCGCCAGTTTCGCCTGCCGGATTTGCGCTCGCTGCAGGGCGCGATCTTTGTGCTCGGCTTTGTGCTCTACCCCTATGTGTACCTGAGCACCCGTGTCATGTTCATGAGTCAGGCGGCGAGCCTGCTGGAGGCCGCACGCACACTGGGCGCCACACGCCGCGAAACCTTCTTTCGTGTTGTGCTGCCCATGGCGCGCCCGGCCATCGCCGTGGGCCTGAGCCTGGCGTTGCTGGAAACACTCAACGACATAGGCGCCTCCGAATTTCTGGGCGTGCAGACGCTGACAGTTGCGGTCTACACCACCTGGATCACGCGCTCGGATCTCGGTGGTTCGGCGCAGATTGCGCTGGCCATGCTCATCATCGTTGTCGGCCTCATACTGCTGGAGCGCCATGGCCGCAAGCGCCAGCGCTTCTCGGGCACGCAGCGCATGCGGCCCATGCAGGCCACGCGGCTGCACGGCGCACAGGCGGCCCTGGCTTTCACACTGGGCGCCCTGCCCGTTTTCGTTGGCTTTTGCGCGCCCGCCGCCTACCTTGTCTCAGAAACCTTCAAGCGCCTGCACCTGACGGGCGGTGTGTCCGCACAACTGCTTGCAGGGCTGCGCAATACGCTGATCTTGGCGACGGCTGCAACCATACTCACCCTGCTGTGCGGCCTGGCCGTCGCATGGGCAGCAAGAACGCTGCGTTCGGGCAGTGGCTTTGATCCCGCACGCGCCTGCGCACGCATTGCCGGCCTTGGCTACGCAGTGCCCGGCACCGTTCTGGCAATAGGCCTGCTTATGCCCTTGCTGATGATAGACAGGGCCTGGGGGTTTGTTACCGGTCACGGCGGCCTGTTCCTCATGGGTTCCATGACCGCGCTGGTGATTGCCTATGCGATACGTTTTCTGGCCATTTCATCGGGCGGCATTGAAGCCGGCCTGACACGCATCCCGCCATCGCTGGAGCAGGCCTCGAGGCTGCTCGGTGAAACCGCAGCTGGAACATTGAGGCGCGTACACCTGCCGCTGCTGTGTCCGGCGCTGGCAGCGAGTGCGCTGCTGGTGTTTGTCGATGCCATGAAAGAATTGCCAGTAACGCTGCTGCTCAGACCCATGAATTTCGATACGCTGGCCACCTGGCTTTATGCAGATGCCGCGCGCGGCAGTTACGAAGAGGGCGCCGTAGCCGCGCTCGCCATCGTCGCTGCGGGGCTGCTTCCTGTGATACTGCTGGCACGCACCAACCTGAAAATGGGCCGATGACAACTCTTCTTGCACTTGAAAAAGTGCTTCTTGCCTACGACATGCCGGACGGCCTGCACGAGGTCGTCAGGGATTTCTCACTCGACCTTGCGCGCGGTGACATCGGCTGCCTGCTGGGCGCATCGGGCTGCGGAAAATCCACCGTGCTGCGGGCCATCGCCGGCTTTGAACCTGTACGCAGCGGCAGCATCTCACTCGACGGCGTACTGATTTCTTCACCCTCCCGCGTCGTCGCACCGGAGCTGCGCCGCGTCGGCATGATGTTCCAGGACTACGCGCTGTTCCCCCACCTGACCGTGGCGCAAAACGTGGCATTCGGCCTGCGTCGCCAGGACAGGGCCACACAACAAAAGCGCGTGGCCGAAATGCTTGAGCTGGTGGCGCTTGCAGAGGCAGGCGGGAGCTACCCGCACGAACTCTCTGGCGGGCAGCAGCAACGCGTCGCACTGGCACGTGCACTGGCCCCCGCGCCAGAACTGCTGCTGCTGGATGAACCGTTTTCAAACCTCGACGTTGACACGCGTGAGCATCTGGCCTTCGAGGTCCGGGACATCCTGCGCGCGACGCAGCACACGGCCATTCTGGTCACACACAACCAGGCGGAAGCCTTTGCCATCGCCGACAGAATAGGCATCATGTCTGCGGGGAAAATACGGCAATGGGATTCACCCTACAACCTGCACAACCACCCGCATGATGATTTTGTAAGGGATTTCATAAGGCGCGAAACCCTCACAACACTGCGTGAAGCCGCGTATCAACGGCGTCCACAAGCGAATTGCTAGCGCGGTACAGGCGACGCGAGACGGGCCACGGCCTGGGGCGGCGCCGGCACGGCAACTCGCGCTACAGCCGTTGCGGGCTGCCCGGCGGCAGATGAGGCAGCCGGCGCTGCCGCCTTCACCACATCGGGCGCTGGCGCACCATTGACGGCTGGCAGAAGCGCCGTCATCTCGGCAACGCGACGCGGCTTGCCAATGGGTGCGGCGGCCATGCCCTTTTGCACCGCAGCCATGTCTTCCTCGCTGGGGTAAAGGCCCATCAGCATGTAGTCAAACACGCGCCGTGCAATGGGTGCGGCAGCGCCCGCGCCCCAGCCCGCGTTCTCCACAATCACGGCCAGCGCGATTTTCGGGTCATCCGCAGGCGCCATGGCGATGTAAAGAGCGTGGTCGCGCTGGTGCTCTTCCATCTTGGCGCTGTTGTATTTGCCCTTGGCCGCCATGGTCACCGCCTGTGCCGTCCCGGTCTTGCCGCCGCTGAGGTAACCCGCACCGGCAAAGACCCGCGTCGAGGTGCCGCCCTGGGTCACGCCGAGCAGCGCCTTGCGGATGATGGCCACGTTTTCAGGCTTGTAACCCAGATCTTCTGCAGGAGCCATCGGAAGCGGGTGCATGACACGCGTGACCGGGTCCTGCGTGCCGATGACCAGGCGAGGCTTGTGCTTCACGCCGTTGTTCGCAATGATGGCCGTCGCCTGTGCCAGCTGCAGCATGGTGAAGCTGTTGTAGCCCTGGCCTATGCCCAGCGATATGGTTTCGCCTGCAAACCACTTCTGCTGCTCCTGCTTTTTGAAGTAGGCGCGCTTCCAGGCCTGGCTGGGCAAAATGCCGCGGACTTCGCCGTTGATGTCTATGCCCGTTGTCTGGCCAAAACCCAGCGGCTTCATGAAGTCATGGATGCTGTCCACGCCCATCTCGTTGGCCAGGGAATAGAAATACACGTTGCTGGACTCAACGATGGCGCGGTTCATGTCCATGATGCCGCCCTTCTCGTTTTCAGGGCTGCCAAAACGCCGGCCGCCAAACATGTAGAAGCCCGGGTCGTTGATCAGCGTGGTCGGTGAACGGGCGCCGGTCTGCAGGGCGGCCATGGCCATGAAGGGCTTGTAGGTGGAGCCCGGCGGGTAAGTGCCGCGCAAGGCACGGTTGAGCAAGGGCTTGTCTATCGACTCGTTGAGCGACTCCCAGCTCTCGGTGTCTATGCCATCCACAAACAGGTTGGGGTCAAAGGTCGGCTTGCTGACAAAGGCCAGGACATCGCCGGTCTTGGGGTCCAGCGCCACGAGTGCGCCGCGCCTGTCGCCGAACATGTCTTCCACCAGCTTTTGCAGCTTGATGTCCAGCGACAGCATGACGGTGTTACCGGGGGTCGCCGGGTTGGTGGCCAGCTTGCGCACTGCACGCCCGCCAGCCGAGGTCTCAACCTGCTCGACGCCCGTGGTGCCATGCAATTGCTGCTCGAAACTCTGCTCGACACCCAGCTTGCCTATGTAGTCGGTGCCGCGGTAATTGCCCTCGTCGTCGCCCTCTTCAATGGCTTCCTTTTCAGTCTGGTTGATGCGGCCGATATAACCCACCACATGGCTGCCGAGCTCCCCATAGGGGTAGTTGCGAAACAGCCGGGCCTTGATGTCAACCCCCGGAAAGCGGAAACGCTGCGCAGCAAACCGGGCGACCTCTTCGTCGGTCAGGCGCGTGCGTATCGGCAGCGATTCGAAATTCTTGGATTCTTCGCGCAGGCGCTTGAACCGGCGCTTGTCGCGCAGCTGGATGTCAACGACTTTCTCAAGTGCAGCGATGGTCTCCTCAAGGTTATCGACCCTGGAGGGCGTGATTTCCAGCGTATAGGCAGAGTAGTTGGTGGCCAGCACCACGCCGTTGCGGTCAAGAATCAGCCCGCGATTCGGCACGATGGGAACCACCGCCGTCCGGTTGTTCTCGGCCTGCTCGTTCAGGTCGGCGTGGCGATAGACCTGCAGGTAAACCAGGCGCGCACCCAGCAACGAAAACGCAAACAGCACAGCCACGCTCGCCACCAGTACACGCGCACGAAAGCGCGACAGGTCAGCTTCAACATTGCGAAGCTCAGTCATGATCCGAAGTGCCTCCACGGCCGGCACTCCCTTCAATGCAAGCAGGGGCCGCGGAACTGGCTCTGCCAGGCCGCAGGCTCGGCCACCCCGTCGAGGGGCAGAGAGCTACATGCCGTAAGCGAACGTGGGGGCTCATAAAGGTCTATTCTCATCCGGATTGGGCGCGCGGCGCTGCGGCACCAGCAGCAGCACACTCACCACCGGCCAGAGCAGGGCCTCAAGCACCGGCGCCAGCACGATCAGCCAGCCGGGAAACATGCCGCCACCCACCATGCGGATGATGATTTCCACGCCATGTGCAATGGCAAACAGCGGCAGCACCTGCAGCGCCTGTGACGGGACGGGAAACCACAGCAGGCGCCTGTGGATCATGGTCGCAAAAAAGCTCAGGGCCGTGTACGACAGCGCGTGCTGTCCCATCAGCGAGGACTGGTGCACATCCATGCCCAGCCCGAACATGAAGGCCACGCCTATGCCTATGCGCAGCGGCTGGTGCACATTCCAGAACACCAGCACCAGCGCCAGAAAGTCCGGCATCCAGGGCGTGCGCCCCAGCGGCAGCATGTCAAGCAGCAGGGCCGCGATGAGGCTGCACCAGATGAACACCGGGTTGGCGGGCAACAGCAGTTGCTGGCCTGATCGCATGATCATGTTGTCAATCCTTTCATGCTCATCGGGCGGCACCCTTTTTGCCGGCAACCGGCGCCTCGGCCGTGGCTTCCGGCCTTGGCGGTATCTGGCCGGACACGGGCTTGACCACCATCACATGGCGGGCTGCCGTCACAAGCGCCTGCGGGGTGCAATAGATTTTTGCAAATGCAGATTCGGCACGCCGCTCGATACGGGTGATTTTTGCCACCGGCAGCCCGGGCGGGTAAACGCCGTCGACGCCGCTGGTCGTGAGCAGGTCGCCTTCCTTCACATCCGAATTGCTGCCCATGAAGCGAAGCTCAAGCCCGCTGCCGCCGGCAGAGGGATCCCCATAGGCAACGCTTCGTGCGCCTGTACGTGCATTGAGCACCGGAATGGCGAGGTCGCGGTCATTGACCAGCGTCACCTCGCTGACCAGGGGATGAACGCGCGTGACCTGGCCCAGAACACCGGCTTCATCAAGCACCGGCGAGCCGAGGTCAACGCCCTGCAGCATGCCCTTGCCGATGATGACCTTGCGCGTGTATGGGTCGGCAGCGTCATAAAGAACTTCGGCAGCCATCACCGATGTGGCCAGCTGTTCGCGCAGCCCCAGCAGTTTGCGCAGCCGGTCGTTTTCCTGCAGCAGCTGTTCGACCTGGCCGGCGCGCAGCGATTGCAGCGCGAGTTTTTTGCGCGCTTCCTCGCTGCTCGAATTGGCCTGGCTCAGGCTGGTGAAATATTCGCTGGTACCGCGCACGGCACGCACGGGTTGCAGGGCCAGCCACTGCACCGGGTAAAGCGCCGTAGCCAGCACGGCACGCACCGGCTGCGTGATGCGAAAACGTGTGTCGGCGACCATCAGGAACAGCGCCAGGGCGCTGAAGAACATCAGCTTGGACAGCGCCGAAGGTCCCTGCTTGAAGAAGGATGGCGGCGATCTGTCCAGGGTTCCTAAAGGCATGAATCGTCAGGTCGGTTGGAGACCTGGGGCGGGATTATTCCGATGTGAAGATGGAGCCAAGGCGGTCCATACGCTCCAGCGCCATGCCGCAACCGCGCACCACACAGGTCAGCGGCTCTTCAGCCACCAGTACCGGCAGGCCGGTTTCCTCGGCGAGCAGGCGGTCCAGGTCGCGCAGCAGGGCGCCACCGCCGGTGAGCATCATGCCGCGGTCGGCAATATCTGCGCCGAGTTCAGGCGGCGTCTGCTCAAGCGCGTTCTTCACGGCGCTGACGATGTTGTTGAGCGGGTCGGTCAGGGCTTCGAGGATTTCATTGCTGGAAATCGTGAAGCTCCGCGGCACGCCTTCCGAAAGGTTGCGGCCCTTGACTTCCATTTCCTTGACTTCAGAACCAGGGAAGGCAGAACCAATGTTTTTCTTGATGGCTTCAGCAGTGGGCTCGCCAATCAGCATGCCGTAGTTGCGGCGTATGTAGTTGATGATGGCTTCGTCGAAACGGTCGCCGCCCACACGGACGCTGCCCTTGTAGACCATGCCACCCAGGGAAATGACGCCGACTTCGGTCGTGCCACCGCCGATATCCACCACCATGGAGCCGCTGGCTTCAGACACCGGCAGGCCGGCACCAATGGCAGCCGCCATGGGCTCTTCGATCAGGTACACGTCGGAAGCGCCAGCGCCGAGCGCGCTCTCGCGAATCGCGCGGCGCTCGACCTGGGTGGAGCCGCAGGGCACGCAAATGATGATGCGCGGGCTGGGCTTGAAGAAGCTGCGCGGGTGAACCATCTTGATGAACTGCTTGAGCATCTGCTCGGTGACGGTGAAGTCGGCAATCACGCCGTCCTTCATCGGGCGTATCGCCTCGATGTTGCCGGGCACCTTGCCCAGCATGGCCTTGGCTTCGTGGCCCACGGCCTGTATGGTTTTTTTGCCTTGCGGGCCTCCTTCGTGGCGGATGGCGACGACTGAGGGTTCGTCAAGGACGATGCCGCGGTCTCTTACATAAATCAGGGTGTTGGCAGTGCCGAGGTCAATAGCCAGGTCGGTTGAAAAATACCGACGGAATGCTTCAAACATATTCAGAAGTCCGGTTGGGGCATGGGCAAACTTCGTTGCCCTATCGCCTTTTTATGATTGATCGATGACTGGTAAGGGAAGGGGACACTGGAAAACAGGTTTCAAGCCTTTAAAAAACGCCTAAAGAGTGCATCCCGCCCTGATTTCACACCAAAGGCGGGATAATAACGCATCCCCTTTTCACCAATGGCCATTATCAGGCGCATTGCCCCATCTTTACACCCCGTTTCAGCTTGATTTTTCAGCTCATTTATTCATGGCACTGACACCCCAGGAAATTGCAAGAGTCGCCAATCTGGCCCGGCTTGAATTGCGCCCCGACGAAACCGAGCGTGTGCTGACCCAGCTCAACGGCTTTTTTACGCTGGTCGATCAGATGGACGCCGTCAACACCGACGGCGTCGAGCCGCTGGCACATCCCGCGGCGGTGCTGGGCGATGTCGCCCTGCGCCTGCGCGACGATATCGCCAGCGAGCCCAACCAGCGCGAGGCCAGCCAGGTCAGTGCGCCGGCTGTCGAACGTGGCCTGTTTCTCGTGCCCAGGGTGATCGAATGAGCGCCAACCTGCATGATCTGGGCGTGGCGCAGCTCGCCGCAAAACTGGCTGCCAAAGAGATCTCAAGCGTCGAGGTGACGCAGCACTTCCTCTCGCGCATCAAGGCACAGGACGCGCTGGGCGCCTTCCTCGCGACAGACAACGATGTATCACTGGCTCAGGCCAAAGCCGCCGATGCGCGCATCGCTGCCGGCGAGCGTACTCCTTTGCTTGGCGTGCCGCTGGCGCACAAGGACGTTTTTGTAACCCGCGACTTCCCGACCACCGCCGGCTCAAAAATGCTGGAGAACTACCGCAGCCCGTTCGACGCCACCGTCGTCGGCAGGCTCGCAGCATCGGGCATGGTCACGCTGGGCAAACTCAACTGCGATGAATTCGCCATGGGCTCGGGCAACGAAAACAGTGCGTACAAGCCGGTGCAAAACCCCTGGGATGTCACGCGCATTCCGGGCGGCTCATCGGGCGGCTCTGCAGCAGCCATCGCAGCCGGGCTGGCGCCTGCGGCCACTGGCACAGATACCGGTGGCTCGATTCGCCAGCCCGCATCACTGACAGGCATTACTGGTATCAAACCCACCTACGGTCGTTGTTCGCGTTACGGCATGGTGGCTTATGCCTCCAGCCTGGACCAGGCCGGCCCCATGGCACGCAGCGCGCTGGATTGCGCCCTGCTGCTTTCCGCCATGGCCGGCCCCGACCTGGACCGTGACTCGACCTCGCTGGACCTTCCGGTTACCGACTACGCGGCCGGCTTGACCACCAACGCCAGCAGCGCCATCCCGCTCAAGGGCCTGCGCATCGGCTTGCCAAAGCAGTTTTTCGGAGCCGGTTGTGCAGAAGACGTCATCAAGGCCGTGCGCGCCGCGCTGGCTGAATTTGAAAAGCTGGGCGCCACGCTGGTTGATGTGGATTTGCCGCTGACCGAACTGTCGATTCCCGTGTACTACGTGATTGCACCCGCCGAGGCCAGCAGCAACCTGAGCCGTTTTGACGGCGTACGTTACGGTCACCGCGCTGCAAACTACAGCGGCCTGACCGACATGTACAAGAAGTCGCGCTCCGAAGGTTTTGGCGATGAGGTCACACGCCGCATCATGATTGGCACCTATGTGCTGTCACACGGCTACTACGACGCCTACTACCTCAAGGCGCAAAAAATCCGCCGCCTGATTGCAGAGGATTTTCAGAAGGCCTTCACGCAGTGCGACATCATTGCCGGCCCGGTATCACCTACCGTCGCCTGGAAGATTGGCGAAAATTCCAGTGACCCGGTCGCCAACTATCTGGCCGACATCTACACGCTGTCGTCCAGCCTCGCGGGCCTGCCCGGCATGAGCGTGCCTGCCGGTTTGGGCGCACACGGCATGCCCGTCGGCCTGCAGCTGATTGGCAACTACTTCAAGGAAGCGCAACTGCTGGGCACGGCCCACCAGTTCCAGCTGGCGACCGACTGGCACCAGCGCAAGCCCCAGGGCATTTGAGTGATTTGACATGAGCCAGACCCAAACCATCGCGAACCCCTTTGCCCAAATGCAGGTCGGACGGCCCACCGGGCCGCTGGTGCAGGGCTATGAAGTCATCATCGGCTTCGAGACCCACACCCAGCTGACCACGCAATCAAAAATCTTCAGCCGCGCATCAACATCGTTCGGCGCCGAGCCCAACACCAATGCTTCGGCGGTTGACTTTGCACTGCCCGGCGCACTGCCGGTGATGAACAAGGGCGCTGTGCAACGCGCCATCGAGTTTGGCCTGGCCGTCGGTGCGCACATTGCCGAGAGCAGTGTGTTTGCACGCAAGAATTATTTCTACCCCGACCTGCCCAAGGGCTACCAGATCAGCCAGTTCGAGATACCCGTTGTGCAGGGCGGCAGCGTGGAGTTTTTCCTCGACGGTGAAAAGAAAGCAGTGCGCCTGGTACGAGCGCACCTTGAAGAAGACGCCGGCAAATCGCTGCACGAAGACTTCGTCGGTATGAGCGGCATTGACCTGAACCGCGCAGGTACACCGTTACTTGAGATCGTGACCGAGCCCGACATGCGTTCATCTGCAGAGGCCGTGGCCTATGCCAAAGAGCTGCACAAGATCGTCACCTGGATAGGCATCTGCGACGGCAACATGCAGGAAGGCAGCTTTCGCTGCGATGCCAACGTCTCCGTGCGCAAGCCCGGCGCACCCCTGGGCACACGCCGCGAGATCAAGAACCTGAACAGCTTCAGGTTCATGCAGCAGGCGATTGACTTTGAAGTGCGCTGGCAGATCGAACAGATTGAAGACGGCAAGGCCATTGAGCAGGCGACCGTGCTGTTCGACCCCGATACCGGCGAAACGCGTGCTATGCGCACCAAGGAAGACGCGGCCGATTACCGCTACTTCCCGGACCCCGATTTGCCGCCACTGGTGATTGGCCGTGACTGGGTTGAGAAGACGCGCTCTGAAATGAGTGAATTGCCGCGGGTGATGGCGGCGCGTTTTGTGGCCGACTATGGCTTGCCTGAATACGATGCCGGCCAGTTAACGCAGGGCAAAGCCACCGCAGCTTATTTTGAAGCCGTTGCCGATGCCAGCAAGCAACCCAAGCTGGCCAGCAACTGGGTCATGGGCGAGTTGTCAAAACGTCTGAATGCAGAAGAGAAGTCCATCGAATCTTCCACGGTAGATGCCGCCCAGCTGGCCAGCCTCATCATGCGGATTGCCGATGGCACCATCTCCAACAACGCCGCGAAACAGGTGTTTGATGCGCTGTGGACAGGCGAAGGCCAGGACGTTGACGCTGTCATCGAAGCCAAAGGCCTCAAGCAGATGAACGACAGCGGCGAACTCGAAAAAATCATCGATGATGTTCTCGCCGCCAACGCGAAGAACGTCGAAGAGGTGAAGGCCGGCAATGCCAAGGCGATGAATGCACTGGTCGGCCAGGCTATGAAAGCCACCAAGGGCAAGGCCAACCCGGCGCAGGTCAACGAGCTGCTGAAGAAAAAGCTGGGCTGAGAACTCCCTTGTCATCCCGGACTTGATCCGGGATCCATCCCCGGCTGCAGTGGCATCAGGACACGGGGTCATGGATTGCGGATCGAGTCCGCAATGACAGCCAAGCCATGCACCCACTGCATACCTAGTAGTCCAGGGCGAGGCTAGGCCATCCGTCACCCCGCTCCTAGAATTTGGCAACACCCCAGTCCAGGAGCTTTCATGACCGCCTACCAGCACATCACCGTCACGCCATCGTCACCGCACATCGGTGCAGAGATCGGCAACATCGACCTCACCAAACCCCTGTCTGACGCTGAAGTGGCCGAACTCAAGCGCGCCTTCCTCGAACGCCAGGTGATCTTTTTCCGCGAGCAGAAAATCAGCTTTGAAGACCAGATCCGCGTGGCCAGTTACTTCGGCCCCCTTGGCAAGCACGTCGGCGTCAACACCATCAGCAAGCCGACCGACCACCCGCTGGTGCGCCGCTTTCACTACGACGAAACCTCCAAACGCATCTCGGGTGAGAACTGGCACAGCGACCAGTCCTGTGCGGCCGTTCCGCCTTTGGGCAGCATGCTCTACAACCACACCGTCCCGCCGGATGGCGGCGGCGACACCATGTTTGCCAGCATGTACTCGGCCTATGACGCGCTGTCGCCGAAGATGAAGCAGTACCTCGATGGCATGACCGCTACCCATGACGGCACGCGCGTCTTCGGCCCGGGCACGCCGATCTCGGTGCACCCGGTGATCACGCAGCACCCCGAGACCGGCAAAAAACTGATCTACGTGAACACCGACTTCACCTCGCACATCAACGAGGTGTCGCGCGAGGAGAGCCGGCACATCCTGCAGTTTCTCTACGACCACTGCGGCCGCATGGAATGGACCTGCCGCTTCCGCTGGCGCGCGCATTCCATTGCCTTCTGGGACAACCGCTGCGCCCACCACAAGGCGATCTGGGATTACTGGCCTGCCGTGCGCTCCGGCTTTCGTGTGCAGATCGAGGGCACGGCTGCACCCATCGCCGGCTAGGTTTGCCAGCTACAGGCCGTGCGGCACCAGCCGGCCAAACAACTCGCGGATGATGTCCAGCGTGATGCGGTGAAGCGCCGAAGGCCGCTGCCGCAGCGGTGTTGCCAGCGAGAGCGTGGTCGTCATGGCCGGCTCGGTGACGGGCACGGCTGACAGCGTCTGCGACCAGCGCCCGGCCTTCAGCACGATGGCCGATGCCACCGTGTGGCCAAAGCCCTCCTGCACCAGTTCCAGGATGGTCTCGACGCCATCAATGTCGTGCGCCACGTTCAGCTTGACGCCGTTTTTGGTGGCCTGGGCCTCCACGATGGAGCGCAGCGGGTGCGGCGCGCTCGGGAAGATCATCGGCAACTTCGCCAGTTCGTCAAACGGAATCGATGCGCGCGCGTCTTCAGGCCGGCCAAGCGGCGCAATCAGGCACAGCGCATCCATCAGCACCGGCTCGATGTTGATTAGTGAGGACGGCGCCTGGTCGTGCAGCACCGCGGCGTCAACCCGTTCGACAAGAATCATCTCGTGAAGGCTGCGCGACAGACCTTCCACAATCGACAGCTGCGCCATCGGAAAACGCGCAGTGAAGGCCCGCACCAGCGGCACCGTCAGGATGCGCGCCAGCGAAGGCGTCAGCCCCAGCACAAAACGGCCCGTCAGTTCGGTTTCGCTGGCGGCCTTGACCTGCGTCGCCAGCTCCAGCTGGTGCAGCACGCTCTTGGCAATCAGCAAGAAATTCTGCCCGTCGTCGGTCAGTGAAATGCCGCGCCCATGGCGATAAAAAAGGTGGCGGTGCAGCTCGACTTCCAGACGGCGGATCTGCCGGCTCAGGAAGGGCTGGGTCACCTCCAGCACGGCTGCTGCGCGCGAGAAGCTGCCGTGCGCGGCGACCTGTACAAAATAGTTGAGTTGGCTGAGTTCCACGTTGGCGTCCTGATCCGCCGGACATTAACACGGCGCCTCCGGGGTCGTATGCACTGAGGGCATAACTGCTAGTGAGGCACACGACCAGCCATGCGGCCACAAGGGGCGAAAACCCGCTTGCAGACGCGCGGCGTGGAGCGAAACTTGCATCGCTGAATGCATCGCAACGCCCTGGAGCCCCTCATGAAGAAACCACTGTCCCGAATCATTGCCGCCATCGCTGTGGCGACCACCACACTGGCCGCACCGCTGCTGGCCACAGCACAGGCCTTCCCGGCCAAGCCGATACGCATCATCGTGCCGTTTGCGGCCGGCGGCTCATCCGACCTGCTGGCGCGCGCCGTCGCCCGCAGCATGTCCGAAGGGCTCAAGGGCCCGGTGGTGGTCGAGAACAAGCCCGGCGCCGGCGGCGTGATTGCCATGGAAGCCGTGGCCCAGGCCCCCGCCGACGGCTACACGCTGCTGTTCGCCACCAACGGCACGCACAGCATAGGCCCGGCGCTTTACCCGGCACGCAAGATTGACCCGGTGAAAGACCTCGCGCCTGTCGGCCTGCTGCACACGCTGCCCAACGTCCTGCTGATCAACCCCAAGGTGCCGGTCAAAAATGTGGGCGAGCTCATCGCCTACGCCAAAGCCCACCCGCGCCAGCTCAACTTTGCGTCCGCAGGCAACGGCTCGGCCTCACACCTGTTTGGCGAACTGTTCCAGATTTCTGCCGGCATCGACATGGTTCATGTGCCCTACAAGGGCGGCAGCGCGGCCGTACCCGACCTGATCTCCGGCCAGGTGTCGATGATGCTGGAGACCATTCCGAATGCGCTGGCGCAGGTTCGCGGCGGCAAGCTCACGGCACTGGCCGTGACCTCCGGCAAGCGCTCATCGGCCGCCCCCGATATTCCGACCATTGCCGAATCGGGTCTGCCCGGTTTTGACGCCAGTTCGTGGACGGGTCTGTCAGCGCCGCTGGCAACACCCAGGGCCGTCATCGCCATCCTGAACGCTGAAACCGTGCGCATCGCCAAAGACCCGGCCTACCTGGAGATCCTCAAGACACTGGGCACCGACGCCACCAGCTCTACACCGGAAGGCTTTGACGCCTACACGCGCAAGGACATTGCCAAATGGACCGAGGTGGTGAAGAAAGCCAAAGTCCAGGTTGACTGACGCAGGTGCCGGCAGGATAAGGTTTTTGGTGGCGGCACCGGCCCGCCGCAAGCGTTCCAGGGTCAGCCGTCAGTATTTGGCAGCAGCAGCGGCCGCTGGCACGCTCGATGCGGCCCACAACGGCCTGAGCCTGGCAAGCTCTTCGTCAAAACGCGCGTTGACGCGCTTTTTCTCGCTCTCCTGATCGGCGATGACCCGCTTTTGTGAGGCGATGCTCATCTCGTTTTCGTCCACCCTGCGCCGCAGCGAAGGTGGTGCACGTCCCGGGTCCTTGCTGTAGAACTCCATGTCGGCGTTGATGGCCTTGCGTTGCTCGGTGAGTTCCTGGACGCGCCTGGCTGCCGTCTTCATCGCCTCCTCGACCTGTACCAGCGCCACGGCGCGCTCCCTGTCGTGCGCCGGCTTGTTGGGATAACGTTGCAGCAACGCCCGCTCCCGTTTTTTCTCTTCCGCCGCCTGGGCCCGGGCCTCGGCAGCGGCTTTTTCCTTCTCCTCGGCGGCGGTACGTTCGGCGGCCGTCAACTGGGGCTGAATCACGCGCCTGACAGCACCGGAGGTCGGGGAGATTTCCTGCTGGGTGCGGTCCATGCACTCTGCTATCGGGCGGTCAGACGTGATCTTGCGGCCCTTGCTGTCCACGCAGGTGAATACGCCCTGGGCCAGGGCTCCGCCAGACGCCAGCATCAGCAGCGCGCACCCGGAAGTCAAAAACAAGGTTGCAGAAAAAACCAAAGGAAGCCTCATTCCACGCCGTATCGTTCCCTGTATGCCAAAACCGCCTTGTAATGACCGCCAAGCGAAGCGTTGACGACGTCGCTGCCACCTTGCGCTGCCAGATACTGAAGCAAGTCGGTCAGGCGGGCAATCGAGCACACATGCAGACCCAACTGATTTGTGACATATTGCACAGCGCTGTAATCCACGTCAAGACCGTTTTCGGTCGCTTTTTCCTGCCGGTCGAGCGCAATAGCCACGGCATGGGGGGTGGCGCCGGCCGCCTTGATGATGGCAATTGACTCCCGGGCGGCTGTGCCGGCTGACATCACATCATCAATGATCAGCACCCGGCCCCTGACCGGCGCGCCGACCAGCGAACCGCCTTCGCCGTGGTCCTTGGCCTCCTTGCGGTTGTAGGCGAATGGCATGTTACGGCCCAGCCTTGCCATTTCGACCGCCACTGCTGCCGCGAGGGGAATGCCCTTGTAGGCCGGCCCGAAAATCATGTCGAACTGCAGGCCCGTGGTCTTCTCTTCGATCAGCAATTGCTGCGCATAAAATTGCGCCAGGCGGCCCAGCTTGGCGCCGTCGTCGAACAGGCCCGCGTTGAAAAAGTAGGGGCTCAGGCGCCCCGCCTTGGTCTTGAACTCGCCAAACCGCAGCACCCCGGACTCGACCGCAAACTGCACAAACTCAAGTGCCAGCTGGCTGTCAGCTTTCGGGACTGTATCGTTGTTTTTTTGCCCTGGCGCTGCCGTTGGGGTGCTCATTGGAGATGTCCTTGTTTAAATTGACCAGCCTGAACCTCAACGGCATCCGTTCCGCGACCAGCAAGGGCCTCGAAGAATGGCTTGCGAAATCCATGCCGGATTGTATTTGCGTGCAGGAGCTCAAGGCCCAGGCCGCCGACATCAGCGAGCGTTTTGAGGAAATGGCGGGGCTGAAAGGGCATTTTCACTTTGCCGAGAAGAAGGGCTACTCCGGCGTCGCCGTCTACACAAAACACGAGCCCAGCGACGTCATCGTCGGCTACGGCTCGAGCGAATTCGACGCCGAAGGCCGGTATGTCGAACTGCGTTTTGACCGCCCGGGCCGCAAAAACCTGCCCAAGCTCTCCATCATCAGCGCCTATTTTCCGAGTGGTTCATCCGGCGAGGAGCGGCAGGCCGCCAAGTTCCGCTTCCTGGCCGAGTTTTATCCCTACCTGCTGAACCTGAAAAAAGACCGCGACTTCGTGCTCTGCGGCGACATCAATATCGCACACCAGGAAATCGACCTGAAGAACTTCAAGGGCAACAGGAAGAACAGCGGCTTTCTGCCTGAAGAACGCGCCTGGATGACGGAACTGCTGCGCCTTGAAGAGGCAAAAGAAGCTGCCGAAGACGCAGAAGAGGCCAACAAGGCAGCCGACGAACTGACCAGCCCCGGCGGCGGCGTGGTCGACGTCTACCGCAAGCTGCAGCCGACAACCACCGACGAAGCCTATACCTGGTGGAGCAACCGCGGCCAGGCCTATGCCAAGAATGTGGGATGGCGGCTGGACTACCACCTGGCCACGCCCGCGATGGCGGCGCTCGCCAAAACCGAACACATCTTCCGCGAACAGCGCTTTTCCGACCACGCGCCCATCACCGTCGACTACGACTTCCAGCTCTGAACTGGCGCACTTCGCTGTTGTAGCAACAGCGAAGGCCGCGCAAATCCCCTTCCGGTTACGCTGCCAAACGCGTACCATCGGTCTGTAACAGGGAGTTACAGTGTGTGCACAGGGAAATGATCTCCTGGCTGCGCATCGCACCATAACGATGAAAACTTGCGACTACAGGCTGGCGGGGACATCCAGGCGTGCATTCATGCTTGCGGCGCTGGCGCCAGTGATGGCAGCAACGATGGCAGTCCTGCCCTCCCCGGCCCTGTCGGCTGATAAAACCCCCGCCCCGCGCACGGTGCACATCCGGGGCTCGATTGCATTCGGCTCCATCGTGCAATCCCTGGCCGAACAGTACATGCGAAGCAACCCCAAGTCGTCGGTGGTGGTCAGTGGTGGCGGCACATCGCGCGGCTACCTGACGCTGCTGGACAACACGGCCGACATGGCCATCGTCAGTGGCTCGGCCTCTGACGACACCGAGGACGAGATCGTCCGCAGCGGCGTAAAACTGGTCAATGTGCCCTTCCGGCAGGTGGCGATGGCGCCTGCGGTTCATTTCAGCAACCCCGTGAACGACCTCAGCATGGTGCAACTGCGGGAAATCTTCTCGGGGCGCATCAACAACTGGAAGGCCGTGGGCGGAAAAGACGCCCCCATCAACGTTTACATCGGCCCGCCGGGCGACGGCATTACCAACACCTGGAACGACAAGGTTCTCGGCGATACGGACACCTTCACACCCAGAGCCCGCAACGCCGAGCTGGAGCAGCGTGTAGCCGGCGTGGGCAGCGACCCCTTCGGCGTCACCTACATGGCGACCGAATCAGTCAAGGACCGGGCACTCAAGATTCTGTCGGTGGACAAGGTCATTGCCGGTGCAGACAGCGTGCAAAGCGGCCGCTACACACTGCTGGCTCCGCTGATGTTTGTGACACGTGAAAAACCGTCGGCAGAGGCGCAGAAGTTCCTGCAGTTTGTGACCGGCCTGTCAGCGCCCATTTCCAATTCGGTATTTGCCTTGCCGGCCCCAACGGCCAAAACCGCTGCATCGGCCACACGATGAAAAGACGCTACCTCGCCGGCGGATTTGTCGCGGCCATTGCCGGGGCTACCGCCTACCCGGCGTGGCAATGGGTACAGCTTCGCCGCACGCCTGCAGGCAAGAATGCGCTGCTCATAGGCGGCGCGTCGGCCATGTATGAGATGAACATCGCGCTGGGCAGGGAATTCGAAAAGCGCTACGGCGTGAAAGTCATTGTGGAGCGCGGTGGTTCATTGCAGGGCCTGCTCGCCGTCAAGCGCCATGCCATCGACATTGCAGCCATGGCGCGCGACCTGGAAGGCGCGGAAGCGGAGCCGCAGGCACACAACCACCTGGTTGCGAGGGATGCGATTGCAGTGGTGGTGAATGCCAAAAACCCGGTCAGGCAAATCAGGCAGTCATTGGTGCGCGATGTGCTGACGGGCAAAATCAACAACTGGAAAGTACTGGGCGGCACCGACAGCCCCATAGAGGTAGTGATGCGCCCGCGCCATACATCCACCAGCCGTTATGTCAGCGAGGTTGTCCTTGCCGGTGCAGACCTCTCACTGAAGTCGAACTTCAGGAAGACGCGGGACGAACTGCTGGACTTCATTCGCCAGCACCCCAACGCCATAGGTTGTGTGGCGACTGACGATGGCGGCTTGCCGGCCGACATTCCGGCCCTTGAGATAGACAACATTCCGATCACGCGCGAGACCATTCTCAGCGGCCGTTACCCGTTCGAGCGCTCGCTGTACCTGATGACTTTCGGCCGCGCACGTCAGCAGGCGCTTGACTTCATCGCCCTGGCGGAATCGCCCGAAGGGCAGGCCATCATTGACCGCGCCGGGTTCATCCCGGTCAGATAGCAGGCAGCACATGGCCAACGAAGCACGCGGAATACTCAACGACTGGCTCAATCGCATGCAGCGCCATGAACGCGTGCGAAAGACGCTGGCCTGCCTGCTTGTCATTGTGCTGCTGGGCATCGCCGGCCACTATGTCTACGAGGTGCTGCCCAGAACCTATTCGCTGAAGATCACGGGCGGCGACATCCTGGGCAACCGGCACTACCTGGCCGGCACCCTGCGCGACGACATCCTGCCGCTGGGCGTGCGTCTTGACGTGCTGCCGACAGATGGTTCGCAGGAGGCGCTGTCGCTGGTGTCCCAGGGCAAGCTGGATTTCGCGCTGATACAGGGCGGCCTGGAGCTGCCCTTTCCGAACGTGAGCCATGTCGCCAACCTCGCGCCCGAGCTGCTGCACTTCCTGGTCAGCCCCGACATCAAGGACATCGCCGGCATGCGCGGCAAGCGCATCAATCTGGGCAGCAAAAAAGGCGGCACACGGGTGATCGGCAAACAGCTGCTGGAGTTTTCGGGCATGCGCGATGGCGTGGACTATGTTGAAACAAACCTGAGCACCGAAGACCTGCTGGCCCTGCGCAAGGACCGGGTGCCTGAGGTCATCGTCATCACCTCGTTTGCGCCTTCCAACGTGGCGGACTACATCGTCAAGCAGTATGGCTACAGCCTGCTGGAGATTCCTTTCCCCAGCGCACTCGCCTTGCGCCAGGGCTGGGTGGCCGACACCAAAGTCATGGCCTATATGTACAGCGTCCAGCCGCCGGTGCCGCCGCGCGATGTGAGGACTGTGGGTGTCAACCTGCAGCTGGTGGCCAATTCAAATCTCGACCCGCGCGCCGTGTTCAAGGTGCTTGAGGGCGTGTACAGCCCGGATCTGCAGATGCACCTGAAGATGAAGTTTGATGAAGACAAGATTCTCGAATCTTCGAGCTACCCGCTGTCCGCAGGCACGCGGATGTTCATGGACCGCAAGAACCCCTTCCTGTCGCAGGCCACGCTCAAGAAGGTTGAAGCGCTTTTCGGCCTGGTACTTTCAGTCGCCTCGACATTGATTGTGGTGTTCAAGTGGTTCAAGGGCGCCCCGCCCGAGCCTGTCAAAGCCGAAACCGACGATGCATTTTTTGTTGCCCTGATTGAACGTGTGCTTGCCGTCGATGCCGCTGTCGACGCCGTGCCGGACGACCCGCCGCCCCCGTCGCAGCTTGCAGCGTGGCAAAAAGAACTCACGGACATCAAGGCCACCGCCATGCGCCGCCTGACGGCCAACGGACCGCTGGCCAATGCCAACCTGGTGCCGCAGCTTTTTTCGGCCATCGCAGATTCGCGGGCCCGGCTTGAATTTATGAGGGACAAAGCATGACAACACACCTTTCCCACAACATGCGCCGCGTGGGCGCTGCCCTCATCTGGGCGGCAGCTATTGCACTGGCTGGTTGCGCTACTGTTGCGCCATCTGCCGACTCGACAAAGGCGGTCTATGAAGCCGCGATTGCCGACGCAGCGGTAGCCAGTCCACGCAAGGTCACGCCCCTGATGCCGCTGCCGCAAGGTGACAAGGTTCGCGTGGTGTCATGGGTGACTGAAAGCCGCACGCCCTGCAAGGCGCCGGACACCAGCTGCGCCACCACCACGCCGCCAGACCGCATCTGGGTCACGCTGGCCGGCGAGGTGCAGGCGAGTTGCCGCGCCTGGGGCTTGAAGGGCGACGCATTGCGCCAGCGCATTGAACAGCTGCTGGGCCTGCCCATGGACCCGCCGCCGCAGTTTCGCAAGGCGAAGTTTGTGACCATGGAGCTCGCCCGTGATCGCCTCGACAGGCCCTGCCTTGGCGTTGATGAAACCAATCCGCAAAGCCCCGTCTGCACCGTTGGCATACAGGCCAGCCGCGCGCCGGATGTGCGTGACTACGTCTTGAGGCAGATGGCAGACTCCTTCGTGGTCGACGGCGCTGGCGGCCCCGGCTACCCCTTCACACGCCTGGGTTACACCTACGACTGGAACCAGGTCAACGCCCGGCCCAACCACTACGGCGCGTCAGAGTTCCTGGTGCAGGCCAGCACGCCGGCAGCAGTCATCACGCAGCAGGATACCGACGCTTACTGCACAGCACCCTAGCACTGCAACCCGAAAATATCGAAACATGAAAGCGCGTCTTCGCACCCATGGCGGCGTTGCCAGCCTTACCAAGGCGTCCAGCCTTCGTTGCGGCTTGCGTCTTGCCCTGGGCGCGAATCCATCGCTTTCATTTTGTTTCGCTACTTCCGGGTCGCAGTACTAGTCGAATCGATTTCGGTGTCCCTGTTAAGCCGCTACCTTACCAACGCCTATAGCGCAGAGTTGTCAAAGCGGGTGACACCAAACGGCTTCCGCCTGGCGGACGTGATTCGCTCCGGCCGGCGCTACCCCGACAGCTTGATTGGCATCTACGCGCCCGACTTTCAGAGCTACGGCGTCTTTCACGAACTGTTCGATCACATTGTTGAAAGTTTTCAGGCACCGTCCCTGACGCACCGCACTGACCTGGCATGCATCAATCCGGCAGCTGTTGTCTCCACCCGCATCAGGGTGGCGCGCAATCTTGCAGGCCATGTTTTCCCCGCCGGCATGTCAAAGGCCGAGCGGATCCGTGTGGAAGAAAAAATCACACATGCATGCAGGTCGCTGGCGCCCCACTTTGATGGCAGCACAGCGCAATTCGGGGACATACCCGCCAGCCAGCTTGACGCCATGATCTCGGAGCGCCTTGCCTTCGGGCCGCACGACAAATACATGGCAGCTGCAGGCATTCACGCAGACTGGCCGGCGGGCAGAAGCGTCTTCAATACACACAACCGGCAGCTGTCTATCTGGATCAATGAAGAAGACCACCTGCGTGTGGCCCTTGTCCTTCCGGGAGCCAGTGCTGCGGCCTGCCATGCGCTCATGCGCCAGGTCATGTCATTGCTGGCGGCGCAGCTCGATTTTTGTGAAGACCCGCAACTCGGTTATCTCACCAGTTGCCCCAGCAACGTGGGCTGCGCCATGCGGGTGAGCTTTCGCGTGGATCTTCGCCTGGACACCTCACAGCAGGCGCCGCTGGAACGGCTGGAGGCCGCTGGCCTGATTCAGGTCCGCAGCGCGCAAGGGGAACACTCGCCTCGCGCAGGTGGACTTGTGGACGTCAGCTTTGGCAACCGTGTGGGCATTTCAGAAACGCAGATGCTGCGGGACATGGAGCTGCTGTTGGCGATGCAGAAGCTTCCCGCCTGATGCGTCGCCGCTAGGGCGCGGTCGCCGCAGCCTGCGCCCTGATGAAATCGATAAACGCGCGCAGCGGTGCAGGTGGCAGCCGGTGGCCCGGGTAGTACAAAAATGGCCCCGAGAAACTCGGCCACCAGTCCTTGAGCACCGGCTCCAGCATACCGCTGACAAGTTGCGGGCGCAGCCAGTCCTCAAACAGGTATACCAGCCCCGTGCCTGCCACGGCCGAATCCACCACCAGGTCAACGGCAGAACCTATCTGCACGATGAGCGGGCCGTTCGGCGTGATGCGCACCACCTCGCCGCCCTTTTCAAACTCCCAGGGCGGCATGGCGCCGCTGGCAAACCGGCCGCGCAGGCAGGCGTGGTTGACCAGTTCGCCCGGGTGCTGCGGCTGGCCGTGTTTGTCCAGGTACGCTGTTGATGCCGCCAGCGCAAACCGCTGTACGCGCGGGCCTATGGGCACGGCAATCATGTCTTTTTCAAGCCGCTCTTCGTAGCGTATGCCGGCATCACAGCCAGCGGCCAGCACATCGACAAAGGTGTCGTCGGCAAACACCTCCAGCTGGATGTCGGGGTAGGCGGCAAGAAAGGCCGGAACAATGGCCGGCAGCGTCAAACGCGCGGCGCTGACCGCCACATTCAGGCGCAGGGTGCCGGCAGGCCGGTCACGGAAACCGTTGACCACATCCAGCGCGGCCTGCACCTCGGTCAGTGCGGGCGCCAGCCGCTCTATCAGCCGCTGGCCGGCCTCGGTCAGTGACACGGTGCGCGTGGTGCGATGCAGCAGGCGCACGCCCAGCTGTGTCTCCAGCCGGCGCACCGCTTCGCTGAGGCCGGAGGCACTGCCGCCGCTGGCGCGCGCGCCCTCGCGAAAGCCTTTGGCACGTGCCACGGCAAGAAAGGCATTCAGGTCGGCGAGGTTGGCGTCCATGGTTTGATGGGTATTGTTCGGCCGCGCATTGTTCGAAATTTCGCACGACCCGTGCCGATTGTGATGGATTGTCGAACGGCCTGCACGTCCCTACCATTCGCTCACATTCACACAGCAGGAACCCAAGACCATGTCCATCACCACCGTTAACGCCAGCCAGACCGCCACCTACAAACTCGGCCACCGCCAGGTCAAACGCCTGGGCTACGGCGCCATGCAGCTTGCAGGGCCGGGCGTGTTCGGCCCGCCAAAAGACAGGGCCGCCGCCCTGGCCGTGCTGCGCGAGGCCGTGGCCAGCGGCGTCGACCATATCGACACCTCCGACTTCTACGGCCCGCACATCACCAACCAGATCATCCGCGAGGCCTTGCACCCCTACCCGGCCAACCTGGCCATCGTCACCAAAGTGAGTGCACGCCGCGGCGCAGACGGATCCTGGATACCGGCGATGTCGCCTGAAGAGCTGACCCAGGCGGTGCACGACAACCTCAGCAACCTCGGCCTGGACGTGCTCGACACCGTCAACCTGCGCAGCATGTTCGACGTGCACGGCCCGGCCGAAGGCTCGCTGGAAGAGCCGCTGACCGTGCTGGCCGGCCTGCAGCAAAAAGGCCTGATACGCCACATCGGGCTGAGCAACGTGACCTCGAAACAGGTCGCTCAGGGGCGCTCGATCTGCGACATCGTCTGCGTGCAGAACCAGTACAACCTCGCCCACCGCGAAGACGACGCGCTGATTGACGAACTGGCTGGCCTGGGCATTCCCTATGTGCCCTTCTTCCCGCTGGGTGGTTTTACGCCGCTGCAATCCTCCGCCCTGTCGGATGTCGCGCAGCAACTGGGCGCCACGCCCATGCAGGTGGCGCTCGCCTGGCTGCTGCAGCGCTCGCCCAACATCCTCTTGATACCCGGAACATCGTCGGTGACCCACCTGCGCGAGAACCTGGCCGCCGGACAGCTCAAACTGACGCCTGAAGCGCTGGCGCAGCTGGACACGATTGCAAAATAAAGCAGTCAGCCGCTATTAAAAACATAGCTGCTCACGCACGTATTTATTGGCCTGGAGGCCGATTTGGCACCTGAAAATGGCCTTTTTCAGGGCTTTTTTGGCCTTGCGGACGCAAAAACAGCCGCCAAACAGGCAAAAGTTAATATGGAACTTGACTTTTGCTGATTTTTTAACGTATACGTTAAAAACTGCCTTTTCGGGCAGCTGGCAGGCCTCAGCGGCCCGACGACTTGCCCTGCTGCCGCGCCATGTGCACCTGGTGCAGCGTGATCTTGCGCACTTCGGCCTGGCTGGTCTCGATGTGGGCGCGCAGCAGCATGGCGGCCTGGTCGCCGCGCTTGTGCTGTATGGCTTTCAGGATCTTGGCGTGCTCGTCATAGGTGGCGTCTATGCGCGGCTGCTGGGTGAAGTCGAGCCGGCGTATCACGCGTATGCGGTCGGTCACGTCGCCGTGCACGCGCGCGGTTTCGGCATTGCCGGCGGCCGCGACCAGGGAGCAGTGAAAGGATTCGTCCCAGCGCGCAACCTGGTCCATGTCGCTGCTGCGCTCCCCGGGCGCGACCAGCCAGATGGCGGCGAGTTCGTCGAGCAGGTGCTGGTTGACCTTGACGGCGTCTTCGCAGAGGCGGTGCACGGCCGTGGTCTCCAGCACCATGCGCAGGTCGTAGAGGTCTTCAAACTGGTTGAAGTCAAAGGGCAGCACGCGCCAGCCGCTGCGAAACAGCACCTCGACAAAACCCTCCTGCTGCAACCTGAACAGCGCCTGCCGCACCGGCGTGCGCGAGACGCCGAGACGCGCGCTGACTTCGGTTTCGGTGAAGCGGTCGCCGGGCAGCAGCTTGAAGTCGGACACATCGCGCTTGAGCTGCTCATACACCTCATCGGCGCGCGAGAAATGCTGCGGTTTGCCCGAGCCGTAAGGCACGAAATCAGCCTTGGCAGCCGGGGTGGCGGGGGAAGCAACGCTCTTCATGAGCTTTCAATCATAGTGCGGGCAACGGGTTCAGCCCAGCAGACTGACATGTGCAGAAACCACCCGCCAGCCGTCCGCCGTGCGCATCCAGGTCTGGCTCTGGCGGCCGGGTTTGGCGCCGCCTGTGCGCTGGAACTCGACATTGGCTGTTGCAAAGTCATGGCCGTATGTAGTGATGACGGTTTTTAAAAGCCTGCGCTCAAGTCCTGCAGAAGGCCGGCCCGCGCGGAAGGCCTGGATGGCGTCGTAGCCATACAGGTTTTCAGTTGCGCCGTAACGCAGCGTGTGCGGGCTCTGCCAGAAGAGTTCATCGAGCACGGCCACGTCGTTGCTCACCAGCGCGGCTTCATAACGCTCAAAAGCGGCCGTGACTTCGGCCACCACCTGGGGGAGGTTAATTTCCATGGCTTGTCATCCCGGACTTGATCCGGGATCCATGACCCCGAATGCACACCCATCAAACATGGATTGCGGATCAAGTCCGCAATGACATCTCACTTGCAGGCCACTGGCCATCTTGTATTTCACAGTTTTGAAACTTTCAGGTGGGCTACACCAGCCTGTTGCAGGGCCCAGGCCGCACGCAGCGCCAGGTCTTCACGCCAGGGGGCGGCAATCAGCTGCACGCCGATCGGCATGCCGGTTTTGCCTTCGGGCCACATGGGCGCGGCGACCACCGGGCAACCGGCAAACGAGATGGGCTGCGTCAGCAGGCCAACGCTGGGCCGGCAGGGCAGCTTCATGCCGTTGATGTCCAGCCATTCGGTGCCTATGACAGGCGCGCTGACCGGTGTGGCCGGGGCGATGAGCACATCCCAGTGGCGAAACAGCGCGTTGACCTTCTCGCGGTAATGGCGGCGGAAACGCTGGGCGCGCACATACCAGGCTGCCGGCTGCAGCGCGCCTGATATGAAACGATCCACCGACAGCGGCTCGAACTCATCTGCACGCGTGCGCAGGTCAGCCAGGTGCAGCGCACCGCCCTCGCTGGCGCTGGTGATGAATGCCGCCGCCCGTGCAAGCGCCGGGTCTGGCCACTCAACGCCATCCCCCGCACGCAGCGCACTGGCCGCCTGCCGTGCCACGAGCTGTGCCGGGGCGCTGGCGTTGTCGGCAAAGTAGCCGCCCAGCAAACCAATGCGCAGGCCGTCAATGCCCCGTCGCAGATCTGCGGCGACGGGCTGTACCGACAACGCATGGCAGCCTGCATCCAGCGCGTCGGGTGACTGCATGGCGTCATAACTGAGTGCCAGGCCTTCAACGCTGTCTGCCAGCGGGCCGAGATGGTCAACGTTGTGGACAAAAGGGTAGGTTCCGCGCCGCGAGAGGCGGCCAAAAGTCGGCTTGAGCCCCCAGACGCCGCACAGCGATGCGGGCACACGTATAGAGCCGTTGGTATCCGACCCCAGCGTCAGCGGCACCTGTTGCGCCGCCACCGCCGCACCCGAACCGCCCGATGAACCACCGGCGACGCAGTTGAGGTCATGCGGGTTATGGCAGGGGCCGTAATGGGTGTTTTCTGTCGTGAAGCCATAGGCGTACTCGTCCATGTTGAGCGAGCCCACCAGCACCGCGCCCGCGGCCTGCAGGCGCTGTACCAGAAACGCGTCTTCATGCGCAGGCGCGTTGCCGCGGTTGATGCGTGAGCCTGCCAGCGTGACTTCACCGGCCACATCAAACAGGTTTTTCACCGCATAGGGCAAGCCAGCCAGCGGCGGCAATTTTTCGCCACGCGCGCGCATGCGGTCAATGGCCGCGGCTTCGCGCCTTGCGCGCTCATAGCTTTTACCGGTGAAGGCGTTGACACGTCCGTCGGTGGCTTCAATGCGCTCAATGGAAGAGGCCAGCACCTCCTGCGCACTGAACTCTCCGGCAGCGATGCCGCGTATCAGTTCGGCGCTGCCGAAGGCGATATTTTTCATGCGGGCTTTTTCGGAAAGGGCGCGGGGCTGTAGACCTCGGCCGGCTCCATGTCGACATGCATGCTGAAGGCATCAAGCTGCGCCGCCATCAAAGACGTGCGCTGCATGTGCACCGCTACCCGCTGGGCCTGCGCCTCATCCAGCGGCAGCGAGACGGCTTTTGCTGCGGCTTTTACAAATGCCAGGGCTTCGGTGTCGTCCATGATTGCCCCTACCGGCGCACTTCGCGCTGGAAGATCTCCAGGCTGAGCTTTTTCATGTCGACAAAACTGGCAGAACTCAATGTCTCCAGCGTACGCGGGCGCGCGTCGCCGTAGTTCAGAATCTCGGCCACCTTGGTCGGGCGCTTGGTCAGCAGCAGCACCTGGTCGGCCAGGTAAACGGCTTCTTCAAGATCGTGCGAGACCAGCAGCATGGTGGTGCCGGTCTGCATGAAGACTTCCTGCAGCTTCTCGCGGATGAACAAAGTCATCTCGAAATCAAGTGCAGAAAAAGGTTCGTCGAGAAACAGCACCTCGGGGTTGGGTGCGAGCGCACGCATGATGGATGCGGTCTGCTGCTGCCCACCTGACAGTTCATACGGGTAGCGGTTCAAATCGAACTTCACGTCAAACGAGGCGACCAGCTCGGCCATGCGTTTGTCGACCTGCGCCTTTGACTTGCCTTCGAGCTTGAGCGGGTAGGCGATGTTGTCTATGGTCCGCATCCACGGGAACATGGCTTCGCGGTAGTTCTGGAAGACGTAGCCTATCTTGGTGTCCTTGAGCGACTTGCCGTCGAACAATATCTCGCCCGAATCAATCGGCACCAGCCCGGCGATCATGTTGATCAGCGTCGACTTGCCGCAACCGTTGGGCCCGAAGACGGAGACGATCTTGTTCTTGGGGATGTCGAGGTTGAAGTCCTCATACAGCGGCCAGCCCGCAAAGTATTTGGTCAGGCCGCGAATCGTGATGTTTGTGCCTGCCGGGCCGGGTGCGAAGGGCACGGTGGGGACATCGGCAAATACAGGTGCATTGAGGACTTCAGTCATCTTCCACTCCAGTGAACGATCTTGCGTTCGGCGACCAGAAACAGAATATTCAGCGCATAGCCGAGGGCACCGGCAGCCAGGATGGCCGCGTACATGCTCTTGACGTTGAGCACCTGCTGCGCATCGATGATGCGGTGGCCCAGGCCGTTGTCGGAGCCGATGAACATTTCGGCCACGATCACAATCACCAGCGCCATCGACACCGCCGAGCGCAGGCCGACAAACGAAGGCTGCAGGCTTTCCCAGATCAGCACGTCCTTGAAGACCTGCCAGCGCGAAGCGCCCATCACCCTGGCCGCCATCACGCGCTGCTTGCGCGCGTTGATCACACCGTAGGCGCTGTTGAAGACCACGATGAGGAAGGCACCGAAAGCCGCAATCGCCACCTTGTTGATGTCTGATACACCAAAGATCAGCAGAAAGAGCGGGATCAATGCCGACGACGGTGTGGACCGGAAGAAGTCGATCAAAAATTCGACGCTGCGGTAGGCTTTTTCATTGCTGCCGAGCAGCACGCCCAAAGGCACACCAACTACCGCAGCCAGCAGAAAGGCTTCGAGTGTGCGCAGCACGGTAACGCCAAAGTCGAGCAGCAGCGCGCCGCCAGCCAGCCCGGTGACCAGCGCCACGACGGTGTCGCCGGGGCTGGGCAGCAGGATGGCCTTGATGAGGCCGAAGCGCACCACCAGGTCCCAGATGATGAAGAGCGCAATCGGCCCTATGAAGGGCAGCAGCTTGCCCCAGCTGGCTTTCTTGCGCGGGATGCTCGCGGCGCCTGCCGGTGGCGTCCAGGCCTTGACCGCTGGCCTGGATGGCGCAGGTGATGTGGCCGCCGGTGCAACCGGCACCACCACAGATGAAGAAGTGAGTTCAGCCATGATCAGCCCTTGTAGAGCAGGCCGTCGACAACGACCTTCTTGTTGAAAATGCCTTTCTCAGTGAACAGGTCGTAGAACTTCTGGAAGTAGGCGACGTCACTGGGCTTGAACTCGTTGTAAAGCATGTAGGATGCCAGCGGCACCTCGCCGGTCAGCGGACCCTCAATAGCTGTGTAGCCCTTCATGTACTGGCGGGCCTCTGCCGGCTGCGTGCGCACCAGCTCTATGCCTTTCGCGTAGGCGGCGATGAACTTTTTGGCGACGTCGGGGTTCTTGGTGATGAACTCCGTCGTCAGGCTGGCGGCACCACCATGCCACGGGGCCATCGCATCACCGAGGATGTACTTGGCAACCACACCGGCTTCAAGCACCCGCGTGGTGCCGTTCATGCGGCCAATGGTGCCTGTAGGCTCCAGCGTGTAGCAGGCGTCAACCTGGCCGGCGACCAGCGAGGCGACGTGCTGGCCAATCGGCAGTTCAACCACCGTGGTGCCGCTGGCGCCTGCGCGCTCCAGCATGGTCTTGCACAGGGTGACGTTCTGTATGCCGGGGCCTGACCCTATCTTTTTACCCTTCAGGTCAGCCATGGTCTTGACCGGGCTGTCTTTCGGCACGATGAATTCATCGAGCACAAACTTCGCATTGCTGGGGTTGGTGGCGAAGATCTTGAAGAGGCCGGGCTGGGCAATTTCACCGATGCCGAGATTGGCCGACCCGGTGCCGTTGGAGCTGCCGTCGGAGCGGCCCGAGAGCATGGCTTCCATCACCTGCTGTGCGCCTGCAAACTTCAGCGGCTCGACGTCAAGACCCGCCTGCTTGAAGTAGCCTTTTTCAATCGCAGCGAAGAACGGCAAGCCTGCGGCAACTGGCCAGAAGCCGATGCGGATCTTGGGGCCGCTTTGTGCACGCACGATGGCGGGCATGCCCATCACGCCCAGCGCAGCAGCGCCGGTCTGGAGGACTTTTCTGCGGGTTGCAGCTGGGGCGGATGTCTGGACTGGCTTGGTCATGAAGGGCTCCTGGGTTTACGTGATGGTTAAAAAAATTGGGAAGCTGTATGTCTCAGGCTGTCGTTGTTGTGGCGGCTTTTGCGTTTTTCAGCGATGCCATGAAGGCACGCCAGCCACCGTGTTGTGTGATGTCTTCTGCGCCCTTGAGGGCTTCGGGCTCGCATACAAAACCCTGCACGCTGCTGCCGTCTTCGAGCGCCAGCATGCCTATGCCCAGCGGCGCGGGAATCAGCGCGACGAACGAGCCGTAATGCGCGGCAGGCATCTGCCAGATCTCAAGCGCAATCGATGCGCCCTGGCCTGGTGCGACGCGCAGCATGCCGGGTTTGGGTGGGGTCGTTCCTGGCAGGGCATAGAGGCGGTAATCGGCTGACGTTTTTGCTTCGCCCACCAGCGATGCGCCGCGTTCAGTGAGCTGTATGTTGAGCGGCATGCCCGAGAGGTGCGCGCCGACCACGGCCACGCGAACCATCGCCTCAGTTTTCAGTCCGTGAATGTTTGACGGCGCAGGCAGGGGCTGTCCGGTGGCGCCCAGCGTGAGACCGGTGGCATGGTGGTAGCGCTGGCCCAGGTCGGCGAGCTGCCAGTCACTTCCGCAGGGGCCAATCAGGGTGATGCCAAAGGGCAGGCCATCGGCACGCATGCTGCTGGGCACGGACAGCGCAGCGTAGTCGAGCAGGTTGACGAAGTTGGTGTACGCGCCGAGGTTGCGGTTGAGCGCCACCGGGTCGGCCTGCATCTGTGCAATCGTGTAATGCGTGGGCGCAGTTGGCACCAGCAGCACGTCAATGTCCTGCCACATGGCATTGGCCTGCTGGCCCAGGCTTTTCAGTTTTGTCTGCGCTTCATACAGGTCAGCCGCGCTGTAGTTGCGGCCTGCGGCAATGATGCTGCGCACCGGCTCTATCACCTCGGCTTCATGCGCGTCAAAAAAGCTTTTGATGGCGGTGTAGCGTTCTGCGACCAGTGCGCTTTCATAGAGCAGCGCAGCGGCTTCGGCCAGCGGAGCGAAGTTGATGCGCACGGCCTTGCCGCCCATGGCTTCCAGTTTTTTGATGGCCAGATCAAATGCGTCCTGCGCAGCGGCGTCGCCCATAAAGGTCACGGCTGAAGGCACACCAAAACGGAAGCTGGCTCCAAAGGCCTTGCTCGTCATGGTCAGCTTGCGCGAGTACGCATCGAGCGGGTCGTGGCCCATGGCGGCTTCCAGCACCTTCACCGCCGTGGCAACAGTGCGCGCAAAAATCGAGATGCAATCGACACTCTGCGCCGCTGGCACGGCACCGCGCGTGCTGATCAGCCCCCGCGACGGCTTGAGGCCCACAATGTTGTTCAGCCCCGCCGGCACGCGGCCGGAGCCTGCCGTGTCGGTGCCCAGCGCAAACTCAACCTGGCCCGTAGCCACCACATAGGCCGAGCCTGAACTGGAGCCGCCCGATACATATAAGGGGTTGATGGCATTGGGCACGGCGCCATAGGGCGAGCGCGTGCCGTTGAGGCCGCAGGCAAACTGGTCAAGATTGGTTTTGCCGACCAGCGCTGCACCAGCATCGAGCAGTTTTTGCACCACCGCCGAATGTGCGGCAGGCTGGTAACTGAAGGCCGGGCAGGCTGCCGTGGTTGGCAGGCCAAGTGCATCTATATTGTCCTTGGCGGCGAATTGCAGACCGGCCAGCGGGCCCTTCGCACCCGAAACCAGGGGTTTGTCGAAACGGGAAATCCAAGCCTGCTGAGCGAATCTATGCAAGTCAGCACTCGCATCATTTGAGGCAGCCGGCTTCTGAACATCGGGAATGACGCTGTGCACCATTTTGAGAAATCCAATCTTGTATCCAAGAATAGATGCAAGAGGTGTGCCAAGCCCGGTTGTTCAGGAGTCAGTGTTGAAATGCAGAGGGAGCCCCTTTGGGCCCAGCAGGGTCCAGATGCCTAGGCAGCCGGATCGACAGCGCGGCCCAGCGCAGCGACCAGGTCGGACTGCGTGATCATTCCCGTGAGCTTGCCGCCCTCACCGATGATGGGAATGTGGTGGTGGCCGGTGCTGCCGAACAGCGGCACCAGTTCTACCAGCCTTTTCTGCTCGCCGGCGACGCGCACATTGCGGGTCATGATCTGACCCACGACCTCGGGCTTGTCTGAATACGAACTGCGTGTCGTGCGAATCAGCTTGCGCAGCTTTTCGTCAAAACCCTCATACAGATCAAGCTCGGCCGCGCGCATGAAATCGGCCACGGTGATGATGCCGGCGATGCGAAAGGCCTTGTCGACCACCGGCAGCGCCTTGATGCGGCGCTCGCGCAGCAGGGCCCAGGCTTCCTGCAGCGGCGTGCCGAATTCAACGGTAACAAGTTGCCGCGACATGATATCTGCGCAGCGCACATCGGCCAGCTTGCGGTCATAGGCGCGCAGTTGCGTTTCCGACAGCAGCGCCTTCAGGTCGTCACGGCTGATGTCCAGCACCTGGTTGTAGCGCGCCAGCACGGCGTCGAGGTCGGCATCAAGCTGGTCTTCATGGCCGGACATGGCATGGTCGTCGGCAGCCAGCTGCATATGGGGATAGGGCCTGCGCGTGGCGTTATTGTAGGCAATGCCCATGAGCACCAGCAACACCGAGTTGAGCATGACGGGATACAGCGCAAAGCCTGGATCGCGAATGCCGCCCAGCACCATCATCAGCGCCATCGCGCCGCCGGGCGGGTGCAGGCAGCGCAAGGCCAGCATGACGACGATGGCAGTAGCGACCGCCATGCCCGCAGCCAGCTCAGGCAGGAGCGGAAAGCCCATGCCATGCGCAAAGGCAATGCCCACCAATGCCGACAATGTGTTGCCCGCCACAACCGCCCAGGGCTGGGCCATGGGGCTGGCGGGGGTTGTAAAAACAAGAAGGGCACTGGCACCCAGCGGTGCGACCAGCCAGGGCAGGGAGGGCGTCGCGGAAACACCCAGCAGGTGACACAGCCATCCGGTGAGCACTATGCCGAGGAATGCGCCTGCTACCAGCCGCAGCCCTTCACGCGCATCAACGCCTGCACGGCCGGGAAGAAAGGCACGCCACCAGTTGCGCGACAGCACGCTGTTTGAACGTCCTTGCACTTCGTGGGAGTCAGCGTGTGGAGATGGGAAACTCACCTGCGGAGTTTAGGACACTGCGGCCCGGACTGCCGCCATAGCCGGCGTCACGTCAGATGAGCGACATTCCGCCTTTTGCGTTTTGCCTTTTAACCGCGGGCGCGCTGATACAGGCCCTGAACCTTGGGCACATTCGCCTGTAGCTGGCGGATGCGGTCAGGGCCAGAGGGGTGGGTAGACAAAAAGCCGGGGCCACCAGCACCGCCGCCGGCCTGGCCCATTTTTTCCCAGAGGCTGACGGCGGCCTGAGGGTTGTAGCCGCCGCGCGCGGCCAGTTCAAGACCCACCAGATCGGCATCGGTTTCGTCCTCACGGCTGAAACGCAGCGTGAGCAATTGTGTGCCCACATTGGCGGCCAGATCACCCATCTGGCCGAGGCCCAGCAGCTGTGCACCGAGCGACAGCAACGTGCCCGTGCCCTGGCTTTTGGCGATACGGGCGCGGGCGTGTTCGCGCAGCGCGTGGGCCATTTCGTGGCCCATGATCATGGCGGCTTCGTCGTCGGTCAATTTGAGCTGGTCCAGAATGCCGGTGTAGAAGGCGATCTTGCCGCCCGGCATGCAGAAGGCATTGAGCTCCTTGCTGCCCAGCAGGTTGACCTGCCAGTTCCATTGTCTGGCGCGGTCGTTCCACTGCGCGGCTTGCGGTATCAGTTTCGAAGCGATGTTGCGCAGCCGCTGGAGCTGGGGGTAGCCGGCGGGTGCAAGCGCACCTTTGGCTTTGGCCTCAGCGATCATCTTGGCGTATTCCTGCGAGGCGGCGTTTTCCAGGTCTTCAGCCGGAATCAGCTTGCGAAAGTTGGACGACGGACCGACCTCTACCTGCGCGAGCGCTGGCACGGCAGCAGTGGCGGCCACAATGCCGGCGCCCAGCATGAAACCCCGGCGGCCAGCCCAGGCAGAATTTTTGGCCTCACATAGATAGCACATGCGTGAATAATAGTGACAAACAGAAAGACCCATGTCAGAAAAAACCCCTTCTTTTACTGCGTCCGCTTCCAGTCACGAGCCCTCTGTCAACACATCTGGCACCACGCCTGCCGCAAAGGCGGGCTGGCGCGATGTCTGGAAGGTCTATACGGAAGCAGCCACCCTGCGCATGTTGTTGCTGGGTTTTTCTGCCGGTCTCCCCTTGCTCCTCGTATTCGGCACGCTGAGCTTCTGGCTGCGCGAAGCCGGCATTGATCGCACCACCATCGGGTTTTTAAGCTGGGTCGGCCTGGCCTATGGCTTCAAGTGGGTCTGGGCGCCCCTGGTGGACCGCCTGCCCATCCCGGTGCTGACACGCCTGCTGGGCCGCCGCCGCAGCTGGCTGCTGCTGTCGCAACTGACCATCATTGCCGCACTTGTCGGCATGGCGCTGACCGACCCCCGACTGGCGTTGATGCCTGTGGTGTGGTGTGCTCTGGCCGTGGCCTTTGGTTCGGCCACGCAGGACATCGCGCTTGACGCCTATCGCATCGAATCGGCCGATGTTCAGCGCCAGGCCGCGCTGGCCGCCAGTTACCAGACGGGTTACCGCATCGCCATGATCTGGGCGGGTGCAGGCGCGCTGTGGATTGCAGCACGTGCAGAGGTGGCGGGTGTCACGGGCTATCAGCAGGGTGCCTGGCAGACAGCCTACCTGGTGATGGCGGTATCCATGCTGCTGGGCGTTGCCACGGTGCTGCTGTCGCCAGAACCTGCAGCGCGGCCGCTTGCGCCGTCACGCAATGCGGCCGAGTGGCTCAAGAGCGCGCTGGTCGAGCCCTTCGCCGATTTTTTACGCCGCTACGGCAAACAGGCCGTGCTGATACTTGCTTTGATCGCCATCTACCGCATCAGCGATGTCGTGATGGGCATCATGGCCAACCCGTTTTATGTGGACATGGGCTACACCAAGGATGAAGTGGCGGCCGTCACCAAGATCTACGGCGTCATCATGACGCTGGCCGGCGCGTTTATCGGCGGCGCGCTGGCCATGCGCTTCGGCGTGATGAAAGTGCTGATGCTGGGTGCCGCGCTGAGCGCCGGCAGCAATCTGCTGTTCGCCTGGCTGGGTTCGCGCGGCCATGACGTCAATGCGCTGATCTTTGTGATCTCTGCAGACAACCTCTCAAGCGGCATCGCATCGGCAGCATTCATTGCCTACCTCTCAAGCCTGACCAACATCAATTATTCGGCCACGCAGTACGCGCTGTTCAGCTCCATGATGCTGCTGCTGCCAAAATTCCTGGCGGGTTATTCAGGCAAGTATGTGGATGCCTTTGGCTATACGCACTTCTTCACCGCCACTGCGATCCTTGGCCTGCCGGTGCTGGTACTGGTGTGGCTGGCATCACGGATGAAAAAGCCCGAAGGAGCCTGAAGAGGCGTGAAGTCATCCGCGGATGCTTGGGTTGAGGGGTGTTTTTGTCTTACAGCAAAGGGCATGGAGCCGTTATAAGGTCGTGCTCCGTTGCCGGTTTACCGCAACTTTACGGTGGCTACAAGCGCACTTGTTGCGTGCAACGCACCATTTACACATTGCGATTCACGCGCTTGCCGCGTCAAGGAGGACTCGCTCATGGCTCAACAGCAACTTTTAATGATTGAAGACGATACCCGCCTGGCCAACATGGTGGGTGAATACCTGCGCCAGTCTGGTTATGGTTTTACCCATGCAGCCGACGGCAACAGCGGCCTCGCAGCGCTGCAGACCAGCACGCCCGACCTCGTCATCCTGGACCTGATGCTGCCCGACATGGACGGACTTGAAGTCTGTCGCCGCATCAAGGGTCAGGGCAGCGAGCAGGCCGGCACCGCCGTGCTGATGCTGACTGCCAAAGGCGACCCGATGGACCGCATCGTCGGCCTTGAAATCGGCGCTGACGACTACCTGCCCAAACCGTTTGAGCCGCGCGAGTTGCTGGCCCGCATACGCGCCGTGCTGCGCCGTGGCGGCGAAACCGGCAGCGCAAGTGGCAGCAACGGCGTACAGAAAGTCATGCGTTTCGGCTCGCTTGAAATCGACCGCGACGCGCGCACTGTCACGGTGTCAGGCAACGCCTGCGAGCTCACGTCATACCAGTTCGACTTGCTGGTGGCGCTGGCCGAACGCTCCGGCCGTGTGCTGAGCCGCGACCAGATCATGGAAGCCGTGCGCGGCCGTGAACTGGAGGCCTTTGACCGATCCATCGACGTGCACATGGGCCGCATACGCAGCGCCATCGAGGCCGACCCGAAAGACCCGAAACGCATACTGACGGTGCGCGGCGTGGGCTACGTTTTCGCCAAACAACAAGACTGAAGAAAAATGGCTATGGAGCTTCTAGAAATGCAATTGTCGGGATGCAGGGCGAGGCGCCCGGAGCGCAGGACACCGGAATGCACCTCGGTGCATGAGGATTCCGAGCACCGCGCAACGACGCCATGCGCCCGACAATTGGGTTTATAGGAGCTCCATATGTGGACACGGTTCACCTCACACCTTTATGTCCGCATCTGGCTGGCTGTGGTCGCCACCGTGGTGGTGCTGACCTTTCTGGTCGCTGCCGCCTGGCGCTTCACCAAAGACCCGCCGCAACTGCCCATACGCGAGGTGCTGGTGCACAACACGAATGGCGAAGTCATTGGCACCGCACAGACAAAACCCGACCGCAAGCTGGGTGATGACCTGGAGTTCGACGTCGTCACCAGGGATGGCCAGAACCTGAAGCTGCTGATGCCGCGCCCCAAGCGCCCGCCGCCGCCGCCATGGGGCCGCCCGCCGTTTGACTTTGGCTGGATGCTCATCGTTGTCGGCTTGGCTGTTGCCGTCGGCGCCTATCCGGTCATGCGCCGCCTGACGCTCAGGCTGGAGTCGCTGCAGCGCGGCGTCGAGCGCTGGGGCGAAGGCGACCTGTCTGCACGCGTCAGCGCCGAAGGCAGCGATGAGGTGGCTTTCCTGGCCGCGCGTTTCAACCACGCGGCCGAGCGCATTGAAACCTTGATGAATTCACACAAGTCGCTGCTGGCCAACGCATCGCACGAGTTGCGTTCGCCCCTGGCCCGCATACGCATGGGCCTTGAGTTGATGGGTGCCGATGCCAACTCGCCGCAGCGCATGGAAATCTCGCGCAGCATCAACGAGCTCGACCAGCTGATTGACGAAATCCTGCTGGCCAGCCGGCTCGATGCACGGCAATCCGATGCCGAACCCTTTGAGCGCCTGGACCTCACCGGGCTTGCCGCAGAAGAATGCTCACGCGTCAATGCTGAACTGAGTGCAGACCTGGATGCCGCATCGCCGGGCCAGTCGGGTCAGTCGGGTAATACCAGCCTGGGCGTAAGCACCACCAGCCGCAGCCTGACGCTGCAGGGCTCGCCACGCCTGCTGCGCCGCCTGATCCGCAACCTGCTTGAGAACGCCAGGCGATACAGCAATGGCGACATCAGCCTTGAGCTCTCGCAGGTCAAGCGGGGCAGCCGTGAACTCGCCGTCATCAAGGTGAACGACCGTGGCCCCGGCGTGCCCGAAGCCCAGCGCGAGCGCATCTTTGAGCCCTTCTATCGCCTGCCTGGCGCGAGCGAGCGTGAGGGCGGTGTGGGCCTGGGCCTGGCGCTGGTCAAGTCCATCAGCCAGCGCCACGGCGGTACGGCGCGGTGTGAAGGCAGGCCGGGCGGTGGCGCTTCATTCGTTGTCGAGTTGCCAGTGCATCAGGCCTGAGCCTTCTTTTTCTCCATGGGCCGAATCTGGCCGGGGCCAATCAAACGCCGGCGATCAGCTCGCGTGTCAGTTGCGCTGCAGGAATTTCTCTGCAAGTGCTGTTGTTCTGCCCAGACCAGAGGGGCGAGAAATCACCCAGGCCCAGGCTTTCGGCGCGCGCGCGCAGCGGTGCGATCGCGGCAGTGGCCAGTGGAAATGCCGGCGGCGCGGCGCTCAGGGGGCCAAGTTCCTGCATGACACGATTCATGATGCCTCGCGCCGGCCTGCCGGTGAACAGATTGGTCAATGCGGTATGGCTGGCAGCCCCGCTTTTGAACGCCGCCCGGTGCACGGCGCTGGTGGTGGCTTCCGGGCACAACATATAGGCCGTGCCCACCTGCACGGCGGAAGCACCCATCGCCATCGCTGCGGCCACACCCCTGGCATCTGCAATACCGCCTGCGGCAATCACGGGAACACCCACCGCATTCACGACCTGCGGCAGCAGCGCAAAGCTGCCCAGCTGGGTGCTCACCTCGTCCGTGAGAAACATGCCGCGATGGCCGCCCGCTTCCAGCCCCTGGGCAATGATGGCGTCAGCGCCGTTCGCTTCCAGCCAGCGCGCTTCAGCCACCGTGGTCGCCGATGCCAGTACAACGGCGCCCCAGGCGCGCACCCTGGCCAGCAGGTCTGGTGAAGGCAGGCCGAAATGAAAACTCACCACAGCGGGCTTGAAGGCCTCCAGCACATCGGCCGCTTCGTGGCTGAAAGGCGAGCGGCCCGCACCCGGTGGCACGGTGGCTACATCCAGACCCAGTTCGGCGTAATAGGGTGCCAGCGCTTGCCGCCATGCCGCCTCGCGTTCGGTGCTGACCACCGGCGGCTCATGACAGAAAAAATTGACGTTGTACGGCTTGCTGGTTTGTTTGCTGATGGTGTCCAGCTCGCCTTGCAGGGCCTGCAGGCTCAGCATGGCGCAGGGCAGGGACCCCAGGCCGCCAGCGTTGCAGACTGCAACCGCCATGGCGCTGCCCTGCACGCCAGCCATGGGCGCCTGGATCAGGGGCAGCTCTGTGCCCAGCATGGCCTTGAGCGATGTTTGCCTTGCAGTCATGTGTTTCCCCTGTATGTGGCCCGGTCACCAGGCGTCTTTCAAGTTGACGGAGCGACCTGTTGCAAGCCGTCAAGCACGCGCTGCGCGCTGATGTCATTGAGGCAGCGCGTGTGGCCCAGCGGGCATTCGCGCTCGAAGCACGGGGCGCAGTCCAGCGGCGGCTGATAGGTCAAATCATTTTTGAGCCAGAGCACAGCTGCCTTGCCACTTAGCGGCGGCGTATGCAGCGGGCTTGATGAGCCGAATATGGCCACCTGCGGCACACCGAATGCTGCAGCCACATGCATGAGGCCGGAGTCGTTGCTGATGGTGGCCTTGCTTGCGGCGATGAGGCACAGGGCCTGAAGCAGCGAGGTACGGCCTGCAAAGTTGATGCACTGGCCTGCCTTCGCGGCATTGACCGGCGCTGCGATTTCGTCGCACAGCGCGGCCTCCTTGCCGGAGCCGAGCAGCATCACGGGCTTGTCGAGCTGCGCAGCCAGTTCTGAAAAGTGTTGGGCAGGCCAGCGCTTGGCCGGACCGTATTCAGCGCCAGGCGCAAACACGTAAAACCCGCCGCGCTGCACGCCGAGTTCGGACAGGCTTTTGTCGATGTCTGCTTCGCCCATCTGCAGTTGCGGACGGTCTGCATCCAGTCCGCCCTCACCGCTGAGGGCCGAATAAAACGCCACCATGGGTGGCTTGTTCTTCGGGTTCTTGAGGCGATGCGTCAGCAGGCCAACACGTGCCTCGCCGAAATAGCCTATGCGTTCGGGGATGCTGGCCAGAAAAGGCAGCAGTGCGCTCTTCAGGGAATTGGGAAGAACGTAGGCCCTTTCGAACTGGCCCTGAATGCGTTTGGCAATCGCACGCCGTTCGCGGAACTGCAGGCCGCCATGCGCGAAAGGAAATTCAATGACCTCGGCCACCTGGGGCATGGCGCGGTAGACCGGCGCGACCCAGGGAAGCGCGCCGACGGTGAGTTTTTCGCCGCGCGCTGCCAGGCGACGGATGAGCGGCTCGGTCATGACCGCGTCGCCGATCCACTGCGGGGCAATGATTAACGAAGCCCCCCCATGACGGCCTGCGGCCGTCTCCCCCCCGGGGGGGCGCCGCTGGCGGCCCGGCGGAGCCGGTTCCGCGGCGGCTGCTTGCAGGGATGTGGCCAAGCAGGTCCTAGTGGCCAGAACCGAAATGCTCGCCGGCCTTCAAGGCGTAGACCGTGCCGCAATACGGGCACTTGGCGCTGCCGGTGCGCGCCACGTCCAGGTAAACCTTGGGGTGGCTGTTCCAGATCTTCATGTCGGCCTTGGGGCTGGGGCAGAACACGCCGCCCTGGTGGTTCAGGTCGGAAGCAAGCAGTTCAACGGATGCTGTGGTGGTCATATATGTTGTGCTTTCAAAGAATGCCGCAGCGCCGGGCCGCCCCAGGCAAGGCACGGCCCCTTACAACGTGAAAAGGGGCAGCGTAGTACACGAAGTGACAAGCGTGGGGGCTCATACCTTGGTGAGCCAGTGGGCGTACTTTGGATTACGTCCATTGACGATGTCAAAAAACGCATTCTGGATTTTCTCGGTGATGGGGCCGCGTGAGCCTATGCCGATCTCTATGCGGTCGAGTTCGCGAATCGGTGTGACTTCAGCGGCCGTGCCGGTAAAGAAGGCTTCGTCGGCGATGTAGACCTCGTCACGCGTGATGCGCTTTTGCACCAGTTCCAGGCCCAGGTCCTTGCAGATGTGCAGGATGGTGTTGCGGGTGATGCCGTTCAGTGCGCCGGCCGACAGATCGGGCGTGTAGACCACGCCGCCCTTGACGATAAAGATGTTCTCGCCTGCGCCTTCGCTCACAAAACCCGAAGCATCGAGCAGCAGGGCCTCGTCGTAGCCATCGTCCAGCGCCTCCATGTTGGCGAGGATGGAGTTGGTGTAGTTGCTGACGGCCTTGGCCTGCGTCATGGTGATGTTGACATGGTGGCGGGTGTAGCTGGAGGTCTTGACGCGGATGCCGCGCTTCATGCCTTCTTCACCCAGGTAAGCACCCCACTCCCAGGCCGCGACCATGGCGTGTATGGTGTTGCCGCGCGGGCTGACGCCCAGCTTTTGCGAGCCAATCCAGGTCAGGGGGCGGAGATAGCCGCTTTCAAGTTTGTTCTCGCGCACAACGGCTTTTTGCGCCTCGTTGATTTCCTGCTGGGTGAAGGGAATCTTCATGCGCAGAATCTTGGCGCTGTTGAAAAAACGCTCGGTGTGCTCTTCCATGCGGAAGATGGCGGTGCCGTTCACGGTCTTGTAGGCGCGTACACCTTCAAACGCGCCGCAGCCGTAATGCAGGGTGTGGCTGAGCACATGGATCTTGGCGTCGCGCCAGTCGACCATCTGGCCGTCCATCCAGATTTTGCCGTCGCGGTCTGCCATGGAGGGTGCTACTGGGGACATGGTGATGTGATCCTGTGGTGATGTCGTGGTTGTTCTGCTCAGTCAGGTGCAGCCCGCCGGCCGGCGGGGAGCTGCAAAACCTGAAACAACGATTTTACGGGGCGGGCGAACTATCGCCAGATCAGGCCGGGGGCAGCTCGGGCGGGGTGGGTGTCGGCGGGTCTTCGGGCTGCGGACGGAAGAGTTCATGGTGCGACAGCTTGCCGCTGACAAAGGTGGCAGTCACACGCGACTCGGAACCATCCGTCCAGGCGAACACCTCGGGTTGCGTGTCTTTTGGCGACTTGAGCTCGCCCAGTGCCTTGGTCATGGCAATCACATGCATCAGCGTCATGCCGGGCTTGAGTTTGGCGTTGAGCATGACGGCGCTGTCAACATAACCAATGGGCCGGTTGGCGGCGCGCTTGAGCACCTGCATCATGCGGTTGAAGTTAAGCAGCACCCAGAACACCAGCATGGACACCACACCGGCCACACCCTGCCAGCCGTAGAAACGGTAAGCCAGGACGACGGCGGCGATGCCTGCGATGGGGACGAATATCTTTTGAAAGTTCATGGGGCTATTTTCGCAGCACCGAAATAGCCAGACTTGTGGGCAACGCTTAGATAGAGGCCATGCGCATTAAAAGATTTTTTGCGCTTTACGGCATATTTTTAATGTGTACGTTAAAAATTATGAAAAGTTAATATAGGTATTAACTTTTCGTCCTCCAAAAGCCGTGCGGGCGCTAAAAAATGAAAAAAACAGCCCAAAAAGCTGATTTTCAGGCATCAAATCGGGCTGCAGGCCAATAAATACGCACGTGAACAGCTACTAAATTTATAGCAAATTTACTCACTTCTGTCGCTAATCAGGCGCCAGCAGGTATCACAGGCACCAGCTTGTCCATGGGGATGGACGTGTCCGGCCGCTCATAGGTGCCGATCAACAGGCCGCTGGCAATGGCGCGCTCGCGTATGGCGTACATCAGGGCGTCGCGGCCGGGGGTGTCGCCGAATTCCTCGCCCACGCCTATGGCGCCCAGCGCAAACACCTGGAAGGCATATCGGTGCTTGCCGTGGCCGGGCGGCGGGTCGGGTGGTAGCCAGCCGGCCATCAGGTAGGAGTTGCGGCCCTCATGCACCTCCTGGCCTTCGTGGTCGGGGCTTCTGAGCGCGCCTTCGGGCAGGCCGCCGTCACCCGCGGGCAGATCTACCACGATGGCATGCACCAGCGGGCGCGGCGTGGGGGCGTCGGCGTCTTCAACAATCAGCACCACCGACTCGGTGCCTGCCGGCACGCCGCCCCACTGCAGCGGTGGTGACAGGCCTTCGCCATCGGCGGTGTAACGTGCGGGAACCGGTCCGTGGTCAACAAATGCCAGGCTGGTGACCGTGATGGCCGCCATACCGCTGCGCAGCCCGGCCGTGTTGAAGGCAAGCTCGTCCATGCCGGCACGCAGGTCGCGCAGTGCATGGCCAAGGGCATCGGGAAGGTTTTCAAGCATGGAAAGTTGGCTCCTGCGGCAAGCGATGTTGTGGTGACAGGATTGAAGTTAACCGCACGCGGGCAGGCCAGCTGTAGGAAAAACCGCCTTCACGCACCCCCGCCGGGCACAAGCACAAACGCCTGTGGTTGGGCATGTCACTTCTTGTGATTGACGCTCGCGATCCGGCGCTTTTCTTCATGCCGGATTTTCTCCATCATTTTGGGGTCCGGGTCCTGCCACTTTCCGCCCGCCTCGCGTGACATGAATGCCACGGCGCGGGCGAACTCTTCAAGCGACAAATCGGCACGGCCACCTTTGGACGGCATGCCTCGCACCCCCACCCAGGCATGGGCGGTGAGCACGTGTTGGCCTTCGGCGATCAGGGGTTTCCATTTTTTGCGGTCGCCAAACTGGGGGGCATCCGCCACACCGCTGCCGTGGCAGGCCGCACAGGTCTGTTTGTAGACCTGCTCGCCGGTCAGAAGGGTTTGCGCGCCCGCCGTCTGAAGCTGGGTCAGCGCCAGTGCAAGAAAGGGAAGGCACGCAAGTCGGGTGGAGTTCATGGTTTCAACCTTCAAAAATTCCATTCATGGCCTGGTAGCCACTGGCCAGCGCACATTCACGGCCAGCCCGCCAAGCTCGGGGGAACGGCCAGACTCCAGCTCTGCGCCGGTGACCGCCGCGATTCTTTTTACTATTGACCAGCCCAGGCCGCTGCCTGGCTGGTCCTGGCCAGGCTGGCGGTAAAACCGCTCGCCCAGGCGGCTCAAGGCTTCATCATCCAGGCCGGGGCCGCTGTCTTCCACGCGCAGTGACAGCGACCCGTCCCCGGTGGCCACGTGCACGCGGACAGTCCCCTGCAAGGGACTGTAGCGAATGGCGTTGTCCAGCAAATTGCGCACCAGCACAGCTGTCAGCACCTCGTCGCCCATGAGGATGCAGCCGTCCGCGGCATCAAGCTCGAGATGCTGCTTGCGTGCCAGTGCGTCCGGCGCCAGGTCGGCTGCCACGCGGCGCACCAGTTCGGCCATGTCGAGTGCCGATGCATTCGCCGCAGGTGCAGCCTCTACACGCGCCAGCGTCAGTAATTGCTCTACAAGCCTGGTGGCACGGTCGCAGCCCGCCAGCGTGAACCGCAGCGCATGCTCACGCTGCGCGGTGTCCGTGCCGGCGCCTAGCGCGACCTGGGCCTGGGCACGAATGGCAGCTATCGGGGTGCGCAGTTCATGCGCGGCATCAGCAGTGAAGCGGCGCTCGGACTCCACCATGCGCGCCACACGCGCGAAAAGGTCGTTGAGCGCCTTGACGGGCGCCTGCATTTCAGACGGCATGTGGGCCAGCACCACGGGCTCAAGGTCACTGGCCTGCCGCTGACCCAGCGCATCCCCCAGTTGCCACAGGGGCAGCAGCCCACGGCGCACCGCCCACCAGACAGCCAGCGCCAGCAGGGGCAAGGCGACCATCAACGGCCAGAGAACGCTGCGCAGGATGGCGCGCATGACTTCGTGACGCGCGGCTGTCTGCTCACCGACATACACCTGCACATCATTGTGTGCGCCCCTCGCGCCAAAGACGCGCCAGTCCTGGCCGTCGGCCAGGGTGACGGTGGCAAAGCCGGCGCTCACGGGCGACATGGGCACGGCCTGCGTGTTGGCAGAGCGCATGACCAGCCGCCCTTCGTGAAATACCTGAAACGCCACACGCGGCGCATATTTGTGCAGCGATGGCGCATCTGCAATGCCGTCGTCACTCCCTTCGGTGGCCTGCTGCACGATCAGCAGGGCGGCTGCCTGCGCGAGGTGGCCGTCAAGCAGTTCGTCAAGTTCATGGCGGGCGTCATACCAGGTCACGCCTGCTGCAACCACCCACAAGGCGGCCACCATGCCAAGCACCAGCATCAGCAGACGGCGCTGCAACGACCACTGGTGCGGCACCGTGAGTGTCACGCAATGACCTCCTTCGGCATGATGTATCCAACGCCGCGCACGGTCTGGATCAGGCCAGGGTACAGCTTGCGGCGAAGGTGGTGGATGTGCACCTCGACGGCGTTGCTGTCGACCTCATAACCCCAGCTGTAAAGCTGCTGCTCAAGCTGCTCCCGCGACATGACGCGGCCCGGGTGCAGCATGAGCGCGTGCAGCAGGTCGAACTCGCGCAACGACAAGGCTACAGCCCTGCCGTCATGAAGCACCTGGCGCGCTGACGGGTCCAGCGACACAGCGCCGCAATGCAGGATGCCCTGCGACTGCCCATTCGCACGGCGCACGAGCGAACGCAGGCGCGCGGCCAGTTCATGCAGGTCCACCGGTTTGACGACGTAGTCATCTGCGCCCAGGTTAAGGCCTGTGATGCGGTCCGGCACGGCGTCGCGTGCGGTCAGCACCAGCACGGGGGTGTTGATGTTGCGGGAGCGTGTGGCGCGAAGCACATCCAGGCCATCCCGGAGGGGAAGACCGAGGTCCAGCACCGCAGCGGCATAGGCGCCGCCAGCCAGCTCGCGCGTTGCAGCCAGGCCGTCACGCACCCAGTCGACCTGAAAACCCAACTGGCGAAGCCCGGCCTGCAGGCCGTCGCCAAGAATCGGATCGTCTTCAGCAAGTAGTACGCGCATGGATGCGTGCCTGTGTCAGTACATTGTTTTTTGCCGGGGCCATGGCCGGCACCGGCGATGTTTTCGCCGAAGTCCTGCCAGGCCTCGTATTGTGCGGCCTGCCGTCAAGCGGCACCACGCCACTGCAGCCACCAGAAACCGATGACTGCCAGCAGCATGATGACCGCCAGCACGGACCAGCTGCGGCGAATGCCCTGATGGGCCACGCCGTCTTTTTTGCCGTCGAGCATGGCGCGCACCAGGTTTTCACGGTGCAGCCAGCTCGCCAGCGCCACACCCGCGACATGCACAAACACCAAAGCCAGCATGAACGACGAAGCACCTTCATGCAATTCGGCAATCCAGTTGCCCCCGATGTCGTTGTAGGTGGCCCAGCCGGTTGCAACAATAAGCACGCTGGAGAGCAGCAACAACACTATCGCCACGGCACCAGCCGGGTTGTGACCCACATGGTGCTCTGGCTGGGCCGTGTGGACAGCGCCCGCCTGCTGACGCGCGGAATCAGCGCGCGGCGCAAACACATGGCCTGCAAGCCGCAGCATGTGCGTCAGGTAACCCCTGATGGCAGCCGGGCCACGCACAAACTCTGTAAACCGCGCATAACGCGTACCCACCAGCCCCCAGAGGATACGAAACGCCACCAGGCCGCCCAGGGTGTAGCCCAGCGTCACATGAATGAGGCGCGAGCGTTCGCTTTCAGCCGTCAGCCAGGCACCGGCAAAACTCAGCACCATCAGCCAGTGAAAAACGCGCACGGGTGCATCCCACACCAGGATTTTTTTATCGGTATTGGCCATGTTGTTACTTCGGGATCCGGATGTCGCGCTCGTTGAAATTGCCCTGCGCCGCATTCGTGTGGCAGGCCACGCAGTTGGAGGCACTGCCCACAGACGCACGCTTCCACACCTCGGGTGCTACTTCACGCGCATTGTGCTTGCGCAAAAACCAGGCTGACTGGGTGATGCGGTCCTGCGGCGGTTCCTCGCTCACGCGCTTGTAGGTACCGGCGTTCGCGCCCAGCCAGGCACTGATCTCGCGCACACTGGCTTCATCCATCGACGCATCGGTGCCGTAGTGTTTGTTCAGACCGGCCATCACCCGTTTCCATGAGCCCGCAGGAAGCATGCCCGCCGGGTAAGGCGTATGGCAGGCAGCGCACTCCTGCTTGTATTTGGGCAACAGCGGCACGGTGTTGGCAGGGCCATCCGCCAGGGCAAGGCCGGAGATGACCGCAAAGCCGGTGAACACGCCGGCGAAGAGACTGGATTGCAAAAGTGACATGGCTGTCTTTCGGTAAGAGTTGTAGATCAGCGCTTGAGCGTCAGCAGCCAGGCCAGCACATCGGCTTTTTCGGCAGCCGTGCATTCACGGCCCATCACGTCATTGCAGTTGCGCCGGAACCATTTGTCGGACTTTGCGGTGTCCGTAAAACGCTCCGGGTTAAAGGCAGGCGCCAGGGGGCCGATGGTTTTGCCGGTGCTGGCGTGCTTGCCGTCCACCGTAGGCATGCCTGTGTGGCAGGAGGCACAACTCCACTCCTTGCCATGCCTGGCGTTGAAGAGTTGCTGCCCGCGTGCAGCCTGCGCGGGCGCACCGGCCTGTGCGGTGTACGCGGCAAGCTGCTCTGCCGGTGTGATGGCGTGGGCAAACGGGCCGAGGGCTGCACTGACGACGATCAGCGCGCGGAAAAAGTGAGACGAAATATGCATGGCACCTCCATGGATAGCCATGGTAGGCAGCGCAAATTAAGACTTTCTTAACAGGGGCTCAGTCCGCCTGCAGCTTGATCTCACCAACCAGCCGGGTCCACAGGTCCGATTCTTTCTGGAACATACGGTCGAGATCGGCAGGCCCGCCCGGCGCGGGAACCGCACCCAGCGCGATAAAACGCTCGCGCACATCAGGACTGCGCAGGATGCGCTGTACGTCCGCCGCCACCTTGTCAATGATGGCCGCCGGAACGCCCACCGGCATGTAAATGCCATACCACTCCTGCGACTCAAAACCGGGAAAGCCGGTTTCTGCCAGCGTGGGCACATCGGGCATGCCTTCAAAGCGCTGCAATGTGGTGACACCCAGTGCGCGCACCTTGCCGGCCTTGACCTGGCCGATGATGGTGGGGATGGAGATGACGAGGAACTGCACCTGCCCGCCGACCAGATCCGTCACAGCCTGCGCGCCGCCCCTGTAGGGCACGTGCTGGATCTGGGCACCGGAGGCGCGCTTGAGCAGTTCCATGCTGCGGTGCCCATTGGTCAGCGCGACGGGTGAGGCGTAGTTGTATTTGTTGGGGCTGGCCTTTGCGAGGTCAAAAGCTTCTTTCGCTGTTTTGACATCGAGTGCAGAACTGTTCACCACCAGCAGGCCGGGCGAGGTGGCCACCGTTGCCACTGCGGCGAAATCTTTCTTCACGTCGTAGCTCAGGCCCTTGAGGACCAGCGGTGCAATGGCACGGCTGCTGGTCGCCAGGCCCATGGTGTAGCCGTCGGGTTTTGAACGGGCCAGCGTTTCGTCGGCCACCACGCCCGGACCGCCGGGCTTGTTGTCAACGATGAGCGGCTTGCCCCATACATCGCCCAGCTTCTGCGCCAGCAGGCGCGCCAGGATGTCGGCCGTGCCGCCCGCCGTGGCGGGCACGATGAAGCGCACCGGGCGCTCGGGAAAGTCGGCACGCGCCGGCGATACGGCAAACGCCGTCAGCATCAGCGCAGCAGCGCTGAACAAAACATTCACGGATTTCTTGTTCATGGCCGGGCTTTCAAGAGGTGGGATTCGACGACTGCCTACTTCGGCTGCCAGACCTTGCGCGGCAGCATGTTGTAGACGCGGTCTGTGCCCTCGGTGACATGGGCAACCACTGATCGCTGCAGGATGCTGCCGCGCTCGCCGCTGACTTTTACAAGGTCTACATAACGCCCGTTGACCCGGTAGCGCGAACCGTCAAACAGCAGGTGCTCAGCGGTGAAATAGGCGGTGGATTCGACCACGCCTTCTTCAGGCCCGGCCTTGAGAACGGGCGGGCAGACGTTGTGACTGGTGCGCGCAAACTTGCCGAGACGCTCTTCAAAAAATGCGCGTATCTGGTCATGGCCCTGGTGCATGGCGGTGGGTGAATACAGCCATTTGGCTTTTTCATCGAACCACGAGAGCAGCTTGTCCATGTCGGCGCGGTCCAGCGCATCGGCATAACCCTGCAGCGCTTCGTTGACGCGGTACCAGGTGTCAAAGGTGAACTTGCTGGAGCTGGAAGGCATGGATTTTCTTTCAGGTGAGTGGTTGGATTTCAGGAAGCAGGCACGAGTCGCGGCAGATAGTTGTAGACGCGGTTCGAACCTTCGAGGATATGGGCCAGCACCTGCCGGCGAGTGATGAGCGGGCGCTCGCCCGACAGATCGATGTTGTCTACATAACGTCCGCAGCCGCGGTAACGCGAACCGTCCTGCAGGATGTGCTCTGAGTTGAAGTAGGCCGAAGACCGCACTTCGCCCGGCCGGCTGCCGGGCGTGAGCACCGGGCTGCAGACGGCATGGCTGGTGCGCGCCCAGACGCTCATGCGCTCTTCAAAAAATGCGCGTATCTCGTCGTGGCCGCGGCGCATGGCCGTCGGGGAATAGTGCCACTCGGCGCTGGCATCGAAACACGCGAGGATGCCGTCGATGTCGCCATGGTCGAGCGCATTCGCATAGGCCTGCACGGTCTCGTGTACGGCCATCCAGGTGCCGAAGCTGAAGGTTTCTGAAGCAACAAACGCCATGTCTTTATTGCGGCGTCATGCCGGCCTGTTTGGCGTCTTCCTTCCACTTGGCCACTTCCTGCACGATAAAGCCGGAGAACTGCTTTGCCGTGAACGTGGAGGGCGTGAAGCTCAGGCTTTTCATGCGTTCGACGTTTTGCGGTTCGGCCAGCGCCTTCTTCACGGCATCATGCAGCTTTTCAATCACGGCATCGGGTGTGCCTGCAGGCGCAACCAGGCCCTGCCAGCCTGTGACCTCAAAGCCGGGAAAGGTTTCAGCCAGCGCAGGTATCTGCGGATCTGCTGCGACGCGCTGCAGCGATGTCACGCCCAGCCCTTTTGCGCGACCTGATCGCAGCAGGGGAAGCGCCAGCGGCAGGTCTGCAAAGGTGAAGGCCAGTTGCCCGCCCAGCATGTCATTGACCGCCAGCGGTATGCCCTTGTACGGCACATCTACGATGTTGAGCTTGCCCGCAAAACGCAGCTTGGCCGTTGAGACCTGCGACGCAGCCGAGCCATAACCGGCAGACAGGCCCTTGCCTGCCGCGCGACCCTGGCGCACCAGTTCATCAACATTCCTGATGGGCGAATCAGCGGGCACCAGCAGCATCATGGGTGCGGTAGCCAGCAGGCTGATGGCAGCGAAGTCCTTGATGGGGTCGTACTGCAGGTCTTTCACCAGCGCGACATTGGCGGCCTGCGTGGTATTGGTGGTCAGCAACAGTGTGTAGCCGTCAGGCGCACTGCGCGCGACCTCCTGCGTGCCAATGATGCCCAGTGCGCCGGCCTTGTTGTCGACCACCACCGTCTGTTTCAGCGTGGCCTGGAAGCTCTGCGCCAGCAGCCGGCCCATGAGGTCGGGGCTGCTGCCCGGCGGGTAGGGCACGACGATCTTGATGGGTTTGGCAGGCCAGGTGGCCGTCTGGGCCTGCGCGGCAGGTGCCAGGCAAACGGCCAGCAGGGCTGCCGCCAAGAGGGGTCTTCCGGCGGCTGTCCAGAAACCCGGAAACAGTACATCGGCGGGCACGCGTTTTTTCCTCAGACGCCATTGCATTGGCTTCATGCTTGTCTCCAGTCCTTGTTATGGAGGAAACGATAAGCATGCTTAGCTTTTCAGGGCAGAGTGCGAAAACATACAAGTGATGCCCAGAGGGTATCGGTCATCTACCTTAACGCCGGTGGTTGCGGAGAACCTTCTCAGTTCAGGCTGCGCACCACCTCCAGCGCCTGCTCAATGCGTTCGACCACGTGAATGGTCAGGCCTTCGAAAGCCTTGTCGTTCTTTTTCGGCGCGTTGGCCTTGGGCACGATGGCGATGCTGAAGCCGAGCTTGGCGGCTTCCTTCAGGCGCTCCTGGCCGCGCGGGGCGGGACGCACTTCACCGGCCAGGCCGACTTCGCCAAAGGCGATAAAGCCTTTGGGCAGCGGCCGGCCGCGCAGGCTGGAGGTGATGGCCAGCATCACGGCCAGGTCGGCCGCAGGTTCGCTGATGCGCACACCGCCCACGGCGTTGACGAACACGTCCTGGTCCATGCAGGCGACACCGGCGTGACGGTGCAACACGGCCAGCAGCATGGCCAGGCGGTCACGATCCAGCCCGACAGAAAGCCGCCGCGGGCTGGGGCCGCCGCTGTCCACCAGCGCCTGGATTTCGACCAGCATGGGGCGCGTGCCTTCAAGCGTGACCATCACGCAGCTGCCCGGTACCGGTTCTGTGTGCTGGCTGAGAAAAATTGCGCTCGGGTTGCTGACGCCCTTGAGGCCTTTTTCGGTCATGGCGAAAACGCCAATCTCGTTGACTGCGCCGAAGCGGTTCTTGATGGCGCGCACCAGGCGAAAGCTTGAATGGGTGTCGCCTTCAAAGTACAGCACGGTATCGACCATGTGCTCAAGCACACGCGGGCCGGCGAGCGCGCCTTCTTTTGTGACGTGGCCGACCAGCACGATGCAGACGCCGCTGGCCTTGGCGGCGCGTGTGAGGTGCGCTGCGCACTCTCGCACCTGGGCGACCGAGCCTGGTGCAGAAGTGAGCTGGTCTGAATACACCGTCTGTATGGAATCAATGACGGCGATCATGGGTCGCTCTGCTTCGAGGGTAGCGAGAATTTTTTCGAGCTGGATTTCAGCCAGGACTTTTACCTGCGAACCTTCAAGCCCAAGCCGCCGCGAGCGCAGGGCGATCTGTGCGCCGCTTTCTTCGCCCGTAACGTAAAGAGTGCTGTGACCCGCACGCTGCAATGAATCAAGCGCCTGCAGCAACAGCGTTGATTTGCCGATGCCGGGGTCGCCACCAATCAGCACCACACCGCCTTCAACAATGCCACCGCCCAGCACGCGGTCGAGTTCTTCGTGTCCGGTGGGTGTGCGCTCCATGTCGGTCGCGTCGATGTCAGACAGCAGGGTGAGCTCTGAGGCCTTGGCCAGCCCCTGGTGCTGGTTGCTGTAGCGGTTCTTCACGCCGGAGCTGTTCTCGGCCACTGATTCAATCAATGTGTTCCACGCATTGCAGTGCGGGCACTTGCCCAGCCACTTGGGGCTGATACCGCCACACTCGGTGCAGGTATAAATGGTCTTGTCTTTTGCCATGCGTGCAATGTTACTGCATGGCTGTATAAATAAACAGTACTCACTGTTTTTACCAGCTACTTCTCACCAGGAATAAAACAATGAAGGTCTGTATTTACGGCGCTGGCGCCATTGGCGGCTGGATTGGCCACAAACTGGCCGCTTCGGGCTGCGATGTCAGCGTGGTGGCGCGCGGCGCGACGCTTGCAGCCCTGCAGCAGCACGGCTTGCGGCTGAACGACGGTGGCAACATCACCGCGCAGCAAGTACAGGCCAGCGCACAACCGGCAGACCTTGGTGTGCAGGACCTGGTCGTGCTCGCCGTCAAGGCCCCGGCCCTGGCTGAAGTGGCGCGCCACATCGCGCCGCTGATAGGACCGGACACCATCGTGCTGACCGCGATGAACGGCGTGCCCTGGTGGTTTTTGCAGGGCTTTGGCGGCGCGCGCGCCAACCAGCGGCTGAGCACGGTTGACCCTGACGGCACGCTTGAAAAGGCGATACCCGCGGCGAACATCATCGGCTGCGTGGTGCATGCCAGTGGCTTGGTGGATGAGCCCGGCCTGATACGCCACCACAAGGGCAACACACTCATCATCGGCGAACCCTCGGGCCGGAAGACAGCGCGCGTTGAAGCACTGTCAGCGCTGCTTGCAAGGGCTGGCTTTGAGGTGCCGGTGTCGGCGCAGATCCAGAAAGACATCTGGTACAAGCTTTGGGGCAACATGACCATGAACCCCATCAGCGCGCTGACAGGTGCCACGTCGGACCTCATCATGGGTGACGAACTGGTGTGCGGCTTCACCTCGAACGTGATGCTTGAGGCAAAAGAAATCGGCGCGCGTGTCGGCATACCGATTGACCAGACACCGGAAGAGCGCCACGTCATCACACGCAAGCTGGGCGCGTTCAAGACATCCATGCTGCAGGACGTTGAGGCGGGTAAGCCGGTTGAGCTTGATGCGCTGGTTTCTGCCGTACGCGAACTGGGGCAACTGACCGGTGTGGCCACGCCGTTTACCGACGCGCTGCTGGGACTGGCGCGGCTGAATGCGCGCATGCGGGGACTTTACTGATGGCGGTGACGGCAGCGAAGCCGACACGCGCACTCAGTGGCACTGCCTTTGCAACCCTTTTGCTCATCGCACTGATGATGGGCGCCAACCATGTGGCAGCGCGATTTGCGTTCAACAACGGGGTCGATGTGGCCACAGCCGTGACGGTTCGCAGCTTTGTGACAGCCGGCATCGTGACGGTTCTTTTTATGCTTCACGGCGCCAGGGTGGCGCTGACGGGCAGGCACAAGACTTTTCTGCTTGCCATCGGCCTGCTGATAGGTGTGCAAAGCCTGTGTCTTTATTCAGGCGTGGCGCGCCTGCCCGTGGTGCTGGCGCTGCTGGCCTTCAACACCTACCCGCTGTGGACGGCCATCTGGAACCGCATTTTTTACGGCCACAAACCCGAGCGCGCCACCCTGCTGGCCATGCCTTTCATTCTGGTCGGCGTGTGCATGGCGCTGGATGTGTTCGGCGCCGCATCGGGACTTGGCGCGGCAGGCCAGTGGGCGCGCATAGGCGCGGGTGTGGCGTTTGCGATGGCCGCAGCCGCATCCTTCGGGCTTGCGCTGGTGCTGACACAACATGAAACCGCCGGCCTTGACGGCCGCCTGCGCAGTGCCAGCACGCTGGGCCTGGCGGGCATCGTCGCTCTGGGCATGGTCGCCACGCAGGGCGGCTTTCACATGCCGCAGGCCGCGGCTGGGTGGTGGGGCCTGGCGGCGCTGACGTTTTTATACGGCACGGCCTTCACCATCATGTTCACCGTGCTGCCCAAACTGGGCGTGGCCGGCAACTCGGCCATCATGAATGTCGAGCCCGTGTGTGCGATGGTGCTGGCCTGGCTGATCCTCGGCCAGTCGATTGCACCGATGCAGGTGGCCGGTGCGCTGCTGGTGGTGGGTACGGTGATGGCACTGGGGCTACGCAAGCGCTCGCCAACCCGCACCGTTGCAGATGACTAGACTCCTCTTCAAAATCATCATCACAATCTTCGATTCTCAGATCATCGGCATTGCTAAAACGCAACACATAAGCTCAAGCTCCAGACTCTTGCGGAGCTCGGCGAGCGAGCAGAAGCTCTAGGCTCAAATTTACGCCACCTTACTCTGCTTTGTTTTACGAATGGATTTTTCTGGGCTAGCTTTAGATTTTGCTGTTGCCCTCGAGGTTATCTTTCGTAAACGATGGCTTGAAATAGCGCCATCAATTTTTATCCGGGTTTTCGCGTCTTTGAAAAATCTATTGAAAGAAAAGCCGTCATCAGCGCGAACTTCCGCCTTAACCAAGTCAGAAACAATTTTGGTAGCTTCTTCAATTAGTTTAAATGCCTTTACTTGGTCGAAAGGATCGATTTCTCTGTGGACGCAAAGCGCGTGTACCGCATAGAGCACGTGGTAAGCACCATCGATTAGAAACCGTTTGTCCGGATCGAATTTCTCCTGTTTTCGGATTTTTCTTTGTAAATCTCTTTTTATTTCTTCAATTTTTTCGAGCACTTTTAATGGCGTAAGAATCGTCTTCGGAGTCAAGCCTTCGTTGAACACCTCATCGTAAAGATCAGAAAAAACTCTCGACCTATCCTTCTTCGCCACCTCCGGCTTACACAAGTGATAAGCGAGACATACCTGTCCTGCCACTAACGCGTCGATACGCGCTGCTTTCGGCGCTTCCGCATGCATTTTTGCTTTTCGCTCATAGTAATAACCGAGGTCCAAAAAGGTGGACTCAAGAGTTTTTTGGATCTCATCGTTCGACCTCAAATCTCTGGTATTGATCGGCGTCTGGCTGTTTGTGGATTCTGCAATTTTGTTGCTAATCTCTTTAGTCTTGGTCTCGTATATGCGAACGAGAACTAAAGCCGTCTTCACTTTGTCAGGATGCTCTCGATTGGCCTCAAACAGCGCATTAGATGTCTGTCCGCCATTAACAATCTGGAGGTTCTTAATCGTTACCAGTGGTGCTCGCTGACCGGCTTGATAGGCAAAAGAATCACATGTCATGGTGATGCCATTGTTCAAATACCAAAATTCAGAATTTTTATCTGATACAACGGAGCTAATTATTTTTCGGTTGATCTGATTTTTCTTCGTCAGATACACGCGCACGTTGTCATTAAAAACCGCTGCATTCACTTCTTCACGGGATTCATCCGCGATCAATCTGACTATGCTTTGTGCCTCGACCGTACAAATCAACCCTCGTATATTGCCGTCAGTTCTTTCAAAATAATTGGTATCGACCAACTGCAAATGCGCATCTACTTTTACGTGTTTGTGCTGTAGCAGCATCGCCACAATAGATTCGAGTGTGTGTTCGTAAATGCTGAAGCTTCGGTATTTCTTTAATGCGCCTTCTAGTCTCTTTTTCTGAGCTAGCAACAGACTTTGCATGTTTCCCGCCAAATGAATCTCAAAAGAAGGATTTGGTTTTTGTAATGCATCCCAGATTTGTTGGACCTTCTCCCATAACACCGCATTGCAGGTCTTTTTCAAGCCCGGAGCGTTCTCAAGAAGATCGGCACAAAAAGAAAGAAGCTTGTCTATCTCGTTCGAGGGGAAATTGTTTTTGGATTTTTCGAAGGTGGTTACATGCTTAAACTGGAAAAGATGTATTACGTTGCTTCCTTCTCTGGAGTCCACATATACGGCGTCCACACCTCGGTCATCACCGCCATCCGTAATTGAATCTTCGACCTCCTCTGGGTCTATCGCGAGTGCGTACTCCAACACCAAGCAAGGGAGAGCAGCGCTCACGTTCTCACAGTCATATTGCTCCTTATAAGTTTGAAGCTTGGTTTCTAGGGCATTCCAGTCCAAGAGAGTCGCCATTTCATCTCCAATTTAAGGTAGTTACACCAAGCTATCTGTCGTCAATACGCAAGGCTAACGATTGCACCGGTTAGTCAGTGCGAACCTCACAGAGTACCTAACCCACAACCACAGGCACCCGCGGCGCCAGCGCACACATGAGTTCATAGCCGACCGTCCCAGCGGCCAGCGCAATCTCGTCAATCGACAGCACCTCGCCATTGGCTGCCCGGCCCCACAGCGTGACGTCGCTGCCGATGCGGGCATCTGGCACGGGCGACAGGTCAACCGTGATCATGTCCATGCTGACCCTGCCCACCATGCGCGTACGCACGCCATTAACCAGCACCGGCGTGCCGGTGGTGCAGTGACGCGGGTAGCCGTCTGCATAACCGCAGGCCACCACGCCTATGCGCAGCGGGCCGTCCGCCGTGAAGCTGGAGCCATAGCCCACCGTGTCACCGGCCTGCAGCTCCTGCACGCCAATTATTTTTGAGGCCAGCGTCATGGTCGGCAATAAGCCCCACTCGGCCGCGCTGCGCTCGGGAAAGTCAGGCGAGCTGCCGTACACGGCGATGCCGGGGCGGATCCAGTCGGACTTTGGCGCCATCACATCGCCATGCCGCAGGGCGGCGGCGCTGTTGCTCAGGCTGCGCTCGCCGGGCAGGTCATGTGTAACGGCTTCGAAGGCCGCGACTTGCGCCTGGACACCCTTGGCCCCATCTGCATCAGAGAAATGCGTGATCAGCGAAATCTCTTCAACCTGCGGCAATGCGTTGAGCCTCGTCCATGCAGCGCGGTAGCGCTCGGGCGTGAAGCCGAGGCGGTTCATGCCCGAGTTCATCTTCAGGAACACGCGGTGCGGCAGCTGCGTCTTGTGGGTGGCCAGCATGTCGATCTGCTCGTTGCAATGCACCACATGCCACAGGCCCAGGCGTGAGCACAACTCAAGGTCACGCAGTTCGAAGCAGCCTTCCAGCAGAAGAATGGGGCCGCGCCAGTCAAGTGCGCGCAGGCGCTGCGCCTCAGACAGGTCGAGCAGCGCAAAGCCGTCGGCGCTGCGCAGGCCATCAAACGTGCGCTCTATACCGTGACCATAGGCGTTGGCCTTGACGATGGCCCAGACCCTCGCGTCAGGCGCCGCCGCACGCATACGCGCCAGGTTATGTGCCAGGGCGGCGGTGTGTATGGTGGCGAGTATGGGACGGGGCATTCGGGTAAATGGGGACGGCGGTGATTCGGGTGGTGCGTTGTTTATTTTGACAACACCAGGAATCAGGGTAAGCCCGAGCCCGAAGTTTACAAAACAGACATTAAGTGCTTTACACAGCTGCACTATGGATTTTGACAGCAGCCCCCATGCTATAAACCAGCTTGGTCTGGAGACACCCCCAATTTTTGCAGCAGCCCATAGTGCTGGTGCATGCCCATGAAGTGACACACGAAGTTTAATGAAGCGCGGTTTTTACACCATCATGGCAGCCCAGTTCTTCAGCTCGCTGGCTGATAACGCGCTGTTTGTGGCCGCCGTCGAGCTGCTCAAGACCAGCGGTGCGCCCAAGTGGCAGCCTGCGGCACTGGTGCCGATGTTCGCGCTGTTTTACGTTGTGCTCGCACCATTTGTGGGCGCGTTTGCCGACTCGCAGCCCAAAGGCAAGGTCATGTTCATCAGCAACGCCATCAAGGTGGCGGGCTGCCTGATGATGCTGTTCGGCACGCATCCCCTGATGGCCTATGCCATCGTCGGCCTGGGCGCTGCAGCCTACTCGCCGGCCAAGTACGGCATCCTGACCGAGTTGCTGCCCGCGTCGCAACTGGTCAAGGCCAACGGCTGGATCGAGGGGCTGACGATTTCATCCATCATTCTGGGCGTGCTGCTGGGCGGCCAGCTGGTCGGGCACCATGTGTCTTCAAGGCTGCTGTCCATAGACCTGCCGTTTCTTGAAACCGGCGTGGACACCGCCCCCGAAGCCGCGATTGCCGTGCTGATATTGCTGTATGCCGTTGCCGCGTGGTTCAACACCCGCATACCCAATACCGGCGTCGAGATGCGGCCCATGCCGCGCAACAAACTTGAACTGCTGCCTGACTTCTGGAACTGCAACTCGGCCCTGTGGCGCGACAAGCTTGGTCAGATTTCGCTGTCTACCACCACGCTGTTCTGGGGGGTGTCGGGCAACCTGCGCTACATCGTGCTGGCCTGGAGCGCGGCGGCGCTCGGTTACAGCACCACGCAGGCCTCGTCACTGGTGGGTGTGGTGGCCATAGGCACGGCGGTCGGCGCCATCGTCGCGTCCATGAAGATGCGGCTGGACCAGGCCACCAGTGTCATGCCACTGGGCATTGCGATGGGTGTGCTGGTCATTTTGATGAACTTCATCAGCAATGTCTGGGTGGCTGCGCCTTTCCTGATCCTGCTGGGCGGCCTGGGCGGCTTCCTGGTCGTGCCCATGAATGCGCTGTTGCAGCACCGCGGCCACAACCTCATGGGTGCGGGCCGCTCGATTGCCGTACAGAACTTCAACGAACAGGCCTGCATTCTTGCGCTGGGCGCAGGCTACAGCCTGTCAACCGGCATGGGCCTGTCGGCCTTCGGTGCCATCACCGGCTTCGGCGTCGTGGTGGCCAGCTTCATGGCCCTCATCCAGTACTGGCACAAGAGCAACCTCGTCAAGCACAAGGAGCAGGTCGACCATCTGCTCGCCATCGCCCGCAGCGATAACAGTCACTGACAAGCTGATGAAGCAGCAGGAAGGCGGTGGGCGATTTTCCGCCGGGCCGCCCCAAGGAAAATCAGTCCCCTCGGGGGGCAGCGCATTACACGCAGTGAAAAGCGTGGGGGCCATGAAGGCCGCGGGAGCATTGGTTTGCAATGCTTTTGTATGGGGCGTGTCATGGTGGCCCTTCCGGCAGTTGCAAGAGCACGGGCTGCACCCGCTCTGGTCTACCGCGCTGGTTTATGTTTTTGCACTGGTCGCGCTGCTCATCGCGTATCCAGCGAGCTGGCGCAGCTTTCTGACCCACCCCCAACTCTGGCTGCTGGCGATTGCTGCAGGCTTCACCAACGTCGGCTTCAACTGGGCCGTCACGGTAGGCGATGTCGTGCGGGTGGTGCTGCTGTTTTACCTGATGCCGGCGTGGTCAGTGCTGGTGGGCTGGTACCTGCTGGGTGAAAAGCCATCGAGGGGCTCATTGCTCAGGCTGGTGCTGGCAATGGCAGGCGTGCTCATTGTTTTGAAGACACCTGATTCACCCTGGCCGATTCCGCAAACTGCGGCCGACTGGCTGGCGCTGCTGGGTGGCTTCAGTTTTGCGGTGACCAACGCACTGCTGCGCAAAATGAAAGCTGTGCCCGACAGCTCACGCATGCTGGCGATGTTCGGCGGCGGCGCCATGCTCGCGACTGGCGTGGCGCTAGTCGGCATGGCGCAGCACGCGGTTCCGGCGCCTGCACTTGCCGCTGCAGGCATTCCTGTGGCGATTGGTTTGAGTGTGGCTTTTCTTGTGGGCAATGCGGCGCTTCAGTACGGGGCGGCGCGGCTGGCTGCGAGCACCACGTCGCTGGTCATGCTGACGGAGATTCTTTTTGCCAGTGGGTCGGCTGCCTTGCTGGGTGCTGCGGTTTTTACGCCGCGGATTCTGGTTGGTGGGGGATTGATTGTTGTTGCGGCTTTGCTGGCGGCTTTGGCATCAGAGAAATGACTGCGCTCGGTGAGGATTTGCGCCCTTTACTACCAGGCCGGGGGTCGCCTTTTCTTTTCGTTAGTTTTCTTTTGGCGAAGCAAAGAAAAGTGCCTCGCGCGCCGGGGCGAGTCCCGGCCTGGTTGTGAAGGGCAAGACCGCCGTCCATCTAGCCATTCCCCACCCCGCGGGTTAAAGTCGCCAAAACAACTGGAGCACTCATGAGCAGCGCAGACACGGTTTACGGCTTCGAAGCGACCAACATCAATGGCAAGAACGTTCCGCTGGACGAGTTCAAGGGCAAGGTGATGCTGATCGTGAACACCGCCAGCAAATGCGGCTTCACGCCGCAGTTCGGTGGGCTCGAAGATCTGCACAAGAGCTACGCCGGCAAGGGCCTGGCTGTGCTGGGTTTTCCGTGCAACCAGTTCGGCTCGCAGGACCCGGGCGCCGATGGGGAAATCGAGCAGTTCTGCCAGCTCAACTACGGCGTAAGTTTCCCCATGATGTCCAAAATCGACGTCAACGGCCCCGCCGCGCACCCGCTCTACAAATGGCTGAGCGCGGAAGCTCCCGGCCTGCTGGGGAGCAAGTCCATCAAGTGGAACTTCACCAAGTTCCTGGTCGGCAAGGACGGCAAGGTGATTCGCCGCTACGCGCCCACCGACAAACCGGCAGACCTGGCCAAGGACATTGAGACTGCGCTGGCGGCGTGAAATGCCGGGCCAAAGGCGTTGCAGCGGTGACAATGGTTTAATTTTTAACGTATACGTTAAAAATACAGCGAAAGTTAACTTCCATATTAACTTTTTGAGCTTGTTTGCAGTCTTGAGCTGAAAAAACCGCTCAAAACCGGGGAAAATGGCCTGTTTTAAGCATCAAATCAGGCTGTAACCCTTTAAATACGTACGTGAGCCGCTACAAAATATGTAGCAAATCATCAACAGCCGGGAAACCAAATCTCAACGCGACTTCACCCCACGCAGAAAATCCGCCAGCGTTCGGCCTTCTTCATGCACGAAGCGCTCGTCGAGGAGTGTGACGGCATGCATGCGGTCAATGCGAAAGCTGCGAAACGCCTGCCGCGACTCGCACCAGGCGCCCAGCGTCCAGACCGCGCCCCAGTAAAAGCAGCCCAGCGGCCACAGCACTCGCTCGCTGGCCTGGCCAGACAGGTCGCGGTAAGACACCTTGAGCTTGTGGCGTGACTGGACTGCCTCGCGCAGTTGCTGCAGGGTCTGTTGCAGATCAGCATCCGGCGCAATCACCGGGGCATACACCGGCAGGCTTTCGGCGGCGGCCTGCGCGGCGGCCGGCAGCACCGACAACACCTTGCCCCACGCCGCCTGTGCATCTGCCGCCAGCGCCGGGTCCAGCCAGGCCTGCGCGAGCCGTATTGATGCCACCAGCGCCCGCGCTTCGGCCTGGGTGAACATCAGCGGCGGTAAATCAAAGCCCGCGCCCAGCCTGTAACCCACACCGGCTTCGCCTTCAATCGGCACACCCTGATGCTGCAGGTCCGCGATGTCGCGGTACACGGTGCGCGCAGAGACCTCCAGCCGCTGCGCCAGAAAATCAGCCGTGCTCAGGCGGCGGCCGCGAATCAGCTGGACGAGGTGAAAGAGGCGGTCTGCGCGGCGCATGAAGCGGGTTTAAGTTTGGTGGGTAGAACTAACATTTTGCGTGTGGTCAAGGCCAAGTGACAATGGGTTCGTGGCAGCCTTCAGCACATGCCGCATCGTCAGGAGTTTCATGCGCAAGTATTTGATCCCCATATTGCTGGCAACACCCCTCTCGGTAGCTGTGCCTGCTTTCGCCCAGCCTGCAGATCAACTCCCGGGCTATAGAGGCCTTGATCGAAGCGCCAACCCTGCTCTGCGTGCGGCTGATGAGAAACTGATTTTTGACACTGTGCGCCAGTACGGAAGCCGCGAGAGAGCAAGCGCTGCGTTCGTCGAAAACGGATTTACTTTTTATGGCCGCGACGACCTCGAAAATGCGATGCGCCGTTTCAATCAGGCCTGGATTCTTGCTCCTGACAATCCTGAAGTTTATTTTGGTTTCGCCGTTGTACTTCACGACAAAGGCAAGAACTGCGATTCGGTGCAGCAGTTCGAGAAGGCACTTTCCTTTAACCGATACGTTCGGGGCATGGCACCCGATGCCGCACGCGTGATGGCGCTGTGCGCGGTTGACGACCAGAAGATGTCGCAAGAAGACAGGGAACGTCTACTGGCCCGGTCAGACAGCCTCTACGCGGAAGCGCTAGCCAGGGAGCCCGAAAAGGGCTACGTCCACGCGTCCATGGCTACGGCCTATTACTGGCGAGGCATGTACGCTCAGGCATGGTCATCAGTCAAGCTTGCTCGTGCAACTGGTGGCCGTCTGCCGGACCAGTTTTTGCGTTTTCTGCGCGAGAAGATGCCTGAACCTGTATGAGGGAATCAATGGCCGATAGATCTACCTGCATGGCCCGCGCAATCAGGCACATGTCGTGGTCATTAACTTCAAACAAACCGAACCTGAACTTGTAGCCCCACCGCTGGCGATCTTCCACGAACTCAAGGTCGTCGAGCAGCGGCAGGATGGAGGCTTCTGTCGATTTGACATAGGCCACATCGCGCCGCCAGGGTACGAAGCCATTTCCCATGACGCCTGTGTAGGGCGGGCCGGGCTGAACGATGCCGATGGAGACAAAACTCTGGAACGCATCCTTGACGCCGCGTACCACGGTGGGCGAGTAATAGGCCACGAGGTCGCCGGGCTGAATCCGTTTCAAGGGCGCGAGTTTGCCGTGGTTGACCTGCATGAAGCCCGGCCTGGAATGAAGACACAGCCTGGCATGTTCTGCACTCGCCACGGCTATCCAGTTTTTTTGCGTCATGGCATTCACTCCGGTTCAAGCCAGCGCATGCAAACCGACGCGGTTGCCGTCAAGGTCGGTGATGTGGGCAAAAAAGCCCATGCCCGGCGGCAATGCCTGGCGCGGCAGCGCGACCTTGCCGCCAGCTGCAGCGGCTCTTGCCAGTGCTGCGTCAAGTGAAGGCGACGCGTCCAGATAAATCAGCGTGCCCTGCGCGCCAGGCGTGGGCGCTGTCGGGCCGCACATGAGTGCGCCGCCGATCCCGTCTGCCGCCCGGTCATAGGCAAACACAGCCCCTTCAGATGGCCCCATGTTTTCAGGCCGAAGCTTGTGGGCCAGCACGGCCTCGTAAAAGGCGGTGGCTTTGGCGAGGTTGGTGGTGCCGATTTCAAACCAGCTGATGGCATTTTTCATGGGAAGCTCCTTTGTTGAAGAAGCCTTGATCATGATGACCTGCTACTGACAGCGTGGTGTCAGTATGGCCCCACGCCAATTATTGGGGTCAGACACCAATTTTGCTGCGGTGTCTGCACCGCACCCGCAGGGCAAGCCAAAGGCTGGGCAAATTTGGGCTCTGACCCCAAAAACTGGCTGCCCCCGAGGGGGCCGCTGCGCCTGCAGCCCGGCAGAGCCGGTTCTGCGGCCCCTGCTTGAAAAGACCAGGGATCTCACGCCATGTCAGCGCATCAGTGCTTGGTCCAGCAACTCGACCCAGTGCCGCACAGGTGTCGCGGTGCCGCTTTGCAGGTGCGTGATACAGCCTATGTTGGCAGAGGCAATCACCTCGGGCTTCATCTCGCCGAGGTTGCCCAGCTTGCGGTCGCGCAGCTGGTAGGCGATGCCAGGGTTGAGCACCGAATAGGTACCCGCAGAGCCGCAGCACAGGTGCGACTCGCAACTGGCCACCTTGATGTTGAAGCCGAGATCGCCCAGGTGTTTTTCAACGCCACCGCGCAGCTTTTGCCCGTGCTGCAGGGTGCAGGGCGGGTGAAAGGCGATCTGCCCGCCTTTGGCGGCAACGCGTGCGCGCAGCGGCTCGACCAGTTCCGGCAACAACTCGCTGAGATCGCGCGTCAGGGCGCTGATGCGTGCGGCTTTGGCTGCATACTGCGCGTCGTCCTTGAGCACGTGGCCGTAGTCCCTCACGGTGACGCCGCAGCCTGAGGCGTTCATGACGATGGTTTCAATTCCGCCCTCAATATGCGGCCACCATGCATCGATGTTTCGCCGCATCTCGGCCTTGCCGCCTTCGTGGTCGTTGAGGTGAAACTTCACTGCGCCGCAGCAACCGGCCTTGGCCGCCACCACGGTTTCAATGCCTGCCGCATCAAGCACTCGGGCCGTGGCCGAATTGATGTTGGGCATCATGGCCGGCTGCACGCAGCCTTCGAGCATCAAGACCTTGCGGGCATGCCTGGACGTTGGCCATGTGCCAGCCGCCTGTTTGGCGGGCACCTTGTTTTTGAGCGATTCAGACAGCAACCCGCGCACCGATTGCCCGAGCTTCATGGCAGGCGCAAACAACGGCGAGGGCAAGCCCTCCTTCAAGGCCCAGCGCAGGGCTTTTTCACCGGCAGGGCGGGGGACCTGTTCATCCACCAGCTTGCGGCCTATGTCGACCAGGTGGCCGTATTCAACGCCGCTGGGGCAGGTGGTCTCGCAGTTGCGGCAGGTCAGGCAACGGTCGAGATGCATCTGCGTCTTGCGCGTGGGTGTTTCGCCTTCAAGCACCTGCTTGATAAGGTAGATGCGGCCGCGCGGGCCGTCGAGCTCATCACCGAGCAACTGGTAGGTGGGGCAGGTGGCGGTGCAAAAGCCACAGTGCACGCACTTGCGCAGTATGGCTTCGGCCTCCTGGCCGTCGGCAGTGTTTTTGTATTGCGGGGCGAGATGGGTTTGCATGGGTTCAGGGCCTGGCCTCAATCAGGGCCTTGCGCCGCAATCTGCGCCGCCAGTCTGAGTAAAGCGGCGGCAGCGACAGGGCAAACAGCAGGATGGCCAGCGGCACGACCCAGATGAACCCCACGTACTTGAAGCCCAGCGCCCCCACCAGCCCACCGGTGATGAACATGCCAACCAGCGTACCGAAGAGCCGGAGCTTGATGCGGTTGACACGCACGCGCGACTCGGGCGGCCTTGACGTGCGGTTCCAGTACAGCAGCTTGCCGATTTCAATGCCGAGGTCGGTGATCACGCCTGTCATGTGGGTGGTGCGGATCTGGGACGATGAAATTTTGGTCACCAGTGCATTTTGCAGGCCCATGGTGAAGGCGAGGACCAGGACGGTCATAGGCACGGCAAACGGGGTCTGGTGGCCCATGTTGGCCCCCATGAGGCCGAAGACGAGCAGCAACGCCGCCTCGATGATCAGCGGCAGCGCGTATTCACTTCGCAGCCAGTGGTGGCGGGACCAGTTGACCAGTATGGCTGTGGTGGCTGCGCCCGCCGTGAAGGTGAGCAAAGCACCCGCCGCACCCAGCACCAGCTTCATGTTGCCGAGCACCAGGTTGTCGGCCAGCATGGAGGCAAACCCGGTCATGTGGGAGGTGTACATGCTGACCAGCAGAAACCCGCCCGCGTTGATGGCGCCAGCCACAAAGGCCAGCACGGCCCCCAGCAGGCGGTTGGTGGCAGGCGTGCGGTGCTGCCCGGTAAGGTGGCGAAGGCGGCGCATGCGTTACAGCCCGCAATACATGCGGCCGGGGTTGAAGATGCCGGCCGGGTCAAACTCATGCATGAGCCGGTGGTGAATACGATCAAGCGGCGGCTTGAGCGCATCAAGCCGTGCCAGCTTGCTGCCGCCATGGGCGGCAGAGCGGAACAGCGTGGCGTGGCCACCTGCAGCCGCTGCTGCATCGCGCAGGCTTTGTGCATGTTCTGCAGAGGCCCGTACCCAGCGCAGCGCACCATGCCATTCAATGAGGGGGGACTCAGGCAGGTTGAGCACGGGCGCGGTTTGCGGCACCGACAGTCGCCAAAGATCATGCGTATCAGAGCGTTCGACAAACCACGGCAATCGCTGGTCACGGCAGGCATCCCAGTCCGACGCCACGTTTTCTTTTCTTTCACCACCGTAGGCAGCCAGCGTTTTGCAGGCCGCTTCAACCGCTGCGATGGCGCCGCGCAGGCGCAGGTAAAGCGTGCCGGTGTCGTTCTCCTCAAGCCAGCAGCTGGCATTGAGCGGCAGCGGCTGACCGCCCCATGCGTTGAGGCGTTGCAGGGCTTCGGCCTGGCTGCATTCAAAGCGCAAGGTCGCTTCGGCAGGGGCCACCGGCAACACCTTGAGGCTGACTTCGGTGATCAGCCCCAGCGTACCCATGGCCCCGGCCATGAGGCGTGAAACGTCGTAACCGGCGACGTTTTTCATGACCTGGCCGCCAAAGGTAAGGTGTTCACCCCTGCCGTTGATGAGCTGCAGGCCCAAAACATAATCGCGCACCGCCCCCGCACTGGCACGCGCCGGACCGCTGAAGCCGCTGGCCACCATGCCGCCAACCGTTGCCTTGCCGGCAAAGTGCGGCGGCTCGAAAGGCAGACACTGGCCATGCCCGGCCAGCAAGGCTTCGAGCTCCGCCAGCGGTGTGCCGGCGCCTGCAGTGACGACCAGCTCACTGGGCTCATAGCTGGTCACACCTGCAAGCGTCGTTGTTTCAAGAACCTCGCCTGTCAACGCCTGGCCGTAAAAATCCTTGCTGCCCCCGCCTCTGATGCGCAGTGGCGTTGCGACTGCAGCGGCGCTGCGCACGCGGTCGGCAAGGGAAGCAATGGCGTTAGCGTGGAAATCCATGGGCCTTGATGTTACGCGGGGTGCAGGTCGCAGAGTTTGAATTTTTTGAACGCGGGCTGTTCGGTTTTTTTGGCGCGCCGGATGCAACTGCTCAATCGATGAAAAAATTGACCGGCATCCCCGGCACATCGACCTGCATGGAGAACACGCAGCCCGAGTCGGGGTAGGTTTGCAACTCGGCATCAGGTCGGTTCTGGCGCGCGCTGGTGAGGTAGAGCGTATGCAGGTCGGCGCCGCCAAAACAGGGCATGGTCGGACACTGCGTGGGCACAGGTATGTCTGTGAGCACCTCACCCTGCGGCGAGAGCTTGAGCACACGCGCGCCTTCAAACATGGCCACGTAATAGTTGCCCTGCACATCAACCGCCGCACCATCAGGGCGGCCATCGTAGCCGGGCATGCCGCTCTGCCAGCCTGCCGGTTTGGCCGGCCAGCGCTTGAAGATGCGCTCGCCGCCCATGGTGTTGGCATCGATGTCCCAGTCCCAGGCGCGTATGGTGTGTGAGGGCGTATCTGACCAGTAAATGGTTTTGGCATCGGGTGACCAGGCCAGTCCGTTGGCGGTTGTGGCGCCACCGGCCATGACTCGCAATCCATACATCTGGCCGGGCATTGGAGTCCGGGCATCGAGTGAATAAAGTTGCGCCTTTGCCGCGTTACGCGGCTCGTAAATCGTGCCAACCCAGAAGCGGCCCGCCGGGTCGGCTTTACCGTCATTGAAGCGGCTGCTGGCCGGGTCATGCAGGGCAGGCGCGATCAACTGCAGCTCAGCGCCCCAGTGCCTCGCGCGGTAAATGCCGTCGCGCAAGGCGATCACCAGGCCGTCGCTTCCGCCTGCAGCGTCTTTCACGGGTGCGATGCTGCCGGGCTCCGACGGCATGGCCCAGCTTTCAATGCTGCCCATGAAGACATTGAGGCGGTGAACCTGCCTGCCGGGAATATCCACCCAGTAAAGCATCTGCTCGTCAGGGTGCCAGAAGGGTGATTCGCCCAGGGCAGAGGGTTGTGTGACGACAGTTTGCCAGGTCATGGATGCCTTGTTCAGCTTTGGTCAGCTTGGTCGGGTGTGATCACAAACTGTACAGGCAAAAAAAACAGCCTGCCAGTTTGCACCGGCAGGCTGAACATCCAAAGGAGACTCTCTAGCTATTAACAGAGCGCCCTGAAAGCTTTCGAATTCAGGGCAGTCCGGTTAATTCTTAGCGGTTGTAGGCAGTTTCGCCGTGGGACGTGATGTCCAGGCCTTCGCGTTCATCTTCTTCGCTGACACGCAGACCGATGGTCAGGTCAACAACCTTGTAAGCGATGAAGGACACGACACCGGACCAGACGATGGTGATCAGCACAGCCTTGGCCTGGATCCACAGTTGCGACACCACGGAGAAATCGGCAGCAGTAACCATGGTGGCTGTCACCCAGTCAGCGGTGTAGCCAGGGCCACCCAGGCTTGGCGAATTGAACACGCCGGTCAGCAGGGCGCCGAGGATACCGCCGATACCGTGCACGCCGAACACGTCGAGCGAGTCGTCAGCACCCAGCAGTTTCTTCAGGCCGTTCACACCCCAGAGGCATGCGAAGCCGGCAACCAGGCCGATAACCAGGCCGCCACCGATGCCGACGTTGCCGGCTGCTGGCGTGATGGCCACGAGGCCTGCCACTGCACCGGATGCGGCGCCGAGCATGGAAGCCTTGCCGCGCATCAGCGCTTCACCAACAGACCATGCCAGCACAGCAGCTGCGGTTGCAACCAGGGTATTGATGAAGGCGAGAGCTGCGAAACCGTTGGCTTCGAGTGCGGAGCCGGCATTGAAACCGAACCAGCCCACCCACAGAAGGGAAGCACCGACCATGGTCAGCGTCAGGCTGTGAGGAGCCATGGCTTCCTTGCCGTAGCCAATACGCTTGCCAACCATGTAGGCACCGACCAGGCCGGCAACAGCGGCGTTGATGTGCACGACAGTACCGCCGGCGAAGTCAAGGGCGCCCATCTGCCAGATGTAACCGGCCTTGGCGTTCATTGCATCGACGACTTCCTTGCCGGTGTAGGCATCAGGACCCATCCAGAACCAGACCATATGGGCAACAGGAGCGTAGCTGAAGGTGAACCACAGGGCCATGAACAGCAGTACTGCGGAGAACTTGATACGTTCTGCGAAAGCACCGACGATCAGGCAGCAGGTGATACCGGCGAAGGTAGCCTGGAATGCAGCAAAGACGATCTCGGGAATCACGACGCCCTTGCTGAAGGTTGCCGCACTCGCAAATGTGCCGGCAGCGTTGTCCCAGATACCCTTCATGAAGAGCCTGTCAAAGCCGCCGAAGAAGGCATTGCCTTCCGTGAATGCCAGGCTGTAGCCGTAGAGCACCCAGAGGACGACAATCATGGAGAAGGTCACCATGACCTGCATCAGGACGGACAGCATGTTCTTGCTGCGGACCAGACCGCCGTAGAACAGGGCCAGGCCAGGGACGGTCATCAGGATCACGAGGAGGGTGGACACCATCATCCAGGTGGTGTCGCCCTTGTTGGGAACGGGTGCAGGAGGAGCAGAAGCGGCGGCAGCAGGCGCTGGTGCAGCAGCTGCGGAGGCTGGTGCGGCAGAAGCAGCGGGAGCAGCTGCAGAGGCGGCCGGTTTGGCTTCAGCTGCAGGAGCAGCGGAAGCGGCGGAAGCGGCGGAAGCAGCAGGTGCCTGCGCAAGCACGGCGGCGCCCGAGGCCAGCAAACTCAATCCCAGTACCAGGGAAGCAAGTAGTTTTTTCATGTCAGTGTTCTCTTTTTTGGCTTGTAGATGGGTGAGGCCTTACAGCGCTTCCTTGCCGGTTTCGCCGGTCCGGATACGCACTACTTGCTCAAGGTTGTAGACAAAAACCTTGCCATCACCAATTTTTCCGGTGCGTGCAGCGCCTTCGACGGCTTCGATCACACGATCGACGAGGTCGTCAGACACGGCAGCTTCAATCTTGACCTTGGGCAGGAAATCAACAACATATTCAGCGCCACGGTACAGCTCGGTGTGCCCTTTTTGGCGGCCAAAACCCTTGACCTCAGTGACCGTAATGCCTTGGACGCCAATACCGGAAAGTGCTTCGCGCACTTCGTCCAGCTTGAACGGTTTGATGATGGCCGTAACGAGTTTCATGTTCAGATTTCCTCCAGGATGATTTATAAAAAGGCGGCAAGCCCACCGGGCTGCCGCCTTTGTGGCTTTAGAACGCTTTGGTCAGGGTCAGGATGAAGGTGTCGCGATTGAGCGACTTGGTCACGCCACCAACGGTGTAGTTGTAGGAGTTCTTCTGGCTTGCACCCTGGACGTAACCAGCCAGCGACAGGGAGTTGCCGAAGTCATACGACACACCGAGGCTGTAGTCGGTGAAGTTGGGGATGCCCGCTGCCTTGACTGCGCTCTTGAAGGTGGTCTGGCCAACGGAAGCCTTGAAAGTCCAGTTGGGCATGAACTCCTTGGCGAAAGCGAACTGCAGGTACTGGGTGCCGCGGCCATCGCTGGTAGGAGCGGCGACGGTGCCGATGCCGGTGCCGAAGTAACCCTTGGAAAGGGTGTTGGAGTATTTGGCAGAGACTGGGCCGTAGCTGGTGCCGATGTAGGCTTCCGTCGTGTTGGCCTTGGTGGCATTGGGGTAGTAGTACTGCAACAGGCCAATGTCAAAGCCCCAGTCGCCGATGGCCCACTTGTAGCCGCCGTAGAAGTCCATTTCCAGGTTGGCGCGCTTGCCGGTGGTGTTTGCAGGATCAGGATCCAAGAAACTGACCGTGGAGTTCCAGTTGCCGAGGTAAAACCCGTTGGCAAATGCGTAGTCAATGCCGCCTTGCAGGGCAGGCTTAAAGCTGCGGGTGCGCGAAGTATCCTGGTCTTGGCCGCGGAACTTGTAGTTCGAGGTCAGGGCAATGTTGAAAGACCATGGGGATGCAGGTGCAGCCGGTGCAGCTGCGGTTTGCGCGGATGCAGCGCCTGACAGGGCCACAGCGGCCGCGAGAGCGATCTGGATGGGGATAAGTTTCATGGAATGCTCCGGAGAGAGTTGTTTAAGTTAACGAGGCTATTCAAGCGAGTACCGTCTAGCACGGACCGTGCCAAAGCAAATTCCTTGCATGAACAGGCGAAGTCTACCGACGCAAGGACTGACGCGTTATAGCTTGCGTGGGGTAAATACCACTAAAAATAAAGATGCACCAAGTTGGTCGCAAATATGCACAACATTGATGCATTTCATGGGGGGATTTTCGGATGAGCTTGTCTTTAGTGCACAGTCGTGCACTGCTGGGAATGGAGGCGCGCCCGGTTTTTGTAGAGGTTCATCTGGCAAACGGGCTGCCCAGCTTCACGCTTGTGGGGCTTGCAGAAACAGAGGTCAAGGAAGCCCGCGAGCGGGTGCGCTCTGCAATTCAGAATACCGGGCTGGAGTTTCCGTCCAACAAAAGAATCACCGTCAATCTGGCTCCTGCGGACTTGCCCAAGGACTCCGGCCGCTTTGATCTTCCGATCGCGCTGGGTATTCTTGCCGCCAGCGGGCAGCTCGACCCCCTGAAGATGCAGGGCTATGAATTTGCCGGCGAGCTGTCGCTGGGTGGCGAACTGCGTCCTGTACGCGGCGCGCTGGCCATGAGCCTGGCCATCAACCGCAATGCTGGCGGCCACACGAGCAGCATGCCGAGACTGGTACTCCCGGCGGGCAGCGCCCAGGAAGCCGCCCTGGTACCGGGCGCCGAAATTTACGGCGCACTGCATCTGCTGGACGTTGTGAGACGGTTTTTGCCGGGCGATGCCGCCACAGAAGAGCAGGAGGGCTGGAGCCGCATCCATGCCGCCGAACCATCTGTCCACATACCTTATGCCGACATGGCAGACGTGAAGGGGCAGGCAGCGGCACGGCGGGCGCTGGAGATCGCGGCAGCAGGCGGACACAGCGTGCTGATGGTCGGCGCCCCGGGCTCCGGCAAATCCATGCTGGCACAGCGCTTTGCAGGCCTGCTGCCGGCCATGACCACCGAAGAGGCGCTTGAGAGCGCTGCGGTCGGGTCACTGGGCGGGCGCTTTTCGCTCGACCAATGGGCTGTCAGGCCCACGTGCGCCCCGCATCACACAGCCAGCGCCGTGGCGCTCGTTGGCGGCGGATCCCCGCCACGCCCGGGCGAAATCTCACTGGCGCACAGGGGCGTTTTATTCCTGGATGAACTGCCGGAGTTTCCGCGCGCAGCGCTGGAAGCATTGCGCGAACCACTTGAATCAGGCCACATCACCATCTCGCGGGCTGCACAGCGGGCCGAGTTCCCTGCACGCTTCCAGCTGATTGCCGCCATGAACCCCTGCCCCTGCGGTTATCTCGGCTCTACCCTGCGCACCTGCCGATGCTCGCCAGAGCAGGTCTCGCGCTACCAGGGCAAGTTGAGCGGCCCCTTGCTGGACCGCATTGACCTGCACGTCGAAGTGGGCAGTCTGGCTGCAGATGAACTCATCAACAGCGCGCCCGGCGAGAAAACACAAGCCATACGCGAGCGTGTGGTTCAGGCCAGGCAACGCTCCATCGCGCGGCAAGGCAGCAGCAACCAGGCGCTTGAAGGCCAGGCGATTGACGAGCAGTGCCGGCTGGACGCTGCCTCTGCAAAATTCCTCAACACGGCGGCAGCCCGGCTGGGCTGGTCAGGCCGCAGCATTCACCGCTGCCTGAAAGTCGCACGAACCATTGCCGACCTCGCCGGCGCGGAAACAGTTCAGGTGACTCACGTGGCCGAAGCGGTTCAATACCGGCGTTCGCTCAAGGCCGCCACCTGACAGACCGCGGCGTCTTCAATGACGGCGCCGCGCTTTCAACCAGTGCGACAGATGCATTTTCAGGTCATGGCGGGGATGCGTGATGCGCCTCAGGGCGCTGGCGTAGTCCAGTGCCAACCCCGGCGTCCAGGCGATGGATTCCGCCCGCACCCTGACACTGCCGGCAAGCCACATGTCCGGATGCACCGCAAGCCGCAGCAAGGTTCGCCAGAAGGGCTTGTCGGCAAATACGCCTTCGACTGCGGCGTCAATCGCCTCCGTCACCGCAACCGAGCAGTTGCGACTGGTCAGGTTATAGGTGTCATCCCGCTGGTAATCGTCCCAGAAAGCCTGCAGATGCGAGAGCTGAAACACACGGAAGCGGATATTGACAGTCGCGGGCCGGGTGTCGCTGGCCTCCTGCGCATAGGAAGGCAGCCACATCCCAGGATGATCGTTACTGCTGGTAGCCCGCACCTGGTCAACCACGTTTTGCTGCGTGATGTTGAGCCGCACGCGCGGATGATGGCTGATGTAAAGATCATTGCCACACGACAGCGCCACATGACCCGTGGTCACGCTGCCCTTGCGCGACAGGGCAAAAAGATACCTGTCGATCAGCGGCATGCGTACGCGCTCATCGGCCAGACCAGTAGCGGTCCAGACGTGAACAACCATGGCATGCGGATTGTCCGCATTTGCCACAGCGGGGCGAGGAGGCGAAGGGATGTCCGCGAAATCCCTGCGGCGGCGGTAAATTTCAATGGCTGCCAGCCTTGAGCCGCGTGGCAGCCGTCGCAGGCGCCAGGCACCGCGAGCCAGCACATGGCCGCCTGCCAGCAAAGCCAGGCCCAGACAAAAGGGAACATTCATTTCCGGCCTGAGCGGCCACTCGGTGACAAGGAGCACGGCCATCAGCAGGTAGCCCCAGCCAATCAGGTTGGACAGGCGCCAGCGCGGGTACCGGACCAGCAGGCTGGAGGCAATGCGCAGGACACCATTGAAGAAAAATGCAGCGGCGAAAAGCACACCAGCAGTCAACGCGTTGTCCCACGGAAAATCCAGCACCAGGCTTGCGACGACGACCATGGCGACGCCCCGGAGCATTTCAAGCCGGCGGCGCGAACCGGTATGGCTGGCGCCTACCGCTATCTCTGCCAGTCCCTGGATGAGCAGAAACAGGCCAAGCACCCAGGTCGTGACGTTGGCCACCCCATCCACCAGGTCAACCAGCAACACGGCGGCTGCGGCCATGGTCAGCAGACCGGCAAAAAAGAAAATCTTCCAGCGCTTGATCAGCGCATCAGCGCCAAAGAGAATGAGGACAAGCCGGAACATATTGCTTTTTTTCGTCGACAGGTGAAGCCAGTTGCGTCACGGACACAATCCCGGACCGCATTGGCGCTTTCAGGTGGGCAATGATAGCGTCCGCCCTTCAGGAGAATCCGAGGTGACGGCCATGAAAAAAGGCACCGCATTTTCATGCGGTGCCTTTTGGCGAGCGTGCCATTCCGGCTATCAGCCGCCCTGCTGCACTGGGGCGGGCTGCACGACGTTCGGCGTCACCGGCGCCGGAGCGCGATATACGGCGCCATCATTGCTGCGGATGGTCGAGCCTTCGACCGTCACACGGCTGCCCACTGCAGGTGGCTGGGCGACCTCAATGGTGCGGTGGGAGCCGTCTTCCATGCGGACATTGACCTGATAGACAGTTTCCTTGCGCATCTGGCCTTCGATGGCGTTGCCAGCAAAGCCGCCGCCCACCGCGCCTATGATGGTGCCCAGCGTGCGGCCATTGCCCTGGCCTATCTGGTTGCCCAGCACGGCGCCAAGCACACCGCCGGCAACCGTACCAACACCCACTCCCGGCGGTTTGGTGGAGCGCGTCACCGGTGTGACGGATTCAATCGACCCGCAATAACCGCACACAGGTGCTGGCGCAACCGCGACCGGCACAGGCACCGAGGAAGGCGAGGGCGAGACACCTGCTGTCGCAGGCTGGGGTTTCGGAACCGGTTTTGGCTTGACCACCTTTTGTGCAGGCACTGGCACAGGCGCGGGTTTGGCAGCTGCAGCAGGTTTCTCGATCATGTCATCGGCGGCGGTTGCGGAAGCCGCCATGGACGGCGCACCCAGCGCTGCCTGTGATGGCGCCGCCAGGGCGACCTTCTCCGCAGGCGGCGACTGTTTCGACTGCTGGTAAATCATGAAGCCGCCCATGGCGAGCACGGCGACGCCCAGAATTCCGACTGCGGCCCACAGCGGCTTGTTCGCCGCAGAAGCGGGTTGCTGGCCTGGTTGCAGGTTATCCGTGTTGTATGTGTTCATGGCAATGACCTCCGGTATGACTTTTCTGGGCGCTCTGTTGGCGGGCTGTCAGGGCAACCGCCAGCCCATAATTTGCGGTTGTACCATGCTGGCCACTCTTTTGGCGAGTTGCGCAATCTCTCAACGCTTTACAGGCCAAAAGGTACACAAGGCCAATAAACGCCACGTGTCTTTTTGTAAATACCGGCCGTTTACGGTAAACCCGCCGTAAAGCTCGCCCAAGCCGACCCTATCCAGTTCCCATTAGAAGCGAGAACAAGGCGCGAAGTCGCAGACAGTGCTGTAGCACGGCAAGACGAAGCAACGCAGTGATTGTTTTTAATCGGAATTGGAATTAAAGATTGGGTGCCAGCAGGCGTTGCAAATCTTCTGCGCGCGCGCCGCGCCGCGCGGCAAGATCCTGCAACTGGTCGTCCCCGATCTTGCCAACATTGAAGTAGGTGCTGTCAGGATGGCTCAGGTAAAAGCCGCTGACACTGGCTGCGGGCGTCATGGCCAGGCTCTCTGTCAGGGCCATGCCGATGTCATCAGCCTTCAACAGTTCAAACATGTCCCGCTTGACGCTGTGGTCGGGGCAGGCCGGATAGCCCGGTGCAGGGCGTATGCCGCGGTATTTTTCGGCGATCATCGCCTCAACATCGAGCGTTTCGCCCTGCGCATAGCCCCACAGGTCTGTACGCACCCGCTGGTGCATGGCTTCGGCGAAGGCTTCGGCCAGCCGGTCAGCCAGGGCTTTCAGCATGATGGACGAGTAATCGTCATGGTCATCCTGGAAATACTTCTCTTTTTTCTCCGCCCCCAAACCGGCCGTGACAGCAAACAAACCGATGTAGTCGGCAACGCCTGACGCCTTGGGCGCGACAAAATCTGAAAGGCAGCGGCTGGGCCGCATCACGCCTTCAACCGCCGTTTTTTCCGCCTGCTGGCGCAGGCCAAACCAGGTCATGGCCACTTCAGTGCGCGAGTCATCCGTGTAGATTTCAACGTCGTCGCCCACGCTGTTGGCCGGGTACAGGCCGATGACACCATTGGCCGTCAGCCAGCGTCCTTCGACCAGGCGGCGCAACATGCGCTGCGCGTCTGCATACACACGCACGGCTTCTGTACCGACGACCTCGTCTTTGAGGATGGCAGGGAAAGGCCCGGCCAAATCCCAGGTCTGGAAAAATGGCCCCCAGTCGATGTATTTCGCGAGCTCAGCCAGATCGAAGTTCTTGAAGACGCGGCGGCCGGTGAACTTGGGCACGGGTGGCGTATAACCGGCCCAGTCGATCTTCGTCGCATTGGCACGTGCCTTTGCCAGCGGCCAAATAGGCACCTGCTTCTTGTTGGCGTGCTGGCTGCGCACCTTGTCGTAATCGGTATTGAGTTCATCGATGTACTTTGCCGCCTGGTCAGACAGCAGGCTTTGCGCCACACTCACGCTGCGGGAGGCGTCCGGTACATAGACGACCGGGCCTTCGTAGTGCGGCGAGATCTTCACGGCCGTGTGTACGCGGCTCGTGGTCGCTCCACCGATAAGCAGCGGGATCTTGCGGATGCGGAAATGGTCATCCTTCTGCATCTCGGATGCCACGTATTGCATTTCTTCAAGACTGGGTGTGATCAGGCCCGACAGCCCGACGATGTCGGCACCCTCAACCTTGGCGCGCGCCAGGATCTCATGGCAGGGCACCATCACGCCCATGTTGACGACCTCGAAGTTGTTGCACTGCAAGACCACCGTGACGATGTTCTTGCCGATGTCATGCACATCGCCCTTGACCGTGGCAATGATGATCTTGCCCTTGGTCTTGACGTCACCGCCTGCGGCTTCGAGCAGCAGTTTTTCAGCCTCGATGTAGGGCAGCAGGTGCGCCACGGCCTGCTTCATCACGCGGGCACTCTTGACCACCTGCGGCAGGAACATCTTGCCCTGGCCAAACAGGTCGCCAACGATGTTCATGCCGTCCATCAGCGGGCCTTCGATCACATGCAATGGCCGCCCACCGTCTGCCAGGATGGCCTGGTACATCTCTTCTGTGTCTTCAGTGATGAACTCGTTCATGCCGTGTACCAGGGCATGTGATAGGCGCTCGCGCACCGGCAGCGCGCGCCACTCGTTTTTCTTGCTGTCGTCTTTCGCGCCGCTCTTCGCAGTTTCAGCAACTTCAATCAGGCGCTCGCTCGGTGTGAGTTCCTGCTCGCCCTCTTTATATACAGGCTGGCGGTTGAGCACCACGTCTTCAACGCGTTCACGCAGCGTGGGCTCGAGGTCGTCATACACACCGACCATGCCGGCATTGACGATGCCCATGTCCATGCCCGCCTTGATGGCGTGATAGAGGAAAACGGTGTGAATGGCTTCGCGCACAGGGTCATTGCCGCGGAAGCTGAACGACACGTTAGACACGCCGCCCGACACCTTGGCGCCCGGCAGGTTCTCCTTGATCCAGCGCGTGGCATTGATGAAGTCCACCGCGTAGTTGTTGTGCTCTTCGATGCCGGTGGCAATGGCAAAGATGTTGGGGTCGAAGATGATGTCTTCAGGCGGGAAGTCGAGTTCATCAACCAGCACGCGGTAGGCACGTTCGCAGATCTCGACCTTGCGTTCATACGTGTCGGCCTGGCCTTTTTCATCAAAGGCCATGACGACGGCAGCCGCGCCATAACGCTTGAGCAGTTTTGCCTGATGCTTGAAAGAGTCCAGCCCCTCCTTCATCGAGATGGAATTGACGATGCCCTTGCCCTGTATGCAACGCAGGCCGGCCTCGATCACGCTCCACTTGGAGCTGTCGATCATGATGGGCACGCGCGAGATGTCGGGTTCGCTGGCGATCAGGTTCAAAAACCTCACCATGGCCGCCTGGCTGTCCAGCATGGCCTCGTCCATGTTGATGTCGATGATCTGGGCGCCGTTCTCGACCTGCTGCCGCGCCACGGCAAGTGCAGCTTCAAAGTCGCCGTTCAGGATCATGCGCGCGAAGGCCTTGGAACCCGTGACATTGGTCCGCTCGCCGATGTTGACGAACAAGGTGCCATCGCCAATCTGCACCGGCTCAAGGCCGGACAGTTTCATGGACGGAACGATTCTGGAATTTTCAGTTTGGGACACGACTCACCTTGGGGCTTAATGGGCGCTCAGGTGAGCGTCGTTGCTGCAGGGGCACCGGCTGGCGCAACCTGTAACCCAAGCCTGACGAAATCATGGTTTCGCTGCAACGCTCCTTGGGTTACCATCATTTTAAACGCCTGCGCACACTTGCGCCAACCGGAACACACGCCCAGGCCAAAAATCGAAAAATGACCATGTTCGACAAGCTTTTTGGCAAAGGCCGGCCCGCACCGATTGACGCGCCAGAACGCATGCGGCCCAAAGAACGCATGCGGGCCGTCGAAGGCTCAAGCACCGCAGAGCTGGCAGCCAGCCTGCTGATAGCGCCCACTGCGCTCATGCAGCTTTCGCCCGATGAGGCCCTGACCGTGGTGAGCTACATGATCCCGCGCAGGATCGCCATGGGAACCACATTCATCAACGAAGGCGACAGGACCGATACCGGTTACATGGTTCTGCTGCTCGAAGGCGAAGTGACTGTGGAGAGCATCGTGGTGAGCCGACACGCCCCCCTTACCGTGAACGTGGTCGGTCCGGGCAGCCTGATCGGCGAAATGGGCCTGGTCGATGGCCAGCCCCGGCTGGCCTCATGCACCGCCAGCACCGACGTGCGCTGTGCGGTTCTGTCGCGCGAAGCGCTTGAAAAAATGGGCGAGAACGACCCCAAAACCGCCGCCAAGCTGATGTTCGCCGTGTCGCTGCGGATCGCGGAGCGGCTGCGCGACACGGCGGAAAAGCTCAAGATGTACAGCCAGCTCGTGCAAGCCATGCAGCAGGAAATCGACCATTTAATGCCGACGTAGCCCCCACGGTCGCTCGCTTCGCGTAGCTTCCTGCCCCCCGAGGGGGCCGCTTCGCCTGCAGCCCGGCAAAGCCGGTTCCGCGGCTCTACTTGCGAAGACACTGCTCCGTTAGAGGCCGCTCAGACTTGAATTCAGGCTGCCTCGCGGTAGAAAACGCCGGATGAGAGTTGGCGCCGCGCGACGGGTGCCACAGCACTCGCAATCGCCTGGATATGGTCAGGCGTCGTGCCGCAGCAGCCACCCACGATATTGACCAGGCCTTCAGCGGCAAACTCATGCAGCAGGCGTGAGGTCACATCCGGCGTTTCGTCGAAGCCGGTATCGCTCATGGGGTTGGGCAAACCGGCGTTCGGGTAGCAGCTGATGAAGGTGTCGCCCGCCACCCGGGAAAGCTCCTGGATGTAGGGACGCATGAGCGCAGCACCCAGCGCGCAGTTGAGGCCAATGGCCAGTGGTTGTGCGTGACGCACGCTGTGCCAGAAGGCCGTCACCGTCTGGCCGCTCAGGATTCGGCCTGATGCATCTGTCACGGTGCCGCTGATGATGAGCGGCAGGCGCTCGCCGGTATTGTCGAAATACTCGTCAATGGCGAACAATGCGGCCTTGGCATTGAGCGTGTCGAAAATCGTCTCGACCAGCAGCACGTCGCTGCCGCCCTTGACCAGCGCCTCGGTCTGTTCGTAATAGGCCTTGCGCAACTCTTCAAAGCTGGTGTTGCGCGCGCCGGGGTCGTTCACGTCGGGGCTGATGCTGGCCGTCTTGGGCGTGGGACCAAGGGCGCCGACCACAAAACGCGGTTTGTCGGGCGTCGAGAATTTATCGCATGCGGCGCGGGCAATGCGGGCCGACTCGAGATTCATCTCAATCGCCAGGTCGGCCATGTCGTAATCGGCCTGGGCCACGGTGGTCGCGCCGAAGGTATTGGTTTCTATCATGTCGGCGCCGGCGGCCAGGTAGCCTTCATGAATGTCCTGGATGACATCGGGCCGGGTCAGGCTGAGCAGCTCGTTGTTGCCCTTCACGTCCTTGTGAAAGTTTTTGAAACGTTCACCACGGTACTGTGCTTCGTTGAGCTTGAAACGCTGGATCATGGTGCCCATCGCGCCATCAAGAATGGCAATGCGTTTCTCGAGAATGGCTGGCAGCTGCTGGCCGCGGGTATAGGTGATGGGCTTCATGGCCGTCATTTTAGGCGGTCTGTTATTTACGCAATGGTTTCAATGACAATACGGGCTTACTCCCCAAGCCATGAAAAACCTGCAACCCAAAGAAGCCTGGGACTGGCTCCAGTCCCACACCAACAGCCTGTTTGTCGATGTACGCATGGAAATCGAGTCGCTGTATGTTGGCCGGCCACCCAATGTGGTCAACGTACCCTGGTATGAATACCCCGACCTGCAACCGGACGCCCAGAAGTTTGCGGAGGCCGTCTTGCGCGAAGGCAGCGGCAAGGACCAGCCGGTGCTGTTGATCTGCCGTTCCGGCCAGCGTACACGCGATGCGGGCAAGGCGCTGGAAGCCGCCGGGTTTACCGATGTACAGCACGTGGTGCATGGTTTTGAAGGCGAACTTGACGAAGCGTTTCGCCGCTCGACCATCTCGGGCTGGCGCTTCGACGGCCTGCCCTGGGAACAGATGTAAGCCGCGCCTTGTCAGATCAGTCCGCCATCACCCTCATTCCCACGCCGCTGGACATCCTCGGTGAAGTCTTCGGCTACAGCGAGTTTCGCGGGCCGCAGCGGGCCATCGTCGACCATGTGATTGCAGGCGGCGACGCGCTGGTGCTGATGCCGACCGGCGGCGGCAAATCGCTGTGCTACCAGATACCCGCGATTGCGCGCCAGAACGCCGGTCATGGCGTGACCATCGTGATCTCGCCGCTGATTGCGCTCATGCACGACCAGGTCGGCGCCCTGCACGAGGCCGGCGTGTCGGCGGCGTTCCTCAATTCGACGCAGGGTTTCGAGGAAAGCAGTGCGCTTGAAAAGCAGATGCTGCGCGGCGAACTGACACTGGTCTATGCCGCGCCGGAGCGCCTGAACACGCCGCGCATGAAAGACCTGCTGCGTTCGCTGCATGAACGCGGCAAGCTCAGCCTGTTTGCGATTGATGAAGCACATTGCGTGAGCCAGTGGGGCCATGATTTCCGCCCTGAATACCGCTCACTCAGCCTGCTGCATGAAATCTTTCCCGATGTGCCGCGCATGGCGCTCACCGCCACTGCAGATGCACTGACCCGCCAGGACATGGTCGAGCGCCTCAAGCTCGAAGACGCCCGGCATTTTGTCAGCAGCTTTGACAGGCCGAACATCCGCTACACCATCGTCGAGAAGACCGACGGCACCAGACAGCTGCTGCGCTTCATTGAAAGCGAACATGCGGGTGAGGCCGGGATTGTCTATTGCCAGTCGCGCAAGCGGGTTGAAGAAATCGCCGACACCCTGCAGGACGCAGGCATCAAGGCCATGGCCTATCACGCAGGCCTGGACAGCGCCCTGCGCCAGCAGCGGCAGGACCGCTTTTTGCGCGAAGACGGCATGGTGATGGTGGCGACGATCGCCTTCGGCATGGGCATAGACAAACCCGACGTGCGTTTTGTCGCCCACCTGGACATGCCCAAAAACATCGAAGGCTATTACCAGGAAACAGGTCGCGCCGGCCGCGATGGCCTGCCTTCTGACGCCTGGATGACCTATGGCCTGCAGGATGTCGTCAACCAGCGCCGCATGATAGACACCAGCGAGGCGGCCAGCGAAGAGTTCAAGGTGGTGATGCGCGGCAAGCTCGATGCACTGCTCAGCCTGGCCGAAGACACACGCTGCCGGCGCGTCAGCCTGCTGCATTATTTTGGTGAAGACAGCCAGCCTTGCGGTAACTGCGATAACTGTCTCAACCCGCCTGCGGTCTGGGACGCCACCGAGCCCGCCCGCAAGATGTTGAGCTGCATCTACCGCGTGCAGCAGGCCAGCGGCATCAACTTCGGCGCCGGCCACCTGATGGACATCCTGCGCGGCAAGCCGACTGAAAAGGTCGTGCAGTACCAGCACGACAAGCTCAGCACCTTTGGCATAGGCGCAGACCTCGGCGAAGCGCAGTGGCGCGCCGTGTTGCGCCAGCTGATTGCCAAAAACATGGTGCGTGTAGATGTCGACGCTTTCAACACCCTGCAGCTGATGCCGGATGCGCGGCAGGTGCTCAAGGGCGAGACCGCTGTCATGTTGCGCGAACAGCTGGCCGCGGAAAAAACCAGCCGAGGGAAAAAAGCGACCAAAACATCGGTCAAGGGCATGGCCGAGGCCGCCCTCAACGCTGGTGCGCTGGAGCGGTTGGGCCGGCTCAAGGCCTGGCGCGCCGAAGTGGCGCGCGAACACAACCTGCCGGCGTTTGTGATTTTTCACGACTCGACGCTGCGGGCGCTGGCCGAGCGCGCGCCCACCAGCATGGACGAACTTGAAGGCATTGCCGGCATGGGCGTCAAAAAGCTGGAAGCTTATGGCGCAGAAGTTCTGCGTGTATGCGCGGCCGCCTGATGTCCGGCAGCCCGCCGGCCTGCGACTGTTAACCCTGATAGTCCGGGAACAGGGTGGTTCAAATGGCTGGCTTGCTGCAAAATCAAAAAATGCATCATCACCCCAAACACCGGTCAGACACCCGCTCGTCGAGGCTGGCTGACGCCTGTCGGGGCCTGTGGTGCCTGATCGCGCTGGCGACCCTGCTTATCGCGCAGCCTGCCGCAGCGCAACTGAAGTCCGTCGCACTGGACGCCGAGAGCCAGGCTGTCCGCATTGATCCACCGCTTGAATTCCTGGTTGACGGCAGCAACAGCTTCACCATCGACCAGATCGAGCTCCAGGATGCAGGCGTATTCAAGCCGCTGGACAAAAGGCTGCCTTTGGTTCTGGGCGGCAGTTCCCTCTGGATGCGCTTTGATGCCAGCATTGCCAGCCCTGCTGCGCGCTGGCGGCTGGCGATTCCCATGCCAACGCTGGACGAGGCGACGCTGTATTACCGCAACCTGTCCGGCCAGTGGGTGGTGCAGCAGGCGGGCGATCATCTGCCGCGCAGCGTCTGGTCGCAGCGCGGACGCTACCCCGTCTTCGAGCTCGCCGCCGACACCCGGCAGACCGTGCGTTATTACATACAGGTCAGGCAGCTGCGCATGCCCTACTCGGTGCCGCCGCAGATCCTGAGCGACGCCGAATACATTGAAAGCCGCCAGAACGAGCAGATGTTGCTGGGCATTTATTTCGGCTTTGTCGCGGTGATGGTGGCGCTTGCCGCCTTTAACGCGGCAAGTTACCGCGATCTGGCATTCGGACTGCTGGCGCTGCAAATGCTGCTGTTTGCCTGTGCGCAGGCGGTCTCCAGCGGGCTTGCCGGCCTGTACGCCTGGCCACAGTCACCCCAGCTCAACGATGCAGGCGCAGTGATGTTCAATCTGTGCAGCGCATCGATCTCCCTGTGGTTTGCACGCGCGGTCTGCACGCCGATGCGTTACTCCCGGTACTTTGACCTTGTCATGCTGGGCCTGATATACGCCATGCCGCTGGCGGGCGTCGCAGATCTCGTTTATTCAACCCACGCCAGTTTTATCCTGCTCAACATTGCCGTCGGCGCCGCGGTGGCGGCACTTCTGGTTGGCATAGGCATAGGCCTTTACGAACGTGACCGCGACACACGCTGGGTGGCGCTGGGTTTTTCGCCGCTTCTGCTGACGGCGCTCATCCTTCTGGCCAGAAACCTGGGCGCAATTTCTTCCGGCTTCTGGGCCGATGGCAGCCGTATCCTGGCTGCGATGGTGGGGTCGCCCATCCTGTTCTACGGGCTCTGGCGGCGTGTTTCCCAGAGCCGCAACCTCAGCGCGCGCACCACGGCGCTGCGCAACACCGACCCGTTGACGGGCCTTTATGGTGCGAAGGTGCTGACAGCCAAGTTGCGCAAGTCGCTGGCTACGGGGGAGCGTTACCAGCTGCCGTTTGCGCTGCTGGTGATCAACCTCGCCAACCTGGCCGGGTTGCAGAAACAGCACGGCCGGGAAACCGCCGACCGCGCCATGGTCATGGCGGCCTCATGCATACAGGGCATCGCGCACGCCACGGATACGCTGGCCCGCGTGGGCGACGCCCAGTTCGCATTGCTGATGGAGGGCCCGGTTGACCCCGACTCGGCCAACGACGTTGCCACAAAGATCCTGGCCAGCGGACTCCGGCCCTCACGCCAGTTGCCGGATGCCGAACCGCTGATGTTTCATATTGCGGTCGGCCACATGGGGCGGGGTACATCCGCGGCGGGCGGCAAGGCCGAAAACCGGCTGGCGGACATGCTGCAAACCGTCAAGACCATGGATGACGGCTCGGGCAAGGCGATACGCCAGGTTCGTTTTTAGGCTTCCCGGCCTGTGGCGGGTGTTTGGACCCGAATGTTAACTTCCATATTAACAATTTGGTCAAAAGTTAATATGGGTATTAACATTTGGCCGTCTCAGGCGGTTTAAACCGGTTTTGAGGTGCCCAAAAGGCCAAAAAAAGCCTGTTTTAGGGCATTAAAACGGCTGCAGGCCAATAAATACGTGCGTGAGCAGTTACTAAATTGATAGCAACTTTCAGTTCCAGGGCGAGCAGAACTCACTCAGGCAGCGCCCGCCACAGTCCAGTCGGCCACCTTGAAGTCCTTGCGGATCAGGTTTTCAGCCAGCAGAAAGCGTTTGACCTCCTCGATCAGCGCCACACCTTCCGCCGGATAGGCGGTGTCGGGGAACTGCGAGATCGGGAACGACGCCTTCACCGCCGCTACCGGGAAGCCGCTGGCTTCCGCATGAAAGGCGTAATAGGCCTCGGTGTCCTTGCGGACCTCCTGAAGCGCACGGGTGCGGGCACGCGCCCAGGCGGCGGGCAGTCCGGGCGAAGTGGCCACCAGCTTTGGCGAAGTGATGATGACCTGGGTGCCGCGCAGGGTTGGGTGTTTTGCGGCTTCGTCAATCACCGGATAGCCGCGGGCCGCCAGGGTTGGCCCCGTGTTGATGGGGGCGGCAAAGGCGGCCACAGCGCCTTTCTCAAGCGCGGGTTCGCCGTCGCGCGGGAGCATGTGCACGACCTTGACCTTTTTCTGCAGCCCATTTTCTTTCAGCAAGCCCAGCACGTAGCGGTGCATGTAGGAGCCCAGCGCCACGCCAATGGTTTTGCCTTCCAGCTCCCTGACTGACTTGACGCCGTCACGCGGCGTGAGCAGCCAGGCATTCAGGCCGATGTTGTCAAAACCCAGCAGGCCGCCCTCAAAACCCTGGGCGCGCGCCACCACGGCGGGCGTGTCTCCGTAAATGCCAACATCCAGATGACCGGCGACAAAGGCTTCATTAAGGTCAGGCCCATTCGGGAAGACACGCGTCACTACGCCAGTAAAACCCAGCGGCGCAAGCTCACGCTGCAAATTGCCCTGCTGCAGGGCCCAGCCGGTGGCCGACGACGGTTTTTTGCCGGGGCCGATAAACCCCAGGCGCAGCACATTGCCCGCTGGCGCAGGCGTCTGTGCGAGAAGAATGCCCGGCAGGGCCAGCGTTGCGGCGGCTGCCGCAGCGGAACCCAGCAGGCGGCGCCGGGTTGAAACCATAGGGGAGGGGAAATTTGTTTTAGCGGTGCTCATGTTCGGGTTCTGTCTGTCTATTTGTATTTGTTCAAGGTGGTCGGTGGTTTAAACCGGGCAATCAATGCGCGCGTTTGAGCAGTTCAAAACTCGCATCAATACGTGCGGTGGGTGTGCGGCCCTTGCCCCAGCCTATGGCGTTGCGATAACTGCCCATCAGTGCACGGGTGTCGCCCTCGTGCTCCTCAACCTGGAAGGCATGGTCGGCAATCGGCGCCACATAAAGCGCGTCTTCCGGGCAATACAGCTCACACATGAAGCAGGTCTGGCAATCGTCCTGGCGGGCAATCACCGGCGGCTTGCCCGGCACCATGTCAAATACGTTGGTGGGGCAGGCGGTCACGCAGATGTTGCAGGCCGTGCAGCGTTCGGCACTCACGATTTCAATCATGCCGCGGCCTCCGTTGGGGTGATTGAGTTCACGGCCTGCCTGCGCACCCAGACTTCATCCAGCCCGCCGCTGACCAGCCTGTGCTGCTGCAGCGGGTCGACTGCCGTGTGCTCCTTGCGGCGGTGCATGCCGCGGGTTTCGGTGCGCTGCAGCGCGCTGCGGTACATCCAGCGTGAGGTCGCCAGCATGGCGGCCGCCTCACGCGCACGCACGGCCTCCTGCGCGCTGGCAGCCGGTGCACCGCTGCGCAACTGTTCCCACAAGGCATCGAGCCGCTGCAGCGAGTCTTCAAGCACATCACCACGCCGGTACCAATTGCGTTCATACGGGAAGACCTCGGCCTGCACGGCGCGAATGACCTCTGCGCTGTCGGGTGCATGGCTGCCCCGGCCCTGCAGGGCCACACCGCCCGCGCGAAGGGCGATGCGTGCGGCACCGCTGCGTGCATCGCGGCCAAATGCGGCAGCGCCGGCGCCGGCCCAGAAGCCCGATGACAGCGCCCAGGCCGCGTTGTGGCTGCCGCCGCCTGTGAAGCCGCCGCAGATCAGCTCGCGCGTCGCGGCATCACCTGCCGCGTACAGGCCCGGCACTGTGGTCGAGCAATCCTCGCTCACCACATGCAGGCCGCCCGTGCCGCGTACCGTGCCTTCAAGCCGCAGCGTGACCGGGAAGTGCTGCGTGAAGGGGTTGATGCCCTGGCGGTCAAACGATACAAAAAAGTTGGGCTGCGCGGTGCGCATCCAGGCCTTGATGTTGTCGTCGGCGCGATCAAGACAGGCAAATACCGGCTGGGTCTGCAGTGTTTTGGCAATCACGCTGCGCCCGCGCGCCGAACCCGCGCCTTCAATCGGCGAGCCGTCCTTGTAATAGAAGGTCGCCCAGTTGTAGAACAGCGATTTGGTCACCGAAGAGAACGCCGGGCCCAGCCCGTAAGCGTTGGAGAATTCCATACCCGACAGCTCTGCACCGACTTCTGCAGCCATCAGGTGGCCGTCGCCGGTCAGCACATTGCAACCCAGCGCGCGGCTCAAAAATGCGCAGCCGCCGGTGGCGATCACCACCGCACCGGCATGCGCCACCCAGGTGTCGCCGGTCTGGCGATTGACGCCGGTCGCGCCGCAGACGGTGCCGTGTTCATCGACCAGCAGCTCCAGCGCAGGGCTGTGGTCGATGATGCGGGCGCCCGCAGCTTTCACCTGCTTGCGCATCAGGCGCATGTATTCAGGGCCCTGCAATGACGTGCGGCGCAACTGGCCATCTTCATCAACGGGGAAGGGGTAGCCCCATTCCGTCAGCTTGTCGACATTGGCCCAGGTCTGCGCCAGCACGCGGTCCATCCAGGCGTGCTCGGCGAGGTGGCCGCCCATGGCGAGGCGGCTGTCCTTGGCTTTTTCACGCGCATCTCCCTCAGGCGACACATGCCACAGGCCTGTGCCCGAGGGTGCGGTTGCGCCCGAGGTGCCGCAATAACCCTTGTCAGCCAGAAGAACTTTTGCGCCGGTCGATGCCGCGCTGATCGCCGCCCATGCACCTGCGGGGCCGCCGCCAATCACCAGCACATCAACATCGTGGCGCACTGAGCCTGCAGCGCCGGACAGCAGCTGTGTATCGAAATCCCTTGTTCCCATTTACCGCACTCCTTGAATCAGCTGCGTGTCGCATCGAAAGGTCGAAGCGTGCAGCGGAGGGCCAGTTTAGGAAGCGATCATTCAAATGGGAACGAATGGATTTCTATATCCTTAGTGCTTATCTGTAGGTGGCACGCGCTACAGACACATGCGTCATAAGCTCCTGCCTGAAGTGCAGGAAAGCGTGCAGCGGGCGAAGCCCGTCAGTGCATGAAACCCATGCTGCGTGCCTCGCGCACCTCGGGCTTGATGCGGTGCTCGGCTTCGAGCTGGCTCATGAACTCTTCTGCCGTGAATGTCGCGGCGAGGATGTCTGTCTGGCGTTTGACCGCCGCAAAATCACCGGGGCAGATCTGCGCGAGTTGCGCCAGCCTTGCGCGTAGCTCTGGGGTCAGCAAGGCAGCATCACCGGCCAGGGCTTCGGTCACAAACATCGTCTCGCGCTGCACGGCCGTCAGGGGCTTGAATTTGATCTTGAAGGTGAAGCGCCGCAGCGCCGCCTGGTCCAGGCTTTCGAGCAGGTTGGTGGTGCAGATGAAGATGCCGGCGTAGCGCTCCATGCCCTGCAGCATTTCATTGACCTCTGTGACTTCATAGGTGCGCTGCGCGCCACGCCTGTCCTGCAAAAAACTGTCGGCTTCATCGAGCAGCAGCACGGCTTTTTCAAGCTCGGCCTCCTTGAACATGGCCGCCATGTTCTGCTCGGTTTCGCCGACGTATTTGCTCATCAGGTCGCTGGCCTGCTTGATGATGAGGGGCTGGTCCAGCGCCCTGGCGATGTGCTCGGCCAGCGCGGTCTTGCCGGTGCCTGGCGCGCCGTAGAAACACAGCGTGCCATGGCCTCGGCTCTTGAGGGCTTCGACAATGCGCGGCACTTCAAAGCGCGACTCGACATTCAGCATGCCGAGGTCATAGGTCGTGACGCTGCGACGGCCTTTGGCTGGCTCCTTGTTGCCGAGCGCCACATCGGCATTTTTGAGTTGCCGCTCGATCAGCGACTCCATCAGCGCGGGGCGCCCGCCCTGGAGGATGGCCTGCATGCCGGCTGCATCAACCTGTGCATCCATTTTTTCCTCGGGTGCGCTGGCAAGCCGGGCGAAACGCACCGCCGTGCGTATCTGCGCCGGCGTCAGGCCCTTGCGTGCGGTGAGTTTGGCGATAAACGCTTCGCTGACCTGCACGCCTTCCAGCGTCTTGCGCACCACCCCCTCACGCGCACCAGGCGGTGGTGAACGCAACTCGAGGTGATAGGCGAAGCGGCGGCGAAAGGCCGGGTCTATCTGCTCAATGCGATTGGTGACCCACAGCGTGGGCACGGTGTTCGATTCAAGGATCTGGTTGACCCAGGCCTTACCATTGACCGAGCCGTTTACTGGTGAAGGCATCTGCTCGGAGCGTGCCAGCAGCTGCGCGGCCTCGCTGGATATCGGCGGAAAGACATCCTCCACCTCGTCAAACAGCAGCGCCGAATGCGTGCTGCCCTTGAGGAAGACCTGCGCGATCTGCAGCGAGCGGTAGCGGTCACGCCCGCTCAGCGAGTTGCCGTCGCGGTCAGCGTATTCAACCTCGAACAGGTCGAGCCCCGCGGCCTGCGCGACCACCTTGGCGAGTTCGGTCTTGCCGGTGCCGGGCGGGCCGTACAGCAGCACGTTGACGCCCTGCTCCTTGCCGGCCACCGCATTGCGCAGCAGGGACACCAGCACGTCGGCGTCCTCCTGCACAAAGGCAAAATCATTCAGGCCCAGCTCGCTGCGCGCAGCCGGGCGCGTGAAGACCGCCATCAGCTCGTTCTGGTCGCGGTACTCGCGCATCAGCACGGGCGGCAGTTTTTCACTGACCTTCATGAGGTCGGCAAGGTCCGTGATGTTGTGTTCGGAAATCAGGTTTTCGACCATGCCTATGCGCTCAAGCCGCGAGCCGGCACGCAGGGCCTCGGCCACGTCAGGCGCCTTGACGCCGGCGACGTCTGCAATCGCAGCGTAGGCCTCGGGCGCGTTGTTGACCTTGAACTCGACCAGCAGCGAGCGCAGGTCGCGCTGATAGCGGGCAAGCGTACCGTAGAGCAGCAACGCGCGCTCGGCACGGTTGAGCTGCAGCAGGTTGGCCAGCGCATCAATGTTTTTCTCGACCAGGGTTGACTGCTTTTTCAGCGCGTGCGTGAGCCACTCACCGGTGGCGCTCAACACCGAGAGCAGGTCTTTGGGCTGGTCCTTGGCGTGTTCATCGAGATAGAAAAACAGCGTGCCTTCTTCGTAAGGGCCGCGCCAGGTGCCGTGGCGCGTGAGGAATTCTGCATCACTGAGTGCCTCGTGGCCGCGCCAGAATTCGTTGTCCTTGCACCGGCGGCCCAGAAATTCGCGCAGGCGCAGCAGGGCGGGCAGGGGCCAGACAAGGTGCCGGCCCGACAGCGACAGCAGGCTGTTGAGGTCGCGGCGCACGTTGAACTTGGCGCCCTGGCGCGCGGCCAGTGTCAGCACGAAATGCGAGCACATCAGGTCCAGCACCGGAGCCTGTTTCAGGCCCGGTGACAAAAGCCATTGCGACTGGTCACTCACGGAACGCTTGCTCATGAACAAACCTCCAGTTTGTAAAGAACGTTGACCGAACCCCCTCCAGACACCTCACCATAACGCAGCTTTGGGAATGTTGGAAGACACTTGTTGCAAAACACTCGTGTGGAATACGCTACAGGAAGGGCCGGGTGGTCACATAATCCGGCAAAACGGTGCGCCTGTTGCCTCGCGGAACAGAGCCCGGGCGGCCCCAAAGGACATTCATGCTTTCCCTTGAAGACATAAAGCGCGCTGCGAAACGGCTGGACGGCCATCTGCTCGACACACCATGCGTGGAATCACGTACGCTGTCACAAGTCACCGGCGCACAGGTGTTTCTCAAATTCGAAAACCTGCAGTACACGGCATCCTTCAAGGAGCGCGGCGCCTGCAACAAGCTCGCGCAGTTGTCTGCCGACGAACGCAAACGCGGGGTGATCGCCATGAGTGCCGGCAACCATGCACAGGGTGTGGCCTACCATGCGCAGCGCCTGGGCATACGCGCCGTGATCGTGATGCCCCGTTTCACGCCCGGCGTGAAGATTGAACGCACATGCGGCTTCGGTGCCGAGGTGGTGCTGCACGGCGACACGCTGGAAGAGGCGCGGACCCATGCGCTGGCACTCGCCCAAAAACAGGGCCTGGTGTTTGTTCACCCCTATGACGACGAGGCCGTTGTGGCCGGGCAGGGCACAGTGGCCCTGGAAATGCTGAGGGTGTTGCCCGACCTGGACACGCTGGTCATCGCCGTGGGCGGCGGGGGCCTGATTGCGGGCATGGCGACTGCCGCCAAAGCCATGCAGCCGGGCATTGAAATCATCGGCGTGCAGACCTCACGTTTCCCGGCCATGGTCAATGCCATCAAGGGCACACATCACCCGCAGGGCACCAGTTCCATCGCCGAAGGTATTGCGGTGGGCACACCCGGCAACATCACGCGCGCCATCATTGCGCGGCTGGTCGACGACATGCTGCTGGTCGATGAGGGCGACATCGAGCAGGCCATGGTGATGCTGCTTGAGATTGAAAAAACACTGGTTGAAGGCGCGGGCGCCGCCGGACTGGCTGCGCTGCTGAAATACCCGGCGCGTTTTGCCGGTAAAAGAGTTGGCCTGGTGCTGTGCGGGGGCAACATCGACCCCTTGCTGCTGGCCGCCATCATCGAACGCGGCATGGTTCGCGCAGGGCGTCTGGCCCGCATCACGGTCAGCGCGCGCGACGTACCAGGCTCACTCGCAAAAATCACCGCCACTGTTGCGGAGGCTGGCGCCAATATCAATGAAGTGCATCACCAGCGCGCGTTCACCATGCTGGCAGCGCAAAACGTGGAGATTGAAATGGTGATCCAGACCCGCGGCCGCGATCACATAGCGCAGGTGATTGCCGCCCTCAACACCGCGGGATTCGAAGCTTCCGAGCAGCATTGAAAACTGGCATCAGGGCGGGACCCAAGCGATGCCTTCGCAAGCCAGGGCCGCGGAACCGGCTATGCCGGGCCGCAGGCGCAGCGCCCCCTCGGGGTGCAGAGAGTTACACGAAGTGAACGAACGTGGGGGCCAACATCTAATTCCAGCCGATGACGTCAAAGCCACGTTCTGACAGGCAACGCTGCACAAACTGGCGATAAGTGCCATTCGGCCTGTCATTGTGAAAAGCGCCTGACACCGCACCTGCAGAGCCACCGACGGCCGCGCCTATGGCGCCTGAGCGCAGCACATCGCTGCTGCGGCCCGTGAGAAGTGCCCCCACGGCGGAGGCAACGCCGGCCGTCGCCGCGCCTTCCCCTGCTCGCCTGGCAACCGCGTTGTTTTTCTCGTCGGCTGTCAAACCCGCAGCCAGGGCGCGCGAGATGCAGGCATCAATTTCTGCCTGGCCCTGCGCAGGGCCGACGCGGTTAAGCGTTGCATTGGGGTACAGCACCGGCCTGGCAGAAGGGCTGTTCGGGCCTGTGGCGGCACAGCCTGACAGCAGCAGCAGGCCAGCCAGAAGGATTGCAACTGATTCGGGTCTTGAAGTGATGTTCATGCCCGCAGTCTAATCAGCTGTCCGGACGACGAAAAGCCCGGCATTGCCCCCTCAATGTCGGTGAATGTAAAATCGGCTGCAGTCCCCAAGTTTCAGTTCAGGAATTCCCATGACATCCAACGCAGCAGAACAGACCACCAACGCCACCCATACCAGCCCGACACCGGCGCAGGAGCAGGACATCGTTGAAGGCATTGCACATGCTGCGCCTTTCATCCTGCCACTGGCGGGTGGTGTGCTGATGTTCCTGCTGGCCTTCATCGCCGTCTACATGGCCTGAGCGGCCCGGGCCACTTCAAAGCGCCCCAAACCGGGGCTTTTTCCTCAGGACTGCAGCCGTCACGCAACATTGCTGCGTACAACGGCCGTTCAGCGCTACTGACTTTGTAGCATTCACCCAAGCTGCCGTGCTACCCTTTGCAAAAAAGGGGCAGCATGGGGCAGGGCACACCAAAAAATGAAATACCTGCCAGCGCAGGGTTGCCGGCGTGGGCGGCAGCGCTCTGCCTTGCCGGGTTTGATGCAGCAGCCGCGCCGGCAGACGATGTCAAGGCGCTTCTGGAACAAGGCAAGGACCGCGAAGCCTATGCGGCAGGCAAGGCATCACCGGACTCGCTGGGCACACCGCTTTTTGATTTTTACTTCGGCATTGCCGCCCTCAACGCAGGCGTGCCCGGAGAAGGTGTGCTGGCGCTTGAGCGTTACCTGCTTCAGTTTCCGGACAACCGGTCGGCGCTGTTCCAGCTTGCGCGCGGCTATTTCATCCTTGGTGAGGACACCCGCGCGCGTGAGGAATTTTCTGCACTCGTCGCCGGCGCTTCCGGCGGCGAACTGACCAACATCAACCTGTTTCTGGACGCCATACGCGCCCGGGAGTCGCGCTACAAACCCACCTCGTCGGCTTTTGTCGAAATCGGCGGCGGCCATGACAGCAACATCAACAGCGGCATCGCCAGCGGCCAGGTGGCCGGACTTCCGGCGGGCGTCGTCATTGCGCCGGGTCAGTCTTCAGAAAAGCGCTCCGACCTCTTCGGCACGGTGGCCGCCGGCATCCAGGGCGTCTACCCGGTGGCGCCCGGCGTGGCGCTGTATGGCGGCAGCCAGGTGTCGGGACGTATCCATCGCCAGGGCAACAGCGACGTTTTCAACCAGTCATTGCTGTCGCTGCAGGGCGGCGTTTCAGTGCTGCAGGGCCGCAGCCTCTACCGTCTGGGCCTTGACTTCACACACCTCGCGCTGGGTACCCAGCCCTACCTGAACCTGACAACCGTGGTGGGCGAATGGCAATACCAGGGCGACCAGTTCAACCGCTACGGCGTCTCCCTGCAGTGGTCCGACCAGGCCTATAAAAACATTGACACCTGGCTGGACATCAACAAGACGGTGAAGGTGGCTTCCGGTGCGGATGTGCGCGACAGCAGGCTGTCCAACATTTCCGGCTTCTGGACGCGCAACTTTTCACACGCATGGAGCCCGGAGCTCATGCTGGGCCTGAACATGGGCGAGGAAAAAAACCGCAAGGACAGGCCAGACCTGTCGCGCGGGCTGTGGGGCATCAGGACCGGCATCACCCTGCAGCCCATTGCCAGATGGACCCTGGGTGGCGGCCTGAGCTACCAGAATAGCCGCTATGAACGCGACTATGCGCCCGGCCTGTCGCCGCGTCGGGACGAATTCCTCGCGCTTGATCTTTCCGCCAGCTATGCCATCGACCGCAGCTGGCTGCTGCGCACTGAGTACCAGCGCATCGCGCAACAATCGACCATCGGGTTTTTCAGCTACAACCGCGACCAGCTTGCCCTCAAGCTTCGCTATGAGTTCAGGTAATCAACCGCAGCACACAACGGGGAAGCAGCATGAACAAAGGCAAAAAAAGCACGATTGCAGGCGCCATCCTGATACTTTGTTCGGGTATGCCGGCCTGGGCGGTGCCGGCGGGCAAGGTCCTCGCCATCGCCGGCAGCGCCACGCTGGAGCGGGCGGGCCAGCAGATCCCTCTGCAAAATGGCGCGCTGGTCGAAAGTGGCGACACGCTGACAGTGGGCGACAAAAGCATGCTGCAGGTCCGCTTCACGGACGAGTCGGTGGTGGCCCTGCGTGCCAACAGCCAGTTCAAGATAGAAAACTACCGGTTTGAAGGTCAGGCCGGCAGCGACCAGTCCCTGATGGGTCTGCTCAAGGGCGGGATGCGCACCATCACCGGCCTGATCGGCAAGGCCAACCAGAGCAATTACGCCGTGCGTACGGCCACCTCGACCATAGGCATACGCGGCACGCATTTCAGCGTGGTGTCGTGCAACAACGACTGCGCGCGGCCTGACGGCACCATGGAGAGCAACGGCACTTTCGGTGGTGTCACGGATGGCCGCATCACGGTGTCCAACAGCGCAGGCAGCCAGGAATTCAGCCAGCAGGACTCCTTTCACGTTCCCTCGGCCAGCAGCCCGCCCATCAGGCTGCTGGCACCACCTGCCATCCTGAACGACAGGATGGCTGCCGCCCGCGGAAGAAGCACCGCCGCAGCCGGCAGCAGCGGGGAAGACGCTGCCAGCAGCGGATCCAGCACCAGCTCGGGTGCCAGGGTGTCCACTTCACCACAACTGGTTCAGCAAAGCTCGCCGTCCGTTAATCTCATCGCCCCCCTGACGACGGTTGCCTCCAGCGACTTGCCCGCAACAGTCATCAACACAAAAAGCAGCAGCCTTATCACCGTACTTGACTTTGAGGGCTTTTACAGCCCGACCGGCACGGACCAGACGAAGATCAGCTTCAAGAACTTCTCGCCCGCAGATATCAGGGCCGAGGCCAGGGAAGTCAGCAACTCATTTTTCACCAACGCACAAACACTGGCGGCCGCGTTTGCGCCTGTCAGGACAGTTGGCAGCAGCGCGGCAGCAGGGGCCTACTGGATGTACGAGGCACCAAATGCAGGCTCCGTCAACAGTGTCGGGTCCCACCACATCTGGGGCGACTCACCCACCATCGCGCTGCCTGCATCGGGTATTGCGCAATACAACTATGTGGGGGGCACAGCGCCTACCGACAACTATGGCCGCGTTGGCACCTTCACGGGCAGCAACCTGATGGTGAACTATGGCACCGGGAAAATCCAGAACGTCACAGCCATGACCATGAGCTTTGGCACCAACGCGCAGCAGGCCACCGCGACCACGTACTCCGTTGCCGCCAGCAACACCTGGAGCATAGGTGGCGGCAACAGCAACCTGGCCAACGTCAGCTGCACGGGCTGCACAGGCACCACCGCAGCCTCCATCAATGGCAAATTCGTTGGGGAAAACATGCAGGGCTACGCTGCGGCCATCAAGGTGACCAACACGCAGTTGAACACCTCAAAACCCAATGCCGCAGGCACCGTCGCCGCTTTCGCCCGGCAGTAGCCCGCCACGCAACGCCCATAAAGCCTGCATCCCGCAGGAATAACCGCCCCGCAGCGGCGAATGCGCTCACCCCAGCGGGGCAAATCACCCTTTTCCCGCGGACCAGGAGCGCGCCCAGCGGCTCGAAAATTGACGCATAAAGTCATGCATGTTTTGCATAACTTTTACCCCAAATCGTCATGCGTGAGGTCGCGAAGTTCTTAAAATGACCTTCATGGCGGGTGTCCGGATACCCAAAAAAAGCCAGCGAAGGCCGACTTTTGCGCCCCGATTTGCACCCTTCAGCGATTTTCAGATGGTGTGATCCCTGAGGCCTGCCGACGTTGGCCCGCCCTGAACAATGCGCCCTTTCGACTAACGTCGCAGCACAGCTCACCTGAAGCCTGTGGACCCTGCCGCGACGTTAGCCGAAATTGCGCCTTTTATAACTTTGGAGATTTCGATGAACCACCCCGCGATGCAAGGCCTGAACCTCAACACACCGGCCTATGTCAGGAATGCGAAGCTGGTTGCCTGGGTTGCCGACATGGTCGCCCTGTGCAAACCGGACAGCGTGTACTGGTGCGACGGCAGCGACGCCGAGTACCAGCGCCTGTGCCAGCAACTGGTGGACGCCGGAACCTTCAAAAAGCTCAACGAAACCAAACGCCCCAACAGCTTCCTGGCCTGCAGCGACCCGACCGACGTGGCGCGCGTTGAAGACCGCACCTATATCTGCTCGGCCAAAAAGGAAGACGCCGGCCCGACCAACAACTGGATGGCCCCCGCCGAGATGCGCGCCACCCTTGCACCGCTGTTTGACGGCTGCATGCAGGGCCGCACCATGTATGTGGTGCCCTTCAGCATGGGCCCGCTGGGTTCTCCGATTGCACACATAGGTATCGAGCTTTCAGACAGCCCTTATGTGGCCGTCAACATGAAGATCATGACCCGCATGGGCAAGGCCGTGTTTGAGGTGCTGGGTGTGGAAGGCGAGTTTGTGCCTTGTGTGCACACCGTTGGCGCCCCGCTGGCTGCCGGCGAAAAGGATGTGAAATGGCCTTGCAACAAGACCAAATACATCGTGCACTACCCTGAGACCCGCGAGATCTGGTCTTTCGGCTCCGGCTACGGCGGCAATGCGCTGCTGGGCAAAAAATGTTTCGCGCTGCGCATCGCATCCAACATGGGCCGCGATGAAGGCTGGCTGGCAGAACACATGCTGATCCTGGGCGTGACCAATCCCAAGGGCCAGAAGTACCACGTGGCAGCGGCCTTCCCGAGCGCCTGCGGCAAGACCAACTTCTCGATGCTGGTGCCGCCAGCCGGGTTTGACGGCTGGAAGGTCACCACCATCGGCGACGACATCGCCTGGATCAAGCCCCAAGCTGACGGCTCGCTGCGCGCGATCAACCCCGAAGCCGGTTATTTTGGCGTGGCACCTGGCACCAACTTCCACACCAACCCGAACTGCATGGCCAGCCTCGACAAGAACGTGATCTTCACGAATGTCGGCCTGACCGATGACGGCGATGTCTGGTGGGAAGGCATGGAAAAAGACGGCCCTGTGCCATCGCACCTGATCGACTGGCAGGGCAAGGACTGGACACCTCAGATCGCGAAAGAAACCGGCGCCAAGGCTGCGCACCCGAATGCACGTTTCACCGTTGCGGCCGTCAACAACCCGGCACTTGATGACGCCTGGGATGATCCAAAGGGCGTGGTGATTGACGCCTTCATTTTCGGCGGCCGCCGCTCGACCACCGTGCCACTTGTCACTGAAGCGCGCAACTGGGTTGAAGGCGTTTACATGGCCGCGACCATGGGCAGCGAAACCACTGCGGCAGCCACCGGCCAGGCCGGTGTTGTTCGCCGCGACCCGTTCGCCATGCTGCCTTTCACCGGCTACAACATGAGCGACTACTTCCAGCACTGGCTGACCATGGGCGAAAAGCTCGCCGCCTCCGGCGCAAGACTGCCCAAGATTTACACCACCAACTGGTTCCGCAAGGGCGAGGATGGCAAGTTTGTCTGGCCCGGTTATGGCGAGAACATGCGCGTCCTGAAGTGGATGATCGATCGCCTCGAAGGCAGCGCCAAGGGTTCAGAAAATGTATTCGGCGTCAGCCCGTCGTACGAAGAACTCAACTGGACCGGCCTGGACTTCAGCGCCGAACAGTTCAAGACCGTCACCAGCATCGACAAGGCCGCCTGGGTCAAGGAACTGGAACTGCATACCGAGTTGTTCCAGCAACTGGCGCACCACCTGCCTAAAGAGTTGACCGACACCAAGGCAGCCATCGAACAGCGCCTGGCAGCCTGAAGAAGCACCGGCGACTGCCGGTTTCGCGTGTATCCAGGACGCAAAAAAGCCACCTCGCGAGGTGGCTTTTTTATGCCGCAATATTTAAATCACGGCAGAAGGCGCATCAGATGTAGTTGCGCTGGTAGGCACGAAGTACTGCACTGCCGGCCTTGAAAGTGCGAGCCGCCTTGGCGACCGGTGCTGGAGAGGCTTCGCCTTCCTCGCGAGTAACTGCAATACGCAGGTCAGCCATGACGCGTGGGTCGGACTGGGCGACAGACCACATGCGCTCGTCGGCACGCGACGCAGCCATGCTGCGCGACCAGGCGTCCAGGCCAGCCTTGATACGGACAGCCACATTGCGTGCCGCGCCTGCGAAGGATGCCAGCACGGCGAAAGCGACGGCCCACATGCCGATCCACATCACCATGAGATGCCCTTCGGCAACGCTGTCCATCACCTGGTAAGCCACGACCATGACGGCGGCGGCAACGGCGGACAGCAGCAGTGTGGCGAGGCCACGCGTGCTGGAAAACCCATGACTCAGCTGTTGTACGGCTTCCACAGCCGATTCAACACGCGCAACGCCTGGGTGCTGGTTTGAATACTCGAGATGGACGAAGCTGGTCATGATGGTTCCCCTTTGTTAGCTTTACCAGTTGAGACAATATCTTCTGGTGCATGTATCTTAGGGTTATCACTAATGCTGTTCAACTTTATATTTATGATGTATTTCATTCACATCGGTGATGAATTGGCATAATCGGCCAGAAAAAGCGGCCTTAACCTCCGTTTGCCTTCGTTTCCCATCAGAGAAGCGCCTATACGCATGAATCCACCGAACTTCCGCACCCTGGACCTCAACCTGCTTCGGGTATTTGACGAAGTCATGGCCGAGCGCAGCCTCACACGTGCCGCCCGCAACCTGTCCCTGACCCAGCCTGCCGTCAGCAATGCCCTGCGCCGCCTGCGCGAGACGCTGGGTGACGAACTCGTGCAGCGCAGCGGCCAGGGCGTGGCGCCCACACCGCGTGCGGTGGCCATCTGGCCGGCGGTACGCGAAGCCCTGCAACGCCTGCAGGAATCACTGGTGCCCAACGAATTCGTACCTGGCGATGCGACCTCCACCTTCGTTCTGGCCATGGCCGATGCAACTGCCGCAGAGCTGATTCCCGGACTTGTCGACATTCTTGAGAACGAAGCGCCGGGCGTCTCCATACGCGTGGTGCCCCTCACCACGCGTGACCCGCGCCGCTTGCTGGACGAAGAATCGGCCGACCTTGCCGTGGGTTACTTCCCCCCGGTCCTGGCCGACCTGACAGCCCGTGCCCAGGCAGGTGAGCCGGTGGCTTTTTCACATTTGCGCCTGTATGACGGCGAGTACGTGTGCGTCATGCGCACCGGCCACCCGATGGCGAGCGGACCCCTCACGCTGAACCGTTTTTGTGCGGCGCGCCACATGCTGGTCAGCTTCTCGGGTCGTCCGTTCGGGTTCATCGATGAGTCACTGGCCTCGCTGGGCCGCAAGCGGCAGGTGGTGCTGACCGTGAACCAGTTTTTCACGGCCGGCCGGGTAGTGGCCAATTCCAACCTGCTGACTGTGCTGCCAAGGCACTTTGTGCGGGTGACCGGCATTGCGGAACAGCTGGTGCTGCGGCCCCTGCCTTTTGATGTGGCGCCCGTGCACGTGGATGCCGTCTGGCACAGGCGTTCTGAACAACTGAGCGCGCACATGTGGCTCAGGCAGGCCGTCAGCCGGGCTGCAGAGAAGGCTTTCGCCGTCTGAAAGCTGGCAGGCCGGGTCATTAAATTCAGCGGGAGGGCACGGATATTGCATACAGTTTTGCACACAATCCACTGAAGGCCACGCCATGCCACACCTCGTCAAACCTGTCGTTTCCAGCCACTTTTCACGCCGCACCGCGCTCAAGACATTCGCAGCGGGCGCGGCCAGCATGGCCTTGCCTGCTTTCGCAAACTGGCCGGACAAGCCCATCAAGCTGGTCGTGACCTTTCCGGCCGGCGGTGCCAGCGACATCGTGGCGCGTGTGATGGCGGAACAGCTCGGCAAAAAACTCGGCCAGGCCGTGGTGGTCGACAACCGGCCCGGCGCGGGCGGCAGTGTCGGCGGGCTGGTCGTCACGCAGGCGCCTGCTGACGGCTACACCCTCATGCTGAGCAATTCCACGCCCATTTCCATTGGACCCTTTGCGCTTGAAAAGCAGCCCTATGACCCGGTTGAAGGCTTTACCCATATCGCCCTGATCGGCAACGCCCCCTGCGTGGTGATGGCCAACCCCGGCGTGCCCATCAAGACCATCACCGACGTGGAAGCCCAGGCACGCAAGGCGGGCAGGCTGGACTTCGGTTCGGGGGGCCCGGCATCAATTGGCCACATTTACGGCGAGCTGATGAAAAAGAACATGGGCGTCAACCTGCAGCACATTCCGTATCGCGGCGGCGCACCCATGACCACGGACCTGATTGCAGGCGTCATTCCCATAGGCATGGACGTGCTGACGGCCTATGTGCCGTATTTCAAGAGCGGCCAGCTGGTGCCGCTGGCGGTGACATCGGCCACACGGTCACCGCTGGTACCGGATGTGCCTAGCGTGGTCGAATTCGGTTACCGCAAACTTGTGCTGGACAATTTTTTCGGCCTGAGCGGCCCGGCCAAAATGCCTGCCGACGTGGTGGCAAGGCTCAATTCAGCCTGCAACGAGATCCTGGCATCGCCGGAAATCAAAAAGAAGATGCTGGATCTGGGCATCACCACCAGCCCCATGAGCCCGGCGGCTTTTACCGGCTTTGTGAAGGAGCAGGTCGCTGCCCTGGCACCTACGGTAAAGGGTGCGGGCGTCAGGATGTGAGGATCGGGGCCTCAGCGTACGACGCTGAAAAGCCTGGGAACCTCAGCGTACGACGCTGAGGTAGGCAAAAGCCGCACGGCGCAGCTCACGCGCCTGCTGCGGGTTGCGGCCGGCACGCGCTTCTGCGCGTTCCAGCAGGTTTTGGGCGACGCCGTCAGCATCGCCTGTGCCCGCCACAGGGGCAAAAGGCATCAAACGAACGATTTGGGCAAGAAGGCTGTTCATATCAAAAGGCACCAGGCTGGCGGTGCAAAGTTGCGATAAACCAAGAATAAGGGTTTTCCCTAGGGTTGCAAGCCCCCATCCGGCCCAGATCCATGCCAAACCCGCATGAACGCCGCCATGACAGGGCATAAACGCCTCTTCGGGGCAATGAACCCGCCAGCGGCGCGCCTGACCAAGCCGCTATGCTCCTGACATGCCGACGCCTTCTTCACACACCCAGGCCAAACCTGCCACCAGCGCCTTGCCCGGCGAGGCGCTGCTTCGGCAGATTGCCGCCAACATCGACGTGATGTTGTGGTCATGGGATCCCAGGGCCGGACGCATCACATACACCAACCCCGCCTTTGAAAAGTTCTGGGGCCTGTCCGCCGAAGCATTGGCAGACACGCCCTGGATGTGGCTGGAATATGTAGACATGGGCGAGCGTGAACGCGTGCTCAAGCTGCAAACCAGTTCCAGCCCAAGAACGGAAGACTACCGGGTCAGGCGCCCCAGCGGCGAAGTCGCACGCCTGAGCCAGCGCGCACTGCCCATGTGCGGCCCGTCAGGCGAGCTGCTGCGCATCATCCACCTGGCCACCAACATCACCTGGCAGGTAGACACCTCCAAACAGCTGCGTGTCGAAATCGACAAGCGCCAGGACTCCGAGGCCAAGTACCGCGCTGTTGTGGAAAACGTCAGTGAAGGCATCCTGGTCACCGCAGCAGGGCGCATTCTGTATGCCAACCCCAAGGCGCTGGAGTTCACCGCGCTGGATGAAGAAACCGCTAAATCCAGGCCCTTCATCGAGTTCATATACCCCGACGACAGGGCCATGGTGCTTGACAGGCATATGCGGCGTTCGCGCGGCGAAGTGGTCGACAACCACTACCAGTTCCGCGTCCAGCATGCGGACAGCCCGCTGCGCTGGCTGGAGATCAGCGCCGTTGCGTTTGAATGGGAAGGCCAGCCGGCCACGCTCAACTTTTTAACGGATGTCACCGCCAAGCGCCAGACCGAGCAGGACATGCGCAAGGCACTGGCGCATGAGCGTGAACTGTCCGAACTCAAGTCGCGTTTTGTGGCGGTGGCCTCGCATGAATTCCGCACGCCGCTTGCCGCCATCCTGTCGTCAGTCGAGCTGCTGGATGCCTACGGCGCCAGCTTCCCGGCCGAAGAGCGCCGCGAGCTGCTGGGCCAGATCAAGACCGCAGTGGCCCGCATGACCGGCATGGTCGAGCAGGTGCTGCTGACCAGCAGGCTTGAGCTGGGCACCTTCAAGTTCGAGGCAAAGCCGCTGGCAGTGCCCGAATGGCTGGTGAGGATGATGGCCGAGTTCGAGCTGGGCAATCGCCAGGGCGAACGGGTGTCCCTCACCTGCAACGGCCTTGATGCGCCGCGCGCTGCCGACCAGCAACTGCTGCGGCATGTGGTGGTCAACCTGCTGGGCAATGCCCTCAAATATTCAGACCCCGACACGCCCGTAACCTTTGAAGTCTCGGGTGTAGGCGACTACCTGCACCTGCGCATCAGCGACCAGGGCATAGGCATACCCGAGGCCGACCTGCCGCACCTGTTCGGCAGCTTTCACCGCGGCACCAATGTCGGCAACATCGCCGGCACAGGCATAGGGCTGCACATCGTCAAGGAGTGCGTGGACCTGCACCAGGGAACGATTGAGGTCAGCAGCCAGCCGGGCAAGGGCTCAACCTTCACGGTCCAGCTACTCGCCCCGCTTGTGTGAGATGGCCCCCACGTTCGCTCGCCTGACATTCGCACACTCTGCGGTTCACCGGCTTCTTTACTGGACAATTGCAGGGTGAATATCCAGCTTATCTCCGACCTGCACCTCGAATCCCACCCGCATTTCACTGTTGCCCCTGCGCCAGGCGCCGATTTGCTGGTCCTCGCCGGCGATATCGGCTCCTACCAGGAAGGCTCGCTGCTGGCCGAACGCGGCATTGCCGACTTTGGCCTGGCGCGTTTTTCGCCGCTGCCCGTCGCGCAGGGCGGTGCAGACTGGCCGGTGCCTGTGTTTTATATCCCCGGCAACCATGAATACGACGGGCTCGATTTCGATGCCACACATGAGCGCCTGCGCGAGACCTGCGAATGCCTGGGCATCACCTGGATGGAGCGTGAGAGCCTGATCTGGAGCGGTGTGCGTTTTATCGCCTGTGTGCTCTGGACGGACTTTGACGCCCTCACCACACTGCAGGCCGCAGGCGGCGAGGTGACACTGGGTGCGCAACTCAAGGAGCGCCAGAAAGCCTTCCGCGCGGCCAACTTCTATCTGAAGAGCTACCACACGCTGCGCGGGGGCGAGCCCATGCTGGCCGAGGCCATGCGTGAAGAAAGCCTGAAGAGCCAGGCCTGGCTCAGGGCGGCGCTGGCGCTTCCGTTTGATGGCAAGACGGTGGTCATCACCCACTTTGCGCCCAGCCTGCTGAGCGCTGATCCGCGCTATGGCCTGGTGCCCGGTACGGCTGGTTTCTGCAATTCACTGGACGACCTGCTGCCAATGGCCGATGTCTGGATGCACGGCCACCTGCACTGTGCCATTGACTATGTCTCTCAGGGTTGCCGCGTGGTCGCGAACCCGCTGGGTTATGCCGGCAAGGGCGAGCAGGAGGCCTTCAGGCCGGACTTCTGTGTGACGATTTAGGGCCTCCTGACCCGTTACCAGGCCCTGGGCGCGTTCACGCTTTCAGCCCGTTGAAACAGGTCGCCATGACGAGATCAACAATCTCTGCATCAGAGTGCGTGCCGCCGGCTTTCAGGAACCCGGGCACCGGGTCGCAGGCCCTCGCATACAGCGTATAAAGCACCACCAGCGCGGGGATTTTCGGGTTCAGTGATCCGTCTTTCTGCGCCGCCTCAATCCAGTTGCCGATGTGGTCACTGACTGCCATGAGCCGGTTGAGGTAATCCTTGTTGCCCATCAGGTTGGCACGCAGGCTGGAGTTCTGGCTCGGCAGGATGGGCATCTCGCCCGCCAGATGCACCTCCAGCATCCAGCGCGCCACTGCCTCCAGCTGTGCCAGCGGTTTGGCTTTTGCCGGCAAGGTCGCCAGAAAGTCCTGCGCCAGACGCAGTATGCGCACCATGGCGGCGGCGGCCAGGTCTTCCTTGCTTGAGAAATGTTTGTACAGGCTGGCCTTGGCAATGCCGACTTCGGTGGCCACTTCGTCCACCGTCATCAGGTCAAAGCCCTTTTCAGCCAGCAGGCGGTTCACGGCCAGCACGATGGCGTCTTCGCGCGCCAGCAGCATTTGCGCCTTGAATGAAACTTTTACAGGCGGGGCAGGCTCTGTCTTGCGTGGGGAACTGGAAATCGCGGATTTGGCTGACAGACTGGGCTTGACGGACATGGGAACATTCTAGTCAGCAGCAGCCATAAAGCGGCTTGAAGGTCTGAAAACAGATGGCACACCCATTTTCTGGCCTGTGAACTTGCGAAGTTACCAAACAGTATTTAACCAATTGTTCCAATTTTTAAATTGCGCATGTGCAGCATCGGAGAGTATCTTGCATGCATCTTGCATGAAGATGTGGAACATGCAGGCAAACGCATCTGGCACGGCGTTCGCACTCCTGAAACAGTGTTGCCAGGCCCAAGGAGAGCACCATGAAGATCGACATGAAAAGTCCTCTGACCTACGTGACAGCCTGGCTGGCCGCGACCGGTCTGGCTTTGGGTCTCGCGGTCGCGTCGCCCAGTGAATCCAGCGTGATGGGCCGATTGCCCGAGATGATGTCGCATGCGCTGGCGCACAAGCCGCTGTCGCTTTCCACTGATCTGCCCTCTGACAGAACCCTGGCGCTCATCACTTTCGAGCGCAGCCAGCGCGCCCTGGCGGACAGCTGGATACACGGCCTCAACCTGAACAACGACAGCACCATTGCGTGGATGCGCATGCCGGTGCTGAACGACCCGGGCACCGCCAGCGGCCGCAGTGCCGTCGAAACCAGGCTTCTTCAGCGTTATGCCAGCCCGGGGGACCGCGCCAGGTTGGTGCCGGTTTTTGCAGATCGGGCCGATTTTGTGCGCTCTGCAGGCCTGAAGGGCACCGACCAGTTCTATGCCGTGGTGGTCAACCGCGACGGTGACGTGCTGGCACGGGTTGAAGGGCAGTTTGACGCCAACAAGGCGGAAATCCTGCGCGAAACGCTCAAGTCACAGAACTTGTAACCCTGGCGGGCCTTTCCGGCCCCCGTTTGCGCGGCCTCTTTGGCCACAACGCACTCCATACGCCCATCTCGCCAACCCCAGGCGAACCTACGTTGCGCCCCCTCTGTGCGCGATGGTAAAGCTTGTCCAAAAGCTGACAACCTCCCCACCGCGCGCCTCCCGCCTACACGCACAAACCAAAAAAAGCGTATTCTTTGCTGCAGTGCACCATTTTCTTTGGTTGCATAGAAAAGAGGTAATCCATGCGCAGGCCAAAAACACTCAGCCAGCTTTTTTTGAAAGCCAGCCGGGCCGTGGGCGTGGGCAGCCTGATGGACGCCACCCGGCTCATCCAGCGCACCCTGCTCAACCCCGTCGCCAGCCCGGACTTCAGCCCCTTTCTCAGGCCAACGCCTGCCAGGGCACGCCGCCCCGCCGCGAGACCGGCAAAGCCAGACGCAACCACCTTCACGGATGTCGAAGACGTCATGGTGGTCGATAAGCCGGGCACAGAAACAGAAGCGCCCGTCACGCCCCGGCCACGCAAGGCCGCTTTCAGTGAGCGGGTATTCACTTTCAATGGCGAGCGCTACCCCTACCGCCTCTACATACCCGCTCCGCCCGCAGGCGGCGATGCCGCAGCCCAGGCGGCGATGCCGCTGATCGTGCTGCTGCACGGCTGCAAGCAGGACGCGCAGGACTTCGCCCGAGGCACCGCCATGAACGCGCTGGCAGAGGAGCAGGGCTGCATGGTGCTTTACCCCGAGCAGATCTCCAAATCAAACGCCCATCGCTGCTGGAACTGGTTTGAACCCGGACACCAGCAGCTTGATGAAGGCGAGCCCGGCATGATTGCCGCCCTGACCCAGCAGGTGCTGGCCAACGACTACAACGGCCAGCGCGCCGACCCATCGCGGGTTTACATTGCAGGCCTGTCGGCAGGCGGGGCGATGGCCGCCGTGGTGGCAGGCCTTTACCCTCACATCTTTGCCGCCGTCGGCGTGCATTCAGGCCTGCCCTCGGGCGCGGCGCAGGATTTGATGTCCGCCTTCGGCGCCATGCGCCGCGGCGCCAAGGGTTCGGCCACACCGCCCATGCCCACCATCGTCTTTCACGGCAGCGGCGACAAAACCGTGCACCCCGACAACGGCGACCACATCAGTGATGCGGCCCTCGCGGCACTCAAGGCATCAGGCCTGCCGCTGGTCAAAAGCCGCAGCAAGGTCGGCGCCGACACACAGGAAACCAGCACCGAGAAGACGGTTTACCGCGTCGCCGACGGGCCATCGTATGTAGAACACTGGCGCATAGACGCCGGCCCGCACGCCTGGTCGGGCGGCGACTCGGCAGGTTCATACACAGATCCGGACGGGCCGTCGGCTTCTGCGGCGATGCTGGCGTTTTTTCTGCAGCACAGCCTCAAGTCCTGAGTAATTGCTATTAATTTTGTAGCTTCTCCCGTCCGTGTTTATTGGCTTGGAGGCCAAAATGAACCCTCAAAACAGGCCTTTGAGCAGCTTTTCAGCCTGCAAATGGCTCCCCCAGAGAGCCGCTTGAAAATAATGCGTCATAAATAACACCTTATTCACTTAAGGATTTATTTATGACGCATTATTCATCTCGCTTGCCTGAAACGGCTACAGGGAGCAGCAAAACTGGCGTCCAGAAGCCTTTTTAAGGCATCAAATCCGCCTTCAGGCCAATAAGCACGCACGCGAGTAGCTATTAAAAGCGTAGCAATCTAGGCCTCCCGGTCAGGACTGCTTGGGCCTTGAGGCCGCACGCTGCCCATCCGGCGAGCCCGTGCCTCTTTCGCGAAAAAGCCAGAAAACCAGCAACAGCGAGGCTGCGAAATAGGTGAGGAAGGGAATCGCCGTTGCGGCGAACCCTGTTATTTCGTTTTTTGCAACCAGCACGTATGGAGGAACCAGCACCGCCGCATGAAGTACCTTGCCCGGCGAGGTGTAGGTGCCTGACGTGACCCAGAGCGCCACAAGCGTTTCCGCCGCGGCAGCGGCAAGGGCCATCAACACCTTGGTGCGCAGCTTCACGGAATCAAGGTTTGAAGTCAGCACGCCGCATGCAGCGCGCCGGCAGCCTTACATACGCTCAAAAATCGCAGCAATGCCCTGACCGCCACCAATACACATGGTGACCAGCGCGTAGCGGCCCTTGATGCGCTGCAGCTCGTGAATGGCCTTGACGGTGATCAGCGCGCCTGTGGCGCCAATCGGGTGGCCGAGCGAGATGCCCGAGCCGTTGGGGTTGACCTTGGCCGGGTCCAGGCCGAGGTCGCGGGTCACCGCGCAGGCCTGTGCGGCGAAGGCTTCGTTGGCTTCGATCACATCAAGGTCGCTGATCTTGAGGCCGGCTTTTTGCAGCGCGAGTTTGGTCGCAGGCACGGGGCCTATGCCCATGAATTGCGGATCGACCCCTGCGTGTGCATAGGCGACCAGGCGGGCCAGCGGCTTGGCGCCCCTGGCCTTGGCTGCGCCGGCTTCCATCAGCACAACCGCTGCAGCAGCGTCATTGATGCCGGATGCATTGCCTGCGGTGACGGTGCCGTTTTCTTTCAGGAAGACGGGCTTGAGCTTGGCCATGTCGGCCAGGCTGCAGTCGGGGCGGAAGTGTTCGTCGGCCACATAAGCGACTTCGCCCTTTTTGCTCTTGAGCATGACGGGCACGATCTGGTCCTTGAAGTAGCCGGCCTCGGTGGCACGCTGTGCGCGGTTGTGGCTTTCAACCGCGATGGCGTCCTGCTCTTCACGGGTGATGCCCCATTTGGCGGCGATATTTTCTGCCGTCACGCCCATGTGTATGGTCTTGAAAGGGTCGTGCAGCGCGCCCAGCACCATGTCAACCAGCTTGGTGTCGCCCATGCGTGCGCCCCAGCGGGTGTTGAGGCTGGCGTAGGGGCCGCGGCTCATGTTTTCTGCACCGCCGCCAATGGCGACATCGGCATCGCCCAGCATGATGGTCTGCGCTGCGGACACGATGGCCTGCAGGCCGGAGCCGCACAGGCGGTTGACGTTCATCGCCGGCGTGCCTTCAAGGCAGCCGCCCTGGATGGCGGCCACGCGCGACAGGTAAAGGTCACGCGGCTCGGTGTTGACCACATGACCGAAGACCACATGACCGACGTCCTTGCCTTCAACGCCGGCACGTGCCAATGACTCGCGCACAACGGTGGTGGCCAGCTCTATGGGTGGAATGTCCTTCAGGCTGCCGCCGTAAGTACCAATACCGGTGCGCACACCGCTGACAACAACAACTTCACGGCTCATGGGAATCTCCTTGTGAATGAATGACCTGTGGGGCCGGCAGACATGGGCAACAGCCACCCTCTGCACGGCGGGGCAACCCGCCATCTTACTGACTGTTACGCCGCCCGGCCCCCAAAGGCGGTTTCATGAGCCAGGGCGCATGCGTTTTGCGCCTACGCCTGCCGCTTTCCCGTGACTACATTGCCCCCATCGCATGAGACGGAAAATAAGGCCATCACAGAGACAAGGAAAGGGCCTCCATATGGCCAAGACACCGCAATTCCAGGACACACAGCCCGACATCAGCCACACCACCCGCACTGGCAAGGGCATGCCCGTCAGGGTGCCTCATCCCGGCAGGGACAGGGAGAGCGCGGACCTCGAACACACGCCTCAGGATGTGTCGGATGAAGCCAGCCTGGCCATGCCGCATGAGCGCGACCAGTCCACCGACATGACCAGCGACAAACCCGACCCGGCCATCAAACAGGCCAAAAAGGACATCGACAGCGGCAAGAAGGACACCAGCAAGGCGCCCGAGATGAACACGGCCTACCAGAAGCAGAAATAAGGCGCGCCACGCCGGCGCTTCAAGGTGTTTTCAGGGTACGCGCGGCTGCCGGTGGCGTTTCAGGCACATCGACACCGGGCTGCAAGGCACGATTGGCGGGGCCCATGCGTTCGCTGATCCAGCGCAGCAAATCCAGCCACATCTGGCGCATCTCCGCGTCCAGCGGCGTGCGGGTCGAGTTGGGCAATTCAATCGTCACCACCGGCACGCCCTTGTGTACCCCGCCATAGTTGCCAAGCGAGCCGGGGAAGATGCCCACCTGGTCAAGGTAAAGCCGGCCCAGCCTGGACGGCGGCACAAAGCCTTCCTTTGCCGGGCCGTCAAAGTCAAGCACGCCGTAAGGCGCATGGATGCTGACAATCAGCTGCGGCTTGAAGCGCTGCATTTCTTCAATCAAAAACCGCGACTCGGGCTCTGACAGCGGCTTCGGGCCGGGGAAGCGGCGCGGGTCCTTGCGGGTGCGCTTTTCCCAGTAGATTTTTGCATCACGCTCCCAGTTCGGCGTGGGGAAGTTGCGGTTCAGATCCACGCCGTTGGCATTGACACGTTTGGGCGGCTTGCTGAACAGGCCGTCAGGGTTAAGTGCCGGTATGAAGCGCCAGTGCACCACCTGCGGCATGTCGGCAGGCTGCTCGGCCATGCGTATCCACTGCAGTGCCATGGACGCAGACGACAGCTCGTCGCCGTGAATGGCGCCCAGCACCAGCACCCTGACAGTGGCGTTGCCGGGGTTGATGTCGCGAACCCACAGGGCGCGGCCATTGACCGACTTCGCCGTGGTGGGCTGCAATTTTGCCGATTCACACAAGTGCTTTGTGACGTTGGGCAGACGGGCGACAAATTCGTCGCAGGGCTCGGCAGATTGCGCATTGCCGGTAACGGCGCCTGCCACGCAAAACAGGGCCAGGGCGGCAAGAGTGGATGGAGCAGTACTGGCGCGCAGGAGGAGCATGAAAGACATCGGTTTCCAAGTTTAACTGCCGGCCATGACAGGACGATCCGGCAAGGCTTGGGGGCTTGGGGTAAATTAGCCCAATGGCTTTAACCAATAACAAGGCTTCCGCTCAGCCAGTCAAAGCAAAGGCGCCGGGTTTCTCACAAAAGGAATTTCGCGCATCGCTGGCGATGTTTGCCACCGGCGTCACCATCGTCACGGCACGCGCGGCAAGCGGCGAACTCATAGGCCTGACGGCCAGCTCCTTCAATTCGGTATCACTGACCCCGCCGCTGGTGCTCTGGAGCCTGGCGCATGCAGCCAGCTCAATGGCCATCTTCAGCGCCGGCTCGCACTACGCGATCAACATTCTTGCGGCAGACCAGAAGGCTCTGGCCGAGCGTTTTGCCGGCAAGCGCGAAGGCCGCTGGACAGATGTGGCCTTTACAGAGAGCGAAGCAGGCCTGCCGCTCATTACCGGCGCGGCGGCCACGTTTGAGTGCTTTAACCGCAGCCGTTATGCAGAGGGTGACCACACGATTTTTGTCGGCGAGGTGGAACGCTGCAACCACCGCCCCGGCGCATCACCGCTGCTGTTTCACGGCGGCCGGTTCTACAGCGAACATCCGCTTTAAGGCCGGCCCCGCCGCCGCTCTGCACCTGTTTACCCTGCGCTCGGCAGCAGATCGACAAAGTTGTCTGCCAGCATGGGCTTTGAACGCGCTGGCCAGACAGCGCTGAGCTCCATGGTCGGCAGCATGTGCACTTCGCGCACCTCGGCATAACGCACGCCCGGGAAAGACACCCGGGCGGTGGCGCTTGAGACCAGCGCGCTGCCGCAATGCGCAGCAACGCAGGCGAGGACGGTGGTGGTGCGGCTGGCTTCCTGAACAATCTCCGCATGCTCCCCCACCTTGCGGATCGCGGTCAGCACCGCCGCCCTCAAGGCCGGAGCCTCGTGCGTGCCAAAAAGCACGAGGCCGCCGCGCGCCACGTCGGCAAGTGACACCTTGCCATCGGCACCGACAGGAAAATCTTCACGCACTGCCGCGACCATGCGGTAGCGGGCAATGACACGCTGCTTCATGCGCGCATGGATTTCAATGGGGGTGTAGAGGAGCCCGACGTCGATGGTGCCGGCTTCCAGCGCTGCGACCTGGTCGAGGTCGGTCATCTCGCGCAGGATGAATTCCACACGGGGCGTTTTTTGCCGGTACGCATACAGCGCCTCGGGCAGCAACTGAAGTGACGCCGTGGCTACAAAGGCAATGGTGAGCCGGCCGGCAATGCCCTGGCCAATCAGCCGCGCATGCTCGGTGGCTGCGTCGATGCGGGCCAGGCTCAGGCGCGCATCCTCAAGAATTGCCTGGCCTGCCACAGTGAGTTCAGCACCCCTTCGCGAACGCGTAAACAGCTTGACCCCCAGCAAACCCTCCATCCGCACCAGTGCCTGGCTGAGGGCAGGCTGCGCCACGCCCAGTGTTTCCGCAGCACGGGTCAGGCTTCCAGTCTCAGCAACTGCAAGGAAATAGCGCAGGTGTCGGGTTTCCATGTGAATCTCTTATGGGAACAGGCTGATTTATCAGCTGCCGCTTATCTTGCAACGCGAAAGAGTTTGAGCATTCCCGTAAAAACCCTTTGCTCGTAAACCTGAGTAATACATGCATGTTTCTTATGAATATTCATGGTTTATACAGTTTCAGTTTATTGCTCGGGGGTCAATAATTTGTTCAGCGGAAGGCCTGTTGTTTGCAGGAAGACGTCTCAAGAGCGTCTCTTGTGCATGCCTGCCCCGGGCTGCACGCATGCCCTGACAACTATAGAAGGAGACAAAAATGACTTTTGTAAAGCCGTCTGCCGAAGAGGGCCGCAAGAACGCAGGCATTTCGCGCAGGCAATTCGCCGCGGCATCACTTACGCTGACGGGAGCGCTGGGGCCTTTGGACCTGCTGGCGCAGACACCCGAGGCCTATCCCTCAAAACCTATACATTTTGTAGTTGGCTACACCCCGGGTGGGCCGAACGACACGCTGGCGCGCCTGTTTGCGACGAGGCTGAAAGACCGGCTGGGGCAGCCTGTCATCATTGACAACAAACCCGGCGCAGGCAGCCTTATAGGCGGCGAGTTCACTGCCAGAGCTGCGCCGGACGGCTACACATTTTTCGTTGCGCCCGGCGGTCACCCGCTGTTTTCTGCGCTTTATCCCAAGATGCGCTATGACCCGCTGAAGGACCTGACAGGGGTATCCCAGTTCGTCAGGCTGTCGCAGGTTCTGGTCGCGTCTGCAGAATTTCCCATCCGCAACGTCAAGGATATCGTCGAGTTCGGCAAAAAGAATCCGGACAAATTGACGCTGGCAACCAGCGGCACGGGCTCGCTGGCCCACTTGTCCGGCGAGCTCCTCGGCCGTTCCCTAGGCGTGAACATCAAGCACGTTCCCTACAAGGGCGTCGCCCCGGCCCTGGCCGATGTCATTGGCGGACATGCGACCCTGATGTTCGACTCTTACCAGGCGCTGTTGCCGCATATCCGCTCGGGCAAGCTGCATGTGATTGGCTATGCGGGCAAAAAGCGCTGGCCGCAGGCACCGGAGGTACCCACCTTCATCGAGCAGGGCGTGCCGGGGTTTGCAGTTGAGACTTTCATCGGGCTTGTGGCGCCGGCAAAAACACCGCGGCCCCTTCTTGAACGCGTCGCGCGTGAACTTGATGCGATACGCCGGGAACCCGAGGTCAAGGAGCTTCTGCTCAGCTACGGCATGGAAGCCGCCGACGGAAGCATTGATGACTTCAATCGCTTCATGACCGAGGAAAACATTCGCTGGAGCAAGATCATCCGCGAGCTCGACATCAAGATGGACGCATAAGACATGGCAAACAACAACACGGCGGGCAGGTCCATGGAAGGCCGCGCCGTCATCGTGACAGGGGCAGGGCGTGGAATAGGCCGGGCGATTGCAATTGCAATGGCGGCCGAGGGAGCGCTGGTGGTTGCGAACGACATCGGCGGCCAGGACGGCGCGAGCACGACGGCTTCGCCGGTGACGGACGTGGTCGGTGAGATCACAGGCAGCGGCGGCCGTGCTGTCGCCTGCATTGACAGTGTGGCCAGCTGGGAGGGTGCGCAGCGCATGGTCGAACTGGCCATGACGAATTTCGGCCGGGTAGACGCTGTCGTCAACAACGCAGGCAACCTGCAGGACAAAATTTTTCACCAGATGTCTCCCGAAGAGTTTGATGCAGTGGTGAAGGTGCACCTTTATGGAAGCTTTTATCTGAGCAGGGCGGCCGCAGCAGTCATGCGAAAGCAGGGCTCGGGTGCCTTCGTCCACATGACCTCGACCAGCGGGCTGATCGGCAATCTGGGGCAGGCCAACTATGCGGCAGCCAAGATGGGTATCGCGGGACTGTCACGGTCCATTGCCATCGACATGGCACGCTTCGGCATACGCTCGAACTGCATCTCGCCGGCAGCTTTCAGCCGCATGACCGAGGGCCTGCCCGCTGCTTCACCGGAAGAGCAGGCTGCATTCGAGAAAAAGCTGCGCGAGAAGGTGCGCCCTGAACAGGTCGCGCCACTGGCGGTGTTTCTCGCCAGCGATGCGGCGGCCGATATCACCGGGCAGATCATCGGCGCCCGCGGCAACGAGATGTATCTATACAGCCAGCCGCGCCCCATCCGGACACTGCACCGCGCAGACGGGTGGACGCCGGCGGCACTGGCAGAGCAGATGTTGCCGGCATGGCGCACTTCCCTGACGCCGCTGGAGCGCATCCGGGACGTTTTTTCCTGGGACCCGATCTGAAAGACGGGGATATGTACGAGCAACGGTTGAGGTTTGCCAATGGATCTTGAGTTTTCTGCAGAGGAAGTAGTTTTTCGCGATGAGGTCAGGGCGTTCGTCAAGGAACATCTGCCGCAGGACATCCGGACAAAGGTTCTGGAGGGCCGGTATCTTGTCAAGGACGATTACGTACGCTGGCACAAGATCCTGAGCAAAAAAGGCTGGTATACCCCCGTCTGGCCAAAGGCCTACGGGGGATGCGAATGGACGCCGATACAGCGGCACATCTTCGACTATGAGTCATGCCAGCTGGGTGCGCCGCCGGTTTACCCCTTTGGCCCAACCATGCTCGGCCCAACCATCATTGCGTATGGCACCGAGGAGCTGAAGCAGCGCTTCCTGCCGCCCATCCTGAATTGCGAGATATGGTTTTGCCAGGGCTTTTCAGAGCCGAATGCAGGCTCGGACCTGGCATCGCTGCGTACCAGCGCTGTCCGCGACGGCGACCACTACATCATCAACGGGCAGAAAACCTGGACCTCGCTGGCCCATCAGGCGGACTACATGTTTGCGCTGGTCAGGACCGACAACCAGTCGCCCCGCAAGCAGGACGGCATTTCAATGCTCCTGATCGACATGAAGTCGCCCGGCATTTCGATTCGGCCGATCAGGACGCTGGACGGTGGCTGCGATGTCAACGAAACCTTCTTTGACAACGTGCGCGTACCCGTGGCAAACCTTGTGGGGCAGGAGAACCGGGGCTGGTCATGCGCGAAGTACCTGCTGAAATTCGAGCGCAGCTCGATAGCCCGGATCGGCGTTGCGCGAACCGTTTTATCGCGCCTCAAACGCATTGCAGCAGCGCAGAGCGCAGATGGCAAACCGCTGACGCAGGACAGGCGCTTTCGCGATCGGCTGGCGATGCTGGAAATCGAATTCATGGGTCTCGAGATGACCAACCTCCGGTTCCTGGCGATGCAAAACGGGGGCAAGGAGCCGGGCGTGGAGTCGTCAATCCTGAAATTGAAGGGCTCCGAGGTGCACCAGGCACTGTCGGAACTGCTGGTAGAGGCCATGGGGCCCTACGCGCTGCCGTTTCGTTATGACGTGCTGGAGGCGGTGGAGGACCTCGACCCTGTCGGCCCGGACTATGCCGCCCATGCGTTTCCCACTTACCTCAACCTTCGCAAGCTGACGATTTTCGGCGGCGCCAGCGAAATACAGCGAAACATCTATGCAAAAGCCGCCCTTGGCCTGTAGGAAGCCTGATGAACTTTGACCTCAGTGAAGAGCAGCTTGCCTTTGACCATTCGCTGCGGCGAATGGTGTCGGAAAAATACACCCTGGCACTCAGGCGCGAACACCAGAAATCGGACAAGGGCTACAGCGAAGATGTGTGGGAGCAACTGGCGAACCTCGGCGTGCTGGGCCTGACCATTGCGCAGGAGCGCGGCGGCTATGGAGGGTCATCGGTTGACGCCATGTTTGTCATGAATGCGCTCGGCCCGGCCCTGCTGCTGGAGCCCCTGGTGCCAACCTGTATCGTGAGCGCCTCACTGGTGGAGGCGCTGGGCTCGGAGCAGCAGCAGTCAGAGATGCTTCCTGCGATCGCGCAAGGCAGGCTGACCATGACGCTGGCTCATGCGGAGCCCGAATCGCGCTATGAGCTTTCCCGTGTCGCAACATCTGCAGAGCGCACATCCAGAGGCTGGAAGCTCAACGGCGCAAAGTCCGTTGTTCCGCATGCAACGCAGGCCGGCCAGCTGATTGTTTCGGCGCGGATATCCGGCACGGTGGACGCCGCAGAAGGCATTGCGCTTTTTCTGGTTGACCCTGCTGCGGCCGGCCTGTCCATCAGGGACTACACGACCATGGACGGCACACGCGCCGGCGAGATCAGGCTTGAGAACGTTGAAGTCACCGCGTCACACCAGCTCGGTGGCGATGCGGAAATCGTGGAACACATCGAGCTTGCCTGCGACAAGGGAGCCACTGCCTGCTGCGCGGAAGCCGTAGGCATCATGGATGCGCTGCATGCGCTCACCGTGGACTACGTCAAACAGCGCAAGCAGTTCGGAACAACCATCGGCTCGTTCCAGGCGGTGCAGCACCGGCTGGTGGACATGGTCGTGATGATGGAGCAGGCCCGTTCGCTGACCTACCTTGCCGCCATCCGGACTGCGGGCACGGATGCCGCGGCCCGCCGCGTGGCTGTTTCTGCGGCCAAGGTCATGGGCGCCAAGGCGGGCAAATTCGTGGCGCAGCAGGCCATACAGCTGCATGGCGGAATCGGGGTGACGGACGAATACATTTGCGGACATATGGCAAAGCGGCTGTTCACACTGGCCATCCTGTTTGGTGATGCCGACTCGCACCTGGAGCGATTCATACAAACCCAGGACGCACACCCGGAACAATTTGCATGAGGCCTGATGAACATGTTCACATGCAGGCATCGCGCAGCTTGGGTCCGGGTCTGGCCACGCTGTTCGAACCCGCCTCCATTGCCATCATCGGCGCATCCGGCGATGCATCCCGCATAGGCGGGCGTCCCCTGCTGGGCGCACTTAACTGGGGCTACAAGGGATTGCTTTATCCCATCAATCCGCGCCATACAGAAGTACAGGGCCTGGCATGCCTGCCGTCGGTCCGTGACATCGGCCATGCGCCGGACCTGGCCATCATTGCGCTGCCCGCAGAAAAAGTCCTGGACGCCATGGAGGAGTGCGCGCAGGCGGGCGTGCGCAATGCCCTGGTGTTCAGCTCGGGGTTTTCCGAGCTGGGCGGTGAAGGCACCGCCATGCAGTCACGAATGCAGGAGCTTGCCCGCACAAGCGGCATGCGCATCGTGGGGCCAAACTGCATGGGCATCATGAACCCGGCCCTTGGTCTCTACGGCACGTTTTCGAGCATCCTCGGCCCTGACAAGCCGGATCCCAGCGGCATCAGCATCGTCAGCCAGAGCGGTGCATTTGGCATTCACTGCATTGCACTCATGCTCAAGCGCGGACTGGGACTCGGACTGTGGGGAACAACTGGCAACCAGGTCGATGTCGAGTTCTCCGAAGTGCTGGAATACATGATCGACGCCCCGCAGACAAAGGTGGTCGTGGGCTGCGTTGAAGGCGTCAGGGATGGCGCACGTTTCATTCGGGTCCTGGAGAAGGCGCGCCGCAAGCGCGTGCCAGTCGTGATGATGAAAATCGGTACCTCGGATGTGGGTGCACAGGCAGCCGCAACCCATACCGCAACCCTCACGGGGTCGGATGACATTTTCAACGAGGTCCTTCTGGCCAGCGGTGTGCGCCGTGCAAAAACCATCGAGGAGCTTTTCGACATCGGCTATGCATGCAGTGCGCAAAAATTCCCGGCGCGCAACACTGTCGGCATCCTCAGCATCTCGGGCGGGTTCGGCATTGCGCTGGCCGATGCTGCCAGCGAGGCAGGAATTGAAGTGCCCCCGCTGCCTGAGGAAACGCAGGCGCAGCTAAAGACTTTTATCCCCTATGCGGGAACGCGCAATCCGCTGGACGTCACCGCCCAATTCATCAATGACTCGGCCATCGTCGGACCTGCTTTCGACGCCGTCCTTCGGCACCATGATTCGATGGTGTGTTATCTGGGAGCCACGGGCACATCTGAAAAGCTGATGGCCAAGGTAGACAGCTGCCTTGCAGATGTTGCTGCCCAGCACAAAGACAAGCTGCTGCTGATGTCTGCAATCATGACCCCCCCGGTCAGGAGGCGTTACGAAGGCATGGGATACCTGGTTTATGAAGAACCCACGCGCTGTATCTCGGCCATCGCAGCCCTGCGGGATTACGCACGCTCGTTTGCCATTGAGGAAGAATCGGCTCCCGCAGGCCCGGGTTCAGAGCCTCGGCCTGCGGGAATGGCCACCCTGAACGAAGAAGCGTCCAGGGCCCTTGTCGAGCGGGCAGGTATTCCCGTTGTCAGGCACAAGACCGTGACTTCGCCTGATGGCGCGGCCACAGCGGCAAGGGAGCTAGGCTTTCCGGTCGCAATGAAGGTGCTCTCCGTGCAGGTGCCTCACAAATCGGATGTCGGGGGAGTTGTGCTTTCCATCGTTGATGAGGCCTCGGCCCGCGACGCATTTTCGCGGATTCTCGCTTCGGTAACAGCGGCTGTGCCGCATGCGCATATTGAAGGCGTGCTTGTTTCCCCGATGATAGGCTCGGGCGTTGAAATGATCATGGGCGTCAAGCACGATCCGGTCTTCGGCCCCATCACCGTCATAGGCTTTGGGGGAGTTCTTGTCGAGGTACTGCAGGACACCGCCATCGCCGTCGGACGCATCAGCCATCGCAAGGCGCTTCAGATGATTCACAGCCTCAAGGGCATAGGCCTGCTGCTCGGGGTGCGCGGTCGGCCGCCGACAGATATCGACGCGCTGGCACAGGCGCTTGTTGCGGTTTCAGCTTATGCCTGCGCCAACGCAGCCTGGCTTGAAGGAATCGACATCAATCCCGTGATCGTTCGCGGCGAAGGCGAGGGCGTCATTGCTGTCGATGCGCTGGTTCAGTTGGGCTCATCAACAACCGGCGTGCCGGCCACAGCGGAACACTCATGAACAGGCATCCAAAAGCGATGATTTCCGGCGCTTACGAGCACCCGATCCGCAAGGCTACCGGTCAATCCGTCGCGCAACTGCATGCAGAATGCGCCAAGGGCGCCCTGGAAGACGCAGGCCTTGCAAAAGGCGATGTGGACGCATATTTTTGTGCGGGTGATGCGCCGGGCCTGGGTGCACTGAACATGGCCGACTACATGGGCCTGTCCATCCGGCATGTCGACTCCACGGAAACTGGCGGTTCCTCCTACCTTGTGCATGTAGCCCACGCAGCCAATGCAATTGCCGCAGGCAAATGTGAGGTCGCACTGATTACCCTGGCCGGCACACCCCGGTCAAGCCAGCGCAAACCGGGCTCGCACACCACGCTGGACTGGCCTGACAGTCCCTTTGAACAACCTTATGGCGCAGACCTTGTCAGCCTGTATGCCATGGCAGCCAAAAGGCATATGCACGAGTTCGGCACAACCAGCGAACAACTGGCCTGGATCAAGGTGACAGCGTCCATGCATGCACAGCACAATGCGCGCGCCATGCTGCGAGACCCGGTCAGCGTTGAGCAGGTGCTCGCCTCCCCACTGGTTGCCGACCCCCTGCACCGGCTTGACTGCTGTGTCATCAGCGATGGTGGCGGCGCGATCATAGTGACTAGCCCGGGAATCGCCAAATCATTAAAAAGACAAAGCGTGTCGGTGCTGGGCTGCGGCGAGTCTGTCAAGGGCCTGAGCGGCGGCAAGGTCGATCTGTCTTTTACCGCGGCTGCCGCTTCCGGGCGTGCTGCCTTTGCCGAGTCCGGCCTTACGCCTGCCGACATCCGGTATGCCTCCATCTATGACAGCTTCACGATCACCGTACTGCTTCAGCTCGAAGACCTGGGTTTTTGTGCCAAAGGGGAAGGCGGCAGGTTTGTGGCTGATGGCGCGCTGATAGCCGGTGCCGGCCGCCTGGCCGTGAACACCGACGGCGGCGGCCTGTGCAACAACCACCCGTCCAATCGGGGCGGCATGACAAAAATCATCGAGGCCGTGCGGCAGCTCCGCGGCGAGGCCCACCCTGCCGTGCAAATACCCAATTGCGAGTTTGCCCTCGCGCAGGGCATGGGCGGCTCGATTGCCACGCGGCATGCGAGCGCCACCGTCATTCTGGGGGCGCAATGATGCACACATCTCCATCCACACAGCCGCTGCCACAGGCCGGCGGTGAAGCTGCGGAATTCTGGCTTGCGGCATCAGGCGGCCGCCTGCTGCTCAAATGCTGCGAGGACTGCCATGAGGTCCACTACTTCCCGAGGACACTCTGCCCCTTCTGCTTCAGCGGGAACACCGTATGGTTTGAAGCCTCCGGGCGAGGCACCATCTACACCCTTACCCTCAACCGGCGCACTGAACCCTGCCAGGTCATTGCCTATGTGCGCCTTGAAGAGGGCGTCACGATGATGACAAATGTGGTGGGCGAAAACGCGCTGCAAGCGGCCATTGGCGCGGCAGTGACAGTTGATTTCATTGCAGGTGACAACGGGCAGCACGTCCCCATGTTCAGGCTGGCTTCAGCAGAAGGGAAACAGGCGCCATGAAAACTTTTGACAAACTCACCGATCTCCGCGAAATGACGGGCCACTCGCTTGGCACAAGCGACTGGGTGACCATTGACCAGAAGCAGATCGGGCTTTTTGCCGAAGCCACAGGCGACCACCAGTGGATCCATGTGGACGAACAACGTGCGGCAAACGGCCCTTTTGGCAAGACCATTGCGCACGGGTTTCTCACACTGTCGCTGATTCCTGAATTTCTGCGCACGACCTTTGGCATCCGGGATGTGAAGATGGGGATCAACTACGGGCTGAACCGTGTGCGCTTCATGTCGCCGGTTGTCTCCGGAAGCCGCCTGCGTGCGCATTCAAAGTTGTTGTCTTATGAAGACCTTCCCGGAAACGGCGCGCAGATGGTGATCGAGATGACCGTCGAAGTGGAGGGCAGCACCAAACCAGCCTGCGTTGCAGAGTCCATCAGCAGGCGTTACACCTGATCGCCAGGCCGGTACTTTGCGGGCACGAGCCGCTGAGCCATTACATGCAAGACTCTTATGAATATTGATGGTTGTGGTGCTGGTAGCTTATTTGATCCACTCCCATACTCGCATTGAAAGCAAAGGCTGCCCAATAAAAAGCAAGGAGACAAAAATGCAGAAATCCGCATGCCGGCGCCGGCTGGTGTCAGTTTTTCTTTTGATGGCCGGAGCCCTTTCGCTGGCAGCGCCGGCGCTGGCCGAGTACCCTGATCGCCCGATCAAGCTGGTAGTGGCCTATCCGCCAGGCGGTGCAACCGACGTAACGGCGCGTGCCGTGGCACAGCGGCTGAGCGAGAGGCTCAAGCAAGCCGTGGTGGTTGAAAACCGTGCAGGGGCTGCCGGAATGATAGGCACGGACTACGTCGCCAAGGCGGCGCCTGATGGCTACACCATCATGTTCACGGCGGCAGATACCCACTCGATCAACCCGCACGTCTACCCAAAAATCACCTACGACGCGCGCAAGGACTTCACCCCGGTTGCCCAGGTGGGTTCCTTGCCGATTGCGCTGATCGTCAGTCCCCAGGTACAGGCCAAAAACGTAGCTGAATTCCTCGCCCTGGCGCGCAAGAACCCCGGCAAGATGACCTACGCGTCCTTCGGTGTCGGCAGTTCCGGCCATGTGGCCATGGAAATGCTCAATATCCAGTCCAGAGTTGAACTGCTGCACGTACCCTACCAGGGCGCAGCCCCTGCCATCGCCGCCCTCATGGCAGGCCAGGTTGACGCCATGATGGTGCCGCTTGTCCTTGCGGTACCGAACGACGCGGCCGGCAAGGTCCGGCTTTTGGGCGCCGCGACGCCCACGCGATTTGCGGGTGCGCCGAATGCGCCAACGTTTGCCGAACAGGGCATACCGCTGAACTCTGCGCCCTGGGTCGGCATCCTTGCGCCGGCCAAAGTGCCGCAGGATATTGTCGAGAAACTCAACCGCGAACTGAACGCCGCGCTGCAGGATCCGCAGGTGCGTGAAACACTGATCAAGAACGGCCTGGATCCGGCCACCAGTTCCCAGCCGGCCTTCAGGGCATTGCTGGACGCGGAATATGACCGGTGGGGCAAAACCATCACCGCGGCAAACATCAAGGTCAATTGACGCCAGGCTGCATGTCTGCGCGTGGCGCGGCAGGACTTTGCACTCCTTCTCCACAACCTGCACAACGAAGTACCCACCATGAAAATCTGGCACCAGAGTTTTACCGTCCTTGAGGACTTGCCGGCCTACGCCGAAGCGCTGCGGATCCACATCAAAAAGGTTGTACGCCCCGATACGGAAGTCGTCATGCATGGCCAGCTGCCTGGCACCTACCCATCCAACTACCCCGGCACCGACCTGGGTTTCGCCGCCCTCTATCACCTGCATGGCGCGCAGTGGATCATCCAGGCGCTCAAGGCGCAGCGCGAGGGCTTTGATGCCTATGCCATGGCCACGCTTCCCAATCCGCTGATCCGCGAAATCCGCAGCCTGGTGGACATGCCGGTCATCGGCTACGGCGAAGCATCCATGCATATGGCCTGCATGCTCGGGCACCGCTTCGGCATGCTGGTGTTCATCGACAAAATGATCCCGCTGTTTCATGAGCAGATTGCGGGTTATGGATTGACCTCGCGCTGCGCCGGCGTGAAGCCGGTGGGTTTCACGTTTCAAGATGTCCTTCCCGCCTTCACCAAACCCGAGCCCGTGCTGGAGCGTTTTCATGAAAGCGCCCGTGCCCTGATCCGCGATGGTGCCGAAGTCATCATGCCGGGCGAGATGCCCCTGAACATCCTGCTCGCCAGGAACGGCGTGACCCAGGTGGACGGCGTGCCTGTCATTGACGGGCTGGCCATCACGATGAAGCTCACCGAATGTTTTGTTGACTTGCGGCAAAGCGTGGGAATGAAGCAGAGCCGGCACGGCTTCTTCGGCGACGCGCCTTCAGCGGAACGCGTCAGCCAGCTCCTGTCCTTCTATGGGCTGGACAAGCTCGGCCACTAAACCCTTCTTATTTTTTGCACGGAATACATAGCATGGCACTCCCCAAGAAAATCCTCATTCATGAACTGGGCCCCCGTGAGGGCATGCAGATCGAAAAAAACCCCGTGTCAACAGCGGACAAGATTCGCCTGATAGACCGGCTGTCGGAATGCAACTTCCACGAGATAGAAGTCACATCCTTTGTCAGTCCCAAATGGGTGCCGCAAATGGCCGATGCGGAGGATGTCGTCGCGGGGTTTAGAAAACACCCCGGTACGCGCTACACCGCTGTCTACCTGAATTCGCAGGGGCTGGCACGGGCGGTCAAGACAGGACGGCTGGATGTGGAAGGCAGCCTCAGCGTCACGGCAAGCGAGACATTTTCAAAGAAAAACACCAACCGCACCATTGAAGAAACACTTGTCGAAGCAGAGCGCCGCATCGACTCGCTAAAGACGATGAATGTCGCTGCAAAAGAGGTCAGCGTGATGGCGGCCTTCGGTTGCAACTACGAGGGCAACATCGATCCGAAACATGTGGTGAAACTGATTGAACGGCTGATCGGCATTGGGCAGGACTACGGGATTTCTGCTGAGCTGATACAGCTTGCCGACACCATGGGCTGGGCCAACCCGCTCAGCATCCGGCGGCTGGTAGGCATGGTGCAGGACCGCTGGCCTGAAAAACGCATCAACCTTCACCTGCACGACACGCGCGGCATGGGCCTGATGAATGCCTTCGCTGCCATGGAAATGGGCGTGGACGACTTTGACTCCGCGGTGGCTGGCCTGGGCGGCTGTCCCTATGCAGGGTTCAAGGACGCGCCCGGAAATATTGCGACCGAAGACCTCGTCCACATGTGCAACGAGATCGGCGTGGAGACAGGCGTTGACCTGGACAAGCTGGTGGAAGTCGCTCGTGAAGCCGAGGTAATAGTCGGCCACCCTCTGCCCGGCAAGGTCATGCGTGGCGGCATCCTGCAGTCTTACCGCGACAAGGCCGCGGCAGTAGCGGCATGACAGCACAGGCCCAGGCCGCGCGCGACTCGCAGGCCAACTATGACCGCTACATCGGCATGACGGGCGAGCCAAAGACTGCCCATACCCCGCTGGAGCGCGACACGCTGCGGCGCTTTGCGCAGGCGATCATGGACCCGGACCCGGTGTATTACGACGAGCGCGCGGCAAAGGCCTCGCGCTTTGCCCAGGTGGTGGCGCCACCGCTTTACCCTGCCCATGCCTTTCGCACAGCCGCAGGGGCGCCCGACCCGTTTGAAATATTTGCCGATAACCCGGATAGCGACGGCACCGCCGGCAACGAGGGCATGTTTTACGGCCTGCCCGAGATTCCCTCGCCCTACAAGCGGCTGCTCAACGGCGGCAATGAGCTGACCTTCTACCGCGCTCTAGCCTTGGGCGAGCGCTGCGTGGTCACGCCGCGCTATGCAGATGTCAAGCTCAAGGAAGGCAAGAACGGCTTCATCCTGCTGGTGGTCGTTGAAACCACTTACCGTACCGAACAAGGCGAAATGCTGCTGGTCAATCGCCAAACCCTGATCTGGAGATGACCGTGATGGACACGCTTTATTTTGACGACGTAAAAGTCGGACAGCGGATAGGCAGTATCGACAAGGGCACCATGACGACCACACACATCATGCGCTGGTCGGCGGCAATCGAGAACTTCCACCGCATCCACTACGACCAGCCCTTTGCAACCGGCCACGACAAACTGCCGGGCGTACTGATCAATGGATCATGGAAGCAGCACATCCTGATACAGATGATCAAGGATGGTTTTGGCCCGGGCGGATGGCTTTGGAAGCTTAACTTCCGATACAAGAAGATGGATATCGCCGGGGATACCGTACGCGGAACTGCCGAAATCACGGCCAAGCAGGAGGCCGGCGGCTTCGGATTCGTGACCCTGAAGGTGCAGCTGGTCAACCAGCATGGCGAAGTGTCTACGGCGGGTACCGCCATCGGCGTACTGCCGATCCGCGGCGGCAAAGAGGTGCCGTATCCTTTTGTAGAGGCTGCGGCGTATGAGGCCGTCCGGATGCCTGCTGATGAATGAAAACTCCGCTGCAGCGCTGACCCTTCACGACGTTTTCCTGCATAACTGCGGGCATTTTCCGCAGCGCAACGCCATGCGCATTGATGGCCACTCGATCACCTATGCGCAACTGCAGGCCCTGGTCGACCAGACCAGGAGCATTCTCTCCCCGCATGTTGCAAGAGGCGATCGTGTCGTGCTCTGGATGCACAACTCTTTTTCCTGGGTCGCCAGTTTCATTGCCCTCAATGCCCTGGGTGCGGTCTCTGTTCCAGTGAATACGCGTCTGACCGGATCCGAGTTGCTCACCATCGTCGGAGATGCCGGCGCACAGGTGCTGATTACCACGAACAGCTACCGTGGAAGGGCCTATATCGACGAGGCCATGGAAGCACTCAAGGGGTGCCAGACGACGGTGTTCTCGGCGTCCGACGACCTGCCCCCGGCTTCCTGGCCGTGCATTTCAGGTTCATCGCGAACGCAAGCACCTCTGGTGGGACCGGCGGGCCTTTTTTGCATCCAGTACACCTCAGGCACCACGTCGACACCGAAAGGGGTGATGCTGACAAATGAGGGCTACCTGCGGACAGCGGCCTACGTTGCCCGATGCCAGCGACTTACGCCATCCACAGAGTTCATCAGCGCAGGACCGTTTTTCCATTGCAGCGGCAGCATGCACGCCATCACCACGTGCCTGCTTGCGGGCAGCACGCTGACCTCGATGTCAGTCTGGGATCCTGAGCATTACCTTGACCTTGTCGAGACACACCAGTGCGACGTCTCCCACATGGTTTATTACCGGGACGTGCTCAGCCTGAACCGCAGCATTGCAAGGCATAAGCTCCGCTCAATGCGAGTCACCCATGACCTCGGTACACGCGAATACCTGCTGGGGCTGCATGACGAACTGGGCCTGGCGGGTATTTCCAACATCTATGGCATGACGGAGACCGCCGGCCAATACACGATGTGGTGTCCTGATGATCCGCTGGAAAGCCGGATATCTGCCAATGGAAGGCCGCAACCGGGAAACCTGCTGCGCCTGGGAGATCCCGAAACCGGTGAAGCCCTTCCTCGCGGGAAGACGGGGGAAATACAGATGTGCGGAAGCACACTGTCCCCGGGCTACTTCAACCGCCCCGAGGCTGACGCAGCGGCTCGCACCGCCGACGGCTGGCTTCGCTCCGGGGACCTGGGCCAGCTCACCGACAGCGGGGAGCTGGTGTACATCGCGCGCTTGAAGGAAATCATTCGTGTCGGCGGCGAAAACCTTGCGCCCGCCGAAGTAGAGCAGGTCATGCGCGACCATTGCAACCTGCCGCAGGTTTGCGTACTCGGGGTTCCCAACCTGCGGCTGGACGAAGTGCCTGCGGCAGTGGTGGTCGGTGCAGTAAATGTGGAGTGGTCTGCCGTCCTTCAGTCGATGCGCAGCCATCTTGCCGGATTCAAGATACCCAGGGAAATCTACCTGGCTGAAAGTTTTCCAACCACCGCGACCAACAAGGTGCAGCGTTCCGTCCTCAAGGAACTCATTGCAGACAGCAAGTTGACCCGCGTCGTTTGACCCAGCCCCAAAGGAGCCACCATGAGTGCAAATCCCATCACCTTGCCAGACGTTTCGGAAACCGTCATCAGGCAGCTCTGCGAGTTGGTTGGTGCAGACCGTGTACTCACCTCACTTGAAGAGCGGGTGTTCCATTCGCTTGATTTTTCGGAAGAGCCGGGCGAAATCGCCATGGCGGTCGTCAAGCCCCAGAGCGCAGAAGACGTTGCAGCGATTGTCCGCATAGCCAACGAGGCAGGCGTTGCGGTCAATACGCGGGGCGGGGCGATGTCATACACGCGCGGCCACGTGCCCGTCAGGCCGGACACCATCATGGTGGATGCAACAGGGCTCAACCGCATCCTCGAGATCAACACCAAAGACAGGTATGTTTCCCTCGAAACCGGCGTGCGCTGGCGCGAGTTGCGCGCCGCCTTGCGCGGAACAGGTTTTCGCGTGCCCTACCTGGGCACGCTGTCGGGCAACTATGCCACCGTCGGAGGGGGCCTGTCGCAAAATGCGACCGGCATGGGCAGGGTCACGCTTGCAGAGCATGTGCTGGGCCTTGAAGTTGTACTTGGCGACGGCAGGATCATGCGCACCGGTTCCTGGTCGACCAGCAACACCGCGCCGTTTTACCGCTATAACGGGCCTGACCTGACCGGCATGTTTTTGTGCGACTCGGGCGCGTTTGCCATCAAGACCAAGGTGCATTTGCTGCTGGAGCCGGTGCCCAAGGTTTCGTTTGGCTGCGTGGCATTCGAGGACCGGGTGGATCTGGTCAAGGCGCAGGCCGAAATCGCCCAGACAGGTTTGCAGACCGAAGCCTTTGCATTTGACGGCCATTTCGTCAGCGAATATGCAAAACACCCCACTCCGCCCGCTGAAGAGAAAAAGCAGATGGTCAGGCAGTTCCTGTCGGAGCACCCCAACAAGCTCAGGGCTTTTCGCAACCTGCTGCGTGCCTGGCATCCCAAGGGACTGGGGTTTTTGACCGGCCTGAAAAACGTCATGTACTACAGCGCCGAGGCGCATGACCAGGCGGCAGCGGATCGCATGGAGGGCAAGATCGCAGCCATCTGCAAAAAGCATGGCGGCAAAGCGGTGCCCACCACCATTCCTTTCGGCTTGCGCTACGGGCCATTTCTTAACGTTGGCGAAATCATGGCCAACCGGGCCGGCGAAGTGAATTTTCCGATCAACGCCAAATTCCCGGCCTCGAAAGCGGCGGACGCGATGCGCGCCTTCGAATCCTTCCTTGCCGAAAATGACGCCCTCCTGAAAAAGCACGATATACGTGTCGGCTGCAACTCGCTGCTGCACGGGCATTTCTGGGGCATTGAGCCGGTCATTATGTGGCGCCGACCGCTGGGGCCTTACCGCATGCACTACGCGACGCAAGACCGGCGCGAGCGTTCCCTCAAACTTACCGAGGACGCCTCGCGAACAGCGGCGGCGATCGACTTTCGCTACCGCGTCACGCGCATGTTCCGCGAGATGGGCTCGCTGCACGTACAGTGGGCCAAGTGCTACCCCTACAAGGATGCCCTGGAAGGCAGCACGACTTGGGATTTCCTACAGCAGTTGAAGGACATCACCGATCCCGCCCACACCCTGAACCCCGGCGTGCTGGGTCTCGGCACACACTGACAAAGGAGTTTTGTATGTGGGAAATCAAGACGCTTGACCTGGGTCAGGTTGTGCTGAATGAAAGCAGGATGCTTTACGGCTCGGAGCCGGGAAAGCTCATGCATGCACCCGTGCAGGGATGGCTGCTGATCGGGCCGAAACATACTGTGTTGATCGACACCGGTTTTCGCCACCCGGATATCCTGAAACGGCTGGGTGACCGTGCGCAAGGTGTCGAGACACCTGTGCAGCGAGTCAGGGAGCAACTGGCTTTGCACGGCCTGAAGCCGGCCGACGTCCGTTATGTGTTGCATACCCATCTGCACATAGACCACGCAGGCCAGACCGATATATTTCCGGATACGACAACCGCCGTCGTCAATCGGCGCGAACTGGAATATGCGGCGTCCGGATTATCGGGGCCGTCCTATCCGCCCGAAGACATCAAGCACATGATCGATCGCATGCACACGCCGGGCGCGTTACGGCTGCTGGACTTGGAACTGACAGGCGGCGAAGATGTCTTCGACGGCATCCATTGCGTCGCCGCAGGTGGGCATACCGAGGGCTCCATGGTGATCACGGTGGACACGACGGACGGCCCGGCCGTTTTCTGTGGCGACCTCATCTACAGCGTCAAGCACCAGTTGCAAATGCCCCGCATCCTGGATTTTGACCCCGCCGTCAGCGCCAACGTTGTCGTATCGCGGCGATCAGAAAAAGCTGCCTTGAAGCGCCTGCTGGCCACGGCTCCGCGGTTCAAGCTTTTCCCCAGCCACGACATGCCGGTTATCATTGACCGAGGCCGCGTCGCCAGCGATGTCGATGGCGAAGGCTGCGGCGCCAACGGTTGCTGGTGTCGGATGACGGAAGCCGGCTACAGGGAAGAAGAGCCTGCACACAGCGCCTGACCGTCCGCGCATCACGGCAAGGACCGTGAGCCCTCAGGCCATCAGGCCGCGGATCTTCTCCAGCCCGGAAACGTCCAGCGCCTGCACGCATGCCCACATTCCGGCAGCCTGTGCGGGTGTCCAGCCTGCGTAGGCCATGCAGGCTGAAAATTTGGTGTGCAACATATCTTCGCCCTGGGGCTCGGCAAAAGGCAACTCGAACGTTCGGCCGGCACCCTCGGGCCGGCTGGTCAATGTGATGCTTGCGTGTGGCATGCCCGGTTCATCATGGCCTGTGTTTTCGATGGCTACACATTGCGCGACTGCCAGCACCTGCGGGTCAGTCAAGGAAGATTCGTCAAGCGACTGCAGGCTGACTTCACGCCTGGTCAAAGCCAGTGCCACGAGGAAAGGGATGCTGTACTTGGCATCCTGCAGTGTCTGGGGGCGCCTGCGTTGCTCGATGGGCGTGCATAACTTGGCGGCAGTGGGATTCACCCGGACTACGACCCTTTCAATGTTCTGTACGTCGACGCCCGCCCCGAGCGCCTGGGCAGCCACGACATAGGGATGCGAATGCCTGCAGCAAGGCCAGAGCTTGAAACAGGTGTCCTGCCAGAACCATCCATGCGGTGCAAGAAGCTGAGCGGTCTGTCCGCTGTCTAGCTGGCGGCCGAAATACAGGTGAAAGAAACCCGCCTTGCCGTCCAGCGCGGTAGGCGGGCCCTGCACACCCGACCGCGCAAGCAAGGCCGCCTGAACGCCACCCATGGCGGCAAACGCAGGGTAAATGGCGCGGGCCGTGCCGCCCGCGCCTACGCCAGCTTCCTTTCCGCCGGCAGCCTGCATATAGGCAAGCCCAATGGCAGACTGCGTTTGCGCTGCGTCCAGTCCCAGCACCAGGGAGGCCGAGAGTGCGGCCGAAAAGTAGCCGAAAAGCTGCGTCAAAAACCAGTCGCTGCCCGGGCCTCCCCCGCTTGGCAACCAGATCATGCCCAGCCGGCAGGCGAGCTCGTTGCTCAGGGCAACCGCCTCCAGGACCTCGCGCCCACCGGCTGATGAAAGCGGCAAGACAGCCAGTGCAGCCGGCATGGTCACCGCCGTCGGATGGACACGCGCCATGTCGTGCACATCGTCAAAGTCCAGCATATGACTGTGCGCGGAAGCGGCAAAGGCAAACGAGGCCGGGGACAGCGCCTCCGCGCCGTCCAGTGCCTTGCGGAGCTGCCCAGCAATAGGGCTTCTGGCGCGCGCAGCAATGGCAATGCCGATGTTGTCGGCGCAGTGCAAGCGAGTTTTGCGTTCAATAGCTGCATCAAGGCCGTACGCGCGCTGCGCTAAAGCCCAATCAACGAGTTGCTTGCTGAGGCTCAAGGCAGCCTTGCGGTCAGTCGAGCTTCATGGGGTTGAGCTTGAAAAACTGCTCCCACTTTACAAACTCGCCCGCGACAAAATCCTGAAACTGCCGCGCCGAGCTGGAAGCCGGGTCCGCGCCCTGAGCGCGCAGGCGGCCCTGCATGGCAGGCAGGCTGGAGATGCGCGTCAACTCGGCATTGAGTTTGGCCACTATGGGCGCGGGTGTTCCGGGCGCGGCAAAGACGCCGAACCAAGCCACGCTCTCATAACCCGGCACGCCGGCCTCCTGTACCGATGGGACATCCGGCAGCAGCGGGTGGCGCGTAGCGCTGCTGACAGCAAGCGCCTTGAGCCTGTTGTCCTTGACATAGGGCAAGGCCTGCACAGTGGTGGCAAATGCAACCTGCACGTCATTCCTCAGCAAACCCAGCATCTGCGGCGAGCTGCCCGGGTAATTGACAGACGTGGTCTTGAAGCCCGCCGTCTGCCCCAGCAGATCCAGCGCAAGGCTGGGGGTTGAGCCGGTCCCGGCCGCACCGGAGTTGATGGCGCCGGGCGCCGCTCTGGCACGCGCGATGAATTCTTTCAATGTGTTTACGCCCAGCCCGGGCGACACAACCATCACCATGGGCGCACTGGCGACCACCGCGACCGGCGTCATGTCCTTGCGCGGGTCGTACGGCAGTTTGGAGTAGATAAAGGCATTCGTCACATTGGACGGTATGACCAATTGCAGGGTATAGCCGTCGGGCGGTGATTTGGCCAGCGCATCGGAGGCCAGGATTCCGTTGACACCAACCTTGTTTTCGACCACGACAGGCTGGCCCAGGACTTTTGACAACTCCGCCGAAATGTCGCGCGCGATCACGTCGGTGCTGCCGCCAGGCGGAAAGCCCACCAGCATGCGCAGGGGCCTTGTTGGAAACTCTTGCGCAGATGCAGGAAGGGCAGACGCCATCAATGCCGCAGCTGCAAAAGCACCCATTAAAAGCTGCCGTGTATTTCGTTTCATGATCAATCTCCTTTATGTCCTGCTCAGCGCACTCTCCGCCCCGGATGGTCCGGGCTCGAAAGTACCGCGTGCAATGAGGCGGTCAGCGTATGGTGAAAACTTTTTCAAACTGCCTGAGCGCGTCGTCCCGCATGGCCGCCTCCGGCTGGCAATAGACGCCGATGCGACGCGAAGGCTGCACGCCGGCTTTTCGCAGGTCGACCAGCATCTCCGCACGTTTGACGGCGACGGACACCGTGTCCAGAACCAGCGCGCCGTCTATCTGGGTGATGCCCGAGCGGTGTGCCAGGGTCGCGATAAACGCCGGGCTGGGGATGATGACGGATGCGCCGTCGGCCACCGCGCGGCGTGCCTCGGCGGCAAACTTGGCCATCAAGCCGTCGGGTGAAGCAAGTGCAATGGCAATTTCTTCTTCAGACGCATGAACGACGTAAGGGCCGCGCATGTTGCGGCTGGCGACACCGTAGCGCTCGACCTGCTCGCCGTAAACCTCCCACAAAGCCGGCGAGCTGGTGACCACTGCAAACAGCCGGCCCATGGTCATGGCCATGTGATACGCCGCCTCGCTGATGCCCACCACGGGAATGTCGAGCATGCTTTTACCTTCAGCCAGCGCGACATCCAGCGTGCAGCCTATCACGAAGGCGTCATAGCCTTCTTCCTGGGCGCGCATCATGTTTTTCATGGACTGCGCGTTCTGGTAGTACTGCAGTGCTTTCCAGTTTTCAACGTCGCGCAGCATGACCGGGATGCCCTCAACATGCACGTCGGTGCCGGGACGCACTACTGCTCGGCACTGGTCTTCAAGCGTCTTGCCGTATTCGTCCCAGACAGGCTCAAAACCGTAGCTGCTGGAGCTCTGGTACCAGATTTTCATTTCAAGTCCTTTGCTTTGATTTCCGGTTGCTCAGTTGGCCGCTTCAGCCCGGAGGTGCGCCGTGATGAGCGGAACAACAACGCGCCAGTCAGCGACAACGCCAAGCTGCGCCTCCTGGAAGATGTTGGCCTCCGGGTCGTTGTTGATGGCCACGATGCGGACGTTAGGGCCTATGCCGGCAAGGTGCTGCAACGTGCCTGAAATGCCCACCGCCACATACACCAGCGGCGTAACGTAATTGCCGGACTGGCCGACCTGCGAGGTCACCGGCACCCAGCCGGCATCAACAGCCGGCAGACTGCCTGCCAGGGCGCCGTCCAGCGCGCTGGCGAGCGCATCAAGCTGCTCAAAACCTTCCGGGCCGCCCATGCCGCGGCCGCCGGAAACCACAACCTTTGCCGCGTCCACGCGACGCCTGCTTGCAGGTTGCGCTTCAAACGTGGCGTTTAATGGGATTGACAAGGCACCGCACAATGTGATCTCACGCACTTGCCCGACGGTTGCATCACTTGCCTGTACAGGCACACAAGCCTCACCCGGCCGTATGCACGCAAAGCAGTGCAACGCCAGCGCGCTAAGGTCGACTTTGATGCGCCCGCCAAACGCCGCGCGGCTCGCCACGATTTGCTCGCCCTGCATCTCGATGCTTGAACACCGGCCCAATGCCGTGCCGCCGGTGCGAAAGGCCGCGCCGGCCGCGATCTCATCGGCCAGGGGAGAAGCTGCAAACAGGAACAATGACGGCTTGTTTTTGGCCGAGTCCTGCGTGGCGTCGGACAGTACCGCCAGCAACAGATCCAGCAGTTGTCCGCCTTGCACCGGCTGGATCAGCGATTCATGCGAGACGAGTAATACCGACGACGCGCCCGCTGCAAGGAGTTTTTGTGGCATGGCGGCCTCACCCGGCGAACCAAGCACTATGGCGTGCACCTTGCCGGGCATGGACGCAGCAGCGATGCGCCGCGCCGAAGCCAGCAAGCCCGCCGAATCGCCGGCCTGCTCGTCACCGGGAATGATGACAACAAAGGTATTCACATCACTCATATCAAAGTGGGCTTCGCGCTGAAGCCCCGGCATTGAGGAGCCGGCCCAGAAAGTCGGCCACCGCCCTGGCCTGTTCGTCTTCGGTGCCCGGCACCATGCGGCAAGGCACCTCATTACGGGGTTTCGCAACGACCGCTGTTACCGAAACCGCACGGCGAGTGGGGGACCGTTGCGACGCCGCGAGTGATGGCATCTGCACTGGCTCGCGTTTGGCCGCCATCACGTTTTTCATCAGCGGGTAACGCAGGCGGTTGGATTTGGCGTTAGTCATGCTCGCGACTATCGGACCTTGAGTGTTTATGCACTCGCGCGCGCTTGACCGCTCCCTCACAAACACAAGGCCATCTCCCTGACTGTGGATTTCCTGGGCCAGCGCCACGAAGGGGCGGTCCAGTGCCTGCGCCAGCGATGGCGCGAAAACGCCGTCATCAAAATCGCCAAACTCGCGGCCAACCAGTACCAGGTCCACCGGGCCGGATTCGCAAACTGTGGTGGCGGCCAGTTCAATAGCCAGGGCCTGGGCGTCCCAAAACCTTTCCTGTGATATCACCACGCCTTGCAGGCTCGATGGCCGGTACGCAGACACGGCGTGCAGCAGCCCCGCATCGGCACTATCGCTGGCAACTATGCATCGCAGGTGGACTGAGGCGTCTGCGTCACGCAATTTCAGGGCGCACTCGAGGGCCGCCTCGTCAAAGGGACTGAGCTTTCGTGCCACTGCAGGGCCTTGTACCGCGCCATCCAGCGGCAAGCCGAGTTCAGTGGCGCGCCATTTGACGTCGGCGATGCCCGCCACCAGCACTGCAATTCGAATGCTCACGCTGCGATCTCAGACCGATGCGCCGGCAGTCTCGACCAGGCGGGCAGCCTGTTTGCCAGGTTGGGGCGGGGATTCCGCCAACGCCGTTTTCGCCGCGATGCGCCCGAAGATCGCGGCCTTGCCCAGCGACGTGCCGGTCATGTAAGCCCCGCCGTGAAAGCCGCCCACAACTTCACCCGCAGCAAGCAGCCCGCCGATGCGGTCGCCAAAAACGTCCAGCACATGCATCTGGGCATCTATGCGGAGGCCGCAATAGGTGCCAAACACCACGGCGGTAGACGGATAGGCGTAAAACGGACCGGTTTCGACGCGCACCAGTTCGCCATGATGGTGTACCAGCGCCTTGCGATCGAAGTCGGGGTCGTGCCCTGCGTCCACATAACCGTTATAGGTGTCCAGCGTACTTTTGAGTACTTCGTAAGGAATATCTATCATCTGCGCCAGCTCCTGCAGCGTGTCTGCCTTGAGCAGGGTGCCTTCTTCGAGCCGGCGGTTGAAATCGAGAATCTTCACGCGGTCATCGCCGCTATCGAAGATGGGCTGGTCAAATACCTGATAGCTTGTGTGGTCGCTTTGCTTCATGACCGCGTCACCGAGGAGCTTGTAGGAAAGCGATTCGTCAACATAGCGCTTGCCTTCCTGATTGACGATGACTGCGCCCTTGTAGGCTGCCAGGCAACTGTGGTCATTGGTCATGTCCACGGGGTGTTTGCCGTAGGTGCCTTTGATGTGTGCCATGTCGCGCAAGTCGGCACCCAGTTTCCAAGCCATGCGCAAACCGTCACCGACGTTGCCGGCGCCGCCAACAAACACGGCCTCGGCATAGTGCGGTGCAAAACGGCGAACCATCTCCTTGTCCTGGCAAAAACCCCCGCTTGCAAGGATTACTTTGCCGGATACCGCAACCGTTTGCGTGCCCGAGGGCGTTTGAACGCGCACGGCCTCGACCAGCGCGGTCAATTCGTTATAGGCAAAACGCTCGGCGCGGGCCGACAGCATGACAGTGACCTTGCCCGTCGCCTTGCAGCGCGCCTCCAGCAGACGTATGGTGTCCGCAGGATCAAGCGCGTGGGCACGCGGCACCGACTGGCCTGAAAGCGTCGCCACTATGGGGCTGAACTCCACACCGTGCGCGCACAGCCAGTTGTAGGTTTCCAGTTGGTTGTCGACATAGGCCTTGATCAGGTTTTCATCGCCCTCCTGCTGGCCTACCTCGCGCAGGTCTTTGGTGAGCAGTTCGTTGGAGTCCTCGATGCCGTTTTTTTCCTGCAGGCCGGTCCCGGCCAGCGCCAGGCAGCCACCGCTCATGGCCGAGGAGCCGCCCGTGTAGCCCATCTTTTCAAGCAACAGTACTTCGCGGCCGGCTTCTGCCAACTCAAGCGCGGCGCAAAACCCCGCCATTCCGCCACCTATCACGAGCATGTCTGTGTGCATTGTCATGTTGCCGTCCTTGTAGGTGCTGCCATCCCGCCCGGCTTGCGGGCACGTGCGGGTAACGCAATGGTGGCCGGGGAAAACCCGGGGAAATTCAGTCGACCGTGATTTTTGCGTCGCGGATCACTTTGCCCAGGCGATCGTATTCAGAGCCGACGAAACGGCTGAGTTCCTGTTGGGTGGTGTAGGCGGGATCAAGCCCCGCCTTGAGCAGGGCCTCGCGTATCTGCGGTTCCTCGCTCATGGCCTTGAGTTCCGCATTGAGCCGCGCTGCAATATCGGCCGGCATCTTGGCGGGGCCGAGCACGCCCATCCACGATATCCACGAACCAACACCCTGCTCTGTCATCGTCGGCAAGTCAGGCGCTCCGGAGAAGCGCTGCTTGGCAGCGACGCCCAGGATTTTTGCTTTGCCCGAACGATGATGCGGGAGAGCCACAACCAGCGGCACAAAAAGTGCGTCAACCTGCGCACCCAGCACTGCCGTCATGGCGGGAGCTGCGCCCTGAAATGGAACGTGGGTCAGGCGTGCGCCGGTTTCCGTCTTGAACATCTCCATTGCCATCTGGCCGGAGCTGCCCACGCCCCATGACGAATAGGTCAGGTTAGATCCCGGCTTTTTGGCTTCCTCGATGAACTGCGCCAGGCCGCCCGGATGTTTTTCCGCGTTGACGACCAGCACAAAAGGCACGTAACCAACGATGCTGATGTCTGTGAAGTCTTTTCTCGGATCGTATTTCGCAACCTTGGGGGATGCATGCGGACTCACCAGATAGGAGTCTGCAATAAAAACAAGGGTATACCCGTCCGGCACCGCCTTCACGGCAGCATCGGTGCCGATCAGACCTGTGGCGCCGGCGCGATTATCGATAACCACCGGCTGTCCAAGGCGCTCGGAAAGCCGCTTGGAGATGATTCGAGCAACCGAATCGGACCCCCCGCCCGGAGGCCAGGGAACAATCATCTTGATCGGTTTGTCCGGATAGGCGGCGATCGCGGCGCTTGCGAATGTGGCCGTGGCAAGAAGGGCCGTCAGCGCGCGCACAACTCTCTGCTTCAAATCGAAACTTGAGGGCATGTCTGTCTCCTTTTATAAGTCTTGGGCTTCTCTGCCTCTGTGGAGTATCAGCGTGTCCTCAATAAGCTACCATCGCCGCAACCATGAATATTCATAAGAATATTGCATGTAAACGATACGGAGCGGGGTGTAGACCTTCAGCAAACCCGTCACGACGAGCCAGAATCCAGCAAGTGAGGGACAGACCCTAGTCCGCTCCCGACAACAGAACCGTCGGACTAATACCCGTTGCTGCGACTAGCTCCAAGCAAGGGAAATCACAACGCCTCATCGTACGGAATGCTATTCATCCTTGCGCCGCACGCAGCTTCGCAAAATCGACATACCAGTCGAGACTGCCCGGGTTGGCCATGGCGTCGCGGTTGATGACTTTTTCAATCGACTCGCCCAGCAGCAGCTTCTTGATGGGCAGCTCCTGCTTTTTGCCCGACAGGGTGCGTGGAATTTCAGGCACCGCAAAGATCTCGTTGGGCACAAAGCGCGGGGACAATGCGGTTTTGACGGCGTTGTTGAGTTTTGTTTTCATCGCGTCGTCAAGAGCCATGCCCGGGCGCAGCACCACAAACAGCGGCATATAACTTTCGCGCCCCAGAAACTCCAGGTCCACCACCATTGAATCAAGCACTTCGGGCAGCGCCTCTATCGCGCTGTACAACTCGCTGGTGCCCATGCGCAGGCCGTAGCGGTTGATGGTGGCGTCGCTGCGGCCATAGATGATGCAGCTGCCCTGCGGCGTGATTTTGAGCCAATCGCCATGCCGCCAGACGCCGGGGTACATGTCGAAGTAGCTTGAGAGGTATCTCTGGTTGCCCTGGTCACCCCAGAAATGGAGCGGCATGGAGGGCAGGGGTTGTACACACACCAGCTCGCCGACTTCATCAATCACCGCCTCACCTTTTTCATTCCACGCCTCTACTGCGCAACCGAGAACGCGGCATTGCATTTCGCCCGGGACGACTGGTAGCTCGCGATTTCCCGAAATGAAAGCTCCGGCAAAGTCAGTACCGCCCGAAATGTTGCACCACCAGATTTCAATGTGGAGTTTGCGGAATTCTTCAGTCCCCCAACTCTGCGCTTCGGGCGAGAGTGGCGATCCGGTCGCGCCCAGCGTGCGGGTTTTTGAAAGATTACCGCAGGCAGAAAGATCAACGCCCGCCTTCATGCAATTGGCATAAAACGCCGCACCCGCGCCGAAAAAGGTGACGCCGGTGCCTGCCGCAAAACGCCACAGCGTGGTCCAGTCGGGCTGGTCTTTGTTGCTGCCTGCGGGGTTGCCGTCAAAGATGCAGGTGGTCGTGCCGTTGAGCAAGGCGCCTGCCTGCACGTTCCACATGATCCAGCCGGTGGAGCTGTACCAGAAAAAGCGCTCGGGTGTGCCCTTGCCCGCAGCGCTGGGGGCTACGTCGTTGTTCAGGCGCAGCAAGGCCAGCGCCACGATCATCACGCCGCCATGGCCATGGACTATGGGTTTGGGCAAACCGGTGGTGCCGCTTGAATAGACGATCCATAGCGGATGGTCAAAGGGCAGCCACATCGGCTCGAACGCCTGCGTTTGGGCATTGCTGCTGGCAGTTGCGTCGGTGAACCGGGTGCTGCCTGCCACCACACCTACCGTGCCGAGGTTGTAGTGGACGATGACATGCTGCACGCTGGGGAGGGCGGCGCGCAGTTCGGCCACGACAGCAGTGCGGTCCATGTCGCGACCGCCATAAGTCACCCCATCGCAGGCGATCAGGACTTTGGGTTCTATCTGCCTGAAACGGTCAAGGACAGAGTTGGTGCCCATGTCGGGCGCGCAGACACTCCAGACGCCGCCTATGCTGGCGACAGCCATGAAGGCAACGATGGTTTCCGGGATGTTGGGCAGGTAGGCGGCGACCCTGTCGCCGGGCTCAACGCCCTGCGCTTTCAGATGCAGGGCCAGCGAGGCCACCTGACGCTTCAGTTCAGGCCATGACAATTCTTGCGGTGCAAGGTCCGCTGCCAGGCTTTTCTCGTTGTGGCTGACCAGCGCGGGCAGGCCAGCCGCATGGGCCTTGCCCGCATGGCTGAGGATGTGCTGTGCGTAGTTGACCTGCGCGCCCGGGAACCACTCGGCACCCGGCATCTGTCGCTTGCCGAGCACGGCGCTGTGCGGCGTGGGCGACTGCAGGTCAAAGTAGTCCCAGATGCTTTGCCAGAAGGCATCCAGATCTGTCGTCGACCAGCGCCACAGGGCGTCGTAGCTGTCAAACGAAAGACCGCGGGCGTCGCGAAGCCAGTTTTGGTAAAGGCGGATCTGCGGAATATCAGGTGAACTCATGCACCCGAGGTTACCCGCATGTCAGGCGATCAAGAATCGGGAATTGCCCGAAAAGGGAGTGCTTGCTCAATTTCGCACAGGTGTGCTAATATTGGCTCATGGACGCAAAAACCCAGAAAAGCGAGATGACCCGCACTGCCATTGTCGGCGCGGGGATTGACCTTGCGTCTGCTGAAGGGCTGGAGGCCATCACGCTGCAGGCGGTGGCTGACCGCATTGGTTTGTCCAAGAGCGGAGTGTTCTCGCGCATTGGCTCGCGAGAGGCCTTGCAGAAAGCGGTCATTGAAGAATATGGCCGGCGCTTTCTTGCAGATGTGTTTGTGCCTGCCATGCAGCAGCCCAAGGGCTTGCCGCGCCTGGACATGATTGTCCAGCGCTGGATTGTGCGCATGCGTGACGTGGAGGCCAAATCGGGCTGCATTTTCTCTGCCGGGGCGTTCGAGCTAGACGACCGCGAGGGCGAATTGCGCGACATGCTTTATGCAGAGGTCACGCGCTGGCGTTCTGCCTTGCGGCGCACGGTGATACAGGCCGTCGAGGCCGGTCATTTGCAGGCTGATCTTGATGCCGACCAGTTTGTAGGCGAGATCAGCAACCTGGCGCTGGGCATGATTCATGACGCACGCTTTTTGCGCGACACCACGTCGGCAGAGCGCGCCAAGGCCTCGTGGACACGCCTTTTGAGAAGTTACCGCGCCTGAATTTGCAGGAGGGGGGTAGTGGGTTTTGATGTGTTTTCGCAGGTGTAAATTTCGCACAACCGTGCGATAAAAGGAGAAAGTCATGCTGGTTTTATTTGTGGGCTTGGGGGTTTACGGAATTTTTCGTGCTGGCAAGGCTGCGCTCGCATCGCTGCGCAGCCTGCCGCGCAGCAACGAGGACTGGGTCTGGTACTGAGCAGGCAGACGACATGACACGCACATCGCTTGATGCCACCTCGGATTTTTACAGCGCCAGCCGCATGACGCGGCTGTTCCGCTTTGGCCTTGCAGCTTCAGAGCGCATCTGGCCTGCGCTGGCTGTTCGCGCGGCCTACCGCCTCTTCGGCACACCCTTGCCGCCGAAATGGATCAACCGCAGGCGCCAATGGCCCGCTGACTGGAGCATTGAGCAGTGGCCGTTTGAAAACGCCAGCGTTACGCTCTATGCGCCGACCAGCAGCGCGCCCGACCGCGTGGTGCTGTTGCTGCATGGCTGGGGCGGACATGCCGGGCAGATGCTGGCGCTGGCCGATACCTTGCGCCGACAGGGCCTGTTGCCCGTGATTGTGGAAATGCCGGCGCATGGCCGCAGCGATGGGGCCACCAGCAACCTGCCGCAGTTTGCGCGTGCACTTGAGTATGTGGCCGCACGCCTGAAGCAGCAGGGTTATGCGCTGCATGGCGTGGTGGCGCATTCGCTGGCTGCCAACGCCAGTGCCTATGCTGCCAGCCGTGGCCTGGACATCGGCCGCCTGGTGTTGATCGCGCCACCGGCATCGCCACTTGAATACACACGCCTGTTTGCCAGGGTCTTCGGCCTGCGCGAGACCACACGCGCTGCCATGCAGCGGCGCATTGAGGCGCGTGAGGGCGTTTTGATGCCGCAGTTCGAGCCCCATGCCGTGGGCGCACGCATAAGCCTGCCCACGCTGGTGGTGCATGACAGGCAGGACAGCATCAACCTGTTTGCCGACGGCGTGGCCTACAGCCAGGCCATAGACGGCGCACGGCTTGTGGCAACCGAGGGCCTGGGACACAGGCGCATCCTGAAGGATGAAGCCGTGCTGCGCGAAGTGGCGGCCTTCATGGCCTGAAGTCCCGCCGTCGCCGCCTTCCTTGCGCGGGCCATTCTTTGCTTTTAGGATGTACCCATCAACAACGAGGAGTGGGCGATATGGGAATGCTGGACTGGACAGAAAAAAGCGGCGACGTTTTACAGCAGGGCGGCGTGATTGCGCCTGACGAACGCCTGCCGTGGCCACAAACGGCGGTCATGGGTGTGCAGCACGTGATCGCCATGTTCGGTGCGACGGTGCTGGCGCCCATACTCATGGGCTTTGACCCGAACATCGCCATCCTCATGAGCGGAATAGGCACACTGATCTTTTTTGTCGTCACGGGCGGCAAGGTGCCCAGTTACCTCGGCTCCAGCTTCGCCTTCATTGGTGTGGTGATTGCAGCCAGCGCCTATGCAGGCAAGGGGCCCAACACCAACCTGGGTGTCGCACTGGGCGGCATCATTGCCTGCGGTGTGGTGTACATATTGATAGGCGTGCTCGTGCAGGCAGTTGGCACCGGCTGGATAGAACGCTTCATGCCCCCAGTGGTCACAGGCGCTGTTGTTGCCGTGATCGGCCTGAACCTGGCAGGTATTCCAATCAAGAACATGGCATCCAGCAATTTCGATTCGTGGATGCAGGTGGTCACATTTGTCAGCGTGGCGCTGGTCGCAGTGATGACGCGCGGCATGGTGCAGCGCCTCCTGATTCTGGTCGGACTGGTTGTGGCGAGCGTGATCTACGCAGTGCTCACCAACGGCCTGGGCCTGGGCAAACCGATAGACCTGTCAGGCATCGCCAGTGCGGCGTGGGTCGGCATCCCGGGTTTTGCGGCGCCGGTTTTCAGCGCCAGCGCCATGCTGCTGATCGCCCCCGTGGCCATCATCCTGGTGGCCGAAAACCTGGGTCACATCAAGGCCGTGACGGCGATGACCGGAAAGAACCTGGACCAGTACATGGGCCGCGCCTTTATAGGCGACGGCATTGCAACCGTGGTGTCGGGCAGCGCAGGCGGCACCGGCGTGACGACCTATGCAGAAAACATAGGCGTCATGGCTGCGACCAAAATCTACTCGACAGCTGTGTTTGTCGTGGCGGCACTGATCGCCATCGTGCTGGGCTTCAGCCCCAAGTTCGGCGCCCTGATCCAGGCGATTCCGCTGCCCGTCATGGGCGGGGTGAGCATTGTGGTGTTCGGCCTGATTGCGGTGGCTGGTGCGCGCATCTGGGTCGACAACAAGGTTGATTTTTCCGACAACAAAAACCTGCTGGTGGCGGCCATCACGCTGGTGCTGGGCACTGGTGATTTCACGCTGAAGTTCGGCCAGTTTGCGCTGGGCGGCATTGGCACCGCCACCTTCGGCGCGATTTTGCTCTACGCCCTGCTCAATCGCGGCAAGTAAACCCGGGCAAAGGGGCTGGGGTCAGGACTTGTTCCTGGCCTTTTCAAGCTGGGCCTTGGTCGCGGCCAGCTCGCGCTCAAGGTCGGCGCGTTCGTCGATCTCCTGCGCGAGCACCTCGTTGACGTCGGCGAGCTCCTGCGCAGTTTCGGTGATGCGGGTTTCGAGCTCGTCTGTTTTGATCAGCGCCTGCGCCACTTCGCCAACCTGTGCGTGGTCGGGTATTTCCTGTTTCAGCACGGCATTGATGACGACCAGTTCGGCGGCGGACTGTTCGACGACATCCTTGACGCCTTCATTCTGGTCCAGTGCGCGCTCCAGGGGCGTCGACGCCGGGGGTGTTGCGGTCTGTTGTGACATGGGTTCAAGCGTGGTTTGCGGGGCACTAGGATAACAAAATAGTATTTAAGGGGCTTTCCGGCCCATCGGGCCAGGCGGGGTACTGCTTTTGGGCGCCGATGCGCCAGCTGCCGGGCCGAACAGCTTGCCCAGCGTTGCACCGATACGTGCGCCTATGGCTGTGCCTATGCCTGGCAGCACCGCCGTCCCGACAACCGCGCCGGCCACCGCACCCGGCGGTACGCTGACCTTGACATCCGTGGTCGGCCCGCTGATCCTGAGCGGCACACCCACTATGCCGTCAACAAGGTCAACCGCCAGCTCCGCATCAATGTGCCGATTGAAGAGTTTTGCGTTGCCCGATGCACTGAGCGAACCGGATTTCGCACGTATGTCCCTGAAATAACTCACCATGCCGTCAGGTGTGTTCTGCGTTTCCAGCAGTCCGGTCACAGAGTCCAGCGGGGTCTGGCCCGTGTGGTCCTTGCCCAGGGTCCTGACCGCCTTGTCCAGGTCAAAGCGCAGGAGCTTGCCGGGCCCCATGACAAAAGGCGTTTTGGTATTGAGCGACTGCGCCAGATTCAGGACCGTCCCGCCCTCGGCAGACAGGGTGGTGTCACCACTGGCCAGACCGGAGATGGTCGGCCGGCGGTTGAAGGCCGACAGCGCACTGGCGACTTCCACCTTGTCGGGCTTGAGCCGCCCTGTCAGTTTCATGCGTCCGCCGGCAAGCTCCTGCAGGCTGACTTCACCATTGGCCGTCCCGCCGCCCACACGGATATCTACTGCCCAGCGGTCTTCATCGCCACTGCGGGTGAGCAATAACTCGGCGGGCGGATTGACGCCAGGCCTCCTCAATGCGGCGGCACGCGGACGCCAGTTCACATCGAAATCGACCTCACCGTCATAGATGACCGGTATGCCGCGCCGTGATATCCAGGTCACGTCGCTGAAAACAAGACGCGCGAGTGGCAACGCATCAACCGTCCATTGCCCGTCGTCTCCTGCAAAAGTTTCGCCGTGGGCTCCGAGGCTGCGCAGGGACATTTGCGGCACGACCGCCCCGGTGAGGGTGACCTGCCTGAACCTGACACGCCTGCTCCAGAGCGCACGCAGATCCGGATAGAGCACGAGGGACTTGAACGTGATGGGTTGCTGACTGGCGACAGACATCTCCTGGACCATCACCGCGGGTGAGGGAAACAGGCGCCACTGCACAGTGCCAATACGAACTTCTGCGCCCAGGGCTGCCCCGAGTTTGACGGCCGCAGTGTTCGCCAGCTCTTCATCAGAGGGCAGAAGACTGAAAAGAATGGCAACTGCAAAAACCAGTACAAACGCAGACGCGACAAGGCCCACAAGCCATTTGCGTCCGCGTGTCATGAATGGTGTCTTCTACGAGCCATTGCTTCCAGCATAAAACGGCGCAGGGCCCCCATGGGCGCGACAACAGGCTCGCAGCCTGTAGGCAGCCGCCTTATAGTTGTAACCGACTACACCGCACCACCTACCCCAACACCCCATGCCCATCTGGAAACAAGCCATCTCCGTCGAGGTGCTGACCGCAAATTCCGTCAACACCGCTGTGTCCCATCTGGGCATTGAGTTTCTGGAGGTCGGCGACGATTTCATTCGCGCCCGCCTGTCTGTCGATCACCGCACGGTACAGCCCTACGGCCTGCTGCATGGCGGCGTGTCGGTGGTGCTGGCTGAAACGCTGGGCTCCTGCGGCGCAGCTTTCGCCGCTCCGCCGGGGCACCGCGTCGTGGGCCTGGACATCAATGCCAACCACCTCAAAAGTGCATCCAGCGGCTGGGTGACCGGCATCACCCGGCCGGTGCATGTAGGCCGCAGCACCCAGGTCTGGGCCATCGAAATTACCAACGAGGCAGGCGAGATGGTTTGCGTGTCGCGCCTGACCATGGCGGTGTTGGTGCCAAAATAGATGCTTTCTCATGCTATCGTGGCAAAGTCGACTCCAGCACATGGTTCGGCCTGAAGCAAGACAAACAGATTCGGGATAGAGCCGGTGAGTTCGGAACACAAAACAAACGTTGATCACCAGGTCGTCCAGGATTTCGGCGCGGAATGGAGCCGGTTCGACCAGACCAGGCTGTCGGGCTCAGACCAGCAAAACCTGTTCAACGATTATTTCCGTGTCTTTCCGTGGGCGAATCTGCCTCCCGATTCGGTCGGCGCGGACATCGGTTGCGGAAGCGGCCGGTGGGCGGTGCTGGCGGCGCCCCGTGTAGGCCATTTGCATCTGGTCGACCCCAGCGCAGAGGCATTGAACGTGGCGCGGCAAAACCTGAAGGATTGCGCCAACACCACCTTTCATGAACGGTCTGTGGACAACCTGCCTTTTGCGCCGGCCAGCCTCGACTTCGCCTATTCGCTGGGTGTGCTGCACCATGTGCCCGACACACATGCGGCCATGGTATCGATACGCAAGGCGCTCAAGCCCGGCGCCCCTTTCCTGATCTACCTTTACTACGCGTTCGATCAGAGGCCGTGGTGGTTTCTGGGCCTCTGGAAAGTCAGCGACATGTTCCGCCGCGTCATCTCGCTGTTGCCCAACCCCCTCAAGAACTTCTGCTGCGACGTCATCGCCGTGACGGCCTATGTCCCGCTGTCGCGCACCGCCTGGCTGCTCGACAAGATGGGCATACTGCCGGCGTCCTGGCCGCTGGCGGCTTACCGGAACATGGGCTTTTATGTTTTGCGCACCGATGCGCTGGACCGCTTCGGTACACGGCTGGAGCAACGCTTTTCCCGCGGCTCCATCCAGAAAATGCTCACGACGGCCGGGTTTGAACATGTCGAGTTCTCGACAGGCCAGCCATTCTGGTGCGCCGTCGGGTTTACCAAAAAGTAACTTCCGCGCTATTTCTGGCCGGCGTTCGCCAGCCTTTCGCTCTTCCAGTAGACGTCATCGCCGCCATTCATGCGGTTGAGCACGCGCGACAGCACAAACAGCAGGTCGCTCAGGCGGTTAAGGTACTGGCGCGGTGCGTCCTTGAGTGTTTCTTCGACGCCGAGCGCGACAACAGCACGCTCGGCACGCCGGGCAACCGTGCGGCACACATGGGCCAGCGAGGCGGCGCGTGATCCGGCTGGCAGTATGAATTCGGCCAGGCGCGGCAAGGTGGCGTTGTGTTCTTCCAGCGCCGCATCAAGCAGGGCCACGGCTTCAGGCTTGAGCAGCTCGAAGCCTGGGATGCTGAGCTCCCCGCCCAGATTGAACAGCTGGTGCTGCACTTCAACCAGCAGCTCGCGCACGCCATCGGGCATTTCTTCACACAGCAGCACGCCTATATTGGAATTGAGCTCATCCACATCACCCATGGCGTGAACACGCAGGCTGTCCTTTGAAACGCGGGTGTTGTCGCCCAGCCCTGTCGTGCCGTTGTCGCCGGTGCGGGTGGCGATCTGGGAAAGTCGGTTGGCCATAAGAATCCACTTGTCGGTTGAAATGAAATGCAGGGGCGGCACGCCCGTGCAAAGGCAAGAAAATGTGTCCTTGTGCGTGATGATGTCAGCGGGGAAACATGAGGAAAGAGTGCTGGCAAAGCGCCATTCGATGGGGTCGAATGGCCTTTTCCAACTTTCAAGAGGATGATTTCGGATGACACTTTCCACCGCCAGCATTTCCCAAGGCTTGCCGCCAGATTCCCCGGCTGCGTCAGCGCGCCAGCATCATGTCCATTCTATGCCCGCCCTCTATCAACCAGCGGTCCGCACCATGGCGGCTTGCGGCTTTGCCGCTGCGGCCATACTGGCCGCAGCAGGCGCAGCCCATGCACAGACAGCAGCACCGTCCAGACCGGCAACGCCGCCAGCCACGGCGGCAGCCAGCGGCGGCGGCACCGCAGCAGTACGGCAGGCAACCAGCACAGAGGTGAATACGGCCTTTGACCGTGCCGACGACAACCATGACGCCCGCCTCACGCGCGCGGAAGCCGAGCGCTTTCCTGAAGTATCCAGACGCTTTGAACAGATAGATACCAACCACGACACCTTTATCTCGCGCGAAGAGTTCGCCAAAGCTGTCACAGGTTCGCCCTGACCGGCTGGCCAAATCCGGCTTCACCGCGGCCCCTCAGGCTGCGGCCATCTTCCGGTGGCATCGAAAGTGCTTGATACCGGCACTTGAATACCAGGCGCAGAGAACCCACCTGCGGGTCTCTCCACCGGAAATTTATGCGTTTTTATCCTCTCGCAGCGTTCGCCGCGCTGCTGCATGCCTATATTGGCTGGCGTATCGTGCCCGGTCTTGGGGCGTATCCGCGCCTGCAGGTGCTCATGCTGGCCTTGTTGGTGCTGTCTTCACTGCTGATGCCGCTGGGGCTGGCCGCCGGCCGCACGATGAAGCAGCCCTGGGCAGATCGCCTCAGCTGGATTGGCCTGCTGCTGATGGGACTGTTTTCATCGCTGTTTGTGATGACGCTGGTCCGCGATGCAGCCCTTCTTGTGCTGTGGCTGGCCAGCGCCGCCGGCCTGCCGCTGCCGCTTCAGTCGGTGAGCCGGGTATCGGCCGAGGCCGTGCCCGCGCTGGCCCTGCTGGTCACGGTGCTCGGTTTCCTCAATGCGCGCCGTACACCCGCAGTGGTACGGGTCGATGTACCCATCCATCGCCTGCCGTCTGCATTGCACGGCTTCACGGTGGCGCAGCTCAGCGACATCCACATCGGCCCCACCATCAAGCGCGCCTGGCTGCAGCGTATTGTCAGCAAGGTGAACGGCCTGGAGGCTGACATGGTGGCCGTGACCGGCGATCTGGTGGACGGCAGGGTGGCTGACCTCGCCGGGCATATTGCGCCGCTGGCAGACCTGAAATCGCGCCACGGCACCTATGTGGTGACCGGCAACCACGAGTACTACTCCGGCGCGCATGCCTGGGTAGCAGAGCTGCGGCGCATGGGCCTGACGGTGCTGATGAACGAGCATGTGGTGCTGCACCACGGCAAGCCCGCCAACACGGCCATGGTGCCCCACGGCGACCCGCAGGACGATTCGCAGATCATGGCGCCGCTGGTACTGGCCGGGGTTACTGACTACAGCGCCCACCATTTCGACGAATCCCACCGTAGCGACCCCAAGGCCGCGCTGGAGGGTGCGCCCCAGACAGCGCCCGTACGCCTGCTGCTGGCGCACCAGCCGCGCAGCGCCGCAGCAGCAGCAGAGGCGGGCTTTGACCTGCAACTGTCAGGCCATACGCATGGCGGCCAGTTTTATCCCTGGAACCTGTTTGTGCAGTTCCAGCAGCCCTTCTCGCACGGCCTGCACCGCCTGAAAGACCTGTGGGTCTACACCAGCCGCGGCACAGGCTATTGGGGGCCGCCCAAACGTTTTGGCGCGCCGTCGGAGATCAGCCTGATACGGCTGGTGACCGCCTGACACGCATTGCCAGCCACCGCACGGCGCCGATTTTGCTATTTATTTCATAGCTGCTCACGCACGTATTTATTGGTCTGAGGGCCGATTTGATGCCTGAAAATGGCCTGGTTTTTGCATTTTTCGATCCCAAATCGCCGTGAAACGCCTTCAGCGGCCGAAATGTTAATACCCAACTTAACTTTTGATGATTTTTTAACGTGTACATGAAAAATCAGGTTTAAGCAGCTGGATACGCACCAATTGGCGCTTCCCGGGCCTGGGTCAGCAACGACAAGGCTGCAACCCCATCTCTCAAGCTCCCGCTCCACGCGCCGCATTAAGTCATATGTATGCAGGCGAAACCGATTGAAACTCTTTGCAAGCTTTGCGCTTGCGCCGCGATTGGCCCTTACCCTAGCCTGAAATTCATCGCCAGCCCGTACCAGCCCTGATGGCGCTGGCGGCTGATGACCTGCGCATACCCACTTTCCGGAAGTGTCCTGCCGATGGCTTCACAATCCGACGTCCTTCAACCATGCCTTCAGGAGGCGGCCCACGCTGCCGGGTCGGCGCTGACGCAATGCATGGACGCGGCCGTCGCGGGGCTGCAGGATGCAGAGCTCAAAAGCATGAGGGTGGCCGAACGCGATGAACTGGCGCAGGCCTGGCGCACATTGCAGGACAGCAAGAATGCCTGGAGTACGCGCTACGCGGCAGAGCTCCTGTGCGCCTTCGGTGAGTGCGCCAACATTGCCGCAGCCGAGGTGCGGCTGCAGCACCTGCCGAAATCTGATTCCGCAGGCAGCACCACTCCCCCAAGAAGTGCCGGCCGGCTGCTGGGCACGGAAACATTTTCACTGGTCGATGATGCCGATGTCACCCAGGCCATCGCGTCATCACGCCTGCTGCAGCAAATCCTGCCACGTGTGGAGCAGACACTGGCCGAACTCGACAGCCTGATCAGCTCGGCGCAGGGGCTGGCCAACGTCAGGCCCGAGCTCAACCCCTTGCGCCCGGAGATATTTGCGCGTGTATTGCAGGACATCATGGCCGGCAGCCAGGGCGACGCGGCCATGATGGCGCTGTGGATCAGACACCTGGCCGAACCCCTGACGCGCGAGATACAGAAGATTTACGGCCGCGTCATTCACCGGCTGGAGCTGGCGCATGTACAGGCCGCCCACTACCGGGTGCTGCAGACGCCCGCTGGCAGGCAGGGGCAGGGCGCAGGCGGCAGCAAGGCCGGGGCTCGCGGCGCACCCGGCGATGCAGGCGAAAGCGAACAAGGGTGGAAGCAGCCCTCGCAATACGCCGACCTCTCGAACTATGAAATCAGGGACGAGCTGTTTCAGGAGTTCTTGTTTCACGGCGGCAGCAACGCGCAGCAGGGGCTGGCGCCTTCTTACTACGCCACCGTCGAAGAAGAGCTCAGCTCACTGAAAGCCGCACCGGATTCTGCAGCTGCCGAACTGCAGGGTACAGAACCCGCCGAAGAAGACGACATCAGCTACAGGGCCCTGGCAGCCGTCGACAGGCCGGCACGGCATGTGGATGTATCAAGCCCGCTGAGCCCGAAAGTCTGGGGCAGCTATGGCCGCTCGCGCGAGCGCGCCATCGTGCGCACGCAGCTCAAAAAGGAGGCCACCCAGGTCGGCCAGGTGCTGGGCCTGGAGGTGGTGCGCAAGCTGGTCAACCAGGTGGCGCAGGACCTGCGCCTGCTGGTGCCTGTGCGTGAGGCCATCGTGGCGCTGGAACCCTCTTTGCTGCGCCTGGCCATGGTGGACCCGCGCTTTTTCAGTGATGAGAGGCATGCGGGCCGCCGGCTGATGGAGCGCGTTGCGCAGCGCAGCTTCAAGTACAACGACGAATACAGCGCCGAATTTGCAGGCTTTTTTGCTGCGCTGACACGCGCCTTCAACGAGCTCAATGCGCTGGCGATCGCAGACGCACGGCCCTTCGCCATGGTGCTGGCCGGGCTGGAGCGCGCCTGGGATGAACAGGACCAGGCCGAATTTGAACGCCGGCAAAAGGTGCTCAAGGCACTGCACTTTGCCGAGGAGCGGCAGGAGCTCGCCGACCAGATTGCCTTCGACATGAGCTCGCGCTCCGACCTGGACAACGTGCCCGGCGTGGTGCTGGACTTCCTGTTTGGCCCCTGGTCACTGGCCATGGCCCACGCCAGGCTGACAGACACGCGCAACCAGGTGGACCCGGAGGGTTTTGGCTCCGTCGTGCCGGATCTGCTGTGGAGCGTCAAGCGCGACGTGACCCTCAAGCGCCCGGCACGCCTGATTGAGATGATTCCGGCTCTGCTTGAAAAGCTGCATGCCGGCCTGGACATGCTGGGCCAGAAGCCGCAGGAAAACGAGAAGTTTTTTGAGTCACTGATGAAACTGCACAGGCCGGTCCTCAAGCTCAGGCGGCTCAAGAGCATGCGCGACGCCGAGGAGTCAGGCGCCATGACGCTGGAGCCTGAAGAACTGCCGGCCACACCCGAACAGCGCCGCGCGAAAGCCGCCGGACAGCCCTGGCTGGGCCGCGACGAACTCGATGCCGCCGGTTTTGAAGACACGCTGCCAACCGCGCCCGGGGAGCTTGTGGCCATGGAAGAAGAGGAGGTGGCTGTGATGGCCAACCCCCAGCCCGCAGACCTGTCTGCAGCGCCTCATGAAAAAGACATCACTGGCCCAGGCGTCAGCAACCAGCAGGCGGAAGCCATGCTGATGCGGCTGCGCACCGGCCAGTGGGTTGACCTGTACTCAAAACACCGCTGGTTGCGCGCCCAGCTGATATGGGCCAGCACCAGGGCGACGTTGTTCATGTTCCTCAGCCACGGCGGCCAGCCGCACTCCATGACCAGGCGCAGCTGCGAAAAACTCATCATGCAGCGCTGGCTGCGGCCTGTTGATGCGCAGGCGGTGGTGGCACAGGCGCTCGACACCGTCACAGCAAACGCCAGTGCCAGAGCAAAAAGGAAGGCCGCAGTCCGCCCGGATTTTGAACCGTCGTCTGCGCCGCAGGACGAGTTTGAAACCGCCTGAAACCACCAACACACAAACGCGGTTTGGCGGCCTTGTCCGACGCGGCTTCTGGTACGGCCAGCGGGACAATCAGGTCATGACGAACATCAGCCCCAAAACGAATTTCTCTTTTGAAATCTTTTACGCCCAGGCGTCAAAGGGCAAACATGCCGGCGACGGCGTGATGCCAAACCTGGGCCCGGAGCTGCAGGGCCTGCTGGCTGCCAAGGACAGCGCGGCGAGAGTGATCGTCAGCGACAGCCACAAGGGCAGCAATAACCGGATTGTCGAGATCACCACCACCTTGCAGGACGCAGAACTGGCAGAGGTGCTGAAAGCCTTCAGCGAAAGCCACGGGCTGACGGTCAGCGCACTGGAATAACGCCCAGCAAACGCCAGATCGGTCAAGCCTGCCAGACGCCGTACCCGGCCTCGCGTAAACCAATGGCGAGTTCGACCTCCATATCCCGCGCCCCTTCGTAAGGCATGGGGTTGTACATCTCATAAAGCCTGGGCAAAAGCCGCACACCAAAGTCGAGCACATAGCGATTGGCCTGAATGCCGGCCTTGTGTTTGTCAAAGCGCACGTCCGGATCCAGCCCCGTCATCCCGACATAGACAAACGGTTTGCCAAGCACATAGTCCGGGTTGGCGCGCCGAAAACGCGCAATGTCCCAGACCTCGGGCGCGAGCTCGACAACATAGACGTGGTAGTGGTGACTGCGCGGTGCCCTGGCCATGGGTGCATCCTACAATCAGCAGCTGCCCACCGGCTGCGTGAGGCATATAACAACGAGGCCCCAACCCACCACATGCAATGGCCAACGCTTGACAGGCTTTCAGATATATCCATCGCACCTCGCGCAGTGCGCCCTGCAGCTCTGCCAGCGCTCTCTTCCATACCGTTTGTGCGTGATGACGCTGACGGCAAGTCGCTCTACTTCTCGCTTGACGAACTGCAAAGCCGCATGGACAAGCGCAAGCCCTGGCTGCTGGAGGTGGACTACACGCGGACCATGATGGGGTTTTTAATGTTCAGGCCTGCGCCAGCGCATATCGGCATGATCGGCCTTGGCGGCGGCTCACTGGCGAAATTCTGCTACCGGCACCTGCCCGCAAGCCGCATCACGGTGGCAGAGATCAACCCGCACATCATTGCACTGCGCTGCGAGTTCATGATTCCCGATGACGATCACCGGCTCACGGTGCTGCAATGCGACGGGGCGGCCTTTGTGGCGGAACAGGCGGACGGCCTTGACGCGCTGCTGGTGGACGGGTTCGATGAACAGGGGCAACCGCCTGCCCTGTGTTCACAGGCTTTTTATGATGATTGCGCACGCGCCCTGGGCCCCGATGGCGTGCTGGCGGTGAACCTGCACCATGACAGCCCCGACTACGCGCTGTGCCTGGCCCGCCTGCAAAGAAGTTTTGCCGGCAATGTGATCGAAGCAGCCGCGCTCGAGAAAAGCAACTGCATCGTGTTTGCGTCGCGTACGCTGCTGCCTTCGCGTCAGCGCCTGGACCTGCGCACAGCCCTGTCAGGCATGGACCGCGAGGCCAGAAAGCAGTTGCAGCCGGAGTTCGCCCGTATGGTGTGGTGCATGCGCAGCACCAGTGACGAGGACTGAGCAGCGCTTGAAGCGCTGCCACTCAGGCGTTCTGGGTGGTCGTTTCCTGTTCATCATTGAACTGCAGGGGCTGGTATGGCTCCTGGGCCTGTTGCCCCTGGCTTTGCGTTTGTGTTTGTGTTTGTATCTGGGCGCCCATCTGCTGGTCCATCTCTTCCTGCGCCGCCCGCACCACGCCGGCATCTTCCGGCAACCAGCTGGCTGACGTGACCAGGAGGTGTATGAAGTGCAGTTTGGCAACCACATTGAGCGGCAACACGAAGGGGTAAAAGTCCGGCTGGCCCATGCTGCGCGACATCTCGTTGAGCATGGTTGTCAGGCGCGTCCAGTCGTTCAGGAAATCAAGAAAATTCTGCGCCTCGGGGTGATCGGGCTGGTAAAGCGCATCAATGGTGAAGGGCGTGAACTCCAGAGGCGCACTGTCAGCCATCATGCCGAAGCTGAGTGCAGTGTCAATCGTGTCGCGCATGTGAAGGTAGTGCGCCCAGCATTCGGCCCAGTCTTCCCAGGGATGGGTGCTGGCGTAGGCACTGACGTACTGCAACCACCATTCGGCGGGCGGGCCCTGCTCGTAGTTCTGGCGCAAGGCGGCGAGGTAGTCAAGGTTTTCATCGCCGAAAAGCTGGTGAAAGCCGTCCATCCACGGGGTGCCGCTGACCAGCCTGTCCCAGTAGTAGTGGCCCACTTCATGCCGGAAATGGCCCAGCAGCGTGCGATAGGGCTCGCGCATGGCCTTGCGGACCGCCTCGCGCACGGCGTCATCGGCCTCCTGGAGGTTGAGCGTGATCAGGCCGGTGTTGTGGCCGGTCATGATGTGCGGGCCGTTGTCGGGTGAGCGCAGAAAATCGAACATCATGCCGCGTTCGGTGTCTTCGGTGATGCGCGAAGCGACCGGCAGGCCCAGCGCCAGAAGTGCCGAGATCAGCCGGCGTTTGGCCAGCTCAATACGCCCCCAGAGCAGGCCGTTGTCCGGGTGCTCCGGGTCATTGAGGTCGGGAATGATGCGGTTGAGGCGACAGGCCCGGCACAACAAAACAGGGTTGGCGCTGTTCAGCGATGTTTCTGTGGGGACCAGCCAGTTGCAGGCGGCCGGGGTCTGCAGGTTCACGCAACGCGTGTAGGCACGGGCGGGCGGCGGCAGCACATCATTGGTGTCGCTTTGAGGCTGAGGCTGCTCACCAGAATCTGCGTCGCTGGCCGGATCTGCCTGCCAGACCACCCAGGTATCTGCCACCTCGCCGGGCATGAGGGGCAGCAGGCGTGCCTGCTCGGGGTCATACCCCAGCGGCGTGCCACAGGCCAGGCATTCACTGTTGCGGAAAAAAACCGGCACACCGCATTTGCAGCGGTAGGCGCGACCAGCCAGGGACGCCAGATGTGGCGCCGGCGTGGGAGGGGTCGACGTCGGACCAGCAGGTGGGGATATTTGACTGTCAGGAGACATGAGTGGCAAGCGGCTTTGGGCTTTTCTGTTCGAACTGGATTGGCTCGTGAGCCCCGGGACGCATCAAGCGGGAGGGAACGGTCCGCAGCAAAGGTCAGGGCACGAATAATGGGGAGATTCAGTTTGCCACGGGCGGCATTTGGCACCATGGCGCTTTTGCCCCTTGCCTTGTCAGAAAGGACCGACGCCTTGTTTTGACCCATCGCGGTCAGCGGGCAGGCCCAAGCTTTTATCATTGGGGCTGTCATCGCGGTATTGCTGCGGTGTTTTCACTACACATCAACCCATAGCCAAGGAATCACCATGCCTACTTACCACATCGAAATGATGGAAGGCCGTACCGTCGAACAGAAGAAAAAACTGGTCGAGGCCATCACACAGGCCACGGTAGACATCCTGGGCAGCACGCCTGAATCCGTCGACATCCTCATCACCGACATCAAGCGCGAGAACTGGGCCACAGGCGGCAAGCTGTGGTCGGAACGCAGCTGACACCCGTCAGCGCAGGTCAGATCCCTGAATCTTCAAGACGCCCATTTTGAGCCGTCCCTCCTCACTGCCTGAAATGCGCGCCCTGTATGGCGAGCGCTACCGCTGGTTGCTGCTGCTGTCGGTGATGATAGGCACGATGGCATCCATCATGTCATCGACCATCATCAATGTGGCGATTCCCGACATGAGCCACCACTTTGTGCTGGGCCAGGACAGGGCGCAGTGGGTGACCTCCGGCTTCATGGTGGCCATGACGGTGTCCATGCTGACCACGCCGTGGCTGCTGGGGCGCTACGGTTACCGCTACACCTATGTGGGTACCATGGTTCTGCTTCTGGCCGGCGGCGTGGTGGGCGGGCTTGCCAACAACTTCAGCCTGGTGCTGGCCGCGCGGGTGGCCGAGGGCCTTGCCGCAGGCGTGGTGCAACCGATACCGGCCATCATCATCATGCGGGCCTTTGCGCCGCATGAGCAGGGACGCGCCAGCGGCCTGTTTGGCATGGGCGTGGTGCTGGCGCCCGCGATAGGCCCCAGCATTGGCGGTGTGCTGGTGGACCTGTTTGGCTGGCGCTCCATCTTTTTCATGGTGGTGCCGTTTTGCATCGTATCTATTTGGATGGCCTACCGCTATGTACCCATGACCTCACCGGGTGGCGCAACTGCCGACCGCAACGGCGCGGGGCTCGACTGGCGCGGCCTGGTGCTGGGGGCAGCGGGCACCCTGTGTCTGCTCAATGGCATGGTCGAGCTGCACGGCAACGACCGCGCCCAGGCCGTAGCCCTGCTGATTGCCGCCACATTGATTTTCGCGGGCTTTGTCTGGTGGCAGCGCCACCAGTCGGCCAACGGCGGTGCGCCGTTGATGAACATGGCGCTGTTCGGCTTCAGGCCTTTTGCGATGGGCAGCATGGTGGCCTTCATTTACGGCACGGCGCTGTTCGGATCAACCTATCTGCTGCCGGTCTATATGCAGCTGGGCCTGAACCTGTCGGCCTCGCATGTGGGCACCATACTGCTGCCCGCCGGTTTTGTGCTGGCCGTCACGATTGCAGGGGTGGGGCGACTCGCAGACAAGCAGCCGACCTGGTTGCTGGTGGGCACAGGCCTGGGGCTCCTGACTGCGTCTTTCGCGCTGATGACCACCATCACGCTGACATCGGGCCTGTGGATACTTGTCATGCTTTCCATCGTCGGCCGTATCGGACTGGGTTTTATCCTGCCCTCGCTCAACCTCGGCTCGCTGCGCCCGCTGCATGAAAGCCTGCTGTCGCAGGGCTCAAGCGCCATCAGTTTTGTGCGTATGCTGGGCGGCGCCATTGGCGTGAGCCTGTGCGGCATCGTGCTGGAATGGCGCCTGAGCGTGCATGGCGATTCACTGGTCAACCCGGTGAGCAGCCCGGCACGCCTGGCGGCCTTCAATGAATCGTTCATGATGCTGGCCGCCCTGTGCGCGCTGGCCATGCTGGCTGCGTGGCAACTGCGCGAACCGCCTGCGGCCGGTGCAGACGCGGCGGCGAAGGACTGACCATGTGCCAGCTACTGGGCATGAACTGCAACACGCCGACGGACGTGACCTTCAGCTTTCGCGGCTTTGCGCAGCGCGGCGGCAACACCGACCACCACGCTGACGGCTGGGGCATTGCGTTTTTTGAAGGTGATGCCTGCGAGGACTGCGACAGGGGGCTGCGGCACTTTGTGGATCACCAGCCCGCATCGACCTCGCCGGTGGCAGAGCTGATCAGCCGCTACCCCATCAAGAGCCGCAACGTCATCTCCCACATCCGCAAGGCAACCCAGGGCCGGGTGGCTCTTGAGAACTGCCACCCGTTCGTACGCGAACTCTGGGGCCGCTACTGGGTGTTTGCACACAATGGTGACCTTGCCGATTTTGCGCCACGCCTGCACGGCAATTTCAGGCCCGTAGGCACGACGGACAGCGAGCGCGCCTTCTGCTGGATCATGCAGGAGATGGCCAAATCGCATGCAGGCGTGCCCAGCGTTGAGGAACTGAGCATCACCCTGCGCGAACTCGCAGCCAAGATTGCCACGCACGGCACCTTCAACTTCCTGATGAGCAACGGCGAGGCTTTGTGGGCCCATGCGTCGTCAAAACCCGATTCGCAAATCCTGTATTACGTTGAGCGCAAACATCCGTTTGCCCATGCCACGCTGAGCGATGAAGACGTCAGCATCAATTTCGCTGACCACGCCGCCCGGACTGACAGGGTCGCCGTCGTGGTGACCGCGCCGCTAACCACCAACGAAAACTGGACGGCGTTTGCGCCGGGCGAACTCAAGGTGTTTGCAGGCGGTGCGCTGCTGGGCGCCTAGGCAGTCAAGGCCGCTTCGAGGGCATCGATAAACATCGCGGCCACGTCGAAGCCGGTCTGGTCATAAATTTCCTGGAAGCAGGTCGGGCTGGTGACGTTGATCTCGGTCACCGAGTCACCAATCACATCAATCCCCGCCAGCAGCAGGCCACGCGCAGCCAGAACCGGCCCCAGTGTGTTGCCGATCTCGGCATCGCGCGCCGACAGCGGCTGCGCCACCCCCTTGCCCCCGGCCGCCAGGTTGCCGCGCACTTCCCCGCCCTGGGGAATGCGCGCCAGGCTGTAAGGCACAGGCTTGCCGCCTATGACCAGCACGCGCTTGTCGCCCTGCGCAATGGCGGGCAGGAACTTCTGCACCATCACGCTTTGTGCGCCGCCCTTGTTCAGGGTCTCGATGATGCCGCCCAGGTTCATGCCCTCATCTGTGACGCGGAAGATGCCCATGCCGCCCATGCCGTCCAGCGGCTTGAGGATGATGTCCCTGTGCTCGGCGTGAAAGCGCCTGATGTCGGCGGCGTTGCGGGTGACCAGCGTCGGGCCGCTGAACTGAGAGAACTCCAGCAGCGCCAGTTTTTCAGGGTGGTCGCGCAGGGCGCGCGGCTTGTTGAAGACTTTTGCGCCTTCACGTTCGGCCTGCTCCAGCAGGTGGGTGCTGTAGAAAAACTCGCTGTCAAACGGCGGGTCCTTGCGCATCAGCACGGCGTCGAAACCGGAGAGCACTTCAAGCTGGTCGGGGCGCCTGTCATCAGCCACAAACCAGCTGACAGGTTCGCCCGTGAGAGTGATGTGGCGCACATGCGCGCTGACCTTGCCGCCGGTCTGCCAGCTGATGTCCTGCGTCTCGCAGGCGCTGATGCGGTGGCCGCGCTTTTGCGCCTCGCGCATCATGACAAAGGTAGTGTCCTTGTAGATCTTGAAGGATTCGAGCGGGTCGGCGACAAAAAGAATGTTCATGGCTACACGTGTTGGATGCGCCGGGAGCGGCAGTGCGCCCTATTGTTCTACAAAGCGCATCACCGCACAGCCGCCGGGTTCTTCATATCTCGATCTTGCTGCCCAGCTCGACCACCGCGTTGTTCGGCAGGTTCAGAAAATCCGCCGCACCGCTGGCGTTGTGGTGCATCTGCGCGAAGAGCTTTTCGCGCCAGGTCGCCATGCCGCCGCCAATGGTCGGCACCACGGTGTCGCGCGACAGGAAGTAGCTGGTGTTCATGGCTTCGAGCTCGCACCCGCGGCCCTTGATCTGCTGCAGCGCCTTGGGCAGATCAGGGTCGTTCTTGAAGCCGTAATGCACCTTGACCTGCCAGCAATCATGCCCGAGCGATTCGATTTCCAGCCGCTTGTTCATGCCTATCCAGGGCACCTCGTGATTGCGCACGGTGACAAACAGGTTCTGCTCGTGCAATACCTTGTTGTGCTTGAGGTTGTGCAGCAGGGCGTTGGGCACGGTGCCGGGTTCGGCGGTCAGAAAGACCGCCGTGCCTTCAACCCGCGCAGGCGGGCTGACGAACACCGCATCCAGAAAGCTTGGCAGGTCGATCGCGTCGGTGCGCAGCTTCTCGTTGAGGATGTAACGCCCTTCCTTCCAGGTGATCATGAGCGTGAACACCACGCCGCCTATCAGCAGCGGGAACCAGCCGCCGGCAAACAGCTTCATCAGGTTGGAGGCAAAGAAGGCGAAATCGACCACAAAGAACACGCCTGTGGCCGCGATGCAGAGGCCGAGCGGGTAGTTCCAGCCGTAACGGATCACAAAGAAAGTCAGCACGGTGGTGATCAGCATGTCGGTACACACGGCGATGCCGTATGCCGCTGCGAGGTTGCTGGAAGAGCGGAACATGACAACCGCCAGCACGATGGTGACGAACAGGCCCCAGTTCACAAAGGGCATGTAGATCTGGCCGGTGTCGCGCACGCTGGTGTGCTGGATGTTCAGGCGCGGCAGATAGCCCATCTGTATCGCCTGCTTGGTGACGCTGAAGGCGCCGGTGATCAGCGCCTGCGATGCAATCACCGTGGCCAGCGTGGCCAGGCCGACCAGCGGCAGCAGCGCCCATGCCGGCGCCATCAGGTAGAAGGGGTTTTTGACGGCGTCGGGGTTACTCAGCAGCAGCGCGCCCTGGCCGAAATAATTGAGCACCAGGCAGGGCATGACCACGGTGAACCAGGCCAGGCGAATCGGCCGCTTGCCGAAGTGGCCCAGATCGGCATACAGCGCCTCGGCGCCCGTGACGCACAGCACCACGGCGCCCAGGATGATGAAGGTGGTGCCAGGGTTGTCCCACATGAAACGCAGCGCGTAATGCGGGCTGACGGCATACAGAATTTCGGGATGGGTGACGATCTGCGACACGCCGAGCAGGGCGATCACGCCGAACCAGACCAGCGTGACAGGGCCAAAAAGCTTGCCTATGCCCGCAGTCCCGTGCTTTTGCACGGCAAACAGGCCAAACAGGATGACCAGCGTGATGGGAATGACACCCTGCTTGAAGGCCGGCGACACGACTTCAAGCCCCTCAACCGCCGAGAGCACCGAAATCGCCGGGGTAATGACGCCATCACCATAAAAAAGCGATGTGCCGAAGATGCCGACGATCAGCAGCACGCGGCGCAGCCGGGGTCTGTCCTTGACGGCGGTTGACGCCAGCGCCAGCATGGCAATCAGGCCGCCTTCACCATTGTTGTCCGCGCGCAGCACCAGCGCGACGTACTTGATGGACACGATGACCGTCAGCGTCCAGAAAAAGATGGAGAGGATGCCGTAAACGTTTTCTGGTGTGAAGGGTACATGGCCTGAACCAAACACTTCCTTCATGGCATACAGAACGCTGGTGCCGATGTCGCCGTAGACGACACCAATGGCGCCCAGGGTGAGCGCCGCAAGAGATGATTTTTTACTTGACACAAAAACTTCCCGCCTTTGGCTGTGGCGGTCTGCGGGCTTCAGGGCCTGCGGCAGACCCGGCCGGCAGCGGCGGGAATGGTTACCTTTGGGAACGCTATTTTGCGCCTCCGCAAGGGGCTTACAAGTCGGCCTGAACCCCTAAAAGCGAACTATTGGCGGCTTTGTTGCACCGCAACAACTTGTAACGGGCATCGGCCTGTCGGGATGCGCTGCAGGCATTAAAAAAGCCCCTTTCGGGGCTTTGCGGGCTCTTTTTTGGTTCTCAGTCGTAAACCTCGGCATCCGGGTCTGTCGCTTCCAGCTCATAACTGGCGGCCAGCATGGCCAGGCGGCCGATCACGCCATACATATAGAAGCGGTTGGGGCTGCTGGAGCCTGGTTTTTCACCCGGCTGCGGCAGGCGGCCGCTGTCCGCAAAGGCCAGCGGCACAAAACTGGCGCCGGGGGCGTTGAGGTTTTCGTCGATGCCGCGGTCGGGGTGCACGCGGTAGAAGCCACCCACCACATAACGGTCCATCATGTAGACCACCGGTTCGGCCACGGCGTCCTGCACGCGCTCGTTGGTCAGCACGCCTTCCTGGATGATGACTTCGGTCAGCGGCTGGCCGTCCTTGGTGGTGCTCATCTTGTTTTTGGTCTTGCGGTTCAGCGTTTCAAGGTCCTTGACGTCGCGCACGGTCATGATGCCCATGCCGTAGGTGCCGTTGTCGGCCTTGACAATGACAAACGGCTTTTCGTTGATGCCGTATTCCTTGTACTTGCGGCGAATCTTGTTGAGCAGCGCATCGACGTTGGTGGTCAGGCACTCCATGCCACCGCCTTCGGCGATGTTGACGTCACTGCACTTTTCAAACATCGGGTTGATCAGCCAGGGGTCTATGCCCAGCAGCTTGCCGAAGCGCTTGGAGATTTCTTCATAGGCCTTGGCGTGGCGCGACTTGCGGCGCACCGACCAGCTGGCATGGGTGGGTGGCAGCAAATACTGCTCGTTGAGGTCTTCCAGGATGCCGGGAATGCCGGCCGACAGGTCGTTGTTCAGCAGGATGGTGCAGGGGTCGAAATCCTTGAGCCCCAGGCGGCGGTCAGTGCGGATCAGCGGCTCTATGGTGATGGTTTCGCCGGTCGGCAGGGTCACCGTGGTCGGCTCCTTGATCTCGGAGGACAGCGACCCAAAACGCACATTCAGGCCGGCCTGGTTGAAGATGCGCTTGAGCTGCAGCACATTGGACAGGTAGAAGCTGTTGCGTGTGTGGTTCTCGGGCACGATCAGCAGGTTGCGCGCCTCGGGGCAGATTTTTTCAATCGCAGCCATGGCGGCCTGCACGGCCAGCGGCAGCATCTCGGGCGTCAGGTTGTTCCATCCGCCGGGAAAAAGGTTGGTGTCGACAGGCGCGAGCTTGAAGCCGGCGTTGCGGACGTCCACAGAGCTGTAAAACGGCGGTGTGTGCTCCATCCACTCCAGACGGAACCAGCGCTCAATCGCCGGCATGGAGTCAAGGATGCGCTGTTCAAGTTCGTTGATGGGGCCGTTCAGGGCGGTGATGAGATGCGGAACCATGCGGCCACTTTCGATTGAGGATTTTGTTATGCGGTGTGGCTATAACACTCTTGATTTTAGGGATGTTGGGGCTTGGCCCTGAGGTTACAAGGGGTAACGGCGATGGTGCGAGAAAGTAAACCGCCGCAGGTGTGAGGGCACAACGGGGTGTAACGACAACAGCGAGCCACAACTTTTTGCCTGGGTTTGCCCGGACAGTTGCCGTTTGACCATCTCAGCAAATTTTAATATATACGGCAAAAATTTAGCGTGTACGCTAAAAATTGGCAAAAAGTTAACTCCCATATTAACTTTTTGGGATTGGAGGCCGCTTTCTGCCCGCAGGGGCATCAAAAACAGCCCAAAAAGGCCATTTTCAGGTGCCAAATCGGCCTCCAGACCAATAAATACGCACGTCGGCAGCTACAGAATTAATAGCAAAAAAGCTGGCCCAAGCCCCTGCGGACGAACCGCCTGGCGCTCAGACCCGCACTTCGCCGTTGCCCAGCACCACATATTTCAGCGAAGTCAGGCCTTCAATGCCCACCGGGCCGCGGGCGTGGAACTTGTCGGTCGAAATGCCTATTTCAGCGCCCAGGCCAAACTCGAAACCGTCTGCGAAGCGGGTGCTCGCATTCACCATGACGCTTGCTGAATCAACCTCGCGCAGGAAGCGCTGGGCATTCATGTGGTCACGCGTGATGATGGCGTCGGTGTGGTGGCTGGAGTACTGGTTGATGTGGGCTATCGCTTCATCGATGCCCGCCACCACCTTGATGCTGATGATGGGCGCCAGGTATTCCTCATACCAGTCCTGCTCGGTCGCGGCGCTGATGCTGGCTTTGGCCGCGATGGCGGGCTGGGCCTTCAGGATCTCGCTGGCGGCTGCGTCGCAGCGCATCTCCACGCCCTTGTCGGCATAGATGGCGGCGATTTTCGGCAGGAATTCCGCCGCCACGCCTTTGGCGACCAGCAAGCCTTCGCTGGCGTTGCAGGGGCTGTACTTGTTGGTCTTGGCGTTGTCGGCCACCGTCACGGCCATGGCGATGTCGCAGGGGTCGTCGACATAAACGTGGCAGTTGCCGTCCAGGTGCTTGATCACTGGCACCTTCGCGTCACGGCTGATGCGTTCGATCAGGCCCTTGCCGCCGCGAGGGATGATGACGTCCACATATTGCGGCATGGCGATGAGCTGGCCCACCACCTCGCGGTCGGTGGTCTGCACCAGTTGCACCGCGTCGGCGGGCAGGCCACTTTCCAGCAGCGCCTGCTGCACCAGCTGGGCCAGTGCCTTGTTGGACTCGATCGCCTCCGAACCGCCACGCAGGATGCAGGCGTTACCGCTCTTGATCGACAGGCTGGCCGCCTCGATGGTCACGTTCGGGCGGCTCTCGAAAATCATGCCGAACACACCAATCGGCACGCGCATCTGCCCGACGCGAATGCCGCTGGGCTGCTGCTTCATGCCAATGATCTCGCCAATCACATCCGCCATCGCAGCCAGCTGCTCGCAGCCCTGCGCGCAGGTTTCCAGCACCTTGGGCGTCAGCTTGAGCCGGTCCACCATGGGCGCGGACAGGCCGTTGGCAATTGCCCGCTCAATGTCTTTGGCGTTGTCCGCCTGCAGCGCCTGGGTGTTCTCGCGCAGCAGTCGCGCCAGTGTGCGAAGCGCTGCGTTTTTAGTCGCCGACTGCGCACGCGCCATAAGGGCAGAAGCCACTTTTGCCTGCGAACCCAGAGTGTGGGTGTATTCGGTGATGTTGGTCGCGTTCATCACCGGATTTTCGCAGATTGGGCGGGATTTGGGGTTTTGGGGGGCGGCCCCCGCCTCAGGCCATCTGTGCAATGGTCTTGCGAAAGCGCGCCAGCGACAGTGAAAACAGCACCCCGCCCGTCAGGAACAATGCCAGAAACGACGTCCACACCACCTCCAGCCCGGCGCCCCGGTAGAGAATGGCCTGGCTCAGCTCGGTGAAGTGCGTGGTGGGTGCGAGCGACATGACATGCTGCACCCACAAGGGCATGCTCTCGCGCGGCGTCATGCCGCCGGAGAGCATTTGCAGCGGCATCATGATCAGGATCAACAGCATCCCGAACTGCGGCATGTTGCGCGCCAATGTGGCCATGAAGATGCCCATGGACGTGGTGGCAAACAGGTGCAGGGCGGCTCCCGCAATAAACAGTGCAATGGAGCCGTCGATGGGGACATGCAGCACCCCCTGGATGACCACCGTGAGGGCCACCAGGGTCGCCACCAACACCACCAGCGCCATGGACCACACCTTGGACAGCATGATCTCGGTGGGCGTGACCGGCATCACCAGCAAATGTTCCACAGTGCCATGCTCGCGCTCGCGAATCAGTGCCGCGCCAGTCAGGATGATAGACAGCATGGTGATGTTGTTGATCACCTCCATGAGGGAGCCAAACCACGAAGGCTGCAAGGCCGGATTGAAACGCACGCGCGTGACCAGCTCGACGGGCATGACGGCGGTGCTGCGGTAGCCCTGCACGAATTCATTGACCTCGCCCATCACGATCTGCTGCACGGCGCCGTTGCCTGAAAACGCCTGGGCCATGCGGGTGGCATCGATGTTGAGCTGCACCTGCGGCGTGCGCCCCGCCAGCACGTCGCGCTGGAAGTTGGGCGGAATGTCGAGCACAAAGGTGTAGCGGCCCGAGTCCATGCCGGGGTCGATGTCCGGCAGGGAAATGCGCTCGGGCAGGGTGAATTGCGGGGGATAGAAGGCTGCCGCAATGCGCGCCGACAGGGCCGAGCCATCCTCATCCACGATGGCAATCGGCGCGCGGTGCATGGTCTCGGGCATGGCCGTACCGGCCAGGTAGATGGCCAGCGTGAAAGTGTGGACGATCAGCAGCAACATCATCGGGTCGCGCCACAGGCTCCACAGCTCCTTGATACCCAGGCGATAGATGTTGAACATATGGTTGCGCATGTCGGACCTCTCAGGCCTCCTGCTTGCGCAGCAGCACAATGGCCAGGCCCAGGATCACCGGCACGGCCGCCAGCATGGGCCACAACGAGCTGCGCAGATCCTGAAAGTCCAGCGCCTTGCTGAACACACCCCGGCTGATGGTGAGCATGTGGCTGGCCGGGTAAATGGCGCCAATCCAGCGCCCAAGACCCTCCAGCGACGATACGGGGTTGATCAGGCCGGCAAATTGCACGGCGGGAAGCATGGTCACCATCATGGTGAAAAACATGGCCGCAATCTGGCTGCGCGTCACGGTAGATGCCAGCAAGCCCATACCGGTGGAGCACACGCTGAAAATCAGCGCCGCCAGCGTCAGGGTGACAAAACTGCCGGTCATGGGCACGCCAAACGCCGTGACGGCGGCCAGGCACATGAGGCTGTAGTTCACCATCGCCAGCACCACATACGGAAGCTGCTTGCCCAGCATGAACTCGGTGCGCGTCACGGGGGTCACGTACAGGTTGATGATGGAGCCCAGCTCCTTCTCGCGAACAACGGCCAGCGCCGTGAGCATGGCGGGCAGCATCAGCAGCAGCAGCGGGATGACCGCGGGCACCATCGACGGCAGGCTGCGCACATCCGGGTTGTAGCGGTAGCGCGTTTCCACGCCCACGAGCGCAGAGGGCGTCAGACCCGTCTGGTCGTGCACCAGCTGCGCGTACCAGTGCTGGTGCATGCCCTGCGCATAGCCGACCACCGTCTCGGCACGCTGCGGCATGGCGCCATCCACCCAGGCCCCGATCTGCACGGCCTGCCCGCGTGCCACATCCCGCGCAAAGCCGGACGGAATCTCGATGGCCAGTGACAGCTCGCCACTGCGCATGCGCTGGTCCAGCTCTGCATAGCTGGCAATGACCGGTCGTTCCGAAAAATACTGTGAGCCCGCGAGGTTGAGAATGTAGTCACGGCTCAATGTGGTCTGGTCGCGGTCCAGCACGGCAAACCGCAGGCTGCTCACATCCATGCTGATGCCATAACCCATCACCACCATCAGCAGCAGCGAGCCGACCAGGGCCAGCGCACCACGCACCGGGTCGCGCCGCAACTCCAGCGACTCCCGCCACTGGTAGCTGTACATACGCGCCAGGCTGCGGCCGAATCGGGCGCGCAGGCTGTTCGACGGCGCCGGCCTATCAACGCGCGGCACATCCACCTCCGGCGTAACCTGGGCATCGTTGACCGCATCGCCGTCAGCGTCTTTCAGATACCCGATGAAGGCCTCTTCCAGCGTTGCGGCACCGCGCTTGCGGATGATTTCGGCGGGGGATGCGCTTTCCAGGACATGCCCGGCGTGCATCAGCGACACGCGATCACAGCGCTCGGCCTCGTTCATGAAGTGGGTCGAGATGAAGATGGTCACCTTGTCCCGGCGGGCCAGCTCGATCATGAGGCGCCAGAAGTTGTCGCGTGCGATGGGGTCCACGCCCGAGGTCGGTTCATCCAGAATCAGCAGCTCGGGCCGGTGTACCGTCGCCACCGCCAGGGACAGGCGCTGGCGCACGCCCAGCGGCAACCGGTCTGGCAACACGTCGCGTACGTCCTGCAGGCCGAAGCGGGTCAGCGATTCGGCCACGCGGCCCGCCAGATCGGCCGCCTGCACATGGAAAAGCCGTGCGTGCAGCTCCAGGTTCTGCTGTACCGTCAGCTCGGTGTAGAGCGAGAACGCCTGCGACATGTAGCCCACGCGCTGCCGTGTCGCCATGTCGTGCGGATCCACCTCCTGGCCAAACAGCCAGGCCTTGCCCTCACTGGCCGGCAACAGCCCGGTGAGCATCTTCATGGTGGTCGATTTTCCGCAACCGTTGGAGCCCAGAAAGCCGAAGATCTCACCCCGCTGGATGCGAAAGCTCACATGCGCCACCGCCACAAAGTCACCAAAGCGCATGGTCAGATCGCGCGCCTCGATGGCCACTTCGGCCTGGGCATCGAGCACCAGCGGTGCAATGTGCACGGCCTGGTGTTCGCGACGCTTTTCCTCCGGCAACAAGGCAATGAATGCCGCCTCCAGCGATTCAACACCGTTGCGCGCCATCAGCCCGGCGGGCGTGCCCGTGGCCAGCACGCGGCCTTCGTCCAGCGCGACCAGCCAGTCAAAACGCTGTGCCTCTTCCATATAGGCCGTGGCGACCACCACACTCATGTCCGGACGGCGGCTGCGGATGCGTGCAATGAGGTCCCAGAACTGCACCCGCGCCAGCGGGTCCACACCGGTGGTGGGCTCGTCCAGGATCAGCAGGTCCGGGTCGTGAATGAGCGCACAGCACAACCCCAGTTTCTGTTTCATGCCCCCGGAGAGCTTGCCGGCGGGCCGCTCCAGAAAGGGGTACAGGCCGGTGCTGCGTGTGAGTTCGTCAATACGGCGGCGGCGCTCGGCGGCATCGTGGCCGAACAGGCGCGCGAAGAACTGCAGGTTTTCTTCCACCGAGAGCGTGGGGTACAGGTTCTTGCCCAGCCCCTGCGGCATATAGGCGATCCGGGGACATACGTCCTGGCGGTGCCGGCGCAGGGCCATGTCACCCCCCAGCACCTCGACCCGGCCCTGCTGCACCGCACGGGCCCCCGCCACCAGTGCCAGCAGGCTGGACTTGCCCACGCCATCCGGACCGATGAGCCCCACCATGCATCCGGCGGGAAGGTCCAGGGTCACGGCATCCAGCGCCGTGTTCTTCCTGTAACGCAGCGTCACCCCGGTAAGGCGCGCCACGGGTGGGGCGGGCTGCCCCTGGGTCATTGATTCCCCTTGACCGCCAGATGCTCGGGCCAGGCCGCGTCCTTGTCGAGCTTGAGCCAGGCCACGCCCGGCAAGCCGGTCTTGACCTGCTCCAGGTGGCGCTGCAACAACGCGCGGTCAATCTGGGCGCGGACGCGGAACATCAGTTTCTGCCGCTCGCTGGCAGTTTCCACTGTTTTGGGGGTGAACTGGGCTGCACTGGCCACGAAGGACACCTTGGCCGGAATCACGTACTGGGGCGCTGCGTCCAGCACAATGTGCACCTCGCTGCCCAGCGCCACGCGGCCTGCCACCGTTTCCGGCAGGAAAAACGTCATGTAGACATCCGACAGGTCGAGCAGGCCCAGCACCCGCCCGCCGCCGCCCAGCACCTCACCCGTCTGGGCTACCAGAAACTGCACGCGCCCGTCGCGCGGCGCCTTGAGAACGCTGTCCGTCAGCTCAACGTCGATGCGGGCCAAAGTGGCCTCCAGCGCCCGGACATTGGACTGTGCGCCTTCGATCTGGTTGCGCGCGACGGTGATGCCAGCCCTGGCCGCCTTGGCCTGCGACTCGGCTGCCGACACACTGGCTTGCAGGCTGCGCACCCTGGCGCGGTCGTCATCGAGCAACTGGCTGGAGAAAAAACCTTCCTGCGCAAGCTTTTCCGAGCGAGGGAGTCTGCGCTGCGCAGTCGCCAGGTCACTCTCGCGCTGGGCCACCACGGCCAGTGCGGCCTGGTAATTGCTCTCCTGCAGGTTAACCTGTACTTCGGCTCCGAGCACGGCCTGCCGGGCCTGCTGCAAACGAGCCACCGCCTCCTGCCGCTGGGCTTGCAGACTTTCAATCTGCATCTGTGCCAGCGGTTGCCCGGCTTTGACAAAGTCGCCCTCGGAGACCAGGATTTTCTCGACCCGTCCGGCCAGTTTGGTGGCCACTGCAATTTCAGTGGCTTCAATACGCCCGTTGCCGCTGATGAAGCCCTCCCCCGGCCCCCGCGCACGCCAGGGTGCCCACGCCAGCATACCGGCCGCAGCCGCCACCAGCAACACCGCCGCAGTGAGGGCGGTCTTCAAACCTGTTTTCATGGGCATCCCCCGGAATACATTTTTCCACTGCCGCGCCATGGGACAGCCGCAGATCCCGGGCCAGCGAAGAACATCTTCGTGTGATTCTCCCACCGCACGCCTTCCGGACATAGCCCGCGACCCGGCTAATGCGAACAAGCTTGTCTTTCGTCAATTCCAGCGCAAAAAGTCCGCGCTGCCTCAGGACGCTGCGTCAGCGTGCGCGGCCTTGCACAGCCGCGCGGCCGGCAGGCGCCGCCGCGCACTGCTCGCACACCATGCCCGCCAGGCGGTGCAAGGCCTGCCAGCCGCTGGCCGGCCAGTCGGGCTGCTTCAAACCCTTGACGATGCCGTCGACCTTGTGCGCGGCCTGCAGCAGGTTGGACAACGTGGTGTCGTCGATCTGCGGCAACACGCGTTCGAAGAGCTTTTCCTTCACGCCCCAGACGCGGTTGTCGCGCAGGGCCATGGGCATGGGCCGGCCGGCCGCAATGGCGTCTTTCACGCGTTTCATGCTGCGGATGTCTTCGCTGAGGGCCCAGTGCACCAGCACTTCCGATTCGCCTTCAGCCTGCAGGCCTTCGAGCATGCGCGCAACACGCACTGACTGGCCGCCGAGCACGGCTTCCGCCAGCTTGAAGACGTCGTAACGCGCGACGTTAAGCACCGCGTTTTCAACCTGTTCAAAACTCAGCGTGCCATCGCCAGCGCCCGATTGCGCAGGATACAACAGCGCGAGCTTCTGGATTTCCTGGTGTGCAGCCAGAAGGTTGCCTTCGACGCGGTCTGAGAAGAACTGCAGCGTGCGCTGGCCTTCTTCCCCGGCGGCCACACGCTGGCCCTGCATCTGCAGACGCTGCGAAATCCATTGCGGCAAATTGCGCCTGTCTATGGGGTCGAACTTGACGGTGACGCCGAAGCTGTCGAGCGCGCCAAACCACGCGCCCTTGGTGGTCATGCCATCGAGTTTTGGCAGCATCACCAGCGTGAGGGTGGCGTCATCGCCCTGGGCGCGCTCGGCGATCTGCTGAAGCGCGACCGAGCCGTCCTTGCCCGGCTTGCCGCTGGGAATTCTTATTTCAACAATCTGTTTGTCGGCAAACAGGCTGAGCGAGCCACCGCTGGCCAACACCTCGCTCCAGTCGAAGTGCGCACCGGCCACCGTGTGCACGGTGCGTTCGGTGTAACCCTGCTGGCGCGCCTCGGCCCGCAGCGCATCGGCAAACTCCTGCACCAGCAGCGGCTCGTCACCATGCAGCGTGTACAAGCTTTTGAGCCCGCGCTTGAGGTGCTCCTGAAGTTGTGCGGGCTGCAGGTTCATGTCTTATAGCTCGGTCACGGCCGCAAGGCGGCGCATGATCTGCTGCACGGTGTCGCTCTGCATCTCGCGGTACAGCAGCGCCTCTTCAGACTCCTTGGCCAGCACTGCGGATTCGTTGAAGCTGATGTCGCGCTGCTGCAGGATTTCCGCGTTGGGAATCAGCTCCTTGCCCTTGGCCGTGCGCAGGCGGAAGACAAAACGCAGGCGCAGCTGGAACTCGCGCACCAGACCCTGGGCATTGCGACTGACCACAGTCTTTTCACGCGTCTCGCTGGCCACATCGAGAATCACCTCGGCCTGGTCGATGAAGCGCACATCGGTGATGACGGTCACGTTGCCGCCGGACTCCAGCGAGCGCCGCAACTCGATGCCCAGCGCCGTGCCTACCGCATAGGGGATGTAGATGGTCTTGAACGGAAAGTTGGGCGCCTTGCGCAGTTCGAAACCGCAGCCGGCAACAGCCAGAGCAGTGCCGGTGGCAATGAAGGTGAGCAGGAGACGGCGTTGCATGGTTTTCCTTTTTGACTTCTTCTGGCGGCCTCTCAGACCACAATATTCACAAGCCGGCCCGGCACCACAATCACTTTTTTCGGCGCTGCGCCCGCGGCCTGTTTCAGGAATGCTTCGGTCGCCAGCGCCGCAGCTTCAATAGCCGCCTTGTCTGCCGTTGCACTGACAGTCACGGAACCGCGCAGCTTGCCGTTGATCTGCAGCATAAGTTCGATCTCGTCCTGCTGCAGGGCTGCGGCGTCAACTTCGGGCCAGGGCGCGTCGAGCAGGTCGCCCTGCGCAGCAGCGTAGCCGAGCTCGACCCACAGGGCATGGGCGATGTGCGGCGTTGCCGGGTAAATGCAGCGCAGCAGGATGCCGAAACCTTCACGCAGCGCTTCGAGCGAGGCGGCTGACGTGCCCCCCTTAAAGTCTTCGAGCGCGTTGAGCAGCTTCATGCCGCCGGAGACGACGGTGTTGTACTGCATGCGCTGGTAGTCATAATCCACCTGCTTGAGCACTATGTGGATTTCCAGCCTGAGCGCCTTGATGTCTTTTGCCGACGCACCAGCGTCACCTGCATCACCGGAGGTGGCAGTCATTGCGCCGAGTTTCACGCCGAAATTCCAGACCCGGCGCAGGAAGCGGTAGCTGCCCTCCACACCGGCATCGTTCCACTCCAGCGTGGCTTCGGGCGGGGCCGTGAACATGGTGTACAGGCGCGCGGTGTCGGCGCCGTACCGCTCGATCAAATCCTGCGGGTCCACGCCGTTGTTCTTGGACTTGCTCATGGTGCCCACGCCTTCATAGACGATGGGGGTGCCCGCGGGCAGTGCGCCCTTGGCTTCCTTGAGCTTCGCGCCTGTGACCTTGCCCGACGCATCGTGCGTGTCTTCGACCTCGGCGGGCCAGAAATACTCGATGCCTGCGCCTTCGGCCTTGCGTGAATAGATGTGGTTGAGCACCATGCCCTGCGTCAGCAGTTTGGTGAAGGGCTCGTCGATCTTCACCAGACCCAGGTCGCGCATGACTTTTGTCCAGAAGCGCGCATACAAGAGGTGCAGGATGGCGTGCTCGATGCCGCCTATGTACTGGTCCATGGGCATCCAGTAGTCAGCGCCTTCGGCCACCATTTTCTGGTCGTTGCGCGGGTCGCAGTAACGCATCACGTACCAGGACGAATCGACAAAGGTATCCATGGTGTCGGTTTCGCGGCGGCCGGGCTTGCCGCAGACCGGGCAAACCACACCGGCGTGAAAGCCCACATGCTTGTGCAGCGGGTTGCCGGAGCCGTCGGGCACGCAGTCCTGCGGCAGCACCACGGGCAAATCCTTTTCGGGCACCGGGACGGCGCCGTGCTCTTCGCAGTGAATGATGGGGATGGGCGTGCCCCAGTAACGCTGGCGGCTCACGCCCCAGTCGCGCAAACGCCAGGTGGTTTTTTTCTCGCCGAGGCCTTTGGCGGCCAGATCGGTCGCTACTGCGTCGACAGCCGCCTTGAAAGGCAGCCCATCGTACTTGCCGGAGTTGATGGCCGTGCCCTGCTGCTTGTCGCCATACCAGTCGGCCCAGGCATCGAGGCTGTAAGGCTGGCCCTTGACATCGGTGACCTGTTTGATGGCCAGGCCGTATTTTTGGGCGAACTCGAAATCGCGCTCGTCATGCGCGGGCACGCCCATGACTGCCCCATCGCCGTAACTCATCAACACATAGTTGCCGACCCAGACCTCAACCTTGTCGCCTGTCAGCGGGTGCGTGACGAAGAGGCCGGTGGGCATGCCCTTCTTTTCCTGCGTGGCGAGTTCGGCTTCTGTGGTGCCGCCGGATTTGCATTCTTCGATAAAGGCGGCGATTTTCGGGTTCGTCGCTGCGGCTTGTGCGGCAATCGGGTGCTCTGGCGCGACGGCGCAGAAGGTCACGCCCATGATGGTGTCGGCGCGTGTGGTGAAGACATACATGCGGCCGTCGCCAATCAGCGCACCCGATGAATCCCTGATGTCATGCGGGAAGGCAAAACGCACGCCTTCGCTCTTGCCTATCCAGTTCTCCTGCATGAGCTTGACGCGCTCGGGCCAGCCGGGCAGTTTGGTGCTCACGCTGTCCAGCAACTCTTCGGCGTAGTCGGTGATCTTCAGGTAGTAGCCAGGGATCTCACGTTTCTCGACGGTGGCGCCCGTGCGCCAGCCCTTGCCGTCAATCACCTGCTCGTTGGCCAGCACGGTCTGGTCTACCGGGTCCCAGTTCACGGTCTGGGTCTTGCGGTAAGCGATGCCTTTTTCAAGCATCTTCAGGAACAGCCACTGGTTCCACTTGTAGTATGACGGGTCGCAGGTCGCGACTTCGCGGCTCCAGTCAATGGCCAGCCCCATCGCCTGCATCTGCTTTTTCATGTAGGCGATGTTGTCGTAGGTCCACTTCGCAGGCGGCACGCCGTTTTTCATGGCGGCGTTTTCCGCAGGCAGGCCGAACGCATCCCAGCCCATGGGCATGAGCACGTTGTAACCCTTCATGCGCAGGTAGCGCGCCAGCATGTCGTTGATGGTGTAGTTGCGCACATGGCCCATGTGCAGCTTGCCGCTGGGGTAGGGCAGCATGGAGCAGGCGTAGTACTTGCCCATCGGCTTTTTCGGGTCGTCGTGGTTTTCCACGCGGTAAGCGTCGGCAGCCGTCCAGTGCGTTTGAGCGCTGCGCTCGATCTCGATGTGGTTGTATTTTTCTTGCATGGGGGAAGGGGGGCGGAATCAGGGAATTCAGAAGAAGTCAGGATGCAGGCTGGCGGGCAGCCCGGGCTGGCAACAGGTGGATTTTAGGCGTTAAGGGGTCGGCAGCCCCTGCTGCGCCGTTCAGGGTTTGCCGGAAGGCGCAGCGGACTGCGAGACCGGCTGTGCAACAGGCGTGTCGGCGACGAAGCCAATGCGGTTGAGTCCTGCCTTTTGCGCGACGCCCATGACCTCGACGACCTTGCCATAAGGCACGGCCTGGTCGGCGCGCAGCTGCACTTCGGTGTCCGGGTTTTGCGTGGCGGTTTCTTTCAGGCGGCTGGCCAGCTGTTCAGTGGCGATGGGCTTGTCGTTGAGGAAAACCTGCCCGGCCTGGTCCACCACAATGGTCACGAATTTGGGGGCATCGGCTGGTTTGGCGGCATCGGTTTTGGGCAGGTCCAGCCGTATGGCGCTGGCCAGCAGCGGTGCGGTCAGGATAAAGATCACCAGCAGCACCAGCATCACATCGACCAGCGGCGTGACGTTGATCTCGCTCATGGGCTGCGAGCCAGGAGTTCGTTCGAGGCGACCAAAACTCATTGCGGCACCAATGATCAGCCGCGCGGGCCAGCCAGCAGTTCGCGAAGATCGCGGGCAAAGCCTTCAAGGTCGGCTTCGATACGGCCGATAAAACGGCCGAAGATGTTGTAAGCCAGAACTGCGGGTATGGCCACCGCAAGGCCGGCCGCCGTCATGATGAGCGCCTCGCCCACCGGGCCGGATACCTTGTCGATCGTGATCTGGCCCGCAGATGCGATGCCGATGAGTGCGTGATAAATACCCCAGACGGTGCCCAGCAGCCCGACAAACGGCGCAATCGAACCCACGGTCGCCAGCAGCACCTGGCCGAACTGCAGCTTGTGCAGCACGGCGTGCAGTGCATCGCGCAGAACGCGCGTGAGTTGCTGCGATTTGTCGCCGGCCGTGGCCAGCGTGCCGCTGGCGCTGATTTTTGTAGCCTCTATGAGCGGCAGAACCAGCGCCTCGCGGTCAAAGGCGGCGACCTTGTCACCAGCCTCTTCGACAGAGGCGGACTGCCAGAAGGCTGCGGTACTGCGGGCGACATCGCCGACAGCGCGGTGCAGCATCCAGGCTTTCCAGACAATCACCACCCAGCTGGCGACAGACATCAGCAGCAGCAGCACGGCCACCAGCACACTGATGAGGCCTCCCTGAGCCAGAACGCCGGGCAGGTTCATATGAATTACTTCAGGTTCAGGACGTCGAACATGTCGAACAGGCCCGTCTTGTGGCCAGCCAGGAAGCGTGCCGCACGCAGGCTGCCGTCGGCGTAACCTTCGCGGGTCGATGACTTGTGGGTGATTTCAATGCGCTCGCCAATACCGGCAAACATCACGGTATGGTCGCCCACAATATCGCCGCCGCGAATGGCGGAAAAGCCAATCGCCGAAGGATCGCGCGCGCCAGTGATGCCTTCGCGGGAAAACACCGCATGGCCTTTAAGATCACGACCCAAAGCCTGGGCTACCACCTCGCCCATTTTGAGCGCCGTGCCTGAAGGAGCGTCGATCTTGTGACGATGGTGCGTTTCGATAATTTCGATGTCGTATCCGGAGTTGAGCGCTTTGGCCGCCATCTCCAGCAGCTTGAGCGTGACGTTCACGCCCACACTCATGTTGGGCGCCATGACGATGGCGATGTCTTTGGATGCCGCAGCGATTTCAGCCTTCTGGGCATCCGAAAACCCTGTCGTGCCTATGACCAGTTTGACACCCATCTCGCGGCAAGCCGCGAGGTGCGCCATGGTGCCTTCCGGGCGCGTGAAGTCAATCAGCACTTCGGCGTTTTTCAGGCCTTCACGGAGGTCCGACTGGATCAGCACACCGCTGGCATGGCCAGAAAACGCCGAAGCGTCAGTACCTATGGCCGGGCTGCCCGCCACATCAAGCGCACCGCCCAACCGGCAGTCATCGCTGTTTTTGACCGCCTCTATCAGCATCTGGCCCATGCGCCCGCTGGCGCCGGCAATTGCCAGCCTGTGTACCGCCGCGCCGCTCACCGCAACGGGCTTTCGAGTGGCGGGTAAGCCGCGGACGGGGCGCCAATGGCAGCAGCGCCGCTGGTGCGGGGTGCCGTGGGAGCGCCCGCATTCGGAATGGTGGAGGGGGCCTTCGCGGCCGCATTCCTGAGCTGCTCTTCAGTCGCTTCAAGCACAGGCACCGTGCCCAGCTTGCGGCGGGCGTCGAGCTTGGAGATGAATTCTGCCTCGCTTGGCATGGTGTCGCCTTCGGACCGCTCCAGCACATCACCCTTGAAATACACGGTGTACTTGAGCGACTGGGGCTCCGTGCCCTGGCGCTTCAGGGTAAAAACATAGTCCCAGCGGTCAGCATGAAAAACACTGGTCAGCAATGGTGTACCCAAAACATCCTTGACCTGCGCGCGCGTCATGCCGGGCTTGAGCAGATCAACCTGTTCCTTGGAAATGAAGTTGCCCTGAACCACATCAACCTTGTAGGGCGTGATCCAGTTCACCGGATTGACGGACGAGGCGCTCATGCCCTTGAAGGAGCTGCACGCCGTCATCAGGACGGCGACAGACGCAAGCGCCGACACCTGAAACACTGAGCGAATGCTGTAACGATGATTTTCGGGCATGGGATGGGGTGTAGCGATATGATTGACCATTGTAGCGGCTGGGTACCTCTGCGCCCGTCCCGGCCGGGGGGTGCCAGACGGGTGACCGGGCCGCATTTCCGAGAGAAATTCAATGAGCAACATCGACGAACTCAAAAGCACCGGGCTCAAGGCCACTTTGCCGCGGCTGAAGATTCTGGATGTGTTCCAGAAAAGCACGCGGCGGCACCTGACAGCTGAAGACGTGTTCCGTGTCCTGCTCGAAGACCGCACCGATATCGGGCTGGCCACGGTCTACCGCGTGCTGACACAGTTCGAGCAAGCCGGCATCCTGAGCCGCAGCCATTTTGAGAGCGGCAAGGCGGTTTACGAAATCAACGAAGGCCACCATCACGACCACCTCATCTGCACCTCATGCGGCCGGGTGGAAGAGTTTTACGACGCCGAAATCGAAAAACGCCAGCAAATAGTGGCCAAGGCCAAAGGCTGGATCCTGCAGGATCACGCCATGTCGCTTTACGGCTTGTGCTCAACCTGCGCTGAAAAGAAGTAGAGACCCCACGGAAATAGCCCCCACGGTTGCTCACTTCGTGTAGCGCCCTGCCCCCCTAGGGGGCCGCTGCGCCTGCGGCCTGGCGAAGCCAGTTCCGCGGCCCCTGCTTGCGAAGACGGGGACGGATAATCGAGCGCCTTTAGCTACTCGTCTTGTTCCATCGCGCGGCGGTGGCGTTCGACGAATTCCTGGTAGGTGTGGATGCCGCGGAGCTGCAGGATGGCGTTGCGCACGGCGGCTTCGACCAGCACGGCGATATTGCGGCCGGCCTCCACCTGGATGATGACCTTGCGCACCGGTATGCCCAGCACGTCCTGCGTCAGCGGTTCATAGGGAATTCGTTCGTACTCGCGCTCCAGCGTTTCGCGCCGCACCAGGTGCACGATGAGCTTGAGCCGCATCTTGCGGCGCACAGCCGTTTCGCCAAAAATCGCCTTGATGTCGAGCAGGCCTATGCCGCGCACTTCCAGCAGGTTTTGCAGCAGGTCGGGGCAGCGCCCTTCAATCGTGGTCTGGTTGATGCGGTACAGGTCAACCGCGTCGTCGGCCACCAGTCCGTGGCCGCGTGAGATCAGCTCCAGGCCGAGCTCGCTTTTGCCAAGGCCGGACTCACCCGTGATCATCACACCCATGCCCAGGATGTCCATGAACACACCGTGCATGGAGGTACGGTCGGCAAAGTGTTTTGACAGGTAGGCGCGCAGCACGTCAATGACAAACGCGGCCGATTCCGGCGTGGCGAACATCGGCATCTGTGCGCGTTCGCACATCGACAACAGCGTGTCTGGCGCAGTCTGGCCGTCGGCCACGATGAGCACAGGCGGCTCCAGCGTGATGATGCGCGAGATGCGGCGGGCGCAGTCCTCGGGGCTGGCGCTGGTCAGGTACGCAACTTCGCGTTCGCCCAGAATCTGCACCCGGTAGGGGTGGATGTAATTGAGGTAACCGACCAGGTCGGCGCCGGAACGTGCCGCACGAACCGCCACTTCGTCAAAACGCCGTTCGGAAGCCCCCAGTCCGGCGACCCACTCCCACTTCAGTGCCGCCCTGTGGTCTTCAAACAGGACGTCGGCGCTGATGGCGGTGGGCTTCATGCCTGCGGGCTCAAAAAATCAGGGAAAAAAGAAAACCGGAATCAGGCGCTGGCCTGATGGGCCGAACGCCAGGACGAAATCAGCTGGTGCAGGGCTGCCGCATCGGTACTGGTCTTGAGCTGTTCACGCAGCACGCTGTCGCTCAGCAACTCGGCGATTTCAGACAGTATTTCAAGGTGTTTTTGCGTCGCCGCTTCGGGCACCAGCAAAAAGATCAGCAGGGCGACGGCCTGCTCGTCCGGAGCATCAAACCCGATGGCCGCATGCAGCTGGAAGACGGCCGCCATGGGCGCCTTGAGCCCCTTGATGCGCCCGTGCGGTATGGCCACGCCATGGCCTAGGCCGGTGGAACCGAGGCGCTCGCGGGCAAACAGGCTGTCTGTAATCAGCGCACGGTTCAGTCCGTGCAGATTTTCAAACAGCAGCCCGGCTTCTTCAAAAGCGCGCTTTTTGCTGGTTGCTTCAACACTGACCAGCACCTGCGAGGGAGGCAAAATTTGCGAAAGACGGTTCATGGCATTGTTAGAGGGCGAATTATGCACTTTACCGTGAGTTCGACGCCATTGCGCACATAAAAAAGCCGCCAGGCAGTGGCGGCTTGCTTTTTGGGGCTCTACTGCCCATGTCCGTTGTATTCAGGCCAGCGGTATTTCCTGTCGTTTGGTGGCCTGGTGGTGGTGGTCCTGGGTTTTTGTTTTATACCGGCTCACCTGGCGGTCCAGCTTGTCGGTCAACTCGTCAACAGCTGCATAGAGATCAGCGTGGGAACATTCGGCAAACAAATCGCGTCCCTTGACATGCACATTGCACTCGGCACGCTGGCGTCTTTCCTTTTCCTTCATGTTGTCTACCGTCAACAGGACTTTTACGTCCACTACCTGGTCAAAGTGCCGGGTAATCCGATCCAGCTTGCTTGTCACATAACCACGCAGCGCGGGCGTAACTTCAAGATGGTGACCGCTGATCGTCAAGTTCATAAAGAGACTCCTTTTCCACAAAATGGAACGGGTTGAAAAAGCCACCTGCCCATCAAGGCGAGTGGCAACGGGACACTCTCTTGAATTCACTATGCGCCTGAAGCCGGGCAAAAGCAATCCTGCAGCGCACAATAAGTGCAACTATTTGCGCTGGCTCAAAAACCCGCGGTGGACAGGGCTTGCGGGTATGTTTGCAGCCAAATAACTGCCTAAAATCATCTATTGGGCAAATTCCCGGCGCGTAAAACAGGGCGCGCAGCCCCTGCCCAGCAGTTCAGTGCGGGGCGATCACCGCTGACGTATCACCGCGTCTCAGGACCAGCAGACCGAACAGCGTCGCCGTCACATACATGCTGACGGAATAAATCGCCGCAGGCAGCGCCAGCTGGAAGTTGTTCAGCACAGCCAGCGCAATAAAAATCGCCAGCGTCGAGTTGTGTATGCCGATTTCATAACTGATGGCAGTTGACATGGGTTTGTCCAGGCCGGCGACGCGCGAAAGGTAATAACCGGCCAGCAGGCTGACGATGTTGAAAGCGACCACTGCGGGGCCGACGCTGGCAAAACTTGTACTCAGCGCCTGCCACTCTTTCAGGAGCGCGCCAATCGCCACCACGGCCAGCACCACGGCGCTGAAGATCTTCATGGGCTTTTCAGAACGCGCCGCAAAAGCCGGTTTCCAGGTACGCACCCACATGCCAATGCACACCGGCACCAGCACGATGACGATGACCTCGACCACCTTGCCGGTCTGCAGCGGTACGACCTGGCCGGTTTTCGCAAAGGTATTGATGGCCCAGTTGCTGATGACGGGCAGGGTGACGATGGACAGCACGGTGTTGATCGCCGTCAGCGAGATGTTCATCGCCACATTGCCGCCGAACAGGTGGCTGAACAGGTTGGCCGAGATGCCGCCCGGCGAGGCGGCCAGCAGCATCAGCCCCACCGCAAACAGCGGCGGCACATTCAGCGCCACGATCAGCAGGTAGCAGGCCAGCGGAAGCAAAATGATCTGAAGCGCCAGCGCAATGATGACCGCTTTGGGGTGCTTGAGCAACCGCGTGAAGTCCTGCGTGCTGAGCGACAGGCCCAGCCCGAACATCACCAGCGCCAGCGCGATCACCAGCAACTGTGTGACGAGAAGGTTGCCGTTCATGACTTGTAGCCTTCATCAATCCTGTCGAGCTTGCGCAGCAGCGACGGCCAGACAAAGGAGCCGCCCAGGCCGCCGGTCTGCACACGCATCGCCTCGGCCACGCCCTTGACGATTTGCGGGTTGACGCTGGTCAGCTCACCGCCCGTGTATCCGCCTGATTGGGCGTCTATCTGTATGCGGCAGGTGTTCTCGAAGGTGTACATGCTCAGAAACGCATCGGCAATCGTCTTGCCGACGACCAGAAGGCCATGGTTGCGCAGCATCAGAAAGTTGGCCTTGCCGAGGTCGGCCTGCAGGCGCGGTTTTTCTTCATCCCTGAAGGCCACGCCTTCGTACTCGTGATACGCGAGCGAACCCAGCACAAAGGTCGATTGCTGGCTGATGGGCAGCACGCCGCACTTCTGCGCGCTGACAGCCACGCCGGCGCGCGTGTGGGTGTGCAGCACACAGCCCGCGTCCGCGCGCGCCTCATGCACCGCGCTGTGAATCACAAAACCCGCAGGGTTGACCGGGAAGGGTGATTCAATGATTTTGTTGCACTGGCCGTCAACCTTGACCAGGCTGGACGCCGTGATCTCGTCGAACATCAGGCCGTAGGGGTTGATGAGGAAGTGATGGCCCCCGGAGCCGGACACCGATTCGGGCAGCTTGGCCGTGATGTGGGTAAAAACCAGGTCGCTCCAGCCATAAAGCGCGACCAGCCGGTAGCAGGCCGCGAGGTCGCAGCGCAGTTGCCATTCTTCCGCGCTGACGGCTTCTTTCAGTGAAGGGATGTGCATGTGCCTTGTCTCCTGTTGTGGGGCGTTGCTTGAATGAGCCCGGCTTCTTTTCGGGCCACTGTAGCCCACAAACCAGCCGCATGCCAGGCAAACCGGCGACACCGCAGCATGTGGCAACAGGGCTGCAGGCATGTCATGGAGCATTGCAGGCGTTGACAGCTCTGGGTATGATTTCCCCTTGCGCCGTGCCGTCTGCACCACGCCATCCCCACAACAGGGCCCTCCATGAGAATCATCGCTGCTCTGCTCTGTCTGCTGGGTGCTTCCGGGGCACACGCCCAGGCGCACTGGTTCACCGTTATCGGGGACGACAGGGACGCTGCGCTTGACACCATACAGGTCGACCCCGAATCGATGACCTCGGGTGACATGCGCACGCTTCGCGTCCGGGTTAACCGCGCGGCGACGCGCACGAGCTGGGACAATGTGCCATACCGCTCATACCGCTCACTGGTCACCTTTGACTGCGTGAACCGCAGCGCACGGTATGTGTCCATCACCTACTTCATGCAGGCGCTCTGGAAGGGCGAGTCGCACAAAACGGCTGACTACACCACAGGCACGCCGCGCCCCATGCTGTTCCGCGACGTCAGCCCCAACCCGAGCGCGCGCATCATCCGCGCGGCCTGCGTGGTGACTGACGGCGACAGGAAATAAATCAGGGCAAAGCCTTGAACCGGATCAGCTCGAGGGTCGTCTCCGCCTCGCACGTCCATTGCGGCAGCGATTTGCTATAAAAACAGTAGCTGCTCACGTGCGTATTCATTGGCCCAGGGCCATATTTGGCACCTGAAATCGCCCTGAAAACCGTGAATTGTTAATATGGAAGTTAACATTTGGGCCATTGAGCCCGGCCAAAACCCAAAAAGTTAATATGGAACTTAACTTTTAATGGTTTTGAAGGTGTTTTCAGGCATCAAATCGGCCTCAAGCCCAATAGATACGCACGTGAGTAGCTATTAAATCGATAGCAATCAATTCGTGCCCTAATCGGGCTTGATCTTCGCCCTGGCCACCACCTGCTTCCAGCGCGCCTGTTCGGCAGTGATGAAGGCGCCATATTGCGCCGGCGTGTCGCCCACGGGCTGGGCTGTGTCGCCACGCAGGCGTTCGGTGGCGCTGGCGTTTCGCATGGCCTTGCCGCAGGCCTCGGCAATTTTGTCGATGGAAGACTGGGGCATGCTGGCAGGCGCATTCAGGCCGTACCACTGTGTCATCTCGAAGCCGGGGTATCCGCTTTCAGCCACTGTGGGCACGTCGGGCAACTGGGGCAGGCGCTCTTTGGTGCCGGTGGCAATCGCGCGCAGCTTGCCCGACTTGATATGCGCCAGGATGGCAGGTGCGCCCACGGCGGCGGCGTCGAGCCGGCCCGCCAGCAGGTCGGTCAACTGCGGGCCGGTACCGCGGTAGGGCACATGCAGCACATAGATGTCGGCCGCCATCTTGAGGTATTCAAACGCCAGGTGGCCGGCGCTGCCGTTGCCCGCAGAGCCGTAATTCATGCGGCCGGGTCTTGATTTGGCCAGCGCGATGAACTCCCTGAGGTTTTTTGCAGGCACCTCGCTGTTGACCACATACAGGCTGGGCACCTTGGCCAGCAGCGAGATGGGTTTGAAATCCCTGTTGGTGTCGAAGGGCAGCCGCTCAAAGATATAGGGGTTCACCGCCAGCGTGCCGATGTGGCCCAGGATGATGGTGTGGCCGTCACTGGCGATGGCGCATTCCTGCATCGCAATATTGCCGCTGGCTCCGGGCTTGTTCTCGACAAACACGCTCTGGCCCAGGCTTTTGGTGAGCTCGTTGGCAGCGGAGCGGGCCACGATTTCAGAACTGCCGCCGGGCGCGAAGGGCACCAGCAGGCGTATCGGTTTGCTGGGCCACGCGCCCTGGGCCCGGGCCTTGCCCACAAGCCCCGGCAGCGCAATCGCCGCAGCCATGAGGACGCCGGTTTTAAGCCCGGCCTGGACCGCGAGACGGCGTTTGATGTGCATGTCTGTCTCCTGTTGATCAGGACATTTCACCATAGCTGTGCGGGAATCAAATGCCAGCGGGCGGCAACGCGACCAAACTGCTAAAATGTACAAAATCATGAATTTGTACAAATATGCATTCCATTCCCCTGAGTGAATTCCGCGCCAACGCCTCTGCCATGCTGGACCTGGTCCAGAAGGGCGAAACCGTGCGCATTTTGCGGCATGGCAAACCTGTGGCGCAGCTGGTGCCGGTGGCCGCTGAAGAGCCCGCCAAAGTGCCGAGCTGGAAGCGGCCCTTTGAACCGGTGGTTTTGCCGGAAGGTGTGTCGCTGTCGCAAGCCGTTCTGGACGAACGCAATGAGGCGCCGTTTTGAAGGCCAAAGCCGCAAAAGCTGCCTACGCTACGGCTTCATTGCCCACGCGTGTGACGGCCCGTGATGGCGACGCCCGGCTCATGTTCGACGCTTCGGCGCTGACCAAACGTTATGCCAGCGAAGCCGGGCGCGAGCGGGTGCTGGCCTTGTTCGAGGCTGCCAGCGAGTTATTGGTGGCGGCGCATTGCAAAACAGAGGTGGCCTCCGCGCTGCTTCGCCGCCGACGCGAGGGCAGCCTGCCGGCGTCCGAGTTTGACCGCGCCTGGACAGCAGCCCAACGCGATGTGGCCGACATGACGCTGGTGCCCCTGGATGTGCATGTCGAGCGTTTTGCCTTTGCGGCCATGGAGCAGGGCCCCTTGCGCGGCATGGATGCCCTGCATGTGGGGAGCGCATTGGCCACCCGTGTGGATTTGTTTGTGACGGCTGACCGCCGCCAGGCCCAGGTCGCGCGCGGCATGGGTTTGCAGACTGAATTGATAGAAAGTTAAAAAATGTTGTCCCCACGTTTGCGGCTTTGCCGCCTCTCTGCCCCCCGAGGGGGCGCAAGTCGTCCCTGGGGCGGCCCTACGGAGCCTTGATGTTTTACCCACAGGAATTTGACGTCATCGTCGTCGGCGGCGGCCATGCCGGCACCGAGGCCGCGCTGGCCTCGGCACGCATGGGCTGCAAGACATTGCTGCTCACCCACAACATCGAGACGCTGGGGCAGATGAGCTGCAACCCCTCGATAGGCGGCATAGGCAAGGGCCACCTGGTCAAGGAGGTCGATGCCATGGGCGGCGCGATGGCGCTGGCGACCGACGAGGGCGGCATACAGTTCCGCATCCTCAACAGTTCCAAGGGCCCGGCCGTGCGCGCCACCCGGGCGCAGGCCGACCGCATTTTGTACAAGGCCGCCATACGCCGCAAACTTGAGAACCAGCCCAACCTCTGGCTCTTTCAACAGGCGGTGGACGACCTGATGGTGGAGGGCGACCGCGTGATCGGCGCCGTCACCCAGGTCGGTATCAAGTTCCGCTCGCGCACCGTGGTACTGACGGCAGGCACTTTCCTTGACGGCAAGATCCATGTGGGGCTGCAGAACTATTCAGCAGGCAGGGCGGGCGACCCGCCGGCTGTGTCGCTCTCGGCGCGGCTGAAGGAATTGAAGCTGCCGCAGGGCAGGCTGAAAACCGGCACGCCGCCGCGCATAGACGGCCGGACCATAGACTTCAGCAAATGCACCGAACAACCCGGCGACGGCATGCCCGGGGGCATTGAAGGTGATGTGCCGGTCTTCAGTTTTATGGGCGGCAGGATTGCCCACCCGAGGCAGGTGCCGTGCTGGATCACCCATACCAATGAGCGTACCCACGACATCATCCGCTCGGGTTTCGACCGCAGCCCCATGTTCACCGGCAAGATAGACGGCGTGGGCCCGCGTTATTGCCCGAGTGTTGAAGACAAGATCAACCGCTTTGCCGGGAAGGACAGCCATCAGATTTTCCTGGAGCCGGAAGGCCTGACCACCCACGAAATTTACCCCAACGGCATCTCGACCAGCCTGCCTTTCGACATCCAGTACGAGCTGGTGCGCTCCATGGCGGGCATGGAAAACGCCCACATCCTGCGGCCCGGCTACGCCATCGAGTACGACTACTTCGACCCGCGCGCACTGAAAACCAGCTTTGAAACACGCGCTATCGGAGGGCTGTTCTTTGCCGGACAGATCAACGGCACCACGGGTTATGAAGAGGCCGCCGCCCAGGGCATGTTCGCCGGCATCAATGCCGCGCTGCAGTGCCAGGGCAAGGAAAGCTGGCTGCCCAAGCGCGACGAAGCCTACCTCGGCGTACTGGTCGACGACCTGATCACCAAGGGCGTGACCGAGCCTTACCGGATGTTTACCAGCCGGGCCGAGTTCCGCCTGATGCTGCGTGAAGACAACGCCGACATGCGCCTGACCGAAAAGGGCAGGGAGCTGGGGCTGGTGGACGACGAGCGCTGGGACGCTTTCAACCGCAAACGCGACGCTGTTTCACGTGAAACAGAACGGCTCCGCGCCATCTGGGTGAACCCCAACACCCTGTCTGCGCCTGAGGCCGAGCGCGTTCTGGGCAAGGCCATCGAGCGTGAGTACAACTTTGCGGATTTGCTCAGACGCCCCGATGTGAACTATGCAGGGCTGATGTCACTGGGCGAAGGCAAGTACGCCAACCCGGACATTCCCCTCAACGCAGACGTTTCACGTGAAACAAGCCCCACCATGCTGCCGCCGGATCTGGTGAAAAGTGTGGTCGAGCAGATCGAGATCACCGCCAAGTACGCCGGTTATATCGACCTGCAGAAGACCGAAGTCGAGCGTGCCGCGCACTACGAAAACCTCAAACTGCCCCCGGACCTGGATTACTTGCAGGTGTCGGCCCTGAGTTTTGAGGCCCGGCAGAAGCTCGCCAAACACCGGCCTGAAACCCTGGGCCTGGCCTCGCGAATCTCCGGCATCACACCCGCAACCGTGTCGCTCCTTCTCGTTCACCTGAAAAAGAACCTGTGGAAGAACACTGTTCCGGTCAAAGCTACGGACTCCGCTGAAGCATGAGCGGAGCTTCGGAACAAACCCTCAGGCAGGGGCTGGCGACGCTTGGACTTCAATTGAGCGATGTGCAGGTAAGCCAGCTGCTGGACTATCAGGACCTGATAGCCAAATGGACCAGGGTCTACAACCTGACCGCCGTGCGAGACCCGGCAGAGATGATGACGCATCACCTGCTCGACAGCCTCGCCGCGATCACACCCTTGATGCGGCATCTGCAAAAAGCCGGACTGGAGCAGGGCAGCCGACTGCTCGATGTTGGCTCGGGCGCAGGCCTGCCCGGTGTGGTGATTGCCATTTGTTGCCCGAATGTCGCAGTGACTTGCGTGGACACCGTCGCCAAAAAGGCCGCCTTTATCAAGCAAGCGGCACTGGCCCTGAAGTTGCCCAACCTGACAGGGCTGCATTCAAGGGTCGAAAACATCACCGAGACTTTCGATGTGATCTGCTCCCGCGCCTTCGCCTCACTGCCTGACTTCACCAACTGGTCGGCCGCCGCACTTTCATCCTCCGGGGTATGGATGGCGATGAAGGGCAAACATCCGGCAGACGAGGTTGCGACCCTGCCAGCTACGGTTGAGGTGTTTCACGTGGAACAGTTGAACGTTCCGGGTCTGGATGCCGAGCGCTGCATCGTCTGGATGCGACAAAAAGCAGACCAATAGACCGCAGCATGTTTTTTCGCCGGGCCGCCCCAAGAAAAAATGCGCCCCCTCGGGGGGCAGCGCCTTACACGAAGTGAAAAGCGTGGGGCCATGCCTTAAACTCACACCTCCACTTTCAGAGGGTTTTCATGCTCGGCTCATTTGCTGGCGTCGCAGATTACGGCGCTTTTGTCGTCGCCATCATTGTTTTTCTGCTGATTCCCGGGCCAGGCAACCTCGCACTCATCACCTCGACCAGCAAGGGCGGTATTCCCGGCGGGCTGGGCGCCACCTTTGGCGTGATCGCTGGCGACCAGGTGTTGCTCTGGGCGGCAGTGGCCGGTGTATCCGCCGTGATGGCCGCCTACCCAACCGCCTTTCATATCGTTCAGTGGGCGGGTGCCGTGTACCTGGCCTGGCTGGGCATCAAGTTACTGATGGCCAAACCGGGTGACGCGCCCATCCTGCAAATGAAGCCCCGCCATTTCTTCCGCCAGACACTGCTCATAACCCTGCTCAACCCCAAGGCGATTGTTTTCTACATGGCCTTCTTCCCGCTGTTCGTTGACCCGGCCACACACCAGGGCCTCAAGACTTTCGGCGTCATGGCTGCCACCATTGCCGTGCTGACCTTTATGTATGGCCTGACCTCAGTGCTGATTACCTACTACCTGGCTGAACGCATTCGAGCCAACCCAAAAGTCTCGGCCTTCCTCAACAAGGCAGCGGGTATTTTCCTCATCGGTTTTGGTCTCAAACTGGCCATGTCCAAATAAGCAATAACAAGAAGCACGTATACACATGGCCAAAATTTTCTGTGTCGCGAATCAAAAAGGCGGCGTCGGCAAAACCACAACGACTGTCAATCTGGCCGCGGGACTTGCCAAGGTCGGCCAGCGCGTGCTGATGATTGACCTCGACCCACAGGGCAATGCCACCATGGGCTCGGGTGTGGACAAACGCAAGCTGGAGCACACGGTGTACGACGTGCTGCTTGAGTCCGCCACGATTGCAGAAGCGCGCGTCAAAAGCCAGAAGCTGATTGACGGCGGCTGTAGCTACGACATCCTCGGGGCGAATCGTGAGCTGGCAGGTGCAGAGGTTGAACTGGTCGATGTCGAGCGCCGCGAAAAGCGCCTCAAGCTGGCACTGGCTGAAGCCGACAAGGACTACGACTTTGTCCTCATAGACTGCCCGCCATCGCTGAGCATGCTCACGCTCAACGGCCTGTGCTGCGCGCATGGCGTGATCGTGCCCATGCAGTGTGAATACTTTGCGCTCGAAGGCCTGACCGACCTGGTCAACACCATCAAGCAGGTGCACGCCAACCTCAATAAAGACCTGGCCATCATCGGCCTGCTGCGCGTCATGTTCGACCCGCGCATCACCTTGCAGCAGCAGGTCAGCGACCAGCTCAAGGACCACTTTGGCGACAAGGTGTTCAACACCGTCATACCGCGCAACGTGCGGCTGGCCGAAGCACCGAGTTATGGTTTGCCGGGCGTGGTTTTCGACCCATCTTCCAAGGGTGCACAGGCCTTCATAGCTTTCGCCGAAGAAATGGTCGCCCGCATCAAGGCGATGTAGGCAGACCCCCGCCGTGGCCATCAAAAACCACGGGCGCTACAAATTTAATAGCAGATTTATTCGAGCATGAACCCGCGCAACGTCCTCATTCTTCCCGGCTGGCACAACAGCGGCCCGGACCACTGGCAGAGCCTGTGGGAAAACGCGCACGGCTATACGCGGGTCGAGCAGCACAGCTGGGAGAGGCCCCTGCGCGGCGACTGGCTCTCGCGGCTTGAAGATGTGCTGCTTTCGTGTGACGAGCCTGCCGTGCTGGTCGCCCACAGCCTGGGCTGCATCCATGCTGCCGCATGGGCCTCACATTCAAAAAACACGCACCGCGTGAAAGCAGCCTTGTTCGCCGCGCCGCCTGACCTTGAACGTGAAGACCTCAGCCAGATGTTGTCCAGCTGGACACCCGTGGCGATGAACAAACTCCCATTTGCCTCCGTCATGTTCGCCAGCAGCAACGACCCTTGGTGCAGCTTTGAGCGCGCCCGGCAGATGGCTAACGCATGGGGTTCGCAGTTACACAATACCGGCGAACTCGGTCACCTCAACAGCGAAAGCGGCCTGGGCGAATGGCCCGAAGCGTTTGCACAGTTACAACAACTCATGGCTTGCAGCCCTGCCGCCTGAACCGACATCCAGAAAGAAAACACAAGCATGGTCACCAAAAAACCAAAAGGCCTGGGCCGCGGACTCGAAGCATTGCTGGGCCCCAAGGTCAGTGAAAACTCATCCGATGCCGACAACAACACCAGCAGCGTGAGCGGCCCCGGCCTGCCTGCATCGCTGCGGCTTTCAGACATGGTGGCCGGCCAGTACCAGCCGCGTACCCGTATGGACGAGGGCGCTTTGTACGAGCTGGCCGAGTCCATCAAGGTCCAGGGCATCATGCAGCCCATTCTGGTCAGGCGGCTAACCAGCGGCGCTAACGACGGCAAATACGAAATCATTGCCGGTGAGCGCCGCTTCCGCGCGGCCAAAATTGCCGGCCTGGACAGCGTGCCGGTTCTGGTGCGCGACGTGCCTGACGAGTCCGCCGCCGCCATGGCGCTGATTGAAAACATACAGCGCGAAGACCTCAACCCGCTTGAAGAAGCCCATGGCCTGCAACGTCTGGTGAAAGAGTTTGGGCTCACTCATGAACTTGCAGCGCAAGCCGTCGGTCGCTCGCGCAGCGCAGCGTCCAACCTGCTGCGCCTGCTGAACCTGGCCGAGCCGGTGCAGACCATGCTGATGGCCGGTGACATCGACATGGGCCACGCCCGGGCGCTTCTGGGCCTGGACCGCGCCACCCAGATCACGGCGGCCAACCAGATCAGCGCCAAAAAGATGTCAGTGCGCGAAGCCGAAAGCCTGGTCAAAAAACTCAGCGCCGAATTCTCGCTGCAGCCCCAAAAGGCCAGCAAGGAGAAATCCCGCGACACGCGCCGGGTGGAAGAAGAGCTTGCCGACCTGCTGACGGCCGAGGTCGAGGTGCGCATCAAAAAGCAGGTCAAGCGCAACGGCAGGCGCGAGGACGTGGGCGAGGTCGCCATTCATTTCGGCTCAATGGACGAACTGAACGGACTGATCGAGCGGCTCAGGGGCTCGAAGTAGTCATGTAGTTTGAGAGCGCGGCGTCTTTCAGCGCCCGCCCGCCACATCAATCACCGTGCCGTGCACATAAGACGAGGCATCCGACGCCAGCCACAGCGCCACATCGGCTACCTCCGCCGCAGAGCCCGAACGCCCGAGGGGCACAGCTGTCCTGGCCATCTGCTGCATTTTTTCAATGCCGCCGTGCAGATCGTGAATCTCGGTCGCAATCAGGCCGGGGCGTATCGCATTCACGCGTATGCCTTCACCGCCCACCTCCTTGCCCAGCGCCAGCGTGAAGGTGTCTATCGCCGCTTTTGATGCCGCATACGCAGCCCCACCGCCCAGCCCGCCCAGGCGCGACGCTACTGATGACATGTTGATGATGACGCCACCCTTGCCACCCTGCATGGTGGACATGCGCCTGATGGCCTCGCGCGAGCAGTAGTAAGTGCTGAACACATTCGCCGCAAACACATCGGCCACGTTGTGTTCATCCACAGCATCGACACGAAAGTTGGCGAGCACGCCCGCGTTGTTGACCAGCACATCGAGCTTGCCAAACGCAGCATCCAGCCGCTCGAACATGGTTACCACTTCATCAAGCCGGCTGACGTCAGCCTGCAGCGCAACAGCCTCGCCGCCTTCCTCCGCGATGGCTTTCACCACATCGTGCGCGGCCTTCTCGCTGCGCAGGTAATTCACACCCACGCGGTAACCCGAGCGTGCTGCCAGCAGCGCAATCTCTGCACCTATGCCGCGGCTGGCGCCCGTGACCAGCATTGTTTTTTTGGCCTTGCCCATCAGTGTGCTCATTCAGGCTGGATGTTGGCTTCCTTCACCAGCCGTGTCCACTTGATAACTTCGGTGCCGATAAAGGTCTTGAGCTGGTCCGGCTGCATGGGCATGGGTGCAATGCCTATGCCGGCCAGCTTTGTTTTCAGCTCGGCTTGCACGAGCGCGGCGTTGGTCGTCGCATTGAGTTTGTCGACCACATCCTTGGGCAAACCTGCAGGGCCGACGATGGCAAACCATGCCGTCACGTCAAAGCCGGGCAGCGCCTCGGCAAGTGCCGGCCAGTCGGGCGCCAGTGGCGTGCGTTTGGGCGACGTCACGCCCAGCGCGCGCATCGCACCACCTTTGGACTGCGCAAGTGCGTTGCCCGCATCCACAAAGGTGTAGTCAAGTGTGCCGCCCAGCACATCATTAACCGCCAGCGGAATGCCCTTGTAAGGCACGGGCAGCGTCTCCATGCCGCCCAGCTTGTTGAGCACCGCAATACTCACCTGCGAGCTTGACGAGCCATAACCCGCCGTCACCTTGCCGGGCCGCTGCTTTGCATAACCCACCAGGTCCTGCACGGTTTTTTGCGGCGCGTTGGCCTTGACCATCAGCACCAGCACGGTCTCGCCTATGCCCGCCACCGGCGAAAAATCCTTGTTCGGGTCATACGGAATTTTCTTGAGCAGCGCCACGTTTGACGAGATCGCAGAGTTCGAAGAAAACAGCAACGTGTAGCCATCAGGCGCAGCGCGTATGACTTCCATGGCCGCAATCGAACCGCCCGCACCGGGTTTGTTGTCGACCACAAAGGGCTGGCCCAGCACAGCGCTCAACTGCTGGCCAACGACACGCGCGGCCAGGTCAGTTGCAGCACCGGCAGGGAAGGGCACCACCAGCCGCACAGGCTTGGCCGGAAAGCCCTGCGCCTGCGCGCTGCCCATGGTGACAGCCACCAGAGAGGCCGCGCCCAGCGCAGTTACCAATGCCTTGAGCACAGAGCGCTTGTTCAGTTTTTTCATCTTGTCTCCTTTGTTATGAATCGTTGATCAGTTTTTTGCAGATGCATCAATGCCCAGCGTGAGCAGGTGAAACGACAGCGCCTTGCCGTGCATGTCCAGGTTCAATGAATCATTGACCCCGCCATCAAGCACATCGTCAATCACAAAATTCATCGCGCCCAGCAGCGGCAGCAGGTAACGCACAACCTTTGTCGGCTTGCGATGCGCAAAGTGTTCAGCCACACGCGCTTCTGTCACCTGCTGCACCAGCAGGTCGTAGTCTTCAGGCGTATAGGCAATCACGCTGATGTTGACCTTGTTGCCCTTGTCACCGGTGCGTGCGTGGGCGTAGTCGTAAAGGGTGTTCTGTTTCATGGTGTTCGCTGATGTGGTTCAGGCAAAGCTGAAGGATGCCGGCACCTGCGCACGCGCAATCAGGCATGACTGTGTCGACAGCCGCTGGCGCCTGGCCACACGCACACCGCCGCCACCCGCAGGCCCGCCCGTCCATAGCGCAGTGACCTCGCGCAGCAGGCGGTCAATCACCGCCAGCTCCAGGTGCTGGCCTGCCACGCGCAAACGAAGGTCTGTGAGTTGACCCACAGGCGCAGCGCCCAGCATGCGGTTACCGTCATCGCCCAGCACGCTGCTCACGCCTATCAAATCGAAGCGCAGCGGCAGCAATGGGCCCATGCGTTTTTGCATGATGTCCATCGCCAGCCGCGCACGCGCTTCGGCGTTGGGCCCGGCATAAGAGATCTCGCCCTCACCAAACCAGCCGCCGTCAAAAAACACATTCGCCTTCAGCGTGGCGGTACGCGCGTGACCGCGCACGCCGCTAAGCCGCACGCGGTCAGGCCCAAGCTGCGTCACGGTAGCGCCGGTGATATCGGCCACCACATCAGGCGTGATGTAGGTCGCCGGGTCATGCAGCTCATACAGCAGCTGCTCCTTCACCGTGCGCTCATCAACCAGGCCACCGGTATTGCTGGCCTTGGTGACGACGCAGCTGCCGTCTGCAGAAATCTCCGCAATCGGAAAGCCCACGTCTTCAAGCCCCGACACATCTTTTTTACCCGGGTCGGCGAAGTAACCGCCGCTGACCTGCGCGCCGCACTCCAGCAAATGCCCGGCCATGGTCGCACCCGCCATCGCGTCCCAGTTGTCGTGCGCCCAGCCGAAATGTGCCATCGCCGGGCCCAGCGTCAGCGACGGGTCGGCCACGCGGCCAGTCACCACAATCTGCGCACCGGCCTTGATGGCCTCTGCAATTTCAAACGCGCCCTGGTAAGCGTTGGCACACACAAAACGCGCTTCATCAAAACCCGCGCCCAGGTGTTGCTTGACGATGGCGCGGCCTTTGGTATCTGACAGGTCATCGCCCCTGACGACGGCGATGCGTGGCGTGGGCAGACCAAGCTCTTTCGCCAGCCGCTGTATGAGTTGCGCCGCACCGTCAGGGTTGGCCGCACCGAAGTTGCCGACGATGGTGATGCCGTGCTTCAGGCAATCGGCCAGCACGGGGCGCAGTTCCAACTCAAGCAGTGGTTCATAGCCTGCCTGCGGATTGGCGCGTTTGGCCAGCTGCTGTGTGGCGAGCGTGCGCTCGGCCAGGTTTTCAAATATCAGCGCAGCCGGGCCGCCACGTGCTATCAGGGTTCGCACCACAGGCGCACCTGCATCCACCCGGTCGCCAGAAAATCCGGCACCGCAACCTACGGCCAATGTCTCCATCACACGTCCTTGTTTTTCAGCCCCTGACTTTGCACCTTTGGCTTATGTATGTAAACTGAAATTATCCAAAGGACTATCCCGTTTTCCTGATGAATCTGTCTGGCCGTTTGATTGATGCCTTTCTGGCGCTGGAAGAAACCCGGCGCTTTGCCGTGGCTGCCGAGCGCTGCCACGTTTCAGCGTCGGCTTTCAGCCAGATGATCAGCCGCCTTGAAGAACAGGTCGGTGCGCGCCTCTTTGACCGCGACACGCGCAATGTGGCATTGACGCCTGAGGGCGAGGTGTTCTCGCAGGGTGCGCACCGCATCGCCGCCGAGATGGATGCCTCCCTGCACGAGCTGCGCGACCGCGCACAGCGCAACGTCGGCCGGGTGAGCATTGCAGGCCCGCCCTCACTCGCCGCATCCTGGCTACCGCAGCAGATGGCCAGCTTTCGCAGCGACTACCCCGGCATTGCGATGCGCCTGCATGATGTGGTGTCAGACCGCTGCCTTGAAATGGTGGCGCGCGGCGAGGTCGACTTCGGCCTCAATGCGCAGCGCGGCAACGTGCTGGAGTTCGAGGCGCAGCTGCTGTTCAATGAGCGCCTCTACCTGATCTGCCAGGCAGGCGACCAGCTGGCGCAAAACAAAAGCGTCCGCATGAAAGACCTGCGGCACCACGAGTTCATCCACAGCGTGCGCAGCGGCAGCGTCTGGCAGCAGATGCTGCCGGTGGTAAGTGCGGCCGGCATACGCGACAGCGGGCTGGAGGTCACGCAATTCGCGACCATGTCCGGCCTCATCGCCAACGGCTTCGGCATCAGCGTGGTGCCGCAGTTTGCGGTGGAGCTGTGCCGGCGTCCCGGCATTGCGGTGGTGCCCGTGCGTGACACCAAGGCGCGCCGGCCCATCTACATGATCAAGCGCAAACACCGCAGCCTGTCGGTGGCCGCGGCAGAAATGTGGAAGCGGCTCACCGAAGCAGGCCGTCAGCTGACCACCAACTTAAAGTGAAAAGATCTTGCCCGGGTTCATGATGTTCTTCGGGTCAAGCGCACGCTTGATGGTGCGCATCATGTTGACCGCGCCGTCACCGGCCTCGCTCAACAAAAAGTCCATCTTGTGCAGGCCCACGCCGTGCTCGCCGGTGCAGGTGCCCTCAAGCGCCAGCGCACGCGACACCAGCTTGTGGTTCAGCGCCTCAGCGGTTTCGCGTTCGGCCTGCGAGTTCGGGTCAATCAGGTAGCCGAAGTGAAAGTTGCCATCACCCACATGGCCGACCAGAAAGTACGGAATGCCGCTGGCATCGGCCTCGCTCACTGATTCAAGCAGGCAATCGGCCAGGCGCGAGATCGGCACACAGGTATCGGTCGAGATCGCCTTGCAGCCCGGCTTCGATTGAATCGCCGCAAAAAAAGCGTTGTGACGCGCGGTCCACAGCCGTGTGCGCTCTTCAGGCGTGCTGGCCCATTCAAACGCATTGCCGCCGTGGCCGCTGGCAATCTCCTGCACCAGCTCGGCCTGCTCTTTCACACCGGCAGGCGAGCCGTGAAACTCCATCAGCAGCATGGGCTCTTCACGCAAATTCAGTTTTGAATGCACATTCACCATGCGCACGGTGTTGTGGTCTATCAGCTCGACGCGCGCGATCGGTACGCCCATCTGTATCACTTCAATCGTGCTGCACACCGCCGCCTCAATGCTGGGGAATGAACACACCGCAGCCGATATCGCTTCGGGCAGGGGGTAAAGCCGCACCGTGACCTCAGTGATCACACCCAGCGTGCCCTCGCTGCCCACCATCAGGCGCGTCAGGTCATAGCCCGCCGATGATTTTTTGGCGCGCGTGCCGGTGCGGATGATCTCGCCCGAGGCCGTCACTACTTCAAGCGCCAGCACGTTCTCGCGCATGGTGCCGTAGCGCACGGCGTTGGTACCGCTGGCGCGCGTGGCGCACATGCCGCCCAGCGTTGCATCAGCGCCCGGGTCTATGGGAAAGAAGAGGCCTGTGCTTTTGACTTCTTCATTGAGCTGCTTGCGCGTCACGCCCGGCTGCACCGTCACCGTCAGGTCATCGTTGTTGATGTGCAGCACCTTGTTCATGCGGCCCAGGTCAATGCTGATGCCGCCCTGCACGGCCAGCAGGTGGCCTTCAAGCGAGGTGCCCACGCCGAAAGGAATCACCGGCACGCTGTATTGCGATGCGAGCTTCACCGCATCTGAAACATCAAGCGTGCTCTCGGCAAACACCACGGCAGACGGCGGCGGTGCGGCAAACGATGATTCATCGCGGCCATGCTGCTCACGCACCACCAGCGCGATGGAGCAGCGGTCGCCAAAACGCGCCTTCAATGCATCAAGCAGCGCCTGCGGTGTTTCACGCTGGGCAATGTCGGGGAGCAGGTGGCTGGGCAGGGGGGCGTTCATGGGGTCTCTCCAGGTGCTTCAATGCCGGTGCCGCGGGGCACTGGCTGTCAGCAAACATTATGGAGCAGGGCCCACGTGCGGGCGAGGCGGATAACCCCGTGCTGTCAGCCTTTGAAAGTCCTCGACGACACGCCGGGCAACTGGGGTGCACCAGCCGTTGCCGGCGCGTTGTGGCTCATCGTGACGCGCGCTTTTTTCTGCGCAGCATCACCATCGCCATCTGTGCCGTCAGGCGCCATGCCCCAGGCCATCGCGGTGGTCAGCAGCACCAGCGAGGGTATCGCGCGCAGGTAGCGCGGGCGGGCAAAAAAGGTCAGGGAGTTGATGGTTTTCACAGTGTTGAATCCTTTCGGTTGATTTCTTCTTGTGAACCGTTTTGTGAACCGGAGAGGACATCATGGACGGCGCCGTTAAACGCCTTGTGTCTGGCAGGTTGACGCCTGTAAGCAATTGCGCCAATGCTGCGCTGGCGCGGTTTGCCGGGCATCTTCTTTACACAGGCCGACTGGTGCAGATGAAAAAAAAAGGGCCTGCCATCTCTGACAGGCCCAGGCCTCGAAACTTGCTTATGACTAGCGTGCGTGCCAGCCGTCGCTGTGACGGGGGCGGGCAGGCTCGCGGCCATGCAACTGCTTGTCGCGGTCGCTGTGGCCCTGCTGCCGGTAGTCGCCATCATTCATCTGGCGGGCGCGGTGCACACTGACTCGGCCGCCGAATTCGCTGTCTGTGTCGCCTTGGTGGCGTTGTCTGTCACGCGAGTTAAACCTGTCTGCCATGCTGCTTCCTTAAATTGGCATTGAGTTACCGGCGGGTGTCTGGCTGTGACAACCCGCCGCCTTGCAGTTCATTCTGGGGAAGCAGAAATTTCCGCTTGTAGGACAAGGCCGCAACCGGGTGTCCTGTGCGCCTTGCAAGAGCGATGTCATCGCGGACTTCGATCCGCAATCCATGACCCTGTGCTCTAAACCAGAGGAGGGGGATGGATCCCGGATCGAGTCCGGGATGACACGTGAAGGGCCGGGCTCAACGGTCTCAATGCCGCCCGCCGCGCCGCGACTGCAGCTGGTTGCCGCCGCCCACATGTGATTCACGGTCGCTGCGGCTGTTGGCGGTACGCTGGCCTTCGTTGCGCTGGGTCGGTTTTTTGTCGCCGGTCTGGTTGTGGTCGTTTTCCACCTTGCCGCCATGGCCAGCGGGTTTGCCGCTTTCTTCCATCGACTCCTCCTGCGGGCTCACTTCCTGCTGCGCCTGGGCGGTCTGGTCGTGGGTGTTGATGCGTTTGGTCTGCTTCGCTGCCATGAGGGTCTCCTTGGGGATGGTTGGATGAACAAGTGCCCGGGTGAGCACAAGTCCATTCTGTGCAAGCCTCCTGGCGCGGGTGTCAGACATCGCCCCGTATGCGGGTGTGACGGGCGCGGGCAAGCAAATTGCTACTGTTTTAGTAGCAGCTCACGTGCGTATTTATTGGCCTGCAGCCGTTTTTGGCCCCTGAAAAGGCCTGTTTTTCGGCTTTTGGAGGCATTTTTGACCTGCTCCAGACGCCCAAAATGGCAAAAGTTAACTAGGAACTTAACTTTTCCGAAAATATTAACGTGTACGTTAAAAAATTAACGTACGCAGCAAAATCGCTCAGCGCCATGCCCCCGACTTGCCAGTGCGAACAAGGGCGTTTTGCCACAGCGCACGCCACCCTGATTCGGCCACGCCAGGCTTGTAAGCCCTGCATCTATAGATTTTCAGCCACATATATTGAGCAAAATCGATATTTATGTTCAATATATAAACCAATCAAAGTGGTTCACACCAGCAGCCGTACATATAATGAGCAAAATAACTGCTTTCTACTCAAAGTATTGCCATGCCCCGCGTCCACCTTCCGCTTTCGCCTTCATTGACCAGGCTGGCCCGGTCCTTGGGCCAGCGGCTTCAGCTCGCACGCTGCAGGCGCGAACTCTCCACCACCGTTTTCGCCGAAAGAGTGGGGATCTCCCGCAACACCCTCAAGCGGCTGGAAGAGGGCGACCCCAACGTCTCTCTCGGCACCTACCTGCGGGCGATGCGCGTGCTGGGGCTGGAGACCGACCTCGACAGCATCGCCAGTGACGACCAGCTGGGCCGCAAGCTGCAGGACCTGAAATCACTGGGTCACCGGGCCACCCCCGTGCTGCCACAGCCCTAGCGCCGGCGCATCATGGCCAGTCCAAAAAACATACAGCAGGCACGGGCCGCCATTGAGATCCATCTGGACGCACCCGAACTTGGCAAGGCCATACAGATCGGCACCCTCTACCCCAACGACGCCCGCATCAATCTCGCCCCCTCGTTCGAATACACCGCAGACTGGCTGGGCAACGCCCGGCGTTTTCTGCTTGACCCGCGACTGGACCTGTACGGCGGCGAGCAACACGCCGCGCAAACACGGGGCTTCGGCATCTTTCTGGATTCAGCACCTCACCGCTGGGGCCGGGTGCTCATGGAGCGCCGCGAGGCCAGCCAGGCCAGAAAAGAAGGGCGCACCATGCGCCACCTGAACGACCTGGACTTCATGCTCGGCGTACACGACTTCACCCGCACAGGCGCGCTCAGGTACCGCGCCGGGCCAGACGCGCCTTTCATGGACGACCACCCGCTGCCGGCGCCACCGCTGACCGACCTGCGCGAGCTGGCCGCGATTGCGCAAAAGCTCGACGCACCCGGCGTAGAAGAACTGCCCGAATACGAACAGTGGCTCGCCATGCTCATTGCCCCCGGCAGCTCGCTGGGCGGGGCCAGGCCCAAGGCAAGCTACACCGCCGCCGATGGCACCCTGTGGCTGGCGAAATTCCCCGCCCACAACGACCGTTATGACTGGGGCAGCTGGGAATACCTCACCCACCAGCTCGCGCGTGAAGCAGGCATCCACGTGCCCGCCTCAAGCAGGCTCGCTCTCAGCGACAGGTACCACACCTTCTGCGTTCAGCGCTTCGACCGAAACGTCAATGGCAACCCGCAGGCAAGGCGCATGTACGCATCGGCCATGACCCTGCTCGAGCGCACCGACGGCGATCCCGGCGCCAGCTATCTCGATCTTGTGGAAGTGCTGGAGACCCAGGGCGGCACAGGCCTGACGGAAGACCTCGCGCAACTCTTTCGCCGCGCCGTCTTCAACCTGCTCGCCGGCAACCGCGACGATCATCTTCGCAACCACGGGTTTGTTCGCCTGCCCGACGGCTGGCGCCTGAGCCCGGCCTTTGACATGAACCCCAACCGCGACAAACACCAGCACGCACTGACCTGGGACGGCAAGACCGCAGAGCCCGACATAGATGCACTCAAGGCAACAGCGGCTTACTACCGCATTCAGCCAGAAGACGCCCAGACCATCATCGACCAGGTCAGGACCGCCGTTGCATCATGGCAGGACAAGGCCAGGGCCCTGCAACTACCCGGCACAGAAATTCAGGCCATGGAAAACGTCTTTGCCGTATGACCGTTTTCAGCTAAAAAGGCATGTCAGAACTCCACCTCGAAAGACGCCGCCACCCACCCCATGCACCTCTTCGGCCTCGTGCCCTGGCCCCGCGTAGGCTGGATCATGTCCATAGAGCCCGCCACAAAAGAAATGCTGCACGACGCCTTCGACCTGCCGCACACCGTGGCCAGCTATCTGCTGTATGTGTGGGTCGCGCATCTGGGCGGCGCGTTGAAGCACCAGTTCGTTGACAAGGATCCTGAGTTGCAGCGGATGTTGCCATAGGAGAGCGATGCACTAACATGCCGCAAAACGATTTCTATGAAGATCACTATCAATAGCGATGAGTTCAAGGCCTGGCATGAGGTCGGCCACGCCACTATTTGCTTGCACATGGGCGGCGACCTAGACTGCATCGAATTTCTTGAAGGCGATGCAAGAGGCTTCGCGGTCGCGCGCTGCTGCGATGTCATGCCGGACATGGAACGGAGTGTGGCGTGCGGTGGATATGCTGCTGAGTTCTACTTGGTGCAAACCGGTCTCGTTGACTGGGTTGACCTACAAGAAATCAGCGCGACTGTACTTGGTAATGCTTGGCGAGACCGTCAGGAGTTCGCCGGGCGCACGGTAACTGAAGACAATGACTTCACGAAAGAGGAAGACGAGGAGTTTGTGCGCCATGCGACACAAGCTGTTGCCCCGATCTTCCAGCTGTACTTTTCGAGGATGCAGAACGTCGTGAGCGAGCTGCTTGCTGCGAGAAAAATCGACGGCGCGCGTGTCAAGGAACTCCTGCAACTCGGCATTCCTCCTTAAGACGCGGGCGAAGTCATACCTTTTGAGCCAAAAACTTTGACCGTAATAAAACTTCTTCGCGGTGATATTCCAAATAATTTCGCTGCCCCAACGAGAAGTTACCCACATTGAATTTCTCGCCACGAGAGAGGCCCATCCGTGCCAAAGAGTCCATGTGCGCCACAGGCGAAATCAGAAGATCTCCATTTCCTTCAAAGCCAATGAATCCTTGGTCAAACAAATGATCCATCGTCGGCGTAAGCAGCAGCCCATTCTCACCATCCAGCCGCTCTTGATTCGACGAGTCCCGCCAAGGTTTGCAATGACTCGCTCTTAAGTGTTCTTCCTTGGTCACACCGGTGATTCGGCAAGCTCTCTCGAGTTCCATCACTCGCTGCTTAAAAAGACCTTGCCCTCGACGAGCCATCACAACCGTTTCTTTTTCAGTCTCTGTGATCTTGTTATCGCTCTTAATCTGGGCGATTAAGTGGTCCTCCCATTGAAGCTGGATCACTGAAGACTGCGGGGGATCGGTTTCGGTGACTCGGAATCCCATAACCACGGATCGCGCCTCTGCGCCAAGAAGGTCAACAAGAGCAGCCGCGAATGCGTCCGTTAAATATGTGAGGTAAACGCCCTGCATGCCGACGCCATCAGGTCGTAAAGGTGCGTATAACCTTTGCAGGAGCGGGGCAAGGACATCCATGTAGTCAGATGGCCTAATTCGTGACCGAAGTTCAACAAAAGAGACATTGACACGCCAGCCAATATTTTCCCAATACGCGCCAGTCAAGCCAAATTCAGCAGGTTTGGGCGCCTCTTGGGCATGAGAAGTAGCTGTCCCAATCGCAGCAATCACTGTTCCAGCAAAAGAAAAAACTACATCCCCAGGCGCAACTTCACGCATGAAATCGTAAAAGGGATTTCTCGCTTGGTTTGATTTGCGTTTAGGCGACCAGAGGTAGCCGCCCTGAATCTCTTGGCGATAAGTCTGGTTTTGATTGACCCACCAATACCGCAACGGCTTTTCCTCGAGGGCCAGACGAATGTCTGGTGAAGCGCGCAAAAATTACGCGGGAGGCGCGGAAATTTCAGATACCGAAGAAGTTATTTATAGCGTTTATCTGAACCGCCAATATGCTCGACAGACTCCAAAATTGCAGCGTAAACTTTTACCATCCTGCTCTGCTGCTTGCTAGCAAAAACACTGGTTAGATCTACTATCTCCGCAGTTTTTTTCCGCGGTAACTCGGTTTGATCCGGTGCCATCTGTAAATCTAATTCAAGCTGCGTTTGGTCCATCGTCATTCCCCTTGGCTACCTCCGCCGAATTCACGAGATTCTTACTGACGAGAGACTTTACCACCAAGCCCTCCAAGGCTGGAAGGGCCTCAAGACTCTTTTCCAGTCTTGGAACGCCATTTTTCGGCGCAATTTTGATTACGCGGCCTTTTTCCTTACGTGAATCTGGCGTCATTCGGAACAACGATAGGTATTTTGTTGGAGCCACACCGTCATAAGGAAGTATTCGCATCTTGCCGGTTTCAGTCTCTCGCTCAGACACTGCGTCATCATGTAGCTTTGTAGCAAGACTCTTTTTATATGGCTCGATGTAATAAACCTCTTTTATCCCACTTGCAACGATATGGCGCGCGCAAGAATGGCAAGGATATGTGGTCACGAATAGCATTCCTCCGTGAACTCTACTTCCGCTACTTTTCAGAGCCGTAAGAATTGCATGCATTTCCGCATGAATCGATCGCGAAAACTCGATTAAACCTCGAAGCCTTTTATCTTTTATAACGGTCTCAACCGCAGCGTCCATAGATCCGGTGGAGATATATGGGCTTAGCGACTGCACGATTTGTCGTGCCAAGCCATCTTTTTCCTCGTCATTGAAACATTTCCCGCCATCTTTGTTCCAGCAGCGTAGATCTCGTTCTCCATTTGGATCAGTGTCATGCTCTGTTTGGTACAGCCCACCAAAAGCTCGCGGCACGTCATTCCAGCCGGTTGACAAAATTTCGCCCTCAGAATCAGTGATGGCAGCACCTACTTGCCGGGACAGACAAGCTGAATTACCTGCTGCGGACGCTGCAGCGTACATCGCAGTCTCAGCTCTTGTAGGCGTGATTATTTTGGTTCCCAAAATCAGATGTAAAAATCTTTCGACTCTGCTTTTCAATTGCGATTCCGAATTCGATGCCATCCTCAGAAAAAAATCGCATTGAGGAAACGTTTTAGCAACTGTCTGCCCTTCTTCCAACTCTTCACCAGAGTCTCTATCCATCAACTTGTAGATCTCCGCTACGTCCATCCCTTTATTTTTGAGATTCTGCTCCCTTGTTTCTAATGGTGCAAAAACACCCACTACATACAGAACCTCTCGGTATACAGTGCGAAGTAGTGTCATCTCTTCTTGATTCTTAATTGAATCAATAATGTGGCAAACCCGTCTTGGCGTATATTGTCCGGTAGTGGCATCCCGTCCCTTGAGCTCTCTATCCAACCTTATTTGATTTACAGCGAGTTCTGCTAAAACGCTGTTACCAAATGCTTTGCGCATGTCATTTCCATGCGTAATCAAGGCATCAATGCGACTAGCAGCATTTCCATTGCCTGACGAAATTGGAGTTGAGAGCTTCGCTCCATTCTCACTAATAAATTGGCTCAGCTTTATGACATTGCACGAGTCATACGCAAACGTTTCTTCCAGCATATCTTTGATTTTCTCTGCAACGGCATGCATCGGTGAACCGATTGGGCCGCATAGAGCAATTACCAACTCATTAGTGTGAGTAGAAGAAATTAAGTCCTTAATCTTCAATGGAGAGAACAAATCCCCCTTACTCACAGCGTCATTAGCAGCTTTAGGTTTTTGAGCAGTCGCCATGTCTCCCCCTTTATTAAATTTTTCACGTCGGCTGGTGAGGTCACCAAAATAACTTGCAAGCAGAACCTCACCTGAATTTCAAAATATCACGCCCGGAATCTTGTGGTTCTTCAGCTGATAAAACGCCTCAACCCGCCCCTTCTACTCGATCGTCCACGGGTTCCGGTTGCGGTCGACCCTGTTGCCTACAGGCATCTTTGTGTTGATCTGCCCTCGCCAATGAAATACTCATGGAGATCAAGCTCTCCTACGTCTCTCAAGGCATGATAACTTCCCAGCACGCAGACACAAAGGACAGAGCCAAAATGGGGACCCCTATTCATTGACCCCCTGAAATCAAATGTCAGACGAATGATTTACGGCGATGAATCAAAGCCTGTCTAACCGGCATATCTCGCCATCAACGTCCCCACAGCTGGCTTGGCACACCGCTGTAACGCCATCAAAACGCCGTGATCTGCCTTTGCAACCCGATGCCGTGTACGCAAATCATTCTGGATCTGCCCAAGCAACGACGCAGCCATTTCAGCATCAGCCATAGCCCTGTGCGCGCGTCCAGCCCTGGGCAAACGGTGATAGTCCACCAGCACACCAAGCTTGTGGCTGGGCGCCTGCGGGTAAAGCCGTCTGGCAACCAGCATGGTGCAGGCAAAAGGTTGCATGGCGGCTTCCCCTGCGCGCGTCAGTTCAGCCTGCCAGAACCTGCGGTCAAACGAAGCGTTATGCGCCACCATAGGTGCGCTGCCTACAAAGCGGCTGGCGTCGCGCATGACGCTCTCTGCGGCGGGCGCAGCGGCCACCATTGCATTGGTGATGCCCGTCAGGCTGGTAATAAAAGCGGGGATGTGCAGGCCTGCATTCATCAGGCTCTGAAAGCGGTCGACCACCTGGCCATCTTCAACCAGCACGATGGCTACTTCAGTCGCGCGGTCGCCCATGGTGGGTGACAGGCCGGTGGTCTCGAAGTCGATGACGGCGATGCAGGTCATGTGCTGGCTGCGATCAAGGTCATCTGCTGTTTGCTTCTACGACTTGCCCGTAGCGGCGGGGCCGATTTTGTCCTGCGTCTGGGTGTCGAAATCACTGGCGTCGTGGCGCTCATGCAGCTGGCTTGAGGGCTCGCCCATCACGCGGTTGACCATGCGGCCGCGTTGTACGGCAGGACGCAACGCGATTTCATCCGTCCATCGCAACACGTTTTTGTACTCGTGCACGCTGAGGAACTCGCCTGCACCGTAGGCCAGGCCCTTGACCAGGTTGCCGTACCAGGGCCACACGGCCATGTCGGCGATGGTGTAGTCGTCACCGGCGAGGTAGTGGTGCTCTGCAAGATGGCGGTCCAGCACATCGAGCTGGCGCTTGACTTCCATGGCGTAACGATTGATGGGGTATTCAAACTTGGCAGGTGCGTAAGCGTAGAAATGACCAAAGCCGCCACCCAGAAACGGCGCACTGCCCATCTGCCAGAACAGCCACGACAGACATTCGGCACGCTCAGCGCCACCAGCGGGCATAAAGGCAACAAACTTCTCGGCCAGGTACTGCAGAATGGCGCCCGACTCAAACACACGCACAGGTGTTTTGCCGCTGCGATCCATCAGCGCCGGGATTTTTGAGTTGGGGTTCACCGCCACAAAGCCACTGCCAAACTGGTCACCATCATTGATGCGAATCAACCAGGCGTCGTACTCGGCGCCGCTGTGGCCCAGTGCAAGCAGCTCTTCAAGCATGATGGTGACCTTGACGCCATTGGGCGTGGCCAGTGAGTAAAGCTGCAGCGGGTGCTTGCCGACTGGCAGTTCCTTGTCATGCGTGGCACCAGCAATTGGGCGGTTGATGCTGGCAAACTTGCCACCGCTTTCCTTGTCCCAGGTCCAGACTTTGGGCGGGACGTATTCATCTGCGTTGCTCATCAGGTGCCCTTTTTCGGATTGCGCCGCTTACTTGTAAAACGCTTCGACCTTGCCCTTGAGCTTGATCGTCAGCGGGTTGCCCTTGCGGTCGACCTTGTTGCCCACGGGTACCTTGATCCAGCCTTCGCTGATGCAGTACTCCTGCACGTCGTTGCGCTCCTTGTCGTTGAAGCGGATGCCGACCTCGTGCTCAAAAATTTCTTTCACGAAATGCGGGCTGCGTTCGTCGGTAGAGAGGTGATCGGGCAACTCGGGGCGTGCGATGGGTTCGGTCATGGGTCAGGGCAAAGAATTTATTAATGAGGTTTCAATCAACGAACATCAAACGTCGATGTTCGCTGCGCGCAGGGCGTTCTGCTCGATGAACTCGCGGCGGGGTTCGACCTCGTCGCCCATCAGCATGGTGAACACGCGGTCGGCTTCGATGGCGTCGTCGATCTGCACGCGCAGCAGGCGGCGTACTGTTGGGTCCATCGTGGTTTCCCACAACTGCTCGGGGTTCATCTCGCCCAGGCCTTTGTAGCGCTGGCGTGAGGTGGCGTTTTCTGCCTGGCCAATCAGCCATTTCATCGCTTCGCGGAAGTCGCTGACTTTTTCTTCCTTCTGGCGCTCACCTTCACCGCGCATGACCTTGGCACCTTCGCCGATGAGGTCCTTGAACGTGGCGGCTGCATCAGCCAGAGTGGCATAGTCGGCGCCGTGCACAAAGTCTTGTGTGAGCACACTGCTCTTGACGTTGCCGTGGTGGCGGCGGCTGATGCGCAGGATGGGCTTGTCGGTGCGTACGTCGAATTCGCCGGCGACTTCAGCGGTGGGCAAAAACTTCTGCAGCAGGGCGGCCGAGGCTTCAGCATCGGCCACGGTGTCGAGGTTAAGGCTGATGCCGTCTGCAATCGCCTTCAGGGCTTCTGCATCCATGAAGTCGCGCAGGCGGGCAATGACAGACTCGGCCAGCTGGTGTTTGCGTGCCAGCTCTGCCAGCGTTTCGCCATTGAGCAGGCTGCCGCCTTCGCCTGCGGTTTGCAACGACGCGTCTTTGAGCGCAATGCGCAGCAAAAAGCCGTCTAGCGCTGCGGTGTCTTTGAGGTACTGCTCTTCCTTGCCGGCCTTGACCTTGTACAGCGGCGGCTGGGCAATGTAGATGTGACCACGCTCGACCAGCTCGGGCATCTGGCGGTAAAAGAAAGTGAGCAGCAGCGTACGAATGTGGGCGCCGTCAACGTCAGCATCGGTCATGATGATGATGCGGTGGTAACGCAGCTTGGCGACGTTGAAGTCATCGTTGCCGGTGCTGCCACCGGCCTTGCCTATGCCGGTGCCCAGGGCAGTGATGAGCGTCAAAATTTCATTGCTGGTGAGCAGCTTTTCATAACGCGCTTTTTCAACGTTCAGGATCTTGCCGCGCAGGGGCAGGATTGCCTGGAACTTGCGGTCACGGCCCTGCTTGGCAGAGCCACCGGCGGAGTCACCCTCGACCAGGTAGATCTCGCACATGGCGGGGTCTTTCTCCTGGCAATCGGCCAGCTTGCCGGGCAGGCCCATGCCGTCGAGCACACCTTTGCGGCGCGTCATGTCACGCGCCTTGCGGGCGGCTTCACGCGCTCGGGCGGCTTCAATGATTTTGCCGACGATGATCTTGGCATCGGCCGGGCGCTCCTGCAGGTAGTCGTACAGCAGCTTGCTGACGATGTCTTCCACCGGGCCGCGCACCTCGCTCGACACCAGCTTGTCTTTGGTCTGGCTTGAGAACTTGGGCTCAGGCACCTTGACCGACAGAACGCAGCACAGGCCTTCACGCATGTCGTCGCCGGTGACTTCGACCTTGGCTTTTTTCGCGATCTCTGAATCGTCGATGTATTTGTTGATCACACGCGTCATGGCGGCGCGCAGGCCGGTCAGGTGGGTACCACCATCACGCTGGGGAATGTTGTTGGTAAAACAGAGGACCTGCTCGCTGTAACCGCTGTTCCACTGCATGGCAACTTCAACACCGATGTTGGTGCCCTGGTCGCTCTGGCGGTCGCCCATGGCAGCAAACACATTGGGGTTGAGAACCGTCTTGCCCTTGTTGATGAAGTCAACAAAACCCTTGACGCCGCCGGCGCCAGCAAAGTCGTCTTCCTTGCCGCTGCGTTCGTCTTTCAGGCGAATACGCACGCCGTTGTTCAGAAAGCTGAGCTCGCGCAGGCGCTTGCTCAAAATTTCGTAATGAAAGTCGTTGTTCTCTTTGAAGATGTCGGTGTCGGGCAAAAAGTGAACTTCAGTGCCGCGCTTGTCGGTATCGTCCATCACCTTCATCGGTGACACATCAACGCCGTCAACCTGTTCAATGATGCGGTTCTGCACAAAGCCGCGTGAGAACTCCATGACATGCACCTTGCCGTCTCGGCGAATCGTCAGGCGCAGCATTTTGCTCAGGGCGTTAACGCAACTCACACCCACGCCGTGCAGGCCGCCTGAGACCTTGTAGCTGTTCTGGTTGAACTTGCCGCCGGCGTGCAACTCGGTTAATGCAATTTCAGCAGCAGAGCGCTTGGGCTCATGCTTGTCGTCCATCTTGATGCCGGTCGGAATGCCGCGGCCGTTGTCTGTAACGCTGACCGAGTTGTCGGTATGGATGGTGACCACGATGTCGTCGCAATGGCCGGCCAGTGCTTCGTCGATGGAGTTATCAACCACCTCAAACACCAGGTGATGCAGGCCAGTACCGTCAGATGTGTCGCCGATGTACATGCCAGGGCGCTTGCGCACGGCTTCAAGGCCTTCAAGAATCTGGATGGAGCCTTCACCATAGGCTTCAGACGCGCCGGCCTGGTTGGTATCTATCTTGGGCTGGTAATTGGAGCTTGCCTCGCCTGCATCGCCGTTGTTGACGTTCACCAGGGCGTCGTTGTTAGGTGTTTCAGCTTTGTTTTCTTCAGTCATACCGGCTTCTTTATCCAATCTTCATCCGGCGTGGCCGGATTTCTTCAATCTCTTGAATGACCAAACCCGCTTTGGTAAGCGGGTCTGGGGGTTTTATTTTTATGGTCTATCGCAGTTGCATCTGACTTGTCTCTTCACTCTTGCGTGACTTAAATCCGCATCGGCATCACGACGTATTTGAAGGCCGCATCGTCGGGAATGGTGAGCAGTGCAGAGCTGTTCGAATCAGCCAGCTCAATCTTCACCATGTCCTGGTCCATGTTGGCCAGTGCGTCAATGAGGTAGGTGACGTTAAAACCGATTTCAATCGCATCGCCTGCGTAGTCGATGTCGAGCTCGTCGACGGCTTCTTCCTGTTCCGCGTTGTTGGACGCCACGCGCAAGGTGCCCGGCTCAATGTTCAGGCGCACGCCCTTGAACTTCTCGCTGGTCAGGATGGCTGTGCGCTGCAGGCTGGCCAGCAGTGGTTGGCGACCCAGCGTGATGATGTTTTTGTGGTTCTTGGGAATGACGCGGTTGTAGTCTGGGAACTTGCCTTCGACCAGCTTGGTGACGAACTCCATGCCTTCAAAACTGAACTTGGCCTGGTTGCCGGCGAACTGCATTTCAATCGCACCCTCTTTGTCGCTGAGCAGGCGCTGCATTTCGAGCACTGTCTTGCGCGGCAAAATCACTTCCTGTTTTGGCACTTCAACATCGAGCGTGGCGGACGAGAAAGCCAGGCGGTGGCCATCGGTGGCGACCAGGCTGAGCTGCTTGCCTTCAGCGACGAACAAAATGCCGTTGAGGTAGTAGCGAATGTCATGCACAGCCATGGCAAACGACACCTGGTTGAGCAGTTCTTTCAGGGTCTTTTGCGGCACCGAGAAGGCCGGGCCGAAGTTGGCGGCTTCCTGCACCAGCGGAAAGTCTTCAGCCGGCAGGGTCTGCAGCGTGAAGCGGCTCTTGCCACCCTTTAGGATCAGCTTGTTCTGCGCCGACTCGAGCGACACGGTCTGGTCGCTGGGCATGGAACGCAGGATATCGATGAGCTTGCGAGCGCCGACCGTGGTGGTGAAGTTGCCGCTGTCGCCTTCAAGCTCGGCCGTGGTGCGGATCTGGATTTCAAGATCGCTGGTCGTCAGCTGAAGCTGCGAGCCTGTCTTGCGGATCAACACGTTGGCAAGAATCGGCAGCGTGTGCCGACGCTCGACGATACCGGCGACCGATTGCAGTACCGACAAAACTTTATCCTGGGTAGCTTTCAGAACGATCATGACTTCCTCTTGTTCTTTCTCTTTAATTCTTTAATTCAAATTAGTAGTAGTAGTAAGGGCAGCTGCTATCTGTGGATAGCGCTATTTTCCCCTTTTTGATCAAGCACTTGGCGATTGTTTAACCTTGTGTTGAATACCCCTGCGAGACCTGCTTCGAAACATGAACAACTTTGGGTTTGGCGTCCTGCCTGTGGATAAGCCATGGGTTGTTCAAAACTTATACCCATGGTTATCAGGGAAGGGTTTTCCCGTGCTTTATCTCCCGTTTTGTCATCCCGGACTTGATCCGGCATCCATGACTTTGATTTCAGCGCTGAATGCGGGGTCATGGATTGCGGATCGAGTCCGCAATGACGGTCAGGGGAGTTGATGGCAAGAAACATCTTCATCATCCCTTGAGCGTCTGTTCAAGCACGTGCAATTGCTGGTTGAGCTCGGTCATCTGCTGGCGCTCGGCAGACATCTTGCGTACGGCATGCAGCACGGTGGTGTGGTCACGGCCGCCGAAGAGCTCGCCGATCTCTGGCAGGCTCTTCTGGGTGAGTTCCTTGGCCAGGTACATGGCGATCTGGCGCGGCCGGGCAATGCTGGCCGGGCGCTTCTTGGAATACATGTCGGCGACCTTGATCTTGTAATAGTCGGCGACTGTCTTCTGGATGTTCTCGACAGAGATCTGGCGGTTTTGTATGGAAAGCAGGTCGCGCAGGGCTTCGCGGGCCAGCTGGATGGAGATTTCCTTCTGGTTGAAACGCGAATAGGCGAGGATTTTGCGCAGGGCGCCTTCAAGCTCGCGCACATTGGAGCGCACGTTCTTGGCGACGAAGAAGGCAACTTCTTCGGGCATGACGGCAGCTTCGGCGGCTGCCTTGTTGATCAGGATAGCGACGCGCATCTCGAGTTCAGGCGGCTCGATGGCGACAGTCAGGCCGGAGTCAAACCGGGAAACCAGGCGTTCATGAATGTCTGTCAGGCCCTTGGGATAGGTGTCGGACGTCATCACGATGTGAGACTTTTTGGTTAACAGCGCTTCAAAGGCGTTGAAGAATTCTTCCTGCGTGCGGTCCTTGTTGGCGAAGAACTGGACGTCGTCAATCAGCAATAAATCGAGCGAATGGTAACGCTCCTTGAATTCATCGAAAGTCTTGCGCTGGTAGGCCTTAACCACATCCGACACAAATTGCTCGGCGTGGATGTAGAGAACTTTGGCCGCGGGGTTGTCTGATAACAGCTTGTTGCCGATGGCGTGCATCAGGTGGGTTTTGCCCAAACCAACGCCGCCATATATAAAAAGCGGGTTGTAAAGCTGGCCCAGGCTGCTGGCCACATGCATGGCGGCGGCGCGGCCCATGCGGTTGGCCGTGCCTTCAATCAGGGTGTCAAAGGTCAGCGCGGTATTGAGCCGGTTCTTGAATGGCGCGCCGGCGACGTCTTCAGCCACGCCCAGGCCCACAGGCTCGGGAACGCCAGAGCCTTCAAAGGCGCGTGTGATGGATGCTGATTTATTGGGGGCCTCACGCGGAGCGAGCGCTAACTCAAGCTGAATACTATGGCCCGAAACTTTCTCAAGCAGGGCAGAAATACGGGCGGCGTATTGGGCGCGGATCCAGTCGAGCTTGAAACGGTTGCCGACTTGAATGGTGACCTTGGAGAGGTCGTCGGCGACGTCGGCAGCCAGCGGACGAATCCAGGTGTTGAACTGCTGCTCGGGCAATTCCTGGGCAAGATGCTCAACGCAGGTCTGCCACAAACTGTGGCTCATGTTCAGCGCCGAAGCTTCACTCATGGCGGCTCCGGTTGGCCGCGTTGATAATCGTTGTCATTGAGCGCTTGTGGATATTCTTTGTTTTTGGCAGCCGCGATTGTACCTGCGGGGGCAAGTTATCCACAAAATAAATTGCTGCGGGTTTAAACCTATATTCACGTTATCTGCAGGCTTGCCGGGGAGCTTTACCGGCTGGCTGGCCTGGCATTGTGGGCTTCTCAGCCATTGCGCCAAATAAGCCGCCTAACTTGTTGCCAGCCATGGGAAATCTGCGATAATCATGGGTTTCCCTGATTCGCGTCCCAGGCCTTCAATGGCCCATAAAGATCAATTGTGATGATTGATTCTTGTGAGCCGGCTTTTACTGGCGGACATTTGTCAGCGGTCAAAAAGGCAGGTCCTGGTGGTTGAGCTTTGAAAAAAGCTTTAAAGCCGGCGCGCCGAAAACAGCAACAGTAACCAGTAGCACTAGTAAGAGCAGCCATCATGAAACGTACATATCAGCCATCCAAAGTCAAGCGCGCGCGCACCCACGGTTTCCTGACCCGCATGAAGACCCGCGGCGGCCGCGCAGTGATTGCTGCACGCCGCGCCAAGGGCCGCAAGCGCCTGGCAGTCTAAGCTTCACGCTGAAGGCTTCTTCAGGCCGGTCCCGGACGGGTTTTGTGCAAAGGCTTAAAACCCGGCCCCAGTTCCAGGCGGTTCTTGCGGGCAGCGTGATTGCCAAAACTGAGCATTTTGTTTTGCACTGCAACGGCCTTGATACCACTGCACCCAAGGCCGAGCCGGGCCCTGAACGCCGACCTGATGGCGCGAAAGAACTTTCTTCGCGCAAAAACATTCCCGATAACGGCACTGCTGCGCCTGCCGACATATCTGTCCAGGGACTGTTCCCGGTTCAGGACATATGGATAGGCGCCATGGTGCCCAAGCGCTGGGCAAAGCGTGCGGTGACCCGCAACGCCATCAAAAGGCAGATCTACAACGTGAGTGCCGATTCCATGCAGAACTATCCACAGGCGGCCTTTTTGGTTCGCCTGCGGCGTGAGTTTTCACGCAAGGAGTTTTTGAGCGCCACGTCGACGCAGCTGAAAGAAGCCGTGCGTCATGAAGTGCAGGCCTTGATGAAAGCCGGTGTCGCCTCTACATGAGGCCCAGCCCATCGTGCGCATGAAACCTTTTCTGGCCGTTTTCTTTCGTTTGCCGCAAACCGTGCTCATGGGCCTGGTGAAGGCCTACCGCTTGCTGCTCAGCCCCTGGCTGGGCTCGTCGTGCCGTTTTGAACCCACCTGCTCCGCCTATTCGCTGCAGGCGCTGCAGGAATACGGTGCGGTGTACGGCACTTACTTCACATTGCATCGCCTGGTGCGCTGCCAGCCCTGGTGTGATGGGGGTCACGACCCTGTTCCACCGCGCAGGCCGCATGCCGATACCCGCACATCCCTGTTTACCCGTCTCGTCACACCCGTGACTTCCACCCCCTCTAAAAAGAAGCCGTCATGAACGACATCCGCCGCACCATTTTGTGGGTGATTTTTGGTTTTTCCATGGTCCTGCTGTGGGACCAGTGGCAAGTCCACAATGGCAAACAGCCAACCTTTTTCCCAAGCGCCGCTAGCTCCAAGGCGGTTGCGCCTGCTGCTGTACCCGCCGCCTCATCGGCCGCTGTGCCTGGCGGTGTGCCTTCTGCAGTGCCATCGCCCGTGGCGACTGGCGCAACCAGTGTGCCGGGCATGGTGTCTGCACCCGGCAGCGTGCCACCTGCGCCGCTTCAGGGCGTGAAAGAACGCATCGTGGTGAACAGCGATGTGTTTACACTGACCTTCGATACCGAAGGCGGCACGCTGGTCAAGTCGTCGTTCAACAAATTCAAGGACCAGGCCAACAAGGACCAGGGGTTTGTATTGCTGGACGAAAGCAGCAACCGCGTTTACGTTGCACAAACCGGCCTGATCGCTGCCGGTACCGGTGGCCCTGCATTGCCAACGCATAAAACCATCATGGTTGCCGCCCCCGGTGAACGCAGCCTGAAAGACGGCCAGAACGAGCTGGTGGTGAAGTTTGAATCGCCCGATGTTGGCGGCCTGAAACTGATCAAGACCTACACCATCAAGCGCGGCGCCTACGACATTGCTGTGCGCCATGAAGTGGTCAACACCGGCAGCACCGCGGTATCGCCACAGCTGTATTACCAGCTGGTGCGTGACGGCAACCCGCCACCGGGCGAGTCGTCTTTCTATTCAACCTTCACTGGCCCTGCGATCTACACCGAGGCCAAGAAGTACCAGAAGATTGAATTCAAGGACATCGAAAAAGGCAAGGTTGAAGTCGAAAAAACAGCGACCAACGGCTACATCGCCATGGTGCAGCACTACTTTGCATCGGCCTGGATTCTGGGCGACGGCATCAAGCGCGACCTGTTTGAACGCAAGGTTGACAACAACCTCTACGCGGTCGGCATGATCACATCGCTGGACACCATTGCAGCAGGTACAAGCAAGGCCATAGACGCGAAGTTTTTTGTCGGCCCGCAGGAAGAAAAAACACTTGAAGCCATGGCGCCCGGCCTGGAGCTGGTCAAGGACTATGGCTGGCTGACCATCCTGGCCAAGCCGCTCTATTGGTTGCTGGACAAGCTGCACGGCTTTATCCAGAACTGGGGCTGGTCCATCGTGGCATTGGTGCTGTTGCTGAAGATTGCCTTCTACTGGCTCAATGCCAAGGCTTACGCCAGCATGGCCAAGATGAAATCCATCAACCCCAAGATCATGGAAATGCGCGAGCGCCTGAAAGACAAACCCCAGGAAATGCAGCAGCAGATGATGAAGATCTACAAGGAAGAAAAGGTCAACCCGATTGGCGGCTGCTTCCCCATCATGATCCAGATCCCCGTGTTTATTGCGCTGTACTGGGTGTTGTTGTCCAGCGTTGAAATGCGCGGCGCGCCGTGGATGTTGTGGATCAGGGATTTGTCTTCACCAGACCCGTATTTCATCCTGCCAGTGATCATGACGCTCACCACCATGCTGCAGACCGCGCTGAACCCTGCACCACCCGACCCGATGCAGGCCAAGCTGATGTGGTTCATGCCGCTGATTTTCAGCGTGATGTTCTTCTTCTTCCCGTCCGGCCTGGTGCTGTACTGGATCACCAACAACATTTTGTCGATCGCACAGCAGTGGGTCATCAACACGCGTATGGGCGTGCCGCCACAGTTCAACTTACCGAAGTTTAAGTAACCCCCCGAAGCGTCTTCGACGCCCTCCCCCCAGGGGGCGACATCTGCGGCCCGGCAAAGCCGGTTCCGCGCTGTCTTTTGCGAAGACAACATCGCTGGGAGATTGAAACCAAAAAAAGGGCCGCTTCGCGGCCCTTTGCATTTCAGGCATTTAACATTCAGCCATGCTTGCACGTCACCATGATCCCATCGTCGCCATCGCTACCGCCCCAGGCCGCGGTGCCGTGGGCATTGTGCGTGTGTCGGGCGGCGACATTGCGCCGGTCATTCAGGCCATCTGTGGAAAGCCCCTGTCGCCGCGCATGGCGACTTACCTGCCTTTCAGCGACGCCACTGGCGGCGTGATTGACCAGGGTCTGGCCATTCATTTCCCGGCGCCCCACTCTTACACCGGCGAGGACGTTCTTGAGCTGCAGGCCCATGGCGGCCCCGTGGTCCTGCAGCTTTTGCTGGCGCGTTGCCTCGAGGCGGCGGCGGCCATCAACCCGCAGACGGGCAAGCCGTCACTGGCGAACATGCGGGTCGCGTTACCCGGTGAATTCACCGAGCGGGCTTTTCTTAACGACAAGATAGATCTGGCCCAGGCCGAAGCCATCGCCGACCTGATTGACGCCAGTACCGAAACGGCAGCCCGCTCTGCTGCGCGCTCGATGTCCGGCGAGTTCTCGCAGGCGGTCAATACGCTGCTGGAGCAGCTCATTCATCTGCGCATGCTGGTTGAGGCAACGCTGGATTTCCCGGAAGAAGACATCGACTTTCTGCAAAAGGCCGATGCGCAAGGCCAGCTTTCGCGTTTGCAGCAAACACTTCAGGGTGTCATGCAGAGTGCCGGTCAGGGGGCCATCCTGCGTGAAGGCATCAAGGTGGTGATTGCGGGCCAGCCCAATGCCGGTAAAAGCTCGCTGCTCAATGCCCTGGCCGGCGCCGAGCTCGCCATCGTCACGCCGATTGCCGGTACCACGCGTGACAAGGTCACACAGCTCATACAGATCGACGGTGTCCCCCTGCACGTGGTTGATACGGCCGGCTTGCGCGAAGCGCTGGATGAGGTTGAAAAAATCGGTGTCGAGCGCGCCTGGACAGAAATTGAAAGCGCTGATGCCGTACTGTTTCTGCATGACCTGACGCAACAAGGCGCCGCCGATTACATCCAGGCCGATGCGCATATCCATGAGGCCTTGCTGAAAAAGTTGCCCGCCACCACGCCGGTGATTGATGTCTGGAACAAATCGGATGTGGCTGCTGCCCCACCGGATGACCGCGGCGTTGCCGTCTCGGCCAGGACGGGCTCGGGGCTGGAGGAATTGCGTCTGCGCCTGTTGCAACTTGTCGGCTGGCAGTCTGCGCCTGAAGGTGTTTTTATGGCGCGAGAGCGGCATGTTCATGCCCTTCAAAAAGTGGATGAACAGCTGTCGCGTGCTTCTGCCCAGCTGCTGTCGCGGGTGCCTGCGCTGGACCTGCTGGCCGAGGACCTGCGGCAGGCGCAACGCCACTTGAGTGAAATCACCGGGCAATTTACGCCGGATGACCTGCTTGGCGAGATATTTTCGAAGTTTTGCATCGGTAAATAGTCTCTGCCCGCGCTCTCGGCACTTCAACCCAAAGTATTCATGTATCAGGTGTAAGCGGGCGTTAACATGCCTTGCCGGGGCTGGTCCGCCGCGGGTATCTTCCCTGCATCATGAATGCAGCACTACCCGCCAATCTACGGTTTGACATACACGGGCTTGCCCAGGCCATTGCGCATTGCAATGCGAGCGACGCCCTGCGCTGCCAGTTCTCACCCCAGAGTTGGGACATTCTTGCCGGATACATGCAACCCTTTGCACTGGGCAGCGGGCAGGTATTGATCGAGCAGGGGGCAACGGACCGAACCATCTATTTCATCGAAAGCGGCACGCTCAGCGTGCACTACGAAGATGAAAAGTCCCGTGTGCGTATGGCGCTTGTCGGGCCCGGAACGGTGATTGGAGAGGGCTCGTTCTTCTCGCATCAGGCACGCAGCGCGACTGTGCAGGCGTCGGGGGCCTGCAAGCTGTGGAGCCTCACGCCCATCCGCTTTCTTGAGCTTGCGAACCGGCAAAGCCCCTTGGCGCTGGAGCTGACCATGGCCATGGGCGGTGTCATGGCCAAAAGGCTCTACAACCGGCCGAAACGGGTTGCGGTGACCTGACGGTTTTGGCAAACTGCCGGTAACCGGCCGTCGCAGGCTTTGCCAGAGGTATGGCCAGCTCGGCAACCATTCTTCAACGAATCCGTGTTTTCGCCCCCCCGCATGTGGTCTCACAAGGCAAATGGCGAGTTGTGACTTATTGCCAGTTGGCGCAATTCCGGTTACTAGCGGTTTCACTGGCGTGCTGAGCGGTCCGCGTAACGCGCGGCCTCTTGCGTAAACTCCGATAAAGCGCAGTCCTGTGTTCAGGGTGGGCCCGGATCAACTGTTAGTCATGGGTGAAGCAGGGCAAGCAGCATCGTTTCATTTCGGGATCAGAAAATGTCCGTCTTCAATTGGTTCTCCCGCAAATCCCACACCCCCGCCCATTCCGGGCCAGCGGACAGCAGCGGCCTGCGTGACAGCTGTGGCCGGTCCGTGCCGGCAAGGGACAGACCCCAGGCGGCTCCGCCGGTCGCAAAGGCGGGCGCTGCAGATCCTGCCAATCGAAGCGAGTTGCGCAAGGTCAGGCGGCATGCGCGCCGCGAGCAGCTGTACGTGGCTGTACGTGAAGCAATGACGCGTGCCGGCGTGCTGGCTGCAAGCTACAGGTTCAAGGTGTTATCGCTCGATCAGCGCGGTGACCAGTTTCTGGTCATGATGGACGTTGCGTATTCCCTGGGGCGCCAGTCAGACAGGCTCGCCGATATCGAGACCCTGATCGTCCAGACCGCGAGGGCGCGCTTTGAGATTGTGGTGACGGCGGTGTACTGGCGATCAGATGCCAGGACGGCGGCTGAAGTCGCTGCAGATCGCACTGCGGGCCGTGAGACGATGACATCCGCGCCAATGCCGCTTGCTGTTGCGGTTTCGCAGGCGGCGGCGGTTTCCGACCGGCATGCCCCGCTCAACATGCCTTTGAAAAAACCCGCTTCGCGTTACGACCCCATCCAGGACGATGAGGTTACGGCCTTCAAGCAGGCGCTGGCCAGTGCATCTGCTGCGCCGGTGTCCGTCGATGCCAGCGGGAAGACGCGTACCGGCCTGCACTCATACACCTTGCTGACGGGGTTTGAAGACACCGAAATGCCCGAATCTGCTGCGGTGCCGGCGCTCAGCGCAACACAGTACGGCGACCTGAACTGAACGTCGCGCCCGGGTTTCAGTGACCCGCGAAATCCACCAGCGTGAACAGGGGCAGGCCAGCCGCCTGGATCTTCTGTGAACCGCCCAGCTCGGGCAAATCCACAATCGCCGCGCCTTCGGTCACAACGGCGCCGAGTTTTTCAAGCAGGTTTTTCCCCGCCATCATGGTTCCGCCCGTGGCTATCAGGTCATCGATGAGCAGCACGCGCTGGCCGGCGGTGACGGCGTCGGTGTGAAGCTCGACGGTGGCGTTGCCGTATTCCAGTTCATAGGTTTCCTGCACCGTGGTGAAGGGCAGCTTGCCTTTCTTGCGGATGGGCACAAAGCCGACATTCAATTCGTAGGCGACCACGGCCCCCAGAATGAACCCGCGCGCATCCAGGCCGGCCACAACATCGGGCCGCAGCGCCGGGTCCATGTAGCGGTGAACGAATGCGTCGATCAGCACGCGAAAGACTTTGGGGTTCTGCAGCAATGGCGTGATGTCCCTGAACTGCACACCGGGGGCGGGCCAGTCGGGGACGGTGCGGATGTGGTTTCTCAGGTAGGCGCTGATGCCTGCCCGGTTGAGGTTTTCGAGTTCTGGCATTGAGGACTACCTGTCAGGATGCGGAATTGTTTCTGGATGAACGGCGGCGCAGCAGATTTTCTTCTGCCATCGCCAGTGCTCCCGGCTTGCCGGACAACACCAGCGTATCGCCGCCTTCAAGCTGCGTATCTTCGCCCGGGTCTGCGGGTTTGCCATTGGCCCGGCGCAGGCTGACCACCCGCACACCAGCTGCATGCAGCGCAAAGGCGCCCAACGCCTGGCCGATGGAGCGCGTGCCCAGCGGCAAGGTCACCGTGGCCAGCCGTTCTTCGTCGAGTTCGTTGACGGTGTCGTCATCGGCACCGCGGAAGTAACCGCGCAGCAGGTTGTAGCGTGCGTCGCGCTGCTCCTGCACCACACGGATCACGCGCCGCATGGGTACACCTACCAGGGCCAGGGCATGGCTGGCCAGCATCAGGCTGCCCTCTATCGCTTCAGGAACCACTTCCGTCGCGCCGGCGGCCTGCAATTTTTCCAGGTCGTGGTCATCCACCGTACGAACAATGACAGGGACCGTCGGTGCGTGGGCCCGGGCGTTGGCCAGCACCTTGAGGGCGCTGGCGGTGTCAAGATAGGTCACCACCACAGCACTCGCCCGCGAAAGACCGGCAGCCATCAGGGCCTGCAGGCGTACGGCATCGCCGAACACGACGGAGTCACCGGCGGCGGCGGCCTGGCGAACGCGGTCCGGGTCCAGGTCAAGCGCCATGTAGGGGATGCCCTCGCCCTCCAGCATGTGGCCCAGGTTCTGGCCGCAACGGCCGTAGCCGCAGATGATGACGTGTTTGTCGGCGTTGATGGATTTGCGTGCGATGGTGGTCATCTGCAGCGACTGTTGCAGCCACTCGCTGGCCACCAGCTTCATCACGATCTGGTTGCTGTACATGATGATGAAAGGCGTGGCCAGCATGGACAGCACCATGCTGGCAAGAATCGGGTTGAGCAATGCGGGTGGCACCAGCTGGCTGTCATTGGCCAGCGACAGCAGCACAAAGCCAAACTCGCCGGCCTGGGCAAGGTAGAGGCCGGTACGCAGCGAGACGCCGGCTGTCGCACCGAGTGCCTTGGCCAGCCCGGTCACCAGCACCAGCTTGAAAATCACCGGCAGTGTGGCCAGCAGAAGAACCAGCGGCCAGCGCTCCAGCACGATGCGCCAGTCCAGCATCATGCCGACGCTGATAAAAAACAGCCCCAGCAGCACGTCATGAAATGGCCGTATATCGGTTTCAACCTGGTGCTTGAACTCGGTTTCCGAAATCAGCATGCCCGCGATGAAGGCGCCCAGGGCCAGGCTCAGGCCCGCGAGTTCGGTGAGCCACGATAACGCCAGTGTGACCAGCAGCAGGTTGAGTACGAACAGTTCCTCACTTTTGCGGCGCGCAACGATGGTCAGCCACCAGCGCATCACGCGTTGCCCGCCCGTCAGAAGAATGCCGACCAGAACGGCGGCTTTCAGCCCCGCCAGGGCCAGCGCGGTGAAGAGCTTGTCAGGCGACGAGCCCAATGCGGGAATCAGCACCAGCAGGGGCACCACGGCGAGATCCTGGAACAGCAATACGCCCATGATGCGCTTGCCATGTTCTGACTCAAGTTCAAGCCGCTCCGACAGCAGCTTGACCACGATGGCCGTGCTGCTCATGGCAATGGCGCCCGACAATGCAAGCGCGGTTTGCCACTCCATCTTCCACAGCGTAGGGGCCATGCTGGCAAGGAAAAGCGAGCCGAATGTGGCCAGCAACACCGTCAGCACCACTTGCAGCAGGCCGAGACCAAAAACATGTCCGCGCATGGACCGCAGCTTGGGCAGGTTGAATTCCAGGCCGATGACAAACATCAGGAACACCACCCCGAATTCGCCCAAATGACGCACAGCTTCGGCATTCTGCGAAAGTGCCAGTGCATGGGGGCCAATCAGCACACCCACGGCGAGGTAGCCCAGCATGGGCGGCAATTTGAGCGACCGGCACGCCACCACGCCCAGCACGGCGGCCAGCAGGTAAAGCAGGGTCAGTTCGAGCGCGCTCATCCTTTGATGGTAGCCCATGGGGGTCTCCATAAATCCGATTCCCGGGCGTATGGCGGCGTTGCGCGGTGCTCGGAATCCTCATGCACCCAAGTGCATTCCGGTGTCCTCCGCTCCGTGCGCCTTGCCCTCCATCCCGGGAATCGGATTTCTGGAGACCCCATTCCAGTAAAGCCTCGTCGCCCGGCACGCGTCGATAGAATGCTGTGATGACGTTTGACGCGCTTTCCTTTGATCCCTTGCAGGCGCAGGCACTTGCCCGCAAGACTTTCGAGATTGAAGCCGCCGCTGTCCTGGGGCTGGCCAGTCGCGTCGGGCCAGAGTTTTCCGAAGCCGTGCAGATCATGCTGGCCTGCCGCGGCCGGGTGGTCGTGATGGGTATGGGAAAGAGCGGCCACATCGGGCGCAAGATCGCCGCCACACTGGCCTCTACCGGTACGCCGGCCATGTTTGTGCACCCCGCCGAGGCCAGCCACGGCGACCTCGGCATGGTGACCGATGCGGACGTGGTCCTCGCCATTTCAAACAGCGGCGAGAGTGCCGAGCTGACCTCCATACTGCCGGTGCTCAGCCGGCAGGGTGTTCCGCTGGTGGCCATCACCGGGGGTGCAAACTCCTCACTGGCCAGGCAGGCCAGCGTCACGCTCGACAGCAGCGTGGCCAAAGAGGCCTGCCCATTGAATCTGGCTCCTACCGCAAGCACCACGGCGCAACTGGCGCTGGGTGATGCGCTGGCCGTGGCGCTGCTTGATGCGCGCGGCTTCAAGGAAGAAGACTTTGCACGCTCCCACCCCGGCGGTGCACTTGGCCGCAAGTTGCTGACCCATGTCAGTGACGTCATGCGCAGCGGCGACCAGGTGCCGCGTGTGACGCCTGGCACCGGCTTTACCGATCTGATGCGCGAAATGAGCAGCAAGGGGCTGGGCGCTTCTGCCGTGGTCGATGAAAACCGGCGCGTGCTGGGCATTTTTACCGACGGCGACCTGCGCCGCCTGGTCGAAAAAGGCGTGGACCTTCGCACCGCCACGGCGGGCGAAGTCATGCATGCCAACCCGCGCACGCTGCGCGCCGATGCGCTGGCCGTGGATGCGGTTGAGTTGATGGAGCAGCACAGCATCACCAGCGTGCTGATCGTTGATGATGAAGGCGCGCTGTGCGGTGCGCTCAACACCAACGATCTGATGCGGGCGAAGGTCATCTGATGTGGCCCCCACGGTCGTTCACTTCGTGTAACTTCCTGCCCCCCCGGGGGGCCGCTGCGCCTGCGGTCCGGCAAAGCCGGTCCCGCGGCCCCTGCTTGCACGGATCTTCTTGATGAGCGTCATGTCGCCTGCCCTGAGTTTTTCGCCAGAGTTGTTGCTCAAGGCACAAGGCGTACGCCTTGCTTTTTTTGATGTCGACGGTGTGTTGACAGATGGCGGCCTGTACGTGTCTGAACACGGCGAAACACTCAAGCGCTTCAACACGCTGGACGGCCACGGGCTCAAGCTCTTGCAGAAAGCCGGCATCACGCCTGTGGTGATCACCGGGCGCGACAGCCCTGCGCTGCGTGGCAGGCTGGATGCATTGGGCGTTGTTCATACGCATTTCGGCACAGAAGACAAACGCCCTGCCGCCGAGACCACGCTGAAGGCGCTGGGTCTGGACTGGTCGCAGGCTGCGGCTATCGGCGACGACTGGCCCGACCTGCCCGTCATGCGGCAGGCGGCATTCAGCGCGGCCCCCGCCAACGCCCACGCAGAGGTACGGGCGGCGGCTGATTACGTCACCCATGAGCAGGGCGGGCACGGTGCTGCACGCGCTTTTTGCGACCTGCTGCTGATAGCCGGTGGACATTACGCGGCCTTGTTGAAAGCCTACGCATGAGCAGGGCTGTCACGCCGTTGACGACCGCCTTGCGCGCCATGCGTGAACCCTGGCGCAAGGCCCTGCGCCTTTGGGACCACGTGTCCATTTACCTGCCGCTGCTGTTGATGGGCGGCCTGGCGCTGGGCACCTACTGGCTGGTGCGGAACTCGCCGGTGTTTGGTCCGGCCGAAGCGGCGAAGGAGGCCAAACACGAGATTGATTACTTCATGCGCAAGTTCACCATCAAGACCTATGATGAGACAGGCAGGTTGAAGAGCGAAATTTACGGCATAGAGGCGCGTCACTACCCCGATACCGATACGCTGGAGATTGACGCGCCGCGCATTCGCAGCATCAGCGATGCGGGTCGGCTGGTGACGTCTACCGGCAACCGCGCCCTGTCCAATGGCGATGGCTCGGAAGTGCAGCTCATGGGTAATGCGCGCGTGGTGCGCGAGGCCGCAAAAGATGCGGACGGCAACGATCTGCCGCGCATGGAGTTTCAGGGTGAATTCCTGCATGCCTACATCAATGATGAACGGGTCAAGTCGCACCTGCCGGTTGTGTTGATCCGCGGCAGTGACCAGTTCACGGGCGATACGTTTGCCTTCAACAACCTGACGGGCGTGGCCGACCTCAATGGCCGTGTCAAGGGTGTGCTGGTGCCCAGGGTGCTTGTGCCCGTGCCGCCCCGGTAGCGGCGTTCCGTTCAAAGTCAGGAGGGCCGTGTGTCCAGACTCGTATTCATCACAGGCGCCTCCAGTGGCATAGGCCAGGCGCTGGCGCTGCGGTTTTTTCAGGCGGGCTATCGGCTGGCACTGGTCGCGCGCCGGACTGCCGAAGTTGAGGCCTGGGCGCATGCCCGGTCCATAGGCGCCGACAGCTACCGGGTCTACAGCGCCGATGTGTCAGACATCGACAGCATTGTTGCCGCCGGCCGCGCCTGTATTGCGGCACAGGGTGTGCCTGATGTCGTCATTGCCAATGCGGGCATCAGCATTGGCATGGATACGGCCATGCGCGAAGACCTGGATGTGATGCGCCAGACCTTTGCGACCAACAACATCGGCGTGGCAGCCACCTTCAACCCCTTTATCGAGGCCATGGCCAGGCGTGGCTCGGGCGCGCTGGTGGGCATAGGCAGCGTGGCCGGCATTCGTGGCCTGCCGGGCCACGGCGCATACTGCGCCAGCAAGGCCGCAGTCATCGCCTACTGTGAAAGCCTGCGAGGTGAACTTAAAAGCGCGGGCGTGAATGTGGTGACGATTTGCCCGGGCTATATCGATACGCCGCTCACGCAGCAGAACAGCTACGCCATGCCCTTCCTCATGAAGCCGGACGACTTTGCGGACAAGGCTTTTGCGGCCATACAGGCTGGCAGCAGCTACAGCGTTATTCCCTGGCAGATGGGCGTGGTAGCCAAACTTTTGCGATTGTTGCCCAATGCCGTGTTCGACAAGGCGCTGTCGGGCCGTGCGCGAAAGAAGCGACTGGGCAGCTGAAGGCAGGTATTCTTTTTGGAAGCCTGCGCTGTATGGAGCTACCAATGCAAAAAGGCTTCAAAACCTGGGTCTTGAAGCCTTTTCAGCTTGCCATCAGCCTTTCGGCTGATGCGGGTGTGTGGGATCCGGGGGCTTAGTAGCCGCCGCGGCCACCACCACCGCCGCCGCCGGAACGGCCACCGCCGCCGCCGCCACCGTATGGGCTGCGGAAGCCGCCGTCACCGCCGCCACCACCGGAACGGCCACCACCGCCGCCACCGCCGTATCCACCACCACCACCACCACCGCCGTATCCACCACCACCGCCGCCGAAACCGCCGCTGCGTGGAGGACGTGCTTCCATGGGACGGGCTTCATTGACGACAACGCTACGGCCGCCCAGAGGCTGGCCGTTCATGCCGTTGATGGCTGCCTGGGCTTCTGCATCGCTGCCCATTTCGACAAAACCAAAGCCCTTGGAGCGACCGGTATCGCGTTCCATCATGACCTTGGCGCTGGTGACAGAGCCGAACTGGCCGAAAGATTGTTGCAAGTCTTCGTCGCGAACCGAGTACGGCAGATTGCCGACGTAAAGTTTGTTGCCCATGAAGGGACTCCTCTAAAACACAATAACAAAAGCGATGGGGTCCCGAAAGCACAACAAATGTTTATACGTACCGCTGTGGCGCGCGAAACTGACCGATCACCTGACCTGTACAAATGCGGACATTTGTAGGCGTACATTATGCGGCACTCGACTGGAAGTCAAGCAACATTGGTATTCTTCGATACGGGAAAAACCCTGTAACCACGCCATCTCCGGCGGTTTTGGGGGCGGCTTTACCCAAGCCCGGGGCCCTTGGCGGGTTTGTGTATCCGGGCGCGTCAGTCTGGCGTAAGCCGGTCGTCAGTTGCCGCTGTCGTCGGTGTAGCGCCGCCACTTCCCCATGGCGCTTCTCAGTGTCAGCACCTGGTTGGCAAATTTGGGGCAGGCCTTGCAGGCCAGCAGGTGCAGCTTCAGCGCGACCCTGTCCGGCAGGTTCAGGGCGCGGTCTTCCCGCGCGATGATCAGCGCCGCCGCTTCACGGCAGGTACGTCTGAGCAGGGTGAGTTTCGGTTTCACGTCAGAAATGCCTGTATGGCCAATAAGTTAACAGGCCCTAGGCGCCATGCCTGCCGAACCAGTTGATGTTGAGGCACTCCTGCAAACGCAGGCGGGCCCGGTGCAACTGGACATACAGGTTGGTCGGCGTCAGGGACAGTTCCTTACAGATGTCCTGCGACGACAGCTCCAGCCACTCGCGCATCAAAAACAGCCGGCCCAGCGCGGGCGGCAGGCGCTCCATGCAGGCGTCCAGCACCTGGAAAAACTGGCTTTGCTGCAAGGTCTTGTGCGGGTCGCCCCAGTCGTTGGGCTCCTCTGCAAAATGCCCGTCGGCCTTGAAGGCCATCCTGTCGAGCTCGTCGCCTTCATGGTCGGTATCCGCATCGGTGGCCGACACCTCACGCGTGTTGCTGCGGATCATGTCTATGACCTTGTGCTTGAGGATGCCGACCAGCCAGGTCTTGAGCTGGGAGCGGTTGCCGAAAGTCTGCGGTTTGGCCAGGGCCGCCAGCAGGGTTTCGGACACCGCATCTTCTGCCCAGGCGTCATTGCGCAGTTGCAGGCGCGCAAAACGCATCAGGTAGCTGCGGTGCTCGACGAGCTGCTCTTCAAAGGTGGCCATGGGCGGGAAGTCTAGCCCCGCAGTGTGCGATTGCGGTAGACATTTATTTTGATGCGGCGGTGTAAGGTTTGCTGTGCCTGGCCGACGCACCAGGCCCGCAATGACGACGGACTTTTGACGTATACGCTAAATTTTTAACGTGCACGGCAAAAAGACCCGAAAAGTTAACTTCCATATTAACTTTTGGCCCTTCCGGTATGCAGCGTGGCTCAAAAACATGCCAAAACGCCGAAAAAGGCCGTTCTCAGGGGCTAATTTCGGCTGCAAGCCAATAAATACGTACGTGAGCAGCTACCAAATAAATAGCAACCTGCCTGCAAATCCGTCTGCCCTACCAGTTCACTTCGCGGTCAGGCGTGGCGCCAATGCGGTGAATCGACAAATCCGCCCCTTCAAATTCTTCTTCCTGGCTCAGGCGCAGGCCCATGACCGCTTTCAGGATGCCGTAGACCACAAACCCCGAGGCCACGGCCCACACCACGCCCATCGCGCTGCCTATGAGTTGTGCGCTGAAACTCACGCCGCCCAGCCCGCCCAGGGCCTTGGTGCCGAAGATGCCGGCGGCAATCCCGCCCCACAAACCGCACAGGCCGTGCAGCGGCCATACGCCGAGCACGTCGTCGATCTTCCAGCGGTTTTGCGTCAGCGTGAACATCATGACGAACACGCCGCCGGCCACGCCGCCGGTGGCCAGCGCGCCCAGCGGGTGCATCAGGTCAGAGCCCGCGCACACGGCGACCAGGCCGGCCAGCGGGCCGTTATGCACAAAGCCCGGATCGTTCTTGCCGAAAGCCAGCGCGGCCAGCGTGCCGCCCACCATGGCCATCAGCGAGTTGACCGCGACCAGGCCCGAGATCTTGTCTATGGTCTGCGCGCTCATCACGTTGAAGCCGAACCAGCCGACGGTCAGAATCCACGCGCCCAGCGCCAGGAAGGGGATGTTCGATGGCGGGTGCGCCGACACCGCACCGTCCTTGCGGTAGCGGTTGCTGCGCGCGCCCAGCAGGATGACTGCCGGCAGGGCCAGCCACCCGCCCACGGCGTGAACCACGATGGAGCCGGCAAAGTCATGAAACTCGGCGCCCGTCAGCGACTTGATCCAGGCCTGCACGCCGAAGTGCTGGTTCCAGGCGATGCCCTCAAAGAAGGGGTAAACAAAACCCACGATGACGGCTGTGGCGATCAGCTGCGGGTAAAACCGTGCGCGCTCGGCAATGCCGCCCGAGATGATGGCCGGTATGGCCGCCGCGAAGGTCAGCAGAAAGAAGAAGCGCACCAGCTCATAACCGTTTTTGGCGGCCAGCTGTTCGGCGCCCACAAAAAAGTGGGTGCCGTAGGCCACGCCGAAGCCCACCACGAAGTAAACAATGGTCGAGACCGAAAAATCGACCAGGATCTTCACCAGCGCATTGACCTGGTTTTTCTTGCGGACCGTGCCCAGCTCCAGAAACGCAAAACCGGCATGCATGGCCAGCACCATGATGCCGCCCAACAAAATGAACAAGGCGTCTGAGCCCTGTTTTAGTGCTTCCATAGGTTCCTCTTGGATGAAAACTGAATGAATTGTTTGTTTGTGGTGCGTTATTGGCTGAAATTCAATGAGCGCACCAAATACAAGCAATAAATGCGCCAATAGCGTGCAATTCAGGGTTTAACCCGGGTATTGAGGCCAGAAGGGTTAGAATGAAGGCTGTCATTGGGGAGTAGCCGCCCTTCGTCTGCAAAGACTGAAAGGGGTTTGCGTCAACAGACTTGTCCGGCCTTGCAACAAGGCAGACATGGCGCAAACAGTTCCACAGACCTGGCGAGACCTTTGACTGCACAGCCTCCGCTATTGGCCGGGGATGCCGTGCAGTCAATGGTTTTTGTTTTCCGGCCGGAGGTCTATTTGTATGGAAGCTTTCCTCGTCTCTACAGGCATCGTCGCTCTCGCCGAAATGGGCGACAAGACGCAACTGCTGGCCCTTGTGCTGGCCGCCCGCTTCAAGAAACCCTGGCCCATCGTCGCCGGCATCTTTGTCGCCACCATCCTCAACCACGCGCTGGCCGGCGCTGCGGGCGCCTGTGTCACCACCCTGATCAGCCCGCAGACGTTGCGCTGGATTCTGGGCGCCTCCTTCCTCGCCATGGCCGTGTGGATGCTGATCCCCGACAAACTCGAAAAAGAAGAAGAAAGCAAAGCACCCCGCTTCGGTGTTTTCGCCACCACCGTGGTGGTGTTCTTTCTGGCCGAGATGGGTGACAAGACACAAATCGCCACAGTCATGCTCGCCGCGCGCTACAACGCCATGATCGCGGTCGTCGCGGGCACCACGCTGGGCATGATGCTGGCCAACGCGCCTGTCGTCTGGCTGGGCGAGCGCGTGACGCGGCTGGTACCGCTACGTGTGGTGCATGTGGTGTCTGCATGCGTATTCGCGGTGCTCGGGGTTATCGCCTTGTGGCCCATGCTGACCGGTGGTTGATCCGCACAAGCCCTCTTAAGCAAGCAGGTCCGCGGAACCGGCTTGGCCGGGCCGCAGGAGCAGCGGCCCCCTCGGGGGGCAGGGCGCTACACGCAGTGAGCAACCGTGGGGGTATACTTTCTTTAGCGCCGATTTGCCCAGCTTGCGGGCGCTTAAAAAGTACAGCTAAAGAAAGCCCATGAACCCGGACTCGCTTTAGCACCTGCTTGGCGACTTCGGGTTTTTGTTTTTCTGCAGGTGATTTTTTGCCCCTGATTGCCACATCGTCCAGCATGCACTTTGAAGCCCCTCTGGCTTTGCAGAGCGGCGCGTCCATACGTGCTTACGACATCAGCTACGAGACCTACGGCGAACTCAACGCCGACAGGTCCAACGCCGTGCTGATCTGCCACGCCCTCAATGCCTCGCACCATGTGGCTGGCGTTTATATAGATCCCGACGGCAAGGTCATAGCCAAATCCGAAGGCTGGTGGGACACCATGATCGGCCCGGGCAAGCCGGTCGACACAGACCGCTTTTTTGTCATTGGCGTGAACAACCTGGGCTCGTGTTTCGGCACCACGGGCCCCATGGAGGTCAACCCCGACACGGGCAATATCTATGGCGCAGACTTCCCGGTCGTCACCGTGCAGGACTGGGTCAATGCGCAGGCGCGGCTGCTCGATGCGCTGGGCATAAACACACTTGCCGCCGTGATGGGTGGCAGCCTGGGCGGCATGCAGGCGCTGAGCTGGACGCTGCAATACCCTGACCGCGTACGCCACGCCGTGGTCGTGGCCAGCGCCCCCAACCTCACGGCCGAAAACATTGCCTTCAACGAAGTGGCGCGACGCGCCATCATCACCGACCCCGATTTCAATGGCGGCAATTACAGCCGCAAGGGCGTGCTGCCCAAACGCGGCCTGCGCATTGCCCGCATGATTGGCCACATCACTTACCTGAGCGACGACGTGATGAACGAGAAGTTCGGCAGACAATTACGGGCCCCCACGCTTGTCGCTGCGCGTACTGCGCTGCCCCCCGAGGGGGCGCTGCGCCTGCAGCCCGGCGAAGCCGGTTCTGCGGCCCCGGCGGGTGAAGAGGCCGTTTTCCCGTCAGGCGCTTCACCTTACAAATACACAACCCAGGATGTCGAGTTCGAAATCGAAAGCTACCTGCGTTACCAGGGCGACAAGTTCAGCGAATACTTCGACGCCAACACTTACCTGCTGATCACGCGCGCACTCGATTACTTCGACCCGGCATCGGCTTTCGGCGGCGACCTCAGCGCAGCCCTGGCGAAGGCCACCGCGAAATTCCTGCTGGTGAGCTTCACCACCGACTGGCGCTTCTCGCCGGCCCGCAGCCGCGAGATCGTCAAGGCCCTGCTCGACAACCAGCGCGACGTGAGCTACGCCGAGATCGATGCGCCCCACGGCCATGACGCCTTCCTGCTCGACGATGAGCGTTACATGGGCGTGGTGCGCTCCTACTTCAACGCGCGGGTGGCGGCATGAACGCCGCCCGGCCGCCCGAAGGCGTTTGCACCGCAGTGCGCAGCACGAAGGTTTCTCAATGACCCCGATCACCGATATGACCGCCCAGCCATCGCCAGACCTGCTGTCGATAGCGCGTCTGGTGCCGCAAGGCTCGCGTGTGCTTGACCTGGGTTGCGGCACAGGTGAGCTGCTTGACCACCTGATCCGCGAGCGCGGTTGCTCGGGCTACGGTGTGGAGATCAACGACGCCAATGTGCAGGCCTGCGTGGCCCGCGGTGTCAATGTCCTGCAGCTCGATCTCGAAGCGGGCCTTGCCATGTTCGGCGACAACAGTTTTGACGTGGTGCTGCAGATCGACACGCTGCAGCATTTGCGCAATGCCGAAACCATGCTGATGGAAACCGCCCGTGTCGGCCGCATGGGCGTGGTGGCGTTTCCCAACTTTGGTTACTGGCGCAACCGCCTGGCCGTGCTGCGCGGCCGCATGCCGGTGACCCGCGTGCTGCCCTACCAGTGGTACGACACGCCCAATATCCGCGTCGGAACACTTGAAGATTTCGAGGCGCTGGCCACCCAGAACAGGCTCGACATCCTTGACCAGTTCGGCCTCCAGGAAGGTCGCGAAGTGCGGCTCTGGCCGAATGCACGGGCCAGCCGTGCCGTGTTCAAGGTGCAGCGCCGCTGACCGCCCTGCGCAAGCCTTGAGCGGGTTATCCTTGCCTCTTCACCATGACGCAGGCATCCACAGAAGCTCAACACCCGCGCGGCGCAACGCCGCTGCTTGAGCGCCTCTTTGGCGACTGGGTACAACGTGTCTCGCGTGACACGCTGCGCGCCGACGCGCTGGCCGGTTTGCTGGGCGCCGTGCTGGTGTTGCCGCAGGGCATTGCCTTTGCCACGCTGGCCGGGCTGCCGCCTGAATACGGGCTCTACACGGCCGTCATTCCCTGCATCATCGCGGCGCTGTTCGGCTCCAGCTGGCATGTGATGTCGGGGCCGACCAATGCCAATTCTCTGGCCCTGTTTGCCATGCTGTCGCCGCTGGCCTTTGCCTTCAGCCCGGCCTATATCCAGCTGGCGCTGGTCGTCACCATCATGGTGGGCATCATGCAGTGGCTGATAGGCGCGCTCAGGCTGGGCAGCCTGGCCAATTTCATTTCGCCTGCCGCACTGTTTGGTTTTACGTCAGGCGCGGCCCTGCTGATTGCGGTGTATGCCCTGCCCGATTTATTGGGGCTTGCGCCTGCAGCCGAGCATGGCGCTGCCGGGGTGTTGAAGCATGTGGTCTCGCAGGCCACGCATGCGCAACCGGCGGCATTGCTGGTGGCTGCGGTCACGGCCATCGTGGCATTTGGCGTGCGCCGCCTGCGGCCCAACTGGCCTTACATGCTGATGGGTCTTGCGGTGGCCACAGCTGGCACCATGCTCTGGCTGCACTTCACCACCAATCCGGTTTCGCCGATGCAGGCCTTGCGCACGGTGGGCGCGCTCAGCACGCCCTGGCCCAGGTTTGAACTGCCGCGCATCAACTGGGCCGCCGTGCCCGACCTGCTGGGGCTGGCTTTTGCATTGACGATTGTGGCGCTGGGCCAGGCCATCTCGATTGCCAAGGCGGTTGCTGCGCGCTCCGGTCAGCGCATTGATGCCAACCGCGAGTTTCGCGGCCAGGGCCTGTCCAACATCGTGGGCGGTTTTTTCTCGTGTTACGTGTCCTGCGGGTCCATGAACCGCTCCATGCCGAATCTGCAGGCGGGTGCGCGCACACCGCTGGCGGCCGTTTTTTCTGCATTGCTGCTGCTGGGTCTTGTGGCGGTGAGTTCATCCCTGCTGGCGCGCATCCCGATGGCCGCGCTGGCCGCCTTGCTCATGCTGGTGGCCATCACGCTGCTGGATATCCCGCGCTGGAAACAGCTCTTCAGCTTGAGCCAGACCGAGTTTGCCGTCGCCTTTGCCACCATGGTGGCCACCGTCACCATCAGGCTGGAGATGGCCATTCTGCTCGGCACCCTGCTGTCGCTGATGTCATTTCTTTACCGCACCTCAAAACCCGCCATGCGCACCATGGGCTTTGACGGCTGGGGGCAGGAGCGGCAGTTTGTGGTGATTGATGACGCGTCGCAAGCAATCACGCACGGCCGCCGCGCCGGGCCGCCCCAAGCAAGGCCAGCCCCCCCGGGGGGCAGCGCAGTACACGAAGTGACAAGCGTGGGGGCGCTATTTTTGCCTGAGTGCCCGCAACTCAAGCTCCTGAGGATGGAGGGTGAGGTTTATTTCGGTGCCACCCAGCATGTGGCAGACACACTTCACGCCCTGCGCCACACCCCGCCGGTGCAAAAACATTTGCTCGTCATGGGCAAAAGCATGAACTTCATAGACCTCGCGGGTGCCGAGCTCTGGGAGGCCGAACTCAATGCGCGCCGCGCCATAGGCGGTGACCTGTACTTCCACAGGCCGCGCCCCGAAGTCATTGCGATGTGGCAGACGACAGGCTTTACGCGGCTGCTGGGGCCCGAGCACCAGTTCCCCGACAAGCGCACCGCAATTGCCACCATCTTCCCCAAACTCGACCCGCAGATCTGCAGGGCTTGCACTGCACGCATATTCTGGGAGTGCAAAAGCGTGCCGCCGCCGGAGACCACAAACAATGTCTGACCATGCCTGAATTTGCCGCCAACCTCAGCTGGATGTACGCCGAGCTGCCACCTGACGAACGCTTTGGAGCAGCTGCCCGAGACGGCTTTACCGGTGTTGAAATCCTCTCCCCCTATGCATGGCCTGTCGATGAACTGAAGTCGCTACTTTCGGCCCATGGACTGTCGCTGGTGCTCATCAACGCGCCGCCCGCGGGCATTGATGCAGCCACCATAGAACGCGCGTGGTCGTCAGGACAGAAGGGCCTGGGCTGTGTGCCCGGACGCGAGGCAGAGTTCAATGCCGGGATTGACATTGCACTGGCCTATGCAAGCGCGCTGTCATGCCCGCGGATTCACGTGATGGCCGGTGTGGTGCCGGAAGGCGTGGACCGCGAGACCGTGCAGCCGACCTATGTCAGCAACCTGCGTCACGCTGCCCGCATGGCCGAACCGCTGGACATCAAGCTGCTGATCGAACCCATCAACACGCGCGACATTCCGCGCTATTTTTTGAACCGCCAGGACCATGCGCATGAAATCCTGCGACAGGTAGGCGCAAAAAACCTCAAGGTGCAGATGGACCTTTACCACTGCCAGGTGGTGGAGGGCGATGTGGCCATGAAGCTGCGCAAATACATCCCGACCGGCGACGTGGGCCATATTCAGGTGGCGGGTTCGCCCGGGCGCAATGAGCCTGACATTGGCGAGCTCAACTATCCCTATCTTTTTTCGGTGCTTGAAGAGCTGGGCTATCAGGGCTGGATAGCCGGCGAATACCAGCCCGTGCGCGGCAATCAGCCGGGGGCGACTTCCGCGGGACTGGGCTGGCTTCGGGCGGCTGGCTTACAGCGTGCAGGGTGAGACGCTCGATAGAATCGCACCCACCTTCACACCAAAAGCACACGTGTCCGACAGATCAGCCGTCCTTCCCCAATACCTGTTCCCCAAACAGGCGCTCACCAGCTTCGCGGGTTGGGTGGCTTCAAAAGAACGAGGCTGGGTGACGACAGAAATCATTCGCCGCTTTGTGGCGAAGTACGACGTGAACATGGGCGAAGCGCTGGATTCAGACATCGCCAGCTACAAAAGCTTTAACGACTTCTTCACGCGGGCGCTCAAACCCGGCGCAAGGCCCATCGCCAACGCTGACCTCATCTCGCCGGTCGATGGCGCGATCAGCCAGTTCGGGCGCATTGAACGCGACCAGATTTTTCAGGCCAAGGGCCACAGCTATTCGACCACCGCACTGGTGGGCGGTGATGCCGCACTGGGCGCGCAATACCAGGACGGCAGCTTTGCCACGCTCTACCTGAGCCCGCGTGATTACCACCGCATCCACATGCCCTGTGACGGCCGGCTTGTGCGCATGATTTATGTGCCGGGCGACCTGTTCTCGGTGAACCCGGTCACCGCGCGAGGTGTGCCCGGCCTGTTTGCGCGCAACGAACGTGTGGTCTGTGTGTTCGAGTCACCTCGCGGCCCTTTTGTGCTGGTGCTGGTCGGCGCCACCATCGTCGGCAGCATGGCCACCGTCTGGCATGGCGTGGTGAATCCGCCGCGCGGCAGGGGTGTACGCACATGGGACTACCCGGATGAGCCGACATCTGCCATACACATCAGGCAAGGCGATGAGATGGGACGCTTTCTGCTCGGCTCTACCGTCGTGATGCTGTTCCCCAAAGGTCCGCTCAGCTTCAACCCCGAGTGGGCGCCCGGCCGCAGCATCAGGCTGGGCGAGGCCATGGCTGACCAGTCCTAGCGGTCATACCTTCAGCAGGCCGCGCAAGTGATCAGACACATCCTGCACGGCTTTATCAAGGCACTGCTGCTGACAGGGCTGCTGAACACAACACTCTCACATGCTGCAGACGAGCCGCTGCGCATTGGCTCCAAACGGTTTACCGAGTCCTACATCCTCGCCGAGGTGCTGGCGCAAACCGCAGCCCCCCATGTGGCGACGCCGCCAGTGGTGCGCCACGGGCTGGGCAACACAGCCATCGTGTATGAGGCCCTGCGCTCAGGCAGCATAGAGCTGTACGCCGAATACACGGGCACGATTGCGCTGGAGATTCTCAAGAGCGATAAGCCGATGTCGCGCGATGCGATGAATGCGGCGCTGGCGCCTTTTGGTCTGGGCGTGACGGCGCCTTTTGGTTTTAACGACGGTTACGCACTCGCCATGCGCGCAGACCGTGCTGACAGCCTGGGCATTCGCACCCTGGCTGACCTTGCAAAACACCCTGAGCTTAAGCTCGGCCTGTCCAATGAATTCATAGGCCGTGCCGATGGCTGGAAGGGCCTGGCCGCGCAGTACCGGCTGCCGCAATCGCCAACGGGGCTGGACCACGGCCTGGCCTATGGGGCCATAGCTGCGAAGCAGGTCGATGTGATCGACATCTATACGACGGACGCCAAAATCGACAGCCTGGGCCTGCGTGTGCTCGGCGACGACCGCCAGTACTTTCCGCGCTATGACGCCGTGGTGCTGTACCGACTCGATGTGCCGGCGCGCTTCCCGGCCGCGTGGGCTGCGCTGCAAAAGCTCGAAGGCCGCATCGACGAGCGCGCCATGATTGCCATGAATGCGCGCGCCGAGCTGCAGGGCCAGGGTTTTGATGTGATTGCGCGTGACTTCCTCCAGGGCGGTGCGGCGTCTTCTGCGCAGCGCGGTTTTGCGGACAAGCTTTTTGGCCCTGACTTTGCACGTCTCACGCGCCAGCATCTGCTGCTCGTCGGCGCATCCGTCGCGCTGGCTTTGCTGATTGCTGTGCCGCTGGCCATTCTTGTCTTTCCGCATGTGCGGCTGCGTGCTGCCGTGCTGGGGCTTGCTGGCTTGTTGCAGACCGTGCCTTCGCTGGCGCTGCTGGCGGTGCTCATTTCATGGATGGGTGCCATTGGCACACTGCCCGCGCTGGTCGCACTCACGCTTTACGCGCTGCTGCCCACCATGCGCAACACCGTGACCGGTTTGAATGAGGTGCCGCAGGGCCTGCGCCAAGCCGCTATTGCGCTGGGCATGACCAACCGGCAAAACCTCTGGCTGGTGCAGCTGCCGCTGGCCTTGCCGACGCTGCTGGCCGGTGTGCGTACCGCCACCACCATTGCGATTGGCACGGCCACCATTGCCGCCTTTATAGGTGCGGGCGGGTATGGCGAACGCATAGTGACCGGGCTGGCGCTCAATGACCGCGGGCTGCTGCTGGCGGGTGCGCTGCCCGCTGCGGCGCTGGCCCTGATCAGCGAGGCTGTGTTTGAAGTGATCGAATGGCTGATGCGCAGGCGATTCCGTGGTGTCAGCTCAAAAGTGAATGCCCTTCAGGCCTGAAACCCAAGGCGCTGCAGCAAAGCCATGGCCGCAGCGGGCGCGCGCTCCTTCGCGCCGTTGATGAAAAAGATGAACACATCGCGCGGCGCCTGCTTTTTCGGCACATCTTCAATGCTCGGCAAATCATCGGGTGCGTCACCTGCAGCCCACAATTTGGCCCGTTCGGCCCAGGCATCAAGCGCGGCACCGGCATAACCGGTGTCAATCGCTGCGTCGCTCATCATCAGGCGTGCATAGGCGAAGTCGCTGGTGAGGTCAGCGAAAGACGGGAACTGCTCTGCGTCGGCAAACACCGTGGCCACCTTGTAGCGGCGCGCCAGCGCCAGGAACTCCGGCGTCATGAAACTTTCATTGCGCACATCGACCACATGGCGCAGCGCAATGCCGTCCGCTTTTGCTGGCAGCAGTGTGAGGAAGGCTTCGAAATCCGCCGCATCAAACACCTTGCCCGGCATGAACTGCCAGACGATGGGCCCGAGCTTGGCGCCGAGCTCGCTGATGCCGCTTTCCACAAAACGGGTGACGGACTCGCCCGCATCAGCCAGCATGCGCCGGTTGGTGGCGTAACGCGTGGCCTTGAGTGAAAAGACAAAACCTTCCGGCGTTTCGTCGTGCCACTTTTTGAAGCTGGCGGGCTTGAGCGTGCCGTAATAGGTGCCATTGACCTCGATGGCGCTGAGATGGCGGCTGGCGTATTCAAGCTCGCGGCTGTGCGGCAGGCCTTCGGGGAAAAAGTTGTCGCGCCATGGCTCATAAGTCCAGCCGCCTGTGCCCACTCGTATGGAATGTCTCATTGACGAATCATCCTTTTCAAGTTTTGATGTCATTTTGGTCCCGGCATGGTCTCCAAGGTAGCGCGGGATTTGGCAGAGGCGTAAAGTATGTTCCCTGTACCCGAGCCCGTCTGGAGTTTGCCTCATGAATGCCCCCCTGCACCGCGAAATCCCCGCCGACATCCTTGACGCCGCCCAGGCACTGTCACAGGTCACGCGCCAGTGGGACAGCGACATCGTCAAACAGCTGTCCGACTACATCGCCATCCCGGCCAAGTCGCCCGGCTTTGACAGCGACTGGAAGCAGCACGGCTACATCGACACTGTCATGCGCAATGCCGCCACCTGGGTCGAAGCCCAGAAGGTCGAGGGCCTGACGCTCGAAATCGTGCGCCTTGAAGGCCGTACGCCTGTGCTGTTTTTTGAGATTCCCGCCTCGCGTGGCGAGCGCCGCGCAGGGCCGCCCCAAGCAAGCTCAGCCCCCTCGGGGGGCAGCGAAGAACGCGAAGCGTCGAGCGTGGGGGCCATCACATCGACACAAACGGTTTTGATGTACGGCCACCTCGACAAACAACCCGAGTTCAGCGGCTGGCGCAGCGACCTCGGCCCATGGACACCCAAATATGAAGACGGCCTGCTGTATGGCCGCGGCGGTGCGGATGACGGTTACGCCGTTTACGCCAGCATCGCGGCCGTGCAGGCCCTCAAGAGCCAGAATGTGCCGCATCCGCGCATCGTTGGCCTGATCGAAACCTGCGAGGAAAGCGGCTCCTACGACCTGCTGCCCTATGTGACGGCACTCAAGGACCGCCTCGGCGATGTAGCCCTCGTCGTCTGCCTGGACTCCGGCGCCGGCAACTATGACCAGCTCTGGCTGACCACCAGCCTGCGCGGCAACGGCGGGGGTGTGCTCAAGGTCGAGGTGCTGACCGAAGGTGTGCATTCCGGCGATGCGAGCGGCGTCGTGCCGTCGAGCTTTCGCATCATGCGCGAGCTGCTGGACCGCCTTGAAGACAGCAAGACCGGCCGCCTGCTGCCGCAGAGTTTTCACTGCGAGATCCCGGCCGACCGCATGGCCCAGGCCAAAGCCACCGCCGCCATCCTGGGCGACGAGCTGTACAAACGATTTCCGTGGGCGCACTACGACTGCGAAGGCTCCAGCGCCTTCACGCTGCCGACGACGACCGACCCGCTTGAGGCGCTGCTCAACCGCACCTGGCGGCCGACGCTGAGCGTGACCGGTGCCGAAGGTTTCCCTGCTTTCAAGGACGCCGGCAATGTGCTGCGGCCCTACACGGCGTTCAAGCTGTCGCTGCGCTTTCCGCCGCTGATTGACGCCGGCACCGCGGTGCAGGAGCTTAAAAAACTGCTGGAAGACAACGCGCCCTACAACGCCAAAGTCACCTTTGAAAGCAACGGCGGGGCGACCGGCTGGAATGCGCCCGGCACGGTTGACTGGTTTGAAAATGCCCTCAACGAAGCCTCGCAAAACTTTTTCGGTGCGCCCTGCGGCACGATTGGCCAGGGCGGCACCATACCGCTGATGAACATGCTGAGCCAGGGCTTTCCCAAGGCGCAGATGATGGTCTGCGGCGTGCTCGGCCCCAGGAGCAATGCACACGGGCCGAACGAGTTTTTGCATGTGCCTTATGCGAAGAAGCTGACAGCGGCGGTGGCGCAGGTGATTGCGCGCATGCCCGGCTAGGCTCAGGCCGCGCCAGACTGCATCAATAAAAAAAGACCTGTTCCCTAATGACATCTGCAGTTGCCCTGCCGTTCATTGCGCGTGACGGTGAACTTCTCGCGCTGTACGAGTGGCAGCCCGACAGCGGCCCGGCCGGCCTTGAAGACGCCGGAACCGGCCTTCGCGGCATGGTGCTGATCGTGCACGGCCTGGGTGAACATGCCCTTCGTTACGAGCATGTGGCTGCCCAGCTCACGGAATGGGGTTTTGTCGTGCGCTCCTATGACCAGCGCGGGCACGGAGAGTCCGGCGGCGCGCGTGGAGCGGTGCCTACGGAAGCCGCCCTGCTTTATGACCTGGCCGAGATCGTTGATGACACCCGGGCGCACGCCCTCAACCGGGATGGCGGGGTCCGTCCCCTGCCGCTCATCCTGCTGGGCCACAGCATGGGCGGCCTGATCGCCGGGCGTTTTGTGGCGCTGGGCGTGCGGCCGGTGTCGGCCCTGGTGATGTCCTCGCCGGCGCTGGATGCCGGGCTGAGCGCCTTCCAGCGCTTCAAGCTCAAGATCGGCTACCGGCTGGCCCCCAACCTGTGCGTCGGCAACGGCCTGAATGCCGACTACATCTCGCACGACGAAGATGTGGTGCGCAACTACAAGGCAGACCCGCGCATCCATAAAAAAATCTCGCCGCGCCTGGCCAGCTTCATCACGCGTGCCGGCCCGCCCACGGTCAGGGCTGCGGCAAAGTGGTGCGTGCCCACCCTGCTGATGTATGCGGGCCAGGACAGGCTGGTCAACCCGGCCGGCAGCCGCGCATTTGCAGAAATTGCGGCCAGTTCAAAAGCGGTCAAACCCGACACGGTCACCGCTCACTGCTTCGAGGGCATGTACCACGAGATCTTCAATGAGCGCGATTCGGGCGAGGTTTTTATCAGGCTGAAGTCCTGGCTGGACGAGCATTTTGAATAGCGGCCAACCCGGGCGGAGCGCTGGAAGCGCTATTAATTAAGTAGCTGCTCACGCACGTATTTAAAGGGCTAGAGCCATATTTGACGCCAAAAACAGGCCTTTTTTGCCTGTTTTTTAAGCACCATCCAGTGGAGATCGGGCTGGAGGGCAAAATGTTAACTTCCATATTAACAATCCCCCGGTTTTTAATGCTTGCGTTAAATTTTTGCCGTAAACATTAAAATCAGGGCGGTGGAGCTGATGTAGCTCAGCGGCGATTAAGCAAACCACCCAGCATGCCCATCAGGTCGCCGGAATTGCCCAGGCCGCCCTGGGGTGCCTCGCCGCCCGGCGTCAGCTTGTCGATCAGCCCCGGCAGCACGTTTGACAGCTGGCCAGCGGCTTCGTCAGGGCTGACGCCCAGTTTTTCTGCCAGCCCGGCCATGGCGTCAGAACCCAGAACATTGGTGAACTGGTCAGCCGAGACGCTCTGGTTCTGGCCGCTGCCTATCCATGAACCGACCACATCACCCAGGCCTGCCTGCTGGAACTTCTCGACCAGGCCGGAAAGACCGCCGTGCTGGCCGTCATTGCCCAGCATGCCGGTGATGGCCTGCACCAGCTGCGGGTTGCTGGCTGCCATGGCGATCAGCGCACCCAGCCCGCCAGCCGCAGCGCTGCCGTCCGCCGATGGTTGACCTTTGTTGATGGCGCCCAGAACGGAATCGAATAAACCCATGACATGCCCCTGTTGTTGAAGAAACTGACCCTAAGGTAAGCCCCCGGTCCCTGTGTGTCAATCCTCAGCCGACGGGGCGCTTTCGGAGCGCCAGCCAGAACAGGCCCGCTGCCGTGAGGCCCAGCGGCAACAGTGAGCCCAGATTCAGCAGCCGCCAGCCCTGGGTGGTGACCAGCACGCCCGAGGCCAGAGAGGACACGGCCAGCACGGCAAACACGCAGAAGTTGAGCGCGCCCTGGGCCTTGTCTTTTTCTTCCGGGCGCCAGGCACCGAGCGAGAGCGTGGTGCTGGCGGTGAAGAGGAAGTTCCAGCCCACACCCAGCAGGAAAAGCGCACTGACAAAATGCATCAGGTCAATGCCTGACAGGGCAATGAACACACAAATGACATTCAGCGCCAGCCCGACCGCCATGATGGGCAGCGTGCCGAAGCGCTTGATCAGGTGGCCAGTGAAAAAGCCGGGCGCGAACATGCCGATCACGTGCCATTCGAGCACCAGCGCTACATCGGAAAACGGCAGGCTGCAGATCTGCATGGCAATCGGCGTGGCCGACATCAGGAGACTCATGACACCGAAACCGAGCGAGCCCGCCGACGCGGCGACGATAAAGACCGGCTGGCGCATGATTTCGCTGAGTGGTCGGCCCGTGCTGACGGCGGCAGCGCCAGCCACCTTGACGGGCAGCGGCGGGAATCTGATAAAAGCCAGCAGCAGCATGGCCAGCAGTGCAACCGCAGCCAGCGCCAGGTAAGCGCCGGCAAAAGGCACCTCGGTCAGGCTGCGGGTGCGCGCTGCAAGGTTGGGGCCGGCGACCGCGCCTATCAGGCCGCCGGCCATGACCAGCGAAATCGCTTTTTCCTTGAATGCGGGTGCTGCCAGCTCTGCAGCTGCAAAACGGTAGAGCTGGGCGTTGGCGTTGTAATAACCGGCCACCACGGTCGCGGCTACCAGCAGCCAGAAGTTCTTGCCATAGGCCGCGTAACAGCACAGCAGTGCAGACAAAAAGGCCACCAGCAGCCCGAGCTGGAAAGATGTCTTGCGCCCGAACAGACGCTGCGTGCGGGCCACCAGCCCGGTCGACAGCGCGCCGCCGACGACATAACCCATCACGGGCAGCGTCGCCATCCATCCCAGGGGCGCCAGCGCCAGCCCGACCAGGCCGTTGATGGCGATGAAGGTGACGTTGTTGGTCAGGAACAGGCCCTGGCAGATGGTGAGCAGGTAGAGGTTGGCGTTCATGTTGTTCTTTTATGGTGTTCTTGAGGGCTTCAGCCCTCGCCCAGCGCCAGCCAGGCCAGGCAGGCCAGCGGCGCGGTTTCGGCGCGCAGTATGCGGCTGCCCAGGCTGACAGGTGTGAAGCCTGCGCTGATGGCTGCGGTTTCTTCGCCTGCGCTCAAGCCGCCCTCAGGGCCGCTCAGGAAAACCACGGGTCCCGGCAGTGGCGCCAGTTGCTTCAAGGGCTTGCTGCCCGCTGTTGGCGACAACAGCAAACGCAGGGGTGCGCCTTCGCCCGACACGGGCGGCAGCGCCTTGAGCCACTCTGTCAGGCCCAGGGCTTCATGCATCACGGGCACGCGGTTGCGCCCGCATTGCTCGCAGGCCGCGATGGTCACACCGCGCCAGTGCGCAATTTTTTTGTCCGCACGATCACCCTTGAGCCGCAGCACCGACCGCTCGGCCATCAGGGGCTGGATGCTGGCGACGCCGAGTTCGGTGGCCTTCTCGACCAGCCAGTCCATGCGGTCATTGGCCGGCATGCCGACGGCGAGGTGCACCTGGTGGCCTGACTCGCGTTGGGTGGCCTTGTAGCTCTTGATGGTGACGCGCACATCGCTGCGCCCCATCTCGTCTATGACGGCTTCGAACTCGCCTTCACTGGCCGTGCCGCCGTCGCCCTGGCCGTTGAAGAGGCGTATGAGCCCCCCTGGCTGCATGCGCAGCACCTGCACATGGCGCGCCGTTGCTGCAGGCAAAAAAACGGATTCACCTGCGGCCAGTGGCAGGTCGGCGTAAAACCGGGGCGCCATCAGAAGGTGTACCCGATGCGGGTCTCGTTGCCCTCGATCTCGTCGAGCAGCACCATCAGCGGGCCAAGCTGCCGGTAGCGTGCGCAGGTGGCACGTACATATCTGATGAAGCGCGGCGTGTCGGCCAGGTAGCGCGGTTTGCCGTCGCGCAGGGTCAGGCGCGCAAAGATGCCCAGGATCTTGAGGTGGCGCTGCAGGCCCATCCATTCGACGGCGCGGTAGAACTCGCCGAAGTCGTCACCCACCGGCAGGCCGGCCTTGCGCGCCTTTTGCCAGTAGCGGATGGTGATGTCGAGCACGAAGTCTTCTTCCAGCGTCAGAAAGGCGTCGCGCATCAGGCTGGCGATGTCATAGGTGATGGGGCCGTAAACGGCGTCCTGGAAATCCAATACACCTAGCGGTCCTTCAGCCTGACCCGTGACCATGAGATTCCTCGGCATGAAATCCCTGTGTACGTAAACACGCGCATTGTCCAGTGAATCAAGGTTACTGGTCTTGATGAGCGCAAAAGCCGAGTCGAGAGTCGCCTGCTGCTCCGGCTTGAGCGTGATGCCCCTGTGTTTGGCGATGTACCACTCAGGGAAGAGATGGATCTCCCGGCTCAGCAGTGCATCGTCATAGGGCGGCAGCACCCCCGGCTTTGAGGCCAGTTGCCATTTCACCAACGCATCGGTGGCCGCCAGGTAAAGCTCATGGTCTGCAGCAACCGGCCGGGCGACGGCATCTACCGCTGACGGCAGCGCCATCACCTCCATCATGGTGCGGCTGCCCAGGTCGCTGAGCAGCATGAAGCCGTTGGCCTCATCCCAGGCCAGTATGCGTGGCGCCTGCAGGCCGGCACCGGCCATCAGCTCGGCCACCTTTACAAAAGGCTTGCAGTCCTCCTTGTCAGGGGGGGCATCCATGATGATGAAGGTCTCGCCACCCGAGGCCGCATCGACCCGGAAGTAGCGCCTGAAGCTGGCATCGGCCGACGCCAGGCGCAGGCTGGCCGCATTCAGTTGGGGCACCTCATGGCGCGAAGACAGGCCGGACAGCCATGTGAAGAATGCCTGGCTTCTGGCCGGATCCGGCCATGCAATGTCGTTAAGGGAGGCAGTCATGGTTTTCCAGTCGGGAAGGGCGGGCAGATACATGCAGGGCCTGCGCAGCGGGAACAAGGGTCATGCCCGGGGCCGCACCAGAGGGTCATGGATAATCAGGCCTGATTTTACAAACACGCCCTAGCCCGTACAAAACTTGATGCGCCACGCATCTCCCTCGCCCTTCCTGCTTTCCCCGGTGTCCCGTGCCGTTCTTTGCGTGGTTTCCATCACCGCGCTGGGATGGGGCTTTCACGCGCCGGTACACGCCCAGGCCATGGAGCTGCAGCCACCGGCGCTGCCCCAGCAGCAGGAGTGGACTGGCACGTATGACACGGAAACCGCGCCCATCACGCTGAAGATGACGCCCATGCTGGCCGAGAAGCCACCCGAGGGCGACGAAAATATTCCGCCGACCTTTGTGTTCGGCGACAGCGTGACCGGCCGCCCCGACCTTGAGACGGTGATTGATGGCAATGCCGAGTTGCGCCGGGGCCCGACCGCCATCCGTGCCGACCGCATCGAACTCACGCATCCGACCGACATGCTCAATGCCAAAGGCAATGTGCATGTCAGCAGTTCGGGGAACCAGTTTCGCGGCCCGGAGCTGCAACTCAAGCTCGACACCTTCGAGGGCTATTTTGCCCAGCCTTCCTACCGCTTCCTGAGCAATGGCGGCAATGGCAAGGCGGGGCGCATTGATTTCCTCAGCGACAAGGTGCTGGTCGCACGCAACGCCAACTACACGACCTGCGAGCGCGACAACGAAGCCACCTGGGAGCCGGCCTGGACACTGACCGGCACCAGCTTCAAGTTCGACCAGGAAACCGAAACCGGCGAGGCCACCGGTGCGGTGCTGCGCTTCAAGGGCGTGCCCATCCTGGCGGGGCCGACCATCAGCTTTCCGCTGAGCGACAAGCGCAAGTCCGGCTTGCTGCCGCCCACCTACAACGTGGACAGCGTCAGTGGCGTGATGTGGAGCCAGCCGTATTACCTGAACATCGCGCCCGACATGGATGCCACGTTCTCGCCAACGATGATGAGCAAGCGCGGGCTGGATCTGGGGTCGGAGTTCCGTTACCTCAACAAGACCAACTCCGGCCGCGTGCGGGCCAGCTACCTGGTCAGCGACAAGCTGCGCAACAACATCGACCGCTGGTCCTATGCGACCACGCACGTGGGCGTCTTTGACACCGGCACGCCGACATTCGGCAAGCTGGGGCTCAGCCTCAACCTGAACCGCGTGAGCGACAACGACTACTGGAAGGACTTCCCGCGCAGCAGCACTTTCCTCGTGCAGCGGCTGCTGTCCAATGACGCCAGTGTCAGCTGGTCCAAGGGTTATGTTTCAACCACGGTGAGCGCACTGACCTGGCAGCCCCTGCAGGACCCGCTGTCAGTGATCGTGCCGCCCTACAACCGGCTTCCCCAGATCACCTCAACCTACAGCCGCCTCAATGCGCCACTGGCTGGCGCGAACGGGTTTGACTATTCGCTTTCCGGCGAATTCACGCGGTTTTCGGCTGACAGGGCCCTCACGAGGCAGCCCAACAGCAACCGGGCGGTGGCTATCGCCCAGATCAGCCGTCCATGGGTGTCCCCGGGCTGGTACTTCACGCCGAAAATGCAGCTGCATTCGACCATGTACCGCTTTGATGCGCCGCTGGCCGACGGCACATTCTCAAAATCGCGTGTGGTGCCGACGTTCAGCGTTGACAGCGGTCTTCAATACGAACGCAAGACCAGCTACTTCGGCCGCACATTCACGCAGACGCTGGAGCCGCGCGCGTTCTACGTGCGCACACCTTACCGTGACCAGAGCCTTTTGCCCAACTATGACTCCGGGCTCAATGACTTCAACTTTGCAACCGTGTTTACGGAAAACGCCTTTGTCGGCAATGACCGTATTTCGGACGCCAACCTGCTGACGCTTGGCGTAACATCGCGCCTGCTGGACCCCGACACCGGCGCGGAAAAAGTGCGCTTCGGTGCAGCCCAGCGCCTGCGTTTTGCAGACCAGAGAGTCACCACGCCCGGTGGCCTGCCCGTCACCGATCGCATCAGTGACCTGTTGTTCGGTACCAGCATCAACTGGGCACCGCAGTGGGCATTTGACGCGACGGTTCAATACAACCCCAAACTCAAGCAGTCCGAGCGCAGCAGCTACGGGGTCCGTTACAACCCGAGTCATTACCGGGTGATCAGCGCATCGCTGCGCTACCAGCGCAATATCAGCAATTCTGTGGATGTCGGCTGGCAGTGGCCGCTCAACGATATCTGGGGCGACAAGGGCAAGGATCTGGGCGCCGGGCGCGGCCAGGGCGGCGGCCGCCTGTATACGGTAGGGCGCCTCAACTACAGCATCCCCGAACGGAAACTGGTTGATGCCATCGCCGGCGTTGAGTACGATGGCTGTTGCTGGATTGGCCGGGTGGTGCTTCAGCGCTCCCAGAACACGCTGGTGGCCTCCAACACACGCATTCTTTTCCAGCTGGAACTGGTCGGATTTTCGCGTCTTGGGGTGAATCCCCTGGATACCCTGAAACAGAATATTCCGCGCTATGAGTTCCTGCGCGACCAAGTGACCGCACCTAGCCGTTTTACCAACTATGACTAAACATCTTATTTCTTCACGTGTTGCCGCCAGGAGCGTTTTTGACAGCCGGGTTATGGCGGCGCTGGCGCTGGTTTTTTCTGCCATGGCCGTCGATGCCCAGGGACTCAGGCCATCGGGCGCATTGCGCCTGCCTGACAGGGCCGTCGGAGCTGCAAATGCAGGCGGCCAGCGGCAGGCAGATTTCATCGTGGCGGTGGTCAACTCAGAGCCCGTGACCAACAACGAGGTGCGTTCAAAACTAGTGCGTGCGGAGCAGCAGCTGTCGCAGCGTGGCAGCGCCATGCCGCCGCGCAATGAGCTTGCCCTGCAGGTTCTGGAGCGCCTGATCAGCGACAAGGCGCAGCTCCAGATGGCGCGCACCTCCGGTATCCGTGTCGATGACAACGCGGTGGAAAACGCCGTCGCCGCCGTGGCACAGCAGAACCAGCTCACGATTGACGAACTGCGACGCCGGCTTGTGGCCGACGGCATTCCCTACGCGCAGTTCCGGTCCGAGTTGCGCGATGAATTGCTGGTCACGAGGCTGCGTCAGCGTGAAGTGGATTCGCGTGTGACGGTCACCGAAGCCGACATTGACCAGTTTTTGCGCGATCAGGAAGGCAGCAACGATGCGGCTGCGATCGAGCTCAACCTGGTGCAGATCCTGGTCCCTGTTCCCGAGAACGCAACGGCTGAACAGCTTGCCGCCCTGCAGGCCAGGGCCAGCCAGGTTGCGCAGCGCGCGCGCGCGGGTGGCGATTTTGCCGCGCTGGCCAATGAATTTTCTGATGCCCAGGTGCGCCTGACCGGCGGTCAGATGGGGCTTCGCGCGGCTGATCGCTACCCGCCCCTCTTCCTGGAGGCGACCCAGAACCTGGCCGCGGGTGGTGTGGCGGGGCCGGTACGCAGCGGTGCGGGTTTTCACATCCTCAAGGTGCTTGAGAAAAAGAAGGCCGGTGTTCCCGGCGTGAACATCACGCAGACGCGTGCGCGCCACATCCTTTTGCGCCCCACACCCCAGCTGACCGAGGCCGGCGCCGTTGAAAAACTGCTGAATATCAAAAAGCGCGTTGCCGCCGGCCAGGCAGATTTCGCAAAGGAAGCACAGGAGAACAGCGTCGACGGCTCCGCCAAGGACGGCGGCGACCTCGGCTGGACCAACCCCGGCAGTTTTGTGCCGGAGTTTGAGCAGGCCATGAATGGCCTGTCTCCCGGCCAGATTTCTGACCCGGTGATATCGCGTTTCGGCGCACACCTGATCCAGGTTCTGGAGCGGCGCGTCACCCAGCTGTCGGAGCGCGACCAGCGCGAGCTGGTGCGCGGCATCGTCCGCGAGAAGAAGCAGGAAGAAGCCTATTCCCTGTGGGCGCAGGAAGTGCGTGGGCGGGCTTATGTCGAGTATCGTGAACCACCGCAATAATGTGGCCCCCACGGTTGCTCACTTCGTGTAGCGCCCGAGGCCTTGCAGGCCGCGGCTTGCGAGACGCTTCGCCTCTGTCGCCTGTCCGAAGCTGCTCAAGCAGCTTCAGAGCCGCAGGCTCCAGCCCCTCGGGGGCCGCCCTGCCTTGCGGCCGGCAGAGCCGGACCGCGGCTCCTGCTTGCAAAGGCAGCGCTTCGTTGAATGCAGCTGGCGCGGGCGTTGTGTCCGATTTCGAACCACCAGGCACTGTTTTGTGAAGCACATAGCCCGCAAGCGCTTTGGCCAGCATTTCCTGACCGACAAGTACATCATTGAAGCCATCGTTGAGGCGATTGCGCCTCGGGCTGGGGATGCCATGGTGGAGATCGGGCCGGGGCTTGCCGCCTTGACGCAGCCTCTGGTCGAGCGCCTGGGCCAGTTGACGGTGATCGAGCTTGACCGCGACCTTGCCGTGCAGCTGCGGGCGCATCCCCAGCTCAAGGTCATTGAGTCGGATGTGCTGAAGGTTGATTTCCGCGCGCTGGCGGCTGAAGCCGTAGAGGCTGGCGCAAAACTGCGTGTCGTGGGCAACCTGCCTTACAACATCTCCACGCCGATTCTGTTTCACCTGCTTGATGTGGCTGATGTGGTTCAGGACCAGCACTTCATGCTGCAGAAGGAAGTCATAGACCGCATGGTGGCAACCCCTTCGAACGGCGACTACAGCCGCCTGAGCGTGATGCTGCAGTGGCGTTATGCGATGGAAAACGTGCTCTTTGTGCCGCCCGAAAGTTTCGACCCGCCGCCGCGGGTGGACAGTGCCATCGTGCGCATGGTGCCGCACCCCACGCCCGCTTTGCTGGATGTGGCGCTGTTCAGCGAACTGGTGCGTGTCGCCTTCAGCCAGCGGCGCAAACTGTTGCGGCATTCGCTGGGCAAATGGCTGGAGCAGCGCGCTTTTGCCGGCAGCTTCAACCTTCAGCGGCGTGCCGAGGAGGTGCCGGTGGCTGAGTACATCGCGCTGGCGCAGCAGGCATAAAAAAGCCCGGAATCACGTGAGTGACCGGGCTTTTAACTAAACGCAAAATTTTCCGACGGGCCGCCCCTGGGAAAATTAGCCCCCTTGGGGGGCAGAGAGCTACACGAAGTGAGCGAACGTGGGGGCTCTATAACTACTAGGCTGCTGCCAGCCAGTAACCCGCATTGAACGGGCTACTCATGCGCAGAGCCAGCGGAGACACGTCGACCAGTTTGTCGGTCGGCATGATTTCTTCGCCTTCTGCGATTGCGTTCTGGGCCTCATTAGCCCGATCCCCTTGGCCAATTTCCGGGGAGCGGGCTACAGAAAAGAATAGAAGCACCGGAACGGTATCTTTCGATCCGCCCAGTAGTCCGCGGCATCCCTGAAGATGTCCAGAAGCTGCTCGCGCGCTTCCTTGTCAAACTTCGCGTTTGCCGGGATTTGCTCCAACACCACGATAAAACCGGGTTGCGGGCCTGATTTGTGAACCAGGTCCGTCATGCAGTCATACAGGGCGTCAAAATTCTTGCCGAAGTGGGCGGGGAAGGTGTACTGGGCCGCGATCATGTCCAGAACGTCCTGCTTGCTCTGGGCATTGCCCAGGTTGGCGTACAGGAAGTGCTGGTTCAGGTGCGTAGCCGCATCCTGCAGGTCCTGCACGCGGAAAGCGCGAATGGACTGCACGATATTTGGCCGCACACCCTTGAGGGGCGTATCAGTATCCTTACGAAGTGGTGTATCCATCTCCGCATCTCTTTCTATGAAGTCAACAAAACTCAAAATAACAACCACCTGCCCGGTTGGCCGGGCTTAACGGGAAATCCTGCGAAAACTCGCATAGTGGTCGTCCGTGTAATAACAGTTGTCAGGCGCGGCGGGTTTGACCCCACCGCAAATGATGCGCCGGGCTCCCCGGCTGCGTTCATTTGGCGTCCTGACGGTGTACTCGCGGTAGTAGCCGCGGTTCTGGGCGGGAAGAATGCGCTCCCTGTTGCCGAAAACCGTGCCGTCCTTGTCATACCGAAACGGACCACCCTGGTAAATCAATGTCATCATGTCGCGCGCCTGTGGCGGCAGCTGGGTGAGTGCAATGGTGTCAATCTGGCGTGAGGTTTGGGGCCCCCTGGCTTGCACCAGGCTGGGGCTGACAACCGTCAGACTGATCAGGCTGGCCAAAAGAGCCAGCTTCATCGCTGCAACAATCTCCTGCCAATGCCGGTAACCGTTGCGCAACATGAAAAAAACCTTTTTTGAATTTAATGCCAGAACCGGCACACCCTTTGAATACCGGAAGGCATCCCAAGGAAATTTCGGGTTAACCCTTAAATTTCAAGAGTGATAGTTTGCCGCATCCGGCTTCAAAAGGCAAGGGGGTGCTGAAAAATTAGGCACCCGATCCGGCGCCGGAAGGCTTAAAAAGTTAGTGCAAACTATCTAAAAAGGCTTCACCGTGCCGCGTTGGCGTCTGCGACAGTCAGCGCTGTCATATTGACAATCCGCCTGACGGTGGCGGTCGCGGTCAGGATGTGCATGGGTTTGTTGGCCCCCAGCAAAACCGGGCCGATGGCGATGTTGCCGCCAGCGGCAGTCTTGAGCAGGTTGTAGGAAATATTGGCTGCATCAATATTGGGCAGGACCAGTAAATTCGCCTCGCCGGCCAGCGTGCTGTTGGGCATGATCAGTGCACGGGCATCTTCATCGAGCGCCATGTCACCGTGCATTTCGCCGTCGGCTTCCAGCCATGGCGCCTTCTCGCGCAGCAATTCGAGCGTCTTGCGCATCTTCATGGCGCTGGGCAGGCTGGACGAGCCGAAGTTTGAATGTGACAGCAGGGCCGCTTTGGGCTTGATGCCGAAGCGCATCATCTCTTCAGCCGCCATGGTGGTGATCTCGGCCAGCTGTTCGGCCGTCGGGTCGTAGTTGACATGGGTGTCGAGCAAAAACACCTGCCGGCCGGGCAGCAGCAGGCCGTTCATGCAGGCATAGGTGTTGACGCCTTCGCGCTTGCCAATGACCTGGTCGAGGTAATCAAGGTGGTGGGCCGTGGTGCCCCAGGTGCCGCAGATCAGGCCGTCCACGTCGCCTTTTTGCAGCAGCATGCCGGCAATCAGGGTCAGGCGGCGGCGCATCTCGATCTTGGCGATCTGCACCGTCACGCCCTTGCGCTCCATCATGCGGTGGTAGGTTTGCCAGAAGTCGCGGTAGCGGTGGTCCTGCTCGACATTGACGACGTCGTAATCCAGCTCTTCCTTCAGGCGCAGGCCGAACTGCTCGATGCGCCGCGCAATGATGGCGGGGCGGCCTATCAGCGTCGGGCGGGCTACGCCCTCATCAACGACGATCTGGCAGGCACGCAGCACGCGTTCTTCTTCGCCCTCTGCATAGGCGATGCGCTTGCGGGATGCAGCCTTGGCGGCTGCAAAAATCGGCTTCATCACCGAGCCGGAGGCGTAGACAAAGCTCTGCAGCTTCTCGCGGTAGGCGTCCAGGTCGGCAATCGGGCGCAGCGCGACGCCGCTTTCTGCCGCAGCTTTCGCCACGGCAGGCGCAATCTTCATCATCAGCCGCGGGTCAAACGGCTTGGGGATCAGGTATTCAGGGCCGAAGGCCAGCTTTTCGCCGACATAGGCGGCAGCCACCACTTCACTCTGCTCGGCCTGGGCGAGCTCGGCAATCGCGTGTACAGCCGCAATTTCCATTTCCACAGTGATGGTGGAGGCGCCTGCATCCAGTGCGCCGCGGAAGATGTAGGGGAAACACAGGACGTTGTTGACCTGGTTGGGGTAGTCGGTACGGCCGGTGGCGATGATGGCGTCGTCACGCACGGCCTTCACGTCTTCCGGCGAGATCTCGGGGTTGGGGTTGGCCAGCGCCAGGATGATGGGGCGCGCCGCCATTTTGGCGACCATTTCTTTCTTGAGCACACCACCGGCGGAAAGGCCCAGAAAGATGTCCGCGCCCTCAATGACATCGCTCAGGGAGCGGGCATCGGTTTTCTGCACGAACTGGATCTTGTCCTCGTCCATCAGTTCGGTGCGGCCTTCGTAAACCACGCCGGCGAGGTCGGTCACATAGACGTTCTCGCGCTGTATGCCGAGCTTGAGCAGCAGGTTCAGGCAGGCCAGCGCCGCAGCGCCTGCACCCGAAGTGACCAGCTTGACCTGGCCGGGGGCCTTGTTGACCACCTTCAGTGCGTTGAGCACTGCCGCGCCCACGGTGATGGCGGTGCCGTGCTGGTCGTCATGAAAGACCGGGATCTTCAGGCGCTTGCGCAGCTCGCGCTCTACATAAAAGCAGTCGGGCGCCTTGATGTCTTCGAGGTTGATGGCACCGAAGGTCGGCTCCAGCGAGGCGATGATCTCGACCAGTTTGGCCGGGTCTTTCTCGTCGATCTCGATGTCGAAGACGTCAACGCCGGCGAACTTCTTGAACAGCACGCCCTTGCCCTCCATCACCGGCTTGGAGGCCAGCGGGCCGATGTCGCCCAGGCCCAGCACGGCGGTGCCGTTGGTGATGACGGCCACCAGGTTGCCGCGGCTGGTGTACTTGAAGGCGTTGTTGGGGTCCTTGACGATTTCTTCGCAGGGGGCGGCCACGCCGGGCGAGTAGGCGAGCGCCAGGTCGCGCTGGTTGGTCAGCTGCTTGGTGGCTGCGATGGCGATCTTGCCGGGGGTGGGAAACTCATGGTATTCAAGCGCAGCGCGGCGCAGTTCTGCGCGCTTTTCCTCGCGGTTGCCAGGCGTTGCGGGGGGTGTTGTCGGCATCAAAAGTCTCCACGGGCGCGGTCGGCTGACCGGCGATTTTTTGTAGGGTTGGCGATTGTAGGCCGCTTTGGGGGAAACCCTAGTAGGTGAATCTACGCAAAGACGTGGGTGTAACCAGATGTGACGTAAAACCGGCAACAACCCCGTTTCAGTCTTCGTGGGAGGCCAGAACAGGCGCGTATGTTCGGTTGACCAGCAGTTTGATGAAGTATAAATGCTATTAATTCAATAGCTGCTTGCGCGTGTATTTAAAGGGCTGTGGCCCGATTGATGGTCGAAAACAGGCTCTTTCCGATGATTTTGAAGGGTTTTTCCGGTCAACAACTGTCGGCAGCCGGTAAAAATCCTGAAAGTTAACAAGGAAGTTAACTTTCGAGCCAAATGCAAACTTTCATATTAATTTTGGACGTCTGATGTCCTAGGGTAACCATGGCATCAGCACCGGGCAACAAATGGTTACATTCGCTGAGCGAGTGGGCTGGAGCGAAAGTGCCTTGCCGCAGTGTTTGAGACGCAAAGTACAAAAACGGGGAGACGACATGATTTTTCTCATGACGGTGCGCGGCATGTGCGCGTCGCTAAATGGCAGGGTGTCTGCGTGACGGGCCAGACCATTCCCCAACCCCGACCGGAAGCCGGCGCTGAACCCGTATCCAGTCGTTCGGCGTCCTCTTCTTCCTCTTCTTCCTGGCAGGGGTTCTTCTCAAGCTCCCTACAGCCCTCCGGCATGCTGGCCAAGGTGAGGCGGGCCGTGACCGGTCAGGCAACTGTCCCCGAAGGGCGCGCAGCAACTCCGGACAGGGGTGGGCCATGCTCCCTGGCAGACGTCAAAAAACAGCTGCTCATGGTGCTGGATGACTGCCGCGATGGCGCGGGGCGCCTGAGTATTGAAGACCGGATTTCTTCAGCCGATTCCGTCACCGAGTTGTGGTTGCTTCGCAGCGACATCTACCAGTGCGTGGCGCGTCAACGCGGGCAGAGTGAAGCCTCGCGCCGCATCAACAGCCTGCTGCCGATCTTTGAGGGCTGGATACCTGCCAGGCACCTTGCTGCGGTTTAGCCGCGTCCGTCCGGCGTTCGCCCGGGACGCAAAAGCCCACGGTCAAAACAGCGTGACGCTTCTGTTTTTGTAGCAGACATGGCCCACAACACCGAGCTGCCAACCCGAGTCTGTAAGGTGAAAAGGGGCTTCTGGTGCCGCAGGACTCGGGAGAACTGTGGCAAATTGTACAAATACGCTTGCGTTACATCTGGAATTGGCAAATACCGGACAAATCAATGGACATGCGGGTGAATAGCTATAAAAATTGTTAACAGAAGTAATCTGTTTCATAGGCTATACCTCAACCACCGTCCTTTTCATTGATATTTTCCCGTCCTGCCACGCTTGGTCAGTTGTTTGCGCTGGGCCTTATGGCCTTCGGCGCTGATACAGCTTCGTCCCAGACGCGACCCAACGCCGGAACCCTGCTTGAATCGCAGCCTCCGGCCCCCGTGCTTCCCCGCCAGGGCGAGCCACGCATTTCCCTGCCGGATGCAAAACCGGCACCTGCTGCAACCGCCAATGTCCGCATCACGCCCAAGGCATTCAGGCTGACCGGCAACACGATTTTTTCTTTCGACGAGTTGAATGCGCTGCTCGCCAGGTTTGTGGACCAGCCGGTCGATATCGCCGGACTGACGGCTGCGGCAACGACCATCAGCAACTACTACCGATCCAAAGGTTACCTGCTGACCGAGGCTTACCTGCCCGAGCAGACCCTCGCGGCTACCGGCGGCACGGTCACCATCCGGGTAATTGAAGCCAAAATCGGCAAGACCACTGTCGAGGTTCAGGGCGACGGCAGCGGCATCTCCAGAAGTTTTGCTGAAGAAGTGATGGCAAGGCACATGACCAGGGGCGACGCCGTCACCGAATACGGCCTCGACAAACCCATACTGCTGCTGCGCGACCTGGCCGGTTATGACGCCAGCGCCGTGGTTGAGCCCGGCGAAAATCCGGGTGAGGCCAATGTCCGCGTTGCCATCACCAGCCGGGGGCCCGGGACGGAGGGCTCTGTCAGCGCCGACAACTACGGCGCCAGTGCTGCCGGCGCAGTACATGCCTCGGCCAATCTGAACATCAACAACCTGACGGGCCGGGGCGATGTGCTGTCACTGGGCGGCCAGATCGGCGACCAGGCCGGCTCAAACCTCTACCGTGCCGCCTGGTCCCTGCCGGTGGGTGGATGGGGTACACGCGTCGGCTTGAATGCAGCCCGTCTCAATTACGCGCTGGGCAAACAGTTCGCCGCGCTGGGCGCCAGCGGCAAGGCAGACCTGTTCGGCCTGAGTATGTCCCACCCGCTGGTCCGCGGGCGCGAAAACAATGCGTACCTGCAGGTCAGCGCCGACCATAAGCGCCTTCTCGACAGGACGACCACACCACTGCTGAAAAGCGAACGCGAGATGATCTCCCTGCGTGCCGGCCTGTCGGGCAATTTCGTTGATCGCCTGGCGGACTTGACGGCGTCGAACAGCTACTCGCTCAGCAGCACCCTGGGACGCCTGACGCTGGACCCGGCCGACATGGCGCTAGACCAGGGTTTTGGTGGCCTGCATACTGCCGGCGCCTTTCGCAAACTGAACGCCGAGTACCAGCGTGTCCAGTTTTTTGGCGGCGCTTCCAGCCTTTACTTCACTGCCCAGACGCAAATCGCTTCAAAAAACCTCAGCTCTGCAGAAAAAATGGCATTGGGCGGCCCCAACGGCGTGCGCAGCTACCCGGTCGGCGAAGGCATTGGCGACTCCGGCACCATGTTCAATCTTGAATACCGCTATCAGTTGCCGTCCGCAGTGTCCCTGCTGTCCGAACCCGTCAGCCTGCTGGCCTTTTATGACTATGGCCAGGTCAGGCTGAACCAGGAAGGTCCCCCCATACCGGGCTCGGCCAACGGCATCACGCTGAGTTCGGTGGGCCTGGGTTTCATGTTGGGCCGCATTGGCAACTTCCTCATCAAGACTCACCTTGCATGGCGAACCACGCCTGCCTTGCCCACGACCGGCGATGCAGACCGCAGTCCGCGCGCCTGGCTGTCGGCCCAGAAGTGGTTCTAGGGCTTGCAGCCTGACTGCACACCCGCACATCCTGACATCATGACCTCCACGCGCAACGCTCCGCCATCCGCTTACGGCAAACGCCGTTACCGGCCGTGGTCCGTGCGCACGGTGGTCATCAGGCTCTCCCGCAAGCTGACGGCGACCTACCGTATCCGCACCGGCCGGTCCCTGTCATTCCTGCTGAGCAGCCTGCTCGCACTGGTATCGCCGCTGTCGAGAGCTGACCTGCCAACCGGCGGCGTGGTTGTCGCCGGCCAGGCCACCGTCAGCACGCCGACGGCCAACAGCATGCGCATCGACCAGGCGACCGACAAGGCGGCGCTGAACTGGCAGACCTTCAATATCGGCACAGGCCAGTCGGTGCAGTTTGTACAGCCTGCTGCAACATCGGTGGCCCTCAACCGGGTGATTGGCAATGACGCCTCGTCGATTTACGGTTCCCTGAACGCCAATGGCCAGGTCTTTTTGATCAACCCGTCGGGCGTGATGTTTGCCCCTGGCGCGCAGGTCAGCGTGGGCGGGCTGGTGGCATCCAGCCTGGCCATCAGCAACGACGACTTCATGGCGGGCCGTTATACCTTCAGCGGTATCGGTGGCGGGCCGGTTGATAACCACGGCAACATCGACGCCAAACGTGGTGGCTATGTATTGCTGGCGGCCCCAAAGGTCGGCAATACAGGCACGATCAGGGCAGATGCAGGGTCTGTTGGCCTGCTTGCCGGCAATCGCGCGACCATAGACACATCGGGCACGGGGCTGGTGCGTTTTTCCGTAGATGCTGCGGCGGCGAACGCGGCGGTTGTCAACAGCGGCAATATCCTCGCCGACGGCGGCCAGATTGCCTTGCTGGCAAGTTCGGTTGGCGATGCGATGGCCACCGTCATCAACCAGACAGGTGTGGTTCGCGCCAACACTGCAACCGAGCGTGACGGCATGATTGTCCTGAGCGGCGGACCATCGGGCGTGGTCAGGGTGGCCGGGCAACTGACTGCATCGGGCGCTGCCAGCGGCCAGTCCGGCGGCACGATCAAGGTGCTGGGGGACAAGGTTGCGCTGGAATCCGGTGCGCGGCTTGACGCCTCGGGTCAAGCCGGCGGCGGCACTGTTCTGGTGGGTGGCAACTACCAGGGCAAGGGGACCGAGCAGAATGCATCGCTCACGCTGGTCGCACAGGGTGCGGCCATCGACGTGAGCGCTGCAAGCAGCGGCAACGGCGGCAAGGCCATCGTCTGGGCAGATGGCGCCACCGGCTTTTATGGCGACATCAAGGCCACCGGCGGCGCGCAATCGGGCAATGGCGGTTTTGCAGAAGTCTCGGGCAAACAGAATCTCGCTTTTGACGGCACCGCCAACCTGAGTGCGGCCAATGGCCAGGCAGGCACCCTGTTGCTGGACCCGCTCAATATCATTGTGGCTGCAGCAGGCGCGGCTGCTTATGCCGACGTCAGCACCTTTGCCGCGCAGGCCGGCACCACGCAGACCGTGTCGGTGGGTACGCTCAATGCCGTCGCGGGCAACATCACGCTGCAGGCTACCAACGACATCACGGTCAGCAGCGCCTTTGCAGTCGCCGCCAACAAGAGCGTCTCCATGGAGGCGAATAACAACATCACCGTCAGTGCGGCATTGAGCACGACGGGCACAGGCGCCATCAACCTGAAAGCCGATGCCGATGCCAGCGGTGTGGGCGCTCTGGCAATCAATGCCGGGGTGAGTTCGCAGGCCGGTGGCATCACACTGTCAGGCGCTTCAGTCACCAGCAACGCGGCGGGCACCATCAATGCGACGGGCGCAGCCAGCGCCAATGCTGGCAATGTGGAAATTACGTCTGCCGGTGCCGTTACGCTGGCTGCGGCCGTGACAGCCACAGGCGGCACGGCGGGCGCGGGCACGGTGGGCCGCAATGCCGGTACGGTGAGCATCACGGGCACAAGCATCAGCACCGGCGCGATCACTGCCAGCGGCAGCGCAGGCAATGGCGCAGGGCAGGCCGGCGGTACCGGCGGCACAGTAAACCTGACATCAACAGGCGGCCTCACCACGGGCACCATCACTGCTTCGGGCGGCGCAGGCGGCACGGGCAACAGCGCAGGCGGTTCCGCAGGCAGCATCACGCTCGCCAACAGCGGCACCGGCAACATCAGCACAGGCGCACTGATTGCGCAGACGGGCAATGCAGTCGGTGCAGGCGCAGGCGGAACAGCCGGCAGTGTGAGTGTCACCAATACTGCTGCAGGCAGCCTCAGCACAGGCGCCATCACCACCACGGGCGGCACCATGGGCCATGGCGGCAACGTCTCGCTTAGCGCACTCGGTACTGCAGGCAGCGGCAATATCGCCGCCTCAGGTGGCGCTGCACTGGCCACGAATGCGGGGCGCAATGCGGGCACGGTGAGCATCACAGGCGCAGGCATTGCGTTGGGCACCAGCACCATCACAGCCAGCGGGACGGCCGGCGTGGGCGCCAGCCAGGCAGGCGGCAACGGCAACACCATCACGCT
>NZ_JACPOF010000020.1 GCF_016185115.1 Polaromonas sp. | reverse complement strand
TTGGCACCTCGATGTCGGCTCATCTCATCCTGGGGCTGTAGCCGGTCCCAAGGGTATGGCTGTTCGCCATTTAAAGAGGTACGTGAGCTGGGTTTAAAACGTCGTGAGACAGTTTGGTCCCTATCTTCCGTGGGCGCTGCAGATTTGAGGAAGCCTGCTCCTAGTACGAGAGGACCGGAGTGGACGAACCTCTGGTGTACCGGTTGTCACGCCAGTGGCATTGCCGGGTAGCTAAGTTCGGAAGAGATAACCGCTGAAAGCATCTAAGCGGGAAACTCGTTTCAAGATTAGATCTGCCGGGGCCTTGAGCCCCCTAAAGAGTCGTTCAAGACCAGGACGTTGATAGGTCAGGTGTGGAAGCGCAGTAATGCGTTAAGCTAACTGATACTAATTGCTCGTGCGGCTTGACCCTATAACTTTGGCAGTCTTAAAAGATTAGTCAGGGTTGTTATGCCAAGTTGACGCATTCAAAAAGACGCATCTCCAGCGAGATGTGCGTTACTGATAAAAGCTGATTTACTCTATGAATTCGATGGATTGTTCTTTGGACAATCTATCAACCAGTTATGCCTGATGACCATAGCAAGTTGGTACCACTCCTTCCCATCCCGAACAGGACAGTGAAACGACTTAGCGCCGATGATAGTGCGGATTCCCGTGTGAAAGTAGGACATCGTCAGGCTCTTACAGCAAGGAACGCCCAGTTGATTTTTGATCGACTGGGCGTTTTCTTTTGTGTCTTCGTTTTTGACCGGCTCAGATGTCGGGGCCATAGACGTGGAAAAAGCCCGCAGGAATTTTCTTCTTGCGGGCTTTTGTATTTCTACTCCATCACTTACCTGTTACAGATCCATGGCAGTTACGCCGGGAGCGTATTTCGAGCGGTTCGCACTGATCGGAAAACTACTGATTCAGGCTCCTGGGTTTGAGAGGAGTTCGCAAGTCATGAGCCTGCATGGCAACGACCTCGAATGATCACAGGTTGTCGATGTAAACATCATCGCGCGTCGCGACTCCCGCTTTGCACAACTCATCGCAAAGTTGCTCTATCCAGACATCCATCGGAATCGATGCGAAAAACCGCTGCCTGATCTGCATGAGGTAGGGTGTCTCCGTCGCCCAGATTGCAAATTCATCGAAGGATTGATGCTGGGTTTCAAGCAGTTTGAATTTGAGAAGCACCTTTGATGCGTGGCGAGCGTGCTTTATTGGGTTGCCGACAAACGAATCAAGCCGGCGACGCGCAGTTTCCAGAACGCCAGCGCTGTAATTAAACACCGAACCATGGCCCGGAATAACCATCAGCGGATCGAGCTGTCCAATAAGATCGAGTGTTGCGCCCACTTCATCGAAAGCTCTTTCACCCTCAAGCTCCGGAAACACAACACCAAAACCGTTTTCCCAAAGTGCATCTGCCGATATCAAAAGCCTCTTCAAGGGTTCAAAAAAAATCAGGGAGTTTGGATCATGCCCAGGTGCAGAATGGATTTGCCAACTTGACGAGCCGAAATTCATTTCAGTACCCGGCTTCAGGGTGCTGGTGAATGAAAATTGTCGGCAGTTCTGGCCGGTGGGTTGATAAGTCAGAGCGATCGGATCCCAACTGTCGACATGGGCTGCCTGGCCGGGTGGTATTAATGTCTGCAGATTCGGGTAGCGATCCTGAAGTGCAGAATTTCCGCCACAGTGATCACTGTGCAAATGTGTGTTGACCAGGATGTCGAGGGGCTGTTGACCTAAAACAGACTCCACCAGTGTAACCGTCTGCGAAGAATGGGCGTCGTAGCCGCTGTCTACCAACAGGGTTTGATCCCCGTTTGTAAACAAAATATTGTTTGAGGAGAGCCAGCCACGCTCAAACACATGCATGCCGGCCGGAAAATTCAGCGAATTCATCACAATTTCAGGAAAAGACGCCCGTATGAGAGTCAGGCCGAGGTGCGCAACTCGCGCCGCAGGATCTTTCCAACATTTGTTTTAGGTAAATCGTCGCGAAACTCAATGTATTTGGGCCTCTTGTAGCCGGTGAAATGCTGCTTGCAATAAGCGTTCACGTCATCTTCGGTCAGGGTGGGGTCATTTTTGACAATAAAAATCTTGATCGCCTCGCCCTGACTCTGGTCTGCAACGCCGACAGCTGCGCATTCAACAACACCCGGGCAGAGTGAAATGATGTTTTCAAGCTCGTTGGGAAACACATTAAAGCCAGACACGATGATCATGTCCTTTTTGCGATCGATGATTTTGGTGTATCCGGCCTCGTCCATGATGCCGATGTCACCCGTACGCATGAAACCATCTGGAGTGAATGCTTTTAAATTTTCCTCGGGCTGCCTGTAGTAACCAGTCATGACCTGCGGGCCCTTGATGCAGATCTCGCCGGATGCACCAACAGGCAGTGAATTGCCTTCATCGTCCTTGATCGCGATGTCAATTCCGGGTAAGGGCAGGCCGATGTTTCCTGTGAACTGTTTGTTGGTCACCGGGTTGTTCGTGCCGATCGCGCAGGTTTCACTCATGCCCCAGCCCTCGATCATGGTGCTTCCGGTGGCCTGTGCCCAATGTCTGGCGGTACCTTCCGATGCCGCCATGCCGCCGGCCTGCGAGACGCACAGGCTTGAAAAATCAATGGTCTTGAACTGTGGATGTTGCAGCAACGCATTGAACAGCGTGTTGACCGCCGGCAACATGTGAAAGGGACGTTTCTTGAGCACTTCAATGAACTTGCCGAACTCGCGCGGGTTAGGAATCAGTGTCAGGTGCGCCCCCCAGCGCATATTGAGCAGGCACAGCGTCAGCGCAAAGATGTGATACAGCGGCAGTGCAGCAATATTGTTGGTGTTGCTGACGTCGCCTATCCGCTTGAGTGCGGGCGTGAACCATTCCTCAGCCTGCAATACCGCAGCAACAATGTTGCGGTGCGTCAGTACGGCGCCCTTCGACAGCCCCGTAGTACCCCCCGTGTATTGCAGGAAGGCAATCGAATCAAGAGTGGTGCGGGCAGGCTTGAGCGCCATGCGTGAACCTTCGCTGATCGCTGTATTAAATGCCGTCACGACACGGCCATCGCCCAGTGGGAGCCTGTATGCAGGCACGAGTTTGGCCAGGTGGCGCACGGCAAAAGTAATCCAGTGGCCATACCAGAACCCAAGAAGGTCGCCCATGGACGTCATCACCACGTTCCTGACGGGCGTGCGCTCAATGACCTCGGCCAGCGTAGATGCAAAGTTTTCAAGAATCACAATGGACGTCGCGCCCGAGTCCTTGAGCTGATGCTCCAGTTCGCGTGCCGTGTAGAGCGGATTGACGTTGACGCAGGTGTAACCCGCGCGAAGTATCGCGGACATGGTTACGGCGAACTGCGGGATGTTGGGCAACATGATCGCGACCCGTGAACCCGGTTCAAGTCCGAGACTCTGCAGCCAGGCCCCAAGTGCTGATGACAACTCATCGAGCTGTCCGTAGGACATCCAGCGGTCCATGCAGACCGAAAATGGCTTGGCGGCGTTCTTCTTGAAAGATTCCTCCAGCATCTGGTTGAGGGACTGGAACTTCTCGGGGTCAATGTCGTGCGCGACGCCTTCGGGGTAACTCTTGAGCCAATGCCTGTTCATACAAAACTCCTTCAGGGCATTGTGGAGTTCATGCACTGGAAACTGTATGGGGCTTGCCCTGATGAACCTTCAGGATGGCGGGCTTGAGTCGAGCAAATTGCCCAATTTGGTCTCGCAGGTGACAGTGTCGTCTGCAAAAAGCGTTGTGAGCCATTCCGTTTCGCGCTGTTCGATGAGCTGGAGAAAATCATCCGCGCCGCGCATGCCGGCGAATGCATCAAACCCCGCTTCAAGAAACCCCTGCAGCGAGCTCAGCCCTGCAACAGACGCAGGATGCCGCATCATTTTGAGCAGGGTGCGCAGGCCCGGCATTCGTGTCAGGCGGTTCAATTCCTTGCCAAGCAGCAGCACCACCTCAAGCTGCTTGTGCCGCGCCCGAATGTCACCTACCTGCCGCCAGCAGGCAATGTAGCGCGCGATTTCATCGAGCTCTGGCAAGGCGTCCAACGATGCAAGCCACTGCCTGGCCATCAGGTCATCAAGCTTTTCGGTGAGCGCATGCACTTCCACCAGAGCCAAAGCCGTATTGACCACTGCCTGGGGAAACAGCTTTGCAATGGTATTTGCGATGCGTGCGAATTGCTGGTCACGCTCCGCATAGTCCTTGTCGCTGTAGAGCTCGTGCAGAAAAAAAGCAGCTGCCGTTTTGTAGCGGGAGTTGACCAGAACGTCAGCATAGGTTGCGCGAAAACGCCTGGCCTGAAACCGCTTGATAGACGCGCTTGCCCGCAACAATTCCGCATCAGCGACATGCTGCGCACGAAGCAATGCAACTGCCTGCAGGGCTTCGTGAATCCGGGTGGCCGTTGAGTCCATACAAACCCCGAGTTTATCTAGGTATGAAGGTCTATAGAAACCGGTCGGCCCCGTGCGAAACTCAAATCATGCAGAGAAGAACCCTCCTCAAGCTGGGCATTACCGCCAGCGCCGTCCTTCTGATTGCAGGTGGTACAGCCGCCTTGATCCAGCCGGGCCTGACGCAAGGCCTTCTCAGTGCATCCGGCCGTAAGGTGTTTTCCGCCGTCAGCTCTGCAGTCCTCGACAAAACGCTGCCTTCAGAGCTGGTCGCGCGGAAGGCGGCAATTGCAGGTCTGCTGGCGCGCATTGATGTACTGGTAAGCGCATTGCCTTCGCACGCGCAGGACGAGTTGTCCCAGCTGTTGTCGGTACTTGCAAGTGCCGCCGGACGCCGGGCACTGGCTGGCCTGGGTACGCCCTGGGCTGACGCGAGTGTGGCGGAGGTGCAGGCGGCCCTGCAGGGCATGCGGCTCTCATCGCTGGCCTTGCGGCAACAAGCCTATGCTGCATTGCATGACATCACGGCCGGCGCCTATTTCTCGGAGCCAGCCAGTTGGGCTTTGCTCGGCTATCCCGGCCCCACCAAGATCTGATGCGCCTGAGAACATGAGCCAATTGCAGGACCCGATCAAGGACGGCATCAAGCGCGGCTGGAAGGTATACGGCGGCCCGCTGCCTGCCGCGCCCGACAACATCACTTGCGACGTTGCCATCATCGGCACAGGTGCGGGCGCGGGTGTCACCGCCGAACTTCTGGCAAAAGCAGGTCTGAAGGTCGTGCTGGTCGAGGAAGGCCCACTCAAGAGCAGCAGTGACTTCAACCAGAAAGAATCGGAAGCCTATCCATCGCTCTACCAGGAAAGCGCTGCACGCAAGACTGCGGACAAGGCCATCAACATCCTGCAGGGCCGCTGTGTGGGTGGTTCCACCACCGTCAACTGGACCAGTTCCTTCCGTACGCCGGCCGCCACGCTGAAGTTCTGGCAGGAAAAGTATGGACTCAAGGACTACAGTGTTGAAAGCCTTGCCCCCTATTTCGCGCAGGCCGAGCGTCGCCTGAACATACAGCCATGGCTGGTCACGCCCAATGAAAACAACGACCTATTGCGGCGTGGTGCGGCAAAGCTGGGCATCGCATCATCAGCCATTTCGCGCAACGTCAAGGCCTGCTGGAACCTCGGCTCCTGCGGCCTGGGGTGCCCGACCAATGCCAAGCAGTCCATGCTGGTGACCACCATTCCGGCTGCACTTGACCAGGGCGCTCAGCTTCTGACCGAAACCAGCGCGCAGCGTTTTGAACTGTCAAATGGCCGCGTAATTTCGCTGATCTGCAAGCCACTGACAGCAGGCAAGTCAGGTAGTTCTGCTGCGCAGACCATCAGGATCAAGGCAAAACATTTTGTGCTGGCCGGGGGCGCCATCAACTCGCCGGGGGTGTTGCTGCGCTCCGGTGCGCCTGACCCGCACGGCCGTTTGGGTGAGAGGACATTCCTGCACCCCGTGGTGATGTCGTCCGCCATATTCGATCAAAAAGTGGAGGCCTGGAACGGCGCACCCCAATCGGTCTACACCGATCACTTCCTGGAAACCCAGCCGGTGGATGGACCCATAGGCTACAAGCTGGAAGCTCCACCGCTGCATCCTGTCATTTTTGCCTCCACTGTTCCGGGCATGGGCCAGGGGCAGCATGATCTCCTTAAATCGTTCCCGCACAACCACACCCTGCTGGCGCTGCTGCGCGATGGCTTTCATGATGAGGCACCTGGCGGGAAGGTGAAGTTGCGGGGTGACGGGTCTGCAGTGCTGGACTACCCGTTGACCGATTTTGTGATGGAGGGCGGTCGCAGGGCTTTGCTGTCCATGATGGAAATACAGTTTGCGGCAGGCGCCAGGCAGGTGTTGCCCCTGCATGAGATGGCTCGCTCTTACACGACATGGAATGAGGCACGTGATGCGGTCAACGCCCTGCCCATGAAACCCATGCTGACCAAGGTTGTCAGTGCGCACGTGATGGGCGGCTGCGGCCTGGCGGCCACCGAGCGCCAGGGTGTGGTGCGCCCCGACGGCGTGCACTGGCAGATAGACAATCTCTCCGTGCACGACGGGTCTATCTTCCCGACCAGCATAGGCGCCAATCCCCAGCTTTCAGTCTATGGTGCCGTCAACCGGCTGGCGCAGGGTCTGGCCAAACGCCTGACGGGGCAGGATGTTACGCTGGGCTGATCTATAGTTTTATGCTCCGTGCGCATCGGGCGTGCGTCTGTAAATTTTCATGCTGGCCAATCTACAAAGATTCATCACGCTGTCCCTGGCTGCCCTCGCTTTGGGCTGGCTGTTTTACTGGTTTGACAATTCGCCGCTGCTGGCTGTCGCGGGTTTTCTGGTGATGGTGCTCGGCTACGCGGTTTTCCTGGCGCTTGAGTTCTTATTGCTGCACTTCATCAACAAGAGCGACCCCGCGCCACAGGCGACCTGGGCAGAGCTGGCATCGGCATGGCTGGGCGAAACGCTCACCGCACCTCGCGTGTTCTGCTGGCGCCAGCCCTTTCGCACCTTTGCCGTACGCGACAACCTTGTCGCCTCAAGTTCCATGTGTGGGCAACCAGGCGTGGTCTTCATCCATGGGTTTTTCTGCAACCGGGGGCTGTGGACGCCCTGGCTTGAGCGCCTTCAGGCCCAGGGCCGCGTGTTCGCTGCGGTCAGCCTGGAGCCCATATTCGGCTCGATTGACGACTATGCGCCCCAGATCGATGTGGCCGTGCGGCAGGTGACGGAGGCCACCGGCGTGCCGCCAATGCTGGTCTGCCACAGCATGGGCGGCCTGGCCGCACGGGCCTGGCTCAAGGCGCACAGCAGTGAGGCGCGGGTGCGGCACGTTGTGACCATAGGCACGCCGCACAGTGGGACCTGGCTGGCCCGCTTCGGCCACGGGCACAACGGGCTGCAGATGCGCTTGCGGTCGGACTGGCTGGGGCAACTGGACCACGGCATGCATCCGGAGCGCCATACCCGTTTCACCTGCTGGTACTCCAACACCGACAACATTGTGTTTCCCACATCAACCGCGACGCTGCCCGGCGCCGACAACCGGCTTGTTCGTGGTGCCGCGCACGTGCAGATGGCATTTCTGCCCGAGGTGATGGCAGGGACGCTGGCACTGCTTGACGGGAAGGAGAACTGAACCTGCTGGCTGGCAACTTGTGTAAGCTTGCGACTTTTACGGAACATATACCCCAACATGCCGCTGATAGTGCTGATGGAGGACGACGCGGCCACCCGCATGCTGGTGGCCTCGGTCCTTAAAAAAGACGGTTACGACGTCCTGTCGTCCGATAACGGCGCTGACGGACTGTCGCTGGTGCGCGAGCACAAACCCGACCTGGTGATCAGCGACATCCAGATGCCCGTGATGGATGGTTTTGCCATGCTGCAGGCACTGCGTGCCGATGCCGCCATCGCCGAGATCCCCGTCATCCTGCTGACCTCCCTGCAGGAGCGTGCCCATATGCGCATAGGCATGACCAGCGGCGCAGATGACTACATCACCAAGCCTTTCCGGCCTGGCGAGTTGCGCGAGGCCGCCTCTGCGCAGCTCAACCGGCGAGAGATGCGCGCCGCTGCAACCGCCAACGCGGTTGACTCTGCCGTGACCTGGGCGCTCGAAGAGCAGCGGCATCAGCTCGCCCGGCTCTACGAGCGCAAGCTGGCGGCGGAACTCAGCGAAAAGTGGCCGTCGGGAGACGGCGAAAGTGCAGATGAAAAATTTGAAAGCGCCACGCTGCTGTTTGTGGATGTGCTGACTTACGCAGCCCTGGCCGAGGCAATGACGACGGAGGAACTGAGCGATACCGTCAGGCGGTTCTACAACAATGCCGGAGACACCGTCCACCTCTTCGGTGCAAGGCATATGCAGTTTGTCGGTGAGGCCTTGCTGGCTGTTTTTGTGGACAGCGCAGATACCCTGTCTGTCAACCATGGGCTGCGTGCTGCGCGTGCCGCACTCGGGCTGGTCGATGCAGGCAGACGCGTACACAAATATCTTGAAGGCAATTTCCCGCATCGCCATTTACCGCCGTTCACGGTCAGTGTTGCCCTGCACAGCGGCCCGGTGACGCTGGCCAAACTGCAGGACCCGTTGCATGGTGAGACCAGGCTTTTACCCGTGGGTGACGCCGTGAACCTGACCCTGCTGCTCCAAAAACAGGCAGCCCGCATGGGCTGGACCATCATCGCAAGCGTTCCCATGCTGCGCGGCGTCACGGGCGCTGTGCGCACTGGCGGGCGGGCCCTGGTAAGCCTGCCCGGCCGCAGCATGCCAATGGATGCGGCGGAACTGCTCGCGCTCGCTACCTGACGCATCAGCAGAGTCGCACAATGCTGAATCCGCAGCCCAGGCAGAGCCGCCGGCCTTCATTCTCACTTCGCAGCATTCTGGTGGTCAGCCTGTTGCTGTTTGCATTGCTGCCGGCAGCGGTGGTGACCTGGCTGCTGGCGCGTGGCAGCACGCAGGCTGTCGGTGAATTGGCCAACCAGGTGATGGGCAGTGTCGCACTCAGGGTGCAGACTGAGACAGAGAACCACCTGCAGCAGGCCCACGTCATCATGAACGGGCTGTTTCCGCCTGTGCTGAATGCCCAGCAGATCCGCCAGGCTAGAACGTGGCTTGAAAGGCCGGCGCTGTTTGAACCCATGGCCTTCGCCTTGACCCGTCAGGCCCCCGCTGTACCTTTTCTCTACCTGGCCACTGTCAAGGGTAATTTTTTTGGAGTTGAGCAGACCGCGCGTGGTGCAGAGGTCAGTGTGCGGGAGGTTGGCGGTAGCGCGGTCAATCCCCGGAAGTTCTTTCTTGCGAGCCAGCCAGGGGACCGTTCCGTGCCACTGCCCGATGAACCCGGCAGCTACGAACCCCGTACGCGTGCGTGGTACCAGGAGGCTCTTCGTGCCGGCGGCCGGGTGTTTTCACCTGCTTATATCTCTGCCACACAAAAGCAGCTGGTGATCACGCTGTCCCAGCCGATTTACGACGATTTTTCAGGAGCCGCCGGCGTATTTGCCACAGACCTGCACCTGCAGCGGCTCGCAGATTTTTTGCGCACGCAGCGCATCAGCTCCCACGGCGCGGCCTACCTGGTGGACGAGCGCGGCCTGCTGGTCGCAACGTCGGCCGGTGATGCGCTTTACAGGGAACAGGCTGGCAACCCTGAGCGCGTACGGCCCGACGACAGCCGCAATGCGGTCATTCGCACGAGCTACCTGGCGCTGCGTGAAGGCCTGCGCAAAAAGTCCCCTGACGCCGTGATGGCTGAAGGCTTTGTAGACCGTTCCGTGTCCCTTGACCGCCTGCCCATGGATGGCGGCGATGCATTGATCGCCGTGCGCAGGCCCTTTGGTGATGAGCTGGGCCTGCGCTGGACGCTTGTGGTCGCGGCGCCCGAGAGTGACTTTACGGCCGCCACGCACCGCGCGCTCTTGTTTTCCATGGGTGTGATTGCCGCTGTGCTGCTGCTGGGCGGACTGCTTGCGCTGTTTGTGGCGCAGCGCCTGGGGCGCCGGCTGGCGCTGCTGGGCGAGGCCGCGCAACGCATAGGCGCCGGAGAAGTTCCTGATATCGACAAAACCACCTGGATCGCGGAAGTGCGTGACCTTTCGCATGTGCTGCATGACAGCGCAGAACAGCTTGAAAGCTATCGCCGTGAAGTGCAGGCCAAGACCGAGGCGATTGAAGAGGCCAACCAGCAACTCGAAACCCGCGTTGCCCAACGCACCGAGCAGCTTGAAGCTTCGCGTGAAGAGGCCCTGCAGGCGGCCAGGGCCAAGGCCTCCTTCCTTGCGACCATGAGCCACGAGATACGCACGCCGCTCAATGGTGTGCTGGGCATGAGCACACTGCTGGCCGAGACGCGGCTGGATGAAGAGCAGGCGGATTACCTGCAGACCATACGGCTGTCGAGCGACCAGTTGCTGGGTGTGATCAATGACATTCTTGATTTTTCCAAGATCGAATCCGGCAAGCTGGAGCTTGAATCCGAGCCCCTGAGCCCGCGCAGCGCCGTCGAGGAAGCCTGCGACATCGCCGCCTCGCGCGCGAGAGAGAAGGGCCTGGAACTCATCATCGATGTGCCCGAGACGGCCATTAACGGCCAGCCTGCCGTGCCTGATGCAGTGCTGGGCGACATCACGCGCCTGCGCCAGGTGCTGATCAACCTGATCAACAACGCCATCAAGTTCACCGAAAAAGGCGAGGTGTCGGTTCACGTGCGGCGGCTGGAGTCTTCGCCTGCTAGTCGGCCAGGCTACGCATCACTGGAATTCCGCGTCAACGACACCGGTATCGGCATTCCCGCAGACCGCGTTGGTGCGCTGTTTGAAGCCTTTGTGCAGGTCGATACATCCACCACCCGCAAGTACGGCGGCACCGGCCTGGGCCTTGCGATCTGCAAGCGCCTGGTGGAACTGATGGGTGGGCAGATCGGTGTTGACAGCGTGCAGGGCAAGGGATCTTCGTTCTGGTTCACTGTCGAGGCGCCGCTGGCGCAGTTGCCGCCCATGCTGGGCGCGGTTGATGCCACCATACTGCAGGGGCGCCACGCACTGGTGGTGGACGATCACGAAACCAATATCCGTGTACTGACCCGCCAGCTGGAACTGTGGGGCATGCGCGTCAGCGGTGCCGAGTCGGGCGAAAAAGCCCTGCAGCTGATGGCGATCGCGCAGGGTGAAGGGCGTTTGCCCGATGTGATCATCACCGACATGCACATGCCAGAGATGGATGGCGTCACGCTGGCTGAAACCCTCAAGGCGCGGCCTGCCTGGGCGGGCGTACCGCTGGTGCTGCTGACATCCGGCTTCATGCCACCGGGCCACGAAGCGGCCCAGCTGTTTGCTGCGCGCCTGCTCAAACCAACGAGGCAAAAGCAGCTCTTTGACACCATGGCTCGCTGCATCGCCACCCAGGGCGGTATCAAAACCGCGGCAGAGGCTCCTGCCGCTGCAAGTGAGGCAGTAGCAGTAAAAAGCACCGTGCTGGTGGTTGATGACAACGCCGTCAACCTCAAGGTGGCGTGCGCGATGCTGCAGCGTCTCGGATACCCCTCGGAGACGGCGCTGGATGGCCAGGAGGCAGTTGAGGCTGTCGCCCGGGCCCATGCGGCCGGGCGGCAATTCGGTACGGTGCTGATGGATGTGAACATGCCGCGCATGAACGGCCTGCAGGCCACACAGGAGATCCAGTCCCTGCTGGGTGAGGCATCTCCCTCGGTCATAGGCCTGACAGCTGGTGCGTCGTCTGAAGACCGTGGCCGCTGCATGGAAGCGGGCATGAACGACTACCTGACCAAGCCGCTCTATGTGGCCTCACTCACGCAGGCATTGGAGCGCTGGATGGACCAGCCGGGTGTTGGCTCAATGGTCAGCGCGGTTGAGACGGCTCCCCAGCCCGAGAGTCCCGGCAGCGACGTTGAACCTGCCCTCATGGATTTCGAGCGGCTGGCGCAATTCAAGGAGTTTGACGACGAGGAGCTCACCATGACGCGCGAAGTCCTCGCACTGTTCAGGACCGACGCAGTCGCCAAGCTCGATGCGATTGGTGATGCCATCAGGGCTGACGATGCACAGGCGCTGTCATGGGCCAGCCATGCCATGGTGGGTGCAGCCGGCAATGTCGGCGCGGTGGCCATGCAGTCGGTGGCCATGGGTCTGGAGGGGCATGCCAAGAACGGCATTGTCCCGGTCAATGCCGTGCAGGAGCTGGATCGGCTGCGCGCCTACTGGGACAAGACGCGCGCCGTTCTCGACAACTGGCTGTAGTCCGGTTCAGGCGCTTGTGCCTGCAGGTGCGTCTTCAGGCAGGGACTCATCTGCAGCAAGTTCTTTCATGCGGCGAAGCTGCTGGTACAGCGGCGTAAAGTCAGGCGCCGTCATGTCAAACAGCTGCTGGAAGCTGTCAATCACGAAGTAGGTTTGCTGGTAGCTGTCTATCTTGTAGCGCGTGCGCATGGCGCGCAGCACATCCAGCATGATGCGTTGCGGCTCTGCGTTTTTGACAGCGTAAGCCAGCTCGCCCGCTGAACTCAAAATGCCCGCGCCATAAGCCCTGATCTCGCCGCGCTGGCGCATGAGGCCAAATTCAATCGTGTACCAGTAAAGGCGCGACAACTGCTCGCAGGCGCCCAGCCGGTGCGCCTTCAGCCCGCCTGCGCCATAGGCCTGCATGTGGTCGGCAAACACCGGGTCGAACAACAGTGGCACATGGCCGAACAGGTCGTGAAAGATGTCTGGCTCTACGATGTAGTCGAACTCTTCAGGCTTGCGTATCCAGTCCGTCACCGGGAACTTGCGGTTGGCCAGCAGGGTGAAGAAGGGCACTTCCGGAATCAGCCCCGGCACCGCCACCACTTCCCAGCCCGTGGCCTTGAACAGCTTGTTGTTGATGTCTTCAAAACGCGGAATGCGTTCTGACACACCCAGTGATGGCAGCGCAGCGATGAACTCGTCACACGCCAGGCCAGGCAGCAGCGCTGACTGGCGTTTATACAGGCGGCTGTAGGTGTCGTGATCTGCGGCTGTGTATGCGGCGTAGTTTTGTGGGCAGGTGTAGTCGGCTGCTACCTCGCCTCCGCGTGAATAGTCACCTCGCGGTGGGCGCTCGCTGTTCCCGTAAACCGCAGGTTTAACTGCCATATGAAACCCTTTCGCCAGACCTTCGAAAAAGGTTCAGGGCGAGGCGCGCACGCGCAGACAGTAGCAACGCTACGGCAAGCGTGTGCAACGACGCCATGAGCCTTTTGTCGGAGGTCATTTGGCCAGGACGCCGCGGCGCATCTGGTCTAGCTCTATGCTTTCAAACAACGCCTTGAAATTGCCTTCACCAAACCCGTCATCGCCTTTGCGCTGTATGAATTCAAAGAAGATCGGGCCCAACTGGTTCTCGCTGAAGATCTGCAGCAGCAGCGCGCCTTTTTTGCCATCGACCAGCACCTTGCGTTTTTGCAGCGCGGCGACATCCTCGCCATGGCCGGGAATGCGCTTGTCGATGAGCTCGTAATAGGTGTCTATGGTGTCCAGCAGCGTGACACCGTTGGCGCGCATCTGGTCTACCGTCTTCAGCAAATCGTTGCTGCCCATGGCGATGTGCTGTATGCCCTCTCCGTGGTATCTGTCCAGGTACTCCTGGATCTGGCCGGCTTTTTCATTGCCTTCCTCGTTGATGGGGATGCGGATCTTGCCGCAGGGGCTGGTCATGGCCTTGCTCTTGACGCCGGTGACCTGGCCTTCAATGTCGAAATAGCGGATCTCGCGGAAGTTGAACAGGCGCTCGTAAAAACCAGCCCACTCGTCCATGCGGCCGCGGTGCACGTTGTGCGTCAGGTGGTCTATGTAGGTCAGGCCGTTGCCGACCGGGTTCAGTGCGTCCGCCGTCACGCCGGGCAGGGGCTTGAAGTCGACATCGTAAAAACCGATGTTGCCGATATCGCCCGGCTGTGCGCCGTTCTTGCCGCGCCACTGGTCGATGAAATAAATGATGGAGTCGCCAATGCCCTTGATGGCCGGAATGTTCAGCTCGCCCGGGCCGGCGGTATCAGCGTAACCCCATGCACCCAGGGAGATGGCGCGTTCGTAGGCTGCCTTGGCGTCCTGCACGCGAAAGGCGATTGCGCAGACGCTGGGACCGTGCTGGCGCGCAAATCGCTGGGCGAACGAGTCAGGTTCGGCATTGATGATGAAGTTGATGCCGCCCTGGCGGTACAGCGTCACGTCCTTGTGGCGATGCCGCGCAATTGGCGTGAAACCCATCTGCTTGAAGACTTCGCCCATGGCTTTTGGGTCCGGTGCCGCGTATTCGATAAATTCAAAGCCTGCGGTGCCCATGGGGTTGTCCCAAGCCTGGCCGGTTTCAAACGAGAGGGATTCGGGTGCGTTCATGTCTGTCTCCAAAAGGTATTTATAGACTTTAGAAGCGACGACCATCAGTTTTTCTGCGTATTCAGGCGCAGGCTTGGTGAATATGCAGGAATCCTGCAAAATATTAAGAATGGAAACACTCGACAAGCTTGACAGGCAGATTTTGCGCAGTTTGCAGGCTGATGGCCGCGCCACCTATGACCAGCTGGCCGAACAGGTCAGCCTGTCGCCCAGCGCCGTGTTGCGCCGCGTGAAGCGGCTGGAAGAAAGCGGCGTGATTGACCGGTACGTCGCTCTGGTCAAACCCGAAAAGGTGGGCCTGGGCCTGACCGCTTACCTCAATGTGCGGCTTGAAAAGCACACCGAAAGCCACAAACGCAATCCCATGGACCTCTTCCGCGCCAGTGTGCAGGCCTGGCCCGAGGTGGTCGAGTGCGCTGCCCTGACTGGCGAAATGGACTACTTTCTGCGCGTGGTGGTGGAGGACATGGCCCACTACAGCCGCTTTGTGATGGACACCCTGCTCAAGCACCCCAGCGTGCAGGATTGCAAGACCAGTTTTGTGCTGGACCGGGTCAAGGCGACGACGGCAGTGCCCGTCTAGCCATCATTTTGCTGTATATGTTAAAAATTTAACGTGTACGTTAAAAAATGACTTTGATGACGCGCTCAGCGACGAAAACAGCAAAAAAAGCTCTTCAAAAGGCCATTTTTAGGCATCAAATCGGCCTCCAGGTCAATAAATACGTGCGTGAGCAGCTATTAATTTAGTAGCAAATCCGAACGCCAGTGCAGACGAATCCACGACCACGGCCGGGCAAAAAGGGATTGTCAGGCGCCGCAGCCGGGGCCAAGATGGAAGAGATTTAGGCGGGGCTCCCGGTTTTGATGCCAATTGGTAACGCCTCCCATGCTCGAAAAAAGCCGATTGCTATATTTTATGTAGCAATAAAACGTTGTGTATATTGATTCTCGACTGTGTCTTTGGGTGTGGAGTTGTGCGCAACCGCTGCTGGCAGCCAAAAGCCCCTGGCTGTAAAAAACTAGGGATAACCCTTATATTCGACGCATGGTCACACCCGGTGCCTTTCTTAAAGCCTCTTTCCACGCCAGCAGGGAATTTTTCCGCCCGCCGGTGGAGACGCCTGAGCGCGACCGTGTCATCACCCGTCCCCGCCCGGGCGATGCCCCGGTGATGGTGCCTATCCGCTCCATCGGCCCCAGCCACGGCGAACGCATCGCCGCGCATTTGCTGTCGCTTGATGCGCATGACCGTTACCTGCGCTTTGGCTATGCCGCCAACGACGAGCAGATTCGCCGTTATGTCAGCGGGCTGGATTTCGAGCGTGATGAGATCTTCGGCATCTACAACCGCCGCCTTGAGCTCATTGCCATGGCGCATCTGGCTTTCTCAACCGATCCCAACCTCAAAAGCTGCGCCGAGTTCGGCGTCTCCGTGTTGGCGCGTGCGCGTGGTCGGGGCTATGGCGCACGCCTGTTTGACCGCGCCGTGATGCATGCCCGCAATGAAGGGGTGGACATGATGTTCATCCACGCGCTGAGCGAAAACACCGCCATGCTCAACATCGCCCGCAAGGCCGGCGCCATCATTGAGCGCGACGGCTCCGAGAGCGAGGCCTACCTCAAGCTCCCGCCCGCCGACATGGACTCACGCGTGACCGAGATGGTCGAAGAACAGATCGCCCAGACCGACTACCGCCTCAAGGTGCAGGCCAAGCAGTTCTGGGATTTGCTGGCCATGGTGCAAGAGGTCAGGAGCGGCGTGCGCGATTCCAGGGAACGCTCAAGTCCCTGAATAGAGCCCCCACGCTGGTTTTTGGGGTCAGAGTCCAAATTCGCCAAGCCTTTGGCTTGTCCGGAGAATGCGGTGCAAGGCACCTCAGCGAAATTGGCGTCTGACCCCAATAACCAGCTGCCCCCCGAGGGGGGCGCTGCGCCTGCGGCCCGGCTGAGCCGGTTCCGCGGCCCCTGCTTGCGAAGTCCTCGCTGCGTTCAGACCTTGAACCCGGATTCCGAGCCTGCCGGAATCGCCCCCGCAGCTGTCATCTCAAGACACTACACTAGCCTTTCCCTAACTACCGAACACCGCCCGTGTCCGATATTCCCCCCAGTAGGTCTTCAAAGCATGAAGACAAGCGCGGCTTCCTGCAGAAGCTGGCTGAAATGCTCCACCCCGGTCCGGACTCGAAAGACGAACTGATCGAAACCCTGGTGGAAGCCCAGGACAACGAAGTCATAGGCGCCCAGAGCCGCGAGATGCTTGAAGGCGTCATCCGCATGGCCGACATGACGGCCGGTGACGTGATGGTCGCCGCCCCGCGCATGGACCTCATCAACATCGATGCACCGTTTGACGAACTTCTGCACCTCGTCATCGACACCGCCCACTCGCGCTTCCCCGTCTATGAGGGCGAAAAGGAAAACATCCTCGGCATCCTGATGGCCAAGGATCTGCTCAAGCTGCAGCGCGCACCGGAACTCAACATCAAGGCCCTGCTGCGCCCGGCGGTGTTTGTGCCCGAAAGCAAGGGCCTCAACGACCTGCTGCGTGAATTCCGTGGCAACCGCAACCACCTGGCCATCGTCATCGACGAATTTGGCCGCGTCGCCGGCCTCATCACGATTGAAGACGTGCTGGAGCAGATCGTCGGCGAGATTGAAGACGAGTTCGACATCGCCGAAGACGAGGGCGACATCTTCGGCCTTTCTGACCGTACCTACCGCGTCAGCGGCGACACATCGATAGAGCGGGTCAGCGAAGCCTTCGGCGTCAGCCTGATGGAAAGCGACTTCGACACCATAGGCGGCCTGGTCGCGCACGAGATGGGCCATGTGCCCAAGCGCGGTGAGCACTATGCGCTCTCCGGCCTGCAGTTCACCGTGCTGCACACCAAGGGTGGTGCGGTGCGCTGGTTCAAGGTCTCACCGGTCGCGCCTGCGGCCTGAGCCAGCAGGACGGGCGCGGCAAAATTGGCACGTGATGTGATCAACAGCATGGCGGGCTCACTGCCCACCCTGCCGGCCCTGCTTGAGCACGCAGCCCAGCCTGCGCCGCGCAGCGGTGCGTCATTGATGCAGATCGCCATCGTTGTTCTCGCCGGGTGCGCCCATGCGCTGAGCATTGCCTGGCCGTTCTCTTTCGGCTTGATGCGGGGCCAGCCGGTGTGGTGGCTGCAGTTGCTGTCGCTGGTGGTGCTTGCCCTGTATCTGGACAACTGCCGCACATGGAAGCGCGGCGCTTTTCTGGGCTGGCTGTTTGCCACAGCGATGCAGTGCGCCACCTGGTGGTGGCTGTTTATCTCGCTGCACACCTATGGCGGCCTTGCGTCGCCGCTGGCGGTGATCGCCATCGTCGGGCTGGCGGCCTTCCTGGCGCTTTATTACGCTGTTGTCTGTGGCCTGTTTGTGGCCATTGCGCCTGTCAACCGGGCGCAACGGGCGCTGCTGTTTGCCGCGCTATGGCTGATGGCGGAATTGGGCCGGGTCGAATTTTTTACAGGCTTCCCATGGGGTGAAGGCGGTTACGCCCACCTTGAAGGGCCTTTTGCCAATCTTGCCAAACTGGTTGGCGTGCATGGCCTGACGCTTGGTGCAGCGTTTGTCGCTGCTGCCATTGCGGGGCTGGTTCTCAGGCCGCGTTTGCGCAATGCGGGTGTTGTGATTGCCGGGCTTGCCGTCGCGGCCGCGACGGGTTTTGCCGTGCGGGTGGATGCAGATACCGTTTCCCGCTTTACCACCGCCTACCCGGTGGCCGCCACGGGCAACAAACCCTTCACCGTCACCCTGCTGCAGGGCAATATCGCGCAGGACGAAAAATTCCAGGGCGGCAAAGGCATTCCCGATGCACTCAACTGGTATGGCCAGCAGTTGATGGCGGCGACCAGTTCGCTGGTCGTCACGCCCGAAACCGCCATTCCGCTGCTGCCTGCACAATTGCGACCTGATTATCTGGACACCCTGCTGCGCAGGTTCGTCAGGCCGCAAGCCGGGGCACCCGCAACCGCAGCCATCATCGGCATCCCGCTGGGCAACAGTCAGGCCGGCTACAGCAATTCGGCCATCGCGCTCAAGCCGCAAACGGTTGAAGGCAAAGGCCTCGCCGACGATGTTTACCGCTACGACAAGCACCACCTGGTGCCCTTCGGCGAGTTTGTGCACCCCCTGTTCAAGTGGTTCCTGGCCATCGTCAACATTCCACTGGCCGATTTCAACAGCGGTGCAGTCACCCAGCCCTCGTTCGACTGGCGGGGCCAGCGGCTGGCGCCCAACATCTGTTACGAAGACCTGTTCGGCGAAGAACTGGCGGCGCGCTTTCGCGACCCGGCCGCCAGCCCGACGATGTTTGTGAACATCAGCAACATCGCCTGGTTCGGCAACACCATTGCGATTGACCAGCACCTCAACATCTCGCGCATGCGGGCGCTGGAGTTCGAGCGCCCCATGCTGCGCGCCACCAATACCGGCGCGACGGCTGTCATCGACTACCGGGGCCGGGTCATCCACCTGCTGCCGCGCCATACCCGAGGTGCGCTGGTGGCTGAAGTTGAGGGCCGCAGCGGGATCACCCCTTATGCCTGGTGGGCCTCCCGGCTGGGTCTGTGGCCATGGTGGGGCCTGATCGTGCTGGTGCTGCTTGGTTCAGCCCTGACCGGACATAAACGCCGCAAAGCCTGAACAGGCCTGCGGGCACCGGTTTGCCCCGTAAAATCAAGGGTTTCGCGGTGCGGCGGCTTGCCCCGTCATGAAGCCACCGCAGACCTCCTGCGCGACCCATCAAAACTTATGCTCACTTTCCAGCAAATCATCCTGAAGCTGCAGTCCTACTGGGCTGACCAGGGCTGCGCTCTTTTGCAGCCTTACGACATGGAGGTCGGCGCCGGCACCTCGCACACCGCCACCTTCCTGCGCGCGCTCGGTCCGGAACCCTGGAAGGCTGCCTATGTGCAGCCCAGCCGCCGCCCCAAGGATGGCCGCTACGGTGAGAACCCCAATCGCCTGCAGCACTACTACCAGTACCAGGTCGTGCTCAAACCCGCACCGGCCAACATTCTTGAGCTGTACCTCGGCTCGCTCGAAGCCCTGGGTTTCGATTTGAAGAAAAACGACATCCGTTTTGTTGAAGACGACTGGGAGAACCCGACACTGGGCGCCTGGGGCCTGGGCTGGGAAGTCTGGCTCAACGGCATGGAAGTCACGCAGTTCACCTACTTCCAGCAGGTCGGCGGCATCGACTGCAAGCCGATCACTGGCGAGATCACCTACGGCCTCGAGCGCCTGGCCATGTATCTGCAGGGCGTGGACAACGTCTACAACCTGACATGGACCGAAGGCCTGAGCTACGGCGATGTCTACAAACAGAATGAGGTCGAGCAATCGACCTATAACTTCGAGCACAGCGACGCGGACTTCCTGTTTACCGCTTTCACTGCGCATGAGAAACAGGCCAAACACCTGATTGAAGCGCAACTGGCATTGCCGGCTTACGAGCAGGTGTTGAAAGCGGCGCACAGTTTCAATTTGCTGGATGCGCGCGGCGCGATTTCCGTGACCGAGCGCGCTGCCTATATCGGCCGCATCCGCAACCTGGCGCGCGCCGTCGCGCAAAGTTATTTTGAAAGCCGCGAGCGCCTGGGCTTCCCCATGGCGCCGCGCGAATGGGTCGCACAGATGACCCCGACGATCAAGAAGGCTGCATAAGAAATGACGATGAAGAACCTTCTGGTCGAACTGTTTGTTGAAGAGCTGCCGCCCAAGGCACTTAAAAAACTCGGCGATGCGTTTGCCGGTGTGTTGCTGGAACAACTCAAGGCGCAGGGCCTGGCCGGTGCCGATGCGATGCTGACCTCTTTTGCATCCCCGCGCCGATTGGCTGCTCACATCACTTCTGTAGCGGCACAGGCAACTGACAAGGCTGTATCGCAAAAACTCATGCCCGTCACGGTGGGACTTGATGCTTCTGGCAATGCCACTCCCGCGTTGCTCAAAAAACTTCAGGCGCTTGGTGCTGATGCATCGGCGGTCGCAAGCCTGAAGCGCGCACCAGACGGTAAGGCCGAAGTCTTGTTTTACGACAGCAATGTCAAGGGTGCAACGCTGGTTGAAGGCCTGCAAAAAGCCCTGCTTGAGGCGATTGCCAAACTGCCTATCCCCAAAGTCATGACCTACCAGCTGGCCGATGGCTGGAGTGATGTGAAGTTTGTGCGCCCCGCACATGGCCTTGTCGCGTTGCACGGCAGTGATGTCGTGGCCATCGAGGCGCTGGGCCTGAAGGCTGGCAACGCCACGCATGGTCACCGTTTCGAAGCAAATATTGATCCGGTTGTCCTGAAAGACGCCGACAGCTACGCAGCCACCTTGCAAAAGGATGGCGCCGTGATTGCCAGCTTCGCAGGGCGCAAGGCAGAGATAGCCAGACAGCTTGCCGCTGCCGCAGCAAAGGTCGGCGGTGGCGTGAAGGCCATTGACGACGACGCGCTGCTCGATGAAGTCACTGCGTTGGTCGAACGCCCCAATGTGCTGGTCTGCGAATTCGAGAAGGAATTTCTCGATGTACCGCAGGAGTGCCTCATCCTCACGATGAAGGCCAACCAGAAATACTTTCCGCTGCTTGATACGGCTGGCAAGCTCACCAATAAATTCCTGGTGGTCAGCAACATCAGCCCGGTGGACGCCAGCGCCGTGATTGGCGGCAATGAGCGTGTGGTGCGCCCCCGCCTGGCCGATGCCAAGTTCTTCTATGACCAGGACCGCAAGAAGTCGCTGGCTTCGCGCGTCGAGGCTCTGGGCAAGGTGGTGTATCACAACAAGCTGGGCACGCAGGGTGAGCGGGTCGAGCGTGTGCGTGCGATTGCCCGGGCGATTGGCCAGCAACTCGGTGGTGATGCGCTGGCGCAAAAAGCCGACCAGGCTGCACAGCTTGCCAAGACAGACCTGGTCACAGACATGGTGGGCGAGTTTCCTGAACTGCAAGGCATCATGGGTCGTTATTACGCGCTCAACGATGGCCTGCCTGCCGATGTGGCCGATGCTGTTGAAGACCACTATAAGCCGCGTTTTGCAGGCGATGAGCTGCCGCGCAATGATGTGGGCATGGTCGTTGCGCTGGCCGACAAGCTCGAAACTTTGGTCGGCATGTTTGGCATCGGTAACCTGCCCACGGGCGACAAGGACCCGTTTGCCCTGCGCCGCCACGCGCTGGGTGTGATTCGTATGCTGGTCGAAAAAGACCTGCACTTGGGTGTGTCTGACCTGATAGCCGGTGCGCAGCCCGTGTTTGGCGAGAAGATACAGGACGCTGCGGCCCCCTTGGCCGATTTTGTGTATGACCGCTTTGCCGGCTCACTGCGTGAGCAGGGCTACAGCGCGCAGGAAGTCGAGGCGGTGCTTGCGCTCAAGCCACCGCGTCTCGGTGACGTGGCCAAACGCCTTGCAGCGGTGAAGGCATTTGCCGCACTTCCGGAAGCGCCCGCGCTTGCGGCCGCCAACAAACGCATCGGCAACATACTTAAAAAGACGGATGCTGTTGATGCACACGTCAGCGAGGTATTGTTGACCGAACCCGGCGAAATCGCGCTGTATGCGGCAATGAAAAACGTCGCTAACGGAGCTGATGCGCAGTTTGAATCCGGTGACTACACAGCTTCCCTGCAAAGTCTTGCAGCCCTGCGTGCGCCGGTAGACGCTTTCTTCGAAGGCGTCATGGTCAATGCTGAGCAACTCGACCTGCGCCTGAATCGCCTGGGCCTGCTGGCAACTCTGCACAACGCAATGAATCGCGTCGCTGACCTGTCAAAGCTGGTTTGACTATGTGCCCCCACGCTCCGCACTCCGTGTCGTCGCTGCCCCCCGAGGGGCTGGCCTGCCTTGGGGCGGCCCGGCGGCTGGCCGTCTGACCGCACTGCATAAGGGCACTGAATGAAACTCGTCATCCTCGACCGCGACGGCACCATCAACAGCGACAGCGACGATTTCGTCAAGACGCCTGATGAGTGGATGCCATTGCCCGGCTCGCTGGAGGCGATTGCCCGCCTCAACCATGCCGGCTGGCATGTGGTGATTGCTTCCAACCAGTCGGGCCTGGGCCGCGGCCTGTTTGATGTCGCATCGCTCAATGCCATGCATGCCAAGATGCACAAGATGCTGTCGGCCGTTGGCGGCCGTATTGATGCGGTGTTTTATTGCCCGCACAGCCCCGAGGAAAGCTGCAACTGCCGCAAGCCTCTGCCTGGTCTCTTTGAGCAGATCGGCATGCGCTTTGGCGTGCCGCTCAAGGGCGTGCCGACAGCCGGTGATTCGCTGCGCGATCTGCAGGCCGGTGCCGCTGCGGGCTGTGAACCCCACCTTATATTGACCGGCAAGTCGGCACAGTACCGCAATGGCGGACAGCCCGATGGCTTGCCCGAGGGTACGCGCCTGCACCCCGACCTGGGCGCGTTTGTCGATTTCATCCTCGAGCGCAGCGCCCAGCCATTGCAGGTGGCGCTCTGAAAAGCCGCGCGCTGTCATCACACTGCCTATTGCCGAGAACACACACATGCCCCTGATTCGCTCAATCCTCCACCTGCTCTGGATGACGATTACCGTCATTCCATGGGCGCTTGCCGTGCTGGTCTTTTCGCTGTTTGGCAGCAGCACCCAGGTTTACTGGATGTGCGCGGGCTGGCTGCGACTGGCGGTGACCGGGGGCACGGTCATTCTGGGCATACAGAACAGGGTGACCGGCATGGAAAACCTGCCCACCGAAGAGCGGGGCGCCTGTGTGCTTCTGGTCAAACACCAGAGCACCTGGGAGACCTTTTCAATGGTGACATTGATGCCGCACCCGCTGGCATTCGTGTTCAAAAAAGAACTGTTGTATGTGCCGTTTTTCGGTTGGGCCATGAGCCGCATGGACATGATCCATATTGACCGCAGCCAGCGTGCGCAGGCTTTCAGCAAGGTTGTGGCGCAGGGCAAGCGCCTGATGGCGCAGGGCACCTGGGTCATCATGTTTCCTGAGGGCACGCGCATTCCGCGTGGCCAAAAAGGCGTTTACAAAAGCGGCGGCACCCGGCTGGCGATTGAAACCGGCGCACCGGTGATCCCCGTCGCGGTGACCTCGGCCAAATGCTGGCCGCGCAAGGCGTTCATCAAGTACCCGGGTATTGTGGATTTTTCGATTGGCAAGCCCATCCCCAGTGCCGGACGCCAGCCGGAAGAACTGATGCGTGAGGTAGAGGCCTGGATCGAGGCCGAGATGCACAGGCTGGACCCTGAGGCCTACGCCACTGCAGAAGCAACGGCTGCGCGCTAAACTTCCATGATGCAAAGGCTGCTCCAGTTCACCCTTGATCTCTTTGACACAAGGCCTGAACTTCCGGCAGCGCCGACCCCGCCCAGGCGCAGCAGCGGTAAAAAAACTGCCCGGCCTGTGCCACCGCGGATCGAAAAAGCCGAGCCCTTCATTGCTGAATTTGTAGGGCCGTCGCTGCCCGCGCAAACCCTGCAACAGGCCCTGGCGCCGGCCACATTCCGCCATCCGCGCGCCACGCGTGAGACGCTGCTGGAGGGCATTGCCATTGGTTATGAGTTCAGGCGCGGCAAACGCCGCACCATAGGTTTTTCGGTGGGTGCGGAAGGCCTGACGGTGAGCGCGCCCAAGTGGGTGCCGCTGTATGAAATCGACAAGGCCGTGCTCGAGAAATCGGCCTGGATATTGACCAAACTGCAGGAAACCCGGGCCCGCCATGAACGGCTGGAGTCGGCCCGCATCGAATGGAAAGATGGCGCCACGCTGCCCTTCCTCGGCGAGCAGGTGATTGTCGTGCTCGACCCGCGCCATGCCTTTGGCGGTGTGGGTGCCGAGCTTAAAAGCAATGACGCCGACACACTTCCTGGTGTCACCCACCTGACCCTGCATGTGGGCTTGCCGCACAGCGCCACCCCCGAGCAGATTCGCGATGCGGTGCAGGCCTGGCTGATGCGGCAGGCCAAGCGCATCTTCACCGAGCGGCTCAACCATTTCGCCCCGACGCTGAATGTGCAGTGGCGCAAGCTCAGCCTCTCAAGTGCCGGCACGCGCTGGGGCAGCGCCAGTGCAGACGGCTCCATCCGCCTGAACTGGCGGCTGATCCACTTCAGGCAGTCGGTGATCGACTATGTGGTGGTGCATGAGCTCAGCCACCTTCGTGTGATGGACCACAGCCCGCGTTTTTGGGACACTGTACGTGCGGTCGTGCCCGATTACGCCGAGCTGCGCGGCCAGCTGAAGGACGACGCGATTCCCCGCTGGTAGGCGGGTGAGTTGGCCCCTCCTCTGGTGAGGGGCTTTGTGAGAAGTTGTAATATGATGAAAATGAGAATTTCATATTTAAAACTGACAACAATGCGTGCAAGGCATGTCCATGAATAACAAGCTGATACTCGTCGTCGAAGACAATCCGGACCATCTTGAGCTGACGGTACTGACGCTGGAGGAGCAGGGCGTCGATGCCGAGATTGTGGTCGCCCGTGATGGTGCGCAGGCACTTGACTTCCTGTTTGGCCAGGGGGCGCATGCCGGGCGTGACACGCAAAAGCAGCCTTCCTTCGTACTTCTCGACATGAAGCTGCCAAAGTTGTCCGGTCTTGATGTGCTGCGCAGCGTGCGCGCCAATCCGCTGACGGCCATGGTGCCGGTGGTGATGTTGACCTCATCGAGCGAGGAGTCCGATATCGTGGCCTGCTATCGTGCCGGCGCCAACAGCTTCATACGCAAGCCTGTCGATTTCGGAGAATTCACCAAAAAACTTGATTGCCTGCAGGCCTACTGGCTGGGCGTGAACGAGGCGCTCCCGGTTTGATTTTTGTACCGGTACGTACCCCTCTGGTGCACCATCACAGGCCCTGTGGGATGCGATGAAATCCGACATTACGCTGCGTGCCCGCCTCGTCATACTGGTGATCGCGGCGACTGTGCCGCTGTTCGGACTCTCCCTGGTTGGGGCTGTCCTCACGGCGAATGACGCTGTCACGCAGACAACGACGAACCTGGAGTTCTCTGCCTCGCTGGTGGCAGCCAACCAGCAGCGGGTGGCGGATTCCGTGCGGCAGGTGCTGGTGGCCGTCTCCCATGTGCCTGACATGGTCGAGGGCAAGGAGCCTTATTGCCAGCGCTACTTCAAGTCCCTGACCAATGAACTGCTGGTGTATGCCAATGTCGGGGTGATCGGCACTGACGGTCAAATTCGTTGCCACAGCGTACCCAACAACCCCCCGGCGTTTGCTGGTGACCGTCCCTATTTCAAGGCCGCCATGACGAGCCGGAATTTTGTAGCCGGCGGTTACCTGCTGGGGCGTATCAGCGGCCGGCCCATCATGACTTTTGCCCTGCCGGTGAAGGGTTCTGACGGGGAAGTCACCGCCGTGGCATTTGCAGCCATGTACCTGTCCGAAATAGGCCGGGCCATCGGGGCAAGCTCATTGCCTGCCAGCGGGCGTGTCATCGTCATGGACCGTGATGGCGTGGTGCTCGCGGCCAACCCCGAGGGGGCAGCTGTGGTCGGCAAGCCTTTGGCCGTCGAATCGCTGCGCAATGCCGTCAAGGCGGGTGTAGCCGGCATCGTTGAAGACCGTGATGCCAGCGGTGCGGAGCAGATATACGCCTTCATGCCCAGCACGCCATCGCGTGAAGCGCCATTTTTTGTCGTCGTAAGTGCGGACAGGTCCGAGGTTCTTGAGCCGTCCCGGAAGCGCCTGGCGCGGAATTTTGTCGCGCTGACCCTGGTCGCGCTGCTGGGCGGCTGGATAGCCTGGCTGCTGGGCGGCAAGGCCATTGTGAAACCTGCGGCAGAAATTCTTGAGGCGACAGGCCGTCTCCAGGAGGGGCAGCTGGACGTGCGCATTCCGATGCTCCCCAACGATCCTGGAAATGAGCTCACCCGCATTGCCAGCGGGTTCAACAGCATGGCTGAGTCACTACAGCATCGGGAGGCCGAGCAGGCGAAGAGTTATGCCGAACTGCGCCAGACCCAGAGCCGGCTCATCGCCGCCCAAAAGCTGGGACGCATTGGTCACTGGGAACTCGACATGGGCCGGAATCGGCTCGCATGGTCGGATGAGCTTCAGGATATTTTCGGGCTGAAGCCCGGTGAATTTGATGGCAGCCATGCCACCTTCGTTCAGATGATCCATCCCGATGACAGGGATCATTACGAAAAACTGCGCGCTCGTGCCCACCGGGACGGCGTCCGGCTTGATGTCGAGTACCGCATCATCACCCCGGCAGGGGAAGTGCGCTGGATGCACCAGCGCGACCAGACGCTGGACAACGAAGAGGGCCACCCCGTTTCACGCAGCGGCGTGGTGCAGGACATCACCTCCCGCAAACAGTTTGAACTGGCACTTGCCCACAGCTCCAGCCAGCTCAGACGCACGGGCGAAATGGCCCGTATCGGTGGATGGGAAGTCCGGCTGGCCCCCGTGGAAGTCGAGTGGTCCGAGGAGCTTTACCGTATCTATGAGCTGGATCCTGGACAGACGCTGGAGCCGATGGAAGCGGTCAGCTTTTATGCCCCCGAGGCGCAACCCGCCATGCATGCCGCCGTGCGTGCAGCGATCCGGAACGGAACGCCCTGGGACATGGAGCTCCCGCTCATAACCGCCAAAGGCCGCCGTATCTGGGTGCGTACCCAGGGCCAGGCCTTCAGGGAAAACGGCAGAACGCTGGCCCTGGCCGGAGCCCTGCAGGACATTACTGCGCAACACGAGTCGCGCGAGCACCTGCGACTGCTGGAGAGTGCGATCTCACGCCTGAACGACATTGTGCTCATCACCGAAGCCGAACCGGTGGATGAGCCCGGCCCGCGCATTGTTTTTGTCAATGATGCCTTTGAGAGGCGTACGGGCTACACCAGGGAAGAGGTCCTGGGTCGGTCGCCGCGCTTTCTGCAAGGTCCCAACACGCAGAATGCAGAACTGGGCCGCATTTCCAGCGCACTCAAATCATGGAAGCCGGTGCGTGCAGAGCTCATCAATTACACGAAAGCAGGCGAGGAGTTCTGGATAGAGCTGGACATCGTCCCCATCGCAGATGCGAAGGGGTGGTTCACGCACTGGGTAGCGGTGGAGCGCGACATCACGGAGCGCAAACAGGCTGAGAAGGCATTGATGGACAGCGAGCAGCGTTATGCCGCGCTGTTTGAAATGGCGCCGGTGCCGATGTGGGTGTACGACGTGGCCACACTGCAATTCCTGACAGTCAACCGCGCTGCCGTTGAGGGCTACGGCTACTCTGTCGAAGAGTTCATGTCGATGACGATTTTTGACATTCGCAGCGATGCCGAGCATGAGGCGCTGGAAAACCAGCTGTCAGGCGCACCGCCACGCAGCTCGTGGGAGCATCACCGCAAGGACGGTTCAGCCTTGCAAGTCAATGTGGTGTCCACACCTATCGAGTACGGTGGCCGCAGTGCGCGCTTCGTCGTGGCCCTTGACATGACGGCGCAGGTCAGGGCAGAGCGCGATGTGCAGGAGTACCTTTTTACCCTTCAGCGTGCCGCTGACGCCGCCCAGGCCATCACCTGGCACCAGACACTGGACGGCATGTTGCAGGAGGTCGCCGAGCAGGCGCGTGGCGTGATCGGCGCACACCAGTCGGTCGTCAGCCTGACGCTTGATAACGACTGGGCCCAGTCCATCAATGCACTGTCGCTGTCGGAAAAGTACGCCAGGTACAGGGACCTGCGCGACCCCCCGGACGGTTCGGGCATTTATGCCATGGTCTGCGAGAACAACCGGGTAGTCCGCATGACACAGTCGGAACTCGAAGCCCATCCGCGCTGGGGGAATTTCGGCAGTTATGCCGGCAAACACCCCGTCATGCGCGGTTGGCTCGCCGTACCGCTGACGGGACGCCAGGGCCAGAACATGGGGCTGTTGCAGCTGTCTGACAAATATGAAGGGGACTTCACGCTGCAGGATGAATATGTGGCGATAGAGCTCGCGCAGCTGGCTTCCATCGCCATAGAAAACGCCAGGTTGCTGGAGCAGGTGAACCAGCTCAACACCGGGCTTGAGCAGAAAGTGGCAGAGCGCACCCTTGCACTGGCCCGCCAGGAAGCGCTATTTCGCGCCCTTGCAGAGCAGGCGCCGCAAGTGATCTGGACGGTTGACACCAATGGCGATGCGACCTACTTCAATCGCGCATGGTTTGAGCTTGTGGGTGGCCAGCTCCAGGACTGGACGGGGCGTCAGTGGGTATCCGTCATTCATCCTGAAGACTTGCGTGAAGTCACTCAGAACTGGGAGCGGGCTGTGGCCACACAGTCCTCCTACACAGGTATTCGCCGGCTATGCGGTCGCGACGGCAGCTACCACGTGATGTCCTATCGCGCATCGCCTGTGCTTGATGAGGACGGCAAGGTGAGCTTCTGGATAGGGATTGATGCGGACATTACCGAGATCAAGAACATCGAGGCTGCCCTGCGCCTGTCCAACCAGGAGCTGGAAGCATTTTTATACTCCGTCTCACATGACCTGCGTGCGCCGCTGAATACCATAGACGGTTTCAGCCGTTTGTTGTCAAAACAGATCACCACTGAGGTCGGCGCCAAAGGCCTTCATTACCTGTCGCGCATCCAGGCGGGCGTGGCACAGATGGGCAAGCTGATAGAAGACCTGCTGTCGCTGGCGCAGGTCTCGCGCATGCAGCTGAAGATCGAAGCCGTGGATCTGTCGGCGCTGAGCCACCGTATTCTTGACGACTGGCGGGGCAGGCATCCGGAGCGCCAGGTGCAGGTCCATATTCAACCCGGCCTGATTGCCCAGGGCGATGCGCGGCTGGTACGTGTGCTGATGGAGAACCTGCTTGCCAATGCCTGGAAATTCACCTCCCGGCAGGACAGTGCCAACATCACCGTCGGCCAGCAAACAGATGCCGCGGGCCTGCCGGTCTTTTTTGTCAGGGACGATGGCGTCGGATTTGACATGGCCTACGTGGACAAGCTGTTTGTGGCGTTCCAGCGTCTGCACCCTGCTTCGGAATTTCCAGGCACCGGCGTGGGCCTGGCAACGGTCAGCCGGGTCATAGGACGCCATGGCGGCCAGTTGTGGACGGAAGCAGCGCCAGGAAAGGGCGCCACCTTCTTCTTCACATTACCCAAGGGTCCGATGACCTGATGATCATCGCTGTTATGCGCGGTTTCGAACAACTGAAGACCCCTTTATTTACCAATACTAACTAAAATAACAAAAGTGACAAATTCACACTGCAGATTGCTTTCGCCATATGTCCAACAAACCCAAAACATTTGAAGACGCGATCACCGCGGCAGACTTCTCCATTGAAGACTACTGCGGCACCAGCTATGCGGCCAAATTGTTGGGCTTGTCGGTAGCCACGGTTCAGGCGCTGGTTGAAAAAGGTGAAATTGACGCGTGGAAGACTCTGGGCGGGCATCGCCGCATCGCTTTACGCTCGATCAACACCTATCTGGAAAAAAACAGCAAGAAAATTGTCCGGATGCAGTCCAACCCCGGCCCCCGCCTGCGAGTCATGGTGGTGGAGGATGACGAAAGCGCGCGTGAACTTTATCGTTACCAGTTCGAGGACTGGGACCTGCCCATAGACTGCACCTGGATGCCTTCGGCGCTGGAGGCCATGATGGACATTGCCAGCGTACGCCCCGACCTGCTGATCACCGACCTCTCGATGCCCGGCGTGGACGGCCTGGAAATGCTCAAGACGCTGAAGCGCAATGCGCATCTGGCGGAGATGCAGATTGTGGTTGTCAGCGGGTTGCCACCGCAGGCCATAGAGGCGAGGGGCGGGTTTCCGTCCTATGCCCATCTCCAGGGCAAGCCCATCAACTTCGACTGGCTTCAGGGGTTTATGGCTGCACTCATGCCCGCCAATGCAAAATGGCGCACGCGAGATGCCCAGCCTGCCCGGAACGACGGCCCCGGCGTTTCCCCAGAACGCAGCATGCCTCCGCCGCGGGACGATTCCGGCGTGGCGGAATGACAGGGTCGCGCGGCGACCGCCGGTCCTCCGGGACGGGTACCGCCGCTGCCCGCCAGGACGAGACATTGCCTGGCCCGCTGGAGGCCGTACCGGTTTCGGCCCTGGCGGGGCTGGTTTTCCTGGACAGGCGGGGCTGCATTGTCGACATCAACGCAGAAGCCCGGCACATGCTGCATTGCCTGCTGCCCGACGTTGCCGGTCGTGATTTCTGGGATGTGGTGCCGGAGTGGCTGGCCGAGCAGCAGCAGGCCGCCACCCGCCAGGCGCTGGCTGCGTCGGCGCAGCATCATTTCACCGTCCACCGCGAGTTCGAGGGCGACTGGATCGAATATGCCTTCATAGGTCATGAGGGCGGGTGCACCGTCAGCCTGCGGGATGTCAGCGCTGCCAGGAACACGGCGGCGCTGCTCAAGGAGAGCGAGCGGCGAAATCAGCTCATCTTTGACGCCAATCCCAATGCGATGTGGGTTTTTGATGCGGTGTCCTTGCGCATCATCGCCGCCAACCAGGCGGCAGTGGTGTTTTACGGTATTCCCCGAAAGATGTTCTTAAAGCTCAAGATGGGGGCGCTTTTCCCTGATGGCGAAGGTGCGGCCCTGCTCAGTTCCATGGACCTGCGCAAGGGCGCCGCTGATGGTGAACTCAGCGTGCAGGTCTGCAAGCAAAAGAAGATGGACGGCCAGCTGGTGCTGGTCGAGCTTGCCTGTGGCCGGCTCCGCTGGCAGGACCACATGGCCATACTTGTCAGCCTGGCCGACGTCACCGAGCGCCACCTGGCCGACAGGGCGCTGCGTCGCGAGAACGCCGAAATGGAAGAGGAACTGGAGAGGGTGCAGGCGGACCTGAAAAAGTCCAGCCGGGACCTGGAGGCCTTCACCTATGCCCTTTCCAACGACCTCCAGGGGCCCCTTCACGCGGCCAACGGTTTTGCGGCCATGCTGTCGGACAAATACTCGGCCGTGCTGGACGATGCCGGCAAGCACTACGTTGACCGCATCCGGGCCAGCATGCGCCAGCTTGCAAAACTGGTTGACGACCTGCGTGTGCTGGTGCAACTGCCCCCGCCAGGCGAGATGCAGGTCGTTGATGTCGCAGCCCTGTGCGAGCTGCTCGTCACGGACCTGAAAAAGCGTGACCCGGACCGTGTGGTGACGATGGAGCTGGATGTCTCCCTGCCACTGGTCGCCGACAAGGTCCTGGTCACCAGGGCGATGACCTGCCTGCTCGACAACGCGTGGAAGTTCACCTCCAGAAAAGCCGAAGGCTGGATTCGTGTCGCACTTCTGCCGGGCAGGGTGCCTGCTGAAAAAGTGCTGCAGGTGTCTGACAACGGGGTGGGTTTCGATGCTGCCTACACGGACAAGCTCTTCACCCCATTCCAGCGGCTGCATTCGTCAGCTGATTTTGCGGGCAACGGCCTGGGGCTGGCGATTGTCGAAGGCGTGGCCGAGCGGCATGGCGGACGGGTCTGGGCAGAAACCAGCCCGACAGGCGCCAGCTTTTACATGGTGTTCCCGCAGGACGTTGCGCCGGCTGCGAAGTAGCTCCCGTTCGGGAATGGCGCTGCGGCTGGCTGGTGCCGGGCTGGACTCAGGCCCTGCTGAATCGGTAGACGCCGTCCGGACCCCGCTCACGCCTCAGTCGGCCTTCATGCCACAGCAGGTGAAGGTGGGCGATGGCCTCGCCCATGGCAAAGGTGGTCTGGTGCAGGTCCAGCTTGCGTTTGAACATGATGGGCAGGATGTCGGCGCCGCTGCAGGGCTTTTCCGTGCAGGCCTGCATGACCTCTGCCAGCCGGTCGCGGTGATGGTCCTGCAACTGGGCTATGCGTGTGTGCAGCCCCTTGAAGGGCCTGCCGTGTGAGGGCAGGGTCAGCGTGCTGTCATCCAGCGGCAGAAACCTGGCGATGGAGTCGAGGAACAGCCTGAGCGAGTCGGCTTCAGGCTCCTGCTCATACACGCTGACATTGGTAGAGATGCGGGGCAGCACCATGTCACCGCTGATCAGTACCTTTAGATCTTCGCAGTACAGCGCCATGTGCTCGGGCGCATGCCCATAACCGCTGATGCAGCGCCAGTTCCTGCCGCCGATACGGATTTCAAGCCCGTCCATCAACCTGCGGAAATTTGCGGGGATTGACGGCACAAGGTTGGCGTAATAGCCCTTGCGGGTCTTGATCGCCTCAAAGGTGTCTGCATCGTTCAGGCCGTGCGACGCAAAAAACCGCGCAGCACTTTCACCGCCAAACTCTATCGTCGTCTGGCTTGAAAGTTTGGCGACGTTGTAGTCGGTGGCGCTTATCCACAGGCGGCAAACATGGTCGGCAGTAGTCCAGCGTTCGCAAAGCCAGCCAGCCAGTCCGATATGGTCAGGGTGCATGTGCGTCACGATGACGCGCAGCACCGGCAGACCTTCCATCTCGTTCGCAAAAATGCTTTCCCACTGCGCTTTTGATTCATCCCGGCTCACGCAGCAATCAACAATCGTCCAGCCCTGCAGCATGTGGCCGGGGCGCTGGGGGTCCTGCATCTCGTCGCGCATCAGCCAGAGGTTGATGTGGTCCAGCACAAAGGGCAGTGCCATGCGTACCCACTTGATGCCGGGCGCCACCTCCACGACGGAGCCGCCTGTGGGCAGGCTGTCGCCAAGGGGGTAATCAAGTTGCTGTTCGAGAAGGTTCATGTAATATTCGCGGGTTCACATGACGTTTACGTAAACGTCATATCCCATTCATTGTAGGGACACGGCGCCCGATGCGCTGACTGACCGGCATTACCTGTGAAGACCATGGCAACCACCTACACCATCAGCGACCTGGCCAAAGAGTTCGACCTCACCACGCGGGCCATGCGCTTTTACGAAGACATGGGCCTGCTGCAACCGCAGCGTGAAGGCGCAGGCGGCCGCAACCGGGTGTACACCGCACGTGACCGCACCCGCCTCAAGCTCACACTGCGTGCCAAGCGCCTGGGGCTGTCACTGGTCGAGGCCAAGGAAATCATCGATTCATATGACAGTCCGCGCGACACCGCGCCCCAGTTGCGCAAGTTCCTCGCCATCCTGACCGACCACCGCAAGAAGCTTGAAGCGCAAATGCTCGACCTGCAGGCCAACCTCGACGAAATCCGCACGCACGAAAAAGAAGCCAAAGCCCTGCTGGCCAAGACGGAAAAAGCCAAAGCCAGCTGAACCCCGGAGTTTTGTGGATAATTGACGTTTACGTAAACGTCAATTGCCTGGTGTCAACCAGAACTTCCGCCGCCGCGGCGCACACCCGGCGACAAAAATGAGACCGACCATGACTGCAACTTCTGCACACCCGGAGCTGTTCAAGCGCGTCGAAGCGAGTTTTTTGCGCCAGGGCATGATGCTGCAGCTCGGCGCCCGCCTTGTCAGCGTCGAACCTGGCGTCTGTGTGATCGCGTTGCCATATTCAGATCGCGTGACGCAGCAGCAGGGCGGCTTCCACGGTGGCGCCATGGGCGCGCTGGCCGACATCGCCGGCGGTTATGCAGCCATGACGACTGTGCCTGAAGACTCCGAAGTCACCACGGCCGAATACAAGGTCAACTTCCTGGCCGCCTTCCAGGGCGGTGAACTGACAGCCACGGGTCGCGTCATCAAGGCCGGCCGCCGCATCATCGTCACCAGCGCCGAGGTTGTGCATGATGATGGCAAAGGCAAACAGACCACCTGCGCCGTGATGCAGCAGACCATAGTTCCGGTCGCCAAAAGTTACTGAGACCTGCCCGACAGATATTGCACCAAGGAAAAGAGACAAGCCATGAACAACCTGCCCGGACTCAACTTCCAGCTCGGCGAAGACATTGACGCCCTGCGCGACACGGTACGCGATTTTGCACAGGCCGAGATTGCCCCTCGTGCGGCGGAAATCGACCGCAACGACCAGTTCCCCATGGACCTGTGGCAAAAAATGGGCTCACTCGGTGTGCTCGGCATCACCGTCGGCGAAGAGTACGGTGGCGCCAATATGGGCTACCTCGCCCACATGATCGCGATGGAAGAAATCAGCCGCGCCAGCGCCTCGGTGGGGCTGTCATATGGTGCGCACAGCAACCTCTGCGTCAACCAGATCAAGCGCAACGGCACTGAAGAGCAGCGCAAAAAATACCTGCCCAAACTCATCAGCGGCGAGCATGTGGGTGCACTGGCCATGAGCGAGCCCGGCGCGGGCAGCGACGTCATCAGCATGAAGCTGAAAGCAGAAGACAAGGGCGGCTATTACCTGCTCAACGGCAGCAAGTTCTGGATCACCAATGGCCCCGATGCCGACACGCTGGTCGTCTATGCGAAGACCGAGCCCGAACTCGGTGCGCGCGGCGTCACCGCCTTCCTGATTGAAAAAGGCATGAAGGGTTTTTCAATTGCGCAAAAACTCGACAAGCTCGGCATGCGCGGTAGCCACACCGGCGAGCTGGTTTTCAACAACGTGGAGGTGCCGGCGCAGAATATTCTGGGCGGCCTCAACAGCGGCGCCAAGGTGCTGATGAGCGGCCTTGATTACGAACGCGCCGTGCTCACCGGCGGCCCGCTGGGCATCATGCAGTCGGTGATGGACAACGTCGTGCCCTACATCCACGACCGCAAGCAGTTCGGCCAGAGCATCGGCGAATTCCAGCTCATCCAGGGCAAGGTGGCCGACATGTACACCGTGCTGCAGGCTGGCCGTTCATTTGCCTACACCGTCGCCAAAAACCTCGACATGCTGGGCACGGACCATGTGCGCCAGGTCCGCAAGGACTGCGCTTCCGTCATCCTCTGGTGCGCCGAAAAGGCGACCTGGATGGCTGGTGAAGGCGTGCAGATCTTCGGCGGCAACGGTTACATCAATGAATACCCGCTGGGCCGCCTCTGGCGTGATGCAAAGCTCTATGAAATAGGCGCAGGTACCAGCGAGATCCGCCGCATGCTGATCGGGCGCGAACTGTTTGCCGAAACCATGTAGACCTGTAAGCGAAAATCCACCCATGCCTATACAAGACCTCTTTGCCCATAACCGCGCCTGGGCAGCGCAGATGGAACGTGACCGGCCCGGTTTTTTCACCGGCCTGATCAAGCAGCAGACTCCCAAATACATGTGGATAGGTTGCTCCGACAGCCGTGTGCCCGCCAACCAGATCACCGGGCTGGAGCCGGGTGAGGTTTTCGTCCACCGCAATGTGGCCAATCTGGTGGTGCATTCGGACCTGAATGCCCTGTCTGCCATCCAGTACGCCGTGGACATGCTCCAGGTCGAGCACGTCATGGTTGTCGGCCATTACGGCTGTGGTGGCGTCATGGCTGCCCTGAACAATGTCCGCGTGGGCCTGGCCGACAACTGGATACGGCATATCCAGTCAGTGCGTGACCGCCACAGCGATCTGCTGGCTGCGCTGCCCGAAGCACAGCGCGGCGATGCATTGGTAGACCTGAACGTGATCGAGCAGGTTGTGAATGTCTGTGTCAGCACGGTGATGATGGACGCCTGGGCCAAGGGCCAGAAGACCAGCGTGCACGGCTGGGCCTTTGGCGTGCATGACGGCCTGCTGCAGGACCTGCACATGACGGTGACCAGCACCGCGTCTATCGAGCCCCTGTACCGCGCCGCCATCGCCGGCGTGGTGGCCGAGCGTTCTGCCCGCTAGGCAATCCATCTCGTTCCCGTCTGACTGAAAGATCATTCCATGCCTGATTCCATCGTTATCCTCGGCGCCGCCCGCACCCCCATGGGCGGCTTTCAGGGCGACTTTTCCTCGCTCGCAGCACATGACCTCGGCGGCGCAGCCATCAAGGCCGCCATTGAACGTTCAGGTATTGCGCCTGCAAAGGTTGATGAAGTGCTCTTCGGCAACTGCCTGATGGCCGGCCAGGGCCAGGCGCCTGCACGCCAGGCCGGTTTCAAGGGCGGCCTGCCAGCCAGCACCGGCGCTGTGACGCTGTCGAAAATGTGCGGCTCCGGGATGGAGGCCACCATGCTTGCGCATGATCAACTGCTGGCCGGCAGCCGTGATGTGATGGTCTCAGGCGGCATGGAGAGCATGACCAACGCACCACACCTGTTGCTCAAGGGCCGCAGCGGCATACGCATAGGCCATGACCGCGTGATGGACCACATGATGCTTGACGGCCTTGAAGACGCTTACGAGCCTGGCCGTTCCATGGGCACCTTTGGCGAAGACTGCGCCGCCAAATACAGCTTCACGCGCGAGGCACAAGACGCCTTCGCCACCGCCAGCGTGCAGCGCGCCAAGGCCGCCACCGAGTCAGGCGCCTTCAAGGCCGAGATCACACCTGTCACCGTCAAGGGCCGCAGCGGCGACACCGTCATCGCCGTCGATGAAGGCCCCGGCAAGATCAAGCTCGACAAGATTCCTGCCCTAAAGCCTGCGTTCAAAAAAGACGGCACCATCACCGCCGCGTCTTCTTCATCCATCAACGACGGCGCTGCTGCGCTGGTGCTGGCGCGCGAATCCACGGCTAAAGAGCTGGGCGCCAAACCCATCGCCCGCATTGTCGGCCACGCCACTTTCTCGCAGGCACCCGAGTGGTTCTCTACTGCCCCAGTAGGCGCCGTGCAGAAGCTGTTCAAAAAGATAGGCTGGACGGTCAATGATGTTGACCTCTGGGAAGTCAACGAGGCCTTCGCCGTCGTGCCCATGGCGCTCATGAAAGAGCTGAACATCAGCCATGACATCGTCAACGTCAACGGCGGTGCCTGCGCACTGGGTCACCCGATTGGCGCCAGCGGTGCGCGCATCATCGTCACGCTGATTCATGCCTTGCAGGCGCGCGGCCTCAAGAAGGGTGTTGCCACCTTGTGCATTGGTGGCGGCGAAGGCACGGCCCTGGCTATCGAGTTGCTCTGAGCATGAAAGTCCTGGTCATTGGCGCATCTCGCGGCATAGGCGAAGAGTTTGTGCGCCAGTACCTGGTGGGCGGCGCCACCGTGATTGCCACGGCGCGTGACGATGCGGGCCTGGCGAAGCTGAAGGCCATGGGTGCTACGGCCCTGCGAGTCGATGTGGCTGACCCGGCCAGTATCAGCGGGCTTGCCTGGCAGCTTGATGGTGAGCAGATTGACATTGCGGTATATGTCGCCGGTGTGTTTCCGCAGGGCGATGCACTGTCGCCGCCCACGCAGGTTGAGTTCGACCGCACCATGCACACCAATGTGCTGGGCGCGATGCAAACCATCCCGCAGGTGGCCCCGCTGGTTGAAGCGGCGGCTAAAGGCAAGGGCGGAAGTTTTGTGTTCATCACCAGCGCCATGGGCCGCATAGAAGGTGTGGAATCCAGCCGCGCATGGACTTACCGCGTCAGCAAGGCCGCCCTCAACATGGCCGTCGCCTCGGCACAGCACGACTATCCCAAGGCCATCATGGTGGCGATGTCGCCCGGCTGGGTCCAGACCGACATGGGTGGCGCGGGTGCCAACCTGACGGTGGAAGAAAGCGTGACTGGCATGCGCGGCGCGATTGCAAAACTTACCGCCAGGCAAAAGGGTGCGTATCTCAACTACGAAGGCAGCCCTTTTGCAGGCTGGTAAACCGGAGAGTTTCTGATGATATTGACCCAGGACCAGGAAATGATCCGCGACGCGGTACGAGCCTTTGCCCAGGAGCAGCTCTGGCCCAACGCCGCGAAGTGGGACAAGGAGCATCACTTTCCCAAAGACGTGCACAAGGGCCTGGCAGAACTCGGCGCTTACGGCATCTGTGTGCCCGAAGAGTTTGGCGGCGCCAACCTTGATTACCTCACGCTCGCGCTGGTGCTTGAAGAAATCGCCGCCGGCGACGGCGGCACCAGCACGGCGATCAGCGTCACCAACTGCCCCGTCAACGCCATCCTCATGCGCTACGGGAATGTACAGCAGAAGAAGGACTGGCTCACGCCGCTGGCACAGGGACAGATGCTGGGCGTGTTCTGCCTGACCGAGCCGCACGTCGGCAGCGATGCGTCCGGCCTCAAGACCACAGCGGTGAAAGACGGCGATGAGTATCTGATCAACGGCGTGAAGCAATTCATCACCAGCGGCAAAAATGGCCATGCCGCCATCGTTATTGCGGTGACTGACAAGGGCGCCGGCAAAAAGGGCATGAGCGCCTTCATCGTGCCGACCGACGCGCCGGGTTATGTCGTCGCAAGGCTTGAAGACAAACTCGGCCAGCATTCGAGCGACACCGCACAGATCAATTTTGACAACTGCCGCATCCCGGCAGAGAACCTGATCGGCAACGAAGGCGAGGGCTACAAGATCGCTTTGGGCGCACTCGAAGGCGGCCGCATAGGCATTGCCGCGCAAAGCCTGGGCATGGCCCGCAGCGCATTCGACTTTGCGCTGGCATATTCAAAAGAGCGCCAGAGCTTTGGCACGGCGATCTTCAACCACCAGGCGGTGGGCTTTCGTCTGGCTGATTGCGCGACGCAGCTTGAAGCCGCACGTCAGCTCATCTGGCACGCCGCAGCCTTGCGCGACGCTGGTCTGCCGTGTTTGAAAGAAGCCGCGATGGCCAAACTCTTTGCCAGCGAGATGGCTGAAAAGGTTTGCAGCGCTGCCATCCAGACGCTGGGTGGGTATGGGTATGTGAGTGACTTCCCGGTGGAACGCATTTACCGGGATGTGCGGGTTTGCCAGATTTATGAGGGGACTTCTGATGTGCAGAAGATCATTATTCAGCGAGGGCTGGCTTAGGATTTGGTTGGGTTGAGGTTTGTGCCCTTCACCGCCTGAAGTCGCGCGTTGGCTGGTGTTGGTGCCCTTCACGCAGAAGCCGGGTCTCGCCCCGGCGGGCGAGGCACTTTTCTTTGCTTCGCCAAAGAAAAGTACCCAAAAGAAAGGCGACCCTGTTCGTCGTCCCTACGCTTCGCTACGGGCACCCTGCGATGCTCGGTCCAGCCGGGGTCTGAAACAACTCGGCTATCGCCTCAAACAAGTTTCAGCCCTGATCCGTCTGGTCCTGCCCTTCTCGGCTCCTCTCCAAGGGTTTGGGGGACGCAGTCTAAAGACTCGCCCCAAGCGCGACGCGCTTGGGGCTCCCCGAATCCGCTCCCGAGTTCATTTCCCCCACCCCGTTGAGGCTGGGCCGAGGAGCGGAGATGGAGACGGCATAAAGGGGAAAAACTTGTTTGAGCGAAGCGAGTTGTTTTTCCCGCCGACGTAATCGAGCACCGCAGGTTGCCCGTAACGAAGTGAAGGGACCCAGACGGCGGGTCGCCTTTCTTTTCGTTAGGTTTCTTTGGCGAAGCAAAGAAAAGTAACTCGCCCGCCGGGGCGAGACCCGGCCTGGTAGTGAAGGGCAAGGCAACCAAACACTGACAACCCTCCCGAATTGCAGACAATACAAACAAAAGGAGACAACCATGCCAATCACCAAAGGTTACCAAGCCCTCGTAGCCGAAGCCATGTCCCAGGTCAAGACCTACAGCGTCGAAGAAGCCAAAGCCAAACTCAACGACCCCAATGTCCAGATCGTCGACATAAGAGACATCCGCGAACTGTCAGCCGGCACGGTGACAGGCGCCTTCCACGCGCCGCGCGGCATGCTCGAGTTCTGGGTTGACCCGGCTTCGCCGTACCACAAGGCCCTGTTCGCCGACGAGTCCAAAGAGTTTGTGCTGTTCTGCGGAGCAGGCTGGCGCAGCGCACTGGCTGCCAAAACGCTGCAGGACATGGGCATGACCAATGTCGCCCACATCGACGGCGGTTACGCCGAATGGGTCAAGCAGGGCGCGCCGACCGAGACGCTGGAAGAGCGCAAGGCAAAAAAGGGCTGACAAACGTGGCAACCCAGCTTCAGGCGTCAGCGCCGTGCCCCTGCGGCCGTACAGCCGCCAAAAAGCTGCTGGGCTATGGCAACTGCTGCGGCCGCTACCTTGATGACTTCGCCAACACCCCGGCGCCTGATGCCGAAAGCCTGATGCGCTCACGCTACAGCGCCTTCGTGCTGGGCCGTGACGACTATCTGCGCGCCAGCTGGCACGCCAGCACCTGCCCGCCTGATGTGGCGGCCGATGTTTCCACGCAGTGGCTGGGGCTGGAAGTGCGCGGTCACCAACTTCAGGACACCGACCACGCCACAGTCGAATTCGTCGCCCGCTACCGCATCAACGGGCGGGCCGTGCGCATCCACGAGCTCAGCCGCTTCGTGCGCGAGCAGGGGCGTTGGTACTATCTGGATGGCGAGTTGGAACTGCCCCAAAACAGCAAAATTTAACGTATACGTTAAAAAGTGGTCAAATGTTAATATGGGTATTAACATTTTGGGTTTTTGATACCTTGGATGGCTCCAAAACGGTCAAAAAAGGCCAAAAAAGTGCCATTTTGAGACATTAAATCGGCTGCAGCCCTTTGAATACGTGCGTGAGCCGCTACTGAAAATATAGCAATTTCCATGATAAAGCCCAGGTTCGATGCCGTCCTCTTTGACTGCGATGGCGTGCTGGTGGACAGCGAACCCATCACCAACGGCATCCTGCGCGACATGCTGGAGGAGTCCGGCTGGACGCTGACCCCGGAGGAGTGCATGGCACTCTTTATCGGCAAGGCTGTGAAAGACCAGGCTGGCCTGATCGAGGCCAACACCGGCAAACCGCTGACGGAAGAATGGATGGTGCGCTTTCGCGAGCGCCGCAACGAGGGCCTGGTGTCGCGCGTCAAGCCGATTCGTGGCGCGGTCGGGATGTCCGCCGCCATCCACGCGCTGTTCAATGGCCGCATCGCCTGCGCGTCGGGCGCCGACCGTTTCAAGGTCGAGCTGCAGATGGACAAGTGCGGCCTCATGCCGTACTTCAGGGGCCGCATCTTCAGCGGTCACGAGATGCCCCGCTCCAAACCCTTCCCCGACGTGTACCTGGCCGCCGCCGCGGCGCTGGGTGTAGACGCCAGACGCTGCGCCGTGATTGAAGACACCGTGACCGGCGTGGCAGCGGGCGTGGCCGCCGGCGCCACCGTGTTCGGCTACAGCCCGGCGGAGGCAGGGCATGACGCACCGGGCGCCCTGCGCAAGGCCGGCGCGGTGACCATCTTTACCGACATGGCTGAACTGACCGGCCTGCTGGCCTGACATTGCCTGTCATTGCGGGCTAGACCCGCAATCCATCCCCTGCGTTCCTGGACGGGAGGGAAGTCATGGATCCCGGGTCAGGCCCGGGATGACGCGATTTCGGTTCTTGCCTTCGTCTGTCATTGCGGACTTGATCCGCAATCCATCGGCAACGAAGCGCAGTGAGCGCGAAAATGACACCACTTCATGGACTATTTCGTCTACCTCCTCGCCAGTGGCAAGAACGGCACCCTCTATGTCGGCGTCACCAGCAATCTGGTGCGCCGCGTGTACGAGCACAAAAACGGCTTGACGGAGGGCTTTACCAGTCGCTATGCAGTCCAGAGCCTGGTCTGGTTTGAGTCGACATCTTCCATCGAAGCCGCGATCGACCGGGAAAAACAGATCAAAAACTGGAAGCGCGAATGGAAGATTGCGCTGATCGAGGAGAACAATCCCGGGTGGGATGATTTGTATGAGTCGCTGCTCTGAAACGGCAGGGCATTCGGGCACGGGGTCATGGATCCCGGGTCAAGCCCGGGATGACAGCCGGCGCTTGTCATTGCGGACTCGATCCGCAATCCATCTCCACTCCTTGCCCAAACCTAAAATTCCTGATCATGTCGATTCCGGCCCCGACCGTTCGTCGTACAGGTATCAGCCCAAAACGAAAGGACAGCAGTGTGAAATACCTTTGCCTCGCCAACTACCGCCCCGCAGACATGGCGGCCATGTCGCCCGCCGACCGGCAGGCGCTGGTCAGCCAGTGCCCCGCCAGGGATGCCGAGCTCAAGGCCACCGGCCAGTTGCGGCTCAGTGCCTCTTTGGGTAGCGACAAGGACGTCATTCGCCTGGAGCCGCGCGGCGGCAGGACGCAGGTGACCGACGGCCCTTTTGTAGAGACGAAAGAGCTGGTCGGCGGCTTTTTCATGATCGAGGCGGCCAGTCGTGAAGAGGCCATCCGCCTGGCATCACTGCATCCTGCCGCCACGCTGGGCGAGCAGGCCGGCTGGCGCATAGAGATGCACCCTGTCGGTTTCTTTGAGCAGTATTTTGAAAAGGATGCGGGGCAGGAGACGAAGGCATGAACGCCACCCCCACAACCACCGCACCCGACAGCCGCAAACGCTGGTGGGCGCTGATGGTGCTGTGCCTGGGCGTGCTGATGATCGTGCTCGACACCACCATCGTCAACGTCGCGCTGCCGTCCATACGCACCGATCTCGGCTTTTCTGAAACCTCGCTGGTCTGGGTCGTCAATGCCTACATGCTGACCTTCGGCGGCTTTCTGCTGCTGGGCGGCAGGCTGGGTGATTTGTACGGCCACCGCAGGCTTTTCCTCGCCGGCATCGTGCTCTTCACCATTGCCTCGCTGGCCTGCGGCATGGCGCAGTCGCAGGCCATGCTCATCGTCGCGCGTGCCGTGCAGGGCCTGGGCGGCGCGGTGGTGTCGGCCGTGTCGCTGTCGCTCATCATGAACCTGTTCACCGAGCCCGCCGCCCGCGCCAAAGCCATGGGCGTCTACGGTTTTGTCTGCGCCGGCGGCGGCAGCATAGGCGTGTTGCTGGGCGGCCTGCTCACCAGCCAGCTCAACTGGCACTGGATCTTTCTGGTCAATCTGCCGATAGGCGTGGGTGTGTTTGCGCTGTGCATGGCGCTGATCCCGGCAGGCAGCGGCCAGACCGGGCACAAGCTGGACGTGGGCGGCGCCGTCACTGTCACCGGCGCGCTCATGCTGGCGGTGTACGCGGTGGTCAATGGCAACGAAGCCGGTTGGGGCTCCGCGCAGACGCTGGGCCTGATGGGTGCGGCCATCGTGCTGCTGGCCGTGTTCATCTTCATAGAGTCTCGCGTCTCCTCGCCGCTGATGCCGCTCGGCCTGTTCAGGCTGCGCAATGTCGCCACCGCCAATGTGGCCGGCGTGCTGTGGGCGGCTGCCATGTTTGCCTGGTTCTTTATCTCGGCGCTCTACATGCAACTGGTGCTTGAGTTCACGCCGCTGCAGGTCGGCCTCGCCTTCCTGCCCGCCAACCTCATCATGGCGGCGATGTCGCTGGGCGTCTCGGCAAAGATCGTCATGCGCTGGGGCTTCCGCGGCCCGCTGGCTGTGGGCCTGGCCATTGCGGCCGCAGGGCTGACGCTGTTTGCGCGCGCGCCCGTGGGCGGCAGTTTTGTGCTGCATGTGCTGCCCGGCATGTTGTTGCTGGGTGTGGGCGCAGGCATCGCCTTCAACCCCATGCTGCTGGCCGCCATGAGTGATGTGAAACCTGAGGACTCGGGCCTTGCATCGGGCGTGGTCAACACGGCTTTCATGATGGGCGGCTCGCTGGGCCTGGCCGTGCTGGCCAGCCTGGCGGCGGGCAAGTCTGCCGCGCTGCAGGCCGCAGGTGCGTCGCCTGCCGTGGCGCTGAACGGCGGTTACCAGATCGCGTTTGCCGTCGGCGCACTGTTTGCGCTGACGGCGGCTGCCCTGGGCGCTTACTTCATGCGCAACGCCGCCGTCAGCGGTCAGCCGCAGCCGGCCCACTGACCATCAGCTTGCGGGTCTGTCTGCGGCAGCTTCGGCTGCCAGCCTGGCGCGCTTGCTCCGCGCACGGATATTCAGCGCTTCAACACCGAGCGAGAAAGCCATGGCTGCATAGATGTAGCCCTTGGGCACATGCTGGTCAAAGGCCTCGGCCGTCAGCGCCATGCCCACCATCACCAGAAAGGCCAGCGCCAGCACCTTGACGGACGGGTGGGCGTCCACAAAATCACCAATCGGTTTGGCCGCCACCAGCATCACGCCCACAGAGGTGATGACCGCTGCCACCATCACCCAGATCTCGTCCACCATGCCGACCGCGGTAATGACCGAGTCGAGTGAAAACACGATGTCGATGATGGCGATCTGGCCGATGATTCCCCAGAACAATTTGTTGCCCGCCGCCTTCAGCTGTGCCTGGTCGCTCACGGGCGGGCCGGCCTGCTCGCGAGCTTCCACCTCCACAAAGATCTCATGCGAAGCCTTGTACAAAAGAAAGAGGCCGCCCAGCAGCAGCACCAGGTCACGCCCGCTGATGCCCTGGCGCGCCACCGTAAAAAGGTCTGCCGTCAGGCCCATCACCCAGCTCAGCGAGAACAGCAGCAACAGGCGCGACACCATGGCAAAGCCCAGGCCCAGCCGTCGCGCCTTGTCGCGCCGCTCGGGCGGCAGCCGCCCCACCAGGATGGAGATAAAGATGATGTTGTCTATACCCAGCACGATTTCGAGCGCGGTCAACATCGCAAACGCTATCCAGACATTCGGGTCGAGTAAAAAATCCATGGGCTGTCGCAGTCGGGCTGCGCCTCGGTTGGTGTGAAGGGGTCAAGCCTGTTGGTGTATTTTTTGGCTCGCGGTCGGGTCATTCTGCAGGATAGCCGCAGAGCCCGGGCAATAAAACCCCGGCCCGGCAAAGGGCACCCCCAAAATCGCTCACCATGCTAAGCTGCCAGCCCGACTTTTATAAAGACTGCGAGACACACATGCCCGGACTTCTTCCCAACGTTGACCCTGACGGCCTGCTTGAGTTTTCGGTGGTGTACACCGACCGCGCGCTCAACCACATGTCGAAAAACTTCCAGGGTGTGATGACTGATATCTCCAGCATCCTGAAAGAGGTGTACGGCGCCCACTCGGCCGTGCTGGTGCCCGGAAGCGGCACCTACGGCATGGAAGCCGTCGCCCGCCAGTTCGCCGCCGATAAGCACGTCATGGTGATCCGCAACGGCTGGTTCAGCTACCGCTGGACGCAGATCTTTGACATGGGCAACATCCCCGCGTCGTCCACCGTCATGAAAGCCCGCCAGACCAGCAAGGGCGCACAGGCCCCCTGGGCACCCGCACCGATTGATGAAGTCGTCGCAACGATTGCCAAAGAAAAGCCCGCCCTGGTCTTTGCCCCGCACGTTGAAACCGCCTCCGGCATGATCCTGCCTGACAGCTATATGAAGGCCGTGGCCGATGCCGTGCATGCCGCAGGTGGTTTGTTCGTGCTCGACTGCATCGCCTCTGGCGCCATGTGGGTCGATATGAAAGCGGTTGGCGTTGACGTGCTCATCTCGGCCCCGCAAAAAGGCTGGAGCAGCTCACCCTGCTGCGCCATGGTCATGCTCAGCGAGCGAGCCCGCACCGCCATCGACGGCACCACCAGCTCCAGCTTTGCATGTGATTTGAAGAAGTGGCTGCAGATCATGGAAACGTACGAAAAAGGCGGTCACGCTTATCACGCGACGCTGCCCACAGACGCCCTCACACGCCTGCGCGCCGCCATGAAAGAAACCCAGGCCTACGGTTTTGCAAAAGTAAAAGCCGAGCAGGAAGCATTGGGCAGCAAGGTCCGCAAACTGTTCGAATCAAGAGGCCTGCCCAGCGTCGCAGCAGAAGGCTTCAAGGCCCCCGGCGTCGTGGTCAGCTACACCACAGACCCCGACATCCAGTCAGGCAAGAAGTTTCTTGATCAGGGTTTGCAGACCGCAGCCGGTGTGCCGCTGCAGTGCGACGAAGGCGCCGACTTCAAGACCTTCCGCGTGGGGCTGTTCGGGCTGGAGAAGTGGCACAACGTCGACAAGACAGTGGCCAACCTGGCTGGGGCGCTGGACCGGATTGGGGTGATGGAGCGGGTGGCTGAGGTTGTCGCTGGTTAGGGTTTTAAAGCCTGAAAAAAGCTCTGCGCAGGAGCTTTTTTTTCGTCTAAAACTGCTCATTTCGACTTTGTAAGACTTCAAAATCAAAAAAGACTACCAAAATGTCAATTTAAAAGACTATAATAAAGTCTGTTCGTTCAAAGGAGAAGGAAATGGCGCCTCCAGTAATTCGTCTAGTTCGTTCGGCCCCCGATCCGTTAGGCTTGTTTTTACGGGTGGGGCAGGCAGGCCAAAAAGACTTGCAGACCTTCATTACTGCTGGGGATGCTTCCTTTAGCGGGGTAGTGTTTGAGGCCAAGCGAGTAGAGAAACAAAAAGAACTTCTATCGCTCGTCTTGGAACATCGCATTGATGCGGTTTTAGACCCTCAAACTCAGGCTATGGGCACGGTTGGTGGGTACACGAAGGCCATGGATAGTTTGCCTTGGTCGGCTAAACGGATGCACACGCTGCATGATTTTTCGACGGAATTGGCTATTCGAAAATTTGCGGACGAGATTGCGCAATTTGCCATCACGCATGGATTCACACAAATACTTGCCCCAACGCATTTGATTTCGAGCCCAAATGATCCTTGGCTTGAGATCGATATTGCGACTACCAAAGCCCTTCGTTCCGCTCTGCAACGCAAAAATTCAAGTTCTATTCAGATTAACTACTCCCTAGCAATTAGCTATGAAGCATTTCGAACCGAGTCGAAGCGATTTTTGATTTTGGAGCGGCTGCGGAATCTGAATATCGATAGCCTTTGGCTACACGTTGATGGATGCGGTTCTGACAGTAGCCCCACGGCTGTAACTCGATATGGCGATGCTGCTGCAGCATTTCACAGCTTGGGTGTTCCGGTGATCGCAGATCACATGGGTGGACTAGTTGGACTCTCTTTATTGGCCTTTGGCCTTGTTGGCGGCATCTCACATGGGATAACTTCGGGAGAGCGATTTAACTGTGGGCATTGGAAAAAGGTTCCCACAACGCCTCCATTTGCGCAAGGACTTCGCGTTTACTTGCCGACCCTGGATTTGCTGCTCGCTAGAGTAGATGCCGAAATAGTGTTTGAGACTGGTTCTAAAGCGCGAACCGCTTTTGGCTGCAGGAACACTTTGTGCTGTGGCCGGGGCATTCCCGATATGTTGCAGGCACCTGCACGCCATTTCTTGTATCAGCGGACGCGCGAAGTAGCTGGACTTAGTCAAATTCCTGAGTCACTAAGACCCGCTCAGTTTCTCGAAGATCACCTTCGGCCGGCGAGTGATCGCGCACTCGTGGCAACTGGTCTTTCCTTGCCTGAAGCACTTAAGAAAAAGATGGCCTCTCAAAGTAAACGATTGAATGATTTGCGAGTGGCGTTGGGTGCATATGCTCAAAAACGAAAAGAGGATGCCACGTTTGCGCAACATCCTAAAACACGTGCCTCTCGAGAAGCCCGTAGAAGTTAATTTTGAAAGGAGCTTAGCCATGAATAGCAATGCTATTGCCCGTCGATTGGATGCTATCCAGACAAAGGGTGCGATGCGTTCCTCTGATATCGCCAATGTTTTGGAGGTTCGTCCGGAAACGGTTTCTCGGTGGAATCAAGGAAAAGCATTTCCTCATCCGAATACTGAAAAACAGCTTCTAGAGTTGGAGTTCATCGTAGATCAGCTGTCTGATTTTTATGAGCCAAATGAAGCTCGACTTTGGATTTTTTCTCGCCAGAGGTTGCTAAATGGAGAAACTCCAGCTGAGCTGATTCAAAAGGGGCGCGTTGATGAAGTTCTATCTGTAGTTCATCAGCTAAGAGATGGCGTGTATCTATAAAAATCTAGCTACAAATGATTCACGAATCAGATTTGCTGGATAAGCTGGATGGTCTTCCTAAAGAACACTACAGCGGCAAGGTGTTTCGGGCGACCCGTAGAAGCCTAGATCCTTTGCTTACTTCTAGGAGTGGTGGTCGTTGGATGCCTTCGGGTGCTGCTGCAGTCCTTTACACCAGTCTGCAACGTGAAGGAGCCTTGGCCGAGATATCCTTTCATTGGTCCCAATGGAATCCGCGCCCTTCAAAAACTGCGGCTCTTCACACACTGGAGGTTGTGACGGACCGTACTTTGAAACTTGTGAGGACGGATTTGCATGCCCTAGGTGTTTCAGATGCCAACTATCAAAAAGTCAACCCCCATCGAACTCAGCAAATTGGTGCCGCAATTGAGTTTTTAGGGTGTGACGGCTTAATTGCTCCGTCAGCACGCTGGGATTGCGACAATCTAATCTTGTTTGCCGATAGTGCAAATTTTGGCGGGAGTTTGCAACCGGTTTCTTCCGAAGAGGTGGATTGGATTCAGTGGGCAGAGAAAAAAGGTTTGTTGCAAGACAATGAATTGGGTTGATTCAATAGATTTCAGCGCTCCTGAACTGTGCTGAAGAAACTCCTGCCAACTCTCGAAACTCCTATAAAGCTCTTTTCAATCCGGAACCCCGAAACCTTAGCCACCTGCTTAGTGAGCTTGGAAGTTCTAAGCAACAAATCCTTCGCCGATTCAAACCGTACTTCGTTCTTAACTCGGGGTACCTTGTGCAGTAGCAATTGGTCGCTCGGGGGGGACGAAAAAAGCCCCCGAAGGGGCTTTGTCGGTCAACGCAGAATTTACTTCTGCGCGCGCGCCACATCCCGAAGATCACGAATCTGGTCATGGTTCTTCTGGGCACCGGCAGCCTGGCGCTCGATCAGGGCGCGGACGTCCGCGGGCAGGCCTTCTTCCTTCATGGCCTTGCGGTAACGCGCGATGGCAGAGTCTTCGCCTTTTTCGCAGGACTCGAGGATAGACAGTTCGCTGTCAAAACCCACAGCACCCTTGGCTTTTACCCAGCCGCGGTGCAGCGCGCCTGCTGTGGTCCCGCCTTCGGCAGGCTCGCCACCGTACTGGACGATCATCGCTTCGAGTTCACGGGCGGCCTGGGCACAGCCAGCAGCACGGGTTGCGAACAAAGTTTTTGCGCTTGCAGTTTCAACCTGCTCGGCGCAGGTCTTGAAACCGTATTCGCCGTCGCGACTGTTTTCCAGCAAATCATTCAGAACGCTTACGACTTCTTTGTTGTCAGACATATGTTTTTCCTTTTTTGCCCCAAGGGCATGGTTGATAAATCGCTCCGTTTGGAACTGAAATCAACCTTATGCAAGCCATAAAGCGCCGGATGTCGGCTCAGTTGGCCTGCCGCTGTAGGCGAATGCCCTTGGCAATGCCCAGAACGTGTTGTGATCTCTGCAGGTTTGGTTTGGACGATAAGCCGCTGCTCACGCGCTGCGCTTGCGAAAGCCGACCGGCGTCTCACCTGACCATTGGTGGAATGCGCGGGTGAAGCTCTTCTCATTACGAAACCCCGAAGTCGCAGCCACCTGCTTGATGGGCTTTGAAGTCCGCAGCAACAAATCTTTCGCGCGTTCAAACCGCACCTCGTCCTTGAGCTGCTGCAGCGAAGCGCCTTCTTCCTGAAGCTGACGATGCAATGAGCGGGGTGACATGTTCAGCGCCGCTGCCAGGGTCTCTGCATTGTGTGAAGCCACTGCAGGGTTGGCCAGGGCCTGGCGTACCTGTTGCACCAGCAGGCGGTCACGCCGGTACTGCAGCACCGTAAGGGGCAGGGCGCGCTGCAGCATTTGCTGCAATGCCTTTTCATCCCGGCGCAGGGGCAGGGCGAGGTAACGCGCGTCAAACCTGATCTCGGCCTGTGGGGCATTGAACTGCAGCGGGCCCTGAAACAGCAGCGGGTAAGCATCGGCATGCAGCGGCGCATCAAACGGAAAGCGTGCGCCCTGCAGCGGAATGCGCGAGTCGACATACCAGCAGGCCAGGCCGTGAATGTTGCGCAGCACATGCACCAGCCCAAACTCGCCGACCTGGCCGGGCACCTTCTCCTCGACCATGATGGCTGCACTGTCGCCCGAGGTGCTGACGCGCAAAACAATGTCGTCGGCCAGCAGCGCATGGTGGCGGCACCAGCGTTTGACGGCCATGCCCAGGTTCGGTGAGGTGATCGAAGCCCGGGCCAGCATGCCGTAGCTGCCCCAGGGCAACTTGCGTGAGAAAGCGCCCAGTGCCTCATCGCCCAGCGCCTGCATGGCGGTGCCTGAAAGTACTTCCATCTGCCGGGCTGTGATATGGCCTGTGGGTTTGGCCAGTTGGGCTGGCGTGATCTGTGCCACCTTCAGCGCTTCAGCCGGGTTTTGGCCATAGCGTTTGTAGGCAGCAACTATGCTTCTGGCAAAGGCCATGGGGGTGGCCGCAGCCGGCGCACTGGTCTGGTTTTTGGTATCGGGTGCGGGCATACCCGGAGTTTCATCCAGATTGGCACGATTTGCAACTTGATTGACTGCAACCGTGGGGCGAGTTTTCGCTAATCTTGTGGATTCGCGTTAAGGTGTGTCCATGTCTGTCATTGCGGACTTGATCCGCAATCCATGGTTGACGTGGCGAGGCGATAAAGGCGGAGAGCGGGGGCATGGATCCCGGATCGAGTCCGGGATGACAGCCCTTCACGCCATGAGTAAGCCGCACATGTTGCGCCCTGTTTGTTAAGAGGAATTTCATGTCCGTTCTGGAAACCAAACTCAATGCCCGTTCGGCCGACTTCCAGGCCAACGCGGCTGCCATGCGCACGCTGGTCGATGACCTTGCTGAAAAAGTTGCCAAATCTGCCGCCGGTGGCGGTGAGGCTGCACGCGCCAAGCATGTGGCGCGGGGCAAGCTGCTGCCGCGTGAACGTGTGCAGATGCTGCTCGACCCGGGCACGCCTTTTCTCGAACTCTCGCCGCTGGCTGCCTACGCCATGTACCCCGACCGTGACGGCAGCGACAGCGCCCCGGGCGCCGGTGTCATCACCGGCATTGGCCGCATCAGCGGCATTGACTGCCTGGTGGTGTGCAACGACGCGACGGTGAAGGGCGGCACCTACTACCCCATGACGGTGAAGAAGCACACGCGCGCACAGGAGATCGCGCAGCAGAACAACCTGCCCTGCGTTTACCTGGTTGATTCAGGGGGTGCCAACCTGCCCAACCAGGACGACGTCTTCCCCGACCGTGACCACTTCGGCCGCATCTTCTACAACCAGGCGCAGATGAGCTCGCTGGGCATTGCGCAGATCGCCGTGGTGATGGGCAGCTGCACGGCAGGCGGCGCCTACATGCCGGCCATGAGCGACGAAACCATCATCGTCAAAAACCAGGGCACGATTTTTCTGGCCGGGCCGCCACTGGTCAAAGCTGCGATTGGTGAAATCGTCTCGGCTGAAGACCTGGGCGGTGGCGATGTACACACGCGGCTGTCGGGCGTGGCCGACCACCTGGCGCAAAACGACGCGCATGCGCTGGCACTGGCCCGGCAGGCCGTGGCGAGCCTGAACCGCAAGAAGAACGTGCAGCAGGTGCTGCGCGAGCCGGTACCGCCGCTGCACAGCCCTCAAGAGCTGGGCGGCGTGATTCCCATCGATGTGCGCAAGCCTTATGACGTGCATGAGGTAATTGCCCGCATTGTGGATGGCAGCGAGTTTCATGACTTCAAGGCGCGCTATGGCACCACGCTGGTCTGCGGCTTTGCGCATATTGAAGGCATGCCGGTCGGCATCATTGCCAACAACGGCATTCTGTTTTCAGAAAGCGCACAGAAGGGCGCGCACTTCATCGAGTTGTGCTGCCAGCGCAAGATACCGTTGATCTTTTTGCAGAACATCACCGGCTTCATGGTTGGCCGCAAATACGAGGCTGAAGGCATCGCGCGCCACGGCGCCAAGCTGGTGACGGCCGTGGCCACAGCCAGCGTGCCCAAGTTCACCGTCATCATCGGCGGTAGCTACGGCGCGGGCAATTACGGCATGTGCGGCAGGGCCTATTCACCGCGCTTTTTGTGGATGTGGCCGAACGCGCGCATCTGCGTGATGGGCGGCGAACAGGCCGCGAGCGTGCTGGCGACCGTGAAGCGCGACGGCATTGAAGCTAAAGGCGGTACCTGGAGTGCCGAAGAAGAGGCGGCTTTCAAGCAGCCTGTGCTGGACCAGTTTGCCCACCAGTCGCACCCCTACTACTCAAGTGCCCGCATCTGGGACGACGGCGTGATCGACCCGGCGGACACGCGGCGCGTGCTGGCGCTGGGTTTGTCGGCCAGCATGAATCAGTCCATCGGCGAACCCCGCTTCGGCGTCTTCCGCATGTAAATCTGCGCGGCCATCACAACAACTTATAAAAAGAGACATATGGACAACATCTTCATCACGCCCGAGCATGAGTTGCTGCGCGATCAGATTGCGCGTTTTATTGCCAAAGAGGTGGAACCCTTTGCCGCCCAGTGGGAAGAAGACGGCTGCGTGCCCCGTGATGTGCTGCGCCGCATGGGCGAGGCGGGCTTCTTCGGGTTGATGTATGACTCGGAACATGGCGGCGGCGAGGCCGATGCGCTGACCAACCTGGTGTTTGCCGAGGCGCTGTCGCAATCAACCTTTGGCGGCTTCATCATCACCGTGCTGGTACACACCGACATGGCCAGCCCACACCTGTTTCATGCAGGCAATGCCGAACAGAAGGCCAAATACCTGCCAGATGTGATTGCCGGCAAGAAGATCACTGCGGTTGGCATCACAGAGCCGGGTGCAGGCTCTGATGTGGCGGGTATACGCACCTCCGCCAAACGCGAAGGTGATGAATGGGTCATCAACGGCACCAAGATGTTCATCACCAACGGTGTACATGCCGACCTGTACTTTGTGGCGGCCAAGACGGGCCCGGGCAAACGCGACATGTCGATGTTCATTGTTGAAAAAGGCACGCCCGGTTTCACCGTGGGCCGCGCGCTGAAGAAAACCGGTTGGCTGTCGTCAGACACGGCCGAGCTGATTTTTGACAATGTGCGCATACCGGCTGGCAACCTGCTGGGCGAAGAGGGCAAGGGCTTTTATTCGGTGATGAAGAACTTCCAGACCGAACGCATTGCTCTCGGCGCGATGGCGGTCGGCCACTGCACCCGCGCGCTGGAACTGACGCTGGACTATGTCCGCCAGCGCCAGGCTTTTGGCGCCACGCTGTGGGAGCAGCAGACGATTCGCCAGCGCCTTTCCATGCTGGACGCCAAAACTCGTGCGGCGCGCCAGTTCATGTACCACTGCGCCTGGGCCGTCACGCAAAAGCGCGACATCGTGCAGGAGGTGTCCATGCTCAAGGCCCTGACCGGCGAGCTGGTCAACGAGGTGCTGCTGACCTGCCAGCAATTTCACGGCGGCATGGGCTTTATCCGCGAGACACCGATTGAACGGCTGTGGCGCGACGCGCGCGTGCTGGGTATTGGCGGCGGCGCGACGGAAGTCATGCTGGAAGAAGTTGCCAAGCGTTATTGAGACCACGGAATATTGAAATGAGCCATTTGCAAATCAATGTGACAGGCGCAGTCGCTACCGTCACGCTCAACCGTCCCGATGTACGCAACGCCTTTAATGATGAAGTCATTCTTGAAGTAACGGCGGCATTTAAAGACCTGGGCGCGCGTGACGATGTGCGCTGCATCGTGCTGGCCGCCAACGGCACGGCCTTTTGCGCAGGCGCAGACCTGAACTGGATGCGCAGCATGGCCGACTACACACGCGAGCAGAACCTGGCAGACGCAGCCCGCCTGGCAGAGATGATGCGCACGGTTTACGAATGCCCCAAGCCAACGATTGCGCGTATACAGGGTGATGTGTATGCGGGCGGCACAGGGCTGGCTGCGGCCTGCGATATTGCTGTTGCGGTAGATACCGCAGGTTTTTGCCTGAGCGAGGTCAAGCTGGGTTTGCTGCCATCGACCATCAGCCCCTATGTGATTCGCGCCATGGGCGCGCGTGCGGCGCACCGCTACTTTTTGACGGCCGAGCGATTCAGTGCCACAGAGGCCTTGCGCATTGGTTTTGTGCATGAAGTGGTGGCGGCGGACCAGCTCGATGGCAAGGTGGCCGAGCTGGCACAAGCGCTGGTCAACGCCGGGCCTGCTGCGGTCAAGGCCTGCAAAAAGCTGGTGCAGGACGTGGCCGGGTATGACATCACGCCCGAGCTGATTGTCATGACGGTTGAAAGCATTGCCGACGTGCGTGTGAGTCCTGAAGGCAGGGAAGGCCTGCAATCCTTCCTCAACAAGCGCAAACCCAACTGGTTGCTGAACAGCTAGACCTTCATGAACAACCTTGATACCGCTCAACTGATTGCACTCGCAGGCGCGCTGGGCTGGGCAAGCGGGATTCGCCTGTATCTGGTCGTCATGTTGACCGGGCTCGCAGGTTTTATGGGCTGGGTGCAGTTGCCGCAAGGCCTGCACCTGCTGGCTAACCCTGTGGTGCTGGGTGTCAGCGGCTTCATGGTGTTCATCGAGTTTTTTGCAGACAAGATTCCGGGGCTGGATTCATTGTGGGATGTGGTGCATGGCGTGATCCGCATCCCTGCTGGCGCAGCGCTGGCAGCAGGCGTGTTTGGCGCCGACAACGGCGTCATGGGGCTGGTCGCCGCGCTGCTGGGCGGCACGCTGGCAGCCACCAGCTTTGCAGCCAAGGCCACGACGCGTGCGGCCATCAACACCTCGCCTGAGCCATTCAGCAATATTGGTGTATCTCTGCTTGAAGATGGCCTGGTGCCGCTGGGCCTGTGGATGGCAATTGCCCACCCGATTGTTTTTGTGGTGCTGCTGGCCCTGGTGCTGGCGCTCAGCATCTGGCTGATTCGAGTTTGTTGGCGGTTTCTGCGCCAGCTGTTTTCACGCGTGGCCCGCATCTTCAGCGGCAGGCCAGACCCTGGCACGACCAATGCCCTGACCCTGAAGTCACCTTTTTCAAGAAAAGACGAACATGTTTAAAAAGATATTGATTGCAAATCGCGGTGAGATAGCTTGCAGGGTTGCAGCGACCGCAAGGCGCATGGCCATCAAGACGGTGGCGGTTTATTCAGATGCTGATGCTTCGGCCAAGCATGTGGGCTACTGCGACGAGGCCATCCACATTGGCGGCAGCGCACCCAAAGACAGCTACCTGCGCTGGGAACGCATCATTGAAGCGGCCAAGGCTACGGGTGCAGAAGCGATTCACCCCGGCTATGGCTTTCTGAGCGAGAACGAAGAGTTTGCCCAGGCCTGCAGCGATGCCGGGCTGGTCTTCATCGGCCCGCCACCATCGGCCATCAAGGCCATGGGCCTGAAGGCTGAATCGAAGCAACTGATGGAAAAAGCCGGCGTGCCACTGGTGCCTGGTTACCACGGCAGCGACCAGAACCCCGTGCTGCTTAAAAAAGAGGCGGACCGCATTGGTTACCCCGTCCTGATCAAGGCCAGCGCGGGCGGCGGCGGCAAGGGCATGCGTGCGGTTGAAAAGTCTGAAGACTTCGATGCTGCGCTGGCATCGTGCAAACGTGAAGCCATCAACAGCTTTGGCGATGACGCCGTGCTGGTTGAAAAGTATGCCCAGCGCCCGCGTCATATAGAAATACAGGTGTTCGGCGATACGCATGGCAACTATGTGTATTTGTTCGAGCGTGACTGCTCGGTACAGCGCCGTCACCAGAAGGTGCTGGAAGAAGCCCCGGCGCCCGGCATGACGGAAGCCATGCGCAAGGAAATGGGCGAAGCCGCTGTGGCTGCAGCGCGCGCTGTGAACTACGTCGGTGCGGGCACGGTTGAATTTATTGTTGAGCAGCGTGCGGAACCGAGCGCCGCGCCGGGCCGCCCCAAGCAAGCGGGCGCCCCCTCGGGGGGCAGCGAGGACACGTCAGTGCCGAGTGTGGGGGCTCCACCTTTAATGAAGTTCTATTTCATGGAAATGAATACCAGGTTGCAGGTGGAACATCCGGTGACGGAAGCGATTACCGGGCTGGACCTCGTCGAGTGGCAATTGCTGGTGGCCGCAGGCGGCAAGCTGCCGCTGGCCCAGGATGCCTTGCGCATCAACGGCCACGCGATTGAAGCGCGCATCTGCGCCGAAACGCCAGACAACAACTTCCTGCCGGCAACCGGCAAGCTGCATGTGTACGACAAACCGGCGTGCACCAGCTTTGAAAGAAGCGATGTGCGTGTGGATGACGGCGTGCGGCAGGGCGATGCGATCTCGCCCTTTTATGACTCCATGGTGGCCAAACTCATCGTGCATGGCAAGACGCGCGAAGAAGCATTGGCCCGGCTTGACGAAGCGCTGGCGCAGACCCGCATCGTGGGCCTGAGTACCAATGTGCAGTTCTTGCGTTACGTGGTGCGCAGCCCGTCGTTTGCTACTGCCAATCTTGATACCGCGCTGATACCGCGTGAAACGGCTGTGCTGTTCAATCAGGAGCTTGTGGGCCTGACCATGGCTGCGGCCAGCGCCGTGGCGCAAACCTTGCTGGATGAGAAAGCACTGGAAGGCAAGGACCCCTTCAGCCGCCGCGATGGCTGGCGTTCACATGGCGTGAATGTGCGCCGCTTCGAGTTTGAATTTCATGGCGAGCCGGCAAAGGCTGAACTGACCTACCTGCATGACGGTGCGTTGCGCATGGCGATGGGTGACGTGTCGGGGCTGCTGGTGTTCGTCAAAACCGTACAGGGCGTGGATGTCCAGTTTGCGGGCCGGCGCATGAAGGCCACGGTGTACCGGCAGGGTGAAGTCGCTCATGTGTTTTCACCTGTGGGCGCCACGCAGATCACGGTGATCGACATGCTGGCGCACGCGGGCCAGGGCCCGACCGAGGGTGGACGCCTGACCGCGCCCATGCCGGGCAAGGTGGTGTCGTTCGGCGTGAAGGCCGGTGACAAGGTCAGCAAGGGCCAGCCGCTGGCGGTGATGGAGGCCATGAAGATGGAACACACGATTGCAGCGCCTGCCGATGGCGTGGTCGAGGAGTTGCTTTATGCGCCCGGCGATCAGGTGGCTGAGGGGGCGGAGCTGCTCAAGATTGCGGTGGCTGTTGCCTGAAATGGCTCGGACCGACTGGTCTAATACCTGGCATGCGCATTACTTTTTGTTTGACTGACACGAATCCCCTTCCCTGGCTGCAGGGTTTTCAGGCTGCGTTTCCGGATGCCGTGATTGAAGAATGGGCGCGTGGGTCGACCCCTGCTGACTACGCGGTAGTCTGGGCTCCGCCCCAACAGCTGTTTGACGAACAGACGGCGCTGAAAGGCGTCTTCAATATTGGCGCAGGCGTCGATGCGCTGGCAAAGTTGCGCCTGGCTGCGAATGTGCCTGTAGTGAGGCTGGATGATGCGGGCATGTCGGTGCAGATGGCCGAGTATGTGTGCCACGCCGTGATACGGCATTTCCGCGAGTTCGATGGCTATGAGGCCGATGCGGCGGCTGGCAAATGGTCTTACCGCAAACCGCGTTCGCGTGAGGACTTCCCTGTCGGCGTGATGGGCCTCGGGGTGCTGGGCGAGCGGGTTAGCCGTGCGCTGACGCAGTTCGAGTTTCCAGTTTTGGGATGGAGTCGTTCTGCAAAGGCTGTTGAAGGTGTGAGGTGTTTTTCGGGTTCTGATGGACTCAATGACTTTCTGGCGGCGACGCGCATTCTGGTTTGCCTGTTGCCCCTCACACCCGAGACCGAAAACATCTTGAACAGGGACACCCTGAGCCGCCTTTTGCCGGGTGGCTATGTCGTGAACGTCGCACGCGGCGGGCACCTGATTGATGAAGACATGATTGCGCTGATAGACAGTGGACGGCTTGCGGGCGCCACACTTGATGTGTTTCGCACCGAGCCACTGCCTGCCGCTCACCCGTTCTGGAAACACCCGAAAATAACAGTCACGCCGCACACCTCGGCCCGCACCTTGCGCGACGAAAGCATTGCCCAGATAGCGGGCAAAATCCGCGCCCTGGAAGGCGGTGCGGATATAGGCAACCTGCCGGGCGTCGTTGACAGGAAAAAAGGATACTAGGCGTATGAAATACCCTTCGAAAGTAAAGCTCGTTGAAGTTGGCGCACGCGATGGCCTGCAGAATGAAAAGACGCCCGTTCCAGCGGCTGTGAAAATAGAACTGATACACCGTCTGCAGGACGCGGGACTGACCGAAATTGAAGTCACCAGTTTTGTGTCGCCCAAGTGGGTGCCGCAGATGGCCGATGCGGTCGAGGTGATGGCAGGCATACACCGTAAACCGGGTGTGCGTTATTCAGTGCTGACGCCCAACATGAAGGGTTTTGAAGCGGCTGTCGCTTCAAGGCCTGATGAAGTGGTGGTGTTTGCGTCGGCCAGTGAGACCTTCAGCCAGCGCAATATCAACTGTTCGATTGAAGAAAGCATTGAGCGCTTCCGCCCCCTGGTTGAAGCAGCCAAGGCCAAAAATATCGCCGTGCGGGGCGCGATTTCCTGCACCGTGGGGTGCCCCTATGAAGGCGAGATCGCGCCAGACCGTGTGGGCATGGTCGCGCAGCTGATGAAGGGTATCGGCGTGCAACACATCGGCATCGCAGACACGATTGGTGTGGGTACGCCCATCAAAGTGCAGAAAGCGATGGAAGCCGCGCTCAGGCACTACGCGGTTGACGGCGTATCGGGCCACTTCCATGACACCTACGGCCAGGCACTGGGCAACACGCTTGCGGCTCTGGAGCTTGGCATCTGGCAGTTCGACACCTCCTGTGCCGGGTTGGGTGGCTGCCCGTTTGCCAAGGGTGCGACCGGCAATGTCGCCACCGAAGACGTGGTCTACATGCTGCACGGCATGGGTATCAATACCGGCATTGACCTTGACAAACTGATTGATGCGGGCAAGTTCATCAGCGACTTCCTCGGGCGCAAGCCGAATTCACGTGCGGCTACGGCTTTGTTGAACAAGAGGGCTGCATAGTGCGCCGCGCAGGGCCGCCCCAAGCAAGCACAGCCCCCTCGGGGGGCAGAGAGTTACACAAAGTGAGCGAACGTGGGGGCTCTTGACGTGTGTGGAGCTGAACTGGTGTCCTTGCCCGAAGGTGTGCAGCGCGTTGCCGCTTTGCTTGAAAGCAAAGGGCATCCCCACACGCCGGTGATGCTTGACGATGCGGCGCGCACCGCCCAGCAGGCAGCCGATGCGCTTGGCATTTCTGTGGGGCAGATCGCCAAGAGCATTGTGTTCAGACGCCGCTCTGATGAGGTGGCCGTGCTGGTCATCACATCAGGCGACCAACGGGTGGATGAAAAAAAGGTTGAGGCGCTGGTTTGCCCCGATGGCAAACGTCTGGGCCGTGCAGATGCAGAGTTTGTCAAAAGCCGCACGGGCTTTTCCATAGGCGGCGTTTCTCCGCTGGCGCATGCGACACCCACCGTGGTGTTGATTGACCGTTCGCTGTTCCGCTTTGATGAAATCTGGGCAGCGGCCGGACATCCGCATGCGGTTTTCCGTCTGTCGCCGCAGGACCTGGAGCGACTGACAGGCGGGCCGGTTGGCGACTTCGCGGTCGATACCGACGAAGAGAAGCTGGCGTTGCAACGCGCCATCACGCTTGTCACCATGCGGGCGGACACGGTCGGTGCAGATTCCGAAGTGCCCTCGCCCTGCATCTCGGTCTGCCGCATGAGTACGGTGACCGACATGTGCATGGGTTGCTTCCGCACGCGCAACGAAATCGCAGGCTGGAGCAGCGCCGGTAACGACGGCAAGCGTGCTGTCTGGTCGCTGATACGCCAGCGTATGGCCGCATTGCAGTCCTGATCATCCTGCGACACAACGGAGCCCGCGCATGAAACACATCACGTTTTACCTGGACTTCATTTCACCTTACGCCTATCTGGCGTTCGAGCACATGCCTGAAGCCCTTGCCGGTGTGAGCCACAGCGTAAGTTACAAGCCGGTGCTGTTTGCCGGCATGCTCAAGCACTACGGGCAACTGGGGCCTGCAGAGATAGCACCCAAGCGCGACTGGACTTATCGTCAGGTGCTCTGGCTTGCGCACAGCAAGGGCATTGATCTGAAGATGCCGTTGGCACATCCATTCAACCCGCTGGCGTTGCTGCGCCTGGCGACTGCCTGCTCTTCGCCTGAAGAAACGGGTACGCCCAATCGCTATGTCTGCGAGACCATCTTTCGCCACGTTTGGCAAGGCGGTGCGGATGCCGCCGATGCGCAGCGGCTTGAGGCCCTGTCGCAGCAGCTGGCGTCACAGATCCACCTGCAACCCGAAGAGGCAAAGACATTGCTGAAAAACAATACCGAAGAAGCGATTTCAAAAAATGTTTTCGGCGTGCCTGCGCTTGAAGTTGACGGGAAAATTTTCTGGGGCATGGATGCATTGCCCATGCTGCGTGACTACCTCACTGGGGGTGAATGGTTCGCAGGCGATGGCTGGGATGGCGTGCGTAAGGTTCAGACGGGCATCACACGAAAGAACTAAGCGTTTTCCCGGGGTGGATTCGCATGCTGAAAAGTTTTTCAAGGGTTTCCCCTTGAGTTGTCAGCCCCGTATAAGTTTGGCGCAAGCTCCTGTTATTTTCACGTCAGAGCTGGGTCAGCGACTCTCCGAATAATCTGCTCAGCTTCCACGCCGGAGGCATTCATTATTTGGAGACACAACATATGGCTACAGCAATCGACAACAGGCCGATGTCAGCGGAGCAGAAGAAGGTCATCTTCGCTTCTTCGCTGGGCACGGTATTCGAGTGGTACGACTTCTACCTGTACGGCTCACTCGCTGCCATCATTGCCAAGCAGTTCTTCAGCGGACTGGACGCGGGTTCTGCGTTCATCTTTGCGCTGCTGGCTTTTGCTGCCGGTTTCATCGTGCGTCCTTTTGGCGCACTGGTGTTCGGCCGCTTGGGCGACATGATTGGCCGCAAATACACCTTCCTGGTCACCATCGTCATCATGGGCCTGTCGACCTTCATCGTCGGCCTGCTGCCCAGCTATGCATCGATAGGCGTTGCCGCTCCGGTGATCCTGATTGCGCTGCGCATGTTGCAAGGCCTGGCACTCGGTGGTGAGTACGGCGGTGCTGCCGTGTATGTGGCTGAACATGCGCCGCAGCACAAGCGCGGCGCTTACACCTCCTGGATCCAGACCACGGCAACCCTGGGCCTGTTCCTGAGCCTGATGGTGATTCTGGGTGTGCGTACCGCGATTGGCGAAGCTGCTTTTGCAGACTGGGGCTGGCGCGTTCCGTTCATCGTGTCCATCCTGCTGCTGGCCGTGTCTGTCTACATTCGTTTGTCCATGAACGAATCGCCAGCCTTCCAGAAAATGAAGGCTGAAGGCAAGACATCCAAGGCACCGTTGTCCGAATCTTTCGGCCAGTGGAAAAACCTGAAGATCGTCATCCTGGCCCTGATCGGCCTGACCGCCGGCCAGGCAGTGGTCTGGTATTCCGGCCAGTTCTACGCGCTGTTCTTCCTGACGCAGGCGCTGAAGGTTGACGGCCCGACCGCCAACATTCTGGTGGCCTACTCGCTGATCCTCGGCACCCCGTTCTTCGTGGTGTTTGGCATGCTGTCCGACAAGATTGGCCGCAAGCCCATCATCATGGCCGGCTGCCTGCTGGCTGTTGTGACCTACTTCCCGGTGTTCGGCGCGCTGACCAAGGCTGCCAATCCTGACCTCGCCGCTGCACAAGCCAAGAACAAGGTCACCGTCACGGCTGACCCCAACGAGTGCTCGTTCCAGTTCAACCCGACCGGTACCGTCAAGTTCACCAGCTCATGCGATATCGCCAAACAGGTGCTGGCAGGCGCATCGGTCAGCTATGACAACATTGCCGCGCCAGCAGGTACTGTTGCCAGCATCAAGATCGGTGAGACTTCCATTTCGAGCTACGCCGCCAAGGGCCTGAGCGCTGATGATGCCAAGAAGAAAGATGCCGAGTTCAAGAAGGCCGTGGCTGACGACCTGAAGGCCGCAGGCTACCCGAGCAAGGCCGATCCTGCCAAGGTTGACAAGTTCAAGGTCACGGCCATCCTGTTCTATCTGGTACTGCTGGTGACCATGGTGTACGGTCCGATCGCTGCCATGCTGGTCGAACTGTTCCCCACCCGTATCCGTTACACCTCCATGAGCCTGCCATACCACATCGGTAACGGCTGGTTCGGTGGCTTGCTGCCTACGACGGCGTTTGCCATCGTGGCGCAGACCGGCAACATGTACAACGGCCTCTGGTACCCCATCATCATTGCCGGCATGACCTTTGTGGTCGGCATGCTGTTCGTCAGGGAAACCAAAGACGTGGACATCTACGCCCACGACTAAAGCTGGTGATGGCAGCACCTGCCTTTGTGCCGGTGCCCGTTCGAGCAATCAGTAAATATCAGGCCCCCGTCACATGGCGGGGGCTTTTTTTTGGAGGGAATTTGAAAATGTGGAAGATTGTTTTGGGTTTTATCGTGTTTGCCGGGCTGGCCATATTCCTCCTTAACAAGGGTGGTGACATTGACATCAGTGGCGAAAAACACGGCAGTGTCCGGACGTCTGATTCATATTCGGCCTAGAGCTTCGTAGGACTGTTTCCCATTTCCTGTAATGAACGGCTTTACATATCCTTAACACTAATGCGCAGCCCTGAAAAATGGGTTAAATTGAAATGAAGACGAATAAACCATAACAAGCGTCGCCCAGGGCAAATGACCGCGTGCCGGCAGCAGTTGCTGCGGACATAACAGGAGACAAGCCGATGCTTTACATAAAAACAGAACTGGGCCATGGCGCCCTTCACAATCGTTCCGTGGCACTCACTCCACGCCAGCGTTCCGCCTTCATCCTGTTTGACGGTAAACGAGACTCCGAAGAAGTTCTGAAGGCCACCGCCGGTCTGGGTGTGACGCCTGATGATGTGCAGCATCTTGTCTCACTTGGATTGCTGGCGCTTCACTCGGCACAACCCGCTGCTGCCCCCGCGCCCGCTTCCAGTGCGGCTGCTCCTGCCGTTGCGGCGGCAGTTGCTGCGCCGCGTCAGGAGACTGCCCAACTCTCACAAACCGCCGATGGCCATCCCACACTCAGTGCGCAGGCTCACTATTCCAAGGCCTACCCCATTGCCATCCGCCTGACCGCCGGCCTTGGTTTGCGCGGGTTCAGGCTGAATCTGGCGGTTGAGGCTGCGGGCGATATCGACAAGCTCAAGGAGCTGGCGCCGAAGATCCGCGAAGCGGTGGGCCCCGAGAAGTTTCTTGAGCTGGAGAACGCGCTGTACTACTGACCTGGATACGCGGTCCAGCGGGGACACAGCGTGCACAGTGTCAGCGCTTGAATTTCCCGTCACTGCCAATAATTGACAGGTTTGCAAAATCAAGGCCGGTGTGGTCGTCGGTGCTGTAGCTCACTTCGAGACCACCGATATCCAGTTTTTTGATGCCTTCCAGCGCAGTCTGGACTTTGTCGCGGCTTGGGCTCAGCCCGGCTACTGCCTTTTTCATGTCTTGTTTCCTGGGTGGCCGGTCGAGGTACGCCGTCCGGATTTTGTAACTGTGGGCAATGCGCGCGTGATAACCACATGGTCCGCTCGGCGAGGTCTGTTGCCTAGAATGTTTGACCTCTTCAGGAAAGCACCTCATACATGTCCCAGGGAACCATCCGCATTCGCGGCGCGCGTCAGCACAACCTCAAAAACATCGACCTGGATATCCGTACCAATGAAATGACCGTCGTGACCGGCCCCAGCGGCTCCGGCAAGTCGTCGCTGGTGTTCGATACGCTGTTTGCCGAGGGCCAGCGCCGTTATGTGGAGACTTTTTCGGCCTACGCCCGGCAGTTCCTTGACCGCATGGACAAACCTGCCGTTGACAAGGTGGAAGGCGTACCACCGGCGATTGCGATTGACCAGACCAACCCGGTGCGCAGCTCGCGTTCAACCGTCGGCACCATGACCGAGCTGAACGACCACCTGAAGCTGTTGTACGCCCGCTCGGCCCAGCTGTTTGACAGGCAGACGGCCCAGAGCGTGCGCCATGACAGCCCCGAATCGATTTACGCAGAGATCATGGCGCGTACCAAAGACACTGATCGTGTGGTCATGACCTTCCCGGTGGAACTGCCCGGCAACACCAGCGAAGAACAGCTGGAGCAGTGGCTGTCGGCCAGCGGTTTTACCAGGGTGCATGCACAGCGCGATGTCGCCACCCCTGCCGGGCCGCACAAGCTGCTCGATGTGGTGGCTGACCGCTTTCGCATCCAGTCGATTGAAAAAGCCCGCGCCATTGAGGCGATTGAAACGGCGCTCAAACGCGGCGGGCGTCTGAATGTGTATGTCACGCATGTCGGAGAAGCAGACGCCGGCACGGCAGCGGTCGAGGAGATGTGGCGCTTCTCAACCGGCCTGCATTGCCCCGAGAGCGACACCCGTTACACCGAGCCCACGCCATCGCTGTTTTCCTTCAACTCCGCCATGGGCGCATGCACCACCTGCAAGGGTTTTGGCCGCGTGATCGGCGTGGACTACGGCCTTGTTATTCCCAATGAAAAACTCACGTTGCGTTCAGGCGCCATCAAGGTCATGCAGACCCCGGCCTGGAAAGAGGCTCAGGATGACCTGATGCGCCATGCCGAAACAGCAGGCATCCCGCGCGACACGCCCTGGTACAAACTCACGCCCGAGCAGCAGGCCTGGGTCATCAATGGTTCGCCCGGCTGGAACGGCAAATGGAACCAGCACTGGTTTGGCATCAAGCGCTTTTTTGAGTACCTCGAGAGCAAGGCCTACAAGATGCACATCCGCGTGCTGCTGTCCAAGTACCGCAGTTACACGACGTGTGAAACCTGCAACGGCGCACGCCTCAAGCTTGAGTCATTGCTGTGGCGTCTGGGCACCAAGGAAGCGGCTGATGCCGCATTGCCGCCGTCTGAACGTTTCATGCCCGTGGGTGTGCAGTGGAGTCGTGAACAGCTGGAGGCGCTTCCTGGCCTGGCTTTGCACGACCTGATGCGCCTGCCCATTGACCGGCTGCAGAAGTTCTCGGCCAGCCTGTCGATTGCGGCGGTGGGTGATGATGCCGAGCAGAAGGCGCTGAAGGCGCTGTTTGATGAAATCCAGACCCGGCTCAAGTACCTGTGTGATGTAGGCATTGGCTATCTCACGCTGGACCGGCAAAGCCGTACGCTGTCGGGCGGCGAAGTGCAGCGCATAAACCTGACGACTGCGCTGGGTACCTCGCTGGTCAACACCCTGTTTGTGCTGGATGAGCCCTCGATTGGCCTGCACCCTCGCGACATGAACCGCATCACCCAGGCCATGCACCGTTTGCGCGATGCCGGTAACACGCTCGTGGTGGTCGAGCACGACCCGGCCGTCATGCTGGCGGCTGACCGCATGATAGACATGGGCCCCGGCCCGGGCGAGAAGGGTGGCCAGATTGTGTTTGACGGCACGCCCGAAGACCTCAAACATGCGAACACGCTGACGGGTGACTATCTCGGTTCACGCAAAAGAGTTGGCATGGGTTTCAAACGCCCGGTGACTGACAACACCCCGCGCCTCATTCTTGAGGGCGCGCGCGACCACAACCTGAAAAACCTGACGGTTGACTTCCCCCTGCAGCGTCTTGTTTGCGTGACCGGTGTCAGCGGATCGGGCAAGTCCACCCTGATGCAGGACATTCTGGCACCGGCACTCTTGCGCCAGTTCGGCAAGGCGACTGAAACGCCGGGCCTGCATGACCGCCTGATGGGCGCTGATCACCTGACCGATGTAGTGTTTGTCGACCAGTCGCCGATTGGCAAGACCGCGCGCTCCAACCCGGCCAGCTACGTGGGTGCATGGGATGCCGTGCGGGACCTGTTTGCCCAGGCTCCTCTGGCGCGGCAGCGCAGCTATACCTCGTCGAAATTCAGCTTCAACAACGGCGATGGCCGCTGCCCGACCTGCGGTGGTTCCGGCTTTGAGCATGTGGAGATGCAGTTCCTGAGCGACGTGTACCTGCGTTGCCCGGACTGCGATGGCAAGCGTTACCGCCCCGAGATACTTGAAGTGACCATTGAGCGCAAGGCGATTGGCCAGGCCATGCCCAGCGTGATGAATGTGTCTGACGTGCTGAACCTGACGGTGAGCGAGGCGGTTCAGCTGTTTGCGCAGGACCGCGAAGTTGTGCGTGCCCTGCAACCCATTGTTGATGTGGGACTTGAGTACGTTAAGCTGGGCCAGCCGGTGCCCACGCTGTCGGGCGGTGAGGCGCAGAGGCTCAAGCTCGCAGGTTTTCTGGCCGATGCCAGCAAGACCCAAAGCGCCAGCAAACAGGCTCTCGCACTGAAGACGCCTGGTCGCGGCACCCTGTTCCTGTTTGATGAGCCGACGACAGGCCTGCACTTTGACGATATCGCCAAGCTCATGCGCGCGATGCGCAAGCTGCTTGATGCGGGTCATTCACTCATCATCATCGAGCACAACCTTGACGTGATCCGCTCGGCCGACTGGCTGATTGACCTTGGCCCTGAAGGCGGCGAAGGCGGCGGCCTTCTGGTGGCGGAAGGTACGCCTGAACAGGTGCGCGAGCACCCGACATCCCATACCGCCAAAGCCCTGCGCGAGTACGAAGCCGCGATGGGCCGGGTGTATGGCGTTGAAGAAGCCAAACCCAGGGCGTGGAAGACCCGCCCTGCGTTCAGCAATCTGATACAGATCGTCAACGCCAAGGAGAACAACCTCAAGAGTCTGTCGGTCGACATTCCGCGCGGCAAGTTCAACGTGGTCACCGGCGTGTCGGGCTCGGGCAAGTCCACCCTGGCCTTTGATATTTTGTTCAACGAAGGACAGCGGCGTTACCTGGAATCACTCAATGCCTACGCACGCAGCATCGTGCAGCCGGCGGGGCGGCCTGAGGTGGATGCGGTGTACGGCATTCCGCCCACGGTGGCGATAGAGCAGCGCCTTTCCCGCGGCGGGCGCAAGTCTACCGTGGGCACGACAACCGAAGTCTGGCATTTCCTGCGCCTGCTTTACGTGAAGCTGGGTGTGCAGCACTGCACGAAAGACGGCGCAGCCGTGATGCCGCAAAGCCCGGAGAGCATCGCCGCGCAGCTGATGAAGGCCTATCGCGGCAAACACATAGGCCTGCTGGCACCGCTGGTGATTGCACGCAAGGGTGTGTATACAGAACTCGCCGACTGGGCGCGGCCACGCGGCTACACCCACCTGCGCGTTGATGGCGAGTTCTTGCCCACCACCGGCTTCCCGCGCATTGACCGCTTCAAGGAGCACACGGTCGAGCTGCCGATAGCCGATATCCACGTCTCGCCTGAAAACGAAGCTGTGCTGCGCGCCGCACTGGCTGTCGCACTGCAGCACGGCAAGGGTGTGGTGCATGTACTGGCTCCGCTGGATGGCCTGAAAGGTGCGATGCTGGCCGGTACCTCCACCAAAGGCATAGGCACGCTGGAGGCAGCGTCTACCAAACGCGCCTGCCCTGTATGCGCCACGTCTTACCCCGAACTTGACCCGCGCCTGTTCAGCTACAACAGCAAACATGGCTGGTGCCCGGATTGCGTAGGCACTGGTGTAAAGCTCACCAAAGAACAGCGCAAGGTGTTTGACGACTCGGTGCGCGACGATGACAACAAGGGCCGCGAACAAAGTTTTGAGGAGCCCGAAGCCGAAGACGTGGTCGATGCGGTTTGCCCCGGCTGCGAAGGCACCCGGCTGAACAGGCAGGCCAGAGCCGTCAAGTTTGCCGGCGTTGGTATTGCCGAAATCGCGCGCCTGTCCGTGACCGACGTGCGCGCCTGGGTCGAGAAGCTGGCGCTGGTCGGCCGCGAAAGTGGCATCGCGCGTGACCTGATTCCCGAGATCAGGTCACGCCTTGAGTTTCTTGAAGACGTGGGCCTGGGCTACCTCACGCTGGACCGTGGTGCGCCCACGCTGTCGGGTGGTGAAGCGCAGCGCATACGCCTGGCGGCGCAGCTGGGCTCCAACCTGCAGGGCGTTTGTTATGTGCTTGATGAACCGACGATTGGCCTGCACCCGCGCGACAACCAGATCTTGCTGCGCGCCCTGGGCAAGCTCAGCGAGCGCGGCAACACGCTGGTGGTCGTCGAGCATGACGAAGACACCATTCGTCGCGCCGACAACATCATCGACATCGGCCCCGGCGCGGGTAAACGCGGTGGCCGGCTGGTCGGGCAGGGCACAGCAGCGCACCTGGCCACCGTACCTGATTCGCTGACGGGTCGCTATCTGGCCAAGCCGCTGATTCACCCGCTGGAAGTCAGGCGGGAAACGCGTGAGGGCGCCGAGGCGGTTGCAAGCATCACGGTGGACGCCAGGGCGGCATCCGCCAAACCCGTGAGCAAACAGAAGCAGGCACTGCTCAAGGCAGCTGCGTTGAAAGCTGCTGCGGCTACAGCCAGCGCCCTGCGCAACGCGGCGCCCGTGACGGCCAGCCCGTTTACCTCATGGCTGAAGGTCACAAAGGCTGAACTGCATAACCTGAAAGATGTGAGCATTGACGTGCCGCTGTATCGGCTTGTGGCGGTGACAGGTGTGTCGGGCTCCGGAAAATCGACACTTGCGCGCGATGTGTTGCTGACCAATGTGCATGCGGCTGTGATGCAGCGTTCTACCAAGGCCGGCCGCGATGCGGATGCGGCAGGCAAGCACCCTGCATGGACGGGCTGCGAAAGCATAGACGGCTACCAGGTGGTAGACCGTGTGCTGGAAGTCGACCAGACACCGATCGGCAAAACACCGCGTTCGTGCCCGGCGACCTACATCGGCTTTTGGGACACGATTCGCAAACTGTTTGCCGACACCCTGGAAGCACGCGCACGTGGTTACGCGGCAGGGCGCTTCAGCTTCAACACCGGCGAGGGCCGCTGCCCGACCTGCGAGGGTGCCGGAGTGCGCACCATCGGCATGAGCTTCTTGCCGGACGTGAAAGTGCTCTGCGAAACCTGCCATGGCGCACGTTTCAACCCCGAGACGCTGGCTGTGACATGGCGCGGCAAGAGCATAGGCGAAGTGCTGAAGATGGAGGTCGATGAGGCGGTGGAGTTTTTCGCCTCCATGCCCAATATCAGCCACCCGCTGCAACTGCTGAAGGATGTGGGGCTGGGTTATCTGACCCTTGGCCAGCCTTCACCAACATTGTCGGGTGGCGAGGCGCAGCGCATCAAGCTGGTGACCGAGCTGAGCAAGGTACGCGACGACATCACACGCCGTGGGCAGAAGGCACCGCACACGCTTTATGTGCTCGATGAGCCGACCGTGGGCCTGCACATGGCCGATGTTGAAAAACTCATCCACGTGCTGCACCGTCTTGTCAACGGCGGCCACAGCGTGGTGGTGATCGAGCACGACCTGGACGTGATTGCCGAGGCCGACTGGGTCATTGACCTAGGGCCGGATGGGGGTAATGCCGGCGGTACTGTGGTGGCCTCTGCGCCACCTGAAACGGTGGTCAAACTGGGTACGCATACCGGCAATGCACTGAAAAGCGTTCTGGCGCGGGTTTAGTCGCCCGTTTGCCGGCATATGGCTGAAACCCCTGACGCAGGCGCGACAGGGCTTCAGGTGTTCCCCTGATGCGCCCGGCGGTGTTGTCGCGCAAGATGCAGCGATTGCCACCATCCACGGGGAGTTTTTATGCAACGTCGCCACATCCTGCACACCGCCGCCGCACTGGCCCTTATCGCCATGGGTCAGCCGGTTCTTGCGCAAAACACCTTCCCGAACAAACCCATCAAACTCGTGATTGCCTTCCCGGCAGGCGGCCCGACTGACATCACCATGCGCTCGCTGGCCGACAACGCAGGCAAGATTCTGGGCCAGCCGGTGATCGTCGAGAACAAGCCAGGCGCTGGCGGAACATTGCCCGCGCAGCAGTTGCAGAGCGCGCAGGCCGATGGGTACACCGTCGCGCAAATTCCGCTCGGCGTTTTCCGCATCGGCTACACCACCAAGATCAACTGGGACCCGGTCAAGGACATCAGTTACGTCATCAACGTCACAGGCTACGCCTTCGGCATCGTGGTCCCGGCTGACGGGCCCCTTAAGACCTGGGCCGACTTCGTGGCCTATGCCAAGGCAAACCCGGGCAAGCTGACTTACGGGTCTACCGGCACACTCACCAGCCCGCACCTCACGACCGAGCTGGTGGCACAAAAAGCCGGCATACAGCTGCAGCATGTGCCCTACAAAGGCAGTGCCGACCTGATGCTGGCCGTGGTGAGCGGCCAGTTGATGGCCGCCGCCGACAGCACCGGTTTTGCGCCGCAGGTCGAAGCTGGCAAGCTGCGCGTGCTCAACACCTGGGGCGAGAAGCGCCTCGACAAGTTCCCCAACGCGCCCACGCTGAAAGAACTGGGTTACGACATCGTCCAGAACTCGCCCTTCGGCATTGGCGCGCCCAAGGGTACGCCGCCAGATGTGGTCAGGCGCCTGCATGACGCATTCAAGAAAGCCATGGAAGAACCCAGCTATGTGGCGTCACTGGCGCGTTACGACATGCTGCCCAATTACCTGAGCTCTGCCGATTACACAAAATTTGCGCAGGACACGGTGGGCCGTGAAAAAGTGCTCATCGACAAGCTCGGTTTGGCCAAGCCCAATTAAGCAGGCTTCTTTCCTGCGCGCAGGCTGGGCGTAACCTGGGGTGTTAACGGTTCAGCTTACCGGGCTGCCAGCAGTGCCTGCGCTACTTCTGCAAAGCCCGCACCGCGCTCCCCCCGCGTGATATAGCGCGGCTTGTGCGCCAGCTGCGCTTCGAAGCGCCGCACGTTGGCCACACCTATGGATTGCGGGAAAGCTTCAAACATCAGCACGTCGTTGGTCGAGTCCCCCACAAACGCCCAATGGGCAATCTCGGCTTCCAGGTCACGGCCCCACAACTCGCGCACTATCCACCGCGCGCCCTGCCACTTGTTGTGCGTGCCGAACCAGCCGTTGATGTGGATGGAGCTGACGGTGGCATTCATGCCTTCGCTGCGCATGAGCGCGACCACGGCGGCAATCTGCGCTTCATCGAGATGCTCAAACTCGCTGTGGTCTATGGCGATATCAGTCTCGCGACCTGATGAGTCTGTGGCCCGGCGGGCACCGGGGATTTCGTGCTCGATGCGTTCAAGCACCTGCTGCATCTGCGCGTAATTGGCAAGGCGCGTCGCATTGTCCTGCTGGTATCGTTTCAACAGTAGGTTGCGCGCATCGACGTCTGCGGGCAGTCCCTCTGGATTTGCAAGCTGCAGGGCAACCGCACCGTTCTCCGCCACAATGGCTTCGACCGGCCAGCTTTGCGCAAAAGGTTCGCTCCAGCCGACGGGCCGGCCCGTAATGGCGATGACCGGGATACCGGCCTCGCGCAATTCGCCGAGCGCAGTCAGTGCGTCGCGTGTGATGGCGCCATCGGTGGTCAGCGTGTCGTCGATGTCCGTGAAAACGCCCTTGATTCGGCGGCGGTCAGCCAGAGGCCAGAGCGTTATTTCCTGCATCATGAAATTCTCCCACGCCGGGCACCCGCCTGGCGGACAACGCCTGTTTTGGCTACAATAGTGGCTTCCTGAGGAGCGTTGCAACCCACTCCACGTGGTCTAGGCTCAGGACTTTCATTTGCAACCACGCTCACCCGCATGCGCTATCAGGCCGGGTGAGTCCAACAAAACTTCCCCCTGAAACGCAAGCTCGTGGCTATCCTGCCCAATTTGACCTATGACTTCTGGAGTTATCAAATGAACGCCGTTCTGAAACCTGTCGCCGACTACATCATTGCCGACATCTCCCTTGCCGCCTGGGGCCGCAAGGAACTCAATATCGCCCAGACCGAAATGCCCGGCCTGATGGCCATTCGCGAAGAATTCGCCAAGGCCCAGCCGCTCAAGGGCGCGCGCATCACCGGTTCGCTGCACATGACCATCCAGACCGGCGTGCTGATCGAAACGCTGCAGGCCCTGGGCGCCGACGTGCGCTGGGCTTCCTGCAATATCTTCTCGACGCAGGACCACGCGGCTGCAGCGATTGCCGCAGCCGGCACCCCCGTGTTCGCCATCAAGGGTGAAACCCTGGCCGACTACTGGGATTACACCCACCGTATTTTTGAATTCAGCGGTGCCAAGGGCACGCCTGAAGAAGGCCCGAACATGATCCTGGACGACGGTGGCGATGCAACGCTGCTGATGCACCTGGGCACCAAGGCCGAAAAAGACGCCAGCCTGCTCAATAATCCCGGCAGCGAGGAAGAAATCTGCCTGTTCAACTCCATCAAGGCCAAGCTCGCGCAGGACCCGACCTGGTACAGCCGCCGCCTGAAGAACATCATCGGCGTGACCGAAGAAACCACCACCGGCGTGCTGCGTCTGAATGAAATGTCTGCCAAGGGCACGCTGGCCCTGCGCGCCATCAACGTGAACGACTCCGTCACCAAGTCCAAGTTTGACAACCTTTATGGTTGCCGCGAATCACTGGTCGACGCCATCAAGCGCGCCACCGACGTCATGGTTGCCGGCAAGGTCGCCCTGGTCGCGGGTTACGGCGACGTGGGCAAGGGTTCTGCACAGGCCCTGCGCGCACTGAGCGCACAGGTCTGGGTCACCGAGATTGACCCCATCAACGCGCTGCAGGCTGCGATGGAAGGCTACAAGGTCGTGACCATGGAATACGCAGCCGACAAGGCCGACATCTTTGTGTCCGCCACCGGCAACAAGAACGTCATCACCTATGACCACATGGCGAAGATGAAAGACCAGGCCATCGTCTGCAACATCGGTCACTTCGACAACGAAATCGACGTCGCTGCACTCGAGAAATGCACCTGGGAAGAAATCAAGCCACAGGTCGACCATGTCATCTTCCCTGACGGCAAGCGCATCATCCTGCTGGCCAAGGGCCGTCTCGTCAACCTCGGTTGCGGCACGGGCCACCCCAGCTTCGTCATGTCTTCCAGCTTTGCCAACCAGACCATCGCCCAGATCGAGCTGTTCACCAAGCAGGCTGACTATGAAGTCGGCAAGGTCTATGTGCTGCCCAAGCACCTTGACGAGAAAGTTGCACGCCTGCACCTGAAGAAAGTCGGCGCGATGCTGACCGAGTTGAGCGACGAACAGGCTGCCTACATTGGCGTGTCCAAAGCCGGCCCATACAAGGCCAACACCTACCGCTATTGATTTAGTGGCTACTGCGCGCCCGTGATCCTGCGTTGCGGGGCCCGTCTGCGAATCCTCACGTACCTTGAGTACGTTCCGGTTCGCAGCCACCCGCGCCTTGGCTGACGGGCGCTCGCTACGCCCTTGAGATTGCTATTGGATCCACACATTGCGCGCTGACCTCTTCCTCGTCGAACACGGCTTTGCCACCACCCGTTCCCAGGCCCAGCGCCTGATTGGGTCTGGTGTGCAGTGGCGCGTGCTGGTTGAGGGCGAGGTCGCCCCGGCGTGGAAGCGGGTTGCCAAGAACGGTGACGAGATTCCGGCCTCCGCTGAACTGCAGGTGCTCGACAACACAGAGGCCAAATACATCTCGCGTGGCGGGCTCAAGCTTGAAGGCGCGCTGAAGGCGACGAAGCTGAACGTGGAAGGGCTGCGCTGCCTTGACATTGGCCAGTCTACCGGCGGCTTTACCGATTGCCTGTTGCAAAACGGTGCGGCGCAGGTTGTGGGCGTGGATGTAGGTCACGGCCAGTTGCACGCCACCATGCGTGCAGATGAACGGGTGGTCTGCATCGAAGGTGTGAATGCGCGATCACTGACAGCGGACGACCTGGCCGAACATTACCGCCGCGCTGTACATATTAAAAACGGTGGTGAAGACCTGGGTGACCACGATGAATACGGGGAAGACTTCGATGGAGAGGGCGCAGGCCCCGAAGGTGACGATGGCTTCAACCCGCTCTTTGATTTCCTTACGGGCGATTTGTCATTCATCTCGCTCACGCTGGTGCTGCCCGCCGTTGCGCGTTTGCTGAAGGCCGACGGCCACCTGCTCATGCTGGTCAAGCCGCAGTTCGAACTGCAGCCCGGCCAGATAGGCAAGGGCGGCATTGTGCGCGACCCGGCGCATTTCGCGTTTGTCGAAAAGCGTTTGCGTGACACCTGCGCCGAAGTAGGTGTCGATGTGCTGGGCTGGATGGAATCCGCGATTGAGGGGGGCGATGGCAACCGCGAGTTTTTCATTCACGGGAAGAAGCAGCACAACGTAGCCGCTGAAGAAAAGCCCCTCGCTGCTGCGCCCGTACGCAACATTCCCAAGCGCACGCCGCGCAGCGAGTTGCGCGCCCTGCATGCCGCGCATGAAGACTCTGAAGAGGCCCACGCCGGCCAGCACGGCCCCGCACGCAGCAAGCGCAAGAAAAAATATGAACAGGACCAGCCCGACGAGGCAGATGGTGCCGAATAGAAAATAGAAGAATCCGGGAGTTGAGATGACCTTGCCGATAAGCCTTGAATTTTTCCCGCCCAAGACGCCTGAAGGCGCGGCGAAGCTGCGCGTGACGCGCCAGTCGCTCTATGCGCTCAAACCTGACTTTTGCTCGGTCACTTTCGGTGCGGGCGGTTCTACACAGGACGGCACTTTCGGCACAGTTGGTGAAATCCTCGCCGAAGGCGTCGATGCCGCCAGCCATTTTTCATGTGTGGGTGCTACCAAGGCCACGGTGCGCGAGCAGCTCGGCATTTTGCAGAAGATGGGCGTCAGACGCCTGGTCGCCTTGCGGGGCGATTTGCCCAGCGGTTATGGCGCAGGTGGCGAGTTTCATTACGCCAGCGATCTGGTGGCTTTCATACGCGCAGAGACTGGCGACACCTTTCATATCGAAGTCGCGTCCTATCCCGAAATCCACCCGCAGGCCAAGTCGGCCGATGCAGACCTGCAGGCCTATGTGACCAAGGTCAAGGCGGGTGCGAACTCGTCGATCACGCAATACTTCTTCAACTCCGACGCCTATTTCCGTTTTGTTGACGATGCGGCCAGGCTGGGCGCCGATGTGCCCGTGGTGCCCGGCATCATGCCGATCACCAGCTCGACGCAACTCATGCGGTTTTCCGACGCGTGCGGCGCCGAGATACCCCGCTGGATTCGCCTGCGCCTGCAGGCTTTTGGTGACGATGTCGATTCCATCAAAAGCTTTGGCCTTGATGTGATCACCGACCTGTGTGACCAGCTGCGCACGGCGGGCGTGCCCGGCATTCATTTCTACACCATGAACCAGGCTGCGGCGACGACCGAGATTGTTCGCAGGTTGCAGCTGGCCTGACTGGCTTCAGCATACAAGGCCGGCATGCTGCATCACTTGATAAGGCTGGCCCTTGCAGGCTGCGTTTCGGCCCTTCTGATGGCCTGTACGACCGCACCCATATCACCGGTACAAATTGCAGTTTCCCCCTCGCTGTCAACAGATCAGGCAAGGCCCGCGGTTGTGAGCCGGCCCTTTCGTCCCTCGCAAAACCCCGAGGCAGCCGGTACACCTTCTGAATCCACCCCCGGCATTTCGCTTGCCGATGAAGTCCCGCAGCCCGGTTTGCTGAACGGCGAGGTGCCGCGCGAATTCCAGCGTGGTCATGCGTCCTGGTATGGCCCGGGCTTCAATGGCAGGCGTACCGCCAGTGGAGAGCGTTACGACATGCATGCACTGACTGCCGCGCACCGTACCTTGCCCTTCGGCACGATGGTGCGTGTACGCAGCCTCGTCAACGGGCGTGAAGTGGATGTTCGCATCACGGACCGCGGACCTTACAGCCGCGGCCGCATCATCGACGTGAGCCGTGCTGCGGCAGAAGAACTGGGCATGCTGGGGCTGGGCTTCAAGCAGGTCGTCCTGCTGGTGCCTGAATCAACGCCGGTGGTTGAAGAATTGCCGCCTGCGCCCAAACCCGTCAGGCGCGTGGTGCGTAAACCGGCGCCGCGCAAAGGCCGCTAAACAGGGTCTGTTTAGAGTCTGTCAGCCGGCTGGTTTCAGCCAGCTTTCAAAACTGCCTATGAGCAGCCGCAGGCCTTCGGGGAAGGAGGTGGCCGAGTCCAGCGTGGAGAACGCTTCTGCAAAATAACGCGCACCCGACAACTCATCTTCAGTGTGCGACTCGATCTGGTGGCGGATATAGGCCTCGTGAAAGCCCGGCAGCTGCCGGCTCACTTCTGCATACGACGACGACATCACATATTGCGACAGCAGGTGATAGCCGATGGCTGATTGCTGCGGCGTGAAGCCGCCGTTCCTGAAGATGCCCGCCATGCGGTTCAGGTACACCATGCCGTAGTCGGTTTCGCCTGCGCTCACCTGCTGGAACAGGCGAAAGCGGTTGTGCGACATCATGTAGCGCAGCACGCCGCCGTATTCGACACCCATCTCGAATGACTGCGTGGCCTCGCGCTGCAGGTCTTCTTTCCAGTTGCCGGTCAGGGGCTGCAGGCGCGACAGGCGCTCCCTGAAATAACGGTTGGCCACGCCCGAGATCAGGTCGTCGCGGCTGCCGATGTAGTAATGAATCAGGGTCGGCGTCACGCCGAGTTCGCGCGCCAGCCCGACCATGGAAATCTCACCCAGCGGTTCGACCTTGGCGAGCGTCGTGGCCCTGTCGAGGATCTGCTCGCGCGACAGCGCCGGTGCGCCGTTGTCGGCCTGTGCATCCAGCCTGGGTCGGCCGCGTTTGCGCACCTGGCCATCCACAGCCGCCAATGCCAGCGCTGGTGTGGCTTTCGCGCCTTTGCTTGCATGCGGCTTGGCCCGGCTGTCGGGGTGATGGGCGGATTTAGCCATCCAAGGGTTTTTCCTTATTTTATTGTGAGTCTCACAATTGTTTAATTGTGACTGTCTAAATTATATCTGGAGCTTCAGTGGCTGACATCCCCAAAGGCAAGGTTACCGCAGGTTTGCGTGGCGCAGGCTGGAACCCCGCGCGCATGGCCACGCCCTTCACGACAAGGCCTTTCAGTCTGAGAACCGCGGACGACCAGCGCACCCTGGGCCTGCTGTACAGCCGCACCGGCCATGAAACAACCGTCGTCTGCCTGATGCACCCGCGTGAATTCACCGGCACGCCTTACCTGGTCCCCGATGTGCTCGACGCCGGTTGTGCCGCCTGGGTGCAGGCCCCGCGTGCCATTGGCACTGACCTGCGCCTGGAACATGAACTCGCCATCCTCGACGTGGCGGCCGGCATGGTGCACCTGCGCAGCCTGGGCTTCACGCGTATCGTGCTATTGGGCAACTCGGGCGGTGCAGGCCTCTACGCCTTCTACACACAGCAGGCCCTGCGTGCGCCCGAAAAGCGCATCACCCATTCACCCAGCGGCCGGCCCGTCAAGCTGGCGACAGCAGACATGCCTGTGCCCAGCGACCTCATCTTTGTATCGCCACACCCCGGCCAGGGCAAGCTGCTCATGAACGGCATTGATCCGTCTGTCACCGACGAAAACAACCCGCTCTCGGTCGACAGCACGCTGGACCCTTTCGATGCCGCCAATGGTTTTGTGCCTGCGCCTGCTTCTTCGACATATGAAGCCCAATTCATCGCCCGCTACCGCGCCGCCCAGCGTGCGCGGGTTGAGAGGCTGGATGCACAGGCCAAAGAGATGCTGGCGGTGCGCAATGCCGCGCGCAAGCAGGTCAAGGAGGGCGGTGCATCTGCGGCCGTCAAACGCGTTGCAGCGCACACCCAGATTTTCCAGATCTGGCGTACCGACGCCGACCTGCGCTGCTGGGATCTGTCCATCGACCCTTCTGACCGCGAAGTCGGCACGCTCTGGGGGCGCGATCCTTTTGCTTCCAACCTCGGCAGCGTCGGTTTCGCCCGCATGGTCACGCCCGAGTCGTGGCTGTCTACCTGGTCAGGCATATCGTCGAATGCGAGCTTTGAAAAATGCGGGGCGGAGCTGACCCTGCCTTCCTTCGTCATCGAATACACCGGCGACCAGGCGGCCTTTCCGTCTGACATGGCGGCCATTTACGCATCGATAGGCGCGACAAACAAGCGCTCTGAGAAAGTACGCGGCAACCACCACGGCCAGGCACTTGCCGAGGGTGAAGAGTCCGGCCAGGTGCTGGCTGGGCGCATGGTCCAGCAGTGGCTGCATGAAGCGCCAGCCGCCTGATTCATTCCTGATTATTTCTGTTGATTGCTATCTAAAACTACCGGAGACAAACCCCATGAATCGTCAAACCTTCTTCAAGCTCACCGCGACCGCATTGCTGGCCGGCATGACCGTCGCCGGAGCACTGGCACAAACCGCCGCCTGGCCGCAGAAAGCGATACGTATCCTCGTCCCTGCGCCGGCGGGCTCCGCGCCTGACCTCACCGCCCGCATCATCGGCGACAAGCTGAACCGTGCCCTGGGGCAGGCGGTGGTCATAGAGAACCGGCCAGGTGCGGGCGGCATCGTTGCCATGAATGCACTGAAGGCCTCGCCGAACGATGGGTACACCATCGCCCTGGCGCAGGCGGCTGTAGTGGTGGTCACCCCCTTTACCTACAAGGAAGCGACTTACGAGGTCGAGCGTGACTTCGAAACTTTCGCCATGGCCGGCAAGACCCCCATGCTGTTCGTGACCAACGCCGCCAACCCGGCCAAAAACCTGGCGGACGCGATTGCGATGGCCAAGGCCAGGCCGGGCGAAGTGGCGATTGGCAACCCTACGCGTACGTCCATTCCCCACCTTGCAGCAGAGATGGCCGGGATGAAGATGGGCGCCAAATTCCAGCAGGTGTCGTTTGCCAATACCGGGCAGGGCATACAGGCCGTGGTCAATGGCGATACGGCTTTTTATGTCGATGGCGCCGGCCCGCTGATCCAGCTGGTCAAGGCTGGTCGCCTGCGCGCGTTGGCCATCGCTGCGGAAACCGAACTGCCCGGCATGGAAGGCATTCCGCTGGCCAACAAGACCGTGCCCGGTCTCAATGTCTATGGCTGGTTCAGCATGCATGCGCCCAAGGGCACGCCGGTGGCCATCATGCAGCGCCTGAACACCGAGATCAACGCCGCCATGGCCATGCCGGATGTCATCAGCAAGTTCAATGAGTTCGGCACCTACGCGACGCCGGGCAGCATGGCCGATGCGCAGAAGTTCGTCAAAAGCGAGGTCGGTCAGTTCGGCGGGGTCATCAAGTCTCTGGGCCTGAAGCCCGAGTAAAAAGTCCGAACAAGCCCGAGCAGCCATTCACCAGGAATCCGCATGTCCAGCAGCACCCAGTACCAGGTCAGAGAGCCCTTGCCAGGCGTCGTTTACGCGCCTTTGGCAGACCTGCGCCGTTATCTCGACGCGGGGGCACTCACCCGTGAAACCATGCCCGGGGCTTTTCGTGCCTCGTTTGCCGCGCATGCTGACCGCATGGCGCTCAGGGGCAGCGAAGGCGAGGTGACCTATGCCGAACTCGACGCCATGACCGACAGACTGGGCGCAGCATTCCTTCGCATGGGGCTGCAGCCGCTGGACCGCGTCATCTTCCAGCTCGGCAACTGCAACGAGCTGGTGTTTGGTTTTATTGCCTGCCTGAAGGCCGGGCTGATTCCTGTCTGCACGCTGGCTGCGCACCGCGAAAGCGAGATCGGCTACCTCGGCAAACATGCGGCGGCGCGCATGCATTTTGTGCAGGGTGATGATGCGAAGTTTGACGACGTGGCCTTTGCGGAGCGCATGCGTGAGAGCATCCCCAGCATGCAGTGGACGGTACAGGCGCGAGGTGAGCAGCGCGGCAAGGCGCTGCACCTGCGCGAACTGATCGCTGCCATGCCGCTGGAGGATGCGCGCAAGCTGCTGGCGAAGGTAGAACTCGACCCCTTCCAGGTTGCGGTGTTCCAGCTGTCGGGCGGTACCACGGGTGTGCCCAAGATCATTCCGCGTTTTCACAACGAGTACATCTACAACATGCGCGCGGTGGCAGACTTTTGCGGCTATACGCCTGATGACTGCCTCTTCATGCCGCTGCCCATGATGCACAACCTCAACATGGGTTGCTGCTTCGGCCCTTTCCTGCTGAGGGGCGGTACGGTGGCGGTGGCGACCAGCCTGTCGCCCGAAGCACTGGGTGACATCTTCAAAAGCTGCCAGCCTACCTGGACCGTGATTGCCGGGCCGATCGCAGAACGGCTGAAACCGGCCATCGAATCCGGCAAGCTGCCGCTGGACAAACTGCGCGGCGTCATCAGTGCCAACAGCGCGCCCGTCCTGCGCCAGCTGCTGAAGGCGCCCGTGCACCACATCTTCGGCATGACCGAAGGTGTCATCATGCTCACGCGTGAAAGCGACCCGCAGGAGGTCAAGGACAGCATGGTCGGCGTGCCTGTCTCCGCACATGACCAGGTCAGGCTTTACAAGATAGGCACAGAAGAAGAAATCACCGAAGAAGGTGTTGAGGGCGAATGCGCCTTCTCGGGCCCGTACACCATTCATGGCTACTACGATGCGGCCGAACGCAACGCCCAGACCTTTACCAGCGGCGGCATGTACAGATCAGGCGACCTGATGCTCTTCCGCGACATAGGCGGCAAGCGTTATTACCAGTTCAGGGGCCGCACCAAGGATGTGGTGGACCGCGCCGGTGAAAAGGTCAATTCCGAAGAGGTCGAGATGATGGTCTGCCGGCATCCGGCCATCACAGCGGCCGCCGTTATCGGCATGCCCGACAAGGTTTATGGCGAGCGTGTCTGTGCCTTCATCACCGTGCGCGAAGGCATGGCCGCACCTGACGTTGCCGGGCTTGGCAGTTTCCTGCAGAAGGAGGGCCTGGCCAAATTCAAATGGCCGGAGCGCGTCGAGGTGCTGGCTGAACTGCCACTGACCAACGCGGGCAAGCTCAGCAAACCCCGGCTCAAGGAAATGATTGTGCAAAAGCTGGCGGCCGAAAACGCCGTCACGGTCTGAATTAACCAAAGCGAAGGAACAACCCATGACTGCATCCCAACCCGTACAAAAACCCATCCCGATTGCCGGGGTACACCACACTGCCCGCCCCACCTGGAAGCTGGCCGAGACGGTCCACTTCTACCGTGACCTGCTGGGTCTTCCGCTGGTCCATGCGATCTCGGCACGCGGCTGGGGCCCTGAAGACCATGCCGACTTTCTGCATTTCTTTTTTGACAGCGGCAACGGCAGCACGATTGCGTTCTTTTATTACATAGGCACCACGCCGCCCGACTTTGTTGAAGTGCGTGATGACTATCGCTACCGCGCTTCACACACCGCATGGCGCGTCACCTCGCGTGAAGACCTGCTCGCCGCGCGTGCAAAGATCGAAGCGGCCGGCATCGAGGTCAAGTACCAGATACGCCATGAGGTCATCGAGTCGATTTATTTTGACGACCCCAACGGCTATTCGCTGGAGATCACCTGGCAGGTCAGGCCCTTCGGGCAGGTTGACCTCGACGATGCGGCGCGCACGATGGAGGCGGCCATCGCGCTGGAGGATGCAGGCGCGACAACACCTTTCACGAAGATTGACCAGGTCTGGTCAGGCAAGGCCGGGACTCTGGCCGAAGAGTTTGAAAAAGCCGGTGAACTGGAAGGAGTGGCATGATGCCCGCAATTTTTGTCCTCAACGTACCCGAGTTTTTGCCGCTGGTCGATCACGCCCGCAAACAGGCCGACTGCAAGGTTGACGGCCCTCGCCTGGGTTACTTCCGCATCACCGGCAGCCCGACCCTGAACTTCAAACGCAAGGAACTCGGCTTCAAGCCTGCTGTCTGGCATGGCGCGCTGACCGGCGGGCTGGTGGGGCGCATCACCCACTTTGACAACGACACACTCTCGATTCAGGACATAGAAGGGGTGACATCATGAAGATCGCCATCGTCGGTGGTGGCCCGTCCGGGCTTTACACCGCCATCCTGGTCAAAAAGCGCAAACCGTCGTGGCAGGTCAGCGTCATTGAGCAGAACGTGGCCGACTCCACCTTTGGGTTTGGTGTGGTGCTCGCCGACTCGGGCCTGGCGCGCATACAGGCGGCCGATGCGGATGTGTATGAAAAGCTCATTGCTCGAATGACCTTCACGGGTTGCCAGACCATCAACCTCAAGGAGCAGCCCATAGACATCAACCACCCTTCCAAAGGTGGTGCCATTGCACGCATAGACCTGCTGCATGTGTTGCAGGACGCCGCTGCAGCGGTGGGCGTCGATGTACGCTTCGGCCAGCGCATCTCGCACCCGGACGACCTGGCGGCGCTGGGGCTGGGCGATGCAGATGTGGTGATCGGCGCAGATGGCGTGAATTCCGTGGTGCGCGCGGCATATGAAGAAGCGTTCGGCACCACCAAGTCTTTTCTGACCAACCACTTCGCCTGGTTCGGCACACGCAAGGTGTTCGAGAAATCAGCGCTGGTGTTCAGGCAGTACCAGGGCGGCGCGTTCGTGGCCCACTACTACCCTTATTGCGCGACGGGCAGCACCTTTGTGACCGAGTGCGATCACGCCACCTGGCTCAAGCTGGGCATGGACGCCATGAGCGACGATGAGCGGCAGCAGTTGTTCGAAAAAGTCTTTGCGCCCGAGCTGGCTGGTGAGAAGCTGATCTCCAACAACTCGAACTGGCGGCAGTTCCCGGTCACGCGCAGCAGCAACTGGACGGCGGGCAAACACGTGCTGATCGGCGATGCGCAGACCAGCGCGCATTTCTCGATAGGTTCGGGCACGCGCATTGCGATGGAAGACTCGATTGCGCTGGCAGAGGCGCTCACCGAGGATGCGCCTGCCGGCAGTGCCGAACCAACGGCATTGCAGCGGCTGGCAACCTTTGTGCAAAGGCGCGGCCCCGAAAAAGACAAGCTGCTGACGGCCTCGCGCAAGTCCTACCTCTGGTACGAAAACATCGGCGAGTGGATGCAGCGCTACACAGCGCTTGAATTTATTCATGCCTTCATGACACGTACCGGGCGCGTGGGCAATGACCGGCTGGCGCAGCAATACCCCGAGCTGTTTGCGCAGTTTGAACAGGCAGGCGTCTTCAAAAAGGCTGCACATCCCGAAGAAAGCGGGCACCCGGCGTGAACAAAAGTTATGAGACGGTGAGCTCGGCCCTGCCACTGGTGGTGACCAAGCGCGTGCGCTGGGCCGACTGCGACCCGGCAGGTGTGGTCTTCACCGGCAAGTTCAACGAGTACATGCTGATTGCCGTCAATTACTTCTTCAACGAACTCGGCGAAGGCAACTACTTCCAGTGGGTCAAGAGTCTCAATGTCGACACACCCTGCAAGGGCCTGGACATGGAGTTCCACGGCGCGCTCTGGCCTGAAGACGAATTCGACATGCACTGCACCGTGTCTGCCATACGCGAGCACAGCTACGACATCCGTGTAGAGGCCAGCCAAAAGGACGGCCGCCGGATTTTCACCGGCCGCTTTTCACCCATCTGCATCAGCCGCGAGGTGCGCAAGCGCGCCCCCATCCCGCAGGCCATGGTGGACGCACTCCAGAAATTCAAATCATGAAACACCTCTACCGCATAGGCCAGATCGTGCCCAGCTCCAACACCACGATGGAGACAGAGATCCCCGCCATGCTGCGCGCCCGTGAAGCGCTGTACCCGGAGCGCTTCACCTTTCATTCCAGCCGCATGCGCATGCACAAGGTCACGCCAGAAGAGCTTGCCAACATGAACAAGGAAGGCCTGCGCTGCGCCGCCGAACTTGCCGACGCGAGAGTCGATGTGATGTCTACAGCCTGCCTCGTCGCCATCATGGCCCAGGGCCTGGGCTACCACCGCCAGGTTGAAGAAGACTTCAAACGCATCTGCCGCGAGAACAACTCCGACGCCGAAGTCATGACCTCCGCCGGCGCATTGATCTACGGCCTGAAAAAGCTCAATGCCAAAAAAATCGCCCTCATGGCGCCCTATATGAAACCGCTCACCGCCAAGGTCGTCGCCTATATAGAGAGCGAAGGCATAGAAGTGCAGGACAGCATCTGCTTCGAGATCCCCGACAACCTCGAAGTCGGCAGGCGTGACCCCATGCAACTGCTTGACGATGTCAAAAAGCTCAACACCGCCAATGTGGATGTGGTGGTGCTGTCGGCCTGTGTGCAGATGCAGTCCATTCCGGCGCTGCAGATGGCGCAGGACAGGCTGGGCATTCCTGTGACCTCGACATCAGCCTGCACGACGCGCAACATGCTCGATTTGCTCAAGCTCAAGGCGCATATTCCGGGCTATGGGCAGGTACTGGCGGGCTGAAGCCTGAATTTAAAAGTTAACTTCCAACTTAACATTTTGGGTAAATGTTAAGTTGCAGGTTAACTTTTTGGTCGAAACCGTGGTTTGGAGCGTCAAAAATGCTCTAAAAAGGCGATTTTTAGGTGTCAAATCGGGCTGCAGGCCAATGGATACGGACGTGAGCAGCTACTGAATTAATAGCAAAGGCACGTTTGCGACTGGTTTCCTGAACACCCTCCTGTGCCCTAGGCTCGCCAGCCATCCCCTTCGCGCCGTGCCCGACCGACGGCTGCGAGCGTGTCGAGGATGCGCGGCAGGCTTTTCTTCCAGGGGCCCCGGCCCTTGAAGCGGGTTTCTATGTCGGCAATCGTCAGGACGCCCGGCTGGCTGCCCAGCACCAGCGCCAATGCCCGCACCTGATCGGGCAGGCTGGCTGGCCAGACCTGGCTTGTGTCGGTTTCTGAAGACTTGCCGGCAGGCATTTTCTTTTGGGGTGTTTCAAGCGGCATCTCGGCCTGCTTGCTGCCAGCGGCTTGCGCGCTGGCGGTCGCTGGATTCTGAAACTCGGGTCGCAGCCAGCGAACGTGCCCTGTTTTTTCTTCTGCGGCGCGCCTCGCGTTCAGGGCGACCAGATGGGTGAGAAGTTCGTCAGTGCCCATGTTGGCTTGCAGCCCATAGGCCTGGAGTACGGCGGCATCCAGTTCATCGTGAAGTTCTTTCAGCACGGCGACCAGGCCCTGCGTGTGTATGGTCTTTTCTTTGGTCGTCAGTTCCCGTCCTTCGTGCAGCGCTTCGAGCACGTTGTACATGCCGGTGAGCGTCAGGCCGGTATGCATTGCCTGCTGGTGTTTTCGGTGTGCGTCGATTTGCTCGGCCAGCGTTGTGATGCGCTGACGCAGCGCGGGTGTCAGGCCTGTGTCTTGATCGGGGAAGGGAAAGGTTTCGAAGCAGCGGGATTTGTTGTAGCGGACATTGCCAACATACATGCCAATAGAGCCGCCGTTTGCCCATGCCCACGCTGCGTGCGCGCGACTGGAAAGAATACCCAAGTGGAGCGCGTCGTTGCTGGCTATGGCGATCAGCATGTTGTCCGGCAATATGCTTGCGTCTACAAATTGAAACGTGCGGTGCTTTGCAGTTTCAACGGTAGCGATATAGCGAGGTAGTCCAGCGAGCTGCTTGCGCATCACTTTGCGTGGTTCCCCATGAATCCACCAGCTATCGCGGTAACTTGCGCGGTTGTTTTGATCTCGCTCGGGTTTCACTCGCTCCAGTAGCCATTGGTACACATCTGGAAACTGCGTACGCAACTGCTCTGCGCTCAGACCAAACGCGTCGATGACTTTTACGCCACGCGGCGCTTCGGTCAGGTCTCTGCCATTACGGTATTCGCGAATAATGTTTTGCGACCCCTGCAGTGTGAATGCAGTGGCCTCCTCGGGCGTGACTATGAAGCCCGCACCGAAAAGTTGTACACCGCGATTGCTGAGATTTTCGTTGGCCTTAAGCGGCTCTGCTGACGCCACGTTTGCGCCTATGCTGAGGTCTGCATGAATCTCGCCCCATTGCTCGGTCAGCGTGACTGCGACTTCGCCTTCTTCAACGGTTTTCTCGGCGATGACTGTCAGCAGCCTGCCATTCGCAACGTTCAGGTTGGCCAGCACATTGAGGTCTGGCACATCATTCAGGCTGACATCGTCTCTGCGTGCGCCAACCGTCATCGCAATGCGCACCGCAGCGCCATTGGCGCTGTCTACCCAGGGATGGTCTGCGATGGCAAATACAAGCGCGATAGACGGCTGGTTTTGAATTGTCGTTTTGCGGGGGGGGGTGACAATTGAGCGTCAACCACTCTACGGTTAAAGGTCTGGCGCAGGCTGTTGGTCGTGATGAAACCAAACCGGCGAGCCTTGCCATCACGCACGGCGCAGGCCGCGTGGTGCCACCAGTACATCACGAAATCAGCACTCTCAGGCACGTCGGGCCAGGTCTTGCGCAGTGCCTCTACATAGCCATCGCCCAGGGCGGCGCGCATGGTGCTGGCACCGATGAATGGCGGGTTGCCGACGATGAAATCAGTTTGGGGCCACTTTGCCTGAGCTGGTTTGATGTACTTCCACTGCGGCACCAGCGCAGCCTCATCAGGCACCAGGGCCCCCGTGACGGGGTGCGTTTTAAACGTCTTGCCATCCCATCGGCTCAGGAGTTGCCCGTCCGCGTCGTAGGCCAGATCGCTGTCAGCCCATGCCAGCACGGCATCGCGGTGCTCGATGTTGCCGTAGTCATGCACCACGGGTTCAGCCACAGCCTTGTTGCCGCGTGTGCGGATGTGCCATTGCAGGTAGCCAATCCACAGCACCAGTTCGGCCAGCGCAGCGGCGCGTTCATTGATCTCCACACCCAGAAGCTGCTGCGGCGTGACGGTTTCGCTTTCAAAGCCGAGTTTGTCCTGCGTCTCGCCCAGGTCTGCCAGCTGGTTGAGCACTTCACCCTCAAGGCGCTTGAGATGCTCCAGGGTCACATACAAAAAGTTGCCGCTGCCGCAGGCGGGATCCAGCACGCTGGTGGTGCACAGCTGGTGGTGAAACCTGCGCACCTCGGCGCGCGCCTCTTCCATCTTTTTGTCGTGGTCCTTGCCGGTTAGTTCGGCGGCCTCGCGTGCCAGCACCAGGGCCGCTGTCTGCGCATTGAGCCAGTCAGCGCGCAGCGGCTCCACCACGGTTGGCAACACCAGGCGCTCGACGTAGGCGCGAGGCGTGTAGTGGGCGCCCAGGGCATGGCGCTCGGTCGGGTCCAGGGCGCGTTCGAGCAAAGTCCCGAAAATGGCGGGCTCGACTTCGCGCCAGTTGGCCCTGGCTGCGTTGATCAGGCGTTCGATCTGCTCCTTGTTCAGAAGCAGCGAATAGCCGCTTGCGCCCGACTCCTTGAACAGCTTGCCATTGAACTTGAGCACCTGCGTGGCCAGTGCGGCCGAGAAACCGCCACGGTCCATGTCGGTCCAGAGCACGCGCAGCATTTGCTCCAGTGCGGCGGGGTTGTCGCGGTGAGTCTGGAGCAAATTCAGAAAGCCGCCTTTGCCCTCTACCCTGGGCAACAGTTCAACGTCTTCGGCAAACATGGAGAAAAGGCAGCGCGTGAGAAACGCCGCCACGTGGTCAGCCCGGTGGCCAGACTGTTCAAGCGAGCGTGCCAGCTCTGCCAGTTGCGTGGCGACTTGCCTGGTGACGCGGGCACTCGCGCGCGTGGGGTTCAGACTTTCGGGGTCTGTCCAGATACGTTTGAGGCGCTCGCGCACGTCTGCATCGGCCAGCATGGCGAGCGGAATGCGGTGGCTGCGCGGGTCGGGAAAGGGCGTGTAGGTGGCACCGCTGCGGGTGAACTCTGAATACACCTCGATGACATTACCCACATCCACCACCAGCAAAAAGGGCGGGCGGCCGTCTTCTGGCGGCAGGGCGCGGGCATAGTTTTCAGCCTGGGCGCGCGCCATCATCAAGGCACCGTCAAACCCTTTGGTGTGTGTGGGGGCTTTGAGCTTTTTGGCCTCCAGTACGAAATGCCCTTTTCGATAGCAGTCGATGCGGCCGGGGCTGCTGCTGCCGTCGCCGTGGTTAAAGGTAATGGGGCGCTCGAACATGTAGTCCTGCTCGGCGGTGGCATGGGGAACCGCAACGCTCAGCAGCTCGCAAAGCTCGCGCACAAAACTTTGCGCGGTGGACAACTCACTGGCGGTGACGCCTTGCCAGCGGCCGATAAAGCTTTGTGCGGGGTGGATGGTATCGGGCGGCGTGGCGTCTTGCATCGCGTGAATGATAGTGGGTGACCCATGTCACCCTCCTGCGATAGATCCTGAAAGTTAACCTGCAACTTAACATTTCGACCAAAACCGGCTCAGGAACTGATTTTGAGGGTTTTGGACCTCAAAAAAGGCGAAAAAAAGGCCTTTTTTGATGCCAAATCAGGCTGCAAGCCAATAGATACGTACGTGAGAAGCTACTGAATTAATAGCAATTTTCTTTGCTGTCAGGCCGGGCAAACCCAGCGTGGAAGTGCAGGGTGCCATACCAGCGCACAGCGGCGCGGTACTGCCCCCTGAGTAGCGCTTACACCTCGTCCCGAATCCCGTTGCGCAAAATACCCACGGCATCCACCTCAATCTCGACAACGTCGCCAGGCTTCATGAACAGCTGCGGTGTACGCTTGTTACCCACCCCGCCTGGCGTTCCCGTGACGATCACGTCGCCAGCTTCCAGTGGAATGAAGGTCGAGATGTAGGCGATCTGGCGCGGAATGCTGTGGATCATCATGTCTGTCGTAGCGCGCTGGAGCTCCTGGCCATTGAGGCGCGTGGTGAGCGTCATCTGCTGGTTGGGTTTGATCTCGTCCGAGGTCACCATCCACGGGCCGAAGGCCCCGGTGCGCCAGAAGTTCTTGCCTGGCGTCCACTGGCTGGTAGCGACCTGCCAATCGCGAATGCTGCCGTCGTTGTAGCAGCTGTAGCCTGCAATGTGATTCCACGAATCAGCTTCCGAAATGCGCCTGCCGCCCTTGCCGATGATGACGGCGATCTCGCCTTCATAGTCCAGACGGTGGGATTCACGCGGGCGGATGATGTCCTGGCCATGCGCGACCTGCGATTCATTCAGGCGCAAAAACAGCGCAGGGCTTTCGGTGATCTCGCGGCCGGTTTCGCGCACATGTTCGCCGTAGTTCAGCCCCACGCAGACAATCTTGCCGGGGTTGGGAATGACGGGCAGCAGTTCAACATCGGCGAGTGCCAGCGTGGACTTAGCGGTTTTGGCAAAGGCTGCGGCTTCTGCCACCAGGTCTGCTGCAATCAGCGACTTCAGGTCGGTTGCGCGGCCAGCGAAGGCGGGCTGCAGGTCAATGATCCTGTCGCCGTTGACAGCACCGAATGTATTTTTGCCGCCGTGTTTAAAGCTGATGAGCTTCATGATTTGTTTGTCCGGTTGTGTAGTTGAAAAATCAGTTGAGACAGGTGGAGTCGGGATCAGTTTAGACGGGCGCTGAGCCGCTGCGCAGCGTCCATCACCAGCCTGGCCAGTTTGTCGGTGTCGACGATGGCGAGGCGCGAGGTCTCCAGCACCAGCGAGATGGCTCCCCATGTGCCGCCGTCGGCCTTGGCGATGGGTGCTGCCAGTGCAGCCAGGTGGGGTTCAAGTTCACCGTTTGAAAGATAGTGCCCCGCCTTGCGTATGGCGGCGTAGTAACGGCGAAAGTCGCTCCACTCGCCGGGCAGGCCGTTTTGTACGGCCTCTGCCCTGTGCGCATCAAACAGCTTGTGCAACTGTGCCGGCGGAAAACCCGCGACGATGACTTTTGGCGCGCCACCCCTGAACAGCGGGCGCGGCCGCCCCCTGCCGTAGGCCAGTGCTGCGGGCACACCGCTGTATTCGCGGTGGGTGTCCAGCAACTGGTCGCCGAAGAGGCTGGAGCTGACGCAATCAAAGCCGGTGGTCTCTACCAGCTCACGCATGATGGGAATGCCTTCGCGGAGCACCGGGTCGGCCTTGCGGATGTAGTGGTCCAGCAGGATGATGCGCGGGCCCAGCGTGTAATGAGAGTTCTCGACACGCTGCAGCAGGCCGGCCTCGACCAGCAGGCGCACGTAGCGGTAGCCGGTGGGGATGGAGACGCCCATCTCTTCGGCGATGCTTTCGGCCGTGCGCGTCAACATGCTGTCGTCAAACAGGTCCAGCACGCCGAGCATGCGGCTCAGGCCTGAAGCAGTTTTTTCTTCACTCACAGGGCGGCTTCCTCGCGCAGTTTGTGTGGGGCAGGCAGGTGGCGGGATAGATCTTCAAGCTCCTGCGCATTGCGGGCCACGCCCAGCACGTAGCGGTCAGGGCGGATGATGACAGCCGCGACCTGGTGGGTCTGCAGCCAGTCGTTCACCGCATTATCAGGCGTGTCCAGTACCTGCATGTCCAGGTCGCGCCACTGCCTTTTAACTTCGGTCGACACCCTGGCAATGACATCCCTGCGGCCCATGACGGTCATGCGCCTGCCGAGCACCTCATCAAGCCAGCGCCCGTCAGCAAGGCGTGGCTGCGGGAAGGGGCGGCCCACAGCCTTGTGGCTGGCATTCTGAAAATGGCTGCCGCCCAGCGATTGCGCGGGCAACTCGAAAATCTCGGGGCCACCTGCGGCAAACTTTTCGTCGCGGGCCTTTGCCTCTGCCGGGTCTGTGGTCTGGATGATGCCGCCCAGTTTGACGGCCAGCTCTATCAGCGAGCGCACATGTGGTGAGCGCTCTTCTTCATAGCTGTCCAGCAGGGCATCAGTGGCCCGGCCCTGTGTGATGGCTTCCAGCTTCCAGGCCAGGTTGGCGGCATCGCGTATGCCCGCGCACATGCCCTGACCCAGGAAGGGGGGTGTCTGGTGGCAGGCATCGCCGGCCAGAAGCAGCCGGCCTTTGCGCCAGCCTGTCGCGATGACAGAGTGAAAGGTGTAGATCGCAGCGCGTTCAAGCTGTGCATCTGCTGGCGTGACCCAGCGCGAAACCAGCTTCCACAGGCTGCCGGGTTTGACCAGTTCTTCATGGTCATCGCCGGGCATGACCATGATCTCCCAGCGGCGCCGGTTGCCGGTCACGTTGCAAAACGTCATGGGGCGCGCGGGGTCACAGATCTGCACGGTGTGGGCGGGCAGGGCGACATCGCGTTTCAGTACCACATCAAATACAAGCCAGGGCTGACGAAGGCCCAGATCAACAAGCGGGCTGCCCATGGCCTTGCGCACCGGCGAGCGCGCGCCGTCGCATCCCACCACATAACGCGCCTGGAATGTGACTGCCTGATGGGTACTGTGCTTGTGCACAGACAGCGTGGCAAGGGTACCATCCTGTGTCACAGAGAGCAGTTCATGCTCAAGGCAGACCGTGACGTTGGCAAAGCGCTGGCAGCCCTTGCGCAGCAGGGCTTCAAGTTCAGGCTGGTGAAAGTAGTAGTTGTTGGCGCAGCCGTGCGGGCCGAGTGCGGCCGTGCCGCCGCGAATCATCAGGGTCTCGTTCGCGGCGTTTACAAAATGCATGCCCTGGATGCCGGGGCGCGAGATGGCCAGCGCCTCCTGCTTCAAACCCAGGCTCTGGAAGATGCGCATCACCTCACCATCAAAGTGAATGGCGCGTGGCAGCGGGAAGATGTCCGCTTCTTTTTCGATGACCAGCACCGACAGCCCGGCACTGCCCAGCAGGTTGGCCAGCGTTGCGCCTGTGGGGCCGTAGCCCACGATGGCCACATCGAACACCGGAGAGCTGTCGGTATCAGGCACGCTGGTCTTCTTCCATTCGTTTTGCCACTTCGCTTTGCCACTTTTGCCGCGACATGAATTTCGGCAGGCGTTTGGCAATGGCCTCGGCGCGCGCCATGATGGCCTCGTCGGTCTCGGTAAAGTCAATGGGCTCGCGCAGCGGCTGGTCGCAGTACCAGGGCGTGTCCATGAAGATTTCCAGACGGTTGCCTTCGGGGTCGCGGCAGTAGATGGAAATCGCATTGCCATGTGTCACCGGATGCATGTCTGTTGCGCCATGGGCCAGCGTGCGTTTGTGAAACGCGCGCAGCGTCTGCAGGTCGGGCACACGAAACGACAGCTGGTTGACGACATTGAAAGCCATGTCTGCTGGCCGGCCCGTGGCCAGCACGATCTGGTGGTGCTCGCTCGGGTCACGGCTCAAGAACACCAGTTGCACGGGGCCCAGGTCGCCGAAATCGGTCTGCGTGAACTGAAGCGCCTGTTTGTAAAACGCCGCCATCTTTGGCAGGTCGGTCACGTAAATGCCCAGGTGGCTGAATTGCAGGCTCAGTCGGCCAGCGTGTTGTGAGTTTTTCTCCACCATGTCTCCTTCAAGAGCTGTTGCATGCATGCGTCATTCTAATTTGTGTAAATATTATCATATATTGATAATTGAAAGACTTATAGTACGATTGTTTTGCGTATTTATTATCAAAATATTAAATGGAGACCTTTGTGACCAAGACTTTCAAACCCCGCCTTTCGACTCTTCTCACTTTCGCATCTGCAGCCCTGCTGGTCTGCGCCCCGCTCGCCGCGCAAGCGCAGGACTACCCTTCAAAGCCCGTGCGCATCATCGCGCCTTTCCCCGCAGGCAGTGGCCCTGATGCGAACGCACGCGAGATCGCGGCCGAGTTGACCAAAATCCTGGGGCAGACTTTTGTGGTCGAGAACCGGCCCGGTGCTTCCAACATCATCGGCACAGAAGCCGCAGCCCGCGCAGCGCCTGATGGATATTCGCTCTACATCGGCACGACCAGTTCCTTGTCGGTGGTGCCGCACCTGTTTTCAAAATTGCCTTTCAATGCTGAAAAAGACTTCGCGCCCATCAGCCTGCTGGGCATCCTCAATACCGGCCTGATTGCCAACCCCGGCGTGCAGGCAAAGGATGCGAAGGCGCTGATTGCAGAACTCAAGGCCAAGCCCGAATCGGTGTCGGTGGCGACATCGGGCATAGGCAGCTACTCACACCTGTCGGGTGTCTGGTTCAACGACGCGGCAAAGGTCAAAACGAACCTGGTGCCCTACAACAGCACCAGCCCCTACAACGACCTGCTGGCCGGCCAGGTGCAACTGATGTTTGACGGTCTGCCCGCAGCGGCCGGTCCCATCAGGGGAGGCAAGCTCAAGCTGCTGGCCATCACCGGGAAGGAGCGTCACCCGAGCTTTCCGGCCGTGCCGACCTTTGCTGAAGCCGGCTTGCCCGATTACGCGCCCATCGCATGGCAGGGCATGCTGGCACCGGCTGGCACACCACAACCCATCCTCGACAAGTTGAGCAATGCGATGAAGCAGGCCTGCCAGTCGCAGGAGCTCGCAAAGAAGTGGCGTGACTACGGCGGCGAGTTGCGCTGCAATACGCCAGCCGAATTCACCGCCTTCATCAACGCTGATCGCGCGATGTGGGGCAAGGTGATTCGCCAGGCGAATGTGAAGCTGGACTAGGTTCGCGCGGGGGACTCAAGCCGATGGCAGCGCCTTCGATGCCTTGCGCGCCATCACGCGTGGCTAGGCGCGGTGCTCCGAAATCTTCTTTCCGAGAGCCGTCGCCCGTTCGACCATTAACTGGCCAATGGCTCGCCTGTCGAGAAGTTCTGCACGGCTGCGTGTGCATACCAGTGAAATGCTGCCGATAGGCTCGCCTTCCGGCATCACCGGAACGCCGAAGCCGACCAGATCGGTTTGCAGCTCTCCATGGCTCACGCAGAATCCTGCAAGGCGGGCCTCCTTGAGCCTGTTGCGGCAGTCGGTCCACGCGTTTGGATCGTCTCCTGTTGAGCCGAACTTGTTGAACAGCTTGCGTACCCGCGACGCCGGCATGAATGCAAGTACTGCGGTGCCCGGGGCTCCGCGGAACCACGGCAACGGTTCGCCTCGTGCATAGGTAATGTCCACGGGTTCTGCGCCCTGCACGTGTGCGACGTTGATGAGGTGGTCCCCATAAACGCTGGACAGCAGGCAGCTGCAACCTGTCTGCCGGGCCAGGTCCTCCAGCACCGGCAAGGCGGCCGTGACTACCGGGTCGACACGCTTGACGAGCGTCTCCAGCTCAATGATCTTGGCGCCCACCACGTAGGTGCCGCCGGGCATGCGGGCCAGCAGTCCGGCACGCCCCAGTGCCCGGACATAACGATAGGTCGAGGAACTGGTGTATCCCGTGACCTCCGAGAGCCCGTCCACCGTCCATTCGAATCGATCCAGAGTGAAGAGATCGAGGATTGCGAGCATTCGGGTAAGGCTGGAACCGGATTCGTCGGTCATGGGAATGTGCGCCGCATATGGCTGGTGATTCTAGGGCTTCGAAAGCCGACGGACGTTGAACGCCGTGCAAAACAATCGTGATTTCTTTATATCGACAACAAGGGTTTCTACTGAGAAATGAATGATGGACATAATTTCAATTATTGTCACAATATGACAATTATGAAATCACAAGACAAGCTCGTGCCCTCCCTGAAGTTCTCTCACGTCGGGCTTTTCGCCAGAGATATGGATACACAGGCGAATTTCTACACGTCGGTGCTCGGCTTCACCGAGACGGATCGCGGGAACCTGCAGGTGAAGGGCGGTGTCGCGCGCCTGGTTTTCCTCAGCAGGGATCCCGATGAGCACCACCAGATCGTTCTGGTGTCAGGGCGTCCGCCGGAAGACCATTTCAATGTGATCAACCAGATTTCATTGAAGGCCGACTCGCTGGAGGCTTTGCAGGAGCTGTACAGGCAGCTCAAGGCGAAAAACGTCGATGAGCTGGTTGCAGTCACCCATGGCAATGCGGTTTCGTTGTATTGCCGCGATCCGGAGGGGAACCGTCTTGAGCTGTATGTCGATACGCCGTGGTATGTGTCGCAGCCGTGCCGTGTCGAAGCCCCCATCGACCTTCCGACAAACGAACTGCTCGCCTGGGTGGAGCGGCATGCGCGTGCGCTCCCGGGGTTCAAGCCGCGTGAGCAATGGAGAGCCGAGATGGCTATACGGATGGGGCGCGGGACCTGACTCCAGGCGACGCCCCTGTGAAAAATTTAAACAAGGAGACAACACATGTTACGTAGAACTTTTTCCGCCAGCCTGATTGCCGTCGCGTTCGCAGCGCATGCGCAAATCGGGGGCAGCGCTTCCCCATTGAAACTGGTCGTGCCTTTCCCGCCGGGCGATGGGCTTGAAAACGCCGCGCGCGTTCTGGGTGACCTCGTGTCAAAAGACCTGAAGATTCCCGTCATCATCGAGAACCGCCCGGGCGGCTCGGGCGTGATTGCAGCAGAGGCTGTGGCGAAATCCACAGACGGAAGGACTTTCCTGGTAGGGACGACCGCCATCATGGGCATCACGCCCCTGCTGCGTGCTGTGCCTTACGCCCCGGCAGATTTCGATCCGATTGCCAAGTTCGCGCACATTTCGGCAGTGATGGCGATACGCAATGACATCCCGGCAAAAAACTGGGCCGAGTTTGCAGCGCTGGCCAAGGCCGCGCCCGGCAAGTACACGTATGCGACACCCGGTGATGGAACCCTGACCCACCTGGCCGTCGCCGCCATCACCCGCAATGCAGGCATCCAGATGCAGGCGATCCCGTACAAGGGCATGGGCCCTGCATTGCAGGATTTCATCGGCGGCCGGCTTGACCTCTATACCGAACCGGCTGTCGTGCCGCATGTGAAATCCGGTGCGGTCAGGGCGCTGGCGGTCGCCAGCCGGACGCGCCTGCCCGAACTGCCGGATGTGCCGACCTACGAGGAAGCCGGTATCAAGGCGGCCTCCACGCCCTGGATCGGTGTGCTGGCGCCCAAGGCCACATCGCCTGAACTGAAGCGCCAGCTCTCCGATGCCTTCAGGCGTGCGGTGGCCAGCCCCGATTTCGCCAACCGCCTGCCCACGGGCATTCAGGCTGCCTATAGCTCCAGCAGCGACTTTTCAACCCAGATCAGGGGCGAACAGGAGTTCTACAAACAGCTGATCACCAGCCTTGACCTGAAGATTCAATAAGCGACTTTAGTACTGCTACCCAAGGAAACCGTTTGATGACCGATCAATTTGATGTTGCCATCGTGGGCTACGGCCCGGTAGGCGCAACGCTGGCCAACCTTCTTGTGCAGCAGGGTCTGCGCGTCGCCGTTCTTGAACGTGAGGGAGACGTGTATCATCTGGCCCGCGCAGGCCATCTCGACGCCGAAGTCATGCGCGTGCTGCAAAGCATAGACATAGCAGACGCGTTCGAGCCCGACACCGGGCAGACCAAAGCCATGCGCTTTGTCAATGGCGACGGCAAGCTGCTGATGGAATGGAAGCGGGGCGGCGAGCGTGGCCCGAATGGCTGGGTCAGCGACTACATGTTCTACCAGCCCACGCTGGAAGGTCATATGCGCAAGCGGCTGGCCGGTGCGCCCGGCTTCAAACAGTTCCTGATGCATGACGTGTATGAGATCGAATCCGGCGCCGATGGCGTGACAGTCCGGGCCGAAGACGTCGTCTCCAACAAGCTGGTCAGTCTCAGGGCGCGCTACGTGGTGGGTTGCGACGGTGCCAGGTCATTGGTGCGCAGGTTGATAGGCGCGACGCATGAAGACCTCGGCTTCAAGCAGCGCTGGCTGGTTGTGAATGTCAACACCCACACCGACATGGGTTTCGAGCCGGTGAGCACGCAGATCTGCGACCCGGCCCGGCCCGCGTATGCAGGTGCTTCCGGCCAGCGGCTGCGGTGGGAGTTCATGGTGCACGACGGCGAGTCGTCCCGCGAGATGCTGCGCCATGAAAACATCTGGAACCTGATCGAGAACTCGGTGCGCCCTATCAAACGCGACCAGGGAGAAATCATCCGTTCGGCGGTCTATACCTTTGAGTCACTGATCGCCAAACGCTGGCGGGCAGGACGTCTGCTGATTGCTGGGGACGCCGCGCACCGGATGCCGCCCTTCCTGGGGCAGGGCATGTGCGCGGGCGTGCGGGACGCTTCGAACCTGGCCTGGAAGCTGGCCGCCGTGCTGCAGGGGCGCGCAGACGAAGCGCTGCTGGATACCTATGAAAGCGAACGCGCGCCGCATGTCACAGCTTTCACGCGCGGTGCCATCGAGGCCGGCAAGTTTGTGCAGATGAGCGACCCGACGGAAATCGCTGCGCGCATGAAGGACATGCAGGACAACCCGAAATCTTTTGCGCCGCCTAACCCCCATCTCGGGCCGGGCCTGAGCGAGGTGAACGGCAACAACGGGATAGGCCGGCAGTTTGTGCAGCCCGTGGTCAACGGCCAGCGCCTCGACGACCTGGTGGGCCATGATTTCGCATTGGTGGCGCGCGCAGGCTTTCTCACCGGCGCGGCCAGCCCCGCAGCACTGGCAGGGCAATGGCCTGGCCTGAAGGTTGTGGAGCTTTCACCGGACCAGGCCGCATTGCTGGATCCCTACGCTGCTGTTGCCGTGATCCTGCGCCCGGACCGTTATGTTCATGCGTCTGTGGCTGATTCTGCGTCGCTGGAACAAGCACTGGCCAAACTTGGCGGACTGCTGTTGTGAGCATGGCTGCAGAGCGCATCTCTCCCCTCGACAGCTGGACACAAGCCACGGAAATGGACGGTGGCGTGAAGGGGCCTTCGCCCCATGGCGAGGCCATGCTCCGCTCGTATACGGTGGCACGTGCCCTCGAATACGGCATGGCCATCGACGACTTCCTGCGGCTGGATGCCCGTGTGCGCGAAGGTGCGGAGTGGGTTGAGGTGCTTGAGCACCTGGCTGAGGACAACCTCGCGCGCGCGCGCCTGCAGGAGCAGCGCCAGCGTGCCGTACCAGCGTCTGATTTCTATTTGCTGGCGGCCGCGTGTTTTCGCCTCGCGCAGGCAGGGGCTGAAGAGGCCCCGGCGCAAAGACTGGCCCTGTACGAACGCCAGGCCGAGGCCTTTGGCAAGGGGGTGAAATCCTCCGGCCTCGACGTGCAGCCGCTGGAATTCAGGTTTCAGGATGCACGCCATCAGGGCTGGTTTGTCCGGCCTGACAACACGGATTCGCCCGCACCCTGCGTGCTGGTGTGGGGCGGCGCGGACGGCTGGTGTGAAGCCTTCTGGCGCAGTGTGCCTTCCTTTCTCGCCTGCAAGCTGTCTGTGTGTTTGCTGGAACTGCCGGGGCAGGGTCTTGCACGCTTGCGGGATGGCTCCCGTCTGCGGACCGATTTCACGCAAATGGTGTCATCTGCCATGGATGAGCTTGCGGCGCACGGCGCGCACCCGGACAGGTTCGGCGTTTTCGGCCACAGCATGGGTGGCACGCTGGCGATGTCTGCTGCCGCTGCCGATGCGCGCGTCAAGGCCTGCGTGAACAACGGCGGTGTCTGGCAGCGAAGCACAGACGACAAATACCCGCGCGTCACGCAGCGCGTGGGTCGCATGCTCGGGCCCGAGATCGACGTGGCCTCGTTCTATGAGTCGCTGGATTTCCCGAAGGCCATCCGCAGCATGCCGGCACAACTGCTGTGCGTGCAGGGCGGCAAGGATCTGCTCGTGTCCAACGAGCAGGCGCAGCAGATCACCGAATTCCGCGGCGCGCATGCCGCATCCCTGGCTTACTGGCCCGACGGTGTTCACTGCGTCTACAACCACGCGGCGGAGCGCAACAGCATCGTCACGGACTGGCTGGCGCAGATCCTTGTGGGCGAGGCTTAGCCATATTGCATTGGCGTCATGCATGGACGCCGTCCGGACAACTGACGAGATAAAACAATGAAACTGGTGAGTTATTTGAACAGCGGCCGCGTATCCTTCGGTGCAGTCGTTGATGGCGGCATTGTCGACATCGTCAACGCTTCTGCTGGCCGGTACAGCGCGATCAGGGAGATTCTGGAGCCGGCATTACTGGCGGAGATCGACACACTGATCAGGGGGCGCAAGCCGGACATGGCGCTCGAAGATGCGACGCTGCTCCCCGTGATTCCGGACCCGGGAAAGATCTGGTGCTGCGGCCTGAACTACCACGAGCACGTGCAGGAAACCCAGCGCGAAGTGACCGAACAGCCGACCTTCTTCCTGCGGGTGGCGGACTCGCAGGTCGCGCATGGCCAGCCCATCGTGCGCCCGAAAATTTCCACACAACTGGATTACGAGGGCGAAATTGCGGTTGTCATCGGGCGTGGCGGCCGGCACATTCCTGAAGCAGACGCTGCGGCGCATGTGGCGGGCTATACCTGCTACAACGACGCGACCATCCGGGACTGGCAGCGTCACACCTCCCAGTGGGGCCCGGGCAAGAATTTCTGGCGCACGGGTGGCTTTGGCCCCTGGCTGGTGACCGCCGATGAGATTCCGTTCGGCACGGTTATGTCGCTCACCACGCGGCTCAACGGCCAGGTCATGCAACACGCCACCACGGAGATGCTGATCCACAGCATCGCGCGGCAGATTGCCTATGTGTCGACAATCGCGCCGCTGTCACCGGGCGATGTGATCGTCACGGGTACGCCCGGCGGTGTGGGCGCCCGGCGCCAGCCACCGGTGTGGATGCGCGCAGGTGATGTGGTGGAGATAGAGGTAGGGCACGTGGGCATATTGCGCAACGTCATTGCCAACGAGTAGCGCGCGGGCCTGCATTCAACCCGCCGGCACGCTGCCTTCGGCCTGACCAGTAAAAGCACTGCCAGAGCTGGTTTGAGGAATTCTGCTATTTATTTTGTAGCTGCTTACGTGCGGATCTATTGGCCTGTAGCCGTTTTTGGCACCTGGAAATGCCTTTTGGGGTCAAAAAACCAGTCCCGGTGCGGTCTTGGTCGGCAACAATCATCAAAAATGTAAAGAAGACTTTACATTTCACGTCTTGCTTGCTGGTTGGCGCAGATAAATCTGTAGCGGCGTGTCGATAAACCTTTTGCTCCTTCGTCGTACAGGCAAGGGCTGAAAAGTCCTGTTAAATACCTTCATCGATATCAAGGAGAACTTCATGACCTCTGCCAGCAATGCCACCACGGCCTCTGACCGCGAACTTGTCCTCACCCGCCTGATTGCCGCGCCGCGCGCAAAGCTGTATGACGCATGGACCCAACCAGAACTCATCGTGCAGTGGTTCACGCCCAAACCCTGGCAGACCGTGCGCGCCGAAACCGATGTGCGGCCAGGCGGGGCCAGCCTGATCGTGATGCGCGGCCCCGACGGCACAGAATTTCCCAACCGCGGCGTGTATCTGGAGGTGGTGCCCAACGAGCGCCTGGTATTCACCGATGCGTACACCGCAGCGTGGAAGCCCTCGGACAAACCCTTCATGACGGTCGTGCTGAGCTTTGAAGAAGAAGGCGGAAAGACGCGCTACACCGCAAGGGTGTTGCACTGGAACGCCGCCGACCGCGAGGCACATGAAAAGATGGGCTTTCATGAAGGCTGGGGTAAGGCCACCGAGCAGCTTTGCGAACTGATTGGTGCGCCAAAGCCTGCGCCCTGATTCCGAACAGGCGCCGTCGGGCGTACATTTGGTGACATGAGCACTGACCACCACTCCGCCCCCGCGTCCGAATGCGAACTTGTACTGACCCGTTTGATAGACGCACCGCCCGGCAAGGTCTACCAGGCGTGGACAGACCCCAAACTGCTCCAGCAGTGGTTTGCGCCCAGGCCGTGGACCACGTCAAGGGTGGAAATGGACGTGCGTCCCGGCGGTTCAAGCCTTGTCGTGATGGCTGTACCCGACGGCACGGAGTTCCCCAATCGCGGCGTCTACCTGGAAGTGGTGCCCAACAGACGCCTGGTGTTCACCGACGCTTATGTGGAGGCATGGAAGCCTTCCGCCAAACCCTTCATGACGGCTGTACTGACGTTTGACGACGAGGGCGGCAAGACCCGCTACACCGCACGCATACAACACTGGTCGGTCGTTGACCGCGACGTGCACGACAGGATGGGCTTTCACGCAGGCTGGGGCAAATGTACTGACCAGCTCTGCGAAGCGATCGGCGCGCCTAAACCAGAGGCCTGAAAAGGGGCACTTACCCAGGATCAAGTCCGGGAGCAGCGGCGCGCGGTTAATGCCGACCCGCTGCAAGGGCGACTCCGGGCCTGCGCTGGTACAAATCTGGATGGGTTCCTATAATTTCAGTAATTACTGAAAATTCAATAAATCCAGCCATGAACCTCGCCCCACTCACCCAGCGTTTTGTCCTCCATTTCGGCGAAATGGGCAGCCGGTGGGGCATTAACCGCACTGTCGGGCAGATTTATGCGTTGTTATATGTATCACCACGGGCGCTCAATGCTGATGAAATAGCTGAGTCGCTGGCTTTTTCGCGCTCCAATGTGAGCATGGGCCTCAAGGAGCTTCAATCCTGGAACCTGGTGCGGCTGCAACACCTGCCCAACGACAGACGCGAGTATTTCCAGGCGCCTGAAGATGTGTGGGCCATTTTTCGGACGCTGGCTGAAGAGCGCCGCAAGCGCGAGATTGACCCTACCCTGTCGATGCTGCGTGATGCGCTGATGGAGCAGCCCGCCAGCCAGGACGACATCCACGCCCAGGCGCGCATGAAGCAGATGCATGACCTCATCGAGCTCATGACGGGCTGGCTGGCCGATGTGCAGAAGATGGATTCGGCTACCTTGATGAGCCTGATGAAAATGGGCGCCAAGGTGCAGAAGCTGCTGGAGACCAAAGACAAGGTGGTGGCGGGCCTGACCGGCAAAGGTTTGAAAAAACCGGCAGCGGTTTTGACCCGGAGTGAAATGCCTGCTGACCACGTTCCGGATGGCAGCGATGGCGAAGATACAAGGGACTGAACATGGACGGTCTTGATCCCTTCCTGCTGGCGCGCCTACAGTTTGCGGCCAACATTACTTTTCACATCCTGTTCCCGACCATCAGCATTTCGCTGGGCTGGGTACTGCTGTACTTCAAGCTGCGTTTTGTCAGCAGCAAAGAGCAGTACTGGATGGACGCCTACCAGTTCTGGGTTAAGATTTTTGCGCTGACCTTTGCGCTGGGCGTGGTCAGCGGCATCACCATGAGCTTCCAGTTCGGCACCAACTGGCCGGGCTATATGGAAAAGGTCGGCAATATTGCCGGGCCGTTGCTGGCTTATGAAGTGCTCACGGCTTTCTTTCTTGAAGCCACCATGCTGGGCGTGATGCTGTTTGCGCGCGAACGTGTCAGCGAGCGCATGCACACCACTGCCACCTTGCTGGTGGCGGGTGGCACCACGCTGTCGGCCTTCTGGATTCTTGCGCTGAACTCATGGATGCAGACACCGGCAGGCTTTGAAATGATCAACGGCAAGGCCCATGTGACGAGCTGGTTTGCCGTGATCTTCAACCCGTCCTTTCCCTATCGCCTAACGCATATGCTGCTGGCCTCCGGCCTGACGGTGGCGTTTCTGGTGGCGGGCATTTCTGCCTACCGCTGGCTGCGCAGTGAGCGCAGTGCCGAGGTGATGGCGGGGCTGAAGACGGGCATTTACCTGGCGGCGTTTCTGATCCCGCTGCAGATCCTGGCCGGTGATGCGCACGGCCTGAACACACTGGAGCACCAGCCCGCCAAACTCGCCGCGATGGAAGGCATCTGGCAGACTGAAAAAGGTGTTCCTGCTGTGTTGTTTGCGCTGCCTGATGAAAAGACCAGGAGCAATCGCTACGAAATCGCGATTCCAAAACTCGCCTCGCTCTATCTCACCCACAGTTGGGACGGTGAGGTCAGGGGCCTGAATGAATTTGAAGGCAAGCACCCGCCGGTAGCGCCCGTGTTCTGGGCCTTCCGCATCATGGTGGGGGTGGGCATGCTGATGCTGCTGGTGAGCTGGGCCACCACATTTCAGCTCGCTCCCTGGAAGAAGAACTCAGGGCGCACGCTGACGGTCTGGCACGCGCGCGTGCTCGTCGCCATGACTTTTGCCGGCTGGATCGCGTTGATCGCCGGCTGGTACGTGACCGAGATAGGCCGTCAGCCCTGGCTGGTGACGGGTGTGCTGACGGCGGCAGATGCGGCCTCAAAAGTACCTGCGCCGCGCATTGCACTCACGCTGGCGATGTACCTCACGCTTTACCTTGCGCTGATCACCGCATATGTCTCTGTGGTGTTTTACCTGGCGCGGCACCGCAAGCATGCAGACAGGCCGTTCGGCGAAGACGACCAGACGGCGGGCGACACCGAGAAGGAACTCAACGTCGTGAACTATCCTGAAAAAGAAGGAGCGCTCAATGCTTGATCTCGCACCCGACCTCACGCAGGCTGCAGGATGGATGCCGATTGTCTTTCTGGTCGTCATGGGCCTGGCCATGCTGGCCTATGTGATTCTTGACGGTTATGACCTCGGCGTCGGTGTGCTGATGCGGCGCGCCAGCGATGACGACAAGGACACCATGATCGCCAGCATTGGTCCTTTCTGGGACGCCAACGAAACGTGGCTGGTGCTGGGCGTGGGCATTTTGCTCACGGTGTTTCCGCTGGCGCACGGCGTGATTCTGGGTGCGCTGTACCTGCCGGTTGCCTTCATGCTCATAGGCCTGACTTTGCGTGGGGTGGCGTTTGACTTTCGCGTCAAGGCGCGGGCCAGCTACAAACCCCTGTGGAACCGCATGTTTTACAGCGGCTCATTGCTGGCCAGCTGGAGCCAGGGCTACATGCTGGGCTCGCTCATCACCGGCTTTGCAAGTACCTGGTGGACCATGCTGTTCAACGCCGTGATCGGCCTGGCGCTGGTCGCGGCCTACTGCCTGCTGGGTGCGGGCTGGCTCATCATCAAATCAGAAGGCGAACTGCAACTGCGCGCGGTGCGCTGGGCCAAAGCCAGCCTGCTGCTCACCATGGCCGGCATTGCAGCCATCTCGGTTGCAACGCCGCTGGTCAGCCCGGTGATTTTTGCCAAATGGTTTTCTTTCCCAAACATCATCCTGCTGCTGCCGATTCCCGCCGCCACGGGCGTGCTGTTCTGGGTGATTTACCGCAGCCTGCAACGCCTGCCGGTGCGGCTGGGGCAGGGCAACGAGTACGGTGCCTGGGTGCCATTTGGTGCGACCGTGGGTGTGTTTTTGCTCGCGTTTTACGGCCTGGCCTACAGTCTCTTTCCGTGGCTGGTCATTGACAAGGTCAATATCTGGCAGGCGGCGACTGCACCAGAGGCCATGGCCGTCATCCTGGCAGGGGCGGCGGTGGTGCTGCCCATGATCATCGGCTACACGGTGTTTGCTTACCGGGTGTTCTGGGGCAAGAGTGCGGCGCTGAAATACTGAACTGAAGTATTAAGATATTCGGGCCGTCGTGTAATACTTAGGACCGTAAGTTTGCATCCCCCCCTGGTGTTATGTCCAACAGAAAAGCTGCCAAATACAACGCATCCCTTCAAGCTGCCAATGGTCTCCCCGAGAGCGTGAGAACGCAGGCTGAGGCGAAGTTTCTGGAGGTACTGGAGTCGGCCTTTGGCAGTCCTTCGAAAGTCTGTGGCGCCTATGTCGAGTGGCTGGCCGCAAGGTCGCTGCATGCAGAAAACCCGCTCGACGCCAGGACGCCTGAAGAGCTGCAGGCCATCAGCCTCTGGGAAAGAGCCGCCGAGGCAGCGACCCGCGCAGTATTCAGCCAGTTGAAGATCAATGTGCGCGAAGCTTTTTTTGAGCTTCACGTCTGGAACTCACGTACCAACTGATTCCAGTTCCCATTAAAAACGATAACTGCGTTGCTTCGTCTTGCCGTGCCACAGCACTGTCTGCGACTTTGCGCCTTGTTCTCGCTTCTAATGGAAACTGGAATAAATACCTGAAGACCTTCAACTGGCCTGCCTGAGATCTGCCAGAAGTTCTGCTGCCGAGCCATAGCGTGCGGCAGGGTCTTTTTGCATGAGCTTGTTGACAACCGTCTGCAGGTGCGCGCACGACGCGGGCAGGGGGGGCGTCTCGGCATTCATGTGTTTGGCAAGCAGCAGTTCCAGCGATTCGGCAATATAGGGCCGCTTGCCGGCCAGCATTTCAAACATCATCACGCCAAGGCTGTAGAGGTCTGACTGTATGGTGACGCCCCTGCCGCCTGCCTGCTCGGGACTGAGGTAGTAAGGCGTGCCGACGACATCGCCGTGGCGTGTTTGCGTCAGGCCCATGCTTTCGGCCTTGAGCATGGATTTGGCAATGCCGAAATCCGCCAGTGCGACGCTGCCGTCCTTGCGCAGCATGATGTTCTCGGGCTTGATGTCGCGGTGTACGATGCCGGCCCGGTGGATGGCATCGAGTGCCTGAGCAACTTCATCGATCACCCGGAGCGCGCGCTGCTGGGTGAGGTCCGGACCGAAGTGGCTGCGCAGGTCGCCACGTTCGAAATATTCCATCGCGATATAGGCGTGCTCGTCGGTGAAGCCCTGGTCGTAAATGCGGATCACGTGCGGGTGGTCGATCTTCGACAACAGCGCGTATTCCTGGATGAAGCGCACCAGGTGTTCGGATGCCTCCTTGCCGCGCGAGTCAAGCACCTTGAGCACGATGAGCAGGCCATCGGCTTCGCGCTCGGCCAGGTACACCTCGGTCATGCCGCCGGAGCCAATCTTGCCTGTAATGCGGTAGCCCTTGAGGCGCACAGTGGCGACGGATGGGTCAAAACCCTGTGCCTTGAGGGCCGCGAGTTTGGCGTCCAGGGCGCTCTTGACGGCGCGCGCCGTGATGGCCGAATTGGCCCTGACCGCCTCGCTGATTTCCTGCGCCCGCTCTGTCAGGCTGGCCATGCCGTGAACCTTGTCGGCCATGGTGGTGACCAGGCCTGTGACCTCAAGCACATCCACGACCAGTTCCTTGCCGCGTACGGCCAGCGAGGTACTGGAGCCGGTCAATATGCCGTCGCCGGCCCTGATCAGGACGGCGGTGCTGGCCACCACCGTCCAGCCGAGTTCCTTGCTGGCTGCCTCCAGCCGGGCCGCAGTGTTGACGGTGTCTCCAATCGGCGCGGTCTCCCTGCTTTGCACGGCACCGAGCTGGCACAGCGTGACTTCCCCGGTGTGTATGCCGACCCCGATGGCAAACGGCGGCAGCCCGCGATCCGGGTAACGCTGCTCAAGCCAGGCGCGGAATTCGTGTGCCGCCAGTGCCATCGCCAGACCCGCAGACACGGCCCGGCGCGCCGCCGGCAGGGGTGAACCTTTGGCGCTGTCGGTGAATACGGCCATCAGCCCGTCGCCTATGAACTTGACGTTGCGGCCGCCGTTTTTGAGGACCGGCTGGCAGGCGCGCTCAAAGTATTCGGTGAGGAGTTCAGCGACTTCGCTGGAGCCCAGCTTTTCCGCCAGTGATGTGAAGTTGCGTATGTCCGAGAACAGCACGGTGGCATCGGGCAATTGTTCGGTGACAGCGCCTTCGGGCGCCTCGACCATGAAGGCCTGCGGAATGCCGCCGCCAATGCTGTGCGCAAAGGCCGCGCGCAAACGCTCTTCGCCGGCAGCGACTTCTGTCTGGATGACGGCTTCAACCCGGCCCCGTTTTTTGATTTGCGCGTTGACGGCATCAAGCAATTCCGTACGCGTAAAAGGCTTGGAGAGGTAGTCGTCAGCACCGCCCGTCATGCCCTTGCGCATGCTTTCCCGGTCGTCCAGAGCGGTCAGCAGGATAAAGGGCAGTGTGGCCGTGGCCTTGTCGCTGCGTATGACCGCCAGCAGTTCAAAGCCGTTCATTCCCGGCATGCTGACATCCGAGACGATCAGGTCGGGCTTGAAGCTGAGGGCGCGTTCCAGGCCCGCATTGCCGTCCGGTGCCGAGATGGTGTCAAAGCCCTCGAGCTTGAGCAGGCGCACGATGTTGTTGCGAATCGCGTCGTCGTCTTCAACTACTAGGATGGTGGTCATCGGCCGGTCTGGATCAGGACAGTGGGTGCAGCGCCGCTGGAATCAAGCCAACAGCAATCCGTCAGCCGCCATGTTCTAGTGTGAATGAGGCATTTCGGTCCTGGCCCAGCAAGGCCACCATCTGCGGCAAGGCCAGTTGCAATTCACCCTTGAGTGTGTGTGGCGGGTTGATGATGAACATGCCACTGGCGGGCAGGCCAGGGCGGACCACATCGCCTGCCTCATCGGTTGTCAGTTTGCTTGATTTGACGGTTAGAACGGCATTCAGCCAGCTTCTTGAGGCCTTCACTGCAAGGGTTTTGAGTTTGCGCGGCAGGTCATGCGCTTCCGGCCGCGGAATCACGGGGTACCAGACCACATAGGTACCCGTGGCAAAGCGCTTGAGGGCGTCAGCCATGCACACGCTGACGCGGCCATAGTCAGACTTCATCTCATAACTCGGGTCGCAGAGCACCATGGCACGGCGCGCAGGCGGGGGCAAAAAGGTCTTGAGCGCCTCAAAGCCGTCTTCGCGCGCCACCGCAACCTGGCGGCCGACACTGAGTTGCTCAATATTGCCAGAAAGGGATTTGTAGTCAGTCGGGTGCAGCTCAAAGAGCTTGAGCTTGTCGCGGCCGCTGAGGAATTGCTGCTCAATAAAGGGTGAGCCGGGATAAATCTTCAGGTGCGCGGGGTTGCCGCTTTCGGCGAATTGCGGGTTCAGCCCGCGCAGAATGTCCACGTACGCCTGAAGGGCGGGACACAGCACAATGGGCGCTGCGAGCTTTGTTTTTTTGACGGATGTTGCAGCGGCTGCAGGCGCCCCGGCGGGCGCTTCAGCTTTCTGGAAAAGCCTGAAAACACCGTCTTTGGCTTCCCCGCTGGTTTCCGTGTAATCGCCGTCCAGGCGGTACAGGCCGGCCCCGGCATGGGTGTCTATCACGGTCAGCGCCGTGTCTTTCTGGGTCAGATACTTCATCAACGCGATCAGCGTGGTGTGCTTGAGCACATCGGCGTGGTTGCCTGCGTGAAAGGCGTGGCGGTAGGAAAACATGGCTTGATGGTACCTGCTTGAAGCCTGCCCGGGCACCTGCCAGTGGTGCCAAAACCGGCATTTGCCCGTGTTTTGGCCCAAAAAACGGAAATTGACCAACCCGGTCGATATTTCATATAATCGAGGGCTTCGCAGCGCATATGTGGTTCCGCGGCGAAGATGGCCAGGACGGCCTTTATTTGCCTTCCTTGCCGAAAATTCCTACCTAAGAGGTTCTCAACAGAAGAACGCCGACCGTAGAAAAGAACCCGCCAAACCTTCTTTAAAGAGAAAACTCATGAAAACGTTCAGCGCAAAACCCGCTGACGTGACGCACGAGTGGTTTGTGATTGACGCGACCGACAAGGTCCTCGGACGAGTAGCCAGCGAAGTTGCTCTCCGTTTGCGCGGCAAACACAAGGCCATTTATACGCCTCACGTCGATACCGGTGACTTCATCGTCATCATCAACGCAGCCCAGCTGCGTGTCACCGGCGCCAAGCCGCTCGACAAGATCTACTATCGCCATTCCGGTTATCCAGGCGGCATCACTGCCACCAATTTCCGCGACATGCAGGCCAAGCACCCAGGCCGCGCCCTGGAAAAAGCCGTCAAGGGCATGCTGCCCAAGGGCCCGCTCGGTTACGCCATGATCAAGAAACTCAAGGTGTACGGTGGTGCTGAGCATCCGCATACCGCCCAACAGCCCAAAGTGCTGGAAATTGCAGGCATGTCTGCCAATGCAGTCAAGGAGTCGGCCAAATGATTGGTGATTGGAACAACGGCACCGGCCGCCGCAAATCAAGCGTCGCCCGCGTGTTCATCAAAAAAGGCACTGGCAAGATCACGATCAATGACCGTGACATCCAGGTGTTCTTCGGTCGCGAGACCTCGATCATGATCTGCCGCCAGCCCCTGTTCCTGACGAACCACGTCGAGACGTTTGACATCATGGTCAACGTCCACGGCGGCGGCGAGTCCGGCCAGGCCGGTGCGATCCGCCACGGCATCACCCGTGCGCTGATCGACTATGACACCACACTCAAGCCGGCCCTGAGCCAGGCTGGTTTTGTGACCCGTGATGCCCGTGAAGTCGAACGTAAAAAGGTCGGTTTCCGTTCAGCACGCCGCCGCAAGCAGTTCAGCAAGCGTTAATCCCGCTTGCAGCCCTGCTGCAAAAAAGCCGCCACGGTTTTGCCTGGCGGCTTTTTTTATTGGGCATCAATTGAGGTTGTTTGAGCCTCAGAATGTAAGTGAGTGCAAACAGTTACGACGCTTTACGTCCCAATTTTCCGGACGGCGCCCGGTTTGCGTGCACAATGCCTTTCCTTTGAAAAAACGCAGAACGTCTTTTGAAATTCCGCCTCTTTCGCCGCCGCCTCACCATCAGTTCCCCCCGCATGTCTGTACGCAGCGCCTTGCCCTGGCCCCTGCGCTGGCTGCTGGGCGCCGTCATGCTGGGCTTTTCAGCCGCAGTGGCGCTCTGGGCATTTGAATTCGGCAAGGGCATCGCCGGCCTGGACACCAATGCCAAGCAGGAGTTGCAAACCCTGCGCGCCGAGGTGCAGGCCTTGCGTTCGGACCGCGACAAGGCCCAGTCCATCGCGAACACGTCAGGCAGCCTGCTGACGGCAGAAAAAGCCGCCCAGGAGAAAATGGCGGCCCAGATCCGCCAACTCGAAGCTGACAACCTCTTGTTGCGGGATGATCTGGGTTTTTTCGAGAAATTGCTGCCCGCGAGTGGTGCAGATGGCGTGTCCATCCGCAGTCTGCAGGCTGAAATGGTCTCGGGTTCCCAGCTCAAATGGCAGGTTTTGGTGATTCAGCCGGTCAAGGGCGCGGCAGAATTCAAGGGCAAGCTGGAGATGACCGTGAATGGAACGCTTTCCGGCAAAGCCTGGACGACCACCCTGCCGGGCGGGGCACAGGTCTTGCAACTCAAACAGTACCGGCGGGTTGAGGGGGTTCTGGATTTGCCCCCGCAAGCCGTGGTACAAACTGTTACAGCGAAGGTTTTAGAGGGAACGGCCACCCGTTCCGTGCAAACCTTCAAGCTGAAATAGCTTCTTTACTTACAGGAATGACGCACATGTTCGGCAAGAAAAAGCAGCCTCCCATCAAAAGCCTTATCGCGCAGGGTACTGCCATCGAAGGTAATCTGAGATTCACCGACGGTTTGCGCATTGACGGCGATGTGGTGGGCGACATCTGTGCGGCTGAAGGCTCGTCCAGCATTCTGGTGATCAGTGAGTCGGCCAGCGTGACGGGCCGCATCCATGCCGACCACGTCATCATCAACGGCAAGGTGCTGGGCCCTGTTCATGCATCTGAACTGCTGGAATTGCAGCCCAAGGCCAGTATTCAGGGAGACGTATCCTACAAGGCGCTCGAAATGCACCAGGGCGCGGTCATCTTTGGTCAGTTGCGACCTACCAGCCAGGGCATGGAAGAAAAACCCCTGCTCACGCTTGCCGCAGACAATACCAACCCGCCATTGGCAATAGCCGGCTGATGCTCCAGAAGCAGGGAGTAAGTACCAACATGCCTGTGCCCGCGGTGAGCGGGTTGGCATGAAGGCATGAGGCCGGTATGGTTGATCAATTTGCTGTACTATTACTCTTCAAGCCCTGAATACGGAGTTCCACATGAGCGCAGTTGCTGAAAATATCCAGACCGAAATGCCTTCACCGTTTGTCTTCACTGACAGCGCAGCGGCCAAGGTGGCGGACCTGATCGCCGAAGAAGGCAATCCGGACCTGAAGCTGCGCGTGTTTGTTCAGGGCGGCGGTTGCTCCGGCTTCCAGTATGGTTTCACCTTTGATGAAATCACCAACGAGGACGACACCACCATGACCAAAAACGGTGTGTCGCTGTTGATCGATGCCATGAGCTACCAGTACCTGGTTGGCGCCGAGATTGATTACAAGGACGACCTCGAAGGCGCCCAGTTCGTGATCAAGAACCCCAACGCCACCAGCACCTGCGGTTGCGGCTCCAGCTTCTCTGCCTGAGGACTGGCCCCTACCTGCTTTTAAAAGCCGCCCCTGAGGCGGCTTTTTGCTTTCAGACCCTGTAAAAGTTCATGCTGATCAAACCCGTTTCGCCGAGCGAAGAAAAATCCCTGCGCATGCTGCTGTGGCTGGTGGCCATAGGTTTTTTCATGCAGACGCTGGATGCCACCATCGTCAACACGGCACTGCCGGCCATGGCGCGCAGTTTTGGCGAAAGCCCGCTGCGCATGCAGTCGGTAGTCGTCGCTTATTCATTGACCATGGCCATGCTGATACCGGCCTCGGGCTGGATCGCCGACCGCTTCGGCACGCGGCGTGTCTACGTCGCGTCCATCACGCTGTTTGTGCTGGGCTCCATCGCCTGCGCCTTGGCGCGCAACGTCGACCAGCTGGTGATGGCGCGTGTGCTTCAGGGGGCTGGCGGCGCATTTCTCATGCCGGTCGGCCGGCTTGCCGTGCTGAGGGCCTATCCGCGGGAGCGCTTCCTGCAGGCCATGAGCTTTATTGCAATTCCCGGCCTCGTCGGCCCGCTGGTGGGGCCTACGCTGGGCGGCTGGCTGGTGGAAGTGGCCACGTGGCACTGGGTGTTCCTGATCAACATCCCGGTTGGCCTGATCGGTGCCGTTGCCACGCTGTTTTACATGCAGCACAACCCGCGCACCAACATGCCGCGCTTTGACATCACCGGCTATCTGTTTCTGGCGTTTGGTATGGTCACGGTGTCGCTGGCAGTCGATGGCGTATCGGGGCTGGGGCTGAAGCAGGTGAGTGTGCTGGTGCTGCTGGTTTTCGGCATGGCCAGCCTGACGGCCTATTGGCTGCATGCGACCAAGCGGCCAGACCCGCTTTTTTCGCCCAAACTGTTTTCAATCCCCACTCTCAGCATCGGCTTGTTGGGCAACCTGTTCTCGCGCCTGGGCAGCTCGTGCATGCCCTTTCTGGTGCCGCTGCTGCTGCAGGTCAGCCTCAACTTCTCGCCGTTCCGCGCCGGCATGATGATGATTCCCGTGGCCGTTGCCGGCATGCTGGTCAAACGTGTCACCACGCCGCTCATCACGCGCTACGGTTACCGCAGGGTGCTGGTGACCAACACGGCGCTGGTGGGTGTCACGATGGCAAGTTTTGCATTCATCACGCCATCGCAGCCACTGTGGCTTCACATCGCGCAGCTGGCAGTGTTTGGTGCTGTCAACTCCATGCAGTTCACGGCCATGAACACGGTGACCCTGCGTGACCTCGAACCCCATATGGCCAGCAGCGGCAACAGCCTGCTGTCCATGGTGCAGATGCTGGCAATGAGCATGGGCGTGGCCGCAGCGGGCGCCGTGCTGGCCGGGTTCACGGGTTATTTTGGCAGTGGTGAATCGACACAGGTCCTGTACGCCTTTCAGGCGACGTTTGTGACCATGGGACTCATCACGCTGGCATCAGCGGCCATCTTCTGGCAACTGTCGCCTGCCGTACGCGTGGTCAAGAAAGCTGAATCGACCGAAGCCTCCGGGCAGGGATAGCTAGGCTGGGTAGATGGCGCCCAGAATGCGCGGGCCTGCAGCCCCCGTCACGCTGGCGAGATTTCCTGGTTCGCGATGAATCGCCTGTCGTGCCAGCCATGCGAAGGCTGCCGCTTCAACCTGCAGGGGCGGCAGGCCGCGTGATTCCGAAGATGACACACGCATCGCCGGCAGCCCGGCCTGCAGGCGATGCATCAGGTGCGTGTTGAACGCACCGCCGCCACACACTAATAGCTCTGCGCTGTCTTTGGCGTATTCGCTGACGGCTGCAATGCATGCGCGTGCGGTGAATTCGGTCAATGCGTTCTGTATGTCTTCAGGCCGCTCTGACGAATATGCCGCCAGCTTGCTCGCCAGCCAATGCATGCTGAACAGGTCCCGCCCTGTGCTTTTGGGTGGAGGCAGTTGCAGGTAGGGTTCGCTGAGTAAACTTTCGAGCAGGCCCTTGACCACCTTGCCGCTTGCAGCCCACGCGCCGCCTTCGTCAAAAGGCTTGCCCGTGTGCTGCTGGCACCAGGCATCCATGAGCGCGTTGCCGGGGCCACAGTCAAAACCAATGACTGGCGTGGTGCTGCCTGAAGGCGGCAACACGCTGATGTTGGAGATGCCTCCCACATTCATGACGGCGACCGTGCTGTCGGCACCCCCAAACATGGCCTGGTGAAACGCAGGCACCAGCGGTGCGCCCTGGCCACCTGCGGCCACGTCGCGGCTGCGGAAATCTGCCACCACATCAATGCCGGTGAGTTCAACAAGCAGCGCAGGGTTGTTGAGCTGTATGGTGTAACCGGTATCTTTTTGCGGCTGGTGCCTGACAGTCTGCCCGTGCGCGCCTATGGCCGTTACGGGTCCCGATGCCTTTACCTTGAGTGCATTGGCCACTTTGGCGTAGACCTTTGCCAGCTCATTGCCAACCATTGCCGCGCGGTGCAGTTCGTTGCCCGCAGGTGAATTGAGCGCTAGCAGTTCAGCCCGAAAGCTGTCGCTGAATGCTTCACTGAATGCCGCAATGACCTTCAGTTTGCCGTCTGAAAAATCGGCCAGCACGCCATCAGCGCCATCCAGGGAAGTGCCTGACATCAGGCCGATATAAAGATCAGGCATCAGGTTATTTTGCCCGAGTGATCAGGCCATAAAAAATGCGCCCCTCAGGACGCATTTTTTATGGGCATTTACCTGCTTATTCTGCGCGGGTCTGGCCGATGGTGGTCGCAGCCTGCAGTTCGGTTTTGACAGATGCAGCCAGTTGCTTGAACAAAGGCATGGCGGCCGGGGATACCGGAATCGTCTCGCTCTGTTTTGCGATGGTCATGGGGTCGTGCTGGGTGCCGTTGACGCGCACTTCAAAATGCAGGTGCGGGCCGGTCGCCCAGCCGGTCGAGCCCACCAGGCCAATGGTCTGGCCCTGGCTGACGTTCTGGCCGCGCTGCACCATGAGTTTGCTCAGGTGGGCGTAAACCGTCTCCTGGCCATTTCGGTGCTTGACGAAAACTACATTGCCATAGCCGTTCTGCACGCCCGAGAATTCGACCACACCGTCACCCACAGCGCGTGCGGGTGTGCCGGTGGGGGCTGCAAAATCGGTACCCAGGTGGGCGCGCCATTTCTGCAGTATGGGGTGAAAGCGCATCGAGAAACCGCTGCTGACGCGCGAGAACTCGACTGGCGAGCTCAGGAAGGCGCGGCGCAGGCTCTGGCCGTCGAGTGTGTAGTAACCGCCCTTGTTCGCAGCGCCCGTGTTGTCTGTGCCCGGTGGCTGGAACCACATCGCCTGGAAGGCCTTGCCTGCGTTGACGAACTCAGCAGACAGCACGCGGCCGGTGCGCAGTGCTTCGCCGTCGGCTTCCAGCGTTTCATAAACGACGTTGAAGCGGTCACCTTTGCGCAGCGCGCGGCGGAAATCGATGTCGCCCGAGAAAATTTCAGCCATCTGCACGGCCACACCGTCGGGAATGCGTGCTTCGTCGGTAGCTGCAAACAGCGATGACTGAATGGCGCCGCTGGCCAGACGCGAGGTAGCGACGTAAGGCGCCGTTTCAACGCGTGAGGTGAAACCGGCTGCATCGCGCTGAACCACCAGGCGCTTGAACATGGTTTCATCGTCGGTCGGCCAGCGCATGGTCAGCTTGTGCAGTTGCTGGTTGTCAGTGGCTTCAACAGTGACGTTCTTGCCCGGGCGGCCCATCAGCACCAGGCGCGCATTGGCATCGTTGCGCAAGAAGGCGGCTGCGGCCGCATCGTCAACATTCAGGCGCTTGAGCAGGGAGTCAAAGCTGTCGCTGCTGCGGGTGCTGTCGGTGCGAAAGAGCTTGAAGCGGAAATCAGCCAGCACGTCGGTCTGGCCCTGGGTCGGCAGGGGCTGCACGGCTTCCAGCACCTGGCGAATCGGCAGGTCGGACGCATCGGGCGCGAGGGGCGCAACACCGAAGGCGGTGACGCCGGTGCCCAGCAGCAGGACTGCAAGGCTGGTGGTGATTCGTTTGGGGTGGCGGCGCAGGCTGGCGGCGACAGAAAGAACAACTTGCTTGGGAGTGGTCAGGCGCAAAACAAAAACTTCCAGCTAAAGTGCAGGCTGCCACCGAAAAACGGCCTGCAGGCTGCGATATCAGGAATCGGTGACCACCCACAAACCCTTTGGGCATGCGGCATGGGACTTTTATCAACCGGACTCAAACGTTCTGGTCTGGATCAGCAATTTGCAGGCCAACTAAAATGGTGCACTGACACAAGACGGATGCCAGTATATCTGTCAGACAACACCCCGACATGTGAAAAACCCTTATGAATCAAGCGCTTGTTACAAAATACCCCGTCACTGACCGTGTAAAGATGGCCCTGGCAGTGACCTTGAGGGGTTGCGAAGAGCTGATTCCGCAGGAGGACTGGGTCCAGAAGCTGGCAAAGTCCGAAGCCACGGGCGTGCCGCTGCGCATCAAATTGGGGCTGGACCCTACCGCGCCGGACATCCACGTCGGCCACACCGTGGTACTGAACAAGATGCGTCAGCTGCAGGACCTGGGCCATACCGTCATCTTTTTGATCGGCGATTTCACCAGCCTGATCGGCGACCCATCGGGCCGCAACACCACCCGCCCGCCGCTCACGCCCGAGCAGATCAAGGTCAACGCCGAAACCTACCGCGCCCAGGCCGACAAGATCCTGGACCCCAGCAAGACCGAGCTGCGCTACAACAGCGAATGGTGCGAACCGCTGGGCGCCACCGGCATGATCCAGCTCGCCTCGCGCTACACCGTCGCCCGCATGATGGAGCGCAACGATTTCAATGACCGCTACAAGGCCGGCACGCCCATCAGCGTGCATGAGTTTTTGTACCCGCTCATGCAGGGTTATGACTCCGTGGCACTCAAAAGCGACCTCGAGCTGGGCGGCACCGACCAGAAGTTCAACCTGCTCATGGGCCGCCACCTGCAGGCCGAATACGGCCAGGAGCCGCAGTGCATCCTGACCATGCCGCTGCTTGAAGGCCTGGACGGCGTCGACAAGATGTCCAAAAGCAAGAACAACTACATCGGTATTTCAGAAGACGCCAACACCATGTTCGCCAAGGTGCTGAGCATCTCTGACGTGCTGATGTGGAAGTGGTACACGCTGCTGTCCTTCCGCAGCGAAGCCGACATCGCCGCGCTGAAGGCAGAAGTTGAGGGCGGCCGCAATCCCAAGGACGCCAAGGTGGCGCTGGCCAAGGAAATCACTGCGCGCTTTCACAGCGCATCAGCAGCCGATGCTGCAGAGCAGGACTTCATCAACCGCAGCAAGGGCGGCGTGCCGGATGAGATTCCCGAGGTCAGCGTGTCGGGCGCGCCGCTGGGCATAGGCGCCTTGCTCAAGGCCGCAGGCCTGGCGCCATCTGGCAGCGAAGCCACGCGCCTCATCGAAGGTGGTGGCGTGCGGGTTGATTCAAGTGTGGTGAGCGACAAGGCCCTGAAGCTCGATGCCGGTACCTATGTGGTTCAGGTCGGTAAGCGCAAGTTCGCAAAAGTCAAATTGAGCTAACCCCCCGAAGCGGCCTGTCGGCCGCCTCCCCCCTCAGGGGGGCGCCATCTGCGGCCCGGCAAAGCCGGTTCCGCGCTGGCACTTGCAAAGACGGTATCAGGGCGCCGGTGTGGCCAGCGGCTTGCCCTTTTCAACAACGTACACACCGACCAGCTTGACGGCTGCACTGCCGTTGTTGTGGGCGTCATGCACCACGCCGGCAGGCACGACAAACGATTCACCGGCCTTGACCTGTTTGGGCGGCTGGCCGTCGACCAGCAGGGTGACATCGCCTTCCATCACATAGCTGATTTCATCACCGGGGTGGGTGTGGCGGCCGGCCTTGGCGCCTGCTGCAACTTCCACGCGGGCGACCACGGCTTCGCGGCCGGGCACAGACACGTCAGCCTTGCCGACCAGGGTGCGCGTCAGGCCTGAAGCTTGCGCAAACAGCGTGCCGGCGGCAACGGTGAGCAGGCCGCCCAGAACAATGGCTGAAGCACGTTTGTTAATTTTCATGTCGTGTGTCTCCTCGGGGTGATAAATAAAAAAGGAATGCGGCACGTGCCGCATTCCTTTCATCTTAGGGTTGCATCGCTGCATCCCGACCCGGTAACAACCCTCAATCAGTCTTTCAGGATTTGGCGGGGCTGCGTTTGCCCGCCTGCTCCAGCATCTTCACCATCTCGGCATAGCCGCGTGATTTGGCCAGTTGCAGTGGCGTGTTGCCTTGCCTGTCTGTCAGCTGCACATTGGCGCCGGCGTTGATCAGCGCGCGCAATGTTTCCTGGTGGCGCGGCCCGCCATTGCCCAGCACGACAGATTCAATCGCCGCCGTCCAGTGCAGGTTGTTCACATGGTCCAGAGGTGCACCGGCTGCGATCAGTTGTTTGACCACACCGTCATGGCCCAGGTGCGCTGCCGCAATTAGGGCCGTGCCGTCGTAGCGGCTGGTGATGAGCTTCGCGCTGGCGCCAGAGGCCAGTAGCACGCGCAAGGTTTCTTCGTCATCGGCCACCGACGCAATCGTCACGCCGTCGTACCTGTCCTTGTCGAGCAGGTTGATGTCGGCACCGGCTTTGACCAGTGCACGTATCGCTTCACGCTGTTTCGCAAAACTTGCCACATGCAGCGGCGTGCGGCCGTTGCCATCGCGTGCATTCAGGTCGGCTTTGCCGGCGACCAGCCTTTCGATCTTGGCGACATCACCCTTTTGGGCCGCGGCGTGCAGGCCCGTGTAGGCCGCGGCTTCTGCCGCGCTGGGGGCGACCTGCGCCATGGCAGGACCGCCACTTACAGCAGCCAAACCGATGGCGATAGCTGCTGCAAGTTTCTTCAGTTCAGAAAAATGTGTCCTGCGCATGGCGCTCTCCTTCAGTTTGGTTTTGAAAGTCGGCGTTTAGTTGAGAAGCGCCTTGACCTTGTCCAGCGCCACCATCGCGCACTGCTCGTCCAGGTTGCCGCCAGGTGCACCGCCAACGCCGACGGCGCCAATCACTTCATTGCCCACCTTGACCGGCACGCCACCGCCCAGCAGCAGGTAGCCGGGAATGTGCACCAGGTTGGCTGCAGCAGGGTTCTTCTGCGAAGCGTCCATCATGGCCAGCGTGGTGTTCTTGGCCGATGCCGAGGTGAAGGCCTTGGCCTGGCTCGCGCCCAGCGTGTGCGGGCCGGCGTTGTCGGCGCGCTGCACGGCACGCACGGTACCGGCGCGGTCGACCACGGTGGCGGCCACTGCATAACCGTTGGCGGCGCAGGCTGCGACGCTGGCAGCAGCGATCTGGTTGGCCAAGTCGAGGGACATGTTCTTCTCGGTACGCACAGCCTGCGCTTGCGCGCCAGCGGCGACCAGGGTCAGGGCGAGGGCAGAAAATTTGATGATGTTGCGCATGGTGTTCTCCATTAATTAATTTGTTCTTCAACCGGTTCGATTAACCGTGAATGAACTTTAAAAAATGGAGGGCGCATTGCCCATTCGTAGGGCTACGCGAGGGGCTCCGTAGAACTACGGAGTGCTGCAGCGTCACTTGACCAAGATAGCTTTCACATTGAAGGTCTGTTCACCCTTCATCGTGCCGACCACCTCGTCGCCGTTTACGGTCAAGGTAAATGTTTTTACACAATCCTTGTGCACGGCGTCACCACTCGACTCGAAGACGCGCGTAGCGGCTTCGGTGGAGATCAGCCTGAGTGGCAGTACTGCCCCGGGTTTGCACAGCGGGTGACCTTTTTCGAGCTTGACAGTGAGGCTGGTCAGGTCGAACTCGACCCCGCCGCGAAAGTTCTGGTTGTCAGTACGTACAACTTCCCCCTTGTAGCGAAGGGGAGTGTCAGCCGCAAGCGCCATACTTGTGGACAACGCGATCAGGCTGGCGAAAACCGCGGGAACGGTCGAGAGTGCTTTCATTGATTCCTCCATCGTGAAGATTTGCGGTCGAAATTTACAGAGTGGGTTGACCCTAACCGAGAACTACCACCACGACATGGTATTCACTGGCGAAGGATCTTTGCCATGGCCTTGCCTTTAGCAAGTTCATCGACCAGCTTGTCCAGCTGGCGAATCTTTTTCATCAGCGGGTCCTCTACCTCTTCCACGCGGACGCCGCAGACTACACCTGTGATCATTGAAGTGTTCGGATGCATGCGGGGGGCTTGTGCAAAGAAGGCCGCGAAGTCTGTCTTCTTTTCAATCTGGTGTTGCAGGCCAGCCTGGTCATAGCCTGTAAGCCAGCAAATGAGAATATCGACCTCTTCCTGGGTGCGACCTTTGCGTTCTGCCTTCTTTACATAGGCGGGATACACGGTCGCAAATGGCATGGCGAAGATTCGATGTGTATTCATCTGGAAACCCCAAGTTCATGCTGTCTGGAACGCTGCATGCGACGCATGGCGGTCTGCTGCTGCGCATCTGCGACAAGCAATTTACTGTATGTGTCGTCGTCTCGCATGATTTGCCCACTGCTGCAGTTCGAGAAACGCTGGTAGCTAACTGATACCTGACCGGTCACCTGCAATTTTTAGCCTGTAGTATCCACCAAGGCCGCATACTGCCGAATCAACTGAGCCAGCGACTCCGCCTCCAGCTTGGCAAACAAATTGGCTCGATGCGTCTCGACTGTACGAGGCGACACATCAAGCGCCCGCCCGATCTCCTTATTCGTCAGCCCGGCAACGATCAACCCCAGCACCTCGCGCTCGCGCTCCGACAGTTGTGCAAACCGCTCCTGCGCCTGCCTGTCGTTTTTATTGCGTTCGCGTGACTTGACGTGCTGGCGCACGGCGTTCTGCAGAGCTTCGAGCAGTTGCTCGTCGTTGACCGGCTTTTCGAGAAACTCTGCGGCCCCCGACTTGAAGGCACGCCGGCACATCTCGACCGTTCCGTGGCCGGTCAGCATGATGACGGGCTGATCCACGCCTTGCGCGATCAGCGTTTCGAGCACCGTGAGGCCGCTGATGCCCGGCATGCGCACGTCGAGCACGATGGCGCCTATGGTGTCGCGGTCGAAACCTGCCATGAAGGCCTGCGGGTCGGCCCAGGGTTGCACGCGCAGGCCGACGGTACTAATGAGGAGTGACAGGCCATCGCGCACGGCGGCATCGTCGTCAATCAGATGAATTAAAGGCGACAGTGTGGCTGAACTCATGATGGCTTTTTATCCGCACCAGCCAGTGGCAATGACAACCTGAACACCGCCCCGCGTGGCGTGTTGTGCGAAGCAGCCAGGCTGCCGCCCATGCCGGTGGCGAGGGTCTCGCACAAACTCAGGCCCAGCCCAAGTCCGCCTTCGCGTGTGGTGAAGAAAGGCTCGAAGATACGCGGCAGCACCTCGGGCGCAATGCCGGGGCCGGTGTCGCTGACGGTCATCACGCCTGCGCGGCCTTCGCTGCCGAGGCGCACATTGAGTTTGCGTTCCGCGGCCGGTACCTTGTCGAGCGCCTGCAGTGCGTTCATCAGCAGGTTGTGGATGATCTGGTCGAGTGCGATGTGCTCGGCCATCACGACGGGCGAGGCTTGCTGCAAAGCCACCTGCGGCGACACCTCGCGCTTTTTGAATTCGGGCTCCAGCAAATACAGCGCGTTGTTGACGGCGTCCTGCAGATTGATGGCCTCTGCCTGTGCAGCACGGTCGGGCCGCTCGACAGCGCGGCGCAGGCGGCCCACGACGTCTGACGCGCGGCGTGCCTGTTCTGCGGCTTGTGTCATCGCGCCGCGTGCCGTGTCCAGATCGGGCGGGTCATCGGCCAGCAGGCGTGAGGCGGCCTGTGTGTTGGCGAGCAGGGCGGTGAGCGGCTGGTTCAGCTCGTGCGCCATGCCGGCAGCCAGTTCGCCCAGCGTGTTGAGCCGCGCGACCTGGCCCAGGCGCAGCAGCTCTTCGGCGCGCTGGCGTTCAGAGCGCTGGCGCAGCAGGGCGAAAGCAGTCGTCAATACTGCGGCTACCAGCACGCCCCAGGCCGCCATCCACGCCCAGGGCATTTCGCCCCAGCCGACCTGGCGCAGCGCATACACATCAAAAGGCTGGCTGTCGGTGGCCAGGTGTTTGTGAAAGTCAAAACGCCAGCCGCCTTCACGAATGCGGCCGGGTTGTATGACAAAGGTCTGGCTGTCTTGCTCCAGCGTCACGCGCACCGGGCTGGCGTCGGGCGCCATCGGCCATTCGCTCCACGGCACCACGGCGCGCACATCCATCTGCAGGCTGTAGCTCACCGGTTCTGCTGCCAGCACCAGCTGGTAGCGGCCGCGTGCAAAATCGGTTACGGCCAGCACCGGCCGCTTGAGCGCGCGCGATAACGTCTCGGCCTTGGTCAAACGTTCATCGGGCCAGGCGGCATCGACCTCGCGCCGCTGCACGCCGGTGATCTGCGGGTAGACCGAAGGCAGGCGCTGCTCGGGTTGCGCCGACGGCGGCTGTGAGAGATCGGGCGCGGCCTGCATCAGCGCCAGCATGGCCATGACGGCGTCGTGCTGCACGGCGCGCTGGCTCAGCAGGCGGTGGGCGATGCGGGCGTCGGTCTCGAAGGCATCGCGTATCTGGCCCAGCTGCAGCCGCCCCAGCACCAGGCAGCCGATGGCGGTGATGAGGCACCAGAGAAGAATCCAGGGCCAGCGGCGGTACAGGGTGGGGAGCATGCGGGCATTCTTGCATAGCGGGATAGCACCGTGGCCGCTGGCGGCGGGGCCGTCAATAATGCAGAGGTCGCACCGCACTCAACACCCGATCTTTTCAACGCCTGATTCTGGAGTTTTCATGAACCCTCTTTCCGTCCTTTCGAAATGCCTGCCGCTGGCTGCTGCACTGTTGGTTGGCGCAGCATCTGCAGCCGACATCGCCGTGCTCAGCGCCGGCGCCATCGAGCCCGGGCTGAAGGCCGCCGTGTTGGCCTATGAAAAACAATCCGGGCACAAGGTGCAGATCACCTTCAACACCGCGCCTGAACTCAAAAAACGCATGGACAGCAACCCGGCGTTCGACGTCGTGATTGCGCCGCCGGCCGTGATCGGCGAATTTGCCGGCGCAGGTAAGCTGGCCGAAACGCGCGCCAACGTCGGCCGCGTGGGCATGGGCGTGGCGGTGCGCGAAGGCGCGCCGGTGCCAGATATCTCCAGCGCCGATGCCATGAAGCAGTCGGTGCTGGCGGCTGACTCGCTCGTGTTCAACCGCGCATCGACCGGGCTGTACCTTGAAGGCCTGCTCAGGAAGATGGAGGTTTACAGCCAGGTCGAGGGCAAGACCACGCGTTACCCCGATGGCGCGTCGGTGATGGAACACGTCATCAAGGGCAAGGGCAGGGAGGTCGGCTTTGGCGCGATCACTGAAATATTGCTGTACAGCGGCAAGGGCCTGAGGTTTGTCGGGCCTGTGCCAGCGGCCGTGCAGAACTACACCTCTTACACGGCAGCGCCGCTGGCCTCGGGCAAGCAGCAGGCGCTGGCGCAGGAGTTTGTGAGCTTTCTGGCCGGGCCGGTCGGCAAGCCGCTGTTTGTGGCGGCGGGCGTGACGGACTGATGAAAGCGGTGTTGCAACGCGTCAGCGAGGCGCGGGTTGTGATTGCAGGCGAGACGGTCGGCGACATTGGCCAGGGCCTGCTGGTGCTGGTGTGCGCCGAGAAGGGCGATACCGATGCCCGGGCCGACAGATTGCTGGCCAAAATCCTCAAACTGCGCATCTTCTCCGATGACAACGGCAAGATGAACCTCAGCGTGCAGGACGTCAAAGGCGGCCTGCTCATCGTCAGCCAGTTCACGCTGGCGGCTGACGTCTCAGGCGGCAACCGACCCAGCTTCACCGCCGCCGCGCCGCCGGATGAAGGCCGCCGGCTGTACGACTACTTGGTGGCGCAGGCCCGGGTGCAGCACCCGGTGGTCGCCACGGGCAGGTTTGGCGCCGACATGCGGGTTGAACTGGTCAACGACGGCCCGGTCACCATCCCTTTGCAGCTTTGATTTACTATTAAATTCATAGCTGCTCACGTGCGTATTTATTGGCTTGTGGCCGATTTTATGCCTGAAAACAGGCCTTTTTTGCCTGTTTTTTAAGCAGGCTGGCTTGTTGGGGCCAACTCAAACCTCAAAAGTTAATATGGAAGTTAACTTTTTCTAATTTTTTAACGTACACGGCAAAAATTTAACGTGGACGTTAAAAATCAGCCCCGTAGCCTGGGAAGGGCTCAGTAAGGCGACTTCATGCCCAGGCCAGCCAGAATCTCGACCTCCCGCGCTTCCATCGCCTCGGCATCCGCCTCGCCGGTCTCATGGTCCCAGCCCTGGGCGTGCAGCGTGCCGTGCACCAGCAGGTGGGCGTAATGCGCGGCCAGCGTCTTTTTGTTGTCTTTCGCCTCTTTGGCAATCACCGGCGCGCACAGCACCAGGTCGGCGGTGACGACAGGCTCACGCGTGTAATCGAAGGTCAGCACATTGGTGGCGTAGTCACGCTGGCGGTAGTCGCGGTTCAGCGCCTGGCCTTCCTCGGCATCGACGATCCGCACGGTGATCTCGGCGTCGCTGTTCAGCGCATGGCGAATCCAGCGGGCCACGCTGTGGCGCGGCAGGGCGGCGCGGTGGCGTGCGGCGTCTTTCAGTTCGCCAAATTGCAGCGACAGGCTGAGCTGCTTGAGACGTTCACGAGCCATTGCGGCTCCGGGCGCTGGTCTTGCGTGCGGGGTGGGCTGGGGCGATGACCTCAACATGGTCATCATTGCCCTTGCCGCCGCCGGTCTTGTCATAAGCGTCCACGATACGTGCCACCAAGGGGTGGCGCACCACGTCGGCGCTGGTCAGCCGCGTGATGGCAATGCCCTTGACTCTTTTGAGCACACGTTCGGCATCGACGAGCCCGCTCAGCTGGGTGCGCGGCAAATCGACCTGGCTCACGTCACCCGTCACCACGGCCTTGCTGCCGAAGCCGATACGCGTGAGGAACATCTTCATCTGCTCGGGCGTGGTGTTCTGCGCCTCATCGAGGATCACAAACGAATGGTTGAGCGTGCGGCCGCGCATGAAGGCCAGCGGCGCGATTTCGATCTGCTGGCGCTCGAAGGCCTTCTGCACCTTCTCAAAACCCATGAGCTCATGCAGCGCGTCGTACAGCGGGCGCAGGTAGGGGTCGACCTTCTGGCTGAGGTCGCCGGGCAGAAAACCCAGGCGCTCGCCGGCTTCAACCGCCGGGCGTGTCAGCACGATGCGCTGCACCGCGCTGCGCTCCAGCGCATCAACGGCGCAGGCCACGGCCAGATAGGTCTTGCCCGTGCCGGCCGGGCCTATGCCGAAGGTGATGTCGTGCGTGGCGATGTTTTCCAGGTAGGTGCCCTGGTTGGTGGTGCGAGCCCGCAGGTCGGCGCGGCGGGTAGACAGCGCCGACGCATCCGGCGCAATGCCCATGGCCGTGTCGCCCGCCAGCATCAACTGCACGGTTTCTTCAGGGATGGGCCGCTGCGCCATCTCGTACAGCGCCTGCAGCACCTCCAGCGCCTCGTTGGCCTTGACCTTGGTGCCCTCTATCTTGAACTGCTCGAAGCGGTGCGCAATCGTCACGTCCAGCGCCGCCTCAATTGTGCGGATGTGGGCATCCATGGGGCCGCAAAGGTTGCCCATGCGGGTGTTGTTGGGCGGCGTGAAGGTGTAGCGGAGGATCAAAAGCGGGTTTTCCTTGAGCTGGGTGGCTGTTTTGCCGTTAGATGTGTGATTGTCCCCCGAGATTCAAGCCAGGTGTGACTGATAACATTGGCGAATGATTGGACGCATCTCCGGCCTGCTGGCTGAAAAGAACCCCCCCGAAATCCTGGTTGACTGCAACGGCGTGGGCTATGAGGTGCTGGTGCCCATGAGCACCTTCTACAACCTGCCTGGCCTGGGTGAAAAAGTCAGCCTGCTCACGCATTTTGTAGTGCGTGAAGACGCGCAAATTCTCTACGGCTTTGCCCAGCCTTCGGAGCGCGCCGCCTTCCGCCAGCTCATCAAGATTTCCGGCGTCGGCCCGCGCACCGCGCTCAGCGTCCTGAGCGGCATGAGCGTTGAGGAACTCGCGCAGGCCGTCACCGCGCAGGAGGCCGGCCGCATCATCAAGGTGCCCGGCATAGGCAAAAAAACCGCTGAGCGCCTGCTGCTCGAACTCAAGGGCAAGCTGGGCGCGGACATCGGCGTGCATGTGAGCGTGAGCAGCGACAGCCAGTCCGACATCCTGCAGGCACTGGTCGCACTGGGTTACAGCGACCGCGATGCGGCGCTGGCTCTGAAAGCCCTGCCCAAGGATGTGGGCGTGAGTGACGGCATCAAGATGGCGCTGAAGGCGTTGGCGAAATAAACACGGACCTGGCTGTTCAAGGCCGATCCTGAAACCGGGGCTGCGGCTTGACAAATAGTACGTATATACGTACGATTCCGGGTATCTTCCCCCCAGGAGTTCCCATGCACACACTCACTGCCAGCGAAGCCCGTGCGAATCTGTACCGGCTGATTGACGAAACAGCCCAGTCGCATCAGCCCATTACGATTTCGGGCAAGCGCAGCAGTGCCGTTCTGGTGTCGGGGGATGACTGGAGCGCCATTCAGGAAACCCTCTACCTGCTGGCTGTGCCGGGCATGCGCGAATCCATTAAAAAGGGCATGGCTGAACCTCTCGAGAAAAGTGCGAAAGCGCTCAAGTGGTGAGCTGGTCGCTCGTTTACGCCAAGCAAGCCATCAAGGATGCAAAAAAAATTGCCGCAAGCGGTCTCAAACCACGGGCTCAGGAACTGCTGGTGATACTTGCCAGCAATCCTTTTCAAAACCCTCCGCCTTACGAAAAGCTGGTTGGCGATCTTGCGGGGGCATACTCGCGCCGTATCAATATCCAGCACCGCCTTGTGTATGAAGTTTTTGCCAAAGAAAAAACCGTTCGCGTCCTGCGCCTGTGGACCCACTATGAATGAGCCGGCATTGTGACGATTCAAACCGACGACTTCATGCCAGGCACGCCGCCCGAAAAGCGCGTGATGTCTGCCGCGCCCGCTTCACCGAACGAAGAAGCGATTGAACGCGCACTGCGCCCAAAACTGTTTGACGAGTACGTCGGCCAGACCAAGGTGCGCGACCAGCTTGAGATCTTTATAGGCGCCGCCAGAAAACGCAGCGAGGCGATGGACCATGTGCTGCTCTTCGGCCCGCCCGGCCTGGGCAAGACCACGCTGAGCCACATCATTGCGCATGAGCTTGGTGTGAACCTGCGGCAGACGTCGGGCCCTGTGCTTGAAAAGCCCAAAGACCTGGCCGCGCTGCTGACCAATCTTGAAAAAAACGATGTGCTTTTCATCGACGAGATCCATCGCCTGAGCCCGGTCGTTGAAGAAATTTTGTACCCGGCACTGGAGGACTACCAGATCGACATCATGATCGGCGAAGGCCCGGCGGCGCGCAGCATCAAGCTCGATTTGCAGCCCTTCACGCTGGTCGGCGCCACCACACGCGCCGGCATGCTGACCAATCCGTTGCGCGACCGCTTCGGCATCGTGGCGCGGCTGGAGTTTTATACGTCAGACGAACTCGCCCGCATCGTCAAGCGCAGTGCCGCGCTGCTCAAGGCGCCCATGGATGAAGACGGTGGCTATGAGATTGCGCGCCGTTCACGCGGCACGCCACGTATCGCCAACAGGCTGCTTCGCCGTGTGCGCGACTATGCAGATGTCAAGGGCACAGGCCACATCACACTCGACATCGCCAACAAGGCCCTCGCCATGCTGGATGTTGATCCCCAGGGCTTCGACGTGATGGACCGCAAGCTGCTGGAAGCCGTGATTCACCGCTTTGACGGTGGCCCGGTCGGGCTGGACAACATCGCGGCCAGCATCGGTGAAGAGCGCGACACGATTGAAGATGTGATCGAGCCCTACCTGATACAGCAGGGCTATCTGCAGCGCACGCCGCGCGGGCGTATTGCCACGCTGGCAGCCTACCGGCACCTCGGTGTGGCGCCGCCGTCCAGCGCTGGTGAGTTGTTCACCGGAAAGTAATTCAGCCGGAGCCTGGCCCGGGTTTCACTTCAGGTGATTGCGCCGCGCGCATCCACCCTGATGATGCGCTCCACCGTCCCCTTCAGCAGGCCACCACGCACGCCGATCATCACGTCATGCAGGTTGACCGTGGGATCGCAGTGGCCGGGTATCAGCCAGAGCAGGCTGCCGAGATTCGGAAGGCGGGTGTTGCCTTCAGCGGGTTTGAGAATGCCGTGCTCGTCGCCGCCGTTGAAATATTCCAGCGTACTGCGCGAACTGAAGGCGTGCACCTTGGGCATGCCTGAGTCGATGGCATGGCTCTTGTGCCCGGCGTCGCAAACGACATAACCCTGATCGGCATGGGTGCTGATGACCTGTGTCTTGACGAACAGCGCATGCTCGAATTTCGGGTGGCCGGACTCGCGGTGGTTGGTCGCGTAATCAGCATCCATGAAAAGGTAGGAGCCTGCCTGCAATTCACCGTACACGCCACTTGCCGCTTCGAGCATGACGGTCCCGGTGCCGGCACCTGTGACCAGGCCTGGTTTGAGGCCTTCGGCTTCCAGCAGCCGGCGGGTCAATGCCACTGCCTTGATGGCGTCTGCGATCGCAACGCGTCGCTCGGCCGGCGTACGCAGATGCTGCGCCTTGCCATGGTAGGCCTGCAGGCCGGTGAAGTTCAGCGCGGGGTGTTTGCGTATCTCCAGCGCCAGCGCCACTGCAGCAGCGCCGGGCTCGACGCCGCAGCGGTTGTGGCCGACGTTGAGTTCGACAAACATATTGATTTCAGTCGCGATGCCTGATGCGGCACGTGACTCGTTCATGATGGTGGCCAGGCGCGTGATGCCCTCAATGCTGTCCACGCAGATGGCGATTCGGCCTGCATGCGGCAGCACCTGCCGCGTCAGGGCGGCGATGCGCACCAGCTTGAGGGGTGCAATCACCTCATTGGTGATGAAGACGTTGTAGACGCCGCCTGCGACCATGGCCTCAGCCTCGGACGTTTTCTGCACGCAGACACCGACGGCGCCCTGCGCCATCTGCAGTTTCGCAATTTCGGCACTCTTGTGCATCTTGGCGTGCGGCCTGAGCTTCACCCTGTGCACGTCGGCAAACGCTGCCATGGTGGCAAGGTTGCGATCCATGGCGTCAAGGTCAACCACCAGGGCCGGGGTGTCTATCGCACTGACGGGCTGTCCGGTCAGCCTGCGCAGGTAATCTTTAACGTGGATTGTGGTGGCCATCTGCTTTTGGAACTTGTTCTTAGCTTGTTGTCTCGTCCAGCGCGTCGTCGTCCAGGTGCTGGGTGTCTGCCCAGCCGACCAGCGTAAAACCTTCAGGCGTCCAGAGCAGCCGGTTGATGGCTGCATTACCGAGGGCCCAGGTGCGCGGCGCCTGTATGTCCAGCCGGGTGGCGGCGCGGTACAGCACATCCATCACACCACCGTGGCCCACCATGGCGATCAGCTCACCCGGGTGGCGCGCTGCCAGTTTTTCTGCGGCCGCAACCACACGCTGGCGCAGTGCGATGAGTGACTCGCCACCGGCGGGCGAAAACTCCGGGTCGCGTTTGCGCCAGCGCATGGACTGCTCGGGCAACAGGGTTTCGATCTCGGCAAAGGTCTTGCCTTCGAAGTCACCAAAACCGCGTTCACGCAGGGCTTCTTCACGCGTGATTTCGACACCCGTTGCGCGGCTGACGTACTGCGCGGTTTCCCACGCACGCAACAGGTCGCTGGCATAGATGGCAGTGATGGGCTCGCCCTTCAGGGCATTGCCCAGCCGCTCTGCCTGCCAGCGGCCAGTGGCGCTGAGGGGAATGTCAAGCTGGCCCTGGATGCGCGTGTCCACATTCCATGCGGTTTCACCGTGCCTGATGGCAATTACGCGGGTTGGCTCCGTCATTCAGCGGGGGATTTCGACATTGATGCGGCGTGTGCCGGGCGCGGGTTGCGGAAAACCCAGCAGCGCAGAATCCAGCATGGCGGGCAGCACAGCCAGTGTGTCGCCCCACACGCCCTCGTGATAGGCGCGGGTCTCAAACACCACCTTCTGGTTGGACAGGTCGCGCATCAGGATCGTGAGGTCGCGTTTGTAATAGGGTTCGCCAAAACGCATGGGGTAACCAAAACCGTAGGGGCCCACCGGTCCACCCATAAAGACGCCCGGCCCGCCGAAGAGGAACCCGTCATCGGGAAAACGCTCCAGGTACTGGGTATTGAACATCACCTGAACACTGTAGCGTGCGGTTTGCGGCTCCATCACCATGCCGACTTTCGACAGGCTGCCGCGGGCAATGCCCTCAAGCCTGTCCTGCTGCACATTCTGCTGCGACGGCAGGCGCTCAAAGCGGTAGGGTGTGCCGGGCACAGGCGGTGCCGTGCTCCAGGCTGAAAAGGCGGTGACGTCGCTGTCAACAATGCGCATGCCAGAGCAGCCGGCCAGGACAAAACCTGCCACTGCCGCCACAACAAAAGCCCTGAGCAATCGCACCATCTCTGTTGTCTCCCGTGCCGGCGTTACAGGCTTTGCAATGAAATCACCGCAGTGCCCGGCAGTGTGGACGGGAAAGGCTCGTTGAACTCTTCCGCATCGAAGGCCTTGTCGCCATCTGCATCGGCCACGCCTGTGGTGCGAATGTTTTTGAAGTCATGGCGTTTGTTGTCCATGAGGTGCGAGGGCACGATGTTCTGGAGGCTGGCAAACATGTTCTCAAGCCGGCCGGGGAATTTTTTGTCCCACTCGCGCAGCATGTTGCCGACCTGCTTGCGCTGCAGGTTTTCCTGGCTGCCGCACAGCGTGCAGGGAATGATGGGGAACTCGCGCACCTGGGCCCAGCGGGTCAGGTCTTTTTCAGTCACATAGGCCATGGGCCGTATGACGATGTTCTTGCCGTCATCGCTGACCAGCTTGGGCGGCATGCCTTTGAGCTTGGCCGCAAAAAACATGTTGAGGAAAAAGGTCTGCAACATGTCGTCGCGGTGATGGCCCAGGGCCACCTTGGTACAGCCGAGCTCGCCTGCCACACGGTACAAAATGCCGCGGCGCAGGCGTGAGCACAGTGAGCACAGTGTCTTGCCTTCGGGGATCACGCGCTTGACGATGCTGTAGGTGTCCTGGTTTTCAATATGAAAGGGCACGCCCAGCTTGCCGAGGTACTCGGGCAGGATGTGCTCAGGGAAGCCCGGCTGCTTCTGGTCCAGGTTGACGGCCACCAGCTCGAAGTTGATGGGCGCACGTTTTTGCAGCTTGAGCAGGATGTCCAGCATGGCGTAGCTGTCCTTGCCGCCGGACACACAAACCATGACCTTGTCGCCCTCTTCAATCATGTTGAAGTCAACAATCGCGCGGCCCACCTCGCGGCACAGGCGTTTTTCGAGCTTGTGGTCTTCGCGTTCAATCTTCAGGCGTGCGCCGGGCGGGGCGAATTTGGCGTCTTCTGCGGCCTGGGCCTGTTCATCTTCAATCCACACTGCACTCATGTCATTGGCTCCCATGTGGCTTACCACTGTCCTGTTTCGACGCGAATGGCAACTTCGCAGTCTTCAAAAATTTCAAGTTTGGCAATCTTCACCCGCACACCCAGCACGCCCGGCAGGGTCATCAGACGGTGAGCCAGCTTGCCGATCAGGCTTTCAAGCAAATTTACATGCTCTGCCGTGCATTCGTTGATGATGATCTGCCGCACCTTTCTGTAGTCCAGCACGTGGCCGATGTCGTCATCGCTGGGCGTCAGCGGCTGGGTGCCCAGGTTAAGTTCTGCATCCACCTGTATGGGCTGGGGCGCGCGCTTTTCCTGCTCAAGAATGCCCAGGTTGGCGTCAAAGCGCAAACCGGTCAGCGTCAGTATCTGGGTGCCTCTTGTATTGAACATGGTGTGGCTTTAAAAGTTCCGGTGGCTCAGGTGTTGCCGGGGTTCATCAGCGAGAAGTCGCGCTCGAACTTCATCAGGTGCTGGCCGCCATCCACAAGCAGCGTGGTGCCGGTGATGGACTGGTTCTCAAGCGCAAATTTCACGGTCGCGGCCACATCTGCCGGTGTAGATGAGCGATTGAGTGGCGACAGCTTGTGCAGGGCCGCAAACTGCGCATCGCTCAGCATGTGGCTGGTCAATGTCAGCCCGGGCGCCACGCCGACGACGCGTACCTGTGGGGCCAGCGCCATGGCCAGCATGGTGTTGGCGGCTTCAAGCGCAGCCTTCGACAGCGTGTAACTTAAAAAATCAGGGTTCTGGTTCCAGAGCTTCTGGTCAAGCAGGTTGATGACTGCTCCAGCGGCATTCCTTGCTTTCACATGCGCATGCAGTGCCTGGGCCAGCAGGATAGGCGCGCCCGTGTTGCTGCGCAGGTGTTTTTCCATGGCCGCAAAACCGAAGCTTGCGGTGCTGTCGTGCTCGAAGGTCGAGGCGCTGTTGACCACGGCATTGACGTGGCCGAACTTTGCAATCACTGCAGGCAGCAGTGCCCTGACTGCAGCTTCGTCAGACAGGTCGCAGGCGAAGGCCGCTGAATCACCCGACAGGCGCGCGCAGTCGGACACGGTTTCGAGCGCCTCTGCCCCGGAGCTGCGGTAATGCACGGCCACCTGCCAGCCAGCGCCAGCCAGCGCGAGGGCGATCTCGCGCCCCAGCCGCCTGGCGGCGCCGGTCACAAGAACAACAGGGGGATGGCGCGCATCAGGCATCGGCAACCGGTTTGGGGAGTGGAGGGGGGCGAATCGCCGACAATCACGCTTTGTGATGTTGACGACCAACCCCCCCATTTTACCGGGCAGCCTGCAAAAGCACATTGCGGGGGCCATAGAGGCCGCGGGCGGCTGGATTGGCTTTGACCAGTTCATGGAGATGGCGCTTTACACACCCGGCTGGGGCTATTACGCCAGCGGCTCGCGCAAATTCGGCCTCATGCCCCAATCCGGCAGTGATTTTGCAACTGCGCCAGAGATGTCACCCCACTTTGGCCGTGCGCTGGCCAGGCAGGTCAAACAGGCCCTGGATGTGAGCGGAACCAGCGAAGTCTGGGAGTTTGGCGCCGGCACCGGCGCGCTGGCAGGGCAGTTGCTGCAGTCCCTTGGCGACAAGGTGGCACGCTACAACATTGTTGACCTGTCAGGCAGCCTGCGTGAGCGGCAGGGCGAAAGGCTGGCCACATTCGGCGGCAAGGTCAATTGGGTTGGCGAACTGCCTGTGCAGATCAGGGGCGTGATCGTCGGCAATGAGGTGCTGGACGCCATGCCGGTGAAACTGCTGGCCCGCATCAAAACGGTGTGGCATGAACGCGGCGTGGCCTTTCACCAAGGTGCTTTGGTCTATGCGGATCAGCTCACCGAATTGCGCCCTCCGGTCGACATTGAAGGCCCGCACGACTACGTAACCGAAATCCACCCCCAGGCTGAAGGTTTTGTGCGCACACTGGCAGACCGCCTGGAAGCCGGCGCGGCTTTCCTTATCGATTACGGGTTTCCCGAGCAGGAGTTTTATCACCCGCAGCGCAGCATGGGCACGCTCATGTGCCACCGCCTGCATGTGGCCGATACCAACCCGCTGGTCGATGTGGGAGACAAGGACATCACCGCGCATGTCAACTTCACCGGCATTGCGCTGGCCGCACAAGAGGCCGGCATGCAGGTGCTGGGCTACACCAGCCAGGGCCGTTTTTTACTCAATTGCGGTTTGCTGGACGGGCTTGAGGATGTCAGCCTGCCTGAACGTGTGATGGTGCAAAAACTCATCAATGAACACGAGATGGGCGAGTTGTTCAAGGTCATTGCACTGGGTGCGAAGAATTCACCGGAATGGGAAGCTCTGGGCTTTAGCCAGGGCGACCGTACACATAAGTTATGACGCCCCCACGCTTTTCACTGCGTGTGATGCGCTGCCCCCCGCGGGGGCTGGCCTTGCTTGGGACGGCCCTGCGCCGTGGCCGCATAAAGCGAGCTTCGCATGAAAGTAAATAAATGATCCGCTGGATGATCGTGATTTTCCTGATCCTGGTGGTGATCAGCGCGCTCACACCCTGGCTGCACAAGCTGGGTTTTGGCAAGCTTCCGGGGGATTTGCGCTTCAGGCTGTTTGGCCGCGAATGGTTTATCCCCCTGGCGACCACCGTCATCCTGAGCCTGATCGCCACCCTGGTCGCGAAAATAATTTGAGCTTCGCGCCTACGGGCGTGCTTCGTGGCAGGCGTTAGCATGGGGCTATCTATGGAGAAATCCTTAAACCATCCCCTTGCTGTGACACCCTCACTCGCCAGGATTGCAGCACCTGTTGCCTGCGTTGACATAGGCGGCACCAAGGTCGCAGTCAGCATGGCCGATGCACGTGGCATTCGTGGCCGCGTCACCGAAGCCACCATCAAGCAGGGAACACGTGAAGCCCTCGGTGAGCAGGTGCTGGCCTTGATCGAACGCAGTTGCGCACAAGCAGGCCTGGCGCCTGAATCGCTGTCTGCCATTGGCGTGTCGTCGTGCGGACCTTTCGTGCTGAACCAGGGTTTGATTGAACTCGCAGCCCCCAATATTTGCGGCGGCCTTGCAGGCGCTGCGCGCGGCCTGCCCAATGACTGGAGCAGCGTTCCGCTTGAAGCGCCCCTGCGCAAGGCCTTCAACAATGTACGCATAGCAAACGACTGCGTCGCTGCCCTTGAGGCCGAACGCCGCTGGGGCGCGCTGCAGGGTTTTGACCACTGCGCCTACGTGACCTGGAGCACCGGCATTGGCGTGGGCCTGTGTGTTGACGGACGCGTGCTGCGCGGCAAGCACGGCAACGCCGGCCATGCGGGCCACATGTTTGTGAGCGACAACAACGATGCCCTGTGCGGCTGCGGAAACATCGGCGACCTCGAAGCGCTGGTCGCCGGTAATTCCATGGCGCGCAGGTTTTCTGGTCAGGGTTATGCAGATGCAGCCGCCTTGCTGTCAGCCGCGCAGTCAGGGGAAGCAACTGCGGTCGGGATTGTTGACGAGTTGTGCCGTGTCATGGGCCGTGGCCTCTACAACCTGGTGGTGACGCTGGACTTGCAGCGGATCAGCCTGGGTGGCAGTGTGTTCTGGAACAACCGCGGCTATCTGTTGCCGCGTTTGCAGGCGGAGATTGATGGGCGCTTGCCGGCGTTGACGGCTGGGGTTGAGCTTGTGGCAGCTGGCCTGAAAGACAAGGTTGGGGATTATGCGGCTTTGGCCTTGATTGAGCCCTGAGCTTGTTTGTAGCCGCAGTGTTGTCTGGGTTACATGCTGTGCCCCTCACGACCAGGCCGGGACTCGCCCCGGCGGGCGAGGCACTTTTCTTTTGCTTCGCCAAAGAACAAGTACCCAAAAGAAGGGCGACCCGACGTCTGGGTCCCTTCGGGCAACCTGCGCTGCTCGGCCCAGCCTCCACGGGGTGGGGGAATGAATTCGGATTCGGGGAGTTTTCTTTGTCATCCCGGACTTGATCCGGGATCCATCCCCGCTTCGTTTCAGATGGATTGCGGGTCAAGCCCGCAATGACAGACAACGGAGATTGGCATTTGTCTTCTGTATTTAGTCCCTCACCCCTGCTGCCCGGAGCGAAGCGCAGGGACGCGGAGTGGGGGTCGCCTTTTCTTTTCGTTAGTTTTCTATTGGCGAAGCAAAAGAAAAGTGACTTGCCGCCGGGCAACCCCCGGCCTGGTCGTGAAGGGCAATACCCTCAAACCCAAACCCCATCATCCCCGATTAACAGCCGAAACATCCTCATTAAGTGGAGGTTTCCGCAAACTCACCTGATTGCGCTGATCCGTCGAATCCGTCCCGGCAAGCGCATCAAGAAATGACTTGCGCCACCAGTGCACATCATGCCGCCGTATGCGATACAGCAGCTTCTCATGCCGCGCCTGTCGCTCTTCCAGAGGCATCTGCAGCGCCTGCTGAATCACTTCAGCCGTGCCATCAATGTCATAGGGGTTCACCAGCAGCGCATGCTCAAGTTGCTCTGCGGCACCGGCAAAGCGTGACAGCACCAGCACGCCCGGGTCATTCTCATCCTGCGCGGCAATGAACTCCTTGGCCACCAGGTTCATGCCGTCGCGCAGCGGTGTGACCAGTGCAACACGCGCGGCGCGATACAGGCCAGGCAGGCGTTTGCGAGCCACGTTGCGATGCATGTAACGAATCGGCATCCAGTCAAGCTCGCCGTAGTCGCCGTTGATCGAGCCGCACAGGCTTTCCATCTCGCGCAGCAGGTCGGCATAGGCGCCCATGTCTTCGCGGCTGGGTGAGGCGATCTGTATCAGTGTTGCGCTGTTGAGGTTTTCGGGGTATTTCTGGAGCAGCGTGCGGAAAGAGCGCATGCGCTGCGGCAGGCCTTTGGAATAGTCCAGCCGCTCCACGCCCAGCAGCAGCTTGCGGCGCGAATACTCTTCCTTCATGCGGTGGTACATATCCATGCCGTCTTTGGCCTGGGTCAGCGCCTGGAACTCATCGACGTCTATGCCTATCGGGAAGGCACCGGCGCGTACTGTGCGGTTGTAGGCCCTGAAACGGTCGTTGCCCAGGGCCGTCGCGTTGGCTTCGGCCTGAACATAACGGGAAAAGTGAATCAGGTCGGCCTCGCTCTGAAAGCCGACAAGGTCATAGGCAAACAGTGCGCGCACCAGCCATTCGTGCTGCGGAATCGCGGCCAGGACGGTTTGTGGCGGCAGCGGTATGTGCAGGAAGAAACCGATGCGGTTGTTGCAGCCCATGGCGCGCAGTTCTGCCGCCAGCGGAATCAGGTGGTAGTCATGCACCCAGATGATGTCATCAGGCTTGAGCAGGCCCATGAGCTTGCGCGCAAACAGGCGGTTGACGCGGCGGTAGGCATCAATGTGGCCGGCATCAAAACGCGCGAGATCCAGCCGGTAGTGAAACACCGGCCAGAGCACATCGTTGCTGTAGCCGAGGTAATACCCATCGTGGTCTTCCTGCGAGAGGTCAACCGTGGCCAGGGTGACGTCGCCAGCCTGTTGCGTGTGCAGTTCACCTTCTCCCGTGGCGCCGTCCTTGACGATGGTGCCGCTCCAGCCAAACCACATGCCGCCCGTGGTGTTGAGTGCGTCTGCGAGCGCGACGGCCAGACCACCCGCCGCTGTCTTGCGCGGGTCCGCCACGCGATTTGAGACAACAACCAGCCGGGTCAATTGAACACCCCCGTCGGACGCTCACTGCGTGTAGCGCCTTCCCCCCTTGCAGGGGGCCGCGCCTGCAGCCCGGCAAAGCCGGTTCTGCGGCCCGTGCTTGCGTTGGTATGTTTGGTCATATCTGGCTATCCCATGGTGCAGACAATCTCACTGCTGCATTGATGATGCCCACCATCGAATAGGTTTGCGGAAAGTTGCCCCACATCTCGCCGGTGGCGGGGTGCGTGTCTTCCGACAGCAGGCCGACGTGGTTGCGTGCGGCCAGCATGGTTTCGAAAATCTCCCTGGCCTGCTGCTTGCGGCCTATGCGCGCCAGTGCGTCAATGCGCCAGAAGGTGCAGATGTTGAAGGCGGTCTCGGGTTTGCCGAAGTCGTCCGGCGCCTCATAGCGTCGCATGTAAGGGCCGTCGCACAAATACTTTTCAAGGGCATCGACGGTCGCCACAAAGCGCGGGTCTTTGGGGTCGATAAAACCCACCTCTATCATCAGCAGTACGCTCGCATCCAGGTCGCGCCCGCCAAAACTTTCTGCAAAGGCCTGGCGCTCTTCACTCCACGATTCGCGCAGGATGCGCTCCTGCATCACGTCGGCATGGCCGCGCCAGTAGGCCGCGCGGTCTGCCTGCTTGAGGACGACAGCAATTTTGGCCAGTCTGTCGCAGGCGGCCCAGCACATCAGCGCAGATGAGGTGTGTATGCGTGCGCGCGTGCGCAGCTCCCACATGCCGGCATCGGGCTTGTCGTAGGTCAGTACAGCCTGTTCGCCGACTTTCTCAAGTTCCCTGAACTCTGCCGCGCCACCGCGGTGCAGCAGGCGGTGGTCATGAAAGGCCTGCGCCGCCCCCAGCACCACGTTGCCGTAAACGTCGTGCTGGAAATGCTCCTGCGCCTGGTTGCCGACACGCACCGGGCCCATGCCGCGGTAACCGCCGAGATGCGTCATCATGGATTCGGGCAGTTCGCGCTCCAGTCCGATGCCGAACAGCGGCTGGATATGCCCGCCCCTGGCCTGCATCACGGCGTTGTACAGCCAGCGCAGGTAGTCCTCCATGGTGCCGACTTCAGACAGGCTGTTGAGCGCACGGATCACAAAAAACGCGTCACGCAGCCAGCAGTAGCGGTAGTCCCAGTTGCGCTGGCTGCCCGGCGCTTCCGGGATGCTGGTGGTCATGGCAGCCACGATGGCGCCTGTGTCTTCAAACAGCGAAAGTTTCAGCGTGATGGCCGCGCGTATGACGGCGTCCTGCCACTCAAGCGGCAGGTGCAGGCGGTGGCTCCATGTGCGCCAGTACGAAATCGTTTCCTGCTCAAACAGGCGTGCGGTGTCGGCAATGCCGTCTGACAGGGATTCATCGGCGCCGAACAGAAAGTTGTGCTCGCGCGTCAGTACAAAAGGCTGCTGCTCCAGCAGGTAGGAGATGGACATGTCGGTGTTGAGCCGCAGCGTCATTTCCTTGCCCACATAACGCACGTGGTTGCTGCCGCGCGTGATGTCCGGCGTCTCACGGCCCCAGTCGTAACGCAGGTCCAGCCGCACGCGGATGCGCGGTGCGCCATGCACCGGGCGGATGCGGCGCACCAGCGTCATGGGCCTGAAGTAACGCGAACGATTAAAAAAGCGCGGCGCAAAGTCGGTGACCTCCACACACTGACCGGCCTTGTCGAAGAGCTGCGTGCGCAGCACTGCGGTGTTTGGCTCATACCACTGTTTTGATTCGTGGAAGTCTTCAATCTCGATGGCAAATGCACCCGGCTGTGCGCCGGGCTTTTCACCTGGATCAAGCAATGCATTAAAAACGGGGTCACCATCAAAGCGGGGCAGGCAGCACCAGACAATGCGCGCGCGCCTGTCAACGAGCGCGCTAAAGGCGCAGTTGCCGATCACACCCATGGAGAGCGAGGCCTCGGCAGGCGGGCCAAAGTTGTCGAGCGGAGCGGGCATCGTCATGCGCGAACTCCCTGCAGGTCCTGCAGGGAGGCCTTCAGCCACTGCCGCAGCTCGGAGGGGCTTGCGCAGCGGTGTTCGGCCAGGCTGTGCCCTTCGCCGACCTTGATAGCCTCACCGCCAAGACCCTGCACGGATGCGAAGCCGGCTTCGTCGGTGGTGTCATCGCCGGCGAACAGCGGTAGGCGGCCTGCAAACGGCGATTGGCCCATCAGCGCCGCGATGGCAGAACCCTTGCTGACACCGGAAGCCTTGATATCGAACACACATTTGCCCTGCATCAGTTCCAGCCCGGGCGAGCGCTTCACGGCTTCGGCCATCGCCTCGAGGCACAGCAATTCAAGTTGTGGAGCCTGCCGGTAATGCAGCGAGACAGCGGTGGTTTTTATCTCGACTTTCAGGCCGGCATGTTGTGCCGCCAGTGCAAGGGCAACGCGGGAGACTTCGTGAAGGTTGGGCGATGCGGCCTGGCTCAGGCTGCCGTCACCCAGGCGGAACTGCGCACCGTGTTCGGCCGAAACAGGCAGCAGTTTCGGCGCCAGAAAATGATCAAGGTCGGACAGCTTGCGGCCCGAGACAATGGCCAATGCGCCGCCCAGGGCTTCATGCAGGCCAGCCAGCAGATCGGTCACACCGGGTGCCACCTGCACCAGATCGGGTTGCGCGGCGATGTCGACGAGCGTGCCGTCGAAGTCCAGGAAGAGCGCTGTTTGCGCCGTTATTCGCGGCATGCGGGATACAGCCTGCGTGCCTGCATGCCGTGGTCCGGGACCGGGTGAAATGAAGGTAGTTGTCATCGCCAGCCAGCGTAGCAAAACCCGGCCCGCGCGCGTGTAGGCGTCTTTCGCCTGAATGCCTGTGTAAGTGCGATCCCGTCGCGTCCGGCCCTTCAGCCGGCAGGGCTGACCTGGTCCGACACAGCCTGCACACGCGCTGCATGAATGCGCTCGCCGATTTTTTTACCGTCTTCGCCATGGGCCTGCGCCTGCTCGGCCACCTGCTGAGTGGGCACTGACTGTGCTGCTTCAAGCGTTGCCAGCAGGCGCTGGCGTTGCGGGTAGGGCGAGTCTTCAAGCCCCAGCCGCCCGCGCGCATCGCACTCACAGGCCAGCAGCACGTCGGCAAACCGCTGCGGCTTGCGAAAGGCGTCGCAGCGCTCCAGCAGCCGCACCAGGGCTGCCGCGCCGAACTCTGCGCTGCGGTGAATGTTGCCGTGCTCGCGGGCCACCACGTCGGCAATCTCGCGACATTCGACTGGTACCCGCAGGCGCTCGCACACGCCCTTGAGCAGGCGCGCGCTGCGCTCTTCATGGCCTATGTGGCGGGGCAGCACATCGGCCGGGGTCGTGCCTTTGCCAAGGTCATGCGTCAGGCATGCAAAACGCACGGGCAGCGGCGCCTTCAGCTCTGCGGCCATGTCCAGCACCATCATGAGGTGAATGCCGGTGTCCACTTCCGGGTGGTGTTCGGCGCGCTGGGGTACGCCCCAGAGTTTGTCGACCTCGGGCAGCAGTCTTTGGAGGGCTCCGCATTCACGCAGAACTTCGAACATGCGCGAGGGTCTGGCCTGCATCAGGCCGCGTGACACCTCCTGCCAGACACGCTCTGCAACAAGCGCATCGACTTCCCCGTGGGCCACCATGTCCCGCATCACCTGCATGGTTTCCGGCGCCACGCTGAAGTCGGTAAAGCGTGCGGCGAAACGCGCCACGCGCAGGATGCGTACCGGGTCTTCGCGGAAGGCATCGGTGACATGGCGCAGGGTTTTTGTCTGGATGTCTTTCCGGCCGCCGAACGGGTCCTGCAGATTGTGGAAATCGGCTTCGAAGCCATCCGTGTCCGGGCGGGCTGGCGCTGCAATGGCGTTGATCGTGAGGTCTCGGCGGGCCAGGTCTTCTTCAAGCGTGACATCAGGCGACGCCTGCACCTCAAAGCCGCGGTAGCCGCGCGCCGTCTTGCGTTCGGTGCGGGCCAGTGCGTATTCCTCGTGCGTCTTCGGGTGCAGGAAAACCGGGAAATCCTTGCCCACGGGCAGGTAGCCCAGCCGGGCCAGTTCTTCAGGCGTGCTACCTACCACCACCCAGTCGTGGTCCTGCACGGGCAAACCCAGCAAGGCATCGCGCACCGCACCCCCGACCATAAAAATCTGCATGCTGGCAGTTTAGCGGTGCAGGCATGGGCAGTGTTTGCTATCAATAAAGTAGCTGTTCACGCGCGTATTCATTGGTCTGGAGGCCGATTTGACCCTCAAAAATGGCCTTTTTTTGCCAGTTTTTGGCTTTCAGGGCACTGCCGGGGCTAAAAAACACCCGAAAGTTAATACCTATGTTAACTTTTAGACGTCGCGGCTGATCCGGTAGGGTTCGTCCGCCTCCACGAAGTCATGCTCGGCCAAGGCTTGTTCCACCCATGCTTTCACGCTGGGCAGAGCACTGACACGCCCAATATAGGCCGTGATGTGCGGTGGCACCGGCAGGGCATAGTTTTTCAGCCGCATGCAAACCGGGGCGAAATACGCGTCTGCAATCGAGAACTTGCCGAACAGCAGGTGCTGGCTGCCGGGAGCGTTGCGGTATTGCTCCAGCAGGGGCGTCCACATGTCCACGAGGCGCCGCACATCACTGCGTACGGCGGGTTTGTCGCGCCAGGCCAGCGCGCCCACCTCGTGCAGCGCTGCCTCGATGTTCATGGGGCAGGCGTTGCGCAGGGCGCCGAAGCCGGCGTGCATTTCGGCGCAGATGCTGCGGGCACGGGCGCGGGCCTTGACGTCCTGCGGCCAGAGATGTTTGTCAGGATATTTTTCGGCCAGGTACTCTGAAATCTCCAGGGTATCCCAGATAAACAGGCCATCGTCTTCAAGTACCGGTACCTGGCCTGCAGGGTTGACGGTGAGCATGGCCTGCTTGAATGCAGAACCCGCTTCAAATGTATTGGCGCCGAAAGGCACCATGACCTCCTCAAACGCAATACCGGCCTGCGTGAGCAGCACCCAAGCGCGCATGGACCAGGACGAGTAATTTTTATTCGCGATGTAGAGCTTTGGCACGGAAGTCCTTTTGGGGCGAGGCAGTGAATCCTAAATCACCGGTGCTCCTGGATTGATGCAAAGAAACCCGATGATTGATGCCTTAACGGGCAACCCCTCTCCCCCTCTTTATGCAAGCAGGGGCCGCGGGACTGGCTTTGCCAGACCGCAGGCGCAGCGCCCCCTCGGGGGCAACTGGTTTTTGGGGTCAGAGTCCAAATTCGCCAAGCCTCCGGCTTGCCCGAGGGGTGCGGTGCATCGCACCGCAGCGAAATTGGCGTCTGACCCCAATAACCAGCGTGGGGGCCTAAAACCTGCCTGCAGTTTTACGTTTGGCCATGAGGCCGCTGCGCAGACCTTGGGCGCCCAGATACATCGGCACGACTGCTCCCAGCGCCGTTGGCGTGATGCCGAGCGCCTGCAGGCCGGGCAGCTTGCCGCTGGCGACGTTGTCTTCCTTCATGCTGTCGAGGTTGTCGCGGCTCATCAGGGGCTCGCCGGGTGCCAGTTCCATGAGCCAGGCCTGCAGCCGGGCGAGCGCGTCCGGCAGCCCGATCACGGGCCTGCCCTCGCCGTCGTTGACCCCGCTGTACCGGCCAGCCAGCTGCACCAGCTGTTTCAGCGTGAAGACCTCCGGGCCACAGGCTTCATAGGTCTGCCCGATGGTGGTTTTGTCCTCCAGGCATTTGACGATGGCCGTCGCCACGTCTTCCACCCACACCGGCTGGAACTTCGCCTTGCTGGCGGCCAGCGGAATCACCGCGAAGTACTGCTGCAGCTTCGCAAAGGTGTTCATGAACCTGTCATCCGTGCCGAACAGCACGCTGGGCCTGAGCACCGTCACATCCAGACCCGAGCCCAGCAACACCGCCTCGCCGCGTGCCTTGCTGCGCTGGTACATCGACGGCGCATTGATGCCGGCGCCCAATGCGCTGACATGAATGATGCGCCTTTGGCCGACTGCCTCGCAGGCACGGGCCAGCTCAAGCGGCAACTGCACGTGCACCCTGTCGAAAGCGGCTTCGTTCCCGTGAAGAATGCCTGTCAGGTTGACAACGGCGTCGTGCTCCTGCAGCAGCGGCGCCAGCGATGCGCTGTCATAGCTGTGCAACTCGGCAACATCCACCATGGGCAGCATTTGCACATGCCTGGCCTTGTCGCGCCTGCGGGTCAGGATGGTGGTGCGAACCGGAATTTCAGCCAGTTTTTCGCACAGGTGGCTGCCGACAAACCCTGTGCCGCCGAGTATGAGTATTTTTTTCATAGGCCTGTATTTAACACCTTGTGCAAATCTCCTGTTGATGGGCGATCAATGCTGCGTTTTCGGTGGCCACTGTCGCGCTGAACATGCCGTCTCCTACAGACACGCCCGGCCTTGCGGGCAACACTGTTGCTCATGAACATTTTTGAAGCCCTTCGTACAAGCCATGAAACCCAGCGCACACTGGCCGATCAACTGATCCTGACTTCTGGCGACAGCAAGGAACGTGCCGTGCTGTTCAGGGAACTCAAGCTGGAACTGGCCGCGCATGCTGCGGCAGAGGAACGCTTCTTTTATGTGCCGCTGATTGCACATGACATGACGCAGGAACCCTCGCGCCACGGCATTGCCGAACACCATGACATGGACAAGCTGGTCAAGAAGCTCGAAGACACCGACGTGAGCTCGCCAGCCTGGCTGGCAACGGCCAGGGAGCTGCATCACAAGGTGTTCCACCACCTCAAGGATGAAGAGCAGGGCGTTTTCCAGCTCGCCGGCAAGGTGCTGACAGAAGCTGAAAAAATATCGCTGGCCAAAGGGTACGAAGGCGAGTTCGTCTCGCAACGCACCAAGGCATAGAAAACCCTGAAACTGGAAGATCAGGCGGCTTTGACGGCCGCCTTTTTCTTTGCGGGTGGGTGAAAGGTCTCATGGCTGTCGAGCATGGCAACAAACGCCTGCAGCCGGCGTTCGCGTGTGTCTGCCCTCTTTGCGCTGTGCAGCCTGAGCAGAAGCGAGTAACGGTTTCTTGAATCGAGCTGTTCAAAAAATGTCCTGGCACGCGGCTTGTTCTTCAATGCAGCCACCAGGTCTTCGGGCACTTCCATGTTTTTCTGCGATGCGTAGGCAGCATCCCAGCGGCCATCTGCTTTTGCGCGCTCTATTTCAGCAAGCCCGGGCGCGCGCATTTTTCTGCTGGCTATCAATGCCAATACTTTCTCACGATTGATTTTTGACCAGGGGCTGCGTTTGGCGCGCGGTGTGTAGCGCTGCAGGTAGCTCCCGGCGTCAAGGCTTTTGCGCTGCCCGTCTATCCAGCCGTAGCAGAGCGCAGCGTCCAGCGCCTGCCCAATGGTGAGTGATACAAGGCGTGCGTCTTTCTTTGCAATCTGCAGCCAGATACCGGTACTGCTGGCATGGTGTTTCTTCAGCCAGGCCGTCCATTCGCTGGCGGTTTTAAACAGCGTCGGCTCGTCGCCTTCAGCGCTCATCTTTGCTGCCGGAGGTGATGACTGCGGGGCTGGTTTCATCTGCCGACCTGTCGATGCGCCGGATGATCCAGGGCACGATGGAGAAGATCGCCAGCGCCAGCAATGTACTGAGCACAGCCGTGACCTCCAGCCCCAGCCCTGCGGCCATGCCGATGGCGGCCGTCATCCATATGCCGGCTGCGGTGGTCAGGCCCTGCACTTTTTCTTCGGCCTGGCCCTTGAGGATGGTGCCTGCGCCCAGAAAACCCACACCGGCAATCAGGCCCTGGATCACGCGGCTCATGTCGGTGGCGATGATGCCAGCCTGCTGGGAGACCAGCACAAACAGGGCGGACCCCATTGCCACCAGCATGTGGGTGCGTACGCCGGCCGCCTTGCCCTTGTGTTCGCGCTCCATGCCCAGCAGGCCGCCCAGTACGGCCGCCACCATCAGGCGCAGGACGATACGCGTGGCCTGCGCCGCATCCGTGAGGTCCGAGAATTCCTCAAGAACCGTGTCGCCGACTTCCTGCCACCATTGCATCGTTGCACCCCACCGCTCAGGGAATGGTCCTGTCGGGCTCGGGCTGGCCCGGGTCGCGCGGGCCCACCGTGCCCAGCCGGGCTTTAAGCGACTGGGGCTGGCCTGTAAGGATGGCGGCGTAATTCGTGGTGTTGGACAGAACCTTCTTGACGTAATCGCGTGTTTCCGCGAATGGCACGCTCTCCGCCCAGATCGCGGTTTCTACCGTGGGGCTGCCGGTCTGGCCGCGCCACGTGCGTGGCCGGCCCGGCCCTGCGTTGTAGGCCGCTGCTGCCATCGACATGGAGCCACCGAAATCATCCAGCGCACGTTTGAGATACGCGGTGCCTATCGTGATATTGGTATCCCGATCATTGATCTGGTCAGCGGTAAAGCCTGTCAGGCCTATGTAGCGTGCGGTTTCGCGTGCGGTGGCGGGCATCACCTGCATCAGGCCGGATGCACCCACGCCCGAGCGGGCATCCATCACAAAACGACTTTCCTGGCGAATCAGTCCGTAGACATAGGCCGGGTCAAGATTGATGCTTTGTGCGCGTTTGACGACGGCTTCACGGAAGGGCATGGGAAAGCGCGTGTCGAAATCGATGTCGGCCTTTGTGCGGTCACTGGTGTTGATGCAGCGGTCCCAGATCTGGCGGTCGCAGGCGAACTGTGCAGCGGCCAGCAGTTCGCGGTCTGTCATGCCGCCATTTTTGGCCAGATTGGTGCTGTAGTTCCACTCACGCACGCCCTCGGGCCGCAGCCCGATGGCTATTGCATAAGCGGCGCGGTTCAGGCCTGGGTTCAGGCGTGCTGCTTCTTTTTCTTCTGCGGTGACGGCTGCAGGTTTTGCGGGTACCGTGATCTTCTGGCCAAGTTCCTCAAGCGCGAGTTGTTCATAGAAACCGCGAACCGATGCTATCGACTGCAGCAAAGCCAGCGCTTCTGCACGCTGCGGTGCAATCGTGACGGTGTTCGTTACACCGGGCGTGACAGACATGACTGTGGGCTGGGTCGCCGATGCGGGCAGTGTTGCCAGCAGGGCGCGGGCCTTCCAGTAAGCCCAGGTCGGGTCGCGGCGCGCCTCGTCACTCATGGCGTTGATGGCTTGCAGAACCAGTGGCCAGCGCGGCTGGTTGCCGGCGCGCAGTGCTGCGCGGGCCTTCCAGCCCAGCATGTCGTCGCTGAGGTCGCTGTCTTTGGTTACCTTTGCGTACCAGGCCAGCGGCTGGCTTGCAGGCACCGTGCCCATTTTGGTGGACGCCTGCTTGGCAATCGCGCCCCAGGCCCAGTTGCGTTCTTCGCTGGTCAGCTGCATGCCCCACTTGTCCATCATGCCGGCTGCGCCGTCTGCGTCGGTGGTGGCCAGTTTGATGAGCGCCAGCAGGATGATTTCTTTCCTGACTTTTGTAATCGCAATATGTTTGGTTGCCAGGAAACGCAACGGACTGGCATTGAGTTCTGCCACCAGGTCCAGCGACTCCGGCGAGACAATGTTCACCGCGTCGCGTGCAGCGCGTGGGCGATTCGCCTCCATTGCCAGCCTGGCCTTGAGCCACACATCGGTCGGGCCCAGATGCTGGGTGCCGACAAGCCGCGCGGCGGCTGTGGTGCAGCCGTCATCCGCATCCCGCTGGGCAAACCAGCTCTTTTTGACCTCTTCTGCAATGCGCGGACCTGACGAGGGACCGGTCTTGAGGTTTTCAATCAGCAGTGCATAGCAGCGCACTTCCCGGTCGTCGGCCATGCGGTATTGCGGGTGTTCGGACGCAAAACTTTCCCAGTCGCGGCGCTGGCCCAGCAGCAGCAGCCAGTCATTGCGCATGCGGTCTTCCTGGTAGGTGCCGGGGTAGCGTGCGAGAAAGGCCTGCACCTCCTGCGCGCTGGCCTCGCCCAGCCGGGCTTTCAGTTCCCAGTAGGCGGCCCAGGGCTCCAGCGCATGGCCGCGCGCCTGCGGCAGCAGCTGCGCCAGCTTTCTGCGGTCACCACGTTTGAAGGCCTGGTTCATGTCCAGCAGCACGCTGTCAGCTGCCGCATTTGAGCTGGTCTGCGCGCTGGCCGGAATGCAGGCTGAGGCTGCAAGGAAGCAGGTAAAAAAAGTCGCCGAGAAAATTTTGGATAGCATGGGTTCTGATGGCCTTATTTTTACCATTGCGTTGCGGGTCAAAAGGGTTTGGGGCAAGGCGCGAAATGCAACCGGGGTCAGCCCCGGTAAGGCTTCGAAACGCTGGCCCAAACCCTTTTGGCCGCAACCCGGAGGGAATGGGGTGAAAACGCCACCACTCGGCGTTGCACTCCTTGGTAAGACTATAGTCTGACCGTCGTCGTGCGTCTTGATTGGCGGCATTTTCACTCCATTCGCATTGGTAAAAATAAGGCCATCAGAACCCGAACATTATGGACAAATTAAGCACACGCAAAGCGCTCATAGAAGAACGGTTGAACCTGCCCGACCGGCTGGAGCGCGCCGACCTGTTACAGCGTGTGATGCGCATCTGGCTGGTCGGCCGGCCCGACGAAGTGATTGGCGCCTACTGGCCCATCAAGGGAGAGTTCGACCCGCTGCCCGCCCTGCATCGCTGGAAGGAAGACGGCGAGTTGCTGGATTCACCCCAGCCCCGGCGGATTGGACTGCCTGTGGTCAACAAGGTTCACAAAACCTTGACCTTTCATGCCTGGTACCCGGGCTGCCCGATGGAGGAAGACGCTTACGGCATTCCCAAGCCCAAGGACACCGAGGTGATCGTGCCGACCTTGCTGTTTGTGCCCTGTGTGGGGTATGGGCACGGGGGTTACCGGCTGGGCTACGGTGGCGGGTTTTATGACCGCACGCTGGCGACCTTGCAGCCGAAACCTTTCACCGTCGGGCTCGGTTTCACAAACGGCTGGCTGCCTGACATGGAGCCTGAGGCGCATGATGTGCCGCTGGATGCGATTCTCAATGACAACGGGGTTGTCTGGCCGGTTTGATATGGCCGGACTGGCCCGGCCCCGCATCACAAGGTCCTACATGAGCCCTGAAATGCTGCGCGGTATGGTGGTGTTTGTGGAGGTCGCCCGGCTGAAGGGTTTTTCACGCGCAGGGCTGGCCCTTGAGATGCCGGTGTCCACCGTGTCACGGCGGATCGCGGAATTCGAGCGGGATATAGGCCTGAGGCTGCTGAAACGCACGACAAAAAAGGTCGAACTGACCGAAGAGGGCGAGGCCTACTTTCTGCGCTGCCAGCGCATCATGGAGGACATCGACAACGCGCATGAAGAGGTGCTGGGGACACGGGTGCAGCCGCGCGGCCAGGTGCGCGTTGCGATGACGGCCGACTTCGGCCTGCGGCTGGTGGCGGGTCTGCCGGACTTTTGCCGGCGTTACCCCGAACTGGTTGTGGACTTCGAACTCACCACGCGCGTAGTGGACCCCGCCACTGAAAACTGCGACGTTGCCATCTATATCGGCACTCCGCCCGACTCCGGCCTCACGGCGATCAAACTTGCCGAGGGGCAGATGCACCTCTATGCCTCGCCCGACTATCTCCGTACACATCCGCCCGTCCGCAAGCTGGCAGACCTGAAAACGCATGCCTGCATCCGGGAGCGGCTCAACGGGACCGAAATCAGGTCCCTGTGGACCCTTTACAAAGCCGGAGAAAAAGGCGAGGTCCGGGTCAGCGGCCCGCTGGTGCTCAACGGCATAGGCCTGATCCGCCGGCTGGCGGTGGGGGGGGCCGGCATCGCCCTTTTGCCCGGTGACCTTTGCAGGGAGGAAGTGGCCAGCGGCAAGCTGGTACGGGTCCTCAAGGCCTGGGCTGCCGCGCCGCTGCCCATCTTTGCACTCACGGCCACCCGAATGATGCCTGCGCGGACCCGCATCTTTCTTGAATTCCTGAAGTCACAGCTTTGACACGCGCGGGAGCTGGCCTCGCCTGGCCTGCCTCTGTGATCTTTCCATACATGGGAAAAGGTATTCCATAAACAGGTATTTGTGCATCCTGTGAAATAACGGAAACTGTCATCACACGCCGTCAAGAGCGTGTTCGAGGCACTTCCATTCATAGCAGGAGACAAACATGCATCAGTCCGCCACGCGGAGCCGTCCCACGGCAAAAACACTTTTACGTTCCATCTCCGTTTCACTGGCCGGCCTGTTGCTGCTGACCGGCCACGCCGCTGCGCAATCCTTTCCATCCAGGCCGATACGCGTGATCTCGCCGTATCCAGCCGGCCTGAGCCCCGACCTCGCCATGCGTGTGCTGGCCGAAAAGCTGTCACGGCGCCTGGGTCAGCAGGTTTTCATCGATGCGCGTCCCGGCGGCAACGGTTTCATTGCCGTCAACGGTTTCAAGCAGGCACCGGCCGATGGGCACACGCTGCTGCTGGTCAGCAATGCGCACCTCACCATGAACCCCTACCTCTTCAAGAAACTTCCCTACGACACGGAGAAGGATTTTGAGGCGATCTCCACCATTTACCGTGCGCCGTTTTTCATCGCCACATCTGTTGCCGGACCGTACCAGGACATCGGCCAGCTGGTCGGCAAGGCCAGGGGAGCGCCTGGCCGCGTGACCTACAGCATTCCCTACGTCGGCAGCCCGCCGCATTTCGGCGGCGCCGTGCTGGCGCACCTGAGTGACACGAAGATGATGGCCGTTCCCTACAAGGACGGCGCACAACTGGGCATCTCGGCATCTACGGGAGAGGTGGACTTCACCGTGCTGTCCATGGGCTCTCTCAACCCGCTGGTCAAGGCTGGCAAGCTGAAAGTGGTGGCGGTGGCTGCGCCTTCGCGCTCCAGCGTGGCGCCAAACGTGCCAACAGTCGAGGAAGCTGGCGGCCCGAAGGGTGTGATGGTGGAGTCATGGGTCGGCCTGGTGGCGCTGCGGGGTACGCCACCCGAGGTAATCAGGAAACTCAATGAGGAGATCACCCGCGCCCTGGCCGAGCAGGACCTCATGGCCCACTATGCCTCCGACGGCGTTGCGGCGACCGCCATGACGCCCGCGGCCATGACGCAGATGATCCGTGCCGATCTCAAAACCAACGCCACGCTGCTGCCGCAGCTTGGCATGCAGGCGGAGTGAACGGGAATGGGTTTTCAAGTCGTCCTGCGCCCAAGTGGCCACAGTTATGACGTACCCGCCGGCACCACCGTGCTGGATGCCGGGCTGGCAAGCGGCCTGAACATGCCCTACAGTTGCCGCGCCGGCAACTGCAAGACCTGCCGCGGGAAGATCGTGCAGGGCACCGTGGATTACGGCAACGCCCATGGTTCTTATCTGACGGACGAGCAGAAGCAGAAAGGTTTCGCGCTCCTGTGCAAGGCCAAGCCGCTGAGTGACATCGAAGTCGAGGTGGAAGAGCTGGTGCTGGCCCGGGTCAAGCCCAGGCTGATGCCCGCCCGTGTCAAGCGCATACGCAAACCGGCGCCCGATGTGGCCATTCTTGACCTGCGCCTGCCCATGAATGAAAACCTCATGTTTGCGCCGGGGCAGTTCATCGACGTGCAACTGGCGGGCGGCAAGACGCGCAGTTATTCGATCGCCAGCGCACCTTCGGCTGAAGGCGTGATCGACATCGAGCTGCACATCCGGCACATGCCCGGCGGCCTGTTCACGGACAAGGTGTTTTTCAGCCTCCGGGAGGGCGAGCTGATGCGCCTGAATGCGCCGCTCGGTACGTTTTACCTGCGTGAGGAGAGTGCAAAACCGCTGGTGCTGATCGCGACGGGAACCGGCATCGCGCCGATCCTGTCCATGCTGAGGTATGCGGTGCGCAGGAAAATCGGGCGCCCCATACGGCTTTACTGGGGCGGTCGCCGTCCGGCTGACCTGTACATGGATGAAGAGGTCAGGAGCCTTGCCGTACAGCTTGACTTTGCCTATGTGCCGGTCCTGTCACAACCGCAGCCAGAAGACGGCTGGACTGGCTTCACCGGGTACGTCCAGCATGCGGTAATGAGGGACGTGCCCGACCTGTCCGGCCATCAGGTCTATGCCTGTGGCTCCCCCCGCATGGTCGAGGCGGCATCGAACGACTTTGTTTCTGCGGCCGGGCTGCCGCAAGAAGAATTTTTCAGCGATGCCTTTCTCAGTGCTGCCGACATGGCATTGAACGAAGCCTGACCCCGTTACCCATCCATCCGCCAATTAAAAAAAGGTCACCATGAGAATCCAGGATGCACTTGCGCCATACGACAACCAGAATTCGGTCGTGAGATCCGAATACCTCTCGCACGGCACGCTTGAGGTCTACAGCCTGAGGGAATCACGAAAGTTCTACGAGGAGTTCCTCGGCTTTCAATGCGTACGCCACGCCAAGCCCTCAATGGCGATCCGATGCGGCATGCGTTTTCACATCGTGTGCCTGGAAGTGGGTGACCTGGTGCACCCCTGCAACGTCGACAACCACTGGGGTATTGACGTCGGTAGCATTGAGGAAGTCGACCGTATCTGGCAGGCCGCCAACGACCTGAAAGACAAATACGGGATTCGCGAGGTGCGCGAGAAGGTCAAGCAGCATGGCGTGTATTCGTTCTATCTCGAGGACCGTGACCATAACTGGTGGGAGTTCCAGTATTACGACGGCATCCAGAACGACGACATGTTCGATTTCGGCGACCGGTATGAAGACTCCGAAATGTCTTCCCCTGCAAACACCTGAACATCCGGAAAAGGACTCTGAAGATGGGCTACATGCTTTTGAATGCCGGCACCGGCGAACAGGGCCGCGCGGGTCTGCTGGTGAATGGCCAGGTTTATGACGTGGAAAAGGAAACCGGTGAAGCGGGCTTTGCTTCCACACTCGGTATCCTGAACGACTGGCCGCGCGCAGAACCGTTGCTGCAGGCCGCGGTCACCGCGATTGCAGCGGGCAGGCCAAGACAGGCCGGGGTGGCGCTGGCGGGCGTGAACCTCCTGGCACCGGTCATGTACCCCGGCGCCATTTATTGCGCCGGCGCAAACTATCTCGACCACGTGCGTGAGATGGAACGCGCGCAGAACATGCCGGAAGGCCCGACCATGAAAGACCTGGGTGAAACGCCCTGGCATTTCATCAAGAGCCCGCGCAGCACGATACGCGGCCCGGGAGCGGTCATCCCGCTGCCGGCATTCTCAAAAACCGTCGACTGGGAAATCGAACTGGTCGCCATCATCGGCCGCACGGCCACCAACGTGCCGGTAGCAGACGCGCTGGACTACGTCGCCGGTTACACCATTGCCAATGACCTCTCTGCCCGCGACGCGATGCTCAGGCACAAGAACCCACCCGAAAGCCCTTTCCGTTTCGACTGGGTGGCGCACAAGTCGTTCGACGGCTCATGTCCCACCGGCCCGTGGATAGCGCCGGCAAAGGACGTGGGCAACCCGCACAAGCTGGGCCTGAAGCTCTGGGTCGATGGTGAACTGATGCAGAACTCGAACAGCGACCAGCTGATTTTTGATGTGGCGGAGCAGATTGCCGGCATCTCTTCAAGGGTCACCCTGCATCCCGGAGACATGATACTGACCGGCACGCCTGCCGGGGTAGGTACCCCCCGGAAGATATTCCTCAAACCCGGGCAGACCGTGAAACTGTGGATTGAAAAAATAGGCGAGTTCGAACACCGCCTGGCCTAGGCTGGCGGTCTTGCGGCGTACGTGACAGGCCGCTCAATCAAAGTGATCCACAGTATCGGGATCCGGCACATCCCCAATCGCCTCACGCGTCAACGCCGACTGTCCCTTCAGCCATTCGCAGAAAGCCGCTACCTCGGGCCGGGCCAGGGCGCGGGGGCCGGGTACCAGCCAGTAGGCCATGGGCGATTCCAGACGCATGTGGGGCAAAGGCTCGACCAGGTCGCCTGAGGCCAGGCTTTCGGCAATCAGCGGCAGGCGGGCCAGCACCACGCCCTGGCCTGTGAGGGCCGCCTGCACCATCTGGTAGGCGTAGTTGAAGTAGAGCCAGCGCTTCGCTTCGAGCTTGGGTGATGCGTGGGCATCCAGCCAGCGGCGCCAGGTCAGCCATTCCTGGTGGGTGTAGTGCGAATCGCCGGCCTCAATGAGGGTGAAGTGCGCCAGGTCGTCGGGTTTTTTCAGTTTGGGGCCGCTCTTGAGCAGCCAGGGGCTGATGACGGCGGTGATCTGTTCGCCGAACATGCGCACTGCGGTTGGGGGCACATTGCTGGCGGGCGCGTACCGCAGGGCCAGGTCGATGTCTGAAATATCCAGGTCCACCGCCACGTCAGAAGCATCAATGCGGATGTCGATGTCCGGGTTGTCGCGCTGGAACATCTCCAGCCTCGGTATCAGCCACATCGATGCAAAGGAGGCAAAGGTGGTCAGCGCCACATTCTTGCGGCCTGCGCTCTGGCGAATCTGGCGCACCGCACCATCTATGCGGTCCAGTGAGGGCGACACAGCCCGCAGCAGCACGCCGCCAGCGCTGGTGAGCTCAACCGCACGCGTGTGGCGGTGGAACAGGCTGACACCGACCTCTTCTTCAATCGCCTGGATTTGCCGGCTGACGGCGGACTGGGTCAGGGCCAGTTCTTCAGAGGCGGCGCGAAAGTTCAGGTGCCGGGCAACGGCCTCGAAAGCGCGCAATTGCCCCGCCGAGATCGGCCGGGAGCGCAGGTGGGTCTGGGAATGCAGCATGGCGGGTATCTGGCGGGCTGGCCGTGATTGATGCGTTTATGGAATGAATAGCGTAACCCGATTTCATTGGACTGTGAAGGCCGGCGGCTTGATCATTCAATGCCTGCCAAAGAATTCAGGCCTTTTCCAGAAAGCACACCATGAGCCACGCACACACCGTCTCCTCTGCCGTTCACTACCTCCAGCATGCCGCTGACGCCGGTACCGGTCAGGTCATGGGCCTGGCGGGATGCTGGAAGCTCAGCCACGGATGCGCGCTGACCATGCTTGCCAGCCAGACCGGCGAGTTGCGTGTGGCGCATGGCCGTGTGTGGGTCACCTTTGCCGACGCTTACCTGGACCCCAAGGTCAGGGCAGGGGACTATTTCCTTGAAGCCGGCGAAAGCCTGGCCTTGCCTGCGGGCAGTGCCGTGGTCATGGAGTCATTCGCGGTGGGCCAGGCGTCTGCGGCTTATTTCAGCTGGGAGCCAGAAGCACAGCCCGGTGGCGCTGCGCAATTGTTCGGCGACCTGTTGCGTGCGATGGGCTTTGTGGCGGGCGCGGCCCGCAGGCTGCTGCGGAGTCTGGCTGGCGGCTTGTTGGGCGGCGTCAGGGCCTGAGCTTTTTGCCAGGCCTGGGCGGTTTCTTTTTCGCCGCGACGGGCTTTGGTTTCTTTGGCGCAGGCCTGGCCTTCACCGCACTTTCAAGCGACAGCCTTGCCCAGGGCAGCATGAGTGCGGGTGATTCCATCGTTTCTTCGGGCGCGCTGTAGTAATTGAGGCTGTGCGTGGATGACATGCCGCCTCTCGTCGTTGCATAACGGAAGCGCTCGCAACCCTCGGCCTCAAAGCGCGGCGAGGTTTCTGCATCGGCTTTGAGCCAGAGCTTTTCACCACCACCCAGGTCGGCCACCAGCGCAAAGGTCAGGCCGTCGGTGCTGATGCCATAGCCGCCAAACATGCGCCTGAAGCTGCAGGGGCCAACGCCTGACAGCAGGTCGCAGCAATAAATTGCGAAGTCGTCTTTTTTTGATGTCGCCATCGCGCAATGATGCCTTGTTTGGCGCATCCTTCCCGGTATGGCTGAACGCCTGTTCCCGTGATGAGTCGTCAGGCGTCCAGGTCCAGCGTCGACAGCAGCGATACAAACAAATCCATGGCGGCCTGACCGTCAAGTTGTTCCAGTTTCTCAAGCACATCGATGTCATCCACCGTGGTGTAGCCCAGGCTGAAGCGCCTGAAGCGTCGCTGCCCAAGTGGTGCATGGTGAAGAACCTCGACATTGACGTGGCGCGTGTCCCGGCATATGCGCTCAAGCAGCGCCATGACCGGCTTGCGCTCGCCTTCGAGTTGCTGGCAAAAGCGCATGCCGTCAAAGATCAGCAGGCCGGTGATGTTGTGCGACTCGTTGAAAACACGCGCCCTGGCGGCGATATCGGCGACGATGCTGATGGGTTCCCCGGGTTTCAGGGTGCTGACGTAGAGGACCTCGTGCAGCGGTGTTGTTATTGTCATTGCGCTGGAATATAGCCAGTCGCTATCGGGTTAACAATGTCAAAGGACATAGTCATTTGCGAATAAGATTCCCTTGATAACAACAAGCAGTTTTCTAACGATGTCGGACCAGGCTCTTAAACATTGCCCCCCAGCTTGCGTCAGTTGCGGCCTGCGAAAGCTCGACGCGTTCACGCCCGTGACGCCGGACCAGTTGAAGTACATCGAGGCCTTCCGCTCGGGCTTCTCACAGGTCGATGCAGGCGCAACCGTGATTCATGAAGGAAGCCCGAACGGCAAGCTGTTCACGCTTTATTCGGGCTGGGCCTTTCGCTACAAGACCTTGAGCGATGGACGCCGGCAGATCCTCAACTTCCTCCTGCCGGGTGATTTCATTGGCCTGCAGCAGGAGTTTGCAGATGGCGCCATGCATGGCATTGAGGCGATCACCGGCATCACGCTGTGCGTTTTCCCCCGCGATGGCCTGCTTGAACTCTTCAGGGATTACCCCTCGCTCGGTTTTGATGTGACGTGGCTTGCCTCGCGCGAGGAAGGCATGGTTGACGATGCCCTGCTCTCGGCCGGGCGGCGTACGGCCGCCGAAAGCATTGCCATGCTGCTCATGCACCTATACCGCCGCGTCCAGCGGCTCGGGCTGGAGCGTGGTGCTGACGCAGAGGGCGCGTCGATTGAGTTTCCCATCAACCAGCAGCACATCGCCGACGCGCTGGGCCTGTCGCTGGTCCACACCAACAAGACCTTGCGGCGCCTGCACAAGCTGGGCCTGCATGAAATCCGCGACGGCCAGCTGCGCCTGCACAACACCAGGGCGCTGGAGCGCATTGCGGACTATTACGACAGGCCGCTGCGCAAGGTGCCGCTGCTGTAAGCGGCAGCCTATAGGGTGGCAGGAATTTGTCTGACGCACGCCGATAAAGGGCGCTCCTAAGCTTTCTTTCCAGTTTCAGGCTGGCTGTTTGGTTTCAGCCGGCCGATGACGGTGAAGGAGACAACCATGAACAGCATTCCGGCAGTGCGCCACCGCCTCCAGCAGCAGCCGCACAGGGTGATTGACAGGCAGCAACAGCAGAGCAGTGGTTCGGGTGAATTCCAGCCGCGCCAGCAAGGCAGCGGCGCCAGACCCGGTCAGCTTGGCGAAAGTAACCGGGATCGTGAGCGACACCAGTTGCGTGGCGCCGGGCAGTAAACAGCCCTCCTGTGCGGGCAGGTTCCAGGCCTGACACCTCGTGACACCGTGACCCGAGAATTTCCAGGTTGCGGTACTAGCCTTTCATCAGCGCCATCATGTCCTGCTCATATTTGGCGAGCGTCTTCGCGGCATGGGCGCGCTGCTCTGCCGTGGTGGTGTTGTGAAGCTCGGCGATGCTGCGGCAACCATCCTGCGTAAATTTTTGCTGGTAGTCGCGGTAAGCGGCATCCGGTGAATTGAAGGACCGATCCATCACGCCACGCACAGCTGCTCTTGTTTTTTCTGCATTCTGGCTGCCATTGAGTCTGGCGGCGACAAGGGCCTGCAGGTTGTGCACCGCGTCGCGCTGGCGGCGAATTCTTTCCGCATAAAAAATCCTCGCATCAAAGTGCGACTGGTCGATGTTTTTGCCGATCAGTGCGAGTTGCGCGTCGTCGAGGCGGCCATAAAGCATCTCCGCCCTGTCAACGGCCTGTTTGTAGCGTTTCTTGCGGCTGGCCTTGCTGCCAGATTCGATGTAGTCGTCCCTGTAATCAGCGTTGCCTTTTTCAAACCGTTTTTCAAGATGCGAGATCTGCTGGGTGTCCACGGTGGCGGCCAGCAAGGCGATGGCGGGCTCGGCGCGTTCCGGTACGGCCATCAGTGTGCGCCGCACCTCGGCGTACACCGTACACACACGCTCGCTGCTGGTGTTGTTCGTCAGCTCCTGCCGGTATTTCTGCAGGGCGCTGACGTAGACCGGCAACTGGCTCTGGCGGTGCCAGGCGTGGAGGCGAGCCAGTTCGTCTTTCACCTGCACCATCTGGTTGCCGTTGAAATCGACATACCCATCCAGATACCAATAGGCCAATTCGGGCGCCTGGTTGTAGGCGATTTTGACGGCGCTGCAGGCGTTCAGCAAAACCGCCAGCGCCAGCAGGCCGATAATCCGGGGCGCACGACTCAAACTCATATTCACAGGAAAACGCATGGCACTCCCAATAGACGTGGTCATCATGGCTGCAGGCAAGGGCACACGCATGAAAAGCGGTCTGCCCAAGGTATTGCACCGATTGGGCGGCATCGCGCTGCTTCACCACGTCATCCGCTGCGCTGAAAAAATGTCAGCCAGAAAAGCGGTTGTTATCACCGGCCATGGTGCCACGGAAGTAGAGGCCGCATGTGCCTTGATGTCTTCAGACCTCGTCCCGCAGTTTGCCCGCCAGGAACCCCAGCTCGGCACCGGGCATGCTGTGCAGCAGGCGGTGCCCCTGCTGGCTGACGATGGCGTGACGCTGGTGCTCTCGGGCGATGTGCCCCTGACCGAGGCGTCCACCCTGCAGGCGCTGGTCAATGAATGCGACGGCCAGCGGCTGGCGCTGCTGACGCTGGCAATGCCTGACCCCACGGGTTATGGCCGCATCGTGCGCGCCGGAATGCAAGCATCAAGCCAGGTGCGCGCCATCGTCGAGCACAAGGACGCCAGCGAAGAGCAGCGAAAAATCACCGAAATCTACAGCGGCATCATGGCCGTGCCGACGCGCCTGTTGCGCCAGTGGCTGGCCCGGCTCGACAACAAGAACGCGCAGAACGAGTACTACCTGACTGACATCGTGAAGTTTGCGGTTGCCGACGGCGTGGCGGTTGTTGCACACCAGATCACGGATGCCGCCCAGGTGGCAGGCATCAACAGCCCCGTGCAGCTGGCCGAGCTTGAACGTGTCTACCAGCAGCGCCGGGCGATTGCGCTGATGGAGCAGGGCGTGCGCCTGGCCGACCCGGCACGTTTTGACGTGCGCGGTGAATTGACTTGCGGTGCCGATGTCGAGATTGACGTGAACTGCCTGTTTGAGGGCAAGGTCACGCTGGGCGACGGCGTTCGTATCAGCGCCAACTGCGTGATTGCCAACTGCACGATTGCCGCCGGTGCCGTCATCCACCCCTTCACGCACATTGATGGCGAAAAACTGGGCGTGCAGGTCGGCGAAGGTGCACTCGTCGGCCCGTTTGCGCGCCTGCGCCCGGGTGCAGAGCTGGGCGCAGAAGTACACATTGGCAACTTTGTCGAGGTCAAGAACTCGACGCTGGCCAAAGGCGCCAAGGCCAACCACCTGGCCTACTTGGGCGACGCGACCGTGGGTGAGCGCGTCAATTACGGCGCGGGCAGCATCACCGCCAACTATGACGGCGCCAACAAGCACCGCACGGTGATAGAGGCCGACGTGCATATTGGCAGCAACTGCGTTCTGGTCGCGCCCGTCACCATAGGCGCGGGCGGTACGGTGGGCGGCGGCTCGACCATCACCAAAAGCACGCCGCCTGCGGCCCTCAGCGTGGCGCGCGGCAAGCAGGTCAGCCTGACCAACTGGCAACGGCCGGTGAAAGTGAAATCCTGACTGCTTTCCTGACGTCAATTTGCTATTAATTCAGTAGCTGCTTACGCTCGTATTTAAAGGGCTACAGCCGATTTGAGGCCTTAAAACAGACCTTTTTCGGCCTGCTGGAGCAGTTTTGGAGATTCAGTGGATATCCCAAAGCCGAAAAGTTAATACAGGAGTTAACTTTTTGCCAAATATTGACGTATAAATTAAAAATTTAAGATATACGGCAAAATAAGACTTTCTGAGGCCGTGCGGCTTATGCCAGCAAGACCCGCGGCTCAAACTTGGCGCGTTTGGTCGCAAAAAAAGCCTTCACATTGCGCACATTCGCATCGCCCGTGAACAGCCGCTGCGCCAGCGCCAGGTAGGCCGGCATGTCGCGCACATGCACCATGAGCACAAAATCCGGCCCCGGCGAGACACGGTAGCACTGCTGCACCGCCTCGTCGGCAGACACGCGCTGCTCGAATGCGTCCAGCATTTCGGCGCCCTGGCGGTCCAGCGTGATCTCGACAATCGCCGTCAGCCCTGCGCCCGTCAGATGGGCCAGCCGGTCAGCGCTGAGTATGGCGATGTCGCGCTCGACCAGACCTGCATCACGCAGGCGCTTGACCCGCCGCAGGCAGGTGGGCGGCGACATGTTCAGCTGGGCCGCCAGCGCCTGGTTGCTGGGCGACGCATCGCGTTGCAGGGCATCCAGCAGCTTCAGGTCGGCCGAGTCGAGTTCTATTTGTTCCATAAATTTAATATTAATGGAATTAAATTCAATTAAGTGAATTATTTGAAATTAAATTCCATTATTTAGACAAAAAAGTCCACATTGGAAAATGATAAATCCGTAGCATCAGCCCATCTTTCAGGAGCAATCATCTATGTGTGGCATCGTTGCGGCAGTTTCGACACGAAATATCGTCCCCGTTCTGGTCCAGGGTCTTCAGCGCCTGGAGTACCGGGGTTATGACTCTTGCGGCGTGGCGGTGTATGCCGGCGGGCTGAAGCGCGCGCGCAGCACCTCACGCGTGGCAGAGCTGCAAGCCCAGGTCGATGCCGAAAAAGTCGAAGGCGGCACCGGCATCGCCCACACCCGCTGGGCCACCCATGGCGCGCCGGCCGTGCATAACGCCCACCCGCACTTCAGCCACGGGCCCGGCGATGTCGCTCAAAAGCCCGGCAAGGTCGCATTGGTGCACAACGGCATCATTGAAAACCACGAAGAACTGCGCGCCGCGCTGCAAGCCAAGGGTTATGTCTTTACCAGCCAGACCGACACCGAAGTCATCGTGCACCTGATGGACAGCCTGTATGACGGCGACCTGTTCGAGGCACTCAAGGCCACCGTGGCGCAACTGCACGGCGCGTTTGCGATTGCCGCCTTCTGCAAGGACGAGCCGCACCGCGTGGTCGGCGCGCGTGCCGGCTCGCCGCTGATTCTTGGCGTTGGTACGGGCAATTCGGAAAACTTTCTGGCCAGCGATGCGATGGCCCTGGCCGGCGTGACCGACCAGATCGTCTACCTTGAAGAGGGCGACCTGGTCGACCTGCAACTGGGCAAGTACTGGGTCATCAACCGCGACCTCAAGGCCGTGCAGCGGCAGGTGCGCACCGTGCATGCACACAGCGGCGCGGCCGATCTCGGCCCCTACCGCCATTACATGCAGAAGGAAATCTTCGAACAGCCGCGCGCGATTGCCGACACGCTGGAAGGCGTCGAGGGCATAGTCCCCGAGCTGTTCGGCGACCAGGCTTACCGCGTGTTCCAGGACATCGACTCGGTGCTGATCCTGGCCTGTGGCACCAGCTACTACAGCGGTTGCACGGCCAAGTACTGGCTCGAATCGATTGCCGGCATTCCGACGCAGGTCGAGGTTGCCAGCGAATACCGCTACCGCACCAGCGTGCCCAACCCGCGCACGCTGGTCGTCACCATCACCCAGAGCGGTGAAACCGCCGACACGCTGGCCGCGCTGCGCCACGCGCAATCACTGGGCATGACGCAGACGCTCACCATCTGCAATGTGTCCACCTCGGCCATGGTGCGCGAATGCAAGCTTGCCTACATCACCCGCGCCGGTGTCGAGATCGGCGTTGCATCCACCAAGGCTTTCACCGCGCAGCTGGCGGGGCTGTTTTTGCTGACGCTGGCACTCGCACAAAGCAAGGGCAAACTCAGCGATGAAGAAGAGGGCGAACACCTCAAGGCCATGCGCCACCTGCCTGCAGCCATCGCCGCCGTGCTGGCACTTGAGCCCCAAGTCATTGCCTGGTCAGAAGACTTTGCAAAGATGGAAAACGCGCTCTTCCTCGGCCGCGGCATGCACTACCCGATAGCGATGGAAGGCGCGCTCAAGCTCAAGGAAATCAGCTACATCCACGCAGAAGCCTATCCTGCAGGCGAACTGAAACACGGCCCGCTGGCACTCGTCACCAGCGCCATGCCCGTTGTCGCCGTCGCCCCCAACGACAGCCTGCTGGAAAAACTGAAGAGCAACCTGCAGGAAGTCCGCGCGCGCGGCGGTGTGCTCTACGTACTCGCAGACGCAGACAGCCGGCTCGCCAGCGGCGAAGGCATACACGTCATCCGCATGCCCGAGCACTACGGCACGCTCAGCCCGCTGCTGCATGTGGTGCCACTGCAATTGCTGGCGTACCACACAGCCCTCGCCAAGGGCACGGATGTTGACAAACCTCGTAACCTGGCGAAGTCAGTGACCGTCGAATGACGGTCAGCGCACGCAAGTGCGCGACGAGGTTTGGTGGACGCTCACTTTGCGCAGCAAAGTTATGCGGCTACACAAGCCGGGAAAACCTGGCGAAATCTGTCACCGTAGAGTGACGGATTCGGGCGGAACGCAGTCTCGCCACCGGCGTAGCCGCAAGGTCCCGGCTTGCGGGGAGCAAGCATATCGCCCCGCGATGTGATGTGGTCACCACACGCCACCTCAATCTTGCAAAGAGCGTAAAGGTCGAATGACGGTCAGCGCACTCAAGTGCGCGACGAGGTTTGGTGGATACCGCAAACGCCAGGTGATTCATTTCAGACATCACCCTAATGATTTTTTAATCTTCCGATCAGCCGGCCTGCTTCCTAGAATTCCGCCCAAACCGGCCTGGCATGACGCACCAGGTGTTCAGCCAACAAAAACGGAAGCACGCTGTGACGCATTCACTCCTCGATGTACGGGTGACCAAAAAGAGTGAAGAGGCCCCCGGCATTCACTCGTTCGAGCTGGTTGAACCGCATGGCGGTGTGCTGCCTGCATTTTCTGCGGGCGCGCACATCGATGTGCATGGCCCCACCGGCATCGTGCGCCAGTATTCGCTGTGCAACCACCCCGCCGAACGATCGCGCTACCTGATTGCCGTGCTGCGCGACCCGCAGTCGCGTGGTGGCTCGCAGGCCATGCATGAGCAGGTGCAGCCGGGCGACATCCTGCGCGTCAGCAGGCCACGCAATCTTTTTTCGCTGGCGCCGGATTCCCCGCATGCACTGCTGCTGGCCGGTGGCATCGGCATCACGCCTATTGTCTGCATGGCCGAGCATCTGGCGGACGGCGGCGGCAGCTTTGAGATGCATTACTTCGCACGCTCGCGTGAAAAAACTGCTTTTCACGGGCGAATTGGGCGGTCACGCTTTCACCAGCAGGTGACATTTCATTTCGACGACGAGCCTGCCACCACCCGGCAAAGCCTGCCTGCGCTTCTGGCCTCCCAGCGCGCAGGCACACACCTTTACGTCTGCGGGCCACGGGGATTTCTGGAGGCCGTGCTCGGGGCGGCCAGGGCTTTGCAGTGGCCGGAGGCGCTGCTTCATTACGAATACTTCGGTGCTGCGGCAGTCAATGCGGCAGGCGCTGCGAAAGACACCGCCTTTGAGGTGAAGCTTGCCAGCAGCGGCCTGATCTGTCCGGTGGCTGCAGGCCAGAGCGTGGTGGCCGCGCTGGCGGCGCATGGCGTGGATATTCGGGTCTCCTGCGAGCAGGGCATCTGCGGCACCTGCCTCACGCGGGTGCTGTCGGGTAAACCCGATCACCGTGACCAGTTTCTCACGCCAGAAGAGCATGCTGCCAATGACCAGTTTTTGCCCTGCTGTTCACGCGCCTCCGGCCCCCTGCTGGTGCTGGATTTGTAAAGCGTCCCGGGTAAAAACCCTTGCCAAAAGTGATTCAGATTCGCTATCAGCGCCGCGCTATTGCCATCTTCTGAACTCGCACCGCTGTGCCTAACATCAGCGTCAACCCCTGCAAGGCAGGCACACAAAGAAGAGCCGTGGCGATGACGATGGAGAGACAGATGACCTATTTAAAGAACTGCTGGTATGCCGCCATGTGGTCCGAAAAGCTCAAGGCCGGTGATTTGACGGCCCTGACCCTGCTCGACGAGCCGCTGGTTTTTTTCAGGGATGCCGCAGGCCGCGCGGTGGCCATGGACGACATGTGTCCGCACCGGCTTGCGCCGCTGCGCCTGGGCAAACTGCTGCCCGACGGGCGCATCCAGTGCGGCTATCACGGGCTGGAGTTCGAGGCCTCGGGCGAGTGCGTGAAGAACCCGCATGGCAGCGGCAAGATACCGAAGAACTGCCGTGTCAAAACGTACGCGCTGGTCGACAAACACACGCTGCTGTGGATATGGATGGGCCAGGGCGAGCCTGATGAAAGCCTGATACCCGACTTCAGCTACCTCGATGCCGACTCACCCTATGACGTGGGCCGCCGCGACACCATCACGATGGAGACGAACTACCGCTACATCGTCGACAACCTGATGGACTTGAGCCACGCATCCTTCCTGCACGACGGTGTGCTGGGCAATGCTGAAACCATCTGGGCCGAGATACAGGTGACGCAGGCCGGGCACTCTGTCACCGTACAGCGCGACATGTACAACGTGGCGCCGCCGCTGGTGCGCGACCTGCTATTCAAGCGTGATGGTGCACCCGTCAACATGTGGCAAAAAATAACCTGGCACCCGCCGGGCGCTGTGCTTAACGACGTCGGCACCTACGCGCCTGATACCGAGCGCACGGCCTTCTCGGGCCAGCTGGGCTGCCATATCCTCACGCCTTCTACTGCAGACACCACGCTGTACCACACGGCTGCAGCGAGGCAGGGGCCGATTGCAGCAATTGCAAACGAAGGTGACGAAGCCTTCAAGCTGCGCATTGCCGAGCTGCGCCGCTTTGCCTTTGAAGAGCAGGACGACCCCATGCTCAAGGCCCAGCAGGAAAACATCCGCAGGCACCCAGGCGTCAAACCGGCGCTGCTTGAAGTCGATGCAGGCCCGGTGCGTTGCCAGCGCATTCTCGATGGCCTGATTGCAGCCGAGAACAAGGTGAGCGAACCCGTGGCCGAGGCCTTGTAAACGATTCTTCCAAAGCATTTCAATAACGAGAGACAAACCCATGAAACCCATACACACACTTTTAATGGTCGTCGGTGTTGCTGCAGCTGCGGCAACAGGCCTGGCTGGTGCACAGACAGTTGCGCCTTTTCCATCGAAGACTGTCACGCTGGTTGTGCCCTTCACGCCCAGCAGCGGCAGCGACACCATCGCGCGCATTCTGGCCCCCAAGCTGTCCGCCAAATGGGGCCAGCCGGTGATCGTCGACAACAAGCCCGGCGCCAGTGGCAACCTTGGCGCGCGCCAGGTCGCATCGGCTGCGCCCGATGGCCACAACCTGCTGATGGCGATCAACTCCTTCACCATGACGCCTGCGGTTTACAAGAGCATGCAGTTCGATGCCATCAATGACTTCACGCCAGTGGTCAAGCTGGCCGAGGCCGGGTATGCGCTGGCCGTCAACCCCGGTGTGCCGGCAAAGGACATGGCCACGCTGATTGACTACATCAAAAAGAGCGGTGGCAAGGCCAATTACGCCACGCCCGGCAATGGCACGCCACAGCATCTGGCGATGGAGCTTTTCAAGTCCAATCAGCACCTCGAGTTGCTGCATGTGCCCTACAAAGGCATTCAGGGTGCGCTGACCGACCTGATGGGCGGTCAGGTGCAGATGATGTTTGCCACCGTGCATTCCCTGCGCCCGCTGGCTGAGGCCGGCAAGGTCAAGCTTCTGGCAGTGACCGGGCAGGCGCGCAACCCTTCCGCACCCACCATCCCGACCTTCAAGGAACAGGGCATAGACGTGATGGACAGCGTGGACGCCTGGTACGCCGTGATCGCACCGGCGCGCATGTCGCCTGAGCTTGCAGCGCGCATCAACCGCGACTTCATTGAAGTGATGAACCTTGAAGACGTGAAGGCGGCTTTGGGCAAGCTGGGCATGTCGGTTCGCACCAATACACCGCAGCAGATGAGCGCGCTGGTCAAAACCGATATGGCGCGCTGGGCCAAGGTGGTGAAAGACGCGCGCATCGAGGCGGACTGAGCATCCCTATTTCTCCAGTGGCTCGACATGCAGGCTGGCGCGCCTGACCATGTCACAGAAGTATTCAGCCGCCGGCGTCAGCGGCAGGCCGGTGCGCTGCACGATGCAGATGGCCGGCGCTTTCAGTGGTTCGGCCACCCTGATGTGCTGCAGCGTCTGGCGAAAGGCTGCCACCTGCGCCCACTGCATCGGCAGCATGGCCAGCAGGTCTGAATTGCCGATGGTGAAGAGGTAGGTCAGCGTCGAGTGCGCCTGTATCACCATCCTGGGTGGCGGCAGACCGTGGCGTTCAAACAGCGGCGACAGCTCGTCCTCGCCCTTGTGTGTGATGGCCGTCGTTACCCATTCCGCACCAGCCAGCTCTTTCAGCGACTTCGCCCCCACCAGCGGGTGGTCCTTGCGGCAGAGAACGATGCGCTGGTTGTCAAACAGTTTTTCTGCCGTCAGCTCGCCCGACAGCTCGCCATGCACCGGCCCTATATAGAGGTCCATGATGCCGTCCTTCAGTTCCTTCACGGCGCGGGGCAGCACGGTGTCCATGATTTCAATCGTCACGTCAGGAAAGCGCTGCCGGAAAGGCCCCAGTGCGTCAGGCAGCAGCGCCATGTGCGCCACGCTTGAAAGCCCCATGCGGATGTGCCCATTGGTTTCACCGCGCAACTGGTCAAGCTCGTCCTGCGCGCGGCGGAACTCATTGCGCACCGCTTTTGCGCGGCGAAGAAAGACTTCACCCATAGGCGTCAGCACCACGCCCTTGGCCTGACGCTCGAACAGCACGACGCCCAGTTCCTTTTCAAGATCGTGAATGCTGCGAGTCATGGACGGCTGGGGGACATCCAGCTGACGGGCAGCGGCTCGTACGCTGCCGCTTTCTGCAACGGCCAGGAAATCGCGAAGGGAATTGATTTTCATATGGACGGCCGACTCAGGCTGGAGGTTATGGTGCTCATCGAGCGATTCATATTTCACATCAGATGTTGATAATATTAATCTTTGTGTATCTATTTCGCCACCGTACTATCCCGTGATTTCGCCCAGATGAAGCGCGGAAGAAGGCAGTAGGCACTGCGAGAGTGAGAACCATACGGTGTGAACCCGATTCAGGGTTTCTCCCTACGTTTTCCATGATTTTTCAGGGTTCCAAAACAGCCCAAACTGATATGCTTTGGTTTACTTACCTGTCGGCAAGTGGAATCATGATTTCGCCCAAGCCGAACAGTGCTGTTTGCCGGGAGATGTGGCTTTGTTGCTGCCTTTCCCGGTGCCGGAGACGAGCAGAAAGAAGAAACGAAGATGGCCATTTTGGGTTTGATGCAGCAACAGCCGCTGCTGATTTCAGCGTTGATAGAGCACGCCGCGATGCACCACGGCAAGGTGGAGATCGTCTCGCATGTGTCCGACACCAGCATTTACCGCTCGACCTGGGGCAATGTGCGCAACCGCGCCAAAAAGCTGGCCAATGCACTCACGGGCCTGGGCGTGCAGCCCGGCCAGCGCATCGCCACGCTGGCCTGGAACACCCACCGCCACCTTGAGCTGTACTTTGCAGTGGCCGGCATGGGCGCCATCTCTCATACCGTCAACCCACGTCTGTTTGCGGAGCAGATCACCTACATCATCAACCACGCGGCTGATGAATATGTGTTCTTCGACCTGGGTTTTGCCGACCAGCTGGTCGCGATGGCCGGCCAGTTGCCCACCGTCAAGGGTTTTGTAGCCCTGTGCGAGCGCAGCGAGATGCCGAAGCTGGCCCTGCCCAACCTGCTTTGTTATGAAGATCTTATAGAGAAGGCCTCGCCGGACTTCGAGTGGCCAAAGCTGGACGAAAACACCGCCTCATCGCTCTGCTATACCTCGGGCACCACGGGCAACCCCAAAGGTGTTCTATATAGCCACCGCTCCACCGTGCTGCATTCATGGACGGCCTGCACCGTTGACGGCCTCGGCCTGTCGACGCGCGACAGCGTGCTGCTGGCTGTGCCCATGTTCCACGTCAACGCCTGGGGCATCCCATATGCATCGGCCATGTGCGGTGCCAAGCTGGTGCTGCCGGGCCCGGGTGTCAGCGGCGACAAGCTCTATGCCCATATGGTCAAGGAAGGCAGCACCTTTTCGCTGGGTGTGCCGACGGTGTGGCTGGGCTTCTTCAATTACATCGAAACGAATAAAGACAAGCTCAACCTCAAAGACATCAAACTTGAGCGTGTGGTGGTCGGCGGTTCTGCCGCGCCGCGCGCAATTGTTGAAAAGTTCGACGAGCTCTTCGGCGCCTACCTGATCCATGCCTGGGGCATGACCGAAACCAGTCCGCTGGCGACCATAGGCAACCTGCTGCCGGCGCACGAATCGCTCCCCAAGGCCAAGCAGATAGACATCCAGGCCAAGCAGGGCCGTGCAATCTTTGGCGTTGAAGTCGACATCTTCAGTCCTGAAGGCCAGCGCCTGCCGCACGACGGCACGGCGGTCGGCGAGATCAAGGTGCGCGGCCCCTGGGTGGTGTCGGCATATTACGGCGACAAGCCCGGCGCAGCGACCAATGAAGAAGGCTGGTTCAGCACCGGCGATGTGGCGCTGATAGATACCGATGGTTTTGTGCAGATCACAGACCGCACCAAGGACGTCATCAAGTCCGGCGGCGAATGGATCTCGTCCATAGATCTTGAGAACGTGGCTGTCGGCCACCCCAAGGTGCGCGAAGCCGCGGTGATTGGTGTGGCGCACAGCAAATGGCAGGAGCGCCCACTGCTCATCATCGTGCCCAAGCCGGGCGAGAGCATCACCGCAGCAGAAATGCAGGACTTCATGAAAGACCGCGTGGTGCGCTGGTGGCTGCCCGACGATGTGGTGTTTGTCGAAGACCTGCCCCACACCGCCACCGGCAAGCTGCTGAAGACAAAGCTGCGCGAGCAGTTCAAGGGCCACCGCCTGAGCACAGACCCGGCCTGAAGTTTTTTTCCGGATGTTGACCGGGGTACAGCCCCGGGAAAACATCCTTGCATGTAGTTTGAAGAGTTTTGATAGTTTGAAAAGTTAGTTATTTAACAGGAGACAAGCATGAAAGTTTTCCCGACCCTGAAGAAGATGTCCCGGCTGGCCCTCGCGGTCGCCGGCAGCAGCGTGTTGCTGGCAGCGATGCCCGCGCAGGCTCAAGTCAGTGATGACGTGGTCCGCATCGGCGTAATGGCCGACCAGACCGGTACCTATTCCGGAAACGGCGGTCCCGGCTCATCGATTGCAGTGCGCATGGCCGTGCAGGATTTTGGCGGCAAGGTGCTGGGCAAGACCATTGAAGTCGTGACCGCAGACGACCAGAACAAGCCCAACGTCGGCATCAACCTGGCCCGCCAGTGGATTGAAAACGAGAAGTTCGACACCATCGTCGGCGGCTCGGCATCGTCCATCGCCTTCGGTGTGTCCAGCATGATGAAGGAAAAGAAGAAGCCCTACCTGATCGCAGGCACGGTGTCTTCCGACCTCACCGGCAAGCAATGCTCGCCGATGACGGTTCAGTTCATCGTTGACACCTACCAGCTGGCCAACGCCGGCGTGACCGCGCTGCTCAAGCAGGGCGTCAAGACCTTCTTCTTCATCACCGTGGACTACGCTTTCGGCGCTGCGCTGCAGGCTGATGCGACCAAGTTCATCGAAGCCGGCGGCGGCAAGGTGGTGGGCTCGGTTCGCCACCCGCTGGGCGCTTCTGACTACTCTTCCTACCTGCTGCAGGCCCAGGCCAGCAAGGCCCAGGCCATCGTCGTTCTGAACGCCGGCCTTGACCTGACCAACGCCCTCAAGCAGGCAGCTGAATACAAGCTGGCCCGTGGCGGCCAGAAGGTCGGCGTTTTCGGCATGACCATCAACAGCGTGTCGGCCATGGGCCTTGACGTTGCACAGGGTCTGCAGATCACTGCACCTTTCTACTGGGACCGCAATGAAGAGTCGCGCCAGTGGGCTCGCCGCTTCACCGACAAGAACGGTGGCGTGATCCCCACCTACATCATGGCCGGTGCCTACAGCGCCACCATGCATTACCTCAAGGCCGTGCAGGCAGCCGGTACCGACGAAGGTGTGGCAGTGATGGCCAAGATGAAGTCCATGCCCATCAATGACTTCTCGATGAAGAACGTGAAGATCCGCGAAGACGGCCAGGTCATGCGCCCCACCTACGCCATCACGGTCAAGACGCCAGCCGAATCCAAAGGCAAGTTTGACCTGTACAAGGTCGGCGCAGAGATCCCTGCCGAGCAGGTGTTCCGTCCGATGGCTGAAGGCGGTTGCGACTTCGTGAAGAAGTAAGCCACCAGCCCGGCTCAACACACAAGGACCTGACGATGCCACCGAGCGGAGTACCCCTGCAGGAAGCGGATGCCCACGGCACTGCGCTGTTCCAGCCTTACAAGGCGCGGGACGTGGTTGCGCGCAACAGGGTGGTGATTGCGCCCATGCAGCAGTACTCTGCGGTGGACGGCCATGCCACTGACTGGCATGTCGCCCACCTGGGCCGCTTCGCACTCGGTGGCGCCGGCATCGTGTTTGTGGAGTCAACGGCTGTTGAAGCGCGTGGGCGCAATGCCCACGGCGACACCGGCCTCTGGAAAGACAGCCAGATAGAACCCCTTCGCCGCGTGGCGAAGGTGCTGAAAGACAACGGCGCGGTACCGGCCATACAGCTGGGCCACACCGGCCGCAAGGGTGCACTGCAGGCCCCCTGGGCAGGGCACAGCCACCTCAACGCAGACGATGCCGCACGCGGTGAAGCTGCGTGGCAGGTGGTCGGCCCCAGCGCATTGCCTGTGGGTGATGGCGGCTGGCAGGTGCCGCATGCCCTCAGCACGGCAGAGGTGAAAGAACTCGTCAAAGCCTGGGGTGAAGCCGCGCATAGGGCGGCCCAGGCGGGTTTTGAAATGCTGGAAGTGCATGGTGCACACGGCTACCTGATTCACCAGTTTTTATCGCCGGTCGCCAATGTGCGCACCGATGAATACGGCGGCAGCATCAAGAACCGCCACCGTTTTGCGCTTGAAGTCGCAGAAGCCGTGCGCGCCCAATGGCCTGCACATTTGCCACTGTTCTGGCGCATATCGCTGGCAGACCTGGACCATGAACTGAGCATGGACGAACTCGTCGACCTGCTCATGGGCCTGAAGGCGCGTGGTGTGGATGTGATCGACTGCTCCTCGGGCGGCGGTATTTCGAACTACCCGACTGATGGCCCGCGTGTGGCGCGTGGACTTGAATACCGTGCCAACGACGGCCAGCGCATCAAGGCCATGACGGGCATGGATGTGATGGCCGTGGGCCTCATCATTGACCCGCACCTGGCAGAGGCCATCCTCAAGGCCGGCCAGGCTGACCTGATTGCGATTGGCCGCGAGGCGCTGTTCAACCCCAACTGGGCGGTGCATGCCCAAATGTCTTTGGGCGCAAACCCTGATTACGCGCTCTGGCCGCGCCAGCACGGCTCCTATCTTGCCAAGCGTGCCGGCATGGCCGACCCGCTGCGCAACACCGTTTTGCAGCGCGACGCATCGCGCATGCTGGCCTCTACTCCAGGTGTTACCGCATGACCCGCATAGAAATCGTTACTGAAAAGCGCGACGAGCTGGGTGAATGCCCGCTCTGGGACGAGCGCACACAGTCGCTGTTCTGGATAGATTCACACGCGCGCCTGGTGCGGCGCATCATGCCCGCAAGCGGTGAGTACCGCGAGTGGCTGCTGCCCACGGCCATAGGCTCTATCGCGCTGTGCGAGAGCGGCCGTCTGCTGGTGGCGCTGGCCAGTGAGTTCAGCTATCTTGACCTGACGACCGGCAAGCTTGAAAAGATTGCCGGCGTCACGCACGTCGAAGAAAAGATTCGCATGAATGACGGCCGCACCGACAGGGCGGGGCGCTTTGTGGCCGGCTCGCTGGTCATGGGACGCAATGAAAAGCTGGGCGCGCTCTACCAGGTCGATGCAACAGGCAAAGTGCAGGTGCTGGACAAGGGCTTTGCGATTTCCAACGGCACCTGCTTCAGCCCTGATGGCAACTGGCTGTATTTCACGGACAGCCGCACGCGCAAGATCATGCGTTATCCATACGACAAGGCTACGGGCAAGGCCGGCACGCCCACTGTATTGATAGATACCGAGCCGCTGGCTTCGGCCGGTGATGGTGCGACTGTAGACAGCGAAGGCTTCATCTGGACCGCGCTGGTCGAAATCGGCAAGATGGGGCGTTTCTCGCCTGAAGGCAAACTGGATCGCCTCATAGACATGCCGGTGCGTCACGTCACCTGCCCCTGCTTCGGCGGACCCAATCTCGACATTCTTTATGTCACCAGCATCAGCAACAGCGGCAATGCATTGAAGGACGACCATCCCGATGCGGGCGCGCTGTTTGCCGTTCACGACACTGGCGTTCGGGGTTTGCCCGAAGTACGCATTGCCGACAGGGCCTGAACATTCAATAAACAGACACAGACAGACAAGGAAAACCAAAGTGACCAAACGGCTTGAAGGAAAAGTAGCGCTCATCACCGGCGGCGCACGCGGCATTGGCCGCGCCATTGCAGATGCCATGGCTGCCGAAGGCGCCATCGTCGGCGTGCTGGACCTGCGTGAAGACCTGGCCCAGGCAGCGGCCGACGAGATCAAGGCGACAGGCGCGAAGGCCATGGCCTTTGGCGGCAACGTCGCCGAGCGCGACACATTCGTAAAAGCTGTCACCGCGATGAAAGAAGCGCATGGCCGCTTTGACATCCTGGTCAACAACGCCATCTGGGTGCGCTACGGCCCGATTTCCGACATCACGCCCGAAATGCTCAACCGCATGGTGGGTACCGGCTTCAACTCGGTGGTCTGGGGCATACAGGTGGGCGCTGACGCCATGAGCGAAGGCGGCAGCATCATCAATATTGCTTCTGCTGCGGCCTTCCTCGGCGTGCCTGAAGCCATGGTTTACGGCGGCGTCAAGGCCGGCGTGCTGGGCCTGACCCGTTCGTCTGCGGTTGACCTCGGCCCGCGCGGCATCCGTGTGAATGCGGTCTGCCCCGGCTCTGTGCTCACCGAAGGCATGCAGAACAACGTGACACCCGAAAAAATCGCCGTGCGTGCCCAGCGCACACCGCTGCGGCGCCTGGGTGATGTTGAGGACATCGCCAAGGCAGCCATGTTTCTCGCCACCTCAGACAGCAGCTGGGTCACGGGCACCTCTGTTCTCGTCGATGGCGGCGTGACACACGCATTGCTCTGAGCCGGAGTCAACAATGACCGAGTCCTTCATTCTTGAGGCGACCGGGCTGAGCAAACAGTTCCGCGGCTTTTATGCCGTGAAGGACGTGAACCTCAAGGTCCGCCGCCACACCATACATGCGCTGATCGGCCCCAACGGCGCCGGCAAGACCACCTGCTTCAACCTGCTGACGACCTTTCTCACGCCAACGGCAGGCACGATTCTTTTCAACGGCACCGACATCTCGAAAAGCGACCCTGCGACCGTGGCCTCCAAAGGGCTGATCCGTTCCTTCCAGATCTCTGCCGTGTTCGGCCAGATGACGGTGCTTGAAAACGTGCGCGTCGCACTGCAGCGCAAGGCCGGCATGACCTGGGCTTTCTGGCGCAGGGACAGCTCGCTCAAGGTGCTGGATGCGCGCGCCAGAGAGCTCATCGAGATGGTGGGCCTGACGCGCTATATCGACACGCCCGCGCTGTCGCTGTCTTATGGCCGCAAGCGGGTGCTTGAGTTGGCCACCACCATTGCGCTTGAACCTGAAATGATTCTGCTCGACGAGCCCATGGCCGGCCTGGGTCATGAAGACATTGGCCCGGTGATGCAGATCATTCGCGACGTGGCCAAAGGTCGCACCATCCTGATGGTTGAACACAACATGAAGGTGATTGCAGAGCTGTGTGACCGCGTGACCGTCCTGCAGTCGGGCCAGATCCTGGCTGAAGGCACTTACGACGAAGTCTCGCGCGACCCCGCCGTGATCGAAGCTTATGTGGGAGGCGCCAATGACTGAAGCCACGACTTCAAACACCATGGCGAACAGCGCAGCATCGGGTCAACCGCTCTGCCTGTCGATTAAAAACCTGGTCGGCCACTATGGCGAAAACCTGGCGCTGCACAACATCAACCTTGAAGTACGCAAGGGCGAAGTGGTCTGCCTGCTGGGCCGCAACGGCGCCGGCAAGACCACGACCCTGCGTGCGGTCGTGGGTCTGCTCGCCAAACGGCAGGGCAGCATTGAGATCAACGGCCAGCAGACGACCAGCATGCTGCCTGAAGCGATTGCAAAGCTGGGTGTGGCTTATTGCCCCGAGGAGCGCGGCATCTTCTCAAGCCTGAGCACCGAGGAAAACCTGTTGCTGCCGCCAGTGCTGCGCCCGGGCGGTCTGACGGTTGACGAAATCTACACGCTGTTCCCCAATCTGAAAGAGCGCCGCAGCAGCCAGGGTACCAAGCTGTCGGGTGGCGAGCAGCAGATGCTGGCGATTGCCCGCATCCTTCGCACAGGTGCAAACTTCCTGCTGCTGGACGAATGCACGGAAGGCCTGGCGCCTGTGATTGTTTCAAAAATCGGCCAGACTATTCGCATCCTGAAAGAGCGCGGTTTTACCGTGCTCATGGTCGAGCAGAACTTCCGCTTTGCCTCCAAAGTGGCGGACCGTTTTTACGTGATTGAAGAGGGCGCGGTGGTCGACCACTTCCGCCGTGAAGACATCGCCGGTGACCTGGCACGCATTGAAAGCCTGCTCGGACTATGACCTTCACCACACAACACCGCGGCAGCACATGCCACGCCCTGCGGGGAGCACACCATGAATGAAATTTTCGGCATACCGATGTCGGCCTTCATCGGCCAGCTGGTCATAGGCCTCATAAACGGCTCGTTCTACGCGCTGATGAGCCTGGGCCTGGCCATCATCTTCGGCCTGCTGCACGTGGTCAACTTTGCCCACGGCGCGCAGTACATGCTGGGCGCTTTTGTCGCCTGGGGCCTGCTTGAATACTTTGGCATCAGCTACTGGTATGCGCTGGTCATCACACCCTTTGTCGTCGGCGCCTTTGGCCTGGTGATTGAGAGGCTCATGCTGAGGCGGCTTTACAGCGTGGACCATGTCTATGCGCTGCTGCTGACCTTTGGTCTCGCCATGCTGATGGAGGGCGCCTTCCGCTGGAAGTTCGGTGCTACCGGCCAGCCTTACCCCAACCCGATGTCGGGCGGCCTTGATATAGGCATCAGCTTTATCCCCGCCTACCGTATCTGGGTGATTGCTGCGTCGCTGATGCTGTGCCTGACCACCTGGTTTGTGATCGAGCGCACCAAGCTGGGCTCATACCTGCGTGCGGCGAATGAAAATGCATCGCTGGTGCGCACCTTCGGCATCAACGTGCCGCGTATGCTGATGCTGACCTACGGCCTGGGCGTGGGCCTGGCCGGTTTCAGCGGCGCCATGGCCGCGCCGATTTACCAGGTCAACCCGTTGATGGGCAACAGCCTGATCGTCATCGTGTTTGCGGTGGTCGTGATTGGCGGCATGGGCTCCATCATCGGCTCCATCATCACCGGCTTCAGCCTGGGTGTGGTCGAGGGGCTGACCAAACTGATCTACCCCGACGCTGCAGGCGTTGTCATTTTTATTGTGATGATCATCACGCTTGCGATCAGGCCTAACGGGCTGTTCGGCCAGGAGGCCCGATGAAACATTTCTCTCCCGCCACTGTGCGCATATTGCTGGCAATTTCGATTGCCCTGCTGGTGGCTGCACCGTTTGCGCTGTATCCCCAGTTCCTGATTGAAATCCTCTGCTTTGCGCTGCTGGCCGCGGCATTGAACCTGCTGGTGAGCTATTGCGGCCTGCTGTCTTTCGGCCACGCCATGTTTTTTGGTGCAGCCGGTTATGCCACCGCGCACAGCATCAAGATGTGGGGCTTTGACCCTGCACTGGGCATATTGCTGGGCGTGGGTCTGGCGGCTGTCATAGGCGCCTTGACGGGATCGCTGGCCATCCGCCGGCAGGGCATTTATTTCTCGATGATCACGCTGGCGTTTTCGCAGCTGATTTACTTCATGGCGCTGCGCATGCCGTTTACCGGCGGTGAGGACGGCCTGCAGGATGTGCCGCGCCGCGCCATGTTCGGCTTCATCAACATGGGCAACAACTACGTCATGTACTTTGTGGTGCTGGCCCTCACGGCCTTCGGCTTCTTTGCCATCTATCGTATCGTCAACTCGCCTTTCGGCCAGGTGCTCAAGGCGATCCGCGACAACGAGCCGCGCGCCATCTCGCTGGGCTATCGGGCCAACCGCTACAAGCTGGTGGTGTTCATCCTCTCGGCATCGCTGGCCGGGCTGGCGGGCTCCATCAAGGCGGTGGCCTTCCAGGTTGTGACGCTGACTGACCTGACCTGGGTGACCTCGGGTGAAGCGCTGCTGATCTGCATTCTGGGCGGCATGCAAACCCTTGTCGGGCCTGTGGCCGGCGCCATTCTTATCGTGTCGATGTCGCATTACCTCGCTTCGTATGCGGAGTGGGTGCTGATGATCCAGGGCCTGGTGTTTGTGCTGGTCGTGCTGCTGTTCCGCAAGGGCCTGGTCGGCGAGTTTTATGCATGGCTGGAGCGGCGTGAGCTGCGCCGTGCGGGCAAGGAGCAGGCATGAGCGATCAGGTTCAGGGCGCAACACCCCGCGATGCTGTGATGGGTGCACTCAAGGGTGCGCCGCTGCTCAAGGGCAAACTCGCTTTGGTCACCGGCGCCGCCAGCGGCATAGGCCAGGCGATTGCGGTGGGTTACGCATCGGCTGGCGCGCGCGTCATCGTCACAGATGTCACCGCTGAACGCTGCGAAGACACGCTTAAACAAATTCGTGCTGCGGGCGGCGAGGCCTGGGGTTTTGCGCTGGATGTGACGGATGCGGATGCGTCTTACGCACTCGCAGCAAAGGTCGAAGCCGAGGTCGGCACGATTGACACGCTGGTCAACAACGCGGGTGTCATCATCCGTGAAGGCATTGACAGCCCGAAAGCACAGGCCAATATCCGCCGCGTGTTTGATGTCAACCTGTTCGGCACCTTCAACACCATTCATGCCTGGCTGCCGGCGCTGCGCAAGACGCGTGGCTGCATCATCAACATTGCATCGGGTGCGGCCTTCATCGCGCAGGCCGGCTCGCTGGGTTACTCGGCTTCCAAGGGCGCGGTGAAAATGCTCACCCAATCGATGGCGGCAGACCTGGGTGCCGACGGCATACGCGTCAATGCGCTGGCGCCCGGCGTGATTGAAACGCCCATGACCGACGCGACACGCGCCAACCCCGAGCGGCTGGCGCGCTTCATGGTGCGCATTCCCTCGGGCCGGGTCGGCCAGCCGCAGGAACTCGCCGGTGCGGCGGTGTTCCTGGCGTCAAGCCTGGCGTCCTACATCAATGGCGTGACCTTGCCTGTCGATGGCGGCACGCTGGCTGTATAGCCATTTTTAAAGTCCAAAATTTTCTGGAGACGACATGAGCAACAAGGATTCAACACAAACTGCGGCCAAACGTCTGGACGTGATCATCGTCGGCGGTGGTTTCGGCGGCATGTATGCCACGTACAAGTTCCGCGAGATGGGCATGAAGATCCAGAGCTTCGAAGCCGGTGGCGACCTCGGCGGCGTCTGGTACTGGAACCGTTACCCCGGTGCTCGGGTTGACCTGCCCAGCATCGACTACAGCTACTCTTTCTCGCCCGAAGTGGAGCAGGAGTGGACCTGGTCCGAGCAGTTTGCAGCCCAGCCCGAACTGCTGCGCTACATCGACTTCGTCGCGACCCGGCTGGACCTGCGCAAGCATTACCAGTTCAAGACCCGCATCACCAGTGCTGTCTGGGACGAGGCACGCAAGCTGTGGACGGTAGAGACCGACCGTGGCGAACGCTTTGAGGCGCCGTTCTGCATCATGGCCACCGGCCCGCTGTCGGTGCCCAAGGTGCCGGACATTCCCGGTGTCGAGAAATTCAAGGGCCGCCTGCTGCACGCAGGGCGCTGGCCGCATGAGCCGGTGTCTTTCGAAGGCCTGCGCGTCGGCGTGATCGGTACGGGTTCTACCGGCATCCAGATCGTGCAGGACGTGGGTCCGCAGGCCGGCGAGCTGTTTGTCTTCCAGCGCACGCCCAGCTTCACCATGCCCATGCGCAACGTGCCGCTGACGCCGGAATACATCAGCGAGGTCAGGCGCAACTATGCCGGCATACGCGAGGCGGCGCGCAACAGCACCGTCGGCGGCACGCGGCCCCAGTCCACCCGCGCCTTCTTCAGCGTCACGCCGGAGCAGCGCCAGTCCCTGCTGGAAGACGCCTGGAAGCAGGGCGGCCTGGCCATGCTGGGCACCTTTGGCGACCTGATGGTCAACGAAGAGGCCAACGAGCAGGTGGCCGAGTTTGTGCGCGGCAAGATCGCGGAGGTGGTTGAAGACCCGAAGACCGCCGAGGCGCTCAAGCCCAAAGGCTACCCCATCTTTGCGCGCCGGCCCTGCCTGGACTCCAGCTACTACGAGACCTACAACCTGCCCAACGTACATCTGGTGGACTGCATCACCGACCCCATCCTCGAAGTCACAGAGCGCGGCGTGCGCAATGCCTCCGGTGAGATCGAACTCGACATGCTGATCCTGGCCACCGGCTACGACGCACTGACCGGTGCGCTGATTGCATTCGACGTGGTGGGCAAGGGCGGGCGTACCGTGAACCAGAAGTGGGTGCATGGCGGGCGCTCAACCCTGGGCATCATGATGGAGGGCTTCCCCAACCTCTTCATGACCACCGGCCCGAACGGCCCGTCGGCACTGGCCAACATCATCCGCATCAGCGAGCACGATGTGGACTGGATCGCCGCCGCCATCACCCATATGCAGAAAAATGGCCTGGCAACCATGGAGCCGACGACGCAGGCCGAGGACAACTGGATGGGGGTTGTGCACGGGCTGGCCCAGCGCTCGCTGATCAACAAGGCCAAGACGTGGTGGGTGGGCGCCAACGTACCGGGCAAGTCACAGGGGCTGACAATGTTTATTGGCGGCTTCGCCAAATACCGTGAGTTGTGCGCCGCTGCTGTCAGCGATGGCTACAGCGGCTTCACGTTCGGGCGTGCCGAGGAAAAGACAAAGGAACGTGCCGAGGCCTGATTCGCAGGCGACACAAGGCTGTCAGGCGGCTGTGGTTTCCCGTAAGGGCAACCAGCCGCTTTTTTATTTTTGAAGGAGACATTTCATGCGTGCGATTGTGACCGGGGCTGCCCGAGGGATTGGCCGGGCCATCTGCCTGAGGCTGGCGCGTGACGCACAGGCGTCGGGCGGCGCGAAGCTGGTGCTGTCGGACCAGCATGCCGATGAACTCAAGAGCCTGATCGCCGAGATACGCGGCCTGGGCGGGCAGGCCATTGCCGTTGCCGGCGACATCTCTGACCCTGCGCTGCCAGACGTCATCGTTCAGGCGGCCGAGGCCTTTGGCGGGCTGGACGCAGTGGTCAGCAATGCCGGTTTTGCGATTCCCGGTCCGCTGGCCAGCTATGACGTGGGCAACTGGGACAAGGTGTTTGCCGTACACGTGCGCGCGCCCTGGCTGCTGGCCAAAGCCGCTTACCCTGCACTGAAGGCCAGCCGCGGCGCCATCGTCGTCACGGCATCGATTTCGGGCACCAATGCGCAGGCGCCGCTGGGGCCTTACAGCGCGAGCAAGGCGGCCGCGCTGATGCTGGTGAAACAGCTGGCCAATGAGTGGGGCCCTGACGGCATTCGCGTGAATGCGTTTTCGCCAGGCCTGACGGTCACTCCGGGCACCGCCGCAGCCTATTCAACGCCGGACGCGCGCGCCCAGCGCGAGGCGCGCATACCGCTGCGCCGCGTGGCCGAGGCCGACGACATGGCCGGTGTGGTGGCGTTTCTGCTCAGCAAGGATTCGGCCTATGTGACCGGCGTTGACCTGCCGGTGGACGGCGGGCTGTCGAACACCGTGATGGCAGCGCTGGACATGAGCGGCTGGAAGAAATAGCCCGAGGGTAGCAACACGGGCATTGGCGTTGTCATCCCGGGCTTGACCCGGGATCCATGACCCCGAATTTTTGAAAGCGGTTGTTGTGTGAAAGCAGTGAATTGCTATTAATTCAGTAGCTTCTTATGCCCGTATCCATTGGTCTGCAGCCTAATTTGCCAGCTAAAAATGGCTGTTTTTGGCCTTTTCCAGGCGTTCTGGCGCGCTGATGCTCGCCGATGAGGTCTAAATGTAAAGTCAGCTTTACATATGGCCGGTTCGCCTCAGCTGTTGAACGGCGGTTGCGCCAGCAGCGCGTACCAGGCGTCGTCAGGCTTCATCCGGCCCTGCGGGGCCCGCGCACCGAAGCGTGTCGCCTCATCACCTTCGGGCGCCGGGCTTTCCTTCATCCAGTCATAGACGACCGTGCGCGCCGCAACACGCCACTCGTCGCCGCGCTTTTCAAAACGGTCAACGTATCGGCCGATCAAAAAGGTCTCACGCAGCTTGCCCTGCGGATCGTTGTCGTACTGGAAAGCCTGGAAGTAGGTTTCAACCGCTGCCTGCGTGCCCTTGAGCACGATGGAGACATTGGTGACCTGGTGGATCATGCGCGCGCCGCTGGCCCGTGCCTTGACGGCGTAGTCGATAAAACCGCTGGCGCTGCCTTCGTAGGCGCCGTGCCTGTCGGTGGCGTCTTCCCAGTAGGCCGAGCGCAGGGCGGCCTCGTCGCCACGGTCAATGCCGCGGCAGTAGGCGTTCATGGTCTCGCGGATCGCCTCGCGGTCCAGCAGCGCCTGCAGCAGGTCTTCCTTGTCCATGTCTCGTCCCCTTCTTTTGTGACTAACGCAGCGTGATGACGGCGTCCAGGCAGACAGCGCCTTTTTCACGCACCATCAGCGGGTTCACGTCAATGCTTTCCAGTACGTCGGCGTGCATTTGGCCAAACTCCGAGAGTTTGCAGATGGCATTGACCAGCGCCTGCTCGTCGAACTGCGGACCGCCGCGCCACTTGCGCAGCAGCTGCGACGACTTGACCGAATCGACCAACTCGCGCGCACGGGCTTCGTTGACCGGTGCCGAGGCAAAGGCCACGTCCTTGAACAGCTCGACAGCCGTGCCGCCGGAGCCGAACATCACCATGGGGCCGAAGGTCGGGTCCATGTGGATGCCCATGATGGTTTCCACGCCGCCCTTGAGCATGGGTGTGACCAGCACGCCGTCGATGCGGGCGTTGGGCACGGCAGCTTTTGCGCGGCGCAGCAGTTCGTCATAGGCCGCGCGCACGGCATCGGCATCGGGCAGGTTGAGCATCACGCCGCCGACCTCGGTTTTGTGCGGAATGTCCGCAGACGAAATCTTGCAGACCACCGGAAAGCCGAACTCGGTGGCCTTGGCAACCGTGGCTTCTGCAGAGCTGCAGACGGCCTCGGGCAGCATGGGCAGGCCGGCTTCGGCCAGCACCTTCTTGGCGGCGGCTTCGGTAGACACATCGCCCAGGGCTTTGGCAGATTTTTTTGCAGCCGATGGTGCGTAGAGCGCATCGCGGCGCTGCGCGAGCTTGCGCGCACCAGCCAGCGCCAGCACGGCGCGCGACGGGTCGGCGAAGGTCGGTATGCCGTGTTTGTCGAGTTCGGCGGCAACTTCTTTCGTCGCCAGCATCACCATGATGATGGCGCGGTCGGGGAATTTGCCTTTCAGCGCAATCATCTCGTCGCTGGTGGATTTGAAGCGCACCGGCGACAGGCCGACGTGCGCCAGGTAGGCAAAGATGGTGCCGCAGGATGAGTGCGAGAGCAGCGCATCGAGTGTGCGCGTCACCCCGCTTTTGACAGCAGTGACCTGTGCGGTGGTGTCCAGCGGATTGGCGGCGACGGCAAAGGGCAGTACCTCCAGCACGGCGGCGCTGCCGGCTGCGGACAGCTTGGGCAATTGAAGACCGTGGTCACTGGCGTGGTCGGCCATCAGAATGCCTATGCCGCCTGAGCCGGTGAGGATGGCTACGTCATTGTTCTTCGGCAATGCGCCAGTGACAGAGCAGACGTAGGCGATGTCCAGCATCTCTTCAATCGACTGCGGGCGGAAGGCGCCGCATTCGGCGAACACTGTGTCGTAAACCGTGTCATTGCCGGCGAGTGAACCGGTGTGGGTCGCGGCAGCGGTGGCGCCGACTTCTGTGCGGCCAGCCTTCATGATGAGCACCGGCTTGCCGGCCTTCGCGGCCTTGAGCAGAGCAGCGCGCAGGCGGTTGCCGTCCTTGCAGGATTCGACGGCCGCGCAGATCACGGCAGTCTCGGGGTCTTCTGCCAGGTAGTCGATGGATTCAGCGACATCGACATCGGCTTCGTTGCCGGTGGCGATGATTTTTGAAAAGCCCAGTCCGCGCAGAGACGCCATACCGTAGGTGGCGGAACCAAAGGCGCCGCTCTGGGTGGCGAGTGCGATGTTGCCCTTGACGGGCCGCAGGCCATTGAGCGCAGTTGAGAACGTGGCTGAAAATTTGTTCGACAGGTTCAGCAGGCCCAAAGAGTTGGGGCCCAGCATGCGCACATTGTTTTCACGGCAGATGTCGACCAGTTTTTGCTGCTGCACCTTGCCGGCTTCGTCGATCTCTGCAAAACCTGCAGTCAGGATCTGCACCGACTTGATGCCCTTGCTGACCGCTTCGCGCAACGCGGTTTCAACACCGGCCGCAGGAATGATGATGACGGCCTGGTCGATCTGGCCCGGCACTTCGGTGATGTTTTTATAGGCCTTCAGGCCCTGCACTATGGGCTCGCCCTTGTTGATCGGGTAGATGGTGCCTTCGTAGCCGCCTTCGAGCATGAAGCGCAGCACGCGGCCGCCTATGCGTTCGGGGTCTGACGAGGCGCCTATCAGCGCGACCGATTCAGGAAAAAAAAGTGAATGTAGTGAATGCATGTTTTTGGCGAGGCCTGTATTTCTGTATTTATCAGGCCGCAATTGCTGCTGTTTGTACATCAGCTGCCATCTGCGACGACAGCGAATCAAGATAGTGATAGCGGTCACCATACTGCAGGTTGCACATCAGTGCGTGCATGGCCAGGCGGGCGGCCGGCATTTCAACCGTCATGCCCATGCCGCCATGCATCTGGATTGCAGACTCTGCCACGGTGCGGCCCACGGTGGCCAGATACAGCTTGGTCAAAGCTGCATCGCGCTGGTCGGCGGCAGGGTTGGCAGAGAGGTCTTCGGTCACATCCTTCACCAGGCCGCGTGCGCTTTCATACGCCACATACATTTCAACGACACGGTGGCGCAGCGCCTGGAAGGTCGAGAGTGCCACGCCAAACTGGGTGCGTGTCGACAGATATTCAATCGTCTGTTCAATCATTGCGCCCAGTGCGCCCACGGTCTGCACGCTGGTCATGACCGCGCCGGTGGACATCGCAGATTTGGCCGCAGTGGCCACTGCATCGCCCTGCAGCAGTACATGGCTGGCTTCGACAACCACGCCGTCCAGCGAGATGTCGGCCGTGCGGCGGCCGTCCAGGCCTTCGAAGTAACGTACGGGCTGTGTCAGATCGCTGGTGGCGAGCAACACCAGTACGGGTGCAGAGCCATTGGCGCTGGCGGCGTTGAAGACGATGTGGCTGGCGGGCTCGGTCAGGTCTGCGCCCTTGAGAATGCCCTGCAGCTTGATGCTGCCGCCGCTGGCTGGTGTAGCCTGAAGTGAGCGGGCACTGTCTGGCTGGATGACGGGGCAGACGGACGCCTGCCCGGCCGAGAGTTGTTCAAGCAATGCAAGTGCCGCGTCGTTTTTGCCGCTAGCTGCCAGCAGCATGGGCGAGACCACGCAGCGTGCAATCAACGGCAGGGCCATGGCATGGCGGCCAGCGGCTTCTGCAATGGCGGCAAACTCAGCCAGCGTCGCGCCTACGCCGCCAGCTTCTTCGCTGACCAGCACACCCTGCCAGCCGAGCTCAAGAATCTGCGTCCATTTGGCGCTGCCGCTGCTGTTTTTGTCGCCAGACCAGGCGGGTGCGGCCGTGGCGGCCATGCGGTCCGTGGTGTCGTAGAGGTCACCAGGGAACATTGGGGTAACGGTAAAAGGCATGTCTCAGGCTCCAAACAGGTCGCGGGCAATCACGTTCTTCTGCACTTCGCTGGTGCCACCGGCAATCGAGCGCGAGCGGTAGAAAAGATAGGTGTGGGTCAGCTGGCGCTCGATGTCCATGTCATCAGAGCCGTCCGGCGCTTCAACTTCAGGCACCAGGCGTGCGGCATATTCGGGGCCTGCAATGTCGAATGCAATGCCGACGATTTGCTGCGACAGCTCCGAGGTGTGCAGTTTGAGTGCAGAAGATTTCGACGAGGCCAGCGTGCCATGCATTTCTTCCTGGATGGCGCTGAGCAGCATCTGGCGTGAACCCTTGGCCGAGGCTTGCGCCAGGAAAAGACGTTCCTGCAATGCATGAATGCTGGGCAGGCCGGGGTTGGCTTTCATTTTTTCTGCCAGCAGTTCAGCGACCTGCTCGAGCTGGCGCGCCAGGCGCGGCACGGTTGAAGGCGAGAGGCGCTCGCGGTCCAGCAGAAACTTGGCGCACTTCCAGCCTTCGCCTTCAACGCCGACCAGGTTCTTCACGGGCACCCGCACGTTGTTGAGGAAGACCTCGTTCACGTGGTGCCACTGGTCAATGGTGTGGATCTGGCGAATCTCTATGCCCGGTGTGTTCAGCGGCACCAGCAGCAGCGAGATGCCGGCCTGCTTGCGGCCCTCACTTGATGTGCGCACCAGTGTGTACATCATGTCGGCTTCATGCGCGTGGGATGTCCAGATCTTCTGGCCGTTGAGCACATAGTCGTCGCCATCACGTACGGCGCTTGATTTGAGCGACGCGAGGTCAGAACCTGCGCCGGGTTCAGAGTAGCCCTGGCACCAGTGTTCGGTGCCGTCGAGAATGCGCGGCAAAAAGCGGTTCTTGATCTCGTCTGTGCCGAAATGCATGATGACCGGGCCGATGTGGCCTATGCCGTGGTGATATTGCGGCGGGCAGTCGGCAGCGGCTGTGACTTCTTCAAACAGGTAGCGCTGCTGCAGGTCCCAGCCCGTGCCGCCGTATTCAACCGGCCAGTTGGGCGCGCCCCATCCCTTTTTGAACAGGGCTTTCTGCCAGGCGCTGTACTCGGCACGCGACATCTTCTGGTTGCTGCGAACAATTTCCTTCATGGGCGCAAGTTCGGGCGATTCGGTGAACTCCACCAGCTCCTGCCGGAAGGCGGCATAAGGGTCGGCGGCAGCTGCGGCCACTTCCTGCGAGGTGGGTGCCTGGGTGTTGGTTTGGGTCATGTTTGCCATCCTGGAGATTGGTCAGTGGTAGCTGCGGCCACCGTCAACAGCTAGCGCAATGCCGGTGACGAAGGATGATTCGCTGCCTGTGAGGTAAAGGGCTGCACGTGCGATTTCTATGGGCTCGGCCACGCGTCCAAGGGCGTAGCGCGCACCGACCTGCGTCTGCAGGGCCTCGGCGGTGTAGCCGGCGCGCACCATGGGTGTGTCGACGGCGCCGGGGCAGATGGTGTTCACGCGTATCGGCGCCCATTCCATGGCCAGTGTTTTCGACAGCGAGATCACGCCGGCTTTCGATGCCGCATATGCACCGCGGCGTACAAAGGGCTGCAGGCCCTGGCCGGACGAGAAATTGACGATGGTGCTGTTCTGCACTGTCTCAAGCCAGGGCAGGCAGGCGCGGCTCACCAGAAAGCTGCCTGTGAGGTTGATGTCTATGGTGCGTTTCCAGTCGGCCAGGCTCACATCGCGCAGCAGGTCGGTGTTGGAGACACCGGCCGCATTGACCAGGCCATCAATGCCACCCAGTGCTTCAGCGGCGCGCTTGACGGCATCGTTGACCGAGCTTTCATCTGCGATGTCGGCTTTGAGTGCAATGCTGTTACCCGCGCTGCCAGGCTTGAGCCAGGCCTTGATGCCGTCTTCATTACGGTCAATGGCGGCGACCTGCGCACCTTCGGCAATGAAGAGCTGCGCAATCGCCGCGCCTATGCCGGAGCCTGCGCCCGTCACCACAATGCGCCTGCCCTTGAGGCGGCCCAGCGGGGGTACTTCCGGTATCGAAGTTGTCTTGTGTTCCATGTCTGCTTGTCTCTCTTTATTTGTTTGTTTGTCTGTTCTTGCGCTGGACGTGTGTCAGTCGAGGCGGATCTTGCGTTCGCGGATGACCGGACCCCAGGTGTCCAGGTCTTTTTTCAGATAGGTTGCAAAGTCGGCCTGCGACATGATGGAAGGCTCAAGGCCGGCTTTCAGGATGGCGTCATGCACTTCTTTTGTCTCCAGCACGGCGCGCACGTCGGCGTAAATCTTCTTTTGCAGATCGACGGGCGTGCTTGCAGGGATGAACATGCCGAACCAGCCGCCGGCGGTGAAGTCAGCCAGCGCAGGCACGCCTGATTTTGAAATCGGCACCACGTTGGGCGAACGCGCAATCGGTTTGGGACTGCCTATGCCCAGCACCTTGAGCTTGCCGCTGTTCACAAAACTCATGGTGGCCACGGTGTCGAAGAGTGCATTGACCTGGCCGCCGACCAGGTCGTTGATGGCCGGGCCGTTGCCCTTGTAGGGCACGTGGATCATGTCTATGCCGGTGCGCCACGCAAACAGCTCGGCAGCGATGTGCGGGCTGGAGCCGTTGCCCGACGAGGCAAAGGTCAGCTTGCCGGGGTTGGCCTTGGCATACGCGATCAGCTCGGGCACGTTGTGAGCCGGCACGGCTGAATTGATATAGAGGTAGCTGTAGGAGTCAGCCAGCATGGACAGTGGCGCCAGTGCCTTGGGGTCGTAGGGCAGGTTGGGCACCAGCACCTGGTTGGCCGTGAAGCCGAAGGCGGTGATGAGCAGGGTGTGGCCGTCGCCGGGCGCGCGTGCTGCAGCGGCCGTGCCTATGACCGTGCCGGCACCGGGCTTGTTGTCAACGACGACGGGCTGCTTCCATTTGTCGGCCAGGCGCAGCGCCACGATGCGCGCGAGGATGTCTGTGACGCCGCCCGCTGCGTAGGGCACGATGACCTGCACCGGTTTCGTCGGGAAGCTGGCTGCCGTTTGTGCGCTGGCTGCAGTTGCCAACACCAGTGAAGCCAGTGATACCAGCGAGGCAAGACTCAAGGCTGCGCGTCGGGTGAACATGGGCTGGTCAATCCTTTTTCAAAAATGCGGTGGCAAGTAGCCGTGTAGCAGGCAGCCGCGCGGAAAAGGCGTGGCTTGGGCTTGGTCGTTAAAATAATTCTACCGTTCGGCAGGTAAGTAACTGCATGGTAGTAACCCTAGGGCGAAGAGTGCACTTTCAAGGGGAGTAGGGTGGATTCCCGGTCAGGCCCGGGATGGGTGCTCGCGCGGCGCTGACCGTTCTTGCGGAATCAGGCTTTCGCGGGTGCCTGCAAGCCGTGCAGGGCCATGTCCAGGTATTGCTCGATGACTTCACGGATCGTCATCGCACCTTTGGGGTTGTGCCAGCGGCTGATCTGGTTCAGGGCTGACAACAAAAAGCGCCCCGTCATCGCGACGTTGCTCTTTCTGAACTCACCTGAATTGATGGCGTCGCTGATGCAGGTGCGGAGCATCGCCTCGTACTCATTGCGCAGGGCCACCGCAAGCGTGCGCGGCTCGCTCTCTGCGCCCATCCAGAAGGCGTTGGAGCCCGCCATCCAGGAGTCGCGGTCGGCATCCATGAACTCTGCCGATACCAGCATGAACTGGCGGACCTTTTCCAGCGGCGTCGGCGCCAGGTCGACGGCCGCACGTACGTGGTAAATCAGCGCCTGCAGGGAGTCGAGAACGATGCGGTGGTAAAGCGCTTCCTTGTTGGGGAAGTGGTAGTACAGCGCGGCCTTGGTGATCTTGGCTTCTTCTGCGATGTCGCGCAGGGAGGTGCCTTCATAACCGCGGCGTGCGAACAGCCGGCAGGCGATGCCGATGATCTGTTCCTGGCGGTTGTCGACGCGCGGCCTGAAGCTGTCTGTCTCAGTGGCCGTGTCTTCTGCCGGACGACTGGTTGCCATCATTTACCCATGTTCTATTGGAGGAAAAAGTATAGGCCAGCTTGAAGCCGGCCCTTTCCATTATCAGGGTCAGCGGCCGGCTTTATCGACCTGTGTAGACCGGTGCACGCTTTTCAAGGAAGGCGCGCTGCGCTTCCTTCGAGTCTTCGGTCTTGGACAGCGCCACAGTGTTGCCCTGCTCGTAACGATAGGCGTCACGGATAGGCATCAGCTGCGTCATGCGTGCGGCTTCCTTGGCCAGGCGCATGGCAATCGGACTCTTGGAGGCAATCTCGCGCGCCATCTCCATGCAGTAAGGCATCAGTTCTGCAGCGGGCAGGCAGGCTTCGATCAGGCCCAGGCGGTACAGCTCCTGCGCCGACACCTTCATGCCGGTGTAGAACATGCGGCGTGCGCGTGACTGGCTGAAGTGTTTTTGCAGAAAGGTCACGCCGCCGGCCAGGCCGACATTGATCTCGGGCATGGAGACATAAGCGTCTTCAGAAGCCACCCAGATGTCCGAGCCCATGACCAGGCCGAAGCCCGCCCCCAGTGCCGGGCCGTTGATGGCGGCAATGATGGGCTTGGAGCACTCGACCACAGCGTAGTAGGACTCGCGCACGCGGCGGTTGTGCGCACCGTAGGCACCGGGCGTGCCGGCCAGGTTGGGACGCTCGCGGATGTCGGCGCCTGCCGAGAAGGCCTTGCCTTCGCCAGTCAGGACGATGCAGGCCACATCGTCGCGGTCAGACAGCAGGTCAAACACCTTGGTGATTTCTTCGCGCAGTTCGATGTTCTGTGCGTTGACAGGTGGGCGGTTCAGGGTGACGACGGCAACGCCTGCGTCGACGGTCAGTTTGAGGGTGTTCAGTTCCACGTTCAAAGTCTCCTTCAGTTAAGTCAAATACATTTACCTGCCGTACGGTAAGTTAAGACAAATGCTAACCGCTCATTGGGAAGGCTGCAAGTTGCCGGGCACCTGAAATGGGGCTTGGGCGTCGCAAAAGTGACCGCCGCCAGAGGGGTAAACGGGTGGTCTAGGTGTTTTCCCTTGGAAGAATGCGGCTCCTGATTTGTGCGGCGCAAATCGCAAACCCGGGCCTTGCTGGTTATCTGTCAGGCAGGCCCGGCCTGGTCCTGTTTGCGCATGAGTTGCAGCAGCAGGGCGAGTGCGTCGTCAAGTGCACGCGACTCATCCCCGGGGGCCACGCCCCATTGCGGCAGGTGGCCGTCAATACGCATTCGGGCAAGGCCGTATACACAGGCGCGCGAGAGCAGCGAGAGCTGCCCCGCGTCCCAGGCCCCATCCACGCTGCCCTCAGCCTGGGCTGCGCGTATCGTCTCTTCGGTCTGCTCGCGAACCGCCTGGATGCCGCTTTGCAAGCCGGGTGACGTATCAATGTCGATCTGGTCGCGCGCCGAGATGATCCTGAAATGGGCGGGGTGATCTTCAGCCCAGCGCAGATACGCCCGGCCTATGGCCTGCAGGCGGCGGTGCGCGGTCCTGTCACTGGCCCGCACAGAGCGCTGGACCTTGATGCGCAGGTGCCCGCTGGCTTCTTCTGCGACAGCCGTCATGAGCGCGCGACGGTTAGGAAAGTGCCTGAAAGGTGCGCCCGAAGATACACCGGCAAGGCGCGCCGCCTCCCGCACGCTCACACCCTCGGGGCCCAGCCGCGCAGCCAGTGCGAGTGCAGCATCAACCAGCGCCTGCCGCAGGTTGCCGTGGTGATAGGTCTCGCGCTCAGTACCCATGTAAGCACCTTGTGTGGGAAGTTGATGGAAACACCAAACCTTAATGTAATCGGTGGCCACATGTCAATCCACTCAAGTCCACTCCACATCACCAGGGGCCACCACATGAAAACTGCTGTTGCTTTCACCACCCACCCATCCCCGCGGACTGCACGCACAGTCGGGGCTCTTTCACTGTTGTTGCTGGTTTGGGTGCTTTCGGCGCTGCTCGCAGCTTCTGACCCGGTTCAGGGCATTCGCATGGTGATACGCCTCACGGCGCGGACATCTCTGGTCTTCTTTCTTGTCGCATTCACGGCCTCGGCACTTGTGCAGCTCTGGCGTGGGCCGCGAACGCAGTGGCTGCTGTTGCACCGGCGCGCATTCGGACTGGCGTTTGCCTTCTCGCACGCGGTGCATCTGGCGGCCATCGTGGCGTTTGCCAGGCTGGACGCCACAGGGTTTGCGCAGCAGAGCAGTCTGGGCAACATGATCACCGGCGGCATTGCCTACCTATTCATCGCGCTCATGGCCGCCACCTCATGGGACGGCGCCGTGCGCTGGCTGGGCGCGCGGTGGTTGCAGCTTTTGCACATCACCGGGGCTTACTACATCTGGGTCAGCTTCATGGTGACTTTTGGCAAGCGTATTCCGGTATCTGCCGGGTACATGCTGCCTGTCGTTGTTCTTGTGGCGGCATTGATACTGCGGCTGGTGGCGAGATACCGCAAAAATGCAGTTGCTCATTCGTCATAGCCTGGCGGGTTCAATTGAGTTGTTGCCGGGCCAAAAGAAAAGGCGATGCCCTTGCAGACACCGCCTGATGTTTTGCGCGCAGGAAATTCAGCGCTGCAGCATGGCTTATTTCGCCTTGCCGCCCACGCCGGTCACAGCAGTGCGCTTGGCCAGTTCAATCTTGGCGATCGCGTTGCGGTGCACTTCATCAGGGCCGTCAACAATGCGCACCGTACGCTGGTGGGCGTAGGCTTCGGCCAGCCAGAAGTCCTGGCTCACGCCGCCTGCGCCGTGCGCCTGTATGGCCCAGTCGACCACCTTGCACGACATGTTGGGTGCGACCACCTTGATCATGGCGATCTCTGCGCGGGCGTCCTTGTTGCCTATCGTGTCCATCTTGTGAGCAGCGTTCAGCGTAAGCAGCCTCGCCTGGTCAATCATGCAGCGCGACTCGGCGATGCGTTCATGCCAGACCGACTGCTCCGAGAGCGCACGGCCGAAGGCGTGGCGTGACTGCAGGCGGTCAACCATCATCTCAAGTGCACGCTCTGCTGCGCCTATGGAGCGCATGCAGTGGTGAATGCGCCCGGGGCCAAGGCGGCCTTGCGCAATTTCAAAACCGCGGCCCTCGCCCAGCAGGATGTTTGCGACGGGCACGCGTACATTCTCAAGCAGCACTTCCATGTGGCCGTGCGGCGCATCGTCGTAACCAAACACCGTCAGCGGACGCAGCACCGTCACGCCCTTGGTGTCGCGCGGCACCAGCACCATGGACTGCTGTGCGTGGCGCGGTGCGTCGACATCGGTCTTGCCCATGACGATGAAGATCTTGCAGCGCGGGTTGCCCGCACCTGACGAGAACCACTTGCGGCCATTGATGACGTATTCGTCGCCTTCACGCACGATGGAGCACTGAATGTTGGTTGCATCCGACGACGCCACCGCCGGCTCGGTCATCAAAAAGCCCGAGCGGATCTCGCCGCGCAGCAGCGGCTCAAGCCATTCGTCCTTCTGCGCCTTGGTGGCATAACGCTCAAGGGTTTCCATGTTGCCGGTGTCCGGTGCCGAACAGTTGAACACCTCGCCCGACCATGAGACGCGGCCCATGACTTCGCACAGCGGTGCATAGTCGAGGTTGGAAATCGCCGGCACATCGCCATGCGCATGCGGCAAAAACATGTTCCAGAGGCCGGCCTTTCGGGCAATCGGCTTCAACTCGTCAATCAGCGGCAGCGGCTGCCAGGCGTTGCCGGCCTTGCGAAAGGCGTCCAGCTCATGGTGAAAGCGCGCCTCGTTCGGGTAAATGTGTTCGTCAAAGAAGGCGCCCATGCGCTTGAGCAGGTCGGTGGTTTTTTCGGAATGTTCCCAGATCATGTGATGTCCTTTGGAAGGGTGAAGTACCGCGCGGGCTTGTGCGGCTTGATGGATGAAGGCTTGCAGTGTTGTGGTGTCAATTCAAACATCGACCGGCCGCTGTGGCAGTCACCAGCGTGACCGCACGTTTCATGAACCAGCCCGTGCAGCTTGTGAAAAAGTCAAAATGCAGCCTGGAACAGCCCTTCGAGAACTCTGCACACCATGCCCAAACCCTACGCCGGCAACATCGTACGCCACACGGAAGAAATCACGCAGTGGCTGGCCCGCACGCCACGCGAAGAGGCGCTTGAACCAGCCCTGCCCATCATTGACGCCCACCACCACCTGTGGGACGTCAGGGCCGTCGCCAACCGCTACCTGTTGCATGACCTGCTGGTCGACATCAGCCAGGGCCACAACATCTGCGCCACGGTTTACGTGGAAGGGCATGCGATGTACCGCAGCGCAGGGCCAGAGCACTTGAAGCCTGTGGGTGAGGTGGAGTTTGCCAACGGCAATGCTGCCATGGCGGCCAGCGGCATTTACGGCAACTGCCGGGTGGCAGAAGCCATTGTTGGCCATGCTGACCTGATGCTGGGCAGCGCTGTCGAGGAGGTGCTGCAGGCCCAGCTTGCCGCGGCCGGTGGCCGGCTGCGCGGCATACGTTATGCGACACCTTACGACGCGAGCGAACTGATCAACAGATTCATCTCACGGCCCGTGCCGCCGCTTCGCCTGTCAGACCCGGCATTTCGTGAAGGCTTTGCGCAACTGGCCCGCTTCGGCCTGGGCTTTGATGCCTGGCTTTATCACCCGCAGTTGCCCGACCTGCTGGGGCTGGCCAGGGACTTTCCTGAAACACCCATCATCATTGACCATGTAGGCACGGTTCTCGGGGTTGGCCCGTATGCAGGCCGCCAGCAGGCGGAATTGCAGCGCTGCAAAGATGATTTGCATGAGCTGGCCGCCTGCCCGAACGTCAGCATCAAGATTGGCGGCCTGGGCATGCCAGTCTTCGGCCTGCGGCTGCATGAGCGTGATCTGCCGCCTTCGTCTGAAGAACTGGCCCAGGCCTGGCGGCCATATGTCGAGATGTGTATTGAAACCTTTGGTGCCGGCCGCTGCATGTTTGAAAGCAACTTCCCGGTAGACAAGCAGTCATGCGGTTACAGCGAACTGTGGAATGCCTTCAAACGTTTGACCGTTGCCTGCACTGCTGAAGAGCGCACATCACTCTTCAGCGGCACGGCGGCCCGGGTCTACAAAATGTCAGCGCCCGGCTGAAGCTGGTGTCGACTGCATGAACGCAACGACGGCTTTCGCAATTTCAGGCCCCTTGTCTTCCTGAAGAAAGTGTCCTGCGCCACGTGTGGTCGCGTGCGGCTGGCCTTGTGCGCCGGGCACGATCTTTTGCCAGGCCTTGTAGCCGCCACGTGTGACGGGGTCCCTGTCACTGAACAGGGTCAGGAATGGTTTCTCCCAGCGTTTGAAGATTTCCCATGCGCGTTCATTGTTGGCGCGTTCGGGGTCTTCAGGTGTGGTCGGAACAAAGCCGGGAAAAAGACGCGCACCCATCTTGTAGCTGCGTGACGGAAACGGCGCATCGTAGGCCGCCACTTCTTCAGGCCCCAGGCCATTCACGCATCCGGCCTTGACGATGCGCCCAATCGGAAACCACGGGCTGTAACGCGAGAACGCGCGCCAGACCTTGAAAGCCCCGGGAATGTCGTCCATGCCGGTAGGCAAACCCCCATTGGCAAGCACCACCCGCGCGAAGCGGTCGGGCTGCTCCGCCGCCAAACGCAGGCCTATGAGTGAACCCCAGTCCTGGCAAAACAGTGTGATGCCGCGCAGGTCATTGGCCAGCATCCATGCCGTCATCCATTGCACGTGGTGCAGGTAAGAGTAGTCGGCCTTGGCCACGGGTTTGTCGGAGCGCCCGAAACCCACCAGGTCAGGCGCCACCACGCGGTAACCTGCATCGACCAGCACCGGGATCATCTTGCGGTACAGGTAAGACCAGGTCGGCTCGCCATGCATCAACAGCACCACGGGTGCGTCACGCGGGCCTTCATCAATGTGGGCGATGCGCAGGCCGCCAATGTCGGTGTAATGCGGCGTGTATGCAAAACCGGGCAGGTTGGCGAAACGTGCTTCGGGTGTACGGAGCACTTTGCCTGTAAGGGTGGGTACTGTGTTGTGCATGACGGCGGGTATCAAAACCGATGGGTGAAGTTGATGGCTTTTGAGCCGGCAGGCAGGCTGATGAAATCTCCGTCTGTGCCTACCCGCAGCGGCCCGCCGTAAATGCCGGGCGCCTTGCCAAGAAAGGCTTTTTCAAGGCCGGGTATCGGCATTGGCGGTGCAATATGGTTGAGCAGCAGGTAGCCCACCTTCGCGTCGCGTGCGGTTTCTGCCGCCTCTTCGGGTGAGGTGTGGTAATTTTTGATGTCTTCAAATATCTTCGCCAGGTTGGTGCGGCCGGCTTTTGCGGCGCCGTCCCTTAGCAGGTCCGTCATGGGCGAAGACAGGGCTTCATGCACCAGCAGGTCCACGCCCGCCGCTTCGCGTTGCACTGCTGCCGACTTTTTCGTATCGCCGCTGATAACCACGCTGCGCCCCTTGTAGGTGAAGCGGTAACCGACCGAAGGGTGAACCGGTCCGTGGTCAACAGTAAAGGCGGCCACTTCGAGGTCTGCATCCTTGAGCACCACCGCGCGGCCGTCGGCGCCAGGCGTGAAGGGCAGGGGCTTGCCGCCAAAGCCGCTGGCAGGCACCGTCGCCTCGCCGTGATGGGCTACGCGGTAACCTTTGTCTTGCTCGTAAGCCTGCATGAAACCTGCCATAACTGTTTCAACACCGGGCGGGCCGTAGATGGGAACAGGTGATGTGTTTGCTGCCGAGGCCCAGCGCTGCAGCATCAGCTCGCCCAGGCCGTCGATATGGTCAGAGTGAAAGTGTGTGAGGAATATCGCGTTGATGCGGCCGTGCTGAAAGCCCATCTTGCCGATGTTGCGCACACTGCCGCTGCCCGCATCAACAACGAAAAGCCGCTTGCCCGCGACCACCAGCGTGCACGGCCCCGTGCGTTTTTCATCGGGGAAGGGCGAGCCCGCGCCGCACAAACCCACGTGCAGGCCGTCGGGCAAGTCGTTCAGGGCGTCCGTTGCCAGGCGCTGAGCTGCCACCTTTTTGGCGACCATCATGCTGAGTGGGCTTCTGAAAAGGTAAGCGGCAACAAGAGCCGCGAGCAACACTGCAAATGCGACAACGGCCCTCTTCATGATGCACTGCCTTTCGAAAAAACCATGGTACCGTCCTGCACCGGGCCAAAGCGCAGTGTGAGCAGGTCCAGCACGTAGTTCTGATGCAGCCGCCATGGCTTGCGGTTGCCCTGGGTCGGGAACTTGTCAATCGAGCGCTGTATGTAGCCCGACGTGAAGTCAATCCAGCTTTCTTCCTTCAAGCGCGCATCGTTCAGCGTCGGTGTGCATTGCTTCCAGCCCTTGCGCGCCATGGTGTTCAGCAGCCGGCAGGCATAGTCGCCGACCAGGTCGGCCTTAAGTGTCCATGATGCATTGGTGTAACCCGTGACGTAAAACATGTTGGGCACACCGGCCAGCATCATGCCCTTGTAGCTCATGGTCTTTTTCATGACGACCGCCTTCCCATCGACCAGAAGCTCCATGCCGCCCAGTGCCAGCAGGTCCAGCCCGGTGGCGGTGACGATCAGGTCCGCCTCAAGCTCTTGGCCTGATTTGAGCCGTATGCCTGTTTCGGTAAAAGTGTCGATGTGGTCGGTGACCACAGAGGCCCTGCCTTGGCGTATCGCCTTGAACAGATCCGCATCAGGCACCAGGCAGACACGCTGGTCCCACGGTTTGTAGCTGGGGGTGAAGTGTTTGTCTACATCGCAATCCGGGCCAACAGACTTTCTGACGCCGTCAACAATCATCTGCTTGATGCGATCCGGTCTGCGCTTTGACAGGCGGTAAAAAAGCATGCCCAGCAGCACGTTCTTCCAGCGCGTCAGGCCGTAGGCCAGGCCTGAAGGCAGGTGCCGCCTGAGCCAGTCGGCAAGCCTGTCTTCAGAAGGGCGTGACACGACATAGGTGGGTGATCGCTGCAGCATGGTCACATGCGCGGCCGTGGCTGCCATGGTCGGTACCAGGGTCACTGCCGTCGCGCCGCTGCCTATGACCACCACACGCTTGCCCGCGTAATCAATATCGCCAGCCCATTGCTGCGGGTGAACGATGCGGCCCGTAAAACGTTCGGCGCCGGCAAAGTCTGGTGTGTAGCCCTGCTCGTAGTTGTAGTAGCCGGTGCAGACATAAAGGAAGTTGCAGCTCAGTTGCATGCGCTCACGCTGCGCACCTGTTTCAATCTCGATATTCCACCGTGTGTCGGTGGATGACCAGTCCGCGCGTTTGATGCGGTGGCCGTAACGTATGTGGCCGTCCAGTCCATGGTCACGCGAGGTGTCGGTGATGTATTGGAGTATGGTGTCGCCATCGGCGATGGACTTCTTTTCTGTCCACGGCCTGAAGGCATAACCCAGCGTGTACATGTCCGAGTCCGAGCGTATGCCGGGGTAGCGAAACAGGTCCCAGGTGCCGCCCAGCGTGTTGCGCGCTTCAAGAATGGCAAAACTGCGGCCGGGGCAGTTCTTTTTGACGTGCGCCGCAGCGCCTATACCGGACAGGCCCGCGCCCACAATCAGGATGTCGATGTGTTCAATGCTCATGCCTGGCCTGTTGCGCGTCGAATGCGGCGGCGCCTGCGCAAAAAGAAGAAACCCGCCACCAGCAAGGCGAGGCCAGCGAGTATGGGCAAGCCCGTACGCTTGAAGCGGGGCACATAAACATTGATCAGGGCGTTGGTCTGCACCTGCCTGACAGGGTCGTAGCCTTCGGGCATGGGCAACACGCCGTTGGCTTTGGCGTAAGCGGCATAGTCCGCCTTCATGGCGGCAAACATGTCCGGCAAGCTCGCCTGCAGGTCTTTCGTTTCACCGGGGTCGTTGCGAATGTCGTAGAGATGCCACAGGCCATCGCCGACGGGCGGTATGTTCTTGATGAGTTTGTAGTCACCCTTGAAAACCGCTTCGTTGCCCGAGAGCTCATAGCCGATGGCCTTGTCCACCGCGTGCACGTTTTGCACCTGGCCCTTCAGGGCAGGCATGAGGCTTGCACCTGTCATGGGTTCAATTTGCTGGCCCCTGTAGCTGCCTGCGGGGCGAGGCAACTGCGCCAGGTCCAGCAGGGTGGGCGCGATGTCATTGATGTGCGTAAACCCGTTGAAGACCTGGTTGTTCGGCATGCCCGCCGCACCCGCAATGATGAGCGGTACACGTATGCCGCCTTCACCGGAATAAAACTTGTAGCTGCTTAGCGGTGACGCGGCAGCGCTGGCCCAGCTTGGTCCGATGATGCTGTACGCCCCCTTTTCGCCCAGTTGCTCAATGCCCTTGTTGTACTGCCAGCCGAGCCACATGCGGCCACTTAAGAGCACATACGGGTCTGACGCCTCCGGCCCGTTGTCAGACAGAAAAACAAATACCGTGTTGTCGTATTCGCCGGTCTTTTTCAGGTGCTCCACCAGCCTGCCCACGTGGTGATCCATCGCGTCTGCCATGGCGGCATAGACCTCCATGCGCCTGGCCTGGTATTGTTTGTCGGTGTCGCTCAGTGCATTCCAGTCGAGTGTGGTGTGCATGGCGGCCATGGGTGTGTCTTTGGGCATCAGGCCCAGCGCTATCGCTTTGTCGCGGCGCTCCTGCCGCAATACGGCCCAGCCCTTGTCGTAACGGCCCTTGTATCTGGCGATGAATTCCTTTGGTGCCTGCACCGGGATGTGGTTGGCCTGGAAAGCCACGTAGGCAAAAAACGGCTTGCCGGTTTTCACGCCCGAATCGATGTACTCAATCGTCCTGTCTACAAAATACTGTGACGAGTAATAGTCGGCCGGCATCAGGGCCTCCTTGCCGTCCTCAAACCAGTTGACCTTGTCCGAGAGGTCCAGGTAGCGCTTGGCGGTCTCCCAGTTGTCAGATCCGCTGTCCGCCTGGATGATGGAGCGGTCAAAGCCGCGCGCCGGTGGCAGGTTGAAATCTTCCTTGCCTACATGCCACTTGCCCGCCACGTAGGTACGGTAGCCGCCGTCACGCAGCAGGCTGGCCACCGTGACCACGCGTTTGTTGAGCACCGTCTCGTAGCCCGGCTTGCCCACCTGGGCGCGGGGCACTGTCTCGCGCATGTTGCCGACGCCGTTGCGGTGGTTGTCCACACCGGTCAGCAGCATGGCGCGCGAGGGTGAGCAGGAGGCACTGGCGTGAAAGTTTGAAAAACGCATGCCGCGCTGCGCCAGTGCATCAATATTGGGTGTGGCTATCTCGCCGCCGAAAGCGCCCACATCGCTAAAGCCCCAGTCATCTGCCAGCAGCAGCACGATGTTGGGCCGCGAGTTGCCTGCTGCCATCGCCGATGACATCGCCAGCACCAGGCCCATGAGCAGCATGAGTGCTTTCATGGCGCGGGCTTGTCCTTCAAGGCCAGCGCCGCCTTGTGTTCATCAGCCAGCGGCTTCCAGTGCAGCAAGCCGAACAGCAGCGTCAGCAGCATGCTCACGGCGAGCGGCCCCCGATAGCGTTTGACGTGTCTGAACATCACCGCCATCTCGATCACGTGTATGGCCAGGATGATGAGCGCGATGTTCTGCACCCGGCCCGCCAGGCCGGATGGCAATATGCCTGCGAGACCCGCAAGCGCTGCCACGTAAAGGGCCAGCAGGGCCAGCTTGATGATCAGGGAAATGACTTGTCTCATCTGGGGTACTGCGACTGGCCTTCGGCTTGCCCTTTGCTTTCTTATGGCTTGATTGACTCAATACACATGTGTATGGAAAATCTAATATAACACCACAATACACATGTGTATGGTCTAATTTGGGGCTGGCGTTTTCCGCGCCGGCGGCAACTTGCCCATCAACAGGAACTTCATGGCGATCAAGGCAAAAACCGGCAAACCTGCAGAAGCGTCGCGGCTGTCGCGTGACGACTGGCTGGACGCTGCCTTCAATGCCGTGGTCGAAGGCGGTTTCGACAAGGCGCGCGTACTCATGCTTGCCGATACGCTGGGTGTGACACGCGGCAGCTTTTACTGGCATTTCACCGATCATGCAGAAATGATTGCGGCCCTGCTCGCACGCTGGTGTGAGCGCGAGATGGCGCTGGAGAAGCAGTTGCGCGCAGAAACGGCGTCTTTCACCGACCCGCGCGATGACCTGGCCCACCTGCTCAAGGCCGGGCTGGCGCATGCGGGTAAAGACCTTGAAAACATGCGCTTCGAACTTGCCCTGCGGGGCCAAGGCCGGCGCGACCCTGATGTGGCAAAGATGCTGGCCGACATTGACCAGTCGCGCATGGGTCTGTTCAGGGAAAAGTTCATGGGGCTGACCCATGATGAAAAGAAATCGTCCGAACTGGCATCGCTCTTTTACCTGGCGATTGTGGGCGGCAACCAGGCGCTCAGCCGCCCCGGCAACCCGCCGAATCTGAATGTTTACCTGATGGAACTCATCTCCAGCTACCTGATTGAACAGCAAGCGCCCGCCGTAGCCGTCAAGCGCAGGCCCGCCAACCGCAGGCCTGCCATTCACAAGTCCGCCACACGCAAGCTCGCCACCCTCAAGCCTGTCAAGGCGCGTGCCTGACCCTACTTCATTGAATGAACACACCATGTTGATCGCCTTCATCATTGCCACCGTCCTGGGCCTCTTTTTGTGGCTGGGTCTGCCCGCCCTGCTTACCGCGTTCGGGCTGCACCCTGCTTACAGGGGCCCTTCGCACACTCTCAAGGGTGGCCGGGCATTGGTAGTGACTACCAGCCATTCGACACTGGGTGCAAGCGGCAAGGCGACCGGCGTTTTCGGCTCAGAAATGACCGCTCCGTATTACGAGTTTCTTGATGCCGGCATGTCAGTCGATGTGGCCAGCATTCGCGGCGGGGCGATACCCATCGAGCCTGACTCGTTTCGCTGGTTTCTTGCAGCACCATCAGACAAGCGCTACCTGAAAGACCCCGTGTTTCAGGCCAAGGTCAAGAACTCGCTGCGTATCGAGGCGCTCGATTTCACGCAGTACGACATCATTTTTCTCGCCGGTGGCTGGGGTGCGGCCTATGACCTTGGGACCTCTGCGGTGTTGGGTGAGCAGATCACCCATGCATGGGCGGCGGGCAAGGTGATAGGCGGCGTGTGCCACGGCCCGCTCGGCTTGCTGCTTGCCAAAGACACCAACGGCCAGCCTCTGGTCAAGGGCAAGCGCCTCACCGCCGTGACCAACCGCCAGGTCAAACAGCTGGGCATCACCATCACGCCACAGCACCCCGAGCGCGAGCTGCGTGCGGCAGGTGCGTTGTTTGAAAGTTCCAGCAAGGTGCTTGAGCCCTTTGCCAACCTCACAGTGGTTGATGGCCGGCTGGTGACAGGCCAGAACCAGAACGCAGGTGTCGAAACCGCACAAAAAATGCTGCGCGCTGCGGGTGGCCAGTCCGTGGCCGAAAGACTGGCCACCGCATGAAGCTGCGCAACACACTGATCACCGCTGCCGTGCTCATCGCTGGCCTGGGCGGGCTGGCCTATGCCAACCGCCTGCTCATCCTGCAACACTCACTTGGCTGGTACACAGATATTGTGTATCCGCGTGACCCGAACAAGGCCGTGCCTTGGGTAGCCGGGCCGGCCACTGCCGCGCAGCCACCCGCGCAGCGCGCACCTAATGTCATCGTCATCCTGGCTGACGATATGGGCTTTAACGACGTCACCACCTACGGCGGAGGTTATGGCAAAGAGGGTGTGCCGACACCCAACATCGACGCCATCGCACGCGACGGTGTGCGCTTTGACAATGGCTATGCGGGCGCGGCAATTTGCACCGTTTCGCGTGCCGCGCTCATGACCGGCCGCTACCCCTGGCGTTTTGGCGTCGAGTTCACGCCCACGCCGGGCGCGATGGCGCGGGTTGCAGGCCCCATGTATGCCGAAACCCGTGGGCTTCACCCTGTCATCATTGATCAGCAAAAAGCCCGTGAAGCCAAATCGTTCAACGACCTGGGCATGCCGCCAACAGAGCAGACCGTGGCAGAGCTGCTCAAGGCGCGCGGCTACCACAACATCCACATCGGCAAATGGCACCTGGGCAGCACCGCAGAAATGCGGCCCAACAACCAGGGCTTTGACGAGAGCCTGTTCATGGAGAGTGGCCTGTACCTGCCCGAGAACTCCCCCAATGTCGTCAATGCAAAGCAGGCGTTTGACCCGGTCGACAAATTCCTCTGGCCCAACATGCGCTTTGGTGTCAGTTACAACAACGGCAAATGGTTTGAGCCCAACAAGTACCTGACCGACTACTTCACCGATGAGGCCGTGACCGCCATCAAGCGCAACAAAAACCAGCCCTTCTTTTTGTACCTGGCGCACTGGGGCGTGCACACGCCGCTGCAGGCCAGCAAGGCCGATTACGACGCGCTGCCCAACATCGCCGACCACAGGCGGCGCGTGTATGCGGCCATGGTCAGGGCGGTAGACCGCAGCGTGGGCCGCGTGCTGCAAACCCTGAAAGACGAAGGCCTGACGGACAATACCATCGTCATCTTCACCAGCGACAACGGCGCGCCCGGCTACATCGGCATACCTGAAGTGAACCGGCCCTACCGCGGCTGGAAGCTCACGCAGTTTGAAGGCGGCGTGCGTGTGCCCTATGTGGCCATGTGGCCGGGCCGCATACCGGCGGGCTCGCAATACAAGCAGCCTGTCTCCAGCATCGACATACTGCCGACGGTGGTTGCAGCGGCAGGCGGCAGCCTGCCGACCGACCGCGTGACAGATGGCGTCAACCTCATGCCCTTTCTCGGCAAGGGCGCGGTGCAGCAACCCGGCCGTGCGCTGTTCTGGCGCGACGGGCCTTACCGCACCGTGCAGCAGGGTGGATGGAAGCTCATCGTGTCAGAGAAACCAAAAAAGGACTGGCTCTTTAACCTGAATGTAGACCCCACCGAGAAGATCAACCTCGCCGTCACGCAGGCAGACAAGGTGCTTGAGCTGAAAGCCGTGCTGCAGGCCCACCACGCCAACATGCCGCCGCCTCTGTGGCCATCGTTCATAGAGCTTCCCGTTGCCATCGACAAGACGCTTGACCAGAAGCAGACGCCTGCTGACGAATACACCTACTGGTACAACTAGACCGCCTGCAATCATGGCCGTACCGAGCAAAAAAATACTGCTGATATCCATCGCTCTCGTCACTGTGTGCGTGGCAGCGGGTGTGGTGTTGACGAGGCAGCGAGCACCTGAAGCGGTACCGGTGAAGGTAGCGAGTAAGCGCGCCCCTGAAGTCACGCAGTGCACCTTGCCTGCGCAGCCTGATGCCAAGCACCCGGGCATGGTCTGGGTGCCCGGCGGCAGTTACGACATGGGCGACACCGTCTACCCCGAAGAGTCGCCGATTCAAAAGGTCAAGGTCGCCGGCTTCTGGATGGACAGAACAGAAGTCACCAACGCAGAGTTTGCAGCCTTCGTCAAAGCCACCGGTTACGTCACAGATGCAGAGCGCGGCCCCGACCCCAAACTGCAGGCTGCATTGCCGCCCGAGATGCGCCTGCCCGGTGCGGTGGTGTTCGTCGTGCCCGCCAACGTTAACAACCAGGGCAGCGCCATGCAGTGGTGGCGCTATGTGCCCGGTGCCAACTGGCGCCACCCCGCCGGCCCCGCAACAAGCATCGAAGGCCGCGATGCATTCCCCGTCGTCGCCGTGAGCTACGCAGACGCAAAAGCCTATGCAAAATGGAAAGGTCGCAGCCTGCCATCAGAAGCGCAATGGGAATGGGCCGCACGCGCAGGCCAGCCACAAGCCAGCAAAGACCACGCCCAGCCCAAAGACGCCAACAGCTGGCAGGGCATCTTCCCCATGGTCAATTCAGCAGAAGACGGCTTCACAGGCCTGGCCCCGGTCGGCTGCTATGCCGCCAATGCGTATGGCCTGTTCGACATGATTGGCAATGTGTGGGAGTTCACGACAGACGCCTGGCGGCCTTTTCATGGTGACCCGGAAGGCAAACCTGATCAGGCACCGCGCATGGCCCAAACCGTTGCCGGGCAGCGTGTGATCAAGGGTGGGTCTTACCTGTGCTCACCCGACTATTGCATGCGCTACAGGGCGGGTGCCCGGCAGCCGCAGGATGATGATCTGGGGGCCAGTCATTTGGGATTCAGGACGGTTATGCAAAGGTAATGGGATTTGATCGATCTGTTTTCACTGACTTTCCTCGTAAGTTCAACGCATAAGTTACGCAGAGGTCAGCTATTGAACGCGAATAATCTTGAAATCACTCAACGGTGGAGCAATAAGCTTTGGATCAAGAACCAATAGTTCAGTACCGACCCGTTTCACCTGAGCCGAATAATTGAGGTCGCTGGTAAACCTAGGAAACCGAGCATAGAGTTGCCGTATCGCGGGAGCGTCATCGTAAGTCACCATCCATCTTCGGTCGATTTTTTCTACAGCATGGGCGAGTGTGGAGTGGTCTTCGGTCTTATAGAAACTTGTGTAGAGTTCCGAACCCTTTTCGTAATAGGGTGGATCAAGATTCACTAAGGTGTTTTCGCCGGTCTCGGGAATCACCTTGTGGAGAAACTGAACGGCATCAAGTCTTGTCAGCTTGACCTGACTTCTAACAGCGGCAATACGCTTTATCTTGAGAATCAAATCGTCTCTGTTAAAGCGACAGTCGAGAAGATAGTTGCCGTTCTGATTAAGGCCTCCGATGACACCAGCCTTGATAATTCCGGACCGATTTGTTCTATTAAGGAAGAGAGTCGAAAAACCTCTTTCTACGACGGTGTGCCCAGTGGGAAAAGCGTAGATCTCTCGCTGTTTTTTCCATTCTTCTATAGTGATATCAGTTCGTTGAACAAGTTCGCAAAGTTCTTCGGAGTGATTTAAGACGCTTCGCCAGAAAGCATAAATTGCAGGGTCGAAATCATTCAGATAAATCTTGGTGACATAGTTGTTCAAAAGCAAGTGAATTGCAATACCAGAGCCTCCGGCAAACGGTTCCGCGTACTCACCATAAAACAAATCGTTGCGTCGTAGTACTTCAATGACAAACGGGATTAGTTGGCTTTTGCCGCCAGGATAGCGAAGAGGAGTATTTGTTACCGGCATTGCTGCATGCTACTTAACAAATCGATTTTTGGCCACCCCTATTTTGTCGGTGTGATCAGTTCCGTCATGACGTCTTGCAGAGAGTCCCAAAGCTTTATGGAGTCAGTACGCGTGGGCACTTTTCCGCCATGGACGAAATGCCCAATTGAGTCTGGTGAATATCGACTTTCCACGTCATTTGCCATAACGCGTAGATTTTTGACTTGCCGATCATTCCAACCTTTTTTCTGCAGCAAATCCGCTACTCGACCAAGTTTTTTGTGTAGTTCTGTTGGCGGCGCTATGCCAGCCTTTTGTAAGGTCGTTGCAGCGGCTTGTTCAATTACTGCGCGAAGTAAATACACGGCGGCAAATGAGTGCTCTTCTGCGTCTAACTTCTTTAGTTCGTCATACAGTCGTTTCAAAATTGGCTCTTTTATATGAGCTGTGAACGTGCTCGGTATAACGTGGCGACGGTTGTCAGGGTTTGTGTTATCTCGCTTCCCTGAACCGCCTTTGGACTTAGGAGCAACCGGTGCGTCTGAGAGGTCTACTGGGTCAATATTTGAGCTAGGTGCCAGACCGTCTTTTCTAAGTTGATTGGCGTAATCAATGCGTTGCTGGACGTTTGTGCGTGAGTTCACGGCACTGTTGTCGGCCGTAGCATCCAGCAAAAATCGCTTAGCTATTTTGTCAAACTCTTCCTTCGGTACATGAACGGTGAGTGAGCGGTTGTCAGTTAAACCAACGGTGTGTCGGAATACTGGATTAGTTAGATATCGGGTAAGGGTCGAAATCTTTAGTTTTTTATGTTGCGCGTCGGTCGTAAGGCTGTGTTTTTTTGCGTAGTCCATGAGCAAGGCAGCCTGAACGTTCGGATTGGACGTCTTGTCGCCTTGCATGTTAAATCGCGTCTTTTGCCCAGAATTCCATTGCCGTGTGCCTACACCGCCTTGTGGCCCCTCGTGTCTTAACGATAACCAAGGTCGAGCTGAGATTGCCGAATCAAAAATAACCGCGTCCACCGATTTAGGCGCGGTGCCCATGCTGTCGGATAAGCTTTGAAAATATTTTCGATTGGCTTCTGAGCCAGATTTTGAAGGGTCTGCCAAAAGTTTCAGAGCGCAAATTCGGCGATTACCTTCAGCAGAAATGAACTTGTCTTTTACCTTGGGATGCGGCACAACCGCTACTCTTTCCAGTGGGCTTGTGCTTCCGAGCTTGGCTATAGATTTCGCGAGAGGTTTGACACTTTCCTCTTTCAAGAGGTAGGCGATTATTTCCGGCTCACTGTCGATCGGGTCATGTCGCGGATTGTTGTTGTCGAGAAAAATCTGGTCTACCCGGACTATCTTGTTTGTGTGCATATCGCCCCTCTAAAAGAGACATATGGTTACATATGCTTTGGTGAGTTGTCTATGGGGATAAAGACTATCGAGCGCCCGCAGGTCTAATCCCTAACGCACCAGCGTGGATGCGCCAAACAAACTGAGTACAAATTCAACCGCCAGTTCAGCCGTGCGGTTGCGCACATCAAGCGCCGGGTTGATCTCGACCACATCAAGTGATGCCAGCCGCCCGGTGTCGGCAATCATCTCCATGCAGAGCTGCATCTCGCGGTAGGTGGGGCCGCCGCGCACGCCTGTGCCTGTGCCGGGGGCTTCCAGCGGGTCCAGGCAATCAAGGTCGAAGCTGACGTGCAGGTGGGTGTTCTCGTCGACGCCGTGCAGGGCTTCGGTCATGGTGTTGCGCATGCCGTGTTCGTCGAGGTGGCGCATGTCGTAGACCTGCAGGCCGAGCTGTTTGATGGCCTGCTTTTCTTCGGCGTCTACGCTGCGTATGCCGATGAAGGCGATGTCATTGGGGGCCAGCGCAGCCTGCTGGCCGCTCCAGCCTGTGAGGGCTGCGGGGCCGTGGCCGAGCAGGCAGGCGACGGGCATGCCGTGCAGGTTGCCGCTGGGGCTGGTGGCTTCGGTGTTGATGTCGGTGTGGGCATCCAGCCAGATCACGCGCAGCTGCTTGCCCTGCTGGCGGCAGTGTCGTGCAACGGCGCTGATGGAGCCTATCGCCAGGCAGTGGTCGCCACCCATGAGCAGCGGCGTCTGGCCAGCACTGAGCGCGTTGCCCACAGCGTCAAACACGGCACGGTTCCAGGCCACGACTTCATCCAGGTGGCGTACGCCTGCGACGGGTTGCGCCCACGGGTTGGGCGGGCCGGCGAGGTTGCCGAGGTCGGTGACGTTGAGCTTGCTGGCGCGCAGTGCCTCGACCAGGCCCGCCACGCGCAGCGCGTCTGGCCCCATGCCTGCGCCGCGGGTGCTGGCGCCAACGTCGGTGGGCGCACCTATGAGGCTGATGGCGTGTGGACGAGGCGAATGTGGGAGAGGCATTGGGTGCATTGTCCCGGTCGGCGAGGTCTGGTCAAGCCGGATGACTGCCCGGGAGTTGCTTTGTGATGCTATGGTATTTATAGCTGCTCACGTGCGTACCTATTGGTCTGTAGCCCAATTTGGCACCTGAAAACCGCCCAAAAACGGCCTGGAAGTCGTTTTTTGAGGGGCTGAAGGCCCTGAACCCCCAAAATGTTAACTTCCATATTAACATTTGGTTTTGACGCCAGCTGCCAGAAACAGCCTGTTATCGGCCCGGGGCTTGGGCGCTATTTTGATGAGCCGCTGCCGCCAGGGGCAAGCCGGGGCGCCGCTGCTTCCAGTTCGCCGCGCAGCCAGCGGTGCGCGGCGTCATGCTGGTGGCGTTTGTGCCAGATCATGTACATGGGCATGGTGGGGCAGGGCACGGGCACCTGGGCACTGGCCAGGCCGTGGAGCAGGCCGGTGCGAAGCAGCCCGGGAACCGTCGTGACAAGCGGAGTGCCCCGAATGAACGACGGCAGGCCGGCGAAGCCGGGCACCATCACCCTGAAGTTGCGTTTGATGCCCTGCGCCTCAAGCCATTGGTCCAGGTCAAGGTGGCGGTGCGGCCCGTACATCACCGTCACATGCTCCGCTGAAAGATAGTCTTCACGCGTCACCGGCGGCAGGCGCTGGTCGGCATCGTAAAAAACGCGGTATTCATCTTCAAACAGGCGCTTCTGCAAAATGTCTGCGCCATCGGGCGGGCGGGGGCTGATCACGAGCTGGCAGCTTTCATGGCGTAGCATGTCCAGATCCGGGATGTCGGACGGGATCACCCGAAGCGAAACCCCGGGCGCCTTGTCCCGGAGTCTGGCCATCAGCGGCGGCAGCAGCACATCACGCTGGAAATCATTGGCGGCAATGGTGAAGGTGGTTTGCCAGTGTGCCGGATTGAACGGTCCCGATGTCGCGAAATGCTCCATTGCAGACAACAGCTCTCGCGCCGGTATGGCCAGAGCCTGGGCGCGATCCGTTGCCACGATGCCGCGCCCCGACTTGACGAACAGCGGGTCGCCGACGATGCCGCGCAGCTTGTCCAGCAGGTGGCTCACCGCCGACTGGGTGACGCCAAGCTGCTCTGCGGCCCTGGTGATGGAGCCGGTTTCCATCACCGCGAGCAGCAGCTTCAAAAGCCGGCCATCAAGTTGCGAGTAATCGAATTTGCTCATGCAACCCATCATGAAACCGCTGTTTATCTTTGGCAATGGGCGGCCCACACTCGGGTTTGACGACGATCAACAGACAGTCAAAAAAGGAGCGACGCATGAGCACCACCCCGGCCACCGGAGCCATTCCCGGCACAACCCTGTTTGATGGCGAACAGGCCAGAAAAGGCTATGCGCTGAACCGCATGTGCTTTTCATTCAACTCGCAGGCCAACCGTGACGCTTTCCTGGAGGACGAGGAGGCTTACATGCGCCGCTACAAGCTGACGGAGCCGCAGGCTGCGGCCATACGTTCGCGCTCCGTTCTTGACCTGATCGCCGCAGGCGGCAATGCGTACTACCTGGCCAAGTTCGCGGGTATCTTCGGGCTGAACATGCAGGACATTGGCGCGCAGCAGACCGGCGTGTCGGTGGAAGAGTTCAAGGCGCGTCTGCTGGCGGCTGGCCGCTGATCAACCAAAGGAAAATGTCATGGCACAACTCATAGGCGGCATCGCCACCTCACACATCCCGGCAATCGGTGGCGCCATCCACAAGGGCCTGCAGAAAGACCCGTACTGGGCACCCTTTTTCGACGGTTTCCCGCCGGTGCACGACTGGCTGGCCAGAACCCGGCCGGATGTGGTGGTGATGTTTTACAACGACCACGGCCTCAACTTCTTCCTCGACAAGATGCCGACGTTTGCAGTGGGTGCAGCGGCGCAGTACGAGAACGCCGACGAGGGCTGGGGCATACCGACACTGCCGCCTTTCAGGGGTGAGGTGGATCTGTCGTGGCAAATCATCAACACACTGGTCGGGCAGGAGTTTGACATCACCACCTGCCAGGAGATGCTGGTTGACCACGCCTGCACCCTGCCGCTCAAGCTTTTGTGGCCGGGCGATGCGTGTCCGGTCGCCATCGTGCCGGTGTGCATCAACACCGTGCAGTTCCCCTTGCCGTCTGCAAAGCGTTGCTACGCGCTGGGCAAGGCTGTGGGCGATGCCATCAGGGCCTGGGACAGCGACAAAAAAGTGGCGGTGATTGCTTCGGGTGGCCTGTCGCATCAGCTCGATGGGGAACGTGCCGGGTTCATCAACAAGGGTTTTGACCTCCAGTTCATGGACAGCCTGCTCTCCAATCCTGAGTGGGCCACCCAGTTCAGCACCACCGAGCTGGTCCGCAAGGCCGGTACACAGGGCATTGAGTTGCTGATGTGGCTGGCCATGCGCGCTGCCCTGAGCACGGGCGCCAGCCCTGCCGTTCGCAAGGTGCACAGCAATTACCACATACCGATTTCAAATACCGCCACCGGCCTGCTGGCGCTGGAGCCTTGTGACTGAGGCCTGACGTCGGGCGAAGGCCGCGTATGCGTCCTGGGCCATCGCAGCAGACCGGGGTGCAAAAAGCCTGTTTTTCGGGGTGAGCGAAAATCTGCCCATGCATACTTCCGCACTCGTTCTTTTTTCCGGCGGCCAGGACTCGACCACCTGCCTTGCGCAGGCCCTCTCGAAATACGCGCGTGTCGAGACCGTGGCTTTTGACTACGGCCAGCGGCATATTGTTGAGCTGGAGGCCCGGCTCAATGTGCTGCGTGAGATCAAGGCGCAGTTTCCGCAGTGGGCGCACAAGCTCGGTGAAGACCACATGCTGGACCTGGCCGTGCTGGGGCAGGTGAGTGACACATCACTCACGCGCGATGTCGCTTTCAAGATGGAAAGCTCCGGCCTGCCCAACACCTTTGTGCCCGGCCGCAACCTGCTTTTTCTCACGCTGGCTGCCGCGCTGGCTTACCGGCGTGACCTTCAGGTGCTGGTGACGGGTGTGTGCGAAACCGATTTTTCAGGTTACCCCGATTGCCGCGATGACACCATGAAGGCGATGCAGCTGGCGCTGTCGCTGGGCATGGACAAGCGTTTTCTGATCGAGACGCCCTTGATGTGGATAGACAAGGCCGACACCTGGGCCATGGCGCATTCACTCGGCGGCCAGCCGCTGGTCGACCTCATCGTGGAGCACACACATACCTGCTACCTCGGCGACCGCAAGCACCGCCATGCGTGGGGTTATGGCTGCGGGACCTGCCCGGCCTGCGAACTGCGCGCAAGGGGCTTCAAAAATTACATGGAACGGCAGATTTGAGGTAGCCCCACGCTCACAACGTGGCGGGGATGGATCCCGGATCGAGTCCGGGATGACACTCGTAGTGGTTACGGATGCCGTAATACATCCTCAACGATGTGCCGGGTGACCAGCGGCGGCTCTTCGCCAATGTGAAACGCCAGCTTGCGCTCGCGCAGTGACACATCGCTGGCGGTCACGCGGTCGAAGCGGCGCAGGTGTTCTGTCCATGACTCGTCGATGATCTGCTCCACATAACGCCCGGGCTTGCCGATGTCGCGCAGCAGTTCCCACTGCAGGGCGCCCTGACGCAGGCGGCTGCGCCGGCTCTCGTGCATGAGTGCGTGGAATTCCGTGCTGCGCATGGGATCAATCAGGTATTCAATCGTGACCACCACCTGGCCGATGCCGGGCGCCGCATGCTCGGGCACCTTGAAGTCGCGTGAGGGCGTCAGGTCTTCTTCAATGCTGAGGTCGCCCAGGCGCTTCTGCGCTATCAGCATGGTGACGGTGCCGCTGATGGCCGCGACCGTCAGGCCTGTGGCCACCGTGCTCATGGTTGATATCTGCCCCCACAGGGCAGCACCAGCCGCGCTGGCACCCATGATGGCCATCTGGTAGATGGACATGCCGCGTGCGCGCACCCAGTCGGGCAGCGACAGCTGTGCCGAGACGCTGAGTGAATTGGCGCAGACAATCCACGCGGCGCCGTTGAGCACCATGGCCGGTACGGCGATATAGATGTTGGGCGAAAACGCGACGATGACGGTCACCACCGACTGCAGCATGGTCGAGCGCAGGACCAGGGTGTCGCGCGGCATGAGTTGCCGCATGCGCGACAGGTTGAGCGCCGCCACAATCGCGCCCACGCCCATGGAGGCCAGCAGCAGCGTGAAGGTGCCGGCATCGCCGCCATGCAGGTTGCGGGCGATCAGCGGCAACAGGGCCAGCAGGGCAGTGGAATGCAAAAAGAAGAGCGACACCTGCACCAGCACCGCACGCAGGCGGTTGGACTGCATGACGAACTGCACGCCAACACGTATGGCGCTGACCAGGCGCTCGCGGCCCAGCGGGTTGGGCGTGTGGGCGCGGCGCCAGCGCATGATGACAAGCCCCGAGATGACCGACAGCACGGCGTTCAGCACAAAAACATATTCGGTACCGGCGCTGGCAATGATGGCGCCGGCCAGCAGCGGGCCGATGATGCGCGAGGCATTCATGGCCACGCCGTTGAGGGCCAGCGCCGCAGGCAGGTGCGCGCGTTTGACCAGTTCGGGCACGATGGCGGCGAACACCGGCCAGCGCATGGCCAGGCCCACGCCATTGGCAAAGGTCAGGGCCAGCAGCAGGGGCGGCGTCATGACACCGGAGATGACCACGATGCACAAAAGCACGGCGACGACAGCGACCCAGAACTGGGTCATGATGAAGTAGCGCCTGCGGTCCAGGATGTCTGCCAGTGCGCCGCTGGGCAGGCCCAGCATGAACACAGGCAGCGTGGACGCGGTCTGCACCAGTGCCACCCAGATCGGCGATGTGGTCATGGACGTCATCAGCCAGGCGGCGGCGACGTCGTTCATCCACATGCAGGTGTTGGCTGTGAGCCAGGTCAGCCACAGCATGCGGAAGACCGGGACCTTGATGGGATCCCAGGCCGAGAGCTTTTCGGGCGTGACCGGCGTGGCGCTGGCGGGCTGCTGTAGTTCCTCTGGCATTCAGTGACTTTTCAGGAGGGTTTCAATCGGTGGCTGCTTGTGGTGGGTCATGCCGACAGTGAGCGTTCATGCAGGTTGTAACGTGCGGGCGAACCTTCTGGCTGGGGCACCAGCTCCCACTGGCGGTTGTGGAAGGCCGCAACGCTTGGCCGGTGCGCAATCGACACCATACCGCCATGCACGGCATGAAGATGGGCCTGCAGTTTTTCATACAGCGTTTTTTCTGCAGCCTCGTCAAGCGCGGCTGTCGCTTCATCGGCAAATATCCAGCGGGGCTTTTTCAGAAGCACGCGTGCAATGGCCAGCCTTTGCTGTTCCCCGCCTGACAGCTTCTGGCTCCATGCGTCGCTGTCGTCCAGCCGGCTGGCCAGTTTCGGCAGCAGGGCATCTGTCAGCACCTGTTTGAGTGCCTCATCGGTGTACTGCATGGCGGACTGCGGGTAAGCCAGGGCGTCACGCAGGGAGCCGTCGGGAAAGTAGGGGCGCTGGGGTATGAACATGGTGTCTGGCGGGAGATGGCGTTTGCCTTCTGAAAAAGGCCAGATGCCGGCAAGGGCGCGGAACAGCGTGGACTTGCCGCTGCCAGACGGGCCCTTGACCAGCACGCTGTCGCCTGCGCGTGCAGTGAGTGTGAGGTCGCCCAGCAGGGTCTGGCCTGAGGGCAGCTTGATGCTCAGGCCTTCGGTGGAAAGGCTGTCTGCGCCCAGCGGTGCGACTGCGCTGCCCGCGACGCCGTCAACCGTCGCCCGGGTCCGGGTCCGGGCCTGCTGGTCTATGGCTGCCATGCTGTCTTCAAAACTGGTCAGGCGGTCCGTGGTGGCGCGCCAGCTGGCCAGGCTGTCGTAACTGTCGACAAACCAGCTGAGTGAATCCTGCACCTTGCCGAAGGCCGAAGAAATCTGGATCAGCTGGCCGAGCTGTATGGCGCCGCTGAAAAAGCGCGGGGCTGCCACGATGAAGGGGAAGATCACGGCGGCCTGGCCGAAAAAACTCTGGAACCAGATGAGCTTTTTGTTGGCGCGTATCAGCTGGATGTAGTTGCCAAGTACTGCGCCAAAACGGCCGTCGAGCTGGCTGCGCTCCACGGTCTCGCCGCGGTCGAGGGCAATGGATTCGCTGTACTCGCGAACGCGCACCATGTGGTGGCGGAAGTTCGCTTCAAGGCGCTGCTGCGTGAAGTTGAGCCTGATCAGCGCGCGGCCTATGTAATGCGTGAGCACGCTGCCGACGAGGCAGTAGGCGATGGCGGCCCAGACCATAAAACCGGGAATGGTGTAGGTGTTGCCACCCACGGTGAAGCCGAAAGAGCCCGACAATGCCCAGAGAATGCCGACAAAACTGGTCAGCGTCACGACCGAGTTGAGCAGGCCCATGCTCAGCGAAATGGTGGAGGTGGTGAACGAGTGCACGTCTTCCTGAATACGCTGGTCGGGGTTGTCCGGGCTTGCATTCACGTCCGTCTGGGCTGAAAAGCGGGCCAGCTCCATCTTGTAGAAAGCATGGTTGGACAGCCATCGGCGCAGGTAGTCGCGCGTCATCCATGAACGCCAGCGCACCTGCAGCAGCTGTGTCAGGTAGAACTTGTAGACCGCAATGATGATGGCCCCGAAGGCCAGGTAACTGAAGCGGCCCATCTGCTGCCAGAAAACGGCCTGGTCGCGTTTTTCAAGCGCGTCATAAAACACCCGGTACCAGTCATTGAACTGCACGGCCATGTAAACCGTGCCGAGGTTGAGCAGCACGATGGCCAGCAGCAGGCCACGCGCCTTCCATTTGTCCTCTGACCTGAAATAGGGTGCAGCAAGTGCCCCTACCCTTCTGGCAAAAGTTGTGAAGGAACTGAATCTGGCGAGCAGGCCCGCTGGCCGTATTGGCTGGTTCACGCTGGTATCCGATCTTGAGGGTGTGTGAAGGCTTGAACAGGCCTCAGTAAAGCTGGTTTGAAACGCCGCTGGCTACATGGCCGGCAGGCACGTGTTCGGCCGCGGCATTGACGTGGCCGGTCTGGTCGTCAAAGAAGAAATCGGGTTCGAATTCGCGCAAAAATTCTCCCTTGGCCAGTCCGCCCAGGAACATGGCTTCATCGACTTCGATGTTCCAGTCCATCAGCGTGCGGATGGCGCGCTCATGTGCGGGGGCGCTGCGGGCGGTGACCAGCGCGGTGCGAATGCGCATGTGCGATGTGCCGGCCTGCTGCAGGCGGTGCAGTGCTTCGAGCAGCGGCTTGAATGGCCCGGCCAGCAGGGGCTGCGAAGCCTTGTCGCGCTCATGCTGCTGGAAGGCGTTAAGGCCGCCGGTCTGGAACACGCGCTCCGCCTCGTCGGAGAACAGCACCGCATCACCGTCAAAAGCAATGCGCACTTCGTTCGGGTGTGCATCACTGGCGCGTGCGGAATGGGGGTAGACCTGCGCGGCAGGCACACCGGCAGCCAGCGCATCGCGAACGTCGCTCAAATGGGCAGACAAAAACAGGTTGGCATGCAGGGGTTTGAGGTAGCGCCAGGGCGCTTCGCCCCGGTTGAAGGTGCCGCGCTGTATGTTGAGGCCGTAGTGCTGCGCCGAGCGAAAGACACGCATGCCCGAGACCGGGTCATTGCGCGACAGGATGACCACTTCAACGCGCTGTTGCGGCGGGCTCGCTGCCGCCGGCTCACCCTGCTGCTCGGGGACTTCATTGAAAGCCAGCAGTTTTTTGACCAGCGAGAAGGCCACGCCGGGTTTGGCGGGGACATCCAGCCGGTCAAGCTGCAGCTTCATGTAGGCCGCATCTTTTTTCGCGCCCGGTACGGGTGGTGCCGCCAGGCCGCTTTCAAAGATGCGGTTTTCTTCTTCAAAGTCAAACAGCGCGCGCGAGGAGATTGCGACGACGAGTTGACCATCCAGATTTGCTGCCATGTGGTTACCTTAGCAACGGGGGTGAGTCATTTGATTTCGAGTGTGCACCATTGTCCATAGGAAGGTGCATCTGAAGGCCACTGGTCTGCCTTGTTTACCTCGCGTACGCCTTGAGTCAGCAATTGCGCTGCCCGAATTACACCTGCATGAGTGACCCACAAAACATCGGTGTGGCGGGGCATGGCATCGAATGCCGAGGCGACACGGCTCATGAACATTGAGACGCTTTCGCCATTCTGTCCGGCGTTGTAGTTGCCAAAATCTGCCGCCCAGTCGTCCATTTCCGATTTGGGAACACTGCTCCAGGCGCGATTTTCCCAGTTGCCAAAGTGCATTTCCTGCAGGCGGGAGTCGCTCGTGAATGCAAGGTCAGGCCTGGCATTCGTCAGGGCGTCGGCAAGCTGGCGACATCTTTGCAGCGGCGAGCTTGCGGCAAGGATGTTTCCCGGGAGAATTCTGGACAGGGCGGCTGCGGCGTCCTGTGTGGCCTGGGCATCGGCCTGCATGTCGAGCTGTCCGTAGCAAATGCCGTTGTCAATCAGCGGCTGGGCATGTCGGACGAGCCAGAGAGTCATGGCTGGAATGCAAGGCCTGGCCATGCAATTTTCCGCCGGGCCGCCTCAAGGAAAACTAGCCCCTTGAGGGGGCAGAGAGCTACACGAAGTGAGCGAACGTGGGGGCTCATATTAGAGACTGATGGCCAGCCCGAAATAAAAGGCAATTTCGCAGACCTGCTGGGTCGCACCCAGGCAGTCGCCCGTGAACCCCTGCAGCCGGCGTTTGAACATGCGGGCCATCCAGAGCATGGCCAGCGCCGCAAAGCTGCAGGCCACCAGCAGGTTGATGGCATCCATCACGCTGAACACCGCCAGCAACACCGCCAGGCACCAGGCCGATGCCAGCACAAGGCTGGCCGGACTGATCTGGTCTGCCAGGGGTTTTGATTTGGAGAGAGCCGTATCGCCCACATGCGGCAGCAGGTAAATCAGTAGCAGCGGCAGGCCGCGTGAAACAACGTGGCCAGCCAGTAAAGCCGAACAGATGTACCAGGCGTCAAATGGTGCTTCTTCCCAGTTGGTGGGCGCGCCTTCAATCGAACCGAGGATAGCGAGCAGCGCGACCTTGGCCAGCAGGGTCAGCACCAGTGCCATCGCGCCGAATGCGCCTATGCGTGAGTCTTTCATGATCTCAAGGGCGCGGTCACGGTTGGGGCTGCCGCCAAGCCCGTCGGCCACGTCGGCAATGCCGTCTTCATGAAAGCCGCCTGTGACGAGCACTGTCACCACAGTTGATAAAACGGCGGCCACCAGCGGCGAAAAAGTGCTGTCGGGCAGCAGCATCTGGAAAAAGGCGAATGCCGCGGCAGCGATGACGCCGACAAGAACGCCTATGCCGGGAAAGTGCGCCGCACTGGCGCGCAGCATGTCGGGGCTGTAGCCCACCCATTCCGCGAGCCGGCCGGTGACGGGAATGCGGGTGAAGAACTGCAGTGCGAGCAGGTACTCGCGCACAAACTGGCTGATCGCTTTCATGGTTGCGCTAGCCGTCCTTGTTGCTCACGCCTGCCGACGCAAAACTGGCCATCTCGTTCATCAGACGGGCAGCCGATTGCACCAGCGGCCAGGCCAGCAGCGCGCCCGTACCTTCGCCCAGTCGCATGTCAAGGTCCAGCAGCGGCCTGGCCTTCAAATGTTCCAGCAGCAGGCGGTGGCCGCGCTCTGCAGAGCGGTGGCAAAACACCATGTAGTGAAGCACTTGCGGGGACAGCCCCTGGGCAACCAGGGCGGCGGCGCCGGCGATAAAACCGTCGACCAGGATGACGCGGCGCTGGCTGGCGGCCTGCAGCATGGCGCCCGTCATCATGGCGATCTCAAAACCTCCCATGGCCGCCATGACCTGCAGCGGGTCCACGGCATCAGGGTGTCGCAACACGGCAAGCATCAGGACCTTGCGTTTGTGCAGCAACTGCGGGTCGGTCAGGCCGGTGCCGCGGCCGGTGGCGTCTTTAAGCGTAATGTTGGTCAGGCGGTGCAGCAGCAAGGCGGCCGAGGATGTGTTTGCGATGCCCATTTCGCCAAAAGCAATGATGTTGCCGGGCAGGGATTTGACAATGTCCGCACCAGCCTGCAGGGCGGTGTGGAGCTCGTCCCCGGACATGGCTGCAGCTTTGGTGCAGTTTTTTGTGCCGTGGGCAACCTTCTTTTTGATAAGGTGCGGGTGGTCGTCAAAGTTGGCAGCAACACCGGCATCAACGACCTGTAGATGAAAGCCGTGCTGCCTGGCCAGCACATTGATTGCCGCGCCGCCGGCCAGCATGTTGCCGACCATCTGCACGGTGACCTCTTGCGGAAAAGCCGACACACCATCAGCAGCAATGCCGTGGTCGCCGGCGAACACCAGCATCTGCGGGTCCTTGAAGCTGACCACGTCGCTGCGCTGTATCAGGCCCAGTTGCAGTGCGATGTCTTCGAGCTGGCCCAGCGATCCCACGGGTTTTGTCTTGTGGTCGATCTTGTGGCGCAGCTTGGCTTCAAGCCTGACGTCCGTGATGGGCTCTATGGCCGGGAGCGCGAAAGTCATGCTTTTTCTTCAATCAGTTTTTGCAGGCATGCGGGACAGAGGCAACCGGCCTGCAAGGTGACATCGTTGCCGGAAGCCTGCGGCACGGGGATGACATGCGGCATCGCAAAGCACCAGCACTTGCTGTCCCCGGCGACCATGCCGCAGCGCAGGCCGGCACCGCATCGCGGGCATGTTGATGTGTCTTGCAGACCTGCATCCTGGGGTGTGCCTGGGGCAGTCATGGCCGGTGGTTTCAGCTTTGCAGGAACAGGCGGTAGACCGGGTTGCCGGTTTCCTCGACATGGGGATAGCCCATGGTGTCGAGAAAGGTCTTGAAGGCCTTGTTGTCAGCCTTGGGTACCTGCAGCCCCACCAGGATGCGGCCGTAGTCAGCGCCCTGGTTGCGGTAATGAAAAAGTGAGATGTTCCAGTTGGGCTGCATGCTGGAGAGGAACTTCATCAGTGCGCCCGGACGCTCGGGAAAGACAAAACGCAGCAGGCGCTCGTCTTTCGACAGGGCGCTGTGCCCGCCGACCATGTGGCGGATGTGTTCCTTTGCCAGCTCGTCGTGCGTCAAATCGAGGGCCTTGAAGCCGTGGCGCGTGAAGTTGGCCGCGATTTTGGTGCTCTCGCCTTTGGCTGACGTCGTCAGGCCCACAAATACATGCGCCCTGGCGTCATCGCTGATGCGGTAGTTGAATTCCGTCACGGAACGGGGCCCGCCGGGCAGTTCGCCGATGACTTCACAAAAGCGCCTGAAGCTGCCGCGCTCTTCGGGGATGGTCACTGCAAACAGTGCTTCGCGTTCTTCGCCGACTTCGGCGCGCTCTGCGACAAAACGCAGGCGATCAAAATTCATGTTGGCGCCGCACAGGATGGCGGCGTAGGTCTCGCCCTGCTTCTTGTTGTCAGCCACGTATTTCTTGATGGCCGCCACCGCCAGTGCGCCGGCGGGTTCGACGATGCTGCGCGTATCGACAAACACATCCTTGATGGCGGCGCAAACGGCGTCCGTATCCACGCTGATGAATTCATCGACCAGCTCGCGGCTGATTCGGTAGGTTTCCTCGCCTACCAACTTGACGGCCGTGCCGTCCGAGAACAGGCCCACGTCGTTCAGCGTCACCCGCTTGCTGGCGCTGACCGATTGCATCATGGCATCGGAGTCGTTCATCTGCACGCCTATGACCTTGATCTCGGGCCGCACGGCCTTGATGTAGTTGGCCACGCCTGAGACCAGCCCGCCGCCGCCAATGGCCACAAACACGGCGTCGAGGCGGCTGGAGCCCAGGCTTTGCAACTGCATGAGGATCTCCATCGCAATCGTGCCCTGCCCGGCGATGACATCGGGGTCGTCAAACGGGTGCACAAAGGTCAGGCCGCGCTTTTTCTCCAGCAGCAGGGAGTGGCTGTAGGCGTCCGAATAGCTGTCGCCATGCAGCACCACTTCCGCGCCCCAGCTTTTGACCGCGTCAATCTTGAGTTGCGGGGTCGTCGTTGGCATGACCACGACGGCGCGTGTTCCCAGCTTTTGCGCGCTCATGGCCACACCCTGTGCGTGGTTGCCTGCCGAGGCGCAGATCACGCCTTTTTTGAGCTGGGCAGCGCTCAGATGGGCCATCTTGTTGTAGGCGCCGCGCAGCTTGAAGCTGAAGACGGGTTGCTGGTCTTCGCGCTTGAGCAGAACCGTGTTTTTCAGCCGGGCGCTGAGGTTTTTGGCTTTTTCGAGTGCAGATTCAACCGCCACGTCATAGACCCGGGCCGTCAGAATCTTTTTCAGGTAGTCGGCGGGCTGGAGGTTCTTGTTGCCTGCATTGATACCGGGCTTGCGTGCGGGTGCAGGGCGGGTTTTCGCAGGTGTTTTGGCGGCTGTGCTGGTGTGTGTTGGCATTGTTTTCTCGCAGCCTCACATCATATCGGGCGCTGTCTTGGCGCCCTGTGGAACGGCGCGGGCAAGAAAAAAGGCCCAGACCGTGAGGTCTGGGCCTGTAAATCCACCTTAGAGGAGGTGGAGGAGACAACCAGTGCAAAAATATCTGCTTGATATTGATGCGATGATTTGAAGTATATCGAGTGATGTTGCGCTGCACAATTGCCTTTGTAGTGAAAATTACACACTTGTGCAGTTTTTAGATGTGATTGACTATAAATTTTTTGCATAAGGAAAGATGGATATGGAATGCACAGTGAGCTGGACCGGTCCCAGCGCTACGACCGGGTCGCGCTCAGGCATGACTTTCCTGGCTGAAACAGGCAGCGGGCACACCCTGGTGATGGATGGCGCGCCGGATGAGGCCAAACCTGAAAATGGCGGCGCCAATCTCGCCCCGCGCCCCATGGAGACTGTGCTTGCGGGCACAGGCGGCTGTACGGCTTACGACGTGGTGTTGATCCTCAAGCGCGGCCGGCACGATGTGCGTGGCTGTTCTGTCAAGCTGACGTCCGAACGCGCCACGGTCGACCCCAAGGTGTTCACAAAAATCCACATGCATTTTCTGGTTACTGGCAAGGCGCTGGCTGCCAGTGCGGTCGAGCGGGCGATTGCCATGAGCCACGACAAATACTGCTCCGCCACCATCATGCTGGGCAAAACGGCAGACATCACCACCAGTTTCGAGATTCAGGAAGCCTGAACCTGCTTCCTTGCCGCCGGCCTGGAGTCAGCCAGGGGGCAGATTGGGCCCGGCTGCGATCAGATGTAGTGCGCCGTGGTGGTCATCACCTTTGCGGCCGCACTCATCAGCGCCCTGACCGGCGGCGGCAGCTCAAGCGCCCCTGCACTGGAGGCTTCCTGCGCGTGGCGGGCCTCATCGTCTTTCATCTGCGCCACGATGGCGCGCGACTCATGGTCAGCGGGAGGCAGTTTCTCAAGGTGGCCCGCCAGGTGTGCTTCCACCTGCCGCTCGGTTTCGACAACAAAACCGAGGCTGAGCCGGTCGCCCAGCCGGCCGGCAACCAGCCCGAGGCCGAATGCCCCGGCGTACCACAATGGGTTCAGCAGTGAGGGCCGTGCTCCCAGCTCATCCAGCCGCTGGCGTGTCCAGGCCAGATGGTCTGTTTCCTCCTCGCTGGCGGCCAGAAACTGCTGTTTAAGGGCCGGATCCTGCGTACTGATGGCCTGCGCGGCGTAAAGGGCCTGTGCGCAGACCTCGCCGACGTGATTCACCCGCATGAGTGCACCGGCAAGCTTTTTTTCCGGGCCTGTCAGTTCCGTGATGTCACCAGCCACGGTTGGGCAGGGTCGGCCGGCCCGTGGCCTGGCGAACAGGGTACGAAGTGCGCCATCGGCGGCGTTGATCAGGGAATCCATGCAGGGGGACGTCTTTTGGGGGTAGGTGGGAGAAGTTTATGGCAATTGGTCTTCCCCGGCATCCCTCGGGGACGGGGGCGGGTGTTGTGCGGCTCCCACGGGTGGTTTGGGTTTGTTGCATGGGTGCAACGGAAAAGCTTTTTTCTCGATAAATCCGGCCCAATTCCTTTGCCATAGCCTGCGGGGTCTGGTGCAATACATACAACTTCCTAAACGGAGGTTGGCCCGGGGATCCAAAATCCTGGAGCCCTATGTTTAACCTTGGAGAAACTCTCAATGAAAAAATCCCTGATTGCCCTGGCTGCACTCGCAGCTGTCAGCGCAGCATCTGCCCAGTCCTCCGTGACCCTGTACGGTGTTGTTGACATCGGCTACGGCGCACAGCGCGCTGAAGGCCGTGCTACCGCTACCGGTACCCCAACGCAGCGTTCGTCTGGCGTGATGGACGGTGCCAATGCTGGTAACCGTATCGGTTTCCGTGGTACGGAAGACCTCGGTGGCGGCCTGAAAGCCAACTTCGTGGTTGAGCAAGGCATCACCCCAACCGGCAACGGTGGCTCGCTGTTCGGCGCTCGCGCAGCAACTGCTGGCCAGCAAATCGGTACCGCCCCAGTTGGCGCTGCTGCTACGGCTTACGGCGGCGGTTTCGCAGTCGTCAACACCGCAGCTATCCCAGCTTCAACCGCACTGTCTTCTTCCACGAACCGTCAAACCTACTTGGGTCTCTCGGGTGGTTTCGGCACGTTCAACATCGGCTATCAGTACACCAACCTGTATGAACTGGGCACCCTGTCCGGCTACAACATCGGTTCTGAAGGCGTTCCCGGTGCATACTCCGCTCACCTGTTCGGCAACACCTACGCTGGCGGCACCCGTGCCAATGGCCTGACTTACATCAGCCCTAACATGGGTGGCTTTACCATCCGTGCCCAGTACGGCGCTGGCCAAGCTGGTCCAGAAACCAATCAGTCCACCACCGCTGCTGGCGTGGCTGCTGAAACGTCTGCTCGCCGCTACAGCCTGATGGCTCAGTACGCAAACGGTCCTCTGTCTGCCGCTCTGGCATACACCAGCAACCGTCTGACCAACAACCCAGCTGCTGCTGGTTTCGGCACCGGCCGTACAGGTAACCTCACCCAGTTGGGCGCAAGCTACGACTTCGGCGTGGTCAAGCTCGCTGGTACCTACAACACGGGTCGTGACGGTGGTATCACCGGCGTGCCAGCTGGTACCGCAGCAGGTTCGACCTCCAGCTTCCGTGCATACCAGCTGGGTCTGTCGGCTCCGTTCGGCGCGATCGTTCCTTACATCACTTTCGGCCGTGCATACATCCAGGCTGACGGCGCTGCTGCACGTACTACCGACATCCGTCAAGCACAGATCGGTGCACGTTACAGCCTGAGCAAGCGTACCACTGCCTACGTCATGTACGGCAACACGTTTGACAACGCTGCTACCGTCGCCAACGCTGCTATCTACAAAGACAGCAAGACCGTTGTGGGTGTTCAGCACTCCTTCTAATTCACGGGCTGGCTAGTCCAGCTTTTGAATCTGAAAATAAAAAACCCCGCTGCTTGCAGCGGGGTTTTTTTATGCAGACGCGTTATTAACATTCGATACGTGTTTGCCCTCAAGCTCTTGCGTGTGACATCCCTTATTCTCTGACCATGAAGTTTTTAGGCAAGATCATGTCCATCTGGATTGTTTTCCAGCTGGTGGCATGTTCATCCATTCCAGCCGACGCATCACGTTCTGATGTGAATCAGGAGGCTCTGGGAAACAACCCGTGGGCGAAGGCATCCATGCCGCTCCAGGCGTCCGGCGAGGTCTGGCAGCACTTCAAATTTCCCGGCAAGCAAGCCACGCAGTTCCGCTATGCGCGCGAGGACGGGCGTGAGGCCCTGGTGGCGAGCGCAAAGTCGTCGGCCAGCCTGGTGCGAAAAGTCGTGCACATCCCGCCCGCTGATATCGGCCGGCTCAGGTTTTCCTGGAAGGTGCCTGCCCTCATGGCGCAGGCCGACATGTCCGTCAAGGAAACCGACGATTGCTCGGTTCGTATCGTGCTGGCTTTTGATGGCGACAGAAGCAGGTTCTCGCCCAAAAATGCCATGCTCTCCGAGCTGGCGCGCCTGCTGACCGGCGAAGAGCTGCCCTATGCAACATTGATGTACGTCTGGAGCAAGAAGCGCCCGGCGGGCAGTGTGATCATCAATCCGCGCACCGACCGAATCCGCAAGCTGGTGGTTGAGTCCGGTGACGGCAAGCTCAACAGCTGGGTGGACTATGAGCGCAGCATCCGTGCAGATTTTGAAAAGGCATTTGGCGAGGCCCCCGGTGCGCTCATGAGCGTCAGTGTGATGACCGACAGCGACAACACCCAGAGCAACACGCAGGCCTGGTATGGCCCGCTCACCATAACGGCCGCCAGGCCCTGAACCCTGCCCCGGCCGCTTTTGCGGTTTTATGGCTTACGTATAGCGTTTGTTGCGCAGGTTGTTCTTCATTTCCTTGAGCAGTGGCTGCAGCTTGCCGCCAATGCGCAGCGCAAGGCAGGTCGCCAGAATATCAATCACCATCAGGTGCATCAGCCGCGACACCATGGGGCTGTAGCGGTCATAACCTTCGGGGTGATCAGCAGCCAGGTGTATGTTGCCGGCGGCAGCCAGCGGTGAGCCGGTGGCCGTAATCACGATGGTGGTCGCACCATTTTTACGTGCAATATCACAGGCATCCATCAGGTCGCGCGTCCGGCCCGAATTCGAGATCACCACCACACAATCGCCCGGGCCCAGCAATGAGGCGCTCATCACCTGCATGTGGCCATCGCTGTAGGCAATGCTGGTCACGCCCAGCCGGAAGAACTTGTGCTGCGCGTCCTGCGCGACGATGCCCGAGTTGCCCACGCCGAAAAATTCAATGCGTTTGCCCGCCTTGTAGGTTTCCTCAAGCGCATCGGTGGCCTTCTGTATGGCGACCGAAGAGGCATCGTTGCGGTATTTGAGAAATGCCGCCACCGTGTTGTCGATGACCTTGACCACCACGTCGCTGGTCTTGTCGTCCACATCCACGCTGCGGTGAATGAAAGGTACGCCCTCACTCACGCTGCCCGCCAGCTTGAGCTTGAAATCGCTCAGGCCATCGTAGCCAATGCTGCGGCAAAAGCGCACGATGGTGGGTTTGCTGACATGCGAGCGCGCTGCCAGCTCCGTGATCGGCAGGTTGGCAAAGGCGCGCGGGTCGGCCAGCACCAGGCGGGCGACGCGTTGTTCTGCTGGTGCCAGCGACGGCAAAGAAGCCTTGATACGGTCAAGCATGGGTGTGGTCTCCGTTCCCCGGCAATGCTGTTCCCGCAATGCAAGTCCGAGCCGTGGAACCGGCTTTGCCGGGCCACAGGCGGGCGGCCCCCTCGGGGGGCAGCGCAGTACGCGAAGCGACAAGCGTGGGGGCTAACACTCTTCAGTCCAGCAGAAGCCATCCCGGGCGATCATTGCACTGGACGCACTCGGCCCCCAGGTACCCGCCGCATACTGGCGCGGGCCTTCTGCATCGTTCTTCCAGCTGTCCATGATGGGCTCGACCCAGCGCCAGGCTTCTTCCTGTTCGTCGCTGCGTACAAACAGGTTCAGCCTGCCGTCGATGACGTCAAGCAGCAGGCGTTCATAAGCCCCCACGCGTTCCGAGCCAAAGCGTTTGTCAAAGTCGAGGTCCAGCTGTACCGGCGACAGCGTTTGCGATGTGCGCCGGTTGTCCTGGCCCTGCGCCAGTAAATGGAGTTCCAGCCCGTCCTTGGGCTGAAGATGGATCACCAGCCGGTTGGCCGCACCCAGGGGCGACTTGAAGATGGCGTGCGGCGCCGGCCTGAAGTTCACTTCGATGTACGCCGCCCTGTCCGCCAGCCGCTTGCCGGTGCGTATGTAAAAGGGCACGCCGGCCCAGCGCCAGTTGGCGATTTCCGTGCGCAGGGCGACAAAGGTTTCGGTCTTGCTGGCGGCGTCCACACCGGCCTCCTGGCGGTATGCCGCAGCGGGCGCTCCATCGACGTTGCCGGCGGAGTACTGGCCGCGAATCACGTGCTGGCGCAGAGTCTCGGGCGTCCAGGCTTTCAGTGATCGCAGAACCTTGAGTTTCTCGTCGCGAATCGCGTCGGCGTGCGCGTTGATGGGCGGCTCCATGCCGATGGCGCACAGCAGTTGCAGCGCGTGGTTCTGCACCATGTCACGCAAGGCACCTGTGCTGTCGTAAAAGGCGCCACGTTTTTCAATACCCAGTTCTTCTGCAATCGTGATCTGGATATTTGCAATCGTCTCGCGCCGCCACAGCGGCTCAAACAGGGCGTTGCCAAAGCGAAGCGCAAACAGGTTTTGCACCGAAGGTTTGCCCAGGTAATGGTCGATGCGGAAGATCTGCCGCTCGCTGAACACCTTGCGCACGCTTTCATTGATGGCGCGGTTGGACTGCAGGTCGTGGCCCAGCGGCTTTTCCAGCACCACACGCATCTGCGGGCTGGCCAGGCCGGCGGCGGCAATCTGCTCGCAAAACACGGTAAACAGGGCAGGGGCGGTCGCGAGGTACATCACGACCGTATCCGCATTGTGTTCCTTCAGTTTGGCGCCCAGCCTGGCGTAATCGCCTGCGTTTGACAGGTCCATGCGCAGGTAAAACAACAGGTCGGCAAATCTTGAGAACTCTTCCTCGCTGGGGCGTTTGGCCAGCTCGACAGCATCAAAACGCGACTTGATCAGCGCCCGGTACTGCCCGTCAGACAGGTCATCGCGTGCGACGCCAACAATGCGGCCATCTTTGGGCAAAGACCCGTGGCGGAATGCCTGGAACAGCGCAGGCATCAGCTTGCGCCAGACCAGGTCGCCCGTACCGCCAAAAAGAATCAGGTCAAAACTCATGCTTCAGACTTTCGATGACATGAAAAGCGTGGGGGTCATGATGTGCCCAGCGCAGGGCCGCCCCAGGCAAGCACGGTCGTGGGAGGCATCTTGTAATAAAGTTTCATGATTGCTCGGCATAATGGTAACTCACACACGCACTCTGCTGACATCAGGCATGACCGGCACCCCCTACACTCTTCGCCATGAATCAACTCGACGCTCTCAAGACATTCACCACCGTCGTCGCCGACACCGGCGACTTCAGGCAGCTCGGGCAGTTCTTGCCGCAGGACGCCACGACCAATCCATCGCTGATTCTCAAGGCGGTGCAGAAAGCCGACTACCAGCCCTTGCTGGCAGACACCGTAGGACGTTTCCGGGGCAGGGCACTCGATGAAATCATGGACAGGTTGCTGGTGCGGTTTGGCTGCGAGATCCTTTCCATCGTGCCTGGCCGCGTGTCGACTGAAGTTGATGCGCGCCTGAGTTTTGACGCCAATGCCACCTACACACGCGGTGAACGTATCATCGAGCTCTACCAGGCCGAAGGCATTCACATCGACCGCGTGCTCATCAAGGTCGCTGCCACCTGGGAGGGCATCAAGGCTGCTGAAAAGCTGGAGCGTCGCGGCATACGCACCAACCTGACCCTGCTGTTTTCGTTCTGCCAGGCCATCGCCTGCGGTCAGGCGCAAGTGCAGCTCATCTCGCCCTTCGTCGGCCGCATTTACGACTGGTATAAAAAATCCGCAGGTGCAGCCTGGGACGAAACCGCAATGTCTGGCGCCAACGATCCCGGCGTGAAATCGGTGCGCGAGATTTTCAACCACTACAAACATTTCGGCATTGCCACCGAGGTCATGGGCGCGAGCTTTCGCAACGTCGGGCAAATCACCGCGCTGGCCGGTTGCGACCTGCTCACCATCAGCCCCGAGCTGCTGGCGCAACTGGCGGCCTCAGAGGCGCCTCTGGCCAAAGCGCTGGATGCAGACGCAGCCAAGGCCATGGACCTCCCTGCCGCCAATTTCGATGAAGCCGGCTTTCGCTATGCCCTCAACCAGGACGCCATGGCCACCGAAAAACTCGCCGAGGGGATTCGCGCCTTCGCTGCCGATGCCGTGAAGCTTGAACAGCTGATGCTGGCCGCCTGAGCATGGGGTTGATTTCACGCGCACGCTGCGACCGTACCCCCGCCTGGCCCAGGCTGCAGGCACTGTACGCATCGGCGGGCAAAAACCTGGATTTGCGTGACGCTTTCGCGGCCGATGCGCAGCGTTTTGAGGCCTTCAGCCAGCAGGCCCCGCATGTGTTTGCAGACCTCTCCAAAAACCGCATCGACCAGGCCACAGAACAGCTGTTGCTTGAACTGGCGCGTGAATGCGGGCTTGAGCAGCACCGCGATGCCATGTTTGCGGGCGCACACATCAACAGCACCGAAGACCGTGCGGTCAAACACTTCCTGCTGCGCAGCCCTGCTGCGCCAGGCATGTCCGGCGACCTGGCGCAGGTTCATGCCACGCTGGACGCCATGCTCGGGTATGCAGAAGAAGTGCGCGCTGACGCTGCCATCACCGACATCGTCAACATCGGGATTGGCGGCTCTGACCTCGGCCCGCAGATGGCCGTGCTGGCGCTGGCCGAATACGCCATCGGGGGCAAACGTTTTCACTTTGTCTCCAACGTCGATGGCGAAGAACTGGCCGAGGTGCTGGCCCGGCTCAGGCCGCAGAACACCCTGTTCCTGATCGCGTCCAAGACCTTCACCACCGCCGAAACCATGACCAATGCGCAGTCGGCGAAGTCATGGTTTGAAGCTGGCGGCGGCAAGGATGTAAGCCGCCACTTCGCTGCCTTGACCAGCAATGTCAGCGGCGCCAAAGATTTCGGCATCACCACCACCTTGGGGTTCTGGGACTGGGTTGGTGGCCGGTATTCGCTCTGGTCGGCGATTGGCCTGCCGATTGCCATCGCGATTGGAGCCCAGGGCTTCAGGGATTTCCTGGCCGGTGCGCATGCGATGGACGAGCATTTCCGCGAAGCCCCACTGGCGCAAAACCTGCCGGTACGTCTGGGCCTGCTGGATGTCTGGTACCGCAACTTTCATTGCTTCGCAAGCCGCAGCATTGCGCCTTACAGCAGCGCCTTGCGCCGCCTGCCCGCCTACCTGCAGCAGCTGGAAATGGAAAGCAACGGCAAACGGGTGGATGCCCAGGGGCAGCCGCTGCCGTTTGACACCTCCCCTGTACTCTGGGGCGAGCCCGGCACCAATGGCCAGCATGCCTACTTCCAGATGCTGCACCAGGGTACGGCGGTCGTGCCGGTTGAATTCATTGCCGTCAGGAAACCCATGTCCGGCCTCAAGGGGCATCACGACAAGCTGCTCGCCAATGTGCTGGCCCAGGCGCAAGCCCTGATGGTCGGGAAAACAGATGAGGGAGGCCACAAGAACTTCCCGGGGAATCGGCCCAGCACCTTTTTACTGCTCGATGAATTAAGCCCCGCCAGCCTCGGTGCGCTACTTGCCCTGCAGGAGCACCGCGTATTTGTCAGCGGCGCCATCTGGGGCATCAACAGCTTTGACCAGTGGGGCGTGGAGCTTGGCAAGGTGCTGGCCAAAGACATAGAGCCGCGCCTCAAGAGCGGCGACGTGGGCGGTCTTGATGCTTCCACCGCCGGGTTGCTGCAGCGCCTTCGCTAGCTTCTGCTTTTTGGGCATGGGGTCCGCCCTGTTGCCATTTTTGCCATGATGGAGAAAACCATGAGCAGCACACATCACGGTTCATGCCTTTGCAAAGGCATTCGCTTCACCATCGCAGGTGAACTGGCGCCAATCCAGGTGTGCCACTGTTCGCAGTGCCGGCACGCGCAAGGCGGCCCGGTGGGCACCAATATTCCTGTTCCAACTGCCAACCTGAGCTTCCAGTCGGGCGAAGACTTGTTGCAGCTTTATGAATCCTCACCCGGCAAGGTGCGCGCTTTTTGCCGGACATGCGGTTCGCCGGTTTTCAGCAGGCGGGCAGCCGTGCCTGGCGTGGTTCGCATTCGTGCCGGTTTGCTGTCTGAACCTGTCAGTGCGCACCTGGCCTTCAATGCTTATGTGGCGGACAAGGCCAGCTGGTGGCCGCTTCATGACGGCCTTCCACAATATCCCGCAGCTCCCCCTGCAAATCCATCACCCGTTCGACAGGCGGGCTCCCGCCCCTTGAGCGCTTGAAAAGATTTGCGGATGGGAATCCCGGTCAGGCTGCACCCTGCCGGAACGGCCACTGCCGCCATGTCGCCTGCCAGGTAGCGTCTGATCGGGCACCTTGTGCCCGCGGCTTATCATGCGGTGGGGAATCCACCCCGCACACATCCTGAGGAGGAGAGTCACATGAATTTCGGCCAGGCCATTTCCACGTGTTTCAGCAAGTACGCCAACTTCTCGGGCCGCGCATCGCGCCCGGAATTCTGGTGGTTTGAGCTGTTTGCGTTTGTGTTGCTGGGTGTCGCTGCGTCTGTCAGCGACATATTGAACATGATCCTGTCCCTGGCGCTGCTTGTCCCGCTTCTGTCAGTCGGTGCCCGTCGCCTTCACGATATCGGCCGTACGGGCTGGTGGCAGTTGCTGTTGCTCACCGGCATTGGCTGGTTCGTCTTGCTGTACTGGTTTGTCCAGCCTTCAGAAGGCCCCAACGTCCATGGCGATGGACCGGCCCGTGCCATAACTGACGGCTCGCCGGGCAGCGTATAGGCAAGGCTTGCGGCCGCTGAGAGCGGCCAGCATCAAGGCTGCAGCGTCAAAGCGTTGCGGCCTTTTTTATTGGAACGCCCTGCGTGGTAAACCAGTATGGCGACGCTCAGCCTCGCGCTCCACAATGCTTAGATAGCTAAAGATTACAACGCAGGAGACAAAGCATGCATCGTCGGATTTTCACGGCCACGGCCGTTCTCGCTGGCCTGGTTCTTTCTGGCTGCATCTCGCCGCCACCACCGCCGGTCACGCTCAGGGTCAACGTCTTTCCCGGCTCCAGCAACCTGCCTCTGCTGGCTGCCATCAACAAGGGCTTTTTTGCCAAACGCAATCTGGCCATTGAAATCCAGAACACGCCGGACTCCGACTCCCAGCGCGCCGGCCTGCCCGCAGGCAAATTCGAGATTGCCATTGCAGCCGTCGACAACGCCGTCGCCATGGTGGAGGTGGCGAAGAACGACGTGATCATCGTGATGGGCGGCGACTCCGGCATGAACGAGTTCATGGTGCGGCCAGACATCAATTCGTTTGCCGACATCCGCGGCAAGTCGCTCGCCGTCGATGCGCCCAACACCGCCTATGCGCTGGTGGGCCGCAAAATCCTCAAGAACAACGGTCTCATCGACGGGCGTGATTACACACTCAAGCTGGCAGGCGGCACCCAGGGGCGCTCGGCAGCCATGGTGGCCAATCCCGATCTGGCCGCCAGCATGGTGAACCCGCCTTTTTCATTCACGGTTCGTGAGCGCGGCATTAAAAGCCTGGGCCGCGCCACCGACCTGGCAGGCGCCTACCAGGCCAGCGGTTCATTCGTAATGCGCAGCTGGGCGGCGGCCAACGCTTCTGCGCTTGAGCGCTATATGGCCGCTTATATCGAAGGCACGCGCTACGCCATGAACCCGGCCAACCGCGCCGAGATGATCAAGCTGCTCGAAGACCGCTTCAAGCTTCTGCCGGCCGTTGCCGCGCAAAGCTACGACGCCCTGAACACGCCGGGTTTTGGTATGGCCACCGATGCGCGCTTCAGCATGGAGGGTTTCCGCAATGTGCTGGCCCTGCGTGCCGAGATCGAAGGGCAGTGGGGCGGCAAGGCACCCGACCCCGGCAAGTACCTTGATCTTTCGTACTACGAGCGTGCCCTGTCCATGGCGGGGCGATAGGCGTACAGGTGGGAGAGGGTGCGAGGTGTGAATTGCTATAGATTTAATAGCTGCTCACGCACGTATCTATTGGCCTGCAGCCTGATTTGAGGGTTAAAAAGGCCTGTTTTTGGTCTTTTTGGGGCGATTTTGATGCCCGAAAAGCCTCAAAATGCCCAAATGTTAAGTTCCATATTAACAATGTTAACTTATAACTTAACATTTGGCCTGAGCGGGCGTAACCGGCCAGCCATGAAAAAGGGCTGCAACGCGAAAGCGCTGCAGCCCTTTTGGCTTTTTGGCCGGTTGCGGGCTTGAACCGGAGATAAATCCCCGGTAAGTCCGCAGGCAATTACATGCCCATGCCGCCCATGCCGCCCATACCACCCATGTCGCCGCCGCCCATGCCGCCCATGCCAGCAGGTGCGTCGTCTTTTGGAGCTTCAGCAATCATGGCTTCGGTCGTCAGCATCAGGGATGCGACAGACGCTGCGTTCTGCAGTGCGGTGCGGGTCACCTTGGTTGGGTCCAGGATACCCATTTCGATCATGTCGCCGTAGGTGTCGTTGGCTGCATTGAAGCCGTAGTTGCCCTTGCCGCCCAGAACAGCGTTCACCACCACAGAGGCTTCGCCGCCTGCGTTGTAAACGATTTCGCGCAGCGGGGCTTCGATGGCTTTCAGGACCAGCTTGATGCCGGCGTCCTGGTCAGCGTTGTCACCCTTGATAGCGCCAGCGGTCTGCTTGGCACGCAGCAGAGCCACGCCGCCACCAGCCACGATGCCTTCTTCCACAGCAGCGCGGGTAGCGTGCAGTGCGTCTTCAACGCGGGCTTTCTTCTCTTTCATTTCGACTTCGGTGGCAGCGCCAACCTTGATCACTGCAACACCGCCGGCCAGCTTGGCCACGCGCTCTTGCAGTTTTTCACGGTCGTAGTCGCTGGTCGCTTCTTCGATCTGGACACGCACCTGCTTGACACGTGCTTCGATGTCGGCAGCAGCACCGCTACCATCGATGATGATGGTGTTTTCCTTGCCCACTTCGATGCGCTTGGCCTGGCCGAGGTCAGCCAGCGTTGCTTTTTCAAGCGACATGCCGACTTCTTCAGCGATGACCTTGCCGCCGGTCAGGGTGGCGATGTCTTCCAGCATGGCCTTGCGGCGATCGCCGAAGCCAGGGGCCTTGACGGCGACAACCTTCAGGATGCCGCGCAGGGTGTTGACCACCAGCGTTGCCAGGGCTTCGCCATCAACTTCTTCAGCGATGATCAGCAGTGGGCGGCCAGCCTTGGCGACTTGTTCCAGCGTAGGGAGCAGGTCACGGATGTTGCTGATTTTCTTGTCGTAGAGCAGGACAAACGGGTTGTCCAGGATCGCGGACTGCTTTTCAGGGTTGTTGATGAAGTAAGGGGAGAGGTAGCCGCGGTCGAACTGCATGCCTTCCACGACGTCCAGCTCGGACTCGAGGGACTTGCCGTCTTCAACGGTGATGACGCCTTCTTTACCAACCTTGTCCATCGCGTCAGCGATGATCTTGCCGATGGTTTCGTCAGAGTTGGCAGAGATCGAGCCGACCTGTGCGATTTCTTTCGAGGTGGTGGTGGCCTTGGAAGCCTTCTTCAGTTCGTCAACCAGGGCCGTCACAGCCTTGTCGATACCGCGCTTCAGGTCCATGGGGTTCATGCCGGCGGCAACGTACTTCATGCCTTCGTGCACGATAGCCTGTGCCAGCACGGTAGCGGTCGTGGTGCCGTCACCAGCGATGTCGGAGGTCTTGGAAGCGACTTCCTTGACCATCTGCGCGCCCATGTTCTGCAGCTTGTCCTTCAGTTCGATTTCTTTTGCGACGGACACACCGTCCTTGGTCACGGTAGGGGCGCCGAAAGAGCGCTCCAGCACAACGTTACGGCCTTTGGGGCCCAGGGTCACCTTGACGGCGTTGGCCAGGATGTTGACACCCTCGACCATGCGTGCGCGGGCTTCGCCGCCGAAAACTACATCTTTTGCTGCCATGTGTGGCTCCTAAAAAATTTTTAAAACTGATAACCGGGTTGTAGAGAAGGAAAGCGAAGGCGCTTTATTTTTCGACAACGGCGAAGAGGTCTTCTTCTTTCATGACCAGCAACTCATCGCCATCGACCTTGACGGTCTGGCCGCTGTATTTGCCAAACAGGACGCGGTCACCAACCTTGACGCCGACGGGCTGAATTTCGCCCTTGTCGTTCTTCTTGCCTGGGCCAACAGCCAGGATTTCGCCCTGGTCCGGCTTTTCAGCGGCGCTGTCAGGAATGACGATGCCGGAAGCGGTTTTGGTTTCGTTTTCAACGCGTTTGACGATCACACGGTCGTGCAATGGGCGAAGTTTCATGAGAGCTCCTTGTTTTTAAACAATGGTTTTAAGAATCAAAAGCGCCAACTGCAGACGAGCTGGCGTTTGGCAATCTGAGGTTTCGAGGTGCTTGTTAGCACTCATAACCGTCGAGTGCTAATCATAGGGGCTTTTGGTGTCAGTTTCAAGACCGGCTGTAAAAATCAGTGCTGCCGGGGCCGGCCAGTTGCGAGTGGCCTGCTTTGGCTGTCCTACAGAAATCTTCAGAAAAGACTGACTTGTGACCTTGTGGCAGCTGAATAGAGTGAATACAGAAGCTGCCGGAGGGCGGCTGCAATCCAGTAAATCAAGCAACAAAGCCCAGCCGGGCACTGATTGGGGCAGCAACGATGGTCTTATTCGATTTGAACAATGTGCGGGGCGCTTCAGCCGGCACACAAGCGCACGAATTCCACTCCAGCGCTTTCCAGGGCGACGTACTGGCAAGCGTCAAGACAGTGAAACGCCTGTCTGCCCACCCCTGGCCGTTCACCGCCAAACACGGTTCAGGCCATCCGGCCGAATCGGCCAGCCGCGACCAGCTGGCCAGCAGCTTTGTGACCTGAGGGCTTATGGCCAAACCACCCTCCAAATCAACCTCATCGGGGACGCTTCCCGCCCCTGAAGAAGAAAAAACAAGCGCCAGGGGCGCGAGCGCCGCCTTTGGGCAGCAAGGCACCAACAAGACGGTGCCCGTTCCCCAGCCCGACGCTGAGCCCTCTGACGAATTGCAGGGCACAAAGAACAAGTACATTCCAGAGACGCCGTACACCCGCGGCTAATCCATATACCGGAGCGGCCCATGTTGAAGTACGCAGGCGTTTACCTCGCCGTTTTTCTGACCATGTTCATTATCGACATGGTCTGGCTGCGCGTGATTGCCGTCTCCTGGTACCAGCAGGGCATGGCCGAGCACCTGGCTGAATCACCCAACCTGGTGGCTGCTGCGGCTTTTTATCTGCTGTTCCCCATCGGACTGATGATTTTTGCGGTCCTGCCCGTTGAAACTGCCAGCCTCATGCGCGTAGCCGTGCTTGGTGCGCTGTTCGGTTTTTTTGCCTATGCGGCTTATGACCTGACCTGTATGGCGGTGCTGAAAAACTGGCCAGTCGGCCTGAGCATTCTGGATATGGCCTGGGGCACGCTGGTGAGCGGTGTGGCCAGCATTGCGGGCAAGTTAGCGCTGGATTATTTCAATCGCTAGCAGCATCTGGCGGGCACAAAAAAGCCACCTCGCGGTGGCTTTTTTTTTTTGGAAGTAACTGAACTTACTTCAGGCCTGCAGCTGCGCGGAGCGCTGCTGCCTTATCTGTTTTTTCCCATGTGAATTCCGGCTCGTCACGGCCGAAGTGGCCGTAGGCTGCGGTCTTTTCATAGATGGGGCGCAGCAGGTCCAGCATCTGGATGATGCCTTTTGGACGCAGGTCGAAGTGCTCCTGCACCAGTGCAGAGAGTTTTTCGTCCGACATCACGCCGGTGCCTTCGGTGTAGACGGTGATGTTCATGGGCTTGGCAACACCGATGGCGTAAGCCACCTGGATCTGGCACTGCTTGGCGAGGCCGGCAGCGACGATGTTTTTGGCCACGTAGCGGGCTGCGTAGGCTGCAGAACGGTCAACTTTCGAAGGGTCCTTGCCGCTGAATGCGCCGCCGCCGTGCGGGCAGGCGCCGCCGTAGGTGTCGACAATGATCTTGCGGCCGGTCAGGCCGCAATCGCCTTGTGGGCCGCCGATGACAAAACGGCCTGTCGGGTTGATCAGGTAGCGCGTGTCCTTGGTGATCATGCCCTTTGGCAGCACAGGCTTGATGATTTCTTCAATGATGGCTTCGTTGAACGAGGCCTTCATCTTGTGCGGGGTTTCCGACTGGTCCGGGCTGTGCTGGGTCGACAGAACCACGGTGTCGATGCTGTGGGGCTTGCCGTCAACATAACGCATGGTGACCTGGCTTTTTGCATCAGGGCGCAGGAAAGGCAGGCGGCCGTCCTTGCGCAGCTGGGCCTGGCGCTCGACGAGGCGGTGTGCGTAGTAAATCGGGGCTGGCATCAGCTCCGGCGTTTCGTCGCAGGCGTAACCGAACATCAGGCCCTGGTCGCCGGCGCCGGTGTTCAGGTGGTCGTCAGACGCGTGGTCCACGCCCTGGGCGATGTCGTTGGACTGCTTGTCGTAGCAGACCATGACCGCGCAGCCCTTGTAGTCGATGCCGTATTCGGTGTTGTCGTAGCCGATGCGCTTGATGGTGTCGCGCGCGACCTGGATGTAGTCGACATGCGCGTTGGTGGTGATCTCGCCTGCCAGGATGACCAGGCCGGTGTTGGTCAGGGTTTCAGCGGCGACGCGCGACAGCGGGTCCTGCTTGAAGATCGCGTCGAGGATTGCGTCGGAAATCTGGTCGGCTACCTTGTCGGGATGGCCTTCAGAGACGGATTCGGAAGTAAAGAGAAAATCGTTCGCCATTGCGTACACTCCATTGGGTTTATCGGCGCGTTGCCGTCTGGTGTGTCCCGGCGAACGCTTTAGCAGTTTGGTTTAATGTCGCTCTGCAAGTTGTTCAATAACTCAGCGACAGCCGCAATTATATGATGTGCGGCAGCCCGCCGGTTTCCCCGTCCGATTTCCCGGTTTTCGACCCTTTCCCCAACCTCCCCGAAAAATATTCCCGCTAGATGCTCTGGTTGTTCCGGTTTTTCTCCCGCTGGCCGCTGGCCGCGCTGCACGCCCTGGGCGGTGCGCTGGGCTGGCTCGTCTGGGCTGCGAGCCCGCGCTACCGCAAGCAGTTCCGCGCCAACGTCGCGCAGGCCGGGCTGACATTTGAAGAGGCGCGCCCCGCGATTGCCGAGGCCGGGCGTTTTGTGGCCGAGCTGCCCAAACTCTGGATGCGTCCGCAGATCGAATCCTGCCTCGGGAATGTGCGCATGGAAGGCCAGGCCCATGCCGAAGCGGCATTCGCCAGGGGCAAGGGCGTGATTTTTTTCGGCCCGCATTGCGGCAGCTTTGAGCTGGGCCCGCAGGCGCTGGCAGAGGTCTACGGGCCGATCACCGCCATCTACCGCCCGGCCCGCAAACCCTGGCTGGCCGAGATCGAACTGGCTACGCGCCAGCGGCCGCAACTGACGGTGGTGCCGGCGTCCCTCAGCGGCATACGCCTGATGCATAAAACCCTCAAGGCCAACCAGGCCGTGGCCCTGCTGACAGACCAGGTGCCGCCCGAAGGACTGGGCGTGTGGGCGCCGTTTTTCGGCAAACCGGCTTACACCATGACCCTGGCCGCCCGCCTGGCACTGCAAAGCGGCGCGGTGCTGCTGCCGGTGAGCTGTGAACGACTGCCGCATGGCGGCGGGTATGTGGTCCAGATCCGGCCGCCCGTTGCGGGCGTGATTGACGGGCCGGGTGAGGCCAAAACCGACCTTGTATCGGCTGTGACCCGCATCAACGAGGCCATTGAAACCATCGTACGCAGCCAGCCGGGCCAGTACCTTTGGGGCTATGGCCGCTACAAGACGCCGCGCAGGGAAGCTGCAACGGGAGACGCCGCATGAGGACAGCGCGGCAGTGGCTCAACTACTTTTTCACGCGTGGCGGCATTGTTTTCATGCAGGTGCTGGCAGCCTTGCCTCTTGCGCTGGTGCGCGCCATGGGCAAAGGGCTGGGCTGGTTTTTGTACCTGGCCGTGTCGTCGCGCCGGCATGTGGTGAAAAGCAATTTGCGGCTCTGCTTTCCTGAATTGACCGAAAAAGAGCGCAAGGTGCTGACGCGGCAGATCTTTGTGTATTTTGCGCAGGCCTGGCTGGACCGCAGCTGGATCTGGCATGCCCCGGCGCATGTAGTGGCGAGGCGGCTCAGGCTGACCGGCGCTGTGCATGAGCTTGAGGGCACGCAGCCCACGGTCATTTTTGCGCCCCATTTCTTCGGGCTGGATGCAGGCTGGACGGCCATCACGCAGCAATTGGCGCGCAGCTTCACCACCATTTACACAGACCAGGCCAACCGAGTGCTGGACCGCTGGATATTCCGCGGCCGCCGGCGTTTTGCCGGCCGCCCCGGCGGCGGTGCGCGGCTGTTTGGGCGCATCGAAGGCGTGCAGCCCATCATTGCTGCGCTTCGTGATGGCCAGCCGCTTTACCTGCTGCCCGACATGAACTTCGGCCCGGAAGAATCGATTTTTGTGCCGTTTTACGGCGTACCTGCCGCCACGGTGCCCTCGCTGTCGCGCTTTGCCAGGCTGGGCCGGGCCAAGGTGGTGCCTATCGTCAACCGCCTGACGGCCCAGGGTTATGAGGTGGAAGTCATGCCGGCCTGGGAGAACTTCCCGACCGGCGATGTGGTGGCTGACACCGCGCTGATGAACAAGCGGCTTGAGGGTTACATCGCGACCCAGCCCGCGCAGTACTACTGGGTACACAAGCGCTTCAAGACGCGGCCTGAAGGCGATCCGTCGGTTTATTAGCGCTTTTCGAAATAAAGATTCATATATGAAGCTTTATCCATTTAATGCTTTATTGGTGATGCATTAATTTCAGGGCGTAGCTTTTTGGTGGTCAGAAAGCTCGTCAAGACCTTAAAAATGCCTTTTTGAGGCCATTTCTAAGGGTGTTTTATGCCTCCAGCCCTTTAAATACGCACGTGAAATGCTATTATTTTCATAGCAAATTTGTCTCGCGTGCACAGCCACCTCAGGTCAGAAACTGCTGCAAATGGCGGGCCACCAGTTCCGGCTGCTCGTGCACTATCCAGTGGGTGGCGTTTTCAACACGTTTGAGCTGCATCTGCGGCACATAGTCCTGCAGGTCATCCAGCAGCGAGGGCAGCAGGGCGCTGTCCTGCGTCGCCCAGATCACCAGTGTGGGCAGGTTCACCTGCAGCATCTCGCGCGGGATCGTTACCGCCGACGCTGCCGGGTCACCGGGCCGGGCTGGCCGCAGAGGTGAGGCGCGGTAGTAGTTCAGCGGGCCGGTCAGGCCGCGCTGCCAGATGGCACGGTACTGCGCGCGCCGCTCGTCGGTCAGCCAGGGGTTGTGGCCATCGGCCGCGCCCATGCTGGTGAAAAACGTCCAGAGCCGGCGGTAATCGTCGGCTGCCAGCAGCTCTTCGGCGTCGGGGCGGATCAAAAAGTTCATGTACGCGCTGGCCGCCTGCTGTGCGGGCGAGTGCTGCAACTCGCGCAGAAAGGTGCCGGGGTGCGGCGAGTTGATGATGGCCAGCTTTTTCATCAAAGCGGGATGGCTGGTCGCCAGGTTCCAGGCGACTGCACCACCCCAGTCGTGGGCAATCAGACACTCCAGCTTTCCACCTTCGGCCGCGATGAGGGCTGCAATGTCCTGAACCAGATGTTTGGGCCGGTAGGCTTTGGCATCAAGGGGTGCGCTGGACAGCTCGAAACCCCGCAGATTGGGCGCAATGCAGCGGAAGCCGCCGTTCTCCGGCTTTGAAAAATGGGCCAGCATGCCGTCCCAGACAAAAGCCGCTTCGGGGAATCCGTGCAAAAACATCAGCACCGGCCGGCCCGGCTCGCCCGCCGTGCGGCATGACAGCGTGATGCCGTGGGGCAGTTCGCGCAGGCCTGAGGCGATCACGGATGATTACTCCTCGCTGGAGTCCTGTTGCTCGCTATTTTTTTCAGGCTGCTCAGCCTTTTCAGCCGGATGTGCCCAGTCCCAGAGGTGCTGCGCAACTTCTTCAACGCCGCGCTTTTTCAGCGCGGAAAACATCTTCACATCACCGCCACCCGCCTGCAGTTTTGTGATCTGCATGGCCTTGGCGGCTTCGGTCTTGTTGAGCTTGTCGGATTTGGTCAGCAAAACCAGAAATTTCAGGCCTTCCTCGACACGCGGGCGAATCACGTCAAGCAAAATCTCATCAAGCTCTGTCATGCCCAGGCGCGGGTCGCACAGCAGCACCACGGCCTTGAGGTTGTCACGCGTCTGCAGGTAGTTGCCCATCACCTGCTGCCAGCGGTACTTGGCCTCCTTGGGCACGGCAGCATAACCGTAGCCGGGCAGGTCGGCCAGCACGGCATCGGTCACGCCCTGCTTGCCCAGCGTGAAGAGGTTGATGCTCTGCGTGCGGCCCGGTGTTTTCGATGCATAGGCCAGCCGGTGCTGCTGGGTCAGGGTGTTGATGCAGGTTGACTTGCCGGCGTTGGAACGGCCGACAAAGGCGATTTCCGGCACGTCAAGGCGGGGCAGATGCTTGAGTTCTGGTGCTGTGGTCAGGAACTTTGCCGTGTGCAGCCAGCCCATCGCGATTTTCGGGTTGGGCCCGGTGGCGATGATTTTTGGCTTGGCGCCGGTGCTCGAAGGGCTGGAGGTGGGTGTGGTCATGTACTGGCGGGCCTGTCGGTGGGTGCCAGGCGCTGCGGAGCGGTGGCGGTGAAGCGGTTTGCCGCTGTCAAATCCCGAATGGGGCTCAATATGACTGAGTCGGACCGGGTGGGGATATGCAGAACATTCTGGCAAGGCCCTGAAGCCATTGTAAAATCAGAAAGTTATAAGTTTTGTGCGCCAACCCATTAAAACATCCCCCGATATGAAGCTGTTTGCTACTTCCCTTTTGGCCGCCTTCCTGGTTGTGCCTGCTTTGCCCGCGTTTGCTGCCGGAGAAGCTGCTCATGCCGCAGCACCTGCCGCCGCCGCAGCACCCAAGGTCACCAAGCCTGATCTGGTCAAGGGCGAGGCCAGCTTCACGGCAGTTTGCGCCAGCTGTCACGGCGCCGATGGCAATTCGGGCACCCCGGTCAACCCCAAGCTGTCACAGCAGCACCCTGAATACCTCGTCAAGCAGCTGCAGGAGTTCAAGTCCGGCAAGCGCAAGAACGCCATCATGCAGGGCTTCGCATCTGCGCTGTCCGACGACGACATGAAAAACATCGCCTACTGGGCTGCGTCCAAAAAGGCCAAGCCCGGCTTCGCCAAGGACAAGGACCTCGTTGCCCTGGGTGAGCGCATTTACCGCGGCGGCGTGGCTGACCGCCAGATCGCCGCCTGCGCAGGCTGCCACAGCCCGAACGGTGCCGGCATCCCCGCCCAGTACCCGCGCCTGGGTGGCCAGCATGCCGAATATGTTGCCACGCAGCTGACCGCTTTCCGTGACGGTGTGCGCCTGAACAGCCTGCAGATGAACCAGGTCGCAGCCAAACTCAATGACCGCGAAATCCGCGCGCTGGCCGACTACATCGCAGGTTTGCGCTGATCGTTTGCTGAAATTGCGGTTCCTGAAGCCGATTTGTTGAACCCATAGCCGCAATAACACTCACACCAAAGGCGGGTCTTTCGATGAAAGCCCGCCTTTTTGCTTTTTCCGGTTCTCCGCTGCACCCAAACCAAATTTCCCCCGCATGACAGTTTCCACCCAAGGCATGAAGGTCAACTGGGGCTCCCGCACCGTCCGGGCGTCGGTGGAGTTGTTGTCGTCGATGCGTTTTTCGATCTCGCTGCTGACGGTCATCTGCATCGCGTCCATCATCGGCACCGTGCTCAAGCAGGCCGAGCCGCTGGGCAACTATGTCAACCAGTTCGGCCCGTTCTGGGCGCAGGTCTTCAGCCTGGCCAGCCTGAACACTGTCTACAGCGCCTGGTGGTTTTTGCTGATATTGGCTTTTCTGGTGGTGTCGACCTCGCTGTGCATCGCACGCAATGCACCCAAAATACTCGTCGACCTCAATCAGCTCAAGGAAAACCTGCGCGAGCAAAGCCTGAAGGCGTTCGGGCACCGCGCTGAAAACACACTGGCCGAATCGCCTGAAGTGGCCGCGCGCCGCATAGGCCAGACGCTGGTGCAGAGCGGCTGGAAGGTCAAGCTCCAGCAACGTCCTTCGGCTGGCGGTGATGGCTGGATGGTGGCCGCCAAGAAAGGCGCAGCCAACAAGCTGGGCTACATCGCTGCGCACAGTGCCATCGTGCTGGTGTGCATAGGCGGCCTGCTGGATGGCGACATGATCGTGCGCCTGCAGATGTTGCTCAATGACAAATCGACCTACACCGGTGGCGGGCTGATTGCCGATGTGCCGCTCAAGCACCGCCTGAGCGACAGCAACCCGACCTTCCGCGCCAACCTGCTGGTGTCTGAAGGTTCGCGGTCTGGCACCGCCATTCTCAACCAGCCGGGTGGCGTGCTGCTGCAGGAATTGCCGTTTTCGATCGAGCTGAAAAAATTCATCGTCGAGTACTACTCGACCGGCATGCCCAAGCTCTTTGCCAGCGACATCATCATTCACGACAAGGAAACCGGCGAGAAGATTCCCGCACGTGTCGAGGTGAACCACCCGGCCCGCCACAAGGGTGTGGAGATTTACCAGTCCAGCTTTGACGATGGCGGCTCCAGCGTCACGCTCAAGGCGGTGCCCATGGGGACTGCCGCTGGCGCCACCAGCAAGCCGTTTGAAATCCAGGGCACCATTGGCAGCACGAGTGCGCTGACAAACGGCGCCGACAAGATGACGCTGGAGTACACAGCCCTGCGTGTCATCAATGTCGAGAACTTCGCATCAGGCAAAAACGTGGGCGAGGGCAGTGGCGTTGATGTGCGCAAGGTTGATTTGCGCCAGGCCATTGATTCGCGCCTGGGCGCTGCCAACAAGACGGTCACCCAGAAAGAGCTGCGCAATGTCGGCCCCAGCGTGAGTTACAAGCTGCGCGATGCCGCCGGTCAGGCGCGCGAGTACAACAACTACATGCTGCCGGTGAAGATGGCCGACGGCGACAACAGCCCGGCTGTGTACCTGCTGGGCGTGCGTGAAAACCCCGCCGATACCTTTCAATACCTGCGCATCCCGGTTGATGGCGAAGGCAGCATGGACACCTTTTTGCGCATGCGCAAGGCATTGGCAGACCCGGCGCAACGCGAACTGGCTGTCAATCGCTATGCCACGCTGGCCATAGGCGCCGACAGGCCCGAACTGATACAGCAGCTGGCAGGCTCGGCTTCGCGCGCACTGGCGCTGTTTGCCGGTGAGTGGCCCGAGGGTACGCCCGAGGTGTCGAGGAAGATGGCGGGGCTGCAGGCGATTTCCGCCTTTATGGAAGCCAACGTCCCTGAAGCCGAGCGCAATCGCGCCGGTGAAGTGCTCGTTCGCATTTTGAACGGCGTGCTGTTCGAATTGACGCAAATGACGCGCCAGCAGGCTGGTTTGAAACCGCTGCCGCAGGACGAGAAAACCCAGGGTTTCATGGCGCAGATGGTGCTGAGCCTGTCTGACGCACACCATTACCCCGCGCCCATGGCGTTTGAGCTCAAGGAATTCACCCAGGTTCAGGCCAGCGTATTCCAGGTCGCGAGGGCACCCGGCAAGACCATTGTTTACCTCGGTTGTGCCTTCCTGATCATCGGTGTATTTGCCATGCTCTACGTGCGTGAGCGCCGTGTATGGGTATGGCTTGCACCGCGCGGCGGCAAGGCCGAGAATCAGCATGATGATGCCGCCTCGGTCACAGTGGACGGCCCGGCCGTCTCCAGCCACGCGACCATGGCCCTGTCCACCAACCGCAAGACCATGGATGGCGACAGGGAATTCGAGATGTTGAAAACGAAACTGCTGCAGGCGCCCCAATGAACACCACAAGCATGGACAACAAGAACGTCACGACGACACTGTCGGCGGGGCGTGGGGCCGCAGCACAGACGCTGAGCCTCAATGAGGGTTATTTCGCCAGGCGCAATCTGCTGGACTGGATTTTTGCCGCGCTGGTGGTGGCGGGCGGGCTGTTTGCCTTTTCGCGTTACAGCGCTTTTATGGATGTCTATGAAAAAGGCATCCTGATCGCCGCCGTGCCGGCTGCCATCGCCATGGGCTGGTTCTGGCGTCCGCTGCGCGTGCTGATGGCGCTTGTGAGTGCTTTTGCCTTGCTGGGTATCGCCTCCTACCAAGTCAATGGCGCAGGGAATCTGGCGCGTGCCGACCAGGTGTTCTGGCTCAAATACTTTTTATCCAGCCAGTCGGCCATCCTCTGGATGAGCGTGCTGTTTTTCATGAGCACGATCTTTTACTGGCTGGGCATGTTCGCAAAATCCCAGAGCGACACGCTTGAGTTGCTGGGTTCGAAAATCGCCTGGGTCGCCGTGGGCATGGCGCTTATCGGCACCATGGTGCGCTGGTATGAAAGCTACCTGATTGGCGCTGACGTTGGCCATATTCCGGTCAGCAACCTGTATGAAGTGTTTGTGCTGTTCTGCTGGATGACGGCGGCCTTCTACCTCTATTTCGAAGCGCAGTACAACACGCGCGCACTCGGTGCCTTTGTCATGCTGGTCGTCAGTGCCGCAGTGGGTTTTCTGCTCTGGTACACGGTGATTCGTGAAGCGCATGAAATCCAGCCGCTGGTGCCGGCCCTCAAGAGCTGGTGGATGAAGCTGCATGTGCCGGCCAACTTTATTGGCTATGGCATGTTTGCGCTGTCGGCCATGGTGGCGCTGTCTTACCTCATCAAGCAGCAGGCTGATGAGAAACGCTGGTACAAACTCACACCGCTGTGGGTGCTCGGCGTGGTGTTGTGTTTTGTGCCGATTGTGTTTCGCAGCAAGTCGCCAATCGAAGCCGGCGGCAGCAACTACTGGCTGGGTTACCTGCTGGTCTCGGGCGTGATCGCCGCAGGCATTTTGCTGGGCCGCAAGCGCATTGCGGCGCGCCTGCCAAGTTTCGAGGTACTTGATGATGTCATGTACAAGGCTATTGCCGTCGGCTTTGCCTTTTTCACCATTGCGACCGTGCTGGGTGCGCTGTGGGCCGCAGAGGCCTGGGGTGGTTACTGGAGCTGGGACCCGAAAGAAACCTGGGCGCTGATTGTCTGGCTGAACTATGCGGCCTGGCTGCACATGCGCCTCATGAAGGGCCTGCGTGGCACTGTTGCAGCCTGGTGGGCTCTGGTGGGGCTGGCAGTGACGTCATTTGCCTTTTTGGGCGTCAACATGTTCCTTTCCGGGTTGCACAGTTACGGAACCTTGTAGCCGCTGGTTGAATCCTTGTAAGGATAGCGTGCGTATAAAGACTAACCAGTAAATCAAGGACAACACGATGCTCATCAGGACCAACACCAGCGGTTTTAACCACCCGGTTGCCAGCGAGATAACGCCGCAAGGCGTCTATCAGGGCCGCCGTGACATGATCCGCCTGATGGCCACAGGCGCTGCCGGTGTGGCCGCTGCGGGCTGGGCCGGCCGCCAGGCCATGGCGCAGACCGTGACAAAGCCGGGCAAGCTGGCGGCGCTGCCGGGTGTGAAGTCTGCGGTGTCTGGCGCAGTGACCATGGAGAAAGTGACCGACTACAAGGACGTCACGACCTATAACAACTTCTACGAGTTCGGCACCGACAAGGCCGACCCCGCCAGGAACGCCGGTACGCTGGTGACCAGGCCCTGGTCGGTCGCCATTGAGGGCCTGGTCAAGCAGCCCAGAAGCTACACACTCGAAGACCTCATCAAGCTGAGCCCGCAGGAAGAGCGCATCTACCGCCTGCGCTGCGTTGAGGGCTGGTCCATGGTGATTCCATGGGTGGGTTATTCGCTGTCGGAACTGATCAAAAAAGTCGAACCGCTGGGCAGCGCCAAATACGTCGAGTTCATCACCCAGGCCGATCCCAAGACCATGCCTTTTGTCGGTTCGCGTGTGCTGGAGTGGCCGTATGTGGAAGCACTGCGAATGGATGAAGCCATGCACCCGCTTGCACTGCTGACCTTCGGCATGTATGGCGAGGTCCTGCCCAACCAGAGCGGCGCGCCGGTGCGCATGGTGCTGCCATGGAAATACGGTTTCAAGAGCGGCAAGAGCATTGTGAAAATCCGCTTCACCGACAAGGAACCGCGCACCGCCTGGAACAAGGCTGCTGCGCAGGAGTACGGGTTTTATTCCAACGTGAACCCGAACGTCGATCACCCGCGCTGGAGCCAGGCCACCGAGCGCCGCATCGGCGAAGACGGCCTGTTCGCCAAGAAACGCAAGACGCTGATGTTTAACGGGTACGAAGCGCAGGTAGGCCAGCTTTACGCTGGCATGGACCTCAAGAAGTTTTTCTGAGATGGTGTCGCGGCAGAAGCTTTTGCTGCATCCAGCAGCAAAAGTCATTCTTTTCATCGTGTGCCTGTTGCCGTTTGCGTGGCTGGCATGGAACGTCATCCAGGCCCAGATGGGCAATGCCAATGTCCTGGGCGCCAACCCGGCCGAATACCTGATTCGCGCAACTGGCGACTGGACGCTGCGTTTCATCTGTATCGTGCTGGCGGTTACGCCGCTGCGTGTCATCAGCAACACGCCTGCGCTTACACGCTTTCGGCGCATGCTGGGGCTGTTTGCCTATTTTTATGTGGTGGTGCACTTGCTGAGTTACAGCGGGTTCGACATGAGCTTTGATGTGGCGGATATCGCCAAAGACATCGCCAAGCGGCCCTTTATTCTTGTGGGTTTTTCAGCCTTTGTGTTGCTGACGCCACTTGCAGCGACCTCGTTCAATGCCGCCATCAGGGCCATGGGCGCCAAACGCTGGCAGGCACTGCACAAACTGGTTTATCTGATTGTCGGGCTGGGCCTGCTGCACTTTTTCTGGATGCGCTCAGGCAAAAACAATTTTGCCGAGGTATTTGTTTACGCCGCCATCATCGCTGTGCTTCTGGGGTGGCGAGTCGTGCAGTACATCAGGAAAAAGAAGCCAAAACCTGCCCGTCCAGTAGCGCCGGTCACCGCCAGATAAGCCGGCTGGTGCCTAGCCGACCAGGCGCTCGTGGCGCATCTGGTCCTGCGAATTCTCACGCTGCCTGATCACGTGTGCCTGGCTGCCGTCCACCAGCAGTTCGGCCGCACGACCGCGGGTGTTGTAGTTGCTGGCCATGCTCATGCAATAAGCGCCGGCTGACAGAACGGCCAGTTTGTCACCAGCCGCCACAGCCAGTTCACGGTCATGGCCTATCCAGTCCCCGCTTTCACAAACCGGGCCGACGACGTCATAGGTGGCCTTGGCTGCCCTGGTATTCGGCTCAAGCGGAACGATGGCGTGGAAGGCCTGGTACATCGCAGGACGTGGCAGGTCATTCATGGCTGCATCGATGATGCAGAAGTTCTTCTGCTCGCCGGGCTTGATGTAAAGCACTTCTGTCACGCAAACGCCGGCGTTCCCCACCAGTGAGCGCCCCGGCTCGATCATGAGCTTTTTGCTGCCATAGCCGCGTGCGTCCACCTTTGCCAGCAGCTGTAGCCACAGCGCATCTGCTTCGGGCGGGGTGTCGCCGTTGTAGTTGATGCCGAGGCCGCCGCCGAAATCGATATGGTCAAGTGTGATACCTGCATTTTCAATGGCCGAGACGAGGTCCAGCACGCGGTCCATCGCATCAAGATAGGGGGTGGGGTCGGTGATCTGCGAGCCGATATGGCAGTCGATGCCGACCACCTTCAGGCCCTTGAGCGACGCCGCATGCTGGTAGATGCGCAAAGCCTCTTCATGCGCCACGCCGAACTTGTTGCCCTTGAGCCCGGTAGAAATGTAGGGATGTGTTTTCGGGTCGACATTGGGATTGACGCGAATGCTGACCGGCGCACGCAGGCCCATGCCTGCGGCGACCCCGGACAGTACATCCAGTTCGGCCTCGCTTTCGACGTTGAAGCAGCCTATTCCGGCAGACAGGGCCTGCTGCATCTCTGCGCGCGTTTTGCCGACGCCTGAAAAAATGACTTTCCCTGCATCGCCGCCTGCGGCCAGCACGCGGTCAAGCTCACCGCCCGAAACGATGTCAAAGCCGCAACCTGCCCTGGCAAACACCTGCAGAACGCCCAGAGAAGAGTTGGCCTTCATGGCATAACAGATCTGCGCATCACGCCCTGCAAAACCCCGTTGATAGGCTGACAGGGCCGACAGCATGGCGGCCCTGGAGTACACAAAAAGTGGCGTGCCGTGTGCCCGCGCCACTGCGTCGAGCGCGACATCTTCCACATACAGTGATCCATCGCGGTAGGCCACAAATGGGTGGCCAGGCAGTTGCTGGCCTGCACCTTCCGGCGGCCTGCTCATCGTGCTGCCGATGCTGGCACCTGTGGTGCTGCGAGGGGCGTCTGGGGTGCAGGCACGTTCAGCACGGGTGGTGCGGGTATGGTGGGGAAATACAGTGGGCCCTTTTGGCCGCAGCCTGCCAACGCACACAATGCAAGAACTGCCAGCACAAGTCCATGGCGGGAGGGGGTGTTCCGTGTGGAGCCTAGAATTTGGGGTGAAGAAACCATGATGGGATTGTAATGACCGAGCTTGAATACCTGGAACATGCAGAGGCTGCCTTGAGGGCCGTGGAGCTCGCATGCGACCGGATCAACGACGATACCGACGCGGACATCGACAACCAGCGCACCGGCGGCATGATCACGCTGACATTTTCAAACCGCAGCCAGATCATCATCAACCTGCAAAAACCGCTGCAGGAAATCTGGATGGCCGCCAAGGCTGGCGGTTTTCACTACAAGTTCAATGGCCAGCAGTGGTCAGACACAAAAGATGCCAGCGAGTTTTTCGCCGGACTCTCGCGTTATGCGAGCGAACAGGCCGGGCAAGCGCTGACCTTTACGCCTTGAACCCCGGGGCCCATTGCGTCAGTTTTTGAACAGGTCGAGAATCCGCTTTTTCTCGTCTGCGGGGGGCAGGACTGAAATCGGTGTACCTGGGGTGCCCGGAGAAGCGCCCGGGGCCGCTGCCTGCTGCGCCGCGGCTCCGGGGTCCTGCAGCCCGACACTGCTCACGCCTGCGCCCTTGGTGTATTCGTCGTAGTACCACTCGCCACCCACATTCACCACGCCCTCGGGCACCGGCATTTCGGAGACGGGCACGTTCTTCAGTGCGTAGGCCATGAAATCAATCCATACCGGCAGGCTCAGGCCGCCGCCGGTTTCACGATCACCGAGGTTCTTGGGTGTGTCGTAACCCATCCACACAGCCGCAGCCAGGGTGGGCTGGTAGCCCACGAACCATGTGTCTATGGAGTCATTGGTCGTGCCGGTCTTGCCATAAAGATCAGGCCGCTTGAGGGTGGCCTGTGCACGCGCTGCCGTACCGGAACGTGCAACTTCCTGCAGCAGGCTGGACATGATGAAGGCATTGCGTGCGTCCACGCCGCGCGATGCTTCGTCCGGCTTGGGCGGTTTGACGTCAACCAGCACCTTGCCCTTCTGGTCGGTGATGCGGGTGATGAGGTAGGGGTTGATGCGGTACCCACCGTTGGCGAATACCGAATAGGCCGTGGCCATTTGCATGGGCGTGACAGAGCCTGCGCCCAGGGCCATGGTCAGGTAGGCAGGGTGCTTCTCCGCCTCAAATCCGAAATGGGTAATCCAGTCCTGGGCATAGGGCGCGCCTATGGCTTGCAGTATGCGGATGGAAATCATGTTCTTGGACTTCTTGAGGGCGGTCCGCAGGTTCATCGGGCCTTCAAACTTGCCGTCGTAGTTCTTGGGCTCCCAGGGCTGCCCGCCAGTTACGCCGGCGTCAAAAAACAGGGGGGCGTCATTGACGACGGTGCCCGGCGTGAAGCCCTTTTCCAGCGCTGCGGAGTAGATGAAGGGCTTGAAGCTGGAGCCGGGCTGGCGCCAGGCCTGGGTGACGTGGTTGAACTTGTTTTTCTCGAAATCGAAACCGCCCACCAGCGCACGTATGGCGCCGTCCCGCGGGTCCAGCGCTACAAAAGCACCTTCGACCTCGGGGATCTGCGTGATTTCCCAGGTCCCCTTGGGTGTCTTCACAACGCGGATGACGGCGCCCCGGCGTATCTTGATGTTGGGCGCGGCCTTGTCAGCCAGTCCTGACTGTGCCGGTTTGAGGCCATCGCCCGTGATTTCGACACTTTCGCTGTTCTGGCGTATCGCCAGGATGCGCTTGGGATTGGCTTCCAGAACGACAGCAGACATCACGTCCCCGTTGTCAGGGTTCTCTGTGAGGGCATCGTCAATGGCCTCGTCGGCCTGTGCAGGATCGGCAGGAATATCGATGAACTGCTCGGGACCGCGATAGATCTGGCGGCGCTCATAGTCCATGATGCCCTTGCGGAGCGCCTTGTAGGCCATGGTCTGGTCAGCAGCATTGAGTGTTGTATAGACGTTCAGGCCGCGCGTGTAGGTCTGCTCACCATACTGGTTAAACACCAGTTGGCGCACGGTCTCGGCAATGTATTCAGCGTGTACCCTGCCTGCATCCGGCCCGGACTTGACGGCCAGTTCTTCTGCTTTCGCTGCGGCGGCCTGGGCGGCGGTGATGAAGCCGTTGTCCTCCATGCGCTCGATGATGTAGAGCTGCCTGGACTTTGCGCGCTTGGGATTGTTGATGGGGTTATAGGCCGATGGCGCCTTGGGCAGGCCGGCGAGCATGGCCGCTTCCGCGATGCTGATGTTTTTGAGGGGTTTTCCGAAATAGGCTTCCGAGGCTGCCGCAAACCCGTAGGCGCGGTTGCCGAGGAAAATCTGGTTCATGTAGATTTCGAGAATCTGGTCCTTTGTCAGCAGGTGTTCCAGTTTGAAGGTCAGCAGGATTTCATAGAGCTTGCGGGTAAAGGTCTTCTCGGACGAGAGGTAGACGTTGCGGGCGACCTGCATGGTGATGGTCGATGCGCCCTGACTTTTGGCCCGGCCTACGTTGGCAAGCCCGGCGCGTATGACGCCCAGGTAATCCACGCCGCCGTGGGAAAAGAAGCGGGCGTCTTCAATCGCCAGGACGGCATCTTTCATGACCTGGGGGATGTCCTTGATGGGCGTCAGGCTGCGGCGTTCTTCGCCGAACTCCCCGATGACGACGCCGTCGGCCGAATAAACCCGCATCGGCAGCTTGGGGCGATAGTCGGACAGGTCGGAGATGTCAGGCAGGTTGGGGTAGGCGACGGCCAGGGCGACGGCCACCACCATCGCCGCGCTGAACACTACGGCCAGCGCAATACCCCCAGCCCAGAGCGACAACTTCGCCAACAGGCGCAACCATGGGCGTTGGCCGGACGGGGCGGGTTTGGAGGCCGGGGAGGTATCGGAAGGGGTATTGGGCGGCATGTAAACAATCGTTGGGACGCACACGCATTATAAAAATGGGCAGCATATTGAAAGTGTGCCAGACAAGTAGCCACTTACACTGTTGCCTTTCGGGCAAAGCACTTGCCACAGCCCCTGATTGCTCAGGCTTCCCCGAAAGCGTCGGCTTTTGGCAACGGTAATAATGCTCAAAACGGGAAAAATCCTTACTGTACAAAGAGCTTGCTGATAGTATTCAAGTGATTTCTTAAGTACGTAAGGCTACTCATTAGCCGTCTTTTGGGGACCGTTTTGATCTCTTTGGGGTCTTTATTCAGCCGTCAGGATCCGCCTTTGCTTGGTCTTGACATCAGTTCTTCCAGCGTAAAGTTGGTCGAGTTGAGCCGTGACAAGGCGGGCAACCTGGTTCTGGACCGCTGCGCCATCGAGCCGCTCGAGCGCGGCTGGATCACCGACGGCAACGTGGAGAAGTTTGAAGAAGTTGCCGAAGCGGTTCGCCGGCTGGTCAAAAAGAGCGGTACCAAGACCAAACAGGTCGCCATGGCGCTGCCGGCTTCCGCGGTGATCACGAAGAAAATTATTTTGCCGGGCGGCCTGAACGAGTCCGAACTCGAAATACAGGTCGAGTCCGAAGCCAACCAGTACATTCCCTTCTCGCTGGATGAAGTGAGCCTTGATTTCTGCGTGGTTGGCCCGAGCGCCACATCCGCAGGTGATGTGGAGGTGCTCATAGCAGCCTCACGCAAGGAAAAGGTCCAGGATCGTCAGGGTCTTGCCGAAGCAGCCGGCCTGAAGCCGGTGGTGGTGGACGTGGAGTCCTATGCGTCCAGGCTGGCGACGGCGCGGCTGATTGAAAACCTGCCCAACAAGGGCGTGGATACGATGGTGGCGCTGTTCGAGGTCGGTGCGCTCACGACCAGCATGCAGGTCATCAAGAACGATGAAGTGCTGTACGAGCGGGACCAGGCTTTTGGTGGCGCCCAGCTCACGCAGCTCATCGTCAGGCAGTATGGTTTTTCACCCGAAGAGGCCGAGAGCAAAAAACGCAGCGGCGACCTGCCCGAAGATTATGAGTCGGGGGTGCTCAAGCCTTTTGTTGAGAGCATGGCCCAGGAAATCGGGCGTGCGCTGCAGTTCTTTTTTACCAGTACACCCCATAACAAGGTCGATTACGTCATGCTGGCCGGCGGTTCGTCCGCGCTTCCGGGCTTGACCGAAGCGGTCACCCAGCAGACCTCTTTTGCCTGCATGTGCGCAGATCCGTTTGAGGGCATGACTATTGGCAGCAATGTCCGTGAGAAGAAGATGCGTCGCGAAGCCGCCTCCTATTTGACATCTTGCGGCCTCGCCCTGCGGAGGTTCCTGCGGTGATTCTTGTCAATTTGCTCCCCCACCGCGAAGCTGCACGCAAGCGCAAGCGGGAACTCTTTTTCACTGCAATGGGCATTGCTGCCCTCATAGGCGGCCTGATTTGCGGTGCTATCTATTCCTGGTACCAGACCCAGATTTCAGGGCAAAGGGACAGGAATACCCTTCTCAAGAGGGAAATCACAAAGCTCGAAGGCCAGATCAAGGATATTGCCGGCTTGCAGGCGGAGATCGCAGCCCTGCGTGCCCGCCAGAACGCGGTAGAAGACTTGCAGGGCAATCGCAATCTGCCCGTTTACCTGCTGTCGGAACTGGTGCGGCAGTTGCCCGACGGCGTCTACATCACCAACATGCGGCAGGAGAACCAGACGGTTCTGATCACTGGCGTGGCGCAGTCCAATGAGCGTGTTTCCGAGCTATTGCGTAACCTGGCCAATAACAGCCAGTGGCTGACGCGTCCGGAATTGATCGAGATCACGGCTTCAAGCGTGGCTTTGAGTGCCCGCGATCAGCGCCGGGTTTCGAATTTCTCCATGCGCATAGGCCTGAGGCGTGCAAGCGACCAGCCCAAACCGGTCAGTTCCGCACCGGCAGGCGCTGTGCCTGCCGCCGTGCCGGCGTCAAAGCCAAAGATTTGAAGCGGGTAGCTCATGGCCAAAGTACCTAAAATAAATATTGATTTCGCAGCGGTCCAGGCCGCACTGAAGTCCCAGTTTGTCGGGCTTAATCCGAACGATCCGCCTTCATGGCCAGCCCTGCCGCGATACCTCCTGTGCGTGGGCGTTACTGCGTTTGTGGTTGTGGCATTGTGGTTTGTCTGGTTGAGCTCGTCTGACGAAGAGTTGACATCCGAGCGTACCAAGGAAGTCCAGCTGAGGGCTGATTTCACGAAAAAGCTGACGCAAGCTGCCAGCCTGGATGCCCTGAAGAAGCAGCGCGAACAGGTGCAGCAGTATGTGACGCAACTCGAAAAGCAGTTGCCGAGCAAGGCTGAAATGGATGCACTCCTGTCTGATATCAACCAGGCCGGCCTCGGCCGCAGTTTGCAGTTCGAGCTTTTCCGCCCTGGGCAGGTCAGCGTGAAAGAGTACTACGCCGAATTGCCCATTTCGGTCCGGGTGACGGGGCGATATCACGATATGGGCTTGTTCGCGGCGGATATCGCCAATCTTTCCCGGATCGTCACGTTGAACAACCTGACAATCACCCCCGCTGGAAAAGACGGAACCCTCTCGATGGATACGACCGCAAAAACATTCCGTTATCTTGATAACGACGAAGTGTCGGCGCAGCGTAAGGTGGCGGGGCCCAAGAAATGACTTTTAGCAAGAACATCTGCCTGTTGGTGCTTTCCGGTTCCCTGATCCTGGGGCTTGCCGGCTGCGGTGCTTCGGAAGAGGAGCAATTGCAGGGCTGGATGGCGGAGCAGCGTAGTTTGACCAAATCCAGGGTGGATCGCATACCTGAGCCCACCAAATTCTCCCCCCAGCCCTATGCAGACGAGGGTGCCATTGAGCCCTTCAGCAACCAGAAATTAACCCAGGCGCTCAGGCGAGAATCCACCCAGTCCGCTGCAAATGCTGCCTTGATTGCGCCGGAGCTTGCAAGGCGCAAGGAACCCCTGGAGGCCTATCCGCTTGATGCAGTTGTGATGGTGGGGAGCCTGCTCAAGCTTGGCCAGCCCGTAGCGCTTGTGCGCGTTGAAAACCTGCTCTATCAGGTCAAGGTGGGTGGCTATCTTGGGCAGAACTATGGGCGCATCACGAAAGTCACCGACACGGGGCTGACGCTGCGCGAGATCGTCCAGGATTCCGGTGGCGAGTGGATAGAACGCACGGCGACATTACAGCTTCAAGAGGTATCAAAATGAACAAGCAGACATTGACACGACAAGCCGTTGCCCCGGGGGGCGGCCTGCGCAGTTTGCTTGACGGCTTGCCCAGGCAGATGGCCTGGATGCTTTCCCTGCTGGTGATGTCAGCATCATTGACGGTACAGGCCCAGTCGCCTGCCACTGGCAATTCCATCCAGTCCGTTACCGGATCGGTGCAGGGCGGCGTGGAGGTCATACGGGTTGAACTTGCGGAACCCCTGACTGCAATTCCGACCGGATTCAGCATCCAGACGCCTGCACGCATTGCACTTGACTTTCCCGGTGTTGGCAACGCCATGGGTCGATCCACTGTGGACATCAATCTTGGAAACCTGCGTTCGGCCAACGTTGTTCAGGCCGGGGAGCGTTCGCGTGTGGTGCTGAACCTGAAGGCATCCACGGCTTACAAGGCAGAGATCCAGGGGAAGTCGCTTCTTATTTCCCTGGACCCGATCGTTGCGGCGGGACCTTCCAGTGCGGCGCCGCAGGCATTCGCGGAGAATCGTAATCGTGACGTCCTGCCACTCAAGGATCTTGACTTCAGGCGCGGCATTGACAGTTCCGGGCGGATTGTCGTAGACCTGCCCAATAACCAGGTTGGCGTGGACATACGGCCGCAAGGTCAGACACTTGTCGTGGAGTTTTTAAAGTCCGCATTGCCCGAGGGGCTGCGCCGTCGTCTTGATGTCGCGGACTTCGGTACCCCGGTGCAAAGCGTCACGACCTTCCAGGCAGGGGACAAGGTCCGGATGATCGTGGAGCCGAAAGGATTGTGGGAGCACAGTGCTTACCAGAGTGATAACCAGTTTGTGCTTGAAATCCGCCAGCAAAAGATTGATCCGGGCAAGCTGACCCAGGGTCCGGGCTTTAATGGTGAAAAACTGTCGCTCAATTTCCAGAATATTGAAATACGCTCCCTGCTTCAGGTGATTGCTGATTTCACCAATTTCAATGTGGTGACATCCGACACCGTTACAGGCAATGTCACCTTGCGCCTGAAGGATGTCCCGTGGGACCAGGCGCTGGACATCATCCTGCAGGCGCGAGGCCTGGGCATGCGCAAGTCAGGTAACGTCCTGTTGATCGCACCCAAGGATGAGCTGGCCGCCAAGGAAAAACTCGATCTTGAATCGAGAAACGCCATTCAGAGTCTGGAGCCCTTGCGCACACAGGATTTCAAGCTGAACTACGCCAAGGCTTCGGAAATTTCCGCGGGCCTGGTGGGAACAGGTGCGGGGGCTACCAGAATCCTGTCCACGCGTGGAAGCGTGATCTCGGAGTCGCGCACCAACCAGCTCTTTATCACCGATATACCGGCCAAACTTGAGCAGATTCAGGCGCTGATTGCCAAGCTCGATATTCCTGTGCGTCAGGTGCTGATTGAGGCCCGTATCGTAGAGGCGGCTGATACTTTTGGCCGTTCACTGGGTGTGCGCCTGGGCGGCCGGCCTTTCACCCTGAATAACAACAGCAATGTGATGTTTGGGAACAGCTATATTGCGCCCAGCGTCAACGCCACCAATCCGCCAGTAGCCGGGGGGAATTTTGGGACAAACGCTGGCGACTTTGTCAATATGCCGGCAGTCGGTCAAAACGGCTTCCCCGCTGCGACATTTGCCATCTCCCTGTTCAGTTCCAATCTGACCCGCCTGCTCAACCTTGAAATTTCAGCCGCCGAAGCAGATGGCAAGGGCAAGATTGTGTCCAGCCCGCGTATCGTCACGGCAGACCAGGTCAAGGCCGTGATCGAGCAGGGCACCGAGTTGCCCTATCAACAGGCGACATCGAGCGGCGCAACATCCATTGCCTTTCGCAAGGCCAACCTGAAACTTGAAGTGACCCCGCAAATCACGCCCGAGGGCAACATCATCCTGAATGTGGACGTCAACAAGGACAGTGTCGGCCGATCCACTTCGAATGGATTTGCCATCGATACCAAGCACATCCAGACCCAGGTGCTGGTTGAAAACGGCGGCACGGTTGTATTGGGCGGCATCTATGAGCAGAACGACCGCGAGGACGAAACCAAGGTTCCGTTTCTCGGAGATCTGCCGGGCATTGGCAACCTGTTCAAGCAGAAGACCCGTACGGCGAGCCGGAACGAGTTGCTGGTATTCATCACGCCCAAGATGCTCACGAGCGGAGCTACATTGCGCTGATGTTTCGCTGATGGCCTGCGGCGGGCAATGCCCGCTGCCGGATGCCCATTTGTCATGCGCGGGGCACGCCCCGGTCTCACCGGCAACTCGCGGTGCCGAAACGCCCCGGCCATTGTGAATGGCAAATTCACAGGCTCTAAAATCAGAACGTGAACAACCATCCCGCCAGAATCGCCTGCGTCGGTTTGCCTGGCTCGGGCAAGTCGACCATTGGGCGGCAGCTTGCCAGGCGCCTGGGCATCAGGTTTGTTGACTCCGACCAGGTCATAGAGCAGCGTATCGGCTGCTCCATCCGCGAATTCTTCGAACGTGAAGGTGAGGCGGCTTTTCGTGATCTCGAGGAAGAGCTGATTGACGAGTTGACGCAACAAGGGGCGTGCGTGCTCTCCACCGGGGGCGGCGCCATTTTGCGCGAGGCCAATCGCAGACGCCTCCGTGAGCGAACACTCTCGGTCTACCTGCACTCGGCACCTGAAGAGGTGTTCAGGCGTTTGCGCAATGACCAGAATCGGCCCCTGCTGCAGGTTTCAGATCCGCTGGCGCGCCTGAAGGAACTCTATGCCGTGCGCGATCCCCTGTACCGCGAAACATCGCGCTTTGTTATTGAAACAGGCCGACCTTCCGTCTCGACACTGGTCAATACCATTCTGATGCAGCTTGAGCTCGCTGGCGTTGTACAGTCGCATTGATTGCGGGCTGCTTCAGTGCGCCTGTCGGCGCTTACAGGACGCCCTGCAAGCCTCTACACTTGAAACCTATGTCCGCAAATATCCCGCCAGCAGGCGCCCAGGTTCAAATCAACCTCGCAGAGCGCAGTTACCCTATTGTTATTGGTCCGGAACTTCTGGGTGATTCCGCCACTTACAGACAGCTTCCTCCGGCGACAACGGCGCTGATTGTCAGCAATACCGCCGTCGCCCCCCTTTATGCCCGGCAGCTCCAGGCGGCGCTCGGCGGGCACTACAAAAAGGTGCTGCTGACTGTGCTTCCGGATGGCGAGGTCTATAAGGACTGGCAGACCCTGCAGCTGATTTTTGACGCGCTGCTGGAAAACGGCTGTGACCGGAAAACTGTCCTGTTTGCGCTGGGCGGTGGCGTGGTTGGTGACATGACCGGTTTTGCTGCGGCGAGTTACATGCGCGGTGTGCCTTTTGTGCAGGTACCCACGACCTTGCTGGCCCAGGTCGATTCCTCGGTAGGCGGGAAGACGGCCATCAACCATCCGCTTGGCAAGAACATGATTGGCGCGTTTTACCAGCCACAACTGGTCGTGTGTGACCTGGACGTGCTGAACACCTTGCCTGCCCGCGAATTGAGTGCAGGCCTGGCGGAAGTTATCAAGTACGGGCCCATCGCCGACCTTGATTTTCTTGACTGGATTGAAACCAATATGGATGCCCTGCTCGCGCGCGACCCCGTGGCGCTGGCGCATGCCGTCAGGCGCAGTTGTGAAATCAAGGCCTGGGTCGTCGGTCAGGATGAACGGGAGCAGGGCTTGCGCGCCATCCTTAATTTCGGCCATACCTTCGGGCATGCCATTGAGTCTGGCCTTGGTTATGGCGAGTGGTTGCACGGTGAAGGCGTTGGGTGTGGCATGGTGATGGCCGCGCACCTGTCCCGGCGTCTGGGGCTGGTGGATGACGCATTTGTTGAGCGCCTGGTTCACCTCGTCGCAAGGGCTGGTCTTCCGGTGAAGGGACCCGTATTGTCGAGCCAGGACAATGCAGGCCGTTACCTGGAACTGATGCGCGTGGATAAAAAGTCAGAGGCGGGCGAGATCAGGTTCGTACTGATTGAAGGACCCGGTCGGGCCGTTGTTCGTGCCGCGCCAGATGCCCTGGTTCGTGAAGTCATAGACACTTGCTGCCGCTAATTTACGCAGCACCATTCGCCATGAACCTGGCACCTTATGCCTGCGACCCGGCCTTGTCACGTGGGCGCAGGTTTCCCGAAGCTGCAGCACCGACGCGTTCGGACTTTCAGCGTGACCGCGACCGCATCGTGCATTCGACTGCGTTTCGCCGGCTGGTCTATAAAACCCAGGTTTTCCTCAACCATGAGGGAGACCTGTTCCGGACCCGCCTCACGCATTCGCTCGAGGTCGCGCAACTGGGCCGCTCCATTGCCCGTGCGCTGCACATCAACGAAGATCTGGTCGAAGCCATTGCGCTGGCGCACGATCTTGGCCACACACCTTTCGGGCACGCCGGTCAGGACGCCCTGAACAACTGCCTGAAGGCGCACAACCCGCAAAGTGCGGGCTTCGAGCACAACCTGCAAAGCCTGCGCGTGGTGGATTCGCTGGAAGAGCGTTACCCGGAATACAACGGACTGAACCTCACTTTCGAGACGCGCGAAGGCATACTCAAACACTGCTCGCGCCGCAATGCGTTGCGCATTGAGGCGCGCGAGCCAGGTGGTGTGGCACACCGGTTTTTGCCTCCCGCAGAAGCTGCGGGCTCCCTCAGGCTGCAGCCCTCGCTGGAGGCGCAACTGGCGAATCTGGCGGATGAAATTGCCTACAACGCCCACGATATTGATGATGGCGTGCGCTCTGGCCTGCTGCAACTGGAGCAGCTTGAAGAGGTTGAGCTGTTCAGTTGTTACCGCCGGGAAACCAGCCTGGCCCATCCTTTGCTAAGAGGACGCAGGCTTCTGTTCGAGACCATACGCCGCATGCTCAGCGCGCAGGTCTACGACGTGATAGACGCAACCACGCGGGTGATCGCACGCAGGGGGGCAGCGAATGTGGATGCCGTCCGGCAGGGGCCGCCGCTGATTTGTTTCAGCGCGGACATGGCGACGCAATCGGCTGCACTCAAACAATTCCTGCTCAAAAACCTCTATCGACACCCGAAGGTCTCCGAAACCACCGAGTCTGCCAAGCAGGTGGTGCGTGAGTTGTTCGCCGCCTACATGGCCGACCCCCTGCAGATGCCGCAGGCACACACCGACCGTTTCGATGGGGTTGACATGACGCATTCGGCAGGCGTCCGGCCCGAACGTGTGGTGGCCGATTACATTGCCGGCATGACAGACCGTTTTGCATCGAAAGAGCACGGGCGGCTGGTCGGGCGGGCAGCGTTTCCCGCATGAGCAAAATTGCCAGCCAGGGCGGCATTCAGCCAAGTATGCCGACAGCATTCTGCATAGTGGCGGCCGCGCTGGGTGCGGCGATGCACATCGGCAAGCTGCCCCCGGCCGTACCTGTGCTCGAGCGGGTGCTTGGCGTCACCTTGTTGCAGGCTGGTTTCCTGCTGTCGCTGGTGCAATTTGCCGGCATGTGCCTGGGACTGATGACCGGCCTGGCCGTGCAGCGCATGGGGCTCAAACGCAGCATGGTGGGGGGGCTGCTCGTCCTCGGCACGGCCAGTCTGCTTGGTTCTCTTGCCGAAAGCGCCACCTGGTTGCTGGTGACGCGCGCGTTTGAGGGCCTGGGCTTTCTCTGGGTGGTGCTGCCCGGGCCCGGCCTGCTGCGTATGCTGGTGCCGCGTGAGCGTATCAACAGCATGATGGGGGTATGGGGCACCTATATGCCACTGGGAACATCACTGGCCCTGTTGCTGGGGCCTTGGGCCATGCTTCTTGGATCGCAGGACAGTGGCTGGCGAATCTGGTGGTGCCTTTTATCAGGCGTGGCCATACTGATGGCACTGTTGTTGTTTTGGCAGGTTCCTTCCGATCGCAGCGTGCGCGATCATGCAGAGGCCGCCGCGCCGGATAAATCAGTGACCCGCACATTGCTGGCGTTGACACTTCGTTCCAGACCCGTGTGGTTGATGGCCTTGACGTTTGCGGTCTACGCCGGGCAATGGCTGGCGGTGGTGGGGTTCCTGCCGACCATTTATGCCGCAGCTGGTGTGGCCAGCACGACGGCAGCCTGGCTCACGGCGCTGGCCGCAGCGCTGAACATGGTCGGTAATGTGGTGGCGGGACGTCTGCTGGAAAAAGGCATTTCCGCGCCGGTCCTGTTGTCTGCGGGTTTCCTTGTCATGGGCACGGGTACGCTGCTGGCCTTTGGCGCCCATATCGGGCCGTGGTGGCAATACGCAGCCATCATGGCTTTTTCCGCAGTGGGGGGACTGATTCCTGCCACCCTGTTTAGCCTGTCGATCAGGCTGGCACCTCGTCCTGATGCAGTCTCGGCCACTGTGGGCTGGCTGCAGCAGTGGTCTTCTGCCGGGCAGTTTGTGGTTCCTCCATTGATGGCATGGGTGGCCGTACGTGCCGGTGGATGGCAATGGACAGGCGCTGTGAGTGCCGCCCTGTGCATCGCCGGCCTGTGCCTCGCACTATCGATCAGAACCGAACTCGAACGACTGCGCTCACCCCGATTTCAATAGCCGACCGGCTCCATGCAATACCTGTGCATGGCCTTATGACATCTCGGCATCCATCCCCGTGTTTCCTGCTGCAGTTCGGCCTTACGCTGCTGGACTTGTGATTCATCGACGGTCTGCCCTGCTGCTGCAGGCTGTTCGATGGCATCAAACATGCCCGCATGTATTTTCCAAACAATGGAGGACGCCATGACCATCAATCGCCGCCAATTGGTGTTGCGCAGTGTTTCTGCAGGTGCCCTTGTGGCCAGCCCTGCACTTTGGGCCCAGGCCGCAAAGGGGCGAAAGCTGGTGTTGGGGCAGTCCGTGCCCCTGACCGGTGCTGCCGATCAGATCGGGCTGGCTTACTTTAATGGTGCAAAAATGTATTTTGACGCCATCAATGCAAAAAATGGTGCGGGCGGCTACCGGATAGAAGTCAAGGCACTCGACGATGGTTACAGCGCCGCCAAGGCGGCTGCCAACGCCAGGCAACTGATAGACGAGGGCGTTGATGGCCTCTTCGGATTTGCAGGCACGGCCAGCTGCGACGCCGCATATGGTGTGGCTCGGGCTTCCAGCACCCTTTTCTTTGCGCCGTTCGCTGCTTCTGACGCGCTGCACGACACAGGCCTCACCAGCGTGTTCCACGTGCGGCCTGCGCTTGCTGATGAAGCCTACAAGGTGGCACGCCACTGCGCCACCCTCAGCCAGGACAGGATAGCGGTGTTTGCCGAAGAAGATGCGATGGGCCGGGCGGGGCTGGCAGCTGTCCACCAGGCGCTGATTGACCTCAAGAGGCCGCCCCTGGTCGCCAGTGCGCTGTCTCCGGTTAACAGTGACAAGGTGGACGCCGCCGTTGCTGCGCTGATGAAGGCACAACCCCAGGCCATCATCCAGGTCAGCCTGTTCAACTCTTCCGCCGCTTTTATCCGGAAAATGCGCCGTGCGGGATACGCGGGCCAGTTCCTCAATTTCTCGGTCGTCGGCATTGACCCACTGTTCAGCGCTTTGGGTAAGGAAATCGGCGGCGTTGTGATCTCGCAGGTCGTGCCTTCCCCGCGCAGTGTCGGCACGCCTCTGATAAAGGAGTACCTCGACGTACTGAACCAGACCGACCAGACGCCCAGCTATGAGAGCGTTGAGGGCTATGTCGCGGCCCGCGCATTTGCCGAAGGTGTCAGACGCAGCGCCTCCGGTAGCGGAAAGCCAGACCGTACCGGTTTGCAGAAGGCATTCGAGGGCATGACCGATTACGACATGAGCGGCTTTCGTGTGAATTTACGCGCCAAAAAATACGAGTCTGTGAGGGCCGTTGATCTTGTGACAATCACGCCTGATGGCAAGGTCGTGCGCTGAAACCAGCATGTCACCCTAAGTGAGTGTGAGGTGGCCGGACTGGCTCGGGGGCTGGCTGGAAACCAGCCGGATTAACGGATGGGGATTTGACGAGCAACAACCCCAATTAAACGGGGTCAGATTCCAATTAAACTGGGTTCAGTACAACCCAGGATCCATCCGCATGGCCCGCCTTCCCAGATTGACTTTGCCCGGCTATCCGCACCACGTCATACAGCGTGGCAACAACCGGCAGCCCATCTTCAGGAGCGCAGCCGATTACGGGCACCTGCTGGGGCTCCTCTACGATAACTCCAGGAAGTTTGAGGTTGCCGTGCACTCCTACGTGTTGATGGGTAACCACTTTCACCTGCTGGTCACGCCGGAGACGGACACAGGGCTGCCGGGCATGATGCAGGCTGTTGGCCGGAGTTATGTACGGTATTTCAATGACCTCCATGAGCGATCAGGCACGCTATGGGAGGGCCGCTATCGTTCTACCCTGATCCAGACAGACCGCTACCTGCTTGCATGCATGGCCTATATGGATCTCAACCCGGTACGTGCCGGCCTGGCGGCAGAGGCGGGTGACTATCCATGGTCAAGCTATGGCCACTATGGCGGCCTGCGTAGCGACAGGCTGGTGACGCCGCATTCCCTGTACTGGACTCTTGGCAACACGCCCTTCGCCCGTGAAGCTGCTTACGCCGAATTGGTGCGCGCGGGTGTATCTGTCCCTCAGCAGGATGCCCTGACCCGGTCTGTGCTCAGCGGCTGGGCCTTGGGCGAACCTGACTTTGTTGCTGATCTGCAAAAACAGACCGCCCGCCGCGTTCAAAAAATGCGGGGTGGAAGACCAATTAATTCTTCCACGAAAGATGTGGGCAAAAAAGATATTTGATTTCGTTGGCCTTTTGGGTATTTTAAATATGTCCCCAATTAAATTCCGACTTTATTTATGTGGAATTAATTGGAATCTGACCCTAATTAATAGATTTGGCATTGTTGTTGCTGCGCTTTATCATCCCTATCCCCGCGAATAAATTGACTAGGAGTGCGCCATGACGACGGCAGCTGAAATTAAAGATCTTCAAGACCATGGCTTGTACTCTGGTGCCAACGAACACGATGCCTGCGGCGTCGGCTTTGTCGCGCACATCAAGGGCCACAAATCGCACTCCATCGTCCAACAGGGCCTCAAGATTCTCGAGAACCTGGATCACCGGGGTGCAGTCGGTGCCGACAAGCTCATGGGTGACGGTGCCGGCATATTGATCCAGCTGCCTGATGCGCTTTATCGTGAAGAAATGGCGAAGACTGGCGTGCAGTTGCCGCCTCCCGGTGAATACGGCGTAGGCATGGTGTTTTTGCCGAAAGAACACGCATCCCGCCTGGCCTGCGAGCAGGCACTTGAGCGCGCAGTGAAAGCCGAAGGCCAGGTGCTGCTGGGCTGGCGTGATGTGCCGGTCAACCGCGACATGCCCATGTCGCCCACCGTGCGTGAAAAAGAGCCCATCCTGCGCCAGATCTTTATTGGCCGTGGCAACGACGTCATCGTGCAGGACGCGCTGGAGCGCAAGCTGTATGTGATACGCAAGACCGCCAGTGCGGCCATCCAGCGCCTGAAGCTCACGCACAGCAAGGAATACTACGTTCCCAGCATGTCCAGCCGCACCGTGGTCTACAAGGGCCTGCTGCTGGCCGATCAGGTAGGTACCTATTACATGGACCTGACCGACAAGCGCTGCGTCTCGGCCCTGGGCCTGGTGCACCAGCGTTTTTCGACCAACACCTTCCCCGAGTGGCCACTGGCCCACCCCTACCGTTATGTCGCCCACAACGGCGAGATCAACACGGTCAAGGGCAACTATAACTGGATGAAGGCGCGTGAAGGTGTGATGTCTTCTCCGGTGCTGGGTACAGACCTGCAAAAGCTTTACCCCATCAGCTTTGCCGACCAGTCCGACACCGCGACTTTCGACAACTGCCTTGAACTGCTGACCATGTCGGGCTACCCGATCAGCCAGGCGGTGATGATGATGATTCCCGAGCCATGGGAGCAGCACACCACCATGGACGAGCGCCGCAAGGCCTTCTACGAATACCACGCCGCCATGCTGGAACCCTGGGACGGCCCGGCTTCCATCGTGTTCACCGATGGTCGCCAGATCGGTGCCACGCTCGACCGTAACGGCCTGCGCCCATCGCGCTACTGCGTGACCGACGACGACCTTGTCATCATGGCGTCCGAATCGGGCGTGTTGCCGGTGCCCGAAAACAAGATCGTCCGCAAATGGCGTCTGCAGCCTGGCAAGATGTTCCTCATCGACCTGGAACAGGGCCGCATGATTGATGACGAAGAGATCAAGGCGACGCTGGCGCACACCAAGCCCTACAAGCAGTGGATTGAAAACCTGCGCATCAAGCTCGACGATGTCGCTGCAAAAAGCGCAGCCATCCAGCCCGCCGATTCCGGCGCCTCGCTCCTCGACCGCCAGCAGGCCTTCGGCTACACGCAGGAAGATATCAAGTTCCTGATGTCGCCCATGGCCGTCAATGGTGAGGAAGCCACGGGCTCCATGGGCAACGACAGCCCGCTGGCCGTGCTGTCCAACAAGAACAAGTCGCTCTACAGCTACTTCAAGCAGCTGTTTGCGCAGGTGACCAACCCGCCGATTGACCCGATCCGCGAAGCCATCGTGATGTCGCTGGTGTCTTTTGTCGGCCCCAAGCCCAACCTGCTGGACATCAACCAGGTCAACCCGCCCATGCGCCTTGAAGTTGCGCAGCCGGTGCTCAACCCTGCCGACATGCAAAAGCTGCGCGACATCGAGGCACACACGCAGGGCAAGTTCCGCAGCTACACGCTCGACATCACCTATCCGCTGGCCTGGGGCCATGAAGGTGTGGAGGCCAAGCTGGCATCGCTGTGCGCCGAAGCTGTTGACGCCATCAAGGGCGGCAACAACATCCTCATCGTCAGCGACCGTGGCGTCAGTGCCACGCAGGTGGCGATTCCCGCGCTGCTGGCACTGTCTGCCATTCACCAGCACCTGGTGAAGGAAGGCCTGCGCACCACGGCCGGCCTGGTGGTCGAAACCGGTTCTGCACGTGAAGTGCACCACTTCGCAGTGTTGGCCGGTTATGGCGCAGAAGCCGTTCACCCCTACCTCGCGATGGAAACCCTGGCCGAGCTGTCGAAGGGCCTGCCGGGCGACCTCAGCACCGACAAGGCGATCTACAACTACATCAAGGCGATTGGCAAGGGCCTGTCCAAGATCATGTCCAAGATGGGCGTGTCGACCTATATGAGCTACTGCGGCGCCCAGCTGTTTGAAGCCATTGGCCTGAACCGAGACACCATCGCCAGGTTCTTCACCGGTACTGCAAGCCAGGTTGAAGGCATGGGCGTGTTCGAGATTGCACAGGAAGCCCTGCGCATGCACAACGCCGCCTTCGGCGACGACCCGGTGCTGGCCAACATGCTGGACGCTGGCGGCGAGTACGCCTGGCGCGTGCGGGGTGAAAACCACATGTGGTCGCCCGACGCCATTGCCAAGCTGCAGCATTCCACGCGCTCCAACAACTGGAACACGTACAAGGAATATGCGCAGCTGATCAACGACCAGAACCGCAACCACATGACCCTGCGCGGGCTGTTCGAGTTCAAAATCGATCCGTCCAAAGCCATCCCGATTGATGAAGTCGAATCGGCGAAGGAAATCGTCAAGCGTTTTGCCACCGGCGCGATGTCGCTGGGCTCCATCAGCACCGAGGCGCACGCCACGCTGGCCGTGGCCATGAATCGCATTGGCGGCAAGAGCAACACGGGTGAGGGCGGTGAAGACCCCGCACGTTATCGCCAGGAGCTCAAGGGCATCCCGATCAAAAAGGGTGAAACACTGAAAAGTGTCATCGGCCCTAAACAGGTCGAGGTTGACCTGCCGCTGCTCGACGGTGATTCGCTGCGCTCACGCATCAAACAGGTCGCATCCGGCCGCTTTGGTGTGACGGCCGAATACCTGGTGTCTGCCGACCAGATCCAGATCAAGATGGCCCAGGGCGCAAAACCCGGTGAAGGCGGCCAGTTGCCCGGCGGCAAGGTCACTGAATACATCGGTGCGCTGCGTTACTCCGTGCCTGGCGTCGGCCTGATTTCGCCACCACCGCACCATGACATCTATTCGATTGAAGATCTGGCGCAACTGATTCACGACCTGAAGAACGTGAACCCGCGCGCCAGCATCAGCGTCAAGCTGGTCAGCGAAGTCGGTGTCGGCACGATTGCAGCCGGTGTGGCCAAGGCCAAGGCCGACCATGTCGTGATCGCAGGCCATGACGGCGGCACGGGCGCATCGCCCTGGTCGTCCATCAAGCATGCCAGCTCGCCCTGGGAAATTGGTCTCGCCGAAACACAGCAGACGCTGGTGCTCAACCGCCTGCGCGGCCGTATTCGCGTGCAGGCCGATGGCCAGATGAAGACCGGCCGTGACGTTGTTATCGGTGCGCTGCTGGGCGCTGATGAATTCGGTTTCGCCACCGCACCGCTGGTGGTTGAAGGCTGCATCATGATGCGCAAGTGCCACCTCAACACCTGCCCGGTGGGTGTTGCCACGCAAGACCCGGTGCTGCGCCAGAAATTCAGCGGCAAGCCCGAGCATGTCGTCAATTATTTCTTCTTTGTTGCCGAAGAAGCGCGTCAGTTGATGGCGCAACTCGGTGTGCGCAAGTTTGACGACCTGATTGGCCGCGCCGACCTGCTCGACACGCAGAAAGGCATTGCCCACTGGAAGGCTGGCGGCCTGGACTTCGGCCGTCTCTTCCACCAGCCGGCAGTGCCTGCCGACGTGCCGCGCCTGCATGTGATGAACCAGGACCACAACCTGGAAAAAGCACTCGATGTGCGCCTGATTGAAAAATCAAAAGCGGCGATTGAAAAGGGCGAGAAAGTCCAGTTCATCGAAGTGGCGCGCAACGTCAACCGCACCGTGGGTGCCATGCTCTCGGGCGAGCTGACACGGCATCACCCACAAGGCCTGCCGGATGACACCCTGCGCATCCAGCTTGAGGGCACGGGCGGCCAGTCCTTTGGGGCATTCCTGGCCAAGGGCATCACCATGTACCTCATCGGTGATGCCAATGACTACACCGGCAAGGGTCTCTCCGGCGGCCGCATTGTTGTGCGTCCGAGCATCGACTTCCGCGGCGACGCCGTGAAGAACACCATCGTCGGCAACACCGTGCTTTACGGCGCGACCACAGGCGAAGCCTTTTTCAGCGGCGTGGCCGGTGAGCGTTTTGCTGTTCGCCTGTCTGGTGCGACGGCAGTCGTTGAAGGCACGGGCGACCATGGCTGTGAATACATGACGGGCGGCACGGTTGCCGTGCTGGGCAAGACCGGCCGCAACTTTGCTGCCGGCATGAGCGGCGGCGTGGCTTATGTCTATGACGAAGACGGTCTGTTTGCCACGCGCTGCAACACCTCCATGGTTTCCATGGACAAGGTGGTCACCACGGCCGAACAGCACACGCACGACAAGGCCGAATGGCATGCCGGTGAGTCTGATGAAGAGATCCTCAAGCGCCTGCTGCAGGACCACAACCGCTGGACCGGCAGCAAGCGTGCGCGCGAACTGCTCGACAACTGGAGCGAGTCCCGCCTGAAGTTTGTGAAGGTTTTCCCGAATGAATACAAGCGTGCCCTGATAGAGCGCAAGGAGCGCCGCCTGGAAGCTTCAACCGAAACCACCAGCGCCCAGGTAGCGACCAACAAGGAAACGGCGGCTGCGAAGTAATCGCAGCTTGCCACCTGCCTTAGTCACTCACGCATCAAGATAAAAGAATCGACAGGACCACGATCATGGGAAAAATCACCGGCTTCATGGAATACGAGCGCATCGAAGAGGGCTACAAGCCCGTGCCCGAGCGCCTGAAGAACTACAAGGAATTTGTCATCGGCCTCGACGACGTGCAGGCCAACAAGCAGGCGGCGCGTTGCATGGACTGCGGCACGCCGTTCTGCAACAACGGCTGCCCGGTCAATAACGTGATTCCGGACTTCAATGACATGGTCTTCCGTGCCGACTGGAAGAACGCGATCGACACGCTGCACAGCACCAACAACTTTCCCGAATTCACCGGCCGCATCTGCCCCGCACCTTGCGAGGCCGCCTGTACGCTGAATGTGAATGACGAAGCTGTCGGCATCAAGTCGATTGAGCACGCCATCATCGACCGCGCCTGGTCCGAAGGCTGGGTCAAGCCGCAACTGCCCAAACACAAGACCGGCAAGAAGGTTGCAGTGGTTGGCTCCGGCCCTGCCGGCATGGCGGCGGCCCAGCAGCTGGCGCGCGTCGGCCACGACGTGACGCTGTTTGAAAAGAACGACCGCGTCGGCGGCCTTCTGCGTTACGGCATTCCCGATTTCAAGATGGAGAAGGTCCACATTGATCGCCGCGTCGAGCAGATGCAGGCCGAAGGTGTGACCTTCCGTACCGGCGTGATGGTGGGCAGCCTGCCAAAAGACTCCAAAGTCACCAACTGGGCCAAGGAAACGATTTCGCCTGAACAGCTGCAAAAAGACTTCAATGCGGTCATCCTGACCGGCGGCGCAGAGCAGTCGCGTGACCTGCCCGTGCCTGGCCGTGATCTCGACGGCGTGCACTTCGCGATGGAATTCCTGCCCCAGCAGAACAAGGTCAATGCGGGCGACAAGGTCAAGGGCCAGTTGCGCGCCGACGGCAAACACGTCATCGTCATCGGCGGCGGTGATACCGGCTCTGATTGCGTCGGCACCAGCAACCGCCACGGCGCGGCCAGCGTCACGCAGTTCGAGCTGATGCCCCAGCCGCCCGAAGAAGAAAACCGCCCCATGACCTGGCCTTACTGGCCGATCAAGCTGCGTACCTCGTCCAGCCACGAAGAGGGCTGCGAGCGCGAGTTCGCCATTTCCACCAAGGAACTGATGGGTGAAAAAGGCAAGGTCACCGGCCTGAAGACGGTTCGCGTCGAGTGGAAAGACGGCAAGATGGTTGAAGTGGCCGGCTCAGAGCAACTGCTCAAGGCTGACCTCGTTTTGCTGGCCATGGGTTTTGTGTCACCGGTGTCATCGGTGCTCGAAGCCTTCGGCATTGAGAAAGACAACCGCGGCAACGCCAAAGCGACCACCGACTTCACCGGCGGCTACGCCACCAACGTGCCCAAGGTGTTTGCAGCCGGCGATATCCGCCGTGGGCAGAGCCTGGTTGTATGGGCAATCAGGGAAGGGCGTCAGGCCGCCCGTGCGGTTGACGAATTCCTCATGGGTTACAGCGACCTGCCACGATAGAGCCGGTAGCCAGGTATTCGAATCAGACAGGGGCGCTTGAGAAAAGCGCCCCTTTTTTTTCGCTATAAAAAACATAGCTGCTGACGTGCGTGTTCATTGGTCTGAAGGCATATTTTGGCACCTGAAAAGACCAATTTGTTAATATGGAAGTTAACAAAATACACCTGGAAGTTGGGAGAAAAGGAAAATGTTAAGTTGCAGGTTAACATTTTCTCTCCTGAAGGCCTGTTTTGACTGCCAAATCGCATCAAGGCCAATGAATACGCACGTGAGAAGCTATTAAAAGTGTAGCGGGGGAGACTACTCCGGAATGTGGGATGTGTCATCCGGGCATGGGGCCAATGCCTTTATCATTCACGGAACGCCCCACACAATCCAACAGCCTGTTGGCACCCTGATTTTCATGCCAGACATTCCTGTTGCCTCTTCCGCAAACTCCGCTCCACCAGCTTCATCTGCCTCACTGGTTGAATTCCGGGATGTGACGTTTTCCTACCCCGCGTCTGCGGGCGACCGCATCATCCTGAGCAAAGTCAATTTTTCCGTGCCGCGCGGCAAGGTCACGGCGCTCATGGGCGCTTCCGGCGGCGGAAAGACCACCGTGTTGCGCCTGATAGGCGGCCAGCAGAAGGCCAACAGCGGCCAGGTGCTGTTTGACGGCAAAAACGTCTCCGAGATGATGCAGGCAGATCTCTACGCCGCGCGCCGCCGCATGGGAATGCTGTTCCAGTTCGGCGCGCTGTTCACTGATTTGAGCGTTTTCGACAACGTCGCTTTCCCGCTCAGGGAGCACACGGCTCTCGATGAAGCGCTGGTTCGCGATATCGTGCTGATGAAACTCAATGCTGTCGGCCTGCGCGGTGCGCGTGACCTCATGCCCAGCGAAGTTTCGGGCGGTATGGCCAGGCGCGTCGCGCTGGCCAGGGCCATGGTACTGGACCCCGAACTCATCATGTATGACGAACCCTTTGCCGGTCTCGATCCGATCTCGCTTGGTACGGCGGCCAGGCTGATACGCCAGCTCAATGACACGGTAGGCATCACCAGCATTGTGGTGTCGCACGACCTTGAGGACACCTTTCGCATTGCGGACCAGGTCATCATCCTGGCCAATGGCGGCATTGCAGCCCAGGGCACACCTGATGAAGTACGTCATTCCACAGACCCGCTGGTCCACCAGTTCGTCAATGCGCTCAGTGAAGGCCCCGTGAAATTCCATTACCCTGGCCCCAATGTGGCCGATGACTTCGGCAACCAGGCATCCGGCGGGGGAGGGCGCTCATGAGCGGCCCCCGTTACAGCCCGGCGCGGCTGCTGTCAGACCTGGGTTTCGCTGTTCGCGGTCAGCTGGATGCACTGGGTTATGCGACCCGGCTCTTCGGCCGCCTGCTGGCCATGAGCGGCCCGGCCCTGGCACGTTTCGGCCTGGTGCGCGACCAGATATTCTTTCTGGGCAACTATTCTCTGGCCATCATCTCGGTGTCCGGCCTGTTTGTCGGTTTTGTGCTCGGTTTGCAGGGCTACTACACGCTGCAGCGCTATGGTTCATCAGAGGCTTTGGGCCTGCTGGTAGCCCTCAGCCTGGTACGTGAACTGGGGCCGGTGGTCACAGCCTTGCTGTTTGCAGGCCGCGCCGGTACGGCACTGACGGCCGAAATTGGCCTGATGAAGGCCGGCGAACAGCTTTCAGCCATGGAAATGATGGCTGTTGATCCGGTCAAGCGTGTGCTGGCACCCCGTTTCTGGGGCGGCATCATCGCCATGCCCCTGCTGGCGGCTGTTTTCAGCGCTGTCGGCATCATTGGCGGCTGGGTTGTCGGCGTCGTCATGATTGGCGTTGATGCCGGCTCTTTCTGGAGCCAGATGCAATCCGGTGTCGATGTCTGGCGTGACGTCGGCAACGGGGTCGTCAAGAGTCTTGTGTTTGGGGTGACGGTGACTTTTGTTGCCCTCTACCAGGGTTTTGAGGCACAGCCGACCCCGGAAGGCGTCTCGCGCGCCACCACGCGCACGGTGGTGGTGGCTTCCCTGGCCGTGCTGGGGCTGGACTTCCTGCTGACCACCTTGATGTTCAGCGTTTAACCAACAATTGCGCCAAACGGCCCAAAAGCCCCAAACGTCCGCCTGCCGGTTTTTGCCAGCCATGCGAGAATGGATGTAACATTTTTCCTTCAATTCAACCCCGTTGGGCGGGGTCTGAAGGCAGACAAAGAGAAAAACAATGCAACGCTCGAAAAATGACCTCTGGGTTGGTTTGTTTGTACTGACGGGCGCGGCCGCGATCCTGTTCCTGGCGCTCAAGTCGGCCAACCTGCTGACGCTCAATTTCGACACTGCGTACAAGGTCACGGCCAAGTTCGACAACATAGGCGGCCTCAAGCCGCGTGCAGCCGTCAAGAGCGCGGGTGTGGTGGTGGGACGGGTCGATAACATCGTCTTCGACGACAAGCTCTACCAGGCCAGCGTCAACCTTGCGATGGAAAGCAAATATGTTTTCCCGAAAGACAGTTCGCTCAAGATATTGACCAGCGGACTGCTCGGCGAGCAGTATGTCGGCATTGAAGCCGGTGGCAGCGACAAAAACATGGCTGCAGGTGACGTCATCAAGACCACGCAGTCGGCTGTGGTTCTTGAGACCCTGATCAGCCAGTTTCTGTATAACAAGGCCGCAGACAGTTCGAATCCGGCGCCAGCGGCAGCCGCGCCTGCGGCAGGGAATTCAGGGAGTACCGATAAAAAATGAATACAAAAAACACGATAACGAAGGCGTTGCGATTGCTCGCAGCAGGCTTGGGGCTGGTTCTGGTGCAGGGTTGCGCGATTGGCCCCAACGCCAATCCGGCGGATCCCTTCGAGCCTTTCAACCGGGGCGTGTTCGGTTTCAATGAAGGTGTGGATCGCGCCATCCTCAAGCCGGTCGCCACCGCCTACCGCGACATCACACCGTCGCCTGTGCGCACAGGTGTGACCAACTTCTTCGGCAACATCGGCGATGTCTGGTCGCTGGTCAACAACATCCTTCAGGGCAAGCCCAGGGAATCGGTCGAGACGCTGATGCGTGTGAGCTTCAACACGATTTTTGGTTTCGCCGGCGTGTTTGACATTGCAACCGAGATGCGGCTTGAAAAGCACTCCGAAGATTTTGGCCAGACGCTGGGCTACTGGGGCATGGGCTCCGGCCCTTACCTGGTTCTGCCCTTGCTTGGGCCATCAAATTTCCGCGATGGCATAGGCACCGCCGTTGATGCGAATGCGGATCTGGTCAACCGCACTGACAGGGTCCCGGTGCGCAATTCCCTCGCGGCGCTGCGTGTGGTCAACACGCGTGCCAATTTCCTGAGTGCCGGCGATGTGCTGGATCAGGCAGCTCTCGACAAATACAGCTTTACCCGCGACCTTTATCTCAAGCGCCGTGAGAGCCAGATTCGTGACCATGCCCCCGAGAAGGAAGAGCGTTACGACCTGCCCGAAAGCCGACCCGCAGGGGCGCCTCCAAGTGGTGCGCCACCTGCCGCAAGGTAACGCGTAAGGCCCTCTGGCCGAAAGGCTTACATGCTTTACAAATACAGGGGTAAAACTTAACCGTCCTTACCTCTGTGGCAATTGAGAATCCACCCGTTGCCGCCATTTGCAGGGATCAAACTGGACGCGATGTACTCCAGGAGTGCAACTGGTGCGCTGTAGATGTACAAACCCTCGATGATTTCGAAGTGACATAGCAAGAAGGACAAGATATGAACCGTAGAACCCTGGCCCATCTATTCGCCGCTGTGTGCAGCGTGGCCCTGCTGGCATCTGCACCTGCTGTTCGTGCTGCTGATGAAGCACCCGATGCGTTGATCAAGCGTGTCTCTACCGATGTGATCGACAAGATCAAGTCGGACAAGGATGTGCAGGCCGGTAACCTGAACAAGGTGCTGGTGCTGGTTGACAGCCAGATCATGCCCAACGTGAACTTCACGCGCATGACTGCTGCGGCCGTGGGACGCAACTGGCGGCAAGCCACACCTGATCAGCAAAAGAAGCTGCAGGAAGAGTTCAAGACCCTGTTGGTTCGCACCTATTCCGGTGCTCTTGCACAGGTCAAGGACCAGAGCGTCAGCGTCAAGCCCCTGCGGGCTGAAGCTGGCGACACCGAGGTCACCGTACGTACCGAGGTTCTGGGCCGGGGCGACCCCATCCAGCTTGACTACCGCATGGAAAAAACCAATGGCAGCTGGAAGATCTATGACCTCAATGTGCTGGGTGTCTGGCTGGTGGAAACCTACCGCACCCAGTTTGCCCAGGAAATCAACGCCAAGGGCGTGGACGGACTGATTGCATCCCTGGTGCAGCGCAACCAGACCAATGCCGGCAAGAAGTCCTGAGCGGGCACCATCCATGCTGACACTTCCACCCGTACTGACGCATGCCCAGGCTGCCGGTTTTTCCGGCGGGTTGAAGCAACTGGTCAGTCAGCAGGGCGGGCAGGTGGTGGCCGACGCAAGTGCGATGACTGAATTTGATTCGTCGGCACTGGCAGTCCTGCTGTCCTGCCGTCGTGAAGCGCTGGCTGCCGGCAAGGAGTTTTCGGTCAGTGGCCTGCCCCCCCGGCTGCGCCAGCTGGCTGGCCTGTACGGCGTCGCAGAACTGATTCCTGTCACGGCCTGACCCCTCCGGCGCAGGGCTTTGCGGTCACCGGGGCACCGGAATGCGCCAGCCCCTTAAAATGGTGGGCTAATGCCTGCCATCTCATTCAAGTCGGTCTCCAAAACCTATTCATCTTCGCGGGCCGCCTCGGGACCCGTGGTCAAGGCACTTGACGACGTCAGCTTTGACATCCGGCAAGGCGAGTTTTTCGGCCTTCTCGGCCCCAATGGCGCGGGCAAGACCTCCCTGATCAGCATTCTTGCCGGCCTGTCACGCGCTACCAGCGGGTCGGTGGAGGTTCAGGGCAGCGATGTCGTGAGGGACTACGCCGCCGCGCGGCGCAAACTGGGCATCGTGCCGCAGGAGCTGGTGTTCGACCCGTTTTTCACGGTGCGTGAAGCCTTGCGCATCCAGTCCGGTTATTTCGGCATCAAGAAAAATAATGACTGGATAGACGAATTGCTCGTCAGCCTCGGCCTTGCAGACAAGGCCAACGCCAATATGCGCCAGCTTTCAGGCGGCATGAAGCGCCGCGTCCTGGTGGCGCAGGCGCTGGTACACAAACCCCAGGTCATCGTGCTTGACGAGCCCACGGCAGGCGTGGACGTGGAACTCCGGCAAACGCTCTGGCAGTTCATCGCCAAACTCAACAAGCAGGGCAGCACCGTGCTGCTGACCACGCACTATCTGGAAGAAGCAGAAGCGCTGTGCAGCCGTATTGCCATGCTCAAGCAGGGCAAGGTGGTTGCGCTGGCGCAGACGTCGGAACTGCTCAAGGCTGCATCATCCAATGTGCTGCGTTTCAAGATCGACAGCGAGCTGCCAAAACAGCTGGCCGAGCGTGCCCGCATCACCGGGCGGATTGTGCAGTTCCCTGCGCACAACGCACGTGAAATCGAGCAATATCTGGCTGCGGTGCGTGAGGCAGGGCTGGTCGCCGAGGATGTCGAAATCCGCAAGGCCGACCTTGAGGATGTATTTCTTGACCTGATGGCTGAAAAAGCCGTGAAAGAGCCTGTGGCCTTGAATCTGTCCGGAGTTGCGCTATGACTGGCTGGCAGACCCTTTTTTACAAGGAAGTTTTGCGCTTCTGGAAAGTGGGCTTTCAGACCGTTGGTGCCCCCGTGCTGACGGCGGTCATGTACATGCTGATCTTCGGCCATGTCATGCAGGGGAAAGAGCTGGTTTATGGTCAGGTCAGCTACAACGCCTTTCTGGTGCCCGGCCTCGTGATGATGAGTGTGCTTCAAAACGCATTTGCCAACAGCTCGTCATCCCTGATACAGAGCAAGATCATGGGCAGCCTGGTATTTGTGCTGCTGACTCCGCTGTCGCACTGGCACTGGTTTTTTGCCTACGTAGGCTCATCGGTTGCGCGCGGCCTGCTGGTAGGCCTGGGTGTGTTTGCGGTCACGGCATTTTTCGGCATGCCGTCTTTTGTCGCGCCGCTGTGGATATTGCTGTTTGCCGTGCTGGGCGCAGCCATGCTGGGTGCACTCGGTGTGGTGGCCGGCCTGTGGTCTGAAAAATTCGACCAGATGGCGGCTTTCCAGAACTTTGTCATCATGCCCATGACGTTTTTGAGTGGCGTGTTTTATTCCATCCACTCGTTGCCCCCGTTCTGGCAAAAGGTCAGTCACCTCAACCCGTTCTTCTACATGATCGATGGCTTCAGGTACGGGTTTTTTGGCGTGAGCGATGTTTCGCCGTGGCTCAGTCTGGGGATTGTGGGCTGCGCACTGCTTGTCGTCAGCGCCATCGCAGTCACCATGCTGAAAACCGGCTACAAAATCAGAAGTTAATGCCCCACGTTCACTTACTTCGTGTAATTCTCTGCCCCCCGAGGGAGCGCTGCGCCTTTGGCCTGGCAAAGCCAGTGCCGCGGCCCCTGCTTGCAAAGACACTCGTCTCGTGCCTGAATAGATAACTTATGACCAGCGAAGAACTCAAAGCCATCATTGCCGCAGGCCTGCCCTGCGAGTACGTCGAACTGTCCGGTGACGGCCGCCACTGGTACGCCACCATCGTGTCTGCCGCATTTGAAGGCAAACGCCTCATACAGCGCCACCAGAAGGTCTACGCCACTCTGGGCACGCGCATGCAGACCGATGAGGTCCATGCCCTGTCGATGAAAACCTACACGCCTGCGGAATGGGCAGCCAACCCACAGTCTTAGAAGCACAAAAATCATGGACAAGTTATTGATCAAGGGTGGCAAGCCGCTCGCCGGCACCGTCACCATCTCCGGTGCAAAAAATGCCGCCCTTCCGGAGCTCTGCGCTGCGCTGCTCACGGCGGATACCGTCACGCTGGAGAACGTCCCACGCCTGCAGGACGTGAGCACCATGCTCAAGCTCATACGCAATATGGGCGTGACGGCCGAGCGCAGTGAGGCGGCGCCCAGCACGGTCATCCTGAATGCAGGTGCGCTCAGTTCCCCTGAGGCACCGTATGAGCTGGTCAAGACCATGCGCGCCTCTGTTCTGGCGCTTGGTCCGTTGCTTGCGCGCTTCGGCGAGGCGACGGTGTCGCTCCCCGGCGGGTGCGCCATCGGCTCGCGGCCTGTCGATCAGCACATCAAGGGCATGCAGGCCATGGGCGCCGAGATCGCCGTCGAGCACGGCTACATGATTGCCAAGCTGCCCGCAGGGCAGAAAAGGCTCAAGGGCTGCAGCATCACCACCGACATGGTGACGGTCACCGGCACTGAAAATTTCCTGATGGCCGCCAGTCTGGCCGAGGGTGAGACGGTTCTTGAAAATGCCGCGCAGGAGCCGGAGATCGGCGACCTGGCCGAGATGCTCATCAAGATGGGCGCGAAGATTGAAGGCCACGGCACCAGCCGCATCGTTATCCAGGGGGTTGAGCGCCTGCATGGCTGCACCCACCAGGTGGTGGCTGACCGTATTGAAACCGGCACCTTTCTGTGTGCGGTCGCGGCAACCGGGGGTGATGTTGTGCTGAAGAATGGTCGCATCGACCATCTGGCTGCTGTGGTTGACAAGCTTCGTGAGGCTGGTGCAACGGTGACCGGTGGCGATGGTTTCATCCGCATCCAGGCCAGCGGACGGCTTGTCGCCCAGTCCTTCCAGACGACCGAATACCCGGGCTTTCCGACCGACATGCAGGCCCAGTTCATGGCGCTCAATGCAATTTCGACCGGTCCGAGCACGGTCACCGAGACGATCTTTGAAAACCGCTTCATGCACGTCAATGAAATGGTGCGCCTGGGCGCAAAAATCCAGATCGAAGGCAAGGTTGCAGTCATGGAAGGTGTTGAACGCCTGTCGGGCGCCACGGTGATGGCCACCGACCTGCGCGCGTCAGCCAGCCTGGTCATTGCCGGCCTGGTTGCTGACGGCGAGACGCTGGTTGACCGCATCTACCACCTTGATCGCGGATATGACCAGATGGAAGCCAAGTTGCGCGGCATTGGTGCGGACATCGAGAGGGTGAAATGAGCCCCCACGCTTGTCGCTTCGCGTACTACGCTGCCCCCCGAGGGGGCCGCCCGCCTGCAGTCCGGCAAAGCCGGTCCTGCGGCTTGACTTGCCAGGACGGGGCCTGTTTTGACGCTCTCCACTTTTTGAAAGCATCACTGTGATTACGCTTGCACTGTCAAAAGGCCGGATCTTCGACGACACCGTTCCCCTGCTGAAAAGCGCGGGCATTGAAGTTCTTGATGATCCTGAAAAATCACGCAAGCTGATTCTCGATACCAACCAGCCCGACCTGCGCGTGGTGCTGGTAAGGGCCACAGATGTGCCTACTTATGTGCAGTACGGTGGTGCGGATATTGGCGTCGTGGGCAAGGACACCCTGCTCGAATCAGGTAGCCAGGGCCTCTACCAGCCGCTGGACCTGCAGATTGCCAAATGCCGCATCAGCGTGGCGGTGCGTGAGGGCTTTGATTACGCCGCTGCCGTGAAGCAGGGCTCCCGCCTGACCGTGGCCACCAAGTACGTAGCCATTGCCCGCGAGTTTTTTGCATCCAAGGGTGTGCACGTTGACCTGGTCAAGCTTTATGGCAGTATGGAACTCGCACCACTGACCGGCCTGGCCGATGCGATTGTTGACCTGGTCTCTACAGGCAACACCTTGAAGGCCAACCATCTTGTCGAGGTTGAGCGCATCATGGACATCAGCTCGCATCTGGTCGTGAACCAGACGGCGCTCAAACTCAAACAGGTCCCCATCCGCAAACTCATAGATGCGTTTGCGAGCGCACTTGAAAAATAGTATTTCTCTCAAAACAATGAAACTGGTAGCCGCCCCCGTCCGCCTGTCCACTGCATCAGCATCGTTTGATGCTGATTTCAAGGCACGCCTGCACTGGTCGGCAGATACTGATGCGGCGATCGAACAGCGGGTGGCCGACATCCTGGCCGATGTGCAACAGCGCGGTGATATGGCGGTGCTTGAGTACACCGCACGTTTTGACGGGCTGGAGGTGGCCTCCATGCAGGCACTTGAACTCACGCAGGCTGAACTGAAGGCTGCGTTTGAGTCCATTCCTGCCGCCCAGCGCGACGCGCTTGAAGCAGCGGCCCGTCGTGTGCGCAGCTATCACGAGGCACAAAAGAAGGCCAGTGGCGGGAGCTGGAGTTACCGTGATGAAGACGGCACGCTCCTCGGCCAGAAGGTCACGCCGCTGGATCGCGTCGGCATCTACGTTCCCGGTGGCAAGGCGGCGTATCCCTCATCAGTGCTGATGAATGCCATACCTGCGCACGTTGCAGGCGTTGGCGAAATCATCATGGTCGTGCCTACGCCCAAAGGTGAAAAAAATGCGCTGGTCCTGGCTGCGGCATATATTGCCGGTGTGACCCGCGCCTTCACGATTGGTGGCGCGCAGGCCGTCGCTGCGCTGGCCTACGGTACGCAGACCGTGCCCAAGGTTGACAAGATCACCGGCCCGGGCAATGCCTATGTGGCCAGCGCCAAGAAGCGCGTTTTTGGCACTGTGGGCATAGACATGATTGCCGGCCCGTCTGAAATCCTGGTGCTTGCGGATGGCAGCACACCCGCAGACTGGGTGGCGATGGATTTGTTCAGCCAGGCCGAGCACGACGAACTGGCGCAAAGCATACTGCTGTGCCCGGACGAAGCCTACATAGACGCGGTGCAGGAGGCCATCAACCGCCTGCTGCCACACATGCCGCGCGCTGACATCATTGCCAAATCACTGAACGGCCGTGGCGCTCTCATTCACACCCGCAGCATGGAAGAAGCCTGCGGTATCAGCAACCGCATTGCGCCCGAGCACCTTGAAGTCAGCAGTAGCGACCCGCATCGCTGGGAACCGCGCCTCAAACATGCCGGTGCGATATTTCTCGGTGCGTACACCAGCGAATCACTTGGCGACTATTGCGCCGGCCCCAATCATGTGCTGCCCACCAGCGGCACCGCACGCTTCTCCAGCCCGCTGGGGGTGTATGACTTCCAGAAGCGCTCCAGCCTGATTGAAGTCAGCGAGCAGGGTGCGCAGGTTCTGGGCCAGGTGGCCGCAGAACTGGCTTATGGCGAAGGCCTGCAGGCCCATGCACGCGCCGCAGAAATGCGCCTGAAGACCGTCCCCGACATGAGAAAAACCAAATGACAGCGCCCGACGCCCCACTCGCCCCCAGGCTCAAAAAACTGATTCGCCAGGACGTGCAGTCCATGCACGCCTATGCCATCCAGGATTCCGCCGGCATGGTCAAGCTCGATGCCATGGAGAACCCGCACCGCCTGCCTGCTGCATTGCAGGCGCACCTGGGCCAGCGCCTGGGCGCACTGGCGCTGAACCGTTATCCCGATGGCCGCGTGAACGATCTGCGCAAGGCGCTCGCGGACTACGCGCAGATGCCGGAAGGTTTTGACATCATGCTGGGCAATGGCTCGGACGAACTTATCTCCCTGCTGGCCATGGCCTGCGATGTGGAGGGCGGATCCATTCTTGCCCCACTGCCTGGTTTTGTGATGTACGGCATGAGCGCCCAGTTGCAGGGCCTCAAGTTCATCGGTGTACCGCTGACTGCGGACTTTGAACTCGATGAGGCTGCAATGCTGGCCGCCATCGCCGAGCACCAGCCGTCCATCATCTACATTGCCTACCCGAACAACCCCACGGCGAATTTGTGGGACGACGCAGTGATTGAAAAAATCGTCAGTGCCGCGCCGGGGCTGGTCGTGTTTGACGAGGCTTACCAGCCGTTTTCAAGCAGGAGTTACATCGACCGCATTGCAGGGCACAGTCATGTGCTGCTGATGCGCACCATGAGCAAGTTCGGTCTGGCTGGCGTACGCATTGGCTACATGATTGGTCCGAAAGCGTTGATTGCCGAGATCGACAAGGTACGCCCACCCTACAACGTCAGCGTGCTCAACTACGAGTGCGCTCTGTTTGCGCTTGAGCATCAGGCCGAGTTTGCAGCGCAGGCTCGCGATCTCGTGGAGCAGCGCGCCCAACTGCTACGGGCCCTGGGTGGCCTCGGCGGCGTGAAGGCCTGGAAAAGTGACGCCAACATGATCCTCATCCGGGTGCCAGATGCCGCAAAAACCTTTGACGGCATGAAGGCGCGCAAGGTGCTTGTCAAAAACGTTTCTAAAATGCATCCATTGCTGGCCAATTGTTTGCGCCTGACGGTTGGCACCGCAGACGAGAACGCACAAATGCTGGCGGCGCTCAAAGAATCCCTATGACCACCCCTACAACTGCCCTCCCACGCATCGCCGAGGTTTCCCGCAACACTGCGGAAACCAGAATCACCGTGAAGGTCAACCTTGACGGTACCGGCAAGGCCAGCCTGTCGACAGGCATTGGTTTTTTTGACCACATGCTGGACCAGATTGCGCGTCACGGCCTGATCGACCTCGACATCCACGCCGAGGGTGATCTGCACATTGATGGCCATCACACGGTGGAGGACGTCGGCATCACGCTGGGGCAGGCGGTAGCCAAAGCCGTGGGCGACAAAAAAGGCCTGCGCCGTTACGGCCATGCCTATGTGCCGCTGGATGAAGCACTGTCGCGGGTGGTCGTTGATTTTTCGGGCCGACCCGGGCTTGAGATGCACGTGCCCTTCAAGAGCGGCATGATAGGCACCTTCGACAGCCAGCTGGCCTATGAATTTTTCCAGGGCTTTGTGAACCACGCCTTCGTGACGCTGCACATCGACAACCTGCGTGGTGACAACTCGCACCACCAGGCCGAGACGGTGTTCAAGGCCTTTGCACGTGCGTTGCGCATGGCTCTTGAGATTGATCCGCGCGCTGCGGGGGTCATTCCCTCGACCAAGGGCTCGCTCTAGGCCCGGTGCCCGGCTCATAACCCGATGGCAACACCCCAAACAGTCGCCGTGGTCGACTACGGCATGGGCAATTTGCGCTCTGTATCGCAGGCTGTGCAACACGTTGCCAAAGGGAGTGGCTTTGAAGTCATCGTGACCTCAAGGGCCGAAGACGTGATGAACGCCGAACGCGTGGTGCTGCCCGGCCAGGGTGCGATTGCCGATTGCATGCGCGAACTGGCCGAGTCCGGCATGAAGGACGCGGTGCTTCACGCGGCAGCGCACAAACCGCTGTTTGGGGTTTGCGTGGGTATGCAGATGCTGCTCACCCACAGCCAGGAAGGCGTTCCCGGTGACGGCGGTGCAGGCACTGCCGGGCTTGACCTGATTCCCGGCGAAGTCATCAAGTTTGACCTTGCGGGTAAAACCCAGCCTGATGGCAGTCGCTACAAGGTACCCCAGATGGGCTGGAACCAGGTTTACCAAAATGGTGCATCGACCGGAAAGGCCCATCCGGTCTGGGCTGGCGTGCCTGACGGCGCGTATTTCTACTTTGTGCACAGCTTTTACGCCCATCCGTCTGATGCGCGCCACACTGCAGGCGAAGCTGAGTACGGCGCACGCTTTACCGCTGCGATTGCACGCGATAATATTTTTGCAACACAGTTTCACCCGGAAAAGAGTGCTGACCAGGGCCTGACCTTGTACCGCAATTTTCTGCACTGGAACCCGTGATTCACACTTCTCCTTTCCATTAAACCGCTGACTTTTTCCGTTTTCTGACCGCAACATGCTACTTATCCCCGCGATTGACCTGAAAGACGGCCACTGCGTACGCCTCAAGCAGGGCGACATGGATCAATCCACCGTTTTCAGCGAGGATCCGGCGGCAATGGCCCGCAGCTGGGTAGACAAGGGCGCGCGCCGCCTGCACCTGGTAGACCTGAACGGCGCATTTGCGGGCAAGCCCAAAAATGAAGCGGCGATCAAGAAAATCCTGGCTGAAGTCGGCAGTGAAGTCGATGTTCAACTCGGTGGCGGCATTCGCGACCTCGACACCATAGAGCGTTACCTTGACGCCGGCCTGCGCTACGTCATCATCGGCACCGCAGCTGTCAAAAACCCGGGCTTCCTGCAGGACGCCTGCACTGCGTTCGGCGGCCACATCATCGTGGGGCTGGACGCCAAGGACGGCAAGGTTGCCACCGACGGCTGGAGCAAGATGACCGGCCATGAAGTCATAGACCTCGGCAAGAAGTTCCAGGACTACGGCGTCGAAGGCATCATCTACACCGACATAGGCCGCGACGGCATGCTCACCGGCATCAACATGGAAGCGACTGTCAAGCTGGCACAGGCCCTGACGATTCCCGTGATCGCCTCTGGCGGGCTTTCCAGCATGGCCGATATTGAAGCGCTTTGCGATGTCGAAGACGAAGGCGTTGAGGGCGTGATCTGTGGCCGCTCGATTTACAGCGGCGATCTGGACTTTGAAAAAGCACAGGCCAGAGCCGACGAATTGAATGGATGAACTTTGCCGGCACGATTAGCGGTTTTCTGCATGCAAGCAGGAGCCGCGGAACCGGCTTCGCCGGGCCGCAGGCGGGGCGGCCCCCTTGGGGGCAGGGAGCCACACGCAGTGGGCGACCGTGGGGGCTGAATGTTAGCTAAACGAATCATCCCCTGTCTTGACGTCACCGGCGGCCGCGTGGTAAAGGGCGTCAATTTTGTCGAGCTGCGAGACGCGGGCGATCCGGTTGAAATCGCTGCACGCTACAACGAACAGGGCGCGGACGAACTGACGTTTCTCGACATCACGGCCACCAGCGATGGGCGTGACCTGATCCTTCACATCATTGAAGCGGTGGCCTCGCAGGTCTTTATTCCACTGACGGTGGGCGGCGGTGTGCGCACGGTGGATGATGTGCGCCGCCTGCTCAATGCGGGTGCCGACAAGACCAGTTTCAACTCCGCCGCGCTGGCCAACCCTCAGGTGATTGAAGACGCGTCGGCTAGGTACGGTGCGCAGTGCATTGTGGTGGCGATTGATGCCAAGCGCCGCTCGGAAGAAGATGCAAAAACACGCGGTGCGGGCTGGGATGTCTACAGCCATGGCGGCCGTAAAAACACCGGCCTGGACGCCGTGGCATGGGCAACGGAGATGGCGCGCCGCGGGGCTGGTGAAATCCTGCTCACCAGCATGGACCGCGACGGTACCAAATCGGGTTTTGACCTGGCGCTGACCCGCGCTGTGAGTGACGCGGTCGATGTGCCGGTGATCGCATCGGGCGGCGTGGGCAACCTGGAGCATCTGGCTGATGGCATACAGCTTGGCGGCGCCGATGCGGTGCTGGCTGCCAGCATTTTTCATTACGGTGAATACACGGTGCAGCAGGCCAAGCAGGCCATGGCGGCGCGCGGAATACCCGTACGGTTGTAACCCCCGTCGGACGCTCACTGCGTGTAGCGCCTTCCCCCCCTGCTGGGGCGGAAAAATCTGCAACCCCTATCGGCTTCGCGCACTTCGTGTCGCTACGCCTTTTCCCCTGCCGGGACGATATCTTCGGTCCGGCAAAGCCGGTCCCGCGATATCCTTGCCCTGGATAATGGCGCTCCCGATAACGCCCGTTCCAAATCCCGGACAATAGACACCATGAAATGGCTAGACGACATCAGTTGGGACGACAAGGGCCTGGTCCCGGTTATTGCGCAGGAAGCTGCCAGCGGCGACGTGCTCATGTTTGCGTGGATGAACCGCGAGGCGCTGCAAAAAACTGCCGAGTTGGGCCAGGCCGTGTATTACAGCCGTTCACGCGGCAGGTTGTGGCACAAGGGCGAGGAGTCCGGCAACCAGCAGACGGTGCACGAGATCCGTATGGACTGCGACAACGACGTGATCCTGCTCAAGGTCACGCAGCTTGGGCATGAGCCCGGCATTGCGTGCCACACCGGCCGCCACAGCTGTTTTTTCAGTCTTTACAAAGACGGTCAGTGGGTGGTGACCGAGCCTGTCCTCAAGGACCCGAAAAGCATGTACAAACAAACCCCCGGCAAACATGACCACGAATGATTCCCTCCAGCGCCTGGCGCAAACCATAGAAAGCCGAAAGCTTGCCAATGGCGGCGACCCGGAGAAAAGTTATGTCGCCCGCCTGCTGCACAAGGGCCCGGATGCTTTCCTTAAAAAGATTGGTGAAGAGGCGACAGAAACCGTCATGGCGGCCAAGGACATTGACCATGGCGGTGCAACGCCCGAACTGCAGGGCAAGCTCGTAGGTGAAGTGGCTGACCTGTGGTTTCACAGCCTGATTGCGCTCGCGCACTACGGCCTGAGCCCTGCCGATGTGATTGCCGAACTGGAGCGCCGCGAAGGCACCAGCGGTATTGAAGAAAAGGCCTTGCGCAAGGCGCAGGGCCGTGACGCGGCCGAGAAGCGCTGACATTGACCGTCGTAACCCAACAGGAGCACGCATGAGTGAAACCAACTTCGCCGATTTTGAACCCAGGACCGATGGTGATCGCACCGTCATGCATGTGCTGTACGGCTTGCATACGCTGGCGTGGTTCAGCGGTGGCGTTTTCGCCATCATCGCGCTCATCATCAACTACATACGCCGGGCCGATGAGACGGACCCCCTTTACGTATCGCACCACAACTACATGATCAGCACCTTCTGGTGGACCATGCTCTGGCTTGTGGTGACCTCGCCCCTGTGGCTGCTGTTTTTCTTCCCCGGAGCCATTGCGTATTTCATCATCTGGCTTTGGTACCTTTACCGCTGTGTTCTGGGCTGGATGCGATTTAACTCGCAACGCCTGCCGGTTTTGAACAGCGCCGTCTGACCTGCATGACCCCCATCGCCTGAGTTGCCATGAGTCACCCCGACAACTGTATTTTTTGCAAGATCGCCGCCGGCACCATCCCCAGCCGCAAAGTCTATGAAGACGAAGACATCTTTGTCTTTCATGACATTGCGCCCTGGGCGCCGGTGCATTTTTTGATGATCCCCAAAGCGCACATTCCGTCCATGGCGCAGGTTGGCGCTGAACACGAGGCGCTGCTGGGCCGCATGATGACGCTGGCGCCGAAACTGGCGCTGGAGCAGGGCTGCCGGCCTTATCCCGAAGGCGGCTTTCGTATCGTGACCAATACCGGGGCTGAAGGCGGGCAGGAAGTGCATCATCTGCACATCCATGTCATGGGTGGTCCGCGCCCATGGCTGAGAGGATAGCCCCCACGCTCCGCCGCTGCGCGGGTCGCTGCCCCCCGAGGGGGCCGTTCGCCTGTGGCCCGGCGAAGCCGGTTCCACGGCTCTGCTTGCGAAAACGGGGAAGTGCTGTTTACCCCCGTGCTGCCGACTAACCCTACCCGGCGCTAAGGTGTAACCTGCGCTGCAAGGGCCGGGGCTTTAGAATCGTTAAATTCACCTGCAACCACTGCATATAGATTTAGGAGCAAATCATGGGTTCATTTTCAATCTGGCACTGGCTGATCGTGCTGCTCATCGTTGTCATGGTGTTCGGCACCAAGAAGCTCAAGAACATGGGCAGCGACCTGGGCGGCGCCGTCAAGGGCTTCAAGGACGGCATGAAAGACGGTTCGGCCACGCCTGAGACGCCGGTGCCACCACAGCAGGTCGCCAGCGGCACAGCCGCCGACAAAACCACCATCGACGTCGAAGCCCGCCAGAAATCGTGAGCCCCCACGGTCGCTCACTGCGTGTAGCTTCCTGCCCCCCGAGGGGGCCGTTGCGCCTGCGGCCCGGCAAAGCCGGTTCCGCGGCCCCTGCTTGCCTGGAATCCTCGTTCAACGACAGCTACGCGCATGATTGACCTTGGCGTTTCAAAGATCATGCTTATTGGCGCGGTTGCGCTGATCGTGATCGGCCCTGAAAAGCTGCCGCGTGTTGCGCGCACGGTCGGTACGCTGCTGGGCAAGGCCCAGCGTTATGTGGCCGACGTCAAGAATGAGGTCAACCGCTCCATGGAGCTCGATGAGCTCAAGAAGATGAAGGAAACCGTCGAGGGCGCTGCCCGCGATGTCGAGAACTCCATCCAGACGCACACCAGCGATTTTGAGAAGTCATGGTCTGAGGCGACCAGCCAGGACAGCTACGGCGATTTGCCCGGCATGATTGTCTATCCCGAATACAAGCACCCCAAAAAGAAGTGGCGCCTGAAAACCGGTGCCACGCCGCAGTGGTACAAGGCACGTTCCGGCGTGCGCACCAGGGCCCAGTCGGGTGCGGCGCGTGTGGCGCGTTTCCGTCCCCAGTCGGGTCCGCGTTCCTGATCATTTCCGGCGCGCGACCCCAGCGCATTCCATAAAGCGCAAATCTTCCCCATGAGCGATTCCAACACCGACAAGCCGGACGAACTGGCAGGCACTGAACAGCCCTTTGTGCAGCACCTGATGGAGTTGCGCGACCGGATGATCAAGGCGGTGATCGCCATTGGCGTGGCGGCCGCGGTTCTCGCGATTTTCCCCGGCCCCGCCGCGCTCTATGACATCATGGCGCAGCCCCTGATCAACTCGCTGCCTGCCGGCTCCAAACTGATCGCCATCAACGTGATCTCACCGTTTGTGGTGCCTATCAAGATTCTCTTCATGGCGGCCTTCATGATTGCGCTGCCGGTGGTGCTCTACCAGGTCTGGGCCTTCGTCGCGCCTGGCCTTTATTCGCACGAGAAGAAGCTGGTCATGCCGCTGGTGGTGTCCAGCACCGTGCTGTTTTTTGTCGGCGTGGCATTTTGTTATTACGTCGTCTTCGGCCAGGTCTTTCATTTCATCCAGAGTTTTGCGCCCAAGTCCATCACGGCCACGCCTGACATCGAGGAATACCTCAGCTTTGTGCTCGGCATGTTCCTGGCGTTCGGCCTGGCGTTTGAAGTGCCGATTGCCGTGATTCTGCTGGTGCGCATGGGCGTCCTCACGGTGGCCCAGCTGCGCGAATACCGCGGCTATTTCTGGGTCGCGGCTGCCATTGGCACGGCACTGGTTACGCCGCCGGACGCGGGCTCCATGATCATGCTGCTGGGCGTGGTGGGCGGCCTGTATGAGGTGGGCATCATTGCTGCGCAGATGTTCGTCAAGCACACAAAAGCGCCGGTCGAGCCTGAAACCGATACCGAAGTCGCCAAGTCCGAAACGCCCTAGGCCTTACGGCCTGTGCAGCGGGGATGGCAGCCCTTGCGCTCAATCGGCCTCGCCGCCACTGCCGACTTGATCCGCCACCGTAACCGCACGTGGCTTCCGGTTGTGAAATTGCTACTAAATCCATAGCTGCTCACGCACGTATTCATTGGTCTGCAGCCTGATTTGGCACTCAAAAATGGCCTTTTCGAGCCATTTTTTGACGATTTTTCGGTGCGGCGCGGGTTCACAAGACCGAAAGTTAATATAGAAGTTAACTTTCAGGAAAATTTTGCCGTATACGTTAAAAATTTAATGTAGACAGCAAAATTTATGACCCACGGCCCCGTGTGCCGCCCAGCCTGCGTACTGGCGGCGGCCAGCCTAGCGCTGAACCTTGGGCCGCTGGCGCTTGCCCGGCGTAACGGCGATATCGCTTTTGCCTTCCTTGCGCACAACGGTCAATGGCGCCGGAACGCCTGGCTTGAGCGCTGACACGGCACCCAGCAATTCCGTCACGGTGCTCACGCCCTTGCCGTCTACCGCAGTGATCACGTCGCCCGGGCGAATGCCAGCCTGCGCGGCCGGGCCGTTTTGCAGCACACCTGTGATGATGACGCCGCTTTTGGCCTTGACATCAAAGGTCTCGGCCAGTTCGGCATTGAGCTCCTGGGGCTCCACGCCAATCCAGCCGCGTGTGACCTGGCCGTCCCTGACGATGCTTTCCAGCACCTGTTTGGCGGTCGAGACGGGAATGGCAAAACCGATGCCCATGGAGCCACCAGAACGCGAATAGATGGCGGTGTTGATGCCCATCAGGTTGCCGGCGGTATCGACCAGTGCGCCGCCGGAGTTGCCGGGGTTGATGGCTGCGTCGGTCTGGATGAAGTTCTCGAAGGTGTTGATGCCCAGCTGGTTGCGGCCCAGTGCGCTGACGATGCCGCCCGTGACGGTCTGGCCCACGCCGAAGGGGTTGCCAATGGCCAGAACGGGGTCGCCCACCTGCAACTGGTCGGAATTGCCGAGAACGATGACCGGCAGCTTGTCGAGTTCGATCTTGAGGATGGCCAGGTCGGTGTCCGGGTCGGTACCTATGATTTTGGCTTTGGCCTTGCGTTTGTCATTGAGGATGACCTCGATCTCGTCAGCACCTTCAACCACGTGGTTGTTGGTCAGTATGTAGCCGGTGTTGCTGATGATGACGCCGCTGCCCAGGCCGCCCTGCGGTTCGGCACGGCCCTGGTCGCCGAAGAAAAATTTGAACCAGGGGTCTTCGGACTGCGGGTTTCTGGAGGCGGCCTTGCTGGTGTTGATGCTGACCACGGCGGCAGAGGCAATCTTTGCGGCCGAACTGAAACTGCCCACCGGCCCGGCTGCGCGCTGCACGCCGCTGGCGGGTGCCTCAAGGACAGACACGGCGTTCATGCCGGGTTTGCGGTCCAGCCACTCGGGTTTGAGGCTGGCCACGACAAAATAGCCCGCCAGGAAGACGGTGACGGTTTGTGAAAACAGGAGCCAGAATTTACGCATGGTCAGAAGTGGGGCAGACAGGCCGCAGGGGGGATCACGGACATCGGAGGCCAAAGCCTTGTGCGCTTTGGGTTTCCCCGGATTTTCGCCCAGTTTGTATCCGCCGGTGTCGTCTGGCTGGCGATCGCTGTTAAAAGCGGTAAATTCAATCCCCGGACATTCAACATCAGGCAACAACAGGAGACCGCCATGAAAGCTTCCAGCGTCCTTGCGACCATAGGCAACACGCCACACATACGAATCAACCGGCTTTTTGGCGCGGCCAGCCAGTCACACCAGGTCTACATCAAGTCAGAGCGCAGCAACCCGGGCGGCTCCATCAAGGACCGCATTGCGCTCAGCATGGTCGAGGCGGCTGAAAAATCGGGCGCACTCAAGCCCGGCGGCACCATCATCGAGCCGACCTCGGGCAATACTGGTGTGGGGCTGGCCATGGTCGCGGCCGTCAAGGGCTACAAGCTGGTGCTGGTGATGCCCGAAAGCATGAGCATCGAGCGGCGACGGCTGATGCTGGCCTACGGCGCCAGCTTTGACCTGACCCCGCGCGAAAAAGGCATGAACGGCGCTATCGCGCGTGCCAAAGAGCTGCAGGCCGAGACGCCCGATTCCTGGACCCCCCAGCAGTTTGAGAACCCTGCCAACATTGAGGTGCATGTCCGCACCACTGCTGCAGAAATACTGGCGGACTTCCCGAACGGGGTGGACTATCTCATCACAGGTGTGGGTACCGGTGGCCACCTGACCGGCGTGGCGCGTGTGCTGAAAGAGAAATTCCCCAAAACAAAGGTATTTGCCGTTGAGCCTTCGGCCTCGCCGGTCATCAGCGGTGGCAAACCTTCCCCGCACCCGATCCAGGGCATAGGCGCGGGCTTTATCCCCACCAACCTGGATACCGCTGTACTCGATGGCGTGATCCAGGTCGAAGCCGAGGCCGCCAAGGACTTTGCGCGCCGCAGTGCGGCAGAAGAAGGCTTGCTGGTCGGTATCTCGTCAGGAGCCACACTGGCGGCCATCGCCCAGAAGCTGCCTGAGATCCCGGCAGGCAGCGTGGTTCTGGGCTTCAACTACGACACCGGCGAGCGCTACCTTTCGGTAGAGGGTTTCCTGCCGTGACCATGCAGGATGCGGTGGTCGCACCACGTGCATTGCTACTAGGCGCTTTTGACCAGCTGCTGCAGCCCGAGCGCTTCAAGGACTACGGCCCGAACGGCCTGCAGGTTGAAGGCAAGCCCGAGGTGCGCAAGATGGTGTCCGGCGTGACAGCCAGCCTGGCCCTCATCGAAGCCGCCGTCGCCGCGAATGCCGATGCGATTTTTGTGCACCACGGCCTGTTCTGGCGGGGCCAGGATGGCCGGGTCACGGGCTGGATGAAACAGCGCCTGGCCCTTCTGCTCGCGCATGACATCAACCTGTTTGCATACCACCTGCCGCTGGATGCACACCCCGAACTGGGCAACAACGCGCAACTCGGGCTCAAGCTTGGCCTGGCCGCTCATGAAGGTGAGAAGGGGCGCTTTGGCGATCAGGGGCTGGGCTTTGTCGGCGGCAAGCCGGATGGCAGCGGGTTCGCAAGTCCAGAGGCACTTGCGGATGGCGTTGCGGCGGCGCTTGAGCGGCCTGTGACGCTGGTGCAGGGTTCAGCGAAAGCCATACAGAATGTGGCGTGGTGCAGCGGCGGGGCTCAAGGCTACTTTGAAGCCGCGATTGCTGCGGGCGCAGATGCCTTCATCACGGGTGAAATCTCCGAACCCCAGGCTCACTACGCGCGCGAGATGGGCGTGGCCTTTATCGCCTGCGGGCACCATGCGTCAGAGCGTTACGGCGCGCCCGCAGTGGCTGCGCATGTTGCCTCCCGGTTTGGCCTGGTGCATGAGTTCATTGACATAGACAACCCCGCGTGAAGAGAAAAGAACCAGGCCATGAAAAAACCGCTGCTCATTACCATGGGTGATGCCGCCGGCATAGGGCCGGAGACGATTGCACGCGCGTTTCGCGAGGCGCCGGCTGATCTTGCCGATTGTGTGGTGGTCGGTGATGCAGCAACCCTGCGTCGTGCGGCATCGTTGACCGGTACGGCTCCGCAGCTTCCGCTTGTTCAATTGGCCGACCTGTCTGGTGCGGCGCAGGTGCCGCCAGGCTGCATCCCGCTCTTGCAGAAAGGCGACCTCGCCGGGCTGCTGCCGTTTGGCGCGGTCAATGCCCTGGCCGGTCGGGCCGCAGGGCAGTGCATTGTGTGGGCCGCGCGCGAGGTGTTGGCTGGCCGCGCGGCGGCGATGGTTACCGCGCCTATTCACAAGGAATCACTGGCGGCGGCTGGCGGCCAGTTTGCCAATTTTCCGGGACACACTGAAATGCTTCAGGCAGAAGCAGCGGCCTTCATGGGCAAAAGCGTAGCGGACGTACCGGTACGCATGATGCTGGCCAATGACGAACTGAGGACGGTGCTGGTGAGCATTCACATGTCGCTGCAGGCGGCTATCCATGCGGTGACCTTTGACAATGTGCTGCAAACCCTGCAGATCACCCATCAGGCACTCGGCGCCACTTTGGGCCGCGCACCGCGCATTGGCGTCGCGGGTCTGAACCCCCATGCAGGCGAGGGCGGCCTGTTCGGGTCTGAAGAGCAGGCCATCATTGCCCCCGCCATCGCTGCGGCGCGTGCTGCAGGCCTGGATGTGCATGGGCCGTTCGCACCCGACACGGTCTTCATGAGGGCCCGCCACACAGCGGCAAAGCCTGGCGAGTTTGACGTGGTTGTCGCCATGTACCACGACCAGGGGCTGATTCCCGTCAAATACCTGGGCGTGGAGCAGGGCGTGAATGTCACGCTGGGCCTGCCGTTGATACGTACCAGCCCTGATCACGGCACCGCCTTTGATATTGCCGGAACCGGCAAGGCCGATGCGTCCAGCCTGATTGCCGCTGTGCGCATGGCGCGAAAGCTGTCTTCTTGAAACGAAAAAAGCTTTCACAGCCCATGCCGGCGTGAGCACCAGCTACCCGATAGATACCAGCGCCATGCCTTCGCAAGCGGGGGCCGCGTGACCGGCTTTGCCGGCGCGCAGGCGCCGCCCCTGGAAGGGGGAAAGCGCTACACGCAGTGAGCGTCCGACGGGGTGAGACAAGCTTCGCAGGCGCCGTCCCCTGTAGGGGAGAGGCCGCTACACGCAGTGAGCGGCAACATGGGGGTGCTTATTTCTTCAGACTGTCCCGAATTTCACGCAAAAGAACGATGTCTTCCGGCGGTGCCGCGGGCGCTGCAGCTGCAGGTTCTGCCTGGCTGCGCTTGAGTTTGTTGATTTCCTTGACCATCAAAAAAATGATGAAGGCCAGGATAAGGAAGTTGAGAACGATGGTCAGGAAGTGGCCGTAGGCGAACACCGGCACGCCAGCTTTCCGCAGTGCTTCCAGCGACATGTCAGTGCCCGCAGGGACCGTACCCAGCAACACATACATTTGGGAAAAATCCAGTTTGCCGAAAACCAGGCCCACCACCGGCATGATGAGGTCGGTCACCACCGCATCAACAATCTTGCCAAAGGCCGCGCCGATGATGACGCCGACCGCCAGATCGATCACATTGCCCTTGATCGCAAACTCCCTGAATTCCTTCATCATGCCCATGCTGGATTCTCCTTTGATTGATTTTTGCCGGTGAAATGTCCAGATGCCTCCGGCTGGTGCATCTGCCCGTTTGACTTTCGTGGCCATTATGAGCGCTTGCTGCGGCATTTCATGATCTTTGTACAAGCGCATGGCACAAGGCAGGAGCTGCTTAAAAAGCAGGCACATACTTCATTCGGGAGGGGCGCAATCGTGCGCGGACCCATCCATCACGCTTGAAAAGCGACTTCGCGCTCCGCTACAATTACGGGTTGACCCCACCAAGCCTATTTCAAGCCGGTTCTTGAAGGACTCTCATGACTCACGCAAGCGCGAATGGCGCCCCAGAAGGTGCCCCTTTGGATAAAGATAAAAGAAACTGGATCGTTGCCACCGCTGCCGTTGGCGGCATTGGCGCAGTTGCCACCGCAGTCCCCTTTGTCAGCACCTTTCAGCCTTCCGAAAAGGCAAAAGCGGCCGGCGCGGCTGTTGAAGTTGACATTTCCGGGGTCAAGCCCGGCGAAAAAATCACGGTTGAATGGCGCGGCAAGCCTGTCTGGATCGTCAAGCGCACGCCGGAACAGCTGGCAGAACTGCCAAAACTGGACAGCCAGCTCGCTGATCCCAAGTCCGAGCGCAAGCCCTCAGAGCTGACCCCCGAATATGCGCGCAACGAAGGCCGCTCCATCAAGCCTGAAGTTTTTGTGGCTGTCGGCATTTGCACCCATCTGGGCTGCTCGCCTTCCGACAAGTTCCAGCCCGGCGCGGTGGGCGGCATGCAGTCGGACTGGGGTGGCGGTTTTCTCTGCCCCTGCCACGGCTCCACATTCGACATGGCTGGCCGTGTCTTCAAGAACAAGCCCGCACCCGACAATCTGGAAGTCCCGCCGCACATGTACCTCTCAGACACCCGTCTGCTGATTGGTGAAGACAAAAAGGCCTGAGGCGTTTCGCACACACGGACCACCTCGCAAGACCTTGTAGCCGGCAGCTGAGGCAATTGCAGATACGCATGCCCCGGTTGCTCGCAAAAGAACCCCACCGAACCAGGATCAGTTATGGCTGAATTCAAAGAAATTTCCCCCGATGCACCCCTCGCCGACAAGGCGATGAACTGGATCGACAACCGCTTCCCCGCCAGCAAGCTCTACAAAGAGCACATGAGCGAGTACTACGCGCCGAAGAACTTCAACTTCTGGTACATCTTCGGCTCGCTGGCCATGCTGGTGCTTGTCATCCAGATCACCACCGGCATCTTCCTGACGATGCATTACAAGCCCGATGCCGCACTGGCGTTTGGTTCGGTCGAATACATCATGCGCGACGTGCCATGGGGCTGGCTGATCCGCTACATGCATTCCACAGGCGCTTCCGCCTTCTTTGTGGTCGTGTACCTGCACATGTTCCGCGGCCTGATCTACGGCAGCTACCGCAAGCCACGCGAACTGATCTGGATCTTCGGCTGTGCGATTTTCCTGTGCCTGATGGCCGAGGCTTTCATGGGCTACCTGCTGCCATGGGGCCAGATGAGCTACTGGGGCGCCCAGGTGATCGTGAACCTGTTTGCCGCGATTCCTTTCGTCGGCCCTGACCTGGCGCTGCTGATTCGCGGTGACTATGTGGTCGGTGACGCAACGCTGAACCGCTTCTTTGCTTTCCACGTCATTGCCGTGCCTCTGGTGCTGCTGGGCCTGGTGGCTGCCCACATCATTGCCCTGCATGAAGTCGGCTCCAACAACCCGGATGGTGTTGAAATCAAGGGTCCGAATGCACCGAAAGATGCACAGGGCCACCCGCTGGACGGCATCCCCTTCCACCCCTACTACACGGTGCACGACATTTTTGCTGTCTGCATGTTCCTGATGGTCTTTACCGCCATCATTTTCCTGGCACCGGAGTTTGGTGGCTACTTCCTCGAGTACAACAACTTCATCCCGGCTGATCCGCTGAAAACGCCGCTGCATATTGCACCGGTCTGGTACTTCACACCCTTCTATTCGATGCTGCGTGCGATTACCAGCGAGATGATGTATGCCCTGATCGCCTGCGTGATCGCCGGTGCTGCATTTGCAGTTCTCAAGACAAAACTCGCCACGCTGTTCAAGGCCGTGATCGTCGGTGCCTCGGTTGTCGTGATTGCAGCCATGCTGCTGATCGACGCGAAGTTCTGGGGTGTGGTTGTGATGGGTGGTGCGGTCATCATCCTGTTCCCCCTGCCATGGCTGGACAAGAGCGCTGTCAAGTCGATTCGTTACCGTCCAGGCTGGAACAAATACCTCTACGGCATATTTGTCATCAACTTCCTGATTCTTGGCTATCTTGGTGTGCAGCCGCCATCGCCCATCGGCGAGCGTGTGTCGCAGGTCGGCACCCTCTTTTATTTCGGTTTCTTCCTGCTGATGCCATGGTGGAGCCGCCTGGGTACGCCGGGAACACCGCCTGACCGTATCATTTTCCACGGGCACTAAGCTGGAGATAACAACAATGAAAAAACTGATACTCACGTTGATCGCCGCGCTTGGTTTTGTAGCCGGTGCAAACGCCAGCGAAGCCGGCATGGCCTGGGACAAGGCGCCCGCCAAAACCAACGACGTCGTTGCCCTTCAAAATGGTGCCAAGCTGTTTGTCAATTACTGCCTGAATTGCCACTCTGCTGCTTTCATGCGCTACAACCGCCTGAAAGACCTGAGCAGTGGCGACGCACAGCTGACGGACCAGATGATCAAGGAAAACCTCATGTTCACGACTGAAAAAGTCGGTGACACCATGAAGGCTGCCATTGATCCCAAACAGGCCAAGGAATGGTTTGGCGGCAACCCGCCCGACCTGACCGTGATTGCCCGCTCACGCTCAGGCGCCGGCGGTACCGGTGCCGATTACATCTACACCTACCTTCGCACCTACTACCGCGACGACACCAAGGCCACAGGCTGGAACAATATGGCGTTCCCCAACGTCGCCATGCCACACGTATTGTGGGAACTGCAGGGTGAGCGCAAGCCGGTTTTTGAAGAGCGCGAAGAGCATGGCCACAAGGTCTCCGTTTTCAAAAGCTGGCAGCAGGTCACGCCAGGAACCATGACACCCCTGCAATACGACCAGGCCATGGGCGATCTGGTGGGGTACCTTCAGTGGATGGCCGAGCCGGCACAAAACACCCGTTTGCGCGTTGGCGTCTGGGTACTGCTCTTCCTGCTGGGCCTGACCTTTGTGGCGTGGCGCCTCAATGCCGCGTTCTGGAAAGACGTCAAGTAATTTTTAGCCGTTTCTGCCGGTTGGCCTGCTGCCTTTGGCGTGGCCTGCCGGCACCTTCGGAGTGGAGGGTCCCGAGCTTCAACTCTTGGCCTCCACTCTTTTGTTTTCAGGAGTTCGAATCATGATGGTCCTTTATTCAGGCACGACCTGCCCCTTCTCGCATCGTTGCCGCTTTGTGCTGTTTGAAAAAGGCATGGATTTCGAAATCCGCGATGTGGACCTGTACAACAAGCCCGAAGACATTAACGTCATGAACCCCTACGGCCAGGTGCCCATTCTGGTCGAGCGTGACCTGATCCTCTACGAGTCGAACATCATCAACGAGTACATTGACGAGCGCTTCCCGCACCCGCAACTGATGCCCGGCGACCCGGTTGACCGTGCACGCGTGCGCCTGTTCCTGCTCAACTTTGAAAAAGAGCTGTTTGTTCACGTCAGCACGCTGGAGTCGCGTGCCGCCAAGGGCAACGAGAAGGCGCTTGAGAAAGCCCGCGCCCACATCAAGGATCGCCTGACGCAGCTGGCTCCCATCTTCCTGAAAAACAAGTTCATGCTGGGTGACAACTTCTCCATGCTGGATGTGGCCATCGCTCCTTTGCTGTGGCGCCTCGATTACTATGATATCGACCTGTCGAAGAATGCTGCGCCGCTGCTCAAGTACGCAGAACGCATCTTCTCGCGCCCGGCCTATATCGAAGCACTGACTCCTTCTGAAAAGGTAATGCGCAAGTAATTGCCTGGCGCATCGGGACTTTGAATCTTGGCTGAATTCATGAACGCGCTGGACTCCACTTCCACACGCCCGTATCTGATACGGGCCCTGTATGAGTGGTGCACCGACAACGGGCTCACGCCCTATGTCGCTGTGGCTGTTGATGACAGCGTGCAGGTGCCGCGTGAGTACGTCAAGAACAACGAGATTGTGCTGAACATCAGCTTTGATGCGACCTCGTCACTCAAGCTGGGTAATGACTTCATCGAGTTCAAGGCGCGTTTTGCAGGCAGTGCGCGCGACATCATGGTGCCCATTGGCCGTGTGATTGCGATTTATGCCCGCGAGAACGGCCAGGGCATGGCTTTCCCGCTGGCCACTGCATCAAGCCCGGGGACGACATCCGTTCTTTCGCCCTCAGCTGCAGTGACCGAAGCCAGGCCCGCGCCCACGCCTGCTGCGCTTTCGGTGGCACCTGTGCCATCTGCAGCCCCGGCCGAAGCCAAAATTGTTCAACTGGTACCTGCCGACAGCGGCTCCAGCGCGGGCGATGACCCCCAGCCGCCAACTCCGCCGAAACCAAAACAGGGCGGCAGGCCTTCACTCACACGCGTCAAGTAAAATAGTTTTCCGTGCCGATTTAGCTCAGTTGGTAGAGCAACCGCCTTGTAAGCGGTAGGTCATCAGTTCGATTCCGATAATCGGCACCACCCCTCCCTCAGTTCGCGGCGTCAGACGGCTTGCCTCAAGACGTTGCGCTAGCTAAAAGATAGCGACCAGCCCCAGTGTCAACCTTTTTTTGACCTTGGTTGTAGATTTGATGTACTACTTTTTGCCTATTAGTATCTTGAGCCGAATTGATGTAACCTTCCATCCCTTGCCGAGAAGGCGGGATTGGATAAGCGGCGTCAGTTGGCGGAGTTTTGCAGCAGCAGCGTTTCCGCTGACGAGCAGACACCAGGTTTCGCCTTCAATGGGTCCGGCCTTGACGGCTGATCTGAGACCCTCGGGAATAAGTGGTTGTATGGCCTTGAGCCGATCGCTGGACTCTTTCACCAGCTCAGCGAGTCGCCCGAGCGTGGGTGAGTTTTCAACGGCCTGATGGGCTGTAACCGACCTCACGGGTTGTGCGGGTCTGACGGGATATGAATTCTGGGTCACGAGGACAGTCTGGTCTGAATGGCCTGGTTTGCGAGGGACTACAAGTGCATTTGATTATCACGGATGCGTGGCTGGCGAAGAGCCGGGCGATTTACCTGAGCGGTACAAAACTGGTGGTTGCCGGTTTTGTGGCCTCATTCGCGCTGATGCTGGTGGCTGCGGGCCTGTACCACTGGGTGTTCCTCAAAGGCGCGCGTGAAGGCTGGCCTGTCATTGGCTCGCTCGTCAAGCTCATGGTCAAGGACGAATTTGACCAGCGTGACCGTTTCATGCGCGAAAACCTCGACGTCATGGCCAAACGGCTGGGCGAGATGCAGGCCAAGATGATGCAGCTTGAGGCGTTGGGTGAGCGCGTCTCGGGGCTGGCGGGCGTCAGCCCTGCGGAGATCAAATCCACCATGGGCAGTGGCGGGGCCCTGGTTGGCAGCCGCTCACTGACCATGGAAGAACTGCAGGCGACGCTGGCCGATCTCGACAAACTGACCGACCAGCGCGTCGACCTGATGACCGTCATGGAGTCCCGCCTGTTTGACCAGAAGATCAAAAAGCTCATGGTGCCGACGCAGCAACCCGTTGCCGGCGGCATTCTGGGCTCGTCCTTTGGCTGGCGCATTGACCCCCTCAATGGCCGCTCGGCCCTGCACACCGGGCTTGATTTCCCCTCCGAGCCGGGCACGCCCATAGTGGCGGCTGCAGGCGGCATCGTGGTAACCCAGGAATACCACCCCGCCTACGGCAATATGGTCGAGATTGACCATGGCAATGACCTCATCACACGATATGCCCATTCTTCAAAGGTGCTGGTCAAAAAAGGTGACCTGATCAAGCGCGGCCAGAAGATTGCCGAAGTCGGCACCACGGGCAGGTCTACCGGGCCGCATCTTCACTTCGAAGTGCTGGTGCAGGGCGTTTTCCAGGACCCTCAGAAATTCCTGACGGCGGGCCGCGACATGCCGGCCACCAAAATGGCTGTTCTCAGCCCTGTCAAACAGCCCGTGCAGGCGGCGCAAATGCCCCGTCCGAAATAGGACGGGCGTCACAGGTAAAATGGCAGGTTTGGCGCACGGTTGAACTTTACTGTGCGCGCCCATACCTGAGCACTGCAGTACCAGTCCGTATTCAATAAGGGATTTTGGCCGCGTTGCAACCCATGAGGGTTGCAGGGCGGCCTCGCATTTATGGCCTCCAATATCCTGACCAAAATCTTCGGCAGCCGCAACGACCGCCTGCTGAAAACCTACCGTAAAACCATAGAGCGCATCAATGCGCTGGAAGCGCAATACGAAAAGCTGGACGACGACCAGTTGCGTGCGAAGACAGAAGAGTTCAAGACGCGCGTAGCTGCCGGCGAGACGCTGGATGATGTGCTCCCCGAGGCCTTTGCCGTGGTCCGCGAGGGTAGCAAGCGTGTCATGAAGATGCGGCACTTCGATGTGCAGATGCTGGGCGGCATGTCGCTGCACAACGGCAAGATTTCCGAAATGCGCACCGGTGAAGGCAAGACCCTCACGGCAACCCTGCCGGTCTACCTCAATGCGCTGACCGGCAAGGGCGTTCACGTCGTCACGGTCAACGACTACCTGGCCAACCGCGATGCACGCTGGATGGGCAAGCTCTACAACTTCCTGGGCCTGAGCGTCGGCATCAACCTGCCCAACATGCCCCGCGAAGAAAAGCAGGCCGCCTACCGCAGCGACATCACCTACGGCACCAACAACGAATTCGGTTTCGACTACCTGCGCGACAACATGGTGTATGAAGTGGCAGACCGCGTGCAGCGCGGCCTGAACTACGCCATCGTTGACGAGGTGGACTCCATCCTGATCGACGAGGCGCGCACACCGCTCATCATCAGCGGTCAGGCTGAAGACCACACCGAGATGTATATCGCGATGAACAAGGTGGTTCCCTTGCTCACGCGCCAGGAAGGCGAAGCTGACCCGCGTACCGGCGAGGGCGTGACCAAGCCGGGCGACTTCACGCTGGACGAAAAAACCCACCAGGTCTTTTTGACCGAGCAGGGCCACGAGAACGCGGAGCGCATTCTTTTCAACCTGGGGCTGATCCCCGAAGGCGCCACGCTGTATGACCCGGCCAACATCACGCTGATGCACCACCTGTATGCGGCGCTGCGTGCCAACAACCTGTATCACCGCGACCAGCACTATGTCGTGCAGCCCGGCGAGCAAGGCCCCGAGATTGTCATCGTCGATGAATTCACCGGCCGCCTGATGACGGGTCGCCGCTGGAGCGATGGCCTGCACCAGGCCGTGGAAGCGAAAGAAGGCGTGCCCATCCAGGCAGAGAACCAGACGCTGGCATCCATCACCTTCCAGAACTATTTCCGCCTCTACGGCAAGCTGGCCGGCATGACCGGTACGGCCGATACCGAAGCTTATGAGTTCTCGGAAATCTATGGGCTTGAGACCACGGTCATCCCGCCCAACCGCATCAGCAAGCGCGATGACCAGCTGGATCGCGTTTATAAAACCACGCGTGAGAAATACGAAGCGGCCATCAAGGACATCCGTGAGTGTTACGAGCGCGGCCAGCCCGTGCTGGTCGGCACCACCTCGATTGAAAATTCAGAAATCATCGACCAGCTGCTGATCAAGGAAAACCTGCCCCACCAGGTGCTCAACGCCAAGCAGCATGCGCGTGAAGCCGATATCGTCGCCCAGGCCGGGCGTCCCAAGATGATCACGATTGCCACCAACATGGCAGGCCGTGGTACTGACATTGTGCTGGGCGGTAACGTTGAAAAGCTGGTCGAGGCTGTTGAGGCTGACGAGTCCATAGACGCCGCTGCAAAGGAAAAAGAAATCGTCCGCCTGCGCAAGCTGTGGGATGAAGAGCATGCACTGGTCAAGTCGCTCGGCGGCCTGCGCATCATCGCCACCGAGCGCCATGAGTCGCGCCGTATCGACAACCAGCTGCGCGGCCGCTCAGGCCGTCAGGGCGACCCTGGCTCGTCGCGTTTTTACCTGAGCCTGGACGACCCGCTGATGCGCATCTTCGCGGGCGACCGCGTCAAGGCCATCATGGAGCGGCTCAAGATGCCGGACGGTGAGGCCATCGAGGCCGGCATCGTCACGCGCAGCATCGAGTCCGCACAGCGCAAGGTTGAAGCGCGCAACTTCGACATCCGCAAGCAGCTGCTCGAATACGACGACGTTGCCAACGACCAGCGCAAGGTGATCTACCAGCAGCGCAACGACATCATGGACGCCGCCAGCCTGCAGGGCCAGATCGCCTCGCTGCGTGAAGGTTGTTTTACCGACCTCGTGCACCAGTACGTGCCCGCCGAAACGGTGGAAGAGCAGTGGGATGTTGCGGGGCTTGAGAAAGTCCTGTTTGATGAATGGCAAATCGACCTGCCGCTGGGCAAGGACATCGAAGGCTCGGCCGCCATCACCGATGAAGACATCCTTGAAAAAGTGCTGGCTGCGGCCAATGCCGCTTTTGACGACAAGGTCACCGCAATCGGTGAGGAAAACTTCCTGCAATTTGAACGCATCGTGCTGCTGCAAAGCATAGACACGCACTGGCGTGAACACCTGAGTTCGCTGGACTACCTGCGCCAGGGTATTCACCTGCGCGGCTACGCCCAGAAGCAGCCCAAGCAGGAATACAAGCGCGAGGCGTTCGAGCTCTTCGGCCAGCTGCTCGACAGCGTCAAGAACGAGGTCACCAAGGTGCTGATGACGGTCAAGATCCAGTCGGGCGAGCAGCTTGAGCAGGCTGCCGAAGAAATGGAAAACCGCGCCGAGAATATCGCCAACGTGACCTACACCGCACCGACAGAGACGGGCGAAGTGGAAGTCGTCATGGAAGACGAGCCGACTCGCCGTGCACAGGCCATTCCCGCGGGCGAAGTGCCGCGTGTTGGCCGCAACGACCCTTGCCCCTGCGGCTCGGGCAAAAAATACAAGAACTGCCACGGACAATTGACTTAGCCCCCACGTTCACTCACTTCGTGTAGTTCTCTGCCCCCCGAGGGGGCGCTTTTTCCTAGGGGCGGCCCGTCGGAAAAACTTGTCAGTCTGCTGGTCTACTCTCTGGAGTCAGGAAAACATGCCCGTCAATCTCGTCGCCACACCTGCATCAGACCTTTATCCAGTGCCCGGTGTGCGCTGGGGCATCACCGAAGCGGGCATACGCAAGGCCAACCGCAAGGACCTGGCCGTCCTGTTGCTCGATGAGGGCGCATCGGTAGGCGCTGTGTTTACGCAGAACCGCTTTTGCGCCGCACCCGTGCAGCTGTGCCGCGAACATCTGGCACAAAATTTCGGCATACGCGCCATGGTCATCAACACCGGCAATGCCAACGCCGGCACCGGTGAAGACGGTTTGATGCGTGCAAGGGCCAGCTGTATTGCGCTGGCAAAAGACCTGGATCTGGCGCCCGAGCAGATCCTGCCGTTTTCAACCGGCGTCATCATGGAGCCGCTGCCGCATGAGCGCATAGAAGCCGGCCTGCCCGCAGCGATTGCTGACGCAAAAGCAGACAACTGGGCCAATGCCGCAGAAGCCATCATGACCACCGACACCGTGGCCAAGGCTTTTTCAAAGAAGGTCAACATTGGCGGTGCAGAAGTGACCATTACCGGCATCAGCAAAGGTGCAGGCATGATCCGCCCCAACATGGCCACCATGCTGGGCTTCATGGCTACCGATGCAACAGTGGCGCAGCCGCTCATGGCGCAGCTGGCGCGTGAACTCGCCGAAGGTTCGTTCAACCGCGTGACGGTTGATGGCGATACGTCCACCAACGATTCGTTTGTGGTCATGGCCACCAACAAGGCGAAGCACGCTGCCATCACCTCGCTGGACAGCGCAGAAGGCAAGGCCCTGCGCGCGGCCATGCTGGAAATCGCCCGCAAGCTGGCACAGGCCATAGTCCGCGACGGCGAAGGCGCGACCAAGTTCATCAGCGTGGTCATCGAAGGCGGCAAGACTGGCGAGGAGTGCCGCAAGGTGGCCTATGCCATCGCCCATTCGCCGCTCGTCAAGACTGCTTTTTTTGCCAGCGACCCCAACCTCGGCCGCATTCTGGCTGCAGTCGGTTACGCCGGCATTGAGGACCTCGACCAGACCAAAATCGATTTGTACCTGGATGATGTGCTGGTCGCCAAAAATGGCGGCCGTCATCCGGGCTACGTCGAAGCCGATGGCCAGCGCGTGATGAAACAAAGCGAGATCACCGTGCGTGTGGTGCTGGGCCGTGGCGATGCGACTGACACCGTCTGGACCTGCGATTTCTCCTATGAATACGTGAAGATCAACGCCGATTACAGAAGCTAAGAATAAAAATGAACGAGCATTTTGAACGGCTGATCACGCGATTCGATTCGCTGATCACCCGCATTGAATCCATACTCCCGCATCCGCTCACGGCACCCGACTGGACGGCGTCCGTGGCCTACCGCTACCGCAAGCGCAGCTCCGGTCACGGCTCGCTTGAGCCCGTGCGCCACATCGGCAGCATGAGCCTGGGCGATCTGAAGGAGATTGAAGACCAGAAAGAAAAGATACGCCGCAACACCGAGCAGTTCGTCAATGGCAAACCTGCCAACAACGTGCTGCTGACCGGCGCGCGCGGCACCGGCAAGTCGTCGCTCATCAAGGCCTGTCTGAACGAATATTCGCCCAAAGGCCTGCGCCTGATTGAGGTTGACAAGACCGACCTGACCGACCTGCCCGATATCGTTGATGTGGTCTCAGGCCTGCCCGAGAAATTCATCGTCTTCTGCGATGACCTGAGCTTTGAAGAAGGCGAGCCCGGCTACAAGGCGCTGAAGTCGATTCTTGATGGTTCGGTGGCGGCATCAACGCCCAATGTGCTGATCTATGCGACCAGCAACCGCCGCCATCTGCTGCCCGAGTACATGACCGAAAACCTCACCTACACGCACAGTGAAGACGGTGAAGTGCACCCCGGTGAAGTTGTTGAAGAAAAGATTTCGCTGTCAGAGCGCTTCGGCCTGTGGGTAAGTTTTTACCCCTTCAGCCAGGACGAATACCTCACCATCGTCACGCAGTGGCTGTCGTCTTTCGGTGTGCCCGAAAGTGCGATGGCGGCTGCGCGGCCTGAATCGCTGGTCTGGGCGCTGGAACGCGGTTCGCGCAGCGGCCGTGTGGCCTACCAGTTTGCGCGTGACTATGCGGGTCGTGAGACGGCTGTAAAGCCTGCGATCACGCCGGTGGCCGACTACGTTGCCCGCGACCCCTCAGAAAAATCGCAGGACTACTGACGTGTCGGTGCTCATAGCCCACGGCGACAGGCCGCGAGAAGGCGTGGAAGCCGGCAAGGACCGCAAGGTCGTGGATGTGGCCGTCGGTGTGCTGCTGCAGCCCAATGGTGACTTCCTGCTGACCTCCCGTCCCGCAGGCAAGGTCTACGAAGGCTATTGGGAATTTCCGGGCGGCAAGCTCGAAGCCGGTGAGACGGTGGAGCAGGCGCTGCGCCGTGAGCTGCAGGAAGAAGTCGGCATCACCATAGGTGCCGTGCACGACTGGAAGATCGAGATGGTCGATTACCCGCACGCCCTGGTCAAACTGCATTTCTGCAAGGTCTTCGAGTGGTCTGGCGAGCTGCAGATGCGCGAAGGGCAATCCTTTGCATGGCAGTCGCTGCCCGTGAAAGTGCAGCCGGTGCTTCCCGGTGCCATCCCCGTGCTGGACTGGTTTGCCGCAGAGCGCGAATTTGCCGGAGCCACATTGGGCTGAGTTTTTTGCCGCATGTAAGCAGCGACCGATTGCGCCCGGCATGAAAAGTGCACAAGATGCGTCATGCCCAGCGCCAGATTCACCCACACCGCCGGTACATCCACCTGGAGCTTTCATGACCTGAAAGACCTGCTGGCCAAAGCCACGCCGCTGCGCTCTGGCGATGTGCTGGCCGGTGTTGCTGCCGCCACCGACGAGCAGCGCGTCGTCGCGCAGATGGCGCTGGCCGATTTGCCCCTGGCCACCTTCCTCAATGAGGCCGTCGTGCCCTATGAGGACGACGAGGTCACCCGCCTCATCATCGACAGTCATGACGCAGCGGCGTTCGCGCCCATCAGCCACCTCACGGTAGGCGACTTCCGCAACTGGCTGCTGAGCGATGGCGTGGACGGCGCTGTACTGACCGCAGTAGCGCCCGGCATCACACCCGAAATGGCCGCCGCCGTCAGCAAGCTGATGCGCAACCAGGACCTGATTCTTGCCGCGCAGAAATGCCGCGTCGTCACGGCATTCAGAAACACCATAGGCCTGCCCGGCCGGCTGTCGACGCGCCTGCAGCCCAACCACCCGACCGACGATGCAGCAGGCATTGCAGCCAGCCTGCTCGACGGCCTGCTCTATGGCAGCGGTGATGCAGTCTTCGGCATCAACCCTGCCACCGACAACGTGCCGCAGGTCGTCAAACTGGTCGGCATGATGGACGAGATCATCCGGCACTACGGCATCCCCGCGCAGTCCTGCGTGCTCACGCATGTGACCAACACGATTGAGGCCATCAACCGTGGCGCGCCGGTGGACCTTGTTTTTCAGTCCATCGCCGGCACGGAAGCCGCCAATCGCAGTTTTGGCATTGACATCAAGCTGCTGGCCGAGGCACACGATGCGGCGCAGTCACTCAAACGCGGCACGGTCGGCAGCAACGTGATGTATTTCGAAACCGGGCAGGGCAGTGCGCTCTCGGCCAGTGCCAACCATGGGCTGGACCAGCAAACCTGCGAGGTGCGGGCCTATGCCGTGGCCCGGCACTTCAGGCCCCTGCTGGTGAACAGTGTGGTGGGTTTTATCGGTCCTGAATATCTGTACGACGGCAAGCAGATCATCCGCGCCGGGCTTGAAGACCATTTCTGCGGCAAGCTGCTGGGCCTGCCCATGGGCTGCGATGTCTGCTACACCAACCATGCAGAAGCCGACCAGAACGACATGGACGTGCTGCTGACCCTGCTGGGCGTGGCGGGTTGCACCTTTGTCATGGGCGTGCCGGGCTCGGACGACATCATGCTCAATTACCAGACCACGTCTTTCCACGATGCGCTGTATGCGCGCCGGGCGTTGGGGCTGCGGCCTGCTCCGGAGTTTGAGGCCTGGCTGGAGAAAATGCAGATCACCACTGGCGGTAGCCGACACATGCAACTGACGGAAGATTTGCCTCCCACGTTTCTTGAGTCCATCAAAAGGCTTGGTCAGGCATGACTTCTCCAAAGCCACCCGTCATCACCAACCCATGGGGCCAGCTTCGCCAGTTCACCGATGCCCGCATTGCGCTGGGCCGCACTGGCGCGAGTTTGCCGACACAGCCGCAACTCGCCTTCCAGCTCGCCCATGCGCAGGCGCGTGACGCCGTGCATCAGGCGCTGGATGTGCCGCAGCTGCTGCAGGACATGGACCAAGGCAGCTGAAGCATGTGTGCTGCACAGTGAGGTGACCGACCGGCTGGAATACCTGCAGCGCCCCGACCTGGGCAGGCGCCTGGATGCCCCGTCGCGTGAGCGCCTGAAGGCCATGGCCTTGATGCAGGGGAGTGTGCAGGGAGGCGGCTGTGACATCGCTGTGGTCATCGCCGACGGCCTGTCGTCCCTGGCTGTAGCGCAAAACGCCGTGCCGTTCCTGGTCGCACTGGGCAGTTTGCTGGGGGATGGGGTGCCCACTGCACGACCCGTCATCGTTCAGCAGGGCCGCGTCGCGATAGGCGATGAAGTTGGCGAGCTGCTGGGTGCGCGGCTGGTACTGCTGCTGATTGGCGAGCGGCCGGGCCTGAGCTCACCCGACAGCATGGGCGCCTACCTCACCTGGGCCCCGCGTGTGGGCCTGACCGACGCCAGCCGCAACTGCGTCTCCAACATCCGCCCGGCGGGCCTGCCGTGGGACGAGGCTGCGGCGAAAGTGCACTACCTGATCACGCAGATGCAGGCGCGGCAGCTGTCGGGCGTCGGCCTGAAGGATGAAACGGTTGTGGCGGCGGTGGGCAAGGGGATGCCGCACGGTAATTTTCTCATCGGACAGTCGTGACGAGCGTCAAATTGCTATGGTTTTCATAGCTGCTCACGTGCGTATTTATTGGGCTACAACCATATTTGGCACCCGAAAACGCTCATTTTTGAGCTTTTTTTGGGCTTTTCAGCGCCAAAAAGCCGGTACCAGTCCGAGATGTTAATACCTATATTAACTTTTTGGAAATTTTTAACGTATACGTTAAAAAACTGCCGTTGCACCCTTATTTCAATGCGCTGGCGGCTGTGGCGGCTTCTTTCGCCTTGCCCGCCGCAAACATCAGCGAGGGCTTGCCGGCCTCGACCAGTGCGAGTTCGGCTTGCACAAAGCGGCGGGTGGTTTGGGCCTGCAGGTCCAGTTTGCAGGCCGTCCAGGGTTTCATGCGTTCACGGGCGGTGTCGTCGCGCTGATACTCGAACAGTGATTTCTCCGGCTCCGGGTGGGGGCCGCAGGCTTTTTCCACCAAGTCGAGGAAGGCCGGCTGCATCAGCATGCTGCGGTTCCAGCCCTTGCGCCTGAGCATCTGCCTGTCGATGATGAACATGCTGGAGGCGGGTGTGTCCCGCATCTCGTCAAGCACAGCCTGTGGCATACCCTGGGCCATCAGGTAGCCGTAGACCTTGCTGCTGACAGCCTGCAGCAACTGGGTGCGTGTGGCCTCACTGATGCCGGGGTCTTTGGCGGCAATCCGGTGCACGCCAAGCTCGGCAAACGGGTAGAGCACCCGGTCACTGCCGCCGGCAAACAGCAGAAAGCAGGCGCTGTAGCACCGCGATTCTGACCCCACCACCACGCTTGCCGTGCTTTTTTCAAACAGCTCGGCAAACTTCATGGCCTCGATGACATTGCCGCCCTGGGAGTCCAGCCAGATGTAATTGGTATAGGCCTTGAGGTTGCCGGGTTGCAGCAAAAAAGTCCTGAACTTCTCGAAGTCGCCGTCCCTGATCTCACCCGTGACGCCGATGGCCACAGGCCCGAACGTGCCTTCGGGCAGCAGTGAGAATTCGGCCGCGCTGGCGGTGACCGGCTGGCTGCAGAAAACGGCTGCTGCGACAAAGCTGCAGAGCAGGCGGGTGATTCTGGACAGGCTCATGGCGCAGGTGAATATGCGAAGGCGCAGGTCAAGGTGCGCGCCCGCTCAGCCCTTGAATTCCCAGTTGGTGCTGGCACCCAGCACGGCGTTGGGGTAGGGTGCCTTGCCGCGCGAGCCGTTGTAGCGGCCCAGCCCCATGAAGAGGTCGCCCTTTTCGCGATCCAGGTAGTGGCGCAGGATCACGCAGCCAAAACGCAGGTTGGTCTGCATGTGAAAGAGCTTGCTCGCGTCGCCATCGCCTATCACCCGCGTCCAGAAGGGCATGACCTGCATGTAGCCCCGCGCTCCCACCGGGCTGACGGCAAATTTGCGGAAGTTGCTTTCGACCTGGATCAGGCCCAGCACCAGCGTGGTGTCCAGCGCGGCGCGCTTGCTTTCGTACCAGACGGTCTGCAGAAACTCCTTGCGGATCTGCCACTCGGGTTTTTTCTTTTTGAGACGGTCGCTCATCGCGCCCAGCCAGCGCAGGTAGGCGAGGCGGCTTTCGGTGTCCTTGAACTCGGGCACGGGCGGCGCCTGGCTGGCGATGGCAGAGCTGAGCGCCGTGCGCACCGAGTCGATCATCGGCTCTTCCAGCTGCCCGCCCGCATGCGCCTGCTGCGGCAAGAGCAGCGAGCCCAGCAGCGCAGACGAGGTCAGCAGGCAGGCCCTTCTTGTCTGTGGCCCGGTGCTGGTGTCGTGCGCGTGGTCTGGCTGCATGGAAGTTGCAAGAGACTAAATACCGAGTTTTGCCTTGAGGAATTCAAGCGCGCCAGCAGCATCGACCTTGGTCGACTCCGCATCTCGGCGGTGCTGGTATTCAAGCTGGCCTTCTTTCAACGCGCGGTCGCCTATGGTCACGCGGTGCGGCACGCCTATCAGTTCCCAGTCGGCAAACATGGCGCCCGGGCGCTCGTTGCGGTCGTCCAGCATCACGTCCACACCTGCGGCGATCAGCCCTGCGTAGAGCTTGTCTGAAGCCGCCTTGACCTCGGGAAAGCGGTCCGGGCTGATGGGGCAGAGCACGATCGTGAAGGGCGCAATCGCGTCGGGCCAGATGATGCCCTTGGCGTCGTGGTTCTGTTCGATGGCAGCGGCCGGCAGGCGCGTGATGCCTATGCCGTAGCAGCCCATCTCCAGAAACTGCGGCTTGCCGTTTTCACCGAGGAAGGTCGCGTTCATGGCCTGGCTGTATTTGGTGCCGAGGTAGAACACATGGCCAACCTCGATGCCGCGCTCAATGGCCAGCGCACCCTTGCCGTCGGGCGACGGGTCGCCCGCAACGACGTTACGCAGATCGGCCACCAGTTCAGGCTCGGGCAGGTCGCGGCCCCAGTTCACGCCGGTGGTGTGGAAGTCGATCTCGTTGGCCCCGCAGACCCAGTCGGCCATGACGGCGACTTCGCGGTCGACGACAAGCTTCACGGGCTTCTTCAAATTCAGGGGGCCGAGGTAACCCGGCTTGCAACCGAAGTGTTCTTCAATCTCGGGCAAGGTGGCAAAGCGGAAACCGGCCAGGCCGGGCACCTTGCCGACCTTGACTTCATTCATGTCATGGTCGCCGCGCAGCAGCAACAGCCAGACCTGCGTCTTCTTGACCTTGCCGGCCTCATCGAGCTCGTCGGTCGCCAGCACCAGCGACTTCACGGTGGACTGCAGCGGGATGGAGAGCAGCTCGGCCACATCGGCGCAGGTCGCCTGGCCCGGCGTGGCGGTTTTGGTCAGGGGCTGTGAAGCCGCCTTGCGCTCATCCTGAGGCGGCAGGGCTTCGGCTTTTTCCATGTTGGCGGCGTAATCGCTGCCGGGGCAGTAAACGATGGCGTCTTCGCCGGTCGCGGCAATCACCTGGAACTCTTCGCTCAGGTCGCCGCCTATGGCGCCGCTGTCGGCGGCGACAGCGCGGTAGGTCAGGCCAAAGCGGTCAAAGATGCGGCGGTAGGCGGCGGCCATGACCTGGTAGCTCACCTTGGCGGCGGTCTGGTCGCGGTCGAAGCTGTAGGCGTCCTTCATGATGAATTCGCGTCCGCGCATCAGGCCAAAGCGCGGGCGGCGCTCGTCGCGGAACTTGGTCTGGATCTGGTACAGGTTTTTCGGCAGCTGCTTGTAGCTCTTGATGTCCTGGCGCATCACGTCGGTGATGACCTCCTCGCTGGTCGGCTGCACCACAAAGTCGCGGCCGTGGCGGTCCTTGATGCGCAGCAGCTCGGGGCCCATTTTTTCAAAGCGGCCGGTTTCCTGCCAGAGCTCTGCCGGCTGTATGACGGGCATGGTCATTTCAACGGCGCCGGCGCGGTTCATTTCCTCGCGGACGATGGCCTCAACCTTGCGTATCACGCGCAGGCCCATGGGCATGTAGTTGTAGATGCCGGCGCCCAGCTTTTTGATCATGCCGGCACGCATCATGAGCTGGTGGCTGACGATCTCTGCGTCTGCGGGAGCTTCCTTGAGGGTGGAAATGAAGAACTGCGAGGCTTTCATGTGCGTTTTTTCTGGAATTCGGGGTTGGAACGGCGCGGGATGCGGGCCGGAGCCCTTGCGGCAGCTTGGCTGTAGCGCCTTCGCTGTGCATAATGGACTCAGTTTAAAAAATTTGAGGTTTGATTATGCTTGACCGGGACGGCTTTAGGCCCAACGTCGGCATCATCTTGCTCAACCAGAGAAGTCAGGTATTTTGGGGCAAACGTATCCGTACCCACTCGTGGCAATTTCCGCAGGGTGGCATTGACCGGGGCGAAAATCCCGAGCAGGCCATGTTCCGTGAGCTGCATGAAGAGGTGGGATTGTTTCCACAGCACGTACAGGTGCTGGCCCGAACCCGAGACTGGTTGCGCTATGAGGTGCCTGACCGGTTCATCCGCCGCGATGCGCGCGGACACTACAAGGGGCAGAAACAGATCTGGTTTCTGCTCCAGCTGGTTGGTCACGACTGGGATTTGAACCTGCGTGCCACCGACCACCCTGAATTCGACGCATGGCGCTGGAACGATTACTGGGTTCCGCTTGATGTCGTGGTTGAATTCAAGCGTGGCGTTTATGAAATGGCCCTGACCGAGCTCGCGCGTTTTGTACCGAGGCTTGACCACAGGCCTGACCATCGCAACCGCTATCTCAGGGGCAACGCGCATCCACGCGACCCGTCTTCGCCTTATGGTTCTGACAACGCGGGCCGCCCAGGCGCCTCTTTCGAGTTGCCGCCCGGCGCTACTTTTGAACCTGATCCGAAAACCAGCCTTGGTCCGGATACCCCCAGGAAAGAATGATGAGATTCAAATCGGTTTTCAAGGCGTCTGCTGCGGCGCTTCCGGCCATGCTGCTGGCCGTGACTCTGCTTGCGCCGGCGTCCGGCCATGCCCAGTTCTTCCAGGACAACCCCGACTGGAAGGAAACCGAAGTTCCTCCACCGCCTGCCTACGATGTCCGCAAACTTGTGACGTTTGAAGTCGCCGGTAATTCGTCACTGATCTATGGCGTGGACCCGGCGACCATCACCATTTCCAACGCCGACGGTGTCGTCCGTTACGTGATGGTGGCCACAAGCCCCAGCGGCGTGAAGAACGTGGTGTATGAAGGCATTCACTGCGTTACCGGCGAAGTGAAAGTCTATGCGCGCGAGGTGGTGGGCAAATGGCAGCCGACGAGCAATCCGCAGTGGCAGTCGGTGTTTGATCCTCTGCCCTCACGTCACGCGCTTGCGTTTGCAAAAGCCGGCGCATGCGATGCACGCGCAACGGCAGGCTCGGTAGGCGAGATCATCACCAAGGTCAAAAACCGCCATCTCTACCGCGACCAGTAGCGCTTGCTGGCGTGGCCAGCAGCCTTAGCGGGTAAGCACCAGGTTGGTCCGGTGCAACATTTCAGCCTCGCCGGTGTAGCCCAGCAGCTTTTCAAACTCTGAAGAAGCCTTGCGGCAAATCAGCCGGGCTTCCGAGCTCGAATAGTTGGCGAGACCTCGCGCAATCTCCACACCCTCGGCATCCCGCACGGCAATCACGTCGCCGCGCGAAAACTCGCCCTGCACCGCCGTCATGCCAATCGGCAGAAGGCTTTTGCCTTCATCACGCACCTTGCTGACTGCGCCCGCATCGACCGTGACCGAGCCACGCATCTGCAGGTGATCGGCGATCCATTGCTTGCGGGCCTGGTTCTTCTGGGTTTGCGCCACCAGCAGGGTGCCTATGGCTTCGCCTTGCGTCAGGCGTATCAGGGCCTGTGGCTCGCGGCCCCAGGCGATCACGGTTGATGCGCCGGAGCCTGCCGCACGTTTTGCTGCAAGAATCTTGGTGATCATGCCGCCGCTGCCTATGCTGGAGCCGACACCGCCGGCCATGGCCTCGAGCGCCGGGTCACCGGCTTTGGCGACATCGACAAATTTTGCATCGGGGTTTTTGCGCGGGTCGGCGGTGTAGAGGCCGCGCTGGTCGGTCAGGATGATGAGCGCATCGGCCTCCACCAGGTTGGCCACCAGCGAACCCAGCGTGTCGTTGTCGCCAAACTTGATTTCATCGATCACGACGGTGTCGTTTTCATTGATGACGGGCACCACGCCCAGTTGCAGCAGGGTCAGCAGCGTGGAGCGTGCGTTGAGGTAACGCTCGCGGTCTGCAAGGTCGGCGTGGGTGAGCAGCACCTGTGCGCTGCCAATGCCGTTTTCGCGCAGCTTGGTTTCATAGGCCTGTATCAGCCCCATCTGCCCGACAGCCGCTGCCGCCTGCAGCTCATGGATGGCTTTGGGCCGGTTGGCCCAGCCCAGACGCTTCATGCCTTCGGCAATCGCACCGCTGCTGACCATGATGACTTCGCGCCCGTCCTTCACCAGTGCGGCGAGTTGTGTACACCATTCGCCAATCGCATTGAAGTCGAGCCCGCGGCCTTCGTTGGTCACCAGGCTGGAACCGACCTTGACCACGATGCGTTTGGCATTGCGCAGGACGCTGGAACTTGTGGTGTCTGACATGCTGGAGGTATTTCTGTCCGTTGCAGGCACAGAGTCTGTCTTTGTCTGGTTGCTGGGCAGCGCCTTTGTGGCGCCTGGCGATTATTCGGGTGGCAGTTCGACAAACCGCGGATCAATGTCTTCCGGCGGCTGCTCGCTCTTTTGCACTTCCTTGACGTGCTTGTAAATGGTCTTGATCAGCTGCTCGCAGCCCTCGCGCGTCAGCGCGGAAATCTCGAACACCGGACCCTTGAACTTGAAGCGCTTGACAAAATCCTTGACGATCGCCGCGCGTTTGTCGACGTCGATCATGTCGAGCTTGTTCAGCACCAGCCAGCGCGGCTTCCTGTACAGCGCCTCGTCGTATTTCTTGAGTTCACCGACGATGGCCTTGGCCTGCGCGACGGGGTCCACGCCCTCGTCAAACGGTGCCAGGTCAACGATGTGCAAAAGCAGGCGTGTGCGCTGCAGGTGGCGCAGGAACTGGTGACCCAGGCCTGCACCTTCGGATGCGCCTTCAATCAGGCCGGGCAGGTCGGCCACGACAAAGCTCTGCTCGGGCCCGACGCGTACAACGCCCAGGTTGGGGTGCAGCGTGGTGAAGGGGTAGTCGGCAATACGCGGACGGGCGTTGGACACTGCCGAGATGAAGGTGGATTTGCCCGCATTGGGCATGCCCAGCAGGCCGACATCAGCCAGCACTTTCAGTTCCAGCTTCAGGCTCTTGCGTTCGCCGGGCCAGCCAGGCGTTTTGCTGCGTGGGGCACGGTTGGTCGAACTCTTGAAACGCAGGTTGCCAAAACCGCCGTCGCCGCCCTTGGCAATCATGATTTCCTCGCCTGGCACCAGCAGCTCGAACAGCACCTCGCCGGTTTCGCCATCGGAGATGATGGTGCCGACCGGCATTTTCAGAATGATGTCGTCGCCCTTGGCGCCAAACATGTCAGAGCCCATGCCATGGCCGCCGTTGCGGGCCTCGTGGCGGCGTGAAAAGCGGAAATCTACCAGGGTGTTGAGGTTGATGTCGGCCACCGCATAGACATGGCCGCCGCGACCGCCATCACCTCCGTTGGGGCCGCCAAATTCCTTGTACTTCTCGTGACTGAACGAGACGCAGCCCGCCCCGCCATCGCCTGCGGCAATGTCAATAAAGGCTTCGTCTACAAATTTCATAAATTGGTAAAAAGTTTCGCTACGCTGCGCTCCGCACGATACTTTTTACCAGATTTGTCAGTAAAAAGAGCTCGGGGCGGCCCGTCGCTTTTTTAAAAGATAAGAACGAAAAAAAAGCCCCGACAGGTCGGGGCTCCGTTTCAGTCAAGCGACTTAATCGAAGTGATCAGCTTACGCCGGGGTCACATTGACAGTGTGCTTGTTCAGTGCGCCCTTGGTGGCGAACGACACCTGGCCATCGACCAGCGCAAACAGGGTGTGGTCCTTGCCCACGCCGACGTTCACGCCAGGGTGGAACCTGGTGCCGCGCTGGCGAACAATGATGCTGCCTGCGCTGATGATCTCGCCGCCAAATTTCTTGACGCCGAGCATTTTGGGTTGTGAATCACGCCCGTTTCGCGTAGAGCCGCCGCCTTTTTTCTGTGCCATTTTTCAATACTCCTTGGTGCGTTCCTGCTTAACCGACGATGGCGCCGATTTGCAGTTCCGTGAAGTTCTGACGGTGACCCTGACGTTTCTGGTAGTGCTTGCGACGGCGCATCTTGAAGATGCGAACCTTGTCGTGCCTGCCCTGGGAAAGGACAGTAACCGTAACAGTAGCGCCGGACACCAAGGGCGTACCAACCGTGATAGTGCTGCCGGTGCCGACAGCCAATACCTGGTCAATAACGATCTCTTGGCCTACGTCCGCAGCAATCTGTTCTACTTTAATTTTTTCTCCAGTAGCAACCTTGTATTGTTTGCCACCGGTTTTTATGACCGCGTACATGTAAGACCTCTTAAATTGAGTTCTGCGGACGGATTTCCACAGAGCCCAAGATTCTAGCATGGCAGGCAGAAAATAGCCAGTCAGGGCGGTTTTGCCCAGCATACCCCCCGCCGGGAAGGCCCCGCCTTCCTATAATCTGGCCACATTTAACGTCTGGAACGCCTCTTGTCCGTCAACTCTTCAAGCACCGCCTCCGCCCTGGCCCTGATCGCCGATGACATGCAGGGAATGGACGCGGTGATTGGCCAGCGCCTGAAGTCCGAAGTCCCGCTGGTCAGCCAGGTGTCTCAATACATCATCGCAGCGGGTGGAAAACGCCTCAGGCCGGCCCTGTTGCTGCTGGTTTGCGGCGCCTTGGGCTACAGGGGTGAGCAGCGCTTCAACCTGGCGGCCGTCGTCGAATTCATCCACACTGCCACGCTTTTGCACGACGACGTGGTGGATGAATCCACGCTCAGGCGCGGCAGGGCGACAGCGAACGAGGCTTTCGGCAATCCGGCGAGCGTGCTGGTGGGCGATTTCCTGTATTCCCGCGCTTTCCAGATGATGGTGGACGCTGGCGACATGCGCATCATGCAGACACTGGCGGAGGCGACCAACGTGATTGCGGAGGGCGAGGTTCTGCAGCTCATGAACATGCATGATGCCTCCCTGTCCGAGGAGGGTTACCTGCTGGTGATCCGGTCCAAAACCGCAAAACTCTTTGAAGCAAGCGCGCGGCTGGGTGCCTTGCTGGCGAAAGTGTCGCCGGACCTGGAGGCGGGCTGCGCCGAGTACGGCCAGGCGCTGGGCACCGCTTTCCAGGTGATTGACGATGTGCTCGACTACGACGGCGATGTGTCTGAAATGGGCAAGAACCTGGGCGATGACCTGCGTGAGGGAAAGGCAACCTTGCCGCTCATCATCGCCATGCAGCGGGCAAGCGAGGCAGAGCGGGCCACCATACGCGAAGCCATCGAAACGGGTGGCACGGCAAAAATGGCGGAAATCATTGAAATCGTCCAGAAAACCGGCGCGCTGGTCGCAACCCGGGACGCCGCCATGGCAGAGGCGCAAAGGGCGCTTGATGCCTTGCGGACCTTCCCTGAAAACATTTACAGTAATGCATTACGGCAACTGGCCTCGCAATTGCTGGAGCGGCGCTCCTGATCTCTTGCAAGCTGCGCCAGTGCCGGCGCGGGGTGTAGCTTAGCCTGGTAGAGCGCTACGTTCGGGACGTAGAGGCCGGAGGTTCGAATCCTCTCACCCCGACCATTCATGGTCTCCCCATCACAACGCATTCGTGGGCTTTTGGTGCCACATCCTGCCTTTTTGCCGGTTTCCCCACATGGCGGGGGCAAGCTTATATTTTCGATTTACACCCATGGCGCGATGGGCGATGATATCTACTTGATGCTACCCGTTGCCTCGATGGGGCAGGATTTACAGGACTATGGCCGCTGTTGAAACCGTACTGAACGAAGCCCCTTCCATGGCATTACCCGGTCTGGGCCGGGCCCTGGTGATGGCGGGAAAACTGGGTCAGAAAGCCGCTGAAGACATTTTTCGCAAGGCCCAGAGCGGCCGCACCAGCTTTATTGCCGAACTGACGGGCTCCGGCGCGGTTTCCGCGTCTGATCTCGCCCACACCATGTCTTCGGCTTTTGCCGCGCCCCTGCTTGACCTTGACGCCATTGATGTACAGCGGCTGCCCAAGGGGCTGCTGGACGGAAAGATCTGCCAGACCTACCGCATCGTTGTCCTGAGCAAGCGCAACAACCGCCTCATCGTTGCAACGGCGGACCCCTCCGACCAGGAAGCGGCGGAAAAAATCAAGTTCTCGACCCAGATGGGCGTGGACTGGGTCATTGCCGAATACGACAAGCTGTCCAAGCTCGTGGAGGCATCAACGACCACCGCTGCCGAGGCGATGGAAAGCATCATCGGCGACGACTTTGAGTTCGATGAGTCCAGCGCCGAGATGTCGAGCGAAAGCACCGATACCAGCGTTGCCGAGGTCGAAGACGCGCCGGTCGTCAAATTTCTGCAGAAAATGCTGCTCGATGCCTTCAGCATGCGGGCATCTGACCTGCACTTCGAGCCGTTTGAGCACACCTACCGCGTCCGTTTCCGGGTTGATGGCGAGTTGCGCGAAATCGCCTCGCCGCCCGTGGCCATCAAGGAAAAGCTCGCCGCCCGCATCAAGGTGATATCCAAGCTGGACATCTCCGAAAAACGGGTGCCACAAGACGGCAAGATGAAACTCAAGATCGGGCCGGACCGGGTGATCGATTTCCGGGTCAGCACCTTGCCGACCATGTATGGCGAAAAAATCGTCATCCGTATTCTTGACCCGAGCAGCGCCAAGCTGGGCATTGATGCGCTGGGCTATGAGCCCGAGGAAAAAGCCCGGTTGATGGATGCGATCAGCCGTCCGTATGGCATGGTGCTGGTGACCGGCCCCACGGGTTCCGGCAAGACGGTTTCACTCTATACCTGCCTGAATATCCTGAACAAGCCCGGTGTCAACATCGCCACGGCAGAGGATCCGGCTGAAATTACCCTGCCTGGCGTGAACCAGGTCAGCATGAACGACAAGGCCGGCATGACTTTTCCGGTGGCGCTCAAGGCTTTCCTGCGCCAGGATCCGGACATCATCATGGTGGGTGAGATACGGGATCTCGAAACCGCCGACATTTCCATCAAGGCCGCGCAGACGGGTCACCTGGTCCTGTCGACGCTGCACACCAACGATGCGCCTACCACCCTGACACGTATGCGCAACATGGGCATTGCGCCCTTCAACATTGCATCCAGCGTGATCCTCATCACCGCGCAGCGCCTGGCCCGGCGCCTGTGCCCCAATTGCAAGAAGCCCCACGATATTCCGCGGGAAACACTTCTTGAGGCCGGTTTTACGGATGATGAGGTTGACGGTTCATGGGCGCCCTACCGACCCGTGGGTTGCTCGATGTGTACAAACGGCTACAAGGGGCGCGTCGGTATTTACCAGGTCATGCCCATTACTGAAGAAATCCAGCGCATCATCCTGCGTGACGGCAGCGCGCTTGAGATCGCCGCACAGGCTCAGTCCGAGGGGGTACGCAGCCTGCGTCAGGCCGGGCTCTATAAAGTTAAACTAGGCTTGACGTCGGTCGAGGAAGTTCTGGCCTGCACCAATGTCTGACGACGCCTGCCGTTTCGTGTGCGTGGCACGGTGCGCGAAGGTCATGCTTCACGGTAACCCCGCTCTCTGAACGAGAAAATTTATGGCAACAGCAGTATCCAAGGGTGTTCAGGAATTCGTTTTCGAATGGGAAGGCAAGGACCGCGGCGGCAAGGCGGTCAGGGGCGAGATCCGGGCAGCCGGCGAAAACCAGGTCCAGGCCGCGCTGCGCAGGCAGGGCGTCATGCCTGTCAAGATCAAGCGGCGGCGCATGCGCTCCGGCAAGTCCATCAAGCCGAAGGACATCGCGATTTTTACCCGCCAGCTGGCCACCATGATGAAGGCTGGCGTTCCCCTTCTGCAGTCCTTCGATATCGTGGGTCGGGGTAATGCGAATGCCAGTGTCACCAAACTGCTCAATGATGTGCGTACCGATGTCGAAACCGGTACTTCCCTGAGTGCTGCCTTCCGCAAATATCCGCTTTATTTCAACGCGTTGTACTGCAATCTCGTTGAAGCGGGTGAGGCCGCCGGTATCCTTGAATCCCTCCTTGACCGGCTTGCGGTCTATATGGAGAAAACAGAAGCCATCAAGTCCAAAATCAAGTCGGCATTGATGTACCCGATTTCCGTAGTCGTGGTCGCATTTGTGGTGGTGGCCGTCATCATGATTTTTGTGATTCCGGCATTCAAGTCGGTGTTTTCCTCCTTCGGTGCCGATTTGCCTGCGCCTACCCTGCTGGTGATTGCCATCAGCGAATTTTTTGTAGCCTATTGGTGGCTGATTTTTGGCGGTACGGGCGGTGGCCTGTACTTCTTCTTCCAGGCCTGGCGGCGCAGCGAGAAGATGCAGCGGGTCATGGACCGGGTCATGCTCAAGATACCTGTCTTTGGCGCCCTGATTGAAAAATCATGCATTGCGCGCTGGACGCGTACGCTGTCCACCATGTTTGCGGCCGGTGTTCCGCTGGTTGAAGCGCTTGATTCCGTTGGCGGGGCTTCCGGCAATTCGCTGTATGCCGATGCGACCGAGAAGATACAGCAGGAAGTCTCGACCGGCACCAGCCTGACGGCGGCCATGAGCAACGCCAACCTGTTCCCGACCATGGTGCTTCAGATGTGTGCTATTGGCGAAGAGTCCGGTTCTGTAGACCACATGCTGGGCAAGGCGGCAGACTTTTACGAGGCCGAGGTTGATGAAATGGTGGCCGGCCTTTCCAGCCTGATGGAGCCCATCATCATCGTGTTTCTTGGCAGCCTGATCGGCGGCATCGTGGTAGCCATGTACCTGCCCATCTTCAAGCTGGGTCAAGTCGTCTGATGCTGGCAGGGGCGGCTGGCTTGTCGGCCTGGATGCTTGCCGGCATCGCAGGTGTGTTTGGCTTGCTGATCGGCAGCTTTCTCAATGTGGTGATTCACAGGACGCCGCTCATCATGTACCGGCAGTGGCTGCGTGAATCCAGCGACAACCTCATGGCCGCCGATCCTGCGATGGGGGTCAATGTATCGCTGTGGGATCTCGTTTTTGGTGGCAAAACCGCACCCCCGCAACACCTTTACACCAGTGCAGAAGCTGCTGGCAAGGCGCTTGATGCATTGCCGCCTCTTGGAATCGCCAAACCCCGTTCGCGCTGCGCCCACTGCGGCTCTGCCATTGCCTGGTACCAGAACATACCGGTGTTGAGTTACCTGGCGCTTGGGGCCAAATGCGCCGGTTGCGGCAAACGCATCAGCGTGCGTTACCCGCTCGTGGAAATTGTCACCGGTATCCTGTTCGGCATGTGTGCGTATCGCTGGGGGCTGACATGGACTGCGGCGGCGTGGTGTGCATTTGCGGCCATTCTGATCTGCCAGTTCATGATTGACCTCGATACCCAGTTGCTGCCGGACAGCCTGAACTACCTGCTGCTGTGGCTGGGACTGGTCGCGGCCTTGCTGGGCCTGACGGTGCCGCTGGCGTCAAGCGTCTGGGGCGCTGTTGCGGGCTACCTGATTTTGTGGGCCATCTATCACCTCTATCGCCTGGCCACGGGCAAGGAGGGCATGGGCTACGGCGATTTCAAGCTGCTGGCCGCCCTGGGCGCATGGCTGGGCGCCGACTATCTGCTGGCCATTGTGCTGGTGTCTGCTGTCGTCGGCACTGCGCTGGGCAGTGCCATGCTGATTGCCGGGCGGCTCGCCAACAAAGACATTCCCATCGCCTTTGGCCCTTTCCTCGCGGGCGCCGGACTGGTCTGTCTGGTGCTAGGCCCGGAACAGGTGCGGGCGTTGCTGCCGTTTGCCTTTCCTTTTGTGATGCGCTGACGTGCGAGTCGGGCTGACCGGTGGAATAGGCAGCGGCAAAAGTACCGTTGCCCGCATGTTTGTCGATTGCGGCGCTGTGCTGATTGATGCGGATGCCATTTCGCGCGCCGTCACCGCTGCAGGCGGCGCGGCTGTCTCGCCGGTGGCAAGGCAGTTCGGCCCGCAGGCCGTCACGCCTGAAGGCGCCATGGACCGTGACTTCATCCGGCAACTGGTGTTTGACAATCCCGCAGCACGCCTTCAGCTTGAAGCCATTATTCATCCGATGGTAGGTCTGGAATCATTGCGTCAGGCAGAGCAGGCCATGCGCAGGGGCAGTGCCTGCGTGCTCTTTGACATTCCGCTGCTGGTCGAGTCAGGCCGCTGGCGCCAGCAACTGGACAAGGTGCTGGTCGTTGATTGCAGTGAAGCCACCCAGGTCGCGCGGGTCATTGCGCGTAACGGCTGGACACCGGAGGCCGTGCAGAAGGTGATGGCCGGGCAGGCTACCCGCGCTGCGCGGCGTGCGGCAGCTGACATCTGCATCTACAACGATGGCCTGTCGCTCGAAGAACTGGAGCTGGCGGTTGGGCAGATTTCACGCAGCTTCGGGCTATGATGCGCAGACATCCCTCAATGAGCCGATAAAGACAGTGCCGTGATCCTTTACGAGTATCCCTTCAACGAACGCATACGCACTTACCTGCGGCTTGAGCACCTCTTCCACCGTCTTGGGGAACTGGCAGCAAGGGACACCCCCACCGACCATCACTACGCCATCACCACGATCTTTGAAGTGATGGACGTCGCCGCGCGTGCCGACCTGAAAATGGACGTGCTGAAAGATCTTGAAAAGCAGAAGCAGATACTCAACAGCTACCGCGGCAACCCGGCCATTGCTGAAGCCGTGCTGGATGACGTGACCGCGCAGCTTGAAGGCTGTTTTTCGGCGTTGAATGGCCTGGCGGGCAAGGCGGGCCAGACGCTGACCGAAAACGACTGGCTGATGAGCATACGCAGCCGCGTCGGCATTCCCGGCGGTACCTGTGAGTTTGATTTGCCCGCCTACTTTGCGTGGCAACACTTTGATGTCTCCCGGCGACAGCAGGACCTGCAGCGCTGGATCTCGACGCTTGTGCCCCTCGCTGAATCGATTCGACTGTTGCTGCAGCTGCTCCGCGACTCCGGTGCCGCGCAAAAAGTGATGGCGGCCGCCGGCCAGTACCAGCAAAACCTGCCGCAGGGGCGTACTTTCCAGTTGCTGCGCCTGCGCATGGACCCGTCGCTGGGCCTGATTCCCGAGATCAGCGGCAACCGCCTGATGGTGTCAGTGCGCCTCATGCGCCATGAAGGCGATGACCGCCTGCATGCTTCGACCGATGACGCCTCTTTTGAACTGACGCTCTGCTCCTGAACTGATGGGCCTGCAGCCCTTGTCCAGCCAGGTATTTATCACCATCTGCAAATCATGAAGCCAGCCATGACACCAGATCAGCCAGCCCCGAAAATTGTGGTGTGCCCTGCCTGCAAGGGCAAAAGCATTTATGCCCCCAGCAATGCGTTTCGTCCCTTTTGCAGCGAGCGTTGCAAGAACATGGACCTCGGCGCCTGGGCCAGCGAGAGTTTTCGTATGCCGGTTGATACGCCGCCGGATGATGAGTTTTACGGCGATCCGAAATTCCAGTGATCAGGCCTGAAGCCTGAGCGTAGTCGTGATGCGGCCATCAAGAGCCGCTGGTTTCCAAAAAGACAGGGAGGAAATATGAATCAGAAATCCGTGCTCCAGCGCGTTCGGCTCGGGCTTTTCAGCGTACTGATCGCCGCAGCAATGTCTGGTGCTGCGTTCGCAGCAGAAGCCGACGTACCACCGGCCCAGCCTGCCGCCAAAAAGAAAAAGGCCGACAAGCCAAAGTCAGCCAGGGTGAAGTTCATGCCGGGTTCGGAAGAAACCCGTGCGGAGCGCCGGGCCAGGCTCAAGATCGAGTGCAAGGGGGCAGTCAACGCCGGCGTCTGCACCGGGTACACACGCTAGGCTCGCAAGGGCTCTGGCACAGGCCGCGTCAGGCTGCAGGCGTGCCCAGCACCTGTTGCAGTTCGCCGTTTTCGTACATCTCCATCATGATGTCCGAACCGCCGATGAACTCACCCTTCACGTAGAGTTGCGGAATGGTCGGCCAGTTGCTGTATTCCTTGATGCCGTTGCGGATTTCAGGGTCTTCCAGTACGTTCACGGTGGCGGGTTTGCTGACGCCGCAGGCCTTCAGTACCTGGATGGCGCGGCCTGAAAAACCGCATTGCGGGAACTGCGCCGTGCCTTTCATGAACAGCACAACGTCGCTGGACTTAACGATCTGGTCAATGCGTTGCTGGGTGTCGCTCATGGTCAATCCTTGATCTGGTGGTTGGGTCAGTGGCTTGCAGATGCCGCTTGGCCCGAAAAATTCAATGCCCCGATTATCCCGCTGTTCGCAGGTTTAAGTTTCAGGCAAACCATTGCCCGCCGGAGCAGCGGTTTATCCCCGCAATATCCTGATGGCTTTGCACCTGTGTAAAGCCCTGTTCCGCCAGCAATTCGCACACCCTGCCGGACTGGTCGTAGCCATGCTCCAGCAGCAGCCAGCCGCCCGCATGCAGGTGTCCGGGTGCCTGCCCGATGATCTGGCGGATGTCGTCCAGCCCGTCGGTTCCGGCCGTCAATGCCTCAAGGGGCTCATGTTTCAGGGCTGCCAGATGGTCGTCGGCGTCGGCGATATACGGCGGATTGCTGAGTATCAAATGAAAGTGGTCGCTGACTTTGTCCAGCCAGGTGCTTTCGGCAAACTGCACCGTGAGGCCGAGTTGCGCGGCGTTTTCGCGGGCGACAGTCAGCGCGTCGGCACTCGCATCGATGGCAGACATCTCCACCGGACGGCCTTGCTGCCGCCATGTGTGCGCCAGTGCCAGCGCGATCGCGCCGCTGCCGGTGCCCAGATCCAGCACCCTGATTTTTTGGGTGAATGCCCACTGCGGCGCAAGGTCGAGAGCCCATTGCACCAGCGTCTCGGTGTCCGGGCGCGGCACCAGCACGCGGGCATCCACCTTCAACCGCTGCCCAAAAAATTCCTTGTAGCCGACGAGATAGGCCAGCGGCTCATTGTTTGAGCGGCGCAGGCAGAGCTGGTGAAAAGCGTCGTTAACGGTCTCGTCCAGCACATCATCGTCATGCGCGAGCAGCCAGGCGCGGCCGGCATCAGGACGGCCGAGCGCGTGCAACAGCAGCAACTGCGCATCCAGCCTGTCCAGGCCCAGCGCGGCAGCGGCCTGCAGGGCCTGTGCACAAGTCATGGCCATGGCGGCGCTCAATTCTGGGAGGCCGTTTCCAGCTCAGCCAGCTGTTCGGCACCACTGGCCACCTGCAGGGCGGTGACCACGTCTTCCAGGTCGCCTTCCATGATGGTGAGCAGCTTGTACAGGGTCAGGTTGATGCGGTGGTCCGTGAGCCGGCCCTGTGGGAAGTTGTAGGTGCGTATGCGGTCGCTGCGGTCGCCGGTGCCGACCAGGCCCTTGCGCAGGGCTGCATCTTTGGCGGCGCGTTCAGACCGGTCTTTTTCATGGATGCGCGCGGTCAGCACTTTCAGCGCCTGCGCCTTGTTGCTGTGCTGGCTGCGGCCGTCCTGGCATTCGGCGACGATGCCGGTGGGCAGGTGGGTGATGCGCACTGCAGAGTCAGTTTTGTTGATGTGCTGGCCGCCGGCGCCGCTGGCGCGGTAGGTGTCTATGCGCAGGTCGGCGGGGTTGATCTGTATCGCCACGGCTTCGTCAGGCTCGGGCATCACCGCCACCGTACAGGCGCTGGTGTGGATGCGGCCCTGGGTCTCGGTCGCCGGCACACGCTGCACGCGGTGGCCGCCCGACTCAAAGCGCAGCTTGCCGTAGACGCCGACGCCGCTGGCATCAAGGGCGCCTTCCACACGCAACACGACTTCCTTGTAGCCGCCCAATTCACTGGGGGACTCGCTGATGATTTCAGTGCGCCAGCCCTTGCGCTCTGCATAACGTGTGTACATGCGGAACAAATCGCCTGCGAACAGGGCAGATTCATCACCGCCCGTGCCCGCGCGGATTTCGACAAAAGCCGGGCGTACATCGTCCGGGTCCTTGGGGATCAGCATCAGTTGCAGCGCTTCGTCGATCTGCGCGATGTCGGCTTTGGCGGCCGTAATTTCTTCTTCGGCCATCTCGACCATTTCGGCATCATTGCCGGCGTCGCCCAGCATGGCTTGCGCACTGGCGAGGTCGGCCTCGCGGCTGGTGAGCTTGCGGTACTGCTCTGCAATCGTGCTGGCTTCGGCGTGCTCACGCGTGAGGCTGCGAAAGCGGTCCAGATCGCTCACCACATCGCTGGCGGACAGCAGCGCGTCCAGTTCATGCAGTCTTAAAAGCTGGCGGTCGAGGGTCTGGCGGAGAAAGGGTTTCATGGGGGAAAGGTTTTATCTGCTTGTCATCCCGGACTTGATCCGGGATCCATGACTTCGCGTGCGTATACGGGGTTCGGGTTCTGAATTGCGAATCAGGCCCGCAATGACAAAACCCGGGCGGCGATGAATCGCCGCTAACGCTCTTTGTCTTCAGGCCGCAGTTTGGGCAGCTGGCCGCGCAAAAACAGTTTTGAGACTGTTTGCGCCGTGGCTTCGCGGTTGGCAGCATCGCCTGCGTGCAGTTCGGCCAGCGTACCGTGCAGCATTTTTTGCGTCAGGCCGCGGCTCAGCGCATCCAGCACGTCGTCAATCGATTCGCCTTTGACCAGCAGTTTTTTTGCGCGTGCAATTTCAAGCGCACGCCATTCGTCGGCCTGGGCGTTGATCTGCCGGATCAGCGGCACCGTGCCGCGCTGGCCCAGCCAGTGCATGAAGTTCTGCACACCGGCGTCGATGATGACTTCGGCTTCGGCCACGGCGGCCTGGCGGTTGTCCTTGCCGGTCTGCACCACCTGCGCGAGGTCGTCGACGGTGTAAAGGTAAATGTCAGGCAGCTCCTTGACCTCGGGCTCGATGTCGCGCGGTACAGCCAGGTCGACCATGAACATGGGCTTGTGCTTGCGCAGCTTGACGGCGCGCTCCACCGCGCCCAGGCCGATGATGGGCAGGGTGCTGGCGGTGCAGCTGATGACGGCGTCGAACTCGTGCAGGCGCGTGGGCAGGTCAGCCAGGCGCATGACTTCTGCACCAAAGCGGCCGGCGAGCTTTTCGCCACGCTCCAGCGTACGGTTGGCGATCGCCATCGATTTGGGTTTGCGCGCGGCGAAGTGGGTGGCAGCCAGGTCGATCATCTCGCCTGCGCCCACAAAAAGAATGCGGATATCGCCGAGGTCTTCAAACAGCTGGCCGGCCAGCCGGACGGCCGCTGCGGCCATGCTGATGCTGTGGGAGCCGATTTCGGTACTGCTGCGCACTTCCTTGGCGACGGCAAACGAGCGCTGGAACAGCTGGTGCAGCGTGGTGCCCATGGCGCCGGCGTCTTCGGCGGCACGCACCGCGTCTTTCATCTGGCCGAGGATTTGCGGCTCGCCCAGCACCATGGAATCCAGCCCGCTGGCGACGCGAAACGCATGGCGTGCGGCCTGGTCGCCTTGCAGCGTGTAGGCATGTGAGCGCAGCAGGGCGGGCGAGACGCCGCCGCTGTGGGCCAGCCACTCCAGCGTGTTGTCGAGGTCGGTGTTTTCGCCGGCGCAATAGATCTCGGTGCGGTTGCAGGTCGAGAGAATCGTGGCTTCGGGCTGGCGGGCGAGCGAGGAGCGCAAACCCTTGAGGGTCGGCTCTATCTGGTCCATGGAGAACGCAAATCGACCGCGCAAATCAAGCGGTGCGGTGTTGTGGTTTAGCCCAAGGGCCCAGACTGACATGCCCTGATTATAAAATTGAAGCACCCCGGCAGGCTTTGGCCTGTATCAATAGCCGTTCAATCGCTCTTTGTGGCGCGCTTGGCGGGGCCTTTCACCGGACGATGGAACCCGCATGACCGCCTACCTTCTCGCCGACCACCTGCTCAATTTCATTCTGCCCGCAGCGGCTGTGGCCTTGCTGTTGATGTTGCTGGCGCAGTTTTTCGGCCGGTTTTACAAACGCAAACGCGCCTCAAGCTACAGCTGGCGGGCGCAGCTGGGCATTATTTTTGTCGTGAACCTCGCCATCCTGGTGGCGGGGCTGGTGGTGTTTGGGGTTGACGGAAAAATGGCGACCTATGCGGCGCTGGTGGTCGGCGGCGCGCTTTGCCACTGGGTGCTGGGCCGGGGCTGGAAGGCCTGATCGGCCTGGATGATTCTGACGGTCTGACGGCGCTGCATCCCGCCAGATTCTGAAAATTTAACGTATACAGCAAAAATTTAACTTTTACGGCAAGTTTTTGTTTTCTGGCATTTCTGGCGTGCCCAAAACCCGAAAAAAAGCCCAAAAAAGGCCTGTTTTTGGCATCAAATTGGCCTGTAGGCCAATAGATACGTACGTGAGTAGCTATTAAATTAGTAGCAAAACCAGGCTGCGATCCAGCCAGTCAATGCTGGTCGTCAGGCTTGAACACATGCACCTGGTCAGTGATGATGCCGTCCAGGCCCAGCGCCAGCATCTCCTGCACGGCCGCTGATTCATTGGCGGTGTAGCAAAGCGTCCTGAGGCCCGCCTCCCTCGCCTGGCTCACAGTCGCCTCGTTCCACAGGCGGTAGTTGCAGACAACAGCTGTGCAGTCCAGCGCACTGGCGGTGTCCAGCCAGCCCGGCTTGAGCGCGTCCAGCAGCAGTCCGCGCGGCAACTGCGGCTGGGCAAGGCGCGCTGCCTGCAATGAGGCAGGCTGGAATGACGACAGCAGGGGCGGTGTTGTATTGCCTGCCCACAGGGCGGCGGCCGCATTCGCAACTGTGGTCCCGGTGAGGCCTTCAAGCCCAGGTGTGGGTTTGATCTCGATATTCAGAAAGAAGTGGTTGTCCAGGCAATAGCGCGCAATGACTTCAAGGCTGGCCAGTGGCTCACCGGCAAACGCCGCTGAATGCCAGCTGCCGGCGTCGAGCTTTGACAGGGTTTGCCAGTCGAGGGCGCGTGCATCGCCCTTGCCATTGCTGGTGCGCTCCAGCGTCGCATCGTGCAGCAAAAACAGCACATCGTCGGCGCTGAGTTTGACGTCGCATTCGAACATGCGGTAGCCGTGGCTGGCGCCCAGCTTGAAGGCGGCGAGGGTGTTTTCAGGCGCCAGCTTGCCGGCGCCGCGGTGTGCGATCCAGCGGGGGTAGGGCCAAACATTCGCCCCCACGCTTGCCACTTCGTGTGCTGCGCTGCCCCCCGAGGGGGCTGTGCTTGCTTGGGGCGGCCCTGCGCTGCGCACGTTCAACTAGATTCGCTTTCCGCTATCAGCGTCAAACCAGTGGAGGCGATCCATACGCGGCGCGACATGAATCGTCGAGCCGATCTCAGGCGCGCTCGACAGGCTTTCATCGGTACGCACAATCAGAAACTCATTGCCCAGCCTGCAATACACCAGCCGCTCGGCGCCCAGCATTTCGATGGTGTCAACTTGTACCGCCCAGCCCGTGTTGCCGACCTGCAAATGCTCTGGGCGTATGCCCAGGATGGCACCAGGTTTGCCGCCAAAGTCGGCATTCGGCGCCTGTTTCAGCAAATTCATGGGCGGCGAGCCCATAAAGCTGGCCACGAAAGTCGTGGCAGGGCGGTTGTAAACCTCTTCGGGCGTGCCGAACTGCTCCATGCGGCCGGCGTTCATCACCATCATGCGCTGCGCAAGTGTCATGGCCTCGACCTGGTCATGCGTGACGAAAAGCGAGGTGATGCCGAGCTCGCGGTGCAGCTTCTGAATTTCCAGCCGGGTTTGCACGCGCAGCTTGGCGTCGAGGTTGGACAGCGGCTCGTCGAACAAAAACACCTGTGGCTGGCGCACGATGGCGCGGCCCATGGCCACGCGCTGGCGCTGGCCACCCGACAGGGCGCGGGGCTTGCGGTCCAGCAGGTGGCCCAGTTCCAGAATCTTTGCCGCCTTGTCGACGCGGGTCTTGATCTCGGCGACGGGCACTTTCGCAATTTTCAGGCCGTAAGCCATGTTGTCGAACACCGTCATGTGCGGGTAGAGCGCGTAGTTCTGGAACACCATGGCGATGTCGCGTTCGGACGGCTCCAGGTCGTTGACGACACGCCCGCCAATGTTGATCTCGCCGCCCGAGATTTCTTCCAGCCCGGCCACCATGCGTAGCAAGGTCGACTTGCCGCAGCCGGACGGGCCGACGATGACGATGAACTCGTGGTCCTTGATTTCGGCGTCCACGCCGTGCAGCACCTTGACGGCGGTTTTGCCGGAACCGTATTGCTTGACGACGTTTTTAAATGAAAGAGATGCCATTATTTTTCCGTATCCACGAGGCCCTTGACGAACCACTTCTGCATCAGCACCACCACAAATGCGGGTGGCAGCATGGCGAGGATGGCGGTCGCCATGACCACATTCCATTCGTTCTGGGAGTCGCCGCCGGCAATCATGCGTTTGATGCCGATGACGACCGGGTACATGTCTTCGCTGGTGGTGGCCAGCAGCGGCCAGAGGTACTGGTTCCAGCCGTAGATGAACTGGATCACAAAGAGCGCCGCCATGGAGGTCTTGGACAGCGGCAGCAGGATGTCCCAGAAGAAGCGCATCGGGCCGGCGCCGTCCATGCGGGCGGCTTCGACCAGTTCATCGGGTACCGTCAGGAAGAACTGGCGGAACAGAAAGGTCGCCGTGGCCGACGCGATCAAAGGCACTGTGAGGCCGGCATAGGTGTTGAGCATGCCGAGATCAGACACCACCTTGTAGGTCGGGCCGATCCGCACCTCCACCGGCAGCATCAGCGTGACAAAAATCGCCCAGAAGAAAAAGTTTTTCAGCGGAAAGCGGAAATAGACAATCGCAAACGCCGACAGCAGCGAGATGGCGATCTTGCCGAAGGTGATGACCAGCGCGGTCACCAGGCTGACCCACATCATGTGCGCTACGGGTGCAGTCGAACCCTGGCCATTGGCATTGCCAAACAGGGCGGCCTTGTAGGTTTCCCAGAAGTTGCTGCCTGGTAGCAGCGGCATGGGGGTCTGCACGATTTCCTGCGCGGTATGGGTCGATGCCACAAACGCCAGGTAAAGCGGGAAGGCGACGATCAACACGCCGAGAATCATCACGGCGTGGGCCAGTATTCCCAGAGTTGCTCTGCGCTCGACCATCAGTAGTTCACCTTCTTTTCAACGTAGCGGAACTGGAGGACAGTCAATACAACCACGATCGCCATCAGAACGACCGACTGGGCAGCCGAGCCCCCAAGGTCCATGGCCTTGAAGCCGTCGTAATACACCTTGTAGACCAGGATGGACGTCTCCTGCCCCGGCCCGCCGTGTGTGGTGGCATCGACGATGGCGAAGGTGTCGAAGAAGGCGTAGACCATGTTGATCACCAGCAGGAAGAAGGTGGTCGGCGACAGCAGGGGAAACTGTATGGTCCAGAACCGCCGCCAGGGGCGCGCGCCGTCGATGGCTGCAGCTTCAATCAGTGATTTGGGAATCGACTGCAAGCCGGCCAGGAAGAACAAAAAGTTATACGAAATCTGCTTCCAGACCGCTGCCATCACGATCAGCGTCATCGCGTGGCCGCCATCCAGAAGATGATTCCAGTTGATACCCATCTTGCCGAGGGCGTAAGCCACCACGCCCAGCGAGGGCGAGAACATGAAAACCCACAGCACGCCTGCCACCGCAGGGGCCACAGCGTAGGGCACGACCAGCAGCGTCTTGTAAAACAGCGCGCCCTTGATGATGCGATCGGCAAAGACCGCCAGAACCAGCGACAGGCCTATGCCCAGTACGGCAACCAGGATGGAAAACAGCGCTGTGGTCTTGAAAGAGGCGAGGTAACCCGCGTCGTTAAAAAGCTGCCTGAAGTTGGCAAACCCCACCCATTCGGTCGAGGTGCCGAACGCATCCTGCACCTGGAAGGACTGCATCAGCGCCTGCGCCGCCGGCCAGAAGAAAAATACGCTGATGACGATGACCTGTGGCGCCAGCAGCAGCCAGGGCAGCCAGGCAGAGCGGAAGAGAACGCGTTTTTCCATAAGTCGGCAAGTATGGCGGGTGTCACAGCGGCTGGCCAGCCGCTGTGGTCAGGGCATCAGCCCTTATTCGCCTTCTGGAAGCGTTCGAGCTGTTCGTTGCCGCGTTTGACGATGGCATCGAGCGCTTCTTTTGCGGTCTTCTTGCCGCTCCAGACCTGTTCGAGTTCTTCGTCCTCAATCGCACGCACCTGCACATAGTTGCCCAGGCGTATGCCGCGGCTCTTGTCAGTGACCTTGCGGATCATCTGCGTCACCGCCACGTCGGTGCCGGGGTTCTGCTTGTAGAAGCCGGATTTCTCGGTCAGCTGGTAGGCCGCCGTCGTCACAGGCAGGTAACCCGTACGCTTGTGGCTGGCTGACTGCACTTCGGGGCTGGAGATGTAGTTGAAAAATGCCGCCACACCTTTGTATTCCGCCGGTTTTTTGCCCGACATCACCCACAGGCTGGCACCGCCGATGACGGTGTTCTGGGGTGCGCCGGCGATGTCCTGGTAGTAGGGCAGGGGCGCCAGGCCGTAAGCGAACTTGGCGTTCTTGGCCACGTTGCCGTAAAAGCCTGAAGACGTGTTGATCATGGCGCATTCGCCGGAGACAAAACTTGCTTCGGGCACATTGCCGCGGCCCTTGTAGATGAACAGGCCCTGCTTGGACATATTGGCCAGGTTCTCGATGTGGCGCTGGTGCAGGGGAGAGTCGATCTTCATGCGCGCGTCCATGCCCGACAGGCCATTGGATTTGGTCGCAAATTCGACGTTGTGCCAGCTTGAGAAGCTCTCAAGCTGCGTCCAGCCCTGCCAGGCCGTTGTGAAGGGGCACTTGTGGCCCGAGGCTTTCAGCTTGGCGGCGGCATTGACCACTTCGGGCCAGGTCGTGGGCGCCTTGTCTGTGGGCAGTCCGGCTGCCTTGAAGGCGTCCTTGTTGTAATAAAAGATGGTGGTCGAGCTGTTGAACGGGAAGCTCAGCATCTGGCCGTTGGGCGCGGTGTAGTAACCGGCCACTGCAGAGACATAGGCGGTGGGGTCGAACTTGTAACCGGCGTCTTTCATGATCTGGGCCACGGGCACCACAGCGCCCTTGCTGGCCATCATGGTTGCAGTGCCGACTTCAAACACCTGAAGGATGTGTGGTGCATTGCCGGCGCGGAAGGCGGCGATAGCGGCGGTCATGGACTCGTCGTAACTGCCCTTGAAGACCGGGACGATCTTGTAGTCCTTCTGGCTGGCATTGAAATCCTTGGCCAGGTCATTGACCCACTCGCCGTTGACCGCCACCATGGAATGCCAGAACTGGACTTCGGTCTGGGCCTGGCCGGCAAGCGGGGCCAGCAGGGCAGTAGCGGCAATGGCCAGCCCGGAAAGGCGGGCTTTTGACGAGTTGGTATTCATTAAGACTCCTGAAAACGGTTGCGTTTGGTGAATCGAACAGTGTGCAAACTGTTTGTGACAAGGGGATTTAAGCGATCTGGCGGTTTTTTAACAAGCGGGTTTCCCATGAGGTCATGGTTCCTGCTCTCCGGGGCAAATGCTGCGCTGCGTTAACATAGCAATGACACAGGACAAGAGCGCCAGGCAGCGGTTTCGCGACTGCCCGGGCCGCCGAAATTGCACGATGAACGCCCCAACGACATTCCAGGAACTCAACCAGCTCGTCGCCGATGCCAAGGCAGGCGAGGCCCGCATACGCGAGATTCCCTACAACTACACCTCGTTCTCAGACCGCGAAGTGGTCATTCGCCTGCTGGGCGAGCATTCCTGGGACTTGCTGAACCGCCTGCGCGATGAGCGCCGCACCGGCCGTTCGGCGCGCATGCTGTATGAGGTGCTGGGCGATATCTGGGTCGTGCAGCGCAACCCCTATCTGCAGGATGACCTGCTGGACAACCCCAAGCGCCGCAAGCTTCTGGTTGATGCGCTGCAGCACCGCCTCAATGAGGTCGAAAAGCGCCGCACCCCCGATGTGGACAGTGAACGTGATGCCATCGTGCAGGAACTGCTGCAGGCTGCCCGCAGTTCGGTAGGCCGTTTTTCTGATTCCTTCGAAGAGATTGCAGAACTGCGCCAGCGGACAGAGCGCAAGCTGCGCAAACTGACCCTGAAAGACAACATCAAGTTTGATGGCCTCTCGCGTGTGTCACATGTGACGGACGCCACCGACTGGCGGGTCGAGTACCCGTTTGTGGTCCTCACGCCTGACACAGAGGTTGAAATGGCTGGCCTGGTCAAGGGCTGCATTGACCTCGGCCTGACGATTGTTCCGCGCGGCGGCGGCACAGGCTACACGGGCGGCGCGATTCCATTGACCTGGAAATCTGCCGTCATCAACACCGAAAAACTCGAAGCCATGACCGAGGTCGAGATGGTCAGGCTGCCCGGCATCGCCGAGCCGGTGGCAACCATCTGGACGGAAGCCGGTGTGGTCACACAGCGAGTGGCCGATGCGGCCGAGCGCGGTGGTTTTGTCTTTGCAGTGGACCCGACATCAGCCGAAGCCTCGTGTATAGGCGGCAATATCGCCATGAATGCAGGCGGCAAAAAGGCGGTGCTCTGGGGCACGGCACTCGACAACCTGGCCTCATGGCGCATGGTGACACCCGATTCGCAGTGGCTGGAAGTCACGCGCATTGACCACAACCTGGGCAAGATTCACGACGCCGCGATGGCCAGCTTTGAGCTCAAGTATTTTGAGGCCGATGGCAAGACGCCAGTGCGCACCGAGCGGCTGGACATTCCCGGCCAAAGCTTCCGCAAGGAAGGCCTGGGCAAGGATGTCACCGATAAATTCCTCAGCGGCCTGCCGGGCATCCAGAAAGAAGGCTGCGATGGCCTGATCACCAGCGCGCGCTGGATCGTGCATCGCATGCCCGTGCACACGCGCACGGTTTGCCTGGAGTTTTTCGGCAATGCCAAGGACGCTGTGCCCAGCATCGTCGAGATCAAGGACTTCATGTTCGCCGAGCAAAAGCGGACCCAGGCATTGGGTTCGCCGGTGCTGCTGGCCGGGCTGGAGCATCTTGACGACCGTTACCTGCGCGCCGTCGGGTACGCGACCAAGTCCAAGCGCGGTGGCCTGCCGAAGATGGTGCTGTTTGGCGACATTGCCGGTGATGACGCTGATGCGGTGGCGCGTGCCACCTCCGAAGTGGTGCGTATCGCCAACTCGCGCGCAGGCGAAGGCTTTATCGCCATCAGCCCCGATGCGCGCAAGAAATTCTGGCTGGACCGCAAGCGCACTGCGGCGATCTCGCGCCACACCAACGCCTTCAAGATCAATGAGGACGTGGTCATCCCCTTGCCGCGCATGGCTGAATACAGCGACGGCATCGAGCGCATCAACATCGAACTGAGCCTGCGCAACAAGATCAGGCTGTGTGACGAGCTGGAGATGTTCTTTCGCACCGGCAACCTGCCCCTGGGCAAGTCGGATGACGCGAACGAAATCCCGTCGGCCGAGTTGCTCGAAGACCGCGTGGGCCAGGCGCTGGCGCTGATTGTCGAGGTGCGCGATTTGTGGGCTGGCTGGCTGCGCGATGTCGAGCCGCTGTTCAAGGACCTTCAGGACCACACGCTGCGTGCAAGCTGGAAGACCCAGTTGCGCGCACCGCTGCAGGCCATCTTCACGGGCGGCGCTTTTCTGCCGATTCTTGACGAGTGCACCGCCATCCACAAACGTGTGCTCAAGGGCCGCGTCTGGGCTGCACTGCACATGCATGCCGGTGACGGTAACGTTCACACCAATCTGCCTGTCAACAGCGATGACTACGACATGCTGCAGACGGCGCATGAGGCGGTTACCCGCATCATGACGCTGGCGCGTTCACTCGATGGCGTGATTTCGGGCGAGCACGGCATCGGCATCACCAAGATGGAGTTTCTGAGCGACCAGGAGCTTCAGCCTTTTGCCGACTACAAGGCCAAGGTTGACCCTGAAGGGCGCTTCAACAAGGGCAAGCTGCTGCGCAACGGTGTTTTCGCTGCCACGCAGAAATTGGCCGCCGAGCCCAACGGACCGCTGAAAGACCTGTTGTCTGATCTGACCAATGCCTACACGCCGAGCTTTGGCCTGATGGGGCATGAATCGCTCATCATGCAGCAGAGCGATATTGGCGCGATTGCCGGCAGCGTCAAGGACTGCCTGCGCTGCGGCAAGTGCAAGCCGGTCTGCGCCACACATGTGCCGCGTGCCAACCTGCTGTACAGCCCGCGCAACAAGATTCTTGCAACCTCGTTACTGGTCGAGGCCTTTTTGTATGAAGAGCAGACACGGCGCGGCGTCAGCATCAAGCACTGGGAAGAGTTTGAAGATGTCGCCGACCACTGCACGGTCTGCCACAAATGCCTGACGCCTTGCCCGGTCGACATTGACTTCGGCGAAGTGTCCATGAACATGCGCAACCTGCTGCGCAAGATGGGGCAGAAGTCTTTCAGGCCGGGCAACACGGCGGCGATGTTCTTCCTCAACGCGACCAGCCCGCAAACCATCAAGTTCATGCGCAGCGCGATGGTCGATGTCGGCTTCAAGGCGCAGCGCCTGGCCAACGATTTGTTGCGCCGCCTGGCGCGCAAGCAGACGGCGCGGCCACCAGCTACCGTAGGCCGTGCGCCGGTGAAAGAGCAGGTCATCCACTTCATCAACAAGAAGATGCCCGGTGGCCTGCCCAAGAAGACGGCGCGTGCGCTGCTGGACATTGAAGACAAGGATTACGTCCCCATCATCCGCAACCCGAAAAGCACGACACCGGAAACCGAAGCGGTGTTTTATTTCCCGGGTTGTGGCTCGGAACGTCTGTTCAGTCAGGTCGGCCTTGCGACGCAGGCCATGCTCTGGCATGCCGGTGTGCAAACCGTGCTGCCGCCAGGTTATTTGTGCTGTGGTTACCCCCAGCGCGGCAGCGGCCAGTTCGACAAGGCTGAGAAGATCATCACCGACAACCGGGTGCTGTTTCACCGTGTGGCCAACACGCTGAATTACCTCGACATCAAGACGGTGGTGGTGAGCTGCGGCACCTGTTATGACCAGTTGCAGGGCTATGAGTTCGACAAGATATTCCCGGGCTGTCGCATCATCGATATCCACGAGTACCTGCTTGAAAAAGGCATCACCCTGCGCACCGACATGCCCGGCGCTGGTTACCTGTACCATGACCCCTGCCACAGCCCCATGAAGCTGCAGGAGCCGATGAAAACGGTCAAGGCGCTCCTGGGCGACAACGTGCTCAAGAACGACCGTTGCTGCGGTGAATCCGGTACGCTGGGCGTTACCCGGCCCGATATCTCTACGCAGATCCGCTTTCGCAAGGAAGAAGAGCTGCGCAAGGGTGAAGACCAGTTGCGCGCCATGGGTGTGGTTGACAGCAAGGAGAACGTCAAGATCCTGACGAGCTGCCCAAGTTGCCTGCAGGGCCTGTCACGCTACGGCAACGATTTGAACAATGGCCTGCTGGAAGCCGACTACATCGTGGTGGAGATGGCCAACCAGATTCTGGGCACCGAATGGCTGCCGGCCTATGTTGAGGCTGCCAATCATGGCGGTATTGAACGGGTGCTGGTCTGATGGCTGGCCTGAGCAAGGACTCCCCAACGCCCACCGCATTGACGGTGCATGGTCAGTCGCACGTGCTGGAGATCGCATTTTCGGATGGTGCTGAATTCAGGATTCCGTTTGAGCTGATGCGCGTGTATTCGCCGTCCGCAGAGGTGCAGGGCCATGGGCCTGGTCAGGAGATCTTGCAGACGGGCAAGCGCGACGTGGATATCTCGGGGATGGAGCCGGTCGGCAATTACGGTGTGAAACCGCTGTTTTCCGATGGTCACGAAAGCGGCATATTCACCTGGGACTATCTCTACGAGCTCGGTTCCGGGCAGGAGAAATTGTGGGCCGACTATGAGGCAAGGCTGGTTGCCGCCGGCATTAGCCGCGACGCCCCCATGGTTGCCGATAACGGGCACGCCTGCGGCAATCACTGAGGTCAGGCGGGAGCTTTATCCGCTTGGGTGGCGGCCTTGGCCACTGTTGTTTTTCAAGCATAAAAGCCGTGAATGCCCCGAACCACCAAAGGGTTGTCGCCGTGATTGGCGGCTTTGACCTCTAGCATTGAGGTATGTCCAGTACCCACTTTGGTTTTCAGTCGGTAGACGAGCAGGAAAAAGCCGGCCGCGTTCGCAGCGTGTTTGACTCCGTCGCGCCGAAATATGACGTGATGAACGACCTGATGTCCATGGGCCTGCACCGCGCATGGAAGGCATACACGGTACTGGTGGCCAACGTGAAGGACGGTCAGTACGTGCTTGACATCGCAGGCGGCACCGGTGACCTCGCCATGGCCTTTGCGCCCAAGGTCGGTGTCAACGGCAAGGTGGTGCACACTGACATCAACGAAGCCATGCTGCGCGAAGGCCGCAACCGCCTGCTGGATGCCGGCATCAGCGTGCCGACGCTGGTTTGCGATGCCGAGCACCTGCCTTTCCCGGATGCCCATTTTGATCTGGTGACGGTGGCTTTCGGCCTGCGCAACATGACGCACAAGGATGCCGCCCTGCTTGAAATGAACCGCGTACTCAAGCCGGGTGGCAAGCTGCTGGTGCTCGAGTTTTCGAAAGTCGCCAAACCGCTGACGAAAATTTACGACTGGTACTCATTCAAGGTGCTGCCAAAAATCGGCAAGCTGGTGGCCAATGACGACTCAAGCTACCGGTACCTGGCCGAGTCCATACGCATGCATCCTGACCAGGACGAGTTAAAGGCCATGATGCTTAAAGGTGGTTTCGGCCATGTGGACTATCACAACATGTCAGGCGGCATCGTGGCATTGCATGTTGGAATCAAGTGTTAACAGCCAACAGTTCAAGAATAACCAAACGAGACAAATTGCCCCAAGGAGACTTTTCATGAAAATCTGGTCCATCATTCTTTCTGCCATGCTGGCATTGACGCTGACCCTGGCGGGCGCAGACGCAGAAGCCAAACGTCTTGGGGGTGGCAAGTCCATCGGCAAGCAGTCGTCCAACGTAACGCAGCGTGAAGCAACTCCGGGCGGTGCCACATCAGCAGCCAAACCCGCCGCACCTGCTGCCGCCGCGCCTGCCGCAGCACCGAAACGCCCTTGGGGTGCGATGCTTGGTGGTCTGGCGGCGGGTCTTGGCCTGGCCTGGCTTGCTTCATCACTCGGTCTGGGTGGCGCATTTGGCCAGATCATCATGTTCGCCCTGCTGGCGCTGGTGGTCATGGTGGTGATCGGTTTTGTGATGCGCAAGCTTAAAGGCCAGTCCGGCGGGCAGGCACAGACGCCGTATGCATTCCAGGGCGCCGGTGATGCCAGCACGGCGACAACGCCCAAAAACTACAGTCCCGAGAATGTCGGCAACGACGCATCTGCGAGGCCGTGGGAACGCAACAGCATGGCTTTTGACGCCAGCAAAAATGCTTCTGGTTCCATGATTGGTTCTGCATTGCTGGGTTCGCAAAACTGGGGTGTACCTGCAGGCTTTGACGCCGACGGCTTCCTCAACGCCAGCAAAACCAACTTCCTGACTTTGCAGGATGCCTGGGACCGCTCCGACATCACCAGCCTGCGCTCCATGATGACCGACGAAATGCTGGAACAGATCAAGGTTCAGCTGGCTGACCGCGAGTCGCACACCGGTGGCGGTACGAACAAGACCGACGTGGTCATGCTCAATGCGCAGTTGCTTGGCATTGAAGAACTCAACGATGTGTATATGGCCAGCGTCGAGTTCTCCGGCATGATCCGGGAAGATGTATCAGCAGGCGCAAGCCCTTTCCGCGAAGTCTGGAACATGACCAAGCCGCGTAACGGTGGCAGCGGCTGGCTGGTGGCGGGCGTGCAGGCACTTCAGTAGCCCCCACGCTCCCCCACTTCGTGTGGGTCGCTGCCCCCCGAGGGGGCCGCCCGCCTATGGCCCGGCGAAGCCGGTTCCATGGCTTGACTTGCACAGGCATCGCTGCGATGAGCAACCCATATGCGTGACCAAGCCAGTCGGTGATTCCGTGTTTATCGGTCAAAATCGGGGACGTATGAATACATCGTCCCCTTTTTCATTTCTGGAATCCCTTGCAAACCGTTTTCAGCCGCCTGCATGGATGGTTGATGAGGGCCAGCAGCGGCTTGTTCTATTCCTGAACCATGTGGTGATGCAGGAAAAAGAGGCGCAAGACCGTCTAATGCGCAAAAAAGGCAATGTCATTCACGTGCGCTGGGGTGTTTTTTCTCTGGATCTGCGGGTCACGCCTGCCGGTTTATTTGACCGGGCACCGGCGTCAGCCAAACCCGATCTGTCGGTTTCTGTAGCAGCCGAATCTCCCTTGGTGGTCGCCCAATCCGTATTTGCAGGTAAACCGCCGCCCGTCAAGATTGAGGGCGATGTCCAGCTTGCAGCGGAACTTGGCTGGCTGGCGGAGAACCTCAGGTGGGACGCAGAGGAGGATTTGTCCCGGGTTGTGGGTGATATCCCTGCCCATGCCCTGGCCGATACGGGTCGAAAAATCCTTGCGGGCCTCAGGCAGTTCATCGCGATGCGGCCCGGAGCACCGGGTACTGCGGTGGTGCCTGCAGCCGCGTCTGGTGCGGGCGATGGCAAGGCTGCTGCATGAGCCGGATTTTTCGCGGGATTTTCATCATCTGGACCGTGCTGCGCTTCGGCCTGGATGAACTGGTGCTCTCCAGCTTTGAGAAGCCCTGGATACGGCTGCTGACGCGCATTGTTTCGGTGGGCCGAAATCTCAGGGCGCCCAGGGGCATGCGCTTGCGGGAGGCGCTTGAAAGTCTGGGGCCCATCTTTGTCAAGTTCGGTCAGGTCATGTCAACCCGGCGCGACCTGCTGCCGACCGACATTGCCGACGAGCTGGCCCGCCTGCAGGACCGGGTGCCCCCCTTCGATTCCGCCATTGCGATTGCGATTATTGAAAAAGCTTTTGGCAGGCCGCTGGCCCAGATCTTCGGGACTTTTGATTCCGTCCCGGTAGCCAGCGCCTCGATTGCACAGGTGCATTTCGCGACCTTGCCAGATGGGCGGGAAGTGGCCGTCAAGGTCCTGCGCCCCAACATGAAGCCTGCAATCGAAAAAGACCTGGCGCTGATGCACATGATGGCCGGCTGGGTAGAGCGCGCCTCTGCCGACGGCAAGCGCCTGAAACCGCGCGAAGTGGTGGCCGAGTTTGACAAATACCTGCATGATGAACTGGACCTGCTCCGCGAGGCTGCCAATGCGGCCCAGTTAAGGCGCAACATGCAGAACCTTGACCTGGTCATGATCCCCGAGATGGTCTGGGATTTCTGCATGCCCGATGTGATGGTGATGCAGCGCATGAAGGGCGTACCCATCAGCCAGATCCAGCGCCTGCGCGATGCGGGCGTCGACATGAAAAAACTGGCGCGTGACGGCGTCACCATCTTTTTCACCCAGGTGTTTCGCGACGGTTTTTTTCATGCCGACATGCACCCCGGCAACATCCAGGTCAGCCTGGAGACTGCGACCTTCGGCCGCTACATTTCCCTGGATTTCGGCATCGTTGGTACGCTGACAGAGATCGACAAGGAATATCTCGCGCAGAACTTCAGCGCCTTTTTCCAGCGTGATTACAAACGTGTGGCTGAGCTGCATATTGAATCCGGCTGGGTTCCCGCGAGCACACGTGTTGATGAGCTTGAAGCTGCAATTCGCGCCTGTTGCGAGCCCTATTTTGACCGGCCACTCAGGGAAATCTCGCTCGGCCTCGTATTGATGCGCCTGTTCCAGACCTCTCGCCGGTTCCACGTCGAAATACAGCCGCAACTTGTGCTGCTGCAAAAAACCTTGCTCAACATCGAGGGCTTGGGCCGGGAGCTTGATCCCGACCTGGACTTGTGGAGCACGGCCAAACCTTTCCTCGAAAAGTGGATGCTGGAGCAGGTAGGTCCTGAAAAACTGCTGGCCCAGTTGAAAGCTGAAGCTCCTGCCTATGCCAAGCTATTGCCCGGTCTGCCCAGACTTTTGTCGCAATATCTAAAAGACAGACCAGCCTCCCATCACAGGGAACTGCTGGAGCTTCTGGCCGAGCAGAAACGTACCAACAAGCTGCTGCAGGGCATCATTTATGGCGGGACCGGATTTTTACTGGGGCTGATCGTCATGCAGGTCGTCATGAAGGTGCATATTTTTTAGGTGACGGCCACTCTTGGGCCTTTGGTTGCGGGGCCTGTAACGGTATTGTGATCCGCGGGCAACGCCTATAATTAAAGGTTTTGCACCTTGGGTGCGAACTCCCGCCGCCTCACCCGAAATACCTATAGCCATGCCAATTTACGCCTACAAATGCGAGTCCTGCGGATTTGCAAAGGATGTTTTGCAAAAAATGTCGGATGCGCCCCTCAGCGTCTGTCCCAATTGCGGCGCGTCTGCCTTCCAGAAGCAGGTAACGGCGGCCGGGTTCCAGCTCAAGGGTTCAGGCTGGTACGTCACTGATTTTCGCGGAGGCCAGGCTACCGGCGCGACCGCACCATCGGGCCAGGGTGAGTCAGCATCTTCGGGGTCTTCGAAATCCGGCGAGTCGACCCCCGCCCCTGCCGCGAGCGCCGCCGCACCTGCGCCGGCTGCATCCCCGGCCCCCGCTCCCAGCAAACCATCTTCCGGCAAGGATGGCGCCTGATGTCTGCGATCCGCAAGTGGCTGCTCGCGGGCCTGCTGGTACTGGTGCCATTGGGCATTACTGTCTGGGTACTCGACTGGATCGTGGTAACGCTGGATCAGACGCTGCTGATTCTCCCGGGCTCCTGGCATCCGGACAAACTGATCGGGTTTCACATTCCCGGCTTTGGTGTTTTGCTTGCGCTGTTTATCGTGTTGCTGATAGGCGCGCTGGCAAGCAACTTCCTGGGAAAGAAGCTGGTCAGCTGGTGGGATATTCTGCTTAATCGCATCCCCATCGTGCGGTCCATTTATTCGAGTGTCAAACAGGTTTCCGACACACTGTTTTCCGAGAATGGCAATGCCTTCCGTAAAGCCCTGCTCATTCAATGGCCCCGTGAAGGCGTCTGGACCATTGGTTTCCAGACCGGTACCCCGGGTGGTGATGTCGTGAACCATTTACCCGGTGATTACCTCAGCGTGTATGTCCCGACCACGCCGAATCCTACTGGTGGCTACTTCGTCATGCTCAGGCGCGAAGACTGCATAGAACTCAAGATGAGCGTTGACGAAGCGCTGACGTATGTGATTTCCATGGGTGTGGTGGTGCCCGGCAGCGCGGCCAATTACAAACCCAAATAAACCTGAAGCGCGGTACGGGTGTCAACTGCGCTGTCCGCAAATGCAATCGAATTTAAAAGCGAATTTATCTATGTCCATGGTGTCCCAAGTCAAATCACAAATGCGCTCACATTACTGTGGGCTGGTGACAGAAGCCCTGATGGGTGAAACCGTCAGCCTGTGCGGCTGGGTTAACCGCAGGCGCGACCACGGTGGCGTTATTTTTGTGGATTTGCGTGATCGTGAAGGTTATGTCCAGGTGGTCTGCGACCCTGATCGCGCCGACATGTTTTCGACGGCAGAAAGCGTGCGCAACGAGTTTTGCGTCCAGGTCAAGGGTGTCGTGCGTGCACGGCCGGAAGGGACCACCAATGACGGCCTGAATAGCGGCAAGATTGAGGTGCTGTGCCATGAGATGACGGTACTCAACCCCAGCGTGACCCCGCCGTTCCAGCTGGACGACGACAACCTGTCGGAGACCACCCGCCTCACGCACCGGGTGCTCGACCTGCGTCGCCCCTACATGCAGAACAACCTGATGCTGCGTTACCGCGTTGCAATGGAGACCCGCAAGTTCCTGGATGCCAATGGTTTTATTGACATCGAAACACCCATGTTGACCAAGAGCACCCCTGAAGGTGCGCGTGATTACCTGGTGCCCAGCCGCGTTAACGAGGGCATGTTTTTTGCCCTGCCGCAAAGCCCGCAGTTGTTCAAGCAACTGCTGATGGTGTCCGGCTTTGACCGTTATTACCAGATCACGAAATGCTTTCGTGACGAAGACCTGCGTGCCGACCGTCAGCCGGAATTCACGCAGATCGATATTGAAACATCGTTCATGGGGGAGCAGGACATCCGCGACATGTTCCAGGGAATGATCAGCAAGATATTCAAGAACGTGCTGGATACCGACCTCGGTGAATTTCCAGTCATGGCCTATGCAGAAGCCATGCATCGCTACGGCTCGGACAAGCCCGACCTTCGCGTGAACCTGGAGTTCACCGAGTTGACGGACATCATGGGCGACGTGGACTTCAAGGTATTCAGCGCACCGGCCACCACGACGGGCGGGCGTGTTGTGGCGCTGCGCGTGCCAGGTGGCTCGGAAATGAGCCGCGGCGAGATAGACGGTTACACCGAGTTTGTGAAAATTTATGGTGCCAAGGGCCTGGCCTGGATCAAGGTCAATGACGTGAGCAAGGGGCGTGAAGGCCTGCAAAGCCCCATCGTCAAGAACATCCATGACGCAGCGATTGCAGAGATACTGAAGCGTACCAACGCCGCCAATGGAGACCTGATTTTCTTCGGCGCTGACAAGGAAAAAATCGTCAACGACAGCATAGGCGCCCTGCGCCTGAAGGTCGGTCACAGTGCTTTCGGCAAGAAGGCTGGTCTCTTTACAGCGGGATGGAAACCCCTGTGGGTGGTTGACTTCCCGATGTTCGAGCATGACGAGGAAAACCAGCGCTGGAGCGCCGTGCATCATCCATTCACGGCGCCCAAGGACGGCCATGAAGACTGGATGGACACCGATCCCGGTAAATGCATCGCCAAGGCTTATGACATGGTCCTCAACGGCTGGGAACTCGGTGGCGGTTCCGTGCGTATTCATCGTGCGGAAGTGCAGAGCAAGGTTTTCAACGCGCTGAAGATAGGCCCGGAAGAAGCGCAGCAGAAATTCGGCTTCCTGCTGGATGCGCTTCAGTATGGCGCGCCCCCGCATGGAGGCCTCGCGTTCGGGCTGGACCGCATCGTCACGATGATGACGGGCGCCGAGTCCATTCGCGACGTGATCGCCTTCCCCAAAACCCAGCGCGCACAGGATCTATTGACGCATGCGCCGGGCCCGGTCGATGAAAAGCAGTTGCGCGAGCTGCATATCCGCCTGCGCAATCCTCAGCCGGCCTGAACGGCGGTGCCGCCAAAATGTAAAGTCGACTTTACATTTTGGCGGGCATGAAGCCTTTTTTGGGGGCTGGATGCCGGAAAAACTGCGAAAAACGCCGTTTTTGAGCCTATAAAACGGCTGCAAGCCAATGGATACGTGCGTGGGCCGCTATTTATTTGATAGCTTTTCCGACAAACTGTTGAAATTGAGTCGACCCGTTCGCGTGCTGTGTACAGGTTATGCGCGCACTCCAGCTGCCGCTCCCTTCATCCTGCCATTGCTCCTGCCGTGTTCCTGCCCTGCGCCCTGCTGCGCTAGCATGGCCTCTTGAACACTTTCAAACTTCCCGAATCCGTGCTGGTGGTGATTTACACCCCCGAACGCGATGTCTTGCTGATCGAGCGCGCCGACCACCCCGGTTTCTGGCAGGGAGTGACCGGTTCGCGCGATTCGCTGTCGGAGCCGCTGGGGACGACGGCCCTGCGCGAGGTGTTCGAGGAAACCGGCATTCGCGGCGCGTCGGGGCAGCTGGCCGACTGGAAGCTATCCAACATCTACGAGATCTACCCCGCCTGGCGCGCGCGCTACGCGCCGGGCGTGACGCACAACACCGAGCATGTGTTCGGGCTGTGCGTGCCCGAAAGGCTGCCGGTGCAGCTCAATCCGCGCGAACACACGGCATTCGAATGGTTGCCCTGGCTGGAAGCTGCAGATCGGTGTTTTTCGCCCTCCAATGCCGAGGCGGTGCTGATGCTTTCCCGAATGGTCGCTCGGCGCAGCGCCTGAACCTTCCGTCGGGATGGGAGCTTCCGCAAAGGGATGCTTGCGTACGCCGCTTTTATCGCGCCGCCTACAGCCCCGTGCAGGCGGCCTTCCTAAGCTGGAATCAGTTTATGGTCTGGATAATTTCACCCACATCTTCCGAATGCAGGATCTGATTGTCCAGAGGCCGGAAGGCCTGTACTGTCCCCCCGGTGATTTTTATATCGACCCCTGGCGGCCCGTTGACCGTGCGGTTATCACACATGCCCATGCTGACCATGCGCGGGTGGGGCATGGCCATTATTTGGCCAGCGCGCCATCCGAAGGCGTGTTGCGGTCCAGGCTTGGCGAAGGCATCAACCTGCAAACGCTGGACTATGGCGACCAGATCACGCACAACAGTGTGAAGGTGTCCCTGCATCCCGCTGGTCATGTCCTGGGTTCTGCGCAGGTCCGGCTTGAGCACGCGGGTCAGGTCTGGGTCGCCAGCGGCGACTACAAGGTCGCACCGGATGCGACGTGCGTGCCTTTCGAGGCTGTGCCCTGCAATGTGTTCATCACTGAATCCACATTCGGCCTGCCCATCTATCGCTGGCGTCCTGATGCAGAACTTTTTACCGAGATCAACACGTGGTGGTCAGGCAATGCCGCGGCCGGCCGGGCGAGCGTGCTCCTGTGTTACAGCTTCGGAAAAGCGCAGCGCATTCTGAGCGGTGTTGACGCCAGCATAGCCCCCATCATCGTTCACGGCGCAGTGCAGACCCTCAATACCGCTTACCGCGCCGCGGGTGTGCACCTGCCCGAAACACAAATGGTCAGCGATGTCATGGATCCCGCTGAATTCAGGCGTGCTCTGGTGCTCTGCCCGCCGGGCGCCGCGGGGGGGCCCTGGATCAAGCGTTTTGGCGATTTCAGCGATGCATTCGCCAGTGGGTGGATGCAATTGCGCGGCGCGCGTCGGCGAGGGGGCTATGACAGGGGATTTGTGCTCAGCGATCATGCCGACTGGCCGGGCCTCATGGGCGCCATAGGGGCGACCGGTGCCAGTCGTGTCATTGTCACGCACGGTAGCGTTCCAGTGCTTGTGCGCTACCTCACTGAACAAGGTCTCCAGGCAGAGGCTTTTGAGACAGAGTACGGCGACGAATCCGCAGACACCCAGTTTGACGCTGCGCCTCCTGCCGCCACCCCATTGCCGGATACGGCCTCATGAAACATTTCGCCCGGCTGTTTACCGAACTCGACGCGACAACATCCACTCTTGCAAAGGTAGATGCCCTGCAAAGATACTTTGCCAGGGCGACGGCAGGCGATGCCGCCTGGGCTGTTTATTTTCTTTCTGGCGGCAAGCCAAGGCAAGTGGTGAAGACTTCCGCATTGCGCACCCTGGCCTGTGATGCGGCGGGTATCGAGGACTGGCTTTTTGAAGAGTGTTATCAGGCCACCGGCGATCTGGCCGAGACCATCGCCTACATTCTTCCGCTGGACTTTTCTGAATCAGACCTGGGTCTTGCGGAGTGGGTGGAAAACCGGCTTCTGCCCCTTCGCGGTTTGCCCGAAGCCGAAGTCGCCTCTCGCATACGTGCTTACTGGTGCGAGCTCGATTCCCAGGGCCGCTTTCTGCTGACCAAGCTGGTCGGTGGCGGCTTTCGTGTGGGTGTCAGCAAGCTGCTTGTGCAGCGCGCGCTGGCGGCCCATTCGGGCGTTGACCCCAAACGCATTGCGCAGCGGATGATGGGCTACGTGGATGCGAAAGCGATGCCCACCGCCGATCGGTATGAGGCCCTGCTTGCGGTCACGGAGGCGGGTTTGGCGGATGTTCAGGACGCGGGGCAGCCCTATCCTTTTTTTCTTGCACACCAGCTGGATACGCCTCTCGAGGGACTGGATGCCAGACTGGGACCTGTTGGTGATTGGCAGGTGGAGTGGAAGTACGACGGCATTCGTGGACAGGTCGTGAAGCGGGCCGGGCAGGTATGGATATGGTCACGCGGCGAAGAACTGGTCACGGAGCGCTTTCCCGAGATTGTTGCGCTGGCCCAGTCACTGCCTGACGGTACGGTGCTGGACGGAGAAATCATGGTGTGGGCCAAGGATGCTGATACGTCTGAATCTTCAATGGGCAGGCCTGCCAGCTTTGCCCTGTTGCAACAGCGTATCGGGCGCAAAACCCTGGGTAAGAAAATCCTGAGTGATGCGCCTGTGACCTTCATGGCGTATGACCTGCTTGAGCTGAAGCATCAGGATATTCGCAGTCAGCCCCAGAGTGATCGCCGCCAGAAGCTTGAGGAGTTGCTGGCTGGTACAGCGCTGAAAATCTCCCCGGTGGAAAAACTGTCTTCGTGGAAGGCCTTTGAAGCGCTGCGTACAGAATCGCGCGCACGCGGTGTTGAGGGTTTCATGCTCAAACGGCTGGATGCGGCCTATGGTACGGGTCGTACCAAGGCTGACGGACTGTGGTGGAAGTGGAAGATAGAACCCATGACGGTCGATTGCGTCCTGATATACGCGCAAGCCGGCCATGGCCGGCGTGCGTCGCTTTACACCGACTACACGTTTGCGGTCTGGAATCGCCGGCCAATCAATGCAGAAGAAGCCGCCGCAGTTGTTCGGGCGATTGAAAAGCGGGAACCTGCTTTGCCTGATGCGTTGCAACTGGTGGCCTTTGCCAAGGCCTATTCTGGTCTGACCGACGAAGAATTTCGCCGGATAGACAGCGTGATTCGCAAAACCACCCTCGAAAAATTCGGACCGGTCCGAAGTGTCAAACCCACCCTTGTGTTTGAGCTGGGATTTGAGGGCATCAATCGCAGCCCGCAGCACAAAAGCGGTATTGCCGTACGGTTTCCCAGAATGCTCCGAATACGCGACGACAAGCCCCTGCATGATGCAGACACGCTGGAGAGTCTTGAGTTGCTATTGAAGTTATAGCTAAAAGGCCGTAATGACAGCAGGCTTGTGGGTGGCTTGGGGCCAAAACCCCGGATATGCCTGATTTTTGGGCCGGCTGGTAACATTGGCCATGCTTATGAAATCCGATACGCCACAACGCGACAGCACAGACGAAGGCACGCCGGTATCCGTGAAGATCCGGGAACGCCTGAACCTCGCCCGCAAACGTTTCAACGCCAACGACAACATTGCCGAGTTCATCGAACCGGGCGAGCTTGAAAAATTGCTGGACGAGGTTGAGGTCAAGATGCAGGGTGTGCTGGACAGCATGGTGATTGACACGGCGAGCGACCACAACACCAACAATACCGCGCGACGCGTCGCCAAGATGTACCTCAATGAGGTATTCAAGGGCCGTTATGTCACGGGGCCAACCATCACTGAATTCCCGAACGCCGAGCATCTCAACGAGCTGATGATCGTCGGTCCGATCACTGTGCGCAGTGCCTGCTCTCACCATTTTTGCCCTGTCATCGGCAAACTCTGGATCGGTGTTCTGCCTAACGAGCATACAAACGTGATTGGGCTGTCCAAATATGCACGCCTGGCAGAGTGGGTGATGGGCCGTCCCCAGATACAGGAAGAGGCTGTGGTGCAACTTGCTGACCTGATACAGGAAAAAACTTCCCCGGACGGCCTGGCCATTGTTATGGAGGCCACCCACTTCTGCATGGGCTGGCGTGGTGTGAAGGATATGGACAGCAAGATGATCAACTCGGTCATGCGAGGTGTCTTCCTGAAAGATCCCAACCTGCGCCGTGAATTCCTCTCTCTGATTCCAAAGCACAACAACGGCAACTGAGGACATTCAAACATGTTGGTACGACTTCTTTACGCCAGCCGAGCCGCTGACCAGACCCCTGCAGCAACAGAAGCCATACTGGCCCAGTCGCGCAGCCACAACCCCGCTTGCGGCATCACCGGCATCCTTTGTTATGGTGGCGGCATCTTTCTGCAGGCCCTGGAGGGCGGCAGGACACAGGTCAGCGAGTTGTATGGGCACATCCAGAAAGACATTCGCCACAAGGATGTCATCCTTCTTCACTACGAAGAAATCTCTGAACGCCGTTTTGGAAGCTGGACCATGGGCCAGGTCAATATTGCCAAACTCAATACTTCAATCCTGCTCAAGTACTCGGAGACGCCCGAGCTCGACCCGTACTCCGTGTCGGGAAAGGTATCCCTTGCTTTGCTTGAAGAATTGATGGCGACCGCCTCCATCATGGGCCGCACCTGACCCTTCAATAATGGCTCAACGCCGACTGGCGCAGTGAGCTGGGTATGTCATGCCGCTTTCCGCGTTTGCCCTGGTCATCCTTGCCGGCCTGATTCACGCCAGCTGGAACATCGCGGCCAAAAAGGCGGGAGGTGACTCCCGCTTCGCTTTTTTCACCAGCATCATGGTGATGCTGGTCTGGGCACCCGTGGGTTTGTGGGCCGCCTGGGGCGTTATACCGGGATGGGACTGGCATGAGTGGGCGCTGATTCTGGTCAGCGGTGTGCTTCATGTGCTGTACTACGTCATCCTGCTGCGCGGCTACCGCAAAGCCGATCTCACGGTGGTGTATCCACTCGCACGTGGCTCAGGCCCCTTGTTGTCCTCCCTTGTGGCCATTGTTTTTCTGGGCGAACAAATCTCTGCACTGGGGCTTGCGGGAATTGCCGCTGTGGTGGCCGGTGTGTTCCTGATTGCCGGCGGCCCTGCACTCTTGCGGGCGGCCCATGAACCTGCCCGTCGAAAGCGGGTCCACAAGGGCATGCTTTATGGCCTGCTGACGGGTGCCTTTATTGCGAGCTACACGGTTGTTGATGGGTATGCCGTCAAGTTCCTGTTGATGTCGCCCATACTGGTTGACTATTTTGGCAATTTTGTGCGTGTTGCGGTATTGGCACCGTCCTTTCTGGGGGACCGCAAGGCCGGACTCGCCCTGTGGCGGAGCCAGTGGAAATATGCACTTCTCATAGGCACCATCAGTCCCTTGTCTTATGTGCTGGTGCTTTATGCCATGCAGGTTGCGCCGCTGTCACATGTTGCTCCCGCGCGTGAGGTGTCCATGCTGTTTGCCGCCCTCATTGGCGGTCACCTGCTTGGCGAAGGGGACCGTGTCCAGCGCCTGTTGGGCGCGGTCCTGATCGCTGCCGGTGTGATGAGCCTTGCCGTGGGTTGACGCCTTCGGGTGCATGACAATCAGGGCATGACTTCTACAGGATTGCTGGTCGGGTGTGATTTTTCAAGCGCACCCACCCGCCATAAACCGATTGTGATGGCTTTGGGAACCTGCTCGTCAGGGCGTGTCCAGCTGTCCAGTATTGAGCATTTGGACTCGCTCGATGCTTTTGGTGAGTGGGTTGCTCGCCCGAAGCACTGGCTGGGTGCTTTTGACTTCCCTTTCGGTCTGCCGCGCGAGCTGGTGCTGCAACTCGACTGGCCGCAGACGTGGCCGGAACTCATCAGGCACTATGCAGGCATGGAGCGAGTGGACATACGGCGTACTTTTGCGGCCTTCTGCAATGCGCGGCCAGTGGGTGGCAAATTTGCACATCGGGCCTCGGACATTCCGGCTGGCGCCAGTCCTTCCATGAAATGGGTCAACCCGCCTGTTGCCTACATGTTGCATGCCGGTGTACCGCGACTGCTGGCAGCCGGTGTGCACATGCCGGGGTTGCATGAAGGTGACCGTACGCGCGTTGCGCTGGAAGCCTATCCCGGATTGCTGGCTCGCGAAATATTGGGGCAGCGCTCGTACAAAAGTGACGACAAGTCCAGGCAGACGCCGGACAGGCTGATTGCGCGCAAGGACCTGATCACTGCACTCGAGCATGGGCAGACCCGATTGTCGCTCCGGCTCAAATTGACGCATGCCCAGCGCGACAGCCTGGCAGATGATGCAAAAGGTGACAGGCTGGATGCCATCCTGTGCCTGATGCAGGCCGCCTGGGCGCAAACCCGGCATGAGGAGGGCGTGCCGCTCTATGGACTTCCACCTGATATTGATCCCATCGAGGGATGGATCATCACTGCATGACATGACGACGTACACGCGGCGATTCAGGAGACGAGCTGAAACCAGTGCCCGCATGGAGAGGCATGGGGTCAAACTGCGGACGGTCCCACGTGCATCGGCGAGCAGCATTCTGCGCAAAGCTGCGGCGGCATTTGCCTGTCTGCTGACGATGTTCGCAGCGCATCCATTGGCTGCAGCATCTCCTCAGGTGCAAACGGGCATTGTCAGTCGGGTGGTCGATGGAGATACCGTCTGGATAAATGGCGGCGGCACATTACTGAAGGTGCGCATCTCAGGCATTGATGCGCCGGAAATCTGTCAACCACACGGTGCCCAGGCGCGGGAAGCCCTGCGGAGAAAGGTACTGGGTCAGATGGTCACCATCACCTACCAGCGTGTTGATGACTATGGGCGGTTATTGGCACGGGTTGATATGGGAGATGAAGACATTGGGCGGTGGATGGTCAGCCACGGGCATGCGTGGTCTTACGGCTACCGCAACTACCGAGGTCCCTATGCGCGAGAGCAACAGGTTTCCAGCAATTCCCGTCTTGGTGTTTTTGCCCTTGATGCGCCCGAGATTCCGCGTGACTTCAGAAAACGCCATGGCAGCTGCTTTCCCTCGGCCCCAGGCAAAAGCCATCACTGATGGCAAAAACAAATGGGTTGGGGTCTGTGACAGTAATTTGCTTGCAGCTGCGGGCGCAAAAAAGCCTCCGTAACGGAGGCTTTTTATATCCGGCGGCAACGCCCGGAAGTTTTATCCTTAAGGACGGACGGCGATATCGTTACGCACAGCACGGACATTCTTCACGCCGCGTGCCAGGGCTTCAGCCTTGTCTTTTTCTGCCTGGGACTTGGCGAAGCCTGAGAGCTGTACCGTGCCATTGAGCGTTTCAACGCTTATGGCGGTGGCCGCAACAGTCTTGTCCTCGACATACTTGGCCTTGACCGCCGTCGTGATGGCGGCATCGTCAACATACGCGCCTGCGGTTTCCTGGCCACGCACAACGGCGCAGCCTGTGGACAAAATGGTGATACCGGCCAGGGCGGCAAATGCGATTGCGCGAGCGTATTTCATATTATTTCCTTTGATGATTGAAGTCTGTCAGTGCTGTAGTTAAAAAGCCTGTTGATCGGTCGCACTACGTCGATCAACCGGTGGTTAATGGTGGTGTTTTAAACGGGGGTCGTGAACTCGCCGGGGATTCGGCTGGATCAATACATTCATGGGCTTTCCCCCGTGTGATGCTCTGTCTCCGCGCCCCGCGACAGCAGTGACATCAAGAGAACGGGCAGGTCCGATGTCTTGATCGCTGCAAATACGAGGCCGGTCACGGATATGAGCCGCCACGGTCGAAATACAACCGCGGCAGCCCCTACGCCCGCAGCAATTCCCAATAGCTGCAGCGGTTTTTCTTCTGCGTATCGGCCAAGTGCAGGTTTTGCCAGGCTGAGTACCAGTTGGGCAGGATGGTGCTGCCACCAGACCCTGGCCGTATGTTTGATGGCTGACCAGGATCCTGCCCGGGGAGGAGGCTCCCCATAGCCCTCCATGCCGTCCGAACCGGAATGATTTGCACTGTTGCGCTCAGAGCCTTCCTCATGATTCATGTAACGAACGATGGCGTTGCGGCTTGCCGTGAGACGTTGCTGGGGGGTAAGGTCAGGTGCGTTCATGATCTGCCTCAAGCTGCCATACGAAGCGCGTGAATGTCGCTGTCGAGTTGGGCCTTCAGTTCCGTAAAATTCTCCTGCGGCAGAGGTTGCCTGGTTTTCAGGAAGGCAAGCATTGTCAGTATCAAAGCGAATCCTGGCACTGCAACAAGTGTCCAGTGGAACTGGTTATGGATAAATCCGAGCATCAGTGCGATACCGGTGAGGGACAGAAAAAGAAATCCGCACAACACAACCAAAACCCACACGGCGACCCGCTCCACGAAATTCGTTCCCATCGCCTTCACCTCCTGGTTGAACAGGGCAGCGTACGCCGATGCATGGTCTGCAACCAGATCCGGACGTTGTATGACGGTGGAGAACAGGGGGTGAAGCATGGTTTTGTGCACTTGTTTTTGGTTCGGCGGTACGCAGTTCATGCACGCATGAAGGCATATCCGCCGTTCGCGATCAGGTCGGCTTAATAGCGGTTGCGGTTGCGACTGGCTGATACAAGCAGTGCAACTGCCGCCCCAACCGCCGCTGCGATCAGCACAGAACGCACAGGTTGTTCCGACACGTACTGTGTTGTGGCACTTGCATACCGCGACAACGATTGCTGCGCTTTTTCTTTGGCTTCGGCCGCGATGTCAAGGCTCTGACGAGCCAGCTTCTGGGCCTTCATTGCCATGGCTTCGATCATGGGATCCACGTTGCCCCGCAGTTCGCGCACCTTGTCTTCAGCGCGATCCAGCGCGTCATTGGCATACACACGGGTGTTGTCAACTGCTTTTTCTGCAGAGTGCAATGCTTGATCCGAAGCCTGCTTTACGCCGGAAACACCGGGAAGTGAATCGGGGGTTCGGGATGTGGTGATGGTCATGAAAGTTCCTTGGGTTAGGTGGGGTCTGGAGGCTTGAAGCGGAATTGCCTGTCGTCAGCGCGGCAGGCGGCGGTATGGAATCAGTTTTTACGCAGAAGGCTTACGACAAAGCTGACAACGGCCATGATGGCGAAGATGAAAAACAGAATCTTTGCGATTTCCACCGCACCAGCTGCGATGCCGCCAAACCCAAAAACTGCGGCGATCAATGCAATGACCAAAAACACGACAGAGTAGTGCAACATGTAAGCTCCTTGAAGAGGGGTTTTTCAGTGCCGTCCCCACTCATCTTGGCGAGTGGGAGTCGGACTCTTGAAACATGCTGCAAGCTTATGTACTGACGCCGGTTTTAGTCATCGGCTGTCGTGCCGCAGAGTTGTCAGCAGCGTAGTTCACGTGCCGTAGGACGATGCTGACAGTTTATTGTCCGTTAACCACCGCTCACACGAAAACTGCGCATGTGCCAGATGGCACTGACGCTGTTTGCCCCTGGTCGGGCATATCAGATCAGATGGTCTTTGGCAGCACAGCGGAAATACGTGTGCCAACTCCCCTGGCGCTTTCAACCGTCAGCCGCCCGCCAGCGGCTTCCACGCGGTGGCGCATTCCAGCCAGGCCATGACTGCTGCTGGAGACATTGCTGACTTCAAAGCCCTTGCCGTTGTCATGAACCTCGATCAGGATGTAGCTCTCCATGTTCTGAAGACTGATCACGGCCTGGGTTGCTTCGGCATATTTCGCAATGTTGGTGAGCGACTCCTGCACCAGTCGGTACACAGTCAGCTGCGCCGATCCGCCGAGATCTACGGTTTCGAGATCGGTGGTGATGGACAGACCCGAGCGCTCCTCGAACTCCCGCGCGAGAATTTCCAGCGATGCAACCAGTCCGAGGTGCGACAACGACGATGGCCTGAGGTCTTCCACAATACGGCGCTTCAACGCAATACCGCTGTTAAGTGTCTCCGTGAGATGGGCCAGCCGGTCTGCAGCCTCCGGCAGGTTGCCTGCCAGGCGCGATTTCAGCCTTGCCACATCGAGTTTTGCGGCCGTGAGCAGGGCGCCGAGCTCGTCGTGCAGTTCGCGGGCAAGATGCCCCCGTTCATCTTCACGGACATTTTGCAGGTGGGTAGCCAGCTCGGCGAGGTTGGCTGTTCGCTCCCTTACCTGCAGATCCAGCTGATCCCGTTCCCGCTGCAAGGACTCTTTCTCCCGCTCTCCCGATTTCAGCAGGGCCTGGGTCTGCAGAAGGTACATGTAGAAAGCAAGCAGACCTGCCATGGCCATGATGGCGACACCGATACGGGACAGCTGCAATGTCTGCTTGATCTGCAACTGGGCCTGTTCCATGCGCGTGATGCTTCTGGCTGCAAGTTTGACGGACTGGGCACGAATCGCTTCCATGTGCTCCTGACCCACGTCGGTCGTCATGACGAACTTCCAGGCGTCTTCGTTACCCTCGCGGCGCATTCTCACGCTCAGATCCATCTCCGCCAGCTTGCTCGATACGTGACGCGACATGGCGGCGAATTCGGTCAGCTGGTCCGGATAGGGAACAAAGAGCTGACGCAGGACGTCCAGGTTCTGGTTGATCTCTGCGGTAGCCGCACTGTAAGGTTCCAGGTAGCGGGCTTCGCCGGTGAGGAGGTACCCGCGCTGGCCTGTCTCGGCATCTAGCACATGCTGCATGAGTTTGTTGAGTGCCCCCCGGGTTTGCTGCGCCTCTTCGATACTGGCAGCAGCAGCGGTAGACTGGCTAAAACTGAGTTCATTGATGAAAATCAGGATGGCAGCTGCCAGCACTGCCAGGGGCAGGCTGATGGCCATTTTGGGAAGCGCAAATTTTTTCATGACAAGATCAGTAGGATACTTCCCGATGTTATTCGTCAATAATGGGTACTGAAATTAATGTGGGCAGCCGGCTGGTTAGCCTGTGTCACACCGTTTACCTGCAATGCAGGCTTTCCTAGAAAGACAGCGACATGATCAAAATTGGAATTGTGGATGACCACGCGATTGTGCGGTCCGGGCTCAAGCAATTTTTCTCCGACCAGGTGGATTTGCGTGTTGTTGGTGAGGCTGGCAGTGGCCGGGAGGCTATTGACCTCGTGCGCAATGTCGAACTTGATATTCTGGTCATGGATTTGTCCATGCCGGGCCAAAGCGGCATTGACGCGTTGGCGATGATACGTGCCAAGGCGCCTGACGTCGGCATTCTCATTTTGAGCGGTTATCCTGAAGAGCACTACGCGGTCAACCTGATCCGCCAGGGCGCCAGTGGTTACCTCAACAAGGAATGTGACCCTGCCGAAATTGTCGATGCGATACGCGTCATTTCCCTTGGAAAGCGCTACATCACACCGACGGTTGCGGAGCTTCTTGCCCAGCAACTGAACAGGCCCAATGACATGGCGTCGCACGAGCAGCTGTCGGAACGCGAATTCCAGGTGTTCCTCAAGCTTGCCAAGGGCGAAACCGCCGGCGACATCGCCAAGGCCCTGTCGCTCAGTGTCAAAACCGTGAGCACCTACAGAACGCGGGTGATGGAAAAGATGAGTCTTGCGTCTAACAGCGACCTGACTTACTACGCCCTGAAGAACAAGCTGATCGACTGATTTCGCCTGTGCCCTGAAATCGTGTTTACAACGCGGTTTCACCCGCTGGTGCTGCCTAGCTGAATGCAATAGTCCACCAGCGCGTCAATCTCATTGGATTTGTCGAATACGGCATCCACGCCTATCTGCGCGCAGCGCTGGCGAATGTCTGTAGTCGCGTAGTTGCTCAGGACCACAACCTTCTGTGACGGTTTTCGGTTACGGCAGGCGCTGAGCACCCCCAGACCGCTGCCTTGTTTGAGAAACAGGTCGATGATGGCCAGATCCCAGTCGCCAGATCTTGTCGTGAGCCAGGCCTTGCCTTCATTTTCCGTGTCTGCGGTGCCCACGGCTTCAACGCTTGCAAGTTCTTCAAGAGTCGCAATTAGGTTTTCGCGAATGGTCGGGTTGTCTTCGACTATGAAGGTTTTCAATCTCACGGGATCAGGTCCAGGTGGGCCGCTGCTGCCGGCGATGGCTCGTGGTGCCTTGCTGTGAGTATCACGTTGCAAGGTCTGGTTGTTTCCTAATGTATCTGCATTTGTCTCGATTCTGACAGCACGCGGGTGTGCGGGCTGTAGGATGTTTCCTACCCATGGCTGTAGGCAGACGCCCACACCTTTCAATGGCGATGGCCCATGGTCTTGTCGGGTTGGCCGGCCGACATTAAGGGATGCCTACAACTCCCTCCGCAGAACTTCCTGACCCTGCTGCACGACAGACCGTCGGCAGGCGAATTTTCGTGGGGGTGGCGTTATTTATTCTGGCGCTGGTATTGCTTATCGTGTTTTTTCCGTGGGACGCCATGCGGGGCCCGATCAACCGATATGTTTCCGACCAGCTCGGCCGCCGTTTTGAGATCACCCAGCACTTGTCGGTTGGCCTTGGCCGAACGGTCACGGTGCGTGCTGAAGGGCTTGAACTGGCCAATCCCGAGTGGGCCAGCGAGCCCTATCTGGTCAAGGCCAGGGCGGCGGAGTTTGATATCAGATTGTGGCCCCTGCTCAGGGGCAAGGTGGAGTTGCCCCGGATTTCGCTGATAGAACCCCAGATAGGCCTGCAGGTGGAACCGGATGGCCGCCGCACATGGGCACTGTCGCGTGACACCTCGGATACGGGCTCGGTGCCGGTGATAGGCGCGTTGACTGTGGATGCCGGCACCCTAAAGTACCGCGCATCTGCGCAGGGCGCAGACATGAGTGCACAATTTTCGCTTGTGGCGGAAGGCAGCACACCCGCAACCGGGACGAGGGGGACGTCTTTGTCTGACCTGCCATTGACTTACAAGGTGGCGGGCAAGTGGCGCAATGCGCCGTTTACCGCCAACGGCCGGGCAGGCGGCGTGCTGCAGCTCAGCAAGGACTTTCAGGCCGCATTTCCCCTTGAGGTCAATGCTGCTGCAGGTCATACCATGCTCAAGGCCAAAGGCACGATTGAAAACCTGCAGGAATTGAGTGGGCTTAACGCAAGTTTTGACATTCAGGGCCACGATCTTGAGGAGCTTTACCGGCTTGCCGGGGTGGTTCTGCCCTCTACGCCGCCCTACAAGCTGCGGGGCCGGCTGGACAAGCATGGTGATGTGTGGTCTGCGCGGCAGATTCAGGGGGTGCTGGGCAGTTCTGACCTGAGCGGGGATCTGACCTTTGATACTTCATCAGCTGTTCCTTTGCTCACCGGCAAGGTTCAGTCAAGGCTGCTGGACTTTGAGGATCTGAGGCCGGTCATCGGTTTGCCTGTGAAGGCCGCTGTAAAGTCTGCCAAAGACCCGGGCACCGTAGTGGCCGGTGCTGCGGGCGCAAAGCCTGTAACCGTGGCCAAAGGCAACCCTTCCCGCAAGGTTCTGCCAACTGCAACGCTCGATCTTGTGCGCCTGAAATCCATGAATGCCGATGTGGTTTACAGCGCCACGAAAATCCGTCACGTGGAAGAACTCCCACTGGACAAGGGCAGCGTTCACGTGAAGCTGAACAATGGCGTACTCCAGCTTGATCCGCTCATGCTCGCGGTTGCGGGTGGCTCCCTTGCCGGCAAGTTCAGTGTTGATGTCAATGTGGTGCCTGCTGCTTTCGATGCACACCTTGCATTGCGTGCAGTCCAGCTTAACCAGCTCTTCCCGACCATAGAAAGCACAAAAAGCTCTTTTGGAAAGGTCAGCGGGCAGGTGAACCTGACGGGGCGCGGAAATTCTGCAGCGCAGATGCTCGCGTCATCTTCCGGTGACGTGGCTGTGTTGATGGGCAAAGGTGAACTCAGCAACATATTGCTGGAGTTCATGGGCCTGGATGGTGGCGAGGTGATCAAGTTCCTTGTGCGCGGGGACCGCAACGTCAAGCTGCTTTGTTCAGCTGCCGCGTTTGAGGTCAAGCAGGGCATGATGAGCAGCAAGGTGATCGTGCTCGATACGTCTGACACGGTGATCAACGGGGCTGGACAGATCAATCTGGCGAACGAGACCCTGGACATCACCTTGCATCCCCAGCCCAAGGACCACAGTATTTTGAGTCTACGTTCGCCCCTGAAGATTGGCGGCACGTTTGCATCGCCTTCAGCGGGCCCTGACAAACTCGCTCTGGGTGCCCGTGCCGGCCTGACTCTTGGGCTGGCATTCATCAACCCCCTGCTGGCGCTGGCCGCAACCATAGAGACGGGCCCGGGTGAAGATGCGGACTGCCGCGGTGCGCTTGCGGTTGCTGCAGACCCCAAAGCGAAAGCCCAGCCAGCGGCGGCTGGCTCGCCAGTGGCGACCGTCCAGCCCGGTAAACGTGCTGAGGTTTCCGCTCCGGCCCCCACGCCAGCCCAGGCGGTGAACTAAAGAACGGGACCAGCGGGCCGGTGACCGCAAACTGCACAATGCGGATCCCGCGGCATCTGCAATTCGCTCCACGACATGCTGCGGCCGTCCAGCATCAGCATGCGACCCGTCAGTGGGTCCCCCGTTCCGCAAAGCACCTTCAGGGCTTCTGCCGCCTGAACGCTGCCAATGATGCCTACCAGTGGCGCAAAAACGCCCATGGTCGCGCACTGCACCTCTTCCACATGCTCTGTTTCAGGAAATACGCAGGCATAGCAGGGTGACGATGCGCGGCGTGTGTCATACACGGCCACCTGCCCATCGAACCTGATGGCCGCGCCGGATACAAGTGGTTTTTGATGCCTGACCGCAGCCCGGTTGATGGCATGCCGTGTGGCGAAGTTGTCGGTGCAGTCAACCACGAGATCAGCCTGTGCTGCGAGCGTGTCGAGCAGCGCATCATCCGCTCGTTGTGTGACCGCCGTCAGCTGCACATCCGGGTTGATGTCTGCAATCGACTGCCTTATGGACTCGGCCTTGAACTGCCCGATGCCTGAAAGCGTGTGGGCGATCTGCCGCTGGAGGTTGGTGGCGTCGACGGTGTCGTGATCGACCACGGTGATGTGCCCTATGCCGGCACTGCCCAGGTAGAGCGCCACGGGTGAGCCGAGCCCGCCCGCACCGACTATCAGTACATGTGAGGCCAGGAATTTCTCCTGGCCTTCTATGCCTACTTCATCGAGCAGGATGTGCCGCGAATAACGCAGCAGCTGCGTGTCGTTCACGGCTGGTTCATGAAATGGTCAGGCGGCAGCTGATGCTCGGCCAGTGGTCCTGTCAGTTGTCTTTTTTCTCGTTCTTGTTTTCAACTACAGCGGTCTTGCTCACCATTACCGGACGCCCCTTGAGCTTGTTGAGGGCCTGGATCAGGGGAAAGTCCTTGTCACTGCCAAGCTCGGGCGGGCGGCGTTGCTCGGGCGGCTTCCTGGAGTCCTCTTCGAGGCGCTTCAATGCTTCTTCGCGGGCCTTCTCGCGCGCTGCATCCTTGACTTCTGCGCCCTGGCCGCTGTTGAGGTGTTTTTCAAGGTCGGCTTCACGGGTGCGCAGGACTGCAAACGGGCTGCCCTCCAGCGTTTCGTCAACCATCACGTCAGGAACAATGCCGCGTGCCTGGATGGATTTGCCGCTTGGCGTGAAATAGCGGGCCGTGGTCAGCTTGATACCGGTATCAGGCCCGAGGGGACGAACGGTTTGCACCGAACCCTTGCCGAAGGTCTGGTTTCCCATGATGATGGCGCGCTTGTGGTCCTGCAGGGCACCGGCGACGATCTCGCTGGCAGAGGCCGAGCCTTCATTGACCAGTACGACCAGGGGCACGGTCTTCATCGCTGCCGGCAGCCGCTTGAGCGGGTCATTGCTGGTGGCGCGGCGCAGATAGAACTCTGGCGAGGCCTTGTAGATGAATTTGCTTTCGGCCAGTTGCCCGTTGGTAGACACAACCGTCACGTTCTCGGGCAGGAATGCGGCAGAGATCGCCACGGCCGCATCAAGCAGGCCACCCGGGTCGTTGCGCAGGTCAAGCACCAGACCCTTGAGGTTGGGTTCCTGCTTGTAGATGGCTTCCATCTTGGTGACGAAATCGTCAACAGTGCGTTCCTGGAACTGGCTCAGGCGAATCCATGCGTAACCCGGCTCAATGACCTTGCTGCGCACGGACTGGGTGCGGATTTCTTCGCGGACTATGGTCACGGGGAAGGTGCGGCTTTCATCCTTGCGGAAGATGGTCAGCACCACCTTGCTTTTGGGCTCGCCGCGCATTTTCTTGACGGCATCAGTGAGGGACAGGCCCTTGACGGCGGTGTCATCAATCTTGGTGATCAGGTCATTGGGTTTGAGGCCGGCGCGGTCGGCGGGTGAGCCTTCGATGGGCGAGACCACCTTGACCAGCCCGTCTTCCTGGCTGATCTCAATGCCAACGCCGACAAAACGGCCGCTGGTGCCTTCGCGGAATTCCTTGAAGGACTTTTTGTCGAAATAGGCGGAGTGGGGGTCCAGGCTGGCGACCATGCCGGAGATGGCGTCGGAAATCAGTTTCTTTTCATCAACCGGCTCGACGTAATCGGTCTTGACCATGCCAAAAACCGCAGCAAGCTGCTGCAGTTCTTCAAGCGGCAGGGGGGCCAGGCCGCCACGTGCAACCGCCTGCAACTGCACCGTGGTGAGGGCGCCTGCCATGGCGCCGATTGAAATCCAGCCAGCGATTTTCAGCTTTTGACCCATACAAAAATACCTTTTTAGCCTGTGGGGGCGCACTTTTTGCACCCTTGTCTGAACAATATACACCTAGGACAAAGACCGAGCGCTTCAGTTCCTTTGCGTCACTGCATATGTACGCAAAAAATGCGCAAATAGACGTCAATCAGGCCATTTTGAGCAGGGTTTTACCCGACGTTTACATTGTCCAGCGTCTGTAGGCCCTAGCTGGTGCTCATGACCTTGCCCGGCGCACCGGCTGCCGCAGCAGCCTTGGCGGCTGCTTCGGCGTCACCCAGGTAGTAGTGGCGCAAGGCTTTCAGGTCTGCGTCGAGCTCATAGACCAGCGGTATCCCATTGGGAATATTCAGGCCCACGATATCGTCATCCGAGATGTTGTCCAGGTGCTTGACCAGCGCCCGGATCGAGTTGCCGTGGGCGGCCACCAGAATGCGTTTGCCGGCCTGTATGGCGGGGGCCATGGCTTCATTCCAGAAGGGCAGCACGCGCGCCACCGTGTCCTTGAGGCATTCCGTCAGGGGCACCTGTTCGGGCAGCAGCTTCGCGTAGCGCACATCGGCCCGCTCGCTGCGCTCGTCGTCCGGTGCCAGCGGCGGTGGCGGCACGTCGTAGCTGCGGCGCCAGGCCAGCACCTGGGCGTCGCCGTACTTTGCGGCGGTTTCGGCCTTGTTCAGGCCCTGCAGGCCGCCGTAATGGCGTTCATTGAGCCGCCAGCTGTGAACCACGGGCAGCCAGGTGCGGTCCATTTCATCGAGCGCGTGCCAGAGCGTGTGGGTCGCGCGCTTGAGCACGCTGGTGTAGGCGACATCAAAGTCATAGCCTTCGGCCTTGAGCAGCCTGCCGGAGTTTCGGGCCTGTTCAATACCGGTTTCCGTCAGGGGCACGTCGGTCCAGCCGGTGAAGCGGTTTTCAAGGTTCCAGGTCGATTCACCGTGGCGGATAAGGACGAGTTTGTACATTTTTTGGGGTTCTGGAAGGATTTTGGGAAGGGCTTGGTAAGGTCAAAAGATGGGGCTGATCCGGCCCGTTTACACCTCCATTCTAAAATCACGCCTTTGCCCTCCCATTTGCCTCCCGAAAACACCAAAGGTTCAACGTGAAATTTCTGATCGACAACTGGATGCTGTTCGCGATTGCCCTTGCCTCCGGCGGCATGTTGCTCTGGCCGACGATTGCCAGCGGCATGAATGCCGGCGCCCTCAGCGCTGCAGGTGCCGTACAGCTCATCAACCGCGAAAGGGCTGTCGTCGTTGATGTCTGCGAGCCCGATGAATACGCTGCCGGCCATGTGGGCGGGGCCAAAAACGTGCCTTTCAGCGAGCTGGAAGAGAAGCTGCCGCTGGCGGTCAAGAACAAGGGCGTCCCGCTCATCCTGGTGTGCGCCACTGGCGCCCGGGCCAACCGCGCTGTGGCCGTCGCCAAAAAACTCGGTTACGAGCAGGCCCAAGCACTGGGCGGCGGGCTGAAATCATGGAAAGACGCTAACCTTCCCCTTGAGAAAGCCTGAAGGCGCAACTACTACTGGATGAGTGGAGCGCGCGCCAGACGCCCCCCAGAACAGGAACCCGACCATGCAAACCGTCAAGATCTACACCACAGGCACCTGCCCCTACTGCATACACGCCAAGCAGCTTTTGAAGGCGCGCGGCGCAGAGTTTGATGAGGTTCGCGTCGACCTCGTGCCCGGTGAGCGCCAGAAGATGATGGAGATTTCCGGCCGCCGCACGGTGCCGCAGATTTTCATAGGCGAAACCCATGTGGGCGGCTGCGACGACCTCGTCGCGCTGGACGGCCAGGGCGGCCTGATGCCGCTTCTCAACGCTTCTTGAATCCACGATAAAAACCTGGCGTACCTTGCCGGAGCGGGGCTTTTGCAGGCAGGGGCCGCGGGACCGGCTTTGCCGGACCGCAGGCGCAGCGGCCCCTCGGGGGCAGGGAGCTACACAAAGTGAGCGACCGTGGGGTCCACATTCCTTGAGATAATGAGTTCCAAGCCTGTGCGAGTCGCAGGCCGTTTTAATTCACCACCGCAAACCCGAAAGATCACCATGGCTGAAGCCAACCAGGACCCCGTATTCCAGATCCAGCGCGTCTACCTGAAGGACGTCTCGCTTGAGCAGCCCAACTCCCCTGAAATCCTGATGAGCCAGGAGCAGCCTGCGGTTGACATCCAGCTTGGCGTTGAAGCCACCCCTGTGGCCGACGGCATTTTTGAAGTGGCCGTGACAGCCACCGTGCAGACCAAGATCGGCGACAAGACCGTGTTCCTGGTCGAGGCCAAGCAGGCCGGCATTTTTGAAATGCGCAACATGCCGCCAGAGCAGCTCAACGCCGTGCTCGGCATCGCCTGCCCGCAGATCGTCTACCCCTACCTGCGCGGCAACGTGGCCGACGTGATCCAGCGCGGCGGTTTCCCGCCTGTGCACCTGGCTGAAATCAACTTCCAGGCCATGTACGAACAGCAGCAGGCCGCTGCCGCCGCCGAGCCAGCCGCCCCGCAAATCATCGTCTGATCTTGCTGCCCGCCAGCAGGCGCGCCACGCCTCCCGCCATGCCTCCCGCCATACCAGGTTCACCGGCTCACCCCTCATGAACATCACCATTCTGGGCGCCGGTGCCTGGGGCACGGCGCTGGCCGTCAATGCAGCGTCGCGGCGCAGCGCCGGCCACAGCATCACCCTGTGGTCGCGTGACGCAGCCACGGCTGCCCGGCTTCAGGCCGAACGCAGCAACAGCCGATACCTGCCGGGCGTCGCCCTGCCCGGCAACCTGAACATTGCAGGCGGTGCAGGCACACTGGCCGACGCGATCAATGGCCAGGACCTGCTCATCATTGCCACGCCCGTGTCTGGCGTGCGCGGCCTGCTGCAGGATTTGGTGCAGGCAAAAGCGCCTGTCGCCTGGCTCAGCAAGGGTTTTGAAGCGGCTGTAGCAAGCGCGGCCCAGCCCTACGGCCTGATGGTTCATGAGATTCGTGCGCAGGTCGCTCCGGCGCTCAAGGCCGGCGTGCTCAGCGGCCCCAGCTTCGCACAGGAAGTCGCCAACGGCCAGCCCACTGCATTGGTCGCGGCCAGCGAGCATGCCGACGTGCGGGCGGCCCTGGTCGAAGGCTTTCACGGCAGTACGCTGCGCGTCTACGCCAATGACGACATCGTGGGTGTCGAGGTGGGCGGCGCCGTCAAGAACGTGCTGGCGATTGCTACGGGCCTCTGTGACGGCCTGCAACTGGGGCTGAATGCACGCGCAGCGCTGATTACGCGTGGCCTGGCCGAAATGACCCGCCTGGGCGTGGCGCTGGGCGCCCGCGCCGAAACCTTCACCGGCCTGTCAGGCCTGGGCGACCTGGTGCTGACTGCCACAGGCGACCTCAGCCGCAACCGCAAGGTCGGCCTGGCGCTGGCGCAGGGCAAAACACTGGATCAGGCCGTGGCCTCGCTTGGCCATGTGGCCGAAGGCGTTTACTGCGCCCGCACCGTTGTGCAGCGCGCCGCAGGGCTGGGTGTCGAAATGCCAATTTCGCAGGCCGTCGTCGCCCTGCTGGACGGCAAGCTCACGCCGCCTGAAGCGGTGTCGCTGCTGATGGGGCGCAACCCCACCGCCGAGTTGCCCTGATCCCGTACCGTTGATACAGCAGTTGCTATTTATTTGGTAGCTGCTCACGCTTGTGTTTATTGGGCTGCAGCTTGATTTGATGCCTGGAAAATGCCTTGAAATTGACTAAAAGTTAACTTATATATTAACTTTTTTGATTTCTTGAGTTGAATTCCACAAAAATGTTAACTCCTATATTAACTTTTGCGTTCTTGAATGGGTGTTTTGGATGCCAAATTTGGCTTTAGATCAATAGATACGTACGTGAGTAGCTATTGATTTGATAGCGGAGTGGCAAATGGCGTCAGGGAAGGTGTCATGGGGTGGAAGATGGCGACTGTCAGACGGCTTTGCTGTAGCTGAAATAAACCTCGTCACGCACCCAGCCCAGCGATTCATACAGCGCCTGTGCGGCATGGTTGTTTTTGGCGGTGCTCAAATCCAGCCGTGCAAAGCCGTGGGTACGCGCGTGCTCATGCGCCGCCAGCAGCAGCGCCCGGCCGGCGCCTGTCTTGCGCGCACCGGGCGCTACAAACAGGTCGTAAAGCGTGTAGATGGGTTTGGCCAGCACAGAGCAGAAGCCCGGGTAGAGCTGGCAAAAACCGGTGAGGGTTCTGTTGTGGCCATCTTCAGATTCGGCGACAAGAATGACCGAATCGCTGTTCAACAAACGGTTGCTGATGAAGCGCGTGGCCAGCCTGAGGTCGTCTGGTTGCTCGTAGAACTGGCGGTAGGCGTTAAACAGGGCGGCGACTGATGGCATATCAGCCGTAGTGGCTTGTCTAACCGTTATCCCCTTCATGGTTTGCCCGCCAGTGCTGCCATGTACAAGGGCGTATTGGATATGTCGTTGTGGCCCACCCCGGGAATGACTTTCAGTGACGCCACGCCCGGTTTGAAGGCTGCCAGCAGGCGGCGTGTGCTGGCAGACGGGATGACTTCATCATGCTCGGCCTCGATGACCAGTGTTTTTGCCGAGACGGCAGGCGCATAGCTGGTGGAATCATAGTTGTCCCGCAAAAGCCAGCGAACGGGCAGCCAGGGGAACGCGCTCGCGGCCAGGGCCCGGATGCTGTCGTAGGGCGTGACAAGTACCAGCCGGTTAACTGGCCGCTGGCTGGCCAGACGCACTGCCACACCGCTCCCCAGACTGCGTCCGATGACCAGCACTTCAGCGTGCTGGGTGTGAATTTTGTCAAAGAGTGCAAGCGCATCGGCGCTGATGTCCGCCTCGGACGGGCTGCCCGTGCTGCCGCCATAGCCGCGGTAGTGCAGCAGGTAGATGGCATGCTCTGGAAAAGCCTCTGATAGCGCGGGCAGGTTGTACGAAACATCCTCCCCGTTGCCACCAAAATAAACCAGTGCTTTTGTTCCTTTTGCCTGTCGCACGGTGACGATCAGGTCAGCGCCCGGTACCTGCAGTTTGAGCGTGCTGGCGGCCGCCGTGATGGAACGCGGCTGGGGATAGTAGATCAGCGAGCGCTGGTAGCTGTATGCAGCGATGCAAATGCCAGCGTAAGCCAGAGCAAGCAAGGCGATGACCCAGCCAAGAATGCGCATCCCGCTGCGCAGCCTAGATTTCGAGGTTGTCAATCAGCCGCGTGCTGCCCAGTTTTGCGGCGCCCAGCACCACCAGGGGCTCCTCCATGGATGCCTGCGGCGGCATCAGGTCGGCGCGGCGGCGCACGGTGAGGTAGTCGGGCTTCCAGCCGCGGCGGGCGAGGGCCTGCATGGCTTGCGCTTCAAGAGCCGGCAGGTCGGCCGGTGTGGCGGCCCTGGCGGCTGCACCGAGTGCCTTGAGGGCTTTTGAAAGTTCTGCCGCTTCCTTGCGTTCGGCTTCGCTGAGGTAGCCATTGCGTGATGACAGCGCCAGGCCGTCTTCGGCGCGCTGGGTTTCACCGGCGAGGATTTCAATCGGCAGCGCAAACTGCTGCACCATGCGGCGCACAACCATGACCTGCTGGTAGTCCTTCTTGCCGAAGGCGGCGATGCCCGAGGGCATGCCGGCATACACGCAAGAGAAAAGCTTGAGCACCACGGTGCTGACGCCTATGAAAAAACCGGGCCTGAAGTGGCCTTCAAGAATGTCGCTCAGGTCGGTGGCCGGGTGCATCTTGTAGGTTTGCGGCTGGGGGTACAGCTCCTGCTCGCGTGGGGCAAACAGCACGTTGCAGCCCGCGGCTTCCAGGCGCTGCGCGTCGGCGTCGAGTGTGCGCGGGTAGCTGTCGAAGTCTTCATGCGGGGCAAACTGCAGGCGGTTGACGAAGATGCTGGAGACGGTCACGTCGCCCAGCGGTTTGGCCTGTTTGACGAGGGCGATATGGCCGTCGTGCAGGTTGCCCATGGTGGGCACAAAGGCCGGGCGTTTGTAGCTGCTGAGCTTTTCGCGCAGCTCGGCGATGGTGTGGACGATGTGCATGGTTTGTCTCCCTTGGCGAATTGTTTTTTACCAGGCGTGGCTGGCGTTGACCGGAAAGCTGCCGTCCTTCACGGCGCGTACATACGCTTCCATGGCGCCGCGAATGCTGGCGGTTTTGTTGTCCGGGCCTTCCATGAAGTTGCGCACGAACTTCGCCATCTTGCCGAGGTTCATGCCCAGCATGTCGTGCAGCACCAGCACCTGGCCGGAAGTGCCGTCGCCTGCGCCTATGCCAATGGTCGGGCAGTGCGTCAGTGTTTTGGTCAGCTCTGCAGACAGGGCTGCAGGCACCATCTCCAGCACCAGCATGGCGGCGCCTGCGTCCTGCAGCGCGGTGGCCTCGCGCCTGAGCAGCGCGGCTGATTCATCGGACTTGCCCTGTACGCGATAGCCGCCCAGTGCATGCACGGTTTGCGGCGTCAGGCCCAGGTGCGCGCAGACCGGTATGCCGCGCTCGACCAGAAAACGCACGACTTCGGCGGTCCACCCACCGCCTTCAAGCTTGACCATGTGCGCCCCGGCCTGCATCAGCACGACGGCGCTGCGCAGCGCCTGCTCTTTTGATTCGTGATACGAGCCGAAGGGCAGGTCGCCGATCAGCCAGGCTGTGCCCTGCGAGCGGCGCAGGCCGTTGGCCACGCTCTCGGTGTGGTGACGCATGGTTTCCAGCGTGACGCCGACGGTGCTGGTCAGGCCCTGGCAGACCATGCCCAGCGAATCGCCGACCAGGATGCACTCAACGCCCGCGGCATCGGCCACGGCGGCAAAGGTGGCGTCGTAGGCCGTCAGCATGGCGATTTTTTCGCCATGGGCATGCATCTCGCGCAGGCGCGGCAGGCTCATCGGTTTGCGCGCCGAAGGTGTCGACGATGGCGGCAACGTGCCGTAGGGCGTACCCGAGGCCGCAGCGGCGGAAGAGGTGTTTGAAGTCATGAGGCAACCCGTGAAATTAGGCAGAGTCTAACCAGCCCCGGCAAGCCGGTGCCAGCTGCGTCAGGCGGCCTGTGGCGCCGAGCGTGTCATGCCCAGGCGGTCCAGCAGGTCAACATCGGCCTGGGTGTCGGGGTTGCCGGTGGTCAGAAGCTTGTCGCCGTAAAAAATCGAGTTGGCGCCGGCGAGGAAACACAAGGCCTGTATGCCGTCACCCATTTGCTGGCGGCCTGCAGACAGGCGCACGCGTGCGGTCGGCATGGTGATGCGCGCCACGGCAATGGTGCGCACAAATTCAAACGGGTCCAGGTCGGCCTGGTTGGCCAGCGGTGTGCCCTCTACCTTGACGAGGTTGTTGATGGGCACCGACTCGGGGTAGGGCGTGAGGTTGGCCAGTTCGGCCACCAGGCCGGCGCGCTGGCGGCGGCTTTCACCCATGCCGACAATGCCGCCGCAGCAGACCTTGACGCCGGCTCTGCGCACGCGCGCCAGCGTGTCGAGCCGGTCCTGGTAGTCGCGTGTGGTGATGATGTCACCGTAAAAATCGGGGGCGCTGTCGAGATTGTGGTTGTAGTAGTCCAGGCCCGCGCTCTGCAGGGTCTGGGCGTGGCCATCTTCCAGCATGCCCAGCGTGGCGCAGGTCTCCAGCCCCAGCGCCTTGACGGTGCGCACCAGTTCGGCGACCTTTTCAATGTCGCGGTCCTTGGGTGAACGCCAGGCGGCGCCCATGCAGAACCTTGTGGCACCTGCGGCCTGCGCACGCTGGGCTGCGAGCAGCACTTCTGCCGGCTCCATCAGCTTGCTGGCCTCCACGCCAGTGTCGTAGCGGGCAGCCTGCGGGCAGTAACCGCAGTCTTCAGCGCAGCCGCCGGTCTTGACCGACAGCAAGGTGGCAAATTCAACATGCGTGGGGTTGAAGTTTTCACGGTGCACGGTTTGGGCGCGGTGCATCAGTTCAGGAAACGGCAGATTGAACAGCGCTTCGATGTCGTCAACGCTCCAGCGGCCGTGTTCGCGTTCAGGTGCGGCCGGGCGTGGTGGGTGGAAGGCAATGGGTTGGGTCAGGATAGAGGACATGAATGTGGCGCTCCTAATGTATTGAAATATTCACAAATGCAAGGGGATCGGTGTCAGCAGTTTTTCGATCTGTCCGGTGCGCCGGCTCGCGCATGACGACAGAGGTGCGCCATCCTGTCGATGTAAATTTTAGCCAGCCCTGATGCCGGCGGATTTTTCATGCGGCACCTGTTCTGGCCAGGTCTGTCAATGCGAGCACCAGACGGTCAATGTCGGCCTCGGTGTGCGCGGCGGACAGGGCAATGCGTAAACGCGCAGTGCCCACCGCCACAGTCGGCGGTCGAATGGCGGGCACCCACAGTCCGCGTGCGCGCAGGCCTTCCATCACGGCCAGCGCAGCGTCGTTGGGCCCAATCACCACGGGCTGAATGGCGGTGGGCGACTCGCCCAGCTGCCATGAACTGCCTTGCAGGCCCTGAGTCAGGCCTTGACGCAGGCGCGCAATCAGGCGCTGCAGGTGCTCGCGCCGCCACTCGTCCTGCTCAATCAGCTGCAGGCTGGTTTGCAGGGCCGTGGCCAGCAAGGCGGGGGCGGCGGTGGCGAAAATATAGCTGCGGGTTTTTTGCAGCAGCCATTCAATCAGGGCGTCGCTGCCAGCCACAAAGGCCCCTGCCACACCTGCGGCCTTGCCCAGCGTGGCCATGTAGAGCACGCGGGGCGAGGCGTTTTCGCCCGACAGGCCAAAGTGCGCGAGGCTGCCGCGTCCCTGCGGCCCCATCACCCCAAAGCCGTGTGCGTCGTCGAGCAGCAACAGGGCGTCGTAACGCTCGCACAAGGCCAGCAGCGCCGGTATATCGGCTACATCGCCATCCATGCTGAACACGGCGTCGCTGATGACGAGCTTTCGCCGCGCCGGGCTGTTGCCAAGCGCCTGTTCCAGCGCTGCCAGGTCAGCGTGCGCGTAGCGATGAATCTGCGCGCCCGACAGCCGGGCGCCATCAATCAGGCAGGCGTGGTTGAGTGCGTCCGAAAACAGCGCATCGCCCTTGCCGACCAGCGCGGGCACGATGCCGGTGTTGGTGGCGTAACCCGCATAAAAGTAGAGTGCGCGCGCCTGGCCGGTAAAGCGCGCCAAATCGCGTTCGAGTGCAGCATTGGCCGCCGTGTGGCCGCTGACCAGGGGCGAGGCTGCCGAGCCTACGCCGAAAGCATGGGCACCGTCACAGGCGGCCTGCACCAGCGCCGGATGGTTGGCCAGGCCGAGGTAGTCGTTGCTGCAAAACGCCAGCATGCACTGCCCGTCCACCTCCAGGCAGGCACCGTCCTGCGGCACAACAATGCGGCGCCTGCGGCGCAGGTGCAGGCGGTCCAGTTCTGCGATACGCGCCGGAAATTCATCCAGCCAGGAGTTTGTCAGAAGGGCTGTACTTGCCATGCAGGGGGAATGTCCATGGTGATGTTTCGGGGATCAGGCTTTGACTGAAAAGGAATGCTGGCCAGCAGCGGCGCCGCCAGTTGCTGCTGCAGGAAGGCGATGTTGCCGGCCTGCGCCAGCATGCCCGGGTCAATGTGGTTGGCGGCCCAGCCTGCCAGCGTCAGGCCGCGCGCACGTATGGCCTGGGCGGTGAGCAGTGCATGGTTGAGGCAACCCAGGCGCAGGCCTACTACCAGCACCACGGGCAGGTTCAGCGCTGTGGCGAGGTCGGCACCGGTTTCGGTTTCCGACAGCGGCACCATAAAGCCGCCTGCACCTTCCACCACCACGGCGTCGGCCAGGTGCAGCAACTGCCGGTGGCAGGCGACGATGTGGGCCATGCTGATGCGAACCCCCGCGCGCGCTGCCGCAATATGGGGCGACACCGGATCGGGCAGCAGCACCGGGTTGTCCAGTTCGGGCGGTACGCGGCAGCTGGAAGCCCCACGCAAGGCCAGAACGTCCTCATTGGCCTGCCTGCCATCAATCAGTTCGGTTCCGGCTGCCACCGGCTTCATGCCGACGGCGCGTGCATGGTGTTTTGCAAGCGCATGCAGCAGCGCGCAACTCACCAGTGTCTTGCCGACGCCGGTGTCCGTTCCGGTGACAAAAACCGAAAACCTGCGTGCCTCAGGCATGCGTGTTGTCTTCGGCAAGCGTGGCCTCAAGTGCCGCGAGCGCGCCTTGCGCCAAATGCGTTGCCGCTCCCTCGTCCATCACATAAGGGGGCATGGCGTAAATCGTGTTGCCGATCGGTCTCAGTAACACGCCGTGCGTCATGGCTTGCTGCTGGTAGCGGCGTGAAAAAGAGGGCGATGTGGTGTTTGCGTCCCATGCCCAGATCATGCCGAGTTGCCTGGCGTTTTTGATGCGTGCGTGGGAGGTCAGGGGCGCAAAAGCCTGACTGATGGTCTGGGTCAGCATGACGTTGCGGGCCAGCACATCGTTTTTTTCAAACAGCTCCAGTGTGGCAAGTGCCGCGCGGCAGGCCAGCGGGTTGCCGGTATAGGAGTGCGAATGCAAAAAGCCGCGCGCTACATCGTCGTCGTAAAAAGCCTGGTAGACCGTGTCGGTGGTCAGTACCGCAGACAGCGGCAGCGTGCCGCCAGTCAGGCCTTTTGACAGGCAGATGAAGTCGGGCCGTATGCCGGCCTGCTGGTGGGCAAACATCGTGCCGGTACGGCCGAAGCCCGTGGCGATTTCGTCCACCACCAGGTGCACCTCATAGCGATCACATAGCGCACGCACATGCTGGAGGTAACAGGCATCGTGCATGGCCATGCCGGTGGCGCACTGCACCAGCGGCTCGACGATAAGGGCGGCGGTGCCGCTGTGGTGCAGCTCCAGCCATGCCTCCAGGGCGCTGGCCGCGCGGTGGGCCACGTCGGCTGCACTTTCGCCCGGCTGTGCGGCGCGGGCGTCGGGGCTGGGCACGGTGGCTGCCAGCCGCACGAGGGGGGCGTAGGCTTCGCGGAACAGGGCAATGTCGGTCACCGCCAGCGCACCGACAGTTTCCCCGTGATAGCCGCCCGCCAGGCCTACAAAGCGGCATTTTTCTGGCCGGCCGGTATTGCGCCAGTAGTGGGCGCTCATCTTCAGCGCTATCTCTGTCGCCGAAGCGCCGTCACTGGCATAGAAGGCATGGCCCAGGCCCGTGAGCTGGCCCAGTTTTTCTGACAGCTGCACCACGGGTTCATGCGTGAAACCGGCCAGCATCACATGGTCGAGCTGATCCAGTTGCGCGACCAGCGCGGCCTTGATGTGCGGATGGCCATGGCCGAACAGGTTAACCCACCATGAACTGATGCCATCAAGATAGCGGCGCCCTTCAAAGTCGTAAAGCCAGACGCCTTCGGCTTTTGCAATGGGCACCAGCGGCGATGTCTCGTGCCGTTTCATCTGCGTGCATGGATGCCACACGTGCGTCAGGCTGCGCTGGAGCAGCGAGGTGTTGTTCATGGACATGCAGGTGAAAAAAAGCGGAGCGTGCGCGAGACCAGTGTCCGTCAGCTGACAATCCGGCCGCCGGTGCCAAGCACGCCTACGTCCACAAAACTGCCACCCACCCGGTTGCCGGCGCCGAAACTCACGGTCATGCCGCCCATGTTGAAGCCGGTGATGCTGTCGAGCGCCGCGATCAGCGATGCGCGTGTGACGTTGTTGCCGGCCCGGCGCAGGCCTTCGGCCAGAACGCGCGCATTGGCATAGCCTTCAAGTGTGGGCGTGGAGTAGTCGGTCCAGCCGCTGGCGGCCATGTCGATCTGGTAGCGGCGCACCAGTTCATTTTTGGTCGAAAAAGGTGAAGGCACGACCAGCGCAAAGCCCATGCCGCGCCCACTTTCGCCCATGGCTGTGATGTTGGCCGGACTGGCGCTGATGGACAGGCCGTAAACCGTACTGGTGCCGCCTGCGGCGCGCAATGCCTTGAGGAATAGCGGGGCAATGCCACCCAGCACCATGATCACCATTTGCGGCTGTGCTTTGGCAATCGCCTGTGCTGCAGGCTCGACTTCGGTGCTGGCCGTGCCTGGCGTTGTGGCCATAACCACCGGCTGGAGTTTGGCATCGGCCATCGACTTCTGAAATGCCGCCAGCACCGATGTGCCCAAGGGGTCCTTGGGATAGACGATGCCGATTTTGTTCATGCCCAGCGTGATGGCGGTGTTGATCAGCTTCTCGACTTCGGCGTCGTAGCTTGCGCGAATCCAGAACACATTGGGCGGGCTGGTCTTGCGCAGGCCGGAGGTGCCGGTGTTGGGGCCGACAATGGCCATGTCCTGCACCGACTCCATGATGGCTGCCGTCTGTCGCGTGCCCAGTGGATTGATCATGGCCAGGATGGACTTGTCAGCCTGGAAGGCCAGCGCGTTTGTTTTGGCGACATCGGGCTTGAACTGGTCATCGGCAATCACCAGCTCTACCTTCGCACCGTTGATGCCGCCGGTTTTGTTGATGGCGTTGAAGCAGGCCGAAGCACCGCGAAAGTTGCCATTGCCATTGGCTTTTTCAAAACTGCTGTCGTCAAACGAGCTGCCGATTTTCAGGGTGCGCCCGGCTGCGGGTGCCTGCGCGAATGCGGGAAGGACCAGGCTGGTCGCGGTGAGGCCGCCCAGGGCAACGAGGTCGCGGCGGGTTAAAACGGATACGGGTTTTGAAGTCATGATGTGTCCAGAAGGTTCAGTAATGCAAAAGCCTGCTGACCCTACGCGGATTCGCATCGCCGCGCCTGTCTGGTGTGAGATAGCAGTTTTCCAGAAACGCTATACCTGCTCAGGCCGGCTGCACAGGGATGGTCGAGCGCTCTTCCTTGATGCGGTTGTCGGGGTTGACGAAAACAAGCTTGGGCAAAAAGCCTTTCACTTCCTTCTCTTCAACCTGCGCAAAGGCGGCAATGATGACCAGGTCGCCCACCGCAGCACGGCGTGCGGCAGAACCATTCACCGAGATGATGCGGCTGCCGCGTTCTGCGCGGATGGCGTAGGTGATGAAACGCTCGCCATTGTTGATGTTCCAGATGTGCACCTGCTCGTTCTCGCCCAGGTTGGCGGCGTCAAGCAGGTCTTCGTCGATGGCGCATGAACCTTCGTAATTGAGCTCGCAGTGCGTCACGGCAGCGCGGTGGATTTTTGATTTGAGCAGGGTGCGGAACATGGTGTGAAGGGATCGAATCCGGTTTTTGGCATACCGGTTTTTTGCGGCCGGCAGGTCATGAATCAAAGGCGCTTTTGAATAGGCTGTAACATTCGCGTCAGTTTTTTGAGGTACGCCGCGGCGCCTCAAAGCAGGCTGCTAGTTTAAAACACCGGCCGACTCCAATTTTTATTAGATGGCTTATGAAAAAATCCTTCCATTTTTCGGCTGGGGCGCTTGCTGTCCTGGCTGGGGCTGATGCTGCACGGGCACTGGCTGAAGATATTGGCGATGGCGACCTGACCGCCGGCCTGATTGATGCGGCCACCCAGGCCAGGGCGCAGGTGCAGGCCCGCCAGGCCGCCGTGATCTGCGGCCAGGCCTGGGTCGAGGCGACCTTCCACCAGCTTGACCCGCAGGCCAGTCTGGTCTGGCATGTGGCGGACGGCGAGCGCTGCGAGGCTGGCCAGGTCGTGTTTGAAGTCCGGGCCCAGGCCCGGGCGCTGCTGTCGGCGGAGCGAACCTGCCTGAACTTCCTGCAGCTGTTGAGTGCTGTTGCGACCAAGACAGCGGGTTATGTGGCCGTTGTGGCGGGTACTTCGAGCCAGATCGTCGACACGCGCAAGACCCTGCCGGGCCTGCGCCTGGCCCAGAAGTATGCGGTGCTGACCGGCGGTGGAACCAACCACCGCGTGGGCCTGTACGACGCGGTACTGATCAAGGAGAACCACATTGCCGCTGCCGGCGGTATCGCCCAGGTGCTGCAGCGCGCAGCGCAGGTGGCCGCGCAGGCCGACTTTGTGGAAATCGAGGTTGAGAACCTCGACGAACTGTCACAGGCCCTGGCGGCCGGTGCACGCATGGTGCTGCTGGACAACATGAGCCTGCCCGACCTGCAGGAAGCCGTGCGCATCAATGCCGGCCGCGCGGTGCTGGAAATTTCCGGTGGTGTCACGCTGGAGGGCCTGCGTGCGCTGGCGGAAACCGGCGTTGACCGCATCAGCATCGGTACGCTGACCAAGGACATCCAGGCGGTGGATTTCTCAATGCGCTTCGATGCGCCGGCGGTGGGTGCATGAGTTCCGCCACCCTGCCGGATATCCGGGTCGATTACGAACAACCTGAAACTGCGCAGGCCGGCGCTGCCTGCGGTACACGCCACGCATGGGCGCGGGTGCCTGCGGAGCCGTCGCAGGCCGAGCGTGCAGCGCTCAAACAGCGCATACGCAGCCTGCTCCAAAGCCGCAATGCGGTGATGGTGTCGCATTACTACGTGCATCCCGATCTGCAGGACCTGGCCGAAGAAACCGGCGGGCTGGTGTCTGACTCGCTCGAGATGGCACGTTTCGGCCGTGACCATACTGCGCAGACGCTGGTGGTGTCCGGCGTGCGCTTCATGGGCGAGACCGCAAAAATCCTGTCGCCGCACAAGACAGTGCTGATGCCCGATCCCGACGCCACCTGCTCGCTGGACCTCGGCTGCCCCGTGGATGATTTCACTGCCTTTTGCGATGCGCACCCGGACCGCACGGTGGTGGTGTACGCGAACACCAGCGCGGCGGTGAAGGCGCGCGCCGACTGGCTGGTCACGTCGGGCTGCGCAGTCGATGTGGTGGCGCACCTGAAGTCACAGGGCAAAAAGATACTCTGGGCGCCTGACCGTCACCTGGGTGCCTATGTGCAGCGCGAAACTGGGGCTGACATGCTGTTCTGGAACGGCGCATGCATCGTGCATGACGAGTTCAAGGCCTTTGAACTGGCGGAGCTCAAAAAGGAGCATCCGCTGGCCCGGGTGCTGGTGCATCCCGAATCACATCCCGACGTGGTGGTGCTGGCCGACGCGGTGGGCTCGACCTCGGCCATCCTCAAGGCCGCACGCGAGATGGACGTGAAGGAGTTCATTGTCGCCACCGACAACGGCATGATGCACAAGCTGCGCAGGCTCAACCCGGGCAAGACATTTATTGAAGCGCCGACGGCTGGCAACAGCGCCACCTGCAAAAGCTGCGCGCACTGTCCCTGGATGGCCATGAACAGCCTGGCCGGACTGGCCCACGTGCTGGAAACCGGTACCAATGAAGTGCTGGTAGACGAGGGCACGGGCCTGCGCGCACGCCTGCCCATAGACCGCATGCTGGCCTTCACGGCAACGCTGCGCCCGGGCCAGGCGGCTGCGGGGCTGGTGCCGAATGTCGGCGCTGCCTGAGTCCGCGTCCGGGCTTTCCGCCCTTGTAGATTTCACCGACCCGCGTGATCCAGGCGGGCGGCGCCTGCGTCACGCTTTTGGCCCGCCACGCAAAGTGCTGATAGCCCGCGAGACCGGCGAGGTCAGGCCGCTGCTTGATGCGGTGGAGCACGCAGCGCAGCAAGGCGCCTGGTGCGTGGGCTACCTGCGATATGAAGCCGCGCCTGCTTTTGACGCCGCCTTGAAAACCCATGCCGCTGAAGGGCCGCTGGCCTGGTTTGCGGTTTATGACAGCGCGTTGCCCTGGCCGGACGCAGCTGGTGATGCGGTGCGGGTGGAATGGGAGCAGGCCCTCCCGCGCAGCATTTTCGATGCGGCCCTGGCCACGCTGCAGCAGGGCATCGCAGACGGTGCCTGGTACCAGGTCAACTTCACGGCCCGCATGCATGGTGTGCTGTCGGCCTTGTCTGCAGAGGGTGTGGAGGATGGGGTCAAGCCTGCGCTGGCCCTGTTCCACGCCCTGCAGCGCGCCCAGCCGGGCGGTTATGCGGCTTTCCTTGACACTGGTGAGGAGCAGGTGCTGTCGGTGTCGCCAGAGTTGTTTTTTGACTGGGCAGACGGCCTGGTCCTGACGCGGCCCATGAAGGGCACCGCGCCCCGTGGCCCCACGCCTGAAACCGATGCCGCCCAGGCCGCAGCGCTCCGCCTGTCGCCCAAGGAGCGGGCTGAAAACGTGATGATCGTGGATCTGCTGCGCAACGACCTGTCGCGCATCGCCGTGCCATCTGGCGTACGTGTCCCCCGGCTTTTTCACGTCGAGGCTTTGCCATCGGTATGGCAGATGACCTCCGACGTCGAGGCGCGTACGAGGGGCGGTTGCCGCCTGGCCGATATCTTTGCGGCACTGTTCCCCTGTGGCTCTGTGACCGGCGCGCCCAAGATCCAGGCCATGCGCGCCATCCATGCCCTGGAAGCCGGGCCGCGCGGCGTCTACTGCGGTGCGCTGGGTGTGGTGCGTCCCGGCGGCGCAGCGACTTTCAATGTGCCTATACGCAGTGTTACACTGAGCGGCCGGACCGCACACTGCGGGATAGGCAGCGGCATCACCTGGGGTTCAACGGCCGTTGGTGAATGGCGTGAATGGCAGCTCAAACAGGCTTTTGTGCAGCGTGCCAGCCAGCCTTTCGAGCTGCTTGAAACCCTCTGCCTTGAAGATGGCCGCTTGCGTCACGAGGCTGCGCATCTGGCGCGCCTGGCGCAGGCAGCGGGGCATTTTGCCTACCCTTGGGACGCGTTGCAGGTGCAGCGCGTCCTGGAGTTGCTGGCGCAGCAGCATGCCCCGGGTGCGAGGCGCGTACGCCTGCTGCTGGACGCGCAGGGGCAGTTGCGTGCCGAGGCATTTGAGCTGCCAGCATCACCAGCGCAGGTCGTGCTCGAACTGGCGCAGACGTCGATGGACGATGCGCGCAGCGAGTTTGTACGCTTCAAGACCACGCGGCGGTCGCATTACGATGCGTTCGCCCCTATCCGTCCGGGCGTGTTTGACACCCTGCTGTGGAATGCCGAGGGCGAGATTACCGAGTGCACGCGCGGAAATGTGGCCCTGCTGCTGGATGGCCGCTGGGTCACGCCTGCCCTGCACTGCGGCCTGCTGGCTGGCGTGGGCCGTGCGCACGCGCTGGCGACCGGTCGCGTGGTGGAAGCCGTGGTGCGGCTGGAGGACTTGGCCCGCGTGAAGTCGCTGGCGTTTGTGAACAGCCTGCGCGGCTGGATACCAGCCAGCCTTGATCAGGCCTCGGCGGGCACCAGGATGCTGGGACTGGCAGAAGCTGCGGTATCGGGATAGTCCCGGCTGAAATGCAGGCCACGGCTTTCATGACGGCCCTGGGCGGATTGCACGATCAGTTGTGCCACCTGGGCGAGGTTGCGCAGCTCGAGCGATTCGCGGGTGACGCGCGAGCTGCCATCAAGTACTTTCAGTTCTGACTGCAGCAGCGCAATACGGTGCGCTGCGCGTGCCAGCCCCGCGGTCGTGCGCACGATGCCCACGTCGTCCCACATCAGGCGGCGCAGTTCGTCCAGTTTGTCCGCCACCATGGTGGTGTCGGCGATGGGCGTGGTCTGGTCGTCTTGCCCGTTTGAGACCGGTCCTGCCGCGACGGGCTGTTGCCGCCCTATCGCCTCTGCTGCCGCCCGTGCCAGCACCAGGCATTCGACCAGTGAGTTGCTGGCCAGGCGGTTTGCCCCATGCAGGCCGGTGCAGGCGGTCTCACCAATGGCATACAGGCCAGCCACGTCGGTCTGTCCGTCCAAGCCTGTCATCACGCCGCCGCAGGTGTAGTGGGCGGCGGGTACCACCGGTATGGGTTGCCGGGTAATGTCTATGCCAAGCGCCAGGCAGCGCTGCAGGATGTTGGGGAAGTGCTCGTGCAAAAAGGCCGGGCTCTGGTGCGAGATATCGAGGTAGACGCAGTCAAGTGCGTGTGTTTTCATCTCGAAGTCAATCGCCCGCGCGACGACGTCACGCGGTGCCAGCTCTGCGCGGCTGTCATGCGCCGGCATGAAGCGCGTACCACCCTTTGATGTCGGCAGCAGCAATTGGCCACCCTCGCCACGCACTGCCTCGCTGATCAGGAAAGAGTGCGCATCTGGGTGGCAGAGCGAAGTCGGGTGGAACTGCACGAACTCCATGTTGCCGACCCTGCAACCTGCGCGCCAGGCGGCGGCGATGCCGTCACCTGTGGCGGTGTCAGGATTGGTCGAGTGCAGATAAACCCTGCCTGCACCGCCGGTCGCAAGAATGGTGTGGCTGGCGGTGAAGGCCTGGATACGGCCCGTGGTGACATCCAGTACATACGCCCCGCTGCATCGGGGTATATATGCGTCGCCAGCGCCCATGATGAGGTCCACCAGCATGTGGTGTTCAAACAGGGTGATGCGCGGCTCCTTGAGTACCTTGCTGACAAGTGTTCGCTGCACCTCTGCGCCTGTGGCATCCGCTGCGTGGACAATGCGGCGCTGGCGGTGGCCGCCTTCGCGTGTCAGGTGCAACTCGCCGGGCTGATCGGGGTCTTGTGAAAAGGCCACGCCCAGTTCACGCAACCACGCAATTGCCGCCGGCGCGCCTTCAACCACGGCACGGGTGGCATCCAGATCGCACAGGCCTGCGCCGGCCACGAGGGTGTCGTCAACGTGTTGCTGTGTGGTGTCGCCATCGGCCATCACGGCTGCCAGCCCGCCCTGGGCCCATCCGCTGGCGCCATCTCGCAGGTCGCGCTTGGTTACCACCGCTACCCGGTGCGTCGGGGCCAGCAGCAGGGCGGCCGTCAGGCCGGCCAGGCCGCTGCCGATGATGAGAACGTCGAAATGCTCGGTGCGCGGGTTGCTGGAATTCATGAAGCGATCAGGCGCCGGCTGGGCGCGGGGAATTCAGGCTGGTGTGTACGCCAGTCTTACGTAAATGGGCGCAAAGGCCTCGGCTTGCGTGACTTCAAGCAGCCCTTCCTTGGACAGCTCAAGCAGCGCGATGAAGGTCACCACCAGCACGGGCATGCCGCGGGTGGGGTCGAACAGTTCTTCAAACTCCAGGAACTTTCGGCCCTGCAGTTTGCGCAGAACAATGCTCATGTGTTCGCGCACCGAGAGTTCTTCGCGGCTGATCACGTGGTGCTGTACCAGCTTTGCGCGTTTGACAATGTCACGCCAGGCGTCCTGCAGGTCAACCACATTGACATCAGGAAAGCGCGGCTGCAGCGCCTGCTCGACATAAACCTGTGCACGCAGGAAGTCGCGGCCGAACTGCGGCATTTCGTTGAGCTTGTGGGCAGCCAGCTTGATCTGCTCGTATTCGAGCAGGCGGCGGACCAGTTCGGCGCGCGGGTCTTCGGGCTCCTGACCCTCGGCCACCTTTTTGGGCGGCAGCAGCATGCGCGACTTGATCTCGATCAGCATGGCCGCCATGAGCAGATACTCGGCAGCGAGTTCAAGGTTTGTGGCGCGGATTTCATCGACATACACCAGGTATTGCCGCGTGACGGCAGCCATGGGGATGTCGAGAATGTTGAAGTTCTGCTTGCGGATCAGGTACAGCAGCAAGTCCAGCGGGCCTTCAAAGGCTTCGAGAAAAACCTGCAATGCATCCGGCGGGATGTACAGGTCATGCGGCATCGCAAACAAGGGCTCGCCGTACAGGCGTGCCAGGGCGACCTGATCTATGACTGCAGGCATGTCGGGGCTGGGCATGGCCGCAAGCGCCATGCCGGGGATGTCATGCATGCCGGGTATGGGCGACTGGCCGGATTCTGGGGGTGAAGAGGTTGGCTGGGACATGAACAGGTGGCCGGCGGTGACGCTGGGTCAGAGAAAAACCGGCTTGCTGCCTATTTGCTGTTCGGGTGGCCTGCGGTGCCGTAGACATAAGGCTTCTGGGCAACCTTGGCATCCAGATAATCAGCCTGTTCTGCGCGGTTCAGGTTTTTGTCCCAGAGCAGCGCCCGGCCAGCACGTTGCTCGGCTTCCAGGGTCGGCTTGCTGGCCTTGAGCCCGTCGATGAACTGGGTGGTGTCCGAGGTGTAGTCGGCGCGCCGGAAGAAGCGTAGGAGGGACATGGGGCTAAACTGTTCTTTATAGGGTTTGACGAACCAAGCCCGATTTTACCGGGGACTGCCTTGCGATCTTTTTTATTCCCTTCAATCCTGAGCCTGGGCCTTGTTTTGGGTCTGGCTGCCTGTGATTCCCAAAACATTGCCGAACTTGAAGAGGGCGTGGCGACTGAAGCGGATGTGAGGGCCCGCTTCGGTGAGCCCGAGAAGGTCTGGGACGCATCAGACATGGCTTCCATGCCCTCGCCGGGCGCTGCCGCTGCCCCCGGTGCCCGCACCTTTGAGTACAACCGCCAGCCCCAGGGCATGGTCAATTACATGATCACCATAGGGCCGGATGGCAAAATGAGCGCGTTGAGGCAGGTGCTGAGCCCCCAGAATTTTGCAAGGATATTGCCCGGCATGCCGATGGAGCAGGTGCGAAAAACGCTGGGCAAGCCCATGAAAATCACGCCTTATGCAGGTCAGCAGCAGACCCATTACGAATGGCGCTACCTGAACCCGCCCAATACGGCGATGGTTTTTACCGTGGTGTTTGACAGCGACCTGAAAGTTGTCAGCACGGCGTCGGTCGAGGAGGCCTTGGCGAACCCCAAGGGCGGTTGAGCCAGCGCTTTTCCGTTTTGTGCAGACTCAAAGTGACTCGACTTTTTCAAGAAAGCCGGACCGTTCCATCACGGCTCTGGGCTCGGCATTGAGCCCAGCCAGTACCAGGCGTCCGCCGCGCAGCACGATCGCTTTGTGCACCTGCTCCAGTACATCCAGGCCTGAAGGATCAAGCGATTGCAGCGACTGCAAATCCAGCCGAATCACCAGCCCCTGGGGTGAGCTTTCAACCAGCGTCAATATCGGGTCAAGTTTGGCGACGGCGCCAAAAAACAGCGAGCCGTAAAGCTGGAAGCTTGCGCTTTCCGGCGTGCGCGAGACCTCGACGACCTGAAACAGTGTGCTCATACGACGGATAAACAGAATGCAGGCCAGGATCAGGCCGACCTGCAGGGCCACTGTCAAATCAAAAATGACGGTCAGCAAAAACGTGCCCAGCATGATGAGTGCCGAATGGCTGCCAGCCTGGCGCAGCTTGGTGAACTCGCGCCACTCGCCCATGTTCCAGGCCACATACAGAAGGATGCCAGCCATCACCGACAGCGGCACGTGAACGGCCAGCGGCGCTGCCACCAGCACGCTGACCATCAGTGTGGCGGCGTGCACAATGCCGGAGACCGGCGAGGTGGCACCGGCCCGCACGTTGGTCACCGTGCGGGCAATCGTGCCGGTGGCGGGCATGCCGCCAAAAAAAGGCACCACGAAATTAGCCACGCCCTGGGCCATCAACTCCTGGTTCGGGTCATGTCGCGGCTGCCCTGAAATCTGGTCGGCCACACGTGCGCACAGCAGCGACTCGACAGCACCCAGCAACGCAATCGTGATGGTGGGGTCTACCAGCAGGCGTACCGTTTGCCATGAAAAATCTGGCAATGCAAAAACCGGCAGGGCACGCGGAATGCCGCCGAATCGCGAGCCTATGGTTTCAACGGGAAGGCTGAGAAACCAGGCAAACGCTGTCAGGGTGACCAGCGCCACGATGGGACCCGGCATGCGCGATGCCATGCGTGTGGCGCGTTGCAACGGCAGGCCTTCGACAGCCTGCACCAGCTTGAGCAATCGGGTGGTAAAGCCCTGACTGGCGCGTGCGCGCGTGTCGAACAGCCTAGGCCAGATGAACAGTCCGAGAAGGCAGGCAATGCCCAGGCCCAGGGAATGGAGGTTCAGGCTGTCAAGGTGGCGAGCTATCACGCGCAGCTGCGAGAAAAAATCAACCGGCATTTTCGCAATATCAAGGCCCAGCAGGTCCTTGACCTGCGAAAGCACGATGAGCACTGCGATGCCGTTGGTAAAACCGATCACGATGCTGACAGGTACATAACGCACCAGCGTTCCCAGTTTGAGGAAACCCAGCAAAAACAGCAATACCCCCGCGCAGGCAGTAGAAATCAGCAGGTTGGCCAGGCCGTAGCGTTCAAGAATGCCATAGACGATGACGATAAATGCGCCAGCCGGGCCACCTATCTGCACCGCCGAGCCACCCAGTGCCGCGATGAGAGCGCCCGCAATGATGGCCGTCCATATGCCCGCCTGCGGGTTCAGCCCCGATGCAATGGCGAAAGCCATGGCCAGTGGCAACGCCACGATACCGACGGTGACGCCTGCCCCCAGATCCTTCACAAACCGCTCGCGGGAGTAGTTGTGCAGACTGTCCAGCAAACGTGGCCGGAATTGTGCGAAGTTCGGGATGGGTGGCATGGAATCGTATTGTGGCCGCTGCTACGCTGGATTTTCGCTGTTTATTCATCCATACTGAAACCATGCTCTTGCCCTGAGATACCCACGAGCCTGAAGCTCACATGAAAACGCCCGGATTCAAAACCTTTCTGCTGGCCTGCGCTGTGCTCATTGTGGGTATGGCGTTGCCGGTGCGCGCCGCGCATACACAGGCACCCGTCTGGAAGGGCGTGCAGTATCCGACTGAAGTGGTGATGGACGAATCCGGGCAGCAGTCCCTCGAGTTCGTCAGAAACCGGTTTGCACGCGGCGAAGGTGTTGTTGTCTCTGGCAACCAGCAGCTGCCGCTCGGTGGCATGAGCACAGGCTGGCTGCGCATTGTCCTGCCCGCCGTTACTGCACCGGTAGACGCAGTGCTGACAGTGGTTCATCCGGGCCTCGACTCTGCGTCGCTGCATGACCTTGTGCCGGGTGGTGACTGGCATGTGCAGCGTTCGGGTGACTCCCTGCCTGTGGCCAGATGGTCCCGGCCTTACCTGCATCCGGCCTTCCAGCTGGAGCTTCTGCCGGGCGAACCCCGCGCCGTGTACCTGGCGGTTCGTCACAGCAGTCGGGTCGGCGTCTACTGGCAGCTCTGGGACCGTGCCAGTTTTGACCGCCAGAGCAGTACCCTGCATATGGTGCTGGGTGCGTATCTCGGGTTTGTCATTCTGGTTGTTGTACTCAGCTGCTTCAATGCCTGGAACTGGCGCGACCCCATACATCTGGTGTACGCCGCCTATGTGGTGATTCTGGGTCTCGGCCAGTTAACCCTCACCGGGCTGTCGGGTGAGTATTTCTGGCCGCACCACGCCTGGTGGAACGACATTGCCGCCATCGTCGTGCCCATGCTGTCTGCCGGATGGGCCGCGTTGCTGGTGCACAGGCTGGTGGTCGAGCGCGGCAACCATGTCGTCAGTGCCTTCCTGGTCAGCGTCATGCTGACGTCGCTGGCTTACGCCATCGGTTTTCTGCTGTTGGGGCGCTCGCGGCTTTTTTATACATCCAACCTCGCCTACCTCTATTTCCTGCCGGTGCTCATGGGGAGCCTGATCTGGTTTTCGGTACGCCGACCCGTCATAGGGCTGTGGGCGCTGGCGGGGTTCTTCTGTCTTTTTGTCGGCTCGCTGTTCCCGATACTGCGCAACCTTGATGTAGTGCCCATCAGCTTCTACTCGCAGTTTGGCGCGCAGATCGGCGCGGCGCTGGAGATTCCGTTGTTGCTGGTGGCGTTGTACTTTCGCAGCCGTGACCGGCGTGATACCCAGGTTCGCCTGAGCGCGCTGTCGCGCGTCGACCCGCTGACCGGCGTGGCCAGCCACCGTTTGTTGATGGAAAGGCTGGAACATCTTCTTGAGCGGCACCAGCGTGACCCGCAGGTCGGTGCGGTGCTGCGCGTGCGGCTGGTTAATGGGGCTGAAATACGGATGGCATATGGGGCCTCGCTCGCACAGGCTGCGCTGGTGCGTGCGGGCGCCTGTGTCGCCACGCCCGCGCAAGTCAGTGACACGGTGGGCCGGCACAATGACGGCGACTTCGTCTTGCTGATTGAAAGCAAAACCACCGAGTCGCAGGTCACCGACGTGGCCCAACGCATCATTGCAGAAGGCCTGCGCCCGGGCCGCAACCTGCCGCGCGACCTGATGCTGCACTTGCATGTGGCCTGCGTGAGCTGCCCATTACCCAAGGATGACGGCGAGAGGCTGCTCAGGCACCTGGGCAACCTGCTCGAAGAGATTGCCAAAACCCCCCGAAAGGCCTTGCGTTTTATGCATTACAGGAGCGGCAGTCAGCCGTTCTCACAGCCACCAGACGGCGACGATGTGATCCGGGTATAGGGCGCGTGGGCGCCGGTCAGCGCACCCGCATGCCAGGCAGCGCGCCGGGCATGGGTTCCAGCACATAAATGCCGGGTTGTGCCTTCTCATCGGCATGGCTGGCCGCCAGCACCATGCCTTCGCTGATGCCGAACTTCATCTTGCGCGGCGCAAGATTGGCGACCATCACCGTGTGCTTGCCGATGAGGTCTTCAGGCTTGTAGCTTGATGCGATGCCGCTGAAGACATTGCGGTGTTTGCCTTCACCCACATCCAGCGTCAGGCGCAGCAGCTTCACGGAACCTTCAACGGCTTCGCAGTTGACGATTTTGGCAATGCGCAAGTCGATTTTGGCGAAGTCGTCGATGGTGATGGCGGGGGCGAGCTCTTCGCCGCCGGGGACGGTGGCTACTGCCTCCGGCTGTGCGGGTTCGGCTGATGCCGGTGGCTCGAAGAGGGCGTCCAGTTGCTCGGAAGTCACTCGCTGCATCAGATGTTTGTATTCGCCAATCCTCGTCGGGGCGTCTTCCATGTCTGTCCAATGGAAGTTTTTGACCCTCTCAAATTCAAACCCTGGAGGCTTCACAAAGAAATCGTTAAGTACAGTCTCTGCGACAGATGGGAAAACTGGAGCCAACATTACCGTCATTGCTTTGAAGCCCCACAGCGCTTGAGAACAAATCATTTGGACTTGACCTTTTGCGCTTTCATTTTTTGCGAGTGCCCACGGTTTTGATGAGTCAAATCGCTCGTTGACTTTGTCGGCATAAGCCATGATTTCTCGCAAGGCTTTGCCAAACTCTCTTTGTTCGTAGAAGCTTTGCACAACTTGTGCAGTCCTTCTGATCTCAAACAGTAAATCCGAATGTGGAATAGTGTGCGGGCTTTCGCTCCAACGAAGTTGCCCGCCAAAGTACTCGTTAATAAATTTGGAAGACCGACTGGCAATATTGATGTACTTGCCAATCAGATCACTATTGACCCGCGCCATGAAATCATCGGCGTTGAAGTCAATGTCTTCATTCTTGGCATTGAGCTTGGCGGCCAGGTAATAACGCAGCCACTCGGGGTTCATGCCCAGGCTCAGGTATTTGAGCGGGTCCAGGCCGGTGCCGCGGCTCTTGCTCATTTTTTCGCCGTTGTTCACGGTGAGAAAGCCGTGCACAAAAATGTTGTTCGGCGTCTTTCGGCCGCTGAAATGCAGCATCGCCGGCCAGAACAGGGTGTGGAAGGTGACGATGTCCTTGCCGATAAAGTGGTACTGCTCCAGCGCCGGGTCGGCCATGTATTCGCTATACGACAGCCCGTCTTCGCCGGCTTCGATACAACGCTTGTCGAGCAGGTTTTTCAGCGAGGCCAGGTAACCTACGGGTGCATCCAGCCAGACATAAAAGTACTTGCCGGGCGCATCAGGGATCTCGATGCCGAAGTAGGGCGCGTCGCGGCTGATGTCCCAGTCACCCAGGCCTTCGCTTTTTGTGCCGTCGGGGTTGGTGCGTACGCTGAACCACTCCTTGACCTTGTTGGCAACTTCAGGCTGAAGACGGGGCTTGCCGCTTTCATCGTTGCCCTGGGTCCACTTTTCAAGAAAGTCCACGCAGCGCTGGTCGGAGAGCTTGAAGAAAAAGTGCTCGGAGCTTTTGAGTACAGGCGTCGCCCCCGACAGGGCCGAGTATGGGTTGATCAGATCTGTGGGCGCATACACCGCGCTGCAGTTTTCGCAGTTGTCGCCGTACTGGTCTTTGGTGCCGCACCTGGGGCAGGTGCCCTTGATGTAACGGTCAGGCAAAAACATGTTCTTTTCCGGGTCAAAGAACTGCTCTATGGTTTTGGTCTCTATGAGTGAGCCTTGCGGGTTGTCACGCAGGTCACGGTAGATCTGCCGGGCCAGGTCATGGTTCTCAGGCGAGTCGGTAGAGCTCCAGTTGTCAAAACTGATGTGAAAACCGTCCAGGTATTCTTTGCGGCCGGCTGCAATGTCGGCCACGAATTGCTGCGGCGTCACCCCCGCTTTTTCGGCGGCAATCATGATGGGCGCACCGTGTGCGTCATCGGCGCCTACAAAGTTGACGTCGTTGCCCTGCATGCGCTGAAAGCGGACCCAGATGTCGGCCTGGATGTACTCCATGATGTGGCCGATATGGAACCTGCCATTGGCGTAGGGCAGGGCGGTGGTGACAAACAGGCGGCGCTGGGACATGAATGGGCTTGGTTGGGCTTTAGGGGGACTGGTCCGCAATTTTAAGTCCCGATGGCCCTGTCCCCCCGGTGTAATCCCTTGCTACCCTGTGGCCGGACCTTGCGGCGTTAGACTTCACGCCAACCCCGGCGGGCGCGCCGGACAAGTTTTGCAGGTATTCGGTCCCCAGTTTTACCCGGAGTTTTTCAGATGGCTTTAGAACAACAGGCGGTTTTGACCGCACTGCAAACCGTCCTCGACCCGAATACGGGCAAGGATTTCGTAACCAGCAAGGCGGTAAAAAACCTGCTGATCACTGACGGTGACGTGTCGTTTGATGTTGAACTGGGTTATCCCGCCAGGAGCCAGATGGCGGCGTTTCGCAAAAGCCTGATTGCCGCAGCCAAAACGGTCCCGGGGGTTGACAATGTATCGGTCAATCTCACGATCAAAATCGCCAGCCACAGTGTGCAGCGCGGTGTTCAGTTGCTGCCCAATGTCAAAAACATCATTGCGGTGGCATCGGGCAAGGGGGGCGTGGGTAAAAGTACCACGGCTGTCAACCTCGCCCTTGCCCTGGCGGCCGAAGGTGCCAGCGTAGGATTGCTCGATGCCGACATCTACGGCCCCAGCCAGCCCATGATGATGGGCATTGAAGGCAGGCCTGAAAGCGTCGACGGTAAAAACATGGAGCCCCTGGAAAACTACGGCATCCAGGTGATGTCGATTGGTTTCCTGATTGCGCAGGACGAAGCCATGATCTGGCGCGGCCCCATGGCGACACAGGCGCTTGAGCAACTGCTTAGACAGACAAACTGGCGCGACCTTGATTACCTCATCGTTGACATGCCCCCCGGTACCGGCGACATCCAGCTCACCCTGAGCCAGCGCGTGCCGATGACCGGCGCAGTGATCGTCACCACACCGCAGGACATCGCGCTGCTTGATGCCAAAAAAGGCATCAAGATGTTCGAAAAGGTTGGTGTGCCCATACTCGGCATTGTCGAAAATATGGCCGTTCATATTTGCAGCAAATGCGGTCATGCCGAGCATGTTTTTGGTGAAGGCGGCGGCAGGAAAATGGCTGCCGACTACCAGATGGATTACCTTGGCGCCTTGCCGCTGGACATGCAGATCCGCCTTCAGGCCGATAACGGCAGGCCCACAGTGGTGGCCGACCCGGACGGTGAAGTGGCTGCTATCTACAAGGCGGTGGCCCGTAAAGTGGCGATCACGGTCGCGGCCAAGTCCAAGGACTTCTCGGCGAAGTTCCCATCCATCACAATTTCAAAAAACACCTGATCGCTCACGTCCATGAACCTGCTGGCGTCCCTGCGTTACCTGGTAGCACTTGACGAGCACAGGCATTTTGGCCGTGCCGCCCAGGCCTGCCATATCACGCAGCCAGCGTTGTCGAATGCCTTGCGCGCTCTGGAAGCGGAGTTCGGCCATGTGATTGTCAGGCGCGAACGCAATTTTGAGGGCTTCACCGTTGAGGGTGAACGGGTGTTGGCGAGCGCCCAGCGCATGTTGCATGAGCGCGAATTGCTGCAGCAGGAGCTCGACAGTGTGGTTGGTCGGCCGCAAGGTTCCCTGAGCATAGGCGCCGTACCCACGGCGGTGCCGATCGCGGCGCGGTTTTGCGCCTTGTTGAAAGCGCGCCATCCTGGCATCGCGCCAGAGGTGCGCTCCATGAGTTCAAACGAGCTGGAGACCGGCCTTGAGAGCCTGACCCTCGACATGGGACTGGGCTACACCGATCGCCTGCGGACCAATGGCCCGCGCCTGCGGCAGATACCGCAGTACACCGAGCATTACTTTTTTGTGCGCAGGGCGGCCCGGGCGCACAAGAGTACCTTGCAGATCGGTCCTGCCACCACCTGGGCCCAGGCAGCAACTCACCCCCTGTGCCTGCTGACGCGCGAGATGCACAACCGTACGATTGTCGAAAACGCCTTCGTTGAAGCCGGTGTGGTGAGCCGGCCTGCGATTGAAACCAACTCCATCCTCACCCTCGCACTCTCGGTGGTTGAAGGGGATGTGTGTACGGTGATGCCAGGTGCGCTGGTCGGCGCGGTGCGTGGTTACCGTGAGCTTGAAGCGCTGCCGCTGATCAGTCCTGAAGTCCGCACCGCGATCGGCTTTATTGCACAGGGCAGCGACCGCCGCTCACGCACCCTGGAGGCAGCCTTGACACTCGCGCAGGATGCGGCCTGGCTGCGCCACGCAGCGGCACACAGTGGTTTGCTGACACTGTAGGGCGACTGGTAAATAGCGCGCCGGGCAAGGCCAGCCCCCTCGGGGGGGCAGAGGGCCTGCGCGATGTGAGCGAACGTGGGGGCCATGGGCCGCAGCGCAGGGCCGCCCCAAGCAAGGCCAGCCCCCCTCGGGGGGGGCAGAGAGCTTACGCGATGTGAGCGAACGTGGGGGCCATGGGCCGCAGCGCAGGGCCGCCCCAAGCAAGGCCAGCCCCCCTCGGGGGGGCAGAGAGCTTACGCGATGTGAGCGAACGTGGGGGCCATGGGCCGCAGCGCAGGGCCGCCCCAAGCAAGGCCAGCCCCCTCGGGGGGCAGAGAGCTACACGCAGTGAGCGAACGTGGGGGCCATATTCCCCTCATTTATTTTTTGAATCAATGCATGTTTCGATTCAATTTGACCGGCTTGCGCCGCCGCCGCGACACTCTGCCAGCCTCTTGGCGAGGTTTCAATAAATACACAACACGGAGACAGTACATGTCAGGAATTCTCGATAAGGAACGCATCATTGCGGGGCCGGGCTTTAACCGCTGGCTGGTGCCCCCCGCTGCCCTGGCCATTCACCTGTGTATCGGGATGGCCTACGGGTTCTCGGTTTTCTGGCTGCCACTTTCGAAAGCGCTGGGCATCAAGGACGCCATCAAGTGCGGACCTGAGGTCGGGTTCTTTGCCGAACTTTTTACCGCCAGTTGCGACTGGAAAATCTCCACGCTGGGATGGATGTACACCCTGTTCTTTGTGTTGCTGGGAACCTCTGCCGCGACCTGGGGTGGCTGGCTCGAACGTGCCGGTCCGCGCAAGGCCGGTGTCGTGTCGGCCGTGTGCTGGTGCGGTGGCATGCTGATTTCAGCACTGGGTATTTACCTGCACCAGTTCTGGCTGATGATTCTGGGCTCCGGCGTGATCGGCGGTATCGGTCTTGGTCTGGGGTATATCTCGCCGGTTTCGACCCTGATCAAGTGGTTTCCGGACCGACGCGGTATGGCCACCGGCATGGCCATCATGGGCTTTGGCGGTGGTGCCATGATCGGTTCGCCGCTGGCGGCTGACCTCATGAAGTATTTCGCCACGCCGACCAGTGTGGGTGTGATGCAGACCTTCGTTGTGATGGCGCTGGTTTATTTTGTGTTCATGATGGCGGGCGCTTTTGGCTACCGGGTTCCTGAAACCGGCTGGAAGCCGGACGGCTGGACGCCGCCTCATGCGCAGGTGAACAACACCATGATCACGCAGCGTCATGTGCACGTGAAGAAGGTCTGGGGCATTCCGCAGTTCTGGCTGATCTGGATGGTGCTGTGTATGAATGTGAGCGCGGGTATCGGCGTGATCGGCATGGCTTCCCCCATGCTGCAGGAAGTGTTTGGCGGTTCGCTGATTGGCGTGGCAAAGAAGTTCGGTGAACTCGACAAGACCCAGCTTGCAGCCATTGCGACGGTTGCCGCGGGCTTTACCGCGCTGCTCAGCCTGTTCAACATCGGTGGCCGTTTCTTCTGGGCCAGCCTGTCCGACAAGCTGGGCCGCAAGATGACTTATCTGGTCTTTTTTGTACTCGGCGGCCTCATGTATTTCAGCGTTCCCGGCAGTGCTGCTGCCGGCAGCATTTTGCTGTTCGTGGGCGCGTTCTGCGTGATACTGAGCATGTACGGCGGTGGTTTTGCCACTGTGCCGGCTTACCTTGCTGACATCTTCGGCACGCAGATGGTGGGTGCCATTCACGGACGCCTGCTCACCGCATGGGCCACGGCAGGCATTCTTGGCCCGGTGGTTGTGAACTACATGCGCGAGTACCAGCTTGGTCTTGGCATTCCGCGTGAACAGGTTTACAACCAGACCATGTACATCCTTGTGGGCATGCTGGTAGTGGGGCTGATTTGCAACCTGCTGGTCAAGCCCTTGAATCCGAAATGGTTCATGACAGACAGCGAGCTGGCTGAGGAAAAGCGCCTGGCACACGAAAAGATGGCTGCGTCCGAGGTGCACCGCACCGGTGGCGGTGCTGATGCTGTGAGCCCAGCGCTGGTGGCCTTTGCCTGGCTGGCAGTGGGCATTCCGCTGGCCTGGGGCGTTTACCGTACGCTGCAAAGCGTGGCCAAGTTCTTCGCCTGATCAGACCGACACAACAGGATATTCATGGCTTCACCCGTTCTCGTCCCCGATGTTCCGGTGGTGGCACTTGCCACGCTGGATGACATGCGTGATCGCATCCGCCGCAAAAGCAAGCTCAAGGGCAGGCAGGCGGATGATGATTCGGTACAGGAGGTCCGGGCTCTGGTGGGACAGGCCCCGCATCGACGTGACCTGTTGATCGAACACCTGCATAAAATCAACGATGCCTACCGTTGCCTGCATGACAGGCATCTTGTGGCCCTCGCCAAAGAGATGAAAATCCCTATGGCAGAGGTCTACGAGGTCGCCACTTTCTATCACCACTTCGAGGTGGTCAGAGGTGACGAAACGGTGGCGCAGTTGACGGTGCGGGTGTGTGACGGCTTGAGCTGCGAGATGGCCGGTGCGCAGGATTTGCTGGCCCGGCTGCCGGCATTGCTGGGCACGGCTGATGTACGGGTTATAGCAGCACCGTGCATAGGGCGCTGCGAACAGGCACCAGCCGTGGTGGTTCACCAGCATCCGGTGCCGGCAGCGACGACGGAGTCTGTACTCGCAGCCGTCAGGCAGGCCTTGACGGTTCACCCCGCTGCATCGCCAGCCACCGAATTCATCGCATCCGGCCATGCCGAAAGAGCGGTGTCACCTTATCCGCACGCAGTTGAGATCGCACCGGGATATGCCGGGTATGAGACCTACAGGGCCGGTGGTGGCTACGCGCTCGCCATAGCATTGGCCAGTGGACGTCAGGATGTCGAAGGCGTCATTCGCGCCATGGAAGATTCAGGGCTGCGGGGCTTGGGGGGCGCCGGTTTCCCGGCGGGACGCAAGTGGCGCATTGTGCGTGACCAGGCGGCCCCGCGCCTGATGGCGGTGAACATTGACGAAGGTGAGCCTGGTACCTTCAAGGACAGAACCTATCTGGAGCGTGACCCGCACCGGTTTCTGGAAGGCGTGCTGGTGGCGGCGCAGGTGGTGGGCACGGATGCGTGCTATATCTACCTTCGCGATGAATACCACGGCTGCCGGGCCATCCTTGAGGCGGAGATCGCGAAGCTGCAGGCCAACCCGCCGTATGCAGGTTTGCCGACGCTGGAGCTGCGACGCGGCGCAGGTGCCTATATCTGCGGAGAAGAGTCCGCCATGATCGAGAGTATTGAGGGCAAGCGCGGTGAGCCGCGCATGCGGCCGCCATACATTGCAGAGGTCGGCCTGTTCGGTCGGCCTACGCTGGAACACAACTTCGAGACCCTTTACTGGGTGCGTGACATTGTTGAAAAGGGTGCAAGCTGGTTCACCAGCTTTGGGCGCAACGGCCGCAAGGGCTTGCGCTCCTTCAGTGTGAGCGGGCGTGTGAAGTTTCCCGGCGTCAAGCTGGCGCCCGCCGGCATCTCGGTGGCTGAACTGATCGAGGAGTATTGCGGAGGCATGCAGGATGGCCATACGTTGTATGCGTATTTGCCAGGTGGTGCGTCTGGCGGGATTTTCCCGGCCAGCCTGTCGGATGTACCCCTGGATTTCGACACCCTGCAACTGCATGGCGGTTTTATCGGGTCTGCCGCGGTGATCGTGCTCGGCCAGCACGACAAGGCCCGCGATGCAGCGCTGAACATGATGCGGTTTTACGCGCACGAGAGCTGCGGCCAATGCACGCCCTGCCGTGTTGGCACAGCCAAAGCCGTCGCGCTCATGGCATCGCCTGTCTGGGACAACGACACCCTGGAAGACCTGAACATCGTGATGACCGACGCGTCCATTTGCGGACTGGGGCAGGCTGCGCCCAACCCCGTGCGTTGCGTCCAGAAATACTTCGCCCACGAGGTGGCATGACATGAATGCTATTGCCAAACTTGCAGAAGTGACTCCCCAGACGGTGTCGTTCAGACTGGACGAGAAAACCATTCACGCGTTTGAAGGCGAGACCATCTTCAAGGCCGCGAAGCGTCATGGCATTGACATTCCGCACCTTTGCTACAAGGACGGACTGCGACCCGACGGCAACTGCCGCGCCTGCGTGGTTGAGATCAAGGGCGAGCGTACGCTTGCGCCCAGTTGCTGCCGCAACGCCACCGCGGGCATGGAGGTACAGGCCAACAGTGAGCGCGCCCTCAAGAGTCAGAAGATGGTGCTGGAAATGCTGCTGTCCGACATGCCTGACAAGGGTTACAAGTGGAATGACGGTGATGGCAAAACGGACGACGCCCTGCAGCACGGTGAACTGAGCCAGTGGGCTTCGCGCATGGACGTGTCGGTGCGCCCGGCACTCAAGGCCCTGCGCCGCGAACAGCCGGTTGCCGACATGAGCCATCCGGCCATGGCCGTCAATCTTGATGCCTGCATCCAGTGCAACCGCTGCGTACGCGCATGCCGTGAAGAGCAGGTCAACGACGTGATCGGTTATGCCATGCGCGGCTCGCACAGCGAGATCGTGTTCGACCTGAACGACCCCATTGGCGACAGCACCTGCGTGGCCTGCGGCGAGTGTGTACAGGCCTGCCCGACCGGTGCACTGATGCCGAAGACGCAGGTGGGTTCGCAGTCTGTAGACAAAAAAGTCGACTCCGTCTGCCCGTTCTGCGGTGTGGGCTGTCTGCTGACCTATAACGTGAAGGGCAATGAGATCGTGAGCGTCGATGGGCGCGACGGTCCGGCCAACCACAGCCGGCTGTGTGTCAAGGGGCGGTTCGGGTTTGACTACGCGCACAGCCCGCAACGCCTGACGGTTCCGCTGATCCGCAAGGCCGGCGTACCGAAAGACCCGGAACTGCTGGACAAACTCAATCGCGACACGGCGCAATGGTCGGATGTTTTCCGCGAGGCCACCTGGGACGAGGCGCTGGCGCTGACGTCCGGCAAGCTCAAGGGCCTGCGTGATACGCGGGGCAAGAAGTCGCTGGCCGGATTTGGCTCTGCGAAAGGCAGCAACGAAGAAGCCTACCTGTTCCAGAAGCTCGTGCGTACCGGCTTCGGCAGCAACAACGTCGACCACTGCACCCGTTTGTGTCATGCCAGCAGCGTGGCGGCCCTGCTTGAAGGCGTGGGCTCCGGAGCGGTGAGCAACCAGGTCAACGACGTTGAGCATTCGGACCTGATTTTTGTGATCGGATCCAACCCCACGTCCAACCACCCGGTGGCGGCCACGTGGATGAAGAATGCGGCGAAAAAGGGCGCCAGAATCGTACTGGCGGACCCCCGCATCACCGACATCGGCAAACATGCCTGGCGCACCCTGCAGTTCAAGGCCGACACCGATGTGGCCATGCTCAATGCGCTGATCCACACGGTGATTGAAGAAGGCCTGACAGACCAGGCATTCATTCGTGACCGTGCCAGCAACTACGAAGCACTGCGGGAAAACGTCAAAGGCTACAGCCCTGAAGCCATGGAGCCGATTTGCGGCATTCCCGCAAAAACCCTGCGCGAGGTTGCGCGCGCGTTTGCCAGTGCCAAGGGGGCGATGATTCTGTGGGGCATGGGCATCAGCCAGCATGTGCACGGTACGGACAACGCGCGTTGCCTGATTGCGCTGGTGACCGTGACCGGCCAGATCGGCAAGCCCGGTTCCGGGCTGCATCCCCTGCGAGGCCAGAACAATGTGCAGGGGGCCAGTGATGCCGGTTTGATCCCCATGATGTTCCCCAACTACCAGCGTGTAGACAATGCCGGTGCTCATCAGTGGTTTGAAAATTTCTGGGGCATGAAACTTGACGACAAGCCGGGCTACACCGTCGTTGAGATCATGCACAAGGCGCTTGCGCCTGACAGCGATCCGCACAAGGTGCGCGGCATGTACATCATGGGTGAGAACCCGGCCATGAGTGACCCCGACCTCAACCACGCACGGCACGCGCTCGCCAGCCTGGAGCATCTGGTGGTACAGGACATCTTCATGACCGAAACCGCATGGCTGGCGGACGTGGTGCTTCCCGCTACAGCCTGGCCCGAAAAGGCTGGCACCGTCAGCAACACCGATCGCATGGTGCAACTGGGAAAAAAAGCGATCGACCCACCAGGCCAGGCCAGGCCGGACCTCTGGATCATCCAGCAGATTGCACAACGCATGGGCCTGGACTGGCAGTATGCCGGAGAGAGCGATGGGGTGGCTGCGGTGTATGAAGAGATGCGCCAGGCCATGCATGCTGCGATCTCGGGCATTACATGGGAGCGCCTGGAACGCGAATCCAGTGTGACCTACCCCTGCCTCAGCGCGGAAGATCCCGGTTCCCCCACCGTTTTTATTGATAGATTTGCCACCGCCGATGGGCGCGTACACCTTGTGCCGGCCGACATCATTCCGGCCAACGAACGGCCGGATGCCGACTACCCCTTTGTGCTGATCACGGGCCGCCAGCTGGAGCACTGGCACACCGGCAGCATGACGCGGCGTGCCACCGTTCTCGACGCGATTGAGCCCATGGCCACGGCTTCGATGTGCGGCGATGACCTGAATGCCATGGGGCTGAAGCAGGGGGATGCAATCACCGTGGAGTCACGCCGCGGGCGCGTGGCCATTCATGTGCGGCGTGACGACGGCACCCCTCATGGTGCGGTGTTCATTCCATTTGCGTACTACGAGGCCGCGGCCAATCTGATGACCAATGCAGCGCTTGATCCGTTCGGGAAGATTCCCGAGTTCAAATATTGTGCCGTGGCAATCCGCCGCGGCGGTCAACCTGCGCTGGTGGCCGGATACGGCACAAAGGCCGCCATTACGGAATAAGCGGACTCGCCCGTGCAGCCGTACACTGCGGGCATGTCCGACTTCTCGATGCGTTCCCCGCAGGACGGTCACCCTGTCCCCCGCCCTGCGGTTGTCGTGGCTGTTGTCATGCGCCGTGAACGTATTGCCAACCGCTGGCAGTCCTGGCGCTGGTCGCTTGCCGATGTGGTGCCGCATGAGGACAGCTTCGGAACCCAGCCGCGCCTGCTGCTTGACGATGAAAATGAAACGCGATGGCTGCATCCCGGTTTTACGGTCGAGCTGTTCCTCGGTGATGCAGAAGGTTATTACCTCAATGTCACCACACAGCAGCCATGTTTCTGGGTGGTCTGGCGTATGGAGGAAGAAGCTGCCGTGGCTGATGAGCCGATAGCTCTGCCGCAAACCGTTACCTTGAGTTACCACGACGCGGGACGCTGGCTGGATGCGCAGGAAAACGTTGAACAGGTGCCGGCATCGCCGGATGTGGTGCAGTGGGTAAAGACTTTTGTTGCGCAGCACCATGTGCAGGAAGCCAAACGCCGCCAGCGGCCCCAGAGTTTCAAGACCCTGGAGGACCGTTTTGGAAATCCCGCGCGTGTCAGCACGGGCAAGGCATCCGGAGGGCCTGGGCGTGGCTGAGGAACCAGGCGGTTTTCTGGGGCGCTGGGCGCGCCGCAAGACAAAGGTCTTGCAGGGCAAGCCACTCGATGAGACGGTGCCGGCCGCAAAACCCGTTCCAGACGAGCTGGTCATACCGCCAGCCAGCCAGCCGGCGCCGATGTCCGCAACGGAGGGCCCCGCTGCGGCGCCATCCGCACTTCCGGAAAAAGTCCTTTCGCTTGATGATGCGAAGGTGCTCACAAAAGACTCTGACTTCACGCCTTTTATGGTCCGTGGTGTGGGCAGTGCCGTGCGCAATGCGGCCATGAAAAAGCTCTTCTCCGACCCGCACTTCAACGTGATGGATGGTCTGGACACATACATTGACGACTATTCAATTCCTGACCCGATACCCGAGTCCATGCTCAGGAAGATGAACGGCAGCAAGTTCCTCCATCTGTTTGATGATGTGACGGACCAAGATGACGAAGCCGCAGGCAGCATCGCTGCATCATCAGGGGAAAGTGCGAATACCCCCACAGGCCAAACCGTGGCACAGTCGCGTGAAAGTCAGGACACAGCTTCTTCGGGATCCGCAGCTTCAGATAACCCAAGCCAAACCGTGCCGGTGCCAGAATTGCCCGGCCCAGCGGCGAGCCAAAAAGACCATGCCAACACTGATTTGCGATTGCAACCAGACCATGCCGCTCCAGCCCCAGGCGCTGGGCGCAGCGCTTGATCAAACCCTGACACTGCATTCGGCGCTCTGCCGCCGCGAGGCCGGCGCTTTCCAGAAAGCCATCCAGTCAGGCCAAGATGTTGTCGTGGCCTGCACGCAGGAGAAGCGTTTGTTTGCAGAAGTGGCCGGGCAGACTGAAAGGGCCAGTTCAGTTGTCAGGTTTGTGAATATCCGGGAGACGGGTGGATGGAGCAGGGATGCTGGCGAGGCTATGCCGAAAATCGCAGCATTACTTGCTGCGGCGCATCTGCCGGACGCAGAACCGGTTTCTACAGTTACCTATAAAAGCACAGGCCGTCTTTTGATCGTGGGGCCTCTTGACCAGGCCGAGCAGATTGCGGCGCTGGTCGCCGATGCGCTGGAGGTCACGATTTTTGCGCAGGGCGTCGCCATGGCGCCCCAGTCTGGATTTCCCCTTCAGGAACGGCAATACCCTGTCATCAGCGGTGACGAACTCAAATTGAAAGGCTGGCTCGGTGCGTTTGAAGCCCGATGGCTCAAAAGCAACCCGATTGACCTTGACCTCTGCACCCGCTGCAACGCGTGTGTGGCGGTGTGCCCCGAGGGTGCGATTGACCTCAGCTACCAGATTGACAGCGACAAGTGCACATCGCATCGTGACTGTGTGGCGGTATGCAAGGTGGCCGGTGCGATCGATTTCAGCCGGGCCCCGCAGCAGGTCACCGAAGCCTTTGACCTGGTGCTCGACCTGGGTTCGCAGCCGCTGATTACCCTGCATGCCCCGCCACAGGGGTACTTCGCGCTGGACGCATCGCTGGGGCTGGCCTCACCCGGCCTGCTGCCCACCGTGGTCAAGCTGCGCGACATGGTCGGTGAGTTTGAGAAGCCCAAATTTTTCAACTACAAACAAAAGCTCTGCGCGCACAGCCGTAACGAAACAGTCGGCTGCAGCGCGTGCATGGACATCTGCTCGGCCAGCGCCATCAGCAGCGAAAAAAGCCGCCAGCAGATTGTGGTCAATCCCAATCTGTGCGTAGGCTGCGGCGCCTGCACAACGGCATGCCCCACGGGTGCATTGACCTATGCCTACCCGCGTGCGAGTGAGCAGGGTGTGCGCCTCAAGACGCTGCTGTCAACCTATACCAAGGCTGGGGGCACCCATGCGGTCGTTTTGCTGCACAGTCAGGCTAGCGGCGTGCAGGCACTTGAAGCGCTTGGCCGCGCTGCCCGGCTGCAAAAAGGTGTGCGTGGCGTACCTGCGAATGTGATTCCCCTGGGTCTTTGGCACACGGCCAGTGTGGGCCTGGATCTCTGGCTCAGCGCGCTGGCCTTTGGCGCGGCGCAGGTCGTGGTATTGACTACCGACGAGGAGGCGCCAGCTTACCGCGATGGCCTTGCGGAACAGATGCGCGTGGCCCAAGCTGTCCTTAACGGCCTGGGTTATGCAGGGGTGCATTTCCACCTGGTTCATTCGGCGGCTGTCACCGACCTTGATGCCAGTCTGCAGGCCGTGGCGCGCGCCAGGCCTATCGTGCCACCAGGTGCCGCCCGTTTTGCGGTAGTACAGGAAAAGCGCGGGACGCTGGACATGGCGCTGGATCATCTGATCACACATGCGCCTGCTGTTTTGCCGGAGGCGATTGAGTTACCGGCGACAGGCTCTCCTTTTGGCAGCCTGCTGGTGAATACTGACACCTGCACGCTCTGCCTGAGCTGTGTGAGCGCCTGCCCGGCCAGCGCACTGCAGGACAACCCCGAGCGGCCACAGCTGAAGTTCATCGAAAAGAACTGCGTGCAGTGCGGCCTGTGCGCCAGTACCTGCCCGGAAGACGCCATTACGCTGCAGCCGCGTCTGCTGCTCACGCCGCAGCGCAAGGATGCGCGGATACTCAATGAGAGCCAGCCTTACCGGTGCATGCGCTGCAGCAAGCCGTTCGGAACGCTCAAGGCGATTGAGTCCATGCTCGGCAAGCTTGCGGGGCATGCGATGTTTCAGGGGGACGCTGCAGACCGGCTCAAGATGTGTGGTGACTGCCGCGTGGTGGACATCTATTCAGCCCAAAATGAAATCAGGATCACCGATATCCCTTAAAGCCCAATGCAAGTGCCCATGCAAACCATCACCCCCGCACAGCTCGCCAGCTCCGCCCTGGATGAGGAAACCGCACGTGCGGAGGTCTACGGCCTGCTCGCAGCGTTGTATTACGCGGCCCCTTCGCCAGACCTGCTGGCCAATCTCCAGGTGGCTGTCACTGAAACGCCCGCGCCGGGCGCCGTGCTCGAAAGCTCGTGGACCGAACTGGTGGCCGCCTCACGCGAGCAAAGCCTGGCAGACATCGCAAACGAATACGACCTGCTTTTTGGTGGCGTGGGCAAACCCGAGGTTTACCTTTTCGGTTCCCATTACCTCAGCGGCTTCCTGAACGAAAAACCGCTGGCTGCATTGCGCACGGAGCTGGCTGCGCTGGGACTGGTCCGTGACGATGCCATGTCAGAGACCGAGGACCATGTGGCTTACCTTTGTGAAGTCATGCGCTACCTGATTGCTGGCGATGACGCAGAAGTGGCCAACCTGACGCGCCAGCAGGCTTTTTTCGCGACGCAGGTACAGCCCTGGATATCGCGGATGTGCGAAGCCGTCATGCAACATCCAGAGGCACGGTTTTATCGGGCGCTGGCCGCATTCACCCAGACTTTTGTGAGCGTGGAGGCGCAGGGGTTTGACATGCTTGCCTAGACACGCGCAGACTGAAAACTAACCGGCTACCTGGAATTCCGGTCTCTTCCAGCTTGCAGCAGCGCTGCGCACACACAGTTCGCCGGCAACCCAGGTCCACCTATCGTTTTCCCTAGCCATGGGGTGGGACTCTTCAAGATCGATTGCCGCAGGAGCCGCGGTGGCGTACAGTGGACAAATCAGCGCGCAAGCCTCTTCCCGTGTAGCCACGCTTCCTTGGAGACCAAGATGCAGGAAAGCCAGCCAAAACCCTCCCGTCGGGGTTTCTTTTTCGGTGCCGCAGCGACCGGCGCCGCCGCAGCGGCCGTGGTGGCCTTGCCCCGCATCACAGGTGCACCCGCAGCAGAGGCCGTTGAACTGCCTCGACCAGCGCCTGAAAAAGGTGGTGGATACAGCCTTTCCGAGCACGTCAAGCGCTATTACAAAACCACGCGAATTTAATTCACCCGTTTCATTCTTACGGAGAGCTGCATGCTTCTCACGAAAAAATCCCACGGTCTTCACGGCAGCCCAGCGCATCGCGATGGTTCGGCGCGATTTGTGCAAAGCCTGTCCCGCGGCCTGTCAAACGCCTTGCCAACCATGGATCGCCGCGCTTTTTTGCGCCGTTCGGGGCTTGGTGTCGGTGTCGGGCTTGCCGCGTCGCAACTGACGCTTGTTAAAAAAGCGGATGCAGCGGCGCCCGGCGCTGCGGCTGACGGCAAAGGGAAGATAGAGGTCAAGCGAACAGTCTGTACGCACTGCTCTGTGGGCTGCGCAGTTGATGCCGTGGTTGAGAACGGCATCTGGGTTCGACAGGAGCCCGTATTTGATTCGCCCATCAATCTTGGTGCGCATTGCGCGAAGGGTGCGGCGCTGCGCGAGCACGGTCATGGAGAGTTCCGCCTGCGTTACCCGATGAAGCTGGTCAACGGCAAGTACGAACGCATCACCTGGGACACCGCGCTGACCGAAATTTCCGCCCGCCTGCTCGAGTTGCGCAAGGCCAGCGGCCCCGATTCGATTTATGTGGTGGGTTCTTCCAAACACAACAACGAGCAGGCCTACCTGCTGCGCAAATGGATGAGCTTCTGGGGCAGCAACAACTGCGACCACCAGGCCCGCATCTGCCATTCGACCACGGTTGCCGGCGTTGCCAACACCTGGGGTTACGGAGCGATGACCAATTCGTACAACGACATGCAAAACAGCAAGTGCGCGTTGTACATCGGCTCCAACGCTGCCGAAGCGCACCCGGTGAGTTTGCTGCACATGCTGCATGCCAAGGAAACGGGTTGCAAGATGATCGTGGTGGATCCGCGCTTTACCCGCACGGCTGCCAAGGCTGACGAGTACATCCGCATCCGTTCAGGGTCGGACATTCCTTTCCTCTTCGGCATGCTGTATCACATCTTCAAGAATGGATGGGAAGACACCAGGTACATCAATGACCGTGTCTACGGCATGGACCAGATCAAGGCCGAGGTCATGGCCAAGTGGACGCCCGACAAGGTTGAGGAAGCCTGCGGTGTGCCCGAGGCGCGGGTTTACATGGCGGCCGAGATGATGGCCAAAAACAGGCCGTCCACGATCGTCTGGTGCATGGGCCAGACGCAGCACACCATCGGCAACGCCATCGTCCGCGCCTCCTGCATCCTGCAGCTGGCGCTCGGCAATGTCGGTGTGTCGGGTGGTGGTACGAATATTTTCCGGGGCCATGACAACGTGCAGGGTGCGACCGATGTGGGCCCCAATCCTGATTCCCTGCCCGGTTATTACGGCCTGGCGGAAGGTTCATGGAGGCACTTTGCCAAGACCTGGGGTGTGGACTTCGACTGGATCAAGGGCCGCTACGCATCGGCAGCGATGATGGGCAAGCCGGGTATCACGGTCTCACGCTGGATTGACGGCGTGATGGAGAAAAACGAATTCATAGACCAGGATCCCAACCTGCGTGCCGTGGTGTTCTGGGGTCATGCGCCCAACTCCCAGACCCGTGGGCTGGAAATGAAACGCGCCATGGACAAACTGGATTTGCTGGTGGTGATTGACCCGTATCCGTCCGCAACTGCTGCCATGGCTGCCATGCCCGGCAAGCCGGAAGACCTGAACGCCAACCGCGCGGTCTACCTGTTGCCAGCCGCCACGCAGTTTGAAACCAGCGGTTCCGTCACGGCATCCAATCGCTCCATCCAGTGGCGCGAAAAAGTCATTGAACCCCTGTGGGAAAGCCGCACCGACCACATGATCATGCATCAATTGGCTGAAAAACTCGGCTTTGCCAAGGAACTGTCGAAGAACTACAAGATGCAGAAGGTCAAGGGCATGGACGAGCCCGTGCCCGAGGATATCCTGCGCGAGATCAACAAATGCATGTGGACCATCGGCTACAGCGGCCAGAGTCCCGAGCGTTTGCAGGCCCACATGCGCAACATGCACCTGTTTGATGTGAAAACCCTCAGGTCAAAAGGTGGCAAGGATGCCAAAACGGGTTACGACACGACGGGGGATTATTTTGGCCTGCCGTGGCCCTGCTGGGGCACGCCGGAGCTCAAGCACCCGGGTTCTCCCAACCTTTATGACACTTCCAAACACGTCATGGACGGCGGCGGTAATTTCCGGGCCAACTTTGGCGTTGAGAAAGACGGCGTCAACCTGCTGGCTGAAGACGGTTCCTGTTCCAAGGGGGCGGACATCACCACGGGCTACCCGGAGTTTGATCATGTGCTGCTCAAAAAACTGGGCTGGTGGGATGAGCTCACGGAGCCCGAGAAGGCTGCGGCCGAAGGCAAGAACTGGAAGACCGATTCTTCCGGCGGCATTATCCGCGTCGTCATGAAAAACCATGGCTGCCATCCATTCGGCAACGCCAAGGCCCGCGCAGTGGTGTGGAACTTCCCCGACGCCATTCCGCAGCACCGGGAGCCGCTTTACGGCAACCGTGCTGACCTCATGGCCAAGTACCCGACGCACGACGACAAGAAAGCCTTCTGGCGCCTGCCGACGCTCTACAAAAGCGTGCAGCAGAAAAACATTGCTGACAAGGTGCATGAGAAGTTCCCGCTGGTCATGACCTCGGGTCGTCTGGTCGAGTACGAAGGCGGCGGCGAGGAAACCCGCTCCAACCCCTGGCTGGCCGAGCTGCAGCAGGAGATGTTTATCGAAATCAACCCCAAGGTTGCTGCAGACAAGGGCATTCGCAATGGCGAACGCGCCTGGGTCAGCACACCGACCGGTGCCCGCCTGAACGTCCAGGCCATGGTGACCGAGCGTGTCGGTCCGGATACGGTGTTCATGCCCTTCCACTTCTCGGGTCGATGGCAGGGGGCGGACATGCTGGCCTATTACCCCAACGGTGCGGCGCCCATCATTCGTGGCGAAGCCATCAACACCGCCACAACCTACGGCTACGACAGTGTGACGATGATGCAGGAAACCAAAACGACTGTTTGCAACGTCGAGAAGGCATGAACATGACCGCCATGTTTTTGACTTCATGCCGGGTGCTGCCGTCCGGGGCTGCTGTATTTGCTTGGGGCAGCCCTGCGCTGCATACGGAGACAACATGGCAAGAATGAAATTTGTTTGTGATTCAGAGCGTTGCATCGAATGCAACGGTTGCGTCACGGCCTGCAAGAATGAACACGAAGTTCCCTGGGGCGTGAACCGCCGCCGGGTGGTGACCCTCAACGACGGCGTTCCTGGCGAAAAATCCATCTCGGTGGCCTGCATGCACTGCAGCGATGCGCCGTGCATGGCGGTCTGCCCGGTCAATTGTTTTTACCGCACCGACGAAGGGGTGGTGTTGCACGACAAGGACATCTGCATCGGCTGCGGCTATTGCTCCTATGCCTGCCCCTTCGGCGCACCGCAATTTCCTTCCGCCGGCACCTTCGGTGTACGCGGCAAGATGGACAAGTGCACCTTCTGCGCCGGTGGGCCCGAAGCCAACGGCAGCGAAGCCGAGTTTGAAAAATATGGCCGAAACCGGCTGGCAGAGGGCAAGCTGCCCGCCTGCGCCGAGATGTGCTCCACCAAGGCCTTGCTGGCAGGTGATGGCGATGTGGTCGCCGACATATTCCGTAACCGTGTGGTCCAGCGCGGCAAGGGTGCCGAGGTCTGGGGTTGGGGAACGGCGTATGGATCCAAGCAGGCTGGCCAGCCCCCCGCAGGTACCAAATCATGAGGCGCCCTTTTGTAGCGGTGCCGGTCGCGGCTGTCGCCTTTTGCCTGTCAGCCTGCGGTGAAAAGCCCCAGACACTTGGTGCCGGCAAGAGCGATGTCGCGGCTTTCCAGGGCGCTGACAACGGCTTTGTTGCACCCGGCTGGAAGGCAGGTGACAAGGTGAGCTGGGAGCAGGGGCTCAAAGCCCGCATGCAGAACACCCAGAACGAATATTCCAGGCTGGTTCCATCCAAATAAGAGCCGGAGGACCTATGAAACGTGCTCGGCTGGCGGTTTTTTTGATGGCGCTTGGATGTGCCGGGTGGGTTTGTGCGCAGGCACCTGCCAGCCCGCAGGCTGCGGCGACGACGCCAACGCCAGTGTCACCCGCGCCGGCGGTTGCGGGCGCGGCAGCCATCCAGGGCCAGAATATTTTTGAGGTCAAACCCGACGCCAGTGAAGACCCCAAATACGCGGGCCAGACCAACGGGGAACGCATGAAGGTTCAGCCCGGCAACAATGCACCCATGTGGCGCCAGGTGGGCAGCGGTGTCACGGGCTACAGCAGCCTGCCTAAAAGCGAGTCACCTGAAGCTGGCAACCTGATCCAGCCTTTCGTCCAGTACCCCGGTTTGCGCCTGACCAACGCTGGTGAAGCCTGGCGGCAGGTACGCAACAACTGGCTCATTCCTTATGGCGGTTCCCTGTTGCTGATCGTGGTGCTGGCGATTGCGCTCTTTTATTTTGCAAAGGGCAGTATCAAAAACCATGCACCTGACACTGGGCGAAAGATCGAACGCTTCACACCGTTCGAGCGTGCTGCGCACTGGTCCAATGCCATTGCCTTTGTGATCCTGGCGGTGTCTGGTGTGGTCATGGCTTTTGGCAAATTTTTTCTCCAGCCCATCCTGGGCGGTGCGCTGTTTGGCTGGCTCACCTACGTGCTTAAAACAATGCACAATTTTGCCGGCCCCTTGTTTGCGGTGTCGCTGGTGATCGTGTTTTTCACTTTCGTGCGCGATAACTGGCCGCAAAAGGGCGACCTGACCTGGTTGCGCAAGGGCGGTGGCTTGATCTCGGGTGTGGAGCCTGCATCCAACCGTTTTAACGCCGGCGAAAAACTCGTGTTCTGGGGTGGTGTGTTCTTCCTGGGTCTGGTGGTGGTGTCTTCAGGCTTTGTGCTCGACAAGCTTTTGCCTGGCCTGGTGTATGAGCGCTCGACCATGCAGGTGGCGCACATGGTTCATGCCGTGGCCACGGTGCTGATGATGTGCCTTTTCCTGGGGCATATTTACCTCGGCACGATTGGCATGCAGGGCGCCTACCAGGGCATGAAAACCGGCTATGTCGACGAGGCTTGGGCCAGGGACCATCACGAGTACTGGTACGACGATGTCAAGGCAGGCCGCATTCCGGCCCAGCGCAGCGAGCCCGTGCCGACTGGCCAGGCTGCGCAGGCCTGAGCGCGGATCCGGCAGCCACCACACGACGGACAGCAGACAAGACAGACAAGAGCGGGAACTCCATGAAAAAACTTCTCATCCCAAGCGTTCTCCTTGCAGTGTCATCGCTGGCGCTGGCCAAGCTGCCTGCCCTCAGCGATGAAGCCAAAGCCAAGGCCGCAGAGGCTGCTGCCAAGGCTGCCTGGGCCGGCAAGGTCGACACCTACCAGCTTTGCAAATCGCAGGACAAGGTGGCTGCCGCATATTACAAATCGGCCAAGGCAGCGGGCAAGGAGACCAAACCTGCTACCGCCGCCGCTGCGTGCGCCGACCCGGGTGCTTTTGTTTACACGCCGCCTGAGGCCGCCAAACCGCTGGAAGCCGCCGGCGCGCATTCACCCGCGGCAACAGCGGCCAGCCCTCCCAGCAGCAAGCAGCCTGATGCAGTGGTGAACCCGGCCAAAAAAAGCTGACACCAGTTACCGGGTCGTTGATGCAGGGCATCGGGTCGGGCTCGATGCGTGTCGGCTCTTTTGTTGTAGTCTCGCTTTCATGACATTGCCCCTTCCGCGCCTCACATCGGCCCAGGCGCCCCTGACCTGCCAAATAGACGCCGTCAACGAGTTCGGCGAACACCAGCCGGTTTTTATCCCGGCGGAGCGGGCGCTCACGGTCTACGTCGACAAACGCGAGCTGGTGACTCTGATGACGCTGGGTGCACACCCCGAGTGGCTGGTGCTGGGTTATTTGCGAAATCAGCGGCTTGTGAATTCTGTTCACGATATCGAGTCTGTCACGGTGGACTGGGACGTTGGCGCCGTGGCCGTCAAAACCCGATACGGCATTGACGACATCGAAGAAAAAACCGCCAGGCGTGTGGTGACCACCGGTTGCGGGCAGGGCAGTGTATTTGGTGGCCTCATGGAGGCCGTTGACCAGATCCGCCTGCCGGCTGATGTGACGATTTCGCAGAGCCAGCTTTATTCGCTGGTCAACACCATTCGCATCAAGGAGACGACCTACAAGTCGGCCGGATCTGTACATGCCTGCGCGTTGTTTGACGCCACTGCGCCTGAACCCGAAATGCTCCTGTTTGTTGAAGACGTCGGGCGGCACAACGCCATCGATACGATTGCAGGCTGGATGTGGTTGCATCCTGAAATTGTGGCCCCCACACTTCCTGTTGCGGATGGTTCGCTGTCCTCTGAGCCAGCTGTCCCACCTGAGGGCGACCTGTCATCGGGACTGGCCGCTGCGCCACTCGCCCCGCCCTCCGCGCCGCAAGCACTTGTTTTTTACACGACCGGCCGGCTTACCAGTGAAATGGTGATGAAGGCCGCACAGATGGACATCGCGGTGGTCATTTCGCGCAGTGGCATCACGCAAATGGGCCATGCATTGGCACAGGATCTGGGCCTGTGCGCCATAGGCCGGGCGCTTAACAAACGTTTCCTGTGTTTCAGCACACCCCGGCGGTTGAGGCTGGACATTGCGGCAGCAACCGGAATGGCCGAGGCCGGGGTTTGAGTGCCATGGGCGATAGCGCGCAGGCCGCCTGGCAATTGGTGGTGTCTGCCGATCCGGTTCTGCTGTCCATTGTCACGCGATCGCTGGCGTTGAGCGCCAGTGCCAGCGGCATCGCGTTTGTGATCGGGTGTGTTCTGGGCTCCTGGCTGGCGGTCAGCCGGTTTGCCGGGCGGGAAGTTTTCCTCGCGGTACTGAATACGCTGCTGTCCCTCCCATCCGTCGTTGTAGGTTTGCTGGTTTACCTGCTGCTGTCCCGCTCCGGGCCTCTGGGGTTTCTGGGTTGGCTGTATTCGTTCAAGGCCATGCTTCTGGCCCAGGTCATCCTTGTCCTGCCCGTGGTCGTGGCCCTGGTCAGACAGGTGGTGGAAGATGCCCATGTCTCGCACGGTGAACAACTGGCGTCCCTGGGCGCTGGCCCGCGCCTGACAGGATTGCTACTGGCCTGGGATGAGCGCAGTGCGTTGCTGACGGTCGCGCTTGCAGCGTTCGGTCGCGCGGTTGCCGAGGTGGGTGCGGTCATGATTGTGGGCGGCAATATCGACGGCTTTACCCGGGTGATGACCACGGCCATTGCGCTGGAAACCAGCAAGGGCGATCTGCCGCTGGCCATGGGTCTGGGCCTTGTACTTCTGCTTGTAGTGCTGGCCCTGCAGTTGCTGATCTGGGGGCTGCGTGTCTGCTTCAGCGGATTAGCGTCACCGCTCAATCTTTCTGTTGCATCCGCCATCACCAGGGCAAGGCCGTGAGCCCCCTTTACGACCTGGACAAGGTGCGGGTTGTGCTGTCCCGGGGGCGCGATGCACCCGCTGCACTTGCAGGGGTTTCGCTGCGGATAGAAGCCGGTGAACGCGTGGCGCTGGTGGGCGCCAACGGCAGCGGCAAGTCCACCCTGCTGCGCGTATTGCACGGCCTGCTTGCACCCACGTCAGGCTCGGTACGGCGACAGCAGGCGTTGCAGCAGGCCATGCTGTTCCAGACCCCGGTGTTGCTCCGCATGTCGGTGCAGAACAATCTGGCACTGGCCCTTTGGCTGCATGGCACACCCTGGCGGGCTGCCCGCCAGGCCGCGGTGCAGGCGCTTGCCGGGGCGGAGCTCGAAGAAGTCGCACGCCGCAGTGGCCGGCAGCTGTCTGTCGGGCAAACCCAGCGCGTGGCCCTGACGCGGGCACTGGCGCTCAATCCACAGGCATTGTTGCTCGATGAACCCACGGCCAGCCTTGACCCGCACTCCAAGCGGCTGGTCGAAGGCGTGGTGCAGTCGTTTGGCGGCACCATCGTTTTTGCCAGCCACAACCTGGGTCAGGTCAAGCGCCTGGCCACGCGTGTGATCTACCTCGAACAGGGTCATCTGCTTGCAGATTTGCCGGTGGCAGACTTTTTTGACCATGCACGCCTGCAGGCGGATTCAGCCGCCGCAGCCCATTTTTTGAAAGGAGAGTTGACGACATGAATGCCTGCCATCAAAGAGCGTTTTCGGCGCTGGCCACCAAAGTTCTGGGCGCAGCATTGCTGCTGGCCTCCAGCGCGGTGTTTTCCCAGCCCCTGCTCATGGCGTCCACCACTTCTACGGAACAGTCCGGCCTGTTTGCCCATCTGCTGCCGGCCTTCAAGGCGGCCAGCGGCATGGACGTGAAGGTGGTCGCTGTCGGCACCGGCCAGGCGATAGACATGGGCCGCCGCGGCGATGCAGATGTGCTCTTTGTGCACGACCAGGCAGCTGAAGAAAAACTGGTGGCAGACGGCTTTGCAACAAAACGCCTGGCCGTCATGTACAACGATTTTGTGCTGGTCGGCCCTGCGTCTGACCCCGCCGGCGTGCGCGGCAGGGACATCGTGGCCGCGCTGCGCAAGGCGGCAGCCGGCGCGGCACCTTTTGTGTCCCGTGGCGACCGCAGCGGAACCCATGTGGCCGAGTTGCGGTACTGGAAGCTGGCCGATCTGGATGTCTCCAAGATCGCCGGCTACCGTGAATGCGGCTGCGGCATGGGGCCCGCGCTCAACATCGCGGCATCGACAGGCGCATATGTGCTGACCGACCGCGGAACATGGCTGAATTTCCGGAATCGTGCCGGCCTGGCTGTTCTGGTGGAGGGCGACGGAAAGCTGTTCAACCAGTACGGCGTGTTGCCAGTCAACCCGGCCAGACATCCGCATGTCAATGCCCTGGGGGCCAACCGCTTTATCGATTGGGTGACCTCACCCGCAGGGCAGGCGGTGATCGCCAGTTACAAGATAGGTGGGGAGCAGTTATTCTTCCCGAATGCCAAGCCCTGATTCATCCGCGACTTTATTGACCTCATCTGCATTTACTTCTGCATCGGATGTCGGGATAAACGACATCACCGCGCTGGTCCTCGCCGGCGGGCGGGGCGCTCGCATGGGGGGGGTGGACAAGGGGCTGCAGCCGTTTCGCGGCCAGCCGCTGGTGCAGCATGCGCTTGTTCGCCTTGCGCACCAGGATGGTGGCCCTTTGCATGGCGTACTGGTCAATGCCAACCGTAATCACGAGCTGTATCTTGCGCAGGCCAAGGCCTGCTTTGGTGCAGGCAAGGCGCAGGTTTTTGCGGACCGGGTGCAGGATTTCTCCGGTCCCCTTGCGGGCTTTGAGGCCGGCCTGGCGCTTTGCAGCAGCCCGCTGCTGTTGACGGTACCGTGCGACAGTCCGCTGTTCCCGCTGGATCTCGCCAGGCGCCTGCTGGACGCGCTGATCGCGGCCAAGGCGGACGTAGCGGTGGCACAAGCGCTTGAACCCGGGCCGGATGGGCACCCCGTGCTGCGCAGCCAGCCGGTTTTTTGCCTGATGAAGGCCAGCCTGCATGAAAGCCTCTCGGCTTTTCTGGCTTCAGGCGGGCGCAAAATTGATGCGTGGACGGCACAGCACCGTGTGGTGCATGTGCCGTTCAATACCGCTGATGATGACCCCAGGGCCTTTGCCAATGCCAACACCCTAGATGAACTCCGTTCGCTGGAAAACACGCGATCCTAGAAATGGCAGTTGACCGCTTGTAAACATAGCCAAAGCCTTATGAACATTAACTTTTTCGCCTTCGTTGACCGTCACCCTTCCGGTGAGCGCGCTATGTGCCCGATTGAACCGCGCCCGACGCGCCTGGCTGCGTTGCTCCTCCTTGCAGGCAGTAGCCTGCAGCGTCGTCACGCCTTGCCAGACGCGCCGCTCACGGCCCACTCGGGCGCATCCAACTGCCGTTTCTAGGATGACCTCCCTTGAAGAGATAGCACGCTCCCTGCAGGGTTATGACCCGCAGGCCCTGAAAATGGATGACGCCAACGCGTTTATCCACCGCCTCGTCGCACCGGTCGATGACGTGGTGACCCTGCCGCTGCGTCAGTGCCAGGGTCGGGTGCTGGCTGAAGACCTGGTGTCGGGGATGGCAGTGCCAGCGCATGACAACTCCGCCATGGACGGCTTTGCTTTTGACGGTGCTGTGCTGAAAAAGGGTGGTCCCGTGAGCCTTCGCAGCGTGGGCACCGCCCTGGCCGGCAAGGCCTGGACGGGTAGCGTCGATGCCGGGCAATGCCTCAAGGTGATGACCGGGGCCATTCTTCCGGCTGGGGTGGACACCGTGGTGCCGCACGAACTGGTGCGTGTGGATGGAGACACCGTTCACATACCCGCCGGCCTGCTTGGCGTGGGTGATAACCGCCGCCTGCGCGGTGAGGATTTGCAGCTTGGTGGTGTCGCGCTTTCCCGGGGGCAGCGGCTGTCGCCCGCGGCGATTGGCCTGGCCGCCAGCCTCGGCATGCAGACATTGCCCGTGTATCGCCGCCTGCGCGTGGCCTGTATGTCTACCGGCGATGAGGTGTTGTCCCCCGGCGAGGCCATGCGTGAGGGCGCCGTGTATGACAGCAACCGTTACACCGTCACCAGTCTTCTTGACCGGCTGGGTTGCGACGTCATCGAGTGTGGCGTGGTGCGCGATGACCCGGCGGCGCTGGAAGCTGCATTTCGCAGCGCAGCGGCTCAGGCCGACGTCATCATCAGCAGCGGCGGCGTCAGTGTGGGCGAAGCCGATTTCACCAAGGGCATGATGCGCAAGCTCGGCGACGTGGTCTTCTGGCGCATTGCCATGCGGCCAGGCCGGCCGTTTGCAGTGGGCCGTATTGGCAATACGGTGTTGTTCGGGCTGCCGGGTAACCCCGTGGCCGTAATGGTGACGTTTCTGGCTCTGGTCAGGCCGGCCTTGCTGCGCATGATGGGCGCAGGGGATGAGTCCCTGCCGCTATTGCGCGCCCATAGCCAGGAGCCCATGCGCAAGAAGCCGGGCCGCACGGAATACCAGCGCGGCGTGGTCACCACTTCGCCCGAAGGGCGGCTGGAAGTGCGCACCACTGGCAACCAGGGTTCGGGCGTTCTGAGCTCCATGGTGCAGGCCAACGGACTCATCGTGTTGCATCATGGCCAGGGCAATGTCGCTGAAGGTGATCTGGTCGATGTGATGATGTTTCACGGCGTCGTCTGACACCTTTGGGCCAATAGGGATGCGGCCAGACCTGCACGATTTGGGGCTTTTCCCAAACTGATAAGGTAGCGCCATGAACCCACTTTTCCTGAAACTCGGCTGGCGCACCCTCTGGCGAGATCTGCGTGCCGGCGAACTGCGTTTGCTGATCGTTGCCGTCACGCTCGCTGTCGCTGCGCTCACCGCTGTCGGTTTTTTTGCCGACCGCCTCAAGGGTGGTTTGCAGCGCGATGCACGCCAGCTTCTCGGTGGTGATGCGGTAATCCGCAGCGACGGCGAAACGCCTGCTGTGTTCATCGCCAAAGCCCAGGCGCTGGGGCTCAAGGCCATCTCAACCGTGAATTTCCCGACCATGGGCCGCGCCAGCGACGCCGATGGCGGTGCCAGCAAGCTGGTGTCGTTCAAGGCCGTGCCTGAAGGCTACCCCCTGCGTGGCAGCATGAAAGTAGCCGCAGATGCATCAGACCCCGGCAGCATTACGCGGGATGTGCCAGCTCCTGGCACGGCGTGGGTTGATGCATCCCTGCTCGATTCATTGGGCCTTAAACCGGGCCAGACCCTGCTGATGGGCGACGGCAGTTTCAAGATCACGCGCATCATCGTGCAGGAGCCCGACAGGGGCGCCGGCTTCATCAGCTTCTCGCCGCGTGCCATGGTCAACCAGGCCGATGTGAAGGCCACCAACCTGATACAGCCGGCCAGCCGCACCAACTACCGCTTTGCTGTTGCCGGCGATGACAAATCCGTCAGCGAGTTTGTGAAATGGGCCGATGCAGAGATCAAGAAGCCGTTTGAGAAATCCGGCATACGCGGCGTGCGGCTGGAGTCGCTCGAATCCGGCAGCCCCGAGATGCGGCAGACCCTGGACCGTGCCGAGAAATTCCTCAACCTTGTGGCGCTGCTGGCAGCGCTGCTCAGTGCGGTGGCGGTTGCCATCGTCGCGCGCGGGTTTGCGGCCAAGCACCTGGATGACTGCGCCATGCTGCGTGTATTGGGCCAGCCGCAACGCACGATTGCGCTGGCCTATGCCTTCGAGTTTGTACTCGCAGGGCTGTTTGCCAGCGCGCTCGGTGTGGTGCTGGGCTTTGCCGTGCATTACGGTTTTGTGGCCCTGCTTGCCGGGCTGGTCGAAACCGCCTTGCCTGCGGCCACCATATGGCCAGTGCTGTTCGGTATGGGCATGGGCTTGACACTGCTGCTGGCCTTCGGCCTGCCCCCGGTTTTGCAGCTCGCGTCCGTGCCGCCGCTGCGTGTGATCCGCCGCGATGTCGGCAACCTCAAGCCCGCATCGATGGCCGTGCTCGGTGTCGGTGTGCTGGGTTTTGCCGCATTGCTCGTGGCGGCCAGCAGTGACCTGAAACTGGGGCTCATCGCCGTCGGCGGTTTTGCGGGTGCGGCGCTGGTGTTTGCCGTGACCAGCTTTGCAGCCGTCAAGCTGCTGCGCGCCAGCGTCAATGAAAGCACGGCGCCGCGCTGGCTGGTGCTGGCCACACGCCAGCTCTCGGCCCGGCCTGCGTACGCGGTGGTGCAGACCAGCGCGCTGGCGGTTGGCCTGCTGGCGCTCATGCTGCTGGTGCTGCTGCGCACTGATCTCATCAGCAGCTGGCGCAAGGCCACGCCGCCTGATGCGCCCAACCGGTTTGTCATCAACGTGCAGCCTGATCAGGGTGAGGCTTTCCAGAAAGCCCTGCGTGATGGCGGCGTGAAGAAGTTTGACTGGTACCCCATGATTCGCGGCCGTCTGGTGGCGGTCAATGGCAAACCCGTGACACCCGATGACTACGAAGACGACCGCGCCAAGCGCCTGGTCGACCGCGAATTCAACCTCTCCAACAACATCGAGATGCCGGGGCACAACCAGATCGTAGCCGGCCGCTGGACATCGGGTGAAAAAGATGCGGTGAGTGTTGAGGACGGCCTGGCCAAAACGCTGGGCCTCAAGCTGGGCGATTCGCTGCGCTTTGACATGGGCGGCCAGGTGAGTGAGGCCAAAATCACCAGCCTGCGCAAGGTCGACTGGGGTTCAATGCGGGTCAACTTTTTTGTGATGTACCCGGTAGCGGTCCTCGCCGATGTGCCGGTGTCCTACATCACGGCCTTTCGCGCGCCAGAGCCTGTAGCAGCGGCAGCCGGGCAAGCTGCGCCGCAGAGTTTTGACAACCAGCTGGTGCGCGCGTTTCCCAACGTCACCAACGTTGATATGAGCAGCACCCTGGCACAGGTGCAGCGCGTGCTCGACCAGGTCATCCGCGCGGTGGAGTTTTTGTTTGGCTTCACGCTGGCCGCCGGGCTGGTGGTTCTGTTTGCCGCCATCACGGCCACGCGTGAAGAGCGCGCCAAGGAATTTGCCATCATGCGCGCGGTCGGTGCCCGTGCTTCCCTGCTCAGACAGGTGCAGCGCGCAGAGCTGGCCGGTGTGGGGCTGTTGGCAGGATTTTTGGCCTCAGTGGTTGCGCTCGGCGTGGGCTGGGGACTGGCACGTTATGTGTTTGACTTCAACTGGACTGGCTCATGGACGGTGCCTGTGATGGGCAGCATTGCCGGGGCTCTGCTGGCGCTGGCTGCGGGCTGGTGGGGTTTACGCTCGGTGCTCAACACGCCTGTTGTTGAAACCTTGAGGCGCACGTCGGGTAACTAGTTTCATTGACTGTCATTGCGGGCTTGACCCGCAATCCACGGTGAACGAAGCGGGGATGGATCCCGGATCGAGTCCGGGATGACAGGGGAGATCTCGCACACCTTTTGCTTGCGCGACAATCCGGCATGGCTTTGACTTTTCCCCTTTCCCCCCGCTCTGACCTGTTGCCGGGCGTGCGCGCATGAGGCCGCAGATCACTGTGGCTGACCGCCACGGCTTTGACGCCATCATCGATGCGCGCTCGCCGGCCGAATTTGCCATCGACCATATTCCGGGCGCCATCAATTGCCCGGTGCTGGACAACGAAGAACGCAGAATAGTTGGCACGCTGTACAAGCAGCAGGGCGCATTTGAAGCCCGCCGCGTGGGCGGTGCGATGGTCGCGGCCAACCTGGCGCTTCACCTGCGCGAGAAATTTGCCGACAAACCCGCCTCGTGGCGGCCCATGATTTATTGCTGGCGCGGCGGCATGCGCAGCGGTTCCATGACCAACTGGCTGCGCCTGGTCGGCTGGGATGCGCAGCAGCTGCCAGGCGGCTACAAGGGCTGGCGCCGGCATGTGATTGCACTGATAGACCGCCTCTCGGCTGACCTGCCGTTTGTGGTGATCTGCGGCGCCACCGGCAATGCCAAGACGCGCATCCTGCAGGCGCTGGCCGCCCAGGGTGAGCAGGTGCTTGACCTTGAAGGCCTGGCCTGCCACAAGGGCTCGCTTCTGGGCGCGATTCAGGACCAGCCGCAGCCCTCACAAACCGCGTTCGAGACGCAACTCGCAAGTGTGCTGGAAGGCGTTGACCTCAAACGCCCACTCTATGTCGAAGGCGAAAGCCGCCGCATCGGCCAGATCAATGTGCCGGTGCAACTGGTCGAGCGCATGCGCTCCAGCCCCTGCATAGAGATAGAAGCCACCACAGACGCTCGGGTCGAATACCTGCTGCGCGACTACAACTACCTGGGCGACCGGCCCGACTGGCTGGCCGAGCGCATTGGCATCCTGAAGGAACTGCACGGCAAGGAAACCATTGCCAGGTGGCAGGCTTGGGCGATGGCGCGTGACTTGCCCCCGCTCTTCCGCGAACTGGCCGTGCAGCACTACGACCCTGCCTACAGCCGCTCGCAACGCAACAACTTCAGGCGCTGGGAGGAGCGTCAGGTCATCCCTACCGCCGACCTGTCACCTGCCGCAGTTGAATCGCTGGCACGAAACGTCGTCGCGCTGGCCGTGAAGCCCGCGCTTGCGGCAGCCCTGGCTTGAGAGAAAGCGCACATGCAGATCGAAGAAAAACCACCCGGCAACCCGCCTTTTGCCACACCGTTTGAATGGATAGGCGGCGAGGCGCGCATCCGGGCGCTGGTTGACCGCTTTTATGACCTGATGGACCTGGAGCCCGCCTACGCCGTGCTGCGCGCCGTACACGGCAATACGCTTGAGAACGCACGCGACCGCCTGTTCTGGTTTCTCTGCGGCTGGATGGGCGGGCCGCAGCACTACACCGAGCGTTTCGGCCACCCGCGCCTGCGCATGCGCCATATGCAGGGGCAGGGCGGGGCGACGGGCCCCATAGGCATCAGGGAGCGTGACGAATGGCTGGCCTGCATGGACCAGGCCATGCGCGAGACCGGTGTCGATGATGAGCTTCGCGCACGCCTGAACACCTCGTTCTTCCAGACGGCGGACTGGATGCGGAACCGGGGTGAGGGCTGAGAGAGTTGCGCACAGGTCGGCTGGTGGCTCAGACGGAGTTCCAGCGGCCTCCCCCGCAGCACCTGTAGCGTGTCCAATTGCGTAATTTGCTATGAAATAAATAGCTACTCACGTGCATATTTATTGGCCTGCAGCCATTTTTACGCCTCAAAAATGGCATTTTTTGAGCTTTTTAACGCCTTGAACCGGCTTGCCGGCAGCTCTGAAAACAAGTTTTTGCCGTATACGGCAAAAAATTAACGTACACGTTAAAAATTAAACGTGTACGTTAAAACCAGCTGAAATTACTTCGCCTTCAGCAAGTCGCCCACTTCCAGCAGCACCATCTCGTTGTCGTCCGCCTTGTTGGGCTCGCGGCTGCTGGAGAACGGCAGGTTGTTGTCGTTGCCGACCACGATGTGGGTGGCGTCAAACACATCGACGTTCTCGATGGTGAAGAAGGGGAAGGTCAGCACGCCATTGTTCAGCGGCTTGCGCGCCAGCTTGTTGGGGTCGGCAATGTTCAGCAGGTCTATGTAGCCGATCTTGCGCACCGGGCCGCCGACATTGGCCTCGCTCAACTCGATTTTGTACACGCGCTTGAATTTGGCGATGTCATGAAAGCAGTCTGTGCGCCTCTGGCCTTCCGGGCAGGCCTTGTCGGCCGTGCCTTCGCCGTTGTCGCGTTCGATGATGAGGCCGGTGGTGCCATCAATCATGTTGAAGTCGCCAATCGCGTGGCTGGCGCCTTCCAGCACGTACTTCCAGTGGCGGCCCGTCCATTGCTGGGATTTCACGTCGAATTCCAGCACGCGAAGATAGTCCTTGCCGTCCAGCTTTTCATTGCCTTTGGTGGCCGCGTCGTACAAGGCGCCTTCAAGCAGCGCATACAGCTTGCTGCCGTCTTTCGAAGATGCCATGCCTTCAAAACCCTTGGAGCGGCGAACCTGGAAATCCACGGCGCCGCCGGGTGCGCCCGGCGTGGTGACGGCGGGGTGGTCGGGCGAGCGTACGACCTTGCCTTCGACCTGTGTCTCGAACACGGCCAGTACCTTGCCCGTCATGTCGGTCTTGATCAGGAAGGGGCCAAACTCGTCGCCAATCCACAGCGCGCCGCCGGCGATCTGAAAGCTCTCCGTGTCAAAGTCGCTGCCGGTCAGGTAACGCTTTTTGGTGCTTTCATGGACGATGCGAAACGGCACCTTTTTGTCCGGGTCATGCAAAAAGATGGTTTGCAGGCGCTTGATGCTGCCGGCCTTGAAGTCGATGGCATAGCGGTTCAGATACAGCATGGCGTCCGGCGAATTGGCCTTGGCGCCAAAGCCGTTGTCGGTCAGCACCCAGAAGCTGCCATCCGGCATTTTTTTGATACCCGAGTGGCCCTGCAACGGCTGGCCTTTGAACGGCAGAGAGACGCCCGTCGGGCGGCCGGCTGACAGGCCTTCTATCGAGGCGAGTTTGTCCGCGCGTTGTGGGGTGGTGAACTTGCCGCTGATCTTCAGGTCTTCAGGCGCATCCTTGGGCGCCTGCACAAAAGATTGAGCGGGCATCACGACATGGCCTGCCAGCGTTGCCGGGAAAGCGGTTTGTGCGTGTGCCGGCAGGGCAGCCAGTGCTGCCAGGGTGATGGCACAGAGGGAAGGGCGGAAGGTCAGGCGCATGCGGGAATCCTTTGCAAGTAGAGGACGCCATGGTGCGCAAAGCATGTGACGGCGTGATTACAGGCACCGTCCCTGTTTCAGCTCTGCCTCACCCTTGTGCCAGCAGCACCACCAGCGCGCCGGCGCCGCCTTCGGCAGGCCGTGCCTGCACAAATGCCAGCACCTCCTGCTTCTGTATCAGCCAGCTCTGCACCTTGCCCTTGAGCACCGGCGTTTTGCCCGGCGAGCCCAGGCCCTTGCCATGCACCACACGCACGCAGCGCCAGCCCACCTTGTGGGCGTCCTTGATGAACAGGCTCAACGCCTCGCGAGCGTCCTCGCGGCGCAGGCCGTGCAGGTCCAGCTGGCCCTGAATGCTCCAGCCGCCCCGGCGCAGCTTGCGCACCACCTCGGGCCCCATGCCGGGGCGGCGATAGCTCAGCGCCTCGTCGGTATCGAGCAGGGTGTCCACATCAAACTCGTCGGACAGGGCAGAACGCATCACCGCGAGTTCATCAAGCTGCTGCTGTACGGCAATCGGCGCCGCCTGCGCCACAGGCAACACGGCGCGCTGGCCGGGCAGGTGTTTGGGCGGCAGTGATTTGACCGGGCCTATGGTGCGCGAAAAAAGTTCTTTTTCAGCCTTTGCCTTCGCGGCGGCGGCTGCACGTGCGGCTGCGTGCTCCTGCTCGAGACGCACCCGGGTTTCGATTTCCTTCTTGACCGCCTTGAGGTCCTGCAAACTTTTAATGGCGGTTTTCATAAGGACCTGTTTACCCTATTTTCAGGAGCGCGAACGCGGTGAAAGCAGTGCCAATCAAGGCGCGCGACGACGGCAAGGCTCCTGCCTTGCCCAGGAGTGCAACGCAGAGTGGCGCTGCTTTCACCGCGTTCCCTGCGGGTTGTGATCAAAAGGGCCGTGCGCGGCGTTGCAAAGCCTTGCCGGGGTATACCCCGTCTACGTTTTGCGCCTTGCGCACAGCCCTTTTGACTCACAACGCATCTCCTGAAAATAGGGTAAGCAGGTTCCACTTTTATAGCAGCCCCAGCTCGGCCATGGAGACGGCGCCCGTGCTTGTCACTACAAAGTGGTCAAGCACCCGCACATCGACCAGAGCCAATGCGGATTTGAGGGTTTGCGTCAATGCCTCGTCGGCACGCGAAGGTTTGGCTGTGCCGCTGGGGTGGTTGTGGGCCAGCACCACGCTGGCCGCATTGAGGGCAAGGGCGCGAATGACAACCTCACGCGGATAGACCGATGTCTGGGTGAGGGTGCCGCGAAACATCTCCTCCAGCACGATGAGCCGGTGCTGGCTGTCGAGAAAAAGCACCGCAAAGACTTCATAAGGCCGGCTACCAAGCTGAAGCTGCAGGTAGTCGCGCACGGCCTGTGGCGTGGCGAACAGGGTTTTTTCCTTCAGCTCTTCTGCGAGTGCGCGGCGGGCCAGTTCAAGGACGGCGATCAGCTCGGCCGTCTTCGCGGGGCCAAGACCCTTGATGCCTTTGATTTCGTCAGGCGTGGCGTGCAGCAGGCCCGCCACGCCACCAAACTTCTGAACCAGTTCTTCGCCTATCTGCAGCGCGTTTTTCCCTTGCAGCCCGGTACGTATGAGCAATGCGAGCAGTTCGGCATTGCTGAGCGCGCCTGGGCCGCGGGCCAGCAGTTTTTCACGCGGGCGCGAATCCTGGGGGATGTCCTTCAGTAGCATTTTCTATTCTTTGTTTGCCGCGGCCTGACGGCTTGAGGGGTAAAAATCCGCAAACTGGCCTCCCTGTGCGGTACTTTCTACAATAGGGGCAGTTTACAAACAGTCCAGCTGTACCCGACTGGAAGCCGAAAGTTTTATGTCCACCGTGGAAACCACCACCCCGCCTGTCGTTGAACAGGGCTCTTTTTTGACGCTGCATTACCGCATGGCCGGCCCGGCGGCGGGCGGCAAGCCGGGGGCCGACATCATCAACACCTTTGACGGCAAGCCTGCCACCCTGAGCCTGGGAACGGGCGAGCTGTCCCCCGCCATCGAGCGGCGCCTGCTGGGCCTGGCTGAAGGTACGCGCACCACTTTTGAGTTGCCCGCTGGCGAGGCTTTTGGCGAACGCAACCCCGAGCTTGTGCAGTGGGTGGCGCGCAAGCTGCTCAATGAACTGGGCGACCCGGATGAGCAGTACAAGGTTGGTGATGTGGTGCAGTTCCCCACGCCTGACGGCATGGGCCAGTACGCCGGTGCTGTGCAGCAGGTCAAGGGGTCTGGCGATGCTGTGCAGTTCGACTTCAACCATCCGCTTGCGGGTCAGCCTGTCGTCTTTGAAGTCCAGTTGATCGGGGTTTTGTGATGATGAAAAACGGGCCCCAAGAAATCCTGATGGCCGAGCCACGCGGCTTTTGCGCCGGGGTGGACAGGGCCATTGAAATCGTCGAGCGTGCGCTGGCCAAGTTTGGTGCGCCTATTTATGTGCGCCATGAGATCGTGCACAACACCTATGTCGTCAATGAGTTAAAGGACAAGGGCGCCATCTTCATCGAAGAACTTGATGAAGTGCCGCCCGGTGCGACGCTGGTGTTCAGTGCCCACGGCGTGAGCCAGGCCATCCAGAAAGAGGCCGCGCGCCGCGGCTTCCAGATATTTGACGCGACCTGCCCGCTGGTGACCAAGGTGCATGTTGAAGTCGCCAAGCTGCATAAAGAGGGCTACGAGTTCATCATGATCGGCCACAAGGGGCACCCCGAAGTGGAAGGCACCATGGGCCAGCTTGAGAGCGGCATCCATCTGGTGGAGGACGTGGCCGATGTCGCACGTATCGCGCCAGCCCAGACCGCACTGCTCGCGGTGGTGACGCAGACCACGCTGAGCGTGGACGATGCGGCTGAAATAACCGCGGCCGTGAAGGCGCGTTTCCCCAAGGTGCGCAGCCCCAAGATGCAGGATATCTGCTACGCCACCCAGAACCGGCAGGATGCCGTCAAGGTGCTCAGCCCGCAGGTCGACATCCTTATCGTGGTCGGCAGCCCCACCAGCTCCAACAGCAATCGCCTGCGCGAACTGGCCGCCAAGCTGGGTACCGACGCCTACATGGTTGACGACGCCAGCGAGCTTCAGGAAGCCTGGTTTGAGGGCAAGAGCCGCGTTGGCCTGACAGCCGGTGCTTCTGCGCCCGAGATACTGGTCAAGCAGGTCATAGACCGCATCAGGGCGCTGGGAGCGGTGTCTGTCCGAAAAATGGACGGCATTGAGGAAACCATCAAATTTCCGCTGCCGAAAGGCCTCAAGCTGGATTCCCCGGCGCAGGTGATGGAAGTCAGCGACAGCCAGTTGCACCAGTTGTCCTGATCCTGCTGGTGTTTTCTTCGTCGCCTGCCGGGCCTGTCTGATCGACCCCTTCGCATGGCGTCCCTCGCCTTGTTTCAGAAAATACAATCACGCCATGCTCGACATCAACCTTCTCCGTAAAGACCTGCCATCAGCCCTGGAACGCCTTGAAGCGCGCAAAAAGCCGCAGGCGTTCCTGAATGTTGCGTCCTTCCAGTCACTGGAGGCCGAGCGCAAGGCCATCCAGTCCCGCACGGAAGAGCTGCAAAACCAGCGCAACACGCTGTCCAAGCAGATCGGCCAGCTCAAGTCGAAGGGCGAAGACGCCAGTGCCATCATGGTGCAGGTCACCGCCTCCAAGATTGAACTTGAAAGCTCCAGTGTCAGGCTTGAGCAGATCCAGTCTGAATTGCAGGCGCTGCTGCTGGCCGTGCCCAACCTGCCGCATGAGTCCGTGCCGCAGGGCAGCGACGAGCACGGCAATGTCGAGGTGCGCAAGTGGAGCCCTGCTGAAGGCCTGGGCGGTGAGCCGCCGGCTTTTGCATTTGAGCCCAGGGACCACGTCGATGTCGGTGCGCCCATGGGCCTCGACTTTGAACTCGGCACCAAGCTGACGGGGTCGCGCTTTACCGTCATGAAGGGCTCACTGGCCCGCCTGCATCGTGCGCTCTCCCAGTTCATGCTGGACGTGCAGACGGCAGAGCATGGTTACACCGAGTGCTACGTGCCCTATATCGTCAACAGCGATTCCCTGCGCGGGACCGGGCAACTGCCCAAGTTTGAAGAAGACCTGTTCGCCGCGAAGAAGGGCGGGCAGGAGGGTGAAAGCGAAAACGCAGCGCTTTACCTGATTCCGACGTCCGAGGTGCCGCTGACCAATTTTGTACGCGATGAGATCGTCACGGAATCGCAATTGCCCATGAAGTTCACCGCCCACACGCCCTGTTTCCGGTCGGAAGCCGGCAGCTATGGGCGTGATACGCGGGGCATGATCCGCCAGCACCAGGTTGACAAGGTGGAGATGGTGCAGATCGTTCATCCCGAGAAAAGTTACGAGGTGCTCGAAGAAATGACGGGTCACGCAGAGGTCATTCTGCAAAAGCTGGGGTTGCCTTACCGCGTCATGCTGCTGTGCACCGGCGACATGGGTTTTGGCGCCACCAAAACCTATGACCTCGAAGTCTGGCTGCCGGCGCAGAAGACCTACCGCGAGATCAGTTCGGTCTCAAACTGCGAGGCCTTCCAGGCTCGCCGCCTGCAGGCCCGCTTCAAGAATGCCCAGGGCAAGAACGAGTTCGTGCATACCCTGAACGGTTCAGGCCTGGCGGTAGGCCGTACCCTGGTGGCAGTGTTGGAAAACTACCAGCGCGCAGACGGCAGCGTGGCGGTGCCGGAAGCCCTCCAGCCCTACATGGGCGGGGTCACTGTTCTGGGCTGCTAGAATCACGGGTTCACTCAGGAGAGGTGGCAGAGTGGCCGAATGTACCTGACTCGAAATCAGGCGTACCGCAAGGTACCGTGGGTTCGAATCCCACCCTCTCCGCCAGCAATACTAGGAAACATGCGGGTTGCAAGCTAGTCACGGCTTGCAACCCTTTTTTCTACCCCCTTTTTGATTTGTGCTGAATTGCACTTAGTTGCACCGGTAAGGCTGTTGCTATTGGCATGCTTGCACGTAACGCAGTGTGGCGCCGCGATCTGCTGGGGTAACTACCGCCGTGCCAAGCGCCCTCCGAATATCGCGCAGTGACCTGCACGCTTGATAAATTTGTGCAAAAAGTACAAAATCATCTCATCCATATTTAAGTGCATTGGCACGAAATCTGGCTTTTCATGTAAGTGACTTGGCCTTTGCCTATCCGGCTATTTGCAGCCCATAACGTCACTCTTCATGAAACTCACAAGGAACTTATGTAAGCGCTTAGGTGGCTGAGTCTCAGTCATCTTAGTTTTAGGCTGCCGCCTAAAACGACTTCGCAGCAGCGGAGTTTCCTCTCCACGAGAGCCGGCCAAGCCGTTTGAGGTTTAGTACCTCAAGTAATACATAAGTCGCTGCGGATTCGCGGCCTCTCCTTGGAGTCTCAATAACTATGTTTCCAGTTTCTTTTCGTTCTCAGCGCGACGTTGAGCGCAAAACTTTATCTCCTGGCGGTCGCAACACGGTTGTGAAATTTCGCTCAAGTTCTGACAAGACAACCTCTACTGACCAGCCAGCCACCACGACCGGTCCAGCGAATGATGGCGAGCAGGTGGAGGTTGCACCTCAAGCGACACCAACTGCAGAAGTGGTACGGAACGAGCATCCCTCGCCGAGCAACCCTACCCTCAAGGAGGCTGAAACTAGTCCACGGGCTCAAGCACGCTCTGGCGAACAGCTAACTCCGTTGCAGGAAAACGGAGATCCTTTGTTAGAAAAGTCTCTCTCGGCATTTGAGGCAAGTCCCTCGTCTGCGTTTGCTAAAACCGCTGAAACGTTGCCGTCGAAGAGCCGTCAACCGCGCTACAGGAAAAACAGTGTTGCGGAGGCGTTGGGCGAAGAAATGTTCTCCATCCAGGACCTTGCTGACTTTCTACGGGTCAGCAAAAACACGGTTCGTGCCCGAATCGAGGATGGTGACATCGAGACAGTGCGTGTTGGTCATCTGGTGCGCATCAGACGTAAGACCGTGGAGAAATACATCTCTCAAAGAGACCGCTGAATTCCCAATAGTTACTAGGCTTGCTTGTAAATGCACTTGAATGTGCAGGCCACCGGCTTGCCTCAAATTTCATCCAACTATGCATTACAACCCTCATGTTTTCGAGTTCGATCAGGTTGCTATTTCAACCAGTCAAGAACTGCCGCCAAAGACTATTGAAAGGCTTGTAGCTCTTTCACCGCATTCAGAATTGATACAGATCCTTCGTTCTCCCAGCAACACGACTTTCGACAGAGCCTACCCTTACCAGTTAATTTTTTCGCGGCCTTCCAAAAAATTCTTGCGAGCCCTTCCAATTGAGCTGGGAACGATTGCCGCACGAGTGTCCTCAGTCGAGCTTGCGATGGATATCGCGGCTGATGATGCATCGGAAGCAATTGTGCTGGTGCGCCATTTTTGGCCATCGACGGTTTTTAAAGGAAAGAGCGCGGGCACCGCAGTGCAGCATGCTGAACGCCACGCCGCGACTTACCTAAATGCTCCCAACAAAGAGTTCAATGTTTGTACGTATGCCGACAAAACAGGAAAGCTTTCGTCCAAACTGGCATCTCAGCCTATTTCGCACTTTGAACTAAGGCTTCAGGGTACCCGTCCATTGAGCGATGCAGGGATTCTCTCGGTTGGGGACCTCTTGCACTTCAATCATCAAAGGTATTGGGCCAACGTGGTGAGGTTTTTCCAGCCGCCGACAACGAAGAACCAGCTTGGGCGAGCACTTGGTAGTGAAAAGGTATCGGAAACGGCATTGGTCAAAAGAGCAAATCGGCTATTGAGCCAAATTGCCACGGTCAAGCTGAACGGAAATATTTCCCTTCATCAGATGGTGAGACTGCATAACCTAGATTTTGGTGCGCTTGAAGAGGTGACGTTAGACGTTTGGTTGCTGGCTGCAAAGAGAGGTGAATTTACGATCCCTGTATGGGCGAGATAAATGGTTATGGCCAGTCAATGGTCATATACACAACTTTCTTTTTCGCCATACCAAGATTGATGAATAACAGTCGATTTCAATTTAATTTCCAAGTGAAAACACACAATTTTCTAATTCGATGAGCACAACCTATCACCTTAATTTCTACCTTGATTTACGTCATATTAAGAATGAAATTTTGAAGTGAAGTTGCTCCTAATCAAATTAATTTGATAGGCCGAAGGTTCCAAAGTGCTTTTCAGTACTCATCCAAAACGGACCAAATCAAATCAGGTTAACCAAAATGAAAGAATTCCAGCCCAGCAAAGAGCAACTGGACATCGTTCAAACCAAAGAGCGATCGGTCCAAGTGTTTGCCTGTCCCGGTAGCGGTAAGACCACGATGGTTGTTCGGCGTATCAAGTATCTGGTCGATCAAGGCGCAAACCCCGAGGAGATTGTGTGGATTCCTTATTCCCGTGAGGATCGGCGCCGAAGCGAGGATGCTCTGCGTAGGGCTGGCCTACCCGTCGGACTGGCTGAAAACGGAGTGGTCGTAAAGACTCTTGATGGCTTTGGTCTCAGCGTGGCCCGAGGCATGAAGAGCAATGCCAAGCTGGCAAAGACCAAAGAAGTGGAAGCCGCTGTCTTGTGGTCAGTGACTGCACTAATAGCCTGCATCAAGTCCAAGAAGAATTCGTCAATGGAGTTGGGGCGCAAGACCTTGAAAGCGGTGAAGGTTCTGGGTCGACCTGATCGCAAATCTGGGCTGGAGTGGTTGGCAGAGATCAATAGCGTTGAGCACAAATCGGTTCAGCTCGTCGTGGATGTTCTGACAGGCAGGCCAGAGGGTAAGAGGTCGGAAAAGCGCAGGCCGAGCCAATTCAATGCACTTCGCCAAATCTTGGTCGAAGCTCTTGTTCGAGAAACTAGGCGAAAGCTTTGGTCTGAGGGTTCACTGACCTTCTTCGACATGACGCGCCGCGCCACCCGTGTTGTCGAAAAACGAGGACCAACCGGGTTGGGCTACAAGTATGTGTTTGTGGACGAATGGCAGGACGCTGGACCTAATCACATCCAACTTGTCAACACGATGGCGAAACGGGATTCCCGCCTTCATTTAATGGTGCTGGGTGATCCGAATCAATCCATTTTTGAGTATCGTGGCGCTTCTTTTTCTCCTCTGGATGGTGCGGTCAGCCTTCCCCTGTGCAAGTCGTTTCGCTTGACTTACCAGAATGCCCGCCTCGCCAATCTCATTCTGCGGAATGTTGCGGTCACGCATTCGGGTGGGCAGCCTTTCGCTATCACAGCGTCAAAATCAGGGCCGAAACCAACTTTCTATTCTTTTGAGGCGGCTGTCGATATGAACGCGGCAGTGGCTCAGCAAATCGCAGAGCTGTTGGCTACGGGAGTGCCGGGTACAGATATTGCCGTGATTGCCCGGACCAAGAAAGAGTTACCCCCATTAGAGCGAGAGTTTTGGGCTAGAGCACTTCCTACGCAGCATCCCAAGCGGGGGCGCAAGTTTCTGCCTCACCTCGAAGCTGTCATGAAGCTGGCTTACCTCATCGAAAGGGCAGGAGGCGGGGAGAAGAAAACGGTCGAGCCAAAAAAACGCGCTACCAAGTTATCGCTTAATGAAGAAATTGTTAAGGGAATACTGGAGAAGGTTGATCTTGAGCTGGGTGATAGTGATCCATGGGCTTCAGACCGCGGCGCCGATCTTTGCCTGGAGCTTTCGCAGTTCAGGGGTAGCGCCCGCGAGTCTATGTTCAAGGCGGCAACCAACGCTTACCTGCGCTCAAGTGGGGGTATCAGGCATGAGCCCGAACTCCGGAACTGGTTACGGCACTTTGATCCGGTTGTTCGGCAGCTTGACTTGGGCTGGAAGGCCGCTCACGCCAAGCTTAAAGGAATAGTTGATAACCCCGCGTCAGGCGTGACTTTCACTACTCTCCATGGCGCCAAGGGTGGAGAGTGGCCCTACGTGTTCGCCATTGGACTGGTCGAAGGTGGGTGGCCGATAAACAAGGCCAAAACAAAATCCGAGCGAGATGCGGAGCTGCGCACAATCTACGTCGCTGTTACTCGTGCAAAAAAGGAGGTTCGGCTTTTCGGCGGAACTCGCACTGACCCCAGCTCAAGAACAGAACTCGAGATGGTCCCCGAGGCGTTGAGGCCTGCTATCAAGGTCGGAGCTCTGGACTGGATCAAATCTGATGGTACCCGCTACCAAGTAAAGGACTCTCTTGGAAGCGAACCAAAGTAATTTCATTGCGTGTTAGATCGCGGGGTTGGTGCTGGTTCTTAAGCCGGCATCGTCTCTTCTAAATTTGCGCCAGCATTTCACGCGTACATGAAAAAGTCACATCAATGACTGAATCAGTTCATTGACTTGCTGCTTTTTTGCTTTGGACAGACGATGGTAGTTCAGTAACAGTGAGGCTTCGTCGTTGTTGTCCGAGTAGAAATAGGCAGTAGGGACCTTTAAGACTAAGGCTAGTTGATGAACTATCTGCTGAGCGGGGACGCGTTTTCCCAGCTCATACCTGTTCATCCGGGTGCTGGCAGACGCTGGCTCTAGCCCGGCTTCAATACCCAGCTGTTCCTGCGATAGCTTTGCTTGAATTCGAGCTTTTCTCAACCGCGACCCAAAATCCGACATCCCACCCCTTAAAGAGTGGTTATGGTCCGCTTTTCTCTAAAGTAAAATACTACCGAATTGGTAGTATTGCGTTGATCCCATTTCTTCGCCGGGCCAATTCAGGTTCTAGATTTGAAACGTGCGTGCTACATGGAGGAAGAAATGAATCAACGATTTAATCGCAAGGTGCGAAGCTTGGTCTGGATCGGGTTGGTAACGGGTGCATCTTGTTGCTTTGCGCAGGCAGACGCTGGCTGCCAGTTCGCCAACATACTGTTGGGCGCCTTGGGCGGTAGAACCGGTTCTTCCGTGCCCTGCGCTCCAACTGGTCAAACAGCGACTGGAGTGCCCGCTGCACCAGCTCCCGTGCAGCAAAGGCAGGGCTTGAACAGCCTCTACACCCCGCAGAACGTCCAGCGCATCGTCCAAAGCGTCAAAACCGACTTGTCGCTGATCGATCCCACCTCGCCAGAGGTCCCAGATCTGCCATCGTGCGCCAAGGAAATGAGCAAGTTCCCGCCAGAATACCGGCCCCAGGTTTCGGGAAATTTCCGTAACGACGTATACGGATATGACGTGTTGCAGCGCGAGTGCGAACAGCAGACCGAGGGTGCCTTCACCCAGTTCCAGGTACGTCGTCGCGACGCTGGTCAGCAGCGGCTGGTTGCGCAGAAAGAAGTGGAGCAGCGAGCCCAGGCAACAGCAGATGCGCAGAAGGCGCAGGCAGATGCTGCCCAAGACAAAATATTCAACGCAGAGCTTCGATCAGGAAAGCGTGCCCCTGTCAATTGCCCAACATACGCCATCTCAAAGGGCATGGACCCAGACACCCTTAAGGCACCCGTGATGCATGTGGCCTACGGTGCGCCGAAGGGCATGGGCCAGTTTGTCGGCGCTATTGCCCAAATGGACTCCGAGATCGTGGTTTTGACCGGCAACATTCCCGAGGCCTACAGGCTGATGGGCCGACCAGCAGATAACTTCATCTTGACGCTGAACCGCAACACCAAGGTCTTTGATCCGGAGCAAATCAGGGTTGGGACCGTGGTGGTCGGTTATGCGACACAGACGGGTACCCGCTCAGCGACTTTGCGGAACGGTGTGGCGACCACAGTCGCAGTCATGAGTGGATTTTGCTGGCAGCCAGTTCGCTAGATTTAGAGAACCAATAGCTGGATGATTTGGCGAGTTGGTCAGGCGTGACGCCTGCACCTCTTTGCGAAACTCTTCGGGTGATGGCGCACAGTTAGCCCTGCCTGCATGTCTCTTCCAATTGCACTCCTCGCACGCAGCTGCAATGTTCTCTGGAGTGTCTTGGCCGCCGTCGCGTTGCGCCACCAGGTGCTCCGTAGTGCACTTTCTAAAGCGAACCTGCCGGCGTGGAATTCCGGATTGCCGTGCGAATTGCTTACCATTGTGTTTCCACATCGGGTCGCCGCAGTAAGTACAAAGGCCGTTTTGTCTATCGAATGCTTGCCAGCGCAGTAGTCGGCGTCGTTTCTCTGGTGTCATATTAGGGGTTCTTTGAGTGTTCAAGAATCCCCGTTGACAGTCACTGCAGCTCGGGCGCCAGCGGTAATCCGGTCTGGCTATGCATGGGGTAACCCCAATGCGGGCGGGAAGCACAAAAAGTTTTCCCGTGCACTCATTAATTTAATCCAAAAGGCGGAAGCTAGCAATACGGGAAACTTTGAGTTTCAGTCCGAAATGCGAAAATGCCGCCATGAACATTGCAACCGCCCTCAAATCAGAAATCTCCCGCGTCGCCCGAAAGGAAGTCCGCGCTGAGGTATCGGCTCTTAAAAAGGCCTCTTCCAAGTATCGTTCCGAAATCGCAGAGTTGAAGCGCCGCTTGGCTCAGCTCGAGCGCGACGTGGCACAGGCAAACAAGGGCACACGCAAAGCAGCACCCAAGGCTGCAGAAGAGGGCGGTGAAACCGTTGCCCGCTATAGCGCAAAGAATTTGGCATCCCTGCGCAAGAAGCTCGATCTGTCGGCTGCTGACTTCGGAAAGCTGTTGGGCGTGTCAGGCGCCTCTATCTATCTGTGGGAAGAGGGCAAGACCCGTCCACGTGAGAAGAACATGCCGGCGATTGCCAGGGCGCGGCAACTGACGAAGAAAACTGCGCGGGAGCAACTGGCGATGCTGGGATAGCACTGCCATTACAGATTGTTCCCGGAGCGGACCGCTGCTCCCAGAACATCCGGTAAAGCAACTGATTCAGTACATTCGCTGACATGAGTGAACAAAACAATTTAGAGCGATCTTTAGAAGCGCAAGACGACCGCTATGAGATGGTGTGCGCAGAACTTGCTGCAGGCAAGAAGAAAACGCACTGGATGTGGTTTGTGTTTCCGCAGCTCGAAGGTCTCGGCCAGAGCACCATGGCGCGAAAGTTCGCGCCCCGCTCCAAGCAAGAAGCTGTCGAGTATTTGAACCACCCGGTCCTAGGCGTGCGACTCACTCAGTGCGTGGAACTCATGCTGGTATTCTGGGTAATTAAAGTCGTAAACAGGTTAATAAAGTCGTAAACACACGGATCAAGAACGCAACGCGAAGGGCACCCGTGCCGCTGAAATGTACGATCTGGCCGATCATTTGACTGGCTAGATTCGGCCAGAAGCCGACAGTCGCGGATGAACTGCATCAAGGGTGCGCATTCATGTATTCGTCGCCATCGAGGCTCGACAATCGCCCCACCCGTCGGGGGCCTACCCCACGAGCTGCACAAACTCGTCGCCGAGCGCCCTTAACTCGGATTCGTCATCCTTGGAGGAGGACAACTGGCTCCAGAACTTTCCCGGATTCCAACCCAGGATTCGTTCATCCCCTCCACCAGTCTGGGTGAAGAAGCCCCAAAACCAAAGGTCGTCCCACGTAAGCATCTGCTCGGCCGTGTACTCACGCCTCAGTCCACTGTTGATGTTGTCGAAGCGGGGGCAGGTATGTCCAAGCTTTCGAAAGATGCACAGGATGACGCGGTCCACGGGCAAGAAGGGCTTGCTTTTAAGGAGCGGAGCCATCTCTGGCGTGGCGTCCGGCCAGAAGTGTAAGGCCTTGGGGCCCCGGTGAAGCTTGATGGTCGCCTTTACGAAGAGTGCTGTCGTCTTAGTCCCCCAGCCGAGGTGCGCATTCAGGGCCCTGGACAGCGCTTCCCATTCATCAGTGGCGGGTTGCGGTGTCCAAGTTTTTTTCTTCATCCTTGCTGCCTCTTCAGCCTGTTGCGCCAGGTACCTGTTGAATGCCTTCAGGGAGGAAGTTTGCTCAGGCGTGGCGCGATGAAGCGCCTCCCAAAATGGCTTGAGCTCGTCCATGTCAGCGCCCGATTGCGTGCTGACGTTCAAATGCAGGAAGCAGACCAGCCTGTCACGGCCCGAGATGCAGCCTGCGAGGCTGCGCGTGTACTCACGCTCTTGGAACTCCTTGTTCCATTTAGTGTTTCCGTCGAGAAAAGCGAAGAGATTTTCCACGCGTGCGTGCTTCCAGTCGAAATCGTCTTTCTTGCGCTCCGTTTTGGGCTTGTTGGTCATGAGGTGGTGGAGAAGTTGTTGTTATCAATGCCGTGTTCTACACCAACATCTCTGAGTCCGCTCTCAGGCTCCCGAACTGACACGTTACTGCCCCCCAAATTACTGCTCTCGAACGACCGCTATCGGGAGGAATGAATAGCCGCTTTGGGCCCGGTGGAGCCGGTCGGCCCGCGAGGGTCGATGACAACTGTGCAGCGAGAGCTGTCGCTGGACACCGCAGGGCGTACTCACGCAATCTAGCGCTAAGCGGTCAATCGACTCGACGATAGGCGCTGGCCCGAATGGTGGCTCTAGGAGGTATGGCGGATGTCAGGGAGCTTAGGTTTGATGGAAAGCGCCAGAAAGCTCGGCGCGCCAATGAAGCTTAAACAGCACGCTGTCAGGCTCCTCAACTTGGAATTCGTGCTGCAGAATCGTGCCGTCGAGCTGCTGCTCGAAGACAAGGCAATCGAACCAGGCGGCGGGTACTAGGTAAATTCGGTCGTCTGGCGTCTGCATGTCGAAAACAAACGCGCCGTTGACCATGCGATGTGCGAATGGGCCTTCTGTACCTACGCGTGTCGTGAACTCGACCCCGTGAGGAGGTCCTGAGCGACCATCTACTTGCCAATGCATCTCCTCTGCTACGCGACCGCTTGGGCCGTGCGGAACCAGAACAACGAGCGATCCGCCTGACCTGAGCTCGACGCGAATCGCCGCAGCGAGATTCAGCAATTGCTCGCCTCCTGAAGAGCCCTCGATAGGCTTGATGCCCTTGATTTGTAGCGCTTCCCTAAGGGCCAACGGCAGAGTGCCCCACGCAATCTGACGTGCCCAGCACTGGACGTCCGCTTGGCGAAACTCTTCCTCGTGGGGCCGTAGGAATGTGGCCTTCTCGTATCGACGCCACGACTCTGACCACATGTCTTGCGACCTGGTCACAGCCCCAGCGCCTGTCCGCATGTGGCCGTTCCAAGCCTTGCCGTCGGTCGGGTTCAGCAACTCGGCCTGCAGGCGCGCTACGAGTGTTCTCGCCGCATCTGGCGGCACAACAATCTTACGAAGTTCAGCGTCGATTTGCGCATCGACTCCCTCTAGCAGGTTCTTCAATTTTCTGCGCCATTGCAGCAATGGCGACACCGTGCGCGTCGGCGACCCGAAGCGGGCACGCAGAGCCGCTGCGGCAATCGGCAGCCCTTTCCGTAGCGGCCGTTTCACCTCGGCGATGAGCAGGGCCAGAACTCGTGACAGCTCACGCATCGTGTCCAGCTCGTGCAGGTCCCTGCACAGGCGGGATGCGTCGTTAAGTGCAAACCTGCCCGGGTCGGTTGAGGCGAGCAGCAAGGCCATGAACTGCTTTGCCTGCGACTCTGGATTGCTCTGGTATCCGTGGCCCGTGTAGGTCCAACCATTGATGACGGGGCCATCGGTGCCTCGCCGCAGTATTCGGGCGACGAGTGAAGCCGAATGCGCGCGGGAGTGCGGCTCGAAGCAGCATAGCCTTAAATACGTGCTCAGTAGTAAGTCTGGATCAAGCAGGCTTTGGGCGTCGACTGATGGCCCTGGAGTGAAAAACGTTAGGGTGAGAACGTGGCCCGCAACCCTCTGCGCAAGTTCTTGGAAGGTGCCGTGAACCTCGTCGCGCAATAGGAGCAGTGCGCTTGTGAATCGCGCGACCTCCCAGTGCCGCTTGAGGCTTGCCCAAAGAACATGGACCGCGTCGTCAACGGTGGCTTCGCCCTGGATGGCCGCAGAGACTTGCTGCCGTGCTTTGGACCATGAAATGTCCAGCTCTCTGACGTTGGCCGCAGGTAGGTCGTCCGCGTAGGCGAAGCGGCGAGAGCCATACTCGTACGCCCGGTCAGAGAGCCAGTGACTCAGGCAGTCGCTGTACCACTCGGACGCAACCTTGTCGCCCCGGCGGACGGCACCTATCAACAGTCTGACGCACATGTCTGCATGCGTCATCCATGTCACCGTGGCTCGTAGGCGTGCGGCCCACCGATGCTCGTCTTCGGCCCCCTTCTCATCGAAAGGCACCGCCGCGACATTCAGACCATTGACCACGGCCGTGATGGCATCCCTGTAGTCGGAGGCCATAGGTTCGGGAAGCTGTGCTCCAGTTGCCCCAAAGACGGCCTGTGAGCGATGGGCTTCGCGGGTCCACCACGTACCTAGGAAATGGTCGATGAGTTCGTATTGTTCGAGGATGTCGTCGGTCATCTGCACGTCCTGCGGATTTGAACGACGGACCAGTTCAGCAGGAAGCCTGCACAGGTCGCGCCAGAGCCCTTGGTTGGCGGACAGCTTGTTCGCCGCCACCTCAAACAGCGGCCGGTAGGGGTCTAGCCAGTAGTCGCTGACGCTGCGATATCCAAGAGACCATGTCGCGGGGACGCTCGCGAGGTTCGAGTGTTGATCCGTATTTGAACAGTGAAGGAAGGCCTCGTGCAGCCTGCGCAACTTCTTGAAGGCCATAGCCGCCTCGTCGAATCTGCCTTGCTCGAGCTGCGACTGAACTTCGCTGGCGAGTTCCTCCAGCAGACCCTTAGTATTGCCAGTGAAGAAGCGGCTAGGTTGTGGCGCGAAGACGTATGCCTGCAGGAGGTCACGACGCTCATATGGCGTCAGGTCTGGCCCGCCGGTAACCCGGGCGATGTGGACGAGGCCAGAGTATTCGCCCCAGAACGACGGTAAAAGTTCCAGGGTTGGTGGTCTCCGCTCCGCTCCTTGTCCGACGACATGACCTTTGGCGCGCGTTGCCCACGCGCGGGCTACGCGATTCACGAGGAACAGATCGATGTCGACCAACTCGTTTCTGCCGGAAAGGGTCGTTGAAACGGTCGGCTGCCCCGAGTGAATCGCCATCATGCGGACCAGCGGTTCCAATTTCCCGCCTCGGTATTCCCCAATGTTGGGTCCGCCGGCATCGTAGAGGGCCGCCGTCTGCGCTTCCTCGAGGTCTGCCCACAGGATGTAGCTGAGCGCCAGGCGCCTGTAGGTTGCTTCACCTACGTCCTCTTCGACGTAGCGCACGGTCTTCACCAAGAAGTAGCCGGTCATGCCGATGTTGGCTAGCAGCCAGAGTCCATCAAACACGGCGCCAAAGAGGAAGAGCTCCTGCGGCACATAGTACGCGGCAAGATACTGCACCGTCAGCACCAGCAGAAACAACAGGGAGCTTGTGCCGGCCGGTAGCACGGCTGAATCACGCATGTAGAAGGTTAGCGCGAACTTCGATGATGCCCGTCGTTGAAGCAGGATGGGCACGAAGGTCAGGACGATTGGATAGACGAGCGCGATGAGCGTCGCCTGGACGCTCCAGATGGTCCCGAAGAACGTCGTGTGTGTGTAGTCTTTGGGGAGATCAGGAAAAGGGATGACAGCCCAGTCTGGGTAAGGCGCGGGCAAGCAGGCAAGCGCCAAAATTGCGCATCCAAGGCCCACCAGCGCAGCGAAGATGATTGGGTGTGACCCACCCCATAGAACCGTGCTCGCGAACCGCCCGGGATCGTCATTGTGGGTGGCGTGGACTCGCCGCAGCTTTGAGATGCGCGCTGCTGCCAGCGTTGCAATAGAGCGCACCGAATCAACTGTCTCGGCCTCGGGCCGTTTCCCGAGCGCGTAGAAGACGTTCGCCAACGCAGCTCGTGTGAGCCGCCGGATTAGATACATACCCCGAACTCCTCATGTTTATTATTGAAGATTGTCGTGTACGTCGTCAGCAGGCAGGTCAACCAAGGTCTCGCAGGCGGACGTTCCGATGCCTGGCGGTCTGACAGCTTTGGGCACGGTGAACTGTCGCTCACGACACTCGAGGTCAAAGGCCGTTCCCAGCCTGAAGCAGTCAACCGAAAAAAAGTTCTGACTGACTGCTTCTGGCCGCATCCTGCCTGTCGCTCCAGCTATCCGGCTTCCCCGGCCTCTCGTGCCAGTAGGTACCACCTGTCGTAGAGTTCTGCTTCAAGGGTTTGGCCATGCGGAAGGGTTTCGATAGAGGCACGAACGGCTCGCCCCAGCTGGGCCTGAAGCTCGACCATCGGAATTGCAACTTCATTCTTGACGTGATGGATGATCTGCGCCTTCTCGCCGGGGATCTTCTTTCGGCCGCGTGCATAGCGTGCCCACGTGTCAGTTGTTTCAAATTCACCGATCTGTTTAACCAGCCTTTGCAGCTCCGAAGGCAAGGGTTGGCATCTCCAATTCGTCGCAAGATCGGAAAGGTCGGCTAGCAACTGGGGAAGGTCATGACAGTTATTTCTTCTTTTTAGATGCTCGCTGGTGGGGAACGTGCCACCGGGCTTTTGCAACTGTTCGCAGAGGTCTGCGATGTCAAATCCCCAGTCTAACAACCGCTTGATCAGCAGTTCAGCGGCATGGCGCTGCAAGTAAAAGATCGGCAGAGCGAGATCATCGAGCGTCTTCGACGCAACAGCACTTTCTAGGAGCGTGTGTGCCGCAAGCCAGTAGGAATTTACGTAAGAGGGTGCACGCATGCCGCCAAACCGCGCGATGCCCTTTTCTCGGTCCTCAGTGGTCTGCGCTGGAGACTTTCCAAACGTAATGACATGGTGAGGTTCATCCTGATCCCGCATGTAGAGGTTGTCCCAAAGGTCTGCCATCTCGAAGTCCATGTCTAAAAGTTGGGCGGCCAGATGCTTGGACGCCGCGTTAGTCTATCGAGCGAACGAGACCGGAACGACGAGTGTCGGCTTCTGGCCGAATTCAGCCCTCGCGCGAAGGCTCGTAACCAGCGAACGGCCCGAAGATTACGAGGTCACCGTTAAGCCCGGCTAGGACCTCGGCTTGGTTGGGGAGATTCGACGCGAACTCCGGCCAAGCCTTCGCGACGTAGCCAGACCACTGTGCTGCATCAAGTTGATGGTTCAGGCCCCGAAAGTCCAAGAACTCAAAGCCCTGCGAGACGAGTTTCGATACGCCCTTTCTGGCTGCATCTTCGTGATTCTCTGCGGCTGCATAGACTGGCACGAAGGCGCCGGCGAGCGTCGCCGGCATGTCCGCGTTCGAGCCACGTCCGACCTTGACGGACATTCGAAAAAGGCTTTGCACGGGCTTGCTAGCCTTTGACTTGAAAACACCGAACATGTGGTATTCCTGCTGGCAACGATGACCCGATAGCGTAGCGGATGAATGTCGGCTTCTGGCCGATTTGCGTCATGGTAACCCCTGCAGGATCCGGCCTAAACCGCCCATGCGGCTTGCTCCGAAACTGACATTCAGCACTCCAGTTCGCAGCGCTTAAAGTTGCGGGTACAAGAGTCTGCCCTTGACATAGACTTAGCGTCGCGTAAATTGAAAGTGTTTACGACTTTAATTGCTCGGAATAGCTGGCGGTGAAAGGCAAATCAGCGTTCGAGATCTTGGGGACCCCAGATGATCTGAAGTTCAGATCCTGCATGACTCTCTTCGCCGCCGTGGCCCCAGGGGATTCGGTGTTCAAGGAAGCGCTGTTGAGATTCTGTGGCGATAAAGCCGATCCTCGAACACTGGAGCTGCTAGCGCGGAAATAGGGTTGTGCGAGAGTGGGCGCAAGGGCAGTGCAAACCTCACCCACTTAAAGTCTTACTTATAGTAAGTAGACCCGTCTCCATCGCCGCATCGCAAAGTCATCGGGATTGGCATCGAACTTGATTGGGAATTTTAGTTACAAAAGTAAAAACCTAAGAGGAGGCGGCTGAAATGAGAGGCGCAGTCAGGAGGCCTCTCATGTTTGGGAGCGTAGCTCCTCAAATACTCGTTCATTCGCGTCTCGGGAAACTGTGCGTCTCCGTATGTCTACAGGGTCTTCAACCGTTGTCATCTGCTGTGCAAGCCCTTAAACATATGCATCAACTTCTTCGCGATGGAGTGCCTGCAACCGAGTTCCCAAATCTATATCCGCCGGACGAGCTTCAAGAGCTTGCTGAACTGCGTTCTTATAAGGCCTGGCAAAGTAAATTTGGGCGGTAGTGCACTTCGGATAAGAAAATGGCTAGCTGCACTCCGTGTACGCTCCAATCCGAAGATGTGCGCTGGATTTACACCTATTCGTCGCGAAGCACTCACTCTCCCTCGTCAGTTTTTGGAGTGCAATTGAGCACTATTGAGTTGATCCGCGCTTGTATTGGGGCTATTTCCCCTTGTAATCGCTTCTTCTCAATATTGTGCGCAATGCCCTTACGCCCAGCAGTTTTCGCCGCTGGACCTGCTGGGCTTTTACTCGCGCTCCACTCCAGCCTCGCTTATCAGACGTGTCCAGATCTGTAGCTGTGTTGATATAAATGTCCGCATCTCGCCCGGTGACCGAACGGCTGGTGTCAGGCCTTGTTGCTCCAGTAGCCGGGCATTGGCGGGCTGACGCATCAAAGTAGTTAACTCTCTGGAAAGCCTGGTCACTATTTCTGGTGAAGTGTCTGCAGGAGCAAAAAGGCCAATCCAAGGAAGAATCGTGATGCCCCGAAGTCCAGCCTCGTCAAAAGTGGGAACGTCCGGTGCCAACGCACTCCGTGCGTCGCCGATGGATGCGATTGCCTTTAGTTTCCCATCCTTCACCATATTCAACATACTGGTAGTGGAGGCCAACATCATCTGGACGCGTCCAGATATCAGGTCTGGCAGGGCGGGCGCCTCGCCCTTGTAGGGCACGCCGGTCATCTGCAAGCCTGCAAGTCGCACCAGCTGCGCAGCTGCTAAATTTCCGGTAGAGTTTCCGAATGCATAACTGAGTTTGCCCGGATTGGCTTTTGCGTAAGCGATGAATTCTTTCAGGTTGTTCACGGGCAGGCTTGGGTGAACGTACATGAAGAACGCCGATTGCCCCAACAGACCGATTGGCTGGAGAGCGGTTAGTGGGTCGTACGGGGGCTTCAACCGCAAAGTGGGAACGGCAAGTATTTGGGTGTTGGTGGCCACCAGCAAGGTATGGCCATCAGGCTTCGAACGGATAACCTCGGCCGTACCAATTGCACCATCCGCTCCTGGGCGGTTATCTACAACCACAGGTTGCCCCAACTGCTCTGACAAGCCTTGGCCAACTGCTCTTCCGACTGCATCGACGGAACCGCCTGCAGTAAACGGAACGATGAGCTTTACTGGCCGGGAGGGGAAAGGTTGCGCCAAAGCTATCGAGCATGCCAGCGAAAGCATTAGTGTGGCAACAACCTTGAAAGTGAGCGGCTTTTTATTTCTTGTCATATTTCGCATGAGAAACCTTCTCCAGTTTTTCAGTAGTAGAGTTAAAACTTCAGGTTCACGTTTTTTGTATATGTGAATTCAAGCAGCTCGGCGAAGCATTCCTCGCGGCCTATGCCCGATTGCTTCACACCGCCAAACGGTGCACCCATAAAGTGCTGGCTCGAGTTATTGATCCACACATATCCGGTGTGGATGCGCCTGGCTGCACGATGCGCCGTGTTCAGGTTCTGTGTCCAGATGGACCCGGTGAGTCCAAAATCCACTCCATTAACTGCGCTCCACAACTCGTCTTCGTTGCTCCATTTGAAGACTGACATGACGGGGCCAAACACTTCCTCCTGTGCCAGCCGCATACCGGGCTTCATGTCGGCAAACACAGTTGGCTCAAAAAAGAAGCCGTCCTTGAGCGCTGGGTCAGCAGGCTGTTTTCCGCCTGCAACCAGCCGGCCGCCGTCTTCAATCCCTATGGCCACGTACCGCTTGACCTTTTCCAGCTGTGCTGCGCTAACCAGGGAGCCCATCGTCGTCTTAGGATCAGTTGGAATACCGGGCTTGTGGCGCTCAGGCAGCAACTTGATGACTTTTTCAAGAATCTGATCGTGAATCGACTCATGTAAAAACACCCGACTCGTTGAACCGCAGCTTTGACCAGACCAGGTGAAGTTCATGCCACCAACGATTCCGTTCACCAGCTTGTCGAGGTCCGCATCGGGGTAAGCCACCAAGGCATTCTTGCCACCCAGTTCAAGAAGCACAGGCTTCAGACTGTCGGCGGCTGTTTTCATGACAGCCTTGCCCGTTGGAACTCCGCCGACCAGTGTGATTTTTTGGACCAGTGGATGTCTGGCCATGGCATCCCCACATTCGCGTGAACCGCACAGGAAGTTTGCGACTCCTGGAGGGAAGATATGCCCTACCAGTTCTGCCAGGCGCAGTATTGACAGCGGAGATTGGTCAGGCGCTTTAACTACGACAGTATTTCCTGCGGCCAGTGGTGCGGCCAGTCTTGCAGCTGCGAACATTAAGGGGTGGTTGTAGGCTACAACCCGAGCGACGACGCCAAGTGGCTCTTGCACCGTGTAGTTGAAATTGCCGTCACCCATCGGGATCGTCTCGCCCTTGATCTCAGTGGCGAGGCCTGCAAAGTAGTCAAGGCAATCTGCGGCAAAATCTGCGTCCATTGCGAGTGCCGAAACTGGATTCCCATTGTTGAGGGAATCAAGCTGGGCCAGAGGAAGAGCATGCTCTCGGAGCACGGCTGCTGCTTTTCTCAGATAACGGCCTCGTTCGACGGGTGGGGTAGCTGCCCAGGCGGGAAATGCTTCGTGTGCGGCCCTTACCGCTGCGTCTACGTCAGATGCATCTGCCACTGGTGCCGTGGTGATGACTTCGTTGTAGGTTGGGTTTATCGTTTCGGCGAAAACGCCGGCCTTCGGTGCATGCCAGGCGCCGCCGTAATAGAGACCATTTTGCGCAGGCAAGATGCCTGCCGGTATTTCGTGTGCGTGCATATGACACCTCGTTTTGTGAAATTGAATGAATATCAAAAAGGCCTATGCGCGAAGCCGACTTGTTGGAATTGGCAAATTTCTCCGTGCGAGCTTTCAGAGCTCGATGGCACGAAGTCAAGGAAAAATCGGCTGCAGACGACGTTTAGTCATCGACCATTTCTGCACCTTCACAAGAGGCTGAAAGCTGCTCCCGTATAGACCGCAGATTGTTTGTTACTTGTTTCTCATCTTTTCCGGATAGGGCGTGAAGCATGGTGTGATTCACGTCTTCTGCAACGGCCATGAGCTCTTCTTCAAGAGCCGCTGCCCGCTCCGTCAGGAATACTCGCATTTTTCTGCGATCCACCTCATCACGCTCTCTCCGAATCAGGTCCTTTTTTTCCAGGCCCCGCAACATCACAACAACTGAAGGTTCGGCTACACCTAAACGCTCGCTGAGTTCCCGTTGTGAGACACCATCTTCCTGCCAGAGGACACGGAGCAAAAACCAGCAGCTACCGGGTATGCCCCATGGTGCCAGCCTCGCGTACAGCACTCGTTTGACAAAGCGTGCTGTGTCGCAAATAAGGAATCCAAGGCTCTCATCTAAACCAGGTTGAAGTCGGTCGGTGGTGCGTTTACTCATTGTCGAAGTCCAGTTCCCTCTTGATGCATTACCTGCCGATAGTACTGATAAAACCCCCTTATCGGTCCTTCAGTCACCATATTGCCGTCCGCCGGTGGTTTGGCCTCTCTGCCTCCAAGCTCGAGAACTGCATCATTGGCGGGATTGGGGCCGATGCCCGCTCGTGAATACTCCAGGACTTCAGTGTCATCCACTGAGACAAAGCCGGAGGGGCCCGTCAGGTTAGCCTGCCTGAGGCGCCGGAGGGTGGTTTCTTCAGTGTCGTCTTCGTAGCCGAAATAAGTCCAGAGCAATTCAAATTCGTTGGGTCCCATTGGAATGACATATCGCATCTGAAGACTGTTCCCCTGTTGTTGCAGGACCAGATCAGGGAATATGGTTTGAATCTGAATGGTTACGTCGTCGTCATACTCTTTGGTTGCTTGGACGATACTCATGTCGTTGAGCTTGAGGTTCTCCCGGAATGACTTCATGTCTTCGGTACCGGAAGTCTCGCCGGGCGCATTTCGGATCGAAGCAAAAACGTTGTGGGACAAGGTTCGAGCATCTGTGACTGTCTCGCCTTTTTGGTCGATGCGGTATAGCCCGAAGCTGATCAGGAAAACGTGGAGAAGCGATGCGTGGTATGGATCCTTGATGTTTTCCATATAAAGCTTCCAGTTGCACTTGATACGCTGTCGCTGGTAGCCAATTGCTTTTACGGGTCGCCCATTGAAAATACGAATCAGATATTTGTAGTTCTCATCACCAAGGTACTCTTTCATGGGCGGGGCGTTGTGGTCAAAGCTTGCAAACACAGCGCCATTGATATTTTCTACTTTTAATATTCGAAGGCCGTGCTTGGCGGGATCAAAATCAGCCGGGAAGCCTCCCTTTCCCTTGACGCCTCTACGGAATGGAACCCCCATTAATTTTCCGTTCAGGTCGTACGTCCACTGGTGGTACGGGCACATTATTTCTTTTTGGCTGCCGAACTTTGCTTGGCAGATTTCAACGCCGCGATGAGCACAGCTGTTTAGAAGGACACTGATATCGCCAGAGTCTGTTCGAGTCATGATGACGGAGCGCTCGCCGATAGTCGCCCGCTTGAAGTCTCCGGTGTTGGGCGTCTCGCTCGCAAGGCCAATCAGATGCCAATGCGGGCCATAAAAAATGCGCTCAAGTTCCTGGCTGTAATTTTCGGCGTCTGTGTAAACCCACTGGGGGATGCGAGAACAGTCGTCCCGCGACCAGATCTTGATGGGCTTGAGTTCAGAACCTGCTTTTTGATCTGACATAAAAAATCTCCGCTAAATATTGAAAAAGAAACAAAGCCTCAAAAGCCTAGGCTGGAAAAACCAGCGCGCCAGCGAGAAGCTCTGAGTCAAAAACCACGATTCTTTCGCTGAACTTTGGTGTTCCATCGCCAAGATCGATGGAGTCGAAAGTACGCCCAACAAGTTGAATATGGGTTGTACCGTCCACCAGTGTTTGGTAGATGGCCAGCATGCTTCGGGTCTTTAAAAGATTGCCCTCGACGCTTACGATCCGGACTCCGCTCACAAGGTGAGTAATGCTGCGTGCGGAGTAGACAAGCGTTTCCTTGATCGCTACGACGCGATCTTTTAGCGCGCCTTTGCTCTCGGCGAACATGGGGCCGATCCTGAGTTTTCGGTCGTAGTTAGTCTTTGGAATAATGCGGTAAAGACATTTTTCAGTGAAGAATTCTGGCCAGGTCTCGATATCGCCATCGCAAATTGATTCTGCATAGCGGGTGTAAAAATCGTTGATCTTCAAGTGCAGATTGAGGTCAGTCATGTTCACTTCTCTTTTTTGGTTTCTGATACGGATCGGCTGCGGACAGTCGACTCCGGCTCTTCTCTGTAAAGATGTGCGGCTTCCAGAAGAGGAGCATCGCTTACTGAAAAAAGCAATGCTTCCGAGCTGGCAGAATTGTTTTGATGTTCTATCCATGCCCATGTAGGCAGGACGAATAAATCGCGCGGACCCCAGCTAATCTCGGTCTCTCCAATACGGGTTGTGCCATGGCCTTCGATTACATAAACCACTGTGCTTGAAGTCTTGCGATGCTTCTGGCCCTTAAACCCTGGCCGCAGGCGTTGTACACAGCAGCGCAAGGTAGGCAGCGCAGGTCCCCCGGTGAGCGGATTGACATATTCCAGGATCACTCCATCGTTTGGTGAACCGTCCGAATCGGCAAAAACATCCAACTGCCGCCGTACTTCTTTCCAGGGGTAGCGGCAAGGCAGATCACCGGTTGGCGGTTTTTCCCATAGTGGACGGACGATGCCTGTCCGTGCAGAAAGGTGGTGACTTGAATCTGGAAGTAGTTGTTGAGTGGTTTGACCCAATGGTTCGTACGCCATCTGTCCAAGCGAGAGCATTAGTGGCACGTCCAGAACGTCTAGCCATACACCCAGTCCGTCGCTCTCGTTATGATGGTCGTGCCAGCTCCAGGCGGGCGTCAGAACGAGATCGTTTGGCTCCATCGGAAGAGGTTCGCCATTTACGACGGTGTAGAGTTTGGTGTCGCCTTCAATAACAAATCGAAGGGCTGATATTGGGTGCCGATGCGCCCATGCCACTTCTCCAGGTTTGACAATCTGCATACCAGCCAGAATTGTCTGCGTAGTGCCGCCGCGCTCCAGACCAGGATTTATAAAGGAAAGATTGCGACGTGCAGTAAAGCTCTCGGGCATAACGGCGCATGCCTCCATTAACTTCTTCTGAATGGCTTCCCATTTCCAGAGCATCGCGCGTACCGTTGATTTGGGTCCACCGATGAGGCGTTCGAGCATCTCGTCGTACTGCCACTGGCCTCGCATTGAAGACTCAGCTAAAGCAGTATCAAATTCCTGAAGCGTTTTGACAGGAGTGCTGGTTGAGGTTCCGTTAGTCATAGGTCTCTCCGATTCTCATCAGGAAGATTTTGTGTATTCGCGTTGCAACTCTGCCCACCGCTGTCCACAGATGCGCGAGCCTTCTACATAATCGGCGGGTGCTTCAAGGTATGGAGGCCGGCATGGGCCTGGTTCAAACAGCCCGGCTTCGCGAAAGCGAACATGACCGAGCGGAATGCTGTAGTCCATGAACTTGGATAGATCCCCACCAGGAAACATTGCGCGAACCGCCCAATTCAAACGCTCGCTGATGGCGCTGGCTTCGCTCCATTTCTGACTCAGGATCGCCTTTGACAATGCAACCAGCGGAGCTGGAGCGCAGGCGACGCTTCCTGACCAGCAGGCAACTGCGCGTTCTGGATGTGCCTTTGCCAGTTCATACCAGTCAATTTCCAGCGGCAACAGCCGAATCCTGTCGCCCACCGCCAACAAGTCGGGCACAAGTGCAGGCCCACCTACGTGCTTTGACGCGATGATCTCGGGGATCTCAGCGAGCGCACGGTACGCTGCAGGTGAAATCTTTCCTTTAAAGGCGGAGGGGTTGTCGTATGCGACCAGTGGCACTCCAGGCAATGCAGCCGCCACGTCCTTGTAGAAGCGGACTATGGCTATGTCATCCATCGCAAGCCACATCGGGCGTCCGACGAACAAGCCATCCGCCCCCACCGCCATCAGGTCGCGCCCCCTTTGAATCGTGTCGCGAGTATTTAAAGTGGTAACGCCAGCAAACACTGGACGACGGCCTCCGACTGTTTTAACGACACATTCTGTAAAAGAGCGGAGTTCTTCCCAAGTCAGTGTTGCGCACTCGCCGAATGTTCCGGTCGTCATGATGATGTCCACACCAGCGTCAACAACCGTGCGCACCATTTTGATGGTCTGATCGAATTCAATGGTGTTTTGAGCCGCCCAGCTTTCAGCATCCGGGGTTGCGGGGGTAGGAATAATCCCAACGACACCGCGAATATCTTGCATGGTCAACTTCATATTTTTCTCCAGAGGTTGGAAGTTATTTAAAGACTCAAATATTTCGACATGATTTCAGGCGAGTCAGACAGCTCAGAGGAGTCGCCCCTCCAGACAATCCGGCCTTTTTCAAGGATGTAGTGCCGATTCGCCAAGCCCAGCATCGGCTTGATGTTTTTGTCGATGACTAGTAGAGACAGACCCTCGTTCTTGAGCCTGGCAAGGCAAGACCAGATTTCGTGACGGATAAGAGGTGCCAATCCCTCGGTAGCCTCGTCGAGGATAAGAAGTTGGGGGTTGGTCATCAACGCTCTTCCGATAGCCAGCATCTGCTGCTCTCCACCGGATAGGTCGCTGCCCAGGTTTTGGATTCGTTTGCGCAGACCAGGGAAGAGTTCGTACACGCTATCCACAGTCCAGATAGTTGACATGCTTCCTTTGCGCCGCATCGCTGTTGCAACAAGGTTCTCGTTGACGCTCAGATTGGGGAATATCCCGCGCCCTTCCGGAACAATCCCCATACCCAGACGTGCAATCGCATAGTCCGGTTTCCCGGCAACCTGTTGCCCGCAAAAAAAGACCGATCCACTATCAATTGACTTCATTCCCATCAGGGCCTTGACGAATGTCGTCTTGCCCATTCCATTGCGGCCGAGCAGGGATACGAATTCTCCACGACCGATCTCAATTTCCGCTTCAAACAGCACCTGACTGGCGCCGTATCGAACCGATACATTTTTTGCAGTGAGTACGTTCCCGATCACGAAACCAGCCCCTCTTCGCCGATATAGGCTTCTATGACCCTTGGGTCTGACCGAATCTCGTCAGGATGCCCGCTTGCAATGACCTTGCCGTAGACCAACACGCTGATTCGATCTGCAAGTTCGAATACCGCCTGCAGGTCATGCTCGATCAGTACTATGGTCATGGTTCCGCGAAGCTTTTTCAGGAGACCGACGATCTGTTTGGATTCGGTTGGAGATGTCCCCGCCATGGGTTCGTCCAACAACAAAATCGTTGGGCGCATCGCCAAAACCATTGCAAGTTCGAGCTGTCTTCGCGCTCCATGCGCTAGAAGTGCGGCAGGCTGATTCATGGACTCCGAAAGGCCGACGGCTTCGATTGCCTGAGATGCGGGTTCGAGAAGCTCCCGTTCCTGGGCGACTTCGCCCAAAACGCCAAAACTATGTCCACTCCTGGCCTGCACCGCTAGCGCGACATTTTGTAATGCTGTGAGTTCCTCGAAGACAGAAGTGATCTGATACGAACGAGCGACACCCAGTAATGCCCTCTTGTGTATCGGCATGTGCGTAATGTCCACTCCGTCGAACGCAATGGACCCACTATCGGGTGTAATTTCGCCAGACAACTGTCCAATCAATGTCGATTTGCCAGCACCGTTGGGCCCGATGATGGCGTGCAACTCACCGCGTGTGACTTTTAAATATAAACCGTCTGAAGCGGCAATGCCACGAAATCTTTTAGTCAACCGTTTGACTTCCAGAAGCGAATTCATGCGTCCTGCTTCCCGCGGTTGATAAAGCTAGCCAAGCCATGTTGAATGCGAAGTCCGATGATCACGATAAACAATCCAATCAATAGCATCCAGTGAGACTGGATAAAACTGCTGACTCCAAACGGAAGTGGCAATCCAAAATTGGCAAGTACTTCTTCCAGAAATAACAAACAGATTCCGCCGAGAAGCGGGCCCAATACCGTGCCCATACCGCCCAAAACGACCATAACGATAAGTTCGCCCGACATGCTCCACTGCAGGTATGACGGCGATGAAAATTTGGCAAGATTGGCTAGTAGAAAGCCAGCAACTACACACACTTCAGCAGAAATTACGTATGCCAGAAGCTTGTAGCGAAGAGTTGAAAATCCAAGCGCAGCCATTCGGCGCTCGTTTAGTTTGCATCCCCTTATTACCGAACCGAACCGCGACTTGGACATCCGGTAAACGCCCCAAACAGCAAGAGTCACGGTCGTCAGGCAAAGGTAGTAAAAGACGCTGTTGTTTTCCAGATCGATGGCGCCAAAAGTGCTTCTTGAAGACAGGGACATCCCGTCATCGCCGCCGTATTGCTTCAAGCCCACTACAACGTAATAGAACATCTGGGCAAATGCAAGGGTGATCATGATGAACGCTACCCCGGTAGTGCGCAAACAAACCAGGCCGACGACCAAGGAGATCGCAGCGCCGGCGCACAGGGCAACACCCAGATGGAGTGCCGCGTTTGATATTCCGGAGTCCGAGATGATTGCGACCGTATATGCGCCGACGCCTATGTAGAGGGAGTGCCCAAAACTCACCATGCCTGCATAACCGAGTGCGATGTTCAACCCGATCGCTGCCAGCCCAATAATGAGTACGCGAGTCAGAAAGGTGACGTAATACTCTTGGTTGGCCAGATTTGCAAAAAGTGGAAACAGTGCAAACAACGCAAAAGTTGCGAGTCCGATCCAATTGCGGCGGCTGTTCAGTTTTGACATTAGATTAGCCATGCTTGACAGGGAACAGTCCTTGCGGCCGCAGTGCAAGTACACATGCCATCAGCAGATAGATCATGATGGAAGCAAGGGCAGGGCCAATTGCTTGCGCAACAGATCTTTCGAACGTGGCGCGCAATAACATTGGTATATAGACTCGCCCCACTGTATCGGCGATACCAATGACCATGGCGCCGAAAAATGCTCCTCTAATGGAGCCGATCCCCCCGGTGACAATCACGACCAACGTCATGATGAGAATGGGCTCTCCCATACCTGGCTGCACTGAGGTGATTGGTCCGGCCATTACGCCCGCCAATCCAGCTAGTGCAGCACCGAACGCAAATAGGCAACGCTTCAGCAGCACGACGTTCACGCCCATGGCGCTGGCGATATCGGATCTCGATGCTGATGCCCGAACCAGCATTCCCAAGCGGGTGTGACGAATAAAAAAGTAGAGGCCTGCAGCAACCGCCAGTGACAGGGCGATTATTAGCAACCGATAACTCGGATACGGGTTGCCGAGAATTTCTACAGAACCCGAGAAAGCTTTCGGGCTTCCTGCATGTATAGACGTTGCGCCCCAAAGTATTCTTGCGAGCTCGTTGAAGAACAAGACCAGTCCAAATGTGACCAGGACCTGGTGTAGATGGGAGCGCTCATACATGTGGGCAACTATGAGCCGCTCCACGATGACGCCAAGTAGTGCGCCTCCCCCAACGCCGGCCAATATGGCTGCTGAAAATGATTCAGTGGCGGCAAAGGCGGATGCTGCGAAATACGCACCCATCATGAAGAGGGAGCCATGCGCCAAATTGATAAAGTTCATGATGCCAAATACCAGCGTCAAGCCAGCTGACAGCAGAAACAGAAGCGCCCCGAGCTGAATTCCGTTCAGTAGTTGCGTAAGAACTAAAGACAAAATTCAGCCCCTCACTTCATCGCACATAAGGCGTGATAAGAGTCTGCTTGAGATTTGAAGGGCGTGGCAATTGTCTTCAGACTTATGCGACCTCGCGCATCTTTGGCAACCTCTTGAATATTGAAGTTTTGAATCGGAAAGTTGTTATTTCCGAACTTGAATGGTCCGCGAACTGATTTGAAATCAGCGGATTTAAGAGCTGCCATAAAAGATTTTTTATCCGCCACGTTCCCTTTGACTTTGGCTATTGCTGAATCAAGTAGCAAAGCAGCGTCATAGCTCTGCGCCGCAAACGCAGCAGGAATGCGGTTGTATTTACGCTCGAACTCTTCGACAAACTGTTTGTTTGCCGCATTGTCCAGATCGGGACCCCATGGGAATGCGCCTAGAACACCCAAGGCTGTTTCTTTCAAAGCCGGCAGGGTTGTGCCATCCACCGCACCACCGGACATCAATGGAATCTTTCCCATAAGTCCTGCTTGCTGATACTGCTTGACAAAATTGATGCCCAGGCCGCCCGGATAAAACACGAACACACCGTCAGGTTTTGCTGCGGACAGTTGGGTCAACTCGGCGGAAAAATCTGGCTGGTTTAGTGGGGTGTATATCTCGTCAACAATCTGCCCCTTAAAAGTGCGCTTGAACCCAGCCAGGAAATCTTTACCGGCCTGGTAGTTGGGCGCCATCAGATAGACCTTCTTGAGCCCTTTTTCATTTGCATGGACTCCGAACACCTCAGCGAGTTGGTCCACCTGCCAGGAAACAAGGAATTGATAAGGCGAGCATGCGGCGCCGGCAATCGGTGATGGTCCGGCGTTGGAACCTATCAGGAACACTTCTTTGTCCGTGACAGGCTTCTGTACTGCCATCATGATGTTGGAGAAGGTGACGCCCGTGATGATTTGGACTTTCTCGCGGTCAATCAACCGCTGAACCGCCTGCATGGCTACGTCGGGCTTTAGTTGTGTGTCTTCTTTTATGACCTGGACTGGAACACCGCCAAGCTTGCCGCCATTTCGCTCGACCACGAGCATGAAGCCGTCGTATTGGTCCTGCCCCAACGCACCTTGGGGACCTGAGAGTTCACCCAAAAAACCTATTTTCAACGGCGTTTGCGCGCTGACACAGGCTCCGGTGAGTAGGGCGGCAAAAAATACCGAAACGGATAACAGTGCTTTTTTCATAGGGTCTCCTTTAGTGGTTTTCGACAAGGCCTCAAACGTAACGCTGTCACTCACCAGTAGAACGCGCCAGAAAGATCACGCCGTCCTTAAGTGAAGTTTTATAGGTCTTTAAAGAGGTATTGCATGGGGCTGCGGTGGCCTCTCCGGTCCGTACGTCAAACATTCCTTGATGCAGTGGGCATTCGATAAATTCAGCGATGAGAAAGCCATCCGAGAGTGACGCAAGTCCGTGGGTGCATTGATCCTGAGTCGCATAAAAGCATCCCTCGACGTTGTATATGGCTACTTCTGCACCTCCGTGTATCACCTTCTTGACGTGTCCTAAGGGCACTTCAGTTGCCTCAATAGCCGCTGAGAAAATGTCTCCAGCTTGAGCTTCGCCAGATGGATCAACGTGGTCTGTTTGGAAAGTCATTAGATAAATATAGCAATATACTTAGATAACTAACTAAGTATTTTCCCGGACTTGGTTTTTCGTAAGGCCAGAATGAGACCCCGTCACGGGCGAGATGTTGCGTTGCCGCTCGACATGAGCGGGGACCGCTTTGTTTGGTGTCAAAGGTGTTTGACTGTTAGCCACATTCCGCGAAAGCTATTCGAGTGTGATCCGGGCATCTCGGATGAGTTGCGTCCAAACCTCGTGATCCTTGCTGATTGTCTTGCGCATTTCATCGGGTCCGTCTACTCGAAGATCGTTTCCAGCAGCGGAAACTCGCTGCAAGATAGCAGGACTGTTCCTCATCAATCTGAGTTCGTCTGAGATCCGGCGTGTGATCGCTGTAGGGGTGTTGGGCGCTGAAAGAAGGCCTACCCACATCATGGTGTTTACGGGGATGCCGCTTTCTGCCAAGGTGGGCAAATCGGGTAGTGCGGCAAGGCGCCGGTTATCAACAGTGGCAATACCCTTGAGGCGGCCTGCTTGGATGTGAGGAAGAACTCCATCAGCGGCGCTGAACATGACATCAATCCGCCCTGCAATCAAATCCGGCATGATCAGGTTGGTTCCCTTATAGGGCACGAGATTCATCTTCGTTCCGGTCTTGTTCATGAACAATTCGGCAAGCAGATGCTGCGGTGAGCCATTTCCAGATGTGCCGCAAGCCAATACGCCTGGATTGTTTCTTGCGTAGGCAACAAGCTCTTGGACTGATTTGACTGGAAGATCTTTTCTTACAGTCACAACAAATGGAACTCCAGCGAGCACGCTGATTGGTGCGAACGCTAACGGATCAAAGGGAAGTTTGGGAAAGAGGGCTGAGGCCCAGGTTAAACCGCTTTGACCGAGCAGCAAGGTGTACCCATCGGGAACGCTCTTTGCAACAAAGTCAGCGGCGATATTTCCCGCTGCGCCGGGCCTGTTGTCTACCACCACGGGTTGGCCAAGTCGAGGTTGCAAGTATTCCGCGACAATCCTGGCGAGGGTATCGGGTGTCGTTCCGGGAGGGAACTGCACGATGATCTTTATTGGTCTGGAAGGGTACACATCCTGAGCCCCGCCTTGCGCTTTCGCGAGTCCTCCAACCGAGGCTAGTACAGCCGATGCCGCGATCTTTAAACACACTCTTCGTCTCATGTTGGCTGCCCTCTTTTGATCGTGTTGCGAAGCTTGCGGTCGCAAGTTGTGGCGAAGACTAGCCCAAGCAGCGATGTTCGCCAATCTTGACGATTACTCAACCAATGCGCGCAGCCATGCGAATCTGGTTAACCCGCATTGAGTGTTAGTCAAGATTGTCTGGGGCAGCCGCTATTACTAGACTCGGCGTAATCCAATACCGAGGAGCTACGCATGAACAATATTGAATTCGCACCTATCGTCAATTCCGAAGCCGAGTGGATGGTCGAGATCAACAAATTTGCCGCTAAACAGACCCCGAGCTTTTTTCACATCCATGCCAAGTTGCCGCGGGTTGGCCGAACCAACCAGGTTCTTGGTGCATCCCGCCAAATGAACGTGGTGCTAAAGACCTATGCCACGGGCGGGGAAAATGAGCTACACGCGCACTCGAACGAGGATCACCTATTTGTGGTGCTGCAGGGCGGAGCCATCTTCTATGGCCCCCGTGGCGAAACGCGAGAGGTGGCAAAAAACGACTGCGTTTTGATCCCTTGCGGCGCGCTGTACAAATTTCACGCCAAAGAAGAAGAGCCGTTGGTCCTACTTCGAATTGGGGCTGCTGTAGATCCCACGGGAAATATCTTGGCGCGCATCGATGAAAAGGGTGCTCCATTTGGTGGCTACTCTCAAAAAAACAAAGAAGTCCCCTACGAACTTCACGAAGACAAGGTATTTGGCTGAACTGTTTGATAAATCGATGCGGACTGACTGACAAATCGATTCCGACTGAATGACATCGTCTCGCTGTGTCGATTCTGGAAAAATTAATTATTCCTACGTCTAGAAACTGATTTATGCATGCAGAGATGGAAACCCCGACCGTGTTCATTTGCCGGGATCATGCAGTCGATCCGCTGTTGGACGAAATAGCTGAAAACCTGCGAGGCTCAAATGTGGAGGTAATTCGAGGGCCTCATTCAATTCCTGGTTCAGTGTTGGAGTACGAACCTGCGGCGTTCACTGCACTTTTCGGTCGAGCCCATGTCGCCATGTTCAGCTCACGTTCGAGATGTTCGCGGGCAGTCCTTGAGGCTTCGGGTCAATTAAGAGGAATTGTTAATCCGACGATCGGAACCGAAACCATTGATATCGCTGCAGCCAACGAGTTGGGAATTCTGATTGGGCATGGAGCTGTAAGGGAGAACTATGAGAGTATGGCCGAGGCTGCCGTCATGCTTGTGCTGGCGCTCATGTATCAGCTTCACGCGGTGGAAGATATTCTGAAGGGTGTCAAGGTAAAGCCGCCGCCTGGCGCTGAAGGTGCCATGGCGCGAATGATCAAGGGCTCAACCGTCGGCATAATTGGCTTTGGAAAAATCGGCCAAGCCGTCGCCAAAAGGCTCAATGCATTTGGAGCAAGGGTTTTGGCAAATAGTCGGTCCTTGACTGCCGGGACTCAAGGCGAGGGCGCCACTGCGGTATCGCTTGAAACGCTATTGAGGCAGTCTGATGTTGTAATCGTGGCTGTCGCCATCAATTCAACCAGTCGCAAGCTCATTGACAAGACCGCAATTAGTTTGATGAAGGCCGGTGCATATCTCGTCAACATCGCTCGTGGTGATGCTATCGATGAAAATGCCTTAATTGATGCGTTGCAGAGTGGGCGCATTGCTGGCGCCGCACTCGATACCTTTGAAGTTGAGCCCTTGCCACAATCTAGTCCACTCAGGAAGATGGGTAATGTCATCCTGACGCCGCACATGATTGGCCACTCCAAGGAGGTCTACGAAGCACTTGTGCCAGCGGCCATGGAAAACATCTGGAGGCTTCTGGCTGGAGAACTTCCGCTGTATCTCCGAAATCCAGAAGGGGTTGAAGCCTTTCGTCAAAGGGTATCGCGTCTCAAAACAACGGCCGAAACGCGATAGGCTCTTTAGATGGTGTGGAAGATTACTCTTCCTGGATGTTGGCCGCTTTCGTAATGCTGCCAAAGCTCTTTAGTTCGGCAGCTATTTGTTCGCCAAACTTCTGTGGAGTGGAGCTAGCTGGCTCTACTCCAAGACCATTCAATTTGGTTTTGACATCGGGCGAATTCACGGCCTTCGCAATCTCTTCATTGAGCTCTTTGACGATCGCGTCAGGCGTCTTGGCGTTTGCCAGAAAGCCGAGCGAGATCACGATGCTATAGCCAGGAAGACCGCTCTCGGCAATCGTTGGGATATTTGGGGCCAATGCGGAGCGCTTGGGTTCAGCGATGGCAAGTATTTTTACTTTGCCGCCTTGTGCGAATGCATTGGCGAGGGTGAGCCCAGCAAAGGTGGCAATCACTTCGCCGCTTGCTACGGCAGGCGCGGTCTGAGATGCTCCTTTGTAGGGGACGTGGGTCATCTTGAGCCCTGATGACTGTTTGAACAACTCCATTGCCAAGTGATGAGCCGTACCGTAGCCAGAGGAGCCGTAGGGAGAGTCGGGATTGCGCTTTAGATAATCCACAAGCTCTTTGACAGAAGTGGCAGTCTCAGGCTTCGCGATAAGAAAAATGGGTGAGGTTGATGCCAGGCTCACAGGCTTTAAATCCTTGAGTGGATCAAAGGTCGCTTTTCTCCTGACATTTGGTGCAATTGAGTAGGTCGATGAGTCGGCCAGCAACAAAGTCAGTCCATCGGGTGGAGCGTTCTTGACGGTATCAACTGCGACGGTTCCGCCGGCGCCTGGACGGTTGTCGACTACCACGCTGTACTTTCCGCCTTGTTGGATTTTTTCACCAATCACTCGTGCGGTACTGTCTGGCGAACCACCTGGCGGATACGGAACAACAATTTTTAATACCTTGGTCTGCGCTTGAGCTGTCAACGCCATAAAAGGTAACAAACAAGAAATCCAAACTAATTTTTTAAGCAACGCAGTCTCCTGAATATTTTCAACGAGAGCGAAATATAGGACCGAACGAAGAGTCGTTCAATCTTGACTATTCATCAATCCAAATAGCTATCCCTCAATAACTTGACGAACAATCAACATTGACAGGGAGCACAACTACAAACAGACTCAGTGTTATTACTAGTGAGAGACACGCGATATCTGCGAGCGACTACTTAAGCGTGGAGATGTTACTTTTTTCCTTGACGCGAGCGAGGGTTTACCCTGCCGCCTAAATTCTGTGATGAAGGACCTCATGAATGGTGCTGAGTGTTTGGGAGGTGCCGACCTGAGGCTGTCTCAGGTGCTTTCCTTTTAAAAGCGAGTCGCGTAGATATGCCCAAGAACACACCCGCCAGTTGGAGGAAGGCCCGTCTAACGTCACCTTCGAAGTCGGTACGCGGGAATGCGTCGGCTGAAATCAGTGACGACGACAGCGCGGTGGATAAGAAGTTTCTCGATATGAAGCAGGCGACGGCCATACTGGGGGTCAAACCCCAGACTCTCTACGCGTATGTAAGTAGGGGATTGGTGAGAACGGCTTCCCAGGCGGGCAGAAAAGCCAGCCTGTACAGCCGTGAAGATGTGGAGTCAGTGGCCATGCGAAGTCGCAAGGGCACACCTGAACTTGCAGTTGGTGACAGATCAATGCGATGGGGGGCTGGACTCATATTGCCCACCTCAATTTCATCAATTGAGGCAAATGGTCCTCATTACCGTGGCAGAAACGCTGTCGATCTTGCTCGTGCATCTCGCACTTTTGAGGACATAGTGGAACTGTTATGGACAGGTGTATTGCCGGTCGAGTCGCCAACGTGGAGTCCACCCACAGTTCCCGAGGCTTTTCCTCCATTCGCTGCAGTGTTGCCTGCAATTGCAAAGTTGAGTAATTCGCGTCGACTTCTCGCTCTAATCGCGGAGGCTTACACCGCCTCGGCCGGAAAAAATCCAGAGTTGTCTCTGGGAGCCCCTGTTCTCGCGGCACGCCAGTTGATCCAGGTTCTGATTCCAGGCATCGGTTTATTACGACCAAAACCCAGATACGAACTTTCGCTAAATGCAGAAATGCTCGCGGCAAAGGTGGCTAGAGCTGCGGGAATTTCTATAACGTCGGAATCAGTGGAGGCCATCAACATATGTCTAGTGCTGTCCGCTGATAACGAGTTGTCTACTTCAACATTTGCTGCGCGAGTCGCAGCATCGGCCGGCGCTGATATTTTTTCATGCGTCAATACGGCTCTGGGCGCGTTTGAAGGACTTTTGACAGGTCTAGGATGTGATCAGGCGGAGCTTCTGCTGCACAGGGCCTCATCGCCCAAGGAGTATGTCGCAGCCCTTAATGCTTGCATCAAAAGAAAAGAAGCCCTTCCTGGATACAACCATCCGCTCTATCCGGACGTAGACCAACGAGCGGAGTTCATGTTGGAAGCGGCAGTGGCGCTTAACGGTAAGAACCCTGCTGTTCGCGCTGTGGTGGAGTCTGTTCGTGCGGCTGGAGAAGAGTTAGGCGCTAGACCGAGTCTTGCCATCGGATTGGTGGCCATGTCTACCGCGCTGGGCATGCCCGCTCATTCGCCCGGTGTATTGATGGCCATTGGAAGAAGCGCAGGTTGGGTAGCGCATGCATTCGAGCAAAGACTTGGCGGATATATGGTTCGCCCAAGAGCGCGGTATGTTGGCCCAAGTTTTTTGACCTCGGAACATTCGTAGCCCTTTACCAGTCGAAAAAAGGCTTTGATCTTTGTATCAAAGTGGTGACGATACGAGTTGGTATCTGAAATTTTGCGGGCTTAGATTCCTTGGAAAAGCTAAATCGATTGACGAATAATCAAGATTGATGAAGTCGCTGCAACTGACTAAAGTTCACTCCTGTTTTGCGCCAAAACGTCGGCGTGCTTATCCGGAGAAAGAATGGAAAATTCAGTTACTGAACCTCGCGTACCCGCGGCTGCTCCTGCGAAAGTATTTAATACACAAGCGGATTTTCTAAGGGAGTTTCCGTTAACTGGCCCGGACACTTTGGGCGGAAAAATGCTTCGCCGCTACTGGCATCCCGTCTGCCTATCAAAAGATCTTCAAGACATACCGTATCCAGTTCGGATGTTGTGCGAAGACTTGGTGGCGTTTAGAGGGCTTGATGGAAAAGTTGGTCTCATAGGAGACCGTTGCGCGCATCGTTGTGCCTCGTTGCAATACGGGCAGATTCGTGCAGAAGGCCTGGAGTGCTCGTATCACGGCTGGACCTATGACCGCAAAGGTGCTTGTGTCCGCATGCCGCTGGAACCCCTAAACACACCGCTGCTCGCGAAAGTCAAGCAGAAATGGTACCCCGTAGAGGAGTGGGCTGGGATTGTCTGGACTTATATGGGACCTGGCGGCGACTCGCCCCCACCACTTCCAAAAGTTGACATTCTGGCTAGAACCGATGGAGAACTGGTTGTAGAGAGAGGAGACTTTCGGAATTACAACTATCAGAACTTTCTGGAAAACTTTGCAGATATGGGTCATGTGTATGTGCTGCACATGCTAGCTCCGGGCGAAACGCCGGAAGATGTGGCGCCGCATTGCGATACATCTGTTGATATCGAGTGGCGTCATATTACCCACAAGTCATTTGATACCTCATTTGGCATGAAGAGCGTGCTTGTTCACAACACCTCTGATCCTGACAAGAAGTTTGTGAATACCTGGAGCATTGCGCCCCCCGCCCATTGGCGTTTTGGGGGAATCAGCGCTGGGCTGCCACCAGACTTCACGGATGACCGCCGCGAATCGGGTGGAATGTTGAGAATCATTGACGATGGGCACTTCGAGATGTTTCGTCACACATTGGTACGGCCGGGGAATTTCCGATCAACTTTTTTCCCGAGAGACTCGGACAAAAGCCGTGGTCTTGCCGAGGGAACGGCAGGTCCGCGTGAAAAGAAGGATTACGACTATCGCAAATATCCTGCTTGGGAAGGCAGGCCTCCATTAGAGGATCTTGTTATTCAGGAGTCACAGGGAGTTATTCCTCCGCGAGAGCATGAACTTCTGGCTACGTCGGATACGGGAGTGGTGATGCTGAGGAGGTTGTGGAGGCGATCTATGGAAGCCGTTGCGCAAGGTCGGGAGCCATTCCAGATCAAGGTTGATGAGAATGGAGTTTTCAAGGTCGACACTTTCAAGGGATTTGCCAAAGCTTCCGAAATGAAGCTGGGTCCAGAAAACATGCCATCGTCTGAAGATGGGCGAGGCTTGATACGTGACGCTAACGGAAAGGCAGTATTCGCATGAGTGCTTCAACGGTGACTCCAACGGTCCGAAGAGAAATCGAGTGGGACTGCCAAAAGCTGCTCATGCAGTTCTATGGCTATCTGGACGAGAAAAGATATGACGATTTGGCTGACCTGTTCGCCGAAGACGGCGCCTGGGTTAGGTTGGGCAAGGAATTAGTGGGGCCTGCCGGCATAAAAAAAGCGATGACTGAACGTGAGTCTTGGTTGACCATGCATCTTGTGACAAATGTCCGTATCAATGTCATAGATGAAGACCATGCAGAAACCATCCAGTACATCACTCTCTATAGGCAAGAAGGTGTTGATCCCGAAGCTGGCCCACCTCCAGTCGTTATGCCCCTTGGACTACTAAGGCACACCGACAAACTTGTGCGCATAAACGGAGTGTGGAAATTCAAACGCAAGGCCAGCCGAGCAGTGATGGTCAACCGAGATCGGGTAACGCATTACGACAAGCCCGTCGCTTCTTAGATCCGCAACCTTTCCACATCGAACACTACTAAGGACGACATGATTCACGCAAAAGATATCCAGGGCCTTTACGCCATCCTTCCAACACCCGCTACGAAAGGCGCGGTTGAATTGGATGCTCAAAACACGGTTGATCTGGAAGAGACGGAGAGGTTGGTGAACAGACTGATCGCCGATGGCGCTAACGGATTGATTGCGCTTGGAACAACAGGTGAATGTGCCACTTTGTCCAACCCGGACTACGAAAGCTTTGTATCCTGCCTTTTGGAGGTTGTTGGCAAGCGCGTACCTACTTTTGTTGGCACCTCAGCCCTTGGCGGCCATGAGGTCAGCAGGAGGATGAAGCTGGTGAAGGATCGCGGTGGTGATGGAACGCTGTTGGGACCGCCGATGTGGCAACCCGTGACAGACAGAAGCGCAGTGGACTTTTATGCGGGCCTTTCAAAAGTTCATCCTGATCTGGCCATCATGGTTTACGCCAATGCACGGGCGTTTCGCTATACCTTTCCAGATGAATTCTGGGCAGGTGTGGTTGCACAGGCACCCACCGTGGTTGCTACAAAGCACTCCAGGCCAAAGAGCCTCACGGAGCTCCTGAAGATCGTCGGCGGGAAAATCAATGTGGTACCCAACGAAATGACCTTGGAGATGTTTTTCTCTGAGTCACCCAGCACAACGACGGCCTGTTGGGCTACGGCTGCGAGCATGGGTCCGCAGCCGGTAGTCGCCTTGATGGAAGCAGTCTTGAGTGGCAACCAGTCGGAGGTGAAACGCCTTTCGGCGGCTCTCAAGTGGGCCAACGAACCAGTCAGGCCCCTCATCGCGGACCGTGAGGTATTCGCTCAGTACAACATCCAAATAGAGAAAGCGCGGATCAACGCTGCTGGCTACTGTAACGCTGGTCCATATCGACCGCCTTACCAATACTTACCCGATGAGATGCTGGCTGCGTCTGTCGCCTGTGGTCAGCGCTGGTCCGCTCTGTGCCGCGACGAGAATTTCAACATCCCTCAGGCCGAAACTATTTAACTAAGAGACAAATCAAATGATTGAATCGCGAATGTTGATCGGCGGAGAGCTGGTCGCTGCAAAGTCCGGCGAATGGATTGATTCCTTAAATCCTGCAACCGAGGAAAAGATTGGGCGTTTTCCGAGCGCTGCAAAAGAAGACGTAGATGCTGCCTACGTAGCTGCTGAAGCAGCTCAAGTTAAATGGGCGGCATTGTCCTCTGGTGACCGTGCCCATATGCTGCGTAACGTAGCAGCCGGGCTTCGACAACGGGCTGATGAAGTTCTTCGCGTCGAAGTGATGGATACGGGTAACACCATCAGCAAAATGAAGGCTGATGTTGAGCACGCGGCCCATGCAATCGAGTACTTCGCCGGATTGGCGACTGAGATAAAAGGCGAAACTGTACCCGCCAGTTCGGACAACCTGCACATCACTATCCGCGAACCCTATGGCGTTGTTGGTCGCATTGTCCCCTTCAACCATCCGATAAAGTTCGCTGCACACGCTCTTGCTGCCCCCTTGATGGCCGGCAATTCAGTAATCGTCAAACCCCCAGAGCAAAGTTCCCTGTCCGCAGGCATTCTTGCCGAGATCTGCAAGCAAGAACTGCCGCCTGGCGTCGTCAATATCGTCACGGGCTACGGCCGGTCTGCCGGTGACGCGATTGTTAGACACTCAGGTATTAAGCGCATCGCATTCACGGGGTCTGTACCTACCGGGCTTGCAATACAGCGCTCTGCAGCTGAGATCGGCGTGAAGTGCATCACGCTTGAGCTGGGAGGTAAAAATCCACTCATTGCCTATCCTGACCAAGACCCAGAAAAAATTGCCGAAGTGGCTGTGCAGGCTATGAATTTTTCCTGGCAAGGCCAGTCGTGCGGGTCAGCCAGCCGGCTAATGCTCCATGAATCAATTTACGACGCGGTGATGGAAAAACTGCTCAAGAGGGTTGCTTCCATCAAAATGGGTGATCCGCTGGATGCAGGATCCCAAATGGGTCCATTGAATTCCAAGGCGCACTATGACCGCGTTTGCTCCATGGTCCAGGCCGGGCTTGATGATGGCGCCAAGCTGCTCATCGGTGGCAAGCGTCCAGAAGGCGATGCTTTCAAAAAGGGGTACTGGCTGCAGCCGACCGTATTTGGAAACGTGACTTCTGAGATGCGGATTGCTCGTGAAGAGATTTTTGGCCCAATTCTTTCTGTCTTCAAGTGGAGCGACGAGGCAGAAGCTTTCCGCATTGCCAACAGCACCGAGTATGGCTTGACGGCTTCTATCTGGACAAACGATATCAAAACCGCGATGAGAGCGGCACGCACCATTAAGTCTGGCTATATCTGGATCAACAACAACTCAGCTCATTACTACGGCATGCCCTTTGGTGGTTTCAAGAACAGTGGGTTGGGTCGGGAAGAGGGTTCTGATGAACTGCTCAGTTACACGGAAAACAAAAGCATCCACATCAAACTGTAGGACCTTATTGTGAATAACGATATGGCTGACAAGCATTTAATTGCGGGCCTGGAGAGCTTCCAGCTGGAGGTTAAGAACCTGAATCAGGAAAAAACGTTTTACAGCGAAGTGTTTGGTCTCGAATTCGCGGGACCGCCTATGACTGGTTCCACGTTACTTCGTGCAAATGGAACCACACATCACGTTGTTGAACTGGTTGAGGGGAAGCGATCAAGGTTCGTTGGCATTGAACTCTCAACGTCAAGTCGTTCCGCTGTAGATATCCTGGTTGGACGGTTGGGCGATGCAGGCTTCAGTATCAGCCATCCCCCGGCCCTGCTGAGCGAGGTGACCGGTGGCGGCTATGGGGCGACGGTCGAAGGTGTTGAGGGTCTTAGGATTCAACTGGTTTATGGGCGCGTGTCACATAGCCATGTATTGGAGGACCGGACGAAACCCCTATGCCTAACGCATGTTGTTCTCAACAGCAATGAATTTGAAAGGCAAATTAACTTCTTCGTCGGAATTCTTGGCTTTCGCGTAAGTGACATCACGGAGCGAATGACGTTTCTGAGGTGCGGAGCAGACCACCACACCGTCGCATTGGCTCATGGCGATTCCATGTCTCTGAATCATGCTGCGTTTGCGATGGAGGATTTCGATTCGCTTATGTATGGCAGTGGGCGTTTACTGGAATTCGGTCACGCGATTGAATGGGGACCTGGCCGCCACGGTCCTGGAAATAACGTGTTTTGTTACTTCATCGATCCTGAGGGCTTTGCAGTCGAATACACCACTGACATGGATCAGGTTGACGAGAGCTACGAGGTGGGTAGTGCTGAGTATTGGACCAATTTTCCAAAGCGACCCTGCCGGTGGGGTGTGGCAGGAAAACCCTCTGAAAAATTGGCCATGGCCTTCGCGGGTAAGGGATTGATCAATGACTAAACAGCTTATTGTTGTTACCGGCGGCAGTGGAGCGCTGGGGCAACAGGTGGTCGCGGAACTTCTCAGGCATGGATGGGAAGTACTCAGTTTGGATAGGCGGCCACACCCTGGCGGTCATAAACGCTCCTGGGTTGTTGATTTGCTGGACAGTGGATCAGTGTACGAGGCTTGCCAAGGCGCCGCCGGCATCGTCCACTTGGCTGCACATATTGCCCCAGACTTGGCCAGCGACTGTGCCACCTTTGGTGACAACGTGCGCATGACCTATAACGTCTTGAAGGCCGCGACAGACAACAAACTGGAGAAGATTGTTCTCGCTTCCAGCACCGCTGTTTATGGATTTCTTTATGGCCGAAAAGGCGAGACCCCAGCCTATTTGCCCGCAGACGAATTGCATCCAACCCTTCCAACCGATCCTTACGGACTCTCCAAGGTGGTCGGGGAACGCGTCGCCGATTCTTTTGCTGCCAGGACAAATGCCTCAATTACGAGTTTGAGATTTCCCGGCATCAGCTATGACCCCAAATATGAGCGAGTGCAAAACCTTCTAAAAGACCCGGGATTTCGCGCGCCCGGTTTCTGGAGTTATGTTGATGTGCGGGATGCCGCGGTGGCAGTTCGACTTGCACTAAGCAGAAATAGGCCAGGGCACCGTGCTTACAACATTGCGTGCGACACCAGCAATATGCGGCAGCCCACCTCCGAACTGATCCAAACGTTTTATCCTGGCCTGCCAGAAAGACGGATTTCCTCGTCTGCAAACTGGAGTGGAATTGACTGCTCAGCAGCCAGGCAGGAGTTGGGGTTTGTTCCGCTGCACAGGTGGGAGAACGCCCCCGCCATTAACCAAACATAAAAATAACTGTTGCCCATGATTAACCAATTGCCCCTTACGCTCGCCCTCGGACCTTACGATCACACACGGGACATCACGGATGGCAGCGTTCCTGTTGAAGGTGTCCGGCTCAGGCCCTTGAATCTGCCGATCGAAGAAATTTTTTATCGTTTCACCATGTACCGTGAGTGGGACATTTCAGAGATGTCGACTGCGAAGTATCTTGCTTTACGCGCTCAAGACGACAACAGCATCCAGGCGTTGCCGATCTTCATCTCAAGAGCTTTTCGCCATTCCATGTTTTATGTCAAAGCCAATAGCGCTATAAAGCGTCCCCAAGACCTTGTCGGGAAACGTGTCGGTATTCCTGAGTGGGCTCAATCTGCTGGTATTTATGGCCGAGGCTTTCTCAGTGACTACTTGGGAATCGATCTAAAAAGCATCAAGTGGATACAAGCTGGGGTTAATGAGCCTGGACGAATTGAAAAGGTGAAATTGCATCTTCCCGAGGGCGTCAGATACACAGCGGCCCCAGACAAGTCTTTGAACGAAATGCTTCTCAACGGCGAGATCGATGCAGCCATGTCAGCACGTGCGCCCGATTCCATGGGCAACGGGATTGAGAGGTTGATGCCGGAATACCAGTCCTTGGAGGAGCAGTATTTCAAAGACACCAACATTTATCCAATCATGCATGCACTGGTGGTTAAAAGCTCGATCCTGGAGCAGCACCCATGGGTAGGAATGAATCTCTACAAAGCTTTTACTATTGCCAAGAATCAATCATTGGAGCGCCTGTCGGACGTCACCGCTTCCCACGCTCCGTTGGCGTGGTTGAAGGAATACACGGACCGTATGAAAGCATTGTTTGGAGATGACTTCTTTCCGTACGGCGTCGGCAGTGATGTAGGCGGTCAAATCAACCGCGCAACGCTCGCGGCATATTGCAAGTTTGGATTTGAGCAAGGTGTCTGTAAGAGACAACTGGATGTGGATGAGCTATTCCCGAAATCTGTGCTTTCTTCCTTCAAAGTCTAGACGTCCTGGATTCGAACGCTCACCTGCAGATCATCTAACGGTATTCGTCCATTCTTAATGACTGGTCATCCGCCGATCTATTTCGCATGGTCAGTGCCGCTACCTAAATGCCCGGGAGGCGCTCGATTTTTGCAGATACTTACGTGCGCTTTTATTGCAAGGCGTATAGGACTAATTTGCCGGGGTCATCGACTGTTAAGTTGACTGCTCATCAATCTTGACCGGATATTGCCAGGCCAATAGATTCACTGCACTTAAATGATGGGGACTAATGTGAATGGACTAATGGTGAAACTTCGTTTGCTGAATGTATTGGTTATTTTCTATGCTGCTCTAGGTGGTGCCGTGGCGGCTGCTCAAGAATATCCCGCACGCCCTGTTCGCATGATTGTGGCCAACGCTCCGGGTGGCCCGACTGACGCAGCGGCGCGCGTTATCGCGCAGGGCCTTGGAGATGAATTAAAACAAGCTTTTGTTGTGGAAAACCGCGCGGGAGCCGGTGGAATTATCGGCACGCAGGCGGCTGCGGGAGCAGCACCTGACGGATACACGGTTCTTTTGTCGGCTTCCGGCCCCTTAGTGGTTACTCCCTACATGCGAAAGACGCTGGGATACGACCCGGTAGCGTCATTTGCTCCTGTAGGCTTCGCTGCACACTCACCTTTGTTCTTGGTTGTGCCGGCCACTAGCAAGATTACGACTGTTGGGCAGTTAATGTCTGAAGCGCGAGCAAATCCTGGGAAGCTTAACTATGGCACTGCTGGTATCGGGACACCGCCGTTCATGTCAGCAGAGCTTTTCAAGAGGGCTACGGGCCTCAACATTAAGCATGTGTCCTATTCTGGCGGTCAATCACAGATCCACGTAGCCTTAATGACGGGGGAACTGGACATGCTATTTGATAGTCCGTCTGGGCTGCCATTGGTGAAAGGCGGGAAGCTGCGCGCTTTAGCAGTGACCAGCCCTGAAAGGTCCGAGCTGTCACCTGAGACGCCAACGATGATTGAAGCGGGGATCGCAGATTTTCAAGTTAATGCTTGGTATGCGTTATTGGTACCAGCTGCGACTCCGCCAAGCGTGCGCAATAAGCTCAGCGAGGCATTGAGCCGCGTTTTAAAAAGTGCCGTTGTTCGTGAGCGGTATAAGACGCTTGGTTTTGAAGTACCTAAAGAGTCGGGCGGAGTGGAAGTCGCCAAGGTGATTCAGACTGAAGGGGCCCGATGGAAAGGCCTAATCGAATCCTTGGGTTTGCCAAAGGAGTAGGAGTACCAGCCGATTGTTCGTTATAGGTAGAAGTGTTGCAGCATGATGGCGAGGCTAACCAAAGAAACAATGGGGCAAGCAGGTATGGTTTTAAGTGGAATCCGCGTAATTGATCTTGGCAGCTACATCACAGCGCCATATGCGGCGATGCTTTTGGCAGAGTTGGGCGCGGACGTGCTGAAGGTTGAGCAGCCCGATGGTGGCGATCCTTTCCGGTCTTTCTCTGGCGAGGGAATGGCGCCGCACTTCGTGTCTTTCAATCGGAACAAAGAAAGCGCTGCGATAGATATTCGCAAGCCGCAGGGTGCCGAGGTGTTGAAGCTGTTGCTCAAAGACGCCGACGTTCTGTTGATGAATCTCCGACCTGGCGCCGAGGCGCGACTTGGTCTTGATTTTGAAACCCTTCATGCGCTTAATCCGCGGTTAATTTGGTGTGCAATTACAGGGTTTGGGGCGGACGGACCCTACGCGGAACGCGCAGCGTTTGACACTGTTGGATTGGCTCTTTCGGGCTTGATGCATCGTGTGCATCGCGGAGAAGACCCGCGTATTGGCGGCCCAGCATTGTCAGACTCGATGACTGGTGTATTTTCCGCACTGGGGATAGCGGGTGCACTATTAGAGCGGGCGCGTACAGGTGTTGGGCGCAAGGTGGAGGTGAGCATGCTCGAAGCCACCATGGCAATCTCTGTTGATGGCGTTCTGCACCCCGCGCTAGTCGGTAGCGAACCGGACTTTTTTATACGGGGTGCGGCGTCTCAGGCTTATGTGTTGACATGCAGCGACGGTTTGAGAGTCGGAGTGCATTTGTCATCGCCCGAAAAATTCTGGCAAGGGCTGCTGCTAGCGATAGATCGACCTGACCTTGCAAGGAAGTTTCCAAAGCGACGCGATCGAGTTGAGGGTTATAAAGAGCTCGCGGAGGAACTTCGTGTCGCTTTTGCGGCGCAGTCTCGTGCCTACTGGATAGATCGGCTCGAGCAACACGACGTGCCTTTTGCTCCTGAAAACACTCAGTCGGATCTTCCTCACGATCCTCAGATCAAACACTTGCGCGTTTTTGATCAAACGGGCAAAAGTGGAATGTCCAGCGATGTTCCCACCGCGAGCGTAAATCGTGCAGTGCGATACAACGGGGATAACCGGTCGTCCCGGTTCCCGCCCCCGTTGCTTGGAGAACATACCGAAAAGCATTTGTTGAAGGCTGGGCTTACTGCTGACCGCATTGCTGAGTTATTTAAGGAGGGGACGGTAGGGCTCGGTCTCAAACGACCAGACCTTCAGGCATGACTATAAAAGCTGTGATTGTCGGCATTGGCGAAACACGTGTTGGCAAGCACGTAGGGCGCAGTGGGCTTGACCTGCAAGCGGAGGCATTGCAGCGGGCAGTGGCCGATGCGAGACTTGATGCATCACAAATAGACGCAGTTTTTTCGGTCGGTTCCTACATCAGGCCGATGTTGATGCACTCCGCTAGTCTTTGTGAGTATTTAGGACTGCGACCAAGGGTTCAATCTGCATTCGACGCCGGGGGAACGTCGAGTTTTGTGATGATGGTCCAAAGTGCCGTTAACGTTATAAATTCGGGTGAATGCGAGGCCGTCGTATGTGTTTACGGAGACAACGCTGCTACCCGCCGTCCAGAAGGAACGCATGGCTTTGTTGTCCAGGCAGAGTCGGGCACGGAAACCTATGAGGATCCCTACGGATCGAGTGTTCTTGTGTCATACGCTTTGTTGGCCAGGCGCTATCTGTCTCGTTATGGCTTGTCGCCGCAAGAAGCTTTTGCACCGGTGGCGGCCGCTGCGCGGCAGCATGCAGCTCGCAATGAAAACGCCATCAATAGAAAGCCACTTTCTACAGCGCAATATCTGGAATCGCCAATGATCGCTGATCCTTTGAGGCGAGTGGATTGTTCACCTATCGCCGATGGTGCTGGTGCTTTCGTCATCGTTTCCGAGCGGTTGGCCGACAAGCTCAGCGGCAAGCATTCCCGAATTCGGGTGCTTGGGACGGCAACGGAGTTTACTCACAAGATTGTTACCCAAATGCCAGACATCGACGGTCTTGGTATGGAGGGCGCCGGAGTCAGGGCGTTTGAGCAAGCTGGAATCAGCCAAGCCGATGTGGACTTGCTAACTGCCCACGATGGCTTCAGTGTGTCCGTTTGCTTGACTTTGGAGGCGTTGGGCTTTTGTTCCCCCGGGCGGGCTGGCGAGTTGGCCTCCAGCGGCGCATTGGACTTGGGAGGCGTCATTCCGACAAATCCTCATGGAGGATTGATGGGACAAGGCCATGTTGGGGGCGTGCTGCACGTGGTGGAGGCCGTTCGCCAGCTTCGAGGCGCAGCAGAAGCGAGGCAAATACCTAACGCAGATGTAGCTGTAGTTGCCGGCAATGGTGGTGTGTTTTCCACGTGCGGCGTTATGGTGCTTGGCAAGGGGTGACCATGGATATTCATGAACAGCATCTCGACGAGCGGAGTGACACACGGTTAACTGAGGAATTCAGACGAAGCATTGTCGATGGTCAAATGGCACTGCCTTTCTGTATGAAGTGCCTGCGATTCTCGTTCTACCCGCGCCCCTTTTGCCCTCATTGCTGGTCCAGCTCTATTGAGATGAAGCCGGTAAGCGGAGAAGGAGTTGTATGGAGTTACACGATTGTTCATTTCGCGCATGGCGGGACATCCGGATGGCATGCTCGTTTGCCATATGTGGTCGCACTCATTGAACTTGCTGAGAATGTTCGGATGATGGCGAACATCGTGGATTGTGATTTGGAGCTGCTGCAGGTCGGCGTGGCTGTCGAAGTCGACTATCGTCAATTTGATGGTGTGTCGCTACCAGTCTTCGTGTCAAGAACCTGAGGTCTATCGACTTTACCTATCCGAGTCGTTTGGTGAACCTGCGAAACGTGTCGGAAACATGAGCGCGCCGCCGCGCAGTTAAGGGGTTGCATGGCGAGCAATCCGGTTTCGGCCAAAACACTTCCTAAATTGCTGACACTCCACTCGCATGTGCACCGCGCGTGAGTCAGACCAGCCCCTGTCTTCATAGTCGGCGTGTTGATTGCACAGCTTGTGGTCAGACGTCGGTTGCATAAGCGCAGCCCATTGTTGAAGTAGAAATCAATATTGATGATTCCATTTCATCTGCCTAAACTCCTCTCCAAGTTGCAAACAGAAAACTGTTTGTAGAAGGCTTTATGACCACAGGGCTTCAGATGAGTCGAGTCAATAATCTTTACCGCATAGGACTCAATGTTCCTGATTTGGGTGCGGCAGGAATTTTTTACGATAGCTGCTGGGCAATGCGCCCTTCAGGCTCGGATGCTAACGAACTTTGTTTTAGATCGGCTGAGTCGGAGCACAGCGATTTATTGCTATTCGGAGCAACAGAGGCGTCCTTGAACCATATTGGTTTTGAGGTTGACTCAATTGATGATCTAAATCAAATTTTACGAGCGGTGGACGCGGCTGGCTACACAGTTGTGCAACATCCACAAAACGGCAAGCGGCCAGATGAGCTTGTTGTGGCGGTCATCAGTGACGTCGATGGGAATCGGGTGGAGCTTATCGTGCCAAGGCGCACTTCCAACTTCGAAGAAGTTTCATCTCGCGAAGGGCCGAAAAGGATTGGCCACGTCGTCTTGTGGACTCCGCAAGAGCGGTTGACTGAGCAGGAGAGGTTCTATTCCTTGCTGGGCTTGGCCGTGACGGACAGGACCCACATTGGCATGTCATTCCTTCGTTGCAGCTTGACGCATCACAGCCTGGCACTGGCAAAAAATTCCCACCAGCGGACTGGTTTTCAGCACGTAGCGTATGACGTTGGCTCTATAGATGACGTTATGCGAAATCTGGCACGGCTTAAAGAAAAGGGTGTGCCGTGCATATGGGGCGTTGGCCGGCATGGTCCGGGAAACAATATTTTCAGCTACTACCGCGATCCCGCTGGCAACGTTGTTGAGTACTACGGGGACATGGAAGTAGTAGATCGACTTGAAGTGGAAACTCCGGTGTTCTGGGGGCCGGAACACAAGGGGGATATCTGGGGAGTTTCGGGCCCACCTCCAGAAGCCTTCAGAGGTTAAAAGACTTTGACAGCAATTTTTAACGACGAAAGACAACAATGCTTAGAGCCGCAGACATTCGTGGGATGTACGCAATTATTCCCACGCCAGCACTTCCCGGAGCGAATTACTATGGCGCTGAACGGACGATTGATCTGGTAGAGACAGAGCGACTTATTAATGCGCTTATCAAAGATGGTGTCGATGGTCTTATCACCACAGGTACTACTGGTGAGATAGCGACAATTACAGACGACGAGTACCGCGACTTTGTGGATTGTGTGCTGTCGGTAGTCAATAAGCGCATCCCGACTTTCATTGGAGCTTCGGGGCTCGGAGCTCACCAGGCCGTGGCGCGCCTCAAGTTTGCTTCTGAAAAAGGCGCAGACGGGTCGTTACTTGGTTTACCCATGTGGCAACCGCTGACGCTGGACATGGCTGTTGACTACTATCGGCAGGTATCCAAGCTATTTCCCAAGCTCTCGCTCATGGTTTATCCAAATGTGCGTGCATTTCGTTTTGGATTTCCACTTGAGTTTTGGGGTGCTGTTTCTAAAGCAGCTCCAACCGTGGTCGCGGCGAAGGCTTCACGTGCTGCGGGACTTAAAGAGTTAATTGAAGCCACCGAAGGCCGAGTCAACTTCGTTCCGATTGACATGCAGGTCCAGGAGTTCCATGCGATATCTCCTGCAACAACAACAGCTTGCTGGTCTACAGGTGCGTCAATGGGTCCTGAGCCATGCGTTGCCATCATGAAGGCGCTCAGCTCTGGCAACAGCGAATTAGTTAAATCGATAGCAAAGGATATCGCTTGGGCAAATGAGCCAATAGCTCCCATATTGACCAATCTTGAATTCTTTGCGTCGCACAACATTCAAATGGAGAAACTTCGTATCGGGGCAGCTGGCTACTGCACGCCTGGTCCGATTCGACCTCCGTACGACCATATGCCTGCGGAATTTTTGAAGGCTTCTCAAGAATGCGGCCAACGTTGGGCGCAGATTACGCCCAAATATCGGTAGCCCCAGAAAGAGCCATGAATATTCTTAACTCCCCCACTGACGTGGATCCTCGATTGCCAGAGCTCGAAGCGACGCTGAAAAAAGGTCTACTACCGCTTTGGATATATAACGATTCAGAGATCTTCCGCCAGGAAATGGAAAGAGTTTTCGCCAAGAAGTGGATATTCATGGCGCATGAAACTGAAATACCCAAGTCAGGCGATTTTGTCGCTCGAACCATCGGAGTCGACCCTTTCATCGTCGTTCGCGGTAATGATGGCGTAGTGCGCGTTCTTTTTGACAGTTGCCGACACAAAGGGGCTCGGGTATGTCGTGCTGATAAAGGAAATGCCCGATCGTTTGTCTGTCCCTATCACGGATGGACGTATGACACTGCAGGGAAATTGAGCGGAATCCCGTTAAAAGACGCTGGTTACAAGACACTGAATCAAGCCGAGTGGGGGCTGATGGCTGCGCCGCGCGTGGGTGTCTATCGAGGACTTATTTTCGCTACCCTCGATTCAGCCGCCCCATCTCTCGACGATTTCCTGGGCGACATCAAGTGGTATTTAGATCTTCATTTGTGTTTATCGCCCCAAGGCATGGAGGTTGTCGGCGAACCGCATCGTTGGAACATTGATGCAGACTGGAAATCTGGCTCGGACAATTTCGCAGGTGATGCCTATCACACACAATCGCTTCATCGCTCGGTTGTCCGGATTGGCGTTGTTGCTCCAGAAGTTTCGGGTGCTGCTGGTCGTAAGTTAAACAACAACAATGTGCACATCACCGAGTGCAGCGGACACACCACCAACTTCCGCTGCACGGATCCAGGAAATGTATTTTTTTGGGGTTATCCCGAAACCGTTCAAAAGCATTTCACTTGTGAGCAGCTTGTCCCTGCTCAAAAAGACATTGCTCAGCGATCCATGGTGCATACAGGCACTGTTTTCCCCAATCTGTCATTTCTCCACTTGAGTGTCACGTCGACTCCCGGTGAGCCGGTAGCCCCATTTTTATCCCTGAGGCAGTGGAATCCAATCGGTCCCGGAAAGATGGAGGCGCGCAGCTGGGTGCTCGTGCCGAAAGAAGCAAGCCCAGAATACAAGAGCCTTGCCTACAAAACCGCTGTTGCCACGTTCAGTCCATCCGGCAGTTTCGAACAAGACGATTCCACAGCCTGGGCTGGAATTTCCCGGGCTGCGGGAAGCATGTTTGCCAGATCCAGCGGTCAGCTATTGAATTTCCAGATGGGGCTGCCCGGAATGAGTGAAGCGAACGTCATGCAAACGTGGCCCGGACCCGGGATAGCTTACGACACCAACCTAGAGGAAGGTGTTCAGCGAACGTTCTACCGTCACTGGCTAACCACTCTGTTGGACAAGGGACAAAAGGAGACCAGTGGTGAACTCGTCGCAAAATGAATTGGATCACCGGGCATTGGAGAATTTTCTCTTTAACGAGGCCAGGCTTCTAAGCGACTGGAAGGTGGAACAGTGGCTTGAAAATGTTACGCCTGATATTTCATATAGGGTTCCCGTTAGATCAACACTAGAAAGCCCTAAAGAGTATGAGCCCGGATACAGCGCGACATCTTTTCATTTGCTCGAAGACTACGGCACGCTGAAAGCGCGTGTGCAGAGGCTCGCTACCCGCACGGCCTGGTCGGAAACACCTCCATCAAGAGTTCGTCGTCATATCTCCTGTGTGCAGTCTTCGATTGCAGGCGAGGGTGAGTTTTATGTTTCGAGCAATATGCTTCTTTTCTGGGGCCGAGATCTTGAAAGCGTGATCATTTCCGGGGAGCGGCAGGATGTGATACGGCTGGTTGACGGATGTTTAAAGCTTGCATCTCGAACATTGTTTTTAGACCATACAGTTTTGCCGCTTCCATCAATCCCATTTTTGCTATGAATGAATTGCACAACAGAAAGGTTTTGATAACTGGTGGAGCGAGTGGTTTGGGACTTGCCGTTGTCCGACGTTTCGTCGCCGAAGGCGCCCAGGTGGCTGTACTGGACCGTTCGAAAAAAGCTCTTGATGCTTTAAGAAAAGAGTGTGGAGTGGAGACTTTTGCCGGCGATGTCCGGGATTACGAATCGAATGCCCGCGCAGTTTCTGGAACCGTAGAAAAGTTTGGACGTCTCGATGTGTTTATTGCAAATGCTGGCGTTTACGACAATCGGGCCGCGCTATCGGGTATCCCAGGCGACATGCTGGGCGAGGCGTTTGACGAGCTCTTTGGCATTAACGTCAAGGGTTACCTTCTGGGCGCACGTGCTGCACTTGGCCCTCTTTCAGAATCGGGTGGAACAATCATATTCACGGCTTCTGTCTCCGGACTACATCCTGGATTCGGCGGAGCACTGTATGTTGCAGCCAAACATGCAATCGTTGGACTGACTCGTCAACTCGCCTGGGAGCTGGCACCCTCGGTTCGTGTAAACGCAGTCGCGCCAGGCTACGTCCCTACTCAGTTGGGGGGGCTAACGTCGCTTGGCCAGGGCAAGTCCGGTACCGCACCAAAGGCAGAGCAATTGCCATTGAATGTAATTCCCGATGCAGACGACTACACCGGTTGCTATGTATTGCTGGCATCAGAAGCTGGAGCACGAATAGCGACGGGAACCGTGCTTTTGGCGGATGGCGGACTTTCCTTGTCGGGGCCAGGGCTTAAAAATTTTAAACAGGAGCAACAATGAAATCAGTCAATTACGCCGTAAACGCGGAGTTGCGGCACAAAATCGAATCAATTATTCATGAGCATGCATGGCTCATTGATCAAAATCAAGCCGACCGACTCCACGAACTCTATGCCGCCAACGGAAAGATGCTGGGCGTTGGGATGGAGTTAAATGGCAAGGAAGCCATTCGCAAGTATGGGGTAGAGCGTGTCAAGATGACTGGCCGTAAAGCCCGGCATCTTTGCTCAAATCTTCGTATATCACCTGTCGATGCTGAGCACGTCCAGGGGAACTTCATGATCACGCTATATCGGCATGAGGGCGAAGGCTTGGGTGATGCAACACCTGTCGCGATCGCTGATATTACTGATACGTATGTCGTTGGTGGGGACGGCAACCTGCTGATTGAGCAGCGTCGTATCGATCTGGCGTTTGAATCAGAGGGACATCGAAAGACGCAGAAGAAAGCAGCCTGATATTGCTGAAAGACGCGAGGCGGTGATTGAGCGAGGTGAAGTCCACCTCAATTGCGCCATCTCAATTGCGGCGCGATGGGTGAACAACGGGAGTAGAAGGCTATTCAGCTACGATGCCGGCCTCTTTGATCGTGGTTGCGACCTTCGCCGTGTCATCTTTGATAAAGCTTTCGAATTCTGCAGGACTACTGCCGATTGCATCCATTCCCATCCCCACCAGCTTTTTGCGCATATCCGGAGCCTGCAATACTGCGCTTATATCTCTGGATAGTTGATCTATCAGTCTTTTAGGGGTTTTCGCCGGCGCAACAAATCCTTGCCAACCATATGATTCCAGAGCGGGATAGCCGGCTTCGATGATGGTTGGCACTCCAGGCAATTGAGGAGAGCGAGAGCGGCTAAGTGTGACGAGGGGCCTGAGCTTGCCTTCGTTGATAAAGGGCCCCAGTGAGGCTACGGTGTTCAATGTGAATGTGACCCGTCCAGCAACTATGTCGGGTAGGGACTGACTAATTCCCTTGTATGGAATGTGCGTAGCTTTCAGGCCAGTCGCGCGCGAGATACGTTCGCCAACAATATGCAATGCAGAACCGACACCACTGCTGTCGTAAGTAACTCGTGCGCCAGACTTCGCGTATTTGATTAAATCGTCAAAACTTTTGGCTGGCAATTCGCTTCCGACGGCCAAAATTAGGTTTACCTGACCCAGAAGAGAGATGGGGGAGAACTGATCCAAGGAATACGGCAGGTTCTTGTATAAAAACGGATTGATGGTGAAGGCGCCAAGAGTGGTGAGAATCGTCCGTCCATCTGGTGCAGCTTTAGCAACAAAATCGGAGCCGATGATGCTATTTGCCCCAACCTTGTTGTCGATGATGACGGGCGTACCCAACCTGTCCGACAGAGCTCTTGCGATTTCTCGCGTGACCAGGTCAGTGTTGCCGCCCGCTGGGTAAGGCACGACGATATGGATTGGTTGATCAGATTTGGGTTGTCCAAACAACAAACTTGAGGCACCCATAGTTGAGTTGCCCAGCAGAATTTTTACTATCGTCCGACGTTTCATACAGTTCCTTCTCGATCCTGAAAATGTGAGATGCCCCAAATTTGTGGCTTTGTCCGAGATTCGAGGACTTGGCTGCCGTTGAAGAGCGAATGCATTGGGCAAATCGTCTTTTGTGCTCGAGTGTAGGATTCAAACTTTGTCAGATCAATATTGAATATCGCAGTCAACTATGACAACTAAAAAGCCAGCAATTTCGTCGCCACCGACTGCGTCAGAGGAGTACATATCGCGAGAACAGGCGCTGAAGGTGCTCGGTGTCAAAGCCCAGACCCTCTATGCGTACGTCAGTCGTGGCTGGATACGAAGCATCCAGCAGCCAGGTGGTGGGAGGCGCAGCCTTTACGCCCTGATGGATGTAGAGAGTGCGAAGGCCAGAACGACAGCGCGCACCGGGCATTCAGTTGCTGCAGCGAGCGCGATGCGGTGGGGCGAACCCATCATTCCAACCGCCATAACTGAAATTACCCCTGATGGACCTCGATATCGGGGTAAATTGGCAGTTAACCTGGCTCGCTCGGAGACTCATTTCGAAAATGTGTCTGAATGGCTGTGGTCAGGATTTTGGTCAAGCGAGAAAGTTTTATGGACCATCAAGACACCGCCTAAACAGGCGTTAAAACTTTTCAGCATTGATCATGGCGGTAGTGACAAACACTTTATATGGTGGTTGGCGCAGTTAACTATGCTCGTTGGCAGCATCCGCGCCGCATTAATTGAGCAAGGTAACGCGCCCAATGCCACAGAGTCGACTCGTGAACTCATACAGCTGATGATTGGTTCGATGGGTAAGCTGGGACCAAACGGCAAGTTCTCGCCAATGGAGGCAGGCGAAAGTGTCACCGGGGCGTTGATCAGGGTGCTTGGACTCGAAAAAACCGAGCATAACGAACGCGCGTTAAATGGGATGCTGATTTTGATGGCAGACCATGAGTTGACAGGTTCCACATTCTCGGCAAGAGTCGCCGCCTCGCATGGAGCACTTCTGCATGCTTGTCTCACCGCTGCGCTGGCCACCCATTCTGGTCAGGAAATAGGGCGTATGCCAGATCGGATTGAGAATTTCTATAAATCATCTTCTCAAGCGGAAGGTTTGAAAATCAAGGTCAAAGCTTTGCAACAGCAGGGACTGGCTGCGCCTGGCTTTGGACATCCCGCCTATACCAAAGGAGATCCTCGCGCAGAATTCCTGATTCAGCTCGCGGAGCAAACCCCTAAAAAATCGATGCGGCTAAAGAATGCGCTAGATTTTTTGAAGGATGTGAAAGTTAGCATGCGCTTGTATCCAAGAGCTGAAATGGGAATGGTGATACTGGGAATGGGAATGCGACTACCCTCCGGGGCTGTTGCCGGAATATTGACGATTGCCAGGATGGCAGGCTGGGTCGCACACATTCAGGAACAACGCCTTTCCGGGTACATGCTCAGGCCTCGGGCGAAGTATGTGGAGAAACCCCAAGAGTGAGCGCTTCGTGGCTTACGCTTTCCACCAGTCAAGGTATCTCTTCCCGTTCAGGAGGGCTTGCACTTGGATATATAAGCGTCCTGGTGGTTTTTCAAAACAATGCTTTCCATCTCAAACGCCTGTCGCCCATCTTTGCCAACTACTTTCCATGCGGAATAGTTTTGAACCGGAAACCCATTCGCAGAAAACGAAATGTCACCTCGTACAGAGGAGAAGGTTCCTGAGCGTATGGCCGCGACCAACACATCAGGTTGGGACCATTTGTTGCCGGCCAGCCGAATTCCTTTGTCCAGAATCATCGCCGCGTCGTATCCTTGCACGGCAAACAATGACGGCAGTCTTTTGTATTTCTCCTGGAAGTCGTTAACAAATTTCCGGCTTGCGGGATTGGTTGCGCCAGAAGTCCAGGCAGATGTTGTAACCATCCCCGTGGCAGCTTCCTTGACGGCGGGCAGCGTTAATTCATCAAGTGTGAATGTACTGAGAAGCGGGTATTTTGATGTCAGACCTGCCTGCTGATACTGTTTGACAAAGTTGATCCCCATCGCACCCGGCATGAACGCAAACACAGCGTCGGGATTATTGCTTTGAACTTGCGTCAACTCTGCAGAAAAGTCGAGTTGTCCGAACGCTGGCAACAACTCTTCCACCACAGCTCCCTTGTAGAACCGTTTGAAACCCGCAATCGAGTCTTTCCCGGCCTGATAGTTGGGTGTGATGATAAGGATGCGCTTGTAGCCTTTATTTTGGGCATATTGACCCATAGCTTCATGGGGGCCATCATTTTGAAACGATGTCGATAAAAATAGCTTGGAGCAACGTTCACCAGCGAAAGGGGCGGGCCCACCGTTGGTCCCAATGAATGCAACTCCGGCGCCGACAATCCTGTCGAAGACCGCGTTCATGACGTTTGATGCGGTCACACCCACAATGACCTGTACTTTGTCTTTGGTGATTAACTTCTGGACTGCTTGAACGCCGACATCGGGCTTGAGTTGATCGTCTTCGCGAAAAATCTCGACCGACTGGCCACCCAGAGTTCCTTTAAGTTGCTCAAGTCCCAGAAGAAATCCTTCATTCTGATCCCTTGCAACCGCGCTCGCCACTCCGGTTGTCGAAGCTACTAATCCGATTCGCACCTGCGCAGATGCTGTAAATGGTAGAAGAAGCGCGAGGGAAAGGGCAAGCGTGACGTGTTTTTTCATTGTTGTCTCCTTCGATACAAATTCACCAGTCTCTGGCGTTTGTTTTGAAAATTTGTTGGTTCTGGACGTATGGGCGTGGAGCTTCTACGAGCCGTGTTCTTTACGCGAGGCAACCAATTTTTTGCGAGCGCGTTAACACTCTATTTACTAAAACTGATCAACTTTTGTAGAGGCAGCCCAGAATAGGACGCAGAAAAACTTTCAGCAATCTTGATTGCTCGATCAACCACGTTTAGACATGAAAATGCTCAACCGACAGACTTTGGTGCTAGGGTAAGTATGTAGTTGGGGTGGCGCCTGTTCTCAGTGTCTCCCTATGTTCGAGCGTGAGCTTGATAGCTACTCACTTTTTAATGATCGCGCCTGCTGTCGCGGTACAGCCCGGCAATCACATTGCGCAGCCAGATGTGGCCGGAGTTCTTGGCTTGGCGTTCATGCCAGTGTTGCTTGTCCTGGTAAGTCGGTATCGCAAAGGGCAGTTTCCAGGCGTTGGCCTCCTTTGCTCTGGCCATCATCTCACCTGCTCACTCTGGCGGTACCTCGATCAACGGATGTGTTGCCAGTAAGGAAGGCGTGAATGGAATGGCGTCACGCGGTGAGTTGATAAGTCGCACCTAAGATTGGAGTCAACGTATGACCCAGCGAAGGCGACGGCCTCCGCTTGATGCTACAGAGAAGGCAAAGAACGCTCCGACAGAACGCCACAGGATGTTTATTTCGCTCCTCACGGAAATGTACGCCTACGAAAACGGCGTTCGCGACGCACCTTCGATCCCTGCTAGACGGGAATGAACGTACGTCTACCGGAAATCCGGCGATAGTTTGAACTAAGCCCCACTTGTGCTAGGCGAGGGCGCTGTAACCGAATGGGTCTGCATTGAACTGTTTTCGCGCGGGATCTTGCATGGTCGAAAGTTCCTAGCGTTGAGGAGCAGCATTTCTGCTCCTAGGCGGTTCAAATATGTGCCCCGTACCCGCACAACTTAAAAGTTGCCGCTTTCTATGCCTACTTACGCTAATGTAAAGTTTAAGTAGGTTAGAAAATCAACGCACAGCCTAACTACTTCAACGGGGTTGTACTCTTGGGGAGCCGGCTGTGGATCAATCTTCATCATCATCCCAGTCGTAGATCAGTTTGGCCGATTCGACATGGCACGCTGGTTCAGCAATCAGATATTTTCCAAGTTTTTCGATATGCAGATGACACCTCACTGAGATCTTCTGCCCTATGGGAAAGCGCTCTTCGTGGATATCCATTGAGATAAGACCGTCTATTTCCAGTGTCTCTGGCTCCCCAGCCTGAGTGTTGGCTAGAGAAAAATCGAAAGGCAAATATATTTCCCTCACGCCGTCGCAGTTGCTCACCGCCATTTCACCGCTCACACTACCATCATTGACTGCTGTGATATCGACTAGGGTGACTAGGGTATTGAACAAAGACGTTTCATCCACATGCAGTTGCGCGTTTGGTAGGCACTGTGTCAAAGCCTCGTTTATCCAGGTGATGTGAGACATTGCGGGCGCTCGAGGTCTGAGTTCAATTGCGCGTTCAAGCACGCCTTGAAGCTGCGGAACTATGTGAGCTGCGATGCTCAGGTCTTTTGCTTCCTGGCCGGCTGACACGGCAGTTTTGTATGAGGCAAACGTCTTGTAGCCAAGCGCTGCAGCGCAGAGCTCAAGCGCGTGACCATGCTGTAAGGGTGGAAAACCGGGGCCCTGGCTGGCTTTTTTGGCTGCGAAGGCCAGGCTGTTGATATCAACGGACATACGTAACTCCATCAAGTAGATGTAAGGCAATCCAGCGATTACTTGCCCCACACCCTGCGGAGTGCATGGGTTGATCTGAGGGAAGATTGAAAACGAAACCTGTCTGTTTATCAGCCGCTGGAAGCTGAGGCGGACGCCTTGCGATAGATGATACGCACAACTTCTTGGCGCCGCAAGTGACTCGCCTCAAGAACGACCCACCTACTCAGCTCGCCTTTTCCCTTTATGAGAATAAGGGTGTGCTTGCAGTGCTGCTGGGTTCTGGTTTATCTCGTTCAGCTGAAATCCCCGCTGGCTGAGAGATAACGTTGGATTGGGTGCGCAGGGTGACTGTCTTGCGAATGCGCCCTTGATGTGCGCTCCTAGCTGATACAAGAGGGTAACTACATGGGTTGTGGCTCAAACCATCGAGGCGATCCAGTTTATCGGTCAGGGCGTCAGCGGCGGTGTCAAAGACGGATGGACTTTGTGCGTCCAGATCTCTATGCAAAATGTGCCGCAGCACCGAGGAAATCAGGTACTCGAAGTAGGACCGCTCAGCTTCGCCTTCGAAGTTCAGGCCGCGAAGCATATGCTCGAGCCGGTGATGCAGCGGGAGGTGGGTTGTCGGTTGCTTAGCTATGCTTTCGCCCTTCACCAGGTATGAGCTAAGAAGCGCCGCGAGAATTGCCCATCCTCGTGACAGCTTCTCTGTGTCACCAAGCATGGGGTTGACCAATGCCTCAAACGCCCCGTTGTCGGCATCCTTCTCAAGTTCGAGAATTATCTCTTTAGGAGGATTTTCAGCCCTGATGTCTAGGTGTCTCTGTTCAGCGTGAATGAACTCGTGGACCAGCATGAAGCTGGTGGCTTCCTGAAAGACAAGATTCGCCTTTTCGCCGTACCAGCGCTCCTGACTGCTTCGATAATTCTCCGGAGACGGCAGATGCGCGGGCCATGGGGTATACGAGGCGCGTAAACCGAGCGCCCATTCGAACAACTCACGCGCGCGACTCAGAAGAGGTGTACGGTCATCAATCTGTGCCGGTGACTCTCCTCGCAAAAGTGGCTTGTGCACACCCTCCTCGTACAAGATCATCCAGGCATAGATGAACGCCCAAAGAATCTCCAGATAGGACACCTGCAGCCGGATTCCCGGAGCTGAATCGCGGCTTTCGCGCGATATCTTCGGCGCAACCGGAATCGCTGGTCGCTCATCGAGCTCGATCTCAGGGCTAATGCGGCCCTGCTCTACGGCGGCTTGCAGCCGTGCCTGGAAACTCTCGTTGGCTTTCTCAAATGCACTGAGAATGTTGTACCGAAGCGCGAGCACGGGAGAAGTGTACCCATTCATCATTAGTCTGCTTGTACCGGCTGGGAGGCAGCGTCCCAGTCTGCGAGCATCAGCCTGTATCCCAACACTTGCGCGTTCGCATCAGTGATCTCGTTGCGAAAGAGGGAGGCTTGGTCCTGCGCAATGGACGGACCGGCGCCGTTCTCTTGGACCTGACTAATCGCTTTCTGCGCACACTCGGCGAGAAACGTGCCCGCGGCCATTATCACTACATCGTCGCCCTTCCTGAGCGTCAGAAAACTCTCCACACCACCTGCAAGCCGTGCCACGAGTTCGTTGAGGTAGTCCGCTTCCTCGGAGTTCAGGTCCCGGTCAAGACCCGTCATCGCCGCCGAAATACTGGTACAGTCGCCAAGTATTCTGTCGAATGTCGCAGTCGCAAGGTCATCGAGCAGAGGATACGGAAGCAGCGCTTGCCATTCCTTCGTGAACTCGAATTGGGGAAAGACAGTCGAAACTCCGCCCATGGCAAACCGAGCGGCGACCTTCCCGCGTAACAAAGGAGCCACTGCGCGATGGTCAGGGCCGTCCCAGCTGTGCTCGCTTGCAAAGCGCTCGAAAGCTTGAAAAAACTCTACGATTTCGTTGCACGGCACAAGAATGGAGAACGATGCGGGAGGCCACAGGTGATCAAATGGGTCATTGCGGGCCACCACCACACATCCGGGCTGAGCTCCTCGAAATTGGACTTCGAGCTCTCGACGGCGCGCCTCAATCAGGTCCTCACTACGGGAGAGTGCCTGAGCACTAGCGGCGCCAAGAGCGGAGTGCTTGCGTGACCGCTTCGATAGCGCGGCTCTACTTGAATGCGACTCGGAGGGGCACGTGTGCATATCCGCCAGAACGTAGGAAATCTCTTTGAGCAACTGTTCGGCGCCCTCGAAGTCGACATCGCTCGCCAAGTCCGTGTATCGCCAAAGCTCAGAAGAGGCTACCGCACGCATCTTGTTTGAGATCTCTATCGAGTTGATCGCCTTTAGCAGGGGTCGTTCGACTTTACCTGACACGAGGTCTTTTGTGATTTCCTGGATTCCCTGCACCACGTCGGCGACGGTGTCTGAAGTGTCGTAACTTCCGTGGTCCAGAACTCCGGAGACGGACGAGCGAACGCGACCAGGGAGGATCATTCCAGTAAGAAACTGTCGGATTGATGCAAGCGCATGCAGCTTCGAGGGTGCTGGCTCCAAGCGACAGAAGCACTCTGCGGCAAGGCGCAAATTCGAAAGCGTGTCGCTTAGCGCTATCGCCAGGCTATTGGCGCGAGCGGTTTCCCCGTCCGTCTCCTGAACCTGCTGAACGCTGCGAAGCTGTGCCCGGTTCCAAGCCACCCGCGCCGGAACGACTATGCGGCTGCGGTCTAATCGGACGTCAGCCACCGGATAGTCTCCCACCTTCAGAACGCTACCATCCCCAAGGACTGCGGAGACAGCAGCCGCTTGAGCGACCGGCTCGGCCGCAATGAGCATGTCGCAGATTGAAAACGCGCGTTCGTGCAGATTAGACTGCACTGCGTCGTTCACCAAGCGGATGTTGGCCCGGACGACGGATACACCGTCGCCATCGTTCTCCAGCGTGGGCTTCGTCAACCAAGCGGTGTCACTGTGCAATCTCTCGAGGAGGTGGGCTGAACCGCCGTGGGTTGTGAGAGATTCGGCTGCAAGTTGCTCGCTCAACTCGCGCAGCACGCTAATGAAGCCAAGCACCTGCGAAGCCGATGCAGACTCGCTGAAAGGGGTGCTCACCAGCCACTGGGGGGTGGCCGGCGGTTGCGTTGTGCCATGTAGGGGCATGAGTGCAGCTGCGAGTTCGACCGCCTGCTGCAAACTCCAGGAGGGAGGTGGCGGTGAGCTGAAGAGCTGCATTGACAACTGCAATCGCTTGTCCGGTATGTCGATGCCCGAGAAGCGGCTCATCGCACCGCGAATTTTCTCCCAAAAGTCCATCCCTTCCAAATTCGCATTCGCTATAGCGAGCCCGAATACCGTGTGCGCGAAGCGTTCGTCGATCTTCTCGTCCTTGCAGACTTCCATCCAGGCCTTGCCGACGAGATCGCAGGTGACCAATCCCAAGCCGTGAAACGCCGCAGTCCAAGCCTCAATGTTGGAGCTTGGGAGCAAGGAGGCCAAGTCTTGTACTACCGCGTCGTGAACAATGGGTAGCTCGCGATAGAGACTGACGATAAAGCTGGCGAGATCCTTGAATTTGATGCACGTCAGGGCAAGGTGCAGAGAGGATAGCTCAGTCTGATGTGTTATCTCCCGAAGCAGGACGTCCAGGTGCCGTGACCTGATTTCATGGAGCCCGCCGACGGAGTCGTCGCCCACTAGCGCGACGGCGTGCTCCTGAACCAAGCGGTTTAGAGCTCTGGCAAATGTGATTGGGGTCAGGCCACTCTTTTCGCGTAGACGTTCCTTGTCGATAGCTGCGGAGAAGCGTGAGGCGAATGAGACTGCCTGCAAGATCAAGAGCTCATCCTCACGAGCCTCCATCACGCGCTGGCGCAACTGGTCGCGAAGCACCGCTTCGAGCCTTTGCCCTTGGGTCACCAGGTGCGTGAATTCGAGTAACAGCCCCTTGCTCTCTTCGAATGGTTCGCGCCAGTGATGAAAGCGACGCGCCTCAGGCGATGGCAACTGGGTGAAAAGCCGAGTCGCGAGTTCTTCGTCCAGCTGTGGCCTGACGATCGTGGTGCTCCGAAGGTCAGCCAGGAGATCTAGGTCTTCTTCTCGAATCGTGCCAATCAGGATGACGCCTTCAGACTCCCCAGCCATGCGGACCACCTCGTCCCAGGTGTCGGCGAAGTTTCTGCCTACGTCGTCAAGGATGAATCCGACCCTGCGACTCCGACTCGCCTCATTGGCCTTCGCAACACGTAGCAAAAAAGCGGACTCACCCGGCGCGAGTCTCGCAACTCTGTACCACATCACATCGTGCCGCGTAGAGTTCGCATACAGCCATGCGCTGGCTGACTTTCCGCTACCTGATTGGCCGGCGATGAGGGTCGCTCTTCCGCTTTCGACAACGGTCTCAACCTGCTCAGTGACGGCTGGACGCTCGAACACCAGGCCGGCCGCGACATGGCCAGCTACTACGTTCACGCCTGCGTAGAACGCTTTATCATGAACCTTAATGGAGAAGTCGACGATTTCACAGATGCCGTCCTGGATGGCGCGCTGCAGTCCGCCTTCCTGAGTGGCGAGGAGAACGCGCTCCACCGCCCCTACCACGTCGGCAGTCGTTACGTTTGCGGGGTCGGATGCCTTCGCAGAATAGTTCTCATCAGAGCAGCGACCTGCGTCCACGCGAAGTTGTTGTGCCACGAGCCTGCAAGCGAAGGCGGGCGCGCCTGTATTTTCGGTGAGGAACTGAACGCAGCGCTCGATTGGAGTGCTCTCGACCAGGAGAAATGAACGCTCAAGCAATTGCTCCACTGTGAAGCTTCTCGCTGAGGGAGGGAGCGCATCCAGAGCGTGGCGGACTACAGCAATATCCTCGTACCATGACAGAGGCACCTCCCATCCTTTGGCCTTCAGGCCGATGACAGGGCGCTCCAGGATCACAGCGATACGCACACTGTCGTTAACCCATTCTTCCTGCGACAGTAGGGTCGCAGTCTTCTGCAGGTACTCGGCGAGTTGCAAAGCGCGAAACATGCCTTTCGGATCGTGCATGGACTTCGCCTGAATCCGGGTCTCTACTCCGTCAACGAACAGGGTCAGGTCGTCCAGACCTTCAGGCACGAGTTTGGCGATCGCGCCCCTATGCCATTGCTCCAAAAGTAGGAAGGTTGCGGCAGCATCCTGATAGCGGAAGCCGCGGCCAGCACGTGCTCCGGCGCGCGTCTGCTCCCAACGTTGGTCTTTTAGAGTGCTCATCGACTTCCATTTTCGTACTTATGGCGCATTCCCGAGCGCCGCGCTCAGCAGCGCCTTCGCGACTTGACAGTGTCAGAATCGGGACAGCCTCTGTGAGGCGGAGGTCGGCGATCGTCGATATGACAAGCAATGAAGTCTGCTCCCTGCCAATCGTCACTAAGCCGCAGGCAGTTGTAGCCATAGTCGGCTAGATGACCAGCGACTTTCTGAAAATTGAAATTCTCCTGTTGGCGGGGGTTAAGTGTCTATTTTATTTTGGTAAACATCGGATTGCCCTCAGGTGTGTTGAGGTTAGTTAACCTTCAACATATCCACTCACGGTAGACCGCGGCCATGCGGAATTGGTGATCAGCTGTATGTAGAAGCGAACTACGTTTTCCACAGGTCCTCTAAATCCACGTCATCACTGCTTGGCCTGTGTTCCTTGAGCAAGGGATCAACCTTCAAGATCATCGGCAAATCAAAAGCTGTCCCTGTGACCACACAACAACCCTTCGCGAGGGTGGGTATCAGGGCCTTGGACGAAGAATCTAACGTGCTGATAGTATTGTCCAAAAGCATAAGGTCGCGCTCGTTGACCAGGCGGTGGATGAAGAAATTATGAATCTGTGAAACGATGGTCGGTGAGATGTCGGCCGGACGTTGGCTGGAGAGGGTCAGGTAGACACCATACTTTCTGCCCTCCTTGATGATCTCTTCAAACAGCTCAAGGCGGTAATCTTTCCAAATCTCATGCTCTCGCGTGGATTGCTCTGAAAGGATGTTGTGCGCTTCGTCAATGATGAGGTGCAGAGTCCGGGTTGGTGGGCTACCAAGGTTTTCGGATTCTTTGTGATTGATGTAGAAATTCTTGGCTATGAGCAGGGGCAGGATCTTCTTGATCTCGTTCTTGCATTTCTTAAGAGAAATGACATGCAAGAGGTGCGGTGGCGGTGGTACATCCACGATTTCAAGCACATTGCGAAGTGCTGTAATAGACGATTTTGCTCTCGATAGTACGGGTTGAATATGCTCGTATTGCGCGTAGCCAAGTACGACATCTGAGCAAAGCTGTAGGTAGCACCTCAGAATGAGCTCGGTAAACTGGTCCATGCCTGCAATGTCTACATGTTCATTCAGCAACGGCTTTAGGTGAGCCTCAAAGCCGTCACTGTCGGAGTTGTAGTAGTTGCCGTCCGAATCCCTAAAGTACTTTTTCTGCGAGTTATAAACGATTCCCTTTAAGTGGTCCTGCAGCGGCTCACAGTTAAGAAGGCGAGCAATCTCTCGGCTGAGTTCTAACGCATCAGGCTTTGGCTCGCTTGCACTAAAAGCTTTCTCAAAGGTTTTTTCAATGTAACGTTCAAGCGGAACATCCTTGAATCTTTCCTTGCCGCTCAAGACTCGCCTCAAAAAGGGCTGTTGTGTGTTGGTAGTTGCTTGAAATAGCAGGCTCAAGGTTTCCGCATCCCAAAAGTGCGAGGCTTCAATCTTGAATTTATGACCACCTTTCTTTGAATCAAGAGCGGTGATCTGCTTGTCCTTGGCAGGCAGGATCTGTCCCTCGGTATATTCGCCGTTAAAGTCGATGATGACGAACTGGCTCTTGTTTTTTAGACCGGAAATCTTCTCGTTGAAGAGCGCTGTGTATAACTTTGCAAGAGTGTTGGATTTTCCGCTTCCAGTGTTGCCGAAGATTCCTAAGTGGCTATTGAAAATACGAGTCCACGGCAAGTTGATGATCACGTTCTCCTTGAGCATCGTACCTATAGAGAATTTGGTCTTCCCTTCCGTGCCGTAGATCTTGCCAACCATAGGCTCACTTAGAAGTGATGCCTTATCTCTGATCATTGGCATGAACTTGACGCCTTCAAAGAAAACGTCGTCGACGATATAACCTATGGGACGTACATCTACCTTGCGAACGTACGAAGACTTCTCGTCATCGTCATTAACTTTGCGCTCATCAAGATATTCGCCTTCAACCAGACAAACAATATCAATAAAGCCGCGCTGTATTGAGACATGCTCCCGGAGAGACACTCCCCGGTATTTCACTCCATCATAAAAGATGGTCTCTTGGCTGGAATCGTCAAAGATGCGAAGTGAAATTCGGATTCCTGAGACGGCTATCACTTCACCGACAACGATACTCACGGTAAGTCCCCGGCAACTGGCGGAATGTATTTTTCTGGCTTGAGAGAAAAAACATACTTGTTGAAATTTGTGAAATCGAGCTTTTCGTCGTCTGGTGGAGCGATGACGGTGACATTTTTCCAGAGTTTGAACTCTTCTCTCAATGCCTGTGCGCCCGATTGGCTAAAGCAGCAGATGAACGTTTGGAGTTGTGGATTTGAGAGGGAGCGTTGAACGAGCTTCAGAATGTGTTCATCTGCGAAAGAAAATCCGAACGTGATCAGAATGGAGTTCGGCTTTTCAAGCTCATAGCTCAGAAGCCGGAGCATCTGATAGTAGTGCTCTTCAAATACAGTTTCGTGAAACTTCCATTTAGTGGGGTTGACTACCGGAAGCTTGTCGTACGCGTCCCAAAAAGTTTCCGTGTGCTTGGTGGTAAATGAAACGTTGGGAATATTTGCTGTGGTTGCCCCCTTGGTTCCGAGGTACTCGGAGAAGGGCTGAATCTTGTCTATTGCTTTCGAGTTCAAAATGCTGGTGAAGTCGTTGGTGTACCGGACTTCAATCTTTTCTCCATTCTTTGACCAGTACACCGATCCATGGAGATGGATGATGTTGAGCTGAGGGATCCCGTAATTAGTTCGCTCAAAGATTCCCGTTTGGCATTGAAACGTATTGAAGTTCTTGGCGTGAAGATGCTTCTTCTGAAAGCCAGATGATCCGTCATTGACGACGAAATCATGCGAGCCATTCATCAGAATCTTGTCGGCCGTGTGAGCTAGACAACCGTCATAGTTCGTCGTAAAAACATTAATCTTGCGGTTTAATTCCTTACGCCGATCCAACAGCCCCAGGAGTGTCTTGAGGAAAAGTTCATAGTTCTCAAGATTGGTCAGTCCCTTGCCAGTCACTACTTTGGCTGGGTCGAAGGTCTGTACCGGGTAGATGCACGTGTTGTAGTAGTGCATGAAAAGTGCTGTGCGCTTTTGCAGATTTTTTTCAAAAGCAGTGGCAAGGGTCTCAATTGACTGCCACTCATTGTTTGGCCCCTTGATTTCTAGGCCTAGGGTCGGAAATAGATCTGCGGATGCGCCCGAGCCAAGCAAGATATTGATGTTCTTGTTATAAGTGTCTAACGCCTCAATTGGCTCAAACATGGGGGCTCCTCCGATCTCTGGTAATTTTGCCCAGGGTAATCAGTGACTTCTTGGATGCTCATCTTTCTCTTCAGAAGGCTGTGCTCAACGCTTCCCGAGGGACGCTACTTATTGTCGCTGACTTGGAGGGCTATTCAAAGTATCTACAGCTGGTTGATGGCACACATCAAGCTATAGGTTTTAGTAGAGGGTGGTTGTCCGCAGGTAGCGGGAAAGTGCTGTACTTCCCCACTCGTGTTGCTTGCTGGCCCTCCAAATTCCTTCGTGTCGGTGAGAATGGCGCTGGCTAGCTAGCCCAACAGCTCGACTGCCTCTGACATCGCAAAAATAGCAGATCCGAGATCCGCATCTGCTATTTTTTCTTGCTGCTTCCTTCAAACTGCCGCTGTTTGATCCACCATAAACATAGAGAACTCCAACGCGTTTTGCTTAAGTCGAGCTCCCGCCCCAAACCAGGCAGATGAAAGCCTCGTGTCTTCAGTCCTTGTCTTGCGCTCATGATCCGAGAACTGCGTTAAAGCATTGAGTGCACCCCACACCGTGTTCTTCGATGACGCCAGTGCGGCACCTTTGCCAGCACCGTCATACAGCCGTTGCACCGCCTCCAGTGCGCGCTTGCGTTTTAGCTTCACAGTCTCCTGTGGTCCGTCTGATGCCTCCCCGTGCAATGCCAGCTGGAAGAACCGAATCGCCTCTTGTTTCGTGATCTTGGTCCTGGAGGCTTTGGTCATCAAGTCGACGTAACTCTCCCACTGCGCCTTCGCCATACCCAAGTTGGATTTCACATACTCGGCATCAAACGCCCGAGAGTGGGGAATCCGGATGCCTATGTTCTCCAACGTCGCATGCAGGGTGTTCTGACACACCACCCGAATCGAGGTCGGAATCACCGAAGTCGCCAGGGTCCCGTCACAACTCGTCGCCAGCAGCAAGTAGCCTTCCACCGAGTCATCGCCGGGCAGATGCATCACTTCCCGCATTCGCGCCAGCGCCCAGAAGCGCCGGCCACCTCGCAGGCAGCCTGCTGTCTCTAGTTCGTAGCCCTGGGTCTCCACCAATCCCCGGAAGAACTCCAGCACCGCTTTAGGCTGCACCAGGTGGTAGTCCTTGGAGACCACTGACAGCGGTTTCAAGGTGTCGCTACGGTAGAGCACCTGTTGACCCTCATAGGTCACAAAGGGTGCATCCTTCTCCCTGCCGGCTTTGAACTCAAGCGGCGCCTGCTGGATGTGCCACTCCATCCCTGCTGCCTTGGCCCAGACCTCGATAGGCTGGTCTTTGGGGAGGATGTTTCCCAGACCATGCCAGGGCTTTTCGCCAACGTAGGCGATGGAGTTGATTTCGTGTGACATAGAAGTTCCTTATGAAATTAAAGTGATGAATGAAATAAAGATGTGTGGGTGGATCTAGCCCATCAGCGCCGCACTCGGGTTGTGGTCAAACAGACCCATACCGCGGATGTAGCGGTGCACCATCTGCTCCGTCCTGTGACCGGTCTGGCGCTGGATGGCCCAAGTGGGTGTGCCGACCTTCACAGAGCTGGTCACAAACCCCGCTCTGAGGCTGTGCGCTGAATAGCCTTTGGTGTCCAGGCCATGCGCCTTCAGTCGCTGACGGAGAATCCAGCCCACAGAAGCTCCGCAAAGGGGGGATTCGCGCAAGAAGCCGTAACGATCAATGCGGCGGAACAGCGGCAGCCCACCAACATGGTCTGGACACGCCGCCCGCACCCAGTCTTTAAGCGCTAGTACCGGGCAGTCTTTGGTCCGGGTATAGGCAATGGCAATGTCTCGGCCCCGGTGGTTGGCATCCGTTTTGGAGGATCGAAGCCGAATCACGACCCCGCGTTTGCTAAAGGTCAGATCCGAGACCTTCAGACTCACGATTTCGGAGCGCCGAAAGCCTCCTGCAAACCCAACCAAGAGCAGGGCGCGGTCCCGGATGTTGCGAAGTCGATCCTCTCCTTTTAAGGGCGCTGAGATCTTCTTGAGCATGCTGGAGGACAGCGCATGAGCTCGCTTGACCGATCCGCCGTGCACCCGCTTGATACCGCGTATCGTCGACTTCACCAAAGGCGATGTCCAAGGAGACGGCAAACCTTTCACAGAATGGGCTCGGACGATCGAGGCTAAGTGCCTGCAAAGGGTGGAGCATTTCAAGCGCTCGGCCTGCTGGGCCAGATATCTGGCCACCATGCGGGGTGGGGCCGGGATGGTTCCGCCCCAGGCCAGGAACTGCTTTAAGTCCGCCGCGTAGGCCGCATGGGTGCTGGGCGCCAGGCTTTGCTGGACGTAGGTGGAGACTTTGAGCCTTGCCATTCAGTACTCCTCCGGCAGCATGAAAGTGGTGGTGCGCCTGTGCATGTCTGTGACGCAGCAAAGCGTCTCTTCCAGCGTCCGACTGGTTTCGGGATAGGGCACCTGCAGCTTGTAGACGGACTTCACCTCGCCCTTGTTAAGCAAGGCTTCCTCATTCAAGGTGCGAAGCGGTCCATCGATGTCGCCCCAGTCGCCCCGCGCATGCCGGTTGGCCAAGGCAACCGACGACACGCCTGCGCGCTGCAGCAGGGCCAGGGCTTCGCGGGTACTTCGCACGTAGCCCAGTTCCAGGCGGGGTCGAAGTCTGGAGGCGGGGAGGGAGGGAGGTGATGTGGACGCGGAGGGCAGTGATGTGGGAGGTGTTGAAGGGGTTTCTGACATAGACACGCTTTCTTTGGAACGAGCGACTCCCCAACGTGCAGGCACGCTGAAAAATCAGGGGTTAAAGAAGGGAAAAGTGCTAACCGTCAGAAGCGGCTAGAGCAGCAACATCAAGGGCCTTGAAACCTTTCGGACAGGACTTGCTCTTGGGCGCTTTGTGAGCGCTTGAAGGCTGTACTGACGGGGAAGTTGCAGGGCTTCAATCCAAGCTGCTGGATTGCTGTATAGCACCGCTTTTTGGGTCTGCACGTCCGCTGCAGAAAGTGCTGCGGACGCCTTCAGTTTATGTAAGACAGCGTGTCTCACCCACCTTTTTCGGTGAGATTTCAGCTGTCTTGCTGTTCTTTTGGTTAGATTCGTGCTGTCTGGGTGAGATTTACTGCTTAGACGATGAAAAGCAGCAGATGTTGCTTGTTTTGCAGCGTGAATAACTTGCGCTGAGCCCTGCTTCTCGTACTACCAAAAGTAGGCTTATTCCATGAGGCTGGAAGCAGCTGCGGAGCCAAGATTGCCCCTCCTGGGCTTATAAGCTGGTACCGAGACGCAGGTTATGCTTTCTACACCAAAAAAGGGGCGGGGAGACCAATGGCCGAGTTGGGATTATTTGCTGGGCTGGATTCCACAGGGGCGATCCGTTTTGTGGGAGATGTGCCACGAGGCCTTGCCTGCCAATGTTTTTGTCCTAGCTGCGCAAGCCCGCTGGTTGCCAAGAGAGGCGAAGTCAATGCTTGGCATTTTGCTCATGAGGCTAGTCAGGAGCGGCCTGAGTGCCTAGTTGGTGCTACCAATTTATTGCGTCGTGTAGCAATAAAGCATCTGCGACTCACGCCGCATCTAGAGTTACCGCCGTACACAGCCGTGATCAGGGCGGGGAAATTCCCCCGTATCGTTACGCGAGAATTTAACTGGATACCCCAGTGTCTTTCAATCTCTGATTGGCGTTCCCATCCCGCTCAGAAGGGAGAGGTGGGACGAATGCTGACCGACTCTGGAGTTTCAGTGGTTTTGTATGTTGACGTGGCGGCGCAGCCGAACACGCGAAATCCTGACCTTGGTATTGACGTTGGCGAAGTCCAATTTCTTATTCCGTCGCCTGAGCCTGGTCAGCTAAGAGCTTTGTCCGATGCGATAAGTCACATCTCTAGAGGTGGAGGATTTCATTGGATTTACTTGCCTGATGTCACAGGTCAGGTGGCAGCAATCCAGGAAGAGGCTTTTGCCGCTGCGACGGCGCTTGAGCGCGAATATGAAAAGGAGAGGCGCAGTCAAGAAAAGGTCGCTCAAGAGATCCTAAGCCTGCGAACAATGTCGGGGCGTATGCCGCTGACTGAGGTAATTCTCAATGCTCCGCAACCGCAGCCAGCTAACCCATCCCCCACCGATGAGACACCGTGGGCAACATGGCGGAAGCCAAACACAACGTTTATGTTTTATGGGTTGCATGACGGGACCGGCTGGATGATCATCACTCACCAGGACCAGCGTCTGATAGCGGTACCGTGGCCTTTTTTTGAAGGTTGGGATAGGGCCCTACCAGAGCGATGTGGCAAAGCGGATCTGGAATTGGGGGGCGTTTCAATGGACAATTTCACCGCAACCGCGCTCTACCTGCGAGACAAGCAGAAGGTCATGCGATTCTCGACAATCTGGCAAGACATATTGAATGCCGCATAGTTCTCACTAAGGTGCATCATGCAGAGTTCCACTAGCAATGTGGATAGCTTCAGTTTGTGGGCCTTGTGGCCACTCGAGCATCAACAATCCTGAGCAGATGGGTTGCAAGAATGACCATTTCCTGCGCATCGGCTAGGTCGGTAATCATGCCGGTGCGATGAGAGACTCCGTTTTTGTATGAAATGGCGCCGACGAACAGGTGAGCGAGATTTTCCCTTTCGGCGTCTGTCTTGGTTTGATCTCGAAGCGGCCCGGTGTCTTTGTGGAATGCCTGTCTCATAAGGTTTATGCCCAAGTCGTTCGGGCCATATCCGCCTGCCATGCGCACCGCAACCTCGACAGCTCGGAATGCCTCAAACACTGCTGTATCGAGTCTCCCACGCAATAAGTCTGCCCACACATCATCAGCAATTGAAGGGTGCAGAAGCTCCTTAGGAAAACCAATTTGCCGTTTAAACCGTTGGAAGTTATTGGTGGCAATTACGTGATCACCCGCACGGCTTAAGCGATACCAGCCATTTGTCCCGTTGGTGCCTGGCGCGGGGATGAGCAGGCCCGCCGTTGTTAAATAATTCCAAGCCTCTGCAATGGCGGCCTGAATGTCGTCACGATGGTGTGCGGCGTAGCCACCTTGACCGTGGTCACCGTTGATGTCCCGGTCAAACTCTTGAACGTGAACCATAAGGCGCTGGCGTCGGTCCGCCGCGATGCGCAGCACGGTTTCGGCCAATTCGTGAACAGGTGTCGCGAGAAGATCGTTACCGGTTTGGTAGAAGTCTGTAAGTCTTGGCATGTCCTTCCCCTATTGGTGGAAGTTTAGCAACAGCAAAAACTCTGAAATAAGCGTTTTGGCGTCCCTCTCAGCACAATTTGACCTGCTCACCCTGGAGTCTGAGCCTGGTCCAAATGTCGCATCAACTTTCAGTTTCGGAACCAGGCTCTTACATCAGTGGGTGCGGGTTCGGGTGCCGCGTATTCCGTTCAATCGCAACGTAGCAGAGTGTGCGCTGAGCTTCCAGCCGCAGCTCGAATGCTTTCCCATTGCCAGTGAAGTAGCCAATCATTGCGAACATGAAGCTCGAGAAGCCCACCACAAACAGAACTCCGACCGCATCTGACGGTTTAATCCAGCCCACGAGCGCCCCTCCAGCGATGAGTCCCAAGAAGAGCCAAACAAAAATGCACTTGAGCACAACTGTTGAGGCTTTGGCGTAGAGCCGGTCCGCAAATTGTTCAAGAATCTCGGAATCGTAGGCAGTCATTTCGTCTCCTCCTATTTAATTTTGGCAGCGCTCAATATCAGTCGTCTGTCACTGCATTTTGCTTGCATCGAAACGCAGATCACGGCTGCTCGCCACATGCGTAGCCCAATCTTCCATCAGTTGCCTGCGGCGTTCGACCATGCTGCCTCGCGCATAGGCACGAACAGTCAGGTCGCCAACCGTGTGCGCAAGCGCGAACTCAAGCATCTCGTGGGGATAGTCGGTGGCTTCGTCGCCCCAGGTGCGGAAGCTCGCCCTGAACCCGTGCACAGTGAACGGGACATTCATGCGACGCAGCATTTGCGTAAAGACCATATCGCTGAGAACCTTGCCGCGAAGACTGGGGAAGATCAAGGAATTGGACGATTCTGGCGGGAAGGTGACCTTCGCCCTCTTCAAGGTCTCTTGCGCCGCTGCCGATAATGGCACATGGTGGGAACGCTCCGCCTTCATCCGCTCGGATGGCACTACCCAGTCTTTGAAGTCCTCACTCACTTCATTCCAGGTCGCACCACGGACTTCTCCTGAGCGGGAGGCTGTGAGGACGATAAATCTCAGCGCCAGCTTGACCTGGTCGGCGGAAGTGCCCTCGTCTACCGCTTGAAGCAGACTGCCCACAAAGCGGTGGGGACAAGAGGAATGGTGTTCCACCTTGCGAGCACGCTCATTGGAGCCCAGCGCCAGTTTCACCTGCTCCCAGAATTCGCTGTCTCTGCCAACGCTGTAGTCTTTGGCGGCGGCGAAATTGAACACGGTACGCACCCGCTGAAACACCCTGGTGGCCGTCTCCGCCTTGGTCGTCCAAATAGGTGCAAGCGCATCCACGATGTGCTGTTTGGTGAGACTGTTGATGGGGCGCATACCGAATTTGGGGATCGCATACTTCTTCAGTGTGTTGATCCACTGATCGCCATGCTTGGCGTTCTTCCAGTTCTGGGCGTTAGCCTGCAAGCATTCTTCGGCGCATTGCTCGAACGTCTTGTTCTGTGATTCGGTCTGGGCTTTGGCTGCGGCGCGGTCGTCCCGCTCTTTGTTCCGCAAATCGATCGGGTCCCAGCCGTCGGCCAGCTGCTGGCGACAGACCCTTGCCCTTTCTCGGGCTTGGGCCAGACTAAAGGCATCCACGGACCCTAGGCCCATTTCTCGAGTCTTCTTGTGTTTGGTGTACCTGAAGATCCAGGAGCGGGCGCCCTTTTCAGTAACCTGTAAATACAAGCCGTGTCCGTCCAAGTAGTAGCCGGGCAGCTTTTTTTTGCTGTTCACGGCAGGGTCGGAAAGTAAGTTGCGCCGGGTCATGAGCCGGAAATTCTAGCTAAGAGTTACCCACAATGCTACCCACATTTTGAATTGCGTTGCTATGGATTTCTTTGGTGTGATTTGCACTACTGAAAAGATAGCAATTGCGTTGAAAGCCGCGCCAGGCTTAGCTTTTTGGACTTTGTTGGATTTATTTGGGGCAATGCGGCGCTATAATTTTTCCGTCACCCTCTCCGCCAGATAGTCAATAAAAAAGCGCCTTTCGGGGCGCTTTTTTATTTCTCCTGCCAGCTCTCCCACCGTCAAAATTTGCTCGAGGTTAATAAAAAAACTCAGGCTTACCGGCCTCGTTCGCTGGCTTCACACTCTGCTTAAAGTTCAGGAAAACTTGGAGTGGCATTCAAGAGAGGGGGGGGGCAGTAGAGCCATTACCACCAGCCTGGGTTTCGCCAAGTGGAAGGACCTCGTGGGCGCTATGTCTGGCTTGACAAACACGCTTGCAAAGCGAAGTCAGGATTTACGACGCCCATGCTTTTCGGGCGGTAAATTTACCGGAGGTGTCGCAGCTCCCCGATAAACCCGAATTCAGGTAACGCAGGCCACTACTTCAATCAGATTTTGCCCCGGTGAGCTTCACAAGTTCTGAAAACACTCTGGAATCCTGCTGGGTAAGTTTTGTGACCTGATTTGGATTGCCCGGCATCGGTTCGAATCCCATCGCTTTCAGTCTTTGCACGATCAAAGGATCTGACAAGGCGGCATTCAGTTCATTGTTGAGACGGTTCACCGCTAAAGCAGGTGAAGCCTTTAGCGCAACCAGGGCGAGCCAGCCCTTGAGTTCGAACCCCTTGGGACCACCCGCTTCCTCTATTGTCGGAGTTGAGGGCAGGTATGACAGACGCTGGCCTGCAGCCACCGCCAGGACCTTCAACCGGTCGGACGCGATCAGGGGGCCGGCGGTCCCGAAGGTGAGGAAGCCCCAGGCGACATCTCCGTTGGATATTGATGTCAGCATCTGGGGGCCGGAAAACGGGGTATGGAGCATTGTCGTGCCGGTCAGTTGCGCAAGCCTCGCACCTCCCAGATGAGAGGGACTTCCTACAAACGGAGTGGCATAGGCGATGGCATCTGGTTTGGACCTGGCAGCGCCGATCAAAGCACGCAGTGAGCCGTAGGGTGAATTTTTCCCGGTCACCATCAGAAAACTTGTCTCCGTCACCATGCCAACAGGAGCGAAATCATTTTCCACGTCGTATCGTGGCCTCTCAAAAAGAAAGGGATTGATCGCCAGTTGACCGTTGTCCAGCAGCACCAGCGTATGGCCGTCTGCCTCCGCCGCTTTGAGGGCGCTGATGGCCACAACGCCGCTGCCTCCCAGCCTGTTTTCCACAAGCACGGGTTGCTTGAGGCCTGCACTCATCTTTTCGGCGATCATTCTAGCGACGACATCCGGCCCGCTTCCTGCGGGGACGGGGACGATGATGCGCACAGGTTTGGCTGGAAAGACCTGGGCATGCAGGGTGAACGGAAGGCTGCATGCGATTGCCGCAACTGAAAGAGCGGCCACAGCGATCAAACGCCGGGAAATGAGCAGGCCGAAAGATACACGCAACTGACGCAGCGAATGATTTGTGTTGGAGTTTGACATGGTGTTCATCCTGTTATTCCCATTTCGGACGGTACATTGACCAGGCATTCCGCGCGGCTTTCCCGCACCACCATGAAGTCCGAGTACATGCATCCAACGTCCGGCTTCCATGCGGAGTCATGCAGGTCGATATTGTTTCCAAACGTCATCCCGGTTTCCAGTACGAGGTCCTGCATTCCAGCGCCGTTTGCAGCGGGGCCAAAGCCGGCAGGGTAGACCACGGTCGGGAACTCCGGTGACGCTGTACCCATGGCATGAAACCCGAGCTCGACCCAATCCAGCTTCGCCTTGCGGGCCGGACGTTCGATAATTTCTATTGCTTCCCTGATGGTTCTTCCCGCCACCAGCGCTTCCTTGCTGGCCTCCAGGCACTCACATGAGACATCCCAGATGCGCTGCAATTGAGGGGGTGGTTTTTTACCGACATACACGGTGTATTCAGAATGGCATCGGTAGCCGCCATATTTTGTATGCCATTCCGCAATGATCAGATCGTTCTTTTCAAGGGGTCTCATGCTTGGCGTGAGGGGTTGCTCGCAGCCATGAAGGAGATGCCAGATCTCTTCTTTGGGGTGTTCGATGGGTCCCGAGGCGAGCAGGTTGAAAATGTAAGGCTCGGCTCCATTGGAAATCTGCGTCCTGACCATTTCGGCGTACACAGAGGCTTCGGTGGCCCCGCTTTGCCCAGCCGCGACCACCATGGCGTCTATGACCTTGCGCGAAATTACAGACGCCTTGCGCAACATGTCAATTTCCAGCTCACTTTTGATCATGCGCATTTCTTCCACTGCCCACGTCATGTCGACAAAATTCGCGCCCGGCAAAAGCTTTTTAAGGCTTTCCACCTCATACATCAGCAGGTTCGTGGTTTGCAGGGTGTTGCTGAACCCTACCAGGCCAATTTTTGAGGCCTGGAGTGCCTTGGCGTGAATTTCACCAGCTATGGCCGTGGGACCGCCTTTTGGCCGGATGTCCGACACCCAGTCCTGAATGGACAGATACATGGACGTCGGCCTGTGCATGTGAACTGGCGCTGTCCAGATGACAGGGTCACCTTCCATCGGAAACAAGGCGTCTCCGCCGATTTGTGATTCGACCTGGAACATATACCGCATGTTGGCCATGCCCATGCCCCAGTAAATATCGTTACCCAGAAATACCAGGGCATCTACGCCTGCAAACCTCATTTTTTTCCGCAGCCGGTCCCAGCGGCTGTTGCGCTCGGACAAAGGCATTTGCGGGATGTATTTTTTCAGCTGCTGGGTCGCCCTGGCGCCCGCTGGAAAGCCGGCCTGCGTAGGCATGAACGGGGGATTGGACATTCTGTCTCCGAAGTAGTTAGGCTTTGGAGAATAGGCATATGCGGGTGCACAAACAATAAAGAAAATGAAATGAACTTCATTTCAGATATTGCATGGCAGAAAAGCGCCAAAAGGACTAATCCACAACTTATTCGGAGAAGAGCTTGTAGATTGTTCTGCGCAACCAGATATGGCCTTTGTCATTTTTTGCGCTGGGATGCCAGTACTGGCGAACGTCGAATTTTGGGGATTTGAAGGGGAGGTCGAGAAGCACGAACTCTCCATGTGCGTTCATCTGGCTGGCGATCCTTCTGGACAGTGTGCAGATCAGATCGGAGTCCACCAGGATGGCCGGGACAGCCCAGTAGTGCGTCACCTCCGCCAGCGGCACGATCTTGCCCCGGTAGTTGGCCACGGTCCGGGGGATTCCGTTGCCTGTGCCGGGTGCCCTGACAACGAGATGCATGGCCCGGCGGTATTGCTCGGCGCTCAGTTTTTTCCCGGCAAAGGGATGACCATTTCGCATGAGACAGGTCAGTGAGTCCGAGAAGAGCAATTGACGAACAAGGCTTTCCGGAAGCTCACGCAAATGCCCGATCGCAATGTCGGCCAGTCCCTTTTCCAGTGCATTCGCATACCCGGAACTGGGGATTGACGAAGCGCGGATCTGGATGCCTGGTGCATTCATCTGGCAATAGGCAATCAGGCGCGGCAGGAATATTGCCTCACCGCTGTCGGTCAGCAGCAGGTTGAAGGAGCGCTCTGATGTGCGTGGATCGAATGCGGATTCGCCCTGCATACCCGCAGAGATCATCTTCAATGCCGGCAGCACTGATTTTGCGAATTGCTCCGCATACGGCGTGGGTGTGATGCCTCTGCCCGCACGAACGAAGAGCTGATCCCCAAGCGACTTCCTGAGTTTTGCCAGAAGATTGCTCATTGCCGGCTGGGAGTACTCAAGCTCGATACTCGTCTTTGCGACACTCCGGTTTCGCATCAACGCCTCGAACACGGGAAGTAGATTGAGGTCCAGGTCCTTAGACTTCATAAATTGCAGCGCCTGGTTGCATGTGTGCCTGACATCGCGTTTTATCAAAGTCCTTGACGCCGTTGGATGCCGTTTGTGGGAAGGCGGATCGCGCCGGCGGTTCCCAAGCCAGGCGCGGAATGTAAATGTACCTGCATCGGCCGGCGGGCCTGACATGGCGGTGCATGGCGGCCTGACATGGCGGTGCATGGCGGCCTGAAGGTCAACGACTCCAACATGATCATGCATGCAGCGCTGCCCGACGCAGGGCTCGCCTCTGGGAAGTGCGCAGGAGATCCCGGAAATGGGATTTGCGCAGTGTCATTTCCCTGTGGCACGAAGAGTGCAAGTCTCAAAGTTAAAGAGTCTTAAATAAGATGGCCTAATGTATTATTTAAGATGCATTTGCCGTGGCTACCAATTTGGCCCACGGGAAGACCAAAAACAAGCTCTTTTAGCCGATTTCGACCTGTTTTTGGGTATCATTTTTGCCTGAAAGCCATATAGGATGGGCGGGTTAAGCTATTTGTTTGATAGCGAAGCGACAGGCGAAGCAGCTTGCAGCACAAAAGTCATTGCCGGTCCGGCGCCGGCCATCGTCTGCAGCTTCATCACGGACCGTGGACACCGTCCAGGGCTATCGGTGCATCCCCGTTTTGGATTCGCAGGACGGCTCGTCCAACCGTTTCCAGCCAGATCAGATTTACCTGGCACCGGGTTCTGGGCGGCGGTGGAACAAGTCTGCTGAACATGCTGCTCTTGCCCGGCTCCTGTGTTGCATCTGACCCACTGCAAAAGTGTCAGGCCTGGCCCTCTGCAGTCCCCGTCGGGCAGACGTGTTACGAGTGAAACATGCCTGTATAAATTCACGGAACTGGGTTACCATCTTTTGGCAGTTACATGTCATTACGCGTGTATTCCTACACACTTTCAGGCAATAAAGGAAAAAACCATGGCAACAGACGGTTCAGTAGCTCCAAAAGAACGTGTCAACATTGTTTATCGCCCCGCTACAGGCGATGCCCAGGCCGAAGTCGAACTGCCGCTGAAATTGCTGGTCATGGGCGACTACACCCTCCGCGACGATGACACGCCGCTGGAAGAGATGAAGCCCATCAACATCGACAAGGACAACTTCAACGACGTCCTGAAAGCCCAGAAGCTCTCGCTCAACATGTCTGTCCCCAACAAGCTCGACCCCAAGGCCGACAAGGATGCGGTTCTGGCGATGAAAGTGGATTTCGCCTCCATCAATGATTTCTCTCCAGACGCCATCGTCGAAAAGGTGCCGGAACTCAAGCAAATGATCGAACTCCGTGATGCCCTCAAGGCGTTGAAGGGGCCGCTCGGCAACATCCCGGATTTCCGCAAAAAGGTCCAGGAGCTGGTTCAGGACGAAGGCGTGCGCGCCCGACTGCTGACCGAGTTGGGTGTTCAGGACAAATAAACCGCAGAAGGAACAAAAACTATGGCCGACACCAACAATCAGGCGCAGCCTGCCGCAGCTCCCGCAGAAGCGGCAGAGGGCTCGCTGCTGGACCAACTGGTCGAGACAGCGCGCATCAAGCAGGGGGATGACGCTTATTCCATCACCCGTCAGGGCTTGCAGGCGTTTGTCTCCCAGCTGCTGGAGCCGCAACGTGCGGTTGAGCGCGTCACCCAGGCTACCGTTGACGACATGATTGCAGAGCTTGATAAAAAACTTTGTGCGCAGGTGGACACCATCCTTCACCACCCCGATTACCAGAAGATGGAATCGGCGTGGCGTTCGCTCAAGTTCCTGGTGGACCGCACCAATTTCCGCGAGAACGTGAAAATCCAGGTACTGAACGTCAGCAAGGCCAAGCTGCTGGACGACTTCCAGGATTCTGCCGACATCACCAAGTCCGGCCTGTATAAAAACCTGTACACCGCTGAATACGGCCAGTTTGGCGGCCAGCCTTTCGGCGCCATGATTGCCAACTACGAGTTCGGACCTGGCGGCCAGGACATCAAGCTGCTGCAATCTGTTGCCAGCGTGTCGGCAATGAGTCACGCGCCCTTCATTGCGGCGACCGCCCCCGAGTTTTTCGGTGTGGATTCCTACGATCAGTTGCCCAATCTCAAGGACCTGGCTTCGGTTTTTGAAGGGCCGCAATTCGTCAAGTGGAATTCATTCCGCGAAAGCGAGGATGCGCGTTATGTAGGACTGACGCTGCCACATTTCCTGTTGCGCGTGCCCTATGGGGCTGACACAGTGCCTTCCAAGAAATTCAACTACAAGGAAGACGTCACGGCGGGCAACAAAAACTTTCTGTGGGGTAATGCGGCATTTGCCTTTGCCTCCCGCCTGACCGGTAGCTTTGCCGACTACCGCTGGTGTGCCAACGTGATTGGCCCCCAGGGCGGTGGTACCGTCGAAGACCTGCCCGTGTATACGTATGAGTCCATGGGCGAGCTGCAGAACAAGATTCCTGCGGAAGTGCTCATCTCCGAGCGCCGCGAATTTGAACTTGCCGAACAGGGTTTTATTGCCCTGACCATGCGCAAGAACAGTGACAACGCGGCCTTCTTCTCGGCCAACTCCTGCCAGAAGCCGAAGTTCTTCGGCAACACCAAGGAAGGCAAGGAAGCCGAGCTCAACTACAAGCTCAGCACGCAATTGCCTTACATGTTTGTCGTGAGCCGCCTTGCGCACTACATCAAGGTCATACAGCGCGAGAACATCGGTACCTGGAAAGAGCGCGGCGATCTTGAGAATGAGTTGAACCAGTGGATTCGCCAGTACGTGGCGGACATGGATAACCCTGCTGAAGGTGTTCGCAGCCGCAGGCCGTTGCGCCAGGCAGAAATCACCGTGTCGGACGTTGAGGGCGATCCGGGCTGGTACCGCGTGGACCTCAAGGTGCGTCCGCATTTCAAGTACATGGGCGCTTCCTTCAGCCTCTCGCTCGTCGGCAAGCTCGAGAAGAAGTAGGCCTGCAGAAACCGGCAGGGCGCAAAAGGCCCTGTTTCGTTTGTAACTTTGGCTCCCGCACCCTGAAATGGAGCCGAAACACATGGCTTCCACAATACAGACATGCACAACAGATTGTTTAAGGGATGTGCAGATCACCAGGCGGACCGGATGACGGCGCGGTGATTCAAGGAGCCAGCGGTGAGGTCAAAAAAGCAGCGCTGGCAGGGGTAACAGTTTTTTTAATGTCTTAACTTTAAAAAGGAAATCATCATGCCAATGCCATGCTATCTCATCGTCGAAGGCCAGAACCAGGGAAAAATGGAAGGCTCCGTCAAGGTCAAGGGTCACGAAGGCAAGATCCTCGTGCAAGCCGTTGAGCACACCATCGAGATCCCAAAGAGCCCGCAAACCGGCCTGCCTACCGGCAAGCGCGTTCACAACCCCATGACCGTCACCAAGGAAATCGACAAGGCCTCGCCAAAGTTGTTCCAGGCCCTGACGTCCGGCGAACAGCTCAAGAGCGTTGCCCTGGAGTTCTACCGTATTTCTCCAAAGGGAACCGAGGAAAAGTACTACACGGTCAAGCTCTCGAACGCGATTCTGACCAGCGCCCGTTCATGGACACCCAACTGCCTGAACCCCGACAACAAGCAGATGGGCCACATGGAAGATCTGTCGTTCACCTACGAGAAGATCACCTGGACCTTCGAGCCTGATGGCATCGAAGCAGAAGACAACTGGCTTGCTCCGAAGTCCTGAGTTGACGCCGGCTGCAACTAGCCCGGACGTGTCGTGAAGGAACGCCGCCTGCTCGAAAGAATAGCGGCCTGGGAAGATGGTGAGGAAAGAACCAGCAAAACCCAGGTCGATGTTCTCGTCAGGTCGGTCACCGATCACCTCCGTCGCCTGCTGAATACGCGGCAGGGCAGTGTGCAGCTGGACCCCCGCTTCGGGGTTCCTGACTTCACCAATATCGCTGGCGGGCTCAATGCAGGTTCCGTCAACGACATTGAAGAAGAGATCAGGCGGATGGTGCTCAGGTACGAACCGCGCATCAAGTCCCCCAAGGTGACCTTGAGCAGCGAATCCAGCGATGTGTTGTCCATCCAGTTTGGCCTTCAGGGCAAGCTTGAGGTTGACGATCGCGAGATACCGCTGCAACTGGCCACGACGGTTGGCGCCAACGGCAAGGTCAACATCCGCTGAGGTTAGAGTTTTCATTCACCATTTCTTGAGCGAGCGCAGAGGCCATCATGTTCAATCGGTATTACGAAGATGAATTGAACAAGCTCAAGGAACTGGCCGTCGAGTTTTCCCACGCCAACCCCGCGCTCGCGCCCATGCTGTCCGGCGCTTCCGCCGATCCGGATGTTGAGCGCCTGCTTGAGGGGGTCGCCTTTCTTACCGGTCTCACGCGGCAAAAGCTGGACGATGAATTCCCCGAGTTTGTCCAGGAACTGGCCAACCTCCTTTTCCCCCATTACCTGCGTCCCATCCCTGCCTGCACACTGGTGAGTTTTGCGCCAAAGGGGCTCCTCGCAGAAACCGTGCGTGTACCGGCAGGCACCAAGCTTGACTCAGTGCCTGTGGATGGCACGCCGTGCCGCTTTCGAACCTGCGCCGACCTGGATGTGCATCCGCTTGCGCTTGCAAGTGCTCAGTTGGTGGCCAGCGCCGGGAGCGCCGCGCGCATCGTCCTGCGGTTTGAATTGCAGGCGATCGACGTTTCGCAATGGCCGGCAGGAAATATTCGCCTTTTCCTGGGTGGCGGTTATGCGGAGGCCTCCAAGCTCCTGTTGCTGCTGACTCATCACGTCAGGTCGGTCAGCATCTCCGGTACCAACGGCGCCGCATATGAACTGGGCCCCAAATCACTGCGTTTGTCGGGCTTTGACGCGGAACTGCTGCCATACCCGAGGCACGCCTTTCAGGGTTACCGCTGCCTGCAGGAATTTTTTGTACAGCCTGAAAAATTCCTGTTTGTTGATATCGAGGATATTGCCCGCTGGGCTGATCGTGGCCAGGGCAGTGCGTTTGAAGTCACCCTGGTTCTCGATCAGGTTCCGGAATGGATGCCGGAGATCCGCACGGAAACCTTTCAGCTCAATATCACTCCCGCGATCAACCTGTTCGAGCACGCGGCCGATCCAATTTCAAACGACCACAAGGCGACCGAATACCGGCTTCTGCCCGAAGGCGGCAACCGCGAGCACTACCAGATCTATTCGGTAGACCAGGTTGTGGGCTACCAGCAGGGCGTTGCTCGCGAACGCGTGTACTCACCTTTTGGCATGCTCAAACCCGGTGGTGGTGAAGTCAATCTGAACTACCGTACCGTCCGGCGCGCTGCCACGGTTGGAAGGGGCAGTGATATCTATCTGTCTGTCACGTATCCGGCGGGGCAGCTGCCTGTTGCTGAAACCCTCTCGGTCCAGGTGACCTGCACCAACCGCATGCTGCCTGAAAGCCTGAAGCTGGGCGATCTCAGCCGGCCTACAGACACCTCGCCGGACCGCATCACATTCCGCAATATCCGGCGCATGACGCAGCCGGTGAATCCCCCTTCTGGTGAGGCTTTGCTCTGGCGCATGATCTCCCATGTTTCGTTGAATTTCCTGTCGATTGCCAACGCCGCGAACCTGAAGGCTCTGCTTGGACTGTATGTGTTTTCGGAGCGGCAGGAGCAGGGTGCAGAAGCCGCGAACCGGCGGCGCGTTGACAGCATTCAGGACGTGACCGCAACGCGCGAAACAAGGCTGGTGGGCCGTGGCAGCATTTTGCGGGGCCAGCTCGTGCGCATCAAATGCAGACTGGATTTTTTCGCCAGCATTGGCGACATGTTTCTGTTTGGCTGTGTACTGGACCGTTTTATTGCAGATTACGCCAGTATCAATTCATATACCCGCGTCGAGCTCGAAGACGCATTCACAGGAGCGCTGTTCAAATGGCCGCCGAGATTGGGACAGCAGCCGCTGCTGTAGAGGAGTCGCTCCTCGCCCACGGCGAGCGCTACTCCTATTTCCAGGCCATGCGCCTGTTGCATCTGTTCGCCAAGGCGAGGGGGCTGCCTGTGGACAGCCTGCGCGTGCGCCCCAAGCTGGGCCTGGGTTTCCCGGACAACGACATCGAGGGTATCGAAGCCCGGCCCGAGGGCGGTTATCGCGTCACCGCCAACTTCTTTGGGCTCTACGGTGTGGCATCGCCCCTGCCCACCTATTACACGGAAGACCTTTTTGAAGAGGAGCGCGAGGGGCGCCACGCAACACGTGATTTCCTGGACATCGTTCACCATGCGATGTATCCGCTGCTTTTTGACGCCTGGCGCAAGTACCGGCTGCAGCTGCGTGTGCTGGAAGACGGCGATACGCAGGTCCTCAATCGGCTGTACTCATTTGTGGGCCTTGATGATGCAGAGGTACGTGAACAACTGCCCTACAGCGGTGACCTGCTGCGTTATGCCGGCCTGTTCAACCTGCACCCGCGTTCAGCCATGGGGCTGCAGACACTTTTGAGTGACGCCTTCAGCCCTGCAAAGGTTCGCATTGAATGTTGCACACTTCGTGCCATGCCGATACCCGCCGATCAGCGCCTGCATCTTGGCTTGCAGGCCCATTGCCTGGGTGAGGATACCTACCTGGGCAGCGAGATAGACGACTACAGCAGCAGTCTGTCCATCCATCTGGATGATTTGCCGGAAGCTCTGTTCCATCAGCTTTTGCCGGGAACCGGGGGCAATGCGCGGCTGGAATTCCTGACCCGCTTTTACCTTATAGACCCGCTGGATATCCAGGTGCGCCTGGGGTTGCGTCATGAGGACGCCAGAGCGGCGCGCACTCTGGCGGAAGCGGAAGTCGGCAACGTTGCCGATCAGGACGCCAAATCTGCCGCTAGCTGGTCAAGATTGGGGCTGGATACATGGATTTCGCCCGAGACCGGCCAGTTGCCGACGCGTGTGCAGTACACGCTTTGATTATTTATTACTGATGTGACCGCCCCATATTTTTGAAGATCGGAAACCCCATCATGCTGCTTGTTGAACTCAAACCACTGGTCGGACGCCTCAACCCCTGCACCAAGCAGGCGCTTGAAGATGGCGTGGGCCTGTGCGTATCGCGCACGCATTACGAGATCACTGTTGAGCACCTTCTGGTGAAGTTGTTTGACAACGCACAGGCCGACATTGCACTGCTGCTGAAACAAAATGGCGTGGATGCGGCGCTGGTCAAGCGCGACATTGATCGCGCCATTGAGGACATGCGCACGGGCAATGCCGGCAAGCCGGCTTTTTCGCCCCTGTTGCTGGAACTGCTGCAGGATGCGTGGTTGATTGCATCTGTCAATCTTTCTGAAACCCGCATACGTTCAGGTGCGGTGTTGCTTGCTTTCCTCGCGCGGGCAACTTACTACGCTACAGGCGACTACGCGGCGCCACTGCGTGCACTGAACCGCGAAGGCCTGTTAAATGACTTTGTAACGGTGTGCGCCACCTCTATTGAAGAAACGGCCGGTGCCGGTGAATCATCCGGCGGTTCCGGCGAATCTGCACCCAGCGGGGATGGCAGTGCCATCAAGCGTTTCTGCGAAGACTTCACCGAAAAAGCCCGTGCGGGAAAAATCGATCCGGTGTTTGGCCGCGACAAGGAGATCCGCCAGATGGTCGACATCCTGGCGCGCCGCCGCAAAAACAATCCGATTTGCGTGGGCGATCCCGGCGTTGGCAAGACGGCAGTGGTAGAAGGTCTTGCGCTTCGCATCACAGAAGGCGACGTACCTGATTCGCTCAAGGATGTCACCATCCTGGGACTGGACATGGGCCTGCTGCAGGCCGGCGCCAGCGTCAAGGGAGAGTTCGAAAACCGTCTCAAGGGCGTGATCAACGAGGTCAAGGGTTCGGCCAAGCCCATCATTCTTTTCATTGATGAGGCGCACACCCTGATCGGAGCTGGCGGAGCGGCCGGTTCCGGCGATGCGGCCAACCTGCTCAAGCCCGCACTGGCTCGGGGTGAACTGAGGACCATCGCCGCGACAACCTGGGCCGAGTACAAAAAGTATTTCGAGAATGATCCGGCACTTGCCCGGCGTTTCCAGCCCGTCAAGCTTGACGAACCCGATCTCGCAACGGCCATCATCATCCTGCGCGGCCTGAAGGAAAAGTATGAGGACGTGCATCGCGTCGTGGTGCGCGACGATGCCATCATTGCAGCCGCAGAACTCTCGAGTCGCTACATCACCGGCCGCCAGTTGCCCGACAAGGCCGTCGACCTGCTCGACACCGCCTGTGCACGTGTCAAGGTTCTGCATAGTGCAAAACCCGATGTCCTGGAGGACAAGGAGCGCCAGATGCAGGCGCTGGAACGCGAGCAGCGCGGCCTGCAGCGTGATCGCGACAACCACCAGACGGTTGATCTCGAACGCCTGCAGGCCATCGATGGGCTGACAGCCACCCTGGCAGAAGAGGCGGAGGCTTTGCGGGCGACCTGGACTGCCCAGAAAGGCGCGGCTGACGCCGTGCTGAGTGCGCGTGCTGCATGCAACGCAGCGAGGGCAGCCAACGCCTCAAAAGCAGAACTTGATGATCTGTCGGGAAAGATCGCAAGTGCCGACAGGACTTTCGCTGCCGCGCAGGGAACGCGACCCCTGGTTCGCATTGACGTCGACCCGGACGTGGTTGCGAAGGTCGTGTCTGACTGGACAGGCATTCCAGTCGGCAAGATGCTGCGTGACCAGGCTGAAAGTGTCATGCGCATGGAGTCGGTCTTGTGCGCACGCATTCAGGGCCAGGACCATGCCATGCATCAGATTTCAGAAGTTCTGAAGACCGCACAATCCGGTCTCCGCGACCCGCAGCAGCCGCTCGGTGTATTCCTGCTGGCAGGCCCTTCCGGTGTCGGCAAGACTGAAACTGCCTTGTCGGTTGCGGACATCCTTTTCGGCGACGAGAAGTCCACCGTGACCGTGAACATGAGTGAGTTCCAGGAAAAACACAACGTCAGCCGTCTCATCGGTTCGCCTCCGGGGTACGTCGGGTACGGCGAGGGTGGCGTGTTGACCGAGGCCGTCAGGCAGCGGCCTTATTCTGTGGTGTTGCTCGATGAGGTTGAAAAGGCTCACCTCGATGTGCTTAACCTTTTCTACCAGGTGTTTGACAAAGGCACCCTGTCTGATGGCGAAGGCAAGGACATTGATTTTTCAAACACTGTCATATTCCTCACCTCCAACCTGGCGACTGACGTCATCACCGAGATGACGGCAGGCGATGAGAAACCTGACGCGGCGACATTGCTGTCGGCTGTGCGGCCCATTCTGTCGGCGCACTTCAAACCGGCGCTGCTGGCCCGGATGACGGTCATTCCGTACTTCACGCTGGCGCAGGACGCACTTGCCGGCATTGTCAGGCTCAAGCTCAACAAGATCGTGCATCGCCTGGCGCACAACAACAAACTGGTGTTTACCTACAGCGATGCCGTGGTCCGGCAGATTGCGGCCCGCTGCACTGAAGTCGAAACGGGCGCACGCAACATCGACTTTATTTTACGCAGCAGCATCATGCCGCTGATGTCGCAGGAAATTCTCTCGCGCATGAGCACGGGGGAACAACCGGGTGCAATTGCCCTTGACGTTAATGCGGATGGCGGGTTTGCTGTCTCATTCACCGACAAGACCGCGCCGGCAACTTCCTGAAACAGCTGCGAATTTTCAGAGATTAATTTCCAGGATTAAAAATGGCTTCACTCTCCAACAAACTGGCGGCCAACAAGAAATTCGAATTTACTTCGGAGGCCTTTGATACGGACAAGTTTTCTGTTGTCAACATGACGGGCTTTGAGTCGATCTCAAAACCATTCCGGTTCATGTTGACGCTGGTGTCCGATGATGCGGGCATTGATTTCGACAAGGTGCTGCAGAGTGCGGCGACGTTCCGCATTTTTTCGCCGGATGGCACATCGTCTACGCCCTATCACGGCGGGATTGCGGAGTTTGACCAGCTCCAGCAGACCGACGGCTATGTGTTTTACCGGGCGGTGCTGGTGCCTCGCCTGTGGCATTTGTCGCTTTACCAGATGTCCGAGGTCTACCTGAATGACCAGAGCATTCCGCAGATCATCGAGAAGGTCTTGAAGGGTAGCCGCCTTACAAGCGCTGACTATGAACTCAAGCTTTCCGGCAGTTACCGTGAGCGCAGCTTTGTCTGCCAGTACCAGGAAACACACCTCGACTTTGTTTCTCGCTGGATGGAAAAGGAGGGCATGTACTTCTTCTTCGACCATGAGGGGAGGAGTGAAAAACTGGTCATTGTCGACAACAAGAGCATGCATCCAGCGCAAGCCGTCAAGGTGCTCTACCGACCGGTCGATCAGAAAGACACTGGCGCCAGCGCAGACTCGGTGCAGGACTTTGTCTGCCGCCAGAAGCCCCTGCCCAGGCAGGTGATTCTGCGTGACTACAACCACCGCAAGGCGACTGTAGAACTCAAGGTGACCGAGCCCGTGTCTGACAACGGCATTGGTGAGGTGAATCTTTATGGCGAAAACTTCCGTAATGAAGCCGAAGGGCAGCGCTACGCCAAACTTCGGGCTGAAGAAATCCTGTGTGGCGGAAAAGTTTTCACCGGTGAGGCAACAGCAGTGGGTCTGCGCAGCGGTTATCTGATGGAAATGTCGCGCCATTACCGCGACAGCTTCAACGGCCAGTACCTTGTGACTGAAGTTCATCACGAGGGCTCACAGGCTGCAGCCCTGCTTGCCGGCATCAAGACCAGCTACAGCGAGGGTCAGGGCGGCGAGACGACATACCGCAACACCTTCCGCGCCATCCCCGCGGCGGCGCAGTTCAGGCCAGAGCGCACAACACCGCGCCCGCGTGTGTCGGGCACCATGAATGCGACGATTGATGCGAGCGGGCCGAGCCAATACGCGGAGCTTGACGAATACGGCCAGTACAAGGTCCAGTTGCCTTTCGACAGCACCGACAAGGACGCGGGCAAGGGTTCTGCCCGCGTGCGCATGGCCTCGCCCTACTCGGGCAGTGACCATGGCATGAACTTCCCTCTGCACAAGGATGCAGAAGTATTGCTGTCATTTATTGACGGCAATCCGGACGAGCCGGTGATTCTGGGTGCGGTACCGAACTCGGAGAACCCGAGCGTCGTGAATCAGGCCAACCCCTATGAAAACAAGATCACCACTGCGGGCGGCAACATCATCCACATGGGGGACCAGAAGGGCAAGGAGGTCATGTGGCTGCACTCTCCGTTTCACAATTCCACGCTCGGACTGGGCTCGATTGACCCGAAAGGCGGGGGAAGCCTTTGGCAGAGCACGGGAGGCAGTTCGGAGAGCGTGACCGTGGGCACGAAAAATGACCTCTATCTGGGTTTCAAAAATTCAGCTTCGCTGTCTTTTGACAATTCATTCGCTGCAGGGTTAACGAACAAGATGACGATAGGCTCGACTGTCAGCGTCGGGGTGGGTTTCGATGTGAGCTGGAAGATGGGCAAGAGTGTTGAGTTCGATGACAGCACCAAGTATTCGTTGAAATCCGACGCCAAACTTCAGGGTGCCGAGAAGGTGCTGATATCTGGTGGCCAGCGCATGGCAGTTAAGGCGGCGGTCGAAACTGCCAAGACGGTGCTGCGAGTTGCAGTGGGCACCAGCATGGCGTTGAACGCTGTTGCCGCTGGAGGTGCTGGCAAATACATCTCCCTCGCTGCGGATGAAAAGGGGAATAAGGACAAAGACGGGAAATATACCGGTAAGACCAAGGCTTGGGACGACGGCAATAACGTGAATGCGGCTCGCGGAATTGGGGCGGCAGCTGGTGTGGTCACGGCTGGTGCGGTCGCCGCCACGATGATAGCTGCAGCAAAAACATTTGCAGCAGTGGGTAGTCCTGAATCGGTTTATGCGAGCAATATTTTAGTTGACGACAACGGCATAGCCATGGCAGTGGACAGTCTGCTGCCAGTGCGCAAGAGCGGCATCACGATAAAGAATGGCGAGGTCGGTCTCAGCTCGTTTTCTGCAGCTGCAGCAGGAACATCTTCACTCAAAGTGCTACCCAGTGAAATCAAGTTGTCCGGCAACGGTGTACCGGGACTGACGAGTAATTTGAATCTGTCGGCTACAGCGGCAACTCTGTCTACCGCCAATCCCGCAGGGGAAGTTGGCCTGACGCAACCCACTGGTGGCAGTGTGAAGCTTGCAGCCGCGGGCTTGACCGCCACATCGGGGGCTGCAAAGCTGGAGCTCCAGGTAGCGGCTGGAGCCACTCTCCAGGGAGGTGCGACCTGCAAGTTATCGCTTCTTCCTGCCGCGATGACTGCTGACTGTAGTGGTTCGAAATTGATGCTTAAGGCAGCCGTAGCTGTGCTCAGCGCGGCTGGTACGGGGATCAGCCTGAATGCTTCTGGCGCGAAGGTAAACGGCGCTCTAATCCAGCTGGGTTGAGCGCACAGCCATGAAAATCTTCAAACCGGACTCGCTTGGCCTGCTGCATCGAAGCATCCGCTTTGCGCGCAAGAACCAGCTATCGATCGGCATGATGGCCTTCTTTCCTCTGGACGAGGCGCTGGGCGCGGCCCTGTTGCCCGAGGCCCAGATGTGGAAGGTCGCTGCCGAGGCAATCGGAAGTGATGCCATCATGGACGAAGGCCTGCCCAAAACGGCTGGCGAGTTCCTGGTGTTCGGCGCGGCGCATGCGCCCTCGGGTGCGGCCACACCCGAGGTGGCCGTCAGTGCGCAGGTCGGCAGCCTCTCCAAAACGCTGCGTGTCAGCGGTGACCGGCATTTCAACGCGCTGGGCGTGATCAGCGGGCCCAAGCCGTTCACTCAAATGGCGATCGGTCCGCAGACAGCGTTTGGCGGGCCGGGCTCTGCGGAAAACCCCCGCGGCAAGGGTCTGGCCAAACTGAGGAACCCTGACGGCAGCGAAGGCCTGCCTCTGCCTAACGTCGAGCACATGACGAAGCTGGTACTGAGGCCCGGTGACGTAGCGCCTGCTGCTGGCTTCTGGTCGCTGCCACCCGATTCTCCGCTGCGAAAACAGCACCTGGGTACTTTCAACGACGCCTGGCTCAAAACGAGCTGGCCGCATCTGCCCGACGACACGCAGCCAGCCTATTTCAACGTGGCGCCGGCCGACCAGCGTATCGGCGGATTCTTCCGCGGCGACGAAAAAATCGTGGTCCACAACATGCATCCGCAACGCGCTTTGATCAGCTCGGCCCTGCCGCAGCTTCGTGCGCGCTGCTTCATCAACCGGCGAGTGGCCGGTGGCGAGGAGTTCGTCGAAGTCGCCGCGCGGGCGGAGACCGTTTGGCTGTTTCCGGGGCAGGGCTGCGGCATTGTGTTGTACCGTGCAGTGACGCCGACAACGGAAGAAGACGCTGAAGACATTCTGCACATCATGGCCGAGTGGGAGTCCATGGCAGATACTCCTCTGAGTTTTTCGCATTACCACGAAGAATTTCTTCGGCGGCTTCCGCAGCCTGCGCAGGTCACCGCTGCAACGGCGGCCGATCCAGCCTTTGCCGCTGCGGATGCGACTTCGGTGGCAATGCCTGCTACCGCAGTGGCCGTGCCGGCGGTAGCTGTCGCCGTGGCGCCCGGAGCCTCCGCAGCGGCTGCCGCGGATTTTCTGGCGGCGAACCCCGAGTTGCAGGAAGTGCATCGGCTGGCGGCGGAGCTGAATAAAAACACGCAGGAGACGATGCAAAAGCACGGCATCACTGAGGCGGACCTCGCGCCCTACCTGAAGGAAGCGCCAGAGCCGCCCGTCCAGTCGCTTGAGGCGGTGGAGAAAATGGCGGCCGACCTGCAGGCGCAGACCCGGGAGCTGATGCAAAAGCACAATCTTACCGACAAGGACCTGGCGCCTTTTATGCCCAAGCCGGAAGTGGAGTCTGCCAATCATTTGGGCGATTTGGAGAGATCCCTGAAGGATCTAAACGCCAACACCAAGGAGACTATGGAAAAGGCGGGAATCACCCAGGCAGACCTTGACGCCTTCCTGTCAAAGACGCCCGAAACGGCAGACTTGATCGGCAAGCCCATACCTGATGTCAGGAGCGTCATCGCCGGGCTCGCTGCAGTGATGCCCGCCGCGGCTTTGCCTAAAACCGGGCTGCCGCAGCTTGAACTGCCGCAGGCCGAACCCGAGCCGATGCCGACGGTCGCGGCGCACAAGCTCACACGAGAGGAAGTCCTGGCTCACCATGCGGCAAAGCAGGGCTTCGCTGCTTACGATCTTTCCGGCCTGGACCTGTCGGGACTCGATCTCGCTGGCGCGGATTTCTCGTCTGCGCTGCTGGAGAAAACCAGTTTCAAGGACAGCCGCCTGGCCGGTGCCGCCTTCAGGGACGCGTTGCTGGCCGACAGTGACTTTTCCGGCGCAGACCTGGGCGGCGCGCTGCTTGCCGGCGCGAGCGCAGGTTCCGCATTGTTTGCCAAAGCCCGTATGGATGGCGTGAACGCAAGCAGGGGCGACTTCAGTGCAGCAGATTTTTCGCAGGCGCAATTGACCAATGCCAACATCGCCAACTCCATATTCGACGGGTCAAAGATGGCTGGACTCACAGCAGCCGGCTGTAACGCGCACCAGGCCAGTTTTGCCGATTGCGACCTGGCCGGCGCAAGCATGGCAGATGCGCGGCTGACGGCCGCCGTATTTACCGGTGCCAGGCTGGGCAAGGCCAATTTTTCCAATACCGCCTGTGACAACGCCGAGTTTTACGGCGCCGATGCTACGCAGGCCAATTTCACCAACGCCAATCTCAAAGCCTCCCGCGCAGATGCGACCAGCCAGTTCGCTGAGGCGCAACTGGGGCGCTCGCATCTGGGGCGCGCTGCATGGGAAGGTGTGCAACTGGCCAAGGCCAATCTAGAAGGCGCTGTACTCGACGATGCCGACTTTAGTCGCGCCCAGGCGGCCGATGCGCGCTTTGGCCGCGCTTCCGCCAAAGGGGCAAAGTTTGACAAGGCCGATATCAGCCGCGCCGACTTTACCGGCGTCAACCTGTTCAAGGGTTCGATGCGCCATACGAAAACAGCAGCTACGCTGTTGCGCAAAGCCAATTTGTACGGCGTTGATTTTTACGGCACTTCACCGACGATCGCCAGTCTGGAAGGCTCGAACATCGACCAGACCCTGCTGGTGATCAGAAAGCCGGTGGTGTAAGACATGTATTCAACGGGATTTTTCTGGTTGCATGGCTTCACGCGGTCATTCCGGTCTGGGCTCAAGTGATGGACGTCAGGGAAACAATCGGACTTTTGGTCAGCTCCCGCCATCTCGCCAACGCTGACCTTTCAGGTGCGGACCTGTCTGGTCGGGACTTCTCAAATTGCCATTTTGAGAATGTCCGCATGCACTCTGCCAACCTTTCGGGGGTCAATCTGTCAGGCAGTACTTTGCAGGGCTGCGAGCTTGCGGACGCAAGGCTCTCACAGGCGAATCTCGCAAGCAGCCAGTTCATGGGCGTGAACCTGCAAAATGCCGTGATGGATGCCGCAAATGTGGTTGAGTCCAGCTGGACAAAAGTCGACCTCACAAACACCCAAGCAGCAGGCGCAGACTTCAGCAATGCATTTCTTGAGGGCGCTGTATTAACCGCGACCAATTTTTCCGGAGCGAAGTTTTTCAAGACTTTGGACTTGACCCGTTTTCGTAGACACATTTCAGCTTCCAGTACGAAGCTGCTCGAATGCCAGCGGGCTCAGAAGGTCAAGATGACTGTGCCTGCGGACTCGATTGTAGAAACCCTCGATGTAATCGAACACGTCTGACCT
>NZ_JACPOF010000015.1 GCF_016185115.1 Polaromonas sp. | reverse complement strand
GTGATCTTCGTAGTTGGCGCTGACGATGCTGTAGGCGCGCAGCAGCGGCTTGTCATTGACCTTCAGGCCGATCATGGTGAAGTGGCCGTTGGAAAACCGCAGCGCAGGGTCGCGCGTGGTGGTGAAGGTGAACAGCTTGTCGGTCCAGTGGTGGACGCTCAGCACCGTTTCTTCGTTGAAAGCACTCATGGTGTTGTCAGGTAGGTCTGATGTGGATAAGGGGTCTGTTCACGCCGGCCTTGAATCACACATGATCCACCATATGGGTCATGATTTTTGAAAAAACAGGCGGGGCGATTCATCAATTAGTGGAAGTTTTCCATAAAAATGTAGTGGACGCAACATTTAAATTTAGTGAATGCAACATTTTTATTCAAATCCGGGCATCAGGCAAAAACCTGTTGCACAGCAAATCAGGATGCGCTACATTGAATTTAAATGTAGCAAACACAACATTAAATTTAAGTGCGCGCTGCACAGAATAAAGTGCCAGTGCGCTGCAGGCGCGAAAGTAACCACGATGACCGAACACACCAAGACTGACGGTTTACCAGGCATGGACGGCTCGGCGCTGGTTCAGGTCATGGAGCGCGCCAGGCCGCGCAACGAACGCATGGCCGGCGAGAAGATCGAATGCAACGCCTGCCCTGTGCTGTGCCAGATATCGGAAGGCCGCAGCGGCGCCTGCGACCGCTACGCCAATCAGGGCGGCACACTGGTTCGGATAGATCCCGTCGTGTTGCTGCGCCGTACGCTTGATGCAGGCGAAGCCTCACTGGTCCCTTTTGCCAGCCGCCTGGATGGCGAAGAAGAAAACACGCCCGCACACTGGAATGGCGATCTCGTGCTGGCTGATGAGGTGTTTGTCACAGGTGTAGGCTCATCCACGACTTACCCGGACTACAAGCCCGCCCCGTTTATTGTTTCGTCGAAGGTCGACGGTGTCGACATGGTCACAGTCGTCACTGAGGGCATCTTCAGCTACTGCAGCCTGAAAGTGAAGATAGATACCGATCGCTTCCTGGGCGCCGAGCAGGCCAACGTTCGCTGCAAGGGTGAAGTGGTCGGCCATGTGACGACAGCTGAATACGGCTCGCAAATGCTGTCACTGGGCGGCGTACACCACCTCACAGGCGGCAGCAAAAAAGAAGGTCGCGTGACCGTCATGATGATGGAAGCCCTGGGCAACAAAGAGGCCGTGGAATTCACCATTGATGGTGGCGCGCAGATCATCGTCCAGGCCGGTCGGGCGCCCATTGTCAACGGCGTTGAAGAGCGACGCATGCGGGTGGGCTGCGGCTCGGCCACCATCGGCATTTTTGCAAAGCAGCTTTTCGGCAAGCTGGATGAAGTTGTGGTTGTGGACGACCACATCACCGGCGTGCTGACCGAACACCAGGCGGGGCGCTGCCTCGACATGGCGCCATCGGGCATCAAAATGCGCGGCCGGAAATCCACACCAGGCCGTTACTTTCAGGTGGCCAACCCCGGCATCGGCTGGGGCGGCACCGACATTGAAGACCCCCTGTCCATCATCGAGAGTTGGGATGCAGACACCGCACGCCCGGGTATGCGCCTGCTCATGACATCTACCACGGGTGAACACGCCAGCTGGTATGTGCTCGACGATGATCTCCAGCCAGTTGAACAGGAAATGCCGGCAGAGGTCAGGGCCATCGTCGCACGCATAGGTGAAAACTGCGAGCCATCGCTCTGTACCGTCTTGTTCCTCGGCGGTGCGGGCGGCAGCCTGCGTGCCGGCGTGACTGAAAACCCCGTACTCCTCACACGTGCGATCAAGGACGCGCTCGTCAACGTGACCTGCGGCGGCGCGCCGGCCTACGTATGGCCAGGCGGCGGCATCACGGTGATGGTCGATGTCATGCGCATGCCGGACAAGAGCTTCGGCACCGTCCCCACACCTGCCATCGTTGCACCCATTGAATTCAGCATGAAGCTCGACGACTATCGCGCACTCGGTGGGCATATGGAATACGTACGTACGCTTGAAGATGCACTCAGGCGCGGCGCATGGCACAACGAAGGTGCGCCGCAGGCACTGACGTGGGCAGCATTGCCCGCCGCCAACCCCTGGCCGCTGGCGCGCCCTCCACTGCTGGGCTGAACATGGCCGCACAGCGCATGCAACTCGATGAAGGCCGCTGGCATTTCCAGCATGGCCCCATGGACATCGTGATTGGCGCGAATGGCCGCACGGATGCCGTGCAAGCCGGACATGCGCGCGCCTGGGCTCGTTTCACCAGCATTCTTGATGAACTGGTCAGTGAGCTGGGACAGCTGCGGCAACCGGTGAACGGACCCTGCGCCTTGCACGGTGTAGTGGCACGCCGCATGTGGCAGGCCTGCCAACCCCACAGCAGCACCTTCATCACACCCATGGCAGCCGTGGCCGGCTCTGTCGCAGAAGAACTCATCGCCAGTTACGCGATTGACGGCATCGCCAGCGCATGGGTCAACAATGGTGGCGACATTGCCCTGCATCTCGCGCCTGGCCAAACCTTGCGCGTCGGCCTGTATGCAGACCTTAAAAACCTTGATGCACGCGAGATTCTGCGGGGCATCAGTACGGATGGCCAGTTTGAAATTTCAAGCGCCATGCCTGTGCGCGGCGTGGCCACCAGTGGATGGCGTGGCCGCAGTTTTTCACTGGGCATTGCCGACAGCGTCACGGTTCTGGCACGCACCGCTTCGGAGGCGGATGCCGCAGCCAGCATCATTGCCAACGCCGTAAACGTGAACGACTCTCGCATCAAGCGGCACCCCGCCTGCGACGTGAAAGACGACTCCGATCTGCGCGAACTTCCTGTTACGGTAGATGTCCCGCTGCTGCCTCCAAAGAAGGTACAAATGGCGCTTGAAGCGGGCTGGACCAGGGCTGAAGAACTGCGAACCCGGGGCCTGATATGGTCATCGGTTCTGGTGTGCCAGGGCCAGGTGCTGACAAGCCAGCGCGAAAATGCAGAAATACTGGATTTTTCAGAGGTCAGACAGCAAACTGGTTCAGTATTTGCTTAACAAAAAGATGGACTCGGGACATGATTGAAATCAGGCGCATATTCACCCACGTTGAGCAGATTCGGCACGAATTCGGGCCGGTCGCTGACGTACCGCTTATTCGTGGGGCGATAGGCCTTGTCATGACCAACCCTTTTGCCGGGCGCTATGAGCCCGACATCCTGCCCATGATGGATGCATTGCAACCCGTGGGCATAGACATGGCAGAAAAGCTGCGTGCCGCGATGGACGTGCCGGCAGAACGCATTGAAGGTTATGGCAAGGGTGCAGTCATCGGCGCTTCCGGGGAGCTTGAACACGGCGCGCTGTGGCACGTGCCGGGCGGCTATGCGATGCGCGAACTGCTGGGCTGGAAAGGCGACCGCAACGCCTATGCAAAAGGCCAGGCCGAAGAAAAAACCGGTCAGCCCGGCAATGCCTTATCCATAGTGCCGTCAACCAAAAAAGTGGGTGCACCCGGTACCGCACTCGACGTACCGATGACCCACGTTAATGCCAGCTATGTGCGAAGCCACTTTGATGCCATAGAAGTACGTGTACCCGGTGCACCGCTACACGACGAGATTGTTTTTATCCTGGCCATGAGCACAGGCCCGCGCGTACATGCTCGTGTGGGTGGCCTGGCTGCCAGCGCGATCAGCAAATGGGACGGTCTGCGCTAGACGCACATTGCAGAAAATACATAAAAGAGCAGGAAACAGACATGACAGCCAAAATCAGAAAAATCATTGTGCAGGTTGACGAAGTGCTCATGGAAATGGGCCAGCCCGTCACGCCGCACACGCGGCGCGCCCTTGCGATGGCCGTGATCGAAAACCCTTTCGCAGGCCGCTTTGCAGAGAATCTTGACGAGTTGATCACCATAGGCGAAGAGCTGGGCGGCATGCTGGGCCAGAAGTGTGTACAGGCCCTGGGCATTGAACCCGGCAAGGCACAAAGCTACGGCAAGGCCGCCATCGTCGGCGAGGCCGGTGAACTTGAACACGCTGCTGCGATACTTCACCCCAAGCTGGGCGCACCGCTGCGGCTGGCCGTTGAGAAGGGGGCTGCGCTGGTACCTTCGAGTAAAAAACGTGGCGGGCTGGGTACTTCGATTGACGTGCCGCTCGGCCACAAGGATGCGGCCTTTGTGCGCAGCCACTTTGATGCCATGGAAGCGCGGGTGGCCGATGCACCCCGCGCCAATGAAATTGTGGTCGCTGTCGTCGTTACAGACAGTGGCCGGCCACTACCGCGCGTGGGCGGATTGCAGGTCCACGAAATCAGGGGCGAGGACGGCCTCCGGTAATTGCCGGGCCGCATGATTGATTAACCGATTCACTACGGGAGTTTTTATGAAAATGCGACACAACCTGCTGGGCCTCGTGGCCTGTATGGGCTTGCTGGGATCTGCGGTCACGGCGCAAGCCCAGGCCGTGATCAAGATCGGCGAAGTCAACAGCTACAAGGCACAACCCGCCTTTCTTGAACCCTACAAAAAGGGCATGGAGCTCGCCGTTGAACAGATCAACGCCGCCGGTGGCGTGAACGGCAAAAAAATTGAACTCATCACCCGTGACGACAATGCCAACCCCGGCGATGCCGTACGTGTCGCGGAAGAGCTGGTCTCGCGCGAAAAAATCGACGTTCTGACGGGCACCTTCCTTTCAAATACCGGTCTGGCCGTGGCCGACTTTGCCAAACAGAAAAAGTTTTTCTTCCTGGCAGGCGAGCCGCTGACCGACAAAATGACCTGGCAAGGTGGCAACCAGTACACCTTCCGACTGCGTCCAGGCACCTACATGCAGGCCGCCATGCTCGTGCCCGAGGCCGTCAAGCTGAAGAAAAAGCGTTGGGCCATCGTCTACCCCAACTATGAATACGGCCAGTCCGCCGTGGCTGCCTTCAAGCAGCTGCTCAAGGCAGCGCAGCCTGATGTCGAGTTTGTTGCCGAGCAGGCCACGCCGCTGGGCCGTGTCGATGCCGGCCCCGTCGTACAGGCCCTGGCCGATTCCAAACCTGATGCCATCTTTAACGTGCTATTTGGCGCTGACCTGTCCAGGTTTGTGCGCGAAGGCAACACCCGTGGCCTGTTCAAGGACCGCACCGTTGTGAGCGTGCTGACCGGCGAGCCTGAATACCTCGACCCTCTGAAGGAAGAAACGCCCAACGGCTGGATAGTCACCGGTTATCCCTGGTACGGCATCCAGACGCCTGAGCACAAGGCATTCTTCCTCGCTTATCACAACAAGTACAAGGACTATCCGCGCCTTGGTTCAGTTGTTGGCTACGCCATGATCAAATCTGTTGCCGCAGGCATCGCCAAGGCCAAAAGCACCGAATCAGCCAAACTGGTTACCGCTTTCAAGGGCCTGCAGGTTGATACGCCATTCGGCAAGATCACTTACCGCGCTGAAGACCACCAGTCCACCATGGGCGCATTCGTCGGCAAGACGAAAAACGACAACGGCAAGGGCGTGATGGTGGACTACACCTACTTCGACGGCGCCAAGTACCAGCCGCCTGCAGCTGACGTCAAGAAGTCGCGCGCAGCCGACTGACGTCATGAACTGCCACCTGCCACTCCGGGTTTCCAACCTGCGGGCAGGCGGTGGCCTCCCTTTTATTTGCTTCACGATGCGTCCGCGCAAAGGGCACGTCGGGGAGGACTCACGCCTCCATTGCCACACCGCAAGGATGATTCCCCTATGAGTTTTTCAGGCTTCATCGTTCAGCTGCTCAACGGGCTGGCAGGCGCATCGTCGCTGTTTTTTGTGGCGGCCGGGCTGTCGCTGATCTTCGGCGTGACCCGCATCGTCAACTTTGCGCACGGTTCGTTTTTCATGGTGGGCATCTACATCGCCTACACCATGGTGAGCAAGCTGGGCGGCGGACTGGGCTTCTGGCCTGCCCTGATGCTTTCTGCCGTGGCCGTTGGTGTCATAGGCGCGCTGATCGAGATCGTGCTGCTGCGCCGGATTTACAAGGCGCCTGAGCTCTTTCAGCTGCTGGCCACTTTTGCACTGGTGCTGGTCATCAAGGATGCCGTGCTGTATCTCTGGGGCCCGGACGAACTGCTGGGCCCACGTGCACCCGGCCTGTCCGGTTCTGTCGAAATTCTTGGCCGCCAGTTTCCCAGTTATGACCTCTTCCTGATTATTGTTGGCCCTGTCGTGCTCGGCCTGCTCTGGCTGCTGCTCACCCGCACCCGCTGGGGCACGCTGGTGCGCGCCGCCACACAAGACCGCGGCATGGTGAGCGCACTGGGCGTTAACCAGGCATGGCTGTTCACCGCAGTGTTTGCGCTGGGCGCGATGCTGGCCGGTCTGGGCGGCGCGCTGCAATTGCCGCGCGAGCCCGCCACGCTTGAGATGGACCTCAATACCATTGGCTCGGCCTTTGTGGTGGTGGTGGTCGGCGGCATGGGGTCTATTCCCGGCGCCTATGCAGCTGCACTGCTGCTGGCCGAAATCAAGGCCATCTGCATCTGGCTGGGCGTCATCGAGATCTTCGGTTACAGCATTTCGGTTTCAAAACTCACGCTGGTGGTTGACTTCATCGTCATGGCTGTTGTGTTGGTCTGGCGGCCCTGGGGCCTGTTCGGCAAACCTCAGGCAACCAGCCGCCACATCGGCATGCAGGAAGAACCCCTGCGTAAGGGCGGCCGTATTTATTTTGTAGTGGCTGCGGTTCTTGGTATTGGCCTGGCCGCTGCACCCGTGCTTGCGGCCAATTCGCCTTACACCATCGTGTTGATGATTGACCTGTTGATTGCCGCCCTGTTTGCCGCCAGCCTGCACTTCATCATGGGCCCTGCCGGCATGCACTCCTTCGGCCACGCGGCCTACTTCGGCCTCGGTGCTTACGGTGCCGCATTGCTGGTTCGCAGCAGCGGCATGCCCATGGAGGCGTCCCTCATCGTGGCCCCACTGATCGCTGCTTTTGGCGCCTTTATTTACGGCTGGTTCGCGGTACGGCTATCGGGTGTCTATCTCGCCATGCTGACGCTGGCCTTCGCGCAGATCACCTGGGCCATTACCTGGCAGTGGGACAGCTTCACCGGTGGAAGCAACGGCCTGACCGGCGTCTGGCCATCTGAATGGCTTTCTGACAAGCGCGCTTACTACTGGCTGACTCTGGTACTGGTGGCGGTGGCTATTTTGTGGCTGCGGCGTGTGCTGTTTTCACCCTTTGGCTATACCCTTCGTGCAGGCCGTGACTCGGTCTTGCGCGCCGATGCGATTGGCATCAATGTCAAGCGCATGCAGTGGACGGCCTTTGTGATTGCAGGTGCTGCAGCGGGCCTGGCCGGTGCCTTATATGCGTTTTCAAAAGGCAGCATTTCGCCAGAGAGCCTGAGCGTCGGCAAGTCCGTCGATGGCCTGGTCATGGTGCTGCTGGGCGGCGTGCAAACCCTGGCAGGCCCGGTGGTGGGTGCCGTCACCTTCACCTGGCTGCACGACACCGTGGCACGCAACACCGATTACTGGCGCGCCATGCTGGGCACCATCATTTTGCTGCTGGTGCTGCTCTTTCCGCAGGGCATTGCAGGATTTTCAAAACAGCTGTTTGACCGGCTTCGCAACAAAAAGGCCGACGCCGCAGGCAAGCAGGAAACGGAGGTGAAAGCATGAGCAGCGCCCCGCTCCTCCAGGTCAGCAATCTCGGCAAATCATTTGGCGGCGTCAAGGCTGTTGACGGCATCAGCTTTGACCTCGCTGCAGGTGAATTGCTTGCACTCATAGGCCCCAACGGCGCCGGCAAGACCACCACCTTCAACATGGTCAACGGCCAGCTGCGCGCCGACCAGGGCAGCATCATGCTGGCCGGGCAGGACCTCGTAGGCCGCGCTCCGCGCGCCATCTGGCGCATGGGCGTGGGCCGCACCTTCCAGATTGCCGAGACCTTTGCGTCGCTGACTGTGGCAGAGAACGTGCAGATGGCGCTGCTATCGCACGACAGCAAGCTGTTTTCGATGTGGCGGCGCGCGGCCGATTACAAACATGGCGAAGCACTTGATCTGCTTGACCAGGTTGGCATGAAGGCGCAGGCCGACAGGCCCTGCAGCGAGTTGGCCTACGGCGACGTCAAGCGTGTCGAGCTGGCGATTGCCATGGCCAACTCGCCCAAGCTGCTGCTGATGGACGAGCCGACCGCAGGCATGGCACCCAACGAGCGCAATGCCCTGATGGCGCTGACCAAAAAACTGGTGATCGAACGCGGCATGGCTGTGCTGTTTACCGAACACAGCATGGACGTCGTCTTTGCGTATGCCGACCGCATGATCGTGCTGGCGCGTGGCCGGCTGATTGCCCAGGGCAAGCCGCTTGAAATCCGCGACCATCCCAAGGTGCAGGAGGTCTATTTCGGCAGTGGCAAGACTTTTGAGAAAAAGCAGGCTGCAGGAGCAACATCATGAGCAACGAAGTTCTACTTGAAGCAAAGGCTTTGGCGGGCTGGTACGGTGCGGCACAGATCCTGTATGACGTTGACCTTCAGGTGCGGCGCGGCGAGGTCGTTGCGCTCATGGGCCGCAACGGTGCTGGCAAGTCCACCACGCTCAAGGCGCTGATAGGCATGCTGGCCAAACGGCGCGGCGCCATCCGCTTTATGGGCAACGATATTTCAAAGAGCGAACCTCATGTGGCCGCACGCCTGGGCCTGGGTTTTGTACCTGAAGACAGGCGTGTGTTCACCGACCTCACGGTGATGGAAAACCTCGAAGTCGGCAAACAACCAGCACGCAAATGGCCTGACGGTGTCGAAGCGCCGGTGTGGACGCCCGAGCGCCTGTTCAAGCTCTTCCCCAACCTCGGCGAGATGCCTGACCGGCCCGGCGGCCGAATGAGCGGAGGTGAGCAGCAGATGCTGACCGTCGCACGCACCTTGATGGGCAACCCCTACCTTGTGCTGCTTGATGAGCCATCGGAGGGCGTGGCGCCCGTCATCGTCGAGCAGATGGCGCAGATGATCCTGGAGCTTAAAAGCCGGGGCGTGAGCATCCTGCTGTCAGAGCAGAACATGCATTTTGCAGAGCTGGTCTCAGACCGTGCCTATGTGCTTGAAAAAGGCCAGATCCGTTATGAAGGCAGCATGGCCGACCTCGCAGCGAACGAGGATGTGCGCCGTGCTTACCTGAGTGTCTAGAGTGAGTGTTTAGGGTTTAACAAACTTTCAGGGAGTTCCACATGGTCATCACCAATCGCCGAATGATTTTGAGGTCCGCCGCAGCTGCCGGCCTGCTGGGCGGCATAGGCATGTCGGCCTCGCTGTTTGCGGCACCCACCATCAAGCCCGGCCCCAAGGCGGCGCTGCTGGTGGTTGATGTGCAGAACTGCTTCCTTGATGGCGGAACGCTTGCCGTCAAGGGCGGCAACGAAATCGTGCCCGTTATCAACAAACTGTCGCAGGCATTTGAAAACATCGTCATCACGCAGGACTGGCATACCGCAGGCCACGCGTCTTTTGCCAGCAGCTATCCTGGCAAAAAACCTTTCGAGACCACCAAACTTTCTTACGGCACGCAGGTGCTGTGGCCGGACCACTGCGTGCAGGGCACCGAAGACGCCGCCGTCAGCAAGGACCTCAAGCTGCCGACGGCACAGATCATCATCCGCAAGGGCTTTCACAAAGACACCGACAGCTACTCGGCCTTCGAGGAAGCCGACCACAAGACCTCTACAGGCCTGGCCGGCTACCTGAAACAGCGCGGCATCAATACGGTGTACCTCGCCGGGCTGGCCACCGACTTCTGCGTGGCCTGGACGGCGATGGATGCGCGCAAGCTGGGCTTCAAGACCTATGTGGTTGAAGACGCCACGCGCGCAATTGACCTCAACGGCTCGCTCGCTGCGGCCTGGAAGCAGATGACGGCCAGGGGCGTCAGGCGCGTACAGTCCGGCGACATCGCCTGAACCGCCCTGCTGCACGCGCATGAAAGCAGGGGTCATCACGCTCACGGTCAACCAGGCGCAAAAAAGCCTGGCGCTGGGCAGCGAGGCCTCCCTGCTTTTGGTGCTGCGCAACGACTTTGAACTCAACAGCCCCAAGTACGGCTGCGGGCTGGGCGAATGCGGCGCCTGCACGGTACTGGTCGACGGTGTGGCGGCGCGCTCCTGCGTCATACCGGCCTGCGGTGTCGAGGGCCGCGACATCACCACGCTTGAAGGTCTCGGTTCGCCGGACAGGCTTCACCCGGTGCAACAGGCCTTTATCGAAGCGCAGGCCGCGCAGTGCGGCTATTGCCTGAGCGGCATGATCATGATGACGACCGCATTGCTGTCGCACAATCCCGACCCGAGCGATGAGGACATTCGCCGCGAACTGTCCGGCAACCTCTGCCGCTGTGGCGCCCATCTTGAAATCATGAAAGCCGTGCGGCGCGTAGCCGTGCTGATGCGGCAACAATCAGCACAAGGTGTAGTCACATGACACGCCGCGCAGACCAGGCCCTGACCCGGGCAGACTTCCATGCAGCCGCCGGTTGCCTGCTGGTCACGCGCGAACCACCTGCCGCACCGCCGCCCGCCAAAGGCCAGCCGGCGCTCATCAGTGCCAATCCTGAGGAGGGTGTCGAAATCCTCATCGCCGTTTGGAATGACGGCAGCGTCACCGCCCTCAATGGCCACGTAGACCTGGGCACCGGCATACGCACCGCCCTCGCCCAGATCGTGGCTGAAGAACTCGATGTAGCCATGGACCGCATCAACATGGTTCTGGGCGACACCACCCGTGCGCCCAACCAGGGTGCGACGATTGCCAGCGCGTCGATACAGATACACGCCGTGCCCTTGCGTGCGGCGGCAGCACAGGCGCGCGCCTGGCTGGTGGCCAGAGCGGCGGCGCTGCTGCAGGTTGATGCCGCTCTGCTGGTGGTGCGCAACGGCATTGTGTCGGTCAATGGCAGCGATGCGGCTTCTGTCTCCTATGCCCTGCTGGTGGGCGCTGAACACACCGAGCTTTTACTCTCCCTCAAAACTCCCCTCAAAGCCCCCGCCGACTACCGCATCGTCGGTACCAGCACAGAACGTGTCGATATCCCGGCCAAGGCCACAGGCCAGCTGACCTTTGTGCACGACATGCGTGTGCCCGGCATGCTGCACGGCCGCGTGGTGCGCCCGCCCTATGCGGGTGCTGACCATGGCGACTTCATCGGGAACACGCTTGAGTCGGTTGATGAGTCGTCCATAGCGCACATCCCCGGCATTCGTGCCGTGGTGGTGATACGCGACTTTGTCGGCATCGTGGCAGAGCGTGAAGAACATGCCGAGCAGGCCCTGCGCGAGCTGCGTGTGCAGTGGAAGGCCTGGCCCGGTCTTGCCAATCTGGACAACCTTGAACATGCGCTGCGCACCAACCCGTCCACCCAGCGCAAGCTGGTCGATGAGGGTGACGTGGATGGCGCCATGGCCAACGCCGCGCAAGCCATGCCACGCACCTACATCTGGCCTTACCAGATGCACGCGTCGCTTGGCCCTTCATGCGCAGTTGCTGATTTTCAGGACAAAGTAACACCTCGCCTCACAGTCTGGGCCGGCAGCCAGAACCCGCATGTTTTGCGCGCCGACCTCTCGCGCCTGACCGGCCTGGCCGATATCAACATCGACGTGATCCGCATGGAAGCAGCCGGCTGTTATGGCCGTAACTGCGCAGACGACGTGGCGGCCGATGCGGCACTGCTGTCCAAAGCCGTGGGCGCGCCGGTGCGCGTGCAGCTCACGCGCGAGCAGGAAAACGCCTGGGAGCCCAAGGGCGCGGCGCAGCTGATGGACATTAACGGCGGGCTCAATGCTGATGGCTCGGTGGCCGCCTACGACTTCCAGACCTCGTACCCGTCGAACGGCGCGCCCACACTGGCGCTGCTGCTGACTCGCACGATTGAGCCGACTGCGCAGGCCTTCGAGATGGGCGACCGCACAGCCCGCCCGCCTTATGAGTACCCCAACCTGCGCGTCAGCGTGAACGACATGGCGCCCATGCTGCGCGCCTCATGGCTGCGCGGGGTGTCTGCCCTGCCCAGCTCGTTTGCACATGAGTCGTATATCGACGAGCTGGCCCATGCCGCCGGTGTGGACCCGGTGGAGTTTCGCCTGCGCTACCTCAAGGAGCCACGTGCCGCCGAACTGGTGCGCACGACAGCAGACCGCGCTGGCTGGGTCGCGCACACTGCCGCGCAGCAAAACGCCAGCCAGTCGGGCGAATCCCCCGACATCGTGCACGGCCAGGGCGTGGCCTATGCCCGCTACATGCACAGCAAGTGGCCGGGCTTTGGCGCAGCATGGGCGGCGTGGGTGGCTGATGTGGAAGTCAACCGCAAGACCGGCGAGGTCTACGTCAAGCGTGTGGTCGTCGGGCATGACGCCGGCGCGGTCATCAACCCCGCAGGCATCGAGCACCAGATTCACGGCAACGTGTTGCAGGCCACCAGCCGCACACTGGGCGAGCAGGTCACCGTCTCGCCCCAGACCAACACGGTCACCAGCCTTGAGTGGGGCAGCTACCCCATCCTGAGCTTTCGTGATGTACCGGTGGTCGAGGTCGTCAGCATGCCCAAACCCGGCGAGCCGCCGCTGGGCGCGGGGGAATCGGCATCGGTGCCCGGCACGGCGGCGATTGCCAATGCGATTTTTGACGCAACAGGCGTACGCTTTCGCCAGCCGCCCTTCACGCCAGAGGTGGTGCGTGCGGCGCTTAACCCTGAACCAACACCCGCAACGAGTCCAGCCCCAACTTCGCAACGCCTCACAAACAATGCCCTGCCCGCCACCGCCGCGTGGCCAAAACGTCTGGGCTGGTGGTCACGCACCGGCGCGCTGGCCGCTGGCGTGTTCGGCGTCGGCTGGGCACTGCTGGGCGCGCGCCCGGCCATGGCGCCCATCACGACCAGCGCTGCATCTGTCTACACCGCCGCCACGATTGAACGCGGCCGGCAACTGGCCGCAGCGGGCGAGTGCGTGGTCTGCCACACTGCGCCGGGCGGCGTGCCCAATGCCGGTGGCCGCGCGATGGACACACCCTTCGGCAAAATCATCACCACCAACCTGACGCCGGACGTCGAAACCGGCATAGGCAGCTGGTCGTTCAGCGCCTTCCAGCGCGCCATGCGTGAAGGCATCTCGCGCGACGGCCACAAGCTCTACCCCGCCTTTCCCTACACCGCGTTTGCCAAAACCACAGACGAAGACCTGACCGCCATCTATGCGTACCTGATGGCACAGCCACCCGTGCGCCACCAGCCGCCCGCCACGCAGCTCGCCTTTCCGTACAGCGCGCGGCCACTCATGGGCGCGTGGAATGCGATGTTTCACGACGCCACGCCCTACCAGCCTGAGCCCACACAAACTGTGGAGTGGAACCGCGGCGCCTACCTGGTCAACGGCCTGGGCCACTGCGGCGCCTGCCACACGCCGCGCAACGCGCTGGGTGCCGAGCAGGGCGGCAAGGCGTTTTTGAGCGGCGCGGTGATTGACGGTTGGGAAGCACCCGCCCTTACCGCCCTGTCGCGCGCGCCCGTGCCCTGGAGCGAGCAGGAGCTCTACCGCTACCTGCGCAAGGGCCATACCGAACAGCACGGCGTGGCCAGCGGCCCCATGGCGCCGGTGGTGAAAGAACTCTCGGCCCTGCCAGATACCGACATACGGGCCATGGCAACCTACCTTGCATCGTTCAACCAGCCCGTCACTGAGGCCGCCAGCCAGCAGCAGGCAAAGCAGGTCGTACTGGCTGCACAGCAATCAGCCAGCCGGCTGAATCTGCAAGGCCCCGGCCAGCGCCTGTTCAACGGTGCCTGCGCGTCCTGCCACCACGATGGCAACGGCCCCACATTGCTGGGCATCAACACGCCGCTGGCGCTCAACACCAACCTGCACAGCGACAAACCCGACAACCTGATCCGCGTGATTCTGGGCGGCATACGCGAACCGGCCCATGCCGATATAGGTTTCATGCCTGCTTTCCGCCACAGCCTGGACGACAGCCAGATCACCCTGCTCGCCAGCTACATGCGCAGCCGTTATGCGCCTGCCCAGGCGCCGTGGCGCGACCTGCAGGGCAGCGTCAAACGCCTGCGCAGCACGCCAGACACGCACTAGCTGCTGCTCGCAAGTACTGAGCTCCACTCCGAGTGCTATATTTTTTATAGCTGCTCACGTGTGTATCTATTGGTCTGTAGCCCGATTTGGCACCTGAAAATGGCCTGAAAACGGCATTTTTTGACCATTTTTTTGAGCTTTCAGCCGCCAGTCTGGCACCGCCAAAGACATAATGCATTATAAATAAAGCATTAAGCACTTATGGTGCCATTCATAATGCATTAACTGAAAAGGTGCCTGTATGGAAGAAGAACTGATCATCGAAGCCCAGCACATAGGCAGGCTGCTCACCCAGTTGCGCCTGGCGCGCAAGGTAAAACAAAGCGATGCAGCACACAACTCAGGTGTGTCGCGCAGCACCATCTACCGCTTAGAAAAAGGCGACCCCGGCGTCGCGCTGGGCCAGATCCTGCGTTACCTCAAGGCCATCGCGCCCGGCAGCACCCTGCAAGACCTGCTCAACGCCGCCGACCCTGCGCTGCAGGCACCAGCAGACAAGCGCCACCGCGTACGCAACGGCGGTGCCGCAGAACTGCCGCAGCTTTGATGCCCATCGCGCAAATCCAGTCGCTGGGTTTTGGCTACGGCAAGCACCGCATCTTCGACAAGCTGAATGCCACCATCAATCCCGGCGTCACGCTGATCCAGGGCGGCGACGGCCGCGGCAAGAGCACACTGATGCGTTTGCTGGCAGGTGAGCTGAAGCCAGACAGCGGCAGCATCGATATCGATGGCGACGCACCAAGCCAGCTGTTCTGGATAGACCCGCGCATCGAAGCCTTCGACCAGGTCGTGGCCAGCGATTTTTTCAGCCAGCAGCGCGCTCTGTACCCACGCTTTAACGATGCGATGCTCGCCAGGCTTGTCACCGGGCTGGATCTGGATTCGCACATCCACAAAAAGCTGTTCATGCTGTCCACCGGTTCAAAACGTAAGGTGTTCATAGCTGCGGCGCTCGCCTCGGGCGCGCCGGTCACGCTGCTCGACATGCCGTTCGCGGCCATCGACAAGCCTTCGAAGGATTTTTTGCTCGTGCAGTTCAGGCTGGCGGCTGGGAGCAGCGATCGGGCGCTTGTTGTTGCGGACTATGAGCCGCCTGATGGTGTACGGTTTGCAGGGGTTGTGGATTTGGGGAATTGATAATTTCCCGGGAGACAGATTAATGAAGATCCGCAACGTGACAGCAGTGACTTTGCTATTAATCGTTTCGTTATCGGTCTGGATATATTTCGGGTCGCCAACGTCAGTGAGCGAGTTCACCTTCATGAGACGGGTCGCCGCACTCAAATCCACCTATCCGAAGGCCATCGAACTTCGAGAAATGATGCCGGGCGACTGGGAAATGGTCTGCGACAGTCATGGCTACGACGGGCCGCTTTATATCAAGAAGTACAACAGGACGTACGAGCCGGCGGCGCCTCCCTCGGACGGAGCCTGGGGCCTTATTTTTATTCGAAGTGACGGAACATTTACAGAAGCCGTTGGTTCCTGTCGCTACCCCAAGGTTGAGCTCGACGTTAACGGCTGCAAGGAAGCGCGCTCTGTTCGACTCTTTTTGACGAGCCAGGTGCATGAGTCATGTCCCATCTACAGGACTCAATAAATTCAAGGATTCCGTACAAATCTTGCCCTCTGCTTCCCCACAAACCCATCAAATGCCTCCAGCAGCGGCTGAAACCTCCCAGCATCACCCTCAAGCTGCCCCAACGCAGCACAGGTCGCCTCCAGCGTAGACAGCTGATGCGGCAAACGCGCCTTGCGTATCCTGTAGTTTGACGCTGGCAAATCCTTGAGCGACAGCCGCGGCATCTTTTGCAGCGCAGGGTTGAGGTGCAGCATCTTCAGACTCTTGCGCCAGGTACCGTCCAGCACGACGAGGCACAGGCTATCGATATCAGCCGCGTCTGCCGGGGACAAAAACTCGGTTGCAGGCAAGCCAGCCTGTGGCGTGTCGGGGTAAAGCAGCACATGCCTGCCACCTTCAAACAGACTTTCATCAAACACCTCACCCGTCACCAGACGGCTGCGCGGCAAACTCATGTGCAGCAGGCGCGCCGTGCCTTTGGCGTGGTTCACCTCCAGCGGGTGCTGCAGTATCAGCACCTCGACTTCATGTTGAACCGGCCTTACCCATTGGCAGATACAGACGCTTGCCGGGCGCAGGCAAGCCTGGCAAATCGCCCGCTTCTGCGCCGTGGTGTTCACGTCACTTGCCAAAGCCTCGAGCCAGGAATGCCGCAGCGAGTGGAATGAAAGGCAGGATGTGCGCCTGAATCATCACCAGCTTGCGCGCGGCCTTGATTTGCGCCTCATCGGGCAGCTTGCCTGTGGCACGCAGTTCCTTTCGCCAGCGAATGAAGGTGATGGTGGGCTTGATGGAGAGCAGGCCAATCACGATGAAGAGCGTGACCTTCACATGCAGCAGTGGATTCGTCCAGTACCAGCCCGTGCCCTTCACGCCCCACCAGGTGCGCGCGATGCCAGTCAGCAGCACCGCAACAGCGGCGGTGCCGTAGACCAGGTCGATCTTTGCCAGCCGCTCGACCACCGCAGCATTAAGCCACTGAACGCGGCACAGCGCGGCCTCGCTGGCCAGAAAGACCACCATGGTCAAGATGGCAAGAATGTGGGCATAAGCCAGCAGTGCTTCGAGTGTCATGGGCTGTCCTTGCAGAGGTGAGGCAGGTGGAGGGTCTCCACATCAGTTGGAACTCTACTGCAAGTCCATGAAAGGTGGCCCGCGAGACAGGTCAAAATACAGGAATGAGTTCTTCACCTGACCCCAGCGACACAGACCAGCGGCTGACAGACCTTGAGATCAAGGCCAGCTTTACCGAAGACCTGCTGGAGCAGCTCGACAAGGTGGTCATACGCCAGCAGCAACAGATTGACCTGCTGCTGCGCGAAATTGCCGAACTGCGCCAGCCGGTGGCCGATGGCGGCGTGACCACCACCCGCAGCCTGCGCGACGACCTGCCGCCGCATTTCTGAAAACTGCACCCAGGTAGCGGGTGCCCCCGCGTCAGTTCTTTTTGCCGATGGCGTTATACAGTTCGGACACCATCACCTTGCGGCCATGGAGCGGCAGAATCTGGTCGACCTTGAGGTTCAGGCGCTCGATGTTCTGCACCAGGTTCACGTGCAGGTCATTGGGCCGTGCGGGTGGGGGGGCATCGGGCGCGCCGGGTGTGTAGGCATCGGCTTCAATGAGGATTTTTTCATTGGGCAGGTAGACCATCATGAAACCCTGGGCGTGTACGCTGCCTTCGATGTAATACACCTCGACCACGCGCTCGCCGTCGGTGAAGCTGCGTTTGCCGTTGACACCGGTGATCATCGCCTTTTTGCCTGACCGCTCCATCGCATCAGGCGAGATACGGTTGGGATTGGCCATCACGGTTTCAAAGAAGGGGCGGGCCATCTCGCTGGTGACGAGCGTAGCGCCCTCGGCCACGGCAGTACGCAGGCCGCCGGAATGGTCGAAATGATGGTGTGAATTGACGACGTAGCGCAGCGGCTTGCTGGCGACAAGTTTTTTGACCTCGGCCAGCATGGGCACGGCACGGCCATCAAACAGCGGGCTTTCGACCACCATGATGTGGTCCTTCATTTCAATCGCGACGCTGTTATGCGAGCCACCGGCAACGAACCACACGCCCCTTGCTGCCTGATCTGTGGTCACGCGCTCGACAGCGGCTGCGACCGGCGCAGGAATGTCGATGGGCACAGCCACATTCGTCTTGACGTCATTGACCGCAAGGTCAAGCACCGGAAAGCCGCCCATGCTCTGCGCAATGCGCATGGGGAATTTCACACCGCCGACGTCCCGGTAGTCCGAGAAATTGATCACCGATGCGGTGTCACCCATCACCGGGTTGGGCTGCAGCGATTCAATTTTTTCTACCAGCCCCGCGTCGTTGATCAGTGCAGTTGCGCTGAAGCGGCCCGCGACGCTGAACGACACGGCGGTCAGCATGCGGCCGTCTTCGTTGCGCATCGCGATGCTGGGCTTGCCGGCCAGAGCAGCCTTGATCACACCGTGTGGCGTGGTCCACAGGTCATGGATGCGGCCCGGGACAGCGATGGGGGCGGCTACCGCGTTTGTACCGGCCAGATTCCAGGCAGTTTCGCCCTTTAAAAGCCCCATGGTGCGCTGCTCGCCCGTGCCCATCAGGGGCACTGCGCCACCACCGTTAGGCTCAGCGCGGCTGCGTGCGGCGTCTTCGCGGAAAGCGCCAGCGCTGTAGTCGGCCACCCGCGAGAAACTGCTGTAGGTAATTTTGGGCCAGGCCATGCCCGGCTGGTACGCCTGGCCGAAGGTTGCGCCCGTACCTGTACCGGCAAAGGAAATGCTGCGCAGTGCCACCCCACCCATCGCCGTATTGGCGCGCATCAAGGCCACCTCGGCACTTTCTGTCGGCAGGTTTGCGCAGGATGCCAAGCCGGCCATCAAGCCCGCCAGAGTCAAAGCCCGCGTGAGCAGGCGCGAAGAAGTTGTTGTCATGGAGGTTTCCTCTTCCCGGATATGAGCGCAGATCGCGCAAAGCTATCCTAGACAAGGCGCCGCTTGTGGCGCCTAGGGAAAACACCGCCGGTTATTGCGCCCGGGAGCGGAACTTTATGCCCGCACGGATGCTGGGCAAGCATCGCGGGCTGTTTGCGCCTGTTTCGTGGTCAAGCTCAGGATGCGCCTCCTGCATCGTCAGCCACGTCCACCAGCAGTTCATCACGAGCGTGCCCTGCCCGGCGCGGGTCATGCTTTTCAAAGGCAGTGGCTATCGCCCTTTTAAGCTTGCCCACCGCGCCATTGATGGCCTGGTGAGCCGTAGCTGCATGATCCTTCACAACCACTGGCTCCTGCCCGGCAACGCGCGCTTCAAGCGTGCAATGAATTTCATCCGGCGTGGTTTTGACGTGGCTGTTGGCGTCTGACAGGTGGGCTTCAACGCGGGTAATGTGGTCGCCGAAACGATGAAGCGCCTCTTTGACAACCGTGCTCAGGTGGTCTGCCATTTCATGGCGTCCGTCTACATGGTGGTCGGTGTTGAGTAATACTTGCATATGCTGTCTCCCTAAATAAACATGAGATGGCTGGCCAGATATTCAATGCCTCTGCCACAGTAATTACAGTGTGCGCCCGAACACAAACCGTGAACGCCGGAACTCGGGGCCTGCGCCTGTAGGTATTGGCCTACAGTGCCCGATAGCCACAGGCCGATCAAAACGTGGAAGAAAATAATCAAACCTTGCGTGACAAGGAACTCACAGGCCTGCCATGACTAATTCCGGGCAACCAGCCCAAGGTCTTTTTATTGCCGGAACGGGAGCACAACTCAGCCGAATTCAAACCACCGGCCGTCCACATACTGCTCAATGCGCTGCGCGCTGTGTGACGCGCGGGCTATTTCCACCGAACGTATGGCATCAAGGCGGTTGTTGTAGCCCTCACTGCTGCGAAAGATCTCCCGGCCATTGGCCGGCACAACTTCCATCAGAAATCGCCGTCGTTGCCTTTTTACCGCTGGTATTGATCCATAGCTGGCCAGTTCAAAATAGGCTGCTTCGGGCGTCTGTCGAACGACCTTCTGAAGCTATACCGGCTTGTCAGAAGGGTTGGTTTGGAACCGGGTCGGCCGAAGGAATCGGTCAAAGTCGTTCATTCGTCGCCTTAACTCGCCTCCATCAAAAATCCCAACCACCAGGAGCACTCCACCGGTGGCAATGTCTTGTACGAAGGGATCGACGCCGAGAGCCGTCAGGCCCGACTGCAGGGCGGACAGGACAAGCACACCACCGGCGATACCTACCGGGCTTCCACGTCCACCACGCAGGGATACCCCGCCGATAATCGCAGCTGCGGCTGCGGGCACCAGGGTGTTGGACAGAGGTAGCGGCGAGGCCGCAGCAAGGCTGTAGCTAAGTAGTGCGCCACCAAGTGCGCTGCACATTCCTGCGATAGCGAAGGCAGTTATCACGACGGCGCCTACCTGGACACCCGCTACGAGCGCCGCTTTTGGATCACTTCCTGCTGCCAGCAAGTCTCGTCCCGCCCGCGTACGGGTCACTACGATGGCCGCCAGTGCAAATAGAGCCACCGCTATCAGCACGCGCAGGGATATGGGACCGAGCCAGGGGCTATCCATGAGTGCCGGAATTTCTGGCCTGAGGAGGCGAACTTCCTGATTGCCAGTTGCGACAAAAGCCAAACCAGTGGCGGTCAATAGCCCTCCAAGCGTCACTCCAATTGAGTTCAGATTCAAACGCACAATGATCAGTCCTTGGACAAGTCCGAAAGCACCACCCACTGCCAACGCTGCAACCACACCGAGCAACGGATGGGCATTGCCAACCAGCACCGCCACGCAGCCTGCCAAACCTACGACACCTGCTACAGAAAGGTCAAAGTTGCGCGCCAGAATTGTGAGCCCCAACGCCAGCGCTACCGGCCCCAGCGTCGCAAAGTGCTGAAGCACGCTGTAAACAGTTGCCGTACTGAGGACTTTTGTTCCTCCAATCAGTGAGAACACAGCTACTGTCAGCACGAGAATGAGATATGGCCGGACCGTGCGGTTATTCCAGAGACGAAGCATCATGATGTCCTTTTCCACTGAAGAACAATAACAAGCAGCACAACGACGCCTAAAGCCAGATGCTGATACTGAGCATTGAATCCACGCAGAACAAGAACGGCCTGAAGGATGGCGATCAGCAGAGTTCCGAAAACCGTCTGCACAACCGAGCCCCGTCCTCCATGGATAACGGTGCCCCCCACCAATACAGCGCTAATGGCCCCATATTCGAATCCTGCGCCGTGCTGCAGGTCTCCCGACCCGTATCGCGAGGCGATCAGCACTGCAGATACAGATGTGAAGATCCCCGCAATGCAATAAGCCCAGGTCGTATAGCGCCAAGGTTCAGTTCCAGACGCCAGCAATGCGGACGGATTTGAACCCGACAGCATGATCGTTCTGCCAACACGGGTAAAACTCAAAATGAGTTGGCCTAATGCGGCACAAATAAGGAAGGCAATTAGAGGGCCCGGCACCATGCCAAAGTTGAGCTTGAAGATTGCCGCGCTGCTGTCGTTGATGTAGAGTCCGCGACCACCTGTAATCACACTCATGATGCCGATGATCAGCGAAAGCGCAGCCATACTGACGATGATGGGATTAGCTCTCAGGTAACCAATAATCCATCCTTGCACGCCGTTGAGCACCGCACCAAACAGCAACGTCAACGCGAATGCGGTCCAAGTGCCCATGGGTAGGGTTGCCACAAAGACCACCGTGGATGCAGCCAGGCTTGCGCCCAGGCTGAAAGACATGATATTTCCACTCAGGGTAATAAACGTCATGCCAACAGCCACACATCCCACAAACGACATCGCCGACAAAAGGGAACGGATGCTGGCCTGCGACAAAAACCCCGGCGTTGAAAGCGCAAAAGCCAGCAGCGCCAGCATGATGACTATTCGTACATAGTCTGCTACCCGGAGCCTGCCAAATACGCCAAGCCCTCCTGCCCCATTGTTGGTGGCAACTGGAATTGAATACGTCATCATGACTCCGGATGGGTAACATCAGCGATGATTTGCGGCATGGTTGCCTCCTTCGCTGGATAACTGCCAACAATAGAACCCCGGTACATGGTCACGACCACATCGGCCAGTCCAAGCACTTCGCTGAAATCCGTGGACGCCACCAGGATGCCGTAGCCTCGGTCACACAAATCGCGCATGAGTTTGTAGATTTCCGCTCTGGCTCCAACATCGATGCCTCGCGTAGGCTCGATCATTACCACCACACGTGTACCGTCATCATTGACATACCGCCCGAATGCGATCTTCTGCTGATTTCCACCGCTAAGTTCACTTGCCCGTGATCCCAGGCGAGTCTTGTCCAAAGTGACTGACTCAGCGAGCTTTGCCGCCTCATCCCGTAAAGCCGGTCGGTTCACCATGCCAAGCCTGCTGCGCCGGGATAATCGCGTAGCGATCAGATTATTGGCAACGGTCTGCCCCACAAATATCCCCTCACCAGCCCGATCGCCTGATACGAAACGAACTCCTGCACTGAACGCTCGTTCTGGCTTTCCCAGCATCAGCGGTTTGCCACCTACGCGAACCTCACCGGCTGCATTGCTTGTCAAGCCGCAAACTGCCCGCACGACACCTTCCGCACCAGAACCCACCTGTCCGGTAAGGCAAACGATTTGTCCAGCCGGCACGCTCAAGTCAATCGGTCCGGCAACATCGGGAATTTGCAGACCTCGCAATGCGAGTGCCACATCACCTTCAGACGTCGCGGGACGAGAGGGATACATTTCCCCAAGCGAGCGACCCAGCATGAGCTCAATAAGCGACTTCCGGTCAAGGTCAGCAACGTTGCGGTCGGCCACAACCTCTCCATTGCGCATCACAGTTGCGGTGTCGCACAGCTCAAAAACCTCAGATAACCGGTGGGTGATGTAAACCAGTGATTTCCCTGCGGCCTTCACCGCCCGCAATGCAGTCAAGACTCGACCAATCTCCTGATCTGACAGGGTAGCGGTCGGTTCATCGAGAATCAACACGCGTGTGTTTCTGGCCAACATGCGTACGATCTCGACGATCTGACGCTCGCCTGTGCTGAGTTGTGAAACCGGAGTATCCAAACCGATGCTGTCGGCACCGAGCTGAGCCAGCGCTTGCGCAGCACGCGCTCTCAAATCCTGACGGCGGTGAAAAAAGGGAACTCCGATAGTTCCCAACCAAATGTTGTCCAGGACGCTTAGATCAGGGCAAACGCTCAGTTCCTGCGATACCAGGTTGATGCCGCTTGCTTGAGCCTGTCGCGGACCGCTAAACAACCGCCCCCCCCCGTCGATGCGGATGACTCCAGAGTCCGGAACAACGATTCCCGTCAATACCTTCACAAGTGTGCTTTTGCCGGCACCGTTTTCACCGCAAACCGCCCGAATCTCACCAGCGCGCAGTTCAACCGAAACGTCCTTGAGCGCATGTACGCCACCAAAACGTTTGGAAATATGCTCGATGCTGACAACTGTCCCGGAAGTCGGCGGTACACCGGATGAACTTTGGCTATTTTCTAGAGGCACGATGCAAACCCCTGCCAAATGGAAGTTTCCGTCTTACTCAGTAGGAACATGCACTCCTCACTTGTGCAATATTGGCCTGAGTAATGATGCGGTGCTGCTCAAGATAGTTCTTGTTGACTGCCTTTCCAGCAAGTACTTCCTGAAATACGCGTGCCGCAAGGGTCGCAGAAACTTTGGGAAGCATTTCGACAGTTGCAGCCATGTCCCCGGCAGCAAGGTTTTGCATACCGACCGCCTGGCAATTGCCGCCCACAACGATGATCCCTTTATCTTTGGAGCCGACCTTGTATCCCGCAGCCCCGGCCGCCTGAATGGCTGCATTGGCGAGACGGTCATTCATCCCATAAAGCCCATCGATTCCACCAGAAGCCGCAAAACGGGCCAGCACCTGTCCGGCAGCCTGCTCTGCCGCCACCGGATTCCATCGCACATCTTCCACGGCAACGATTGTTGCTTCGGGAGCAAGACGCTTGAGTGAGGCCTTGAAGCCATCCAGACGCATTGGAGCAATTGCGTCTGCCAAAGATCCGGTCACCGCAGCGATGCGGCCCTTGGGCTTGCCTGCTGCCTTGAGCGCATTTGCCATTGCCTCGCCGGCCAATTCCCCAAGGCGACGTGAATCTTCACCAACATAGGAAACAATCAGTGGTGAAGCTGATTCGGGCATCTGCGATATCACAGCCAGTACCGGTATGCCTGCAGCTTTGGCACGTGTCAGCGAAGGAATGATCGCGTTCAAACTGAGCGCCTGGACGACCAACCCGTCAAATTTCTGCGATACAGCATCGTCGATCTGACGAGCTTGAAGCGCAGCATCAAAAGGGCTGGAAAAAATGCTGGCATCAATGCCCCTTGCGGCACTTTCGGCTTTGAAAGTTGCCGACCAGGTACCAACGAAGGCATCCTGGGTTGGCGCCAGCATCACCGCGACTCTCTTTGTCGGTGGCTTCTGGGCAAGCGCCGGCGTAGCGACCAACATGACTAGGCCGAGAGTGCAAATCACGTGATTGAAGGTTTCTTTTATGTTCATCTTTGTCTCCGTTTTTAAATTGAGGCCGTGTGAACGGCCATTGGTCAAGCAGGCAATGCTGCAAAGGTTTGCGATATCTGCTTGATCTCAAGAAAATCATCCATCGCACCTGGTCCTCCAAGACGCCCCAGGCCGCTCAACTTATATCCTCCCTCCTCTATCTCCACTGCCAGGTTCGCCCAGCTATTGATAGATACCAGGCCGGCATCCAAACGGCGAGCTACGCGCATCGGCCTGTCAGCGTCCCTGCTCCAGACACATGCGCTCAAGCCGTATGTGGTCGCATTGGCCAAGGCAATGGCCTCTTCCTCCGTGTCAAAAACCTGCAGGGTCTGGACTGGGCCAAAAATTTCTTCCTGGACGATCCTGAGATCTGATGAATCGACCTTCAGCAACGTGGGGTGATAGAAGGCGCCACCCGCCAGCTCAGGCAAGGTTGACGACCCACCTCTCACAATGGGAACGGCCCCGGCCTTGATCGCCTCCTCAACCATTGCATCTACCCGCTCGACGGACCCCAGGTCAATCAGTGGACCCATATCAGATTCAGGATTAGCCGATGGTCCAGGACGAACGCCTCGCAGACGTGAAGCGAGCTCCGCTTCAAGGCGTGGCGCCAGTGAACGTTGCACGAGTACTCGACTGCCGGTCATGCAAAACTGACCAGCAAAGACCGTGGCCGATTTCTCCAGTACAGGAAGTAATGCATTGAGGTCAGCATCGTCAAACACCACATGAGGTGTCTTACCCCCAAGCTCCAAGCCGACTCGCTTTAAATGCATGGCCGCAGCTTGCGCAATCCGCTGGCCCGTCCCAGTACTGCCGGTGAAATGCACCACTGGAACCTTGGGAGACTCCACCATCAACTTCGCACCATCTGCTCCAGACTCAATAAAAATATTTACTGCGCCACGTGGAATTTCATGAACACTCGCAATAATTTCGCTCGCCAATGCTGCCGTCTGAGCAGCTTGCGCGGGCATTTTTACCGCTGCAGTACACCCAGCTGCAAGCGCAGGCGCCAATGCCCGGATCATCAAATACGCCGGCGAGTTCCAGGGAACGATCAGGCCAGCCACACCCGCTGCCTGGCGCAGGGACAAGGACTGTGTTCCTGGCTTCACATCCATTACGCGCCCAAAGTTCTGCGTCGCCAGCCCCGCAGAAAACCGGAGGCAGCGCACGATGTGGCTGGCCTCGTAGGTGGCCTCACGCCGCATCTTGCCGTTTTCAAGGCACACGGAGTCAATGATCTCGCCCAGCCGCGCAGCATATGCATCAGCCAGATGGCTCAATGCCGCAGCGCGCACCATTGGGTCCCATCGCCAGCCCGATGTTTGAAATGTATCCGCTGCGCAATCGACAGCCTGGGCAGCTACTTCAGCCCCAGCATCGCAATAAGTCCCAATTGATTTGCCATTCGCTGGATTGACACTTTCACGAACCGCGCCTCCAGCAGTGAACTGCCCGCCAATCCAGTGTTTTGCTAGCTTCGTCATGACCCAACCACTCAAGCTGCAACAGCTACGTCGGACAGCAGGGTTACAGCCGTCCCACCTGCTATGGCGCCGCGCTGCTGGTCGGTCAGGCCCTTCGCTTCATCCAGAAAATCGATGGGGTCCCAAGCTGCTACCGGATAGTCACCGCCCAGCACAATCCTGTCCGCACCAACGCGCTCAACAAGCATTTCAAGAGTCTGCGGGTCGTAGACGCAGCTGTCGTAGTAGAAGTCCCGCAGATATTCGCTTGGCTTCTTTGACAGATTCTTGGTTGTCCAAGGCTTATCCGTGACATTGCGATCAAGCCTGCCCATGTAGTAAGGCATATAGCCACCGCCGTGAGCCATCACGATCTTTACGCCGCGATGGCGATCCATGACGCCCTCATAGATCAAAGTGGACATGCAACGCACTTCCTCGATGGACTGACCGATCGAGTTCCACATGGCATATTCCTGATACCAGGTGTCACGGATGCCATCCGGATGGATGAAGGCAACAACGTTGTTTTCCCGGATTGCGCCCCACAGCTCGTCAAAGCGCGCGTGTCCAAGGTAGTCACCACGGTATTGGCTGGTTAGATTTACGATCTTGAGCCCCATGGATATTGATCGCTCCAGTTCCCGGATGGCCAGTTTGGTGTCCCCCAGTGGTACGCCAAAACTGCCAATGAAACGGTCCGGGAAACGGTCTACCCAATCTGCCGCCTGATCATTCACCAGACGGGCAAGGTAAAGCTCTTCTTCCGGCTCAGCCCAAGTGCGTCCCTGGATAACATCGCATGACGAGATAACGTACTTATCGATACCGCGCTCCTCCATATCTTCGATCTGGAGCTCAGGCTCGAACATCTTTTTGAAGTTCTCGCTGTCTTTTGGCATAGGCAGCTTGCCAAAGCATGTAAACACACTATGGGCACCCGAGCGCTCTAGTACCTCGGCGTTGAGAAAATGGGTGTGAAAGTCAATGCAGTGGGGGCACCACTGGCGGTACCGCTTGGCAACCTGTTCGGACATGAGTCGTTGTCTCCTTTGGTCCGCAACTGTAGGGAAGCAATGGAAATTGCATAACCCTTGTCACTCCCAGAAAGGTTGCACTCCGTCTCTTTGTATGCGCTTATTAGGGATTACGAGTAGCGCGCAGGGGGGTCAAGAATCGGCCGCATACATGATCAGCAATCCGTGACAGAAGCAGGAAAATTTAAATTTAGACGGGCAAGAGCTGATGCCCTGAGGTCTGGAGCGCAAAGCGCGGTCTCAGCCGCAGTGCCCGGCGAGACTCAGCCATTTAATGCAGGGCCAAAAGCAATGCCCTAGCCAACTTCAGAAGAGCCTAGGCACGTGGTCGATTGATTACGGAATCAGCTAACCAGAACCGCCTCGGGCGGACTTTCCGGTTCTTCCGATTTAAGCCATTGCCGCGATCAAACCTCTTGGCGAGGATCGAGAAATAAATCGTTCAGCGCGGGTATCTCTGCGAGGTGGGGCGCCGAACATTCGCGCATATTCACGACTGAACTGAGACACGCTTTCATAACCCACTTCATAAGCGACATAGTTTGCTGCACGCCCCTCGTTCAGCATGAGGCGGCGCGCCTCCATCAAGCGAAGCTGCTTTTGAAACTGAATGGGCGTAAGCGAGGTTATGGTCTTGAATCGCCGATGAAATACAGAGGTGCTCATTCGGGCTGCCTCGGCCAGCTCATCCACAAGAATGGTCTGTTGAAACCGGTCGCGAAGCATCTGTATTGCCACAGCAACTCGTTGCGCATTGCTATCGGGCAGTGCCAAACCGCGTAGCCCGCTGCCGTGGCGCCCTGAAAGGAGCCAGTAGTGGAGCTCTCTGAAGATGCCGGATCGGAGAACTGGAATTGAATCTGGTTGATCCAGTAGACGCATCATCCGGAGTCCGCAATCAAGCGTTGCGACGTCACTGTCACCAACAAAAACGGTCCGTGATGTATTGGCGCTCTCCCCACCTCCATCCGGCAGCTCCGTCATGAGTTCACGCATCACAGCGAAGTCCAGATCCAAAGCCAAGGCCAGGTAGGGCTGATCCGCGGTTGCCTGCACAACTGTTCCAGTAACTGGAGCATCAACACCCACAATAACGGACTCACCCGCAAAAACGGTGCGCACCGCTTTACCAATGTGCAATTGTTTGGTCCCTTGCAATACCAAACAAACCAGAGGTGTGTACAACGACCGGATCGGCTCACTTGGACGGCGCGCGCACATCATCCTCACCCCAGGGATCGATGTGGTCGCCAAACCACTCGCATCTGCGTAGCAGTTTGCATAGCGAACGATTGCTTCTTTCAAGGCTTCCATGCCATACCTCGCTTTCGAAAATTCAGTTTATCGCCGTATTTGTTGAATCGAATGTTTTCCCCTGTTACTAACGTTGATGTTGTGTAGTTGCGCAGTTGACCTTCGGCAGGATTAGGCAAATTTTCAGCTGTTTCCAGCAATGTCCGAGGTGCATTTTTCAATACATTTTTATCAGGGCACGCCGTCACAAAGACTGGCAATCCCGAATTTATGGCGAGGTAAAACATCATCGAAAACGAAGATGAATGCTAAACAACCAAAAGGAATATCGACATGACAAACGAAGACAAAAACAATGGCTCGCAATCCGAGTCACTATCACGGCGGAACATGCTGACCGCTGCAGCAGTAGCGAGCGCTGCTGGGGCTATGGCTTTTCAAGCCAACGCACAAACGGCTGGAGCGGCGCCGGCAGCAGCACGGCAAGGCGACCGCAAGGTCGCTGTCGTTACGGGCTCCTCGCGCGGCATCGGCGCGGCCATTGCCAAGCGTCTTGCATGTGACGGCTACAAAGTGACTGTCAACTGCGTTGTGAACAGGGACCTTGCCGCTGCTGTGGTGCGAGATATCAAGGCAGCTGGGGGCGACGCGATCTGGGAGCAGGCCGACGTCAGTGATCCTGCCGCAGTACGACGCCTTTTTGACGCCAACGACAAGGCGTTTGGCGGTGTCGATGTGGTCGTCAGCAATGCCGGCATCATGCGACTTGCACCCTTCCGCGATATGACCGACCAGGATTTTGGCCGCATGGTGGACGTCAACATGAAAGGCGGGTTTTACGTGATGCGCGAAGGCGCAAGGCGCGTACGCAATGGCGGACGGATCATCGGTCTGTCCTCCAGCATTACGCAATTGCGCTCTCCGACGTATGGTCCGTATGCGGCTACCAAAATTGCGCACGAAATCTACGCCAACATCTTGGCCAAAGAACTCGAAGGCAAGCAGATCTCTGTCAACGCCATGGCACCAGGATTGGTCAACACCACCCTGTTCACGGATGGAAAAACAGAAGCCCAGATCGCAGGCTTCGTTCAGCGCACCCCCCACAAGCGTTTGGGCGAACCATCGGACATTGCCGACGTGGTTTCCGTCCTGTGTGGAAAAGACGGTGGCTGGGTGAATGGCCAGACGATCTTTGCAAACGGCGGAGTCGTTTAAGAGACGATAGTGGGAACCGTCCAGCCCCTGATGCGGAGACCATGACAGCTTGTCATAAGGTACTCCGGGGCTGGTCGGTTCGGCTGTACCGGCCTTGAACATTCAATTGAAGCGCACTATTTTTCGGTGAAGTTCAGACTACAAAATCAAAACGGCTCACACGTGCGCCCTCTCCAACGATCTTTAAAACGAGGCGGGGATCAAACAGCTGATCGCTTGCATTACGAACGTATTGGGGGAAGTAAAGTTGGGTGGTCAACACCCGCCCTTGGGCTGCACCCGGAAGTGATAGTGAGCCGTGCGAAATGCATAGTGCTGAGTAACAATCGTGGCGAAGGCCCAGCGCCCATTTGCATCAGAGAACTGATATCCGCGAAATTTATAGCCGGCATTGTCATACTCTCCGCTGCTATCCGCATGCCATATCTCTACCAATGCGCCTGACACGGGCCTGCATCTGGTATCAAGCACGAACCCTTCTAGTGTCATCCTCCGGGCCTGCGAAGCATCGACATAAAGATCACGACGCAGGGGTGATGACGGGCGATAGTACGGTCCAGCGGTTTGCTCAATTGTCTTGTCATGGACGCTGGAGCACTCCGGCGTATGGTTCAAGGTTGCAACCTCGCCTTCAGAGATCGCAGGAAGCAGACCGATTACGGGTAAACCACATGTACCCAGAGAAATCAAGGTAGCTCTACGCTCAGGGTCAAAGAATCTTTTGGCAGACATGGGCATCTCGAAATCTCAGGTGTGAAGCACTAAATGGCGTATGCAATCCAGCGTCCAGCGAATATGGTCCCTATCCACGTGAAAGCCGATACTCCCGCACACACCCGCAGAGCCAAGGGCGGAAATACAGCGTGGCTTCGACGAAGAATAGAGTGAAAAATGAACACGGTAACCAAAGCGATTCCAATCAGAGCCAGCTTCAACTGGAACGCTTCATTCTGCATGTAAGTGGACGCACGAACGGAGAAAAGCAAAGCCCCGGTGAGGATGGCTAATACCAGGCCAATAGCGGCTACCGGACTTAGATGTGCGACAAGTTCACGCCAGTTCCTTGTCTTTCGAATGCCAAGGATGCAGGCGTCAAGCGTGAGGATGGCACCAGCCAAAACGCCCAAACTCAAAATATGCAATGCGTTCAGTATTGGATAGAACATGGTGGACTTCCGGAGTTCCACAATCGGCCCCCAGCTTTCTATCGCGAGCAGGGCCGCCATCAACATCCTTTCACCATATAACTCATGGACCCAGAGCGCGCCACCGGCGCTCCGTTACCCGCTTTGACCCATTGCCCGTTGAGCTGAAATGGGGAGTCGCAGTTTCGGACAGCAATCACTGCGACACGGTCGCCGACCTTGATGCGTCTCTCAAGAGAGAAAAACTGTCCGGTTGGGGGCAACTCAACCCGAACGACCTGCCCCCTTAGTTCCTGGATCACGACAAGGGAGCCTGCGCTTAGAAAGCTGGACGACTCAGCAAGATCTGGCAGGGGAGAAGGCACTGCAAGTGAAGCAGCGGTTCTGATACTCAACTCCGCATGAGGTTGCCCAAAGTAAGCCTTGGTCACAACTCCTTCTATCCACACTGGTTTGGAAAGGTCATATCGACCATTAAATCCGTGATGCGCCCAAGCAGTAGGCATGCATACCAGCAGAAAAAAGGCATTCCACAGAAATGCTTGAGGAAATCTGGAAGTCATCCGCTTCACTCCTAGGTGAGATGCCGTCGCTCGGGCTAGCAACGTTAGCGGTCGAATCTTAGAGAGCTTGTGGTTCCAAGGGAAGTAGGCACTGCATAGCGCCTCAGTTACCTCAAAGTAACCACCCTTTTCCAAGGTCGAGGCAGTCGCGTCAAGCTTGCTCACCGACCTCTCGAGAAAGCTATTGACTCGGTGCGGTTGTAACAGGCAGGTTTCGTAAGAGATACCGAGACGGTTGCTTAAGCGTCTTTCAAACGAACTTCTTGCGCATATCGCAGCAATCGATTGATGCACAGCAGCGCGGGCTTTGATACTTGCGTTCACCCCGAATCAACAGATCCATCCTTGGATACCTTCGAGGCGACCTTATTTTCCTATATCAAAAGAAGGAGACGAAGTATTCATGGCCTATTTATCAGCACTATCTGCCCGCCGTTTGGCGATGCTATTCCTGTTTTTTGCGGGGACTTACTTCGGCGTGACCGCGCAAGTGAACGCGGAAGCCCCAATGTTGAAAAAACAGGGGCCTGGATACTACAGGATGATGCTCGGCGACTTCGAGGTGACCGCACTCTTGGACGGTACCCTTGATCTTCCCGTAAACAGATTGCTCAACCACATTGAAGGCCCAGAGGTCGACAAGGTGCTTGCGGCTCAGTCCCTCAAAAGCCCATTGGAAACCTCTTATAACGCCTACCTTGTCAATACAGGTGAAAAACTGGTCCTGATAGATACCGGCGCGGGCAATTTGCTTGGTCCTACCTTGGGCAATATGCTGCAAAACCTCAAAGCAGCTGGATACTCGCCAGAACAGGTCGATGAGGTGTATCTCACGCATATGCACAACGACCATATGGGTGGTCTCATGACCGGCGGCCAGCGCGCGTTCCCAAATGCCATTTTGCGCGCAGACAAAGGCGACGCCGATCACTGGTTTTCGGCAGAGGAAATGGAAAAAGCGCGTCCCGGCCAAAAAATGTTCTTTACTGGCGCACAAGCTTCCGTTAGCCCATATATGAAGGCAGGAAAATTTTCAGCCTTCGAAGGAAATTCGATGCTTGCAAAGGGCATCCGATCGGTGGTGACTCGTGGGCACACACCGGGCCACAGCGTTTATGTCGTCGAAAGCAAAGGTCAGAAAATGGTCATCCTGGGCGACATGATGCATGTCGCTGCCATTCAATTTGAACGACCTGTTGTTGGAATTCAATTTGATAGCGATAGCAACGTCGCCTCCGTGCAACGCGCTAGCTTGTATGAACAGGCGGCCAATGACCAGGCAATATTTGCCGCATCCCATGTATCTTTTCCAGGCTTGGGTCGGGTCAGAAAAAACGGCACTGGATACGTATGGTTGCCGGTTAACTACTCAGCGTTGCGCTAACCACCTGCCAACTCAACCTGGATAGGCCAGGCACTGGGTTGGCCTTAAAAACCACAAGCTCCCACTATGGGAGTTGCATTGCCCAGAAGGAATAGTTACATGAGCGCACATCCCCAATTCAGAGGGCATATGCTAATCGGCGGCGAACTGGTCGCCAGCGGATCCAATAAATGGCTCGAATCGGTAGACCCCTCCACCGAAGAAAAGATTGGTGAATTTCCCGCTGCAGACGCACAGGACGTCAACAAAGCGGTCTCAGCAGCCGATAACGCGCAACCAGCCTGGGCGGCACTGGACATATCGCAGAGGGCCAAATATCTGCATCAACTCGCAAAACGTATCAGAGAGCGTGGGGACGAGCTTCTGCACACTGAGGTCCTCGACACTGGAAACACCATCACCCCAATGAGGGGTGACATCGAAAATGCCGCCTGGCAGTTGGAATGGTACTCGGGACTTGCGACGGAAATGAAAGGCGAGACTGTTCCAGCCACCACCAAAAATTTGCATCTGACGGTTCGGGAGCCGTATGGAGTTGTCACTCGCATCGTCCCTTTCAATCACCCCCTGATGTTTGCTGCCCGGGGAATAGCGGGGCCACTCATCGCAGGTAACACGGTCGTCATCAAACCGCCAGAAACCAGCTCTCTTTCATCATCGATTCTTGCCGAACTTTGTCAGGAAGTTCTACCTCCTGGGACGGTCAATATTGTCACTGGCACAGGCATGTCGACCGGTGATGCGCTGGTCAGGCACCCCCTGATCAAACGTATCGTTTTCACTGGCTCGGTGCCGACCGGCATGGCCATCCAGCGGTCTGCAGCCCAAGTGGGCGTGAAAGAAATTACGCTGGAACTGGGCGGCAAAAATGCCTTTATTGTTTACCCCGACGTGGACATTGAAAAGGTGTCAAACGCCATTGTGGCGGGGATGAATTTTGGATGGTCGTCACAATCGTGCGGCTCAACAAGCCGGGTGATGATTCATTCGTCGATTTACAAGCAAGTCCTGCACGCAGTGACCGAACGCGTGGCACAGATAAAGCCCTGCAATCCGATGGATCCCAAATCACGCATGGGACCCATGAACTCCAAGCATCAGCTTGACCGGGTGAATGCCATGATTGCCTCCGCCATCAAAGAGGGGGCCACCCTGATGACCGGAGGTAAGCGGCCAGATGGCAAAGATTTCGAAAAGGGTTACTGGGTCGAGCCAACCGTTTTCTCGGACGTTCAGCCCCAAATGACAATTGCCCGGGAGGAGATTTTTGGTCCAGTACTCGCGGTTTCCAGTTGGGATGACGAAACCCAGGTCATGAACGTTGCAAATTCGCTTGAGTATGGATTAACGGCGTCGATATGGTCGAACGACATAACCAGGGCTCTTACAGCAGCCAGAAAAATTCAGGCCGGCACTGTATGGGTTAATGGCGTGGGTACCCATTTCAAGGGTACGCCCTACGGGGGTTATAAAAACAGCGGTATTGGCAGGGAGAGTTGCATGGAAGAACTTCTGAGCTATACAGAGGTCAAGGCCATCCAGATCCTGCTTTAAACGGTATGGGAGATGTAGGCTTAGATCAAGCTACATCTAGAATTCGGATGGACTCAACGACACCATGAAAAACCGCCCATCTGAAACTCAAATCGATCCCGCAGCAGCAATGCTTAGGCGGGACGAGATGGGAGGTCTGGTAAAAGGGCTTCGGCTCATAGAGGCGTTCGATTCCGCGCACACCAGGATGACCTTAAGCGAAGCGGCAAGGCGCGTGAATATCACCCCTGCCGCCGCCCGTCGTTGCCTACTCACACTTTGTGCATTAGGTTACGCAAATACCGACGGCAAACTGTTCTGGATGGGTCACGGTGCATTGCGGGTCGCCTACGCATATTCGGCATCAACCCGGCTTCCTCGAATGCTGCAACCGACTCTGGATGCTCTCTGCGAGCGTACAAGAGAGTCCGCCGCTCTTTCAGTACTCGATGGGAGCGTGGCTGTTATCGCCGCCCGCTCTAGCGCACGCAGAACCATGCGAGTCGGCACCGGTATAGGCTCGCGCCTACCTTTGTATTGCTCCTCGGCAGGCCGCGCTCTGATGGCAAATATGCCGAGAAGCACGTGGCTCGCATTGGTTCAATCCAGACCCATGGAGGCGATGACTGCAAATACCGAGACGACGGTTACCGGCCTCGCAAGAATGCTAAAAGAGTGTCAGGAGCGAGGATATTCAACCTGTGACGAAGAAATTGAATTGGGTGTCCGGTCGATCGCCGTGCCGCTCTACGATCTTCACGGCACTACTGTCGCAGCGATCACCCTGTCGACGCGAGCTGAACGCATGACGATTGCCGAGTTGGTCACAGACTGCCTGCCAGCAATGCTCAGAGCTCAGGAATGGGCGAAAACACGTATGCACTGATCACCGGCTGAGATTTCTCAGATCTCATTCAGACCAAATTTCCGATCCATTTGGGGCGCACCACGCGCATCAACTCTACTCATAGGCTTCCCAGCGGTCTTTACGAACTTCATTCCTGCGCATATCGCACGAATGGGTTGTCTGTCTCCTCTGATAGTTTGACACTGCCCGGAGTCACTTCAACAACGTGGCTGAGTGTTCAAACGAAATATTGGGAAATAAGGCAGCGATGTTGGAGCAAACATTTGACTACGTCATTGTGGGGGCAGGAACCGCAGGCTGCGTGCTTGCAAATCGTCTAAGCGAAGATCCGGAGGTAAGGGTTTTGCTGCTCGAAGCTGGGGGCAGAGACACGAATCCCCTGATTTCGATTCCATTGGGCATGGGGAAGATGCATGAACACAACATGCACGACTGGGGCTATGAAACGGAACCAGAGCCACAACTTAACAATCGCCGGCTGGAAGCCATGCGAGGAAAAGTCCTCGGAGGAAGTTCGTCGATCAACGTCATGGCCTACACCCGGGGACATAGAAACGACTACGACAACTGGGCCGCCAACGGAGCACAAGGCTGGGGCTATGAGGATGTGCTTCCATACTTTCGAAAAAGTGAGACATGGGAAGGCGGAGCAGATAAATTTCGCGGTGGTGAGGGCCCCGTCGGAACACAGTTCGCTCGAACAAAAGATCCCATTTTCGACGCCTGGATGACGGCAGGTGCGCAAGCTGGATTTCCTGTGACCACCGACTACAACGGAACTCAGCAGGAAGGCTTCGGACGAAGCCAGTACACGATTAAAGACGGACGACGGTCATCCTCATCCAGGGCATACCTTGCTCCCGCCAGGCACCGGCGAAACCTCGTTGTGATTTCCCGGGCGCACGTTCTCAAGGTAGTGATGCGAGGTAACAGGGCCGTAGGTGTTGACTACATCAAGAACGGCCAGGTTCATGCCCAAGCGTTGAAAGAAGTGATCCTTTCGGCAGGAGCCTTCAACTCTCCCCAGATTCTCATGCTTTCAGGCATTGGGTCACCGGAAGAACTTGGCGCCCACCAAATCAAAACCGTGCTCGATCTGCCGGGTGTTGGGAAAAATCTGCAAGACCATTTAGGTACATGGATTACATGGCGTCGAAAGTCGCCAGGGGCATTTCATGGGGAAATGCGCTTTGACCGAATGGCCCTGAGCATGATCCGAGCTTACTTGCTTGGAACCGGGCCAGGAACGACCGTACCCGGCGGCCTGCATGCCTTTGTCAAAACCAATAGTGCGCTCCAAGTACCAGACATTGAGTACATGTTTCACACCGTACCGCCGCAAAGAAAACTCTGGTTCCCGCTGATTAGCCCACCGTACCAGGATGGATACGCCATACGGCCAACACTTCTGCATCCAAAGAGCCGTGGAACCATCAAACTCAGATCGGCAAATCCACAAGACTCCATGCGGATTTCGTTTGGATTTTTCGCCCACTCCGAGGATCTCACTGGCCTGCGCCGCGGATTCCGCCTAGCGCGCGAAATTGGCAATCAATCAGCCATGAATTCATACAGGGACATCGAAGTTTCACCGGGTCCGGGCGTGCGAAGTGACGATGAAATTGATGACTACATCCGCGGAACAGCTTTGACCGCCCACCACCCATGCGGTACATGCAGCATTGGCGACAGCGAACTGGCAGTGGTTGACAGGAATCTCAAAGTCAGAGGCGCTGAAGGTCTTCGTGTTGTAGACGCCTCGGTAATGCCGACGCCGGTTTCCGCACATCCTAACGCCTGCGTCTTCATGATCGGCGAACGTGCAGCAGAACTCGTCAAACAAGCAGCTTGACAGGCAGTACAAAGCAACAAATGAAACTACCTCTGACTATTGCGATTGAAGAGCACTATTGGGATGACGAATTGGCCTCACATTTCGTCGGCTCCGAAGGAAGCCGCGCCGGGCCGATTGAGAAACGGCTACGGGACTTTGGCGGGGAGCGTATCAGCGATATGGATCGAGCTGGTATCGATCTATGCATTCTTTCTCACGGAGCGCCATCGGCACAGAAAATATCGGCCGATATCGCTGTCCCTTTGATTGAAGGCGTAAATAACCGCCTTGCGGTCGCAGTCGCTTCCAATCCCACGCGGCTGGCTGCGTTTGCTGCTTTACCAACTGTGCTTCCAGCAGCAGCTGCGGATGAGCTCTCACGTTGCGTAGCCATGGGCTTCAAGGGCGCAATGTTACATGGGATGTCCAACGGAGAATTTCTTGACCACAGGAAGTTCTGGCCCATCTACGAGCGTGCAGAACAGCTGGACGTGCCTATATACCTGCATCCCGCACTCCCACATCCTGCAGTTATGGATGCGTATTACAAAGACTATCTGACCGACTATCCAATGCTTGCCAGACCTGCTTGGGGATACGCAGTGGAGACTGGTACGCAAGTAGTACGACTGATTTTGTCAGGCGTCTTCGAGAAGTACCCAAATCTAAAGGTAGTACTTGGACACCTAGGTGAATCAGTGCCCTTTCAACTGTGGCGACTGGACCAAGCGCTATCCAGGCCAGGTCAGAAGTCGGTGAAGTTTCGTGAAATATTCACAAACAATTTTTGGGTCACGACCAGCGGATTCTTCTCAACACCGGCACTCATGTGCTGCGCCATGGAGCTGGGAGTAGACCGAATCATGTTTGCGGTGGATTGGCCTTTCGTATCAGACAGTCAGGCCGGAGTTGAGTGGATGAAAACCGTACCTCTTTGCGCCGAAGACAAAGCAAAGATTCTCAGCGGCAATGCCGAGCGCCTCTTCAGGCTGTAGTACACAAGCCCAAATCGAACGTTAATTCTTAAAGGAGACACTATGAAACTCGTACACAAACTAGCGGCAGTTTTTCTATTGGTCTGCGGACCGTCGTTTGCAAACGCACAAGCCAAATATCCTTCCCAGCCCATACGTTTGATACTTCCCGCACCCGCTGCCGGTTACTACGATCGCGTCGCAAGAATTCTGGCTATGCACCTCGCTCAATCTTTGGGCCAACCTGTCGTCGTGGAAAACAAGGAGGGAGCTAACGGCGCCATTGGCGCTGCGTTGGTGGCAAGGGCTGCGCCGGATGGCTACACGCTAATAATGGGTGCAATCGGACCATTCGGAATAGCGCCCAGCTTGAGCTCCAAGCTTCCCTACGATGCGGTGCGCGATTTTTCCCCTATCGCGCTGGTGACAACGATGCCCAGCCTTTTGCTTGTTAATGCCAACTCGACATTCAAGTCCACCAAAGATTTTGTGGGTACAGTCAAGTCAAGGTCGGCATCCACTCTGTACGGCAATTTCGGTGTGGGTACATCGTCCCACCTTGCGATGGAGCGGTTCAAGACGGCCACTGCAACTAATCTGGAGGGCGTCGCCTACAAAGGCTCTGCGCCGGCCATTTTGGCCTTGGCAAACGGGGAAGTGGAAGTTGCCTTTGGGAATGTCCAGGATGCATTGCCATTCATCCGTAGCGGGAAGATCAGAGCCCTTGCTGTCGCGGCGAAGAACCGGACCGGCGCATTGCCCGACGTTCCTACACTGGCTGAGGGAGGCGTAACCAATGTCGAGTCTTCCAATTGGATTGGCTTACTTGCGCCGGCAAAAACACCTCCAGCGATCATTGAAAGACTGAATGTGGAAGTCAACAAGATCTTGCGCGATCCGGAAGTCCGCAAAAAACTGGCTCCTTCCAGCGAACTTGAAGTGCTTGGCGGCACTCCTGTACAGTTTCAGCAATACATCGGATCTGAAATTTCTCGCTGGAGTGAAGTTGTCAAAACCGGAAACATACAAAAAGACTAAGCGCAAAAATTCTACGGAGCCAATACAAGACGTCCGCAGCCGACCCCTCATCAGCGGGAGTGATGTTTCGCCACCTCGCATACACCTCCCAGATACATCAGGAAAGCGGCCGGCAGAATTTTCCAAACGCCCTGTTCTGGACAATGACCTTGATCAGGCAGTTCCATACCTTATAGCCAGGGCTGGGATACGTACAGGTCAATCGTTTTCCCTGGAATTGCGGCGGTATAAGTTGACCTTGACAGAATGGAGAGTGTGTTCAACTTTAAGCCATCGTCCTGGGCAAAGGCTGTCGGAAGTTGCGTTGAATACCTCTACAGAGCAGTCCACGCTGTCGAGAGTCGTGATGAGTATGGCCAAGCGGGGATTGCTCGTGCGAGATCGGTCAGCAGAAGATGCAAGGGCAATCGCCATCAGCCTGACACCCAGTGGAGTGGAGCTTACTCAGCGACTGATCCCGCTCGCGCAACTGTATCAGCGGGTGTTGCTTAAAGGCTTCAGTGCGCTGCAGACGGAACAGCTCAAAGACATGCTCCGGACCTTGTACCGAAATACGTCACTTCTAGACGAAAGTTGACGAGCATGGCTCCTTCACCCCCGAAGCCTTCCAAGTCCACTCAGTTCATTTCTGCATTCGCACGTCTATACCGTCCCGGTGAATCACCAGCCCAGTTTCTAAAAGCGCGAGAAAACGCTTTTTCGGATGCATAACCGGTGTTGGCTGCAACTACTGAAACCATGTCACCTCTCGCAAGAAATTCTGCGGCGCGCGAAAGTCGCACCTCGGTTTGATAGGCCATTGGTGATTGACCAATCAATTCTGCAAAACGCGCTGCGAATCTTGAACGTGACATGCCAATAGCAGTTGCCAGAGACTCGACTGTCCAATCCACGCTGAGATCGCGGTGGATTACCAGTAAAGCCTTGCCGATTTTTGGATCGCGAAGAGCGTCATACCACCCTCGCGCCAGCTGGCATTGGCCAGAAAAGTGTGCTCTAAGCGCCTGCACAAAGATCACTTCTGCCAACCTGCAGATTGCGATATTCCAACCTGGCGCGGCCTCCTTTGCCTCATCGAGAAGGGTTTTGAGCGCGGCCCCCAGATTGGCGAGCATGGGACGGGCTGTAGCGGAAATATGGATAACCGCAGGTAGTCCTGCGAGAAATGGCGAGCGATCAAAATCCCGAAATACCAATATTCCCCCGACGATGGTGGTGACTTCGCCCTCGCCGCCAAAAGTCATCGTTCTTACATCCAGCTTCTCCTGGCTTGGCGACACCCATTCTTGTAAACCCAACCTCGAAAAACCTTGACCAATTGAAACAACGGGAGCCGACCTATCGGAGGCCATAACGTGCCGATCGCCATGTGGAAGCAAGACAAGATCACCCGGTTCAATGCGTAACCACTCACCGTCAGCGACCTTCAACCAATATGGCTGCCCCTCCGCAACCCGGAAGGGAATGCCTTTGACGTCGGTTTTACCGATAGCAAAAGGAGCGGAAAGCCGAAAACAAAGCGCCAGAGCTGCACTGGCGTGCATTGAATCAAGAATGGCTGAAAGAGGATCCATGAATCCACTCTATGTGATTTCCGCCCAACTGGAATTAAGGTAAGCCCGAATCGGTCTCCACTATTGAGACTGTCTGCAACCTTTTAGGGACTCTGAGCGGTATACCCAACCGCCGAGGTCAATTAAAGTTGCGCGCCAGACAGTCGGGCGACGAGATCACCGCCACTGCCTCTGCCAACTCAAAGAGCGCACTCGGCTCGGATCAGCAACAAATTCTGGCCACTTAGCCAGTAAGCGGAACAAAATGAAAACCTTATTTCAGTGCACCCTGGCGGCAGCGCTATTGATCAATATTTCGGCCACCTCTGCACAGCCTACAGCCAAGCCCCCAATCCTCATCGGCCAGACATATGTCAAGACCGGGCCTGTTTCAGTGCTTTCGTTTGAGCCCATTATTGGCATCAAGGCAATGCTCCATTCTGTAAATTCTACGGGTGGCATTAGAGGTCAACTAATAGAGCTTCAGCAGGCTGACGACGGTTTTGATGCGATCAAAGCCGGAGAAAACGTCAAGAAGCTTATGCAAAGCGGTGCTGTAGCCATTTTGATGCCGATAGGCACTACCTCCGCAGAGGGTGCCATCAAGGCTGCGAATGAATCGATGATTCCTCTTGTGGGTGCGTATAGTGGCGCCGAATCAGTCGCGAAATTCTCGGAATATGCATTTCCTGTTCGAATCAGCGCGGACCAGGAGTATGACCGCATTGTTCAGCATCTCTTCACCATAGGTCAAACGCGGATCGCTTTCGCTTACAACGATGACAATCCTGGCGCAAAGGCTGGCATGGAGAGCACAAAAAAGGCAATCGAAATACGCGGGCAAAAATTATTGGGAAGCGTTTCAGTGAAACAGGATGGTTCCGATGCCACCCCCAAGGCTCAAACGCTTGCAGCGCTGAAACCGAGCGCCATCATCATGGCGTTAACAAACCCCCTGTCCGCGAAATTCATCCCTGCTTACAAAGCAACCGGGGCCGAATCACGCCTATATTCCTCATCATTTCTGAACGGTCGGATGCTTGCACAGTCCATTGGGAAAGATGCAGCGGGGCTTGTTGTATCCCAAGTTGTCCCCTATCCCTGGGCATCTACGCTGCCAGTTGTTTCCGAATACGCTGATGCGATGAAAAAAGCAGGCCAACCGGATCTGAGCTATGCCAGCTTTGAGGGATACCTCGCCACAAAGATCCTGGTCGAAGCCTTAAAGCGCTCTGGAGACAGTCCGACTCCGGCGAAAGTGAAACGAGCGCTTGAATCTTTCACAGAGGTGAACCTCGGCGGCATTTTCGTAAGGTACTCGACCAAGGAACATGCTGGGATAGGCTATTCCAGCCTCTCAATGCTCCGGGAAAATGGTAGCTTCCTAAAGTAACCAACGAGCAACAGATAGCCCACGGCAACTGGGGCCGCCTCAATTCATACCCTCATTCCCCGTCCGGTGACGGCAATGCATCTGGCTGGTGGACCTTTCGCATTACCAAGAAACCACCGCATCTAAAAGTAAGTAATGCACTTGGCTCGCATCGCGCATACGACCACATATAGGTGATACCCCCGGCGTATCACCTGCGGTTCTTTTTCATCTCTGCACTTTCATCTGATGTGAATAACATCCGCCCGGGACTTTCAATGTGGCGATGCTGCCCGCATGCGAAGGTCTTTACCCAAAGACAGAACAACCCCAGCGACAAGCTGACGGTGTAGTTCCAGAAGGTACTCAAGCAATTATTAAAACAGGAGACAAACCCGTGACCAAGTTCAACTTGAATGGCAAGAATGTTGAATCCACCCAGCCGCCAGATACCCCGCTTTTATGGGTAATTCGCGACGAGCTCAATATGAAAGGCACGAAGTTCGGTTGCGGTATGGCACTCTGCGGCGCATGTACTGTTCATCTCAACGGTGAGCCCACACGATCCTGCGTTCTTCCCATTTCTTCAATTGAAGGGCAGCGAATCACGACGATTGAAGGCCTTTCCCCCAATGGTGATCACCCGCTGCAAAAAGCTTGGGTGCTTGAACAAGTCCCTCAATGTGGGTATTGCCAGTCCGGCCAGCTGATGACTGCAGCTTCCCTTCTAGCAAAGAACAAGAAACCAACGCGCACCCAGATCGTCGAGCATATGGCTGGGAACATCTGCCGCTGCGGTACCTACAACCAGATAATCGCGGGCATTGAACGCGCAGCGAAGGAGGCATGAGTATGCTCGCCATATCAGATCGCCCTTCCAAACACGGGGTCTCACGCCGCCACTTCCTGCTGTCGTCTGGTGCATTTACCGTCTCGGTTTCCTTCGGTGCCGCAATCACAAATTTGGCTCAAGCCCAAAACGGCGCAGTGAGGCCAAACGCCTGGGTTCAAGTAGGCACTGATGGGATCGTTACCATCTATTCCCCGGCTGCTGAGATGGGTCAGGGGGTGAAGACGGCCATGCCCCTCCTAGTTGCAGAAGACATGGACCTTGACTGGTCCAAGGTCAAGATTCTTCAAGCCCCCTCAGATCCCAAAAGCTTTGGCAATCCCATGTTTGGTGGTGGCATGTTAGCTGGTGCCTCCAGAACCACCCGCGGTTACTATGAAATTTTGCGGCTGGCCGGCCTGCAGGCACGCGAGCTGATGCGTTTCAACGCTGCCAAAAAATGGGGAGTGGCTGTAGCCGAAGTGACGACAGAGCCCCATTTCGCTGTCCACTCAGCCACTGGCCGCAAGATGTCATACGGGGAAATAGCAACTTTTGCTGAAGTTCCTGCAGACTTTCCCAAGCCTAAGCGAGAACAACTCAAACCTCCCTCTTCTTTTCGACTCATCGGAAAGGACACTCCTCGCGTCGACGTTCCGGACAAGGTTGCCGGAAAAGCCAGCTATGGAATCGATGTCAACTTGCCTGGGATGGCATATGCGAGCATATTGCGAGCTCCGGTTCAGGGTGAAAAGCCGGTTCGAATCGAAGATGCGGATGCAAAAGCGATTCCAGGGGTTAAGCTGATCGTGCCGCTTACATATGGCGTAGGCGTGATTGCCGATACATATTGGGCTGCGCTGAAAGCACGTAATTTGCTGAAAGTAGATTGGTCCTCAACTGCCAAGGCCAGGACCTACACCTCGCAAGACGTACTTGCGGAGTACAAGAAAAGGGCAGCGCCATCCGAGGAGAAAGGCGTCGAATATGTGAAGCTGGGCGACGCAGATGGCGCCATAAAAACAGCCCACAAGGTTATCCAGGCGAGCTATACCTCCCAGCATGTCGCTCACGCCTGCATGGAGCCGGTCAACAGCACAGCCTTGGTCTCTGGGGACAGACTGGAAATCTGGGCCCCGACACAGTCGCCCACTTTTGCTCTTGGCGCAGCTGCCCGGGCAGGCTTCAAGGCAGACAAGACAATCGTGAACACAACGATGCTTGGCGGCGGCTTTGGCAGAAAAACTGAGGATGACTTTGTTTTCGACTCGATTGTTCTTGCCGCAGCCATTCCTGGCACGCCCGTCAAGGTGCTATGGACCCGTGAGGATGACATTAGGAGCGACAAGCTCAGGCCGCTCATTGCTCAGCATCTGACCGCCTCAATGGATGACAAAGGCAAGGTCATGTCGTTGCAGCACCGGATCGTTGGCGAATCGATCTACGCTCGTGCAGCGCCTCCAAACTTTGAACGAGCCAAAGGCTATGACTCGCCCGTTTGTGAAGGCGCGGACATCATCACTTACGGTGTGCCAAACCGTTCACTCAGCTACTTCCGGGAGCAGCGCGGAGTGGATGCCGGCTTCTGGCGAGCCATCGGCCCTGGCTATACGAAATTCGCCATTGAAGGAATGATGGATGAGCTGGCGCTTGCAGCCAAACAGGATGAGGTGGCATTTCGGATTAACCAGTTGACCGGCCAGCCAAATGCAATTGGGGTCATCACGACTGTTGCAGAGATGTCTGGATGGAAAAAGCGCAGGCCACGAGGCAGAGCGTTGGGGATTGCGTACTCAGACGCGTGGGAAGGCCACGTGGCTCAAGTGGCAGAGATCTCGATTGATCGGAAAACAGGAAGAATCCGGGTACACGACGTATGGTGCGCGGTTGATCCCGGAATCGCTTTGCAACCACGCAATGTGGCTGTTCAGATGGAGTCAGCCATCATGTACGGTCTGTCTGCCCTCTTGGGGGAGAAAGTTACCTTCGACAAGGGCGTGCCGCAGGCTTCGAACTTTCATGACTATCCCATACTACGCATGAACGAGGCACCACGTGTGCACGTCAAGGTTTTGCAGTCCGGCGGTAAGCCTAGTGGCGTGGGCGAAGTTGGCTTGCCACCTATAGCACCCGCTGTGGCCGGAGCAGTCTTTAAATTGACCGGCAAACGATTGAGAGATCTCCCGTTCGAGCCGTCCTTGCTCAAAGCCTAAAGGCACCTGGAGTCTTCTCTCGTTCAGTATGGAAAACGTAGATGTCTCAGTACTTCGTACCCTTTTGGTCTGGCGACGTAAAGGGCACCGCGCCCTGTTGGCAACAGTCTTACGCACGTGGGGTTCGTCACCCCGCCCCGTGGGCTCGATCATGGCCATCTGTGACAGCGGATCCGTGATCGGGTCTGTCTCCGGTGGCTGCATCGAAGACGACCTTCACTACAAATTCGCGGAGCATTGCAAGGATCACGAAGCATCTGGAAAGCCTCCTCCACAGCCAGAAAGAATTAGCTACGGCGTGAGCGCCGATGAAGCTCATCGGTTTGGCTTGCCGTGCGGAGGAACAATGGAGTTGGTGCTTGAATACGATCCAGATGCGCAGAAGCTCGAAGAGCTTGTTTCCAATCTGGAACAAGGCTACTTGGTGCGTCGCAGGCTAGACCTCCTCACTGGCGCGGTAGATATAGCCTGCATCAACTCACCAGAATCCACTTCGGCTAACGATACAAGACTCATCAACTCATTCGGTCCGGAATATCGAATGCTCCTCATCGGAGCAGGCCAATTGACACAATGCCTGGCTGTCATAGCGGTGCAAAGCGGGTTTGCGGTCACGGTCTGCGACCCAAGATCAGAATATGCGGACGGCTGGGACATGCCTGGGGTTGCCATAACCAGGGAAATGCCTGACGACGTCGTTTCAGCATTTCAGCCGGATTTAAGAACCTGTGTCATTGCCCTCACACATGACCCGAAGCTCGATGATCTCGCATTGCTTGAAGCTATTGCAAGTCCGGCCTTCTATGTAGGGGCAATTGGATCGCGACGAAACAGCGCTTTACGCAAATCCAGATTGATTGAGCATTTCGGGCAGTCGGAGGACACCTTGAAACGATTGCGAGGCCCTATCGGCCTGTATGTTGGCAGTAAAACGCCACCGGAAATTGCCGTGAGTGTGATGGCAGAGGTCTTGGCCATCAAGAATGACGTCGCCCTGCCTCCGCAGGCCACCGTGGGTCAGTGGAAATCATCTAAAACATCAGAATTTACTTCTGTGGAATAAGGCTCATCCTGTCTTCCCTGCAGGGGTCAGAAAGAGACGAACTGCCACCTCTTTGGGCGTTGTGAAGGTTGGGTTAAGCACAACATACCACTAAAGTGGGCAATGCAGCTTTCAGGCCGTCTCGACGCCAAGCTTCCAGATCAAAAAAACTATTCGGAGACAACAATGAAACAGAAGTCGCTTCTGGGTAACCCATGGTGGATTGTTTTTGGATCTTTCCTGGGTCTGATTGTCGGCAATATAACGATCTATCAGTTTTCGTTCTCCGTGCTCATCAAGCCGATCACTACTGAATTCGGCTGGTCTCGAGGCATGGCATCTTCTGCGATCCTTGTCGCTGCGCTTTTCGCAGCGATCGGGACCCCTATTGTGGGTTGGTTGATTGATCGCCACGGTATTAAACGGATTACGCTGGGTGCCATCGTCCTGTTTGGCCTCGCAACTATGTCCATGTCCGTGGTGTCAAGCTCGTACGCGCTGTTCATCGCACTTTTTGCGGTTTTGGGACTTTTTAGCGCTGGGCAAGCACCCCTACCCTACGCAAAAGCGATCTCCGCGACATTTGACGCAAAAAGAGGATTGGCACTAGGCATCGCCATGACCGGGGTAGGCATCGGCGCAGCCTTAATGCCTCGTATTGCTCAAGAGTTGAATCAATCCATCGGATGGAGAGGTGCATTCATCGGCCTCGGCTTGACTGTTATGGTCATAGCACTACCGGCAGTCGCAATTTTTCTTCGCGAACCAGTCAGGTCGGGAAAATCTGGCGCTCTTGCGCTTCCAGGATTAACAGCGTCCGAAGCTCTGAAAAGCAAGGTTTTCTGGATTCTTGCCGGTGCCTTTATCAGCATTCCAATTGTGGCAAACGGTGTAATCGTGCACCTCATCCCCCTTCTTACCGATCGGGGAGTGCCGACAGCTACTGCTGTGAACGTATTTGCCAGCATCGGTGCGTCTCTGATCATTGGCCGCCTTCTCTCGGGCTATTTGCTTGACAAATTTTTCGGTCCAAATGTTGCCATTGCTTTTGTTGTGATGCCAGCGATTGGCCTAGTGCTGCTTGCCACAACGTCGGACGAGAGACTTTCCCTGCTTGGGGCAGTACTTGTTGGATTGGGCCTTGGAGCGGAAGTCGACCTGATCGGATACCTCCAAAGCCGTTACCTGGGCCTTCGATCATTCGGTCAGGTTTACGGATATCTATTCGCGATTTTTACTGTGGGCGGTGGGATTGGCCCCTTCGTGATGGGAATGATTTTCGATAGAACTGGTTCGTATCGCCCCGCGCTGATCGGCTTTTTTTGCCTGCTATGCGTAGTCGTCATCCTGCTAACAAGACTGGGGAAGGCATATCCATTCCCGGTGGAGGAAAAGCCCGATGACACACCCAGAGCACCAATTCTCGGAGGCAGCCGCGTCTAAGCAGCTGTTTTTGGCGGGACTAGATTGCAGATCGGTAGCAACGTCCCCGATAGCAGCCAGGTCAAACAGTCGCCGTCTATGCGCAACACAGCAACAAATCTGCCACCTCAAAAACTATCTATCAACTGCAGGCCCCTTCGCCCCGACTCTCAACGATGAACAACAACCATATTCTTATTACCGGCGGCTCCGGCGCAATCGGGGCTGCTTTGGCAACCTCGCTGGTTTCAAAAGGCGCAAAGGTCACCGTACTGGATCGGGTCGCGCCGCGCGCTGACGCGAACGTCGATTTCATCAAATGCGATCTGGCGGAACTGCCAAGCATTGATGAAGCAGTTCAAACGCTAGCTGATGCCGGCAAGAAGGTCACCGGAGTGGTCCACTGTGCAGGAATATCACAGTACCGATACCTGGCGGCCGAGCCTCGCGAATACTGGCTTCGGGTTCTAGCCGTAAATCTTACCGGTCCAATTGCGCTTACCCAATCGATCTTGCCGTTACTAGAAGACAACAGCTCTCTGGTTTTTATAACCTCCGGCACGGTCTACAAAGGCATTCCTGCACATAGTGCGTATGTGGCCTCTAAAGCAGGGCTCATTGGGTTTGTAAGAAGCCTATCCGCCGAGATCGGGGATCGTGGAATACGTGTTAACTCAGTCGCACCGGGACTGATCGTCACGCCGCTCGAGCCGGAGCTCGCACTGATGGAGCCTGCGCAAATACAGTCCCGCGCCCTCAAACGTCCACAAACACCAGAAGACACCGTCGGTGCGATCGAATTTCTGCTCTCGCCGGCAAGCCAGTTCATAACAGGACAGTCACTGGTGGTTGATGGTGGTTCTGTTCGGCACTAGTTAGTGCTCCAACCACCCCTTAACAACTTCGGGCTATTTGCGAGCGTTTGCTTCTGCGATAGCTAAAACTTTTCTCTAAATCTTTACTTCACTCTCACCTGGAAATCAACATGATCCGCTATCTCAAGAAAGGCCGCGACGTAGAGTCACTGGCAGCTGCAGACGCCAAAGTACGTACTACTGTAGAGGACATCATCAAAAATGTAAGTGAGCGCGGTGACGCAGCAGTCCGCGAATACTCCCAACAATTTGATAAATGGGCGCCAGAGACATTTAAGTTGTCGCAGGAACAAATCGATTCGGCCATTGCAAGCTTGACGCCACGCGAACTGGAAGACATCCGTTTCGCACAAAAACAGATACGCAACTTTGCGGAGAAGCAACGTGCGACGATGCTGGATCTCGAGATAGAAACCATGCCTGGCGTGGTCCTTGGCCACAAACATATCCCCGTGAATGCTGTGGGCTGCTACATCCCAGGAGGGAAATATCCGCTGATCGCATCCGCACATATGAGCGTATTGACGGCCAAAGTTGCCGGCGTAAAGCGCGTGGTTGCCACCGCTCCTCCCTTCAACGGTACACCCCATCCTGCTATCGTGGCAGCCATGCATCTGGCTGGGGCTGACGAGATATTGGTCCTTGGCGGTGTCCAAGCGGTGGCAGCGATGGCCATTGGTACTGAGTCAATCGCCCCAGTGGACATGATTGTGGGACCAGGCAACATGTTTGTCGCTGAGGCCAAGAGACAGCTTTTTGGTCGTGTCGGAATCGATCTTTTTGCAGGTCCGACTGAAACGCTCATCATCGCTGATGAAAGTGTGGATGCGGAAATCTGCGCGGTGGATCTGCTTGGTCAGGCGGAGCATGGGCCCACCACGCCCGCAGTTCTTCTTACCAATTCCGAGAAATTGGCGCGTGAAACCATCGCAGAGGTCGAACGCCAGTTGCGGATTCTGCCTACTGCCGACATCGCAAGCATTGCCTGGGCAGAGAATGGCGAAGTCATTGTTTGCGACACCCTTGAGGAGATGGTGCAAAAGGCGGATGAACTTGCGTCTGAACATGTTCAGGTCATGACGGTAGATCCGGACTACTTCCTCAAGAACATGAGCAACTATGGTGCGCTATTCCTTGGGCCGCGCACAAATGTCTCCTTTGGAGATAAGGTCATTGGAACCAATCACACTCTTCCAACAAACAAAGCGGCGCGTTACACGGGTGGCCTGTGGGTCGGGAAATTCATAAAGACCTGCACATATCAGCGCGTCCTCACGGACGAAGCATCGGCGATGGTGGGGGAGTATTGCTCCAGGTTATGTCACATGGAGAACTTTGCAGGCCACGGCGAGCAGGCAAACATCCGCGTTCGCCGTTATGGGAAACGCGATGTCGAGTGGTACAAGCCAGTTGAAGCGGTCTGACCTTGTTGTCCTCCCTGGAATATTTTTCGTCATTCATGGACACGATCTCGGCAACCAGTATGCCTCGGACGCCTTCTTTTAGGCTTGATGGCCGAAGGGCTCTTATCACAGGGGCTGGTAGGGGGATAGGCATGGCCGCCGCAGTTGCCCTGGCTGAAGCCGGTGCCCACGTCACGCTGGTTGCACGCACCAGTTCCGAGACACACGAAATTGCGAACGCACTAGTTTCAGCCGGGATGAAGGCCGTCAGCGCCCAGTTGGACGTTACCGACTCAAAAGCTGTTGCCCGTTTTGTGAGTGAAACAGGTCCATATCCGATTCTCATTAACAACGCGGGAACAAATCGACCAGCGCTGCTAGTAGACACGCCTGATGAAGACATCGACTTGATGCTCAACTTGAATGTAAGAGCATCTTTGTGCGTGGCAAGGGAAGTGGTCAGAGGATTAATCCACCATCAACTTGCCGGCTCAATCGTACAAATATCCTCTCAGATGGGACACGTTGGCGCTACAAAGCGGACTGTTTACTGTGCGACAAAACATGCGATGGAAGGCATGACAAAGGCGCTGGCCACCGAAGTCGGAAAACACGGGATTCGCGTGAACAGCGTATGCCCGACGTTCATCGCAACTGAAATGACTCGTGCGCAACTGGAGGAGCCAGTCTTCAGGGCTCAGGTGCTCGACAAAATTGCCTTGGGCCGTTTAGGCGAGCTTACAGATGTGATGGGCCCGATCGTATTCCTAGCCAGCGATGCGGCGGCGCTCATCACAGGTGCCTCTCTTCTTGTCGATGGAGGATGGACGGCGGCCTGACTAATCCTGGACAACGCATCGATTCAATGGAATCCCAAACCTACCCCCCGGGGTAGGGACAAGGTTAGCGATCAGACCGAATACAAGCGGACTCACTAGAAACAGACAACACACACATGGAAAACACACACCCTATTTTTGACGTCATTCAACTTGGCCGCGGCCCCGTTGGGATGACATCTGCGGCATTGATTGCCCAGGCTGGCCATACCGTGGCGCTCGTTGAGAAGCATGAGGGCCTGTATGGCCATCCTCGCGCCGGCCATATCGACCATGAAATCGCGCGAATTCTCGCCTCAGTCGACAGTGCAGATCCCGTCTTGGCAGACGCCGAGGCGCCGATGGACTATGTCTGGAAAAATGCCAAAGGGGATGTGCTCATAGAGTTTCCTTGGGGAGCCAAGGGCGTGTCTGGCTACAACGCTGATTACATGATGTTCATGCCTCTGATTGATAGCGCTTTAGCTAAACGTCTTGATGAAGAGCCGAAGGTCACAAGCTTCTGCGGATGGCAGGCCATCGAATTCATTCAGCACGACGATCATGTTGAACTGGTAATTCGGAGGACCAGGGCAGTCGAAGGCTCCGCAACACCAGAAATCACGGAAATTGAGCAGCGACTTCGTGGGAAGTATCTAATTGCCTCGGACGGCGCTGGAAGTCCGGTGCGACAGAAACTCGGGATTAAACAAGAGGACTTGGGCTTCAATGAACGCTGGCTGGTCGTGGATGCGAAGCGAAAAAGAAGTCTTCGTCGCTTTGACCCGGATTGTGGACAGATATGCGATCCCGTTCGACCCGTCACCATACTTCCACTCGGAAAGCGTCACAGGAGATGGGAGTGGTATATGTTCGAGAACGAGACACCCGAGGAGTTTTCACGTCCTGAGAAAGCCTGGGAATTACTTGCTCAACAAGGGGTAACTCAAGAGGATGTTGAGATAGTCAGACAACTGCCGTATGTCTTCAGCGCGAGGCTAGCGAGCCGATGGCAGCACGACAGGGTATTCCTGATGGGTGATGCAGCGCACACGATGCCACCATTTATGGGCCAAGGCATGTGCTCGGGCATCAGGGATGCAGCCAATTTGAGCTGGAAACTGGATCTGGTATTGCGGGGCATCACCGGTCCTGAAGTTCTCAGCACTTACCAGCAAGAGCGCGAACCACATGTCAGGGATTGGACAATCATTTCCATCGAGTCAGGAAAGTTACCTTGCACGGTGGATCCCCAGGCTGCCGAAGAAAGAGATCAACGTTTTAAAGACGGCTGGGCCCCCCCAATGCCAGACTTTCCGAAGTTGACCACTGGCGTTCTGCACAGGGAAGTCGATGGGACTCTGCGCGCGCCGACTGGTGAACTGGGTGTACAAGGACAGGTTCGCATTGGAGACAAAGCAGGTTTGCTTGACTCCTTCCAGCAGAAGGGGAAGTTCGCATTGATAAGCGTCACCAAAAATCCCTGGACGGCACTTAAGCAACAACAGTGTCAGGCAATGGAGGCGATCGGCACCCTTGCCACCTTTATTGAGCCATCAATGGATGTGGAAGGTGCGTATGCCGATTATTTTCAGCGTCACGGCATAGAGGTACTGGTAGTGAGACCTGACTTCTACATATTCGGCGCAGGCGCGATGGAGAGCTTGCCAGGCCTTATTGACGACCTGTTAAAGCAACTCGGTCAAAAGGTTCGCCGGTAATGAGTAGTCTGACTGTGCATGGTACCCCGCCCCTACTCGCAAGCGGCCTTGCATGGCCGGAATCCCCACGCTGGCACAACAACTCACTTTGGTTTTCGGACGTCCACAACTTTCGCCTGATGAAGCTCGAGCCAGGCCAGCTTCCACAAAAGGTTGCCGATGTGCCCGGCCGGCCTGCAGGACTAGGTGTGATGCCGGACGGGCGTCTCCTATTGGCCACTGCACTAGACAAGCGGCTGTGGTGGGTCCAAGAAGACGGAAACTTGGTAATGGCCTCCGATTTATCCAGTCACGCCCAAGGCTTGCTGAACGACATGATCGTCGATGAGGACGGTAGGGTTTGGGTTGGGGACACGGGCTTTGACCTGCTAAAAGGCGAACCCGAAAAGTCTGGCAGCCTTCTTACCTGGTCCCCTGGCGAAGAAGCGCGGATAGCAGCGCCAGATGTTAGATTTCCCAACGGAATTGCAGTTTGTAGGAACAGTCGCAAGCTTTATCTTGCGGAAACGTTTGGACAGTGCATCACTTCCTTCGATATCTCCGTCGGCGGGATTCTTACGAATAGGCGCGTGCACGCGTCACTAAGTGGTCGACCTGATGGCATGTGTTTGGACAGTTCTGGTGCCCTTTGGGTCGCGCTTCTTTGGGATCAGGAGTTCCAAAGGATTTCTCTCGACGGTCAGGTCTTGGAGCGTATAAAGTTACCCCATGAAAGAGCAATTTCATGTGTACTCGGGGGGGTTGACCGCAAGAGCCTTTTTCTAGGTGTCTGCGAAATTGATGAGCAGGATAAAAAGAACATTACGCGGAATGGAAGCATTAGATTCATGACGGCAGAGACAGCAGGTGCCGGCATTCCCTAGCGATGCAAAGCTTTCCCGAAGTCAGTGGTTAATGAGCTGCCAGTTTCCCGGGTGAGCCAGCCGACAGACATCAACTTCCTTGCCCTTACGCAAATCCTGGCGCTCGAACCACGCCGGAGAATGCTGAGTCTAGAGCCGGCCTGCGAATCGGCCGAAACACTAATACTCAGCATCTCGATCAGACAGTCAAAATGGCTGGGTCGAATGGCAAATCGCGAAGGCGTTTGCCAGTTAGTTTAAAGACCGCGCTGGCGACAGCAGGGGCTATAGGCGGAAGTCCGACTTCACCTATGCCACTAGGTTTTCCCCCTGACGGTAAAACCTTTACGTGGACACGTGGCGCCTCATTCATCCGTAGCAGCGGATAGTCGTGAAAATTGGATGCTTGAGGCACCCCCTTCTCAAGTATCACCTTCTCGCCTAGCAATGCAGAAAGCCCATACATGATGGATGATTCCATTTGGACGGCGATATTGTGAGGCTGCAGAGCGATTCCAGGGTCGACTGCGCACCAGACGTCATGTACTCGGATGCGTCCGGTCTTCCTGTCCACTGAAACCTCCGCTATCTGCGCGACATGCGCCTCCCATGCATCAGAGTAAGCGATGCCAAGTGCCCTTCCGGCTGGCCGGCGCTTGGTCCATCCAGCCATATTGGCCACCGCTTTAATGACATCCATGGCTTTGGGCTCGGCCGATAGTTGGTTCAGCCTGAAAGTCACCTCATCTTGCTTTGCAGCAAGCGCCAACTCATCCATCATGCTTTCGATTGCGAACTTGGTGTAGCCTGGACCGACCGCACGCCAAAAGCCCACATCAACACCACGTTGCTCGCGCAGATAGTTCAGTATGCGATTGGGAACACCATAAGTAATGGCCTCCGCGCCATCGCACACTGAAGGGTCACGGCCACCGCCGCGCTCAAAAGCTGGCGGTAACAGACGTGCATTGATCGATTCCGAAACCATGCGGTGTCGCAAGCCTGTCACCTTGCCCTTTTCATCCATAGCCGCAGTGAGATGCTGAACGACCATTGGTCGGTATTTGTCGCTTCGAATATCGTCCTCTCGCGTCCACAGTACCTTAACTGGTACGCCAGGTAAAGCTTTAGCTACCAAAACCGCATCGACGGTGTAATCCTGCTCCGTACGCCTTCCAAAACCGCCGCCCAAAAGAGTCAGGTTTACGGTTGTTTTTTCAGGAGGGAAGCCCAGGCGCCCCGCAGCCCCCATTGAAAATGACGGGGACTGAGAGGGTGCCCATATTTCGATTCTGTCTCCTGTAACCTGGGCGGTACAGTTCATAGGCTCCATACAGGCATGGGCAACATGCTGGGATGTGAACTGCGCCTCAATAACTTTGTGCGCCACCTTGAATGCCGCTTCAGGATCGCCAACTTTCACATGCTCAACGCCGGTGTCCTCAAGACGAGCAGATCTGGCTCTGTATTCGGCCAGGACGGCCTCAGATGAATAGGTACGGGCCTTAGCCGTTTGAGACCATTCCACTTTCAGCGCGTTACGTGCCTTCAGCGCCACCCAGTAAGTTTCGGCGACCACGGCAACGCCATAGGGAAGTGGAACGACGGCTTTTACCCCAGCAATCTTTTTTGCTTCCGTATCGTCAATTCGCTCAGGCTTTTCACCTTGTACAGGCGCCCGCAGGATACTCGCATAGACCATTCCGGGGAGGGAAACATCGATGCCGTAATTCGCCTTGCCCAACACCTTCTCGGGAATATCAATACGAGGGGTGTTCTTGCCAATCAAGCGAAATTGCGACGCGGGCTTGAGTTGCTCACGAGTGGACTTCGGAAAATCAGCCGGCACCTCGGCGAAGGCAGCAATTTCACCATAGGACAGGCGTCTCTTGCTGCTGGCGTGTACAGCGAAGTGCGGCTCAGTCGATACTTCGGATATAGGTACAGCCCATCTCTTTGCCGCATTGAACCGCATGACTTCGCGGGCCTGATGCCCAGCGATTCGCAACACTTCATAGTAGCCGCGAGTGGTTCGGGACGCGCCAGTAATCATTGCACCACCAAATCCAACATTGCCATAGTTCTTTGGATCCGCTGGGGCCTGCAAGACTTTGACCTTAGACCAGTCCAGATCCATATCCTCGGCCACGAGCAGAGGCATTGCGGTCCTCACACCCTGACCCATTTCTGCTCCAGGGGAATAAATTGTCACTATTCCATCTGAACCAACCTGGATCCATGCATTTGGCTTGATAGCGCTTCCTTGTGCGAAAACGGAGCCAGCAGATGGGCCGAATGCGACACCAACAGTGATAGCACCTGAGGAGAGCAAGAAGTTTCTACGGGAAACTTTATGTACGTCATGAGTGAACTCGATTGTCATGGATCAGCCTTCTTTAGCTGCGCGTTCAATGCCAGCAATGATTTGGTTGTAAGTTCCGCAGCGGCAAATGTTGCCCGACATGTGCTCGACGATTTGCGCGCGGCTTGGCTTCTTGTTTTTTGCCAGCAAAGCGGTCGCCGTCATAAGTTGGCCAGATTGGCAATATCCGCATTGCGGCACTTGCTCGGCGACCCACGCCTTCTGCAGGGGATGCTCCCCGTTTGGCGAGATGCCCTCTATGGTGGTTATCCGTTGACCCTCTACCGAAGATACCGGCAAGACACATGATCGAGTAGGTTCGCCGTTGAGATGTACCGTGCAGGCACCGCAAAGCGCCATACCGCAACCAAACTTGGTACCTTTAAGGCCCAGTTCATCACGAACCACCCACAGAAGGGGGGTATCTGGTGGCTGCGTTGATTCGACGGCTTTCCCGTTTAACGTAAATTTAGTCATCGTTGTGTTCTCCACGTGGTTGTGTTCATCTAGCTCTGCTGTTTGGATTCGTACCTGGCGTAATGCTGCCGACTAAGGCAGGTGAAACGTTTAGATCAGCGCATTTTTTGTTTTGTTGTGACGCCAATCAACGACTCGCCGAGGGGACTTTAAGAGAGAAGTCCGCCCATGTGAAGTAGGCACTTAAGCGAACCTAACTTACCTAAAAGCAACTCAGCAGCTAGATCTTCCAAACTGCACGCAAATGAAGCGGGAGCACATGGCCACAGCTGAAATTCATATTGAATAGGGCCGACGCCGATCAGACAGCGTCGATGGCATCAAATAGCGAAGGGCAAAGGTCTTCGTCTAAGTCTCGGTGAGATTCAAGCCACAAACTGTAACGAGGTGAGTTGACTGACGAGACTAAGTGGCAGCAGGAAGATGTGCAAGACATCAGCGCGCGAAAATATATTCCTGCATTACTCCACAGGACACTGGTTGGAAAACTGGGGATGCCGGCTCCGAAGCTTTCAGTGCCTTGCGCCCTACAGCCCTAAAAGGAAACCCGAGCACCCTCCGAAGGAACGATGCACGGGCACACTTCACGTGTTCTCCACTGCGTAATCTGCGCAAACCACGCGTTGAACTAACTCAGCGAACGGGCATAGCGCTTCTAAATCAGTGGCCTGCCGCAGCCCCACTTCTTGAGTCATTAAACTTCTGAAATAACGCCTCGTAGTTCGGACCAGATGCGGAGAACCGCAACGGCTTCACGCGCTCCACGCAAACCTCTTGAACATCAGGGGTAGATGTGATGATGCTCATCGTCTCCGAAATGAAGTCTTTCAAGGGCATCGCATTGGGATCGACCGCGTGAGCAGCTCCGGTCAGCTCTGTTTGCACGTAAGGAGGGATGAGCTCGATTACCTGCACGGAGGTATCACGCAGTTGATAGCGGAGCGATTGGGTATAAGAGTGAATGGCGGCCTTAGTAGCGCAATAGGTGGGAGTAACGGCACCTGGCAGGAAGGCCAAGCCTGAAGAAACGGTCATGACGAAAGCACTATTTGCAGCCTGGAAATGGGGCAACAACGAAGCTGTCAAGCGGATCGGTCCGAGCAAGTTAGTTATTACGATTTCCTCGGCGTCGGTGACTTTAGCTTCCTTGACCCACTCTGTACGCATGATCCCCGCATTGTGAATTACGCCATTCAATGACGGATGGGCCTTCAAAAGTTTTTCAGAGAATCTCTTGATCTCTTCGCCGTCCATGATGTCCAGGGCATACGCTGTCATTCCGGGATTTGCAGCGACAGTTTTCTCGAGCATCTCCTTACGACGCCCAGTGATGATCACCTGATTTCCCAACGAGTGAAAAGCCTCAGCGAGTGCTCGGCCGATTCCGGTACCGCCTCCGGTAATGAGAATTGTGTTGCCTTTGGGGTTCATGGAATATCGCTTTCAAGTTGTGTAGAAGTTTTTAAAGCTGTGGGAATGTAAATCAGAATGCTTGAATTAAGAAGTAGGCACTTTTAGGACCATTACTTACCTCTCCGATAGTTTTGATGTTGATACCCGATTCGTATCACACCTAGAAATAATTCATCTATCAACGTCATCAAGTGTCACCTAGCATCCTACGGCCGGGCGGTCGCACCGCAAGCTAATAGCGGGTTACCTGCTAGACAAAACGAGTACCCCGCCCTTCGGATATTTAGCGGAAAAACCCAGAAATATATACATCTATCAACTTTCCAGCAACGAACACTCCCAATCTATGAGAACACCGTACAAAACTCTTCTAGTCGCGCTATTCACACTAACGGTTTGGGGCACCACTTATGCTCAGTCAGCGGGGACCTTTCCAGTAAAGGCAGTTACTTTGGTAGTGCCATACACGCCGAGCAGCGGCAGCGACATCATCGCGCGCATCATTGCGCCAAAACTTTCTTTGCGTTGGGGCCAAGCCGTGGTGGTTGACAACAAACCAGGTGCAAGCGGCAATATCGGAGCACAACAAGTTGCCAGTGCGCCGGCGGACGGGCACACGCTTCTCATGGCGATTAGCACGTTTACGATGGCTCCTGCGATCTATAAGCGCATGCCTTTCGATACCGTCAAAGACTTTGCGCCTATAACCAAACTCGCCGAGTCCGGATTTGTATTTGCAATTAATCCATCGGTCCCGGCTAAAGATATGGCCTCACTAATTGCATACGCTAAGCAGCGAAATGGAGCACTTAACTACGGTACACCTGGAAATGGGACGCCCCAGCACCTTGCAATGGAGCTCTTCAAATCCAGCGCTGGTGTAAATGTCGTTCATGTCCCCTACAAGGGCATACAAGGAGCGTTGACCGATCTGATGGGCGGACAAGTGCAAATGATGTTTGCCAGCGTTCATTCAATGCGTCCCCACGCAGAGGCAGGCAAAGTACGCGTACTCGCCGTAACGGGCAGCACCCGAAGCGCACTATCACCGGAAGTACCGACCTTTCGGGAGCAGGGAGTGAACTACATGGATAGCATTGACTCTTGGTACGCGGTGCTGGCACCGGGACGGACTCCGCCTGATTTAATTGCGCGGCTTAACAAAGACTTCATCGAAGTTATCAATTCTGATGACGTAAAGGCGGCGTTGATGAAGCAAGGACTTTCGATCCACACAAGCACTCCACTTCAACTATCTCAACTCATCCAAAACGATTTGGCCCGCTGGAAGAAGGTTGTAACAGATGCTCGCATCGAGGCGGATTAGGAAGCCCCCCCCCAGCGATACCTTTCTATTCAGATTTTATATTTGCATCTTTCGCAATTTTTGAATACCTGACGGTATCCACTCGAATTGCGTTTACCAAAGCACTAGCCGGCATCGGATTGACCTCTACTCCGGCTTTCGCCAGTCCCGCTATTACAGCAGGATCCGCGAGCACCTTTCTGACGGCTGCCGAGAGCTTATTGACGGTATCGGCCGAAAGTTTGGCAGGACCCATCAAACCATTCCAATTGGCAATATCGAAAGATTGGAGCCCCTGCTCTTCAAAGCTGGGGCTGTCTGGAAGTTGCGCGTAACGCTTCGCGGTGGAGACGCCAACCACCTTGAGCTTGCCGCTTTTAACGTGGGGGGCGACCAGGTTAGCGGTGACCACAGCCAATGGTATCTGTCCACCCAGAACGTCGGCCAGGGCGGGCGCGCAACCTTTATAGGCCACATGGGTGGCCTCGATTCCCGTTCGCTCTTTAATAATTTCCATTACAAAATGTTGCGGGCTCCCTATCGCACAGGACCCATATGACAACGAACCAGGCTTTGCCTTGGCTGCCGCGACAAGTTCCTTCAAGTTGCCGATGTTGGCAGACGGATGAGCCACGACTACAAGGGGCGTCTCGCCCAAATACATGATCGGCGTGAGATCTCTATTAGGATCGTAGGGCAGCTTTCCTGCCACAGCCAAGTTAGAGACCATTGTTGGATTCTGAATCAGAAGTGTGTACCCATCTGCTGGTGAGCGAACTACCTCCATGGTGCCAATATTCCCCGCAGCACCGGCCCGGTTATCGACTACAACCGCTTGTCCCCATGTCTGCTGCAATCCCGCGCCGATCTGTCGAGCCAACACGTCGGCGCTTCCACCGGTTGCGTATGGCACCACAATGCGCACTGGTCTGACGGGATACCCTTCTGCAGCTGACGCCACATTTACAGTGCTTATGGCTAAGGTTGTCAAGAAGAGGATGGCAGATCTTGCGGCGTTAGAAATTTTCGTCATGTTGTCTCCGTATTTAGAAATAGGTGCAATCCGTAAATTGCGGGGGTGTAGCCCTACGATTCACAGCTTCAATAATCTTTTCGCATTTCCACTGAGAATCTTGACTTTGTCTTCGGCGCAAAGTGGCACGCTCTCCATCCATTTAATGCCCGCGCTGCTGTCTGAAACAAATGGCCAGTCAACTGCAAAAAGCACTCGATCCACCCCCACCTCCATCGTGCTGCACAGTAATGCGGGAGTGGAAAAGAATCCACTGGTGGTGATCCAGAAGTTATTAGAGAAAATCTCTCGAAATCTGACCGACTTTTGGCCAGGTCGAGAAAGGGCCTGATCCAATCGCCATAGTTGAAAAGGCAATGACTCACCCAAATGACCAAGCATCACTTTGAGCTTGGGGTACTTATCGAAAACTCCCGACAAAATAAGTCGCACCGCCTGAGTTCCCGCTTCGACTGCATAGCCCCATGCAGGGCGCGCAAGCATGGGATAGTCAGACAGATAGTCTTTGTAATAAGCGTCTATCACGCCCGGATGAGGCTGAGACGGATGGAGATAAATGGGCACGTCGAGACGTTCTGCACGCTCGTATATAGGCCAAAATTTCTTGAGATCTAAAAATTCGCCATTAGACAAGCCGTGAAGCATGGCACCCTTGAACCCCATGGACACACAGCGCTCCAACTCATCAGCAGCCGCTTCTGGCAACACTGTCGGTAGCGCCGCAAAGGCTGCAAGCCGATCAGGATTTGCTGCTACCGCTGCCGCCAGTCTGTCGTTGACGCGCTCGATCAATCCCACGGCTATTTCTGCTGGCAGCTTTTGGCCTGACGGCGCGCCATGCGAGAGAACGCATAGATCGATGCCGGCAGCATCCATGTCCGCAATGCGATCGCCACCGAAGTCCCGTAGTCGATTTTCAATCACACCAGGGCGACTCCCCTCAGCGCCAACAAAATGAGATGCCAGTTCTGCATCCCAATAGTGCTCTTCGATTGCAATCACTTGGCAGCGTGGATTTTTAAACATGCAAAAAATACCCTTGATGGTTGAATGGCACTAACGAACTGAGTTGAGATTCCTTTTGGCAAGAAATCAGTGCATTACGGAGCCACCGTCAACGATCATGGTCTGGCCAGTCATGAAATCACTGTCTGCGGACAAGAGGTACTCAAGAGCACCCGTCAGATCGTCAGGAGTCTGCTCACGTCGGAGACAGCGACTTGCGATAGTGGCTTTACCTGCTTCCACCCACTCTGGTTGGTCTTTCACCCCTTCACTCATTGTGAAACCTGGTGCCAGGCAGTTCGCGCGAATGCCAGCGCTGCCGAGTTCCCTAGCTAGGCACTTGGTCATGGCTACGACTGCTCCTTTGGAGGTCACATATGACAGCATGTGGACTTGTCCTTTAAAGACGGTCCCGGACGCGAGGTTGACGATCTTTCCGTATCCCTGTCTCCGCATGATGGGGACAACAGCTTTGATGCACTCGAAGCCGCCTCGAACGTTGATAGACATTACCCGATCAAACTCTTCGGAACTTATGTCTTCAATTGCACGCTTTGGCAGTCCCGCAAAAAGAGCTGCATTATTGACAAGTCCTTCGATACTTCCGAAAGATTTTTCAGTTTCCGCCACCATCCTTGCCACCGCTTTCCCATCGGTCACATCGCAAACTGTTCCGATCGCCTCGCCCCCTAATGCTCGTATCTGAGATACGGTTTGCTCAGGAGCCTTAAGGTCGCAGACGCTCACACGAGCGCCTTGTTTGGCCAATGCAACTGCGAAAATTGCACCTATTCCTTGCGCACCGCCAGTCACGATCACACTTCTACCGGTAAGTTTTCCCAAAATATTCTCCGTTAAGCTTTTTTGTGTACCCCTCGCACCTCATGATGCGAAGAAACTTCAATCAACGTTCGTATGTAGTAAGAGTTTGGCTTTGCGTGTACTCATGCAAACCCTCAATGCCGGCTCGCCTTCCGCTGCCACTCTGCTTGAGTCCTCCGTATGGAGCCTTTCGATTGACGCTGTTGGTGCCATGCGTGTTCACAAAAACAGTACCCGCCTCAATGCGGGCAGCGATAGCCAAAGCCTTCTCGATATCCCTACTCCAGACTGATCCTCCAAGTCCAAATATGGTGGCATTCGCGCTGGCTACAGCAGCGTCGACAGTTTTGAATCGAATGATTGGGATTACAGGACAGAACTGCTCCTCTAATACCAGCCTGGAAGTTTCGGCCACATCTGTAACCACGGTGGGCTGTATGAAGTAGCCATGCTCAAATGAATCAGGATCGTTGATTCGACCCAGTCTCATGACTTTTCCTCCGTGCAACTCAGCATCGGCAATGATTTCAAGAGCCCTTTCGAAACCAGCCCTGGTATGTAGAGGCCCCATTGAGACAGCTGGAACGAGCCCATCTCCGACGACAATTCGTTCAACAGCTTTTCCAAACGCTTCGACAAACTGGTCGTGGATCGATTCCGCCACATAGATGCGTTTTATGGCCATGCAAACCTGTCCGGACATCCGGAACACAATCGTCGCCATGCGCTGCATGGACTCATCACTAAGGTCAGCATCTTCCAAAACGATTGCCGGATCATTACCGCCAAGCTCAGCAGTAACGCTTTTGATCGTTTGCGCTGCGTTGGCAATGATCTTTCTTGCGGAGGGAATGCTTCCGGTGAAGCCAATCTTGCTTACATCCGGATGAGTTGTTAGCGCATCCCCTATTTCGCCCGGCAAACCTGTCACCACATTCAGCAACCCATCTGGCAGTTCGGCCGCGATAGCCTCAGCCGTCCGTATAAGCGCAAGCGGGCAGCTTTCGGGTGCTTTGAGAACAACCGAATTTCCCGTGAGGAGTGCCGGAATAATCTGCATGCACGCCAAGGAGACGGGCGCATTCCACGGCCCAATGGAAACGACAACGCCAAACGGAACCCGGCGGACAAATGTGCGGCCGTCAGGCGATGCCATTTCATTGGCCGCGTCCAACTCAGGGGCCAGCTCCAACGTGAAACGTGCCCTAGCGGCCACATCTGATAGCTCGCGCTTGGCTTCCGCAAAAGTCTTCCCATTCTCACGAACGAAAATCTTAGCTCGCTCATCGATATCCTCACCGAGCTTGTCCAGAGCACGCGACAGCGCTTCCGCACGTTGAACGAAGGTTTTTGCAGCCCAGCCAGGCTGGGCCGCCTTGGCTGCAGCAACGGCGTTATCAACATCAGCGGGCGTTCCGCGAACGATGGTCCCAACAACTTCTTCGGTACGGGCGGGGTTTCGCACCTCTAATCGGCTGGTACTGTCAACTCTTGAGCCGCCAATAAGCATTTGAGCGTGCACTTGGCCCGCACTCACTGCCACATCTGTGTTCATTGATATGTCTCCAAGCCTTTCGAGAGGCCCGTTATGAATAAGCTGTCTCTGGAAGTCTCGAACTTACAGAGTGATGTTGATGTTTTTGGATTGAGTATTGAAGAGCAGTTCTTCAATTGATTCATCACGTCCAATGCCAGATTGCTTGTATCCACCAAAGCCGGCACCAATGAAATGGGAACTTGTGTTGTTGACCCAAACCACACCGGATTCGATACGACTTGCCGCTTTATGAGCGGTGGCCAAGTCGCGCGTAAACACCGCCCCAGTCAAACCGTAATCGACGGCATTAACCTGCTGGAACATGGTTTCTTCGTCGGACCACTTGATCACCGAGAGCACTGGTCCGAAGATTTCCTCCATTGCAATGCGCATGTTCGCTTTGACATTGGTAAACACCGTGGGCTCAACGAAGTAGCCATTTTTGAGCTCCGGTGCATCGGCGCGCTTTCCACCGCAAGCTAAGGTTGCGCCTTCGCTGATTCCGAGGTCGATGTACTTCAACACCTTATTGAGTTGCGCCTGGGAAATAATGGCGCCCATCGTCGTTTTGACGTCGGTGGGAATACCAGGGCGATAAACCTTGATCTTCTCGAGAATGCCTGCCATCACCTCGTCATGTATGGACTCATGCAGGAACAACCGGGAAGTTGATCCGCAAGATTGTCCATTCCACGTAAAGTTCATACCCTTAACGGCGCCGGTGCTTGCCCGATCCAGATCTGCATCTGGATAAACAATGCAAGCATTCTTGCCGCCAAGCTCAAGCGACACATGCTTCAGGCGCTCCGATGCAGCTCGCATGACCGCGCGACCAGTTTCCACACTTCCAACCAGGCCAATGACCGGAACACCCGGATGACTTGCCAAAGCAGAACCACACTCCACACCGCCAGTGAGCACGTTGAATACGCCAGGCGGGAATATTCCGTCAATCAACTCCATGAAGCGATAAGCTGATACAGGTGCCTGAACAGGCGGTTTCATGATTACTGAGTTTCCGGCAGCCAGTGGAGCAGCACTTTTCGCGCCGAGGAACAGCAGGGGGTGGTTATACGCAACAATGCGCGCCACAACGCCATAAGGCTCTCTGACAGACAGGTTCACGACGCCTTCGCCCATCGGTATCGTCTCGCCCTTGACCTCAGTGACTAAACCGGCAAAGAAATCGAAGTTGGCTGCCGCAAATTCAACATCACGAATCATTTCTGCAACTGGACCACCGCCATTGGTCGCATCCAACATAGCCAGCTCGTACGCGTTTGCACGAAGGACGGTGGCAACTTTTCGCATGAGCACAGCCCTGTCCAGAGGCTTCATCTTCTTCCAGATAGCGAAACCCGCTTTCGCGGCCTTGACTGCGTCGTCTACGTCCTCGGCATTTGCCTCAGCACATCCGCAAAGCACCTCACCAGTAGAGGGATTAATGGTTTCGGAGTAACCACCCTTCGGCTTGTGCCATGCTCCGCCGTAATAGAGATCTCGGTGCTGAGGTAGCGCAACGGCGGCACCCTGGGCCAGAATTGCAGAGTTTTTCGATATCCCGTCAGCCTTCTGAGGCGCAGAGTCCAGAGTAGTCGTCATTCAGTTCTCCTTTAATGTGTTTCAAAGCGCCAGAAACAATAAGAGTGCAGAACTCGATTGGAGGTCCTGCAGGGTGTGGCGCACGAAACAGATCTTAGGAACGTGATGACCTAGAGTCCAATGGATATCGTGGATGTGCAGTATGGACAGAATCGCTTCACATACCACCGGCTGCAATAACCGGCTTACTTTATGTCAGCACTTCGGTTCGCGTAAGTAGCAGCGAACACGTTACGGAACCATATATTTGCTGGATCCCGATGCACCTGGTCATGCCACTGCATGTTCAGGTCAATTGCTGGCAGGTCAAAGGGAAGCGGAAGCACTTTGACTGCAGACATTGCAGTCATGGAATCGGCAAGCCGTGAGGGGGCAGTCAGCACCAAATCAGTCTTGGCAACTGCGGTGACCAGCCCACTAAAGTAAGGAACACTAAGCGCCACCCGCCGCCTCGCAGCACGCCCCTCAAATCGGCTTTCGAGCAGTTTGTCTAAGGATGCGTGAATTGCAGCCGGCGGCCGGTAGCTGATATGGGCCGCGTCGAAATACTGCTTCCGGGTTATGGAGTCTCCGATAGTTGGATGCGATTTACTGACTACGCACGTCCAATGCTCTGAATCCAACGACTGACGATGGTAGTCAGGTCCTAGATCAGGAATAAAACCTACCGCCAGATCAAGCTCACCATCAGCCAATGCCTTCTTGGTTTCTCTCATAGGCAAAGCAACATTGGACAAATTTACGTTGGGCGCTTCTTTTCTAAGCATCGCCACAAAGTCAGGCAGCAGCGTTATCTGAGCGATATCACTGACCAAGATACGAAAAGTGTGGCTTGAAGTCTTCGGGTCAAACTGATCGTCCCGCTCCAGCACCGAGCGCAGCCGCTCCAACACGCCGCTGATCTCATCTGACATACCCAATGCCAGAGCTGAAGGCTGCATTCCTGTCGGTGTCCGCAAAAAGAGGGGGTCCCCGAAAGCTTCCCGCAAGCGCTGTAGGCAGTTGCTTGTCGCCGATTGAGACAACCCGACCCTCTCCCCGGCCAAAGTAACGCTCCGCGTTCGCATAACCGCATCAAAGATAAGAAGCAAATTTAAATCCAGCTGATTGAGATTCACGGCATTTCCAATACAAAAATCAGCGCAATTGACGCCGAAGCACACGTTTAATCGTATCTAAAAGACATCGTAAGGACCAACTACTTCCGGCGTACCGAGCATCAAGGACGTCCATAGGGTCTATCCAGAAAATCCATTCGCTTCCCACGGTATCCATTCATAAAATTCTTAATCGAGACATTCGGTTTGAGGTTCCTGTCTACAGATTGGGCCGTTCGAGACTGGGGTTGCGCGAGACGGAATTGGATGCTGATACCGCATTGAATTTCTACTCGTTTTTATAAGCGTTATTAGAAGGAGACAATATGAAAACCATTCTGCGCGGGATGTTGATCACCGCTGCCATTTCAATTCTGCCTGGACTGAGTACGGCGCAGGAATGGAAGCCAACCAAACCCGTAACAATCGTTGTGCCAGTCGCCCCTGGTTCCAGCAATGACATGATCGCCCGGATCATGGCTGAACGGATGACCAGCACGCTCGGTCAGCCCGTACTTGTTGAAAACCGCCCAGGCGCAGCAGGAATGCTGGGCGCCGCACAGGTTGTGCGCTCCGAACCCGACGGACATACGCTCTTGATCGCTCCCAGCAATATCTATATCGTTCCTCATTTCCCGGCCATCGGTACCAGCGTAAAGCTCAATCCGCTTAAAGACCTGACACCGGTCATAAACGCCGGAACGTCACCATTGCTGATCGTTGCACATCCTTCAATCAACGTGAAAACGCCGAGGGAGCTGATTACTTATCTGAGAAACAATGCCCCCGTCAGCTACGCCACATCAGGTGCCGGCTCCCCGATGCACATTGCGGGCGAAATGCTTCAACGCTCTACTGGCATCAAGATGACCCATATCCCTTACAAGGGAGTTATGCCCGGCGTGAATGCAGTCCTTAGTGCAGAAGTTCCCATTGGTTTCACAGCCCTTGCCGGTGCTGCGCCGTTCATCGCCGCTGGAAAATTGGTACCTATTGCGCTGATCGAGAAGCAGCGCTCTTACCTCCTGCCGATGGTTCCCACTTTGACTGAGTCTGGCATCGCGGGTGTTGAAGTCTCTACTTACTTTCAGATTCTGGCACCAGGCCGCACCCCAGCACCAATTATTCAGCGCTTCAACAAAGAGATGAACACCGTCCTCATAACTCCAGATGTGAAAGAGAAGCTTCGCAATAGCGGCGTCCAGTTGATGGGCGGCTCATCTGCCGATGCAGCAAAGTTGGCCCGCGAAACATACGCAAAGTATGGTGCCGTAGTCAAGGACTTGAAGATCGTTGGTGAATAAATCTCCTGAACCGATATTGGCCGCCTTCGGGCGGCTTTTTTTTGAACCTTGGGGGGTGTTGTCAGGGATTTTTACCAGATATAAGTCAATCCCTAGCGGAAACAGCCTTACAAGCTGCCCGAGTGTTATCTCAGCTTGATAGAGTCAACCCCGCGCTTGCCGCTTTGAGGTCGAACCTTAATCGATTCTTCTCTTTCACCTGAACGGAAACGTATCGCAAGGTCTTCTGGTTGAAAATCTACGCCAATTGGATTGATCGCGAAGGCTTGACTGAAGAAGAACTCTCCCGCCTCCTCTACCGTATCGTAGTTATCAATTTGCAGCTCGACTTGGTTACCGTCTGGGTCTGCGTAGTACATGGAAGTTGTCGGTCCGTGATTTACACACCAAACAGGAACAATATCAATTTCACGAAGACGCTCATAAGTCAAGACCAGGTCGCTCAACGATGCATAGGTAAACGCCATGTGATGAACACCACTTATCCCCGCCGGCTGTTCCATCAATCCCGGCACGTTGATCACCGCAACTCGATGGTGTTCTTCGTCGTAAGACAAAAAAGCGAGTCCTCCGTCTGAAAACGCAATCTTTGCGCCTAGTACCTTGACGTACCAATCCACGAGCTTGTCAAACTTCGATGTTCGGAGGACTACGTGCGCCAGTTTCGCTGGGGAAACTATCGCTTTGATTGAGGTGGTCACTGTTGATGTGTCGCGACCAAGGACTTTACTCATGAATACTTTCCTCAGAATTGGGTACACGGACGTTTATGCGTGAAGACCTTCCAGTGACCATTGCAAAGACATCCAATTCGGAAGACTTTGGCCACTTATTTCCCACCCATGCAATATGTTGATCAGGGCGTATCAAGGTAAGCCTGTGTTCATAAAGACAGTTGACAGCAGGATTGTCCAGACGAAGCACCGAAAACGGCACACCTTGCCGCTCTGCGTGGAGAACGGCCGCATCGATGTCCCCGTGATCTTCTGCGGGACGCACAAGTAAAGTAAACCCGCGTCCAAAATGGTCGAACAGTGAACTGCCATCGTGAAGCCAGGCATGCGGTGCTCTGGCGCCAGGCATGGAGCTCGGAATGTAGTTTAGGAAATCGCGAGGAGGCGCGTCTCTATCGAGGAGTTTTTGCACCACGGGTGAGTCAAGGTATCTGTCGCCAAGTATGGTCCCCAGGGTATAAAACTCGGAAAGTTTCTCGGCATTAATGCGTTGGCCGACACGGTTGCGTACGAGTTCACCGTCTTCGGACTCATCTTCCAGTCCGCATTCAAACAAGGCCGCCCCGACTTTGGAGTGATTTTGGGAAGCTTCCTTAAGAACATGCATATGAACGGGTCGACGTTCGAGTTCATAACTCTGCAGCAGAGCCGCCCCACCCCAGCCGCGGAGTACGGCTGCCAGTTTCCAGCCAAGATCTACAGCGTCGGCAATGCCCATGTTCATGCCAAAACCGCCATAAGGCGGGTGTAGATGGCAGGCATCTCCCGCGAGGAAAACCCGCTGCGCGCGATATTTATCAGCGACGGCGCGATGGGCCGTCCATTCGTCCACGCTGATCACTTCAAAAGGAAGATCTATTCCTGTAGCTCTGCGAATCAAATCTCCTGCATTTTCCTTGGTCACTTTCACATCAGGCGCCAATCCAGTCGGCATAAAAAACCACAGGTCCCCTGCGTCCATGGGGCCTATGTGGCTCGGTACTTCACCATTAATTTGCCAATACATAATTGCTTGGCCATGCGAGTGAGCGGCCGCCAGTCCGGGCGCTCTAAAGACAACGTTGTAATTCCGGGATAGCCCGAAAGCACCCTCCAGGCGTGAGCCAATCAGGTCACGCACCACACTGCTTGCGCCATCGCACCCGACAATGTATTGCGTCTCAACTTCGCTTGTCAGACCAGTTCTGAGATCCACAAGAGTTACGGCGACGCCGCTGTCATTCTGGGTAAAACTCTGCAATTCGCAAGCACTTCTGGCTTGGACACACTCGATCGTTTCAATATGCTCCCGCATGACTCTTTCGACGGTGTACTGAGGCGTCCACTGAGCGTGCTCCGAATACATCGGATTTCGTCCTGGCGCGCAATAAAGAGCATTGTTGAAACGTGTCAGCAAATGCCCCGACATTCGCGTGGTAAACGCGATGCTGGATGGATAGTCAATGCCCAAGGGGGCGGCCGCACGCAGCGCTTCACTGATACCCCAACGTCGGAAATGCTCACATGTGCGAACGTTCACGGTCTTGGCACGCGGTGCCGCGCCAGCTCTGGGATTTTTGTCGATGAGCAGGCAGTTCACGCCACGCTGCCCCAGCTCGATTGCGAGAGCCAGTCCGACAGGCCCTGCACCAACGATCAGGACTTCCGGTTTTCCTCGGGATCGTGTTGCTTCTTTTTCCATATTTTTGCTAGTCAGCGCTTGCCCCGGTGCGTTTGACTACGTCTGCGTAAAAAACGGTTTCGCTTGCAATGAGCGCCGAAATTGCCGACGGCGTCAGCACGTAGGGCTCAAATCCAAATCCGTTGAGCTTTTCTGCAACTGAAGGCTGCTTGAGAGCTTCATTGATATCGCGGTTTAAGGTTGCCACCGCGGATGCGGGTGTTCCCCGAGGTGCCATAATAGCTACCCACCCGCGAACCACCAGAGGTTTTGCTCCGCCTGCTTCTTCAAATGTTGGAACGGCAGGCGCGGCGTCCAGGCGCTTTGTATCGGCCACAGCGATGAGACGCAGCTTGCCGGCCTTTAGCAACGGTCCGGCACTTGCCAAGCTGGCCATCGCCCAGTCCACCTCACCAGTTGAAACGGCTAAGTAAAGCTGGGAAATTTCCTTGTAAGGAACGTGGAGCATTTTGGTCCCCGTGGCGGTTTCGACCAAGGCACCGCCAAGATGCAACGGGCCGCCCACAGCATTGGAGCCGTAAGTCACCTTCCCCGGCGCTACCACCGCCGCAGCAGCTAGATCCTTGATGTTTCGGATGGCACTGTTCGCACCCACAACAATAAAAAAAGGATTGCGGTAAAACGCACCTACGGGTACGAAATCTGTTTTTGGGTCGTACGGAAGGTTCCTGAACAGTGACGGGTTGACCGCCAAATGGCCAGCATCGGCAACAACCAGGTCATATCCTGTCGGTGCAGCCTGCTTGCCGGCGCCCAATGCAAGAAATCCATTTGCTCCAGGGCGGGGGTCGATAATCACAGGCTGCTTCCAGGTCGCTGCGAGGCGCTCGCCAACAATTCGCGCGACAACATCGGGACCGCTCCCGGCAGGAAACGGCGAGATCAATCTCACCTGCTGCGACGGAAAGTTTTGGGCATGGGCGTTGAATGCAATCAGCCCCATAACAGCCAGAAATCCCGCTGGAATAATTCTCAAAATCTGCGATCTCATTTTTGTCTCCTTTTTTAATTCGGGCCTTGCCCTGATCTCATTCAACCTGTCACGCAATCGCTTTGCATCCCTCCGCAAGAATTGATCCTTGGGCCAAGAACGCGTCATATTGCTTTTGAACGAATTCCTTGAAGGTTGTTGGCTGGCGATTGAGTAGCCATGTCAACACATTCGGATTTCCAATAAAGTCATTGCTACTGTAGCGCGCAGTAATTGCTCTAAGTACTTTCAGTTGGTGCTGCGACTTCTCGGATTCAGCAGTTCCAAACAAGGCGCGATGATATTTGTCCGCGTCGATTTCCTCGACTGGTATTGGCCTTCCCATGACAGAGGAAATAATCTCGCCCAATTCATAGGCGGTATATCTCCCTCGCCCAACGAGTTCGTATGTGGCTCCCGCATGAAGCTCACTATGAGTCAGAACGGAAAAAGCGACGTCCGTGAGATCTCCAATGTCTACCAGCGATTGCCGGCGACCCAGTGACCAGGACAACCTAAAAACACCTTCCAGGAAAACCGGCCGCATCTTGATAGGCAGCATGAAGTTGGATGGCTGGAGGATCGTGAATTCCAGGCCAGAAGAAAGTAAATGCTCTTCAACATCTCGCTTTATTTCATGCTGTACAAGCGCGGTTGTAATTGCGTGTAGAACCGAGCTGAATACAAAGTGCTTGACACCTGCCTCGCGTGCAGCATCGATCACCGCGCATCCCATCTCACGCTCTTTAGGATGGGCTGTGGGGCCAATGTGATACACCTTCTCGACACCCATCATGGCTTTCCGTAACACCGCAGGATCCATGAGATCTCCCACAACGATATCCGTCAAACCCATCTTTTGCAGTGCGAGACCCGAGGCCTCCGACTGCACTGCTCCACGAACGTCCAATCCCGCGCGAAGCAATTTCGGAATCAACAACTTGCCTTGATTTCCATTTGCAGCAGTCACCAACAGCATCCCATTTCCCCTTAATAAGATCTTTGCGGGGCATTCTCAGGAAATGAAAATTAGCCCAGTTTTAACCAGATTGGCTGAATAGTAGGGAGTGGCCATTGATATTGAAAGATGATAAAGTTTTTGCATTGATACGGAATTGGTATCACGTCAAGGCAGCAAATGAAACTGAGCGCATTGCAGAATTTGATAACTGTCGTTGAGCGCGGCAGCATTCGGGCAGCCGCACGCCATCTGGATGTGGCTCAGCCTGTGATCACCCGAAGCATTCAGGATCTTGAACGAGAGCTCAAGGTAGTTCTCTTCGAAAGAGGCAAAAAGGGCGTGGTACTTACGCCTCTCGGAAAAATCTTCCTGCGTCGCGTGACGATGGCGACTGGAGAGCTACGAAGGGCTCAGGAGGAGCTGGACCAACTCCGTGGGGAAACAAGCGGAAATCTCGTCATTGGACTGTCAATGATCACGCAAATCACTTTGATGCCCAGCGCGTTAAGGCAATTTCGGCTCCGCTATCCGGAAGTATCACTGGATGTCATTGACACAGTATTTCCTGGAATTGAGTCTTCATTAAAGGAAGGTACTACCGACTTTTACGTTGGGCCCGTGGTAGAAAATGTTCCTTCAGAACTTGAGGTTGAACAAATTTTTTCAACACAGCGTGTGATTTTTTGCCGAAAAGGACATCCCCTTGCGCACGCGAAATCTCTTAGCGATCTAGTAGATGCAGAGTGGATCACTGCATCAGTGACCACCAAGGCACAGGACGAAATTGGCCCCCTGTTTACGCAGCACGGTTTGCCACCGCCCAAGCTTGTCATGCAGGCGCATTCTGGGTTGACTTACATGACAGCACTAGCTAACTCAGACCTGTTAATCATGCTCCCCGAGATGTGGAACCGCCTACCAATTTGGAGCAGTATGTTTCAGGCTATTGAGGTGAGCGAAGCCTTGCCTGAACGACCGATATGCATCGTACAGCGGACCGGACTACCGTTAATTCCTGCGGCAGAGTACTTTTGCGATATGTTTAGGCGAGCCGCCGGCAACTTCAATTCGGCGTAGCGCGTAGCACGCGATCCCGCGGACGGCACTTTTACAGTGCCGAGTGCCGCGCAAGAAAAGCCGCCCTGGATTGGTTGATTGCGGATTGATGCTCTTCCGCCCAGATCCACACACCGCAGAATGCAGCGCCCAAACTCAGTCCGAGAGGTGTCAGCTGATATTCAACTTTAGGTGGCACCACCGGATATACAGTCCGCGAGACCAAGCCATCTGCCTCCATTTGCCGCACCGTTTTTGTCAGGACTTTTTGACTTATATCGCCTACCAGTTCTCCCAAGCGAGTAAATCGAAGACAGCCATGCTCATGCAATGTTTCTATAACGAGCATTGTCCATTTATCCGCCACCCGGCTGATGATTTCCCGGACCAGAGTTTCGAGTTCGGGGTCGCGAGCGGCGTAAGCCACAGAAGATCCCTTACCAAGCGTATCAGTCGGCACGCGCCCGGGCGAACGGGATACCGAAGAGATTGAAGATACATTCATCATTTTCTTACTTTCTCAATGGGTAGTATGGCACCTTTGGGCGCCTACTTTCCAAAGGTTAGTGAAAATTATAGGATATGGCCATGCCATTACCGCCACCCACCAACAGCGTTCTGAACGTCAGAACTCCGCTAGCCCCCGCACTTAGACAATTACTGGAGCAGCAGCGACCGCCCGTACTTACGATTCAGAGTGATGCACAGAGAATTGCGGGGATTCGAGAAATGATGATGACCGCGCTAAAAAATCGCGAACATATCAACGGGTTACCAAACTCGGTCCAGGCAGAGCGGATACAAATTCGACCGGATCTCAGCGCACGCCTTTACATCCCCGAATCGCAGAGTTCAAAAAGGTCACTTATGGTCTACCTACATGGAGGCGGATGGGTAGCTGGCTCAGTCGAAACGTTAGACCCCTTCTGCCGCTTGTTTGCTCATGCCAGCGGCGTGATGATGCTATCGGTCGACTATCGTCTGGCACCGGAGAGTCCCTATCCCGCAGCGTTGAATGATGCACTTGACGCTGTGCGTTGGGCAACTTTACATGGGGCCGCCTTTGGGGCCGACGCATCCCGGCTGTGCGTGGGCGGAGATAGCGCAGGTGGAAATTTGGCTGCCGTAGCAGCCAACCTATTGTGCGCAGAGACGGGGGCGTCCAACCTCAAAGCAGTCATGCTCTTGTGCCCTGTCACAGATCATCCGAATGCTGACCCAAACACACCCTACGTTTCTTATTTTGAAAATGCTATTGGGTTAGGCTTGGAGGCCAACACCATGCGATGGTTTTGGTCACAGTACGCCCAGCAGATCAATCCAGCGGATCCAAAGATCTCCCCACTGCGCACAAAACATTTCCCTAATCTCCCACCTACCTTGATCACTACTTCCGAATACGACGTTCTTCGCGATGAAGGCATGGCGTATGCAAAAAAGTTGAGCGCTGCAGGAATCAAAGTTACGCATATGCACGCGCACGACATGAACCACAACACCACGGCAAGTCCCGGAACGGTAGCGCGTTTCGCGCAATGTGATGCCCAACTTCATGAAATTGCGCAGTGGCTGCGCCGCACCTTATCAGCTGTCGAATCTTCAGAACCGTAAAAATGATGCCATTTATTCACAGCACAGATACTTTGGAGGTCCAAATTTATGGGCCTTTATGGCCGAAATAAACCAGTTTGGATAGCACATGGATCGCCTGACTTCTATGCGAGTTTTTCAGAAAGTTATCGAACACGAGGGCTTTGCGGCGGCCGCGAGAGTCCTCGAGATGTCACCCGCAAGTGTCACCCGGTTAGTTTCAGACCTGGAACAGCACCTAGGCGCGCGACTCATGAACCGCACTACTCGCAAGTTGGTTCTGACTGACGCAGGACACACGTATCTTCAACGAGTGCATCACATTTTGAGCGATATCGAAGGAGCTGAGGCAACGGTGAGTCAGCATGCAGAGGAACTACAAGGTACCGTAAACGTGGTGGCATCACCCCTGATAGCCCATCACTTCGCAGCGAACCAAATAAATGCGTGGTGCGCAAAATACCCAAAAGTAACCCTCAACCTCGACATAGAGCCTTTTCCGCAGAAGCGGATTGAGGATTTTGATGCGGCCTTTATTTCAATCAGCGAGGGATCGAATGCTGATGTCGTCGCGCGTCTAATCGCGAAGACCAACTACATACTCTGCGCAAGTCCAAGCTACTTGGCCCGAATGGGTATACCCGATCAACCAAATGATCTCGTCAAACATCATTACTTGCGCTTCTTGGACAGAGGGCATCCGGGCGTGGCGTCGCCGAACATCGGTCTAACTCACATTGATCGAAAGTCGGAAGAAGTAGAAGCTCCCATACAGGTTGTTTTTCAGACTGCGAGCTATGAGTGTCTATTTGCTGCCGCCGCAGACGGAGCTGGAATCGCTGCATTACCAAGCTTTCCCGCCCGGAAGTACTTTGAAACGGGAAAGCTCGTGCATCTGCTTCCGCGTTGGGTATTCGGGCGCTATGAGCTGTATGTCGCACTACCGAGTCGAAAATATATACCGGCCCGCACACGCGCGTTTATTGACTTTGCGGTTGAGTCTTATGCTCCGATGCATACCGACCCGACCACAAAAACAAGCTGCCACTGAAGCTGGCATCGTTTTGCAAACGAGTGGCGATCACGTGAATGAGAACTCCATCAGATTCAGGATAGTCAAAGCTAATTTAGTTCTGTGGCAAGCCTGACTTTGACTGTGACATCGACAGTTGTCGGTATTAGGGGATTGCCTATATGGGGAGGCCGCTGGAGCTGGTCAGCATGCTGGATCTTGGCTAGGATTCCAACCATGAATTGCGGGGCCACTACATGGACATCAAGCTGCTGAAGATTTTCGAAGCGATATTTAGAACCGGCAACCTGTCCAGGGTCGCCGACGAGTTTGACTGCAGTCAGCCCGCTATCAGCATCGCCTTAGGACGGCTGAGGGAACACTTTGGAGATCCGCTCTTTGTGCGGACCAGCTCGGGCATGCAGGCAACGCCCTATGCACTGTCGGTAATGCCCATGGTGAGCGACGCCCTGAAGCTACTGGTGTTTGCCACTTCCAACAACCTCAAATTCAACCCTGCCGAATCACAACGCGAGTTCAGAATTGCACTCACCGACACCGGACAGGTCGTTTTCATCCCCCGGTTGCTGGCAGCCATTAAGAAGGTTGCACCCGGTGTGACTGTGCGCGTGTCAACTATTTCGGAAAAGACCGAAGCCGAGCTTGAATCTGGAAGTGTTGACATTGCGCTCGGCGTCATGCTCACATCGCTTTCCGGAATGTGCCAGCAGCGATTGTTCAAGGAAACTTTTGCCTGTCTGGTGAGCAACGAGCACCCGCGCATCGGCAAGACAGTCGACCGCGAGCAATTCCTCAACGAAGCGCATGTGTCGATTTACTCCTCGGGCTCCGGACAGGCAATGATCGAGGAATACCTTTCCAGCATTCATGCCGCACGAAAAGTAACTTTGCACCTGCCCAACTTTATGAGCCTGCCTTCGCTCATAACCAATACCGACCTGGTCGCCACGCTTCCGCGTAGGCCGGCAGAGATCATGGCAAAGGGCGGCGCGCTAAGGCTGGTTGAGCCCCTGATTAGTTTTCCGACCTATGTGATTAGACAGTTGTGGCACGAACGGTACGCGCGCGACCCAGGCAATATCTGGCTGCGTTCCATGATATTTGGCCTCGAGCTCAGCAAAGAAGATCTACCGGAAATAAACAGATCAAAATAAGAGTTGCTTATAGCGTATATGGCCGAAGTGCCATGGTCGGGAGCGCGGCCTCAACCTATATTTCACAGCGTCTGTTTCGCCTCCAAGGCATGGATGCCGCGCACGAACCCAAGGCATGAGTTGAAGGCCTAGTAATCCGGCCTTCCCGTTCAGTCCCAAACTCCTGCCGGCAAAAGCCTTGGCGCGTTAGCGCGATGCTCGTTGAGCTTTTACCTGAAAGTGACACGCGTGCCCAGTCAGCGAGAGGTCGGCTAAACGGCGCCTTCACAAACCTAGAAAATTGGAGACAAACCATGTATTTCGTACATTGCAGGCTGCTTTCGGCACTTATCGCATCAGTCGCGATGACTCTCAGTGCGCACGCAGACACCTATCCGTCTAAGCCGGTGCGCATCGTCGTGCCATTCCCCCCCGGAGGAAGCACCGACACCCTCGCGCGGCAGATTGCCGCAGGCCTGCAACAAATGTGGGGGCAAGGTGTGGTCGTGGACAACCGGCCGGGTGCCTCGGGCAACATCGGCTCAACTGAGGTAGTACGGGCAGCCGCTGACGGTTACACGCTGCTGGCACAGAACCCGACCATGATCGGCAATTTGGCAGTAATGGGCAAGTTGCCCTACGATCCGATGAAAGACTTGGCACCCATCTTGTACCTAGGAGATACGCCTATGGTGCTTGTGGCCCACCCCAGTTCCAACATCAGCAACGTGAAAGAACTGGTGGCTGCCGCAAAAGCCAAGCCCGGTGGGCTAAATTACGGCTCCTGTGGTATCGGCACCCCCATGCATTTTGCGATGGAACTCCTCAAGGACCAGACTGGCGTGGATGCTACGCACGTAAGTTACAAAGGCTGCGCACCCGCCTTGGTTGACGTACTGGGTGGCCAGGTTCCACTGGCCATTGTCACAGCTAACCTGGTGGTGCCGCACATCAGAAGCGGAAAACTCAAGGCGGTGGGAATCGCTTCTGCACAGCGCTACGCGCAGTTGCCCGACCTGCAGACCTTTGAAGAGCAAGGGGCAAAGGGGGTGGAGATGTCCAACTGGAACGCGCTCATGGGCCCGGCAAAACTGCCACCTGAAATCGTTGCCAAGCTGGCCGCTGACATTACAAAGGTTCTGGCCGACGCTGCACTTATGGCCAGTGTGGCAAAGACAGGAGTCGTTCTGCGCCCAGCACCCGCCAATGTGTTGGCAAATGTGCTGCGCTCAGATTCGGCCAAATACACCAAGCTGGCTAAAGACCACCAGATCAAAGCTGAGTGATGGTGACTTGTCGTTACTCAAGGAGAAGTATTTGAACCGGCTTTCGCTCACCATGGCTCTTGGTTCCTACGATCACATGCGCGATGTAACGGATGGCAGCGTACCGATAGAAGGTGTGTCTTTGCGCTCGCTCAACCTGCCGATCGAGGAGATTTTCTTTCGCTTCACGCAGTCACGCGATTGGGATATTTCAGAAATATCGATGGGCCAGTACATGTCGCTCAAATCACAAGGTGACGACGGCATTATTGCCCTTCCGTCCTTTGTATCTAGGGCGTTTCGGCATTCGATGTTTTATATTCGCTCCGGCAGTGCCATCAAGCGTCCGGAGGATTTGCAGGGCAAACGGGTCGGCGTGCCCGAATGGGGACAGACGGCCTGCATCTATGGTCGCGGCTGGCTGAGTGATTACGTTGGCGTGGATCTCAAGCGCATCGAGTGGGTTCAGGCTGGTGTGAACGAGCCTGGTCGCAGGGACAAGGTCAAACTTGTCCTGCCCGAAGGCTTGCGCTATAGCAACGCGCCCACGAAGTCGCTCAATGACATGCTGCTGAATGGCGAGATTGATGCAGTTATGTCGGCTCGTGCGCCACATGCTTTCGGCAAGGGCATCGAGCGCCTAATGCCGGACTACCAAGCGCTGGAAGAGCAGTACTTCAAGGACACTCGTATCTACCCAATCATGCATGGCCTGGTAATCAAAACCGATGTGCTGGACCAGCATCCTTGGGTGGCAATGAACCTCTATAAGGCCTTGCAAACGGCGAAGAAACGTTCCTTTGAGCGTATGAGCGACATCACCGCCAGCCACGCTCCGCTAGCCTGGCTGGCCGAATACACCCAGCGTATGAAGAACCTTTTCGGCGAGGACTTCTTCCCGTACGGCCTTGGCCCTGATGAAGGCGGAAGGATCAATCACACCACTCTCAAGGCCTTCTGCAAGTTCGGGCTCGACCAAGGGGTGTGCCACCGCCCAATGGAGGTGGAAGAACTCTTCCCGAAAAACCTCCTCAGTTCAGTCAAGGTCTAAGCATCTCCATTTCTCTATCTATCGCAACTGCATTTCAAAACAATCAAAGAAAACTGAATCACCATGAGCAAACGAGTCGTCAAAGCCAACACCGATGGCGAAAAACAGCAATTGGGTAATGTCACGGTCACACACCATTTTGTGGAAGCGCCGGGTGCCGTGATACCGATACGCTGGCACTATGTCGAAGCTGGAAAAAAGGATGCAGAAACCATTGTTTTCCTGCACGGTAACCCCGAAAGCTGGTACGCATGGCGACCGCAGATTGAGCACTTTTCCAGCAACTTTCACATCATTGCCCCTGACCACAAGGGTTATGGTCAGGGCGACAAGCGCCCGGGCGACTGGCGCTGGGAAAACTGTGCGGAAGAGATGCTGGCCCTCTTCGACAAGATTGGCTTGAAGCGCTTTCACATTGTCGCGCACGATCGCGGTTGTGTGCTGGCAGACTACCTCTCGGGCAACCACCCCGAGCGAGTGATGAGCTATGTCCGGATGCAGCAGGTTTGCCATATCTGGCGTGCCGAGAACTCGCCACAGGGCACTTATTTTGCCGATCCCATACTCGGCCCCAACCTGTTCGCCAACCCAGACTATTACTTCAACTACCGGTTGCTGAAGATGTTACGTAACCCAGTGGCCCCCGAGGTGCTTGAACACCTAAAGGATGAAATGAGCCACCCGGGCATGCCCGAGTCGGTCATCAGGTTTTACCAGGCCTCGTCTTTCGAGAAAGAACGGCTGGACCGGACCAGTCGCCTGCTCCGAAACATGCGCTTTCCCGTGCTGCTCCTCCAGGGAGATATGGACGACGGGCAGCCAACCTACTATTACGACGACCCGGTCAATCCGGCGGTTGCGCAGTTCCCTGATGCGCGCCTGGAGTGGGTCACAGGTGCTGGTCACTACACCAACCTTGAAAAACCTGAAGTGGTGACAGAAAAGGTTGAAGCCTTCCTCAAAAGCATCACTGCCTGAGCGCGTCATGTGCCTTTGCCGCAGTTCCCACCACCGGGATGTTGTGGATTGGGGGCGCGTCGCTGTGTACCGAGGACGAAGTCAAGATCCTGAGCGGCAAGCCAAAAATTATTGACGATGTACTTACGTCGAAGGAAAAAAATGAGAACTCCAACCTGGCTGTTGCTGGCTGCGGTGACTGCCTCAATCAGTTTGCCTTTCAGTTCACCGGTGATTACCGCGGCGGGGGCTCAAAACCGCTACCCGTCGCAGCCCATCCACATCATCTTGCCGAATCCGCCAGGTGGCTATTACGACCGGGTGACCCGCGTGCTTGGTGCCTACATCAGCCAAGCATTGGGGCAACCCGTCGTGGTTGAAAACAAAACCGGCGGCAGCGGCACTATCGGTGCCATCCAGGTCGCACGTTCGTCCCCTAACGGCTACACCCTGATCGTTGGATCAAGCGGCACTTTCGGCATTGCGCCTGCCATGAAGACAAAGTTGCCTTATGACCCTGTAAAAGACTTTGCACCGATTGCGCTGACCACCACATTGCCCAGCCTCCTGCTGGTGCGCAGCAACTCGCCGTACAAGACAGCAGGTGAGTTGGTCGCAGCCACCCAGGGAAAGTCTATGCCCACGCTATACGCCAGCAATGGAATAGGCTCGTCCTCTCATCTCACAATGGAGCTATTTCGCATGGCGTCAGGAGCCAGCCTGGCCAGCGTGCCTTATGCCGGAAGTGCGCCGGCCATGATTGCGCTGGCCAATGGCGAGATCGAAGTGGCGTTCGGCAATGTGCAGGACGCACTGCCCTTTATCAAGGGAGGCCGAGTCAGGGCCCTTGGTGTTGCCGGCGCATCGCGCCTGGACGTCATGCCTGACGTACCCACTCTGGCTGAAGCCGGCTACCCCAAGGTGCTAGCGTCGAGCTGGCTTGGGTTTTCTGCTCCGGCCGGCACCTCACCAACGATCATCAATCAATTGAATGCCGTGATTAATAAAGCACTACTCGATCCCGAAGTAAGGAAGAAGCTGGATCCTTCAGGGGAAGTTGAGATTCTTGGTGGTACTTCCGTTCAATATCGGGAATTCCTGAATGCTGAAATTGCCCGCTGGAACTCTGTAGTAAGAGCGGGAAACATCCAAAAGAATTAACCTTCGCTAAACACGGCTAACCGGGTCGAAATCGTAGAAGCGACTGCGAGGGTACTTAAACGAACCCGGACAGGATTAGGGAACCTATGAGCTTTACGGAACTGACGCCCTTTTATGTGAAGCAGCGTCAATGATGAGTCTCACGTGGAACCGCCCGATACCGCGGTAAAGGAATCGCCAGAATCCTATCTGGCGCATGCGAGAGAACAGGCATTTGTTGAATGCTGCTGAAATCTGACCCGTTAAGAGCAGGAATTTCCATCGAAACCTGATCCACGTAGGCCCTACCCTGCTAGTTTTCAAAAGCAGGGGAACTCAGGAGTGATAGACGTGGCGACTTTGAATGTCATCAGGCGCTGGGCACTGCGAGAGCAGATGTCCATCCGCGAAATTGCAAGGCGTACAGGCCTCGCACGCAACACAGTAAAGAAGTACCTCAGATCCGAGGAGAGCGAGCCCAGATACGCCAGGCGTGTCAGCTCAAGCAAGCTCGATCCCTATGCCGAGAAGCTGGCCGGATGGCTGGTAACCGAGGCAACAAAATCGCGCAAACAGCGGCGCACTTTAAGACAGATCCACACACCCATCGGTGTCATATTCTTGAAACCGGAAATGACAGTTACCGGTTCAAGAACAGTTCTGCAAAACCCCAGCCAAAGAAGGAGAAGATCAGTAAATCAGATACCCGGTGAGCACCTTGTGCTCACAATAAAGTGTGGGTCAGGATTTGATGGAAGTATGGGGTCAGGCTTCAGCAGAATTGAACAGATCACCGTTTTCTTTTCCATCTTTGGTTCTTTTCATCCTGCCAGGTGGAATCGTCCAGAGTGCGTCGCCCAAATTCATCTCACCCCATTCGCCGCCACGCAGTTCAATTGGACGTTGAAAGAGCATCGGCGCTAATTGCAGCGCAGCCCGCACAATTGGACCTCCGCGATATGCGTCAATAGCACGCAGCAATTCACCGAACTTGGCTGGATCAGTTATCGCACCGAAATGAGTCCCTCTATAAGGCGTCAAAGCCTCCTTTAAGCCTTCCGTGATGTCCCGATCAGCCCTAGCAGTCGCAATCGCGTATCGCCACACCTGGCGAGCCAACATAAGCACGCGGTCTGCAGTTTCGATGGCTCCACGTGCCTCGACCTTCCGGAGCGTCGCAAGCAGTTCAACTGGCTCGATCTCCCTCATACGCCGACTGCCGATCCAAGGAAAAAGATCGCGTTCAAACTGACGCAGAGCCCGATCAGCATGCCCTTGACTCCATTGAGGCGCTTGCCTCCCGAACCACTCCAAAGCCACTTCCTTGAAAGTATCACCTGAAGGATTCAATGCTTTCAACCGTTCCAGTCGACGTGCTTGAATAGGATTTACACCTAACGACTTCTGGAGCTTCACCCTGTCCCTGGCTCTGCGAGCATCAGCGAGCCCCACCTCCGGGTAACTTCCCAAAGCCATGCGCCCTTCTTTGCCGCCCGCGTACAGCTTCCAGAACCAACGCTTTGATCCTGCAGGACTTACCTCAAGGTACAAACCACTTGAGTCAGTGAACCGAGAACGCTTCTTGTCGGGAGGACAAATAGCGTTTTTGCAATGCTTGTCGGTCAGCATGGGAAAACTTCATAAAGGTGGGGCATTTTCAGAGGGGAACCGGGGAACAACTTTGAATTCTACGGCATTTTTATGACTTGTTCCCCGGTTTGTTCCCCGGTTATGAGTTGGCTGTCGTCAAATTTCAATGGAGCGCATTGGACGAAGTAAAAGCAATTCTCCAATGAAAAAGGACGTTTACTGAACTTCAGTAAACGTCCTTGGACACTATGGTGGTGGAGCTGGGGGGATTTGAACCCCCGTCCGCAAGCCTTGTTCGGGCAGATCTACATGTTTAGCGGTCTGATCTGAGTCTCGCCACCTGTGTCGCGCAGTCGCACGCTACACAGGACGCCAGCACCCTATTTTCTTGCCCCGGGTTAAGGTACCCAGCCCGGAGCCAGCCGATGAAATTATCTTTACAGCCGGGAGCATTCAGCTTGCGCCAAACACCCCTTGCCCAGCCCATCGGCCTGCTGTTGTAAAGCTCACTGGCAATTAAGCAGCGAGTGCGAAACGTTCGTCGTTTGCAGTTAGTTTGTTTGAATCAGTTTTACGAGCACACTCAGCTCGACATGCACCACACCGCGTCCGAACCCACGTCGAAACCAATGCAGCCCCAGGCAGGTAGTTTAAGGCATTCGCAATAAATTCAAGAGGGCCATAGGTGAAGAGATCACCGCATCGGCTTGCCAGGCTGCTGCATCGGGGGCCGCACCAAGGTAGCCATAGGCTGCGGCGACCGTGGGCATGCCTGCAGCCCTGCCCGCCACGATGTCGCGTTCGTCGTCGCCCACATACACACACCGCCCGGGCTCAACGCCGATCCTTCGGGCAGCTTCAAGCAGGGGTTCGGGGTGCGGCTTGGCATGTGGCGTGGTGTCACCGCTCACAATGGCTTGCGCGCTTGCAAAAAGGGGCATGGCAGCGGTGAGCGGCAATGTAAAGCGCTGTGATTTATTGGTCACCACGCCCCATTTGAAGCCGGCGCCTGCCAGTTGCCCAATCAGGCCGTCGACACCCTCAAAGGCGTAGGTGCGTTCGGTCATGCAGGCTTCGTAGTTGGCGAAAAACTCTTCCCTGAGGGCTTCAAACCCGGCGTCCTGCGGTGTCAGGCCAAAGGCGATGCCGATCATGCCCCGGGCGCCTGCACCGGCCATGGGACGGTAAAGATCCAGCGGATAGGAATCCAGACCCCGGTCAATGCGCATTTTGTCCGCGGCTGCGCCCAGGTCGGGCGCGCTGTCGATCAGGGTACCGTCAAGGTCAAACAGAATCGCTTCAATATCTTTAAACATCTTGTGGCTGTTGCGATCAGGTGCGCGTTGTAGCTAGCATGTAGTTGACGCTGGTGTCGGCATCAAGCCAGTAGTGACGCGTCAGCGGGTTGTATTGCATGCCGCGGGTTTGTTCCAGGGTCAGACCGTTGGCCCGGCAGTGGACTGCGAGCTCGCTGGGCTTGAGCAACCTGGCGTATTCATGCGTACCGCGCGGCAGCAGGTTCAGGACATATTCCGCGCCCACTATCGCAAAAAGAAAAGCTTTCGGGTTGCGGTTAATGGTGGAAAAGAACACATGACCACCCGGTTTGACCAGGGTTGCGCAGGCCTTGACGATGGACGAGGCGTCAGGAACGTGTTCGAGCATCTCCATGCATGTCACCACATCGAAATTGCCCGGTCGCTCGGCAGCCAGAGCTTCGGCGCTGATTTCCTGGTAGCTGACACCTTCAGTCTGGGCTTCCAAGGCATGAAGTTGCGCCACTTTCAGGGACTTGGTCGCGAGATCAATGCCCAGAACTTCAGCACCCTTGCGGGCCATGGCATCCGCCAGAATTCCCCCGCCGCAGCCTACATCCAGGACCCGTTTGCCGGCCAGCGGCACCAATCCGTCAATCCAGCCCAGGCGCAAGGGATTGATCTGGTGCAAAGGCCGGAATTCGCTTTCAGGGTCCCACCAGCGATGGGCAAGGTCTGAAAATTTGGCGAGTTCGGCGGGATCGACGTTGTCGGTAATAGGCATGAGGCAATTATCGTTGAGGCATAAAAAAACCGCGCCGTAGCGCGGTTTTTTGAAGAATCCGTAAGGATTACTTGTTGGCGCGGGTACCAACCACTTCGATTTCCACGCGACGGTTCTTGGCGCGGCCTTCGGCGGTCTTGTTGTCAGCAACTGGCTGTTTCTCGCCCTTGCCTTCAGTGTAGACGCGGTTTTTCTCGATGCCCTTGGACACCAGATATGCCTTCACAGCTTCAGAGCGGCGGACAGACAGCTTCTGGTTGTAGGAGTCGCTACCAACGGAGTCGGTGTGACCAACAGCGATGATGACTTCCAGGTTGATGTCCTTGATCTTGCCGACCAGGTCATCCAGCTTGGCTTTGCCTTCTGGTTTGATAACCGACTTGTCGAAGTCGAAGAATGCATCAGCAGCGTAGGTGACTTTGGAAGCCACGGTTGCTGGAGCAGGAGCGGGCGCAGGAGCGGGCGCAGGAGCAGGAGCGGCAGCGCGAGGAGCAACAGGAGCCACAGGAGCAATGGCACCATCGCAGCCTGGAGCTGCAGTAGCAGGCGTCCAGTTGGCATCACGCCAGCAATATTCGTTCGTGCCGTTTTTCCAGACGTATTCGCCGGTACCGTTTTTCCAGTTGTCAATTGTTTGTGCACCAGCGGCGGTAGCAAGCGCTGCGGAAGCAAACAACATTGCCACTTTGTTGAGTTTCTTCATGGTTCTCCTCTAGAGAAAAGCCGCAGACTGGCTGCGATTAATAAGTTACACGCCGTGAATGACCATCACTCAAAGCGTTACAGATATTGTGCCACAGCCTATTGAAGCCACAAGCCCACAATCGCGTTCGTCCGACACAGACATGAGAATCTCTGGAGTTTGTTGCTCCCGAGCCACAACCAGGGCACCCAGGACTCAGGCCTTAAAATCCATTGTTGCTGCCCAAGCACAACGCGACAAATCTCTACCCAGGCCCTCTCATGACCCAGTTTGCAAAAGAAACCCTCCCCATCAGTCTTGAGGAGGAAATGCGGCGCAGCTATCTGGATTACGCCATGAGCGTTATCGTGGGACGGGCGCTGCCGGATGCACGCGACGGTCTCAAGCCTGTCCACCGGCGCGTGTTGTTTGCCATGCATGAGCTCAACAACGACTGGAACCGTCCCTATAAAAAATCCGCCCGTATCGTAGGCGACGTGATCGGCAAATACCACCCTCACGGTGACAGTGCGGTTTATGAAACCATCGTCCGCATGGCGCAGGATTTCTCCCTGCGCCACATGCTGGTGGACGGACAGGGCAACTTCGGCTCAGTTGACGGCGACAACGCCGCCGCCATGCGATACACCGAAATCCGCATGTCCAAGATCGCGCATGAACTGCTTGCAGACCTGGACAAGGAAACAGTCGATTTCGGCCCCAACTACGACGGCAGCGAAAACGAACCTCTGGTCATGCCCGCCAGGTTTCCCAACCTGCTGGTCAACGGCTCGTCCGGTATCGCGGTCGGCATGGCGACCAACATTCCGCCGCACAACCTCAATGAATCAGTTGATGCCTGCCTGCACCTGCTGAAAAATCCTGAAGCATCCATTGATGAGCTGATGGAGATCGTGCCAGCACCAGACTTCCCTACCGCCGGCATTATTTACGGCATCAACGGCGTGAAGGACGGCTACCGCACAGGTCGCGGCAAGGTTGTGATGCGCGCCAAGTGCCACTTTGAAGACATCGACAAGGGCCAGCGGCAATCCATCATCGTTGACGAGCTTCCCTACCAGGTCAACAAAAAGACCTTGCAGGAACGCATGGCCGAGCTGGTCCACGAAAAGAAAATCGAGGGCATCAGCCACATCCAGGACGAGAGCGACAAGTCAGGCATGCGCCTTGTCATTGAGCTCAAGCGCGGCGAAGTGCCAGAGGTTGTGCTTAACAATCTCTACAAGCAGACGCAGTTGCAGGACACCTTCGGCATCAACATGGTGGCGCTGGTCAACGGCCAGCCCAAACTCTGCAACCTCAAGGACCTCATCCAGGTCTTCCTCTCCCATAGGCGTGAAGTGGTGACTCGGCGCACCGTATTCACACTGCGAAAAGCGCGTGAGCGCGGACATGTCCTGGAAGGCCTGGCCGTTGCGCTTGCAAATATTGATGATTTCATTGCCATCATCCGCAATGCGCCTACGCCACCCGTCGCCAAGGCCGAGCTCATGCTCAAGCCCTGGGACAGCAAGCTGGTTCGCGAAATGCTGACCCGTACGCGGGCAGACGGCGGCGTGGTGAACGCAGATGACTATCGCCCCGACGGGCTTGAAAAGGTGTACGGCATGGGCAATGACGGGCTTTATCGCCTGTCGGAAACGCAGGCCCAGGAAATCCTGCAGATGCGCCTGCAGCGCCTGACCGGTCTGGAGCAGGACAAGATCGTCGCCGAGTACAAGGAAGTGATGGCCGAGATCGACGACCTGCTCGACATCCTTGCCAGACCGGAACGTGTGTCCATCATCATTGGCGAAGAGTTGAGCGCCATCAAGCAGGAGTTCGGTCAGACCAAGCTCGGCGCGCGCCGCAGCCTGATTGAGCACAGCTCTTTTGACCTCAGCACGGAAGACCTGATCACGCCGACTGACATGGTGGTGACGCTCTCACACAGCGGCTATATCAAGAGCCAGCCACTTTCCGAATACCGTTCGCAAAAACGTGGCGGCCGGGGCAAGCAGGCGACGGCCACCAAAGACGACGACTGGGTCGACCAGCTGTTCATCGCCAACACGCACGACTACATCCTGTGTTTTTCAAATCGCGGGCGACTGTACTGGCTCAAGGTCTGGGAAGTTCCGGCTGGATCCCGTGGATCGCGGGGCCGGCCCATCGTCAACATGTTCCCTCTACAGGAGGGCGAAAAGATCACGGTAGTACTGCCGCTGACCGGCGAGAAACGCAGCTTTCCGGCGGACCAGTATGTGTTCATGGGCACGTCCATGGGCACAGTCAAGAAAACAGCACTCGACGAATTCAGCAACCCGCGCAAGGGCGGAATCATTGCGGTGAACCTGGACGAAGGCGACTACCTCATAGGCGCTGCGCTGACCGATGGCAAGCACGACGTCATGCTGTTCAGCGATGGGGGTAAAGCGGTCCGTTTTGACGAGGAAGATGTTCGGCCACTGGGCCGGGCAGCGCGTGGCGTACGCGGCATGTCCCTCGAAGCCGGCCAGAGCGTTATCGCCATGCTGGTTGCAGAAGACGAGCAGCAAAGCGTACTCACAGCCACCCAATACGGATATGGCAAACGCACATCAATCACTGAATACACGCGTCACGGACGCGGTACCAAGGGCATGATCGCCATCCAGCAAAGTGAGCGCAACGGCAAGGTTGTGGCCGCCACACTGGTACATGCCGACGACGAAATCATGCTCATAACGGACAAGGGTGTCCTGGTACGTACGCGGGTAAGCGAAATCCGTGAAATGGGAAGGGCTACACAGGGCGTCACGCTGATCGGCCTGGATGAAGGTTCACAATTGAGCGGACTGCAGCGCATCGTGGAGAACGACGCTACCCTTGACGAAAACGACAGCCCTGCTTCAGGTGACACCACTGCCGCCGACAGCGACCTGGATACCAGCCCCCAAACACCAGATACGGACAACGACAAATGAAAAAACTTTTAGCAGCACTGGCGCTTGCCAGCACAGCATTCTTCAACCTCGGCCATGCGCAAACTCCTGTTTCCAAGCAGGAATGGGCGGCAAAGGTCGTGGCGCTCCAGCAGGGTCCGGAGCTTGATCGACTGATAGCGCAACTGGCAGACAGCGCGACTGAGGAAGTATTGCAAAACTGGGGGCAGAAGTTGCAGGCGGATGTCCCGGCGGCGAGGCAGCAGCAAGCCAAGGACGAGCTGAATGCAGAACTGAAAAAGCTCTATGACGACATTACCAGAACCATCAAAAGCAAGGTCATCGTGGCAAGTGGGGATGCGCTCGTTCCGGCCTATATGGAAAAGTTTTCAATTGATGAATTGAAGCAAATTGCCACTTTCTTCGAATCCCCTGCGGTCAAGAAATACCAGGCTGCGGCCCCTGAATTGGGCGCTTCTTTTGTCAAGCAGCTTGTAGAAATCACGCGCGCCGACGTGACAGGCCGGGTCAAACAATTTGACGATAGCGCTGCCAAAATTATCGGTAGCACCTCAGCGCCGTCAACAAGAGCCGCGCCATCAACACCAGCGACATCTGGAACTGCAAGGCCTGCCCCCAAGAAATGACGCGCCCGTTCAATTTTTCTGCGGGTCCCGCCTGCCTGCCCGAAGAAGTGTTGGAGCGAGCCGCTGCGGAGATGCTGGATTGGCATGGCAGCGGCATGGGCGTCATGGAGATGAGCCACCGGGGCAAGGAATTCATCTCCATATACGAAACAGCCGAAGCTGACTTTCGCGAACTGCTCGCGATACCGGCCAACTTCAGGATACTTTTCATGCAGGGCGGAGGCCTGGCCGAGAACGCCATCGTCCCCCTGAATTTGTCTGGAGGAAAGCCTGTTGATTTTGTGGTGACGGGCTCCTGGAGCGATAAGTCACAAAAAGAGGCGCGCAAATATTGCGAAGTCAACATAGCGGCCAGCAGCCAGGAAGGCGGCTACACCTCGATACCCGACCCTTCCTCCTGGAAGCTGCAAAGCAACCCCGCTTATGTGCACCTGTGCACCAATGAAACCATCAATGGCGTAGAGTTCGGCCTCATCCCCGACCTCAAAAGCCTGGGCTCGGATGCGCCACTTGTCATCGACTTTTCTTCACACGTCGCGTCAAGAACGGTGGATTGGTCAAAAGTTGGTCTTGCATTTGGCGGCGCGCAGAAAAACCTCGGGCCCGCAGGCGTCACCATCGTGGTGATACGCGAAGACCTTCTGGGCAGCGCCTTGCCGATCTGTCCAAGTGCCTTCGACTACAAAACCGTTGCCAGCAACTCATCCATGTACAACACGCCTCCGACCTATGCGATTTACATTGCCGGGTTGACCTTCCAGTGGCTAAAACGCCAGAAAGAAGGTGGTGCTACGGGTATCGCCGCCATGGAGCTGCGCAATATTGCGAAAGCGGATCTGCTTTACAAAGCCATTGACGAATCCGGTTTTTACGTCAACAAGGTCAACAGGGATTGCCGCTCGCGGATGAACGTACCCTTCATGCTGCGCGATGAGTCGCGAAACGAGGCTTTCCTGAACGGCGCGCGTGCCCGCGGACTGCTTCAGCTCAAGGGGCACAAGTCGGTAGGAGGCATGCGCGCCAGCATCTATAACGCCATGCCAATTGAGGGCGTCCAGGCCCTTGTGAACTACATGCGAGAATTTGAGCGTGAAAACGCCTGAAATCCAATCTCCCAACGTGTCCCAACCCACAAAAAGCCTCGCAGAACTGCGCGTGCAGATCGATGCCATCGACAGCGAGTTGCTGCTCCTGCTCAACCAGCGTGCCCACGTCGCTGAACAGGTCGGCGAAGTCAAGCGGCTGGAAGGCTCACCTTTTTTTCGCCCTGACCGCGTTGCCAAAGTCATCGAACGGATACAGGTGGCCAACAAGGGGCCTCTCAAGGGGGAGCATGTCGCAGCTGTGTGGCGTGAAATCATGTCGGCATGCCTGGCACTTGAAGCGCCTGTTCGGGTAGCCTATCTTGGCCCGGCTGGCACCTTCAGCGAGCAGGCGGCGCTGCAATTTTTCGGCGAGAGCATTGAAAAAGTTCCGTGCGACAACGTTGATGAGGTCTTCCGTGCGACGGCCTCAGGCGGTGCCGGCTATGGCGTAGTTGCGGTTGAGAACTCCACCGAAGGTGTAGTTTCCCGCTCACTGGACCTGTTCCTGACGTCACCATTGCACATTGTCGGCGAAGTAAGCCTGATGGTGAAGCACAACCTGCTGCGCCTTTCCGACTCCATGGAGGGCATTGAGTCGGTATATGCGCACGCGCAGGCTCTGGCGCAGTGCCAGGGCTGGCTGACTGCACACCTGCCGCATGCCAAGCGGCATGCCGTGTCAAGCAACGCCGAGGGCGCCCGACTTGCCTCTACAAATGGCGCGTGGGCAGGTATTGCAAGCGAGCGGGCAGGTACGCAGTTTGGCCTGCATGCGGTGGCCCATGGCATCCAGGACGAAGCATTCAACCGTACCCGCTTCGCAGTGGTCTGCCTGCCCCAGACGCTTGCCACACCTCCAGCATCTGGCGAGGACTGCATCAGTCTGGTCGTGTCAGTCAACAATCGTCCAGGTGCAGTACATGATCTGCTGGTTCCCCTTAAAAATCACGGCGTCTCAATGACCCGCTTTGAATCCCGTCCCGCCCGCTCCGGGCAGTGGGAATACTATTTCTACATAGACCTGCAGGGACATCCTTCACAACCACATGTGAGTGCCGCACTGTCCGAATTGCAGCAACTTTGCGCGTTTTACAAGGTCCTGGGCGCATACCCGGTGAGCGTTTGAAATGAAGTTTTCAGGAATTTTTACGCGCATGCAAACCTCTCCTGCAATATCTGGCCTGCTGCATGTTTGAGCAGTTGGGACTCATCGGCTGCGGGCTGATGGGCGGCTCATTTGCGCTCGCGCTGAAGCGGGCCGGACTCGTCAAACGTGTGGTGGGCTACAGCAAGTCACCATCCACCACCGAACGCGCCCGCCAGATGGGCGTGATTGATGTGGAGGCGCCCTCGGCCCTGCTTGCCGTTTCGGGTGCCGATATTGTTCTTCTTGCAGTTCCCGTGTCTGCCACTGAAGCCACCTTCAAGGCCATCAGGCACCTCATCACACCCAACACGCTGGTGATGGATGTAGGTTCCACAAAACGCGATGTGGTCGATGCTGCACGCCGCGTGCTGCGTGACAACGTCGGGTGTTTTGTTCCGGCGCACCCCATTACCGGCAAGGAAGTGTCGGGCGTGGAACACGCGGACGTGAACCTCTACAACGGCAAGCAGGTGATCCTCACGCCCATTGAGCGCACTTTCACGGTCCAGCTTCAAAAAGCGGTGAATGTGTGGACGGCTTTGGGTTGCGACGTCGTCAAGATGTCGCCGCAGGCGCATGATGCGGCTTATGCGGCCGTCAGCCACTTGCCACACCTGATCGCCTTCGCGCTGATCAATGGCATTTCAGGTCAGGACAGGGGCAAGGAATACATGTCGCTTGCGGGGCCGGGATTTCGTGACTTCTCGCGCATTGCCGCCAGCGATCCCAAGATGTGGCGCGATATCCTCATCGCCAATCGCGAGGAACTGCTTGACCAGTCAAGGATTTTTCAGCAAACCCTTCAGAATCTTGAAAAACTGATTACGGCGGGAGATGGAGACATGCTGGAAAGACTGATTGAGCAGGCCAGCGAGACACGCGCGAACTGGCGCATCTCCAGCTCGCAAAAGCCACACAAATAAGCCATTCGCATGTTCGACATTGAATATCTGGACATCCCCCCACTGGCCAGGGCGGGAGGCGTTGTCCGCCTGCCCGGCTCCAAAAGCATCTCCAACAGGGTTTTGCTGCTGTCGGCCCTGAGCAGCGGCAAGACCACGGTACACGATGTACTCGCCTCCGACGACACGGCCGTCATGCTTGCTGCCCTTGAACAACTGGGCTGCAATATCGAAAACAGGGGCTCGACCGTCACCATAGAAGGCCTGGGCGGGCGGCTTCCAAAGTCGCAGGCGAAGCTATTCATGGGCAACGCAGGCACAGCCATGCGCCCACTGACTGCCGCGCTTGCCCTGCTGGGCGGGCACTTCGAGTTGTCAGGGGTGCCGCGCATGCACGAGCGCCCTATCGGTGACCTGGTGGACGCATTGAGGCAGCTGGGCTGCAATATCGATTATCTCGGCAACGAGGGCTTTCCGCCCTTGCGGCTTTCTCCAGGCAATTTCAGGCTTGGGGCACCCATAAAGGTCAGGGGCGATGTCTCCAGCCAGTTTCTCACGGCGCTGCTCATGGCCTTGCCAATCGCTGCCAGTGAGGATATTCACATCGAGGTGGTAGGGGAGCTGATTTCCAGGCCTTATATCGAAATCACACTCAACCTGCTCAAGCGTTTCGGGATCAACGTGAAGCGATCTGATGGGGCCGCGAGCTGGCAGAGCTTCATCATTCCGGCCGGAAGCCGCTACCAGTCCCCAGGCGACATACATGTCGAGGGGGATGCCTCCTCCGCAAGTTATTTCATCGCCCTCGGTGCCATTGCGTCCCCCAGGGATGCGTTTGAAGGCATCGAGATTTTGGGCGTCGGGGCAGACTCGATACAGGGCGACATCCGCTTTGTGGAAGCCGCCCGCATGATGGGTGCACAGATAAGCAGCGCACCCAATTCCCTGCGTGTCTCCCGTGGCAAGCCCGGCCAGGGGTGGCCTTTGAGGGCCATAGACCTCGACTGCAACCATATTCCCGACGCTGCCATGACACTGGCTGTGATGGCTCTTTACGCAGAGGGAACGACAGTACTGCGCAATATTGCCAGCTGGCGCGTCAAGGAAACCGACCGCATTGCCGCGATGGCCTGCGAGCTGCGCAAGCTCGGCGCAACTGTTGAGGAGGGTCAGGATTACCTCAAAATCACGCCCCCCACAAAATGGACAACCGGTGCCATCCACACCTATGACGATCATCGGGTGGCCATGTGCTTTTCGCTGGCTGCCTTCAACCCGGCCAGATTGCCGGTGCGAATCCTTGACCCCAAATGTGTGGCAAAAACCTTCCCGGACTATTTTGAGGCGCTGTTTGAGGTCGCTGAAGCCGAAACCGCGGCTGTTCCGGTGATCTGCATTGACGGGCCCACCGCGTCCGGCAAAGGCACCCTGGCGTCAGAAACGGCGCACCGGCTTGGCTACCACTACCTTGACTCGGGGGCCTTGTACCGGCTGAGCGCCCATGCAGCCGCAACGGCAGGCATTTCGCTGGACGACGGAGACGCCGTAGCCGCGATTGCCCGCTCCCTGCCCGTGCGTTTCAAGGGTGACCAGATCTTCCTGGACGGCCAAAACGTATCCGATGCGATACGCACCGAGTCTGCAGGCATGGCAGCATCCAGAGTGTCCGCTCACCCGCAGGTGCGGCTCGCCCTGCTTGAGCTTCAGCGCAGTTTTCGCACCCTGCCCGGCCTGGTTGCCGATGGCCGGGACATGGGAACGGTCGTTTTCCCGGATGCAGGGCTGAAAATCTACCTCACTGCCAGCGCAGAGCACCGTGCGGATCGCCGCCATAAGCAGTTGATTTCAAAGGGAATTCCCGCTACAATAGCGGCGATTCAGCAAGATTTAGAGGCCCGTGATGCACGCGACATGTCGCGAAAAGCAGCCCCTCTGAAGCCTGCTGATGACGCCTTGCTTCTGGATAACTCCTGGCTGTCGATTGAAAAGTCGGTTGATCAGGTGATTGACTGGTGGCAAGGCACACGGCCCTTCTGATCCCCGTCGCGCCACCTCTTCATTAGCGCATTGGTCAGCAGGTTCATTAACGTAACCCGCAGCATTGCTGCAAAAACCGCCGCAGTCAGCCTTAAAAACAATGGCAATAGTGCTATTGGAAACCTGCTCTGTGGATTAGGAAAAAAATGTCTGAATCTTTTGCCGATCTATTCAACGAATCGCTCCAGCGCTCTGAAATGCGCACCGGTGAAGTCATCACCGCTGAAGTCGTTCGCATCGACCACAACCATGTCGTTGTCAACGCCGGACTGAAGTCCGAGGCCTATGTGCCGCTCGAAGAATTCAAGAACGACCAGGGCGAGCTCGAAGTCCAGGTCGGAGATTTTGTGTCCGTCGCCATCGACTCCGTTGAAAACGGCTACGGCGACACCCTGCTGTCCCGCGACAAGGCCAAGCGCCTGGCATCGTGGATGAGCCTGGAAAAAGCCCTGGAATCCGGCGAATTCGTCACCGGCCAGACCAGCGGCAAGGTCAAGGGCGGCCTCACCGTCCTCGTCAACGGCATCCGCGCCTTCCTGCCCGGCTCGCTCATCGACACCCGCCCCATCAAGGACCTGTCTCCGTACGAGAACAAGACCATGGAATTCAAGGTCATCAAGCTGGACCGCAAGCGCAACAACGTCGTGCTGTCACGCCGTGCAGTTGTCGAAGCGTCCATGGGCGAAGAACGCGCCAAGCTGATGGAAACCCTCAAGGAAGGTTCTTCCGTCAAGGGCGTGGTCAAGAACATCACCGAATACGGTGCATTCGTTGACCTCGGCGGCATCGACGGCCTGCTGCACATCACCGACATGGCATGGCGCCGCGTGCGTCATCCAAGCGAAGTGGTGACGGCTGGCCAGGAAATCGTTGCCAAGATCCTGAAGTTCGACACCGAAAAGAACCGTGTCTCGCTGGGTCTGAAACAGATGGGCGACGATCCATGGATGGGCGTGAACCGCCGTTATCCACAAGGCACCCGCCTGTTTGGCAAGATCACCAACATCGCCGACTACGGCGCATTTGTTGAGCTTGAGCCAGGTATCGAAGGCCTGGTCCACGTGTCCGAAATGGACTGGACCAACAAGAACGTGGCACCGAGCAAGCTCGTGGCACTGGGCGACGAAGTCGAAGTCATGGTCCTTGAGATCGACGAAGACAAGCGCCGTATCAGCCTCGGCATGAAGCAGTGCAAGGCCAACCCATGGCAAGAGTTTGCGCAGGACACCAAGCGCGGCGACCGCGTCAAGGGCCCGATCAAGTCGATCACCGACTTCGGCGTCTTTGTGGGCCTGGCTGCCGGTATCGACGGCCTCGTGCACCTGTCTGACCTCTCGTGGAACGAACCCGGCGAAGCCGCAGTCCGCAACTACAAAAAGGGCCAGGAAGTTGAAGCCATCGTGCTGGCAGTCGACGTTGACCGCGAGCGCATCTCCCTGGGTATCAAGCAGCTTGATTCCGATCCGTTCACCACGTTCGTGTCCATCAATGACAAGGGCGCGATCGTGACCGGCAAGGTCAAGACCGTTGATGCCAAGGGCGCTGAAATCGACCTCGGCGAAGACATCATTGGCTACCTGCGTGCCAGCGAAATCAGCCGTGACCGCGTTGAAGATGCGCGCAACGTGCTGAAAGAAGGCGACGAAGTCTCCGCAGTGGTGGTGAACGTGGATCGCAAGACCCGCAACATCCAGCTGTCGGTCAAGGCCAAGGACAACGCTGACCAGCAGGAAGCCATGGCCTCCCTGAGCCAGCAGTCTTCACGCGACAACGCCGGCCTGACCAACCTCGGCGCACTGCTGCGCGCCAAGATGGACAACGCCGAGAAATAATCGGACTCCAGAAACATGGCGTGCCTGAGCAATCAATGGCACGCCATTTTTCCGTCCAATCATCGTCATGACCCGAAGCGATCTTGTTGAAGAACTGGCTGCACGTTTCAGCCAGCTGACCCACCGTGATGCCGAGTACGCCGTCAAGACCATTCTTGACGCGGTCAGCGACGCGCTGGTGCGCGGGCACCGGATCGAAATTCGTGGTTTCGGCAGCTTTTCGGTCAACAGGCGTCCTCCCCGCATGGGCAGGAATCCGCGTTCCGGTGAAAGCGTTGCCATTCCTGAAAAGCGTGTACCGCACTTCAAGCCGGGCAAGGCCCTGCGCGAGGCAGTCGACGCACGCACCCAGGAACTGCTGACGGCACAGGCGTCAAAGGCACCGAAATAAGCCGCTTGCGCAAGGCGCTGGCTACAATTGAACTGGAAAACTCCGGGAGCCAGACCAATTGAAATACCTGATGTGGCTGCTTAAGGCAGCCATTTTTTTTACGCTTTTCGCATTCGCGCTGAACAACCAGCAAGCCGTTGCTGTCTACTTCTTTTTCGGCACGCTGTGGACCGCACCCCTTGTACTCGTAGTTCTGGCCGCCTTCAGCTGCGGCCTGGCGCTGGGCGTACTGATGATGATGCCGCGCTGGTGGCGCAAACGAAAGATGTCTCGCATGCATCCGGTCATCAACACAACTGTTGCTGACAATGCCGTGTCGTCAAGTGCGCCGGCCGATACCCTGAACAGCGTACCGCGCCATGGACTTTGATTTCACCTGGATACTGCTGGGCCTTCCCATCGCCTTCACGCTGGGCTGGCTGGCCTCGCGCATTGACCTCAGGCAGCTCCGCATAGAAAACCGCCAGGCACCAAAAGCGTATTTTCGCGGCCTGAATTTCCTGCTCAACGAGCAGCAGGACCAGGCCATTGACGCCTTCATTGAGGCCGTCCAGAACGACCCCGACACCTCGGAACTGCACTTTGCACTGGGCAACCTCTTCCGGCGGCGCGGCGAATATGAACGCGCAGTGCGCGTGCATGAACACCTCATGTCACGGGGCGACCTCGCCCAGCCCGAGCGTGACCGTGCACAACACGCGCTTGCGCTCGACTTTCTGAAGGCCGGCCTGCTGGACCGCGCCGAGCTGGCCCTGCGCAAGCTCGAAGGCACCAGTTATGAAGAAGAAGCGCGCCTCGCACTGCTCTCCATCTACGAACGTTCACGCGACTGGCAGCATGCGAGCGAGATCGCCAGCAAGCTCGACAGCGCCAGCCACGGCAGCTTCAGCGGCAGGCAGGCACATTACCTTTGTGAACAGGCGGCCTCGGCACTCGCCATCGGCGATGTCGACAAGGCAGAAGGGATCCTTAAAACGGCTTCCGGCCTGGCCCCCGGGCTGGCACGGCCGTGGATAGACCTCGCCAAACTTCACAACCAGCGCGGCGAACACCAGGCCGCTTTCGATGCGCTGCTACAGCTTGAAAAGGCCGCACCGCAGGCCTTGCCGCTGGCAGCCAGCCTGCTGATGAACATCGCGCAGAATGAAGCCCTCAAGGCGCCGGTGATGTCGCTGCTCAAAACGCACTATGAACAGATCCCGTCGGTGGACATCCTGGAAGCCATCGTTCGGCTAGATGACGGACAGGCCGCACGCAGTTGGTACATCAGACACCTCGAACGCGAGCCGTCACTGGTCGCGGCATCCCGGTGGATCGCTGATGAAGCCCTGGGCACCGAGCACAACCACAAGCTGGTTCAACGTGCACTGGACCAGGCCACCAAACCACTGATGCGTTACCGCTGTGCGGCCTGCGGTTTTGAAGCCACCCAGCACTTCTGGCATTGTCCTGGCTGCCAGGCATGGGACAGCTATCCAGCCAAGCGCGTTGAAGAACTATGAAAGTTTGGCACACCCCCGTCGGACGCTCACTGCGTGTAAGACTTCCGTGGTGCGGCCAGAGGCCTTCCCCTTCGGGACGTCCAAGCCAGCACTTGCTGGCCTGGAGCCGCGTCTCTCAGCCCCTTGCAGGGGGCAGCAGCTGTGGCCCGGCGAAGCCGGTTCCACGCTGCCACTTGCCCGAATAACACACATGACGACCAATTCCAAATTGACAGCTGAACAGATTTCAAAAGCCCGCGTGCTGGTGGTGGGCGATGCGATGCTTGACCGCTACTGGTACGGCGCGGTAGATCGCATTTCGCCGGAAGCCCCGGTGCCCGTCGTGCGCATCTCGCATACCGAAGAACGCGTGGGCGGCGCGGCCAACGTGGCATCGAACATCGTTTCAATTGGTGCGCAGGCGTCCTTGCTGACGGTGGTCGGTGATGACGAGGCCAGCCACCAGCTGGAAGCGCTGGTCGCTAAAACCGGCATCACGCCTCACTTCGGACGCGATGCCAGACTCAAGACGACCGTGAAGCTGCGCGTCATCGGCCGCCAGCAGCAGCTGATACGGCTCGACTTCGAAAACACGCCTGAAAACGAGGTACTGGCATCCCAGTCCGCCACGTTTGAAAAGTTGTACCCTCAACATGATGCCGTTCTTTTTTCAGACTACGGCAAGGGCGGCCTCGCCCACATCCCGCTCATGATCGAGCAGGCACGCGCGGCGGGCAAGGTGGTGCTGGTCGACCCCAAGGGTTCCGACTACACGCGCTACCAGAACGCCACCGTGATCACACCCAACCGCGCCGAGCTTGAGCAGGTCATCGGCCACTGGCGTGATGAAGCAGACCTTCAGGCCAGGGCGCAGAACCTTCGCACAGCTCTCAAGCTGCACTCGCTCTTGCTCACGCGCGCCGAGGCCGGCATGACCCTGTTTGACGAAGCCGGCTTTCTGCATGTACCGGCCGTTGCACGCGAGGTGTTCGACGTCACAGGCGCCGGCGACACCGTGATCGCAACCCTCGCGACCATGGTGGCTGCCGGCATGAGCCTGCGCGATGCCGTGCCGGTTGCCAACCGTGCTGGCGGCATTGTTGTCGGCAAGTTCGGCACGGCCACCGTCAGCTATGACGAGCTCTTCGCAGCGAACTGAAGACAGACACCAGGACATCCATCATGAAAATAGTTGTGACCGGCGCTGCCGGGTTTATCGGGAGCAACATCGTCAAGGGACTGAATGCACGCGGCATCGACGACATCATTGCCGTCGATGACCTGACCGAAGGCGACAAGTTCAAAAACCTCGCCGACCTGCAGATTGCGGACTACGTCGATGCAGACGACTTCTACGACCTGTTCGCCGAAGGCGCATTTGGCGAGGTGGAAGCGGTCTTTCATGAGGGCGCCTGCAGCGACACCATGGAGCTTGACGGCAAGTACATGATGGACAACAACTACACGCTGTCCTGCGAGCTCTACCAGTCCTGCCAGGAGCAGGGCACACGCCTTCTGTACGCGTCATCGGCAGCCACCTATGGCGGCTCGGACACCTTTGCCGAATCGCCCGAATTCGAAAAACCGCTCAACGTCTACGGCTACTCCAAGCTGCTGTTTGACCAGCGGCTGCGCCGCGAGCTGGGTGCAAAATTCGAAAACGCCACCAGCCAGGTCGCCGGCTTTCGCTATTTCAACGTATACGGCCCGCGTGAGCAGCACAAGGGCCGCATGGCCAGCGTGGCGTTTCACCAGTTCAACCAGTTCCGCGCCGAAGGCAAGGTCAAGCTGTTCGGCGAGTACGGTGGCTACGCTCCGGGTGCGCAGATGCGCGATTTTGTTTTCATCGACGATGTCGTCGCGGTCAACCTCTGGTTTCTGGACAACCCGCAAGCATCGGGCATCTTCAACCTCGGCACCGGGCAGGCACAGCCTTTCAACGACGTTGCATTGACTGTCGTGAACACCCTGCGCCAGTCGCAGGGCGAAGCAGCGCTCAGCCTTGAGGAAGCCATCCGCGGCGGCATGATCGACTACGTACCCTTCCCCCAGGCGCTGGCCGGCAAATACCAGTGCTATACCCAGGCGGACCTGGGTGCCCTGCGCGCAGTCGGTTGCAAGCACCTGTTTTCAAACGTGCAGAGCGGTGTTGCCTCCTACATGACCAGCCTCGGGCAGATTGCCTAGGGTTTTCCCTTCTACAGGGCGCTTGCATCGGTCAACGCCCTCCCGGAGCTGGCCGTTAATCAGATTCACCCTGTCAGGGTGAATCAAACAGTTCTCCAATCCAAAATATTCTGAGGGGTTTCTCATGTTCAAAAAATTGCTGGCGTTTTTCGCCGCCATGTACATGGCAGTATCTTTTGCTGCTGTTGACGTCAACAAGGCTACGGCCGCAGATCTCGACGGCATCAAGGGCATCGGCCCCGCCATCTCCAGCCGTATCGTTGACGAGCGCAAAAAAGGCGACTTCAAGAACTGGGACGACTTCATTACCCGCGTCAAGGGCATCGGTGAAGGCAATGCAGCCAAGTTCTCCGCAGAAGGCCTGACCGTCGGCGGCACCGGCTACAAGGGTGCCGCTGCTGCACCTGCAGCGGCCAAGAAGGATGAAAAGCCAGCCGCCAAAGCCGAAGAGAAAAAGGCCGATGCCAAGCCAGCCGCTGCAGCAGCAGCTGCCCCCATGGCCAAGCCTGTAGCCGCAGCATCTGCGCCTGCAGCCGCCGCCAAGCCGGAAGCCAAAGCAGACCCAAAAGCTGAAGCCAAAGCCAGGAAGGAAGCTGAAGCAAAAGCCAAGGCTGAAGAGAAGAAGGCAAAGGCTGATGCAGCCAAGGCAAAAAAAGAAGCTGACGCAAAAGCCAAGGCTGATGCAAAAGCGGCAAAGGCAGCAAAAGATGCCAAGCCAGCCGCCAAGGCCGATGCAAAGCCAGCCGCCAAGGCCGATGCAAAGGCAGACGCCAAGGCCGATGCAAAGGCAGACGCAAAAGCCGATGCAGCCAAACCCGCTGCCAGCGCCGCCAAGAAGTAATTCAGCGCTGCTGCAACAAAAAAACCCGCCTGCTGGCGGGTTTTTTTATGCCTCGGTCGATGCACACGCGTCCAGACTTCAAGATTCCTGAAAATCCTCCAAAACAGCTAATATAGCTATTACAGCTGTTTTAAGTCGTTCAGGCGGCTGCCCAGGTTGCTCCAGAACCTGGAAACCCTTCAAAAATGGCCATTTTCAGGGGCAAAATCAGCCTCCAGACCAATAGATACGCACGTGAGCAGCTATTTATTTGATAGCAATCACAGCGCCATTACATCAACGCCAGCATGTCCGTGACGCCAATATCCACCCCGGACTGGGTCAGCAAGGTGATCACCTGGCTGCGGTGATGGGTCTGGTGGTTGAAAAGGTGGGTCATGGCCTGCCATGCAGGGTGATCACGCCGGGTTCCCTTTGAATTGCTGTAGCCCATCTGCATCTGCGGGTAGTCGGCAGGCATGGCCGCCGTCCAGCGCTCCATGGCGTCATCGAGCTGCGCCCGCTTCGCTTTCAGGGCTGCCCAGTCATCAAAGGGTACCGCGTCCAGTTGATAGGCTTCGGGAATCGTGATCAGGCCGCCTTCCAGCATCTCAAACCGCAGGCCATTTTCAACGCCCGACTGCGCGAACCTGCGCAGCCAGACCTGGTCGGTCACGACGATGTGGTTGAGGGTGCGGTGGATGGACCCGAAGAACGCGCCACGGTCCAGCTTTCGTTCTGCGTCTGAAAGTTGCTCGCATGCGGCATACATGCGTTCGTTGATCCAGCGGTTGTATCGGGCCTGAAATTGGTAAAGCTCAAGAAAGGCGTTGGGCATCCCTGCGATTGTCTGGACTTTTTCCGCCGGCGGCAATGCCGGGCAGTGCGGCGTTGAAGAGCGGGTCGAGTGCGGCCACCTGCCCTGCGGCGTGTTTTTGTCCCACCTCACGTGCCAGGCACTGAAAGATATCGGCACGTATCAGCCACAACTCGACAGCGGAAATCGAGTGTTTGACGAGGTCCTCGATGCGCAGGCGGCTGGCTTCACTGCATGAGGCCACGGCCAGCAGCATGGCGCTGCGTATGCCGTCCAGATCAGCTTCTGCGTTGGTCGGCAGCAGGTCATGGCCGCCATCTGCGTTGTCAAAGCGCGGGCCGGTTCCAAACCAGCGCTGGATTCGTGATGTTCTTTCCATGCCCAGCTCCCGTTAAAGTTTGCGTCTGGTCAGGCAGTGCCGAAACCGCCACCGCCAGGTGTGTGAATCTCGAAAATATCGCCGGGCAGCATGTCGGCCTGCCCGATATGGCCCAATGCCTCGATACGCCCGTCAGAGCGCAGCACCACGTTTTTGCCCACCTGACCAGGCTGGCCACCTGCCATACCGAATGCACCATGCAGACGGCCATTCGACAAAATGCTGGCGGTCATGGGCTCCAGGAAACGCACGCGCCGCACACCGCCGTTGCCGCCATGCCAGCGCCCCGCACCGCCCGAACCTTCGCGAATTTCGTAGCTCTCAAGCCGTACCGGGAAACGGAACTCCAGCACCTCCGGGTCTGTCAGCCGTGAGTTGGTCATGTGCGTCTGCACTACCGATGTCCCGTTGAACCCGGACAGCACCTTGCCCGCACCGTCGGTCACACCACCGGCACCCGAGCCGCCAGAAATGGTTTCGTAATACTGGTGGCGCTGGTTGCCAAAGGTGAAGTTGTTCATCGTGCACTGGCTGGCCGCCATCACACCCAGCGCGCCATAGAGCGCATTGGTGATGCAGGTCGAGGTCTCGACATTGCCCGCCACCACCGATGCCGGCGGGTTAGGGTTCAGCATGGACCCCGCAGGAATGATGACCTTGAGCGGTTTCAGGCAGCCCGCATTGAGCGGAATATCGTCATCGACCAGCGTGCGGAAGACATAGAGCACAGCCGCCATGCACACCGCCGTCGGCGCGTTGAAGTTGTTGGTCTGCTGGGCCGATGTGCCCGTGAAATCGATCTCCGCACTGCGGTTTTTATTGTCTACCCGGATCGCCACCCTGATCTGCGCGCCGTTGTCCAGCGGCAGGGTGAAGTCTCCGTCCCTGAGCTTCGTGATCACGCGGCGTACCGACTCTTCCGCGTTGTCCTGTACGTGGCGCATATAGGCCAGCACCACCTCCAGGCTGAATTGTTCGACCATCTTGCGCAGCTCCTGCACGCCTTTTTCATTGGCGGCAATCTGCGCTTTCAGATCAGCCATGTTCTGCTGCGGGTTCCTCGAAGGGTATTTGCCGCTTTTGAGCAGCGCCACCATCTCGGCCTCGCGCAATACACCGCGCTCAACCAGCTTGACGTTGTTGATCTGCACGCCCTCTTCTTCAATCAGCGTGGAGAACGGCGGCATGGAACCCGGCGTGGTGCCACCGATGTCGGCGTGGTGACCGCGCGAACCGACATAAAAAGTAGGCTCGGTCGATGCGCCCAGGTACACAGGTGTGATGACGGTGATGTCAGGCAGATGGGTGCCGCCATGGTACGGGTCATTGAGCACATACACATCGCCCGGCTGCATCTTGCCAGCGTTCTCTCGAATCACGGTCTTGATGCTTTCGCCCATGGAACCCAGGTGCACCGGCATGTGCGGGGCATTGGCGATCAGATTGCCTGCGGTGTCGAACAGCGCGCAACTGAAGTCCAGGCGCTCCTTGATGTTGACCGAGTAGGCCGTGTTCTGAAGCTGCAGGCCCATCTGCTCTGCGATGTTCATGAACAGGTTGTTGAAGACTTCCAGCAAGACGGGATCGACATTGGTGCCGGCGGCAAACTTGATGGCGCGCTCTGCGCGGCGGTCAAGTACCAGATGGTCCAGCGCCGTCAGCGCTGCTTCCCAGCCGGGTTCGACCACAGTGGTCGCGTTCTTTTCGGCAATGATGGCCGGGCCAGAGATGATGTCGCCGGGCTGCAGATCTTCTCGCACCACCAGCGCGGCCTCATGCCACTGGCCGCCCGAATACATCTTCACCGTCTCGCGGCGCGGTACCTCGCGCGGCTCGTGCGTGGCATGGCGCGGCTCGGCAGGCGCATCGCCCGCCACCACTGATTCCACAGACACGGCTTCAACCACCAGGCCCTTGCCCTGCATCAAAAAGGCAAAGCGCTGGCGATAGGCCGACTCGAAGCCCGCTTCTATCTGGTCCAGCGATCCAAAGGGCACAACCAGTGCCGCATCACTGCCCTCGTAACGCACATGCACGCGGTGGTGCGTGGTGATGGCCCCGGTGTTGACCTGCTGGCGCTGCAGCTCGCTCTCGGCCGTGGCCGCCAGCGTGTTGAGCTTTTCGGCGATCTCGGGCAAGGCTGCTGCAGTCAGCTTCAATTCAATCGCCTGCTCGCGAATCACGTTCTGGTCAGCCAGGCCCATGCCGTAGGCGCTCAGCACGCCAGCCAGCGGGTGCACAAACACCCGTGTCATGCCCAGCGCATCAGCCACCAGGCAGGCATGCTGGCCACCTGCACCGCCGAAGCACTGCAGGGTGTAGCGCGTGACGTCATAGCCGCGTGCGACAGAAATTTTCTTGATGGCGTTGGCCATCTGCTGCACGGCGATGTTGATGAAGCCCTCGGCCACCACCTCGGCACTGCGGCCGGTCTGGCCCGCCAGTTCGTTGAACTGCGCCTCGACAGCCTCATAGCTCAAGGCTTCATCGGCATTCGGGCCGAAGACCTTGGGGAAGTAACGTGGCTGTACCTTGCCGACCATCACGTTGGCATCCGTCACCGCCAGCCGCCCGCCACGCCTGTAGCTGGCCGGGCCGGGGTTCGCACCCGCGCTTTGCGGGCCGACGCGAAAGCGTTCACCGTCAAACTTCAGGATGGAGCCGCCGCCCGCAGCAACAGTGTGAATGCTCATCATGGGCGCGCGCATGCGCACACCGGCCACCTGGGTTTCAAACTCGCGCTCAAACTCACCGGCATAGTGAGACACATCGGTAGAAGTACCGCCCATGTCAAAACCGATGACCTTCGCATGCCCCGCAATGGCCGCCGTGCGCGCCATGCCGACAATACCGCCAGCCGGTCCGCTCAAAATCGCATCTTTGCCCTGGAACACATGCGCATCTGTCAGGCCGCCTGAAGACTGCATGAAAAACAGCTTCACGCCGGGCATCTCGCCCGCCACCTGCTCCACATAGCGGCGCAGGATGGGCGACAGATAGGCATCGACTACGGTTGTGTCACCCCGGCTGACAAACTTCATCATCGGGCTGGTCTCATGCGAGGTGCTGACCTGCGTGAAACCCACCTCAAGCGCAATACGTTTGGCGGCCTTTTCATGTTCGGTATAGCGGTAGCCGTGCATGAAGACAATCGCCACGCTGCGCAAGCCTTTGGCATATTGTTCAAGCAATTGCTTCTTCAGCAGTGCCTCGTCCAGCTCCTGCAGCACCTCGCCCTGTGCGCCGACACGCTCATGGGCCTCAAGAACAGCGCTGTACAGCAGTTCAGGCAGCACGATGTTGCGATCAAACAGGCGTGGCCGGTTCTGGTAGGCGATGCGCAGCGCGTCCCTGAAACCGCGCGTTGTCACCAGCAGCGTTGGTTCGCCCTTGCGCTCAAGCAGTGCATTGGTAGCGACCGTAGTGCCCATCTTCACGCAATCGACCACGTCAGCGCTGATGGATTCACCCGTCTTCAGCCCCAGCAGGTGGCGAATGCCGGCCACTGCGGCATCGCGGTACTGCTCCGGGTTCTCTGACAGCAGCTTGTGCGTGACCAGGGAGCCATCGGGCTTTTTGGCCACGATGTCGGTGAAAGTGCCGCCACGGTCTATCCAGAACTGCCAGCGTTTGTCAGTTACGGGTTTGTCTGGAGCGGATGTATTTGTTGTCGTCATTTTTATAAAAGCGGTTTTTCTACAGAATAGCGGGAGATGCGGCGCCTGCCTGTCAGTTTTTATCGAATCCCGTAAAGCAGGTTTCAGGCCGCATGGATATTGCGGGGCGTCATTCAGGGCCTGAGGTAATACGGCACAAAGATGTCATTGGCCTCATTGCCTACCGACCTGACCCATTCGCGCGAGAACTTCTCGCCCATGCGTTTTATTTCAAGGTCCAGGTCCTGCGGTATGCGCTCTATCTTCACGCCATTGGCGCGCAGCTCTTCAGTCGCACTGGTCGCCAGCGCCTGGCTGGCCTCCCAGCCGCGCAGTTCGGCATTGCCCGCAGCCTTGAGAACCATGCTGCGTGCGTCGGGTTTCAGGGCCTCAAATGCCTTGTTGCTGACAAATACAACATTTTTCGGAAACCAGGCATTGATCTCGTAGTAATACTTGATGGGCCCCCAGACCTTGTTTTCTACCCCCGTCAGGGCCGAGGTGATCATGTTGTCCATGCGGCCTTCCGACAGCGCCTTGCCCACGTCCACCATGGCGACATCGACAGGTTTGGCACCCAGCATCTCGGCGATGCGCAAGGTCGTGGAGTTGTAGGTACGCATCTGCGTGCCCCTGAAGTCGGCCAGACCCCGAATCGGTTTGCTCGAATGCAGGCCCTGCGGCGGCCAGGGGACGGCGTAGAGCAGCTTGAGGCCGCGCTCGGCAAAGTGCTTTTCGATGCCCGGCCGCTGCAGCTTCCAGAGCCGTTGTGCATCGCTGTAGGAGCCCACGACAAACGGTATGGAATCCGCACCGGCCAGCGGTATCTCCTTCACCATGCTGGTCATGATGGTCTCGCCCGCCTCGGCCTTGCCCTGCTGCACAGCCTGGCTCACCTCATTGAGCTTGGCCAGCGTGTTGTTGGGATGCACCTGGATGACCAGCTTGCCCGCGGTGGCCTGCTCCACATCACGCGAGAACTGCATGATGTTTTGCGTGTGGAAAGACTCGGCCCGGTAGCCCGTGGCGAGCTTCCAGGTGGTCTGCGCCTGTATCGCAGGGACGTGACTTGCCAGCACCGCGCAGAACGCGGCTGAAAAAATGTGTTTCATGAAAACTCCTGGGAGTTGGGGAAACGTTAGGGAGGGTTTCGAGGAGAAGTTGTCCCTGGCGCCCGGTGCATGTCGGTAGTCATCGCGCTCAGCCTCGCCTGTCGGTCACAAACATCTTGCCGGGTGCATGCGTGATGCACAGTGACAGCCGGCTCGATTGCGCAATCCACTGCGGTGTCACACCGCACGCCCAGAACACCGGTACCTCGTCAGGCATGATGCTCACCGCGTCGCCATAGTCCGGTTTCAACAGGTTTTTGATGCCTATTTCCGCCGGGTTGCCGATGTGCAGGGGCGCGCCATGCGCCAATGCAAATCGGCCGGATACTTCAACCACCTTGGCCACATCGCGGCTCTTGATGGGCCGCATGCTGACCACCATGTCGCCCTGGAAAGGGCCCGAAGGCACGCAGGCCAGATTGGTGCGGTACATGGCCACATTGCAGCCCTGGTCCACATGCCGCAGGCGCACGCCCTCGGCAATCACCGCCGCTTCAAACGAAAAGCTGCAACCGATCAGGAAGGTCACAAAGTCCTTTTGCCAGAGCTCGGAAATGTCACTGCGCTCCTCGACAAACTCGCCATCGCGGTAAACGCGGTAACCGGGCACATCGGTCGCCAGGTTGGCGCCCGGTGCGCAGGCCGGCTCGAACTGGCCCGGCTCCAGCACCTCGACCAATGGGCAAGGCTTGGGGTTGCGCTGGCAAAACAGCAAAAAATCAAACGCCTGGTCCTGCGGCACGATCATCAGGTTGGCCTGGATGTAGCCCGGCGCGTGACCTGCGGTGGGGGCAGTGAACTTGCCCGAGCGGCTGGCGGCGCGCAGGTCGGATGGTTTGTCAAATATCTTGTTCATGGTGGCGGTATTCATCATCAAATCCATTAATCGATCAAAAGCCCAGATAGGCCTTCTTGACCTTTTCATCATTCAGCAAATCATGCCCCTTGCCCTGCATCACGATGCGGCCAGTCTGTATGACATAACCATAGTGCGCGATGTTGAGCGCTTTCTGCAAATTCTGCTCGACGAGCAATATCGACACCCCGGTCTGGTTGACCTGCTGGATCACGTCCAGCACCTTGGTCACAAACTTGGGCGCGATACCCCATGAGGGTTCATCCAGCATCAACAGCCTGGGCCGTGCCATCAGGCCGCGCGCAATCGCCAGCATCTGCTGCTCGCCACCACTCATGGTGCCTGCCAGCTGGGTAGCGCGCTCTTTCAGGATGGGAAAGAGGTCCAGCATCTCGTCAATGCCGCTGGTGACTTCATGTTTGTCCACGCGGGTGAAAGCGCCGAGCTCCAGATTGCGTAACACAGTCAAACGCGGAAACAGTCGACGACCCTCCGGCACCAGTGACAAACCCAGCGGTACCCGCTTGTGTGCCGGCATGCGGTGAATCGCCTCGCCGTTGAAGGTAATGCTGCCTGCAGCTGCAGGGTTCAGGCCGGCCACTGCACGCAGCGTGGTGGACTTGCCGTTGCCGTTGCCGCCCACCAGCGCCACGATCTTGCCCGGCTCCACCGTGAGGCTGACATCGGAGATGGCCAGCACGTCGTCGTAACAGACCTTGAGATTTTTGATTTCCAGCATGGTCTAGTCCCCGAGGTAGGCAGTGATGACAACGGGGTCGTTTGAGACTTCTTTCGGCGTGCCTTCGGCAATCTTCACGCCACGGTCCAGCACCACAATCTTGTCGGCAATCGGCATGATGCCTTCCAGCACATGCTCGACGATGAGGCAGGCAATGCCTTCGTCGCGTATCTTCAGCACCACGTCAACGGCCTCCCTGACTTCGGAAGGGTTGAGGCCCGCCATCACCTCATCCATCAGCAGGATGCGCGGCTGTATGGCCAGCGCCCGCACCACCGCCAGACGGCGCTGCTCGCTGATGGTCATGCCTGCTGCAGGCCTGTCTGCAAAGCGTTCGAGATTTGCAAAGGCCAGCCACTTCAAGGCTGCTGCGCGTGCCCTGGCCACGTTGTGCTCCAGCAGCATGGCGGCTGTCATGACGTTTTCGCAGGCCGTCATGCTGGTGAAGGTGCGCGCAATCTGGAAGGTACGCGCCACACCGGCGCGGGCGCAGGCTTCGGGCGGCAATCCCGCGATATCACGGCCCTGCAGCCTGATGCTGCCGCTCGTGGGCGCAAAAAACCCGGCGACGCAGTTGAACATCGTGGTCTTGCCTGCGCCGTTGGGGCCTATCAAGCCGACCACCTGACCAGCTTCGACGTTGAATGACACGTCCTGGTTGGCCGTCAGCCCACCGAAACGCTTGCTGACATTGTTGACTTCAAGCAGGCTCATGATGCCTTTCCTTCCAGCTTGTCCCTGGCTGCAGAAGCAGCATGGGCCGCCATGCTGGCGGAGGCATCGGCTCTTGCTGCACGGCGCTCCCTGAAGCTGCGTATCCAGCCGATGATGCCGGTCGGGTAGAACACGGCGATGATGATGATGAGGCTGGCATAGATGATCACGTCAGTGCCGCGCCCGGTACCACCGAAGAGGATGCGGCTGAATTCCTCAATGCTCGTCAGCACCACGGAGCCAATGACTGGCCCCAGCAGGGTGCCGACGCCGCCGAGAATCGCGACCAGCGCCATCTTGATGGACAGCGCCGTCGACAGCACGGAGTTGGGGTCTATGTACAGCTCCTTCTGCGCGTAGAGGCTGCCACCCAGCGCGGTGAAGAAGGCGCTGACCGTCAGGGCCACCTGCTTGTAGCGGGCGATGTTGACGCCTATGCTGCGCGCCGCATCGGGTTCATCCTTGATGGCGCGAAAGTAATAACCCAGGTAGCTGCGCTCTATCCACCAGTTGGCGGCCAGCGTCAGCAGCAGCAGGCCCAGGGCCAGCCAGTAGTAAGGGAGCTTGGTCGCGAAGTTCATCCACAGCCAGCCCTGTTTGTCCATCGGCACATACAGGCCCACTGCCGCTCCGCCGTATTCCCACTCGGTGAAAAAAATCTGCACCAGCTCAGCCACCGCAATGGTCGCCATCGCAAAGTAATGGCCTTTAAGGCGAAAGCACGACCAGCCAAATGCCAGACTCAGCAAGGCAGCAATCGCCCCACCTGCCAGCACGCCAACCCAGGGATTGATGCCGAACTTGATCATCAGCAGCGTAGACGAATAGGCGCCCAGGCCATAGAAGGCAGCATGACCCAGCGACACCTGGCCGGCATAACCACCCACGATGTTCCAGGCCACACCCAGCTGCGCAGCCATGAGCACCAGGATGACCATGTTGAGGTGCGACGAATCAACCGCCAGCGGCAGCGCCAGGGCCAGCAACAACACAACAACCGTGGCCGCAATGGAAAGAGTTTGTTTGTTCATGATCACGCCTTGCCCATCAGGCCCTGCGGGCGGAACATCAGTACGCCCAGGAAGAGCACCAGCACGATGGCGGTCTTGTATTGGGGCCCAAGCAGCAGGCCGCCCATCACCTCAATCACGCCAACCAGGATGCCTGCCCAGAAAGCGCCCGTCACACTGCCGAAACCGCCCAGGTTGACCACCACAAAAGCAAGCAGGATGAAGTTGGCACCGACGTCCGGAAAGATGGGGAAGAAGGTTGAGAGCAGAACGCCCGCCGCACCCGCACAGGCCGCACCTATGCCCCAGGCCAGCGAGAACATCTTGTGCGAGTCAATGCCCATGAGACGGGCCGCTTCCTTGTCGGAGGCAGTGGCTTCAAGCGCGGCACCAAGACGGGTCTTGTTGAGAAAGAAATAAATCAGCCCCGTGACCACGATTGCACCAATGCCCGCCACCAGCTGCGGTTTACCCAGCTGTATGCCCAGCAGCTTCACAGAACCGGCGACAGCCGAGTTCTCAATCGAGCGGAAGTCTGGTTTCCAGAGGAACTGGGCCACACCGCGCAGCAGGATCATGATGCCAAAGGTCGTGAAGATCTGCGACAGCATGGGTGCGTTGATGATGCGAACGATGACCAGCTTGTACAGCAGCACGCCAAACGCAAACAGCATGATGACTGTCAGCGGCAGCGTCAGCAGGGGGTCAAGCGCATAGAGGGCGAAAAGCCAGAAGGTCGAGTACATGCCCAGCATGAGGAACTCCCCGTGCGCAAAATTCACGATGTCCATGACGCCGAAAATCATCGTCAGGCCAATCGCCACCAGCGCGTAAATCAGCCCGATAAGGACGCCTGAAGCAAGCGTCTGAAGCAGAATTTCCGTAGTCATGGGTTTTCTTTTTGGATGATTTGGTTAACGTTCGTTGCGTTTCCAGTTCGGTGCGAGGCTAGGCGCACCGCTGCAGACAGTGCTTTGGCACGGCAAGGCGGGGCAACAACGCATCGCATCGAAATGGGATCGCAACTTACTTGCGCTGGTCCCATTTGGGCATGGGCCATGTGACTTCACGTGACGCCATGTTGAAAGGCCAGACGGTGTTGTACTTGCCGTCAATGATCTGCACCAGGATGCCCTGGCCCAGCGTGTTCTGGCCTGTCGCGTCGAACTTCACACCCTTCCACGGCATGATGAGTTTGTTGCCGGCAATATCGGTGGCCACCAGCGCCTTGCGGATCGCTTCCGGCTCGGTAGAACCTGCGCGATTAATCGCATCAGCCATCACCATCATGCCGGTGAAGGTGCGCGATGAATTGCCGGTGAAGTTGATCTTGTAGCGGCTGTTGAACAGGTCATTGACCTGCTTGATCAGCGGGTTGCGGTTGGCCAGGTCCAGTGCCCAGACTTCACGGGTGATCACGTACTCGGCGTCCTTGCCCAGAGTCTTGATGAAGTCGGTGTCTGTGAACCCGGCGTTGTTGGCCAGAATCATGTCGGGCGAAAAGCCAAGCTCCTTGTATGTCTTCATCGACAGGATGGCATCAGCCGTGTATGACGACTGCAGCACGAGGTTGGGATTGGCCGCCTTCAGCGTCTGCACTTCAGAAGTCAGCTGCGTGGTCTTGGCCGGGTAAACAATCTGCTTGGCCAGGTTCTGCTTGTACTCAAGGGCCAGCTTGGCCTGCAGCTTGGTGGTCTCTGTGCCCCACAGGCCGTTCTCGTTCAGGCTGGCCACGACACCGGCCTTGATGCCTTTGCGGGCTTCCAGTTCTTTCAAAAACTCGAACGCGTTGTTGACAAAAAGATCGTCATGCGGCGTGGTGCGGAAGAACCACTTGAAGTTGCGTGCGGTGAGCGAAGCAGAAGAAGACTCGGGGTTGAGGAAGGGAATGCCTGCGCGCTCGGCGATCTGGCTGGCGGTTGCAGTGACGGCGCTGTTGTAGGCACCGACAAGCGCCACAACCTTCTCCTGGGTGATCAGGCGTTCAGCCTCGGTCGCGCCGGTTTGCGGGTTGGCCTGGTGGTCGGCAAACACCAGCTTGATCTTTGCGCCCTTCAGGTTGGGCAGGCCCTTGCCTGCGGAGAAAGGCAGCTGGGCAATACCGGGTGCGCCGTTGTTGATGATGTCGGCAGCCAGCTCAAGTGCGCTGCGCAGTTCTGCACCGACGGATGCACCTGGCCCTGTGAGGGGGTACAGCACACCGATTTTTATTTCCTGCTGTGCATGGGCGCTGAACGCGAACCCGGCAGACAGAACGACTGAAGCCACTCGGGCTACCCATGATTTCCTCATTTGAAACTCCTCGTAAAAACATGACAGTTGAATGACATGTGACGAAGTGTGCGTTTGTCAAAACGCTAAATCAAACAAGAAATTTTTCGCTTAGTTCATCGATTTTTTCGATGATAAGGATTTACCCTGATGCACCTTTTTTGTGGATATTGCGGTTTTTCGCAGGCCTGTTTTGGTGCCTTCGTTGATGCCAGGTTTGCCGCCTGTCGCCTCAGCCGCAAACTCGACGGCCGACCTCACGACAGTTTCAACTGAAGACGACGTCGGGTCTGTCCGGTAGCTGGCGTGTATGGGCAAACCCTTCACTTTCTTGTCGCAGGTCAGCATTTTGAGGCTGGCAAAACCCGTCAGGCGCTGGACCGCCGCACGCGGCAAAAGCGCCACACCAAACCCGCCCTGCACCAGCTGGACCATGGCCGATATGGACGAAATCGCGTGCACCTTTTTGGGCTCCATGCGGTTCTGTTTGAACAGGTCAAGCAGCGTGACATGCGGTTGGGAGCCCTTCTGGAAGGTCAGCAACTCCATCTCGGCGAGCTCGTCCAGCCTGTAATTTCTTTTTTTATGGAGCAGCGGGTTGCCCACAAAAGCCATATCCATGACCGGCAGCGCATGGTTTCGCACGCCATCGGCGGATGCAGGCAGCACGGCAAACACCAGATCAAGCGTGCCGCGCTCTATCTGCTCCATCAGGATGGGTGTGGTTTCAACGGTGAGCTCAAGTTCCAGCCCGGGGTGGTCGATGCGCAACTTCTCAAGCCAGGGAATCAGCCAGGAATGCAGCACCGATTCAATCGCGCCTATGCGCATGGCGACCGCCATGGGCGCACCCGAACCCATCTCGGCCTTGACCTCACGCTGCAGGTCGAGCAGCTTCTGCGCGTAGATCAGAAAGCGCGCACCCGCAATCGTCAGCTTGAACTGTTTGTCGCGCCTGTCCAATAGCAGGATGCCCAGCTCTTCTTCGAGTGTGGCGATGCGGCTGGACATGGCTGACTGCGTGAGAAAAAGCTTTTCTGCAGCGCGCGAGATGCTTTTCAGCGACGCCACCCAGTAGAAGGCTTCAACAAAACGGAGGTTCATAAGGAGTAGCCGTGGGTTACGGAACGGATTTCGGGGTATCTCCGGGGAACTGGCGCGGGATTTGCGTCTATCCTAGCCTTACCTTCAACCATTTCAATACTTCCCAATCTGGAGTCACCATGAAATTCAAGCTTGCACTGGTCGCCACGGCCCTTACCCTGGGCACATCCGCTTTTGCACAGACCAAATGGGATTTGCCCGCAGCCTACCCGGCCAGCAACTTCCACACTGAAAACCTGACCCAGTTCGCAGCCGACGTCGACAAGGCCACAGGCGGCAAGCTCAAGATCACGGTGCATGCCAATGCATCGCTCTTCAAGGCCAATGAGATCAAGCGCGCCGTTCAGGGCGGCCAGGCACAGATTGGTGAAGTCCTGCTGGTCAACTTTGAAAACGAAAACCCGATTTACGGCCTCGATGGCCAGCCTTTCCTTGCAACCTCCTACGCTGAATCCAAACTGCTGTACCAGGCGCAGAAACCTGCGTTGAGCAAACTGCTGGACGTGCAGGGCATCAAGCTGCTCTACACCGTGGCATGGCCACCGCAAGGCATCTATACAAAGAAAGAGATCGGCTCTGTCGCCGACCTGCGCGGCATCAAATGGCGCGCATACAGCCCCGCCACTGCCAAGATTGCAGAACTGATTGGCGCGCAGCCCGTCACCATACAGGCAGCCGAGCTGTCACAGGCACTGGCGACGGGTGTGGTTGAAAGCTACATGAGCTCGGGCTCCACCGGCTACGACTCCAAGACCTATGAAAGCCTGAAGTACTGGTATGACACCCAGGCCTGGCTGCCAAAAAACGCGATCCTCGTGAACAAGAAAGCGTTTGATGCGCTTGACCCCGCCACGCAGGCAGCAGTCACCAAGGCAGCCGCCGATGCGGAAGTGCGCGGCTGGAAGCTCAGCGAAGAAAAGAACGACTGGTACAAGAATGCGCTGAAGGAAAAAGGCATGAAGATTGTTGCACCGCCAGCCAAGCTGACGGCCGACATGAAGCAGGTGGGCGTGATCATGGTGGCCGACTGGCAGAAAAAGGCTGGCCCTGAAGGCGTGGCCATCGTTGCCGACTTCAACAAGCTCAAAGCCGCCAAGAAATAAAGCATGCGCAAATTTCTTGACCGGCTTTACCTGGCAGGCGGCGCACTGGGCGCCGTCTTCATCGCACTGATTGCCGTGCTGATGATAGGCCAAAGCATATTGCGGGAGTTTCGCGTCAACACGGGCGCCGTCAACGATGTGGTGGCCTGGTTTTGCGCGGCTGCCGCATTTTTTGCGATGGCCCATGCCTTCAAGCACGGCGACTTTGTGCGGGTGACGCTGCTGCTTGAAAAGGTTGGTGAAAAAACCCGCCGTGCGATGGAGCTGGTATCACTGGCCATTGCGTCCGTCGCGGTGGCCTACCTCGCCTTGTCGGCTTGCCGGTTCACCTACGAAAGCTGGGAGTTCAATGACATCGCGCAGGGCCTGTTGCCCATGCCGATGTGGATTCCACAGCTGAGCTTTGCGCTGGGTTCCATCCTGCTGCTGGTTGCCGTGGTCGATGAATTCATCATCGTGCTACGCGGCGGCGTGCCCACCTTTGTACGCGAGGTCGCAGAGCGGCATGCGCGTGGTGATTTCTCATCAGAAGTTTGAATTGTGGCTGTCATCCCGGACTCGATCCGGGATCCATCCTCTACACACTTAGCGTCCTTCCAAAAACATAAAGAACTAACAAATCATGGACATTTTGATGGTGGGCGGCATTTTGCTGCTGCTCATGATGGTGCTGCTTTCGGGTGGCGTATGGATTGCCATGACACTGGCCATTTGCGGCTGGGTCGGGCAGGCCTTTTTCACGACGACACAACCCGGCAAGAACCTTTTCAGCGCCTTCTGGGAAAGCAACGCCAGCTGGGAGCTCGCTGCCCTGCCCCTGTTTATCTGGATGGGCGAAATCCTTTTTCGCACCAAACTCAGCGAAGAGATGTTTGAGGGCCTGAGCCCCTGGCTGAACCGCATTCCCGGCCGGCTGATGCACACGACCATTCTGGGTTGCGGCATTTTTGGCTCGGTATCTGGCTCATCAGCCGCCACCTGCGCCACCATCTCGCAGGTCGCCCTGCCCGAGCTGGTCAAGCGCGGCTACAGCGAAAAGATCGCACTCGGGTCCCTGGCAACGGCCGGCACGCTGGGCATCCTGATTCCGCCATCCATCACCATGGTGGTCTATGCGGTGGCAGCCGACGCCTCCATCATCCGCATCTTCCTGGCGGGCTTTCTGCCCGGCTTTTTGCTGATGGCGCTGTTCTCGGGCTACATCATCTGGTGGGCGCTGCGCAATCCGGCGCTGCAGCCGCCGCCCGACCAGCCGACCACCTTCATGCAAAAACTGCACAAGTCGCGCAACCTCATCCCATGCGGTGCGCTGATTGTGTTTGTCTGCTGGGTGCTGATTGCAGGCTATGCCACGGCTACTGAATGCGCAGCCTACGGCGTGGCCGGCTCGCTGGGGCTCGCGCTCTGGAGCCGCTCGCTGACATGGCAGAACTTCAAGGACGGCCTGATGGGCACCACGCGCACCAGCTGCATGATCATGTTCATCCTGGCCGGAGCGTCCTTCCTCACCAAGACCATGGCCTTCACAGGCATTCCGCGCGAACTGGCCGAGTGGGTAGACCACATGCACCTGTCGCCCTTTGCGCTGATCTTTGTGCTGACCATCGTCTACCTGATTCTGGGCACAGCGCTCGACGGCATCTCGATGATCGTGCTGACCAGCGCCGTCGTGCTGCCCATGATCCAGAAGGCCGGCTTCGATCTGATCTGGTTCGGCATCTTCATCATCCTGCTGGTCGAGATTGCAGAGGTCACGCCACCCGTGGGCTTTAACCTCTTTGTGCTGCAGAACATGACCGGCAAGGACAGCAATACGATTGCGCGGGCGGCGATTCCATTCTTCGGGTGCCTCGTGGTATGTATTGTGCTGATCACTGTGTTCCCGCAGATCGTGACGAGCTTGCCTAATTTGGTAATGGGAGTGGAGAAGTAGGAAATTTTCCGCTCTCCGATTTTTGCCGCCCAACTCAGGAGTTAGACCACTCGGATGGCGCCCACCAATCTTGATCGCTTGAAAGTACCTGAGGATCGCGAGCCTGACCTGCGCCTCTACAGGCGGCTTTGGCTCTCTCGGATCGACCTTGGGGAGGCCAAGGACATTGCTTCAGAGCTATTAGCAAGTAAGTTACGCATCCCCCGCTCGAGACCTATGACAGGCCAGTTGCTTGCATTGAACACGGCCTTAGTTGTTACTTACGCTCGGCCGTTCGTTAGCTCAAGGGGAACCTCCGTCGCTGAGAAGGCAGTTCCTGGGTCGTTGCTTCGGGTTCTCACCTCAACCGAGCGTGAATTTCATGAAGAACTCATCGAGATGAGGAACAAAGAGGTCGCTCACACCGATGCCGACTATTTGGACCTCACCATCGAGGTATTTCCCGATGGTGATGGAGGAATTTTTCGCGCCACTAGGCAGGCGCTTCGGCGGCCGGCTGTGCGCGCCTTGCACACAATAATCGAGAAGCTCGAGCACGCTATTGAGTCGCGCTGCGAAGAGCTGCGAACTCTTCTGCCTCACAATGTTTGGATGTAAATAACATCGTCACCATGGGAAGATTAACGAGATCTGCCCTGCGGATCGACGCGGATTTGAGGGCATCATGTCTTCGATAACGCAACCTAGATCTCCCTCGTTGTTCACGACAAGGACCGCCTAATCTTCTTATTGATTCCTCTCCAGACCTCTGCACTAAAGGTCCTTATGTGCCGACTAATCAGTCAGTCACGAAAAGGCCGCAGCAGCCTTTCATCATCCGTCAGCGCCCAGGTCTTCATGCCAGTCGCCGCCTCAATCGCCTCACGATACGGCGGCATGTTGGTGCATTCCAGTACCACATGCTCCAGTGACGGCTCACGCTTTTTAAGCGCCACTGCAGCTGCGACAACTTCTTCGCTGGTCTTGATGACATCCATATAAAGCTGGTTGCCCAGAATGGCGGTGGCGAATTCGCCTTTGGGGTCTACGCCCTGAATCACCACGTCTTTCAGCCGTTCGCGCGGCACACCGGCGGCGCGTATGTGTTCCTGGCCAAGCTTGCCGCTGCTGATGGTCAGCACGCCAACCTTGGCGTTCGTCGCAAGCAGGCCGGGTAACTGCATCAGGCTCGACGTGATGACCGGCACCTTGACGGCGGCCTGCAGCTCTTTTTGCAGCAACACCAGAAAACCGCAGCTGGTGGTGATGGCCTTGGCGCCGTCGCGCTCCATGGCCCGCACCACAAACACAAAGGCGGGCACCACCCGTGCACCGCGCAGGCCTGCAGCTGATTGCACAACCTTGTCGGGCCAGGCGCCCTTGACGGTGCGCAGGCTGGTGGGCACACCAAAGGCGTCGGGGTGGCCGATGTCGCCGGGGATGCGGGGGAAGCGTGTGTCGAGCATCACGACGCCGAGAAAGCCTGTATCAGCGGCCGGAGGTTTCTCTTCAGGCTCGACTGGAACAGGGGGCGCAGGTAAAGTCATGACTTATTGTCTAACCAAAACAACCATGCCCAGCGCCCCACTGCTTTCCATCATCGCCATCTCCATAGGTGCAGCCATTGGTGCGGTTGCACGCTGGGGCCTGGCGCTGTGGCTGACGCCGGGCGGCATGATTCCCTGGGGCACGCTGGCGGCCAACCTGATTGGGGGTTACCTGATTGGCGTGTGCATCGCGGTGTTCCAGGCCGTGCCTGACCTGGACCCAGTCTGGCGGCTGCTGCTGGTCACGGGCTTTCTGGGGGGGCTGACGACGTTCTCATCGTTCTCGGCGGAAGTGGTGCTCTACATGACAGAGGCGCGCTATGGCCTGGCCGTGTTCACGGCCGTCATGCACATGAGCGGCTCATTCATCATGACGTTTCTGGGTTTGAAAAGCGCGATGTTTTTCCTCGCCCACCGCGTCGCCTGAGGCGCGCAAATCAACTCTCAGTGCTTGTGATCGTGCGCAGCAGGCGTGCCTGCAGCGGCAGCAGCGCCGGGCGCCGTGACTGATACCGGTACGGTGATATTGAGTTTGCTCTCAACGCCTTTTGCATTTTTGAACAACAGTGTCATGGGCACCATGCTGTCTTTGGCCAGTGGCGTCTTCAGGTCCATCAACATGACGTGGTAACCGCCGGGCTTGAGGTCCACCGTTTTACCGGCTGGGAGATCCAGCCCGCCAGGCACGGCGCGCATCTTCATGACATCGCCTTCCATCTTCATCTCGTGCACTTCGGCAACGCCTGCCACCGGAGTGGACAGGCCCACCAGTTTTGTGCCTTCGCTGGCGGTGATGCTCATGAAGGCCCCTGTGCCTTTCTGGCCCTGCACGGTGGCGCGCGCCCAGGCCTTGTCGACCTTGACCGGCAGAGTTTGCGCAAAGCTGCCGACGCCGATGGCCAGCAACGCAGCCAGAGCGACTGACTTGAATGGGGTAGATGCTTTCATAACTTTTTTTCCTTCAACGGGACGTATGGGTTTTCAATTGATCTGACTGTCTGATCGTTCAATGGTTGTGTTCGCCACTGCCGCCGGTGGGCATGATTTCCAGCACCGCCGCCGGGCTTTTCAGGTCAGACATCTTCTGCCCTGCCTTTGGTGTTTCAACCCAGTCGGTACGGCCTGACTCACACACCTGGCTCACGGGCCAGTACATGGGGCCGGCCTTGCCCGGCAACTTGCCCTGCAACACAAATTCGTCGTACCAGTCATTTTGCAGGTAGTCGGCCGGTGTCTTTGCCGTCCAGGTGATGCGCGAGACGTCTTCGGTCACGGTGCGGCCATGATCCATCACGGGCTGTGCGAGCTTTTCGCGGGCTATGTCCAGCGCCCAGCCGGCTTTGGGCATGGGCTTGGCACCCTGCACGCCCGCCGGGATGGTGACGACGATCTGTTTGACAGGTGACGTGCCGCAACCGTGGCCGACCTTGAAGGTGGCCTTGTAATAACTGCCGGCATTGGCGACCTGGTATTCAAGTACCACGTGCGCGGCGGCTGGCAGGCTGGCCATGCACAGCAGGGCTGCAGCACAAACTGCCAGGGATGTTTTGTTGAGCTTGTTTTTCATGATGTATTTCGTGTGATGAAGAAAAGGAGGCCATCAAAGGTCGAACTTCAGCTCGGCCACCAGCGTACGCTGCGGATAGGGGTGAAAGTTCCAGTACTTGTAGTTGTTGAGGTTGTCTATGCCGACGGCTGCCACCCATTGCCTGCTGACCTGGTAACGCACGCGCACATCGGTGGTGAAGTATTTGCTCGCACCCATGTAGGCGTAACCATTCACATCGGCATTGTCAAGTGCGGAGAACTGTGGGCCGCTGTAGCGTGCGCCGAAAGTGGCACTCAGTTTCGGATCAAAGCGGTAGCTGACCAGCGCGGTTGCGCGCCACACGGGCACGCGTGGCTGGTATTTGCCGATGGTGTCGCCGGGCGTCACCACAAAACCTGCGTTCTCCCTGATGCGTGAATCCGCATAGGTCACGCTGCCACTCAGGTCCAGGCCTTTTTTGAACACGTCGTTGCCGTTGTACGCGACTTCAATACCTTTGGTCTGGATGCGGCCTACGTTCTGCACGCGGCTGACGTTGAGGTTGGCCGCCGGGTCAAACGTGGTTTGTGAATACAGCGAGTCACGCACGTTCTCGGTGAAAAAAGTCATGCGCAGCAGGCCGTTGCCCAGGTCTTTTTCAGCCGAGAGCTCTGTCGTCCATGATTTTTCAGGCCGCAGGCTGGGGTCGTTGACGAAGCGCGAGTTGACTGTCGCGGTCGCGCCATACAGCTCGCTGACGGTAGGAAAGCGCACCGCGCGCCCGGTTGATGCCTTGAGCACCGTGTCGGTGGACCACTGGTAGGACAGCGCGGCCTTGGGCGAAACTGCAGTCTCGCTGCGGTTGCCATAGATGGCATTGGCTGCGTTGCCCACACCAAAGGTGGTGAAGCCATTGGAGGCGCTCCAGCTCTCGACACGTGCGCCCAGCACCGTCTTCCACTTCGCAGCGAAGGCCCAGGCATCTTGCGCGTACACACTGCGCAGCCGCGTGCGGCCGCCCACATCGTTGACAACAGTGCCGGCGCTGTCGGTCAGGTAATTGCCTGCGATGCTGGATCGCAGGATGCGCAGCGCGTAGTTGTCCTGCTGGTAGCCGAAATCGACCACATGCGAGCCCTTGATGCCGTTGACGGAATCCGGCCGCCAGATGCCTTTAAGCGACAGCGTGTTCCAACCGGTGCCGTTCTGGTCGGTGATGGTGCCTGCGCCACCCAGCAGCGCGCCGGGCTGGGCAGTGGTGGCTGCGCGCTGCTGGTCCTTCTGGTAGTTGTACAGGCTGGCTGCCACTTCCCAGTCGAACACGCCCTGGGTGTTGGACTTGACCGACAGGCCGTGCATCAAGTGCACCAGTGCGTCGTTGCTGGTGCCAAAGTCGGTGGCCGCCAGCGTGTAGCCGCGGCCGTTGATGCTGACGTTGCCGCTGTAAACCGGGGCACCTGCCACATCGCGCAAATACGTTTGCGATGTGTTCTGGGTGTTGTTCTTCCAGTAGCCCAGGGTCCAGGCCGCGCGCACGGTCGATGAAAAGTCATAGGCCAGCTTGATTTTGGCGTGCTCCTGCGTGGTGTCGTACTGCGTGGCGCTGCCCAGCAGCAGCCAGGGCGTGTTGGTGCGGTCAAGGCCGGGCACGGCGCCTGTCACCACGCGCGCGCCCACAGCCGGAGCCGTGGTGCTGAGCGCCTTGGTGGTGAAGGTCAGCGGCTGGCCAGCGCTTTTGTTGCGGTTGATGTTGGCAAACCATGACCAGTCACCCACCTTGTTGCCCAGCGAAGCACTGGCCTGCGAGCCGCTGAAGCTGCTGTCGGTGCCGTACAGCCTGAAGTTCTGCGTGAAGCCGGTGAGCTTGGCGTGGGCTTCAAACCTTGTCGGCATGCGCGTGACGTAGTCCACCACGGCGCCCACCGAGTTGCCTGGGTAAGCCGCAGAAAACGGGCCGTAGAGCACATCGACGCGCTCGATTTCTTCAGGCGTCACCAGCCCCCAGCGCGGCGCGTAGGTGGCGCCGTTGCCCAGGTAGTTGGACAGCAAAATGCCGTCGGCATAAACCATGGAGCGCGCCGAGTTGCCGGTGCCCGATGCACGGCTGGACAGCACCGCATGGTTGTAGTCGCCGATGTAGCGCTTGCGCACCAGCAGGCTGGGGAAGTACTTGAGCGCATCTTCGCTGTCCGTCGCGTTGATGGCCTGCTCTATCTGCTCTTTCGTCACGCCTTCGATGGTGGTCGGGATTTGCGTGGGCAGTGAAGTGGGCTGGCCGCTGTTGATGGTGACCACGCCCAGCGATCTGGCGGGTGCCGCGTCTGGCGTCGTCTGCGCGAAGGCAGGCAGGCTGGCCAGCGCGCCTGCCGCCATGCAACTCAGGCGAAACCGCGCGCGGGTTCGGGAAGGGTTCATGAAATCCACACATTGAAAAGAAAACAGGCAGCGCCGTGGCCTCAAAAGAAAAAAGGCAGGGGCGCAACATGGCTCAGGCGCAAGGCTTGAGCGGTTTCAGTTCAAAGTGCTGGGGGGCCGCGGCTGAACGGCAGGCCGGGGATGGATTCGGCCAGGTGGGCAGGTGTAGAGGCGTCAGCCACCTGGGTGCCGGGTGCGCAGGGAATGCTGGCAACTTCAAGTGCTGGCAGCGCCATGCCCAAAGAGCCGCACAACTCGCAGTGCGTGCCGGTTTTTGAGGCGCTGCCGCCGCCTGCATCAGCGCCATCAGGGCTGCCCTGCGCGGCCATGTTGACCACACACACGCCGCCCAGCTTGCCAGTACGCACTTCTTCGGCCAGCATGGTCGCCGGCGCCACCAGCGCCGAGACAACGGCGAGGAAGCTGAGGAAGGCCGCGAACCTGGCCCAGATTGATGGGCGGCTGCGCGATGACGGAGGGGAGAACACGGGTGGATTATAGGTAGAGGTCAAAACCGGCCGGTTTTGATGCGATGCGGAGTGTTTCTGCCACGCCGGGGAACCCGAAGCAGTTAACGCATCACAAATGAATCTTTAAGCACTTAATGATTTATTTATGACGCATTATTCAAAAGCAACACGTCCAGTCGCCCCATCAAGGGAAAAATCGGCCAAAAGAGAGCATTTTTTGGCCATTTTCAGGCATCAAATTGGCCTCCAGACCAATAAATACGCACGTGAGCAGCTACGTTTTTTATAGCGAGCAGGAGCGGAAACCGCAAAAAATGTCGTCACGCCCGGGCAGGTAGAAGTTGCGGTACTTCGGGTTCTTCATGCGGGCGCGGGTGGCGAAGGATGCGCCGCGCAGCACCTTGTGTGTTTCAAACCAGGGTTGTGAATATTCGGCGTAGGGGTCGGGCGAAAAGCCGGGGTAAGGCCTGAAGGTGGTGCCCATCCACTCCCACACATCGCCCCAGCGAAAACCGCGGCGCACCGCCGTGTGGGCGGCGACCTCCCATTCAACTTCGGATGGCAGGCGGCGGCCAGCCCAGCGGCACCAGGCGTCGGCCTCCCACCAGCTCATGTGCATGGCGCTCTGGTTGCCGGACATGCGCCTGGGCACGCCGAAACGCGTCTGCATCACCGCGCCGCTGGCCACGCCTATCTGGTCCACATAACGCGGCCCGCGCCTGCCCTCGCCTTCAGCCAGCTTTTGCAGCCACTGCCAGCCCTCGGGGTGCCACCACTCCGGGCTGTCGTAACCGCCGTCGTCGACAAACTCGACAAACTGCGCCCAGGTCACGGGCTGGGCATCGATTTCAAATTCAGGCACCTGCACCGGGTGCTGGTTTTTTTCGTTGTCGAACACAAAGCCGCTGCCAGCGCCTGCGGGGCTGCCCAGTTGCCAGACGGTGGCCGGCACCAGCACCGGCTCACGCCCGGCCATCGCAGGCGGCGTGAACACGGCCTGCAGGGCAGGATCGAGCGGCAGGCCCAGCGTCTGGGCTGTGTATGCCAGCGCCTCGGCGTGCATGTCTTCATGAAACAGGCACAGGCGATAAAAGTAAAGCGCGTCATCGTCGTCACCGGCTTTTTCAAGCAGCTCCAGCGTGCTTTCCAGCGTGTCGAGCAGGTAGGCGCGAATGTTGTCGGCACCTGGCAGCGGCAGCGCCCAGCGCGTGTCGTGCGCTACGTGGCTGGAGTCCCACCAGAGGTCAGCATTGGGCTCGATCGAGGCCAGGCGGGTGTGCGGTGAAGACAGCCGTGTACCCATGGCGCGCTGCATGTTGCGGCCTATCCACCACTCCTGGAACCAGCCGATATGGCCAAGCTCCCACAGTGGCGGGTTGATCTCCGGCATCAGGGGCATGCTGAAGTTCACGGCCTCCAGCGCCTTCTGGTACTGGGAGAAAAGGTGCAGCGTATGATTGCGCGCATCCATGAGCGCCAGAGACAAAACGTCGCGACCCGCGCTGCGCATGAGCGGCGAATCGATCAGTGCGGAGGTCGTCCTGGCGGACGCGGCATGTAGCGGAGGCTTTGAATCTGAGGCCACAAATATCGTCCTGAAAAATATCGTGCTGGTCAGCCCGGCGCTGCAGGAGTCGAACAACGGCAACTGGCACACCGCGCACCGCTGGGCTAAATTTCTCTCGGGTCATTGTGACACTGCACTGATGCAGCAATGGCCACCACCCCGGGGAGCTTCATCCACACGCCGCGAGCCGCAACTCATGCTGGCCCTGCATGCCCGCCGCTCGGCCGGATCGATCCACGCCTGGGCCCAGGCCTGGCCCGCAAAACCCCTGATCGTCGTGCTGACGGGCACCGACCTGTATCGCGACATCCACACCGACGCGAACGCGCAACGCTCGCTGGCGCTGGCCACGCACCTGGTGGTGCTGCAGGATGCCGGGCTGGCCGCGATGCCTCAAGCCTGGCGCAGCAAGACGCATGTCATTTACCAGTCGGCCCCGCGGCTGGTGCCGGCCATAAAGCCGGCCCGCAGCTTTTGCGCGCTGATGGTCGGCCACCTGCGGCAGGAGAAAGACCCGCTGACCTTCATGAAGGCTGCAGCGCACGACTTTGCAGCCGGTACAAGATTTGTACAGATAGGCGATGCACTGGAGACGTCTCTTGCAAGCGCCGCGCAGGCCACCGCGCAACAGACACCACGCTACCGCTGGCTGGGCGGCCTGCCGCGCGGCGCCACGCGCCAGTACATCAAGCGCGCCCACGTGCTGGTCAACTGCTCGGAGATGGAAGGCGGTGCGCAGGTCATCCTCGAAGCGATACAGGCCGGCACACCGGTGCTGGCCTCACGCATCAGCGGCAATATCGGCATGCTGGGCGATGACTACGCGGGCTATTTTGAAACGGGTGACCACGCGCAGCTGGCGACGCTCATCAGGCGCTGCATGGCAGAACCCGAATTTTTGGCGCTGCTGCAGGACCAATGCAGGCAGCGGGCCCCACTTTTTGAACCCGCACGTGAACGAAGCCTTGTCCTAAACTTGGTGAGAGACCAGATACAGGGCGCACTGCGCGCCAGCCACCCGAAAGACCCGCCATGAACGCACCCGAAGCCCTCAAACTGAACCCTGCCCCACGCCTGACCAGCCTGTCCCACGGGGGTGGCTGTGGCTGCAAGATTGCGCCCGGTGTGCTCAGCGAGATCCTCAAGAACTCCAGCAACCTGCCCATACCCAAAGAGCTGCTGGTGGGCATTGAAACCGCCGATGACGCGGCGGTGTATTTGCTCAACGACGAACAGGCACTGATAGCCACCACCGATTTCTTCATGCCCATCGTCGACGACCCCTATGACTTTGGCCGCATCGCCGCGACCAATGCCATCAGCGATGTGTACGCCATGGGCGGCACACCCATCATGGCGCTGGGCCTGGTGGGCATGCCGATCAATGTGCTGCCGCTGGAAACCATTGGCGCCATCCTGCGCGGCGGGCAGGATGTCTGCCGCGACGCGGGCATACCGATTGCTGGCGGCCACACGATTGATTCTGTCGAGCCTATTTACGGCCTGGTGGTGCTGGGCCTGGTGCACCCTTCACGTGTGAAGAAAAATTCAGGTGCGAAGGCGGGTGACATCCTCATCCTGGGCAAGCCGCTGGGCGTGGGTATTTTGTCGGCTGCGCTGAAGAAGGAAATTTTGCCGTCCGAAGGCTACGCGCAGATGATTGCCGTGACCACACAGCTGAACAAGCCCGGCATTGAACTGGCCAAACTCGACGGCGTGCATGCGCTGACCGACATCACCGGCTTTGGGCTGGCCGGCCACGGGCTGGAACTGGCGCGCGGCGCAAAACTGAAGATGCAGATCAACATGAATCAGATCCCGCTGTTGCAGGGCGTGCTGGATCTGGCGGCAAAAGGTGTGGTTACCGGCGCATCGGGCCGCAACTGGGCGAGCTATGGCGGCGAGGTATCGCTGCCGGTCGGCATATCTGCCGCACAGCAGGCGCTTTTGAGCGACCCGCAAACCAGCGGCGGCCTGCTGGTCTCGTGTGCACCGGAGTGCGAGGCAGAGGTGCTGGACTGCTTCAGGCGCGGCGGTTTCATGCAGGCAGCCACCATAGGCTGCATGGCTGAAGGCAGCGGGTTAGAGGTCCTGTAAACCGGACACGCCAGGAACCCCCAAAACACGCTGTTTTTAGGGGTAAACCCGGAATTTTTATGTCAGGCTTTCTTCAGTGCGCCGCCGTGCATTGGGCGTACCATTGCCCGCTAGCCCACCCGGCACAAGCGCGTGGGCATTGGGTTTGTTCGCATCATTCAACCAGACTTATTTCGGAGACATACCGTGTCTGCACTTCTAAAACTCGCACTGGCTTTTGACTGGCTTTCGACAAAGCTCGGGAAGATCGCCGCATGGACGGTGCTGATCGCAGCGCTCATCTCGGCAGGCAACGCCATGATCCGCTACGGGCTCAACACCAGCTCGAACGGCTGGCTTGAAATCCAGTGGTATCTGTTTGCCGCCACCGTGATGCTGGGCGCACCGGTGGTGCTCAAGCTCAATGAGCATGTGCGCGTTGACATCATGTACGGCAGGCTCAAGGGCAACGGCCCGGTCTATGTCGACCTGTTCGGGCTGATCTTTTTCCTGTTGCCGGCCATGGCCGTGCTGGCCTGGCTGAGCTGGCCGCTGTTTCTGGACAAATTCAACACCGGCGAGATGTCCCAAAGCGCCGGCGGCCTGATCCGCTGGCCCTTCGTGCTGCTGCTGCCGCTGGGTTTCGGCCTGATGTTTGTGCAGGGCCTGTCGGAGATCGTCAAGCGCATCTGCTACCTGAAGGGCATCTTCGAGATGGATACGCACTACGAAAAGCCGGTTCAGTAAAACCGCACTTTCGCACGCCCGTACTTTCGCCATGCAGCCACATCTCTCAGGACAATAAAAATGCAAATGGAAAACTTCGCGCCCATCATGTTCGCGGGCTTGGTGCTCATCATGCTGATCGGCTTCCCGGTGGCCTTCTCGCTGTCGGCACTCGGCATGGCATCAGGGCTGATCGCCATCGAGATGGGCTGGTTTCCGCCCAGCTTCATGTCGAATTTGCCGCTGAACATGGCCGGCATCCTGTCGAACGAATTGCTGCTGGCGATCCCGTTCTTTACCTTCATGGGCGCCATTCTTGAAAAATGCGGGCTTGCCGAAGACATGCTGGACTCCATGGGTCAGCTCTTCGGCCCCGTGCGCGGCGGCCTCGGTTATTCGGTCATCATCGTCGGCTTTATCCTCGGCGCCATCACCGGCACCGTGGCCGGTCAGGTGATCGCCATGGCGCTGATCTCGCTGCCGGTGATGATCCGCTACGGCTACAACATGCGCTACGCCACGGGCGTGCTGGCCGCATCGGGCACCATCACGCAGCTGGTGCCACCATCGCTGGTGCTGATCGTCATGGCCGACCAGCTCGGCCGCTCGGTGGGCGACATGTACAAGGGCGCCTGGGGCCCGTCCATCCTGCAGGTGCTGATTTTTGCAGGCTACACCTTCATGCTTGGTGTGTTCAAACCCGGCCACATTCCCGGCGTCCCCAAAACAGCACGCACGCTCGAAGGCTGGGCGCTGTGGGCCAAATGCCTGCGCGGCATCATCCCGTCAGCCATCCTGATTTTTGCGGTGCTCGGCTCCATGGGCGGCCTGCCCGGCATAGACACCGCCATCGCGACGCCGACAGAAGCCGGTGCGATGGGCGTGGTGGGCGCACTCATACTGGCCGCCATCCACAAGCGCCTGAGCAAGGAACTGCTCTGGGATGCCATGGTGGGCACCATGCGCCTGACGGCCATGGTGGTGTTCATCCTGATTGGCGCACGCGTGTTCTCCATGGTGTTCCAGGGCGTTGACGGCGCGCGCTGGGTCGAACACATGCTGACCGGCCTGCCCGGCGGCCAGATCGGCTTCCTGATCGTGGTCAACCTGTTTATCTTCTTCCTGGCTTTCTTCCTCGACTTTTTCGAGATCGCCTTCATCATCCTGCCCATGCTCGGTCCCGTCGCCAACAAGCTGGGCATAGACCTGGTCTGGTTTGGCGTGCTGCTCTGCGTGAACATGCAGACCTCCTTCATGCACCCGCCTTTCGGCTTTGCACTCTTTTACCTGCGGGGCATTGCCGACACGCTCTTCAAGGAGAAGCGAATACCGGTGGCCATCAAATCGAGTGACATCTACATGGGCGCCATTCCATGGGTGATCATGCAGCTGCTGCTGGTGGCGATCGTGATTTTTGTACCGCAGACGGTGACGATATTCCTCGACAAACCGCAGGTGGTGGACCTCGACAAGGTTCAGCTGGAAGCACCACCCGATGAGAACGCATCCATCAACAACCCGATGCCCGGTGCCTCTGACGCACTGCCGCCACCGCCTGAACCGGAAGCCCCGGCGGCCGATCCGGCAGCGAAGAAGTAAACCGCATCTTTAACACTCACAGGCAGGCCGCTCCAGTACATGCTGGCGGCCTGCAACTATTTCAGAGCACGCCCTGATGGACAACCTGCCCCTGGAGGCCATGGGCCCGCCGCCCTTCCGTTTCACGCCCGGCGCCGGCGCAAGCGGCAGCCCGGCATTCTCAAAGCCCTTCAAGGTGCTGGCAACCGTGATCGTTTTTGCCTGCGCCACCGCCCTTGTACGCGCATGGCTCGCCACGCGGGCCGGCGGCCTCGGAGTCGGCGGCGGCTGGTTCCTGGCCGGCCTCGGGCTCATGCTCTACACCTGGTGGCACATCCTGCGCAGCACAACGCGCATCGCCCCTGACGGCCTGTACCAGAGCTGGGTGTGGAACAAGCAGATGGACATGCGCGAGCTGGCCTATGGCAAGCTCATACGCGTTCGCGGGCTGGAATGGCTGATTGCGCCACGCCTGTATGTGCGCACGCTGATGGGCAAGTTTGCGGTGTTCTATGCAGCGTCGCCTGAAATGATCAGTGAGTTTGAGCGCCTGGTGAGTGAGTTGAGAGAGTTTCGCGGACAGCGGTAGATGTGCCTTTCGGGTGATTCCCGCACCGATTGCCCCGGCGCCCCTCACCCCCCAAGGATCTGGCCGAAGACATCCTTGAACATCATGAGAACCGCCACCCCCATCACCACCACCCCACCCCATCCAAACCATGTGGTTTTCCGGCCCGAAGTAAAACTGCCCATCACCTCGCGGCGGCTGGCCAGCATCATCATGCCGGCCATGATGGGTACTGCGACGACGCCGTTGATGACCGCGCTCCAGTAGAGCGCTTTCATCGGGTCTATGGGTGTGAAATCCAGCCCCGTGCCCACAATGGTGGCGATGGCAATGATGGCGTAGAAGCGTTTGGCTTCGAACCAGTGGCGCTCCAGCCCTTCAGGCCAGCCGAATGCCTCGGCCACGGCGTAGGCGGCAGAAGACGCCAGCACCGGCACGGCGAGCAGGCCCGTGGCGATGATGCCGCCGGCGAACAGTGCAAATGCAAAGTCACCGGCCAGCGGGCGCAGCGCCTGGGCAGCCTGCGCGGCCGAAGTCACGTCATGAATACCGGCCGCATAAAGCACCGCGCCCCCCAGCACCATGATGAAAAACGCAATCGCGTTTGAAAAGAACATGCCCATATAGGTATCCCGCTTGACGCGCTTGAGGTCTTCACGCACCTCTGCAACTGTGCCGCGTGCACCGCCTTTCTGGCGCAACTCCTCAACCTCCTGCGAGGCCTGCCAGAAGAACAGATAGGGCGAAATGGTGGTGCCCAGCAGCGCGACAATCATCATCCAGTAGCCAGACGTCCATTGCAGTCTGGGAATCACCAGGTCGTGCAGCACCTGCGCCCACGGCACCTGCACCAGAAACGCCGAAATCACATAGGCAAACAGGAACAGCGTCAGCCATTTGAGGATGGGCGCCAGCTTGCGATAGGGCACAAACACCTGCAGCAGCACGGTGACCACGCCGAAAGCCATCGAATGAAAGTGCTTGCCCCCGCCCACCACCAGTTGCAGCGCCTCCCCCATGGCCGCAATGTCTGCCGCGATATTGATGGTGTTGGCCACCACCAGCAGCAGGACCATGCTCATCAGAAAAGCCCTGGGCGTGTGTTCACGCAGGTTGGCTGCCACGCCCTTGCCGGTCACACGGCCAATACGCGCGCTGACCAGCTGGATGGCGATCATGAAAGGCAGCGAGAGGAAAACCGTCCACAACAGACCTGTGCCGAACTGGGCCCCGGCCTGTGTGTAGGTGGCAATGCCGGACGGGTCGTCATCGGCAGCGCCGGTAACCACGCCGGGGCCGACGTGGCGCAGGAAGGACGGTAAACGTTTGAACATGCTGTCAGCCTAACAGGGCTGGCCTGACGCGAACCCGACCCGCCCGGAAACTACAGGATCAGCATGGCCCTGAAATCATTCACATTGGTATGGGTCGGGCCCGTCACCACCAGCCCGCCGAGCGGGTCGAAATAGCCGTACGCGTCGTTGCGGTCCAGGTACTGGTCCAGCTTCATGCCTTTCGCGATGGCGCGCTGCAGTGTGTCGGGTGCAACGTAGGCGCCGGCATTGTCTTCAACGCCGTCAATACCGTCAGTATCTGCGGCCAGCGCATACACGCCGGGCTGGCCCTGCAGGGCGAGGGCCAGGCCCATGCAGAACTCGCCTGCACGCCCGCCCCTGCCCTTGCTGGCGCCCGGGGGCAGCGGCCTGACGGTGACTGTCGTTTCGCCACCGCTCAGGATGACGCACGGTTTTGAAAAGGGCTGGCCCCTGTGCGCCACCGCGCGAGCCAGCGCCGCGTGCACCTTGCCGACCTCGCGCGACTCGCCTTCGATCTCGTCACTGAGGATGTGCGCCTCGATTCCCGCCGCGCGCGCCGCCGCGGCGGCAGCTTCAAGGCTTTGTTGCGGCGTGGCGATCATGTGGACTTCATGGCCGGTGAACACCGCATCACCGGGCTTGGGTGTCTCCAGTAGAGCGCTTTCAAGCTGCGACACCAGGGCGGCAGGCACAGCGATGTTGTAGCGTTTGAGGATGGCCAGCGCATCGGCGCAGGTGGTCGCATCGGGCACGGTAGGCCCGCTGGCAATGATGGACGGATCATCGCCCGGCACATCGCTGATGGTGAGCGTCACCACGCGGGCAGGTGCGCAGGCGGCCGCCAGCCGCCCGCCCTTGATGCGCGAGAGATGCTTGCGCACGCAGTTCATCTCTGAAATGTTGGCGCCGCTGTTGAGCAGGGCCTTGTTGATGCGCTGTTTTTCTTCAAGGCTCAAACCATCGGCGGGCAAGGTCAGCAGGGCCGACCCACCGCCCGAGATCAGACACAGCACCAGGTCGTTTTTGGTCAGCCCCTGCACCATGGCCAGAATACGCTGTGCGGCGGCAAGGCCTGCGGCATCAGGCACCGGGTGGGCGGCTTCGACAATTTCCAGTCGCTGCCTGAGGCCGGCGGGGCGCGGCGGTATGTGGTGATAACGCGTGACGACCAGCCCTTCGAGCGGCGCATCCGCCGGCCACAGTGCCTCGACCGCCTGCGCCATGGAGCCACCGGCCTTGCCGGCGCCTATGACGATGGTGCGGCCGCCGCTTTCAGGCGTGGGCGGGGCGGGAAGGAAAGCCGCCGTGTTCTGAAGCGGCAAGGCGCGGTTCACTGCCGCCTGGTAAAGGTATTCGAGAAAGGCGCGCGGCTCTTTCGCCGCCACGGGAATGGTCTGGCTTGTCTGTTTCTGGTTCATAAGGTCTCCAGCCTTCAATTGTGCCGTCGTAACCGGGCAGTAACCCGCCGCCCGGCAGGTCTTTTGCCTCGCAAACGCAGGGTCGCTCCCTAGAATCTGCGCACATTTCACAGGAATCCGAATGAACTCTTACCTCGCGCTGGGCATTGCCATCGTTGCCGAAGTTATTGCCACCACGGCGCTCAAGTCGAGCGACAGCTTCAGCCGGCTGGTCCCGTCCATCATCACGGTGATCGGCTACGGCACGGCGCTTTATTTTCTGACGGTGACCATGAATCCATCCCGACCGGCGTGACCTACGCCATATGGTCAGGGCTGGGCATCGTGCTGATCAGCATCACCAGTTTTTTCTTTCACAACCAGAAGATAGACCTGGCGGGCATGATTGGCATGGCGCTGATCATTGCCGGCGTGGTGGTGCTCAACCTGTTCTCAAAATCAACCATGCATTGAGCCTCCCCTTCCGGCTACGGTACATCGTTTGGGGTACATCGGTAACACGCGGACACAATTCAAGGGCTTGCGGCCCTGACAGGGGCTGTTTTAACCCGTACTTTCCTCAGGTACAACCCTTGCTTCACGCCGCTATGATGTGCAGCGAACCCGCTTGCAACAAGCAGGTGTTCCAAAAACAATCCGAGGAGATGAGCTTGAAACTGATGAAACAAATTTTCTCTGCGGGCGCGCTTGCGCTTGCAGCACTGGCTGCGCCGGCTGCACATGCCGTGCAGGTCGTGGTGGGCGAGGTTTGCCCCCTGTCAGGGCTTGAAGCCAACCAGGGCCGGGCCTATGGAGCCGGCATGCAGCTTTATTTCGATACCGTCAACAAGGCCGGCGGGGCCAATGGCCACACCTTCTCGCTGGTCCGCAAGGATGACCGCGGCCTGCCGGAAGAAACCGTGGCAGCAACCCGCAAGATGATGACTGAAGAAAAGCCCATGGTGCTGGCCGGCTTCTTCGGCAACAGCAACATTGAAGACCTGGTGGCATCAGGCGTGCTCGAAAAGGAAAAGATCCCGCTGATCGGTTACCGCGTCACGCAGATCCGGCCTGAAACCCCTTACCTCTACACCGTCCGCGCCGGCCTGCAGGACGAGCTCGACAAGTTCACCGAGCACATTGCAACCGTCGGCATCAAGCGCATCGGCCTTTTTTATGAAGACGGCCCGGGTGCCGCCGCCCTCATCACCGCAGCGGAGGCCGCCGCCAAAAAAGCCAACCTCACGCTGGTGGCCAAGGCCAGCTACCCCGCGCGTACCGTGCAGGTCGCAAAAGCTGTCGAGACCATGACCAAGTCAGCACCGCAGGCCATCTTCATGGTGGCGACCGGTGCTGCGGCGGCAGGCTTCATCGAGAACTACGGCCGTGGCGGCGCGCAACTGTTTGCGCATTCGGGCGTTGACATCGAGCAGCTCACAAAACGCCTGGCCGAAGAGCAGATGCAGGGCGTGTCGATTGCCCAGGTCACACCCAACCCCTACAAGATTTCAAACAAGCTGAGCAAGGAATTCCAGGACGCCGTCGCGGCGAAGAAGGACCTTGAAGTGCCGGTGAGCTACGCGATGATGGAAGGTTTCATCACCGCCAAGGTCATCGTGGAGGCCGTACGCCGCCAGGGCACCAAACCAAGCCGTGAAGGCACCGTCAGTGCACTGGCGGCCATGGACAGGTTTGATATGGGCGGCTATTCCGTGGGCTACAAACCAAACAGCCGCATGGGCTCGAAGTTTGTGGAACTCAGCATCATCAGCGGTACCGGCAAAATCCGGCAATAAATCCGCCAGCAAGCCGGATGGCCCGACCCGCCTTTCAGGCGGGTTTTTTTACGCCTGTTTTCAAGCGTTCTGCTAGTTGACCGGCGCACCCGCCTCAAACCACTGCCTGACGAGCAAACGCTCGGCGTCCGTGATGCCGGTGGCATTGTTCATGGGCATGAGCTTGCTGACCACCACCTGCTGATACATGGCCTGGGCATGCTGTTTGACCAGCGCGGGCGAATCAAGCCTGACATTTTTCATCTGCAGCTGCGCGCCGTGGCACATGTAGCAGCGCTGCTCTACGACTTTCTGCAAGGCCGCAAAAGAGGATGAAGCAGGCTGGCCGGAGGCGGTAGCAGGCGACACAACTGCAGCCGCCGGATTCACCGCAGCAGGCACAGGCTTGAGCCAGACAATAACGCCAATGATGACGGCCACGCCCACCAGCGCATAGGCCACGGGGTGCCGGTTGCGCCCCAGCTTGTAGCCGTGCCTGAGCACAAAAAACTGCCGGATTGCCGCTCCGGCGAGCATCATCAGAATCAGCACCAGCCAGTTCTGCGGATGGCTCCAGGTGAAGCTGTAATGGTTGCTGAGCATGGCAAACAGCGCCGGCAGCGTGAAGTAGGTGTTGTGCACGCTGCGCTGCTTGCCACGCATGCCGTGTATGGGGTCGACCGGCTCACCTGCCTTGATGCTGGCAACCATCTTGCGCTGGCCGGGAATGATCCAGAAAAAGACATTGGCGCTCATGGCGGTGGCCAGCATGGCGCCGACCAGCAAAAAGGCGGCCCGCCCTGCAAACCAGTGGCAGGCCAGCCACGAAGCGACACATACCAGCACTGCGACCAATGCGCCGACGATGGCCTCGCCGTTCTTGCGCTGCCCGAACAGCTGGCAGATGGCGTCGTAGAGCATCCAGAACACCACAAAAAACGACAGCGCCACAGCTGCAGCCGCGCCGGGCGACCAGTCCATCAGGGACTTGTCAACGAGGTAGGTGCCGGCGTTCCAGAGGTAAGAGACCGTGAAGAGCGCAAACCCCGACAGCCAGGTGCTGTAACTCTCCCAGTAAAACCAGTGCAGGTGCGCAGGCAGCTGCGGCGGGCGCACTGCAAACTTGACGGGGTGATAAAACCCCCCGCCATGCAGGGCCCACAACTCACCGCTCACACCCTGCTTTTTCAGGTCGTCATCGACCGGCGGCGTGAGGCTGGAATCAAGGAAGACGAAATAAAAGGATGAACCGACCCAGGCGATGGCGGTGATGACATGGACCCAGCGCAGCAGCAGGTTGGCCCAGTCGAGAAGATAGCTGTCCATAACTCTCAACCTATGCAGTTCATGGAACTGCGTGATGCAACCTGCTCACCACTGCGGGCGCTGTGAACAGTAACAAGGCCGCGAACAAAAGAAATGGTACGTTGGCATATTTCCTGGCTCCGCTGCGGCCTGACCCCGGAGTTTACCGAACACCGGTCAGCTCTGGTGAACATCAAGCAAGACGCTTGCCAGTGCCCAGGGCCCGCACTTCTCCGGTCACCTGCAGGAGCTGCGCTGCCACAGCGACCGCAATGACTGCAGGCTCCTTGCCGCTGATGCCGGGAATGCCAATCGGGCTGGTGACATGCAGGAGCTCGGCGGCTGTGAAGCCGCGCGCTTCCAGCCGCTGGCGGAAGGTGGCCCACTTGCTGCGGCTGCCTATCAGGCCGACAAAGGGCAGGTCGCCCTTCTCGCGCTGGCGCTGCAGGCAGGCGGACACCACGTCGAGATCTTCTGCGTGGCTGAAACTCATGATGAGTACGTGCGATCCCGGCGCCAGATCACCAACCGCCACCTGCACGGGGTCAGAATGCTCGCAGATCACACCTTCGGGCACAGGGTCGGGAAAGACGCCGTCGCGGCTGTCTATCCAGGTCAGGGCAAAAGGCAGCCCGGCCAGCACCTGCGCCAGCGCGTGCCCGACATGCCCGCCCCCAAACAGCGCCACCGGCAAGCGCGCCGGCCTGAGGCGTTCTGCCAGCACCGCGCTCATGGCCTGCGTGACAGGTTCAAACTCCAGGTGGACCACCCCGCCGCAGCACTGCCCCAGCGATGGCCCCAATGCAACGCGGACAGGTATGGCGCCAAGACCGTCGTAAGCCGGCAACAACATGCCACGCGCCCGCTCCACGGCCTCGTATTCAAGATGCCCGCCGCCTATGGTGCCCACCACTGAACCTGCAAACACCGCCATCCATGTGCCCGCCTCACGCGGTACCGAGCCCTGGGTGGACGCGACCATCACCAGCACGGCGGCTTCGGATTCCAGCCTTTTCAACAGGGTGTGGAGGTGACTGTCCATGCCGGAACCGGACATCACAATACCCGGGAAGGCGCAGCCGGAGGTAAAAAGACGGGCAAAATGGCTGCGGGAGTGATATTCATGAGGTGTGCTTTGGGCTACGCTGGAAAGGGTTTAAACCCTACTTTCCCATAAATCCGGAAAGGCGTGAAATAACGGCATGGCCAGGTTTGGTCCGCGGTCGGTGCAGGCAGCACAACAAGACGCTTTTGCACCAGCCCATCATGTTGAAGCAGATGACAAGACGAGGAATAGGCAGCAATGAGACAAGACAACACTGACAACACTGTCAACCCACCACGGCGCTTCTGGTTGCTGGCAATTTTTTCCAGCGCCGCAGCAGCCATCATCAGCGCCTGCAAGAGCGCTCCCGAGGCGGCCCCCCAGGCTGCGCCTGCACCCGCCGTGGTCGGGCCGGTGCCTGCGGCACAGGGTTCTGCGCGAAGCTCCGGCGCCGCGACGCCACGGGCATACCGCCAGGACGGCGCCAGCCATATCTACGGTCTCAACTCGGACCGGATTTTCAAGGGCCGCATGCCGCCGCTGCTGTATGCCATCGGCGTGCTGAATGTGGAAATCGACCGGGTCGGACACGTCACCAAACTGGACTGGATGCGGGCGCCCCGCCACGCGCCTGAAGTCATCGCAGAAATCGAGCGCACCATCAAGGCCGCCTCGCCCTTCCCCGCCCCCGCACGGCTGGGCAAAGTTGTCTATACCGACACCTGGCTGTGGCACAAGAGCGGCCAGTTCCAGCTCGATACGCTGACCGAAGGCCAGAACTAGCGTCTAACCAGGCCCGGGACGCAGGGCATGTGGATCGGCAGATCGCGGTAATTGCTATTTATTTAATAGCTACTCACGTACGTATCTATTGGGCTGCAGCCAGATTTGGCACTCAAAAATGGCCTTTTTCGGTCATTTTTTGGGCTGTAGAAGCTCACCAGACACCCCAAAGCCCCAAAACGTAAAGTCGACTTTACATCTGATGGTTTGAGCCTCTGGCCGCGCCTGTCAGCGCGCTGATTTACTTCCGCAGCTGCCCATGCGGATCAATCACAAACTTGACCGGTGCACCCGCATCGAACTGGGCGTAGCCGCTCGGGGCGTCATCGAGTGAGATGACCTTCACCCCCACGATGTCGGCGATCTTGATGCGATCCCAGAGGATGGCCTGCATCAAGGCGCGGTTGTACTGCATCACCGGCGTCTGCCCGGTCATGAAGCTGTGCGACTTGGCCCAGCCCAGGCCAAGGCGAATGCTCAGCGACCCCGTTTTGGCAGCCTTGTCTACGCCGCCCGGGTCTTCGGTCACATACAGGCCGGGGATGCCGATCTTGCCGGCTGCGCGTGTGATTTCCATCAGGGAGTTCAGGACTGTGGCTGGGGCTTCATGCTGCGCGCCCTCATGGCCATGGCCGCGTGCTTCAAAGCCGACGGCGTCAATGGCGCTGTCGACTTCAGGAACGCCGAGGATGGCCTGGATCTGGTCGCCCAGGGGTACGTCGGTTGACAGGTCTGCGATCTCGAAACCGACGTTCTTGGCGTGTTTGAGACGGGCGGGGTTGACGTCGCCGACGATGACGACGGCTGCGCCCAGCAATCTGGCGGATGCGGCTGCGGCCAGGCCGACAGGGCCTGCGCCTGCAACGTACACCGTGCTGCCGGGGCCTACGCCTGCAGTCACTGCGCCGTGGTAGCCGGTGGGCAGGATGTCTGACAGGCAGGTGAGATCGCGAATCTTCTCGATCGCCTGCGCACGATCTGGGAACTTGAGCAGGTTGAAGTCGGCGTACGGGACCATGACGTATTCGGCCTGGCCGCCTACCCAGCCGCCCATGTCGACATAGCCGTAGGCGCCGCCGGGGCGGGATTCGTTGACCGTCAGGCACACGCCGGTCTGGCGTTCCTTGCACAGGCGGCAGCGGCCGCAGGCGACGTTGAACGGTACGGAGACGATGTCGCCGACAGAAAGGGTTTCGACATCCTTGCCGGCTTCTATGACTTCGCCGGTGATTTCATGGCCGAGGACGAGACCTGCGGGGGCGGTGGTGCGGCCGCGCACCATGTGCTGGTCTGAGCCGCAGATGTTGGTGGTGAGCACCTTGAGGATCACGCCGTGGTTGGCGGTGCGGCCTTGCGGGTTCAAAAGCTTGGGGTAGTCGATGGCCCTGACCTCGACCTTGCCCTGCTCGACGTACACGACGCCTCTGTTGTTTGCCATGGTTTCTTGTCTCCTGTTGGTTGGTGGTTGACGGAAAGGGGGTACGCCGGACGCTGGCTAGATATCCAGCGTGAGGCTCGGTGTCAGGGAACGCGAGCAGCACACCGTCATCTGGTCGTTGAGGGCATGCTCTTCATCGGTGAGGAACATGTCGCGGTGGTCAGGCGTGCCCGCCGTCACGCGCGTGAGGCAGGTGCCGCACACCCCCTGCTCGCACGAGACCAACAGCTCTATGCCGCGTTCGCGCAGGGCTTCGACGATCGTCACCCCCACAGGGATCTCAATCGTGAGTCCGGACTTTTCAAGCACGACAGAAAAAGCTGAATCGCCGAAGACGGGTGTTACAGGCGCTGCCGAGAAATACTCGCGGTGCAGTTGCCCATCTGCAAAACCCGCTGCACGCCCTGCTGAGAGGACTGCGTCGATAAACCCGCCCGGACCGCAGACATAGACCTGCAAACCGCTTGCCGGCCGGCCCAGCAGCGTCGCCAGATCAACCCGCCGCGAAGCCTCGCCGCCGTCATGGTGAAAGTGAACCCTGCCTGCAAATTCAGGTGCAGCCCATCGGGATGCAAAAGGCGTGTGCTCCGGGGAACGGGTGCAAAGGTGGATGTCGAAACTGCTGCCATCGAGCACCATCTGCTCTGCCATGGCCAGGAGGGGCGTGACGCCTATTCCGCCGGCTACCAAAGTGGTATGCGCAGCCGTTACCAGCGGAAAGTGATTGCGGGGCAGACTGATATGAATCTCATCGCCCTCTTTCAGCGCATGCACTGCCGCCGAACCGCCACGCGTGTTGGCATCGCGCAGCACACCGATGACATACCGGTGGCGCTCGGACGGCGAGTTGCAGAGAGAATACTGGCGTATCAGGCCATTGGGTAGATGCACATCAATGTGCGCGCCTGCCGTGAAGGCGGGCAGCTCGGCGCCGGTGGCGTTGACCAGCACCAGGCTGACGATGTGCGGGGTCTGCATGTTGCGACCATGCACCCGCACGCGCAGACCAGGCGGCGTCATGCTGCTGTTTGGCGCAGTCGGACTCCAACAACCGGACCACCGATCATCGCGCAGCGCCTGCTTTCATGAATTTTTCCCATTTGAGTTTTTCCGCCTTGTCGAAGGCGGGAAAGTCTTCCTCGCGCTTGCTGGTCGTGTCCATCCCCATCTCCATGATCTGTTTTTGCACGGCCGGGTTGGCCAGCGCCACGCGCACGGCCACCACCACCCTGGCCTGGATGCTTTTGGGCAAGGCTGCGGGCGCATATATCGCATACCACTGCGTGACGTCGTAGTCCCTGAAACCGCTTTCGGCCATGGTGGGAACATCGGGCAGCATGGACGAACGCCTGCTGCCGGTGACGGCGAGCGGCGTCAGCGCACCGGCCTTGATATGCGACAAAGCCACGGGCATGCCGGCCGCCATGAAATCGAAATGTCCGCCGCGCAGATCGGTGATGGCCAGCGATTCGCCCTTGTAGGCCACCTCAACCGTCTTGATGCCTGTCTGCCGGACCAGTATTTCGCCGGAAATCTGCCCTGTGGAGCCGGCCCCCATGGATGCCACAGTGAGTCCGCCGGAGGTTTTTTTTGCTGTGTCCACCAAGGCCTTCATGGACTTGATGGGCGATTTGGCGTTCACCACAAACACATTGGACAACGAGGCCAGATGCACCAGCGGCACAAACTCGGCCGGTGAATACTGGAGCTTGTTCTGCATGGCGGGTGCAATGCCCATGATGCCCGCACTGCCTACAAACAGGGTGTAGCCGTCCGCCGGGGACTTAGCCACGTATTCAGCTGCAATGCCGCCTGCTGCGCCCAGCCTGTTCTCGACTATGACGGGCTGCTTCCACTGCGTGTTGAGTTCCTGCGCTACCAGCCGCGCCAGAAGGTCGGGCCCCCCTCCGGCAGCTTGCGCGACGACAAGTTTGACGGGCCTGGAAGGATAAGCATCCTGCGCGGCAGTGGACAGAGCCACCCCCAAAGCTGCAGTGGCCAGAAGGGCAGCCGAAAGCTGGGGAAACGTCTTGTTCAGCATGGTGTTGTCTCTTTCTCGTTATGGGATGGCTGTCGCCGCATATGCCGCCGGCTGGCGGCAGGTATCTCGCTACTTGTTGAGCACAAAAATGGGCTTGCTCCCGGCGTCTGTTTCCGCCTTCATCAGCTCTTTCATCATGCGGCGCACGCGCACAGCAGCCGCATCGGACGTCAGCAGCACCGGCCGCAGCGCATCAAGGTCTGTCGTGCCCATCATCTCCTGCACGGCTTCGAGCATGGGTTTGTCCTGCTCGTGAAAGCCCAGTTGCTGCCAGTTCCGGGTTTCAAGATCGGCCTTGGGGTCGTCCAGCAGGTAGTTGCGCGAACTGGCGTAAAAGTAATGGGTGGTGGTGGCGGTTTCGGGCGTCACGATGTGGGTGCCCTGCCGGCGTATGCCCTCGCTGCGCGGGCGTCCCACCGGCACGACACCGACTTCGAGCAGGCAGGCACCGGGCGCATGCCAGCGGATGTTGAGCCAGTAGTCCACCGGTTTGGCCGGGTCGTCAAGAAAAGGCGTGAACGATGGCGGGGCCGTCGTGGAGGGGATGGAGCGCAGGCTGTCCAGCGTCCTGCCCTGGTGCACCACCTCGTGCTTGGCGGCCAGGAAATCATCGTTCTTCTGGTACGGCGCGTGCAGGTAATTGACGTGTGTGAGGTCCATCAGGTTGTCCACCACCAGCTCATAGTTGGCCTTTTGCAGCATGACATCACCTATGGTCTTGAGCGCCGGGTCCACCAGGTGGCTGTAGTCGGGAACATCGGCCGGGTCGGCCAGGCCGGGCTCACCCATCCACAGCCAGACCAGGCCGTGCTGCTCGACCAGCGGGTAGGACCTGACCTTGGCCGCGGCAGGAATGCGGTGGTCGCCGTGCGGGTTGTCGACACAGGCGCCCGAGCAGTCAAACTGCAGGCCGTGGTAGCCGCATTCGACCGCATCGCCTACCAGCCTGCCCAGGTGCAGGGGGGCAAACCGGTGCGGGCAACGGTTACCGATGGCAACCGCATCGCCGTTTTCCTTGCGGTAGAAAAGCACGGGTTCCCCCAGCAGCTTGCGCGGCGTGAGTTCGCGTTTGACTTCATGGGACCAGGCACCGACGTACCAGGTGTTGCGCAGAAATGCCATCTTTTTCCTTCGTGGGGCGGGGCCGGTATGGCCTTCAGGTGCCCGAATCTTAGGAAGCAGAGCTCACCAGCACAAACGAAAGCTTGGCACTTCAGAGATGAGAAAAACTCAACTCTTGCCGATATCTGGTGCGTGAACCTGGGGCTGTCCTGGCGCGAATTCACCCAGCAGCCAGTCGCGGAAAGCCTGCACCTTGCCCGACAGCGCACGCTCTTCGGGGTAGACCAGGTAGTAGGCCCCCGGCCCCTTGGCAGCCAGCGGCCAGGGCTGCACCAGCCGGCCGGATTCCAGCTCCTTGGCCACCATGACCGGGTCGACCACCGCCAGGCCCAGCCCGGCCTCGGCCGCCTCGATCACGAGGTTGCGGCTTTCAAGCGTCAGCAGGCGGGGTGAGGGATTGGGTACCACACCGGCTTTTTCAAGCCACAGCGTCCAGTCCTGCGGGCGCTGCCGGGCCTGCAGCAACTGGTGGGCATAGACATCCCCGTGTTGTGCCAGCGCCCGCTGCACCAGCACTTGGGGGGCGCACACCATGACCAGGTACTCCTCGCGCAGGAAGTCGGCCGTCAGCCCGCGCCAGTGGCCATCGCCGTAAAACACGGCGCAGTCCACGTTGTCGCGGTCGAAGTTGGCGTCCACGCGCGAGACGCGGATTTCGGTGTTGGCCACCTGGGTCGGAAAGCGCGTAAAGCGCGGCAGCAGCCAGCGCGAAGCAAAGGTGTGCAGCGCACTGACGACCAGCGGCTTGTCGTCGGGCCGGCTGGCCGCCTCGCGCAGCGCCTGGGTCAGCCGGTCCAGGCTGTCGTCCACCACACCGTGCAGCTTCTGGCCCACATCGGTGAACTGCAGGCCGCGGCCGTTGCGCACAAAAAGCCGGGTGCCCAGCCGCTCTTCAAGCTGCAGCAGCTGGTGGCTCAGGGCCGAAGGCGTGACATGAAGCTCTTCGGCCGCACGTGCGAGGCTCAGGTGCCTGCCTATCACCTGAAAGCTGCGCAACTGGTTGAGCGGGGGCGTCGGCGTGCGGGGTGTCATAGCGCTGCATGATAGTGAAGTACATGGTCGGCCGGTTTTGCAACGCCTGCTTCACCCGCTGCCTCAAGCACAGGGATGGAGGACACGCAACGACGTCGTTTGCTACATTTTCAGTAGCTGCTCACGCACGTGTTTATTGGCCCGCAGCCTGCTTTAACCCCTAAAAACGGTCAGAAAAGCACTTTCGAATGCACCCGGAGAGCCTCAAACTGCCCGGCAACTTCAAGATGTAAAGTCGACTTTACATCATACTCACCAGGCAAGGGCTAGGCAGCAGCCGGCATCGGGTACTCATCGGCGTTGCGCACCACGCCCGGCTGGAGTGAAAAATCCATGCGCGGCGGGCCAAAAATATCGATCAGCCAGGCCACACCTTCGCCAACGTCAAGTGTCGTGTGTATGAGGTTGGCCGGAATCACCAGCGTTGACGGGCTGTCCACATGCACATGCTCGTCCTCGCGCCATGTGGTCGAGTCGGCCGTCCATGGCGTGCGCAGGTGGTGGATGAAGCTGCCTTCAAGCGTGAGCGATATCTGCTCGAAGTCAGGGTGCGAGTGCGGCGACATCTTGCGTGGATCACGCCTGTCGGTCTTGCGCTCGAAAACATTGATCATCAGGTTGGTGCTGCGGAACAGGCGTCCGAAGATCTTCGGGTCGGTGTATTGCGCCAGGGTGTAGTTGCGCAGCTTGAAACCGCCCACGGGCGCCGGCCAGTCCTTTAGCGGCGCGACGCCGGGTGCACCATTCGCATAAACGGCGGCGTTTTCGGCCTTGCCGGCAAGGTCGGTAGCACGCACCGTGAAAACGCGTGTCACCACCCCGCCGTCCAGGAGCTTGATGGTGCTGCGGCCGGGGGGCAGGATGGTCAATGACTCGGGGCCGGCTTCAATCGACTCCCCGCCCGCTGTGACACTGGCACGCACGCCGGGCGGCAGCAGCAGCATGTATTCGTCGGGGTTTCCATCACGGACCAGTTCAGTCCCGGCAGATACCTGGCTGACCACAACCACCACATTCGCGCTGCGTGTGATCCAGGTCTTCTGCCCGTCATCTTTCAATTGCGGTTCGGACGCGTAGTACAAGCCGCGGCTGGCTTCTGTGGAGACAACAGACATGGTGATTCCTTCAAATATCGTGCGTAAACGGGTTTAGATGGCCTTGAACTTCGTGAGCTCTGTGCTTGCTGCCAGACGCAGCAAACCCTGCTCCGAAGAAATGATGAAGGTGTTGATGCCCAGCGCACGCAGCGCAGGGATCTCCGCGGAGCTGTTCACAAAGGCACACAGCGGCTTCTTCGCGGCCGTGACGGCGCTGACAAAACGTGCAATCGCCGCCTTCACAGGCGCGGCATCGGTCGCCGACTCGCCCAGCGCAACAGTCAGGTCGCCCCGGCCCAGGAAGAAGGCGTCTATGCCATCCACCGCCACGATGTCCTCGATGTGGTCGAGTGCTTCCGGGTCTTCCAGCATGGCGATGATGGTGGTGCGCTCATCGTTCGCCTCTATGTGCGCCGTCAGGCCCAGACGGCCGTATCTGCCGGCGCGTGACGAATTGGTAAAGCCGCGCCGGCCCGGCCGGTAGCGGCAGGCGTCCACCACCTCCTGCGCGATTTTTGCGGTCGAGACATGGGGCACCATCACCCCCGTCGCGCCGCAATCGAGCGCCGTCAATATGGTTGCCGTGCTCTCTACCCGCACAAGTGCATCAATGCCGGCAGCCTTTGCCGCCAGCAGGGCCAGGTCAATGGCATTGCGGTCCCAGGGCGCGTGCTCGGCGTCGATCACGACGAAGTCAAGACCGACATCGCCAAGCACTTCGATGGCCTGCACACCCGGCGTCTTGATGAATGTGCCCAGCATGTTCTCGCGGGCAGCCAGCCGATCGCGAAAGCCTGTTTTCTTTTCTGTCATGAATGTTCCTGCAATCCAAAAGACGCGGGGACTGGCCCCGCGTTGCGATCAGTCCAGCTTGACGCCTGCTTCCTTGATCTTCTTCTCCGCCGCCGCACGGTCTTTCACCAGGAAGGCTGCAAACTGCTCGGGCGTTTCGCCCAGCGGGTCAAAGCCGAACGGGTCCAGCGTCTTTTCGACAAAGGACGGGTCAGCCAGCACCTTGCGCGTTGCGCTGGCGATCTGGTCAATGACAGGCTTGGGCACACCCTTGGGCACGGTCAGGCCCAGGAAGAAGTACATCTCGGTGTTGGGGTAGCCGGCTTCGGCAAAAGTCGGCACATTGGGCAGTGCCTTGGCGCGCTTGCTGCCGTTGATGGCCAGCACCTTGAGCTTGCCCGAGGCGACATAAGGCGTGGCCGCCGAACTGCCCGCGACCATGATCTGTACCTGGCCGCCGAGCAAATCCTGCACAGCGGGCGCGATGCCCTTGTAGGCCACGTGCGTGATGTCGAAGCCTTCGCGCCGTGCGAAAGCATCGACCGGCAGGTGGGTCGGGCCGCCGGCACCGGCCGAGCCGTAGTTGTATTTGCCGGGGTTGGCCTTCATCAGGGCTACAAATTCCTTGAGATTGTTCACGGGCAGGTTGCCATTGACGATGAACACCTCGTTGACAAAGGTCACGCGGGTCACCGGCACCAGGTCGATCAGCGGGTTGTAGGGCAGCTTGCTGAACAGGAAGCGGTTGCCTGAAAAGGTCGGGTCGCCGCCAAGAAGAATGGTGTAACCGTCGGGTGCAGACTTGGCCGTCATGTCTGCGGCAATGATTTCATTGGCGCCACCGCGGTTATCAACCAGCACCGGCTGGCCCCACAGTTTGGAAAGACGGTCAGCCAGGCCACGGGCCACGCCGTCAATCGGTCCGCCTGCCGGATACGGCACGATCAGCTTCACGGGTTTGGAAGGCCATGCATCTGCAGCCATGACGGGCGCAGCCATGGCAAGGCAGGCTGCCGCCAGCAGGGCACGGCGGCTGTTGAGGAAGGGGTAGTGGGTCATCGTTGTCTCCTGGGTCAAGTTGAAAAATTCGCCTTTTCAGGCGTATGGACTGGTGGGCTTGTGGGCACCAACTTTGATGAACCGGCAGGAGACGATGGACCCGGGCGGGTCTATCGCGGCCTGCCGGGCCTGAAACCTATGCTTTCGGAAATGCTCGCGCCGGCATTGACCAGCGTGTCGATCTGCAGCTTTGTGGCCTTGCCGGGCATGAACTGGACAGCATCGACGATGGCAATCGTGGCCACGACTTTTCCGGCGGCATCAAAAATCGGTACGGCCAGGGCGTTCAGGCCCATGACGGCTTCGTCGGGCGCCATGGCCCAACCCTGTTTGCGGACCTGTTCGAGCTCTTTTTCAAGCTCTTTCGCGCTGGTGATGGTGCTTGGCGTCAGGGCGGGCAAGCCCGCTGCGACGATTTTTTTGACCAGCGCGGGGCCGCCGTAGGCCAGCGCGACCTTTCCCTGCGCGGAGTAGTGGTAACCCAGCAGCGAACCGGGTTTGACCGTGATCTCGATGGCCGAGGTGCCCGACTGCACCGACACGACCCGCACGCCGCCGCGGTCCATCATTCCGAGAATGACCGAGTGGCTGAGCGCGTTGCGCACCTTGCGCATCACCGGGACCGCTTCGCGGACGATGTCCACGCTGTCATTGACCGCATGCCCCAGCGCCACCATGCGCGCACCCACGCGGTAGCGCTCGGACGCTTCGTCCTGCACCACATAACCCTGCTGCGCCAGCGTGCGCAGATGCCTGAACACCTTGCTCTTGTTGGTGCCGAAGTGTTCGGCAATGGCGGTCACGCCCACAGCCTCACGCTGGACGGCGACGTGCTCCAGGATTTCCAGTGCGAACAGGACGGCTTGGACGCCGGTGGTTTCTTTGGGCTCTGTCATGGTGCTTGCTTCGCTTGAAAGCCGGGAAATTCCGGCCCAGCGATGTTAGCTTTGTGAGGGCGTGCCCCCGCTGTTGCTGGCCCAGTTGGACCCACCTTCAAGAGCCGCATTCGGCAGGCGTTTGTCAGCCACCGGGGTACTGGCCATTTTTTTCGCCAGCGCTGTGAGCTGTGCAGACCAGTCTGCCAGGTACTTCTCGCGCTCGGCCTGGCTCACGCGTGGGGACGCATAAGCCACAAAACTCGGTGCGACCTCCAGCCCCAGGTACTCCAGCATGGTCCTGCGGTGCGGGTACAGCAGGTTTTCAATCGGGCCATAGACGCCGCCCTCGGAAAACCGCTCGGGTGTGCCGCCGGTTGTCAGCGCGACCACGCCGTGGCGGCCCTTGAAGAAGCCGCTGTCAAAACGCTTGCCATCGGCATATGCAAAACCGTAAGCCAGCACGCGGTCAAACCAGCCCTTGAGGATGGCCGGCATGCCGCCCCACCACAGCGGGTAGACAAAGATGAACAGGTCTGCATCGGCAACGCGCTTTTGCTCACGCATCAGTTCGTTGGAGAAGCCGTTTTCCTGGCTGGCCTTGAGTTGCTCCTGCTGGTAGTGAAACCGTGTGGCATCGGCCACCGTCGTGAAATCATGCCGGCCAGCCACCGGATTGAAATTCTCCGCGTACAGGTCGGACACGACGACCTCATGCCCGTGCGACTGAAGCGTCCTGCACGCCGCATCTTTCAGCGCCGCCGTGAAGGAGGTCGGCTCCGGGTTCGCGTAAACAATCAGTGTCTTCACGGCAGAACTCAAAGACCGACCAGGGTGGCGGCGTTGGTGGAGACCATCTTGCGGACATCTGCCTCGCTGTAGCCAAGGTCCAGACAGATCTCGATCACGCTGAGGAAGCCATCGACCAGACGGGGGTTGCCGACCTGTCCCAGGTCTGAACCGAGGATGGTGCGGTCAACGCCCGCAGCCTCTATCAGGCCACGCAGGTTTTCGGGGTCGAACATGCGGAACTTGGAGTCTTCGGCAAACATGCACATCGAATGCTCGATGTACACGCCCATGCCCGCCAGGCGCGTGATGTCGGCCAGGCTGGCGCCGACGACAAAGGTCGGGTGGTTGCAGATCATGCGTTTGATGCCGCGTTTTTTGGCTTCTTCAAACAGCGGCCAGATCTCGCTGATGTTGAGATGTCCCGACGACAGCACCACATCGCGGTCGGCAATGACGTCGAGGATGGTCAGCACGTCGGGCAGCAGCTTGCCGCTGTCGTCCACCACATGCACCGGTGTGGGCGGCATCATCGGGCGGCTGGAGTTGGGGAAGTTGGTGGTCTGCCCCTTTTTGTGCTGGTCGATGTGGTTCTTCGACGAGAAGGTCGGCATCCACACCAGTTTGGCGCCCAGCGCAATGCCGTGCTCTACCGCGTAGATGTTCAGGCCGCCGCTCTGGTTGTTCAGCGGCACGCCGGACAGCAGCGTCACACCCAGGTGGCTGAAATGCTTGTTGAGCATGACCGTGACGGGCGTGACGGAGTAGTAGTGGTCCTTGATCAGCAGGGCACGCACGCCAGCTTCGGACGCCTCCTGCATGGCTTCGTAGTGATCGAAATAACGCGGCATGACGGAAGGCCCGCTGTGGCAATGCAGGTCAATCGCACCCTTGAGCAGGCTTTTGGAAAGCCCGGGCTGGCTTTTGCGCCAGGCGCCTGGCGCAAGTTCGTAATTCTGTTCGGTCTGTTGCTGCATGGTGGGGCCTTTTCGTCGCTTTCACATCCACTTGCAGAACTTTTTTGTTTTATTCTGCAAAACGTAGTATCTTCTGATGTAACGATGATAATCCCTCATCCCGGATAAAAACTAGGTACAAACCCTTGGACGCCCTTTCATGCGCCCTTTCATGCGCCCTCGCATGCACCTTTGCCTGCGGGTACGGACAGGCGCAGCGAGCGTCCGGAAAGAGCGCTCGTTCACATGGGAAATCAGGCGTGCATGGCTGCGCCTGAAATGGGCTTCGTTAAAAACAGCGAGTGAATTGCAAAAGGCCGTGAGCAGTCATGCCCACGCAGCAGGCGTTATGCGACGCCGGTCAATACCGATCAGCTACCCCGGTAGGTGGAGTAGCTCCATGGGCTGACCAAAAGGGGCACGTGATAGTGCTGGGTGGTATCGGCGACGCCGAAGTCAAGGCTGACCAGGTTCAGGAATGCCGGCTCGGGGAGCTTCACGCCACATGCCCTGAAATACGCAGCGACATCAAACACCAGGCGATAAGTACCTGCCCTTAAAGTGGCCGTGTCGTACAGCAACCCATCCGGGTTGCGGCCATCGGCGTTGAGCGTGAACTGCTTGACCAGCACCGCATCATGGCCCTGCGTGGTGTACAGCGACACCGCCATGCCTGCTGCGGGTTTGCCGTGCATGGTGTCCAGTACGTGTGTGCTCAAGCCCATGGTCATCCTTTAAAAGCTGATGAACAGCGTATCGAAAGCGATTTTCGGTTCACTGAAAGTGTATACAGTTTTGGGGTTTGAAGCTATGATCAAAAGCATGCCCACTTCTGCCCTAGCCGCCGCCGTCGCTGCATCAGCCAACCCCACCAATGCCATCGTCGAGGCCCTGACGAAAGCCATCGTCGAGCACCGTTTGCACCCCGGCACCAAGCTGGCCGAACAAAAACTCGCGGATCACTTTGGCGTCTCGCGCACGCTGGTACGTCAGGCCTTGTTCCAGCTCTCGCAAAACCGCCTGATCCGCCTTGAGCCCGCACGCGGCGCCTTCGTGGCCTCGCCCTCTGTGATGGAGGCGCGCCAGGTGTTTGCCGTCAGGCGCATGCTTGAAGCTGAAATGACGCGCGCTTTTGTGCGCGAGGTCACGCCCGCCAAGATCAAGGCGCTGAAAGAACATGTCGCCAAAGAGAAGGCCGCCGTGGCACGCGCAGACGCGGCCAGCCGCACGGAGCTGCTCGGCGACTTTCATGTGCGCATGGCCGAACTCATGGGCAATGAAGTTCTGGCGCAACTTCTGGGCGAGCTGATCTCGCGCTGTGCGCTGATCACATTGATGTACCAGACGGCCACTGCTGCCGAGTACTCCAGCGATGAGCATTCCGGCATCATCCGCGCCCTTGCCGCAAGGGACGAATCACTGGCTGTGCAGCTGATGACGGAGCACCTGCTCAACGTAGAGAAAAACCTGGCCTTTGACCGCAAGGTTCCCAGCAACGATTTGTCCATGGCGCTGTCATGAGCACATTTTCCGCCGGGCCGCCCCAAGGAAAATCGCCCCAGCCGAGGGGCAGCGAAGTACGCGATGCGACGAGCGTGGGGGCCACTTACCCCAGAGACCTGGCAGGCTACGGCAGGAATGTTCCGCACGCACAGTGGCCGGGCAAGGCGCGCATCGCAGTCCAGTTTGTACTGAACTACGAAGAAGGCGGCGAGAACTCCGTGCTGCATGGCGATGCAGGCTCCGAGCAGTTTCTCTCGGAGATGTTCAACCCGCCGGCATTTGCGGACCGGCACCTGAGCATGGAAAGCATCTACGAATACGGCTCACGCGCCGGCGTCTGGCGCATCCTGCGCGAGTTTGAAAAACGCAAACTGCCGCTGACTGTTTTTGGTGTCGGCATGGCGTTGCAACGCCAGCCCGATGTGACGGCCGCGTTTGTCGAACTCGGCCACGAAATCGCCTGCCATGGCTGGCGCTGGATCAACTACCAGCAGACTGACGAAGCGACCGAGCGTGAACACATGCGTTTGGGGCTGGACGCCATTGAAAAGCTCACCGGCAACCGGCCGCTGGGCTGGTACACAGGCCGGGACAGCCCGAACACCCGCAGGCTGGTGGCCGATGACGGTGCGCTGGTGTACGACAGCGACTATTACGGCGACGACCTCCCTTTCTGGATGGACGTCACACGAAGCGACGGCGTCGTCGTGCCGCGCCTGGTGGTGCCTTATGCGATGGACACCAACGACATGCGCTTCTCATTGCCTCAAGGCTTCTCGCAGGGCGAAGACTTTTTTACATACCTGCGCGACAGCTTCGATGCGCTGTATGCAGAAGGTTCCCCCGATGGCGACGACCGGCCAAAGATGCTCAGCATAGGCATGCACTGCCGCCTGCTCGGAAGGCCGGGCCGCATCGTCGCACTGCAGCGCTTTCTCGACCACATCGAAAAGCATGCGCACGTGTGGGTCTGCAGGCGTATCGAGATCGCCCGGCACTGGGAGAAAACCCACCCTCACACGGCAAGTGGAGAAGGCCAGGCATGACACTCACGCTTGAACAACTGAACCAGGCCTCACCGGCCGAAGCCGCTCTGCTGCTCGACGGCCTGTATGAGCATTCACCCTGGATCGCAGAAAGGGCACTCACCAGCCGCCCCTTCAAATCGCTTGCACACCTGAAGCATGAAATGGTGCGGGTCGTCGAGGGTGCAGGCCGCGCTGCTCAGGTCGCACTCATCAAGGCCCACCCTGAACTGGCGGGCAAGGCGATGGCCGACAACAGCCTCACGGCCGAGTCAACACATGAGCAAAAAACCGCGGGTCTGACGCAGTGCATGCCCGACGAACTTGCACACATACAGAAGCTCAATGGCGACTACAACGCGAAATTCGGCTTTCCCTTTGTGCTGGCGGTGCGGGGCACGCGCGGCGCCGGCCTGACCAAGCAGCAGATCATGGCCACGTTTGAGCGCCGGCTGAACAACCACCCTGACTTTGAACTGGGTGAATGCCTGCGCAACATCAACCGCATTGTTGAACTGCGGCTCAATGACAAGTTTGGTGTCAATCCTGTCACTGGCAACGAGGTATGGGACTGGCATGAGCAGCTCGCGCAATACAGCGACCCGGGCTACCTGGAAAAAGGCCAGCTCACGGTGACCTACCTGACGGATGCCCACCGCGCCTGCGCCGATTTCATTTCCCGCACCATGAAGGCATGCGGGTTTGACGATGTGGGCGTTGACGCCGTGGGCAATGTCGTCGGTGTGTACAGGGCAGCAAAACCCAACGCCAAAACCCTGCTCACCGGCAGCCATTACGACACGGTGCGCAACGGCGGCAAGTACGACGGCCGGCTCGGTATCTTCACACCCATGGCCTGCGTACAGGAACTGCATCGCCAGGGCAAGCGACTGCCTTTCAATATTGAAGTCGTGGGCTTTGCCGAAGAAGAAGGCCAGCGCTACAAGGCGACTTTCCTCGGCTCCGGTGCGCTGGTGGGTGATTTCAAACCCGGGTGGCTGGAGCAGAAGGACGCAGACGGCATCACCATGCGCGAGGCCATGGCTCACGCAGGGCTTGATCCTGCGGACATCCCCGGCATCAAACGCCAGCCTGACCACTACCTGGGTTTTGTAGAGGTACACATCGAGCAGGGCCCCGTTCTGAACGAGATGGACCTGCCTCTGGGCATCGTGACCTCCATCAATGGCAGCGTGCGTTATCTCTGCGAGATCACGGGCGTGGCCAGCCATGCGGGAACCACACCGATGAACCGCCGCCGGGACGCAGCCAGCGCTGCAGCGGAACTCGCGCTTTACATTGAAAAACGCGCCGCTCAGGATGCCGACTCGGTGGCCACCATGGGCATGCTCCAGGTGCCCAACGGGTCCATCAACGTCGTGCCGGGCCGCTGCCTGTTTTCACTCGACATGCGCGCGCCTGTCGACGTGCAGCGCGATGCCATGGCGGCCGACGTGCTCGATGAACTGAAAGCCATCTGCGAAAGGCGCGGCGTCCAGTACAGCCTTGAACTCACCGAAAAGGCCGCTGCAGCACCCAGCAACCCGGCCTGGCAGGCCCGCTGGGAAGCTGCAGTGCAGTCTCTCGGCCTGCCCCTCTTTGCCATGCCCAGCGGCGCCGGCCACGACGCCATGAAGATCCACAAGATCATGCCGCAGGCCATGCTTTTTGTACGCGGCCAAAACTCCGGCATCAGCCACAACCCCCTTGAAAGCACGACCAGCGACGACATGCAGCTCGCGGTTGAGGCCTTCCAGTTTTTACTCGGCAGCCTTGCCAGAGACGTTCAATGAGCCCCTCTTCCGATTACGACAGACTCGACAGCTGGATAGACGCACACTTCGACGAGGAAGTCCGCTTTCTGCAGCAACTCGTCCAGGTGCCGACAGACACACCGCCCGGCAACAACGCACCGCATGCAGACCGCACCGCAGAGCTGCTGGCGAGTTTTGGCTTCCATGCTGAAAAACATCCAGTTCCACAGGCTGAGGTCGAAGCCTACGGCATGGAGTCCATTACGAACCTGATCGTCAGGCGGCCATATGCAGCAGGCGGCAGAACCATTGCGCTCAACGCGCATGGCGACGTGGTTCCGCCCGGTGAAGGGTGGATGCATGATCCGTACGGCGGCGAAATCGTCGACGGCAAGCTCTATGGCAGGGCCTCTGCAGTGAGCAAGTCCGATTTCGCGAGTTTCACGTTTGCGGTGCGTGCCCTTGAAGCCCTGGCTGCACCATTGAAAGGATCTGTCGAGCTTCACTTCACCTATGACGAAGAGTTCGGTGGCGAAATGGGCCCGGGGTGGCTGCTGAAGAAAGGTCTGACCAAACCCGACCTGATGATTGCGGCCGGCTTTTCATATGAAGTGGTGACCGCCCACAACGGCTGCCTGCAAATGGAAGTGACGGTTCACGGCAAGATGGCGCATGCGGCCATCCCCGAAAGTGGCGTCGACGCACTGCAGGGCGCAGTGCACATCCTGAACGCGCTGTATGCACAAAATACGCTTTACAAAAAGGTGACTTCGACGGTCGCGGGCATCACCCACCCTTACCTCAACGTTGGGCGCATTGAAGGCGGCACCAACACCAACGTGGTCCCCGGCAAGGTGAGTTTCAAGCTGGACCGCCGCATGATTCCCGAAGAAAAACCGGCCGAGGTCGAGGCCAGCATTCGCCAGGTCATCGCTGCGGCCGCTGGTGCGTGCCCCGGTATATCGGTCGACATCAAACGCCTGCTGCTGGCCAACTCCATGCGGCCTCTTGAGGGCAACAAACCCCTGGTGGATGCCATCCAGAAGCATGGCGAAACCCTGTTCGGCACCCGGATTCCAGCCATGGGCACGCCCCTGTACACCGACGTTCGGCTGTATGCCGAAGCCGGTATCCCGGGTGTGATTTATGGTGCCGGCCCACGAACCGTGCTTGAGTCCCATGCCAAACGCGCTGACGAGCGGCTTGAGCTTGAAGATCTCAGGCGCGCCACAAAAGTCATTGCACGCACCCTGAGGGACCTGCTTTCATGAAGGCTGGGCCGGGTAGCTCTGGACATCATTTTTCAGGGGTATTCACGGAGTCAAAAGACCTTTGCAAAAAGCTGACTTCGCTCAAAATAGGATGGCACACATCGTTTCCCGCTAGATGAGCGCCGCCAATCGCAATTCTTCCGCATCTTTGGCACGTTTTGGCACTGTTATTGCTTTGTACAACCGTCCCTTTTTGGGGTTTCTTCAACGTTCGCTTCTCTTCCAGAGAGTTCCTATGACCAATACCTCCGCATCCCCTTTTTCGATGCTGCCGCTGGCTGCAAAACTGGCTGGCGCTTTCATCGCTGCCGCCGCCTTCAGCACGGCACATGCACAGAACACACCGATCAAGTTCCAGCTTGACTGGCGCTTTGAAGGCCCTGCCGCCCTGTTCCTGACCCCTGTAGCCAAAGGCTACTTCAAGGACAACAAGCTCGATGTCACGGTCGATGCAGGCAATGGCTCCGGCGGCGCAGTCACCCGCGTCGCATCCGGCACCTACGACATGGGCTTTGCCGACCTCGCAGCCCTGATGGAGTTTCACGCCAACAACCCCGACGCGCCCAACAAGCCCGTCGCCGTCATGATGGTCTACAACAACACGCCGGCGTCCGTCATGGCGCTCAAAAAATCCGGCATCACCAAGCCTTCGGATCTGAACGGCAAGAAGATGGGCGCCCCGGTCTTTGACGCAGGCCGCCGCGCCTTCCCCGTCTTTGCAAAGGCCAACAAGATCACAGGCTTCACCTGGACCGCCATGGACCCCCCACTGCGCGAGACCATGCTGGCCCGCGGTGACATCGACGCCATCACCGGCTTTACCTTCACCTCGCTCCTGAACCTCGAGGCCCGGGGCGTCAAGGCCGAAGACGTCGTCGTGCTGCCTTATGCCGACTACGGTGTGAAGCACTACGGCAACGCCGTCATCGTCTCGCCCAAGCTCATCAGGGAGAACCCCGCCGCCGTCAAGGCCTTCCTGCTCGCCTTCACCAAGGGCGTCAAGGATGTGGTGACCGACCCGGCCGCCACGATTGCCTATGTCAAGGAGCGTGACGGCATCATCAATGTGCCGCTGGAAACCCGCCGCCTGAAACTGGCCATCGACACCGTCATCAACAGCCCGGACGCACGTTCCGAAGGGTTCGGCCAGGTCAAGGGTCCACGCCTGTCGCTGATGGCTTCTGAAGTGTCCGACGCCTTCAACACCAAGACCCGCGTCAACCCGGAAGCAGTGTGGAACGGCAGCTTCCTGCCCACCGCCGCCCAGCTCAACGTGCTGCCGAAAAAATAAGCAGACGGTCGCAACTTCTTTTAGTCTTCAGGCCCGACCTTCATGACACTCCAGACTGACGCCGCACCGCTATTCGTCGACTTCTCCGACGTCTGGCTGGCTTACAACGAAGAGCTGCTCGCGCAGCAGAAATTTGCGGTCGAAGCGATTGACATGAAGGTCAGGCAGGGCGAGTTCATCGCCATCGTCGGGCCCTCGGGCTGCGGCAAGTCCACCTTCATGAAGCTGGCCACCGGGCTGAAGATGCCGTCAAAGGGCAACATCATCATCGACGGCAGGCATGTCACCGGCCCGCTCAAGGTCTCCGGCATGGCGTTTCAGGCCCCGTCGTTGCTGCCCTGGCGCACCACGCTTGACAACGTGCTGCTGCCGCTTGAGATCGTCGAGCCCTTTCGCAGCAGCTTCCGGGACAAGAAAAAAGAGTATGAAGAGCGTGCCAAAAAGCTGCTGCAAAGCGTTGGCCTGGGCGGATATGAAGACAAGTTTCCATGGCAGCTCTCAGGCGGCATGCAACAGCGCGCCAGCATCTGCCGGGCACTGATTCATGAGCCCAAGATGCTGCTTCTCGATGAGCCCTTCGGTGCGCTCGATGCGTTTACCCGTGAAGAGCTCTGGTGCATATTGCGCGACCTCTGGACCGTGCAGAAATTCAACGTCATCCTGGTGACGCACGATTTGCGCGAGTCGGTCTTCCTGGCCGATACGGTTTATGTGATGAGCAAGAGCCCAGGCCGCTTTGTGATCAAGCGCGAGATCGAGCTGCCCCGCCCGCGTGAGCTGGAAGTGACCTACACCAAGGAATTCAGCGACATCGTGCACGAGCTGCGCGGCCACATAGGCGCCATACGTCAGACCAGCCAGGCCACTGCGGTTACGGCCTGACTCCACCACCCACCCCTCACATGTCAAAAAAACAACTCGAACGCTGGGCGCCCTGGGTGTTGCTGGTCGCTGTCATAGCCATCTGGCAGTTCATCTGTGCGGCCTTTGACGTCTCTGAATTCATCTTCCCAAGCCCCTGGCGCATTGCCACCCAGACCTGGGAGTTCAAGTGGGTCATCCTGGGCCATGCCTGGCGCACCTACTGGGTGACCATGGCCGGCTTTGGCATTGCCATTGTGGTGGGCGTGCTGCTGGGCTTTGTGGTCGGTTCGTCCCGCCTGGCCTATGCGGCAGTCTATCCACTGATGACGGCTTTTAATGCCCTGCCCAAGGCAGCGTTTGTGCCCATCCTGGTGGTCTGGTTCGGTATCGGTATTGGCCCGGCCATCCTGACGGCTTTCCTGATCTCGTTCTTTCCCATCATGGTGAACATTGCGACCGGGCTGGCAACGCTTGAGCCTGAGCTGGAAGACGTGCTGCGGGTGCTGGGCGCCAAGCGCTGGGATGTGCTGATCAAGGTGGGACTGCCGCGCTCCATGCCTTACTTTTATGGTTCGCTGAAGGTGGCCATCACACTGGCCTTCGTGGGCACCACGGTGTCCGAGATGACCGCGGCCAATGAAGGCATTGGCTACCTGCTGATCTCTGCCGGTTCTGCGATGCAGATGGGCCTGGCCTTCAGCGGCCTGGTGGTCGTGGGCGCCATGGCCATGGTGATGTATGAGCTGTTCAGTTACATCGAGAAGCACACCACGCAATGGGCGCACCGCAGCACAAACAACGAATAATCTGCAACTTGCGCATGCAGATAATAAAGGCGGCCCTCAAGGCCGCTTTTTTATATGTGAGTGCATAGGCCGCGTCATGATGGCCGGGGCGAGCGTGGCGCAGCAGGGGTTCTGGAAGAATTGAACAAAGGCGCGTGCCGCTTAAACTCGACGCATGCCCTGGCACGCCCAACTTGACCTTGACTACAGCCTTGAAGACGGGCGTTGTGTGGCACGCCACACGCACACCGGCCCGCTTCGAATTCTGCAAAGCCTTTACCCCGAAGGCGATGGCATCTGCCACAACGTGCTGGTGCACCCGCCTGGCGGCCTGGTAGGAGGCGACACACTTGATATCGCAATCAGGGCAGGTGAAGGTTCGCACGGGCTGATCACCACGCCTGGGGCAACACGTTTTTACAGATCGGAAGGCGAGCCTGCGCTTCAGCGCACTTCCATCACCGTCAACGCCGGTGCACGCCTGGAATGGTTGCCGCTTGAAGCCCTCTGTTACAGCGGATGCCTGGCAGAAAACCAGCTGCGCATGAATCTGGCACCTGGTGCGGAACTGCTCGGGTGGGATGTCACCGCACTGGGCCTGCCAGCAGCCGGTAAACCATTTCAAGGTGGAAGCTTCTGCCAGCACATTGAAGTGCCAGGCCTCTGGCTGGAGCGCGCGACCATCAAGGCTGCAGATGGGCTGCTGATGAACGGGCCGCTCGGGCTGGCGGGTCACCGCTGTATAGCCACCCTGTTTTTTATTGCGGGCACGAAACTGGACAAGCAGCGTCGCCAATCGGCGCTGGACATTGCAAGAGGCGTCATCGAGGCACACTCTCTCTGCGCAACTGCAGGTGCCACCAGCCCCGACGGGCAGGTGGTGCTGGTGCGGGTGCTGGCACCTGTAGTGGAGCCTGCCATGGCCTTGCTTCGCCAGGTGTGGCTGGCATGGCGCAGCCACCTCTGGGGCTTGCCATCGTCGAGCCCGCGCATCTGGTCAACCTGAAGCTTAAAAGCCCGCCCTCAGCATATTCCTACACACATACGGGCGCACAGGCGCACTCGCCCGTCTCCTTGGCTGTCATGACGCAAAAGGCCTGCGCCATACAGTTCATTCACAGGTCCACAAGGACGAACCCCAAGGAGTCAACATGAACGCACCCCAATTCAAGCTCAACACGCTGGTCAAAGGCATCGCAGGTTTTGTTTTCACTGCCGTGATGGCCATGACGGCAGCCACCGCACAGGTCGCATCAGGCACCACCGGCATTGATGCAACGGGCAATGCCCAAAGCGAAGCGGCCGCCTGCAACTCTGGCCGCACCCAGCAGGACCGCGAAACCTGCCTGCGTGAAGTACGCAATGCCAATGCAGACAAGCGTGCAGGCAAACTTGACAATGCTGGCGCCCAGTTCAATGCGAATGCGGTACAGCGCTGCAATGCACTTACAGGCGAAGACAAGGTCGCCTGTGAAGCGCGTATCGTGGGCTATGGCACCACGCAAGGCAGCGTTGCTGGCGGTGGCGTGATTCGTGAAGTCGAAACAGTGGTGTTGCCGGCAGATTCGACAAACGTTGTCATCAAACCGCAGACCAGTACGGATGCGATTATTGTGATTCCTGCGCCGCAGTAATCACCCACCTCTGCTTAAAACTCTGCTTGGGGGCGTGATGAACGCCACAGATGGAGCTATGCAGTAGGGCCGCCAGGACCATCCTGGCGGCTTTTTCCGTTCCCCCCTGTCCAGGCTCACTGCGTGTAGCCTGTTCTCCCCTACAGGGGACGGCGTCTGTGCCCCGGCAAAGCCGGTCGCACGACGCCCTTGCAAGTCGGGGAGCAGATTTAAATAGCTACCAGTTGGCGGACGCCGTTGGTTTCCATGTCCTTGCCCTGGCCGCGGGCGATGAATTCGCCCCGCTCCATGACGAGGTAATCGTCGGCCAGTTCCTGCGCGAAGTCGTAGTACTGTTCGACCAGCAGGATGGCCATGTCGCCACGGTCGGCGAGCATCCGGATCACGCGGCCTATGTCCTTGATGATGCTGGGCTGTATGCCTTCGGTCGGCTCATCAAGAATCAGCATTTTGGGTTTGGCTGCCAGCGCGCGGGCAATGGCGAGTTGCTGCTGCTGCCCGCCCGACAAATCACCACCGCGCCGATTCAGCATCTGCTTGAGCACCGGGAACAGCTCGTACAACTCTGCAGGTATCGGCGTACTGGCGCTTTTGTAGGCCAGACCCATGCGCAGGTTTTCTTCAACTGTCAATCGTGCAAATATCTCCCGGCCCTGCGGTACGAAACCTATACCAGCACGGGCGCGCTCGTAAGGGGTTGAAGCCTGGATCTGCTTGCCATCAAATTCGATGGTGCCGGTCTTGATGGGTACCAGGCCCATCAGCGATTTGAGCAAGGTTGTCTTGCCCACCCCGTTGCGGCCCAGCAGTACGGTGACCTTGCCCAGATGTGACTCCATGCTCACATCACGCAGGATGTGGGAGCCGCCGTAGTATTGATTGACGTTTTTGACGCTCAGCATGTGTTGCTCCTAACGTCCTAAATAGACTTCAATGACGCGCTCATCCGCTTGCACCTGGTCCAGCGTGCCTTGGGCGAGAACAGACCCATCACAAAGTACCGTCACGATTTCAGAAATCGTGCGGATAAAACTCATGTCGTGCTCAACCACCATCAGCGAATGTTTGCCCTTGAGCGTCAAAAAGAGTTCTGCTGTGCGTGCAGTTTCTTCATCCGTCATGCCCGCTACAGGCTCGTCGAGCAAGAGCAGTTTCGGGTCCTGCATCAGCAGCATGCCGATCTCCAGCCACTGCTTTTGCCCATGGCTCAGGTTGCCTGCCATGCGGTTCACGCTGTCGGCCAGGTGAATCGTCACCAGTATTTCTGCAAGCCTGTCGCTCTGTGCGGAATCGAGTTTGAAGAACATGGACGACTTCACGCCCTTGTTGGTCTTCAGCGCCAGCTCCAGGTTTTCAAATACCGTCAGGTGCTCGAACACCGTGGGCTTCTGGAACTTGCGGCCAATACCCAGCTGTGCGATCTCGGCTTCCTTGTGGCGCAGCAGGTCAATCGTGCTGCCGAAAAACACCGTGCCTTCATCGGGCCGCGTTTTGCCGGTGATGATGTCCATCATGGTGGTTTTGCCAGCGCCATTGGGGCCGATGATGCAGCGCAACTCGCCGGGTGCGATGTCGAGTGACAGCTTGTTGATGGCCTTGAAGCCATCGAAGCTGACGCTCACATCTTCAAGATACAGGATACGGCCATGGGTAACGTCCACCTCACCCGGTGTGGCGACACGGCTGTTGCTAGCACTTCGGCCGCCAGATTCGGTGTTGCTCTTCGCCGCTTCAATCGCAGCGAACCGCTCCTGGATTCTTTGAGCGCCCTGCTCTAGCAGATCGGGGGTCATTCCGCTCCTCCCTTGCGCAGCTTCTTCACCAGCCCGACCACCCCGTTGGGCAGGAAGAGCGTCACACAGATGAACAGCGCGCCGAGAAAGTAAAGCCAGAACTCGGGGTAGGCCACGGTCAGCCAGCTTTTGGCACCGTTGACGATGAAGGCGCCGACGATGGGGCCTATCAGGCTGGCGCGCCCGCCAACGGCTGCCCAGATGGCAATTTCAATTGAGTTGGCCGGGCTCATTTCACCCGGGTTGATGATGCCGACCTGTGGCACGTAGAGGGCACCCGCAACACCACACATCACGGCAGAAATCACCCAGATGGTCAGCTTGTAGCCCAGCGGGTTATAGCCCGAGAACATCACCCGCGTTTCTGCGTCACGGATGGCCTGCAGCACGCGGCCAAACTTGCTGCCGACCAGCCATTTGGCGAAAAGAAAGAAGCCCAGCAGTGTCAGCCCCGTCATGACAAACAGCGTCATGCGCATATTGGGTGTGGCCAGTGGAATGTTCAGAATGCGCTTGAAATCCGTAAAGCCGTTGTTGCCGCCAAAGCCGGTTTCATTGCGGAAGAACAGCAGCATGGCTGCAAAGGTCATGGCTTGCGTGATGATGGAAAAATACACACCCTTGATGCGTGAGCGGAACGCAAAGTAGCCAAACACAAAGGCGACGACACCGGGCACCAGCACGATCAAAAACAGCGTGGCGATAAAGCTGTCGCTAAAGGTCCAGTGCCATGGCAATGTCTTCCAGTCGAGAAAGACCATGAAATCCGGCAGGTCGCTTTTGTAATTGCCGTCACGACCGATCTGTCGCATCAGATACATGCCCATTACATAACCGCCCAAGGCGAAGAACACACCGTGGCCCAGCGACAGGATGCCGGTATAGCCCCAGATCAGGTCCATCGCCAGGGCACAGATCGCGTAGCACATGATCTTGCCGAGCAGTGCCACCGCATAGGTGCTCATGTGGAACATGCTGGTTTCGGGCACCCAGAGGTTCAGCACCGGGGCCAGCGCGCAGACCACGATGAGCGCCACCATAAAGGCGGTCCATCCAGTGCGCGTCAGCAGCGGGCCTTTGGAAGGCAGCACAACAGAAACAGGTGTAGGCACAGGCACGGTACTCATGATGTAAGGCCAAGGCAAGTGCAGGCGTGGAACCGGCTTTGCCGGGCCACAGACTGCGCCCCCTTGAGGGGGAGGCACCACAGGCGCTTCGGGGGGGAGCTCATCTTTTTCATGCTTCTGCGCTCCGGCCCTTCATCGCAAAGATACCTTGTGGCCGCTTCTGGATGAAGATGATGATGAACACCAGCACTGCGATCTTGGCCAGCACAGCGCCCGTCCAGCCTTCGAGGAATTTATTCAGGATGCCCAGCCCCATGGCCGCATACACGGTGCCTGCCAGCTGGCCCACGCCGCCCAATACAACCACCATGAAGGCATCAACGATGTAGCTTTGGCCTAGGTCAGGGCCCACATTGCCCACCTGACTCAGCGCACAACCTGCCAGGCCCGCGATGCCTGAACCCAGGGCAAATGCGTAGGTGTCGATACGTGCCGTGTTTACACCCATGCAGGACGCAATCGGCCGGTTCTGCGTGACGCCGCGCACAAAGAGGCCCAGGCGTGTCTTGCTGATCAGCCAGGCCATGCCCAGCAACACCGCAATCGCAAAACCGATGATGACGAGCCGGTTGTAGGGCAATGACAGATTGCCCAGTACCTGTACACCGCCGCTCATCCAGACCGGGTTTTCAACACCGACGTTCTGCGCGCCGAAGATGGAGCGCACCAGCTGCTGCAGCATCAGGCTGATACCCCAGGTGGCGAGCAGGGTTTCAAGCGGCCTTCCATAAAGAAACCGGATCACGCTGCGCTCGAGGGCCGCACCCATCAGCGCTGATGCCATGAAGGCCACCGGCACCGCCGCCAGCAGGTACCAGTCAAACGCATTCGGCAAATACTTCTGGAACAGCCCCTGCACCACATAGGTGGCGTAGGCGCCAATCATCATCAGCTCGCCATGCGCCATATTGATGACGCCCATCAGGCCGTAGGTAATCGCCAGCCCCAAAGCGACCAGCAGCAGGATGCTGCCCAGGCTGATGCCGCTGAAAATCGCGCCCAGACGGTTGCCCCATTCCAGCGAAGCTTCAACTTTTGCCAGGGCTGCCTGAAGTGCCACCTTCACATCGGCATCAGTTTCCTTGCCGATGCGCTCCAGCAGCACGGTCTTGGTCGCGGGGTTCTTGCTGCCTGCGAGTTGTGCGGCAGCTTCAAGCCGTTTGGCACGGTCAGTGCTGCCCAGAAAGATGGCAGCGCGCACCAGTTCAAGCTGACTCTTCAGTGCAGGCACGGTCTCTGCGGCGTAGGCTTTTTCAATCAGCGGCAGGCGCGCTTCATCATTTTCTTCAGACAGCGTCCTGATCGCATCGCGCCGTACTTTTTCGTCCTTGCTGAAGAGCTTGAGCGCAGCCAGTGCGTTGTCCAGCTCGCTGCGCATCAGGTTCGGGTTGATCACGTCTTCGGCATCAGCCGGCAGCGGTGTTTCTGCACCAGTCACCGGGTCGAAGGCCTTGTCGTCCTTCACAACAAAGACTTTTTCGCCCTTGGTCTTGACGGCATCGTCAGACAACGCCTGGATAAAGGCGGCGGTCTTGTCGTCGGCGCTTGCAGCAGCCTTGTTCAGCGCCGCGACACGCGCATCAGTCTCTCCAAAGGTCATGCCCTTGACCTCTTCAGGCGTCAGGGCATAGGCGTGGCCGACGATCAAAAGTGCGGCAAGAAGGAAAGTGTGTCGAAGCAGCATGTGGAAAGAACCTGTAGGTTGGGCAAGGCAGGCCGTGCCCAGACTGCAACTTCCTTGAATATGTCTGGGCGTTTCAGCAGTCGCAAGAAGCGCGCCGAAACTTACCCAAAAGTTGTTCAGAAAGCGTAGCGAGCAGCCCGAGGTGGGTTTTGCAGCGCGGAGCCGTACACCTGTACGGTGAGCACTGCAGAGCCCAGATCGGGTTGCGCAGTAGCTTTATGGATTACTTTTTGACGGGTTCATCTGGCTTCTTATCGTTCCCTTCAATGTATGGGCTCCATGGCTTGGCCTTCACGGGGCCAGGCGTCTTCCAGACCACATTGAACTGGCCGTCAGCCTTGATTTCGCCGATGAACACAGACTTGTGCAGATGATGGTTCTTCTCGTCCATCTTCGAGACGATGCCCGACGGTGCATTGAAGGTCTGGCCGGCCATGGCGGCGATGACCTTGTCGGTTTCGGTGGACTTGGCCTTCTCGACAGCCTGCTTCCACATGTTGATGCCGATGTAGGTGGCTTCCATCGGGTCGTTGGTCAAAGGCTTGTCAGAGCCGGGGAGCTTCTTGGCCTTGGCGTAGGCAGACCACTTCTTGATGAACTCGGTGTTGGCCGGGCTCTTGATCGACTGGAAGTAGTTCCAGGCAGCCAGGTGGCCGACCAGAGGCTTGGTGTCAACGCCGCGCAGTTCTTCTTCACCCACGGAGAACGCAACGACTGGCACGTCCTTGGCTTTCAGGCCGGCGTTGCCCAGTTCCTTGTAGAAAGGAACGTTGGAGTCACCGTTGATGGTCGAGACCACAGCCGTCTTGCCGCCCTGCGAGAACTTTTTGACGTCGGCAACAATGGTTTGATAGTCGCTGTGGCCGAAGGGGGTGTATTTTTCGTCGATGTCTTTATCGGCAACGCCCTTGCTCTTGAGGTAGGCGCGCAGGATCTTGTTGGTGGTGCGCGGGTACACATAGTCGGTGCCCAGCAGGACCCAGCGCTTGGCGCCGCCGCCGGCCTTGCTCATCAGGTAATCGACAGCAGGAATGGCCTGCTGGTTGGGTGCGGCACCCGTGTAGAACACGTTCTTGGACAGCTCTTCACCTTCGTACTGCACAGGGTAGAACAGCAGGCCGTTCATTTCTTCAACCACTGGCAACACGGACTTGCGGGACACAGACGTCCAGCAACCGAAAATCACGGAAACCTTGTCCTGGCCAAGCAGCTGTTTGGTTTTTTCAGCAAACAGGGGCCAGTTGGAAGCCGGGTCGACGACCACAGGCTCAAGCTTCTTGCCCAGCACGCCGCCCTTGGCATTGATCTCTTCGATCGCCATCAGCACGGTGTCTTTCAGCGTGGTTTCAGAAATGGCCATGGTGCCCGACAGGCTGTGCAGGATGCCAACCTTGATCGTGCCGCCAGCCTGTGCAAATGCGGCGGGTGCGGCGCCCAGGCCTGCCAGTGCGGCGGCTGCGGTGATGGCCTTGAGTGTTTGTCGACGTTGCATGTGTGCTTCTCCGGTAGGTAGTTGGGGTCGCTGCCCAAAAGCCTCCCGGCTATTGCTGGCAAGGCTTTGTGGCAACGATGGACCGATTCTGGGTACCGGGGAAGGATTGGGAAATACGCCGGGTGGCGTATGTAAGCGGGGGATTACAAAAGCCCTACCTCCGGGGAACGGCATTCAAGCTGGCACGCTTGCTCCAATCAGGCCTCGCAAGGAAGTCGTGCGCCGGGCACTGCACGCGCATGAATCCAGATTCGACAGCGTGTTGATATACAGCACCACAGAGATGATCGACATGCCGGACTATGGCGAGAACACAAAGTATTCGCTTTTTGAGCAGAAGGTGGCTATTACGAAGTGAGTGCGCGGTGGGGCAAAATTTATACATCGGAAACTGGGTGAATCTCGAAGGTTTAGTTAACTGATTGCGCTAGATTTGTGCGAAGAGCCTGAAAAATATGATCTGCCCCCCAAGCTTGAGCGGCGGTAAACGCTACTTGGCGCTCTTGGTCCGCGCTCAAAGGAAGCTCAGGTTTGTACGCGAGGTCATGCTCAGCTTCACTCCAGGCATGTTGAAACAAAGTTTTAATTTGGAGTTCAAAAAACTGAGGAAGCTTAGACCTATCTACCCCTTGGTCAAAAAGGTCTTCAGTTAAAGCCATAACATAATGCTGCCCGACGTAGCCGAACCGATTCGTCTCCTCTGGCACCAGCGCCTTAGTCTCAATGCTACGGAAGTAACGGAGGAGCGTCTTAGACACTACTTCCACATCATCAAGATAAAACACGATGATGCGTGCTCCAATTTGATCTTGTATCTGATCAAGTGGTGCTTCGTACTTCAATGAACCGTCCTTGAGTTTTTTTGCTTTTTTTAAAAACCGATCTGGATCTTTAGCCCGGACGCTAACTCGGTCAACTCTAGGTAGGTCAGCTAGGCTCTGAAGCAGCTCTCTTGACAACCGTTCTGCGATAGGTACTAACTGCGCTTTGTACCTACTTCTGTATTCTGCAATTAGATTTTCGTCGTTCATTTAAGCTTCTTTAAACGTTCGTCAACGATATGCCCCGTAGTCGTATAAGTAACCCTTCCTTGTTTTTTGGTTTCCTCAAAACATTGTTCGAATTGATCCACCGGCGCAGAAAGTACAGCCCCGTTATCCAGTTCAATCTGCTTATAAGAGACGTGCCGTGCAAACTCATCCCTGTCAAACTTAAATTTATCCGCCAATAAAACTGGATTAAGTACGCTAGCAATCGCGTCTTTAGTTGCTTTAGACATTTGAAAATGATCGCAAAAATCAGTGATGGTTATCGTGTTTTTTGGTAGGTTTGTTGCAAGCAAGGCCGCTGCAACAATTTCCCTCTTGATAATTGGATCCTGTGAAGATGCTGCGACCTTTTTAAGTGCTAGGGCAAGTCTCTTTGTTCCTGTGGCTGGAGTGGTGGTGAACTCCGACTTCAGGAAATCCACAATCCATTAGTCAGCAATGTCCTGCATTCCGTGATTGGTCTGTTTGTCAATTGCATGCCCCTTCCAAAGATCGTCGGGCTTTCCAGAAGACACGTAGGTCGCAGCCTTATATGAAAACGCACTCTTCAGAAACACTTGATCAACAAACTCTACAGTCAATTTTCCGCCGCCGTGTTTAGCGACTACGCCTTCGTCAGCCGGAAAGCGAGAAATAACAACTCTGGATTGCCCTGCATCGTCACCAATGCACACAAACAGAAGACCAATTCCAGAAGTGCCGGTAGTGGCCAACTGAAGTCGATCAGCTAACGGCATCGCAGCGGCAACACTGGGCTTCTTCAGTAGGGCGATCAACTCCGTCCTCACTGGATTCTTCTGATCAGTCGCGGTAAACATGACCGGAATTGAGCAATCGGTTTTGGCACCATCAAAAACACCAGTCAACATTTTTGAGAGCTTTCCGCCGTCAATGGGTACCTCGACGCCGGTCATCGGTTTTGCTACCGGCTTGTTTTTGAGCGGATAGGTCAGAAAACTATAAATGGTCGCGATTGGCATATAGAACCCTAGAGTTTGTTAGTGAATGTAACTCAAGCACTAAATAAACTCGCGGTCGCGATTGCACACCCATCAAGTCGCTTAAACCTTCACCATATCCGGCCTCAGGTACTCACGCAGCAGCACCCGCGCACGATGAATGCGGCTCTTCGCCGCTTCGCGGGTGTGTCCAGGCGCTGGGCGACTTCGGAGATGGTCAACTGCTCCATGTCGCGCAGCAAAATGACCTCTCGGTAGATCAGCGGCAGCGACTCCAGCCCGCGCACGATGTCCATGCGCAACTCGTCTTTCGGCATGCTGGCGAAATACGCTGCTTCATGCGCTTCGGTCAACGCCTCTGTGCCGCGCATCATTGCCAGCGCGGGCAGCATGCACATACGCGCCACCACACGGAAGATCCAGCTACCCAGTGCCGCTGCATCACGCACATTGCCGACACGGCGGTAGACGACGATGAGCGCCTCCTGCACCACGTCTTCTATCGCCGTGCCCCGGTGGCACTGGCGGCGGGCATAACGGCGTATGTCGGGCTGCAACTCGCGCAGCAACTGGTCGAGCGCAGCGGGCTCGCCAGCCTGCGCTGCCGCAAACACCAGGCGGTCGGGCATGCTCACCTGGGGCCGTCCGCCGGCTTGCGGCCAGCCACGGCGCAGGCCGGGCAGAAGCCAAACAGGCCCGTCAGTGCGGTGAATACGCCGCTACCTGCCAGCAGCAGGCCCAGCGGGGTGAAACCAACCTGCGTCAGGGCACAGGCAACGATGAGGGCCCCGGCGAGCAGGCGGAACCAGCCCTCTTTACGGCCCACGTTTTTGCGATAGAACATGTTTTCTCCTTGAATGCCATACAAAACGTGGCATTGAAGGGAAGGAGGGGCGATGGCTGCAAAAGGATTCAAAACAAAAGTTACTCGAGGCAGGATTCCACGCTTTGGATCGTTTCAGGGGGTTTCCGGGCCCTCTGCGGCATATGCGGGCCGACAAAGGACAACCCCAAGGCCTCGACGTTACTATCAAATCAATAGCTGCTTACGCGCGTATTTATTGGCTTGCAGCCGATTTAATGCCTGAAAATGGCCTGTTTTTGGCCTTTTCAGGCGATTCTGAAGTGAAAAAATAGCTCACATTCAGCATATGCCTCGGAATGCCTCGGCATATGCTGAATTACCCGCCCGTCGTCGTCATCCCAGCACGGCAAAGTCTATGAACCCGCGCTCGACGTTGGTGCCGACCAGCTGAACATGCACCTTGTCGCCCACCCTGAGCCCGTCAGGACCTGAAACCACCTTGCCTTCTGCCGGCGGCGCAAACACGCGCACCCAGACACCGTCGGGGTTGCTGCCAGTGACGATGGCGTCGTAGCGCTGGCCCACATGCGACTCCAGCAGCAACGCCGCCTCGGACTTGCGCATGTGACGCTCTACCTTCTGGGCGGCGTCCTCCTGCTGGGTGCAATGCAGCGCAAGGCTCGCCAGCTCGGCGCTGCTATAGGGCCGCGGCTTGCCAGCAAGGATGGCCTTGACCATGCGCTGGGTGATCAGGTCCGGGAAGCGGCGGTTGGGTGCGGTGGCGTGGGTGTAGTCACGCACGGCCAGGCCGAAGTGCCCGATGGGCAGGCCGCCGTGGGCCTCGACGACATACTCACCCCGGCCCATGAGCTTGACGATGATCAGCGACAGGTCGGGAAAACGCAGCGGGTCTGCCTTGCGGCGCTGGATCAGAAAAGCCTCAAGCGCCCTGGCGTCCGGCCCGGGCGGCAGCGTGACGCCATACTCGGCGGCCAGCGAGACGATGCGCAGCCAGCGCTCGGGTGAGCGCACCACGCGCCGCAGAGAGGCGCCGCCGCTTGCCGCCAGGAAACGCGCCGCGCAGCCGTTGGCGGCAATCATCACTTCTTCAATCAGCTGGCGCGCCCGGTTCTGCACCTGCTCCGTGATCGCCACAACCCGTTCGCCCTCAAACACGGCGCGCGGCTGAAAGCTCTGCAGCTCCAGCGAGCCCTGGGCATGCCGCAGCGCACGCAGCCGCTGGGCCAGCGCATCCTGCTCGCGCAACTGGACGTCGAGGCCGGCCACAGCCGCGGCCGCTTCGGGCAGCGGGCCCTCGCCCTCAATCCAGGCGCTGACGGCGTCATAGGCCAGCTTGGCCTTGTTGCGCACCTTTGCGCGGTAAAGCGTGGCGCTGGTCAGCGTGGTGTCGGCGGCAAACACCATTTCGGTGACCAGCGCGAGCCGGTCTTCGCCCTCATTGAGCGAGGTCAGGTCGCAGGACAGGCGTTCGGGCAGCATGGGAAATATGCGCGCCGAGGTATATACCGACGTGGTGTTGGTGCTGGCGTGGGCATCAATTGCACTGCCTTTTTTAACGATGGCGTCGACATCTGCAATGGCCACCAGCATGCGGATGGCGCCTTTGTCCCTGGCCTTGTGCAACACCTCGCAAACCGTGAGCTGGTCAAGGTCCAGCGAGTCGTCGTTATCGATGGAGCACCACAGCAAACCGGTGAGATCGGCGATCGCATCGGCAGTGTGCGCGCTGCCGGCAACATCGCCCTCCTCCTGCGCGCCGGTGGCCGGGCCGCGAATGGTGGCCAGTTGCCGCAAGGTAGCCGCCGGGAATTCGGGCTGCAGGCCGCGCTCGGCCATCACGTGTGTGGCAATGCGGACAAGGTCTGAGCGGTTATGGTGGTTGCGGCTGTTCATCGGTTCAATATACCGCGACGCGCAGCCGCGCCCGGAATACCGGTTCATCGGCGCAGCCCGTGAGCGCATGCTCAAAAGCAATCTGAAATACCGCTTCGTCATCGACATGGCGAGCTTGAACACGGCCACCTGAGCGTCTGGCACAGGCGTCATGGGTAAGCCTGTCGTACTTTCACACAGGGGCCGGGGACTGACAAATTAATTTTGTCAGTTCATCAAAAATATACGCTTCTGCCGGGCCGGGCAAAAGACCACAATAGCCCAGCGCCGCAGAAGCGCACGGGTACCCCAAAAACAGAAAGAACGAGACATGACACATTTGCACAAACGCCGGGCGGTGGTCGCCCTCCTGTCACTCACGGCCATGGGGCTGGCAACAGCCCAGTCCGGCGGCACCTACCCGAGCAAGCCGATACGGCTGGTCGTGCCTTTTGCGCCTGCAGGCCCTACCGACATTGCGGCGCGGCTGATCGCACGCAAGCTGTCCGAAACGCTGGGGCAGCCCGTGGTGATCGACAACAAACCCGGTGCGGGCGGAGCGGTGGGATCCGCCGAAGTGGCGCGTGCACCTGCTGACGGCTACACCCTGCTTTACGGCAGCAGCAGCACCTTGTCGGTCAACCCTGCGCTGTACCCCAAACTCGGCTACGACGCGGCAAAGGCCTTCGAGCCTGTGGGCCTGGTGGCACGCGGCCCGCAGATAGTCGTCATTCACGGCGCGCTGCCCATCAACAACCTCAGGGAGTTCGTCGAGTACGCAAAGAAAGCGCCCAACGGCCTTTCATATTCTTCTGCCGGCAATGGGTCCGTGGGCCACCTGTCTGCCGAGCTGCTGACCAACTCGCTGGGCATCAAGGCCACGCACATTCCCTACAAGGGCGGCGCACCGGCCATCAATGCGGTGGTCAGCGGTGAGACCCAGTTCACCATCGACGCGATAGGCACCACGTCGGCCTTTGTCAAGGCGGGCAGGCTCAAGGCGATTGCAGTCATCAGCGACAAGCGCACCGGCTTCATGCCCGAACTGCCGACCACCAAAGAGGCCGGGTTCACACCCATCACCGCCGATTTCTGGAGCGGCATCGTCGCGCCGGCAGGCACACCCCAGCCCATCATCGACAGGCTGAACCGCGAAATCGTCAAAGCACTCAAAGAGGCCGATGTGGAGGCTCAGCTCAAAAACCTCGGTGCAGAAGCGCAGGGCAGCTCGCCTGCAGAGTTCACGCGGCTGATTCAGGAAGAAAGCAAAAAATGGGCGGAGGTGGTGGTGAAATCCGGCGCCAAAGCGGACTGACAGCCAGGAATGCAGCCACCTCTCATTGACGAAACGCATGACCCGGCACGCCTGAGCTGGGTCGCATCGGCCAACACCCCCGATACCGACTTTCCGCTGCAAAACCTGCCACTGGGCGCACTTCGGCTTGAAGGGCGGCAGGTGTGCGGTGTTGCCATCGGTGACAACATCCTCAACCTGCAGGCCGCGTGCGAACACGGCTTGCTGACGAACCTGCCATCCAGCGTTCTCGCAGCCTGTGGGCAACCGCAGCTCAATGCGCTGATGGCCTTGCCGCCAGAAGAATCACGCCTGTTGAGGCGACGGGTGTTTGCGCTGTTAAGTGATGACCCCGGCAACACCCACCTGCGCGACGCTGTGCAGAAAAATGCCCTGTTGCCTCGTGCGGGTGCAGACATGGTGGTGCCGGCGCAGATCAACGGCTACACGGACTTCCTCACGTCGCGTCATCACACCGAGCGGCATGGAAAGTTCAAGGGCCTGAAAGACCCTTTGCCGCCTGCCTTCCTGAGCCTGCCGGTGGCCTATCACGGCCGCACCTCGTCCATACGCATCAGCGGCGGCCCGGTCATACGGCCCAACGGCCAGTACAAAAATACGAAAGGCGAAGTGGTTTTCGGGCCGGTCAAGGCGATGGACTTTGAGCTGGAGCTCGGCGCTTACCTGCGCGGCGGAAACCCGTTGGGCACGCCACTCGGCATGGATGAAGCGCAGGCGCAGATATTCGGCTATTCGCTGCTCAACGACTGGTCGGCAAAAGACATCCAGTGGTGGGAGCAGGTGCTCGGACCTTTTCTGGGCAAGAACTTCCATACCTCGGTCTCGCCCTGGGTGGTCACGGCAGATGCGCTGGCTCCCTTCCAGGTGGCTGCACCGCCGCTCGCGACCGACGCCCCGCCGCTTCTGCCGCATCTGGACTCCAGCCACAACCGGCGTTTCGGCGGCCTGCAGGTCGATGTGGAGGCGTGGATTCACCTGCACCCGGATGGTGTGAAGGACGCAGTGCGCCTGAGCCGCAGCAGCGTGCAGAACCTGAGCTGGACGTTTGCACAAATGGTGGCCCACCACACCAGTAACGGCTGCAACATCATGACCGGCGACTTCATAGGCAGCGGCACCATCTCGGGCGAGTCTGACGAATCCCGCGCCTGCATGACCGAAATCACCGAAGCGGGTAAACGACCAGTGCAACTTCAGGATGGCATCAGCAGGTGCTGGCTCGAAGACGGTGACGAAATCATCCTGCGCGCTTTTGCCCGGCGCGAGGGTTTCAGGACCATAGGGTTTGGTGAATGCCGGGGCACGATTGCCCCGGCGGTGCGGCATCCGGCAACTGCTTAAACCGCGTCCGGTCCTGCAGCCTGCGTGAATTCTTTCGAGAAGACTTCCAGGGCTTCACCAGTCTCACGCCCTATCTTGCTGATACGGTAGAAATCAAATTGCACCAGGGGTGTGATGTCAGCAGTCAGGGTGGCGTAGCGTTTGCATGCGGCCGCGGCAAACGAGGGGATAAGCGCCACGCCAAAACCCTTGCCGGCCATGGCAATCGCGGTTTCAAGATTGTTGACGGCCATGCGCAGGCTGACCTCTACGCCCTGCTTTTTCAGCGTTGCATTGACGAGCTGCTGCACCGGGCTTGCCTCGGTCAATGCCACCACCGGATAAGCAGAAAGGTCGGACCAGCCCAGTGTGGTGCGCGATTTCATGAGCCTGGGGGACCAGGCTGCGATGAGCTTGGACGGAAACATAGGCGTCTGCCGTATGCCGGATGCGCGCTGGAAGAAGGCACCGAAGGCCGCATCAATTTCACCGCTGTCAACCATGCCCAGAAGGGCCTGCGGGGAATCGTCAATGACATCGAGCTGCACCTCCGGGCAGGCCTGCTGGAACTTCTGCAACACCCCGGGCACCACGTGTGCCGCCACCATGGGTGTGAAACCCAGCCGCAGTTGTGCCACACCGGTTCGTTCCAGCGCGCCCAGCCTCGCGCTGGCCGCTTCGAGGTCACGCACAACCGCCATGGCTGTCGGCAGGAAATCACGGCCGGCATCGGTCAGCACTACATTGCGGGTGGTGCGCTCGAACAGCCTGCTGCGCAACTGCCCTTCAAGCTCGCGGATGGTCGCGCTCAGGGCCGCCTGCGTCAGGTGGACTTTTTGCGCCGTCTTGGTGAAATTGCCGGTTTCCGCCACGCCGATGAAGGCCTTGAGCTGGCGCAGATTCAGGTTCATGAAAGCCCATGCAGGATGAGAAAGGATCAATCATAGGTTTCCCATCGAAGGCGTCCATTCAGGAAAACACGCGTGCACGGGCGGATTCATAGATGTTGCTTGTCAAGCCACAGCATCAATTTGTTTTACCCCGCGCAGCTTGCACTGTGTAATGGCAGCATTGAAGCAAAAGAAACAACAGAGACAAGAGGACTGACCCATGAATATCGTGATTGCTGGCGCCGGCATTGGTGGCCTGACTGCGGCCCTGTCGTTGCTGCGCACCGGGCACAAGGTACAGGTGCTGGAGCAGGCGTCGGAACTGCTTGAAGTGGGTGCGGGCGTCCAGCTCAGCCCCAATTGCACGCGCGTGCTGTTTGAACTCGGCCTGGGTGACGAAATGGTGGCCAGGTCATCGGAGCCTGTCAGCAAGGAGGTGCGCCTGTGGAACACCGGGCAGGCCTGGAAGCTTTTCGACCTCGGGCCCATGTGCCGCGAAAAATACGGCTACCCCTACCTCACCATCCATAGAGCGCACCTGCATGCCACCTTGCTGGACGCGGTGAATCGCCTTTCACCGGCGGCCATCACACTGAATGCAAAAGTCGCATCCTGCGTGACCAATGGCGAAGGTGCAACCGTCACCACCGCAGACGGCCGCAGCTTTACCGGTGATGTCGTGGTGGGTGCGGATGGTGTGCACTCAGCCATCAGGGCGCAGCTTTTTGGCAACGACAAGCCCGGGTTTTCAGGGCTCGTGGCCTGGCGCGGCCTGATCCCGATGGCAAAGCTGCCGCTACATCTGCGCGATGCAAAGGGTGTCAACTGGATAGGGCCGGGCTCGCATGTCATTCACTACCCGCTGTCAAATGATGGACTGGTGAACTTTGTCGGCGCGGTGGAACGCAGCGACTGGAAGGTGGAGTCCTGGCACGAGAAAGGCTCTGTCGATGAATGCCTGCGCGACTTTGCCAACTGGCATGCCGACGTGCAAACACTGATCCGCTCCATAGCGACACCATACAAGTGGGCCATGATGACGCGTGAGCCGATGGCGAGCTGGACCACCGGCTGCATCACCCTGCTGGGTGACGCCTGCCACCCTACCCTGCCTTTCCTGGCGCAAGGTGCGGCCATGGCGATTGAAGATGGGTTCATGCTCGCTCGGGCATTGAACGAGTACCCCGGCCAGCCGGCACAGGCCCTGCAGAAATACGAGGCAGCCCGCAAGGAACGCACATCGCGGGTTGTCAGGGGCTCCAACGACAATGCCAGACGTTTTCATGACCATTCACTGGCCAGCGAAACGGGTGCAGCCGAATATGTAGACAGGGAGTGGACACCTGCACGCGTGGTCGAACGCTATGACTGGTTATTCAGGTACAACGTCAATGAGGCAATCATCTAGACCTGTTGCGCATTGCTTAAGCTGCAGACATCAGGGGCTGACAGCCTGAATGTTCAGGGGGCCTGGTCAGGCTCCGACTCTGCCTGCCTGTCACGCCGCGCAGTGACAAAAATATCCCAGGTCGCCATAAACATGGCTGCCACCAGCGGGCCGACCACAAAACCGTTGAGCCCGAACAGCGCCATGCCGCCCAGCGTGGACACCAGCACCACATAGTCAGGCAGGCGGGTGTCCTTGCCAACAAGGATGGGCCGCAGCAGGTTGTCGACCAGACCGATGACCAGCACACCGAAAGCAATCAGCACCAGCCCCTGCCAGACCTGTCCGCTGACCAGGAAGTAAATGGCGACAGGCCCCCATACCAGTGCAGCCCCAACAGCCGGCAACAGGGACAAGCCGGCCATCAGCGTGCCCCACAGCACGGGCGCATGCACGTCCAGCATCCAGAAAATCAGGCCACCCAGTGCGCCCTGCAAGGCGGCCACCACGATGTTGCCGCGCACGGTGGCGCGTATGACGGTGGCGACCTTGTGGCCCAGTTCGCGTTTGATGCCGGCTTCCAGCGGTATGGCGCTTTCAATGCGCCTGGCCAGCGCCGCACCGTCCCGCAACAGGAAGAACAGCACGTACAGCATGATGAAAAAACTGACCACAAAATCGAAAGTGTTCTGCCCGATGCTCAGCGCCTGCGTGGCGATGAACTGGCTGCCCCTGGTAATGCCTGTGGTCAGGCGTTCCTGGACCAGGGCGAAATTATTGAGGCCAAACCTGCGCAGCAGGCCGTTCGCCCAGGCCGGCAATGCGTCGTAGACCTGCTGGAAATAACGGCTGATGTTCAATTCGCCAGACTGCACACGCTGGTAGACCGCCATGGCCTCCTGAACCAGCAGCGAGGCCACAAGCCCCAGCGGCAAAATCACCAAAACAAGGATGATGGCCAGGGTGACCAGCGCAGCCGGCGTGCGTTTGCCGCGCATGCGGGCCAGCAGGCGGATAAACAGCGGCGTGAACATCATGGCAAAAATCGCTCCCCAGAACACCGCACCGTAAAACGGCCAGAGCACCCACAGAAAAGCGAGTGAAACAAGCAGCAGCAACAACAGGAAGGCCTTGCCCTCAAGGCTGGACGTGTGAAGCGGAGCTGGAGTTTTCATGCGGGGAAGATTGGCGGTGAACGAATGGGGTCCTGGCGCGCCCAATGCACCGGGCGCGCAAAGTCAGCGCATCAATGGTGTCACAGGGTCTGCTGGCGATTCAATCACGGATTATCGTCACTGCCGCAGAAAACAGGCGTGGGACAGTCCGTGCAGTGGTTGTGGGCCGTACGCCCGACACAATGCCGCGTAAACTTCCCGGCAATGGTGCTGCCCGCCCCGGTCGTTCCATCTTCCAGCCAGAAAGTGCCGGTTCCTCAGGCACCCCCCACAGGCCTACACCCGTCACGGTTCACGTCCGACCCTTGTGTTTCATGCGCGGTGCATACTTTGCATCATGATGCCCAGAATATCCCGTACGCTCACCACCGCCATCGTGCTCGCACTCGCGGTCCTGGCTGCGGGGTGCGCGGGTTCGGGCCCACGTACAGCTGCGATTGACGTCACCGCCTTTGCAACATGGGGCGCCGCCGGCCTGCCCCTCACAGGCAGTACCTACCGGTTTGAAAGATTGCCTTCACAACTCGCCGCGAGCGTGCAGACCCAGCAGCTCGAAGATGTTGTCCATCATGTGCTGTCCGCCAAGGGGTTGCAGTACGTGCCGGCGCCAGCCGCCGCGCGCTACAGCGTGCAGGTGTCGACCAGCGTTCAGCAGGTCGCCGGCATGGGCGGCTACCCCTACGGCCCCACCATTGGCATCAGCGGAGGCAGCGGCGGCATCAGCGGCGCGGGTATAGGCTTCGGGTTTCCAATAGGCGGTTCAGCCAGCACTGAATTCAGGACCGAGCTCCTGGTGCTGGTGCGCAACCTGCAGACCAACAGCGTGGTTTACGAAACCCGGGCCTATTCACAGGACGGCTATCCCGGCGACTCACGGGTGCTGGCGGCCATGGCAGACAGCGCGCTGAAGGATTTCCCTGTGCCACCTGCGGGCATGAGGCGTTACCGGGTTCAACTGGCGCCCTGACGGCCCGCAGGAAAAACCCATCCATGCCGCTCCCCCTTGAGGCACGCAGTTCCTCAAGCGCGCACCAGGGGCAGCGTGATCCATCTGGCCAGCACCTCCCACACCCGGTCCGGTTCTATGGGTTTGACCAGAAAATCGTTCATGCCCGCGTCCAGGCACTGTTGCCTGTCCTGCGCCATGACGTTGGCCGTCATCGCAATCACCGGAAGGTTTCGCAGTTGCGGCAGCTTGCGCAAGGCCACCGTCGCCTCCACACCCCCCATTACGGGCATTTGCATATCCATCAGCACCAGGTCGTACGTCGCCTTTCCGAGCATCTCCAGGGCAATCTCCCCGTTGTCGGCAAAATCCACAGCGAAGCCCGCATCCTTGAGCAATTCGCCTGCGACGATCTGGTTGATGTCGTTGTCTTCCACAAGCAGGATGCGGGCACCCTTGATGGCACCCAGCCCTGCGTAATCGCTGCTGGCGGGCACCTCCTGGACTTCGCATTGCCGGGCGGGCGCTCCGCCCAGCAAATCCATCGTCATATCGAAGAGGATGGAGGGATTCACCGGTTTGAAGAGCGTGTCCTCAATATCTGTCGTTTCCAGTTCCTTGAGCAGTTCTTCCCGGCCATGGGCAGTGACCATGACTAGGTGGGGCGCCGGATAGAGACCAAGCGACTGAATCTGGCGCGCCGTTTCAATGCCGTCCATCACGGGCATACGCCAGTCCAGATAGATGATCTCGAAAGAACGGTTTGCAGTGGCCGCTTTCCTGACCTCTTCCACAGCCATCTTTCCCGAAGACGCCTGCCCCACCTGAAAGCTCATTGCCTTGAGCATGTCGACGATGACGGTGCGGGCAATTTCGTTGTCGTCCACCACGAGCACGTTGCGCCCGCGCAGGTTGGGCAGTGGCACGAGTTCACGCCGCTTGAGCAGGCTCACGCCGAGGCGGGCGGTGAACCAGAAGGTGCTGCCCGCGCCGACCTCGCTCTCGACGCCGACTTCTCCGCCCATCAGTTCAACCAGTTTTTTCGAGATGGCCAGGCCGAGGCCGGTGCCACCGAATTTACGCGTTGTCGAGGAGTCGGCCTGCTCGAAACTCTGGAACAAGCGGCCTATCTGCTCCTGCGTGAGGCCAATCCCGGTGTCCTTGACGGCAAAACGCAGCAGCACCTCCTGTTCACCCAGTTGCTCCACCCTGGCGGAAACAACAATTACCCCGGTTTCAGTGAACTTCACGGCATTGTTGACGAGATTGATCAGAACCTGCCCAAGCCGCAATGAATCACCAATGAGGTTCTGCGGCACATCCGGGCCTATGTCGAAGACAAGTTCCAGGCCTTTGTCATTGCTCTTCTCGGACAACAGATTGGAAAGGTTATCCAGCAGCTTTTCAAATTCAAAATCGGCGTGCTCTATCCCCAGCTTTCCGGCCTCCACCTTCGAGAAATCGAGGATGTCGTTGAGTATTCCCAAAAGATGCTGGCCGGAGCTTTGCATCTTGACAAGGTAGTCGCGCTGGCGTGCCGTCAGTTCGGTTTTGAGCACCAGGTGAGCCAGGCCAACGATGGCATTCATGGGTGTGCGTATTTCGTGGCTCATGTTCGCAAGGAACTCACTCTTGCTGCGATTGGCACTTTCGGCGGCGCGGTTCATGCGCTTGAACTCGGTGACATCCGTGGCCAGTGAGTAAAAGCCTATGACCTCGCCTTCTTCGGCACCGTCGCCATAGCGGGGGAAGTAATTGACCACGTAGTCCCTCAATTCTCCGTGCGCAGTTTTTTGGGTGCGTTCGTAGGTCACCGGGTACCCCGAGAGAACCTCCTCGACATGGGGACTCACGGCTTGGTAAATTTTCCCGCCCAGGACATCCCGCAAATGCTTTCCGTGGATCTGTCCGAAAGACAGGCCGAAAGCCTCCTCGCAAGCCTTGTTGTGGAAGCGGAAACAATGGTCTACGTCCACATAAGCGATCATGGCGGGCACCGTGTCGGTGATCTGGCGCAATTGGGACTCGCTGTCACGCAGCGCTTCAGCCACCCGGCGCGCCTCGGTGATGTCGCGGCCGATGCCGCGGTAGCCGGTGAAGCGCCCAGTGGCATCGAAAATCGGCACGCCGCTGATGCTCCGATAGCGAATTTCGCCGGTCTGATCCAGCCGGGGCACCTCGAAATCGCGAAAAGGCTCATGCCGTTCCAGCTGCGACCTGTGAGCCGCCCACACGCGTTCTTCAAGGAGGGTACCGCTCAATTCCCAACGCGTTTTACCGATGTTGCTGCTCCAGGCCACGTCCGGCTCCGAGACATGCACAAACCGGAAATTCTCGTCCTGCTCCCAGAACCAGTCTGAAGACAGCAGGGTCAGCGCGCGAAAGCGCTCTTCGCTGTCACGCAAAATCTGCTCTTTCTGCTTGAGTTCCGTGATGTCCTGGACCTGGACAATAAAGTAAAGCGGCGTGCGATCGGCGTCGCGCACCAGTGAGCTGGTCAGGTAGCCCCAGAGGATGTGGCCGGCCTTGTGGATGTACCGCTTTTCCCACTGATAGGTTTCTATTTCCCCGGCCAGCGCACGCTTGCGCTGCGACAGGTCCCAATGGATGTCGTCGGGGTGCGTCACTTCATGAATGGTCCGGGACAACATCTCCGCCTCGGAATACCCCAGCATCCTGCAAAAGGCGTTGTTGACCTTGAGCCTGCGTGAATCAAGGCCGATGACGGCCATTCCGGTCGCTGCGTGGTCAAACGCATAATTAAACTGCTGGTCGGTGACGGTGAACTGCTCGCTGCCCAATGGCACAATCGCCGTCTGGCCGGGAAGCAAAGCGGCGGCGCCTGTCAACAACGGGTTCGATGGCGGGGCACCGGCCCGCGCGGCTGCCGAATAATCGCCCAGTTCACCGCCTGAAGCGGCAGCAGCCGGATCCGCCCCGAGCGTGAAATAAAAAGTGCTTCCCTCACCGAGCCTCGATTGGGCCCAGATCCTCCCACCATGCCTGGCCACGATGCGTTTGACCGTGGCCAGGCCGATGCCGCTTCCGTCGTATTCTTCCGCCGTATGCAGGCGCAGGAAGGTTTCGAAAAGCGTGTGTGCGTGGGCCATGTCGAACCCCGCGCCGTTGTCCCTGACGAAATAGACTGCCTGCCGGTCCGCATCGCGTTCCTGCCCCACCACTATTTCGGCGCTGGCTTTTTTGGACGTGAACTTCCAGGCATTGCTGATCAGGTTATCCATCACCTGGCGGAGCAACGCTCCATCGCCCCGAACCAGCAAGCCGGGTTCAACGCGCACGTGCACGTTGCGGCCGGGGTCGTTTTCAGCGCACTGCCGAAGGATGGTGTCCGCCTCGGCACTCAGGTTGACCGCCGTCCACTTCAGGCTGGTGCGCGACAGCTGGGCCAGCGAGAGCAGGCCATCCGTCAGTTCACCCATTCGCCGGACCCCGCCACGTATCTTTGAAAGATAAAGCGCGGCGCGCTCGCTGGATTCCTGCGGCATCGCTTTCTGCAGCAGGGCTCCAAAGCCGTCAATCGTCGTCAGGGGAGACCGCAGGTCGTGCGCAACGGAATACGAAAAAGCCTCCAGCTCCTTGTTGGCTTCTTCCAGCTGGGCTGTCCTGCGCGCTACACGGTTTTCCAGTGCGACATTGAGCCTGACAATTTCAAACTCGGCGAGTTTCCTCTTGGTGATATCGGTAATGGTCGTCACGTAGCCGGAAGGCTCACCGCCAGGTTTCTCGAACAGGGGCAGGATGTTGATCAACCCCCACATCATCCCCCCATCCGGCCTGGCGAAACAGACAACTGCATCGGTTTGCGGCAGACCGGTACGCCTGGCGACCACGCTCGACCATTCTTCTTCCGGCATGACGGAGCCGTCTTCACGATGCCGGATCCACTCCGGGCGGGGAATGGTTTGCCCCCGCAGCTGTTCCAGCGAAAGACCGAAAATGCGTTCTGCGCTGGCGTTGCAATCGACAATGCGCCCCGCTGCGTCACGCACCAGGATGCCTTCGGAGAGCGTGGACACCAGCGCGCGAAAGCGGGTTTCACTGGCGCGCAGGCGCTCATCGGCGGCGAGGCGGCTGGTGATGTCCTCTGTCGTGATCAGCAGATGCGTGACCGCCCCCGTGGCGTCCTTGAGCGGCACCTTGCGCATGTGCACCCGGATATCGCCATGATGCCTTGTGATGGCGGACCGGTCGGGGAAATCTTCCGTCAGCCCCGATGCGACCAGCTCAATGTCAGCGGCATGCATCCTGTCCGCATCCGCCTGCGGCCACATTTCATGAACCGTACGGCCCATGGCCTCCTCACGGCTCAGTCCGTACTGCACCTCCGCCGCCTTGTTCCACGCCACAATGCGAAAGTCATCCCTGACCGACTTGAGATGAACCGCGACGGGAATGTTGGCCACCACGCTGTCGAGAAAATCCGACGTCTTCTTTTGCGCATCCGTGAAGCGCTTTCCTGCGCTGATGTCCCGCATGGTGCCCCGATAGCCTGTAAACCGGTTCTGATCATCAAAAATGGGGGTGCCGCTGACTGAAAAGTAGCCGGTGATGCCGTCCTCAAATACCCGGAGATATTCAAAATCACGAAAGGATTGATGTGCATCCAGCACGGCGCGATGCGCTTCCCAGGACATCGTCAACGGTGTGATGCCAGGCAGGTCCCAGCGGCATTGACCCGTGGCACCGAAGATGATTCCGCTGTCGAGCTTGCCATTGCTCAACCCTGACGAAAATTCCACGAAGCGGTAGTGGGCGTCCTGCTCCCAGTACCAGTCTGCCGACACTGCGACCATGTCAAGCAGGTGGCGCGCATTGGCCTGCACCGCGGCCGTTGCCCGGCGCTGCGCAGCGAGTTCGCGCTGCAACTGCTCATTGGCACGAGCGAGTTCCACCACCTGGATGTGAAGGCTGTCGCTGGACAATGGGTTGTCCTTGTTCATACGTGGTTTCTGCAGCGCGATCCGCCGGCGCCGGACCTTGAGGACGCTGCCTGTCTCCTGTTTTCATGTACTGTCCCGAACATTGTGGGCCGTATGATGGAGCCCGACGTAAGGGAACAGGCCGACCTGTGATGTTCGGCCGCACTACAGGCCCGCGCTTACACAATTAATGGGTTTTTGTTGACATACCTCGTTGCCGTTCGCGCGCTTTGCGAATTTACCGCCAAGCACGGCGACCTTGACCTTCGATTCACGCCCGCACCTTCTGCACAGGAAGGCATGGCGGGCCACGCGCTGGTGGCATCACGGCGCGGGGCAGACTATGAAGCCGAGGTGAGCCTGGAAGGCGGGTACAAGACCCTGCGCGTGCGCGGCCGGGCAGACGGCTATGACCCGGTCAACAACCTGCTTGAAGAGGTCAAGACCTTTCGTGGAGACCTTCACAACATTGCCGACAACCGGCGTGACCTGCACTGGGCGCAAGCCAAGATTTACGGCTGGCTGCTGTGCATGGACAGGGGCCTGCAGGACATCAACATTTCGCTGGTGTACTTTGACGTGGCCAGCATGCAGGAGACGCCGCTCACCGAGCTGTTCACGGCCGCCGCGCTGAAGGAGTATTTTGAAATGCTCTGCGAGGGTTTCCTGGTCTGGGCCACACAGGAAATGGCGCATCGTCTTGCGCGTGACGAGGCGCTGCTGGCGCTGAAATTTCCGCACCCCACCTTCAGGCTGGGGCAGCGCGAACTCGCCGAAGCCGTGTACAAAACCGCGAGTGCGGGCAAATGCCTGATGGCGCAGGCCACCACCGGCATCGGCAAGACGATTGCGACAGTATTCCCCCTGCTCAAGGCTGCGCCCAAACAGCAGCTCGACAAGATTTTCTTTCTCGCCGCCAAAACACCGGGCCGCAGGCTGGCGCTGGATGCGTTTGAACGCATCGCAGACAGCCGGGCTGGCTTGCCCCTGCGCATACTTGAACTGGTCGCGCGCGACAAGGCCTGCGAGCACCCGGACAAAGCCTGCCACGGTGACGCCTGCCCGCTGGCCAAAGGCTTTTATGACCGCCTGCCCGCCGCGCGCAGCGCAGCCGTAGCCCGCGCCAACGGCCTTGCGCTCGACAAGGCGGCGCTACGCGGGATTGCCCTGACGCACCAGGTCTGCCCCTACTACCTGAGCCAGGACCTGGTCGCCTGGTCTGACGTGGTGATCGGCGACTACAACTACTATTTCGACAGCAGCGCCCTGCTGCATGGCATGATGATCGGCAACCAGTGGCGTGTCGCGGCACTGGTGGACGAAGCCCACAACATGGTTGAACGCACGCGCAAGATGTATTCGGCCAGGCTTGACCAGGCCCAGCTGCACGCCGTGCATGCCTCCGCGCCCCGCGCGGTCAGGCCCACGCTGGACCGGCTGAACCGCAGCTTCAACGACCTGCACAAGATGCAGATGGTCGCCTGGCAGGTGCACAAGGAGCTGCCGGTTGAATTTTTGAAAGCGCTGCAGCAGGCCATCAGCACCATCACTGACTTCCTGACAGCCAACCCGACGCGGGTGGATGCCGACCTGCAGGCCTTTTATTTCGAGGCGCTGCATTTTGCGCGCATGGCAGAAACCTTTGCTGCGCACTCGATGTTTGACATCACACTGGGTGATGACTCCCACAGTGGTGCGGGCGGGGATGCAGAAACTGCATGGGCGCTGCCGGACTGTGCCGTGCTGAACATCCGCAACATCGTTCCCGCGCCCTTTCTTGCACCGCGTTTTGCCGCAGCCCGTTCCGTCGCGCTGTTCTCGGCCACACTGAGCCCGCAGGATTTCTACCGGGACACGCTGGGCCTGCCCGACACGACCGCCTGGATAGACGTGCAGTCACCGTTTTCACATGAACAGCTGCGGGTCTCGGCAGTCAGCAATATCTCGACGCGCTACCAGCACCGCGATAACTCGCTCACACGCATCGCCGACCTGATGGCACGCCAGTACCATGCCACGCCCGGCAATTACCTGGCCTTTCTCAGCAGCTACGACTACCTGCAAAAACTGAAGACCGTTTTTGTGCAGCGCCACCCTGACATCATGGTGTGGGAGCAGACACGCCAGATGGACGAGGCCGGGCGCGAGGAGTTCCTGCAACGCTTCACGCCCAGCTCTGAGGGCATAGGCTTTGCCGTGCTGGGGGGCGCATTTGCCGAAGGTGTAGACCTGCCGGGCAGGCGCTTGATAGGCGCTTTCATCGCAACGCTGGGCCTGCCGCAGGTAAACGCAGTGAACGAGGAAATCCGCAAACGCATGGGTGACTGGTTTGAAGCAGACAGCTCCGGTGGCGAGACTGCAGGCACCGGCAGCACGCCCAGTCGCGGCTACAACTACACCTATCTTTACCCAGGCATACAGAAAGTGGTGCAGGCCGCGGGCCGCGTGATTCGCACGCAGCTCGACGAAGGCGTCATCTACCTCATGGACGACCGCTTTACCCAGCCCGAGGTGCAGGCACTGCTGCCGCTGTGGTGGAAAGTTGGCAGGCTGCACGCGCCAGCACCCACGCCAGCGGCAGCGCCAGCACCCACGCCAGCGGCAGCGCCAGCGCCAGGGCCACGCCCCTAGAATCATTCCAACCATGAGCGCCTTGACTTCCAACCCCCTGCACAGCCTCGCCGGCTTCAGCTTTTCTCCGCTGCATCTGGCATTGCCGGTCCTGATGGCCGTCTGCCTTCACTCCAGCGCCGTGATGGCGGCAGATCCACCCGCGCGCCCCGCCACATCGGGCCTGCACCCGCTTGCGGGCACCTGGAGCTGGACGCCCTTCAACAGCCGGTGCGTGGAGACCTTCCAGTACCGGTCCAACAACACCATGCTGGGCACCAGTGGTGAAGCGGTTGCCGAATGGAACTACACCGTCACGCCACAGGCGAACGACAGGGGTTTTTATGAAGTGGTGGAGACGTCCATGCGGCAGAATGGCAAGAAGGATTGTTCAGGCGACACCATCGACAGTGCGGGCATGGTCAATACGAGGTTTGTACAGTTCAGCCCGGCGCGCGACCAGATGCTGGTGTGCAGGACGCCATCACTGCAGGCCTGCTTTGGGCCACTGAAACGGCAGCGCTGAACGGAAGATTACTTCCGCTCAGTGCATGGTGTCGGGCGGTGCCTCGCCGGGAGCCGTCACGCTGCTGCAGTATTCAAGCAGCTGGTCCAGCTCATTGGACTTGTCAAACACCGCGTCTGAACCCAGTTCGGAGCAACGCCTGCGGATATCGTTGGTTGCATAGTTGGTCAGCACAATGACCTTCTGGTACGGTTTGCGGCTCTGGCAACCCTTGAGCACACCGAGGCCGCTGCCTTCCTTCAGGAACAGGTCAACGATGGCCAGTTGCCAGTTACCGTTGTTGATGGACAGCCACAGGCTGGCCTCCTGCTCTGTTTCGGCAAAGCCAACCACCTTGACAGGGGCGATTTCCTCGAGGGTTGAAATCAGGTTTTCCCTGATCGTGGCGCTGTCTTCGACGATATAAGTAATCAGTGCCATCTCATCAGTGCTCTGTTGTGAATTGCGGGAAATGCCTTGCATACATCTAACGTAACACGCCTGATGCCAAAAGACGTAGCTTGAGGACGGCGCACCCTGTAGGAGAATCGCCTATAGGAATCAAACACAATTAGCCGCACTCACTTCCGAAGGATATTCACCATGCGTTCAACATTCACCTCCGGCGCCATTGCAATGGCCCTTCTTGCAGCACTGCCGTTGTGCAGCGCCCAGACCGATGCAGCCATCGCGGCCGCCACCAGGGAGGCCGGTGCCAAAGTCACCGCCAGCGGGCTGGTCTATCTCTCGCTCAAGGAAGGCACAGGCGCCAAACCCGCAGCCAGCGACAGCGTGAAGGTCCATTACAGGGGCAGCTTTCCCGACGGCCGCGAGTTCGACAGCTCCTACAAACGCAATGCACCCACGGAATTCCCCCTGAACCGTGTCATCCCCTGCTGGACGGAAGGCGTGCAGCTGATGAAGGTGGGCGGCAAGGCCAAACTGACCTGCCCTGCGGCCATTGCCTATGGTGAGAGGGGTGCCGGCGGCGTGATCCCGCCGAATGCCACGCTTCAGTTTGAGGTCGAATTGCTGGCCATCAACGGCAGGTAATCAAAAGCGTCAGGCGAAAAAAAGGCGCCTGCAACAGCGCCTCGATTCACATACGGGGGCAGCCGGCCACCCGGTGCATGCTTATTTCGTCAACGCATCCTGCGCGCGTTCACGCTGCGCACGCGTCATGCGGGGTGCGCTGCGGATGGCGACCGGGGCGGATCGGGCAGCGACTGCCACAAGCTGTGGCGAGGCCTGGCGCAAATCCACGGCCGGGCAGTCGTTGCTGACACCAAAAACCATATGACCGCCAGGGAATGCCGCGGGCAGTTTCTGGTGGATCTGGTAGCTCATGTCTATGGGAGCATTCTGGCCCGAATACACCACCTGGTTGGTGGCCGCGTTATAGACCGTGAAACAGGCAAAGGCAGGCGATGCGGCGAGCAGCGAAAGTGACAGCGCCACTGCAAATTTTGGAAAGTTCATTGGTTTGTCCTCCGGTTTCAGGTCTGGTCATGGAGCCGTCCGTTGTGAACAGCTCATGCCAGAGAGCATAGGCGATGCACAAATGGCGTCAAGTCAGACGCCGCCGCAAGCGGCGCCCACCCGCATCACTGCGCCTGAAACCCGCTGGCCTTGATGATGCGCGCCCAGGTTTGCGAATAGGCGTGTTCGCGGGCTGCAAGCTGGGCGGGCGGCATGTAGCCCACCGTCAGGCCCATGGCCGTGAGGCGGTCACGCACGTCCGGCATGGCGATGACTTTCGAAATGGCTTCGGCAAAACGGTCAATCGATGCCCTGGGCGTACCCGCAGGTGCAAAGATGCCGTAGTAAGGCACGTCTTCAAAACCCGCCAGGCCGAGTTCGGCAAAGGTGGGCACATCGGGCAACGAAGGCTGGCGTTTGTCGCCCAGCACGGCCACGACGCGGATCTTGCCGGCCTTGTGGTTTTCAATAAAGTCGGGGATGGAGCCCACGCCCGCACCAATCTGGTTGCCCAGCATGTCGGCAATCATGGGCGCGCTGCCACGGTAAGGTGCCGCGGCCAGGTCAAGTTTGTACTTCTCGCCAATCAGCTTGACCAGGAACTCGGGCACAGAAGCCGGTGCGGGCACACCCACATTGCCCTTGCCGTTTTGGGAACCGCGCACCCAGGCGACATATTCATTCATGGACTTCGCAGGCGTGGCGCCAGAGACGGCCAGCGCGTTCACAAACGTGGCAAAACCTGCGGCGGCCACGAAGTCTTTGGCCGGATCAAAACCGGGGTTTTTAACCACCAGCGGCAGGATGGACACGGTGTGGTCATGCGTCAGGAAATAGGTCGTGCCATCGGCAGGCGCTGCCTTCAGGGCCTGCGCGGCAATCTGGCCGCCCGCACCGGCGCGGTTCTCGACAATCACATTGGCGCCCAGCTGGTCCTTGAGTTTTTCAGCCAGGGTGCGGGCAATCACATCTGTACCGCCGCCGGCGGGAAAGCCGACCAGCAGGTGAATGGTGCCGGTCTGTGCCTGCACGGGCGCTGCGATGGCCGCAAGCAGGGCCGCACTCACAGCTACAGAAGAAAGAGAGGCTGCAATACGTTTGAAAAAATCACTGACCATGGATGCTCCGGCTGAATAGGTGAAGACGTCAACCGATTCTCACGCAATATCAATGCCACAGCACCAGGACCGCCAACGCCATGCTTGCTACACTTTTTATAGCTTCTTACGCTTATTTCTACTAACCTGCAGCCCGATTTGGCACCTAAAACAGGCTTTTTTGGGCACTTTTTGCGTGCCGGTCGCGGTCCCGGACATCCGAAAGGAAGCCGACAGCCCGCAAATGTTAAGTTCCAAGTTAACATTTGGTTTTCAGCAACCATGTGTTCGTCGTCATTCGGGGAGCTGAAAGCTTTCCGCGTGCCACACATTAATATCGGGCAAGCGCTGAGACACTGGCTCTGGCAGAGGCAGCGCTGCATGCGCCACCCCCTGAGCAGGCACGTGACGGCAACCCGGGCAGAAAATCAACAATACAGACTGGCGAGCGATGTTTCTATCGAATGACACTGGTGGCTGCGACAGGCCGAATGCCCAGCAAAGACGTCTGTTCAGGTGCGCTGCGTTGGCCATGCTGCTCGCCGCGTTACTGGTTTCTGCAGGCACCAGCCGGGCCGCACCGACAGAAATTTCGTTTTACTTCCCGATTGCCGTGGGCGGGCCGGTGGCCAAAAGCATGTCTGCCCTGGTGGCCGACTTTGAACGCGAGAACCCGGACATCCGGGTCAAGCCGATTTACACCGGTACCTACAAGGACTCCATCGTCAAGGCGCTGACGGCACACAAGAGCGGCACGCCGCCGGACGCTGCCGTGCTGTTTGCAGTGGACATCTACACACTGATAGATGCCAACGCCATCACCCCTTATGACGAGCTGGTGGCCAGCGCCGCAGACACTGCCTGGCTGGGCAGTTTTTACCCGGCACTGATGGCCAACAGCCGCGCTGCGGGCCAAACCTGGGGCATCCCCTTCCAGCGCTCGACCATCCTGCTTTACTGGAACAAAAAACTGTTTGCACAGGCAGGCCTGGACCCGAACCGCCCACCGGCCAACTGGCGCGAGATGACAGACTACGCACAAAAGCTGACGCGGCGCGACGCATCGGGCAAGGTCACGCAATGGGGCGTGCAGATCCCTTCGTCGGGCTTTCCGTACTGGCTTTTCCAGGGCCTGGTCACTGCCAACGGCGCCGCGCTGATGAATGCCGCCGGCACAAAAACTTTTTTCGACACCCCCGCCGTGGTCGAGGCGCTGCAGTACTGGGTCGACCTGTCGCGGGTACAGAAGGTACACCCGCCCGGTGTGGTCGAGTGGGGCACCACGCCGCGCGACTTCATTGACGGCAAGGCCGCGATGATCTGGACCACCAGCGGCAACCTGGGCAACCTGCGCGAGAAGGCGGGTTTTGATTTCGGCGTGAGCGCCCTCCCCGCCAACACGCAGCGCGGCTCGCCTACAGGTGGTGGCAATTTCTACATCTTCAGGAAAAGCCCGCCCGCACAACAAAAGGCGGCGTTCAGGTTTGTGCAATGGATGGTGGCGCCCGCACGCACGGCGCAATGGGGCATCAATTCCGGCTACATCGGCGTCAGCCCCGCCGCATGGGAGACCGACATCATGAAAAAACATGTTGCGGCGTTTCCTGCTGCGGCCGTTGCACGCGACCAGTTGCCGGGCGCCGTCGCAGAACTGTCTACACATGAAAACCAGCGCGTTACGCGCGCCCTGAACAACGGCCTGGCCGCAGCATTGACAGGCAGCAAGACACCACAACAGGCCATGCGTGACGCACAGGCTGAAGCGACACGCATCCTGCTGCCCTTCCAGCGCTGAGGCTTGAAGATATCCGTGAAAACAAGCACATCCCTGGCCGGCAAAAAACCGGTGACACAGAAACAGCTGAGGTTTTTCAGCTATCTGTTGCCCTGCGTGGTGCTGGGTCTTGCGCTTGCCATGGCCTGGTATTTCTGGGAGCGCGAACGCAGGGAAATTGAAGTCGTATTGCAGGGCGAGTTTGACGCGCGCGTGCGCGAGACCGTCAGCCTGTTCAGGGAACGCATGCTGGCCTGCGAGCAGGCACTGCGCGCCACGCACGGGCTCTTCTCGACGTCAGACCGGGTGCAGCGCGGTGACTTCCAGGCTTTTGTCGCCAACCTGCGCATACAGAACCATGCCGGGCTGCAGGGCATGGGCTTTGCGCTCATCGTGCCGCCGGCTGAACGCGAAAAGCACATTGCGGCGGTGCGCAGCCAGGGCTTTCCGGCGTATACCGTGCAGCCCGCGGGCGATAGCGGCAGCAGCACCTCGGCGCTTTATTTCGAGCCCACCGGCTCAAGTTTTTTAAGCACACTGGGCACCGACTACTTTGCAGAACCGTCCCGCCGTCCGGCCATGGAAGCCGCACGTGACAGCGGCGGCATTGCGATTTCCAACAAGGTCAAACTGCCTGAGGAAGACCCTGCACAGGTGCAGGCCGGTTACCGCATGTACCTGCCGGTCTACAAAAACGGCCTGCCGCATGAGACGGTGGCGGAACGCCGTGCCAACATCAGCGGCTGGATTTACGCAGCCTTCAGCATGGACGGCCTGATGGACAACATCCTGGGCGAACGGGCCAGCATCACTGTCGAGGTTTACGACGGCGGCGAAGAGCGTGGCGACGACCAGCTGGTAGACACCTACAGCGACCGGGTGGGCGGCGAATCCACCGTCAAGCTGTTCCACAGCTCGAAGCAGGTTGAGGTGGGCGGCTATTCATGGACGGTCGTGGCGCGCTCACTGCCCAACTTCACCACTGCGATTGCGATCAGCAAACTGCAGCTGGTGGCCCGCCTGGGCGCAGCCGTGAGTGTGCTGCTGGCTGTGTTGACCTGGTTTTTGCTGCGCCGCCGCCTGCGCGCGCTGCTGGCGGCCGAAAGCCTGCGCGCAGCGCGTGACCATGCAGAAGCCGCCAGCCATGCCAAGTCGCAGTTCCTGGCCGTCGCCAGCCACGACCTGCGCCAGCCCATACAGGCGCTCAGCCTGTTCGTTGCAACGCTGCAGGCCATGGCCCGCAAGCCTTCGCTCACGGGCAGCGAGGTCGGGCATATTGCGGGTCGCCTGCAAACCGCACTCAACGGCCTGGGGCGCCTGCTCAACGGCCTGTTCGACCTGTCGCGCCTGGACAGCGGCACGGTGGCCATCACAAGGCGGCCGGTACGGGTTGCTGAATTGCTGGCAGAAGTGCAAGCCGCCTTTGCCGGGCCGGCAGAAGCCAGCGGGCTGGGCTTCAAGGTGGTGATGCCGCATGGGCTGTGGGTGGACACCGACCCGCTGGTCATGGCGCGTGTGCTTTCAAACCTCACGGCCAATGCGCTGCGTTATACCGACAGTGGCCGCGTTCTTGTCGGCTGCCGGCCGCGCGGGCAGCAGGTCGAGTTCCAGGTGTGGGACACAGGCATAGGCATTGCAGAGCATGAGCGTGCCAGGATTTTTGGCGAGTTCTACCAGGTGCCCCACGTCGCACGCGACAGGGAACACGGCCTGGGCCTGGGCCTGGCCATCGTGCAGCGCTCTGTGCATTTGCTGGGCGGCCGGATCAGCGTGTGTTCAGTGCCCGGCAAGGGTTCGATGTTTTCAGTGCTGCTGCCGCGTGCGGACCCTGTGCCTGCAGAAGACCAGGGCCTGCTGATGGAACCGGACCAGTTGGCCCCCGGCAGTGTGCTGGTGCTCGACGACGACCCCGAGGTCAGGGATTCGATGCAGCGCGTGCTGTCCGAATGGGGCCATGAGGTGCTGGTTGCGGCCACGCTTGAGGAGGCACTGGTGCTGGCAGGCGCGCATGCAGACAGCATCACCATGATCCTGTCCGACTACCAGCTCTCCGATACCACCAATGGCGTGCAAGCCATTGAGGCCGTGATGGCACGCCTGGGCCACCAAGTGCCTGCCACCATCATCACCGGCGATACTTCTGCCGAACCGCTGGCCCACGCCGCAAGCCGGGGCCTGCGCGTGCTGTACAAACCGATAGACCCGCAGGTGCTGGCCGCCCTGATGAAAGCTGCCTGATGACCACCGTCACCAAAATCATCCTCGCTGAAGACCATGTGCTGATGCGCGAGGGCCTCAAGATGCTGCTTTCAACCGAGCCGGGTTTTGAAGTCGTTGCCGAGACGGGCGATGGCGCGGCCGTGCAATCGCTTGTCACGCAGCTCAGCCCGCAGCTTTTGCTGCTGGACCTTGGCCTGCCGGGTCTGCATGGCGTCACCGTGCTGTCTGCCGTCAAGGCGCTGTTGGGTGATGCGGTCAAGGTGGTGGTGCTCACCGGCGACCTGCAGCCCAGTTCTGTGCAGCAGGCGCTGGCTGCGGGTGCAGACGGCTACGTGCACAAAAGTGAAAACAGTGCCGAACTGCTGCAAGCGGTGAAGGCGGTGCTGGCCGGCCGGCAATATGTCAGTGCCAGCATTGCTGCGGCCTTTGTACCGCATTCCACACGCGGAGATGCCCATGGCGGCGCTGCGCCTGCCACGCCGCGTGAGCGCGAAATCATGTCGCTGGTGGCGCGCGGCATGAGCAACCGCGAGATTGCCGTGCTGCTGGCCATCAGCGTGCTGACGGTTCGCACACACCGGCAAAACCTGATGGAAAAATTTTCGCTGCGCAATGCAGCAGAGATCACCGCCTACGCCGTGCAGCGCGGCTACTACCTGCCCAACTGACCCTGCACCGGGGCGTTTACACGCATGCCGCCATGGTTGCATCTGCGCAAATCGGATGATCAAGGCCAGGCGGCGCTTGAATTGCTATATTTTCAATAGCTGCTCACGCTCATGTTTATTGGCCTGCAGCCATTTTTGGCAGATAAAAGCAGGTATTTTTTGCCATTTTGGGCGGTCTGGAGGCATTTTTCCAGGCTGCCAGCCGTGAAACAGATCAAATGTTAACTTGCAAGTTAACATTTTTAATGTACGGGCAACCCGAACTGGCCCTTGACAGTCGCCACCTCTACTGCCTTTGCAGTATGGCCTCCACACCATTAGTTACACAAAATCAACGGCAGCCGATTCACGAATTGCCCCATGACCCGTGTGAATACGGTTGCCTTCCGACCAATACCTGAACAAGGGCCGCATGCTCATCGCCACCGCAAGCTCGTTGCCGCCTCACCTGAAGATGCCGGACACATCGCGCATTGGCGGCACCATGCCTTTTGAAAATGATGCTGCAGTTCTGGCCGTGCTGGACGTGGCGTGGCAACTGCCTTCCGACGTGCTGATGAGCTGCGAGATCGGCGTGCGCAACTGTGCCGGTGAGGTGTATCGCCGTGCCCTGGTCAAGGGTGTGGCACAAATGCTTTACCTTGAAGATCGCCTGAGCCAGATGGGTTTTGTGCCCGAGCTTGAAGACAGCGAACACAATGGCAGCGGGTTTGACGTCATCTTCAGGCGCAGCGTCAGGAAGTAAGCAGCCCGGGCGTCAGCGCTTCAAAAAGGCTGAAGATGAACCACAACAGCAGGGCGGCTACGGCGCAGGCTGCCAGCCGCCACCCAGCGACTGGATCAGCGCCACAGCGGTCGTCTGCCGATCTGCCAGCGCCTGTATCAGCGCACGGCGCGCACTGAGCGCGGTCGCCTGGGCCGTGATCACTTCCGTATACCCGACCTGCCCGCTTTTGTAGCGGTTAAGCACCTGCTGCTCGACCAGGTCTGCAGACTCGGACGCCTGGCGGCGCAATTCCTGCTGGCTTTGCAACACGCGGGTGGCGGAGAGCTGGTCTTCCACGTCCTGAAAAGCCGCCAGAACGGTTTGCCGGTAGCGTGCCACGGCCTGTGCGTTGCCGGCCTCTGCGCCCTCAACGCGTGCGCTGGTGGCGCCTGCATCAAATATCAGCTGCGCAGCAGACAGGCCCAAAGACCAGACACTGCTGGCCGCCTTGAACAGGTCTGCCACACGGCTGGCGCCCGAGCCCGTTGAGGCATTCAGGCTGATGCTGGGGTAATAGGCGCTTTTGGCGATGCCGATCTGCTCGTTGGCAGACGCGACGCGGCGCTCGGCCGCCGCGATGTCAGGCCGGCGCTGCAGCAGCGTTGACGGCACACCGACAGGAACCTGCGGCACCACGGGTGTCCAGCTCGCCAGGGCGGGCAGGCTGAAGTTGGCAGGTACTTCACCCACCAGCACGGCAATTGCATGTTCGAACTGGGCACGCGAACGCTCCAGCCCCAACTGGTCGGCCTTGCCATTGGCGAGCTGGGTTTGTGCCTGCAACACATCTGTTTTGGCGGCGATGCCTGCGGTATAGCGGTTCTGCGTGATCTCGAGTGCGCGGGTAAAACCTTCTATGGTTTTGTCGAGCAGCGCCTTCTGTGCATCGGTTTGCCGCAGCGAAAAGTAGTTCACAGCCAGTTCACCCTGTGCAGACAGCTTTGCCGACGCAAGATCTGCCGCACTGGCTGCCGCACCTGCATTGGCGCTGTCAACGGCACGGCCAAGGCGGCCCCAGACATCGGGCTCCCAGCTGCCGCCCAGGCTGACCTGGTAGTTGTTGCCGGTGCGACCCGCGACGCCTGTGGTGACATTGCCGCTGCTGCGCGATCGAGTTGCACCACCATTGAGCGTGACGGACGGGAACAGCGACGCACGCTGCTCGCGCACCAGCGCCCTCGCCTGTGCATAAGCGCCCACGGCAATCGCCACGTTCTGGTTTGACACCTCGACGCGCGACGCCAGCTGGTCCAGCACCGGGTCCTTGAACAGCGACCACCACGGGCCGCGCTCAAGGGCGTCTGCGGGCACAGCCGGTATCCAGTCGCCGGCTTCCTTGAAGGCTGCCGAATCGGGTGTAGTGGGGCGCTGGTAGGTCGGGCCTACTGCGCAGCCGCTGACCAGCAAGGCCAGAGCAGCCATGGCCAGCAGGGAATAAGGGGGCTTTCTGTTGATGGTTATCGCAACGGTGGAATGCATGGAATGTGTCATGGTGTTATCCGGGTTGCAGTGCCTGATCTGAATCTGCATGCCTGCCCAGCAGGTGCTCGGTCTTGCCGGGGCGGCGCAGTTTGTCCATCAGCACGTAGACGACAGGTGTGGTCAGCAAGGTCAGCAGCTGGCTGGCGATCAGCCCGCCTATGATGGCAATGCCCAGTGGCCTGCGCAACTCTGCGCCTTCACCGAAACCAATGGCCAGCGGCAAGGCGCCCAGAATGGCGGCGAGTGTGGTCATCAGGATGGGCCTGAAGCGCAGCATGCAGGCCTCGCGCACGGCCTCGACGGCGGTCAGCCCGCGTGAACGCTCCGCGTCAATCGCAAAGTCGATGATGAGGATGGCGTTCTTCTTCACGATACCGATCAGCAGGAACACACCGATAAGCGCTATCAGTGAGAAATCGAGCTTGAAGATCAGCAGGGCCAGCACCGCACCGACACCGGCAGACGGTAGCGTAGACAGGACGGTGATGGGGTGTACCAGGCTCTCGTAAAGAATACCCAGCACGATGTAAATGACCACCAGGGCCGCAAAAATCAGCAGGGGCTGCTCCTGCTGCGACTGCTGCGCATTGCGTGCTGTTCCCTGAAAGCTGCCGCGCACATTGTTGGGCATGCCGATTTCTGCCTCGGCCTTTGCGACAGCCGCCTGGCCGTCGCTGATGGTCTTGCCCTCGACGAGGTTGTAGGAGATGGTGGTGGCCAGTTCACCATCCTGATGGTTGACGGAGGCGGCCTTGGGGTTCTCTGAAAACCGGGCTATCGCCGACAGGGGCACCATATTGGTCGCAGAAGAACTCAGCGCCTGGCCTGTGGACTGGTCACGCAGCGCAGGGTTCACGATATTGGTGAGCGACGATGAAGCCGCCGTCGATGAGGTGGTGATGGTCGCACCCTTGGCCGGTACATAAATGTCTTTCAGCGATTCGGGGCTGCGGATGTAGCGCTGCGCCACACCCATGATGACGTGGTACTGGTTGAGGTCGGTATAGATGGTGGCCACCTGCCGCTGCCCATACCCGTTGTAGAGCGCATTGTCAACATCGCGCGAGCTGATGCCCAGGCGGGCCGCGCTTTCCTTGTCTACCGTCACCATCATCTCGACGCCGTTGTCCTGCTGGTCGGTGTTGACGTCAATCAGGGCGTCCTGCTGCATCATCTGCTCGGACAACCTTGTGGCCCACCGCTTGAGGTCGGCAATGTTGTCGCTCTTGAGCGTGTACTGGTACGTCGAGTTGCTGGCGCGCCCGCCGCCCCGAAGGTCTTGTACCGGGTTGAGGAAAAGGCTCACACCCGTCACGGTAGCCAGCTTGGGCCGAAGTCGCGCAATGACGGCCAGGCCCTTGTCGGTGCGCTGGCTGGCAGGCTTGAGGTTGATGAACATGAAGCCGCCCCCCGCCCGGCCGCCGCCGGTGAAACCCACCACTGTATCGACCGCCGGATCGGCACGGATGATGTCCACCAGTTCCTTGAGTTTGCCCTGCATGGCCTGGAAGGAAATACTCTGGTCGGCACGCAGGCCGCCATTAATCTGGCCTGTGTCCTGCTGCGGGAAGAAGCCTTTTGGCGCCTTCACAAACAAAAAGACATTCAGGCCAATGACGGCCAGCAGAATCAGCATGACCAGCAGCTTGCTGCCCAGCGCCCAGTCCAGGCTGACCTCATAGCCGCGCAGCACGCGGTTAAAGCCATTCTCGAAAAAACGCGGGATGAAGCCAAGGAAAGCAAAACGGCCCGCAGGTTTGCCGGCCTCAGCATCGGTGTCTTCCTTGTTCTTCAGCAGCCAGGCACACATCATGGGTGTGGTGGTCAGTGATATCACCAGCGAGATCATCACGGCCGCAGACAAAGTCACGGCGAACTCGCGGAACAACCGCCCGGTTTGCCCGCCCATGAACAGCAGCGGGATAAACACCGCCACCAGCGACAAGCTGATCGACAGCACGGTGAAACCCACTTCACGCGCGCCCAGCAGCGCAGCCTTGAAGCGGTCCATGCCAGCCTCGATGTGGCGGCTGGTGTTTTCAAGCACCACGATGGCGTCGTCCACCACAAAGCCGGTCGCGACAGTCAGCGCCATCAGGCTGAGGTTGTTGAGTGAAAAGCCCAGCAGGTACATCACGCCAAACGTACCCAGCAGCGACACCACGGTGGCCACGGCGGGAATGACGGTCGCACGCGCGCTGCGCAAAAAGGCACTCACCACCAGCACCACCAGCACGATGGAGATCAGCAGCGTCAGTTCAATTTCATGCAGCGACGCGCGTATGGAGTTGGTGCTGTCCGATGCCACAGAAATTTTGACGTCAGCCGGCAATTGCGCCTGCAGTTCGGGCAGCAGCGCACGCACGCCATCGACGGTTTCAATCACATTCGCGCCGGGCTGGCGCGTGACCAGCACGATGACGGCAGGGTCGCCATTAAAAAGACCCAGCGTGTTGACGTTCTCCACGCCATCGCTGATCTCGGCCACATCCGACAGCCGTATGGCCGCGCCGTTGCGCCAGGCCACCACCAGCCCGGTGTAATCAGCTGCCTTGAGGCCGCCGGTGGCAGTGTTGGCCCCTGAGTAAATCTGAAGGCGCCGGCCATTGCCCTCAATCGCGCCCTTGGGCCGGTTGGCATTCGATGCCTGCAGGGCTGCGCGTATGTCTTCGCTGCTGACGCCGTAACGGTTGAGTGCAAACGGGATCAGGTCTACACGCACGGCAGGCAGCGAGCCACCGCCCAGCTCCACATCACCGACGCCCGGCACCTGCGCTATCTTTTGTTGCAGCAGGTTGGACACCTCGTCGTAAATGCGGCCCGGTGAGCGTGTCTTCGATGTCAGCGCCAGAATGATGACGGGCGCATCAGCCGGGTTGGCCTTGCGATAGGTCGGGTTGCTGCGCAGCGTGGATGGCAGGTCGGCACGCGATGCGTTGATCGCGGCCTGCACCTCACGCGCCGCGGCGTCAATCTTGCGGTTGAGGTCAAACTGCAGGCTCACACGCGTTGAGCCCACGCCGCTCGACGACGTCATTTCATTGACACCCGAGATCGTGCCCAGCCTGCGCTCAAGCGGCGTCGCCACACTGGTGGCCATGGTTTCGGGGCTTGCACCTGGCAGTGAGGCGCTGACCGAGATGACGGGGAAATCAACCTGCGGGAGTGGCGAGACCGGGAGGACGAAGAAGGCGCCTATGCCTGCGAGGGCCAGGCCTATGGTCAGCAGGACTGTGGCTACTGGTCTTCTTACGAAGGGTTCTGAGAGGTTCATGTTTGACCTCTTGTGGTCGGCGCTGAGTATGCCGTTGTGCCCTTCACGACCAGGCCGGGTCTCGCCCCGGCGGGCGAGTTACTTTTCTTTGCTTCGCCAAAGAAACCTAACGAAAAGAAAGGCGACCCTGTTCGTCGTCCCCTGCGGGGCACCCTGCGATGCTCGGTCCAGCCGGGGTCTGAAACAACTCGCCTGCGGCTCAAACAAGTTTCAGCCCTGATCCGTCTGGCCCTGCGCTTCTCGGCTCCTCTCCAAGGGTTGGGGGAGATGAAGACAAAAACAGGAGCCAATGCCGATCTGCTGTCTCGGTCATTGCGGACTCGATCCGCAATCCATCCTGAACGAAGCGGGGATGGATCCCGGATCAAGTCCGGGATGACAGAAAGAATCCCCGAACCCATTCCCCAACCCGTGGAGGCTGGGCCGAGCAGCGGAAACGGAGGCGGAAGGTCAGGCAAAACTTGTCTGAGCCGCAGGCGAGTTGTTTGGACTGCCGCCGGAGTCGAGCAGCGCAGGTTGCCCGAAGCAAAGCGTAGGGACCCAGACGTCGGGTCGCCTTTCTTTTCGTTAGGTTTCTTTGGCGAAGCAAAGAAAAGTGACTTGCCGCCGGGCAACCCCCGGCACCCGCCATCAAAGCGTTCACCGCAGAAATAACGAGCAAAACCTCTCATGCAGCTTCCTCAGGCGGCGGCAAAGCAAGCTGCGGCTTTTTAGCTTTGCCACTCCACCCCCGAACCCGAGTCGCCAACCGGTCAAACCCAAGATAAATCACCGGGGTGGTGAACAAGGTCAACACCTGGCTCACAATCAGGCCACCAAATATCGCAAGCCCAAGCGGCCGCCGAAGCTCGGCACCCTCGCCAAAACCGAGCATCAAGGGAACAGCAGCAAACAAGGCCGCCAGCGTCGTCATCAGGATAGGCCTGAACCGCAACAACGCAGCCTGGTGAATCGCCTCCTGCGCAGACTTGCCCTGATTGCGCTCGGCATCAATCGCAAAGTCGATCATCATGATCGCGTTCTTCTTCACGATACCTATCAGCAAAATAATGCCGATGATGCCAATCACCCCGAGGTCGGAACCGCTGATCATCAGCGCCAGCAGCGCGCCCACACCGGCCGATGGCAATGTTGAAAGAATCGTCAGCGGGTGGATATAACTTTCATACAGCACACCCAGCACGATGTAGACACAGACCACTGCCGCAAGAATCAGCCACAGCTGATTGGACAGCGAGTTCTGGTATGCGCCTGCAGCGCCAAGAAAAGTCATGGTGACGCTGGCCGGCATGGCGATATCCTTCGCGGCCTGTTTGATCTGGTCAACCGCCCTGCCTAGCGATACGCCCGGGGCCGTGTCAAAACCCAGCGTGGTGGCCGGGAACTGCGCAACGTGTGTCACCTGCAGCGGCGCCGGGCGCTCGGTGATGGTGGCGATGGCCGACAGCGGCGTGGTGCCGCCCGTGCCGGTCTTGAGCTGCAGGTTGCCCAATGCCGCCGGTGTGGCGAGTTGGTCGGGCATGGCCTCCAGAATCACGCGGTACTGGTTGGTCTCGGTGAAGATGGTCGACACAATGCGCTGGCCGAAAGCGCTGTAGAGCGCGTCGTCAATCGACGAGGTGGTAATCGCCAGTCGCGATGCGGTGTCGCGGTCTACCGTGATGTATGCCGATGCGCCGCTGGAACCCGCGTCCGACGCCACATTGCGCAGGGCTGACAACTCCCGCATGCGCGCCGCAAGCTTGTTGGCCCACTCGACCACCACGTTATTGTCAGAACCCTCCAGCGACAGGCGGAACTGGGTGGGACCGGTCTCGGCATCAATCGTCAGATCCTGTGTGGGCTGCAGGTACAAGGTGACGCCGGCAATCTTTTGCGCACGTTCACGCAGGCGGTCCATGGTTTCCTGCTGGCTGCCGATGCGCGAGCTCTTGAGGTTGATCAGCATGCGGCCTGTGTGCAGCATGGTGTTGTTGGCGGCATCGACACCGATGAAGGAACTCAATGTGTCCACATCAGGATCTTCAAGCACCGTTGCGGCCACGGCCTGCTGCAGTTCCGCCATGCGGGTATAAGAGACCGACTGTGCAGTTTCAACACGTGCCTGCAACTGGCCTGTGTCCTGCGTGGGGAAAAGCCCCTTGGGAATCACCACATACAGCAGCACGGTCAAAAGCAATGTGCCAAGCGCAACGAGCAGCGTCAGCCCCTGGCGCTTGAACACCCAGGTCAGCCAGATGTCGTAACGTGCAATCACGCCATCAAAAAACTTCTGCATGCGTACGCCAAATTTGCCGCCTTCCGGCTGGCCTTCTGGTGCGCCGACCGCCAGCGCCGGGCCGCCCCAAGCAAGGTCAGCCCCCTCGGGGGGCAGCGTAGTACGCGAAGCGACAAGCGTGGGGGCTTTTTTCTTTAGCCAGCGTGCTGCCATCATGGGCACCAGCGTCAGGGAGACCACCGCAGAAATCAGGATGGTGATGGCCAGCGTGATGGCAAATTCGCGGAACAGCCGCCCCACCACATCACCCATGAACAGCAGCGGGATCAGTACCGCAATCAGCGACACGGTCAGCGAGATGATGGTAAAACCAATTTGCGTCGCGCCCTTGATGGCGGCGGCCATGGGCTCTTCGCCCTCCTCTATATAGCGCGCAATGTTTTCAATCATCACGATGGCGTCATCGACCACAAAGCCGGTAGCAATCGTCAGCGCCATCAGGCTCAGGTTGTTCAGGCTGTAACCCAGCATGTACATGGCACCGCAGGTCCCTATGAGCGAAATGGGCACAGCCAGACTGGCAATCACGGTGGCACGCAGGCTGTGCAAAAAGGCAAAGATCACCAGCACCACCAGCAGCACGGCCAGCACCAGTTCTATCTCGACATGCAGTACAGATGCACGAATGCCGGTGGTGCGGTCGCTGAGCACATCAACCTTGAGGGCTGTGGGCAGGCCGGATTGCAGTTCGGGCAGGCGCGCCTTGATGGCATCGACCGTGGCGATCACGTTCGCGCCAGGCTGGCGCTGCACATTGAGGATGATCGCAGGCTTCAGACCAGACCACGCGCCCAGTTTGATGTTCTCTGCGCTGTCGACGACCTGGGCCACGTCAGCGACCCGCACGGCGGCGCCGTTGCGATAGGCAATGATGAGGTTTTTGTAATCGCTAGCTGCCAGCAACTGGTCGTTGGAATTGATGGTGTAGGCGCGCGTCGGGCCGTCTATGCTGCCCTTGGCGCCGTTGGCATTGGCAGCGGTGATGGCTGTGCGCAACGAATCAAGCGCCAGGCCATACGATGACAGAGCACGGGTATCGGCCTGTATGCGTACTGCGGGGCGCTGGCCGCCGCTGAGAGACACCAGGCCAACGCCGTTGACCTGGCTGATCTTGAGCGCCAGCCGCGTGTTGACGATGTTCTGCACCTCGGTCAGCGGCATGGTGTCCGACGTGATGGCCAGCGTCAGCACAGGCGCATCGGCGGGGTTGACCTTGGCGTACACGGGCGGCGCAGGCAGGTCGGCCGGCAGCAATGATCCGCCTGCATTGATGGCGGCCTGCACTTCCTGCTCGGCCACGTCCAGCGTGATACCGAGTCCGAACTGCAGCGTGATGATGGACACACCGGCAGCGCTGGTCGAACTCAGGCGCGTGAGCCCTGCCATCTGGCCGAACTGGCGCTCCAGTGGGGCTGACACGGTTTGTGCCATCACGTCGGGGCTGGCACCGGGGTAAAGCGTCTGGACCTGGATGGTGGGGTAATCAACCTGCGGCAGCGCAGCCAGCGGCAGGAACTTGAAACCGACAAGACCTGCCAGCACGATGGCCACCATCAGCAGCGAGGTCGCTACCGGGCGAAGGATAAAGGGGCGTGACGGACTCATGTGAAAAGAATCTCGTACACCTTCATTGCGCCGGCCGCTCGCCGCCCTGCGCACGTCGCTGCACTATGGCTTGCCAGCGGGCGATGGCTTCGGGGTCCTTTTTATCAAGCTGCTCAAGAAATTTCTGCTGGCGTTCCAGTGCAACAGGATCGTCCTTGACACGCGCCAGCATGCGCTGGCGCTGCTCGGGCGAGGGTCCATCGGCCGACAGGGCCTGTGGCGCCGGGGACGCCGAAGGCGCTGCAGCAGCAGGGCCGGTGGCCGCATCAGCCACTGGCGGACGGCGGCGTGAGGCGCCATCGACAGGCGGGGATGCAGCACCGGATGGAGAACCAGTGACAGCAGAAGCACTGCCTGCAGGCGCACTGGCGCCCTGCCGCCTGCGATTGCCCGCGCCCGCACCGGGGACGCGGGGAGCATCACCCGCAAGAGTCACACGTGAACCGTCCTTGAGGCGGTCCGCGCCTTCGGTAATCACACGTTCGCCAGCCTGAAGGCCGGTCGCAATGACGACCTTGTCAACAGTAGCCTGGCCGCGCGTGACTGGCCGCAGCGACACCGTACGGTCTGCATTGAGCACATAGACATAGTCGCCGCTGCTGCCCTGGCGCACCGCCGTTACAGGCACTACCACGGCGTTGTCAATCGTGCGGACCAGCAACTGCACATTGACGAACTGGCTTGGGAAAAGCGTGAGATTGCTGTTGGCAAAACGCGCCTTGGCCTTGACGGTGCCGGTGGTGGTGTCCACCTGGTTGTCCAGCGAGGCAAAGACGCCGGTGTCCAGCACCGTGGCGCGTGTGCGGTCCAGTGCAGTCACCTTGATAGCATTTGCCCCCGCCTGCAGATCGCTGACACGGTCCTGCGGTATGGCAAAGGCCACATCAATCGGCGAGACCTGCGTGATGAGTACGACGCCATTGGCATCACTGCTGCTGACCACGTTGCCGACGTCCACCGCCCGCAGGCCGACCCGGCCGCTCACAGGCGCGACGACGCGGGTGTAACTGAGATTGAGGCGCGCCGTGCCTTCGGACGCCTTGTCGATGACAACTGTGGCTTCGAGCTGCTTGACCAGCGCGGTCTGTGTGTCGACCTCTTGCCGTGCAATGGAATCCTGCTCAAGCAGTGTCTTGTAGCGCTGCAGCGTGACGCGGGCGCTGTCAAGCTGGGCTTCGTCGCGCTGGCGCTGGCCGCTGGCCTGCATCAGCGCCATTTCAAACTGGCGCGGGTCGATGACTGCCAGCAGGTCGCCTTTTTTGACCATCTGGCCTTCGTTAAAAAGGACTCTCTCAAGCACGCCGGACACCTGTGGCCTCACCCTGACTGTCGCCTGCGGGGTCACGGTGCCCAGGGCATCCAGCAGCACGGGAATGCTGGCTTTCTCGGCTGTTGCCACGCCTACCGTGCTGGCCTGCCCCCCACGCCCGCCGCCGGGACCTCCCGGGCCACCGGGTCCGCCGCCGCCAAACGCTGCACCGGCCGGTGCCGAGCCCGGCGTTGCCGGACGCGTCAAATACCAGGCGAGACCGCCAAGCGCCGCCAGCAACAGCAGGGCAACGATGGCGCCAATGATGGATGTGCGCCTGCTGATGCGCTTGCGCCTCGGCACGACCTCGGTGGAATGGGATGTTGTGGCTGGCACTTCGGGCTCATCGGGCGTTCGAGGGTTCATCATTAATCCTTATGGTCCGGTTCATGCCAATCGGGGCAGCGCAGGCGACACGCAATTCTGGGCCTGAAAATGGTCCAGGCCCGTAGGCTTTCTGGCCGCCAACGGCCCGGAAAGCGCCGCGTACCGTCGCGTTCATGCTTCAAATTTATTATCACTGCGGCCCCGGTGGGAGCCGCTTCGGGCTTGAAAGCAGGACGTAAATGTCCTGTAAAGCCAGCGCCTGCCCTCGGCGGTCTCTAGCGAACCGGTATCGGTGTGGCCCTGTCAACAGGCACGGCAGTAATGCTGTTCTGCGGCGAGCCCTCGATAAGGCGGTCCGAGTAAGTCAGATAGACGAGCGTGTTGCGTGGCTTGTCCACCATGCGCACCACCCGGAGTTTTTTGAACACCAGGGAAATGCGCTCGGTCAGTACATCTTCCTGCGTCTCAAGCGGTTTCGCAAAGGTAATGGGGCCGGTCTGGCGGCAGGCAATTGACGCCTCTGACCTGTCTTCGGCCAAACCCAGCGCACCCTTGTAGCCGCCGGTTTTGGCGCGGGACACATAGCAGGTGACGCCCGCAACCTTGGGGTCGTCATACGCATCGACCACAATTTTGTCGTTCGGGCTGAGCAGCTTGAACACGGTGCTGACCTCGCCAACCTGCTGGGCGCCGGCCCCGGTCAGCCAGAACAGCGAGGCCATCACGGCCACGGAAAACAGGGACATACCAAGGATTTTTTTCATGGGATTTCTTTCCAGCAAGGCCATGACCATCACAGCAACAGCCGCTAGCGTACACGGTAAGGCCTCCCAGAAGCGGGCTTTGGCGCGCCTGCGGCTTTAGACATTGGCACACGGGTCAGAAAACACTATATTGGTGCCGCCAACAACAACACATAACAGGGGACTTTCATGACAGTTGCAAAGAAACTTCCGATCTACCGCTCGCTTTATGTGCAGGTGATCTGCGCCGTGATTGCCGGTGTGCTGCTGGGGCACTTCTACCCCGCTTTCGGTGCAGAGATGAAGCCGCTCGGCGATGGCTTCATCAAGCTGATCAAGATGATGATCGCGCCTATTATTTTCTGCACTGTCGTCATCGGCATCGCGGGCATGGAGGACATGAAAAAGGTCGGCAAGACGGGTGGCCTGGCGCTTCTTTATTTTGAAGTCGTCAGCACGTTCGCGCTCATCATCGGACTGGTGCTTGTCAATGTGTTGCAGCCCGGCGCGGGCATGAACGTCGATGCGTCAACGCTGGACACCAAATCCATCGCCGCCTACACAGGTCCGGGCAAGATGGTGGGCCCCACCGACTTCATCCTCAATATCATTCCGACGACGGTGGTTGATGCATTTGCCAGGGGCGAAATACTGCAGGTCCTGCTGATCGCGGTGATGTTCGGCTTCGCACTGCATCGCTTTGGCGGGCGCGGCACGCTGGTGTTTGACTTCATCGAGAAGACCTCGCATGTTTTGTTCACCATTGTCGGTTTCATCATGAAGCTGGCCCCCATAGGTGCCTTCGGTGCCATGGCATTCACCATAGGCAAATACGGCGTGGGTTCGCTGTTCTCCCTGGGCAAGCTGATGGGCGCGTTTTACCTGACCTGCCTGCTGTTCATTTTTGTGGTGCTGGGCCTGATTGCGCGCCTCCATGGCTTCAGCATCTGGAAGTTCATCAAGTACATCAAGGAAGAACTGCTCATCGTGCTCGGCACGTCGTCGTCCGAGTCGGTGCTGCCCCGCATGATGGAAAAGATGGAAAACCTGGGGGCAAAAAAGACGACCGTGGGCCTGGTCATCCCGACGGGCTACTCATTCAACCTTGACGGCACATCCATCTACCTCACGATGGCCGCCGTGTTCATCGCGCAGGCGACCAACACGCCCATGACCCTCACGCAGGAGTTGACCCTGCTGGCCGTGCTGCTGCTGACCTCCAAGGGCGCGGCCGGCATCACCGGCAGTGGTTTTATTGTGCTGGCGGCCACACTGTCTGCGGTGGGTACCGTGCCTGTTGCAGGGCTGGCGCTGATTCTGGGCATTGACCGATTCATGTCGGAAGCCAGGGCACTCACCAACCTGATTGGCAATGGCGTGGCAACGCTGGTGGTAGCCAAGTGGACGGATGAGCTGGACGTCAAACGCCTGCATGCCGGCCTGAACAACGAAACCTGGCAGGAAGCGCAGGAGCCGGAAGTGCTGCTCAATAAAAAGACCGAACACATGGCAAAGGCGCAGCCGCATTAACCGGGCTGAGCCCGAAATAAAAAAGGCCCTCGACGAGGGCCTTTTTTATTTAACGCACATACAGATCAATAGATCAGCGCGGACCGGCGCCGCCGGGCCCTGGGCCACGACCAGCGATGTGGCGGAAGGTGATGCGGCCCTTGCTCAGGTCGTAAGGCGAGAGTTCAAGCGACACCTGGTCACCCGCCAGAATGCGGATGTGGTTCTTGCGCATCTTGCCGGAGGTGTAGGCCACGAGCTTGTGGCCGTTGTCCAGCGTCACACGAAAGCGCGAATCGGGCAGCACCTCATCAACCAGCCCGTGCATCTCAATCAGTTCTTCTTTAGCCATGGTGAAACTCCTTGAATACTGTAAATCTGTAGGACGTTGTGGGTCGTCGTCTTGTTAAACGCAGGCGGTGCAGCTCAGGCCGACAGGCGAAGAACGCTCCTGGATCCAGGCCAGTGCGTTTTCGGTGGCGTAGTGCAGGGCCGCTGCGGCGCTGTCAAACAGGCCGGTAAAGCGCATCACGCGGTCATGCGTGGCGCTGCCCTGGCCAGAACGGATGGAAACCGATGCAGCATAGCCGCCGGTCTCCTGTGGTTTTGCAAGCGGTGAGACAAGGTACTTGCCAACCGCGATATTTTGGGAAATCGTCATAAAAATCTTTGCCGGGTTGCTCATCATTTTGTTGATCTGGAGATACCCGGCGGGGTACTCACATATATATAGAAAACATAAAACGGCCTGGAAATCCCGGCCAACGGTATTCGGTTTCTACCCGTTCATTGTCCAAAAAAAAAGGGGAACAGGTTGAGCCTTGAGTGGGCACCGTTGGTGGAGGTGCTCGCCAGTAAATGCAGCCGTTTGGGGAGGATTTCAATATCGTGAAGAAGGTGAAACCCGGGGGAGCATTTGTGATTCGAAGCTCTGGAAGCGCCGCATTTTGAAGACAAAACCCGCTTGGTATGGGGGTTTCGCTGTAAACGCTGATGCGTGACCGAAGCACTTATTGTAACCCGGTGGCCGAAAGCGTGCTTTTCGGGTATTCCCCCAAGAATTCAGCCCTCAAACTGCGGATGCAGCTGGCGAATCCGGTTCATCGCCATGCCGGCCGCCGCCGTGCGGGTCTCAACCCCCAGCTTCACATACACCCGCTCCAGGTGCTTTTTGACCGTCGCCGGGCTGGCGCCGAGGATTTCGGCGATGTCGCGGTTGGTCTTGCCCTTGACGACCCAGTACAGCACCTCGGCCTCACGCGCCGTGAGCTTGAAGCTCAGGCTCATGGCTTCAACAATGGCGTCTTCCGATATCTCGCGCATCACGATCAGCCAGTCGCTGCTCAGGGCTTCGCCCGCATTGCCAATCTCGCCATCACCCGTTTGCTGATGCAGCCTGAAGGTCAGCCGGCGCTGGCCAAGCTCTGCGGTCAGGCGCGGCGGCTCGGTATGGGGCGTGACATCCAGCGCATGGCGGCGCAGCCAGTTCAATACAGGCTCGGGCGTCTGCGGTGCCGATGTGCCGTAATAACGCAGCAGCAGATCGCGCGCCAGCGGCGTCTGCCAGATCAGCTTGCCCTCGCCTTCGCCGCCCAGGCGCACGGTGATGCTGGCATACCCGAAAGCGTCCAGCGCATTGCGCGCCTGGCCGGCCTGGCGTGCCTCCTGCCGCGCACGGCGAGCGCCCTGCAGGTGCACGCCCATGCGGGCCATCACTTCTTTCGGTTTGATGGGCTTGGTGACGTAATCCACCCCGCCGGCTTCAAGCGCGGCGACCAGGTATTCGGTTTCTGTGAGCCCCGTCATGAAAATGATGGGGATGTGCGCTGTCTCTGGCATGGCTTTGAGGCGCTTGGCGACTTCAAAACCGTCCATTCCGGGCATCATGGCGTCGAGCAGAATGATGTCTGGCAAGGCCTGCTTTGCGCGCTGCAATGCCGCTTCGCCGCTGGTGGCAACCAGCACGGTGTAGCCCGATTCATCAAGCGCGTCATGCAGCACCGAAAGGTTGTCGGGCACGTCGTCGACCACCAGCACCACATCGCTGTTGGCACGATCCAGCGTGCGGTCAAGCGTGCGCTCCAGACCCTGCGCGGCCGCGGCATTCATGTCAGGCTCAAGCACGCTGCTCATGGCTTTCCTCGCGGTTGTCCTGGCGGGTGAGTTGCCTGCCCATGGCTTCGAACTGGAACTGGCGGGCCAGCAAACGCATGTCTTCTACGAACACGGTGGTTTCGGGGTGAAGGGTTTCGATGTCAGCCAGCTTGTTCATGATGCCGCGGTAAAAACCCAGGTTGACGACTTCCAGCAGTGCCGCGATCTGCGGCGCGTCTGGCAGTATGCGTGGCGATGCTGTCACTGCGGCAGCCTCAGCCACCGCGGGTGCTGGCGCATCATAAAGCCAGGCCAGTTTCAGTCTCCGCTCAAGCCAGTCAATCAGCTCGGTATGGCGCACGGGCTTGACGATGAAATCTTCAGGCCGTATGCCGACGTCGTTCTCCAGCCCCTTGTCAAACGCGTTTGCCGAGACGATGGCCATGTGTATGCCTTCATGGCCGGCCGCACGCACACGGCGAATTGTTTCCCAGCCGTCTATGCCGGGCATGGCGAGGTCCATAAAGATCACATCGGGCTGGTAACCGGCCGCCAGCAAATCAAGGCAGTCATGGCCGCTGGCTGCCGTGCGCAACTCAAAGCCCATGGGCTCCAGCAATTGCACCAGCAGTTCGCGGTCGGGTTCTTCGTTGTCGACCACCAGCAGTTTGCGGCGCCCGCCCGCATAGGCGCGCGGCTGGCGCCTCGCCGGTGGCAGCGCGCCCTGCGCCGCAGCGGTGCCGTGCACTTCGGGCAAAAACAGGCGTATGCGGAAGATGCTCCCCTTGCCCGGCGTGCTGACCAGTGTCATCTCGCCGCCCATCAGGTCGGTCAGCATTTTGGCAATCGTCAGCCCCAGGCCTGCGCCCGGCGTGCCTGCAGCACTCTGGCCCGCTGCACCGCCGCGTGCAAACGGCTCGAATATCTGCGCGAGTTCTTCTTCACTCATGCCTGGGCCCGTGTCTTCGATGTCGAAATACGCCATCTCCCGTGCATAGCGCAGGCGGAAAGTGACCTGGCCTTCAGCCGTGAACTTGATGGCGTTGCCCAGCAGGTTGATGATGATTTGCCGCACCCGCTTTTCATCGGCACGCACGGTCTCGGGCAGGTTGCCGCTGGCCTCGAACACAAAACCCAGACCCTTGGCGGCTGCCTGCAGCTCGAACATGCCGGCCAGCTCATGCATGCCGTCGGCAAACTGCATGGGCTTGACGTTGAGCGTGAGCTTGCCGGCCTCGATGCGCGCGATGTCCAGCGTGCCTTCAATGAGAGACAGCAAATGCTCACCGCCGCGCTTGATGACGTTGACCGCCTGCTTGCGGTGCGCCGGTATGGCGGCGTCTTCACCCATGAGCTGGGCGTAACCCAATATGCTGTTGAGCGGCGTGCGCAGCTCGTGGCTGATGGCGCTGATGTAGCGGCTCTTGGCCTGGTTGGCCTGGTCCGCCACGCGCTTTGCTTCCTGCAGCGCCTCGTCGGTCTGGCGGTGCGATTCGATTTCCTTCATCAGCAAATGCGTCTGGCGGTTCGATTCTTCCTGCGCCACCTGCCGGCTCTTGTGCGCGAGCACCAGCCACCAGGCCACCAGCCCGGCCGTGACCAGCAACGCCATGTAGGCCTTGATAAAGCCAGAGCGCAACGCAGACTCGGGCGCCTCAAGCACCTCAGCGTCAGACAGGCTCTGCGCCAGCCCGCTGAGCTCCTGGTGGTAGAGCAGCCCGAACACGCTTGCAAGTAGCGGCATGATGATGAGCATCAGCAGCAGAAAGTGGCCGAGGCCGGTGTCGAGGTAAGGCCAGGCGCGTTTGGGCAACAGCCAGCGCAGCGCCGACGACCACTGCGCCGACAGGCTGGCGTGCGGCTTGCACATGTCGCCGCAGCGCGCATCCAGCGTGCAGCACAGCGAGCAGATGGGGCCGCCATAGGCCGGGCAATGCGCCATGTCAGGCCCCTCATAAGGCCGCTCGCAGATCACGCACTGGCGGGTTGAATAACGTTTGTACGACGCGTCGGCAGCCTCCGGGCTTCTGGCAATGTAATAACGCCCCTTCGTTGCCCATGCCAGCAGCGGCGCCGTCACAAAGGCAGTTCCCATCGCAATCACCGCAGAAAACGCCTGCGCGGTTTCACCATACATACCGAGGTGTGCGGTCACTGACAGCAGCGAGGCCAGCGCCATCGCGCCCACACCCACCGGGTTGATGTCATACAGGTGCGCACGCTTGAACTCAATGCCGGGTGGCGACAGGCCCAGCGGCTTGCTGATGACGAGGTCGGCCACCACGGCCATCACCCAGGCAATCGCAATGTTCGAGTACAGCCCCAGCACATCGCCCAGCGCCTGGAAGACGTTCATCTCCATCAGCATGAAGGCGATCAGCGTGTTGAACACCACCCACACCACCCGGCCCGGGTGGCTGTGCGTGATGCGCGAGAAAAAATTGGACCAGGCCAGCGAACCCGCATAGGCGTTGGTCACATTGATCTTGAGCTGCGACACGACGACAAAAATCGCCGTCGCCGCCACCGCCACGCCGTAATGCGGAAAGACGTATTCGTACGCCGCGAGGTACATCTGGTTGGGGTCCACCGCGCGGTCCAGCGGCACCATGTGCGAGATGGCGAGGTAAGCCAGCAGCGCGCCGCCCAGCATCTTGAGCACGCCCACAAACACCCAGCCCGGCCCGCCGACCAGCACACTGGCCCACCAGCGCCAACGGTTGGCTTTGGTCTGCACCGGCATGAAGCGCAGGTAGTCGGCCTGCTCGCCCATCTGCGTGATCAGCGCAATGCCCACCGTCAATGCCGCACCAAACAAGTGCAAATCAAAACCGCTGGCACCGGCCTTCTCACCAACATAGTGCAATGCCCCGTTAAACGCCCCCGGATCACGCACCAAAACGTACACAAAGGGCACGATCAGCATGACCAGCCAGAGCGGTTGCGTCCAGACCTGGAAACGGCTGATGGCCGAGACGCCGTGCGTGACCATGGGAATGACCACCAGCGCACATATCAGGTAACCCCAGCTGGGCGGGATGTTGAGCGCCAGTTCCAGCGCATAGGCCATCACGGCCGCCTCCAGTGCAAAAAAGATAAAGGTGAAGGACGCGTAGATCAGCGATGTCAGCGTCGAACCGATGTAGCCGAATCCGGCGCCGCGCGTGAGCAGGTCCATGTCGACGCCGTAGCGCGCGGCGTAAATGCTGATCGGCAGCCCGGCCAGGAAGATGATCAGCCCGGTGGCCACGATGGCCCAGAAGGCATTGGTGAAGCCGTACTTGACCAGCAGGGTTGCGCCCACGGCCTCCAGAATCAGGAAGGACGCCGCGCCAAAAGCCGTGTTGGCCACCCGCCATTCAGACCATTTGCGAAAGCGCTGAGGCGTGAAGCGCAGTGCGTAATCTTCCATGGTCTCGCTGGCCACCCAGCTGTTGTAGTCGCGCCTGACCTTGATGATGCGCTGCACCGGCTCGCCGAGCGCGGCCGCCGTCACGGTGCCCGCGTCTGCAGCGGGCGGGGTGGCGGTAGCGGATACGACAGTGGGCGTGGCGGTCATGGGCAGGGCCTTGCTGCAGGTTCCATGCCATTGGCCTGACGCCGGAATTTGGGTCTGGGACCAGGCCGCGCATGCCGGATCGCCACAAATTCACTATTAAATTAGTAGCAGCTTACGTATGTATTCATTGGCTTGCAGCCGTTTTAATGCCTGAAAATGCCAGTTTTTGGGCGGTTTTTGATAGCTTTTCGGCCAATTGAGCGACCAGACCAGTGAAATGTTAATACAGAAGTTAACTTTTCATTCATTTTTAACGTATACGTTAATTTTTTAATGTTTACGTTAAAAATCATCGCTGCAACCCGGCCAGCGGCTTGCGACGGCCCGTGGGGCACATCAAAAATGCTTTTTGAGGCATCAAATCAGCCTCAAGACCAATGAATACGTACGTGAGCAGCTACTTTTTTAATAGTGATCCGGCACTTCAGCTTCAATCCGCCCGCCGGACAGCCACGCCCACAGCACACAGGGATAAGATGGCAGCCAATGGCACCGTTCTTGCTGCCTGGCATCAGCAGAAACCGGGCCTTCCAGTCCCTGCTCCCCCTTAAAAAAAGCGCGCCATGGAACTGACTCCCAGAGAAAAAGACAAGCTCCTCATCTTCACCGCCAGCCTGCTGGCCGAACGCCGCAAGGCGCGCGGACTCAAGCTCAACTATCCCGAAGCCGTGGCCCTGATCAGCGCCACCGTCATGGAAGGCGCCCGCGATGGCAAGACCGTGGCGCAGCTCATGAGCGAAGGCCGCACGGTGCTGACCCGCGCCGATGTGATGGACGGCATCGCCGAGATGATCCCCGACATTCAGGTCGAGGCCACCTTCCCCGACGGCACCAAGCTGGTCACCGTGCACCAGCCCATCGTCTGACCCGGCACAAAGCAGCATGGCCATACACCAACGACTCCTCACGATCGCGGCGACCGCAGGCCTGTGCCTGGGCGCCGCCACCTTCAGCCACGCGCAGGAATCCGCACGCAGCCCTGCGGAATGGATCACCCTGGGTGAAACCGTGCATGGCGGCTTCGGCTCCCACATCGCGCTGGGCATACGCATTGGCGAAGACGCGCTCAGGCGCCTGGGCGCCAAACCCCGCGAGGTGGATGTGCTTGTGACCGAGGGCAAGGATGCGCCCTGCGCCTGCGTGACCGACGGCGTGCTGGTCGCCACATCGGCCTCACCCGGCCAGCGCACGCTGACACTGGCTCCGAAATCTTCAGATGCGTCATTCATGGCGATGGTCGAGGTGCGCAAGCGCGCAACAGGCGCTGCCGTCACCTACCGCGTGCCGGCCAGCGCCATTGCGCCGCTGGCCCAGATGAACCCGCAAAAATCGCCGCGCGAACGTTACGACCTGGTGATGGCTACGCCGGCTGCGCAGCTCTACAGCGTGACAGACACAAAATAAGCACCCCCTTCTTGCCGCCAGGACGCCACTGAAAAAGGAAAGACAACACCGCCATGCACACACAATTCCTCCGCTCACATTCACCCGCCTCTCTGCTGGCCATGGTGCTGATGGCGCTGCCAATGGCAGCTGCCGCGCACACCGGCATCGAAAACCACATCCATCCCGGTTTCCTGGCCGGCTTTGTCCACCCGCTGACGGGCTTTGACCACCTGGCCGTGATGCTGGCTGTCGGCTTGTGGAGTGCACTGGCCGCCCGCCGCGCCGGGCCTGACATGCTTTGGGGTCCCGTGGGTTTTGCCGCCATGCTGCTGCTGGGCGCGATGGCGGGCCTCAAAGGCCTGCAGGTGCCTGCGGTTGAACCCATGATTGCCGCCTCGGTGCTGGTCACCGGGCTGCTGGTCATCACACGCCTGCGCGTGTCCGGCATCGCCGCCGCGCTGCTGGTGGGCGTGTTCGCCGTCTTCCACGGCCTGGCCCATGGTTATGAACTGGTAGGCAACGCTGACGCGGCCATCACGCTGGCCGGCATGCTGGCCGCCACCGTGCTGCTGCACGCCACCGGCCTGGCTATCGGCTGGGCGCTGCGCAGCGCCAGTGTCTGGGTGCCGCGCCTCGCAGGCGCAGGTGTTGCGCTGTTTGGCGCCCTACTGCTCGCACGCCTGGCCTGAACAACCCAAAAAAAGGCACAGCCATGATTCCAGGCGAGATGATCACCGACGGCGCAGACCACGAACTCAACGCCGGCAGGCGCACCGTAACAGTCGTGGTCAAAAACACATCTGACCGCCCGATACAGGTCGGCTCGCACTACCACTTTGCAGAAACCAATGAGGCGCTGGGCTTTGAGCGTGACGCGGCGCGCGGCATGCGGCTGAATATTGCGTCGGGCACGGCCGTGCGCTTCGAGCCCGGCCAGCAGCGCACTGTAGAGCTGGTCGATTTCGCCGGCGACAGAAAAATCTACGGCTTTCGCGGCCTCATCCAAGGAAAACTGTAATGGCCACGATAGGAAGACGCGCCTATGCCGAGATGTTCGGCCCCACCGTGGGCGACCGCCTGCGCCTGGCCGACACCGACCTGATGATTGAGGTCGAGGCCGACTACACCCTGCGCGCCGGCAGCTACGGCGAAGAGGTGAAGTTTGGCGGCGGCAAGACCATTCGTGACGGCATGGCGCAATCACAGCAAACCAGGGCGCAGGGCGCGGTTGATTGCGTGATGACCAACGCCCTCATCATCGACCACAGCGGCATCGTCAAGGCCGACATTGGCCTGAAGGGCGGGCGCATCGCCGCCATCGGCAAGGCGGGCAACCCTGATGTGCAACCGGGCGTAGACATCATCATCGGCCCCGGCACCGAGATCATCAGCTGCGAAGGCATGATCGTCACGGCCGGCGGCATCGACTCTCACATCCACTTCATCTGCCCGCAGCAGATCGACGAAGCGCTGACCTCGGGCGTCACCACCATGATGGGCGGCGGCACCGGCCCGGCGACCGGCACCTTCGCCACCACCTGCACGCCCGGCCCGTGGAACATCGAACGCATGCTGCAGTCGGCAGACGCCTTCCCCATGAACCTGGGCTTTCTGGGCAAGGGCAACGCCAGCCTGCCCGCTGCATTGCATGAACAGATCAACGCCGGCGTGATCGGCCTCAAGCTGCACGAAGACTGGGGCACCACACCGGCCGCCATCAGCAATTGTCTCGACGTAGCCGACGAGACCGACACACAGGTCGCCATCCACAGCGACACGCTCAATGAATCGGGTTTTGTCGAAAACACCATCGCCGCGACCAAGGGCCGCGCGCTCTGCGCCTTTCACACCGAAGGCGCGGGCGGCGGCCACGCACCTGACATTTTGAAGGTCGTGGGCGAGGCCAACTTTTTGCCCTCGTCCACCAACCCGACCATGCCCTACACCGTCAACACGCTTGACGAGCATGTGGACATGCTGATGGTCTGCCACCATCTGGACGCAGCCATCGCCGAAGACCTGGCCTTTGCCGAAAGCCGGATCCGCAAGGAGACGATTGCTGCCGAAGACGTGCTGCACGACCTGGGCGCCATCAGCATGATGAGCTCAGACAGCCAGGCCATGGGCCGCGTCGGCGAGGTCATCATCCGCACCTGGCAGACCGCACACAAGATGAAGCAGCAGCGCGGCAAGCTGGACGGCGACACCGACCGCAACGACAACTTCCGCGTCAAGCGCTACATCAGCAAATACACCATCAACCCGGCCATTGCACACGGCATTTCGCACGAGGTCGGCTCAATTGAAGTCGGCAAGTGGGCCGACCTGGTGGTCTGGAAGCCGGCCTTCTTCGGCATCAAGCCCTCGGTCATCCTCAAGGGCGGCTTCATTGCCATGGCGGCCATGGGCGACCCCAATGCCTCCATCCCCACACCGCAGCCGGTGCACTACCGGCCCATGTTCGGTGGCTTCGGCGGCGCCATCGCCAAAGGCTCGTTGACCTTTGTGTCACAGGCCGGCCTGGCCGCAGGCATCAAGGAAAACTTTGGCCTGGCCAAGACCTTGAGCGCCGTGAAAAACATTCGCGGCGTGCGCAAGCAGCACATGGTGCACAACAGCTATCTGCCGAAGATGGAGGTCGATGCGCAGACCTACGCCGTGCGCGCCGACGGCCAGTTGCTGACCTGTGAGCCCGCCAAAAGCCTGCCGATGACGCAGCGTTATTTTTTGTTTTGACCTGCGCTACCGGATTTAACGGATCTGGATATGGTCTCTGATCCACTGCGCAAAGGTGGACTCGTCCATCGTCCCGGCGGCCACATCCATGACCGTCAAAGTTGCATCCGCCTGGGTTGCATGCAGGCGATACCCATTGACGGCCAGAAACATACCCACAGCAAGAAATGCGGTGCGCTTGTTGCCGTCGACGAACGCGTGGTTTTTTGCCAGCCCCAGCCCGTAGGAGGCAGCAAGATCGGCCACATCCGGCTGACCATACAGCGCAAGGTTCAATGGCCTGGCCAAAGCCGAATCAAGCAGGCCCTCGTCACGCAGGCCAGGGGCTCCACCATGCTCTGCCAGGCTCTCGTCGTGCAGCAACAGCAGCACTTGACGATTGACCCATTTCCACACGGTCATTTGGCCAGTTGGTGGAAAGTATCCCGATATTCGCGCATGAATTCACGGCCCAATTTGAGTTGCTCCTCAAGCTCCGGGTCATACGGCGTCAACGTAATGCCGTTGGCCGCCTCCGTCAGAAAAACCGTGTCGCCTTTCTCAATTTTCATACGTGCCAATACTTCTTTGGGCAAGATCACGCCCAGCGAATTTCCGATTTGTGTCAGTTTCAGAGCAGACATGGCAAACGCCTTCAAGTTATAACAATTGTTATACTATCACTCTTCATTTCCCATATCAAGTCACCCATGCTCCAGGTTTCGAAAATCATCCCCGGCGGTGCGGGCCTCGCACCCGTGCTCATCAAACGCGCAGCGACTGTCGAACTCGATTGGGACGTTCGCCAGAAAAGCCGCTTCGACGCGACCGACTCTTCGGGCCGGCAGCTCGGCATCTTTTTGCCGCGCGGCACGCTGGTGCGCGGCGGCGATGTACTGGTCGCCGAAGACGGCTCCATGGTCAAGGTGCTGGCCGCACCGCAGCCGGTGCTGCGCATCACGCACTGCAGCGACCATGGAACGGCGTTTGATTTGACCCGCGCCGCGTACCACCTGGGCAACCGCCATGTGCCGATAGAACTCAAGCCCGACCACCTGAAGATAGAGCCCGATCATGTGCTGGCCGACATGCTGCGGTCCATGCATTTGATCGTGCATGAGGTGAATGAAGCGTTTGAACCCGAGGGCGGGGCCTACAGCGCCGGCGGGCATTCGCATGGCCATGGCTCGCATGACCACGCGGCCCATGCCGAACACAAGTCTCACGCCCATGATCATGACGACAAACACGATCATGCGCATGACCATTCACACGAGCCCACACACAAGCACGGCCACAGTCCCGCGCAGCAGGCAGCCAAGCCCCACGTGCACGGCCCCGGCTGCAATCACGGCCACGACCATCACTGAGCAATTTGCAGATGCAGGCCTCCAGCCTCATTCAGCTGATCTGGCTGGCCTCACCGGCCTTGCCCGTAGGCGGTTTCTCGTATTCAGAAGGCCTTGAAAGCGCAGTTGAATCTGCAGGCGTCACCGGTGAAGAAGCAGCAGCCAGCTGGATCAGTGACCAGTTGCACCTGACTCTCGCCAGAGGTGACCTGGCCGTGATGGCCCAGGCGATCCCCGCCTGGCGCGCAAATGACATGCCGCGCATCAAGGTGCTCAACGACTGGGTACTGCAGACCCGCGAGACCAGCGAGTTCAGGGCACAGACCGAGCAGATGGGCCGCTCGTTGCTCGAATGGCTGCGCAACCATGAAGGCGCCAACGCCGCACACATACAGGCTTGTGCCGCATTGCCCCCCACCTACCCTGTCGCCTTTGCCCTGGCCGCCTCACAGACCGCTGCCGATGCACGCGACTGCCTGCTGACCTACGCCTTTGGCTGGGCCGAGAACATGATGCAGGCCGCGCTCAAGTCTGTGCCCTTGGGCCAGAGCGCGGGGCAGCGCATACTGGCGAGATTGAGCCGCGAGATTCCGCCTGCGGTTGAAACCGCGCTGGCGCTACCCGATGCAGAGCGCCAAGCCTTCTCGCCCATGCTGGCGATTCTTTCTTCGCAACACGAAACGCAATATTCACGACTGTTCCGCTCATGACCATGCACCACATCGCCAATAGAACCAAGAAGCTTCCACCATTGCGCGTCGGCATAGGCGGCCCGGTTGGTTCCGGCAAAACCACCCTGCTTGAAATGCTTTGCAAGGCGATGAAGACCAAATACGACCTGGTCGCCATCACCAACGACATCTACACAAAAGAGGACCAGCGCATCCTCACCGTCAGCGGCGCGCTCGATGCCGACCGCATCATGGGCGTGGAAACCGGCGGCTGCCCGCACACCGCAATCCGCGAAGACGCGTCCATCAACCTCGAAGCCATAGACCGCATGCTGGTCGACTTTCCCGACGCAGATGTGGTGTTTGTCGAATCCGGTGGCGACAACCTGGCTGCTACATTCAGCCCCGAACTGAGCGATCTCACCATCTACGTGATCGACGTGGCAGCCGGTGAAAAAATCCCCCGCAAGGGCGGACCCGGCATTACCAAGAGTGACCTCTTCGTCATCAACAAGACCGATCTCGCGCCTTACGTGGGCGCCGATTTGAAGGTGATGGAAGCCGACACCATACGCATGCGCACCACGCCCAAAGGCCTCAAACCTTTTGTGATGACCAACCTGAAGACCAACACCGGCCTGGCGGAAGTCGTCGCATTTATCGAGACCAAGGGCATGTTGCACTCAGCCTGAAAGAAGGCTTTTTTCGGGCTCGTTGGCAAGTAGCCATGTGCAGCGGTTAAAATGAGCAGTTACGGAAGCTTGGCAGAGTGGTTGAATGCAGCAGTCTTGAAAACTGCCGAGGATGCGAGTCCTCCGTGAGTTCGAATCTCACAGCTTCCGCCAATCGGGTTTTGAAAGGTGTCTTTCAAGATCCTTTTTTCTTTTTTGGCGACCCTGACAACCACCAGCCTCTTTTATAGATGCTCTGTGGCGGCGCCCAGTGGACCTATCCATGACAACAAGTTTTTTCAAGACCGCACTCGTGCTGGGCTTGCTCTCCGCCATTGGCCCTTTTGCCATCGACATGTATCTGCCCGCCCTGCCCTCCATCGGGCAAAGCCTGGGTGCTTCCATGAGTGCGGTGCAGGCCAGCCTGATGGCGTTTTTCATCTCGCTGGGCATAGGCCAGATCATCTACGGCCCGGTGTCGGACATGGTCGGGCGTAAGGCTCCGCTGTATTTCGGCATGGTGTTGTTTGCCGTCGGCAGCGTAGGTTGCGCGCTCGCACCCGACATCCATACGCTGGTCATCCTGCGTTTCATCCAGGGCCTGGGCGCCAGTGCCGGCATGGTGATTCCGCGAGCCGTCGTGCGCGATCTGCACACCGGACACGATGCGGCGCGCATCATGTCGCTGCTGATGCTCGTTTTCAGCGTGTCGCCCATTCTTGCGCCGCTGGCCGGCAGCCTGCTGATTGAAACCATAGGCTGGCGCAGCGTGTTCTGGGCTGTGACGGTGGCGGCGGTGTTGGGCCTGATCCTGATTGCCACCAGCCTGCCCGAAACCCGTCCGACTGAAGAGCGGCTGGGCAGCAGCTTTGGCAGCGCGCTCGGCGGCTACTGGCTGCTGCTGCGCGACAAACACTTTCTGGGGCTGGTGTTCATAGGCGCCTTTGGCATCTCCAGCTTTTTTGCCTACCTGGCCAATTCTTCTTTTGTGATGATTGACCACTACGGCCTGACGCCACGGCAGTACAGCATTGCCTTTGCGGCGAATGCGGCCTCATTCATTGGTATGTCGCAGCTCACGGGCCGGCTGACCGGCAGGTTCGGACTGGCGCCCGTGGTGAAGGTGGCGGTAAGCTGCTATGCGGCCATCATGCTTGTCCTGCTGGCCGTGAACCTGCTGGGTGTTGACCGTCTGGACGTGATGCTGGGCTTGCTCTTTGTCGGGTTTGGCTTCCTCGGTCTGGTGATACCCACCACGGCCGTCCTGGCACTTGACGAACACGGCCCCATCGCGGGCACTGCATCAGCGCTGATGGGCACGCTGCAGTTTGTGACCGGCGCGGTCATCATGGCTGTCACCGGCCTGTTTGTGGATGGCAGCGCCAGGCCCATGCTGGCGGGAATTGCTTTCAGTGCGGCGGTGGCGTTTGTGTTGTCATGGGTGACCTTGCGTCACATCAAAGGCATTCGGAAAGCTGCAGCCTGAGCCGCCTGGCCCACGCTGTCAGTCAGCTTTCTGCTGGCCTTGCTGGCTGAGCTGGCGTTTGCGTTTGCTCTTGTTTTTTGATTCTGCCTCGGGTGGTGCGTCACGCCTGGCTTTGGCTGCCAGAGCCTCCAGACGCTCTTTCTCAGCCTTGCGTTTTTTGTCTCGAAAATAAACAACCGTGCGGCCCAGACAAAAGCTGATGGAGGCCGTGACGGCGAGAAGAATGATGCTTGAAGTTTCCATAGTGACTTTTGGCGGCTGGGCAATTGTGACGCTACAGGAACAGCGACTGCAGATCGTTTAAAAAATCAAAACCGCGTTCGGTGGGTTTGACGCGTACAAAATCGCGTTCTATCAAACCCTTGGTCTCGGCTTCCTGCAGGCCCTGCTGTATGGCCGTGATGGGCAGACCGGTCTTCTCTGAAAAATCCTGCAGCCTGAAACCTTCTTTCAGTCGCAATGCATTAAGCATGAATTCGAAAGGCAGGTCTGCCCGGCTGACTTCCGTGTCCTGCGTCACGGCACTACCTTGCAGGGCCTTGTCCATATAAAGTTTGGGTTCGCGATAGCGCACCTGCCGCACCACACGGTGCGCAAAACTGAGCTTGCTGTGCGCGCCTGCGCCTATGCCGAGGTAATCACCAAACTGCCAGTAGTTGACGTTGTGAAAACACTTGTGCCCTGGCTTGGCGTAGGCAGAAACTTCATAACGCGCCAAGCCCGCCACTGCTGTCATCTCGGTGATCCGGTCCAGCATGGCGTAAGCCGTGTCGTCTTCGGGAATGGCAGGCGGGAACTTCGCAAAATAGGTGTTGGGCTCAATCGTCAGGTGGTAAATCGAGATGTGCGGCGGGTTCAACGCCAGCGCCTGGCGCATATCGGCTTCAAGGTTTTCAATCGTCTGGCCGGGCAGCGCATACATGATGTCGAGGTTGAAGGTATCAAAGGCCTGGGCGGCCTCTTCAACCGCTGCAATGGCCTGAGCACGGTCATGTACGCGACCCAGCACCTTGAGGTGTGCATCGTCAAAACTCTGCACGCCAATCGACAGGCGCGTGACCCCGGCGCTGCGAAAGGCCCTGAAACGGTCTTTCTCGAACGTGCCGGGGTTGGCTTCAAGCGTGATCTCGCAATCTGGCGCCAGTTTGAGCCGCGCACGAATGTCGCCCAGCAGCCGGTCTATGGCCCGCGGTGAAAACAGGCTGGGCGTACCACCGCCTATGAAGATGCTGTGCACCATGCGGCCCCAGATCAACGGCAGCGATGCATCGAGATCGGCAATCAGCGCGTCGATGTAGCGCTGCTCGGGCATCTCACTGGACACCTCATGCGAATTGAAGTCGCAGTAAGGGCACTTCTTGAGGCACCAGGGCAGATGCACATAAAGCGACAGTGGCGGCAAGGCGCTGAGCTGCAGCGTGCCATTGCGCATGTAGTGCTGGATGTCTTTCACCTCAAAGCCTTATGCCGCAAGCGGGATGCCATGCCAGGCGACCGGGCTCCATACAAGCAGACACCGCGGAACCGGCTTAGCCGGGCTGCTGGTGTCGCCCCTGAGGGGGAGGCCGCGACACGCAGTGCGAAGGCAACGGGGGGAGCCATATCTAAAACCAGCGTTCGCGCATCAAGGCCATCATTTGCTGTGCAGCTTTCCCCCGATGGCTGTTGGCGTTCTTGACCTCCACCAGCAGTTGCGCAAAGGTCTTGCCGAATTCGGGGATGAACATCACCGGATCGAAACCAAAACCGTTGCTGCCCAGCGGCTCGCGGCTGATCTCCCCGACCACGCGGCCCGCTGCAATCAGGGGTTCAGGATCATCCGCAGAACGGACCGCGACCAGGGTGCTGACCAGCGCCGCACGGCGGTTGGTGATATGGGCCATCTGCTCCAGCAAGGCCCTCACGTTGTTGGCATCACCCTTGGCGTAGCCAAATTGCGTCGCGTAATAGGCGGTGTCCACGCCTGGCAAACCGCCAAAGGCGTCGACACACAGGCCCGCATCATCTGCCAGCGCGGGCAGGCCGCTGAGTCTGGACGCATGGCGCGCCTTGGTCAGGGCGTTTTCAACAAAGGTACGAAAGGGTTCTTCCGCTTCAGGAATATCGAGTTCGGACTGGCGCACAAGCTGCACACCCAGCGGCACCAGCATGGCCTGCAGTTCGGCCAGCTTGCCCTGGTTGTTGGATGCAAGGACGATTTTCATGGCGTGGGCGTCGCAGCAAGCCGGGTCGTTTAAACCGCGGTCAGTGCAGCTGTCTGCATGACCACCAGCTCGCGTATGCCTTTTTCAGCCAGCACCAGCAGGGCGTCCATTTCCTTGCGCGAGAAGGCCGCACCCTCGGCCGTGCCCTGCACTTCAACATAGTTGCCGGCGCCCGTCATGACGACGTTCATGTCGGTGTCGCAGGCGGAGTCTTCGGTGTATTCAAGATCAAGCAGCGGCGTCGAATCAACGATGCCGACCGAGATGGCGGCGACATGGTCAAGGATGGGCGACACGGTGAGCTTGCCGCTCGCGAGCAGCGTATTGACGGCATCCTGGGCCGCCACAAACGCACCGGTGATGCTGGCCGTGCGTGTGCCGCCATCGGCCTGTATGACGTCGCAATCAATGTAGATGGTGCGCTCGCCGAGTTTTTTCAGATCGAACACGGTGCGCAGTGAACGGCCTATGAGGCGCTGTATCTCCTGCGTGCGGCCGCTCTGCTTGCCGCGTGCGGCTTCGCGGTCGCCGCGGGTGTGGGTGGCGCGCGGCAGCATGCCGTATTCAGCCGTGACCCAGCCTTCGCCACTGCCTTTTTTGTGGCCGGGCACCTTTTCTTCAACCGAAGCGGTGCACAGCACTTTGGTGCCGCCAAACTCGATGAGCACCGAGCCTTCAGCGTGAATGGTGTAGTGGCGGGTGATGCGAACGGGGCGCAAGGCATCGGCAGCACGCGCGCTGCTCCGTACAAACTGGGTCATGTGAAGGGCTTTCCGGCGGTCTGGCCGCCCTGAAGAAAAAGAAGTGAAGCGCCGGGTATTGTAGAAAGGACGGCAAAGCCCGGGCGCCCCTAGGGGCAGAAACGTCAGACCTTGCGCGCTGCAGAGCGGCGTATGGCCTCGTTGATCTCGGCAATCGAGCGTTCAATCGCCGCCTCGTCGAGGTCGTCCCCCCCGGCTTCCAGGCCGCCGGCCTGTATGGTAGAGGCGAACACGCCGTCCATGATGCTGTCGGTAGACACACCACGGGTCGACTCAAACACGTCGGGGGTCTCCCACTCCATGGCCAGCACAGTCACGTTGTCGCTGTGGTCGCCGCCGGCCTTCAGCGCGCTTTCAACGAGGTCAGGCACCGCGTCGGACACGCCTTTGGCAGAAAGCTGCCTGACGATTTCAGCATCACTGAGGCTGCCCCACAAGCCGTCAGAACACAGCAGCAGTTTGTCGCCCTGCTGGAGCACCACGGGCCCGGCCACGTCAAACACCGGTTTGGTGGGTGAACCGAGGCAGGTGAACAGGATGTTGCGGTTGATGCGTTCGAGCTTGATGACCCCGGCACTTTGCTGCTCAAGGTAGGAGTGGTCGCGCGTGCGCGTGAGCATTTCGCCATCGCGCACGACATACAGGCGCGAATCGCCGCAATGCACCCATGTCGCACCTGACCCCTGCAGGATACAGGCCACCAGTGTGGTGCGGGGCGTGTCGAGCATGCCTTTTTCACTGGCGTAACGGATGATCTGGTGGTGCGCCGCCATCAGGGCGCTGGACAGGAACTCGGTGGTGTCTTCGATGAGGGGCCGTGCCTCACGCTGGTACAGCGCCGAAATCGTCTGCAGGGCCAGTTGCGCCGCAACTTCACCCTCGGGGTGGCCACCCATGCCGTCGGCCAGCACAAACAGGCCCGATTCCCGCGTGTAGCAATAGCCCATGCGGTCTTCGTTTTTTTCGCGCCCTCCCCTGCGGCTGACCTGGAAGACGGAAAACTTCATTTGAAGCGGGTCGCGAAACCAGTGGCTTTACGTGCGGTTTTTTTTGTATCCGACACCATGTTGTCGAACTGAAGGCGCACCTTCTCGCTGACAGTGAGTTTGGTGTAGCGGCGTTCGCCCTCTCGGCTGAGCTCTTTCTGGAGGGCAAATACGGATTGGGGGCGCGACAGCGGGTCAAGGGACATGCACCACTCTACGACCTCAATGAGGTTGTCGGAATACACACCGCGCAGGCGGGACAAGGCAAGCGACAGACGGTCCTTTTCAAGCCGCTGCGGCGCGTCATTGGGGGGATAACCCTGCATCGTCGCGTAAATGCACGCGCCTATCGCGTAGATGTCTGTCCACGGACCCATGGATGAATCCCTGCGGTACATCTCGGGTGCGGCAAAGCCGGGCGTGTACATGGGCCTTATGAAATTGCCTTCCTTGCTCAGCACCTCGCGTGCGGCGCCGAAGTCGATCATGACGGCGCGGTTGTCATCGGTGATGAAGATGTTGGCCGGCTTGATGTCCAGGTGCAGCATCTTGTGCTGGTGCACGATGCGCAACCCGCGCAGGATTTCATCAAACAGCGAGCGAATCGTTGACTCGCGGAAAACCTTCTGCTTTTTGAGCTCACGCGCGGTGATGATGAAGTCCTGCAGGGTGCCGCCCTCCAGGTAGTTCATCACCATGTAGACGGTTTCGTTTTCGCGGAAGAAGTTGAGCACGCTGACGACGGAGCCGTGCGAGATCTGCGCGAGCGAACGCCCCTCTTCAAAAAAACTCTTGAGCCCCAGGCGGTACAGCGAGAGTTTGTCGGGCTGGACCTGCGGCAGCAATTCACCCGGCGGACGGCCTGCCAGCGAGGACGGCAGGTATTCCTTGATGGCGACCTGCTGGCCCTCGTTGTCGACAGCCAAGTAAACTACACCAAAACCACCGGCGGACAGCTTTCGTACAACCCGGTATCCGCCAATCACGGTATCGGGCGGCAGTGGTGCTGGTTTGGCCTTTGACATAATTTGATGAGCAGACGTTAAAAAAGCCACAAAAAAACTGGCTTTATCTGCTTTTACGGTCCCGTTATTACAAAAAGCGTACTACTAATGTCAGTTTACAGCATGACAGGCTATGCGGCCGTCCAGTCAAACACCGCTGCCTCCGGGGAGCAGGAACAGGCTGGAACTGACACAAACACCCGGCTGGGAGTTGAGATTCGCTCTGTCAACAGCCGTTTTCTGGATCTGGCCTTCAGGCTGCCCGACGAATTGCGGCAGGCCGAACCGGCGCTGCGCGACCTGCTGGTCGCCAAACTCAAGCGCGGCAAGGTTGAAATGCGCGTCTCCATCGAAAGCGCATCGGCCAGCAGCCTGAAAGCGCCGTCTTCGGCCACTTTGCAGCGCCTGGGCTCGCTCGAAGACAGCATCAAGGCCTGGCTGCCGCAGGCTGCAGCGCTCAGCGTTGCAGACGTGCTGCGCATTGCGACCAACGAAGACAAAAAACCGCATGACTACAGCGAAGACCTGCTCAAGCTGGCCAAAAAAGCACTGAAAGACCTGCTTGCCGCCCGGGAGCGGGAAGGTGCAAGGCTCAAGCTCATGCTGGTGGACCGGACCGCGCAACTCCGCAAACTGTCTGAACTGGCCGTGCCCATGGTCCCCAAACTGGTCGAGCAGCAGAAAGCAAGATTTCTGGAGCGATGGCAGGAGGCCATGGCCCTTCCGGACAGCAAAGCCCTGCCCGAGGCCGCGCAGGACAGGGCGCTGGCGGAGGCAACGGCTTTCGCCATACGCATTGATGTGGCTGAAGAAATCACGCGCCTGGCCTCCCACCTGGACGAGATTGACCGCCTGCTGGAGGGTGGTGGCGAGTTGGGCAAGCGGCTGGACTTCCTGATTCAGGAACTGCATCGCGAAGCCAACACGCTGGGTTCCAAGTCCGCATCTCTTGAACTCACACGGATCTCGGTGGACATGAAGGTGCTGATTGAGCAGATCCGCGAGCAGGTCCAGAACATTGAATAGCCCCAAAAGCCAACCGGCCTTCCAACTAAAATCATCGCCAATCCCCTGAATGACTATGGACTACCCCGGAAACCTGTTTGTTGTTGCAGCCCCCAGCGGGGCGGGCAAGTCCAGCCTGGTCAAGGCGCTGATGGAGCTGGATTCGCGCATTCAGCCGTCGGTTTCACACACCACCCGCCCCCCGCGTGGCCAGGAAAAGCATGGCCGGGAGTACTTTTTCCTGTCTCCCGAAGAGTTCGATGGCATGGTGTTGCGCGACTCTTTTCTGGAATGGGCGCATGTCCACGGCCATCGTTATGGAACCTCACGCCAGACCATTGAAGAGCGGATCATGCATGGCGCGGACGTGGTCCTGGAGATCGACTTTCAGGGCGCCATCAACGTCAAGCGTATCTTCAACAATGCAGTCCTGATTTTCATCCTCCCTCCCAGCTGGGACGAATTACGTTCGAGGTTGCAGCGCCGGGGTGAAGACACGGCCGAGGTCATCGACCTGAGGCTGAAAAATGCAGCTCTTGAGATGGCCCAGGCCCGGGAATTCGACTTCGTTATAATCAATGAGTTGTTTGAACGCGCTGTTTTCGACCTGAAAACGATAGTTCACGCCCAGCGGCTGAAGTTTGCCGCCCAGCGACGTGCTCGCGCAGACACTTTTGAAGCGCTGAACATCCCCTGAGTTACCGCTCATTTACCGAATTACCGGAGAACACCATGGCCCGCATCACCGTTGAAGACTGCCTCGAAAAAATCCCGAACCGATTTCAACTGGTTCTGGCTGCGACCTATCGCGCCCGCATGCTGAGCCAGGGCCATGCAGCCAAGATCGAAAGCAAGAACAAGCCTGGCGTGACCGCCCTGCGTGAGATTGCAGACGGCAAGATAGGCCTGGAAATGCTTAAAAAAGTACCCGGTTAAGCCTGCCGTACTTTTCAAAAAAAGCACCGCCATGCGGTGCTTTTTTTGTTTTCCACGCCACGTTTTGGACCAAAAAGGCCGTCCGGTTTATGTTTTATAGCTGCCGCGATACATTAAAGGCATGAGCGCCCTGCTTTCGCCCAAGTTAACCAGCAAGCCGACGCCCGCCGCCGCGAATGCTGCTGCAGCCAGTTTCGCCGCGCTGACGGCAAAGCTTGACTACATGAGCGCGTCAGATGTGGACAGCGTACGCAGGGCCTACCGGTTTGCCGACGAAGCGCATCTGGGCCAGATCCGCAACAGCGGCGAACCCTACATTACCCACCCCATAGCCGTCGCGCAGCAATGTGCCGAATGGAAGCTGGACGCGCAGGCCCTGATGGCGGCCTTGCTGCACGATGCGATTGAAGACTGTGGGGTCACCAAGCCGGAACTGATAGAGCGTTTCGGCGCGCCCGTGGCCGAACTGGTGGACGGGCTGACCAAGCTCGAGAAACTCGAATTCAACACCCGCGAGGAAAACCAGGCCGAATCCTTCCGCAAGATGCTGCTGGCCATGGCCCGCGACGTGCGGGTCATCCTGATCAAGCTCGCCGACCGAACCCACAACATGCGCACGCTGGGCGATGTACCGCGTACCAAATGGGCCAGGATCTCCCGTGAAACGCTGGATATCTACGCGCCAATTGCACACCGCCTGGGCCTGAACACCACGTACCGTGAACTGCAGGACCTCTCCTTCCAGCATCTGCATCCCTGGCGTTATGCGACGCTGACAAAGGCGCTGCAAAAAGCCCGCGGGCGTCGGCGCGATGTCATCAAGCGCGTCCAGGCTGAAGTTGAAGCGGCTTTTGTAGCCGCCCACATGACCGTTGAGCTCTCGGGACGCGAAAAAACGCTTTATTCGATTTACCGCAAGATGGATGAGAAACACCTGTCCTTTGCACAGGTGACCGACATTTACGGGTTCCGCGTCATCGTTGACAGCCTGACCGACTGCTACACGGCCATGGGTATCCTCCATCAGCAATACAAGCCCCTGCCTGGCAAGTTCAAGGATTACATCGCGATTCCCAAGATCAACGGCTACCAGTCCCTTCACACCACGCTGGTCGGGCCCTTTGGCACCAACATCGAATTCCAGATGCGCACCGAGGCCATGCATGTCGTGGCCGAATCGGGCGTGGCAGCGCACTGGCTCTACAAGGCAGCCGACCCTGAAAGCGATGCATCGCAGCGGCTCGGGACCCAGTGGCTGCAGTCGCTACTCGACATCCAGCACGAGACCCGCGACGCGGCGGAGTTCTGGGACCACGTCAAGATCGACCTCTTTCCTGAAGCCGTGTATGTGTTCACACCGAAAAGCCAGATCATGGCCATGCCGCGTGGCGCCACGATTGTTGATTTTGCCTATGCCATCCACAGCGACATTGGTCACCGTGCGGTCGCAGCCAAAATCAACGGTGAGCAGGTGCCGTTGCGCTCGGAGCTGCACAACGGCGACGTGATCGAGATCATCACAGCCTCTGTTTCCAACCCCAACCCCGGCTGGCTCGGCTTTGTAAGAACCGGCAAGGCCCGCTCGAAAATCCGCCACTATCTGAAGACCATGGCGCTGACGGAATCACAGGACCTGGGCGAAAAAATGCTCACGCAGTCGCTGCGTGCAGAAGGCATAGACCGGCTGCCAGGGGACACAGGCCCTGACCGCATGATCTGGGAGAAAATCCTGCGGTTCAGCGGCAACCGCTCGCGTGCAGACCTGCTCACCGACATCGGTCTGGGCAAACGTATTGCCAGCATGGTCGCCAAGCGAATGGTGGCGTTGCTGGGGGAAAAAGGTGAAAAACCCGACGCGCTTTTGATGAGCCGCGAGCGCTACACCTCGCATGAATCGGTCTCGCAGGGAGCTTTGCTGCTCGATGGCAGCGAGGGCGGATCAGTCGTGTTTGCCAATTGCTGCAAGCCCATACCCGGCGATGCCATCCTGGGCTATCTTGGCCGCGGCGAAGGTCTTGTGGTGCACACCGACGATTGCGCAGTTGCCAAACGGCTGCAGCACCGGGACAGCGAACGGTTTATCGCGGTGGACTGGTCAGACGAACCCGTCAGGACATTTGAGACGGCGCTGGTGGTCACGGTGTCCAACGGCAAGGGCGTTCTGGCCAAAGTGGCTGCCGCGCTTGCCATCGCGGAAGCAGACATCACGCATGTCAACATGGGGCAGGAACGTGCGCAGGAAGCAACCGAGCTGCGCTTCGGTATAGCGGTGCGGGACCGCGTACATCTTGCGTCGGTCATGCGGGCCGTCAAGCGCACGCCATTGGTACTTCGCGTTCAGCGCGCGAGACCTGCGCCCTGATCCCTGGGCGTCATGCCGCAGGCGGCGCAGGATAAATCACTTTCAGGATGTGCAGCTCCTGCACACCCTGGGGCGTGACAAGGCTTACATCATCACCTGTTGACGACTTGAGCAGCGTCCGGGCAACCGGTGACACCCAGCTGATCTCGCCCTTCAGGGTATCGGCCTCATCAATTCCCAGGATGGTCACAGTGCGTTCGACATCAGCATCGTCGACGTAGGTCACGGTGGCGCCAAAAAAGACCTGCTCGCTTCCGTGGTGCACCGACGGGTCGGCAATTTCGGCAATTTCAAGGCGTTGGGTCAAAAAACGGATTCGACGGTCAATTTCGCGAAGCCTTTTTTTGCCGTAGATGTAGTCACCGTTCTCGGACCGGTCGCCGTTGCTGGCAGCCCAGTGAACGATGTCCACAACCTTGGGACGCTCTTCGTCAATCAGGGTCAACAATTCGGACCGCAGGCGCTCATAGCCCTGGGGCGTGATGTAGTTCCTGCCGCCCGCCGGGAGCGGCGGCAGGCCCGGCGAATCGTCATCGTCAGCGTCGGTTTCTTTTGTAAAAGCTTTACTCATGCTGCTTCAACCTTAGCATGTCGGGCCCATAAAGAAAAAAGCCCGCAACAAACGTTGCGGGCTTTTCTTTTTTGGTGCGGCTGGCAGGAATTGAACCCACGACCCCTTGGTTCGTAGCCAAGTACTCTATCCAACTGAGCTACAGCCGCTAAGCCTCAGATTATAGCCTACCTTGAACGGCGTCGGACGTCAGGCTGTGAAAAGCATAAAAGCGCCCAGCCCCGCCGGGTAAAGCGGGATCAGGGTTCAATTTCCGGATTTGGTATTGTGAGCTATAGTATTGTTCAATACTAACTAGGAACAACAGGAAAATCCAGATGCCCGGTCCGCTTCAAGGCGTCAAGGTCATAGAGATGGCGGGTGTCGGTCCCGGGCCTTTCTGCGCCATGATGCTGGCTGACGCCGGTGCCGATGTGATCACCATCAATCGGCCGTATGCCAGAACACTGGGCAACCGGCGCGACCCTGCGAGCGATGCACTGGCCAGGGGCAGGCGGCACCTGACGCTGGACCTCAAGAAACCGGAGGCCATCACCACGCTGCTGCGCATTCTCGAGGGCGCACAAGTCCTGATTGAAGGCTATCGTCCAGGCGTCATGGAACGCCTGGGCCTGGGGCCCGACATTTGCCTTGAACACAATCCCCGCCTTGTTTACGGTCGCATGACAGGCTGGGGCCAGACCGGCCCATTGGCACAGGCCGCAGGTCATGACATCAACTACATATCGCTGGCCGGAGCACTGCATGCGATTGGAGATGCAGAAAGACCCATACCGCCCCTCAACCTGGTAGGTGATTTCGGTGGCGGAGCCATGATGCTGGCTTTTGGCATTTCAAGCGCGCTTTACGAATGCCAGCGCTCCGGCCGCGGGCAGGTTGTCGATGCAGCCATGAGTGAAGGGGCTGCGATCCTGATGGCGCCCTTTTTTGCCATGCTGGCCAGCGGCTCCTGGAAAGATGCGCGACAGTCCAACACGCTCGATGGCGCAGCGCCCTACTACTGCAGTTATCGCTGCAGCGACGGCAAGTTCATCTCCATCGCGCCGCTGGAGCCGCAGTTCTACGACCTCTTCCTCAAGCTCATGGAGATCGACAACGAGATGTTCAGGCAGCGCGACGACCGCACAAAGTGGCCGCTGCTCAAGGCAGAACTTGAAGCGCGCTTTGCCAGCCGCAGTCGCGACGAATGGTGTGCCCTGCTCGAAGGCACGGATGTCTGCTTTGCGCCTGTCCTCAGCCTCTCGGAAGCGCCCCTGCACCCGCACAACCAGGCTCGCGGCACATTCACCGAAGTGGCGGGCAGCTGGCAACCTTCACCGGCGCCGCGCTTCAGCCGCACGACAAGCGACCTGCCACCGGCACCACGCACCGACACGGCGGCTGAAGTGCTCGCAGAAGCCGGCCTCGATCCAGCGGATATCCAGGCGCTGCGCGACAGTGGCGCCGTTCATTTCTGAAAATTGACAGAGACAACATATGCTCAAACGCAACCTTTTCAATGAAGACCATGAGGCGTTTCGCAGCATGGTGCGTCGTTTTATCGACAACGAGATCGCACCCCATCACGCGCGCTGGGAAGAAGCCGGAATTGTTCCGCGCGACCTCTGGCTGAAAGCCGGCGCAGCAGGCATGCTGTGCTGCACTGTGCCCGAGCAGTATGGGGGAGCAGGCGCCGACTACCTCTTCGATGTGGTGGTATTTGAAGAAATGGCCCGCTCAGGTTTCAGCGGCCCGGGGTTCATGATTCACTGCGACCTGGTGGCAACCTACATATCCACATTCGGTAGCGAAGCGCAAAAACAGCAATGGCTTCCAAAAATGGTAACGGGCGAAGCGATTGGTTCACTGGGCATGACCGAGCCCCATGCCGGCTCCGACCTCAAGGCCATCCGGACAAAAGCCGTGCGTGATGGCGATGATTTTGTGATCTCCGGCCAGAAAGTATTTATCTCCAATGGCCAGCTGTGCGATGTCATCGTGCTGGCGACCAAGACCGACATCGCAGGCGGCGCCAAAGGCGTCACGCTTTTCCTGGTGGACACCAGCCTGCCGGGTTTCAGGCGCGGCAAGAACCTGAGCAAGCTGGGAATGAAAGCGCAGGACACATCGGAGCTGTTTTTCGACGAGGTGCGTGTGCCCGCCTCGGCCATGCTGGGTGAAGAAGGCAAGGGCTTCGAACTGATGATGACCAAGCTGGCCCAGGAGCGGCTGGCGCAGGCCATACGTTCCGCCACGGTGGCAGAAACCGCAATTGAATGGACGGTGGACTACACCTCTCAGCGCAAGGCCTTTGGCAAAACGATTGCCGACTTCCAGAACACGCAATTCAAGCTGGCCGAACTCAAGACAGAGGCAGTCGTGGGCCGCCAATTCGTGGATCGCTGCATCGCTGCCTTCATCAAGGGTGAACTGGACGCCATAGACGCGGCCATGGCAAAGATGTGGGTGACCAACATGCATTGCAGGGTCGTGGACGAATGCCTGCAGTTCTTCGGTGGCTGGGGCTACATGTGGGAATACCCGATTGCACGCGCCTATGCCGATGCCCGTATCGTGAAGATTGCAGGTGGTTCCATAGAGGTGATGAAACACATCATTGGCCGCCAGATGTTTGCGCATTTGAAGCAGGGTTGATAATCCCGCAAACAAATAAAAAAGGCTCCTCACGGAGCCTTTTTGCGCTTCCCGGAGCGCCGGATATCCAGCACCAGGTCATATCAATCCACGATGGCGTTGGATGCCTTCACCAGCGGCGCCCATTTCTGGATTTCGGCATTGATGAACGCGGCATAGGCCTGGGGACCCAGGGGCGCAGGGTCGGCGCCGATAGCGCGGATTTTCGCAATGACATCCGGGTCAGCCAGCGCGCTCACGATCTCCTGCCCCATTCTGTCTACGATGGCTTGCGGCGTACCCGTCGCAGCGGATATGCCATACCAGCTGGAAATATCAAAGTCCCGTATGCCGGACTCCTGCATGGTCGGCACCTCAGGATTACTCGGTGAACGGACCGCCCGTGTAACAGCAAGCAATTTGAGCGTACCTGCCTTGACATGCTGCGTGTAGAGAGGAAGGTTATCAATCGAGAACAGCACTTCACCGCCCAGCAATGCATTCAGGTTGGCGGCGGTCCCCTTGTAGGGAACATGCGTCAACTCCACACCGATGCGCTGCCCATACAGCAACGACGACAGGTGTGAGCTTGTACCTGAACCAGCTGAACCGAAAAAGCCGGCCTTTGGATTGGCACGCAGGTAAGCCGTGAGGTCCGAGAGGGAGTTGATGCCCTTGTCGGCACGTATGGCCAGCGCATTCGAGAACGTCGCAATGCGGCCTACCGGTGGCAGGTCCTTCTTCGGATCAAAGGTTGGCTTGCGGTACAGGCTGACGCCGATACCGTTGGTCGCGACATTGCTGATGAAGAATGTGTAGCCGTCAGGCCTGGCGCTGTTGGCCACCGCTGCTGCAGTCATGCCGCCAGCGCCCGGATGGTTTTCTATGAACAGGCTCTGGCCCAGCTTTTCCTTGAGACGTGACTCCAGCACACGCACGAAGATATCGCTGCCACCGCCCGGGGCTCCTGCGGATATGAAGCGTATCGGCTTGCTGGGCCAGACATCCTGTGCAAAAGATGTACGTGTCAGGGCGCTTGCACCCAAGGCGATTGAGCCAAGCAGGACGCCGCGGCGGGAAGTGATCATGTCTTTGTCTCCAGCAGGGCACAGCCCTCTACGGTTGATTGAACGATCTCTGTAGTATGCTCCCATTTAGTATGCAACCAGACTAGAATTGACCACCAATTTATCAGGAGAAACCCGACATGGGCCGTTTACATGACTGGGCAAAAAAGCAACCCGGCAAGCTGGCCGTGCAAATGCATGAGACCGGCAAAGCGCTAAGTTATCAGGAGCTGGACCAGCGCGCGAACCGCGTTGCAGAATGGCTGCTGTCTCTGGGTCTGGAAGAGGGCTCCGTCATTGCGCTTCTGCTCGAAAACAACATTGGCACATTTGAACTCTGGTGGGGTGCGCGGCGGGCCGGGATGTATTACGTACCCATCAGCATCCTGCTCACGGGGCGCGAGGCCGCGTACATCGTTCGTGACTGCGGCGCGTCTGTACTCATCACAAGCGCTGCCACCACAGACCTTGCACGGGAAACCCTGGAGGCGCTCGGCGCCGACGCGCCGCCGCACCGGCTCATGCTGGACGGCGAAGGAGCCGGGTTCGAAAACTACGACAAGGCGATGTCCGGATTCACTGGTACCGCCAGCCTTCCCGAGAAGCCGGTAGGCCGGGAATTCATGTACTCCTCAGGAACCACAGGTTTCCCCAAGGGCATACGCCGCCCCCTGTTGCCTTACGCAAGGCGTTACGAGTTGCCGGAGCTTGAGAAAAAACTCCGGTCCATGTTCCAGCTTGACGGGAATTCGGTTTTTCTGTCGGTGTCGCCCCTCTACCATGCAACCGGTCGCTTCAACATCCGGGTGCTGGAGTGCGGCGGGACCTGCGTAATCATGCGCAAGTTCGACGCGGCGTCTGCGCTGGAGGCCATCGCGCGGCACCGCATCACCCACGGCCACTGGGTACCCACCATGTTCAGCCGGCTTCTCGCACTTCCCGCCGAAGTCCGTGACCGCCATGACGTCTCAAGCCAGCGCGTCGCACTGCACGCGACGGCGCCCTGCCCGCGACACGTCAAGGAGGCCATGATCAGCTGGTGGGGGCCCATCATCAATGAGTACTACGGCGGCTCCGAGAATGTCGGCGTCACCTACATCGATGCAAAGGACTGGCTCAGTCACAAGGGCTCTGTCGGCAAGCCCATCTGCGGTGAGATGCACATCATGGCCGATGACGGCAGCGACACCGAACTGCCTGCAGGTGAAATCGGCCTGATTTACTTCAACGGGGGTGTCGGGTTTCAGTACCACAACGATTCGGAAAAGACAAAGTCGGTGTTCAACCGGCGCGGCTGGGGTACCTACGGTGACATGGGTTCCATCGACAGCGACGGCTTCCTGTTCATGAGCGACAGGCGAACCGACCTGATCATTTCGGGCGGCGTCAATATCTACCCGCAGGAGGCCGAAAACGCGCTGCTTACGCATCCCGCAGTCGAGGATGTGGCAGTCATAGGCATACCGCATGAGGACTACGGGCAGGAGGTCAAGGCCGTAGTGCAGCTGAAGACCGGCTACCAGCCATCGGACAATCTCGCCAATGAACTTGTGGCGTTCTGCCGCACCCATTTGTCGCGCATCAAGTGCCCGCGCACTGTCGATTTTGTGGACGCGTTACCGCGCAGTGAAAACGGAAAGCTGCTCAAGCGGGTCCTGCGTGACAGCTATGCCGCAAAACCAGTCACCGCCACAACTGCAGGCGGCTGAGGGGTTGTCAGGGCTGCGCAGGCAACACGGCTTTTTGCGCCATCAGCGCCGCAATCTCCTGCGGCGCAAACCCGTACCGCACGAGCACCTCTTGACTGTGCTCGCCCAGGCGCGGAACCCCGGCCTTGCTGTCGCCTGTCGCACAGCCCGGCTGGCGTGCACGCGGCAGGGGCGGCAGACCTGCCACATCAATCTGGCTGAATATCCCGGCATGCCTGACCTGGGGATGCGCGAGCAGGCTTTCATAAGTGCTGACCTCCGCATGCAGCACATCTGCCGCCACCAGCTTCGGCAACCAGAATGACAGCGGCTGACACTTCAGAATGCGGGCCACCTCTTCATTGAGGCCATCGGCATGCATCAGGCGCGACTTGTTGGATGAAAATCGTTCATCGGCCACAAGATGGCCTGCGCCCAAAACCTCGCACAAGCGCGAAAACATGCCGTTGTTCAGCGTACTCAAGGTGATGAACCCGTCACTGACGGCAAACACCCCACTGGGCGCCGTCGCGGCGGAAGCGGGTGTACCCGCGGAAAAAACAGCGTCCACAATATTGCTGGCCTGAAGGGCTGCACAGGCTTCCAGCAGGCTGAGTTCAAGGTGACGCCCCTTGCCCGTAATTGAGCGGCGATACAGCGCAGCGCTGACCAGTTGTGAGGCATACACGGCCGCCGCAATGTCGGCAAGATACAGCCCCACTTTCTGGGGCTGGCCGGAGGCATGGCGGTTGGCATGCATCATGCCGCTCATGGCCTGCATCACGCTGTCTGTGGCTGGCGCGTCAACCAGTGGCCCGTCTGCGCCGAATCCGGAAATGGAGACATACACCAGACGCTCGTTATGCGGTGCCAGGGTGCCGTAATCCAGCCCGAGGCGCTCTACAACGCCCGGTCTGAAGTTCTGTATGACAACATCCACCTGCTGCGCCAGCTTCTGCAACACATGACGGCCTGCCTCAATGCCCGCATCAACACACAGCCCCGACTTTCCGGCGTTATAGGCGAGCACCACAGCTGAAAAACCATGGCGTGTGGTGCCCATGTGGCGCGCCCAGTCCCCCGCAGGCGGCTCGACCTTGATAACCTCTGCGCCCTGTTGCAGGAGGATGTCGCCGCAATAAGGGCCGGCTATGCCCTGGCTTAAATCGAGGACACGCAAACCCTGAAGCAGAGGCTCATCGTTCGGGGACTGCATGAACACAAGACGACCTCAATATGCTTCAGGCGCAACCTGAATCAGCGCGCGTCCCACCACTGTTCGCGCAATCACGGCATCAAAAGCGTCAGCAAGCCTGTGCAACGGAAATGGTTTTGACGATTCAGGCTTCAGTTCGCCCGCAGCGACGTGCCCGAACAGTGTGTCCATCATGTCCTTGAGGCGTTGCCTGTAGACCTCACGTTCGTCCGTCAGTCCCCAGCCGATGTAGAGGCCGAAATTGAAGCCAATGATTTCCGCGTTTTTCACCAGCAGGATATTGGCCGGGATTTTCGGAATTTCACCGCTGGCAAAGCCGACCACAAGAATGCGGCCTTCAGGCTTCAGGCAACGCAGCGCCTCATCGAACAATGCGCCACCCACCGGGTCAAACACGACATCGACATTCTTCCAGCCATTGAGGTCGCGTACCTGCTGGCTCAACTGGCCGCTGCCATGAACGATGCCCGCATGTGCGCCACGATCAAGAGCGATCTGTACCCGCGCATCGCTACCGGCAACGGCTATTACCCGGGCTCCGGCCAGTCGACCCAACTCCACGGCAGGCAGCCCTACGCCACCGGCCGCGCCGTACACAAGCAGCGCGTCACCCGCCTGAAGCCGGCCGCGCCAATGCAAAGCTGCATACGATGTGCCATAAGTCAGCGGAACACTTGCAGCAGTTGCAAGGCTGACCACATCAGGTACATGCCAGGTGGTGGATGCGCTTGCAACGGCCTGCTCCGCGTAACCACCCCAATCCAGTGCTGCGGCCACCCGGTCACCAGGAGAGAACCCGGTCACATCGGAAGCCACCTCCAGGATCACACCTGAGATCTCTGTGCCCGGAACAAAGGGCAACGGCGGCTTGCGCTGGTATTTTCCCGCGATCACCAGCGTCTGGCCAAAACCCGCCGTGGCATAGTGAACCGCAATACGAACCTGCCCTGCGGACAGAACCGGAGGCGCTACATCATCGCGAAGCTCCAGCTCGCTGTAATGCATCCATTTTTCACACAGGTAGGCTTTCAAAAGGACTCCGCGGTTCTATTCAAAGCTGATATGCGACATGTCTTTGGTGATCTGCTGCCATTTGACCGTCTCGGTACGCGCCAGCTCATTGGCCTGTGCAGATGTGGTGCCGGTGGTGTCAATGCCAAAGCTCACCAGCCTCGCGTTGAAATCAGGCGTATTCACGATTTTGGCAATCTCTGCAGAGAGCTGGTCAATGATGGCCCTGGGCGTCTGGCGTGGTGCAAACATGCCCCACCACGGCGAAAACGGCTCCATGCCTGAAATACCCTGCTCGGCGAACGTGGCGACATCAGGCAGCACGGCAGAGCGTTTGATACCCGTCACTGCAATCGGCCGAATCTTGCCCGCCTTGATCAGCGGGGAAGCACTGCCAATATCAGCTACTGCAGTCAGCAGTTGCCCACCCATCAGGTCCTGCAACTCCGGCGCCACGCCCTTGTACGGCACATGCACCATCTTCACGTTGGCCTGGCGGATCATGAATTCACCCAGGACATGCGCGCTCGAGCCATTGCCGTAGGAGCCGTAGTTTGCCGTCTCGGGTTTGGCCTTGACCGCATCGAACAGCTGGCGCAGGTTGGTGATGGACGTTGCACCATTCACATAAAGCACCAGCGGCGTGGAACCGAGATGCGAGATCGCCGTGAGGTCTTTCTGCACGTCGTAGGGCACCTTCTTGAGCGTGGCAGGCGTCATCACAATCGGCGTGCTGGTCGTGAACAGCAGGGTGTATCCATCAGGGTCGGCCTTGGCCACTGCAGCCGTGCCCAGCATCTGTGATGCGCCCGGCCGGTTGTCCACCACCACGGTCTGGCCCAGTGCCTGCCCCAGCCTCTCGGCGACAAGCCTGGCAATGACATCACTGGGGCCGCCAGCACTGGCAGGGACGATGAAACGAATGGGCTTGGACGGGTAGCGTGCGGCGTCCTGCGCCCTGACGCCGGGAACGGCAAGGATCAGGGCTATCGCGCCCACCTTCAGGCATGTTTTCAGTCGAGCGAACATGGGATTTGTCTCCGGTGAATTCTGTGGGGCCGCCCGACAAACCGGTGCGGTCATTAATTACGCTTGCATATGATATTTCACAATACCGATACCGGCAATTACGGGCAAACCAGTAGACATGTCAATCGACCCCATGGGTTCAGGCACTTGCCATGCTTCGCAGCATTTCCCGAAGTTCGCGGCGAATGAGCTTGCCAGTGGGCGAACGGGGCATCTGGGCGAGCACGACATAACGTGCGGGCGACTTGATGCGCCCCAGCTGTTTGCTGCAGTGTGCAGCCAGGACCTCTTCCAGCTGGTCAGGCGGCACTGTCCCGTCGCCCACGACAAAGGCCACCGGTCGTTCGCCAAACTCATCATCTGCGGCACCCACCACACCCACGTCGACAATGCAGGGAAGTTCCATGATGGCCGATTCAATCTCCTGGGGATAGACATTCACCCCACCCGAAATAATCATGTCGTCCATTCGGTCGGTGAGGAACATGTAGCCCTCACTGTCCACATAACCAATATCCCCAAGCGTCTGGTAGCCCTGGGGGCTGGTACGCCCGGCCGTTTTTTCAGGCTCGCCGAAGTACTGGAAAGGCTTGATGCCTGAAAAAAAGATGCGCCCGACTTTTCCAGGCGGCAATTCCGCCCAGTCATCGTCCAGCACATGGGGCACGCCCTTGCAGGTCTTGCCTACCGAGCCCGGGTGCTTCAGCCACTCGCGTGAATCCAGCATGGTGAGGCCCACGCCCTCGGTACCGGAGTAATACTCCATCAGTATGGGGCCCCACCAGTCGATGATGGCGCGCTTCACCGGCACAGGGCAAGGAGCGGCAGAGTGAAGCGCCATCACATGATGGGGTGCCGAGAAACCGCGCCGCACATCCTCAGGCAGGCGAAGCAGCCGCTGGAGCATGGTGGGCACCCACTGCGAATGCGTGATGCGGTGTTTAACCAGCATGTCCAGCGCGTCTTCGGCCTCGAATTTCTCCATGCCGAACACACTGCCGCCCCTGGCGGTCACGGTCAGGGCAAAGCGCAGCGGCGCAGCGTGGTACAGAGGCGCAGTGGAGAGGTAACGCACATTCTCATCAATCGAAAAAAGCGCCATCAGGTCGGCGGCAAAAGTGGGTGCACCCCGGTAATCAATATCCGGCAAGGGCCGCCACACGCCTTTGGGTGCACCCGTGGTGCCCGAGGTGTAGAGCATGAGCGAGCCTGGTGCTTCTTCCTTCCTCGGTTGCGTATCCATGGCGGCCATCAGGCCCGCCGCGCCCGTATACCCGGGCATGTCCGGCCCATGCGAAAGCCAGTGAACAGGCCGTCCGCAAAGCCCCGGGAGTTCCCCAACTGGTGTTTTGACGGCGGCATCCGCGAGCACAAGCCTGGCCTGGCTGTTATCAACAATATAGGCCGCGTCTTTCAGGGACAGCGAGCTGGATGCCGGTGTGAAATACAGCCCGCTGCGCCAGGCCGCCCAGGCCAGCACAAACATGAAGGGCACATTCGGCAAAAAAGCCACGATATGGTCGCCGCGCTGAAGCCCCTTCGCTTCAAAAACCCGCGCCAGCTGGTTGGCGCGTGCCTCCATCTCTCCGTAGCTCAGTTGTTGATCGCCTATGCTGATCGCAACCCTGTCGGGGAAGTGCGTCGCCCAGTGGCGCAGGTCATGTGTCATGTTCTGGTTTCTGGAATATCCCACCGTGCCCCGGCAAGGGTTTGCCCGGTCACATGGATTTAATTGACAAGAGTATCGTATGGCTACATACTATAATCCAACACGTGACTACAAACAACAAACAGCATTCCGGCGTGTTCGATTTTTCACCCATCCATAGACCGGGCGTGCGCCACCATCATCCATGAAAGTACTTGAGCGCCCCCACCATCTGCAGGCGCGGGTGAGTATTGCTGCCGCAGGGTCTGGCAGGCCTGTGCAGGTGACACCCGAAACCCTGTCCTCACTGGTGCGCCCTGGCGAACTCGTCTACGTCCCCGGCGCAAGCGGCGCGCCTCTTTCCTTTGTCTCCAGTCTGCTTGCACACCGTGAGCATCAGCAGGATCTGCGGATGTTGACAAGTTATGTGCCCGGCATCAATACGCTGGACATGCAGTCCATCGATCAGAGCGCCATCGTCACCGGCCTGTTCATGCACGCGGGCTTGCAGGCTGCGCAACTGGCCGGCCAATACCGCTGCCTGCCCTTGAGTTATGCGGGCTTTGTGCGCCATGTGCTCGACACCGTGGATACCGATCTTGCGGTTGTCCAGCTGGCGGCGCCTGATGCGCACGGCAATTGCTCGCTGGGCCCTGCGGTCGAATTCATGCCATCCATCCTGAGGAAGACACGCCGGGTGCTGGGATTGATCAATCACCAGACGCCGCGCATCCCCGGTGCGGTCAGCATTCCCTATGCAAGCCTCGACTACGCCTGTGAAGTCGACAGTCCCCTGCCCACCTACAACACCGACAGCAATGCCGTCACAGAGGCCATCGCACGGCACATCGCCCGGCTGGTGCCTGACGGCAGCGCGCTGCAGATCGGGCTGGGCAAGGTGCCCATGGCATTGTCCCGCCTGCTCTGCGACCGCCGCATGCTTCGCCTGCATTCGGGCATGTTGTCCGATGGACTGCTGGATCTTGCGCGGGCCGGCGCACTGGACCCGGATTTTCCACACACCACTTGCGCCCTTGTCGGCTCCACAGAGCTGTACCGGGACATCGCGGATTTTGACCAGCTTCGCATTCTGGGCTGCGAGACAACGCATAACCCGCGTGTAATGCTTGAGCTGGACAATTTTGTGTCCGTCAACTCCGGGCTGGAGGTGGATCTTTTTGGCCAGTGCAACCTCGAGCACGCGAAAGGCCAGGCCATCAGCGGCGCAGGCGGTGCACCTGATTTCGCGCGCGCCGCACGGCTGTCTGCAGGTGGGCGAAGCGTTGTGGCCCTGAACGCCACACATCACGCCGGCAAGGGTTCGCGCATCGTTCCCTGCCTTGATGCCAATGCGATCACCACCATATCACGCATCGACGTTGACCACGTCGTGACCGAATACGGCGTGGCCAACCTGGCAGGCGCCAGCGTGCATGAACGCGCGCAAGCCATCATCAGCGTCGGGGCGCCCGCCTTCCGCGAAGAACTGTCCCGCAGCTGGTCGGTCATCGCTGCACGCCTTTAGCAGTGCCGCCGCCTCACGCATGAAGCCTGCTTTTTATCCCACGCAAGTCCGTTGTTCACTGCACGGGCTTTACATCAATTCATTTTATGGAGTCAGTCATGCAAGCCTTACTTGAAGGAAAAGTCATTGTTGTCACGGGTGCAGGTGCGGGTGTAGGCAAGGGCATCGCCATGGAGGCAGCGCGCCAGGGTGCCAGGGTCATCGTCAATGACCTGGGCGTCGCGATCGACGGCAGCGGCGCCAGCAGCGGGCCGGCGCAGCAGACGGTTGACGAGATATGTGCCTTCGGCGGCACAGCTGCAGCCAACACCGAGAGCGTGGCCGAATGGAAGTCAGCGCAATCCATCATTTCGCAGGCACTTGATCTCTACGGCCGCATCGATGGTGTCGTGAACAACGCGGGCAACCTGCGCGATGTCATCTTTCACAAGATGCCCGAAGACGACTTTGATGCGGTCATACAGGTTCACCTCAAAGGCAGCTTCAACATGTCGCGTGCCGCAGCGCCCCACTTCAAGAGCGAGGAAAGCGGCTCGTTTGTACATATGACGTCTACCTCCGGCCTCATAGGCAACTTCGGTCAGGCCAACTACTGCTCCGCAAAAATGGGCGTTGTCGGCCTGTCAAAGGCGATAGCGCTCGACATGGAACGCTTCAACGTGCGTTCCAACTGCATTGCACCGTTCGCCTTTACGCGCATGGTCAACACCATCCCGACCGACACGCCGGAGGGCATGGCGCGCATGAAGGTCAACCAGCGGCTCGAAGCCGAAAAAATTGCGCCGTTTACCTGCGCACTGCTGACCGATGCGGCGAAGGACGTGACGGGCCAGATTTTTGGCGTGCGCAACAACGAGATTTACCTCTTCTCGCAGCCGCGCCCCATACGCACGGCCCACTCGGGCGAGGGCTGGACGGTCCAAAGCTGCCTGGATGTGGCCATTCCCATGATGAAACCGTCCTTTTACGCGCTGGACAAGTCCAGGGATGTGTTCTCCTGGGACCCCGTTTAAGGTTGATTCAAGCGGATTGACGCGCAAATTGAACTTAAAGGCCGCTAGCGTAAAATAAAAAAACCGACCTATTCAACATTGCTGCGTCGGCCATGTGAGGACCACACCTTGAAAAGCGCCCAGCCTGCCAAAAAATCAAAAGCCACGGATGTGAGTACAAAAACCGCCAGGGGCCGCGCAAAACCGGCCGAGGCCGAAAACTGGGACGCGCGTCTGGGCTTCCTGATGCATGATGTTTCGCGTTTACGGCGCAGTGTGTTTGACGAGTTCATGAAGCCCATGGCCATGACCCGCTCCCAGTGGTGGATTCTGGCGCACCTCTCGCGGCACGACGGCATGATCCAGAGCGACCTTGCCAACGTGCTCGACATCGGCAAGGCCGCCCTGGGCGGGCTGATTGACCGGCTGGAAGCCTCCACATTTATTGAGCGCCGCACCGACGACAACGACAGGCGCGTCAAGCGCATTTACCTCACGTCCAAGGGCACGCAGATCATCGCGGAAATGCGTACACGCAGCCACGATGTGAGCGAACGCATCCTCGAAGGCCTGGACACCGCCTCACGCAATGCACTGGTCGACATGCTCGCACTCGTCAAAAAGAACCTGTTGTCCATCAAGGGCGACTCGCCGGCCGAATAAGCCCGCGCCCGGGATCTGCCTCCCGCGTCCTGCGGGCCAGGACCACACAGCCGCTTCACCACCGGATCCGGCACAGGCCGCAAGGGTTTGCATAATTAGTCTGCTTGCATATAATATGCAATTGTTAAGTCAATCAATTACCTTGCGAACCGGACTCCCCCCATGAACTTTGACGCCACTGAAGACCAGGTCTCCATCCGAAACGCCATCCAGGAAATCTGCAACGACTTTGGCGACGATTACTGGCTGCGCAAGGACAGGGAAGGCGGCTTCCCTGAAGACTTCTACAGTGCCATTGCAAAAGCGGGCTGGCTGGGCATCGCGATGCCGGTTGAATACGGCGGCGCAGGGCTGGGCATTTCGGAAGCCTGCGCCATGATGGAAACCGTTTCTGCATCTGGCGCAGGCATGTCGGGTGCGTCGTCCATTCACATGAATGTATTTGGCCTGCACCCGGTGGTAATGCACGGCAGCGACGAGCAGAAGAAACGCTGGCTGCCGCCCATCATCAGCGGCGAGGCCAAGGCCTGCTTCGGCGTGACAGAACCCAATACCGGCCTGAACACCCTCAAACTCAAGACCATGGCTGTGCGCAAGGGCGACAAGTATGTGGTCAATGGCCAGAAGATCTGGATATCCACCGCCCAGGTGGCGCAAAAGATATTGCTGCTGGCGCGCACCACACCCATTGAAGAGGTCAAATCGTCCACACATGGCCTCAGCCTGTTCTACACCGACCTGGACCGTACAAAAATCGAGGTCCGCGAGATCGAAAAACTTGGCCGTAAATGTGTGGATTCGAACCAGCTGTTTATTGACGGTCTGGAGATACCGGTTGAAGACCGCATCGGCGAAGAGGGCCGCGGTTTTGAATACATCCTGCACGGCCTGAACCCCGAGCGCGTGCTGCTCGCCGCAGAAGCCACCGGCCTGGGCCGCGTGGCGCTGAAGCGCGCGGCCAGGTACGCCGGCGAGCGCATCGTGTTCGACCGTCCCATCGGCAAGAACCAGGGCATACAGCACCCGCTGGCCGAGCGCTGGGTTGACCTGGAAGCCGGCACCCTGTTGTACCAGCGTGCCGCATGGCTTTATGACCAGGGCCGGTCATGCGGTGCCGAGGCCAACGCCGCCAAGTTCTTCTGTGCCGAAGCTGGCTACAGGGCCTGTGAAACTGCCGTACTCACACACGGAGGCATGGGCTATGCCAAGGAGTATCACGTCGAGCGTTACTTCCGCGAATCGATGCTGCCACGCATCGCGCCCATCTCGCCGCAGCTGATTCTCTCGTTCATTGCAGAGAAAGTTCTGCAGCTCCCCAAATCCTATTAACCCGCTTTCTGGCTACCTCAAGGACCCGACATGAAATTGTGTGAAGGACGTATTGCTGTTGTGACCGGCGCAGGCCGTGGTCTGGGCCGGGCCCACGCCCTGATGCTGGCCACGCACGGGGCCAAGGTGGTGGTCAACGACATGGGCGGTTCGGCAGACGGAAGGGGCGAGGGCAACGATCAGACACCGGCGGAAGAAGTGGTGCAAGCCATCAAGGCCATGGGTGGTGAGGCGGTGGTGGATACCTCTGACGTCTCCGACTGGAAAGGCGCCAAGGCCATGATAGACAAGGCTGTCGATTCATTCGGCGGCCTGGACATCCTGGTCAACAACGCAGGCATATTGCGTGACCGCATGATGATCAACATGAGCGAGGAAGACTGGGACGCCGTCATCAAGGTCCACCTCAAGGGCACTTTTGCACCAGCGCATCACGCGGGCAACTACTGGCGCCAGCAGAGCAAGGCCGGTAAACCGGTCGATGCACGCATCATCAACACCACCTCGCACTCGGGGCTGTTCTGCAACATAGGCCAGGCAAATTACGCGGCCGCCAAGGCAGGCATCGCAAGTTTTTCCATCGTCGCCGCGCGTGAACTGCAGCGCTATGGCGTCACCGTCAATGCCATCGCACCGCGCGCCACCACCCGCATGACCGAAGGCCTGCGTGAATGGACACCCGAGCAGCTGGAGCGCCGCGACCCCGAATGGATTGCCGCACTGGTGACCTGGCTCTGCAGCCCGGAGGCCAGCAAGGTCAGTGGCAAGGTGTTTGAAGCCTGGGGTTATGGTTATGCCGTGGCAGAAAGCTGGCAGCATGGCCCGCTGACGCAGGCGAGCAAAAACCCTGCCGAGCTGGGCGCATCGATTGAGGAGATCATCCGCTTCTCACGCAAGAACGCGGGCATAGACCGCGACACCTGGCTGGATGTTTAAAGCAGGGGCTAACGCCCCTTCCAGTCCGGGGGGCGTTTTTCTGCAAATGCCCGCGGCCCTTCCGCAGCGTCCCCGCTGCTGCGGTTGCGCGCTGCAGCGGCGTCGCTGATAGCCCAGGCCTCGTCAGACAGATAAAGCGACGCATCCAGCGAGCGGTACATCACGCCCTTGCTTTCACGCACCGCAACAGGCGCATTGGCGCAGATGCGCTCAGCCAGTTCCATCGCTTTTTCAAGCACCTGGTCGTGCGGCGCAAGCTGGTTGACCAGGCCCCAGTGCAACGCATCTGCGGCACTCATGAACTCACCGGTGAGCACGTGGTACATCGCCGTTTTCAGTGGCATCTGCCGCGGCAGCCTGAGCATGCCGCCACCGGCCGCCACCAGCCCGCGCCTGACTTCAGGCAGGCCGAAAGCTGCTTTTTCTGATGCAACGATGAGGTCACACGACAGGGCTATCTCCATACCGCCGCCCAACGCATAACCATTCACCGCCGCAATTACCGGCTTGTCGATATAGCGGCGCAGCAGGTCGGCAATGCCGGGTTTGCCGGCTTCGCTGATGCGCGTCATCTCGCCTGCCGCGACGGCCTTGAGGTCTGCGCCCGCAGAAAAGGCCTTGTCGCCGGCCCCTGTCATGACGGCCGCCCACAGTTCTGGATCGGCAGAAAACTTTCGCAGTGCTTCACTCAGGCCCGTGCCGACGTCCATATTGATGGCGTTCATCGCCTCGGGCCGGTTGATGGTGATCAGCGCAACCCTGCCGCGCACCTCATAAAGAACGGCTTGTCCGCTCATGCGGGAAAGCGCTGCGCCAGCTCGAGCACACGCCTGGCCTGCTTGAGGTGCGGCATGTCCAGCATCTTGCCTTCAAGCCCCACGGTCCCCATGCCGGGGTTGGCCTCAAACAGGTCCACCACTTTTTTCGACCAGGCCAGCTCTTCGGCTGACGGGGAGAAGGCCGCATTGATGGCTGCCACCTGGTTCGGGTGGATGGCGATCTTGCCGGTGAAACCGCGCCGCCGTGCCGCAGTTGAATCACGCACCAGACCGGGCTCATCACTGAAATCTGCCCAGATCGTGTCTATGGGCTGCACGCCTGCGGCCACCGCACCGGACAGGCACAAGGTTCTGGCCAGTTCATACACGGAATCGTATTCACCGTCCGGCCGGCGATTGGTGCTGGCACCCAGCGCGGCAGCGATGTCTTCGGCACCCCAGGTCAGCCCCGCCAGCCTTGCACTGCAGCCCTCATAAGAGCCCAGCGTAAACAGTGACTTCGCGGTTTCGGTCGCCACCGGCATGATGCGTATGGAACCCTGCGCCACGCCTTCACGCACTTCAAGTGCATCGAGGTAATGTGAGAGCTGAACGATGTCTGCAGCTGAATCAACCTTGGGCAGCACGATGCCGTCAGGTGCACCCGCAACGACCATCAGGTCCAGCAAAGCCGCTGGTGTGGACAGCGGGTTGATGCGCACCCACAGTTGCTGCTTGCCGCGGCCAGCGCCAGCGCTTCGGCTGCGAAGGTAATCAAGTGCCATCCCGCGTGCGATGTGAGTGCGCGACGGCGCCACCGCGTCTTCAAGGTCAAGAATCAGCGCATCGGCACCTGTGGCATCGCCCTTGGCAAGCTTGCGCTCGCTGTCTGCCGGTATGAAGAGCATGGAGCGCAGCGGCGCGTAGGGATCGGGTGCAAAACCCTTGCTGGGGGGTGTGGTCATGACTGAACTAATCTTATTTCGGTTTGAACAAACTGCGGCCAATGATCTGTTTCATCACTTCCATCGAGCCGCCGGCAATCTTCACGATGCGCGCATCGGCATAAGCGCGCGCAATTGGATATTCCCACATATAGCCCCAGCCGCCAAACAGCTGCAGGCATTCATCAACAGCCTTGCAGTGCAGGGTGGACATCCACATCTTGGCCATGGCCGCATCGGTGCCGTCCAGCGTGCGCTCCATGAAAAGCTTCAGGCAATGGTCTACAAACACACGGCCCACCACTGCCTCGGTCTTGATCTCGGCCAGCTTGAACTGCGTGTTCTGGAAATCGGCCAGCGTCTGGCCGAATATCTTGCGCTCGGCAACGTAGTCAATCGTGTACTGCAGCACGGCTTCAACCACAGCCGCAGAGCGCACCGCCTGCGTCAGCCGCTCCTGCGCCAGGTTTTTCATGAGCAGCTTGAAGCCGCCGTTTTCTTCGCCCAGCAGGTTGCTTGCCGGTACGCGCACGTTCTCGAAGAACAACTCTGAAGTGTCCTGCGCCTTCATGCCCAGTTTTTCGAGCCGTTTGCCGCGGACAAAACCTGCGCGGGTCGCTTCGACAATGAAGAGCGAAATGCCACCGCCTTTCGCGTCAGGATCGGTCTTGGTGGCCAGAACAATCACATCGCAGATCTGCCCGTTGGAGATAAACACCTTCTGGCCGTTGATGACGAAGTCGTCGCCATCACGCACCGCACGGGTTTTGATGCCCCGCACATCGCTGCCGGCCTGCGGCTCGGTGATGCCGAGGGCACCTATGACCTCGCCGCGCACCATGGGCGGCAGCCAGCGCTGTTTCTGCGCTTCGGTGCCAAAGGCCAGGATGTAGGGCATGACCATCTCGTTGTGCACGGGAAAGCCCGGCCCGGTGAAACCCGAGCGTGCCAGTTCCTCTATCAAGGCAAAGTTGAACAACTCATCAGCGCCGGCGCCGCCATATTCTTCCGGGATGGAACAGCCCAGCAGGCCCGCCGCACCGGCCTTTGCCCACAATTCGCGCGGCACACAGCCTTCTTCCTCCCACCGCGCATGGTGCGGGGCAATCTCGGCCTCTATGAAGCGCCGCGCGGTTTCACGGAACTGCTCATGCTCTTGCGAAAAAAGTGCCCGTGTGTTCATGGCTGATTATTTGTTGCGGGAACGCGGTGCATCAGCGCTACCCGCTTGCAGGTCGCAACCAGTTCGTTGCGCTGGTTCCATGCACTGTGCCGGAACACCACAATGCCATTCTTCGGACGTGATTTGCTGTCACGCTTTTCCAGCACTTCGCTCTCGACATGCAATGTATCGCCAGCAAATACCGGCTTGGGGAAACGCACTTCGTCCCAGCCCAGGTTGCCGACAGTGGTGCCCAGCGTGGTGTCGCCGACAGAGATACCGACCATCAGCCCCAGCGTGAAGACGCTGTTCATCAGCGGTTTTCCGAACTCGGTCTCTTTGGCGTATTCGGCATCCAGGTGAATGGCGGCCGGGTTGTGCGTCATGGTGCTGAAGAGCACATTATCGGTCTCGGTGACCGTGCGGCGAATGTCATGCCTGAAGATCTGACCCACTTCAAACTGTTCAAAATAAAGTCCTGCCATGCCTAGTCTCCCATTTGATATGATTGCATATTGTATTGCATGGTACAGTATTTAAAATACCCGGCAAGGCGGCACAGGCGCTCTCCTTGCAGCAGATACTGCAACGGGCGAGCAGGCAACATCAATATCGTATTGATGCATATTAAATAGGGCCTTTCAACGGGCCCGGAAAGGCAGTCCAGTGTCTTCAACCCGTAGCTACGGCATCACAGGTTTTGGGGGCTACATCCCCCGCTTAAGGATGGAGCGCAGCGCCATTGCTGCGGCCCATAAATGGATGGCGCCCTCATTGCGATCAGCAGCAAAAGGCCGCAGGGCCTTCTGCAACTGGGACGAAGATGCCCTCACCATGGGCGTAGAGGCCGCACGCGACGCGCTGAATGGCACGCCTGCAGCCGACATCGGAAAGCTGGTCTTTGCCTCCACCACCATGCCCTTTGCCGACATGCTGAATGCATCCGTCATCGCCGGCGCGCTTGAACTGCCAAAGAACCTGCAGGCCCTCGACATAGGGCAGACACAGCGGGCAGGCACTTCCGCGCTGCTGGCTGCGCTGGCCGACAGCAGCCGCCCAGCCCTCGTAGTGGCCAGCGACCGCCCACGCGGCAAACCCGCCAGCACACAGGAGATCGGCTTTGGCGCAGCAGCCGCAGCTTTCACCCTGGGCAGCGAGAACATCGTTGCCGACCTGCTGGGCTCGGCCAGCGTGACCGACAGTTTTGTGGACCACTTTCGCTCCAGCGACAACAAGTACGACTACTTCTGGGAAGAGCGCTGGATTCGCGACGAGGGCTACCTCAAGATAGTCCCCGACGCCGCCGCCCTGGCGCTGGCAGATGCCGGCGTGAATGCTGCAGCCATCCATCATTTCATCATGCCCACGCCGTTCAAGGGTGTGGCCACGGCACTGGCCAAAAAACTCGGGCTGGCGGCCGGCTGCGAAGCCGATGCACTGGATGAGAACTGCGGTTACTCGGGCAGCGCACATGGGCTGCTGATGCTCAGCCACGTGCTGGAGAAAGCCAAAGCGGGCGAGCTGATTTTGCTGATTGGTTTCGGCCAGGGCTGCGATGCCCTGGTGCTGCGTGTCCGAGAAGCCATTGCGGACTTCAAGCCGGCGCGTGGTGTCAGCGGTGCACTGACGGATGCACAGTCGCTGGACAGCTACATGCGCCTGCTGGCGAATGAAGACGGCGTCGAACCCGAATGGGGCATGCGTGCCGAGAAAAACACCAAGACCGCACTGACCGAGCAATACCGTTCCCGCGACCAGGTCGCCGGTTTTGTAGCGGGCAAGTGCCCGCACTGCGGCACCATACAGTTCCCGCAGCTGGCCTACTGCGTCAACCCGGCCTGCCAGAAAATCGCCACCGGGTTTGAACAGGTGCCGCTGCGCGACGTACCCTGCAAGGTGCTGACCTATACCGCCGACTGGCTCTCCTACCACCCTGCCCCACCGCTGTATGTCGGCTTCGTGCAATTCGAGAACGGTGCACGCCTGCTGATGGAAACCGTGGACATCAACACCCAGCAGCTCGAAGTCGGCACACCGCTGCGTGTTGTCTTCCGCATCAAGGAAATCGACAAGGGTCGCGGCTATCGCCGCTACTTCTGGAAAACCACTCCGTTAGAAGCATGAAACACCCCCGTTGCAGCTCACTGCATGTAGCTGCCTCCCACCCTCAAGGGGGCGCTGCCTGTGGCCCGGCGAAGCCGGTTCCACGGCAGCCCTGGCCCTCTCACTGGTCGTTGCATGTCCTGGCACATGCAACGACCGTACAGAAGCATTAAGGAAACAACATCATGGCAACAGGTATCAGGGACAAGGTCGCCATCATTGGCATGGGCTGCTCGCGTTTCGGCGAACGCTGGGACATCGGTACACCCGAGCTGCTTTCGGAAGCCTTTGAAGAGGCACTGGCCGACGCCGGCATAGAACGCAAACAGATCAACGCGGCCTGGTACGGCTCGGGCATGGACGCGATCAACGTCGGCAACTCATCCATCCCGGCGGCAATGGCGCTGCGGCTGGAAGGCATTCCGGTCAGCCGGGTCGAGAACATGTGCGCCACCGCGACAGAAGCGCTGCGCGGCGCAACCTATGCCGTTGCATCAGGTGCGGTCGACATTGCGCTCGCCATAGGTGCAGAAAAACTCAAGGACACGGGCTATGGCGGCCTGCCCACGCCTTTCAAGGGCACGCTCAACGACATGTGGATGCCGCTGGGCTCGGCGCCTGCAGGTTTTGCGCAGCTGGCTGCCGGCTACCGGGCCAAACACGGTATCTCGAAAGAAGACCTGAAACGCGCCATCGCTCATGTCTCATGGAAGAGCCACCAGAACGGCACCATCAGCCCCAAGGCGCACCTGCAAAAAGCCATCACCATGGAGCAGATCCTGAACGCGCCCATGATCGCCGAACCCCTCGGCCTGTTTGACTGCTGCGGCGTCAGCGACGGTTCAGCCGCCGCCATCGTCACCACGCCCGAGATCGCACGCGCGCTGGGCAAGAAGGACATGGTCACCATCAAGGCGCTGCAACTGGCCACCAGTTCGGGCGTTGAGTCGGGCACCGACAGCTGGGACGGCAGCCATGTGCGCACCACCCGCATTGCCGCAAAGAAGGCTTACGAAGAGGCCGGCATCACCAACCCGCGCGAGCAACTCAGCCTGATGGAAGTGCACGACTGTTTCTCCATCACCGAGCTGGTCACCATGGAAGACCTGTTTGTATCCGCCGAAGGCCGGGCCACACACGATGTGATGAACGGCTTTTTTGACCGTGAGGGCGGCGGTGTGCCCTGCCAGGTTGATGGCGGACTCAAATGCTTTGGCCACCCGATAGGTGCATCGGGCCTGCGCATGGCCTATGAGGTCTACACACAGTTGCTGGGCCGCGCCGGCAAGCGCCAGCTGAACAGTCCCAGCATTGGCCTGACGCACAACCTGGGCGGCGTGCCTTACCTGGGTGTTGCAGCCATTTCGATTCTTGGCCTGCACAGCTGACACTGCTGGAATCGATGATCAAAGGTAAGCTGCGGGCATGACCAATCTCCCCAAAACCAACACCCGCGTCCTGCTGAAATCCCGGCCCACCGGCATTCCGCAGGCTGAACATTTTGAAATTGCCGAGGCAGACATGCCCGCGCTGGAGCCCGGCCACTTCATCGTGAAGAACGAGTTCCTGTCGGTCGAGCCCGCCATGCGCGGCTGGGTCAACGCCGCAGCCAACTACTCAGACCCCGTGCCACTGGGCGGCGTGATGCGCAGCTTTGCGGCGGGCACCGTGGTGGCCTCGCGCCACGCCGGTTATGCCGAGGGCGACAAGGTCATGGGCATGCTGGGCTGGCAGCAGTACGCCGTCAGCGACGGCACTGGCATACGCCGCAAGGTGCTGGAGCATGACCTGCCGCTGTCGCTCTCGCTCGGTGTACTGGGCATCAACGGTGTCACGGCGTACTTTGCATTGACAGAAATCGGCGAGCCGCGCCCGGGCGACACCGTCGTTGTCTCAACCGCTGCAGGCTCGGTCGGTTCGGCTGCGGGCCAGATCGCCAAACTCGCGGGTTGCCGCACCGTCGGCATCACGGGCGGCGCGGCAAAACTGAAGATGTGCCTTGAAGACTTCGGCTACGACGCTGCCGTGGATTACAAGGCCGCCGACTTCCAGCAGGCACTGGCTGCGGCCAGCCCCAAAGGCGTGGATGTCTATTACGACAACACCTCGGGCGCCATCTCCGATGCAGTGGTGGCGCGCATCAACAAGTTTGCACGCATCGTCATCTGCGGCACGGCCTCGGTCGCCAGCTGGGACCCGTGGCCCAGCGGCCCGCGCATGGAGCGGCATTTGCTCAACAAGTCGGCGCGCATGCAGGGTTTCCTGGTCTGGGACTACGAACACCGTTATGAAGAGGCGGTCGCCAGACTCGCCGCCTGGGTGCGCGAAGGTAAGCTCAGGTACCGCGAAGAAATCATCGACGGCATGGCCGCCGCACCCGACGCGATTGCCAGCCTCTACCGCGGTGAAAACCTCGGCAAGCGGCTGATCCGTCTGTAACCACCAATACCTGACCCTGACACCGGCACCATGAACCTCGAACAACTGCTGCAATTCAAGTTCCCCGACATCGAGTACACCGCCACGCCGCGCGATGCCATGCTCTATGCACTGGGCATAGGCGTGGGCGACAGGCCTGAAGATGCCCGCGACCTGCAGTTTGTGTATGAGCAGGATCTCAAGATGTTCCCTTCACAGGTCAACGTCATCTGCCACCCCGGCGGCTGGATCATGAACCCTGTGCTGCAGGTGGACTGGGTCAAGCTGTTGCACGGCGAGCAGGCCTTTGAAATCCTCAAGCCCCTGCGCCCGGGCGCGACCTATGTCGGCAGCTACCGCGTGCTCGGCGTCGTCGACAAGGGCGCGGGCAAGGGTGCGCTGCTTTTCCTGCGCAAGGAGCTGCGCGAAAAAGGCAGCGCGGACATCGTCAGCACCGTCGACTCGACCTACTTCCTGCGCGGCGATGGCGGCTGTGGTGGCACCGGCATGGAAGCGCCTGCGCCGCATGCCATTCCTGATCGCGCACCCGACAGCAGTATCAGCATTTCAATCCTGCCGCGCGCTGCGCTCATCTACCGCCTGAGCGGTGACTACAACCCGATTCATGCAGACCCGGTGCTCGCACGCAAGGCCGGTTTCAACAGGCCGATACTCCACGGCCTGTGCAGCCTGGGCGTCGCAACGCGTGCGATTGTGCAGGCGGCATGTGATGACCGGGCCGAATGCCTGCAGTCGCTCAGACTGAGATTCAGCTCGCCTGTTTACCCAGGCGAAACACTGGTGACCGAGCTGTGGCGTGAAGGAAATGTCGTAAGCTTCAGGTCACGGGTCGCCGAGCGCGACATCGTGGTTCTCAACAACGGACGGGCAACCGTCTCGGGGTCCTGAGTACCTCCATCACACACCCATCCAGCACGACAACATCCCAGGAGACAGGTCATGTTCCAGCAGAAAAAAGTCATCATCAGTTGCGCCGTTACGGGCGCCATCCACACACCGTCGATGTCGCCGCATTTGCCAATCACGGCCGATGAAATCGCCGAAGCATCCATCGCCGCCTGTGAAGCCGGCGCCGCCATCATCCACCTGCATGCACGCGACCCCGTCACCGGAAAACCCGATCAGCGGCCCGAAGCGTTCGAGCCCTTCCTCAAGCAGATCAAGGCGCGCAGCAAGGCCATCATCAACCTGACGACGGGCGGCGCGCCCTACATGACGGTACAGGAGCGCATGCAGCCGGCCAAGGTGCTCAAGCCCGAAATCGCGTCCATGAACATGGGCACCATGAACTTCGGCCTCTTCCCCATGCTCAACCGCTACAAGGAGTTCAAGTTCGACTGGGAAAAGCCCTACCTCGAAGGCAGCAAGGACCTGATCTTCCGCAACACCTATGGCGACCTTGAGACCGTGCTGACCGAACTCTCGGCCAACGAAACGCGCTACGAATTCGAGTGCTACGACACATCGCACCTCTACAACCTGGCGCACTTTGTCGAGCGCGGCCTGGTCAAGGCGCCCATCTTCATCCAGACCGTGTTCGGCATTCTGGGCGGCATTGGCACCCACCCCGATGACGTGATGCACATGAAGCGCACGGCGGACCGCCTCTTTGGCGACAGCTACCGCTGGTCTGTGCTGGGCGCGGGCGCCAGCCAGATGAAGATTGCCGCAATGGCTGCGTCCATGGGCGGCAATGTGCGCGTGGGCCTTGAAGACAACCTCTGGATCGCCAAGGGCAAGCTGGCGGTGAGCAACAAGGAGCAGGTGCTCAAGGTGCGCGAGATTCTTGAAGGCCTGGGCCTGGAGATTGCCACGCCCGATGAAGCACGTGAGATCCTGCAGACCAAGGGTGCGGCCAAGGTCGCTTTCTAAGCCATGCCTCATGTTCCCGGTTGACCTGCTGGTCAAGGCAGCACGCGCCTGGCCGGCGTCCATCGCCATCCAGGACGGCCAGCGCACGCTGACCTTCACGCAGTTGCTGGCGCAGGCCAATGCGCTGGCGGCGGCCATCCAGCAGATCACGGGGCTCAGGCGGCCCCGTGTGGCGGTGCTGTCGCCCAACTCGCTGGAGATGGCGATCGGCATCATGGCCATACACGCGGGCGGCTTCTGGCTGATTCCGCTGAACCCGCGTGATGCGGCTGCTGAGGTCGAGCGCCAGGTCGAACTCGCCAAACCCGACCTCTTTATCCTGGACCCGGCACTGGCGGAAGGCTTCAAGGCCGGGGGCGTGCCCGTGGTGCACAGCCGCCAGCATGGCGATGCCACCAGCATCGAAAGCCTGGTGCGCCTGCATGAAGGCCATACGCCGGTCTTCGCATGCACCGATCCTTCCGAACCCAACGCCATCAAGTTCACCGGCGGTTCATCAGGTAAACCCAAGGCCGTGGTGCAGTCGTTTCGCACCGTCAACGCAGTGGCCACCACGGTGGCGACGGCGTTCGACCTGAAGAGCGACGAGGTCTACCTGCTCACCGCGCCCATGACGCACGGCGCTGGCGCCTTCATGCTGCCGGTGCTGTCGCGCGGCGGGCGCTGCGTGATCATCGACAGGCCGCGGCCGCAGTCGATTGCCGACGCGCTGGCGCATCACAAGGCCACCATGACATGGATGCCACCCACCCTGCTCTACATGCTGATGGATGTGCCTGGCATTGAGGCGCAGGATTTCAGCGCACTGCGCCACCTGATCTGGAGCGGCGCGGCCGCCACGCCCGAAAAGTTCAGGCAGGCGCGCAAGCTGTTCGGCAACGTGGTCGAGTCGGCCTACGGCCAGGCCGAGGCGTCGTCGGTGGCGACTGTTTTGCGCGCCCACGACATCGTTGATGACGAGGTGCTGGCGTCGGTCGGCAAACCCACGCTGCTCGCGCATGTCGAGATCATGGCGCCCGATGGCCGCATACTGCCCGTCGGCGAGGCGGGCGAGATCGTCATTCGCGGCGACATCCGCATGATCGAATACCTGGAGATGCCCGAGGTCACGGCCAAAACCATCATCGACGGCTGGGTGCATACCGGCGACATCGGCCAGTTTGATGCGCGCGGCTACCTCTTCATCAAGGGCCGGCTGCGCGACGTGGTGATTACCGGCGGCTTCAACGTCTACCCGCTGGACGTGGAAGACGTGCTCTGCCGTAACGCTGCAGTGCAGGAAGCCGTGGTGTTTGGCCTGCCCGACGACAAGTGGGGCGAGCGCGTCGAAGCCGCCATCACACTGCGGCCGGGCGCAGATGCCGACCCTGAAGAACTGATCGAATTCGTCCGCCAGGCGCTGGGCCCGGTCAAGACGCCCAAGGCCATCCACATCCTGGGTGACCTGCCGCGCAGCGTGGTCGGCAAGGTTCAGCGGCGCGAGGTGCGGGAGCAGTTTCTGGCCAAAGCCTGATGGCGGGTTTTGAACGTCAGAGCGAGCCTGAACAAAGCCACCTGAAGGCCGGGAAGCCAAAATTTAACGTACACGGCAAAAATTTAACGTGTACATTAAAAAATACATAAATGTTAAGTTACAACTTAACATTTTGACGGGTTCGACCGACCAGCTCAGGTTTATGCTTAAAAAATAGGCAAAAAGAGGTCTTTTTCAGGCATGAAATCGGCTGTAGCCCTTTAAACACAAGCGTGAGCAGCTATTAATTTCATAGTAAATTGAACCTGACGCGGCACCCGGCACGCGCCCGCTGGCGCCCGGAGCCCCTCACAACCCGAACTTATTCAGGCTGTATGCCGGCCGCCTTGATCTTGTCGCGCCACGAGGCCAGTTGCTGATTCATATAGGCACCCAGTTCCGCCGAAGTGCCCGGTGACACGTCGGCGCCCATGGCGGTCAGCTTGTCCGTCACTTCCTTTTTGGCCGTGATCTTGTTGATGGATGCGCTCAGCCTGTTGGTGATATCGGCCGGCAGTGCTGCCGGGCCGAGAATGCCGACCCAGGCCGCCAGGTCAAAGCCCGGCAGGTTGGCGGTGGCAGCAATGGTAGGCAGTTCGGGCGCCAGTTTGCTCTTTGCCTCGGTCGTCACGGCCAGCGCCCGCAGGCGTCCGCCCTTGAGCAGCGCCTGGCTGGAGGCCAGATCGACAAACAGGTAAGTCACTTCGCCGCCAACAAGCGCGGTCAGTGCCTGCGGCGTGCTCTTGTAGGGCACGGCTATCGCGCCCAGGTGCGCCAGGTTGTTGAAGGCTGCGCCAGCGATCTGCCCGGTGCTGTTGCCGTAGGCGAAGCTGGCCTTGGTCGGGTTGGCCTTGGCGTAAGCCATCAGATCCCCGACAGACTTGACGGGTGAATCAGCCGCGACGGTCAGGATGAACAGGAAGTTGCAGATGCGAGCAACCGGCGTGAAGTCCTTGATCGGGTCGTAAGGCAGCTTCTTGAACAGGTGCGGGTTGCCCGAGTTGATGGTGTTGGTCGTCAGCAAAAGCGTGTAGCCGTCTGCCGGGGCCTTGGCTACCAGCTCGGCTGCGATAAAGCCCGATGCGCCGGGTTTGTTCTCGACCACAAAGGGCTGGCCGTATTCGGTTTGCAGTTCCTGCGCGTAGAGGCGCGCGACGATGTCACTGGCGCTGCCTGCGGCAAACGCGGTGACGATGCGCACCGGCTTTGCCGGCCAGGCCTGGGCAAATGAATTGCCGGATGCCAGTGCCGCAGCCGCCAGGGCGGCCGTCAACATCACCCGCCGTGTGTTCATGAACTTCATTGTTTCGTCTCCGGTTGTGGTGCGCAATGCCCATTTAGTATGCTACTGTACTTTATACTACCACCAGAGACAAACCGGCGTCAATGCGGTAAACACCACGTTGCGTCGGTGCAGCCACCGACGCACATCAAGACAGGAAAACCCATCCATGAATCCATCAACGCCATCACCACTCCAGGGCCTGCGTGTGCTCGACCTGTCCAAGGTACTGGCCGGTCCGCTGTGCGCCCAGTACCTCGGCGACATGGGCGCAGACGTCATCAAGATTGAAACCCCCGACCAGGGCGACGAAACACGCCACTGGCCGCCTTTTCGCGAACACGGCGAGAGCAGGACAGGTGCGGTTTTTTTAAGCGCCAACCGCAACAAGCGCAGCCTCTGCCTGGACCTGCGCAGCGAAGAAGGCCTTGCCGCCATCTACCGCCTGGCCAGGTGGGCAGACATTGCGATTGCCAGCTTCGGCCCCGGCGTGGCCGACAAGCTCGGCGTTGACGCAGCCGCCCTGCGCGCCTGCAACCCGCGGCTGATTTATTGCGACATCTCGGGCTTTGGCAGCGTTGGCCCCATGAACGAGGGCAAGGGCTACGACGTGATCCTGCAGTCCTTCACCGGCATGCTGGCCATCACCGGCGAGCCCGGCGGCCCGCCGGTACGCAGCCCGTTTTCGCCGGTAGACCAGGCCACAGGCCTGCACGCCCTCATAGGCATACTCGCCGCGCTCTACCAGCGCGAACGAACGGGCGCAGGCAGCACCGTGGAGGCCTCGCTTTTTGACACCGCCACTGGCATGCTCGGCTACTTTCTGCAAAGCTTCTGGGAGCGCGGCACAGAGCCCGAAAAACCCGGCTCGGGCCATGAATCGCTGTGCCCGTACCAGGTGTTTGAAACAGCGGACAAGCCGCTCATCCTGGGTGTGGCCAACGACACGCTCTGGAAGCGCTTTTGCACCATGACCCATCTGGACGATGTGGTGGACCACCCCGACTACCGCACCAACGCCGACCGCGTGCGCAACCGCGCAAAAACTGTCGCTCTGGTGTCCAGAGCCCTTCAGGCCAAAGGCCGTGATGCCTGGCTGGCTGAACTCGACAAGGCCGGCATTCCCAGTTCGCCGCTGCACACGCTGGGCGAGCTGTCAGAGCACCCACACACGAAGGCCAGCGGCATGAAGTTCGACTACAACCATCCCGCCCTCGGCAAGATGCAGGGCGTGTCGCAACCGCTGCGTTTTGATGGTGAACGCACACAACTGCGCAGGCCACCGCCCATGCATGGGGAGCACAGTGTCGAGATTCTGAAAGAACTGGGTTACAGCGACGAAGAGATCGCCACCCTGTCGCCCGCCAAAAGTTAAGGCTCACTGCGGCTGATAGACGACTGCTCGGCGATTGCGCGGCGATTTGGTGATTGGGCCGTCGCGCCCCGCCGCCATTCAGCGCGGCTTGCGCTTGTCGAACTCTTCCTGCGCAACCTCTATCGCATCCCGCCCGCCCTGCTCCAGCCACAGGTTTGCACCCAGCGCCCTCATCTGCTGGATGTCTGCGATTTCCCCGCCGGCTTCCGTCGACAGCTCGACGAAGGCATAGGCAAATGTCTCTGTCCATTCAATCTGCGGCCAACGCCGCGAATGGGGGATGGCGGTCGCAGCAATGCCCGTGCTGTCAGAAAAATCAGATATGGGCGCAGCTTCTTCGGGCGACTCCTGCAATTCGGCCAGCCGCTCGGCGAGCGCTGCAGCCTTGGCGGTGTGTTCAGCCCACTCGGTGAGCTCAGCCTCTGTCGGCGCCGCGCCCTCACCGTCACGAAATGCCCGCACCTTGTTCGCCAGCTGAAGAAAACGCTGCGCCCGCCGGATGTCCTCAAGGCGTTCGGCCTCCACCGCTCTCTGCAGTGCAGCTACCCGGGCGTCGTTATGGTCGTGCAAGCCACCTCCCGCAGGCGCATGCTTGCGCCGCCTGTGAAGTATGACGATGAAGGGGGATTTGCGCAACCGCAGGGCCGCCCTGCACGGCCCGGTTCAGGTTCAGGCAGCGCGGGCGAAATCCGCTTGTACTTTCTTCTCATATGCGAGCAGCTTCTGCACGCTGGCGCGCTGCTCCATGCGCTGAAGGTGGGCCACGCAGTTTTTATAAACGGAGGTGTCGGCCTTGAACATGGAGCCGCGGCGGAAGCACCAGTAAAAGTAGGCATCGGCACAGGTGAAATGGTCAAAAAACCATTCACGCCCGGCCAGCATGCTGTCTGCAATTTCAAAAAGCTCAAGCATGCCCTGCGAGCCGTGCGCACGTACATTGTCTGCCGTATCCGGCAGATCACAGTAACGCGCGGGCCTGGCCTGCTGCGTGAGCTTGGGGTGAATGCCGGCCGCACACCAGGCCATGACCGACAGCGCATGCACATAGGCCATGGGGTCGGCGGGCATCAGCTTTGCGGCTGGAAACTCACGCGCAATCCACACCTGTATCGCCACGTTCTCGGTCAGTGGCTCGCCATCAATCAGCAGCGCAGGCACCTTGCCTTTGGGGTTGATGCGCAGATAGTCAGCGCTGTTGTTCTCGTTTTTTTCAAGGTTGACATTGAGCACATCAAACTGCGCACCGGCCTCGGTGAGCAGGATGTAGGGAACGAGCGAGCAGGCAACCGGGCAATAGGCTAGGGTAAGTTTCATATGTCTCCTTTGGTATGAGTGGCGATATCCTCAACACAGCGTAATCTGGCGGGACTGGCACAGTGGCATTTTGTCACTGGCCGCCGAAATCCGCCGATGGGCCCATGTGTGGCGTTCTGCAAGTGCTGATGTACTGCTTTATTGTCATATCAAGCCGTTAATATCCGCACCAACATGCAGGCATTTCAAACCGTCAATCTCCAGTCCCTGATCGACTCCCTTGTCAGCCTGAGTGCGGCGTTTATCTTCGGCGGCATGATCGGCTTCGAGAGGCAGTTTCGCCAGCGAACCGCGGGCCTGCGCACCAATGTGCTGGTAGCTCTTGGCGCTGCCATCTTTGTAGACATGGCAGCCCGCCTGCACGGGCAAGAGGGTGCTGTACATGTCGTGGCTTACGTGATTTCAGGCATAGGCTTTCTCGGCGCCGGTGTCATCATGCGCGAGGAGGGCAACGTGCGTGGCCTCAACACCGCAGCAACACTCTGGTGTTCGGGTGCGGTAGGCGCTTGCGCGGGCGCCGACCTGGTGCTTGAGGCTGGCGTAGCCACGCTCTTCATCCTGGCTGCCAATACGCTGCTACGCCCCATCGTTGACCAGATCAACCGCCGCCCGCTGGACGTGAAGTCAGCGGAGGTGACCAACATGGTTTATGTAGTCACGGCCAGCGACAGCCAGAAAATGGTTCTGGCCCTGCTCGAAAAATCGCTGGAAGAATTGCGCTATCCCACGCGTGATCTTGAAGTCCATGCCTTCGGCGATGACGAGGTCAAGATTCAGGCGGTGCTGGCCGCCACATCGATAGACGGCCCGCAGCTGGATGCCATGGTCAAACGCCTGTCAGACCTGCCCGTGGTCACGCAGGCCTACTGGAGCGCCAGCACTTCGGATTAGTTTTGGCTGACTTGAGTGATCAGGGATTGAGGAGACAGAGGAGACAGAGGAGACAGAGGAGACAGAGGAGACAGAGGAGACAGGCTGCCGCAGGAGCATACTGACCGTCCGTACCCAGGCCACACTAGTCCGGAACATTTATTTTCTGGACCTTGTCACAAAGGAACAGCCTCAAACGTCTTGTTGGGTATGGCTGTGCCCCGGATCAGGCAGGTGGTAGGCGCATTAAATCAGGGACAGCAATGCATATCGGAAAATCCTACAGGCGCACTGAATTTCTTCATTGGACGCGGCGCAAAATCTACGTGCTTACGCTTGTCACGACCGTGCCGGTGGTGCTCTACCAATTACTGGATCTGAAGTGGGTAGCCTTGCCCTGGGTGGTGGTGGCCGTGCTGGGAACCGCCACATCGTTCATCGTTGGCTTCAAGAACGCGCAGACTTATGGCCGCACCCTGGAAGCACAGCAGGTCTGGACAGCCATCGCCACCGGCAGCCGTTACTGGGGCCTGATCAGCAGGGACTTTCCGGTTGACCGCGAGAAATCAAGGGCGCTGGTGTACCGCCATCTCGCCTGGCTGACTGCACTCCGGTACCAGCTTCGTACCCGGAGAATCTGGGAAAGCGTATCAAGCCAGTCGAACGCCGAATATGGCAAGACGTTTTTCACCGTACCGGAAACGGAAACATCGCTGGACCATGAGTTGCTGAAATACCTGCCGGAAGAAGAGCTTGCATTGATCGCCCACGTGCGGGGCAAGGCGACATGGCTCATGGGTGCACAAAGCGAGGCCATACGCGCGCTCTACGCAGCACAGAATTTGGTGGTTCTTCATCACACCGAAATGCAGAAAACCCTCAAGGACTTCATCGACCAGCAAAGCAGGGCCGAGCGTATAAAGAATTTCCCCTATCCACGGCAGTACGCCATCATCAACACGATTTTTGTGTGGAGCTTTGCAGTGCTGCTGCCGTTTGGCGTCATGGTCGAGTTTGACAAGCTCAATGCGCATGTTGGCGGTTTTCTCGCCGGCAACATGAGCTGGTTTGCCATACCGTTCAGTTTGCTCATTTCCTGGATGTATATCTCGCTGTACCAGGTTGGGGAGAGTACCGAGAACCCGTTTGAAGGGGGCGCCAACGATGTGCCCATGGCGCAGGTTTGCCGATTGCTTGAGATTGAGCTGAAACAAATGCTTGGCGAAACTGATGTTCCGAGCCTGCTCAGACCGAATAACAACATCATTCTTTAAACACATCGCACCCCAGGTCCGGCTTGCGGAACAAACCTGCGGGGCCAGTACTTGCCAAGCGCTGGCATAAGCGGCACGATATTGCTGTGTTGCGGGGAATGTCGTGCCCCCACGCCGCAAAATTCGACGAAGCCAGTCCTTCCTCACGATAACCGTACAGGATTGCCCGATGTTTTTTCTATGGCCGCAGTACCTCTGGCTGCTGCTTGCGCTGCCCCTGCTGCCATTGGCCTACCTGTGGCTGCTGCGCCGGCGCGGCAGAACGTCACTGCGCTACAGCAGCGTGGCTATGGTGCGTGCCGCCACAGCCGGACGCAATTGGCGCAGGCACGTGCCGCCCGTGCTGCTGTTACTTGCCAGCGCAGTGCTGCTGCTGGCCGCAGCGCGACCCGTTGCAAAGGTGCCGCTGCCATGGGCAAGGTCATCCATCATGCTGGCCATGGACGTGTCGCTCAGCATGCGGGTCACTGACGTCAAACCAACCCGGCTGGTGGCAGCCCAGGACGCGGCCAAGTCTTTCCTGAAGGAGTTGCCCAAGGGCATTGAGGTCGGGCTCGTCACCTTCGCCGGCAGCACCCAGGTGGCCCAGGCCGCAACACTTGACCGCACGTCGCTGGTCGCGGCTATCGACGCCTTCCAGATGCAGATGGGCACAGCGGTAGGGAACGCCATCGTGCTGTGCCTGGCAGAACTCTTCCCCGACCACGGCATCGACCTGAGCGGCATGACCTTCGGCAGGCAGCTGCGCGGACGCAGCCTGGATGACAAGGACAAGCCGCCACCGAAAGAGATCACGCCCGTAGCGCCGGGCTCGTACAACTCTGCCGCCATCATTCTGCTGAGCGATGGACGCCGCACCACCGGTGTAGACACTCTTGCCGCAGCAAAGATGGCCGCCGACCGCGGGGTAAAGATCTACGTCGTGGGCCTGGGTACTGTCGGTGGAGATGGCGCCACGGCCGAAGGCATGCCCATCTACCTGCAGCTTGATGAACCGACACTGCGCGAAGTGGCGCGCATGACAGGCGGCGAATATCACTACGCCGGCACGGCAGAAAAATTACGCAGCGTCTATGAAAATCTCGGCTCGCAGCTGCAGGTGCACAGGCGCGAAACCGAACTCTCTGGCCTGCTTGCGCTGGTGGCAGCGTGTATCGCGGCTAGCGGGGCTTTGTTGTCTGTCATCTGGTTCGGGCGGATAGCCTGAACGGGGCAACTCGCCAAGCCCAGGCGCAAGGACAAGGCGCTACTTGAGCGTCGCAAGTAGCTGAAGCGCAGCCTTCTTGCCCATCCCCCGCAGCCTGGAAATTGCGGGCATATTCTTCTCACGCGGCCGGGTCTTGCCGTCCTCCCATAGATAGACCGAGGCGCCGGATACACCCAACAGCTTGCCAAAGTCAGCTGCGGACAAGCCCAGCTTCTTGCGCAACGCGGCCAGATTTTTTGCGCTGTAGCGAGTGACGGTTGCGGGTTGGGCATCAGACGCTTCGGCAACTCTCTTGCGAGTGCCTTTGCTGAGTTGACCGACAAGGCGTTCCAGTTGCGCGATGCGGCGTTTCAAATCGGCGATGTCGGAGCGGTACCGGGATGATGCCGATTTGAGGGCGGAGACTTCAGCGCGAACTTCCTTGCGGGCGACGCGGGAGATTTCGGATTTGAGGGCTGTGGCGATGTTCATGCGTTCATTATCCAGAAATCACACAACAAAAACAGCAACGCCCCAGACCCGAACGGATGCTGAGGCGCATTGAGAAAAGATAAATGGTAGGGCGTGTAGGACTTGAACCTACGACCAAAGGATTATGAGTCCTAAAAATTGGATTTTATTGGATTCCACTGGACAAGTTAAATTAACGCAAGTCATTGATATATAACATTTTATTGTTCAACGACGTCCAATGCGATATACGAACATCGGCTAAAATTCTGGCAACGGTCTGGCAACGGTCTGGCAACGGTCTGGCAACGGTCTGGCAACGGTCTGGCAACGGTCTGGCAACGGAACACCTCAGGATTATGCAAGCGTCCCTCAATAAGCTCACTCCAAGTCAACTCATTAATCAGTCGCCAGTTGGTCGTTTCTCAACACTGAGAAAGATCATTCCTACCGGCGCCCTTCAAGTGCGTAAGCACAGCAATGGCACGGTAACCTTTTATTGGCGATACAGCTTCGGACTCAAAAGTGAGCGGGTCCCCATCGGCAGTTATGACTCGTCAGCACCACCTAAATCGCTGTCTCCTTCGGCCAAAGGCTTCTCAATTGCTGCAGCTGAATTTCAAGCCCAGAAGCTTGCACAAGAGCACTTGAATCACAAGGCCCAAGGGGGGCGCCCGGCCCTTCTCGCAGAAAAAGCCAAGATCGCACGTGTTCAGCAGCTCGCTGCAACGGAACAAGAAACTGCGACAGTTAAGCACCTCCTGGAAGCCTACTGCGACTACCTGGAGCAAAACGAAAAGATATCTCACAGCGAGGCTCGTTCGATCTTCAAGGTTCATGTTTATGAACCGTGGCCATCCATATCTGAACTGCCCGCTTCAGAAATGACGGTCGATCACGTGGTCGAAATAATGCGACGCGTTATCGAGCAAAAAAAGGGAAGGACCGCTAATAAGGTGCGGACTTATTTGCGCGCCGCCTATCAAACAGCAAAGGCAGTAAAAACAAAACCATCTGTCCCGAAGCTTTTCGAAAAGTTCAAGATTACGTTCAATCCAGCCGCAGAAACTTCACCAGACAATTCAAACAATCTGCCGGACAAAAATCCTCTCGAATTAGATGAACTTCGACTTTATTGGTCCATTATTAGGGACATGCCAGGCTTCAAAGGTGCCGTTCTAAGACTTCACCTACTTACTGGCGCTCAACGATTGGCTCAACTAGGGCGCCTTCTAACAGCTAACATCAAATCAGACCGATTCACGTTAATAGACAAAAAAGGCAGATCTGGACGTCCCGCTCGAATCCATCCGGTTTACCTCATCCCCCAAGCGAGAAAGGCACTGGATCAATGCAATTCGACCGGGAAGTATGCTTTGTCTACTGATGGTGGAATAACTCACATTGCAGGGACGACGCTAAGTGACTGGGCATGTGAAGCAGCAGCTGGTATCAAAGATTTCTCTACCAAAAGAATCAGGTCAGGGGTTGAGACTTTACTCGCCAGCCTAAAGGTTAGTAAGGAAACTCGGGGCCATCTCCAATCGCATGGACTTTCTGGTGTACAGCATCAGAGCTATGATGACTATCAGTACCAAGAAGAGATCCGGGACGCGCTTAGCCGGCTTTACCTGGCGCTTGATTCCTCGCCCGCGGTTGGCAAGAAACGTCGAGGCGCTTGAGCGACTGGAGCAGGCTTCGAGCGCGTCCAATCGCATCAACCAGCTCCGTCTTTACACCATAATGATGCCGCCGTTGGCATCTATAGTTGCGCCAGTAATGAAGCTTGCGCCATCCGACGCAAGAAATTCAACTACTGCGGCAATTTCATCTGCTTGAGCGTACCGGCCAAGTGGAATAGTTTTGGGGATAGCGGCATAAAACTCATCGGACGTGGTTTCTTTAACTCGGTCCACATCAGTCGGTCCAGGTGCAAGTGTATTGACCAAGATGTTGTACTTTGCATACTCCTTGGCCAAATGCCTGGTGATGCCAAGTACCCCAGTTTTTGCGGCTGTGTACTCAATTCCTAGCGCTGTTGCAACGGAACGGGCGGCGTTTGACGCGAAGTTAATGATTCGACCTCCTCCGTTTGCCATCATGTCCGGCAAAACTGCCTTACAACACAAAAACACGCCCTTCATGTTGGAATCTACAACCGAATCCCATTCCTCTTCAGTAGTCTCATGTGGCAACTTATACTGAAAATAGCTGCCCGCAGCGTTAACCAAGACGTCTGCGGGTCCGTAAGCAGCCCGGACGTCATTCACCATTCGCTGCACTGAGTCCCAAGATCTGACGTCACACTGAAAGGCTTTTGCCTGCCCCTTGCCGGATGCATTGACTTGTTGCACGCAGTCCTGAGCTCGCTCGAGCAGGAGGTCCACGACAGCGACACGCGCGCCCTCTGCTGAAAACCTCTTAACGACAGCAGCGGGAATACCGCGGCCCCCACCAGTAACTATAACGACACGATTTTGTTTCATACATTCCTCGAAAAAGATTGACTTACGACCTAACGCAATAGAGCAAGGTCGTGGTCAATCACAGGAAAATTGTTTGTATCCAAAAAGCCAAGTCGCAGGCCCTTCAGTATCCGCTTGATCTGTGGGGTTCACTTTACTTATCCAACGGAGTAGCCGCCATCAACAACAAGTACAGACCCGGTCGTAAATGCTGATTCATCGCCTGCAAGATAAACACAAGCGGAAGCAATCTCGGCTGGCGAACCGTAGCGCCCAATAGGATGTGCGGCTACCCGGGCGAGGCGCTCAGCTTCAGGATCAACGCACGCGGCGACCCGCTGCGCAACGGTCGGCGTATCAATCACACCTGGACAAATTACGTTGCAACGCACACCGTCTTTTGCGTGCCCCATTGCAAGCGCTTTGGTTAGTCCGATAACAGCGCCCTTACTCGCGCCGTACGCCAAGCGGGTCGCATTTCCAATAATGGAAGACTGCACAGAAGCTATATTGATGATCGAGCCCCGACCTCGCCGAATCATCGATGGGATGAAGGCCTTATTGATCCGAAACATTGACTTGACATTAATGTCAAAGGTTTGATCCCAATCCTCTTCGGAGCAGTGAAGTATGTCGCCGTGATGCACCCACCCAGCCACATTAACTATCACATCGACTTCTTGAAACTCATGGGCCAACTCCAGAATGCGGGAGTGCTCGCGAACATCAAGGGAACGTACCTGAATGCGTTCACTCCTGAGCTCTTGCAGCATGTCGGCATTGACATCGGTGGCAATTACCGTCGCCCCTTCAGCGGCTAGTTGCAAAGCCACTGCTTTGCCAATTCCCTGCGCCGCCGCGGTCACAAAGGCACAACGATCTCTTAGTCTCATTTCAGTTTCTTTCAGTTTTCTTGTTCAGCTAATTCATTTACGACCGTGGCGCTACACACGAAAGTCCGCCATCCACGAGAAGATCAGTACCGGTGATGTAAGACGCTTGGTCTGAAGCAAGAAAAACCGCTGCATTTGCCACATCCCAGGCAGTTCCAAACCGACCTAGCGGCACCGAGTTCTCTCTCGCGGCCCGTGCAGAGGCGATATCGCTGATTTGTAACGCTTCGGCAATTTTTGCGGATGCATGTTCTAACGTTGGCGTATCAACTATTCCTGGGGTGATGGTGTTGACCCTAATGCCTTGACGCCCATACTGAGCGGCGAGCGCTGACGTAAATGAGTGCACCGCACCTTTCGTAGTGCTATATGCGATAGCCGGCATTCCCAAATACCGACTTGCCGAGATTGAGCCGACGTTGGTAATAACCCCGAATCCTTGGGAGAGCATGACTGGTATTACATGCTTGCAAGATAAAAAAAGCGTTTTGATATTTAGCCTCGACGCCAAATCCCAATCTTTCTCTTCGAGAGAAACTACGTCACCGGGGAACATAACCCCGATGTTGTTATGCAGAATATCAACACTTCCAAAGTGGCTCAGGCACACCGCGACCATCTTTTCGACCGACGCACTATCGGATAAATCACCTGCAAAAATCTCGCAGTTCCCACCCTCGCTCAGAATGATCTCCTGAGTCTCCCTTGCTGAATCAGCGCTCACATCCGCTGCCAGGACTTTAGCGCCCGCCCTGGCAAACGCCACCGCAGTCGCTTTCCCGTTTCCCCATCCCGGACCAATGGCGCCAGCGCCACACACAATGGCAGTTCTGCCGATCAACGCTCTCATGTTCAGAGTCTGAGCTAGCCTGTCACTCAAGCTTGATATTCATCGGAGCCAATGTTTTTCCCCAGTTCTGGTACTCGCTGCGCGCAAATTGTTCGGTTTGTTGAGCGCTCATCCGCTCTCCTACGATGAAGCCCGCATCGCTCAGGCGCTTGCTGACTTGGGGCGTCTTCATTGTCTCGTTAAGGCTGTGGTTGATACGTTCAACGAGTGGCTTCGGCGTGCTGGCAGACATCGCCATGGCGAGCCAGACCGGGAAGAATACGTCGTAGCCTGACTCTTTGAGCGTAGGAACATCAGGGAGTGTCGGCAGTCTCGCCAAAGTGTTTGTTCCAATGACGCGCAACTTGCCTGACTGCACAAAGGGCATGGCGGTACTCGGATCGACAAACATGGCGGACACCAGCCCTGCGGCAAGATCGGCGACCGCCGGAGGCGAGCCCTTGTAAGGAACATGAACCATGTTGAGTCCGGCTTTGCGCTGGAACATTTCCATGGTCAGATGCACAGGATTTCCCATCCCTGACGATGCAAAATTGACTGACTTCTCTGGCTTTGACTTTACGTAAGCCACGAATTCGGCCACTGTCGATACGCCAAGTGATACGGGAACAAACATGACCATGGGCAAGGTCACCATCATGCCGGTCATTGCAAAGTCCCGACGTGGGTCATACGCCAGCTTTGTGTACAGATGAGGATTCAGGGAATAAGCACCCATATCCACGCTAAGAAGGCTATACCCATCGCTAGGTGCAGCGGCAAGTGCAGCGGCGGCGATAGCCCCTGCAGCACCTGCTTTGTTATCAACAACAACGGGTTGCCCCAATTCTTTGCTCATCCCTTCAGCAACCACACGAGCGACAAAGTCAAGTCCGCTACCCGGCGGATAGCCGACGATCCAACGAATGGGTTTAGTAGGGAATGTCTGAGCCAAACTGGGTAACGCCGCCATTGCAACGGCTGTTCCGAGCGTACGCTTCAATGTCAGTCGCTTTTGAAAATCCATCGTGGTCTCCTGATGCTGTGTTAATTCGCCTCGGCGACAAGATGTGCCGGCCGGGAATCGTATTGCCGCAGTCAACAGACTTCAATCTTGATTTCCTATCAATACGGGAAAGCACATCCCTGTGTAGCAACCCCCTTTTCTGACCGATCTCTGCCCGGTCAAGAAGCTCTACACGGAAGTACCTTCAAACTTGGCCCGAGGCCTGAGCAAAGACCCCGTCAACCTCTGCTCTTGTATATGAGCAACCCATCCAGCCGTTCGCGCAAGCCCAAACAGTGCGCCTGGCAACTGCTTTGGCAAATTCATCTCTCTGCAAACTGCGACTATTCCGAGTTCATGCCTAGGATGCAGATTCAACTCATCCTCCATCCGGTCAACAAAGGTTAAGAGAGCTTTAGAGCTTTTCGAAAGTAGAGGACGGCGCTGCAGTACGGACAGAAGGTATTTTGCTCGGGGGTCGCCGCGCGGATACATCGGATGAACAAATCCAGGGACGACAGCCCCTCTAGCATGTGCATCTTTGGCCCGCTGCATGAGCTCTCTTGAGCTAGATGCCTGCAGAAAAGCATCAACTCGCAAATATTGCCGTCCAATGCCCAGACCTGCGATCGCGCAAGCGCCGGAAGCCAGACAACTGTGCAAGGCACTACCACCAGACGCACATACCCTGGCGCAAAGGGTTCCAGGGGATAGTTCGTGGTCTGCCATGATTACCAAAATTGCATTGAGTGCCTCAATGTTCGAATCCGAACTCTCAATCTGGAGAGCGTCGATCAGACCTTGAACCACCGAGGAACCAGGTGTCATGGGAACGAATTTCTCCAACGGACCTGCGTATCCACAACATCCCACCAGTGAGTGGATGATCTGGCGCGCTGCGTCGTATGTGCGCCCGCCCTGGCCCCTTTCCGCCGTAGCTCCGCCCGCCCCTGCAGCTACGCCCAAATGCAAGGTGACAATTGAGAATATCTCCAGCAATTGATCTGCTGGATTTTGGCTCTCCAGCGAGTCAGTGATACGTTTTAGCTCAGGAGTAAGTTCTAGGACTGGCCAAGTAATAGCCTCATCAAGAAGAGTGCCTGTCCACAGCAGTTCAGCTGCGGATTCAAAGGAAACTTTCATGCGTGCGAGTTCCGCAGCCGACCGCCCACGGTAGCGATGACCTGAAGGAGTTATTTCCGTTATGGTGCTCGGGACGATCGGATCACCCCAATTCATTGCTGAAGCCGCTAGCGCCCCATGACCGGTCCTAGCGAGGGAGCGAATACACATGCGTTCCACATCGCTGCGCAAATATAGTTTCTCTTTACTGCCAGGTTGCGCCAAACTTGAAATTAACCCCCTGCTCACATAGGCGTACAAGGTCTGCTGCCGAACCCCCATCATTTTCATCGCCTCTGCGGCGCTCACATAGTCTTGCTTTTCCTGAGAGTTCTGGGATGCGATCCCGTCCAAGTTCAGTTTTTGTTTTTGAGCCATATTCAGTATCCTCTTTGACCGAATATTGCCGCGACATGTCCATAGTTGCAAGCTTTATACGACTCCTCCTCGCATACCCGTATTGATCACGAATCAAGATTGAAGCACCTGCTAGATAGGATTAGATTCTTGCCTTGACGGGAGCACCAAGCCTGATGCTCGAATATTCTCAACGATGCATCCCACCGAGGAAAAAATGTCGCAAAAAAGCTTTTGGCCAAACGGTGCACGTTTGGCAATATCCATCTCTATGCAATTGGAAGCCGGGGCGCAACCAGCCCATGCGCCATATAGTCCATTCGCCGAAATGGACGCGGAGACGCCCAATCCGGCTACTGTGAAATGGTTTGAATATGGATTGAAGGAAGGTATCCCTCGGCTTCTGAATCTTTGGGATCAAAAGGGAATAAAAGTTACCTCGCATATGGTCGGCAAAGCTGTCGAGCAAAGCCCCGCGCTGGTCAAGGAAATCGTCAATAGAGGTCACGAAGCTGCAGCACATGGTCACAAGTGGGAACCCCACTGGAGAATGCAGCCGGATGAAGAGCGTGCCTCCTATGAAGCAAATATCAGGGCCATAGAAAGTGCTGCCGGCGTCCGGCCCACAGGATTCAATGCATTTGCTTTAAGGAACGGACCAAATACTCTGGAAATTCTTCAGTCCTTAGGGTTCAAATACTACATCGATGACGTCAGCCGCGACGAGCCATTTTCTGTTTCCGTAGCCGGCAAGCCATTCATGGTCGTCCCCTATACGCGCCGCAACAATGACATCGACAGATTTCACCAGCTTTCAATTTCGGCCAAGGATTTCCTTTCGGATTTGAAGGATGAATTTGATGTCCTTTATTCCGAAGGAACACAGCGACGTCGTTTGATGTCAGTTAGTGCGCACGACCGTATAGCCGGTCAACCAGCAATAGTGAAAGCACTAAGCGATTTCATTGACTACGCGCAAAGCCACGACGGCGTTGTGTTCATGCGAAAAGATGAGATTGCAAACTGGGCCAGCGTTCAGAAGGATACGCCTCATGAAGCCTGAGATTTCGAAAGCTTCACACACTAAATGTCTCTTTGGTGCGCGCCCATGATGAGTTCGAACCTTAATCAAATGTTTTTGGCTTTGGCACCGTGGATGGACGCATTTTTCCGTTTCTGCGTCGGCGCTGCACTCGTTCCGTACGCGCTGCGAGCAAGCTTCGGGTTCTTCAAAAATACTGGTATGCCCGTTGGTGACCTTCGGGGTACCGCAGAGTACCTGGAGCGGTTCGGCTGGCGGCCAGGCATGTTTTGGGCAGTGGCGTCGACTATCAACAATCTGGTATGTGGCGCTTTACTGGCAGTCGGACTATTTACACGATTTGCCGCACTGGGCTGCGCTCTGCTACTGATCCTCTCCGCATGTCACCATCTCCGGAAAGACGGATATTTTGCTAATCAGAACGGCTTTGAGCACTACGCTTTATGGGCAATCTGCTGCATGTATTTCGTGGTCCACGGTGGCGGCCCCTTCTCCCTCGACCGTGTTCTCGGTCTGTCAATTTAACAATCTCCTGCAATACACCAATGACTTCTACTTCAATTGCTCCAATCGCCAACAGTGCCGACGAATGGAGAGCCGAAATGGATCGGTTGTCGCAGAAAACCGTACCTAGCTTTTTTCATATTAGAGCTCGCCTGCCTAAAGCAGGGCGCACCAATCAAGTGTTGGGCGCCTCCAAATACATGAATGTTGTCCTGAAAACCTATGCCACGGGTGGTGAAAATGAACTCCACGCCCACTCGAACGAGGATCATTTATTTGTTGTGCTGCAGGGGTCGGCAATCTTCTATGGTCCCAAAAACGAGACCAAGCGCGTCGAAAAGAATGATTGCGTTCTTATTCCTTCAGGTGCGTTCTACTGGTTTCAAGCGGAAGAGGAAGAGCCGCTGGTCATGCTTCGCGTTGGGGCCGCGCTGGATCCGCATAAGGATATTCTGGCAAGGATTGATATTGAGGGCCGATCATTCGACGGCTATTCTGAAAAGAACAAAGAAGCGCCTTACATCTTGGATGAGGTCAAAATCTTTGAGTAGCGTTACGAGATAGGGAGTTGTAAGACACCTTGTACTCAACTAACTTTCCCATGGGTTGGTCCCAGCCTCCAAATCCCCAAGCCTTATATTCGCTCAGGAACTTGCCATTTCTTTGCCAAATGACGCATGTCCAATTGCTGCTCAAGATGAAGTACAGACTCACTTAAATCAGTAGCGCTTTCAGAACCCAGCACAGGAGTGACCAGATTTTCAAATTTTCGGTCAAGGGAATATTGTTCTGAAGCATCACGAGTCGTGGGACTGACTGCCACGTCACAAAAATGTGAGTCTTTTGATCCGTCTGCATAGGTGATCATCACCCTGGCGGCGGTCTCTGCGAGATCGTCGGCAGAGGTCAAATGGATAATATCTAAAAGGTCTAACAACCGCCTATCCGAATTCTCCACTTTCCGAAAATTGCCTTGATCGGCTGTATCAGCATTATCGAAGGCAAGTGCAACGCCGAGAGGAAAACTTCGCTTTGCTTCCAACTCATCTTCAGGTCGCAGAAATCCACATGCCAATTGCGCGGACGGATTGACCTCAATTTCGATGTGCAGAGGTCGAGGGGAATTGCGTTCACGCATGCTGCTACCCAAAAAGCGCGCGCACTCTATCGCACTATGCGTATAAAAGCATGCTGCATGCCTTTTAAAAATGTGCTGCCGAAGATAGTAGTCCGTCCCATGTGGACGAAACACGCCACAACGCTTTTCGTCACTGTAGGCTTCTACAAATCCGCGCTGAGTTTCCAGGAAGTCAATTCGGGCGGTGAAGCCCCTGAGAGCCATTCGTGCTGCAAATATTCCATTGCTAGCAGCCCGGCCGGCGTGAAGAGGTTTGCACATGGTTCCGCCGTCGATCCGAAGTCCTGACGCATGGCTGGCGGCAATCCCCAGAGCATGCGCGGTCTGGGATGGGGAGAGGCCGTGGAGTCGCGCCGCTGCTGCTGCCGCGCCCAAGGTACCAACAACCCCGGTCATGTGAAAGCCACGGTTTTGACTACTCGGCAATATGAGACGCGATATCGAGCACGCAACCTCATAGCCACACAGATAGGCAGTCAGCACTTCCTTGCCGCTCCTGCCTTCAAACTCTCCGAGCGCCAATACAACTGGCAGCAGTACTGCCGTGGGATGTCCACTGAACACCATGCTCACATCGTCAAAATCAAACGCCTGGACAGCAGTGCCGTTCACTAGCGCTGCAGAACAATGCGGCAGCAATTCATTTCTGCCTATGACGCTACATTGCGGCGCTCCGCCGGTTTCTGCCGCCTCATCAAAAAGCATCTGGATAAGAGGCTCATTTGCCGCACTGATTGCACATCCGATCCCATCTCGCATAGCAAGCTTTGCCAGGGTTGCAACATCTCCGGGAATTTCTGAGAACTGCAGATTGCATGTGTATTGAGCAAGGAGGTCTGCAACTGTCGGTTTCATGGCGAATTACAGGTACGTCCATCCCACTGCTGAAGCTGGGTCGCAGTCAATCCAGTTTGATATTCATCGGCTTCACTACATCAGCCCACAATTCGACCTGGCTCTTGGCAAACGTTTCCACCTCTCGCCCACCCTTATAAAAGGGTTCCACACCAACGACAGCCAATTTCTGCTTAACGGTATCGGACTGAACAGCTTCCTTGAGGGCAACCGAGAGTTGTTCCACTATGGGTGCAGGGAGGCCCTTGGGAGCAGCGAGAGCAAGCCAGACAGAAATTGGGAAATTCTTAAGGCCAACCTCGTCGAATGTAGGTACATCCGGGAGCAACTCAAGCCTGATGTCCGTTGCAACCGCAAGAGCACGCAGTCTTCCGCTCTGAATAAAAGATTTGAAAGAACCAAAGTCCCCGATTGCAGCATCTACCTGGCCGCCGACGAGATCGGCAACCATCCCGACCATTGCCTTATAAGGGACGTGCGCCATGCTAATGCCTGTTCGACGCTGCAAGAGCTCCATGCTGATGTGGAGAGGATTGCCCACCCCTGAGGTTCCATAGTTCAGTTTCCCGGGGCTCCTTTTTGCAAGGGCAATGAATTCTTGATATGTCTTCGCAGGACTATTGGCGTTCACCACCAATACAAAGGGAAGCCGGACCATCGTCCCAATAATTTGAAGGTCGCGAGGTGGGCTGTAAGGCAAGTTACTGTAGAGGTATTGAGCAGTTGTATATCCGCCAATATCAATGGTCATGAGGGTATAGCCGTCGGCCGGCGCTTTGGCGACAAATGCAGCGCCGATCGTGCCGCCAGCACCTGCGCGGTTGTCGACCACAATCGGCTGACCCAATTTGGGCGACATCTCATTCGCGAGCAACCGGGTCATGACATCTAAGCCGCCGCCGGCTGGGTAAGCTACCACCCATTTAATCGGTTGTGCCGGCCACTTGCCTGCGGGCTGCGCGGACGCGAGGCCACTAAGGGAGGCCCCTAGAAGAAGGCCGGCGCCGTTGGCGATAACAGTGCGGCGGGTTATTGCCGATTCGCGCGTGGAGAGTTTTGGGGATTTTCCAGCGATTTGTGGTGAGGTTTCTTTATTCATTTATGTCTCCATGGGGGTTATAGAACTGAAAGGCTCAATGCCAAAACTCAACAATTACTGGCTTGCAAAAAGAGCTACTTCGACAAGTACTCTGTTGAAAGCAGCCTGGCGTCTGGGCAGCCGATGAGGCCCAACGTGCGATCAATTTCATCTTTAAAAATTTCGATACAGCTTGCAGCGCCTTCAACGCCTCTTGCGATCACTCCATAAAGAGGTCCACGGCCGGAGAAAACAAACTGAGCGCCCAGACAGCGTGCAACGACGACGTCGGCACCACGGCGAATGCCACTGTCCATCATCACGACCACCCTTGAACCTACGGCCTGCACCACAGCGGGTAGACAGGTAATTGCCGCTGGCCCCTGATCCATCGCCTTTGCACCGTGATTTGAAACAATGACTCCGTCAACCCCAGCTTCGGCAGCACGAATCGCATCTGCGGGATGTTGGATCCCTTTAAGCACCAGATTACCGTCCCATCTAGAACGGAAGAAGTCGAGATCTTTCCATGTCTGAATAGAAGGGCTTTGCGATCTAAAGTATGTAAAAACTTCACCCGCGCCAGCATCCTTCGGGGCATATCGTGCCCAGGTTTTCATCAATGGCAGGCCACCATTAAGCAAATAGTGGGCGATCCATGCAGGATGGGCAAGTGCTTCTAACATCAGCGGCAACGGTGGCTTCAGGGGAAGACCAAATCCGTTGCGCATATCCCGCTCTCGCTTTGGAAGAACAGGCGTATCGACGGTCAGCACAAGGGTTTCTATGCCGGCATCTCTGGTACGTGTAAGCAGATCCTCCGTCACAGCTCTGTCTCTAGCCGCATATAGCTGAAACCACGTTCTATCTGGAGATATCGCTGAAACTTTTTCCAGCTCCTCGATGCAGGCACCCGAGAGGATGAATGGAACGTCCGTCTGGACTGCGGCCCTTGCGAGCATTGATTCCGCTCCCGCTCGAAACATTCCAGCAAGGCCGGTAGGCGCGATCCCTATCGGTGCTGCGTATTGCTTGCCGAAAATGGTTGTCTGTTGCGTACGTACTCCGACGTCTACGAGCAACCTTGGCGTTAAGAGATGATCCTTGAATGCCGCCTCGTTGCGGGCCAGCAGATGTTCGTTTTCAACGCCACTTTCAATGACATCAAAAAGAATCTTGGGAAGCCTCTTTTTTGCCTCCCGATGGAGATCGCTGAAACTGATGAGCTTTGGCCGGGATAGCATTCGCGTGGAAATTTAGGGTGGAAATGAACTCTAAAAGCCCCCGCAGACACGGTCAATCTTGAAACTGCATCAATCCGGGTAAGTCATGGAAGGGACAAAACCGTTATGAGGCACAGTATGGTGTCTGGACATCTTCTAATTTCAATCCACACAATCGACCTCAATGCCTGCAACGTTTGCACCACATTCAGTAAATCTCTCAGTCTCCGATCTTGATGCGTCCATCGCCTGGTATCGGGATGTATTCGGGTTCCAAGAGTTTTATAGAAACTCCTATCCTGAAATGCAGCTGGAAATCGCATTCCTGAAGCAAGGCGATTTCGAGATTGAGCTGATTAAGTTTGGGGGTTCTGCGGCTGGCACCCAATTCCCGGACGCGCCGCGTCACGCGGCAGTACGCGGCATCACACATTTCGCTTTAAGAGTCCCGAGCCTGGAGAATGCAATCTCCGATTTAGCCGCTCATGGTGTCAAGCCTGTTTGGGGAATTAAGGTATTCCCCGAACTCAAGATGTCCGTTGTATTTTTCCGGGATCCTGACGGCAATCAGTTAAAGCTGGTGGAAAAGCAAGAATAGCAGCGGCCGGATTGCAACGCATGGTCAAAAAATGCGCTGCAAAATGCTATTACTCCTGCGAGGCAGCGCTCTTTGCGCTCGCCGGCTCTTCTAAACCCAGCCAGCTTTTCAGCACTTCCGAGGAGTGTTCGCCAAGTGCGGGAGGTGGGAGGAGCGCCTCACAGCGCTCACCATCAAAACGCAATGGATTTCTCACGCCTTGCACTGCTCCGTAAACAGGATGCTCCAGCGTGTAAAAAGGGTTCAGGTGGCGCACATGCTCGTTGCCCATCAATTCATCAAATCTAAGTGCGGGAGCAAAAGGTACGTCGTTGGCCTTAAGCCGTTCATGCCAGTCGTGGCTTGTCTTGGTAGCAAATATCTCGGCCAAAACATTAGAAAGCGCTTGATAGTTGCGTACACGCCCTTCACGTGTGCTGAATCTTTCATCGACCTTGAGCTGATCGGCATTAGTTGCGGCAACCAAGCCCAGCCAGAATTTCTCAGGTGATGATAGATGTACTCCCACTCTGGCTCCATCAGAGCAGGAAAGCACAAACGACTGGGATAAGGCTGTTCGGCCAAAAGGCGACACGTTTTTTCCAGTGGCGAAAAACTGAGCCAGCGGTTCGGCTGCGAAAGCCAAATTGGCCTCCACCATATTCACGTCAACCTTGCGGCCTTTACCGGTCTGGCTGCGCTCTACCAGAGCAGCTAAAACACCGTTGCACGCAAACATGCCGGTGAGCGCATCACACACGGCTGGCCCTGCAATACGTGGATCCGTTGAATCATGGAACAAGCTAAGCCACCCGCTAAGGGACTGTCCAACGGTGTCATATGCCGGCCGGTCTTTGTAGGGCCCATCCTCACCAAATCCGGTAATTGAACAATAGACAAGCTTGGGATTGAGTCGCATGGCCTCTTCGGCGCCAATTCCCAATCGCTCTGCACCTCCTGGGCGCATATTAACGATCAGAACATCCGCCTTCTGTATGAGATCAAGCAACAGGTCTTTGCCCGCAGGTTGGCCATAGTCCAGCAAGATACTTTTCTTATTGCGGTTGTGGGCCTGAAACTGGGGACTGTACAGATTGCCGTCGAATGCCCTGAAAGGGTCCCCCCCCCCAGGTCTTTCAACCTTAACTACTTCGGCACCTAACTCAGCCAAAAGCATGGCGGCATATGGAGCGGTAATGAACGATCCCAAGTCGAGCACGCGAATTTTTTGCAACATTTTTTTCCAGAATTAGTTAGGCGCAACGGTCAAGCGAACAATGGTTGCAGGACCCGGAGCAGGACCGCCGTACCATTTGTTGGCTACGTATCCACCATCGGAAATAACGTACGGACCGCGTCCCCGCCTGTCCCATCCCAATGCAGTATTACCATTGACACCAGTTTCTGCACCCGCGACCTTTTGCGGTTTACCCGCCGAATCCAACATCATCACCACGTCCCGGTGGGTGGTATAGAAGAATGTTCCATTCGGAGAGAATGCAAAATCATCCGCACGGATTCCATTTGCGAACACGCTTAGATCAAGGGGCGAGCCTAGATCCGATAGCTTCAATGCGTAGATCACGCCCGACACCGTATTGGAGATATACAGACTTCCCTTGTGCAGCTTTAATCCGTTCGCTGCGGGTGTTTGCGATTTTGTGTCCGTTGCATCCAAACGCGGGTCGGTGAAAAACCTCGAGACCTGTGCGTTGCGTGTGTCCAGCGACCAAATTGTTCCGCCCCGCGAGTCCGCAATGAGAATCTTCCCTGGGCTTTGGCGAATCATGCCGTTCAGAAAGTTGGCCCCAGATACTTGCAAGAACTTAACGGGACTTTGACCCGGCAGCGCCCGATAAATCCAGTTCGCATTGGTCATATCGCCACCACCACCGAACAAATCCTTTTCCTGCGCGGTTAGGTACATGATGCCATCCGAGTCAAACTCGATACCCAATGGGTAGGCATCGAGCTTGGCATGCTCAACCAATCCTCCGCTCTCGGTAAATTTCATCACGCGACGTTTGGTGTAGTCGGTGATGTAGAAGGCTTCATCAGGGCCCAGAGCGAGATTCTCAAAGAAACTTCCGGGTGGGGCCTGACCAACTACTGCAGTGACACCTTGAACAGGTTGCTGGGCGCAGCCAGCAGCTACAAACGCAAAAGCAACAAATAAATATCGAACAGCAGAATAAATTGCCTTCATTTCAGTTCCCCCCTTTAGCCCCGGTCGCCTTAATGATCTGGGCATATTTGCGTGCATCCTGTCTCATGAATTCTGCAAACTGCTGTGGCGTTGACACCGCGGCATCAACTCCCAAAACCTCGAATCTTTCAAGGACATCTGCAGAGTCAATGGCCTTCTTGATTTCCTGATTCATTCTTGCAACCACGTCCGCTGGCGTACCAGCCGGAGCCACAATGCCATACCAGGTTCGAAAGTCGAATTCGGGATAACCAGACTCTGCTACCGTAGGAATACCGGTCAAGCTCGGTTGGCGTTTGGGACTAGATACGGCCAAAGCTAATGCTTTACCTCCTTTGACTTGCGGGATCGCTGTCGAAAGACCGGTGAACATCAAATCTACCTGCCCACCAATCACGTCAGTGAGAGCTGGACCGACCCCTCTATAGGGAATGTGATTGATATCTACCCGCGCTAGAGAGCGGAACCACTCCATAGCCAGGTAGTGCGGGCTACCCTCACCCAATGACGCATAGCTGATCTTTCCAGGTTTCGACTTGGCAAGTTTGACCAGGGATGCCACCGACGTAATCTCCGAGCCTGCTTTCGTGACCAAGGCGAATGGAACAAAGACCAACTGACTTACCGGCTGAAACGACTGAACGGAGTCGTAAGGAAGTTTCTGAAAGTTTGGATTAATGGAGTGGGAGTCTGTGATCACCCCAAATGTGTAGCCATCGGGCGCTGCCTTAGCCACAACGTCCGTTCCGATGATGGTGTTGGCACCGCCCTTGTTTTCAATAACAAGGGGCTGCCCAAGTGCAGCAGAGATCTTCGGTGCTATCAACCGTACAACGGCATCAGTACCGCCGCCGGGTGGATATGGCACCACCAGTTTGATCGGCTTTGAAGGCCACGCCTGCGCGAGGGAGGCCGAGGATATTGATACAGCAATAAGGGCCACAGCTAGGTTAAGAACTTTGAACTGAATTTTCATTTTGTCTCCTGTTACTTTGTTACTGATGCAATCACTCTTGGGGCTCACTAGACTCCTCTTCAGCGCGCAGCCAGATTTCTTTCGCGATAGGGCTATGAGCTTCTTCAACGAGATGCCCGACAAGACCTACTGACCGACCAATAACTGCAACGCCTCTTGCTGCAGCCTTGGGAAGCCCCAGTTCGCAACAAAGCGCACCTATCGCGCCCGTCGCATTTATTGGCAATAGGCGGGATGTTCTGGCTTCCGCCTCAGCCTGAATGGCTTCGAGCAGCGAAACAAATTTCCCTCTCAGCCCATGCTGCTGCGCGATCTCGAACAACTTCTTTGAGCGCGGGTCGATTGGCTTGTGCAAGTGGTGCCCAAGTCCAGGAATCTGCTTACGGTTGGACATGAAGTCTGAGACGATCGCCTTTGCAGTTTCCGCCTCTGAGCGCTCAGGATTTTTGGATCGAGCGTCTAAAAGCATATTCACCGTTCCCTCGGATCCACCCGCAAAGACGCTGCCCATCCCGCACAAGCCAGCGGCCACAGCTCCTTGAAGAGCCTCTGGAGCTCCTAAATATGTCAATCGTGCAGCTATCGCATTGGGCGTTAGGCCGTGCTCCACAAGCGTCACCAAAACCGCGTTGAAGACCGCCGCTTGAGAGGGTGTTGGCAGTTGGCCCGTGATCTCAAGCCATGCCATCTGACCCAAGTCGACTTTCCCGAGAAGATCATTTACCAGATCCAGGTCCCTCACGACAATACGGTCTACCGTACTTGTTCCCATGCGGCTCTTAATCGGTTGTCTTACTCGAGCGCTTTGGCTTGAAGTCATTTGTGTCTTGTCTCCTATGACTTAGGATTGTGAAAAGCGGTATGTCATATGTCAAATAGATAATCACGATGAACTAAATGTCAAAATCAAATATCTCCTCTTTTGATCTCAATCTCTTGCTCATATTCGACGCATTGATGAAAGAGCGGAGCGTCACACGAGCGGGTCTCGTGCTGGGTATGTCGCAGCCGTCTGTAAGCGCCGCTTTGCGCAGGCTTCGCGCAGACATAGGTGACCCTTTATTCGTTAAAACCCGCACTGGCATGGAGCCAACCAGGTATGCAGTTGCCCTGCATCCGTCGATTACCCAAGGTCTTGCAATGTTGAAGTCTGGCTTGCTCGGCAGCAGTCCATTCGATCCCGCACTCGAGAGCCGCGATTTCAAACTACTCCTCAGCGATATCGGTCAGGTCCTGTACCTGCCAAGATTGATGATGCGCCTGAGAAATCTGGCACCTCTTAGCACGATCACCGTTGTGCAGGTTCCGCGGGATCGCTATCGTGACTCGTTGGAATCTGGGGAGGTAGATCTAGCCTTGGGATATCTACCTCAGCTTGGATCAACTTTCTATCAGCGCCGGATACTTCAAGATACCTTTGTGTGCCTCGTGAGTAACGCTCATCCAAGAATTGGAAAGAAGATCTCTCTAAAAAGGTTCTGTGCTGAGTCCCATATTGCAATAGCGCCGAGCGGCGTTGCGCCGAACCTGCTAGAGCAAACACTTCAAAGTCTTAGGATTCGCCGGGAGGTAGTTTTGAAGATCCCTAGCTTCCTCGCAGCCCCGCCAATCGTGAGAGACACCGAGCTGCTTGCCAGCGTCCCCAGCATGACAGTGAAGGCAATGTCCCCGGTAGCGGGGGTTAGGCAAATGCCACTGCCCTTTGCCACTCCGTTCTTTACAGTGAATCAGTACTGGCATCAACGTCAACATAACGACAAAGGCAACCAATGGCTTCGAAACCTCATATCAGAAGTAATGCAAGAGGCATTTGAGGGATTAAGCTGAGTCCCACCAAAACGTCGCACTTGCAAAAGGCCGGGACAGGTTGGTGTTAGCCGAACAGAGCGGTGTCAGGCGCATATGAAAAATAGTACGCCAGGCCGATACCGATGATGGTTATTCTTCTTGTCCCTCTGTCTGAAATTTAGTATACCGAGGCATTACTACGACTTCCGAGACATGACGAAAGCACAATGAATACCCATGATGAAGATCTAAATCTCCTCATAGTTTTCGAGGCAATGCTCGAAACGTTGAGCGTGTCCAAGGCCAGCGAGCGGCTACAGATGAGTCAGCCGTCCATGAGCCATGCTTTGGCCAAGATGCGCAAGGCTTTCGGTGACCCAATGTTTGTGCGGGTGAAAAATCAGATGCAACCCACGCCCCGAGCCCTGTTGATGGCGGGGCCGGTAAAGAAGGCACTAGACCTTGCGCGACTCGAAATATTCAATCGACCGAGTTTCGATCCAACTACTAGCGACAAAAGTTTTGTGCTTTGCATGACAGATGTCGCAGAGGCATCCTATCTGCCACAAATAATCAATGCTGTACGCATCGCAGCCCCAAGGGTGAAATTACGTACAGTTTCGCCCATCGCAGAGAAGCTCGAAGAAGGCCTGGATTCAGGAGCGGTTGACTTGGCAATCGGCTTTTTCCCTGACCATCTGACTGCCGGTGTATTCCAGCAGAAGTTGCTCAGAAACAGCGGATTTATGTGTCTTGTAGGGGATAAGAATCCGATACTGACATTGGGCGAGCTTTCAATGGATGGATTTCTCAAGGCGTCGCATGTTGCTATCCGAACGGAAGGAAGAAGTCAGGAGGTTATCGAAAAGACAATGCAGGAACACGGAATCGTGCGCAATGTATTTCTCACCGTTCCCCACTACCTTGGGTTAGTTAGCATTATTGCCAACACAGATCTCATCGCAATCATTCCAATGGATTTGGCGGGAGCTTTCGAAGCCCAACGCGGGATGCGCATCTACCCTCTCCCATTTAAATCGCCAACAGTTGAAGTGAAGCACATCTGGCATAAGCGATTTCACACGGATCCCGCCAACCAATGGCTAAGAGAACTGGTAAGAAATGCTCTTCAGCAGCGTTGATCTTTTCGCCTTTAGGCGACACATCAAACTCACGCAGGAAGAGCTTCTCTTCGAAGCGAGATGAACTAATCAACAGTTCTAGAAGGTCAGGATAATTTTTCCGATGTGTTCGCTGCGCGCCAACATCGCTTGGGCATCTGTGGCACTTCGGAATGGAAAGGTTGCATGGACGAGCGGTACGATCAAGCCAGTTTCCAACAGAGGCCATACGCGGGCATGGAGGGCGTTTCTAACTGAGGTTTTAAATGCCAGAGTCCTTGGTCGAAGGGTAGACCCCGTAATAACCAGCCTTCGTCGTATAACCTGTTCCAAGTCGAGGTTGGCAGACATTCCACCCATCATGGCAATCATCACTAGGCGGCCATCATCAGCAAGGCAAAGAATATTTCGCTCCAAATACTCGCCCCCGACCATGTCCAGAATGACATTAGCACCACGACCCTGCGTCACAGAAAGGGTTATTTCACTAAAGTTTTCTCGGCTGTGATTGATCGCCCGGACAACACCTAGAGCCTCGACCGCACTTACCTTGACCTCGCTACCAACAGTGGCGATCACCTGGTGCCCCAATGCCGTGCATATTTGAATTGCTGCGGTCCCCACTCCACTTGCCCCGCCGTGCACCAGCAAAACTTCTCCGGGCTGCAGGTTGGCGCGTTCAAACACGTTGCTCCACACCGTGAAATATGTTTCTGGCAAGGCAGCCGCCTGTGCGTCCGACAGACAGCTTGGCACAGGCAAGCATTGACCGAGTCTTGCCAATGCGTACTCCGCATACCCCCCTCCTTCCAGGAGGGCACAGACTCGCTGACCAATGGCGAACCCACTGCCCTCCACGTCACCGGAAACAATGGTGCCGCAAACCTCAAGACCGGGTATGTCGGAGGCATCCCGGGGAAGTGTGTAGCCCTTTTTTCGCTGCGACAGATCGGCGCGGTTTATTCCAGCGGCCAAGACGCGTATAACCACCTCGGCCTTGCCTGCTACAGGTATAGGTCTCTCTGCGACTTCAAGCGAAGCTCCATCCCCATGCCAGGCAAGTTCAATTGCTAACACCACTTAGACCCTTTCACTTTACTGGCGCTCTAACTTAACATCGATTACAAGCCGGCTCCACACTTCGTACTGCTTTGCCACGAAGGTGCTAAGCGCTGCTGGAGTCATCACCTCAGCCGAAATGCCCTGCGCCCCAAGCTGGCGCACTGTGTCCGGATTCCGGAGAGCGGAAGTAAGGGCCTTAGAAAGCCTGTCGACAACAGGCGAAGGAGTGCCGGCTGGCGCGAAGACGGCCGACCACGGGACCACAGAAACACCTCTTATGCCGCTTTCATGCAAAGTGGGAACGTCTGGTGCCAATGCACTGCGCTGGTCGCCAACTACAGCAAGGACCTTAAGCTTGCCTTCCTTCACCAGCGATAAAAGTGAAGTTGTGGATCCCAACATGACCTGAACCCTACCGGAAACCAGATCAGGTACCGCAAGTGCCTCCCCTTTGTATGGCACCTGAGTCATCGTGAGTCCGGCAATTTGAAGCATCTGCGCACTCGCCAAGATACTTGTCGCACCTGCGGTGGCGTAATTAAGTTTGCCAGGATTACCTTTCGCATACGCCAAAAAGTCCTGCAGCGTACTCCCAGGAACCGAAGGGTGAACGAACAGAAAAAATGCCGACTGCCCGACCATGCCGATTGGACTAAATGCGGTTCGCGGATCATATGGAGATTTAAGCCTGAGGGTTGGTACAGCCACGATGGCTGAGTTTGTGGCCAGGAATATCGTCAAGCCGTTAGCAGGTGAATTAATCACCGCCTCCGCGCCGATCGCCCCGTCGGCCCCTGGCTTGTTGTCCACGACGACGGGTTGGTCGAGTTGCTGCGCCAGAGCTTGTCCCACAATTCGGCCAAATGAGTCAGCGGATCCCCCAGCCGGGAAAGGTATCACCATTTTGATAGCTGGAGTCGCCGAACTTTGCGCCATACCCGGCAGGCTCACGCTCAAGAAGGTAGCAAAAACGAAAAAAGCCTGAAAAAAGCAGGTGGGGATCGAGCCTCTCATGTATCACTCCTTTGATATTGGGATTTGAGGCCATTGCGCGCGTGCGCACAACTCCTCAAGTGCATTTTGGAACGAGCGTGCAGTATCTCTACATTCGTTGCATTCAATGCGCGGGATAGTACCTACCAAACATGTGCCTCAGCGTCGCGCTTAAAAGTTGTATTCGATTTGTCTATATAGCGAATGCAATTTTTCGAATTGCCCTTACGCGGCGTGAGTGCAGACAATGTGCCCTTCTTGAATAAATAGAAAAAGTTTCTGGAGACACCATGAAAAATCCATTACGTCCGCTCTGGCTGATTCTGACCATTGCAACTATCTTCACGTCTGGTGCGCATGCACAGGGTTCCGCGACGTATCCAAGCCGACCTATCAAACTGGTTGTGCCATTCCCTGCTGGGGGGCCGACCGATCTACTGGCTCGGGTTATCGGTCAAAAACTCTCCGACAAAGTTGGCCAACCTGTCATCGTCGAAAACAAGGCCGGGGCAAACACCATCATTGGCGCGGATGCCGTGGCCAAAGCGCCAGCGGATGGGTACACGCTCCTTGTAGCGATCGACAACACCTTGGTCATGAACCAATACCTTTACAACAAGCTGTCATACGACCCAGTCAGAGACTTCGAACCAGTTGCAAAGCTGGCGATTGCTCCACTTGTCATCCTGACCGGATCAGCCGGACCGTCATCCATGGCAGCGCTTGTCGCACGTGCCAAAGCGCAGCCGGGCAAGGTGTCTTATGGCTACGGAACGTTTACATCCCAGCTCGGGGGGGAACTCATAAAAACCTCCCTGGGACTTGACCTGCTGAGCGTTTCCTACAAAGGAAGCGCCGGTACGGTTCAAGGTCTGTTGTCGAATGACGTCACATTCATTATTGATGGCGTCACCGCAGGGCTGCCGCACGTCCAAAGCGGAAAATTCAAGGCAGTTGGCAACCTGGGGAAATCAAAAATTCCGGCATTGCCGGATTTGGCCTCTATCTCAAATGAGCAAGGCCTACAAACATTTGACGTCGCTGTATGGATGGGTCTCGTAGGACCTAAGGGAATGCCCCCAGCGATCACTCAACAACTCAACGCTGAAATCAACCGCATTCTCAGCATGCCTGACGTCAAAGAGCAATTGTCCGCGTCCGGCCTCATCGCGGATCCTTCATCTACGAAAGCTTTCAGCACCTTCCTTGAGAGCGAGTCTTCAAAATGGAAAACGGTGATAGATAAAGCAGGGATCAAAGTCCAGTAGCGCATCCGTTCAAACCAACCAATAAGGATCATTGAATGTCAGACCCAAATAAGCCTCTCGCGAAGATTGCAAATAGCGCTTCGGAGTGGAATGCAGAGATGGCGCGAATGTCGCAATCAAAGGTGCCAAGTTTTTTTCATATTCGTGCTCAACTGCCAAAACAAGGGCGGACCAACCAGGTTCTGGGCGCATCACGACATATGAATGTTGTCTTGAAAACGTATGCGAGTGGTGGCGAGAATGAAATTCATGCCCATTCAAACGAAGACCATGTTTTTGTTGTACTGCAAGGCGAGGCTACTTTCTATGGGCCAAGGAACGAAACTCGCGAAGTCGCCAAAAATGACTGCGTTCTGGTTCCATGTGGAGCTTTCTACTGGTTTTTAGCAAAAGGAGATGAGCCCTTGGTTATGTTGCGCGTAGGCGCTGCGGTGGACCCGGACGCCGATATCCTTGCCCGCATCGACATGGAAGGTAAGCCGTTCGACGGATATTCAGAAAAGAATAAAGAGCTTCCCTACATCCTGCATGAGGACAAGTTCTTCGAATAGCCAATGACATCTCTCTCATGCTAGAACTCTGTCAGCCGCCAATTGCAGCTATTAGGCGCCCAAAGCTGATCTGTCCCCCTGGTACTACTGACTGTCACGTCCACGTATATGGACCCACGCAACTGTATCCGCCAGCCGTAACCAGATCTTTTGATGTTCCTGACGCTCTCCCTTCCACCTTGGCAACGGTGATGGATGTATTGGGAGTTGAACGCGTGGTTTTGGTTCAACCGTCAGGCTATGGGACCGACAATCGCCGGCACCTTGAAGCGGCTGCTCAACTAGGGCGGCCGGCCAGGGTGATCGCTGCCCTTCGTGCAGATACACCCGACAACGAATTAGCTCGCTTGAACGCATTGGGTGTCCGCGGGGTACGTTACAACATCGGACATAAGGGGGCCGTCCCCATTGAAGAGATGCCCACTCTGTCCAGGCGAATTGCGAAGCTCGGATGGCACGTGCAATTGCATGTGATGGATGACGGCGGTGGGGCTCCGCTTGCTGCCATGGAACGGACTTTGATGTGCCTTGAAAGCGAGTTTGTAATCGACCACATGGGTTCTTTAAGGCCCGAGGAAGGAGTCTCCCAACTTGGCTTTCAGACCTTGCTTCGCCTAATCAAGACTGGCCGATGCTGGGTGAAATTGTCCTCAAGCTACCGTATGTCAAAAATGCCCGCGCCGTATGTAGACATGCTTCCCTATGTGAACGCCCTGCTAGATATAGGGAGTGATCGTCTGCTTTGGGCCAGTGACTGGCCACATGTGTCGTTCAAAGGCAAGATGCCCAACACAGCTGACCTGCTTGACCAGATGCTCACCTGGTTGCCAGACGAAAGCACAAGGCAAAAGATCTTGGTGAAGAACCCTGAAGTTCTATACGGGTTTTGATTTCCCAGTCTGACTATTGCGAGCGCACACCGCTCTCATCTAACAATTTCAAATGCACCTTCAACACACACACTTAACACCTTGGCGGGTCGGGATAGTATCCAAGACGTTCTTCAACGTACCGCTGTGGGCAGGTATATCGATGGGCTGGTTTGCGCAGGAGGGCCTGGACGTCGAGACAGTTTTAATGGGAAACGCTTCTCAGGTCGAGCCCCTTTTAAGCGGCTCCCTTCAAGTAGTTCTCGGCACTCCAGAAGCGACCCTGCAGAATGCGGCGAAGGGCGGCCCCTTGAGAATAGTGGCAGGCAATACCGGGAAGCTGAGTCATTCACTTATCACACGGGCTCCCTTCAAAACTGTGACATCCCTCAAGGGCGGGAAGCTAGGTATTCTGAATAAAGTGGAAGGCAGCTTTTTTCAGTTGAAAGCAATGCTCGCCCATCATGGGCTTCACTATCCTGCAGACTATGAAGTAGTAGAAATGGGTGGTGTTCCTCCACGACACAAGGCGCTCCTGGAGGGCACTATCGACGGCGGACTGCAGTCAATACCGTGGAACTATGTCGCAGAAGAGGCGGGAATGAACAATCTCGGCGAAATCACGGGTTATGTTCCTGATTGGCAGTTTGTGTCGGTTAACGCTGATATGTCCAAATTCCGTGCAGACCCCTCACAACTGGAGGCCTTCATTCGGGTACTACTGAGGGCAACAGAATGGCTCCACCAGCATAAAACCGAAGCGTCCATGGTTGCGGAGAAAGAACTGCCGACCACGTCGGAATATGCGCAGAGGGCATGGGACTATTACACGGAGACCAATGCCCTGACGAGAGATATGAGCGTCAACCGCAAAGGCCTGGAAGTTGTCATTCAGACACAAATAGATGCCGGGCTGATTCCAAAGGAGGCTCCTACATCTGTCGACTTCTACCTTGCACCCGAGTGCATCATCAAAGCCAGAGCTCAGAGCGGTGCGGACGCTGAAGGGAATCATTAATGAATAAGTTTCTTAGCTGCCTCGCAGTGACTATCCTTGTGTCCTGCCCGGTATTCGCACAGGAAGCGTGGCCAATCCGTCCAATCAAATTTATTGTGCCTACCGCTGCCGGTGGCCCCACAGATCAAGTTGCTCGCGTACTGGCAGACAAGCTCTCATCGAGCCTGGGCCAGCCTATTATTATAGAAAACCGGGCAGGTGCAGGACATCTGGTGGGGATGGCCGCGACCGCGCAGGCAGCACCAGACGGATATACCTTTGGCATTGTCTCTACACCACTGGTCGTAGGCCCAGCACTGCATGCCAAGATGCCTTACGACACCACTAAAGATCTGATCCCCATCAGCATTCTTACCGGCCAACCTCTTGTGTTGGTGACCAAAGCTAGTTCTTCATTCAAGTCAATAAACGAGCTTGTGTCAACAGCAAAAAGCAGACCACGCTCCCTCAATATGGGTTCTGCAGGAAACGCCACTGGGCCACATCTTGCAGGTGAACTTTTAAATACCATGGCGGACATTCGTGTCATACATGTGCCCTACAAAGGTGCGCCACAAGCCACACTCGCAGTGATATCGGGGGAAACAGACTACTACTTCGATACTCCGCTTGCAGCCCTTCCGCATGTCAAAGATGGAAAGCTGCGCGCTCTAGCCGTCACGTCATCAACACGCATGACGACACTGCCGGATATTCCCACTGTCGCAGAAAGAGGATTTTCAGGATTTGAGTTCAACAGCTTCAGCGGCCTGATGGCGCCAAAGGGAACTCCTACGGCCGTTCTGGCCCGCATGCAGGCTGAAGTTCGGAAAGCAATAACTTCGTCGGACGTAAAGAACAAGCTCGCCGCCAGCGGCATGGAAGCTGTAGGAAGCACACCGGAGGAATTTTCCTCAATGATCGCTGCTGAACTGCCTAAGTGGCGCAAGGTTGTGACCGAAGCAAAAATCAGCGCTGAGTAGAAGTTAAAAGATCATGGACATATCTTCAGCAGTCAGCATTGCAGATCTGGAATCAATGGCTAGACGACGGCTTCCGAAAGTCATATTCGACTACCTGTATGGCGGGGCTGAAGATGAAATTACTCTTAGTGCCAACCTTGATGCATTTAAGCAATGGCAGTTCAAACCACGCCTTGTTACAGGTCATGTCAGCAGGAATTTATCCGTGGATCTTTTTGGGGATCGGCTGTCCCTTCCGTTTTTGATTGGTCCCACTGGCCTTAACGGCTTGCATTGGAAAGGTGCCGACTTGGCTTTGGCACAGGCAGCGAAACAAGCTCAAACCGTACATACTGTCTCAACGGCTTCAACCAACTCGCTAGAAGACATCGCCAAGGTATCTAGTGGACCTAAATGGTTTCAGCTGTATCCGTGGGGAGACCGTGCTGTGGTGGGCCGGCTGATTGACCGGGCGAAAGCCGCTGGGTATACCGTAATGATGGTCACCGTTGACTCGCTTGTTGCTGGTAAGAGAGAGCGTGATGCACGTAATAAGTTTTCCCACGAAGTACATTTGACTCCACGCGTTATTTGGGATGGGATTACACATCCCGACTGGCTGATTAAGACCTGGTTTGCTGGCGGGGGCATGCCTAGAATTGAAAACGTTGCCGAGTTTGTAGGTCCTGGATCCAACGCTTCCCAACTGGCAGAGTTCACGCGATCTCAAAGAAACGCGGGCCTGAACTGGGATGACATTGCCTGGATGAAGGATCGATGGGGCGGGCCGTTTTTGGTCAAAGGTATTGCATGTGCAGAGGATGTCCCCCTTGCAAAGAAGGCAGGGGCGGATGGGGTGGTTGTCTCGAACCACGGGGGTCGCCAGCTTGACGGGGCACCGGCAACACTGGACGTCTTGCAAGAGGTCGTACAGGCGTCAGGCGATAATTTTCCAGTTTTGATCGATGGTGGATTTCGCCGAGGTAGCGACATCATTAAGGCACTCGCTTTGGGGGCTAAAGCAATTCTGCTTGGGCGGGCGACTTTGTATGGACTGGCGGCGGGTGGTGAACCTGGTGTTGCCAAGGCGTTATCAATTCTGCAATCAGAGCTGGATCGAAGCCTTGCATTGCTCGGCTGCGAGAGCGTTCAAGCATTGAACTCCAGCTGGGTACGAAGAGTTGCTAAGTAGTTAGCTTCGCTCTTTCATAAAAGGAACGGTGCATCTGCCGGTGAGTTCACTGTACCTTCTCAAGGGAGCCTTTGAAGCCCGATTCCCAACGGATCTGCCGTAGCACTTCGTCAAGAATGCTTGTCGCGTCATAGGCCCTATTCACCAGCGCATTGGGGTGTTTGATTAAGTTCGCATCGATAAGAGCTGCATATACATGTGACAGACCTTCTAGACTCAAGCTCATGTCAGGCGTTATGCACTCGGTTTTTGCGAAATAATCCCAGCCGGCCTGACTGTCCGTAATATTGATTCCAAGATTCCGTGCCGCTACTTCAGCTGCACCCTCACGATTTTCATAGAACCAGTTGGTCGCTCGAATCATCGCCCTGAGAAAACGGGTAACCAGTTCCCGATTTTCTTCCACCCAATCGAGGTGAGCATTCAAGGTATTAAATTGCCACTGCGGCAAGTAGTCTGAGATATCGGCAATATTGTTGAAGCTCAACTTCTCAGCAACATAGACCCACGGGAATGACTGCAGACCCGCGTCAATCTTCCGGTCAAGCAGCATCTGGTGCCTGACAGGTGCACCGCCTGTTTCGACCAGCTCATAGTCGCCAGGATAAACAAGCCCGTGCGCTTTCGCCAATGCCCGAAAATGAAAGAAGCTTCCCTCGGTGCGAGAAAGAATGCCGAATCGCTTTCCTTTGAGCTGCTCTACCGTAGTAATTTCCGGCTGCGTTATCAGGCAATGACTCAACCTATCGGAATTCCCTGCAAGCAATCGAAGTCTTCCGCCTTTATCCACGTCCTGTAAGACGCTGTCTGGCGGCGCAATAGCAAGTTGTATTTCGTGTCGGTAAAGAAGCTCGGCCGGATTTTGATTCCCAAGCAGTTCGATCTCGACCTGTATGCCTTCATCCTTGAAAAAATGACAATCCTGGGCGATCCACAGCGGTGTGTAGTAGTACGTCTTGGACACGATGCCTACGCGAATCTTTGGCATGCCATCGGCTTGAGAAATCCCTTCCATACATTCAATCTCGATAGGATTGGTCAATCCGGTCAGCAGTGCGGATATAGGCATCCCAGTCTTCCCCTCCCTGAAGCTCCCATTGCCTTGCAGCATGCTCACAAATCTCGGGGCTTGGAATAATGATTTTGCAGCCTGTGGCCTCCAGCATCAGCTGCGTCTCACAGGAGGCGATCAGATATCGCATTAAGGACAGCGCCTCACTGCAACTTGTCCCGGCAGTGACAAGCCCATGATTTCTCAAGATCATGGCTTTATTCTTCGGTCCAAGATCAACAGCCAGCCGCTTCGCTTCGTCGATATCTGTAGAGATACCCTCGTAATCATGGTACGAGATACGGTTATAGAAGCGCATGGACCCTTGAGTCATTGGCAAGAGGCCACCCCCATGTGCAGACATGGCCATCCCGACTTTGGTGTGTACATGCAGAGTACATGCCAGGTCGGGCCTAGCATTGAGCATCGAAGTGTGAATCGTAAAACCGGCCGCATTCACGTTCGATTCCCAACCCACAGGCTGTCCATCCATGCGCAGTTTCAACAAATTTGATGCCGTAACCTCCTCAAACATCAGGTCATGCGGCTTTATGAGAAAGTATTCCGGCTGATCGGGAACGCGAAGCGCTATGTGGTTATAGATTAAATTTCCCCACCCGTAGTGCACGGATAGCCTGTGGGTTGCAGCCAGATCGATGCGTGCTTGCCATTCGGCCGCAGAGGTCTCATCCCGCTTAATTTGATACACGTTTGCCGATGTCATCTTTTTCCATTTCAAATAATTGCCTATCTAAACCCCAGTGCTCAGGTAGGCGCATTTAATCCGCTTGCATACCCGTCTTTTTAATCAATTGCGTCCACTTAGCCGTGTCAGTTTTGATCTGCGATGCAAAAGCTTCTTGCGATGTGGCGGTCGAAGTCATACCCAGATCAGCAATTCTCTTTTGGAGATCGGGAGACCGCATAACTTGACCAAAGTCTTCGTTGATTTTTGCAAGAACATCTTTTGGAGTCCCGGCAGGAGCAAACAGCCCAAGCCACGCACCAGACTCGTACCCCGGCACTCCAGCTTCAGCCACAGTTGGAACATCGGGAAGCGTTAACAGGCGCTCTTTACTAGAAATGGCCAAAGCGCGCAGTTTTCCAGCTTTGATTTGCGGTAATGAGGAGGACGCTCCATCAAAGGCCATCTGAACCTCATTGCCAAGCAACCCGATAACAAGTGGGCCACTTCCTTTATAAGGCACATGTACAAGCTGAATTTCTGTCATCGAACGAAAGAGCTCAGCTCCAATTCTCGAGATACTCCCCCCAGATCCAAAGTTAATGGTGCCCGGTGTGCTTTTTGCGAGAGTCACGAATTCCGGCACGGATTTCGCTGCGACGGAGGGATGAACAACCATCACCAAAGGTACAGTCGCGAGCTTGGAGATCGGAGCCAGGTCCTTGATGGGGTCATATGGCATCTTCGGATAGAGACCGGGATTGATGGTTATAGACCCGTCGGAAGTCAGCAACAGGGTATAGCCATCCGGACTGGCTTTTGCCACGTAGTCGGTTCCGATCATCTGCGCCGCACCTGGTTTGTTCTCGATGATTACTCCGCTTTTCCACACACGGCCCAGTCGCTCAGCTACCAGCCTGGCCAGCATGTCGGTAGGCCCTCCCGCGCCCGAAGGCACAACGATTCTCACGGGCTTTTCTGGAAAGGCAGACGCCATTGCTGGCATAAGTGCAACAGCAGCGCACCAGGTCCAGCTAGTCAGCATTCCTTTGAGCTTTCCACTGAATATCGTGGATTTAGCTGTATGGCTAGCTTTGGATTTCGTCATTTTTTGTCTCCACTTTTTTTTGGATCCCTGAGTGAAAACTTCCCAGAACAGCTTTTAGCAATGTTCAGGCGCGCCCTCAGGTTTGGTATCTAAGACCTAAGCAAACAGAAAGTGTGCAACCTTTTTTCCGTTGCACAGTGCATCGCCACTAGACATCCCGTCTATTCATAAAATGGGAGCCTCGCAGTAGGGCGACCATCGGTGCCGGAACATGTCGAATCAGTGCGCTGCTCAAGAGTTGAATTCCGGCTCATTAAGTTTGCAACCGTCCCGATGGCCTTTGATCAGAGCAGGCGACTCACCTGCTTCACCATCAATTTAGATCTGGAAAATTTGGTTCAGTCAACTAGTCGGCGCGAATGCCGGCACCTTTGATAATCTTTGCCCAACGCTGATAGTCGCTTGCAACCAGTTCCTTCATTTGCTCCGGCGTGCTACCTTTGGTGGTTATGCCCTGCTCGGAGAGATTGGCCTTTACGTCAGGCATTGCCAGTACCTTGAGGACATCAGCATTGATTTTTTGGATCACCGCTCGTGGAGTCTTGGCGGGTGCTGCAAGGCCTAACCAGATCTCACTGTCATAGCCGGCTACTCCAGCCTCAGCCATCGTCGGTATTTCGGGAAGCAAGGCTGCTCTTTTTGTTCCACCCACCGCAAGTGCCCTCAAGCGACCTGTCTTGATGTGAGGGAGCAAAGAATTAATGGCGCCAAATTGCATGTCAATCTGCCCTCCAAGCATGTCCGTGATTGCTGGAGCCGCACCCTTGTACGGTATGTGAACAATCCTCGTCCCCGTCATAGACTTGAACATTTCTGCAGATAGATGCTGTGGACTTCCGGATCCACTGGAGGCATAGGTCAGAGCGCCAGGTCGAACTTTCGCCAAAGCAATCAGGCTCTTTACATTTTCAGCTTTTACATTGGAGTTAACAACAAGGACCACCGGCACGATACCGAGTTGCGTGACTTGTGCAAAGTCATTCGCGGCATCAAAGGGCATGTTAGCCAACAACGCCGGATTGATAGACATGGTATTGTTGTTAGTGATCAGCAGGTTGTAACCATCGGGCTGCGCTTTTGCGACAAAGTCGGAGCCGATATTTCCGGCTGCCCCTGTCTTGTTGTCAACGATGACCGGCTGACGCCACATGTCACCCAGCTTCTGAGCCAATACACGCGCGATCACGTCATTGCTTCCACCTGGCGTGAACGGAACTATCAACCGAACAGGTTTGGTGGGGAATGTATCCTGCGCAGCAACTGGCGATGCTGCAAAAGTGAAGCCTGCATATGCAACAGCCAGTAAGCAGTGTGTACTCAGTATTCGAAATTTCATTTATGTCTCCGGATCAAAAATTATTCTGCAATCGCATTTCCGTAGCCATGCACACACCCATTAGTGCAAGGACTACCTGACATTCTTCAAAATCCAAGCCCCAATAAAGTCGGCAACTTTGAGGTTGTTCTTATCCTGCATCATCATGTGCGAATTCCCTGATATGCCGACTTCAGGCAACTGAACAATCTGGGCTTTTCCTCCGGCAGAGTTAATGCGGTTCACGACCATCTTCCTTGCGTCGTAACGCGGCTTGCCAGCGAATCCGTTTACATCTTGCTGAACAAAGTCGCCAAACAACTCGAGTGCCGGCACATTTTTGTATGCCTCGATCTGCGCATCGGTTGGGGCTACGGCCTGACTTCCTTCTACATTGACAACTGCCTTGACCAGATCAGGTCGTTTACCAACAAGCGCATCTACCATCGGGCCGGATTGCGAGTGCACAAAGAAGATTGCTGGTCCAATACGGTCCAACAGAGCTACCAGTGCGTTGGGAGTATTTGTCAACGCACCCCCTTCCAGAGTTGTCTCCGCGAGCGGGACGTTTTGCGCGCCCAAAGCCGCAACTGCATCCACAGGGAACTGCAGCCCTGAATTGACCTGACCATAAGAAGGGCCAAAGCGGAATATCTGCCAAGCATTTTCTTGTGTAACTTGCGTCACCTTGGCAGGATCAACTCTCGTCGCATCAAACCCAGCGCGACCACGACCAGGAAAGTCCACAACGTATGTCGTATAACCCTGACGCGTGAAATAGGTCGCCCAACCTTCCCTTCCATCTGGGGTAGTCTCGTAGGTCATACCAGTGAGACCACCGCCATGGACAAAAACTATCGGAAGCTTGCGAGCCTTGGACTTCTGAACCTGCGGCACTCGGTAATGAACATACATCTGACCAACCACAATCTGGCCAGGTTTAGGAGGAGTTCCCGGAATGAGCGCAAGAGTGTTGGTATCCTTTAAAGCACCGTTTACGAAAAACATGCCTTCATCTTGTAAGCGCATTGGACCACCGAGCGTGCCCGCATTGGCTAGCCCAGAGATGGCTCCCCAGATGAGAGCGACAGCAATGTTTAGCGCATTGAAACCTGCGCAAAAGCCAAAGGTGGAGCGCAGGGGAAAGGATTGATGACGCGAGTCCATTTGTCTCCTACATATTCTTGATCGAAGAACAATAAAGTTCTCTTGGCATTGTCGTGACTGGACACGTATGTCAGCAATGCGACCAAACGAATTTGCTGTATAGACTAGATAAATACTCCGATGGGCTCGCGGCTGGCAACTCAGCGGCTTGCCGCCGCCAAGTAGCTTTCATCCACAATTTTCTGGAATTCGAAAGCACGATTTTTGGGTACCAGATTCGCAGCGACAAGCGTCTCAAACACCTTTCCCAATCCAGGGCGCGATACGGATAGGTCACCGGACAGTATCTTTAGTCTGGCAGTTTCATTCAACGCGCGCTCTGCAAGCGCCGCAGAGGTTTGAAGCTGCTTCGAAGACACAGCAATCGCGAACGCGGGGTTTTTGGCGATGTCCTCTTGGCCTAACTTCAAAGCCTTCAGAAAGTTGATCACCACACTTTGATTTCGCTTGGCCCAGAGATCATCAACATTCACACTGGTGAATTGATAGTCGGGAATCAACGAAGCAATAGCTCCCAAATTCGAAAACCCGGCTGCGTCTGCTTCGTAACTCAACGGAAAAGGCTGCAGGCCTACGTCAATCTTGCCTTCCTTTAGAAGCTTCCAGCGTGTGGGCGCCCCTCCCACCTGCTCAATCACGTAGTCTTTGGGCGTGAGTCCTACATTTGCAAGAATTTCCCGAATGAGATTAGACGAGCCTTCCTGCGTGGACAAAACACCAATAGTCCGACCCTTGATCTGAGCTAGAGTCCTTATTTCGGGCTTCGCGATGATGAAGTGAGGTAATTTCTCCGCATTGCCCGCGATGATCCGTAGACTACCATTCGCATAAGCATCGGTTATCACACCTTCTGGGGTCGATATGGCGATCTGCACAACGCCCTTCTTCAGATCCTCGGTGATCTTTTCAGCGTTGTCATAGACCACAATTTCTGCATCGATTCCTGCCTGCTTGAAGAATCCGCGTTCCGCTGCTATCCAGAGAGGAGCGTAGAACACGGTGCGAGACACGATTGCTACCTTCAACGCCTGTGCAGACGCTATGAGGGGCACACAGAAACTCAACAGTGAAATTGAGACAATAGCCAACCACTTATTTCTAGTCATACTTATCCTCGGATGTGTTTAGTTAATGAGGCTAACGTCCTACTCTTGCTGGGTCACGCCTGCCAAACGAACCATCTCAGCGCGTGATGGCAGTTCTTTCTTGATGTAGTCGGAGAATTCGGTTGGACCCATCCCGCTTGGCTCGTATCCTTTCGGAATAAGGTGTTTTTCTCGAAATGCCGGCTGTGCGATCAATCGACTGACTGATGCATGGATTTTCTCTACAACCTGTTTTGGCGTGCCGGCTGGTGCCAGGAGCCCATACCACACCGTCATATCAACTTTCGGATACCCGTTCTCAGCGAAAGTCGGTACCTGAGGCAACATTGAAGATCTTTTGTTTCCACTAATGGCGATAGCTTTGATCCGCCCTTCTGCAATCAACGGCTTTGCCGTGAAGGCGCCCAACCATCCAAGATTGACTTCGCCGGTCAGCAGCGCGGTAGACATTTGCGGAATGCCCTTGTACGGAACATGCAGGAGCTTAATGCCAGCGTTCTGAGCAAACGTCTCACTCAACAAGTGCATGTTGCTGCCGCTGCCAATAGAGGCATAGGAAAATGATCCTGGAGCAGCTTTTGCCTTTGCGACCATTTCAGAAACTGACTGTGCGGGGAAAGTCGGATGGGCAACAAGCACCGTGCTGAAAGTGATCAGCATAGTCACCGGAGAGAAGTCTTTTATCGGGTCATAAGGCAATGACTTATACACGAACGGATTAGTAGTCAAATTGCCATCAATAGCAAGAAACAATGTGTGGCCATCTGGCGGAGACTTCGCTACTGTATTGGCAGCGAGAATGCCGTTTGCACCCGGTTTGTTATCCACTATCACCGGCTGCTTCCACACATCAGCGAGTTCCTGGGCCAAAGCCCGCGCCAGTAGATCACTACCACTTCCAGGAGGCAGGCCTATGACTATTTTTACTGGCCGGGTTGGCCACGAGTCCACACCTGAGTTGGAACTCGGCTGCGCCATCGCCAAACCAGAACAAAGACTGGCAAGCACTACCAAAATCTTAGAGCTAGAAAGCATATAAATCCTGTCTTAAGGTGAGGGTCTGAGTGGAAGGACTAGACGCGATGGATAAGTGCTACTGTGGAAAAATGTGTCCACGCCAACTTTCCACGGTGAATATTCGTGCGGAAACACATACTCAGTAACGCTGGAGTCTCCGTTGGCAACTTCCAGCCTAATTCGACTGCCACTCTTGAATACATGCGCCGAAGGCATGATGGCGATTTCAAAACAATAGACTTCACCTGGTTCTATTGCTGTCGGCGACGTGTGAACATAGTAGGGGGCCAAATGCGTGCTGCGATTCACATCCAACTGTCTATGAGACGCTCTTAACCAACCTTTAGATACCACTTGGTAGCCAGGGTTCAGACCGTTTTCAGTGCCCTTATCGTCAGGCGCATACTGCTCACTGACCTTCACAATGAAATCCGTGTCACGCTGCGTAGAACTCGCATAAAGAATTAGGTTCATTGGCCCGGCAATTTCAACGTCGTCCGTCAAAATGTCCGTCGTGAATGTCAGAACCCGTCTTGCTGGATCTGGCTTCCCGTCAGGGCCAGGCCCTACGACGCCAAGACGCCAACCTGGATCGGGATAATGAAAGTCAGTGCTGCCAGCGCTTTCGCTCACCTTAGCCTCCACTAAGCGTCCGTCATTCAAAGACTGAACACTCCCGGTCGGCCCAGATGCAAGATAAAAAACTTTCGGACTGATGTCTTCAGGAGGCCATGCTTGTGCAGTACGCAGCGCCTTGCTACCGCCAGGAAAGTAGCGCACAGCCGGCTGAGCTTCGTAACCCGTCTCACGACCTTTCAAATAACGGTCGTAAAACGGAAGAAGGTATTGTTTATGAAACGCGACGCTTGAGTAATCTTGAACAGCATCTTGGACATTAGCGGAAGAAAACACCAACAGCTTTTTCGGCCCCCCGCTCCTCTGGAAGCCGATGATGTTTCCATTGAGATGCAGATCCACTTTTCGCCACACACCGATAGAAAATACTGGAACTGAAATCTCGTGAAGTCGCTCTGCGGCCGCGCGCTCAACCCAAAACTCGTCATACGTCGGATGTTGCCGTACGGCCAATGCATAGTCCCATTCAATTAGCTTGGAGGGGCCGGAGGCTGGATACTGGTTGATGGCGCGAACAGTTGCATTGAACCAGGTCGTTCCAGGAAAATCACCTGGAATTCCCCCTGTGTAGGCTGAGCAGCGATAGGTATCGACGTTACCGTCGTACGGTGCCACACATGCCAGATGGGGCGGAGCCTGAATCGCCATGAACCATTGCATTCTCGCGTAATAAGATTGCCCAATTCCTCCAACCTTCTTGTTCGACCAAGACTGTTCAGCAATCCACTCCACAACTTCGTAGAGGTCATGCTGCTCGGAAGCATCCATGTACCTATATTCGCCGTTAGATCTTCCGGTACCGCGGACGTCCATGTGCACAAAGGCATAGCCCTCAGTGAGATACCACTCAATGGGGCCGGTTTCGCGCCACAAGAAGATTGGCGTCGCTGGTGCGAGATTATTGTCAAAGCGATAGGGAGATGCTGCTAGCAGGGTGGGGAACACCTCACCAGGCTTCACAGATGGCAGGTAAACCGCCAAAGCGATTTCGGTGCCGTCCTCCATCAGGACAGTTTCAATCCTCGTTGGCAAAAGGGAGTCGCTCACAGTGCCCCTTTTGATTCAACGTTGAATGGCTTGATCAAAGTACCGCGAGTCGTAGTAGCTATTGACGTTTCCGATGGCTCTTTTAGGCTGGCCGTATTTTTGGCGAAGATTGAGAACCGTTTGAACGCCGTTCTTGTCAATGGCGGCATTCTTTTGGAAGCCGGACTGGGGGGCTAGCAGTACTGAATATGAAACCTCTGCCGACTGTCTTGTGGAATTTGGAACGTTTTTCATAAAGAGTGCCAATGCCTCCTCTTTATTTTTTGGATCGTAAAGCCATGCGGTCGCGTCCTGATATCCCCGTATGTAAGCAACTACTTGATTCTGGTTTGCCGCCGCCCACGACCGTCGCACTCCGGCAACCAGGCCTTGGTAGCTGCCGAGCGCAGATGACGCATCCACAACTTGATTGAGCCCTTTGGACTTGGCCATAACCTCAAATGGAGACACCAAGAGAGTACCGGCATGCTTACGTTCCACAAGAGCGTCATAACGCTGCAAAACCCCTCCTGCCGCGACAGTCTGATAGTCACGGTTGAGCACCAATCCATTCCTCTCGAGGATTTCCAGCAGAACGAATGCGTAGCCTGTAGTAAGTGAGTCAACGGAGAGTTGCTTACCTTTGAAGTCGGCAACTTGTTTGATATCCTCACGACCAACCAACCGCAAAAACCCGTTGTCTCCGCCCATTACTGCGACCAGTTCCGAGCCATCAATCTCTATGCCACCCTGACCCTCACGATAGGCCACGATGTTGTCAACAGCCGTCATCGCTATATCGAACTTGCCGTCTATCAAGCCAGTAAGCTGGAATCTGGAATTCGGTGTGGGCGTTATCTTTGGCAGGACACCCTGACGGGCAAAAAAGCCCTTCTCCAATCCAGCCCAGATTGGCCAGTTAAAGCCTCCGGGGAACACAATTACCTGCAATTCTTTAGGGGGAGCAGGTTCCTTGTTGGGAATGGCACAGGCAGACACCAACAGTGCCAGGCTCAACATCGCCGCACTTACTATCTTGTTCATATGTCTCTTTAATAATTATTTGATTCTGAAAGTACGTTGTCCCGCCGAAATTTCGGCCGGACAACACAATGTAGTAGCTGAGTCTGCGCAGCAATTTCAACCCAACTGATGGCAGATCAATGACTAATCACTTCATCGGACACTGATCAACGTAAGCATCGGAGTGGCCCTTCAAGACGTTAGACGCTAGAAGTTTGAACTCGGGCTTCGCGGCTCCGCTCTTTGCGATCTGGAAGACGTGGTAGTCCTGAACAGGATAGTTGTTCTTCCCGAACTTGAACGATCCACGTACAGACTTAAACTTCGCGATGGCGATTGCCTTCGTAAGGGCTTTACGATCGCTGGCATTGCCCTTTAGTGATTTGAGGGCGGAGTCCAATAGCATCGCCGCGTCGTAGCTGAATGCCGCATACGCAGACGGTACTCGCTTGTAGCGGCTCTCGAAGGCAGCCACGAACTGCTTTGACTCCGGGTTTTGCAGGCCTGGCGTCCAGCTGTCGCCGACGATGGCACCAGTTGCCGCGCTACCCATTGCATCTAGGGCAGAGCCTTCTATCGTATTGCTCGAGTAGAAAGGGATCTTGCCCAAAAGACCGGCTTGTTGATATTGCTTCACAAATGCAATCCCCAGAGCGCCCGGATAAAACGCATAGATTGCATCTGGCTTAGAACTGGAGACCTGAGTTAGTTCGGCTGAAAAGTCGAGCTGATTAAGAGGTGTGTAGATCTCATCAACTATTTCGCCCTTATAAAAGCGTTTGAGCCCTGCGATTTTGTCTTTTCCTCCAACGAAATTGGGAGTCAGGGTACTAAGTCGTTTCACGCCCTTATCTGCAAAATACTTTCCAACCACCTCTGCCGGCGAGTCGCTTTGCCAAGACATGACAAAAAGGTTCGGCTTGCATTGCGCACCGGCGGTCGGTGAAGGTCCTGCGACGGATCCAACGAATGGAACGTCAGTCGCCGCAATCTTTGGCTGCATGGCCATCAGGATATTGGCAAAAGTAAGGCCCGTAACAATATCGACATTGTCCTTTTCCAATAGCTTGGACAAGGCGTTGAGGGCAATCTCAGGTTTTTGCTGATCGTCCTCACGGATAACCGTCGCAGTAGTCCCGCCAAGCTTCCCGCCTAGCCGCTCCAACGCCAAGTTAAACCCGTCAAGTTGGTCACGACCCACCTCTGATGAGGGACCACTCATCGTTGCGAGAAAGCCAATCTTGACGTCGGCCACCGCTTGCTGAGCAGCTATGGCCATGGCTGTAGCTGCAAAAATAATCTTGAATTTACTCATGTCTCATTTCCTTTACTTTATAAATTCCGCGTGAAGAACACCGATAGAGCAGACTAGATAATCTGCGTTTTAAGCTCGCCCAGTCCCTCTACCCAAACCTTCAAAACATCTCCTGGAGCGATAAATGTTCCCGTCTCCATGCCCACGCCAGCGGGCGTGCCTGTCAACAAAATGTCGCCAGGATAAAGATCGAGCCGATGACTCAGATATGAAATCTGTTCTGCGACTCCGTACAGGTGATTTGAGGTATTCGAGTCCTGCTTCAGCACATCGTTGACCCAGAGCTTGATCCCAAGACTTTCAGGCGAAGTGACAAACTCAGCCGGAGTCAAGTAGGGACCCACCGGGCAAGCACCCGTAAAGCACTTATGACCAATCCAGTCAAACCTAAACGGGGACGACTGGTCGACTTGTGCACGCGTCAAGTTGTCACGCGCCGATAGATCGTTGGCACAGGAATATCCGGCGACATAGGACAATGCGTCTCCAACAGAAACCTTCGACGCCGTTTTCCCGATCACAACAGCGAGTTCTGCTTCCCAGTCAAGTTTTTGAGTATGCGGAGGAAATGCAACACTCTCTCCGTGACCCGAAAGTGTTCCTCGCCCTGCTTTGATGAAATGCCAAGGATCAACACCTTCGGCTTTTGGATCGAGCACCAGCTTCATGTTAAAAGCGCGCCCCATTGCCTCCACATGATCGCGATAATTCGCACCCGCCGCATATATGACACCGGGGCGCCCCAATGGCGCCTTGAAATGCATAACCTGTGCTTCAAGCTGACTGCCGGAAGCTCTCGCTGAGTCACCAGCTACTGTTTTTGCGAGCTCTTTTAGGAGGAGATGTGACCCCGACCAGTCTTCCAGCAAAGCGTCAATGCTCTGATTCGCCAATGTCGGCATCGCCATAGCAACTGATAATCCATTCAGGTCGAAGTGCTTGTCATTTACAAGCATTCCAGTGGCCTGTTTGCCACCCTTGGCGAATCTGAATAGCTGGTATTTCATATGTTTTCGGTAGGAGAGAGATGGGGAATAGAACCGATCGGCATCGATATCCAAGCTACAAAAGCCGGCTCGATTGATCGGAGAAGCGGACGGTTAAAGTGACGGACCCTTCCATGACCACCCATTTCCTCACCTCAACGGTGAACACACCCTGGGCGATAAACGGGTCCTTTTCCAGTATCTTCATTGCGTGATCTACCGACTCTGCGCGGAGAATGGTCATGCCCCCACCGAAACCTGGCGGGCTACCAGGCTTGGCAAAGGGGCCAGAAGCAAACAGCTCACCACGCCCCTCAGCAGCAACGGCCCAATGCAAATGCGAACTAAGCAAGTCCGACATTTTTGAGATATCTGCAGGTTGCCGAAGAGCCACGTAGAGCTCCTTGTTCAACATTCCTGCCAACATTTCTTGAGAAGTTTGCTGATTCATTCAATCTCGCTCTTCGAAATTGGCGACGAACTCAGGAGGCGGTGGAGTTGCAGCCCAAACTGCCGTTATTTCTTCCGGGCCCACGTTTAGAGGTACCCAAGCCGAATCGTCCTCAGGGATTACATCGATATCCCAAAAATATTCGACCAAGCTATTCCAAGGGTCGCGAATGTAGTGAAAGTAATTCGATCCGCCAACGTGCCGCCCAAGTCCGAACCCATCTTTGTAGCCGGCACGCAGAAGTGTCTGTGCTCCAATTTCTATTTGGTCGAGATCGCTAACCTCAAAACTTATATGGTGCAATCCTGTGTGACTGCTTTTTGCAAATGCGACGATATGGTGATCACCACCTGCACTTCCACGGAGAAAAGCCAAGATGTCATGCGCCCGATCGCTAACCTTCAGGCCGAGTACTTCAGTGTAGAAAGCCACCGATCGATCGACATCGGGAGTGAATTTGATTGCGTGCCCTAGACGCAGCGGCATGGCTCTTTTCTTCAATGCCTCGACGCCACAGGCACGTTCGCCAATACGCCGATAACGTCCGTGAGAATTGATTTCAGGTCCAGACTTTGTAGTATTTGTTTCTGGCTCAGCGACCTGGACATTTAGCCAATCCCCGTGTGGGTCCTGAAACCAAATGCCCTCCACCGGTATATGGAATGGAGATTTGTCGAGAACAACTACGCCGGCACTCTTGAGGCGACCCAACAAAGACTGCATGCCGATCTGATTCGTTCCAAACGACATGAAGCTCAGTTTCTTTTTCGGTCCTTCCATGAGCCTAATCTGATCCTGAGCCCGACCAGGACAACGGAAAACCAGATCCTTGCCGGAGACCCGAACTTCAAGTCCAAACAATTCGTAGAACGCGCGCCCAACTTCAAGTTGAGGAACAGTAATACCAACCTGCAATAGCGAGCGAATCATTGGAACTCCTACCTGATTGGCGAGAAAGAAGTGGGAGTCAGCAGAACATTCTCTTGATGTTCAACCATTGCTACCGCTTTACCGAGAAAAGTGCGCCACTCAGGCTTAGATGAGAGTTCCGTCCGTCTGCGGACACGCTCCTCGTAGGAGTCGAAACCCCACAACTGAACAACCGTGTTGAGTTCACCTACTTCTGATGAAAAGTACCCAAGGAGGTTGCCAAGAGTTTGTGACTGTATTTGCAATCCACCGTCCTCATATGCCTTCAAAAACTCGTGCATTGAACCAGGCTTGATCCTGTACGTTCTCTTCTCGACAATCATTGGATATCCTTATTAAATTTGTCTAACTTCTGCAGAGCTGAATCAGCCTCTATGAACTTGATGACAGCCGAAATGTCCTCACCGCCCATACCACCCTCCAGTGCTCGTCGAAAATAGGGCACCGATGCGCTAAAAAGCGGCGTAGCACAACCAAGTTTTGTTGCCATCTCGCCGGTGAGGTCCAAATACTTCTCAAGGGTGTCAAACGGGCCGGGAGCAGGTGAAAATTTTCGCGAGGCCATCATTGGAGCTCGTATGGAAAACATCGTGGAGTTTCCAGCGCCCTGTTTTATTACTTCTGCTACCCGGTGCGCATCAAAACCAGCACTAACGCCCAGGTTAATGGCCTCAGCGGCAGCCAGCGTATGTATCGTTAGCAGCTGGTTGGCTATCAACTTCATAGCCACCGCGGAGCCGTAGTCACCTAGATGGAAGCGATGCGCAGTGATCGCATCGAGAATTTCTGAGCAACGATCCAGCGTTTCTTTGCTGCCGCCAATGTAGAGGGCCGCTTTGCGCTCCCCGACCATTTGAGGAGAGCCACTTACCTCCGCCTCAAGGACCAGTCCACCAAGCGCTTGAATCTTCCGGGCCTGCTCCAATTTGAATTCGCGGCGATACGTACCCAATTCAATAATCACCTGGCCTGCCTTGAGGTTTGCGAGAACGCCTTCAGGCTGCTCAAGAATGTCAAGCTGAGCCTTTTCATTGGGCAGACAAAGCAGCAGCACGTCAGATTCGCGTGTTACATCTGCCACTGAGTCTTTTGCGTCGCCACCACAGGCCGCAAATGCCTCTCGGTCAGTGCGCCGGTATCCAACGACTTTGTAACCACTGTTGATGAGATTGATTGCGATTGGAAGGCCGAGCTGACCTATGCCGATCATTCCGATAGTTTGTTTAGGTGTGGTCACCTTTGTCTCCAATTTATCCCGAGAGTGTCAGTCTTTCTCAACAGGAAATCCATACCGATTTGATTATTCCTTGGTATAAGCCGCAGCTATACTTGGCCAATGAAAGATCTCAATCTTCTCTATGTGTTTGAGGCACTCTGGAGAGACCGTTCGGTAACCCTCGCCGCCGAAAAACTTGGCCTGACTCAAGCAGCAGTGAGCGGCTCCTTGAAGAGGATGCGCGAGGAATACGACGACAAGTTGTTTACTTTGGCGGGGCGAAAGATGGAGCCCACTCCTCTCGCAACCAGCATTGCAAATCAGGTGTTGGACGCGCTTTCTTCGATCCGAAAAACAAAGCTCAGCCCGCCAAAGTTTGACCCCAAAACATCTCACAGGATGTTCACCATAAGGACAAGAGACATTGGCGAGGTGGTATGTTTTCCTCCAATGATTCGAAGGCTCGCAGAGTTCGCTCCTGAGATTCGTCTGCGAACTGTCTTCAAGCCCATTGAAGAGACTGTCGCCGGCTTGGCTAGCGGACGAATCGATCTTGCTCTTGGATACCTCCCATCCCTGGAGTCCGGCATACATCGAAAGGTATTGATGAGTCAGCACTACGTGTGCGTTATGCGGCAAGGTCACCCATTGGCACGGAGCAAGCTGAGTCTCGATCTATTTCGCAAGCAGGATCATTTGCTTGTGGAATATGCGGGCAGCGGTCACATGGTTCTAGAGCGGGCCTTGAACGATGCAGGCGCCAAGAACCGGATCAAGGTGCGCCTACCTCAATATCTTTCAGCGCCGCACTTTGTCGTAAATTCCAATCTTCTATGGACCGCGCCAGCCATTCTGGCCGAAACTTTGGCGGCGCACTATCCATTGGTAATGAAAGCGCTTCCAATTGATATCCCCGAATTTGAAGTTGGGCTGTATTGGCATGACCGGTTTCACCGTGACCCCGCAAACAAATGGCTGCGAGACTTCATCGGGCAAGAGGCCTCGTTCGGATAAGTCCAGAGACCTATTTAAGTATCTTCCCATTCGGCCCGATCATAGTGATGTCTACAAATCGTGAGCCGTGATGGTTTGAGGGTGAGAAGTCCAGCAGATAACGATTCAAATCCAGGCCACGCATACCCTCAAGGGTTGTCACGAGTCTTTCACGCGTCAGATCTCTACCCGTCTTCTTCAGTGCTTCCACGGTAGTTCTGGCAGAGATGTAGCCCCACATACCCAAATAAGAAACTTCTTGCCGACCACCTGCCTTCATCAGCGCCTGATAATCACGCACCAAAGGGTTGGTCGGTGCCCAAGGATATGGAACGACTTGGGAAACAACTATCCCTGCACTCGCAGGCCCCAGTTTTTTCACCAAGACATCGGTACCAACACCTGAGAAGGTGAGGAATTGGGCGTTCACCCCAGTCTTCTTATAGGCTGAAATGAAGTCTGCAGCTCCAGCTGCAACCGCGCCCACGATAATGGCATCGGGAGCGACTTTAGATAACTGGGTAGCGGCAGCCACTGTCGTACCTCCCGAGATATCGAATGAAACAGACGCAGTGAGTTTCAGTGACTTCTTTTCCAGTGCCTGTTCAGCCGCAGCCTTGATAGCGTTTCCAAAGGGGTTGGAAAAGTGGGCAACTGCGATTCTCTTAACCCCTATCGTGAGCAGGTGGTCGACAATTTTAGAAATTTCGTCATCGAATCCAGCCGTCAGAGTAAACATGTACCGGTTAGGAACTTTGCGAAGAGTCGGCTCGCCGTTCATTGGAAATAGCAACGGGATCCGAGCTTCAGTAGCAATCGGCAAAGCCACTGCTGTATTGGCAACTCCCAATAGACCAAACAATGCGAAAACTTTTTCCTGCTCGATCAGCTGCGTCACATTTTTTGCTGTTTTGTCCGCAACGTACGCATCATCAACAGTTGTTAGCCGTATCGAGCGGCCATGAATGCCGCCCTCAGTGTTGATTTTTTCAAAGTAGGCCTTCGCGGCACCAGAAAACTCAAGACCGACAGGAGCAAGAGGGCCAGTTAAAGCTGTGGACTGACCCAAAACAATTTCCCGGTCAGTAACGCCCACTTCGGCGAATGCCGCATTTACAAAGAGCAATGCTGTGCTTAAAAGTAGCGGCCTCATGCAAGTATTGATGTGCCGGGGAAGACGATAGAGATCTCGCCCACCAGTACTTCGGCCAGCATTGCTCCGCCTAAAGAGAATCTTCACTACCGTCTCCAATCTAGTTATTTTGTTCCCCACTAAGCAATGTTTTATTTGCCTAGGCCTGAGCGGGATACACAAGTATCTAGTGGCGACTCGCCCTTCGCAATAGTCCCAGAGCTATAACTCGGTATCAGCCAAACTTATGCGTAAAGGAATGCGCTAAAGCAGCATCCCGACAAGCTATACCCCGAGATACTGCTCAATTACTTCTGGCGTTGCACGCAGCTGCTCCGAGCTTCCTTCCCAGACAGTTCTGCCTTTTTCAATCACGTAGTGTCGGTCAGCCAAACCCAATAATGCCTTTACATTTTTGTCGATGACAATTTGGGACAGTCCCTCTTTTTTTAACTCGCCCAATGCGTGCCAAATTTCCTGGCGTATAACTGGAGCCAGCCCCTCAGTGGCTTCGTCAAGTACAAGAAGATTGGGATTCGTCATTAAGGCCCTGCCAATAGCAAGCATCTGTTGCTCGCCCCCGGAAAGCTGAGATCCAAGATTCCGGCATCGCTCCTGCAGTCTAGGGAAGAATTTGTAAACACGTTCAAGTGTCCACAAACCCTGTTTGGTGTTCCCGACTCTCGCAGTCGCAACTAGATTTTCAGCAACAGTCAGGTTGGGAAATACCTGACGACCCTCTGGTACGAGTGCTAGACCCAGCCTGGCTATGCGGTAGGACGGTTGCGTAGTAACTGAAGCCCCCCTCACCTCTATCGTCCCACCAAGGGTGGGAAGTAGACCGAAAAGACAGTTCACTGTAGTTGAACGCCCCATCCCGTTTCGCCCGAGCAGAGTTATCACCTCCCCCTCAGACACTTCTAACGAAATGTCAAAGAGGGCTTGCGCCTTGCCGTACGAGGCTTGCAGCCGCTCAATGGATAGAAATTTAGTCACGACGTTCCTTTAATCGGCTGATTCTTCACCAAGATAAATTGCTCGAACTTCATGGTTGCGCTTGATTTCCTCGGGTGTGCCTGTAAAAAACACTTTTCCGTAAACGAGCACGCTGATGCGGTCTGCTAAAGCAAATACGGCATCCATATCGTGTTCCACAAGAAGAATTGCGTAGCGTTGCTTTAACTTCTTGAGCAACTGAACAACCGACGCTGATTCTTGACTGCTCATCCCGGCCATTGGCTCGTCAAGAAGCAAAAACTTTGGGCCTGCAGCCAGGCTCATTGCCAGCTCTAGTTGACGTCGCTCTCCATAACCAAGCTCACTTGCAGAGGTTGAAGCCCGGTGCGCCAATCCAACTGCGTCGAGAGCCTCCTCTGCAAAACCCCGTCCTTGGACGTTTTCCAGCATCGGCTTCCAGAAACTAAACACATGATCTCGCGCGGCCAACGCAGAAAACGTCGCATTTTCGAGGACCGTAAACTCTTCAAATATGGATGTGATTTGGTAGGAACGCAGCAAGCCACTACGCGCGCGGTGATGCGCCTGCAACCTCGTGATGTCCTTGCCGTCAAACCACACACGGCCTCCGTCAGAGGAAAGCTCACCACTGATTTGGTTAATCAGCGTGGTTTTCCCTGCACCATTGGGCCCAATCACAGCATGCAACTCACCTTGGTTTACGGTTAAGGAAACGCCATCGGTGACGACAAGCGAGCCGTAGCGTTTGGTCAGGTTATCGGTACGGAGTATCGTGCTCACAGCTTTTCTCCCTCGGCGGTGTAACGATCGACCGGTTTGTCGAAACGTTGAAGAACGCCAACAATTCCCCGCTTACCCAGGATTGCAACTAACACGATGAGAGGCCCGAAGATGACCATCCAATGCTCCGTGTAGAGCTTCAAGACTTCTTCCAAGCCGAGAAAAACAATTGCTCCGAGCAGGGGACCGAAAACTGACCCTATTCCGCCTATTACAAGAATAACAATCAACTCCCCGGAAACAATCCAGGACAGGTTATTTGGTGAAGCAAAAGCGTTCAAGTTGGCAAGTAGAAAGCCCGCAATTCCACAAGCTACCCCAGAAACCACATAGGCCAACAACTGGACGTTGAAAACTGGCACACCAGAAGCTTTAACGCGCCGCGCATTTTGCCTGGCCCCTCGCAGCGCCATACCAAATGGCGCCACCCGCAGCTTCGCAAACCACCAGAGAAAAAGGACAAGTACAAGAAAAGCGATTATGTAAATATTCGCAGCACTGCCAAGGCTGAATGTTCCGAATTTACTGGCACTCGAGATTGGCAAACCATCGTCACCGCCGTAGATCTTCAAACTCACAAACAGAAAATATCCCATTTGCGCGAAGGCCAGAGTGATCATGATGAATGCAATACCAGTAGTGCGCAGGCTTACAACCCCAGTCACCAGTGCAACCAGTGCACAAGTGCCTATACACACCAACAGATGAACCCATCCATTTCCGACGTCATAGTAAGACGACAGACCGACAGCATAGGCCCCCAGCCCTAGAAAAAGGGCATGTCCAAAACTGATCAGTCCACCGTACCCCAGCGCGACATTCAAAGCGCATGCGGCAATCGCATAAATAATGATCCGTGCAAAGAACGATACATAGAACATCTGCCCCGTCATTTGTGCGAAAAAGGGCACACCTGCCAGGCATGCCAAGACGAGTAAGGGGACCCAGGTGCTAGGCCGCGATATAAGTTTTTTCATAAGTCACCTGTTTGCGGGGAAAAGCCCCTGCGGGCGCCAAGCCAGCACGACAGCCATTAGCAGATAGATAAGCATGGATGCGAGTGCTGGACCTGCTGCATCTGCAAGAGACCGTTCCGTTACTTGCCTGAGAAGAAAGGGGAGAAAAGCTCGCCCGAGCGTGTCAACGATTCCAACAATCAACGAGGCATAAAACGCGCCGCTAACTGATCCAATCCCGCCGATGACTATGACCACAAGGGTCGTGATTAATACCGGTTCACCCATACCCGACTGCACCGAAAGAATGGGGCCAGCGATTGCGCCGGCAAACCCCGCGAGCATTGCGCCGACTCCGAATAACATGGCATTGAGCAAGCCGATGTTCACACCGAGGGCGCCAACCATTCGGGGATTCACTGAGCCGGCCCGAATGAGCATGCCAACCCTGGTTTTGTTGATTAAGAAGTAAGAGCCGATTGCTACAACTAAACCAGAAAAAATGATTGCGAAGCGGTACGCCGGATAAGTAAATCCATTGATATCCACTGCCCCACTCAGAGATTCTGGCACCCCAAGAAAAAGCGGCTGGGATCCCCAGATGATGCGTACCAGCTCGTTAAAGAACAAAATCAAACCAAAAGTGGCCAGTACATGATCAAGATGATCACGCCTGTAAAGCTTTGAAATCGCTACCACTTCGAGCAAAAGTCCCAAGATGAGAGAACCGAGCATGGCACCTAAGACGGCCAATGTGAAGCTGCCGGTGTAACCAAAAACTGTGGCCGCAAAATAAGCGCCCATCATGTATAGCGAACCGTGCGCCAGGTTGACGAAACTCATGATGCCAAACACCAGAGTTAGACCAGCGGCTAGAAGAAAAAGTAATACGCCGAATTGCAGTCCATTTAAGAGCTGCGCGAAGAATATCGTGCTACTCATACTGAAGCCCTCACTGACAGTTTTAGGGGCTGCTTGTTACTCACTGGCAGTTGGTGGAAGCTCTCAGTTTGCATCCCAGTCTCCTTATTTTTGTAAACAACACGGTGAAGCTCGCGCTAATCTTGCATGCTTAAAAACACGCGCCCATTTTCAATTCGGACAGGGTAAGTTTTGACGTCGGTATCTATGGGCTCGCACATACCTCGCCCGTCTCGAACATCGAACTTTCCTTGATGAAGCGGGCATTCAATTTCATGCCCGTCCAAGAACCCGTCGCACAGCCTAGCTTTACCATGGGTGCAAGCGTTTGCTGTGGCATAGATTGCTCCATCGACGTTGTAAAGGGCAACGTCGCGACCACCAATAATCAGCCCGATCACATCGTCCTTCGGTATGTCCGCCTGCGCAACTGCGTCTATCCAAGATTCAGTATTCATTTCAGATCGGGTAAATGATGGAGTTCGGAATCATCTCGCTGTCGTAGATGCAGTGGCGCGATTCAAACTTCAGCCCGTCCGGCGTTTTGACCACCACATCGAGGTATCGGCCGGTGTTGAACACCGTGCTTTCCTGCGAGAGCTTGGTGCGAAAGACCGCGTAGTTGGCTTCGCTTTCAAAACGCCGGCCGTCAGCCTTGTGGATGACGGGCGCACCGACCACATGGCGCTGATAGTACGGGTCATGGAACAGCGTCTCGCGGATGCCGTAGGCGCGGTCTTTCAGCATGCCCTTGCTTTCAAACATCAGCGTGGCCAGCGGAAAGCCGCGTTCGTGGTTTTCACGCGGCACCAGCTTGTAAGAGCATTCTTCGGTGAAAAACTCGGGCCACAAGTCCCAGTCGCCAGAATCGACGGCCTTGGCGTAGTTGGCGTAGAGCTGCGTGAGCTGGAAGTAGTCCTGAAAGTCGATGGAAATCATGTTCAGGCTTCCATGACTTTGCGCCAGTACTCGTACATGCCGCGTATCAGCGTTTCCGTCACCATGTGGTCAGTGTCTTCCACACCGCGACCGCCCAGTTCGGCCAGCGTGCGGTGAAAGGGCTTTTGCTCAAAGCCCTGCTGCGAAAACTCGATCACCTCGCCGTCGTCTGCCGACACAAAACCGGCAGGGCCGAACAGGTTGGACTGGCGCAGGCGGCGCTGTGTCATCTCGGGCGTGTCGTCTTCAAAACCAAAATGCGTCCAGACGAAATCAAACTTGCCGTGACCGAGCGGCTGGATGTGGCGGGTCGACACGCTGTTGACTTGCTGCTGCAGGATGACACTCGGGAACAGCGTCATCATCACCGCCGTCGGTCCGCCCCACCAGGGCTCGGGCACGATGTCGAGGAAGCGCGGGTCGTTGAGTTCCATGCTCTCCTTGAAGCTGGACACCTGCGTGACCTGCTCTGACTTGCCGGCGCTGCCGCGTGTTGAGATCATGGCCGCATGGCGATGGTGTGCGTCCATCTTCAGTTCGGACTTGTTGTCGGCACGCCAGAGGCCGAAGGTCACAAACCAGGTGTGCAGCAGGCCCGGGTGATAGGGGTCCTTGATGTTTTCCTGCATCAGCTTCCAGTTGCCGGGAATGCGCTGGCGGTTATAGCCCAGGATGGTGAGCTTGCGGCCGTCGAACAGGCGGTCGAAGTAGCCGAGGATGGTCGGACCCATAAAGTCTTCGAGTGACTCGATGTCGTGGTCGAAGCTGGCAAACACCACACCGCCGCGCGTGGCGACTTTCAGTTTGTTCAGGCCGTGGTCGGCTGTCTTGAAATCCTCCGGCATGCCGCCATTGACCTTGCCGTCCACCCGCACGCCGCGCCGGAAAGGCACGCCCAGCAGGTCGCCCTTGAGGTTGTAGCCCCACTGGTGGTAGGGGCAGACAAAGCCTTTCTTGTTGCCATGGCGCTCGCGGCAGAACTGCATGCCGCGATGCGCGCAGACGTTCTCGACCACGTTGATCTCACCATCGCCGCCTCGCGCCATGATGACCGAGCGCTCGCCTATCACCGTGCGTTTAAAGTCGCCATGATTGGGAATCTCGGCTTCCAGGCCGACGTAGCACCAGTGGTTTTTGTAAAAGAAACGTTCCAGCTCTTTTTTGTGAAGCTCTTCACCCGTGTAAGCCATGAAGGGAATGCGGCTGGTGCCGTCGGACTCCCATTGAAGTTCTTTCGGGAAGGTTCCGCTAGCGGTCGCTGTGGATATCGTCATCTTTGTTCCTCTCGCTTAAGAAAATTCAATCTTTCACACTAACCGTTATGCTGGCCAGGCCATCAATACTCCCCCTCATCACGTCGCCAGGCACAACAGAATTAACTCCCTCTGGTGTTCCAGTCATGATCAGATCGCCCGGCTCCAGAGCTTCGTATTGCGACAAATATGCAATTGACTCGGCGACTGACCATATCAACTTCGACACATCAGAGGACTGCCGGGACTGGCCATTGACCGTTACCGCGATAGATCCCATATTCAAGTGCCCAACATGCGAAGCTCTAGATATGCTGCCTATGGGTGCGGACAGTGCAAAGGATTTTCCAAATTCCCACGGCCGCCCTTTATCGCGAGCCTCCAGTTGGAGGTCTCTCCGGGTCATGTCCAGTCCTACTGCATAACCGAATACGTGTGAAAGCGCACTGTCTGCCGGAATATTGCGACCGCCACTCTCAATCGCGACCACCAGCTCTATTTCGTGATGGAAATTTTTTGTTTGTGATGGATAGGGCACCGCCACCGCGACTGAAGCATCTACCGCAGCGTTTGCAGGCTTCATAAAAAAGAACGGAGGATCGCGGTCGGGATCCTTTCCCATTTCCCTGGCATGAGCGGCGTAATTCCGCCCTACACAGAAAATTCGATTGACAGGAAATCGTTCATCTGTGCCCGTTACAGCCAACGTCGTAATGGCGGTAGGTTGCAGGACATATTTCATTTTCTACCTCTAAAACTTGATTTGAGAATTATTGAAAAATCAACGACGATCAAAAATTAGGCTATCGCCTGCGTTGAGCCATCATGTCCCGCTGGCATAAAAAGCATCCGCATACACCTTATCTGGATGCACGCCGAGCTTCTGGACCAACGCAGTTGCAGCCTCAACCATTGGCGGAGCGCCGCAAAGATAGGCTCGGAAATTTTCCAAGCTGGACCAATCAGATTGGATCGCTTCCGTGACCAGTCCGAACCTGTAACCTTCAGCAGCTCCGGTGCTCAAGACTACATGTACCTGGATTTGCGGGAAGTCTTTCTTGATGGCATTAATCCAGGTTAGACCATAGACATCGCGTTCGGAACGCACACCGAAATACAGGTGCACAGGGTTGCGCATTCCCTCAGCAAGCGCTCCTCTCATAATTGAGAGGATGGGTGCCAACCCGGTGCCACCGGCAACGCAGATTACTGGCCCTTCTTTGCGCCGTAGATAGGCTGACCCCATGGGGCCACTCACCCTCACGGAATCACCCACTTTTAATTCGTCGGCAACAAAGGTCGTAACCCTCCCACGATCCACCAATCGAATATGGAACTCCAGCTCGCTGTCCCCACAGAGACCAGCCATCGAGTACGGCCTAATATGTTCAGGCGTGAATTGCAATAGGGCGTATTGACCAGGCGAGAAGTCAAGTGGTTTGGAGGGCCTCAAACGCAATATCTTGATATCGTGAGTTGCATCCTCTATGGAGGCAACCGTCGCCTTGATGATTCGAGCCGGGTGAACAACAACCTCGTCAGGTTCCTGAATTTCTATTGCACAAGGTTCCGTAATAAATGTCTGGCATGCGAGAACAAAACCTTGCTCGCCGTCTAAAGGACGCGAGCCATCGCTACCTGATTCCAGTACGCTACCGCGCACGACCTTACAACGACATGTGCCACAACGACCCGCAAGGCAGCTGTAAGACACCGGGACCGAATTGGCCCTCAAAGCTTCGAGCAGATTTCCGCCAGGTTCGACGTCAATAGATCGCGCGAGGGGGCGTATTTGTACTTCCATTTTTTTTGCCTCCGTCGTGGTTAGCAAATCATCGATGCTCAGGTTATATCAGTCAATGCAATTAAAATGATTGCCGTCATCATCCCAATCAATGAATGAAAATATGGAACTTAAGGACATTGATCTGAACTTGCTGGTACTTTTTGATCAGTTGCTGACTGAACGAAAAGTCACCAAAGTCGCAGAAAATCTTGGCTTGGGGCAACCCGCTGTAAGCAACTCCCTCGCACGACTGCGCAAGTTATTAGGTGACGAGCTCTTCTTACGAACTCCCAGAGGCATGGAACCGACGCCTTTCGCGGAGCAGTTCGCAGAGTCGGTTAGCTATGCGCTTGGCATGATCCATGGCGCGATTAATCAGAAAGCCTCTTTTAATCCTGCAACCAGCCAGCGTCGGTTTTCTCTAGGCATGACAGACATAGGAGAGATATATTTTCTGCCGCGCTTAATGAAGGAGATTAGCCGTCAGGCGCCCCTTACAACCATCAGTACCGTTCGCAATACCGCCACAAATTTGAAGGACGAAATGGAGGCCGGTCATGTTGACTTGGCAATTGGGCTGCTTCCGCAATTAAAGAGTAGCTTCTTCCAGCGTCGCCTGTTCGTCCAGAAATACGTCTGCATGTTCCGGAAGGGACACAAACTCGATAAAGCCAAGATATCTGCTGCCGAATTTTTCGGTGCCGACCACGTCGCAATCGTTTCGGCCGGCACTGGTCATGGCAAGGTTGACGAGATCATTGACAGCAAGAGCAACAAGCGGAAAATCAACCTGACTGTGCCTCACTTTGTAGCAGTCGGCCACATACTCCAATCAACCGATATGGTGGCGACAGTCCCAGAACGACTTGCCGAGAGCATGGTGCAGCCTTTCAACCTGACGCATGTAGCGCATCCAGTAAAACTTCCAACAATAGCTATCAACCTTTTCTGGCATGCCCGGTACCACAAGGACCCCGCCAATCAATGGTTGAGAAGTCTGATTTTTGACCTCCACTCCGACCTATAAAAAGACATCCAACCTTAGGGAATTGTTATCAGTCGGCCTTGATGCCGGACTTTTTGATAATGGGTTTCCAGCGTGCAATTTCGCTGACGATTAAATCAGTGAATAGTTTTGGAGGTCCGAAGACGACTTCGACACCTTGTGCTTGCAAGGATGCCTTGGTTGCAGGTTCGGAAAGGGTGCTGTTGAGGGCTGCGTTGAGCCGGCTAATCACACCTTCAGGTGTTTTGGCTGGCGCCAACAGGCCGTACCAGGCACTTACATCTAGTTCGGGCATCCCGGCTTCTTTAGTCGTCGGCACATTTGGCAAAGAACTGGCTCGGCGTGGAGCTGTCACCACGAGAGCCTTGACTCGCCCGCTCTCAATTTGAGGGAGTGCAGACAACAGGGGCTCGATGATTACCTGAATTTGCCCTCCCAACAAATCAGTCATGGCCAATGCCGACCCTTTATAAGGTACGTGAGACATCTGAATACCCGTAATGGACATCAAGAGTTCTCCAGCAAGATGCTGTGAAGTGCCGTTACCACCCGACCCGAAATTGATGGAGTTTGGTTTGGCTCGCGCCAGACTCACAAAATCCTTCAAGGAATTGGCCGGGAACGACTTGTTGACAATCATGACCAAGGGCACGATGCCAAACTCGCCCACTGACTCAAAATCAGCCACAGGGTCGAACGACAACTTCTCATACATGCTTGGTGCCAACGAATGGGCGCTAGGCGTCAAGAAGAGTGTGTAGCCGTCCGGAGGTGATTTAGCCACCATTGCAGCAGCCAATGTCGCCCCAGCCCCGGCCCTGTTCTCTACAACCACTTGCTGTCCCAAGGCCGAGCTGAGCTTCTGTGCCATTAATCTTGCAATGACGTCGCTGGGCCCCCCTGCCGTGGCCCCCACCAGTAGCTTGATCGGCTTGGTGGGGTACCCGGCTTCCTGTGCCTTCCCTAGTCCAGGCAGAAAAAAAACGGACGCAAGCACCAGCGCTGGCAATTTGATCATCTTGTCTCCTATTGATTTAAGTCTCAATAGAGTTTGCAAGCAGCTGACCTAGGAAACAATAACGCAGGAACGATACGCTCTATTAAGTTTTCCGATACTGGAGTGGGGAGTGCGTACAAAAACTTGGACTTGTTTATGCCGTAAGTCCAAGACTCTCTCGGTATTCGGGGCTAAGAGAGCCGAGAGAGATCTTGATCCGCTTAGGATCTCTTCGTTATGACCCTGAAAACCTAAATTTCTGGAAAACTGAGCTTAAATCAGGCGTACAGGGCAGCTGGTTTTGGCAACATACCGCCTGAGGGCTCTAACTGCTTAGGCTACGTGACGGTCCTGCATTACCTGCCTCACTCCTTCAAGCAATCTCCGTTTGTTGTCCCTACTGCGTCTTGCGTGCTCTTTCATAAGGAGTTCCACCAGCGCACCGTCGCGAGCAACGATTCCCGCCAACACATCCTCATGGTCTTCTTGCGCACGCTCAATAAGTTTAAATTCAAGTTGGGGGAAGTCACCGCTTAAGGTAAGAGAGGCTGGACCTGCCAAGGGATTTTTGCCAACCAGATCAATAGCTGCTTGGAGGACCTGGTTGCCCGCAGCCGCAACAAGAATTGAGTGGAATTTTCCATTCATTGGGACCCACCGTGAAGCATCAATCAAATGGCGATTACCCTTTGCTTCCCGGAGTAATTCTCTTCCTTCTCGCACGCACATTTGAAGCTCCTCGATAACGCCATCACCGGCGCCACGCTGAGCCAATAGCCTGGCGGCCATCCCTTCTAGGTTTCCGCGAACATCAATCGCGTCGGCAATGTCATCCGGTGATATACCTCGCACGCGAAAGCCGCGAGTCGGTAAGCGCTCCAGAAATCCCTGCCGTTCAAGCTCTTCAAATGCCAGTCGAATGGGAGTTCGAGACACCCCTAGTTCGTCAACCACTTGAAGTTCCACCAGTCGTTCTCCGGGCGCGTAGGTGCCCGCGAGAATTCTCCGCTTCAAGCCATCTACAACAACTGAAATTTGTGATGCCAATTCAAAACCTAGTAAACGAAAGCCTCGAGAATTTCGATGGGATCGCCGTATTGGCTAGCCATTGCCACAACTGCATCATCCCGTAATGCGCACAGAAAACCTTTGTCCACCAACAGATTTTCTCCGGCAGTCACCGTGGAGTCAAAAGTTATTAGATCCATATGCACTGGAGGTTCCTCCCAATCCGGCATAACCTTGCGAATGTACTCAGACGGCTTAGCAAGATCAATTCCAAAGTGCAGTGCCCCTGGTGAGTTCGACCCTGCGGGATAAACAGTGTGACGAGGTGCTTTTGGGTTAAATCCGCAGCCTCCGCCTTCAATCATGCGGCCGCCGACCAGCATCTCGCGCAAGATGACCGCATCGGGCGATTCGCCGTCAACAGAGGTGACAGTGTCTCCACTGAAGCGCACCGCAATCTTCTCTTCAAATGGCTTGCTGAAACCCACCGCCCACTGAGGATACAAAACCCCCGACATTGGGATAACCGCACTGAAGTCATTTTTAACCGAGTTATGGTCCCAAAAGTTCGGCCCATGAGTAGGCAGATAGTGCACATAGCATCCGTCTTCATCGGCCAGCATCTTGCCGCGCCACCTGTTCGTAGCCAATTGGTTAACGCACATTTCAGGGGTAAAAGCGATACGGAAGTCGCTGCCCCTTTCGTCGGTAAATCGCAAGTCGAAGTTTTGTCCCTTTGGGAACCTTGCCGCAGTTGCTCTGACAATTTCCCCGATGACTTCAATTGGAAAGCGCGCCTGCGGGGTATGCAAAAGATCGTAGTCACGAAAATACGTAATCTTGACCCAGCGCTGTCCCTTGCGCCTCATTTCAATTGCCAAAGGATCCAATATCGAACAGAACCAGGTTGACACGACAAACGTCGCATTCTTAAGCAACGCGTGAACATCTCCCGGGATAGCTGCAACTTGCGTACTGGGCTCCATGTAAATTCTTGCGGTTGCACCCCTAGATTTGGCGATGCCGATGACTGCGTCGATTACCCGCGGATCCAGAAGTGGATCTGCAAGAATTAGAACTTTGTCTTCAGGCCTGATGGCAAATACCCGGGAAAAAATATCGAGCGCCTGGACGAAGTACTTTGTAGCTGTAATATCGTGCCTTACGGGCGTAGGAAGGCCGATATAGGTCCTATTGGATTCGTTGGACATCATTTGACCCTGATTTCAGACACTGATTGATTCGTTTTCATTGCCAATGGCACATCTGCGTAACGTGCGTGTTTCGGCGGCGTCGAAGTTGCTCCGTGCATGCTGAAGAAGCAGGTTGTCCCAAACAATCAGGTCCATCTTTTCCCACTTGTGGGCGTATACGTTTTGCGGATTGCTGACTATTTTGTCCAGCATGTCGAGTATCTTTTGGCTCTCGTCAGCCTCAACTCCAACAATGCACTTAGCCGTGTTGGAGTTGGACATTAGGGTGAGCTTGTCCGACCAAGGATGCTTTGCAATGATTGGATGTTCTGCAGACACGACAACGGCCTTGACCGTTTTCTTCATCTCATCACCATAGTCGAGCATGCCGTAGTCGAATTCGTGACGCACCTTGCGAGAAGCCAGATCTTTTTTCATTTCCTCTGGCATAGAAGCCACAACCTCAGCGACATTCACAAACAAGGTTTCACCGCCAACCTTAGGAATATCAAGGCCGTACAGCATGATGGCCTTCATCGGGTGCTGGTAATAGCACTGGTCTGAATGGAAGCTGAGTTCTCCCTTACCAAAAGTCCCATCGGATCGGGTGTTTGAAACGTAGGTGACTTCGGGAGCAGTCTTCTGAATTGGCCCCTGTTTAGAGATGTTGCCAAAATACTTTGCAAATCGCAGTTGATCCTGGTCCGTGATGTCTTGGTGCTTAAAAAGCAGCAGCCCGTGTTGATGCATCTTCTGCCGCAAAGTGGTTACTGTCTCTTCATCCAACGGTTTACCCAAGTCGCAACCTTCTACGCGCACGCCAACGGTGCTCGTAATGGGTGTGAAAGAAATTGTCATTGGTGACTCCTTAGAAAAGATTGATTAGGTCAGATTAGATTCAACGAATATCAAATTCCGAGAAACGATTCCTGAATGACAGGATCGTTTGCAAGCAACGAACTAACACCATTTTTTACGGCTTCCCCGGTCTCAAGGATATAAGCCCTGTCGGAACAATTAAGCGCCATTTCGGCGTTCTGCTCAGCAAGCAGCACAGCCAGTCCAGTTTTTTTTAGATTGAGGAGCAAATCTTCCAGCTGCTGCACAATGATCGGTGCCAGGCCCAGAGTCGGTTCATCAAGCATGAGGACTTGCGGCGAGGACATCAGCGCTCTAGCAATCGCCAGCATCTGTTGTTCACCGCCTGACATAAGTCCCGCTTGCTGGGAAACACGCTCACGCAACTTGGGAAAAAGCGCAAACATCTCATTCACCCGGCTATGCAGATCTACACCTGGTATTTTGCGAAACCCAAGCTCGAGATTTTCGAGCACCGTTAAACCAGAAAAGACGTGCCTGCCTTCGGGCGAAAGAGCGATCCCCAAGGCCACGCGTCTGTAGGTTGGAAGGCCCTGGAGCTTCCTGCCGTTGAGCATCACATGCCCACCGGCATTTGCAAGCCCTGCGATGCCCTTCAGTATGGAAGATTTACCGGCGCCGTTTGCCCCGATAAGGGCGACCACTTCACCTGTGGCTACATTTAGGTCCACACTCCTGACGGCTTGAACTGCGCCGTAGTTCACAACAAGGTTTTGGACATCAAGCATATGCGTCTCCAGCCACTTGATGCTTACGCTCACCAAGGTATGCCCGGATCACCTCCGGATGATTACGGACTTCTTCTGGACTGCCCTCCGCAAGCTTTTTTCCGGCATGCATCACAATCATCCTGTCGCACAACTTCATCATCATCCGTAGGTTGTGATCCACAACAACCAGCGTCAATCCAGCGCCGCGAAGCTTCAGCAATACGCTCGCAAGGCCCGCTGCCTCGGTGTGGTTTAAGCCGGCGGCTGGCTCATCTAACAACAAGAGACGCGGCTGTGCGGCGAGGGCAATGGCAATAGACAACATCTTTTGCTCACCGTATGGCATATCCGCCGCGATGGTGTCTGCCCGGTGAAGCAACCCCACCAAAGCTAGGCTTTGGGTGGCCAATTGAATGCGCGCGCGCTCTCTGTTCCTGAATGCTGCTCCCTGGATCACGCAGGAGACAATGCTTTCGGTGCCGTGCAGGTGGGTACCAATCAGTACGTTTTCGAAAGCGGTAAGTTGCCCGCAAACCAAAGCCTGCTGGAAAGTTCTAACGACTCCTTGGGCTGCCACCCAGTGTGCAGGCCGGCCCGAAATAGGCTGTTCATTCAGCACTACCTTTCCGGTGTCTACCGATACAAAGCCACTCAACAGGGTCAGGCAGGTTGTTTTGCCAGCTCCATTCGGCCCGATCAACCCGACAAGATTACCTTTCACGACCTCGAATGAGATGTTATCCACCGCGCGAAGACCGCCGAATGAACGCCCGATCCCCTCCACAGTCATGGCTACGTCGGTATGGACGCGCTCAGAGACCGGCATCAACTCAATTGCTGCAGTGGGCAGTTTCACTTTCTTGCGAGTTCGCCTTGGAATCATCGCCATGATGCCGCCCGGCTGCACGCGTATAGAGATCAGGAGCAAAGCGGCAAAAATTGCAATTCGATACTGGTCCACAAATCTCAATGCCTCGGGCAAGCCCGCGAATACCAATCCGCCTAAGATTGGACCAATGAGCGTAGCCTTACCGCCGAGGATGGCTACGAGAAGTCCTGTTGCTGATGTCATCGAGCCAAACAGATCCGGCGTGAGAACCAGAATTTTTGGCACTAGAAGTGCACCCGCAAGACTTGCCAGTCCACCAGAAAGAGCAGTGTTGGCAACACGGTATTTCAGCGTGCGAATGCCCACACTTTCCGCCAACTCAGGGGCTTCCTTTATGGCTGCCCACGCACGGCCGTACGGACTATTAAGTAATCTGCGAATGATGAACAGGCTCAATAGCAGGCATGCGATGCAAATAAGAAGGTAGTAGCGCTGGAAATCCAGGCCCATTCCGTCCAGAAAGCCGATTCTTGGACGCGGAACAAGGATGCCGAGCGGACCTCGCGTGAGGTCTATCCAATTGAGGGTAACGAGCCTCAAAAATTCTGCCACCGTGAGGGTTGCGATCGCGAAATACGCTCCACCCACGCGGATAGAAGCGAAACCCACCAAGGCTCCTAACAGCACACCCGGAAAAACGGCAATAGCAACGGCTGACCAAAATGAGACACCCACCAGGGTGCTTAGTAAACCGGCCGTATATGCACCCAGCCCGAAGTATGCAGCGTGGCCAAACGATATATTCCCGATGTACCCGAGTGTCAGATTGACACTTGTTCCCAGGAGTCCAAGCACTACGCCATAAACCAATATTCCGAGGTAGTAATTTGGCAAAGGGGTTGCAAGTACTACTGCCGCGAGCAACAGTATGGAAATGGTCCAAACGAAGTAGCGCACTATCTACGCCCCTTTGCAAACAATCCTTGCGGCCTAACCAATAAGGTAAGCAACAAAAGCGCGTAGATAGCAGCGGCTGCGAGTTCTTGTGGAAGGAAAACGCTGGACAGCGATTCCACGGCTCCAAGCAGAAGTCCACAGATGACAGCACCAGAAACATTTCCCATACCGCCAATAACCACAATCACAAATGCGCTGATGACAATGTGTTGACCCATAACCGGTGTGAACAAGACTATAGGTGTCAACAAACTGCCGGCAAGCGCCGCGGTTGCTGCCGCACCTACAAAAGTGATAGTTTTGATTGCGTCGATTCGGATGCCTACAACACGCGCGGCATGCGCGCTCTGGGCGACTCCACGAATTCTTTTGCCCAGGAGTGTTTTCCGTAGGATCAGCTCTATTCCGCAAAGCAACACGATGCCGACTACTATCACCAACACACGCTGCCAGGTCATCAGAATTTTGCCAACCTCAAGCGAACCCTCTAAGCCATCTACGCGAATTGGAGCGGGTCCGATAAATCCCAACGCACCATGTTCGAGCAAAAGGCTGATCGCAAAGGTCGTCAACAGCACAGTGGTAATGCCGTCCTTCTTTTCCAGCACAGGTTTTACAGCCACAAGATCAACGACCCACGCGACCACGCAAACGATGAGGATGGCCGCAACACATGCGTAGCCGTAGGGGACGCCGGCTTTCGATGACAGTAGTGCGACGGAGGCGCCACCGAGCATATAGAACTCTCCGTGCGCAAAATTAATGACATGCAACACGCCAAACACAAGCGTAAGTCCAAGTGCGACCAAGGCGTAGCACATGCCCAGAGCCAGCCCATTGGCGAGCTGTTGGATAAGTAGATCAATCATGAATTTTGCGCAGTACTTTGAAGGACCGCGCTACCCCAATCATTGGTTCTTATTTGGCCTGAACGATTGCGCCATTGCGCACTTCCAGGCTCAACAGGTCCCCAGAGCTAGCTTGTCCCTGGGCGTCGAATTTCACAGTACCACGGGGAGTGTTCCAGGTGCCTGCGCGCATGGTGGTCGCAAGCTTGGTCATATCGTCCGCGGTACCAGCCTTCTTGATCGCTTCGGCGGCAATCCAGACAGCTTCAAACGCCAACGCCTCGATTTTCTCAGGGGCTTTGCCGTTTTTTGCCTGGTAGGCCTTGACGAATTGCTGATTCAGCGGCGTGCTGATCGTTGGGGTATAGATGTCGGCACTGAACAAACCTTCAGCGGCTCCACCGGCGAGCTTTACGCCATCCATATTCATGAAGCCCGGCATGATACAGCGCTGCGTCTGAAGCTTGAACTCGGTCATGACCCGCAATATGCTGCTCCATTGCTCTGCATTAGAACTACCGATGCAGGTCAAGTCAGGATTAACTTGGCGCAGATTAGTCACACTGGAATTGAAGTCGGTCTGGGTCATCGCGAACATATCCGCGAATGCCACTTGCGAACCAAACAACTTCTTGTAGGCATCGGTGGTAAGGCGGCCGTAGTCATTGTTCTCAGCAATCAATGCGACCTTTTTCCCTGCAGGGGCTCTCCTTTTCAGGATTGCATCAAAGGCGGCGGCATCCATGGTGCTGGTCGAATTCAAGCGGAAGACCTTGTCGTAGCCCGACTTGGTGACGTCGGGATGCTTCGGAACGGCCGCGATGAACATGGCTCCTTCGCTTTTGATTACGGGTATCACCGCCAGCGCAACGCTGCTGCTCAGCTCACCGGTAATGATCTTGATTCGATCCTGGTCAATCAATCGCTGCGTTGCAGCCACGCCATCCACCGGATTCAAATTGGTGTCGTAGGCCACGACTTCGAGTTTCCGCCCGCCAAGGACACCACCGGATGCATTAACCATGTCGGCAGCCAACTGCGCGCCTTGAACGCCTTGTTTGCCATTAATGGTTTTAGTTGGAAAAAGCACTCCAATCTTGATGTTCTGAGCGTGGGCAGTCAAAGTGAATGCACCGAGACAAGCCATGCCGATTGCAGTTAAGAAAGCTCCAAATTTGCGACGTGTATTCATAAAAACGCTCCGATAAGTGTGGAATTTTGTTAGGACTCTAACTATTTATCGGAATTTTGCATGCATTAACGCTGATTAATGACGGTATAAACCCTATGAATTGACTTTTTTGCATGCATTTTGACATTTGCGCTCGCGCCTCTAAAGTTTTCACGGGATGGCCGAAGCCAAACTTAGGAATAGAGGCGTAGAGGGTTGTCCACGAGAACCTGATGCAGGAGAGAGTCGTCATCGCCGACACTGGCAAAGAGCAATTGCACCAAGTCGCCTAGCGCCGGAGGTTCATCTACCGAATTTCGCGGGTCTTTGTACATAACGTGGGGCCAATCGGTTGCCCACAACACGCGCTCAGGTGCATTAGCGAGTACTGCTCGGGCCAACGGTATAGCTTCGGAGTAAGCCGGAGCACCTGATGGAGCCCACCGATCCAAGCTTGAAATTTTCACCCAGCAATGCGGAAGCTGGTGTAAGGCCAGCAACGTTTTAACGGCAGGCTGGTCGAGGCCTTTCCCGGTACGGATATGTGCGCAATGGTCAAGGACCACCGGCAGTTCCAGGCTTGCAATCGTGCCGGCTAGCTCCAGGAGATTATTCGGCTCAAGGTGCAGGAGCAAGTGCCATCCTCTATCGGCAGCACGCTGTACATCGCGCCGAAAGCTCTCAACAGAAGGTCTGCGATTGAGAAATCCGACGTAGGTTAGGCGAATGGCTCTCACCCCTGCGGCGTGTAGGCGATCTAACTCTGCGTCTGTGGTGGACTCAGTAATGAGTGCTACTCCACGCCACTCGGGCACAGACTCCAAGTCCGCAATGAAGTCTTCGTCTCTTGCGGCGTGCAGACGCGACTGAACCATTACACCGCGCTGTACACCAATCGACCTATGCATTGTCCGCGCGGCTTCAACAGGCAAATGGTGACTGGTGCCCGGCGCGTTTTGTGTGTGAAAGTGAGTATCCCAAGCACCAAGAGGCATGCGCTCACGAATTGACGCCAATAGACTCTCAACCTGAGAGCGGGTTGTCGGCTCCATGGATCAATCCAAAGATGCACCGGAAGATTTGACGATTGGTCCAAGCCGCTCAAATTCGTATGCTCCAAAGCGGCCAAGCTCAGCAGAGGTGGTTCCAGCGGGGACGGCACCTCTGTCGGCAAGCATCTTTTGAGTCGTCGGTGATTGAAGAACCTTCCGTACTGCCTCACTCAGTTTGTCAACAATAGCCTTCGGCGTTCCTTTGGGCGCATAAAGCCCATCCCACGCAAAAAACTCATATCCCTTTACAGCCTGTTCATCGAAGGTGGGTACGTTGGGCGCAACTGCAAGTCGGGACTTTGTTGTCACGGCTAACAAGCGAACCTTGCCCGCCGCAACCTGCGCGGACAGATTTGGAACAATATCGATGACAAACGAAATCCGACCACCAAGCAAGTCCGTCATGGCTGCACCGCTGCCCTTGTATGGCACGTGTACGACATCAATAGAAGCCATCTGTTTCAGCAACTCACAACTGATATGTGTTGACGTGCCATTTCCCGCTGAGCCACATGTCAGCCTTCCGGGATTTTTTTTGGCGAACTCTATTAGTTCTTGTACAGATCTGAACGATGCAGAGTTTTCCACTGCGAGTGCAAGAGGAATCATTGAAAATCGGGAAATTGGTTCAAAACTTTTGGGAGTGAAACCCGGATTTTTATAAAGCCACTGGTTAATGGCCATCATCCCATTTGTGCCATACGCAAGTGTGTAACCATTCGGCTCTGCCCTGGAGGCAGCGACCATGCCGATGTTGCCGCCGGCGCCAGCCTTGTTATCAATGATGATAGGCTGCTGGAGCTCACGCGACAACGGATCAGCCACAAGCCTAGCCAACAAATCCCCACCTCCCCCTGCAGCGAACGGGACGATTAGTATTACCGGGCGTTCTGGGTATTGGTTCGCCTGCCCCAAGGCGCAAAAGGGAAACGTTAGAGCCGCAGCGAGCAACAGCCCAGACTGGGTAATAAAGCGCAGAGAGAAGTTTCTCATAGGTCTATAAGCTTTAGTTGCAACGACTTAGTCGGTGCTTTTACAGGCGACATTGACGGGCTCGGATGCGAGTTGGGACAGGCGCTACGAGGAAGGTCGAGAAAAAGACGCCGACGGCGACAATCAGAGACTTAAATTTTGAAGGCTTCAAGCGCTTCGGGGGCAAAAAGTTCTTCGGGCTTGAGCAGGCGCTTTGAAAGGCCCTGTTCAAAGTGGTAGCGCAGGAAGGTGCGCAGTGTTTCCTCATTCTTCTCGAAACCATAGGGCCAGAAGTCTTCACCCATCTCTTTTTTGACCTGCTCGACATGTGACGTTAGCCAGGGCAGCATCGCCTTGAGCGCCGCAGTTTCATAGAGATCTTCATAGGTGCGCTTTTGCGATTCTTCAAGTGCCTTCATCATGGAACGCGCCACCCAGCGGTTGGCTTCATAGACATCGCGGCGAATCGCCACGGTGTGCATGATTGGAAATATTCCTGTTTCCCCAAAGTAGTTGCGCTCCACCTGCTCGTAATCCTCAAACAGGCGCTTGACCTTGCCGCCACCCTTCAAAAAGCTGGACGGCATGCGTGCCGTATACAGCGCATCAATTTCGCCATCAAGCAGCATCTGGGCCAGCGTCTGTTCGGGGCCAATGCTGTGCACCTTGATGTTGGACGGCAAATCCAGTTTGATCTTTTCAGAACGGCCTGGCTCTTCTTCACCACCGGTGTAGTAAGTAACGCTGTCGACAGGTACGCCATAGTGATCCGACAAGATGCCACGAATCCAGACCGGAGCTGTCATCTGATACTCGGGGTTACCGACTTTCTTACCGATCAGGTCTTTAGCTTCACGGATGCCGGATTTTGCATTGACGTAAATGCATGAATGGCGGAAGAAACGAGAGGGGAACACTGGAATAGCTACAAATGGGCGCGGCTCACGGGACATCGACACGCTGTATGAAGACAGCGACATCTCGGCCACGTCAAACTCCTTGTGCCGAAGCATGCGGAAGAAGGTTTCTTCAACCGGCATGTTGAGGTAATTGAGATCAATGCCATCCGGCTGCACGCTTCCGTCCATCAGGGCCCGTGTGCGATCGTAATTCCAGCAGCCGAAGGTGAGTTTGAGTTTTGACATATTGAGGCGAAAGAAATGAACAAAAAAAGAGCCGGACCAAGCCGGCAAATAGGCAATACCAGTTACAACACTATTCGGCTTTAATACCTGCGGTGGCGATTGCTTTGGCCAACCTGGCATTTTCGGAAAGCACCGCCTTGTTGTAGTCCGCGGGACCAGCACCAATTGCTTCGATTCCAGCGTTACTCAGGGTGGAGACTAATTCCGGCATTTTCGCTACTTGTGCCATTTCTGAGGCGATTCTGTTAATGGCTGAAGCTGGCGTGCCACGATAGGCAAGTATCCCCACGATCGGCGCAAAGTCGAAATTCGGGATCGTTTCGGAGATCGCAGGCGTGTTCGGTTCTTGAACAGTTCTTTTAGCCGAGTTCACGGCAAGGAGCTTTACCTGCCCAGATTTCACAAACCCTGACAACGACGGCAACGCTGAAAACAAGACGTCAATTTCCCCACCCACCAACGCAGGCACAGACTGGCCAGTCCCCTTAAACGGTATGTGGGTAAGCTCAATATGAAGTGCCGCCTTGAGGGCCTCCATTGTTAAGTGGTGAGTACTTCCCACTCCAGACGAACCATAGTTCAGTCCTCCCGGTTTGGATTTGGCAAGAGCCACAAACTCCTGGAAGGTATTGGCTGGAACCTTGGGATTAACAGCAAGATATAGCGGCCCGCGTGCCGCCAGAGACACGGGCAGAAAATCTTCCTTGTAGCTGTAGCCAAGCTTCTTATATATCGCGGGATTGATGGAGAACATGGATCCATCAGTCACGAGAAACGTATAGCCATCTTTTGGCGACGACGCCAATGTCTGGGCTGCCACCACACCGTTTGCTCCTGGCTTGTTATCGACCACCACTGATTGCCCCAGCCGATCACCTAGTCTTTGCGCAAAAATTCTCGCAACAGTGTCAGGTAAGCCGCCGGCCGCATATGGAACGACAAACTTGATCGGACGACTGGGATAACGATCTTGAGCCCATGCTCCAGATCCGTAGATATTGCAAGCCAGGAGCAGGGCAACTGTGCTTAATAGTGTTCGGCGGTTGTTCATTTATTCACCTGTAAGTTAAGGGCTTCGGTATGACTGTCAGACTGAATAGCTCGGCTCCAGTGCCGGTGCCGACTTGTCGTCCCAGACATAGCGGGCTTCATACGCGCGCCAGTCGGTTGTTTTTGGAATGACGGCTTGATAAGCAACTACGCTTGGAGGTATCCGAAGGTCACCCGCGCCAATAGCCGGGGCCCCCTCCTGAAATGCCTTCACTGACTCGATCATTTGCTTGCGAAACTCAACCACTGCCAAGTCACTTGCACCTAACCGGTCATGCGTACGATCCGCGATCGGCCCCATGGTCACCCACATGGCGATATCCTGATTGGGAAAGCCTGTAATACCAGTGAAGTTTCCGGCCTTCATTGCGGCGCGGTCTTGCCAAAAACTATTGGCGCGGTTCCGTAGCGGGACATAGTTCTCATCAAGATCCACACCGACCTGCTGCCCCAGAAATTTCCGCCATGTGGCAGTGTCAGGCGTCGTATCGGGATGCCCCCATGCAATGAAATAGAACGCGGTGTTGGTGTCATCCATCGGAACGTTTATGTTCGCAACGTTATAAAGATTGTTAGGTGGTATGAGTGCAGTTGCCGGAGCGACAAACACAGTGGACCGTATGTACTCATTCGTGGCTGCATTCTTGATCGGACGCCGAATCGCTGCATACCTGAACCCATAGGAGCCGCGCTCCACTTGCATTCGAGGAGCTTTATCGGTTGATGGACGGAGCCAGTTCGTATCGGTGGCCTGCGCGCCCTCAACACGTGCCGGAACCATGTCCGAAGAGTGCAAGCTTGAACTGTGTGCGGAGTCGATCGCACCTTCCAGGATTTGAGCCCAATTGCACGGGATGAGCGCCTTTGCGATGGTGACTTTTGTATCGGCGGTAGGTGCCCAAGCTGGCGGTTGGAACTCCGGCTTAGTCTCAGCCGGTCCCATATAAGCCCAAACAAAACCGCCCCACTCTTCAACTGGATACGCCAGATGCTTGACCTTCTGTGCAAAACCACTGCTGGCCGGTTCAGACACCATCTCCAGAACGTTGCCCTCCACATCCATCTTCCAGCCGTGGTAAAGACAGCGCAAACCGCAGTCCTCATTTCGCCCGAAGACCAGCGAAACTCGGCGGTGAGGGCAATACTCGTCCATCACACCAACCCGACCGTTCGTGTCACGGAACACCACAAGGTCCTCGCCAAATACCCGCGCTTTGACGGGCTTGCCATCTGGCTCGCTAACCTCTTCTATCAAGCACACAGGGGTCCAGTGGCGGCGCATCAACTGCCCCATTGGGGCCTTACCTTCGACGCGGCAGAGCAAATCATTTTCTTCGTTACTCAACATAGGGAAAGTCCTTCATGTAGGGGGTTGCAAACTATCGATTGAGCTTGCCAAAAGATGGTCAATCAATTATTCTTAGGCTCCTAAGAATAATTCCAACAGTTGATTTTGTCAAGCCAAAAAGGAGATTCGCGATGATCGTTAACCCCAATCCAGGCCACGCCCAACAACCTGAGCCCGATTTTTTTGAGGTCAGGGTTGCAAGCAAAAGTAAGCTGGCTGAATCCATTTATCTGTTTGAACTTGCTGACCCGGAGGGCAAGTCCCTGCCTGCGTTCACTGCTGGCTCACACATCACAGTAGAAACTCCAGCCGGGATGCGCCGCAACTATTCACTCTGCAATGACCCCGCCGAGACGAACCGCTACCAAATCGCAGTCAAACGGGACGCGAAAGGAAGAGGCGGATCGGTCAGCATGGCTGATGACGTCATCAATGGTGCGTCGCTAAAAATTAGCGCACCACGGAACAACTTTGAGCTGACCGAGCGGGCGAGCAAGTATTTATTTATTGCCGGAGGTATCGGCATTACCCCAATCATGTCCATGATGCGGCACCTCAAGGCTTCGGGCAACGATAACTTCAGGCTTATCTACTCGGTTAATTGCTCAGAGAGCGCTGCGTTTCTCGATGAGTTGAATGGACCAACCTTCGCGGGCAAGGTTGACGTGCATTACCACCGTGGTGACAGGGAGAACGTTTATGACTTCTGGCCCATTTTTGAGACGCCTACAAATGAACACATCTATTGTTGTGGGCCGCGCCGTCTCATGGAGGAAGTCGCAGACATGTCCGGCCACTGGCCAACCGCCTCAATACATTTCGAAAGCTTTGGTATTGACGCTGCAGCTTATGCCGCCAATACCGCGTTCAGGGTAAAGCTTCAACGGAGCGGTCTCGAATTAAAAGTAGCCGAAGACCAAACCATTCTGGAGGCCTTGCGAGGCGCGGGAATAAAGGTCCCGAGTTCCTGTGAAAGTGGCACGTGTGGGTCTTGCCGGACAAGGCTTGTTGCAGGTGAGGTCGAGCACCGTGACATGGTTTTGAGCGAGGAGGAAAAGCAAGACAACATCATGGTTTGCGTTTCTCGAGCAAAGTCCCCTGAACTGGTTCTTGACCTATGAGCTCTGCGGCAATAAACATCGGGGTGATCGGCTTGGGACGCGCATTCACGCTCATGCTACAAACATTCCAGGACAAACGAGTGAAGCTCATTGCGGCCACCGACCCGCTGCCCGAAGCACGGGCTCAGTTCAGCAAAGACTTCAGCGCGATCACCTATGAATCAGCCGAGGAACTCTGCACCAACCCATTAGTTGACGTCGTGTATATCGCCTCGCCTCACCAGTTTCACGCAGACCATGCATGCCTAGCCTCTTCCTGTGGAAAACATGTGCTTGTGGAAAAACCTATGGCTCTGACCCTCGATGAATGTACGCGGATGATCGAGGCCGCAAAAAAGGCCAACAAGCATTTAATCGTTGGCCATAGTCATAGCTTTAACACTCCGATCAAACGCGCTCGCCAATTGATAGACAGCGGCGAGCTGGGCGAAGTGAAGATGATTCATGCGTTTAATTTCACCGACTTTCTGTACCGCCCGCGACGTCCGGAGGAACTGCGAACGCAAGAGGGCGGTGGCGTCATACACAGTCAAGCGACCCATCAAATCGACATCATCCGTCTGTTAGGCGGCGGGATGGTAAAAACCGTGCAGGCTCACACGGGCATGTGGGATAAATCGAGACCCACTGAAGGCGCTTATTCGGCGCTTCTGGGTTTTGAGGGAGGGGCTTTTGCTTCCGCGACCTACAGTGGCTATGGTCATTTTGATTCCGACCTGCTGCTGGAAAACATCGGGGAGATGGGACAACGCAAAGTTCCCGGCGACTACGGCTTGGCACGCCGACGTCTTTTGGTCAACAGAGATGGGCGCGAAGAAGCAAATTTGAAAGCGGCCCGCAACTACGGCGGAAAGCTCTATCAGACACCGGCAACTACCTCGCAGTTTTCCCATCAGCATTTTGGGAACTTTATAGTGTCCTGCGAAGGAGGAGATCTGCGACCTACGGCCACCGGAATCGAAATCTTCACGGACTATGAGTACAAGGTCGAGCCATTGGCGCCTCCCGACATTCCACGAAAAGAAGTTATAGATGAACTTGTAGATGCAGTTCTGCACGGTGTTGCACCAGTGCATAACGGTGTGTGGGCTCGTGCCACCACTGAGGTATGCCTAAAGCTGTTAAGTTCTGCAGAATCCGGCGCCATTGAAACACTGGCTTATCAAGCTCCAACTCAGACACCTTATCAACCCCTCCTACATCAGTGAGATCTTAGCCACCCTATTTAGGCTACTCGTCGGATCACTAGTACCGACTTGCTTATGTGGATAGTGACGCTGAAATCAGTCTCATTAGTACTCTGCAAGCTAAAAATTGTAAGCCAGTCATGTCTTGCGGTAAGACTGCTTCAAGCACCATCCACTTAACACGGCGTCCAGCTCTCAAAATAAGTACTGCCTTCGAACTGGAATTCGATGCGAAGTTTTGGTGATGTGAGCTTACTTTTGCAAGATCCACGGTCCTCTGTTATTTGGCGGGCGAGTTATCAATGCCCCTTAGCTTATTGCAGCTCTCCGACATTACTTACCCCTACTCCTGGGCGGCCAATGGGCAATTAAATCCGTCCGACCGACGCGGAAAAGTTAGTAAGCGATCACAACATGCACAGAATCACCGTTCGTCTAGGTATTCGGGGAGCATTTGAAGTTCCCTGCGTCACTTGGGGACTTTGGGAATAACTGTTGTTCCATGTTACGAGTTGCGACCTAAATTGCGCTCCATAGAATGGCCCGACACCCAGCTCCGCAGCGAACGGATACAGGTGACAGCGTTTATTTGGCCATATAAATGGAGACAACATGTCTGATAATTTCTCAAACTCGAGCGGAATCTCTCGACGCGATTTCATCACCAGCACGGGAGCGCTCGGCGCCGCTGTCTTAGGTGGTATTTCCCCTACTGTTCTCGCCAAGACCACCGCTCCAATACGGATTGGCAATCTGAACTCCTTCTCAAAGGTTTTCGCCGCGCTTGCCAATAGCAATCTCAATGGAATGAAGCTGTATTTCGATCAGATCGGAAACACTATTGCCGGGCGAAAAATCGAAATCCTGAGAGAGGATGACGAGATTAATCCGCAGGTAGGACTCCAGAAGCTACGCAAGCTTCATGAGAGCGACAAATGCGACATCATTACTGGTCTTCAGGCCAGCAATGTTGCTATGGCGGCAGTAGAGTATTTGCGGCAGAGCAAGGCCTTCATGCTTTGTTCAGGCGCGGGTGTCGCAGCGCTCTCCTACACGCAACTGCCCTATTTTTTTCGCTGCTCGGTCTCGACGTACACCCTTCACCAAGCTATGGGCGAATGGTTTTACGACAATATTTCAAAAGAGGTCCTGCTGACCGCCTCAGATTTCGCGGGTGGCCGTGGATCCCTCGCCGAGTTCAAAGCTGGCTTCCTGCCGAAGGGAGGGAAAGTTATCCAAGAAATTTATCCGCCACTGGGTAACAATGACTTCAGTTCTTACCTGGCAGCAATGCGGAACGCAAATGCACCTGCCTCGTTTTCGTTCTACGCAGGCACTGACGCAGTGCGGTTTGTCAAGCAGTATGACGAGTTCGGTCTGAAACAGCGCTCTCGACTGACAGGGTCTGGTTTCATGCTCGACACCGACACCTTGCCAGCTCAAGGTCGGAGCGCACTGGGCGCAATCAACGTGCTCCACTACGCGGACACGCTTGATAACGCGGCCAACAAGAAATTTGTAGCCGACTATCGTAAGAAATTCAACGAGTACCCCAACGTTTACAGTGAATATGGCTACGTCGCTGGGCAGGTGCTACACGCTGCAATTCAGGCCGTCGACGGCAACACCGAAGACAAAGACAAACTACGTGCGGCGATGATTGCCGTTCGTCTAGCTGCGCCGCGCGGTCCTTTCCGTTTCAACGCTGCCACGCAAAGCCCTACTCAGAACGTCTACCTCCGCGAGGTGGCCGAAGTTGAGGGACGGCTTACCAACAAGGTGATTCACACAATCCCAAACGTTGTCGAGCCGGTTAACAAGCCTTACTGAGAATCAGCGTATCCCAGCGCTCGCCTCACTGCTTACTTCAGGAGGTGTCGCGGCGGCTCCCTCAAAACATCGAAGGTGCTATGGACTTCATCATCACCCAGCTCATCAATAGTCTTGTGTTCGGCAGCCTTCTCTTCATCATGGCTGCCGGACTTTCGCTCATATTCGGCTTGATGAATGTGGTCAACGTCGCGCATGGATCGTTTTTCATGCTTGGAGCCTTTACTGCTTACAGCATCATTCAGTGGTCTGGCAATTTCTGGCTCGCGCTCGGCGTCGGTTGGGTACCCGCCGTGATCCTGGCCGCGCTTATTGAGCGATTTTTCATTAAGCCTCTTTACAACAGGGGCCACTTAGACCAGGTGCTCCTGACGTTCGGCTTCATCTATGTGCTGGCCGATATAAGCCACTATCTGTGGGGACCGGAGATCCGCAACATATCTCCGCCTGAAGGTCTCTCCGGTGTTATCGAAGTGGCCGGGATATTCATCCCTAAATATCGCTTATTTCTTGTGGCATTTGGTGGATTGATAGCTGGATTGCTTTGGTGGTTTCTCGAACGCAGCCGTATTGGCGCAATGGTACGCGCCGGAGTTGATGACGCAGACACGGCGTCAGGTATTGGCATTAATGTTCCTCTGCTGTTTGGCAGCATCTTTGCGCTTGGCGCGGGACTGGCCGCATTGGGCGGTGTCGTTGCCAGTCCAATTCTTGGCGTGTACCTCGGCATGGACATTGAGATCCTCATTCCCGCGTTCATTGTAGTCGTGGTCGGCGGCATGGGTAGCCTTCGCGGCGCATTGGTGGCGAGTATCTTGGTTGCGGTAGTTGATACGTTCGGTAAGGCATATTTCCCCAACTACTCGCTCTTCATGATTTATCTGCTCATGGTCATCGTGTTGTTGACTCGACCCCAGGGACTGTTCGGAATTGCGAGGTGATGACATGAAATTTTTCAAACCCGCCATATTTTTAACTCTGTGCGTCTTACTTGCGCTGGGCCCCTTCGCCGGCGACTACGCACTGGGCATCATCGCGGAAATTCTGATCTACGGCATCTTCGCGATGAGCCTAGGCTTGCTCATAGGCTATACCGGCCTAATGTCGTTCGGGCATGCAGCCTTCTTTGGCATATCAACTTACACGGTCATCGCGTTGGGAGTTCATCTCGGCATCTCTGGTTGGTGGGGCATGGTCGCCGGCATTGCTATGGCCGCATTGACAGCAGGATTTGTAGGACTTTTCTGCATACGGGTTAGCGGCATCCCATTTCTAATGCTGACCATGGCGTTCTCCCAATTGCTGTTTTCGTTAGCACTCAAGTGGCGTGGTGTTACGGGCGGAACAGACGGCCTCACGGGGTTTGTGCGTCCAACACTATTCGGAATGAGTCTGGACGATGCTGTAGCCAGGTACGCCGTGGTTGCCGTGGGCTTTCTTATGGTCCTGGGGTTCTTACACCTCCTTGTTCACTCTCCACTCGGTTCCATCTTTATCGGCATTCGGGACAACGAGCAACGCATGCGAGCTATCGGCTATCCGGTGCAGCGCTTCAAATTTCTGGCTTTCACAATCGCAGGGACCTTAGCCGGTGTGGGAGGTGCACTTTATGCATTCTTCAATGCCTTCGTGTCGACTGACATATTGCATTGGGCTTTATCAGGCGACGCCATCATTATGGTGGTGCTAGGGGGAAGCGCTACCGTATTTGGCCCCGCTATTGGTGCTGCTATTTTTCTGCTACTTAAAAATATAGTGAGTTCGAAAAATGAGTATTGGATGCTGTGGATAGGTGCCACATTTATCCTTTCTGTCATGTTCTTGCGTCAAGGTGTGTGGGGCTACTTGATCAACTGTGTGCTGTCCGCGCTGGGGAAACGCAAATGACATTACTGAAAACTGAAAACCTATGCAAGGCCTTTGGGAGCTTAGTTGTTACGCGAGATGTAAATGTCAGGGTGGCCAAGGGGGAGCGGCATGTCATTATCGGGCCGAACGGCGCGGGTAAAACTAGCTTGGTACATCAGTTGACTGGGCAATTACAGCCCACGTCAGGCAGAGTACTTTTTAAGGGGATAGATATCACTGGTGCCGCACCCGACCGCATTTGTCAGCTGGGGGTCGGTCGCACATTCCAGAAGAACAACCTTTTTCGTAGCCTCAATGTTCAGGAAAACGTACGGCTCGCGGTACAGGCCAAAGCGGGTGGATGGTACGAGTGTCTTCGAGGCGTTTCAATACGCACAGCACAACGTGAACGCGCTGACATGATCCTGGAACAGATCCAGTTAACGCACGAGATACATAGGCCTGTTTCCAACCTGTCATATGGCGAACAACGCCAACTTGAGGTTGCGATAGCTCTGGCAGCGGAGCCTGAGTTACTGCTGCTAGACGAGCCGACTTCAGGCATGTCGCCCGCGGAAACTGACCGCATGATCGACTTGATCCGATCACTACCTAATTCGCTTGCTCTGCTCATGATCGAACACGACATGAAGGTCGTTTTTTCGCTTGCAGACACCATCACAGTTATGTACTACGGTGAAATTCTCGCCACCGGAAAACCGAAGGACATTCAGGGCAATGCACGTGTCCGCGAAGTCTATTTGGGAGGAAAGCACTGATGCTCCAAGTCAACAACATCAACTCCTACTACGGTGACAGTCATATCCTTCACGGCGTATCGCTAGAAGTCCACGCTGGGAAGGTGACCTCACTCTTGGGCCGAAACGGCGCTGGAAAGACAACTACGCTCCTGACAATAATGGGTTACCTAGCACCACGAAACGGAACGGTTACTTACCAAGGACGCAACATTAGCGGTAGGCCTGCGCACAAAATCTCACGCATGGGTCTTGGGTTCGTGCCACAGGAACGCGGTGTATTTCCAAGTCTGAGCGTCGAAGAAAACCTAACGGTAGCTGCTCGTGCAGGAAAGGACAATCGCTGGAACCTCACGCGTATCTACGAACTTTTCCCGCGCTTGCAGGAGCGTCGTGGCAATCTGGGGTTCCAACTATCCGGTGGTGAACAGCAGATGGTATCTATTGCCAGGGCACTCATGCTCAATCCCGAAGTAATTCTCCTAGACGAACCCTCCGAAGGGCTTGCACCGCTTATCGTGCAGGAAATAGTCGAAATCGTCAAACGCCTCCGCAAGGAGGGACTTGGAATCCTCTTGGTCGAGCAGAATCTTGGTGCGGCACTAGAACTCGGAGATGTCCACTACGTGCTATCCAAAGGTCAAGTGTGCTTCGTGGGTAGCAGCGAAATGCTCAAACACGATGATGGTGTGCTTAGCGCTCATCTAAGTGTCTAGTTAGCGGCGAAGGATTGATCTAATGGACAGGGAAAAGGACATTTTTTTGGTGACAGGGGGCGGGCGTGGTATAGGTGCAGCCTGCTCTAGACGTGCAGCTCGCGACTGGCAAGTCGCCATTTTCTACCGCGATCGCGAAGCAGATGCTGATCATGTTGTGCAGGAGATAAAGCGAAACGGCGGATCAGCTTTTGCTATTCAGGCGGATGTGGGAGATGAGACGTCATTAATGCGCGGTTTCGAGGCTGTTGATAAGAGGGGAAGATTGGCAGTGCTAGTTAACAACGCAGGCATTACTGGTGGTGTATCCCGCGTCGAGGCTGTATCAGCTTCCGCGCTACAAGAGGTGTTCCGTGTAAACGTGACCGGAGCGTTCCTCGCTGCACGTGAAGCGGTACGGCGCATGTCGACCAAACGAGGTGGCCAAGGCGGCGCAATAGTCAATGTGTCATCTGGTGCTTCGGTGCTCGGTTCGCCGAACAACTGGGTTCACTATGCGGCCTCTAAAGGTGCCATCGACACGATGACCATCGGTCTATCGAAGGAGGTGGGCGCAGAGGGTATAAGGGTAAATGCAGTTCGGCCAGGAGTTGTGGACACGGACATTCAGCGCGGACGCAGTCCAGAGCAATTGCAAAAAATGATAAGTGCGGTCCCTCTGGGGCGTATGGGAACAACTGAAGAGATCGCCGAGGCAGTTGCGTGGCTGGCGTCGCCAGCTGCGGCCTATGTAACAGGCTGTCTGCTTGATGCGCGGGGCGGACTCTAAGGATGGGTTCCCCTGGGAGAAAAACCACCTTGGATCCGCATTTTCACAGCTTTAAAATCACTAAATGCTCATACAGATGTACTTGAGCTCGAGATAATCCTCGATGCCGTAGTGCGACCCTTCACGACCCAATCCCGACTCCTTGACGCCACCGAAAGGCGCCACTTCAGTAGATATCAGACCGGTATTGATGCCTACGATGCCGTACTCAAGCCCCTCTGCAACGCGCCAAACACGACTGATATCACGGCTGAAAAAGTAGGATGCCAACCCGAACTCGGTGTCGTTGGCCATGGCTATGGCTTCTGAATCTTCGTGAAAGCGGAACAATGCAGCCACAGGACCAAACGTTTCTTCACGCGCGACCTTCATGTCAGGTGTCGCGTTGATCAGCACCGTCGGTTCGAAATAACACGGACCCAAGGGGTGCGACTTACCGCCTAGGATGACACTCGCACCTTTTGCAACTGCGTCGTCCACATGCTCCTGCGTCTTCGCTACTGCCTTTGGGTCAATAAGGGGGCCAAGCGTAACGCCAGGCTCTCGACCATCGCCGACTTTGAGTTGTGCCACACGGGCCGCCAACCGTGTTGCGAATTCATCGTAAATGCCATGTTGAACTAGCAAGCGGTTGGCGCACACGCAGGTCTGTCCAGCATTACGGTATTTTGAGGAAATAACTCCTTCAACTGCCGCGTCTAGGTCAGCATCGTCGAAAACGATAAAGGGAGCATTACCTCCCAATTCCATTGAGGTCTTCTTCACCGTCTCAGCGCATTGGCGGAGCAGTACCTTGCCAATTTCCGTGGAGCCGGTGAACGTAACTTTGCGAACCAGCGGATTTGACGTCATCTCCCCGCCAATACTGGAGGCGCTACCTGTAATTACGTTGAAAACTCCTGCGGGAACTCCTGCACGTTCAGCCAGTTCGGCCAATGCCAACGCCGAGAAAGGCGTGGCGGTAGCGGGTTTGAGAACCATCGTGCAACCAGCTGCCAGAGCGGGGCCGGCTTTGCGGGTAATCATGGCAGATGGAAAATTCCAGGGGGTGATCGCCGCGCACACACCAATTGGCTCTTTTGTCACGATGATGCGTTTGTCAGTCTGATGCCCCGGGATCGTCTCACCATAGACGCGCTTTGCTTCCTCGGAGAACCACTGGAGAAACGAAGCGGCATATGCAATCTCCGCTCGAGACTCTGCAAGCGGTTTGCCCTGCTCCCGTGTCATCAGCATAGCCAAGTCTTTCTCGTTCGCCAACATCAACTCGTACCACCGATGCACAATTCCGGAGCGTTCCTTTGCAGCTAGCGCTCGCCAACCAGAAAGTGCGACGTTGGCAGCGGCAATGGCGCGCCGCGCCTCCGCGCTTCCCATTTGAGGTACCGTGCCAATAACAGCGCCATTGGAGGGATCCGTAACCTCCAGTGAATTTGCATTGTCGGCCGCACACCACAAGCCATTGATGTAGCAGTTCTGTCTGAAAAGTGCCTGGTCCTCAAGCTCGACGGCGTTCAACAAACGGCTCATCGAAGAAGTCCCGCGCGCTGAAGAACATCGTCCAATCGCTTTTCCAACTCAGGTGTAGCAGGCAGCATGGGTAGGCGATGCTCATTTCGCTCAACGATGCCGAGGCGCTTCATCATGTACTTCAGCGGCGTCGGATTTGTGTCGTAGAAGATGGAGTGGTTCAGACCATACAGTTCAAAATGCAACTGCCGCGAAAGCTTCATATCACCGGCTAGGATCGCATTGCAAAGCGCCGCGATGCGGGCTGGCACCAAGTTAGCAACCGCATTCATGGTGCCATGCGCACCGAGCGCCATCATGGGGTAGGTGAATTCTTCGAGGCCCACGAAAATGCGGAACTCTGATCCGAGGTTCTGAATCATGGATGTCACAAACCCATGGTCGTTTACTGCGTGTTTGATGCCCACGAAGTGCGGAACCTTGTCAGCGATCTGTTGTAGGGTATTGATCTCCACAGAAACCGCCGTACGCCCCGGAATATGATAGAGCAGCAACGGAAGGTCGGTATGCTTGCCGATATCGTCGTAATATGCCACCAGGCCGCGCTGCGAGGGACGAATGTAGTATGGCGTCACGACCAATAGCGCGTCAGCTCCGACCCTAGTGGCGAACTCGGTGAGTTCGACCGTTTCAGCGTGCGACTGTGAACCGGTCTGAGCGACAACTGGAATGCGTTTTCCAACAACTTCAACTGCACACTTGACAAGACTATTGCGTTCGTCGAGTGTCAGCGTCGACGGTTCTGACGTTGTGCCATTCACCACAATTCCGTGGGTGCCGTTTGTGACTTGAAACTCTAGCAACTTTGCGTACGTGTCGAAGTCAACCTTTCCGTCGCGGAACGGCGTGGTGATGGGTGGGTATGAACCGACGAGGAAGTCAGGCTTCAGTTTGATCATTGCAATTTCTTTCAGGAAGACCGAAAAATTAGAAAACGGATGGAACGGGGAGGGTAAGCGCCAGTGCATTACAGAGGGTGGCTATGCTCGTGAAGCGCGTGATTTGCAGTAGCGCAGCCGCCGCCTTCTGGGGACCGATGATGGCAGCAGCGTCGGCGATGTGGTGCTGACATCCCTTTCCAAATTGAGTCAGCATAGCTAATGCAAGTGTTCGCAACGCCGTCTCATTGCTGTTCAAAAGTGACATGTCGGCGCCATCACGACCTTCTGCTGCGGCGATCCAGTTCAAGTCAAGGCCCAGCTTTAAGCTCAACCTCTCATGCTGAATACGCTCATAACTATCACCCAGCGCAGTACATACAGCCAAGGCCAACACTTCGTTTTCGCTGTCTGCCAAGGGTGATTTCACGGCTTTGGTGTACGCCATAAAACCCTGCACAGCTCCAGGAACGGCACTAAACACTTGGAAGAACTCACCAAAATACCCTAAGCGTGCAACAGTGGGTTCGAGGTCGGCGCGCAATGAGGCTTCGATGTCGTCGAGCGTGAGGCGCTTCAATCCATCGGTGCTCATAGTCCCATCGCCTCTCGGTAGTATTTGTAGAACGCCCGAATAAGTACCTCGGTGACCATGTGGTCTTGGGCCTTAACATCACGCCCTCCCATCTCGAGAACCGCGCTATAACTTTCTGCATGATGAGCTCCGCCCTGCGACTCGGAGAGTACCTCTCCGTCTTCCATCGCCACATAACCTGCTGGTCCGTAAAGGTTGGCGTGCCGGATGCGCAGCCGCGTCATTTCTTCCGTGTCATCTTCATAGCCAAAGAAAGTCCACGCGAGCTCAAATGAGTCAACGCCTTTAGGTATGACATGACGCATGCCGAAGGTGTTGGCCTGCTGGTGGATGACCACACTCGGAAAGTGCGTGATAGCGACCACTTGACCATCTGAAAATTCACTGAGCGGCGTTACTGTGTCTGTGTCATTAAGTTCAAGTGCATCCTTGAAGCGCGCGATGTCAGCATTCACATCCGTCTGTTTCTTACCCACATTTCGAGAGATCATCAGGCTATGTCCCGATGTGACTGGTATCGACTCCGATTGGGTATCTGCCCGCCAAAGCCCAAAGGTAATGAGAAAGGAATGCAGCAATGTTGCGTGGTAAGGATCTTTTAAATTTTCGAAGTAAAGCTTCCAGTTGCTAGGAATTAGCTGGCGGTTGTAGCCAAGCAACTTGAGCTTGCGGCCTGGGAAGTGGCGATGAATATGTGCCATGACTTCAGGGCCGCTGTATTCCGCAAAAGGAAGCGGCTCTAAATGGAAGCTCGCCCAGATGGTCCCATTCTCCACATGGACCCGCAAACGTGTAAGACCGTGATTAGCGTTGTCGAAGTCGGAAGGCATCCCACCCTTCTTCAACACGCCGCGCTTAAGCGGAACGCCCTGCAGTTTTCCGTCTAGTGCGAAATTCCACTGATGGTAGGGGCAGGTAAACGATTCTTCCTTGCCTTTGTTTTTCCAGCACAGCCGCGCACCGCGATGTGCGCAACGGTTTTCCCAGACGTGGACTTCGTCATGCTCCCCACGTACAACAACTACTTGACGCTCGCCTATCCAGCTTCGCTTGAAAGAGCCCTTTTCAGGAATCTCACACTCAAGCGCTACATAATTCCAACTGCGGCCGTAATAGAAGAGGTCCAGCTCGCGTTGATAAATTTCGGGGTCGGTATAGATCCAGAACGGCACTCTGGCGTATCCCTCCACAGGCCAAATTCGGTCGTCACCTTCGGCGTTCAGACTTTTACCCATGCTTGTCTCCTCTTGTAATGTTTAAATCGGAACGATCAGGGACCGCCGGACATGGTGGTTGTCGTAGATGGCGAGGTGTTGCCGGAATTTCAAATGACCATCTGTTCGAACCAGAATGCTCAGGTATTGACCGACCATGAAAACTGTCGGGTCCTTATCGGACATGGCTTCCGTGATGAGGAAGTTGGCGCATGCGTGAATTTCGCCAGCGGCCACCGTCGTCACACGCACTCCGCTGATGAAGTGACGCCATAAACGGGGTACGTACACCTGGGTCTGCCGAAGGGCAATCACACGATCACGCACCATTGCGATGCCATCGCAATAGATCGTGGCCTGAGGCAGGTTTTCGGAGAAGTTTTCGCGTGACACCACCTGATAGGTGCAATCTTCAATGAAGAATTCAGGAAAACGCTCCACTTGATCATCATCCAGATACCAACCCACCTCCTCATATAGCGAGCGGACCTCTTCCGTCAAGGTGCGCAGTTCTGTAGGTTCGGGCAAGTCACCCGACATCATGGTTTTAAGCCGTTCGATCATGGAATCAAGCGGCTTTCAACTGGTTATTCAGATTGGTCTGGATCCCACTCTTGTTAGAGCCAAGCTTATGGATGGGCTCTTTAAGAGTTTCCTGCCACAGCAGCGATTCCATCGCAATGTGAAGGGGGTGGTCCTGAATAGTCAGCGCCATGAAGCCTTGGCCACGGGAAGCATGGTTATGCACCGACCAGCCTGGTGCCGAAAAATGCAGATCGCCCTCCTCCCATTCGATCTTCTCTCCATTGACCACGCTCTTGCCTTCGCCCCACATGATGTAGTTGATCGCTGCAGAACTGTGGCGATGCGGGCGATCGACCTTACCGGCCGGGAGCTTCGCTATAGTTGCGAAAAAGCTGTGCGACGTGCCAATACGACGCTCGGTCGCAGGGTTGTAAAGCACGTAAAGATGGCGCCCGGTGTAAGCGTTGTCCATGCCGTATACCGTTTCGAGGTGCGGCGCGACCTCCTTCCATGGCCAATGCAAGGATTTGGATTGCAAAGTGTCGATGTCAACTAACCACTCGTAACCTAGCAACTGCGCGCCATCGCTGCCCACGGAGATCGGTTTGGCCAGGTCTCTCGCGCGCTGCCCGCCTTCGACGGCCTCCCCGACTACATGGCTAAAGGTCGAATGCTTGCCGAGATCAACAGGTGTCGAGTCGGTGTAATGCACCTCCAGCTTTTCAAGCAAGGGGGTATTGCTGTACGACAGACGGACGAAAAGGTCGGCCGAATCGTTGCGATAGCTGAAGGGTTCCATTGATGGCGTGTTCCACACATCAAATTTTTCCGTCTTGAACTGTGTGTTGCCTATCACCGCCACTCCACTCCCGCGAATACACATATCCACCCGAGTAGAACTGCGCATGATTGGCTCAGTCTGCTCGCCAGGCTTTAATACTTCAATATGGACATCAATTCCCGGTGCAAATGCAGGTACTGGGCCTTTGTTCATTGGATGACTGACGGATGCTGCGCGGCGCCCATTGGCAGGGCGAGGAAGGCTTGCAAGTCGCTCGATTTCCGCGTTGATGGCAGCCTTAGGCAGTACTACGGTAGGCCAAAAATCCTGTTCGCGTGCAGGGGCGCCGCTGACATCGACCAGCTTTATCCGTTGTTCCATTTGAAGTCTCCTTGTTGGATTGTCGTTAATTGTGGAAGTCCCACTCATCGCATCACACCGAGTAGGAAGCACGCTTAAAAGCGCAAGGGAACGGCATCCATAAGTGGGATGCTGCTGCCGACACTACTCTCTCGCGCGCGTTCATAGGCCAATATGGCAACCGATAGATCGGATATACCCATCCCCATCGACTTGAACATCGTAAGGTCACAGCCTGCCGGCGGCCGCTTGTTCTCCGCGATGATTTTGCCCAATGCGTGCACTCGACTCCATTGGCCCTTACCTTCTCCAGCCTCGAAATAGTCAATCAATTCACGTGAGGCTTTTTGGACCCCTGCCACGTCGTCGACGGCAATAAAACCGGCACGTGCCACAACGTCCTGATGTAGCTCTGCGTTAGCTGGAAGGATTGCGCCTACAGCATTAAGATGCACCCCAGATGGCAACATACTGCTTTTGACAAACGCATCCTGTGCCCGCGTTACCACCGTAACGATATTGGTGCCTTCTGTCGCAGCTTCGATGCTTGAAGCTGCCGTCACTTCTGCTTTGAACTTCTCGCGTAGTTGAGCCACAAAGGCCTGGCGCTTCTCGGGAGTGGGGCTCCAAACTCGCAGCCGCGACAGTGGCCTTACTGCATTAACCGCGGCAACCTGCGCCATGGCCTGGCGACCGGAGCCGATAATCGCCATGTCATTCGCATCGACACGTGCCAGCCATTTTGTCCCGAGCCCCGTAATGGCAGATGTTCTTAATTGACCTAAGGCATTAGCTTCCATCATCGACAGAAGTTGGCCCTCGACTGCATCGAACAAGATAAACACCGCTTTGGCACCGCGTTTGGTGTGCACCCAGTTCTTATAGCCGCCGTAACCCAAGGTTGGAAGGGTCGAGCCAAGCGAGTGCATGGATGAACCATCGCCATAGGCCGCCAAAGCCTTGGGGATGTTCTGCCCTTCGCCTTTGCCCTGCGACCGCAGGCCTGCCTCAAGCGCGTTAATCGCATCACTTTGCGAAACCAGCGATGTCACGTCCTTTTCACTAAGCCAAAGTGCTTCTTTTGTCATCAAAACTCCTGTGGAATGGTTTCATCGACCACTGGATTGCGCAGAACGCCCAGCCCGGTGATTTCTACTTCAAAAACATCGCCCGACCTTAGCCAGCGTTGCGGTTTGCGCGACATCCCTACGCCAGCTGGTGTTCCTGTGGCAATCACGTCGCCTGCCTCCAATTCAGTAAAGGTGGAAAGATAGGCAATCAGCCTGGGAACGGGAAATATGAGCTGCGCAATTGAGTCGTGCTGCATTACCTCACCATTCAGTCTGCCGACAATTTCGAGTTGTCGAAGGTCACCGATTTCGTCCGGCGTGACAATCCAGGGCCCAAGGGCCCCGCTGCGATAAAAGTTTTTCCCTGGCGTGGCTTGTGCTGAGTGACGCTGCCAGTCACGTATAGAGTTTTCAGCCATACAGCAATAGCCCGCCACATGTTGCATCGCAGTTTCCTCCGAAATCCTTCGACCACGCTTGCCGATAATGATGGCCATCTCGGCCTCGTAATCGAATTGCTCAGATTCGGGCGGGCGCAAAATCGGCTCGTTTTGCCCAACGATGGAGTTGGGGTAACGAACAAATACCGAAGGGTTACTCGGCACGGGCATGTTGACTTCTTGCGCATGCAGAAAGTAGTTGAGTCCTACGCAAAGAATCTTGTTCGGATCGGGTATGGGCGGTAATAATGTCAATCCATCTAACGGCAGACCGCCGTGATGCGAGTTGGCCATTAGCCTCTGCTCCAACGACGGAACACCACCGGCAGCCAGCGCCTGACGTAGGGAGGAAGCTTCTGGAGTCGCGAGGTCAATCACGCGATTGCCGATCACCGCGCCATAAGAGGCCCGTTTTCCAGTTGTTTCTTGGACGATAAAACTGACCAGCTTCATTTCGCATCCTCTCAGTTGCTGTTGCCGGCGAAAATCCGGTGCAATCAAGAGTTTCGAGCGGTTGACCCACTCCGCGCAATGCCATTCGAGGAAAAGCATTTGTTCCGCAAATGAATGTGCGGTACAGCTTTACGGGGATAAGGTTGCTGGCGATGCGGTGATTACAATTAGGACAGCCGGCGCGCACGGACCCTGTGAGGCTCGTTTCGCAACTCGGCATGGGGTTCACGATGCCGCCACCACATAACTTCACTCCAAAAGTCAACGCGAAATTGGAAAACCCGTTTGAGGATCTAACCTCTTTGCGAATTTTTCACCAGGCAGTTGAATTAGGTAGCTTTTCCGAAGTCTCTAGACGTATGGACGTTATGCCGGCGATGGTAAGCAAACGAGTGGCAAATCTCGAAGCAAAGCTAGGTCAGCGCTTGCTTAACCGAAATACCAGGCGTCTGGTAGTGACTGAAGCTGGACAACTGTTGTATGACCACTGCACGCGAGCGTTGATGGCATTGGATCAAGCTGCAATCGACATTTCTAACTTGCATGACACACCAACCGGCCACCTTCGCATCACGGCGCCTCTCATGCTCGGAGCATCCCGGCTTGCACCTGGCCTACCGAAATTTCTCAAGCAGCACCCCCTGCTCACTGTTGATCTAAACCTGTCCATTGAGAAAGTCGACTTATATCAGCAGCGTATCGACGTCGCTGTACGCATAGCCGATACCATTGACCCTGGCCTTGTTGCCATCAAGCTTGCCCCTTATCGACGTGTTTTTTGCGCGTCACCCGAATACCTTTCGCGCTTTGGAACCCCAAACGTTCCAGAAGATCTTGTCAATCACAATTGCTTAATATCGCGAGGCGTAACACTCAACAACCGCTGGCCAATTAAGCGAGGTGAAACAGTTGACGAAATTGCAGTGCAAGGAAGCCTTGTCTGTGATAGCGGAGGTGTGTTGAAGATTGCTGTGATGGGTGGGCTGGGCATAGCGATGAATTCGAGGCTACTCGTCGAAGATGAATTACGTGCGGGAACGTTAGTTGAAGTAATGGCGGACTTCATTCCACAACATCGAGCAATATACGCGGTACTGCTTCAGCGGACTGATTCTTCTCGAAAGTTGGCTGCCGCAGTAGAGTTCTTAAAGGAATGCTTCGCAGACATCAGTTAGGTCTCGCCTGCGCATAGCTAATTGCGATACCCATATTAAACATGGAGTGGAGCGTCACCGCAAAATCCCATTAATTGGCATCCAATTACAAAATTAGCATGGCTCACGCACGCCTTCAATTTCATGGTTATTGCCTCGAGCGGCTCGTCAGCGTCGCTTGGGGAAAGCGCCCTCTGAATAAATCCATAGTGATTCACTGCAAGCTTTGATGTTTATTGGGGTGTAAGGGAGGCTAGCAGCGTGCAACTACTTTCATATCGGAACAACTTCTGTTCCGAAGTGCGTCTTGCCTATCACCTACGGAAACCGGAACATACAGATTTCATAGGGTGTTGCAAGGTCCGTCCGAGATCAGCGCAACTTTACGCCGCGAGCTTAAGAAAATTGGAGACGACCAATGAGTGAAAAATGGATTGACGTGGGAGCGAAGGACGACATGTGGGAGGGAGCGGTGACTGGCGTCTATGCTGCTGGTAAGGAGATTGCCATCTACCACGTAGAAGGAAACCTATATGCAACTTCTGGCGTGTGCACTCATGGGAACGCAAAACTTTGCGACGGCTATCTGGAGGGGCATGAAATTGAATGCCCCCTTCATCAGGGAAGGTTTGACGTGCGCACCGGCAAAGCAATGTGCGCACCGCTAACTGAAGACATACGAGTTTTCGCCCTCAGGTGTGAAAATGGCCGCGTAGAGATCAGCCTAAGCTGATCGCTGGCGTAGCGGGCCACCTTACTATCTGGTAGATGCTGTTAGATTGGGCGAAGGAACGCCCATTCGAATCTGCCTACTAATCGCACTCCGAACAAGACAGACCCCCTATTGCCAGCAATCTTCTAATTAAGCATCGTGCGTATTTCCGGTGAGCTCATGCTCGGTATCGAGGGCCTCTCGTTTACTTTCATGAGCTTAAGAGTAAGCCTGCAGCATGAGCCCATGTAAGTACCCTTGAAATTGGGCACACTATGGGGATAGCGAAATCACTTAGTTCAAGAAAATACGATGCGATCTATAGCAAACCCCGCACGACACATTGAAATTCAAGGCGAGTGCCATCCTCGTTTCTCACTGGTAAAAGATGCGTTCTATCGCAACTTCACTGAGCGGGGAGAGGTTGGTGCCGCGGTGGCCGTAACCCTTGATGGAGAATCTGTCGTCGATCTGTGGGCTGGCTTCAAGGACGCGGCGCAAACCAGACTCTGGGAGTCAGAGACGATCGTCTGCGTGCAATCAGTGTCGAAGGAGATCGTGGCTTTGGCGGTACATATGGCAGTAGACCGCGGTCTGTTGGATGTGGATGCGCCAGTAGTGAAATACTGGCCTGAGTTTGGACAGCATGGGAAAGAGGATACAAAGCTTCGTTGGCTGCTGGATCATAGGGCAGGTATACCCATCACAGACCATGCGACCCCGGGAATGGCCTATGACTGGAATGCCATGATTGAAAGCCTTGCCCGAACGGTGCCACTTTGGAAGCCAGGAACTATGCCTTGTTACCACTCCGCCAACTACGGCTTTCCGCTGGGAGAGGTCCTGCGACGTGTTACCGGAAAATCAGTTGGTGCTTTCGTGCGGGAAGAGATTGCCAGCCCCTTAAATGTTCCTTGCTTTATTGGCCTCACGCCAGATGAAGAAAAGAATGTGGCGACGTTCCTGGATCAGGAAACTCATCCAAGTTCCGCTTGGAGCCTTGAGGGCGAGAATATATTTGCTAAAAGCTGGAAGATATTCTGGGACGATGAAGACTTCAATAGTGTTGGCTGGCGCCGGGCAGAAATTCCGTCCGTCAACTGTCATACAAACGCAAGGGCGCTCGCAAAAATCTGCGGTTTGATGTCGCTCGGCGGTGAACTAGGTGGCGTGCGACTCTTGAGTCAGTCAACCCTTGAGAAAGCCGGTGAGGTGCAGTGGACCGGAGTGGACGTTCAGAATCGAAACCTTTCGCTGTCCCTGGGTTTCCTCATGCCGCTACCCGGGGCTAGAGTTACCAGTCGCAAATCAATGGGGATGGCGGGAGCTGGGGGTGCGACCGCATTTGCCGATCCCGAGAACCGGATAGGATTTGGCTACACCATGAACAGCATGGACCCCTCACTTGCCAAGCCACGACCGGCGGCACTCCAAGCCGCCCTCATTTCCAGCCTGGGCCAATAACTCGCGCGGAGCTTGCGAACTATTGCGGTTGCAAGCCGATTGACTTGATTACGCCGCCATACAACGCTTTTTCGCTTCTGATTAACTGCAACGCACTATCGGGTGTACCGACCTTGGGATAGGTACCGAGTTCCTGCAGCCTGGCGATGACCTCAGGCGATCGCATGATTTCAGCAATTTCTTGATTCAGCCGTTTGGTGATGGCTTCAGGGGTTCCTTTGGGCGCGAGCATCACAAACCAGCCTGAAATGTTTAGCCCGGGCACCGTGTCTTTAGCCAGCGGTATCGACTCAAAGCCAGGGACCGGCGTTTCCGAGGCGACTGCCAGCGCTTTCAAACGACCGGCCTTTATCAATGGAATCAAAGGTGCAACCCCGTCCACCAGAATGGAGATATCACCTCCAATGGTTGACTGAAGAACCACAGAAGACGTGGGAAACGTAATGATCTGGAATTGCGCTCCAGATTTGGCATTGAGGATCTCATTAGCCAAGTGAGTCAGCGATCCTTTCGCTGTATTGCCAAGTGGAATTGTGTCGGGCTTGGCTTTAGACATTGCAATTGCCTCTCCAAGCGTCTTTGCTGGGAAGCTTGCATTGGCCGCGAAGAGCATGGGCGTTGTCGCAATGGTTCCGATAACCTCGAAATCCTTTTCCGAATCGAACGTCGCCTCTTTGTAAAGAAATGGAGTGATAGCGGCGACCGACCCCTGAATGAGTGTCAGGGTGTAGCCGTCCGCAGGCATTCTCCGGAGAGCATTCATATTGATGATGCCTCCGGCCCCAGGTTTGTTCTCAACGATGAACGGTTGCCCGAGATTCTTGGCCAAGCGATCCGAAACAATTCGGGTAATGATGTCCAGGGAACTGCCGGCACCGGCAGGCACGTACACCCTTACAGGCTTTGATGGATAACTCCCTGTCGTAGCGGTTTGAGCCTGCACATGAACAGCCGAGCCCAGAAGCCATGCAAACAGAACAAAAAATCTTGCAGTCTTTCTCATCACTACCCTTTAGTTTGGTTATGTCATACGGGATGTATTTGTCTCCCGCGCTCGCCAATCCACTGGCCGTTAACTGTCATTCTGCGCCAACCGAATTCAACATGTATGTGGATTTTTCAATCCTCAGTTGCACCCGCAGACAACCATCACCAATAAATGGAAGTCTCGTCGCCTCCAAACAAATACCGACCAAACGCGTCATCCGCGTTCGCATAGGTTTGCCTGTGCCACGCTGTTGCCCTGAACAAGCAGCCCACACTCGCCGGCCTCCATGACCCCACCAGAAATGACGAAATCCGGAACTAGCAACGGTTAAATATTCCTTATAGAGAAAATCATTCCTTTAAAAGGAATTTTAGTGTAGCATCAAGCCAAGACTTAACTTTTTGGGAACGAGCTCATGAGAGATGCTCTAGGTTTTCGTCAACGGTTAGCAATCATTGCGCCATCCACCAACACCATCGTTGAACCAGAAATGGGTGCGATGAGGCCCAGGGGAGTGACGAACCATTTCGCTGGAATTCTGGTGAAACAGAATTCAGTTGCTGGTGATGATGCGTTCAATCAACTTATGGCGGACATCAGGGCCGCCATGGACAGTGCCGTAGAGAACGTGATGACCGCGAAGCCAGACCGGCTTGTGCTAGGCATTTCATCTGAGTCATTTTGGGGTGGCTTGGCGGGAAGCCGGAAGTTGCAGGACGACATGGAAGCCCTGACGAACGGTGTGCCCGTAACTTCAGCGGCCACCGCAATTACAGAGGTTCTGAATAAGGTCTACAACGTTAGACGAATTGCCATCATGACGCCCTACATGGAATCTGGAGACCATGAAGTAAGGCGCTTCTTTGAGGAAAGCGGATTCGACGTATTGGGGATCAATGGCTTGAGATGCACATCTGCAACTGCGATAGCGCAAGTCCCCGAATCGCAGATGCGCGAGTCGGTACTCGAGCTAAATCGCCTTGAGCCACAAGCAATCGTGCAGTTAGGCACAAACCTCCCGTTCGCAAGATTGGCTAATGGCGCCGAATTTTGGCTGGGCAAACCAGTACTTGCTATCAACACAGTCATCTACTGGCATGCCCTTAGGTCAAGCCAGATAGAAGACCAGTTGGACGGATTCGGAACACTGTTAGCAAACCACTGAAGTCATGGCCGATTTAACCCAATTGGCACCTACCTCAATCGATTTCTCTCTCACCCCTGTCGAAAGGCTTTCATGATGTCTAGGCTCAAACGCACTGTATTGAAGATTTTCCTGGCAATTCCCGTTTTAGTGGTCTCGCTCGGGGCATTAGCGCAAGTTGGGGAATATCCCACTGGGCCTGTCCGAATCGTGGTTCCTTTTCCTCCAGGCGGCCCTTCAGACGTCCTCGCGCGAGTAATTGGTCAGAAGTTGTCGGTCAAGTGGGGGCAGCCAGTGCTCATTGATAACCGACCCGGCGGCCTGACGGTGACCGGTGCGCTTGAGGTCAAACGGGCGCCGGCAGACGGGAGCGTCATATTGACTGCCATCGACGCGACGTATGCCATCAACCCCTTTATCTTCACAACTCTTCCATATAGCCCCATGGAAGACTTCGAACATGTTTCCCTCATTGCAACGCAGTCTGCCGTCTTGCTTACAAACAAAACTGCACCAGCCCAAAATCTCCAAGGCCTTATCGAGTACGCCAAGAAAAATCCAGGCGCCTTAAATTATGCCGCAGCTACCACTTCACTTCAGCTGGCGGGTGCCTTGTTCGACAAGATGGCCGGTGTAAAAACCACAATGATTCCCTACAAGGGCAACGCCGAGGCCGCGAAGGCAATCTTGTCGGGAGAAGTGCACTTCAGTTTCGACGGCATTGCCGCAAATGCGCCCCACATCAAAAGCGGCACGCTTCACGCCATCGCAACAACAGGCCTGAAAAGATCTCCAAGTCTTCCGGATGTCCCCACACTGGACGAACTTGGCCTGAAAGGATTTGAACTCCGGATATGGAACGGTTTTTCCGTACCCAAGAAAACTCCCAAAGCTGTGATCGACAAAATTCAGCGCGATACCAAGGAAGCACTAAATGCACCTGACGTAAAAGAAAAGCTGCTCGCTCTCGGTCTTGAGGTAGTCGGAAGCACACCGGGAGAGTTCATGGACACCATCAAAAAAGACAGCTCCCGATATCAGCCGATCATCAAGGACATGGGGTTAAAGGTTCAATGACCCAGATCACCGCGTCACGGAGTGAAGCATGAGAATTGGCGTAATCATCCCCTCGGCAAATACTGTTGCGGAGGGAGAGTTGCGAGAAATATTCTCCTCTGCGGTAGGGCTTCACTTCACGCGTCTGGCGCTCAATGGCAGTTCCACCGAGGACCTCGAGCAAATGACGGATGGACTCGAGTCAGCCATTTCGTTGCTGGCCGATGCAAAAGTCGACATCATCATATTTCACTGCACCGCAGTCTCCACATTCAGTGACCAGATGGAAATCTCGTTGCAGGACCGAGCGAAGAACATATCGAAGTCCATACCGTTCATCACAACCGCGACCGCCATGGTTCACATGCTGAAGCAACTCCAGGTTCAACGCATTGCCCTTGTCACTCCTTATATCGAAGAGATCACAAGACGCGAAATCACCTACTTGTCTGCGCGAAATATCAGTGTTCTTAGCCACCACTCCGATGGAATCGCTTCGCCGCATCAGATGGCTGCAGTGACGTCGGAATATTGGGCAGAAAAGATTGTTCAGCACGCATCGCCGGCCCTGGATGGCTATCTGCTGAGTTGTAACGGCATCAGGTCGCTAAATGAACTGGAAGCGTTGGAAGCTCGACTAGGTAAGCCGGTTATCACCAGCAACACTGCGCTTGCGCACTACTGCTTTAGTGAACTGGAGAGCACAGACGTCTCCTGTTGCATTGCACAAAAAATTAACCTGCCGAAAAGCTTGCTGTCAATCAACTGAATCAGCTTTCCAAATGATGGCCGGATACCCGTGCACGGGACTTTCGCCGATTTCCAAACCGCAGCGTTCGCTGTTTTTTTAAGGGCACTACAGTTATGAAACGAAGAGATCTTCTCGCATCGCTGACAGCAACAGTTCTGTCTGCTGGGTCAAACACGCTTTGGGCTCAGAACCCCTATCCCAACAAAGCCGTCAGGGTTGTCGTGGGTGTCCCCGCTGGCGGCAGTGTCGACATGGTTGCCAGGTTGATCAGTCAGTCGCTTGGCGATGATTTAGGCCAATCGTTCTTTGTGGACAATCGCGCAGGGGGATCTGGGATCATCGGCACCGATTTTGTGGCCAGAGCAAATCCAGACGGATATACGCTGGGGGTAGTCCCGGCGGCCTTCATCGCTACCAACCGGAGCCTGTTCAAAAAGCTTCCATACGACCCAGAAAAAGACTTTGCGCCGATTTCCAAGCTCGTTAACCAAACCATGGTCTTGGTCACAAAGCCCAACTCCAAGGTGGGTTCGCTTGAGGCATTGGTGGCATTTGCAAAGGCGACACCTGGGGCTTTGACCTATGGATCGGGAGGAGAAGGGTCTCCTCATCATCTTTCGGGAGTCCTCTTCTCAAACAAGGCCAAAATCAGCCTGAATCATGTTCCATACAAAGGAAGCGCACCGGCTATTGTGGATCTTCTAGCGGGTCATGTAGACATTGCTTTTGCGGGAATATCCGAGGTTCTGCCGCACCTACGCAGCGGCAAGTTGATCGCCTTGGGCCTGCTGGCGCACCAACGAAGTCCTCTTCTGCCTGATGTTCCGACACTGGAACAGAAAGGTTACAAAGGCGTTGAACTGAGCGCCTGGATGTGTCTGGTAGCGCCCGCCGGTACCCCGCGAGAAGTCGTAAGTCGATTGAATGCCAGCGTTGCCAAAGCCTTAGCCGGGACCGCTGGATCAAAGTTGCAGGAAGTCGGCCTGGAAGGTTCAGCAAGTACACCTGAACAGCTGGCCGAGTTGATACGCACAGAGAGCGCCCTACACCGCGAGTTGGCGAAGGCGGCCGGCATTGTTCCTCAATAACGAAAGAGCAATAGCAGTGCCTACAGCCAATTCGAATGCTTTGAACGAGGAAGCACTATCAGCAAGAGGCTTTGGCGGTGTCATGGGATTCGGAGACGCCGCCGCACTTCTCGTTATTGACATGATGGTGGGCTTCACAAATCCAAAACTTCCATTGGGATCCAATCTGGACGCCGAACTTGAAAACATCAATCGTCTGGTGGTCGCTGCTGAAGCGAACAAAAGGCCGGTCTTCTATTCAGTCGTTGAATATGACGATGGAGATTGTCGTGATTCAGGCATTTGGGGCAGGAAGATGAGCGGACTATTTACTCTTCGCCGAGGATCAGAAAGTGTCGCTCTCGATTCCCGGCTTCGTATGAGCTCGAATGCTTCAATTTTTGTCAAGAAATATGCCTCCTGCTTTTTTGGCACAGACCTTTCATCCAGACTTCAGGCTCAGCGTATTGACACCCTGGTTATCGCGGGCTGCAGCACGAGCGGATGCGTGCGGGCCACAGTAGTTGACGCAGTTCAACACGGATTTCGTCCAATAGTTGTCGCTGAGGCAGTTGGAGATCGATTGGCCGGTGCCCATGAGCAAGCGCTTAAAGACATACAACTTAAATACGGTGATGTCGTTTCAACTGATTACGCAGCCAACGGCTTAGGGGTAAGCCAAAGTAGTACTTAGGTCCAGAGTAAACGTCGCCGGGCCGCATGGCGTAAAGCACCCATGACATTCTTCCGGAGAATTCGTCAGGGGCGCCAGCCCAGACGATGGCTCAACTGCGATGCAGTCTTGCGCAACGATTCACAAGCGTGGCTTCCGTGGGAGAAGTCCACGGCTGCGTCAACTGCGAGCACATTGAGGGTGGCGACAATTCCGATGTGGTTAAAAACGGGCGCACTTAACCCGCTGATACCAGACAGCACCGTGTCTTTGCTTCTAGCCAGCCCATCTGTTCTCACGCGCCGCAGCAGTTCTTCGACGTCCTCTTTTTTTCGAACTCCCATCCGCTTGAGAATTGGTGAGCCTGCACTCAGTTCCGCATCTATTAGTGACTGTGTTTGACTCCTGTCCAGATAGGCAGCGAGCACCGGCCCACTTGACGAGCTCAGGACGGGAAGCACCGAACCCGCGCGAATAGTGATGCCAATAGGTCTCACGCACTCGATAATCCGTACGATTGTTGGATGTCCAGCTATCCACGAGGTCAGCGTAACTGTCTGTCCAATTTCATCCCGTAGTGCCGACATGTACCTACCAGCAGTTTCAGGCACTTCAACCCGCCTCAAAGCGCTTAACCCAAGCTCAAGTGAGCTTGTGCTGAGGTCATACTTTCCCGTCAGCGGCTCCTGTTCTACGAATCCCAACCTAATGAAACTTGCCAGATATTTATGCGCCTTACTGGTAGCCATATTTACAGATTTCGCCAGTTCCGTCAGAGTCACAGCCCCAGTGCCCCGAGCGAGCTCAGTCAAAAGCGGCAAGCCAACCTCAATCGATTGAATACCATTCTTCACGGTATCCAATTTCTCATTGGCCACTTCCCCAGGATCTCTCTTACCAGTTTTTTTCATCATCAGCATTTGTTTTGTGTCTCAAGAATGCTAACAAAATCCACAGGTGTTTTAGTGCAAAACTCCTTTAGGCCGATTAATAGCCAAGGAGAAGCAAAGATGAAGTAAGTGATTCTGCTGGAATCTCTGAATGCCACCGCGGTGGGGTGAAATCAGTTTTTCAGCGACTTACCCGCATTTTCAACGAGCGCCTTCGTCAGACCGTGCAATATTGCGGAATCAAGATTCCAGCAGTGCCAAAACAGTTCAACCTGCACTGAATTTGTTGGCGAGATGTTTATCAAGCTTCTCTGCTCAAGCAGACCCCTAACGAGCAATTCGGGAACCACACTGGCACCCCATCCAGACAATACGGCGCGAACCTGGCCTTCGGAGCTGGGTATAAAAAGCTGATTAAGCGAGACATTTTTAAGACCTAAAACCTTGCGCACCAATTCGGTTTGCATATGATCCTTTCGGTCAAATGAAACGAATGGGACAGCGTTGAAATTCTGCCGCCCTAACCCATCCGAAAAATGCTTATTCGCAATTTCTTGACTGGCTACAGCAACATACCTCATCGATCCAAGTCGCGTCATCTTGCAACCCCTTAATGGCTGCTTGACGGTCGTGACGCAGCCCAGCACTCGTCCTTCACGGAGCCATTCCTGAGTGAAGTCCTGATTGTCTGCAATAACTTCTACGTTCAATCCACTTGACACCAGTCCATCGATAGCGGGAAGTGCCCAGGTCGCGATACTGTCAGCATTTATGGCAATTGAAATGCGTTCAGCCTCAATGTTCTGATCGTTTGCCCTGGGCGTCAAAGCATGCAGGTCATATTGCAAATCCGTATGCAGCAGCCTTAGCTGCTTGGTGTGCTTTAGCAATAGGCGACCGGCAGCGGTCGCTCTCACAGGTTTACTCCTGACAACCAAGACCGTACCGGCCTGCAACTCAAGTCCGCGAACTCTTTGGGAAACAGCAGACTGCGTAATCGACAGCCTGACTGCGGCCTGCGCGTAGCTTCCTTCCTCCACAACTGCGGCAAAGCATTCCAACGCGGACGGATCAAATAGATTCATTTCTTGAACATTAGCCAAACTAATGTTAACGCTAAAAAATTAATTGTCCTTTTAACTCAAGCCGCGTTGAGACAGACTCCAGTCATGAAAACACTTGTACTTGGCGCGGGGGTCATTGGGGTTTGTACAGCTTGGCATTTGCTGGAACTAGGACATGAAGTGACTGTGGTGGAACGACAGTCCGGGGCCGCGCTCGAAACTTCGCTTGCAAATGGTGGACAGATATCCGTCAGCTATTGCGAGCCGTGGGCTAGTCGAGAGGCGCCTATGAAGTTGCTCAAGTGGATGTTTCGCAGCGACGCGCCACTATTATTTCGTCCGCAGCTGGATTGGCACCAATGGGCTTGGGGACTTCAATTCCTCGCTCAATGCAACGATGCTGCATTCGAACGCAATGTCAAGCAACTGGTCGCGCTGGGTGCATACAGTCACGCAGCATTGAAACAAATTATCAGCTCGACCGGAATTGAATTCGAGAGGCTCGAAAAGGGAATCGCCCACATCTTCACAGAAGATGCTGCGGTGGAGAGCGCTATCAAGGCGTCAGGCTTGATGGCGCGATTCGGTGTTGATCGAAGGGTGGTAAGCCGTCATGAACTACTCGAGATCGAACCCGCGTACGCCCAGTTTGGAAGTCAAATCAAGGGAGGCACTTTTACTCCGAGCGATGAAAGCGGCGACGCAAAGAGGTTTACCCAGGCCTTGGCCGCACGCTGCGCTGAGCGAGGGGCAGTATTCCTCTACCACCATGATGTTGAAGAACTTCAATCTGCCGGAGCGAAAACGGATGGAGCGAAGGTCACTGATCGTCTCAGCGGGATCAGCCGCCATCTGAAAGCAGACAACGTGGTAGTGGCGCTGGGTTCATATACATCCCCCATCCTTAGAAGACATGGCATCAACCTGGCCATATATCCCGGCAAGGGATATAGCGCGACTTTCAGGATTCTCCGGCCAGAATTGGCTCCCTCTGTGAGCGTTATCGACGATGGGGTCAAATGCGCCATCACCCGTCTAGGGGACCAGCTCAGAGTTGCCGGAACCATTCAGCTCTCGGGATTTGATCTTTCGCTGGACTCACCGCTCGCTAGAGCACGGTGCCAGATGTTGGCCGAGCGTACTGAGTTGCTTTTGCCAGGCGTCTGCGACACACGCAGTGAACAGAACGGGGGTAACCCCCAATTCTGGACCGGTCTCCGTCCGTCCACCCCCACCAACGTTCCATACATTGGCCGTACTCGAGTGGCAGGACTTTGGGTCAATGCGGGTCATGGCACCTTAGGGTGGACACATGCAGCCGGATCAGGAAAGGCTTTGGCGGAACTAATTTCAGGAAAAAAACCTGAAACCTCCTTTGGCTTTTTTGGATATTGATGCCTCTTTTTAGGGCATTTTTTCGCACGCGAAATACTTGCATGAATATGCAACCAGACATTGATAAAAACACATAACTGCACGCAATGGTTGTCTCCATAATCATCCAACGGAACTGTCTTTTGACCCCTTTTGTGAGAGTTTAAAGAACCCCAATATGACAACAAATCCAATGGAGCAATTGCAAAGTCGAAGGATGCCCGAGCGGCAGGAAATCGACATTGCTGGCGTAAAAACGGCCTATTACGCCGCAGGAGAGGGGCCTGAAACCATTGTGTTGATTTATGGAGGCAATTTCGGCACGGCCGATTCAGCCTCAAGTGCGCTGGTTTGGGACTTGAACTTCAGCGAGCTCGCCAAACATCACAAAGTCATTGCATTCGACAAATTAGGGCAGGGATACACCGGCCCTCCGCTGCGCGATGAGGACTACACCATGTCAGCGGTCGTACGTCATGCAATAGGTCTGACTTCAGCCTTGAATCTTGAGTCCTTCCACCTCGTCGGGCATTCGCGAGGCGGGTTTGCTGCGGCACGAATGGCACTTGAAATTCAGCACAAGGTCAACTCTCTCACCATTTGCAGCAGCGGCACCCTGAGCTCCGGTGTAGGCGCGAATGAAGTGGTGTTGGCTATGCCGCCATTTCCAAGCGGCTCCCGCGACGCGGCCCGTTGGATATACCAAAACTACTCGTCCAAACCGGAGGTCGTAGATGAACAGTGGATGGACGGCGTGATGGACGTCCTCGCCACAGAGGCGTATCAAGCGGGCGTCAAGAAGTATTCGGGCGAATCCCTCGGAGTCAGCCTTTTTGTCCCCGAACTGGCAAAGCTTAAAAGAGAAACGCTTACTTGGATTCGCGATGGCCGGCTTCAACGCCCGGTACAAATGATCTGGGGAGCGAACGACAAAACGGTGCCTATCGAGCGGGGTCTGGAACTATTTGAACTGATTGCGGCTCACGAACGCCGTGCGACTTTTAATGTCATCAACGATGCCGGCCACTTTACCTTTCGGGAACATCCGGAACAGTTCAACGAACTGATTAGCAGCTTCGTTCAACTCTACAAAGGCTGATCATGAACGAATCTTCTACTTCATCTGGCGGACAGACCGGTACCACAAATGCCGGTTGCCCGATTCTGTTCCTTCAGGCAAATGTTCCGGGAGTCACGCCCTATTGCGCTGGAAAACACGTTTGGGGTGCGCCGTTAGAGCAATTCAGCAAGTCGAGGAAGGTCCTGACTTTGGATCTGCCAGGCAGCGCTGGTTCACCAATACTGCAAGAGGTTCCCACGGTCGACGTGATGACCCAGAAAGTCGCGGAATTTACAGACCGTCAAAAGCTGGGGCCTGTTCATCTTGTAGGCCACGATGTTGCGGGGCTGGTGGCGCTCATGATGGCCATGGAGCATCCAAAACTTCTGACAGCAATAACTATCGTTTCTAGCGCATGGGCATCACCTTCCGGCGACGGCGTGGAGAACTACACGCTCCAGTATCCGCCGGCACCACTTTGGTCAAAGAAATCCCAACATTGGGCATTCGAGAGACTGTCTTATAGCCATCAGCACATAGATGAGGCTCTTCTGGAAGCGTCCGTAAACGCGGCAAACCAACCAGCACACCTCGGTGCAGTCCAAGCGATGTCTGGCCAGGGCTACAAGAAAACTTTTTTGGCCAGCGCCACGAAAGCCAAATTCCGATTTTTCAAACTTGCCAGGGCTGAAGGACTTTCAGTACCCGTGCAGGTCATCGCAGGCCAAAACGATCCACTCATAACTCCCGACTATCCGCTCAGCTTGTTCAGGATCGCTGCAGCAAAGCAGGTGAACGCTCATTTTCACATCATCAACAAGGCGGGCTCATTCGTTTTTCGTGAGCAGCCAGATGAGTTCTACCGTGTGTTGGCGGCTTTCCAGGATGGACTATTCAAATCCAGGCGCTGACATTTCGGCTGCTTCGCATAGGTCAAGCCATCCAATTAACCGAAGAACCTGGAGTTCCCAATGCGTATTCTTCTATGGAGTGTGAAGCTCTTCATCTCGGCAAGTTTTGCCGCTGTGTCATACACGGCAACTTTTGCGGCTGATGCGTTCCCAGTCAAACCAGTACGCCTCATCACAGCAGTCAGCGCAGGAAGCACAGGTGACGTCCTGGCTCGTCTGCTTGCCAACGAGCTTTCGACAACATGGGGACAGCGGGTGATTGTTGAAAATCGGCCGGGATCTGGAGGCATTGTTGCTGCTCAAGCCATGCTCAACTCACCCGCCGACGGATATGCAATTTTTTTTGGCTCAGGAAATTCCCTGACTATTGCCCAATCGATGTACACCAAGCTTCCCTATAACGTCGAGAAGGATTTTTCCCCCGTTGCCTTGGTCGCCGAAATTCCATTGATCATGGCAATTGGTCCAGGCCTCCCGGTTCGCAACCTCAAAGAGCTCATTGATTACGCCAAGAAGAATCCAGGGAAAATGAACTATGGCGCGACAGGAGTGGGATCCGTCCTGCATCTGTCTGGTGCTCTTTTGATGTCACAAACCGGACTGGACATGACCTATGTCCCCTACCCCGGCATTGCCCAAGCATTGCCCGATGTAGCATCCGGTCGCGTTGACATGCTCATCGAAGCAGGGCCTGGCCTGTCGGGCCCCGTAAAGGCGGGCCAGCTCAGGCCAATAGCGGTGACCTCGAACAAGCGGATGTCTATATATCCTGATGTTGCGGCCATCTCCGAGGTAATTCCAGGCTACTCGTCCACCGGCTTCTATATGCTGGTTGCCAACAAACTGGCGCCGGAAAGTATCTCGAGGCAGATCCACGCAGCGGTTGTTCAAGTCTTAAGTAAACCAGAAATGGCGGCACGGCTTAATGAACTCGGAAACGAGATACGGCCTGTACCGTTCGATGAATTGCCCGGATATCTGCGTCGTGACCGTGATCTATGGGCACCCGTAGTCAGACGCCTTGGCATTGCCGAAAAGTGAACCCTGCTTCACTTGACATGACCACCGAACACAACGTCACCGAGACTCTGGCCGAATTCGCGCTTAAAGCTGAGTTCGAACGGCTGCCTCGGCAAGTGGTCACGGTAGCCAAACAATGCGTACTCGATTGGCTCGGCTGCACGCTGGCGGGAACAAAAGATCCCTTTGCCAAAATCTTGCTCGAAGAAATCTCCGAGCAGGGAGGAAACAAACAAGCATCTGTCGTTGGCACCAATGTTCGCTGCACATTACAACAGGCAGCTCTAGTCAATGGCGCCCTTTCGCATGTATTGGACTATGACGATGTTCACCTCGACATGCCAGGGCACCCCTCAGCCCCAGTGGTACCTGCAGCACTCGCGTTAACCGAGCTCACTAACGCGACTGGCGCGGATTTCATAACTGCAGTAGCTGTTGCAATCGAGGTCGAGTGCCGTATCGGACGTTTGATGGGGCCGACACACTACAGCCATGGATGGAACCCATCGGGCACCATCGGCACTTTCGGAGCGACTGTTGCCGCAGCCCGGCTTATGCATCTCAGCATTAAGCAATTGCTTCACGCATTGGGTCTTGCAGGAACACAGGCAGCAGGTCTCCAGTCAATGATAAAGACCCAGGCTATGACCTTCCACTCCGGGCGTGCAGCCAGTAGTGGGGTCCTCGCGGCTAGCCTCGCTGCGAAAGGTATGACTGCAAACAACCAAGTGCTGGACTGTGCGCAGGGATTTGCGGCAACCCAGTCACAAGCAGTGAATCCTTCAGCAGCCTTGCAGGGTCTCAATAAAGAGTGGCGCATTCTTGACACTATTTTCAAACATCACGTTTGCTGCTTCGGGGCTCATCCTGCCTTAGAAGCCACTTATTCATCTGTCCGTGAGCACGATCTAGCGCCCGGAGACATCCTTTCCGTGGATGCCTATGTATCAACCTTTATTAACAAACTATGCAACGTGACAGACCCGCAGACTGTGCCTGAGATGAAGTTTTGCATACCTCTAAATCTGGCAATGACGTTGACTGGCGTAGATACGGGTGACGTCGACTCCTATTCCCTGGAGCAGATTACCCGGCCGGAAATTGCACGGACAAAAAATCTCGTGCAAATGCATCATGAGCCTACTTTTCCTGATTGGCAGTCAGACGTTGACATTCATTTGAAGGATGGAACAACTCTGCACGGTACGGCCAATCTCGCCGAAGCTAATCGCGATCTAGCCGATCAAGACCAAAGGCTGAGTTCCAAATTCCTGAATCTTGCTGGATCGACACTGGGTAAGTCTTCAGCAGCCAAGGCACTGGACTTGCTTCGGTGTATCGAGGAGCTCCCCGATCTGAAAACCTTAATGGCGTTAAGCACCTTCGAGAAAGAATTTCAATGAGCGCGGAAATTGTGATTCAGGCCATTGTGAGCGGACTGTTAATGGGGGCCGCTTACGCACTAGCAACCGTAGGATTCACCATTGTTTTTGGTGTCATGAACATTGCCAATTTCGCACACGGACATAGCATCATGATTGCTATGTTTGGGGGTTACTGCCTTAACAAATATTTTGGACTGAGCCCCTATATAGCAGCACCCATTCTTTTCGTTATTTTCCTGGGCTTGGGGCAGCTCCTGTACAAGCTTGCGATTGCGCCAATCATGAGTAGTTCGGTTGCCGCACAGCTGCTGACGACTCTGGGACTAATGATCATTCTGGAGAATCTTGCAAATCTCATTTTCGGTGGAGATCTGCGAAGCGTTCCACCACCTTTCGCAAGCAGCTCTCTGAGAATCTCGGGCATAGCCATGCCTTGGACCCAGGTCATCGCAGGTGTCGCCAGCTTCTTTGTGATTGGACTGCTGTGGGCATTTCTCAGGTACACGCGTTTTGGTACCCAGATACGGGCTGCAAGTGATAACAAGGTTGGTGCGGCTGTTGTCGGCGTGCCCATCGAGAAAGTCTTCCGCTGGGCATTTGCCCTCGCGACAGCAACAGGAGCCATGGCGGCTGGCCTTTTGCTACCGATGTACCTTGTAAGCCCGTTTGTCGGTCACGACTTCATGCTTAAAGCGTTCGTGGTTGCAATCATTGGGGGCCTCGGGAGTTTCCCTGGCGCCCTCTTCGCCGGCCTCCTGATTGGCGTGATTGAAGCTCTTAGTGGCTTGTTCATCGGCGCATCCCTAGGTAGTGCGGTCGTATTCGCACTACTTCTTCTGACGCTTCTGGTTAGGCCAGAAGGCCTGTTTGCGCGAAAGTAACTGCGTCATGACCTCCAAGATCTCCTTTCTGCGCCATCTTTCCCCCATGCGACTTGTTGCTCTAGCTGGAGTAATCGGCCTTCTCGCGCTGGCTGCAGCTGGCTCGGATTACTCCTTGACTGCGGCAACCTTGATTCTTTTAGGGTGCATCCTTGCACAAAGTTGGAACCTTTCTGCGGGTTATGCCGGGCAATTCTCTTTGGGACACACTGTCTTTTTTGGAATTGGGGGCTACACCTCCACAGTGCTTTTCACCACATATGGCATTTCCCCGTGGTTTGGGATGCTTGTTGGCGGGCTAATCGCATCTGCGGCAGGCGCTGCACTCTCTGCAGTTGCGTTTCGCAGCGGCGTGAAGGGTATTTTTTTCGCCGTGGTGACGCTGAGTGCCGCGGAAGTGGTGCGAAGCCTCATCGACCAGTTTGACTCTCTGGGTGGCAGTGCGGGCATTTACCTCGTGTTGGCGAACCAGCCCGCAAACATGCTGTTCACCTCACGCGCTCCTTATTTGGTGATTGCACTGTTCCTTGTGATATTGCTGGCACTTGGGACATTTTTACTTGAGAGAAGTCGATTTGGCCAGTATCTTCAGGCCATCCGCGAGGATGAAGATGCCGCTGAAGCCACCGGTATACCCACATTCCGCTGCAAAGTCGCCGTCATAGCGCTATCTGCATTTCCTACCGCGATCGCCGGCAGTTTCTACGCGCAGTTTCTTTTGTTTATTGCGCCGAACACCATGTTTTCTTTTGAACACATTCTCACGATGTTGCTCGGCACGATGGTGGGAGGGGCCGGCACCGTGGCCGGGCCAATCATCGGAGCAGTCACTTTCGGTGTGATCTCTGAAATCATCCGCGCTCTTCCCTTCGCAGACTCACGGGAGATAACAAGTTTGCTACGCATTGCCTACGCGGTGGTTCTCATCATCATTGTTATCCGCGTACCTGGCGGTCTGCTGTCACTCTCAAAACGGATCGGATGGAAAAGAAAATGAGCCTACTCTCGCTAGAGGCTGTTGGCCGCAACTTTGGTGGCTTAAAGGCACTACAGGGTGTCAGCTTTGAGGTGCCAGAGGGTGGTACTTTTGGCGTCATGGGTGCAAATGGCGCCGGGAAGACAACACTATTCGGTGTAATTTCAGGTTTCATCAAACCAAGTACTGGAGGTGTGACCTTTCAGGACAAAGACATCACCAGCCTTCCTCCCTATAAACGCTGCATCGCGGGGATAGGCCGCACCTTTCAGATCACCAAGCCCTTTCCCGAACTTACAGTTCGCCAGACTGTCCGCATCGGCGTGCTTCTCAGGACCAAAAACATGGCGGAAGCCACACAGAAAGCGGATGTGATCCTGGAGCGATTCGGATTGATGGCCCACGCAGAACGGCTTGGTCATCAGCTCGCTGTCATGGATCGCAAGCGCCTTGAAATTGCACGCGCGTACGCAACTGCTCCTAAATTGCTGCTGCTCGACGAGGTCGCCGCCGGCCTGAGACCAGCGGAGGTTGACAAGCTTGTAGAACTAATAGACAGCGTTGCGAGTGAGGGAGTGACCGTGCTGATGATCGAGCATGTTTTACCGGCTATTTTTTCCCTGGCAAAACAGGTTGTCGTGCTTGATCATGGGCAACTCATCGCGCAAGGAACGCCGTCGGAAATACTGAAGAACCAGCATGTCATCGAAGCTTATTTGGGAGCAGGTTATGGCACTGCTTGATATCAGGAATCTCTCAGCTGCCTATGGTGACGTCCCGGTTCTGTTTGATGTCAGCTTGCATGTGGATGAAGGCGAAGTGGTATCGCTGATTGGCTCTAACGGAGCCGGAAAAACGACATTACTGCGAGCGGTGTCAGGGCTGATCTCAAGCCAAGGCGAGTTGTTCTTCTCGGGAGAAAAAATCTCAGGACTGGATTCCCACCGAATCGTTGAGAAGGGGATCGCCCATGTCCCTGAGGGCCGACAACTGTTCTCGGGCATGACTGTCGCCGAAAACCTGCGCCTGGGTCTCCCCAGATCCATCACGAAGACAGAGTCATTACGGAGGATGGAATCAATCTATGAACTCTTCCCTCGTCTGAAACAGAGACTGGGACAAATTGCCGGCACCTTGTCCGGTGGCGAGCAGCAAATGGTGGCCATCGGCAGAGGTTTAGCTCTCCAACCACGTTTGTTGATCCTGGATGAACCCTCTCTTGGCCTCTCACCAGTAATGGTTCAAAGCATCTTTGAGACAGTCAAAAAATTAAGAGACTCTGGCATGACCTTGCTTCTGGTAGAGCAGAACGTCACAGAGTCGCTCAAGTGCTCAAGTCGCGCATACGTAATGGATGCGGGGCATATCACTATCGGCGGGGCGGCAAACGATTTGCTCCATGACCCCAAAGTTCGAGCGGCATTTCTCGGCGGCAATTTTGTTGAAATCTAAAGGAAACATCATCATGAATTCATCTGACACGCTCTTCCGTTCTAACCATACAGCACCCGCTTCTGGCAGGAGAAGATTTCTTGTTGCAGGCGCGGCCTCCCTTGCAGGTATCGCGGTTCACACTACTTCCAAAGCTCAACCCGGCGAGGTAGTGATCGGCGCCGTCCTGCCACTAACGGGACCGAGCGCCAGTTTTGGTCAAAACTCCTGGAATGCGCTTCAATATGCGTGCGAAGTCGCCAACGAGGCCGGTGGCGTAAAAGCCATGGGAGGGATGAAATTCCGGGCTGTGGTCGCAGATACTCAAAGTCAACCGGAAATCGCAGCATCCCAAACCGAGCAACTGATAAGGCGTGGTGTCACCGTATTGATCGGATGCAACCAGAGCGCAGCCTCCATCATTTCAACTCAAATTGCTGAGCGGGCCGGTGTCCCATTCCTTACTGCCTACGACATTGATCCGGCGATCACTGCCCGTGGTTTTAAATACACATTTCGCGCCTCTCCACTCATCGACGCCTACGCACGCGACATGGTGACTTTCGTCAAAGCACTGGCAGAAAAAAATGGGAAGCCACTTCCAAAGATAGTAGCCTTTAGCGAAAACTCGATTGCAGGCCAAAGCGCCAACAAGTTTATCGTGCAGACCGCCAAGAGCCTTGGCATGGAGGTGGTGGAGGCTGCGACTTATGACGTCGGCAAGACCCAAAACTTTGCGCCGTACATTTCGCGCTTCAAGGCTGCGAATGCACAGGCTTACATTGGACACAACCGGACAGCTGATGGCATCCTGATAGTCAGAACCATGAAGGAGCTCGGGTTCAATCCAGCGGTGATGGGGGGCATTCTTGGTGCCACCAGCGATCCGGAATTTTCGAAAAATCTGGGCGCCGACTCCAACAACATTTACGCCAGCGACAGTTTCTCTCCGGAACTGAAGATCCCGGGAATGGCAGCCATCACGGGCAGGTACGCCGCAAAGTTCGGACGTCCCATGGATGTGGGCTCGGCAACCATGTTTGCAGACCTTGCTGTGCTTTGGGACAGCCTTGAGCGCAAGAAGTCTCTCAAGCCAAAAGATCTGCGGGATGCAATCGCATCGACTGAACTAAAACCTGGTGACCGCGGGTTCTTCCTTTTGGGCGGGGTGAAGTTCAACGAGGTAGGCGACAACGCACGCGCCGGGGGAATGATTACGGTCCTGCGCAACGGCAATAACGTCCCCGTTTTCCCCAACGAAGTGGCCACTACGCCAGGCGTGTATCCCAAACCGAACTGGTCATGAGCTGATGAAGAGCTAAATAACAAATGAGACAACGATTCGAACAAGGCAGATCCTGATGACCATTCATTTCAAACCTCTTTCCAAACACGTTGGCGTCGAAGTCATCGGACTGGATCTTTCCAAAGCCTGCACGGCCCAAGAGGAGGAAATGCTCCGCAGCGCATTTGTGGAGCATGACCTTCTTTTGGTTCGCCAAGCGGGCCTCAGCCCCGAAGATCAGGCGCGCTTCGCCCGGATTTTTGGCGACATAGAGATCAGGAACAAAAGCAGCGACTCTGACGGGATTACGCAGCATGTCTCTAACACCCGCAAAGACGGCATCCTGGGAGATGGTGAAATTCTGTTTCACCAGGACCACCTCTTCTATCAGCACCCGCTCAAAGCCTTGATTCTCTATGGACTGGAGATTCCAGCATCCGGAAGCGTCACCAAGTTTCGGAGTGGCTCTGCAGTCCTAGCGCAACTACCGCCCTCGTTGAGAAGAAAGCTTGAGTCTGTTGAGTGCCTTCACCTGTACAACTACGCGGCTGATTACACCAAGAGGCAGGATCTTTCCAAAGCTCCAGACAGCGCTCCGCGCGCTTGGCAACCCCTGGTGTGGAACAACATCGACGCAAAAAGGAAGACGCTCTGGCTGAGTCCACTCAACGTCGTGGGATATCGTGGAGTGACGAACGAAGAAGGCGAGGCGCTGCTGCAGGAAGTTAACTCGATCGCCGATTCATCGGAGGAAACGGTGTATGCCCACCATTGGGCTCCTGGCGATCTGCTGATATGGAACAACCAGATGCTTCACCACGCCCGCATGCCATTCAACAATGCAGAACCGCGCACACTTCGGCGAACGCCGATTGTTTCAAAAGCTTCTGCTTCTGAAATGTCCGCAGAAATGTCGGAGCGAATTGAGTCCATCCGGAAAACGCGTGGGTTCATCTTGCCGCATCATGGTCTGATGGCAATTTGCGATATGCCGCTCCTGAAGGCGTATGACGCCTTTTACACGGAACTCGCGCTGAACAAAAGAGCGCTTGACGAACATGACAAGGAATTGGTGTGGGTGATGTGCCTGATCGCCACTCAGGAGGCGATACCTATACATCACATCAGGAATCTGCGCCGGAGCGGTGGATCTGATCTGGAAGTCGCAGAGCTTGCCCGAATCGCGTCGGTGGTCTGGGGAGCTACATCCTTCAAGTTCGTCGCGAACAACTTTAGTAACTACCTGCCTGACTTTGACAGGAAGGAGGAGTATTGGAAGCTCTATTCTGCAGCGTCGGATGGACTTTCCATCGGACCAAGAATGGCATCGCTAACGGCTCTGGCAGCATGTGTCTGCCAGGCCCGATGGGAAGAATTCGGGTGGCATCTGGAGAATGCGTATGAACTTAATGTTCCCGAGCCAGAGATAGCCGAGGCAATATCAATTCCGATGTTTCCAGGCGATGCGGCGAACTATTTCTATCCTGCATGCCAGATCTGGCGACGGCTTATCCGGAGTGGGACGCTGAACGCATCTGCGGCGTTTAAGACCTGGGCCTATCTGCCGGACCATGATCCGACAGCGGGCTAAGGCTTTAAACGAGCTGCGGAGCGAAGATTTAATTTAGATGCACAACGGAGAAATTTAAATGAGAAAGTCACCAGGATTTTTTAAGGCAATCGTCGTTGTGTCCTTTGGGATATTCGCGTCCTGCCTGGCCCAAGCGCAAAGCTATCCAAGCCACCCCATCACCATCATCGTCAATGCAGATGCAGGAGGTCCCACGGACATTGTGGCGCGGGCACTCAAAGACATCATGAGCTCGGACTTGGGGCAGCCGATCGTCATTGAGAACCGGACAGGGGCGGGGGGGATTGTTGGCGCGACTGCAGCGGCGAGAGCCCAACCAAACGGCTACACACTTCTGATCAGCGGAGCCGGCCCACTGGTGTTCAGCCCGCTGCTATCGGCAAATGTGCCTTACGATCCTGCCGCGTTCAAACACATCGCTCTCTTGACTACCCTGCCCACGATTCTTGCTGTCAACCCGAAGATTGAGGCAAAGACAGTGGCGGAACTGATCGCATTGGCCAAGCGAAAGCCGGGGGAGTTGATGTTTGCATCCTCAGGAATTGGAACCCCCAGTCACCTGGCTGGCGAATTGTTCAAGCAGGTTGGGGGAATTGAGATCCAGCACGTTCCTTACCGCAGTGTTCCGCAGGCAAATCTCGCGCTGGCCACGGGGGAAGTGGCATTGAGTTTCACAAGCCCCTCAAGCAGCCTGCCCTTGATCGCAGACGGTCGAATCCGGGCCTTGGCGGTGACTGGAAATGAACAGTTCAAGCAAGCGCCACAAATACCAAGCATCACTCAGGCGGGATATCGGAACATGGAAGTTCTTGGCTGGTTTGGTCTTCTTGCACCGGCAAACACTCCCAACGAAATCGTAAACCGTCTCTATCAATCTGCGGCTAAAGCGTTGGCGGACTCAAAGGTCCGAGAGGTATTGAGCAAGACGGGGGGCGACCCTGCCCTGCAATCTCCCGAAGAATTCTCCCGCTACACCAAGAACGAACGTGAACGCTGGGGAAAGGTGGTGCGCGCCGCCGGAATCAAGCCAGAGTAAACAGCGCCGCTTAACAGAGATTCACAGACTTCGGAAGATGAAAAACGCATGCTCAATCTAGATGGACAAGTTGCGCTTGTCACTGGTGCTGCCGGGGGAATCGGCAACGCGGTGATACGCCTCCTGCAGCAGCAGGGGGCCGTCGTCGCGGCAGTCGACCTGAATCCGCTCGATGAAACCTTATTGATAGGCTCAGGAGTTCAGCGTCCAGTCAAGTCATGGATTTGCGATGTAACAAAGGTCGAGGAAGTCGACCGCGTCTGCGACAAGGTCCGGGCCTCCTTGGGACCCATATCCATCCTTGTAAACCTCGCGGGAGGCAGTGGAACGCGTGCAGCTCAAACTTTAAGCGACACCACAGACGAAATCTGGGAGCATGTCATGTCCTTGAATGTCACAAGCGTCTTGCGTTTTTGCCGGGCGATTGCACCATCCATGAGCAGTGCAGGTTATGGGCGCATCATTAACGTTTCTTCGACACTTCGCCATGGGATATATGGTGCCGTTGGAACGCTCGGAGCCCGCTTGCCCTACATCACCAGTAAAAGCGCACTGGTGGGGATGACAAGCCAACTGGCCAAGGATCTCGGGCCCTTCGGGATCACAGTTAATGCGGTTGCTCCAGGCCTGACTTTGCCCGGGGAGGAAGGCGCAATTACAAAACGTTTCCGTGCCCTGCCCCAAGAAGCGCAAGACAAGCTGACAGGTCATATTCCCGCTGGTCGACCAGCGGATGGCAATGACATCGCAAATGCCATTGCATTTCTGGCATCGCCTGAGGCAAAGTATGTCAGCGGGCAAGTTCTGGATATAAGTGGCGGAGCTTGAGCCAGCTCTTGCTTGATTAACCTAGCAATGGACCGAGAATGAAAATCCCTAAAAAATATCAAAGCACATGGACCCTGCCCAATAATGCAAAACTGGCATTCACGGTGGGCATCCCGTTTGAGGCCTTTCTGAACCAAAGCCAGGTCAATCTCATTGCCAAACCAGGTGTCAAAGATGCTTTTTCGCTTTCCTACGGAGACTATGGTTGGAAGGTGGGCGTCTGGCGCTTGATGAGCCTGCTGGAGGAGTTTGGAGTTACAGCCTCAATGTCGGTGAATGGGCTGGCAGCTCAGCTCCACCCTGAGATCATCAAGGTGATGATCGAGCAGGGTCATGAAGTCTTGGGGCATGGATGGGTCAACGATGTCTACGTCAAAGACGAGGGTCCGGAAAAAGAGTCCGCAGAAATTGAACGGGTGACAAAAGCGATTGAGCAAGCTTGTGGCGTGCGTCCGGTAGGCTGGACAAGCCCTGGTAGCAGTGGGTCAGATCACACTGTCGAGTTGCTCAGTAAACACGGCTATACATGGGTAGGTGATGATGCCAGCGATGACATTCCTTTTGTCGTCAACACGGCTACGGGACCCTTTGTCATTCTTCCTCGCACGAATGTTTCTACAAATGACATCACGATGTGGGTGTTCCCGAAAAATCCCCCATCAGCCTTCTTCGAAAGTTTCAAGGACACGTTCGATCAGCTTTACGCTGAAGGCGCGGCCGGCTCGCCGAAGTGGCTTGATCTGACCTTGCACAGTCATATGGCAGGACGTGCCACCCTGATACCTACCATTCGTAAGTGCCTTGAATACGTGAAGCAACATGACGGAATCTTTTACACACGCAAGTGTGATCTTGCTGCCCAGGCATTGGCGGACCATGAAGATTCACTGAAACGTTCATAGTCCGAATAACCTGAAACTACTTCATCGTGAAAAAATCGCGCGCACTTCTAGGACAAATTAGCGACACAGACATCAGGCTGTTGCGAGTTTTCAAGAGCGTGGTGAACTGTGGCGGTATGGCCGCTGCTGAACTGGAGTTGAATATCGGGACATCGACGGTGAGCCGTCACATCAAGGACCTGGAAACCCGCCTGGGCTTAACCCTCTGTACACGCGGGAGAGCCGGCTTTGCGCTCACTCCTGAAGGAAGCCGGGTATATGAAGAGACGCTGCGCCTCATTTCCTCGATGGATCTCTTCCGAAGCGGCATTGATGACATACACGGCCGCCTTGGAGGAAAGGTTAACCTGGCAATCTTTGACAAGACAGCCACAAATCCGGAAGCGCACATCGGAAAAGCACTAGCCCTATTTCACGAAAGGGCACCCGCTGTCTCGTTGAATGTCTACGTGTCCACCATCAATGCCATAGAAAGAGGGGTTATTGACGGTGAATTCCAGGTTGGAATTATTCCGGCGCACCGTACATCGAGCATCCTGGACTACTCAACCTTGTTCAGGGAAACCATGCTTCTGTATTGTGGCAATTCGCATCCGCTCTATGATGCGGCCGACAGCCGATTGACCTGGGAGAGCCTCAGGTCACATGCCTTCGCTGTTTTGGGAGAGCACTCACCCAACATGGAGTTGAGCCATAAACACCAATTACAAAGTAAGGCCACTGGCTTTGACCAGGAAGCCATCGCCACGTTGATTCTTTCGGGCAACTTTCTCGGCTTTTTACCTGACCACTATGGTGATCTCTTTGAGCGCAGAGGCCAAATACGTGCCATTGCCCCGGCGCGGTTCAGATATGAATGCCGCTTTGTAAGCCTGCAGCGCCGCTCCCCTCAGCCCGCGCGGGTTGTGCAGCTGCTGAGCGCTTGCCTGGCGGAAGCCCATCCTCCCCAGACTTTCAACCTTGCTGCCGTGAAAGCCTGAGGCGCACTTAAGCCGTCTCGTGCAGCGCGTCACCCAGGGCACTGACAAGCCGTTCAATCTCAGTGACCTCGGTGATGAATGGCGGCGCCAGCTGGATCGTATCGCCGCTGTAGCGGACATAAAACCCTTTTTTCCAGCAGGCTTGAGCAATGTCGAAAGGCCTGCGAGCCGGTTCACCAGGAAGTGATTCAATGGTGATGCCCGCTGCCAGCCCAAAATTCCGAATGTCTGTCACATGTTTAGTCCCCTTCAGACTATGAACTGCTGACTCAAAATAAGGGGCCAATGCTGCAGCTTTGGCAACAATCTGCTCATTCACCAGAATATCGAGTGCCGCAATGCCGGCAGCGCAGGCAACTGGATGAGCCGAGTAGGTGTAACCGTGCGGGAACTCGACAAGATAGTCCGGGCCACCCGCGTCCATGAATGTTTCGTAAATCTCCCGCGTTGAAACCACAGCGCCAAGGGGCTGGGCACCATTGGTGACCTGTTTGGCAATGTTCATGATGTCGGGCACTACGCCGAATGCATCAGCGCCCGTCATGGCACCCGTACGCCCGAATGCCGTAATCACTTCGTCAAATATGAGCAGGATGTTGTTGTCCGTGCATATGCGACGCAATTTTTCGAGGTAGCCTACTGGCGGCACGACTACACCCGCCGAGCCAGAGAACGGCTCCACAATGACGGCAGCAATAGTTGATGCATCATGCAGCGCAATCATGTCAAGCAAGCGATCTGCCAAGTCGCCACCCGTCTGCGGCATTCCCTTCGAAAATGCAGCACCGGCTTGCTGTGTGTGCGGCAAATGGTCTGCCTCTATTCCAGAACCAAACAGTTTTCTGTTTCCAGCGATTCCCCCAACCGAAATCCCGCCGAAGTTCACACCGTGGTAGCCCTTCTCACGGCCAATGAGACGGGTTTTAGACGCTTGACCCTTCGCCCGCCAGTAGGCTCTCGCCATCTTGAGAGAAGTGTCAGCCGCTTCGGATCCAGAAGAAGTGAAGAATACGTACTCCAGAGACTTGGGTGTCAGATCGCGAATCCGGTTAGCCAGCTCAAAGGAAAGAGGATGTCCGTGCTGGAATCCAGGCGAATAATCCAGTTTTGCAACCTGTTTACTGATTGCAGCGGTGATCTCCTGACGTCCATGGCCCAAGCCACAACACCAAAGACCTGAAAGTCCGTCAAAGATTTTGCGGCCATCGATGTCTGTGTAGTAAGCACCTTTGGCCTCTACGATCATGCGCGGATCTTTTTTGAACTTTCGATTGCCCGTGAACGGCATCCAGTGGGAGTCCATCCAAGCAGGATCCGAACGAAAACTCGCATCCTGATTTGCTTCTGCAATGAGTGACATGATGATCCAAGTAGTAGGTGTTGGACCATTGTCCCGATCACCAGCAACAAGGAAAATAGCTAGTTAGCCATGTTTACTTGACTAACCGTGCAACTAGGTCGAAGGTTAATCACTCCGTCACTCTGCTGTTTTGCCGTGCAAGTAGCGCTGAGTGGCAAGCCACTTGGGGAGCGGTAGGTGCACATGTTAAACGCCTTTAGTCTTAAGCTTCTGCAACCCCGACCGACATCTCCCTCATGCCATTCGATCCTGCCCAATAGTTGCCAGTTACTGAGGGATCATGCCTGATGCTTTCACAAGACGGGAATAGGATCCGATATCTTCTCTGATTGCCTTTGCGAACTTCTCTGGGCTTCCGCCTGCTGTGTCCAGCCCGATCGCAGCGAATCGTTCACCCAAGCCGCCAGAAATCAGGGCTTTCTGAACGGCAGCGTTAAGGGTCTCGACAACGCTCCTAGGAGTGCCACTCGGAGCCAGCAGACCGATCCACGTCGTCAGTTCCAGCCCTTTAATTCCAACTTGGCTCATCGTGGGCACCTCGGGAAGGACGCCGGAACGAGTTTCGCTCATGACCGCTAATGCCCTGAGTTTTCCGCCCTTTACGTGGGTCACGGCTTCTGGCACAGGCGCAAAGATCATGTCAATCTGACCGCCTAGCAGATCAACCATTGCGGGAGCACCCCCCTTATATGCCACATGGGTCATGGCGGTCCCGGTCGCCTGACCAAACATGACTCCAAAAAGATGGTGCGGAGATCCATCGCCGCCGGAACCATAATTGAGTTTTCCAGGACTTGCTTTAGCCAACTCGACCAACTTTGCGACGGAGGTGTATGGGCTGGAGGGATTAACGATCAACACAGTGGGCTGAATTACGGTCTGAATGACCGGTGCGAAATCGCGCACAGGATCGTACGGCAGCTTAGCGAAAGTGCTCACATGAGACGCGATCCAGGCAGCTGGGGCCATCGTCAAGACATATCCATCCGGATTGGCCTTGGCGACGTAATCTGTACCGATGATTCCGGCACCTCCTGCCCTGTTTTCAACAATAAATGGTTGGCCCAATGACTCAGTCAATTTTTCGGCTACGGACCTTGCAACCATGTCTATGCTCCCACCTGCAGGCACGGCGACGACAATACGTACCGGTTTGTTGGGAAAGACAGGTTTCGCCAAAGTCGAAAAACCATGGGCATATCCCGCACTGGCAATGAAGCTTTTCAGAATGTCTCTACGTTTCATTTGCTACTCCTGAAGTCACTTAGGGTTCAAGATCAAACATCTGGATCCGGTTATCAACCGAAGTACTTGGACTCGTCAGCCAAAAGCTTCTTCGCCCATACCGCCACCACTTCATCCGGATTGCTTCGCTCAGACCAGCGCCGAGGAAAGTTCTGCAGCGAATGTTTCGCTTTGCGCAGCAAGCGAAGATGGACCATATGCCTCAGTAGCTCCAGGATCGATTCGCTGCATATCGGAGGGGTTCCATCCACCCACCCATTGGCAAGTCCTGTTACAGGGTCGATCAGACCGCATCGAGCAGCGGTCTCCGTTACCCGACGTTCGTCGGAAACCTCGTGAATTGCCTCGGGCATATGCAACGCAGCCGCAAGGCATGCTTCGATGCCATAAGCCCCCCAATTTGCAACCGCAGCAACAACGAGCACTTCTGTCTTCAGAGGCGTTCCGATGATTTTTCCGGTCGGGACCACATCATCGATCGCATCGAGAATGCTGCCCATCCCCACCTCATTTCCGCCATCGCCAATGCCTATCGTGAGAACGCCGCGACGATTTGCTTCGTTCACTATCCAATCGATCTTTCCGACCACTGACGAAACATCGAGGCCAACGCCAGTGTGATAGAAGCCGCTTCGACAAGGTGCTGGCTTCTCAATCGCAATAAATGCTGATGGATTAACTTCATCCAGGCAGCGGATCGCCTCGCGCTGAGCCCGATCGGTGTCTATGGGCAGCACTGCAATCGCCCCCTTGTAAGGCGTTGTACGTGCAAGTTCCAAGTCCACAATCTCTATACCCGCAGCATTGGCCAGCGCAGTCATGCTAGCGACGTTGTTCAGCTCTGTCAGGAAAACAGGGGTTGCGTCGAGCATCGCGCAGAGTGCACGCGCCAGCAATGCAGCCCCCAGTGGACCATCAGCCTCTCCAATCATGGATGGGGGATCAAAAAACCCACTTGTGATGATCACTGTGTCGCGCGGCTTAACTTTCTCAAGCAGCTTTTTTGCTGCAAGCGATGTCATCGGCTCCCCGCTGATCAATCTACCTGCATCTGACAACTCTTTGGTGATATTCCGGTTGGTGAGCTCTGCGGATCCTCCGGACATGAAAATCTGTGATGACAACAGGCGGTCAGCAGATTCGCCAACAGTTTCGCAAAGGGTGATATCTAGTTCCATAATTTTCTCAATTGATTGGGGATCGGCTGGATGTTATTGGCGCCTGTATTGCCCCCGCAGACCTATAAGGGGCAGAGGCCGCGCCTAAATAGTTACGGGATTTCTGAGTACTCCTATATCCTCGATCTCGGCCTCAATGACATCACCCGGACGGAGCCGGTAGTCAAACATCCCGGGCGGTGATCCAGTTGTCACGATGTCACCCGCGCGGAGTTCGTAAATTTGACTGGCGAGCGACACAACAGTTTCGATCGGGAACATCATTTCTGACAGTGACCCGTTTTGATATGCGACACCATTGACACGCAATTCAAATCGCAGTGACTGAACGTTTTCAATGTCCTCAGCTGGAACCATGTGGGGTCCAATGGGGCCAAACGTGTAAAAACCTTTGGATGCGCAGACCGGATAGCCTGCAAGCTCCATGTCGCGCTGAGTCAGATCGTTGAAGATTGTGTAGCCGAGGATGTGTTCCCTGACGTCGGACACTTTCAGCCGATGACAGGTATCCTTAATGACAATCCCAAGCTCCACTTCACCTGTAACTTGACCCCAAGAGTTGTCGAACGTCTTTTTGATAAGTGGAGAAATATCAGGCAGTTTGACAGGGGCTCCATCGCTGCTGAAGGAGGATGGGGACTTGACAAAGAACCACGGCAGGCCTTTTATCTCCTCCTTAATCGGAAACCACTCCGCCAGCTCCTTGTTGTGTGCTGCGTAAGACATGCCGCCGCAAATGATCTGGCGCGGTAATGCGAGCGGTATTCGCCTAGTCCTTGAAGTTGCAAATTTCTGTGAGCCGGCATATCGATCTGGGCTTTCCACGTTCGTGGCCGAATTGGGCATTTTTATCTCCGTGTATTCAGTTGCCATCAATCAAGCTTTATCTTGAGCTCAGGTAACGCTTGGCCCCACCTTTCAAAGGATGCTTTGGCAAATTCATCCGCCTGCTGGCTGGATGGCCGGTCGCTTATCGTGAAGCCTCCATCGTTGAGCTTTTGCATCACGGTGGGATCCACCAAAGCCGCGTTCAAACTCTGATTTAGACGGTCGACCACAGGTTGTGGTGTACCTGCAGCGACGGCCATTCCCAACCACACCTGAAATCCCACGTCGTATCCGGATTCAAGGAAAGTGGGCAACGAGGAATAGGCGCTCAGCCGCTTTGGGGTGGCGGTTCCGATCATCTTCAACTTCCCAGCACGGACATGCTGGATCCCATCGTTTGGACCAACGAAAAGTGCCGAAACCTGGCCGGCCATCAGATCGATAAATGCCGGGGGCGATCCTTTATATGGAACGTGAACCATATTGAGGTTTGCTTTCTGCTTGAACATCTCCATAGTCAGGTGTGCCGCAGTCCCCAACCCAGACGACGCGTAGTTCACGGTGCCCGGGGGCTTTGACTTGACGTAATTGATGTATTCCGCAACTGTGTTGACATTGAGTGAGGCAGGAACAAACATCACCATCGGTATGCTCACGAGCATGCCGGCCATCTTTAAGTCCCGCTTTGGCTCGTAAGCGAGCTTTGTGTAGAGATGGGGATTGAGGGCGTAGGTGCCTATATCCACACTCATGAGGGTGTATCCATCACGCGGCGCGGACGTCACACCCCCAACTGCCACCGCCCCGGCGGCACCAGGCCGGTTATCGACCGCAATCGACTGTCCCAAGCTTTTACTCATTGAATCGGCGACAACTCGCGTAACAAAGTCCAGCCCGCTGCCCGCAGGAAACCCTACGATCCAACGGAGCGGGCGCTCTGGAAATGCTTGTGCTTGAGCGGCACCTGCGGCTCCCAGAAGCAACGTCGCCAACAACACCGAATGGCAGGCTGACGTGATTCTTCTGTAACCGCCATGCAGCTGGCGCGTAGCCGTTGTTATCAGTGCCTCTAAAAATCTGGATTGCAGCAGGTTTGCGCCGCAATCGCATCTACTAGCCGGGTTCATAACAATCTCCTATTTCTTCAAGATATCGTATCAACATATAGAACGCTTGTTCTATTATTTATCCTAACGGTTCCAAATTTTTGTGTCAATGAGGGTTTTGCTAGCGCCTTGCCACGCTCGCTCGACAGAGCGTCCAAATGAGCGAATGCATAATTCCTAACTAGTAACTCGCCGCCCAACCGCGGCACGAATTCCGCCTCAAAGGTATCGATGGATAAAACACTTGTTAAAGGACTGGCCGTTCTTGAAGCGTTGGCGAAAAGCGAACGTGCTCGTGGAGTGACCGAGGTGAGTCAAGAACTGGGGATGACGAAAAGCAACGTTCATCGCTTCATGCAGACGCTGACCGAGTGTGGGTACATCAAACAGGATGCGGAAAGTGGTCGCTATCTGCCCACCCTCAAAGCTTGGGAAATAGGCTACGAGGTGCTCAGCCGCTCGACATTGAAACGGAGCTTCTCACCCTATGCAGAGGACTTGGCCAGACGCACAGGGCAACTGGTGCATGTGGTGGTAGTTTCTGGCGACGAGTTGCAGTTTCTTGAGCAGATCGGAGCACCCAACCCCCACCCTCTTCGGCGATGGCCAATAGGCGGGAGAATGAAATTCTGGGAATTCCTCCCTGGTGGACACGACTTGGTGGCCATTCAGCTGGCCTATATGGCGACGCTACCCGCCTCTCAACAAAAGTGGCTATTTAAAAAGGTTGATGAGGAATCTCACCACTCAATAACCGCCAAAGACCTTCTGAAGCGTATTGAAGAAACCAAAAAGCGAGGGTACGCCATCAACAAAGGTGAATGGCATGAAGCGGTCAGAGGGTCCGCAGCCACTTTCTTTTCTGAAGGCGGAGAGCCGGCTGGCGTCTTAGGACTAATGGCGCAATCTGAAGGCGCAACCTTGGCTGACCTTGAAAGATGGGGAAAAGCCAACAAGGAGTGCGGCGACGCTATCTCCTATGCTCTCGGGTATCGCGGGACTGTCAAGTCAACTCGGTAATATCGCTGGCCAAGCAACGCAGCAATGGCGGGGGGAGGGGTGTTTTGGAGCGAACATTGCCAGACACTTAGTACTTCGAATCCAGGATGCCCAGTCTCTGCAAATGTTGGGATGTCGGGAAAAGTGCTGAACGTCGAGTCCCTATCACCGCCAGGAAATTCAGACGCCCCCTGCTTTGTGAAAACAGGCCAGACTCAATAGTGTGGCCTGTCTATTCCTTGGTCAAATATGTTTAAGGCCAGTAAGAGCCAGTTTCCTGCACCACAATTTGAATCATGGCATCGATGTAGTATGGATCGTCGTAGATATTTTGACTTTCACCGTGTTGATTGCCTTCGTCGTCGTCGCATTCGATATCACTAGTCATAAAACTTCCTTAAAAAGAACACTGGAAAAGAACCAGTGATAGCACAATACTTATTAGGCGTGAGCTATGCAACCAAAACTTTTCCGCAGATATGTCACTAGGGTTCAACGTAATCCAAAGACGTCCAAGAACGTCTAAAAATATATTGTGCAATTGTTGTAAGGCTGCAATTTATTGTTAGTGCCTTCAAGTTACTCCCGGGATCCCTCAGCAGCGGCCTAATGCGCAAATGGCCGAAAATTCGCCGTCGGCTTTGAACGCTGCTGAAATCCAACCCGTAAAGAGTGGTGATTTCCATCGAGACCTGATCCACGTGGGCCCTACCCCGCAAATTTTCAAAAGCAGGGGAACTCTGGAGTAATAGACCTGGTGAGATTCAACGCCATCAGGCGCTGGGCACTGCGAGAGCATATGTACATGCGCAAAATGGCAAGGCGTGCAGGCCTCGCACGCAACACGATAAAGAAGTACCTCACATCCGAGGAGAGCGAGCCGCGGTATACCAGGTGGGCCAGGCCAAGCAAGCTTGATCCCTATGCCAAAAAGCGGGCCGCATGGCTGGTAACGGAGGTAACAAAATCGCGTAAACAGCGGCGTACTTTAAGACAGATCTACACAGTCCTTCATTGGTTGTTCCGCGTATGATTTGCCGTTTTGAATTGATGACCAAAGGCTGCTCTCAGTTTCAAAAACCTGCAACAACTCGTGCTTGGTGACTGTGCAATGGATAAATTGACTCGAAATTTTGTCTTGGAAGAAATTCAGAATGAAGCGGTGGGAATCGACGTTTTTTCGAAAGAGTATTTCTTCGACAGCAAATACGCAAAACATCGAAGCGAGGTGGTGGTTTTCGGGGGCTCACTGTCACACAGAAGCCGTCTGTCAATCCTGATTCGCGAAGGACTGAACAACGTCCGCCGTAAAAAGATATTTGACAGTGACTTTCAGCTGGGAAACAGGCGCGCGCTAGCACCATCGCAGTGCACATACGAAAGCCTTACGCATGAGCTTTGGCCCGGAACAATAAAACCAGAAGCGAACGATGCTTTCGAAACCATACAGAATTGGATTCCCATAATCACAGGCAGAAAGATAGGGGATCATGCCAAAACCAACAAGTCAACTACCTTCAAAGTGCTGTATACGTTGAAGCGACTGATGATGAGAAACCAGAGGCTCTTTGATTTGTTGCGTCCGCCGAACCTGGAAAACTGGTCATTGGCTTTTGGAGACGCTTACGGCTATAAAAAAAATCAAGAGCAAGTTTGGTTGGTGGCTGACTTGAAAGCTTATCTCAGCGCCGAGTTGAGTCATGAATCTATTCAGAGAATCGGCGATGCATACAGGGGGCTGGGTGAGTGGAAAAACAGTGTTCTACAACTTGTTCCGCAAGCCCTCTCCGCTGCGTACGCCGCAGATCCGATAGGCAAAGCGTCTGCATTCAAAGCTTTGGCTGATGAACTCGGAAAGTTTCAGGTGTCAGGGCCGCTAAACGTTGCACCATTGGATGAGATCCTCTTTAGCCACGTTCTGTCGCTTGATGAGCAGCATCTACACATTGGCTACTCAAAGCTGTTGATGCAGGCCGTGCCTCAAATTTCGGTCACCCCAATCCGCCTCCCGCTAAAAAGATTAACTAATCTGATCCTGACCGCCGAACAAGATGAGGAACATGAATTTATAGAAATCCAGAAGGTGTGTGAGGTTGCGAACAAATATCGTGAGGAAATCATCTCCCTCATGCAACTAGCCCTGGACTCGAAAATCAAGCCTCCAGGTTTCAACAGCATTGTGGAAGCCGCAACTAACCTCCTGCACACGCGCGCAGTATGGGGAAGAAATGGAAAAGGACTATTTCAGGACCGAACAGCGCTGGTGAGCGTGCTGGAGATGATTGCTGCGTTCTGCTGTGTCTGGCACACGCAGATGGATGGCACGGAAGTTATGCCGTATTGGCCTGGGCAGAAAACCCAAGGCAAACGTGTCACAACTTCATTTAAGCAAGCACCTCTGCCTATACCTGACATCACGGTTGATGAGATTCCTGAGGAACACCGGCACTTCCTTACGTATCGTTTTGAATGGTTTACCAATGCACTCCGCGGGCATCAAGAGTTGATACAACAAGAGTTCGCATTCCGCTCCGCCATTGCGAAAATTGTGGCAGACCTGAGCCGTACAAATAATCCTGGCTACATCGTCGACACCCCGGACATAATCAACGCCCTCATTCAAGAGACGGCGTGGAGAATACTTCCGGAGTAGATCCCCCGTGACTATCAAGAGCGTTTTTCAGCGAGTCGAGCAGTAGCCTCATCTCATCCGGTAAAACGTGTCTATCTTTCACTCAGCATCGTTTAGGTGCGTCGATCCCGACTAAAAGCCAGCAAGAGGTTTTCGACAGGAAATTCTTTGCTGCTGAATTTACCAATGAAGTAAATGCCAGCTGACATCGGCTGAACGATGCATCCATCTCCCGTCTATCCCGGCCTTCTCTTTTCGGCAAATCCATACATCTGGGTTCACCGCTCCGTAAGGGCGTCGAGATAAGCACACCTTCGACGCGGCGTCGGAATCTGTCGGCGTTGAAAACTCTCCCCGAGACTTAAACCGGCGCTTTTTTTACAGTTCAACCAAGCCATGGTGGCCCCGGCGGAACTAAAGACTTCAGGTTCCCCGAAAGTAAACGGAGAACCTATGCCTTTAATCAAACCTGCAGTCCCAACTGAAATCTTCACGGGGGTTAGTCGCACGTCACCTAACCCATCGGAAGCACTCGAAACCGCTGCGAAGTGCTCCTGTCAAGCAAGCCGCAAATTTTCTGTTGAGGTGATTGCTCAAGAATCCCTTCTGAAGTGGCTCGACATTAGTCGCACCACGTTGTACAGCCTGCAGGACCCCGACGACCCCAAATTTGACCCAGATTTTCCCACCGTTTCAAAACCATTCGGCGAGAAGAAGAATTACTGGGTCGTGGAGGAGATCTCCGTTTGGCTCAGTGCACGTATTGCCGCAGGCCGTTCACCGCGCCTTGTGAATTCTAGCAAAGCAAAGGGTCGCTAGCAAACATCAACCCTGTGCAACTGCCCACTAATTTAGGAGGCGTTTAACCATCATCCCCGCGTGGAGTTCATTGGGTCCCGGGTGGACCGCTACACCACCCCAGGACTAAAGGCTGGCCGATTTCCTGACTGCTTTGACCCACTTACCAAATCAAACCTGAGGGCATCTATTCCGTAGTGATTCATGTTGTTTGTCACTATCTTTCTGGAAAAAAGGAGCAATTTTCTTGGGCGCTGGAGGTCCCGTGCGTCCGACTTGGATTCGTTTTTTATTGGATATGCAAAGGAGATCACCTATATGAAAGTCATAGGCACCAAGCTCGAAAAGCTTTTGGAAGCCCGAAAAAACATCGCATTCGAGCGAGACCTTTTTCTAGCAAAGGAAATCCCACTTCGTAAGGCTGACCCTACATTCACGCCCGCACAGCTCAAGTCGCTCAGAAATCTGCAGATGTCGCATTTCAAAATCGCAGGCATGAAGATTGAGCGCGACATCCTTTCATGTCTTATTGAGCAGGAGGTCAAGGATCACGCGAAGAAGACTGCTTTGAAGCACTAGGCGGCACCACAGCCTCCCATTTTCACAATCTCTTCAGGGGGTATGCAATTTCGATAGCGATGAAGCACTACGTCTTTCGTCCTCAACCTTTTAAGAACTATGGAAAACGAAACTTTTGATCCACCATTCCCATGTGAAGCATTGATGCCAGTAATTGCCGGCGCTACCCACTTTATCCAACGCACCAATCAAACCCCAGTCGAAATGGGGGCTTGCTCAGTATTGGCGGCATGCGCATCGGTCTGCCAGGGTCTTTACGATGTTAAATGGCGAGAGAATAAAAAATCGCCTTCAACACTGATTATTCTCATTGATGCAGGGTCCGGAGAACGCAAAAGTGCCATCGACGACATAGCGTTTCTTCACATACGATTATTCAATGCAGCGCAAGCACTTCTTGCAGAAGAGCATGAGCACGAATATCAAGCGAACGTGGCACTTTGGAAGCAGAAAGTCAAAGAGATCCGAAAGCTGATTTCCAAGCTATGCGCGCGCGATGAATGTACCGACGAAGAGGAAGATCGCCTGGAAGAGCTGCTATTGGAAGAGCCTGAAAAGCGGAAATTTGCCCAAATGCTGGTGGTTGAATCAACAGGGCCGGCATTGGCTCAGCATCTTCACTCGACTTACCCATACGCGGGGCTTATTACCGACGAGGGAATCACAGTTTTCAAAAGCGGTGTGTTGAGCGACTTAGGGATGCACAACAAGCTTTGGGAAGCCGGAAATTGGAGTTCGGACCGTATCACGCGCAAAAGAGTTGTTCTGAGTGACTGCCGGTTGAGCATTTATATCCAGAGCCAACCAGGCGTTACGGACAACTACCTTGAAGATCGAGGCAAGCTCTTCCATGCGACAGGATTTTCGAGCCGTATTCTTTACGCTCGTCCCAAATCGACGCAAGGAGCAAGACTTGAAGAATTTATAGATATCAGCAAGGAAATCATCGAGCCGTATCACGCGCGCGTGCGTGAACTTTTGAAGGAATACGAAGGGCCTGAGGTTCCCAAGCCGCAAGAGTTGACGCTTAGCAAGCCAGCGTCCGAACTGTTGGCCTGGTACTCTCGTGAAATTGAAAAGGAACTGGGCGAAGGAAAACGCTTCTTCGACATGCGAGGCGCCGCTTCCAAAAGCACCGAAAACGCCGCGAGGATTGCCGCCATCTTGCACATAATGGAGAAAAGGAATGGTCCCATTTCAGTGGAGGTCATCCGGAACGCCATCAAGCTCGCTGCCTGGTTTCTAAATCAATTTCGCAAGCGGTTTTCCCCCCGGTCGCAACTTGAGCTGGACATGATCAGTCTCGAAGAGTTCATCACCGACAGGATCGCCCCCCGATTTGCGAAGGAAAGATCCGTTCCGGGACCCTACTTGTGCAGATACGCACCACGCCATCTACGACAAATAGACCGGCTTTGGGAGACGCTCAAAGGGCTCGAGCATAGGAATAAGGTGAAAGTTTGGGGAAGCAAAGGGGACTCATGGCATGTTCATCTTGCTGACTGGTTCCCTCCCCCGCCAGTTCCGGTCCACCCCATAGATGAGCGACCACAACGATTCTCACGATTTGACAGGCCATGGTATGTTCGTGAACCAGTCAAACCAGAGGTTACGAACGACGGTTACGAACTTTGGCCAGGGGTGTATCTGAAGTAACGAGCTCTCGGTCGCGGCTATTTGGCTACTGAGTAGCCAAATAGCCGCCAACCGATCCATTTGAAGTCAAACGAAGGCCGGCTGGACGGCTATGACTCGTCTAGTTTGGACCGGGCGTCACGGCGTCCCATCTGCCGTACCGCAGATATTCCCGTCATCTGAGTCGGTCGTGGGCGCGTCTGGCCCTTTTCCCAGAGATAAACCGTAGCACCTGAAACACCGATCAGTTTTCCCATATCCGCAGCCGACAGGCCCAGACGCTTGCGCTGAGCGGCAATGCCTTTGGCGCTGAAGCGCTCAACTGACTTTTCAGCTCCAGCCTCTTTCGCCGTTGAATTTCGTGCCCGACCACTTCCAGCGGCTTTGCTCAACAGCTTGATTGCCTTTTCCAACTCCAACAACCGGCGTTTGAGTTCGGCATTGTCAGCGCGTAGTTTGGTAGTGACTTTCTTGAGAGTTTGGAATTCGGCACGCATCTCTTTGCGCGACACGCGGGAAATCTCGGACTTCAGAGCAACAGCTATGTTCATGGGATCCAATGTTAACAACTCATGGAAGCCGAGTTTTAAGACAAGTCCGGCTGGACAGTGCCTGCCAAGCGAACTGCAAGCCGTTTCGTTTTAAGGCCAGAGTCTATTCAAGATCCGGGTCAACCGGGCGCCGGCCAACACCAGTTGCTGCTCCAGGACTGGAGTCCAACGGTCCACATAAGGTGCCTCTACCTTCCGGTCGGGATAGAACCCGGGCGTCGCCACGACGCGGCAAGACTCTTCAGCCACGCGGACGAGATCGATCAGGTTGACACGGGCAGGTAACGGTCTGGTAAAAAGCCTGTCTACCCAGACCTTCGTGTCGTCCGAGACAAATTTGATCAATCCAGAATCCCAAAGTGCGTGAAGGTTGGAACCGCGTTTATAAGCCTGGATTTGATACTGGTTTCCACCCCTGTCGTCCAAATAGCCCAGGTGCAGCGGCTGGTGAAGGTCACCGATGAAATGGACCAAGTATTTGAGGGCTTGCAGCCTCTGAAGGTCAGTGGCATCAGACTTCAAAATATTCAACTGCCGGTCGATGGCACCCAGAAGGCAGTTGCCGTCGGGGCAGTCCCTGGCTTGGTCGTAATTGCAACTGGTGCGCGGGAAGTTCAAAAAATGCCAGCGCGCAGTGGTGGAATTTTTACGCTCATCCGCCCATGTGGAAATGGAAGCCAGTGTGGATCCAGCTTCCGAGGCGAGCAGAGTCTGCACTTGGACTCGAGCGTTAGCAGTAAGCTGCTTCTCGGCCAAGGCGCCAATGACCTGATGTCCCGTAGCGCCCCAAGCGAAGGCGCATGGCGGAAACATGAGTACGCTAATGACGAGTAGCTGTCCAAGCCGCGAAATGGCAATTCCCAAATGGCATCCCATCCTGGGAGTCGGCGATCGAACGCTTGTTGTGCTAATGGACCGGCAGTTCGTGGAATCTTTGCCCAACGCTACCAAAGCGCAGAGTCCCGAAGATTTCGAACCCAGCGTCGGGCATGCCTGCGGCGTTTCCATTCCCATGCAAGGGCAATCAGGATGATGCCCACACCCACAACCGATTTCCCATTCTCCCAGCCTGCGCCCGGCCACCACCGATAGCAGCAAGCAGCTTATGGCAGTACCTACAAGAGTGGCAGCGATGAAGGTGACTAGTCGCGGCATGACTAACAAAGAATTGGTGTGACGTTCGATATTTGGAAGCTCAGGGGGATTCAATCTCCCAAAGAGCTGCACATTGTCCACAAAAACTGGGGCTAACCTTTTGGATAACTTCCATGTCCGGTTGCCCGAATTGGCTCAGCTTCACGGCTTTAACCAGTTGCCTACATATTAAGCAACGTGTATTCCTGGAAGTTACTCAACCCAAGTGGAGCTAGGCGAGGTGAAGCTCAAAGTGGGCCTCACCCTCACCTATATTCTTAAGCCCCGCCCTCTGGGCTGCCTCAAAAGCCTTTGGCCATCTGACTGCAAGACTAGCTATGTCGCTGCTCAGCTCAGCAGCATCGCAGTCACAAGCTTCCTTCCAGGCCATAAAGGTAGCGACGACTGCCTCAGATCCACCCAGGCTTTTGTCCAGTTCCTTGATGAACCGCATTTCGGCAGAAATCTTCTCGGCTGCTGGCATTGCTATGACGTGCTCAAGGCTCACTACATACGGCTTGGTATCCATTGAATTTCTCCTGCTCTAGTAACTGTATAAATATACAGTATTAAGGTTTAGAGGCAAATGGTCAACCCTCGACTGGTCGTGACTCACAGTCCCGTGGCTGCATAACTTCGTGCGCTTCAGAAAAGCTGAAATCGCCGCATAGAAGGATGAAAGCCGCCCGTCTTTTCCACTGAGCAAGCAGTTCGCCGCCGCTGTACTTCGGGTAAATAATGTTATTAAGAAGAGAAGCGAGTTTATATAGACAGTACAGCTCAACTAGATTGAAGAGCAGCTTATAGACCATCTTCATAAACGCTAATCAGTAAAAAATTACATCGTTACTTATCTCCTATGAACCATAGGAGAGTAATGAATGAATTCCGACGCTACACAGCAGCTCACTGCTGACGAGATATACCGGGCCATCGACCTGGAAAAGAACCTTGAGATCACTGAAGCCGAGCAGTTGGTGATCAAAAAGGATTTCGAAAACCATCGTCCAGCAGTAGAGCGTTTCGTGCACAAGGTGATTGCCTCAAGTAGTATGGGTTACGACATCAAGCCCAATGCAAAAGGTATATTAGCCGTCAAGGAACTGACCATTGGCCGTCAGTACTTCCCGCTTCTGAAGGCCTATTGTCAATCCTTCATCCCGGGCTACTATTTCAGCCCGCATGTCGAGCTGTTCTTTCAGTGCTGCAGGCACTTATGTGTTGGAGATTGGGCTTCTTTAAGACCAGATGAAAAGCTGAGCTCAGGCCTTTTGGTGGCCGAGATGTTCAACTGTCTGCTCGATGAGTTACGCAAGGGTGCTGCCAGAGACCAATTCAAGCGCAAACTACGCGCGATCGACGAAACATGCCAGCGGGGCTTCGAGAGTTGCAAGACGTATTTCAATGACCTGATAGCCTGCAGGAGAAGACTGCTGGTCCTGCGGGTGGACTTCTCCTACCTCAAGGAACATTCAGCCAGTGCGTCACCGGAAGAAATCGCAGGAGACTTGAAGCGGTTTCTTGATAGCAGACGATACGACCCTCTCTTTAAGACATTGTGGGGCTACATCTGGCGTCTGGAGTACGGCGAAGACAAGGGGTTGCACTACCACATGATCTTTTTCCTGAACGGTTCAAAGTCTCAACATGACGGCTGGCTGGCTCAGCAGTACGGTCTGCACTGGCAAAAGTGCTGTGCAAGTGGTCAAGGCATCTTTTTCAACTGCAACAGGAAAAAGAAGTCCTACTGCTATTTGGGTATCGGCATGATCAAACGCGACGATTACCTCAAGCGTTACTACTTCATAAGAAACGTCTTGAGTTATCTGGCAAAGAAAGATCAATACCTGTTATCCAAGGTGACGAAGAACATGCGCCGCTGGGGCCATGGGGAGCTTCCCGACAAACCAGATTCAGTTAGGCTCGGACGGCCGAGAGCTCACTGAGAGTGCGTGCAATAAGCCCCGAGAAGTAGGCTGCCGAGACAAAAGCCCAGGGGAAGAGTTTAGAGGGAAGCGTACGAATCTGGATCAAAATGATGAAGGACAGCAATGAGACCTTTCGACTTCTTCCGCCGGAAGGTGGCACTTCCGGTCAGAGTTGCGACGTCAGTCGCTTCAAGAGAGGCACCGTTTGACGAAACCCGCTGGTCGCCGCCTCAACGGCCGCCGGAGCGCAAAGGCAAACGCAAGACGGCAGAGGAGCGGGAGGTTGAGCGGACTAGCCTCGCAGCACACATGCGCGAACTGGCCGCAAAACGCATTGCGCGCGACTTCGCTCGTGCAGGGTCCATCGGCGTCACGCATTACATATGGCAGACCTGTGGCGCAGACTCTTGCGACGACTGCCTGGCATTAGCCGGCATGAAGTTTCGACTGGACACTAGGCCTGCACATGGTCATGCTGGAGAACCTGCTTGTAAAGATCGCGGGTATTGCAGATGCTGGCCCGAGTTCATCATCCCAGGTTTCAGCTGAAACCCCAGTTGCTTGCCTTGTAAAAATCATGACGGCAAAAAAAAAGCCGCTTTAACCCACCCGTCTCCGGGGCGGGCATCAAGCGGCTTGTGGTGATGTCAGTTGGTACAACCGGTGTCGTAAGAGCAATCGCGGACGCTCTGCAGCGAGACTAGGCCTGCAAGGTTCTTGGCCCACCACGCCCGCTCCGACGCAAGGTCTTTTTGAGCCAGTCTCATGATCGAGAAAATTTCATCGCCTCCCGAAACGCCCTGCTGCTTGTCGCCGAGAAGCATACGCATCCCCCTGATTCGGCTCTGCTCACCACGAATCTGGAAATAGTATTCAGCCGCAAAGGGCTCATTGGCTTCCAGCAATTCCTTGAAAGCTGCCAATGCTTTGTCTTTGCGGGCATCGACTTCTGCGAGATAGGCATTGGCCCCCTCCTTGCGCGAACTCAGGCGCCCCATTTCTTCCTGCTGCTCCTTCAGCACACTGGGCGGAATTGAAGATGGGTCTTGCCCTCCATACTGCCGGGAGAAGTTTTCCACCCGCTGTTCAGCCTGTCTGATCTGACTGTCGAAAGCCAGCTTGTTCAGTTTCACGACTTCGGCCAGGCTTTTCTCGGCAATGGAGATCGCCTGCTCCCTGGCTTCGCTCGCCATGGAACGGCTGAGGGTGCAGGTCGCCGTCACATACTTCTTGCCGTTGTCATCCGTGGGTACAGCCCATTTGAGGGAACGGCAATCCGCCCTGTCCTCCAGAATGACTCCATAAGTGGGCATGTTTTCATAATGACGGGATTGCTTGACTGCTTTGACCTCCGGATCGGTACAACCGGCCAGAAATGTCGACAAAACCACCAGACACAGTGGAACGATGGATTTCAGTAGATTCATGACTTTTCTTTCAAAACGTGTGTGGATGGAATGGGTGACAGCGGACCCATTCCGCTGTCCATGTACAAAAAAGCGGCCAGTGGCCGCGAAGAGTCGGAGTTGATGAACCTGACGCTGCCCGCATAACGGCCTGCAGGCGAGGCATGCAGATTCCGCCTCCAGGGGTTCACTCGGTCTTGGCAGGCTCAGCTACAGCGGGCCCGTTGTAGATCGCGAGATACATGATCAGCCCCCGCACCCCAACAAAGATCAGGAACATCGCCTGAACGGTGTAGAGCTCGGCCATCATGCAAATCAGGGACAGGATCGTCCCGCCCACCACCAGCATCCAGTTGAGCCTGGTGCTGCCGGCAAAGCCAGTCTTCTGGTGGGCCAGGTAGAGACGCACGCTCAACCCAAAACAGACACCAGCAGCTGCCCCAATAAGGACGAAGGCTTTTGTTGTGAACAGAAAGATCACGCCCAGCGCAGCGGCTGCCAGCATCACCAAGTGGAGTTTCTTGTTCAACGAGTCTGCGGGGCTAAGGACCGTCGCTGACGCTGGGGTTGATCCCACTTGCGCAATGGGAGTTGCAGCCGGCTTTTGAGGCGCACCGCATTCCGGGCAAGCCAAGGCGGTTTCGTGAATTTGTTTGCCGCAGCCGCGGCAATAGACCATGGTCATTTATTTCTCCTGTTTGTAGTAAAAATTGTTCAAATCAAATCGAGCCCAGCAGTGCTAGGCCAGCGATAGCGCAGACGATGAAAGCGGCAATCGACAGTCCATCGCGGGTGTGAGGACGGCTGACGTTGAACACGCCAAAAGACAGCCCCAGCATGAATACAAAGGCGGCGCCGATCAGGGTGTCTTTCTCCCAGACATCTGTGCCCAGAAGTCCGGCGAAGGCCAATGCACCCAGAACAATGCCGGCGATGGACACGCCAAGGCTGACTTTGTTGACAGGGGGCTTGGCTGGCGTTGGATTAATGACTGCCCCGCAGTGGGGACAGCTGACTGCGGTTTCGTGAAGGGCACCCCCGCAGCCCCTGCAATAAATCATGTTTTCTCCTCGTGTTGTATTTCCAATCCGTGGGTAAGCGAATTTGGTTTTTGATACTCAGGAATCCTTAGTGTAAATATACGACATATCTAAGACTATCTGAGCATGCCCCGCGGTATCTCTCGCTCAGAAGTTGATCCAGATCTACCGCTATTTGCGCGGCGATTGAAGGCTGCCCGCCTGAGTTCGGGCCTATCGCAGGAGCGACTAGGCGTTGCTGCTGGAGTGGACGAGTTTTCGGCGAGCGCGAGAATCAACCAATACGAGCGTGGCAAGCACACGCCTGACGTGTTGACTGCGGCTCATTTGGCGAAAGCTTTGGGAGTGCCCTTGGCATATTTCTGGGCTGTGGAAGAGGACCTCGCGAAGCTCGTACTCAGGTACGGTCAACTCAATGCCAAAGGACGAAAAGCCCTTCTGGCAACAGCTGATGAGCTGTCCCAACAGAAGTAGTCTGCTAGCTGCAGTTCGGGTTCGGTGCCTGCCCCCGCTCCACATAGCCCCAGAACCGAGCCTCAGCCTCGATCAATCGCTCGATCAAGACCTCATCGCGTTCGACTCTATAAAGCTGCACAGAACGCCCTCCAGCCAGTACAGCCAGATCCACCGCCTGCTGACCTGTCACCGCCTGCAGGTGTCCGATATCTACCTTCACGTGCTCAGGAACTCCACCCTGCCATAGCGACAGATCCTCTGAGGCGATCTGCAGGCAATGCAGCAGCCTCACCTCGGACGACTGGACCTCCCAGCGGATCGCTGCCCCCATCCAGGGGTGCTCGGAACTGCGCAGGGTTTTGGAAACCCGCTTGACCGGGTTTCCCGTCCGCTTGCTGTAGACCAGCGCCACCAGCGGCTCGATGAGGTCCCAGCTGCACTGACCGTGCTGGCCTGCAGGTGTCTGAGTCTGGATCAGCAAGCCCTGCTTCTCATGCCAGATGTCCAGCATGCTGCGCTTTGGATCCAACCCCATGATGGCAGCGGCCTCCGAACTGTAGATGCCGCGTTCAAAGTGGGGCTCGTTGGCCGATGCATCGCTGTCCTGATGTCTGCCGAGGGTGACGGTCAGACCGGTCGGGGCCGGTGTCCAGGTGTTGTCTGGATTGAGGTTGCGCATTGGAAATCCTTTCATGATTGGATGGGTGAAGTGGACTGCTGGGGGTTGTCTGCATGGAACAGCCGGACGTTGGCCCGCCAGTCCGCAGATTGCTCGGGCGCCAGATCCAGGAAATGGATCGGGCAGTCGTAGTAATAGGGGTGGCTGGATTCCTCCAGGCACTTGTAGCCCCAGCCCTCTGGACTGGATTCCAGCAAGTCGCAACGGATGAAGTTGATGGATTCGCCGGCTTTGAGTTGCAGGCAGCCGTCCTTGAGAGCCGTCAGGCACACCAGGGACCAGAGAACGTTGCCGACCAAGTGGTGTTCCAGCACTTTGGATTGGACGAGCTCGTTGCTGCTTTCTTCGGTCAGCATGGCGATCAATTGATCGCGGGTTTTGCGCGTAAATAACCAGCCCATGGGTAGACTCCTTTTGGATTGAATGAATGGATATGAATGAGGCGCACCGGCGGATCGGGCTGATCCACCGGTGCGTTGATGCGACTGGATCGAGCTCCGCCAGACTCAGGCCACAAGCTCAAGCGCCTGGCTCAGAGCCCGGTCCTTGATCTGCGCGCCCAATCCAAACCAGGCCGAGTCCATCCTCAAATCGGGACTTTTGGCGCGCCGCTCGTGGTCCACGAATTCCGTGACGGAATTCAGAATTCCCCAAGCCGTGCCTTTGGCTGCGGACAGATCAGCCCCGCGGCCTTGGCCATTGAAAAGATCCAGGATCTTCTTCAAAGACCGGCCATGTGAGGCCTGTGCGTTGGTGTTCACTGACATCTGAGCTAGGTCAGAAAGCTGCGGCAGGTGCAGCAGCTTGCGAAGGAAGGTCTCCGCTTCCGCGTTGTTGACCTTCCTCTGGCTGAGCGCCTTCATTCGGTCCATGAACTGGTCCCACTGCGACACAGCAATGCCCAGTCTGGATTTGACGATTTCGGGATCAAACACGGTGTTGTGTGGAACACGGACCGCACCACGGCTGTTGTTGATCGCCACCGCCAGTGTGTTGGCACAAACTACCCGCACGGTAGTGTGGGTAGCTGTCGTCGCGAGGGAGCCGTCGCAGGATGTCGCCAAAAGTATGTAACCGTCCACGCGGTCACCGCCCCTGAGGACCGTCTGCTTGCCGGTTTTGGCGAGCGCCCAGATTTTTCGGCCGCCTCGCAAGCAACCGGCAGTCGCGAGCTCGTATCCGGAGACCTGCATCAGATCGCGGTAGAACTCCAGCACGGCTTTGGGCTGTACCTGGACATACTTTTTGGAGACGACGGACAAGGCCTGGTGGTTGTCGCTGCGGTAAAGGACCTTCTTGTCGTCGAAGACGAGGATGGAGGAATCTGCGGATTTGCCCGGCTGGAACCGGACCGGGGCTTCGCACAGAGTCCAGTCCATCCCAGCCTTCTGGGCCCAGACCTCGATGGACTGTTTGGGGGGAAGCCGGCTACCTAGGGCGTGCCAGGGGGTTTCGCCAACATAGGCGGTGGAGGAAATTTCATGGGACATGTGAGTGTTTGCTTTCTGAAAGTACAGGCGTGACCGGGCCTCTGCGGAATTGCAGAAGCCTGGTGTTGCCGGGGGTTAAGGAGTTTGTGAAGTGAAGAGGCAGGCGCAGGGAAAGCTAGATGCGGGGCGCACCGCCTTCATCTGCATCCGGACGGGAGTCCGGACTAGGTGGATGGCTTGAATCCGGTCCAGCGCTGGCACTGGAATCCAGCGCCAAGTCTTGCGGTCCGAGTCCAAAGCCGAAAGCGGGCAGTCTGGACGGGAAGTCACCGTTTCCCTCGCCGCTGTCAGCCTCTTCGCCCCCTTCGTTTTCTTCGTCCAGGTCGACGTCGGTGGGGGGTTCACCGAATCGGGCAGGATAGAAACCTGGACCGCGCGGTCTGGCAAAGCCTGCTGCCTGCCGGGAGGCGGCTTCGAAGGGGGTGGGCCGCTGGACGTAGTCCATTCCAGCGCCGAACGGATGGCCGCACTGGCGACAGGTCTGGTTTTCTAATAAATGGGCGTCGACGAGTTCGCCCAGTCTGATCCCCACCAGGCACCCGGTTGTGGCACCAATGATGGCGCGCAGCGTGGCGGCAGCCAGTGAGATCAGGTCTGTCCGGAAATCTTCGATGTCCTCCGGGTAGTGGACATCGTCCATCCCTATCCTGTCGGTGCCCAGGATGCCGTACACACCGCAGGCCGCGCCGGCCACTGCCCCGAGAGCCCCGCCGATCTTTCGGGCGAGGTTCTTAGGGCGGCGGTCTTCGTGGTGGCAGTTGGGACAAATGCAGGCCATGGGTGGGGCCTGGGGCTGGGGATCGCGTTTGAAATATTTCAATAGATTCATCGGTGTGTTCCTTTGGATTGACGAACTCAGGTGGTGGGGACCGGTCCGAGTGAGCTGAGGGTGTTGAGGGCGCTGACGGCGTCAGCCCGTATATGTGCCGTGTAGCGCGCGAGTAAAAGTCCTGCGACAAGGCCGCCGAAAAATGCGAGGGAGAAGGCGGCAAGTGATTCCAGCGGGGAGGTGTTGACGATCATGGGTTCCTTGGTTGGTTGATGAGAGGTGGAGCGATCTGTGTTTGCGATACCTCAATGCCGGGGATAACCCAGGCCTTGGGAAGTCATGCGATTGGACAAGGCATGTGCGGCTTCCCGCCTGCCTTTGATGGTTTTGGTTTGATCACCTTGCAGCCAGGCGTGGCAGGTACCGAGCAGCTCCACCGCTTTGGCGAGTTGGACTTGAAGACCACTTACCTGGGCGCTCAGGCTGGTCATGGCTGCCTGGACGTCCTCGCCCAATCCTTCGAGTTTTCCGGCTTCGAAGGCTTGGGTTTTGAGGATGTCCTGACTGTTGGCGTAGTCGAGGTTCTCCTGCTGGAGGTCATGGGCGGTTTCGGCGAGCGAGGCGATCAGGCCGTCGCCAGCCACGAACGCCCTGCGCTCGATCTCGTCGTGGGTGAGGTAAAGGGGATACAGCAAATTTGGACTCCTTGTTTTGGGTTGAAGTTGAGGTGTGTGTGCCGGGCACGGGATGGCCTCGTGCCCGCCCTCTGTCACAGGGCTGGCGCTGATGTCATCTGTGTTGGCTGGACCGCACCCACACAACGGGCTGTTTGTCACGGCGATGCATGGGATCGCACAGTGCAGCACCGCCGGGCGCTCTCGGGTTGTCGGTCAGCAGTGCGCCAACTAGGAGGCAGCCGAAGCCATCCTTCATGGCGCAGCCGTCGCACACACCGGCTTCGCCGCCCTTCTGTGCAAGAAAGCGCTCGCCGTCTAGCTGAACGCTGTTCTCGTCACTTGAGAATGTGACGCGGCTCATTCACTCATCTTCCGTGATTGCAGCAACAACCGATTTGAAGCGGCTGATGTGAAACTCGCACTCACAGGTGATGTGCCCGTCATGGCGCACTTTCACCTGATTCGGACCCATCGGAGGGCCCTTGCGGTACAGGTCCATGCTGTAGTGCTCACCGCCACGCGTGCCGTGCGCTTTCTCGAAGCCTATGCCTTCGAGCATGGCGACATGCTGGCGTAGTGTGTCGTGCCTCGTCTCATACTCGGCCAGCAGGTTGCGCATCTTTGTCGCCACCTCAACAGCCTCGGGGTTCTTGAGCACGCGCTTGAGCACAGCTTTGATGATGCGGTCTGCATCGTGCGTTGCGTCAAAGGTTGCGTTGTAACTCCCGCCATGCACATCGCCGGGGCTGACGCGGATACCGTGCCTGCCCTCGATGGCGGAGACGAATGCGCTGATGCGGTTCTCTTTGTTCCAGTTGCCGCCAGTCAGACTGAAGGAAAGGCCTTCAGGCGTCGTCACCCTGGCAGTAATCCAGTTTGCGTTGTCCTCAATGTGAACCGGTTTTGCGGTCCACAGGCCTTGCTTTACGCCTGCCGCCACAACCTCATGCAGCTTTGCGATGGATGCGGCCTTGTCCGCATCGCGCTTGTTCAAGTTCATGTCATTTCCCTTCAGGAAAAAGAAACCCCGCCGAAGCGGGGTGTTTGATGGGTGAATCTGTTGACTTAGTAGCAGTCGGAGTCAAAGGGTCGACCTCGCAGCGTAGAAACCATCCGGATCTACGTTACGTAGAGCTTTGAGGTGTCCAAGCCTTTCGCTTGGCGGGCTGTGCGGATGAGGTCGGTGAGGATCAAACCGAAGGTGGAGGCTTGAGACTCTTTGGGGAAATCAGCAACGATTTCAATATGGCCGCCGATGTCAAGGTGTAATGCGACCGACCAGAACTGGGGCTGGGTGCCCTCCGGGTGTTCGTTGGTCTCGAAGCGTTGGATACAGTCATCCCCTTCTATACAGCCAAACACTTCGACGGCGTCGTAGTGGTGCAGGGGCATCTGGGGATTGGTCAGGTCAAACGGGGCGGTTGCAGTCGAGGCAGTGCCGGGGCGATAGCGTGCTTGGGGTCTGAGGATGGTGGCGCCGTCCGGGAGGCGGTGCTGCTCCAGGCCCAAACCGTCCAGCAAGCATTGATGCTGCTGCTCGGTCAGCCGAAAATGGTTGCTGGCCCAGCAGGCCGCTCCCACGACGGCGTTTGTCACCAGCCCTCTCGGGTTCAGCCGCCAGCATATGTCGCGGTCGAAAGTGACCAGCCCGGCGCCTTCGTTGGGTGGCGTGTAGGGCTGGAACTTGCGGGAATAGATGGTGGAAATCGGGGTTGGCATGAATGTCTCCGATGGAGGCGACCGACTAGGGTGCCTAGTTAGAAAGGCGCCCATTCCTCGCAGCATGTCCACCATGAAGGCGGCATAAAAAAACCGGCTTGCCTATTCGGGCAGCCGGTTGGGTTGTGAGGAGTAATTAGACGCGGTGTATTTTGATCAGATTATTCGTCTGATCACAATGGGCATATGTGACTGAAAAATTCTGGAATACTTTTGGTGCATCTGACCTAACCCCAGAATTGCCGAAATTCAGCGCTGTCAAAGTAAATATGAAGCGCTGATTCGATCCTTCACGAGTATGAGTTCCAGTTTATGGTTCCGTTGACATTCAAAACATTGCTGCGCAGATTTTTGAGGTCCGACACCAAGATGTCGGAATCACCGTTCACCAACGAGAACATGATGACGTAGCGCATTTTTCCCTTGACCTCTATCCGCGAAATAAAGAAGTACCCTGGCTTTCCTTGGAAGGTCGTCGCCTTCGAAGTAGCGAAGCCCCGTCCGCCGTCGTGATTCAAGTAGTTCTGTATGTTCCGGACAGCTTCCTCATTGGAGGGCGGGCCTGAGTCAGGTTTTTTCAGTTTGGGATTGGCAGAAAAATTGATTGATTTGCTCATCGCATCATCCTCACTTGTTGGTTAAAAATGAAATGATGCGTGAAATGGACGGATCGCTCAACGCCCATATTTAGAAGCCGATTCGGAGAGCGTTACGTGGCCTATTCCAACTGCGTCCAACAACGTCCAACGACATCCGATGGCCAGAATCTGCACAAGTCAGATTGTTTTTCCAACGTCTCGAAAAAACCACTGCCTGTCAGCTTTTGATAGATGTTTTAAGGTCCAAACGCAAAAAAAGGGCACGCCGACAACGTGCCATCATTTCGAAGTCTAGGCTACTGCAAATGTCTTCGCTACCGACGAATCGGAGGCCTTAGACGCAAATCTAGCTTTTGCATGCGGACTTGGTGAAAGAACTACAGATCAAAAAAACCGAAATCCTGCTGAGCCTTCAGAAAGAAAACTCAGGGTTCGGTGCATTTTTCCTTGTCAGCGCAAGGACGCCAGAGATCGAATCATTTCGTCGAAAGCATTTGTACGCGACGCCATCAAGCGCAGATCAAGTCCTCTTGAGCTGCTCAAGTTCAACTGGTGATAACTGCAAAGGGGCAACTGCCGATTGTTCGCGAATCTTCTATCCGGTCCGCCATCATTCCGGACATACTGCCATGTGTGGCCGATGATGGTGGCATCCGAGGGAACAATTCCATCCTCCACAAATCTTGTCGTCTGGGCTTGGGCATCCAGTTCTTTGTAGGAAATTGAACCGACCTGCTTGCCCTCGAAAGCCAGAATCCGGTCGGGGAAGAACGCCAACGTCTTTTTGCTGCCCTTTAACATCGGAATCTCAATATTCGTAACGATCCCGGGAACCTGTCCAATCGAAAAACTGGCAGGCTTCAATTGCAATCCCGCGGTTGCCCCTGCGGTGTACCTCTTGTCGGCGTACTGCGACGTTGCAGCGATCCCGGAGAGCCTGTGGGTTGTCGACACCTGCAGTATTGCAGACGCTAAACGACTGAACAAATCGCTGTTAGGCTGATCCAGCTCAAAAAAGAGGACTGTCAGCTTTCTCAGTTGATCTCGCCAATAGACCCAGTAAATCAGGCCACCCAGCGCGGCGAAGAACAGGACATGAACAATTTCATACCAGTTTCTGGTCAAAGATTTCCCCCAGATAAACAGAAAAATGCTGCCGGCTGCCACCCAAGGCCAGCGCGGCATGAACTGGTTCTGTTCATTGAGGGTTTTGACCAGTTCATCACCGCTGGAGTCTGTCAATTCCAGCACGTTTTTCACGTCATGCTCAACAGAGGCAAGGACATTTCCATTCGGAACTACGGGAAGGCTGGGCTGCAGGGGAGTGGTTTGATTTTGCGGTTGTGCGAGGGGCTGTGAACTCCGCGAAGACTTACCTCGCAGACTTTGGCGATATCGAAAGCCGCCTGCCCCTCCGCTGATGTAGGCTCCGCGAGGACCAGTTCCTATCCGCAGACCGGGAATCCCGACCGAAACGCCTATGCCACTGCCAGAAAAATTGAACCTTACCGCCCCGAACTTGATGCTTTTAGAGTAACTCAGTCCCATAAACGTCCTCTCCTGTCAGTCCTAATTTGCAATACCCTTGTCCGCGTCAGCCTGTGCCAAACGTTGCGCGGCGCGTCGCAGCTCGTCCAGATTCTGCGTGTAGGCACTTTGAACCTGCAATCTCAAAGCCTGGAGCGCTTCGGGCGCTGCGGACAGTGCGGCCTCCAGTGCCCGGCGCCTGACGTAGATTGCTGAGCGAACCTTCGCCTTGTCTGCATCCGTGACTGCTCGGCGGGGATCGAAGTGGAAGCCTTTCTCGACCTGGTTTTTCCAGTCGACTACAGAACGGGTCAGCACGTCACCGAAGCCCTTGACCATGGACACGCGCGAGTACGAGACGTCCGCAGCTGTTTCGATACCAAAGGATCTCAGCGCTGCCTTCTTTGCCCCGCCAACGCCATGAATGGTGGCCTTCTCTATGAAATGCCGCTCGAGATATTGCTTCTTCTGTCGCTTCTCCGCAGTTGCATCCAGCTTTTCGATCTCTGACTTTTCCCGGGCATCCAGCCCCTCATATTCCCTTTTAATATCAGCAAGCTCTTTTTTCTTGTTCGCGAATGCGGTGCGGTGAGCATCACCCTGCGCCCTCGAAAATATCGCGTCATACGCACTTTTGGCAGTGTTGCGGGCATCATCTCGACGCCGTTTCTCAGCCTGCAGGGGGCCTTTGTCCTCCACACCCACAACGACCCAGGCTATCCAGGTCAATACGGCGATGGGCAGCCAGGCTTTGGGCCAAGCCAAAAAGATCCCGACGCCGATCAGAATGACGGCAAACTTCCACCAATACTTGCTGACGCTGGGAATAAGGTGATCCGGCAATGGCACTGCGATCACTGAAAAGTCTGCAGCTTTGGGAATCGCCTGCTGCAGTATCAGGTTGACCGACTCAATGGCCGCCCAAGTTCTGGCCAGCGAGAAGTTCGAAGCCGGAGCCGTGAATGCGCCGCCCAGATCGATGAAATGCACAATACCTGCCTCATCGAGGGCACACCAGGGGCAGGAGCTCAGACTGGTCGGGAAAACGTGCATTTTGGACTGGGCACAGCGCTTCAAACGGGCGCGGGCGTCGTCAAGTACCTTCAGCCATTGTTCAGCACCCGGCCTTTGACCCTTCGCCCCCGGCTCCGTGAATGCAGTCACAAACATCTGTTGAACTTCAGCGCTGACCAGGCTCAACGGAATTGCATTGGGCGGCGGTGAGGTCCCCCTATTCTTGGCATCGGGAGCATAGGCATAGCGAAATGCCTTGATGTCTTCCTCCAGGGAATCCCCAACGCCATTGCGCAAGGGGCGACCGGCATAAGGGTGTCGTCCGCCGAAAAGCAGATGAAAAACCAGCAATGCCAAACCAAAGTTGTCGTGGTTGGTGGTGCGCTGGGTGCGGTCAAACAGAGTACTGCCCTGCAATTCTGGTGGGGTGAAATGCGACACGCCAACTTCACAGAGATGCAGGGTGCCTTTTTCATTCACCTGGTATGAATCGCAATCGATCAGCATGACCTTGCTGTCATGCCCCACCATTACATTGCCCTGATTGACGTCACCCAGCACATGGTGGTGTTTGTGCAGGGTCTCGAATGCGGCCGCTGTATTCCTAGCGGTGTAGAGCAGGAAATCCCAAGCCGCTTTCGGAAAATCCTGTTTCCGCTGGGCCGGGCCGTACAAGGTGTGAATAGGCACCTTGGCATTGACCTTGGGCATGAAGAACCCGACGACGGGACCTCCTTTGGTCAGGTGCAGGGTGTCTTTTGGCCAGGCGCAGTATTCGAACAGGGAGGCTGTGGCATTGGCAGCCATGAAACCGAGCTTGGCCTGCTTTTTCGCGTTGGGAGGCTGGTGATAGAGCTTCGCTACGAAGTTAGCATGATCGGAGATATCAAAGACAGCACCTTCCCCTCCCCGTCCGAGTTGCTGACTGAGCTGGATCAGTTCATGACGGCCAGTGAAGTAGTTTTTCACACGGATTCCAGCCGAACTGCCAGCGCCAGTGTTTTGTCATCGTCTGTTCTGGCGTTAACTGGCTCACTGCCAAGATATGAGGCGAGGGCCTCGCCCAACTGCTCTGTTTGATCTTCGCTGGATTTGGAAAGCACATCGAAAAAAGGTTTGAAGAACGGTTCGTGCGGCGTGTTCTCCGTCATGTTCAGAGCAAGCCTTTGAACGCCATCGGTAAAGGCCGCTATCTTTCCTGCAGCCTTGTTGATGAGCCTTGTGGTGACAAGGGAAAGCGCGTTTTCATCAGTCACAAAATTCGTCATGTTGGCGTATTCGCCATTCATGGGAATGACCGCGAGTTCAAGCCCATCGCCAACGTCCATGACGATCCCCCCGTCGCCTATCTGCATCACAAGAGTCGCGTCGGGAATCGCAACCACCCCCAGAAAAGTACAGGCGAAGTCTCTGGGGACCTTTTGCTGAGCCCAAGCCTCTGCCTGGATCGTTTCCCGCACGGTTTCCACGCAGCGACCAGCCAGCTCTTCGTTCAGAACAAAACCAGGTGTCGCCAGCTCATCACATGCAAGTTTGACGGCGCTCTGAATGGCCAGGCGCGCGCCTTCCCCGCCATTGCTCGCACTTCCAGCACCATCGGCAACAAACACCACCAGGGCTGACCGGCCATCTGCCAGCGAGATCTCAAACGCCCAACAGTCGTCCTGGCATTCTTGAGATCTTGCTATGTGGGACGTTCCGATGACTGATGCCGAAACTACCGTCCAACTCACACAGAAGCCCAGCCAGTTGGCGCAGCAAGGGGCACATCGGTACCTGGCGTGGATTGGGATACGGATTTCAGTGACGAGGAGAGCCAGCTGAAGAGTTCGCGAAACTTCAGCGCATCGAGAGACAGCGGCTCCCGAACGCTGATTTGCCTCAGAATTTCCATATTGGCGCCCTTGACGCCAATTGCAAAGAAAGCAAATGACTTGTTGGCCTCCCCTTCCCTGATGGCTGCGGCCGCAGACTGCCACTCATCGGTTGGCCCGCCATCGGTGATCATGAAGATCCATGGCCTGTAATAGGGAACCGCATTATTTCGGTATTCAGCTTTTCGCTGATCGACCATCTCGATGGCCAGCCGGATGGCACTGCCCATCGGAGTATCACCTTGGGCAGTCAACGTCGGTGGATAGAAATTTTCAGCCCCCGTGAAAGGCAACTCGGCCTTGACCGGTCCGAAAGTCACGATGCCCACTTCCACGCGCTTCATGGCCAGCGCGTCAGTGGCGAGTTCATCCTTAAATGTAGATAGACCGAGATTCAGCTCCATCAGTGCAGCGCCCTGCATGGATCCCGACACGTCCAGCAAAAGCAGGCACGGGCAGCGCGGCTCCGGGTTGTCTGCGAAATTGGTGGATCCAAAGGTGATTTGTTCTGTCATGACTTCCCTCTAGTTGATCGACTGCAGATATATTTCTTATGTTGCAAGATGTATCTTGCCATAAATGATCAAGTTAAAGAGGGGGCGATATGGAGGCAATTGGGGGCTTGCTGGCGATACTCGGGTTGGTATCGCTTTTCACCAGTAGCTACGGCGGCGGCAAACCAGACCGAAGGACCCGGACGGGATACAGAGGCAACGTGCTGCCGACCTACGTCCCTCTGAACTCCCGGCTTCGATTTACCGGCATATGCTGGCTAGGCTCTGCATTGTGCTTCTGGCCTTTCTACGTCTTGCAATTAGCCGCAATGGGGGCTCTGGCTTTCATCATCTGGGTCTTATACCCAACCTTTCATGCCAAATACCAGCCTGGCATAAAAACCGAATCAGGCGTGCTCATTGCGCGATTGGCCGCCTGTTTGATGCTGGGAATACTTCTTCCCCTTTCCCTGTTTCAACTTATTCTGCCGCAAGGCAAAGCACTTCTAGATGCAGTTCAAAGTGGAGCGGCTGTATCTCCCCAGCCGGTGACGTTGCCCGCCACACCGGCCAAAGTCCCGCCTAAGCCTCCAGTTGTAGAACAGGTCCAGACGGCGTTGCCTCCCATACCAAGTACATCTGAAGTTTTCAAGAACCGAACCACATTCAGCGAAAAGACCGAGACTCTGCCTGCTACCCCTAGCGCGATAGCAATACAGCGCACCGAGCCGGCACAAGTAGCATCACCCGCCAATACTCCCGTTGTTAACAGCAAACCTGCAGAACAACCATTCGAAGACAGTCGTTTCAAGGGAAACTAGTTGCCATATGTCGAGTACTTACCTGCCTCGCTGAAGCAATCAGTTGTGCGCCGCCTGACCTTGCACTTCAGGGCCGCAGTACCTTTCCATGCAACGGCCCCTCAAAAGGCAGACTGCTTAGTCCGAATGCAGCTGGCGTTCTAACGGTCACGCTTCGCGGATGCATGTAACCCAGCTAGATGTGTTTGGGTTTCTTCACGCTTTTCAGCCTCAAGCTGGGAAAGCGCGAGTATGCCTTCAAGTAAAGAGTTAGTTATAGGCCCCAGCTTCTTTAATTGCTCAGTTATCCATGTACGCGAATTGGGATAGACAAACGCGATGATGACGATCCCGATTAAACCGATCTTGAATTTCGCGGGTAGCTTTTCCACGATATTCTTAATTGCACCCAATAGCTTCAAAAAGCCACCAATTGCAATCGCTCCTACGAAATATCCAGAGACCCTTATGCCCACCGATATCACTGCTGCTCTCGCGTAACTTCTAGTGGCCAACACGAAATCCAGTGTAAGACGGTTACCCCCCATCCGATCAATGTCGCCGTCTTTGCTGAGGATGCCTGTGGCATTCAGGGCATTCTGCAAGTCAATGTATGGCAAATCTTTTGGATCGTCTGTGTGGGAGAAATCTTTGGGTATCGAATCATATTCTTCATCCCAGTTGATGAGAACCTTATAGCGTTCCCATGCTGCCCACAAATCGCTCTCAGAGATCCTTCGCCTCCGGGCCACTTGTTGGAAAGCCGAGGACAATTCTGTCTCCAGCCATCTCGGCGCAAAGATCTCAAGCACGCTGGATTGTGCAAGTTCCTCCAACGCAGTACTGCCTCTACCCGGATACTTGATTTTCTGAAGCAGATCGCTGACAACAAAGTTGACGTCAATGACGACTCTTAAGCGTACAAATTGTTCTATGGATGAAAGAAACTCCCGGTGCCTATCTAAAAGAGCCCGGAGCAGTTTGATATTTCCAGTGTCGACACGCCACTTCTGAGTCATATAACCGGTAGTCTTTCTGCTGGCTTGTAAGGTATCAGAACGAAATCGTGACGATTTATGTGAGCCCTGAAGAACATGTGGAGAGCATGCACTGCACTCATCAGATGCCCTTATCCGTGGCCTATCGAATGTTCGTAAGATTGCCTAAAAAAAAGAACTTCGGGCAGTCCGAGGTGCTTAGTCTGAATCAATCTCGCCCCACCGGCTTTAGGTCAATCTGCGCTTCTTCGCACAGGAGCTCCACGTGAAGGCAGGTGGTTCCCACTATTAGAGCAACGAGAGGGGAGTGCTTTGCTCGGCCCGATAGAAGCTTCCGCCACTCCGTCCGGTCGAAGCTCGAAGGCACCGGCACCCGTTGGGGGTGTGTGTGCCATTCGCCGAGGTAGTCGACTGTTCCGCCGCTAGTGGCCCACGCCTCCATGGCCGCAGTTGCATGGCCATTGACCTCGCGTTCAAAGAAGAACGGTCGACGCCTGTCCGTGATCATTGGCTCAGTTGCGAACAGCACTTCAAGATGATTCCCTCGTCGCTTGCCGAGGAGGATGCCGCCAGCCTCTGTCTGCCAAGGAAACCGCTGTCGGTGCTTCATGAAGACCTGGACGGCTGCCGGAGCGAACACCACGAGCCGCCTCCGGTCAGGCGTTACCCATTCGCTTACGAACTGCACGCTGGGCATTGAGGCAGTCTTGACACGTCTACATCGCCCGAAGCAGGCGAGAAGCTCGAGCGTATGACCCGGGTGCGCAGCCGGGGCGATGGAACACCCCGATTCCAGTCCACGACCATTTCGGCTGCCAAGCAGGCCGCGTGCACCGATGCAGTCGCAGGAAAGGGCACGTAAAGGCTTTCGCAACCGTGACCAGCTAGCTCCACCGGGATGGGCTCCGTCACCGCAGGAAAAAGCGGTTTGCGCTGCAGGTCGGACATGCACCTGGTGCATGCCTGTTCTGGGGCGTCTCGGAATAATGCCCGGGCGGCGACCCCGGCGCCCTCAACCCAGACCGTCAATGTCGGGATGAACAACTGCTGTTTTGTCCACTCTCGTGTCAGCAGATGCGCGAGTGCCTCTTCACCGGTGGCATTGATGAAGAGGTCCGCTCTCCCCAGCTCCCCCTGCTCTACGGCGACGGGCAGGTCGCGCAAGTTGGCCGTAGGTGCTCCACGACGAAGCTCATGTGCCAGGGCGGTGGCCTTGTTCTTCAACACGTAGTTCATCCCCAACCGGTGGCGGCCGACGTTCTGGGGCGCCAGGATATCGGGGTCGACGAGGAGAAGTTCTCCGCGGCCCAAGCCTGCTCCGTTCTTGACCAGCAGTTCCGCGAGGAATCCGCCAATCGTGCCGCATCCCACCAAGACGATGCGCTTGTGTGCCAAGGTGGGCTGCTGCGGGGTATTGCGCTGACTCACATAGGCGTCATCGAACCGAAAGAGCGACATCGGCTGCACCTCAGAGGCGTACAGGCGTTTGCGCAGGGATTCCGTGGGCCTGGCTTCTTTCGGGCCTGGGTCCGGAAAGCTGACGAAGATGGCGTACTGCGTTACGGGAGCCGCTACAACACATAGGGCTGCCTGCCGCCCCTTCCCGCAGGCCACCAAGAGTTTCCGCTCCATGTTGCGCCGCGCCGCGGGGTCGAGCATCCCTTGCCAGGCGAGGAGCGCTGCCATTGTCTTAGGCGGCCAGTCGTCGATAAGCGGGCGTGGATTCGCAGAACTTTGGACCTTCACCGCCACTGCACCAGTGTCGGGGCCCTCTTCCAGGCCCATGGCCTGCAGCTTCAACCGTGTACCCGCGGGCTGGTTGCCGACAAAGAGCATGCTGGTTCTGTCGGCAGCATAGCTGGCGAATATCACAGTGAGTTCCGATGGACCGTCCCTTTCGACATCGACAAAGCAGGGTGTGCCGTGCCAGAAGGCAAAAAACTCGTCCTCGAGGTCTTTCTTCATCTTTCCGCGCAGGGAAAGGTCCAGCACCTCGGCAGCGCGCTGCAGGTGAGCGACCGTTTGGCCGGCAATGTCGAAGACATCGGGTACTACGCTGCCCTTGGCCGCGTAGCAAACCTGGCCGCCGGCCCCGATGTGCGCCAGGACCTTAGGCGCGTTTGGGGGTAGGCAGACACTCACTAATGGGAGCTTTAGGCCTTTGGGGTCGACAGATACCACTGCGGGGTGATCACCCTCGGCTGCATGGAGCGCTCCGTGGAACTCCCAAGAGCCGTCCGCCCGTCGGCGACGGTAGTCGAAGCCGCGCGCCTGGAGCGCGGCTCGCAGCAGCGTGAACGGTGTGTGGTCGGAAGTCATCCAGCCTGCGAGCGGCCGACCAACGGGCTAGCAACCGCCGCCGCAGGCACAGCCTGCACCGTCGCAGTCGCGGTCGTCGGCTTCACGCGTTCCGGTGCGTGCGGGAACCGAGACCCGAACTGGTTGATAAGCCACTGGCAGGCCTGGTCCGCGTTGCTGGCGTTGATGGCACCGCGCAAGTTGTCTTCCAACTGCTTGAGCTTGCGGATGGCATCTTCGACCCCGTCTTTGCCCAGCCGGTCGGTGAGTGATTCGGTCTCGTCGGTAGGGTTGCAGACGCCTTTTCTGAGCCGCTCTTGCATGGCCTCGACCAGGTCAAGCAGAGCGAGGTCATCACGCCGGTCCCGAGAATCGAACACCGGCGCCGCGGCCGCCATCAGCAGGATGGACGAAGGGCCCCCGGTAGGCCACTGCCAGTCGCGGAACGCTTTCAGGTACCGCACGCTACGGCGGAACTGCTCACCGAGACGGTCGACCTCCTCGATGAACCACTTCTTGACCGGCCGGGGGTCGGACGGCTTCCAACCCTCTTCACGATGCGCGAGCAACACTTTGTCGCGCGGCAGGGCGGTCCAGGCGTCGCGCTCCGCTTTGATGACCGCCTCGTCTTGGGCGCCCAAGGTGTAGTTATTCATCGCGGCCTTGCGCAGCTCCTCAAACTGCACGTCTGGAATCGCGTAGAGTGGTATGTCGATGTGTGCGCTCCTGGCAATCACGATGCGAATGCACGTCGCCTTGTCTGTAACCAGCTTCCAGCCTCTTTCTTTCACCAGTGGTTCGAGCGCGGTTTCAGCAGCCTTGAAGAAGACCTGGCTCGCGGCCCTAGGGCGGCCTGTTTCCGTCATAAAGCTCAGAGGCAGGTACGCGCCGTCGTCGATATCCGCCTGCTGGGGTGGCAGATGGCACGGCGCATTGATGGTTTTGTAGGCCCACGAGCCCTGCGTGAAGAATCTGGGAGGCACAGCTTCTTTTTCGTACCCGGCTTCCTTCATCAACCGCGGAAGCCCAACGCGCAACTGCTTTCGGACGGCCTCCTTCGCTTCGAGGATGAACTCGCACTCGGCGTCGCCAAGGGTGATATTTTTCAGCAGGGTCGAGTCCTCGACCTCGGTGTGAAAAAGTGGGCTGAGATTAAGCATGATCAATTTCCTGAGTTTTTGTTGGGCCCGTGGAAGAACACCGGGCTGGCCGCAACGTGGCTGCGGAAGGGAGCGAATCGGGAGTCACCGAGCGCCGCTCTGGCGGCTTGGGTACCCCGGGTTTTCAGAACCTCGATAGCGGCTGGTGTCACCAAATCAAGTTTCTCGATGTCCCGGCTCTGATCGGGCGTAGCCGGATCGTCGATGCGCATGTAGTCGTTGCCGAGCAAGTGGCCAAGCAGGGTGTCGGTGGACTTCTCCTGCGTCGAGATGACTAGGTCGAAGAGCTTGGCACCCCACTGCTTGTAGCCCCAATCGAGACCGGAGCCGCCCCGTTTTGTGGCACCCAAAGTCATCGTGCCGATGGCCAGAACGCGCACAGCACCAGGTTCGCGCGACGCACCAAGGACCTGATGCGCCTCATGAAGTCCAAAAAAACCGGGGGAGTTGCCAACAAGGCCCCCGTCGGCGAACACACCTTCGTCACCCATCTGATGAAGCGGGAAGTATGTAGGGGCGGCAGCGGTGGCCAAACCCACGTCAACAAGCTTGTGCTTGTAGTCGGTGTAGAAATTTTCCGCGTGTGGCGTTTTGAAGAACTGGCCGGAGCCCTTGGAGTAGTTCACCGTCGGAATCAGCACGCGATGCTTAAGGTCACCGATGTTCAATTCACCCAGCTGTTCCGTGAGCACCGTGCGCAGCCCGTCAGACGCGTGCTTTGCCTGCAACCACGGGCCGAACACTTTACGCTTCAGGTTCTGAGAACTAAAAATGCGGCCGCCATCTTGCTCGAACATCGCTTGCAGCTTGACTGCGGGTACCTCGGCGGCCAATCCCATTGCCAGCAGACCTCCGGCAGATGTCCCGCAAATCAAGTCAAACCGGTTCGCCAGTGGCGCGCCAAGCTGCTCCTCGAGAACCTTAAGGACAGTCGCGGTGTAAAGGCCGCGGAACCCCCCACCGGAAAGTGCCAAAACATGCAACGACATTAACGACCCCAGACCGGGACCATTCCCGATGATGGGGACAATTGTGGATGAGGCGGTAGCTCAAATAGTGCGCTACCCAGCAGGCTCGTCGCCGTAATGTTTTGCTGCAGCGCACAAACGCTCTTGAATCCTCTGGCGCAACTCGGGCGGCGCTAGGACTTCGACCTCGGGCCCGTAGCGCAGCACGTCCATTACGAGCTCCTGATCGTTTGAATATGGGACTTCCAAAATGTAGCTGCCGTCGCTCAGCCATTTGTCACTCTGGTCAGGATGCCAAGTCTCCAGGGCAATCCATTGGGCGCGGTCATGAGTGAACTTCAGGATAGCCCGATTAGTCGCCTTCCCAGAGAAAATACCGTATCCGCTCTGAAAGTGCGTTCTCATTTCCTCTTGGCTTACCTCGATCGCAGATTCGGGCAGGATCCTGACGTCCTCGATGGCCTCGGGGGCAAAGGAGCGCAGCTCATTGCGCAGGTGGCACCAAGCATCCAGAACCCAATTTTCCCGGTAATGGACCAACTGCAATGGAGAGATGATGCGGTCGGTCATCTCGCTTTTGTCACGGCGCAGATACTGCAATTGAAGTTTCTTACCTTCCAATAGGGCGGTGGCTAGCACCTTAAAGTGTTTGGGTTCAACCCTACGCGGTGCAAAGTGAATCAGCTTGACCTTACGCTCAACCTGCTTTGCCGACTTTCCGCCTGCTGCCAGCATTGAGCGCACTCGCTCCTTCATGGGAGCGACATGCTCTTCAAGGAGGCCTGGCTGCACGCCCTCAACAAGGTGCAACATCATCAGCATTGCGAAGAGCTCTGAGGCATCGAACCAGAGACCTGGAAGTTCAAAACGCTCGCCGGTTGCCGGGTCGTCCCGTAGCGTGTATGCGCGCTTGCGGCTGTCCCATTCGATTGGGCAGTTCAGCCGGTCTTTCAAGTACTCTATGTCACGCTTGACAGAAGCAGTCGAGACACCGAGTTCAACCTCAAGGTCGCCCATAGTCACGCCATTTTTTCTGCGTGCGAGCCGAACAATCTTTACGAACCGTTCGATGCTGACCTTGGAAACCCGCGCTTTTTTTTGCCCATTGTTAAGCACTGGCACACGATTGGGCTGCTTCTTTGCAAGGCTAGACGTAAGCTGAAATTTGGGTATTCCTGACACTTGGGACGCTAGGTTCTTCTTTGTTGATAGTGCCATGTTCCGCCCCGCCTAGAAATCTTGGCTATTCTTTTGAACACGCAAAGGTTAAAGAATTTTGCCCGGATGCATATTCAATGCCTTCGCCCTCAAATCCGAGCTTATCAAGCGTGGCAGATGCTTATTTCTCTGAGGTCATGGCTTGGAAGCAGCAGCCGTCGCCATGTGGTCCCATGCTTGGATAGCCATCACCATTGCCAGCGTGTCCAGCTCGCAGTATCGAAGAAGAGCGTTCTCTATGCTTGCCCTACGAGCATCAGACAGATCCTCAAATTGGAGCCGTGCGTAGGCAGCCATCGCTGCGCCCCCTTCTTTCAGTTCTTCGGACAGGCCTTCATCGGCTGCGTCGGTCTCATCTCGCGACACGTCATCGAATACCGGAGGCAGAAGCGCGTACGGGTCGATCACCTTGCCATCGTGTTCCTGCCACCAGGCAATAGGTTCCACAAAGTTCAAGCTGACACCGTTGCCGCCGTAGTTCGCCTTGCTGTAAGTATCGCGCAGCACAGTCGAACTATTCATCAGTGCTGGGAGCACCTTCTTTAGTGAGTTGCTGCCCTTGGTAGATGGGTGAAAATAGAACTTCTCTGCGATGTCGCAGAGGTCAATCATGGTCCTTGCTCCGTGAACTTTCTCTTTGGGCGACACCGATCTTGACGTTATGGACTCAATGAAGCTGATTAGTGCGTCCTTATCTGTGGGAGACGTAGCGGAAACAAGTAGCTCTTCACGCAGCTTGTTCAGCACGGTGTTCTCGTGCGCGGACCATCGAAAAATCGACCCATCGTCTTTGCAAAGGGCGTCGCGCAGCGCACGGACGAAATCGATATTCGGATCGACGCCTGGTTTGGCGCAGAGCCACTGGCTTCGGTGCTCAACCCGGCCATCGTTGTGAACGACATGGTGCGAAAACTGGAAGGCAGTGATCTCGTACGGATGCCGACCGCTCGCGAAGGGGATAGCCACGGCGCTTGTCTCGAAGTCTATGCAGTGCAAAGGGAATTTCCATTCATTCCTTGCATTCTGATAGCCGGCACCGTCGAAGTAGTACTCGCCGCCACCAGGCCACGCCGGCTGGCAGATGTACCACTGACGATGCTTTCGGGTCATCCCATCAATGCCTGGCTCTTCGCCATCGAATTTCAGGTCCTCCAGCGTTACTTGTTGTGCCTTAAGTACTCCCTGGTCGATGAGCTGGGTCTTTCTGAGAAAACCCCAGAGGTCAAGAACCGTCGACCCCATGAAATCAGGCTCGCTCCACTTGAATGCTTGTGACCAACACTCGTGAAAGCCGCTCTTGGTTTGCTCGGCCGATTGCCAACTCGTTGCTTTGAACTGGCAGCCGCCACAGGCTGAAGACGGAACTGGTGGGAGTGGATTGTCATTTGTGTAGGCTAGAGCGAATGCATCCACGGCTTCCGGGAAGGGGCGCAGATCGGCGGGCCCAACCCTGAGGGTATCTGACAGAATCATGTCGACCTGCCCATCCACCGGCACCTTGGCCAAGAGGAACTGACCCAAAGATTCCGGCGTCGTGCCTGGTGTCACCTGGACTCTGAGCCGTCTTTCTTCTAGGACCACCTTAAAGCGCTGATTGAGTCCATCGACTGTCGAGGACTGCTCCTTGTCGACAAGCATCAAGAACGCGTGAACTTGGTGGCCAGGAAGCGCCTGCTGCGCAACGTAGCGCTGAAAAGCGACGTCCTGCAGGTATGGAAGGAAATCTGACTTCAACTGACCCTTGGCTCCTTTGAAGTCTCCGTCCTTCTTGGCGCTGTAGGACTTCGCTTTGACTTCAATGATCTCGATGCGGGTCCCGCTCTTGCGCAAGACATCGACACGCACAAATAGAGTCCCGACTGCGATCGCGGCTTCAAAGATGATGACTTCGTCCTGCTGCAAGAGTTCTGCAGTCTTGGCGAGCGCGACTTGGTGATTGAGCTCGTCAACGCGGACTCCACCGGGATGCATTAGGCAGGCCAATTCGCCTACTTGATAGCCACCCTCGGCCAACGCTGCCAGAAAGCTGTCATCAAGTGATCGGTCGAGGTAGTTCTTCTTGCCCGTGTAATAAAGCTTTCTGGGGCATTCGGCTGCCAGCTTGAAGCGAGACTTGGTTAGATACCTAACGACTTGGTTCATGAAAAGATGGTATGCCCATGCACCCGGATGTCCATAGCAATTTTCACCAAGCAGCTACGTCCCAAGGCACCAAGTATGAAGACCCTAGGCCCCAGAGCGCCAGCCAGGAGCAATTGGCGGCGCCAAGTAGATACATCGACAACCGATGAGCCAATCCTAAGAACGTGCTCGTTTATGACGAAATTGGCATGTGATCGGCCGTCTGCCGCCTCTTGAGCATCCCGTCGGACTCAATCAGCCGAGTGGAGCCGAAATACATGTGGCGATGGAGGCAAAGGGCACACCGTCTGAACCATGCATCGTGATAAGAGTTGACATCAATCCGACAACCCAGTGTCCCGATCTATTCAAATTCATCCAGCAGCATCCAAGAAAAATCTGGCAACGATCTGGCAACGGCATAAAAAGAAAAATCCCCGCTACCGATTCGATAGCAGGGATTCCAGCATTGACGCTATATAAATGGTAGGGCGTCACAGACTTGAACTGTGGACCAAAGGATTATGAGTCCTCTGCTCTAACCAACTGAGCTAACGCCCCTGACCAACTGACTATTGTAAGCGGCTACTTGCTGTGGCTCAGCGCCGAGCTAACGAGTTTTGAGGTGATATCCACGATCTGGATCATTTTTTCGTAAGGCATGCGCATGGGGCCTATGACACCCAGGGTGCCGACGACCTGGCCGTCGACCTCATAGGGCGCCGTGACGACAGACAGCTCCTGGTAGGGGATGACCTGGCTTTCACCGCCTATATAGATACGCACGCCTTCGGCCCTGCTGGATACGTCCAGCAGGCGCATGAGCTGGGCCTTCTGCTCGAAAAGGTCGAACAGCTTGCGCAGGTTGCCCATGTCGCCAGAAAAGTCGCTGACGGCCAGCAGGTTGCGTTCGCCCGAAATGACGACTTCATCGCGTGACTCGATCGCCTCGGTGCTGACCTTGACTGCGGCCTGCATCAGTGAGGCGATCTCGCCCCTGAGCGCTTCAACCTCGTTTTTCAGGCGCTCCCTGACCTCTTCAATCGCCATGCCGGCATAGTGGGAGTTGAGGAAATTGGCGGCTTCAACCAGCTGGCTCTGGGTGTAGTCGGCCTCGGTAAAGATGACGCGGTTTTGCACGTCGCCATCGGGTGACACGATTATGACAAGAAAGCGCTTTTCTGAAAGCCGCAGAAACTCGATGTGCTTGAACACCGAGGTGCGGCGCGGCGCCATCACCACGCCTACAAACTGCGACAGGCTGGACAGCATGTGCGCGGCGTTGCTGATGACTTTTTGCGGCTGGTCGGGTGCCAGATGCGGGGCAGTGAGGCCGGTGGGGGCAAAACGCTCGCGCTGTGTGGTCAGCATGGTGTCGACAAACAGGCGGTAGCCCCGGGCCGTGGGAATGCGCCCGGCGGAGGTATGCGGGCTGACGATGAGGCCGAGCTCTTCGAGGTCGCTCATCACATTGCGGATGGTGGCGGGCGAAAGCTCCAGGCCCGAGGCCTTGGAGAGGGTACGCGAACCTACCGGCTGGCCATCGGCGATGTAACGCTCAACCAGCGCTTTTAACAACAGTCGGGCACGATCATCAAGCATGCGTACATTCTACGAAGGCAAAGGCACATCTTGTGATGTAATTTGACGATGAAGTCGCAATTTCACCATGTAGCCCTCATCGGGAAGTACCACGCGCATGGTTCACGCTCTGCACTGGAGGGGATTGCGCAATTCTTGGGGGCGCAGGGTTGCGATGTCGCTATTGAGCAGGACACCGCCAACAACACCGGGATGACCCAATACCCCATTCTTGACGTGGCAGGCATTGGCGCCCAGTGCGATCTGGGCCTGGTCGTGGGCGGAGACGGCACCATGCTGGGCATTGGCCGCCTGCTGGCTCAGTTCGGCGTGCCTCTGGTGGGCATCAACCAGGGCCGGCTGGGCTTTATTACCGACATCGCATTTGACGACTACCCCGCCGTGCTTGCGTCCATACTGCGCGGCGAGTTTGAAGAAGACAAACGCTGGATGATGCAGGCCAAGGTTGTGCGGGACGGGCGCTGTGTCTTCAATGCCACCGCCATGAATGACGTGGTCGTCAACCGCGGGGCCACGGCCGGTATGGTTGAGTTGCGCGTGGAGGTGGATGGCCGCTTTCTGGCGAACCAGCGGGCCGATGGTCTGATCATTGCCACCTCAACCGGGTCGACGGCCTATGCGCTTTCTGCAGGCGGGCCGTTGCTGCACCCGTCAATTGCCGGCTGGGTGCTGGTGCCAATTGCACCGCACACGCTGTCAAACCGGCCGATTGTTCTGTCAGACAGCGGGGAGATCACGGTCGAGATTGTGGCGGGCCGTGATGCCAGCGCCAATTTCGACATGCAGTCACTCGCCACGCTCTTGCACGGCGACCGCATTACCGTGCGGCGCTCCGAGCACCAGATGCGCTTTCTTCACCCCCGGGGCTGGAGCTACTTTGACACCCTGCGCAAAAAACTTCACTGGAACGAAGGTGTGGCATGAGCCTGAAAAGCATCTCGCTGCGTGATTTTGTCATCGTCCATGCACTGGATCTTGACCTTGATGGCGGCTTTACCGTACTGACTGGCGAGACCGGGGCGGGCAAATCGATTCTGATTGATGCACTTCAACTGGCGCTGGGCGCACGCGCAGATGCCGGCGTGGTGCGCGAGGGCGCGCAGCGCTGTGAAATAAGTGCTGAATTTGACAACCCGCCTGCCCTGCTGGACTGGCTTGAACAGGCCGGGTTCAACGCAGGCGACACCCTGCTGCTGCGCCGGACGATTGACGTGCAGGGCAAAAGCCGCGCATGGATCAATGGCAGTGCGGCAACAGCTACGCAGCTCAAAGACATTGCCGACAAGCTGGTTGACATTCATGGCCAGCACGCCTGGCAAAGCCTGACGCGGCCAGATGCGGTGCGCGGCCTGCTTGATTCATACGGCAGCGTGTCTACACAAGCCCTGGCAGGCCATTGGCAACAGTGGCGGCTGGCACAAAAAATCTTGCTGGATGCACGCGAGGCCCAGGACAGCCTGCAACGCGAGCGCGAGCGCCTCGCATGGCAAATAAGCGAGGTCGACAAGCTCGCCCCCGGCGACGATGAGTGGGACGAACTCAACACGCAGCACAACCGCCTTTCGAATGCGCAGGCCCTGACCGGGGCCGTACAGGCTGCGGTTGATGCGCTGCAGGAGTCAGAGCAAAACGCCAGCAGCCTCATAGGGCAGGCGCTTGCACTGCTGCAGGAGCAGGAACACATCGAGCCGCAGTTCAGGCCACTGGCTGAGGTGCTTGCAAGCGCACTGGCACAGACGGAAGACGTGGTGCATTCATTGCACGGTTATGCCCGGCATGCAGAACTGGAGCCGCATCGCCTGGGTGAACTTGATGAACGCCTGGCGCTGTGGGTGAGCCTGGCCAGGCGCTACAAGCGCACGCCGGCCGAATTGCCCGAGCTGCTGGCAGCGTGGCGCAGCGAATTGCAGAAGCTGGATGCTGCAGCTGACCTGGCCAAGCTGGAACAAAACGAACAGCAGGCGCAGCGGCTTTACCAGGACGAGGCCAAAAAAGTATCCGCTGCACGCAGCAAGGCCGCACCCTCACTGGCCAAGGCCATTACCCAGGCAATGCAGGGTCTGGGCATGCAGGGCGGCAAGTTTGAGGTAGCCCTGACAAAACTTGAGCAGCCGGCCCAGTACGGGCTGGAACAGGCGGAATTTCTGGTGGCCGGCCACAGCGGCACAACACCGCGACCCGTGGGCAAGGTGGCATCCGGCGGTGAACTCTCGCGAATCGCGCTGGCGATCGCGGTGACGACCAGCCAGCTGGGTGAAGCCCAGACACTGATATTTGACGAGGTGGATTCTGGCGTTGGTGGTGCGGTGGCCGAAACCGTTGGCCGCCTCATGAAGCAGCTTGGCAAGGACAGGCAGGTCATGGCCGTGACGCACCTGCCGCAGGTGGCCGCATGCGCAGACCAGCACCTGGTGGTCGCCAAACAAACAGAAAAAGGCAAGACGATGAGCACCGTGGCTGCCGTCAATGGTGAAGAGCGGGTGGCTGAAGTTGCCCGCATGCTGGGTGGCGAACGCCTCTCAGGCACCACACTGGCCCATGCCAAGGAGATGCTGGGGCAATGATGGCCAACCTTGAGGTTGTGCTGATCACCGGCATGTCGGGCTCAGGCAAATCAGTTGCGCTGCACGCGCTGGAAGATGCAGGTTATTACTGCGTCGACAACCTGCCCCCGGAATTGCTCACCTCTTTTGCGGCGCTTGAAAAGCAGCACGGCGCCAACAAGGTTGCGATTGCCATGGATGTGCGCAGCGCCACATCGCTGCCGCTTGTACCCAAACAGCTGCAGCAGCTTCGGGCGCAGGGCGTGACGGTTCAGTCACTTTTCCTCGATGCCAGCACCGAAACACTGGTGCGGCGCTTTTCGGAGACACGCCGCCTGCACCCCTTGTCGCGCGCAGACGTAGCTGATCAGCACCGGGCGCTGGTAGAAGCCATTGAACTGGAGCGCGAGTTATTGAGCGAGATGCGCGAGCAGGCACATGTGCTGGATACCAGCATGATCCGCTCGTCGCAACTGCAGGGTTATGTGAAGTCACTGATCTCTGCACCTTCGACACAGCTGACGCTGGTGTTTGAATCGTTTGCCTTCAAACGCGGCGTACCGCTGGATGCGGACTATGTGTTTGATGTGCGCATGCTGCCAAACCCCCACTACGAATCGGGCCTGCGCGACCTGACGGGGCGTGATGAACCTGTTGCCAGTTACCTTCGCGGCCACCCCGAAGTGACGGACATGTTCAACGATATCGAGAAGTTCATCAGTCACTGGCTGCAGGCGCTGGTGCGGGACCACCGCAGCTACGTGACGGTGGCCATCGGCTGTACCGGGGGCCAGCACAGGTCCGTCTATCTTGTCGAACAGCTGGCCGCGGCATTTGGTTCACGCTGGAAAACACTCAGGCGCCACCGCGAACTGGACGCAGCGCGGCAAGGCTGAGCAGCTACACGTTGCAATCAGTTCAGCGATCGGTTTCAAGCAGCTTGCGTATGGGCGCAGGCAAGCCCAGAGCAGGCCACTCCTGCGATGAAAACCACGCACCGTAGCTCCCGGGCTCACCAGTTGCAGACGCTTCCCCCGAAGGCATCTTTTGTATGGCGGTAAAGCCCGCCATGACGGGGCTGAGATGCAAGTCCTTATGGGTCAATACATGCTTGAACGTCGGCAATACCTCTGTTCTGGCGTGCAGCTTTTCAGGCAAAAATGCCAGCAACGCCTCTTCACTTTCAAACACAGGCAGACAATAAAGCCCGCCCCAGATTCCTGTTGCGGGCCTGCGTTCAAGCCAGACCGACCCGTCAGGCCGCTGCGCCCAGAGCAGGCTCAGGGACTGGGCGCTACGCTTTAATTTACGGGTTTTGACGGGGTATTTTTCAGGCTCGCCGCTGGCAAAACCAAAGCAGATGTTGTGCACCGGGCAGAGCAGGCAGGCAGGCTTGCGCTGGGCACAGACGGTAGCGCCAAGGTCCATGATGCCCTGCGTATAGCGGGGCATGGCCTCCTTCAGGTTTGTGGAAGGCAGCAGGTCATTGGCGATGTCACGCAGTTTCTTTTCCTGGCTGCCTTGCGCCATGTCGCCCTCAAAAGCCAGCAGGCGCGTCAGCACCCGCTTGACATTGCCATCGAGAATGGCGACCCGCTCTGAAAAGCAGAAGGAAGCGATTGCCGCCGCGGTCGAAGGCCCGATGCCGGGCAGGGTCTGCAGTTCTTCTGAAGTACAGGGGAACTGCCCGCCATGAAGCGCCACCACCTGTTGCGCACAACGGTGCAGGTTGCGGGCACGGCTGTAATACCCCAGCCCGCTCCAGAGTCCCAGCACTTCATCGGTGTGGGCGGCGGCCAGGTCACTTACATGAGGAAAGCGCTTTAAAAATCGTGCGTAGTAATCGAGCACGGTCGCAACCTGCGTCTGCTGAAGCATGATTTCAGACAGCCAGACCCGATAGGGGTCGCGCGTGTTTTGCCAGGGCAGGCTGTGGCGGCCATGCGTTTTTTGCCATTGCACAAGCTCACGCGCGAAGTGCGGCAGGACGGCCTGCGTTGAATCGTCGGGAGTCACGGACGCTCCAGAGGCCCTAGGCAGTCTCGCTCATCGCAGCATCCATCACAGTGTCAGGTCCATGCCCGTCATTGCCTTCATCTACCGGGCTCCCCGCCAGGTGGGAGGTCAGCTCCGTCAGCTTGTTATCAAGATCATTCAGGACCTGCTCCTGCTCGTCGATTTCGCCGATGCGCTCGTCCAGCCCCGACGCGGCGCTCTGTATGCGCTCGATGGCCTCAATGCGGCGACCGAAGTTGCGCCTGCGCTCACGAAGCTGCGCGTCGAGTTGCGAAGCCGCGGACTTGTTCCACAACTCGACCTCCCCGAGCGCTGATTCGAACACCACACGCAGGCGGGTGGACAACGCGCGCACAAGGCGTTCGGAAAAATCAGGCTGCGAGAGCTTGAGCACATTGCTCACGCCAAGATATTGCAGGTGGCTTCGCTCTATCAGTTCAAGATCATGCGAGAAGCGGATCAGTTCAGGGGCTTTGGGCGCCTGGAGCGAAAAACCGAACTCTGTATTGAGCTGTTTGAAAGTTGCCATCAGCATGGCATGAATCTCGTTACTGGTGACATCGGCCTTCTGCAGGCTTTCGCGCAGTCGCGAGAAGGTCTGGCCGTAAGCCTTTTTCACCCCCAGCTTGATGCCGGGTTGCTTGAGGGCGGCGGTCAGCTCGGCAAGTTCGCCCTTGAGCGTTGGCGTACTGAGCAGCGTAAAGACTTCACGCAGGAGTTTCAGGTGCACGGAGCGCACCGCGTGTATCTTGGCGCCGCTGGTATCGAACTCCGATTGTTCCTGCTCGATACGGCTGCGCATGTGCTTGATGACAGAGGCATTTTTACCCCTGAGTCCGCGCAGCTCGTCCATCTGTTCGGCGAGATCGCGACGGCGTATATGAATGGCGCGCCCGGCCTCGACGCGCAGATCGGCAATGCCGCCCGCAACGGCAGACCTGAGGATCCTCTGGCGCTGACCCATGACGCCCTCCGCCAGCGCCAGCTCCAGAGTGGGCAAGCGGCTGGCTGCCAGCAGTTCATCGTTACCAGTGACCTTGGCCACAAGGCCCTTTTGGGCGGACACGGGGATGACCTGACTCTGTGACAGCCCCAGAATTTCCGCCGAAGACGCGCGCTGGCGATCTATCTGGCGCTGAACCTGCTCGGGCGAGCTGAGCGCATCCCACAAGGTGTCTATCTTGTTGAGCACGACCAGTCGTGAAATATCCTCTTCGTCGCCGGTGATCAGGTGTTCACGCCAGATGGCCAGGTCGGATTTGGTCACGCCGGTATCGGCAGCAAGTATGAAGACCACCGCATGCGCCTGTGGAATCAGGCTGACGGTCAGTTCGGGCTCCGCACCGATGGCATTGAGGCCAGGCGTATCAAGAATCACCAGGCCCTGCTTGAGCAGCGGGTGCGCAATGTTGATCAGCGCATGGCGCCACTTGGGCACCTCAATCAGCCCGTCAGCGCCCACCAGCGGGTTATCGTCAATGTTTTCATCGTTCCAGAAACCAAGTGCACGCGCATCATCCTTGGTGACATGGCGAACCTCTGCAACTTTTTCAAGCGCCTGGGCCAGTTGTGCGGGGTCGTTCACATCGAGGTCGACACGCGTCCATTTTTCAGGTGCTGCACGCCACTCCATCAGCGCCTGCGGTTGCAGGCGGGTCTCGATGGGCAGCAATCTCAGGCAGGGAGGAATATCGGCGTCGTAGCCCAGCTCGGTCGGGCACATGGTGGTGCGTCCGGCGCTGGCAGGCATGATGCGCCTGCCGTATCCGGCAAAAAAGAGGGCATTGATCAGTTCGGACTTGCCGCGCGAAAACTCGGCTACAAATGCCACCATGACCTTGTCGGCGCGCACCTGGGACTCCAGCCTGCGCAGGCGCTCTTCAACGGCCGCGTCCAGCAGGTCATGGTCTTTCATCCATTCGGCAAGCAGCTTGAGTCGCAGCGCAAACTGTCGCCGCCAGGTACCGTGCTGGTCGAATTGTTCGTTAAAAGACATGTTGATTGGGTCTATGGTGGTCGGTCAATATAGCATCACCACCCGGAAAGAGCCATTGGCGGGGCTACGTACTGGCCGCCCCGTTTAAACCCGGGTTTTCAGGGTTTCTGGCAAACGGTGCAGTAAAAAGTAGACCTTTGGCCCTGCCGCAGGCTTTTCACGGCATTCCCACAGACCCGGCAAGGCTGGCCCGCGCGGTCGTAGACCATGGCCTCAAGCTGGAAGTAACCGGACTCGCCATTGGCGTTGGAAAAGTCTTTCAGGGTGCTACCGCCCTTTTGCACAGCTTGCGCCAATACCTTTTGTATTGCGCCATGCAAGGCCAGGGACCGCAGCCTGCTGAGCTTGTTTGCCCGCGTGGTGGGGCGGATACCGGCCAGGAAAAGTGTCTCTGACGCGTAAATATTGCCCACACCCACCACAATTTCCCCTCCGAGAAGCACCTGCTTGATGGGGGTCTTTTTCAGCTTGAGGGATGCATGGAATGCAGCCGGATCAAAGTCACCGGACAGCGGTTCCACACCCAGTCGGCCCAGGAGCTTTTGTGCGGAAACGTCATCTTCACCGGGCGCAAACACCACGGCGCCGAAACGCCTGGGATCATGCAGGCGCAAGGTGCCGCTGGTCGTCACCATATCGAAATGGTCGTGTTTGCCGGCAGGGGGTAAATCGGGGCCAAAGCTGATGCTGCCGGACATGCCCAGATGAATCAGCAGCAGGCCTCCACTCATGTCCAGCAACAGGTATTTGCCGCGGCGCCTGACACCCAGCACTTTCTGGCCTTTCAGCATTGACGGTTCGCAGCCAAGCGGCCAGCGCAGGGCCTTGCCCATGGTGACCGACAGGACGCTTGCACCTGCTATCCGTCCTGCAAAGCTCAGGCGGGTGACTTCTACTTCCGGGAGTTCAGGCATGGGCACCAATGGATTAGGGGGACGGCATAAAGTTCTCCCGGCAGCACGGGAAGCGAAAAACCTTTACGCCAGCTTCATCTGAAAGGGGCATACGCGGCCCCAAGCCTTCAATTATCATGGCTTGATGAAGAAAAAACTGATCTGGATTCTCGCCGGCTCGTGCCTCGCGGCACCGCTTCTCATGGCCCAGACCAGCCCCCCGAATCCGCCTGCTGCATCTGCAAAAGCCGCAGAAGCGCCCCTCGTCTCAGCGCTGGATGGAGAGCTCTTCTACCAGTTGCTGGTTGGCGAGATCACGATTCAGGAAGGTGAACCAGGCGCCGGTTTTGCCATCATCCTGGATGCGGCAAGAAAATCGAACGACCCGCTTTTGTATCAGCGGGCGACAGAGATTGCCCTTCAGGGGCGCTCTGGCGATGCCGCCCTGCAGGCTGCAAAGGCATGGCAGCAGGCACAGCCGGAGTCACGCGATCCCAACCGCTATGTCCTGCAGATTCTGATTGCGCTCAACCGTATTACAGAAACCGAAGTGCCGCTGAAAACCGGCGTGGAACTGGCGCCTGCGGCAGACCGGTCACTGGCTATTTCAGCGATTCCCAGGGCCTACGCGCGTGTCAGCGACAAAAAACTGGCCAGTATGGTGGTCGAACAGGCACTGGCCACCTACATTGCCAACCCCGCCACAGCCAGCTCAGCATGGACCACCGTAGGCCGGATGCGTCTGGCCGCAGGCGATGTCACGGGAGCGCTGGAGGCGGCACAAAAAGGCCAGGCTGCCGATGTACGCTACGAAGGCCCGCCTCTCATGGCCCTCGAATTGATGGACCCCAAGCTGCCCGCAGCCGAGGCACTGGTGCAGAAGTACCTCACGGGCAACCCAAAATCACTGCCCGAAATACGCATGGCTTACGCCCGCGCCCTGCTTGATGCGCAACGTTATGGTGAGGCTTCGGCCCAACTGCAAATTGTCATCAAGGAGAAACCTGATTTCCCGCCGGCATGGCTGGTGCTGGGCTCACTGCAGCTGCAGGACAACCAGTTGGCCCAGGCCCAGACCTCGCTGCAGCGCTATGTCACGCTGGCGCAGCAGCCGTCTGCCGAAGAAGACCAGGCCAGGGGGCTGGCGCAGGCCTATCTGCAACTTGCCCAGATTGCAGAAAAACGCAAGGATTTTGCGGCCGCCGAGAACTGGATCAGCAAGATTGAAAATCCGGACGACATGATGCAGGCACAGGTCCGCCGTGCCTCCCTTCTGGCCAACCAGGGCAAGCTGGCAGAGGGCAGGCAACTGATACGCAACCTTCCTGAACGCAGGCCTGGCGACGCGCGCCTTAAGGTGCTGGCCGAAGTGGGTCTGCTGCGTGACCTCAAGCAATACCGCCCCGCCTATGACCTGCTGACCGAGGCGAGCGTCAAATTCCCCAATGACCCTGACCTGGTTTACGACCAGGCCATGATGGCCGAAAAGTCAGGCCAGTTGCAGGAAATGGAGAACCTGCTGCGGCGCGTGATCCAGCTCAAGCCCGACTCTGCCAGTGCCTACAACGCCCTGGGTTATTCATTTGCAGACCGCAATGTCAAGCTGACCGAGGCCCGCGAGCTGATACGCAAGGCGCTTGAATTCACACCGGGTGACCCGTTCATCCGCGACAGCCTGGGCTGGGTTGAGTTTCGCCTCGGCAACCGCGAGGAAGCCGCAAAAATCTTTGCCGAAGCATTCAAGGCAAAGCCTGATGCCGAGATCGCAGCCCACTACGGGGAAGTGCTCTGGAGCATGGGCCAGCGCGATCGCGCCATCGCCATCTGGCGCGAGGGCAACCTGCTGAATCCGGAAAACGAAACCCTTGTCGAGACCCTCAAGCGCCTGCGCGTGAAGCTGTAGGACCTGTTAACACAATGACAGCATTTAGATGGATTCGCGGCGCCGCGATATCTCTGGCGACGGGTGCCGTTTTGCTCATCAGTGGATGCGCAACCCCGCAAAGCCCCGCCCCTCAAAACGATGGCCCGAAAGACGCTTGGGCGGGCCGCATAGGCCTGCAGATACAGAGCGAACCTCCCCAGGCCTTTTTTGCGGGGTTCGAGCTCAAGGGCAATGCGCAGGCCGGCGAACTCAGGCTCACCAGCCCCATAGGCAGCGTTCTTGGTGTGATGCGATGGTCGCCCGCCGAAGCGTTGCTCGATTCAGGCCAGGAGGTCAAAAAATTCGCCTCGATTGATGCTCTGCTGGAGCAAACCACGGGTGCGGCAATTCCCATCAATGCCCTCTTCGACTGGCTCAACGGCAGAAATACCAGCCTTGACGGCTGGACGGCCGACCTGACTGAACAAGCTGCCGGGAAAATTTCGGCCAGACGGACCAACCCGGCACCGCAAACCGACCTGCGCGTTGTGCTTGAACAGTAGCCTGTCGCCCATCATGACCACGCCCAATCAGGCCATCAAGGCTATCTACGACGTCCCAGCCCCGGCCAAGCTGAATCTTTTCCTGCACATCACGGGGCGCCGGGCTGATGGTTACCACCTGCTCCAGTCCGTTTTCATGCTCATAGACTGGTGCGACACCCTGCACTTTGAGCTGCGCACCGATGGGCAGATCACGCGCCGTGACCTGAACAGCGATGGCGCAGACCCCCTGCCGGCGGAAGACCTGACGCTGCGCGCCGCCCGCGCCCTGCAAAAGGCCTGCGGCACCATGCTCGGTGCCGACATCAGCCTTGAAAAGCGCATTCCGGCACAGGCCGGCATGGGCGGCGGTTCATCGGATGCGGCCAGTTGCCTGCTGGCACTGCAGCGGCTTTGGGGCGTCAGCCTGCCGCGCGAGCAGTTGCTGGCGATTGCCCTGTCGCTGGGCGCTGATGTGCCGTTTTTCCTCTTTGGCGGTCACGCCTGGGTAGAAGGCATTGGCGAGAAAATGACGGCGATTGACCTGCCCGACGCCCGGTTTCTGGTGGTCAAACCAGCCCAGGGGCTCTCGACGCAGGCGATTTTCACGTCGCCACTGCTCAAACGGGACACAGAAACTGCTACAATCTTAGGCTTTGCTGCAAATGATGGCGGTGGCGCTGAAAACCCGGTTTTCGGGTTTGGCCGCAACGATCTGCAGCCGGTTGCCCTGGGTTTGTGCCCGCAGCTGGGCCAGTCTCTTGACTGGCTTGCCGCGATGAAACTCCAGGGGCGAATGACCGGCTCTGGAAGTGCCGTATTTGCGCATCTGCCGCATGAGATGGAGATTCCCCAAGCCCCTGGCGACTGGAAGATCCGCACATGCAGCAACCTGAAGGCGCATCCGCTGGCTGGTTGGTAAAATAACCGCCGCTGGGTCGCTTCCAGTGACAAAGTTTGAGGTTGGCTGACAGATTAAAAGTTTGACAGCTGTCCTGTGTAGGGGTGTCGCCAAGTTGGTTAAGGCACCGGATTTTGATTCCGGCATTCGCAGGTTCGACTCCTTCCACCCCTGCCAAATTATTCAGGTTTCGCCGCATTGGCGACTCCAACGCACAGCAGACCCGCCAGACTACCGAATGGCGGGTCTGTGTGTTTAGAGCGACGATTGTTCAGGCAATGGCCTTTTAGAATGACAGCCACGACTCAAACATCGACACAAGCTGGGCCCTACATGCAAACGCACCACCCCGAGTTCATGCTGTTTACTGGCAATGCCAACCCCAGCATGGCAGCCGAAATTGCCCAGAATCTGGGTATTTCTCTGGGTGCAGCCCATGTGGGCCGCTTCTCGGATGGTGAGGTTACGGTAGAAATCCAGCAGAACGTGCGTGCACGTGATGTGTTTGTGGTGCAGTCCACCTGCGCACCGACGAACGAGAACCTGATGGAACTGCTCATCATGGTCGACGCGCTCAAGCGATCCTCCGCACAGAGCATTGCCGCAGTGATTCCCTACTTCGGTTATGCGCGCCAGGACCGCCGGCCGCGTTCGGCCCGGGTGCCGATCAGCGCCAAGGTGGTGGCCAACATGCTGCAGGCTGTGGGCGTGTCGCGGGTTTTGACGATGGATCTGCATGCAGACCAGATCCAGGGCTTTTTTGACATTCCGGTCGACAACATTTATGCGTCGCCGGTGCTGCTGGGCGATTTGCGGCAGAAGAATTATTCCGACCTGATGGTGGTGTCACCTGACGTCGGCGGTGTGGTGCGTGCACGTGCGCTGGCCAAGCAGCTCGGCTGCGACATGGCCATCATCGACAAGCGCCGCCCCAAGGCGAATGTGTCTGAAGTCATGCACGTGATCGGCGACATCGAAGGCCGCAACTGCGTGATCATGGACGACATGATCGACACGGCCGGTACGCTGGTCAAGGCAGCCGAGGTCCTGAAGGACCGTGGCGCCAAAAAGGTTTATGCCTATTGCACGCACCCGATTTTTTCGGGCCCTGCAATAGACCGCATCGCGCAGGGCGCGGCACTCGATGAAGTGGTGATCACCAACACCATTCCGCTCAGTGCCAATGCCGTGGCATGCAAGAAGATTCGCCAGCTCTCCGTGGCGCCGCTGATCGCAGAAACGATACAGCGCATCGCCAAGGGTGAGTCGGTCATGAGTTTGTTCTCGGACCAGGACCAGCCGGCCCTGATCTGAGACAAAAGGTGGTTGCGAGGCACTTTGCCCGCAGCTTTTTTGCAAAGAATAGTTGATCCATTGTCGATTGATGAAATTTGCGCGGAACGAGACTGGTCGCGGTCCGTTCCATATTGGAGTAAGTTATGAAATTCGTCGCTTTTGAGCGCGCAAAGCAGGGCACGGGTGCGAGCCGCCGTCTCCGCATCACCGGTCGCACGCCCGGTATTGTTTACGGTGGCACCGGTGAACCCACGCTGATCGAAATCGATCACAACGCGTTGTTCCACGCCATCAAGAAAGAAGCTTTCCACGCTTCCATCCTCGAGATGGAACTCGGTGCAGACATCCCCGAGTTCATCGCCGTTGACCTCTCCGGCCTGAGCAAGGGCAAGTCCCTGCACGTCAAGGACATCACCCTGCCAAAGGGCGTGAAGTTCGTGGTCAAGGGCCAGGAAAACCCGGTTCTGGTGTCTGTGTCGTCGGTGTCGGAAGAAGCCGAAGCCGATGCAGCAGCCGCAGCCGCCGCACCTGTGGATCCGAAAGCAGCCAAGGCAGCCGCTGCCAAGGACGCCAAGGCCAACGCAGCCAAAGACGCCGCCAAACCTGTCGCCAAGAAGTAATCCACCCGGATCGCTTCATTGCGCTGGCTTGAACGCCACGGCCCATACCTTCAACGGTGTGGGCCGTTTTTATTTGTGCCCTCGCAGTGGTACCGAAAACTTTCAGAAATTCGATTCTGGGGATGCAGGGCAAGGCGCACGGAGCGCAGGACACCGGAATGCACTTGGGTGCATGAGGATTCCGAGCACCGTAGCAACGCCGCCATGCGCCCTAGAATTGGATTTATGGAAGTTTTCAAATGATCAAGCTGTTTGTCGGTCTGGGCAACCCGGGTGCTGAATACGAAGCCACACGCCACAACGCCGGCTTCTGGTGGGTTGACGAGCTCTCGCGTGAGCTCAAGGCACCCCTGAACTTCGACAAGAGTTATTCGGGCCTGGTGGCACGCACGACGGCCGCCGGCCAGACCGTCTGGCTGCTGGAGCCGCAGACCTTCATGAACCTCTCGGGCAAATCGGTCGGCGCACTGGCGCGCTTCTTCAAGATCCAGCCTGAAGAGATCCTCGTCGCCCATGACGAGCTCGACATCGTGCCCGGCCAGGTCAAGCTCAAATTTGGCGGCAGCCATGCCGGCCACAACGGCCTGCGTGACATCCATGCGCAACTGGGCACCGGCGACTACTGGCGGCTGCGCATAGGCGTGGGCCATCCGGGCATCAAGTCTGAAGTCATCAACTGGGTGCTGAAAAAGCCCTCGCCCGAGCACCGCACGGCGATTGAGGACTGCATTGCCCGCTCGCTAAAGGCCGTGCCCGCGCTGCTGGCCGGCGACATGGAAAAAGCCACCATGCAGATACACACCAGCACCCCACCCCGCCCCAAACCGCCGCGCAAGCCGCCAGAGCCTGAAACGGCCCCGCCCGCACCCTGACATTACGGCAAACGCCGGGAACTGCAAGTCACGGATAGCGGCAGATTGCTATTAAATTCGTAGCTGGTCACGCGCGTATTTATTGGCCTGGAGGCCGATTTACGGGTTAAAAACTGACATTTTTGACCTCAAAACCGGCGAAAAAGGCTGCCGGAACCTGCGAAGCACCCCAAATGTAAAGCGGACTTTACATCTGGCACACCAGCTACTTCAGGCAGGCCCGACGGCCCAGGCCTGGTCAGCCCACTGAAGACGGTGCAGCCGTCGTGCCGGTCAGGCGGTGGTACTTCTGCCAGAGCGTTTCCTTGGCTTCCACATGCTGCGGGTTCACCGGTATGCAGGCGACCGGGCAGACCTGCACGCACTGCGGCTCGTCGAAGTGGCCGACGCACTCGGTGCACTTGTTGTGGTCAATCTCGTAGATGGCCTCGCCCATGTAGATGGCCTGGTTGGGGCATTCGGGCTCGCACACATCGCAGTTGATGCATTCGTCGGTAATCATCAGGGCCATCTCAAGCCCCCTTTGCGGTACCGTGCGCGGTTTTCAGGGCGGCGATCACCTCGGCACCGGCCATCTGGCCTACATCGCCACCGAGTTTGCTGATCTCGCGCACCAGCGTGCTGCTGATGCACGCCAGCGGCGCATCAGGCAACAGGAAGACGGTTTCCACTTCAGGCCGCAGCTTGCGGTTCATGGCCGCCATCTGCGCTTCGTAGTCAAAGTCGGTCAGGTTGCGGATGCCGCGCACCACGGCCGTGGCCTTTTGGGCGGCACAAAAATCCATGATCAGGCCATCAAACGGCAGCACGCTGACGTTGGCCAGGCCCTTGCACGCGCCCTGCACCAGCGCCACGCGCTGCTCCAGCGTGAACAGCGTTTTTTTGTGGTGGGCGATGGCCACCGCAATGACCAGGTGGTCAAACAGACCGGCAGCGCGGCGCACCACATCGACATGGCCCAGGGTCACCGGGTCAAAAGTGCCTGAATAAACCGCTGTGCGTGGGGATGTTGAGGTGCTGGCTGCCATGGGTGAAATTATGCCTCTGCGGGGGTTTCCACACTGCTGGCAGCGCCTTTGGTGAGCAGATGGAAGTGCACGGCACCTGCCTTGCCGAAGCGATGCACCTTCAGGCCCAGACCGGACAGCTCGTCATCTGTCCAGGCTCTGGGCGCTTCAAGGTACACAAAACCATTGGCGTGAATGGCTTGCGCAGCCGCTTTCAGTGCAGGTTCAAACAGCGCAGATTCATACGGCGGGTCCAGAAACAGCAGCTGCATGCTGCCCGGGCTCAGGCGCCTGAGCAGGCTGACGCCATCGCCGCGCTCAAGCCTGATCGCGTCGGCTTTCAGCTTGGCCTGCAGCGTCCTGATTTTTTCAAGCAGCACCGGGTCCTGCTCGCAGATCAGCACTTCTGCTGCGCCGCGAGAGGCGGCCTCAAAACCCAGCACGCCCGTGCCCGCAAACACATCGGCGCAGCGCCAGCCGGTCAGATCCTGGCCCAGCCAGTTGAACAGCGTCTCGCGCACGCGGTCTGGCGTGGGGCGCAGGCCGGGCCTGTCGGCCACAGGCACCTTGCTGCGCTTGAACAGGCCGCCAATGATGCGGATTTCACCCGGCGGCACGGTTTTGCGCGCGACGACCTTGCCGGAACGTGCAGGTTTTGGTTTTTTATCGGTTTTTGTATCGGTGCTTGCTGCGGTGTATTTCACGGTTTTCCTCCCAGGATGACCGTGACCATTTTCTCAGGTTGCAGTTTCTGCGCGAACGCGGCTTTCACATCGGCTGCCGTAACACTGCTTATCCTGGCGGTCCAGGTATCGAGGTAGTTCAGCGGCAGGTCATTCCACGCGATGTTTGAGATGTTGCCCAGCAGCTTGCGGTTGCTGTCTATCAGCAGCGCAAAGCCGCCAATCAGGTTGTCCTTTGCAGCCTTGAGTTCGGCCTCGGTCGGGCCGTCGGCCACAAAGTCGCGCAGCACCTTGCGCGTCACCTCCAGCGCCTGGCCGGTCTGGTCGGGCCGCGTCTGCAGGCCAATCGTGAAGGCGCCGGCATGCAGGCCGGGCGAAAAACCGCTGGAGACGCTGTAGGTCAGGCCGCGTTTCTCACGCACCTCACTGGCCAGGCGCGAGACAAAACCGCCGCCGCCCAGGATGTAGTTGCCCACCAGCAGCGAGAAGAACTGCGGGTCGGAGCGCTTGTAGCCGGGCTGACCCAAAAGCACCTGCGCCTGCGCAGAATCAAACGGAATGATCTTCTCGTCGGCCTGGGCCAGCGCCGCCACTTCAGGAACGGTCGCGGGCGCAGGCAGGCCGGCGCAAGGCACCTGCGGCAGGCGGGCCAGCAGGCGCTGCGCAATCGCATCGGCCTGGGCGCGTGTCACTGCACCGACCATACTGACACGTGCGCGGCAGGCCACCACACCGGCGTTGTAGAAGGCACGCATGTCGGCCACGCTGATGCGCTTGACGCTTTCTTCGGTCGTTTCATGACCGTAGGGGTGGCTGCCGTAAACCGCTTTTGAATAGGCCCGGCCAGCAATACTGCCGGGGCGTGTGTACGACTCCTTCAGGCTGGCGATGATGCGCAGCTTGCCGCGCTCCCAGATGTTCTCGGGAAACGAAGGTTCACCAATCTGCCGCGCCGCCAGCGCGACTGCCTTGTCGAGCAGTGCCGGGTCGGTCAGCGTGCGCAGCGAAAAGCTCATGCGGTCTGCACCGGCACTGCTGCCAAAACTGGCGCCCAGATCAGCCCAGGCTTCGCCCAGTGCGTTCTCATTCAGGGCCGGCTGGCCGTCGCGTGCTGCAACGCCCTTCTCAAGCAGATTGGCGGTGGAGCTGGCCAGCCCGGCTTTGTCAGCAGGGTCACGCCTGCCACCCGCGTCAAAGTCGATCTGCACATCGAGCATGGGAATCGCAGGGCTTTCAACCAGGTAGACGCGCGCGCCGCCGGGCTGCGTCCATTCCTGGATGGGGATGGCGGCAAACGCCGTGCTGCACAGCAGGCCTGCAACACCTGCAAGGAAAGCATTGCGAATGATGGTGTGTTTGAAATTTGAAATCAGGATCATGTTTTTTCAGTCCATCAATGATTAGGAACGGCAGGGCCGGGCGTGCGCGGCTTGCGGTTCGGGTCCGGCGGCTGTGGAATCAGGGTGGCCATGGTGAGCTGGTCGTCACCAAAATAACGTGCAGCCACTGACTGCACTTCTGCGCCGGTGATGGTGCGCAGCTTCGCAATCAGGCGGGCACTGGCGTCCAGCGGCATGCCGTTGATCCAGTTGCTGCCCAGCTCGCGCGCCTGGTTGAAGACGCCGTCGAGCTTGTAGGTCTCGCTGGCCTGCCACTGTGTCTTGACGCGGTTGAGTTCGGCCTCACGCACGCCATCACGCGCGATCAGCGCCACCTGTTCGCGCAGCGCGGCCACCACCTGATCGGTGGTCTTGCCGGCTGCAGGCACGCCATCGAGCATGAAAAGCTGCGGGCCGCGGCCATAGAGGCCATTCGATGCGCCGGCGCTGTCGGCAATGCGGGCTGCGCCCTCGCCCTGCTCCAGCGCACGGGCCAGGCGCGCGCCGGTGTAGCCGTCAAGCACGGCAGCCAGCACGGTGAGCGCCAGGGCATCACGGCCAGGAGTCGCACCAGCGGGTGCATTGTCCGCAAGATCCGCAGGCTCGAGCTTGGGCACCTTGAAGGCAAGCGATACGTAGGCCTGGCTGGCGGGCGCCTTGAACTCCAGCTTTTTCAGGCCGTTTTGCACAGGCTCATGCTGGGGCTTGCGCGCAGGCACAGGCCGCGCGGGAATGCCGCCGTAGTATTTTTCAACCAGGCGGCGTACTTCGGCCACCTCCACATCACCGCTGACCACGACTGCGGCATTGGCAGGTACATACCAGCGGCGGTAAAACTCGCGTGCATCAGCCGGCGTCATGGCGTCCAGGTCGCTCATCCAGCCCACCACAGGCCGGCGATAGGGCGACGCCGTGAACGTGAGGGCATTGGCGGCTTCATACATCAGCGCACGCGGTGAATCTTCCGTGCGCAGGCGGCGCTCTTCCTTCACCACCTCGATCTCTCGCTTGAACTCGTCGTCGGCCCACTGGTTGTTGGCAAAGCGGTCGGCCTCAAGCTTCATCACGTCCTCAAGTTTGCTGGCCGGAATCTGCTGGTAATAGCCGGTGTTGTCGCGGGAGGTGAAGGCGTTTTCACGGCCCCCCATTGCAGCGACGAGGCGCGAAAATTCGCCCACCTTCAACGAGGGCGTGCCCTTGAACATCATGTGCTCCAGCGCATGCGCCACGCCAGATGTGCCATCGACTTCATCCATGGAGCCCACACGCACCCACAGCATGTGCGCCGCGGTAGGGGCGCGGTGGTCGGGCTTGACGATGACGGTCAGGCCGTTGGCCAGGGTGAATTGCTCGACCCTGGGCACGGTCTGGGCCTGTGCGGCACCGGCTGAAAAAGCCATGACGAGAGACGGTAAAAGGGTTGAATAAAGGCGGGGAAAGCGGCAAAACAGGTGTTTCATAGAATAGTGCGACTCCAAAGCAGGCCCAATGTTCAGTTTCTTCAAGAAAAAATCCCCTCCCCCAGCCGCAGCCCCCACGACGCCAGCCCCGCAAGCGCAACAGCCTGTCAGTCCGGTACCGGCAGCGCCAGCCACCGGGAGCCTGATCGGCAGTGCGCTGGTGGCGCCTATTGACATCGCATCGATTGCAGTCGCACCCGAGCGCGAGCGCTGGCTGGCCAAGCTTACATCGGGCCTGCGCAAGACCGGCTCCAGCATCTCGGGCGTCTTTACAGGCACACAGATCAACGATGAACTGTATGAAGACCTCGAAACCGCGCTGCTGATGGCCGACACCGGCGTCAAGGCCACCACCTTTTTGCTCGACGACGTGAAAAAGCGTGTGAAAGACAGCGGCGTGACGCACCCGGTCGCCGTGCGCAACATCCTGCTTGAATCACTGGCCAGGCTGCTCAAGCCGCTGGAGCAGGCCCTGGTCATAGGCCAGCATCAACCTACGGTCATCATGGTGGCGGGCGTCAATGGCGCAGGCAAAACCACCTCCATCGGCAAACTCACCAAACACCTGGCGACCGAAGGTGCGTCGGTGCTGCTGGCGGCTGCCGACACCTTCCGCGCCGCGGCACGCGAGCAGCTCAGCGTCTGGGCCGACCGCAACACGGTCGAGATCATCAGCCAGGAAGGCGGCGACCCGGCTGCCGTGGCGTTTGACGCCGTCAGCGCCGGCAAGGCGCGCGGCAAGGATGTGGTGCTGGTCGATACCGCCGGGCGTTTGCCGACGCAACTGCATTTGATGGAAGAGCTGAAAAAGATCAAGCGCGTGGTGCAGAAAGCGGATGGCACGGCACCGCATGAAGTGCTGCTCGTCATCGACGGTAACACAGGCCAGAACGCGCTGTCGCAGGTCAAGGCTTTTGACGAGGCGCTACAGCTCACGGGCCTGATCGTCACCAAGCTCGACGGCACAGCCAAGGGCGGCATGCTGGCAGCGATTGCGCTCTGGGCCCAGGAGCGCCAGCAGGCATCGCCCACCCTGCGGCCAGTGCCGGTTTATTTCATCGGTGTCGGGGAAAAGCTGGAAGACCTGGAAACGTTTAATGCCCGGGAATTTGCGCAGGCCCTGCTGAGTTAGTTGAGCTAGGCCGACACCGTCAAAACCCAAAAGTTAACTTCCATATTAACTTTTTGCCTTTTTGAGCTCATCGCGCACTGCAAAATCGCCCCCAAAAAGCCTAAAAAGGCCATTTTTGGGTGGCAAATCGGGCTGTAGCCCTTTAAATACGAGCGTGAGCAGCTACTGAATTAATAGCATTCAGAAGCTCGCGAGGCTTTGCTTGCTGCCCGACGCGACCTTCAGACGACCTTCAGACGACCCTCAGGCAGCCTTGAGCAGCCGTTTGAGCTTGAGCACAGCACAGTCAGGCGTGGTCAACACCTTCAGCCCGGTCGCTTTGGCCACTTCGCCCGCCGCACGCGCCAGGCTGAACTGGGCCAGCGCAATCACATCGCAATCGCGCAGGCCGGCAGCAGCCACTGCAGCGAGCCGGTCATGCTCATGCACGTCGCCCCGGTCAAGCGCGGCCAGTGCACCTTCCGCGAGTTTGGGCACCACCGTCATGCCCGCCGGAAACTCGGGCGGCATGGACGCCAGTGTGGGCGCAAAGGTGGCCAGCAGGCCCACCCGCCGCGCCAGGCCGGCGGCCTCTTCAATCATGGCCTCGTTGGGCTTGAGTACCGGGATATCAGGGTACTTCGCGGCGCAGGCTTCAATGCAGGGCCCGAATGCCGAGCAGGTGAAGAGGATGGCATCCGCACCGGTAGACACTGCATAGGCGCTCAGTTCAAGAAAACGCCGGGTGATGTCGTCGGTGATGCGGCCTGCCGCCGCCAGGTCTGCAGAGAGGCTGTCATCGAGCAGGTTCATCAATTTTGGCTCGGGCCACAGCCTCGCAAACGACTCCTCTACAGGCGGCGGTGAATGGCGCAGGGCATGGATCAGGGCAATTCGCATGTCAGTTCAATCAGTCAAAAGCAAAGCCCGCAGCCTACTCCTGTTTGACGCCGGTTTCTTTCACCACCCGGGCCCATTTGGCAAGTTCCTGCTTCTGGTAGGCCGCAAACTGTTTGGGCGGCACATCAGATGCCTCAAAGCCCAGATTGACAAGCTGCTCTTTCACGTCGGCCTGCGCCAGTATGGACACCACATCTGCAGAAATTTTGTCAACGATGGCGGCCGGCGTGCCCTTTTGCACCCACAGGCCCACCCAGGTCGAATCTTCAAAACCTGTGAAGCCTGCTTCGGCAATGGTCGGCACATCGGGCAGAACCTTTGAACGCCTGTTGCTGGTGACGGCGAGCGCACGCACCTTGCCGGACTTGACCAGTTGCACGGCAGCAGGCATGGCGACGCTGGCCATCTCTACCTGGCCGCCGGCCACGGCTGCCACTGCAGGCGATGCGCCGCTATAAGGCACATGTGTCACCGGTACCTTTGCAAGTGACTTGAAAAGGTATTCAGCCGACAGCTGCGGTGTGGTGCCCAGGCCCGGCGAACCGTAGTTCAGGGGTTTGGTCTTCGCCAGATCCACCGCTGCCTTCAATGTCGTCGCCGGCAACTGCGTGCTGGAGACAATGATGTTGGGTGTGGAAGCGATCAGCACAACGGGGATGAAGTCTTTTTCGGCGTCATAGCCGGGATTTAGCATGATGCTGGGGCTGACAGTAAACCCGCTCGAACTGAGCAGCACGGAATAGCCATCCGCCGGCGCGCGCCCCGCCGTGGTGATGGACAGCACACTGCCAGCGCCGGGCCGGTTTTCCACCACCACCGACTTGCCCCAGAGCACACTGAGTTTCTGGCCAATCAGCCGGCCTATGACATCCTGCGGGCTGCCGACGGATGCGGTAATGAATTTGACGGGTTTGTTGGGGTAAGGCCCTTCCTGCGCAAGGGCAGCCGCAAAGGGCGCACTGCAGAGGCCGGCCAGCAGCAGGCGGCGAAAAGTTTTCATGATGTCTCCTCTTTATTTTTAAAAACCGGCACGGCCCATCAGCCCTGGCCTGTAAACCGCCACTTCAGCAGCCTGCGCTCCAGCGCCTGCAGGGCCATCGACGTCGCAAAGCCAATCACACCGAGCATGAGCACTCCGGCGTACAGATCAGGTGTTTTGAAGGAGCGCTGCGCCATCAGGATGTTCTGCCCCAAACCGGGCAGCGAGGCCTGCATCTCGGTCACCACCGCCAGAATCAGCGCAATCGCCAGTCCGACTTTTGCACCGGCAAGGATGTCGGGCAGCGCACTGGGCAGGCTGATCTTGAAGAAGCGGTCACGGCGGCTCATCTCCAGCGCGGCCGATACCTCGGCCAGCCTGTCGCTGACCGCACCAAAACCCTGAATGCTGGCCAGCAGAACCGGCCAGATGGAGCCGAATGCAATCACGGCAGTGGACATGGTGCCAGACAGGCCGAAGGCCAGAATGGCCACCGGGATGATGGCCGATGCGGGCAGCGGCCGCATGAAGTCGAGTATGGGCTCCAGCATGGCCCGCGCCACAGCCGAGCCGGCAATCATCGCGCCCAGAACAATGCCGGCCACAGACGCGGCCAGCCAGCCCCAGGCCATGCGCGAGACGGTGGAGCCCAGCGGTCCCCACAGCTGGCCTTCGGCAATCTGGTTCCAGAGCGCGGTCAGCGTGCGCAGCGGCGAAGGGAAGAACAGCGGTGAAATGATGTTGGTGGCCGACAGCAGCTGCCAGAGCAGCAGCAAAAACAATGCAAAGGCGACGGCACCGAGACGGTCCAGCCAGCGGTGTGAAGCCCTCATGCTGCCGCCCCCTGCGCCGCCATGCCGGGCCAGCTTTTCACCAGCCGCTGCGAGAGCTTGCTGATGGCCCAGCCGATCACGCCTATCCAGAGCAGTTGCGCATACATCTGGTCAAAGCGCAGCGCCTGCTGCGCCGACATCATGGCAAAACCAAGGCCGCGCGGGTTGATGACGATCTCTACCGTGACCGCCACGATGAGCGCGATGCCCAGGGCCAATTGCAGGCCCACCGCGATCAGCCCCAGCGCTGCGGGAATGACAATCTTGAAGGTGCGCGCCAGCGATGACATCTCCAGCGCATCGGCCACCTCCAGCAGGCGCGGGTCAATCGCCCGCACGGCGGCGGTCGTCACCAGCAGCACCGGCCAGAAACTTGCAAAGGCCACCACCAGTGCCTCAAGCGATACACCAAAACCAAACAGCAGCAAAGCCAGCGGTATCAGCGCAACGGAAGGCACAGGGCGCATGGCATCGACCGTCGGGCCGACGATGCGGTCCACACGCGGCATCAGGCCCAGAACAATGCCGAGAAAAAGACCGCACACAGCGGCAATCCCGAAGCCGAGCGCGGCGGCTTCCAGCGTTTCAAGCGTGGATTTGAGAATGGTTTTGTCAGTCATGCCCAGGTAGAAGGCCTGCGCCACATCCCAGGGGCGGGACAGCGACTCCATCCTCAGGGATTGCACATGCCAGATGGCTTCCCACGCGAGCAGCAAGGCCATCGGAATGATCATGCCGAGCGCGCGCTTGTTGAGGCGCATGTCATTCACGTCAGTGCTCCAGCAGGCCATGCAGGCGATGGCGGAGCTCCAGGAAGCGCGGCATCTCCTTGGTAAGGAGCTGCGACCTGGGCTTGGGCAAAGCCACATCCACCTCTTCAAGAATGCGCCCCGGGTTGGCCCCCAGCACAATCACCCTGTCACCCAGGTAGATGGCTTCTTCAAGGTCGTGCGTGATGAAAACAACCGTGGTGCCATGGATGGCGGCCAGGCTGGCAACTTCATCCTGCAGGTGCTGGCGGGTGATGGCATCGAGCGCACCAAAGGGTTCATCCATCAGCAGCAGTGAAGGCTTTTGCGCCAGGCAGCGGGCAATCTGCACACGCTGCTGCATGCCGCCCGACAGCTGGTGCGGGTAACGGTCAACGGCATGCGCCAGACCTGTGGTTTTTGCAAGGGCGGCGACCCGTTCAGCCTGCTCTTCCTTGGGCACACCGCAGGATTCAAGCGCCAGCGCCATATTGCCGGCCACCGTACGCCAGGGCAGCAGGGCACGGCCGTAGTCCTGGAAAACAATGGCGCGGTCACGCGACGGCCGCGACACGCGCTGGCCCTTGAACAGCACCACGCCCGAGCTGGGCGTCAGCAAGCCCGCCAGCAAGCGCAGCAGCGTGGTCTTGCCGCAACCCGAGGGCCCGACGATGCACAAAAATTCGCCCGCATGCGCATGAAAGTTCAGCGAGTCGATCACCACCTTGCCGCCAAATTTGACGGACAGGTCGCGCACGGAGATCGCCGGCTCCTTGTGTTTGAGGGCAGCCACGGCTGCAGCTTCGAGGACAGAATTGTTCATGGGTGGTGTCGGATTCACGTTACGCCTGAGGCCTTGTCTACGGCACGCATGGCAATCACGCGGACCAGGTTGGCTCGGTATTCAGCCGTTGCATGCATGTCGGTGTTCAATTCAGATGCATCGACCGCAATCGTTTTCAGCGCATCTGCAGAGAACTGCTTTTTGAGGGCTTCTTCAAATGCGGTCATGCGCATGACACCCGCGCCGGCGCCCGTCACGGCGACACGGATATCACCGCCGAAATCGGCCACAAAGACCCCGACCAGTGCAAAACGTGAGGCGGGGTGCCGGAACTTCACATAGGACGCGCGTTTGGGAATACGAAATTCGATCGCGGTAATGAGTTCGCCCGCGTCAAGTGCGGTTGAAAACATGCCGAGAAAAAAAATATCCGCCTTTACTTTTCTGCCGGAGGTGAGCACTGTGGCATCGAGCGCCAGCAGGGCGGCTGGCCAGTCTGCCGCCGGATCGTTGTTGGCGACAGAACCACCCATGGTGCCCATGTGGCGCACCATGGGGTCGCCGATATGGCTGGCCATGTCGCTCAATGCACCCAGTGCGCCGGCAATTTCCTGCGACCCGGCCACCTCTGCATGTGTGGTCATGGCGCCAATGCTGATGGACTGGCCGGCAAGCACACGAATGCCTTTCAACTCGGCCAGCTGGCCCAGGTGAACCAGGCCATCAGGCTGGGCCAGACGCAGCTTGAGCGATGCAAGAAGCGTCTGCCCGCCCGCCAGAAAACGCGCATCACTGTACTGTCCGAACGACGCCAGCGAATCGGCAACACTTTGCGCGCGATGAAACTTGAATGAATACACGGTGCGTCTCCTCAGTGACCGGCGCGGCTTGCACACAGGGACACCGCCTTGACGATGTTTTCGTAACCGGTACAGCGGCACAGGTTGCCTTCCAGGCCCTCACGTATCTCTGCTTCGCTGGCCGCAGGCTTGCGCCGCAGCAGGTCCATGGCGCTCATCACCATGCCCGGCGTGCAGAAGCCGCACTGCAGGCCATGGCATTCCCTGAAGGCCTGCTGCATCGGGTGCAGCGCGCCGTCTTTTTCGCATATGCCCTCTATCGTGGTGACGGTGCCGCCGCTGACCTGAAGGGCCAGCACGTTGCACGATTTCACCGCCTGCCCATTCAGGTGCACGGTGCAGGCGCCGCACTGTGCGGTATCACACCCCCGGTGCGTGCCCTTGAGCCCCAGCGTGTCGCGAAGCAGGTCACTGAGCAAGGTGCGTTCTTCGACCTCACGCACGATTTTTTTCTGGTTGACAACAAGATTTACTTCCATGACCGGCCTCAACGTTTGGGAGAATTCAAAATTTCACAACTTCAGCGCAAGACCATGCGGCTGACATCCATGGGCTTGGTGAGGTAACCCACATCGCGTGCGTACTTGACCCAGATGTCCAGATCCGCCACATTCACAGGCACCGAGAAGGGCAGCATGATGGGGGTCTTGAAACCCAGGTACTTGAGTTCGATGGCGCGTGCTTCATCGGTGTTGGTCTTGATGAACTCGATGGCCTCGACCAGGGACTCACGGAAAGCCGGGATGGCACGGGGGTTGGCATCTGCCCACTGTTTTTGTGCAACCCAGACACCGCCCAGCAGGTCGGGGTTGACCTCGGCCATGTAGTCGGCCACGCGGTATCCGGTGTTGTCGGCCACGATGCCGCTGCGGAAAGGCTCCAGTACGGCGACAGCATCAAGCGTGCCGCCCTTGAGCAAATCCTTCATCTGCGGGAAGGAGGCTTCAACAATCGACACCTTTGAAACCGTGGCGCCTTTTTCCTGCAGCCACTTGCGGAACATCACGTCACCGGTGCTTCGAAGTCCGGGAACGCCGACACGCTTGCCCTCCAGGTCCTTGGCACTGGCAACCTTGACGCCAGTGCGCACCACCACGCTGAAGATCGATGGGTTTTTGACAAAGCGCGTGCCGCCGGCGACTGCCACAAGGCCGAGCCCTGCATCGGAGGCGTCCATCAGCACGGTGGCCGTGCTGGCGCCAATCATCAGGCTACCCGACATGATGGCCGCCGGAATATTGGAGATGATGCCGACCTTGGTCAGCGTGACATCCAGGTTGCGCTTTTCAAAAAATCCCTTGTCCTTGGCAATCAGCGCCGGCAACCAGTCGCCCGCGGGTATGTAACCGATATTGACTTTCACCGGCTGGGCAAAGCTCAATGTGGACACCAGCGACAAGGCCAGTGCGGGTAAGAAACGCAGGAATTTTTTCAACACGATTTGTCTCCTCTATAAGTTAAATATCTGACCGTAAAATCACCAGACCACTGCTACAGCATTACCAAGCGGTATGGCCGCCATCTGCCGAAAACACCGAACCGGTGCTGAATGAGCTGGCATCGCTGACCAGAAACACCAGCGCCTGTGCCACCTCTGCAGGGTCGGCAAAACGTTTTTGCAACTGACGCCCTGTCAGCTTGCCGACCAGCTCGGCCGAATCACTTTCAGACAGACCGCTGAGCAAACCCCTGGCCATGGGTGTGTCCATACCGCCCGGGCAGACCACGTTGCAGCGCACATGCGGTGCCAGCTCGGCGGCGACTGCGCGGGTCAGGCCGATCACAGCGGCTTTCGAGGCGCAGTAGGTCGTCATCATGGGCAGCGCCACCATGGCACCGACCGAGGCCACATTGACGATGGCACCCTGCCCCGATGCCTTGAGTGCCGACGCCATGCGCTGTATGGCCAGCAACTGCGCAAAACAGTTGACATGCATGACGTGGTCAAAACTTTTCTCTGTGACGTCGGCCAGCTGGCCCGCACCCAGCACACCCGCCACATTGCACAGGCCGTGCAGGCTTCCAAACTCGCCCAAGGCGCTGGCCAGCAGCTGGTCATGGGTGGCGGCCTGCGTCACATCACCCACCACACTGACGGCATCCACACCTGCGGTTTTCAGGGCCTCCATGGTGGATGCCAGGCCCGCCCCATCGATATCGGTCAAGGCAAGGCGCGCACCTTCGCGGCCCATGGCAAGCGCCGTGGCGCGCCCCAGGCCCTGGGCTGCGCCAGTGATGGCAATGACTTTGCCCGCGAGGTTTTTCATGCGCTGGCCACACTTTCTTTGGCAGCCTGCAAGGCATGCCATACCTTTGAAGGAGTCGCAGGCATGTCAAGGTGCTTCACACCCAGAGGCCTTAATGCGTTCATGACCGCGTTCATGACGGCTGAAGGTGCGGCAATCGTGCCGGCCTCACCGACCGCCTTCACACCGAGCGGGTTGGTCTTGCAGGTGAATTCGACCAGCTTGAGGTTATAGGACGGCACATCGTCGGCGCGCGGCATGCCGTAGTCCATGAAACTGCCGCTCAGCAGCTGTCCGCTCTCGCGGTCATAGACCACGTGCTCAAGCAGCGCCTGGCCAATGCCCTGGGCCACACCGCCCTGAATCTGCCCTTCACAAATCATGGGGTTGAGGATGCGCCCGACATCATCAATGGCGTTGTAGCGGTCAACTTTCACGACGCCAGTTTGCGGATCAATCTCGACCTCACACAAATGGCAGCCACTCGGGAAGTTAGGCGGGTCGGTGTTCCATGTGCCGCTGGCCTCCAGACCCACACCCAGCTGGGACATGGGGCCGGCCTTGATGAAGAAATTTTTGGCCACATCAGAAAGCGCCACGGTTTTGCCGTCGGCCTCGCTGGTGAACAGGCCGTTATGAAACTTCAGCTGATCCGGCGTGCAGGCCAGCAGTTGTGCGGCGACGGGGCGTACCCGCTCGATGATGCGGTCACAGGCGATGCGCAGGGCGTTGCCGCCAATCATGGACGAGCGCGCCGCATAAGTGCCGCGCCCGAAAGGCACCTTGTCGGTATCACCCTGCAGGTAGCGTATGGCCTCAAACGGCACGCCCAGCCATTCAGACACGAGCTGTGCAAACACCGTCGCATGGCTCTGCCCGTGCGAATGTGTACCTGCCAGAATGGTGACCCCACCGGTGGCGTCAAAACGCACACTCATCTGGTCGTTGAAGATGCCGCCCTGTTCGATAAAAAAGGCAATACCACGGCCCCGCAGAAGTCCATTCTGTTTTGAAGACTGCTGCCGCTTGTCATAGCCATCGGCATCCGCAAACCGCAGGCAATGCGACAGCATGTCGGGGAAGTCGCCGCTGTCATATACAAAACCGGTTTGTGTGGCGTAGGGCAACTGGTCGGGGCGGATCAGGTTGCGGCGGCGCAACTCGACGGGGTCCATGCCCAGTTCTGCGGCCGCCTTCTCAATCAATGCTTCGCACACATAGGTGGCCTCTGGCCGGCCAGCACCGCGATACGGGCCGGTGGGAGAGGTGTTGGTGAAGATGCCGAAATTCACGCCAAAAAACACCGGCACGTCGTACACCCCGGGGATGAAACGCAGCGCAAACGTCAGCGGCGCAACAGCAGCAGACACCACATAGGCCCCGAAGGCATGCATGGAGCGCGCACGCATGGCCAGGATGCGGCCATCAGCATCAAGCGCCAGCTCGGCGTTGACGACCTGGTCCCGGCCATGGTTGTCACCCAGAATGCTCTCGCTGCGCGTGGGAATCCACTTGACAGGCCTGCCACACCGGCGCGAGGCCCACAGAACCAGGCCGTCGTCGGGATAGGCGTCGGCCTTCATGCCGAAACCGCCACCCACGTCGGGAGAGACCACACGCATTTTGGTTTCCGGAATGCGGAACACCGAGCTGCACAGCATCTGCCGCGCACCATGCGGGTTTTGCGAGCTGGTGTGCAGCGTGTAACTGTCGTCCGATTCGTGGTACTCGCCAATGGCGCCGCGCGGCTCAATTGAATTGGCAGACAGGCGGTTGTTTTCTATGCGTATCGATGTCACATGGGCGGCTGCCTCAAACGCGGCTTTGGCCTTGTCTTCGTCACCGAACTTCACGACGCAGCACTTGTTGCCGGGTGCGCCATCCCAGACCAGGGGCGCGCCTTCACCCACCGCGTCTTCAAGCGCCGTCACTGATGGCAACGCGTCGTATTCCACCTCAATGAGTTCAAGCGCATCACGCGCCAGTGCGGCGGTTTCAGCCACGACGAACGCGACGCGGTCACCCACACAGCGCACTTTGTCGGTCGCCAGCAGGGGGCGGGAGGTACGGTAGCCCTTGGGCCCCCCCATGTCTTCGGGCATGAAGAGCGGCGGCAGGCCGCCCATGTTTTCAGCCAGCACATCGGCGCCGGTCAACACGCACAGCACGCCGGGAGCCGCCAGTGCCTGGCTGGTATCCACGGACACGATGCGTGCATGGGCATACGGAGACATCAGCGTCACGCCATGCACCATGCGCGGCAATTCGATGTCATCGATGTACTGGCCCCGCCCCGTCAGGAAGCGGCGGTCTTCCAGTCGGGGGGCGGACTGGCCAATACCGGTTCCAGCATGGCTCTCTGTTGTTGTACTCAAAACATGTCTCCTTGGCTTTTTTTAATGTCTGGCGTTGCGGTATCTGTCAAGGCAGCAATACACCGCGCAAAAAGTCACCCACCGTCTCAGTGAACAGCACGGGCTGCTGCACATTGCCCAGATGCGCCACACCGGGCATCACGACCAGGCGTGCACCCTGGATCTGCTCTGACATCGCGGTGGCGACAGACGGCGGCGCGGCCGCATCAACCTCGCCGGCCACCACGAGCACAGGCGCGCGCAGGGTCTTCAAGGCGTCAAAGTGGTCGAGCTGCTGGATGGCCCTGATGGCGGCCGCATAACCTTCGGGGTACGTGGAGGCGATCTGGTCGGCGATCCATCGCAATGTCATGGGCGAGGCCTCGGCAAACTCGCGCGGAAACCAGCGATCTAGAACCGACGGTATCTGGGCCACCAGGCCATCCTGGTTGAACTGGTCAAGACGGCGTGCCCATATCTCCCAACCCGCAGGGTAGGTGCGGGCGCTGGTATGTGCCAGCACCACGGCAGACGTGCGCTGCGGACAGGCCAGCGCAAATGCCTGCGCCACCATGCCACCCAGGGAGAGGCCCACAAAGGCTGCGCGGTCGATATTCAGATGGTCGAGCACATCCTTCACGGCCTCTGCGTAGTCGGCCATGCCGGAGATGCCCGGCTGCGGCGCGCTCTTGCCGTGACCCGGCAGATCAATAGCCACAACACGGAACTGTGCTGCCCACGCGGGAAGTTGTGGCGCCCACAAGGCGCTGCTGGTGGCCAGGGCGTGCAGCAATACAAGTGGCTGGTCGCTGGCAGAGCCGTGAACGCTGTGTGCAAGGAGCGCGCTCATGCCGCAGCTCCGTGTTTGGTGTTCCAGCGGCCCAGCCCGATACCTGTGTACCAGTTGGACACCGCCTTGTAATAAAGCGTCTCGAACCGGCCGCCACCTGCGGCGCCATGCGCCATCAGCCAGGTGCGTATTTCTTCTGCGCCGTTGCCGGCTTCGTTGACGTGATCGGCGGCGTAGCGCACCAGTTCTTCATCGTTCCCTGCCGACAGCAGGCGCATGAATTCCAGATCAAAGCTTTCATTGACCATGCCCATGCGGGGCGTGGCGATGTCATGACTGATACCACCGGTTGCCAGGATGGCCACACGTTCGCAGCCGTCGTAGGCACGCAGGGCCTTGCCCAGAAATGTTCCCCATTGCAGTGCGCGCTTCATGGGTGGCAGCGGCGGCTGCACGCAGTTGACCAGCATGGGCACGATGGCGAAGTCCTGCGCCACACCGGCCAGGTGCATGGGTGCCAGTGTGCCGTGGTCCAGCTTGAGCTCCATCGAGAACGAAGGGTCGAAGCCGCTGTCCAGCGCCTGTTCCACAAGATAACCGCCCAGCCGTGCATCACCCCTGAGGGTTTGCCTGTCGAGCTTGAGCCAGTGCTCGGCCGGCGTGTCATAAGACTCCGCAGCGCCTATGCATACGGCAGGGAAATTGTTGAAGAAGAAATTGTGGATATGGTCGTCAGAGATCACCACCACCACGTCGGGTTTCGCGCTGACGATCTGCTCGCCGACTTCCTTGAAGGAGGCAAAGATCGCCTCGCGGTCAGAGTCCGGAATCGCTCCCGGGAAATTGATCATCACCGGTGTATGGCTGACGGCATGGATGGCAACAATTTCAGCCATGGTCAGCTCCCGACACCTTGTTGTCGCCCACAGCCTTGAGCGAGTCAACAAAGAGTTTTTCTGAAATATGCAGGCCCAGGCAGTGGGCTCGCAGCAGGTAAGGATTCACACCAGCCACGTACATGGCGCCTATGTCGTTGTCGCGAATCGCCGCCTTGAGCGAGGGCTCCAGCGGAATGTCGGCCATGTAGGCATCCGGGCTCGCCTTGTAGCGCTGCAGGTGGCTGTCCTTATGGTGCACGTCATACAACACGCGGTTCATCCAGTAAGCCGAGGTGGTCGGTATTTTTTGTTGCCAGTTGCCAGCCATCACCGCACCCCGCCTGCATGCACCTGGCGTGCCAGCCAGTCCACCACCGTGGGCAGTGTTTTGGGCGTGAGCCCCATATGCCCGCCCGGGAACATGCGTACCGATTTCGGCCAGCCGTGGTCTGTCAGCAGCTCGATGTCTGCCACCGGACACTGTTTGTCTTCCTTGCCATTGACGAGCAGCAGCGGCGCGCAGGGCTTGTCCAGCCAACCCTGATCCAGCAGAGACAGGCGCCTGAAGAACTCGACGTACTCCGCATCGTTGGTGGCGCCCAGCATGGCGCTGCGGGTTTCGACCAGCTCCATGAGGTAGCTGTCCGGGTAGCGTGAGGCCTGCACCCATTCGGGCTGAAACATGTAATGCGCACCGCCACCCCAGTTCACCGCGCCGGCAATCATGTCGGGCACCTGATGCGCGAGCTTGGTCGCCCAGTAGCCACCAAATGAACGGCCCAGGCAACCCACACGCGCGCCGCTCAATGAGGTCTGCCGGCGCACCCATTCAAAGACGGTGATGAACTGGCGTTCGGCATCCGGCACACCCCTGACCGGCGATTCCCCGGTACCGGCGTTGTCCATCGCCACCGTGGCAATGCCCTGTGCCAGCAGTGCATCGCTGGCTTCCGTCATCTGCTCCTTGCAGGCGTCGACGCCGCCCCACATCACAACCACGGGCGGCTTCTCGATACCGGCCGGCCTGCGCAGCAACACCACGATCTCCCCGCCTTCGCCTTCGCGACCGTCAAACGGGATGGTGATTCGCTCTATCGGCACAGCCCAGAACCGGCTGGCGGCAATATAGGTCTCTCGCTCTGCCACGGCACAGCGTTGTTTGGCCGGATGGTTCGGGCACGGAAAGCGCCCCATAAAGAACATGCCGCTGGCCTTTTTGTAAAGTGCCCCGGCGCGCGCGCCGTCGCCCGCCTGCTCGGCATCCAGCGCCTGCCTGCGCACCTTCTCACCACAGGCTTCCCAGTAGCTGCCCCAGGCCTGGCCATCCAGCGCGGGCACGGCGTCTATCAATGCCGGGCCTTCCTCAAGGCTCAGGGCATTCATGGGGTGAAAGCGCGACACCAGCCGCTGCTGCATCCATGCCTTTGATTCGGCAAGATTTTTCGGTCGGTCAGTGACCTGCGTGTTAGGGGAATGGTCAGTCAAGTCGCGCTCTCCGGTGCGGGGTTTCAGGGTCTTTTTCGTTTGTCTACATACATGCAAATCACCTTGCGGCGGCCTGCTGTGTGGTGACCGAAATGTTAGGTAGAACGACTCAAAAATGTTGTTCCCGGCCGGTAGCGGAATTTGACTGCGCATGCAGCGCGCACAGTGTTAACCCTGAGCACCAGTAGAACGCACCGGCCCGTCAAAAGAACAGGCAAACAAGGCACTTGACTCGGTGCGCTTTGCCTTTTGCCTGCGATGGCTTTATGCATGCAGAAGCGTTGACGCTCGCAAGGTGCAGCGCTTAACCTCGCGCCACTGACAACAGATCAAACACTTGGGCAGCTGTTGCACGTACCCGGATGCGGGCACGACAGCAAGCCAGACCTACGAGACAAAGAACAGCATGCAAGATCAAAACAAAGCAAAACAAATCCTGGTCGTCGGCGGTGGAATAGGCGGCATGTCTGCCGCCATCTCCATGCGGCGCAAAGGCATGGACGTCGACCTGGTTGATCTTGACCCGCAGTGGCGTGTTTACGGCGCAGGCATCTCCATCACCGGCCCGACGCTGCGCGCCTTCAAAGGCGTGGGCATACTCGAAGAAGTCATGCAGCAGGCCTATACCGGTGAGGGCATACAGGTGTGCGACGTCAACGGCAAGCCCGTGCATATCGTGCCCACACCGCTCGTGGGGGCCGATGATGTACCGGGTTCGGGCGGCATCATGCGACCGCTGCTGCACAGCATCCTGTCACGCCGCACAAGGGAGCTGGGCACGCAGGTCAGGCTGGGCATCACGGTAGACAGCCTCAGGTCTGATGACGACGGTGTAGACGTCGTATTTTCAGACGGCAGTGCACAGCGTTATGACGTGGTGGTCGGTGCAGATGGCGTATTCTCACGGGTGCGCAGGCTGCTGTTTCCCGACGCTCCCGGGCCTGAATACACCGGACAGTGTGTATGGCGCATCACCGTACCGCGGCCTGCATCTGTTGTCCGCAGGATGTTTTTTCTCGGCGGCGAACTCAAGGTGGGCCTGACGCCGGTGTCGCAGGGCGAGATGTATATGTTCCTGCTGGAGCCGGCGCCCAGACGCGACATCATTCCTGACGCGGAACTGCCTTCACGGCTATCGAGGCTGATGCAGGGCTATGGCGGCGTGCTGCAGGACATTCGTGAAAACCTCAGCGACTCCTCACACATTGTGCTGCGGCCGCTTGAAGGTTTTTTGCTGCCACGCCCCTGGGAGAAAGGCCGTGTCATCCTGATCGGTGATGCCGCGCACCCGACCACGCCCCAGCTCGCGTCCGGCGCGGGCATGGCGGTGGAGGATGCGCTGGTACTGGCCGAAGAGCTGGCGCAGCAGCCATCGGTGGAGCTGGCCTTTGAAGGCTTCATGGCCCGCCGCTATGAACGATGCCGTCTGGTGGTTGAAAACTCACTGGAAATAGGCCGGCGCGAACAGGCGCGGGCACCCATGGAAAAACAGGCAGAACTTGTCGAGCAATCGCTGCGCGTTCTTGCAGAGCCCATTTGAATTCAAGTCATCTACCCGAAACCCAGACATGCAGATATCCAGTCAACAAACCCTTCCCGCATCACAGGACAACGCCTGGGCGGCGCTGAACAATATTGAGGTGCTCAAGGCCTGCATCCCCGGATGCGAATCCCTCACCGAAACAGAACCCGGCCGCTATGAAGTCCTGATCACGGCGGCCGTCGGCCCCGTGAAGGCGAAATTCAAGGGCAAGCTGGGCCTGGCCGACATCAACCCGCCCGAGTCCTACACCATCAACTTTGAGGGCCAGGGCGGCGCGGCTGGCCACGGCAAGGGCTCAGCCAAAGTCAGACTCGAACATACGGGCCTCAACCAGAGCGTGCTGCATTACACGGCCGATGCGTCGGTGGGCGGAAAGATAGCCCAGATAGGCCAGCGGCTGGTGGACATGGCGGCGCAAAAAATGGCTGCTGAATTTTTTGCCAGCTTCAATCGCCAGATCCTGCTGCTTCACCCGCTGGACGCTGTACCACCGGGCACAACAACTGCAGAAGCAGGTCGGGATGAGCAAGCGGGTCTCTGGGCGCGCCTGCAGCGCTGGTTACGCGCCCTGCTGGGCAGGAATTAAACGGACCGGGATGGCATCGCTGAAGATGCCATCAGCGATCTCAGTGCCTGGTGTCGGCAAGCACTTCCAGCATACGGCCCTGAGCTGCCTTGCGAAACTCGCGCGGCCCTGTGCCGAACTCGGCCTTGAAGGCGCGGCTGAAATGGGACACATTGCTGAAACCCCAGGTAAAGGCGATCTCGCCAACAGTTCTGGCCTGCAGCCTGGGTTCAGCGAGGTCACGCCGGCACAGGTTCAGCCTTTCCTTCCAGACCGACTTCATGAGCGGCTGGTCATCTTCCGAAAAGAGTTCGTACACATGCCTGGGCGACAGGTTGACGCCGCGTGCAATGGCGTTCGCGTCCATGTTGCTGTCCCAGAGGTTGTCGCGCACAAAACGCGAAATGCGCTGGCGGTGCAGCGCCTTCAGGCGGGTAGCTGATTTGTCGGATGACTTCTCAAGATTGCGCAGTGCCGGGGCCAGCAAATAGGGCAGCGCATCAGACATGTCATCTGCAATCTCTTCGGACATGGTGGGTGTCATGGCAAACAGGCCGTCCAGCACAGAACGGAAGATGGCGCCAGGCCCATGGTCACAGCGGATCGCAAGTGCTGTCAGCGTGTCGAACTGCGGGAGCAACTGGCGCAAGGCGCAGGGCTTGATGTAAACGGAATGGACATAAATCTCGCTGGCCTCGATATGAAAGGGCCGTGAGGGATCAATGACAAAAATATCGCCAGCTTCAATGCGGCTCTCACGGCCGCCCTGTGACACCACGGCCACGCCCTGTTTGTGCAGCGACACCAGCAGGCGGGACTCTGGTGAATTTGAGGTACGGGTGGACGCTGTGGAATGCGGCGAAAACCTGATCGCTGCAAAACGCAGATTGCGCCCGAAATAGCCGGACACATCCGCAGTCAGGGGCTTTTCCTCAGGGCTGCGAACGGCCAGACCCACCGAAAAAAGGGATTGCATCTCACGCTGGAACAACTGCGCGCGCAGGGATTCCGGCGTTGAGTCGGTTGAAAAGTGCCGGGTAGTGCCGGCATCGTGGGCATGCGTCAGCATTGTTGTCTCCTGGATATCCCTTTGCAGGTATCTGGCGCAAATATAGCGCTGCACAGACATTTACAACAATGATTTGTATGGATAGAATTTATCCATGCCATCTATACCTCGAATTGCGCAGAATTTTCAGGGGACCAGCGGTGCGCATCAACCGGCTTGACCTGAACCAGCTCGCCACACTGGACGCCCTGCTGACAGAGGCCAATGTCAGCAAGGCAGCCATTCGTGTGCATCTGAGCCAGCCGGCGGCCAGTGCAGCGCTGGCCAAGCTCAGGGAATTTTTCGGCGACCTGCTGCTGGTGCCCAACGGGCGGGTCTTGAGCCTGACACCATTTGCGCAGGCACTCGTCGATCCTGTGCACGACCTGCTGCTGAAGGCGCAGGCCCTGTCACGGTTGCGCCCCCAAACCATTCCCTCGAAATTCGAACGCAAGATAACGGTTGCCGCATCAGACTATGCGTTCAGCATATTCCTTTTGCCCATGTTCAAGCGTGCGGAAATCGAGGCGCCGGGCCTGACATTTGAGTGGCGTCCGTTAATGGGCTCCATCACCGAGGAGCTGGACAGGGGCGATGTGGACATGGTGGTGTCGCTGGCCTCCGGCGCATCGCCACGCCACCCGAGCGAGATGATTTTTGTCGACACCTTTTCTTCCATTGTCTGGAAAGACAACCCGCTGGTCGGCAAGGCACTGACAAAAAAACAGTATCTTGAGCTCGGGCATGTGGTGATGGTTCTAGGCAACGGACGCGTACCGACGCTGGACCAGCTCGCCATGGAAGCTGCCGGCCTGCAGCGAAAAATACAGGTGAAGGTGCCCAGCTTTACGCTGATTCCTGCCTGTGTGGCAGGCAGCAACCGCATAGGCACCATACAGACCACGCTGGCCCACATGCTGGCGCAGCGCATGCCCCTGCGGGTGATGCGTTGCCCGATACCCATACCCGTCATCCAGTCCTCAGTACAGTGGCACAGCTACCAGAGCCGTGACCCGGCGATTCAATGGACACTTGCCGCCATTCGTGACCTTGCGCGCGAACTCGGCAGCAGGCGCAAAACTGCATAGATGGCGATTCGCAGCAAACACGCCGCGGGTTAACACTGAGCCCATCACAAAGACAGGCAAGTCCCGCTTCCGGCAGGGAACAACATCAATGCCTTCGTCTGCCTAACATCCTCCGCAGCCCGGGATTCGCTGCGCCAGATATGGAGGCTGTGCGCTGTCGATTCCTGTTTCAGGATTTAAACAAGAGAGACAAAACATGACTTCACGCCAGACCCTTTCGCGCCGCGCGCTGCTGCAGCTGTCCGCAGCCGGAGCTGCCACCGCAGGCCTTGCTGCCGCTTTTGCACAAAGCGCCGGCAGCGCGCTTGACCTGTCCAAAGTCGTGCTGGGCCAACCGGCAGGATCACTGGTGGATATTTTTGCGCGCCGCGTTGCGGACTCCATTCAACCAGCGTATTCGCGCAACGTCATCGTCGACAACCGGGTCGGTGCAGGCGGCCAGATCGCTGTGACCGCCGTGAAGGCCGGGCCGGCCGATGGCACCAATATCCTGCTGACACCATCGCCCATGATGGGCATCTACCCGCATACCTACCCCAAGCTGCCCTATGACCCGGTTGCAGATTTCATCCCGGTGTCACTGGGCGCGGTGTTCGAGCTGGCATTTGCAATAGGCCCACTGGTGCCGGCCAGCGTGAAGACGCTGCCCCAGTTTTTCGAGTGGTGCAAGGTCAATCGCGGCGTGGCCAATTTCGGCTCGCCCGCTGCCGGGTCATCGCCGCACTTCATGGGCACCATGGCGGCACAGGCGGCTGGTGTCGAACTGACGCACGTGCCCTTCCGCGGCACTGTGCCTGCCATCTCCGACATGGTGGGCGGGCAGATCGCAGCGGTCAGCACCCCGCTGGGTGATTTGATGCCTTTTGTTGAGGCCGGCAAATGCCGCCTGCTGGCCACCACCGGTGAAAAGCGCAGCCGGTTCTCACCCGCGGTTCCCACCTTTGCTGAAATGGGTTACAAAAATCTGGTGCTCACAGACTGGTTTGCATTTTTCGTGGCGGCCAAAACGCCGGCAGCCCACGTGCAGCGCCTGAGCAATGCACTGAAGACCTCGCTCACCTCGCCTGTCGTCGTCAAGGCCATGGCCGAGCGTGGCCTGGAGGCGCGCTGGTCAACGTCGGCAGAGCTTGCGGCGCGCCTGCAGGGCGATCTGGCACGCTGGAAGCCGATTGTGAAGTCGCTCAACTTCACGGCGACATCCTGAGGGAGGGCGCTTCACGCCCCCAGCAGGAAATCAACCATCAGGTCGCGCACGCTGCCAAACATGTCCGCGCCTGTCATGGTGACGCACCCTTTTGCACGCGCTGCAGCGATCAGCGGCGTCACGGCAGGCACTGTGATGACGCAGCCGACAAACATCCCGGTGCTGATCCTTTCCGCATCCAGCGGATAAGGGTCGGCCTCCTGCATGCCGACAGGCGTGGCATTGAGTACGATGTCAAAACCGGTCGGGTCTGCAGAACCCTGCGTGACCGGGCATTTGTTGAGGCTTGCGAGGCGATGCACCAGCGTGTTGCGGCGCATGTCGTCTTTATCATGGATGGCAATGCTCTTGGCGCCCGCCATCACCAGCGCATGTGCGATCGCCGAACCGGCACCGCCCGCACCGACCAGCAATGCTTTTTTGCCTTCGGGCTGGCAGCCTTTGCCCTGCATGGCAGAAACAAAACCCAGGCCATCGAACATGTCGCCATGCCACGAACCATCGGCATTGCGGCGCATGGTGTTGACGGCACGTAAAAACGCTGCGCGTTCGGAAGCCGTCCCGCACAGGTCAAAGCAGGCGAACTTGTGCGGAACAGTGGCGATGATGCCGTCCACGTTTTTGGCAAGGGACGCGCCCGCAAACCAGCTTGCCAGATCGGCCGGCGCCACATGTGCGGGCATCACACAAGCGTTGTGGCCGCGCTCCTGCAAGGCGCGGGTAACGCCCGCGGGGGATTTGACCTGGGCAATCGGGTCACCCACGATGTAGTGAAGACGTGTTGCGCCGTTTAAAGCTAGAGGTTCTGGCATGGCTGCTTTGCCCGATAGGTGTTTGTGATGGCCCTGAAGAATAACTGGCGCACGTGCCGTCCTCCTGTGGTCGATTGGCGGCAGCCGCGCTGGAGCCGCACGTCTAAAGACGGCGGAATCGGCGTTTTCACGCTTGCGCGGGTGACCGTAGGGCTTGTAGAGTCCGTCAAGGAACCGCCACAGGAGACAACCCATGACCACCGCAGCCCACACCGACACCCAAACGCCACAAGGCACGCGCCGCGTCGACGAACTCCTCGCCCACTATGGCGAGAGCCATCAGAACCCCGGCAATGAGGTGATCCACTTCATTGCCATACCGCTCATCATGCTCAGCCTGGTGGGCATGCTGTTTGCGCTGCACCCGTGGGTCGCCTACGCTTTTGTGGCAGCCAGCATGGTTTATTACGCCAGGCTATCGGTGGTTTTTTTGATCACCATGGCGGTCCTTTCCGTGCTGGCATTTGCCATTGTGTTCGCCATGGGCCAGCATGCATTGGCCATCTCGGTGGCCATATTCGTGGGGGCATGGATCATGCAGTTCATCGGCCACAAGATGGAAGGCAAAAAGCCCTCTTTCTTTGAAGACCTGCAATACCTCTGGGTAGGCCCCCTCTTTGTGCTGAGCAAGCTTTTTAACAGGCTGGGCGTGCGCTGGTAACCCAAAAGCAATCATTGAAATCCGGCTGGGTGGCCAAATTTAAAAGGTTTAAAGGAGTCATGTGTCCAGTTTTATCAGCCAGTTTCTGCGTTTGGTCCTGAAACTCGTTTTGGCCGCTTTCGGCATCGTGTTCGCGCTCAGCCTGCTGGCCGCCACGCTGATTTTCCTGGTCTGGCGCCAGCTGGTTGGCCTCTTCACCGGCAAAAAGCCCCCACCGCTCATGGCGTTTGGCAAATTCCAGCGCTTTTCGCCCCAGGACATCTGGGCTGCCGGCGCAGGCGGCTCGCAGGCCGGCAAACAGGGTGAGGTGGTCGACGTTGAAGTCCGCGAAGTGCGCGACGACCAGCGGCTGCGCTGATTCCACAGTTTCCTCCGCCCATCGCATTCCTTTGTCGCTACTTATTTGATAGCTGCTCACGTGCATATCCATTGCCTGGAGGCCGATTTATTGGCTAAAACCGGGTATAACACCCCATATTCCTGCCAAAGTCACCCTTTAAGGCTGGCTTAAGCCTGTCAAATGGCTCCCAGTGCATACTTGCAGCAAGTTAATGCACTTATTACATACAAAAAAAGTTTCGAATGACCCCGCCTTGAGCCCGTAATGCAATGCGGAGCCATTCGCCTACAGATACAAAAGCCCTCCGCGGCTGTTGAAGTTTGCGAGTCTCTCTAGAGTGAAAACAGGGGTTAACGCGTATTAGCCTTTCGCTATTCCCCGCATTGAACCTATTGCTTAGCACTCGCTCTAACAGAGTGCTAATATTTGGTATTGAAAGAAGGAGTTTTGCATGTCTTATGCTCTCGCCCCCAATAACCTGACCGCCCGTGAGCTGTCCGCAGCCAATCCTGCGAACTCCGTCGGCGCCGTCAACCCGTGGTCGCTGCTGCCCCCGCTCGGCAACCTGGACGCCTACATTTCGGCGGTCAACCGCCTGCCCATGCTCACCCTTGAGCAGGAGCAGGAGTTCGCCCGCAAGCTCAAAGACAGTAACGACATCGAGTCGGCCGAGAAACTGGTGCTGTCCCACCTGCGCCTGGTCGTGGCCACCTCGCGCAAATACCTGGGTTATGGCCTGCCCCATGGCGACCTGATCCAGGAAGGCAACATTGGCCTGATGAAGGCTGTCCGCCGCTTCGACCCTGATCAGGGTGTGCGGCTGGTGAGCTACGCGCTGCACTGGATCAAGGCCGAGATGCATGAGTACATCCTGAAAAACTGGCGCATGGTCAAGGTCGCCACGACCAAGGCCCAGCGCAAGCTGTTTTTCAACCTGCGCTCAATGAAGCAGGGTTTCAAGGATGATGCCGATGTGGCGACGCACCGCGACACCCTGAGCGAAAGCCAGATTGACTCGATGGCCAAAACGCTCAACGTCAAGCGCGAGGAAGTCATCGAGATGGAGCAGCGCATGTCCGGCGGCGACGTGCTGCTGGACCCCAGCCCCAGCGATGACGGCGAAGACGCGTTCGGCCCCATTGCCTACCTCGCAGATGCCACGCAGGAGCCATCGGCACTGATGGAATCGCGTGCCCGTGACTCGCTGGCCAGCGATGGCATCAGCACGGCGCTGGGCGAGCTGGACCCGCGCTCGCGCCGCATCGTGGAAGAGCGCTGGCTGAAAGTGAACGACGACGGTTCAGGCGGCATGACGCTGCATGACCTGGCCGACGAGTACAAGGTCAGCGCCGAACGGATTCGCCAGATTGAAGTCGCGGCGATGAAAAAGATGAAGAAGACGCTGGCTGCCTACGCGTAAGGCGCGGCAGCCTCAAAGCAAAAACCTGCGCCGGTCGCCCGGCGCAGGTTTTTTTAATGCTTGGTGGAATTCAGGCGCTTTTCAGCAGCTGGCGAATGTCCGACGTGAAACCCGCCACATCGTTGCCGTAGCGGCTATAGAGGCGCAGGTTGCCTTTGATGTCGAACACATAGCTGCCAGCCGTGTGGTCCATGCTGTAGCTGCCCGGGGTTTTGCCGTCTACCTTCTTGTAGTAGATCTTGAAGTCTTTGGTGACCTGCGGCAGCTGCTCCATGGTCGGGCGCAATGCGAGAAAGCTGGGGTCAAAGTTACCCATGTAGGCCTTGAGCACTTCGGGGGTGTCGCGCTCCGGGTCTACCGAGATGAACACCGCCTGCAGCTTGTCCCCATCGGCGCCCAGGTTCTTTTTGATCTGCGCCAGCTCGGCCATTGAGGTGGGGCACACGTCAGGGCACTGCGTGTAGCCAAAAAACACAACGACCACCTTGCCGGCGAAATCTTTGACCGTGCGCACCTTGCCGTTCTGGTCGGCAAGGGAAAAGTCTTTGGCGTAGTCGGCGCCGGTCAGGTCAATCGACTTGAACTGAGGTTTTTCATCGCCTGAGCAAGCGGCCAGCAAGCCCGCGGTAGCGGCGGCCAACGCGCCGCCCGCCAGCACCCTGAGCGTGTTTCTTTTCTGATTCATGGAAGATGGCAGCCTTTAAATGATGTAGTGATCTACCAGAAGCGCCGCAAAAAGCACCGACAGGTGAATCAGGGAAAAGCGGAAGGTCTTGCGCGCCAGCGCATCCGAATAATTGCGCCACAGCCTGAAGCCGTACCAGCTGAAACCGAAGCTCAGCACAATCGCGGCCACCAGATACAGCCAGCCGCTCATGTGAAAGGCAAACGGCATCACGCAGGCCGGGAACAGCACCAGCGTGTAGAGAAACACCTGCAGACGTGTGAACTCATTGCCGTGCGTCACCGGCAGCATGGGCAGGCCGGCCTTGCGGTAATCCTCGACGCGGTAAAGCGCCAGCGCCCAGAAGTGCGGCGGCGTCCACAAAAAGATGATGAGGAAAAGAATCAGCGCCTCGGGGCTGACCGCGCCTGTCATCGCAGCCCAGCCCAGCACCGGCGGCATTGCGCCAGATGCGCCGCCAATCACGATGTTCTGGGGTGTCATGGGCTTGAGGATCACGGTGTAGATGACCGCGTAACCGACAAAGGTGGCAAAGGTCAGCCACATGGTCAGCGGGTTGACCCAGAAGTAAAGAATCGCCGAACCGGCAGCGCACAGGGCAGCAGAGAAAGTGAGTGTCAGCGTGTTGCTGATCTGGCCCTGAGCGGTTGCACGCCAGGACGTGCGCTTCATGCGGGCGTCGATACCCTGCTCTACCAGGCAATTGAACGCGGCGGCGGCGCCGGCCACCAGCCAGATACCGGCACAGGCGATGAGGCCAAGCTTCACCTCGGCCCATGAAGGCACACCAGGCACAGCCAGCACCATGCCTATGAGCGCGCAGAACACAATGAGCTGCACAACGCGTGGCTTGGTCAGCGAATAGAACTGCCTGAATTTGGAGGGCACGGGCAGCGCAACCGGTACGGATGCAGCGGTGACAGGTGCGGTGGAATTGGTGGGGTTCATGCGGTCAGTCTCGAAGTACTCAATTTTGACGCACTGCGGCGCCCAGCGCGGCGCGTGTACAGAAAACCGTGCCTGTGAGCACAATCACCAGCGCCGCTGCGCCGCCTGTGTGCATCACCGCCGCCAGCATGGGCCAGCCCAGCAGCACATTGCCCAAGCCGGTGGCGACCTGCAACAGGGCCAGGCCCAGCAGCCATTGGGCCTGCCCGCGAAGGGCGCGAATACGGTAGAGGCGCGCGGCAAGCACCAGCATGGCAACAAACACAATATAGGCGCTCAGCCGATGGACGTAATGAATGGCCGTCAGGGCCTGGAAACTGATGTTGGCGCCGTCATGGCCTGCGCCCAGTTCGCGCCAGAGCGTGAAACCCTGCCTGAAATCCATGGCCGGCCAGAGCGAGCCCTGGCACGACGGGAAGTCGGTACACGCCAGCACGGCGTAATTGGTGCTGACCCAGCCGCCAAGCGCAATTTGCAACCACAGAAGCCCGAAGGTGGCGAGTACGAGGACACGCACCGGCTGGCTGACCACGACTGGCAATTGCGCACCCTGTGCCTGCGCGTAACGTACCGACTGGATCTTGAGCAGCGCCAGCAGCACCAGCCCGCCCAGCAAATGCATGGTGACGATGGCTGGAAAGAGTTTCATGGTCACCGTCAGCGCACCGAACGCGCCCTGCAAACACACCCAGATCAAGGTAAATGTCGGCCACCATGGCGAGATTTGCATACGTTTTTTTTCCAGCCAGCTGGTCGCGGTGAGCGTCAGGATAAGCACCCCCACACCGGTTGCCAGGTAGCGGTGAATCATTTCAATCCACGCCTTGGAATGCGTCACCGGTCCGGTGGGCATGGCGTTTTGTGCAGTTTCAATGTGCATCTGCGCACCCACAGGGCTGGCATGGCCGTAACAACCCGGCCAGTCGGGGCAACCCAGGCCGGAGTCCGTCAGTCGTGTGAAGGCACCAAAAATCACAAGATCAAAAGTGAGGAACAAGGTGACCAGCGTGAGCACCTGCAAACGCCGCGCGACAGGCGCCTGGCGATTGCGCAACCATACCCAGGCCAGCGGCCCCATGGCCACCACCAGGCCCATGATCATCAGGCGGATCGCTGGGCTGAGGTCGTAGAGATCAGTCATGCGATCGCCTCGCTTTCAGGCCGTAGGTGCCGTGGAACCGGCTCTGCTGGGCCACTGGCGCCGCCCCCAGAGAGGGGGAAAGGGCTACACAAAGTGAGCCCGATAGGGGAGAGCTCGTAATTCGGCTTTGCCGGGCCGCAGGCGGGCGGCCCCCTCGGGGGGCAGGGAACGACACGCAGTGCGCGACCGTGGGGGCCGTCATCTGCCTTCCTTGTCCCAGCTTGAGGATGCGCGCATGAGGCGGTCCAGATCGCGCTTGGCTTTCGCTGCGCCCGCTGCGTCCATATTGGCGGGGAAACGCATCATCCAGTTGCCCAGTGGATCAACCAGGTAAATATGGTCTTCAAGCTTCTGCCCGTCTGCAGGTAGCAGCCACTGCGACAGCGCAGCCGCAGGCACACGCAAGGTCGTCGATGACGACAGCGCAGGCATCAGGCGCGGGTCCACTGCAGCCTCGTCGTTGACAAGCCAGATCCAGTCAAGCCGGTCTTTTTCCTTGCCCAGCGCTTCGCGCAGCTGGCGCTGAAAATACAGGCGCTGCTGGCAGGCCGCATCACAGGCTGCACCGGACACACTCATCAGCAGCCACTGGCCTTTTAATGCGGCGATCTGGCCGGGTTTGCCGTCCAGCGTGGTGGTTGGCATGACGGGCAGGGGGCGTTGCGGATCGACAAGCTCACCGTAGTTGCGGCGGCCTTCAGGGCGAATGACGTAATAGGTAAAGTAGGAAGCAATGACCGGGGACGCGCACACCAGCAGCACGGCAATCATCTTCCAGCGGCCGACTGCGGTGCGAGGCGCATCGCGGCCAGGTGTGGGCATGCTGTGCACGGTCAGGCTGAGCGGCTCATCCGCAGCTGCAGGCGACGGCGTTGTCGAAAGATTGTCAGGATTCGGTGAGGTCACGGTGATTTATTTGTTGGCTGCTGCTTGCGCCGCAGGGGACTGATGACTTGAAACCAGATATACAGAAAGACGGTCAGCGCGCACAGGGCGAACCACTGGAAGGCGTATCCATGGTGTTTTTCAATGCCCAGATTGGGCGGAGCCCAGTCGCGGTGCAAACCTTCACTGGATGGACCCGTCTGCAACAGGGACACACCCATCAGCGGCAGGCCAGTCTCTGCGGCAAACGCCTGCAGGTCCATATTTTGCCGGATGCGGCCTGCCTCAATGCCCTTGAACTCATATAGCTTGGACGGCGGCGGGGCAATACGGCCCTGTACCGCCACAAGGCCTGCGGGTGTGGGCACATCAGGCAGGCGGTTACGGTCCGTGAAATCACGCTGCACCCAGCCGCGCTGCACAAGAATGACTTTGTTGCTTCCTTCAAGCGCCAGCGGGGTGACCACTACAAAGCCGGTCTTGCCGCTCATGGGGCGGTTGTCCAGGAAGACGGTGTGCTGCGGCTGCCATGTGCCGCGCAACAGGACGGGACGGTGTATGGCATCTTCAACGGGTGTGATGGCGAGCAGGGCAGCAGCATCTGCCAGCGCGTGCCCGGACTGCGTGGCAATCGCTGTCTGCAGCGCTTCTTTTTGCGCAGCGCGGCGCAGTTGCCACTGGCCAAGCGAAAAAGTCAGGGCGGCGACGAGAACGCCAGCAAGCGTCACGATCCAGAACCGCGGGGACAGCAGGAAAGCCTTCACGGGCGGATAATCCTGCTCATGAAATATCTCGTTGCGCTCGCATTTATCGCCATTCTGGGCAGCCTGGCCTCGGCACTGTTTTTCATGATGAAAGACGGCAGGGACGGCAAGCCCAAAACCAACAACATGGCGCGCGCGCTGACATTTCGCATCGGGTTGTCTGTTCTGCTGTTTGTCTGCATCCTGATTGCCTGGAAACTGGGCTACATCCAGCCGACGGGTATTCCGGCCGGCAAATAATTCAAAATACCAAAAAGAACAAAGGCCGCATCATGCGGCCTTTTTAGTGCTGGGTTGCCGGCTGCAAGTTCCGGCCTGCCGTCAGGCCTAGAGCCAGTACACGAGGATGTAGAGGCCGAGCCAGACCACGTCCACAAAGTGCCAGTACCAGGCAGCGCCTTCGAAGCCGAAGTGTTTGTCGGCCGTGAAGTGACCCTTTTGCAGGCGCAGCGTGATGAACAGCAGCATCAACATGCCGACGAACACGTGAAAGCCGTGAAAGCCGGTCAGCATGTAGAAGGTGGACCCATAAACGCCGGACGTGAGCTTGAGGTTCAGGTCAGCATAGGCATGGCTGTATTCATAACCCTGAACAAACAGGAAGATCAGGCCGAGGGCAACCGTCACCCACATGAAGGCGATGGTGCGGCTGCGATGGTTCTCACGCAGCGCGTGGTGGGCAATCGTCATGGTCACGCCAGAGCTCAGCAGCAGTGCGGTGTTGATGGTCGGCAGCCAGAAAGGGCCAACGGTCTGGAAAGGTTCGATGATGTTGGCAGGCGAAGCCGTCACGCCTGCAGCCATGCTGGGCCACACGGCCTTGAAGTCAGGCCAGAGCAATGCGTTTTCGAGATCGCCCAATGCAGGCACCGAATGCACACGCGCCCACCAGAGTGCGGTGAAAAATGCGCCGAAAAACATGACTTCAGAGAAAATGAACCAGCTCATCGCCCAGCGGTATGACAGGTCGATCTTGTAGCCGTAAAGGCCGCCTTCGCTTTCACCGATGGACTGGCTGAACCACTGGTACAGGACACCCCACCACCAGAGCATGCCGAAAGCCAGGGAGAACGCACCCCAGGTGTGGCCGTTGATCCACTGCGCCGCACCAAAAATGACAAAAAACAGGCCGATGGCCGCCATCACCGGGTGACGCGACGGTGCCGGTACAAAGTAGTACGGGGTGGTTCCTGCGGGGGTTGCTGAAGACATTTTCAAACTCCTGTTTCGCTAATTCTCTGATTTCAAATTCAATACGGTGGCAAAGGCTTATTTGCCTGCCACCCAGGTAGCCAGAAGAATCAGGCCACCTACAAATACGACAACGCCGATAAAGCCGACGATCACAATGTGCACGGGGTTAAGCTGCGCCACATCTTTTTCATAATCACCGCGCGCACGCAAACCGACAAAAGACCACATCACCGCCTTGATGGTCCGGAATACGGAGCCCTTGCGTTTGTGCACCGGGGCAGCCTCAGGGGTGTTCATGAGCCGGATGCCTGTGCCACATCGGCAGCCACCTTCAATGCCGGTGCATTCAAGGCCTGCGGCGGCGCCGGCACCTTGCCGCCAACTTCAAAAAAAGTGTACGAGAGTGTGATGGTGGTCACGTCTTTCGACAACCTGGGATCAATGACAAAAGCCACCGGCCACTGTTTCTTCTCGCCGGGCGCCAGCGTGTACTGGCTGAAACAAAAACATTCCAGCTTGTTGAAGTGTGCGCCGGCCTGCGCCGGTGCATAGCTGGGAATCGCCTGTGCGGACATGGTCCGGTCCTGCACATTCTGGAATTCGTACATCACAGTGGTGAGTTCACCTGGATGAACCTTGAGGCTGTTTTGTGCCGGCTTGAAGTGCCAGGGACCGCGCGCATTCGCATCAAATTCGACGGTGATGGTGCGGCTCAGATCGACATGCGTGTTCGCCGGCATCTTCGGCGTCGCGCCAGGAATCTGCCTGTCGCCCAGCGCGAGCACGTTGATGCCGGTCATCTCGCAGATCGCCTTGTAGATGGGCACCAGCGCGTAGCCAAAACAGAACATGCCGAGAACGATCACGCCGAGCTTTCCGACCATCCTGAAATTTTCGCGCCTGATCCGCATCACATCGGCACCGGCCTAGCGGCCAAAAAAGATCATGCGAACCATGAAGCCGGCAAAAAACACGACCGCAACAGACGCCAGGACCAGGGCCAGACGCAGGTTGTTCTTTTTTTGCTCGGGTGTGGTCATTGCAAAATAGTCGATGGACAGGTCAGCCGATCACGCGGGTTGCAGTTGCATCCAGCTTGGGCGGGGTTTCAAAGGTGTGGAAAGGTGCAGGCGAAGGCACTTGCCATTCGAGGCCCTCGGCGCCCTTGAGGCCATCGTCGTCCATCCAGGGGTTGGCCTTGGCCTTCACGCCCTTGCCGCGCATGGTCGGCAGCACGATGAACAGGAAGAAATAAACCTGTGCAAAACCGAAGAAAAAAGCACCCACGCTGGCAATCGCATTGAAGTCGGCAAACTGCATCGGGTAATCGGCATAGCGGCGCGGCATGCCTGCAAGACCCAGGAAGTGCATGGGGAAGAAGGTGACGTTGAAGGAAATCAGCGACCACCAGAAGTGGATCTTGCCGCGGGTTTCGTTGTACATCACACCCGTCCACTTTGGCGACCAGAAGTAGTAACCGGCAAACATCGCATACAGCGAGCCGGCCACCAGCACGTAGTGGAAGTGGGCGACAACGTAGTAGGTGTCCTGCAGTTGCGTATCAATCGGCGCGACCGACAAAATCACGCCAGTCAGGCCCCCGATGGTGAACACGAAGATGAAGCCAACCGCAAACAGCATGGGCGTCTCGAAAGTCATCGAGCCCTTCCACATGGTGGCGATCCAGTTGAACACCTTCACGCCCGTAGGCACTGCGATCAGCATGGTCGAGTACATGAAGAACAGCTGGCCGGTCACCGGCATGCCGGTGGTGAACATGTGGTGCGCCCAGACGACAAAGCTCAGGATGGCGATGGATCCGGTGGCGTAAACCATCGATGCATAACCGAAGAGGCGCTTGCGTGCGAACGCGGGAATGATGTGGCTGATGATGCCGAAGGCCGGCAAAATCATGATGTAGACCTCGGGATGGCCGAAGAACCAGAAGATGTGCTGATACATCACCGGGTCGCCGCCGCCGGCAGGGTTGAAGAAGCTGGTGCCGAAATGGCGGTCGGTCAGCGTCATGGTGATGGCGCCGGCCAGAACGGGCATCACTGCAATCAGCAGGTAGGCGGTGATGAGCCAGGTCCAGCAGAACATCGGCATCTTCATCAATGTCATGCCGGGCGCACGCATGTTGAGGATGGTGACGATGATGTTGATCGAGCCCATGATGGACGAAGCGCCCAGGATGTGCATTGCAAAAATACCTGCATCCATCGACGGGCCCATTTGCAGCGTCAGCGGTGCGTACAGGGTCCAGCCGGCTGCAGGCGCGCCACCGGGCATGAAGAAGGAAGTTGCAAGCATCAGGCCGGCAGGAATCATCAGCCAGAAGCTGAAGTTGTTCATGCGGGCAAAGGCCATGTCGGCCGCACCGATCTGCAGCGGGATCATCCAGTTCGCAAAACCCACAAAGGCCGGCATGATGGCGCCGAACACCATGATCAGGCCGTGCATGGTGGTGAGCTGGTTGAACAGCTCGGGGTTGACCAGTTGCAGGCCGGGCTGGAAGAGCTCGGCGCGGATCAGCAGCGCAAGCACGCCACCGAACATCAGCATGAAGAAGCTGAACAGCAGGTACAGCGTGCCGATGTCCTTATGGTTGGTTGCGTAAACCCAGCGGCGCCATCCTGTCGGTGCGTGGTCATGATGATCGTGGTCATCATGCGCATGATCGCCGTGTCCGTGGGGGTCTAGAACTGCACTCATCTTGGCTTCCTTTGGTGGCTTGTGCCGGGTAACTTTGTCATTGCGGCCGACGGGATGGTCTGGCGGCTGGGAATATGGGAGTCTTTAACGCTGAGCCGCTTACTTGCGGGCCGCCAGAATTTCAGCGGGCTGAACCAGCTGGCCGGTCTGGTTGGACCAGTTGTTCTTGGTGTAGGTTGCCACTGCGGCCAGGTCGGTGTCGCTCAGCGCCTTCCAGGAAGGCATCGCGCCACCGACAGCGCCGTTCAGCAGGATGGTGATCTGTTTCTGGTGGTCTGCATCAAGAACAATGGCAGAGCCGTCAAGCGGCTTGATCGGGCCGGCACCCTTGCCGTTGGCCTGGTGGCAGGCTGCGCAATTGGCCGCATAAACCTTCTCGCCGCGCGCCTTGAGGTCCACCAGCGTCCAGACCTTGGCCGGATCGTCAAGCCTGGCCGCAGCCTCCTTGGACTTCACGGCAACCCATGCGGTGTAGTCGGCCGCCGACACCACCTTGACGTGGATGGGCATGTAAGCATGTTCCTTGCCGCAGAGCTCCTGGCACTGGCCGTAGTAGTCGCCGATTTTTTCGGCACGGAACCATGTGTCGCGGACGAACCCGGGAATCGCGTCCTGCTTGATACCCAGCGAGTTCACGGCGAAGGCGTGGATCACGTCATTGGCGGTCGTGATGATGCGCACCTTCTTGTTGACCGGCACCACCATCGGGTTGTCGACCTTGAGAAGGTAGTTGTCAGGCACATCGACGCCCTTGGGGCCGCCGTTGTTGGACATCTCGCGCTGCGCGTTATCGAGTGTGGAGACGAAAGCAATGCCTTCGCCCTCGCCCTTGATGTAATCGTAGCCCCACTTCCACTGCATGCCAGTGGTCTTGATGGTGAGGTCGGCGCTGGTGGTGTCCTTCTGGGCCACCAGTATCTTGGTGGCCGGCAGGGCCATGGCGATCACGATCAGGAATGGAACAACGGTCCAGGCGATTTCCACCAGCGTGGACTCATGGAAATTGGCCGCCTTGTGGCCGACCGACTTGCGGTGCTTCCAGATGGAATAGAACATCACGCTGAACACCGCAATAAAGATCACGATGCAGATGATCATGATGAACCAGTGCAACCAGTGCTGCCCTTCGGCGATTTTGGTGACTGCGGGGTGCAGGTTGAGCTGATTGACAGCCGGACCGCCAGGCAAATCCTTGACGGCATAAGCTGCGGTGCTGGCCCAGGCGGCTACGAAAGCCAGTGTCATGGCGGCACGTCTGGCCATGGACTGGGTCATTTTGCTTATGGTTTTGCTTACGTTCATCGTGATCACTTTTATGGCTTCCATTGCTGGTCGAATCGCTGGCCTGACTGCTTAGCAAGGCGTCCGGCTTAATTTAACCTGCTGATTATAAAGTTAGCGCAGAGCCCGCCATGCATCGCCTGATGATTTATGACGGCCAACAGCTTGAAAAAGGGTTTCTGCGCAGTGCTTTCAGGGGGCCTGCAGGGGCCGGGAAGCTCTCAGTGCAAAACGGATTTCACGCGCCAGCTCCGGTCTGAGTTCAGGGCGCAGGTGCCGGCCCACACGTACCGACTGCCCCTGCCCGGAGACTTCTATCAGCGAGCCATCACCGCTTTTGGGCTCGACCCTCACCCACTGGCGATTGAATTCTGCACGCTGCATGCGGCCGCCGTTTTCGAGTTCAACCACCAGTTGCCCGCCCTGCAGCACGATTTTTTCGCCGTCACGTGCATGCCGCGCGTAGACCACAAAGGCGCTGCCCACGGCCAGCAACTCAAGCCAGGCAAAAGGCATGACCATACGCGCACCCTGCAGCCAGAAAAAAATCGCGATGCCCATGGATATGACGCACAGCGACACATAAAGCCACCCAAGCTGGGCAGGTGTCACGGAACAATTGCGTTTAAGCAGCCACTGCACGCTGTCTGAAGCGCGCTGGCGGTCATCCTGGACGGAAGACACGCTGGCAAAACGGAATGAGGAGGCGGCAAGCGCAGAAGTGGTTTGCAACACGGAGCGACACCTGAAAAAGCAGCGCTGGTAGCGCGCCGCCATAGGCCTGGGAACATGCCCGGAAATACAGTCCGATTATAGCCAGCTTGCCCTCTGGCGCACCGCACGGATCGCCGGTACCAGGGGCTTATGAAGCACCCCTGCCCGCTGAACGACCGTCCTTGAGCATGGCACGCATGTCTTCCACCGACACCGAGCTCATGGCACTGACCTTGAGCCGCGGCTGCGGCTTCAGCGCATGCCCGTAAATCACCTCGAATGTCAGGGCAAGCCGTCCGTCCGGCCCTGTGGCCAGCCGCTGTGCGAGCAGGCTGTCAAGCCGCGCCTTCCACCCGCGCCCGCGCAGGCCCGCAAATCTCGCGGGGTGGAAATTGCGGCCCAGCTCGGCGAGCTCCTGCAACAGGCGCTCAGGTGTTTCATAGGTCAGGGTGATGCGCTCCATGTCCATCACCGGCTCGGCAAAGCCTGCCTGCACCAGCATGTCGCCCCAGTCATGCATGTCGGTCAGTTCATGGCCGGCAGGCGGCCAGCCCAGTTCCCTGTAAAGCCCGCGCAGCTCGATCGCGGTATCAGGCCCCAGGCAGGAGAACATCAGGAAACCGTTGACCCTGAGCGCCTTGTGCCACTCGGCCAGCAGCGTCTGCGGGTCGGCCGCTTCATGCAGGGCCATATTGGCCCAGAGCATGTCCACACTGGCTGGCGGCGACATTTCAAAACGCGTCTTTGGGCCAAACCAGCCTGCAGGATTCCACCAGGGCAAGGCCACCGCCTGAACGGCCTGACTGACTTTGGCTTGCACCGCTTCAGCGACAAAACATGCCGCCTGCGGGTATTTCTGCGACAGCTTCTCGTGTGCTTTCAACCCACCGCGCACCGCTCCCCAATGGGCCCAGGCCAACGGCGCCAGCCTGATCCACTGCAGGCGGTCCATCATGCGGCTGGCCACTTCCTCATGCAGCCATGGCGACTGCGCAGGCGCGACCTGCTGCCAGCGCGCTACAGCACGCGGGTCCAGTGTGGGTGGGCGCTCGGTGGTGGTCATGGGGGAGGTGATGGAGCAAACCGCAAGGGCAGGCAAGCTCGCGAGTATATTGACCCCCGTGTTCCAACGCCTTCTCAGCCCCGCATACCGCCCTCAATGGGCCGGGCTATACAGCCGGTGCGCCGTGTGCCACAGCTGGCCTGCCAGCCAGGTCTGCCAGGCCTGCACGTCGCGCTTTTCACCGCACCTTGCGCGCTGCACGGGCTGCGCGCAGGCATTGCCGGTCGACCTCTCCATGGGTGCACTCCCCGGCCCCGGCCTCTGCATGGACTGCATCAGGACCCCCTCGCCACTGGATGCCATGCTGGTCGCGACCTCATATGCCTACCCATGGTCAGACCTGATCACCCGCTACAAATTCGGCGAGCAGCCCGGCTGGGCGGCCTTTTTCGCCGGTTTGCTGCTGCAGGCGCCGGGCGTCAGGCAGGCACTTGCAGGCCTTGATGCGCGCGATCTCATCATCCCCATGCCGCTGTCGGCCGAACGCCTGCAATCGCGCGGCTTCAACCAGGCCTGGGAACTGGCCAGTGCGCTGGCCGGGCAGTCGGCCAGCCCTGCCAGGGCAGATGCCCTGCTCTTGCTGCGAACAAAAAATACCCGCCCGCAGACCGAACTGAAGCGCGAGGCACGGCTGGCCAACGTCAAGGGTGCTTTCCAAATTGATCCGCTGCGCCTGGCCGAGCTCTCTGGCATGCGTGTGGTGTTGATTGATGACGTGGTGACCAGTGGCGCGTCAATCTTCACGGCGGCGCGTGTGCTACGTGCGGCAGGCGCCAGCAACGTCACAGCTATCGCCATCGCGAAAACCGACCTCGCCTGATCAGGCTGCCTGCCCCGGCGACAATTCACCGATGTTCAATATCGTCCTGGTCGAGCCGGAAATCCCACCCAACACCGGCAACGTCATTCGCCTGGCGGCCAACACCGGCTGCCGCCTTCACCTGGTGGAGCCGCTGGGGTTTTCGATGGACGACAAACACATGCGCCGCGCCGGGCTGGACTATCACGAGTACGCCCAGCTCACGCGCCACGCGGACTGGGCGGCCTTCCTCGACAGCGAAAAACCGGCAGCCGACCGGCTCTTTGCCCTCACCACCCATGGCGCCCGAAACCTCTACGATGCGGCTTTTTTACCCGGCGACTGGCTGGTCTTCGGGGCCGAGACCCGCGGGCTTTCGGAACAAGTTCGCAAATCGTTTGCGCCCCAGCAACGACTGAAAGCGCCCATGCAACCCGGTCAGCGCAGCCTGAATCTGTCCAATACGGTAGCGCTCACTGTCTTTGAAGCGTGGCGCCAGAACGGGTTCGGGGGAATGGCGTCCATCCCGCCGGGCTGACTGCATTTTTTGCACACCCAGCCTGGGGTCGCGCAGGCGACACAACCGTTTTGCTTTAGAGTTCGCCGCCTTGAAAGAAGTCCGGGAAAACCCTAAACTTCAGGCATCAAGCTTTAAACCTAAAGCAATTCGATGCAAGTCAATCCGACCGGACCAACTCGCGTACCCCCATACTTCCTTGCAGTTCAAAAGACTCGCAGGAGCCATTCCGTGAACATGCTCATTCAACGTATTTTCGGGACCACGATCCACGGTGGCAGCAGCGCCATCAACCGCAGGCAATTGCCGATCGAACAGATCAGGCACAGCCTTCGCCGCACGCTGGACGACTGCAAGGACAAGGACTTACGCGCCCAGCGCGTGATGTTCAAGATCAATGCCGCCAAAACCCCGGCCGACCTGTGGATGCTGCGCAGTGACCTGCACCAGTGCATTGCACAGGTGCACAGCCAGCGCGTGGCCGTCGAGCGTATCAACAGCCTGGTCGATGTGTTTGAAGGCTGGATTCCGCCTTCACAATTGACACGGATTCAGGGATAAAACCGCGCCAGCGATTCGGCGACGCAGACAGGCCTGTCGCCGCCCTCGCGTTCCACCACAGTATTCCACGTGAACTGTATGCCCCCCTTGTCTATGGGCGTGGCGGCCAGCAGGGTCATGCGTGCGCGCAAGCGGCTGCCGACAGGTACCGGCGCAGTGAACCTGACCTTGTTCAGCCCGTAGTTGACGCCCATGCGCGAGTTCGTCACTTCGAACGACGACTCCATGAAAAACGGCAGCAGCGACAGCGTCAAAAACCCGTGTGCAATCGGCCCGCCGAAAGGCCCGGCGGCGGCTTTTTCGGGGTCGACATGAATCCACTGGTGGTCATGCGTGGCATCGGCAAACTGGTTGACCTGCGACTGCCCAATCACGGTCCAGTCGCTGACGGCCACTTCCTGGCCCACACAGGCGGCCAGGTCGGCCAGGGTTTGAAAGGTTTTCATGGGCTGACTTTAGCGCCGTAAGCAGCGCCAAAGCCCTTGTCACTGTCTGATCTGTGACAGCGGAAGCCTCAACTACTTGTTGAGCCAGTCGCAGATGCCTTGCCACTGCTCCAGATCCTTGCCGACCCGCCCCGGCGACACGTCAAACACACTCAACCCGCGCGCAGCAAGGTGGATGTAGTTCTGCGTATCGCGCAGGTAGCCCAGCACCGGCAGGCCAAGGTTGTCGACAAAGTCGTGCAGCTTGTCAGCCGCAATCGTGCGCGAATCCACACGCATGCCGACGATGCCGACCTGCACCTTGCCGGCGCGGCGGTGCTCGGCCAGTTGGTCCAGAAAGGCACGCGTGGCAAAAATATCAAACACACTGGGCTGCAGCGGCACGATGATCTTGTCGGCCACTTTCACCACCTCGTTGAGGCGAGAGCCATGCAGGCCGCCGGGGGTGTCCAGCACCACGTGGGTGGTGCCTTTGGGCGGCTTGACCAGCTCTGAAGTGACATCCCAGCTCGCGATGGGCCGGGCTGCCGGCGGGCGCAGGCCCAGCCACAGCGCGGTGGACTGCTGCCTGTCCGCATCGCCCAGCATCACCGCGTGGCCCTTGCTGGCAAAGTAGCCGGCAACGTTGGTGGCAAGTGTCGATTTGCCGACGCCTCCCTTTGGATTGGCAATGACGACCACGGGCATGGGAATCTCCTCAGGGGTTGTTATCGGGGCCGCATTCAGGCGGCTGACGTTGCTGGCACTGACACCACGTGCATGGCGCCCGGCTTTTCCGCTATGGTAACGGCATGGCAAGCATTCCCACAACCACCGCCCCGACCGACGCCGGCACGCCCGCCAACGACATCTATGTCATCGCGGCCCATCCGGCCTGGCGCGAATCACGCGTCAACCGCCCCATGATGGAAGCCGCGCAGGCATCGCCGCGCACAAAGGTGCAGGACCTTTATTCAAGCTACCCCGACTACGCCATCAACGTGCCCGCCGAACAGGCCGCCATGGCCAGCGCCAGCCTCATCGTGCTGCTGCACCCCATCCAGTGGTATTCCATGCCGGCACTGCAAAAGCTCTGGATGGATGAAGTGCTCACCTACGGCTGGGCCTATGGCAGGGAAGGCAGTGCGCTGCAGGGCAAGGACTTGTGGCTGGTTGCCACCACGGGCGGGCCTGAAGACTCCTACCACCCGCAGGGCTACAACCGCTATTTTTTTGATGCATTCCTGCCGCCCTATGAACAAAGCGCCGCCCTCTGCGGCATGCGCTTTTTACCGCCGCTGATATTGCACGGCGCGCACAGTGTGGATGCTGAATCCGTCGCCCGGCACATCCAGACATTCAGGGACAGGCTGAACACTTACCCCGACTGGCCCGAGATGGACGAGCTGGAGCAATGCGCTGCCTGCGTCGTACCCATGAACGACAGGCCCAAACCTGACCCGGCGGTGACCCGGCCATCGTTTGCCAGCACCATCACATTTGATGATGATGCTTCAGCCCCGGAAATGAAAAGCGCGGGGGCAACGAAATGATTGAGCACGCCCCCTCCTGGCTGACCAACAGCTTTATCTATCTCGCCGCTGCAGTCGTGGCGGTCCCCATCGCCAAAAAGCTGGGACTCGGCGCCATCATTGGCTACCTCGCTGCCGGCATAGGCATAGGCCCCTGGGGGCTGGGGCTGGTCACCAATGTGCAGGACATCCTGCACTTTGCCGAATTCGGCGTGGTGCTGATGCTGTTTCTTGTCGGCCTTGAACTGGAACCCAAACGCCTGTGGAACCTGCGCCGCCCCATTTTCGGCTGGGGCAGTGCGCAGGTGCTGGGCTGCGCCGTCATCCTCATGGCCGTGGCCGTGGCCTTCGGCGTGAAGTGGCAGATTGCATTGGTGGCCGGCCTTGGGCTGGCGCTGTCGTCCACGGCCATTGCACTGCAGGCGATTGGTGAGCGCAACCTGATGCCGACATCCAGCGGCCAGGCAGGCTTCTCCATCCTGCTGTTCCAGGACGTGGCCGCCATCCCCATACTGGCGCTGCTGCCGCTGCTGGGCGCGATGTCTGGCGGTGATGCGGTCGAGCATGGCAACCGCGCACTGGAGGCGCTGAAGATCGTCAGCGTCATTGGCGGCATCATCCTCGGCGGCCGCATTCTCTTGCGGCCGGTGTTGAAATGGATTGCCAACAGCGGCACGCCCGAGATCTTCACCGCCGCATCGCTGCTGCTGGTGGTCGGCATCGCCGCGCTCATGCAGTTTGTCGGCCTGTCGATGGCGCTGGGGGCGTTTCTTGCCGGCGTACTGCTGGCTGAGAGCGAATACCGGCGCGAGCTGGAAACCGACATCGAGCCCTTCAAGGGCCTGCTGCTGGGCCTTTTCTTTATCGCCGTCGGCATGAGCATCGACTTTGGCGTGCTGCTCAAATCGCCTGGCCTGATCGCCGCCATCCTGTTCGGGTTTTTGGGCCTCAAGCTGGTGGTGATCTACGGCCTGGCCAAACTCATGAAACTGCCTTACCAGGAGCGTCCGGTGTTCACCGTGCTGCTGGCCCAGGGCGGCGAGTTTGCGTTTGTGGTGTTCCAGGCGGCTGCGGGCGCCAATGTGTTCTCTGCGGAAACATCGTCGCTGCTCATAGGCGCGGTTGCGCTGTCCATGCTGCTCAGCCCCCTGCTGCTGATTTTTGTCGACAAGGTGCTGCTGCCCAGCTACGCGAAACACAAGGGCCCGCAGCTTGAAGAGATTTCAGAGCAGCAGGAAAAACCCATCATCATTGCCGGCTTCGGCCGCTACGGCCAGATCGTGGGCCGCATGCTGTCGGCCCAAGGAATGTCGGCCACCGTGCTGGACCATGACGCCGACCTCGTCGAAACCATTCGGGCCTTCGGTTTCAAGGTGTTTTACGGCGACGCCACCCGGCTCGATTTGCTGCGCACCGCAGGCGCGGCCACGGCCCGAATCCTCGTGGTTGCCGTCGATGACATCGAGCAGTCGCTGAAGATTGTGGACATCGCGAAAGAGCACTTCCCGCAGCTTGAAATCGTCGCTAGAGCCCGCGATGTGACCCACTGGAACAACCTGAGGGATCGTGGCGTGATGAAGGTCGAACGCGAGCTGTTCGAGTCCAGCCTGCGCAGCGCCCGCTCGGTGCTGGAGCTGCTCGGCCAGCCACCGCACGAGGCGCGCCAGTCCGCCATGCGTTTTCGCCAGCACAACATCGAACTGTTCGAACGCATGTACCCGCACCGCAAGGACCGCAGCAAACTCATCGCTGTGGCGGTGCAGGGACGCCTGCAGCTGGAAGAACAGATGGCGCAGGAGCGCGAGCAACTCGCCCAGCGCCGGCCCGCAAGCTGGGACAAGGAAGCCGGGGCAGGGGCCAGGGAGGGGCCGGTGCCCTGATCCTCCCTGGCTCCCTCTCCTCTTGGGAGAGGGCTGGGGTGAGGGCTCTTCATCTGCGGCTGGATGCGACAGGTTTGAATGCCAAACCACCCCTCACCCCAACCCTCTCCCGCCAGCGAGCGAGGGAGCAAGAAATAAGAAGGAAGCAGCCAAAATTGCTATGAATTCAGTAGCTGCTCACGCCCGTATTTAAAGGGCTGCAGCCATTTTTACGCCTCAAAATCAGCTTTTTTTGACGTTTTTGATGCCAAAACAGGCTGTCGGGCAGCAATCAAAAGCGAGTTTTGCCGTATACGTTAAATTTTTAATGTATACGGCAAAAACACCAATTATCCATGTCATCCGGGGCTTGACCCGGGAGCCCTGCCGGATGTGGGACTGCCGCTCAAGCAGCGCCGGCTGAGGCGTCTGCCGTAGGTGATCTCGCCGGGTCTTGCAGCGCGGCTATTTACCGGGTTTGGCAGGTGGCACCGCTTCGCCATGCGCCCTGGCAAAAGTCAGGATCACTTCCCGCACCACCTTGCGCTGCGGCGCCGGCAGCGTGAGGAAGGCCGTAAACGTTTCCTTGTCCAGGTAGTCCAGTCCCTCGCCCCACTGCTTGCGATGCTCCTGGACGGAATGCCGCACAGCTTCACCGTAGCGCAGTGCGTGCGGCTCGACCTTGAGCCACTCGGCGAGCACCTGCAACTTGTCCTGTGAGGGGATGGCTTCACCGCGTAACCAGCGCCGCACCGCCTGCAGGGTGACCGACTTGCCGTAGTAACGCGTGTTGAACTCCCTCTCAAGGATGACTGGCCGCAGCGGATAGCCGGCTTGCGTCATTGCTTCCCGCAGGCGCCTTGCAAATTCTTCTTTTTCGGTCATGACCTGAAACTACGCAATCAGGCCTTCAAAAAAGAACTGTCTGTTCACTTTAAACTAAACTCTGTGTTTATTTTTTTATTCAACAGGAAGTCATGGCCAACTCCCTTCTGGAGCAATTGCCCGTCATCGTCGCCAACGGCCGCAAGGAGGCCGGGAAGATACAGCGAGGCATTAAAAACCGGCACCGCATGACCTTGCAGACCCGCGAAGTCGTGCTGCCGGCCAGGGGACAGCTTGCACAGGGCCCATCGGACGATCACCCCCCTGGTTCTGCGCTGACCCTGGACAAGCCCTGGGCCAACCGCCTCATCTACGGGGACAACCTGCTGGCCATGGGAGCGCTGCTGGCGGGCGATGAAACAACGCCCAGCCTGCGGGGAAGGGTCGACCTGATTTTTTTCGACCTGCCTTTCGGCGGCAAGGCCAACTACCGCACCGGCAGAATCACGCTGCCGGGGGGTGAACTGAAGCAAAAGCCCACGCCCATCGAGCAGTTTGCCGATTCAGGCACATGGCTTGACGGCATGGCTTTTTATCTCGCCATGATGACGCCGCGCCTGATACTGATGCGTGAGTTGTTGGCGGATACAGGCTCGATTTACCTGCATCTGGAGGGGCATGTGGGGCACTACGTGAAGGTGCTGCTGGATGAGGTTTTTGGGCAGGGCAACTTCACAAGCGAATTGATCTGCAATCAGCAAATGGCGCATGACGGCTCCAGCGGTTTGTTCCCCGTGGCGCATGACGCCCTCCTGTCCTTCGGGAAATCCGCTGCCTGTCACTTTCAGGCCCACTATCGGGCTCAATGCGAGCCGCATTCAGAAAAACCCATGAACGACAGCCAACGGGCTGAAAAGCTGCTCGAACGGATCATCCGGGCATCGTGTCCGGAGAAGGGCCTGGTCGCAGACTTCACCGGCGGTTCCGGCAACACTGCCGCAGCAGCCGAAAAATCCGGCCGCCGCTGGATCACCACTGACGCCGCTAAACCCGCATGCATGATCATGCGAAAGCGCCTGGTTGACCAGGGCGCAACACCCTTTCTCTACCAGACCGTGGGCGACGGTCCTGCAAAGGCCGCAACAAGCGCCAAAGCTCCCCTGGTTCCCGACTGCCGTATCGGCGATCTTTCGCACATCGTGCTCTCCCTGTACGGTGCACTCCCGCTGCCTCAGGACGTCAATCCGGAGTGCAATCTGGGCCAGATTGCAGGCATTGCCCTCGATGCACATCGCAGCAGCAAAACGCTGGTGCTGGCCGACTCCCCCAACAAGCTTACAGACGCGGCCACACTCGCAATGGCGATTGCCCAACGCGACAGGCTGATGGGCGGCTGGGAAAAGGTGGTGGTGCTGGGCTGGAACTTTGAGCCTTCAATGGGTGAAACGATCACCGCGCTGAACGATCCCCGGCTGGAGGTTCTGGTGATTCCGCCAGACCTGATGGACAGGCTGAAGTAAAAAGGCAGACTGGACAAACTGCGCGGGCAGTTGCGGTTCTCGTCGCTGCAACACCTGACGATTTACCCCATTGAACGCAGGACAGAAGGCGCGCAAGAGACCCTGACGGTCAAGCTCAAAAACCATGTGCTGCTCTCACCTGGAGCCATCAACCTCGACGATGCCAGCCGCGCCCGGCTTCAGGCGGTGATCGAAAGGGAACCACTGGCCCTGATCGACTATTGGGCGGTGGACCCGGACTACGATGGCAAGGTCTTTCGCTCCGTCTGGCAGGACTACCGGGGCAATACCGCCAGCGGCCAGGACGAACTTCGCGTCGCCACACAAGCGCTTGTCACAACAAGTGCAAAAGCCGGGCCGCGCAAGGTTTGTGTGCGGGCTGTGGACGTCTTTGGCTTTGAGGCAGAAGTGGTGAGTACGGTGGCGAACTGGACTTTGCCCGTTGAGGCCGCAAGCCAGCGCCTCGCTGCAGGAGCGCCCGCTTCGGATGGGCAGCAATCGCTATCAATTCAATAGCTGCTCTCGCACGTCCCTATTGACCTGGGGGCCAATTTGATACCTGGAAACGGCTTTTTCAGAGGCTTTTCAGGCCTTCGGCCTGCCCGAAAACCGCCAACAAGACCACTGGCAGGCCAAATGTTAACTTCCATATTAACAATTGGCCTTACGGGCCATTCAGGTTACCGGGACAGCCTTTCAGCCTCGCGCCGCTGCTCGATGGCGCGGCGCTCGACGCAGATGGCTGTGTTGGCGAAGGCGGGTTTGGCGCACTGCTCACTCATGCAGGTCTGATAGCCAAGCAGCATGCGGCCTTCGCAGGCCTGTTGCGGGGTAGCGGCAGCCGCAGGGGCTGCGGTGGCTGGGCGGTCGGTGGAATGGCTGGTGGATGGCGATGCGGCGGATGCGGTTTTGGCCGGTGCGGGTTTGGCCGCCTTGTCCTTGTCTTTTTCCTTGTCGGCTGCGGCTTTTTTGGCTGCTGCGGCACGTGCAGTTGCCTGTGCAGAGGCAGCAGCCTGCGGACTTGAAGCTGGCGCAGCAGGCGCCGAAGCAGACATCGATGCGGCAGGGGCAGGCGCACCGGCGGCCGAGGCGGCAGCAGCAGGTGCAGAAGCAGCCAGCATGGCCGATGCCGGATCAGCTGGCGACGATGGCGCGGAGGGCGACATCAATTTGTAGGCAATACCCGCGGCGGCCAGCACGGCAATGGCAGCACCTGCCATCAGGGCTGTTTTGGGTTTGGCAGTCGCGGACGCAGCAACCGGCGCAGCCGCTGCGGGCGCCGCTGCAACTTCAGCGGGCGCGGGAGAGGAAACAGCAGCCACTGCAGGAGCCGCCGTGCCCAGCCTTGTAGCGTCGGGGTCGGCGTCAGCCGCAGCAGATGGCAGGGCCTGGCCAAGCGGCAGCGATGGCGTTTGCGCAGCAACGGCTTCAAGCGCCTGCCAGGCAAGGTCTGTCTTGTCTGCAGTTTTTTCATCAGCATCACCGGCAGGGCCGGCCTGCAGCCCCGTCCTGTCCGGCGTGGGCGAGCCGCTCAGTTGCGTGACGGTGCCAGACCGCGTACCCACATCGGATTCATCGCCAGATACGCCGAGCTTTTTCAGGCGGCGGCGCGCGAGGTCAGCGTAAATGCCAGACGGAAACTTGGCGAGGAAGCCCTGGATGTCTTCCACATCAACCGATTCCTTGATGTCTTTCCAGTAAACCAGCTCCAGTTCCTGCGTGACGATGGAGGAACTGGTGGCACTGGTTCCGCTTGTACCGCTGTTCGTGCTGACGAGCGACTCGCCAGCCAGCATGGTGGCTGTCCAGGTGGCGTTGCTGCCCTTGCCCGGCACGGCTGCGGGCGGCACCACGGTGATGTCGTTGGCATCGCGGCAGGCGGCTGCCAGCGCGTTTGAAAACTCCTGCGCAGTGGGGTAACGCTGGTCGCGCGATTTGGCAAGCGCCCTGGCCACCACGGCATCAATGGCCGGTGGCAGGCGGTCGTTGTAGTAAGTCGCCGCAGGCGGCGTGTGGTTGACGATCTGCTGTATGACTGCAAAGTCGGTATCGCCATCAAAGGGCCGCTTGCCGGTCAGCAACTGGTAGAGCACTACGCCGGCAGCGTAAAGGTCGGCGCGCGCATCAATGGGCCGGCCCTGCAACTGCTCGGGCGACATGTATTTGAGCGTGCCGACGATGGTGCCCTGCGTGCGTGTGGCCTCGCCTGAATCCTGGATGCGCGCCACGCCGAAGTCGGCCAGCTTGACTCTGCCATCGGGCTCTATCAGCAGGTTGGCGGGCTTGATGTCGCGGTGAACGATGTTCTGCCGGTGTGCGTAGTCCAGCGCAGACAGCAGGTCGGCCATGATGCGCTGGCTTTGCTCCAGCGTGTAACGCTCGCCCTTGTCCAGATGGTGCTTGAGGTCGTCGCCCTGGATGAATTCCATGACCAGGAAGGCAATGTCGCCGTCGCGGTCTGAGTCGTAGACGCTGACGATGTTGGGGTGCTGCAGGCGCGCGGCGGAGCGGGCCTCGGTACGAAAGCGCACTTCGTATTCGGCGGCCGACTCGTCGGAGAGGTTTTCGACCTTGATGGTCTTGATGGCGACGCGCCGGTCGAGGTTGGGGTCCCGGCCCTCGTACACCAGCCCCATCGCCCCCTTGCCGAGCACGCGGACCAGATCGTAACGGCCAAGCTTTTTAAGACTCATGAGGGGTGGCAAAAGTGAGAAGGCGGGAGGGCGAGACAGGACCGGAACCTAGCCTCGAAGCAAAAAAGATTCTAGCCTGCATGTCCCGTGCCAGGCCGGGTTTTATGGGGCTATACCGCCAGCGTTCCGGTCAATTACGTACCGAAAACGCGATCAGAGGCGCGTTGTCATCAGCCTGCTCGCAGCCCGGCACGATCTGCCCGCTGCCGACCAGGTAACACTCGGTGCGCCGCAGCACCACGGGCTCACCCTGGTTGCCCAGGTAGACCCAGGTGCCGTAGCTTGATGCATCGGTCAGCACGAAATGCCCGCCGCGCCATTCCAGCGTGGCATGCATGCGCGAGACACGCGGGTCGTTGACAGAGAGCGTGGCGTCTGGCGAACGGCCCAGGCTGAGCTTGCCGCTTCTGGAGTCAAGCCGCACGCTTTTGCCGCCGAACTCCAGCTGCAGAAAACCCTCATGGTTGACCGCGAACATCGAACGGCCGGCCATGGTGGCGTCTTCATCGCGCCCGGTCTGCCACTCGACGCGGTAAACGTGGCTGGCTTCCGCCCTGCCCCGCAAATACATGGGTCCCATGCTGCGCAGCGACGCTTTTTGCACCGGCAGCAATGTTTTGAAAACGTGTTCAGTGGTGAGGATCTGCGCCGCACCGGCCAGGTCGGCCAGCCGCGCGGCAGAGTTGACGGTGTCGCCAAAACAGTCGCCGTCAATCTCGACGACTTCACCCGACTCTATGCCTATCTGCATCTGCACCGGCGCGCCTGTGCCGCCGGGCTGTATGGGTTTGCCCTCCAGCCGCTTTTGTATGTTGATGCAGGCAGCGAGCGCATCGCCCTCGGACTCGAACACCACAAACAGCCCGTCGCCCAGCACCTTGACCACACGCCCGTGGTGCTGCTCGAACACCTGGCCCAGCACGCCCATCAACTGGTTCACAAAGCGCGACGCAGCCTCGTCCCCCAGCCGCTCGTACATGCTGGTACTGCCTACAAGATCAGCAAAAACGACAGTGGTCATGGAAGTGGCTCAAGGACTGGCGAAGCAGACGTCAACACGCTGGCATGCGTCACAAAAAATTGTTGTCAATATATCAGTACCCCTTTTGAGAAACCCGTCGCAACAGACATCCGGATGAACAAAGCCGCCGTCATGCCTACACCATGTCGGGCTTTATCCGGGCGCTGATCCGGGTACCATGCGCTTGGTTTTGCGAGCATTCGAATGATAAAATCTCACTGTCAGTTTCATCAAAAAAATCATATTGATCATTCATAATGATTTTTACCGGTGCAATCGATTCGGGTTGACGAAATCCTGGTCGCCAGGTCCATCAGCCACCTTTTTCCAAGGTTTGCCATGAATCAAGACCCCCCCTCGCTGCCGACGACGCCCCCCAACCCCGGCACCGCGAACCCCGTGCCACGTTCACGCGTGCTTGTCGTCGACGACACGGAGGACAACCTGTTTCTGATGACAGGCCTGCTCGAGGACAAATACGATCTTCTGCTGGCCTCGTCTGGCAGGGAGGCCCTTGCCATCATCATGTCCCAGGCACCGCCTGACCTGATCCTGCTCGACATCATGATGCCGGAAATGGATGGCTATGAAGTGCTGCGCCGCATACGCCAGCACCCGCCGACAGCCACCATCCCCGTGATCTTTCTCACTGCCCTGAGCACCATGGAGGAAGAACAGCTGGGGCTGGACCTGGGCGCGGTTGACTACATTACCAAACCCATAAGCCCGCCCCTGTTGCTGACCCGCGTGCAATCGCACCTGGAGCGCAGCGGCAACGCCAGGCGCCTGCAGGCACTGTCTGAAAAACTGTCGCGCTATCTCGCACCTCAGGTTTACCAGTCACTGTTTGACGGTTCGCAGCAGGCCGAGATCCACACCGAACGCAAAAAGCTCACGGTGTTTTTCTCCGACATCAAGGACTTCACGGGTTCCACATCGAAGTGGCAACCGGAGGACATCACGCGCCTTCTGAACAGCTACTTTTCCGAGATGTCGCGCATTGCCGCTGAATATGGCGGTACGGTGGACAAATTCATCGGCGACGCCATGGTGATTTTTTTCGGCGATCCGCACAGCCGTGGGGTGCAGGAAGACGCGCTGCAATGCGTCAAGATGGCCATCGCCATGCAGCGTGCCATGACGGACCTTCAGGAATTGTGGCGCGATACGGGCGTGGGCAAGACCTTTCGCATCCGCATCGGCATCAACACCGGCTTTTGCGACGTCGGCAATTTCGGCAGCGACCTGCGCATGGACTACACCATCATCGGCCCGGAGGTCAACCTGGCTGCGCGGCTTGAACAGGCGGCCGAGCCGGGTGGCATCCTGATCTCGGGTGAAACCTACGCACTGGTCAAACACGAGATTGACACCGAGCCTTCGGTTTCCATCGACGCCAAGGGATTTTCCGAACCCATCACGGCTTATGCGGTGCGCGACAAGAGCGATCCGGGGGCGGGTATCCGCCAGCTGGTCCAGCGCGAATTGCAGGGTGTGTCCGCAAAGCTCGACCTGCCGGGACGTCCTGCAGCTGACCGCGCGGTGGTAGCCCAGGAGTTGCGCGCCATGGCAGACAGGCTCGGCACTTGAAGGCGGGCATGCGTCACGCGCTGCAAAAATACCTCGCCCGCATCCCCCTGCTGCAACATCTGATGGGGCGGCCCTCCGCGGCGGAGGAATCGCTCTCCACAGCGCTCACGGCGCAGGAAAAACGCATCAAGCACCTGACGGCGTCACAAACCTTCCTGACCAACGCCCTGAACGCCGCACCCGATGGTGTTCTGGCCATCCATTTCGCAAGCGGCGCAAAATACGTCAACCCACGATTCACCGAGATGTGGGGCCAGGCCCCCGATGCGCTGATGGCGCCAGGGCAGGAAATTGCCCTCATGACCCTGCACGCATCCCTGGTGAAGGACGGCGACCGATTCATCGCTCGCGCCAGGGAGCTGTGGATACACATGGACGGCGAGGTGTTCGACGAAATCGAGATGAAGGACGGCCGCCTTCTTGAGCGCGTCATTACCCCGGTGGAATCCAACGGCAAACGCGTGGGCCTGGTCTTCAACTTCCGCGATGTCACCGAGCGCACCCGCGCAGAGCGCAAGATTCGCTTCAACCAGCTGGTGGTTGAAAACTCCGGCCCGCTGTTCTGGCTGGACCCGGTTGCAAAACGCGTGGTGTATGCCAACAAGGCCGCTTGCGAAGAACTCGACTACCCGATTGAAGAATTCGTCGGACTTGAACTGTCTGCACTTGACGTGGACACCAGCACCGAGGCCGTGGCGCAGATCAGGGTCAGCCTGGAGGACTCTCCCAAACCGCTGCAATTCGAAAGCCGCTTTCGCTGCGGCAACGGCAAGCTGATTGATGTGGAGATCACGGTGTTCCTGGCGCAGGATGAAGAACGTGCCGTGCATGTGGCGACCTTCAAGGACATCACGGAGCAGAAACGCGCCGCCAATGAAATCAGTCGCCAGCGCAGCACCATGCGCGCGCTGGTCAGCTCCATCCCTGACCCGATTTTCTACAAGGACCATGAGGGCCGTTACCTCGGTTGCAACGATGCCTATGCGGCCATGGTCGGGCGCAGCATCGCGGAAATCCGGGGCCTGAGTTGCGAGGACCTGTTTCCGCCTGACGTGGCCGCCGCCATGCGCGCCCGAGACGAGGTCACGCTGCAGTCATTGCAGAAAATATCTGCCGAGCATTGGGTCACCTACCCCGATGGCCGGCGCGTGTTGCTCGACACCATGGTGTCCCCGCTCTGGTATGAAGACGGAAAGCAGGGCGGCCTGCTTGGCGTGAGCCGCGACATCACCGACCGCAAGCAGGAGGAGGACGCGATACGCCGCGCAAAGGAGCTGGCAGAAGAAGCCACCCGGATGAAATCCGACTTCCTGGCCAACATGAGCCACGAAATCCGCACCCCCATGAATGCCATCATCGGCATGTCGCACCTGGCGCTCAAGACCGACCTGACACCACGCCAGCGCGACTACATCGGCAAGGTGCAAAGCTCGGGCCAGCACCTGCTTGGCATCATCAACGACATCCTCGATTTCTCGAAAGTCGAGGCCGGCAAGCTCAGCCTGGAAAACATCGACTTCGAACTGGACAAGGTGCTTGACAACGTTGCCAGCCTGATTACCGACAAGTGCAGCAGCAAGGGCCTGGAGCTGGTGTTCAACGTCGAACCCGACGTGCCGCCCGCACTGGTCGGCGACTCGCTGCGCGTATCCCAGATTCTCATCAACTACGCCAACAATGCGGTCAAGTACACGGAGACTGGCGAGGTCGTGATCGCGGCACGCGTGAAGGAACGTACAGCGCACGATGTGCTGCTTCACTTCTCGGTCAGCGACACCGGCATAGGCCTCACCGACGAGCAGATCTCCCGGCTGTTCCAGAGTTTTTCGCAGGCTGACAGTTCGACCACGCGGCGCTTCGGAGGCACCGGCCTGGGGCTTGCAATTTCCAAGAATCTCGCCGGCCTCATGGGGGGCGATGTCGGCGTGACCAGTGTGCCGGGCTCCGGCAGCACCTTCTGGTTCACGGTCAGGCTGGGCATCAGCACCCTGCCCCGCCGCGTGCTGCTGCCCAACCCGGACCTGCGCGGCCGCCGGGTGCTGGTGGTGGACGACAACGTCCATGCCCGCGCCGTGCTGCGCGGGATGCTCGAGGGCATGACCTTCAGGGTGGCCGACGTGGCCTCCGGCGAGGCGGCCATGCGCACGCTGCGGTCCGCCGCGGCCGAAGGCGAACCGTTCGACATCGTCTACCTCGACTGGCGCATGCCCACCATGGACGGGATGGAGACGGCCAGGCGCATACGCGCGCTCGAACTTGAGCCTGACCCGATCATCCTGATGGTCAGCGCGCACGGCCGGGAAGAGATGATTCACGAGGCCGAAACGCTGGGCCTGAGCGGGGTGCTGGTCAAGCCCGTGAGTCCGTCCATGCTGTTTGACACCACCATGCAGGCGCTGGGTCAGGTGCGGCCCGAAAGCCGCTTCGGCGCACTCGGCGGCACCACAGGCATCGATCAACTGGCCACCGTGCAGGGCGCGCGCATCCTGCTGGCCGAAGACAACGACATCAACCAGCAGATTGCCTGCGAGCTTCTTGAAGATGCCGGCTTCTCGGTCGAAGTTGCAGAAAACGGGCAGGTGGCGCTCGACAAGGTGCAGAAGTCCAGCTATGACCTGGTGCTGATGGACATGCAGATGCCTGTGATGGACGGTATTGAGGCCACCCTGGCGATACGCCGCCTTCCCCGCCTGCAGACATTGCCGATTGTGGCGATGACGGCCAATGCCATGGCAGAAGACCGCCAGAGTTGCCTCGATGCCGGCATGAACGACTTTCTGTCCAAACCCATAGACCCCGATGGCCTGTGGCGCATGCTGATCAAATGGATACCCGGGCGCGGCGTGCTGCCCGGCCCCGCAGTGCCTGCTGCGCCGCCTGCAGCCGCCGATGCGCCAGCGGACAGCGGCCTGCCCGAAGGCATGGCCGGCCTGGACGTGCAGACCGGCCTGTCGCACATGATGGGGAAAAAGCCGCTCTATCTCGCGATGCTGCAGCGCTATGTGACGGGACAAAGGGACTGCGCCGACAACATCCGGCTGGCACTGGCTGCCGGTGATGCAGCGACCGCGCAGCGGGCAGCCCACACCCTCAAGGGCGTGTCGGGCACCATAGGCGCCACAGACGTTTCATTGCTGGCGGGGGCAGTGGAAACTGCCATCCGCGACCGGCAGGGCGACGAGAAGGTTGCAGCGGCCATCGGCGAGCTGGCTCCCCCGCTGACGGCCTTGACGGCCGCGCTGCACGACTGGCTGGCCCTGCACGCCCCGACCTGAGGCGGGAGTTGCTGCGGCCTTATTCAGGCTTGATGTTGAGCTTGTCGAGAACGCCCTGCCAGGTCCTGCGGTCCTGGTTGATGTACTGCACCAGTTGCTCCGGTGTGCCGGGGCGCGGGTAGGTGCCGAGTTCACGCGACTTGGCGATCACATCGGGCATCCTCAGCACATCGCCCATGTCCTGGTTCATTTTGGCCAGCATGGCGGGGTCCACACCCTTTTTGGCGATGACGGCAAACCAGCCGTAGGCCACGGCGCCCGGCACTGTGGCGTTGGCCAGCGGGAACTGCTCCAGGCCGGGCTCGACACGGTCACCCATGGAGGCCAGCACACGCATCTTGCCGCCCTGCACATTGCCGGCCACCACGTTGTAGGTCTCGACCATCATCTTGGTCTGGCCACCCAGCGTGGCCTGCATGGCCTGTGCGCCGCCGGGGTAATGCACCTCAAGAAACTGCGCGCCCGACTGCAGGCCCAGCAGGGCTGAAGCCAGGTGCGGCGCAGTGCCCCGGCCGTTGTCGGCCACTTCAATGCTGCCTGGTTTGGCTTTGGCTGCGGCGACAAATTCGCCCAGGGTTTTATACGGTGAGTCTGCAGGCACCGTGAGTACAAATGGCAAAACGGCAGCCAGCGTAACAGGCACGAAATCGCGGTTGAAGTCGTAGTTCACGCCCTTGATGGTGCTGGGCGCCACAGAAATGGCAGAGCCCTGCACAAAACCAAACACACTGCCGTCGGTGGGCGACGACAGGATGGTGTTCATGCCGATGACACCACTGCCGCCCGGCTTGTTGTCAACGATGACGGCCTGGCCCCATTTTTCGGTCAGCTTGACGCCCACCAGACGAATCAGCACGTCGGGTGCGGAGCCTGCGGGGAAAGGCACCACAAATCGCACGGGGGCGGTGGGCCATTTGGTGGCGGCTGTCTGGGCTTGCGCCATGGGACCAGCGGCCAGTGTTGCGACGGCCAGGGCCAAAGCAGCGCGACGCGCCATCGATACGTGAATCATCTTGTCTCCAGTCGGTTTTTATCGGTCTTGATCAGCCGACGCGCAGTTTGCGTCCGGCATCCGGAGGATGTTATTGAGCGGACAGGGGCTTGTCCATGCAAATTCGTTAATGACCGGAATTGACGGCGCTGATACTGCAGATTGTCGGCTTGCCCAGCTCTCACCCCGACCCTCTCTCAAAGGTAGTGGGAGGAATGCCGAAACGAAGCGAGGTTTTCGCAAGCAGAGCCGTGGAACCGGCTCAGCCGGGCCACAGGCGGGCGGCCCCCTCGGGGGGCAGGGCGCTACACGGAGTGAGCAACCGTGGGGGCTATAAAACCATCCCAGACCAGTTTGCAGCCGGTCAGCAGCATGCCGGCATAAAGCAGCCGGTAGAAAAGCACGGCGCTCATGGTCTTCGCCAGGCGCACGCCCACCCAGACACCCAGCGGCGCCAGCGGGATCAGCACCAGGGAAGTCGCCATATTGCGCGCATCAATCAGCCCCAGCCAGGCGTAGGGAATCCACTTGGACAGGTTGATGAAGAAAAAGAAATATGCCATGGTCGATGCAAACACCAGCGGCGACAGGCGCATGGGAATCACATAAAACGCGACCGGCGGCCCGCCCGCATGCGCGACAAAGCTGGTGAAGCCCGACACCGAGGTCAGGATCGCGCCGACCCAGCGCGGTGGATGCGGGGCGTCAGCACGGGGCGGAAACATCAGGCGCTGCGCGAGAAAAACGAGAATGAGGATGCCGACGATGCCGGCAACGATGCGGGCATCCAGCACCTTGAACAAAAGCGCCCCGATCACCGTACCCAGCAATCCAAACGGCAGAAGAAATTTCAGCAGTTTGAGGTCAACGCTCCTGCGGAATGCGGCCAACCCCAGCAGGTCAATCAGCAGCAGTATGGGCATGAGGATGGCCGCCGCCTGCGGCACCGTCACGGCCAGCGCCATCAGCGGCGCAGCAAGCGAGCCAAAACCCGCGCCAAAGCCGCTCTTGCTGATACCCATCAGCAGAACGGCGGGGATGGCGACGGCGTAGAAAAACGGGTCGGTGATGACAGGAAAACTCAAACCCGTCTTTTCTTGAAGCCCGCCCCGCGAGGGGCGGGTTGGGTGGGGGGAGCGTAAGGAATGCTGAAAGCCTGCTTCGTGCTTACAGCACGGAACAAGCCTGTTCAAACGACAGGCGCGGGTTGCGGTCAAACAGCTTGCTGTTGTCGCCGTAACCGAGGTTGATCAAAAAGTCGGCCTTGAAGCGGCCGTCAGGGAAGAACTCTGCATTGACCTTGGCCAGGTCGACACCGCTCATGGGGCCGCAATCAAGGCCGACTGCGCGTGCGGCAATCATGAAGTAGGCACCGCTGAGCGTGCCGTTGCGCACCGCCGTGCCCCCGGCCATGGGCGCATTGCCTTCGAACATTTCTTTCGCACCCGGCTTGTGCCAGATCTGCGGCATGTGCTCGTAAAAACGCGTGTCGTAGGCCACGATGACCGTGACAGGCGCGTCACGGGTCTTGTCGAGGTTGCCGGGCGACAGTGCTGGCAGCAGGCGTGCACGCGACTCGGCGCTGTTCAGAAAGACATAACGCGCGGGTTGCGTGTTCATCGAGGTCGCGCCCATCTTCGCGATGTCATAGACCTCCTTGAGCAGTTCCAGCGGCACAGGCTTGTCGATAAAACCGTTGGCGGTGCGTGCGTTGAAGAAGAGCTGGTCCAGGCTGGCCTGGGCAATTTTTGTCGTCATGATTGTTGTGCCTGAAAATAAAAAAGACAGCGCGATTAAACCACCGCGCTGCCGGATCTGCCGGACATGGGTTTTACAGGGGGGCCATGCGGGTTTTAACCCAGCCATGCCTGCCCCGCATGCGCCCTATTCCGCCTTGATGTCCAGTTCGCGTATCAGTTTTGACCAGAACTCGGTGTCACGCTTGACCAGCGCACGCGTCTCCGGCAGGGACAGGCTCAGCGAGCGCCCGCCCGCCTTGCGGAAGGTGTCGCTGACATCGCGTGAGGCAATGATGGTGTCCATCTCCTTACGCAGGCGTTCCAGCACCTTGGGCGGCGTTTTGGCTGGCGCAAAGAGGCCAAACCACGATTCAAGCTCAAGCTTTGCAACCCCGCTGTCGCGGATGGTCGGCACGTCGGGCAGCGTGGGCTGGCGCGTGGCGCCCGACACCGCGAGGGCGCGCACATTGCCGCTTTCAATCTGTGGGCGGGCCGTGGGCGAGAGGTCAAAGAACATGTCGACGCGTCCGCCTATCAGGTCCTGGTAGGCCATCTGCGCACCGCGGTAAGGCACGTGCGTGATGTCGACACCGGCCTGCTGCCAGAGCGCCGCGGCGAGCACATGCTGGCCAGAACCAACGCCAGCCGAGGCGTAGGTCAGCTTGCCGGGGTTGGCCCTGGCGTAGGCGATCACGTCCTTCAGCGTCTTGTAAGGCAGGTCCTTGCGGCACATCAGCGTGTAGCTGTACGAAACTGCCAGCCCCAGCGGCTCGAAGTCGCGCAGGCTGTTGTACGGCGGGTTCTTGTACAGGCCCATATTGAGGGCAATGTTGGAGATCGAACCGACCACCAGCGTGTAGCCATCAGCGTCGGCCTTCGCTGCCAGGTCGGTGCCATTGAGCGTGCCCGAACCAGTGCGGTTTTCAACCACCACAGGCTGCTTCAGCGCCTTGCCGAGCCTGTCGGCCAGCAATCGGCCCACCACATCAAAACCACCACCGGGTGGCTGCGGCACGATGACGCGCAATGGTTTGTTTGGAAAGGCCGGCGCCTGGGCAAACACTGACGGCGCACCGGCAGCGGCCAGCGCCGCAAGCGCCGTCCGGCGGTTGAGGGAATAGGTCATGAAGGTCTCCTGCGAAAATATTGGGGATCAGCTGTTCATCGTTCGAGCACACCACCGGCCAGCCAGCGTGCACCACGCGCATAAAGCTCATCGACCACGGGCCCCTGCAGCATGGGCATGTCCATCTTCACGGTGTAGCCGATGCGGGTCTGGATGTAGGCGAGGTGGCGGTAGCCCGCCGGCATGGACGCCAGCACCTTCGCATCCAGCCTGAGCTGCGCGGTCGAGTCCAGCGGATCAATGCGGTCTTTTTCGTAGATCGGCTGGCGATGCAGCACCTTCCACTCGCCTTCATGTTTGGTCATGAAGTCATAAAAGCGGCCTGTGCAGACCACGTCGCACATCACCGGGCCGTCTTCACCCTCGACGTTGCCGCGCTGGGAAATCGTCATCTTGGTTTGCGCAATCGCGCGGTCGCCCTTGACCTCGATAGCCGAGCCACCCAGAAAGTGAAGAATGCTCACACCCTTGGCCCAGCCTTCCTGGGTCACGCGGATGAAGTCGGCAAACGGGCCCTGGAACCAGGTCGCTTCCATGCGGCCTTCGGGGTGCCAGACGGTGGCAAAACGCGCCCAGTCACCGGCATCGCGCCAGACGGCCCAGCGTTCTATGGTCTGGCGTATGCGGAGTTCGTCGTTCAGGGTATCGGTCATCAGTGTCTTTCGGTGCAGTTTTTTGTCAGTTCATATAAAGAAACAAGTTCTTGTATATGAACTTTAATCAGGCAGGGCACTGACAGCTCCAAGGGTTTTCACTGATTTTTTGTATGTGCTGCGGAAAATTCATTTGTGAAATATGGAACGATGCTTCTGGTATCGATGGACAGAGTGCAGCTACTATCAGTTTTCTTGTTCACATATATAAACAAAATGTAAAATGCCAAGCGAATGACAGAACCCGCCACAGCCGTCAAATCTGCAGACCGTGTACTCGATGTGCTCGAACTGCTGGCGCAGCGCGGGCAGGACATGTCGCATACCGACATGTCCGAAGCACTGGGCATTCCCAAAAGCAGCCTGACACAGCTGCTGCGCAACCTCACGGCGCGCGGCTACCTTGATTACTCGGCAGTGTCGCGCGGCTACCGGCTGGGTGAAGCGGTGTCACGCCTGGCGGGGCGGGCCATGCAGGGCCGCAGCATCCTCGGCATCGTCGAGCCGGTGCTGGCGGAAATCACCGAGGCCTGCCGCGAATCGAGTGCCTTTAATCAGCTCTCAGGCATGCAGTCGGAAGTGGTGGCATCTGTCAGCAGCTCGCAGCGCCTGGTATCGCACATGCGCAAGGGCGACCTGGCGCCGCTGTATGCCACCTCGGGCGGCAAGGCGCTGCTGGCCTTCATGCCTGAAGCCGAACGCGAAGCTTATTTGCGCAGCGTGAAGTTCGAGGCTGTTACGCCCAACACCATTCGCAGCGAGAAAGAACTGCGAAAGCAGATCAGGGCCGTGCGGGAAACCGGCGTGGCTTATGTGTCTGAAGAATTCACGCCCGGTATCTGCGGCGTGGCCATGCCGGTGCTGTCAAGCGCGGGCATGGCGCTGGGCTCCATCAACGTCGCCGTACCGGCCGTGCGTTTCGACGACGTGGCGCGCGAACGGATTCTGAAAGCGCTGAACAAGGCACTGGTCGCCATACAGCGCAGTCTGGCGGCGCAGGCCGGCTGACTGCTTTACAGCGAGCCCTGCGCAGCAGGCTTCAGGTCGTGTTTCCCCAGTGAAAACGAGAGCGCGTAGATGTCATGTGTCATGGCTTCGACGGCGCCTGCAGCCTTGAGGCTCTGTGGCGACAACTCGTTCGCCAGGGCGTGTTGCAACACCTCTGTTTCATAAGACGACAGCAGCACGATCCAGTCGGCGACGGCATCTCCGCCGCGGATTTTCTGCTCCTGCGTCATGGCTGCCTCGGGCGTTTTGGTTTGCAGCAGGTGTGCCCCGGTGATGCCCCTGCTTTCAGCCAGGCGGGCAAGCAATTTTTCGAGCCAGTCCAGCAAGGGACCTTCCTGGCCCTCAGCAGGTGAAAGGCGAATCGTCAGCATGGCCCGGCCCAGTCCGCCGCCAAAACTGCTCTGCAGCTTGCACTGGCTGCGCACCATGTGCAGGTGGTGCGGCATCATCTTCATGGACCAGGGCGTCGGATTGTTGAGGCTTTGCAGGTAACCCGGCGACGTCAGCGTTTCATAGGACGCCAGCTCATACATCACAAAGAAGCCGGGCCCGCCGTCGATGTTGGACCAGCGTGAACCGCGGAGGAAGCCTTCAATGCCCATGCGCTCCGGAAAATGTTCGCGCGAGTGCCAGTCCTGGAACTCCTCGCGTTGCGCAGGCAGGATGTCCCACCACATGGCGACTGCAGCATTACCTGAAAGTGTCATAGCTAACCCTATTCCATTTCTAATTTATTGCGAGACCAGGCGCCCTGCCGCAGACAGTGTTGTAGCACGGCAAGGCGGGGCAACAACGTATCGTGATGAAGTAGAAATGGAATCAGTAGAACCAGCTTGCCGGCACGGTAACCAGTTTCGGAAACACCACCATCAGGAACATGATGGCGAACTCCGCGATCATGAAAGGAATGACACCCCTGGTGACATCGTCCATGCTGATCTTGCCGACACCCGCCACCACATTGAGCACCGTGCCCACCGGCGGCGTCACCAGCCCTATCGAGTTGTTGATGATGAACAGCACGCCGAAGTAAACCGGGTCTATGCCCGCGGCCTTGACCACGGGCATCAGCACCGGCGTGAGGATCAGGATGGTGGGCGTCATGTCCATCGCCGTGCCGACGGCCATGACCAGCACCATGATGGCGAACATCAGCAGAATGGGGCTGCCCATGAAAGGCTTGAGCAGTTCCACCACCATGGCCGGCAGGTTGGCGACGGTGATCAGCCAGGCACTGACCATCGCGGCAGCAATCAGGAACATCACGATGGCGCTGGTCTTGGCTGACGCCACGAACACGGCGTAGAGCTGCGACAGCTTGAGTTCGCGATAGATGACGGTGGACACGAACAGGGCGTAGACGGCAGCCACCACGGCCGCCTCGGTCGGCGTGAACACGCCCATGCGCAGGCCGACCAGAATGATGACCGGCAGGACCAGCGCCCAGGTGGCTTCGCGGAAGGCCTTCATGATCTCGGTGGCCGACTTGCGCGGCGGCGGCACGATCTTCTCGCTGCGCACCAGCCAGGCCCAGGTGATCCAGAGTGCGCCGCCAATCAGCAGGCCCGGCACGATGGCCGCCAGGAAGAGCTTGGAGATAGACACGTTGGCCGCGACGCCGAAGATCACCAGCCCGATGCTGGGCGGAATGACCGGACCGATGACACCCACGGAGGCGATCAGGCCACCGGCACGTACCTTGTCGTGCCCGGCCTTGACCATCATCGGCAACAGCAGCGCGGTGAGCGCGGCCGCATCGGCGACCGCCGAGCCGGACAGCGCCGACAGCAGGCAGCCGGCCATGATGGTCACGTAGCCCAGCCCGCCCTTGACGTGGCCGACCAGCGCCAGCGCGAGGTCGACGATGCGGCGCGACAGGCCGCCGACATTCATGATCTCGCCGGCCAGCATGAAAAAAGGCACAGCCAGCAGCGGGAAGCTGTCGGCGCCGCCGACCAGGTTCTGTGCCAGGATCTGCGCATCGAAGAGCTGCAGATGCCACATCAGGGCCACACCGCTGGCGAGCAATGCAAACGCAATGGGAATGCCCAGGGCCATGGCGGCCAGCAGCGAGCCGATAAAAATGGCAATGGTCATGAACGCGCTCCGATTTTGTCTGACTCTCGCGCGTCGTCCAGCACCTGCTTGAGCTGCACGGCCTCTTCCGACTCCTGCACCATGACCAGCTGGTCATCCGACAGCTGGCCGCTGACGACCTTCCACAAATCCAGCAGCAGCAGCCCGCATGCAAGCACGCCGAACACAAGACCCGAGAGATAGACGATGGACATCGACCAGCCGGTCGTGGGCGCAGTGACGTCCAGGTTGATCTTGACCTGCTCCCAACTGCCCATGGCCAGCAGCACGACGATGAAGATCATCAGCACGTGGCCGACGATGAGGCAGATCTTCTTGCCGATGACGGGCAGCTTGCCAACGACCATGTCGATGCCAAGGTGACCGTGTTCGCGCAGCGCGACGAGGGCACCGAGGAAGGTGCCCCAGATGAAGAGCCAGCGCGACACTTCTTCGGACACCGTGATGCCCGAGTTGAAGCCGTAGCGCAGCACGACATTGCCGAACACCAGCACGACCATGATGGCCAGGCCGAGTGCGATGAGGAACTCGATGCCCTTGCAGGCCTTGTCGACAAACTTGTCCATGTCAGTTTTGCGCGGCAGTGGCCTGCGCTTCACGCGCGATATCGGTCACGACCCGCAAGCCCTCTAGGTACGAGCGCGGACCGAAGCCCTGGATCGTGCCCTTCACGGCCGGCGAGATGATCGAGTGGTGGCGCCAGGGTTCACGTGTCGCAAGGTTGGACATGTGCACCTCGATCACCGGGAAGGGCATGGCCTTGATGGCGTCGTGCAGCGGCACGCCATGCTGGGTGAGCCCGGCGGGGTTGACCAGCGCGCCCTGCGCCGAGTCGATGTTCTCATGCAGGAAATCAATCAGCGCGCCTTCATGGTTCGACTGTATGGTCTCCAGCGTGACGCCCAGTTCCCCTGCCAGTTTTGCCAGCATGTCGTTGATCTGTGCGAGCGTCGTGGTGCCGTAGATGTGCGGCTCGCGCCGGCCGAACAGGTTCAGGTTCGGCCCGTGAAGGACAAGTATTTTCATGGAACTCAATTCATGGGGATCAGAACTTCGACACCCGCTCCAGCTCGGACTTGAACAGCGTCACGACGGCAGGGTCATAGGCGGCGGAGAACTTGTCATAGACGGGGCGCACTTCGGCGCGCATCTTGGCAAGCTCGGCAGCCGGAACGTCGTTGTACAGCATGCCCTTGGCCGTCAGTTCACCCAGCGCCTTGGCCGAGACTTCACGGCTGACCACACGCTGCCAGTTTTGTGCTTCGATGGCGGCATCCGCCAGGATCTTCTGTTCGGCAGCCGAGAGGCGGTCCCAGAAGCGCTTGCTGATCTGGATAGGGTTGGTCGCGTAAACGTGATTGGTGCCGCTCACGTACTTCTGCACTTCGTAGAACTTGCTCGACGCGATGACCGCGAAGGGGTTTTCCTCGCCATCCACAGCCTTGCTCTCAAGCGCTCCGTACAGCTCGGCAAAAGGCATGGGCACAGGGTTGGCCTTGAAGGTCTTGAAGGTTTCAAGGAACACCGGGTTCGGGATCACGCGCAGCTTCAGGCCTTCCAGGTCGGCACCCTTCATGATGGGGCGCTTGCTGTTGGTGACGTTGCGAAAGCCCAGGTCGAAGAAGCCCAGAACGATCACGCCCTTTTCAGGCAGTTTGGAGGTGAGCATCTTGCCCAGGGGGCCGTCGACCAGCGCGTCGGCCTGCTTCGCATTGGCGAAGAGGAAGGGAAAGTCCAGCAGGCCGAATTCCTTGACGATGCCGTTCAATGACGTGGTCGACGCGACCAGCATTTCCTGCACACCGCCCTGCAAAGCCGATTGCTGCTGCAGCTCATTGCCGAGCTGGGAAGCCGCGAATTCCTGCACCTTGATCTTGCCGCCGGTCTTGGCTGCAACGATTTCGGCGAACTTGCGGACGCCCAGGCTGGTCGGGTGGTCAGGGTTGTTCAGGTGACCAAACTTGATGGTGCGTTCCTGGATCTGGGCCATGGCGGGCATGGCAAAAGCAAATGACAGGGCGGCTGCAAGGCCAAGGGCGAGCGGGCGGCGGGTGAATTTCATGAACGGTCTCCTGATGAAGTTTTGAGGAAGTGGCGGGATTTTGCATAAATTTTCCACAAGAATGGAAAGTCTTTCCATAATGGAAAACCATTACCATTAATCAATTGCAGCCCCGCCTTGGGCATGGCCCAATAGCCCGGTTCAAACCGAAAAAACACGATACAACGCGACCCACGACATGAGCAACCTGCTGGAAAGAAGCTTCAAAACGCTGGAACAACTCGCGGTGCACCCCGAAGGGCAAACCGTCTCCACCATCGCAGCGACGCTGGACATGCCGCTCAGCGCGACCCACCGGCTGCTGGCCGAACTGGTGCGCTGCGGTTATGTGCGCCAGGTCAGGGAACAGGGTGAGTATGTACTCACCATCAAGCTGGTCTCACTGGGACTGGGATTTTTGAGCGCGTCTGGCGTGGTCGATGTGGCCCAGCCGCTGCTCGACCGCCTGGCTGAAGAATCCGGCGAGCTGGTACGCCTGGCCGTGGTGGATGGTGACGACCTGACCTTTGTGGCGAAGGCTCAGGGCGCGCGGCGCGGCCTGCGTTATGACCCAGACATGGGCCTGTCGGTGAGTTTGTCCTGCAGCTCGGCCGGCCATGCCTGGCTGTCGACCATGACAGATGAAGAAGCGCTTCAACTGGTCGCAAAACAGGGTTTTGGCAAGCCGCAGGATTTCGGTCCCAACGCGCCCACGACCGTGCAAGAGCTTCTCAAGTACATACAAACGGCGCGCAAACGCGGCTTCGCCACCATCAGCGAGGTGTTCTCGCCCGCCATGAGCGCCATGGCCGCGCCCATACGCTCGCCCTCGGGCACCATTGGTGTGGTGACGATTGCCGGCCCGCTGATTCGCCTGACCGAAGCGCGCATGGAAGAACTCTCCAATGCGCTGATCAGTACCGCCGAAGACATACAGGCCGCAAGCGGCGCGTCGGCGATGTTCAAAAAACGCGCCTGATTAGGCCGCGATCAGCCCGCCGTGTAATCGACCTGGTGCCTTGCAATACGCAAGTCACCAAGTTCGCCTTTGACACGCAAATGCTCGGGGTGCACCGCGTAAGCATCGAGCGCAGCCTGCGAATCAAACTCTGAATACAGCACGACATCGCAGGCGTAGTCAATGCGGCTGCTGTCCACGCCGATTTCAAGATTTAAAAGCCCCGGCACCTTGCCGCGCAGGCTTTCAAAGGCCTGCTTGAGTCTGGCGACGCCGGCGGCTTTTTCAGCCGCCGTGTCGCCGCGCACATTCCACATCACGATGTGTTTGATCACGCTGGGTGCCCGCGTTTCAGGCTTTGGCAGTCTGTTTGACCGGGTTCAACACAAAGTCGTATTCGAGGTCGTAGGTGCCGTCGGGCTTTTTCTTCCAGTCGGCCACCAGCGATGAGCGCACGCCAAACACCACGTCCGACTCGAGGTACTGGTCTTCGTCACGGAAGACGTGGGTGATGAGCTTCTCGTAACCCGGCGCGTCGATCATGAAGTGCAGGTGGGCGGGGCGCCAGGGGTGGTTCTTTGTCGCCTTGAGCATCGCGCCGACAGGGCCATCGGTCGGGATGGGGTAGGCCTCGGCCAGGATGGTCTTGAAGTAAAAGTTGCCGTTTTCATCGGCATTCAGAATACCGCGCGCCTGCGGTTTGGCCAGGTGTGCGTACTGCACGTCGTAGTTGCCGTCGGCATCGGCCTGCCAGACATTGATGAGGGCGTTGGGCACGGGTTTGCCGTCCAGCGATTTGATGGTGCCGTGCACCAGGCAGGGCTCGCCGCTGGCACCGCCGGCGACGTCTTCACCGAGCTTGAAGCGCGGTGCGTCTTCCAGAAAGAAGGGACCGAACACCGTGGGCTCTGTGCAGCCGGCGGGTTTGTCGTTGTTCATCGCCACCGTCAGCATCGACAGGCCCAGCGTGTCGCTCAGCAAAATGAATTCCTGGCGCTTGTCGTCGCACTTGTGGCCGGTGGCGGTCAGGAACTGTATGCCCTGCATCCATTCTTCTTCCGTCAGCTTCACCTCGCGCGCAAACGCGTGCAGGTGCTGGACCAGGCTGGTCAGGATTTCCTTCAGGCGCGGGTCGGGGGTGGTGGCCAGGCGGGCAATGACGGCCTGGGTGATGGTGTCCTGGTTAAGATTTCTCATGGGTGTCTCCTGTTGTTCGTGAATGTGGGCGTGAGATGGATGGTGGATGAATATAGACTGCGTCTGGCGGAATAAAAGCCTTCATACGAAAATCAGTTTTCCGCTAAACGAAAAACACACCGCTTCAAATCATGGACCGCTGGACTGAAATCGAACTGTTTGTGCAGGTGGCCGAAGCCGGCAGCCTGAGCCGCGCGGCTGAGGCGCTGGGCCTGTCGAATGCCGCCGCCAGCCGCCACCTTGCCTCGCTGGAAGCGCGCCTGGGCGCGCGGCTGGTCGAGCGCAACACACGCCGCCTCTACCTGACCGACACCGGGCAGGAGTTTTTTGCCCGCGCCAAAACCATACTAGGCGACCTGGGCGATGCCGAATCTGCCGTCAACGCCACGGCGCTCAACCCGACCGGCGTGCTGCGCATCACCGCCTCGCTGTCGTTCTCGCTGAACCACGTCGCGCCGCTGCTGCGCGAGTACACGGCGCGTTACCCCAATGTCACCGTGCATGTCGAGTCGGGTAATCGCTACATGGACATCATCGACAACAACATCGACGTCGCCATCCGCACGCGCGAGGTCGAGCCCGACTCCAACATCACCATCCGCAAGCTGGCCGAAACCCGGCGCATCCTCACCGCCTCACCGCGCTACCTGGCGCAGCACGGGGTGCCCAAAACGCTTGAAGACCTGCAGCGCCACAAGCTGCTGATCTACACACTGGCCAACAAGCCGCACGAGTTCAGATTCACCCAGGCCGGCAAAACAACGACGCTCAACCTGAAGGGCGTGATGGAAGCCAACGACGGCCAGATCCTGCGCGCCGCCGCGCTCGACGGCATGGGCATCCTGGTGCAGCCTTCGTACATCGTCTATGAAGACATCGTCGCCGGCCGACTGGTGCCGCTGCTCGACGACTGGGACCTGCCCCGCCTGGCCATCAACCTCGCCTACCCCAGCCGCAAACACCTGTCGGCCAAGGTGCGGACGTTCATCGACTTCATGGCCGAACACTTTGAAAAGATGGACTATGAGCGCAAGTGGACGGGGCGATTCGGGGTGTATTGACGCGCGAGGTCAGCCCTAGCCCCAACCCACGTGTAAAGTCGACTTTACATTTTGGCGGTTTGGTCGGTTCCGAACCGCAGTTTTGGCCAAAAATCGTCCAAAAAATGCCGTTTTTGAGTGCCAAATATGGCTGTAGACTAATGAATTCGTGCGTGAGCAGCTATGAAAAATGTAGCAAATCGAGGAACTGATCACGTTGTGCAGCCAGCTCAGCGCTGGTACAGATACTTCTGGAAGCCCACAAACACCTGCCGGATCTGCTCGGGTTGGCCGAGATCCCTCACCGCATCGGCGATGGCACCTTTGTACCTAAGCCTGAGCATGGGCGCCAGTTTCTCGCCGTCCAGTTCATCAACGCCCTGGTCAACATAGTGGCCCAGCACAAAGTCCAGAAAGGCCTGCTGTTTCGTATTGAAGTGCTGGTGCACCTGCGCCGTTGCCTTGTTCGCCCGCTGGGTCCGTGTCTCAACCGGCATGGCATAGGCTACGTGGGCCAGCACATCGAACAGGTCACACTTCTCTGCGTCGATGATCTTCTGCATTTCGGTGAGCGGGCCTTTGCCAAACCCTTTGTCAGCCAGGCCGTCCAGCAATGCCTTGCGGGTTTCCGGCTCACTCCAGAGGGTACGCAGCTCGGTTTCGTCTTTGAAGAACTCGGGCAGCGCGCCATACAGGCTGCCCAGAAATTCGGCCGCAGACAGTGGCTTGCCGTCCGGCCCCCAGTAGCTGGTGGCGCTCATGCTTTGAATCGTGCGCTCCTTGCCGTCGGCCAGTTTGACCTTGATGCGCGCGGGCCGGGGCGGTGGGTCGCCCCGTGGAGGCGGCTCCGTCACGCCCGCCGGGCCCTCGCCGGGTGGCCGGGGTACCGGCGGCGTTGGGTCCATCGGCTCACCATCCCACTCCGGGTCCGAAAACAGCTGGTGCGCCTTCACAAAGTCGTAAATCGTGAAGTAGTCCTTGCCCTCATACAGCCGGGTACCGCGCCCGATGATCTGCTTGAACTCGATCATCGAGTTGACGGGCCGCAGCAGCACGATGTTGCGTACATTGCGTGCGTCCACGCCGGTTGAAAGTTTTTGCGACGTGGTCAGGATGGTCGGAATCGTCTTTTCGTTGTCCTGAAACTCGCGCAGGTGCTGATCGCCCAAAGCGCCGTCGTTGGCAGTTACACGCTGGCAGTAGTTCGGGTCTGTGCTTGTCTTGTTCTGGTTGATCAGGTCGCGTACGGCCAGTGCGTGCTCCTGGGAAGCGCAAAACACCAGCGTCTTCTCGCGCTGGTCGATCATCTGCATCAGCTTTTTGACACGGTATTCCTCGCGCTGGCGGATTTCAATGATGCGGTTGAAGTCCGACTCCATGTAGCGCTTGCCCGCTTCTACCTCGCCCTGAACCAGCGTGTCGTCAGAGGTGTAAACGTATTCATCCAGCGTCGTGGCAATCTGCACCACCTTGAAGGGCGTGAGAAAACCGTCGTTCACGCCTTCTTTGAGTGAATAGGTGTAAACCGGCTCGCCAAAATAAGCGTAGGTATCGATGTTGTCCTTGCGCTTCGGCGTAGCCGTCAGGCCCAGTTGCACGGCCGGGGAGAAATATTCAAGTATGCCGCGCCAGTTGCCCTCGTCATTGGCGCCGCCGCGGTGGCATTCGTCGATGATGATGAGGTCGAAGAAGTCCTTCGGGTAATCGCCGAAGTAGCCTTGCTTTGCACTCTCGCCAGTTTCAGATTCAGACTCTTTTACAGAGCCACTCATGAAGGTCTGGAAGATGGTGAAAAACACACTCGCGTTTTTCGGTACCTTGCCCTTCTTGCGTATTTCTTCAGGGCTGATGCGAGCCAGCGCGTCTTCTGAAAACGCGCTGAACGATGTGAAGTCGTTGTAAGCCTGGTCGGCCAGTGTGTTGCGGTCCGCCAGAAACAGGATGCGCGGCTGCCGCGTGGGTTCGTCCTTGCTCTTCCAGTCTTTCAGGTTCCAGCGGCTTTGAAACAGCTTCCACGCAATCTGGAAGGCAATCGACGTTTTCCCGGTGCCCGTCGCCAGCGTCAACAAAATGCGGTCGCTGCCGGCGCTGATTTTTTCAAGTACCCGGCTGACGGCAATCTCCTGGTAGAAACGAATGTCCCAGGTACCGCTTTTGTTCGGGTAGGGCACGGCCGCAAACCGGTCGCGCCAGGCATTTTGTTCAGCAAAGGTCAGCGACCACAGCGCGTCAGGGCCGGGGAAGGCCGCAATGTCGCCTTCAACACCGGTGGCCATGTCAATGCCGTAAATCGCCTGGCCATTGGTCGCGTAGCTGTGGCGTATCGCCAGCTTGCCGGCGTAGCTCTTGGCCTGCGCCACGCCTTCGGTATGCGGTTTGTCCCAGGCCTTTGCTTCAATCACCGCCAGTTTGGTGTTGCGGTACACCAGCACGTAGTCAGCAATCTCAGGCTTGGCGCGCACGCCACCGCCTTGCAGCCGACCCTGGGTAATACGAAACTCGCGCCGCACCACACTGCCTTCCACCACGCCCCAGCCTGCGGCTGTCAAGGCGGGGTCGATGTGCTCGGCACGGGTTTCGGCTTCATTCATGTGGGCATCACATAAGGTTTGAATTCGTTGCTGTCACGGGTAAGCAGTTGCATCAGCTTGGGGTGAATGAAAAGCTTTTCCTTGGCCTCGGCGTTTTCAACCAGCACGCCAATGTCTACCAGCTGCTTCAAATACACCGATGCTGTCTGGCGCCTGGCAATGCCTGCATCCGTCAGGTTGCTGATGCGGCAGTAGGGCAGCTCAAAAATCAGACTCACCAGTTCGTGGGTGTATATCTTGGGCAGGCGGCTTTTGACATACGCCGTGGTGTGTTCGGTCAACGCACGCATGGCGGCAATCTTGGCCGTGGTCCACGTGGCGGTTTCTTCAATGCCTTTGAGGATGTAAATAATCCACGGCTCCCACTGTTGTTCACGCGTCACCTGCAGCAGCAGGCGGTAATAGTCAGCCTTGTTCTTAATGATGTAGCGGCTCAAATACAGAATCGGCAAGGTCAGCAGGTTTTCTTCAATCAGAAACAGGCTGTTGATGATGCGCCCCGTACGCCCGTTGCCATCGGTAAACGGGTGAATGGCCTCAAACTGGTAATGCCCCACTGCCATGCGGATCAGCGGGTCATGATCTACCTCGTTGTGCAGGTAACGCTCCCAGTTGCCCAGCAGATCGCGCAGCACGCCCTCACCCTCCGGAGGCGTGTACACAATCTCTCCGGTTGCGCCGTTGGACAGCCGCGTGCCCGGCGTGCGCCGCACCGACATTTGCACGGCCTTGATATGGGTGCAGATGTCTTCGGCGCTGCGGGTGCCCAGCGGGTACTGGCCGAGCGCGCCAAAACCTTCCAGCAGCGCGCGGCTGTAGCGCAAGGCCTCTTTCGTTGCCGGGTCAGCATGTTCTTCATTGCGCTGGTGTTGAAACAGCTTGTCTGCCGTGGTGACGATGTTCTCAATCTCGGAGCTGGCCCGCGACTCCAGCAATGGCAGGGTGTTGATCAGCACGGCCTGGTTGGGTATCAACTGCGCCGCCTGCTTCAGTTCAGCCAGCGCCGCCCGCGCCGTGATGCACTGCTTGAGCACGGCCCGCGTCTCCAGTTCCGCGCCCGGTGGCAGCGGCGGCAGAGTGTTGTAGGGCTGGTCAGCCCGCCAGAGTACAGCGCTCATGTTTAATTTTTATTGTTTTATCGACACGACCTTAGGTTTGGGGCAGTTTATGTCGATGGCATCGACACGTCAACCCGTTATGTCGAAATTTATCAATTAAATCGACGCATCTTCTCCATGTGTCGATGGCTTCACCGGTCTCTGGTCGCTCATGTATAGAAAACCGAGATTTCTTATCGGGTTGATGCCGATATGTTCATAAAACAGCGTTATCCCTTCACATGAGTCCAGCGCCACCGCCGAATTAAAAAATTCAACTACAAAGCGCCGGTGAAGGCTTGGTGCAGCAGCGACTTTTTGAGCTCGTCGAGGGCGGCGAGTTTTTGCTGGTAGATGGATTCGAGACGTTGGGTTTCTGCTCGCAAAGTATCGAGTTTGGTGACGGCTTCTCGTTGTTGAGGTAACGGCACTCTTGGAACAAGAAAATTACGCAGTATCTTGAGCGACACCGTTTTCTGCGCGGTGCCGGTGGCTCCATCATCAGCTTGTTTAAAAACTTGCGGCGCCAACAACAGATAGTTGAGCCAAGCGCTATCCGTAGTCGGTTTCGGGCGTACCAAGCCGATGTGTCGCTGAAAACAGAACTCCACGTCATCCTCAACAAGAACAGGTATTCCGAAGGAGCCTGTAACTGTATAGAGAACGTCTCCTTTTTTAGGCTTTCGGTTTGGCTTTAGATTTTTTAGATATTCATGCGACACCATATACGTGTCGCTGAAATCAATTTTTCTTGTCTTCTTGTTGATGTTCCCGATAGTGATGAAAGGTACACCGATCTCGCATTTAGGTGGCGGCATATGGTCGCCATCGGTGATGTCCGTCGCCAGTTCCGACAGCGCGACTAGCTCGCATGTTTCAGAAGCCGTAGTGAAAATGCCTTGCAGATAACTCTCAAACAGCGCACGAGCATTCCGCAGGTTCTTTTCGGCGTTGGCTTCGGCGGTGGCGATGCCGTCAAACGCTTCGTCGAGGATGGCGACGATGCGCTGCTGCTCGTGCAACGATGGATGCCGGATCGTGAACTCGCGCAATGTTTCAAGGTAAATACCCTTCTGCGCAACACCCCGTGCTTTTTCGTTCAAACGATCCGCACTATGCATGAGCGCAAGCATAAGGAAACGAGGAAGTACTTGATCTGTATGAGGCTTGATCACCGCCACGCTCCGCTGGAGTGCAAACAAAGGTGCATCGTCCAGGACCACGGCTGTACGCCCAATGGTTCCAACAATTGTGAGAAGAACATCACCCTTTGCGACTTTGGTGCGCCGATGTTCTAAGGCAAAGTCCTCCGCTGAAAGGTAACGGGGATTTTCGAAATTAATTTCATCATCCAGCACATTTTTGGAACTGAGCATCAGAAATTCGCTCTGCTCCATTCCCTTAGGGGGGTTGTGACTGCCATCGGTGATTCGCGTGGTGATTTCCGCCAGCGTACTAATTTTCCATTTGCTGCTCACACCAAACCCCGAATGGTCGCAAGCAGTTCTGTGCTCTCGGCATCCAGCGTAGCAATTTCATCCATGATGTCTTGAGGGCTACGATGCGCCACCTCGTCACCTCCGTTCGGATTCTTCACCGACAAATCAAACGTGCCAGTGTTGATCGCACTCATTTCCGCCGACCAAGACTGCGCTGACTTAGCGAAGGTCTTTTGTAGCTCGACGAAGTGCGTCAGGTCTTTGTCATTAAGCGCATTGGTCTTGCCCATGTTCCGCCCCGGGTCCAACTGGTAATACCAGACCTTGCGCGTGGGTGCGCCCTTCTCAAAAAACAGCACCACGGTTTTCACACCTGCACCCTGAAACGTGCCGCCGGGGCAATCGAGCACGGTGTGCAGGTTGCAGCTCTCCAGCAGCAGCTTGCGCAGGCTGACGCTGGCGTTGTCGGTGTTGCTTAAAAAAGTGTTCTTGATGACGATGGCGGCGCGGCCACCGGGCTTGAGAATCTTGATGAAGTGCTGCAGAAACAGGAATGCGGTTTCGCCTGTCTTGATGGGGAAGTTCTGCTGAACCTCCTTGCGCTCCTTGCCGCCAAAGGGTGGGTTGGCCAGCACGATGTCGTAGCGGTCCTTGTCCTGAATGTCCTGAATGTTGTCGGCCAGCGTGTTGGCGTGCACGATATTGGGTGCCTCGATGCCGTGCAGGATCATGTTCATGATCGCAATCACGTAGGCCAGGCTTTTCTTTTCCCGGCCGAAGAAGGTGTTGGTCTGCAGCGTGCGGTGGTCGCGGGTAGACAGGTTGGGTTTGGCGCTGAGGTAATCAAACGCTTCGCATAAAAACCCCGCTGACCCCACGGCACCGTCATAAATGCGCTCGCCAATTTTGGGAGCCGTCACCTGAATCATGGCGCGAATCAGCGGACGTGGCGTGTAGTACTCACCCCCATTGCGGCCGGCGTTGCCCATGTTCTTGATCTTGGCCTCGTACAGGTGTGAAAGCTCGTGCTTTTCTTCCTGCGAGCCAAAGCGCAACTCATCCACCAACTCAATCACTTCACGCAGGTTGTAACCGCTCTGGATGCGGTTTTTGATCTCGCCAAAAATTTCACCAATCTTGTATTCAATGGTGTTGGGCCCGGTGGCCCGCTGCTTGAAACCGTGCAGGTAGGGAAACAGCTTGCCGTTCACAAACTGAAGCAGGTCTTCACCCGTCATGGCGTTGTTGTGGTCGGGCTTGCCTTTGGCGTCTTTGGGCGCGGCCCAAGCTTCCCAGCGGTAGTCGGCGTCCAGGATGGCTTTGTACTTTTTGCCGTCCAGCGCAGCCTCGGTGGCCTTGTCGGTTTCAAGTGCGTCAAGGTATTTGAGAAAAAGCAGCCAGGACGATTGCTCGGTGTAATCCAGCTCGCTGGTGCAGCCGGCATCCTTGTGCAGGATGTCGTCGATATTCTTGAAAGTCTGTTCAAACATGCGGGGGCTGGTCAAAATCTTGTAGAGGCGGGATGAACACCATCCCGGAGGGGGAAGGTTACAGGAAATGAAGCGCTCTCCTGCCCAAAGCTAGCAATGACGTGATTCATGGCCGCCAGATAAAATGTAAAGTCGACTTTACATTTGCAGGCTTTGCGCAGTCCGGCAAGGCGGTTTTGGCCGAAAACCGTTCTGAAAATGTCGTTTTTGACTACCAAATATGGCTGCAGGCCAATAAATACGTGCGCAAGCAGCTATCGAATTAATAGCAAACTGACACTCCAGGCTGCTGTTCAACCGGCTCATGCAGCCGCTTCTTCGGCCATAAATCCCTCCAGATGGGTGGCCAGCCAGTCCACCAGCGCCTGAACACGTGCCAGCTTGTGGCTGCGGCGCGGCAGGTAGGCGCGAAACCAGGTCTCCTGCAGCGGGAATTTGCCCAGCAGCGGCAGCAGCTGCCCGGCGGCGAGTGCGTCACGCGCCACATACAGGGGCAGCGCCACCACGCCCATGCCGCGCACTGCCGCATCGAGCAGGGTACGGTTGTCATCGGCCAGCAGGCGCGGCCTGACCTCGACGCTGATGGCGCCCCGGCTGCTTTCGAACTGCCAGTTCACCCCGGTGGGTGCAAACACCAGGCAGCGGTGGTCGGCCAGCTCGCGCGGGTGCGCGGGTTCGCCGTGCGCGGCCACATAGCCCGGCGACGCAAACAACATGGTCTGCACGGCGCACAGCGGCACATCCAGCACGCCGTCATAGCTGGCGGTGCGCCCGCTGATGGCCATGTCAAAACCGCGCTCCTGCGGGTTGGTGGATTGGTCCACCAGCGCCAGCTCCATGGTGATGCGCTCGTGTTTTTCAAGAAAGGCGTTGATCACCTGGCCGAGGTAGACCATGGTCAGGGTGGTCGGCGCCATCACGCGAATATGGCCCTCCAGCTTGCTGTCGTCGCGCTGCACGGTGCTGACCAGCTCGTCGAAATCGGCCATCAGCACCGCTGCCCTCGCCTGTAACTGCTCGCCTGCCTCGGTCAGCACCACGCTGCGGGTCGAGCGCTCGAACAGGCGCGAGCCCATGGTTTTTTCAAGCTGGGCGATGCGCTTGGCCACCACCGAAGGCACCACATGCAGCTTGCGCGCCGCCTCTGAAAAGCCGCCACCGCTGGCCACGGCCAGAAAGGTTTTGAGGTTACCCAGCACGTCCATATTGATTCCAATTAGAGATAAGTGATCACTCTTTTTATCACCACTATTCTCATGCATGAATCAATAAACTGCCAGCACCCACAGAACACGGAAAAGAACTTCTGTCATCCCGGACTCGATCCGGGATCCATCGGTGATGAATCACCAGTGGTGGCAAGAACGGGAATCGGCGCTTGCATACGCCGTCTGGATTGCGGATCAAGTCCGCAATGACGAGCGGGAGAGTTCTGAAGACCCGTGGTTATGACAAGTAGAACGCTGGAGACAAGTTGCCAAAGAAAGAACACATCGCCGTCGTCGTCAGCGCGGTCACACAACTGACGCCGCGCATACGCGAGTACCTGCTGGCCGCAGGCGATGGCAGGCCCCTGCCCGCTTATGAGGCTGGCTCGCACATAGAAGTACTGATCAACCCCGAAGGCATTGGCGAAACCGTACGGCATTACTCGTTGATAGGCGGCACTGAAACGATTGACGATGGACGCAGCGCCTACCGTATCGCCGTGCAGCGAGAAGACCGGGCGCGCGGCTCGGCACATATTCACCACACACTTGAGGTTGGCTCGCAGCTCGCCATCTCGGCGCCGAAAAACGAGTTCAGGCTGGACCATCGCGACAGCAAAAGCCTGCTGATTGCCGGCGGCATAGGCATCACACCCATCTTCGCGATGCTCCGAAGCCTGGTGCAACGCAGGCGCCCTTTCGGGATGGCCTACACGGGCCGCAGCCGCGGCGAGATGGCGTATGTCGATGCAGTTCAGCGCCTGGCCGGACCGCACGCCCACATTCATTGCAATGACGAAGGCGGCCTGCTGGATGTGAAGGCGCTGCTCGCCGCGCAACCGGCCCACACCAGTGCCTATGTTTGCGGGCCTGCAGCGCTGATAGACGCTGTGCGTCATGCAGCGGCCGAACTCGGTTGGGATACACAGCGCGTGCGCAGCGAACTGTTCACACCGCCACCGACCGGCGACGAGGTGGCGTTTGATGTGGTGCTCAAACAATCCGGCCAGACGATCCGGGTCGGCGCCAACACCAGCATTCTTGATGCGCTGAAAAACGCCGGCCAGCACCCGCTGTTCGACTGCAGGCGCGGTGAATGCGGCCTGTGCCCTCTGGGCATTCTTGAAGCTGACGGCCCAATCACCCACCGTGACCGTTATCTGTCAGACGCCGAAAAAGCTTCCGGCAAGACGCTGTGCGTGTGTGTGTCGCGCCTGCAGGGCTCGCGGCTGGTGCTGGACGCATAGAACCTGGTGAAAGGCAACCCATGAAAACCATTCAACTCAAATCAATTCCTGCGATCACGGCAACAGACACCTATGCGTTCGCGCCTGGCGGTTTCGCAGACCACACGACGCCGCTCATCCTCAACTGCTGGTATGTGGCCGCGCTGGCCAGCGAGGTCTCGCGCGACATCATCAGCCGGCGCCTGCTGGGCACAGAAGTGGCGATGTACCGAACGCTTGCCGGCGAGCCAGTCGCCATACGCAACCGATGCCCGCACCGCTCTTTTCCGCTGGCCAAGGGCAAGCTCGACGGCGACATCCTGCAGTGCGGATACCACGGCATGCAGTTCGACCCCTCGGGCCGCTGCGTCAACATGCCCTCGCTGCCCATCACCCCCAGCAACGCCAGCGTGCGCAGCTTTCCGATGGTCGAACGCGGTCCGCTCATCTGGATCTGGATGGGCGAAGCCGACAAGGCCGACGAGGCGCTGATCCCCGACACGCACTGGCTCCATGATGCGAAGTGGAAGAGCGTGCAGGGCAGCTATTACATGAAATCCGACTACATCTCCATGCACGAGAACCTGCTGGACCAGACGCACTTTCCCTTTCTGCACCCCGGCGCCATCGGCACGCCCGAGTACGCACGCTCGAAACTCGATGTGCGCCAGGACGGCGAGGTCATCATCATCGACAGGCAACTGAAAAACTCACCGCCGCCCGGTGTGTACGGCGTGCCGACGGGCCTGACCGGCAAGCCGGTGCACCGCTATTCGGAAGCACGCTTTGCATCGCCCGCGCTGCACGTGGCCTTCGCCAGAATCGTCGACCCAACGCCTGCCGAAGGCGCGCAAAGCGACTACCGCTTCAACATCACGCACATCTTCACGCCCGAGAGCAACGGCGCCATTCACTACTGGTGGTTCAACTCGCGCGACTTCAAACTAAATGACCAGGCCGCTGACGACTACCTGCATGAAGCGTCGGCCAAAGCCTATCTCGAAGACGTTGACGCCCTCGAATGGATTCTGGATGTGGTGACGCAGGACGCACAACCGCAGTTCGACCTCAACTTTGCACCCGACAAACCAGGCCTGCTGATGCGCCGCGTGATCCATGATCGCGCTGCAAAAGAAGCCGGCGCCAGTTATTGAATTACCACTGTTTTTATATCAACCGAAGGAGACATGAATGGACAAGCGCAGTTTGATCAAGGCCATGGCTGCAACGCCACTGGCATGGGGTATGCAGAAGGCAGGAGCGCAGACCGCCGCTCCCTTCAGGATCGGCCTCCTGGCACCCATGACGGGGCCGTTTGCATCCACAGGCAAACAAATGGAGGCCGGTGCGCGGCTGTATATGGCGATGTACGGCAGCACCATCGCCGGTCGCAAGATCGAGCTGATCCTCAAGGACGATACGGGCGTGCCCGACATCACCAAACGCCTGGCACAGGAGATGGTGGTCAACGACAAGGTCGATGTGCTGGCCGGGTTTGGCCTGACACCGCTGGCACTGGCCGCCGCACCCATCGCAACGCAATCCAAAACGCCCATGATCAACATGCTGGCCGCGACGGCCAGCGTGATTGAGGCCTCTCCTTATATGGTGCGGGTGTCCATGACCCTGCCGCAGGTCACGATTGGCGTAGCCGGCTGGGCAGCAAAAAACGGCATTCGCAAGGTGGTCACCCTGGTGTCTGACTATGGCCCAGGTCTGGATGCCGAACGCACCTTCCGCGAACGCTTCGCTTTTAATGGGGGGCAGGTTCTTGAGTCGCTGCGCGTTCCCCTGCGCAGCCCCGACTTTGCACCCTTCCTGCAGAAGGTGCGCGACCTCTCGCCCGATGCGCTCTTCGTTTTCGTTCCCTCCGGCATCGGTACCGCAGTCATGAACCAGTTCAATGAGCGTGGCATGGCAAAGGCGGGCATCAAGCTGATTGGCACCGGTGACGTGGTGGACGACGACATTCTCAACAGCATGGGCGACACGGCGCTGGGCATTGTGACGTCCTACCCCTATTCCACAGCGCATCCGTCGGCCATCAACAAGAAGTTTGTTGATGAATATAAAAAAATCAACAAAACCATGCGCCCCAACGCGGTGGCCGTCTTCGCCTTCGACGGCATGCGCGTCATTTACGAAGCCTTGAAAAAGACGGGGGGCCAGGGTGGTGGCGATGCGCTTCTGGCGGGCATGAGGGGCCAGCTTTTTGAAAGTCCGCGGGGACAGGTTTACATCGATCCGAAAACACGCGACATCGTCCAGAACATTTATATGCGCAAGGTCGAGCGCAAGAACGGAGAGCTCTACAACATCGAGATGCCGTAAGCGCCAGTCCTGCCTGCCGCGATTTCCGGAATTCGCGGCGGCGGACGGGGCTTGCAGCAGGCGTTTAACCGGGCCGCGTCCCCTCAAACGCATCCTGAAACAGCTGCCGTATCGCCGTGCGTTCGAGAGGGCGAGGATTGTCGTACTGGTTTTGCATGGCGATGTCGCAGGCCTTGTCGAGGTCTGCTTCCTTCATGCCTATGTCTTTCATCGCCACGGGCGCGCCGTTGTTTTTGGCGAGGTCGAACACGGCCTGCGCAGCATTCTTGCCGCCCAGAGCTTCAGAGATCACCTGCATGGCCTGCGGCGCTGCGGCGGCGTTGTAGGCCAGCGCGTGCGGCAGGACGATGGTGTGGGTTTCTGCGTGCGGCAGATTAAAACTGCCACCCAGCGTGTGGCACAGCTTGTGGTGCAGCGCCATGCCGACATTGCCCAGCACCATGCCGCACAGCCAGGTGCCGTAGAGCGCATCGCTGCGCGCCTGCATGTCGTTGGGCGTTTTTTTGATGGCGGGCAGTGCACGCCCCATGGCGGCGATGCCTTCCCTGGCCATCAGGTCCATCACCGGGTTGCTGTCGGTGGCGTACAGGCCTTCGGCGGCATGCGCAATCGCGTTGATGCCGCTGGTGATGCTCATGCCGACCGGCAGGCCTGCGCTGAGTTCGGGGTCGTAAATCGTGGTGCGCGGCAGCACGCGGGCGTCCTTGCCGGTCTTCTTGATGCCGGCCTCGGTGATGCCGTAGATGGGCGTCATCTCGGAACCCGCGTAGGTCGTGGGGATGGCGAGTATCGGCAGACCCGAGTCAAGCGCAATCGCCTTGCCCAGCCCGGTGGTCGAGCCGCCGCCAATCGCCACAGCGCAGTCAGCGCCGAGCCGGTTGGCCACTTCACGCGCTTCACGTGCGGTTTCAATCGGCACGTGCATGACGGCGCGGTCAAACACACCGGCTGCGCGAGCGCCCAGCAGGTCGGCAATCATCTCGGCTGACTTGCGCTGCTCTGGCGTGGACAGCACCAGCGCCTTGGTGGCGCCGAGCAGCTCGATTTCGCGCAGCAAATGCTGCAGGCTGCCCGCGCCGAACACCACACGTGAGGGCTGGCCGTTGTAGACAAAACTTTTCATGGCCAGATCCTCACTTGCAGTTTTTTTGACGATCAGACGCGTTCAACGATCAATGCAATGCCCTGACCCACGCCTATACACATGGTGCACAGCGCGTAGCGGCCGCCCGTACGGTGCAACTGGTTGACGGCTGTGGTGACAAGTCGTGCACCGGATGCGCCCAGCGGGTGGCCGAGTGCAATCGCGCCACCGTTGGGGTTGACGCGCGGGTCGTTGTCCTGCAGGCCCAGTTCGCGCAGCACGGCCAGGCCTTGCGCCGCAAAGGCTTCGTTCAGTTCGATGACGTCCATCTGCTCAAGCTTCAGGCCGGTCAGCGCCAGCACCTTTTGCGTGGCGGGTGCGGGGCCTATGCCCATGATGCGCGGTGCCACACCAATCGTGGCCATGCCGACGACGCGGGCGCGCGGCGTGAGGCCGTTTTTCTTCGCGGCTTCTTCGGTGCCTATCAGCATGGCGCAGGCACCGTCGTTGACGCCGGATGCATTGCCTGCGGTCACGGTGCCGTCAGGGCGCACAACGCCCTTGAGCTTGGCCAGCGTTTCCATGGTGGTGGCGCGCGGGTGCTCGTCTTTGCTGACAACAATCGCGTCGCCCTTTTTTTGCGGGATGGTGACGGGCACGATTTCCGCATCAAACACACCGGCGTTTTGCGCGGCCACTGCCTTGAGCTGCGACGCCAGCGCCATCTTGTCCTGGTCTTCGCGGCTGATTTTGTAGTCGGTGGCGACGTTCTCTGCCGTTTCAGGCATCGCATCAACGCCGTATTTTTCCTTCATCAGCTTGTTGATGAAGCGCCATCCGATCGTCGTGTCATACATCTGCACATTGCGGCTGAACGGGCTGTCGGCCTTGCCCATGACATAAGGGGCGCGGCTCATGCTCTCGACACCGCCGGCAATCATCAGCTGTGCTTCACCGGACTTGATCGCGCGTGCTGCGGTGCCCACGGCATCCATGCCCGAGCCGCACAGGCGGTTGATGGTGGCGCCCGGCATTTCAATCGGCAGGCCGGCCAGCAGGGTCGCCATGTGGGCGACGTTGCGGTTGTCTTCACCGGCCTGGTTGACGTTGCCGTAGATCACATCAGTGACGGCCAGCCAGTCGACATTCGGGTTGCGGGCCATCAGCGCCTTGAGCGGCACCGCGCCGAGGTCATCGGTGCGTACGCTGCTGAGTGCGCCGCCGTAACGGCCGAAAGGGGTGCGCACTGCGTCGCAGATGAAGGCTTGTTGGGTCATGAAGATCTCCTGTTGATACTAAAAATTAATCTGTTGAAGCTCAGGCTGCGATGGACAGGCCGACCAGCTTTTCAAGCTCGGCATGACTCAGTCCATCCACCATGTCGATGAGCTTGAGGCCGTCCGGCGTGCAGGCCAGCGTGGCGATGTCTGAATAGATGCGCTTGACGCAGCCTATGCCCGTCAGCGGGTATGTGCATTTGTCGACGACCTTGCTCTCGCCTTTTTTGGTCAGCAAATCCATCATGACCCAGGTCTGCTTGGCACCTATGGCCAGGTCCATCGCGCCACCCACGGCGGGAATGGAGCCGGGCTCGCCGGTGCTCCAGTTGGCAAGGTCACCCGTGCTTGAGACCTGAAAGGCGCCGAGGACGCAAATGTCGAGGTGGCCGCCGCGCATCATGGCGAAGCTGTCGGCATGGTGAAAGAAAGCGCCGCCCTTGAGCAGCGTCACAGGCTGCTTGCCGGCGTTGATGAGGTCGTAGTCTTCTTCGCCCTCAGCGGGGGCCGGGCCCATGCCCAGAATGCCGTTCTCGCTGTGCAGCAGCACTTCAAGCGTGGAAGGAATGTGGTTGGCCACCAGCGTGGGCTGGCCTATGCCGAGGTTGACGGTCGCGCCTTCGGGAATGTCCTGGGCGACGCGTGCAGCGAGCTGGTCTTTGGTGCGTTTTTGGTAGGTCATTTTTTGCTCCGTTCAGGCAGCTTTTTTCGCGCCACCCGACTGGGTCGCCACGCGGTCAATCTTGACGATCTGGCTCACAAAGATTCCTGGCGTCACGACGGCCTCGGGATCAAGCCCGCCAAGCTCGACGATTTCATGCACGGTAGCAATCGTCTTTTTCGCGGCCATCGCCATGACAGGGCCGAAGTTGCGCGCAGCCATGCGATAGGTCAGGTTGCCCCAGCGGTCGCCGCGCTCGGCGCGTATCAGCGCCACGTCGCCGTGGATGGGCATTTCCAGCACATAGTGCTTGCCGTTGATCTCGCGTGTTTCCTTGGGCGAGCCGTCGGCGTTCTTGGCCAGCTCTGTGCCGTAACCCGTGGGCGAGAAGAAAGCACCCACACCGGCACCGGCGGCGCGAATGCGCTCGGCCAGGTTGCCCTGGGGCACCAGCTCGAGTTCGACCTTGCCGCTGCGGTACAGCCCGTCAAACACCTGGCTGTCGGCCTGGCGCGGAAAGCTGCAGATCACCTTGCGCACCTGCCCCGCCATGAGCAGAGCGGCCAGCCCGGTTTCGCCATTGCCGGCATTGTTGTTCACCAGGGTCAGGTCCTTTGCGCCCTGCGCGATCAGGCCGTCAATCAGTTCGATGGGAATGCCTGCGGTGCCGAAGCCGCCTATCAAAACGGTCGAGCCGTCCTTGACGTCGGCCAGCGCATCCGCGACCGAGCGGGCTATCTTGTTGATCATTGATTTGTCTCCGTTGGGTGCGGTTCAAAGGCTCCGCAGCGATCGCGGCAGGCCCCGCCAAGCAACCGATATGGATAAGAAACCCATTGCCTCCATGCCGATCATCCTTGAAAAATGTTCGACATAAGAACAATAGTTCGTATAATGAATTTTAGGAGATTTCACCCCACATGGCAAATGCCGCCTCACAACGAATTGCAGGTAGTGCAGACCTCAAGCCGGGCGACGCCTATGTGCAGTCGTTTGCGCGCGGGCTGGAGGTCATTCGCTCTTTCAGCGCCGATGCGCCCCGCCAGACGCTGACAGAGGTGGCCGAGCGCAGCGGTCTCACGCGGGCAGGCGCACGCCGCATTCTGCTGACGCTTCACTCTCTGGGTTATGTCACGCTGGAAGGCAAGGTCTTCAGCTTGAGCCCGCGCATTCTTGATCTCGGCTTTGCCTACCTGTCGTCGATGCCGATCTGGAACCTGGCAGAGCCGGTGATGGAAAAGCTGGTGGCCGAGGTGCGCGAGTCGTGTTCGGTTGCGGTGCTGGACGACACCGACATCGTTTATGTGCTGCGCATTCCCACGCACAAGATCATGAGCATCAACCTCGGTGTGGGCTCACGCCTGCCCGCCTATTGCACCTCGCTGGGCAGGGTGTTGCTGGGGGCTTTGCCGGATGATGAGCTGGCAGATCGCCTGGAACGCTCTGACATCACCACACGCACCAAATACACGGTGACGGACATGAATGATTTGCTGGCGCGCATTGAACAGACCCGCAAACAAGGCTGGTCCATGGTGAACCAGGAGCTTGAAGAAGGCCTGGTGTCTATGTCGGCACCGATTACAGATCGCGCGGGGCGAACCGTGGCGGCGCTCAATATCAGCGGGCAGGCCAACCGCACCAGCGCCAAGATCATGCAGGAGACGATGCTGCCGCAACTGCTGGCTGCGGCGAAAGATATCTCGCGCATGCTGACAATTCAACGCGCCTGAGCGCGTTGAACGTCAGGGCTACTTTCAGGACTTCCGGAATCCGGCTACTAAAACGATAGCGCCAAGAGCGACGGCACCCAGGCTCAGCCACTGGGGAATATTGACGGACTCGCGCTCCTTGACAGTCAGCTCGATGGGGCCGACCTTGGCGGCCGTCTTGTCCTTGGTGAAGCTGAAGCCACCCGTGAAAAAGCCTGCCAGGCCGATCACGACCAGTAGGATGCCTGCGATTTTTGCTGCGTTCATTTGGTTTTCCCCTCGCCGGGTTGTTGATAAAGATGTTTGGTAGCGCCGCGGCCCGGAACCGCATCACCCTGAGCCGTAATGTAGAGATGGGCACCAAAATCGTCTGTAGGACTCTGCCGGACAGCTGCGTCAACAAATTGCGTGAAGGCAAAACAGCACGCCAACAGCGGGAAAGGCCTGCGCGATAAACTCCCCGCATGTTCACGCCGTCACAAGCCGATGTCCGCCGTTTTTTCTGCGCGGTGCATGCCAAAACCAAAACCGGCCAGCCCATGGAGGCGATTGAAACCCTCGCCAGCCAGTGGATTGCCGAGCACCCCGAATACCACGCCGATTTTGAGGACGCCGACATGGCGCTTGAAAAGATGTACGACGTGGAAGGCGGCAAGACCAACCCGTTTTTGCACCTGTCCATGCACCTGTCGATCAGCGAACAATGCTCGATAGACCAGCCGCGCGGCATACGGCAGGCCGTTGAACTACTGACAGCAAGGCGCAACTCGCTTCATGATGCCCATCACGAAACCATGGATTGCCTGGGGCAGATGGTGTGGGAAAGCCAGCGTTCGGGACGTCCACCGGACGGCGCAGCCTATATCGACTGCGTGCAACGCAGGGCAACAAAGGATTAGCCCCCACGCTGTTTATTGGGGTCAGACGCCAATTTCGCTGCGGTGCGAAGCACCGAACCCTTCGGGCAAGCCACAGGCTTGGCGAATTTGGCGTCTGACCCCAATAACCAGCTGCCCCAGAGGGGGCCGCTGCGCCTGCGGTCTGGCAAAGCCAGTCCCGCGGCCCCTGCTTGCGAAGACATCGCTTCGACTAATGCACTCCCAATCTTCCGGAAACAAAAAAGCCGCTGAATCAGCGGCTTTTTTATGTGCGACTCCGTTTTTAGCGGAAGCGGCTTTCAGGAACAGTCTTCAATTCGCCGTCAACCGATGACAGATAACCAGCCAGAGCCTTCAACTCGGCATTGGTGTACTGCTTGGCCATGCCGGCCATGATGGCGTTGCCGCGGCCGACCTTGGCGTTGCCGGGGTCCATCTTGTAGGACTTCAGGGCCACAAACAGATAGTCAGCGTGCTGGCCCGCGATCTTGGGGTAGCTCGGGTCAATCGGCTTGCTGAAGTTGGCGCCGTGGCAGGACGCACAGTTGGCCTTGTTCAGCAGGGCCTGCACGGCAGGGCTGGGTGCCTTTGGGTCGGCAGGCAGGGTAGCACCGGCCACTACACCGCTGGCGCTGTAGTAGGCGGCCAGGTCGGCGATATCCTGGTCGGTCAGGCTTTCTGCGATACCGCGCATGCTGGGGTACTTGCGGTCGCCCTTCTTGTAGGCGTGCAGTGCAGATGAGATGTAGGCGGCGCTCTGGCCGGAGATCATCGGCACCTTGTAAATCTCGGGAAAAGACGACTGGTAGCCCTTGATACCGTGGCAACCAATGCACATGGCATTCTTGGTTTCACCGGCCTTGGCATCGCCCTTGATTTCCTGGGCCTGGCCTGAGGCCGTCGCAAATGCGACAGCTACAGCGAATATCGTAGTAAAAAGCTTGTTCATTTTGCGCGCACAATCGAGTGGGATTCAGGTGGGGATTGTTGTTATAAACAGCTTTTGATTATATCTGGGCGCGCCCCGCCAAAGCGCCGCCCGGCCTGAAACAGCGCAGATAGCGTCCCAAACCCCCTTCCCTTCACCCGGCAAACGACACAGAACGCACTTTTGAACATGAAATTCCAAGGCTCCAAAAACTACGTCGCCACCCAGGACCTGATGCTGGCCGTCAATGCGTCCGCCACCCTCAAAAAGCCCTTGCTGGTCAAGGGCGAGCCCGGTACCGGCAAAACCATGCTGGCCGAGGAAGTGGCCGAGGCCATGGGCCTGCCGCTGCTGCAGTGGCACATCAAGTCAACCACCAAGGCCCAGCAGGGCCTGTATGAATACGATGCCGTCTCGCGCCTGCGCGACTCGCAGCTCAGCAGCGTCGATGGGGGCGAAAAGGTCAAGGACATCCACAATTACATCGTCAAGGGCGTGCTCTGGCAGGCATTCACGTCTGAAACGCCAGTTGCACTGCTGATTGATGAAATCGACAAGGCCGACATCGAGTTCCCGAACGATTTGCTGCGTGAAATCGACCGCATGGAGTTTTATGTGTACGAAACACGCGAACTCATCAAGGCCAAACACCGGCCGCTGGTGTTCATCACCTCCAACAACGAAAAGGAACTGCCGGACGCCTTTTTGCGCCGCTGCTTCTTCCACTACATCAAGTTTCCCGATGCAGACACCATGCGCCAGATCGTGGACGTGCACTTCCCGGGCCTGAAAAAAGAACTGCTGGCCGCGGCCATGAAAACGTTTTACGACGTGCGCAACCTGCCCGGCCTGAAAAAGAAGCCCTCGACCAGCGAACTGCTGGACTGGCTCAAGCTGCTGGTCGCGGAAGACATTCCGCTCGAAGCGTTACAAAGCAAGGACGACAAGGTCGCGGTGCCTCCGCTCGTCGGTGCCCTGCTCAAGAACGAACAGGATGTGACCCTCTTCGAAAAGCTGGTGTTCATGCAGCGCAATAACCGCTAAACCAGCACTTCACTCATAAAAAAGAGACCTCCATGAACCAGAAATCGCTTCTTTTAGAAGGCCTGTCCGACGCCATTGGTTTTGTCGGCGGCGCCTTGCTCGGTTTCTGGATAGGAAAACTTCTGGGCCTGAATATTTTTGACGCCGGCTACAGCAATAGCAGCATCTTCGGTATCGTGCTGGTGGGACTGGGCGGCGGACTGGGCCTGCAGGTTGCCCGCCGCTGGCGCAACCGCAAAAAGCCCGATGCGGACAGCGCGGACACCTGACAATGGGTTTTGTTGATCCGGTCACACTCGAAGCGAGGGGCGTCAGGCTCGTACCGCTGGCGCTGCAACACGAATCGGGGCTGGCGGCAGCAGCTGCCGACGGTGAACTCTGGAAGTTGCGCATCACATCGGTGCCCGGACCGCAGGAAACCCGCAGCTATATCGAAACAGCGCTCAGCACCAGCAATCGCCTGGCTTTTGCTGTAACAGACGCCGAGACGGGCGAGGTGCTGGGTTCCACCAGCTATCACGATGTCGTCGCCAACCTCAAACGCGTGGAAATTGGCTACACGTGGTACGCGGCGCGTTGCCAGCGTACACACGTCAACACCACCTGCAAACTGTTGATGCTCACGCATGCCTTTGAAACACTGGCATGCAATATCGTGGGCTGGCGCACCGACAACTTCAATTTCGCTTCGCAAAAAGCCATCGAGCGCCTTGGCGCCCGAAAAGACGGTGTGATTCGCGGCCATGCCCTGCGCCGCGACGGCACCATTCGCGACACGGTGATGTACAGCCTGAGCGCCGGCGAATGGCCCGAAGTGAAAGCGCAACTGCTCTACCTGCTCGACAAGCCACGAGACCGATGACCCCCACGCTTTTCCCTTCGTGTAATACGCTGCCCCCCGAGGGGGCGTTGCTTGCTTGGGGCGGCCCGGCGCTGCGCAATCGCTCCATATAGCCGGAGATTTAGAAATGCTCATTGATTTTTTCTACACCCTGCGCTCGGCCAAACTGCCGGTCTCCGTCAAGGAGTACCTGATGCTGCTCGAAGCGCTGGAAGCCGGCGTGGTCGGGCCCAACAGCGGCAGGGATGAAGCGGACGGCTCACCTGGCGAAGGCGCGTACAAGATCGACGATTTCTATTACCTCAGCCGCACAGTGCTGGTGAAAGACGAAAAACACTACGACAAGTTCGACCGCGCCTTTGCGGCCTACTTCAAGGGTGTGGAGATGCTCACGGACTTCACCAAGGATGTGCCGCTTGAATGGCTGCGCAAGAACCTTGAGCTTGAACTGAGCCCTGAAGAAAAGGCAAAGATTGAAAAGATGGGCTGGGACGAGCTCATGGAAACGCTGAAAAAGCGTTTTGAAGAACAGAAAGAACGCCATGAAGGCGGCAGCAAGTGGATTGGCACGGGCGGCACCTCGCCCTTCGGCGCCAACGGCTTCAACCCGCAGGGCATACGCATAGGCCAGGAAAAAAGCCGCAACAAGAGTGCCGTCAAGGTCTGGGACCAGCGTGCCTACAAGGATTACGACGACACGCAAGAACTGGGCACGCGCAACATCAAGGTCGCATTGCGCCGCCTGCGCAAGTTTGCACGTGAAGGCCACGTGGAAGAGCTGGACCTGGACGACACCATCAAGTCCACCGCCGCCAACGCCGGCTGGCTGGACATCAAGATGGTGCCCGAGCGTCACAACAATGTGAAGGTGCTGCTGCTCATGGATGTGGGCGGCACCATGGATGAGCACATAGCGCGTGTTGAAGAAATGTTCTCCGCCGTGAAGACCGAGTTCAAGCACCTGGAGTTTTATTACTTCCACAATTGCGTGTACGACTTCATGTGGAAGAACAACCGCCGCCGCTTCAGCGAGAAGTTTGCGACCTGGGACATCATCCGCAAGTACAACAAGGACTACAAGCTCATCTTCATCGGTGATGCGACCATGAGCCCTTACGAGATATTGCAGCCCGGCGGCAGCGTTGAATACAACAACGAGGAAGCCGGTGCCGAATGGATGCAGCGGCTGACCAACGCCTTTCCCAAGTTCGCGTGGATCAACCCCGAACCCCAGGGCGTCTGGCAATACCGGCAAAGCATCAGCGTCATCCAGCAACTCGTCAACCAGCGCATGTACCCCCTGACCATCAAGGGGCTTGAAGAAGCCATGCGCATGCTCTCGAAATAGTGCTCAAGTAAACTGGCTGGCGTGACCCACACGCGTACATGCCAGGCGTGGCTGAGCCCGAAAGCGCTGCTGATGGCCGCAGCCATCGCGCTTGCAACATTCACCTCCCAGACCCAGGCGCAAAACACTGCGCCCCGCGTGACCGCGACTGTGGCGGGCGCTCCGGCCACAGCGCCCAGACCGGGCGAGAGCGCACCTGCAGCGACGTCGATGACTGCGGTGGCCACGCCTGCCTCCAACGTGACCCAGACCGCACCAGCCCCGGCCCCGCCGCCCGCCAGCGTCCAGGCGCCGCCCACACCCGCAGGCGCGACTGGGCCGTCCAGCGCCACACCCGAAGTCACGGCCTTCGATATCGTGGTCCGGGCACCAGCAGCCGTCAAGGAACTGGTGGAAAAACACATTGAACTGCAGCGTTACCGTGCAGTGACCGATCTGGATGACGCAGAACTCGCGCGCCTGGTCGTTCTGGCCGAGCGCAATGTGCGCAACCTGGTCGGCACCCTGGGTTATTTCAGCCCGGAGATCAAAATCACCCGGGAAGGCGCGGCCACCCAGCACCCGACCATCATCGTAGCCATAGACCCTGGCCCGTTCACGCGAACCGATGAAGTCGCGATTGATTTCTCCGGTGACATCGCCACCTCTACCGACAGGGATGCAGTCGCCCAGCGCAATGAAATCCGCCGTGACTGGCGGCTGCCGCAGGGCCAGCGCTTCACGCAGGATGCCTGGGACGGCGCCAAGACGCAGGCCCTGCGCGAACTTGTGGCACGGCGCTACCCTGCGGGCAAACTGGCCGACAGCCTGGCCGACATTGATGCGCCTGCGCAGTCCGCACGCCTGTCGCTGAAGCTGGATTCCGGCCCACTCTACCGCCTGGGCCCCATGCAGGTCAGCGGGGTTGAGCGCTATGACCCGGTCCTGGTGCCGCGCATCGCACGCCTGGCGCAGGGCTCGGTCTATGACCAGAAGCAGCTCGCCGATGCGCAGCTGCGGCTGGCATCGAGTGGCTACTTCGATTCGGCCTATATTTTTGTCAACCCTGAAAGTGACCCGGCTGCCGCGCCCGTGCAGGTGCAGGTGCGCGAAACAAAACTGCAGAAGATCACCCTCGGCGTGGGTGCCAGCACCGACAACGGCCCGCGCGTATCGCTGGAGCACACACACAACCGCGTGCCCGGTACCAACTGGCGCGCAGTCACCAAACTGCAGCTTGAAAGAAAGTCACCCTACGCGCAGACCGAGTGGACATCCATGCCCGACGCCGACAACTGGCGCTGGGTGGCACTGGGCCGTGCCGAGCGCATGGAAGACAAACAGCTCATCACGCGCTCACAACGCCTGCGCTTCGGCCGCACGCAATCGGGCGACAGCATAGACCGCAACATCTATGCACAGTACGACCGGGCACGGGTCCAGGACCTGAGTGCCACAGGCCTGTCCGCCGCCGACACCGGCGATGGCTCGGCACTCAGCGGCAACTATGTCTGGACGGGCCGTTACTTTGACAGCCTGCCCTTTCCGAGCAAGGGCTACGGGCTCGGGTTCGAGATGGGTGGCGGCGTGACGCTGGGCACCAAACGCCAGCCCTTCTTGCGGGCCGTGGGGCGTTACCTGGGCGTCACGCCGCTGGCCAATGGCCGCATCGCCACCCGTGCAGAAGGCGGCGCGGTAGTCGCAGCCAATGAGGCACGCGTGCCGAGCGCACAACTCTTTCGCACAGGCGGCGACAGCACGGTGCGCGGGTACGGCTATCGCGACATCGGCATTCCGCTCACAGGCGGCGTGGTGGGGCCGGGCCGCTACATGGCGGTGGGCAGCGTTGAGTGGCAACGTCCCATATTGAAAGACGGCTTGCCCAGCGAGTGGGAGCACACGGTGTTCATGGATGCAGGCGCGGTGGCGGATCGTGCTCAGGACCTCAAGCCCTCCGTCGGCATAGGCACGGGCCTGCGCTGGCGCAGCCCCATAGGCCCGCTGCAGATTGACCTGGCTTACGGCGTGAAGGTCAAGGCGCTGCGGCTGCACATCAACGTGGGTTTTGTTTTCTGATGCAGGCCGAAGACACCACACTGCACAACGCGCCACCCGAGGCTCGTTCCGCTCCGCGCTGGCTGAAGGCTCTGGCTGCAGCACTGGGCGGCATCGTGGTGCTGGCGGTACTCGCAACAGCCGGACTATGGTGGTGGGCGGGCAGCGATGGTTCACTGGCTACCGGTTTGCGCTGGGTCGCGCAGTACCAGCCACTTTCTTCTGAAGGTGCCATCGGTTCACTGCGCAAGGGCGGCGCGGTCAAGCGCCTGGCGTGGCAGCAGGACGGCATGACGGTGGAAGCCCATGATGTCGCCTTCTCATGGCAACCCTGGTCATTGCTGCACGCCACGCTCAAGCTCAACAGCCTGTCTGCGGCAACGATTCGTGTCGATGACCAGCGGCCTGCTTCAGCCGCACCTTCTCTGCCGCCCACGGCACTGGGCTTGCCGCTGCAAATTGCGCTGGATGACTTTGCAGTCGGGCGTTTTTTATGGGAGGGACCGCCTGTCGTAGAGGTGCAGGGTATTTCGGGCAACTACCTTTACACGGGTCTGCGCCATGAACTTGCACTGAAAAATGCGCAGTTTGCAAACGGCCACTATCAGGGCAAGGCCACGCTTGCATCAGCACAACCGCTTGAGCTTGATGCCCTGCTTGAAGGAACGGTGCAGGCGCCGGTGCCCGGGCGCACCACCACACTGCCACTGACATTCAACGCCAGCGCCAAAGGCCCGCTGGCGGAGCTGGCGCTCAAGGCCGTGCTGCAGATGCAGACTGGTACGGCAACTGTTGCAGGCCCTGTACCGCATGCAACTGCAACCGCTCGCGTCACCCCATGGGCGGCACAGCCGCTGCCCGAGGCAGATACCGACTTCCGCGCGCTGGACATTGCAGCGCTGTGGCCCGATGCACCGCAGACCCGCCTGACAGGGCGCGCCAGTGTCCGGCCTGCGACCACCACCACATCTGCCTGGGTTCTTCAAACACAGCTCGTCAATGAGGTGCCCGGGCCCTGGGACAAAAAACGCCTGCCGCTTGAAAACCTGCAGGCCCAGGGTGAATGGCGTGATGGCGCGGCCGTTGTGCGCACCCTCAAGGCCGGACTGGGCGGTGGAGAATTGAATGCCACGGGTGAATGGCTGGCCAGCCCCCAGGCATCAACGCCGACCACAGGCAGCGCAACAGCACGCCAGGACTGGGCGCTGCAAGCCACCCTCAAACAGGTCAACCCCGCAGCCCTGCATACGCAGTTCGCGTCGTTGCCGGTCAATGGCCGCGCCGATGTAAAAAGCCAGGGCAGCGCCATCGCTTTTGATGCCAGCCTTCAATCAGCAGATGGTGGAAATGCCAGACTTGCATCGCCACGCAACAGCAACCAGCTGCCCCTGCGCGATGCGACCGCTACAGGCCGCTGGGATGCCGGCCAGGCTGGTGGCACGCTGGCGCTTTCAGCCTTTCGCGTGCGCACTGATGATGCTGAAGCTGCAGGCTCGCTTGAAGCACAACCCGCAGCAAAGGCCGGCAAGGGCCGCTTCACATTCACAGCTCCCGGCCTGCAGGCGCAGGCGCAGGGCGAGCTGCGGCAGGCAAGCGGTGCAGGCACGCTGGAGGTGCAGGCAAAAGATGCTGCACAGGCGCTGCGCTGGCTGCAAAAACTGCCGGGCATGCCATCGGACATTCAAACTGCAAATGCCTCGGGTAACGCAGCACTCACACTCAACTGGCAAGGCGGCTGGCAAGACCCTGCACTGCAGGCAAAGCTGCAGGTGCCATCGCTGGACTGGCGCAGCAGCCCATCAAAAACGGCTGCAGCCAAAGCCACGCCATCAATGTCAGTGTTGCCTGCTACAGCGACGCAAGTTACCAGCGCTGCGGCGCCTGCAAACGTATTGAAGATCCGCGCGCTCGAAGCCAGCATCAACGGCAAACTCAGCCAGGCGCAAATCGCATTGCAAGCCAGGGTTGAAAGCGGCACACGCCGCTATGCACTGCAACTGACTGCAGATGGCGGGCGCATCACGGCTGCACGTCAGGGCGCACTGGACGGATGGGCGACTTCCGCATGGCAGTCAGTCGTGAAGCAATTCAGCCTGTCGCTTGAAGACCCGGCTTTGAGTGAAGGTGCGTGGCGCCTGTCAACACGCGGAAATGTGGCGGTGCGCTGGTCACCGGGTGCTTCGGGCGGCACTTTTGAAGCCGGCGCTGGTGAGGCAGTCCTCGCCGCGCCGTCACGCGCCGGTACGGCAACGCCTGCAGCGCCCCCGTCGCAGGCCATCGTGCAGTGGCAGCCCATACGCCGGCGCGGAGGTGAACTCAGCACCGCCGGCAGGATCACCGGCCTGCCCCTCGCGTGGATAGAACTGGTAGCAGGCCCGCAGATGGCCGGGGCAGGCCTGGCAGGCAACCTGGTGTTTGACGGCACATGGGATGCACAGCTGGGCGAGACCCTGCGCGTCAAGGCCAGCCTGGCGCGCAGCAGCGGCGACATCAGCGTGCAGGCAGAGACCGCGCAGGGCATTTCAAGCCGCGTTGCAGCCGGTGTGAAAGAAGCCAGGCTGTCGCTGGACAGCAGTGGCGATGCATTGACGCTGGCCCTGCGCTGGGACAGCGAACGCGCAGGCACCGCTGATGGGCAACTCACCACACGCCTGGCCAAAGACAGCGCAGGCGGCTGGGCCTGGCCTGACGATGCACCCCTGCGCGGCCAGTTGCGTGCGCAGTTGCCGCGCATAGGCGTCTGGTCTGTGCTGGCGCCGCCGGGCTGGCGGCTGCGCGGCACGCTGGGCGCCAATGTGGCCATCAGCGGCACACGCGCGCTGCCGCAACTCGCCGGCGACCTGACAGCCAATGACCTTGCGCTGCGGTCGGTGGTGGACGGCATAGAGTTCGGTAACGGCCGGCTGCGTGCGCGGCTTGACGGCACCCGCATGCGCATCAACGAGTTCACCTTGCAGGGTGCAGGCACCAGCAACACCGGCGGCACGCTGACGGCGCAGGGTGAAGCCGCCTGGCTGGACGGCAAGGCCCAGGTGCAGCTTGATGCCAGGCTTGACCGCCTGCGTGCCAGCATACGTACCGACAGGCAGGTCACGCTTTCGGGCGACCTGCAGGCAAAACTTGAAGGCCGGCAGGCGCAGTTCACAGGCAATCTCAAGGTCGATCAGGCGCGCATCCTGCTGCCCGATGAAGACACACCGCAACTCGGCGAAGACGTGGTCGTACGCAGCACCGGCGGCGCGGCGATGGGGAAAAAAGCGCCTGCCGAGGCCAATGCAGGCACGCCTGCTGCCAGTGAATCAGGCAAGCTGAAACTCGCAGTCAACATTGACCTGGGCACAGATTTCCGGGTGCAGGGCAAAGGCATGGACACCCGCATACGCGGCACCCTGGCGCTGACGGGCGATTCGATCACGGAGCCTCGCCTGGTCGGCACCGTCAATACCTTCGGCGGCCAGTACCGCGCCTACGGCCAGCGGCTTGACGTCGAGCAGGGTGTGCTGAGGTTCAGCGGCCCCATTAACAACCCGGCGCTGGACATACTCGCCATCAGGCCCAACCTCACGCAGCGCGTCGGCGTACAAATCACAGGCACCGCCCTGCTGCCCCGCGTGCGCCTGTACGCGCAACCCGAACTGCCCGATGCTGAAAAACTCTCCTGGCTGGTGGTCGGGCGCGCCTCCGCATCGGGCGGCGCAGAGGCCGCGCTGTTGCAGCAGGCTGCGCTTGCCTTGCTGGGCAGCAAAAACGGCGGCATGTCTGGCGGGCTGGCGTCATCTCTCGGGCTGGACGAACTGTCCTTCAGGGGCGCAGCCAGCAACACCGACGGCACCACCACGGAAGGCGCCGTGACGCTGGGCAAACGGTTTTCACGCAATTTTTATGCAGGCTACGAACGCAGCATTTCAGGCGCGCTCGGCACCCTGTTCGTGTTTTACGAACTGTCGCAACGTTTTACCGTACGGGCACAGGCCGGACAGCAAAGTGCGGTGGATCTGATCTACACCTTCCAGTACGACTGACCGAGAAAGCCATATTTAGTCGGTCTGTAGTTGGACTATCCTACGTACCTGCAAGATACTAAAAACAGATACGGGAGTGCAAAAGTGAAGCTAAAAAAGTTTGCAGTTGAACTATTGCTGGTATTTGAATTAACCGCAGTCAATGCAGTGGCGCAAGAGTGGCCAAAATTGTTGAATCCCACTCTGAATCAGCCAGAGTGCACGACAGCTCTTCATCTTGCACAATCTGCACACAAATCAACAGCCTTCAATCTCTGGGAGCCACAGCCGCTGCCTGATGACCTGGAAGGCACTTTGGTATTGGGGCCGCAAGGTGTGGATTTGTCCGGCGGAGACGCGCTTGATGTGAATCTGGAAGTATTCACCAAGGTTCCGCGTCCCGACTACCCGGCCCGGAGCATTTATTGGCAGAAAAAATCAAGTCACAGCAACCGCCTTGCTATTGAAGAGATACCGCATGGATGGCGCGGCGATGAATACGCTGTCCGTCTGGTTCCAGTAACGCTGACCACCGATGAATATTTTTCAACAACGAACCGCCGAGCAGGCAGCAAGCTAACAACCCTGATAGATGGAACGTGGCGAGCGCCATTGATCTTCCAGAACAGGACGACCAACAATCTGTGGCTCGTATATGTAGGTGAGCCTTATATGTTTTCTCCGGACTGGGTTGTCTACTTGCCGATTGACGGTCAACTTCAAGAGGTGTGCAAAGTTCAATTTCGTCCGGATGTGCGTCATGCCGCATTGCTACTGCCGGGCTCCGTTCAGCGACTTGCAACACTTCTTGATAAATCAATAGGCAACGGTGAAAACGAAGGAACGCTACGGCCCACAGCGCGTTTGAGAATCAATGTCAGCCAGGCTTGGGCAAATGCGGCATTGAGGCCTTGGGCTATGGGAACTCCATACAACTCCCGCGAAGAAGTCGACATGGGCCTATTCGCATGGGCACAAAGAGATAAGGTATCTCGTAAGACCTACGCAGAAATTCAGGCTCAATACAAAATAGCCGAAAAGGCACTTCAGGCCTATTACAGGAAGCAATTCAATATTCCGGCGGCTGAATCGCAATCCACCGCCCGCAGTGCATTAGACGCAGCATTTAGAACACACTACGTTTTTCCGAAGCCACGCTGATATTTGCTCCAGCCCGATCTTTTTTACTGGGCATGTGAAAAGCATCACTTCTTGCTCTACACCCAGCAGTACGACGGAGCAGGCGGCAAGCTCCGACCCAGCGAATACAATCCGGGCTTCCCTGCAGCAAAGCAGGGGTTGCGGCCATAGTTCAATGGATAGAACGGCCCCCTCCTAAGGGGCAGATAGGGGTTCGATTCCCTTTGGCCGCACCATTTCTTCCGCGTGATGGCCGGCAAGACGCCTGCAATGGCACTGCTTTTGCTATTGATTCAGTAGCTGCTCACGTGCGTATTTATTGGCCTGCAGCCGTTTTTCTCCCTCAAAATCGGGCTTTCCCAGGCCTGGAGCCGCGTTTTTTGGCGTCCGGATCGGTTCAGGCCATCAAAATGTAAAGTCGACTTTACATGTTGCTTTTGCAGATGCTGGTCAGGGCCGTCCCACCAGCTTGGCAATCAACTCGCTGGTGCTTGACACGCCGAACTTGCGCATCAGCCTGGCGCGGTGGGATTCGATGGTGCGAAAACCTATGCCAAGCTCGATCGCAATCTGTTTGCTGCTTTTACCGTTGACCAGGAACTGGGCGATCTCGCGCTCGCGTGCGGTCAGGTCTGTGGTGACCGGGCGGGCCGAAGAGATGTCTTCAAATACCCAGACCGCCACGTCAAACGGGTTCTGGCGGTCTTTGGTGCGGCCCGAGACGTGACACCAGAAGAGCTGGCCGTCGGCCTTGCGCATGATGCGGTCGTCGGCGTAGGCGCCCGTGGCCTGCATGGCGACGAAGGCGCGCTCGCCCGTGTGATCGAACTCCTGGCGCGAGGGGTAGATGCGTTCGAACGATTCGCCGCGCAGGGCTTCAGGGGCATAGCCAAAGATGTCGCAAAAAGCCTGGTTGTATGACTGGATGACCCTTTTCCGGCTGACGAGCAAGCCCACCGGGGCAATGTCGAACACCAGCAGCAGGTCGTCGTCGTAGTCAGGTAAAGCCATGTCTTGAAAGATGCGTGGGAGGGGTGAAAGTACTGGGAAACCCTAGCGTATTTTGACGCCTGTTCGAATCAGGCTGGCCGCCGTAAAGTCCTGCCTCTGACTATACAGAGGAGCTTGCAATGCCCGTTTCAATTGTGGGTTGGGGCCATCTCCCCTTCGGTAAATTCGACGGCATGCGCCTTGAAGACCTCATCGTCCGCGCCGCACGCGAGGCCTTGAGCCATGCGGGCGTGACCGGCAAGGATGTGGACGGCACCTGGCTGGGCAACCTGAACGGCGGTTTTGCGCCTGACATTTTTGCGTCGTCGCTGGCCTTTCATGCCGATGAAGGCCTGCGCTGGAAACCCGCCACCCGCCTTGAAAATGCCTGCGCGTCGGGCTCGGCAGCCATTTACGCAGCCTGCGATGCGATTGAATCGGGCCGCGCAAAAATAGCGCTGGTGGTGGGTGCAGAAAAGATGACCGATGTCAGCGGCGCAGATGTCACACGCATACTCGGCGACTGCGGCTATTCGGGCGAAACCGGCTCGCCGCCTGGCGGCTTCCCCGGCATCTTCGGTGCCGTGGCTGATGACTATTTCAGGACTTACGGCAACCAGTCTGAAACACTGGCGCGCATCGCCGCCAAGAACCATGCGAATGGCGCGCTCAATCCGTGGGCCCACATGCGGCGCGACCTTGGTTTTGATTTCTGCAACACCGTCTCTGACAAAAACCCCATCATTGCCGGCCCTTTGCGCAAGACAGACTGCTCGCTGGTGTCTGACGGCGCAGCTGCGCTGATCATCGCCAGCGATGATGTGGCCAAGGACTTCCCCCTTGCCGTATCCATACGCTCGCGCGTGCAGGTCAATGATTTCCTGCCGCTCAAAAACCGCCGCGCTCTGGACTTTGAAGGCCCGCACCGCGCCTGGAAGGCCGCCCTGCAGCAGGCCGGATGCTCTATCTCCGACCTGTCGTTTGCCGAAGTGCATGACTGCTTCACCATTGCAGAACTTCTCAGCTACGAAGCCATGGGCCTGGCGCCGGTTGGCCAGGGTGCGCGCGTCATCAACGACGGCACCGTCATGAAGGGCGGCAGGCTGCCGGTTAACGCCTCGGGCGGGCTGAAGGCCAAGGGACACCCCATTGGTGCGACCGGTGTGTCCATGCATGCCATCTCCGCCATGCAGCTCACTGGCCAGGCAGGCGACATACAGGTTCCAGGCGCCACCATGGCAGGTGTCTTCAACATGGGCGGCGCTGCTGTCGCCAGCTACGTCAGCATCCTGGAGCGCCGCCAGTGAACATTGCACAGCTGCTGCGCAGGTCTGCGGAAGTTTTTCCGGACCGGCCTGCCCTGTATTCAGGCGCAAAACTGCTGCTGGATTACCGCACGCTGGCGCAGCGCACGGCGTCGCTGGCGGGGTACCTGAAAGAACAATGCGGCGTCAAGGCGGGGGACCGCGTCGCCATTTTTTCCGCCAACTGCCCTGAATACCTTGAGGCGCTGAACGCCATCCTGTGGGCCGGCGCCATAGCCGTGCCGGTGAACTACAAGCTGCACGTGAAAGAGCTGGCCTATGTGCTCGGCGATTGCGGCGCGCGCGTGCTGCTGGTTTCCCCGGTGCTTGCAGGCGATGCGGCCACGGTGGCGGGTGCCGATGTGCGGCTGCTCACGTTTGCGTCCGGCGCCTATGCCGCGGCGGTGCAACACACACCGGCGTCCATGCAGCACCGCGAGCCCGAAGACGTGGCCTCGCTGTTCTACACCTCGGGTACCACGGGCCGGCCCAAGGGCGTGATGCAGACACACCGCAACCTGCTGGCCATGACCGCGTGCTACTTCACTGATGTCGACGACGTGGCCGCGCCTGACGCCATCGTCTATGCCGCGCCCATGTCGCACGGCGCCGGTCTCTACAACTACGCCTTCACGCTCAGGGGTGCGCGCCACGTGGTGCCCGCCTCGGGCGGGTTTGATCCCGCGGAGCTGGTGGACCTGGCCCGTGACGTCGGCAGCCTGTGCTTTTTTGCGGCGCCCACCATGGTCAAGCGTCTGGTGGACCACATCAGCGTGGTGAGGGCCGAGGTCAGCGGCTTCAAGACCATCGTCTACGGCGGCGGGCCCATGTATGCGGAAGACATCAAACAGGCGCTCGAAGTGATGGGCCCCCGCTTCGTGCAGATTTACGGCCAGGGTGAAAGCCCCATGACCATCACCGCCCTGTCGCGCGAACAGCTTGCGGATGCAGGCCATTCCAAATGGGAGCAGCGCATTGCGTCCGTTGGCGTTGCTCAGGCGCTGGTCGAAGTGCGCGTGGTCGACAGCGCCGGCCAGGCTGTACAGCAAGGCGTGGTCGGCGAGATTGTGGTGCGCGGCGACACCGTGATGCCCGGCTACTGGAACAAGCCCGAAGCGACCGCCGACACCCTTCAGACCGGCTGGCTCTACACCGGTGACACCGGCTGCATGGATGCTCACGGTTTCCTGACGCTGAAAGACAGGTCCAAGGACCTCATCATCACCGGCGGCTCCAACGTCTACCCGCGCGAGATTGAAGAAGTGCTGCTCACCCACCCCGCCGTATCAGAGGTGGCCGTGGTCGGTCAGGTCGATGCAGAATGGGGCGAGGTGCCCGTCGCGTTTGTGGTGTTGCGTGAGGGCAGCGGCCCCTGCGACGCCGAGCTTGATGCCTGCTGCCTGCAGGCCATCGCACGCTTCAAGCGGCCCAAACATTACCGTTACGTCAGCGCGCTGCCCAAGAACAGTTATGGCAAAGTGCTGAAGACGGATTTGCGGGCGCAGCTCCAGGCGACTGAAGCTACGGCCAAACCCGCAGCCGTAGCAGGTTGAGTTTTCTGACGTGTGATTTTTCAATGATTAAAAAGGAGACACCATGACGACAAGCGTAGCCACCAAACCCGAAGCCAGCACCGCTGCCCCCAACAGCGAAGCCCCCAACCTGATGTTCAGCCACATGGGCTTTGCCGTGAAGGACATGGCGAAGATGGAAGACTTCTACACCCGCGTGCTGGGCTTTACCGTCACCGACCGCGGGCATGCCGTGGGCATGGACCTGATCTTCCTCTCACGCGACCCGCAGGATCACCACCAACTGGTGCTGGTGTCGGGAAAACCGGACAACATTCCGCCCAACCCCTTCAATGCACAGTTCGGCAGCGTGATCAACCAGATCTCCTTCCGTGTGGGTTCACTCGACAGCCTGCGCAAGCTGCAAAAGGTGCTGGAACGGGAAAACGTCCAGAACATCTTCCCCGCCAACCACGGCATTGCGTGGAGCATCTACTGCCATGACCCTGACGGCAACAACCTGGAGTTGTTCGTCGACACCGAGTGGTACTTTCCGCAGCCCTTCCTGATCCCGCTGGACCTGACCCAGTCGAACGATGCGATCTACAAACAGACCAAAGAAATGGCGGTGGAGCAGCCCGGCTTCGAGATGAGCACCGACTGGAGAAAGCGCATAGGCGCACGCATGAACCGTTTTGTGCCCGGCGTTTGAGAAGGCAGCTGACATGACCACACTGTTCAAGCTGACCACCAGCATCTTCGGCGACCAGGGGCAATCGACCCAGCTCGTGGAGCGTTTTGCCACCTCCTGGCTGGCGAAGAACCCGGGTGCCAAAGTCATATCGCGCGACCTGGGGCTGAACCCGCCCCATCACCTTGAAGCGCCGGCATTCCTGGCCTCACGCGTTCCTGCTGCAGACCGTACGCCGGCGCAAAACAAGCTGCTCGAATACTCGGACTCGCTGATTGAGGAGCTTCGCCAGGCCGACGTGATTGTGCTGGGCCTGCCCATGTACAACTTCGGCATTTCGTCCGGAATGAAGGCATGGTTCGACCACATCGCACGAGTCGGCGTGACCTTTATGTATACACCCCAAGGCCCCAAGGGCCTGCTGCCCGAAGGCAAAAAGTGCTACATCCTGGCGACTCGGGGCGGCATTTATGCAGGTACCAACCGTGACACGCAGACTGGCCATGTCACCAACTTCCTGAGCCTGATAGGGATTTCCGACATCCAGTTCATCTACGCAGAAGGCCTGAACATTCCGGAAAAAAAGGCAGCGGCCATTGAAGGCGCAGGTGCGCAACTCGCGCAGTGGCTGGGTTGACGCAAGCGCCGGCCTCAAGATTTCAGACAGCCCCGTCCCGCAACCCGACAAGGAAAAACAATGTTCATGCGATGCGCCTACCTCATAGGCCAACCCCGACCCGGCAAGGGTGACGACCTGCAGAAAGCCCTGCGCTCTGCATTGAAGATGTACATGAAGTTTGAGCGCATCGTGTCGGCGAGGCTGTTGCTGGGCCAGGACCATGAGGAGGGCGCACCCGCCATCTACGCGACGCTGGAATTCTGGTTTGCATCCGAAGCCGACCTGCACGCCGCGCTGGACAAGCCCTACCGGCAGGAGTTCCGCACCTGGTTTGCAGCCAACGTGACGCCACTGTTCGACGGGGTGGTCAAACACATCAACCAGGATGTGACCGAACAAAACCCCTGAGCCTTTGCGGCGCCGCTCCATTTTTGACAACAACGACAACACACAGAAAGCCTTCATGATCCGACGCAAACTCCTGGCTGGCGCAGCCGCCGCCATTGCCCTGCCCCTGTCATTCACGCAATCCGCCTTTGCGCAGGCCGCAGCCAAGGTCTCACGCGTGATTGTTCCCTTCCCTGCGGGCGGTGGCACCGATGCGGTGGCGCGCCTGACGGCTGAAAAGCTGCGCGCCGACTACCCGGCCGGCATCATCGTCGACAACCGCGCAGGTGCATCGGGCCGGCTCGGCTCCGAGTACGTGCGTGACAGCGAAGCCGACGGCAGCACCATGCTGTTCACGCCCGACTTCGTCATGACCATCTTCCCCTACAGCTTTCGCAAGCTGAGCTACAACCCACTGCAGGACTTCGCACCTGTGGCACTGGCATCGAAAACGGGCTATGCACTGGTCGCCGGCCCCGGCCTGCCCGCCAGCGTGACCAACCTGCAGCAGTTTGTCGCCTGGGCCAAAGCCAACCCGAAGCAGGCGTCATTCGCATCGACTTCTGCCGGCAGTGCATCGCACTTCACCGGCATCATGCTGTCGCGCGCCATCAATACCGAGCTGCTGCACGTGCCTTACAAGGGCGGCGCGCTGGCGCTGCAGGATCTGATGGGCGGCCAGATCCCCATCAGCATCAACCCCATCGGCGAAGTGCTGCCGCACCTGAAAAGCGGGCGCGTGCGTGTGCTGGCCACCATGGGCGCACAACGCAGCCGCTTCGTGCCCGATGCACCCACGCTGGTTGAAAGCGGCCTGAAGGACATGGTGATCGAATCCTGGCTGGGCTTTTTCATGCCAGCCAAAACACCACCCGCCACCATCGCCAAAGCATCAGCCGCCATCAACGCCGTGCTGCAGCGCCAGGACATCAAGGACGGCTACGCAGGCATAGCCATGGACACCGTGCAAAGCACCCCCGCCAGCTTTGCCGCCGTCATCAAGGCCGACCAGGAGCGCTGGGCACCCATCGTCAAAGCTTCGGGTTTTACGGCGGAAGACTAAAAAAAACGACCCGGTACGACAACCGGACGCAAAAAAAGGGCCGAGGCATCTGCATGCCCCGGCCCTTTTTATGCCATCGCCAATGCCTCGGCCTGCGGCAAATCCCTCAGTGATGGCGCTTCAATCAGGTGCTGCTCGGCAAACGAAGTCAGGGATCGCTCGATGTCACGAATCAGCGCGCATTCCGCAATGCCCAGCGTCGGCAATTGCGCCAGCTCAGTCAGGAAGGTGTTGAGGCTGCCCGCTTCACCTTCCACGTAAGCGCATTTGCTGAAGAGACCATCCACGCCGGGCGTGCCGGCATGGGTGTCATGCAGGTAATCCAGCATGGGCTGCTCGAACGCACTGGCGGACAGGCTGCCGACACCCAGGTTGCACGCGCATGACAAGCCATTGAGGGCCACATGACCCTGACGTATCTTCTGCCACGCGGATACCAGCCTGATGACCCGCAACGCCGAAGCAGTCGCCGGCATCAGCTCACTCCGCCTTCAGGCCGGCCGCCTTGACAAGCTCACCGTATTTTTTGACTTCCGCTGCCCTGAATTCGTTGAACTGCTCGGGCGTCGACCATTTTGGTTGCGTCGACAACTCGGCGTAGCGCTTGATCAGCGCCGGGGACTTGAGGGCTTTCTGGACGGATGCGTTGATCCTGTCGATCACGCTCCTGGGCGTGCCCGCCGGTGCATCAAGACCGACCCAGACATTCAGTACAAAGCCGGGAATGCTTTCAACCATGGCCGGCACTGCGGGAAAGTCCGGCACGCGCTTGTCCACAGTCACACCAAGCGCCTTGATGCGGCCGCTCTTGACGGTGGGCACTACCGAGATATCACCAAACAGGTAGTCGATCTGGTCGCCCTGCAGTGCCGTGAATGCGGGCGCCGTACCCAGGTAAGGGATGTGCGGGACATTCACGCCGGTGGCCTGGTTGAGCATCACGCCCGCCAGGTGCGGCAGACCGCCGGGGCCGGATGAACCGTAGTTCATGGTAGTGCCCTTTTCCTTGATCAGGGAGACAAGCTGCGCCGCCGTCTCGATCTTCAGGCCGGGCCGCACCGTCAGTATCAGTGGCGACTCCGCAAACACCGACACGCCGGTCAGGCTGGTCGTGTAGTTATAGGTCAGGTTCCTGATGACCCAGGGGGCGACTGCGTGCTGGCTGGTGCTGACCAGCAGGGTGTAGCCGTCTGCAGGCGCGCGCGCCACATAACCCGCGCTGATGGTGGTGCCGCCGCCGGGCTTGCTGTCAAGCAGCACTGGCTGGCCCCACTCAGCCTGCAATTCCTGCGCCAGCAGTCTGGCCATCACATCGACGCCGCCGCCGGCCGGATAAGGGTTGATCAGTGTGACCGGTTTGGTCGGGAACTGCTGTGCCCAGCCTGCCGGTGCGAACGCCGCAGCGAGCGCAAGGCCCAAACTCATGGCCGCTTTTTTAACGGACATCGCTTTCAGGGAATCTTTCATGTCGTCTCCTTCAGTTATCAAAAAATATACCGCGCAGGCCCATGGGGATTGCGCGGCAACCACTCACCTCAAGCCTGCCGGCGCACGGCCCTTTGCCTGTCCGTCGCAGCTATATCAACCCGGCCTTCCGCAGTCAGCACAGCCTGGTACACATCGCGTGCCCGTTCGGGGCTGACATAACCCTGCAGCACGTCATTGGCCAGCGCAACAGCTGAACGCTCCTCAGGCGGGCCAAAGCCACCACCGCCACCTGCGCGAAGATGCAGCTTGTCGCCGACCTTCAGCCGCTGGTTGCGCACCTTGGCGCTGGGCTCGACCGGTATGGAAGAACCCTTGCGGGTAATGAAGACTTCGTTGGCCAGGCCCGAATGCCCGCCTTCCAGCCCCCAGGGCGCGCAGTGCATGCGCTCGGCCTGCACATCCACCGTGAAAGGCGTTCTTGCGTGGTACACCACCTCGGTGCCCAGGCCCCCGCGCTGGCGCCCGGCGCCGCCCGAGTCTTCACGCAGTGCGTGCCGCTCGATCAGGATGGGGTATTTGCTCTCCAGCTGTTCACAGGGGCTGTTGTGTGTGTCGCCATCGTTGGAGCAGACCACGCCGCTCATGCCGTCTTCAGACTGCTTGGCGCCCCAGCCGCCGCCGGTGGGGCCAACAAAGCCCAGGAAGAACTGGCCGTTCTTCGGCTCTATGCCGTGGAACATGGAAAACACCAGGTCGGCGTGGTGGGCGGCGATGGTCTTGTCCGGAATGGCGCTGACCATGGCCTTGAAAATCGTGTCGACCACCGTCATCGGGAAGGTCATCCACCAGCGCATGGCGGCGGGCTTCACCGCGCTGATGACGGTGCCTTCAGGGCATATCACCTTGAGCGGGCGGAAGCTCCCCTCGTTGATGGGGTAGTCGGTCGGGGATGTCAGGCACTTGTACGCCACCTGCGCGCACGAATAGCCGGTGCTGGGCCCCGAGTTGAAGAAGCCCCTGACCTGCGGGCTCATTTGCGACAGGTCCACCGTCAGCTCGTCGCCTTTCTTGATCACGCGGACCTTGATCGGTATGCGCACCCCCAGCTCAAGGCCGTCATCGTCCATGAAGGACTCCGCCTCGTAGGTGCCGTCGGGTATCAGCACCGTGCGCGCCCTGGCAGATGCCTCCGACCTGTCCATGATGTTGGCGACGGCTGCCAGCGTCTGCGTGCGGCCGTAACGTTCCAGCAGTTCAGTGAAACGTTTGGTGCCGGTGGTGACCGCCACAATCTGCGCCCGCAGGTCACCCATCGCGCGGTCGGCCACGCGCACATTCATCCTGATGATCTCCAGCAGGTCGTCGTTGACCTGCTCACCCTTCTGGTATTTCATGATGGGAATCTGCAGGCCTTCGGAATAGATGTCCGTGGTGACACCGCCCAGCGTTCCGCCCACATCCATCCAGTGGGCCATGCAGCAGGACCAGCCGGACAGCTTTCCACCGAGAAATATCGGCTGCGCAAACGTGAAGTGGTTCAGGTGGCTGCCGGTGATGTAGGCGTCGTTGGTCACCAGGATGTCGCCCGGGCTGATGCCGTCAGCGCCGTATTTTTCGCGCATGGCATTGACGGTGTTGGCCATGCCCTTGATGAAGCTGGGCAAGCCTATGCCTATGGATATGGTTTCGCCTTCTGCCGTGAACAGGCCCACCGTGAAGTCCAGCGCTTCATAGATGATCATGTTGTAGGCGGTGCGCATGAGGTTGGTTTTCATCTCCTCTGTCACCGCCAGCACGCCGTTACGGATGATTTCCGTCAGCACCGGATCGGGCTGCGCGGAAGCTTGTTCTTTCATGCTCATGCTGACATCTCTCCAATCTTGATTCGAAGGCTTCCGAAGCTGTCCACTTCCAGGACATCACCCGGCAACAGCACCGTGGTGGACGCGTGCTCTTCCACCAGCGCAGGGCCGGTGATCTGGTTGCCCGCGAGCAGTTTTTCGCGGTCATACACCCTTGCAGATGTGCGGCCTTTCAGTTCCGAGAAATAAACCTCACGCTCACCGCGGTGCGCGGATTCAGGCGGCGTGGCGGTGCCGGCCTCCACCCGCTGCATGGCCGGCTTGGGCATGACACCGGTGACCGCAGCGCGCAACGTGACGATCTCGACTTTTTCCTTTGGCGCGCACGTGCCGTAGCGCTGCTGGTGCACCTCGTCAAACTGGCGCTTGATGCCTGCGCTGTCGCGGCTGGTGAATTGCGCCAGATCCAGGTCCACGGTGACAGAGTGCTCCTGGCCCACATAACGCATGTCGGCCGAATAGCCGATGTGCACCGACGCAGGCTTGACGTCACTTTCCTTCAGCGCCTTCTGGCCAGCTGCAGCAAGCTCCACAAAAGACTTTTCGATCTCGCCGAAGTCCATGTCTTCGAGCTTGCGGAAGGTGGTGCGCACCGAGTCGTAGCGCAGGTCGGAGTGCAGCATGCCGAAAGCACAGAAATGCCCCGGCGCGCGGGGGATGATGAGGTCTTTGATGCCGATTTCACGCGCGATGGCCGAGGCATGCAGGGGGCCTGCACCACCGTAGGCAATCAGCGTGAAAGCCGCCGCATCAAAGCCGCGTTCCGTCGACACGCCCTTCACCGCGTAAGACATCTTGGTGACCGCGATGCGCAAAATGCCTTCTGCCGCCAGCGTGGCGTCCAGGCCCAGCGGCGCGCCAACCTTCGAGGCGATGGCCTGCTCTGCCGCAGCAACATCAAGTCGCATTTCACCGCCCAGAAAACGGTCTGCACCCAGCCTCCCGAGCAGCAGGTTGGCGTCAGTCACCGTGGGGAAGCTGCCACCGCGGCCATAGCAGGCCGGGCCGGGCTCTGCACCTGCGCTGTGCGGGCCGACGCGCAGCGAGCCACCGACATCCACATCTGCAATGCTGCCGCCGCCCGTGCCCACTTCAAACACGTCAACCAGCGGTATCTGTATCGGCAGGCCCTGCTGGTAGCCGCCCACAAAAGCCAGGTTGGTGGTCAGCACCTTGTGGTTGTGTATGACACCCGCCTTGGCGGTGGTGCCGCCCATGTCAAAGGCAATCGCGTTCGGCAGGTTCAGCTCGGCGCACAGGGCATGCGCACCAATCACCCCAGCTGCAGGGCCGGATTCGAGCATGCGCACGCACTGCACCTGCGCCTGGTCTGACTCATACAGTCCGCCGGTCGACTGCACCAGCAAAAACGCACCTTCAAAACCTTCGCCCTTGATGCGCGCGTCTATGCCTGAGATGTAGTTGCTGACGATGGGGCCCACATAGGCATTGGCAACGGCGGTCGAGCAGCGCTCGAACTCGCGGTACTCCTGCGACAGCTCGTGTGAGGCGGTGACAAACGCTTTGGGCAGACGGCCCTGCACGATCTTCTTGACTTCCAGCTCATGCGCAGGGTTGGCGTAGCAATGCAGCAGCAGGATGGCGACAGCCTCGACGCCTTCCTTTATCAACTCGTCGCAAATCGCATGCACGGCGTTAACGTCAAGCGCCCTGTGAACTGTGCCTTCGGCGGTCAGGCGCTCGGGCACTTCAAAGCGAAGTCTTCGCTCAACCAGCGGCACGTGTTTTTTGAAGAACAGGTTGTAGGCATCAGGCCGGTTGATGCGGCCTATCTCGTAGATGTCCCTGAAACCCTCGGTGACCAGCAGGGCGGTTTTGGCGCCCTTGCGCTCCAGCAAGGTGTTGATCGCCACCGTCGAGCCGTGCAGAAAGGTCTCGGCATTTTTGTAGCTGGTGCCGGCCTTATGCACGCCTTCGGAAATGCCGTCCACCATGTTTTTGGGTGTGCTGAGCGATTTGCCCAGCGTGATCGCGCCGGTGGCCGGGTCGAAGTAGGCCACGTCGGTGAAAGTCCCGCCGATATCGGCGGCAAGGCGGCTACCCTTCAGCATGGGCTGCTTTCAAGCAAGGCTGGGGAGGCCGGGCGGCGCCGGCGGGAGCGGGATGGATGGTCGGGCTTTGTGGTCATCGTCTGGTTCGGTCCGTATGATTGAAAAGTGCCTGAGGGCTGGGTTAGGAAAAATCTGCCGGTGCCGGGCGGCGTTAAAGCTGCCCACATCGAAATATCTGAATAAATGAATATTTAGTGAATGCTATTCACAAATTAACTTCCGGGGATTGGTAGAAACCATGAGTTCCGCATCGGAGAAGGTAGTCACTACCGCAAAAACCCGCGCCAAACGGAGCGTTGGGCGTCCAAAACAGGTTTCAATGGAGCAGATATTTGCTGCGGCGGCCACCATTGGGCTGGGCAACCTGACGCTTCAGGCCGTCGCCGAAGCCCTGGGCGTGACGCCGCCCGCGCTCTACCGGCATGTGCAGGGCCGCGAAGACCTGATTGCAAAATTTGTGAAACATGTGGTTGAGCGCTACCCCGCTCCCGAGTACCACGGCGAGGGCTGGGCGCACTGGGCCACGCTTTACGCCCGGGCCCTGATGGATGTGTATGGCGCGGTGCCGGGCCTGGCCGACTACAGCATTCGCCGCACAGACACCGGCCACAACATCCTGAACCGCCACGAAATCTCCATCAAGGCAGCCAAGGACTCTGGCTTCAACGAAGTCAGCGCCTTTTACGCCACCCGCGCCATCATCGAATTTGTCGCCGGCTGGGTGGCGCGCCACGAGCGCAGAAACGTCTTTGAGCGCGAACTCAAGGTCCACCCGGATGTGGAGTTCAAGACCCATGTCCTGGAAGAAACCGGCGACGACTACCCCAACCTCAAGGCAGCCGTAAAGGCTGTGACACAGCTTTCCGCATCACACCGTTTTGAGTTCACATTGCGTGCCCTGATTGCCGGACTGGAAAGTACCATGGCAGCGGAAGCAGCCTCAAAAACAAAAAATTGACGTACACATCCAATTTTTAACGTGTATGTTAAAAAACTTGAGAAAGTTAACTTCCATGTTAACTTTTAGCGTTCCCGCAAGCGCAAAACGGCCAAAAACACCTGAAAAAGGCCATTTTCAGATGCCAAATCGGGCTGTAGCCCAATAAATATGCACGTGAGAAGCTACTAAATTTATAGCAATTGCAATGTCGTCTCGGGTGGCTGTGCACGCGACCGATGGCAAACCAGCGCGCGCCAATACCCACGGCGCGCCGACAGGGGCCATTTGCCTTGTCCTACCGGTCAAACGGGCGGTACGCGCGAACATGAAGTGCCCTTCATGCGGCTCTCGCCACTCTATCGAAAGCACAACATGGCCGAAGCATCTTCACGTGTCCTCTGGAAAGGCGCCATCACCTTCGGGCTGGTACACATCCCTGTCGGCCTGCATTCGGCCACGTCCGAGCAGGGCATCGACTTCGACTGGCTGGACAAACGCAGCATGGACCCGGTCGGCTACAAGCGCATCAACAAGAAGACCGGCAAGGAAATTGCGAAGGAAAACATCGTCAAGGGCATTGCCTATGAGCAGGGTGAGTACGTCATCCTCAGCGAAAAGGAGATTGCCGATGCCTACCCCAAAACGACGCAGACCATAGAGATAGAAGCGTTTGTCGATGCGGGCGAGATTCCGTTCGTGTACCTGGAGCGGCCCTATTACATCGCGCCCATCAACAAGGGCGCCAAGGTTTACGCCCTGCTGCGCGAAACCTTGCTGAAAACCGGCAAGGTGGGCGTGGCGCGCGTGGTGATCCAGACCAAACAGCATCTGGCTGCGCTGATTCCTTCGGGCAAGGGCATGGTGCTGAACCTGCTGCGCTGGGGCGACGAGATTCGCCCCTGGACCAACCTTGAGCTGCCGCCCGAAGGCATCAAGTCAGCCGGCATACGCGACAACGAGATGAAGATGGCCGAGCAGCTCGTCAAAGACATGAGCACGAAGTGGGACCCCGAGGATTACAAGGACGAGTTCAAGGACGCCATCATGAAGCTGGTGCACCAGCGCGTGAAAGCCGGCAAGACAGAGACCGTCACCCCGCTGGAGCCTGTGGAGGATGGCGCCTCCGGCGGTGCGCAGATCATTGACCTCACCGAGCTGCTCAAGCGCAGCCTGAAAAAGCCGGGTGCTAACACCGGCAAGGCTGCGGCGACCGAAGAAGAAGATGATGACGACAGCGCGGAAGAAGCCGCGCCGGCAAGGAAAAAAGCTGCGTCAGGCACTGCCGCCAAAAAGACGGCGGCGAAGTCGCGCACTGCAGCGCCCAAAAGCGCAGCGCCCCGGCGCAAAGCTGCATAGCCGTCATTCGCAATCTGCGCCATGGCCAAAAACGATTCGCTTGAGCTCTACCGGCAAAAGCGTGACTTCGGTATCACGCCCGAGCCGGCCCCCAATGACAAAGCCAACGGCAAACCCAATGCAAAGGCGCTGGCCTATGTCGTACAAAAACACTGGGCCAGCCGGTTGCACTATGACTTCCGGCTGGAGTTTGAAGGCACGCTGAAAAGCTGGGCCGTGCCCAAAGGCCCCAGCCTGGACCCCAAGGTCAAGCGCATGGCGGTGCAGGTGGAGGACCACCCGCTGTCTTATGGCGACTTTGAAGGCACGATACCGGCCAAACAGTATGGCGCAGGCAAGGTCATCGTCTGGGACCGCGGCACCTGGTCGCCGCTCGAAGACCCCGTTAAGGGATTCAAGGCCGGCAAGCTGAAATTCGAGATTCACGGCGAAAAGCTGCGCGGCAAATGGACTCTTGTACGCATGAAGGGCAATGGCGAAAAGCAGGCGCCGTGGCTGCTGATCAAGGAGCACGACAGCGAAGAGCGCCCAACTGCCGACTACGACATCACCGAGGCCCTGCCTGACAGCGTGATGAAAAAACCCCGGCCCGCATCACGTCATCCCGGACCTGATCCGGGATCCATGACCCCGCGTGTCCCCAAAACCAAGCCTCTGCGGAAAACTGCGGCTGGATTGCCTGCCGCTGCAGTCAACACAAGGCTGCCATCCATGATCGAACCGCAGCTCGCGACGCTGGTCGAAACCGCGCCGGGGGGCGACTGGCTATACGAGCTGAAGTTCGACGGCTACCGGCTGATGACGCGGCTGGACGGCGACAAGGTGAACTGCTTCACACGCAACGGCCATGACTGGACAGCGAAGATGCCGCAACTGGCGAAGGCATTGAAGGCGCTGAAGCTGGACACCGCCTGGCTGGACGGCGAGATCGTCGTGCCCGACGAGGACGGCATCCCCAACTTCCAGCTCTTGCAGGGCGCTTTTGTAAGCCGTGGACGAAAGGCAGCACCCGCCAGCGCCAATGCGGCAGGCATCGTCTACTACGTCTTCGACCTGCCTTTTTATGCAGGCCATGATTTGCGCGATGTGCCGCTGGCAGAGCGGCGCGCCCTGCTGCAAAAAATCATGGCGAAGAACAAGTCACCCAGCCTGCGTTTCAGCGACGCTTTTGATGCACCATCTAAAGACCTGGTCAGCACAGCCTGCAAGCTGGGGTTTGAAGGGCTGATCGGCAAGCGTGCCGATGCGCCTTACCAGTCGCGCCGTTCGCCCGACTGGATCAAGATCAAATGCGGCAACAGACAGGAATTCGTCATCTGCGGTTTTACCGAGCCCAAGGGCTCGCGCAGCGGGCTGGGCGAGCTGCTGCTGGGCATCCATGATGACAAAGGCAAGCTGCAGTACGCGGGCAATGTGGGCAGCGGGTTCAATGACAGATTACTGCTGGCCCTGCGCGCGCAACTCGACAGACTTGAAACAGGCATATGCCCCTTTGACAGCGGGACTACAGTGGAAGGCAGGCCGCACTGGGTCAAGCCCCAACTGCTGGCTGAGATCTCGTTTGCGGAGTGGACCCATACCCATCGCGTGCGGCACGCGGTGTTCAAGGGCCTGCGCAGCGACAAAAAGCCGCAGGCCATTACCCGGGAGAAAGTCGTGAAAGCTTCTGACCTGAAAACTGCCGACAGGCCCGTCAAAAGGGGCACCGCGAAAACGCCTGTCACGGCGCCGCTGCCGAAATCCCTGCGCGTGACGCACCCCGAGCGGGTCATAGACAAACAAAGCGGCCTGACCAAGCTGGACCTGGTGAAGCACTACGCCGCAGTCGCCGGGGTGATGCTGCCGCACCTGAAGGGCCGGCCGGTATCTCTTGTGCGCGCACCGTCGGGGACAGGCGGTGAACTGTTTTTTCAGAAACACGCCAAGGGAGATGAACTCCCCGGTGTGAAACTGCTGGACCCCGCGCTGGACCCGGAGCACGACTCTTTGCTGGAGATCAGCAACATCAGCGGGCTACTGTCTGCGGCACAAATGAACACGATCGAGTTCCACACATGGAACGCCACGGCATCCAGCATAGGCAAACCCGACCGCATGACCTTTGACCTTGACCCTGGCGAAGGGGTGACATGGCCACAGATGCAGGAAGCCGCATTGCTGGTGCGCACGCTGGTGGAGGAACTGGGCCTTGTGCCTTTTCTGAAAACCAGCGGCGGCAAGGGCCTGCATGTGGTGATACCTCTCAAGCGCCTGCATGACTGGGACACGGTCAAGGGGTTCTCACAGTTCATCGTGCAGCACCTGGCGCGCACCATACCGCAGCGCTTTGTCGCAAAAAGCGGCCCCACCAACCGCGTTGGGAAAATTTTTGCCGACTACCTGCGCAACGGCTTTGGCGCGACGACGGTGAGTGCGTGGTCTGCACGGGCGCGGCCTGGCATGGGCGTGTCGGTGCCAGTCGCCTGGGATGAACTGCCCAAGCTCACCGGTGGCGCGCACTGGGATGTACAGAACATCGGTGAGCGGCTGGCAACCGGCAACAAACCATGGGATCGCTACCCTGCGTCCGCAAAGGCATTGACGGCGGCCATGAGATTGATGGACTTCAAGCCTGCCAAACCCCGGGCCCCAACACGCTAAAGGTGTCTGATGCGCAGCGCGCTGAAGGTACCCGCCACCGCGGCAAAACCAGCAGCCAGCCACAGGGCAATCAAAGGCCCCTTGCCGTCATGCGGATCGAACACACCGAAGATCATCGCCAGCAACACGGCGCCCATGATCTGCCCGGTCAACCGTGCTGTGCCCAGCATGCCGCCCGCGCCACCGCTGCGATGGGCAGGCGCGGAAGTGAGGATGATGTGGTTGTTGGGTGACTGGAAAAGGCCGAAGCCCATGCCGCAGATCAGCATGCGCCAGACGATGTCTGCATTAGTGGGTTGCGTGGGCAGCAGCGCCAGCAAGGCCAGGCCCAGGGCCATCAGGCCGAGGCCCGTACCGCCCAGCACGCCACCCGAAAGGCGGCCAATCAGCCTGCCCGCCACCAGCGCCGTCATCGCAATGCCAACAGGCCAAGCCGTCAACAACAGCCCCGCCTCAAGGTGGGTACGGCCATAACTGTCGAGAAGCAGAAAGGGAAGGCCCACATAGGCCAGCATCTGCGCGCAGAAAGCGCCTATCGAGGTGCCCATCGAGAGCGCAAACACAGGGATGCGCAGGAGGTCCACAGGAAAGAGCGGCAGCGGCTGCTTCAACTGCCTGCGCACGTAAAAGACGCCGATCGCGACACCCAGCGCCAGCTCTGCAGCCCCCAGCCACACGGGCACGCCCTGCCCTGCGGCACCCTGCACCTCCGGCCGTACACCCAGCCCGTCGAGACCCAGCACAACGAGGGTGAACATGAGGATATTGAGGACCACGTCAAGCCATGAAATGCGCGGGGTGTCAGCCCGGGGAAGGTTGTGCGGCAAGGCGCTGCGACCCAGCAGCAGGCAAAACACGCCGATGGGGACGTTGATGGCAAAAAGCCACGGCCACGATGCCACCGAGAGGACGGCCGCGGCAATCGAAGGCCCGGCGACTGTGCCGCCTGCCACCACCATGGAGTTCAATGCGATGCCGCGGCCCAGACGTGCACGCGGATAGGTCAGGCGTACCAGCGCCGCATTCACGCCCATGATGCCTGCCGCACCTACACCCTGCACACCCCGCGCCAGTGCAAGCGTGGTCAACGAATCTGCAAAGGTACAGGCCACCGATGCCGCCGTGAAAAGCGCCATGCCGAACAGGTACACACGCCGGTAACCCGCAGCGTCACCCAGTGTTGCCAGCGGCAGCAGCAGGGCAATGATGGCGATCTGGTAGGCGTTGATGACCCAGATGGACTGGGCTGCGGTGGCATGCAGCTCACGCGTGATGTCGGGCAGTGCCAGGTTGACGATGGTGCCGTCGAGTACCGTGACGAGGATCCCCGGAATAATCACCCACAGCGCCCGCGTGCGCTCACGCGGGGGCAAACCATCCTGAACAAACATGCTGACCTTTTTTGCAGGGATGCAGGCCAGCTGATGGCCATGCGCGTGCGCACCATGGGCTGGCCGGGAAAACCGCCTAGTTTAAAAGTATCGGGAGTAGAGGCCAGCCGCAGCCAAAAATGCTGTGCAAATACCCACCCACGGGTTTACCCACCTCAGTAAACCACCCTATTTGTAACAGAATACGCTCCCAATTTATAACTTTTACAGGGAGCTCAGCCATGGTTTCACGTCGCCAGTCACTGAAGAATTTTGTTGGTTTTGCAGCTTTGACCGGAGCTGCAGTGACCTCCGCCCAGGCGCAGGAGAGTTGCGCGGTATTTACCAAGGACAGCCAGACGGCCATGACACCGGATGCGGCATTAAAGCGCCTGCAGGATGGCAATGCCAGATTTGTTGCCGGCAAAACCGTCAATTGCGATTTGGTGAAACAGGTCAGGGAAACCGCCAATCAGCAATCACCCATTGCAGTCATCGTGGGCTGCATTGACAGCCGCGTACCGCCGGAGCTGGTGTTTGACCAGCGCCTGGGTGACATTTTTGCAGCGCGTGTCGCCGGCAATTTTGTCAATACGGACATCCTCGGCAGCCTCGAATTCGCGACCAAACTGGTAGGCTCCAAACTGGTCGTGGTGCTGGGCCACACCGAGTGCGGCGCCATCAAGGGGGCCGTGGACGACGCCAAACTGGGCAACCTGACCGCCATGCTGGCCAACATCCGGCCATCCATGAGCAAGCTCAAATACTCCGGCGTACCGAGCTCAAAGAACAAGGAGCTGGTGCAGCAGCTGGCAGACCAGAACGCCAAAGACGCTGCAGACATGGTGCTCAGGAAAAGCCCGGTGATTGCAGAACTGGTCAGGGATGGCAAAGTGAAGATTGTTTCTGCCATGCACGACGTCGCTACGGGGAAGATTACCTGGTTTGCGTGAGTCAGGATTTGCAGTGACCTGCTGCTGCGGCATTGCAGAGCTGATCCGCCATCCATGATGAACGGAGCGGTGATAAAAAAACCCGGCCATGCGCATGCATGCCGGGTTTTGTAATCTTCAAAGTGCTTACTTCATGCCGAACTTCGCCTTGGCGTCATTCACGCACGAATCTTTGGGTGCGCCTGCGAGCGCATCACAGCGCTCTTTTGCGGCCTTGTAATCGGCTTCGTTTTTTGCCTTGTTCGCGTCCTTGCTCGCATCGGTAACCTTGTCGCTTCCTGCCTTGTTCACGTCAGCCGAAGCCTTGGCAACTTTCGCATCTTCCTTTGCCTTGACCCGCGCGGCCCTGGCGTCCTTCACACAAACGTCTTTGGCATTGCCGGCCAGGTCATCGCATCTTTCTTTTGCGGTGTCGTAGGCGGCATCAGCCTTGGCGAAGCCCACCTTCTCCATGTTTTTGGGTGTGGGCTTGTACTGGGATTCGAGTTCGGCTTTGGCGACTTTTTCAGCGCCCTTCGCCTCGGACACGCAAATGTCCTTCGCGTTCGCCTTCAGGCCATCGCACTTTTGCTTGTTGACCTTGTAATCTGCAGAAATGCGGTCTTTCCCCGCCTTGTATTCGCCTTTCGTCAGCGCCATGGCGTTGCCGGCGAGAGTGCAGGAAAGTGCCATGGTGAGCACGAGCAACTTGTGTTTCATGATGGGGGACTCCTTTTGAAAGTAGGGTGAGTTTTACTGATCGAAATGCATACGGGGTCAGAAGCGCTGGTTGAGGGGCTCCGCAAACTCAGTAGCGTTCAAAAAAATTGGTCGGGTTTTTGGCATGCCAGTCGGTCACCTGCTGCTCGGCTTCATCACGGGTAATGCCGTGGCGCTCCTGGATACGCCCCAAGAGCTGGTCGCGCTTGCCTGCAATGATGTCGAGGTCATCGTCCGTCAGCTTGCCCCACTGCTCCTTGACCTTGCCCTTGAACTGGAGCCAGTTACCTTCAGCGGTGTCTTTGTTCATGATGATCTCCTTGGGTGATGAACGGGGCCGTGTCAACGAGGCAGAAATGCCTGATTGCCAGCCTGCCGCTTCACCTTAGTACTGCGCCTGCCGGCCGCTGGTAGTCCCCCGGAAGTGATGGTCGTAGGTAGCTGCCTACATCGGGCAGGCTTGCTGCCGGACATCACCTGATCAACATACAGTTGCATAGCTAATTAATATTTGCTAGACTTGCTGCATGTTTGAACACTGCCTGTATTTCAATACCACCGCCCTGGCCCGGCTGGTTGACAAGGAATGGACCATTGCCTTCAAGCCCTTCGGCGTGACACCGTCCCAGGGGTTCATGCTGCGCCTGGTACTCAAAAAGCCCGGCCTGCCGCAGCACCAGATTGCCGACGAACTGACGATTTCCCGGCCCACGGCCACGCGCCTGCTGGACGGCCTTCAGACCCTGAAGCTGGTGGAGCGCAGAAGCATCGAATCGGATGGCCGGCACTGGGCTGTCTACCCGACTGCAGATGCTGAAGCCATGCACGCCGCCATCAACAAGGCCAGCGGTGAGGTCACGCGCCGCATTCAACAAACCATAGGAAAGGACAATTTTGATGAAACCGTAGCCCATGTTCGCAGCGTGTCCGCCGCGCTGAAATAAACATGACAGCGCCAAATTTCCATTCACCCTTTTTTTATCCACATAGTTGCATAGCTAACCATATATTCAAGGAGTTACCAAAATGCCCATACTCAACGTCAAGGTCAGCCAGCCTGCCAGTGCACAACTCAGCACGCAAATATCTGAAATGCTGCTGGAACTCACCACGCGCATCCTGCACAAGAAGCGCGAGCTGACATCCATCGCCATCGACTACATCGCGCCCGAGCACTGGACAGTCGGCGGCAGCTCACTGGCGGTGCAAGGCAAAAACAGCTTTTATTTCGACATCAAGGTGGTGGACGGCACCAATACCAAAGACGAGAAGGCGCAGTACATTGCAGAATCATTCCAGGCTTTTGAAAAGCTGCTGGGCAATGTGCACGATGAAAGCTACATCCATATTCACGATGTGCGGGCGGAAGCCTACGGTTTTGGTGGCCGGACGCAGGAGTGGCGCTATATCAAGGCCAAACCCTGAACGGGTCAGGGGCGATCAGGCCTGGCGCAGGGCAGCGACGTCTTCGCGCAAGGCATGCGCCCACTCACGCCGGTCCTTGCCTTCAGCTAGTTGCGGCGCGCCAAAGGTGATCACCACAACAATGCCGGAGGCGCTCAGGGTGCGCCAGATTGAGCCCAGAAGCGTGTCGTCATCAACATAACAGGGGGCGGCGCTGCGCTGCCCCGTCGAGCTGTCAACAAACGAGATGGCGACAGGCTGCACAGGCACACCGGCAACGATGGCCGCCTGCAACAGGTTGGCGTGGAAGGGCAGCAGGCTTGTGCCGTCGCTGGTCGTGCCTTCAGGAAAGACGCCAATCACGTTGCCCTGGCGCAGGCTGTCTGTCATGTGGTGCACCACACGCATGGCGTCGCGCCGGGATTCACGTTCGATAAAAAGCGTGCCCACACCTGTGGCCAGACGCCCTATGAGCGGCCACTGCTTGATGTCGGCCTTGGAGACAAAACGGCAAAAGCGCGCGGCATGCAGCGAGGTGATGTCCAGCCAGGAGATATGGTTGGCCACCAGGAGCAGCGGGCCGGGAACAATGACATTGCCCGTCACCCGCAGCTCAATGCCGATGCAGGCCAGCATGCTTGCGGACCAGACCTGAATGCGCTGCTCGCGCTGCTCCTGCCCAATGCGCGGAAACACCAGCAGGATGGTGAAAAAACCCACCAGGACATGCAGCAGGGCACGAGCCAGCCTGATGCCGGCCTTGAAACTGCTCAAGCTCAGGCCTCGGGTTTCATCTGGTAGGCCAGATGACCGCCGACTATGGTGTATCGAACCCTGCCTGGCAACTGGTAACCCGAGAACGGCGTGTGTTTGCCCTGGCTTCGCAGTGCGGCGGGCTCGACCGTCCACATTGCAGCGGGGTCAAACACGCAGACATCGGCAACACCACCCTCAACCAGGCGGCCGGCGCTGGCCTGCAGCGACCCGAGGGACTCGCCAAGCACACGTGCCGGCTCACTGGTCAGCACGGCGAGCGCACGCGTCAGGGTTGCCGCCCCGCCACTGTCACCTGACCATTTGCAGGCCAGCGACAAAAGGAGTTCAAGACCGGTCGCGCCCGGTTCGGCTTCGGCGAAGGGCAGTGTCTTGGCGTCTTCATCCACGGGAGTGTGGTCAGACACGAGCGCATCGACGGTTCCGTCAGCAAGGCCGTGGCGCAGGGCGTCTCGGTCGCGCTGCTGGCGCAGCGGTGGGTCAAGCCGCGCGCGGCTGTCGAAGTAACCGATATCAACATCCGTCAGGTGCAGGCTGTTGATGCTGACATCACAGGTCACCGGCAGGCCCTGCGCCTTGGCTGCGGCCACCAGCGCCAGGCCGGCCGCGCTGCTGATGCGGCAGAAATGCACACGTGCGCCAGTGGAGCGCACCAGTTCGATGATGGTGTGCAGCGCAATCGTTTCCGCAGCAACGGGCACCCCGCTCAGGCCCAGCCGGGTTGCCAGCGGACCACTGGCCGCAACACCCTTGCCGAGGTGAATCTCCTGCGGCCTGAGCCAGACCGTGTAGCCAAAGCTCGATGCATATTGAAGCGCACGCATCAGCACCTGCGTGTTGCCTAGCGGAATTTCTGCCTGGCTGAAACCGACACAACCGGCCTCGGTCAGCTCGATCATCTCGGTCAGGGTCTCGCCCTTGAGCCCGCGGGTCAGGGCGCCCAGCGGAAACACGCGCGACTGGTGCAGTTTTTCTGCGCGGAACTTGAGCATCTCGACCAGCCCGGGTTCGTCAAGCACAGGGTCGGTATCGGGCGGGCACACCATGCTGGTCACCCCACCAGCCACAGCGGCCGCCAGTTCACTTTCAAGCATGCCTTCATGCTCATGGCCCGGTTCGCGCAGACGTGCGGACAGGTCAATCAGGCCCGGCATGACGATGCAGCCGGCGGCCTCAATCACCTTGTTGGGAGCAAAATCTGCGGGCGCGCTCTTCAGCGACACGATGCGGCCGCCTGCTATGGCCACATCACCCACCGCATCGAAGCTGGACGCGGGATCAATGATTCGCCCATTTTTGATAAGTATTTTCATTGTGTTATTCCACCGCAGAATAAAAGCAGATCCGGCGACTCAATTACAAGCGAAGAATATTCAGGCAAGCCAGGGCCGCGGAACCGGCTTCGCCGGGCCGCAGGCGCAGCGGCCCCCTCGGGGGGCAGCGCATTACACGAAGTGAAAAGCGTGGGGGCCACATTCATGCCTCGTTCCCCGCCACTATTCCCATTACCGCCATTCGTACCGCGATACCAAAGGTGACCTGCGGCAGGATCACACTCTGTGCGCCGTCGACCACAGCCGAGTCGATTTCCACACCCCGATTGATAGGGCCAGGGTGCATGACGATGGCATCCGGTTTGGCGAGCTTGAGCTTTTCAGTCGTCAGCCCAAAGCTCTTGAAAAATTCCTGGCTGCTGGGCAACAGGGCGCCCGACATGCGCTCATTTTGCAGGCGCAGCATGATGATGACGTCAGCCCCCTTGATGCCTTCTTCAAGCATGTTGCAGACACGTACACCCATTTGCGCCATGTCTGCAGGCACGAGGGTCCTGGGGCCCACAACACGCACCTCGGGGCAGCCCAGCGTGGTGAGTGCGTGGATGTCCGAGCGTGCAACGCGCGAATGCAGAACATCGCCCACGATGGCGACCGTCAGGTTGCTGAAGTCCTTTTTGTAATGGCGGATGGTGTACATGTCGAGCAGCCCCTGCGTGGGGTGCGCATGGCGGCCATCGCCTGCATTGATGACATGCACATGCGGCGCGACGTGCTGGGCAATCAGGTAAGGCGCGCCGGACTCGCTGTGGCGCACCACAAACAGGTCGGCGGCCATGGCGCTGAGGTTGGCAATGGTGTCGAGCAGCGATTCGCCCTTGGAAGCAGAGGAGCGTGCAATGTCGAGGTTGATCACGTCTGCCGACAACCGGGTGGCGGCGATATCGAAAGTAGTACGGGTGCGGGTGGAGTTTTCAAAGAAAAGGTTGAACACGGTCTTGCCGCGCAGAAGCGGGACTTTTTTGACCTCGCGGTCGCTGATGCTGACGAAATTGGCGGCTGTGTCGAGAATCTGCGTGAGGATGGCTTTGGGCAAGCCTTCAATGGAGAGGAGGTGAATGAGTTCACCGTTCTTGTTGAGTTGCGGGTTTCGTCGGTACAACACGTTTTAAGCTCCTCGGGCATGTTCTGGCTTGTTCATCTGCCGGTTTTCATGTGATTTTCTGGTCATGCGGGCTCACGCGTCCCTGTCCTGGACCTTGAAACTGAACTGCCCATTGTCGAGGCGCTCGAGCTCCAGGCTTTGCGACGCGGGCAGGGCCACACGCGCGATGGCCAGATCAGGCTGCACCGGCAGTTCGCGCCCGCCACGGTCAACCAGCACCACCAGCTTGACACTCGCGGGGCGCCCGTAATCAAAAAGCTCATTGAGCACTGCGCGTATGGTGCGGCCCGTGTAAAGCACGTCATCCACGACCACCAGATGCGCGCCGTTGACGTCAAAGGGCAGCATGGTTTGTGCGCTGGATGCCAGGCCACGGCTTGAAAAATCATCCCTGTGCATGGATGACGACAGAATGCCGGGCTCACCGGGCAGGCTGAGATCGCTTTGCAGGCGCCGGGCCAGCCAGGCACCGCCCGATGCGACACCGACCAGCAGGGGCAGCTCGTCATAGGTGGCCATCAGTTGCTGCATGTTGCGATGCAGGTCGCGGTACAGCGCTTCTGCGTCCAGCGTCAGGCTACTCATGGAAGACTCCTTAAAAACTGCTCCAGAATTATGCAGGCTGATGCGGCATCTGCGTCGCGGGCACCTGCAGAAAGCGCCTCTGTCGTGCTGTAGCGCTCGTCAACCTCAAACACCTGAAGACCAAAACGCCCGCGCAACTGGCGCGCAAATTTTCGTGCGCGCTCCGTGTTTTCGTGGCTCGCACCGTCGGGATGAAAGGGAACGCCAACCACCAGCGCGTCAGGCTGCCACTCCTTGATCCTTGCAGCGATGACAGGGAAGCGGGCATCGCCCTCTGCCGAAATGGTCAGCTGGGGTGTGGCGGTGCGGGTCAGGACATTGCCGGAAGCGACACCGGTACGTTTCAAGCCGAAATCAAAAGCCAGAAAAGTTTGCAGGCCGGCGGCCGGGGAAGGCATGGCCGTGAGGCTCATTGGACGGCCTTTGCACTCCGTGCTGCGGTATTCGCCCCGGGGCGGCCCGGCGGCTTCATGCGTGGCCGGCCTCGGGAGACAGCATCCAGCTTTGCAGGCCCAGCAGCAGCAGGGCCTTGTCGTAGCGCTCTTCAACCGGGGTGTCGAAGATCACGGCAGGGTCGGCCGCCACGGTGAGCCAGCTGTTGTCGGACAGCTCGGATTCAAGCTGGCCCTCGCCCCAGGAGGAATACCCCAGCGACACAAAAATGCGCCGGGGGCCATTGCCGGTGGACAGCGCCTCAAGGACATCCTTGGAGGTGGTCATTTCAAGCCCACCGGGGATGGTCATGGTCGATGCGTAGACAGACTCATTGCCAGGCATCATGGATTCGTGCAGCACAAAACCGCGCTCGGTCTGCACCGGGCCGCCCTGAAAGACGGGGGCCAGCGTGAGGTCCTGCCGGTGCAGGGGAAGCTCAACCTTGTCAAAAAGATTTTTGAGGCTGATGTCGCTGGGCTTGTTGATCACGAGGCCGAGGGCGCCACGCTCGGAGTGCTCACACATGTAAACCACGCTTTTGGCGAAGGTCTCGTCGTTCAAACCCGGCATGGCGATCAGGAAGTGATGCGTCAGGTTGATCGGCGATGAGTCGAGTGGCATGACCGCATTTTACGCCCAGCAGGCGGTGGCGTGGATGCAGTCACGCGGCCCAGGTTGCCTCTGTAAGATATGTTTCATGCAGAAAAAGTACAACACCGGCCTGATGTGGTTCAGGCGCGACCTGAGGCTGGAAGACAATGCCGCCCTCTATCAGGCGCTCAAATCCTGCCGCCGGGTGTTCTGCGTTTTTGTTTTTGACACGGCCATCCTGGACAGCCTGCCACGCGCGGACCGCAGGGTCGAGTTCATACGTGAGTCACTGGTAGAGCTGGATGAGGGTTTGCGCAGGCTTGCAGGCAAACATCACATCCAGCACGGCGGGCTCATCGTCACCCACGCTGTCGCCAGCGATGCGCTTCCGCTGCTCGCCACCCAGCTGTCGGCTGACGCGGTATTTACCAATCACGACTACGAGCCGCAGGCGCGGGCGCGCGATGCTGTTGTACAGGCAAAACTTGAACAGGAAGGCCGGGCATTCCACACCTTCAAGGATCATGTGATTTTTGAAAATGCAGAAGTGCTGACCCTGGCGGCCAAGCCTTACAGCGTCTTCACGCCCTACAAGAACGCCTGGCTCAAGAAGGTCGACGGGTTTTATCTCTCGCCCTACCCCGTGGAGAAATATGCCGGCGCGCTGGCGCCCCGGCCGGCTGAACATCAACGTGCTGTGCCAACACTGAGAAAACTGGGCTTTGAGGAAACAAACCTCAAGGCCCTGAAAATCCCGACCGGCATGAGTGGCGGCATACAGCTGTTTGAGGACTTTCTGGGTCGCATGACAGCCTATGGCGAGACCCGCAACTTCCCGGCGGTCAAGGGGCCCAGCTACCTGGGCATACACCTGCGCTTTGGCACGGTATCGATACGCAGGCTCACCTCCACTGCGCTTGAGCGCCAGAAAATGGGCGACGAAGGTGCAGCCGTCTGGCTCAGTGAACTCATCTGGCGCGATTTTTATGCGCAAATCCTCAGCAATTTTCCGCATGCCGCTACCGAAGCCTTCAAGCCTGAATATGACCTGATAGATTGGGAAAAAGGCCCCGAGGCCCAAGCCCTGTTTGACGCCTGGTGCGAAGGCCGTACCGGCTATCCGCTGGTCGACGCAGCCATGGCACAGATCAACCAGACCGGCTACATGCACAACCGCCTGCGCATGGTGGTCGCAAGCTTTCTGACCAAGGATCTGGGGCTGGACTGGCGTTGGGGCGAACGTTATTTTGCAGAGAAGCTCAATGACTTTGACCTGGCTTCGAACAACGGCGGCTGGCAGTGGGCTTCAAGCAGCGGATGCGACGCGCAGCCCTACTTCAGGATATTCAACCCGACGAGCCAGAGCGAGAAGTTCGACCCCGAGGGAAAGTTCATCCGCAGGTATTTGCCTGCGCTGGCCGGTCTGCCGGGCAGCGCCCTGCATGCGCCATGGCTGGCAAAACCGCTGGAACTCAAGTCCGCAGGCGTAGAGCTGGGCCAGAACTATCCCATGCCTGTTGTGCAGCACGATGAAGCGCGTGCACTGACGCTGCAGCGCTATGCCGTGGTCAAGAAATCGTGAGCGATGACGGCCCGGCAGCGAGTTGACGCTGAAAGCGGGGCCGCAAAGCGGACACCCGCATCAAACATTCAGGCCGAAGCAGGTACTGCCGTGTTGCAGTAATGACGTACCAGGCTCATCAACTCTTCTTCAGAGTAAGGTTTGCCGAGGTAATGATCGACACCCAGTTCCCTCGCATGCTCGCGGTGTTTTTCCGCGATGCGTGACGTGATCATGACGATGGGCAGGCTTGCCAGCCGCACATCACCGCGAATGTTTCGCGCGAGGTCGAATCCATCCATGCGCGGCATTTCGATGTCGGACAGTACCACCGCAGGCCGCTCTTCCTGAAGACGCTCAAGTGCCTGCAGGCCATCAGCGGCCATGGCGACCCGGTAGCCTTCGCGCTGCAGCAGACGCTGAGTCACACGGCGCACGGTGATGGAATCATCAACCACCAGAATCAGGGGAATCTGCGGGGTCACCTGTGTCAGTGCAGGCACCTGCGAACTTGCAGCGGAACCGGCTGAGGCAGTCTCCAGCATGTGCGGCTCTGCCTTGTCCGAGCTCAGGGCCCGGGCCACCTGGCCATACACCGACGCCAGGGCGACAGGATTGTAGATCAGCACTACAGCACCGGAAGCCAGAACAGACATGCCGGCCAGACCGGGCAGGCGCGAAAGCTGTGGCCCGAGGTTCTTCACCACAACCTCCTGGTTACCCAGCACTTCATCAACGTGCAGGGCAATTCGCTGGGCAGCGCTTCGGAAGATCACGACAGGTGTTGTTTTTGCCTGCGCTTCATTGCTGTTATGGGAGGACTGCAACAATGCACCCGACCAGAAGAAAGGCACTGATTCACCAGCGACATCCATTGTTCCGCTGTTGTAGGCTTGCTGGAGTTCCTTGGCCGTGGCGCGCCGGACGGTTTCCACCACGTTGGCCGGCACACCGACCGACAGGTTGCCTGCACGCAGCATCACGACCTGAGTCACAGCAGTTGTGAGAGGCAGTACAAGCTTGAAGTGTGTTCCCTTGCCCGTCACTGTCGATGTTTCGATACGCCCGCCGACCGCGTTGACCTCGGCGCGGACGACATCCATGCCAATGCCGCGTCCGGAGAGTTCCGTCACCTGGGATGCCGTTGAAAACCCCGGCATGAAAATCAGGTTGGCGGCATCCTGTTCGCTCAAAACCTGGTCAGCAGACACAAGCCCCAGGCTGATGCCTTTTTCACGAATGCGTTTGAGGTCAAGACCGGCGCCGTCATCGCTGAAGTCCACGGATACGTCATTGCCCTCCTGGCGCAGATTCACCGTGATCAGACCGGCGGCATCCTTGCCTGCGGCCACACGCGCTTCGGGGCTTTCAATGCCATGCGCCACACAGTTACGCAGCAGGTGTTCAAAGGCCGGGGTCATGCGGTCCAGCATGCCACGATCCATCTCAATGGTGCCGCCCAGCAGGTCAAGCTTGACCTGCTTGCCGGTTTCCTTGGACGCCAGCCGCACCACACGGTAGAGCCGGTCGGAGATGCCTTCAAACTCGACCATGCGGGTGCGCAAAAGATCGCGCTGAAGCTCCCGCGTCTGACGTGCCTGCGCAATCAGGTCGTCTTCGGTCGCTTCCACGGTGCGTTGCAGGGTGCGCTGCACGGTTGCAACGTCGTTCACGGACTCGGCCATCATTCGGGTCAATTCCTGGACACGCGTGAAACGGTCAAACTCAAGCGGGTCAAAGCCTGCCTGATCTTCCTTGGCCTGGGCCATGCGCGATTGCATCTGGCTTTCAGCCTGGACCTCAATGTCACGCAGTTGTTGACGGAGTCTGTTCAAGTTGCCACTCATGTCACTGAGCGAGCCGCGCAGCTGTGAAAGCTCGACCTCAAGCCGCGAACGCGTGATCATGACCTCGCCAGCCTGGTTGACCATGCGGTCCAGCAATTGTGAGCGTACACGGATGGAGGCAGAAGCCGCCTGCCGCAAGGGTTGCATGGCCATGGCCTGCGGCGCTGGAACCAGCGTCCTGGCAACGGGTGCAGGTGATGGGACAACGGGCGCATGATCTTCAGCGCCTGGTGTTGCAGGCACTGGCTCCACGCGCCCGGTGGTTTCCGGAGGCGCGACGGCCACAACGGCAACGGGCTTGCGTTCTACCGGCTCCTGCGCCTGGACAACAGCAGCATCGCCCTTGCGCAATGCGTCAAGCGTGTGCTCCATCGCATCGAAACGGGCCAACAGGGGTTCAAAATCCTGCTCGGCGGCCGACTCGGATCCCAGGAACTCGATTTCCGACTCAATGTGGTGGGCCATTTCACCTAGCCGCAAGGCGCCGGCAAGACGGGCACTGCCCTTGAGCGTATGCAAAGCGCGCAGGACTTCCATACGCGCACCCGCGTTGTCAGGTCTTGCTGACCACTGACGCAAAGCCGCACCTAGTTGAGGCATCAACTCGGCGGCCTCCTCGTCAAATATCGGGAAGAGTTCCGGATCAATCGCATCGACTGCATCGATGTCGTCGTCGTCATCTGGAAAAATTTCCGCTGGTGTTGATACGAAATTTTTCACCTGGGCGGGCGCATCCCGAACCAACGCAAGCAAAGGCTCTACAGACGCAGGCACGGGGATGGCCGCTACGGGCGGTCGATCCTCAGGCGCTGTTACTTCTGCTCTTGAAGGTACCGGAGCCTCTCGCTCCCCGTCCACGTGGGCAGGCATCTCATCGCCCTTCACACTCTCATCAAAACCTGAATCCAGATCCACCGGCCCAGAAGGAAATACGGAAGCGGGATCGGCAAACTCGAGGTCACGCAGCTGCGCCATAAGGATGGCATCAGGCTCCTTCAGGAAACCCGCAGCAAACTGATGCAGAAGGCGGCGAATATCCTCAGCCGCGCCGACAAAGAGGTCTGCATATTGAGTGGCAGAGCTGTGACTGTGGTGTGTCTGCGATTGCTGGAGAACGTGTTCCAGCAAGCGCGCAATTTCAGAAAGGGCTTCGAACCCCACCGTTGCCGAACTGCCAGCCAGCGAATGCGCCAGCGCAACGGTGGAATCCCCGATCGGATGGTCAAGCTCAAGCGCCCACTCGGACATCTCGGTTACCAGGCGACGCGACCATTCATCAGCTTCATTGAGATATACGTTGTAAAGCGGAATACCGATACGCAATGTCCCTATCACCTTGACTTGCTCATCATTACCGGCAAAAGCGCCCGATGCACCGGCTTGCGCTTGCAACGCTGCAGCATCCCCGGCTTCGGCCAAAACGAACTCGGGCAATGCAACAGCAACTTCAGAGGGCGCGGATTCGGCCGTGTTGCCTGCTTCGGCGGGCACTTCAAGGGACTGAAATTCAATGTCAAAGTCGGCGTCGGACAGTTCCACCGCCATGTCTGCTGCAGCCGACGCTGCCTCTGCAGGAGAGTTCAGTTCAAAGGACAGTTCAGGAACCTCAACAGCTTCGGCGACAGGCACTGCAGGTGCACCATCACCAATGGCGGCAGTGGCTTGCGGGACTGCGGAAAGCGCCGACAGGCTTTCGAAATCTATCCCCTGAATTTCTGCAACTGGCTCAGGTACGACTGCCGGTGCAATCGGCGGGGCAGGCTCCACTGTTCCGAAGAAATCATCGAAGTCAATATCGGCGTCACCTGCAGGCGCGGCAATATCGGATACCGGCGCTTCTGTTGCCAGCACAGGCGTTTCCGGCAAGGATGGCGCTGGCGCCGGCTCAGTCGACACACGCGCCTCAGGCGCCTCAGGCGCGCCGCCAGGCAGTACAAGGCCCACAAGCCGACCTTCCGAGCGCATCGCATCGGCACTGATACGAAATGTGGCAGCAGACCAGGCGCCATCACGATTACCTGCAATGTCTTCAATCCAGTTCGAAAAGGCCGTGAGCGCATTGGTTGACAGGAGCATCAGCTCCTCGCTGGCCGGTTTCTGATCAGCAAGCCAACTGTTGAACAACTGCTCAACGGACCACGCGGCTTCGCCGAATTCGTTGAGGCCCACCATGCGCGAACTTCCCTTGAGCGTGTGGAAGACACGCCGCAATACGGTCAACTCGCCTACATCACCCGGATTACGGGCCAGCGCCGCAAGAGCCTGCTGGCCATTGGCCGCCACCTCGCGCGCTTCCTCCAGGAAAATATCCCGCAGATCGTCTTCTTCGAAATCGACTTCCTCCGGCTGGCTTGCTGCCACGACAGCTGGCGGCGCCACAGAGAAGGCCAGGGTACTGAGTGCGCTAGCGGCGGCCTGCTCGTTATGCCCCGCGACCGCAACCAGCGCATCATGCGCATTTTTCGCAAGCCCCGGCTGGCCGGCGAGGGCAGCGTGCGTGGCAAGCGTATCCAGTTCAAAAGTAAGTTTCTCGGCAGACACACCGGCATCGGCATGCTGCACCAGGGAAATCACCTCCTCGGATAACAGCTCACTGCTGGTGGTGACGCTTGCAGCATCATCGGGCTTCTGCGTTCGTCCCATCAGGGGTCTGAGTTCACCCTTGATGTCATCGTAGACAAAGAGTTTTTTGGCCAGCGCAGGCTGGTAATTCAGCATATCGATAAGAAAGCTCAGAGCACCCAGATTGTTTCCAAGCTGCTCGAAATCTCCGGCCGTTCGCGCCGATTGCTGGTCGGTTTCGCCAACCATCATTTTTTCGACACTCTCCCGCATGCGCAGAACGGCCTGCGCCGCCTGCTCGAGTCCGAGCACCGACAAAACGCCACGCATCTGCGACAACTGCCCCGGAACTTCACGCAAAATCGTTCTGTCTTCAGGTTTGCGGAAAAACATGTCCAGGGATTTTTCAAGCTCACCCAGCGAGATGCGCAATTCCCCAACGACGCTTCCCATGGTCTGCTTGTCACTGACGCGCCGGTAAAGCTCTTCCATCCACGGCTCAAGCGGCTGTGGCTCACCACCTGCCCGAACGCCCTCAAGACGCTCGGCGAGATGTTTGGTACGGACAGTCAGCTGCGGGTCGTTGGGATCAAGGTCGTCAAATGCAGCCTCAAGATACAGCACGGAGGTCGCGACTTCCATGGCCAGACCAATGGGTGGAGCCTGCCCGGACTTAGCAGTGACATCAACGGCCCGCGACAAGGCCTGAGCCAACGGTTCACTGGGGGGGTGCAGTTTGACCAGGGAATCAGTGACCAGGCTGAACTGGTCAACAACCACTTTGAACTTTCCTGCATCGCCCGCAGAAAGAGACGACCATGTCTCCTTGGCCGAGAGGATGCGTTTGCGAGCCTGTGCCAGCAGGGCTGGGTCAAATCGCCCAAACTGCACGGCCTCGTAGTCCACCGGCTTGAATCGGGCTAACCCGTAAGCAGCCCGCACGGCAGACAACACGGGTGCATCACTTGCACGTGCAGCTACTGCCTGGGAACAGAAAAAAAGCAGATCCTGCGCAAGCCGCTCTGAAATTGCCGGATCGCCTTTTGCAAGGGAAGCGTATTGCAAAAGGATTCGCGAGGCAGCACGACGCACATGAATGTCGGACGGCAAAAGGTCATGGACCAGTGCCTGGAAATAAGCGGCCGCGATTTTCCAGAAAACCCGCGGCTGCCGCTCTGTCTGGGCGGCAGCAAAGGAAAGACTCATGTCTGCCAGGGTTTGTGCGGCCTGAGGAGCCTTGCCCTTCATGATTTGCAATACAGACTGGTCAAGCACCGATCTCGATGCAGATCCATACAGCTGCGGTTGCACCGCAGCACCTGTATCAGGCTCTATCCAGCGCCACTCGTAGGTCCAGAGATCTGCGGGATGAATACGATCGGCCTTGATCAGTTCCTGAACTTCGCGATACTGCGGAAACAGGGAAACCGGGGAAATTGGCTTGTCCGCCAACACGCCTTCCAGATACTCCGTCAATGCAAAACTGGCCCGCTCGATCCTGGCGGCAGCATCCTGCGTGCAATGCTCAGGTTGCTGCACGAATTTCTGAACCGCAGCCTCCATGGCGCGCAGCACCAGTGCAGGAGCAGCGAGGCCAACCATTTCAAGGGCTCCCACCGCCTGGTGCAGCTGCTGCCGGGCTATGCGTAGCTGGCTGGCATCAATCGCGGCAAGATCAGAACCGCGCGTCGCCTCGGCGTCCCGAACAAAGCGCTTGAGGGCCTTGGCCGAACCGTCCAGGGACTTTCGCAGCTCTTCAAGTACCCAGGCAAGAGGGCCGAGATCATTGACTGCCAGATCCAGGTCAGCGGCTGTTGAATTCTGGGCGTTGGATTGCATAAATAACGGACCGGTTCAAAGACGTAGTTCGCCGACAGGCACTAAAGGACAGGGACGCCGCGATATCAGGCAATCTTGAATCGTGACACCGACTGGCGCAACTCTTCTGCCATGCGGGACAGGTCTCGCACCTGCTGGGCTGTTGAACGGGTACCTTCTCCAGTTTGCTCAGTCACGGCAAAAATGTGCTGGATGTTTCCGGCCACCACGTTGGCAGACTCGGCTTCACGTGATGCAGAATTGGAAATCTGCTCGATCAGCTCAGCAAGGCGGCGCGACACCTGGTCAATCTCGGTCAGTGCGGTACCCGCGTTGTCGGACAGTTTGGCCCCTTCAACCACACCCTGCGTGGAGCGTTCCATAGCGGCAACCGCATCCTGGGTATCGGTCTGAATCGCTTTCACCAGTGCAGAAATCTGGCGCGTAGCATCCGCAGAACGTTCAGCAAGGCGCTGCACCTCTTCCGCAACCACGGAGAATCCGCGTCCGGCTTCACCGGCTGATGCCGCCTGAATGGCGGCGTTCAGTGCCAGCACGTTGGTCTGCTCGGTAATGTCCGAAATCAGCTCGGTAATTTCACCAATCTCCTGCGAAGACTCGCCCAGCCGCTTGATACGTTTGGAGGTTTCCTGAATTTGGTCGCGGATGGAATTCATACCGCCGATGGCGTTTTGTACGGCTTGAAGTCCCGACTCTGCAGCTGTCAGCGACTGACGCGCAACCTGGGACGATTCCTGCGCCTGCGCGGACACTTCGTTGATTCGGGATGCCATGTCCAGCACGGATTGGCCTGTTTCGCGAATCTCCCGGAGCTGCTCGGTAGAGGCTGCGAGAAGTTCGGTCGATGTACTTTCCACCTGCGCCGTCGTCTGCGCAACGCGGGTAGCCGTGTTCTGTACGTTACCTACAAGCTGGCGCAACTCTTCAACCGTGTAGTTCACCGAGTCGGCAATCGCGCCGGTAATATCTTCGGTCACGGTCGCTTCCTGTGTCAGGTCACCTTCAGCAACTGTCTGCAATTCATTCATCAAACGCAAAATGGCGGCCTGGTTGGCGTCATTCACGCGCTTTGCGTCCTGCTCCTGGCCACGGGCTTCAAGCTGCCGTTGCTCTGCAACTGTCTGACGCTGGCGACTGTCCTGCAGCTGGACGCGGGCAATACCAATCGCGCACAACAAACCAAAAAGTGCAGCCACCACCAGAGCCGTCACAGATCCGGCACTCAAGCCCGACTGCGAGGAGAGTTTGCCCTGCAGATCCTCAAGGTTCCTGCGAAGCGGCTCACTGTCAGCAATGATTGAGGCCTGGGCTTCACGCGCAGACACCAGGCCCTGAAGGTTACCCAGAATGGCGCCGGCCTGCACACGGGTCTGTTCATACAGAGCCATCAGGGCCTCCAGTCTTTCGCGTGTCTGCGGATCTTTGGCGCCAGCCAGCCGCAACTCGGGGCTGCCTTCCTGCAGGCCCTGTGCGATTTCCTTGAAGGAGTTCAAATCCTTGCCCAGCAGGAACACCGCCTCGGGACTCACACCTTCCATCGTCAGGAATTCGTTGGCTGATTTACCGATTCGCTGCGTCAACATCACCAGCTGGCCCGAAGCGGAGATTTCAGCAGGAGCTGCATTTTGTTGCAGCTTGAGGGAAGAGACAGTCTCGGCAATTTCCAGCAGGTCTGACGACTGGCGGTTAATGGTCCGGAGCGCATTGCCCACCTGCGTCAGAATATCCTTCTGGCCCATAACGGTTGCCGCGTTCTTCTCGGCACGCTCCATCAGCGGTGTAATCTTTTCGATATCAGGCTGAAGCTCGGCATTGACAGCTTCAACGCGAAGTGCCTCATCACCGGACTTCAGGCCACGAACCGTTTTGGCCATCACATCCGAACTTTCTTTAACGTCCGGGAATGCCTGGGCGCTACCCACCAGAGCCTGAGACACGGATTTCGCAAGACGCTGGGACTGCATCAGCGATTGGCCGGTTGCAGCCACCTGCTGGGCGACCGTGTCAGCCTGAGACAGCGCGCGGTAAGCCACCACACCCAGAACCAGCACCGACAGACCCAGCAGTATCAGCAGTATCCGCTGATGCTGCGCGATGGTGCGGCGCCCGAGAATGGGGAGCCTCAATAAATCCGGATTTTCGATGACCTCCGCCTCTTCTGGCGTTGCCATGCGACTTGGAGCAAAGTCTTCTTCGCCAGCCGCAGCAACCGAAGACGTTGCGGCATTGACGGCCGTCTGCTCCATGGCGCCGGTTGCCAGAGGGTCCGCAGGAATGCCGACCGAAGCAAGATCCATACTGTCGTCAGGCTGTGCGGACTTTGTTTTGAACAGATTCTGGATTTTTTCGATAACAGACATGGTGAGCCTTCCGGGGGAAACGTGGTGCGCTAGGCGCCGATAGTCAAAAAGTGTGCTTGCTGGGCAAGAGATTGGAGGTTGATTTCCTGCCAGGATGCGCCATTTTGATCCACATACAAGGGACCAAAAAATTCTGGCGCGTCTGGCGCCCTTTCCCTGAAATCGCTGAAAGCCTGCTGATTACGCAGGCCTGCCAGACGGTCGATCAACAGAGCGCAATTGACTTCAAGTGCCGCATTCAAGGCGATCAGCCGCGATTCCTTGCGCGCAATTTCCGTTTTGGGCGCAGCATTCTGTCCCGTTACATAATTGGCCAGATCGACAACCCCGAACAAGCCTCCCCGCAGGTTGGCTACACCGAGAAACCAGGACTGGGTATAAGGAACAGCCTGAGTCGCGCTCATCGGGAATATCTCGCCAGCCTGCGACATGGGAAAGAGATAATTTCTTCCACCTGCCTCAACTGCCAGCCAGGACGCCGCGACACCCTGCGTTCGCGCGATCTGCAATCTTTCAGCCAACCGGGTCTGGAGCTCTCTGAGTGCCTGTCTATTCGCCATGGTCAGCTATTTGGGGTGGATCAGCCCAGGGCCTTGATTTTTGCCATTAGTTCGCTCGCGTCCACTGGTTTGGTAATGTAGTCGCGGGCACCCTGACGCATACCCCACACACGATCGGTTTCCTGATTTTTGCTGGTGCACATGAAAATGGGAATGTCCGAGTACAGCGGGTCGCGTGTGATGGCGCGCGTTAGCTGAAAGCCATTTTGCCCCGGCATCACCACGTCCATCAGGATTAGCTCGGGTTTTTCCTCCGCCAGACGACGAAAGGCATCTTCAGCGTTCTCGGCGGTCTTCACGGTAAATCCATTCTTGACCAAAAGGTCAGTGAGGAACATCAATTCCGTCTTGGAATCATCAACTATCAATATCTTTTGAACTGCCATTACGCTACTCCTTGTTTGGCGCTGCCCAACTCCTGCACGGTCTGGAGCAGCTGGTCTTTTGTAAAAGGTTTGGTCAGGTAGTCCTGTGAACCCACCATTCGGCCCCTGGCCTTGTCGAATACGCCGTCCTTGGAGGACAGCATGACGATGGGGACATCTGCAAACCTGGCATTGCGCTTGATGATGGCGCACGTCTGATAACCGTCAAGACGCGGCATGAGGATGTCACAAAAAATGAGGTTGGGTTGATAGTCGTTGACCTTGGCCAGTGCATCAAAGCCATCCTCAGCCAAAAGCACTTCGTGCCCGCCCTGCTTCAGAAATATCTCGGCACTGCGACGAATGGTGTTGCTGTCGTCGATAACCAAGACCTTGAGTCCGGAACTTGTAGTGCTCACTGTCTTCGCTCCTCTGTTTGCAACTCTGCCAAAGCCAGGACGGCATGCAGTTGTCGTGCCACCCCGAATGTCAGATCTGCACCATTTCGAAGTCTTCCTTGCGTGCTCCGCATTCCGGACAGGTCCAGTTCATGGGCACCTGCGCCCAAGGGGTCCCGGCCGCAATCCCATGTTCCGGCGCACCGGTCTCCTCGTCGTAAATCCACCCACAAATCAAGCACATCCAGGTCATTGTTTGAGTCACAGCTTAAGTTGCCTTCGAATAGAATGCAACAATTGTATCGAGCCAGCGTTGCTTATTCGCGTACAGGGCAAAATCGCAGCCTATGGCAAACCCCACCCCCCCCTCGGTTGACAGCCGACAGATTCAAGCCGATGGCGCAGATGAGGCCCCTGCCTGCGTCATGACATTCAATGCCAGCGACCCCAGCGGCGCAGGCGGCTTGACTGGAGACATCACGGCGATTTCATCTGCTGGCGGTCACGCCATGGCGGTGGTGACCGGCGCCTATATCCGGGACACCGCTGAAATATTTGATCATTTTTCATTTGATGAAGAAGCGGTGACCGAGCAGGCAAGGACGGTGCTCGAGGATATGGCCGCAAGCGCGATAAAGGTCGGCTTTGTAGGCAGCCCCGAAAATATCAGCGCGATCGCAGAGATCGCTTCCGACTATGCCGATGTCCCCCTTGTTGCCTATATGCCCAACCTGTCATGGTGGGACGAAAACCAGATTGACAGCTATCTGGATGCATTTCGCGAACTCCTGCTGCCGCAAACCACAGTGCTGATCGGGAACCACAGCAGCCTCTGGCGCTGGCTTTTGCCAGACTGGCCGGGAGAGCGCAATCCCTCGGCCAAAGACATTGCCAAGGCAGCATCCGAGCTCGGCGTTCCGTACACGCTGGTTACCGGCATTCCCCTCCCCGACCAGTTCATAGACAACGTGCTCGCGACACCGCAAGCAGTCCTGTACAGTGAAAAATTTGAGCGTTTCGAGGCTGTTTTTGCGGGCGCTGGCGACACACTCTCTGCGGCGCTGGCCGCCCTGCTGGCCAATGGGCACGACCTGCAAACCGCCACCTCAGAGGCTCTGACTTATCTTGATCACAGCCTGGACGCCGGCTTTCACCCGGGGATGGGCCACATCGTGCCGGACCGACTTTTCTGGGCGCAGGCTGATGTCGACGAAGCAGACGAAGGAGACGGTCTTGAAGAAAAACCGCCTGAATCCGGTCTGGACCCCACTTCAAAGTCCTTTTTTGACCTGCCCCCCAACGGAACAACCAAGCATTAGAAAAGGCACGCCAGTGTACGGAACCTCACGCAATGAAATCCTGTTTGACCGCGCAAAGAAACTGATCCCCGGAGGGGTGAACTCACCAGTCCGGGCCTTCAAGGCGGTGGGCGGTACGCCCCGCTTCGTGCAGCGTGCCAATGGGTCACATTTCTGGGATGCAGATGGCAAACGTTATATTGATTACATAGGTTCCTGGGGACCCATGATTCTTGGGCATGGGCATCCTGCAGTTGTTGACGCTGTGCAGAAAGCCATGCTGGACGGTTTTTCCTACGGTGCACCCACTGAACGCGAAGTAGAGCTGGCCGAGGAAATCGTCCGGCTGGTCCCGTCCATTGAAATGCTCAGGCTGGTCAGCTCTGGTACGGAAGCTGCAATGAGCACCATACGGCTGGCGCGCGGTGCAACTGGTCGTAGCAAGATCATCAAATTTGAAGGCTGTTATCACGGGCATGCCGATGCCCTGCTGGTCAAGGCTGGCTCCGGCCTGGCCACCTTTGGCAACCCGACCAGCGCGGGCGTACCACCAGAAGTGGTGCAACACACGCTGGTACTTGAATACAACAACCTGGCGCAACTTGAAGAGGCCTTCGAGCTGCACGGCAGGGAGACCGCCTGCCTGATGATGGAGCCTATCGCCGGCAACATGAATTTTGTCAGAGCCAGTGTTCCTTTCATGAAACGCTGCCGCGAGCTTTGTACGCAGTACGGTGCGCTGCTGGTGTTCGACGAGGTCATGACCGGATTTCGCGTCGCGCTGGGCGGGGCACAGAGCGTCTACGCCAAAAGCCTTCCGGGTTTCAAGCCCGACATGACGGTGCTCGGAAAGGTCATTGGCGGCGGGATGCCACTGGCGGCTTTTGGCGGAACTCGTGCAGTCATGGAGCAACTGGCTCCACTGGGACCCGTCTATCAGGCCGGCACGCTCTCAGGCAATCCGGTTGCGACAGCCTGCGGTCTGGCCACCTTGCGCGAGGTACAGAAACCTGGCTTCTACGACGTATTGGCTGAGCGTACACGCACGCTTGTCTCCGGCCTGACAACGGCGGCCAGCAATGCGGGAGTTCCATTTTCGGGAGACAGCGAAGGCGGAATGTTCGGATTTTTCCTCTTCAACGACCTGCCGCAAAACTACGGAACAGTGATGACGACCGACGGCCCCGCCTTCAACCGCTTTTTTCACGCAATGCTGGACGCGGGCATTTATTACGCGCCGGCCCTGTACGAAGCGGGTTTTGTAAGCGCCTCCCATAGTACCGAAGATATTGCGGCCACTGTTGACGCGGCCGCAAGGTTCTTTTCGGGTCTTTAGTCGACCGATTCGCGCGCAGGCTTGTTCGGGCGATTCAATGCCTGAAATGCCTGACGCCCGACAGCACCATGACGACGCCCCGCTCGTTGGCTGCAGCGATCACCTCGTCATCACGCATTGAGCCACCTGGCTGGATCACGCAGGTAGCGCCTGCGTCGACAACAACGTCCAGCCCGTCACGGAAGGGAAAAAACGCATCGCTCGCGACCGCCGAGCCCTGCAGTTCCAGCCCTGCATTGGCCGCCTTGATCGATGCAATGCGCGCTGAATCGATCCGGCTCATCTGGCCTGCGCCCACACCAAGCGTCATGCCTGCGGAGCAGAAAACAATGGCATTGGATTTCACGTACTTGGCAACCTTCCAGGCAAACAGCAGGTCCTGCAGCTGCGCAGGCGTCGGCTGCAATTTACTCACAACTTTCAGGTCAGCCAGCGCAAGCTCGTGGTTATCGGCGGTCTGCATCAGCAAGCCCGAGCCGACCCGCTTCACATCCATCAAATTGCGGCCCTGTTTCCATGCGGTGTCTCCGCCTGGAGGCAAATCAATCTGGAGGATGCGCACATTGACCTTGGTCTTGAACACTTCCAGCGCCTGCGGTGTGAAGGCTGGCGCCATCAATACTTCGACAAACTGCTTTGAAATCTGCAGGGCGGCAGTTTCATCCAGCGTGCAATTCAGGGCAATGATGCCCCCGAAAGCCGAGGTTGGGTCTGTCTTGAACGCCTTGCTGTAGGCATCAAGAGCATCGGCGCCGATGGCCACACCGCACGGATTCGCGTGTTTGACAATCACACAGGCCGCCTCAGTGAAACTCTTTACGCACTCCCATGCGGCATCTGCATCCGCAATGTTGTTATATGACAGCTCCTTGCCCTGCAACTGCTTTGCAGTGACGAGCGAACCGGGCGCAGGGTGGAGATCACGATATAGTGCCGCCTGCTGATGGGCGTTCTCGCCGTAACGCAGTTCCTGCACCTTGATGAATCGGCCGTTGGCCTGGCCTGGAAACATGCTGTGCGTTCCGTCATCCTGAATGCCGGACAAATAGTCGCTGATGGCTCCGTCATATTGGCTGATACGGTTGAAGGCAGCGACGGACAGCGCAAATTTTGTTTTATCAGCCAGTTTACCGTCCGCTTTCAACTCTTCTAGCACACCCGCATACTGCGACGAGTCGGTCAATACACCTACATCCCTCCAGTTCTTGGCCGCCGACCGGACCATCGCAGGGCCGCCGATGTCAATGTTTTCAATAGCGTCTTCGAGGGAGCAACCTGGTTTGGCCACAGTCGCCTCAAAAGGGTAGAGATTCACAACCAGCAGGTCTATGGTGTCTATCCCGTGCTCCTTGATGGATGCCATGTGGGCGGGCAGATCGCGTCGCGCGAGGAGGCCGCCGTGGACCTTGGGGTGCAGGGTTTTCACACGGCCATCGAGCATTTCGGGGAACCCGGTATGGTCTGCAACCTCGGTGACTGGCAAACCTGCATCACCCAGCAATTTGGCGGTGCCGCCTGTGGACAGAAGCCTGATGCCCAGTGAATGCAGGGCCTGTGCAAATTCAAGGATGCCGGTCTTGTCGGAAACGGAAATCAGGGCGTTCATTTAATTGTTGTCTGGTTATGTTGAAAAAACAGGCGGGTGCTGGTGGGCTTACCTGATCAGTTTGTGATCAAGAAGTTTTTTGCGCAGGGTATTGCGGTTGAGTCCCAGCCACTCGGCAGCGCGCGATTGATTCTGGTCGGCGTGCTGCATCACAACCTCCAGCAACGGCTTTTCAACCACTCGCACCATCATGTCGTACATGCCATCTGGCTCGGTGCCGCGCAAATCCCTGAAGTAGCCTTCAAGACTGCTACGTACGCAGTCTTCGATCTGTTTTTTGCTCATGCAGCGGATTCCTCGATATTTTCATATTGTTTCAGTCCAGGCACCAGTCCGGCACGTTCATTCCCCGCCAGCGGAATCCGGTCCATCTGCCCCCCCAGGCTGTCAAAAAAAGCAGCCACGGCCAATAGTTGGGCATCGGCATCCTCCAGCAGATTCATGGCCGCACGGAAGGCCTCGCCACCGGGCAGGCTCTTGACATACCAGCCGATATGTTTGCGCGCGCTGCGTACGCCCGTAAATGCACCATAAAGCGAATAGTGATCCAGCAAATGATCAACCAGCAAACGCTTCACCTCAACCACCAATGGGGGTGCAAGGTGCGTGCCAGTGGCCATGAAATGCGTCACCTCGCGAAATATCCAGGGACGACCTTGCGCCACGCGGCCCAGCATCACGGCATCGGCCCCGGTGTAAGCCAACACGTCGCGAACTTTTTCAGGGCTGTCGATATCACCATTGGCCACCACCGGAATACGCAGCCAGGTCTTTACCTCGGCAATCGTGTCATATTCAGCAAAGCCCTTGTAGCCCTGCTCCCGGGTACGGCCATGCACAGTCACCATCTGCACGCCCGCACCCTCCGCTGCACGCGCAATCACCACAGCATTTTTATGTTCCTGCGCCCAACCGGTCCGCATTTTGAGTGTGACGGGCACGTTCCGCGGCGAACAGACAGCAACCACTGCTTCGACAATCTGCAATGCCAACGTCTCATCCTGCATCAGCGCCGATCCGGCCCATTTGTTGCAGACCTTCTTGGCCGGGCATCCCATGTTGATATCAACGATCTGTGCGCCTCGATCAATGTTGTAGGCGGCTGCATCTGCCATCATCCGTGCATCGGTGCCCGCTATCTGCACGGCAATCGGTTCCGCCTCTCCTTCGTGGTTGGCACGGCGCGAAGTCTTGAGCGTATCCCACAGGTCACGACGGGATGTCACCATTTCACTAACGGCGTAACCAGCACCAAGCGCCTTGCACAACATCCGGAAAGGCCTGTCCGTCACGCCGGCCATGGGCGCGACAAACACATTGTTTGCCAGGGCGTAAGTGCCGATTTTCATGTGGGTCAGGGAAGGCTTTGCTCAAAAAGAAGGCATGATTGTAGCTGCCTAAAATTTCAGCAATTGAAATCCGAGAGTCAGTTACCCACCTGGTTGCAGGTATCTTCCTGACAGCTCGCGTTGACCACCTGCCTATACTTGAAAACGAATGGAAGCCTGGATACAACACCTGATAGACCTGCTGGCGCTGCCTGAGTACGGCTTGAGCACGGTGTTTGTCGTGTCATTCATATCCGCGACCTTGTTGCCACTGGGCTCTGAACCAGTGGTGTTCGGGCTGGTGAAAATCAATCCCGCGATGTTCTGGCCTGCCGTACTGGTAGCGACAACCGGCAATACGCTGGGCGGCGCGCTCGATTGGTGGATAGGTTATGGAGCGCACAAAGCCGTCGACAAATATCAACACTCATCTCACCATGGGCGGGCGGTGCGATGGCTTGAAAAGCTGGGCCCCAAGGCTTGCCTGCTCGCCTGGTTGCCCGTGGTGGGTGACCCGCTGTGCGCAGTCGCCGGCTGGCTAAGGTTTTCCTTCTGGCCTTGCCTGGCTTATATGGCGATCGGCAAATTCCTTCGTTATTTCCTGATGACCGGCAGCCTCATCTGGGCCTTTCCGGGCACGGCAGGCAGGTTGTTCGGGGCCTGAGCTTAAAAACGCTCTTGAGGCAACAGATAACGCCAGTGCCCGATCGCCAGGCTGCTCATGGGCACGCGGCCTACCCGTATACGTTTCATGGCTTCAACGCGCAATCCAACGCTTTCGCAGAAATATGCAATCTGACCTGGACGCTCACCCTTGAGCGCAAAGCGCAGACGGGTTTCGTTTTGCCAGCTGACTTTTGCCGGCGGAAGCAATACGCCATTGAAAGTGAAGCCGTGATCGACCCGGTTCAGCCGTTCAAGCCCACCGGGTTTCATGTCACCACTGACATCGACAATCACCTCATGCTCCATTACTGCAGCGTCTTCACGCAGCTTGCGCGCAACACGCCAGTCGTCCGTGAAAACCACCAGTCCGCTGGCGGGGATGGCCAGCGGGCTTACCAGTTCGGCGGCACTGAAGTGTTTTTTGAGTTGCTTGATGCCTGAGCGGTCTTCAGGCGAGTGCGTGGCCAGTGACAAATCCGCCTCGTGACCTGCCGGCTTGTGCAACAGAATGGTCACCGATGCCGGTGCCAGAAGACTGGCATCCTTTGCCACTTCGATCAATTGCGCTGCAACGCGAAACTGCGGCTCTTCCACAACCACGCCATCAACCGTAACCCAGCCGCCCTCAATGTATTGCTCGGCCTCGCGACGAGAGCACCGGAGCATTTCCGCAAGTCGTTTGGCGAGGCGCACCGGCTCTGTCATGGCGTCTGTGTTGCCCGATTGCGCCAAGCCCAAGCCGCCGCGGAACCGGCTTTGCCGGGCCGCCAGCGGCGTCCCCTGCAAGGGCAGAATGGGCTACACACGGTGAGCACAGGCAGGGGTGTACATGGCTAGCTGCTAAACAGGAAGTTCATGACGTCACCATCCTTGACGACGTATTCCTTGCCTTCGCTACGCATCTTGCCGGCATCCTTGGCACCCTGCTCGCCCCTGAAAGAGATGTAGTCGTCAAAGGCAATCGTCTGGGCCCGGATGTAGCCCTTCTCGAAATCCGTATGGATCACGCCAGCGGCCTGAGGCCCCGTATCACCGACATGAATGGTCCATGCCCTGACCTCTTTCACGCCAGCGGTGAAATAGGTTTGCAGGCCAAGCAGCTTGTAGGCCGCCATGATGAGGCGATTGAGTCCGGGCTCTTCCTGACCGATCTCCGCGAGAAACATTTTTTTGTCCTCTTCGTCCATATCCGCCATCTCGGCTTCCATCTTGGCGCAAATGGCAACCACAGGCGCATGCTGCGCAGCAGCGTAAGCCTTGAGGCGATCAAGGAAAGGATTGTTCTCGAACCCATCTTCGGCAACATTGGCCACGAACATGGCAGGCTTTGCCGTAATGAGGAAGAACTGGTTCACGAGCGGGCGCTCTTCCTTGCTGAAATCGATGGTTCGAACCGGCTTCGTATCGTTGAGGGCAGCCTGGCACTTCTCAAGTATGGCGACCAGCTTGACAGACTCCTTGTCGCCCGAGCGGGCAGTCTTCGTGACGCGATGCAAAGCCTTCTCGACAGCCGCGAGGTCAGCCAGACACAACTCGGTCTGGATTACTTCAATGTCGGAGATGGGGTCCACCTTGCCGGCCACATGAATCACGTTGTCATCTTCAAAGCAGCGGACCACATTGACGGTGGCGTCGGTCTCCCGGATATGGGCAAGAAATTTGTTGCCCAGACCTTCGCCCGTGCTGGCACCCGCAACCAGCCCTGCGATATCAACAAATTCAACTATGGCGGGAACGATACGTTCGGGCTTGACGATTTCCGCCAATTGCGCCAATCTCGCATCGGGCAATTCCACCACGCCCACGTTCGGCTCGATAGTACAAAAAGGATAATTTTCGGCAGCAATCCCGGCCTTGGTCAACGCATTGAACAGGGTGGATTTACCGACGTTAGGCAAGCCTACAATGCCGCACTTCAAACTCATGACAAACCTTCAAAAACAGGTTGCAAAGTGTATTCGATACGACTTCCGGCCCGTATTCCTGCGCGAGGCAAGGTCATTGCACGGCCGATTTACTTCGTTTCTGGCAGCCTGTCTGCCCCTGCTGTTCTGCGTCGCGACCCATGCACAACCTGTCACCACGCTGACCGACCAGACACCCATGATAGACGTCAGCGGCGCCAGCAATTCATGGATAGATGTCGAAGGCAAAGCTGGCACTGACCTGATTGCAGCAGCCTCGCGCAAAGCCCTGTTCACTCCATCCAGAGCTGGCCAGGTCTATGCCCTGGGAAGGGAAGGCGTGCTCTGGCAGCACTACCGCTTTTCCAAGGCCGAGACATCGCAGCAGGAGTGGGTGCTGGCATTTCCACAACCTTTGCTGGACAGGGTCACGGTCTACCAGAGCACTGCTGCAGGAAACTGGAACAGCCTCACTGCCGGCGATACCTTAGCCGTAGCCACCTGGCCAGTGCCAGGTCGCTATGCCCAGTTCCAGTTGCGCTTGCCTGACTCCGGCGTACACGATGTCTATGTACGCATCCAGAACGTCACAAGCATGAGCGTGCCGGTCAGTGCAAGTACCCAAATCAGCCAAAGCCAGCGCCTGCAATTCGAATACCTGGTGGCCGGGCTGGTGTCCGGGGCCCTGCTTCTGCTTGTCGTGGCCTGCATCGTGCAAAGCCGCATTTACCGGGACCGCGCTTATGGCTGGTATGCACTCTACGCATCCATATTGACACTGGTCATGGCGGCCTGGACCGGCGTTGCAGGACATTTGCTCTGGCCCAACGCCGATGGCTGGAATGACCTTGCACCGGGCGTCCTGGGCATACTTGCCGGTGGTGCGGCCCTGCTGGTCATACACCATCTCTGTGGGCTTGGCTTGCGGCACCGCTGGTTTGAGCATGCCGGCCACCTCGCAGGCGTTGCGTCGCTCCCGCTCGCGCTGGCCTACGCCGTGCTGGAACGCCATATTGGCGTTCCCATGGTTGCAAGCTATTTAAGCCTGGTCGTGGTGATTGGACTGGCCCGAGCCTGGACGACCTGGAAACGCAATGACGTGATAGGGCTGTGGACACTCGCAGCCTTTACGCCCATGGCAGTCGCTACGCTGCTACTGCTCGTCAATGTCGTCGGCTTCATGCCGACGACCTGGCTGTCACGCTATGGCTTGATGATCGGGTTGATTTTCGAAATGCCGCTTCTTCTGATTGCCCTCAACATGCGGTCGAGGGAACGGCACAGCGTAGAGGCACGGGCACAGGCCCTTGTCAGCCAGGATGCACTCACGGGCCTGCTGACCCCCCACATTTTCCAGGACCGCTTCAAGCAGATTGTGGCGCGGGCAAGACGGCACCGCGAAGACGCAGCGGTGGTTTACATCGAGCTTGTGAACTACAAGTACATCAAGAAGACCTGGGGTACGGCAGTGGCAGAACAGAGTCTTCTGCGCAGCGTCATCAAACTTCGCCGTATCCTGCGCGATGTAGACACCGTAGGGCGCGTGGACGAGGCAAGGTTCGGCCTGGTTCTCGAAGGTGTTTCAACCCGTGGCCCAGTGACCGAACTGGCAGCCCGGCTGATTGCAGCAGGACTGATGCCGCTCAAGGGCCTCAAGCCTGAAATCGTGCTGCAATTTCATATAGCTGCCGTCTTGCTCAATGAGCGTCAGGGCAGCGACACCGAGATTGGCCAGGCGCTGGCGGACCTTGTTCAGCAAATGGGCCCACGAAGCCGGCGGCCGATTCGTTTTCTCGAACCCGAAATGACCAAACCGATGCCGCTCATGTCCGGCGAAGAAACCCCGGATGACGCTGCCCTGATGGAGCCATCCAGAGCCTGAGGAGGGGCTGGCCACCATAGCCCCCTTTTCATGCCCTAGTCAAAGCGGTAACTGGCGCCAACAGCCTGCCCCACCTTGAGAACATGCTCCAGACCCTCGAGAATGATGGCGTTCATGCCGAAGGTGACGGCACCGTCCACGCGGGCATCCTGCCTGTAGGCCTGCAGCGTGTCCCCGACTTCCGTGCCCGGGACAGCTGTCACCGGGTCAATGTTCGGTATCGGGCAACGCGGGCAGGGCTTGACTGGCCGGAGCCGCACCAGGCCCTGGTCTGTCGGAATGCCCAGCATGTCTAACCTGTCCTCATCGTGCGGTGACAAATCCTGTCCGGAATGGCCCAGGACCAGATTGGGGCGAAAACGTTCCATGGTCACTGCCGACGCTCCGGACTTAACCAGTTTTTCATTCAAGAAGTCCAGTGATGCCTGGCTAATGACCAATACCGGAAATCCATCGCTGAACTGGTTCAAGGCCTCAACCCCACCGGTCCAGTGGCGGCTACTGACCCGTTTGTGATCAGGGTCAAACCGCACGAGACGAGCAGTGACACCGAGGAAATCCGTGAACCACTGGGCGGCGATTGCCCCCATGTCGTAGGCCTTGACTTCCTCGTCCCAGATCCTGGCGTGCATCGGTTCTTCCACCTCGTTGAGGTTGACATGCAGGGCCAACATGCCGGGTGCGCGCAGCACCATCTCGTAGTTTTTCAGTTGCGGCCTGATGAGTGCCATACGCGGCAGCTGACGTTGCGTCAGGAATTCCCCCTGCCCATCCACCACCATCCAGGCCCGGTCAAACTCCAGGCCGGTTTCCGTGAGGATGGCCTCCTGCACCTCAATGCCAGCACATGATTTGACCGGATAGATGAACAGCTGCGAGATGACTGCATTCGCATCGGCGTCGAAATTTTCTTTTGATACATCGCTCACGAAAACGTCCTTTTAAGAAAACGGCAGTTGGCCAGGAAAAACTCCGCCACGCGATTTTGCGCCAGCCTCCTAGAATGAGGAATGTCCCAGCACTTTGATGTCTGTATCCGCGGCGGCGGCGTGGTCGGCCACACGCTGGCCCTGCTGCTTGCCCGCGAACGCCTGCGGGTCGTCCTCACGATCAAACCTGCCGTCCCGGTAGCCAGAAGCGAAGACGTTCGGGCGTATGCCCTGAACAATGCCTCCCGGGAACTGCTTGAAAGCCTCAGGGCGTGGCCTGAAGGGCTCAGCACAACTCCCGTTTCAAAAATGGAAATCTGGGGCGACGACGGCAGCGAAATTGATTTCACGGCCAGCGAAAACCCCCTCGATGCGCTCGCCTGGATAGTGGATGTTCCGGCACTTGAGCACCAGTTGGCGCAGGCAGTACGTTTCCAGCCGCAGATTGAATTACTTGCGGAGCCTGTCAAAGCCGCTCTGCAGGTCATTTGCGAAGGTCAAAAGAGCAGCAGCCGCAGCGAGTTCGGTGCCACCTGGACCGTCAAGCCCTACCCCCAAAAAGCGGTTGCTGCACGCCTCACATCAAGCCAGCCGCATCAGGGCATCGCACGCCAGTGGTTCAAAAACGGTGAGATTCTGGCGCTTTTGCCAATATCCGGCGCCGCCGGGAACTCTCTGGCGCTGGTGTGGTCTGTCTCTGCGGAGCGTGCAGATGCCTTGCAAAAACTCGGGGCCGAAGCGTTCTGCGCGGCCTTGCAGGCCGATTGCGGCGGCAAGCCCGGCCAGCTGACCTTGGCCAGCGAACGCAGCAGCTGGCCTTTGGCTCTCTCAAAGGCAGACCGCTGGGTGGGACCTGGCTGGGCCCTGGCAGGTGACGCAGCGCATACTGTGCATCCGCTGGCAGGCCAGGGCCTGAATCTCGGTCTGGCAGATGCGGCAGAACTGGCTGGCGTGATTGGCCAACGGGAATACTGGCGCGGATTGGGCGACGAAAAGCTTCTCAGGCGTTATGAACGTGCCCGCAAGGCGGACGTAGCAGCCATGGGTACGGTGACGGATGGCCTGCATGGCCTGTTTGCCCAGACAGACGTACGCTGGCAGGCACTGCGGCACTGGGGATTGAAGAATTTTGCGCGCAGCGGCCCACTCAAATCATGGGTGGTCCGGCAAGCAACAGGTTTATAAGTTTCGAGAATCAGGATTGAGCATGACATTTTCAAAAACCGCCTGGGCCCTGGGTCTGCTGATCACCGGTGTTGCCTCCATTGGCTGGGCTGCGCCGCCCTTGCCACAGGAAGCAACCATACGGAAGAATCTGGCGGAAAGGCTGCCCGCGTTCTCAAAAATCGACGAGGTCAGCAGGACACCCATGAACGGCCTGTTCGAAGTGCGCGTGAACGACAGTGATATTTTTTACACCGATGGCGAAGGCAACTTCCTTGTGCAGGGCAACCTCATCGACACAAAAGCCAAACGCAATCTGACGGAAGAACGTGTCGAGAAACTCAATGCCATTGAATTCAGCGCGATTCCGGTCAAGGACTCTTTCACGATCGTACGGGGTAACGGCAAACGAAAGCTGGTCGTGTTTGAAGACCCGAATTGTGGCTACTGCAAGCGGTTTGAGCGTGACCTGCAGAAAGTGACGGATGTGACCATCCACATGTTTCTCTACCCCATACTGGGTACAGACTCCACCGACAAGGCAAAAAACATCTGGTGCGCCAAAGACAAGGGCAAGGTCTGGCAGGACCTTATGGTGCGCGACCAGCCTGTACCCAAAGCCAGCTGTGATACCACGGCTCTTGAACGCAATATCGAGTTTGGCCGCAAATACAAGATCACAGGCACGCCCACCCTCTTTTTTGCGGATGGTTCGCGCGTGCCCGGTGCCATCAGCTCACAGCAGGTCGAGAAGTTCCTGGCGGATGCAAAGTAAAAAACCTTAAGGTTCTGGTTCGCCAGCAGGGCTGAAAAGCCCCGTGACAACCATGCCGCGGCGGCAGTGCGGTATTCTTTTACCCATGCCCCGCACCGTCCCCACACAATCATTGCCCGCCGCCCGCGTTGCCGCAAGCGCCCCCGTCCACTACCGCATTGAGATCGCCGACCCCAATGCCCACCTCTTCAGCATCACGCTGACGGTTGCAAAGCCTGCCGCGGAACAGCGGGTTTCGCTGCCTGTGTGGATTCCTGGCAGTTACCTCATTCGCGAGTTCTCCAAAAACCTGGGCGGGCTTGAAGCGAGGCAGGCCGGACGCGCAATTGCCGCAAAACAGCTGGACAAAAACACCTGGCAAATCAACTGTACGACAAAGCAGCCGCTGGTATTGCGCTACCAGGTCTATGCGTATGACAACTCGGTCCGCACAGCCTGGCTGGACAGGACCCGAGGGTTCTTCAACGGCACCAGCCTCTGCCTCAAGGTAGAGGAGCAGGAACACACGGCGCATGTACTCGAATTGCCTCAACCTGCAGGTCGCGACGCGGTTGAAGGCTGGTCGGTGGCCACAGGCCTCGCCGCAAAAAAAATCAACAGGCAGGGCTTTGGCAGCTACGTGGCGGCCGATTACGATGAACTCGTTGATTGCCCGGTCGAGATGGGCAATTTCTGGAGCGGCAGCTTCAAGGCCTGCGGCGTGCCACATCGTTTTGTCGTGGCAGGCGCACTGCCGGCTTTTGACGGTGAGCGCCTGCTTGAAGACGCCAAAAAAATCTGCGAAGCGCAGATCCGGTTCTGGCACGGCAGCAAGAAGCCCCCATTCAAAAGTTATCTCTTCATGCTCAATGCAGTGGACGATGGATATGGGGGCCTGGAGCACCGCAACTCAACGGCGCTGATCTGCAAACGACAGGATTTGCCGCGCCTGCCGGCACCTGACGAAACAAAATCCGGCAAGGTGTCGGAGGGCTACACCATTCTGCGTGGACTCCTCAGCCATGAATATTTCCACACCTGGAACGTGAAACGGCTGCGCCCGGCAGAATTTGCGCGTTACGACTATGACCGTGAAAACTACAGCGAGTTGCTTTGGTTTTTTGAGGGCTTCACGAGTTACTACGACGACCTGTTCCTGCGCCGGACAGGTTTGCTCGACAACGCTGGCTACCTGCGCCTGCTGAACAAGACCATCAACCAGGTCATGCAGACGCCAGGCCGCCTGCTGCAATCGGTGGCTGAGGCAAGTTTTGATGCGTGGGTGAAGTATTACCGGCAGGACGAGAACACCCCGAACGCCACGGTCAGTTATTACACCAAGGGCTCACTGTTAGCCCTGTGTTTCGACCTGACCCTGCGCCTCGAAGGCAAAACGCCGGCATCGTCGCTTGACGAGGTGATGCGCACGCTCTGGCAAAGCTGCAAGGCCGGACCCATGCGTGAAGAAGATTTTTCAGGGGCGTTGCAGGCAATTGGCCGGCGTTCATTTGCAGCAGAGCTGGCTGCCTGGGTGCATGGCAAGGGTGAACTGCCCTTGAAAGAGCTTTTGCAGGCACACGGGGTGTCGGTGTTTGAAGATCCCGCGCAACTTGCGCATCGCCTGGGAGTGCGTGTAAGTGAAAGCAATGGCCTGCAGGTCAAGGCAGTGCTGCGCGGCGGCATCGCGGAGAAGGCCGGTTTTGCTGCCGGTGATGAATGGCTGGGCGTAGAAACTGCAACAAAAATAAAGGCTGGCAATCCCACCACGGGTTGGCGCATTAACCGACTTGATGACCTGCCGCTTTACGCAGGCGGCGCCAAAAAAGTTATTGCACTGGTATCGCGCGACAAGCGTTTGCTGCGGCTTGAACTGGCCATGCCGCCGTCGCTCACGACCTGGCGGCTGGCGGTGCAGGATGCGACAAAAGTCGACCGCTGGCTGGGCGCTGAGCCAGCCCATGCCGCATCAACGTGAATCTGTTTACTCGCCTTGAAAAGCAGCAGGCCGCTTTTCAAGAAAGGCCGTCACACCCTCGATGTAGTCATGGGTCCGGCCCATCTCTGTCTGAAGATTGCGCTCGGCATCAAGCTGCTGATGCAGGGTTCGTGTCGTTCCCTCCCGCAGCAGATGCCGGGTAGCGACCAGCGCCTGTGTGGGCATGACAGCCAGGCGCTGGGCCATGGCCAGTGCGGCGGCTACTGCGTCATCCGCCACTTCCCAGATCATTCCCCATTCCTTCGCCTGCGCAGCAGACAGCTTGTCGCCGGTCATGGCAAGCATCGTTGCCCGCGCCAGTCCCAGCTTCTGGACCAGCAGCCAGCTGCCGCCCGCATCAGGCACCAGGCCGATTTTGCTGAAGGCCTGCACAAAACTGGCGTTGGGCGCGGCAAAGGCGATATCGCATGTCAGCGCCAGCGACGACCCCGCACCCGCCGCCACACCGTTGACGGCTGCAATGGTCGGCATCCGCAGGCTGGTGAGCCGGCGCGCGGTTGGGTTAAAGGCCTGCTCGATGACAGGCCCCGGATCGGCGCGCTCCACCAGGTTGGGGCCGGGCGCCAGGTCAAATTCGGACAGATCGGCACCGGCGCAAAAGCCGCGCCCGGCTCCGGTGATGACGAGCGCGCGTATGGTCCTGTCGGCCTCGGCACGGTCCAGTGCGGCACCCAGATCGCGGTGCATCTGGCGCGTGAAGCTGTTCAACGCCTGGGGGCGGTTCAGCGTCACCAGTGCGACGGCACCCTGAGTTGAATAAAGGACGGTTGTTTCGGCGCCGGCCGCAGGCCCGGGGTTTGTCATGGGATGTCTCCTTGGAAGTTTGCGCGTATCAGCATGCTCATTGTGCCTTTATGACGGTGCGGGCCATGGCATGATGGCATCCTGCAAAAAAGGAGACCTCCGTGACTTACGAAACGATTTTGACCTCGACCCAGGGCCCCAATACACGCAAGGTGGGCATCGTCACCCTGAACCGCCCCAAGCAGCTCAATGCGCTCAACGACCAGCTCATGGATGAACTGGCCAGCGCCCTGAAAGCCTTTGATGCCGACGACACGGTAGGCTGCATCATCCTCACGGGCAGTGAAAAAGCCTTCGCCGCCGGCGCCGACATCGGCGCGATGGCGCAGTATGGCTTTGCCGACGCCTACGGCAAGGACTTCATTACCCGCAACTGGGAACAGATTCGCGGCATACGCAAGCCCGTGGTTGCAGCAGTCAGCGGCTTTGCGCTCGGCGGCGGCTGCGAGCTGGCCATGATGTGCGACTTCATCATTGCGGCAGACAATGCAAAATTCGGCCAGCCCGAGATCAAGCTCGGCATCATCCCGGGCGCAGGTGGTACGCAGCGGCTGCCACGCGCAGTCGGCAAAGCCAAGGCCATGGACCTGGCGCTGACAGGTCGCATGATGGACGCCACGGAAGCCGAGCGCTCCGGCCTCGTCAGCCGCGTCGTGCCGCTGGACAAGCTGATGGAAGAAGCGCTGGGCGCGGCCCTGATGATTTGCGGCTACGGCCAGTTGGCTGTGATGGCGGCCAAGGAGTCGGTGAACCGCGCCTTCGAAAGCTCGCTGAGCGACGGTGTGATGTTCGAACGGCGCATGTTCCATTCGATGTTTGCCACGCACGATCAGAAGGAAGGCATGGACGCCTTCGTCAACAAGCGCAAGCCGGCCTTTACGCATTCCTGAAACCCGGCCCCGGCGCCGGTCTTTCAAGCCGCTATAATGTCGGCCTGACGGTGATATAGCTCAGTTGGTTAGAGCGCAGCATTCATAATGCTGATGTCGGTGGTTCAAATCCACCTATCACCACCAAAATTCAAAAGCCTCAGGCCTCAACACCCTGGGGCTTTATCACTTCACAGCCTCTGGATATAAACCATGAACCGCTGCACACATGTATTTCTTGCCTGCCTCCTGGCTGCAATGGGCATGGCACCGCTGACGCCCCCGGCACTGGCCCAGACGGGCGAAACCGTCAAACCCAACATCAGGCAATTCCCGAAACTCGCCAGGCGTGGCGAGCTGGTGATTGTCACCCCGCCAGATGTGGCCCTGGACGGCAAGGCAGACCGCCTGTCACCCGGCATTCGCATACGCGATGCCAACAACAACCTGGTGCTCTCCGGCACGCTTGTCAACGTGAAATTGCCGGTGAGGTACCTGCGGGACAACACTGGCCTGTTGCAGCAAATCTGGGTGCTCAATGCTGAGGAAGCCCGGCAAAAAATGCCTGGCGAGGACGGCGGCGGCATTTTGAACAACATCCGCTCCATGTTCGAGACGACACCTGCGTCTGACGACGGCAACACGCCCTACGACAAGCTGCCCCCGTACAAGTAACAAGGCCCTGCCCGGGCCCACGCCGGCATGTGCGGCAGCGCATCGGCGACACACTGGACAACAAATCATGAGCAAAAAAGTATTCATCAAGACCTTTGGCTGCCAGATGAACGAGTACGACTCGGACAAGATGTCCGACGTGCTGCGTGCCGCCCAGGGTTACGAGCCCACGCTGGACATGGATCAGGCTGATCTCATCCTGTTCAACACCTGCTCGGTGCGCGAAAAGGCCCAGGAAAAAGTCTTCAGCGACCTTGGCCGCGTCAAGCATCTCAAGGCCAAGGGCGTGCTCATCGGCGTGGGCGGCTGTGTGGCCAGCCAGGAAGGCGCGGCCATCATCCAGCGTGCGCCTTATGTCGATGTGGTGTTTGGCCCGCAAACCCTGCACCGCCTGCCCGACATGCTTGAAAAGCGTGCCCGCCTCAACAAACCCCAGGTGGACATCAGCTTTCCCGAAATCGAAAAATTTGACCACTTGCCCCCGGCACGCGTGGAAGGCGCAAGCGCTTTTGTGAGCATCATGGAAGGTTGCTCCAAGTACTGCAGTTACTGCGTGGTGCCCTACACCCGCGGCGAAGAAGTGTCCCGGCCGTTTGAGGATGTCCTGGTGGAGGTCGCCGTGCTGGCCGACCAGGGCGTCAAGGAGGTCACCTTGCTGGGTCAGAACGTCAATGCCTATCGCGGCCCCATGGGAAAGACCGCGGATATGGCGGACTTCGCCACGCTGCTTGAGTATGTGTCTGACATTCCCGGCATAGAGCGGATCCGCTACGTCACAAGCCACCCGAATGAATTCACGCAGAGCCTGATTGACGCCTATGCAAAACTGCCCAAGCTGGTCAACCACTTGCACCTGCCGGTTCAGCACGGTTCTGATCGCATACTGATGGCCATGAAGCGCGGCTATACCGCGATGGAATATAAAAGCACCATCCGCAAGCTGCGCGCCATCCGCCCTGACCTGGCCATGAGCAGCGACTTCATCGTCGGCTTCCCCGGTGAAACCGAAGATGACTTCGACAAGCTGATGAAGCTTATAGACGACGTGGGTTACGACACCTCCTTCAGTTTCATTTACAGCCCCAGACCAGGCACGCCTGCGGCCAACCTGCAGGACGATACACCGCACGAGGTCAAGCTCAGGCGACTGCAACGCCTGCAGGCCGCGATCGACGAGAACGTCCGCGCCATCAGCGCCAGCCGCCTGGGCACAGTGCAGCGCGTGCTCGTCGAAGGTGCGGCACGCAAGACGACTGACGCGCTCTTTGGCCGAACCGAATGCAATCGCGCTGTTGTGTTCAACGGCCCTGAAAGGCTGATAGGCCAGCTGGTGGACGTGCGCATCACCGAAGCACCGCAACGCTCATTGCGCGGTGAGGTCGTTCAGCTTGAGGCCCAGGACCTCGTCGTCACCGCCTGATAAAACCACCTGACGAAGGCACAAACGGAACAACAGTGTTCAAGCGGATTTCATTTCGCCAGCTTCTGGTGATGGCTTTTTTGCTCATCGCAGCGCTGCTGGGTGCCTCGTCGCTGCGTGCGCTCTACACGCTTGAATCTCTGACCACCCAGAGCCGGCAAAGCGCGGCAAAAGCGCTCGAGCTGAGCGCCGCAGCACAGTCACTGACGGAGCGCAGCGTCTCCATGGAGCGCGCATCGCGCCAGGCCATCGTGCTGGAGGACAGGGTGCTGCGCGACCGCTTCATCACCGCCGCGCGAGACGCAGCGGCAGTTCTTGAACGCCTGGCCAGGCAGGGTGTTCCCGACGAACTGATTACCCAATGGAAAACCCGTGTCGAGGCCATCACGACCCTCTTGACGGGGCCCATCGCCAGTGCCGTGGAGCGTGAGCAGCAGGTTGCGCGCGAGTTCCGCGAGATGGATGTCGTCAGCACCGCCATCGCCCAGCAGGTGCAGCAAACCATCGAGGCGCAAAACCGCGGCCTGCTGGACACGCTGGAATCCAGCCGCGCATCGCTGGCACGACAGGTGATTTCTGCGGTCGTGCTGGCCATCGCCCTTGCACTGGCATTCGGCATCTGGCTGACAAGGCCGCTCAGGCAGCTTGAGAAAGCCATCATCGGCCTCGGTGAAAACCGCCTCGATGAATCCATCGCCATTCAGGGACCTGCCGACCTGCAACTGGTCGGCCAGCGACTTGACTGGCTGCGCCTCAGGCTGGTCGAGCTGGACGCCGACAAGGCGCGGTTTCTGCGGCACATTTCGCACGAACTCAAGACACCGCTGGCATCACTGCGTGAGGGCGTGTCGCTGCTCGAAGACGGTGTGGCGGGCGAACTCAGCGACAACCAGCGCGAGGTCGCCAGGATACTGCGCCACAACACCGGCGTGCTGCAGGGCCAGATTGAAGACCTTCTGCAGTTCAATGCCGCAGCATTTGAGGCGCGCCAGCTGCACCGCGAAAAGACCGACCTCGTCCAGCTCGTGGAAGCCCAGGTTGAAGCACAACGCCTTCAGTGGCGCGCGCGCGAACTCAGGGTCAGCGTCGAAGGCGAGGCCGTGCAGATGGAAGTCGACGCTGAAAAAATCGGCACAGCCATCGCCAACCTGATTTCAAATGCCATACGCTTTTCTCCTGTCGGCGGCCTGTTGCGCATCCGGCTCAGGAAACTGCCGGAGAGTGTTTGCATTGACATTCAGGACGAGGGGCCAGGCATTGCTGAAGCCGATCGCAAACGCGTTTTTGAGCCTTTTTTTCGCGGTGAACGCCAGCCGCTTGACGCGATTCGCGGCAGTGGTATTGGCCTGTCCATCGTTCACGAATATATTTCCGCACATGGTGGCCGCGTAAATCTCATCCCCGACAGCCCCGGTGCACACTTCAGGATTGAACTTCCGCATGCTTTCAGACATTGATATACCGGCAAGGACGCGGCGCGCTGTGACAACAGCCAACGCGCTGCTGGCCATGTGCTTTTTTGCAGGATGCAGCACCGCTGTCACGCAGCCAGTGCAGCAGGTAAAGGCCGGCCCCGTCGCCGTGGAATTGCAGTCAGCACCCCCTGCCGTCACGCCGCCGCAGCCAGCCGCCGACGCCCTCACCCCCGTACTGGCCTATGCCGACAGGATTCGCACCCTCCCGGGCAACGAGCTCGCGCAGGAAATTGCGCGCCTGGGCGACGCCCCGACACCTGATGACCAATTGCGCCTGGCTCTCGCGCTGATACAGACCAGGCAGCTCTACGACCTCGTACGCGGGCAGGATCTTCTGCAGCGTGTTCTTGCCAGCGGCAGCGCCGAGGCACGCGCCCTGCACCCACTGGCCAGACTGCTGGCTGCACGCTACGCTGAACAACGGCGTGTTGAGGACCAGCTCGATCGACAGGGGCAGCAGTTGCGCGAGACCCAGCGCCGCCTCGACCAGACCAACGACAAACTCGAGGCCCTCAAGGAAATCGAACGCAGCCTCACACCACGGCCCGGAGCCTCGGCGCCGGCGGCCTCGCGCGGCCGGGCCAGAACGGCCATTCCGTGACGCAGAACACCGCACACCTGCTGGTCGTCGATGACGATGCGGACATGCTGCGCCTGCTCACCATGCGGCTCAATGCCGCCGGCTACAAGGTCAGCACAGCCACTTCAGCAGAAGCAGCCCTTAACCTGCTCGACATCGAAAGGCCGCAACTGGTACTCAGCGATGTGCGCCTGCCGGGCCGTGACGGCCTGGCCCTCTTTGACGACATACGCGCTCGCCACCCGTCGCTGCCGGTGATTTTGCTGACCGCACACGGCACCATTCCCGATGCGGTGGAAGCTACCGAACGCGGCGTATTCACCTACCTCACCAAGCCTTTCGACGGCAAGGCGCTGGAGGGCAAGATTGCGCAGGCCCTGGCGTTGAGCTCGCCGCCCTCCCCGGTGCAAAGCGGCGGCAAAAGTGACAGCTGGCAGGCCGAGATCATCAGCCGTTCCAGCCGCATGGCCGAAACGCTTGCTGAAGCCCGGCTGATCGCGCAATCCGATGCCAGCGTCATGCTGCGCGGTGAAAGCGGCACCGGCAAGGAGATGCTGGCCCAGGCCATTCACCGCGCCAGCGCGCGCGCCTCCCACCCGTTTATCGCTGTCAACTGCGGCGCCATTCCCGAGGCCCTGCTGGAGTCAGAACTCTTTGGCCACGTCAAAGGCGCCTTCACTGACGCCGTGGCCAACCACAAAGGCCTGTTCCAGGCGGCTGAAGGCGGCACCCTGCTGCTCGATGAAATCGGCGATATGCCGCTGGCCCTGCAGGTCAAGCTGCTGCGGGTGCTGCAGGAACGTGTCGTCAGGCCGCTGGGTTCCAGCCAGTCCATACCGGTGGACGTGCGCATCCTCTCGGCCACCCACAAGGACCTGGACGCCGCCATGGCCGACGGCCAGTTCAGGACCGACCTTTATTACCGCCTCAACGTGGTCACCTTGACCCTGCCGCCACTGTCCGAGCGGCGTGAAGACATCCCCCTGCTGGCCAACCACTTCCTGGTCAAGCTGGCGGCAAAATACAGCAAACGGCTCAGCGGTTTCGCGCCCGAAGCCCTGAAGGCACTGGCGACTGCGGCCTGGCCGGGCAATGTGCGCCAGCTTTACAACGTGGTCGAGCAGGTCTGCGCTCTGGCCACCACGCCCCTGATTCCCCTGACATTGATACAGCGCGCCCTGCGGGTGCCCAGCATCCAGGTGTTGACGCTGGCCGAGGCTCGCCAGCGCTTTGAACGTGGCTACCTGGTCGACCTGCTCAAGCTGACCGACGGCAACGTGGCCGATGCGGCCCGACTGGCCGACCGCAACCGTACAGAGTTCTACCGCCTGATGCAAAAGCACGGCCTCACGCCCGGCCACTTCAAGCCCGAAACTCAGGGTAATCCCTGATTTGACGTCGCTTGTCAGCGACTTCATAAGTGTTTGATTTAAAAGGATAAAGACCTTTTCCCTCGAGAATTTGTCGCCAGTTGGAGACAAAAAGTGGCTTTTTGCGGTCTGGTTTGGCGCTGATACAGTTTGTCACTGGAGATTTTCCCTTTAAGTCTTTGATTTAAATAGATTTTTTCCAACTGGCACAGGGTTTGCCCTAGTAGGGGCATGCAAGCCATTTCTATCCCCCTGATCACCGGCCAGACACTGGCCGGCTGGGCAGGCAAGGCAGCACGCACAACCCTGGTCCTGACTATCGGGCTGCTGGCTTTTGGTGCCCAGGCCTGGAACCTGGAAGACGTCGCCACACTGGCAAAAACACGCGCACAAGCGCCTTTCCAGGCTATGGGCCAAACGGTTCCAGCCGAGCTTGCGGCACTGGATTACGACGGCTACCGCGATATTCGTTTCAACACCGACAAGGCACTCTGGCGCTCAGAAGGCCTGGTTTACGAGACAAATTTTTTCCACGTCGGCCCACATGGCGACATCGTCCGCATCTCTGAAGTCACGGCCGACAGCGTCAAGACAATTCCCTACAGCGCGGGCAATTTCAGCTTTGGCAAAAACCGCCTGCAGCCGCAACCCTGGGGCGACCTCGGGTTCGCCGGTTTTCGCGTTCATACCGCCCTCAATTCGCCCAGCTACAAGGATGAGCTGATTGCCTTTCTGGGTGCCAGCTATTTCCGCGCCCTGGGTGCAGGCCAGCGTTACGGACTGTCGGCGCGCGGCCTGGCCGTGAACCCGACGGGCCCAGGTGCGGAAGAGTTTCCGCGTTTCACCGATTTCTGGCTCGAAAAGCCAGTTGCCAATGCCCCGCCCGGCACGCCACTGGTGATGTACGCACTGCTGGATTCGCCGCGCATGGCGGGTGCCTATCGTTTTGAAGTCAAACCCGGGGAACAGACCACAGTCGATGTGCGCGCGAAAATTTTCATGCGCGCAGGCGTCGCCCCTGCAACGACGCTGGGGATTGCACCGCTCACCAGCATGTTTTTCTTTGGCGAGAACCAGCCCCGCGCGGCAGATTTCCGCCCCGAGGTGCACGATTCGGACGGCCTGATGATGGTGACCGGTGATGGTGAATGGCTGTGGCGCCCCTTGCAGAACCCGGCGGCCACGCTGGTCACTTCTTTCGCCATGAAGTCGCCGAAAGGTTTCGGCCTGATGCAGCGCGACCGCGAATTCAAAAGCTACGAAGACACCGAAGCGCGCTACGAATTGCGCCCCAGCGCCTGGGTCACCCCGGTCGGTGACTGGGGCCCGGGCCGGGTGGAGCTTCTGCAGTTCAACACACCTGACGAAACGCACGACAACACCGTCGCCTACTGGGTGCCTGAAAAGCTGCCGCAACCCGGCGAGAGCATCGAACTGGCCTACCAGATCGCCTGGCAGGGCAGGAACCAGCAGTTGCCGCCCAACGGCTGGGTCACGCAATCCCGACGCGGCACAGGCTATTCACGGCTGGACGCGCAGGCTCTGAGCCAGCAGGTGCAGTTTGTCATCGACTTTGCCGGCCCTGCGCTTGACGCGCTGCCTGAAGGTGCACCTGTCAGGGCGATGACCAGCACCGATGCCAATGGCCGCGTGCTTGAAAGCCTGGCCTACAAAAACCCGGCAACCGGCGCCTGGCGCGCCACCCTGCGCGTGCAGCGCATGGACCCGGCAAAACCGGTCGAGCTGCGCGCCTTTCTACAGCACAACAGCAACTCAGTGAGCGAAACATGGACCAACCTGATCACACCGTGACATCTACAGTGAGCACCCGCAGCGCCCTGCGTGAAGAGCGTCACCCGAACTCGGTAACGGCGCCGCCGGTCAACCGCGGCTCCATGATGCCGAGGCCGTGGCGCGGCTTCTGGAACAGCATGGGCGCACTGACACTGAGCCCCCTGGTAGCACTGGTGAGCCCTGCCAAACCCGCTCCGTCCCGCAGGCAGCGCCAGGCTGAAAAGCTGCAACCGTGGCAACAGGCTGCCAAACGCCGCCGCGCCACCTTCCTGCTGCTGACGCTGGTCAGCACCGTCATCGCCACACGCCTTTTCATCGACATGCAGCCCGACTACGACAACGCCGGGCTGCAGTACGGCCAGATCGCTCTGTTTGCGCTGCTGTCGGCCTGGGTGGTGACCGGTTTCATGACGGCCATGATGGGTTTTTGGGTCACGCTGTTCGGTGACAAGCACACGCTTTCCAGCAAGAAAGTCCAGCACCACACGCTGGACCCATCGACGCGCACAGCCATCATCATGCCGATCTGCAATGAAGATGTGCGCACCGTGTTTGCCGGCCTGCGCGCCACCTGCGAGTCGGTGTCCACCACCGGCCACACCCGCGCCTTCGATGTGTTTGTGCTGTCCGACAGCAATGACAAGGCCATCATCAAGGCCGAACGCGCCGCCTGGGAAGAACTGCGCACACAGCTGGCCGGCCACCCCGAGCAGCCGCAGATCGAGGTCTACTACCGCCTGCGCAAACGCCGCACCGACCGCAAGGCCGGCAACGTGGCCGATTTCTGCCGCCGCTGGGGCAAGGACTACCGCTACATGGTGGTGCTGGACGCCGACAGCGTGATGAGCGGCGACTGCCTGGTCTCCATGGTCAAGCTGATGGAAGCCAACCCGACCGCCGGCATCATCCAGACCGCGACCCAGGCCATAGGCCACGTCACCCTGCACGCACGCGCGCAGCAGTTTGCCTCGCGCGTCACTGGCCGCCTGTTCACGCTGGGCATGCAGTTCTGGCAGATGGGCGAGTCGCACTACTGGGGCCACAACGCCATCATCCGCATCAAACCCTTCATGCAGCACTGCGCGCTGGCCCACATCAAGGGCACCGGCGGCATGGCCGGCAGCATCATGTCGCACGACTTTGTAGAGGCTGCGCTGATGCGCCGCGCCGGTTTTCATGTCTGGCTGGTGGCCGACCTGGTCGGCAGTTACGAGCAGCAGCCGCCCGACTTGCTGGCCGAGCTGCAGCGCGACCGCCGCTGGTGCCAGGGCAACCTGCAGAACTCTCGCCTGATTGCCGAGCCCGGCATTCACCCGGTTCACCGTTCCATGTTCGGCACCGGCGCCATGGCCTACCTGTCGGCCCCGCTGTGGCTGTGTTTCATGACACTGGGCACGGCCTTGTGGCTCTCGGGCTCGCCCATGATTGCCGACTGGGAACTGGTGCCTGCCGAACTGCTCGCGCTCTGGACCTGGACGCTGTGCATGCTGTTCTTGCCGCGCATTCTGGGCATCGTCGCCATCCTGATCAACCGCCAGCAGCAGTCATATGGCGGCACGGTCGGCCTGTTGCGCAGCGCCATGCTTGAAACGCTGATTGCCATGCTGCAGGCACCCGTGCGCATGCTGGCACATTCGCTGTTTGTCGTCGTGGCGCTGACCGGCCTGAAGCTGGAATGGAAGTCGCCCCCGCGCGAAGCCGCCGCCGTGCCATGGCGCCACGCGCTGCGCCAGTTGGCACCCATGAGCGGCCTGATCATGCTGCTGGCCGTCGGCATCTTTTTCATCGACGCCCGCGCGCTGGTCTGGCTGCTGCCGGTCGGCCTGCCGCTTCTGCTGGCGATTCCGATGACCGTCATTACCAGCAAGGTCGGTGTCGGCACCCTGATGCGCGCACAGAACTTTTTGCTCATTCCCGAAGAAACCCGCTCACCCGCGGTGCTGCGCCGCGCCTGGTTGCATGCCAGCAAGCGCGCCAAGCCGCTGCTGGTGGCAGCCTGATCAGCTGGTCATGGAAGATCTGGACCTTGGGGCAACCGATTGCTATTGATTTAATAGCTGCTCACGTGCGTATCTATTGGTCTGGATTCCGATTTTATGCCTGAAATCGGCCTTTTTTGCGCCTTTTCGGGCCTCAAAACACAGTGTGGAGCGCTTTCACAGCGCTGAAATGCTGATTTTTAATGTATACGGCAAAAATTTAACGTGTACGTTAAAAATTAACGTCTGAGGCCTGCAAACGCTCCTGCCTGGCTGGCTAGAACCTGGGCATGCCTTTCATGCCACCCATGCGCTTCATCATCTTCATCATGCCGCCACCCTTGAGCTTTTTCATCATGCCCTGCATCTGCTCGAACTCGTTGAGCAGGCGGTTGACTTCCTGCACGTGAACGCCTGAACCGGCGGCGATGCGGCGCTTGCGGGTAGCCTTGATGAGTTCGGGCTTGCGGCGCTCCAGCGGGGTCATGCTCTGGATGATGCCTTCCTTGCGCTTCATGTCTTTTTCGGCCTTGTCCATGTCGACCTGGCCGGCCTTGGCGGCCATCTGTGACGGCAGCTTGTCGAGCAGGTTGGACAGCCCGCCCATGTTTTTCATCTGCTGCAGCTGGCTCAAAAAATCATTCAGATCAAAACCGTCGCCCGACTTGAGTTTTGCCGCCAGCTTCTGCGCGGCCGCCACGTCGACACCGGCCGTGACCTGCTCGACCAGCGCGACGATGTCGCCCATGCCCAAGATTCGGCCGGCGTGGCGCTCGGCGTCGAAGACTTCAAGGCCGTCCAGCTTTTCACTGGTGCCCGAAAACTTGATGGGCGCGCCGGTGATCTGCCGCACCGACAGCGCTGCACCGCCGCGTGAATCGCCGTCGGTCTTGGTCAGGATGATGCCGGTCAGCGGCAGCGCCTCCTTGAAAGCCTTGGCGGTGTTGACCGCGTCCTGGCCCTGCATGGCATCGACGACAAACAGCGTCTCGACCGGGTTCAGTATGGAATGCAACTCCTTGATTTCGGCCATCAGGGCTTCGTCAATCGCCAGCCGGCCGGCGGTATCGACCAGCAGCACGTCGAAGAAATGCTTGCGCGCGTAGTCGATGGCGGCCAGCGCGATGTCGCTCGGTTTCTGGTCCGGCGTGCTGGGGAACCACTCGGCGCCGGCCTGGGCCGTCACGGTCTTGAGCTGCTCGATGGCGGCCGGGCGGTACACGTCGCCCGACACCGTCAGCACTTTTTTCTTGCGCTTTTCAATCAGGTGTTTGGCCAGCTTGGCGGTCGTCGTCGTTTTGCCCGCGCCCTGCAGGCCGGCCATCAGGATGACTGCTGGCGGCTGCGCGGCGAGGTTGATGTCGCTGACGCCTTCGCCCATGGTGGCGGCGAGTTCCTTGCTGACAATGCTGACCAGCACCTGGCCGGGGTTCAATGAGCCCATGACTTCCTGGCCCAGCGCCTTTTCTTTTACGCGGGCAATGAAGTCGCGTACCACCGGCAGCGCCACGTCGGCTTCCAGCAGCGCCATGCGCACCTCGCGCAGCATGTCCTGCACATTGGTTTCAGTGATGCGGGCCTGGCCACGCATTTCCTTGACTAGGCGGGTGAGTTTGTCGGTAAGGGCTGAGGCCATGGGAAGGCCCCACGAACGTGGGGCAGTTAGGTGGGAAGGTCGGGCGGGAAAGCGGGCTGCCGCAATGGCAGTAAAGGCTAAACTCTAGCCATGATTTTAGCTTTCGGCGCCTGGTGGGGTCTTGTGGCAGCGGTGGGTGCTGCCGTGAGCTATGGCATGCTGGCACTTGCCGCCTCCCGCCTGAGCAGCAACACGCTGCGCACCGTGCTGTTTGCCGCCTGGCTGTTTCATGCCGTGGCGCTGGCGGCGGGCCTGCTGGGCGAGCCGCCGCAATTTGGCTTTGCGCCGGCTTTATCGATGACCGTCTGGCTGGTGCTGACGGTGTATGCGATTGAAAGCCGGCTCTTTCCGCAACTGCAGGCGCACTGGGCATTGGCGGGGCTGGGCAGTGCGGTGGTGGTGCTGGCTGCGATCTTTCCAGGTGCTGCCTATCACAGGGTGGCCTCACCATGGCTGCCACTGCACTGGGCATTGGGCATTGCCTCATACGGCCTGTTTGCCGCCGCCGTTGTACATGGCTGGTTGATGACCCGTTCTGAAAAATCCATACGCCAGGCAGCGCAAAACAATGCTGGCGTTCCGCTCATGACGCTGGAAAGGCTGACCTTCCGTTTTGTCGAAGCCGGCTTCGTTCTGCTGTCGGCCACGCTGTTTGTGGGCTGGCTGTTTGCCGAGCAGCTCTATGGCCCCGGCCTGGCCTGGAAGTGGAACCACAAGACTCTTTTCTCGGTTCTCGCTTGGCTGGTGTTTGCAGGCCTGCTCATAGGCCGGGCGCGCCTGGGCTGGCGCGGGCTCAAGGCGGTGCGCGTGCTGTACCTGGGTTCGGGCCTGCTGCTGCTGGGCTATGCGGGCTCGCGTTTTGTACTTGAAGTGGTGTTGCACCGCACATGAAATACCTGCTCATACTCGGCATCGTGATGGGCGTGCTGTGGCTGCTCAAGAACAAGCGCAGGCTGGACCGCGATGAGCAGACCCCGCCACCCGCGGCCAAACCACGCACTGGCACCCAGCTCACCACGACCGAAATTGTCGCCTGCGATGTTTGCCATGTGCATCTGCCGCGCAGCGAAGCGCTGACCGGCCCCAAAGGCACTTACTGCAGCGCTGCCCACCGGCAGCAGGCCGGCGGATGAGCGAAACCTCCTCCTGGTTCGACGCGGCAGGCAGGGCGTCGGGCGTCTGGGAGGCCGAGACGGAGCAGGGTTCTTTCGGGCGTTTGTGGCGCGCATTCATGTCGGCACGCGTCACGATCGCAGCCATGCTCGTGATCCTGCAGGGCTCCATCTATGCGCTGGGCAGCCTGCCCAGCCGTTGGGCTGTCGTCATCTGCATCGGCTATCTGTGTGCCACCCTGGTGGTACGTGCGCTGGCCAGGCCCCGTCCGCCCAGCAACAACTTTGACCTGCAGTGGCTCTACACCATCGGGGTCGACGTGATGGCTTTTTCGGCGCTCAGCTACCTGCAGTCGGGCGGCGTCAACTACACGCCGCTGTTCGCGTTGCCCGTGCTGCTGGCATCCATCCTCGGGCCGTTGCTGCTCGCGCTTGGCACAGCCGCCAGCGTCACGCTGTTCCTGCTGGGCCATGCATGGTTGTTGTCCCTGCTGGCCATAGGCGAGTTGCCCTCACGGTTTTTACAGGCGGGCCTGAGCGGCTCGGGCTTTTTTGCGGTGGCGCTGCTGGCCAACCAGCTTGCGCTGCGGCTGGCACGGGAAGAACAGCGCGCAGAAGCCAGCCAGTCGGCGGCGCGCATGCAGACCCAGGTCAATGAACTGGTGGTAGAGACCCTCAGCGACGGTGTTCTGGTGATCGATGCCAGCGGCATTGCACGGTCCGCCAATCCGGCATCCGTACGCCTGCTGGCAACACGCCAGGGGATGCGCTCAGCGCCTTTTGTGCTGGCCAACGAACCGGCATGGCAGCCGCTTGCTGAAATCACAAGCCGGACCTTCATGCTGGGTACGCCCCAGGAAGGCGACGTCAACCTGGACGCCAGGCGCCTGCACGTTCGCACGCGCCTGGCCACATCGCAGGACGGCCGGCATGAAAGCCTGTGCGTGATGTTCCTCGAAGACCTGCGTGAAATGGAGGCCCGCGTACGCACTGAAAAAATGGCTGCCATGGGCCGCATGTCGGCTGCGGTCGCACATGAAATACGCAACCCGCTGGCCGCCATTTCACAGGCCAACGCCCTGCTCGAAGAAGACCTGCAGGACCCGGCCCACAAACAGCTGACCGCCATGGTCAGGCAAAACGCCCAGCGCCTGGCCAGAATTGTCGATGAGGTCCTCAACATCTCCCGCGCCCAGGTGGCGGAACCAGAACAGGCGGTCACCGCACTGGTGCTTGATGAATCCGTCCTTCGCGTCAGCGCGGACTGGGCCGCACAGACCTCGTCGGGCAGACTGATGAAGGTGAACACCGGGGCTGTACTGGCAGAGGTGATTTTCGATGCCGAACATCTTCGCCGCGTGATGATCAACCTTCTCGACAACGCGCTGCGCTACGCCACTGGCCAGCCTGGCGCCATTCAGGTCTCCACCCAGGGGCCTGCACAGGGTCAGGCGCGACTGTCGGTGTGGAGTGATGGTCAACCGCTTGAAAAAACCGTGCAAACGCATCTGTTTGAACCCTTTTTCTCGTCGGAAAGCCGCTCTACAGGTCTGGGTCTATACATTTGCAGGGAACTCTGCGAACGGTACGGCGCGGTGATAGGCTACCAGCGGACCACGCGCCAGGCCGTCGAAGGCAATGAATTTTTTGTACTCTTCAGGGCGCCAGTAGGCGCATCCAGTCCCGGATCAACATCCACAAGCACTTTTGCCGCCTGAACACGATGTCAACCCAAACCGCGCAGCCCCCCACACACGCCGCACCGGCACGCATCCTCGTGATTGATGACGAGCCGGACCTGCGCACGCTCTATGAACTGACCCTGCTGCGCGAAGGCTACCGGGTGGAAGCTGCAGGCGACCTGGCACAGGCACGCGCGCAACTTGAAACCAGCCAGTTTGATGCCGTCATCACCGACATGCGCCTGCCCGATGGCCTGGGTCTCGAGCTGCTGCGCGACATGGTCATTCAGCAGCGCCCCGAACGCTGCGTGGTGATCACTGCGCATGGCTCGGCCGAAAACGCAGTTGAAGCCCTCAAGGCCGGTGCCTTCGATTACCTCACCAAGCCGGTGGACCTCAAGCAGTTCCGCAATGTGGTGGCTTCGGCAGTGCAGGGCTCGCGGTCTGCCGCTGGCGCGACACCCGAACGTACAAAAACCCGGCATGCAGGCGCAGCGCCAGCCGCCTCTGCCCCAACAGGGCCGGATGCGGCCGTGCTGCAGCGCCTGGTGGGCAAATCTGCCGTCATGCAGGCCGTCAAGGCACGTGTGCTGAAGGTGGCCAAAAGCATGGCGCCCGTCCTGATACAGGGCGAATCGGGCACCGGGAAGGAACTGGTCGCGCGGGCAGTCCATGGCTGCAGCCACCGCGCCAGCGGCCCGTTTGTCGCTGTCAATTGCAGCGCGATTCCCGAAAACCTGCTGGAAGCGGAATTTTTCGGCGCGCGCAAGGGTGCCTACACGGGCTCGGCCCAGGACCGCCAGGGTTATTTCCAGGCGGCCAAGGGCGGTACGCTGTTTCTCGATGAAATTGGCGACCTGCCCATTGCCATGCAGTCCAAGTTGCTGCGCGCCATCCAGGAAAGGGTGGTCCGGCCGCTCGGTTCCGCACAGGAAGACACCGTTGATGTGCGCATCGTCAGCGCCACCCACAAGGAGCTTGACGCTGAAGTGCACGCCGGGCGCTTTCGCCAGGACCTGTATTACCGGCTGAATGTCATCGTGATCGGCGTGCCGCCACTGCGTGAGCGCCGCGAAGACCTGCCCGAGCTCTGCGAAGCACTGCTCGCACGCATCTGCCAGGAATCAGGTCTTGCCGTACCCACACTCACCGCATCAGTGATTGAACAGCTGAAGGCCTATGCCTTCAATGGCAATGTACGTGAACTTGAAAATGTGCTGCACCGGGCCGTGGCCCTGAGCGAAGGCGGCGAGCTGCACCTGGACCCGCCGGCCGCCAGTCATGCAGAGGCACCCGCCAGGGCAATGCCTGTCGGGGTACCGGGCAACCTGCAGGACTACCTCGACACACAGGAGCGCGACATTCTATGCAAGGTGCTTCAGGAAACGCGTTTCAACCGCACGGCGGCGGCTGCGAAACTGGGGCTCAGTCTGCGGCAGATCCGCTACCGTATCGCACGCCTGAACATCGCCACGCCGGACGGCGACAGCAACACTGATGGGGCGGATGTGAACGATGGCGAACCTGAACGTGCCTGAACATGGGTGAAGCAAGACCCGCCGGGCAGGCTGCATCGCTCTGGGACAAAGGCTGGTATCGCCACGCCCGGGCAGCGCCCTCACCCAATTTCGGCGCACGCCCTGCGGCAGCACAGACGGACCTGCTGGTAGTCCATTCAATCAGCCTGCCGCCCGGCGAATACGGCAACGGCAATGTGCAGCGCCTGTTCAATAACGAACTGGACTGGGATGCCCACCCTTACTTCCAGGGCATACGCGGCCTGCAGGTGTCATCGCACTTCTTTGTCAGCCGCGCAGGCGAACTCTGGCAATTTGTGAGCTGCGATGACCGGGCCTGGCACGCAGGGCAATCAAGCTACCGAGGCCGCGGTAACTGCAACGATGATTCCATAGGCCTGGAGCTGGAAGGCCTTGAAGGGCAAACCTTTGAGGCGGCGCAGTACGAAACACTGACGGGCATCTGCGCGGCGCTGATGGCGCAATACCCCATCCAACATATCGCGGGACATGAACACATCGCCGCCGGACGCAAGTTCGACCCCGGGCCTGGCTTCGACTGGCGACTGTTGCAGCGCAGCCTCTCGGCACCGGATCGGTACTTTCCCTTGGTCGCCTGAAACTTCGGCGAGCATGCCCGTGCGTGGTGCGTCCCGCACGCCGACGTCACACGCATTCAGACTCAATACACACAAGCTTTTGCAGCCCAAAAGCCCTTGCAGACCGCATGGATGTGCGCTTTGCACAGCAGGCTATCGACAGCACAAGCCTTCACGCACCCCCGCACTTCCCGGGCATTTGCATATGCCTGAAAAATGCCCCGAATCGGGCTCAAACGTAAGAAAAAGTTTCCAGTACAAATAGAGTGCGAAACGCTACCTGTAGTGCTTGAATTCACCCCAGACCCTAGGTATAGTGTGTAAGCCCGATCAAGTTTGACGTGATTATTTGACATGTTTGGTAACTGCGGCGCCCATACCTGGTGAACTTCTCAACCGGTATCAGCCCACAGAACAAGGCCTGTCAACAAGGGCCATCCGCAAGAGCAGTTGCAGCAAGCAGGACAGACATGAAAAAACAGACGTCAAGCAGCAGACAAGCACACACAGCAGATACGCAGACCTAGCGCTTATCCAGAACAACAAAGCCAACAAGAGGAAGATCAATGCAAACAGCCCAGAGCACCGTACCCACCGCCACCAGCGTGCCGACCTTCTCCCCACAAGGCAACGACAGCACTCCCCAGACCAACCCCTTCAGCAATTACCAGATCATCCGGCGCAATGGCGCCGTTGTTCCTTTTGAGCCGAACAAGATCGCCGTTGCCATGATGAAGGCCTTCCTTGCGGTGCACGGCACCCAGGGGGCGGCATCGGCCAGCGTGCGTGAGACGGTTGACGAGTTGACCCAGGCCGTCATGCGCGCCCTGATGCGCTCGCGCCCCGGCGGCGGTACCTTCCATATAGAAGACGTGCAGGACCAGGTCGAACTCGGCCTGATGCGCGGCGGCCACCATGAAATTGCACGTGCCTATGTGCTTTACCGCGAAAAGCGTACGCAAGAGCGCGCCCGCCAGCCGCAAGCCCAGGCACCAGCAGCAGTATTGCTGCACGTCATGGACGGCGGCAAAAAAGTCGAACTCGATGTCCGCAACCTGCAGGCCCTGATTGAAGCGTCCTGCGCCAACCTGGGCGCAGACGTCAAGCCTGACCCCATCGTTGCAGAAACCATGCGCAACCTGTATGACGGCGTGCCGATTGACGAGGTCTACAAGGCGTCCATCCTGGCAGCCCGTACCCTGATCGAAAAAGACCCTGACTACACCTACGCCACCGCGCGCCTGCTGATGCACACCATACGCCGCGAAGTGCTGGGCGGTGAAGTCACCCAGGAAGACATGGCGACCCGCTATGCCGAGTACTTCCCGAAATTTATCGCCAAGGGCGTGCAGAACGAGTTGCTGGACGAAAAACTCCAGCAGTTCGACCTGGAGCGCCTGGGCGCAGCCCTCAAGCCCGAGCGTGACCTGAAGTTTGACTACCTCGGCCTGCAGACACTGTTTGACCGTTACTTCCTGCACGTGCGAAAGCAGCGCATCGAACTGCCACAGGCTTTCTTCATGCGCGTGGCCATGGGCCTGTCACTCAACGAGATTAACCGCGAAGAGCGCGCCATCGAGTTCTACGAAATCCTGTCGTCCTTCGACTTCATGTCGAGCACGCCAACGCTGTTCAATGCCGGCACGCTGCGCTCACAGCTCTCGTCCTGCTACCTGACCACCGTGGCTGACGACCTGGGCGGCATCTATGACGCCATCAAGGAAAACGCTCTGCTCTCCAAATTTGCAGGCGGCCTGGGCAACGACTGGACACCGGTGCGCGCACTCGGCGCTCATATTAAAGGCACCAACGGCGAATCACAGGGCGTGGTGCCGTTCCTCAAAGTCGTCAACGACACCGCAGTTGCGGTCAACCAGGGCGGCAAGCGCAAGGGCGCCGTCTGCGCTTATCTCGAAACCTGGCACCTCGATATTGAAGAGTTCCTTGAACTGCGCAAGAACACCGGCGACGACCGCCGTCGCACGCACGACATGAACACCGCCAACTGGATTCCCGACCTCTTCATGCGCCGCGTGATGGAAAAAGGGAGCTGGACATTGTTCTCGCCATCCGACACGCCAGACCTGCACGACAAGTTCGGCAAGGAGTTTGAAGCCATCTACACCGCCTACGAAGCCAAAGCCGAGCGCGGCGAGATCAAACCTTCCCGCAAGGTCCAGGCGACCGACATGTGGCGCAAGATGCTGTCCATGCTGTTTGAAACCGGCCATCCCTGGATCACCTTCAAGGATGTCTGCAACATCCGTTCACCGCAGCAGCATACCGGCGTCGTGCACTCGTCCAACCTGTGCACCGAGATCACGCTCAACACCAGCGACACCGAAACGGCTGTCTGCAACCTGGGTTCCGTCAACCTCGTCCAGCATTTGAAGGACGGTGCGGTTGATCACGTGAAACTGCAAAAGACCATCACCACGGCCATGCGCATGCTGGACAACGTGATCGACATCAACTACTACGCCGTCAAGAAGGCCCGCGACTCCAACATGCGCCACCGCCCGGTGGGTCTCGGCATCATGGGTTTCCAGGACTGCCTGTACGAACTGCGCGTGCCTTATGCATCGCAGGAGGCCGTCGAGTTTGCCGACAAATCGATGGAAGCCGTCTGCTACCACGCCTACTGGGCGTCCACCGAACTCGCCAAAGAGCGCGGCAAGTACGCCAGCTACAAGGGCTCGCTGTGGGACAAGGGCATCCTGCCGCTGGACACCCTGGACATGCTGGCCGAGCAGCGCGGCGGCTATGTTGAAGTTGACCGCTCCTCCAGCCTCGACTGGGAGGCCCTGCGCAGGAAGATCGCCCAGGACGGCATGCGCAATTCCAACTGCGTGGCCATCGCACCGACGGCAACCATCTCCAACATCATCGGTGTTGACGCCTGCATCGAACCCTGCTTCGGCAACCTGTCGGTGAAGTCCAACCTGTCCGGCGAGTTCACCGTCATCAACCACTACCTGGTACGTGACCTGAAGCGCCTGGGCCTGTGGGATGACGTCATGGTTGTTGACCTGAAACACTTTGACGGCTCACTGCGCCCCATCGACCGCGTGCCACAGGACGTCAAGGCCCTGTATGCCACCGCGTTTGAAGTCGAGACCCAGTGGATTGTCGAAGCTGCAGCACGCCGCCAGAAATGGATTGACCAGGCGCAGTCGCTCAATATCTATATGGCAGGCGCCTCGGGCAAGAAGCTTGACGAGACCTACAAACTCGCCTGGCTGCGCGGGCTGAAAACCACCTACTACCTGCGCACACAGAGCGCAACGCATGCCGAGAAATCGACAGTGACTGCAGGCAAGATGAACTCAGTGGCGTCCAGCACCACCACTGCACCCAGCGCCATGAGTGCGCTTGATGCAGCAGCGGCCGCAGCACAGGCGCAGATGAATGCAACGCCTGCCACTGACATCAAGTTTTGTGCAATCGATGATCCAGGTTGCGAGGCCTGCCAATAAAAATTTCTCGCATGATGATGCTCAGTTGCATCGCCTGATCTGATCAAAGCGATGCAATTGAGCAACACAATTTTGTAGCGATGTGAATGAACACTTTTCATTTTGTATCGCTGCTTTCATAATCCCAAAGTATTGGAAATCTCTATGTTGACCTGGGACGAAGAAGTCAAACCATCATCGCAAAATCATCTTGCCAGCGGCTCTCCTGAAAGCCGTTCGATGGAACTTCCGCCTTTTTCTGTAACGTCCCCTTCGACATCTTCAGCACAACCACCAGTTCAGGCACGCATGCTGAACGATGGTGTATTCACTCCTGCACCTGCAGCAGCAACTCCTGCAACGCCAGCCGCTGCAACCGCCACAGCTCCTGCAGTACACAAGCGCGTCAAGGCTTCGGACAAACGCATCATCAACGGCCAGACCGACGTCAACCAGCTGGTGCCTTTCAAATACAAGTGGGCCTGGGAAAAATACCTCGCCACCTGCGCCAACCACTGGATGCCGCAGGAAGTGAACATGACGCGCGACATCGCGCTCTGGAAAGACCCGAACGGCCTGACCGAAGACGAACGCCGCCTGGTCAAGCGCAACCTCGGCTTTTTTGTCACCGCTGATTCGCTGGCAGCCAACAACATCGTGCTGGGCACCTACCGCCACATCACGGCGCCCGAGTGCCGCCAGTTCCTGTTGCGCCAGGCTTTTGAAGAAGCCATCCACACACACGCCTACCAGTACATCACCGAGTCGCTGGGCCTGGACGAAGCCGAGATCTTCAACGCCTACAACGAAGTCCAGTCAATCAAGGACAAGGACCAGTTCCTGATTCCCTTCATCGACGCGATCTCCGACCCCAACTTCAAGACCGGCACGCCCGAAACCGACCAGACCCTGCTCAAGTCGCTGATCGTTTTCGCCTGCCTCATGGAGGGCCTGTTCTTCTATGTCGGCTTCACGCAGATTCTTGCGCTGGGTCGCCAGAACAAGATGACGGGTGCAGCCGAGCAGTACCAGTACATCCTGCGCGACGAGTCCATGCATTGCAATTTCGGCATTGACCTGATCAACCAGCTCAAGCTTGAAAACCCCCATCTCTGGACGGCAGAGTTCAAGGCCGAGATCAAGGCACTGTTCCTCAAAGCCGTCGAACTTGAGTACCGTTACGCTGAAGACACCATGCCGCGCGGCGTGCTGGGCCTCAACGCATCGATGTTCAAGGGCTACCTCCGCTACATCGCCAATCGCCGTGCCACACAGATTGGGCTTGAAACATTGTTCCCGAACGAAGAAAATCCGTTCCCGTGGATGAGCGAAATGATTGACCTGAAGAAGGAACGCAACTTCTTTGAAACGCGCGTCATTGAATACCAGTCGGGCGGCGCCCTGTCCTGGGATTGATACGCATCAGATCAGAACGAATTGAGACGACACCCGAACAACATGATTTCAAGAATTGCAATGACCAGTGACAGCGCCGCAGAAGCGCGCACCGGGTATTGCTCCTGTGTTCGCGGCGCTGGGCCCGGTTTATCCGAAGGCCCAACGCCGTGAATCGCTTTACGTACTCCAAACGTGAAGTGCTCTTTGCAATGTGATCAAGGAGAAAACTATGGCAACTGCGAAAAAACCTGCGGCAAAAAAAGTAGCCGCGAAAAAAGCACCGGCAAAAAAAGTAGCGGCAAAAAAAGCCCCTGCTAAAAAAGTAGCGGCGAAGAAAGCCCCTGCCAAGAAGGCGCCGGCCAAGAAAGTAGCAGCAAAGAAGGCCCCGGCCAAAAAAGCTGCAGCTAAAAAGGCTCCTGCCAAAAAGGCTCCGGCTAAAAAAGTCGCTGCCAAGAAGGTAGCGAAAAAGGCTCCTGCCAAGAAAAAGGCTGCTGCCAAGAAAGTAGCGAAGAAACCCGCTGCGAAGAAAGCCGCGAAAAAGCCTGCTGCGAAGAAAGCCGCGAAAAAACCCGCTGCCAAAGCACCTGCTGCACCGGCTGCCCCTGCGGCTCAGACTACTCTGAACCCGCAAGCTGCCTGGCCGTTTCCGACAGCCAGCAAGCCGTAAGCAGTAAGGTACTTCTGCTTAAAAGCCCAGCGTCCTTGATGCTGGGCTTTTTTTATGGGCAAACATCAAAGCATGGCAACAGGAAACTCAGCCCTCACGGCACAACTCACCGGCGTTTCAGGAATGCCCTTTGTGCGCGAGGACAAAAGCGGCGGCGTCATCATCGACATACAGGTGATGCCCAACGCAAACAAAACGCAGGTTGACGGGCTTTATAACGAGGATGGCCCCACCAGTCCGGTTGCATTGAAGCTCAGGCTGAAGGCACCGCCTGTTGAGGGCAAGGCCAATGAAGCCCTCATCAAATGGCTGGCATCCCAACTGGACATCGCCCGCAACTCACTGGAGCTGGTGCGAGGACAGACTTCACGCAGAAAGCAGATCCGGCTTTCTGCGGAAACTGCAGCCACTGCGACCTGGCAGCGGCTGACAGATCAGCTTCACCGGCAGGCCGACTGCCGCTCTACTTGATGCCGTCGAGCGTGTAGTTCTGGCCGCCACGGTAGGCGATCTTGTGGGCGCCTACGCGGTTGCCCAGCTCGGCACACTTGACCAGCGACCAGCCCTGCTCCAGGCCAAACAGCAGCGCGCCGCGGAAGGCATCGCCGCAGCCGGTAGGGTCCACCACTTCTTTGGCCTTGCTAGGCGCAACCAGCGTTTTCTCGCCGCCGACCCATACCTCGGAGCCGTGGGCGCCCAGGGTGACGATCAGGCCTTCAACACGTTTTGAGAGTTCGGCAATCGACAGTCCGGTGCGGTCGCTGAGCAGCTTGGCTTCGTAGTCGTTCACGGTCACCCAGGTCGCCAGTTCGACGAAATGTGCGAGGTCCTTTCCATCAAACATGGGCAGGCCCTGGCCCGGATCAAACACGAACGGAATATTCGCAGCCTTGAACTGCTCTGCATGCTGCAGCATGGCATCGCGGCCGTCAGGGGAGATGATGCCAATCCTGATGTCGCTGCGCGCTTCGATGCGGGTAATGTGTGCCTGCATCATGGCGCCGGGGTGGAAGGCCGTGATCTGGTTGTTGTCGCGGTCAGTCATGATCATGGCCTGCGCCGTATAGGCATCAGTCACCTCGCGCACAAACTCCGTACTGATGCCCATGCCCTTCATGCGTGCGGCGTATTCGGCGCCATCACTGCCCACAGTGGCCATAGGCAAGGGTGTGCCGCCCAGCTGCTTGAGCGCATAGGCGATGTTGCCTGCACAGCCGCCGAACTCGCGGCGCAAGGCCGGCACAAGGAAGGACACATTGAGGATGTGCAACTGATCGGGCAATATCTGCTCCGAAAATTTTCCCTCAAAGGTCATGATGGTGTCAAAGGCGAGGGATCCACAAATTACAGCAGGCATTGTTTTCTCGTTTTAAAAATTTCAGGGAAAGGGTCAGGGATAAAAAGCAAGCATGCGGTAGCCGGCCACCCGTAGCGGGACAGCCGCTGATGCAGCAGCGGAGGTATCTGCAGCCAGCACCTGCATGACGACAAAACCGGCAAAGTCAGAACCAGAGACCAGCATGGTGCTGGAGGCGCCAAACTGGGCCGGGGAAAGCACACGCCTCACAACAGCCTGGTCCTGCATGTCGGTCAGCGTCACTTCAAGATGGGGCATGGCCACCGGCGTCGCACCAGTGTTTTTCAGGGAAAAACTCAAGCGGTAGGAATCGGCGTCCATCTTGTTGAAGGCAGAGCTGTCGATCACCACACTTTCGATACGGCGCAGCGGCCCGACATCGCAGTGCATCTGCTCGCAGACGGCATCAAGCCAGGGCCTGAGGGCAGGTTGCAGGGCAGCGATCTGGTCACGCTGCTGTATGGCTACCTGCAGCACAAGCCCGGCCGCGAGCAGCAGGCTCAACGCCACCAGCACCACACGCACAGCCGGCTTGCGCCAGAAGGCCTTGCGCCTGGCGTCCCTTACAAAAGAGACGTCATGCGAGGTAGCAGATTCATCCAGCAAGTGCCCCCGGACGGAGTCCTCTGTATAGAGCGGCGTTGAATGGTTGTCGCCATCCCTGTCCTGCGCCTCTGCCGCCATGACGCGCACGGCTTCACCGTATTCATCAGCTTCCACGCCATCGCGGTGATAGGGCTCGCGCTGCGGCTCGTCTTCCGGGACTGAAGCAGCCCGAAAGCTGTTGGCATGACTCTGGCCAGGCACAGCTTGTTCAACGTAGGGCTGCGAAGTGGAGACAGGCGGCCGGCTGTTGAAAAACACGCCAGGTGTCCAGGAGGGGTCATCCTGTAGTTGTTCAGCCTGAACAGGCTGAGGCGCGTGCTGGACAGGCGCGGACTCCTGTGGCGGCAGGTAGCCCTGAGGTGGCTGCCCGGCATAAGCATGCTGCTGCGGATCGGCGTCATGCGATGAAGGAGTCTGGGGCGTCGTTTGCGCGGGCTGAAGATGCAGAGAGGCATCAAACACTTCCGAGCAATGCCCGCATCGCACCCAGCCCTGCGAGACTTTGAGTTGGTCGGCCACGACTTTGAACATCGTGCCGCAGGCGGGACAGCGCGTGATGAGGCTCATCTAGCGCTGTATTGTAAGGGGCTGAAAGCTCCTGAATCAGGAGCAAAAAAGGCGAGCAGGCAGGCGGAATCAGACCCGGGCGGTCATCAGAATCCAGCCGTCCTCAGTATCAGCCACTTCAAGCGCGCACCATGGTGCGTAGGCGGCCTTGAGCTCGTCGGCCTGGCGCTCAAGAATACCTGCCAGCAGGAGGTTGCCGCCCTTTTCAACATGTGCGCACAGCAGCGGCGCCAATACCTTGAGCGGTGTTGCAAGGATGTTGGCCAGCACTGTCTGGTAAACGCCCTTGGCCTTGTCGGGCAACCCCGCATTCAGGGTGACGTGGTTGGCTTCGGCGTTGGCGCGTGTTGATTGCACAGCGGCTTCATCGATGTCCACTGCATCGATATCCATTGCGCCAAACTTTCCTGCACCTATCGCCAGAATGCCTGAGCCGCAACCATAGTCGAGCACGCGGCCCAGGGCTTTTCCGGCAGCGCCCTGCCCCGCTATCCAGCGCAGGCACATGCGTGTCGTCGGATGCGTGCCCGTACCAAAAGCGAGGCCCGGGTCCAGACGTATCAGCTGCTTCGCCTGTGCAGGCGGTTCATGCCAGGTCGGGACGATCCAGAACTCCGGCGTGATCTCTACAGGCGCAAACTGCGATTGCGTCAAACGAACCCAGTCCTGCTCGGGCACCGGCTGAATGGCGACCAGTTTGCACTCCGCAAAAAAATCCTGTGCCTGCAGCAGACTGCTGGCCTCCCGAGCCAGCGCCTCAGTGGCAAACAGTGCCACCACACGGGAGCGATCCCAGCCGTCTTTTGGGGGCGGCATGTCGGGCTCACCGAACAGCGCACGCTCGGCGGGGGTCTCGGCATCGGCGTCTTCGACCGACACACTGAGCGCGTCCAAAGCGTCAAGTGCCTCGCTAATGTTTTCGACGCCTTCTGCAGGTACCAGCAATACAAGTTCAAACATCTATGCCACGCACAGTAGAAGAAACAAAGTGTCCATGCTCTTAGGCAAGCAGGGGCCGCGGGACCGGCTTTGCCGGACCGCAGGCGCAGCGGCCCCCTCGGGGGGCAGGGAGCACACGCAGTGGACGACCGTGGGGGTCATCTGTCACGCTTTGACAACCACTCTTCCAGATAGTGGATGTTGGTGCCGCCATCGGTGAACTTGGCGTCCACCATCAGCTCTCGGTGCAGCGGGATGTTGGTGTTGATGCCTTCGACCACCGTCTCTGCCAGGGCCGTGCGCATGCGGGCCAAAGCCTGGTCGCGGGTGTCACCGTGCACGATGATCTTGCCGATCATGGAATCGTAGTTCGGCGGCACAAAATAGTTGGCATAGATGTGCGAGTCCACGCGCACGCCGGGCCCGCCCGGTGTGTGCCAGGTCGTGATGCGGCCTGGCGATGGCGTGAACTTGTAGGGGTCTTCTGCATTGATACGGCACTCGATAGCATGGCCCTTGAGTTGCACGTCGCGCTGCACGAAGGGCAGTTTTTCACCGGCAGCCACCATGATCTGGGTGCGCACGATATCTATGCCGGTGATCCACTCGGTGACCGGATGCTCGACCTGCACGCGGGTATTCATCTCAATGAAATAGAACTCGCCGTTTTCGTAAAGGAACTCAAAAGTGCCTGCACCGCGGTAGCCTATCTTCTTGACCGCCGCCACGCAGCGCTCGCCGATTTTTTCGATCAGCTTGCGGGGAATGCCGGGCGCTGGTGCCTCTTCAATCACCTTCTGGTGGCGGCGCTGCATGGAGCAGTCGCGCTCGCCCAGCCAGACAGCGTTTTTGTGCTGGTCGGCCAGGATCTGGATTTCAATGTGCCGGGGGTTCTGCAGGAATTTCTCCATATAGACCTCCGGGTTGCCGAAAGCTGCGCCAGCTTCGGCCTTGGTGGTCTGCACCGCGTGCAAAAGCGCCGCTTCGGTGTGCACCACACGCATGCCGCGCCCGCCGCCGCCGCCTGCGGCCTTGATGATGACCGGGTAGCCGACCTGCTTGGCCGTGCGCTTGATGGTGGCGGCATCGTCAGGCAATGCGCCTTCAGAGCCGGGCACGCATGGCACGCCAGCCTTGATCATGGTCTGCTTGGCCGAAACCTTGTCGCCCATGATGCGGATGGAATCCGGCGTCGGGCCTATGAACTTGAAGCCGCTTTTTTCGACGCGTTCGGCAAAGTCGGCGTTTTCGCTCAGGAAACCGTAGCCGGGGTGAATGGCTTCTGCATCCGTCACCTCCGCCGCCGAAATAATGGCCGGCATATTGAGGTAGCTGTCCTTGGACGGCGCCGGGCCTATGCAGACCGACTCATCGGCCAGCCGGATGTATTTGGCATCGCGGTCGGCTTCGGAATAAACCATCACGGCCTTGACGCCGAGCTCCCGGCACGCGCGCTGGATTCTCAGCGCGATCTCGCCGCGGTTGGCGATCAGTATTTTTTTGAACATCGTCTGGTCACCCCACCATCACTCAATGGTGAAGAGGGGCTGTCCATACTCCACGGCCTGGCCGTTTTCGCACAGGATCTTGGTGACCGTACCGGACTTGTCGGCCTCGATCTCGTTGAGGATCTTCATCGCCTCGATGATGCAGATGGTCTCACCCTCCTTGACCACGCTGCCGACCTCGACATAGGCCTTGGCGCCGGGTGCCGAGGACCGGTAGAAGGTGCCCACCATGGGCGACTTGACGGCGTGGCCGGCAGGTGCAGCCGGGGCGGCTTCAGCGACTGGAGCCGCCGCGCTGGCAGCAGGTGCGGCCGCCGGTGCTGCTACCATGGCCATGGCCGGTTGCTGCATCACAAGCGGTGCGCCGCTGGATTTGACGATGCGGACCTTGCCTTCGGCTTCGGTGATTTCGAGTTCGGACACATTGGACTCTGAGACAAGGTCAATCAGGGTCTTGAGTTTTCTTAAATCCATGGGGTCTCCAACGACGGTAGATGCCAGCGCGATCGGGTCGCTGTCAGGCTGTTGAGGCTTTTTAATCTGCATGTCACTCCGCGAGTGATATGACTGCGAATCGAAGGGCGGCACAAGGCCATTCTTCGTTAACTTTCGCTTACTTTCAGCTTTTACCCTTTAAAGCAATTGAAGGTCTTTTAAACGGCTGCAAGGCATTAAGCCACAGCGTCAGACCCGACCGGGAAAGCGCAGAGTGTACATCATGCAAGAGGATGTAAATCGGAAAATCGGCGGCGTTACGATTTTCGCGATAACCATCTTTAGATGACTTTTAAATTACTTTTGTCGTAATTTAGATGAGATACGCCACGGGCACCTGATTCAGATCCCAGATCTCAGATCTCAGGCTGCCGCCCATAGTTTGAGCTCTTCCGGCGTCACTTTGCCAATTTTGCGGTGCTGCACCTGCCCCGCCGCATCAAATACAACCGTAAACGGCAGGCTGCCTGCCGTGTTACCCATGGCCTTGCTGAGCTCAGTACCGCCCAGCCCCGCCATGCCGACCGCAAAATCCAGCGGTTTGGCCTGCAGCCATTTGCGGACTGCGCTCGGCTGGTCGACGGCCAGGCCCAGCAATTGCCAGCCCCTGGCCTTGTTGGCGACATAAAAACTGTTGAGCAGGGGCAACTCTTCAATACAGGGCGGACACCAGGTTCCCCAGAAATTGACCAGCAGCGGCTTGCCGCGAAAGGTATTCATGGTCAGCGGCCGGCCATCCGGCGTATCAAAACTCAGGCTCCAGAAGGGGTCGGCGCCGTTGGCCGAAGCAGAAACCGCCGAAACGGTCTGGTGCGGCTGAATCTTCCGCCACGCCACGCCAGCCCCGGCTGCGGCGGCGACTGCGGCAGCGCCGCCGTAGAGCATGCTTCTGCGATTCATATATATATAGGTGGTCCGCTCAGGTGGCTTCAGGCTGGTTGCTCTGCATGGCCACCAATTTTTGCACGGCGGCGATATCGCCCCGGGGCGTACGGCCTTTGGCGTCGGGCCTGAGCGCACCGCGCAGGTCGTTGTGGTCATACACCATGAAATGCACACCCACATTTTCATCGAGCGGCTTGCACAGGCTGCTCAGGCTCAGCGCCTCAACGCTGCCACCGGTAAAGCCCTTGACGGTGCGCGGCTCGTAATCAACGTTGTGTTCAATCAGCGCTATTTCGGCTGATTTGGGGTCATCACAGAACAACTGTATATATATGTCGGACAGCCGCGTGGCCGTTCCGTGCCAGACCGCACCGGCCAGATACGGCCGGAAGCCGCTCATGCGCTGCATCCATACCAGCGCCAGTTCGCGCAGGGCGCGCAGTTCGACAGGCTGGGTGTCGGCGCAAAAGATGGCGATGTATTCCAGCACTGCGTCCTCTATCAGGTCGTTGCCCGGCAGCTCGGTGCGCTGCGGCAGGGCCATCTGCTTGACGGCGCGGCGCTTGGCCTGGCCGTACTCCAGCCCTTCTTCCACGACCAGCGCAGCGGCGGTGGCGGCAATTTCGGATTGGAGTGTGTTCACGGTCTGATGCAAATGTCGGGCAAAAGAGGAGTTTAGGCCACGGCCGCCAGCATGCAGCCGCCTTCTAGAATACCCGCCATGCACATACATATTCTGGGGATTTGCGGCACTTTCATGGGCGGCCTGGCGGCGCTCGCGCGCGAGGCCGGCCACAAGGTGACGGGTTGCGACACCGGCGTCTACCCGCCCATGAGCGATCAGCTCCGCGCCCTGGGGATAGAGCTGATCGAAGGCTACAGCGCCGACCAGATGGCGTTTGAACCGGATGTGTTTGTGATCGGCAATGTGGTCTCACGTGCACGTTTGCCCGATGGCAGCGCCAAATACCCGCTGATGGAAGCCATATTGAACAGCGGCCTTCCGTACACCAGCGGCCCGCAGTGGCTGTCCGGCCATGTACTGCATCACCCCACGCACCATGCGACCGGCCCGCGCCATGTGCTGGCCGTCGCAGGCACACACGGCAAGACGACAACCACGGCCATGCTGACCTGGATTCTGGAAAGCGCAGGCCTGAAGCCGGGCTTTTTGGTCGGCGGCGTGCCTTTGAATTTCGGCGTCTCGGCCCGTTTGGGCGAAGGCAACACCTTTGTCATTGAAGCCGATGAATACGACACCGCCTTCTTCGACAAGCGCAGCAAGTTTGTGCACTACCGCCCGCGCACGGCCATCCTCAACAATCTTGAATTCGACCACGCCGACATCTTTGACGACCTCCCGGCCATCGAAAGGCAGTTTCACCATCTTGTGCGGACCGTGCCGTCACAGGGTAGTGTGGTCGTCAATGCGCAGGAAGCCAGCCTGCAGCGCGTGCTCGACAAGGGCTGCTGGAGTGAGCGGGTACTCTTTGGCAGCAGCCCATCGAATGTTGAAGGCTTCACCGCCGACGGCGAACCCAACGACTTCAGGGTGCTGAAAGCCGGCAAGCCTGTGGCCCGCGTGCAGTGGGCCGTCAGCGGCGTGCACAACCAGCTCAATGCGCTTGCCGCCATTGCCGCAGCCGAACATGTGGGCGTGGCGCCCGAAGTGGCGGCCGAAGCACTGGCGAGCTTCCAGAACGTCAAGCGCCGCATGGAAGTGCGCGGCGTGCTGCACCAGGGCGGCGGTGATATCACAGTCTATGACGACTTCGCCCATCACCCGACGGCCATACACACCACGGTGGACGGCCTGCGCCGCCAGCTCAACGCGGCAGGCAAAAAGGCCGACCGTATCCTCGCCATCTTCGAGCCGCGCAGCAACACCATGAAGCTGGGCACCATGACCGCCCAACTGCCGTGGAGCCTGGAAGCCGCAGACCTGGCGTTCTGCCATTCAGGCGGCCTTGACTGGGATGCGCAGGCTGCCCTTGCCCCCATGGGCACGCGGGCACAGGTGGCCGGCACGATTGATGAGGTGGTCAATCAGGTGAAGGCGGCTGCACGGCCTGGCGACCATTTGCTGTGCATGAGCAATGGCGGTTTTGGCGGCATTCACGCCAAACTGCTGACGGCGTTGAAAACCTGAAAACCGGCAATGTTAAGTTGCAAGTTAACAAATCGCCAAAATGTTAACCTGCAACTTAACATTTTGGTGTTTTGACGGTCTGGACAGGCTCAAAACCCGAAAAATTGGTTTAAAAAGGCCATTTTTAGAGGCTCAATCGGCCTCCAGACCAATAAACATGTACGTGGGCAGCTATAAAAATAGTAGCAAACAGAATGCCGGATCGGGTTGAAGTCAGTAGCTGATGCTCAGCGAGCCGACATCCACGTGCACCACCGGCTTGCCCAAAGCGGCGCTGGCGGCTCGCGCAAACTCATTCGACCATTTCGGCTCGGCAAACTTCGCCAGGCCTGCCGCTTCAGCGACGACGACCACCTTGTCGGCGGTCAGCAGCTTGCCCGTCGGGCGCAGCGGCTCGCAACCCATCTGCGTGAACTGGTCGTCCAGCCACCAGCGCGCCACATCGTGCGGCATGGGCTGGACTTCATTGAGGTCGATGCGCACCGGCGGCGCACCCTTGAATGTCACGCTGACTTCACTGCGCATGGCCGCTCCTTGCTGTATCGACTATGGATGTCACAGCGCGATGGTCGGCACTTGAAGGCTGGGCGGCAATTCGCGGAAACCCGCAAGCTGCCGCCGGGCTGGCGCTTACTTTTTAGCGCGGCGCGTCTCAACGGCCTGCGACAGCACATCCAGCACCTTGAGCGAATCGTCCCACGACAGGCAGGCATCGGTGATGCTCTTGCCGTATTCGAGCTTGCTGGAATCGTCCTTGCCCGGCGTGAACTTCTGCGCGCCGGCGTGGAGGTGGCTTTCGACCATCAGGCCGAACACCTGTTTCGAGCCGCCAGAAACCTGGTTGGCGATGTCGCGCGCCACGTCGAGCTGCTTTTCATGCTGCTTGGAGCTGTTGGCGTGGCTGCAGTCGACCATCAGCGTGGCCGGCAGTTTCGATGCTTCGAGCTCCTTGCAGGCCGCCGACACGCTGGCCGCGTCGTAATTGGGGGCCTTGCCGCCGCGCAGGATCACGTGGCAGTCGGGGTTGCCGTTGGTCTGGACGATGGCGACCTGTCCATTTTTATGCACCGACAGGAAGTGATGCCCGCGCGCCGCCGCCTGGATGGCGTCGGTCGCGATGCGGATGTTGCCGTCGGTGCCGTTCTTGAAGCCTATGGGCGCCGACAGGCCGGATGCCAGTTCGCGGTGCACCTGGCTTTCAGTCGTGCGCGCACCAATCGCGCCCCAGGCAATCAGGTCGCCGATGTACTGGGGTGAGATCACGTCCAGAAATTCACTCCCCGCCGGCAGGCCGAGACGATTGATCTCGATGAGCAGCTGGCGCGCGATGCGCAGGCCTTCGTCGATGCGGAAGCTCTCGTCGAGGTAAGGGTCGTTGATCAGGCCCTTCCAGCCGACGGTGGTACGCGGTTTTTCGAAGTACACACGCATCACGATTTCCAGCGTGCCGGCGTATTTTTTGCGCTGCTCCATCAGGCGGCGTGCGTATTCAAGAGCGGCGACCGGGTCGTGGATGGAGCAGGGGCCGATGACAACCAGCAGGCGGTCGTCAGTGCCGGCCATGATGTTGTGGATGCTCTTGCGGGTATTGCTGATCAGCGATTCAACGGGCGTGCCGCGAATCGGGAAGAAGCGGATCAAATGCTCTGGAGGGGGTAACACGGTGATGTCCTTGATGCGTTCGTCGTCGGTCTGGCTGGTTTTTTCGACGCTCGCATACCAGCTCTCGCTGGCTGGTTTGGACGGATTCGCTGTGGGGGTGGCTGGAGCATTCATCGCAATCTTCCTTCTTTGATTTCCTGAAACTTCAATGACTAAACAGTAAAAACGATTTGAAACCGGGCAAAAAAAAACCGCCGGGGGTCCGGCGGTTTTGAGAATCTTGTTGCGTTTTTTGAGGTTACGCGAAAGTCTCTCGACGGCCGGAGGCGGTTGAGAACCAAAAGTAACCAAAATAAAACGTTGCGGAGTGCATAAGCTGAAATGTAGCACAGCTTGAAATGGGGCCCAAAATACCTCTGCCGTTTTCAGATCAGGTGTGAACGCGAAGGCCCGCCGCAGACAGTGCTACAGCACGGCAAGGCGAGCCGACAAAGTGCACGCCTGATCTGGAAACGGCAATCAGGCCGTGCCGCCCACGGTCAGGCCATCAATGCGCAGGGTCGGCTGGCCGACGCCCACAGGCACGCTCTGGCCTTCCTTGCCGCAGGTGCCGACACCGCTGTCGAGCTGCATGTCGTTGCCCATCATGGTCACGCGGGTCAGTGCATCCGGGCCGTTGCCGACAATCGTTGCGCCCTTGACCGGATAAAGAATCTTGCCGTTTTCGACCCAGAAGGCCTCGCTGGCCGAGAACACAAACTTGCCCGAGGTGATGTCGACCTGACCACCGCCGAAATTGGTGGCGTACAGGCCCTTCTTGATGCTGGCAACGATTTCTTCAGGCGCCTTGTCGCCGCCCAGCATGTAGGTGTTGGTCATGCGCGGCATGGGCACATGGGCGTAGCTTTCGCGGCGGCCGTTGCCAGTCGGCTTGACCTTCATCAGGCGCGCATTGAGCGAGTCCTGGATGTAGCCCTTCAAAATGCCGTCCTCGATCAGCACATTGCGCTGGCTGGCATTGCCTTCGTCATCAACGTTGAGCGAACCGCGGCGGTCGGCAATCGTGCCGTCGTCCAGCACTGTCACGCCCTTGGCCGCGACGCGCTGGCCGATCTTGCCGGCAAATGCGCTGGAGCCCTTGCGGTTGAAGTCGCCTTCAAGCCCGTGGCCAATCGCTTCGTGCAACAAAATACCGGGCCAGCCGGAACCAAGCACCACCGTCATCTCGCCTGCCGGTGCAGGGCGCGCTTCGAGGTTGGTCAATGCCGCCTTGACGGCATCGGCCACGTACTGGCCGATCTGCTCGTCGTCGAAATAGGCCAGGCCGAAACGGCCACCGCCGCCGCCAGAACCCATCTCGCGGCGTACCTCGCCGCCTACCTTTTTCTCGGCAATCACCGTCACGCTCAGGCGCACCAGCGGGCGCACATCGGCGGCCAGCGTCCCGTCTGCGCGCGCGACCATGACGACGTCGTATTCACTGGCCAGCCCGGCCATCACCTGCACGATGCGCGGGTCTTTGGCCTTGGCGAGTTTTTCAACTTTTTCCAGCAGCTTGACCTTGGCCGTGCTGTCCAGCGTGGCAATCGGGTCCAGGTCCTGGTAGAGCGAGCGGCTGCTGGCCACCTTGCGGCCCGGCGTCTTCACACGGGCAGATTTGCTGGCGGCGGCGATGCTGCGCACGGTGCGGGCGGCGTCGAGCAGAGATGCGTCGGAAATATCGTCGGAATAGGCAAAGGCGGTTTTTTCGCCGCTCACCGCGCGCACACCCACACCCTGGTCAATGCTGAACGAACCGGTCTTGACAATGCCTTCTTCAAGGCTCCAGCCTTCGCTGCGGGTGTACTGGAAATAAAGGTCCGCATCGTCCGCGCCGTGGGAGGTGATTTCGCCAAGTGCCCGGCTCAAATGCGCTTCTGTCAGGCCAAAGGGCTTGAGCAGCAGGTTTTGCGCAATCTCCAGCCGTTCGGACGTTGACGCTGCGGTCGGCCTGACCGTGGAAGACGTCGTGGAAGCGTTGAGTTTTGAGGCCGGGGAAGAGCGGAGTGAGGTCATCAGGCCATTGTAGGCAGTCCGGCCTTATGGCGCGCCGGAAAGGGTATGCCGCGTTTTCAGGCCGTCAGGGCCAGGTGCTCATGACTGGACCAGCCGCTTGGCCTTGGCAATTGACATCAAAATCCCCACCGCCAGCCCCAACGTCACCATGGCCGTGCCGCCATAGCTGATGAAGGGCAGCGGCACACCCACCACCGGCAGGATACCGCTGACCATGCCCATATTGACAAAGGCATAGGTGAAAAAAATCATGGTCACGGCACCAGCCAGCAGGCGGGAAAACAGCGTGGGCGCCTCCATCGCAATCGCCAGCCCGCGCAGGATGAGAAAGATAAAGGCGGCAATCAGTAGCAGGTTGCCAGCCAGGCCGAATTCTTCTGAAAAGGCTGCAAAGATGAAGTCGGTCGTGCGCTCGGGAATAAATTCAAGGTGGGTCTGCGTCCCGGCCATGAAACCCTTGCCAAACACGCCGCCAGAACCAATGGCAATCATGCCCTGGATGATGTGAAAACCCTTGCCCAGCGGGTCACGCGACGGGTCCAGCAAGGTGCATATGCGCTGCTGCTGGTAATCATGCAGGATGGGCCAGCGTGCCCCGTCAGCGCACAGGCGCGGTTCGAACCAGACGACCAAAAAGACGGCGACCAAGCCCAGCACGACTGGCGGGGCAATCAGCTTCCAGCTCAGGCCGGCAAAAAATATCACGGCCAGGCCTGCAGCCAGCACCAGTAGCGAGGTGCCCAGGTCGGGCTGCTTCATGATCAGCCCGACCGGCACCACCAGCAGCATTCCGGCCACCAGGAAGTCCAGCGGGCGCAACTGACCTTCACGTTTCTGGAACCACCAGGCCAGCATCAGCGGCATGGCGATCTTGAGGATCTCGCTGGGCTGTATGACCACGCCCACATTGAGCCAGCGGCGTGCACCCTTTTTGGTGATGCCGAAAATCGCCACCGCCACCAGCAGGGCAACGCCAAAAACATAAAGCGGCACGGCAAACGCCATCAGGCGCTGGGGCGGCACCTGCGCCACCACAAACATGATGGCGCCGGCAATCAGCATGTTGCGGCCATGGTCCACAAAACGGGTGCCGTGGTCATAACCCGACGAATACATGATCATGAGGCCCGCGCAGGCCAGCAGGAAAACCGCAAACGCCAGCGGACCGTCAAAGCCCTGAAACATCGGCATGGAACGCTGGAAAAGGGAAGGTTTGTCGAAAACTGCGGCCATGATGCGGATTATCCGTCAGCTACCCATACGGCCACAGCGAAGGCCATGCCTTTACGATAGGCCATGCCCACCACCCACCTGCTCTACCTCCACGGCTTTCGCTCATCACCGCAGTCCGTCAAGGCACAAAAAATGGCCGCACTGGTGGCCAGCGGGTACCCGCAAGTGACCTGGTGGTGCCCGCAACTGCCCCCCTCGCCCAGACAAGCCATGCAGGAGGTCATGGACACCCTCAAAACATGGCCGCATGGCGATGGCATGGCCGTGGTCGGCTCGTCCCTGGGCGGGTTTTACGCGACCTGGGTGGCAGGGCAGACGGGCTGCAAGGCTGTGCTGCTGAACCCGGCTGTTGAGCCCTCGCGTGACCTTGGCAAATACATAGGCGAGCAGACCTCCTGGCACGACCCGGCAGAGACTTTTTTCTTCCGGCCCGAATTTGTGGATGAACTGAAGGCCTTGCACGCTGGCCCGCTCAAGCATCCCGGCCACTACTTCGCCGTGATTGCCAAAGGCGATGAGGTGCTGGACTGGCGCGAAATGACAGCGCGTTACAAAGGTGCCCGGATCAAACTTCTGGAAGGCGGCGACCATGCTCTCAGCGATTTTGACGACCACCTGCCGGCCATCCTGGACTTCCTGGATCTGGCGCGCTAAGCCATTGCAGGTGGGCTGATTACACTGGATGCCCTTCTCCTGACGACATTTGAAGACATTTAAAGGCGCACGTTTTGTTTGTATTGTTTGAAGAAGCCGGCAAGTTCCTGGCTGGCCGCATTTTGTCCGAGGCTGACAGCTCACTGCAGGTCGAGCTGGACTCGGGCAAGCGTGTCAAGGTCAAGGCCGTCAATGCGCTGCTGAAATTCGAAAAGCCCTCGCCCGCCGAACTGGTGGCCGCGGGACAAAAGCTCAGCCAGGACATAGAACTCGAACTCGCCTGGGAATTCGCCAGCGACGATGAATTCGGCTTTGCCGACCTGGCACGTGACTACTTCAGTGCCGACGGCAAACCCGCCACGCAGGAGCAGCAGGTCGCCGCGCTCTTCAGGCTGTTTGAAGCACCGCATTACTTCAGGCGCGCCGGCAAAGGGCGCTTCAAGAAAGCGCCCGCCGAAATTTTGCAACTCGCACTGGCCGCCATTGAAAAGAAAAAACAGGTTGCGCTGCAAATCACCGCATGGGCCGAAGAACTTGCCCAAGGCGAGTGCCCGGCACCCATACGCGATCAGCTCTACAAAATTCTTTTCAAGCCCGACAAGAACAGCGCCGAATACAAGGCCGTGGTCGAGGCCTCGCGCAACACCCACACCGCCCCGCTGGACCTGCTGCAAAAAGCCGGCGCCATCACCTCGGCCTACCAGTTTCACTGGAAGCGTTTTCTCTTCGAAAACTTTCCCAAGGGTACGGGGTTTCCGGCGCTGCAGGCGCCCTCACACAAGGAAAAACTGCCGCTCGCCAATGTCAGGGCGTTTTCGATTGACGATTCGGCCACCACCGAGATTGACGACGCGCTTTCAGTGCAGGGCCTGGGCACGGGCACCGTCACCCTGGGCATACACATTGCCGCGCCGGGTCTGGCCGTGCTGCCGGGCAGCCCGATTGACAACGTGGGACGGTCGCGGCTGTCCACCGTTTACATGCCGGGCTACAAAATCACGATGCTGCCCGACGAGGTGGTGCAAAACTACACGCTGCAGGCGGGCCGCAACTGTCCGGCGGTCTCGCTCTATGTGACGCTGGACGAAGCGACGCTCGAAGTGCGCGGGACGGACACGCGCATTGAACAGGTGCCGATCGAAAGCAACCTGCGCCACGATGTGCTGGACAGCACCTTCACTGAAGCGTTTTTTGAATCTGCGCAGACCACGCCACCACCGGCGGATGTAGCCTGGGCCAACGAAATGGTGTTTTTGCACCAGTTGGCAAAACACCTGAAAGCGCAGCGCGAGATCGCGCGCGGCAAGCCCGAGAACTTCAACCGCCCCGACTACAACTTCAGGCTGGACAACCCTTCCGGCCAGGAGCCAATAGGCAACGAGGTCGTAAGCATCACAACACGCCACCGTGGCGCCCCGCTCGATCTGATCGTGGCCGAGGCCATGATCCTGGCCAACAGCACCTGGGGCCAGTGGCTGGCTGAGCTGGGCGTGCCGGGCATTTACCGCAGCCAGGCCAGCATGGCGCCCGGCGTGAAGGTGCGCATGGGCACGAAGTCGCTGCCGCATGCGGGCCTGGGCGTGAAAAGCTACGCCTGGAGCACCTCGCCGCTGCGCCGCTACACCGACCTGGTCAACCAGTGGCAGATCATTGCCTGTGCCAAAAACGGGCCGACGGCCGCGCTGGTTGCCCCCTTCAAGCCCAAAGACGCTGAACTGTTTTCCATCATCTCGGGTTTTGATGCGGCTTACAGCGCCTATAACGGTTTCCAGTCGGGCATAGAGCGCTACTGGACGCTGAAGTACCTGCAGCAACACGGCATCACCGAACTGACAGCGACCTCCTTCAAGGACAACCTGGTGCGCGCCGACGAATTGCCGCTGGTTCTGCCTGCCGCCGGCGCGCAGGGCCTGCCGCGCGGCGCCGGGGTGCGGGTACGGCTGGGTGAGATCGATGAGATCACGCTGGACGTGAATGGCACCGTGATAGAGCGCCTGGACGTGGTGGCTGACGCAGATGCCGTTACGGCCGAAGAGCTGGATGAAGAAGATGAGGAAACCCTGGCCTCAGGCCCGATCCTGATCGCTGTCGACATGAGTGAGCCCGCAACTGATGCGGCAGGTATGGCGACGGGTGTTGTTTCTTCTGCATCCTGAGCCGGGCGCGCAGCGGTTTTGTCCGCCCTGCAGGCGTTCTTCAGCCGATAATTGACCCCTGTGAAAACCTTCAGCACACTGCAAATCGCCCTGGGCGCGTCCGTCCTGGTTCACGCGGTGGTGCTGACAACGCGTTTTGTAGACCCGGAGAGCTTTAACCGGGTGTTCCAGGACACGCCGCTGGAGGTGATCCTGGTCAACGCCAAATCGAATGAAAAGCCCGAAGTGGCCAAGGCCATCGCGCAGGCCTCGCTGGCTGGCGGCGGTGAACTTGAAAAAGGCCGTGCCGCCTCGCCGCTGCCGCCGTCTGCCCTGACGGAGCTGGGCGATGCCGCCGAAGAGGCGCAGCGCAAGGTCGAGTCCATGCAGCAGCAGCAGACGCAGTTGCTGGCGCAGATCAAAAAAGAACTGGCCGCCATGCCGCCGCCTGACCCCACGCTATCGGCCAATGACCCGGCGCAGGCGCAGCGCGAAGAAAAGCGCAGGCAGTTGATCAAGATCCTGGCGGAAATTGAAAAGCGCATCAACGAAGAAAACGCGCGGCCCAAAAAGCGCTACATCAGCCCCGCCACACGCGAAGAGGTGTACGCCACCTATTACGACAACCTGCGCCGCAAGATAGAGGAAAAAGGCACGACCAACTTCCCCGAGCTTGCAGGCAAAAAACTTTATGGCGAACTGACCATGATCGTCACCGTCAATTTTGATGGCCGTATCCTGGCCACCGAAGTGGTTGAAACCTCCGGCAACCTGACGCTGGACAGGCGCGCGCAAACCATCGTCAGGGGTACCGGCCCCTTCGAACGCTTCAGCAGTGCCATGCGCCGGCGGGCCGACCAGATTGTGGTGGTCTCACGCTTCAGGTTCACCAGGGACGAAACGCTTGAAACCAAACTCACCAGCCGCTGAGTTGCACCGCATGGCCATCACCAGGAAAAATCACCTCGTATGAAAGCCTTGATGCGCCTGGTGGGGCTGATCGTGATTGCCGGGTTGGCCTTACAGCTGTATTTCGTGGCGCGCATCGCCGTGATGATTGCGGTCAACCCCGAGTCAACAGCCTTCCAGCGCTCGGAGACTTACCGCGTGGCCACCACTACCGGCAGCCTGAAATGGCGACAGCAGTGGGTGCCTTACGACAAGATTTCGGACAACCTCAAGCGCGCCGTCATCGCCTCTGAAGACGCGAGTTTCATCGAGCACGACGGTGTCGACATCGAGGCGCTTGAAAAAGCCTGGGACAAAAACGCAAAGGCCGAGCAGCGCGTGCAGAAGCAGGGCAGCCGGGCAACACCCTCGGGCAAGGCACAGCTTGCACCGGCGAAGGCACCGAAAATTGTGGGCGGCTCCACCATCACGCAGCAGCTGGCAAAAAACCTGTTTCTCTCGGGTGAGCGCACGCTGCTGCGCAAGGGCCAGGAACTGGTGCTGACCCTGATGCTTGAAATGATGCTGAGCAAGGAACGCATCCTGGAGATCTACCTCAACAGCGTGGAATGGGGCGAAGGCGTGTTCGGCGCCGAGGCCGCAGCGCAGCATTACTACCGCAAGCCCGCAGCCGGTTTGAGTGCCTATGAAGCCGCACGACTTGCCGTGATGCTGCCCCGCCCCAAATACTTCGAAACGCGCTCTGGTTCGGGTTACCTGGCCTCGCGTGCAGGCACCATCGCCGCGCGCATGGGCGGGGTCGAGCTGCCCTGAGTGCCCCGTCCGCAGGCTATTTATTCGCCTGATATGGACAGCGCGGTGATGGTGTTGGACCAGAGCTTGTAGTCCGCCTGCAGGATGTCGCGCAACTGCGTCGGTGTCACAGGTGCGCGCACCATGCCCAGGCCCTTCAGGCGCTCGGCCACTTCGGGCAAGGCTGTCACACGGTTGATTTCCTGGTTCAGCAGGTTTCTGCGGGTGGTGTCCATACCTTTGGCGGCAAACACGCCGTACCAGTTGGTAACTTCAAAGCCCTTCAGTGTCTCGGATGCGCTTGGAATGTCGGGCAACAGGTCAGAGCGTGTCGACTCGGTCACGGCAATAAGGCGTACCTTGCCGCTGCGGGCATGGGGCAGGAGCAGCGACGCACCACCGGCAAACATGTTGACCTCACCCTGCACCAGCGCAGCCACCGCCGGGCCACCGCCCTTGTAAGGCACGTGCACGATATCGAGATTGGCAACTTTGGCCAGCATGGCCAAAGTCAGGTGATTGTGCGAGCCCATGCCACCCGACGAATAGTTGAGCTTGCCCGGGTTGGCGCGTATGTAGGCGAGCAGTTCGGGAAAGGTTTTGACTGGCAGGTTGCTGGAAACCGCAATCACGTTGATCGCATAGGCCAGCATGGCCACGGTATCGAAGTCATTCATCGGGTCAAAAGGCAGCTTTTTGTAGAGACTGCCATTCATGGCATGGGTAGACATGGCGCCTATCTCCAGTGTGTAGCCATCGGCGGGCGAACGCGCCACAAGAGCGGCACCTATGTTGCCACTGGCACCCGCAACGTTCTCGACCACAAATGGCTGGCCTGCTGCAGGAAACATGTTCTTGCCAACCAGACGCCCCAGGATATCGGTCGAACCACCAGGAGAAAAAGGAACAATCAGCCGCACCGGCTTGTTCGGATAGGCACTGCGGTCCTGCGCGCCGGCGCCAAACGGAAGCAGCGCACCGGCCAGGCCAGCGCCCATCATGGCGCGGCGAATGTGTGAAAAAGTCATGAGGTCAGGATCTCCGTTATTTATGGTCGCTGGGGATGCATGCGCTTCAAATGTTGCTGAAGCCAGCTGGCCCGTTCAATGTTTTAATAGATAAAACAATGTATCTCTGAATATAACGATATTAACCCGCGGCCAAGCGCTGAAAAATAGGGGAAGTCCCCATGCAGGCACATGCCCCCAGCCCGGGGGTGAAAGGTCTCGACAGCCGCTTATCATTGCCCCATGCTCGCAAAGTTGATGGGTTGGTTTTTACTGGGCCTGATACGCCTGCTCACGGGCGCACAGGCGCGCTGGCTGGGTTGCCCGCCCAAGGCAGAGCAGCGCATTTATTTCGCCAACCACCAGAGCCATGCCGACCTGCTGCTGATGTGGGCCGCGCTGCCTGAAGAGCTGCGCAGCATCACTCGCCCCATTGCCGCGAAAGATTATTGGACCAAAACCGCCTTCAAGCAGTGGGTGACCACGGCGGTATTCAACGCCATCTATGTGGACCGCGCCAAGACCAGCGACCAGGACCCGCTGGAGCCGCTCATCGAGGCCCTGACCAATGGCGACTCCATCATCCTTTTCCCTGAAGGCACGCGCGGCAACCAGGAAGAGCCGCAGAGCTTCAAATCCGGCCTCTACAACCTGGCGAAAAAATTCCCTGATGTTGTGCTGGTTCCCGCCTGGATCAATAACGTGCAGCGCGTCATGCCCAAGGGCGAGGTGGTGCCGGTGCCCATTCTGTGCTCGGTCACTTTCGGCGCACCGATTGCGCTGGACGCCGATGAAGAACGCGGCCACTTTTTGACCCGCGCGCGTGATGCCGTGATGGCGCTGAGGGAAGCCTGATGAACAGCTTCCTGCGCAACCTCTCGCCGTCCAACCAGGTCGCGCTGCTCTTCGTCGTTGTGTTCGGCCTGCTGGCCATCATCAGCGTCGTTGCCTTTGTGATGGCCCTCAGGGACCACCGCGAAGACGATGTCTACACGCAGAAGCTGCGCGAGTTCAGCCGCCTGCTGCGCACCTCATGGGCCATGACCACCGTGTTCTGGGTCGGCTGGGCGCTGGGCGAGACTGTGGCGACTGTGCTGTTCGGGCTGGTCGCATTTTTTGCGCTGCGCGAATTCATCACGCTGTCGCCGACCCGCAAGGGCGACCACCGCAGCCTGGTGCTGGCGTTTTTTGTCGTGCTGCCGGTGCAGTTTGCGATGGTGATCACGCGCTCGTTCAATCTCTTTACGGTGTTCATCCCGGTCTATGTGTTTTTACTGCTGCCGGTGGTCAGCGCGCTGGCCGGTGACACACAGCGTTTTCTGGAGCGCAACGCCAAGCTGCAGTGGGGCATCGTCGTCTGCGTCTACGGTTGCAGCCACGTGCCGGCGCTGTTGCTGCTGAACTTTCCGCAGTACCAGGGCAAGAACGCCTTTCTGGTGTTCTTCCTGGTGTTTGTGGTGCAGAGCTGCATGATCGTGCAGCACCTGGTGGGCCGAAAGCTCAAGCGCCCACCCAGTGCGCCTGACGTCAGCAAAAGCTTTAACTGGACCAGCTGGATGATTGCCGTGGTCGTCGGCAGCCTGCTGGGCGGCCTGATGGCCGGGCTCACCCCCTTCAAGCCGGCGCAGGCCGTGGCGATGGCGTTTATTGCCTGCGTCTCCGGCTCGCTGGGGCACCTGGTCATGAAAGCGCTCAAACGTGACCGCGGCATTCCCAACTGGGGCAAACGCGGTATAGGCGTCACAGGCGCCAGCGGCCTGCTGGACCGGGTGGACGCGCTGTTTTTTGCAGCGCCTGTGTTCTTTCATTCGGTTCGCTGGTACTTTGGGGTCTGACCAGAATGAGAATTTTAGGCATCGACCCCGGCCTTCAGATCGCAGGTTTTGGCGTGGTGGACGTTGATGGGCATGAGCTGCGTTACGTCGCCAGCGGCACCATCACCACCAAACACCTGGACACCCGCAACCTGCCCGCGCGGCTCAAGGTGCTGTTCGACGGCGTGCGTGAAGTGATAGACCGCTACCAGCCCGACTGCTCGTCTGTGGAGATCGTCTTCGTCAACGTGAACCCGCAAGCCACGCTGCTGCTGGGCCAGGCACGCGGCGCCTGCGTGACGGCGCTGGTGTCTGCCAACCTGCCGGTGGCGGAGTATTCCGCGCTGCAGCTTAAAAAATCAATCGCCGGTTACGGCAAGGCCGGCAAGGCAGAAATGCAGCAGATGGTGATGCGTTTGCTCAAGCTGCCCGCCCTGCCGGGCAAGGACGCGGCAGATGCGCTGGGCCTGGCCATTACACACGCGCATGCGGGGCGCTCTGCCGGCCTGCTGGCTGCAGCTTTGGCGTCAGGCAGATGACTTAATGCTTCATATATAAAGCGTTAATTACTTAATGATTTATTTATGACACATTAAATGTTGAACAGGCAAATTTGACCTGTTTTAGCCCGCCAGAAGCGCCAAAAAAGGCCTTTTTGAGGCATTTTCAGAGGCCTTTTTGGTCTGTAGCCCTTTAAATACATGCGTGAGCAGCTACAAAATATATAGCAAACAAGGATCTGGCAAGACGATTTTCTTTACCGATGGCGGCACATTGCTCACCCGCCAGACTTTCCCCACCATCAACCACTGAGGAGACAAGATGAGAACCCCGCTTTTGACACCAGGCCTGGTGCTGATGGCATTTTTGACAGGTTGCGCCAACCTGCAGCCGGCCATTCCGGAGGGCTACACAGGCCCTAAAGCCACGGTCCGGGATTCAGGAATGCCCGTGGCCGGGAATCTGGCACACGTTTTTACCGTCAGTCAGGTTGACGGGCGATCCATCAGAAACAGCCGGGGAGCGACCCTGAGCGCCAACTATGGCAGAGGGTTTTCGATCACGCCGACCGTGATCGCGCGAGACGTTCCTGCAGGTAGCCTCAAGCTGACCTTGAGCGGACAGACCATGTATGCAGCACCCATCCTTGCCATGATGAACCCGACCTGCACGGTGGAAGGTGTGGTCGAAGTGTTTATTGAGAAAGACACGCCATATATCGTCAAGGGCTTGCTCGACCAGAACGCGTGTTCTGTCTGGCTGGAAGAGGACCGCGAATCCGGAAAAATCGTCGGGACCAAAATCACCGGACCTGGCGTGAAATAAGCCTGCTTCCGCGGGGCCTGAGGCCCGGATTGATGTCAGGCGATGCGCTCAAGCACCAGCACCGCGAAGAATCCCAGCCCGGCAAGAATCGTCCATTTGAGGATGATGAGGCCGATGCGCTTGAAGCGCGCCTGCCCTGTGCCAGCGTAGAACATGAAGGAAACGATGGCTGCAAGCAGCAGCAGGAAGATGAGCCAGCGAATAAGGAGCATGGGCGCTTGAATCTGCAGCCGGCCTACCAGGCCCTGGCCAGGGTGGCAAACCCTTGGGGCGCACGCTTTTCGTCATCGAAGGTGACGATTTCATAAGCATCGCTGCGGGACAGCAACTCGCGCAGCAGCTTGTTGTTCATCGCATGGCCGGAGCGGAAGGCGCTGTAGGCGGCCAGCAGCGGCTTGCCCAGCAGGTGCAGGTCGCCCATGGCGTCGAGTATCTTGTGTTTGACGAACTCGTCGTTGTAACGCAGGCCGTCGCTGTTGAGCACCTTGTAGTCGTCCATGACGATGGCGTTGTCCAGCCCGCCGCCGAGCGCCAGGCCGTTGGCGCGCATCATCTCGACATCCTTGGTAAAGCCAAAGGTACGGGCGCGCGCAATGTCGCGGGTGTAGGAGCCGCTACCCATATCAAATTCGACGCGCTGGCCGGTCGAATCCACCGCCGGGTGGGCAAAGTCAATTTCAAAACTGAGCTTGTAGCCGTCATAGGGCGTCAGGCGCGCCCACTTGGTCGAAGCGCCCTCGCCCTCGCGCACTTCCACCGGCTTGATCACGCGCACAAACCGCTTGGGCGCATCCTGCAGCGCAATGCCTGCCGACTGCAGCAAAAATACAAATGAAGAAGCCGAACCATCGAGAATGGGCACTTCTTCGGCCGTGATGTCAACATAGAGGTTGTCGATACCGAGGCCGGCGCAGGCCGACATCAGGTGCTCGACGGTATGGACCTTGGCGTGGCCGGTCGAGATCGTCGATGCAAGTCGCGTGTCGGTCACGGCGATTGCAGAGATCGGAATGTCCACCGGCTGGGGCAGGTCAACACGCCTGAACACAATGCCTGTATCGGGCGCGGCAGGCCGCAATGTCAGCTCAACCCGCTGGCCGCTGTGCAGGCCCACGCCTACTGCCTTGGTCAGGGACTTGAGTGTTCGTTGTGCAAGCATGCTGCTATTTTAAAGAGGGCAGATAAACCGTACGTAAAGCACGGTCGATGCTGTCGTCATTGCGCCGGGCGCGCATGACAAGGCGTCATCCCGGGCTTGACCCGGGATCCATGACCCCAGCCCCGTAAGCAGGAGCGGGATCATGGATTGCGGATCATGTCCGCAATGACAGTTGCGGGTTTTTAGTCTGCCTGTTTACGGAGAAACGCCGGGATCTCGAAGTCATCCATACCGCCAGAAGCCAGCGCATCGACCTTGGCTGCGGCCTGCGTACGGTTGGTGCGCCAGACGCTTGGCACAGCCATGTTGCCGTAGTCAGGCTGCGCCGTTCCCATCGAAGGCTGCGCCACGTTACCGCCACCAGCCACCGAGTTCAAGGTAGGCACGTTGAAAGGAACGTTGTCGGTGCCAGTGCGCAGCACCTGCAGCGGCGGGGCCGTGCGACGCACGCCCTGGCGGCTCAGGCCGGTGGCCACCACGGTGACGCGTATGTCTTCGCCCAGCTCGTCGTCATAAGCTGTTCCGTAGATCACATGCGCATCAGGCGATGCGTAGGCGCGTATGGTGTTCATCGCCAGCCTGGATTCGCTCAGCTTGAGCGAGCCTTTGGCGGCGCTGATCAACACCAGCACACCCTTGGCGCCGGACAGGTCAATGCCTTCGAGCAGCGGGCAGGCCACTGCCTGCTCGGCCGCGATACGGGCACGGTCAGGGCCGTTGGAACGCGCAGTGCCCATCATGGCCTTGCCGGGTTCACCCATGACGGTGCGCACGTCTTCAAAGTCGACGTTCACATGGCCCGGCACATTGATGATCTCGGCAATGCCGCCGACGGCGTTTTTCAGCACGTCATTGGCATGGGCAAAGGCTTCGTCCTGCGTGACGTCGTCGCCCAGCACTTCGAGCAGCTTTTCGTTCAGCACCACGATCAGCGAGTCGACATTGGCTTCCAGCTCGGCCAGACCCAGGTCGGCGTTGGTCATGCGGCGGCCGCCTTCAAACTCGAAAGGCTTGGTCACCACACCGACGGTGAGGATGCCCATTTCCTTGGCGATGCGTGCAATCACGGGTGCTGCGCCGGTGCCGGTACCACCGCCCATGCCGGCGGTGATGAACAGCATGTGCGCGCCGTCGATGGCCGTGCGGATGTCGTCCACGGCCAGCTCGGCTGCATCACGGCCCTTGTCAGGCTTGCTGCCCGCACCCAGTCCGGTGCCGCCCAGCTGTATGGTCTTGTGTGCGCTGCCGCGGCTGAGCGCCTGCGCGTCTGTGTTCGCGCAGATGAACTCGACGCCCTGGACGCCGCAGTCAATCATGTGCTCGACGGCATTGCCGCCGCCGCCGCCGACACCAATCACCTTGATCTGTGTGCCCTGGTTGAACTCTTCGATTTCAATCATTTCGATGCTCATGGGGAGCCTCCGTTTCAGTAATTTGCAGTTGCCAAAAATTTATGAATCTGTTGTTGTATTGACGTGTTTTCATGAAGGTGGGTCTGCGCCCCCTGACCGCGTGCATCTGGGGGCCGCCCGAATCAAACCAAAAAAGTGTTTCATTCATTGCCCCTTAGAAATTACCGACAAACCAGTCCTTGACCTTGCCGAAAGCGTTGTGAACGCTGCCCGCCTTCTGCGCGACCTTGTAGCCGCGCATGCGCGCCATGCGTGCCTCCTCGAGCAGGCCCATGACCGTGGCGGCGCGCGCCTGCGCGACCATGTCCGACAGGGCGCTGGAGTAACGCGGAATGCCGCGCCGCACCGGCTTCAGAAAAATGTCTTCACCCAACTCGACCATACCGGGCATCACGGCGCTGCCGCCAGTGATGACGATGCCTGACGACAGCACTTCCTCGTAACCCGACTCGCGGATCACCTGCTGCACCAGCGAATAAATCTCTTCAATACGCGGCTCGATCACGCCAGCCAGCGCCTGCTTGCTCAGCATGCGCGGTGCGCGGTCGCCAAGGCCCGGCACCTCGACCTGCGTGTCGGGGTCTGCCAGCAACTGCTTGGCGTAACCACTTTCGACCTTGATGTCTTCTGCGTCCTTGGTCGGGGTGCGCAGCGCCATGGCAATGTCACTGGTGATCAGGTCGCCAGCGATCGGGATGACGGCCGTATGGCGGATTGCACCGCCCGTGAAGATGGCCACGTCGGTCGTGCCTGCACCTATATCCACCAGCGCAACACCAAGCTCCTGCTCGTCCTGCGTCAGTACGGCCAGGCTGGAGGCCAGCGGGTTCAGCATCAGCTGGTCCACTTCAAGCCCGCAGCGGCGCACACACTTGATGATGTTTTCAGCCGCGCTCTGCGCACCGGTGACGATGTGCACCTTGGCTTCAAGACGGATACCGCTCATGCCTATGGGTTCGCGCACGTCCTGGCCGTCAATGACAAACTCCTGCGGCTCGACCAGCAACAGGCGCTGGTCGGTCGAGATGTTGATGGCCTTGGCGGTTTCAATCACGCGCGCCACATCGGCCTGCGTGACTTCCTTGTCCTTGACCGCCACCATGCCGCTGGAATTGATGCCGCGTATATGGCTGCCGGTGATGCCGGTATAGACACGCGCAATCTTGCAGTCGGCCATGAGCTCGGCCTCTTTCAGCGCCTGCTGGATGCTCTGCACAGTGGCATCGATGTTGACCACCACACCGCGCTTGAGCCCGTTGCTGGCGGCAATGCCGAGGCCGGCGAGTTTGAGCTCACCGCCGGGCAGGACTTCCGCCACCACGACCATGACCTTGCTGGTACCAATGTCCAGACCCACCACGAGATCTTTGTATTCTTTGGCCATATCGTTACCTTTTGACTTTCCTGTCCTCTTTGTCACCTGGGTTGATGGTGGTGACCCCTCTTAACCGGATGGCGTAACCGTTGCCGTAGCGCAGGTCGGCTGATTCGAAATCCTTGCCGTATTTGGCGGAGACCTGGGTGAAGGTCGAGATGAAGCGTTGCGCGCGCGCCTGGATTTCATCCAGCGAGCCATGACCCAGCTCAAGCGCTGCGCCGGTGTCGAGCCGGGCGCGCCAGCTGCCCTGGCCGGTAAGCTCAAGACGCGTCACGGCGGTATCCAGCTTGTCGAACAGCGGCGCCAGCATCTGGTAGGCCTGCAGCACCAGCCCCGACTGGCCTTGCGGGCCGGCCAGCTCGGGCAACTCTTCGGCTTCGACCTCGCCCTGGTTGGCTTCAAACACTTCACCAAAACTGTTGACCAGGCGCGATTCGCCTTCGGGGCCCCAATAGGCGATAGGCTGGTGCTCCTGCAGCACCACCTTGAGCCGGTTCGGGAACTGGCGCTTGACCACAGCCTTGCGCACCCAGGGCACCGACTCAAACACGGCGCGCGTGCGGCCCAGGTCCACCGTAAAAAAGTTTCCGGCCAGCCGCGGCGCAACGTTGGCGCGAAGGGTGACGGCGTTGTTGTGCGCGAGGTCGCCCTGAACGCTGATGGCGCCCAGGTTGAACAGGGGCTGGCGTACCAGCCAGGCCACAGCTACCGCCAGCACCATGGCCACAAACGCCAGGATGAACAGGGCCGACAGGCCGTTCATGAACCTGACATCGGCCGGTATCTGGATGGGCTGTGGCGTTCTGCGGCTCAAGCGGCGCCCTCCTGTTTGTAGTCGAGTGCTGCGGTCTTCAGCAGCTCAATGCACAGGTCTTCATAGGACAGGCCTGCAGCACGCGCCGACATGGGCACCAGCGAATGCCCGGTCATGCCCGGCGAGGTATTGATCTCAAGCAAATATGGCTTGCGAGTGGTCCTGTCTATCATCACGTCGGCCCTCGCCCAACCGCGGCAATTGAGCGTGCGGTAGGCCTTGACCACCATGTCCTGGATGACGGCTTCTTCACCGGCGGGCAGACCGCATGGGACGATGTACTGCGTGGTGTCCGTGAAGTATTTGTTCTGATAGTCGTAATTGCCTTCAGGTGCAACGATGCGAATGACCGGCAAGGCCTTTGCGTCCGGACCGCTGCCCAGCACCGGGCAGGTCACCTCATCACCTGAAATGAACTGCTCGCAGAGGATGTCGGCATCGAGCTTTGCAGCCTGCTCAACGGCTGCGGCCATACCGGATGCGTCCACAACCTTTGTCAGGCCTATGGAAGAACCCTCACGCGCAGGTTTCACGATAAGCGGCAAGCCCAGCGTGGTGGGTACGGCATCAACGTCAGCAACGCTGTAGGCACCACGGCGCAGCAATACATATTTGGGGGTGGGCAGGCCTTCAGCGAGCAGCACACGTTTGGTCATGACCTTGTCGATGGCCATGCTGGAAGCCATCACACCGGAGCCGGTATAGGGAATGCCCAGCAGCTCGAGCGCGCCCTGCACCGTGCCGTCTTCACCGAAGCGGCCATGCAGTGCAATGAAGCAGCGATCAAAGCCCTCTTTTTTGAGTTCACCCAGATCACGTTCTGCCGGATCGAATGCGTACGCATCCACACCGCGCGACTTGAGCGCCTGCAAGACACCACTGCCCGACATCAGCGAGATTTCGCGCTCGGCAGACATCCCGCCCATCAACACAGCGACTTTACCGAATATGGCCCCCACGCTTTCCACTTCGTGTGATGCGCTGCCCCCCGGGGGGGCTGTGCTTGCTTGGGGCGGCCCTGCGCGGCGCACGTTGTCGGCATTGACGGTCATGCCTTGCCCTCCTCTGCCCAGACGATGTCCACCACCTTTGCAGGCACGGCGCCTATAGACCCGGCACCCATGCACATCACCACATCACCGGCGCGCGCGTTGTCATAAATCGCTTGCGGCATGGCATCTATGTCGTCGACAAAAACCGGTTCGACCCTGCCAGCCACACGTATGGCGCGCGCCAGTGACCGGCCATCTGCCGCAACAATGGGCGCCTCCCCCGCTGCGTAGACCTCGGACAGCAGCACCAGATCGGCCTCCCCAATGACCTTCACAAAATCTTCAAAGCAATCACGTGTACGGGTATAGCGGTGCGGCTGGAAAGCCAGCACCAGCCGGCGGCCCGGGAACGCGCCGCGAGCAGCCGCAAGCGTGGCGGCCATCTCGACGGGATGGTGGCCGTAGTCTTCAATCACCGTGAACTGCCCGCCATCGCCGGCACGCAGGTCGCCATAACTCTGGAAGCGGCGGCCCACACCCTTGAAGTCAGCCAGCGCTTTCTGTACGGCTGCATCGGGAACGTTGAGTTCTACCGCCACGGCAATCGCCGACAGCGCATTCAGCACGTTGTGCTGCCCCGCCAGGTTCAGCTCGATGTCGAGGTCAGGCAGGGTCACACCGTTACGGCGCTGCGCGGTGAAGTGCATTTGTGCACCCACAGGCCGCACATTCACCGCACGGACCTGTGCGTCTTCACCAAAACCATAGCTGGTGATGGGGCAGGACACCTGAGGCACGATCTCACGCACCGCAGGATCGTCCGTGCACAGAATCGCTGTGCCGTAAAAAGGCATGCGGTGCAGGAAATCGACAAAGGCTTTCTTCAGGTTGCCGAAATCATGGCCATAGGTTTCCATATGGTCGGCATCGATATTGGTCACCACCGCCATGACGGGCAGCAGATTGAGAAAGGATGCATCGGACTCGTCAGCCTCGACGACGATGTAGTCACCGGAGCCGAGCTTGGCATTGGCGCCCGCGCTGTTGAGCCGGCCACCGATCACAAAGGTCGGGTCCAGCCCGCCCTCGGCAAGAATGCTGGCCACCAGGCTGGTGGTGGTGGTCTTGCCATGTGTGCCTGCAATGGCGATGCCCTGCTTGAGGCGCATCAGCTCTGCCAGCATGAGCGCGCGCGGCACCACAGGTATGCGCTTTTCACGTGCGGCCAGCACCTCGGGGTTGTCGGCCTGCACTGCGGTAGAGGTCACAACGGCATCTACTGTGGCCAGATTTTCAGCCGCGTGACCCACATAGGTCTTGATGCCAAGCGAAGCCAGGCGCCTGAGCGTCGGACTGTCCGAAAGGTCGGAGCCTGAAATGACATACCCAAGGTTGTGCAGCACCTCGGCGATGCCGGACATGCCGGAGCCACCCAGGCCGATGAAGTGAATGTTTTTGATGGCGTGTTTCATGTGGCCAGCTCCTCACAAGCGGCGACCATGCGCGCTGTGGCCTCTGTCTTTTGCATTTTTTTGGCCTGTACGGCTTTGTCAAGCAACGCAGTGCGCTGAATGTTTTTCAGGAAGTCCGCCAGTTTTTCGGCAGAGAGATCGCGCTGCTGTTCCATCCACCCACCACCCTGATCGACAAGGAATGTCGCATTGGTGGTCTGGTGGTCATCGACAGCTGCAGGGAAAGGAACGAACAGCGCCGCCGCACCAATGGCAGCAATTTCCGTGACCGTACTTGCGCCTGCACGGCAGATCACAAGGTCGGCCTGGGCAAACGCTGCAGCGGTGTCATCAATAAAAGGCGTCAGCGTCGCAGTGACGCCTGCAGCCTCGTAATTGGCGCGCAACTCGTCAATCTGTTTGGCGCCGCTCTGGTGTGTGACGACTGGTCGCCCAGACGGCTCAATCAGTGCGAGCGCTTTGGGAACCACGGTGTTCAGGCCGCGTGCTCCAAGGCTGCCCCCCACGACCAGCAGTTGCAGTGGGCCCGTGCGGCCGGCAAAACGCGCTGCCGGATCGGCTTGTGCGGTGAATGCGGGGCGCAATGGATTGCCCACCCATTCGGCGTTCTTGAACACCTTGGGGAAAGCGGTAAACACCCGGTCGGCCACCGTCGCAAGAATGCGGTTGACCATGCCGGCGACGGAGTTCTGTTCATGCAGCACCAGCGGTTTGCCCAGCAGCACGCTCATCATGCCGGCAGGAAAAGCGATGTAACCGCCCAGCCCCACGACCACATCGGGCCTGACCTTGCGTATCACCTGGATGCTTTGCCAGAAGGCCTTGAGCAAACGCAGCGGCAGGAAGGCCAGCGTGGTCAGGCCCTTGCCGCGTACGCCCGAAAAATCAATGGTTTCAAATGCAAAGCCGCGCGGGGGTACGAGCTGGCTTTCCATGCTCGGATGTTCAGCGCTGCCCTTGCCACCCAGCCAGTGGACGCGCCACCCTTTTTCCCGCAAGGCGTCTGCGACGGCCAGCCCCGGGAAGATATGCCCGCCGGTACCGCCAGCCATGATGAGCGCGCAGTGCTGTGTCATGCACGGCCTCCGCGCATAAGCAATCGATTCTCGTAGTCAATCCGAAGCACCACCGCCAGAGAAACAAGGTTCATCAGGATGGCGGAGCCACCGTAACTCATGAGCGGCAAGGTCAGGCCCTTGGTAGGCAATGCGCCCAGATTGACGCCAATATTGATAAAGGTCTGGAAGCCCATCCAGATGCCCACACCCTGCGCCACAAGGCCAGCAAACAGGCGGTCCAGTGCAATCGACTGGCGGCCTATGTGCATGATGCGGCGGGTCATCCACATGAACAGGCCGATCACCACCAGAACGCCGATGAAACCAAACTCTTCGCCAATGACTGCCATCAGGAAGTCAGTGTGCGCCTCGGGCAGCCAATGCAGTTTCTCAACACTGCCGCCCAGCCCCACACCAAACACCTCACCTCGCCCAAACGCAATCAGCGAATGCGAGAGCTGGTAGCCCTTGCCCATTGAATACTTGTCGCTCCACGGGTCAAGGTAGGCAAAGATGCGCTCGCGCCGCCAGTCACTGAGCATGACCATCAGGCCGAATGCGACCACCACCACGGCAGAGATCACAAAAAACATCCGGGCATTGACGCCACCCAGGAACAAAATGCCCATCGCGATTACCGAGATCACCATGAAGGCGCCCATGTCGGGCTCTGCAAGCAGCAACAGACCGACGATGGCAATCGCAATCGCCATCGGCATGACGGCGCGGAAGAATCGCTCCTTCACATCCATCTTGCGAACCATGTAGTCGGCGGCATACAGCAGCACCGCAAACTTCGCCAGCTCGGACGGCTGGAAGTTCATGAAGCCCAGCGTGATCCATCGGCGTGCGCCGTTGACGCCCTTGCCGATAAAAGGCACCAGCACCAGGATGAGCAGCATCAGCGATGCCACAAACAGCCAGGGCGCCACTTTCTCCCATGTGGTCATGGGCACCTGGAAGGCGAGTACGGCGACGATGAATGCAACGATCAGCGAAACCACGTGGCGCGTCAGGAAGTGGGTATGCGCATAGCGCGCAAATTTCGGGTTGTCGGGCATCGCCACCGAAGCGGAATAAACCATGACAAGGCCCCACATCAGCAAGGCCACAATGACCCAGACCAGCGCTTTGTCAAAACCCGCCATGCTGACCGGTGTCGATGGGCTGCGCGACAGGCTTTGCCCGCCCAGGCGTACCGGCAAAACATCCGATGTGGCTTTACCCAGACCGGAGAACCAGCCTGACAAACGCGTGATGGCAGTCACAGCGTCACCCCCTCATCAAGCGCCAGCGCCTGCACGGCAGCGTGAAAGACCCTGGCGCGGTGTTCGTAGTTGTCGAACATGTCAAAACTCGCGCAGGCTGGCGACATCAGCACGGCATCGCCGGTTTTTGCATGCTGTGAAGCCATGCTCACGGCCTCTTCCATGGTCACGGCATCCATGAGCGGCACCGACGTCCCCTCAAGCGCAGAACGTATGGCCGGGCCATCGCGCCCGATCAGCACCACCGCCCTGGCATAACGGGAGACCGGTGCAGCCAGCGGCAGAAAGTCCTGCCCCTTGCCTTCGCCGCCCATGATCACCACCAGCTTGCGATCTTCGCCCAAACCTGCCAGCGCAGCCACTGTGGCGCCTACGTTGGTGCCTTTGCTGTCGTCAAAATATTCAACGTCACGAATCACCGCGACGGACTCCACACGGTGGGGCTCGCCGCGATATTCGCGCAGGCCGTGCAGCATGGGTGCCAGATTGCAGCCCGCAGCGGTAGCAAGGCCAAGCGCTGCCAGCGCATTGGTGGCATTGTGCCGGCCGCGGATGCGCAGCGCGTCCATGGGCATGAGACGCTGGATAAACAGCACCACTTCTTCGTCCTTGCGGCGCTTGAAAGTTTCGTCAGCTTCAGTTGCACGCACCAGCCAGGCCATACCGTTGACTGTTTCAATGCCATAGTCGCCGGGACGTTCCGGACTGTTGCTGCCGAAGGTGATGTAGGGGCGCGGCGGAGGCTGCTTGCCTTTGACCGGCGGCGATGGCTTGGGCAGTGCCGCCATCACAGCGGTGTCATCGCGATTGAGCAACATCAGCCCATGGCCGTAGATGCGGTTCTTGGCCTGTGCGTAGGCCTCCATGGTTTCATGCCAGTCGAGGTGGTCCTGCGAGATGTTGAGCACCGTGGCGACTGTTGGCTCAAAATTATTCACGCCGTCCAGCTGAAAGCTGGAAAGCTCCAGCACCCACACTTCGGGCAATGCGGGCAGCGCCGGCAGGGGTGGTGGCTCTGCAGCAATCGTCGCCATGACCGGGATCAGGGCAGGTTCATCAGACTCATCTGTCCCAGGCAACTCGCCAGCTTCAATGGATTCAACGCCCTCACCCTCATCAGGCATGTCTTCTGTATCCGCATCAGGAGAGACAACAGGAGACACAGGCAACGCAGCAACCTGCTGTTCAGCAGCTTTTTCTTTCTCCTGCTCTTCTTCCTCCGCCTTCGCAGCAGCATCGGCCTGCGCCTGCAACGCTGCATCCAGCTTCTCGGCCAGTGTGTCCAGAAGCGTAGGTCCGATATTGCCGGCTACGGCGACAGTCTTGCCGGCACGTTGTACCAGTTGCGCGGCGAGCGATGTCACCGTGGTCTTGCCATTGGTACCAGTGATGCCTATGACCTGCGGCGAATAGCCGCGGTCATGCCTGAGATCTGCAAGTGCATGCGCAAACAGGCTGAGTTCGTTGCCGCGTGCAGTTCCCCTGGCCTCTGCCGCATTCATGACGCCGGCAATGGAGGCTGGCGACAGCCCGGGACTGCGCAGCACCATGTCAAACGGCGCACTGGCGAACAGGGCTTCGTTCATATCTGAATGCACAAAAACCACATCGGGCAGGCTGCTCTTGAGGGTTTCAAGCTGCGGGGGTGCAGCCCGGGTATCGGCAACAGTGACCCTGGCTCCATGGCGGACGCACCACCGCGCAAGGGCCAGGCCGGACGCACCCAGGCCCAGCACAAGAATGTTTTTCTGGTCGAGGTGTTTCATCTCAGCTTGAGTGTTGAAAGACCAACCAGGCACAGCAGCATGGTGATGATCCAGAAACGCACAACCACCTGGGTTTCTTTCCAGCCGCTCTTTTCAAAATGGTGGTGCAGGGGCGCCATCTTCAGGATGCGCCTGCCGGTGCCAAAACGCTTCTTGGTGTATTTGAAATACACGACCTGCAGCATCACCGACAGGGCTTCAGCCACAAATATGCCGCCCATGATGGCCAGCACAATTTCCTGGCGCACGATGACGGCCACAGTTCCCAAAGCTGCACCCAGGGCCAGCGCGCCCACATCGCCCATGAAAACCTGGGCTGGATGTGTGTTGAACCACAAAAATGCAAGACCCGCACCGGCCATGGCCGAACAAAAGATCAGCAACTCGCCGGAGCCCGGAATGTAGGGAAAGAGCAGGTACTTCGAGAAAACCGAACTGCCCGTCACATAGGCAAACACACCCAGTGCAGAACCCACCATCACTACAGGCATGATGGCCAGGCCGTCCAGGCCGTCAGTCAGATTCACGGCGTTGCTCGATCCCACAATGACCAGGTAGGTCAGGATGACAAAACCGAACACGCCCAGCGGATAGCTCACCTCCTTGACGAATGGAACCAGCAGACCTGCCTTGGGCGGAAGGTTGACATCAAACCCTGACTGCACCCAGCTCACAAACAGCCCGATCACCCGCAGGTTGGAACTCTCCGAAATGCTGAACACGAGGTAGAGCGCGGCAACCAGGCCGATCAGCGATTGCCACAAGTATTTCTCGCGCGAGCGCATGCCTTCGGGGTCTTTGTGTACGACCTTGCGCCAGTCGTCAGCCCAGCCGATGGCGCCAAAGCCCAGCGTCACCAGCAGCACGATCCAGACAAAACGGTTGGACAGGTCTGCCCAAAGCAGCGTGGCGATCGCAATCGCCAGCAGTATGAGTACACCGCCCATGGTTGGCGTCCCGCTCTTGTTGAGGTGGGTCTGCATCGCGTATTCGCGTATTGGCTGGCCGATCTTCAGCGACACCAGCCTGCGGATGACAAAAGGACCGGCAATCAGGCCGATCAGCAGTGCCGTCAGTGCAGCCATCACCGCACGCAGGGTCAGGTATTGAAAGACACGGAAAAAACCGAGTTCAGGGGAAAGCGACTGGAGCCACTGGGCCAGGTTAAGCAGCATGACGTTCCCCCTCAGGATTCTTTTGTGTGTAGTCGGTCATCGCCTGCACCGCGCGCTCCATCTTCATGAAACGCGAGCCCTTGACCAGTACGCTGCCAAGCCCGGAAAGCTCGGCGAGCACCGCCTTGTTAAGCGACTCGATGTCGGCGAAATGCCGGCCAGCCCCAAAACTGCTGGCCGCCAGTGCCGACTGCACGCCGAGCGCAAACAGTTTGTCGACGCCGCGTTCGCGGGCATATCCGCCGGCTTCACGATGAAAGGCCGGGCCTTCATTGCCCACCTCGCCCATGTCGCCCATCACCAGCAGACGCGGCCCAGGCAGTTCAGCCAGCACGTCAATCGCTGCACGCATGGAATCGGGGTTGGCGTTGTAGGTGTCATCCACCAGGTTGAGCGGCCTGCCGCCGACCTGGATCACCAATGCACGTGAACGCCCCTTGACCGGTTCGAAGGTGGAGAGTCCGGCAGCGATGTTCGTCAAGGGACAGCCTGCAGCCAGCGCACAAGCCGTCGCGGCGAGTGCATTCTTGACGTTATGACGGCCTGCGATCCGGAGCGTGAAATCAACAGGACCCCGGGATGTTTGCGCCTGGACGTCCCACGAATTTCCCGACCAGCGCGCTGAGCCCGTGACATCAGCAGTGCCGGCAGCTTCCGCAAAAGTCAGCACCTTGCGGGAACCAGCCAGAGATTTCCAGAGTGGTGTGTAGACATCGTCCGCCGGGAACACGGCGGTGCCCTCCCCGCCCAGCGATGCGATGACCGATCCGTTCTCCCGGGCGACAGCTTCCACTGTGGCCATGAACTCAAGATGTTCACGCTGCGCATTGTTGACCAGCGCTACCGTAGGCCGCGCAATCCCTGCAAGATAGGCAATCTCACCGGGGTGATTCATGCCCAGTTCGACCACACCCGCGCTGTGGTGCTGCCTCAGGCGCAACAACGTGAGCGGCACACCGATATCGTTGTTGAGATTGCCTTCGGTTGAAAACGCATCGCCCTGCTTCCATGCACGCAGGATGGAGGCAATCATCTGCGTCACGGTGGTTTTGCCATTGCTGCCCGTTACGGCAATCAGCGGCAAGTCGAATTGGGCGCGCCAGCCAGCTGCGAGACGCCCGAGGGCCAGCCTTGAATCCATGACTTCAAGGCCATCAAGTCCGGCAGCCGCCAGGCCGCCATGGGAAATGGCCGCCGTCGCCCCCTGCTGCCTGGCCTCGGACAAAAACAAATTCGCATCGAAACGCTCGCCCTTCAGCGCGACAAACAAATCCCCTTCCTGCAAGGTGCGCGTATCGGTATGCACACGCTTCACCGCCAGCAGGGGATTGCCCACCAGGACACCGGAGCCAACCCAGCCGAGCGCTTGCTGCAATGTCATCATGAGGCGCTCCCCATGGCAGGCGGCCTTGCAGCCAGTTCGGTTTCAGCGTGCGTTCGGTCAGAAAAAGGATGTCTGACGCCCTTGATCTCCTGGTAGTTTTCGTGCCCCTTGCCGGCAAGCAGGATGACATCAGCGGCTTTGGCTTCGCGTATGGCCTGCCTGATGGCCGATGCCCGGTCAGCTTCAACGTATACGGCATCACTGTGCGTCAGCCCGAGCAGGATCTGGCTGATGACGGCTGCAGGATTCTCACTTCGCGGGTTGTCACTGGTGATCAGCAAGCGGTCTGCATTTTTTTGTGCGACCGCGGCCATCAACGGACGCTTGCTGGCATCCCTGTCGCCACCGCAACCGAATACACACCACAGGCGTCCGTTGCGGCTTTGCGCCACGGGCTGCAATGCCATCAAGACCTTTTCAAGCGCATCAGGCGTATGGGCGTAGTCGATGACAACCAGCGGCATGCCTGCCAGGGCCAGTGTTTCAAGACGCCCCGGTACAGGCGACAAATCTTCACAGGCATGCGCGGCGTCTCGCAGGCTCACACCCAGAGCACGCATGGCGGCCATGACGCCAAGAAGGTTGGACACGTTGTAGAGGCCGACCATGGCTGTTGACAAACGTTGCCTGTCTGCGCCCTCAACCACATCAAATGAAAGACCTGCGAGGCCATGGTTTATCTGCTCGGCCCTGATGCGGGCGGGCCCGCCAACCGAGACCGTCCACACATCAAGGCCTGTACCCGACAGCACCCCGTCAAGTTCATGGCCACGGTCATCGTCGAGATTCAGGACGGCAGCTTCGAGGCCGGGCCAGCTGAAAAGCTTTTGCTTCGCTCCCCAGTACTCCGCCATCGAGCCGTGGTAATCGAGGTGGTCCTGGGTGAAGTTGGTAAAGATGGCCACCTTCACACGGGTCGCGTCGAGACGCTGTTCGGCGATGCCTATGGATGAGGCTTCCAGCGCGCACGCGGTGAAACCTTCATCAACAAAACGCCTGAGCTGCTGCTGCAGCAAAACCGGGTCTGGGGTGGTCAGGCCGTTAAAGACCATCGCGCCCGGCTCTCCTATGCCCAGCGTGCCGACAATGCCGCAGCGGCGACCGGTCTTTCCCAGCGCCTGCGCCAGCCACCACGCCGTCGAAGTTTTTCCGTTCGTTCCGGTCACAGCAACAACCTGCAGGTGTTTGCTGGGCTCTTCAAAATATGCGGCAGCTATGGGTGCGGCGGCAGACCTCAATCCGGCATAGGTCGCAATTTTTTCGTCCGCAAAATTGAAGCTGGCCGAGCCTTCGTCTTCAACCATGCAGGCCTGGGCGCCCGCTTCAATCACATCGCCCACATATTGCCTGGCATCGGTGGCCGCACCTGGCCAGGCAATGAACCCGTCACCGGCACCCACCTTGCGGCTGTCTGCCCACAGGCTGCCGGTGACGCGCGAACGCAGCCAGCCGGCGGCTTCAAGGGGTGTGTTCAGCCGGGTGTTCAAAACGACTCCACAACAGACTGGGTGACGATCTGCGGCTTGACCGACATGTCGGGCTGGACGCCCATCATGCGCAGGGTTTGCTGCACGACCTCACTGAATACAGGCGCGGCAGCCACCCCACCGAAGTAGTTGCCATCGCTGGGCTCATCGATCATCACGGCCACGATGATGCGCGGCGACTCGATCGGCGCCATGCCGGTAAACCATGCGCGGTACTTGTTGCTCGCGTAGCCCTTGCCCACCTGCTTGTGTGCCGTGCCGGACTTGCCGCCCACCGAATAACCGAGGGTCTGCGCCAGCTGGCCGGTGCCGCCCGGTGCCGCCGCCATCTGCAGCATGCGGCGCACGGCCTTTGCGTTTTCAGGCGAGAAAACCTTGATGCCGGCCGCAGGCTCGCTGCTCTTGAGCATGGTCACGGGAATGATCTGGCCGTCGTGCGCAAATGAGGTGTACGAATGCGCCATCTGGAACAGCGAGGCCGACAGGCCATAACCATACGACATGGTGGCCTGCTCGACTGGCCGCCAGGTCTTCCAGGGCCTGAGCCTGCCTGTCACCGCACCGGGAAACTGGATCTGCGGCTTCTGTCCATAACCAAGCGCGGTGTATGTGTCCCACATTTCATGTGGGCTCATCTTCTGTGCAATCTTCAGCGCACCGACGTTGCTCGATTTCTGGATCACACCTTCGACAGACAGCGTGCCGTAGTTGTGTGTGTCACTGATGGTGAAGCCGCCTATGTTGTACCGGCCTGGGGAGGTTTCAATCACCGTGTGGGGCGTGACACGCCCGGCCTCCAGAGCCATGCCGACCGTGATCGGCTTCATGGTGGAGCCCGGTTCGAACGTATCGGTCATTGCGCGGTTGCGCAGCTGTTCGCCAGTAAGATTCTGGCGCCTGTCTGGCACATAACTGGGGTAGTTGGCGAGTGCAAGCACTTCGCCGGTGATGGTGTCCAGCACCACCACGCTGCCACCTTTGGCCCTGCGCAACGTCACGGCATCGCGCAGCTTCTGGTAAGCGACGAACTGCACCTTGCTGTCGATGCTGAGCTGTATGTCCTTGCCTTCGAGCGGCGGGACCTGCTCGCCCACATCCTCCACCACACGGCCCAGCCTGTCCTTGATGACACGACGCGAGCCGGCGCGGCCCGAAAGATCCTTGTTGAAGGCGAGCTCGATCCCCTCCTGCCCGCGGTCTTCAACATTCGTGAAGCCGACAACATGCGCTGCGGTTTCGCCTTCAGGATACTGGCGTTTGTATTCCTTGCGCTGGTAAATGCCCTTGATGCCCAGCGCAGCAATCTTCTGCGCAACCGGGTCATCAACCTGGCGCTTGACCCAGACAAAAGTCTTGTCTTCGTTGCCGAGTTTTTTATTCAGTTCTGCCAGCGGCATCTCCAGAAGTTTGGCCAGTTCAGCCAGTTGCTGCTTCGTGGCTTCAACGTCTTCAGGAATGGCCCAGATGCTGGGCGCCGGCACACTCGATGCGAGAATCAGCCCGTTGCGGTCAAGAATGCGGCCGCGGTTGGCAGGAAGCTCCAGTGTGCGGGCAAAGCGAACCTCACCCTGGCGCTGGAAAAAGTCATTGCCGAACACCTGTACATAAGCCGCCCGCCCTGCGAGGCCTGCAAACGCAACCGCAATGCCGGCCACGATGAGCTTGCTGCGCCATACCGGCGTCTTGCTGGCCAGCAAGGGGCTTGAGGTGTAGAGAACGCTTTTGCTCATGGCGTGCCCCCACTCTGGCGTGCGGTCGCGCCGGTCTTCTTTTCAGTCTTCTCAACCACGGTCGCAGAAGCGGCAGCCCTGGGCGCACTGCTGTCCGTTGCGTACTGCGTGATGGCCGGCGTGACCGTTCGCATCTGCAGGTTTTCTTTTGCGAGCTTCTCGACGCGCAGGGGTGTGGCCTGGGCGCGTTTTTCGACCTGCAGGCGTTCGTTGTCGGATTCAAGCTTGCGGCTTTGCGCAGCAGCTTTTTCAAGCTCGACATACAGGCGGCGCGACTCATACTGCGTGCGCACAAGATAGAGCGCACTCGCCAGAACGGCAATCAGCAGTACGAGATTAAGCCTGGTCATGTGAACATGACCCCCACGCCTGTCACCGCGTGTATTGCGCTGCCCCCCGAGGGGGCCGCATTTTGCCTTGCGGCGGCACGGCGGCAAAATATCGCCCCCACGCTTGTCACTGCGTGTACTGCGCCGCCCCCCGAGGGGGCCGCATTTTGCCTTGGGGCGGCCCGGCGGCAAAACATTGCGCTCATGCTTCAGTCCTCTCCGCAACACGCATCACGGCACTGCGTGCGCGCGGGTTGCCCGCCACTTCTGCGTCGGAAGGCCTGATGCGCCCCAACCCCCTGAGCCTCATCTTTTTGGGCTCGGCGAAGGGCGCACGACGGTCGAACACTTCTTTCGAGTGCTCGGCAATGAATTGCTTGACGATACGGTCTTCAAGTGAATGAAAACTGATTACCACCAATCGGCCTCCCGTTTGCAATACTTTCAGCGATGCAGCTAGCGCCTGTTGAAGCTCTTCAAGCTCGGCGTTGATGAAAATCCGAAAAGCCTGAAATGTGCGCGTTGCAGGGTCCTTGCCCGGCTCGCGGGTTTTGACCGCGCCAGCCACGACTTCGGCCAGTTCAGCGGTGCCTCGAAGAGGGCCCCGTTCCTGTCGGCGACGATCAATCGCCTTTGCAATCTGCCCAGCAAACCGTTCTTCACCATAGTCACGAATCACCTCCGTCATGCTCTCGATGGATGCATCTGCCAGCCAGTCGGACACACTCTGGCCGCGCGTGGTGTCCATGCGCATGTCCAGTGGGCCGTCCGAACGAAACGAAAATCCGCGGGCAGGGTTGTCGATTTGCGGTGAGCTGATGCCAAGGTCCATCAGGATGCCCATGGCGCTTGATGCAGGCAATTCGCCGAGCTGGTTGAAGCCCTCGTGGCGAATCGAAAATCGCGCGTCCTTGATGCTGCCGGCCTCGGCGATCGCTTCCGGGTCCTTGTCGAAGGCCGTCAGCCGGCCCTCGGGCGACAGGTGCGAGAGGATCAGCCGTGAATGTCCGCCGCGCCCAAAGGTCGCGTCGATGTAATGTCCATCCGGCTTGATGTGAAGCGACTCTATGGCTTCGTTCAACAAGACGGTGCGGTGTGTCCATGTGTCCTGCACCGTCATCTTTCAGAACGAAAAGTCCTTGAAGACGTCGGGCATTTCGCCCTTCATCTGTTCGGCTTCCTGGGCGGAGTATGTAGCCGCATCCCAGAGTTCGAAGTAGTTGCCCATTCCAAGGAGCACGGTGTCCTTGCTGATGCCGGCGGCGGCGCGCAATTCGGGCGACACCAGCACGCGGCCGGTGGCATCCATGTCAACATCCATGGCGTTGCCGAGAAAGATGCGCTTCCACCACTGGGCCTGCATGGGGAGCGATGCGATGCGGTCACGGAATTTTTCCCACTCGCTGCGGGGGAAAATCATCAGGCACCCGTGCGGGTGCTTGGTCATGGTCAACTGGCTTGCACTGGTGGCGCTCAGGACGTCCCTATGCCGGGTTGGCACGGAGAGCCGACCCTTGGTATCGAGAGTTACAAAAGAAGCGCCCTGAAACACAGTTAAAAACCCTTAGAAAACACTTTTCACCACTAAATTGCACTTCCTCCCACTTTAGCAGGAAAGATTTACCACGCAAGGGCTTTGAAACAAATTTTTTCAATGAAATCAATGACTTAGAAGCATCTCTACAAGTCTTTTGAAATTCAAAAGATGTTCTACATTAAGCACTTAGCGCGTGCAATGAAAGTAGTGCTTTAAGGCTTCGGTGTTTTTTTGTTCAGGTTTGGGAAGATCTGTGCCTGACAGGACGGCATTTGCGCCAGGAACGGCCAGGCCACTGAAGCGCGTGCAACTGCCCGCCGGAATGCCACTCCATCGACAGGCAAGATCCCGCCAAACCCGATGTCTCGCGAGACAGGAGACCGCCGAAGGCCACCTGCGCACACGGACAGCAAAGGAAGGTGAGGGAAAGGAAGCGAGCGGAGTGGAGCAGAAGAGCAGGGAATGCCGCACACCGCGCGGGGTGCCTGCGGGGTCAGTCCACGCGCGTGAAAACCCGGGCGTGCTCGGTGATACCGATCACATTGAAGAAGGCCGCAACAAGGCGGTTCACATCTGAAAACTGGACACTGCGGTTCTCGGCCTGCCTTGCAGATACCCAGTTGAGCAGGGTACCGGCAGCGGAAAAATCAACGCGTATCAGCCTGGAGCATGAGATAACCATGATGTCGGCACCCAGGAGCTTGTTCTCCAGCTGGTCAAGCATGCCTATGGCGTCCCCCACAACCTGTCCCGACAACTCAATCGACATCACACTGCTCATCTGTGAGGACATCCCTTCCATCTGGGTGTCCCCATCCATATGACTGCTCAGGCCGGATGGTGCGGAATCGCGATAGGCTTCACCGATGATGGTCTGGCCAGCGATGGCGCTGCCGTCTTTCTCGATGTGTTTGTACTCGCAGCGGGCGCTCTCCCATGAGGGCGGGGAGACCTCATAGGTCACACAGAAGTCCAGCGCAGCGAGTTCAAATTCGTCCGGCCGGTGAGTGACACGCAAGGCTTCCATGCGCAACTGCCACCAGTCCTGCGGCGTCTCCTGCTGCCCGGAGGGCGTGGCCTTCTGCAGCACCTGCTGCAGCTGTGCATCCCCCATGAAGCGAAGCTGCACCGGCTGCGCGGACCAGCTGCTGAACACCTGGCACAGCGGCGTGACTGCCGCCTGGTCAATGGATTTGAGGTTGCTCCAGTCCAGCCGCCAGGGCATGGGCGCCTTGGCGAGCGCAGCCTTCATCGCCGCAATGGTTTGCACGCCCATGGATGAGGGGCTGATCCAGTCGGCGGCCTGCCCGGAGGCGGCCGCCGGGGCTCCGGACGAGCCTATTTGATGGACCATGTCGGGCATGGAAAACCACTGCGGTGCAGAACGGTCAAACATCTGCACAAACTGTATGGCTGCGCTCTCGAACTTGTCCTGCTGCGCTGTCGCGCGGTAAAAATCAAAAAGGGCCATCCATGTTTCAGGGTGGGCTACCCGGGCACCACCGGGTGCCAGCATTTCCAGCAGCCCGGCCTCTGCGCCGGCATCATCGCCGTTGGCAAAGCGGATGGAAGCCTCTTCGAGTTCCGCATCGTGGGCTACTTCGGCCACATCAACCGCCATCATGCGGGACGGCGAGAAGCCGCTGGGCGCGCCCTCGTCACTGACACCCACACCGGCAAGGCCGCCGAATTTTGCGGCCTGCACGGGCGCATTCGCAACCATCGGCCGAGAGGGGGCAGAAGGAGGCGGCGGCGAGAAAGAGGGGAAATCAAGCGGGGCCAGATCGATGCGCGGCGCCGGCGCGTCAGCCGGCGGTTTTGCCGCAGCCGCAGCGGCCTTCTGCGCCGCCAGCCTGGCCATCATTTCGAGGTTGGCGGGCTCGGTGCTCGCATAACCGACAGGCACCGAGTTTGGAGGTGCCGAAGACGCCATGGGCGGGGGAGCGTTTACAGGTGCGCGGCTGGAGGGATACAACGAGCTGTTGACCGAGTCAGCAGTGGAGGCACCACCCTGCTTGGTCTTCCACCACTGCATGGACATCTGCGCCTCGATCTCGTCGATCTTCTTGAGCGTGTTGGCGCGGTCATCCGGCTTGGACGGCATGCTGCTCTGGAAAAACGAGGGCCTTGCGCCGGGGTCCTGACCCACCATGGCTTCGCGCTTGCGCATCTTGCGCAGCATGTCGAACTCGCGCTTGCGCACAAAATCGTTGCGCCGCTTGCGCTCTATCATTTCCTTGAGCAGTTGCTTGCTCAGGGCTTCGTCCCGGTCTGTTTCCTTGTTGTCAAGATCAGACCAGCTCGTCGCAGGGTTGCGGACGAACTTCACTACCTTGGAGAGCAAACCCGCGGAGGTGTCTTCTTTGGACATGGGACGCGCTTCAAAGGCCTTTAAAAGGTGCCGGGCCTGGCGTTAATCGCCAAACATTTTCTGCTTGAGCTCACGTCGCTGCTGGGCTTCAAGAGACAGGTTGGCGGTGGGTCGGGCAATCAGCCGGCCCACGCCGATGGGTTCGCCGGTTTCGTCGCAATAACCATAGTCACCGGAGTCAATGCGCGCAATCGACTGCTCGATCTTCTTGAGCAATTTCCGCTCCCTGTCGCGGGTGCGAAGTTCAAGTGCGTGTTCTTCTTCAATCGTGGCGCGGTCTGCAGGGTCAGGCACCACGACCGTGTCTTCACGCAGGTGCTCGGTGGTTTCGCCGGCGCTGTTGTGGATGTCCTGCTTGAGGATGGACAGCTTGTGGCGGAAGAAGGCCATCTGCTTTTCGTTCATGTACTCGCTGTCGGGCATGGCCTTGACCTCTTCGTCGGTCAGGGTTTCGGCAGATTTCGTCTTCCAGTTATTGGCAAGCTTCGGGTCTTTTTTGGCGGCCACATGGGGTGGCGGCGCGATCACGCGTTCGGTCATTGTTGAGTAGCTGGCTTTGGCTGCGTCTGGCGCATGGGTAGGCACCATCGGTGCGGGGGGGGGCATTTGTGCATGTGCACGGGCAGAACTCCTGCGCCCGGGCTTCAGGGGCGGGGGCGGCGGGAGTTGTGAGGATTTTTCAGCAGGCCGGACGACGGGTGCTGCGACCGGTGCCGGGGCTGGTGCTGCGGCTTTCACCGGGCTGGCTGCCTTGACAGGTTTGGCTGCTGCTTTCGGAGCCGCCTTGGCAGGAGGTTTCGCAGGCGCTTTTGCTGGCGCCTTGGCGGCAGCCTTCACCGGCTTGGCAGCCTTGGCGACCTTGGCCGGAGCGGCCGGCTTTTTTGGTGCCGGTTTGGCGACAGGTTTGGCTTTGGCGGCCGGTTTTTTTGCAGCAGGTTTCACGGGGGATTTGGGCACAGGTTTTTTGGCAGCGGCAGGCTTGGCAGTTTGTTTGGAAGCAGGTTTGACAACGGCCTTGACGGCAACCGGCCTGGCGACAGCTTTCGGCTTTGTTTTCGCAGCGGCTTTCACCGCAGTCTTTCCCACAGGTTTGGCCACGGTTTTAACCGGTGCCTTCGTCTTCTTTGCAGGTGCTTTCACTCGATGTCTCCTCTGGATGCCGCTTTTATCGCTTCAACAGAAAACCTGGCTGCAAACCCTGTGCCCTGGCTCAGGGCGCAGGCCCGGGTATTGCAGTCGGCGCGCGATTGTAGCGGCTGGCCGGGAGGCCGTGAGCGTCTTGAAACAAACCGTTGGGGAATCGATACAAACATGAGGCTCCACCACGCATTTCAGCGTTTTTCCAGAAAGTCTGGACAGCCTACATCAAATTAGGGCCTGTCATCCCATAAATCACTTCCGCGTGGCCCCCGGAAAGGATTGCAATCTAGGCGCGAAACGAAGCCGGGGTAATCCCCGGTGAGGCTTCGCAACAACGAGTGCAGTCTTTTCCGGGGGCCACCCGAAGGGCTGGGCTGCAAGGGATGCCCCGCGTCGTTGCAACCCTTGACCGGGGATGACCCCGGCCTGCGGTCTGCGCCTAGCGCTGCATCCCTTGCAGTCCCAGCGCGGAGGCGATTTATGGGATGGCAGGCCCTAGGCACTGCTCCAGACCCTGCATCAAAATATCCTTGGGCAGGTCGATGCCGATGAAGACCATCTTGCTGTTGCGTTTCTCGTCAGCGCCCCAGGCCGGGCCAAGGTCGCTGCCCATGAGCTGGTGCACGCCCTGGAAGATCACCTTGCGGTCCGTGCCTTCCATATTGAGTACGCCCTTGTAGCGCAGCATGCGCGGGCCGTAAATATTGACGATGGCGCCCAGGAAGTCTTCCAGCTTGGCGGCGCTGAAGGCCTTGTCGGAGCGGAAGACAAAACTCTTCACGTCATCATCATGGTGGTGATGGTGGCCGTGGCCTTCATGGGCGTGCGACGGGTGGTCGCAGTGCTCGCCATGCTCGTGGTCATGCCCGGCATGGTCATGGTCATCTTCCTTGAGGAACTCGGGGTCAATCTCCAGCTTGGAATTGAGGTTGAAGCCGCGCAGGTCAAACACGTCATTGATGGCCACTTCGCCGAAATGCACCGTCTTTTGCGGCGCGCGCGGGTTCATGTGCTTGAGGCGGTGCATCAGCGCATCGACCTCGTCCTTGGCGACAAGATCAGACTTGCTGATGAATATCTGGTCGGCAAAACCGACCTGGCGGCGCGCTTCCTGACGGTCATTGAGCTGGGTGGGCGCGTGTTTGGCGTCTACCAGCGTCAGGATGGAGTCCAGCAGGTACTGTTCGGCGATCTCTTCGTCCATGAAAAAGGTCTGCGCCACCGGGCCGGGGTCGGCCAGGCCGGTGGTTTCAATCACCACGCGGTCAAATGTCAGTTCGCCCTTGCGCTTTTTGGTGGCCAGCAGCTGCAGCGTGTCGCGCAGGTCTTCGCGGATGGAGCAGCAGATGCAGCCGTTGTTCATCTGGATGATGTTTTCCTCGACATCGTTGACGAGGATGTCGTTGTCGATGTTTTCTTCACCGAACTCGTTTTCGATGACGGCAATCTTCTGGCCATGGGCCTCGGTGAGGATGCGCTTCAACAGCGTGGTCTTGCCAGAGCCGAGGAAGCCGGTGAGTATGGTGACGGGAATCAAGCTCATGGTGTCTGCCTAAAAACTGAAAACTGGTGAAACCGCAGCGAAAACCGCTGAATAAAGCGCCGTAGGCCGCTGGCCAGCCTCAAAAGGACGGGCCTGCGGCTGTCGGCGAAGCAAGGAGTTTAGCGGTCAGGCCCCGCAGCGTACTCAGGGCCTCTGAATACCTGCTTTGACGTACCTGTTTCACATTCCGGTTTGCAGATTTTGCTATTTAATTTATAGCTCCTCACGTGCGTATTTAAAGGGCTAGAGGCTGTTTTGATGCCTGAAATGAGGTCTTTTTTGACATTCTGGAGCTGCTTTTTCGCGTTCCGGGGCACCCAAGGCCCTCTGGATGTCAAATTTTAATGTATACGTTAAATTTTTGACGTATACAGCAAAATTCTCTGGCAGGCCTTCGCCGGCCATTGCGCCAACCGCCCGGCGTTACTTTCTGACCAGCACCAGTCCCTTGAGGTATTCACCCTCGGGAAAGGTCACCGTCATGGGATGGTCAGGCGCGCCGCCCATGCGCTCGCTGATAAAGGCGTCCATCTGGGCATCAATGCCGGCCGAGGCGACGATTTTGTGGAACAGGTCGGCGCTGATGCCGCCCGAACAGGAATAGGTAAACAGCACGCCGCCCGGTTCAAGCAGGGTCAGCGCCAGCCGGTTGATATCCTTGTAAGCGCGCGCGGCGCGGTCGGCGTGCGCGGCGGTGGGCGCAAACTTGGGCGGGTCGAGCACGATGGCGTCAAAGGTCTGGCCTTCGGCGATGAACTGCCGCAGCGAGGCGTTCACATCGGCGTCCATCATGGTGGTGCGGCTGGCGTCAAAACCGTTGAGGGCCACATTGGCGGCGGCGCGTTCAATCGCCGGGCCGGACGAATCGATGGACGTGACGTGCGCCGCGCCACCCGCCAGCGCCGCCACAGTGAAACCGCCCGTGTAGCAATAACAGTTGAGCACGCGCTGAAACTGCCTGCGTTTTGTATATTGCGCAAACTTGTAGCGGCTGTCGCGCTGGTCCAGGTAAAAGCCGGTCTTGTGGCCTTCGGCGATGTCCAGGCTCAATTTCCAGTCGTGTTCGGTCAGGGTGATGGCGGTACTGCCAGACCCCGCCAGCCACCCTGTGGCTTCCGGCAGGCCTTCAAGCGAGCGGACGCTTGCGTCTGACCTTTCATACAGGCGCTTCAGACCGGTTTCAGCCAGCATCGCCTTGACGATGACATCCTTCCAGCGCTCGGCGCCGCAGCTTGAGAACTGCGCGACCAGGGTATCGCCATAGCGGTCCACCACCAGGCCGGGCAGCCCGTCCGACTCGCCATGCACCAGCCGCATGCCATCGCTCTGGATGTCAAACAATTGCCGTGCCGCAATTGCGCTTTTGATGCGCGCCGCAAAAAAGGCGTCGTCAATGCGCTGGGCCTCATCAAAACTCCAGACCCGCGCTCGGATTTTCGATTCAGGGCTGAACGCAGCCCAGCCGAGGAAGCGGCCGTCATGGCCCTCGACCCTGACTGTTTCACCCGCATCACCGCTGCCTTTGGCAATCGCGCCGTCAAAAATCCAGGGGTGGCGCCGCAGCAGGGATTTTTCCTTGCCTTCTCTGAGTCTTAAGGTCTTCATGCCGCTATTGTCGCGTGCGCAGCCAGATGGCCGCAGGAACTGTCAGCCACGGCGCGCCGCAAGCGCCAAAACTTTGCGACAATGCCTGGTTAATGTTTTTTAAGTACATATCGATGCAGATGCGGGCAATGTTGCTTGCAATACTTGCAACAGGCTTGTTTGCTGCCCTTGCAAGCCCGGCGGCGTGGTCACGCACCGTGCTTGACCTGGACGTCCAGCGACAGCCCGTGGCGCTGGAAGACTGGGGCGACTACTGGATAGATGCCAGCGCGAAATTGACCGCACTGCAAGTCGCCGCCGGAGCAGGCGTCAACTGGCAACCGACGGACAGGAACGCGATCTACAAGGCCACGGCCGGCAGCGTCCTGTGGATACGCTTTACCGTGCCACCGGCCCCCGACGCGGAACGCTGGTATGTCGAGCTCCCCTATTCGTCCATCAACAGGGCTTCGCTCTACACACTGGACATGTCTGGCCAATGGAACGAGCAAAAGGCCGGTGACCTGGTGGCCGTCAGCAAATGGCCGGTGCCCCATCGCCATCCATTACTGCCTATCGCCGTGTCAGCGGAGACGCCCAGCCAGTACCTGCTGCGCCTTGAGAACGGTCACCGGTTCAGCGCCCCGCTCCAGTTTGTCAGCGAGGGGTTCCTGAACCACTCGGAGCAGCGGGTTTCGCTGATTCTTGGCATCTTTTTTGGCCTGGCCGGCCTGGCTGTCCTTGTCTCGGCCATCAGCGCCATCTCGTTGCGTGACCATGCCTACGGCTGGTACGCCCTGTCGGTCACACTGATGGCCCTGACGCAGGCCACGCTGACCGGCATTGCGGGCCTGCACCTGTGGCCAGACGCAGCCTGGTGGAACGACGTGTCGACATCCGTGCTCCCCACGCTCGAACTGGCCAGCACGCTGATGTTTGTGTCGGCCGCCATTTCACTGCCCGAGCGTTCGCTGCGGCTGCACCGCGGCCTGATGGCCGTGGCTGTGCTGGGCGTGGTGATGGCCGTGGCGCTGGCGCTGGTTCCTGTCGAACGCCGGATGGGCATCTTCTCGCTCTATGTGTTTTTGCCGCAGGTGCTGGCCGTCTACGCCATGGCCTGGGCATGGAAGCGTGGCGACCGGTTCGCCCCGTGGCTGATGATTGGCCTGTCCCCCATATTGATTGCGGGTGCGTGGCTGATGGCGCGCAACGCCGGCCTGGTGCCCATCAGCTTCATGACCATGCACGGCTCCCAGCTGGGTGTGGCCATCGAGTTGCCCATCGTCATGGTCATCCTGATGCTGCGCAGCCAGCACCGGCGCGAAAACACACGCCGGATCCAGGGCCTGGACCGGGTTGACCCGGCCACCGGCCTGATCAACGGCCATGTCTTTGCCGAGCGCCTGATGCGCATGATTGCACGCTCCGAAAGACTCAAGCACCAGAGCGCCGTGATGATCATTGACATCGTCAACACCGACCAGATACAGCGCGACTTTGGCCGCAAGGCCGCGGAGGATTTGCCGCTGCGCGTGGCAGAGCGCCTGCTCTCGACCGCGCGCGAGATCGACAGCGCCGCACGCCTGTCGGAGCGGCGCTTCGGCATGCTGGTTGACGGCCCCTTCAGCGCCGAAGACGCGGCCACACTGGGCCCACGCATCGTCGCGCGCTGCCTGATGCCTTACAAGGGCATGCATGTCGACTGCATCGCGCAGGTCCGCATCGCCTATGCGCTGGTGCCCTACCAGGGCTCGAACGCACAAGGCGTCCTGACGGCACTGGAGGAAAAACTTGCTTCGGTATCAATTGAAGACAGAAAAGCCGTCTTCATGCTCGGCGAAACCACGCCGTCCAAACGCCGCCGCCAGAGGCCGCGCCCCGAGCGCCAGACCGATACCGTTTAGGTTTTTGTCTTGCCCGCGGCTTTTGTCGCCCGGGGATGTGCCGCGTCATACACCTTTGCCAGATGCTGGAAATCCAGCCGCGTGTAGACCTGTGTGGTCGTGATGTTGGCGTGGCCCAGCAGCTCCTGCACTGCACGCAAATCACCGCTGGACTGCAGCACGTGGCTGGCAAATGAATGACGCAACATGTGCGGGTGCACGGGCGTTGCCAGCCCGGCGCTGAAGGAGCGTTTTTTGAGCCGCACCCGGATGTGCTGCGGCGTGAGGCGGCCGCCGCGCGGGTTGATGAACAGCGCCGCATCATCCCTGGCCCAGCCCTGCCGCGCAGACATCCATGCCTTCAGGGCTTCCATGGCCTTGCTGCCGACCGGCACGCTGCGGCGCTTGCTGCCCTTGCCAAGCACATGCGCCTCGGCCGCATCCAGGTCTATCCAGCCGCGCGCCTGTGCGCTGGCCTGCACGTCCAGGCCTACCAGTTCACCGATACGCAGGCCGCAGCCGTAAAGCAGCTCGGTGATGCAGCGGTCACGCGCCTCGGCAAGAGGGTTGCTCTCAGCGCCCCCGTGCACATTGCCCTGGTAACTGGCCAGTTGCACGGCCTCGTCCACACTCAATGCCTTGGGCAAGGGCTTGGCGGCTTTGGGTGAGCGCACATCCTGGACCGGGTTGCTGACCACCAGCCCTTCCCGGCCCAGCCAGGTGTAAAAACCGCGCCAGCCGGAGAGGATGAGCGCAATGCCGCGCGCACTTCGGCCACCCGCATGCATCTGCGCCACCCAGCGCCGCATGTGGGTGTTCTGTACCGCCGTCAGCCCCACACCGGCCTGCAGACAATTGGCCTGCAGCTTTTGCAGGTCAAGGGCATAAAGTTCTGTGGTGCGCTGTGCGAGGCGTTTTTCAACCCGCACATGCTCAAGATAGCGCTCGACCAGTGGATCGGCCTCCAGCACCACCTCTGGCACCGCATCCTGCAGCGCAGCAGACGGACTGTCCGCGACCTGCGTTGCGGAACCCCGGCCGGCGGCGCTGCTCATGGCGAGGTCTATTCGGCGTCGGCCTGGGGCAGCAGCCGCGTGAGCGCGGCGCCGGCGAGGTCGCCGATCTGGGCAAGAAACTCGGTACCCATGTCGCTCTGGAAACGCTCCGGGTCAGGCGAGGCCAGCACCAGCATGCCAAAGGCCTCCTGGCCCACTGCCGAGCGCAGGGGCACCAGCGCGATCGACATGGCCGAGGCGGGTTCCGGCAGCCAGGTGGCCGCTTCGAAACCGGAGTTGACGCCGCAATAAGGCGCGGTCAACGACGATGCAAAAGCCCGCGCATCGTCACTGATGCCGCTGCTGAAAGACTCGCCCGAAAAAATGCCGTTCACGGTCCAGACCTTGATGGCCGCCTGCGGCACGGCGAACTGCTTTTTGAGCTCGCCCACAATGGTTTCGGGCAGGTCGCGCGCATGGGCGGTGAGCAGCAGGTTGCGGGTGCAGCGCTGCAGCTTTTCGGCAATCGCCACGTTCTCCTGGCCGTGGCGGATCATCTCGACCACCTTGGACTCCAGCCCCTTGATCTTGTCACGCAACAGGCCGGCCTGGCGCTCCTGCAGGCTGACGGCGCGGCTGCCATGGCCGCTGGACAGCTGCACGGTCGCCAGCAACTCGGCATGGCGCTCAAAAAAGTCGGGCGTGTTCGCCAGGAAGTTGGCGATGTCGTCTTCGGTGATGGAGTGGTCGGTTGGGTTCATGTGAAGGATTGTCCAGTCTTTCTGCTGTTGAAGCTAGATGTCATCGGGGACGGTTATTTCGGATTCAAACACGGTGGTCGCAGGCCCTGTCATCATCACGGGCGCATTGAGCCCGCCAGACCATTCAATCGTCAACTGGCCGCCATGCGTCTCTACATCGACACGGTTGCCCAGAAGCCCCAGCCGTATGCCCGCCACGACTGCCGCGCAAGCGCCTGTGCCGCAAGCCAGGGTTTCGCCTGCGCCGCGCTCATAGACGCGAAGTTTTATCTGGTTGCGCGAGACGACCTGCATGAAACCTGCATTCACACGTTTTGGAAAGCGCACATGGTTTTCAATCAGCGGACCGGTCTCAAGCACCGGGGCAGCCTCGGCGTCATTGACGACTTGAACAGCATGCGGGTTGCCCATGGACAGCACTGCCACCATCACCGGGGCGGATGTCCCCTCAAGCACCAGCGGCCACATTCCCCAGGCGCCATAGGCCACAGGCAATGCACCAGTCGCGTCAAAAGGCACCCTGGACAAGTCAAACACGGGCGCACCCATGTTGACGCGCACGCGGCCATCGGCCTCCATGCGGGGTTCGATGATTCCGCTCAGGGTCTTGACCACCACGGAGTCCTTGGCTGTCAGACCCTGCTCACGCACGAACTGCAGGAAGCAGCGCGAACCGTTACCGCACTGTTCAACCTCGCCGCCATCGGCGTTGTGAATGACGTATTCAAAATCAATGCCGGGAGCAGGCGACGGTCGCACCGACAGGATCTGGTCGGCACCAACACCGAAATGGCGGTCAGCCAGAAAACGGTATTGCGCGGTGGTCAGGCCCAGCAGGCCTTTGGTCTCGTCGAGCATGACAAAGTCGTTGCCCGCGCCCTGCATTTTTGTAAAGCGGATTCGCATGGGCCAATTATCGCGGCATGTTGAGCGGAGCATGTTGTACTCTTGCAGTTCTACCAACTTCCCGAGCCTGCCATGCGCCTGCCTGAATGGACCCCCGAACTCAAACCCCAGCCTGAAGACCTGGTACAGGCCGTGCTGCAACGCCGGGGCGGCAAACTGTTGCCACTGGACCGTGGCCTGCTGTGGAGTGAGCCCTTCACACGCGGCTGGAATGTTTTTGTCAAGGCCGTGCGCATGGACATGGGCGGCAGCAAGAAGCTGCGTGAACTGGCGATTTCGACCGTATCGCTGCTGACCGGCGCCGATTTTGAATACCAGGCGCACTCAAAAGAGTTCCTGGCGCAGGGCGGCACGCAGGCCGAGCTGGACGCCATGAAAGACGCGCTGGCGGACAACCCCCGCGCGCCTGCAGCCAGCACCACGCTGGGCGCGATTGAGAAAGTCGTGATCCAGTACGCCGCGCAAATGACACTCGACGTGAAGGTGCACGACACCGTGTTTTCGGAACTCAAAAAACACATGGATACGACCGATATCGTTGAACTCACAGGCGCCATAGCCACCTACAACATGGTGGCGCGCTTTCTTGTAGCCCTTGAGATCACCTGATCTCACCTGAACCCATTTGAATATTGCCATCATGCGAATTCCCGACTGGTCCAACGATCTCAAACCGCAACCCGACGAACTTGTAAAGGCCATCCTGGCGCGTCGCGGCGGCGAACTCATCAACCTCGACAAGGCATTACTCTGGAGCGAGCCCGTCGCGCGCGGCTGGAATGTCTACCTCAAGGCGGTGCGTACCGAGTTGCCGACCAGCCGCAAGCTGCGCGAGCTGGGCATCTGCACAGTCGCCCTGCTGACCGGTGCGCACTACGAATTCCACCACCATGCGCCGGACTTCATCACGGCCGGCGGCTCACAGGCCGAACTCGACGCGCTGCAGGCCACGCTGAAGGAAAACCCGCGTGGCGTGCCCGCCGCTGCGGTGCTGGGTGCCGTGGAAAAGCTGGTGATTCAATACGCCGCGCAGATGACACTTGACGTCAAAGTGGGCGATGAAGTGTTTGCCGCGCTGAAGCAGCATTTCGACACGACGGAAATAGTGGAACTCACCACCGCCATCGCAACCTACAACATGGTGGCGCGCCTGCTGGTGGCGCTGGGCGTGACGCCGGAGGAATAGCCGGAAACGGTCTAGTCTGCTTTTATGTTGTTGTCCTTGACAACCTTGGCCCAGATATCCATCTGCCGGTCGACAAAGGTTTTTGCCGATTCGGGTGTTCCGCCCACCACGTCAATGCCCTGCGCCGCCAGCTTGCTGGCGATCTCGGGGTTCTTCAGCGCCTTGTTGATTTCTTCATTCATGCGCCTGACGATCTCGGGCGGTGTTTTGGCCGGGGCCAGCACCGCCCACCAGGCGGGTGCCTCAAAACCCGGGTAGCCGCTCTCGGCCATGGTCGGCACGTCGGGCAGGTTGGGGCTGCGTTTTGAAGTCGTCACAGCCAGCGGGCGCATGCGCTTGCTGTCGATATGCGGCTTGGTGACAAACACCGAGCCAATCGACAAAGGCACATGCCCGGCCACCGCGTCATTCATGAGCGGGCCGCCGCCCTTGTAAGGCACATGCGTCCACGCAATGCCGCCGTTCTTGCCCAGCAGTTCCATGGCCACATGGCCCAGGCTGCCCGAGCCTATCGTGCCGTAGCTGACGTTTTTCTTCGCCTTCGCGGCAGCCACCACATCGGCAAAGGTTTTGTAGTCGCTGCCTGCAAAGGTGGCGAGCACCATGGGCGAGGTGCCCACCAGGATGACGGGCGGCAAATCCTTCTTGCTGTCGAAAGGCAGGTTGGGAATCAGCGCCGGGTTCACACCATGGGTGTCAAACACCACGGCAAAGGTGTAACCGTCTGCGGGTGATGCGGCGACAGCTGCGGCGCCTATGGAGCCGGACGCGCCGCCCTTGTTTTCAACAATCACGCTCTGCCCGAGTTGCACCTGCAGGGGCTGCGCCAGAATGCGTGCGACCTGGTCTACCGAACCGCCGGGCGGGAACACCGCCACCAGCTTGATGGGACCACGCATGGGCCAGGCCGGCCCGCTCTGGGCCCAGGCACCAGCCGCAGCGGAAAGAACCAGAATACCCAACAGCATTTGACGTTTTGCAAGCATTCCGGTCTCCGTGATGTAATGTTTTGATGGTACGAACAAAGCAACTCCTTTACCCTCAGCGCAAACCCGCAGACCTTCGTGCTGCCGCCACAGTCCTGCTGCTGCGCGACTCGGCAGACGGCATTGAGGTGCTGATGACACGCCGCTCCATGAGCGCCAGTTTTGCCCCGGGTGCCTATGTGTTCCCCGGCGGCGGCATTGATGCTGCGGATGCACAGGCACACGGCCAGTCCACCCGGCGGCCGGGACAGAGCGACCTGCACCTGACGCAGGCAATTGCCGCGATACGTGAAAGTTTTGAGGAGCTGGGTGTGCTGCTGGCGCGGCATGCCGATGGCACACATGCCACAACAGCCGACATCGCAGCACTGGATCGCAAGGCCCCGTTTGCAGCGCAATGCAAGCAGCGTGGCCTGACGCTGGCGGGCGACGAGGTGTTTGTGCTGGCGCACTGGATCACGGACCGCGACCTGCCGCGCCGCTTTGACGTGCCGTTTCTTGTCGCACGCATGCCGCATGGGCAGGAACCGGTGGCCGACGAAGCCGAGCAGTTTGAGCCGATGTGGGTGCGGCCTGCTGACGCACTGGCAAAACACCAGGCCGGAAATTTTTTCATCATCTTCCCGACCATACGCACGCTTGAACGCCTGCAGCATTACCCCAGCGTGCACGCCGTGCTGGAGGCCTGCGCATCAGAGCAGCCCCTGTGGACATCCTGCCCGCGTGCGGGCTTTCTCGGTGGCAAGGAAGCGCGCTACATGGAGCATGAATCGCCCTTCGGCGAACTGGCCCTGACCAGCCCCGACGGGCAGATGGTGCACCACCTCGACTGGCAGACAGACCAACCCGTGGCGCTTTTGAAAAACGTCATGCGCCTGACCGCGCCCAACCCCGGCGTGATGACCGGCCCGGGCACCAACAGTTACCTGGTGGGTGATGCGGCTACAGGCTATATCGCCATAGACCCCGGCCCGCTCGATATCGACCACCTGCAGCGCCTTCACGCTGCGGCGGGCGGTGACATCCGCCAGATTGTCTGTACACACTCGCACCCCGATCATTCACCCGGCGCCAAACCCCTGCAGGCGCTGGTCGAAGCCGGCGGCAGGCCCAGGCCGCCGATTTACGGCCTGCCCTCTCTGCCCACCGCACGTGCCGACAGCCAGTTCACACCGGACATCGTACTTGCACACCATGCACACCTCGTCCTGTCTGGCGAAGGCGCTGATGGGCCCATCACCCATAGCCTCAAAGCAATCCACACACCCGGCCACGCGGCCAACCATGTCTGCCTGGTGCTGGTCGAAGACGGCCTGCTCTTCAGCGGTGACCACGTGCTCAACGGCAGCACCACCATCGTGAACCCGCCTGACGGTGCGATGACCGCGTACCTCGATTCACTCGACGCGCTGAGCGCCGCCTGCGACGAACACGGCATAGCCTTCATACTGCCGGCCCACGGTTATGTACTGGGCGATGCCAAAGGCGCGATTGCACAGCTCAAAAGCCACCGGCTCAAGCGCGAGGCGAAAGTGCTGGCCGTGATGCAGGCCAACCCGGGCGGTACGCTCGACGACTGGGTGCCGCTGGCCTACGACGATGTGCATGAGCGCGTCTGGCCGATTGCCAAACGCTCGCTGCTCGCGCATGTGGAGCGCATTCGGGAGTTGCAGCAGGCAGGCCATTGATGGGCGAAGAAAAGCCACATCATTCGCATCCCGATGCAAGGCGGCGTGCGCTGCACGCGATTGCGCTGTTTGAGGCCGTCAAGGGCCTTGCAGCACTCGCCGCCGGGCTGGGACTGCTGGGGCTGCTGCACTATGACGTTCACCGCCTGGCGCTCGCGCTGCTCTGGCGTTTTCATCTCGACCCGCAGATGCATTACCCCGAGTTGCTGCTGCACTATGCAGACCTGCTCAACGCCATCAACCTGCGGACCATGGCGCCTGTGGCCATCGCCTACATAACCGTGCGCTGGCTGGAGGCCTGGGGGCTTTGGAAAGAAAAGGCCTGGGCTGAATGGCTGGCGGCGCTCTCGGGCGCGCTCTACATTCCGCTGGAGGTCGCGCACCTGGTACACAGGCCCGGCCTGATCAATGCAGGCGTGTTGCTTGCCAATATTGGCGTTGTTACCTTCATGGCCTTCCAGCTATGGCGAAGACTGCACGGTACGCATCAAGCCGAGAGTTGAGAGCTCGGCAGCAAACGCCGCCTTGAGGTTGCGGCCGGGAAAAGAATCAAGTCATGGCAAGCTGTTTGCGTGCTGCCTGCGTGATGGCGACCACGCAAGGGTGCTTCACACGCCGCTCGACTGATACCGCATAAAAGTGCTCCATTATTTCGTCGGAGTGTCCAATCGCCTGCACGCCATATTGGGTGACGGTTTCCTTGTCCAGCACGCTGGCCGCCATGAATACGCCGCGACCCTCGCGCCCAAAGGTTTTCATCAATGTGCCGTCATCAAATTCGCCGACCATGCGGGGCTTGATCTGGTACTTGGTAAGCCATGCCTCCAGCGGCTTTCGGATGGATGCGGATGTGCCCATGACCAGCATGGGGGCACCGTCAAGGCATTGGGGAAACTCTCCCTTCAGCCTAGCCCTGACGGCGGGCGTACCGTAAAAACTCATGGGTGAGCTTCCCAGCGGATGGTTGAAAGCCTTGATATTGGTCCGGCTGGTAATTGGTTCTTCGGCGATCACCAGGTCCAGTCGGTTCAATGCCATCTGCGCCAGCAGTTCGGGGAACTTGCCTTCGCTGCAGATCAGCCTGATTGGCCGCCCGATCGACAGCGTGGGTTCCAGCAGGCGGTAAACCACGGACTTGGCAACCGACTCTGCGACACCGACCCGAAACTCCAGGGCGGTCGGACTTTCCTGCGCCTGCCCCAGGACATTTTGCATATCCGAACCCAGCGCAAATATCTGGTCCGCATAACCAAGCGCCAGCCGTCCCTCATCGGTGAGCTCAAGTTGTCGCCCCCTCTTGCGAAACAGCCGCACCCCCAGGGACGACTCAAGCAACTTGATCTGGCCCGACAGGGTTTGCGGCGTGGTGTGCAGTTGTTCGCCCGCACGAACAATGCCTCCAGCCCTCGCCGCGACCCAAAAGTAGTGCAGATGCTTGAAATTCATGGCGTGCCCAAGTGCTGTGTAAGACGCCCCGATTTTAGGTTTGTCTCATGCATTGATCGTTTTTTTCGAAGTAAAGCCTCGCTAAATACGAATTTACGCGAAATGCGATCGGCCCTACCCTTCGGCCTGCTGCTCGCAGATGACAGCTGAACTGGCAGCCGGGGCCCGCTTCAGCACCGGCTTGCTGGTTTGCAATGCAGGCATGTAACAACTGCTCTGAGTCGCACTGAATAGTTTGGCTCGGTACCCAGCGGGCAGCCTGCTTTTTTATAAAACGGAGACAAAACTTGCATATCAAAAACCAGCCTGACTTTTACTGCGGCCTCATGTTCCTCGGAGTGGGCACCGCCTTCGCATGGGGTGCGACAAATTACAACGTCGGTGACGCCGCCCGGATGGGGCCTGGCTATTTCCCGCTCATGCTCGGTGTTCTCATGGCACTGGTGGGTGTGGGCGTTGCTTTGAAGGCCATAGGCCGAAGCGGATCCGACCCTGAAAAAATCGGCAAATGGGCGTGGCGACCCCTGGTCTACGTCATCGCAGCGAATGTCGTGTTTGGCCTGCTGCTGGCGGGACTGCCAGCAATCGGGCTGCCCGCATTCGGAATGATCGTGGCCATCTACGCCCTCACCTTCATCGCCAGCATGGCCCAGGCGGACTGGAAGTTCCGCGCCACTTTCATCCTCGCAACCACTCTGGCCATAGGCAGTTACCTTGTATTTGTCCTGGCGCTGAAACTGCAATTCCCCGTCTGGCCGGGATTCATCACAGGCTGAGAACGACATGGAAATACTTTCACACCTTTCCCTGGGATTCGGCGTGGCTTTCACGCCCATCAACCTTGTTTATGCATTTGTCGGATGCCTGCTGGGCACGCTGATCGGCGTATTGCCGGGCATCGGCCCTGCAGCGACCATCGCAATGCTGCTGCCGGCCACCTACGCATTACCGCCAGTGTCTGCCCTCATCATGCTGGCCGGCATCTACTACGGCTCGCAATATGGCGGTTCCACCACAGCCATTTTGGTGAACCTGCCCGGCGAGTCATCGTCGGTCGTGACCTGCATTGACGGCCACCAGATGGCCAAGAAAGGCAGGGCCGGCCCCGCACTGGCGGCTGCAGGGCTAGGCTCGTTTTTTGCCGGCTGCGTCGGCACGGTGATGATCGCTGCCTTTGCGCCTGCTCTCACAGAGCTGGCCTTCAAGTTCGGGCCGGCTGAATATTTTGCACTGATGGTGCTTGGCCTGATTGGTGCCGTGGTGCTGGCATCGGGCTCCCTGCTCAAGGCCGTTGGCATGATCCTGCTGGGATTGCTGCTCGGACTGGTTGGAACAGATGTGAACTCCGGCGTGGCGCGCTTCAGCTTTGACGTTCCTGAGCTCACCGACGGCATCGGTTTTGTGGCCATCGCCATGGGCGTCTTCGGCTACGGCGAAATCATCAGCAACCTCGCGCAGCGGGAGGACCAGCGGGAAGTGTTTGCAGTCAAGGTGCAGGGACTGTTCCCCACAAAACAGGATTTCCGCGACATGACACCGGCCGTTCTGCGAGGCACCGCATTGGGCTGCGCGCTCGGCATACTGCCCGGCGGTGGCGCACTGCTGTCGGCCTTTGCGGCATACACCGTAGAGAAAAAATTGAAGGCCCGTCCCGGCGAGGTGCCCTTCGGCCAGGGCAACATACGCGGCGTGGCCGGCCCCGAGGCAGCCAACAATGCAGGAGCCCAGGCGTCGTTCATTCCCTTGCTGACACTGGGCATCCCCTCCAATGTGGTGATGGCGCTGATGGTGGGCGCCATGACGATTCATAACATCCAGCCCGGACCTCAGGTCATGACCGGCAACCCGGAGTTGTTCTGGGGGCTGATCGCCTCGATGTGGATTGGCAACGCCATGCTGGTGATCCTGAACCTGCCGCTCATCGGCATCTGGATCAAGCTGCTCACCGTGCCTTACCGCTTTCTGTTCCCCGCTATCGTGTTGTTTTGTGCAATTGGCGTCTACTCGACCAACAACAACACCTGGGACATCTGGGTGGTGGGTGTTTTCGGCGTAGTGGGCTATATCTTCAACAAGCTGAAAGCCGAGCCGGCGCCCCTGCTGCTAGGGCTCATCCTTGGCCCCATGATGGAAGAGAACCTGCGCCGCTCGCTGCTGCTGTCGCGCGGGGACTGGAGCACATTCGTCACGCGACCAATCTCCGCAGGCCTGCTTATCGCCTGCATCGTCTTGCTGCTTATAGTGCTGCTGCCGGCGGTCAGGAAAACGCGCGAGGTGGCCTTTGTTGAAGAATAGGCCCGCTGATGGTTGCGCAAGCACGTCCGCCTTGAATAAAGTGTGAAGCCCGCCGATAAGCCGGATTCTGTGCGCCGCGTCATCTTGCGATGCGCGCGGTGTGACCGCCATTAATCTGGGCCGGGGGTCGCCCCCACGGCTCGGTGCTACCTACCCGCCAGCTCTGCGGAGCTACATCAACGCTGGCCTACTTGGTATTGCTGCGCGTAGAGATTGCCCGTTTCACCCGGCGATCCGGGTTGCCCCAAAAAGCCGACTCGTCTCTGTTGCTCTGATCCTCACCTCACGGTGGAGAGGTGTTACCTCCTACGCTGTCCTGTGCAGTCCGGACGTTCCTCCAGTGCTTCCTTTCGGAAATTGCACCAGCGGCGGTCTGGCAGGCTTCACAGAGTGATTATCGGGGCAATATGCAACAGCACTCAAAAACAGCTGTTATAGCTATAACAGCTGTTTTAAAGCCATTTCAAAGGCCTTGCGCTCCATCCAGCACCCCGATTCAACCCCAAAAGGGGCTATTTTTGATGCCAAAAACGGCTGCAAGCCAATAAATACGCACGTGAGCAGCTGCCAAAATCGTAGCATTTTGATCAATTGACCACCCGCCTAAAATACGTGCTGATCCGGAAAACAGATCCCACGAAAGTCCAGAATGATTCGCCTGACCGAACTCAAGCTCCCGCTTGACCATGCGGAAGATGCACTCCCCGCATTGATCGCCAGAACGCTCGCCATACCGCCGGGCGACATTGCCAGCCACAGCATCTACAAACGCAGCTACGACGCGCGCAAGCAAAAGCTGCTGCTGGTCTACATCGCCGACGTCGCCCTCACCTCCCCCGAACTCGAAGCCCGCCTGCTGCAAAAATTTGAAGGCAACCCGCACATACGCCCCACGCCAGATCAGGCCTACTACCCCGTCACCCATGTGGATGCCGCACCCGAAGTCCGGCCTGTGGTGGTCGGCTTCGGCCCCTGCGGCATCTTCGCGGCATTGCTGCTGGCGCAGATGGGTTTCAAACCCATAGTGCTGGAGCGCGGCAAAAAAGTGCGTGAACGCACGAAAGACACCTGGGGCCTGTGGCGCAAAAAGGTGCTCAACCCCGAATCGAATGTGCAGTTCGGTGAAGGCGGCGCCGGCACGTTTTCAGACGGCAAGCTCTGGAGCCAGATCAAGGACCCGCGCTTCCTGGGCCGCAAGGTGATGACGGAATTCGTCAAGGCTGGCGCACCTGAAGAAATTTTGCTGGTCAGCAAACCGCACATCGGCACCTTCAAGCTGGTCAAGGTGGTCGAGAACATGCGCGAGCAGATCATCGCGCTGGGCGGGGAAGTGCGCTTTCAGCAACGCGTGAGCGACGTGCAGATCGAGGGTGGGCAGATTCGCGGCCTCAAGGTCGAGAACCTGGCCGACGGCAGCAGCTACGAAATGCGCGCCGACCACGTCGTGCTGGCGCTGGGCCACAGCTCACGCGACACCTTCGCCATGCTGCATGAACGCGGCGTCTACATGGAGGCCAAGCCTTTTTCCATAGGCTTTCGCATCGAACACCCGCAAAGCCTGATTGACCGCGCACGCCTGGGCCAGCATGCCGGCCACCCCCTTCTGGGCGCGGCCGACTACAAGCTGGTGCATCACGCCGCGAACGGGCGTTCGGTCTACAGCTTTTGCATGTGCCCGGGCGGCACGGTGGTGGCCGCAACGTCTGAAGAAAACCGCGTGGTGACCAACGGCATGAGCCAGTACTCGCGCAATGAACGCAATGCCAACGCAGGCATCGTTGTGGGCATCTCACCGGCTGATTACCCCGGTGGACCGCTGGCGGGCATTGCCTTCCAGCGCCAGCTGGAGTCGCATGCCTTCACGATGGGCGGCAGCAACTACGAGGCGCCTGGCCAGCTGGTAGGTGACTTCATCGCAGGCAAGCCATCCACGCAACTCGGCAGCGTCGAACCGTCTTACAAGCCGGGCGTGCTGATGACAGACCTCGCCACCGCCCTGCCTGAATACGCCATCACGGCGATGCGCGAGGCACTGCCGGCTTTCGGCAAAAAGATACGCGGCTTCGACATGCACGATGCGGTGCTGACCGGCGTCGAGACGCGCACCTCGTCACCGCTCAAAATGACACGCGGCGATGACTTCCAGAGCCTGAACGTCAGGGGCCTGTACCCTGCAGGCGAAGGCGCCAGTTACGCGGGCGGCATTTTGTCGGCCGGTGTCGATGGCATTGAAGTGGCCGAAGCCGTGGCACGCAGCAGTACCAAACAAAGTTGAACATGAACGAAGACATCCACTTTTACGAACCATCCAAAGGCCACGGCCTGCCGCACGACCCTTTCAACGCCATCGTTGGACCGCGCCCCATAGGCTGGATGTCGACGCAGGATTCAGAAGGCCGGCTCAACCTCGCGCCCTACAGTTTTTTCAACGCCTTCAACTACACGCCGCCCATCATCGGCTTTGCCAGCATTGGCGCCAAGGACAGCCTGCGCAACATCCGGCAAACCGGTGAATTCGTCTGGAACCTGGCAACACGCCCCCTCGCCGAACAGATGAACCAGACCTGTGCTGCCGTGCCGCCCGATGTCAGCGAGTTCGAGCTGGCCGGCTTGACACCTGGCGCCTCGCGCTGCATCAAGGCCCCGCGCGTGGCTGAAAGCCCCGTCTCCTTCGAATGCAAACTGACACAGCTGCTGCAGTTGCAGGGCCTGGATGGCGTGCCCGTCGACACCTGGCTGGTGCTGGGTGAAGTGGTGGGCATTCACATCGCACGCCACCTGCTCAAGGATGGCATTTACGACACCGTCACTGCACAACCCATACTGCGCGCCGGCGGCCCTGCCGATTACTTTGAAATCACACGCGACAATCACTTCAAGATGTACAGGCCGCGCTGAAGCGCAACGGCGACCTGCAAACCAACTGGACAAGTAATGACCGACATGACAACCTCTGCAGCCGCCGCCCCGGCCGAAAACGCTGGCAAGCCAGATGCGGCGCGCAAGCCCCGCCCCCAGGGCAACAGGCGACCACATCCTGCCAAAGCTGCACCACAGGCGCGCCCGCAGCGTGAGGTCAATCCGCTTCTGGAAAAACTGTTTGAGCTGCACCCCAAACTGTTCGGTGCGCAGTTCCTGCCGCTCAAGCTCGGCATTTTTCAGGACCTGCTGGCAAGGCACCCGGACGTGTTCAAAAAAGATGAACTCAAGCTCGCCATGGGCCAGCATGCGCGCTCAACACGCTACCTCGAAAGCGTGGCCGCCGGGCTGGCGTGCCATGACCTTGACGGCAACGCAGTAGAACCCGTGTCGCCAGAACACGTGCACCACGCCATCCTCGAAGTCTTCCGCCGCCGCCAGGCGCGCTCGAAAGAAGACCTCAGGCCCCGCGTGATCGCAAGGATAGTCGCCGCCATCGAAGCGTCCGGCCTGCCGCGTGAGGAATACGCGGAACGTGTCAGGGTGCAGGACGAGTCTGCGAATTCACTTGTCGATGAGGCACTTTCCCAGCTCAAGCTCGAGGCAGCCAAACGTGATGCATTGATGGCCACCTTCAAGGCCAGCGGGAAGACCGAGGCCGAGTTTGCCGAGATGTACGGGATGGATGTGCGTGAGGTTGCGGCTGTACTGGAACGGGTCAGGCGGGATCAGGCGGCCTGACAGGGCCGGTCAGGTTGCCGGCTTGCGGCCGCGCCCTTCACCCCAACCAGAACCTCACTCGGAGCTTTGCTGCAAGGTCCACATCTTCAAATACCTCTGCCCCAAAGCCAGAAGTTCAGCGTGCGTTCCCCGCTCGACAATCCGCCCCTCTTCCATCACCAGGATCTCGTGCGCATCCACAACGGTAGAGAGCCGGTGTGCAATCACCAGCGTGGTCTTGTTCTGCGCTGCGGCCCGCAGTTCGGCTTGAATCGCACGTTCGTTCGCTGAGTCCAGCGCAGAAGTAGCCTCATCAAAAATCACGACCGGCGGGTTCTTGAGCAGCGTTCGGGCAATCGCCACACGTTGTTTCTCGCCACCGGAGAGTTTCAGGCCGCGTTCACCCACCATGGTGCTGTAGCCCAGAGGTGTCGAGGCGATGAAGTCGTGAATGCGCGCCGCACGGGCCGCGGCCTCGACCTCCGCATGCGAGGCGCCGGGTTTGCCGTAGGCGATGTTGTACTCAACCGTGTCGTTGAAGAGCACCGTGTCCTGCGGGACGATGCCAATCGCCTGGCGCACGCTGGCCTGCGTGACTTTTTTGATGTCCTGCCCGGCGATGGTGATGCGGCCGCCCTGCACGTCGTAAAAGCGGAACAGCAGGCGCGCCAGTGTGGACTTGCCGGCGCCCGATGACCCAACCACCGCCACGGTCTTGCCGGGCGGTATTTCAAAACTCACGTCTTTAAGGATGGGCCTGGCCGGCTCATATGAAAAATTCACATTTTCAAAACGCACCGCCGGCTCTTCACGAATCTGTAGCGGCTGCGCGCCAGGCTCGTCTGCAATCTCACGCTCTTTCTCAAGCAGCGTGAACATCTTGTCGAGGTCGGTCAGGCTCTGTTTGATCTCGCGGTAAATCACACCCAGAAAACCCAGCGGAATATAGAGCTGGATCATGAAGGCGTTGACCATCACCAGGTCGCCCAGCGTCATGCGGCCATCGACGACGCCCTGGGTGGCACGCCACAGCATGGCCACCAGGCCCACCGCAATGATGAGCTGCTGGCCGGTGTTGAGCATGCTCAGCGTGCGCTGGCTCCTGATGGCGGCGCGCCGGTACTTCTGAAGACTGCCGTCGTAACGGTTCGCCTCGAAAGCTTCGTTGTTGAAGTATTTGACGGTTTCGTAATTGAGCAGCGAGTCGATCGCATGGCTGTGCGCGGTGGAGTCCAGCGCGTTCATCTCCTTGCGGAACTTGGTGCGCCACTCCGTTACCGTCACGGTGAAGGTGATGTAGAGCACCAGCGCTGTCAGCGTGATCCATGCAAACCAGGCATCGAACTTGACCGCCAGAATGCCCAGCACCAGACCGACTTCAAACAGCGTGGGGATGATGCTGTAAAGCGAATACGAGATCAGCGAATGCACGCCGCGTGTACCGCGCTCGATGTCGCGCGTCATGCCGCCGGTCTGCCGCTCCAGGTGAAAGCGCAGGCTCAGCGCGTGCAGGTGGCGGAACACTTCCAGCGAAATCTTGCGCGACGCGCCTTCAGTTGCCTTCGCAAACACCAGTTCGCGCAACTCGCTGAACAGCGAGGTCGACAGGCGCAGCAGGCCATAACCCAGCAGCAAGGCGACAGGCACAACCAGCACGGCCTGCACATTGCCGGGTTTGAGGCTCATGGCATCAACCAGGGTTTTGAGCAGCACAGGCACACCCACATTGCCCAGCTTGGCCGCAAGCACAAACATCAGGGCCGCCAGCACGCGCCACTTGTAGTCCCACAGGTAGGGGAAAAGCCGTTTGAGCGTGCCCCAGTCAGACCGTGGGGGCGGCGGAACAGCGACACCGTTCACCAGAACAGGCGGCAGGGCATGGAAAGAATCAGGGCTGGAGGCACGGGAGCGCATGGAGGACAATCGTTGTGTTGTATTTACTTTTTGCAGATTGTGCCTATGTCTTCTGAATCAAGCGCCCACTCGGGTACTCTGCCCGAAACCCTTCACGTCGAATTGCCAACCGACAAGGAGCTGGTGCTCAAGGTCATCCCCATGCCGGGCGACTGCAATGCCAATGGCGATATTTTCGGTGGCTGGGTGATGTCTCACGTCGATCTTGCTGGCGCGGTTCTTCCTGCGCGTTATGTAGACGGCCGCATGGCTACGGTCGCCGTGAACCAGTTCATCTTCAAGCAGCCGGTACGCGTGGGTGACCTGCTGTCTTTTTTTGCATCCGTCACGCGCGTCGGCACAACGTCAATCACAGTGCAGGTTGAGGTGTATGCGGAGCGCCTGCGTAGCCAGGGCAAATACGTCAAGGTGACCGAAGCCAGCCTGGCCTATGTCGCGATTGACGATTTTGGCCGGCCGCGCAAGATAGTCAAACCAGCATAGGTCATCTCAGGAAACGATATAGGCCGCAGCGCCCGTAGACAGCAGCGTGCCGTCAGCACCAAAGAACTCCATGCGTGTGCTGGCCACGCGTGAACCCAGGCGCAGCACTTCGGCCTGAAGTTCGAAATGGTCGCCAATGGCCGGGCGCAGGTAGTCCACCCGCAAATCTATGGTACCGAGCTTCGCAAAGCGGTTGATCCGCTGCAGCGGCGTCTCGTCCATGTGGCGCGCGCCTATGGCCGCCATCACGGCCAGGCCAGCCAGCGCGTCGAGTGCCGCACTCACCACACCGCCATGCACGCGGTGATAGCTGTAGTGGCCCACCAGCTCGGGCTTCATGTCGACGCGTGCCCTCACCAGTTCAGGCTTGAGCACGGTCACCTTGAGCCCCAGCACCTTGTTGAAGACAATCCTGTTTTCAAACAGGTCGGTGAGGCCTGCAATGAACTCTTCTTCAAACACGGCAGGTGCAGGCGCGGGATGTGATTTCGTCATGTCCGGATTGTCACGCAGGCTGAAAGCTCAATGCGCATGGAGCTGCGCAGCCCTCTCCAGCAACAACTCACGCTCGCGCACATTGCCTGCCAGTTGCGCCGCGCGTTCGAACTCTGCCCTCGCTTCGCTGGTGCGGCCCAGTTTCGCCAGCAGGTCACCGCGCACGCTGGGCAGCCACTGGTAGTTCTGCAATGACTTGTCTGCACCCAGCACATCGACAATCGCCAGCCCCGCCGCCGGCCCGAAGGCCATGCCGACGGCGACCGCGCGGTTGAGTTCGATGACGGGTGACGGCGTGGCTTGTGCCAGTGCGTCGTAAATGGCGACTATCCGCGCCCAGTCGGTATCTTCGCCTCTTGCCGCACGGGCATGACAGGCCGCAATCGACGCCTGAAGTGCATAAGAGCCCAATGGCCTCGCGCCTGAATGCGCAAGCGACTCGGCGCTCTTCAGGGCGGCCAGTCCGCGCCGTATCAGGAGGCGGTCCCAGCGGCTGCGGTCCTGTTCGAGCAGCAGCACCGGGCGCCCTGCCTTGTCCACACGCGCTGCGGCGCGCGAGGCCTGCAGTTCCATCAGGGCCAGCAGTCCCTGCACCTCGCCTTCGTCGGGTGCGAGGCCGCCCAGCATGCGTCCCAGTCGCAGCGCCTCATCGGTCAGCGCAGGACGCATCCAGTCCTCGCCCGCTGTTGCGGTGTAACCTTCATTGAAGATGAGGTAGACCACTTCGAGCACCGAAGCCAGCCGGACATTGAGGTCGTCGCCGGCCGGTACTTCAAACGGCACTTCCGCCTCGCTCAGGCTGCGTTTGGCGCGCACGATACGCTGCGCAATCGTCGGTTCGGGCACGAGGAAGGCACGGGCAATTTCATGCGTGGTCAGGCCGCCCAGCAATTTGAGCGTGAGCGCGACCCGTGCTTCGGTTGAGAGCAGCGGGTGGCAGGCGGTGAAGATCAGCCGCAGCAGGTCGTCGGCGATTTCGGCCTCCTGCCTGGCGGCGTCCAGGCCATCGACAAAGTCGGGCACGACGTGGATCTCCTGCGCTTCCATGTCGTGGCCGACCTGCTCGAGTTTGCCCTGCAGCGACTTCTCGCGCCGCATGCGGTCAAGCGCCTTGTTTTTGGCCGTAGCCATCAGCCATGCGCCAGGGTTGTCAGGCACACCGGACGCGGGCCAGTGCTCCAGCGCGGAGACCAGCGCGTCCTGAGCGAGCTCTTCGGCCAGACCAATGTCCCGCACCATGCGCGCCACTGCACCGACGATTTTGGCGGACTCTATGCGCCATACGGTGGCTATGGCCTGGTGGGTGGCTGAATGCATCCGTCGAGTTTCCCGGATTCGGCGAGAAAGGTTCAGGCGGCTGGAGAAGCTGCATTAGGGTCCATCCAGAAGACCTCCCACACGTGTCCGTCAAGGTCGGTAAAGCCATGCGCATACATGAAGCCGTGGTCCTGCCGGGGGTTGGGAGCGGTACCGCCAGCGGCCAAAGCCCTGGTCACCAGTTCATCAACCTCCTGGCGGCTTTCGCACGACAGCGCAATCAGCACCTCCGTCGTTTTGGTGGCATCGGCAATCGCCTTCTTCGTGAAACCCTGGAAGAAGGATTCAACCAGAAGCATGGCGTAGCTGTGGTCCTTGCTGATGATCATGCAGGCGCCCTGATCGTTGGTGAACTGCGGGTTGAACTCGAAGCCCAGGCTTTTGAAGAAGGCCTGGCTGCGCGCCATGTCCTTGATGGGCAGGTTGATGAAGGTTTGACGTGACATGTGGTTTTCCCTTGAGGTGGCGATATGAATCAGGCCTGCTCGGCCTTGCGCTTCAGCGCGGCCAGGCCGTCGGCGAAATCCTTGCCTATCATCTTGTCCATATTGAAGATGACGCCCATGAACTTCGAGATGAAAGGCGCAGGCCCGGCCATGGCCCAGGTGACGGATGTCTGCGCGCCCTCGGGCAAAAGCGTAAAAGTGATGACGTTATCGGCCTTGAAGGGCGCGGTCATCAGCAGCCGCATCTGCACCTGCGAAGGCGCCTGGGCCTGCGTGATTTCAAAAAAGCCGCTGCCGGACTTTCTGCTTTCAAAGTCATAGTGCGCGCCGGGGCCGCTGGCCGGGCCAGCGTAGCTTCCCTTCATGGCCGGGTCCTTGTGGTTGTAGGGATTCCACGTGTTGAAGGCGTGCACATCGTTGATGAGCGGGAAGATTTTTTCTGCCGGTGCGGCAATCACCGTGCTGCGCGCAACGCTGAAGGTATCGGGCCGCTGCGACGCCATTGCCGCAACGACGGCAATTGCAAGCACCAGCAGGCCGAGAAGGGTAAGGGCGATGTGCATGACTTTTTTCCTCATTTCCGGATCGCTTCTGAATGACTTCTGAATCACTTCTGACTGGGGGTGTTCATCTCCCGAAAGCGCTCTACCTGCTCATTAGGCTCAAAGTCGTCCAGTTCATACAGCTGGCGCACTTCGACCACCGCAGGCTTGCCTTCACCTGCCGGGTTGGGGTAGCGGCGCGACCACTCCATGGCTTCTTCGCGGTTGCGCACCTGGATGATCGTGAAGCCGGCAACCAGCTCCTTCGCTTCTGCGAACGGGCCGTCGGTGATGCTGCGCTTCTGGCCGTCGTAGTGAATACGCCAGCCCTTGCGGCTGGGTTGCAGGCCGGCGCCGTCGAGCAGCACGCCGGCGCGCGACAGCTCTTCCATGTAGTCGGCCATGTCGGCCATCAGTTTTTCGTCCGGTGCCTGGGGGGTGGTTTCGGCCTCGAATTCGGGTGTCGATTTGACAATGATCATGAAACGCATGGCGGTCTCCTGGTTCAACAGAAAGGAAAAAACAGGCCAAAAATCAGGCCCTCACCCATACGACGAACGGCTCGCAGGGGAATCGACACCCCGCCGGCAAAAAAATCAGTTCAGCCTGAAAGTGGAGTCGGCATCGGCATCGTCGTAGCAGGGGCCAGTGGAGCGCACCTCAACGGTCGCCCACTCTGCCGCCGGGCACTGCTGGGCAATGGCGACGGCTTCGGCCCAGGTCTTGCAGCTGAGCAGGAAGAAACCGCCAATCATCTCCTTGGCTTCGGCAAACGGGCCATCGACCACCGCCGCCTTGCCGGCACGCAAGTTGACCCGCGCGGCGCTGGCATGAGAGCTGAGCGACTCGCTAGCCACCAGCACCCCACGCGCCTGCAGATCCTGGCCGAAACGCACCATGCGCTCATACACCGCTTCACCCTCGGCAGCGGTTCGCGTACGGCGCTGGGCGGGGTCTTCAACGATCAACAACATATAAGACATGGGATCCGGGCTCCAGTGATCAGGTGTTGCAGGCCGGCAAGGTGCTGCCGGTCGATGTGGAGGCATTGTCCCGGTTTTTGCGGGGCAGCAAAATACGCCGGATTTACTATATTTTTGATAGCTGCTCACGTGCGTATTCATTGGGCTGCAGCCTGATTTGGCAGCTAAAAATGGCCTTTTTTAGCCATTTTTCGGCCTGGACGGGCCCGCCGGACCGCCCAAAGCCCCAATATGTAAAGTTTACTTTACATATCCTGGCCAGGTCTTCCCGCATCGTCTCCCGGACAAGCTCTCCCGCTAACGCATGCCGTGCAGACCGCCTGTCGTTCCTCAAATCGGGTAAATGATGGAGTTCGGGATCATCTCGCTGTCGTAGATGCAGTGGCGTGATTCGAACTTCAGGCCGTCGGGCGTCCTGACCACCACGTCGATATAGCGGCCGGTGTTGAACACCGTGCTCTCCTGCGAGAGCTTGGTGCGAAAGACAGCGTAATTGGCTTCGCTTTCAAAACGCTGGCCGTCAGCCTTGTGGATGATGGGCGCGCCGACCACGTGGCGCTGGTAGTAGGGGTCATGAAACAGCGTCTCGCGGATGCCGTAGGCGCGGTCTTTCAGCATGCCTTTACTTTCGAACATCAGCGTGGCCAGCGGAAAACCGCGTTCATGGTTCTCGCGCGGCACCAGCTTGTACGAACACTCTTCAGTGAAAAACTCGGGCCACAAATCCCAGTCGCCTGAGTCGACGGCTTTGGCGTAGTTGGCGTAAAGCTGCGTGAGCTGGAAGTAATCCTGGAAGTCGATGGCGATCATTTCAGTTCTCCGCCAGATCTCATTTGATCCGGGACTGCAAAACGCGAAGACAGAGGCAAGGAGACCGCGGGACTGGCTTCGCCAGACCGCAGGTCTCGCCCCCTTGAGGGTGGGAGGGCCTTACACGACGTGAAGGCCAACGGGGGTGTTTTCATTTTTCTTCCATGACCTTGCGCCAGTATTTGTACATGCCGCGTATCAAGGTTTCCGTGACCATGTGATCCGTGTCTTCAACACCGCGCCCGCCCAGCTCGGCCAGTGTGCGGTGAAACGGTTTCTGCTCAAAACCCTGCTGAGAGAACTCGATGACCTCACCATCGTCAGCCGACACAAAACCCGCCGGGCCGAACAGGTTGGCCTGGCGCAGGCGGCGCTGCGTCATCTCGGGGGTGTCTTCTTCAAACCCGAAATGCGTCCAGACAAAATCAAACTTGCCGTGGCCCACCGGCTGTATGTGCCGCGTCGACACACTGTTGACCTGCTGCTGCAGGATGACGCTGGGGAAGATCGTCATCATCACCGCCGTCGGCCCGCCCCACCAGGGCTCGGGCACGATGTCCAGGAAGCGCGGGTCGTTCAGCTCCATGCTCTCCTTGAAGCTGGACACCTGCGTGACCTGCTCCGACTTGCCGGCGCTGCCGCGCGTGGAGATCATGGCCGCGTGGCGATGGTGCGCGTCCATCTTCAGCTCTGACTTGTTGTCGGCGCGCCAGAGGCCGAAGGTCACAAACCAGGTGTGCAGCAGCCCCGGGTGGTAAGGGTCCTTGATGTTTTCCTGCATCAGCTTCCAGTTGCCGGGAATGCGCTGGCGGTTGTAGCCCAGGATGGTGAGCTTGCGGCCGTCGAAGAGGCGGTCGAAATAGCCGAGGATGGTCGGGCCCATGAAGTCTTCAAACGACTCGATGTCATGGTCGAAGCTGGCGAACACCACACCGCCGCGCGTGGCGACCTTCAGTTTTTTCAGGCCGTGGTCTGCTGTCTTGAAGTCCTCCGGCATGCCGCCATTGACCTTGCCATCCACCCGCACCCCACGCCTGAAGGGCACACCCAGCAAATCGCCCTTGAGGTTGTAGCCCCACTGGTGGTACGGGCAGACAAAACCCTTTTTGTTGCCGTGGCGCTCGCGGCAGAACTGCATGCCGCGGTGCGCGCAGACGTTCTCGACCACATTGATTTCGCCGTCGCCACCGCGCGCCATGATGACCGAGCGCTCGCCGATCACCGTGCGCTTGAAGTCGCCATGGTTGGGAATTTCGGCTTCCAGCCCGACGTAGCACCAGTGGTTCTTGTAGAAAAAGCGCTCCAGCTCTTTTTTGTGCAGTTCATCACCGGTGTAGGCCATGAAGGGGATGCGGCTGGTGCCGTCGGACTCCCAGTGAATCCCGGACGGGAAGGTGGGGTTGGCCTCTGGAGCGGCCACACTTTGTTCAGTCATTGTTGTCTCCGTTTATCTGCCCTCGCAGAACGGGGCACGCCCATGATCCCGCAGCCTGCGAAATCAGTCAATGCAATGGTGATAATGCAATTCATCATCTGAATCAATAATCATGGAGACACCATGGAACTCGAAGACCTGGATCTGAACCTGCTGGTGGTGTTCAACCAGCTGCTGACTGAACGCAAGGTGTCAAAGGTGGCGGAGAACCTGGGGCTGGGCCAACCTGCGGTGAGCAACGCGTTGGCGCGCATGCGCAAGCTGTTTGGCGATGAGCTGTTTTTACGCACATCGCGCGGCATGGAGCCGACGCCCTTTGCAGCGCAGCTGGCCGGGTCGGTCACGGAAGGGCTGGGACTGATCCACAGTGCCATCAACCGCACCAGCACGTTTGAGCCTGCCACCAGCCAGCGGCGCTTTTCGATGGGCATGACGGATATCGGTGAAATTTATTTTTTGCCGCGCCTGATGCAGGAAATTGCCCTCATCGCGCCCGCCGTGACCATCAGCACCGTGCGCAACAGCCAGGCCCGGCTGAAAGACGACATGGAAGCCGGGCGAATAGACCTCGCGATAGGTTTGCTGCCGCAACTCGACAGCGGCTTCTTCCAGCGCAGGCTGTTCATGCAGAAATATGTCTGCCTGTTCCGCAAGGGGCACCCGCTGGACAAGCCCAAAATGTCCCCGGCCGATTTCTTCGCCGCAGACCATGTGGCCATCGTTTCTGCAGGCACAGGCCACGGCAAGGTCGACGAGATCATCGACAGCAAGGCGGTGAAACGAAAGATCAGGCTGACGGTGCCGCACTTTGTGGCGGTCGGGCACATTCTGCAATCCACCGACATGGTCGCCACCGTGCCGGAACGGCTGGCACACAGCATGGTGCAGCCGTTTGATCTTGCATACCTGCCGCATCCAGTGAAGCTGCCACAGATAGCCATCAACCTGTTCTGGCATGCGCGGGTGCACAAAGACCCGGCAAGTCAGTGGCTGCGGACGCTGGTGTTTGATTTGCATTCTGGTTGAGGCCGGTCAGCTTCGAAAGAGTGCCCAAACCAAACAGCGCCGCATGGAATTCCCCTAGCAGCCCGGGAAATCCAACCCCTCATAATTAAAAGATGGAAACCAAATGGCTGGAAGATTTTGTAAGCCTGGCTGAAACCCGCAGTTTCAGCCGCTCGGCCCAGTTGCGCCACGTGACGCAACCCGCGTTCTCCAGGCGCATACAGGCGCTGGAAGCATGGGCCGGCACCGACCTGGTCGATCGCAGCTCCTACCCGACCCGGCTCACACCGGCGGGCGAAACGCTCTACAGCCAGTCACTTGAAATGCTGCAGGGACTGCAGTCCACGCGGGCCATGTTGCGCGGCCATACGTCTGCGGGGCAGGACGTCATCGAGTTCGCCGTGCCGCACACGCTGGCGTTCACGTTCTTCCCGGCATGGGTCAGCAGCCTGCGCGAGAAGTTCGGGCCCATCAAGAGCCGGCTGATTGCGCTCAATGTGCACGATGCCGTGCTCAGGCTTGTCGAGGGCAGTTGTGACCTGTTGATTGCCTATCACCATGACTCCCAGCCTTTCCAGCTCGACCCTGACCGTTATGAAATGGTCACCCTGGGGCAGGAGGTGCTGTCGCCTTACGTCAAGCCCGATGCCGAGGGCCAGCCCATGTTCCGCCTGCCCGGGCGTGCGGGCCAGCCGCTGCCCTACCTGGGTTATGCGCCGGGTGCCTATCTGGGCCGGGTGGTGGACCTGATCCTCAAGCAATCGGGCACGGCCATCCATCTGGACCGGGTCTATGAAACCGACATGGCCGAGGGCCTGAAAGCCATGGCGCTTGAAGGCCACGGCGTGGCGTTTTTGCCTTCCAGCGCAGTCAAGAAGGAATTGCGCGCGCGAAAGCTGGTGAGCGCGGGTGACAAGCTGGAGATGACCATGGACATTCGCGTTTACCGCGAGCGCCCGGTGGCCAACGCCTCTGCAAAAGGGCACGCGCAGGCGCTTTGGATTTTTCTTCAGGCGCAGGCTGGCGCCAAGGCCGTGCCGCAGGGTGGCAGAAGTTCGGCTAAGTAGTAACCCTTGGCCCTTATTAAAAAAATGCATGATCGTTGCCTCAAACAGCATTGGTGTTTTAAGGGCGGCAAATTTACAGTTCGGGACCGCTGAACGAGAACGCACAGGGCATTACAGGCTGACATAAATCTTGCGATGACAGGTGCCGGGCAGGGGCTGGCACAAAGACTGCTTGCAAAAGGTGTCATGATGGCCATCGGTTCGCGCGCACCACATTGGGGCCGCTCCGGAGCTGCTCATGAATCCCCTGTAAAGACAGTAATCAAGACAGCATTTTCAGGTCTCTGAATCAACGTAAACACCTCTCAAAACGTTCTGGAAGGGCACGGGTAAACCTTGGGGTTAGCCCTTGTATCGACTCTCTAGAATGGCATTCACCAACCGTTTCATTTCAATACAGGAGATAGCATGAAACTCAAACTAGCCGCCCTCTCAATCGCCTTGCTCGCTACCGGCGGCGCCTTTGCCCAGGCCAACGACACCATCGCCAAGGTCAAGGCCTCCGGCGTGGTCACCATGGGCGTTCGTGACTCCTCTGGCGCCCTGTCTTACACCCTTGGTGACGGCAAATACACCGGTTACCACGTTGAAATCTGCAACGGCGTGATCGCCGCGCTTGAAAAGGCCGCCGGCCGCAAGCTGGAAGTCAAATACCAGCCCGTGACCTCGCAAAACCGCATTCCACTGGTTCAGAACGGCACGGTTGATATCGAGTGTGGTTCCACCACCAACAACGCGACCCGCCAGAAGGACGTGGCTTTCCTGCCAACCACCTTCGTTGAGGAAGTGCGTATCGCCGTCAAGGCCAATTCCGGCATCACCGCCATTGCCCAGCTCAATGGCAAGAACGTCGCCACGACCACGGGTACCACCTCTGTGCAGACCCTGCGCAAGAATGAACGCGCCACCGGCGTCGACTTCAAGGAAGTCTTCGGCAAGGACCACTCCGACAGCTTTTTGCTGCTTGAGTCCGGCCGTGCTGACGCGTTCGTGATGGACGGCTCCATCCTGGCCGGCAACATCGCCACCGCCAAGAACCCCGCAGACTTCAGGATCGTCGGTGAAGTGCTGAGCGTGGAGCCCATCGCCATCATGATCCGCAAGGATGATCCGGCTTTCAAGAAGCTGGGCGATGACACCATCAAGGCCATGATCAAGAACGGCGACCTGGACAAGCTCTGGACCAAGTGGTTCCTCAACCCCATCCCGCCAAAGAACACCAGGGTCGGCCTGGCACTGAGCGAAAGCACCAAGGCTGCGTGGGCGAACCCCAATGACAAACCGATGGAAGACTACGCCAAGAAATAATCCGGCCTGAGTCCGCTTATCAGTACCTGAAGAGATACAAACCCCGTCCCTGACTACTGTTCGTGGCGGGGTTTGTCATTTGCCGAAAGGCTTTGTGTTTTCGTTTTTCGTTTGAGCAACAACATCAATAACAGTAGGCTGGAGTAACCATGACCTGGGACTGGAAAGTATTTTTGCAAGATGACGGCAGCGGCCGTACCTACCTGCAGTGGATGTTCGATGCCTGGGGCTGGACGCTGTCAGTGGCCGGCGCCTCGTGGGTCGTCGCCATGATTTTCGGCGCGCTCATAGGCACCATGCGCACCCTGCCCAACAGCCCGTGGCTGGTCCGGCTGGCCAACGCTTGGGTTGAGCTTTTCCGCAACGTACCGCTGCTGGTGCAGATCTTCATCTGGTACTTTGTCATCCCCAAGATATTCCCGGCGATGAAAAACCTGCCGAGCTTCATCCTGGTGGTGTTTGCGCTCGGTTTTTTTACCTCGTCGCGTATTGCAGAACAGGTCAGGGCCGGTATCCAGGCCCTGCCGCGCGGACAGCGTTACGCCGGCATGGCCATGGGCTTCACGACGGCGCAAACCTACCGTTATGTGATCCTGCCGATGGCGTTTCGCATCATCATCCCGCCGCTCACCAGCGAGTCCATGAACCTGCTGAAAAATTCATCTGTGGCGTTTGCCGTGTCGATTGCCGAGCTCACCATGTTCGCCATGCAGGCACAGGAAGAAACCTCGCGCGGCATTGAAATCTACCTGGCCGTCACCCTGCTGTATGCGGCCTCGGCCTTTGCGGTCAACCGGGTGATGGCGGTGGTTGAGAAGAAACTGCAGATACCGGGCTTTGTGGTGGCCGGTGCAACTGGTGGAGGACACTGACATGTTTGGACTCGACCTGAGCTTCCTGAGCTGGGACATTATTTCCAAGTTCGTCATCAAGGGCTTTATCTTCAGCATTGAGCTGACGGTGATTGCCACCGTAGGCGGCATCATCTTCGGCACGATACTGGCGCTGATGCGGCTGTCGGGCAAGAAATTCCTGATGATCCCCGCGACCTTTTATGTCAACGGCATGCGCTCCGTGCCGCTGGTCATGGTGATCCTGTGGTTCTTCCTGCTGGTGCCGGCCAGTTTCTACGCCATCATTCCCGGCGGCAGCAACTACCGTGCAGAGATCTCGGCCATCATCACCTTCGTGGCGTTCGAAGCGGCTTACTTCAGCGAGATCATGCGTGCGGGCATACAGTCCATTTCGCGTGGCCAGGTCAACGCCGGCCGTGCGCTGGGCATGACCTACGCGCAGAACATGAAGCTGATCATCCTGCCGCAGGCTTTCCGCAACATGGTGCCGATTCTGCTCACGCAGACCATCATCCTTTTCCAGGACACCTCGCTGGTTTACGCCATCGGCGCCTACGACCTGCTCAAGGGTTTCAGCACTGCCGGCAAGATCTACGGCCGTCCTGAAGAGGCCTACCTGCTGGCTGCCGTTGTTTATTTTGTGATGTGTTTTGCACTGTCCTACATGGTCAAGCGCCTGCAGGTCAGGATTGCAATCATTCGTTAAGCCTGCCTGCGCAGCCCAAGACAAAACTTAAGAATTACCGGAGTTAAAGATGGCCATGATTGAAATGAAGAATGTGTCCAAGTGGTATGGACCGGTGCAGGTGCTCAACGACTGCACGACCAGCATCGAAAAAGGTGAAGTGGTGGTGGTGTGCGGCCCGTCGGGTTCCGGCAAGTCCACGCTGATCAAGACCATCAACGCGCTGGAGCCTTTCCAGAAGGGCGAGATCTTTGTGGACGGCCAGGCCGTGCACGACCCCAAGACCGACCTGCCCAAGCTGCGCAGCCGTGTCGGTATGGTGTTCCAGAACTTTGAACTCTTCCCGCACCTGAGCGTGACAGAAAACCTGACGCTGGCGCAGATGAAGGTGCTGGGCCGTAATGCCACCGATGCCAAGGCTCACGGCCTGAAGTACCTTGATCGTGTGGGCCTGATGCTGCACAAGGACAAGTTCCCCGGACAGCTGTCGGGCGGCCAGCAGCAGCGTGTGGCGATTGCCCGTGCGCTCAGCATGGACCCGATTGCCATGCTGTTTGACGAGCCCACCTCTGCGCTTGACCCTGAAATGGTCGGCGAAGTGCTCGATACCATGATGGGCCTGGCGCTGGATGGCATGACCATGATGTGCGTGACGCATGAAATGGGCTTTGCCAAAAAGGTCGGCAGCCGCGTGATCTTCATGGACGTGGGCGGCAAGATGCTTGAAGATTGCTCGAAGGATGAGTTCTTCAGCCACCCCGAAAACCGCCAGCCGCGGACCAAGGATTTCCTCAACAAGATCCTGGCGCATTAGTCGTATTGACCACGGGACGTTCGCATGCTCACACGTTTCTTCGTATCACTAGTAATAGTGGTATTGGCTAGCGTTGTACATGCTCAGTCGCCTAAGCGGTTTGCAATTGTTATCGGCAACGATGCATATCGGACTGTCGAGCCATTGAAGAATGCTCGCAATGACGCAAGGCTGTTCGCTCAGGCAATGCGCGATGCAAAATTCGAGGTTATTGCGCAGGACGACTTGAGCCGGGATCAGTTTTGGGGCCTTATCGATAAGGTTAAAGCACGGATAAACAAAGGCGATGAGCTTGTGTTTTATTTCGCCGGGCATGGCGTGCAAATTGGTGCGAATCAATATTTGCTACCCGTCGATATTCCGTTGCCTGACAGTGATCGTCAAGTTGAGCGAAGTGCTATACCTCTCGTTGAAGTACTCGATTCTTTTTCTGATGCTCGCGTTTCCGTGTTTGTAATTGATGCCTGCCGAGACAATCCATTTCCCAAAAAAGCGACACGCAGCATAGGTAATACTCGCGGACTGGCGCGTCCCGAACCAACCACGGGTCAAATAGTTATCTTGTCTGCTGGACGCGATCAAAAGGCTTTGGATTCTGTTCCGGGAAATGGGAGTCGCAATGGACTTTTTACCTGGGAATTGGTACAGGTGATCCGGAACAATAATCCCGAAGTAAGGAGTGCCTTTGAGGCCGTGAAGGAGCGTGTGGACGATATTGCACGAAAAGTGAATCATCAACAAAGACCCGCTGTTTCGCATGATTTACGCGGAAATTTTTTCTTCTTCCCCGGGGCGGGACAGGCAGTTGCCGCTTACACACCGCCAGTACAGAGAGCAGAGACAAAATTCCCATCAATAGAAGAAGTTGAAGTCCAAGCTTGGGAAGATACGCAACGCGTAAATACTGCTGGAGCTTATCAAGCATTCTTGACCGCTTATCCCGCGAGTCGTTTCGCTGGTCGTGCGCGAATTGGGCTGGCTGCTCTTGTTTCATCTCCCTCGCTTCCTGCAGGAGTAACGACGGCTGTTCAGAATAGTCCGAGGCAACAGGAGTATTCCTTATCAGCCTCCGGCGATTTCAGTAGCAGTGCGACCCTCCAAAAAATAGCATCATCTGGCCGGATAACGATGGGGGTGCGTGAGGCCTCAGGGGTGTTTTCTTATTCACTAGGTGGAGGTCGGTATGCTGGCTACCATGTCGAAATTTGCCAGAAGGTAATTGGAGATATCGAAAAGCGCCTTGGTCGTCGGATCGACGTCCAGTACGTACCGGTAACATCGCAAAACCGCATCCCGATGATTCAGAACGGAACGGTGGATATTGAGTGCGGTTCTACTACCAATAATGCTATTCGGCAAAAAGACGTGGCTTTTCTCCCCACGACTTTTGTTGAAGAAGTGCGCATGGTTGTGAGGGCTAACTCTGGGATCAGCAATATCGGGCAACTCGGTGGGAAAACCGTCGTAACCACCACCGGCACCACCTCTGCGCAGACGCTACGTAATCGCGCCACCGGCGTCGACTTTAAGGAAGTCTTCGGCAGGGATCACTCCGACAGCTTCCTGCAACTGGAATCTGGCCGTGCCGATGCGTTTGTAATGGACAGCTCAATTCTGGCTGGCAATATTGCTGCGTCGAAGAATCCTTCAGATTTCCGAATTGTGGGTGAAATATTAAGCGCTGAACCTATTGCGATCATGATCCGTAAAGATGACTCCGGGTTTAAGAGGTTTGGGGAAGAAACTATTGTGGGTTTGATCAAGACAGGTGAGATGAGTCGCCTTTGGGATAAATGGTTTACACAGCCAATTCCTCCAAGGAATCTTCGTTTGGGGCTAAATCTTAATGAAAGCACGAGGGCCGCGTGGGCGGTGCCGAATGACAGACCTGTAGAGGACTATTTCGCCAGGAGATAGCTTCTGCATGAGACTTAACTGGCATCTTTTTTTGATAGCTCGTTTTATCACACGTACAAATCTGATTGCAGGTGAGTTAATGGTTTCGTCAAAGAAAATAAAAAAGCCCCGCACTGCGGGGCTTTTTTGTTGACGCGGGATTTCTTATTTCTTGCGTGCCGCAATCGACTTTTCAGCCGTGCTGACCAGGCCCGCGCCGATCTGGTTCTTCCACTTGTCGTACACAGGGCGGGTGGCCTTGACGAACTCTGCGCGTTCTTCAGGCGTCAGCTGGGTGATGGTGGTGCCCAGGGCTGCAATGTCTTTCAGGAGGGGCTTGTCGGCTTCAATCAGGCCTTTGCGGGCGATGGCGATTTCCTGTTTGCCGGCTTCGATGGCAGCCTGCCTGACGATGTTGCGGTCAGCTTCGGTCCAGGATGCCCAGACTTCCTTGTTGACGACAAAAATCAGCGGGTCATTGACGTAGCCCCACATCGTGATGTGCTTTTGCGCAGAGTTGTGCAGCTTGGCCGCGGTGTAGATCGACAGCGGGTTCTCCTGGCCGTCAACCGCGCCGGTTGCCAGCGCAGGCTGCGCATCGGCAAAACTCATCTGCGTCGGGTTGGCGCCCAGCGCGGTGAAGGTGTCCAGGAACAAGGGCGAGCCCACCACGCGGATTTTCAGGCCCTTCATGTCGGCAGGCCTTTTGATGGCCAGCTTGGAGTTGCTGATTTCGCGGTAACCGTTTTCGCCCCAGGCGAGTGGCACCACGCCGGCCTTGTCGATGACCTTGAAGATTTCCTTGCCCACGTCACCCTGCGTCAGCGCGTCAGCTGCCGCGAAGTCGGGCATCAGGAAAGGCAGGGAAAACACATTGAGTTCCTTGACCTGCGGCGACCAGTTGATGGTCGAGCCCACAGCCATGTCGATCACGCCCTGGCGGATGGCGCTGAACTCGCGCGTCTGGTCGCCCTGGATCAGCGACACGCCGGGGTAAAGCTTGATGTTGATACGGCCCTGTGTGCGCTCACGCACGAGGTTGGCCCAGATTTCGCCGCCCTTGCCCCAGGGGAATGCAGGGCCGACGACCAGCGACATCTTGTATTCGGACTTGTAGGTCTGCGCAGGCGCAGCAGCGGTGAAGGCCAGCGAGGCGCAGGCCAGCGCAAGGCCGAGGACGGTTTTGAATTTCATTGGACGAGTCTCCTTGGTAAAAATCGATAGTTGTTTTTAATAGCCGAGCTTGTGGGGCAGCCACAAAGCCAGTTGCGGGAAGGCAATGACAGCCACCAGCACGAGGAACATGGCCAGCATCATCCAGATTACCCAGCGCACGGTTTCTTCCATGCGCACATTGGCGATTCGGCAGGACACCATGAGATTGACGGCCAGTGGCGGCGTGAACTGGCCTATTGCGACCTTGAGCGTGAGGATGACACCGAACCACACCAGGTCCCAGTTATAGTGCTGCGCAATCGGCAGCAGCAGCGGCACAAAAATCAGGAAGATGGAGATGCCGTCGAGAAACATACCCACGGTGACCAACATCAATATCAGCAGCGCCATGATGCCGTACTCGCCGAGGCCCGAATTGGTGATCGCGCGTGTGAGGGGATCAATCACGCCCAGCGTGCTGAGCGAATAGGCAAAGATGCCTGCAAGCGATACCACCAGCAAAATCACGGCCGACAACTCGCCCGACTCGCGCAGGATTTCAAACAGGTCGCGGAACCTGATGGTCCGGTGAATCACCATGCCGACAAACAGCCCGTAAAACACCGCGACCACTGCAGCTTCGGTCGGTGTGAACCAGCCCGCACGCATGCCGCCCAGAATGAGCACCGGCGCGGCCAGCCCCCAGATGGCATCACGAAAGCTGGCCCAGAACGGAGGCTTGGGCATGTCTGCTTCAAGCGCGCCCATCTTGTATTTGCGCGCAAGCCAGACGGAAGGGACGATAAGCGCCAGCCCGGCCAGGATGCCGGGGATCATGCCGGCTGCAAAGAGCGCTGGCACCGAGGCATTGGGCACCAGTACCGAGTAGACGATGAACGCGATCGACGGCGGAATCAGAATGTCGGTGGAGGCTGCAGCGCCCACCACGCTGGCAGAGAACGACGGCGGGTAGCCGGCACGCGACATGGCGCTGATCATGACGGCGCCGACGGCCGCTGCGCAGGCCGGGCCGGAGCCTGAAATGCCGCCCAGAAACATGGCCACAGCAATCGCGACCAGTGGCAGCATGCCCGGGCCACGCCCTACGATGGCGACCGCAAAATTCACCAAGCGCAGCGCAACGCCCGAACGGTCAAAGATGGAGCCGACCAGCACAAACATGGGAATCGCCAGCAGCGGGTACTTGCCCAGCCCGGCATAAAAGTTTTGCGGCACCGCCATGAGGCCGAACAACTGCGCATCAGAATTCGCGAGTGCAATCGCGGCGGCACCGGCCAGGCCCAACGCTGCGCCAATCGGCACGCCAACCAGCATCAGCACAATGAAGGCAATAAAAAGAAGGGTGGGGATCATTCGCGGCGCCCCCGGCGAATGAAGAGGCCGACAGCGCGCAACGCCATGCCAAGAGACAGTATCGGCAGCCAGATGGAATACCACCACTGCGGAATGCCTATGCCCGGCGAGGTTTCGTTGAAGCGATAGTCGTCCCACACCAGACGCACACTCAGCACGGCGATCAGGCCAAACAGGATGGCGACCATCACCGCGCCCAGTTGCGCCAGCCTTTTGCGCCTGGCCATGGAGCCGCCTTCAGAGAAATACTCGATGCGGATATGGCGGTCGCGTGCAATGGCGGCCGAGCTGCCCACCAGCGCCAGCACGATCATCAAAAAGACAGAGAACTCTTCCGTCCAGGCAAATGACTGGCTGGTGAAGTAGCGCACCAGCACATTCGCAAAGGTGAAAAGCGCCAGCGCGCCCATCACGATGACGGTGAGCCAGTCTTCAATCCTGAGGGAAACCTTGACGGGTTCGTCGACCGCATCCAGGGGCGGCATGGCTTCTGGCGCGTGACCAGATTCGGGGGGCAGATGCATGAAAACTTCTTGTAGTGGGGTGCGGCCGGCGATGGTGACGCCTGTGCAGCCTTTTTGTGGCTGGCCAGCGATGGTAACTGCTGGCCAGCCAGCCCTGCATCAGGGCTTTCCTTAGGCGGGCGGCCACCGCGCACAGCGGCGATCAGCGGTCCATGTACATGCGCTGCAAATGAGACAATTGAAGGATGAATTCCATGACCACATCGACCTCTGTTACTGCACCCGCCCCGTCACGTGCCGCCCTGACCATCACACGTCCGGACGACTGGCATTTGCATGTGCGCGACGGCGACGCGCTCAATACAGTGGTTCCGCACACTGCCGCCCAATTTGGCCGCGCGATCATCATGCCGAACCTGCGGCCGCCCGTGACTACCGCGGCACAGGCTGTTGCCTACCGTGAGCGCATACAGGCCGCTGTGCCGAAGGGCGCGAAGTTCGAGCCGCTGATGACCCTCTATCTCACCGACAACATGCCGCCGGATGAGATCAGGCGCGCCAGAGAGGCCGGTGTGGTCGCACTCAAGCTCTACCCGGCAGGCGCCACCACCAACAGCGATGCCGGTGTGACCGACATGCGCAAGGCCTGGAAGACGCTGGAGGCCATGCAGAAGGAAGGTCTGCTCTTGCTGGTTCACGGCGAGGTAACGAGTGCCGACATCGACCTGTTTGACCGTGAAGCCGTGTTCATAGACACGCAACTCATCCCGCTGCGCAAGGACTTCCCCGAACTGAAAATCGTCTTCGAGCACATCACGACCAAAGAAGCCACGGTGTATGTGCGCGATGCCGACCGCTTCACCGCTGCCACCATCACGGCGCACCACCTGCTTTACAACCGCAACGCGATCTTCACCGGCGGCATTCGTCCGCACTACTACTGCCTGCCGGTACTCAAGCGAGAAACCCACCGTGTCGCACTGGTTGAAGCCGCCACCAGCGGCAGCAACAAGTTCTTCCTGGGCACCGACAGCGCGCCGCACCCCGCACATTTGAAAGAGCACGCGACGGGCTGCGCAGGTTGCTACACCTCGCACGCCGCGATGGAACTGTATGCCGAAGCCTTTGAGGCCGCCGGTGCGCTCGACAAGCTCGAAGCTTTTGCAAGTTTTAACGGCCCGGCCTTCTACGGCCTGCCGCGCAACAAAGGCACCATCACGCTGAAAAAGGAAAGCTGGACCCCGCCTGAGAGCTATCCATTCGGCGACGCGGAGCTCAAGCCGCTGAGGTCGGGTGAAAGCCTGGCCTGGAAGCTGACCGTTACCGGAGAAGGTTGATGGAACGCAAACCACGGGTGGCCCTGCTCATTGATGCCGACAATTCTCCGGCGTCCAAGATCGACCTGATCCTCAACGAGTTGTCCACCTTTGGCGAGACGAATATCCGGCGCGCTTACGGCAACTGGAAGAAGAACGAGCTGAAGGGCTGGGAAGAGGCGTTGCATGAGCATGCCATCCGGCCCATGCAGCAATTTGATTACAGCAAAGGCAAAAACGCCAGTGACATGGCCATGGTGATTGATGCACTGGAACTGCTTTACACAGACCGTCCCGATGCATTCGGCATTGTCTCGTCGGACGCGGATTTCACGCCGCTGGTGATGCATCTGCGCGCCAAGGGTGCGGCTGTGTATGGTTTTGGCGCACAGAAAACGCCCGAGCCTTTTGTCAACGCATGCTCGCGCTTTCTTTATCTTGACAAGCTGCGGCCGATTGCTGGTACAGACACGCAACCTGGCAGCCGTGAAGAAGCGGAGGCCGTCGCTGCCACACCCCTTCGCGCGACACCGGCGCAACTCAAGCAGGACGCCCGGCTGGTCTCACTGCTGCGTAATGCCGTGCAGGCGGCCGCCAACGATGAAGGGTGGGCGCGCGTTGGGGCGGTGGGTACGCAGATCGCAAATCAGGCCTCGTTTGATCACCGGAACTACGGTTACGCCACCTTGACCAAATTACTCGTAGCCACGCAGCTTTTTGAGATCGTGGATGAAGGCAAGTCCACTGTCATGGTTCGCGATAAAAGACAGCCGCGCCAGAGCGCAAAAAGCGGATGAATGCCTGCGCACCTGCTGAAAATTTCCTTGTAGACTGGACCTGTCCGTGGCTTGCGCCCCTGCGCGATACGGGGCAAAAAGTCATGAGTGAAGTGGCACACGGCGCTGACCTGCATCAGGCCTTGAGCCGACATACTGCGTTCAGGCGATTTGTTCCGCAATCTGCCCTGCCCTCCGGCACCGCCTACGAACAATTCATCTTCGACACCGGCACAGTCCCCACACGCGCCAACGCGCATGACTTCTTCAACGGCCTGTGCTGGATCACTTTCCCGCAGACCAAAAAGAGACTCAACGAGCTGCAGGCGGCCGAGATTGCCAAAGCCGGTGTGCAGAATAGTCGCGGCCCTGTGCGGGACGCACTGACGCTGTTCGACGAGAACGCAGCCTTCCTGCTGGCGCCGCAGGCCATCTGGGACGCGCTGGAGGCGCGTGACTGGAAGCGCCTGTTCGTTGATTTACGACCCCTCTGGGCAGAAGCGCAACTGGTGCTCTTTGGCCATGCCCTGCTTGAAAAGCTGCTCAACCCCAGAAAACCCATCACCGCCCACGTCTACCAGGCATCTCCGGCGGGCGGCTCGATCCCTGAACTTGACGCCTGGGTGGCGGCCAGCCTAAGCGCCGATAGGCTGGCAGGAAAACCTTTTCTGCCTTTGCCGGTGCTGGGCGTGCCGGGCTGGTGGCCGGAGAACGAGAACTTTTCCTTTTATGATGACTCTTTCGTATTCAGGCCGCGCACGCAAAACAACCCGTAAAAATGTTGTGCGGCAGCTGTAGCAGCCGCTTGATTTGGGTGTGCCCTCCCCCATTTAAGCGGTGACGCGGCTTTTGACGGCCTTCGCCGGCGTCGTTTAATTAAAGTGTTTCCACACGGAGAACCCATGAAACGCATTTTTCTGTTTGTACTGACCAACCTTGCTGTGGTTGTGGTGCTGGGCATTGTGGCCAGCCTGCTGGGCGTCAACCGCTACCTCACGCCGCAAGGCCTGAACCTCGGCATGCTGCTGGGTTTTGCCGCCGTGATCGGTTTTGGCGGCGCAATCATTTCGCTGCTGATCAGCAAGCCTGTCGCCAAGTGGAGTTCAGGCGTGCGCCTGATCAATGAGCCGCAAAACGCCGACGAAGCCTGGATTGTGGAGACCGTTCGCAAGCTGGCCACCACCGCCAACATCGGCATGCCCGAAGTCGGCATCTTTGAAGGTGCGCCGAATGCCTTTGCCACGGGCGCCTTCAAGAACTCGGCACTGGTCGCCGTCTCGACCGGCCTGCTGCAAGGCATGACGCGCGAGGAGATCGAGGCAGTGCTGGGCCACGAAATCGCCCACGTTGCCAACGGCGACATGGTGACCATGACGCTGATTCAGGGCGTGATGAACACCTTTGTGGTGTTCCTGAGCCGCGTGATCGGCTACGCGGTGGACAGCTTTTTGCGGCGCGGCAGCGACAACAATTCCGGCCCCGGCATAGGCTACTACATCAGCACCATCGTGCTGGACATCGTGCTCGGCTTCGCCGCCGCGATTGTGGTCGCCTGGTTTTCGCGCCACCGCGAGTTCCGCGCTGATGCAGGCGCGGCCAGCCTGATGGGCAGGAAGCAGCCCATGATCAATGCCCTGGCGCGCCTTGGCGGCATGGTGCCCGGCGAGTTGCCCAAGACGATTCAGGCCATGGGGATTACCGGCGGGATTGGCAAGCTGTTTTCTACGCACCCTCCCATTGAGGAGCGGATTGCAGCTTTGCAGAATGCCCAGCCCGGGCAGGTTTGAGATTCAACCAGCCTGAGTTGAGGTAGTAGCCCTTCACTGGCAAGCCGGGCAACCCCCGGCCTCTGCGTGAAGGTCGACACAAACCGCTGTACGCAGGCTCCGTCAACCCGCAATCCCATTCAAACAAAAGCGGGGAAAAATCCCGGATCAGGTCCGGGATGACAGGCAGGCTTGTTTCAGAGTGCAGAGAAATCGGGCTTGCGCTTGCCGAGGAAAGCCGTGAACGCTTCCTTCGCTGCCGGCTCCGTCAGCATTCGGCCAAAGCTGGCTGCTTCTTCCATCATGCGTTCGGCGACGACGCCAGCATTGCCCTTTTTCATCAGGCGCTTGGTTTCAATCAGCGAGCTCATGGGTTTGGACGCCAGCTTGCGCGCCTGCTGTTGCGCGAGTGCATTTGCCTCGCCCGGCGGCACGATGCGATTGATGAGGCCCATCTCGAGCGCGCTTTCAACACGGAAGGGCTCCCCCAGCAACAGCGCCTCGGCTGCACGCGGGTAGCCCATGAGCTGCGGCACCAGAAAGCTGGAAGCCGCTTCAGGGCAGAGACCAAGGTTGACAAAAGGCAATGAGAACGCGGCGTTGTCGCCTGCGTAAATCAGATCGCAATGCAGGAGCATGGTGGTGCCTATGCCGACCGCCGGGCCGCAGACTGCGGCGACCACTGGCTTGCTGAAACTGCTGATGCCGCGCAGGAAGCGGAACACCGGCGCATCTTGCTTCGAAGGCGGCTTGTTCAGAAAGTCGCTGATGTCGTTGCCGGCAGAGAAAATGGTTTCATGACCCTGGATGACAAAGGCGCGCACGCTGCTGTCGTGCTGGGCCGCCTCGATGGCATCGGCCATGGCCGCATACATGTCGGCTGTCAGCGAATTTTTCTTGTCAAGGCGGTTGATGGTCAGCGTCATCACACCGGCTTCGATGCTGGTGAGGATTTCGGGAATGGTATTGAGCGTAGCGGTCATGTTGTCTCGATTAAAGATTGGGAAACGATTTCTGGATTTTCGCCGAAGCAAGGTTTTCGCAAGCAGAGCCGCAGAACCGGCTACGCCGGGCTGCAGGCGAACGGCCCCCTCGGGGGGCAGGAAGCTACACGCAGTGAGCGACCGTGGGGGCTCATCTACTCTTTGAAGTAGACAAGTTGATGGCTCGTGACCAGCAATGTGCCTGCCTCGCTCCACAGCTGCGCAGCCTGGTCAAAAAAGCCGTGGCGGAACGCCTGGCCCTGGCCTTGCGCCAGCACATAGCCGGTGCCGACTTCCTTCAGTTGCGCGGTGCTGGCATGAAAGTAGGTGGTCATGGACACTGTACCGCCCGGCACCCGCAAGGGACGGCGCAGCCAGATGCGCGGGTAAAACACATCGGCCATGGCGGCGATGGAGGTGAAGTCCAGCGCACGCGGCACGTCGTCGCGCACCCAGATTTGGGTCACGCTGTCGGGCGAGCGTTTTTCGTCGCCGTGCCAGTCTGTCGGAATGGCACCGCGTGCAAAGCGCATTTCATAGCGATTGAGCCATTCCATCGCGCCGCGCATGTCGGCGCGCGGCACATCCTGCGGCTTCGCCACCTGAGGCATGGGCATGTCGTTCAGGTGCCAGGTGTCGCGGCGCAGCGCGGTCATGGCAGTGGCCGTCATCGCCACCTGTTCATGGCCCTGTGCATCGGGCTGGCTCAGGCTGATGACCCAGTGCTGGGTCGAACGATTGGTGCGCACCGGCGTGGCGGTGATGTTGAACGCGCCCTCGCTGGTGGCGGCTGCGTAGTTGACGGTGAGCGACACCGGCTCCCCCAGCAAGGCAGGGTGCTGCAGCACGGCCTGCAGTGCCGTCGCAGCAGTCGAGCCGCCAAAGGGGCCGACCATGTTCCAGTAAGCGGGGCTGGTGTGGCCCATAAAAGTGTCGGGCCTGTCTGCGCCCGCAGGTTCAAGCGCAAGCGCCTGGTCAAAAGGATGTTTGGTCATGCGCTTGAGTTTGCCCTGAACTGCGCGATCAGACAGTCGTATTCGTGACGCCTGAAGGCGGTAGTTTCGCCATGTCGCCCAGTATCTTCAGGCTGCGCGGCCACAGGGTGCTGCTGAACTGCTCGCGAAAGAAGCCGAAGTGCCCGATGCGTTTGGCCTGCACGTCAGCAGGCGCAATCTGCTCAACGCTGCGCGGCGCGTTGGCGTACAGGTTGATCAGGTTGTGCGTGCCGCGCAGGGTCATGAGCTCATCGTCGGTGATGGACAGCGCGCGTACGGGAAAGCCGACGCGGCCGTAGCTCTGGCGTGCGCCCCCGCCTTCTGCGCCCACGCTGTAGTGCGGGTTCAGGCACCAGCGACGCCACTGAAGCATCACACCGGCAGGCAGGTCGCCGACTTTTTTAAGCCTGCGGCCAGGGAAATAGCCGAACAGCCGGGTTGCGACCGGAACCAGCACGTACCAGAAATAGAGAATCAACCGCCTGAGCTGCGGTGCGTTGTCGCGCCAGTAGCCGCTGCCCGCTGCCACGCTCAGCAGGCCGTTGACCCTGTGCTGGTTGGTGAGGAGCCCGGGAAGTTGTGCGCCCAGGCTGTGGCCCAGAAGATAAAGCGGCGCATCGGGCAAGGCAGCCTTGGCGTCGTCAATGACGGCTGCGTAATCGGCAGCCCAGTCAAACAGATTCGCCCTGAAGCCCCGCAGGCCGCCATGAGCGGTGTCAGGCAAGGAATCGCCGGAGCCACGGTAGTCAAAGGTCGTGACCCGAAAGCCCTGGCGACACAGCCACTGCGCAAACGCGGCGTAGTAGTCCTGCCGCACACCCATCGCACCGCCTATGACCACGCTGGCGTGGCTGTCGGCACTGTCGTAGACCTTCAGCGACAAGCTTGCGCCTGATGTCATCAATGTCCGGGTCTGCATCGCGTCTCCAGTACTATTTTTAACTTCCATTTACTATCATTTTGATAGCTCTTCACGCGCTTGTCTAAAGGGCTGGAGGCCGATTTGATGCCCGAAAAGCCGGTATTTAAGGCATTTTTTGACTTTAAAACCGGTTTTCTGGCTGCTGCAAGGCAAAAAGTTAACTTCCATATTAACTTTATTAAGCTGGAACTTAACTTTTCCCGTTCCAGCGCCCTGCAAGGCTTAAACGCGTTCGAAGATGCCGGCTGCACCCTGGCCCATACCGACACACATGGTCACCATGCCGTACTTGAGCTGATGACGGTGCAGCGCGTGGATCACTGTGGCCGCGCGGATCGCACCGGTCGCGCCCAGCGGGTGACCCAGCGCGATGGCGCCGCCCATACGGTTGACCTTGCTGGCGTCGAGCTTGAGCGTGTTGATGACGGCGAGCGACTGGGCGGCAAACGCCTCGTTCAATTCAAACCAGTCGATGTCCTGTTGCTGCAGGCCGGCGTAGCGCAGCGCAGCGGGAATCGCTTCAATCGGGCCAATGCCCATGATCTCGGGCGGCACGCCCTTGGCGGCGTAGCTGACAAAACGCGCAAGCGGTTTCAGGCCGAAGTCCTTCACGGCCTTCTCACTGGCCAGCACCAGTGCGCCGGCGCCGTCGGACGTCTGTGAGCTGTTCCCGGCTGTGACTGAACCGCGCGCCGCGAACACGGTCTTGAGTTTGGCCAGTCCTTCGAGCGAAGTGTCGGGGCGCGGGCCTTCGTCGAGGTTGACGGTGCGGGTCTTGCTGACAACTTCACCTGTTTCCAGATTCGCCGTGCGGTCGGTCACTTCGACGGGTGTGATCTCTGCCGTGAACTCGCCGGCCTGTTGCGCCTTCATGGCTTTCTGGTGCGACTCCAGTGCGAACTGGTCCTGCGCCTCGCGGCTGACCTTCCACTGCTGCGCGACCTTCTCGGCCGTCAGGCCCATGCCGTAGGCGATGCCGACGTTCTCGTCATTCATGAACATGTTGGGCGACAGCGAAGGTGAGTTGCCCGACATGGGCACCATGCTCATGCTTTCGGTACCTGCAGCAATCATGACGTCAGCCTCACCCACACGAATGCGGTCCGCCGCCATCTGTATGGCCGACAGGCCGGACGCACAGAAGCGGTTGACGGTGATGCCACCCACACTGGTCGGCAGGCCGGCGAGCACGGCGCCAATGCGCGCCACATTCAGGCCCTGCGGGCCTTCCGGAATCGCACAGCCGCAGATGATGTCTTCAATCGCCTTGGGGTCGAGCGAAGGCACCTGCGCCAGCGCCGCCTGCAAAGCTTTCACCAGCAGGTCGTCGGGCCGCATATTGCGGAAATAACCCCGACCCGAGCGCCCGATGGGCGTGCGCGTGGCGGCAACGATATAGGCTTCCTGGACTTGTTTGGCCATGATGTGTTCCTTGGGATTTCGGTTACTTCGTTTGCTCTGTCTGAGCTGTCTATTCGTTTCGAGGGCCGGATGGAATCCAGGCCCATACAAATTCGCACTCGACCGGGTTGATGCCGGCCTCGTCTGTCACGGTGACCTGCACTGTCACTTCACCCTTGTCGCTGGCCGCCATGGCCGCGCGCTGCTCGGGTGTGAGCGTGGCGACAGCGCGCAAACCACCGGTAGCGCGTTTTTTGAACGCCATCCTCATTTCCTTGGCCAGCGGAATGCAGTCGTCACGCACATTCATGCCCACCACCATGCCTGTCGCGGTTTCAGCCAGCAGGTTCATGGCCGAGGCGTGCACACCACCGATGTGGTTCTGCACCTTCTTGACGTTGTCGATGGCGATCTCTGTGCGCTCCTGCGACATCTCGACAAAGCGCAGGCCTGCGGTACCGGTAAACGGCACGGCGCGGCGCAGCACAACGCTACGGAACCAGGTGCGTGCAAAAGCCGGCACTTCTTCCAGGCGCTCGAGTTGCCGCTCCAGGCGGTTGGGTGGGTGTTGCATGTTCAGTTGCGGACAGGCTTGCCCGTGCTCATCATTCCCATGATCCGCTCTTGCGTTTTTGGGTTTTCAAGCAGTGAACAGAAGGCCTTGCGCTCCAGCGTCATCAAATATTCTTCGGTCACCATGGTGCCGGCATCGACATCACCGCCGCACACCACGTTGGCGATCAGGCTGGCGATGTGGAAGTCGTGTGCGCTGATAAAACCGCCGTCGCGCATGTTGACCAACTGCCCCTTGATGGTGGCGAGGCCACTGCGGCCCACCACCGGGAACTGGCGCTTGTGCGGTGCGCGGTAGCCGGAGTTGAACATCGCGCGCGCCTCGTTCATGGCCACGAACAGAAGCTCGTCCTTGTTCGGCACGATGATGTCGCTGTCGAGCAGGTAGCCGATCTTGCGGCTCTCAATGGCGCTGGTGCCGACCTTTGCCATGGCTGCAGCGGTGAAGCCTTCAGTCAGGAAGGGCAGCATGTCCTTGTTGGTGGATGTCGTGGCATTTTCTGCAGCACGGCGGGCGATGTAGGCCAGGCCGCCCGCGCCGGGCACCAGGCCCACGCCGACTTCAACCAGGCCGATATAGCTTTCCATCGCGGCGACGCGTTTGGCCGAGTACACCGCCATCTCGCAACCACCGCCCAGCGCCAGGCCGCGCACTGCCGCCACCACCGGCACGGTCGAATAGCGCAGCTTGAGCATGACCTGCTGCAGCTCGGCCTCAATGCCTTCGATCATCTTTACGCCGCCCGCCATGAAGGCCGGCAGCATGCCCTGCAGGTCGGCGCCCGCAGAGAACATCTCGTCGTTGGACCAGATGACCACACCCTTGTAATCCTTCTCGGCCAGGTCGACTGCCATCGCCAGGCCTTCGGCCACGTCGGGGCTGATGGCGTGCATCTTGGTCTTGATGCTGGCAATCAGCACATCATCATTCGGCGCTGGCAGCGTCCAGAGGCGGATGGCATCGTCTTCATGCAGCGTGGTGCCGGCTGTGGCGAAGTCCGCAGCTTTTGAACCCAGCACGTCTTCGGGGAAAAACTGGCGTTCGTACACCGGCAACTGGCGGCGGGGAATGAATTTTTTGGCCGATGCGCTCCATGAGCCTTCAGCGGTATGCACGCCGCCGGCATCGGCCACCGGGCCCTTGAACACCCAGTCGGGCAGCGGCGCTTTGGAGATCGCCTTGCCAGAATCAATGTCTTCCCTGATCCATTCGGCGACCTGCTTCCAGCCGGCCTGTTGCCAGAGTTCAAACGGCCCCTGCTTCGAACCAAAGCCCCAGCGCATGGCGAAGTCGATGTCGCGTGCCGTTTCGGCAATGCTTTCAAGATGCACGGCAGCGTAATGAAACTGGTCACGCAGGATGGCCCACAGGAAGCGCGCTTCGGCGCCCTCGGCTTCTCGCAGCAGCTTGAGGCGTTCCCCCGCAGGCTTTTTCAGCATGCGGCCGACGACATCATTCGCCTTGGCGCCACCGGCCACGTACTCCATGGACTCCGGGTCGAGCCGCATGATGTCGCGGCCAATCTTCTTGTAAAAACCTGCGCCTGTCTTCTGGCCCAGGTTTTTGGACTCCAGCAGTTTGGCGAGCACGGGAGGTGTGCCGTACATGTCCGAGAACGGGTCAGGCGTTTTGTCCGGGCCGAGGTTGTCCTGCAGCGTCTTGACGACGTGTGCCATGGTGTCCAGACCCACCACGTCCGCCGTGCGGAAGGTGCCGGAGCTGGCGCGGCCCAGCTTCTTGCCGGTCAGGTCGTCGACCACGTCGTAGGTCAGGCCGAAAGCTTCAGTCTGTTTGATGATGGCCAGCATGCCGGCGATGCCAACGCGGTTGGCGATGAAGTTGGGCGTGTCGTGCGCACGGATGACGCCCTTGCCGAGTGCGCTGGTGACAAAGGCTTCCAGGTCGTCAAGTACTTTGGGCTCGGTGGTCGGTGTGTTGATCAGCTCGACCAGCGTCATGTAGCGCGGCGGGTTGAAGAAGTGGATGCCGCAAAAACGCGGCTTGATGGATTCGGGCAGCGCCTCGCTGAGTTTGGTGATCGACAGGCCCGAGGTGTTGCTGGCCACGATGGCGCCTTCGGCAATAAAGGGCGCGATCTTGTGATACAGGTCGGTCTTCCAGTCCATGCGCTCGGCAATGGCCTCGATGATGAGGTCGCACTCCTTGAGCACATCCATGTTCTCTTCATAGTTGGCCTGCTGGATCAGCGCCGCATCTTCAGGCACACCCAGCGGTGCAGGCTTGAGCTTTTTCAGGCCCTCGACCGCCTTGATGACGATGCCGTTCTTCGGGCCTTCCTTTGCGGGCAGGTCGAACAGCACCACAGGCACCTTGAGGTTGACCAGATGCGCGGCAATCTGCGCGCCCATGACGCCAGCGCCCAAAACGGCGACTTTTTTTACCTGAAAACGTGACATGTTCTATTCCTTGTCATTAACGTATCTGTCGGACCCTGCCAGTGGCAGCGTGGAACCGGCTTCGCCGGGCCACAGCTGCCGCCCCTGGAAGGGGGGTCGCGCCTACACGAAGTGAGACGCAGGCGGGGTGTAAGGGCCTGCTCGCACTATTTTCAGGAGTGCGAACGCGGTGAAAACAGCGCCAATCAAGGCGCGCGACGACGGCAAGGCTCTTGCCTTGCCTAGGAGTGCAACGCCGAGTGGCGCTGTTTTCACCCCGTTCCCTACGGGTTGTGATCAAAAAGGCCGTGCGCGGCGTTGCAAAGCCTTGATGGGGTCTACCCCATCTGCGTTTTGCGCCTTGCTCACAGCCTTTTTGACTCACAACGCATCTCCTGAAAATAGTGCGAGCAGGCCCTAAGCCAATGCTTCGTCGGTTTCCATCAGCGACTTGCTGCCAGCGCGCGCAGTACGCATCAGCGTCGCGGTCTCGGGGAAGAGCTTGGCGAAATAAAAGCGCGCGGTCTGCAGTTTTGCAACGTAGAACTTGTCGGTGTTGCCGGCAGCGATTTCACGCAGCGCTGTTTGTGCCATGCGGGCCCAGAAATAACCGAACACCAGGTGGCCGGCCACCCGCAGGTAATCGACGGCTGCGGCGCCCACTTCATCGGGGTTCTGGAAACCCTTGAAGCCGAGTTCGGTTGTGAACTTGGTCATCTGGTCCGCCAGATAGGCCAGCGGGTTGATGAACTCGGCCATCTTTTCATTGACGCCTTCTTCCGCGATCAGCGCGCCGATTACCTTGCCGAATTTCTTCAGTGTGGCGCCGTTGTTGCCCAGTATCTTGCGGCCTAACAGGTCCAGCGACTGGATGGTGTTGGTGCCTTCATAGATCATGTTGATGCGGTTGTCGCGCACAAACTGCTCCATGCCCCATTCCTTGATGAAGCCGTGGCCGCCGAAAACCTGCATGCAGGCGTTGGTGGCGATGTGGCCGTTGTCGGTCAGGAAGGCCTTGACGATGGGTGTGAGCAGCGCAACGATTTCTGCGGAGTCCTTGCGCACTTGCTCATCAGGGTGATGCAGTTCCTTGTCGAGCAGCACGGTGCAATAAATGGCGAGCGCGCGGCCGCCTTCGGCATAGGCCTTGGCGGTGAGCAGCATCTTGCGCACATCGGGGTGCACGATGATGGGATCGGCTGGTTTGTCTTTGGCTTTTACGCCGGAGAGCGAACGCATCTGGATGCGATCCTTCGCGTAGGCCAGCGCATTCTGGTAAGCCACTTCAGTCAGGCCGAGTGACTGGTTGCCCACGCCGAGGCGGGCCGCGTTCATCATCACAAACATTGCAGCCAGCCCTTTGTTGGGCGCGCCCACCATGGTGCCGACGGCGTCTTCGAGCACCATCTGCGCTGTGGCATTGCCGTGAATGCCCATCTTGTGTTCGAGGCCGCCGCAGTAAATGCCGTTGCGCGAGCCGATGGAGCCGTCAGCGGCCACATTGAACTTGGGCACGGCAAACAGGCTGATGCCCTTGCTGCCCTGCGGCGCGTCCGGCAGGCGTGCCAGCACCAGGTGCACGATGTTGTCGGCCATGTCGTGTTCACCGGCACTGATGAAGATCTTGTTGCCGGTGAGTTTGTAAGTGCCATCGGGCTGTGGTTCGGCTTTGGTTCTAAGCATGCCGAGGTCGGTGCCGCAATGCGGCTCGGTCAGGCACATGGTGCCGGTCCATTCACCGCTTGTGAGCTTGGGCAGGTAGAGTTTTTTCTGCTCGTCCGTGCCGTGCGCATGCAGGGCTTCGTAAGCACCATGCGAGAGGCCTGGGTACATGGTCCAGGCCTGGTTGGCCGAGTTCAGCATTTCGTAGAGGCACTGGTTCATCACAAAAGGCAGGCCCTGGCCGCCATATTCCGGGTCGCAGCTCAGTGCGGCCCAGCCGCCTTCAACATACTGTTTGTAGGCGTCCTTGAAACCCGTGGGTGGTGTGACTTCATGCGTGGTCTTGTCCAGCTTGCAGCCCTCTTCATCACCACTGATGTTCAGCGGAAAAGTGACCTGCGAGGCGAACTTGCCGGCTTCCTCAAGCACCGCATTGATGGTGTCGACGTCAACGTCGGCATGCTTTGGCATGGCCTTGAATTCATCGGTGACCTTGAACACCTCGTGCATGACAAATTGCATGTCGCGAAGCGGTGGGTTGTAGATGGGCATTGCTGAATTACTCCTTGGAGGCTTTGGTTGATTTTCTGGCGGCAATAGAGGACACAACGGCCTCGTTGCCATAACGTTTGATGATGTTGGCGAAACCTGCGTTGGCGCGGTCCATGGAACCGGGCGTCTTGAGGAAGCGGGCCTCGTAATGCAGCGCGAGGATGAGGCCGTGAATCTCAAAAGCCATCTGGTGCTCTTCGGCGTCGGCGCGAAGGTGACCGGTTTCCTTGGCCTGTACAACAGCACGGTACATGGCTGCCAGCCAGGTTTGGACGGAGCCGGCGAGTGCATCACGCACCGGGCCAGGCCGGTCGTCAAATTCCACAGCGCCGCCTATGTAAAGGCAACCTGAATCGATTTCGGTGGATGTACGCACCATCCAGTTCTGGAACAGCGCCTGCAAACGTGGCAGGCCACGCGGCTGGCGGAGCGCGGGGTAAAAAACCTCTTCTTCAAACCGCGTGTGGTACTCACGGATGACGGAAATCTGCAGTTCTTCACGCGAGCCGAAGTGGGCAAACACGCCCGACTTGCTCATGTGCATGACCTCTGCCAGCGCGCCAATGCTCAGGCCTTCCAGGCCTATCTGTGTCGCCAGACCCAAGGCCGCATCAACAATCGCGGCCTTGGTTTGCTGGCCCTTGTGCATGGCAGGGGCGCCGGACTGCACTTCACGGCCACCCAGGGTGTCCTTTGACGGGCGGGCGGCTTTGGCAGATAAGTCAGTGACGGACATGGCATCCAGACATGAAAGGAATAAAACGAACGGTCGTTCTATTTTGCAGCAAATTGCTGTCCGTCAAGTCATTTACTTAAACAAAGCAGGATTTATAGGGTCTGCGCTCTAGGTGAGTCGCGGGTTAACCCTTGGACAACCATGGGCTGCTGCCCATGGCTTTTGGGGACTGTCTTGTCTTAAAGCTTGAAAGGCACGACCAGCTGGCGCTGGTCACCAAGGCCGCTGATGCCGGCCGTCATCACGTCGCCCTTTTTCAGGAAGATGGGCGCAGATTTGCCATCCTTCTTCTTGCCCATGCCGACGCCAGGTGGCGTGCCGGTGGTGATGATGTCACCGGGTTCCAGCGTCATGAACTGGCTGACGTAGCTCACGAGTTTGGCCACGCTGAAAATCATGGTCTTGGTCGAACCGCTCTGCATGCGCTCGCCGTTGAGGTCCAGCCACATGTCCAGCTTTTGCGGGTTGGGCACTTCATCGCTGGTCACCAGCCACGGGCCGATGGGGCCGAAGGTATCGCACCCTTTGCCCTTGTCCCAGGTGCCGCCGCGCTCGATCTGGAACTCCCGCTCGCTCACATCGTTAATAACGCAATAACCGGCAACGTGGCTCAGGGCGTCTTTCTGCGAAACATAACGGGCGCGCGTACCTATGACCAGGCCGAGTTCGATTTCCCAGTCACCCTTGACCGAGCCCTTGGGCAGCATGACGTTGTCGTCCGGGCCCTGGATGCAGCTGGTGGGCTTCATGAAAATCACGGGCTCTTTGGGCAGCGGAAGACCGGCCTCGGCTGCGTGGTCTGCGTAGTTCAGGCCTATGGCCACGAACTTGCGCGAACCGGTGACGGGGCAACCCATGCGCGGCGAGCCCTTGACCAGCGGCAGCTTGTCGGTCTTGATCTTGCGCAGTTTGGCAAGAGATGCCGCGCTCAGCTCGGCCGGCCCGAAGTCCTTGACATGTGCGCTGAGGTCACGCAGCTTGCCTTCGGTATCAATCAGGCCTGGTTTTTCTTTTCCGGGGTTGCCATAGCGAACGAGTTTCATGGTGCTTCCTTGGTTTTATTGATGAATCTGGAGTATGGACGAGAGCGCGGATCACAAAGCGGTCACCGGCAGGCACCGGCAACCCCGACATGAACTCAGGACAGGATGATGGCGAGGCTGGCGTCCAGATGCTCGGACGGCAGGCGCTTGAAGCCTGAACGAGCAAAGCGCTGCAGGCGGCCAACCATGAAGGACACGATGACAGAAGCACGCACCTGGGCATCAACCGTCGGGGTGGCGGCACCGCTGGCCGTGGCCGCATCACGCAGGCTCTGCTTGAGGCTGGATTCCAGTTTGTCGAAAAACTGGTTCATGCGTTCCTGCAGGCGATCGTTCTCAAATACAAGTGCATCACCAACCATGACACGGGTCATGCCGGGGTTCTTTTCGCCAAATTGCAGGACCATCACCACCAGCTTGCGGGTGCGCAGGGCATGATCGGCCTCACGCTCGCCGATCTGGTTGACCAAGGTAAAAACGCTTTGCTCTATGAACTCGATGAGGCCCTCAAACATCTGGGCCTTGCTGGCGAAGTGACGGTAGAGTGCGGCCTCACTTACTTCGAGCCTCGCCGCCAGCGCCGATGTGGTGATGCGCTCTGCACCCGGCTGTTCCAGCATGGTGGCCAGCGCCTCCAGGATCTGGACCCTGCGCTCACCCGGCTTGGGCCTTTTGCGAACCGGCGCGTCGGCTGCGGCGGACGGGGCATCAGGACTCTGTTCGGCATCGAGCGTCAGGTCGGACATATGGGCGTTCGGGTTGAGGGAGTTTGTTTCAAAAAACCGGGTATCGTTTCAATTCATTCTCGCACAGCGCCCTCTGGATTCCCCCCGGGAGGCACCCCGGTCTGGCCTGGGCCGTGGGGTAAAAAGAACAACCAGGCAGTTCAAGGTCAGGCGCAAAACCGCAAGGCAGGCCAGCCATGCCCACTTTTGGCTTACAGCCGAAGGCGCACCCTCAGCCCACCGACACCTTCGGGGCCGTGGCCGGCGTCATCAAGCTCGAGCTGGGAGTGGTGCACCCGGGCGATTTCATCGGCAATCGCCAGGCCCAAACCATTGCCTTCACCGACCGTACCCAGGACCCGGTAGAAACGCTGCAATGCCCTGGCGCGCTCTTCCGCTGCGATTCCAGGACCATCGTCCTCCACTTCCAGAAAGACGCCAAACGAGCGATTGGCAGACTCTTGCGCCATGGCACTGCGGGAGTCCAGCGTGCCGCAGCGGATCGTGACAGTGCCGCCGGCAGGCGTGTATTTGACGGCGTTGTCCACCAGGTTGTTGAGCAACTCGCGCAGCAGCCACTCGTAGGCGCTGGCCTGGGCCGGCTTTGCATCAAGGCCGAGGTCAATGCCTTTGGCCGTGGCTGCATCCAGGTGCAGCGGCAGGATGGACTCGCACAAATCCTTGAGGTCCACCCGCTGCATGGGCTGCGCCGCGGCCGTGGACGCATCGGCCCGGGACAGCGCCAGCAACTGATTGGCCAGTTGGGAGGTACGCCGGGTGGCAGCCCGCAAACGCAGTATCTTGTCCGCGGGCAAGGTCACCGCAGCATTGCCTGCACCCGCCCCTTTGCCCTGGGCGGCACGCGCCTGTTGCGCCCAGGCTTCAACCTGGGCCTGCAAACCCGCCAGCGGTGTACGCAGCTGGTGCGCAGCATCAGCCACAAACCGGCGCTGGCCCTCAGCCTGCGCATTGACCAGCCCGAACAGCCGGTTGAGGGCGCTGACCAGCGGCTGCACTTCCACCGGCGTGGCCTGCGGATCGATGGCGCTGAGGTCGCGGGGGCTGCGCCGCTCGACCGCATCCGTGAGTTCAATCAGGGGCCTGAGCGCGCGAGTGACAGCCCAGTTCACGGCAAAACCGGCAACGATGACCAGCACCAGGTTGGGCAGCAAGACCTTGAGCCACACCGATCTCACCCACTGCTGGCGAGCGTCCGATCCGTCTGCGAGCTGGAGAATCAGTTCACCAGCTGCGGTTTCCACACGCTGGGCGACAAGGCGGTAGGTGATGCCGTCCTCCTCGACGCTCTGGAATTCGGGCTCATAGGTTGCGGGAACAACCCCGGCAATCCAACCCTCGCCAATCAGAAAACCCCCGGCCGAGTCCGAAATGCGGAAACCTGCGGAACCGGCACGGCTCTTCATGAAGTCCTCGACCTCGGGCGCCAGCAGCAGAAGCGGCACGCCCTCCTGCGCCGACCCCGGCGCAAGGACGGAATCAGCAAGCAGGGGAATCAGTCGACGCAGCTGCTGGTCTTTCTGCAAAGCCACATTGCCCGCGGTCTGGTAGTCGAAATAAACGCTGACCAGCGCAAAAATGCCCAGGGGGAGCAGCAACAGCAGCAACAGGCGCCGCTGCAGCCCGGACTTCATGGCGGTGGGCACCATGCTGCTGCCGGTCGCGAGAATTCGCGCGCTGAAAAATTGCTGAAGACGGCTGGCCCAGGAGCCACGGGATGAGCTCATGGGAGCCTTGGGTGGAACCTATTCAGCGCCGGTGGTGACTGACGGCAAGGGCTCCACCAGTTCCAGGCGGTAACCAAAACCACGGATCGAACGCACTGCAATGCCACAGGGTTCCAGCTTGCCGCGCAGGCGCGAGATATACACCTCTATGGCGTTCGGCGTGATTTCCTTGTCCCAGCCTGTCAGGGCCTGCAGCAGCTTGTCCTTGCTGGCCGGCTTGGGCGCGTTGATGAGGAGGTACTCCATCACCGTCCATTCGCGCGGACCCAGTTCCATCAGTTGACCATTGGCGCGGGCCTCGCGCCTGGCCGAGTCCAGTTCAAGCGCACCAAAACTCAGAATGGCGCTTGTAGCGGCCTGCGAGCGACGAAGCAGGGCGCGCAGGCGTGCCAGCAATTCAGGCAATTCAAACGGCTTGACCATGTAGTCGTCAGCACCAAGGTCCAGCCCCTGGACGCGGTCCTGCAGGGCATCACGCGCCGTCAATATGAGCACCGGCATGGTCAGCCCGCTGGTGCGAAGCCGCCGGGTGAGTTCCAGCCCGTCGATTTTGGGCAGGCCGATGTCGATGATGGCGGCGTCAAAGGATTCCTTGAGCATGACCTCTTCGGCACGCTCCGCGCTGCCCACCCAGTCCACGGCATAACCCGCATCGGTCAGGCCCAGCTTGATGCCACTGGCCACCATCACATCGTCTTCAACCAGAAGGAGTCGCATAGTGCGTGAGCATAGGGGTTGCGGGGCCGCGCCTTACTCGGGAATACACCAGCCGGATCAGGCCCGACAGGCAAATGTCAGAAATGCCGGCCGCCTGCTCTCTCAATGGGAGCGGATCATGGTGCCGAAGGCCTGCTCGGTCAGGATTTCAAGCAGCATGGCGTGCGGTACGCGGCCGTCAATGATGTGGACCGAATTGACACCACTTTTGGCGGCGTCCAGCGCGCCGGCGATCTTGGGCAGCATGCCGCCGGAGATGGTGCCGTCGGCAAAAAGATCATCAATCTCGCGAGCGGTCAGGTCGGTGAGGAGGTTGCCCGCCTTGTCAAGCACGCCCGGGGTGTTGGTCAGCAGCACAAGCTTTTCGGCCTTCAGCACCGTCGCCAGTTTGCCCGCCACCACATCGGCATTGATGTTGTAGCTTTCATTCTGCTCGCCAAACCCGATGGGGCTGATGACGGGAATGAAGGCGTCGTCCTGCAGGGCCTTCACCACGCTGGGGTCAATGGCCACGATGTCACCGACGAAACCCACGTCATGTTCCCTGGAGGGGTCCTTGTTGTCCACCATCTTGAGCTTCTGTGCGCGGATCAGGCCGCCGTCGCGCCCGGTCAGGCCCACAGCCTTGCCACCGGCCTGATTGATCAGGCCCACGATGTCCTGCTGAACCTGCCCTGCCAGAACCCACTCCACAACTTCCATGGTTTCTTCGTCAGTGACCCGCATACCCTGGATGAACTCGCCCTTTTTACCCAGGCGATTGAGCGCAGTTTCAATCTGCGGCCCGCCGCCGTGCACGACAACCGGGTTGATGCCGACCAGCTTGAGCAGCACCACGTCTTCGGCGAAGTCCGCCTGCAGTGCGGGGTCCGTCATGGCATTGCCACCGTATTTGATGACCATGGTCTTGCCGTGGAACTTGCGGATATAAGGCAGGGCCTGCGCCAGGATTTCCGCCTTGTCGCGCGGGCCTATGTGGGAGAGGTCGGGTTCGGTCATGGTGGTGAATTGAAAAGGTTGAATCAGGTTTCCTGAACATTGTGCCGGAAGGCTCAATCCCCGCGGTCAGGCAGGTGACGGGCAGCCATGACCAGGCCCGCATCCACAGAAACGGGAGGCGTCCAGCCAAGCAATACCCTGTTTTTGCTGATATCCGCCTGCAGCGAGCCACACAAACGCTGCGCGACATCTCCCTTGCCGATCAGCCCGGCCGCTACCTTGAGAAAAATCGCAGGAACGGGCACCAGAAAGGCCCGCGTGCCAAGAGCGCTTGCAGTTCGCCGGAGAAGGTCAGGCGTCGACAGGTCTTCTCCGTCGCTGGCCAGAAACACCTGCCCGGATGCCGCAGGATGGTCCATGCAGACGGCAATCAGATCAACAAGGTTATCCAGCGCAACCATGCTGCGCCTGTTACGGATGGCCCCAAGCGGCAGGGGTACACCTTTCTTAAGCCAGCGCATCATGGACAGAAAGTTGGCACCGACGCCAGGGCCATAGACCAGCACGGGACGGATGATGACCACCTCCATGCCCGTGGCTGCAGAAAGTGCCAGCAATCCGGTTTCAGCCTCGTATTTGGAAATCCCGTAGGCATCCTGCGGCGCGGGCGTGTCGTCTGCAGTAAACGGCTTCCCGGGGGATGTCGTTTCGCCGTTGACCTTGATGGAGCTCACGAAGACAAAACGCCGCACGCCCGCTGCGGCCGCCTGCCGGGCGAGTGCCAGGGTACCTTCGACATTGACGCGTCTGAACTCAGCCAGCGGATCCAGTACCTTGTCCTGCATGACGTGTACCCGCGCCGCGAGATGAACCACGGTATCGATGCCGTGCAGGGCTCCTGTCCAGTCGGTGTCCGGACCGAGACTCCCAACCTGAACAGAATCAACGCCCGGAGTCGCGGGTTGAACAGAGCGAAAAGCGGCACGTACGTCACGGCCGGCCGCACGCAGGGCAATCGTCAAATGACGGCCAACAAAACCCGAAGCGCCCGTGATCAGCACAGTACGATTCATGGTGCGCACATTTCCCGGTATACGGCGAGTGTTTGACCTGCCACATAAGCTTCGGAGAATTCCTCTTCAACCATCCGGCGGCCTTTTTTCCCCATGCTTGCCCTGAGTGCGGAATCGGCCAGCAAACGCTCGATAGCCAGCGCCAGCGCAGTCGCGTCGCGCAAAGGCACCAGCAAGCCGTTTTCCCCATGACGCACAATTTCACGGCAACCCGGCGCGTCGGTGGCGACCAGCGGCAGGCCGCAGGCTGCTGCTTCAAGCAGCACCTTGGGCAAGCCTTCCCTGTACGAAGGCAGGCAGACGATATGCGCCTGGGCAAAAGCACCCGGCATGTCCTCACACCGGCCCCAACACTCGGCCACACCACTGTCATGCCAAAGCTTGAGCTGCTCATCCGGGATGGACGCCGGATTGTCAGGATCGCCATCGCCCACCAGTACAAAACGTGCATGAACCCCGCGGTCGCGCAGCTGCCTGGCAGCCTCCACAAACTCCCCGACGCCCTTGTCCCACAGCATGCGCGAAGCCAGCATCACGACGGGAATGCCGTCCGGCTCGGGCGCAGGATGGAAACGCTGCGTATCCACACCAGAGCCCCGTATCAGCCGCACACGCGAAGCCTGCACCAGGCCCCCGGATACCATCAGGTTAACGTCGTCCGGATTTTGAAGAATCAGCACATTGCGCCCGGCGTTGAGCAACACGCGGAAAACACGCGACACGACAGCCCTGAGCCATCCGGCAGAACGGCTGCTGGAGGTAAAAAGAAAGCCCATGCCCGCCATCGCATTCACGACGGCCGGCCTGCGGAGCAACAGAGCTGCAACTGATCCGTAAAGCACTGGCTTGAGTGCCACGTGGTGAACTATGTCAGGACGCTCTTGCCAGTAGATCCGGACGATCTCCATCACTGCGGCCAGTTCCTGCAGGGGATTGCGGCTACGCCGGCTCAGGCTCAGGGGGACGACCCGGAAACCTTCGGCGGCTATCTGCTCGCCACGCCGATCAACGCGCGTGGCAACCACGACCTCATAACCTGCCGCCAGCGCAGCACGTGCGGGCGGCAAGCGGTGGGAACAGAAGTACCAGTCTTCCGTGACAAAAAACAGCAGCTTCCTGCGCCTGCCCGATTTTGTTTCAGGGCCGCTCATGACTCGGTAGTCCCGTATGCAGCGGGGGGAATGAAGCCTGACAACTTTACAGGCGCAGATCGACGGCGTCGGCTGCCAGCACGTATTTCAGGTCATACAGCACGTGCACAGACTTGCCCAAGGCGTGAATGCCTTCGGCACCCATGGCGCGGAACTCGTTGTGCGCAACAGCCAGAATGATGCCGTCATAGGTACCCGGTTGCGGCTTCTCGATGGGCGTGATGCCGTATTCATGCACAGACTCTTCTGCAGAAATCCATGGATCGTAGATATCCACCTGGCAGTTGTACTCCCCGAGTTCTGCAACGATATCGACCACACGGGTATTGCGCAGGTCCGGGCAGTTCTCCTTGAAGGCCAGGCCCATGACCAATATACGGGCACCATCAACCTGGATTCGTTTCCTGGTCATCGCCTTGACGAGCTGTGCCACGGCATAACCGCCCATGGCGTCGTTGAGCCGCCTGCCAGCCAGGATGATTTCCGGGTGATAGCCGAGCGCTTGTGCCTTGTGGGTCAGGTAGTAGGGATCGACGCCTATGCAATGGCCACCGACCAGACCCGGGCGGAATGGCAGGAAATTCCATTTGGTTCCGGCCGCCTTGAGCACGGCTTCGGTATCAATGCCCATCTTGTTGAAGATCATGGCCAGCTCATTGATGAGCGCTATGTTCAGGTCACGCTGGGTGTTTTCAATCACCTTGGCAGCCTCGGCGACCTTGATGCTGGGTGCCTTGTGGGTGCCTGCGACGATGATCTCGTTGTACAGCGCGTCGACCACCTCGGCAATCTCCGGCGTTGAACCAGAGGTGACCTTCCTGATGGTGGTCACGCGGTGTTCCTTGTCTCCGGGGTTGATGCGCTCGGGGCTGTAGCCCGCATAGAAATCGCGGTTGAACTTGAGGCCGGAGAATTTTTCGAGCACCGGCACACAGTCTTCTTCGGTAGCGCCGGGATAAACAGTCGATTCGTAAATCACGATATCTCCGGCCTTGAGCACCTTGCCTATCGTTTCGCTGGCCTTGATGAGGGGGGTCAGGTCGGGACGTTTATGCTCGTCGATGGGCGTGGGCACGGTCACGATGAAGACATTGCACTTGCGCAGTTGCTCGGGGTCCGTCGAAAACGACAGGTGGACGGCCGCACTCAGTTCCTCGGGTTCGGTTTCTAGCGTATGGTCCTCGCCCGACTGAAGCTCGGCGATACGCCTGGCATTGATGTCAAAACCGACGACAGGACGCTTTTTGCCAAATTCCACGGCCAGCGGCAACCCGACGTAGCCAAGACCAACGATGGCGAGTTTTAGTTTGGAGTTTTCGTTCATAAAGAGGACGGTATCAGGATGAAGGTGCAAGAGATGGCAGGTCACGGACATACCAGTCCATGGCGTCTTTCATGCCGAGAGAAATGGTGTGGCTGGGTTCATACCCCAGCAGTGACCTGGCCTTGTCGATCGCAGCAAGCGAATGGCGGACATCCCCCGCGCGAAAGTCCCGGTATTTTGGTTCATCCACTTGCAACCCGGGCAAATGCCGCTGGAGTTCGGACCTGATGAGCCGGTGCAAGTCATTGAGGGTGGTGCGATCACCCACCGCAACGTTGTAAACCTGGTTCAATGCATCGGCATTATCCGTTGTCGCAGCGAGCAGGTTGGCCTGGACAGCGTTGGCCACAAAGCAGAAGTCGCGGCTGGTTTCACCGTCCCCATTGATAAACACCGGTTCACCCTTGTGCATGGCCGCAATCCATTTGGGAATAACCGCAGCGTAAGCCCCATCAGGATTCTGATGTGGACCAAAAATATTGAAGTAGCGCAGGCCTATGGTGTTGAGGCCGTAACAGCGGGCAAACACCTCGGCATAGAGCTCATTGACCAGCTTGGTCACAGCGTAAGGCGAGAGCGGTTTTCCGATGCGGTCCTCTATTTTTGGCAAGGCCGGATGATCCCCATAGGTCGAACTGGATGCGGCGTAGACAAAACGCTGTATGCCGGCATCTCTCGTGGCGACCAGCATGTTGAGGAACCCGTCAATATTGGCGCGATTTGTCCGGATCGGATCCTCCAGAGATCTGGGCACGGACCCCAAAGCGGCCTGGTGCAATACGGCCTGTGCACCCTTGACGGCTTCGTGGCAGGTAGCCACGTCACATATATCGCCCTCCATGAACCGGAAGTTCTTCCAGCGTTCGGCTCCCACTGCAGCTTCAATCTGCTTGAGATTTTCACGCCGCCCGGTCGCAAAATTGTCCAGCCCAACCACCTCCTGGTCGAGCATTAGCAGGGCCTCGAGCAGGTTACAGCCAATGAAGCCGGCCACACCAGTGACAAGCCAGCGGCGCGGAACGGCTGCAAGGCTGAGTTTGAGGGATTCGTATGCAGTCATGTCGGGGTGGTCAAGACGAGGGGGTTGTGAGGTTCTGTGATTCGAGCCACATCTGGAACATCAGGACATTCCAGAGTTGATACTGCCAGTTACGCTGGCCGGAAAGGTGCTCCCGCCATTTTTGGCGAATAGGGGAAGGATGAAAGTATCCCTCCTTTTCAAGGCGTGCCTCATCGAGCAAAGCCTCCGCCCATTCACGTAAAGGCCCACGAAGCCAGGCATCAATAGGCACGCCAAACCCTTTTTTAGGCCGTTCTATCAGAGCTTTGGGTACATGACGGTACAAAACCTGGCGCAATGCCCACTTGGTCTGTCCGTCCTTCAGCTTCATGTCCTGAGGCAGGCGCCAGGCAAACTCAACCACCCGGTGGTCAAGAAACGGCACGCGCGTCTCCAGAGAAACACCCATCGCAGCCCTGTCCACCTTGGTGAGGATATCGTCCGGAAGATAGGTCAGCATGTCCAGGGCCATCATCCTCTGGACATCATCCAGCCCGGCCAGGTCAGGTGCATTGCCACGTAGCAGGGTTGGCGGCTCATCCCCATTGATCACCACAGAAGCCGGGTCCTGCCATTGCGAAACAAGCCCCAGGTACAGGTCGTCAACCGAGCGACTGGCTAGCACCCCTGCACCCTTATGCAGCTTGTCACCGGTTTGAGAAAGGCGCACCGATTTGGGGAGGATCGGCGACGCCACTTCCGCAATCCGGTTCCAGGCATCGGGCGAAACGCTGGTCAGGGTTTTGGCCATCAGGCTGCGCAATGGCAGCGGCACGAGGGACAGCCTGCGCCAGAGTTTACTGGTCAGCTGGTAGCGGTTATAGCCGCAAAACAGCTCATCACCCGCATCGCCAGACAGGGAGACTGTCACATGTTGCCGTGCAAGTCCGGCGACCAGATGTGTGGGTATCTGGGAAGAGTCTGCAAAGGGCTCGTCATAAAGCATGGGCAGACGGCCAATCACGTCCATTGCCTGTTGTGCACTCACGTACATCTCGGTGTGATCCGTTCCCAGATGTCTAGCCACCCGCATGGCGTCTTCCGCCTCGTTATAACCGGCCTCGTGAAAGCCGATGGTGAAGGTCTTGACAGGGCGACTCGACTGCGACTGCATCAAGGCCACCACGGTGGAAGAATCAATTCCGCCAGAAAGGAAGGCGCCGAGCGGCACATCAGCCACCATCTGGCGGCCCACCGCATCTGCCAGCAATCTCTCCAACCCAGCCACCATTTCGTCGGGCGAACCCGTCAGAGGTTCCTTCACACCGGTGCGCGCCAGTTCGGCCCCTGACCAGTAGGGCTGAACAGACGGAGTGCTGTGTTGGCGCGAGACCTCCAGGAGGCATCCGGGATTAAGTTTCATGACGCCCTGATAAATGGAATACGGGGCGGGGACATAGGCATAACGCATGAACAGGCTCAATGCCCCGCGATCAATCGTCGCGCGGAAAGCCGGGTGCGCACGAAGCGACTTGAGCTCCGAACCAAACAGGAAGGTGTCGCCCTGCCAGCCGTAATAAAGGGGTTTTTCACCCAGCCGGTCTCTTCCCAGGGTCAGCTTTTCGGACTGGCAGTCCCACACGGCAAAAGCGAACATGCCCACAGCCATTCGAACTGTTGCCTCAATGCCCAGCACGTCAAATCCAGCCAGCAAGGTTTCGGTGTCCGAATGACCGCGCCACTGCAGTTCGCGGGAGCAGGAATCTTCAAGGTGGCGCCGGATATCGAGGTGATTGTAAATTTCACCATTAAAGGCAATTACAAACCGCCCGCCTGGCGACCTCATGGGCTGACTGCCAGCTTCCGATAGATCAAGAATCGACAGGCGACGATGCCCGAGCCCTACACCGGCCGGAGTGTCATGCCAGTAACCACTGGCATCAGGCCCCCGATAGGCGATCGCGTCAGCCATGCTTTTAAGCTGGCTATCCGCGAACTCAGGTTGCGCTAGCGAAAGAAAGCCTGCCAATCCACACATTGAATTTCCAGCGGCCGAAAGGCCGTGTATGTTGCTGCGCCAGAAACAGCACCTGTTGCCTGCCGTGAAGGCATTTCAGGGGCTACCAACCGCCTAATCTCAATTTGCCGCCCTTGATGCCTCAGCCGCATTGTCGGCCGCGTCAGGCCCCTCGACCCAGAAAGGCCTCATTTTTGCAAGTTGAAGAATGCCAGCCATGCCGATACTCACGAAGATCATCGCAAATGGAAACCGCATGCGATACAGCGTCCCGACGTTGGCGACAGTCAGCCCCAACAACAGACAAAGGCCAAATGCGAATGTCATTGGCAACAAAAGGAACACATTCCAGCGACGATAATTAAAAGCCCAGTAGATCAGACCCAGGTAGGCTATGTAGCAATAGAACATTTCTACAGCAGAAATGTAGATTTCTATAGGGCTGGAATTGCGCTTTTCAACAGACAGCCACTTCGAAGGGAATGGCGCAAAAAACGCAATCTGCAAGGCGCGCGGAATATAACGGATCAAATCCTCGTTCTTGCAGAAATCGATACCTTTGTCGATGTTGCTGGCTGCAGTGGTTCCACCTGAACTTGTAAAGCCGGCCCGCGCCACAGCAATCTTCAGAAAACCGCGATCAACCAGATTCTGGAAGAATGCATCGTCTCGTATAAACATCATGGCACGGCATTGCTGCACAGCCTTGATACGCGCCGCCTCTGCCTCAGCTTCAAGAAATGCAGCATAGGCCGGCGATGCGACATAAGCCTTGTATTTCTTGACCTCAGGTGACTCCTCATATGCTTGGTACTTTTTGACCTCCTCGACGTATGCCTGATACTTTTTGTAGGCTACTTTATAAACCACATACTTGGCAGGATATTCAGGCTCTGTCGGTTTGGGCGGAATGGGTTCCACAACGGGTTCCGGCGCAGCAATTTCCACCGGCTTGGGCGGCGGGGCCACAAACACCCGCAGGGCATCCGCACTTCTCACATCCCTGTTGGAAGTCCACCTGAAATCCGGCAAGCCCATCCGTGCGTTCACATCGCTGGCCGGGAACGGCTGCATCCGTACATCCACGATGCTGATGGACATGAAGTAGGCGCAGGCATTGATCACGACAAGGATAAACACCGACCCAATGTTTTTTCGAAACCTTTCTTTGCGGCCCACGACATTACCCGGTGATTGCGGCCTGAAAAACTGCCACCCGGTCCGCATGGCGTACCACACAAGCAAAAGAACCCCTATACCCAGCAGGGGGTACATGAGATAGGGTCTGAAAACAGACAGGATGATCAACGCGAAAGCGGAAACAACTAATAGAGGCAGGACGTTTCGCCGTTGGCGTTTTTCACTCAGGAGGCTCGACCAGGCCCACAAAATTACCAGGACAGTGGCCGTACAAAACACATCCTTGTGTATCTGCCCGTACTGCAGCAGAGATGAAGGAAAGAGCAGATAAGGCAGGATGGCAATGATGGATTCGTTGTCTTCCAGGCCAAGGTTCCTGATCATGGAAAACAAGGCGGCGCCGCCAGCAGCAAACATGGCCGCACTCAGTGGCAGCAAGGCCCATGGATGAGGGCCAAACAGCACATAGAAAAACCCGGTCAAACCAATAATGGCATTGTCACCATCAGGGCGCAGACGGAATTCCGCCCAGCCGCCCTGCGTAATTCTTTGCGCCTCCGTGATGGCCTGCGCGTGAAAACCTACCCAGTCTCTTCCGGCCAACAGCCCGTTTCCCGCATGGAGTTGCGGAAAAATGTATGGAAGAATGACGAGTTGTATAGCCAGACCGGCCAATATGGCATACAGGAATATGCCACACCAGACCTTAAACCCCATGTTTGAGGCCGGCGCACCAGAATGGAAAAATGTTTTCACTGTTGATACCTGGCCTTGCCGTCAGCGGCGGGCGTAATCTGCCTTGAAAACCTCAGCGTATTCCTGCAGGCACACCTGCCAGTCACGCATCAAATTCAGGCCGCGCTGGTTGAGCTTGAGGTTGACGAGTTTTTCACTGGCCGGGCGCGGCGCAAAGTACTGTTCCTTGAAATAGTCTGAAGGGACAATGGTCACCTTGACTTTGTCTGCCAGCCCCATCAGCCGGACAAACTCCTCTGCGACAACATAACGGCTCGCTGCACCATTGCAGACCTGGTTGTAAAGACCGTACTGCCCGCTTTCGACAATGCCGCAAAGACCATTGGCGAAGTCAACCGTATAGGTCGGCGTGCCCAGTTTGTCGTCAACTACAAAAAGCTCCTTCGCACCGGCGCAAATCTGCTTGTATATCTTGTTGATGAATTTCTTGTCCTTGCCCGGGCCGCCGCCCATCATCCAGCCGGCACGCAACACGTAATGCTTCCTGACGCTGTTGCGGACATACTGCTCGCCGTAGTACTTTGACTGCGCGTATACGGACAGCGGGTTGGGTGCATGAAAGTCGTTATACAAATCACGCTCGCCACCGAAGATGCCGGCTGTCGAAATGTACACATAAGGCACATCCAGCTCATTGGCGACCAGGCCCAGGTTCTCCGCACCCAGTCCATTGGTCAGCCAGGAGTTCTCCTGCTCTTTTTCGCAGAACTCGAGATCAGTGAGCGCGGCCAGATTGATGATCAGGTCGGGGTTGAAATCAACAATGCTTTTGCGTATGGCGGTGAAGTCCCGTACATCGCCGTATTCAAGCCAGCTTTCAATGCAATTGATATCAGTTGCCTTGATGACTGCGCCTGTCGCTTTAAGACGGGCATACATGGCATCACCGAGCATGCCTCCACAGCCTGCAACATATACGCGGGTTCCGTTATCTATCTTCACTGGCCTCACCTCTTAAAAAATATTGTCTGCGCGGCAGACAGCTGTTTATTTGCCCAAAAGAGCCATGTACGTTGGAACCTGTGAGCGCACAGAGTAGCGCGAATCAATATATTCACGCGCCGCTTGCCCCATTGCTTCCAGTTGGGCTGGATTATCCAGCAAGGAAGCCAGCGCATTCACCCAGGCAGCACGGTCGTTGTCAACAACAAGCCCCGTTTTACCCTGAAGCACGACCTCGTGGCCTGATCCCGTCGAGGAAACCACAGGCGCAGCGGCCACACCGGAATACTGGATGGCCTTGAAACCGACCTTGCCCTGCTCCCACTCCCCCTGAGGCACAGGCATGAGTCCAATATCCATGGCGGCCAGATCCTCAATCTCCGAAGAGAGTGTCCACTTCACAAAGCGGTAGTTCTTCAGCTCGGGAAATTTGGGATCCACATCACAGATCACACGAAATTCGAAGTCATATCGCGCCTGGAGTTCGGTCAACGCTTCACGAACCAGTTCAAGATACACCATGGTGGACTGGGTACCCGTCCAGCCTATCACGGGGCGGCGTGTCGCAAGCGGCGCTTTGACGATTGGCTTGTGATACGAGAGATCGATGGTCGTGGGCAACAACACAGCGTTGGGGTTGTATTGCCTGACCCAGTTGACCAGATAGTTATTGCAAACCGCAACCTTCACGCTATGGCGGCAAATGAACCTGATTTTTGAAGACCACTTGGCAAATGCGACGATACGGTTGACTTTGGACGTCTTGCTGATAAAGATTGCATCGTCAAAATCAAAGATGACCGATCGTCCCAGCATGAAAAGTATGGCCTCTATAAAAGGCGGGCCGATGGGTGTCGCTTCACGATGTATGAAAATATGGTCGTAGCGAAAGACCTGCGGGAGTACTGCAAGACGACGCCCAAAACCCGCCAGCACGCCGAGAACCTTCTTTACCATGTAACCTGGCTTGTAAAGAATGCGCATGGTGTCCATGTCGAGGAAGGGACGGACATCTATCACCAGTCCATTCGCTCTCAATATGTCGAGATATTGCTCAAACCGGAATCTCTGGCCGGGACTGATGCCGAGCGGATAGGGGCACAAAACAAGAATCCGGGGATGCTGACTCATACATTCCCCACGACGGACCGGTCGTTTCTGATGGAGAACACGTTTTCACCAAGATAGACGAAATCCCGGTCCAGCTTTGCAACGGTCTTCAGGAAGTTTGATGATGTTCCCTGCCCGGGGAAAAGCCAGTCGTGCATTTCGATAATGAGCACCGGGAACGCATCAACCCAGTCGGTGTTTTCGGCGAACAGGTCAGACTCAAAGCCTTCAATATCGATTTTGACGATAAACGGGAAATAACCCTCCGACTCCGGGTGTCGAGCCAGTATTTCAGGCACTGTCACGCCTTGAACGCCACCCTCAGAGCCAGGTTGCATGGCCTTGGTGGTGAATGCATTTTTCTCTGCCGTTGGATCAGCCAGAGCCAGCCTCGATGACCTGCTGGAAACTCCGGCGAGCATGGCCTCCAGTTTCACATTGGCGCCGAAGTTTTCCTTCAGCACTGCGAAATTGTCTTCACTGGGTTCGACCGCCACAATTTTGGAAGCTGGCCATACATGGTGAAAATAAACACCGGAAAGCCCGATATTGGCCCCCAGATCAAGAATCAGCGGTGTTCCGGCAGCACTGAATTTTGCGTAAAGTGCTTCGAACTCGGGGTAGCGCTTCAGCGCCTTGAGGTTGTAATCCTCGTGGATGAATATCTGGTCAAAAGTAAACCAGTCTGACGTGGCCGAACGCAGTGCGATTTCAGATGACTGGGTGTTGAGGCGGTTAGATACCGTCAAACGATCCATGCCGCCTCGCGTACCATTTTTTCGGTAACGAAAGGTCTCCGGAAATGCCCGCACGATCTTTGCGTTAGCCACGGAAAGGAGAAAACCGTTCACCAGTTGAACCAATTTTCTTTTTGTCGGTATCCAGTTCTTCATTTTATTTTTCCGCCGTATCGCCAGGTTTACCCTTTTTGCTCAGGCGTGGCGTGATAGGTAATCCAGTCTGAAAACTGGGCAATGTTGACAATGCCGGGCAAGGGCTGGAGGCTGTTCCACTGGAGTTCGGCTGTACTTTTTCGTGACGACCTGATTATCTGTGTAAAGCGGTTCCAGCTCGCCCTGTCAAAGAAAGACAACAGCAAACCGCCCCAGTCCCGCAGGGATAAAAGCCTCATGTTGGCAAGAAAATCTGCACCGCTCAGGACGCCCAGTTTTTTCTGCATGTACCAGGCGAATACCTGGCGGCGCACATAGCCGCCCCTGTCAATCTCTGTCCCGCGCAGCTTGTCCCCGAGATTTTTCTTCAGCAGGTTGAGCCACATGTGCATGCCGTTGGTCAGATCACTTCCCGGCAACATTCCCGGAAACTCTGGATCGATGCCGAGATACGCCAATCCGCTTTTGTGCTTGCTGCTGTAAAAGTAGTGCCCAAACGACTTGGGCGAAACACCCACAACAAGCAATTTTTCCGGGCTGAATACCCATTTATCAGCGGTCAACAGCAAGGAATTGAGTGCGTAATGGTCAGGGAAAGGGGGATGAAACCTTGGGAGCTTGTCGCGTCGGACCAGCGTGGTTTGCATGTTCAGCGGTATGCGCACCTTGAATCGGAACATGTCATGAACGATGGAAAATCGCTGATCCATGGACATGACGCCCTCTTTCGTCAGGTCATCACCGAAATTGAAGTGGGCGCGACTGTAAAACCCGTGCTCATTCTGGCCGATTGAGTTGGGCGCAACGTAGGAATACCCATTGTGCAAAACGCAATCAGGCTGTCCGTACTGATCAACGATCTGGGCCATGCGCACAAAATACCCGGGCAGAAGCAGATCATCATCACCCATCATCATGATGTAGTCGCCAGACGCTGAAAACAGGGCGTTGTTCCAGTTGTCGGTCACCGAAATCATTTCTTCGAGCCGCAAGATCTTTACCCGGGGATCGGCCGCATACTGCGCGATGATCTCCGGCGTCTTGTCCGTGTTGGCGTTATCTGAAATGATCAATTCCAGGTCGTCATACCCCTGCCCAAGAATGGAGTTGATGCAGTTTTCAAGATAAGGGCCGCCATTGCGGGTAGGAAGCAACACCGAGAATTTCATTTTTAATTCAGCTTTTCAGACTTACTTGTTGGCATCAACATTTACCTTGACCCAGCACTGGGTGCCATGATCAAAGCGCTTTACCGGCCTGGCAGGAACTCCAGCAACGACCGTATAGGCAGGCACCGACCGCGTCACAACACTATTGGCTCCCACCACGGCATGCTCACCTACTGAAACATTGCCTGCGACAAAGGCGCCATAACCAATCCAGGCGCCCTGACCTATTACAACTTCCCCCGTCAAGAGGGGCTGGCTTAAAACCCCCAGGGCTGGATTGCTGTAGTCGTGGTGGGAATCAGCCAGGTACACATTGTCTCCGATTGTTACGTCGTGCCCAATCACCAGCCGATTGACACACGACAGGGTGCAGCCGAACCCGATGCTGACGTTATCGCCGATCACGATATCCGGTGAGAAGACCTGACTTCCATAACTTTTAAGCGCAAGCAGACGCGTGTTCCTGCTGATCCGGGACCGATTACCCAAGGTGACGCAGTCAAGACCGACAGCCTGGATAAAGGGACTTACAAAAGAGGCGGCACCGATGCGCCTGAATGCAGCCTTGTAAATCCATCCATAGGGGATAGCCAGCAGAGACTCCAGCCGAAGACGCTGAAAAAACATACGAATGATGGATGTCATGTTGAGAAAACCCGCTTGAACGCACCAATCAGATCGGACCGGAGGGGCATGGACAGCAGCAGCCACGCGGCGGCTGCATAAGCCATGACACCGACACTCAGGGCAATTACTGAAAACCAGCCCGGCTCGAATGCCAGCGACAGGATTTTCGCACCGCCGAACGCCCCCACCCCAGCCAGCAGGAAGGGAAGCAGGTTGGCACGCAGCCACAAACCGAATCCCTGCTGGAGAACCCGGGCCTGTACCAGCGGTACCAGCGTGAAAACATAGTATGCATTCAACCCCGCATAGGCTGCCGCAGCGCCGCTGATTCCGAAGAGATGAACCAGCCAGTAGAGACCAGGCAGGTAAACAGCCAGTGCAACAAGATTGACCTTGAGCGGCAAGCCCGGCTGGCCGCAGGCAACAGCCGCCATGTAGGCATTTGAAACAACAGCGTTGAAAAAGAAACCGATTGCAAGCCATGCCATCGTCAGCGCCGCAGCGTCAGCAACTTTTCCGTTGATCCATATGGTTAATACTTCATGTCCAAAAAAGACCAGTGCAAAACAGGGCAGCGCCACTACAAGCCCCATCAACTGACTGGCTTTGTTGTAGCGTGACAAAAGATCAGCGTGTTCGCCGCTGCTGAAGGAGTGCGAGAACGCCGGGAAAGAGGCGTTGTTGATCGCACTCTGCACCAGGGAAATGGCGATGGAAGCGTTGTAGGCGATGGAGTAGTAGCCCAGGTATTCCAGACTGAGAAACCGGGTCACGGCCAGTCGGTCAGCCTGGCTCAGGACGAGGGCCGTCAAGGCAATGAGGTTCATGGCGACCGAGTAGCGCCAGATGTCCTTGAAGGAAGCAAAGGAAAAATACGGCCAGAGACGCAAGGAGGGAAGCAGGCGATAAGTCACGATGGCGTAGGCGAGTATCTCCACCGCAGAACTGATTGCGAACCAGACAAGAAATGCCAGCAAATCCGGGAGAAAAAACAGGACGACAACACCACCGACGAGGCGAAAGGTATTAACAGATGCCTTGATGATATTGAGCGCATCCATGCGCTGCAGGCCACTGATGACACCCGAGTAAAACGCAACAGGCCATCGCAGTCCCAGGTAAATCGCGATGATCTGTATGCCTACAGTCACCGTAGCGGCATCGAGCCGGGTGTTGCGCAACCAGAAAGCCGCGACGCGGCCAGAATTGGCCCAGAGAAGCACCGCAATCAGGAGGGCAATAACCCAGTACACCGTCGAAGCTGTATTGAGCGCACCCGCACTTTCGCGTCGCCCACCACTATGGTCAGACGACACGACTTTGGTGACTGTGGCCGCGATCCCGAGGTCAAGCGATCCAAGCAGCACCTGGAGGATGGTGATAAGACCCACGAAGCCGAAGGCCTCGACACCCAAAAAATGTACCTGTACGGGCGTAACCGCAAGCGTGAGTATTCCCAGCCAGGCACTGCCCAAAAAATTGAAAATAATATTGGACTTGAGCCGGGCCAAAGTTTGTGTTTTTCCAGTCAGGCTCCGGACGAACCAGGTTGACGACGCCACCAGGCGATCGTGTCATCGAGTCCCGAGTCGAGGTCAAACTTCTGTTTCCAGCCAGTAGACAAAAGACGGGTGATATCGGGCAAAAGGAGGGCTGGCTCGCCACTGGGCGCAAGAGATGGCGGACGGAACCTGAGCAGACTGCGTCCATCGAGTTTTATGGCAATTCTTTCAACAAGATCGTGCAGGCTGACTGCCTCGCCAGAGCCAATATTGACTGGCCCGTTCAGATCGCTCTCAAGAATGGATACAAATGCCGACGCAACGTCCTCCGCATGCGAGTAATCGCGCACCAGACTGCCGTTACCGCACGTAGCAACCTCGGCCTTCAGCAGCGCACGTATGACGGAGGCTACCAGGCGATCCGGGTTCTCCGCAGGCCCATAAAGGGAGAACACACGCCCCCAGGCCCCCGGAAGATTCCTGTGGCTGCACCAGGCATGCTGCATCTGCTGAAGTGCATGCTTGTAACTCCCATAAAGCGTGGCCGGCACCAAAGGTGTCTGCCCTTCCACGCACATGCCGTGACTCCACTCGTATTCAGCACAGGTGCCTGCGGTAACCAGGCGTTGCCCGCCGGACTCAAAAAACTCCTGCATCAATGTCAGGCTGCCCTGAACCCAATTCAGATTTTCCGGGGCAGTCCAGTATTTTCCGTGCTTGGTGTACCAGGCCAGATGCAACAAATGCGAGGGCTTGACCAAGCGCACCAGGTCACGCGTCTGCGACAAATCCAGCAAACTGGCCTGATGCCACTGAACCGATGCCGTACTGGCGCGCGGCACCGACGATACCGCGTGGACTTCATAGCCCCTGGCATGGAGTTGGGCGAGGCAGTACTGACCTATAAAGCCGCTACCGCCAGTAACGAGGACCTTCATCAGAATATCCGCAAGGCCGGAACAGCCACCACAAACTGGCCACCCCATTCCCGCACAAAATGGTTGGCCTTGACGACCTCATCGGCAATGTTCCACGGCAGGATCACGACGTAGTCAGGCTTGCGCTCACGAAGTTGATCCGGCGGCAAAATGGGAACATGGCTGCCAGGCATGAATTTCCCCTGCTTTGAAGCAGCCGCATCGCAAACGAAACTCATCAGGTCAGTTTTCACGCCGGCATAGTTCATCAGCGTGTTGCCTTTGGCTGCTGCGCCATAGGCGGCCACTGTCTTGCCAGCCTTGTTCGCATCCACAAGGAAAGCCAGCAAATCATTCTTGACCTTGTTGGCCGCGAGCTGGAAGCGCTTGTAGGTCGCAAGGTCCTGCAGGCCGCGGCTGACTTCCTGGGCAAGGATGTCTGCCACCGCCGCACCATCTGTACGCGCATCTTCCGCATGGCAACCATACACACGCAGACTGCCGCCGTGGGTGCTGATCTGTTCAACATCGCACACGCGCAAGCCCGCCTTTGCAAAGATGGCTTTTACAGACTGGATGGAAAGGTACGAGTAGTGCTCGTGGTACACCGTATCAAACTGGTTGAGCCCCATCAGGCTCATCAGGTGCGGGAACTCCAGGGTGATCGTGCCGCCGGGCTTGAGTGCGGTTTTCAGACCCAACGTGAAGTCGTTGATATCGGGCACATGCGCATAAACGTTGTTGCCGATGATCAGGTCCGCCTGTTTACCGCCTGCAACCAGCTTGTCAGCAAACTGTTGCCCAAAGAATTCACGAGCAACCGGAACACCGATAGCCTCGGCCGCCGCAGCCGTACTGTCCGTGGGCTCTACGCCAAGACAGGGGACGCCATTGGCAACAAAATTTTTGAGGAGGTAGCCGTCGTTCGAAGCGACTTCAATCACAAAACTTTTCGAGTCCAGCCCAAGCCGCGCAGTGATGGCTTCCACATATGACTTCGCATGCGCAAGCCAGGTTGTTGAGACCGAGGAGAAGTAGGCGTAGTCCTTCGTGAAAAGCTCGTCAGAGCGGGAGTAGTCCTCCGTCTGCACAAGCCAGCACTTGTCACACACAAACAGCTTTAACGGAAAGTACTGCTCGGGCGCCTGCAGGTCAGCCTCGGTCAGATAAGCGTTGGACGGGGGTGCGAAGCCCAGATCAAGAAAAACGTGCTTTAGCGGCGTGCTGCAATGACGGCAGTTCATATATCGATACCCTGAAAATTTTTATTGAGGAGTGGATGTTTTTTGTCACGTTCGGACAGGTCTGTGACCGGCAGGGGCCACGGGATATTCAAGGCCGGATCGTCAAAGCGCACACCGCCTTCAGCAGACGGTGCATAACTGGCCGTATGCAGATACAACAGCTCGGAGTCCGGCTCGAGCACCTGAAAGCCGTGCGCACAGCCCTCGGGGATGACCAGCATCAATGCGTTGGCGGCAGACAGCTCCTGGGCGTGGTACTGCAGAAAAGTTGGCGAACCTGCACGCAAATCAACGGCCACATCCCAGACGCGGCCCTTGATACAACGCACCATCTTCATTTCAGCGTGTGGCGCCGTCTGATAGTGCATGCCCCGTACCGCTCCCCTGGCTGCGGTACGCGACTGGTTAATCTGACGGATTTTCCGGTCACCGACAGCGCCAGCCAGCTCGTTGTCGCAAAACAGCCTCGCAAACGCGCCCCGGTTGTCCTGGAAATAGTTTGTTTCCGCAACACAAACACCGGCAATGGCAGTTGAAACAAATTTCATTTCAGGTCGCCCATGCGAGGCGTTTTTCCGCGGCCGCTTCAACGTAATCGCTCAGTTGCTGCCAGGTGCATACATCACCTTTTTCAAGGTAAAACCGATACCATTCGGCGGTGCGTCTGATGCCTTCATCCAGGCCCCACACCGGCAGCCACTCCAGCAGCGTACGCGCCTTGGTGCTGTCAAGCTGCAAAAGCCCCGCTTCATGGGGCTGCGGCACACCCGTCACGTGCCAGCGCAAACCGCTCCAGCTTTGATTGAGGCGCGACAAAACTGCCGACACGGTCTGGTTGCCAGACTCATCGGGACCAAAATTCCAGGCCTCGGCGAAACCCTGCTGCTTCTGCAACAGGCGCTGGCCCAGCAACAGGTAGCCTGACAGGGACTCAAGCACATGCTGCCAAGGCCTGGTTGCATTGGGTGAGCGAATCTCGACAGATTCACCACGCACGCTGGCTCTCACCATGTCCGGAATCAGGCGATCTTCAGACCAGTCGCCGCCACCTATCACGTTGCCCGCACGGGCCGTTGCCAGCAAGGGGGAACCTTCCTTGCCGAAATAGGACTGTCGGTAACTGGCAGCCACAAGTTCTGCGCCGGCTTTGGATGCAGAGTAAGGGTCATGGCCGCCGAGACGATCATTTTCACGATAGCCCCAGAGCCACTCCTGGTTTTCGTAGCATTTGTCGGTCGTCACTGCGACGATGGCGCGTACGCTGGCTTCATGCCGGCATGCCTCCAGCACATGGGCAGTACCCTGCACATTGGTGGCCCAGGTGGTCAGGGGGTCGGCATAAGAGCGGCGTACGAGCGGCTGGGCCGCCAGGTGAAAAACGATTTCCGGCCGGACTTGCTGCACCACCTTGCGGACTTCAGCATAGTCACGGATGTCTACCAGATGCTCTTCCATGGCCAAACCCAGCAAAGCCCAGTGGCTGGGCTCGGTGTTGGGCGGCAAAGCCAGGCATGCGACCTCGGCGCCAAGCTGCTGCAACCACAAGGCCAGCCAGCTGCCCTTGAAACCGGTGTGCCCGGTCAGCAACACCCGGCAACCCTTGTAGACCCCACCAAATGCCTTCATGCGCCATCTCCATCACCAACCGGGGGCGAACAAAACCAGTCGGACAGGGCTCCCACCATCAAAATTGACAAGTTCATCTGATATTTTTCAGCCATGAGATAAAGACCGCCAAAGTTCAACATAGGCCTGCCTCATTTTCTCAAGGCTGAAGTTTTCAACAATACGTTTTCTAGCAGCCAGTTGGCGCTCAACAAAACCTTCAGTCTTGACGCTGTTTACAGCGTCTGAAATCGCAAGGCTCAAAGCCTGCGGGTCTCTGCGGGCAACAACCCAACCGGTGTCGCCCACAATCAACGCTGCGTCACCCACATCGGTCGAAATGCACGGGGTTCCACAGGCCATGGCCTCTGCCAGTACATTCGGGAAGGCCTCACTCACGCTGGGCAGAATATGAACATCCAGCGCATTCATGACTGCGGGCACATCCTTGCGGGAACCTGCCAACACAACGGACTGGACGAGATTGTACTTAGCCAGCAGATCCATCAGCGAGGTATTGCCCTGCGCCATACCGCCGCCAATCAGGACGCAGCGCACGGGTGTGCCTGCGTTGGCGGCGATTGAAAGCGCATGCAGCAGGTTGTCATGGTCCTTGTAAGGATCCCATCGAGCCACGCAGCCCAGCAGAACTTCATCGTCAGCGATCCCCCACTCTGTGCGCACTTGATGCCGCAAGGCAGGGCCGGGGGAAAACAGCCCGAGGTCGTAACCATTCGGAATGACATGAAATTTTTCCGCGCTATAACCCAGCGCCTTGTGCTCTTTGGCAGCCTGCTGCGAGCAGCACGCAATAGCCGCCGGCACCAGTCCTGACAGCCGGGCGCACACCCAGGCGACCACCAGGGTAAACCGGCTGATGAGTTCGGGACTCAGGTTGCATGACCGGATGCCCCACACCACGCGCCGGCAACCCGCCATCCGCGCGGCCAGACCACCAATAAGATCGGCGTGGTAAAGCCAGGTCTGCACCACATCAGGCGCCAGACGGGCAATCAGCCGGACCAGCCTCACGAACTCGAAAAAGCTGGACAGCTGGAAAAATCTGGCAAATTCAAAGTAATGCGGCGATATGCCGCTGGCTTCCAGCGTCGCGCCGTAAAACCCCTCCCCCTTGAGAGAAATGACAGAGTACTCGACGCCCTCTGTCTTTTGGGCGACGAGACGGCACAGGACAGCTTCGGCGCCACCCTGGTCCAGGGACGTAATGATGTGCAGGACTTTCACCCGGGCGCCCTCACACAGCCAGCCCAGCGCGGCAAAACGCACCGGCAGGCCCCGCTGGATAGAAATCGGCGAATACGCTCATGGCAAATCATAGGAGACGGCTGAACTGGCCAGCACTGCCCTCAAGTTCAGCCCAGGTACCAGACTCCACTATCTGGCCTTTGTCGAGCACGTAAATGTAATCAGCCATGCGCACGGAAGACAGGCGGTGTGAAATCACGATCATGGTGACCTTGCCCTTTAAAGATTCCAGCGCACGGGTGACCGCTGCGTCCGTTTCTGCATCCAGGGCGCTCGCGGCCTCGTCAAGTATCAACAGACCCGGTTCCCCCAGCAACGCCCTTGCAAGCCCGAGGCGTTGACGCTCCCCACCCGACAGGCGACCACCACGATCGCCCACAACGGTATCCAGTCCCTGCGGGGAGTTGGTAATAAAACTGTCTGCGGCAGCCTGCGAGGCGGCCATCATGACCGCATCATCCGAGTAGTGCGACTGGCTCCAGAGAATGTTGCCCCGGATTGTCGTGTTGTAAAGCATGGTTTCCTGGCCCATGTAACCTATGCGCCGGCGCAGCGCATGCAATGGCAACTCATCAAGCGCAATGCCGTTCACAGCAACCGAACCCGCAGTCACCGGCACCAGCCCCAGCATGGCATCTACCAGGGTCGACTTGCCGGCACCGGAACGCCCCACCAGGGCAATGCAGGCGCCGGCAGGCACGTCAATGGACAGGTCAGAAATAACCTCCGTCTGGTCATGGCTGACAGATATCCGGCTCACGCTGACCGCAAGAGGCCCGGCCGCGAGGTTTGACGGCAGCGGGGAGCTTCTGGAAACCTCCGCCTGCGACTCCACAACACGGGCCATCTCATTGAGATTGGCAACGGATGCCAGGCTTCCGGTCAGGGACTGCAGGCTTTGCTGCAAACCTGTGAGCTTGGGGATGAGCCGCACAAAAATCGCAAGAATCACCAGAATCACAGCTGCGTCAATGTTGAGCACACTGCGGCTGATCACCAGAATGCTGGCCACCATGGCAGCAGCACCAAAGTCAAAAATGCCTTTGACAATCTGGGCATCAAAGGCATTTGACAAGGTGTGCCGGCGAAGCCTCTGGACAATGCCGCCCATGACGTCAAGGGCCTGTTTTTCAGTCGCCGTGGCCTTGAGCAGCTTGGCACTGTTCACAAATTCCCCCAGCTTGACCTGAAGCTCGGCATTTTCATGGCTGATGCCCGCACCCACCCTGTAAGCCCGCTGAATAAGCGGCCGGGTGATCAGGAAAAGAAACGCCCCACCCGCAATCACGCCAAATGTCGTCAACCCCGACAAGATAGCCGCCAGGGCCATATACACAATACTGTGAATGAGGCCTGTCAGCAGCAAGCCAGTCTGGTAGAAAGCGCCGCCCACGCGCTGTGTTTCAGTGACCACCGAATTGATCAGGTCGCCATTGCGGGTCTTGAGGAAGAGCCCCCACCTCGCCCCGAAGATGCCCGACAGCAGCCGCTGTTGCCAGTTACTGACGTAGGCGGTTTGCAAGGACACACCCATGTAAGCCTGCGCCAGAAAGAATGACGTGCTCAGAAACAGCAGCACCAGGATAAGAAGGGCGATGGCCGGGACCGAAACGCCGATGCCCAGCCATTCCAGGACACCAAGCACGGTGCGGCTGATAACCCCCCCCGCACCCGACCCCCCGCCGGCGCCAATGCCAATGGCGCTGAGCAGCGGCACCACACCCGCAATGGTCATGCCCTCCAGCAGGCCTGTAATGGTCAACAGGCAAAGATAAATGGCGTAGCGGATGCCAAATACAGACCAGATATCTGCGAACAGGCGCCGAAAAGCCGGAAGATCGATCATCAGCGCGGCAACTTTCGCCAAACCGCCCGGACGGGTCCATCACAGAAGGGGGGCGTAGGAAAACCGGCCGGGCAAGCAGGCAGGTACGGGATTCCAGCGAAAAATAAAACGGGAAAAGTTCTCAAGACTTTTATAAAGGAAAAGGCCGGCTGGCCTGTGGGGATGCCGGCCCTCAGAAGGTGTCCCCGCCTCGAAGACCGGCTCACGATTGTATCCGCCATGCCTGCGGCTCCGGCGCCCTCAGACGGCACGCCCTGGCCGCGACCAGCGCCCCGCCAGGGCGCTCAAAGCCAGCCCGATGGTGGCGGTCAGGAAGCCGTAGCGCATGCGCTGCAGGGTCCCCATGTTGGGAACAAGATAGACGTGAATCACCGTCAGCAAGGTGCAAAACCCCAGCACAAACCAGAACTCGGACTTGCGGCGGTAATCCCACAGGGCCAGCGGTAAAAACAACAGCGCCGCATAGACAGCCAGCATTTCGACACTGATGACGCGCCGCATGACGGTATTGGCGGGAATGCTGCCCTCTGCCACCCAGGCATCAGGGAAAGGCGCCAGAAACCCAATCTGCAATGCCCGCGGCAAATACCCAACAAGGTTGCAGACGGTGCCCGGCACAAAATCCGGGTCCATGTTGCTCCTGGCGTTTTTGTAGCTGTTGCCGGAGAGGTAGAAATCGCGCATGGCCGCGATGGTGCTTGAAAGTTTGTCCGCACTCGCATTCGCGCCCCGCTCCAGCAGGCAGTACCCCGGCATGTAGGGCATGACGGTCTCACGCGCGACCACGTCACCCTTCCAGCTTTCAACCCTGTAGTCCGATGGTTTGGCGAGCACCACGAGCACAGGAATCATCACGAACACAAACGCCGCAAGAAAAGCGCGTTTGGCCTGCAGCGTACCCAGGCGCCACCAGAATGCCGCGAGCAGCAGCCCGGCCACGGTTGTGACGATGGCAACCGCCTGCATCAGGATCATGATGTGCGGCCGCACCAGCCACACCAGGAACAGCCCAAGTGCCAGCGGAAGAAACAGCGCGGCATAGGCTGGCATGGCAGACGACCAGAAAGCCGGGCGAAAGGCCTGCATCCAGCCGAGTGCGCACAGCAGCATGCCCAGGGCAAAAATGCCGTCCTTGTGGATTTGGGCGTACCAGATCGCAGCAGACGGAAACAGCAGGAAAGGCAAAGCGGCGACCACCGAGGCCATCCTGTTCTGCGAAACCAGGTAAGCGATCAGGTAAATCACCATGCCCCCAGCGGCATGCACAAGCGCATTCAGGGGTACGAGCATGTAGGGCTCAGGCGTCACGAACACGTACAAAGCCGCAGCGATGCCGGTTGGCGCGTTGCCTGCCGGGCGAAGCTCCCAGACAGACCAGCCCTCTTTCCGGATGCGTTCGGCCAACTCGACGGCCGTGAGGTTCATGCCTGCCGAATCGCCACCCACAAGCATGCCGTGCCCCGCATGAAGATGCGGAAAGAAATGCGGCAGGAGAACCAGTTGCACAGCCCAGGCGACAGCACAGGTCCCAAGAAAGGCTGCGACCAGCAAAAGCCACGGCGTCAGTTGCAGCCACGGCTTGCCTTCAATATTAAGCTGATCCTGGAATCTTGACGTCATGGGGTCCTAAGGTCTTGGGTTCTGCGGGGCTGGGACCGGGATGCGCCCGCCGACAAATGCCGCTGGCGGTGATTCTCCCGCGCTTTCTGAGGTGCCTGAATCTCCGTTTACCGCAGGGATGTCAAAGACACTCATGTAAGGTCAACTTTACATGCGGACCTTTTGAAAGCGTTTTACGCGTCGCAATGGGTGTCCGCAGATGAGTTTGGAGCCATTTTTAACCCCTAAAAACGGCTGCAAACCAATAGAAATGCACGCGAGCAGCTATTAAATATATAGCAATTATCGTACTGGACAACGGCTAGTTTTGGGGACCGCACGATACCGAACAAATCGGATAGTTGTGTCCGGCGTCAAGGCCACCTGAGTCTGCGCCCCAAAAACCCGGGCAAATTGCGTGCCTGTTTTGATATTACAAGCCAAGCGCCATATAGTCCGGCAAACAAGCCCCCCACACCTGCAGAAGAAATGTAACTCGCCCTGATCAAGCCCAAAACGCCAGCAACGATATTAAAGCGCGCCGCGTAGTCTTGGTATTGAACACGCTGCAGATTAGTTTTGGGAACCTCATGGTAAAAAAACCTCGGGCCGGGCACATATTTGAACGTCCCGATGAACGCAGCCCCAATCATTACTGGGAGGTCTGGCCACCAAGCATTCCCCGCAAAGGGAATACTTTTCAAACTTGACGTCCTCCATACACCATAGATATGGAAACATTGCGTGAACGCAGCCTTTTTCATACGTCTCCTCCACTGAAGCTCCTCAGTGGCAAAGTCATAGTCCCGCAACGTGCCCTGCTCGTTACCAGGAGATGTGATTAAGAGGTCACCAAATGTCAGCACTGCCTCAGAATCTGCCTCCAAAGCATGAACCAACCGTTCGATGTAGTCGGGGCTGTGAAAATCGTCATGCGCAGCCCAAAGAAAGTAAACGCCTTTGGCTTGATCGAGAACAAACCTGAAATTGTCGAAAGCCTTGATAGGTTCGCGCTGGCGAATGTAGACAATACGCCGATCCAGCTTGCAATACCTGGCCATCGTTTCGGCTGTTTGGTCGTCTGACCCGTTGTCAGATACCACTATCTCGAGGTTCCGGTACGACTGCCCCAAGATGGAGTCCAATGCGTGAGCGAGAAACTCCCCGCCGTTGCGAACTGGAATGCCTACGGTTACAAGGGCCAGCATTTTTCCCAATTGCTGCGACATTTCGAATGCTTTTAAAGGCGCCGCAGATATGCCGATGGCCAGTAGGTAATGTTCTCGCTCAGCGCGCTCTCGTTGAACGCCCAAGCGGGTTGTTCAATCAAGAATTCCGGATGATCTTTGACAAAGTCCTTAGCCGCGTTGGCAGGATGATCTTCGTCCCAAGTCGGCGTGCCCCTAGGTACGTCGAAAGTATCAGCCATGACACCGTCAGTTGCAACGATATAGGAACCAGGTGTAACGATATCGTGATACGCAATCAGCTCATTCAAGACGTGACGGCGAGAATGGTCGGAGTCCAGCAACACAAGGACTTTTTCTCCAGGCTTGATGTGAGCCTTGACCTGGGACACTATTACCGGATCAATAGAGCTACCCTCGACCAAAGTGATCAGAGAGGTGAGCGAATGCGCCTCGATTTCCTTTCGGTTGTGAGCTCGAATATCGATGTCAATTCCGATGACGCGGCCCTTACCCATCGCTTTAAAAATGCTCGCATAGAAGATCAAAGATCCACCATGAGCCACACCAGTTTCAACAATCACATCCGGCTGTACGCTGTAAATGACCTCCTGAATGCGGATCAGGTCCTCCGGCAACTGAATGACAGGCCGTCCAAACCAAGTGAATGTGTAGGAATACTTTTCGTTCCAACCTACCTTGACCCATTGCCTAGATAGCTGCTCAAAGGCCTCTTTGGAGTAGAGATCCAGTTCGTGCGTCCCGCTTTCATCCAGAATGGTTAATTTTTTATTGTCTGTGTCGATGGTCAGCTTCATGCACTAATCCGTTTAGATTAAAAATTCGCAAACTGCCTATAGGTTTCGCAAAGCAGTCGAGGGCAAAGAGAACGCTTCGCTAGCAAAGTCAGCGAAGCATTCTATCAACCGCTCCGGAACGCCATCGCTCAATAAAGCGTTACTCATTCACGCAACCTGATTATTTCCAAACCTTCCAAGGAGCGGATCCACTATTCCAGAGTTCCTCAAGGAGCGTCTTGTCACGCAGAGTGTCCATAGGCTGCCAAAAACCACTGTGCTTATACGCCGACAACTGACCCTCACGCGCAAGCCTCTCAAGTGGCTCGCGCTCCCAAGTTGTGGTGTTGTCCGTGATGTAATCGATGACTTTCGGTGAAAGCACAAAGTAGCCGCCATTGATGGACGCACCATCACCCTGGGGTTTCTCCTGAAAGCCCGTAATCTTGCCGTGGGCGATGTCCAGAGCACCGAATCGCCCAGGGGGTTGCACCGAGGTCACCGTTGCGAGCGTCCCCTGCTCTTTGTGGAATTTAATCAGCTTGCCCACGTCAACATCGGCCACACCATCCCCATAGGTAAAGCAGAAGTCTTCGTCGCCCAGATAGGCCGCCACCCGTTTCATGCGCCCCCCGGTCATGGTGTCTTGCCCGGTATCAACCAGGGTGACTTTCCAGGGCTCAGCGCTGGCCTGATGTACTTCCATCTTGTTGTTGGCCATGTCGAAAGTTACATCAGACATGTGCAGGAAGTAATTGGCGAAGTATTCCTTGATCAGGTAACCCTTGTAGCCGAGGCACACCACAAAATCATTGACGCCATGGCATGAATAGGTTTTCATGATGTGCCACAGGATAGGCATGCCACCGATTTCCACCATGGGCTTTGGTTTCAAAACGGTTTCTTCACTTAAACGGGTGCCCAGGCCACCGGCCAGAATGACTGCTTTCATCGTTTGTCCTTTTCACTTTTATTTTCAAGAGAAACTGGACTAATCCCTAGTTCGCTAGCTAACGCACGACCCCATTGCTCTGAATTTTGCGGTAGCGGGAAATAGGGGATCAGTCCATCAAGATATGAGATAAGGAAGCGGTGCAACCGCTCCTCCCTGTTAGTTTGATTTTTGTAGTCGCTGTCAACGAGAATCTTCGCCAAAACTTCGGGCAGGTCCTGCACATTGCGCACTAGATAGAGCAAATCCGAGAAGTCAAAAAAAGTTCGCCCCAGTACAACGGCTGGCTTGTCGAATATCAAAGCCTCCATCGCCACAGTGCCGGTCACCGCGATAACAGCGTCCACTCGCTGGATGATTTGCTTCGCGGGCGCATCGCAAAACATCACGTTGTACAAACCCGCCATGTGTTTGTATTGCCAAGCGGGGCGGTTGCCACGCCCCCATGGGTGCTCCTTTACGACAAGCGTGAATCCGAGTGGCATTGATTTTGACAAATTCTCAACCAAAGCCACCTGATTGGCATACCAGATGCCTTGCGCCAAAGTCGTCTGTTCAGGCTGAAAGTGAAGGGCATAAAAAACACTGTTACGAGGGATTTCGTCAACTGAAATTGGGCCATAGACTCCCCGCGTCATTCGTTTTCTCACCGCACGCAGGATGTTCGCAGAGACTTTCCTCAGCGGGTCAAACTTTGTGTAATGAATATTTTTATCGAGCATCGCATTTTCGCGAAGATAGGGCAAGATGCGCTTCAAATTGGGCGTAATCGCCTTGCGGCCACTCGACTTCCCTTTAGATGTATTGGCATGAAAGGACGTTAATCCAACAACACCGCGAATCACTTTTATCAGAGAAGCAACACGGGTCAATTCAAAGGGAGACAGCGTCAAGCCCTCTCGTGCCGAGAAGGCTTTCATCATGCGACGACACTCCAGAAACTCGGAGTTACCAAAAAACCCGCCCTCGGTGCCTGGTTCAAGCAGTGTTGCGGGCCTAATAGCAAACACCGGGACCGCGTGGTGTTGGGCAACCTTGACAGCAATCAGCGAGAGTAGCGTATCGGCAGTTTGACATATCACAGCGTCGGAATCGACAACTATCCCTTCAAAATATCGAACAAGAGCTACGACAAGCTGTTGAACATAGATATTCGACTCTCGGCGATCCCCTGCAGCGCCAAGCAACATTGAATAGTCGGTAAAGGCACGCTCCACAGCCACTACTTCAGACCAATTCACTTCACGGTATTCACGCAGCAAACGATCTACATCGGCAGAACCCGCAACAGGTGTACTTTTGACATAACTTTCAAAACTAGAAATCTGGCTATTGCACATCCCAAGCTCGGACGGAATGTCGCGCTCGCCATCAATCCAGACCGAGAAGTGCGACCTGACACCGAATTCGTTGTTGAGAGCCCGTGCCATCCCAGCATAAAAAGACAGTACTTGACGCCCACCTTGATTGCCTATGAAAGCTACTTTCATGGTTTTTAGCCTAAGATTGTCACGACCGCCGGCCGATTTGAGTACGGGCGCTCAGTGTTCATATGTTGTGAAATATTCCAGACCCCATCAGTCATTCAGCGTAAACGACCCTCGCCTAACAAGATAGTCCGCATAATCCAGGTCGTCCGCAGTATCCACATCCAGCGCGTAGATTCTCGGTATTACCACAGGAAAAGAAACATCCCCAAAGCAATCCTGACCCGCAAGCAATGAGCGACTACGCGTTACAACGATGTTGCCAAAAACATAGTGCTTCGGTTTTCGCTGCTTGTTGTAGGCGCTGCGCCGTTCCTCCAAAAAACGAAAATGAACACCCTCATCATCGATAACCCGCTGGTTAAAAGCATGGTTGTTGTGTAGCACTGGACACACGGTCTGAACGGAATCGGCAGAAGGCTGACTAATTAAAAGTTGAACGCAACGATCAATATGCTCCGCGAGCACAAATGGAGACGTCGGTTGAAGTAAGGCAACCATTCCAGGGATGCGTCCAAATCTACGCCCCAGCGTTTCAAGCACATTGACAACGACATCCGCGACAGGCGTATCGTCTTCACCCAGACTGGTTGGCCGGTCCAAAACTTCAACGCCCCCGGCAATACACACGTCGGCAATAGCCTGATGGTCTGTAGAACAATAAATCCCATCCAAGGAATCGGATTTCAATCCAGCGGAGATAACATAACCTATCAGGGGCCTATCGCCCACCAAGGCAATATTCTTCATGGGGATACTTTTTGAGCCTCCTCTTGCGGGAATAAGCCCTATTGCGCTTCCCTCATCGATTTGAACGCCGGATAACCAATTCATTAACTTGACTTTTTTAATGTGGGGTTCAATAGCAAAGATTCACGACCGATTAAATCAATCTTCTCATCTAGCAACGCGAAATGCGAACGTATCGGCCCAAAAGCTATCGAACAAACTCATGCGACAGCGTGAACGGGTGACGCCTCAACCGAAAACCTGCCCGCTCAAGATATGGACGAGAGAATCTCGCTGTAGATTCTCGCCCATCAAACACGACAAGGCAGGACGGGGCCAAATGCGGAAGCAAGTCCACAATGTCACAAGAAATTTTTGATCCCACCTTGTCATGATCAGGTCCATCGATATGGACAAGCTCGTAAGGCAATGTTGGAAGCCCCACATATCGTGCGGCTCTTACGCCGTATTGTTCAGTCGCTTCGGTATTCACCTGAACTAGGTCCATGTCCGACATCAGAGTGGGTGGTATTGTTTCGCGGTGATGCGCAAGCCACTCTGCACTTTCTTCGACGGCCAGAAATCTGCGTGCACCTCCATATTTTTTAGCTCCAAGCGCGATGACAGCGCTGCTTTGCCCCGCACCGAGTTCAAGAATAAACTTTGGTTTTCTAGCTATCACATGTGAGTAAAGCGCAATAAAGTCGGCAGAGCTGACGCCGGTAGAACGCGCGGAACGGAAGCTGGCGATTAAATCGGCAAGATCGCGATACACCAGCAACTTGATGCTGTATATCAGCCCGAGCAGTTCAAGGCCTCCAGAAATCGCCTTTAGCCTTATTCCCATTTTTATTCCCTATTTCTATTAACTGAACCTGAGCTGTGCAATGCAAATTACATCTTAGAGTGCCCTAACAATAGGTCCATTCAATTTTCTAATTATCCCTAGGTGCAGTTGTCGGGGACTATGCCCTTGAGATGATTCAACGCCATATCGATGGCGTGAGCCTCTGTAAGGCGCCACGCATCAACAGTGGAACCGCCAATGTGAGGCGTCAAAATGAGGTTGTCGTGATGACGGGCATATGTCAAAACTGGATGCGTAGCAAATTGATCCGCGAAACCGGGTGAAAACTCATCTTCAAAAACATCGAGGGCTGCTCCCGCCAAGCGACCGCTTCTCAATGCACCCAGCAAAGCATCCCAATCGAGCAATTCACCGCGGGCTGTATTGACCAAATAAGCGCCAAATTTGAAATTGGCAAGCACCTCCTCATTAAACATTCCCTCCGTCTCTTTTTCATGAGGTACATGAATAGTCACCACATCGCTGACGGCAACGAGCGCTTCAAGGGTATCAATACGCTGTGCACCTTCCGACGAGAACGATACGAACGGATCGTAATATCGAACCGTCATCCCAAAAGTCCTCCCATAGCGAGCAACCAGCGTGCCAAGGCGACCATGACCGACCACTCCTAGACTCATTCGCGATAGCATGGCTGACGCACCGAACGGACGACGATCCCACTTGCCGGATAGCACCGATGCGTGTGCCGGGAGAATATTACGCGTGAGAGCGATGATCAGACCCCACGTTAATTCAGCGGTGGGAGTGACCGCTTGTAGAAACTCTTGTGCAAACTTTAAACAAGCAACACCAATGCCCCTCGAGTTTGCGTAGTCCACATCAATGTGCGGATGACCTGTCGTATTGGAAACAATAACCTTGAGTCGGGGACAGCAGTCCATTTTTTTTCTGTCAACCATATAGCCGAGTGGTGCAAACAGCACCTCAACTATACCCAACAACGATGCGGTGTCGTCGGCCGGCGAATCCAGAATCCTCAAATCGAACTCTGACGCCAAACGAAGTAGATTTGTCGACTGATATTGGAGAATTCGGTAATATATTGCGACGGGCTTAGTCACGACGGATATCAATAGGTTACTGTTTTTTGAATTTGGAACTCAACAGACTTCAAGACATCCACGATCCTGTCTGCAGCGTAGCCGTCCCCATAAATGTCGTCTGACGCATACCGGCCATGTGCCAGTTGGTCTCGGACGGCCTTCACAATCTCATGCCGGTCATAACTAACATCGGTAACATTCTCACCGCGCTGGCGACCAAATTGTCTCGATCCGATATTCACGCTTGGTGTTCCCAAAAATGCGGATTCACGAATACCGCTGGAGGAGTTACCCAGCAAGCAAGCAGCGTTTTTCATCAGAGGCGCAAAAAGTTCGATCGGTAAACTCTTGAAGAAATGAATATTGTCCGGCTTGTCGCTCTCACGAAACATCCTTATTCCTTTATTGATCCCGTCTGAGCCAGCATCCATATTGGGCATCACCCAGACTGTGGGCATGTTCAATTCCTGCAGTGCAGCAATCGTTTCACGGATATGTTCGAGGTTTGCGTCATATTCCGTTGTTACTGGATGCTGAGTCAAAAGCAAATATTTACCCGGGTCCAGATTGATCAGGGAACCCATTCCATAGTCGTGCATATAGCGTCGAACAGGATCGAGATCAGCAAGATCCAATTGGCGGATGACATCCATACTGGTGCCACCAACAGGGAAAATGACCGCAGGATTCTCTCCCATACGTGCAATGCGCGCAGCCGCCTCTTTTGAGGACGGGAAATGCAGATGCGCCAATTTGGTGATTGAGTGTCGAATACTTTCGTCAATGGATCCGGAAACCTCACCACCTTCGACGTGCGCCACCACAATGTTCATGTACGCGGCTGCCATTGCTATCGGAAGGCATTCAAATCGATCAGCGATAACTAACACCACGTCTGGCTTCAAGTCCTCAAAGGCAGTAGCAAATTCGGCGACAGCCAAGCCAGCAGATTTAGCCATCGTGACAAGGTTTTCGCCTTCAACAACGAAATGAATAGTTCGCGAAACAGGCAAATTCTGGTCCGCGATGGTATTCAGAATGCGCCCATATTTCTCAAGAACTACCATCCCACCCAATATCAATTGCAGTTCCAAATCGGGAGACGCCTGGATTGCAGAAATCACAGATTTCATCTTGGCATAGTTGCCGCGCGTTGTGATGACAACGCATATTTTTCTCTTGGTCACGCAAATTGTTCCCACTTGATAGCTTGATCTTTCGCTATGTCTTCAACGGCTACGCGTCCGACAACCTTGTTGACGTCTGAAGGAGAGATACCGTTACCAGGTCGCTTTGCCACCAGATCACTTTCTCGAATCGCTTCGCCTTTACGGATATCCCTGGTCGGTACCAAACTCTTGCTTGCCCATATCAGACTTTCGCGCTCCGCATCGGTAGGTCCGCTGGTCCTTACTCCCAACGCTGCCTCGATCTCACGAAGCTGTTGTACGAATTGGGCGAGGTCATGTGGACCACATGAGACTTTCCAGTCCTGTGCATCAGGCACATTGAAGTCCAGACTAATATGCTTTTCGATAATCCGTGAGCCCAAAGCGACTGCTGCAAGCGGCAGGTGAAACCCTTGAGTGTGGTCAGAGTAGCCCGTCACTAATCCAAACCTCGCACGAATTAGCGTTATGTTCCCCAAGGCCGCCTCAAGTGGGGGGGTGGGATACCGCGTGACGCAATGCAAAACTGCGACATCACGATTGTCGGTCTGCCTAACAACTTCAATTGCCTGCTCTATTTGGTCCAGCGTGTACATACCCACTGAAAAAATAAGCGGCTTGCCCAGAGAAGCAATGGCTCGCAGATAGGGCAAATTACCGACCTCTCCTGACCCAACCTTATATAGTGGAACGTTTAGGGAAGTCAAAAAATCCAACGATGGATAGTCATGCGCAGTCGCAAAAAAGGTGATCGCCTTTTCTTTGCAATATTGCTGAATACGTTCAAACGCCTCATAGGGAAGTTGTCGTGAACGTAAACGCCGACGCCATTCGGGAAGTGTTTTGGCAATCAACTCATCTACATCGAAAATCTGAAACTTTACGGCATCTGCACCCGCATCTACCGCCATATCGACCAAGCGATAGGCCTTCTCTTCGCTACCGAAATGCGCAACCCCTGCTTCCGCGATAACGTATGCTGGGTGACCATCGCCTACTGGCTTTCCGTCGAGAAGAAAGCTCTGGGAGAAGGGCATTTTTTGTTGCACTATCGACTCCACTGTACCCGCGGCAAGACTTTGCGCGGATGTATGCCATCGCGATATCTCAACACGACACGCAGCAACTCCTCCATTCTTTCGTCCGTCAGGAAATGAGGCTTTAAACCTAGATCCATCAGGCCACTATGAGTGGGGTTGTAATAGTGATCTTCGGCCTCTTTACGCGGATTGACGAGGTTTTGAACTTTGACATTCAACCCCATGCCGTTGCCTACACGTTGCACTATTTCAGCGAGTTGGTTTACTGAGAACTGCTCAGTAAACTGGTTTAACACGCGCAACTTTCCTGCCCCAGGTGGATTGAGCATGGCAAGTTCTATGCATTGAAGTGTGTCCAGCAAATTGAGATACCCGCGCGTCTGCCCGCCCTTGCCGTACACCGTCAGGGGTATGCCCGCCACAGCCTGAGTTATGAAGCGATTGACGACAGTACCGAAAATATCATCGTAATGAAAATTAGGGAACAGGCGGTCATCTAGCGTCGATTCAGGTGTGTGGAGTCCATACACCGGCCCCTGCATTAGATCCGTTACTTGCAAACCAAAAGTCCGCACGTAAAACCATAACAAATCCGTATCTAGCACTTTAGTAGTGTGATATAGACTGCCAGCTTGCCGAGGAAACAAGAACTTGTCCTTGCGACCTTTGTGCTCAATCTCGAGCCATCCTTCTTCGATATCTATATTAGGGGTGCCGTACTCTCCCATAGTCCCCAATTTGACAATGTGGCAATCGGGAGCCACCTCCATTACGGCCCAAATTACATTGAAAGTCACAGAAAGGTTATTTTGCAAAGTGAGTCTTGCAGCGCCAAAATTCATCATCGAATATGGCGCAGAAGGCTGTTCCGCATAATGAATGAGTACGTCGGGTTTGACTTGTTTGACTACAGATAAAAGGACGTAATAGTCGGCGCAATCACCTATGACCATTTGGATGTCGCGACCGGAGATCTCTTTAAACGCTCTAACTCGCTCTTGGAGATTGGGGGTGGCCATCAGAGCCTCAGAGTCAGTTTCTATTGCAATTCGCCGCCTTAAATAATTATCAACCACGGTAACCTCGTGGCCTTTGGCGGCAAAAGACATGGCGGTCGGCCATCCGAGATAGCCGTCACCGCCGAGGATTAAAACTCGCATGCTGACTCCTCCAGAACACCATGAGTCATCAAATATTCCGCCAACTCCTGACGACCTAGCGCTGGCTCGATAGACGAGTTGTATGGATTGGTGACCTTATCGGAAACCACATCTCCATATTCGTAACTGATGCTGCGATATGCTCCTTTGAATGCAGGGAGAACGGCAAAATACCTGTCTAGCTCCACGGTGCGACGCACCTCTTCTTCATTCATTAATTCTTCATACATTTTTTCACCCGCCTTGACTCCTACAACGCGGAGCTCAATATCCTCGGCGCGGCGTCCATAAACCGGCGCAAGCTTTTCGATTAGCACCGAAGCCAAATCGGCGATGCGGGCAACTGGCATTTTGGTGACAAAAACCTCCCCCCCCCTAGCCATAAACGTCGACTCAATCACCAAGGAAACGGCTTCTTTCAAAGTCATGACAAATCGGGTCATCTCAGGGTCGGTCAATGTTACTGGCAGTCCCTGCTGAATCTGCCGCCGAAAAAGCGGTACAACAGAGCCGCGCGAACCTAAAATATTTCCAAAGCGCGTGGAGGCAAAGATGGTTCCCTTCCCGTCTCTTCCATGAGCATGTGCGGCAGTGACCAAACGCTCGCCCATTAACTTTGTGGTGCCCATCACGTTTGTAGGATTTACCGCCTTATCCGACGAAGTGAATAGCAGGCGTTTGACTTGATTCGCCTCGGCAGCGTCAATTACATTCATGATTCCTACAACGTTGGTGGCGACAGCATCGCGCGGTGAACGTTCACACAAAATCACGTGCTTCAGGGCTGCGGCGTGAAGCACTATGTCCACGCCACGAAACAAGCGCTTCAAATTATCCCCATCTCGCATGTCACAAAGCAGCACCTCCACATGCGGCTGCGCCGCAAATGTCTGGCTAAGGAAAAAGAGTTCGGTTTCGTTATTGTCAATGCCGACAATACGCTCACAACCCATGACGCTCAGCTGTTTAAGTAATTCATGTCCCACCGTGCCGCAGACTCCTGTTATCAGTACGGTCTGACCACTCCATTGCCCACTACTACTCATAAATTGCCTGTTCGTTTGAAGCGCTAAATGCTTTGAGCCTGCATCTGTCAAAAGGACAGCGTTTATCATTTTAAGGGACTTGTCCTACATCTCATAGCCAGCCATCCTGTGAGCAAGCGCGATGAGCTCAACCGCAGCGTCCAGCGTCACCAGGCCAGCCGATAAATCGCCCCTCAGGAAGGCACGGTTCTGGCCGTACACGCCTGGCTTGAATTGCAGGTCCATTTCGTCACCTATATCGACCGGCTCCATCGTAAATTGCCCCCTCCGCATGACGAACAGCTTTTCCATTGGCCGAAAAACATAACGGGTGGACGGCGTCATCCACTCAAAACCCCACCGGCCGGGAGATTGCCAATTGGCGTGATATGCGAATGGCACGCCGTTCAGGGTTTCACCCGATCCAACAAAAACGCCGCCCGCAGCGTGCCACGACAAAGGCGCGGAGCGGTGATAGTGGCTTTTCGCCGTGTCCGGCAGGCCCACAGCATGAAATGCAGTGTCAATGACGTGCATGCTGTTAGCAAGCAGCCATCGCTCCCTGACTTCTTGTGCGTGCCCTTTGGGTCCGGCCGGATCGGCTACGACCTCGTTGAATTCAAACACCACGCTTTCAATGCGCTCAGACGAAGCCTCTATAAGCGAAAGAGCAGTGAGCACTGAGGCATAAAACCGGCGGTTGTACCCGACAAAGATCCGAGCACCTGCCTTGTCAGCGGCTTGCAGAAGTTGATGGCCTTCCACCAGTGTGAGTGCAGCAGGCTTTTCAAGCAGGATATGCCGCACACCCGACGCCAATACCCGCAGCGCAATCGACACAAGCGTGTGCACGGGTGACGCAATAAAGACATGAGTTGCGCCGAAGTCCGCAAGCGCTTCATCGAGGCTGCCCCCCAACATTTGGGCACCAGCCTCTTCGACAGCCGCACGCCGGCGATCACTGGGAGCCCAGGCAGCCAAAGCGTCGGGGGCGAGCGCAACCAGCACCTGCAAATGGGCAATGCCCATTTTTCCCGCGCCAATAACAAGACAGCGTTTCATGGCGGTGATCAGGTAAAACGGTACGGCGGCTTAGCGCCACCGGCGCGAAGAATTCTGTCGAGCAGGCGGTGAGTTTCCAGCGCGTTAGCGAGTTTAGACAGCTGTAGTCGATCAGTCGCCCACAACCCGGTGACATGATCCATGGTTGGCAACTCCAGCTTGCCCTCCTCAATCACTTCGTAGTCCGCACCGTAGCGAAAATTGGGAAGCGTGCTGTCAGGCTTTCGCCGAGACAGCTTCCATACCTTGCCTCCATATTCAACTTGAGCCATGAAATGGGCTCCACGAACCGTCATTATCACGTTGGCGCTGCTACCCGCCTCCAGACTGGCCAGGAGTTTTCCGCGCGCACCTTGAAGCACAAAATCGCCCCCAAAATCCTCAAACTGCGGACCACGGCCGCTGGCTACAGACTCACTTGAAAGCCTTGCCCATGCCACTTCAGGCATTTCATCTGTCGACAGTGCCAGAAAGGTATCCAGATAATGAATACCCATACATCCGAGTCCGATAGCCCCCCCATTTAAGGTCACGGAAAAATTGACTTCCTCTGCGCACAGCGCGGCAAGACTTTTAATGTGAGGCCATGTCCTGCGGATGAAGTTGACTTGTGTACGGCTTTCAATCTTGTGCGAAACTGCGACAGTCATAAAACCCTCGAATTCACCTGGGTCCGCCGCGACCGGCTTTTCGAGGAGAAATTTTCCGGCGCTTGCCAGCGACAGGAAGCTGCGGAAATTGTTAAGGCGGTCAGTTACGGTTTCAGAAAAGATGGCAACGTCGTAATATCCGGTTGGCCCTTGAACCGCCGTCAAGGCATGCACCGGCAACCCGCCCTTCAGCAACTCAGCACACGAAGTTTCGAACGCGGCAGGATTTGGGTCTGCGGCAGAGACGGCAAATCCCGCACGAACCAAGCCGACAAGATGGCGGCGTCCCATAGTCCCCAAAGCAGAAAGGTAAGCAGTTCGCACTAAAAATTATTTCTTGAATTGACAGTAAGTAACTATTGTCAAGATATAACAAACACCGCTAACGAATATTTCGTAAGTAGTGAACAAATAGAAAGCCGCAGGCTTCAAGAACATTCATTCCACTTGCAGAATATCTATTCCAGAAAAATAAACTCACCATCGCGCCAAGCCGACCCGGCAAAGCGCCCTTCGAGAATACGATTGAATGACCTTTCCATTTGATGCGCGCGTGCCTGAATTGAATGGTTTCTCCAGACTACCTCCTGCCCTTTAGCAGCAATGGCCTGCAGTCGTGCAGGATCAGCAATCAATCTCAGTACCTGTCCAGCCGGGTCATTCTCATCAAGCAATACGGCGGACTCACCATCCCTAAATCCAAGAGACTCAAATCCAACGCAAGGCCTAGCTAGCAATAGCGCTCCAGACGCAGGGATCTCCATAAACTTGCGGATTGCAGCATCGTATGCGGCACCATCAGTCATTGAAACTTTGCTTTGACACAAGACCCGTTTAAAAAGCGCTCGATAAATCGTATGGGGAATAAAACGGGAGTAAGGAGACCAGCCGATTTTTGTAAGCAGGCTGAATATAAAGCGGTAGCCGGTAGAACCAACGCGCAATTTTTTATTCTTTTTGAGTAGGTCTAAGGTGCGCTCCCGAGAATAGTACAACTGACCGGCAACAGACACGTCATATGAACGCAGCGCTGTAGATGTGAAGTCGAATTCGTGAACCCCTACGAAGTGCGCAATATTTATGAACTTGTGACTGTTACTTTCACAGAAGTCATACCATAGTCCAAGCGGCACTATCTTGGCCTTACCTTTATAGGCACTTTCCAGCTCCATATATGGCAGCTCGGAGTTGGGTCGAGTGAATCCCTTGCCCCAAGTCACTATATAGTCAGAAAATTGATTAAGTTGACTCAACAACGCTGCGCTGATTCCAAACGTATCCAGATCCATCACAAAAGCCACTTTTGGTAGCGGGCTACTTCGCATGTAATGTTTGACATCTGTCATGAAAGGACTTATTGAGGCCTTGCTCCACTGCAGCAAACTGTACCGACGATAAAAATGCTCCGTTGTGTCAGGATTGGAATCGACCACCAACTGTGTTGTGGTGGCAATAAAATCAAAGGGGCCATGGGCTTCCGCGAACGCAGATAAGCCACGGTTTAGTTCATCATCGCTCACAAAGCCCGGGCCAAATAGAACAACATCGGCAAAAAGCTTCAGCATCCGGGGGATCAGCTGATTGGTAGGGTTGATGTATTTTGCGTTAAAGCCAACAAAGAGAATTTTCATATTCTGGCTTCAATTGATATCAAGAGATTTTTTAGCGCACTCAAATCAGCCCACCTTGATAGCGCCATGGTGTTGGCTGAATTTTGAGTCCGCGCTTGCGCAAATACTCGCAAAGTGTGCCTACCCAAACAGGGTTGCCGGCACCACTGATGAGTGGCGTTAGCAAGTCCATAATGACCACTCCCTCCTGAGGCACTTCTAGGGAGGGAGCAAGTGTCCATACCACCCAGCTTATGTTCTCACCCAAGGTACCTGCTAGAGGATCGGTCTGCAAAACAAGCCCGAACTCGCTCTCAGCATTTTTGACGGTGAACGCCTGATTGCCCTCTAGAACCAAGCGTGCTGTCTCATAGCCCTTTGCAGAAAGAAGCCGAAAAAGGTCATCAAATATTTCTCTGGCTCTTGCGGCTTGTCTTTGTGGAGATAAGGTTTGCTGCGCCTCACCAACCACACGGGCCGGTACCCCAAAGGCGAGTTTTCCCGCTGGAATGGAGTCAACCACATAACCATTCGAACCAATGACCGCACCACGGCCGACACGAGCTCCGGCATACACCACCGTGTTAATACCGACTTGGCTCGCGTCTTCAAGGACAACTGCAGAAAACCGGTTCTCGTGCCCGTGAAGATATGAGTGCCCAATGTTATGCGTCAGCAGAGTAGCTCGATTGGTTACGAATACGTTCTGGCCGATCAATACAGGACGGCAGGTATTCAGAAACACTTCACCGCCAATGTAAGAATTGTCCCCAATGGTTATGACCGCCCAAGGGTCGCGATGCCCGCCGCCACCAATTGTGATGTCATTTTCTGCCCACACGGCGCCCCCGATAACAGCTTGCTGGCATCTAAGGCTCAAACGGGGACCAAAACGGGCCAGCGGACCCATGATGAAGCGCTCGGCACACCAGACTTCGCCCCCGGCCTCGATAGATGCGCCAGTTGCCAGGACGATCTGCGGCGCACAGATAAACACGCCAGCCCCGAGGCGCACACCATCGCCAATGGATGCGCCATGTTGTCGGAGTAAGTCCAGCCGCTCATTTTCAGATAGCGCACGAAAAGCATCTGGATCAGCCCGCAAACGGAGCAAGAACTCAGGCGTCAACCGGCCATCCGATAGCTCACTGCTACCTTCCGGAAAAGTTAACCCAGAAAGGTTAATGCCATCCAAAAGCGGAAAGATGCCCCCACCAGAAAGATGACGCTCTATTTCAAGCTGTGCAAATCGCTTTTCTACATCGGAGGCGCTGATAAAACCTTCCGCCGGAAAGTCTGCAATGTCTAGGTGGTATTTACCCATCAAGTCCTGAGCTCTCCGAGAAACGCGAGCGTTCACGGCCATGGGGTTGGGCGACGCGCTCCCTGAACCCAGGCTAGGCGTCTCACTCAATTCGGAAATAGAGGCAAGTACAGCGCCAACCTCGACTTTTTCACCTACCTTAACTCTATGAATAAGTACGCCGTTGGATGGCGCCACAATTTCCGTGACCGTCTTGCTCGTCTCGACGTGGCATATCGTTTCGCCTGAAACAACCGCACTTCCATCGGGAATGACCCATTCGACCAGGACCACAAAATCAGCGTTGGCGTCAAGGGGTTTGAGCAGTATGTCAATCATTAAAAGCACTCCACCTGCCAGGTTTGCTCAATACAGCATCCATGACATCGCCCCAGTTGGGCAAGACATGTTGCTCAAGACTTGGTGCAGCAGGTAAGGACACAGGGAGAGCTCCAATCCGCCGTGGTGCTTCGCGCAACTTACCCCATACAGATGGCATCAACTTCGACACTAGCTCTGCGCCAAACCCGGCAATCGGCACACCTTCTTCTAGCGTTATGAGGGCGCCGGTGCGATGAACCGACTCCTTAACCGACGTACTATCAAGCGGCTGAAGAGAACCCACAATGACCACTTCGCAAGGTATTTCGTGTTCGAGCATCAAGGAACGCGCAGCGCGGATCGCGAGAGGAGCTGACCCACCATAGGTTGCAATCGTCCACATGGCTGGTTCAAAGCGTACAGGCGACAAAGTGATAGAGGGAAACGGCCCTTGCCCTTCCCTACACTGGAACATGTTCAACCAACCCTTCACATGTCGCTCGTTGAACTGCGCGTACATCTGCTTGTTTTCGATAAAAAACACGGGCGTATCCGAAGCGACTGCAGCTTTGAGCATCGCAGAAAGGTCATGGTATTGACTGGCTACCGCAACCAATATATTTGGCACTCCCAACAAAAGCGTTTCCAATGATTTGCTGTGAGTAGGTCCGTATCCCCTACCCCCTCCCATCGGGATGCGCACCACCAATGGCATCTGCGTCCGACCCTTGCAGGTGTCTTGGAAAGGGCTGATATGGTTAATGATCTGATCCAGCCCCAAAGTTAGGAAGTCACCAAACATGACCTCAACCATGGGACGGAAACCCCGTAACGAAAGTCCGCACGCTATACCAAAAATTGCAGACTCACTGATAGGGGTGCATAACACCTGGTCGGGAAAAGAAGTTGAGAGCCCCTTTGATACTTTGAAAGCTCCGCCATACGGATCGTCAAGGTCTTCGCCAATCAAGATAACCTCAGGCCGCGCCTCTAGAATCTCATGCAGCGCGACATTCAAAACCTGGACGCAGCGCAAGGAATTGTTGGCGACGGTCGTCATATCCAGAGTTCTCCCGAGCGAACCAGCCACTCTACTGGAGCCGAAGGCCCGGAGGCATGTTGTGCAGCTGCCAGCGATGCCGCAATGCGGGCCTTTGCCTTGCGCATTGCAGCATCGCATGATTTAGCATCAAGGCTGGCCTTGGCAATACTCAAAGGATCGTATGCCCGATATCGCTCGATCTCGCTTCTGGGCCGAAAATCATCGCCTTTACTGTGCGCAGCGAATCTGTAAGTATTGATAACAAGCCAGAACGGCTTGCCCGCTTCCCGTACATGCTTCAACGCTCTGCCTGCTGCCCGATAAATAACATCAACATCGGTAGAGTCAACCTGTTCGCTAGCAACGGCAAAAGCCTCAGCCCGCGCAGTGAGGGATCCGGCCAAAGCACGCTCGATAGGAGTTGTTTGCGCATAGCGATTGTTTTCTACGACCACGAGAAGCGGGAGAGACCAGAGAGATGCCATATTGAGGGTTTCATATACGACGCCCTCGCCTAGCGTACCGTCTCCTATAAAAACGACGGTCGCAGCGCCTGTCCCAGCCCTCTTTTCAGCCATTGCCATACCTGCGGCGACTGGAACAATCCCTCCCTGCACGCCGTTAGACAGGAAACGGCCGCTATGAAGGTGCTGACTCCCCCCCCGGCCCTCGCAAACTCCACCCTCACGCGCCAGAATTTCCCGAAGCAATCCGTCTACGTCGTCGCTGTAAGCAAGATAGTGCCCATGATTACGATGGTTACTGATCACGTTATCGACCATGGGATTGAGATGACGTATCACGCCTACAGCATTAGCCTCTTGGCCGATATAAGTATGCGTGGTGCCGGGCACACCGCCCGCAGCATAAAGCTCGAGCACGACCTCTTCAAAACAGCGTATGAGCACCATTTGCTCATACGCTGCAACGGCATCGAAGCCTCCAACTGCAGTCACTTCTTCACCAGCCAGATGGTTGGCTGCAAGGCTATTGGTGAGACTTTCATCTCAAAGCGGGCATGCGCTTGGTCTTCCAGAAATTCGAGCAGGGCGATGCCTTCGCCCGGGAAAAAATCGGTCAACGCCTCATCAAATGCAATGATTCCACCGGTAGCCATACGCGGGCCAAGGAACTTCAGTGCAGCCTGGCACGGCTCATAAAGATCGAAGTCTACGTATGCGAGGCTCACCATGACGTGAGGAAACGCATCCGCAAAAGCTGGAATAGTGACTCGGGCATCACCCTTGACCAAATGCACCCACTCTTCGTAGCCGAACAGTTGAATACTCTTGCGAAGAACATCCTCATTTCCGGTGTAATGACCTTCCATGGCCCGGCTTTTTTCTCCATCCAGCGCACCAAAAGTACGGAGGCCCTCGAATGAATCGAATCCGAACACCTTCTTAATGCTGTTGGAACTGTACAACTGGAGAAGCTTTGCCATGAACATCAATTTGGCGCCGTGATGAGACCCAAACTCCATGACATGGCCGGGTACATCCATAGTGTCCCGGACCAGATCATGAACAGCCATGTAGGTGGCTATCGTTTGGGTACCAGCGTACAAACCAAAGTGATCAACAAAATGCCATAGATCAGGACTGCCAATTTCTTCAGCAAAAGCTTTTCGGCGAGCCAAATAATCTTTGGCATCTCGACCATGACGCCTCAAACTTTTTAACTCTTCGAAACTAGAGAGAAGTTGGGGATCTACCGCTACGTTGGTATTGCTTTGACTCATCTATTTACTCTCGCTATAAACAACCAAAATTACCTGAACTGAGCGTAACATGAAGAACAATATCGCTTCTGTCGGATGCCAACGTCGCGCCGCTTCAAGGGCAGTCTATTGTCTGCCAAGTGGTCACGCGTATTTGGTCGTATGTAATGCTCGTGCTGGCACGTTCGGCAAACTGCTGTTTTATTGGTCAAATCACGTTGCAAGCCATCAAGGCCACAAAAATTCGTGGCGCCAACAAGCTATGCGGAAGCTAGCCAATCTGAAAACTACTCTTGAATACGGCCCAATCGCTTGAGGAAATAACCCCAGTGATTAGGCCAGCACCAGGCTCTGAAAGGCGATCCGTCGCGTCAGCAATCCCATCATGCTGAATTTTTGGATGAGCGGCTCCCCAATGAGCTGTGGCATTGATCATGCTGCATAGATAGGCGCATCCATTCTGCAACTCAGCCTCCTCCAAACCCGAGATACGACGGGAAATTAGGCCCTGTACCTTCTCCCAGTTCTGGACCAAGTCCTCCGAGCTGGCGATGGCATCCATCCAAGACATGCCAAATGTACGGAAAAATAAAAGTTGCATATCATCTATAAGAGCACTCTGAACTAAAAACTGATTAACTTCCGCCGCAGGCACGCCCCAGCTACGTTCAATGAAAATCTTGCACAGGCGAAGTAACTGCCCGCCATGCATGCGCGAAAGCTCCAGGAACAGCGTTTGAAACGCCTGTTTATTCCACAAATAGTCCAGCATATTGAACTGCTTTGGATCAAGCGTCTTTAGAAATTCAAGGCTGCCCGCAGGACCGCCAAGATTCTCACGCCCATGTGCCTGAAGAGTGTCGTCATAGAGTTTCATGGCCGCATCTGCGCGACCGTAGACGGATCGAAATATTCGCTGGCGCGGGTACAAAGGTTCATCCTGCCACCAGCCCGGGTGGGTCAGTACCTGAAGGCGTGGCTCTTCTGCCCTATTCAGCACGTTGTGAAGCCGACGGTATCGCCAGTAACCGTTGGAGTCGGAGCAGTAAGGAATGCTATCCTTGAATTTTCGCGAGTAGCAGTTAATGAGGCCACCATAAGAGTCTCGCTCACAGGTCAACAAAAAAGCATCGGGATTATGAAAGCTGAATGCGGTTGGCTCGACGCCAAACCAGTCTTCCAGCCAGCCAGACTCTTTTGCAACAAGTTCATCAAGCTCATCCTCTGAGTTGATCTGGTAAAAAGCGGCATCAAAATGCAATCCTATGTCATGCCCACAAGCCAGTATGACTTCAATAATTGCAGCCTGCTCCCGTTCAAGCAAGTTGTAGAACTCGCAATGGGGATTCAGGAAATAAGTCGAACGGACATCGTGAGCCTGCTCAATACGTGCAAGACGCATTGCACGATTCAAAGAAAAATCGCAGTCATGACGCCACAGCACAAAGCGCTGATCAAGGGCTATCTCCCGATACCGAATAAATCTGTACTGCGCTTTCGCAAGCTCAAGTAGCGTTGCGTAATGTTCAACCGTAAAGTCTGTGGTATCCGTCATCAGTATTCTTTAGATTCTGCTGCTGTGAAACAGCCATTCCTGGTGTCAGCGCCAACCAGGTGAGTGACCCATGAAATGCCGCAATCAGGAGTCGAGCTCAGCCAACACCAAAATATTCAAGGGTCACCGTTTGATCGTCATGCACATTGACCCTGCCTATCACGCGACCCGGAACTCCGCCCACGATTGCGTAATCAGGGATGTCAGAGGTGACGACGGCACCCGCACCCACCACGCAGTGGCTACCAATAGTTACGCCCCTCGTGACTACTGCCTGAGACCCAATGAAGCAGCAGTTCCCAATTTTAATCGGCGCATATTCATAGGGCTCGCGCCCTCCAGATACGGCCCACTTGACGGTGTCATGGGTGACAATCTGGCAACCAGCCGATACTGAGCAGTTTTCACCTATTGACAATCCGCCGCTACCGTCGAGCGAACAAAAGGGGCCAACCCATGTGTTTTGTCCGATCTCAACATCACCCACCACGGTTGTGGAATTGTAGATAGTGACATTCTTGCCACGGCCAACCCAAAACTCACCACGCTCTTTCCAGTCAAAGATGTCCTCGTATGAAGGATTGATGCGCTTGAACTTCGCATGTACGTCGCGCCGCAATTCCAGGTGCAAGGCCCTTAAATCCCGAAGCAAGGCGGAGAGCCGCTCATTTAGAGCCATGCCATATCTCCGACGAAATCCATAGCGGGGCTGCTGGCGAGCGCCTCTCTTGCTGCGTCCTTGGGATTGAGGCCTCGAAGCCGGGCTCTTGCCATTGCCTCGCCGACCTTCAATCCTGCGGTATACAGCGTGAGCACGGGCCGTGGACCCATGTGGTAAGGCTGATAGCTCAAAAATCCAGCCGGTAAAATGTCTTCTGGAAAATATCGCAACCGGGATGCTTTTAACGAAGTTATATCTATGTTGCCGGAAATTATGCCCAGCTTCAAATCGGGATTAACGTCCAGTATTTCGCTGTAGTCGAGAAATCCATCTTCACCCAGCAATTGATGGTGATGCCGGTGCTCCGCCACCACCATGATGTCGTACTCTTGCCCGTGATTTGAAAAGTGCTCGCGCAACTGCTCGTAACGAAGATCACCCTCTGGTTCGGCTGACACCCAAGTCAGATCTATGCCGGTACGGCGCATCTGGTCGGCAATCGCGCCTGCAGGCAACGGCGCATTGCCCAGCAGCAGGACTTTCCCGCCATCAAACCCCAGCTCGAACAACAACTTCAAGGCAAACAGGCCGGTAAAAAACCGAAGATCGCAGGGAGGTTCCTGCTCCTTGGTGCCGAGAACGAGTGTACCCCTCGCCTTGCAGGCACTCAAATCGAGATCTGCAGCACGGAACTCCCATGTTTCCCACATCAGCGGAATCACGGCGGTAGGCTTTAGCCTGGCAACAAGAGCGCTGTCAAGAGGCCGTACGAAACCACTGTTGGTAACGATGTCGCTTTGGGCCAACCCTTCGTCAAAGCGCCCTATTCGAACTTCAATGTTGTCTGCCACACCAAAGGCTGACGCGGCTCGCATGGTCTCACGGCACACCACTTCGGCGGTGGCAAAGCGGGAATCGCGTGTTTGGGCAAATACCTTTCTTGCACCTGCAAGTGCCGCCACGATGGGGGTCAGGAGATAAGTGCCCGAGGCCGCCTCTGTGTAGACGGTCAGACCAGACAGATCAACGCCGAAGTGGCTGATCAGCTGGGCGGGTAGAGCACGGTTCAGACCAATGTTGAACATGGAGATAGTGGCGCATTGACAATGCGTATATGAGAGGAGCAATTCGCGGTTATGGTCACATTCACCCCAACTCCATCAACCTCAGTAGTGAATTCCGCGCGCCCTCACCTTCATAACGATTTTTTAAAAGTACATCGGGCTTGCGTACAAAATCGCGCAAGCCTTCGTATCTCTCTTGGCGTTCGCTGTTGAGATAAATATGCATCGGATGAAAGTCAAAAATCTTTAGCCCCTCGCGAAAAGCCAAATCCCTGATCGGCGTGTTCTCGTGGAAATAAAAACAGGCACTGTCCTGATAGAAATATGGCGCATGAACAAGCCCATACCAATCTGCGTACGGCTTCAGAACAATGCCGCTCTGTTCGGGAATAAGGTGGTTGGAAACATTGGTGATTCCCACAGACCGAATTGCTTGGGAAATAACATCACCCCAACTCAGGGAATGGCTCCGAAATGACTTTGCACCAGGAACAATGGAGGCAAGCCTATTTACGACCTGCGCCGCAGACAGCCCCCCCACTTGGGGCGTACCACGAAGAAGCTCATTGAAGTTTGGATGAAGCCCGAGTTCAAATAGCGGATTTTCGGCGATTCTCGACAAGAGAGGCGTAGCGTGAGTAGCAAAAAAAGTAGCTCGAACGCCCGCTTTTTCAATGAGTTCGATCGAGTCAAGCAGGACCTCGTCACAGGCCCAATCAATGTCCAGCGTCAAAAACACCGCATCACACCAGGACGTTTCGTCCTGCAATTCGATTTCATTGAGTTTTTTGAATTGCATCAGTTCACCACTTCTGCTGATTCAACCCGGTAAAAGCCGCGATCACTCACAGCAAAGATGTTTTTCTGTACGCCGAGCCGTTTAAGTTTTTCGATGACAGGCGGAAAGTAAATAGGATTGAGTGACAGCAGTACAACCGACTCGGATTCGAGGCCAGCCTTGTCAACCGGGACGATCTTCATATCAGTAAGCGGCATGTATTTTCCATGCAGCAAAGGATTGTCATCAATAACGGTAACCTCTGAGAACGCCGAGGGGTCGACGGCCTTTGAATACAGAAGGCCTGTCAATGACATGCTCACCCCATATATGAAAACCTTCTGGCCTTCGTGTCGTCGCATAAACGGAGCAAATTCCAGCATGGTGCTGACTCCATTTTTCAAGGACCTGGGCTCATAGGCATTGGTACTCCATCCAAATGCACAAATCAAGCTAGCCTCATCGTCCCGGGACAAATACAAAATCTCGTAACCCCGTCGCCTGAGCAGCGCCTGAAGCGATTGCCTGCAAAAATAATGCGGATGTTCATGAGCAAGAATATTGAGCATTCCAGCCTTCGCCACTGACTGGATGTTGGGCACCTGAATGATGGCCAATCCCTCTTGGCGCAAATTTTTATCCAAGGCTTCAAAAAAAGTATCCAGATGCACGATGTGCTCCAGATTAAACCGTGAGACAACATAGTCAAACGAGTCCGGCACTGTGGTCGAGCCGTAGAAACCATCGATGAAGTGCACCTGCTCGCTGCTCTTAGCCCCCGGATTGATAGCGGAACATAACAAGCCGCGGTCAAGAAACGGCTTCATTTGCGCCACGTCATCGCAACCAATTTCCAGCAAGGTCCCCTTATTTTTTTTCAAAAACAAGTTGGCAACGCCATCAAAAGCTTCTCGATATGGCGCCTGTAGGGATTCAAGATTTTTGAAGGGATACAAATAGTAGTAGTCCTCATACAGTTTCCTTGCAAAGCCTTCGTCAATATCGTTCAGAAAGACATGGTGGCAGGCACTGCACATCCATGCAGTGATGCGCGCCGCACTGACAGTGTGGCGTTTTTCTGCTTCGATAGGCCACAGAATGGCTGGAAATGTGTCATACGCTTCCAGCTTCTCAATGTCAACAGACATGCAGGCCGGACAACATTGATAACTAACTACGCTCATCTCAACTCCTTCTTGTCGCTCCGACCCGCATTTCGGTCAGGTTTCGCAGAATGACTGCTTCTTCGTATTCAAAGTCGACCAGGATGTCGTTCCCAAAGATGTGCTTCCTTATAAGTACGTCAGGTTCGTTATAGCCAACCATCGCGCGAATGGATGTCGTGCCCGAGAAACGGGGGTTGATCTCAAAAACCTTGACGCGACCATCCACAAACCGGCATTGAATATTGGTTGCACCACGGCAACCGAACGCACGCGCAATCTCCTTGCACTGACGAGTCACCTCTGCGTGTCGACCAACATGGCCATGGCTCACCCCGGAGCTGATCACGAGGGTAGCGCCCAGCTCGCTGCGTCCGGTACGGTTTGGTACGGACATCCTTATATTCAGTTGTCCCGAAAGCATTCGTCTGACCGCTATCGAATTGATGTAGTTACCATCCATGTCATGAAGCACGCCTACGGTGTATTCGGAATCCGGTGTGCCCACATACTCCTGAATAAGAAAATTGCTGCCTGCCGCCGCAAGACCCAGATAGTCGGCCAAGCCTGACAGCTCAGTCATATTCTGGGCAATATACACATTGGCAGATCCACCGCCACCGACCGATGGTTTCACCACAACAGGAAACCAATCTATCTTTCTCAGGTCATCCCGACTGGACGCACGCATATATCGTGGTGCATCAAAACCCAAGGCAGAAAGACGCCTATTGGTGTCTTCCTTGTTCATGCAGGTCTCTATCACTGCCGCAGGGTTTATAGGCAGGAATATCCCTCTCCCCTCAATCAGGTGCCGGTTAGCCGAGAATTTTTTCAGTTCGGGTTCACAGCCGTGGAACAGCGCCTTGACACCGAATCGATCACACGCATCAAGCAATACGCTGACGTAATCCGGGTCAGATGCAAGAGGAAGCTGCGCGCGTTCGTCCACCCAGTCAAATTGGGGGCAGTCGGGATTGGCATCCGCACCAATGATACGGTAGCGGTGTCCTTTTGCGAGCTTCAAAGCCTTGAGTATCTGCTCACCATGACCGCCACCCCCTATGGCCGTCACCATTATCGGAAGCTGATCAATGGACAAAAAGTTCTCCCTCGTAGTGCTCGGGCTGCCTGGAAAATAATGCCAGAACATCTTCATGAATTCCGGTAACCTGAGTCAGACAAGCAGCTGTCGCTTGACGGATATCAAAACGAATAATTTTGCTCTCACCCGAACCTTCATCAAAAAGGGCAACAGATCCAAAGGCGCCATGATCCCGGGGCAAGCCGCAGCTTCCGGCATTCACGAACAATGTTCCAGCTTCGGTGCGGACAAATGGCCTGTGCGTATTTCCCATAAAGACATACTGTGCGGAAACATCGAACTGTCGAAGGTCTGTGTCCGGATAAACATAGCCATAAGTGTGATCCACCGGACTGCCATGAATAAACAATGCGCGCCCCACAGGAAAATCAAGTTCCAACATGGGGGGCCATGCGCTGATGGCTGCGAGTTGCCGGCCGCTAAGCATGGTCCGTGAGCGCTCGTGCTGATAGACCGCCTCCTGCACAGGATTCAGCCCCCCCTTGAGAATCAAGTCTTCATGGTTGCCGCGAATACAAACAATCTGCGCTCCCAACGCATCTATTGAATCCAAGACGTCCGGCATAGGCAGGTAACCCAAGGCATCTCCCAGAAACACGAATCGTGTGGCGCCCATTTGCTTGAGTACAGATATGCCTTGGTCAAAAGCTTGCCAGTTGCCATGCGCATCGGACAGAACACCCATCATGGCGTGCCCGCTTCCACGCGCACAACGTTGACCTCTTTTATATCGTCGTCACGCGCCCAACGGCCAGTGAAACAAGCTTCTTCTTCGTGGAAGAAAATTTCCCGCAAGCGGTTAGCTGTAGCCAAGTTGGTAACCTCTACCCTGTCGAATCGCCTCGCATTAGATGGGCTATACCAGTCAAAATTACATGCTATTGAGTTTTCCAGACCAAGGTCAGCGTTCCAGAAGCATTTCAAAAAGTTCCAGTAGATAAAGCGCTGTACATCATAGGTACCCGCTTTGATGCCAAGCGCCGGAATGGCCGGTGACTCAAAGCTGATGTTGATATCCGTCAACCGTTTACCCAATTCCGCCAGTTGCTCGGACATGGCCCAAAGCTCTTCGGAGCTCATGTCAGCGCACTTTGTACGGAAGTAATCATCGAGTAACTCGCGCGGCAATGCTTTCTTGGCATAAAAGTAGCACGCAAGCTGCCCCTGCACTGGTCTCGTAATGGTAGCCAGCTGCGAGAATGTCCGGTCCGGGTTCTGCGTGTGCATGATCACCTGATCGCAACTAACGTAGTCAATACTTCCAGGTTTGAAGACCGGGGCGGCGATGTCACCCTGAAGAAAAACAAGATTGGGAACAGCCTCATAGGTTTTGGCAGCGATAGCTGCCGCTTCTGAATAGTCCATGCCGATGACCAAAGAATCTGGCGCAAGTTCAGCAAACCATGCTGCCTTGTATCCCAAACCACAACCAGCGTCATAAATGACCGCTTTGCTGCGCAAGAAAGTTGCCAGCTCAGATTCGTTTTCAAACCCGTAAAGCACCAAGTACCAGTTCTTTTGCAGCGTCCACGCTTTATCCTGCTCGTCATTTCGAGCTTGTCTGCTCCACTTCTCGGAGAACGCTGCGTTCGTCTGCAACTGTTCAGCCCGCGAGTCCAGCGCTTGGAGACTCAGAAAATTCCCGCGTATGACGCGCTCTTCCCTCAGGACTTCAGACAGTAATTTCAAGGCGCTTGCCGCTTTCATAATTTTTCCTCGAAAACTTGCTCCATATAGGCATCGAGGTTAAGCAAGGACCATATCAAGAGGCGTCGGTTCTGCTTGCCATCGAGATGCTCATTGACCAATTCAAGAATGGCCTGTCGATCTACCCATTTGTAAATGTGCGCATTGCCATTGAGAAGCTTGTGCTTGACAAACTCAATGCTTTCACCCTTGAACCAGCTGCTATCAGGAGCGGAAAAGCCCTGTTTCTCAGCATTGGCAATGTCTTCCGGAATGTACCGACGCATGACGTCGCGCAGGATTTGCTTTCCGTCCTTGGTTTTTTGGAAAAACCTTGCAGGCTTGTTGCCCTGCGTGTTTTCGTTCATGGCGACAGTGCTTGTGAGGTTGTTGAGTTTCAAATGCACGGGGCACTGCATGGCAAACTCGACAAGGTCATTGTCCATAAACGGCACTCGTGTTTCAAGGCCATGCGCCATGCTCAGCTTGTCTTCGACGACAAAAAGTCCGTGTAAAAAAGTCTTCGCCTCGAAATACAGGGAGTGATTGATGTAATCCTCCGGGCGATTCAGATCGTTGTTGTGCGTGCGAAACACGTCGCGGAAAATATCACGCGTATTGACGTCTTTGACATCTCCCCACACTGGCGCAAAAACACGGGCCAGCATCTTGTTTGGGACCATACGTTGCCAAAAATCGTAATACTGATCAATGTAGTGCTCGAAATCCTGGTTGACAGTGGCCCTGTAGTAACGCCACGGATAGCCACCAAAGAGTTCATCGCCGCCCGCACCGGAAAGTACAACCTTCACGAATGCCCTGGCAAGTTGGGCGGCATAGTAGTTGGGGTAACTCTGACCGACCCTCGGCTCTTCAAGATGCCGTGCAAGTTTTGGCATGCACCGCTCCATGTCACCGGCCTTGAGCACCATTTCGTAGTGCTCCGTTTTGAAACGCGCTGACATCGCTTCTGCCTTGGTGCGCTCATCAAAACCCAACTCGATCCCGGAGGCGGAACTCAAGTCAAAGCCGCAAGTGAAGGTTTTAAGATAAGGGAATGATCTCGCGGCGATCGCCGTGATTGAACCGGAATCAATGCCCCCGCTGAGATAGCTCCCCAACTCGACATCCGTGACCAATTGCCTGTTAACGGCCTGCCTGAATAACCGATCCAGCTCTTCACGATATTCGTCATCGCTTGCGCGTTGATCGGGCTCGCGGAAACGATAGTCCCAATAGCATGTGCGCTTGAGCGATGGCTTGGCCTGCTTCATGTCCAGCACCGCATGATGCCCGGCAGGAAGCAACTGGATATCCTCCAGCAAAGTGCGATCGGTGAAAATGTTTTGGAACGTAAAGTATTCAAGCAGCGCTGGTTTATCGAGGCGACGATCGAAACCGGTTTGGGCGAGGATCGCTTTCTGCTCGGAACCAAATGAAAACGTATTTCCTTGATGACTCACATAGAGCGGCTTGATGCCGTAGCGGTCACGCGCCAGCAAAAGGGTTCGCTCCTTGCGGTCCCAAAGAGACAATGCGAACATTCCATTAAAACGCTGTAGCGCGTCGGTACCCCAATGGACCAACGCATAGAGCACCACCTCGCTGTCCGTCCTGGATCGAAACCAGTAGCCTGCAGCCTCCAGTTCACTGCGCAGTTCCCGGAAGTTGTATACCTCCCCGTTGTAGCTAAAGACATAACGGTGGTCCATGGAAACCATGGGCTGATGCCCGGCGGGAGAAAGATCAAGGATCGCCAGCCTGCGATGACCCAAACCTACATTTCCCTCGATCCAGTGGCCCTCCCCATCAGGCCCCCGGTGGGCGATCGCATCCGTCATTTTTTGCAAAACGGGAGGCGCTACCGATGCGCCGTTCAGGTGAACGATTCCGGCAATGCCGCACATTACTGAAAACCTTCGGCTACCACATCAATGACGTACGCCTGCTCCGCCTCGGTCATGCCATGAAATAAAGGTAAAGAAATGCTGCAGTGGTTTGCGACATACGCGCAGGGAAAGTCTTCGGGGCTCAGCCCGTATTTTTCGCGGTAGTAGGACAGCATGTGGACGGCGTGCGTTGCAGGCCTCGTCGATATTCCACGCTGCTGCAGTTTGTCCATCCATTCATTGCGCATCGCGTTAACGCGCAAGACGGATGACATATTGACCGGTTCTGGCTGAAAAAGGCATGGATAGGATTGGTAGCCATGTTCGTAACCTTCAAGCTTTGCCGCCGTTCTAAGCCAGCCCAAGTCTTCAAACGCGCCGTCATAAACAGCCGCCAATCGCTGACGCTCAGAAATGATCTGTTGTGCGCGGTCCATCTGCGCGCTGCCGAGCGCTGCCTGTAAATCGGTCATGCGCTGGTTGTATCCCGCGTCAGGATGGTCGGCAAGCAGGTAGGGGCGAGCTCCCAGATGACGCTGTAAATCCGACATGGCTGCACCATGGTCACGCAGACGACGAAGCTTTTCAGCCAAGGCCGCGTCGTTGGTGGTAATCATGCCACCCTCTCCAGTCGTTATGGCCTTGCGCGGATGGAAGCTGAAACACCCGGTATCACCAAGAGTGCCTACGTGGCGCCCCTTGTATCTGGCGCCGAATCCGCAGGCGGCATCTTCCACCACAGCCAGTTTGTGCTTCGCTGCAAAAGCCAGGATGGCCGACATGTCTGCAGAAAGGCCAAACAAATGCACGGGAAGGATCGCCCTGGTTCGCGGCGTTACCAGCCTCTCAAGCTGGGAGACGTCGAGATTGAAAGTAGCAAGGTCGATGTCGCAAAACACCACCGTCCCACCCAAATGTTCAACCACATTTGCGGTGGCAATCCAGGTAAATGCAGGAACAATGGCCTCATCTCCTGGTCCAAAACCCAAAGCGGCCAATGAAAGATGGAGCGCCGTGGTGCATGAAGTCACCGCAATCGAATGCTCCGCGCCGGTAAACGCGGACCACTTTTCCTCAAATTCACGAACTTTAGGCCCCTGCACAAGCCACCCGGTCCGAAGCGGCTCAAGCACGCTCTGGATTTCAGTCTCAAGCAGACTGGTGCGAGCGATAGGGACGTTCATCTTTGAGAACTCATTCACGCTGGCAGCCCCACCGAACGCCGGCGGGCCTGGACTTCCGCCTTGTGCTCTGCCCGCCACTCAATCAGGCGTTTGAGGCCGTCCATCAAATCGATGCCTGCATTGAAAGCAATTTCCTCGCTGGCACGTTTGGCAGAGCCGATGCGGTTTCTCACCAGCGTGGCCTGGCTGCGTGGGGCATAGTTGATTGGCTTTTTGCAGTCCGTCAGCACCAACAGCATTTCTGCGAGCTGCTTGAGAGAGGTGCGCTTGCCCGTGCCCACGTTGTAAAACCGGTCCCGGGTCTCGGCCTTCATGGCGCAAACATTTGCGAGGCCACAATCTTCCACCGCCACAAAGTCAAAGGCTTCGGAACCATCGCCCATGATGGTCGGGCTTTCACCGCGGTCAATGGCGTCGAGCATTTTCATGATCACGGCGATGTAAGCACCGTGGTAATCCTGCCGCGGGCCATAGACATTCATGTAGCGCAGGCCGACATAGTTAAGGCCGTAGCGGAAGTGAAACGGCCGCAGCATGGCTTCTCCGCATATCTTCGTCGCGCCGTAAAAATTCTGGTTGTTAAAGGGGTGGTCTTCCGTCATGGGTTCTTCGACTGCATCACCGTAAACGGATGCCGAAGACGAATACACCAGGCGCTTCACGCCCTTTTTCACACAGGCTTCCATCACATTGAAGGTGCCCCTCACATTCACATCGAAAGCGCTTCGGGGAAATTCGTGGCACTGCAGGAGCCAGAGCGCAGCGAGATGAAAAACGCCATCAGCTCCTTCAAGCGCCGCTTCCAGAATGTCGGTCTGCAACACGTCGCCACCTGCTTCATAGACCTTGACGCGCGGGTCTTTCAAGGCGTTGTGCAGATTTTCCATGCGGCCGCGGACGAAGTTGTCATAGATGACAATTTCCTTGACGTCTTCCTTGACCAGGTGATCTACAGTGTGCGATCCGATCAGGCCGGCACCACCTATCAGTACCAGTTTTTTGCCTTTGAGTTCCATTCATCCACCTCGTTTGAAAAAACACTTTCCCGATGTATGCGGGGTCTTGTCCTGAACGCCATGCCCAACCACCCGTCACGGCGTAAGGGCATAAAAATCAATGTCCTGTCGCCGCAGCCAGTTCCGATGCAATGCGAGCCACACCCTCGGCGGACAGGTCCGGATGCATTGGCAGGCTCATAACCCTCCCAGCAGCATTGCCAGCCATGGGCGTGCAATCCGGGCAACAGAGGTGCGCATATGCGGGCTGCAAATTAAGCGGCAGAGGATAGTGAACGGCCGTCGGTATGCCTGCGCTTTTTAACTTGCCTTGCACGGCGTCGCGGTTATCAACGAACACTGTGTACTGTGCAAATACGCTGTTGCGGTCCGGGCGTTGCGCGACACGCGAAATCCCCAGTCCGTCGAGTGTAGCGTTGTAAAGTTGCCCGATCTCCAGGCGCCTCTCTATCTCCCAGTCAAACCGCTCCAGTTTGGCCAGTACCACCGCACATTGCAGCGTATCCATGCGGCCGCCCAGCCCGACTCTTGTATGCACATACCTGCGGCTCTGCCCGTGAACCCTGATCTCGCGACATGCCTGTGCAAGCGCATCGTCATTCGTAAACAGTGCGCCGCCGTCACCATAACAACCAAGAGGCTTGCTCGGGAAAAAGCTCGTGCATCCGAACGTGCTCAGATTGCAGCTCTGTCGCCCTTTGTAAGTGGCGCCGAAGCTCTGGGCCGCATCCTCGATCACAGGAATGCCACCATGGCGCGCGGCAACGGCGTTGATGGCATCCATATCCGCAGACTGGCCATAAAGGCTTACGGGCATGATCGCTTTGGTACGTGGGGTGATTCTGGCTTCGATGAGGGCTGCGTCGATGTTGCAGGTGTCGGCCTCAATGTCCACAAATACGGGTGTCGCGCCAAGCAGGACGATCATCTCTGCCGTGGCCGCAAAGGTAAACGGCGTGGTGATGACTTCGTCACCCGGCCCGATGCGCAGTGCCATCAGGCTGATAAGCAAGGCTTCGGTGCCGCTTGCGCAAGTGATGCAATGCCTGGCACCCGTCAACACTTCAAGCCGCTCTTCAAGCTCCCGGACCTCGGGCCCCATGATGTATTGACCATGGTCCAACACCGCATTGATACGCTGCTGGATCCGGGGCTTGAGGGCCTGGTATTGCGCCTTCAGGTCGATAAAGGGTATCAGTGCGTTCGACATAAGCATTCGCCATCGACCAGTTCGTAGATATCAGAGGTATGGGGGCACGTAGCGGTGGCGTTGCCTGCCAAGGGAAGATCGAGGCGCTCGCCAAAACGGCTCATCCAGCCGATCTGGCGTGCGGGTACACCTGCCATAAGGGCATGGGGCTTGACGTCGCGGTTGATGACTGCCCCCGCAGCGACAAATGCGTATTCGCCGATGACCGTGCCGCACACAATCGTGCAGTTGGCGCCCAGGGTAGCGCCCTTGCGGACAACAGTTGGCCGGTACTCGTCCTTACGGCCTACGGCCGAACGCGGGTTGTAAACGTTGGTGAACACCATACTGGGCCCACAAAACACGTCATCTCCAATTTCAACACCGTCATAAATTGACACGTTGTTCTGTATCTTGACGTTGTCCCCGATGACGACCTGGTTGGCTACAAAGACATTTTGTCCCAGCGAACACCCTCGGCCAATGCGGGCGCCCGCACAAACATGTACCCAGTGCCAGATTCGGGTTTCTTCCCCAATTTGCGCGCCGGCGTCCACGATGGCGCTCGGATGTATGTATGCAGACATGCGTGGTCAGTATTCGAGCGGCAGGGGCACGCGCTTGCCGTCGCGGGCCGACAGGTAAACGGCAATCAACACCTCCAGAGCCTTGAGACCCTCACGTCCGTCTGCCTCTGGTTCGGCTTCGCCACGCAAGGTGTTGATCACATTGTTGTAGTACAACGGATGGCCGAATCCGTAAACGGACGTGGTCTCATAGCTGGCCGTCTTGACCTTCTCGTCATCCTCGTGCGGTTCCGCAAACTGCCATTGCTGAATTTCATTGACTGCCACGCCACCGACGCGAACTGTGCCCTTCTCGCCAAGAATGGTGATGCTGCCTTCGAGGTTTTTAGGGTAGGTGAGCATGGTCACATTCATGGAACCCAGCGCACCGGAGCGCCACCTGACGTTGAGCACGCCGGAATCCTCGACCTGGATGTTGCGCTCCAGCGTGCCTGTATAGGCCTGTACGCTCTCTATGGGCCCGATCAGCCAGTCAAGGAGATCGACATAGTGGCTGGCCTGGTTCATGAAAGCGCCGCCATCGTACTCCCAGGTACCGCGCCATGCGGCGCTGTCGTAATACTCCTGTGGCCGGGTCCAGAAAACGTTGATGTTGACCATATAGATACGGCCAAAACGCTTCTGGTCCACTGCGCGTTTGAGAAGCTGCAAGGTCGCGTTCAGGCGATTCTGCTTGACCACGAAGAGCCTGCGATTGGCCTCGTCAAACGCCTTGACCATGCGCTGACCATCATGCCAGCGCGTAGCCATCGGTTTTTCTGTCATGACATGCAGTCCGGCGCGTGCACACTCAATGGCCTGCTCCGGATGAAGCCCACTCGGAGTAGACAGCACAACGATGTCGGCCGTCGTTACTGCCAGCATTGAGGTAACGCTTCTGTGCCCCCTGGCCCCGGTTCTGGCTGTAGCTTTTTCAAGCGCATCGGCATTGGTATCACATACGTCGACGAGTTCCATCCGTTCCGAGTGCAACCTGATCGCGTCGAAATGATTGCTGGAAATACGTCCACAGCCCACAAGGGCAACGCGAATCTTCCGGTCAGCAATTACAGGGTAGTCATGCATGGTGTGCGCAAATATTGAGTTTGATAATAGTTTAGAAATTCAGCACAACACAGTGGGGCCCGGGCTTCATGGATGTATTGTTGCAACGGCCACCCGGAGAAATGCACCTGCAAATCACTTTGATCCTGCCGCGTAAGGTTAAAATTGTAAATTGTCCCTGAATGTGTCTCCCGGCGTCACATTCACTAATATTTGATGGCTGCGGGGCGATGTGCGTGCAACCTGGACTTGACCCGTTTCAATAGACACCTGATAAGGTCGAAATTGAAAAGGAGAAAAAGTCATGAAGAGAGTCAGCTACACAGCCGAATTCAAGGCTGAGGCAGTCAAACAAGTCATTGAACGGGGTCACGGCGTGGTGGAA
>NZ_JACPOF010000014.1 GCF_016185115.1 Polaromonas sp. | reverse complement strand
GTGATCTTCGTAGTTGGCGCTGACGATGCTGTAGGCGCGCAGCAGCGGCTTGTCATTGACCTTCAGGCCGATCATGGTGAAGTGGCCGTTGGAAAACCGCAGCGCAGGGTCGCGCGTGGTGGTGAAGGTGAACAGCTTGTCTGTCCAGTGGTGAACGCTCAGCACCGTTTCTTCGTTGAAAGCACTCATGGTCTTTTGGCGGGTAAAAAGAAAGAAGTTTTGCGGATAAACCAGTGCCGGCGGCGTTGCGGGCTTGCCGCGCGAGGCACCTAACCCCGGTGGTGGTGGGCTGGCGGCGGGCTGGCTTGATCTGAGGCCGTTATCTTAGCTTCTGGTGCCCCCCTTGTTTTGCATAAGCTTATTCAGGGCTTTGGGGCATTCGCAGGGTGGGGGGATGGATTGCGGATCGGGTCCGCAATGACAAACCACAAAGCCCGGGCGTCAGGCGAAATGGTCGAAAGAGCGGAAGTTGCCTTCGACAGGCCGTCCCTGTGCATCTGCCAGGCGCAGGCCAGGCTGTTGCTGGATCTGGCCAATGCGCGTGACGGGCGTACCCGCCTGCGCGCCGGCGGCATCGACCGCCTGGCGGGCAGACTGTGGTGCGGTAAACGCCAGTTCGTAGTCATCACCGCCCGAAAGCACGTATTCAAGCTTTTTGCCCCCAGCCCCCATCAGGCCCAGCGCCGCATCGGTGTTCAGGGCCGCGCCAACGCCGGATGCCTTGAGGATGTGCCCCAGATCACCCGCCAGACCATCGCTGATGTCTATGGCCGAACTGGCGATGCCGCGCAGCGCCTGCCCCAGCGCGACGCGGGGTTCCGGGCGCTCCAGTCGCGCCCGGGCGCGCGCCAGCTCGCCGTCCGGCAATTGCACCCGGCCGCGCAAGGCTTCCAGCGCCAGCCGTGCGTCACCCAGCGTGCCGCTGACATATATATCGTCGCCCGGCTGTGCGCCAGATCGCAGCAGCGCCTGGCCGCGCGGCACCTCACCAAACACGGTGATACATATATTGAGCGGGCCCTGGGTGGTGTCACCCCCCACCAGCTCGCAGCCGTGGGCGTCAGCCAGCGCCAGGAGGCCGGTTGAAAACCCTTGAAGCCAGGCTTCGTCCACACGCGGCAGGGCCAGCGCCAGAGTGAAGGCCAGCGGCGTCGCGCCGCAGGCAGCCAGGTCGCTGAGGTTGACGGCCAGCGCCTTGTGGCCCAGCGCAGCCGGGTCAACGTCGGCAAAAAAATGCCGGCCCTCGACCAGCATGTCGCTGGACACCGCCAGCTGCATGCCAGCAGTTGGCTGCAGCAAAGCGCAGTCGTCGCCCACGCCCAGCACCGCGCGTCGCGCGGGGCGCTTGAAAAAACGTTCAATCAGGTCAAATTCACCCATGCGCTGAGGATACAGGGGGCCAGCGCGGCTTTCATGAGGGTGCGTCGCGGCTGAAAATACTATCATTTTGATAGCTGCTGACGTGCATTTTTATTGGTCTGTAGCAGGTTTGAGGCCTGAAAATGGCCTTTTTTGGGCCTTTTTTCAGGCCTGCGAAGCGCAAAAACCACCTGAAAGCCTGAAATGTTAATACCCATATTAACTTTTCGTACTTTTTTAACGTGTACGTTAAAAAATGACTTGAAGGGCTAAAAAAGCGGCTCGGCTAGTGTTGGCTGTGCGCCAGCGCGCCGCGAAAGCGCAGCGCCGCCTGGCGGATGACCTCGGGCAGCAGGGCCTCCCGCGCCTGCTTTTCACGCAGCCAGCGGGCGTCGTTCTCGGAGCGCTCCACGCTGCTTTGAAGCATGTGGAGAAAAGCGCCTGCGTTGAAGCCGGCGGCGTGTCTGTCGATCTGCCGCAGCGTCAGCTGGATGTGCTCGCGCAGCGGCATGTGCTGGCCGGTGCCCGGGTCCACGTACACCGCGTCCATGCCGAAGCGGCAGGCCTGGAAGCGGTTGTAGGTGTAGACAAGGTAGTCGTCTTCGGTCGGCATGAAGGGCTGGTCTTCCATGAACCATGACGCCAGTCCCTGCACAAAGGCTGAGAGGGCAGCCGCCTTCTCGACCGTTAACGGCGTGTCGAAGACGCGGATTTCTATGGTGCCGAACTCCGGTTTGGGTCGTATGTCCCAATAGAAGTCCTTCATGCTCTTGACCACGCCGGTGGCGGTCATCTTGTTGAAGTAGGTGGTGAAGTCGTCCCAGGTCAGCGCAAACGGTGCGCGGCCCGACAGCGGAAACGCGAACACCGAGTTGAGCCGGGCCGAATCAAACGCCGTGTCCTGTCCCTGCACATAAGGCGACGAGGCCGACAGCGCGATGAAATGCGGTATGTAGCGCGACATGCGGTGCAGCGTCAGCAGCGCGATGTCGGCGCTGGGGCAGCCCACATGCACATGCTGGCCGAAAATGGTGAACTGCTTGGTCAGGTAGCCGTAGAGCTCGGTCAGTTCGCGAAAGCGCGGCTTGTCATAAATGCGCTGCTCATGCCATTTCTGGAAGGGGTGTGTGCCGCCGCCCGTCACCGCAATGTTGAGCTTGTCGGCGCTCTTGACCAGTGCATCGCGTATCTGCGCCAGCTGGCCCAGCACCTCTGAGGGTGACTGGCAGATGCCGGTCGAGATTTCGATCATGCTCGACGTCATCTCGGGTACCACGGTGCCGGGCAGCGGCACCTTGCTCATCAGCCGCAGCATGTCTTCGGCGTAGGGGGCGAGATCGTAGTCGTGGGTGTTAACGAGCTGCAGCTCCAGCTCGACGCCGAGTGACAGCGCGCCTGATTTCTGGAAGGGTTCAAGACTCATTGACGCTCTCTCTTGGGGTATGGCGTGCGGCCAGCGACCAGGGCCTGGCACTTTCGCGCGCACGGTAGATGGCAACGGTGGCCAGCACCGCGCCCAGCACTTCCATCAGCAAGATCACCGGCAGCGCGATGCCGGCAATCTGCCGGCCCAGCGTGGGCGCAGCGTTGACGTACTGCGACACCATGAGCAGCACGATGGATGACATCGGCGACATGGCGCAACCGACCCACAAGGCCTGCTTCCAGCTGGCGCCGCTGCCAACATTGCCGAGCGCCACGCCGAGAATTTTGGCCAGGGCACGCGCCACGATCAATGCCAGCACAATGCCCGCCACCGGGCCGCCCCAGTCGGCCTGCGCAGCAACAACTGACACCAGCACAAACATCAGCATGGTCAGCATCGATGAAGCCGTGCCCATCTGCCTTGGCCATGACCAGGGGCGCGGATTCATCTGCTTCAAAAGCATGCCGCCCAGCAGCGCTGCCAGGGGCGCGGAGCCGCCGAAGTTGGCGGCCAGTGCGGCGCCAGCTGCAATCAACGTGAGCAGCAAAATGGCGGTGTTCTCGCTGGTCGGGCTCATCACACGAAAGGCGGTGCGCAAGGTCAGCGCCAGCAGCGCACCGACCACCACTGACAGGCCCAGCACCACCAGCACCGGATAAAAGGTTTCGGTCAGCCCCATCTCCACGGGCACCTTGCGGCCCCGGCCAAGCAGGCCTGCGCTGGCGCTGCACAGCGTCAGCGCGTAGAGCGTGCTGAGGGTAGACAGCACCATCGCACGTTCACTCACCGGGCCGGAGGCGCGTGTGTCCATCAGCACGCGCGCAAGTACCGCCGGCGATGCCGCCATGGCCAGCAATGCCAGCGGCTGCGCCACGGCATCACGCACGCCCATCTGGCCCATGGCCCAGTAAACAATGACATAGGTCAGCCCCGATTCCAGCAGGCTTTGCACCAGCACCATGGGGTTGTGGCGAAACCAGCGCAGCGAGATGCGGCTGCCGGCTTCAAACAGCACGACGGCGACACCCAGCTCAAGCAAAAAAAGGCTGATGCCCTGCAGCGGCCACACGGCACCCGTGAAACCGGCAAGGCCTGCGAAAGCGCCTATGAGTGAATAGCCGATGACCTTGGGCAGGCCGGTGTAGCGGTGAACGAGGTGGCCAGAAACGGCAGCTACTGCCAGAAGGATGGACCACTGCACCGTCGGCAATCCTGCAGAGGGCTTTATCCATTCGGCCCATATGGCCAGAAGTTCATTCATGCGGGTGGGTCTCCTGTCTTGTGTTGACCACCCACTCGTGGAGAGGATGGCCGGCCTGTTGTGCATCCCGCATGATGCGAGGCCTCAAAGCGCTGTGTTGTCGAGATGGACGCGAGAGGCTTACTGCGACCAGTCTTTAATTTAGCGGCGCCATGAATCAGGGGGTGTAGGACAAGGTCCTAAACCCCCTCTTTTGGTGCGTATCCCTGCAGTGGAAAGGGATTTATTCAGGCACAAAAAAGCTGCGCGGATGGCTGCGCCAGCGTTGCCAGATTTCAGCGCGAATGCGCGCACGGTCCACGCCGCTGACGTTGTGCGCCTGAAGTGCGAGGCGGAAGGCGCAGTAAAAACTCACGCCAAGATTGAGTGCACCTATCAGGGGAATGGCAGCCACTGACCCCCAGAAGATGGGCATTTTCAGGACCTCAAGCCCAATTGACGATGCGGCCGCGGCGAGCTGCCCTGTCGACAGCGTGACGTGGCGCGCTTCCAGCTCGAAACCAAAAAAGCCGGTGAAGGGCGGAATCAGCCCGAGCATGAAACCCAGCGAGATATTGGACGCAAACCCCGAGATGTTTTCACGCGTGAAGGCCGACCATCTGGCCGCACGCTCAGCCCCCAGCACGGCGGTGAAGCGGGGATTGTGGCGAATCGCCGAATCGAGATGGTGCAGCACAAACCAGTTCTCGGCCCAGCCTGCAATCATGCTGGCCGCAAATAGGATCATGCCGGTGAAGGCTGCCCAAAAAAGTGTCGGGCCCAGCAGCGTGAGCGTGTGCAATACATGCTCTGCTTCCTTGTGGCTGATCATGGGGCGGCCTATAAGCAGCTGCACGATCACGTTCACCAGCAGCACGGCCGGTATCACCATGAAGACATTGCCGAAGACGGCGGCCACCTGCGAACGCACCAGGTGCGTCACCTCGTCGACAAACTCGCTCACGGCCTCGGCAGAGTTGATGTCCTTGAGTTTGGCGGCCATCGCCGGCGCCGTCATCGCAGGCTGTTTGGTGGCCAGCGTCAGGTGCAGCAGCTGGATCATGATGAAGCTGGCCGAATACGCCACACCGGCCCAGAAGCCGCTCCAGAAAGCTGAAAGACCAATGGCGACCACCATGAATTTCAGCAGCGTGGTCAGCGCCGTCACCGCGCCGCCGCCCATGGCCTTGCCCAGCATTTCCTTGTACTCGGCCCGGTCACGCGTGATGTAGTGCTCGCCGGTCTCGGCGCTGCGCTCAGCCATCTTGGCTGACAGCAGGGTGGAGTTGGCGCTGATGAGCGCGCCTATGCTTTTGCTCTCCTGACCGATGATGACGCGCCGTATCAGCAGGCGTACCGCCGTCATCGCGGGTGTGGGCGAGAGCAGCGCGTCCAGCAGCTCGCGCACGCGCATGATGCGGGCACGCAGCTGGCGCAGGCGGAACACCATACCTATGGAGATTCCGTTTTCTTCAAGGTGGGCATAGACGCTGTTGACGGCCAGGCGGCAGGCATCGAGCCGGTCGCGATATTGCTGGATCATTGCGCGCAGTGTTTCTTCATCACCCTGCTTGTTGAAGAGTGCGCTGCGCAGCTCTTCAACGTCGGACGGCAGTGCATGAAATGAGCGCACGTCGCCGGCGGCCTTGTCCATGCGCAGCCGCAGTTCTGGTGAAAAGCCCGTGGCACGGATCTGCGCGGTGCAATAGGTCAGCGCATCCATCAGGCTGTGCTGCCAGTGCAGCGCGTCGGCCTCAGGTTCGCTTGATAACAGCGTCACCAGCTGGTTGATCTGTGCTTCTTCAAGCGCGCCCATCCACTGGGCATCAAAACGGGTAGGCGCCACCAGCGGGAAGAGTTCGGACGCATCGTTCGTTTCAGGCGTGCCGGGCAGCATCTTGCGGCGCAGACGCTCGGCCAGTTCGCTCATGAAGGCTGTGCGCGGGGCAAAGCCAAAGTCGCCCAGCAGCGTGGTGACGTCTACTTCTTCCAGCAGCTTGTGCCACCAGGCTTTCAGCCTTGCCTCAACTTCAGGCTGTGCCTGGACGGTGGTGATGAAGGTCTGCAGCCGCGAGATGCAGGCGGGCACAGAGCTTTCATCGCCGCGTATCCATTCAAAGACGCTGATCAGCCAGATGTGGCGCTGGGCCAGCCCGGCATTGGGGTCCAGCGCATTGAGCAGCGTGCGTAAATCTCTCATGTCTACAGAAAGTTACAAGGCCTAATGCAGCGTGCGCGCGGGCGTGTTGCTGCCGGGACCGGCTTCCAGTACGAACATCGGGATCTCCGACTCAAACCGTTCGCCGTCCTCGGCTACAAAAAAGTAGCTGCCGTGCATGGTGCCACTGGGTGTGCGCAGGCGTGCGCCGCTGCTGTACTGGAATGATTCACCGGGCTTGAGCAGCGGCTGGTGCCCGACCACGCCCAAACCCTTGACCTCTTCGGCCATGCCGTTGGCATCGACGATGGTCCAGTGGCGCGAAATGAGCTGCGCCGTCACGTCACCGGTATTGGTGATCGTGATGGTATAGGCGAAGCCGTAGACCGAATCCTCGGGAGAGGATTGCTCCGGGACGTGGTGCGGAACGGCTTCGCAGGAAAACTGGTACTTGGGCATGGCGTGAACGTGACCTGGGAAATTGTGGCGGCGGCGCACAAAAAGCGCCTGGGTGGCCAGCCGTGCATATTAACCGCCCCACATTAAAACGTCGCGGCATTGGTCATAGGGCCGGCGGGCAATGGCTGCAGCTTGCTGCGACAATCCGCACATGAGCCAAAACAAACCCGCCTACCGGATCGCCCCCTCGATTTTGTCTGCCGACTTTGCCCGCCTGGGCGATGAACTCAAGGCCGTGATTGCGGCCGGCGCCGACTGGATCCACTTCGACGTGATGGACAACCATTACGTGCCCAACCTCACCTTCGGCCCCATGATTTGCCAGGCCCTGAAGCCGCATTCCAGAAAAGCCGACGGCACTGCAGTGCCCATCGACGTGCACCTGATGATCCAGCCGGTCGATGCGCTGGCTTCCGCGTTTGCCGACGCAGGCGCCGACCTCATCAGCTTTCACCCGGATGCTTCGGGCCACGTGCACCGCAGCATCCAGGCCATCAAGGCCAAGGGTTGCAAGGCCGGGCTGGTGTTCAACCCCGCAGCGCCCATGGACGTACTGGACTGGGTCATCGACGACATCGACCTCATCCTCATCATGAGTGTCAACCCGGGCTTTGGCGGCCAGGGCTTTATCGACTCTGCGCTGCGCAAGATTGAAGACGCGCGCAAACGCATAGATGCGTCGGGCAAGGACATCCGTCTTGAAGTCGACGGCGGCATCAAGACCGACAACATCGCCCGGGTCGCCGCAGCAGGCGCCGACACCTTTGTGGCGGGCAGCGCAATTTTTGGCAAACCTGATTACAAAAGCGTCATCGACGCGATGCGGATTGAGCTGGCGAAGTGACGACTGCTAAATTTCCTTTGCTATCGACCTGACTCGTTGCAAAGCAGGCTTCCTGCACGGTCAGCAATTGGGTCAGCCGCTAATTTGCGGAAAATTCTCGCTGAGTGAGATGGTGCTTTAGCGATCCGGCGATCAACTTTCATAATTTGAAGTTGAGCAACTGGGGATCACGTATGGCAACGATATCTGTCGCACTTCGGTGTATGCACATCACCTCCGACCAGCCCGGCCGATTGGCAGGCTTTTACACGCATGTTATTTAACCGCCGGTTCATTCTGAAGACGGCGCTGACGCTTTTAGGGGGCGCTACCTCGATGTCCTATGTGAAATTTGCAACTGCCCAATCTGTGATGACATTGCGCCGCCCGATTGATCCGGATTTGCGCAGCTATCTGGATGAGACTGCGGCGGCAGTGGGCCCGGTGCCAGCAAATTTGACAGACGCCCTGAGAGTACAACGTGGCCGTGTCGGCATGCTGGCGGCCTTGAAAAACCGGAAAACAATCACGGGTTTACCCAACCGTGTAGAGACTAGGGATGTACGAATATCCCAAGGGTTAGGTGGCCGTTTGTATGTGCCAGCTATCGAAGGCCCGGCACCCGTCATGGTGTTTTTGCATGGCGGGGGCTGGGTTGTTGGATCGGTGGAAACACACGATCCCTTTTGCAGGCTTCTAAGCGAGGCGGCCGGTATCGTGATGCTCTCGATCGACTACCGCCTTGCCCCCGAGCATCCCTGTCCTGCGGCCCTTGACGACGCGGCGACCGCATTGCGCTGGGCAGCTTCGCATGCGGGTGAATGGGGTGGTGACCCGACCCGCCTAGCGCTAGGCGGTGACAGTGCAGGGGCAAATCTCGCCGCTGTGACCGCCAACCATGCTCACACTATAGACATTCCGTCTCTTTGTGCTTTGATGCTCTTATATCCCGTGACAGATCATCCCCTCGGCAATCATCCCTCTTACACTGAGAATGCATCAGGTTTTGGCTTGGATGCTGGCTTGATGCGCTGGTTCTGGCAGCAATATGCACCCTCGTTCAATCCCAGAGATGCGCGCCTTTCTCCGTTGCGCAGCCTGACAGTTGTTGGTTTGCCGCCCACACTCGTCGCTACCGCGGAGTACGACGTACTGCGCGATGAGGGTATTGCCTATGCTGCCAAACTGCGAGAAGCGGGTGTAACAGTTACTCACATGCATGCGCCAGACATGCACCACAACTTCCCAGTCCATCCTGGGACAGTAGCACGCTTTCCCCAGTGCGATGCCGCTCTTGCTGGCTTTGCTGCTTGGTTAAAGACGGCGGTGAGCAAGGAGTGATAGATTTGCTTGAGCATGACCATTGGAATAGGCGACAAAGAATAATCGCGAATCGCATGTCATAAGCTGGAAATGCGAAAATGAACAGGAACAAAAGAACGTCTGACCTGCTTTACTGATTGAGGTGGATACAGGGTGCTATGTCACATTCTGGGCGAGGAGCGGGAAAGGACGATTCACATACCATTTGTAACTGACCTTGAACCAAAAACCTATCGATGCCGCCATCATCGACCTCGACGGCACCATGGTCGACACCATGGGTGACTTTGTGGTGGCGCTGAACCTGATGCTCAAGGACCTGCCGCTCAGCGGCAATCCGCAGGTCGGCCTGCCCCTGATAGAGCGTATGGTGGGCAAGGGTTCAGAGCACCTGATCAGCTCTGTGCTTGACCACATCAGTTCACTTGATGCATCCGCGCCATCATTGTTCGACGCTGCATTTGCCAGCTACCAACAACATTACGACGCCATTAACGGCAGGCACTCTGCGGTGTACTCCGGTGTGGTCGAAGGGCTGCAGGGCCTGCAGCAGGCCGGATTGAAACTGGCATGCCTCACGAACAAGCCTCTGGCTTTTACGTGCGAACTGCTCAGGCTCAAAGGCCTGGAGGGATTTTTCAGCGAAGTGTTTGGTGGTGATTCATTCGACAGAAAGAAGCCGGACCCGCTGCCTCTGCTGAAAACCTGTGAGGCGTTGGGTACATCGCCGGCACGCACCCTCATGGTGGGTGACTCAAGCAATGATGCGCAGGCTGCGCGTGCGGCGGGATGCCCGGTGGTGCTGGTGACCTATGGCTACAACCATGGCGAGCCGGTGCTGGCCGTGGATGCCGACGGGTTTGTCGATTCGCTCGCCGAGCTGCTGTCCATCCAATAAAAACAGGGCCCGCAGGCCCCGTTTTTCACAACCGCTGGCTATCTCAAGCCGGCTTGCCCAGCAACTGGTCCTTGAGCCTGAAGTCCGCAGGGCTGGGGCCGTACCAGATGCGCATCAGGGCCGTGAAAAATTCAGGCTCCTTGAAGGGCTCGCCCTGGGGAACACCCTTGACGGAGATAACAGTGCCGGTGCCCGGAAGCCAGTCGATGGTGAAGGATTCACCGGGCATGAGCTTTTTCTGTGCGGCAAATATCTGGCCCATCTTGATCAGGCCGGGGATGAGCCTGGACATCTCGTTTTTCGGTGTGTTTTCTTCAAACGCCTTGGTAAAACTCTTGCCGAGTTCGTTGGAGTCGATCTCGCGTACCAGTGTGATGCTCATGCGTTTGGGGCCGGTTGCGGCATAGACCTCTTCCGGGGTCGAGGCTTTTTTGCCCAGGTACATCGCGGCGACATAGACCTTGAAGACAGCCTTGTAGCGGATGCCTGCACCATTGAGCTGGAGCCTGGCGCCGGCCAGATCTATCGGGTCTTCAACCTTGATGCCGGAGACTTCCATCGGGGCTGCGAAAACCCCCAGAGAGAGAGTCAAACCTGCAAGTGCTGCGGCGAGTTGTTTCCTGAATGCCATGAAAAATCTCCTGTTGGGTCAAAAAAGAACGACCGTTCTTTTTTATTTCTCTATTCTGAGCCTGCTTTGTGACCCCGGCAATAGGGTTTGCGAGATGTCCAAAGGTGCCGCCATCTCGCGTTCGCTTTTTTGCGGACCGGACGGGCGGCTGGGGTCGGACCTGAAATGTCTTTGATACACTGAGTCCTGTATGTTCATTCACCGCATCATTCAGACAGGTCAAGGCGACCGGGGAGCCTGGCCCTGGCGTTCCTGCTCTTCGTCGCGCGCCTGAAACGTCTTCCGGTCAAGCATTGACCTGCGCACCCCCCCCGGTTGCCGCGACATTCCCTCTCTTCCCATCCTGATGCCTCTGGCCTGCCAGTTGTATCCGCCCGAAGCCCGGGCGATTTGAATGAACCGTGGTCATGACTTCAAAACGGTCAGCCACCTGCGAAGGAATACCTGTGATTACAGAACTCGAATTTAAAAGCCTTGCCGGCCAGGGCTACAACCGCATTCCCCTGATGGTGGAGGCATTCGCCGACCTTGAAACGCCGCTGTCGCTTTACCTCAAGCTGGCGTTTTCAAAGGACGGCGGCAAATACAGCTTCCTGCTTGAATCTGTCGTCGGCGGCGAGCGTTTCGGGCGTTACAGCTTCATAGGCCTGCCGGCCCGCACGCTGGTGCGCGCATCGGGCTTTGGGCCCGATGTGGTGACCGAAGTCGTGACGGACGGCAAAGTGGTTGAAACCTCAAAACAAAACCCGCTGGACTTCATCAGCGATTACCAGAAGCGTTTCAAGGTCGCGCTGCGGCCCGGCCTGCCGCGTTTTTGCGGTGGCCTGGCGGGGTATTTTGGCTATGACGCGGTGCGTTACATCGAGAAAAAACTCGAAGCCAGCTGCCCGCCAGACACGCTGGGCTGCCCGGACATCATGCTGCTGCAATGCGAAGAGCTGGCCGTCATCGACAACCTCTCGGGCAAGCTTTACATGATTGTGTATGCCGACCCGGCGCTGCCCGAGGCGTACTCGAATGCGAAGAAGCGCTTGCGCGGCCTGAAAGACCAGCTCAAATATTCGGTCAGTGCGCCCGTCGTCAAACAGACCCAGGGTTACCCGGCGGAGCGCGACTTTGCGAAAGCCGACTACATCACCGCCGTCGAACGCGCCAAGAAGCTGATTGAAGGCGGTGACTTCATGCAGGTACAGGTCGGCCAGCGCATCAAGAAGCGTTACACCGAGTCGCCACTCAGCCTGTACCGTGCGCTGCGTTCGCTGAACCCGTCACCCTATATGTATTACTACCACTTCGGTGACTTCCATGTGGTGGGTGCGTCGCCGGAAATCCTGGTGCGGCAGGAGCAGGTGGAGGAATCCCTGGGTGGCGGGCAGAAGGTGACGATTCGCCCGCTGGCCGGCACGCGTCCGCGCGCATCGTCACCTGAGGCGGATAAGGCTGTCGAGCATGAACTGGTCAACGACCCGAAAGAGCGTGCTGAACATGTCATGCTGATCGACCTGGCGCGCAACGACATAGGCCGCATCGCCAAAACCGGATCGGTGAAAGTGACGGAGGCGTTTGCCGTCGAGCGTTACAGCCATGTGATGCACATCGTGAGCAACGTCGAAGGCGCGCTGCTGGACGGCATGTCGGGCATGGATGTATTGCGCGCCACCTTCCCGGCGGGTACGCTGAGCGGCGCGCCCAAGGTGCATGCGATGGAAATCATCGACCAGCTGGAGCCGACCAAGCGCGGCCTCTACGGCGGGGCCTGCGGCTACCTCAGTTATTCAGGCGACATGGACGTCGCCATCACCATACGCACCGGCATCATCAAGGACCAGATGCTGTATGTGCAGGCTGCGGCCGGCGTGGTGGCCGATTCGGTGCCCGAGCTCGAATGGAAAGAGACCGAAGCCAAGGCGCGCGCACTGCTACGTGCGTCCGAGCTGGTCGAGGAGGGGCTGGAATGAACACCATCAAAGTTGAACACTGCGACACCATGGACGACGTGCGCCGCCATATCGACGCACTCGACGCGCGCATCGTGCCCCTGATCGCAGAGCGCAGCACTTATGTGGCGCAGGCTGCGCGCATCAAGAAAAACGCCAACCAGGTGTACGACCAGGCGCGCATTGACTTCATCATCGCCCGTGTACGCGCCCAGGCCCGTGCGGCCGGCACACCCGAGGCGATTGTCGAAGCGGCTTACCGCGCAATGATTGCTGCATCCATTGATTTTGAGCATGGCGAATTCAAGCGCCTGCGCCAGGAGGCCTGAACCATGAAACGTCAAAAACTCCTGATGATCGACAACTACGACAGCTTCACCTACAACATCGTGCAGTACTTCGGTGAGCTGGGTGCTGAGGTCGAAGTCTTTCGCAATGACGAAATGACGCTTGAAGAAATCGCCGCGCACAAGCCGGACTTGCTGGTGGTCTCGCCAGGCCCGTGTTCGCCTGCAGAGGCCGGCATTTCGGTGGCGGCCATCCAGCACTTTGCGGGCAAGCTGCCGATACTGGGCGTCTGCCTGGGCCACCAGAGTATTGGTGCGGCCTTCGGCGGCAACATCATCCGCGCGCAGCAGCTCATGCACGGCAAGACCAGTGTGATCACCACGACGCGCGAAGGCGTGTTTGCCGATTTGCCTGAGCAGTTCACCGTCAACCGCTACCACTCGCTGGCGATCGAGAAATCGAGTTGCCCCGATGTGCTGGCGGTGACGGCGTGGACGGACGACGGCGAGATCATGGGTGTGCGGCATAAAGAGCTGCCGATTCAGGGCGTGCAGTTTCACCCCGAGTCCATACTCACCGAGCACGGCCATGCCATGCTGAAAAACTTCATGGAGCAGCGCTGATGGGCGTCGAGCACATCGGCCTGTTTGTCGTAGCCGGCATTTTTGCTGAACCTCACGCCCGGCCCTGATGTGCTGTACATCGTGGCCAATGCGCTGCGTTCGGGCGCACGTGCCGGCATGGTGGCAGCGCTGGGCATCACGGCAGGATGTTTTGTGCATATCTTTGCGGCGGCGATTGGCGTGAGCGCCTTGATGGCCGCGTCTGCAACAGCATTTACCGTACTGAAGTGGGCCGGCGCTGCTTACCTTGTGTACGTGGGTGTGCGCATGTTGCTCTCACGTACGCCGGCGCCTGCAAACCTTTCTGCGCAGACTAATGAAACTGCGCCTGCACTGAGGGCCATTTTTGTAAGGGGCTTTCTGACCAACGCGCTCAACCCCAAGGTGGCTCTGTTCTTTCTGGCCTTTGTGCCCCAGTTCATTGCGCCCGGCATCGACAACAAGCCCCTCGCATTTCTGCTGCTGGGCCTGCTGTTCAATTTCAATGCGCTGTGGGTCAACTTTGGATGGGCACTTGCCGCGGCGTGGCTTGCAGCCCGCATGACGGCGGTGCAGCGCGGCATCCAGTGGCTCGAACGCGCAGCCGGCCTGATGTTTGTCGGCTTCGGCCTCAAGCTGGCCTTTTCGGATAATCCAGTCAATTAACAAGGGACAAACATGCCCAACAGCCACAAGATCACACCCCAGGAAGCGCTTCAGCGCACCATCGAGCACCGCGAAATCTTCCACGACGAGATGCTGCACCTGATGCGTCTCATCATGAGTGGCGAGATGTCGCCTGTCATGATGTCTGCCCTCATCACCGGCCTGCGCGTCAAGAAGGAAACCATAGGCGAAATCACCGCCGCCGCGCAGGTCATGCGCGAGTTCTCGACCAAAGTGAACGTCGCCGACAAGACCAATCTCGTCGATATCGTCGGCACGGGCGGCGATGGCTCCCACACCTTCAACATCTCGACCTGCTCCATGTTTGTGGCGGCCGCGGCGGGCGCCAAGGTCAGCAAGCATGGCGGGCGCAGCGTCAGCAGCAAGTCGGGCAGTGCCGACGTGATGGAGTCGCTGGGCATCAACATCAACCTGACACCGGCGGCAATTGCAAAGTGCATTGAAGAAACCGGCGTCGGCTTCATGTTTGCGCCCAACCACCACCCCGCCATGAAAAACGTCGCACCCATCCGCAAGGAGTTGGGCGTGCGCACCATCTTCAACATCCTGGGCCCGCTCACCAACCCGGCCAGCGCGCCCAACATCCTGATGGGCGTGTTTCACTCCGACCTGGTGGGTATACAGATTCGCGCCTTGCAGCGCCTGGGCGCAGAGCATGCCCTGGTTGTTTACGGCAAGGACGGCATGGACGAGGTCAGCCTGGGCGCGGCCACAGTGGTGGGCGAGTTGAAGAATGGCGAAATCACCGAGTACGAAATCCACCCTGAAGACTTCAGGATGGGCATGTCCAGCAACCGCACTTTGCGTGTGGAGACACCCGAGCAATCAAAAGCCATGCTGATGGGCGTGCTCGACAACCAGCCCGGCGCACCGCGCGACATCGTCGTGCTCAATGCCGGCGCCGCGCTGTATGCGGCCAACGTTGCCAGCTCCATCAAGGACGGCATTGTTCTGGCGCAGCAGGCGCTGGAGTCGGGCGCTGCCAAGGCGCGCCTGGCACAGCTTGTTTCACTCACCCAAAAACTGGCAGCCTGAACCATGTCCGACATCCTCGACAAAATCGTGGCCGTCAAGCGCGAAGAAATCGCCGACGCCATCAAACGCAAACCCCTGGCCGTGATCCGCGAAGACGCCGAGTCGCGTGTGCTGACGCGCGACTTTGTGGGTGCCTTGCAGGGCAAGATCACGGCGGGCAAGGCGGCGGTGATTGCTGAAGTCAAGAAGGCCAGCCCGTCCAAGGGCGTTCTGCGCTCCGACTTCATACCTGCCGACATTGCGCAGAGTTATGCGGAGTACGGCGCCGCCTGCCTGTCGGTTCTGACCGACAGGCAGTTCTTCCAGGGCAGCGTCGATTACCTCAAGCAGGCGCGCGCGTCCTGCAGCCTGCCGGTGCTGCGCAAGGACTTCATGGTTGATGCCTATCAAATCTATGAGGCACGGGTGATGGGGGCAGACTGCATTTTGCTGATTGCCGCCTGCCTGGACGATCAGCAGATGAAGGACATGGAAGCGCTGGCCCGCTCGCTGGATATGGCGGTGCTGGTTGAAGTGCATGACGAAACCGAGCTGGACCGCGCGCTCAAGCTGAAGACGCCGCTGGTCGGCATCAACAACCGCAATCTCAAGACCTTCGAGGTGTCGCTTGAAGCCACCATCAAGCTGTCAGGCAAGGTGCCTGCGGACCGCATTGTCATCACCGAGTCCGGCATTGCGACCAAGGCTGATGTGAAGCTGATGCGTGACGCGAAGATCAATGCCTTCCTGGTCGGCGAGGCCTTTATGCGCGCTGAAGAACCGGGTGAGGCGCTGGCCGAACTGTTTGGCAGCTAAAGCATGGATGCGCCAGACCAGCTGACAAAAGCCGACCATCTCGCCTGGCCGGTCGCGCCGGGCTGGCAGGGTCTGGTGGACGAATTTTTTGCCGGCACTGTCGGCCTGAAGCTCCTGGACTTCCTGGCCCAGCGCCTGGACGATGGCGCGGTGATCTTCCCACCCAAACCGCTGCGTGCGCTTGAGCTGACGCCGCCGGAGCAGGTGCGCGTGGTCATTCTCGGGCAGGACCCGTACCACGGCCGGGGCCAGGCCGAGGGGCTGGCGTTTTCGGTAGCGCCGGGCGTGCCGCTGCCGCCCTCGCTGCGCAATATCTTCAAGGAACTTCAGCGCGACTTGGGCACGCCGCCGCCGCAGTTCCCAAGCCCCGGCGGCAGCCTGGTCAAATGGGCGACGCATGGCGTGCTGCTGCTCAATACCTGCCTGACGGTCGAAGAAGGCCAGCCCGCCAGCCATGCCGGCAAGGGCTGGGAGGTGCTGACCGACGCCATCATCCGCGCGGTATCCCAAGGCGACCACCCGGTGCTGTTCATGCTCTGGGGCGCGCATGCACAGGGCAAACGTGCGCTGATAGACATGCAGCGCCACAAGGTGCTGGTCGCCAACCATCCGTCACCGCTGTCGGCCATGCGCCCACCACTTCCCTTTATCGGTTGCGGGCATTTTTCAGAAGCCAAAGCCTGGCGCGAGGCGAACGCGAAGGACTAAATTAGCCTTTCAGTGATATTTTTGCTATGTTTTTCATAGCTTGTCACGTGCGTATCTATTGGTCTGAAGGCCGATTTGATGCCTGAAAATCAGCTTTTTTGACTAGATCTGGAGTCGAAATGGCCGGGACAAGCCGATTTGTTAACTTCCAGGTTAACATTTTGTTTAAAAGTTAAGTTGCAACTTAACGTTGGTGATTTTCGGGATGAGGTGCGCTAAAACTCCTGCGGCAGGCTGCCCACATAGTCCCGGCGGATATTGACCGTGCTTTGCTGGCCCAGCGACTCGAAATGCTTGCGCAGCCAGCGCTGGGCGGCGCGCTGGCCCATGTCGAAGAGTTGCTGGATCATGGCCGAATCCGCCGACATCTTGCTGGAGGCCGGCAAATCCTCCAGTGCTTCGCCGCCGTCTATGCGGTGCAAAAACAGGCTGCGGTAGCTGTCGCCTTCCTTGAGGCGGCCATCGGCCAGCAGGCGGTTGATGAAGTCTATGGTGCGCATTTGCGACAGCAGGCTGGCGTTGAAGGTCAGCTCATTGACCCGGTCCATGATCTCCTGCGGCGTTTGCGGCGCATTCTCTCGTTTGAGCGGGTTGAGTTGCACCACGATGATGTCGCTGCTGTGGCACTGGTTGATCAGCGGCAGCAGGGCAGGGTTGCTTGAAAAACCGCCATCCCAGTAGGCCTTGCCGTCAATTTCGGTCGCGCGAAACACCGTCGGCAAACAGGTGGACGCCATGATGGCCTGCAGGTTCAGGCGTTTGCCCGTAAAGATTTCCACCTGGCCGGTGGCGACATGGGTGGCAGATACAAACACCTTGGGTGAAGCCTGCCTGGCGATGGCCTCGAAGTCGATTTCCTTTTCGAGCAGCTTGCGCAGCGGGTTGATGTCCAGCGGGTTGGACTGGTAGGGTGACATCCACTGGTTCATGGCGTTAGCGAAGAAGTTTGCACCCACTTTACTGGATGACCAGCCACCCAACATCATCTTGCTGAGGCTTTCTGCCATGGAGCCCAGGCTTCCCATGGCTTCTACGCCCTGCCATATGTTGCGAAGCGCTGCCCGGGCTGCTGTCCGGTCATCCGGCGCCTTGCCGCCCTGGGGTGCCTGCTCGGCCGCTGTAGCCAGCCCGTGGGCCAGCGCCACGGCGTTGACCGCGCCAGCACTCGCGCCGCTGATGCCTTCAATATGAATGCGGTCGTCCTGCAGGAGGCCATCAAGCACGCCCCAGGTGAAGGCGCCATGCGAGCCACCACCCTGCAGGGCCAGGTTGACCGGGCGTGGCATCGATGGTTTTGGTAACGCGGCAGGCGTCAGGCTTTGTGACATGGGTGATTTCCGGGGAGTGACGGCGTGTCTGCATCATGCCGCAAGGGTAAAACCCTCGTCGCCCGGGGCGGGCAAAAGGCAGATTGGGGACAACCATTACGTGCCGCACTACTTTTGAAGGTTTTTGCAACCCAGAGGCGTGCCAACTGCCATAAAACCGTGGCATAATCCGAGGTTCGCTTGAAGGATGGGTGCCCGAGTGGCTAAAGGGGGCAGACTGTAAATCTGTTGGCTAACGCCTACGCTGGTTCGAATCCAGCCTCATCCACCAGATTTTTTGATTTTTCTGGAGATCCTCAAGCGCTGGATTTGTTGAAGAGTTTTGTAGCGATTTGATTTTTGGCAGAGCTGCGCGGGAGTAGTTCAATGGTAGAACCCTAGCCTTCCAAGCTAATGACGCGGGTTCGATTCCCGTCTCCCGCTCCATCAATCGTTTCGCACTCAACTCGAATGGTTTTTCAGCCCATTTGGCTCAGTGGCAGAGCACTCCCTTGGTAAGGGAGAGGTCCCGGGTCCGATTCCCGGAATGGGCACCAATTCAGGCTGGCGCCGCAGGTTGCGGCAGCCGGCCGTCGTGTTAACTGGTTTTGTAACTCTTCATAAATTTCTGGAGTTTTAAATGGCAAAAGGCAAATTTGAGCGGACCAAGCCGCACGTCAACGTCGGCACGATTGGCCACGTCGATCACGGCAAGACAACCCTGACGGCAGCGATCACCACCGTGCTCGCACAGAAGTTC
>NZ_JACPOF010000022.1 GCF_016185115.1 Polaromonas sp. | reverse complement strand
TCAGCCCTGATCCGTCTGGCCCTGCGCTTCTCGGCTCCTCTCCAAGGGTTAGGGGAGGAAGACAAATACAGAGACAAAACCCCAAGACTCGCCTCAAGCGCTTCGCGCTGGCGGCTCCCCGGATCCGAATCCGAGCCCGAATTTAATCCCCACCCCCTTGAGGCTGGGCCGAGGAGCGGGGATGGAGACGGCATCAATGGGAAAAACTTGTTTGAGCGAAGCGAGTTGTTTTTCCCGCCGACGTAATCGAGCACCGCAGGTTGCCTGTAGCGCAGCGAAAGGACCCAGACGTCGGGTCGCCTTTCTTTTGGGTACTTGTTCTTTGGCGAAGCAAAGAAAAGTGCCTCGCCCGCCGGGGCGAGACCCGGCTTCTATGTGAAGGGCACAACCTCAACCCAGCAAGAGCGTCACCAATGCGACGACAAACCCTGCGGTCTAGTACCTTCCCCAATGCCAGCGATCCCCACAGGCGTTAGTCTCCCCCCAGGAGACTTCATGAACAGCGCCCATTTCAAGTTCTGGCCCAAGCGCCTGCCGCATACCATCACCGCCCCCGCCACATCCCTGTGGCACAACCTTGCCGTCAATGCGCTGCGCTTTCCCGACAAACCCGCCCTCGTGTTCTTTGAACGCGCGCTGACCTACGCACAGGTCATGCAGCAGGCAGAAGGCCTGGCCGCGACCCTGCACCGCATGGGTGTGCAAAAGGGTGACCGCGTCGCGCTCATCATGCAGAATTCGCCGCAATGGGTGATTGCGCACTTCGCCATCCTGCGCGCCAACGCTGTGGTGGTGCCGGTCAACCCCATGAACCGGGCTGAAGAGCTCAAGCACTACATCACCGACCCCGACACCAAAGCCGCCATCGTGGCTGCCGACCTGGCGCCTGAGCTCATCAAGGCCAACGATCAGCTTGAGCCCGCAGAGCAACTCAAAAAACTGGTCGTCACGCATTACAGCGACGGCTTTGACATCAACGCCGATGCCAACAAGGACATGTCAGCTGCCTGGCGCGACTGGCTGGGTACGCGCCATGCGCTGCCGGTGATTGATGGCGGTGAGGTGGTGAGCTGGCAGGACGCGATTGCAGGCAACGCGCAAGACCTGCCGCCGCACACCGTGGGTCCCGCAGACATGTCCGTGCTGCCCTATACCAGCGGCACCACAGGCCTGCCCAAGGGCTGCATGCACACACACGCCAGCATCATGCATAACGCTGTGGCAAGCAGCCTGTGGGGCAACAGCACGTTTGAAAACGTCAACCTGTCCGTGGTGCCCATGTTCCACATCACCGGCATGGTGTCGGTGATGCACGCCACCATTTACGGCGGCGGCACGCTGGTCATCATGCCGCGCTGGGACCGCGAACTGGCTGGCCGCCTGATCTCGCACTGGCGCGTGACGCACTGGACGAACATCCCGACCATGGTGATTGACCTGCTCGGCAGTCCGAACTTCCAGAAGTTCGACTTGAGCAGCCTGGTCTACATCGGCGGCGGCGGCGCCGCCATGCCCCAGGCTGTCGCGCAGCGCCTGCTGGAGCAATATGGCCTGAGCTACGCGGAGGGCTACGGCCTGACTGAAACCGCAGCGCCCTCGCACAGCAATCCCTACGACGCGACCAAGCAGCAGTGCCTGGGCGTGCCCTTTGTGAACTGCGATGCGCGTGTGATTGACCCGATCACGATGAAGGAAGTGGCGCAGGGCGAGCAGGGCGAAATCATCATGAGCGGCCCGCAGATTTTTCAGGGCTACTGGAAGCGGCCCGATGCCACGGCGCAAGCATTCATCGAGATCGACGGCAAGCGATTCTTCCGCTCGGGCGATCTCGGGCATGTCGATGAAGACGGCTACTTCTTCATCACCGACAGGCTCAAACGCATGATCAACGCCTCGGGCTTCAAGGTCTGGCCGGCCGAGGTCGAGGCGCTGATGTTCAAGCACCCGGCCGTACAGGAGGCCTGCGTGATATCTACCAACGACGCCTACCGCGGCGAGTCGGTCAAGGCCGTGGTCGTGCTGCGCGCCGCCTTCAAGGGCAAGGTGAGCGAAGACGAGATCATCACCTGGTGCAAGGACAACATGGCCGCCTACAAGTACCCGCGTGTGGTGCAGTTTGTCGATGCCCTGCCCAAAAGCGGCTCCGGCAAGGTGATGTGGCGTGCGCTGCAGGAAAGCGAAAACGCCAGATCAGCCTGATATGGCGTGCAGGCAATTAATGCGCCATATATGAATCATTAAATGCTTAATGAATCATATTTGACGCATTATTTATTTTTCAGGCTCTACGCCAGGTTTTTAGGACTCAAAAAAGCCTGAAAACGCTTTAAAAAGGCCATTTCAGGTGCCAAATCGGCCTCCAGACCAATAGATACAAGCGTAAGCAGCTATTAAATTGATAGTAAATTTCACCTCGTTTGCGCTGACAGGATCAGTCGCCGACCTTCCCTTGTAGCTGCGGCGCATCGCTTAGCATCTTCCATCACATTGATATCAAGGCCGAACACCCCGATGCCCGTCACACAGCCCCCGCCGCCTGAACCGGCTTCGCCTGCCGACAAACCGCTCGATGGCTGGCGCCGCCGCTGGTATTCGGTCATTTTTGAGGCAGACACCACGGCAGGGCGCCTGTTCGACAAGGTGCTGATAGCCGTCATCCTGGTCAGCATTGCGGTCGTGATGGCCGACAGCGTGCAGGCCATTCATGCTCGCCACGGCACAGGCTTTGCCGTGGCGGAGTGGTTTTTCACCGTGCTCTTTACAGCCGAATACATCGCCCGCCTGCTGTCGGTGCGCCAGCCGCTGAAATACGCACTGAGCTTTTTCGGCATCATCGACCTGCTGGCCGTGCTGCCTACCTACCTGGCGCTGTTCTTCCCCGAGTGGCATGCGCTCATCGACGTGCGGGTGCTGCGCCTGCTGCGTGTCTTCCGCATCTTCAAGCTCTCGGCCTATCTGGAGGAGTACCTGTCGCTGGGCCGCGCCCTTGCAGCCAGCCGCCGCAAGATCCTGGTCTTTCTCTCGGCCGTACTGATGGTGGTGCTGGTCATGGGCACGGTCATGTATGTGGTCGAAGGGCCGGAGAACGGTTTCACCAGCATCCCCACTTCTGTTTACTGGGCCATCAGCACCGTGACCACCGTCGGGTTTGGTGACATCACGCCCAAGACCGATTTCGGCCGGCTGATTTCATCGTTCATGATGCTGCTGGGCTGGGGCATTCTGGCAGTGCCGACCGGCATCGTGACCGCAGAGATGTCCATGCAGCGCAGGCTGCAGGCCATAGCTGCGCTGGAGACGTCTTCAGAAGAAGGGGCCAGCGCTTGCCAGGAATGTTTCAGGACAGATCAGGCGGCTGGTGCCCGCTTCTGTGCCCACTGCGGGGCCCGGCTCAGGCTGGGTGAGAAAGCCGACTAGTCGCTGGACGCTGTCAGCCGCACCGGCGTAATCTCGACCGAGCCCAGCGCCGTGCTCATCCACACCGTGCCGTCCTGCACAGTGACCTGAAGCTGCATGCTGCGTTCGGCCAGTTTTGCCAGCGCCTGGCTTTGTGCGGCATCGATCTGCCACACCACCAGGTTTGATGCGCGGGTCAACTTGCTTTCGATGTTTTTCCACCAGACACTGGTGCTGCTGGCAAAGCTGTAGACGCTGACCCGCTCTGCCCGGCCCGCAGCCTTCATCAGGCGTTTGTCATCCGGCTGGCCCACGTCTATCCAGTGCAGGATCTGCTCGGTGTAGTCCTTGTGCCAGAGGGCGGGCTCATCCACGTCCCAGAGGTCCTTTGCAAATTCCAGCTTGCCCTTCTTGTCGTCGGCCGGCACGTTGAGCGCAAAGGCGAGCAGACGGATCATCATGCGTTCATCGGCCTCCGAGGGGTGGCGCGCAATGGTTTCGTTGTGGTCGGCATAAATGCTGCGGTCCATGTCGGACAGGGCGAGCGCTGCTTTGTAGATGGTGGCTTTCAGTGCCATAAGAGTCTTCTTTGTGTGGTCAGGGGAACAGGCCATATTGGAACAGACGGAGCGTCATGACCCTGCTAGAGCGGAATCGCCACGCGCTGGCTATAGTTTGCCAATGCTTTCCCTCTCCGTCCTCGACCAGTCCGTCGCCGTCTCCGGCCGTACTGAAGACACCTCCATCCGTGAAGCCCTGGCGCTGGCCCGGCACTGCGAAGCGCTGGGCTACAAGCGCTTCTGGTGCAGCGAACACCACAGCCACCCGACCATCGTCGGTTCTGCGCCCGAGGTGTTGATGGCGGCCATTGCTGCAACGACCACCCGCATACGCATAGGCAGTGCGGGCATCATGCTGCCGCACTATGCGCCGCTGAAGGTGGCCGAGCAGTTCCGGGTGCTGGACGCGCTCGCGCCCGGCCGCATAGACCTGGGTGTGGGCCGTGCGCCCGGCTCGGACATGCGCACCGCCCGCGTGCTGCGCGCCGACCCGCATCAATCGGCAGAAAACTTTCCCATCCAGGTGCGCGAGCTGCAGGCCTGGATATCCGGTATCGATTTGCCCGAAGGCCACCCTGGACGCGGCGTGACCGCCAACCCCACCGGGCCGACCACGCCTGATTTGTGGATGCTGGGCAGCTCGGACTATGGCGCGCAGCTGGCAGCGCACTACGGCCTGCCCTATGCGTTCGCTTATTTCATTACAGACGGGCAGGGCACAGAGCAGGCGCTGGACCTCTACCGCCGTCTGTACAAGCCCAGCCCGCTCAATCCCGAGCCGAAAGCCGTGCTGTGCGTCTGGGCGCTGGCGGCGGACACTGAAGCCGGCGCCTGGCATCACTTCTCGGGCCGCGAGCGCTGGAAGATAGACCGCAACAAGGGCGCACTCGGCCCGCTGCCATCGCCTGCCGAAGCGGCCCTTCGACCCTATACGCCGGCGGAGCAGTTCGAGTCGGAAAAAATCAGGCGCACGGCCCTGGTCGGCAATGGCGCGCAGGTGGCAGACAAGCTGCGCGCGCTGGCTGATACTCACGGGGTGGACGAGCTGGTCGTCATCACCTGGGCGCACGACCCCACGGCGCGCAGGCGCTCTTACGAATTGCTCGCGAAAGAATTTTTCTGAAACTGCACCAATCACAACGAGACAAAACATCCATGACCCAAAAACTTTTCAGCACCACCATTGCCGGCAGCCTGCCCAAACCCGCCTGGCTGTCTGAAACCAACAAACTCTGGCCGCAGTGGAAGGCCGAAGGCGCAGAACTTGCTCAGGCCAAGGCTGATGCCACGCTGCTGTGGATCAAGGCGCAGGAAGACGCAGGCCTGGATGTGATTGGCGACGGCGAGCAGTCGCGCCAGCATTTTGTGCACGGCTTTCTTGAACAGGTCGAAGGCATAGACTTTAATCACAAGGTCAAGATGGGCATACGCAACAACCGCTATGACGCCATGGTGCCGCAGGTGGTGGGTGAGCTCAAGCTGAAAGGCCGCGTTCACCAGGCCGAAGCAAAGATTTTGCGTGCGCACACCAGCAAAAAAATCAAGTTCACCCTGCCTGGTCCCATGACCATCATCGACACGGTGTCCGACCAGTTCTACGGCGACAAGGTCAAGATGGCGATGGCTTTTGCAAAGCTGCTTAATGAGGAAGCACTGGCGCTGCAGGCCGATGGTGTCGACATCATCCAGTTCGACGAACCGGCCTTCAATGTCTATATGCGTGAAGCGGCCGACTGGGGTGTAAAGGCGCTTGAGATTGCCGCGAAGGGGCTGACCTGCACGACGGCCGTGCATATCTGCTACGGCTACGGCATCAAGGCCAACAACGACTGGAAAGAGACCTTGGGCGAGGAGTGGCGTCAGTACGAAACAGTGTTCCCGGCGCTGGCCAAAAGCAGCATCCAGCAGGTCAGCCTGGAGTGCTACCACTCGCATGTGCCGCCACACCTGATGAAGCTGCTGGAAGGTAAGGACGTCATGGTCGGCGTGATCGACGTGGCCAGCGACGTGATTGAAACGCCAGAGCAGATTGCCGACACGATTGGCGAAGCGCTGAAATACGTGCCGAAGAACCGGTTGCTGCCTTGCACCAACTGCGGCCTGGCGCCGATGGACCGGGCTATTGCCCTGAAAAAACTCGAAGCACTCGCCGCAGGCGCGGCACTGGCTCGCCAACGCTACAAATGAAGCCCCCACGCTTTTCACTTCGCCTCCGGCTGCATGTAATGCGCTGCCCCCCGAGGGGGCCGCTGCGCCTGCGGCCCGGCAGAGCCGGTTCCGCGGCCCCTGCTTGCTGAAAACCCCGCTTCGTTTATTGAGAGGGAACTCAACGTGACTTCTACCCCCGGCGATCACTCGCACGACCATTCACATGATCATCCGCACGATCATGGCCATGAACCGCGCTGGAAGCACGACGGCGTGCGCGTGATTGGTGCCGGCCAACTCGACGGCAACACCGCGCAAACACCAGGCATGGACCGCAAGGCTGCGATTACCTTCGCACGCACCGGTGCACAAAAGCTCTGGGCCGGCACGGTGACGATTCATGCCGACGCAAAAACCGGCGCGCATCACCACGGCCATCTCGAAAGCGTGATCTATGTAGTGAGGGGCAAGGCGCGCATGCGCTGGGGTGAGCACCTCGAGTTCACGGCAGAGGCCGGACCTGGTGACTTCATCTATGTACCGCCTTACGTGCCGCACCAGGAGATCAATGCCAGCCCGACCGAGATGCTTGAATGTGTGCTCTGCCGCAGCGATGGTGAGGCTGTCGCCGTCAACCTCGATATAGAACCGGTTGAAAAACCAGAGGCGGTGCTGTGGATAGATCCGACTCACCCGCAGGGTGGCGTGTAGGAGAGCAGGCTGTCTTTCCTGCCGGGGCTTGGGTTTTGCCAATTAGTGCTCAATAAAGCACCTAAAACCTTTACTCAGGCAAACCGCTGCTTACATTCTTGACTTTAGTCCTACAAGTTGTATCAGGCCGGGTTGATACAACTGAGGCTCCAACAAAAAGGAGTCCATCATGGAAACAAGTCAACTCGCTACCCCCAATGCTTCAGGTCCCGCAGCCCGCACCGGGCTGGCCGACCGCATGCAACACAGCAAGGCGCTGATCGCCATCGTCGCCGTACTGGGGATCACTGTCGCAGCGCTGGCTGCCGCGCTGGTTGTCAACAAGTCTGATGCACAACCCAACCCGTATTCTGCGAACACCGCCGTTCAGGCACCTGTGACGCCTGTCACCGCCCCGGCTCACGTCAACAAGCTTGCCACAACCAGCAGCAAACCTGTCGCCGTCAACAATACGTCGCGCTCCAGCAGCACACCGGTGCAGGTCGCCAAGGCCAACGTGTGCGCCGATTGCGGTACGGTTGAATCCGTCACCGCCGAACAGCGTCAGGGCCAGGTCAATGGTGTGGCGGTCGGCAACCAGACCATCGGTATCGGTACCGTTGCAGGCGGTCTGCTGGGCGGCATTGTCGGCAACCAGATGGGTGCCGGCAACGGCAAAACTGCGATGACAGTGCTGGGCGCTGCAGGCGGTGCTTATGCCGGCAACAAGGTTGAAGCAAACATGAAAAAGGTCACCGTCTACAACGTCGCCGTGCGCATGGACGACGGTTCGCGTCGCAATCTGGACGTTTCGACCTCGGTGCCCGTGGGTTCCAAGGTGATTGTCGAAGGCCAGAACCTTCGCATGGCAAACGCCAAAGGTTAAGTCGACTTGGGGTGGCGCACCGGATTACTCTGGTGCGCCATTTTTACGTCGCCCGACATCAGAGGAAAAGGAACCATCATGACCAGAACAAACATGCACCGTTCGAAGTGGCTGGCAGCAGCTGGCTTTGCATTACTGGCAGCCATGCCTTTTGCCAATGCCATGGCACAGGGTGCCCTGGTGCCCGGCGTGTACGGCCGCATTGAATTCGGTACGGCCCCGCCGCCACCGGTGATCTACTCACAACCCGTCATCATCCAGCGTCCCGCTGTGGTGGTTGAGCAGCAACCTCTTTACCTGCATGTGCCGCCAGGCCATGCAAAGAAGTGGTCCAAACACTGCGCCCAGTACAACGCCTGCGGACAGCCGGTGTACTTTGTGAAAGTCAGGGGCGACGACCAGTTTGAACGCGTGCAATACAGGGAAAAGCACAAAGACAAACACAAAGGCAAACACAGGGGTCACTGGGATGACCATCACCGGCATTGATCTGAACTTGCCACGATAGTAAAAAGGTGTCAGGCCACAGGCTGGCGCCTTTTTTTATGGACCTGAAAAACGCGTGACCGAGCGGGTTAGTATTCACGCGACACAGCATCTTCTTCCAATTTACCGAAAGCAGGCAGATCATATGAAAGCCACCTGGAACGGCGCAACCATTGCGCAGAGCGACGAGACCGTGGTCATCGAAGGCAACCACTACTTTCCTGAAAGCGCACTCAACCGCGACTACATCACCTTCAGCAATCACCACACCATGTGTTCATGGAAAGGCCAGGCCAGCTATTACTCGCTGCTGGTCAATGGCGAGATGAACACTGACGCCGCCTGGTATTACCCTGACCCCAAACCTGAGGCCGAAAACATCAAGGGCCACGTTGCGTTCTGGAAGGGCGTGAAGATTGAGCCCTGAGGCTTGAGGCCGCACCAGTTCCCGCATTGAGTGCGCCTGACTGGGGTTAACCCTCTGATTTTGAGTCGCGCTTCCCTTGCCCAGCCGGTTTATTAATATGTATACTTATTAAAAATCGGCCGCCGTAGATGGCTGCTGCAATCACAGGATCACAGGAGACACCATGGCCCTCGCCCCCGCCGATCCGGCGCTCATTGAAAAACTGGTTATCGCCAACCGCATCCTTTACGACCAGCGTGTGGTCGATGGCTTTGGCCATGTCAGTGTCAGGCACGACAAATCGCCGGACCATTTCTTGCTGTCATGTAACCGCGCGCCGGGGCTGGTCAAAAAAGCCGATATCCTGAGCTATGACCTCAACGGCGACCTGGCCGTGCCGTCAGACCAGCGCTCTTACCTTGAGCGTTTTATCCACAGCGAGATTTACCGCGCACGCCCCGACGTCATGTCTGTCGTGCACAGCCATTCGGTCAGCGTGATTCCTTTCGGCGTCACCGGCCAGCGCCTGCGCCCCATCTTCCACATGAGCGGATTTCTGGGCAGCGGCTCGTCGCTGTTCGAGATCCGCGATGCGGGCGGCAACACCGACCTGCTGATACGCGACATGGGCCTGGGCAAGGCGCTCGCAAAATCCCTGGGCCAGCACAACTGCGTACTGATGCGCGGCCATGGCTCCACCGTGGTCGGCCCATCGCTCGAGCAGGCTGTTTACCGCGCGGTTTATGCCGAGGAGAATGCAAAGCTGCAGCTCACATCGGCTGCGCTTGGCCCCATCGAATTTCTGAATCCGGAAGAAGCTGAACTGGCCATGACCAATGTCGAAGGCCAGGTCAGGCGTCCATGGGAATTGTGGAGCCGGAGCATTGGCGCCATCGAGTAGGAAGTCGCACACTCGGTCGCATCCATTCAACAACCTGCACTAAACAAAAGACAAGAGACAAACCATGAAACTCAACAAGTTATTCACACTAGGCACAGTGATGGCGCTGGCGTCAATGGCGGGCACGTCTGTATTTGCGCAGGCCTGGCCTTCACGTGCGGTGAAGATCATCGTCCCTTACGGCACAGGTGGCGGTTCTGACACCCTGGCACGCCAGGTGGGCGCACGCCTGCAGCAGATGTGGGGGCAGGGCGTTGCGGTTGACAACAAGGCCGGTGCGTCCGGCAATATCGGCACCGAGATGGTGGTGCGCGCGCCTGCCGATGGCTACACGCTGCTGCTGCAAAACAGCACCATGGTGGTCAACCCTGCCGTCAATGGCAAGCTGAACTACGACCCCGAAAAAGATCTCACGCCCATTATGTTGCTGGGTCTGACGCCGATCGCGCTGGCTGCGCACTCGGGTACCAACATCAGGAACATGAAGGAACTGGTCGCCTATTCAAAGGCCAATCCTGATTCGCTGAGCTACGGCTCCTGCGGTGTGGGCACGCCCCAGCATTTTGTGATGGAGCTGGTCAAACAGAAGTCTGGCGTCAAGGCCACCAATATCGGCTACAAGGGCTGCGCTCCTGCATTGACCGATGTGCTGGGCGGCCAGGTGCCGCTGGCCATCCTGAGTGCCAACCTGATTGCGCCGCACGTCAAGAGCGGCAAGCTTTACAGCGTGGGGGTCTCGACCGCGCAGCGCTACCAGCTGATGCCCGATTCGGCCACGTTTGAAGAGCAGGGCCTGAAGCCGCTGAATTTCTCGATCTGGTACGCGCTCATGGGCCCGGCCAAAATGCCGCGCGAGGTCGTCGCCAAAATTTATGCCGATGTCCAGAAGGTGCTGGCTGAACCCGAAGTCAAGGCCAACCTCTCGGGTGCGGGTGTCGAACCCCTGGTTGGCAATGGGGCCGACCTGGGCAAGCTCATCAAGACTGACCTGGTGCGCTACGCGCAACTGGCGAAGTCGGCCAACATCAAGGGCGAGTAAGCCCGGCAGCATTATTGACGTGCCGCAAGCTGCCGGTTTTTTTTCGATAGCTTTTGAATGCATGATGGTTTACAAACGGTACATGGCTCCGTTGCCCTGAATTGAAAGGCACTGGGCCCGGCGGAACGGCACCGGCTTTTCTGCCAACATGTCACTACCGGAAGGAGCCGCCATCATGTTCAGCAACATCCTTGTGCCCGTAGACGGTTCAAGCACGGCCAACCAGGCCATACAGAAGGCTGCCGCAGTTGCCAAGGCGTTTAATGCCAAAGTAACCGTGGTGTGCATCATCGACACCTATGCCTTCACCGGTGTGGGTACCGAGTTTGCCTACGGGCAGGACGAATACCTCAAGGCTGCCACCAGGGAGGCCCACGACTCCATCGCCGCGGCCAAAAGCCAGTTTGCCGCCAACGGCACAGAGGTCACAGCGACCGTACTGGAAGGGCAGGCCGTCTACAAGAGCATTCTTGAAGCCGCGGAAACCGCCGGTGCAGACCTGATCGTGATGGGTTCACATGGCCGCAAGGGCCTTCAAAAACTCGTGCTGGGCAGCGTGGCCGCACAGGTGCTCTCGCACACCCACCTGCCTGTGATGATTGTTCGCGAATAAAGGGAAACAGACATGGATTTGCTTAACCACGACCTGGCCCATGAATTTCCCCAGCACATCGACAGGATGCGCGAACTCAAAGCCTCGGACGTCCACTTTGCCGCCCTGTTCAAGCAGTACGACGAAGACAATCACGCCATCGCCAACTATGAAAAGAGCGGCCTGCCCATCAGTGACGAGGGCTTTGAAGACCTGAAAAAGCGCCGCCTCAAGACCAAGGACGAGATTTACCAGAAGCTTCTCAAAAGCTGAAAATCTCCCCACCTCGACGAAAGCCCGCACTGTGCGGGTTTTTTTTTGTGTGGGGAGTTTCACTGTCACTCGTCTGCCCCTCGCCGCGCCATGCTGCGTTGCAAATGCGCGTCGGGCCTACGGGCCCGCCTGTGCTTTGCGCCTTGCCTGGCACGCCGCTGGTCAGCCGCTTGCCAGCGATCTCACCGATTCAGCCTACTGGCCTTTTTGCCCTTGCCTGCCGGGGAGAATGTTTTGAATTCAAGCGACGAAGAATTGATGCGGCGTATACGCCATGAACCGCATCAGGCGGCCACCACGATATTGAACCGGGCGCGTTGCCCGTCTGCTTCGGGCGAAAACGGCACGGAGAGCGCGTTGCGCTGCGCATCCGACAGGTTGCGCCACAAATAATCGCGCTGGTTCAGCGGCTCACCCGCCACATAAAGTTGCGTCGTCAGCAATTCACGGCTGGCCAGTTTCACCTTGACGTGGATATGCGGTGTGCGGCTGCTATAGGCCACCGGGCGAATCGTGCGGAAGCGGTATTCGCCCTGCGCGTTCACGGCGACGCGGCCGAAACCCTGGAAGGCCTTGTCGATACGGCCGCCGTCGCCGGGATGATCGTAGTGACCGGCGTGGTCGCATTGCCAGATTTCAACCAGCGCGCCGCGCACCGGCGTGCCCTGCAGGTCGGTCACGCTGCCTTCAAGCCAGGCGGGCTGGCCCAGCCTGTAATCAAGCGAGCCGTTTTTCAGCAGATCAAAGTCTGCGTCTTTCGGCAGGGCGACCGGGTAGAAAGGGCCTTCCGTCTGGCTGGGCGTGAGGATGCGCGGGGCCCCCGTCTGTGCGCGGGCTGGCAGGCTGCGTGTGAGTGTCCACACCACGGGTGCTGCGATCAGCGCGGCAGCAATGTGCCTGCGCGGCAGGAGGTGTGAAGTCGACAGGTTCGGTCTTGTGAGCATTTCGATTCTCCAGATGTGCCTGTTGGAGGTCTGCTTTGGCCGCCAGTTCCGCGACCGGGCTCAAAGATACCCTGTAATTTCAGAAATCCGGTGAATTCCCAAAAAACACGGCCTGCCCGCTAACCGGATGTGTAAAGCCGAGCTGGCAGGCATGCAGCAAAAGCCGGGGAGCCACCGTTGGCACACCATTGCCATACAGCGCGTCGCCAACAATCGGGTGGCCCATGGCCTGCAGGTGGACCCGCAACTGGTGTGAACGGCCCGTGAGCGGTTCCAGTTCGACCCGTGTGGTGTTTGTATCGGCATCAAATGCAACGCTGCGCCAGCGCGTCTGGCTGGGTTTACCCCGGGCGTCAATGATGCGCAGCGGCCGGCGCGGCCAGTCCACCATGATGGGCAGGTCAATCAGCTGCCAGTCGCCGGCACCAGGCGCATGGCCGGTCAACTCGCCTTCGACCACAGCCACATAACGCTTGTGCACTTCGCGGTTTTCAAACAGCCGAGATAGCGCGCGTTGCATGTTCCCGCCGCGCGCCATCAGCATCAATCCTGATGTCGCCATGTCCAGGCGGTGCACCACCAGCGCATCGGGGTATTGCTGCTGTACGCGGCTGCCCAGGCAGTCCTGCTTGTCCTCACCACGCCCGGGCACCGACAGCAAACCGGCGGGCTTGTTGAGCACCAGCAGGCTGTCGTCCGCATACACCGCTTCAAAGCCGCCATGACCTGCGAGGTAATTGTTTTGCGGCACACCGGGGCTCATGATTCATCCATCAACAACTGTTTAACCAAAGGAGAAGACCATGACTGATGCAGGTGCTATTTCGATTGCATGCGGTTTGATGATCGGCCTGGGCGCGATTGGCGCATGCATGGGCATAGGTGTGATGGGTGGCCGTTACCTGGAAGGTGCCGTACGGCAACCCGAGATGATGGAACCGCTGCAGGTCAAGATGTTTCTTCTTGCTGAGGGCCTGTGTGCCCTATTTTTGCAAGGTGCGTTGCGAGTCAAAAAGGCCGTGAGCAAGGCGCAAAACGCAGATGGGGTAGACCCCATCAAGGCTTTGCAACGCCGCGCACGGCCTTTTTGATCACAACCCGCAGGGAACGGGGTGAAAACAGCGCCACTCTGCGTTGCACTCCTAGGCAAGGCAGGAGCCTTGCCGTCGTCGCGCGCCTTGATTGGCACTGTTTTCACCACGTTCGCACTTGTAAAAATAGGGCACACAGGCCGTTGATCGACGCCAACTTCCTGATTGGGGTGGGCGTGGCCATGATGCTGATGTTTGCCAACCCGCTTCGGGGTTAGGCGGCGGGCTTTTTTGGGCGGGGGGAAGTTATGCACCGTGGGCCCGGCGCGTTTGATTTCGCGCAGCATGAACAGGTAAAGGCTTTCCACCTTCTCGCGCGCCCAGGGGGTCTTGCGCAGGAACTTGAGACTGGACGGTACGCTGGGCTCGCTGGTGAAGCAGCGTATGTTAATGCGCTGCCCCAGTTCTTCCCAGCCGTAGTGCTCTGAAAGCGCTGTAACAATGGCCTCTAACGTCACACCGTGCAGCGGATTTCCCGCCTGCACATCCACGTCTTGAGGCTTTCCGTCTGCCATCAGGCCGGCTTGTTTTTCATCTTGCCCTTGGGCATGACCTGCGTTACAACCGTGGCCCTGACTGCATCAGGCGACACCGGTTTGGGTGGCGAGGTGTCTTTTTTCGGTTTCTTCACCATCTTTTGTGCTTGCTGTCCTTTGGCCATGGCTCTCTCCTGTGGGTTTAAGAAATATGTACCGGGATTATCAATGCAACTTGATGCGCGGTCGGTAGGTGCGGTCAAGCAATTCTGACAGCGTAATGAGCGCGGTTTTCTTGAACCCGCCCAGCGCCAGCTGGTGCTGCTTGTGCAGGCCCCAGTACATCATGCGGGCAAGCTGGCCCTCGATAAAAAAGCTGCCCCTGGTCAGGCTGCCCATCAGGCTGCCGACTGATGAATATTCAGACAGCGAGACCAGCGAACCCTGGTCCCTGAACACAAAGGGTGCTACTTTTTCGCCTTTCGCAAGCCGGGGCAGGGCGTTGACCAGATACATCGCCTGCTGGTAGGCCGCCTGCGCGCGCGGCGGCACCCACGTGCCATCGGGTTGCTGGCAGGCCGCGCAATCGCCAAAGGCGTAGATGCTGGCGTCGCGGGTGCTCTGCAGATTGCCGTTGACGGCGAGCTGGTTGAGTTTGTTGGTCTCCAGCGGCTCTTCGCCATTGGGCCCCGCGCCCAGTGTCTTGAGGAAATCCGCCGCCTTCACGCCGGCCGCCCAGACGGTCAGGGTCGATGACACCACCTTGCCGCTGGCCATGGTGAGTTTGTCGGCATCAACGGCCACCACACGCTCATTGGTGTGCACCTCGATGGCCAGCTTGCGCAGCTCGCGCAGGGCAGAGTCGCTCAGCCGCTCGGGCAGCTGTGCCAGCAGCCGCGGCGCCGCTTCGATCAGCACGATCTGCAAATCTTTTTCGGGGTGGATGTGGTCAAAGCCATAGTTGGCAAGGATGCGCGCGGCCGCGTGCAGCTCAGCGGCAAGCTCCACTCCGGTAGCACCGCCGCCGACGATGGCGACCGTCAACCGCCCGCTGCCTGCTTCACGCGGCACGCTCTGGGCGCGTATGCAGGCGTTGATCAGGCGGTCATTGAAATGCCGCGCGGCCTGCGGGCTGTCGAGCTTGATGGCGTGCTGCGCCGCACCTGGCGTGCCGAAGTCGTTGGTCTGGCTGCCGACGGCGATTACCAGCGTGTCGTAGGCCAGCTCCTGCGCGGGGGTAATCTCGCGGCCGGCGTCATCGTGGCTGGCCGCAAGCTGCACGGTTTTTGCAACGCGATTGACTCCGGTGAGGCTGCCGAGGCGAAACTTGAAGTGGTTCCAGCGCGCCTGAGCCAGGTATTCGATTTCTTCTGCATGTGTGTCAAAGCTGCCCGCCGCCAGCTGGTGCAGCAGTGGCTTCCAGACGTGGGTACGGGCTGAATCGACCAGCGTGATGTGTGCCAGTCCCCTTTTGCCCAGGCTTTTGCCGAGTTGTGTTGCCAGTGCGAGGCCACCGGCGCCGCCCCCTACGATGACGATGCGTTGCATAAGATTTTTCCCTGTGGTGCGTACCACCCTTGTTATGTTGCCCATGTTAACTGCCGCGCTGGCCGGTGACGGCCATTCCCGGCTGTTAAGCTTGCCCCCCGATGGCTACCCACACCTTTAAAGAGCTCACGCAGCAGCGCCCCTATATCCGGATGTGGTTTGCCCGCGTTCTGGGCACCATGGGCACGCAGATGCTGATGGTGGCGGTAGGGTGGCAGATGTACGACCTGACCGGTAGCGCGTGGGACCTCGGCCTGGTCGGCCTGTATCAGTTTTTGCCGGCGCTGCTGCTCACGCTGGTGGCAGGTCACGTCGCAGACCGTGTGCACAGGGGCCGCATCATTGCCGGATGTTTTTTCATACAGGGCGCGGTGGCCTTCATCCTGATTGCCGCTACGCAGGGGTGGGGCAATACCGGATCAGCGCATTGGGCCTCGCGCGAACTGCTCCTGGGCCTGTCGGTCTGGCTGGGTGTGGCCAGGGCATTCCAGAACCCTGCACAACAGGCCCTGATGCCCATGCTGGTGCCGCCTGTGATGCTTCCGCGCGCCATGGCCTTCAGCTCCGGAGGCAACCAGGCGGCCGCCATTGCCGGTCCGGCCCTGGGCGGACTGGTTTTTGTGGCGGGTGCCTCTGCCGTGTACGCCACCTGTGCTGCGATTTTCGTCGCGGCCATGGTCCTGATTTCGCTGGTGCGTTATGAGCATGCACCGCCGCCGCGCGAGCCGGTGTCCATGAACACGCTGCTGGCCGGCGCCCGTTTTGTGTGGCTGCATAAAGCCCTGCTGGGCGCCGTGTCACTGGACCTGTTTGCCGTACTGCTGGGCGGCGCCGTGGCGCTTCTGCCCATGTTCGCCAAGGACATCCTGCACGTCGGCCCCTGGGGCCTGGGCCTGCTGCGCTCTGCGCCCGCGGCTGGCGCGGTGATGATGGCTGTGGTGCTCACACGCTGGCCTTTGACAAGACGCGTGGGCCGCACCATGCTGGGTGCCGTGGCCCTGTTCGGCATCTGCATGATTGTGTTTGGTCTGTCCACCAGTTTTTTGCTGTCACTGCTGGCTCTGATGATTTCGGGTGGTGCCGACATGGTCAGCGTGGTGGTGCGCCAGACGCTGGTCCAGATAGACACGCCCAATGAGATGCGCGGCCGGGTCAGTGCGATCAACTCGGTGTTCATAGGCGCATCCAACCAGCTCGGTGAGTTTGAGTCAGGCGCTACTGCTGCGCTGCTCGGGCCGGTCGGCTCGGTGGTGCTGGGCGGGATAGGCACCTTGCTGGTTGCCGCAGCGTGGTTCAAATTATTCCCGTCGCTTTCCAATCGCGACACGATGGAGAAATAGGGCCCCCACGCTCGCTCGCTGCGCGTAGCTCTCTGCCCCCCGAGGGGGCGCTGCGCCTGCGGCCCGGCGTAGCCGGTTCCGCGGCCCCTGCTTGCGAAGACATCGCTACGTTTGTCTGCCTCGCGCCTGAACGCTGGCGGTGATTTCTTACCGCCCTGAACTGGCTCTTATGCGGTTGACTTCGAGCGGCGACACCGCACCCGCCTTGTTGCCCCAACTATTCCGTATGTGGGTCAGCACGGCCGCCACGTCGGTGTCGTCCATCACCAGCACAAAAGGTGGCATGCCGAATGGCCTGGGGTTGCCTTCCGTTGCTGGCGCGTAACCACCGTTCAACACAATCTGCACCAGGTTGACGGTTTGCGGCATCAGCACTGCACGGTTGGCTGCCAGCGCCGGGTAGGCGTTGGGCACGCCCTGGCCCTTGTCGCCGTGGCATTGTGCGCAGTTCTGCTCATACAGTTTTGCGCCTTTGGCAGCCACCACGCTGTTCATGCCTGCAGAGGGTGCATCGGGCGATGTCGACATCAGCGCGATGTCGGGCTCGCGTCTGTCATCCTTGCCGTATGACGCGGGCAGGGCTTTCAAAAACTGCGCCATCGCATTCAGGTCTTCATCAGTGAGGTATTGCGTGCTGCCCTGTACAACTTCTGCCATGGGTCCGTTGACTGAAGCGCGTTCGGAGACACCTGCCTTGAGCAGCTTCACGATGTCCTGTGGCGTCCATGCGCCCACACCCGCTTCATGCGGCGACACCAGTGAGGGTGCATACCAGTTCTGCATCGGAATCAGTCCGCCTGCCAGGTCCAGCCCGTCCGTCGCGCCCAGGACGTTGCGTGCCGTATGGCAGGCCGCGCAGTGGCCCAGGCCGGTGACCAGATAGGCGCCGCGGTTCCATTCGGCACTGCGCGCCGCATCGGGTTTGTAGACACCGGGGCTGAAATAAATCGCCCGCCAGACCGCCAGTGCAGCCTGCGAGTTGTACGGAAAGCGCAGCGTGTGCGCCCGGTTGGGCTGCACCACGGCGGGCAGGCTGCGCAGATAGGCATACAGGGCGTTTGAGTCTTCACGCGTCATCTGCGTGAAGCTGGTATAGGGGAACGCCGGGTACAGCAGGCGGCCATTTTTTGATTTGCCGTTGTGCATGGCGCGCCAGAAGTGCGATGCAGACCAACTGCCTATGCCGGTCTTTTCATCCGGCGTCAGGTTGGATGTGAAGACCGTGCCAAACGGCGTGTCTATGCCCCTGCCGCCCGCATAGGCCTGGCCGCCGCGTGCGGTGTGGCAGCCCATGCAGTTGCCGGCGCGTGCCAGGTAAGCGCCGCGCGCAACCAGCGCGTCACCGGGTGCGGCGGCAGCGAACGGGGTGCTCACATCAACTTCATCGTGGCTGTTGAGCAGCCAGACCATCACCACGGCGCCAGTGAACAGCACCAGCAGGCCGACCAGCAGTTTGCCAAGCTTTTTCATGGCTTGCCCCCTGCGCTTTCAGCGGCGTTTTTCATGGCGTTTTTGAGCGGCGCACTGCCGCAACTGATGGCCGCTTTGCCTGTGGGCAGGGCGGGCATCTCTGTCACGGGTCTGGTGTTGGCCGGCAGCGGCTGCGCAGCCAGCCAGCTGCCGACAGCGTTGATGTCTTCAAGCGACAGTTTTGCCACCACATCTTTCATGCAGTCGGGTGCATGGGCGCGCCGCTGTCCGGCCTTCCATGCGCCCAGCTGCGCGTTGAGGTAATCACGCGGCAGGCCCAGCAGTCCGGGAATATTGGGCGCCACGCCGGTCATCGCCTGCCCGTGGCATTGCACGCATGCGGGTATGTTGCGGGCGGTATCGCCCTGCATTGCCAGCTGGCGGCCCTGCTGCAGCAACGCAGGCGATGCGTTTGTGGGTGCTGGCGCAGGGTAGGGCACCTCAAGCTGCGAGAAATACTGCGCGATCTCCATCAGGTAGTCGTCGGTCAGCGGCGTCAGCAGCTGCGTCATCAGCCCATAGTGCCGCCTGTCATCGCGAAAGTTGATGAGCTGGTTGTAGAGATAACCTGCAGGCTTGCCGGCCAGGCGGGGGTAATAACCGTCAGGCGCAGCCCGGCCTTGCGGGCCGTGGCAGGCGGTGCAGGCCATGGCGCGCTGGGCGATGGTGTCTTCAAACGGTGCGGCCACGGCAGGGGAAGCCGCGAAGGTGGACATGAGGGCCAGCAGGAATAAAAGCCCCTGGACAAGGGCGAACGGGAAGGTCTTCAGCATGTGTCAATCATGCCTGAGGACGCATGGGGCCGTAAGCATCAGATGCGGTTTAAAAAAGCGTATCAGATTTACAAATCATAAAAATTACAATATCAGATGACATGAAGCGCTATGAAGAACTGGCAGGACTTTTGGCGGGCGACATACGAAGCGGCGCTTATGCGGCGGGCACCCGCCTGCCCTCCATCCGGACACTGACAGCCCAATACCGCATCAATGCATCCACGGCGTTCAGGGCTTATTACCTGCTGGAGGAAAAGGGCATGGTGCGCGCCCGGCCGCGCTCGGGGTATTACGTCACGGCGCCTGCGCTGGCCCTGCCGGTTTCAGCTCATGCTCCCAGCGCCCGAAGGAATGCCCGCGTGGCGTCCAGGCTGGATGTCAGTGAACTCGTGTTCGAGGTGCTCGATGCCCTGCAGGACCCGGCCATCGTCCCCCTGGGTTCTGCGTTTGCCGCGCCTGCGCTCTTCCCCCTGCAAAGCCTGGGCAAGTCGCTGGCGCGTGCGGCGCGCCGTATTCACCTGCAGGGCGCCACGGCTCATTTGTCCCAGGGTGATGCCACGCTGCGCCAGCAAATTGCGCTGCGTTACCTCGGCATGGGCATGTCGCAGCCGGCCGGTGAACTCATCGTGACCAGTGGGGCGCTGGAAGCCCTCAACCTCTGCCTGTCGTCGGTTGCGCAGCCCGGCGACCTGGTAGCTGTCGAGTCCCCGGGCTTTTATGCAGGCCTGCAGGCACTTGAACGGCTGAAAATGAAGGCGCTTGAAATACCGGTGCTCCCGCAGGGCGGCCTCGATCTCGCAGTGCTGGCAGAGGCGCTGAAGCGCCATCCTGTGAAGGCCTGCTGGTTCATGACCTCCTTCCAGAACCCCACAGGCACCAGCATGGCCGAAGAAAAGAAAAAGGCGCTGGTCGATTTGCTCGCGCGGCACGACATTCCCCTGATTGAGGACGACGTGTACGGCGAGTTGTACTTCGGCAACCGCGCACCCTTGCCGGCAAAGGCCTTTGACAGCAAGGGGCTGGTGATGCACTGCAGTTCTTTCAGCAAGACCCTGGCCCCGGGTTACCGCGTGGGCTGGGTCTCGCCGGGGCGGTTTGGCGAACGCATCGAACGCCTCAAGCTGATGACCACGCTGTCGGCCAGCCTGCCTGCGCAACTGGCCGTGGCCGACTACCTGCAGCGCGGTGGCTACGACAGGCACCTGCGCCGCCTGCGCCATGCGATGGAGTCGCAGCTGTCCGGCATGCTTGCCGCTGTTGCGCGCCATTTTCCGGCGGGCATACGCGTATCGCAGCCCGGTGGTGGATATTTCCTGTGGATGGAGTTCGAGCCAGGCTTTGATGCACTGCTGCTGCACCAGCGTGCGCTGGAGCACGGTATCAGTGTGGCGCCCGGCCCGATTTTTTCTGCGCGGCGAAGGTTTGGTCATTGCCTGCGCCTGAACTACGGCCACCCGGCTGACGCGCGGTTTGAAGCGGCGATGCAGACGCTGGGGCTATTGATACGGCTGCAGCCGCCTTATGACGCCTGAGCCGCCACCAGCGGTGCTCATGGCCTGACGATGCGATCTTCAGCGACTGCTATTGCCGGGCTTCTGACACCAGGTCCAGGTAGGTCGTGCACGCCAGGTCAGTCGCCGCCCGCTGTAGCGGCGTGAGCACGCGCTGCGAGGGCGTGACCAGCACCAGGTGCGTCAGCAGTTGCGGCGTGGTGATGCGCTGCGCCACCAGGCCCGATGCATCGCGGCCAATCAGCGGAAAGCGCGTGGCGATGGTGTAGCCCACGCCTTCGGCCACCAGCTGGAATATGGTCTGCATGATGTCTACTTCAAGCACCACATTCAGCGTGATGCCCAGCCGCGCGGCCTCAAGCTCCACCGGCCCGCGTATGGCGTGCAGGCGCGAGGGCATGATGAGCGGCACACCATCGAGTTCATGAAAATCGACTGATGATTTTTTGCGCCCTATGCGTTTGGGCCCGACCAGGTAAAGCTCTTCGTCGCTGAGCCGTGTCATGGTCAGGTTGGGCGTGGGCGGCGGGTTGTGAAAGATGGCGAAGTCCAGTCGCGATGCCTTGATCTGGTCCAGCAGCGTGGCCGACAGGTGGTTGACGATGGACAGGCTGGCCTGGGGCAGTTGCTCCCTGAAGCGCCTGACATAGTGCGGGATCATGAAGCTGCCCACGCTCGGCGTGAGGCCGCACACCACATGCCCTGAAAGACGGCTGTCACCGGTATGCAAAACCTGCAGTGCTGCATCGGCCGCATGCAATACCCCGCGCGCCTGCTCCAGAAAGCGCGCCCCCGTGGCGGTCAGCATCACACCGCGCCCGTTGCGGTGAAACAGGCTGGCCTTCACATCAATTTCCAGCGCGCGTATCTGCCGGCTCAGTGTGGGCTGCGCAATGCCCAGCAGGTCGGCGGCTTTCACGAAGCTGCCGAGGTCTGAGACATGCACGAAGTAATTGAGCTGCTTGAGGTCCATGGGTTCGTCCTGCAAAATTTGGATATGCATTAATGACATATCAGAAGACGCGACATCGTCATTGTATAAGTTGGCCGGGCTGCCTATTCTTCGGGCATGAAACTTTCGCTGACCGTCGCCTGCTGGGATTACGACCGCACCCGCCTCCTGTTTGATGGCCGTGTGGGCATTGAAGGCTGCGATACCAACATGCTGTGCCTGCCGGTCGAAGAGACCTTTTTCCGCGCATTGCGTTCAGCCGAATTTGATGTGGCCGAGCTGTCCATGAGCAGCTACACCATGATGCGGTCGCGTGGCAGCTGCCCCTATGTCGCCGTGCCGGTTTTTCTCTCGCGCATGTTCCGCCATTCCGCCATTTATGTGCGTGAAGGCAGCCCATTGCGTACGCCTGATGACCTGCGCGGAAAAATCGTGGGTGTGCCCGAATACCAGTTGACCGCCCCGGTCTGGGTGCGCGGCATCCTGCAGGATGAATACGGCGTGCACCCGCACGAAATGGCATGGCGCAGCGGCGGCGTTGAGACACCGGGCCGGCATGAGAAGGTCGGCTTTGTAGCGCCTGCCGGTGTGCAGCTTGAGCCGATTCCTGCCACCGATACGCTGGACCAGCACCTGCTCGATGGCCGCATTGACGCACTGATTGCGCCGCGCGCGCCGGCTTCATTTGACAGGGGCCAGTCTGTGCGGCTTTTCAACAACCTGCGTGATACGGAGCGTGCCTACTTCAACAAGACGCGCATCTTCCCCATCATGCATGTGGTGGGCATACGCGCGTCGCTTGTCGAGCAGTACCCCTGGCTTGCAGGCAGTGTGTTCAAGGCCTTCAACCAGGCCAAGGACCATGCCCTGCGCGAGCTCTCTGAAGTCGGCGCGCTCAAGACTTCGCTGCCCTGGCTGACCAGCGAGTACGACGACACGGTCGCCGCCATGGGCCGCGATTTCTGGTCCTATGGCCTGGAGCCCAACCGCGCGGTGCTCGACACCTTTTTGCGCCACCACCACGGCCAGGGCCTGTCAAGCCGCCGCATGCAGCCCGATGAGCTGTTTGCCCCGGCCACCCATGAACAGTTTGTGATTTGAAAAATATACAGGAGACATGATGATCAACCATTCCCTCAAGAAAACCATGCTTGGCGTCGCCGGTATTGCAATGGGTCTGCTTTTTTGCAGCGCCGCGCAGGCTCAAGGCAATGTCACGCGGCTCATCGTTCCCTTCCCGCCGGGCGGCGGCACCGACGTGCTGGCACGGGTCTTGAGCCGGCGCATGGAGGCCGACCTTGGCGAGACGGTGATTGTTGAAAACAAGCCCGGCGCGGGCGGCAACATTGCACATGACTATGTCGCCGCCGCTGCGCCAGACGGCAAGACCCTGCTTTTCACCACCAACAGCCTGGTGATCAACCCGCTCATCTACAGCAACGTGAAGTTCAATGCGCTCAAGAGTTATGCGCCCGTGATTGCGCTGGCCCACTCGCCGGTGCTTATCCTCACGCGGCCCGGCGCGCCCTTCAGCACCCTGCCCGAGATGATGCGTTATGCCAAAGCCAACCCGGGCAAGGTGTCCTATTCATCCTGCGGCAATGGCAGCATCCATCAACTGGCGGCAGAGCAACTGAAGGCCGTCGCCGGCATCAGCATGCTGCATATCCCTTACAAGGGCTGCGGCCCGGCGGTGACTGACCTTGCAGGTGGCCAGGTGGATGTCAGCGCCAACAGCCTGACGGCGGTGTCGAGTTTTCTCGCATCGGGCAAGGTCAAGGCCCTGGCCATCACCAATTCAGAGCGGTCCGGGCTGGTGCCGGCTGTGCCGACGGTGGCGTCGTTCGGCCTCAAGGGCTACAGCTTCGACGGGTGGTATGCGGTGGTTGCACCTGCGGGCACGCCTGATGCGGCCATACAGCGGCTCAACGCATCCATGAACAAGGCGCTCACCAATGACGAAGTCAAGAAGACACTGCTGACAGGCTCGCTCGAGCCCCTGGGCGGCCCGCCTTCCGCATTGACCGCCCTCATGACCAAAGAGATAGACATGAGCGCACCCATTATCAAATCTGCGCGAATCACGGGAGACTGAAAAATGCACGGCAAGGACACAGCAGATATGTGGATCAGGAACGCCTGGTACGTGGCAGCCTTCAGCAATGACCTGCAGCACGAGCTGCTGGCGCGCACCTTCATGGGCGAAGCGGTCGTGATGTTTCGCGATACGGCGGGGCGCGCGATAGCCATGGCCGACAAATGCCCGCACCGCGGTGTGCCGCTGTCACTCGGCAAACTGGTCGATGGGATGGTGCGCTGCACCTATCATGGCATTCGCATCAACAGCGAAGGCCAGTGCAAACACATTCCCTGCCAGGCACTCATCCCCGCGCAGGCGCGTGTGGCCACTTACCCGGTGGCAGACAAACACGGCTTCACCTGGATCTGGATGGGCGATGCCGCGCAGGCCGATGCGGCGCTGATACCCGATGTGCACTGGATGGACGATGCAGCCTGGACGGCCTGCGGCGGTTACCACCATGTGGGTGCCGACTACCAGTTGATGAACGACAACCTGCTCGATTTGTCGCATGAGTCTTTCCTGCATGACAGGACCATAGGCAATGAGGCTGTGGCCGAGGCGCCGGTCAAAACCGTGGTGAATGCCGGCGAAGTGCGTGTTCACCGCGACATCTTCAACTGCGAACCGCCGCCTTTTTACATCAAGGCCACCGGCTTCACAGACCGCATCAACCGCTGGCACACCACCATCTTCACGCCGCCCTCATTCAACCTGATTGAAAACGGCTCTTACCCCGCAAATGCCAGCAAGGACCATGCGCTGGAACGACGGGTGATTCACCTCACCACACCAGAGACGGCGACGAGTTGCCACTATTTCTGGGGCGTGGCCAGAGCCTACCAGCGTGATGATGCGGCGCTGACCGAGTTCATACGCCAGCAATCGAGCAACACCTTCGATGAAGACAAAGCCATGCTCGAAGCGCAGCAGCGTTCACTGGGCGGTACCGGCGGCTCGGCTTTCCCGGTGTCGCTGTGCACCGATATCGGGCCCATACAGGCACGCAAGCTGGTGCAGAAGCGTGTGGCGCAAGAGCAGCTTGCACAGGCGTCGGTAGCAGTGGTTCAAACGGCAGGACTGGCACATGCGGCCTCCTGATACCGCCTTCGCAATAGCGCGGCGAAAAAACCTGCCGCACAATATGCGCATGAGTACCAAGCGCCCCCCTGACGCCCAGGCCCCTGCCCGCAAGGCAGCGGCCACCGCAGAAGAAAACCTGCTGATGGATCTGTACGACCAGCCTGGCCACCTGATTCGCCGTGCGCAACAGATTGCCGTGTCGATGTTCCGCGAAACCATGGATGCCGACATCACACCCGTGCAGTTCGCCATCATGCGCATGCTCAAGGAGTCCCCCGGCATTGACCAGGTCACGCTGGCTGGCCTGGTGGCGCTCGACAAATCCACGACGGCCGACATCGCCGTGCGGCTTGAAAAGCGCGGCCTGATTCACCGCGAGGTCGTGGCCCGCCGGCAGCGCTGCCTGTCGCTGACACGTGCGGGCGAGGCGGCACTGTCTGCCACGGTGACCTCCGTGCATGTGCTGCGTGACCGGATGCTGTCCAGCCTGCTGCCGGCAGAGCAGAAAGAATTCATACGCCTGCTCAAGAAGTTCGTGCACATCAACAACGAACAGAGTCGGGCGCCGCTGCAGCGCTCCGGGTCAGCCACTACCACTACCGCCACCACCACCACCACCAGAGACTAGGGGAAATCCCTGAAGAAAGGACGTGACCACCAGCTTGTTTGACGCCGAGTCATTCAGTACACTTATCGTCATTAAGTATACGGAATGACTATCGGGAAGCCGGTGTGACTTCCATCATTCGGCAAGCAAAACCCTCACGGAGACACCCATGAAAAAACGTTCATTCATCTCACTTGCAGCCTGCGCGGTCCTGGGTCTTTCGACCAGCGTCATGGCACAGGGCGAGCCCTTCAGGGTCGGCCTGATCCTGCCCATGACAGGCCCTTTCGCCTCTACCGGCAAGCAGATTGAAGCTGCAGTCAAGCTCTATATGGCGCAGAACGGCTCGACCGTTGCGGGCCGCAAGGTCGAGGTGATTCTGAAAGACGATGCCGGCGTGCCTGATGGCACCAAGCGCCTGGCGCAGGAGCTGATCGTCAACGACAAGGTCAGCGTGATTGCCGGCTTTGGCCTGACGCCGAGCGCACTCGCTGCGGGCGCCATCGCCACGCAGTCAAAGACACCTGCGGTGATCATGGCGGCAGCAACCTCCAGCGTGGTGGCCACCTCGCCGTTTTTTGTGCGCACCAGCTACACGCTGTACCAGAGCGCCTCGACCATGGCCGAGTGGGCCACCAAAAACAAGATCACCAGGTTTGTGACGCTGGTGTCCGACTACGGCCCAGGCCTGGATGCTGAAAAGAATTTCACTGAAAAGGTCAATGCCTCAGGCGGCAAGGTAGTGGCCGAACTGCGTGTGCCCATGCGCAACCCCGACTTCGCGCCTTTCCTGCAGCGTGTACGTGATGAGAAACCCGAGGCGGTTTTTGTCTTCGTCCCATCTGGTCCCGGCGCTGCATTGATGAAGCAGTTCACAGAGCGCGGTCTCGACAAGGCTGGCATACGCCTGATCGGCGATGGCGGCATCACCGACGACGACCTGCTCAACGAGATGGGTGATTCCGCGCAAGGTGTGGTCACCTCATTTCACTACTCGGCAGCGCACGACTCTGCCGTCAACAAGAAGTTTGTGGCCGACTTCAACGCCGCCAACAAGGGCATGCGACCCAACTTCATGGCGGTAGGTGGTTACGACGGCATGGCCGTGATCTACAAGGCGCTTGAAAAAACCAGAGGGCAGGGTACAGGCCAGGCGCTGGTCGACGCGATGAAGGGCCTGTCGTTTGAAAGCCCGCGCGGCCCCATCACCATTGATGCAAAAACCGGCGACATCGTGCAGGACGTCTATATCCGCAAGGTTGAGCGTCGCAATGGCCAGCTCTACAACATCGAAATCGACAAGATCAAGGCCGTCAAGGACCCTGGCAAGTAATCAAAAAACGCTGCCCGTGCAGCAGGAGCCACACATGAACAACATGGTCACACCCGCAGAAGTGAAACGCGCACCCACTTTGTTCCCTCTGGACCGCTGGTATGTCGCCGGCTTCTCATGGGAACTTAAAGACAAGCCCCTGGCCCGCACAATTTTGTCGCGGCCCATGGTGCTGTTTCGCGCGCAGGACGGCAGCGCCGCCGCGCTTCAGGATCGCTGCTGCCACCGCGACCTGCCGCTGTCATGCGGCACGGTTGAAGGTGCGGGCTTGCGCTGTGGTTACCACGGCCTGCTGTTCGACACAGCGGGCAAGTGCGTCGAGATACCAGGTCAGGAGCGCATCCCGGCCAAGGCCTGCGTCACGTCCTACCCATTGCAAGAGCGCGACCAGATTCTCTGGGTCTGGGTCGGTTCTGCACCCGACAGCGCACCGGTGGGTGAACCGCCGGCCTATCCCTTCCACAGCGATGCCGCCTACAAGTTTGGCGGCGATGTGTACCACTACGATGCGCCGTGGCAACTGATTCACGACAACCTGCTCGACCTCAGTCATCTCGGTTATGTGCACCTCAAGACGATTGGCGGCAACCCCACGCTGCACATGAATGCAGCGGTGAAGGTCGAGAGCACAGAAGAAACCGTGCGTGTGATTCGCCTCATGCCTGAGTCCGATCCGCCGCCCACGTATACAGCCGCCTGGCCCTTCGTCGGCAAGATAGACCGCTGGCAGGAGGTCGAATTTCACCCTTCGCACTGTGCCATCTGGACAGGCGCGATGGACCACGGCACCGGCTCGTACGACGACCCGAATCGCCATGGATTTCACATGCGCGGCTTTCACGGCGTGACGCCAGAAACTGAAACCACCACGCATTACTTCTGGACGATTGCCACCAACCCGCACCCCGACCGCGCTGACGTGACCACGCTGGTGGTAGACCAGACCGCAGCCACGTTTGAAGAAGACAAGGTCATCATCGAAGCGCAATACCAGAACCAGGTGCGCCAGGGCCCCGGCCCCAACATTGACATCCACGTGGATGCGGGGCCCAATCGTGCGAGGCGCCTCATCACCAGACTGCGGCAGCCCACGGTGGTGGTGTAGCCGCCTTTCGATTTCAGTGATTAGCAAGCAAGTCAACAACAGGAGACAAGAAACCATGGCAAACAACAGAGGCGTCGTCTACGTCGAGCAGGGCAAGGTCGAGGTCAGGGCCATCGACTACCCCAAGCTTTTGAACCCGCAAGGCCGCACCGCCAACCACGGCGTGATTCTCAAAGTGCTCACCACCAACATCTGCGGCTCAGACCAGCACATGGTGCGCGGCCGCACCACCGCCCCCGCAGGCCTCGTGCTCGGCCATGAAATCACCGGCGAAGTCATAGAAGCCGGCAAGGATGTAGAAACCCTTTCTGTCGGCGACATCGTCTCCGTACCGTTCAACGTCGCCTGCGGCCGCTGCCGCCTGTGCAAGGAACGCCAGACCGGCGTTTGCCTGACGGTCAATGAATCCCGCCCCGGCGGCGCCTACGGTTATGTCGACATGGGCGGATGGGTAGGCGGACAGGCCGAATACGTCATGGTCCCCTACGCCGACTTCAACCTGCTCAAGTTCCCCGACCGCGACCAGGCCATTGAAAAGATCCGCGACCTGACCTGCCTGTCGGACATCCTGCCCACCGGTTATCACGGTGCAGTGACCGCAGGCGTAGGCCCCGGCAGCACGGTGTATGTCGCAGGCGCATGCCCTGTCGGCCTCGCATCCTCCGCATACGCCAGCTTGCTGGTCGGAGCCGTCGTCATCGTCGGCGACGTCAACCCCGCCCGTCTCAAACACGCCAAGAACGTCGGTTTCGAGATCGCAGACCTGTCAACCGACGTACCCCTGGGCGACCAGATCCAGGCCATCCTCGGCGTTCCCGAAGTCGACAGCGCCATCGACGCCGTCGGCTTTGAAGCACGCGGCCACGGCCATGAAGGCGCGCAGCATGAAGCCCCAGCCACCGTGCTGAACTCCCTGATGGAAATCACACGCGCAGCCGGCAAGATCGGCATCCCCGGCCTGTATGTGACCGAAGACCCGGGCGGTGTCGACAAGGCTGCCAAGACAGGCTCGCTCAGCATTCGCCTTGGCCTGGGCTGGGCCAAGTCGCACAGCTTCATGACCGGCCAGACGCCGGTGATGCAGTACAACCGCGCCTTGATGCAGGCCATCCTCTGGGACAGGATCAAGATTGCCGACATCGTGGGGGTGAAGGTCATCTCGCTGGACGATGCGCCAACGGGCTACGCCCAGTTCGATGCGGGTGCACCTGTGAAGTTTGTGATTGATCCGCACGGGCAACTGCGTAAATAAGCAGGGGCGCCGTTCAGGCGCGGCCAGCAGCCCAAACCGCTATATGTAAAGTCGACTTTACATTTTGGGGCTTTGGGCGGTCTGGCCGGCTCTTGCAGGCCCAAAAATGGCTTAAAAAGGCCATTTTTAGGTGCCAAATCAGGCTGCAGACCAATAGATACGTACGTGGGCAGCTATTAAAAGCGTAGCAAATTACGCCGCGCCTGACGACGCCAGCCAGTCGCCCAGGTGGCTGCAGACCCATTCACCATCGTCATGTGGCAGGTCATGCCCCGCCCACGGGTGCTGCATGTGCCTCGCCTGCCAGGCTGCGGCCAGTCTTGTCGAGCACACCGGGTTGACGAGCCGGTCGCCGGCTGAGGACAACACCAGCGCCGGGCAGCGCGGCGTCGCTTCTGCGCATGAGAAGCTGGCGGCGGCCAGCAACTGGCGTGCGGCATTGGCGGGCATCACGGGCGCGCTTTTGCGAATCTGCAGCCATGCGGCAATGTCTGCTTCGCGCGCGGCGCTGACGTTGCAGGTCAGGTCATGCACCACGCTTTCCGCATAGTCGGCATCGGGCCAGCGCGCAGCCAGCAGCGCCAGTTGTGGCCAGTTGGCGGGCCGCAGCCGCTGCGTGATGCTGCTGAAAGGGCGCATGCTGGTGTTGATCAGCACCAGCCGTTCGACCTCTGCCGGGTAGCGTTGTGCCCAGCCGGTGGCGACCATGCCGCCCAGCGACAGCGCCAGCAGCCTGTGTGGCCCCTGCAATTTTTTCGCCTGCACCTGTGCGCGCAGGAAATCTACGATGCCCGCGACAGAAGCCGGCGAGGGCAGGCCCGCAAACTCGCCGCTGCCCGGCAGGTCAAGCGTCAGCACCTCTTCGCCACTGCGCCCGGCCAGCAGGGACGTGAACGCGCCCCAGTGCCGTGCCTCACGCGTCAGCCCGCGCAAGAGAATCCAGCTCATACCGTGCGCCTCGGCCGCCAGTAGGCGGTGGCCAGCTGCTGCAACTGCACGCGGCGGTTCGCGTCGGGCAGCCAATTGGGTGCGGCAAACGCAGCGCGTGTCAAAAAATCCAGCAGATCGGCATGGCGGCGCAGCACACGCTTGATGCGGTGCGCCTTGATCGGGTTGAAGATGCCGTGACGCGAGAACAGCTGGCGCGGGTTCTTGCGTATCCACAGCCATGAGCCGAGTTCAAGTGTCATCGGCAGAAACACGTGGCTGGCCGGTGTGTTGTCATAGGCGTGGTCCCAGAGGTCACCATGCAGCAGGTACTGGTTGCTTTGCGGTTCAAAACTGTAGTCATGGTGCGGGTGTGATTGTTCAAGCATGGTCTTGAGCGCGTACATCTCGGGCAGGTGGGCCATCAGCCGCCGCGTCTTCGCATAGGGAAACCAGATGCTGTCGTCAAAACCATAACCCGAATGGCAATCCAGCGCCAGGCTGAAGGGCCGGCTTGCCAGTTGTTCGCGCACCACGCCCAGCAGCGCAGCGCTTTCGTTTTCCATCGGGGTGTTGGGCCGGCCGCAGTACCAGGGCAACAGCGGCGTGAAGGTCTGCCCTCCCGCGAGAAAAGGCACGGGGCTTTCAGCACGCTGCGCCGCATTGCGCATCAGGTCCACGCCGTTCGGGTTGGCACGTTTGTGCGCCCACATGCCGCCCGGGTTGACGATGGGCATGAAGACCAGCCGCACCTTCTCAAGCTGGCGATGCAGCAGCTCGTCCCACTCCAGGCGAAACAAAAGCGCCCGCATGTAATGCAGGATCACCTGCGTTCCGATGCGCTCCAGCCCATGAATGCCGCCAAAAAATCCCACGGCGGGGGCGGCCGGGTCGCGCGAGCCAATCGCCGCAGTGAAGACGGGAAAGTGCGTACGCATGAGCACCGGCCCCTTGCCCGCCCGTACATCACACACCGTCTCGATATCAAAATGGTTTTGCCCCGCCAGCAGGATGGCTTTCAGGTCTTCATGCTCGACAAAGGTGTGGTGCAGGTCGGCAGTGGGCGTGAGGTGGTCGGGCGGGACGTGCGCGGAAAGGGGCATGTCCCATCCTTGCATGCGGGTGTGACGGTTTGATGTAGGTTGGCGATCGACAATATGTAGTTATCAATAGTTGGCAACATTGCTAACGACCCGCGACTGGGGTTAGCAAAGGCGTCGACGAGCAAACCACGACACGCCTTGCGCCTCTTGTGAGAGCCACGTAGAGATGCTGCGCGGTCATGCGTTCGGGTTCAAGAATGACCGCGACGTCAGCCTCCAGTCCTTTCAGAAGAAGTGTGCTTCCGACGGCGCGCCGGCCCAGCGGCCGCCCCAGATGGCGGTTTCGCTCGCGGGCTTGCATCGCTGCGCCGATGAATCCGCCTTCGCCCCCTGTTGCTCTCAGCGCCGAGATACAGCAGTGCAGCACTTCGGGTCGGTAGACGCGCGCACCGTGTTGGTCTGCCAGCGACTGGAGCAGGTTAATCGAGGTCGTGTGACTGGGCGCCGCTACGAACGTCACGGCTGCGGCTTCTGCAGGTGTCGCGGGCGTGCGGGCTCTGCCGCGCTGTATCGTTTCGACCCGTGCGAGTAAGTTGGCAGTTCCCACACCTGTCATCAGTGAGGTGGCGAACTCTGCAAGTTGTCGCAGCGCGTCGGGACTCGCTACATCGAACTGGCGGGCGAAGTTCACCAGGTCTTTTAGATCTACCGCCTCGACAGACGTGGCGCCCGGCGTCTGCATCGTGAGTTGATTCCGTGCATTGACATTGATGGAGTCGCCAATGATAAGAACGCGGCCGTCTCGGTTTGGCGCTGCTGTCCGGGCGGCGGCCAGTCGCTGCTGCAGTTCCATGCCTTGGGCTAGTTGAACCCATTCGACGCCCCCAGGCGCTCCACGAAGGTCTACCGGTTGGCCGGCTTGCAATGATGCGCGAACCTGAAGTAGCCAAACGCCTAGTGCTTCCATGCCGACGAGGCGCCATCGCCAGGGAGTTTGTAGCGCTCCGATGGGCGGGAATGCTATCTGGGCTTGGTTCTCCCAGTGAACCAAGGGGTCCCGGAAGCCAAATATCGCCTGCATCGGGTCACCAAGAATGCAAGTAGGGAGTGTCTGAGCAATGGAGCAGACGATAGCGTGCTGCGCAGTATTGCAGTCCTGATACTCATCCACCAGCAAGCGCGAGTAAGTTGAGGCAATAGGGTCAACAACGTGACCTGCCTGTAGGAGCTGTTGCACGGCGCCTCGAATCGCTGGGTAGTCGGTGTTCGGGTTGGCCAACTCAAGTACACGCGCATTAAGGCCTGCGCGAAGTGGAAACTTGGTCGCCAGCCGCATCGCGAAACCGTCGATGGTGGACACCCTATATGCCGAACTGGGGACGCTGCCGCGCTGAAGCCTGGCGCGTAGAGCCGTGACTCCAGCGTTGGTGTGCGTCAGCACCAAGACTGGCTTAGTGTCTATGTGCTGGCTGATCGCATCCGCGATGAGCTGGGTCTTGCCGCAGCCGGCTGGGGCGGTAACGGAGCCTAGGCGTGCCTGAAAGATGTCGATTTCAGGTGGCGGCACTCGTCCACCTCCACAGCACATTCATAATTTCGACGAAGCCCGGTTCGGCACCTGCTATGTGAGGGCCGACGATATCCTTGGCGATTTCCTGGAAACTGCTCACTGACTTGAACCAGCCGTTCTTGTTGTTGCGAGCGGCAAGCCCCAGCAATGCTCGGCTCGCGGGGGTGTAGCCGCCATTGAGTCGTTCGGCTTCTATGGCATCCAAGGTGACTTGCCCATGCGACTTCGACATGACGTGCTCAGCCATGAGTTCGCGGCCCACCATCTCGTCGGCCTTATTGAGCAACGCATGCACTGCGTCATTGCTTGAATGGATGAATAACTCATCCTCAAGCGCTAAGCCGGGTCTCCAAGTTAGGTACTGGCCGCCGGCCGCAACGAATCTCTCCACAAGTCCAACGGTTGCAACTGGCTTGTCCGCGTCAACGAAGACGAGGACGCGATAGCCCAACTTGAGGAACACCTCCCCTCGCGTAAAGCATTGATCGGGGCTCCCCCCGCCCGAGTCCACGTATGAGCCTCCGTTTGCCAGGAATGACGTCGCGCCACAGTGAACCCACCATTGGTCCATCCCGCGAGCGAATCCGACTTCGCTAGCACCTTCGCAGACGATCACCGACTTGGACAGGAAGGCTTCAGCCGCCTTGCGCAGCGTGCGCTGGATGCCGTCGTCCGCACCAGCGCATGTCGCCGTGTGCGAGCCCAAACCCTGGCGCAAGACAAAAAGCTGTTTACCGGCGAGCTCCCTAAGCGCCACCGGCGAATGGGTTGTCATAAAGACCTGTAGCGGCTCGGCCTCGTCCTTAGCGCCGAGTGAGTCGAGCAATCGCATGAGCCGGTGTGGCTCAAGTCCGTATTCGACCTCGTCTACTAGGGCGACCGTGGCTGCCGCCGCTGCGGCCCTTTGCAACCCCGCAACAAGAAGTCGTCCCGAGCCGGTGCCCAGCGACCGCAGAGGAATGCCCGTTGCGCTGTGAAGTGCGATAGCACCATCGCCAATCGACACTGAGTGAGCATCAAGTAGCGCCTGAGCGCTTGCACCGACGGGCACGCCTAAGCCGGTAGCTGTCTGGGTGACCACTTGCAACGTTTGGGCGAGTTGAGGACCAGCCTGCGCACCAAAGGCGGCCCGGGCGGCGCGTCCCGCGCCTGCGAGCTCCAAGCCAAGGTTCGCACGTTCTTCAGTGAGCCGATTCAACACAGAGCCCCTAGCCCAGGAAAGGTTCGTGTTTGCGTAGGTGCCGATTCTGGCTGGTGCCAGGAGACTGCGATCCTTCCATGCCAAAGACCGCTCCAGTTGCTGATGGGCTGCGCGGTCGGAATAGAGCAACCAACTGGGCTCTAGGTCGCTCTTGACCTCGAGCTTCAGCGTCAGAGCCGTTTCCAGGCCCGCGCGCGGCTCGTCTTCAATCTGCCCGGTACCGAAGTCAAATCCGCGAAGGAACTCTCCGTAGGTGTCGATGTTCTTCAGCGCGTCAGGTAGTGCGCCGAGCGTGACAGCAATCACAATGGTCTGGCTGACGTCCATGCCGAAGAAGTCCGTGTCGCCGAAAGGTGCGCTCCTCCTAGCTCCAAGACATAAATCGATCGCATCGAGGATGGTGGACTTGCCGCTGTCTCCCGGCCCAATAAGACAGTTCACGCCGTTGGACGGTGTCCAGTCGAGCAACTGTATAGATCGGAAATTTCGGATTTTCAGTCGACGGATGCGCGTCATGATTGCTCCCCGTTATTCTTGCAAGCATCCTAACCCGACAGGAAGCTGCCAAACAGATGCGCTGGCACCTTCGGGCAAAAAAGCGAGGTCTTTATCGCTTAAGTAGCTGACTATCGATACGTACCCGTGCGTGCAGTTTTGACTTTCTGGTACTGGCGTGACAAAGATGTAAGCGGACTCATGCGGAGGTGTGGACTCAGGAATCGGCGCACAAATTGCTTGTGTGCAAGACATGTTTACGAACGGCACCGCAGTTTGCAAACGCCGGTCACACAACATCAGTCTCAACCCAAACCCGAAAGCAATCATGACCCTGATCCGCTCAATACTCGTGGCGCTAGGCGCTGTATCCACCCTGGTGGTGGCAACCCTTTCTTCAGCACAAGACGCCTACCCCAGCCGCCCCGTCAAGGTCATCGTTGCGCTGCCGGCGGGCGGCAGTGTGGACATGATTGCGCGCATGGTCAGCCAGCAGCTGACGACTGACCTGGGCCAGCCTTTTGTGGTGGACAACCGGGCCGGCGGCTCTGGCCAGATCGGCGTGCCGGTCGTGGCCAAGGCCGCGCCTGACGGCTACACCATCATGGTGTCGCCCGCATCGTTTTTGACCACCAACAAGAGCATCTTCAAGCAGCTGCCCTACAACCCCGAAGCCGACTTTGTGCCTGTGACCAAGCTGGTCAACCAGTCCATGGTGCTGGTGGTGAATGACAAGACCAAATACCCGACGCCGGCCAGCATTCTTGCGGCGGCCAGGGCCAACCCCGGCAAGCTGACTTACGCCTCCTCGGGTGACGGCAGCCCCCAGCACCTGGCTGGCCTGATGTTTGAAAGCCAGACCGGCGTCAAATTGCTGCATGTTCCGTACAAGGGCGGCGCGCCAGCGATTACCGACCTCATCGGCGGTGTCGTGGACATGGCCTTTTCGCCCATGCCTGAGGCACTGCCGCATATCAAGTCGGGCAAGCTCTTCCCGGTGGGCGTGCTCAGTGAGCGGCGTGCTGTATCGGCACCCGAGATCCCGACCCTGAAGGAGGGTGGCGTGAACAACGTGGTGTTGTCCGCCTGGATAGGCATGCTGGCGCCCGCCAGAACCCCACAGCCCGTGCTGGATAAACTCGGCAAATCAGTGAAGACCATGCTGCGCGGCGACGCCAAGACCCGCCTGATCGAACTCGGCATGGAACCCGCACCCGATGAAGCGAAGCCGCTGAATCAGGTCATCACCGAAGAGATCCGCATACACGCTGAGCTGGTGAAAGCTGCCGGCCTGGTGCCGCAGTAAGGGCCAGGGGCCTTGAGCAGCGAACGGACGGCCCGGTTATTTCTTTCCGGTGCTGTCTTTTAGTTCGCCTTCGAGCTTTTCAGTCACGGTCTCAAGTTTTTTGGCTGTCTTGTCCAGCTTCTTTTGAACCTCGGCTGTCCGCTTGACTGCACCGCTGACATCCTCTGACGTCGGCGTATCGGGGATATTTTTTTGCAAGACGGCGTGCGCCACCGCCAGGTCATGCGCCGCATGCTCGATCTCCCGCGTAACCTCTTTGCTCTCGTTAACGGCTTCAGCCACTTTGGGGGTAACCGTGGCGGAGTTTTTTGACTTTCGAATGGGCATGGCACTGATCTTGGGGTTTCGACTCTGGATTGACGTGTTGGCAGGCTTGTGTTCTGCAGCCGCAATGTTACGCCGATACACGACTCTGCCTACACGCAGTTACACCTATGCCCCTTCCGCTTTGCTGGTTGCCGGGCCGGGAAAGCGGCTGACTTGCGAGGGGCGCAGGGTATCTATGGGGCGAATTTCCCCGGAACTCCGAAGTGGACAGAGTTGGCACCGGCGTTGTAAAAACTCCCGGATTTTTTGCCGCCCATGCCGCCGGTCCTCCCCCGCTGGTTGGCGAATCGCAGGGCCGCTTCTGCGCTTGTTTAAACTGTGTCCATACCGACCATTCCATTCCTGGAGACCCGCATGACCACCCCCGCCTATAAAGACACCCAACTTCTCATCAACAACGAATGGTGCGACGCCGCCAGTGGCAAGACGCTGGATGTGGTCAACCCGGCCACAGGCAAGCCCATCGGCAAGGTGGCGCATGCCGGCATTCCTGACCTTGACCGCGCGCTGGCTGCCGCCCAAAAGGGCTTTGAAGCCTGGAAAAAGACCCCTGCCAACGAGCGTGCGAACATCATGCGCAAGGCCGCCGGTCTGCTTCGAGAGCGGGCTGCAGACATTGCGCGCCTGCTGACGCAGGAGCAGGGCAAGCCGTTTGCCGAAGCCCGCGTGGAGGTGCTGGCTGGTGCAGACATCATTGAATGGTTTGCAGATGAAGGCCGCCGTGTGTATGGCCGCATCGTGCCGTCGCGCAACCTGGCTGCACAGCAACAGGTGCTGAAGGAACCCATAGGCCCCGTGGCTGCGTTCACGCCCTGGAACTTCCCCATCAACCAGATCGTGCGCAAGCTCGGCGGTGCGCTGGCCTGCGGTTGCTCTTTCCTGGTGAAGGCGCCCGAAGAAACACCGGCTTCACCTGCGGCATTGCTGCAGGCATTTGTGGATGCAGGCGTTCCCCCGGGCACAGTTGGCCTGGTATTTGGCGACCCGCATGAGATCTCCAGCTACCTGATTCCGCACCCCATCATTCGCAAGGTGACCTTCACAGGCTCCACACCCGTCGGCAAACAGTTGGCCGGCATGGCTGGCCTACACATGAAACGTGCCACGATGGAGCTCGGCGGCCACGCGCCTGTCATCGTTTGTGAAGACGCCGATGTGGCGCTGGCCGTGAAGGCCGCAGGCGCCGCGAAGTTCCGCAACGCAGGCCAGGTGTGCATATCGCCAACGCGTTTCCTGGTGCACAACAGCATCAAGGACGAGTTTGCCCAACTGATGGTCAAGCACGCTGAAAGCCTCAAGCTGGGTGACGGCCTGACGGAAGGCACAACGCTGGGCCCATTGGCCAATGCGCGGCGCCTGACGGCCATGGCCAAGGTGCTGGACGATGCGCGCAAGACAGGTGCAAAGGTGGCGACTGGCGGTGAACGTGTCGGCACCGAAGGCAATTTCTTCTCGGCCACGGTGCTGACGGATGTGTCGCTGGACGCGGACGTGTTCAACAACGAGCCTTTTGGTCCTATCGCAGCCATTCGCGGGTTCGACAAGCTTGAAGAAGCGATCTCTGAAGCCAACCGCCTGCCTTATGGCCTGGCCGGTTACGCCTTCACCAAATCCATCAAGAACACCCACATGCTGTCGCAGCAGATGGAAGTCGGCATGCTGTGGATCAACCAGCCTGCCACACCATCGCCTGAAATGCCGTTCGGCGGCATCAAGGACTCGGGCTATGGCTCTGAGGGCGGCCCGGAGGCGATGGAGGCTTACCTGGTGACCAAGGCCGTGTCCATCATGGCCGTGTAACTGATTGCCCTGCTCACACGGGCAGTTCAATCACCCCATCAGACAGAGCGGGTACGCGACGCAGGGCAGGGTGTAGCCCTCGCGTTTTTCATCAAGGCTCAGGCGGTCATTCGATGCGGTCATGAACTTTGCCGCTGATGAGTTTGCAGATGCGGGTGCGGCCGCCCGCAACACCTGACCGGCCTGATGTGTGAAGGCCAGACCGGCGGCAATCTGTTACACGTTCCATACAAGAGCGAAGAGCGGTTTGCCTGTCATCCCGGGCCTGATGGGCGTTGTTGTTGACGTGGCCTTGTCCCCGTTGCCTGACGGGTGTTCTGCTTTTGCCCCGGGATCGGCAGTTCTGGCGCATGTTGACATCAGCGTCGCCTGCTGCCACGCGCATGAAACGCAGAACACGCCTGCCAGCAGGTCATGACCGCTGCTGCCGGCGATTTTTGGTGTCTCTGGCGCTGAGCCCGGCCTTTGGGCAAGCGGCTTGAGGGCGTGCGTTCGGCTCTGGCAATCCAGGCGGCCTTCAGCGCCGAATTGCCGGCTTCAAACCCCGTTCACAGCGCCTGCCAGTCTTTCGGGCAGCCCGCCACGTCCTGCACCTCGAAACGATTTTTGAAGAATCTGTCCGGGAAAACATGGCTCGTGGCGGCTGGCATTTACAGTGAATGAGGTGTATCGTTATTTAACACATTGTTCTTCTGTGCGATACAAAAAATTCATGCAAGCCAGACCTAAAACAACCCTGCCTCCTCCGCCTTTGCGCTTTTCAACCCAAACGCGCAGGGACCCGGGTGGCATACAGTCTGTTGCAATGGCACTGCGCCTGGTCGCCCACCTTTCGGTGCAAACCGAAGCGGTGGGCGTGACTGCAATTGCAGAAGCATTGGGAACAACCAAAAGCCGCATACACCGGCATTTGCAGACACTGGTGCAGCAGGGTTACGCCATGCAGGACAGGATGACCGAACGCTATGAAGTCGGCCCGGCGCTGATCAACATCGGGATCTCCATCAGTGCGAAACACGATCTCGTCAGCGTTGCCCGCGACAGCCTGAGGGAACTTCGTGAAGTTCTGGGCCATTCTGTAGTGCTTTCGCGCATAGAACCTGACGGGATCCGTGTCCTGCTGACCTTGCCGGGCAAGTCGCTGATTGAAATTGGCGTGAAGCCCGGTTCGCTATTGCCGCTACATGCGACGGCGCAAGGCAAGGTTACGCTGGCGTTCGGCGACCAGGAAATGCGGGGGCGCATTCTCGACTCTGCGCTTGTACCCCTCACGCCTAAAACCATCACCACATCGCGTGCACTTGCTGCTGATCTGGCAAAAACCAAAAGACAGGGCTGCGCCACCGCACCCAATGAAACATTGATTGGGTTCAACGCGCTGGCTGCGCCGGTATTCGATAGTCGGGGCGTACTTGCCGGAACGATTTCCATCGTCGATTCCATCCAGTACCTGGGGGTTGTTCCCACAGATGAACAGGTCCGGCACACGCTGGCTGCAGCTGCAAGAGTGTCTGCCAGCCTTGGCTACAAACCGCGCGCAGTGACGGCGGCAGTTCCCGTGGCGCGATAGCCCGGGGGCCGTTTTTCCCCAGTCAAAAACGCCATCCCGTTTCAGGCACACATACCATGTACGACAAATCCGACCCGCGCTCCACGCTGTCCAGCGCAGCCCCCGCAGCCGCAGCAACGCTCGACGCCAGCACGCCCTACGGCACAGCCTCCTGCATCCACTTCAAGGAAGGCCCGGCCGAAGAAGATTCCTTAAGCCGCAAGTGGTACGGCCGAGGCCACAACTTCGTCATCTGCTACGTCGAAGCCAAGGCCGGCGCCCGCATCACCCGCGTCGGCCAGCCCGACGAATACGTCATCCTCTCCCCCCAGACCACCACAGCGCTGCACATCACCTCCGACCACGGGTCTGCCGACATCCCTGGCTACTCGGTCGTCATCGTCCCTGCAGGCGCCAGCAGCATAGAGGTCAAAAGCGCCGGCAGCTTCTTCATCCTCTACACCACCCAGAGCAAGGACATTGCC
>NZ_JACPOF010000012.1 GCF_016185115.1 Polaromonas sp. | reverse complement strand
GGGCGTGTCCGAATTTTTGTGTAAACGGTTCGGACTTCAGTTGACGGAGATGCGGTCTCCGAACTGAATGGTAAAGCGGGTCAGCGCAGCCTTCCAATCCCGGATGGGCATGGTCCACTTCTGGCTGATGTTGCGCAGGGCCAAGTAGAACAGCTTGCTCAGCGCCTCATCGCTGGGGAATGAGCCCCGGTTCTTGGTCAGCTTCCTCAGGCCCATGTTCACCGACTCGATGGCGTTGGTGGTGTAGATGACCTTGCGGATTTCCGGCGGGTAGTCAAAGAACGGGATGAGTCGGCTCCAGTTCCTGCGCCACGACTGGCCAATGGGCAGGTACTCGGCATCCCAGCGCTCCTCGAATTCCCCGAGCATCAGCTCGGCCTCCTCGGCGGTGGCGGCCGTGTAGATGCGGCGCAGGTCGGCGGCCACCTCCTTTCTTCGCTTCCAGGACACGTAGTTCAGGCTGTGGCGCACCATGTGCACGATGCACAGCTGCACCACCGCCTTGGGGAACACCGCCTCGATGGCTTGCGGGAAACCTTTGAGCCCATCCACACAGGCAATGAAGATGTCCTGCACGCCCCGGTTGCGCAATTCGGTGACGACCTGCAGCCAGAACTTGGCGCCCTCGGTTTGCGCCAGCCACAGGCCCAGCACCTCCTTGTCGCCCGTCATGGTGATGCCAATGGCCAGGTACACCGCCTTGACCCGCACAGCACCTTCTCGCACCTTCACATGGATGCAGTCCAGATAGACGATGGGATAGATGGGCTCCAGCGGTCGTGTCTGCCAAGCCTTGACCTCATCGGCCACAGCATCGGTCACCGAGGAAATCAGGCTGGGCGAGATCTCGGTGCCGTACATCTCCTGCAAGTGGGCCTGTATCTCGCGCACCGTCAGGCCACGGGCGTATAGCGAGATGATTTTGTCGTCGAAGCCGGCCCAGCGGGTCTGGTGCTTGGGGATGAGCTGGGGCTCGAAGCTGCCATGGCGGTCGCGTGGCACCTCGATGGGCAACTCGCCAAACTCCCCCTTGAGGGTCTTCTTGCTCTTGCCGTTTCGGGTGTTGCCGGCGGGGTTGGCCACCGCTTCGTTGCGTTCATGGCCCAGGTGCTCAGTCAGCTCGGCGTCCAAGTTCAGGCTTCTTGTAGTTGGCCAGCAGGCCAGACAGCAGTTCTTCGGGTACGTCGTGTTTCTTGGTGTTCATTGTGCTTACCGACAGGCCGGCTTGCGCCGGCGGTGGATTGTCCGTTTACACAAAATTCTGTACACCCTCTAGGGTTCCAGACCATCTCGCAGGGCGAGACCACAACTTGCCAGCAGAGCTCTCCCAGCGTCGGCAGTCAAGGGATCAACGACATGAGTCACAGTGCCCCGGCCGCGCTCTCTAAGCCAGTCCAAAGAGGCCACTCCTCCGGACAACATGCTCAAGCGTTGCTGTTCAACAGTGACAGATCGGAAGCATTGAGCCATCGCCATTGGCCGGGGGCCAAATCCGCAGGCAAATCCATGCTTCCAATGCGAGAGCGATGTAGCCCATCCACCCTATTGCCAACCGCTGCAATCATCCGCTTGACCTGGTGGTACTTGCCCTCAGTCAGCGTCATATCCAAGCGATGGGAACCCACAATGGAGCAGTTTGCAGCACGCACCGGCGTGGGATCATCGTCCAGCACAACCCCCGCCAACAATTTCGACACCTGTGTCTCGTCCACCGGGTGTTTGGTCGTCACTTGGTAAACCTTCGGAACATGCTTCTTGGGCGAACTCAAGCGATGAATGAATTGCCCGTCATCGCTCAATAGCAACATACCCGTTGTGTCCTGATCAAGGCGCCCCACCGCCTGCACTCCTTGAACCGCACTCTTCGTGGGCCGCTGACGCAACGGCGGAGGCAGAAGCGTATAGATGCTGGGGTACGTAGAAGGCTTCTGAGAACACTCCGTGCCGGCGGGTTTGTGAAGCAGCACGTAGGCTTTGGCGTGGAACGGCCAATCCACACCCTGTACACGTAACAGCAGTCCTTCGGGCTCATAGCCTGCGGTAGCCTCCGTGCAGAGCACGTACTCAGCATTGGGCGAAGATGCCTCACGCACCGAGACCCATCCCTGCTGAATCAGGCCCGCGCAAACACGACGCGTACCAAAACCTTGGGAATACAGGATGTCTTGTAGTTGCATGGTCAATACCCTGGAGGGTCAGCTAGAAGGGATGATTTTTGTGCGCCTGGAAAGCAAAAAACCCCAGTCATATCTGACTGGGGTTTTCTGGGCTGTAAGAGCCTGACGATGACCTACTTTCACACGGGAACCCGCACTATCATCGGCGCAAAGTCGTTTCACTGTCCTGTTCGGGATGGGAAGGAGTGGGA
>NZ_JACPOF010000011.1 GCF_016185115.1 Polaromonas sp. | reverse complement strand
ATGAGACCGAGCCCACATACGCTAAGCGGATCAGCCCAAGCAAGCTTGATCCCTATGCCGAGAAGCTGGCTACCTGGCTAGGAATCGAGGCAACAAAATCGCGGAAACAGCGGCGCAATCTGAAGCAGATCTACACAGCACGCAGCACTTGCCTGCACAAAACGCTCATGATCGAGAATATAGGAATCAGCCTCAGATTGCGGAACTCAACGCGCTCAACGCTGCAATAGCAGTAATTCGATTCAAACAGCATATGGGATTCTTTGATCGCCTGATCGATTCGCATGCCGTGGTATTCGACGTTGCTGGGATGGCGATGGATGTAGCAACATGAACGGCGACGCATATCGCATCATCGAGAGCGAAAGGCTCCCGCCTCAGGTCGGGCCATTTGAGTTCCATTACAGCCGACGCTTCGAAATGGCGGCCATGGCCTGCGCATGCGGATGTGGTCACCGGGTCATGCTGAATCTGTTGGATCAGCACCAACTCGTTATAGAGGGCGGACTTCCCACTGTCACACCTTCCATACTGGTCTCAGACGCTCCTTGCTTGTCTCACTTCTTTATTCGAAGGGGCCAGGTGGAATGGGCACAGCAGTGGTCCAAGAAAACGGTTGATCGAGTCATGCAATCTCAGGTGCGCCGCCACGTCGAACAGGACAAGAAGCGGAAGGCGAAATCTTCCTTCTTGCGCCGCTGTGCGGATTGGTTCAAATCGTGGTTCGATCGCTAGAGGAGTGCTCTGAAAGAGCGCCTACCGATACCACAATTTAGTCGGTTTTCCTCAACGTGGGTGCCTGCACTGCTAGCCAATGACTGTCCGCTATGAGCGGCGGATTCAACCGGTCGATGCAACACACTAACCACCGCGTAGGCGGAAGGAGTGTTGTAGATGAAGCAACGACCACGGATTTACTATTCCGATAGCCAGAAAGCGCTGATGTGGGAGCTTACCGGCCTTACTGGATCGATTCTTTGACTCACTCACTTGATACGCAAGATTGTCTCGAGTCGATCTCGATCCACTTGGCTTTGCGGCAGCGGTGCCATATTCGGTGCGCGCTGTATCAGCAACTCCAAGCTACCTCGGTTTGGCGTAATCGGACCGAAGAAAACCGGTTCTCCTTGAACCCCAATCAAAATGCATGGAAAACTTTCGACGTCGACATCACCAAGCCGCTCAACGTCGTCTTCAATGTCGTACCAGTCAAAAACAACACCTGGTGTGGCCCGCATCGTTTCCTGGTACTGAGACACGAAATCCCGACAGACACCACACCACGACGCGCATAGGCAGACAACCCTGACAGTAGGTTCGATATCGCTCGAATTTGCCAGGCGGAGCGCGGCATTTAATTGATCAACGACTTCCGCCCAGTCCGCGTCCTCCATCAGTTTCTCGCGGAGAAGAGCCGCTTGGGCGGCGCTCCAGAACGCTGCATCCTCCAACCGCCTCTCTGCAGGCAATGGCGAATGCCGTTTGATGAAATCACGTATATCGGCTGGCTCACGCGAGAGGCCAAGCTGAGCGAATAGCTCTGAAAAGCGGTGATAGAAAGCGTCCATCTTAAAAACCTCGTCTTGCGTCTTCGACCATTTTTCGCACGCACCACCCTGCGTAAGCTGGCCCCAGAAGCCATCCCATCCATCTCAGGGCCGCCCGGCTGGGCAGTTGGTAGTCAATCCAGACCTGCAAGCGCGCGCCCGTACCCTCTGCTGCCAGGTTAAAGCCCATGCGATAGGCCCCGATGACCAGCAGGCGCGGTTCGCCGAACGTAGCCCACGCCTTGCGTAAGGGCGGCTCATATTCATCCACGATCTCATCCAGCCCCAGTTCAATGCCAGCGATGCGTCCGTTCATTCGGATGACCGAGCCGATACGACGCCCCTGAAATTCATCCAGCTCGAAATTGAATTTCGAGCCCAGAGTCATCCACGACGCCTTGGTCATGTGCGCCGCGAGCCGGCGTTGATCGTCCAGCCTGGCAAAGATCTGCTGTGGCGCTGCAGGGATCAGCGCCGCAGCCTCGGCATGTCTCTGTCGCTGTTGACTCATCGCCGTAGGCGCAAAGCATTGCCGATCACCGACGCCGAGCTGAAGCTCATGGCCAGTGCGGCTATCAGGGGGGAAAGCAGCCATCCGGTCACTGGATACAAGACGCCGGCGGCCACCGGAATGCCCAGCGCGTTGTACAGGAAGGCAAACATGAGGTTCTGCTTCATGTTGCGCACAGTGTCTTCCGACAAGGTACGCGCCACAGCAATCCCGCGCAGATCGCCCTTGACCAGCGTGATCTGCGCGCTGTTCATCGCCACGTCGGTGCCGGTACCCATGGCGACACCGACATCCGCCTTGGCCAGCGCCGGCGCGTCGTTGATACCGTCGCCCGCCATGGCGACGACTCGGCCTTCACGTTGCAGTTTTTCCACGAGGATGAGCTTGTCGGCCGGTTTGACTTCGCCATGCACCTCGTCTATCCCCAAGCGCGCGCCGACCGCCTTGGCCGTCGTCAGGCCATCGCCGGTGGCCATCACGATGCGCATGCCGGCGGCCTTCAGTGTCGCCAGTGCCTCGGGCGTGCTGGCCTTGATGGGATCGGAGACAGCCAGCAGACCGGCCAGTCGGCCGTCAACCGCCAGATGCATGACGCTTGCTCCCTCTGCCCGAAGCGCTTCAGCCTGGGGAACCAGGGACTCGACCGAAACGTCCAATTGCTGCATCAGGGTTGTATTCCCAAGCGCCAGCTGCCGTCCACCAACGAGTCCGCGCACGCCGATGCCGGATCCGGATTCGAACTGCTCCGGCTTGTCCAGGGTAAGACCCCGCTCGCGGGCGGCGCGCACGATGGCGTCGGCCAAGGGATGCTCGCTGCCCTGGTCCAGGCTGGCCGCCAGCCTCAACACTTCGTCCGCCTCGAAACCGGGCGCCGCAACCGCGCGGTCGAAGGCCGGCCGGCCTTCCGTCAGGGTGCCGGTCTTGTCGATGATCAGCGTGTCGATCCGGCGCATGTGCTCAATGGCTGCTGCGTCGCGGAACAGCACGCCACGGGTGGCGCCTTTGCCGGTCGCTACCATGATGGACATGGGCGTCGCCAGTCCGAGCGCGCAGGGACAGGCAATAATCAGGACAGCAACCGAATTGATCAGCGCATAGACCCAGCTGGGCTGAGGCCCGAAGAACCCCCAGACAAAGAAGGTCAGCAGCGCAATGGCAACGACCATGAGCACGAAATACCCGGCCACGATGTCCGCCATGCGCTGCATCGGTGCCTTGGAGCGCTGGGCCTGCGCCACCATCTGAACAATCTGCGCCAACATGGTCGAAGAACCGACTTTTTCCGAGCGCATGACCAGGGCGCCGTTGGTATTCATGGTGGCACCGATCACCTTGTCGCCGACCCGCTTAGTAACGGGCACCGGCTCTCCGGTGAGCATCGATTCGTCAACCGCGCTGCTCCCTTCCTCCACCACGCCGTCCACCGGCACCTTTTCTCCGGGCCTGATGCGCAGCCGGTCGCCCACATGCACGTGGGTCAAAGGAACGTCCTCTTCCGAACCATCGGCACGGATGCGCCGCGCAGTCTTGGGCGCCAAACCCAGCAGCGACTTGATGGCAGCTGAGGTCTGGGACCTGGCTTTCAATTCGAGCACCTGCCCCAACAGCGTGAGCGAGATGATGACCGCGGTGGCCTCGTAATAGACGGCCACACGGCCCATGGCGACGAAGGAAGCCGGGAACACTTCAGGCGCGATGGTGGCTACCAGGCTGTATAGAAAGGCGGCCCCGGTGCCCAGACCGATCAAAGTCCACATATTGGGACTGCGGTTGAGCACCGACTGCCAGCCGCGCGCAAAAAACGGCCAACCGGCCCACAGCACGATCGGCAGGGAGAGGACCAGTTCGATCCAGCTCTGGCGTGCCATGTCAAACCAGTTGAGCTGGTGGCCGAACATGGCCAACACCGTCACCACCACGGTCAGCGGGAGCGTCCACCAGAAGCGTCGCTGAAAATCTTTCAACTCCGGGTTGTCCTCCTCTTCCAGTTCCGGCAGCAAAGGCTCGAGGGTCATGCCGCACTTGGGGCATGAGCCCGGATGGTCCTGCCGGATCTCCGGATGCATGGGACAGGTGTAGATCGTCCCACTGGGCGCCGGCGCTGACACCGGGGCGGCGGCTGCCGGGCTTGCGTAGCGCCCTGGGTCAGCAACGAACTTGCCCTGGCATTTCGCACTGCAGAAATAGTAGTTCTGCCCCTGGTGGCTGAGATGGTGTTCTGACTGCGCGGTGACGGCCATGCCGCAGACCGGATCTTTCAAACCTGCTGTCTGCGCCGGCGATGCCGAGGCTGGCTTCGCCCCTTCATGATGGTGGTGTTCGTGATGGGCATGTTCATCCATGGCGTCAACTTCCCTTCTGTCCTGAAACAATCTTGGCGCAGCGGCAGTTCAGTCAACGGCCGCAGCAGCAACCACCTTGACGTTGCGGGGTTTTGACGCTGGGGCTCGACGAATTCTCACCTATGGAAACCGGCGAACCTGAAACCGGTTTCCCCTTGTAGCCAGCATCCGCCACCGCATCCAGCATATCCTGCAGGTGGCTCCCATCATCCAGAGATGTGACCGTCGCCCGCCCTCGTGCAAGATCCACGTCAACTTGACCGACGCCAGGAACCCGAGCCAACGCTTTGCGCACGGCGTTGGCACAAGAGCCGCAGGTCATACCTTCTACTGACAGTTCAATCGAGCTCATAAGCTTCTCCAGTTAAGCGCCTCTATTGACGCAGGCACCAAGATAAACCTTCCCATCGTGTCAATGTCAAGTGCTATTGCTGGGGTTTGATCATCCCCCGCCGGCTCCGTTCGGCTTCACCCGCAGCGGTAATGGACCACCCATTTCGGGGCGTAGTTGCCACTGCTTTACCAGTGCATAGATGGCAGGGATGACGGCCAGCGTGAGGATGGTCGAGGAAATCATGCCTCCGACCATGGGCGCGGCAATACGGCTCATGACCTCGGAGCCGGTGCCGCTGCCCCACATGATGGGCAAAAGACCCGCCATGATGGCCACCACGGTCATCATCTTGGGCCGTACCCGTTCAACGGCACCATCCATCACCGCGGCATAGAGGTCGGCCGCACCCGGGGTCTTCCCCTCCGCCTGGCGCCGGACCTTTACCTCTTCCCAGGCGTGATCCAGGTAAATCAGCATGACCACCCCGGTCTCCGCTGCTACCCCAGCCAGAGCGATGAAGCCCACGGCCACGGCCACCGACAGGTTGTAGCCTAGTAGCCACATCAACCAGATCCCGCCGACCAGGGCAAACGGAACGGAGAGCATCACGATCAGGGTTTCCGTCAGACGCCTGAAGTTCAGGTACAGCAATAGGAAAATCAGAGCCAGCGTCACGGGGATGACCACCTTCATTTTCTGGATGGCCCGCTCCATGGACTCAAACTGGCCGCTCCAGCTTGCGTAATATCCCGGCGGAAACTTGACCCGTTCGGCCACGGCCTTTTTGGCATCGGCCACGTAGCCACCGATGTCCCGATCCCGGATGTCCACATAGATGTAGGCAGACAGCAGGGCATTTTCGGTGCGGATACCGGGCGCGCCCTTGGCTATAGAAAGCGTCGCCACCTGCCCCAGCGGCACCATGGCGCCGCTGGGTGTCGGCACCAGAACCTGCGTCGCGATCTGCTGCGGATCGTTGCGCAGCTCACGCGGGTAGCGCACGGTGACGCCAAAGCGCTCGCGACCTTCGACCGTGGTGGTCACCATTTCGCCGCCCAGCGCCGTGCCGATGACTTCTTGCAACTCACCCACATTGAGCCCGTAGCGTGCCAGCTGCGGGCGATCGGGCTCGATGTTCAGGTAGTAACCTCCGGTGATGCGCTCGGCGAAAGCCGAACTGGTGCCGGGTACCGTCTTGACGACCGCTTCAATCTCCTTGGCCAGACGCTCCATCTCGGCCAGGTCCTTGCCGAACACCTTGATGCCGATGGGCGTGCGTATGCCAGTCGAGAGCATGTCGATACGCGCCTTGATCGGCATGGTCCAGGCATTGGAAACGCCCGGGAACTGCAGCGCCTTGTCCATCTCTGCGATCAGCTTGTCCGTCGTCATACCATCGCGCCACTCCGAGGTCGGCTTGAGGTTGATGATCGTCTCGAACATCTCGGTTGGGGCCGGATCGGTCGCCGTGTTGGCGCGGCCAGCCTTGCCGTACACGGAGGTTACCTCCGGGAAGCTCTTGATGATCTTGTTTTGGGTCTGCAGCAGCTCGGCTGCCTTGGTAATGGACATGCCGGGCAACGAAGACGGCATGTACAAAAGCGTTCCCTCGTTGAGCGTCGGCATGAATTCGGATCCAAGCCTGGACGCCGGATAAAGGGTGATACCCAGCGCCAGCAACGCAAGACCGATGGTCGTCTTTTTCCAGATCATCACCCAGGCAATGATGGGGCGGTAGCCCCAGATCAGAAAACGGTTCACCGGGTTCTTCGCCTCCGGCATGATCTTGCCGCGGATGAAGAACAGCATCAGGACTGGCACCAGCGTCACCGAGAGCATGGCCGCTCCGGCCATGGCGAATGTCTTGGTGTAAGCCAAGGGCGAGAACAAACGCCCTTCCTGCGATTCCAGCGTGAAGACCGGCAGGAACGAAACCGTGATGATCAGCAGCGAGAAGAACAACGCCGGCCCAACCTCCTTGCAGGCATCCAGCATCGCATCCATGCGCTGGGCCGCCGTATGCTCGGGTGGCAAGCGCTCCAAGTGCTTGTGCGCGTTCTCGATCATCACGATGGCAGCATCAACCATGGCGCCGATGGCAATCGCGATCCCCCCCAGACTCATCAAATTCGAATTCATACCGAGCAAGCGCATCGCGATGAAGGCAATCAGGACGCCGACGGGCAGCATCAGAATGGCAACCAGGGCAGACCGGACGTGGAGCAGAAACACGACACAGACCAGCGCAACGATAAGGGATTCCTCGATCAGGGTCCGCTTCAGGGTGTCAATCGCCCGGTGGATCAGGTCGGAGCGGTCATAAACGGCCTCGATGCTGACTCCCTCGGGCAGGCCCGAGGAGACCTCGGCGACCTTTTCCTTCAGGTTGTGGATAACCTCCAGGGCGTTCTGGCCATAACGTGCCATGGCGATGCCGGAAACCACCTCGCCTTCGCCGTTGAGTTCGGTCAAGCCGCGGCGCTCATCGGGTACCAGTTCCACCCGTGCGACGTCGCGCACCAGCACCGGTGTCCCCTTCTCGCTGCGCAGCACCAGGTCTTCGATATCCGACACGCCGCGCAAATAGCCCTTGCCGCGTACCATGTACTCGGTCTCGGCCATCTCAATGACCCGTCCGCCCACGTCCCGATTTGAATCGCGGATGACCTGTGAAATCCGGCCCAGCGGTATGCCGTAGGCACGCAGCTTTACCGGGTCGACCGTGACCTGATAGGTCTGGACGAATCCGCCAATGGAAGCCACTTCTGAGACCCCGTGGGCCTTGGTCAGCTGATAACGAAGATACCAATCCTGCAGGCTGCGCAGCTCGGCCAGGCTACGGTTTTTCGCCACCAAGGCGTATTGATACACCCAACCCACGCCGGTCGCATCGGGGCCGATCTGCGGGGTCACGCCCTTGGGCATGCGTCCGGCGGCGAAGTTGAGGTACTCCAGCACGCGCGAGCGTGCCCAGTAGATATCTGTGCCGTCCTCAAAGATGATGTAAACGAAAGAGGCACCGAAGAATGAGAAGCCCCGCACCACCTTGGATCGGGGCACCGACAACATGGCGCTTGTCAAAGGGTAGGTCACCTGGTCCTCGACCACCTGCGGTGCCTGTCCCGGATACTCGGTGTAGACGATGACCTGCACGTCGGACAGGTCAGGCAGGGCATCCAGCGGTGTGCGGATCACCGCATAGATGCCGGCCGCGACGACGAACAGGGTGGCAAGAAGGATCAGGAAGCGGTTGCGCCCCGACCAATCGATGATTCTGGCGAGCATTTTTCTTTCCGTTAGCGACTCTTGTGTGCGGCTGCATCATGCGCTGGTGCGGCACGGCGCAAAGCCGTCACCACCCACTCACCGGGCTTGCGCTCGACAAACTCGAACGCCACCATGTCGCCAGGTTTGTAACCCTGCAGCAGGCCGCTATTGGCAACCGCGAACTCCATCGACATGGCTGGCCATTTGAGGCTGAGCACCGGGCCATGGCTGATTTCGACTGTGCCGTTCTTGAGATCGACAGTTTCGATCGCACCTTCCGCCCGATGACCTGTCACTGCCGCTTTCGGTGCCTCGCCTGACGGCTTCCGCCCGGCATCGGCACTTGAACCATGAGCTGAGTGGCCAAAGCCGCTGACGGCGGCCTTGAGGTTACTCTCGGCATCGATCAGGAAGTTGGCAGAGACAACGACCTCCTCGCCGCCGCGCACGCCTTCCAGGACTTCCACCTCATTGCTGGCGCGCCGGCCCAGGCGAACTTCCCTCGGCTCGAAACGCCCCTCCCCGGCCTGGACGAGCACGAGCTGCCGCGTACCGCTGTCGATGACCGCCGAATTGGGCACCGTCACTGTCTGTGTGCGTGTTCCGACCGATAGCTCGATCTGCGCGAACATGGCGGGCTTGAGCAGCATGCCGGGGTTGGACAGCTCGATGCGCACGGGAATTGTCCGCGTCTCGGGATTGAGCGTGGGGTAGACATAGGTGACGATGCCCGAAAACGCCTTGTCAGGATAGGCATTGATCGTCACCTTGACCTTGGCGCCCGTCTTCACGAGACCGATGTCCTGTTCGAACACATCGGCCACGACCCAGACAGCGCCAAGATCGGTGACCTGGTACAGCGCTTCGCCCGGCATGAAACGCATGCCCTGCAAGGCCTTTTTCTCCGTCACCAGGCCCTGGACCGGGGAACGAAATGCCAGCGTGCGTCGGACTTCCCCCGATGGCGTCAGGCTGGAGATCTGCTCTTCCGAGATATCCCAGTTGCGCAGGCGCTGCAGACTGGAGTCGGCCAAGCGACGCATACCCGACTGGACAGAATCCGCAGATCCTTGCGTCGACTGCAAGCCCTGCAAGGCGATCTGGTACTCGCGCTGCGCAGAGATCAGTTCCGGGCTGTAGACCTCAAAGAGCACCTGACCCTTGGCCACCGTCTGACCAGTCACGTTCACATGCAGGCGCTCCACATAACCCTCGAACTTGGGCGAGATGGTGTAGATCCGGCGCTCGTCGGGTTCGACCCGTCCCGCCGCACGAACTGTGCGCTCCAGTTTTTGGACACGCGCCGCTTCAGTCCGAACACCCAGCTTCTGGATTTTTTCGGTGCTGATCCGGATCAGGCCCGCCTGGGCCGAACTGTCTTCCTGATCCTCCCCCTCATAGACAGCGATGTAGTCCATGCCCATGGGATCCTTCTTCGGCACGGGAGAGGTATCGGGCAAGCCCATGGGGTTGCGGTAGAAGAGAAGCTTGCGTGCAGGTTTGGACGTTTCGGCATTCGGCGTTTCCGCCCCACTCGCTGTGGCAGCCGCTTGCAGCTCGTGGCCTCGGTACAGGAAGCCATAGCGGACTTCAAGCGTTATGAGGACCACCAAACTGACGCCCAGACCGGCGATCAGCCATTTGGACCGGACACTCATAGATCTTCTCCAATAATTCGTTCGATTTCAGCCAGCCGGAATTGCGCTTCCACCTGGGACTCCAGCTGACTCTGTCTGGCCTTACGGATCTGCCGCTGGGCATCCAGCAACGTCGCAAAGTCCACCTTGCCGTTCTCATACCCTACCAAGGCCGCCTGATAGGTAAATTCCGACTGGGGAAGTAATTGGGTCGCTACAAGGCTCTCCGTACGGCGGGCGGCATCGATCGCATCCACGTTCTCCGAAAGTTCGGACAGCAGTTGCCGAGCCGCAGACTCCTTGCGCGCCTGGGCTGCCTGCAGCATGGCTTCGGACTCCCGCTCCTGAGCCCGGCGGGATGACTGCTGCAAAGGTATGTTCATTTCGATCATCAGTTCCCATTCCTTCACGGTTCCTTGGTACTGGATGGGAGACACGCCCAGCGTGATGTCAGGGTAGCGGTTCTTCAGCACGAGATCCCGGCTCAACTGGGCAGACCTGATGCGAGATTCCTCTGCACTGAGTTGTGGATTGCGCGTCATCGCACGCTCCTCCAGCCCTGTCAGATTCAACTGTTCATGCGACGGCACAGGACGCAGTGCCACCGGTTCTGCCAGGGATGCTCCGGCGGGCCTGGCCAGCAAGCCATTCAGACGCACCTGTAGCTGACGCCGTTCCGCCTCCAACGCGATCAGTTCATTGCGCAAGGCAGATTGTTCGAGCTGGGCCCGGATTACGTCCTGCTGGGCCGCCAGACCACCGGCGTAGCGGGCCTGCGTCACGCGCTCAAGACGGGTCATCAAGTCGATGATCTCGCGCGCAATTCTTTCGCTGCGATACAGCAGGTAGAGTCGTGCATAGGCAAGCTTGATGCGGCTTGCAATCTCGATCCAGGCTCCCTGGCTGCGCCCCCTAGCCGCTTCGACATCCTGCTCGGCAATGTTTCGCTTCAGGTCCCGCTTGCCATACCAGGGGAACTCCTGCATCAGGAGGTACCGCGTACTGCCAACCTGGCCTGGAAGCAGCAGGGGGGATTGGTCCCCCTGGCGGGTCACGTCCCTAAGTTCGGCGCGGAAACGCGGATCGGGCAAGGCCCCCGCAGACTCCACGCGCTGTGTCGATGCGTCCAACTCGGCGCGCATCGCAGCGTATTCAGGATTGCCCTTACGCGCGTAGTCGAGGAGACCGCTGAGTGATGCGCCGAGGTCTGATTCCTGGGCTGCCGCGGGAAAAATAAGTAACAACCAGGCGGTGGAGGCGCAAAGTAGAGTCCGGTAACTTGTTTTCATGACTGTCGGTGCTTCCTGAGTCAGCATTCGGGCGATCGGGATGCGACCGGATGCTGACTGGCAGTATCGGAGCCTGAGACCGACAAATTCCTGACAAATTGATTACATTCTTGTAATCCATAAGGCGCGCGAACGCCGACTACTTTATGGTTGATCCCGATCAAACGCTGTCATGACGATGCGGCCGGCGCAAAGATCAGCGCATAAAGCCACAAAGCCGAGAATCCCACCGGAAGTACGAGCGGCGTGATCCGAACGAGGGCGTGGATACGTCCGCCGACGATCTTGCCGGCCCCATTGGCCCGATTGACGACCATGGTTCGCTCATAGACCTGAAGCGCCATCTTTTCGGCATCCGAAAGTTGAAACTCCGCATTGATCCTGGAAACCAGCGCCTCCTGCTCCCTCAAATACACATCCTGTGCCCAGGTTGCCGCATAGATGGACGCAAGGATCACCACCGAGAGAATGATGGCCGCAATCGGCATCACGTGATGAAAAAATGACTGCCAGAGAAAGCCGGTACTCCAGGAAGTCGCATACGCCGTCAGCAGAAACGACTGGGAGGTCACGTACCAAGTCACTCGGCTGGCGATCAGGGTGTTTTCAGCCTGAATGTCTTCTCGTAACGCTCTCAGGATGTCGGCAAGAGCAAGAGATTTTGTTTCCATGGTAGGTATGAATGGCGTCGTCGGCAGCTTCTGATGCCGATCAAACGCAGGACTGGCCCGGTGCGATCTTATAAATTACCCCTCGTTCCGACTGAACGATAGCAGCATACTGCTCAAACAGAACTCGTGCTGGCAAGATCAACGGCAACACCCGTTGCCCTTTCCGTTCTCTTGAATCGATGGACAAGGCATGCTGCCGTAGGAACAGTAGACGCAACAGTCGCCTGGCTTGGGGCGGAGCACGGTGTGGCACTGCTCGCATTCGTAAAACCACTGACAGGCGTCGGTAGGCATCGTTTCCAGCTTGCTGTGGCCGCACACCGGGCAGGTCAGCCTCGACTCCAAAACGACAGCAGTCATTGCGAACTCCTTTGCGGTTGCGGTCGATAGCCGGCCTCCTGGATGACCCAGGTCAGAATCTCGGCATGGGTCTTGGCATCGTCGAAGCTCACGGTAGTCTGGCGTTTCTCCAGGCTCACCGCAATCTTGTTGACGCCGGGCACCAATGTCATAAGCTTCGTCGCCGCCGTGGTAGCGCTCAAGTTACCCAACAGCTTGGTTGCACAGGACGATGTCAACAGCAGGGATAGTCCGAGCAACGCACTCAGCAGCGGCCAGCCACCGAAGGCCGGCTGTCGATGGACGATATATGTTGCTGATTGATCTATCAAACAAGTGGGGGAGGATTTTTTCGCCCAAAGAACCTAAGCGCAACGATCACGCTCAAAATTGCTGAGAAGAAACACCAAACGGAGATAAACCATCTCGCAAAGATCAGATAGGCCAGCACAAATGAGATCAAGGCGAGAGCCCCAAAGATCCTGACCATGATCTCATTCGACAGTAGTGGGCTTACGGTGGTTGCGAGAAGGTACCCCGTCATCGTCACTACAGCAAAGAAATGAGGTGACACATATTCAATGTGCCCCCCGATAGCCCGGGATGTGATCGGATACTCGAACATCGAATACAGCAGATACAAGCCGACCCCTATCCCAGCAATGGCGGTCAATTTCAGCAGTCTGCTCCGCCTGCCTGGAGGCTCCAGCAAGAGCACGGCCAGAGGCACATAGGCCGGCCAGAGTACGTGCGAGAAAAACGAATAGAACTGGGTCATGACGACATTCAGACCCGGCGCATCGTGGGCGAAGGTCCACCAGACGACACCCTCGCTCAGTTGCTGAATGGCAAAGAGCAGCGGTATTGCAGCAAAAGGAACCTCGGACGAACGTCGTGCCGCCTTCACAGTCATCGTGCCAACGCCGAGCAGAAATCCTCCGGCGGCAAGACTTGCAGTCATCGAAAAGCACATGGTTCAAGCCTCGCCGTGGTTATTAATCGGGCATCAACGATGATCACCTCGTTGTCGATACGACGTTCACCGAATGGGATACAGGCTGGGCCGATGGCCTAACGCCACCGGGGGAAGAACCTGGGCGTTTTTTGTGCGTAGCGATCGAACTCCTCCCCGAACTGCGCCCGCATTTCCGTTTCCTCCGTGATGGCGAGCCGGCCGTACATCATCAACAGGATCGGGAACATGAGCAATGTCAGGAGTGTTGGCCACTGCAGCAGAAAGCCCAAGAGGATTAGGACAAATGCCACATATTGTGGGTGACGGATCCGCGCATATGGGCCTGTCATCGCCAGTGTATGCCTGCGTTGCGCATGGTAGAGAACATTCCAGGCTGTAGACAGCAGGTAGAAACCGTAGCCCAGGAAGATATAGCTGGCGATATGCAGGACACCAAAATGCGGATCCCCCTTCTCTCCGAGCAAAGTAGACCATAGGTGGCCAGTGTCATGGGACATGATGTCCAGATTCGGGAATTTCGTCTGTAGCCATCCTGACAGCAGGTAAATCGTCAGTGGGAATCCGTACATTTCGACGAATAAGGCGACGATAAACGCGGCGAAGGCGCCGAAGGTCCTCCAGTCGCGAGCAGTCGCTGGCTTGAAGAAACTGAAGGCGAACATGATGAAAATGGCTGAGTTCAAAGCCACCAGTAGCCAAAGTCCATAAGCAGGTTCGGCGTGAGTCATGGTGCATCTCCCTTGTTCCCGGAACCAGGTCCCACGTTGTCCTGTCGGCTGGATCCGTGCTTATGACCATGCCCGCGATGCATAAAGATATGCATGACGGGGCACGCGAGTACAAACAAGTATGGGAGTGCAGTGGCCACATGCACCAGATGTTCTTTCAACAGAAAGTAGCCGGCGACCGCGCCGATGACGAGCAGTCCTAGCGAATAACGAGACCCCCAGAATGGTGGAGGTGGCTCATGGTGTTGATGATCGTGGTTCACGGCAGCACCTGCTCATTTCGTGGCGGGTGCCGACTGTGCATCCATCATCATTTGCATCATCATTTGCATCATGTCCATGCGCTTCTCCATCATTTGCTGACGGTCTTCCATGTTGCCAGGCATGCTCTTGCTGTCTTGCGCGCCGCCCACTCCCGGGCCACTCATGCCACCCCCTCCCATCCCAGCGCCGGCCATGCCAGAGCCCTTCATCATGTTCATCATGGACATGCCGTCTTGCATCACTTTCATGTGCTCACCCATGAGTGCACTGCGCTCACCAGCGGATTGGGCGCTCATCATTTTCTGATGCATTTCGCCCATCATCATCATTTGCTTGTCCATCCGCTCCATGTTCTGCTTCACGGCCGCTGAAGGCTTCGGCGCAGAGGCTTTTGTTGCTGGCGGTTTTGCCGCGGGGGCCTTGGATTTCGGCGCTGACGCAGCGCCGGCGGGGTGATGGGCCTCGTGATCTTGCGGATCAGGTTGAGCGGCCAGGCTCAACGTTGAAAAACACGTGATCAGGGACACAACGATCAGGGAACGTACTGCTTTCATACCAACCTCCTAGAAGTGAGAAAACCAATTGCTAACAGGAAACACCTTACTTCGCGGCCTCATCCGAGATAGTCAAAATGGGGTGAGACTTCAGATACTCTTTTGCATATGACAATTCCCCAGTAGATTCCGCGTGCAGAGTAAACAAGGGCATCCCCCGCTGCACAGAGTCCCCGAGTTCAACATGCATAGTCAAGCCAGCGGTAGGAGTTGTTGGCGCCCCCAGCAGCTTCGCCAGGCGCGATAGGCGCCTGTTATCAATGTGCGAAATATGTCCCGAAGATGCTGCGATGACAGGGTCTTTGATCCTGGCGACAGGTGGCTCATGCAAACCTCCTTGCGCCTCGCAAATGCCTTGGAACTTCTGCCACGCCATACCAGAGTCAAGCAGCCGCCATGCGAGCGAGTGCCCCGTTCCTGGAATCGCTTTGCCACAGAACTCCAGCAGGTCACCCGCCAAGTTGAGCGCACGCATCCGGAGATCGACTGGTGCATGCGCGGCCCCACGGAGTACGCCCATCACGTCATGAGCTTCGAGCGCCGGGCCGATACCTCGACCTACCGGCTGGCCTCCCCGGGTATGGCGTATGTGCAAATTCAGACCACAGGCGTCACCGACCTGCTGGAGCATGGTGGTCAGCCGGCGTGCGTCCTCCTCGCTGCGAACTTTTGCAGTGGGGCCAACCGGGATATCCAACACGACATGCGTTGCCCCCGCAGCAATCTTCTTGGACAGCACTGAGGCCACCAGCTGGGCATCACTGTCCAGATCCAGGGGGCGTTCAACACGAATCAGCAGATCGTCGGCAGGGCTCAACGACAGCGCGCCACCCCAGACAAGACAACCTCCCTCTCGCTCAACGACCCGACGCATGCCCCCCAGATCCAATGTCACGTTTGTCATCGTCTCCATTACATCCGCTGTTCCAGCCGGGGACGTGATGGCACGCGAGGAGGTCTTGGGCATGGTTAGACCAGCCGCGACGACGATGGCCACGACGATCGGTGTCGTCCTGTTACCGGGCAGTCCACCTACGCAATGCTTGTCCGCAATCGGCGTTCGCCCCCAATCGATCCGCGTTCCTGCCTCCACCATGGCTCGGGTCAAGTCGATGATTTCCTGCAGATCCATTCGGCCACCGGCGCAGGCACTGAGAAACGCCGCCAGATGCATATCGGAATAGTGACCAGCAGATACATCCGTGATGATGCTGCGGTATGCCGACGCATCGAGCCGGTGCCCGTATATCTTGGACCGCAGCGCACTGTAGGACTCCAGCGTCGGCGCGTGGGAGACTTGGAGTCGGCTTTGCTCATCTGCAGCCAACGTCTGGGCTGCCCCACGCGAAAGGCCGACTTCGCCTGGCAACAGCAAGTCGGAATCGATCACGTTGAGGGTGGCGATGATATGACGATCTCCCAAGTCCACGCGGACCCGGGTTTGCGATTGAAAACCTTCAGCCCGACACACGTGACAATCTCGCCGCATGTAGATCACGTACTCCTGCTGCGTGTCGATTCCCAACAGCCGGTACCGAAGCGCAGCATGCGCTTCGTGATCATCACGAGGCTGGAGGTGACTCATGGCACCAGTTCCACGGTCTGGCCCAGACGGGGCACGCCTGCCGGCCAGCCGAGCTCTCTGTCCACACGCTGCCGCAAGGTGTCGGCCGGGCCCGGTTCGCCATGCGTCAAGAAGACCTTCCTGGGCGCTTGGGGCATGGCGGCCATCCAACGCATGAGCTGACCGGCGTCGGCGTGTGCGGACATGCCGCGCAGCATAGCGACTTCGGCATTGACGGCCACGTCCTCACCGAAGATCCGGATCGACTTCTCCCCAGAGGCCAGACGCGCGCCACGGGTACCCCCGGCCTGATAGCCAGCCAGGACGATGGTGTTGCGCCGGTCCGGTGCCATTCTCTTGAGGTGGTGCAGCACCCGCCCACCGGTGGCCATGCCGCTGGCCGAGATGATGATGGCCGGGTAACGGACCTGATTCAGTGCTCGCGACTCGTCGGAGGTCCGGACCATGGTGGCGACCCGGCACAGACCTTTGCACTCTTCCGGGCTCAGCCGATGCTCCGCGCGGTGCCGATGGTAGATCTCGGTCATGTCGATGGCCATCGGACTATCAAGGAACACGGGCAGCTCCGGAATCGCGTGCCGGGCCTTGAGGCGCGAGAGCAGAAACAGCAGCGCCTGCGCCCGCCCCACTGCGAAGGCCGGAATCACCACGCTGCCACCGCGACCCGCCGTTCTCTTGATGATCTCGGTCAAGAGTGCCTCGTTGTCCTCTGTCTGGTGCAGCCGATCGCCATAGGTGGACTCGACGACCAGATAGTCCGCCCTCCCAAGCGGCGTCGGTGGCCGCATGATCGGATCGTCATCCCGCCCGACGTCTCCAGAGAAGACGATGGTCAAGCCACCTGTCTGAATTTCCGCGCTGGCCGCACCAAGAATATGGCCTGCTGGCCGCAGTGACAACTGCATGCCAGGCACCATTTCCATGGTTTCATTGAACGGCACAGCCTGCATATAGCGCAAAGCGTGTCGCGCATCCTCTTCTGTGTAGAGAGGAAGAGCAGGCTTGTGCTTGCTGGCGTGGTGGCGGTTCAGGTAGTCGGCTTCTTCCTCCTGCAACCGCCCGCTGTCAGGCAGGAGCAGGTGACAAAGCTCGACGGAACCTGGCGTGGTATAGATGGGGCCGCGATACCCGTTCCGAAGCAGCAGAGGCAAGGCACCGGAGTGATCCAGGTGCGCATGGGTCAGGACGACACAGTCCAGACGAGAGATATCCAACGGGAAAGGCTCCCAGTTCATCTCCCGCAAATGCTTGTAGCCTTGGAAGAGTCCGCAATCAACCAGAACCTGATGTCCGGCATGCTCCAACAGATATTTGGAGCCGGTCACTGTGCCAGCGGCGCCGAGAAACGTCAGCTTCATGTCCATTCCTTGTTGCGGCGAATTTTTCGCTATTCGTTCTTGTCGAGCAGCTGCTTGAGTTGTTCGTACTCCTCCGGCTTGATCTCGCCCTTGGCCAGTCGGCGTCGCAAGACCTGATGTGGTGTCTCCCGTTGGTCGTCATCTCGACCGCTGCTACGGGGCCAGGGGCCGAACAATAGCGCGATGATGATGATCACCCAGAAGATCCACCAGAAAGCATGCATGCCAACCATGTAGTAACCATCACCAAAGTACATCGAGATTCTCCCGTTACTGAAAATGCAGTGAATCGTGAAAGCGTCACTCAACTGGCTGGAGATCGGTGATAACCATCTTGCCGCCTTCGTTGACAACCATGAACTTGACCTTATCGCCAGGCTTCAAGTTGGTCAACAATCCCTTGTCCTTTGCCGTGAAGACCATGGTCATACCTGGCATGTCCAGATGTTTGATATCGCCGTGCTTGATGGTGACCTTGCCAGTCTCACGGTCGACCTTGCGGACTTCGCCATCGGTCATGGACGCAGATTGCGACATGCCCATCTTGCTCTGGTCCATCATCATGGTTTGCGCGATGCTGCTCATGGGCAAAGCCATGCCCATTGCTAGAGACGAAATGGCAAGAATATGTTTAATGTTGCTCATGATTTTCTCGCGAAATATTTCTGAAAACCTGTTGTGACTCTTCTTGGTGGCCAACACGGCCTGGTGCAGATCGTGGAGGCCGAGGCCAAGGCTTCGGATGGGTTTCATTTCCTGGCGACCTTGACCGCACCTTTCATCCCTGCTTCATAGTGGCCAGGCATCAGACAGGCGAAATTCACGGTGCCAGCCTTGGTGAACTGCCAGATGATCTCGCCCTGCTTGCCCGGAGCCAGCGTGATCTTGCTGGGCTCGTCGTGTTCCATGTCAGGGAACTTCTTCATCTGCTCCAGATGTTCGAGCAGCTCCTGCTGCGTGCCGAGGCTAAGCTCGTGCTTGACCTTGCCGACGTTCTTGACCACGAACCGGACGGTTTCGCCTTGCTTGATCTGAACGTCCGCGGGCGAATAGCGCATGTTGTCGCTCATTTCGATGGTGATGGTGCGGTTGACCCGTGCAGCCAAGCCGGGCTTGCCGATCGCCGTATCTTCATCACCGTGGCCGTGGCCACCGGCATGGTTGCCGCCAGCGAAAGCCGAGCTGGACAGGGCAATCGTCATCAGAGCCAACACTTTGGCCAGGGTGTGTGTCTTGTGCGTCATGGATATCTCCTTGGAATAAAAAATCAGTGACCGTTGTGGGACTGGGGCTTGCGAACTTTGACTTCGGTCGGTTGGCTGAGGGTCTGCGCACGAGGCATGGATTGGCCGCCTTCGGCCTTGAACCTCGCAGGCTCGCTGAGCGGGCCTTCGTACTCGTGAGCCACCGTGCCTTCGGGATGCTTGAACCACCCCGGGTCCTTGTAGTCCCCGGGCTTCTGATCGCGCCGCACCTTGAGCACACTGAACATGCCGCCCATCTCCACCGAACCAAACGGGCCCTCGCCGGTCATCATGGGTGCGGTGTTGTCCGGAATGGGCATCTCCATCTCCGTCATGTCCGCCATGCCACGCTCCCCCATGACCATGTAGTCCGGGATCAGGTTGTTGATCTTCTTGGACAGGCCGCGGTGGTCAACGCCAATCAGCGTCGGGAGGTTATGTCCCATGGCGTTCATGGTGTGGTGGCTCTTATGGCAGTGGAAGGCCCAGTCGCCTTCCTCGTCCGCGAGGAACTCAACCTGGCGCATCTGGCCAACCGCGACATCGGTGGTCACCTCATACCAGCGCGTGCTCTTCGGGGTGGGCCCGCCATCGGTTCCAGTCACCAGGAACTCATGGCCATGCAGGTGGATGGGGTGATTGGTCATCGTCAGATTGCCGATCCGGATCCGGACCTTGTCGTTCAGTCGGACGTTCAGCGAGTCGATGCCGGGGAAGATGCGGCTGTTCCAGGACCACAGGTTGAAGTCCAGCATGGTCATGATCTTGGGGGTGTAGCTCCCAGGATCGATATCAAAGGCATTCAGCAGGAAACAGAAGTCCCTCTGCACCTCGTCGATCAGCGGGTTCTTGACCTTCGGATGGGTCACCCAGAAGCCCATCATGCCCATGGCCATCTGCGTCATCTCGTCGGCATGCGGGTGGTACATGAAGGTGCCCGGCCGGCGCGCCACGAACTCGTAGACAAAGGTCTTGCCGGGTTGAATCGCTGGCTGGTTCAGGCCGGCAACGCCGTCCATGCCGTTGGGTAGCCGTTGGCCATGCCAATGGATGCTGGTATGTTCCGGCAGCTTGTTGGTCACAAAGATGCGCACACGGTCGCCCTCGACCACCTCGATGGTGGGCCCGGGACTCTGGCCGTTGTAGCCCCAGAGATGGGCTTTGAACCCAGGTGCCATCTCGCGGACCACCGGTTCAGCCACCAAGTGGAATTCCTTGACGCCCTGGTTCATGCGCCAGGGCAGCGTCCAGCCGTTGAGCGTGACCACCGGGTTGTAGGGGCGGCCGCTGTTGGGAACCAAAGGGGCCATGGTGTCCGGGCTGGTCTGGATGACCGGCTCGGGCAGTGCGGCCATGGCCACGCGGCTGACCGAGGCCGCAGCCACAGCGCCGCCGGCGATGCCTGCGAATTTGAAAAAATCTCTTCTGGATGTCATTGAGGATTTCCTGGAAATCAATGGCCGGCGGCTGCAGCACCGGAAGGAGGTGCCGCTGCGGATAGCGTCGTGCTGGTCGGACGCCCGATGAGGGAAGCCTGCAAGGCTGCGTCAGCCAACCAGAACTGTTGCTCCGTGTTGATGGCGGCAATGACCGTATTGACTTGATCACGGGCGTCGGAGAGCAGCTCGAAAACACCGATGATCATTCCGTTGTAGCGCAGCTGGTTCTCGTCCGAGATCACTTTGCGCAGCGGGACCACCTCATCACGGTGATGGCGTGCCACGTCGAAGGCGGTGCGGTAGCCGGAATAGCTCTCGCGCAGGCTTGATCCGGCCGCACGAACCGTGGCTTCCAGCTGGTTGGCCGCAGCCAGCGTACGCGCGCTCATCGCATCGCGCTGCATGCCACCCCAGTCGAAAATCGGCAGCCGCACTCCGATTTCATAGCCACGCGGATCTGAGCGGCTTCCCGTTGCGCTGTCAGTCTTGGTGTTATGACGCGCCGTGAGTTCGATATCGGTGAAGCTGGTCACCGTGGTCAAGCCCTGGGATCTGGCATAGGCCTCATAGTTTGTCTGCGCGAGCCGGATATCCAGGCGGTTGCGCGTGGCGTACGAAGCTGCGGTCTGGGGATCTATAGCCTGCTTGGGCAGATCAGGCAAGCGCTCGGGGAGCATGAGCAGTGGGGCCTGTGCTTCATCGAGCCCCAGCCGGCGGACCAACTCCTCGCGCGTTGCCGTGGCCTGATGGTTGGCCGTAGCCAGGCGCGTGGCAGCATCCGCATAGAAGGCTTGCTCGCGGGCACGGCTGATGCGGCTGAAGTTGCCCGCGGCTTGCATGCGCCGGGCAATTTCAGCGGTGGCTTCAGCACTCTCATACACCTGACGGGCATACCGGAGGGTTTGCTGCGCCGCGACGGCACGCACCCAGGCCTGGCGAACCTGCGTGACCTGGTCGACCACTTCGCTGGTCAGGCGCAGCTGCGACTGCTCGATGCGGTAGCGGGAAATCCCCTGACGCGTCGGCAGCGTCAGCAGGTCCAGCAGACCAAACGATAGAGCGCGTCCAATTTCCAGCTCATCGCCCGCGACCATGCGCTCGTAGCTGAAAATAGGGTTGGCGATCCGGCCAACCTGGGCGGCGTCGGCCGATTCCGCCCAGCCCTGGGCCAACAAGGCCTGCAGGGAGGGGCTGTTGACCAGTGCCAGTTGTACGGCTTCGCGCTGCCCCAGAGGCTGGGTGAGGAGTGCCTGGGCGGCGTCAGCCCGCTCCTTGCGCTCCTGCTCCGTACGCGCCAGCGCCAGTTTCTTCTCCGTGAAGCTGCTAGCCTCGTCGTTCACGCGGCTGACGTTCTGTTCGAGACTGACGCTGGCGCAGCCGGACAGAACCGCCAGAGTCACGGCCGATATTGCGAGCCTGGCTCCACTCGATGGCAGAGTGCGTCTCATCGCTTGGAACCTCCGTGATGCCCTTCATGAGCCGGCGACGAAGGCGCCGTCTCCTTGGCCGGTTCAGCCGTTCTGGCTTCCTTGGCATAGGTGCGCCATCCCCCGATACGGCCAACGGTGTCGTTGGCCTCCCGCCAGGACTGGACCGGCTGGTCAGCGTAGGCCTGGTACCCGTTCAGGGGCGAGGTGTAGGTCAGTTGGACCGGGGGTGCCGGCGGTGGGGTCTGCTCGGCCGCGGTCTGCGCCATGGCTGAGCCGGCAAGCAGCGCCATCGTCCAGGGAAGCAATTTTCCGAAGAACAGGCTGTGGGTAGGGACGGTCATGGATTCCTCTTGGGGTAACTCGCTGATTTCAGGGGGTGATTCTGAGAATCCGACGCCGTCAGAAAGCTGACTTCCGGATTACATTTCTGTAATCTTGCCGACGAAGGCCCGAAACTTGTCAAACTGGCGCCCATTCGGCTGTGGAGTGCATGCGTGAAGATATTGATCGTTGAGGACGAGCACAAAACTGGGGAGTACCTGCGCCAGGGTCTGGGGGAGGCTGGTTTTGTGGTCGATCTGGCGCGAGATGGAACGGATGGGTTGCACCAAGCCCTCCAGGAGCCCTACGATCTGGTCATCCTGGATGTCATGCTGCCTGGCATCGATGGCTGGCAGGTCCTTCAGGCCATACGCAAACGCGGGCTGCAGATGCCCGTGCTGTTTCTCACAGCGCGTGACCAGGTGGAAGACCGCATCAAGGGACTCGAACTTGGCGCCGACGACTATCTGGTCAAGCCGTTTTCCTTCGCCGAGTTGCTCGCCCGGGTGCGAACCATCCTGCGACGCGGCCGCAGTGGCACAGAGCCAACCACGCTGCTGGTGGCCGACCTGGAGCTCGATCTGCTGCGTCGCCGTGTCGCTCGGGGGGGACGGAAAATCGATCTGACCGCCAAAGAGTTCGGATTACTGGAGTTACTGATGCGTCGCCGGGGCGAGGTTCTTCCGCGCTCCCTGATCGCCTCCCAGGTGTGGGACATGAACTTCGATGGGGACACCAATGTCATCGAGGTAGCCATGAGACGGTTGCGAGTCAAGGTCGACGAGGGCCGTGAGGTCAAGCTCATCCAGACGGTGCGGGGCATGGGCTACGTGCTGGAAGTCCCGGAGGAGTCCTGAGTGCTTCGGTCTCTGTCTCTGACCTCCCGTCTCACCCTGTTCTTCACGCTGCTGTCAGCCGCGATCGTCTTAGGCCTGGGCATCATTTTTCTGGTGGCGTCCGAGCGTCATTTCATTGACCTTGACGATATTGTTTTGCAAGACAAACAACTTCTGGTTGGCGAGTTGCTCGCCAAGTCCAGCTCAACACAAGACGCTCAAGTTCGATTAAAAGAGGCGCTGGACCATCACCACGGTCTCTATGTGCTCATCAAAGACGTGCATGGCCGCATCTTTTTCGAATCGGATGATTTCAACTTGCCCGATGCGACGGCACTCCCCGAACCCGGGAGCACCCCAAAATCCCTGCGCTGGAGCAGTCGAGAGCGCGCTTACCACGGTCTTGCACAGTGGTCAGAGACCAATCTCGGTGCATCTACTGAAATGCTGATATTGGTTGCCATCGATACCGAGCATCACACTCATTTCATGGCGCAGCTGCAGCACACTCTGGCGCTTTATGCCGTACTTGCCACCTTGTTCAGCGGGTTTGCAGGCTGGTTCGCCGCGCACCAGAGCATGGCCCCGCTGCGCGCCATGAGATCGAGAGCCTCGGTCGTCACCGGCCAGCAGCTCAATCCGCGCATGCAGGTCGAAGCCGTGCCTGTCGAAATGGCCGATCTGGCCAATGAGCTTAACCACATGCTGGATCGGTTGCAGCAGGATTTCCAGCGTTTGTCCGATTTTTCATCCGACCTGGCGCATGAGCTGCGCACCCCCATCAGCAACCTCCTGACGCAGACGCAGGTGGCCTTGTCCAACCGGCGTGATGCCGACACCTATCGCGACATCCTGGCCTCCAACGCTGAGGAGTTCCAGCGCCTGGCACGCATGGTGTCCGACATGCTCTTTCTGGCCAAGACCGAAAGAGGACTCCAGCTCCCCAGCAAAGAGTCTTTCTCAGCCGAACAGGAGGTTCAGGCTTTGCTGGACTTCTACGAGGCCGTGGCCGATGAAAAAAACGTACATATGAGCCTGCACGGCAGCGGCAACATCCTGGGCGACCGGCTGATGTTTCGCAGAGCGGTGAGCAACCTGTTGTCCAACGCTCTGCGGCATACAGAGATGGCGGGAGAGGTCCGCATCGAGATCAGCGACACCGAAAACTCGACCCAGGTCACCGTCGAAAATACAGGTGAAGAGATCGACCCGAAAATCATGCCCCGGCTGTTCGACCGCTTCTATAGAGCGGATCCATCACGCGCACAGCCGGACTCTGACGGAACCGGATTGGGACTCGCCATCACGCGAGCAATTGTTGAAGCACACGGAGGGAAGATCGAAGTTTCGTCCGATCAGGGCCGAACAAGATTTACTCTGGAGTTCAGA
>NZ_JACPOF010000002.1 GCF_016185115.1 Polaromonas sp. | reverse complement strand
TCCTTGGAGAGGACCCTGCACATGCGTTCATGGCCGCGATGGCCGAGGACTTGGAACAGTCAGAACGCGAAGACGAAAAAAAAGCTGCAGATGGCTTTAAGGCCATGCTTGCAGCTTTTCCAGATGGTTGGCGGAAACGGATGTTTTCGGCGCTACTAATTGCCCTTGACGCGATACAGGGCACGCTTCACCACCGAAGGAGAAACACCGTATTTAGTTGCTAGGCCACGCTGAGTAATTCCACCAGCCTGATATTCGACAACCACTGCCGCCTCATCAGATGGAGACAATGCGCGAAGTCTCCCAGGCAACCTCCCACGCGCACGAGCGGCAATCTGGCCCGCAATCGACCTTTCCCGAATCATTGAGCGCTCAAGCTGGGCGACTGCACCGAGAATCTGAACGACAAAGACACCCATACTGTTTGTCGTGTCCAAGGGCTCCGTAACACTTTTAATGGTCGCGCCGACCGCCTCAAGCTGGCGCAGCATTGCGAGCAGATCAAACAAGCTCCTTGCAATTCGGTCGATTTTGTAAACAACCAGAACATCACCCTTTTGCAGTGAGGCAAGGCACCTCGCCAGCTCGTGACGACCGCGACGAGATGCACCGCTAGCCTTTTCCTGATAGATGATTTCGCAGCCAGCTTTAGCGAGCGCATCGAGCTGCAAAGCTGTGTCCTGTTCCTGCGTTGAAACTCTGGCGTAGCCCACAAATGCCATTAGTTGCCCTCCTTTTGAGAGGCAATCTAGGCAATTTCACCAACTGGTAAAAGCCCGAATTACCACCCCCAGGCCGCGTAAGTTTTAAGTCAGGTGTCAGTGCGGTGTGCGATGTCCAAATGTCGCCAATTGAGATCTTCCGGCGACAGTTGAACATCCATCAATTTGAGCTTGCTTCGCAGCTTTAGGCGCTCGCCGCGCGGCGTCCGTTGCCCGTGAGAGGTAGCGCCCAGCACCATTCCCCAGATTTCTTCGCCTCTTCGGCCAACGCTAAGCCAGGACCGCGCCTGCGGCTCTTTGGGTTGCTGCGGGGGGAATCCATAAAGCTGCGCTTTACAAACCCTCCCCCCTCCGCAACCCAATCCCGGCACCGCTAATGGCACGGCGAAGAACTCAGGGGAACGGTGCAAGCAAGGCCAGCTTGCACGGGCAACAGACAACAGTTGTCCGGCTCGGAATCTAGGGGCCCGGTACACCTGAAGGGGAACACCATGATCGCAAGCAACTACCGCAAATTTCCTGAAGCTCTGGCGCTGCAGATGCCTTTGCAGTTCGGGCGCTTGCTGGTGTGGGCCACGTCGCGGCCCACGACGCGGCTGCTGCGGGCGATCAGGGCCGAGCGTGGCGCGGCTTTCAAGGCTGCGGGCCGGCTGGCCTATCCAGTGCGCAAGACCACGCCGAGCTGGGCGCGTGAGCTGGCGAAGAAGGTGCGCGACCTGGGCAAGCTGGTGAAGGCTGCGCAGGTGGCGCTGGTGTTCTCTGAGCCGGTGAAGCGCAAGGGCTTCGGCGGGCACATCGACCGCATGCTGGCGATGCGCCCACTGGCCCGCTGCCCTATCGCGATCAGCGCGTGAATTGTCATGGCCAGATCCGTTTAGACGACATTTGGTCATCCGGTAAAGTGCCGGTATGGACTTTGTAACGTTGGCGGTCCAATGGGCCGCAATGCATCCGTGGTTGACGTCGGCTGGAATGGTGATCCTGGCGGTAGCACTCTTTACGGGGTCTGCTCGGCTCTTGGGTTCACGACGCCGGGCAAATATGCAGCAGCTTCGGATACTGCCGAAGGGGAAACAGAAGGACTGGCGCTCGACGGTCTATAACCCCGTTCAATTCCGGCGCCCGAAGCGCTAGAGCGGCCTGATTGAACCTCCACCACAACCGGCCTATCCTGGGCGCCCTGGGCCAGCATGGGAGAGTCACAGGTAATGGCCTGGGCCTTGCCCTTCCACCGCAAAGTGCCGGCGCAATCCGTGAGCGGTTGCCACGTGTAGCCCATTGCCTTTAAGTCTCTGCTGTCGATCGTGCTGATGCGTTGGCCCGAGTTAGAAACGGCGAAGGTGTACACCGTTTGAGAGCCCATGGTGATGCGGCCAGTAAGGTGGATTCCCTTGCTCGCATAGGGCTCTGGCGTTGCGTCAGGATCAGCGCTGGAGGCAGCTTGTGCAGGTGATGGCGCCTGAGCCTCGGTGGCGGTTTTGATGACCTGGGCGGGCTGATCTGGTGAGCGCAAGGTGCCACCCGGTGGAACGGCCTTGAGGTCTTTGGTCCACTGCATATCGGAGGTCTTTTGCACCTTGCTCTTTGGGTCCGACTTGGGCCAGAACATCCAGGCTATGACGATGGCCGTGAATATCCAAAACCCCCATGTGAAGCGGCGCAGCTTGACGCTCAGCGGGGCCACGTCCTGGGCGCCTGATTCGGCAACGCTGTTCCCTTGGGTGTGGCTCTTATAAAGCGGGAAATACTGCTTCTTGTAGGGACGCTCCTCAACGCTGATGACTGCGCCGCGATAGCCCGCATGCACCTTGCGGATGTAGCAATCCTTCTTGCCGAGAATGTCCGCTTTACGGCAGCGCACCAGCATTGCCATAAGGCGAGCGATGGGCTGATTGATGTCCCTAAAGCTCTGCGTCATCAACAAGATGTCGCAGTTGAAATGCCGGTGGAGCTTGAAGAACTCGACAACCTCTTTTGAGGTGCCGACAGTGGGCAATGCAAGGTGGCATTCATCGATGATGAACACTGGGCCTTGCCCAGTTTCAGGGTGCTTCCACGTGCTGTAGTAGTCCCAAACGTGCCCAAAGACAGAAACCGACTCCGTGGGCTTATGGTGCGTTGACGGGTCTTCAAACAACATGAAAGCGTTGCCGTTTCCATCATCGTCCATGGCGTCGGCGTCCCACTTGCCCATCACTGGCTTTGGCCTACGGCGTAGCTCGATGAGGTGGGTATAGCCGGGATCGATGGCCGCAAACATTTCCACGATCAGCGGCAGGTTTGTGATGACCTTGCGCCCCTGCTGCAACATGGGCAGAACGTGGTAGACGACAGCCTCATAGCTCTTGCCAGAGCCTGGGATTCCTTCAAGGCCGTTGATCATGATCCGAGCCTTACGAAGGGAATCAACTGCAGTACGAGCCGTACGCCAATAGCTGCAACGATGATGGCCGAAGCAGTGCCGATTCCAAGGAGGCCGAGGATGTTCAACAGCTCAGCGGGCAGCGATCCCCAGGCACCGACCTGGGAGGCTAGACCGGTCATGTCGATGGCCTGGATAGCAGACACGACGATATCCATGAGCTGCTCGAAAGGCCAGCAGGCAGCATCCCGGATGAAGTCCCAGCCAGCCGTCATAACGGCCTTGTAGAGGTTCCCTATCCACGTGAGGACCGCCGAAATCTTGGCGATGATGAGATTGAAGAACTTAGCCAGCATGTCAGCCGCCGAAGATCAGAGAGCGGGCCAGCATCAGCGCTGAAATGATGATGATGGTTTTTGCAACGTCCCATATCCAGCAAGGGGGGGCCACGTTGTATTCACCGTAGCTTGCCCATGAAGCGAAGTTCAATGGAATCACCCAGGAAGGGCAGGCACCTGCAGTGAGAGTCGTGGGCATAAGCCGCTCAGCGAGTGTGAAGGTGCTGGACTGCTTGATCTGCTGACTCTTTTGGTTCCAGATGCCTGTAAGCCCTTCGGGGTATTTGCGCTCATAGAGCATTGGAATAGGAGGCAAACCAACATCGTTGATTTCACCGTTTTCACACGCGACGATGCCTGGGTTCTTCTCGCAAAGATCGGGCTGCTCGGTCTGGTCTTCTGGCTTTGTGCCTGGTTCGTTTTCAGGCTGCGTAGCGGGGTCTTTGGTGGGCTGTGGACGTGCGACAGGTTGATAGTCCACACGCCAAGGCTCGCTGACAGTGGGGCTAGGAACGATTCGCACGCCGGGCTGATACCAGGGCTGATTTTCTGGGCTAATGGGGGCGTTGGGGTCGTAGTTGGGGTTTGGCTGAGGGTCACCAGTTGGAACGAATCGAGGACGATGCTGGGGATTTGCGCCGGGGTCAGGGTTGATCCAGGGCGAAGGCTGCTCAATAGGCAGAGGGGTTGGCTGTGGCAGTTCCTGAGGTACGTTCTCTGGCATCTGAGGAGATCCAGGGGTGGAAATATCAGGGGCAAGAATTCGCTCAAACTCCTCCTTTGTCAAAGGACGAGCAGGACCTGAATGATCAGACATTGGCTTTTGGACAAAAACCTGATCTGTAGAGCGATCACTTCCATCCCATTGGCGCGCGAGCTGTGTAGCGCCAAACTGGCACTTATCGTTGACGATCTTCTTCCAGGGAGTGACACGATGAGCAACGTCATAAGCACCGTTACCGCCTAGCGAGCCAAGCCAGGACTCGTACGCGGATTGGTCACCACCAGAAAGATTACAAGAGGTCTCTGGGTTAGGGGCGGTACTGATCCAAGAACCACTGCCAATGTCGTAGGCAACTTTTGCGACACCGAGCCAAGTAGCAATTGCAGCCCCGACGCGAACGTAAGGGTTTGCAAAAATGGCTGCTGCAGCAATTCGAGGTGCATTGGCAGCAAGACGATAGGCAGCTGGCATCTTGACGGCCTGACCTCCGACAGTAGCTGTAGGGCCGTTCGGACTAAAGATGATGCGGCCAAAGCTGGCGTCATTTGCTGCTGGAGCATATCCGCCAGGGCTCCAGCCTGGAGGAGGTTTTAACTGCGCGTACCCAGCGTTAGCAGATACACAAAATAAGGCTGCAGCGGCGACAGTGAGCAGTTTTTTAATCATCGTCAATTGCTCCTGAATCCAAGCACAAAGCAGACGGCGCCCATGCCGCCCAAGATGGCCATAAGGCCCCAGAACAGGACGACATGAGCGCCGATCAGCATGGGACCGCCTTAGACCTTGCGGATCACACGCTTGGCAACATCGGGACCCTTCATTGCGAGGGCGATGCCGACGATGATCAGGCACACGGCGATGATCGAGGCAGTGACACCATCGAGGCCGATAGCTTCGAGCATCTGATTGATGGGATTGGTTGCGGTCTGGGCCATGGCGGCGGTGCCGAAGGCTCCAGCACTCACGGCCACCAGTGCGCGGGAGCCGTACTTCTTGATTTGCTTGAACGTTTGCATTTGAGTTTCCTTTGAGTTGATGAAGTGATGCCGGAAATCGACACCGCGAAGCCGCGAGGGCTTGACGCTGGCGACTGCTAGAGCTTTTTGATCAGGCCGATGGCGAGGGATGCACCCCAGCCCAAAAGGAAGGAGCCCAGCACGAAGGCGAAGCCCCAAGAGATGACGTAAAGCACCGTTGGGGGGTCAATGCCAAGCTGGGCGAGGTCCATCAGATCGGACATGGAAACCCACGCGGTGGAGGCTTCGGGGCAAGGGTTGACCTCGGAGTAGCAGACGAGGAAGCGCATCACGCAAACCACTCATCTGTGGGGGAGGATTCGCCGCATTCAGGACAGCCGCAGGCGTTGTCATCGCCCTCGACTTCTTGAACATGGTCGTAGCCAATAAGGGCGCCGCACTTGGGGCACTCCAGTTCGATTTCATCCATGGGTGGGCTCCTGCTTTTTGTAGAGGTCATCGAGGTCGATGACTTGGGGTCGGTGGAAAGGCTCGGTGTGGTCTTCGATGAGTTGCACACAGGTTTCGAGGTCTTCCACGATGGCGGCTTCGCAGAGCAACATGACCCACTCCGGCTGGCCGTCCTCGAAAGACGGCGCGAGGAAAGCGCCTGTTGTGCGGGACTGGATCACGTTGCGCATGGCTTGCCTTTGGCCTTACGCGGCCTTGGCCTGGGCTGCGGGTTTGATAGCCAGCAGCGTGAGCTTTGTGCTGTTGTCGGCACCGGCCACGATGTCGAATTCGCACTCGCACATCACGCCACCGAGGGGCCACGAATTCTTGAGGTGTGCCCACTTCTGGAACTCAGTAGAGTCGCCCAGCTTGAACGGGCGAGTGACTACGCCGATGCTTTCACCGCTGGAGGACTGCGCAATGTCCACCGACAGGTGAAAGGTGGTGGAGTCGAAGGCGCGGCCCTCATAGTCGCCCTTGGATTGCTTGAGGCCGTGCAGCACGGCTTTGCTGGTCATTTTCATGGTTGGTCTTTCGTGGCCTGGGTTAGTGGGCGTACGCGGCGTGGCCAGCACCGGAGCCCGAGATTTTTTTGAACATCTGCTGATAGATGCGCTCGACTTCGGAGCGCTTGAACTTGGACAGCCGACCGGGCATCTCTGCGCAGTTCTCGATGAATTGCATGAGGGTTTCGCGGTCCATGTAGAGGAACGCGAGCGCGGCTGATTTGCCTGCAGTGGAGAAGAACCAACGGGCGTTGCGCGTGCACTCAGCCATGAGCGTTTCGAGCGGCAGGCGCGGCTCTGTTTTGATGGGCTCTGGCGATGCAATAGCACCGTGTTCAGCCAGCATCAGGGCATGCCAATCACTGGCACCTGCGAAGAAGTCAGCGGGCCTGCGAAGAATGTCGGTAGGGAGCAGGCGCTTTTGGTTTCCATAGCGCAACTCAATCCGCTGCCAGCCGGTGGCGTCCTGTTTGCCGTAGAGCTGCACGCCCTTGTCATAGACGTTGGTTTGCTTGCCTGCGGCCTTGCTGCCGAAGTAGAAGGAGCGACCCACACCACCAGCGCGCCATGCGCCCACGCAGTTGTGTTCGGGCCGGTGGCCGTAGTGGTCCATAGCTCCGGCGTCGTAGTCGCTGGCAACGCGGTCCATACCACCGCTGATGCCATCGAAGAAGTCCAGGGCCAGATCGCAGCGCGTGACCAGGGCGCGATGTTCGTCCATGTAATCGGCCATGCGTGGTGCCCAGCCTGGGGCAGCAAACGTGCAGGCGACGCCGTACAGGTTGCAATGAATGGTCTTTGACTGGGCGCGCTGCCGTGGGCTTTCGCCGGAGGCGAGGAAGCCGACCCAGCCGCATTCATTGCCTGCGCGCAGGATGCTCCAGCGGTGGCGGTAGAAGTCGTGCCCCTTCTTCATTTCGGGGTCCACGGTGAAGCCTTCACCGAGGATTTCGCACACGTTGTTGGCAAGCTCAAGCGCTTGTGTGCTGGCGGCAAAGTCAGGGTCTGGAATATCGCGCAGCAGGTGGCAGAGCTTGGCGCGGCGGCGGTCGTCTTCGCTCAGTTGATGCTCTGAGCGCAAATCGAACTCCGAAGACTGGGCGGGCGGGAAAAGATGCTCGACCGTGGGGATGGGAGCGAAACGCAGATTGACGGTGAAGCGGAGCCAATCGACATGAACGGGCGAGCCGGTTTGGACGCGCTCCGCTTGCAAACGGAGCTTGACCTCATTGCCCTCTAGAACGAGCGATGTGGGGTGGGTCATGCTGCGCCCCCTGGAAAGTTGTCCCCGTGATTACCATCGGGGACCGAAGCTGTCTGAGGTGCTACGCACCCCCCAAAATTGATAGCAAAAGATTGCGCTTCGCGCGCGGCATCCCCCCCGCTGGCGCGGGGCCCCTCCGCGCGCTGCGCTTCAATCGCAGCGACGCGGCGCGCGTGATCGAAAAGATCGCGGTGCGGGTGCTTGTCGAGGGCTGCGGCTATCTGCAGCCATGCGGAGCGATTGGCTGCGCTGGTCATGCTTGAGCCCATGCCTTGAAAGCAGCACGCTTGGAAGCAGCGCGGGCAGGCGCAGCCAGGTCGCTGTTACTGCGGACCTGGGCGGCTGTAACAGTGGACGTCGCGCAGCTGGCTGTAACTGCTGCGGCCGGCGGCTGTAACAGTAAGCCGGCGCACTTGGCGGCTACATCGACAAGGAAGCGGGCGAACGCTGGGGGTGTGCGCTCGCGATCTGCGGGAGAGAGGTGCAGCGTGCGGCCTTCAGCTCGGTGTAACTGGACGGGCAGCTCACCCAACTCTTCGCGGCTGCAGCCGACGATATAGAGATATGTCGGCTTGGGTGCAGCGTGGCCCCACCAGCCCTGATCGACAAGCAATGTCCACCCGCCCCAGGCATCCACCTTGCCTGGGTGTGGAAGCTCTGCAGCATGCCAAAGGGTGCTGCCCCATGGGTGTTCCAGTACACCGCCACAGCGGCGCACCTGTTCAACGGCGAACAGAGCCAGGGCTTTTTCATCGGGGCGAGGTTTTGCCCAGTGACGCAGACGACCCCAGCCACGGCATGGGGGATGGCAAACAACGGGATTGGCGCCTGTGTAGCCGCGTGCATCGCGCTGGGCGTCCCACACGTCGTCCACCAGGTCGAAGTAACAGGAATCGGAGCGGGCGAAAAGGACTGATACGCCAGGTCGCTGTAACACCGAGCTGGAGAACAGGTCCAGCATGCCCGCGCCGGATTGCATCAGCACCTTGCTCATTCTTGTGCTCCAGTCGTGGGCCGAGCCACTCTCAAGGCAAACGACCCCACGGCCAATAGACCGAAGACAGCGACAAAAAACAGCATTGCGCAGCCGAGAACGAAATGGGCAAGGTTCAAGGCCTCGATAGCTTGAAAGCTCATAGCGATTACCCCTTGATCTCGATACGCGACCAGCGCAACACGGAGGAAGAGACCTTGACGTAAGAGCGGGTGCACACCCCCAGCGCAGGCGCTGCAGGAGACGCCACAGCGCGTGCAGCGCCTTTGGTGGCTGGAGGTGTGCGAACTGGGGTTCTGGCGGTCATGGCGGCTCCTGTGTGAAAATTGTCCAAATGACATCGTAGTCATTTGCATATCAACGAGCCGGAGTGTAGTCAGATGTATATCGATATTGAATTAAATAAATTAATCGATGATGCTACTTCGATAGCTGGAAGCCAACGAAAGCTAGTCCTTGGAGAGGACCCTGCACATGCGTTCATGGCCGCGATGGCCGAGGACTTGGAACAGTCAGAACGCGAAGACGAAAAAAAAGCTGCAGATGGCTTTAAGGCCATGCTTGCAGCTTTTCCAGATGGTTGGCGGAAACGGAGGGATTCGAACCCTCGATGAGGCTCTACACCCCATACTCCCTTAGCAGGGGAGCACCTTCGGCCACTCGGTCACGTTTCCAATCCAGCTATTATGCCTCATTTCAGAGGCTGTTCCGCTGGTTGCAGCAGCATAGGTGGTCTGGTCCAAAGTCCTCGCGCACGCCGGGCGCTGATAGCTGGATTCACTTTTTTGCCGATTGCCGCCTAGGTTTTGATGTCGCATATGGAGGCCATTCGAGCGCGGATGGCTTGTGTGTTTAGCCTGTTGGACAGGGGGCAAGGACGGACTCGGGCTTTCTATTGGACGCACCGAGCTCATAGAGCTGGCAATCTTCGCGATTGGCAACGTGCCGGATGCGGCGGTTTGCTCCCGTGTTTGTGGGTGTCGCCCCGTGACGCGGGCAAAAAGACACCTGAGAGCTACTGCCTCCGCCATTCCAGCGTAAGACCAGACCGCACGACAAAGCCGCTTCCTACCTTGATGCGGATGTGGTGACCCCGTGTGGTACAGGCCTGGATCTGATCCAGCAGCTCGCCCAATTGCGCGGCTCCCGGGGTGGTTTGGTGGGCATGGCGCAGCCAGTGGCGCACCACGTTGGCCTGGCGGGCGCGGGTGAGCCCCTGCAGGGCCTTGATACCGGGGGGCTCGCCCACCAAGGACAGGTCCTGCTGTGCCATCTCGTGCAGCAGCTCGGCAGCCTGGGCTGCATTGGCGGCCGACCGTGCAAAGGTATCGCGAAAGGACGGGAATGCGGCATGCAGCGCAGGCAGCAGTTGCGCCCGAATGCGGTTGCGCGTGAAGCGCTCATCGGAGTTGGTGGGGTCTTCCACCCACGCCTGGCCTTGTGCCTTCAACCAATCGCGTACGTCCGCCGCTGACACCTGCAACAAGGGGCGGTGCCAGACCAGACCAGCACGCGTCCACTGGGCGGGCATGGCGGCCAGGCCGGCCACTCCCGCTCCGCGCGACAGGGCGCGTAGCAGGGTTTCGGCCTGATCGTCGGCGTGCTGTGCAATTGCTATGGATTGAATAGCACCCAAGGCATGATCCTCTAGCGCTACTGCCGTCAAAGCCTGGTATCTGGCTTGCCGAGCGGCATCCTCGGGGCTCTGGCCGGACGCGGGGCGCGCGTCCAGTCGCTGCACACGCAAGGGCACGCCCAGCTTGCTACACAAGGCCACGCAATGCTGCTCAAACCCATCGGCGGCCGCCTGCAGCCCATGGTGCACATGGATGGCCAGCACCTGCCCGGGCCAGCGGCGTGCACAGCCCAACAGCAACGCGGTCGAGTCTGCGCCCCCGCTCAACGCCACGGCCATCGGCAACACGGGCGCAAAGGCCCGCAGGGCGGCGTCCATTGATTGCGTCATCGCATCCGCCCTTCAGGCCCTGCAGCGGGACCCGTCGCAACCGCCGGACGTGCCCGGAGGGCGTAGAGAACGAGGGAGAAATGGCGGCGCATGGGCGCCGATTATCACGGTGCCCCGCACTCCGGCAGTAAGGTGCATGGGGGGCGCCGCCCCGCCCCTGGCAACTTAACCGCCCGGCGAGGACAGCCGTGGCGCAGCGTGGGCAGGGTCGGTGGACAGGCGGAAGGTACCCACCACCTCCGACAGCCGCACCGACTGGTCCTTGAGGCTCTGTGCCGCAGCAGCGCTCTCCTCCACCAGCGCTGCGTTCTGCTGGGTCATCTGGTCGAGTTGGGCCACGGCCTGGCCGACCTCGTTGATGCTGGTGCTTTGCTCATTGGTGGACGCCGTGATCTCGGCCATGATGTCCGTCACACGCTGCACCGAGGTCACGATCTCGGTCATGGTAGTGCCCGCGTCGTGTACCAGCCGCGAGCCGTTTTCCACCTGCTCGACCGAGGTATTGATCAGGG
>NZ_JACPOF010000001.1 GCF_016185115.1 Polaromonas sp. | reverse complement strand
GGCAATGTCCTTGCTCTGGGTGGTGTAGAGGATGAAGAAGCTGCCGGCGCTTTTGACCTCTATGCTGCTGGCGCCTGCAGGGACGATGACGACCGAGTAGCCAGGGATGTCGGCAGACCCGTGGTCGGAGGTGATGTGCAGGCTGGTGGTGGTCTGCGGGGAGAGGATGACGTACTCGTCGGGCTGGCCGACGCGGGTGATGCGGGCGCCGGCTTTGGCTTCGACGTAGCAGATGACGAAGTTGTGGCCGCGGCCGTACCACTTGCGGCTTAAGGAGTCTTCTTCTGCCGGGCCTTCCTTGAAGTGGATGCAGGAGGCGGTGCCGTAGGGCGTGCTGGCGTCGAGTGCTGCTGCTGCGGGGGCTGCGGTTGAGAGCGTTGATCTCGGATCGGTCTTGTCGTACATGGTGGGTTCCGTGAGGGTGTTTGAAGGCCGCGTCAGAACGCGACGTTGTCCCGGCCCTTGAGCTTGAGGGCGGCACGCGCATCGGCCGGTGTGGCCACTTCGAGCGACAGTGCCTCGATGATGGACACCAGGCGTTTGACCTGAATGGCATTGCTTGTTGCGAGCTTGCCCGGGCCATCCCACAGGCTGTCTTCCAGGCCCACGCGGGCATTGCCACCGACCACGATGCTGGCAGTCGCCAGCGGGATCTGCGCGCGCCCGGTGCCCAGCACCGACCACACGTAGTCATCACCAAAGAGGCGGTCTGCCGTACGCTTCATGTGCATCAGGTCTTCGACGTCGGCGCCTATGCCGCCGCGAATCCCGAACACCGACTGGATCATCATAGGCGCCTTGATGAGGCCGCGGTCCAGGAAGTGCGCTGCTGTGTAGAGATGGCCGATGTCATAGCACTCGATCTCGAAACGCGTGTCGTTGTCGCTGCATGACTGCAGGATGTAGGCGATGTCCTTGAAGGTGTTCTTGAAGACGCGGTCGTCGCTGTCGGCGAGGTAGGGGCGTTCCCAGTCATGCTTGAGGTTGGGGTAACGACCCAGCATTTCGTACAGGCCGAAATTCATGCTGCCCATGTTGAGCGAGGCCACCTCGGGCTTCATCTCCAGTGCCGGCCGCAGCCTTTCCTGGATGCTCATGGTTGAGGCGCCGCCTGTGGTGAGGTTGACCACCACGTCGCAGGCACTCTTGATCTGCGGGAGGAACTGCTTGAACAGCTCGACATCCTGCGACGGCCGGCCGTCTTTCGGGTCGCGCGCGTGCAGGTGGACGATGGATGCACCTGCGGCATGTGCCTCGATGGCCGCATCGGCGATCTCTTTCGGGGTGATCGGGATGTGTGGCGACATCGACGGCGTGTGAATGGAGCCGGTGATGGCACAGGTGACGATAACTTTACGCATGGCTTCGCTTCTATCTTTCGGTGAGTCAGTTGGATCGGGTTTATTCAGGCTGGATTCCGGCGGCGGAGATGATGGCCTTCCACTTCACGGCTTCGGCCTGCTGGAACTTCATCAACTCCTCGCCTGAAATAGGGAAGGGTTCGACGCTGACGGTATTCATGAACTTCTGTGCAGCCGGGCTGTTGATGGCGTCCGTCAGCAACGCGGCGGCACGCTTGACCACCGCGTCGGGCGTTCCCCTGGGCGCGTAAATGCCCTGCCAGAAGGTCATGGAATACCCGGGCAGGCCGGACTCCTGCATGGTCGGCACAGTGGGGTGGCCCACCATGCGCTTTTCGCTGGTGACGGCAATCGCGCGCATGCGGCCGCTGCTGATGTGCGGGGCGGCGGTCAGTGCGTCCAGCACCATGAAGTCGAGCCGGCCGCCTATCAGGTCGACCACCGCCTGGGCGTTGGTCTTGTAGGGCACAGAAACAAAATCAAGCGACGCCATCTGGCGGTACTGCTCGACCGCCACGCGCACGGCAGATGCGCCCCAGCCGAAGGACAGCTTGCCCGGCTGCTTTTTGGCCAGCGCCGTCAGATCGCTCACGGTCTTGACCGGCGATGCACTGCTGACCACCAGCATCAGGCCGCCGCGCAGCACGCCGGTGACAGGGATGAAGTCCTTCACGTAGTCGTAGGGCAGTGTCCTGAACAGCGACTGGTTGGCGGCGTGGGTGGTGTTGGTGGTGTGAAAAAGCACATAGCCGTCTGCCGGCTGCTTGAGCACATATTCCGCCGCGATGATGCCGCTGGCGCCAGCCTTGGTGTCAACAACAACTGAAGTGCCGGTTTTTGCATTGATGGCATCACCCAGCACCCGGCCCATCTGGTCCGTCATGCCCGAGAAGGACGCCACCAGCGTGATGGGTTTTGACGGGTAAGGCGCCGTGGTTTGTGCGAAAGCTGTGCGTGCATCGAGGCCTGTGATCAGGGCTGCCATTCCGAGGGCAACTTCTCTGCGTTTCATGTATGGGTCCTTGTCAAATGGAGTGGTGTTCAGTCCGGCCGCCTGGCGGCAATCTCTTTGCGGAGCGCGCCGGTATCGCTGTAGGCCTCAAGCACCGGTGCGATGCGTTTGAACGACAGCTGTATGTGCCGTTTCATGGCAGTGCGTGCGCGGTCGGCATGGCCGGTGATGAGGGCGTCCAGCAGTTCTTCGTGCTCCTTGATGGCTTCCTGGGTGACGCTGGAATGAAAAAGGACGCGGAAGAGGTGCATATGCGTTTGAAGCCGGTCCAGCGTCTCGGCCATGAGTTGCCCGCCACCGGACAGGGCGATGAGCCGGTGAAAGTGGGCATCCCAGTGGGCGAACTTGCCGTAGGCCAGTTTTTCATCATCCTTTGAAGGCTCAAACATGTTGTTGACCAGGCCGCGCAGGTCTTCGCGCTCGTCGGCGCTGAGTTTTGTGGCGGCCTGCGCCGCGGCATGCGGCTCAAGCAGGAGGCGCAGCTGAAAGATTTCGCCAAAGCGCTGGGATGAGGGGATGGCGGTTGCGCTGTAACCCACCAGGTGGGTCTTGACGATCAGGCCTTCGGCTTCAAGCCGGATCAGCGCGGCGCGTATTGGGGTCTGGGATGCACCCAGCTCACGCGCCAGCTTGTCGATGGAGATGCGGGCGCCGGGCGGGATCTTCAGCGAGATCAGCCTGGCCAGCAGTACTTCATAGATGTCATCACCAACCGAACGTCTGGACCGCAGTTGCAGTTCGGTATCTGCATCGCCAAAAGCGGAGGGCTGGTCTGGATGTGGCATGGGGAGTCCGGAAGTCATGGCGTGGATTTTGAATCCTAAAAATCAAATATCGTATCGGATTTACCCTAATAGATTGATAAATAAAATACGATACGATTTTAAGACCACCGATTTTCAGGAACCCCCATGTCTATATCCATGCCGGTCAACGCCGGGTTTTTGCGTTCGCCACAAGCCATTCTTTTTGGTGACGGCCAGCGTCACGCGCTGGGCACTGTCGCCCGCAAACTGGGCCAGCGCGCCCTGGTCTGTACCGATGAGCGCCTCTCTGGCGACGCAATGTTCGGCGCCATGATCAGTGACCTTCAGGCCTCTGGCCTTGAAACCCTGGTCTATGACAAGACGCAGGCCGAGCTGCCGATTGCAGGCGTTTTCGAATGCGAGAAGATGGGCCGCGCCTTCGCACCCGATGTCGTCATCGGCATAGGCGGCGGAAGCTGCATGGACATGGCCAAGTTTGTCGCCCTGTTGCTCACGCATGGCGGTGATTTGTCGGACTACTACGGCGAGATGAAGGTGCCAGGGCCGTTGCTGCCGCTGATCGCCATTCCCACCACCTCGGGCACAGGCTCTGAAGTCACGGCCGTGGCGGTCGTGGCTGATGACAGGCGTGACCTGAAAGTCGGTGTCTCCAGCCCGCACCTGATACCGCACACCGCCATCTGCGACCCCGAACTCACGCACAGTTGCCCGCCCGGGCTCACCGCCTGCTCGGGCGCAGATGCGCTCACACACGCCATCGAGGCCTTCACGGCCATACGCCGGGATGCCACGCCAGACCTGGCCACAGGCCGGGTTTTTGTCGGCAAGAACGCGCTGACCGATGTGCACGCGCTGGCAGCCATCGGACTGATTGCGAAACATTTGCCCACCGCAGTCGCCAACGGAAAGGACACGCAGGCGCGTGCCGGTGTGATGATGGCCGCCCTGCATGCAGGCCTGGCCTTTGGTACGGCTGGTACCGCCGCCGCCCACGCCATCCAGTATCCGGTCGGTGCACTGACGCACACCGCCCACGGCATTGGCGTGGCCGTGCTGATGCCTTATGTCATGGCCTTCAACAGGCCTGCCTGTACGGCAGAGTTCGCGCAGATCGCCACCGCCATGGGCGTGCAGGGCAGCGATGAAAGCACTTTGGCCGACGCGGCGATTGATGCGGTGCGCAAGCTGTTCAGCACGATAGGCATACCCGCCACGCTCAAAGACATCGGCCTGTCGGGCGACGACCTGGCGCATGTGGCTGTGCAGTCCATGCTGGCCGCACGGCTGGTCAACAACAACCCGCGCCTGCTGGATGAAGCCGCCATGGCTGCGATTACCCGGGCCGCTCATCAGGGCGGTGTGCCCATGCACGCCTGAGTTCACCTTACGGCTTTATCCTTTACCGTCTTCATTTCCCTTTAGCTCTCCAACATTCATGACACCTCGCATCCCACCTACCCAGCTTTTTATCGACGGCCAATGGCGCAATGCCAGTGCTGACCGCCGCCTGCCCGTCGTCGACCCCGCCACAGAAAACATGATTGCCGAGGTCGCCGATGCCAGCGTGCAGGACGGGCTGGACGCTGTTGCTGCCGCCAGCCGCGCCGCACCGGCCTTCGCGAAACTGCCCGGTCGCGAGCGTGCCGAGATGCTGCGTCGCTGCTTTGAATTGATGATGCGCGACAAGGAATATCTGGCCGAACTGATCTCGTATGAAAACGGCAAGTCGCTGGCCGATGCGCGCGGCGAGGTGGCTTATGCAGCGGAGTTCTTCCGCTGGTTTTCTGAAGAAGCCGTGCGCCTCAACGGGCAGTTCGGCACCGCGCCCGGCGGTGCCAACCGCATCCTGGTGCAGTACCAGCCCATAGGCGTCTCGGTGCTCATCACCCCGTGGAACTTCCCTGCAGCCATGGCAACGCGCAAGATCGCGCCTGCGCTGGCCGCAGGCTGCACCTGTGTGCTCAAACCCGCGTCTGAAACACCGCTGACCGCCTTCGCGATGGCTGCCATCATGGCCGAAGCCGGCGTGCCTGCCGGCGTGGTGAACATCGTGACCACATCAGAGCCGGGCCCCGTGATCGACGCCATGCTGGCCGATGCGCGCGTGCGCAAGCTGTCGTTCACCGGCTCCACGCCGGTGGGCCGCAACCTGCTGCGCAGCGCTGCAGGGCAGGTGATTTCCTGTTCGATGGAACTGGGCGGCAACGCGCCCTTTGTGGTGTTTGACGATGCCGACATCGACGCCGCCATTGAAGGGGCCATGATCGCCAAGATGCGCAACGGCGGTGAGGCCTGCACGGCGGCCAACCGCTTTTATGTGCAGCGCGGCGTGTATGAGGCTTTCGCGGCCAAACTGGCCCAGCGCATGGGCGCCATCAAGGTCGGCAACGGCCTGGATGCCGCCACCGGCTGCGGCCCGCTGATCACGACCAAAGCCGTCAACAAGGTCAGTGACCTGGTGGACGACGCCGTGGCGCGCGGCGCACGCGTGCTGGCCGGCGGCAAGCGGCCGGAGGGCAAGGGCTATTTCTACATGCCGACCGTGCTGGCAGACGTGAGCCGCGATGCAAAGCTGCTGGGCGAGGAGATCTTCGGCCCGGTCGCGCCGCTGGTGGTGTTTGATACCGAGGCAGAAGCCATTGAGATGGCCAACAACACCGAATACGGGCTGGTCGCCTATGTCTACACCAAAGACATGGCCAAAGGCCTGCGCGTCAGCGAGCAGATCGAAAGCGGCATGGTGGCGCTGAACCGCGGCCTGGTGTCTGATCCGGCTGCGCCTTTTGGCGGCGTGAAGCAGAGCGGCCTGGGCCGCGAGGGTGCGCACGAGGGAATTCTTGAGTTCTCCGAAGCCAAATACATTGCGACGAGCTGGTAAAAAGTCGCGCCGAACCACTGGTCTGCTACCTATTTAATAGCTGCTCACGTACGTATTTATTGGCCTGCAGCCCGATTCAGTGCCTGAAAATCGGCTTTTCGAGCCATTTTTGGGCTTTTTGAAGACATGGCAGGCCGGAAAAGAGTCAAAAGTTAACTTCCATATTAACTTTTGGTCAAAATGTTAACTCCTGTATTAACATTTGAATTCTGAGTCATGGGCGCGCCAGTTGTGTCCGGCGGGCAACAGGCCGGGCGGCAGCAAGTCTGCGCACAGGGGAGAGACGTAACAAATCGTCTATCCTTTGCCATGCCTTTGACGCACCCGACTGTTCGCACGGTACTCACGAAGTTGCTGGTTCTTCTGGCGGCTTTTTTTGCACTGCAGGGGCCGGCAGACGCAGCGCGCAACGATATCGAGCCGATGGCAAAAGCTGGCGAGATGGATCTCCGCCAGTGGAACTTCGAGCGCGACGGGCCTGTTTTCCTCAGTGGGGAATGGGCCTTTTACTGGCGGCAGTTCATAGACCCCGCACAGCCTGCCGGCGCCCCGACCATGTTTGCCGACCTGCCGGCGGCCTGGGCGGGCACAGTGGTCGATGGGCAGAAGCTGGGTTCTGACGGCTATGCCAGTTACCGCCTGCAGCTCAACTGCAGCAGTGCCTCCGGCCTGAGCATGGCCTTCCCGGTGCAGCACAGTTCTGTGCGCATGTTTGTCAACGGCCGCGAGGTGGCGAGCCAGGGCAAGCCGGGCGTTGATGACCCGAGTTCAGACCCGGCAGTGGCGCAGCAGTATGTGCCGATAGGCGAGGCCCGCTGCCCGCTGAACATCGTGGCGCATGTCTCCAACTTTGACCACCGCCGCGGCGGGCTGGTGCGCGGCATACAGATAGGCAGCAGTGCGCAGATGCAGGTGCAGCGCGAGGCGGGGCTGGTGCGTGACATGGGTGCGTTTGGGGGGCTGGCGTTGCTGAGCGTGCTGCCCATCCTGTTTTTTGTCTGGCGCCGCAAGGAGCTTGCGCCGCTGTATTTCGGGCTGTTTTGCCTCTCCTGCTGTGTGTTCGTGGCGATGTCGGGCGAGCGTGCGGCGCTGCCGATATTGGGGCCGCTGGGCTGGGACTGGTACCTGTGCCTGATGTTCCTGAGCTTTTACGGCGGCCTGACCATGTTTGCGCGTTTTGTGCACGCGGCCTACCCGGGCGAGTTCGGCGACTGGCAGATCAGGGTCGTGAGCTGGTTTGGTGGCCTGGGGGCCTTGCTGTCGGTGCTGACGCCTGGCAGCGTGTTCACGCTGTCCGTCCCGGTGCTGGGCACTTTTACGGTGGTGATGGCTGTCTACATCACGTGGGTGCTGGTCAGGGCGAGCAGGCGCACGCGCTGGCGTGGCAGCGCCCCCATCCTCCTGGGCGGCTTTGCAGTGCTGGCCGTGGTGGTGGGCCACGACTGGATTTTCTTCAGGCACCTGATGCGCACCGTCTGGATGCCTTACGGCCTGCTGGCGTTTGCACTGGCGCCGGGCTTCATGCTGGCGCGGCGCATGGCGCGCGCGCTGGCCTCCGAAGAACTGCGCGGCATTGAGCAGCGCGAACGCACCAACCTGCTGGTGCGCGCCACCAAGGCGGGCCTGCTCGACTGGAACGCCATTGGCGATGTGGTGACGTATTCAGACCGCTACAAGGAAATCCTGGGCTACCCGGCAGACGCGGCTGCATCTGACCTGCCAGCGTTTTATGACCTGCTGCACCCGGAAGACAGCGAGCGGGTGCGCGCCAATTTTGTTGGCGAACTGCGCAACCGCAGCGTGACCAGCGGCACACGCCACCACAAGCCGCTGGATTACCGCATGCGCCGCGCCAACGGCGACTATGTGTGGGTGCACGCAGAAGGCATTGCACTGCTGGGCGCTGAAGGACGCACGCTGCGGTTTATCTGTTCGTTCATCGACATCAGTGATGCCAAGCAGCTTGAATCTCAGATGACAGACCAGGTCAACCAGAAGCGGCTGGCCGAGCAGGTGCTGTCGATAGAGCGTGACCGCCTGCAATTGCTGGTGCGCACCACCAAGGCCGGGTTCAGCGACTGGGATGCCGCCACCGAGGTCATGACCTACTCGGACCGCTACCTTGAAATGACGGGCTATCCGGCGGGCACCGATACATCAGGCTGGCCCACGGTTTTCATGTTCATGCATGACGACGACCGCGAACGTGCGCGTGCGCAGTTCCGCGAGATGGTCGAGTTCACCGGCAAGCCGGGCGACACCATACCCGCGCCGCCCATGGTCGGCAGGCTGCGCACGGCCGACGGCAGTTATTTGTGGATACACGCCGAGAGCGTCTCGCAGATTGGCGACGACGGCCGCACGCGCCGCATCATCACCTCCTACCTCGACATCACCGTCTTTCGCGAGCAGCAGGAGTTGCTGGCCACCGAGAGGCGGCGTCTTGACCTGGTGGTGCGCGGCTCACGCGTGGGCATTGTGGACTGGGACGGCGGTACGCACGACACCTACTATTCGCCGCGCTTTCGCGAGATACGCGGCTATGCACCAGACGCTGACACGTCTGACTGGCCGGACTACTTCAAGGTCATGATTCACCCCGATGACCGGGCGCGCATCGTCGGGCGCTGGGTGCCCTTCATCAAGGGCAAGGGGCCGGAAGGCCCGATGGGCGAGTTTTATTCGACCGAACAGTACCGGTTGCTGCGCGCCGACGGCACTTATGTCTGGTGCGAGGTGGGCGGCATGGCGGTGCGTGACGCCAACGGTTTTGTGCTGCGCTGGATTGCCTTCATCATCGACATCACCGAACGCCGCGCGCAGGAAGAAGCGCTGCGTGCCTCGCACGACCAGATTGCCGCGCAGGCCGGCCAGCTTGAAGACCGCGTGCGCTTCATCAATGACCTCGTGGACTCGGTGCCGGTGGCGCTGGCGATGCGCGACACCGCAGGCCGCTACGTGTTTGCCAACCGTACCTGGGAGCAGTACTACGCGCTGCGGCGCGACCAGGTCATGGGCCGCACCGCACGCGAGCTGCGCGAGCCCGAAGAAGCCGCCGAGGTCGAGAAGCTCGACGCCGAGTCGCTGCGCCGCGGCGTCGACAGCCCGCCGATGACATTGGATGTGGCTTCCAATGGAAGGCGTTACACCCAGACCCGCACCGTGATGGCCAATGCGCGCGGCGAGCCGTTGGGGGTGGTGACCGCCAGCGCCGATGTGACCGAGCGTTATGAGATGGAACAGGCGCTGGCCACCGAGCAGCGGCGCATTGCACTGGTGGTGCGCGCGGCCAAGGCCGGCATTGTGGACTGGGACGGCAGGACGCGCACGGCGTTTTATTCACCGCGCCTGCGCGAGCTGCTGGGCTTCAGCGCGGATACCGATACCTCGGCCTGGCCCGACTACTTCGACATGATTCACCCCGACGACACGGCGCGCGTGCGTGATGCCTTTGCCGAGCATATCAAGGGCAAGGGGCCGGCAGGTGCGGAGGAGTTTCACCAGGCGATTGAATACCGCCTGCGCTGCGCCGACGGCAGCTATGTGTGGGTGCAGGGCATGGGCGTGTCGGTGCGTGACCAGAAGGGCTACGCCACACGTTTTATTGCATCGCTCACGGACATCACCGAGCGCCGCGCCCAGGAGCAGGCGCTGCATGCCTCGCATGACCAGATTGCCGCGCAGGCCGGGCAGCTCGAGCTGCAGAACGAGGCGCTGATGGAAAACGTCAGGCTGCGCGAGGAGGTCGAGCGCATTGCGCGCCACGACATCAAGACGCCCCTCAATAGCATCATTGCGGTGCCGCGCCTGCTGCGTGAAGAGCGGCGCCTGACGGCAGAGGCCGACGAACTGCTGGGCATCGTCGAGCGCGCGGGCTACCGCATCCTGAGCATGGTCAACCTGTCGCTGGACCTCTACAAGATGGAGCAGGGCAGTTATATCTTCCGGCCCGATGCGGTGGACCTGGTGGATCTGGTCGACAAGGTGGCGGTCGATATCCGCAGCCACGCGGCGTCGAAGAACGTGGTGCTCAAGCTGGTATCGGGCAAGGTGCAGGCCTGCGCCTGGGCTGAAGAGCTGCTGTGTTATTCACTGGTGGCCAACCTGCTGAAGAACGCGGTCGAGGCATCGCCCGAAGGCGCAACCGTGACAGTGACGCTGCAGGACGAAAAGGCTGCGGCCGGCCATGAAGGCGCTGACAGCGTCGTCTTGAGCATTCACAACGAGGGCATGGTGCCAACTGCCGTGCGGGATACCTTTTTCACCAAGTACGCGACTGCAGGCAAGGCCAGCGGCACCGGTCTGGGTACCTACTCGGCGCGCCTGATGGCACGCACGCAGGATGGCGACGTAACCATGCAGACATCGGCCGGCGAAGGCACGACGCTGCGCGTCAGCCTGCGCGCCGCGCCTGCGGGCAAGGTGCCGCCGACCGCGCGGCATGCGATGGAACACCGCAACCGCCAGCCCATGGTGCTGGCCGACCTGCCGCCGCTCAAGGTTCTGCTGGTCGATGACGACGAATACAACCTGCTCATCGTGCGCCGCTTTTTGCCGTGCCCGCCGCTCACCGTCACCACGGCGTTCAATGGCAGGGTCGCGCTGGAGATGGTTGAGCAGGAGGTGCCCGACATCATGTTCATGGACCTGGACATGCCCGTCATGGGCGGGCTGGAAGCCATAGGCCTGTTGCGCCAGCAGGAGGCCGACATGGGCAGGCCGCGTGCTTATGTGGTGGTGCTGTCGTCGCATGACGATGAGGAGACCCGGGCGCGCTGCCTTGCTGCGGGCTTTGACCATTACCTCACCAAGCCTGTGACGCGCGAGCTCATACAGCAGACGCTGCTGGACTTTGTATCGTCGTCAAAACCTGTGGCCCCCGCAGTCGCTGCTGCGCCTGTGGGCTCACTGGCGCCCGTCGTGGTGGACCCGGATATTTTTGAACTGCTTCCGGGCTTTTTACCGACCCGGCTCAGGCTGCTCGATGACATGGCTGCGGATATTGCATCGGGTGACCGTGAGGGACTGCGGCGCAGGGCGCACCAGCTTGCCGGCAGCCTTGGCCTGTACGGCTTTCACTGGGCGGCAGAACAGGGCAAACACATGGAGACCGAAGCGGCCGTCATGGATCTGCAGCAGGCCGCCGCTCTGGTCAATGACTTGCGCGTACATTTGCAGACGGCCACAATCCTCAAGGGCGAGATGGCGCAATGACATGGCCGGGTGTGCCGCCTGCTGAAGACAAAGATTGAATAAAACGGAGTAAACAGTGCTCGACGAACGAAAAAAGATTTTGCTGATTGATGACGATGAAGCCATCGTTACCTACCTGGTCACCAAGCTGGCCAAGAACTACCAGCTTGCCAGCACCACGCAGCCGCGCACGGCGGTAGCGCTGGCCAAACGCGAGAAGCCCGACGTCATTCTTTGCGACATTGACATGCCTGACTTCAGCGGTGGTGATGTGGCTGCGGCGCTGGCCGAAGACCCGGTCACTGCGCGTATTCCGTTCATCTACCTGACGGCGCTGGTGTCTCCGCAAGAGGCGGAAGACATGGCCGGTTATGTGGGCGGGCGGCCAGGCGTCGCGAAAAAAGCACCATTGGCCGAACTGCTCAAACGCATTGAAGAAGAAACGGCGCGCTAGCAGGAGATCGACCGCGCGTGTGCGACGTGTGAATGTCAGTCCTCGATGTCGCCCGGAGCCGCCGCCTGCTTGCGGCCTGTGAACATGGCGCCCACGAGGTTTTCGCGGTGCCTGTAACTGGTGACCAGTACGCCGCCCAGATGGCCGGCGATCAGCAGCAAAAGCACCCATGCCAGGGCGCCATGCAACTGGTCAAGCCAGGCCGTGCCCCAGAAATAATCGGTGGTGTACAGCCAGCCCGTGATGCCCAGCGCACCCACCACTGCCAGCAGCAGCACAACCATCCACCCGCCCAGCGGGTTGTGGCCTGCATACCGCAGTTCGCAGCCTGACTTGAGCTGCAGTGCGTAGTTGCGTACGGCCCGCGGCTTGCGCACGAACTGCGCAAAGCGCGCGTGGCGGCTGCCGGCAAACCCCCAGATCACGCGTGTGACCACGACGGCGAGGGCCACGTAGCCTGCGGGTTCATGTGCCTTGACCCAACCCAAGCCCAGTGTGCTGAGCCATGCCAAAGCCACCGACAGCACCAGCAGCCAGTGCAGCAGGCGAACCAGTCCGTCCCATACCTTGACGGTGTTGTGCGGCGCGGGCATCAGGCTTTCAACAGCGATCGGCGGGGCTGCCATGCGGGCTGTCAGGAGGGCTGCTTGACCTCGCCGATTTTTTCAAAGGTCTTGGGGTTGAAGTAGATTTCGATGCGCTTGCCGGTGCTGTCAAAACCGTAAACCTCATAACAGCCGTTGTCGACCTTGACCTGCCGCACCTTCCAGCCTTCGGCTGTGAGCTTGCGCTGCAGTTCCATCTGGGGTTGCCATTCGGCCTTGGGTACGTCGCATTTGAAATCACCGTGCGCGAGGGCGCCAGCGGAGGCCAGGGAGAAAAAAGCCGCAAGTGCGAAAGAAGTGCGTTTCATTTGATTTCCTGCTTGTCTGATGTTTGAAGAAGAGACTGTCGAATGCGCTGGAGTCCGGCGATTCGGCGTCTGCTTGCGTTTGGTTTGTTTTCTGGCTTTCCGGTCACGGCCCAAATCCGGATGGCTGGTCTGATTATAAATGCGAATGTGTCGCATTTATATGAATACCGATGGGCGGCAGCATCAAGGGCAGAGTCTCAGACGTCAGCCCACATCCGCAGCAGATTGTGATAGCAGCCTGTCAGGCGCACGACCTCGTCACTTTCAACATGGGCCTGGTCGCGACCGGCCCTGTCCAGGTCTTTTTGCCGCAGCGCCGTAATGGCCATGTCCATGTCGTAGAGCAACCTTCTCTGCGCATCAGAGCGGACCATGCTTTCGATCCAGAAAAAGCAGGCGAGCCGTTCGCCCCGGGTCACCGGAGTTACCCGGTGGACGGAGGTGCCCGGGTACATCACCAGATCACCAGCAGCGAACTTGATGCTCTGCTCGCCGTAGGTGTCCTGTACGACCAGTTCGCCGCCGTCATAGGTTTGCGGCTCGCTCAGAAACAGCGTGCACGAAATGTCTGTGCGCACATGCCTTGCCGTGGCGGCATGGGTGCGGACGGCATTGTCGATGTGGTTGCCGAACGCATTGGACTGGCCGCCATACCGGTTAAACAGGGGAGGGTAGACCGACTTTGGCAAGGCACCCGTGACGAACATGGGGTTGCGTGCCAGCGCGACCGAAACAATATGTCTGGCCTGCTGTGCCTCAGGCAACTCTTCAGGCAGCTGAAGGTTGTTTTTGACCGCACCGCTCTGCACGCCTGCAGTGATGCGGCCATCCGACCAGGGCGCTGTGAGTACGAGCTGTCGAACCTGGGTCAGTTCTTCAGGGGTCAAGACCTGTGCAACGCGGAGCAACATGTTTGCTATCCAAAATAAGAATCGGACATCCTGGTATGTGCCTGGATGCCCGGTTTAACGCTCCGATATCGGGTACCTAGAACTTGCTTGTGAGCGTTGCCCTGACCGTACGCATCGGCGACTGTGTTGGCCAGCCCTGGTAGAGCGAGCCGTAGTAAACCTTGTTGGTCAGATTGTCCACGTTGAGCTTGATGGTGTTGTCCTGGTTGATGCGATATTCAACCAGTGCATCCCATTTTGTGTACGCGGGTGCGTGGTTCATCAGGTTTGCTGCCGAGGCTGACGATGGTGCCTGGGCGCCTATATGCGTGAAGCCGCCGCCTATGCGCCAGTTGGCTCCCAGCCTGTAGGTGGTCCACAGGTTGGCCTGCCGGTTGGGGGTCAAACCAGGGTTGAGCCCGACAGTAGCCTGGGCTGCGGCGGAGGAGCCTGCCTTGTCAATGACACCGTGCATGAACACTATCCCGCCGAAAACATCCCATTGCGGATTGATGCGGCCGGCGACTTCAAACTCCAGGGCATTGGTGTGGCGCTGGCCTGACAGCAGGAACTCTCCCGTCGCCTGGTTCACGTCGGTGTTGCGCTCGTTGTATTTGTCGGTGCGGGCCAGTGCAGTGCGCAGGGAGAGGTCGCCTCCGTACAGTTCCCACTTGGCGCCAATTTCCAGGTTCCGGCTGCTCTCCGGTGGCGTTTTTGCGCTGTTTGCATCGTATTGATAGAGGTCGCCTGACGTGTTGAAGGAGGTTCCGTAGGACGCGTAATAACTCACCTCATCCGTCGGCTGGTACATCACACCGGCCCGCTTGCTGAGTTTTGTATCCCTGCGTGACAGATCTCCGGCAGGTACCGCCAGCCCCGAACGATCGTATGTGCCACCGAAGCTGTCGAGGCGAAGCCCGCCCACAAGCTTCCAGGATGGCGTGAGGTTAATGGTGTCCTGGACATAAGCTCCTATGGCAGTCGACGTGAAAACCGTGGAGCGAATCAGGTTGCGCCTATCCATAAGTGCCAGGTTTGTCGGGTCGCCCACCGTCACGTTGGTCCGTGTCGGTACGTTGACGTAGCGGTAAACGATGGCGTTTTCGCGCGCGATATCCGTTCCTGCCAGAATCTGGTTTTTGCGGCCGAACCAGTTGGTTGTTGTGATGTAGTCGCTCTGAAGGAAAGTGTGATGATCGCGGCCGGCGCGGGTTTGCGTACCTCGCGGAACCACCGTATTGAATCCAAAATTGGCCTGGGTGACGTTGGCCGCCAGGCCATTGAGCTGTGTTGCCCACAGGTCACGGTTGAAATGTCCATCCCTGAAGGTTGTTTTCAGGGTGCTGCCGTCATTCCAGCGGTGAGTGTGGGTGATTGTTCCGATGTCGGCGGCGTCTCTTTGATAGTCGGAAGCGGCGTTATATGACAGCCCCGATGGAAACGGCGCAGGAGCACCTTGCAGCCACCTTCCGCCCAGGTTATCGGGCTTGTCGTTGTAGTTCAGGTGATAGAAGCTGAAACTGAATTCGTCTGAGGTGCCTATACCCAGGCTGTAGTCAAAAGCCAGTCCACGGCGCCTGGTTGAAACCTTTCCGCCTTTGCTCTCACCGTCAGTCGTCATGGCCCCAATGCGCAGGGCGGACTCTTCGCCGGTACGGACGTTGAAATCACCCGTGGTACGCAAATAGCCAGGGCCAACTGTCAGATTGACTTCATTCTCGGTCAGCAGGCGAGCGGTCTTGCTCACCTGATTGACGACGCCACCGGTGGACCCGCGGCCAAACAGCATGGAGGCCGAGCCGCGCAGCACTTCGATACGGTCGTAGTTGAATGTGTCACGGTTGTACTGCGCGATATCGCGCATGCCATCGAGATAAATGTCACCCGCAACGCTAAAACCGCGCAGGCGGATGTTGTCACCTATGCGGCCGCCTTCGCCGGCTTCAAAAGTAATGCCAACGACGTTTTCGAGCGCGCCCTTGAACGTGTCACGGCCCTGATCGTGGATGAGCTTCTCGTTGACCACTGTCAGCGATTGCGGCACGTCTTTGGCAGCAACCGGAACCTTGCCAATCGTAGTGACCCCGCTCTGATAGGTTTGTGTGGCCCGGTCCCTCGTATCCTTGATCGTTACTGGGGCCAGCGTTTTTCCATCGACTTGCGTGATGGCTGTTGTCGTGGTCGCAGGCGTACTGGGCAACGCAGTCACGGTTTGTGCCCAGCCGCTTACTGAGGCGGCAAGCATGAGCGCGCCCAGCGGAATTGCGTTCATCTCTGCGGCTCTCGGCCTGTGAGCAGTAATTGCTGGTGTGGAGTTAACGGTGATGGACGATGATTTGTCGGGAGTGCTGCGTTTTACGCTGCTCTTGCGTGATGTGTGGCGTGCCAAGGAAAGCTCCAAGCGATGTGATCTTTTGCCGGTCCGGCAAAAATGGTGGTTGGGCAAATGCTTGGCTGTGCTGTCCCGGATGATCTGGACGCGTTGGCTGGATTTGTGCAGCAATAATTATATTTGAAAAAGAATGATTCGCAATAACATTTGGATTGATACATGTTATTTCGCCATGTGTGTAACGTCTGAAACGGCCTCAAGCGGGTTGCCGGAAGCGGATTTTTCGGGGGCGGGAATGTCAACAGGCCGTGGTCGTGCACTGTCAATATCAGTACGAATTGAGCGCCCGAAAAGTATGGCGCGCGGGTGCCTGGCTGCTTATTCGAGGGGCTCGAACTTGACGATGACCAGTGACAGGTTGTCGCCGCCGCCACGTGCCCGGGAGCGGGCTTTCTGGATCAGGAATTCGGTCGCCTCGCGCGGCGAAAGCATGGAGAGGGCGGAACCCATCTCGCTGGGGCTGAAGTAGTGCCAGACGCCGTCGCTGCAGGCGATCAGCACGTCCTCAGGCTGCAATTGCTGAATAAAGTGATGGCTGATGGGGGGCGGGTCTTCGGTGCCCAGGCAACCCATGAGGATGTTTGACTGTGGGTGCACATTGGCTTCTTCTTCGGTGATCTCACCCTTGTCGACAAGCGTCTGGACATAGGAGTGGTCAACCGTGCGATGGACAAGCTTGCTGCCATGGAAATGATAGATGCGCGAATCGCCGGTATGCACCCAGTGACAGTCGCCAGCCGGGTTGATGAGGAAGGCTGCGAGTGTGCTGTGCGGCTCCTGCTCTGCGGAGATCGCTGTCAGCTTGATGACGATGTGGGCTTCTTCAACGATCTGCTTGAGCATTGAAGGCGCGTCGTCGCTGTCAGGGGAGTAACGCTCAAACAGCTGTTTGGCAGTCATCATGACCTGATCGGATGCCTTGCGTCCACCGCTGCGACCGCCCATGCCGTCGGCCACGATGCCCAAAATGCAGCCGGCTATGCGCTGGTGGCTGATCAGGTTGACTTGGTCCTGCTGGTACTCCCGGTCTCCCTTGTGGATACCTGTTGAAGCCGTGATTCGATAGCCTTTTGACATCTTGCAATTGGTCGAGCCGTTGGGACTCGATTTATCTCCGTAATCAACGTATTATCAGAGCAAGCAGCGAGCGCTGATAAAAAATACCTTGGACCTAAATTTACACTCGCCGGAACGTCGGCTGATCGAACTCAAGATCGAACATGCCGACCTGAATGCGCTGGTGGATATTACGGCACATGCAACGCCCATTGACGAACTGATGCTGCGCCGTCTCAAAAAACGACGCCTCCATCTCAGAGACCAGATTTGCCAGCTTGAACTGGCGCTGGATCCGCCCGAACCCGCCTGATGTACCTGGAACTTGAAGTTCAGGAGGCATTTGCCCCCGATGGCGTGCTGTCGCGCACCACCGAACAGTTTGTCGCAAGAGCAGGGCAGACTGAGATGGCCGTCGCGATTGCACGCGCGATTGAGCGTTCGGAAGTGCTGGTGGTTGAAGCCGGCACCGGTGTGGGTAAAACATTTTCCTATCTGGTACCAGCGCTTCTCAGTGGTGAGCGCGTGCTGGTATCCACCGCTACCAAGGCCCTGCAGGACCAGCTTTTTGTTCGTGATCTGCCGCTACTGGTCGAGGCACTTAATGTTCCTGTGCGCATCGCCCTGCTCAAGGGGCGTGCCAGCTATCTGTGCCTGCACCGCATGGCGTTGGCGCGGCAAGACCCGGCGCTCGCCGACAGGACGGCCGCACGCTCGCTGGCAAAAATTGAGGAGTGGGCGCAGTTCACCAAGGCTGGCGATCTGGCCGAGCTGCCAGGGCTGGATGAGCGTTCGCCCTTGATACCGCTGGTGACGTCCACGCGTGAAAACTGTCTGGGCGCGCAGTGCCCCCAGTTTCGTGCCTGCCACGTCAACCTGGCGCGCCGCGAGGCACTGGCGGCTGATGTAGTCGTGATAAACCATCATCTTTTTTTTGCCGACCTGGCCGTGCGCGAATCTGGCGTTGCCGAGTTGCTGCCTTCGGTCAAGGTCGCTATTTTCGACGAGGCCCACCAGCTCAACGAGACCGGCGTCCAGTTTCTTGGCAAAAACCTCACCACTGGGCAACTGCTGGATTTTTGCCGTGACCTGTTGGGCGCAGGCCTGCAATTGGCCCGGGGACTGGTTGACTGGCAGGCAGTGGTCGGCGCCTGTGAACAGGCCGCACGTGAATTGAGGCTTTGTGCAGGGCGGCAGCACCCGGGAACAAAGCTTCGCTGGACGAGTGTCGCACCAGAAACAATAGAAGCTGGCGCCTGGACGGTGGCTCTCGACAATCTTGGCGTGGCTTTGTCTGGTGCCTCCGAGTCCCTGGCCACCGTCAGTGAGATCGCAGGCGATTTCCCGAGGCTGCAAGAGCGTGCGTCAGAGCTGGCTGAGCGCGCAGCCGCTTTCGCGCGTGCCTGCCCACCCGGATTGGTGCGCTGGGTAGATGTCGGGACGCAATTGCGGCTGGTGGAGTCGCCGCTCAATATTGCTGAAGCCGTAAAGACCAAATTGCTGGGAGCTTCGGGGGAGTCTGCGAAGTCCTGGATTTTTACGTCGGCCACGCTGGGCGACGACGAGAAGTTGAGCTGGTTCACTGAACCCTGCGGACTAGGGGACGCACGTGTGCTCAAGGTGAGCAGTCCATTCGACTATGCGCAGCAGGCCGCCATTTATATTCCTGCCGACTTCCCCAAGCCTGCAGATCCGTCTCATTCCCAGGCCGTGGCCGATTCGGCGGGCCGTTGGGCCGCCCGGTTGGGTGGACGCACCATGGTGCTGACCACAACGCTGAAGGCCTTGCGTGTGATCGGTGACAGTCTGCACAACACATTTTCAGACTCGGGCGGGATTGAGGTGCTGGTTCAGGGCGCCATGCCCAAGCGGGTGTTGATCGAGAGATTCCGGCTCGGCAATACGGATGGCCAGCGGGGCTGCATCCTCGTGGCTTCAGCTTCTTTCTGGGAAGGCATTGATGTGCCGGGCAATGCGCTTCAACTGGTGATCATCGACAAGCTCCCTTTCCCGCCACCCAACGACCCGATGGCAGAGGCGAGATCCAGAAGCCTGGAGGCAGAAGGCAAAAGCGCCTTCAATGACTATTTTTTGCCGGAAGCAGCAGTTGCGCTCAAGCAGGGGGCCGGCAGGCTGATTCGACGCGAGACTGACCAGGGTGTACTGGTGATCTGTGATACCAGAACCCGGCAGATGGGCTACGGCAAACGGCTTTTAAGGGCTGTTCCACCGATGCAGCGCCTGAATTCTGATGAAGAACTCCTGACGCGGCTGGATGAACTTACCAGAACTTGTACCAGGGATTGTCAGCAGACCTGAATCCCTTGGTGGTGAATTCGCTTTGCGGATAGGTTTTTTCGAGTACGCGTCTCGCGTCGTCCCGCAGTTGGGTCATGCCCAATGCGTCGTACGACTTGTAAATGATGTACGTGGCTTCCTCGAGCGCTGGCACGTCGCGGTAGTCGCTGATGGCGGTCTGGGCCCGGTTAATGGCTGCGATATAGGCGCCGCGCGAGTAATAGTAACGTGCCACATGGACTTCGGACTGGGCCAGCGAGTTGACGGTATAGGTCATGCGCAGGCGGGCGTCTGGTGTGTATTTCGAGTCCGGGAAGCGTGTCACGAGTTCCCTGAACGACTCAAATGACTCCTTGGCGGCTTTCTGGTCACGCTCGGCAAGATCCTGACGCGAGATGGCACCGAACAGGCCGAGGTTGTCGTTGAAATTGACAATGCCTTTCAGGTACAGCGCGTAATCCAGCGCGGGGCTTGCGGGATGCAGCTTGATGAACCTGTCAAGGGTTGCAATGGCCTGGGCCTGTTCGTTGCCCTTGTATTGGGCGTAGGCCTTGTCGAGCTGTGCCTGCTGAGCCAGGGGTGTACCTGCTGCACGGCCTTCAAGTTTTTCAAACAGGGGTATGGCCTTCTCATAACCGCCGTTATTGAGCTCGTCCTTGGCCTCTGCGTATATCTTGTTGGGGCTCCAGGTCGATGTTGGGTCAATGGGCTTGCTGGAGCAGCCGGCCATCAGGGCGCAGAGCAATGCGATCGCCGCCACAAATGGCGATGCCATGGGTGATGCACTGGGAACAACCGATAATTTGGTGGAAAACATTGCGATCGACCTCTACTAATGACTGATTCTGAACAAAGCAAATCGATTATATCGAGCGTTGTCATGCCCGATGCCACTGATCACGCTGGTGACGAATCCGACGTAGACGGCGAGATTGAACTGCGGCAGCTACGCGTGCCGCTGGAATCCCACGGAAAGAGGGTTGACAGTACCCTGGCCCTTACCGTGCCGGAGTTCTCGCGCAGCTACCTGCAGCAATTGATCGCGGCCGGTTTGGTCCAGCTCAATGGCGTGGTTCTGGTGAAGGCGTCGCATGCCGTCAAGGCGTTTGACGAACTCCGCATCGAATTGCGACCGACGCCTCAAAGCCAGGCGTTCAAACCCGAGGCCATGGCGCTTGACGTGGTGTTTGAAGACGAATTTTTATTGGTGATCAACAAGCCTGCAGGCCTGGTTGTCCATCCTGCGCCTGGCAACTGGAGCGGTACGCTGCTCAATGGCCTGCTTGCGCGCGACAGGGAGGCTGGATTGCTGCCCCGGGCTGGCATCGTGCACCGCCTTGACAAGGACACCAGCGGTCTGATGGTGGTTGCCAGGAAGCGGCAGGTGATGGACGAACTGGTCAGGATGATTGCTGCGCGCAGTGTCAACCGCCAGTACATCGCCCTTGCACATGGTGCATGGACCGGGGCTGCGACACGCCACGTCAATCTCCCGGTGGGGCGTGATCCCCGTAATCGCCTGAGGATGGCTGTTGTGGATATGGACAGGAATCCGGGCAAAACAGCGTCCACGGATATTTCTGTTCTCCAGAGCAATACTGATTACTGCATGGTCCGCTGCAAGTTGCACACCGGCCGGACCCACCAGATCAGGGTGCACATGGCTGTGCTGGGGCACCCGCTGGTTGCGGACGAGCTATACGGCGGCCGGAGCGCGGGGGGGCTGGAGAGGCAGGCTCTTCACGCTTGCCGGCTGGCTTTTGAGCATCCGATCAACGGCAAGTTGCTTGAATTCAGGTCGCCTCTGCCGAAAGACATGGCAGCCGCCGCCGTAGCTTTGGGCCTGCGATACAATCCCGAATAGTAAGTTAGAAGCTTCTGCAGAACCCAGCCGTTGACCGCAATGGCATCTCACAGGTACTGCGCTCCATGTGAGTCGCGCCTTTCGGCGCCATACCCGACCATTTTCGGAAACAAGAAATCATGAATACGACGGATGCGAAGCGCGTCCTCGAGACGGCACTTATTTGCGCCCAGCAGCCTTTGCCGCTCCGAGAGATGGGGGTTTTGTTTAACGGTGCCCTGACGCCTGACAGCATCCGGCTGGCGCTCGACGAACTTCAGAATGACTGGGCGGGGCGGGGCGCGGAACTGGTCCACGTGGCCACCGGCTGGCGCTTCCAGAGCCGGCCACAGATGCGCGAATACCTTGACCGGTTGCATCCAGAAAAACCGCCTCGCTATACGCGGGCAACCCTCGAGACGCTCGCCATCATTGCGTATCGTCAGCCGGTCACCCGCGGTGATATGGAAGATATTCGGGGTGTGACCATCAACAGCCTCATCCTCAAGCAGCTTGAGGATCGGGGTTGGGTTGAGGTCATCGGGCATAGAGAGACCGTGGGCAGGCCTGCGCTGTATGCGACGACAAAGCAGTTTCTGGACGATCTGGGCGTTGATTCGCTGGATCAGTTGCCGGCCATGGATGGCGGCGCGGGGCAGGCGGCGATGCTTGAGCAGATCGAATTTGGAATGGCGGACGCAGAGCCCCTGGCCAAAGATGGTGGGCAGGCCCCTGCCGTTGAAGAGTTGCAGGAAGCCGTACAACCCCAGGCAGCGCCTGTGGAAACCGCGGATGAAGTAAACGAAATCAAGGACGTTGCCGGGCCGGGTGAGAAACAGCCCGATGAACCCAGCGCATGAAGTAAAAGCATGAACCTACCAGACCATCAGGATCCTCCGGCACCGCTTGAGCCCCCTCCAGGGCATGTCGAAGCCCTTGTTGAAAAAGCCGGCGCTCCTGATGCGGCTGGTGAACTGCCGCACTCTGTGGCCCCGGGCAATGTTGTCCCTGGTGCTGCCAGGGTCCATCCCGGATCGCGCACGACTTCGATCGCCGCAGTTCGTTTTGATGAAGTGGTGACCGGACGTTTTGATGAAGATGAGGCTGATCCCGGCGTGGAGTTGTCCAAGAGGGTTCTACTGCCTCAGCCAGAGACTCCCAAGTTGCACAAGGTGCTGGCGCAGGCTGGACTGGGATCCCGCCTGGAGATGGAGCAACTGATTCTTGAGGGGCGCATATCGGTCAACGGTGAACCTGCGCATATCGGGCAGCGTGTCAAGTTCGGAGACACGGTCAAGGTCAACGGCAAACCTATCAGGGTCAGGATTGATCCGCCGCCGCCTCGCGTGATTGCGTATCACAAGCCTGCAGGTGAAGTCGTCACGCACGATGACCCCCAAAACCGGCCCACCGTTTTTCGGCGCCTCCCAAAGCTGTTCCAGGGCAAATGGCAGTCTGTCGGCCGCCTTGACCTTAACACCGAAGGGCTGCTCCTGCTGACGAGTTCTGGCGAACTCGCGAACAAACTCATGCATCCCCGATTTGGCCTTGAACGTGAATATGCAGTGAGGGTATTGGGGGCCTTGAGCGCGGATGAAAAGAAGCGCCTGCTGGAGGGGGTTCTGCTGGATGACGGAAATGCCTTTTTCTCGTCCATCGAGGCAGGTGGCGGCGAAGGTGCCAACTGCTGGTACAAAGTGACCATTTCAGAAGGGCGCAACCGGGAGGTGAGGCGCATGTTCGAGGCGGTAGGGCATGCCGTCAGTCGCCTGATTCGCATACGTTATGGCGCCATGGTATTGCCGCGCGGACTCAAACGCGGTGCCTTCGTGGAGCTTGATGAACGTGACATCATGGCTTTGACCAGTGCTGCCAATCGCAGCGAAGCCCGTGCGGATGCTCGAGGTGGCGTGGCTGCGCAGGAGACTTCGGGGCAGGATGCGGGGGGCGATTCCCGTCGCGCACGAGGCCTTCGCCGTGGTGGCCGTGTCCGGGGCGGCGAGCGCCCGGCAGCACGCGAACAGACATTCGGTGCGCAGGCCAACCAGCCGGACAACCGCGCCGAAGCAGGTCTTCAGGACGAGGATTCGGACCAGGATGACGTGCAACCCCCAAATCTTCGGCATGACGTCAGCGGTATTGCTGGTGCCAATGGAAAAAGGCGCCGTGGGCGTAATCAGGGGGGTGGTTTTGGGCCGGGAGCACCCTCAATGCCGCCACCTTCAGGATTCGCCCGAAATCCGGGGAACAACACTGCAGGTCAGGGGCGCAAGCGGCGTGATGATCGTGGTGCGCGAGACGACAAGGCCAGTGGTGCGGCCCAGCCAGATCCGATGAAGACATCTTTCGGCTACATCGGCGCAGATACCTTTACGCGCCAGCGGCAAGTCCAGGGGGCCCGGCGCGGTGGTGGCTCGGGTCCCACTGGTGGGGGCGGCGGTGGTCAGCGACGAGGTGGTAGTGGTGGCACCGGGGGCGGCAAGGGCCGTGGCGGTAACCGGGGTGGCGGCAATCGCTAGGAAACCATCTGCAATACCGGAGTTCCTGAAGGCCAATGTGTGCATTTCGGGACTTCAGGCATGAACGGCGGGTTAAAATCAGAGGCTGTATTCATTTTTTGAATATCCAGAAAATCAAAGGTTAAGGAAAACAAAATGGCTATCGAACGCACACTCTCAATCATCAAGCCCGACGCAGTGGCAAAAAATGTTATCGGCCAGATCTATGCACGTTTTGAGGCTGCCGGCCTGAAGATCGTGGCTGCCAAGCTTGCCCATCTTTCCCGTGGCGAGGCGGAAGCGTTTTACGGCGTCCACAAGGAGCGTCCTTTCTTCAAGGATCTCGTCGAATTCATGATTTCCGGTCCTGTGATGATCCAGGCGCTGGAGGGCGAGAACGCCATTCTCAAAAATCGTGAACTGATGGGGGCGACCGATCCGAAGAAGGCGGCCGCCGGTACCATTCGTGCTGATTTTGCTGAAAGCATTGATGCCAATGCGGTACACGGATCCGATGCGGCCGAGACCGCCCAGGTGGAAATCAGCTTCTTCTTCCCTGGCATGAACATTTACTCGCGTTAAACATGTCTGCCTCAAGCTTTGCAATGCCTTCGCGGGTTTTGCCACGTGCTTGGGGCCAGGTCGCGTTGCGCTCGCTGCAATGACGACCAACCTGCTTAATTTCGATCTCGAGGGCCTGGCTGCTTTTTGCGAAAGCCTCGGAGAAAAGCGCTTTCGTGCGATGCAGCTTTTTCGCTGGATACACCAGCGGGGTGCGTCTGACTTTTCTCAAATGACGGATCTGGCAAAATCCCTGCGGGAGAAGCTGCCCGCTTTAGCCCATATACAAGGGCTTCCGGTGGTGTCCCGGCATGATTCCGCCGATGGAACCATCAAATGGCTGTTTGACGTGGGTGCCGGTGATGTCGTTGAAGCCGTATTCATACCTGAGACTGACCGCGGTACTTTATGTATTTCCTCCCAGGCGGGTTGTGCCGTGGGTTGCCGGTTCTGCTCAACAGGCCATCAGGGGTTCAGCCGCAACCTGACCACTGCTGAAATTCTGGCCCAGCTTTGGTTTGCCGAACACGAATTACGCAGGCAATTCGGAAAAGACGAGCGCGTCATTTCCAATGTCGTCATGATGGGCATGGGGGAGCCGCTGCAAAATTACGCCCAGTTGCTGCCTGCCCTGAAGGTGATGCTTGATGATCATGCGTATGGAATGTCCAGGCGCCGTGTCACGGTCTCCACCTCCGGGGTCGTGCCGATGATTGACCGCCTTGCGGTCGATTGCCCGGTCGCTCTGGCTGTGTCCCTGCATGCACCGTCAGACGAGTTGCGCGATCAGTTGGTGCCGCTCAACAGGAAATACCCTATCGCCGAGTTGCTGGAGGCATGCCTGCGCTACCAGGCCCATGCGCCGAGGGACTTCATTACTTTTGAATACTGCATGCTGGATGGCGTGAATGATCAGCCTGAGCATGCCCACGAGCTTGTCAAACTGATGAAGCAGCAAGCACTCAGTGGTTTGTCATGTAAATTCAACCTCATTCCCTTTAATCCATTTCCTGCATCGGGCCTCAAACGTTCTGCCATGCCGCAAGTTCTTCAGTTTGCAAAAATCCTGATGGCTGCCGGCATCGTGACGACAATCAGAAAAACACGGGGTGACGATATAGACGCAGCCTGCGGACAACTGGCTGGCGATGTTCAGGACCGGACGGGTGCGCGCGAGCGCATGGCCTCACAGCGGCAGGGTATGCTGGGTGGTATCAAGGTCGTGATCGATAAAAGGATAGCGTCATGAAAATCCTTCGTAGTGCCCTTATGCTGGTTTGCTGGGGTACGGTGCTTCTTGCAGGTTGCGCCGGAAACACCGGCGGCGTGCGCAGTGCGGCTGACGGGAAGACGGACATGGTGACCGAGTCTGATGAGCCTGCAACACGCCGGCGCGCACGTTTGCGGCTTGAGCTTGCGAGTGGTTATTTCGAGCAGGGGCAGACAAATGTTGCGCTGGACGAACTCAAGCAGGCTCTTGTGATTGACCCAGGGTTTGCTGATGCCTACAACCTTCGCGGATTGGTGTACATGCGGTTGAACGATGCGCCGCTGGCTGAAGACAGCTTTCGCCGGGCGCTTGCAATAAATCCACGTGATGCAGATGTTGCTCACAACTATGGCTGGTTTTTATGCCAGCAATCCCGGTTCCGTGAGTCTTCACAGATGTTTGCACAGGCAATAGCGAACCCGACTTATGGGGGACAAGCCAGAAGCCTGATGGCACAGGGCGTCTGTCAGGTTCGCGCTGGCCAGCGTGCCGAGGCCGAGGAAAGTTTTACGCGGTCTTATCAAATTGATGCTGGCAACCCATTGACAGGCTATAACCTTGCCAGCCTTCTTTACGACCGGGGTGAACTGGTGCGGGCCCAGTTCTACATTCGCAGGCTGAACAACAGTGCCCTCGCCAATGCCGAGACTCTGTGGCTTGGGATAAAGATCGAGCAACGACTCAATAACCGGGAAGTTGTATCCCAGTTGGGAGATCAGCTCAAGAGACGGTATGCCCAGTCGAAAGAAGCGGCATCGTATGAGAGGGGGGCTTTTAATGAGTGATCCTGCGGAGGCCGGCAACCCGGTCTTGACCGAGGCTTCGAACGAGGGTGAGGTGGTTTTCACGACGCCCCATGCGTCGGCCGGGGAGGCGCTTCGACTGGCGCGCGAAGCGGCTGGTTTGCATATAGCGGCATTGGCTGTTTCGTTGAAGGTGCCTGTCAAGAAACTTGAAGCCCTGGAGGCTGATCGCTTTGATCTCCTGCCGGACGCCGTTTTTGTGCGGGCGCTGGCGTCCAGCGTATGCCGAACCCTGAAAGTTGACCCAGGTCCCGTGCTGCAATTACTTCCGCAGAGCAGCAGTCCGAAGTTGCTCTATCAGGGCGCAGGCATCAATGCACCATTTCGTGCTCCGAGTGACGGGCCGGGACCTTCTGCCTGGACACAGGTTTCAAGGCCCGCCGTTCTTGCGGGACTGGCTTTTCTGCTCGCCGCACTCGTCCTCATCATGATGCCGTCACTAAGGACCGGCATGGGGGACACCATTTCGGGCGCAGGATCGCCGACCCAGAGCAGCGCTCCAGTCAAAACCGCAGAAGTTAATGTCGTCGGGGAGGCCCGGGAGCAGGACGCCCCCAAAAAACCGGATGCGCAGCCAGAGTCCGGAGCTTCAGCCGAGCAGTCGGTGGTGACATCTGCGCTGCTGTCATCGCAGGCATATTCAGCTCCGGCTGTCTCGGCGTCGTCCGAACCTGTGAGGCCATTGGTCGCCAGCTTGTCCCAGCCACCCGCCGGCACAACCACTCCATCAAGCGCAGTTGCGGCGCCGCTATTGCCGTCATCGGGCATCGTGGTGTTCACTGCAAAAAGCGAGTCCTGGGTGGAGGTCACTGACTCCAAGGGACAGGTTGTCCTTCGCCGGATACTTGCGGCAGGTGAGGTCGCAGGTGCTTCGGGAGCGCTGCCGCTTGCAGCCGTGGTCGGCAGGGCGGATGCAACCCAGGTACAGATACGTGGCAAGGCATTCGATTTGAGTGCCCTGGCAAAGGATAACGTCGCGCGGTTTGAGGTGAAATAGTGCAAGTTCCGATAGATGTAGCGCACCCGAAAGTGCGTCGATCCCGTCAGGCGCGTGTTGTGTGGGGTGGCCGCATTGTGACCGTAGGTGGTGATGCGCCTGTTCGCGTGCAGTCCATGACCAACACCGACACCGTGGATGCCATTGGCACAGCCATTCAGATTAAAGAGTTGGCCCTGGCCGGCTCCGAGATGGTGCGGCTGACGGTCAACACGCCCGAAGCTGCGCAGGCAGTGCCTTATGTGCGGGAGCAACTGGATCGTATGGGCATTGATGTGCCCCTGATCGGAGACTTCCATTACAACGGCCATCGTTTGCTGACTGACTATCCTGCCTGTGCGCAGGCTTTGTCCAAGTACCGCATCAATCCGGGCAACGTTGGCAAAGGCGACAAGCACGACAAGCAGTTTGGCCAGATGATAGAGGCTGCTATCCGTTGGGATAAAGCTGTACGGATTGGCGTGAACTGGGGAAGTCTCGACCAGGATCTGCTTGCCAGCCTGATGGATGAAAACAATGCGCGCCCCACTCCCTGGGATACGAAGCAGGTAATGTATGAAGCGTTGGTCACGTCCGCAATCGATTCTGCGCGCTTGGCTGAAGACATGGGCTTGAACCGTGACCAGATCATCCTGTCCTGCAAGGTCAGCGGGGTACAGGATCTTGTTTCGGTTTATCGCGAGCTCGCAAGGCGTAGTGACTATGCCCTGCATCTGGGTTTGACAGAAGCTGGCATGGGAACCAAGGGAACTGTGGCTTCTTCCGCAGCGCTTTCCGTACTTTTGCAGGAAGGCATTGGCGACACCATCCGTGTTTCACTGACGCCCCAGCCGGGTGAGGCTCGTACACAGGAGGTGGTCATTGCCTCTGAAATACTTCAAGCCCTGGGATTGCGGAGTTTTGTGCCGAGTGTTACGGCCTGCCCCGGTTGCGGGCGCACGACGAGTACCACCTTCCAGGAGTTGACTCAGGAGATCGACAACTTCCTGCGGGCCCAGATGCCGGTCTGGCGAACGCGATATCCCGGCGTGGAGAAGCTCAAAGTAGCCGTGATGGGCTGCATTGTGAATGGCCCCGGTGAAAGCAAGCACGCTGACATCGGTATCAGCCTGCCTGGCTCGGGTGAAGCCCCGGCTGCACCTGTTTATATTGACGGCGAGAAAAGCGTCACGCTGCGTGGCGAGAATATTGCACGGGATTTCCGCGTCATCGTTGAAGACTACATAGAAAAGCGCTTCGGTACGCAAACCGCTGCTGAAGTCGCCTGAAAAACACCATGGCTGAAAAATTGACTGCCGTCAAAGGCATGAATGATATTTTGCCGCCTGATTCGGCGCGTTGGGAGTGGCTTGAAGGCAAGGTGCGTTCCCTGATGGGGCTATACGCCTATCGAAATATCCGTACGCCCATTGTTGAACCGACATCGCTGTTCGTCCGCGGCCTTGGTGAAGTGACTGATATTGTCGAGAAGGAGATGTACTCCTTCGAAGACCGTCTCAACGGGGAGGCCTTGACCCTCCGGCCGGAGAATACCGCCGGTGTTGTACGGGCTGTCGTCGAGCACTCCATGTTGTACGAGGGCGGGAAACGGCTGTACTACATGGGGCCGATGTTTCGCCACGAGCGGCCGCAGCGCGGACGGTATCGGCAATTTCACCAGATAGGCGCTGAAGCGCTCGGGTTTGCTGGCGCGGAGGTAGATGCAGAGCTGATACTGCTGGCAGACGCTTTGTGGAAAGAATTGGGCCTGAAGGATGTGCGGCTGGAGCTCAACAGCCTTGGTCAGCCGGAAGAGCGCAAGCAGCACCGAGCAGCTCTCATTGCCTATCTTGAGGCCAATAATGAGGTGCTGGACGATGAGGCGAGGCGCAGGCTGCATAGTAATCCCCTGCGGATACTGGACAGCAAGAATCCCCTGATGCAGGCCATGCTGGAGCAGGCCCCAAAGCTGATGAGTTTTCTGGGCGCGGCTTCGCTGGCGCATTTCAACCGGGTGAAAGACATCCTGGACGCCCACGGCATTTCCTACCGTATTAACCCAAGGTTGGTGCGCGGAATGGATTACTACAACCTCACTGTATTTGAGTTCGTGACCGAAAGCCTTGGATCGCAGGGCACCATTTGCGGCGGGGGTCGTTATGACTACCTGATAGAGCAGATTGGCGGCAAGGCGGCTCCGGCCGTAGGCTGGGCGCTGGGTGTTGAGCGCGTGCTTGAGCTTATACGCGAGCAGGGCCAAACAGTCGACATACCGGCGCCCGATGCCTATGCTGTCATTCCCGACGCACAAACCCTGCCAGCAGCCCTGCGGGTCCTGACTGCGTTGCGTTCTGCAGGTGTCAGTGTCCAGATGCATGCAGGTGCCAATGCTGATGGCATGGGCAGTATGAAGTCGCAGTTTAAAAAGGCCGATGGCAGCGGGGCCAGGTTTGCTCTTATTTTCGGGGTAGATGAGTTCGCACAGGGGTGTGTTGCAGTCAAGCCCCTGCGTGGCAGCAAAACCGGTTCTGCCGAAGCACAGACCCTGCAGCGCCTGGACGATGCTGCGGGCTGGGCACATGTCCTGAGAAGCTGAACTGGGGCTTTGAGCCCTGTCAGCCAACTACAATCACCACAATTCAACTGGCGCCGCCGCCGGGCACTACAAACACATTTATGGCAAAACATCTCGATCTTGAGGAGCAGGAGCAGCTCGCCGAACTCAAGCATTTCTGGAAACAGTATGGCGACCTCATCACCTGGGCATTGATTGTCGTTTTTGGTGCTGTTGCCGCCTGGAATGGCTACCAGTATTGGCAAGGCCGTCAGGCTTCTCAGGCTACGGTCCTGTATGACGAGGTTGAACGGGCCGCTTTGTCCGGTGATATGGCCCGCCTGGAGCGTTCACTGGCAGACATGAAAGACCGATTTGGCGGCACAGTGTACGCAGGTCAGGCTGGATTATTGGTTGCCAAAACCTATTACGACAAAGGCAATATTGATGCCTCCAGGGCTGCCTTGACCTGGGTCGCAGACAAGGCTTCTGACGATGGCTATCAATCCATAGCCAGGTTACGCCTGGCGGGCATCCTTTTTGAAACGAAAGCCTATGATGAGGCTCTGAAGCTTGCATCCGGTTCGTTCCCAAAGGATTTTGCGGCACTGGCTGCTGACAGGCGAGGCGACATCCTTGCAGCCCAGGGCAAAAAGGCCGAAGCCAAGGCGGAATACCAGACCGCTTACAAAGGTTTCGATGAGCGATCGGAGTACCGGCGTCTCGTAGAGGTCAAGCTCAACGCTCTGGGCGTGGACCCTGCCCCAGCAAATAGTGCAGTTGCCGCTCCGAATTCCGAGGTGAAAAAATGAATCTCCTTTTGCCCAGGCATCTTGGCCGTGCGTTGCAGACTTCGGTTGTTCTGGCAGTGCTGGCTTCCCTCTCTGCCTGTTCGATGTTGTCCATTTTTGATGGTGGCCCCGGAAAGCCCCAGCCAGCCGCGCTGCAGGCTGTCAGCGGTCTTGTGTCTGCCAGGCAAGCGTGGAGCAGCCGGATTGGACCTGTCACCTTCCCCCTGGACATCAATGTCACGGGCACAACGGTCTATGTGGCGGCAAATGATGGATCTGTCGCTGCCATTGATTCAAGAACTGGCGGTGACGTTTGGCGCACCAACGTGGGCGCCCAGATCGCTGCAGGTGTCGGCAGCGATGGAACTGTAGCTGCCGTTGTCACGCAAGCCAACGAAGTTGTTGCGATACAGGGCGGCCGAGAAATATGGCGACAAAAGTTAAACGCGCAGGCGTACACGTCTCCGTTCGTGGCGGGAGGGCGCGTATTCGTGCTTGCTGCTGATCGGTCAGTCAATGCCTTTGACGGGCAGACCGGACGAAAGTTATGGGCCCAGCAACGCCCCAATGAGCCCCTGGTTTTGCGTCAGTCCGGCGTGATCCTCGCAGTTGGCGATACGCTGGTTGTAGGTCTTGCCGGTCGTCTTGCGGGTTTGAATCCGTCGAATGGCAGCATTCGCTGGGAGGCACCTATTGCCTCCCCACGTGGCATCAATGATGTCGAACGTCTGGTGGATCTGGTTGGACGGGTCGGACGCGAAGGCGACATCGTTTGCGCGAGAGCTTTCCAGGCCAGTGTTGGCTGTGTCAACACCCTCAGGGGAAGCCTGATCTGGACAAAACCAGCCAATGGTTCCCAGGGTGTCCAGAGCGATGATCGTTTTATTTTCGGCACCGAATCCGATGGCACTGTACTGGCGTGGCGCAAAGCCGATGGTGAGCGTGCCTGGACCACGGACAATCTGCGCTATCGTCACCTTACTGCGCCGCTGGTCATTGGGCGTTCCGTCGCCATCGGTGATTCGTCCGGTTTTATACACCTTCTATCGCGCGAAAATGGTTCTGCGCTGAATCGCCTCACTACTGATGGTTCTGCCATTGCGGCGCCTCCCACACTGGCCAGAAATGCACTGATCGCCGTGACGCGCAATGGTGCTGTATACGGTTTTGTTCCGGAATAATGACCGATCTGGTCGCATGAATTGCATCGATGAAACCCGTAATCGCCCTGGTGGGCCGCCCAAATGTAGGCAAGTCGACGCTTTTTAACCGTTTGACCAAGACGCGCGATGCCATCGTCGCGGATTTTGCCGGTCTCACGCGTGATCGCCATTACGGCAATGGCAAGCTGGGCAATCACGAGTACATCGTCATTGATACAGGTGGTTTCGAGCCCGATGCCCAAAGTGGCATCTATAAGGAAATGGCCAAGCAGACAAGGCAGGCTGTGGCCGAGGCTGACGTGGTCATATTTGTTGTGGATGCCCGCGCTGGAGTCAACGCTCAGGACCATGATATTGCCAAGTATCTGCGCAAACTGGGCAAGCCCACGCTGCTGACGGCCAACAAGGCAGAGGGCATGACTGAAGGCGTCCAGCTTTCGGAGTTTTTTGAGCTGGGCCTCGGTGAAGTGCTGGCTGTTTCTGCCGCGCACGGTCAGGGCATGCGAACCCTTGTCGACAGTGCGTTGGCTCTGCTGGATCTTCCCGAAGGGGACGAGGACGCCGAAACGCAGGACCCGTCCGTCATCCGGCTTGCAGTCGCCGGGCGGCCCAACGTCGGCAAGTCCACGCTGATCAATACATGGCTGGGCGAGGAGCGCCTTGTGGCGTTTGACTTGCCGGGGACCACGCGCGATGCGATTTCAGTGCCATTTGAACGCGACGGGCAGAAGTTTGAACTGATTGACACCGCGGGTTTGCGGCGCAAGGGCAAGGTGTTTGAGGCTATCGAGAAATTCTCGGTGGTCAAAACGCTGCAAGCAATCGAGAACTCCAACGTGGTTCTGCTTCTCCTTGACGCCACACAGGGTGTCACGGATCAGGATGCACACATCGCGGGTTATATCCTTGAGAGCGGACGTGCGGTAGTGCTCGCGGTCAACAAGTGGGACGCCGTCGACTCATATCAGCGGGAAATCCTGGCCCGCTCCATTGAAACCCGCCTGGCTTTCCTGAAGTTTGCGTCGATCCACCACATCTCTGCCATCAAGCGGCAGGGCCTTGGCCCTGTCTGGAAGTCCATCATCCAGGCGCATGCTTCGGCCAATCGCAAGATGTCCACTCCGGTGCTGACGCGTCTGTTGCTTGAGGCGGTTCAGTTCCAGCAACCGCAGCGGTCCGGTGTATTTCGACCGAAACTACGCTATGCCCACCAGGGCGGCATGAACCCTCCCATCATCATCGTGCACGGCAACTCGCTTGAGCATGTCAGTGAGTCGTACAAGCGCTACCTGGAAGGCCGCTTCCGCAAGGAGTTTGACCTGACGGGTACGCCCATGCGCATCCAGATGAAGACGTCACACAACCCCTTCAAGGACAAGGAATCAGACTAGGACTACAGGCTTTAAACAATCGCTGTGGTATTGTCAAGCTCCATCAACTCTTGAACACGGAAAATATCGTGAGCAATAACAAAGGTCAGTTACTCCAGGACCCGTTTCTCAATACCCTGCGTAGAGAGCACGTTCCTGTTTCAATTTATCTCGTTAACGGGATTAAATTGCAGGGCCAGATCGAGTCTTTCGATCAATATGTCGTCCTGCTGCGCAACACGGTGACACAAATGGTGTACAAGCACGCCATTTCGACCATTGTTCCCGGCCGTGCCGTGAATTTTGCGGCCGCTGACTCCGAAGAAAGCCCTTCGAGCTGAATTCCGGAGAACCCGTCGGTCGTGGAAAACTCCAGGTGAAGCCGCGGGCCATTCTGGTTGGCGTCGATTTGGGGCTTCCCAATTTTGACCAGGGTCTTGAAGAACTGGGCCTGCTGGCGGAAACGGCAGGCCTCCACCCGGTAGATCGCGTGACCTGCAAACGCCGGGCACCTGACGCAGCCCTTTTTATCGGCAGTGGCAAGGCTGACGAGATCAAGATGCTCGCCCAGCAACTGGGTGCGAGCGAAATCCTGTTTGACCAGGCGTTGAGCCCGGCCCAGCAGCGTAACCTCGAGCGCCATCTTGAATTGCCTGTCAATGACAGGACACTTCTGATTCTTGAAATTTTTGCCCAGCGTGCGCGTAGCCACGAAGGCAAACTTCAGGTTGAACTTGCGCGCCTCCAGTATTTGTCTACACGCCTTGTCCGCCGCTGGTCACACCTTGAGCGGCAAACCGGTGGTGCTGGTGTTCGTGGTGGCCCTGGCGAAAAGCAGATAGAGCTTGACAAGCGGATGATCGGCGAAGCCATCAAGCGAACCAAGGAGCGGCTGACCAAAGTCAAAAAACAGCGGCAGACCCAGCGCAGGCAGCGTGAACGCCGCAACTCCTTCACCATCTCTCTGGTCGGCTACACGAATGCGGGGAAATCAACGTTGTTTAACGCATTGGTCAAAGCGCGCGCCTATGCTGCCGACCAGCTGTTTGCCACGCTCGACACCACTACCCGCCAGCTCTATCTCGGCGAAGCAGCGCGCTCTGTGTCCCTTTCCGATACGGTAGGTTTTATTCGTGATCTGCCGCACGGCCTGGTGGATGCTTTTGCGGCTACCCTCCAGGAGGCAGCGGACGCTGATTTGTTGTTGCACGTCATAGATGGCGCCAATCCCAACCATCTGGAGCAAATCGAGCAGGTTCAGCGGGTGCTCGAAGAGATAGGCGCGTCTGAGGTTCCGCAAATTCTTGTGTTTAACAAGCTCGACGCTATTGAAAAGTCGCGCTGGCCGCTGCAACTAAGTGACATGTTTGAACTCAAGGACGCTTTTTCTGACGCGGTACGGCGGGTGGAAAGGGTTTTTGTCAGTGCCAAGACCGGCGACGGATTGCCTTTGCTGCGCCAGCTGCTTGTCAAACATGCGACGGAGGGGTCGCCGGACGATACCCCCGAGACATCTGAGGTCGTTGTCTGAGTACAGGCCGAATTAGGCACAATGGCGAAGTAATGAAAAAAACGAGTTCGAACCAATGAATCTGAACCCTGCGCTACAGACCCTGGTGACTTTCCCCGGCCGTTTGAAACAACGCGTACTGGGCATGTTTAATCTGAACGATCCTCGTTGGGGTCGAAACGACGATAAACCTGCAGGCGATGAGTCCGGGCCCAAGGCAAGCCCCGAGAGCAGTGCTCCGCCGCCTCCGCAACCCGAGAAGCGTCCCCAGGGCCAGGGACCCAATCAGGGGCCGCCTGATCTGGACGAACTCTGGCGCGACTTCAATCGCAAGCTGGGCGGCCTGTTTGGCGGCAACAAAAATGCCGGTCGGGCGCGCCCGGGCGGCAACGGTGGTGGAAGTGGTGGCGGCGGTTTTCAGCCGGACATGAAAAGTGCCGGCATAGGCGTCGGCTTGATTGCCGGTGTTGCGGTCCTGATCTGGCTGGGCACCGGCTTTTTCATTGTTCAGGAGGGTCAGCAGGCTGTTATCACCCAGTTCGGCAAGTACAACTCTACGGTGGGCGCAGGCTTTAACTGGCGTCTTCCTTATCCCATCCAGCGCCATGAGATGGTGGTGGTGACCCAGATTCGTTCTGTTGATGTGGGGCGTGACACCATCATCAAGGCCACAGGCTTGCGTGAATCGGCCATGTTGACCGAAGACGAAAACATCGTTGAAATCAAGTTTGCCGTCCAGTACCGCCTGAATGACGCACGTGCCTATCTTTTCGAGAGCAAGGACCCCGCGAATGCTGTGGTGCAGGCCGCAGAAACAGCGGTGCGTGAGGTTGTTGGCAAGATGAAGATGGACTCGGCCCTCGCGGAAGAACGCGACCAGATTGCGCCGCGTGTGCGGACCCTGATGCAGACCATCCTGGACCGCTACAAGGTTGGCGTCGAGGTCGTGGGCATCAATCTGCAGCAAAGTGGTGTGCGTCCGCCCGAGCAGGTTCAGGCCGCATTCGATGATGTATTGAAAGCCGGGCAGGAGCGCGAACGCGCCAAGAACGAAGCCCAGGCCTACGCCAACGATGTGATTCCCCGTGCGGTGGGTTCTGCTTCGCGCCTGAAAGAAGAGGCTGATGCCTACAAGGCCCGTATTGTGGCGCAGGCTCAGGGTGATTCACAGCGTTTCCGATCCGTGCTGGCTGAATACCAGAAGGCCCCGCAGGTCACCCGTGACCGCATGTACATCGACACCATGCAGCAGGTATATACCAACGTCACGAAGGTGATGGTTGAATCCCGCCAGGGCTCCAACCTGCTGTATCTGCCCCTGGACAAGATCATGCAGATGACAGGGCAGGGGGCCGGCCCGGTTGCTGAAGCGACTCCTGGCGCCGGTAGCGCCACATTGCCGGCGGCGCCGGTTGCGACTGCGCCCGCTTCGACCGTTGATGCACGCACCCGTGATGCCGCCCGCACACGCGACCGCGATACCCGCTAAGGAAGACAAAAGTGAACAGAGTTGGATTTATCGCATCGTCGTTGCTGGTGATCCTGGCGCTTGCCAGTTCCATGCTGTTTGTGGTTGACCAGCGCCAGTTTGGTGTGGTCTACGCCCTGGGTCAGATCAAGGACGTGGTCACCGAGCCGGGCCTGCACTTCAAGCTGCCGCCGCCTTTCCAGAATGTGTCGTACATCGACAAGCGGCTGCTCACGCTGGATAGCGTGGACGCTGAAGCCATGCTCACGCTTGAAAAGCAGCGCGTGGTGATCGACTGGTATGTGCGCTGGCGCGTGACGCAGCCTACCGAATACATCCGTAACGTAGGCCTGGACGAAAAAGCCGGTGCCAGCCAGTTGAACCGGGTCGTGCGCAATGCTTTCCAGGAAGAGATCAACAAACGTACCGTCAAGGATTTGCTCTCGGCCAAGCGCGAAGCGTTGATGGCCGATGTCAAGCGCGAGGTCTTGCAGGCTGTGCAGGGTGCCAAGCCATGGGGCGTGGATATCGTTGATGTACGAATCACCCGCGTTGACTATGTTGAGGCGATCACTGATTCGGTCTACAAACGCATGGTCGCAGAGCGTCAGCGTGTGGCCAACGAGCTCAGGTCCACAGGCGCTGCTGAAGGTGAAAAAATTCGCGCTGATGCAGATCGCCAGCGCGAGGTGACCATTGCCAACGCCTACCGCGACGCACAGAAAATCAAGGGCGAGGGCGATGCCGAGGCGGCACGCACCTATGCCGAGTCATTCGGCAAGGATGCGCAGTTCGCACAGTTCTACCGCAGCCTCGATGCCTACAAGGCCAGCTTCAGCAAGAAGAGCGACGTGATGGTGCTTGACCCATCGTCCGATTTCTTCAAGGCCATGCGTAGTTCTGGCGCAGGCGCTGCGCCTGCTGCCGGCAAAAAATAATATTTCACCGTGGATGGCAACAGCCTCTGGCTGGCGCTGGCTTTCATGCTGGTGCTTGAAGGCATGTTGCCTTTCCTGTCGCCAGGCGGATGGCGCAGGATGTTTGAGCAGATCCTCAAAATGAGCGATGGGCAGATCCGGTTTTTCGGGCTCTGCAGCATGCTCCTGGGGCTGGCCGCAGTTGCGCTGGTTCTTGTTTTTTAACTGACCATCCCAGGCCGCGGCAGCCTTGACCGGGCGTGATTTCCGCAGCCCGTCGCATTCAATCTGGCTCTGCGGCAAAAACCGCTGCCAAGCCCGGTAAAATCCTGTTTTTAACAGCGCCCAATAAATACATGCCCGCCTGGTCGTCATCATGGCAATTGCCGGATCAAATTGCCGATGTCCTGCCTTCCGAGGCGCGTCACATTGAAGAGCTCCGCCGCCTGTTGCTGGATACCGCTCGCAGCTATGGCTACGAGCTGGTCATGCCCCCGCTGCTGGAGCATCTTGAGTCCCTGCTCACCGGTACCGGTGAAGCTCTTGGCTTGCAAACCTTCAAGCTGGTAGACCAGCTCTCGGGCCGTACGCTTGGTTTACGGGCCGACACGACCCCCCAGGTTGCGCGCATCGACGCCCATCTGTTGAACCGCAATGGTGTTGCGCGGCTTTGCTATTGCGGGCCCGTGCTGCACACCCGCGCCGACAGGCCGCACGCCACGCGCGAGCCCCTGCAATTCGGTGCTGAAATATACGGCCATGCCGGCCTGGAGGCTGACCTTGAGGCCCAGCTGCTCGCGCTTGAGGGCCTGAAAGTTGCCGGCGTGAGCGACCTCAGCGTCGACATGGCTGATGTACGTGTTGTCAACAGCCTGCTGGCCGGGGCCACCATCCCGGCAAAGACGCTTGCATTGATACACGCCGCACTGGCTGCCAAGGATGGCAGCGAACTCGACAGCCTGACCGCCAGTCTGGGTGGTGATATTTCAGCCGCATCGCGTGAAGGCCTGAAGGCCCTGCTGCAGCTCTATGGCGACGAGAAGGTGCTGGCCGAAGCTGCCCGGGTCCTCAAGCCTTTGCCTGGCGTTGCTGAGGCACTCAAGGATCTGCAGTGGCTGGCCACCCATGTGGGCGGCGACGCCAAAGTCAGCTTTGACCTGGCAGACCTGCGCGGCTATGCGTATTACAGCGGAACACGTTTCGCCATCTACGGGCAGGGCGCAGAACTCGCGCGTGGCGGCCGTTATGACGAGGTCGGGGCGGTGTTTGGCCGCAACCGCCCAGCCGCAGGTTTCAGCCTCGATCTGAAAGAGCTGGTCAACGTTCTGCCGCCCCGGCCGCTCAAGGCCGCTGTCAGGGCGCCCTGGGCCGAAGACGCTTCACTGCGTGATGCCATTGCCAGCCTTCGTGCGTCCGGTGATACCGTGGCCTGTGTGTTGCCAGGCCATGAGCATGAGGTCAACGAATTCGATTGCGACCGCCACCTGGTTCGTGTCGCAGGCAAGTGGGTCGTCCAGCCTCTGGGCAGGACGGTCTGAGCAGGCCCGTGTAGAACCGGCCTATCCCAAGAATCCCTTAACGAGAATTGAAGATGACAAACAAAATTGCCGCGACAGCGGGACGCAACGTCGTGGTCGTGGGCACCCAGTGGGGCGACGAAGGCAAAGGCAAGCTGGTCGACTGGCTGACCGAACTGTCGCAGGGCGTGGTGCGCTTTCAGGGCGGCCACAACGCGGGCCACACGCTGGTCATCAACGGGGTCAAGACCGCGCTTCACCTGATTCCCAGCGGCATCATGCGCCCCGGCGTCAAGTGCTACATCGGCAACGGTGTGGTGCTGTCGGCAGGCAAGTTGTTTGAAGAAATTGAAGGCCTGGAAAAAGCCGGTGTTGAAGTGCGATCACGCCTGCGCATCAGCGAGGCCTGCCCGCTGATTCTGCCGTTTCATGCCGCACTTGATATAGCCCGTGAGGCTTTCCGCGAGAAGGGTGGTACGACAAAAATCGGCACCACCGGCCGTGGCATAGGCCCCGCCTATGAAGACAAGATTGCCCGCCGCGCGCTGCGCGTGCAGGACCTGAAGTACCCGGAGCGCTTTGCCTCCAAGCTGCGCGAACTGCTGGATCTGCACAACTTTGTACTGACCAATTTCCTGCATGCGCCGGCCATCGACTTTGACACGGTCTACAACGAAGCCATGCGCCATGCGGAGTTGCTCAAGCCCATGATGGCTGACGTCTCACGTGAACTGAACGACGCCCACAGGGCCGGTGCCAACCTGCTGTTTGAGGGTGCGCAGGGCACGCTGCTGGATGTGGACCACGGCACCTACCCGTATGTCACCTCAAGCAACTGCGTGGCCGGCAATGCAGCCGCGGGTGCGGGCGTAGGCCCGGGCATGCTGCATTACATCCTTGGCATCACCAAGGCCTATTGCACCCGTGTGGGTGGCGGTCCTTTCCCGACCGAGCTTGACTGGGAAACCCCCGGAACGCCCGGTTATCACATGAGCACCGTGGGCGCTGAAAAAGGCGTGACGACGGGACGCAGCCGCCGTTGCGGCTGGTTTGACGCCGCGCTGCTCAAGCGCTCTGCACAGGTCAACGGCCTGACCGGCCTGTGCATTACCAAGCTTGATGTGCTGGACGGCATAGACAAGCTGCTGTTGTGCACGGGTTACGAGCTCGACGGCCAGATCACCGACATCCTGCCCATGGGGGCGGACGATATCGAGCGCTGCAAGCCGGTGTATGAAACGCTGGAAGGCTGGAGCGACAGCACCGTCGGTGTGACCGATTACGACAAGCTTCCCGTGAACGCGCGCCTGTATTTGCAGCGTATCGAGCAGGTGACGGGTGTGCCCATTGCGATGGTGTCGACTAGCCCGGACCGCGACCACACCATCATGCTTCAGCACCCGTATCTGGCCTGATCAGGAGCACACCCATGTTGACAGAAGACGGCAAGCATCTCTACGTCAGCTATGACGAGTACCACAACCTGATTGAAAAGCTGGCGATCAAGATTCACCAGTCGGAGTGGAAGTTCGACACCATCCTGTGCCTGGCGCGCGGGGGCATGCGGCCCGGCGATATTCTTTCGCGCATCTTCGACAAGCCGCTGGCCATCATGTCGACCAGTTCCTACCGCGCTGATGCCGGCACGGTGCAGGGCAACCTCGACATCGCCCGCTTCATCACCACCCCGAAAGGCGAGATCGCCGGCAAGGTATTGCTGGTCGATGACCTGGCCGACTCGGGCCACACGCTGAACGCCGTCATCAATCAGCTGCGCAACAACTACAAACCGATTACCGAGCTGCGCAGCGCGGTGATCTGGACCAAGGGCGTGTCTACCTTCCAGCCCGACTATTCGGTGGAAACGCTTCCCACCAACCCATGGATACACCAGCCCTTTGAAGGCTACGACTCGCTGTCTCCAGCGCAGTTGATGGCCAAGTGGAAGATATAAGCCCCCACGCTTTTCACTGCGTGTAATACGCTGCCCCCCCGAGGGGGCTGGCCTTGCTTGGGGCGGCCCGGCGCTGGCGGCCGTAGCCCCCACGGTCGCTCACTTCGTGTAGCTCCTGCCCCCCGAGGGGGCCGCCCCGCCTTGCGGCCTGGCAGAGCCAGTTCCGCGGCTCCTGCTTGCGAAGGCATCGCTGCGCTTGAGCGATTAATAGAAGGCAGTGCCTGCTAAAACAGCTAATTTAGCTATAACAGCTGTTTTGAGCTTTCGATTGGAGTTGATGGATGCTGAAAAACGTCCAAAACTCCGAAAAACGCCGTATTTTGGGCATCAAAAGTGCCCTGAAGCCAATAAAAATGTACGTGAGCAGCTATCTAAATCATAGCAACCGTTTGCGTTTCCTGTTTAAGCACCTTGCATGGGTGGCCTCCATTTGCCCCCGGATATCAGCGGGCCGTTAATATCGCCCCATGAGCGATACACCTGCGAAACTTTCAACAGAACTGATCCATCATCCGTACCGGCCACCTGCAGGCTTTGAAGCCGTTCCGCCGGCAGTGCACAAGGCTTCGACCATTGTTTTCCCCAGCGTAGCGGCGCTGCGCTCACGTGACTGGAAACACAAGACCGGCTACACCTACGGCCTGCACGGTACGCCCACCACCTTCACGCTGGAGGAGCGCATCGCCACCCTGGAGGGCGGCCAATACTGCACGCTGGTGCCCAGCGGCCTGGCGGCTGTCGTGCTGGTGGGTATGGCGCTGCTCAAGGCGGGTGACGAGTTGCTGATCCCGGACAACGCCTACGGCCCCAACAAGGCCTTCGCGCAGGGTGAACTGGCAGCCTGGGGCATTACCCACCGCTTCTACGATGCCATGAACCCGGCTGACCTGGCTGCAAAGCTGGGGCCGAAAACACGGCTGGTCTGGCTTGAAGCGCCAGGCTCCATCACCCTTGAGTTTCCCGATCTGCCGCAACTGGTCGCGGCCGTCAAAAACCACCAGAACACGCATCCGCAGGGTGTGGTCATTGCGCTCGACAACACCTGGGGTGCGGGCATTGCCTTCAAGGCGTTTGAGCTGGGCATTGATATCTCGGCCCACGCACTCACGAAATACCCCAGCGGCGGCGCAGACGTGCTCATGGGTTCTGTGGTCACCAGAGACCAGGCCTTGCACCATCTGCTTCATTTCTGCCACATGCGCACCGGTTTTGGCGTCTCGGGCAACGACGCAGAACTGGTGCTCCGCGGCCTCCATTCGGTCGCCCTGCGTTATGCAGCCCAGGACAGCGCCACGCGCTCATTGGCAACCTGGCTGCAGGGGCAGCCGCAGGTCGAAACGGTTTTACACCCGGCCTTACCCGGCTCGCCGGGCCACGAAGCCTGGAAGCGCGACTGCACAGGCGCCGCCTGCCTGATGAGCGTGGTGTTCAAGCCCGGGTACAGCCAGGCGCAGATTGACCACTTCTGCAACAGCCTCAAGCTCTTCAAGCTCGGCTACAGCTGGGCCGGGCCCATGAGCCTGTGCGCGCCCTACGACATTCCGGCGATCCGTACCACGGGCTGGCCTTACAAGGGTGGTCTGGTGCGGTTTTCAGTCGGACTTGAGGCTGTCGCCGACCTGCAGGCAGACCTCTCACAGGCCCTTGCAGCGATGCAGTACAGTAAGGCTTAATGGTCTGTCTCCAGCAGGCCTCAACATTCACGAAAGCACTTAGTGGCAACTCCCAACTACTCCTACGAAAAACGTCAGAAAGAGCTCGCCAAAAAGCGCAAAAAAGAAGAAAAACTCAAGCGCAAGGCCGAAGGCAAGCCTGACGAGCCCGAGGATGGCAGCGAAGACGGCGCGGAGTCACCCGACGGCCAGCCCGGCACGCCACCGGTTGACCCTGCTGTCTGACGAGCCGGCAACGGCCAGCAAACAAGCAAAAGCCCCTGACGGCATCAGTCGTCAGGGGCTTTTGCATTGTGTGCTGTGACCGTGTTTACTTCAGCAGCTTTTTGAGTTCCGGCCAGACATTGGCCAGCATCTTCGGCTGCGACTGCTCATTGGGGTGAATACGGTCTGCCTGGAAGCGGCTGGCCGAATCGTCCACATCGGCAATGCCTTTCAGGAAAAAGGGCACCAGCGCAACCTTTTCAGCCTTGGCCACCCTGGCAAACAGGCCCGAGAAAGTGGCCGCATAGGCGCCACCGTAGTTCGGCGGCACCTGCATGCCGACGATGAGCACTTTGGCGCCGGCCTTTTTGGATGCCTGAACCATGGCCGTGACGTTGTTTTCCGTCATGTCCAGCGGCAGGCCGCGCAGCGCATCGTTGCCGCCCAGTTCAATAACCACCACATTCGGCTTGTGCTGCGTCAGCAAGGCAGGCAGGCGGGAACGGCCCCCAGAGGTGGTGTCGCCGCTGATGCTGGCGTTGACCACCTTCGCCGATTTTTTATCCTGCGCGACCTGTTTCTCAAGCAGCGGCACCCAGCCTGTACCGCGTTTGAGGCCGTATTCGGCGCTCAATGAGTCGCCAACGATGAGCACCGTATCGGCTCCCTGCGCCCATGCAGGTGCCGCCAGGGCCATCATCGCCCCAGCCAGCAGCCCGGATAAGGGCTTTGCCAGTTTTACCCGCAACGCGCCGGCAAGCTTGGTAAAGTCGCCGTGACTGAGTTTCCAGTTGATTGCTAAGGTGGACATGTCTGAACCTGTGGTTGCTTCAAGAAGTGTGGATGTGGGCGGAACCAGCCCTTCAATTATTTCCGTTGAGCACGTTTTCAAGTCCGTTACCGACTCAACCGGCACATTGACCATTTTGCGCGATATCGATTTTTCGCTTGCGCCCCGTGAAACGGCTGCCATCGTCGGGGCGTCCGGTTCCGGCAAAAGCACCTTGCTGTCCATCATTGCGGGGTTGGATACACCCACACAGGGAACAGTTCACCTCGCAGGGCAAAACCTTTTTGGCATGAATGAGGACGACCGGGCTGCGCTCCGGGCGCAGAAGGTAGGCTTTGTGTTCCAGAGCTTCCAGTTGATGGGCAATCTTTCGGCGCTGGAAAACGTCATGCTGCCGCTTGAACTCTCAGGCGCGGCCAATGCGCGGGCGCAGGCGACAGAGATGCTCAGGCGCGTCGGCCTGGGCGAGCGGCTTGGGCACTATCCCAAGGTCTTGTCGGGTGGTGAACAGCAGCGCGTGGCGCTGGCACGGGCGTTTGTCGTTCAGCCGGCCGTCCTGCTCGCGGATGAGCCTACCGGCAGCCTGGATTTCGCCACCGGTGAAAAAATCATGACTCTGATGTTTGACCTCAACCAGGAACTGGGCACCACGCTGGTCCTCGTGACACACGACAGGGCAATTGCCTCACGCTGCGAGCGGCGCATCACCATCGAAGCCGGGCAGGTTGTTGCAAATGCGGATTGACAGGGAATGATCAGCGCGAAGCCAGCATCTTCTGCATGAGTGCCAGGCACCTGCTGCGGTCAGCCGGTTTGTCGATGTGCAGCGACAGCGCTGGCAACAGGGCCTCAAGAGTCAGGTGGCGTGAAGATTCTTTCCTGATGATCACCCTGGCCATCGGGCCAATGTGTTGGCTCAGCACTTTTTCCAGCATGGCAAACTGCTCAAGGCTCAGGTTCTGCAGTGGCAGGGACGCCGGCTGTGAATCCCCAAAACGCGAAACCGGCTGGCTGTGGACATCAACAGGCCTGCTCATCGGCTGGCTTGCGTCACTGCGCGAGCGGCTGGACTGACCACTTTGCGGCATGCTGTTGGGCCTGGTCAGTGAGTTCGTACTGGTGATGCTTTTGACCTTCACGAAAGCTTCGCGGGCCGCCGTATCGGGAATGGATATGGACAGCATGTCGCGCAGGCTTTGGGCACTGTTGGCGCGGGGCACGGCTTTTTTGACCAGCACCCTGGCCAGTGGCCCTATGAGGCGTGCCAGTTCATTTTCAATATCGCCCGCCATCTCCGGCGTCAGTGAATTGAGGGGTACTGTCAACGACCCGGTGTTGCCAAAACTGTGGGTGACGTCAGCGATGGCTGCCATTTGCGTGGCTTGCGCGGTCTGCGGGTCCATCACGGCATAGATGTCGTGGGAACGCATGTGCTTGTCGATGTGCGGACCCATGGGGCTGAAAAGCCCCGCGGCCGTATCGGTGATGCGTGACACCACGTCGTAGTAGGCGCGTGACGCCATGATCTGGTTGGGCCGGGCAAAGTCCATGATGCGCTGCGCGACATTGATCCCGTCGCCAATCACATTGACGCGTTTGTTGATGTCAAACACCATGCGCATCGGTCCGAGGTGCAGGCCCATGCGTACCGACAACGCCTTGCCGTACTTCTGCATCAACAGGCCGCGCAGCAATAACGCTGATTGCAGCGCTTCTTCCGGGTCACCCAGAAAACAGACTGCTGCGCCATCGCCGGTGTCGATCACGATACGTGAAGGCTCGGCCACGCCCTTGAGCGCCTTGCCGAGTAGCTCGTTGAAGCGCGATTTTGAGTCGACCTGCTGGTCTGTCGAGTATTTTGAGTAGGACACCAGGCCCATGAACATGATGGTGCCGAGCACGTTCCGGCGCAGGCTGTCGGCCTGGATTTGCGGCGCTGGCTGCGAACCAGCGGCAAAGGCTGGCACGTCGCTGCGGTTGCCGGCGGTACTGGCGCTGTCGCCAGCACTTGTCCGGGTCGGGGCGTGTTCCCTGAAGCGTTGTGGGTCGGGCTGGGTGAGCGTTTGGGTCCTGCCGTCTTCAAGCCCGACCAGGGCGGCACGGAGCTCGGCCACGCTTTGTGGCCTTTTGCCTTCGTCAGGCGTGATGGCCCAATCGATGGCCTTGAGCAGCGGGACGCAGAAAAAAGAGTGGCCCGCATCGACTGCACGCGGCATTTTGTCCTGCTTGACGCGTGATGCTGACTCCAGCGGTTTGTGCCCGGTGACCATCCAGTACATCACCGCCCCCAGCGAGTAAACGTCTGTCCAGGGCCCCTGATTGCCCTGGCTGTGATACTGCTCGAAGGGCGCAAAGCCGGGGCTGATGATATTGGTCATGTCGCGGTCTGCGGTGACCCTGCGCGCTGCGCCGAAGTCCAGCAGCACGGGCGAGCCGTCGGCGCGGATATAGATGTTGTCGGGCTTGATGTCGCGATGAAGAAACTTCATCCTGTGCACCGCTTCCAGGCCGTCCATCAGGGGGTGGACGATGTTCAGAAGGCCTTGCTGGTCCAGGCTGGATTGCCGGGCGAGCCAGCGTTTCAGCGGGTCGCCCGTTTCGTACTCCATGACGATGTAGGCGGTGCCGTTTTCCCTGAAGTAACGCAGCACGCGCACGATGTTCGGATGACGGAAGGAGGCGAGGGCGCGCGCCTCGTCAAGAAAGCGCTCCAGCCCCCAGGTGAACTGTGACGCGCTTTCTGCCGCCCGAACGTGCACTGAAGAATCCACAGACCGGGTTGCCAGGTCACCCGGGTAATACTCCTTCAGCGCAACCGGCAGTTCAAGGTTGATGTCGTGGGCGAGATAGGTCAGGCCAAATCCGCCGCCGCCCAGCATCCTGTCGATACGGTATTCAAAAACGCGATGCCCCGCCGGTAACGCCGCAGCGTCCATGCGCGGTCTGGCCGGTGGCGTCGCCGAAGGGCTGCCCATATTGGGGTCGTCAAGGTCAATCACGGCGAAAAGGCTTTACAGCAGCTTAATCACCAATCATCTGCATGGCTTTTTCCAGGCTGCGGCGCATGCGGTTGAAGGAACTGCCCAGAACCGACATTTCATCCTTGCCACCATCAGCGAATTCCGGGACGTCGAAGTCGCCTGTGCTGATCCTGTCGGCGGACTGGCTCATCTTGCGGATGGGCCGCACGATGAGCCAGCTCAGCATCAGGTTGAGTACGATAAATACAACGGCAAACACGGCTGCCAGCGAGATCATGAAGGTCTTGAAGGCGCGGTCAGCGTTGCGAATCGGTATTTCCATGGGCACTGTCACCACCTGTGCGCCAACGATCTCGTTGTGCTTCCAGCCGAAACCATTGGCCTCGCCGTAGATCCTGATCATGCTCGCCGGTGCGTTGGCAGGCACACTGTGGCACACCAGGCAGGCGGCATTGGAGATCTGGATGGGCTTGGCGATGTACAGGATGCGGCCCGTGGCGCCACTACGCTCGGAAACCAGTTCCTTCGACTCGGCATTCTGGCGAAACTGCTGCACCAGGTCTGCTTCCCAGTCCGTCGCGCGGTCACGCGGGTTGGTGGGGTTCAGGGTGGCTTCCTTGTAGCCGTAGTCCCGGTATTTTTTCTGGATGTTGTTCAGCGTTTCTGTCGCTGCATAGGCCGGAACGGTTTGCGGAAGGAAGACTTCCTCAAGCTGTTTGTCCAGATGGGGCTTGATCTGTTCGACGGTGTAGGCACGCACGGAAAGTGCGGTGTCCATCATCAGGCGGGCATTTCTCAGCACCTCCTCGCGGGCGTTGTCCTGCAACAGTTGCCTGGTGATAACGCCGGCAGCGGCAAAACCTGCAAGAAAAACGACGACCAGGACAAGATTGAATTTAAGCCTCAAGCCCACGGGAACCCCCTCATCGATTAATTGTTATTTGATGGCGACGCAACTAACTTTTGCTTACTATTTTAGGGGCAGACGTCTTGAGGGCGGCCGGTTTGTTTCAGCGCGCTGTGTACCGGTACTGCAGTGATAATCCTTTGATGTCTTCTTCTCCCAAAGTGCTTTTTGGCTTTCATGCCGTTGGCGTACGGCTAAAAACCGCGCCCAAGTCTGTTTTTGAGGTGTTTTACGACGTTGCCCGCCGGGATGCGCGCATGCGGCAATTCACGGACCGGGCCAGGGAAGCCGGGGTTCGCCTCATCGAATCTGACGGCCTGCGGCTGGCCAAGATGTGCGGCAGCCATGGTCATCAGGGGGTGGTTGCACGTGTAGATCCGCTGGCGCAGGTCAAGTCCCTGGAGGAGCTGCTGGAGCAGCTTGAGGAAGCCGGGGGTGCCCAGCCGCTGCTTCTGGTGCTGGACGGCGTCACTGACCCGCATAACCTTGGCGCCTGCCTTCGTGTGGCCGACGGTGCCGGCGCCCACGCCGTGATCGCACCCAAGGACCACGCGGCCGGTATCAACGCCACTGTGGCCAAGGTGGCCAGCGGCGCTGCCGAGACAGTGCCCTATTTCATGGTGACCAACCTGGCGCGAACACTGGGCGAGCTCAAGGAGCGCAATATCTGGTGCATAGGCACCAGCGACGACGCCGAAAAAACGATTTATGACGTGGACCTCAAGGGCCCGGTCGCGCTGGTTCTCGGTGCAGAAGGTGAGGGCATGCGCCAGCTCACACGCAAGACCTGCGATGAGCTGGTGCGCATCCCGATGCGTGGCGCGGTCGAGAGCCTCAATGTCTCGGTCGCCAGCGGCGTCTGCCTGTATGAGGCACTGCGCCAGCGTGGCGGTCCAGGCTGAGTTTTTACCTGCTAGAACAGATAGCCGCCAACTTTTTGCAGCAGCACCTCGGCTTCCGCATAGCGTCCGACGCTCTGTAACACCCTCGCTGTGGCCAGATCGCTCCTGACGATCAGGTCAGTGGTGACGAGCGTGGCTTCTGCAGCGCTGATGCCCGCTGTATTTTGCGCCAGCTGCCTGAACTGGGATGCCTTGGCGGGCAGGCCGGCTGTGGCGTACAGCAGTGATATGTGGGTCAGCGCCTGAGCTTTTTCCAGGCCGGACTTTGGCTCAAGCTGTGCCTGCAGGCTTGCCGTTGCAGCCTGGAATGCTTCTTCAACTGCACCTTCCGACAGCCGCGCGACGGTACGCAGCCGTATCGCCTGCTCCAGCGGCGTGCCGCTCTTCAGCAGGGGCGCCAGGGCTGCAGTCAGGCTCTGGCCGGCCTTGTCAGTCTGGCCCAGCTGGAGTTGTATCTGGTGGTCTACGGCCTGCAGGCGCGATTGCGCCCAGGGGTCCGGTGCCTGCTTGATGAGGTCCTGCACCTGCGCTGCACTGGCCTGCGCCTTGTTCCAGGCGCCAGCCCTGGCGCGCGCCGCTGTTTCATTTGAAAAAACCTGGGCCATGGACACGGCCAGGTCACCCAGAGAGGTGCTGTTTTGCGGTGCTGCAACTGCCTTGAGCGACTCTGCACCCAGCGACAGGAAGGCGCGAGGAATGTCAGTCGGAACTTGCGGCAGGCGGCTGAGGATGACCGCCAGATTGCCCAGCAACTGGGTGCGTTCGATGGGGTTGACCACTGCCATCGTTTTGGCCTTGAGGTCTTCCGCTGCAGCTTTGGCCTGGCTGCCGTCCAGCTTCTGTATGCCCCAGGCCTGCGACCTGAGGGATGCGCTGCGAAACGCCCTGGTTTCCTCGGAGTCTGCCGCCTGGTCTACCGATGCAGACAGGGCCTTGAGGACTTCGCGTGAACGTGCGGTCTGCCCGAGTTCTGCCAGCAGTGCTGCGAAATCGGCCGTCAACACCTGTTTGGCCTGTTTGGGAATGGCCACGGCAGGTTCACCCCCGCTGACGCCGGCAACAGCACCAGCGCCACCTGCACCTGCACCGCCTGCACCGCCTGCACCGCCAGCCCCAGGGCCACCTGCTGCGCCGGCTCCTGCGCCACCTGCCGCGCCACTTCCGCCGCCGCCACCCGCGAGGGCGCGCTCTGCAGTGGTATTTCCGACTGATTTGCCCAGTGTGGAGGCAGCGGCAACGGCCTCCTCCAGCGACAGGCCCTTTGCACCAATGCGTTTACCGCCTGCAGCCTGGATGAGCGGATCGTCCACATCTGCATCGCCGGTGGGTATGGCTGCGCCATTGGCCTCGGCTGCGGCAGCTGTGGCTCCACCCGCACCAGCCACGGCCGCACCGGATTTTTTCTGCAGGCTGTCTGCGGACATGCCGCCCGCCGCCGATGAAGTGGCTGACTTGTTCCATGGCAGCTTGAAGCCTTCTGGCGTAAAGCTCTGCCCGCCCACGAACGCTACGGCTACCAGCCCCACCACAAGGGCGCCCTTCAATGCGCCTTTGGCCTTGCGGTTGCCCCCAACGCCGAACTCTTTCTCAAGTTCGGCGCGAATTTTTGCGCGCATCGCCGCTTCAACCGAATCGCGCGCGCTTTTCTCTGCATTTTTGGCTGAGCGGGCCTGCTGGAACTCAAGCGCGCCGCGCTCCTGGTCCATGATTTTTTTCTTCAGCAGGTACTCTTCGGTAATCTTGTCGACATACACGTTGCACTCAGGGCACTGCCGTGTCGGGGTGATGGTGATGCGCTTGCCGCAGGCGGGGCAGGACTCCAGGCCGTCATAGCTGCCCCTGGTGACCGCCGCAACCGACAGCAGCGGCGTAACGTCTACAAGCAGGCCAGCCCTGGTGAAGTTGGCTTTTTCCTGCTGGGCGCGCTCCAGGGTGACGGCGGCCCCGACCTTGGCGTTGGGCGAGTTGCGCAGGGCCTTGATCAGGCGCTCAACGCGTTCCGGTGGGAGCTCGGGCACTGCGGCGGCAAGATTCTGGATATCTTCCAGCCGTGCCCCGGATGGGATCTTGACGACAACATCAAACAGCGGCACGGCTGATTCGATGAGTCCTTCTTCCTGCGCCATAAAGCACTCCTCTGGGTAAGTCTTTACAAGAATTGTATCTATTTGATTCCAATAATCCCGTCGTCCCGATGCAAATATGGGGCCAGATTACGCATGGTCTGGGGCGTTGGTCAGATCCATCCGTACCAGCCCAGCAGGGCGCCCGCGCCCAGCAGCCACAGCAGGTGCAGTTTGGTGCGCCAGACAACCAGCGCGGTTATTGCTGTTACAAGCCAGGCCGGCCAGTTTTGCAGCCAGCCGCCGTCACCGTGGACGTTGGCCGTTGCCAGCACCCAGCTGGTGGCAATCAGCAGTGCCACCACGATGGGCGCCATGCCCTGCTTGAAGGCGCGCACTGCCCGCAACTGGCGATTGCGATGGCCCCACTGGGCCGTCACATAGGTCAGCGTGGTGCTGGGAATCATGATGCCCATCATGGTGAGGAACACACCCAGCAGGCCGGTGCCCATGCCGCCCGCATTCAGGCCGACGTTCCAGCCCAGCAGGGCGATGAAGAGCACATTGGGCCCGGGGGCAGCCTGTGCAATGGCGATGGAGGCGTTGAACTGGGCGTCGGTCAGCCAGTGGTGCTCCTCGACCAGAAAACGGTGCATGTCGGGTGCGGTGGTGATGGCTCCGCCAATCGACAGGAGCGACAGCGACAGGTAGTGCAAAAACAGCGTCAGCCAGTCCTGCACGGCGAACACGAGGTGAACCGGTTCTGTCATGGCAGTTCCGCCGGCTTCAGTTTCTGCCAGGCCAGCACGCATGCCAGCCCACCCAGCCCCAGCAGCACATACACCAGCGGCCATCGCAACAGGGCCACAGCAACGAAACAGGCGATGCCGAAGGCGATGCACAGGCGCAGCCCCATTGCATTTGTTTTGAGGGCTGCAAACAGCTTGAGCCCGGTGGCGCCAATCAGTCCGGCGGCCACGGCACCCATGCCGCGCAGGGCGCCCGCCGCGCCCGGGTGTTCTGCAAACTGCGCGTAAAACACACCGAGCAGCAATACCAGAATGAGTGGCACTGTCAGCATGCCCGCCAGCGCGGCCAGCGCACCCCTCAGGCCAAAGTAGCGGCTGCCAATCATCAGCGAGAGGTTGATGACGTTCGGCCCCGGCATGATTTGCGCCACCGCCCAGTCTTCGATGAACTCCTCACGCGTCATCCAGCGCTTTTTCTCGACCAGTTCGCGTTGCACCACGGCCAGTACGCCGCCGAAACCCTGGAGGGCCAGCACGGTGAAAGATACAAACAGGTCGGTGAGGGATTCGGGCTGCGGGTGCGGGGTCGGCTGGTCTGGCGAGGGGGGCGAATTCATGGCGGAATTATCGCGGCTGGATTTCAGCTTTGCTGCTGTCGCCCGTTCAAAAGAGTTTGCCCTTGCCTTGGGTTGTTTGCAGTTTGAGCTCCCAGGTTTCGCCGACGAGGTCCTTGCCAAATCCCTGGTAAGGCTCGCTTTTGGTCAGTACAAATCCCCGGCGTGTATAGATGGCGCGCGCAGCGTCCAGGCAGCTGTTGGTCCAGAGCTGCATTTTTTTGTAGCCCTTGCTGCGTGCAAAGGCAATGCACTCATCCGTCAGGCGCCCACCCAGTCCCAGGCCGCGCGCTTCAGGCGTGAGGATCAGCATGCGCAGCTTGCAGAGCGTGGCCGACTGGCGCACGACAAACACCGCGCCCACCTTCACGCCATCGAGTTCGGCAATCCAGCATTTCTCGGCCTCGGGCCTGAATTTGCTGATGAACTTCTGGACGATCCCGGCCACCAGCGCTTCAAAGTCGCTGTTCCAGCCGTACTCACGCGCATAAATTTCGCCGTGCTGCTGCACCACCCAGCCCATGTCCCCTGGTTGCGGGTCCCTGAGCACCACGGTGCGGGTGGCAGCTTCCTTTGTGACCGGCGCCATGAGCCGCTGCAGGGTAGCCATGGCGCTGACCAGTGTTTGCTGGTCGCCAGTCGCCAGTTTTGCCAGAAGACTGGCAGCGGAGGCGTTTGACTGTTCCTCAAGGGGCATGAACACCGCCTGGCCTTCCGGGCTCAGTTTGATCAGGCTGACGCGCGCATCGGCAGGCGATGGCGTTCGCTCCAGCCAGTGACGGCTTTCGAAACGCCTGAGGATGCGGCTGAGGTAGCCGGGGTCAAGGGCAAGGTCACGGCCAAGCTCTGCAGCCGTCGGCTGATCGCGATAGGCCAGTTCATACAAAACCCGCGCTTCTGTCAGGGACAGGTCAGCGCCGAAAGAAGCGCTGAGTACGCCAATTCGCTGGGTGTAGAAGCGGTTGAAGCTGCGGATGGCCTGCACATGGCGGGCATCGGGCGCGTGTTGATTGGCTGAAGTTGACGACGGCATGGTAGCCATCGTCAATCAATTAATTGACTATGTCAACTAATTTGGAAGTGCGGCGCCCGGCTGTGGGGCGCCGGGGGTCAGGACGGGTCTTTGCTGCGGGTGCGGCTGACTGCGCTGAAGATGCCGATGCCAAGAAAAATCAGTGCACCAATGCCGATGTAGAGCTGCGGCACACCGGCGACCACAGCTCCCCAGATCACGCCGCCCAGGAAGATCACAAAACCAATCATGTAAAGCGCAAAAGACATACTCTTCTCCTTAAAGTTGTGCATCCACTATGCAAAGTGCACAGCCCTGCAGCTATCAGGGAGAAGCACCGGCGCTTGTCAGCATTTGCCTACCAGCGCCGGTCATGCTCAATTGCTCAGGCCTGGAGTTTCAGGCCGGTGTTGTCGGCAGTCAGGTAACCCACAGCCGAACCGAAGCGGTCCCTGTAGTTGGCGCGCACCAGCGGTTCGACCGTGGCCTGCACCTTGCCGTGCAGCGCGGGAATCCAGTCGCCTGCGTGCTGGAAGTTGCTGGTGATGTAGGTCCAGCCGTTGATGTCATCGGCCACATGCAGGCCGGTGGCCTCTGCGCCCACGGGCATGGACATGATGCGCGACAGTTCCCTTGTATCGACGTTGTAGGCCCAGAGAAAGTTGTTCACATGGGTGCCGCTGTCTTCGCCGATGAACAGTGTGCGCATTTTTTCGGAGAATTTCAGGTTGTCGGGGTTGGACACCTTGTTCGGGTTGGCCAGGTTGCCCAGCGCGTCGGACGCAATGTCTTCGCCGACCAGCAAAGCCTTCATCTGCACCGGCATCCATTCGCTGTTGATGGCGTTGCCCGCCGTGTCTTTCTGGCCGCCTGCCAGCGTGTGCGCCATGATGCCGCCGGCAATCAGCGCCTTGTCCAGTCCTATGCCGCTGGCCGCATTCCAGCCCTTGCCGGTTTTGACCATGGAGTCCTGCATGTTTTGCAGCGCCGAATAGGCAATCTTGTCTTTGGCATTGACGGTCGTACCTTCCATCTTTGAAAAGCCCATGCTGCCGCCCACCAGATAGGCATAGCGGTGGGTTTCAAGAAAGGCTGCGGCCTTTTCCATGCCGGGCTTGAGCTTGACCCAGTTCGGGTTGCCGTTGTAGAAAATCTTCGTGAAGCTCGCGTCGTTGGGGTCGGTCTTGCGCACGTCCATGATTTCGGCCGGCTTGAGTTTGTCGGCCATCTTCTCGATCTCGTCGCTCCTGGCGTGGCCGAGTCTGATCCATGTGATGCCCGCGCCTGCAGCAGCCGGGTCGATTGAGAAACCCGAGCCCAGCTTGCCGACATACAGCGTTCCGGCGGACAGGTCTTTTTCCTTGTCGGCGACAAACACAAACAGCCCGCTGTTGGTCGCGTCGTCGCCCATCAGCACGGTGCGGTTGTCCGGCATGACCTGCACCAGCTCATGCGAGATGCGGCCCATGTTGAAGTGCTTTTTGATGCTGCCCGTGCCGTCGGGGTTGACGGTGACTTCAGGCAGATGGCCGTAGTGGTAGGGGTTGGCCACGCCGACGGAGCCGAACAGGTTCTTGCTGTAGGCCTGGAAGCGCTTGTCGTCCGCAGCAAACGGTGCGTCGGGTTCGTACTCTTCGCTCGACAGATGGGTGTTCCATGGCGAGAGGCTGGAGCCGCAGGTGATCCACAGGCCGTTGACGGCAGAAGTATCGACGTTGTGGTACTGCACCAGGCTGAGCTTGCCGGTGGCCTGGTCCTGGTCAAGTGTCAGCACGGCGATGGGCGAGGGCAGAAGGCCGTAGGCGTCAACACCGGCCTGGTCGCGGGTGGCGTATTCAAACTGCACCACGGCGTACACGGCTTTGCCCTTGATGCCCTTGACGGTGGAGTTGTGTGCAGCGAACAGCGAGGTGCCATCCGGGCTGTCAGAGAAGAAGTGCCGCGCTTTCGACGGCACCGAGTTGTCCATGATGGGCTGGTTCAGGATGTTGTAGTAGCCGCCTGCCAGCACATTGCCGCCCTTGCCGTTGGGCACCATGTCGCCGGTGATGAAGAAGGGGTGGTAGGCCAGCTTGTAGTCCTGCGTGGCGCCGCCGTTGAAGGCGACTTTCAGGCTGGAAGCGACGCTGGTGGTGGCCATCGCTGCGGGGTTGCCCAGGTTGGGCGCTGCCATGGATGTGAAGCTGACAGATGCGTAGGAGCCGGTGGCACCGGTGCTTGCACAACCTGACAGCACAGCGCTGGATGCAAAGGCGCCCAGTGGCAGCATGGGTGCGGCAGTGATGAAGCGCAGGGCATCACGGCGTGAGTATGTGGCTGGCTGGCTGGCGCGAGCCGGGGCGGGCAGGGACTTGTTGGTCATTGTTATTCCAGAGGGGTTCGTGTATTCGTGGGGAAGCCCGCAGAGCTTATGAATCTTGTGTGACAGTTTCTTGAAACAGGTGCTGAATGCGGCGAATCTGCAGAAAAGACCTTGCAAAGCAGGGTTTGCGGCATCAGGTGAAAATTCTGCAAAACCGCCAGCAAGCGCATCAAGGAGAACCCATGGCCAAACAACTCAAAATCGATTTCGTGTCCGACGTGTCCTGCCCTTGGTGCGCCGTCGGCCTTGCCTCGCTTGACCAGGCACTGACAAAGGTGCAAGGTGACATCAGCGTCAACATGCACTTCCAGCCCTTCGAGCTGAACCCGAAGATGGTGCCCGAAGGCCAGGACATCACCGAGCACATCACTGAAAAATATGGCATCAGCGCCGAGCAGGCCAATGCCAACCGCGAGAACATCCGCCAGCGCGGCGCGCAGGTCGGCTTCAAGTTCAGCGGCCCGGATGAACCGGGCGGTGGCCGCAGCCGCATTTACAACACCTTTGACGCACACCGCCTGCTGCACTGGGCTGAAACCGTCAGCGCCGACAAGCAAAAGGCCCTGAAGCAGGCGCTGTTCAAGGCCTACTTCACCGACGGCCAAAGCCCCGGTTCACACGAGGTGCTGGCGCGTGTGGCGGGCGAGGTGGGGCTGGATGTCGCCCGGGCCAAAGAGATCCTGGCGTCTGATGAATACGCAGGCGACGTGCGCAAGCGCGAACAGTTCTACCAGCAACTGGGCATCAACTCCGTGCCTGCCGTGATCATCAACGACAGGCACCTCATCTCCGGCGGCCAGCCTGCCGAGGTGTTTGAGCAGGCTTTGCGGCAGATTGCTGCTGAAGCCTGACCTGCGCTGAAACTTTATTTTTGCTGTCAGCAAGCAAAAATATGGTGAACGCCCGCAACGCTATAACGAAATTGAATAACACGTTGTGGGTTCCTCCGCTTGCGGGCCGGGCTTCTTGTCTGGATAGTTCAGTCTGCCTTTTTCATCCTCGCGTTCATAAACGCCCATCAGGATTACATTCATGAAACCTACTCTTCGCCGTACCGTTCTGCGTACCCTTTTTGGCGCTGTTGCCGCCCTCGGCATCGCCGCAACCGTCCAGGCCCAGCCGCTTTCTTCCAAACCCATACGCATCGTTGTGCCTTTCGGCGCAGGCGGTGTGGCTGACCTGACTGCACGTGTCGTCGCCAAAAAAATGGCCGAGAACATGGGCCAGTCCGTCATCATTGAAAACAAGCCAGGCGCCGGCGGCGTGGTGGCCGGCGACACCGTCGCCAAGGCCGAGCCCGATGGCCACACCCTGCTGCTGATGTCCAACGGTACCGCCGTCAGTGCAGGCCTCTTCAAGAGCCTGCCTTTCGACACGCTGAAAGACTTCGCACCCATCTCCACCCTGGGTTACTTCGACATCGCTGTCGTTGTGCCGCAAAACTCCCCCTACAAGACGCTGGCGGACCTGCTGGCAGCCGCCAAAGCCAACCCCGGCAAGCTGAACATTGGCACCATCAACATCGGCAGCACACAGAATCTGGCCGCCGAGTTGTTCAAGAGCAGCGCCGGCATACAGGCGCAGGTGGTTCCTTTCAACGGCACGCCAGCCGTCATCACCGCCTTGCGCGGCGGCCAGCTTGACGCTGCGGTTGAAATCCTGAGCCCCATGCTGCCGCAGATCCAGTCGGGTGCCGTGCATGCACTGGCCGTCATGGGCGCCAAACGCTCCATCGTGCTGAAGGATGTGCCTACTGCCGCCCAAAGCGGCCTGGCCAACTTCAACGTCGCTTCGTGGAACGCGCTGGCTGCACCATCGAAGACACCCAAGGCCGTGCTCGACCGCCTGAACAAGGAAATCAATGTCGCGGTCAATTCGGCTGAAGTGAAGAAAAGCCTGCTCGACCTCAACATCGAAGCCAGCCCCAGCACCCCCGCCCAACTGGCCGACCTGCTGGCCAGCGAAACCAAACGCTGGGCCGGTGTGATCGCCGCCGCCAAGATTCCGACGCAGTAATCACCTTCCGCACAGGACCTTCGCCGTGAATTTCAAGACCATTGGGCTGATTGGCTACGGCGAAGTCGGCAAGATCTTTTGCGCCGGGCTTCAGGGCAAGGATGGCGTTGAAGGCGTGCATGCGTGGGACCGCAAGTTCGTCGGCGACACCGCCGCCTTTGAGCTGGCCCACGCCGAAGAGGCGGGCGTCACGACGCAGATGTCTTCAAGCGCGTTGTGCAAGGCCAGCGACCTGGTCATTGCCGCCGTCACCGCCTCCCAAAGCCTGGCCGTTGCAGAAGAAGCCGCCAAAAGCATTCGCCCCGGCAGCGTCTACCTGGACCTCAACTCCGCCTCGCCCGGCACCAAGCAGCGCAGTGCTGAACTCATCGAGGCGGCTGGTGCGCGCTATGTCGAAGCGGGGGTGATGACCTCGGTGCCACCCTACGGCATCCGCGTGCCCTTGCTGCTGGGTGGCGAACATGCGGGCGAACTGGCCATCCTGCTTTCCGCCTGGGGTATGGACGCCAAAGCCGTCAGCGAGAAGCTGGGTGTAGCCAGCGCCATCAAGATGTGCCGCAGCGTGATGATCAAGGGCATGGAAGCCCTGGTCATCGAGAGCTACGCCACGGCCCGTGCCTATGGGGTTGAGGACTACGTCATACCCACGCTGGAAGAAACCTTCCCCAACATGGACTGGCAGAAGACTGGTGCCTACTTTTTCTCAAGGGTCGTGCAACACGGCCAGCGCCGGGCAGAAGAGATGCGCGAATCCGCCAACACCGTGCGCGAAGCCGGTTTTGAGCCCTACATGACAGCATCGATTGCCGACAAGCAGCAGTGGGTCGCCGACCAGGCCAAAGCCGGCGTTTTCAACGGTGTGGGCAAGGATGCCGCCTGGCAGGAGTACGCGGACAGGTTGCTGGCTGCGCGCAAGGGCTGAGTCACTGGTCGATGGATTTAATGCGTCTTTAATAAATCCTTAAGTGCTTAATGATTTATTTTTGACGCATTAAGTTCTAAGGCTTTTTTTTGAAGGCTTCCAGACGCTAAAAGTGAGCCCAAAACTGCTCTTTTGGGCCATTTTCAGGGGCATTTTAGGCCTCCAGCCCTTTGTTTACGTACGTGAGTAGCTATTAAATATGTAGCATGTCAGTCGCTGGTTTCAGCGCAAACATCCCGCACGCACCCGCGCAGCCAGCTGTGCGCCAGATCGGCGTGCAGTCTGGGGTGCCAGAACATCGACACCGTGACTTCCGGCACGGCCACGGGCAGGGCAAAACTGAACATGCCTTCGCGCAGCCTGCCGGTGTGTCGTTCAGGAACAGTGGCAATCATGTCGGATGCCTTTGCCAGCGCCAGCGCACTTGAGAAGCCCGAAACAATGGTGGCGACATGGCGCGCCAGACCCAGCAGTTTCAGGGCATCGTCTACCGGCCCGCCCGCATGGCCGCGTCGTGATACCCAGATGTGCCGGCCGGCCGCATAACGTTCGGGCGTGATCTCGCCCTGGCTTAGCGGGTGGCCCGCACGAACCACGCCTGTGAAGCGGTCGCGGAACAGGGCCTGAACACGCAGCTCTGGTCCCATGTCATGGCCTATGACACCGGTTTCGAGGTCTACCGTGCCGCCACGCAGGGGCGTGCTGTCCTTGTCAGGCTTTTGTACAAACCGCAGTGTCACGCCGGGCGCTTCCTTGCTGACGCGGGCAATCAGGTCCGGCCCGAAATTTTCGACAAAACCGTCGCTGGTGCGCAGGGTGAAGGTTCTGGCCAGCTTTTTCAGTTTCAGCGTCCGGGCAGGGCGAAGCACTTCTTCGCTTTGCTCGACCAGCTGGCTGACCCGCTCGCGCAGCTCAAGCGCCCGCGGCGTCGGCACCAGGCCGCGACCAGCCCTGACCAGCAACGGGTCACCGGTGGTTTCGCGCAATCGCGCCAAGGCGCGGCTCATGGCAGACGGGCTGAGCCGCAGGCGGCGTGCTGCCCCTGCAACGCTGCCTTCCTGCAGCAGTACATCCAGGGTCACCAGCAGGTTCAGATCAAGTGTGGCCATGAGTCCAACCATAACGCAATTTGAGTTGATGTGGCGTCAAACGCAATGATTACCTGCAACTGCTGCGTCTTCCGCTTTGTCTGGCCAGGACATACGCTTAGGGCCTGTCGTCCTATAAATCACCTCCGCGTGGCCCCCGGAAGGATTGCAATCTAGGCGCGAAACGAAACCGGGGTAATCCCCGGTGAGGCTTCGCAACAACGAGTGCAGTCTTTTCCGGGGGCCACCCGAAGGGCTGGGGCTGCAAGGGATGCCTCGCGTCGTTGCAGTCCTTGACCGGGGATTACCCCGGCCGGCGGCCTGCGTCTAGCGCTGCACCCCTTGCAGCCCCAGCGCGGAGGCGATTTATAGGATGACAGGCCCTAGAACTCCATTTCGGGAGCTGAAACAACAAAGGAAGTTATGTCCAACCCAATCATTTCGGGCCTTGATCAGGCTACTGCTGCTACCCGGGACCCGGTGCGCGCTGTCCGCTGGGCGCTTGCCAGTCTGTCCCTGTCGGTACTGCTGTCTTCGCTGGGCACCAGCATCGCCAATGTAGGCCTGCCGACGCTCGCACAGGTGTTCGGCGCAACCTTCCAGCAGGTGCAGTGGGTGGTGCTGGCTTATCTGCTCGCCATCACCACCCTCATTGTCAGTGCAGGCAAGCTGGGCGATATCGTTGGCCGCCGGCGTCTGCTTCTGGCCGGCATAGCGCTCTTCACGCTGGCCTCGGTCCTTTGCGGCATGGCGCCCACGCTCTGGCTGCTGGTGGCCGCCAGGGCGCTGCAGGGGCTGGGCGCTGCCATCATGATGGCGCTCACCATGGCCTTTGTCGGCGAGACAGTGCCCAAAGAGAAAACCGGCAGCGCGATGGGCTTGCTGGGCACCATGTCTGCCATCGGCACGGCGCTCGGACCCTCGCTGGGTGGCGTGCTGATTGCGTGGCTGGGCTGGCGCGCCATCTTTCTCGTCAACCTGCCGCTGGGCATTGTGGCGTTGGGTCTTGCGTATCGCTGCCTGCCGCCCGACGGCGCGGAGCGCAAAGCAGGGGCGGCGGGCCTTGACCGGCTGGGCACCTTGCTGCTTGCCTTGACGCTCACGGCCTATGCGCTGGCCATGACGCTTCACCCCGGCGGCGCACGCAGCGGCTTTGGTTTGCCCAACATGGCTTTGCTGCTGCTGGCTGCAGTGGGTGTGGGTCTGTTTGTGCTCATCGAGTCAAAGGCGGCATCACCCCTGATACGCCTGGCGATGTTCCGCGATGTTGCGCTCAGCTCAAGCCTTGCAACAAGCACGCTGGTCGCCACGGTGATGATGGCAACCCTGGTGGTCGGGCCGTTTTATCTCGCGCGTGCGCTGGAGCTTGATTCAACTGCTGTGGGCCTGGTTCTGGCCGTCGGCCCATTTGTTGTCGCGTTGACAGGCGTGCCCGCAGGCCGAATCGCCGACCGCTTTGGCGCACAACGCATGACTGTGGCGGGGCTCACCGCGATGGCTGGGGGTTGCTTTGCTCTTTTCATCTTGCCAACGGCGCTGGGCATCCCCGGTTACCTTGCGCCCATCGTCGTCATCACCGTCGGCTATGCGCTGTTCCAGACCGCCAACAACACGGCAGTCATGAAAGACATACGCCCAGACCAGCGCGGCGTCATCTCGGGCATGCTCAATTTGTCTCGCAATCTGGGGCTCATCACAGGTGCCTCGGTGATGGGCGCCGTGTTTGCATTCGCGGCGGCGAGTGGCGACGTTGCCACTGCGCAGCCGGAGGCGGTTGCCAGCGGTATGCAGATTACGTTTGCAGTCGCGGGCATGCTGATACTTCTCGCTCTGGGCATCTCGCTCGGGAGCCGTGCCTCAACAAGAAAGGTCTAGTGTCTATACGCCGACGCCTGGCTTCCAGAACGAACTCACAGCGGTAGCCGTGTTGTTCAAATGACTGTGCACCAGTTCCACCGCACGTTGGGTGTCGCGGGCCAGCATGGCTTTCATCAGCAACTCGTGTTCGTCATTGACCGTTCGCACCAGCTCTTTGGCGGGCACTGAGTGGAAGAGGCGAATACGGCGATAGCGTTTGGAGTGGTCGACCATCTGGGCGTGCATGCGCAGCAGCCAGGGTGAGCCGCAGCCCGCCACCAGCGCATCATGAAAGGCGCGATGGCAGCTTTCCCAGTACATGGTGGTTTTCTCATCGTGATGGTCGCCGGGCAGGTTGGCGAGTGACAGGCGGTGAAAGGCTGCGACCACGCCGGCCTCCCACTCTGCATCGCCCATGGCGATGGCTTCGGTGACCAGCAGGCTTTCAATGCGGATGCGGGCGCGGGTCAGGTCCTGCAATTCTTCAAGCGAGACAGAAGCCACAGCAAAACCGCGCTGGCCTTCTGCGACCACCAGGCCTTCGCTGATGAGGCGCAGCAGTGCTTCACGCAGCGGGCTGATGCCGAGGTCATAGCGCTTTTGCAGCTCAGCGATGCGCAGGCGCTCGTCGGGCACCAGCCTGACGGCCAGGATGTCATCGCGCAAAAGCCGCAAAGCGCGGTCTGCAAGGGTCTTGTCTTTCACTGGTGAAACGGAATCGGCCATCTTGTGTGAATTCTACGGAATTTTCAAAATTTATATTGACGTTAAAAATTTATATTCATAACATCCGCTCATATGCTGACTTACGACGAGGCCAATCCCGATGGCCAGATACCCATGCCTTTCAAGGCCGCCGAAGACTACGCCTGCGAGGTGATGGGATGGGCCCGGGAACCGGAGAGTGCGGTGGGCATGGATGTCCACAAGGACATCGCCTACGGACCGCACCGCCTGCATCGCTACGACGTGTACAGCCCCATTGGTGCAGAAAACGCGCCGGTTGTGATCTTCTGGCACGGCGGCGGCTGGACCAACGGCTACCGCGACTACAACGCCTTCATGGCGAAGCACATCACGGCCATGGGCTGCGTGCTGGTGTCGCCGTCTTACCGCCTGGTGGGCGAGGCGAAGTTGCCCGCAGCTTTTGACGACAGCCTGGACATGCTGGGCCATGTCTATCAATACATTCATCGCCAGGGCGGTGACCCGTGGCGTCTTTATCTTGGCGGGCATTCCGCTGGCGCGCACCTCGCATCGCTGGTGGCGTTGCGGCCGGTAGACCGCGCGCGTTTTGGCGTGCCGCAATCAGCGGTGAAGGGCTGCCTGCCCATCAGCGCCATCATGGATCTTTACCACCCCGCACCCGCGCCCGGCAGCCTTGAAGAGCGCGTGTACAGCATGGTGCTGAAAGACCCGTCGCTTGATGCCGTGATGAGCCCGATCTGCTGGACGGCCGGCAACAGCGTGCCGTTTTATCTGAGCCATGGCGAGCATGACAGCGAACGTGTGCAGAAGTCCAACCTGCGCATCCAGGCGCTGCTCAGGCTGCAGAACGCGCCTGTTGAATTGCGCATCATGCCGGGGCAGGACCACTTCAGCGCGCACACATCGCTGCATGATGCGCACCATCCGTGGTACGCCAAACTCGCCGAATTCACTGGTGAAACGCAAACCGCTGACAAGCTGGAAACCGCCTGATGAAAGAAGTCATAGACATCGGCCTGCCGCCGCTCAAACAGCCATTTTCGTGGGCGGTGAAATCTGCCGGCATGCTGTTCACGGCGCATGGCCCAGTGCGCAAGGACGGCACGATCGATACCGGTTCGATTGAGGACCAGACGCGCCTGACGCTGACCAATCTGAAGATGGCGCTCGAGGCCGCAGGCGGTACGCTGGCCGACGTGGCGCAGGTGCTGATCTACATGAGCGATGTGGCCGACATGCCCGTCATCGACAGCATTTACCGCGAGTTCTTCACCGCGCCATACCCCAATCGTTCAAGCGCAGGTGTCGCGCTGGTCGTGCCTGGCATGAAAATTGAGATCGTTGCCTATGCGATGGTTGACTCTGCAAGGTCTTAGCTTTTCGTTGTTGTCTTTTTTTCCCCGTTTCCATCTGTCAGTTGTTTCCACTTTCCAAGGAGTCTTCATGCAAAACGCCCGTCGCCGTGTCCTCACCCTCCTGGGTGTGATGGCCGCCATCACCGCCACATTTGCCTCGGCTCCTGCCATGGCACAGCTTTACCCCAGCAAGCCCATCACCATCGTCGTGTCTTACCCGCCAGGCGGCGACACCGATGCGCTGGCCCGTCTTTATGCTGAAAAGCTTTCCACCAAGCTTGGCGTGCCGGTTGTTGTTGACAACAAGCCGGGCGCCAGCGGCACCATTGGCAATGCCTTTGTGGCCAAGGCGCCTGCAGACGGCTACACGCTGCTGTTCACGCCGAACACCATCTCCATCGCCACGCTGGTGCTGAAGTCCGGCTCGGGTGCAGCTTACGACGTGCTCAACGACTTCACGCCCATCATCCAGGCTGGCAGCCAGTCGCTGTTCCTGGTTGTCAACAAGGACACCGGCATCACCAGCGTCAAGCAGCTTGTTGACGCCGCGAAGGCCGGCAAGGTCAAGGGTTATGCCAGCCCAGGCAGCGGTTCACCCATGCACATCCTGGGCGAGACCTTCAACAAGGCGGCCGCAGTGAAGATTGCACAGGTGCCTTACCGCGGCAGCGGCCCTGCAGTGGTGGACCTGGTCGGTGGCCATGTGCCCATGTTCTGGACCACGCTGGGCCCGGTGCTGCCGCACATCACCTCCGGCAAGCTGCTCAACATTGCGGTGGCCGACCCGAAACGCTCCCCCCTGCAGCCCAACGTGCCCACGCTGGCTGAAGCCGGTGTGGCTGACGTGAACGTCGGCGCATGGCAAGGCCTGATGGGCCCCAAGGGCATGCCTGCCGATGTGGTGCGCACACTCAACGCCAACATGAACGACATCCTCAAGATGTCCGACGTGCAGGCCAAGATGGTCACGCTGGCACTGGTGCCCGTGGGCGGCGACCCTGCCACGCTGGGCAAGCTCAATGCGTTTGACCACAACCGCTACGCCAAGGTCATCAAGGAATTCGGCATTCAGGCTGAATAGACGTTTGCCAGTTTGACGAGGCAAAAATGCCCGCCCGCTTCATGCGGCGGGCATTTTTATTTGTGACTGGCGGGCAGCATGTATAAACAGTGCCCATGAGCAGCACCCCACCCCATTTTGAAGAAGCCAAACGCGCTTTTCTTGCAGGCATAGCGCATTACGAAGCAGGCAGCTTTCCTGAGGCGCGCAGCAGTTTTGAAGAGGCATTGCTGCTTGTGCCGGGTCGCGTCTCCACGCTCGGCAACCTGGCCGCCACGCTCATCCGGCTCGATGATCCGCAGGCAGCCCTGCCGCTGCTTGAGCAGGCCCTCGCGACAGACCCTGCCTACCTGGACGCCTGGCTGCACCGCAGCGAGGCGCTTGCAACATTGGGGCGCCATGACGATGCGCTGGCCAGCCTGGACAGCGCGCTGACCCTGAAGCCCGACAGCGTTCCCGCCCTCTACCAGCGCAGCGTGCTGCTCAACACCATGGGCCGTCATGCCGAATCGCTGGCGGCCAGCGCGCGGCTGGTCGCGCGTGAGCCAGCCAACACCGATGGCTGGGCTGTTCGGGCAGAAGCCCTGCACAGGCTGGAGCGGCTTGAAGATGCGCTGCGCGCGTTCGATACCCTGCTTGAGATTGACCCCAAGCAGCACCGGCCCTGGAGCCAGCGCGCGGGCATCCTCAAGGACCTGGGCTACCGCGAAGACGCAGCCGCATCGTTCAGGCAGGCCATTGCGCTGGGCGGTGATGCGGCGCTCAACGGCTACTTTCTGGCATCACTGACGGGCGAGGGCGCACCAGCCACCGCGCCGCCCGGGTATGTCGAGGCATTGTTTGATGACTACGCGGGGTTGTTCGACACCCACCTCGTCAATGTGCTGGGCTACAAGGCGCACAGCGTGCTGGTCGGGCACGCGCAGGCGGTGGGCAAAAAACACTATCGTGCTGCGCTTGACCTGGGTTGCGGCACCGGCCTGTGCGGCCCGCTGGTAAAAGCCTTTGCAGATCGGGTGGACGGCGTGGACCTGTCGTCAAAAATGATTGCGAGGGCCGGCGAGCTGGGTGTTTACAGCAGCCTGGTGCAGGCTGATCTGGCGAGTTTTCTGCAGGGCACAGACCAGCGCTATGACATGGTGTTGTCTGCCGACGTGTTCATTTATGTCGGGGCGCTGGAAGCCGTGTTTGCAGGCGTTGAGCGTGTGCTGGAGCCTGGCGGCCTGTTCTGTTTTTCAGTGGAGCGGGCCGAACAGGATGAGGATGGATCGGCGGGGGCGGATGTCGAGTACCGGCTCATGCCCAGCCAGCGTTATGCACATTCGCTGCACTACCTGAGGGCGCTGGCCGCCAGCCATGGGTTCAGGGTTGCCGATGTGCTGGAGCAGCCGATCCGCGAAGAGCAGAAAAAGCGTGTCGAGGGCTTCTTTGTTTACCTCCTGAAGACCTGAGCGGCTGGTGGCTGGCGGCACTTCCGGTGCCACCTGGCGATTTCGCTCCGCGAAAAGTTGGAAATTTTCAGTTGTTGGTATCAGTGGTTTCTGTGGACACTCCGCCCATAACTACTGGAGACAACGATGAAAATCGCCGCATTCCCCCGCGCGCTTGCATGCATGGCAAGCCTTTTACTCGCGCTGCCGGGTGCTGTTCATGCGCAAAGCGACTGGCCCAACAAGCCTGTCCGCATCATTGCGGCCTTTGCGCCTGGCGGCAGTTCCGACCTGGTGGCCCGTCAGCTCGCGCTGTACCTGAGCACGCGCTACGGCCAGCAGTTCATTGTCGAGAACCGCCCCGGCGCAGGCGGCAATATCGGGGTGACGTTTGTGGCCAAGGCAGCGCCTGACGGCTACACACTGGGCCTGGGTACATCGGGGCCGCTGGCCAACAACAAGTCGCTTTACAACCCCATGCCCTACGACGCCGAGAAAGACCTCTCGCCCATTGCCCTGGTTGGCGAAATTCCGCTGATGATCGCCGTCAACCCGTCGGTGAAGGCGAGCAATCTGAGCGAGCTGGTGGCCCTGAGCAAGACCGGCACTAACGTACTGTCGCTCTCCCATCCGGGCAACGGCACCATAGGGCACCTGGCTATCGAGTACCTGCGCATCAACAGCGGTGCCAGGCTGCTGTCGATTCCCTATAAGGGCGATTCGCCCGCGATGACTGATGCCATCAGCGGCCAGGTCAATGGCGTTTCGGCGCCTGTCACATCGCTGATTCCAAACGTGCAGGGCGGCAAGCTGAAAGCACTGGCCGTCACAGCAAAAACCCGTTTTGCAGGGCTGCCCAACGTTCCTACGGCCAATGAACAGGGCATCAAGCTGGAGGCCACGGTGTGGAGCGCCATGGTGGGGCCGGCAGGCTTGCCGAAGTCCATCGTTGCGTCGCTGAATCAGGAAATCAACAAATACACCAGTTCTGCCGAAGGCAAGGCCAAGCTGGCTTCGCTGGGCATGACGCCGCTGGCCGGCACACCCGCCCAGCTCAGCGCCCTGATGGCCACCGAGGCGAAGAAGTGGAAGCAGGTGGTTCAGTCCGCAAAGATTTCGGTCGAGTAAGGCCGGTGCGGCCGGCCCCCGGTTCCGCATCAACAGCCCGCCGCAAGCGGGCATCAAGAGAAAAGAACGATGGACAAATTGAATTTCTACATTGACGGCGGCTGGGTGGCTCCGGCCATTCCTGCAAGGCTAGGTATCGTCAATCCCGCCACGGAAGAAACCTTCGCGCGTATCAGCCTGGGTTCAGCGCAGGACGTTGACAAGGCCGCACAGGCCGCGCGGCGGGCGTTCGACAGCTACTCCGGAGAGAGTGTTGAACAGCGCCTGGGCTACCTGAACAACATCATTGCCGGTTTCCGGGCGCGCCTGCCCGAGCTGGCCCGGATGATGACGCTGGAGATGGGCTCGCCCATCACGTTTGCGACTGAACGGCAGGCGACCGTTGCGCTGTTTCATTTTGAGGAAGCTGCGCGCGTGCTGGCCTCCTACCAGTTTGAGGAGAAGATGGGCAACGGCATCGTGCGCCGCGAACCCATCGGTGTCTGCGGGCTGATCACGCCATGGAACTGGCCGCTGAACCAGGTGGCTTCCAAGGTCGCACCTGCGCTGGCCACAGGTTGCACCGTGGTGCTCAAACCCAGCGAGATTGCACCGCTCAGCGCCATGCTGCTGGCCGAAATCATTCACGACGCAGGTGTGCCCGCCGGTGTCTTCAACCTGGTCAACGGCGACGGCCCGACGGTGGGTGAAGCGATAGCGCGGCATCCGGAAATCGACCTCATCTCTTTCACCGGCTCTACGGGTGCGGGCATCAAGGTCGCCAAGCTGGCCGCGGACACCGTCAAGCGTGTCGCACAGGAGCTGGGCGGCAAGTCGGCCAACATCATCCTGGCCGATGCCGACCTGAAGGCTGCGGTTATTGCAGGTGTGCACTCCTGCTACACCAATGCAGGGCAGAACTGCCAGTCGCCGACCCGCATGCTGATCCCGCGTGCGCAGCGTGAGGCCGCCTTCGAAGCGGCGCGTGAGGCGGTGGCAGCCATCCGGCTGGGCGACCCGCTGGACCCGGCATCCACCATGGGGCCGCTGGTCAGCCAGGCACAGTTCGACAAGGTTCAGGGCCTGATACAGGCCGGCGTGGATGAGGGCGCGACGCTGGTGGCAGGCGGCACCGGCAGGCCCGAGCATGTGGGTAGCGGTTACTACGTGCGGCCCACGGTGTTTGGCGATGTCACGCGCGACATGCGCATCGCGCGTGAGGAGGTCTTCGGCCCCGTACTCTCCATCATGAGTTATGACTCGGAAGACGAAGCGATTTCGATTGCAAACGATACGCTCTTCGGCCTGGCCGGTTTTGTGCAGTCCAGGGACCTCAAGCACGCCCGCAAGGTGGCCAACCGCATCAGGGCAGGGCGTGTTTACATCAATGGCGCCACGTTTGACCGCAGCCTGCCTTTCGGCGGCTACAAGCAGTCCGGCAACGGGCGCGAGTTCGGTGTTTTCGGATTCGAGGAATACCTTGAGGTGAAGGCCATCCTGGGCTCGCAGGAGTAGCCCTTGGGGGAGGCGTTGCCGAGGCTTTAAAGCGCGTCGGCTTCGCCGCTACCGTCGATGATGTCCAGTCCCATGCCCAATACGGCCAGCACGGCCAGCAGTTTGCGGGTGCCGAATTCTTCAACATGGCCGCGTTCGAAACGTGAGAGTGTCTGGCTGGCGATGCCGGCCTTGGCGGCGACCTCACCCTGGCGCAAACCCAAAGACCTGCGGTGGAGTGCAACTGCGGTGCCGATTTCCTGGAGTGACTGCATTTTTTTGCCTTTTGCGGTTTACGTTAAAAATTTGCTGTACACATCAAATTATTAACGTAGATGTCAATTTTTGCAAGCAGCCAGGCGGCAGGGCGCCAAAAAAACCGAAAAAGGCTTCAATGAGATCCGAAAATGGCATTTTCAGGCATTAAATCGGCCTGCAGGCCAATGAATACGCACGTGAGCAGCTATGAAATTAATAGTGATCGGCCGTCTTCGTGCCAGCCGATACCGTTTATGCCGGCTGTGTCAACGCACCAGTATGCGGTTGTTGATCGTTGTGTTTGTGCGGTTCGGCTCCTGCATGCCGCAGGTGCCGTACATCATGGATCGTTTTGCCTCAATGATTTCGGGGCTGTTGAATTTGGAACTGGCGGTCACTTCGTAGTCGCGCCTGGCTCTTTCGCAAGCCACTTGATCGATGCGCTCAGCCTGCAGGTCCGCCTGGGTTCGCTGGGGCGCAGACGGCGCCGCCGCTTTTTCACGCTCGTTGAGCTGTTCTTTCAGGCGCTCGTTTTCCTGCCGCAGTATGAGTTCCCGGTTTCCCGAAGAGTCGAGGGAATTTGCCCTTGCCCTGACTTTTCCGTGGGAAAGGTCAGCGCTGCACGGGGTGTCTGAAAACTCAACTTTCCCCGAAGAGTTCTGGCATTTGTAGTGCGTCTGCGCCTGGGCGCCTGAGATGCAGGCAAGGGCAAGCGCCAGAGAGACGGCCATCTGTTGAGAGGTCATTGTCGAGTCCTTTGACGTTGGTACAGCCAGATTTAACACCATCTGGCGTGTACCGGCGGCCGTCCACAGGGTCAGAAGGTGGCGATCAGCGCCTGCTTGAGCTCTTCGGTGATCTCGGGCATGACGCCAAACCATGCATGGAAGGCCGGCCGCGCCTGATTGAGCAACATGCCCAGGCCATTGACGGTGGGGTTGCCGCGTTTTCGGGCGGCTGCCAGAAGCGGCGTCTCCAGCGGTACATAAATCACATCGGAGACCAGCGCGTGTTTTGGCAGCGCATCAAGATTCAGGTCGAGGTCTGGCTGGCCGTGCATGCCCTGGCTGGTGGTGTTGACCAGCAGCGCCACATCGGCCAGAGCCGCGTGGCGTTCTTCCCAGGGCAGGGCTTTGACCGGCACGCCGAATTCGTTCGCCAGGGCCTCTGCCTTGTCGAAGGTGCGATTGAGCAGGCGTATTTCCTTTGCGCCGCGGTCGGCCAGGCTGAGCACCACGGCACGCGCCGCGCCGCCAGCGCCCAGCACGGTGATGGGGCCTGCATCGGCGCGCCAGTCAGGCTGGGCGTCGATGAGGCTCTGGATGTAGCCGAAACCGTCGTTGTTGAAACCCTTCAATGAGCCGTCGGGCTGGACCACGATGGTGTTCATCGCGCCCATGCGTTTGGCCATGATGTCCACCTCGTCGACCAGTTGCATGGCATCGACCTTGTGCGGAATGGTGATGTTGCAACCCCTGAAACCCAGTGCAGCCAGGCCGGGCACAGCCAGCGCCAGCTTGCCGGGGGCTACCGGCAACTGCACATAGGCGCCATTCAGGCCGTACTTCCTGATCCAGTGGTTATGGATGGCGGGTGAGCGTGAATGCGCCACGGGCCAGCCCATGATGCCGGCCAGGCCAAAAGGTAAAGAACTCATTGAAACGGGTTTCCTGTCGAGGTTTGTATTGCGTTTATTTTTTGCCAACAGCTGGCAGGATGGCACTGACCACCTGCCTGCCATTTTCGACCCTGGTCATGTAGCTCTCGCGGTCCAGGTCGCCGTTGGCGTCAAAACTCACATCCAGCAGGATGCCGGGGTGATCCTTGACCTGCAGCGAGATGCCCTTCATGGCAGCGGCAAAAGCCTTTGAGTCGAACCTGCCCAGCTTTTCCGTCACCGCCTTGACGATGTACATGCCGCTGTAGCCTTTCAGGCCATTGTGATCGGACTTGACCTTGTATTCGGCCACAAAGGCATCGCTGAATTTCTTGACCAGCGGTTGCGGCGCGTCTGCCGTCAGGCCGACGTGGGCCACCGCGCCGTTGGCGGCTTCGCCTGCCAGCTCAATGACTTTCTGGCTGGTCAGCACGGTTTCGCCGATCAGGGGCTTGGTATAGCCCTGCTTGCGGAACTCGCGCAGCGCGCGGGCGGATTCTTCTTCATTGCTGTAGACAAATACCGCATCGCTGCCGGACTGTTTCGATTTCAGCACCGCAGCGCTGAAGTCGACCTGGCCGGGTTCGGTCGAGATGCTGTTGGGCACCTTGATGCCGCGCGCTTCGAGCTCTTTTTTGATCAGGTCCAGGCCGCCCTTGCCGAAGTCGTTGTTGACGTAAATCACATCAACGGTTTTGGCCTTGACGGTGTCGCGTATGTAGTTGGCAATCTTGGGCATGGCCGTCGATTGGGTGAACGAGGTGCGGAACACGTAGGGGTTGCCCTGCTGCGTGATGGCGGCTGCCTCGCCGCCCGTGAAGTTGGGGATCTCCGCACGTTTGGTCTCGGCCATGCTGACCATGATGGAGCCGGAAAAAACCGGGCCCATCACCACGTAGGCCCCCTGGTCAATCGCCTTCTGCGCCAGCGCCTTGGCCACGCCGGGGTTGGACTGGGTGTCCATGGAGACATAGTTGACGCGGCGTCCCAGGATGCCGCCGGCAGCGTTGATTTCCTTCACCGCAAGCTTCACGCCGTTGTCAAAGTTGCTGCCGGACGTGGCGCCGGTGCCGCTGAGTTCGACCAGGCCAAAGATGGGCACCGTTTGCTGCGCCGATACAAAGCCTGCGGCGGCGATGGCCAGTCCGCCAATCAATGACTTGATCCTGAAAGATGTCTGCATGTCTTGTCTCCGTTGTTGTATGTGAAATGGAAATGGGCAAGCGACTTTAGTCCCGTTTGCCCTCGCAGCCTCTGATGGTTTGCCCTGTCAGGGCTTGCCCAGATTCAGTCTGCCTTGACGCGGCCTGACTGGATCACCGGCTTCCAGCGCGCGATTTCGCGAACGATGAGCTGGCCAAAGGCTTCCGGTGTTGTTGGCATGGCAATCGCGCCTTCGCTGGTCATGCGGGCCTTGAGTTCGGCGCTGCCCAGCGACTGGTTGATCTGCGCGTTGAGTTTCATGACGATGTCTCGCGGCGTACCGGCCGGCGCGACAACACCGTACCACTGGTCGGCTTCAAAGTCCTTGTAGCCCAGTTCGGCCACGGTCGGCAGGTCGGGCAGGGCATCGAGCCGTTTGGGCGATGACACGGCCAGGGCCCGCAACTGGTTGTTTTTGATCTGGCCCAGCACGGCTGGCGCGCCTGTAAACAGCACCTGGATCTGCCCGCCCATCAAGTCGGTGACGGCGGGCGCCGTGCCCCGGTAGGGAATATGCACGATGGACGCGCCGGTCTGCAGCTTGAAGTATTCGGTGGCCAGGTTGGCTGCGCTGCCGTTGCCGCCCGAGCCGTAGTTCAGCTTGCCCGGATTGGCCTTTGCATAGGCGACGAGTTCTTTCACCGACTTTGCAGGCACAGAGGGGTGCACCACCAGCACATTGGGCACGCGTGCCACCCAGGCCACAGGCGCAAAACTTTTCACCGCGTCGTAAGGCAGGTTGGGGTAGAGCGAGGGGTTCACGCCCAGCGTGCCGATGTGGCCCATCAGCAGCGTGTAGCCGTCAGCCGGCGCCTTGGCCACCTTGTCGGCGCCTACGCTGCCGCCCGCACCGGGTACGTTGTCAACGATGACAGGCTGGCCCCATGCTTTTGTCAGCTCCTGACCGATGGAGCGCGCCAGGATGTCGGTGCTGCCACCGGGTGTGAAGGGCACGACTATGCGGATCGGCCTGGATGGCCAGGTTGCAGGTTGGGCTTGCGCAAAACTACCGGATATGAAACCGGAAACGAAGATACTGGTGAGCAGGACGCCCGCCGCACTCAGGTAGTTTTTCCTGCACAGTCTCATGTTGTTATTCCTTCTGGTGAGCCGCAAAGTGTGCCCGGCGCAGGGCATAAAACGCCAGAGCAGTTTTGCTATATCAGCTATGGGAAATTGCCCGGTTGGCATGGCTGAGGTCGTCTTGCGGGCTCAGGAGTAAGGTTTCATGGCCTCGGCCAGCACGGTCTGCACAACTTCAACCGCCTTCTTTTGTGTCTCGGTGCTGGGCCGGCGCGCAGAGCGCACCAGCATGAGCTGGCTCATGATGCGCGGCGAGTGAATGCTGCGCAGCGTGAACTGGTCGGTGTCGTCATAGTTGCTGAGCGTGTAGCTGGGCAGTACGGCATGGCCCATACCTTCCTTGACCAGGCTCAGGATGGCGTTGAGGCCGTCAACCTCCAGTGAGATCTGCGGCTTGCGGCCAATGACCACCATTTCGCCTTCGATGAGGATGCGAAATGCATTCGGGCGGCTGGGCAATATCAGGGGCAGGGCGGCGACCTGCGCCAGGCTGATGGGTTCGCGCGTGCGCGGGACTTTCCTGCCGGGCGGTTTTTCCGGGCTCGCGGTGGGCGCATCTTCTTTTTTCGAGATCAGCACCAGCTCTTCGGAATGCAGCGTGGTCATCTCTACTTCAGGCGAATGCTCGGGGTTGTAGAGCACGGCCATGTCGAGGTTGCCGACGCGCAGGCCTTCATACATCACGACCGAGAAACCTTCGGTCAGCGTCAGGTGGGCTTGCGGCAATTGCTGGCGGAAAGCGCGCGTCAAAGGCACGGTGATCAGCCGCGACAGGCTGGGCGGCAGGCCTATGGATACCCGGCCCGCCAGCGCGCCACGCACGGCGCCCAGCTCTTCACGCGCCACATCCACCTGGTGCAATATGCCCCGCCCGTGCTTGAGCAGCAGGTTGCCGGCCTCGGTTGGCAGCGCGCCCCGGCCATTGCGGGTCAGCAGGCTTTGCCGCAGTTCCACTTCAAGCAGCCGGATCTGGCGGCTCAGGGCCGGCTGGGCGATGTCCAGCGCAATCGAGGCCCGGGTAAAGCTGCCCAGTTCGGCGACGCGTACGAAGTATTCCAGCTGCTTGAGATCCATTAGCGGGGCCTATGCACACTATTTTCAGGAGTGCGAACGCGGTGAAAACAGCGCCAATCAAGGCGCGCGACGACGGCAAGGCTCTTGCCTTGCCTAGGAGTGCAACGCTGAGTGGCGCTGTTTTCACCCCGTTCCCTGCGGGTTGTGATCAAAAGGGCCGTGCGCGGCGTTGCAAAGCCTTGATGGGGTCTACCCCATCTACGTTTTGCGCCTTGCGCACAGCCCTTTTGACTCACAACGCATCTCCTGAAAATAGTGTGCATAGGCCCCGATTTTATTGCTATAACATTTTGAGCGATATACGCGTTTGTTCTAACTGGTAGCTGCGGCAGCTGCTTTTCATTAGTTGCCTACGCATTCAAAATGGCCTGGTGACAAACAATACATCCGTGCCTGCTGACCGCACCCTGCTTTTGCTTCCCGGTCTGATGTGTGACCACGCCTTCTGGCAGCCCTTACTGGATGCGCCTGCACTTGGTGTGAGCTGCCTTGTGGTCGATTACGGCGATGCCGATACCCTCACTGCCATGGCGCAGGCGGTTCTGGCCGTCGCACCACCCGTTTTCTCGCTGGCCGGTCACTCCATGGGTGGCCGCGTGGCCCTGGAGGTTGTGCGACTGGCACCCGAACGTATAGAGCGCCTGATACTGATGGACACCGGCCACCTGGCCCGCGTGCCTGGCGAAAAAGGTGAGACCGAAAAAGCCGGCCGCATGGCGCTGCTCGCGATTGCAGAAAAAGACGGCGTCCGGGCCATGGCCGCCGAGTGGGTCAAGGGCATGGTGCACCCTGACCGTCTGGGTGACGCTGAACTGATTGAGGCCATCGTCACCATGTTTGAGCGCAAGACGGCCGCACGTTTTGCGCGTCAGCAGAATGCATTGCTGTCGCGGCCTGACGGCAGCCCGGTGCTGGTGGGGCTCAAGGTCCCCTGCATGGTGCTCTGCGGCAGGCAGGACGCCTGGGCCAATGTGGAACAACACCAGGCCATTCAGGCGCTTGCGCCGCATGCCAGCCTGGTTGTGATTGAAGACGCCGGTCATATGGTGCTGATGGAAAAACCTGAACCCACCATCCAGGCCATCAAAGAATTCATGAGCAAATAACGAGATTCCCGGAGACCCTGATGCTGAAATTGATTTCCTCGATGGCCACTCGCCAGGTGCTTGCGGAGCTTGCAGCAGCCTGGCAAAAGTCCTCCGGTGTGGAGGTGAACATCGAATCCGTCGGTGGCGTGGACGCTGCCAAACGTGTGCAGGCCGGTGAAGCGTTTGATGGCGTGGTGCTGGCATCGGATGCCATCGACAAACTCATCGCCAGTGGTCAGGCCGTGGCCGGCAGCCGTGTGGATCTTGTGCGCTCCAGCGTCGCCATTGCCGTCAAGGCCGGCACGCCAAGGCCAGACATCAGCACTGAAGCAGCCCTGCGCAGCGCCATTGAGGCCGCGCCTACGATTGGCTATTCGACCGGCCCCAGCGGAACGGCGCTGGTCAAACTGTTTGAGAAATGGGGCATTCTTGAAGCCCTCAAGCCGCGCATTGTTCAGGCACCGCCAGGCGTACCTGTGGGCACCCTGGTCGCGCGCGGTGAGGTGGCGCTGGGCTTTCAGCAACTGAGCGAGCTCATGCACCTTGAAGGCATTGATGTGATAGGTACCATGCCTGAGCCCGTCAGCATCACCACCATTTTTTCAGCAGCGACATGCGCAGCGTCTTCACAGGGCGGGACATTTGCCCAACTGGCAGCCTTTATGGCGTCAGCGCAGGCCGCCGACGTCAAGCGCAGCCAGGGCATGGACCCCGCTTGAGGCTTCAACCCACAAACACATCACTATTAGAGGAGCACCCATGTCATTGATCATCGATTGTCACGGTCACTACACCACCGCGCCCAAGGCGCTGGAGACCTGGCGCAACCAGCAGATTGCAGGCATCAAGGACCCGGCCACGATGCCAAAGGCCAGCGACCTGAAAATCAGCGATGACGAGTTGCGTGAATCAATCGAGACCAACCAGCTGCGTTTGATGAAAGAGCGCGGCAGCGACATCACGCTGTTCAGCCCCCGCGCCAGCTTCATGGCACACCACATCGGCGATTTCCATGTGTCGTCGACCTGGGCGGCCATCTGCAATGAACTCTGCTACCGCGTCAGCCAGCTGTTCCCCGACAACTTCGTGCCTGTGGCCATGCTGCCGCAATCGCCTGGCGTGGACCCCAAGACCTGCATCCCCGAGCTGGTCAAGTGCGTTGAGCAATACGGCAATGTCGGCATCAACCTGAACCCTGACCCATCCGGCGGCCACTGGACCTCGCCGCCGCTGTCCGACCGCCACTGGTATCCGATCTACGAGAAGATGGTCGAGTACGACATCCCGGCCATGATCCACGTCTCGACGAGCTGCAACCATGCATTTCACACCACAGGCGCGCATTACCTCAATGCCGACACCACGGCTTTCATGCAGTGCCTGACCAGCGATCTCTTCAAGGACTTCCCGACGCTGAAGTTCCTGATTCCCCATGGCGGCGGTGCCGTGCCTTACCACTGGGGCCGTTTCCGTGGCCTCGCGCAGGAGCTGAAAAAGCCGCTGCTCCAGGACCACCTGCTGAACAATATCTTCTTTGACACCTGCGTGTACCACCAGCCTGGCATCGACCTGCTCAATACCGTGATCCCGGTGAAGAACGTGTTGTTTGCTTCTGAAATGATTGGCGCCGTGCGCGGCATAGACCCGGAGACGGGCAACTATTACGACGACACCAAGCGTTATATCGAGGCGTCAAAAATCCTCAGTGCCGATGACCGCCACCAGATTTACGAAGGCAATGTACGTCGCGTCTTCCCGCGCCTCGATGCGCAACTGAAGGCCAAGGGCCGCTGAGTCCCGTATCCAATAAATCGCTGAAAGAAAAAAATGACAGAACTGGGCATCGTCAAACGCAATATCACCCGTGCCGACAAGGCAGCGGTCGACAAACTGGGCCGCTTCGGCTCCGCCACCGTGCATGAAGCCATGGGCCGCGTCGGCCTGATGAAACCTTACATGCGGCCTATCTACGCCGGTGCGCTGGTCTCGGGCACGGCCGTGACGGTGCTGCTGCATCCCGGCGACAACTGGATGATGCATGTCGCAGCAGAGATGATCCAGCCCGGCGACATCGTGGTGGCCGCCATCACTGCTGACAACTGCGACGGCTTTTTCGGCGACCTGCTGGCCACCTCGTTCATGGCGCGCGGCGCAAAGGCGCTGGTGATCGACGCCGGCGTGCGCGACGTGAAGGAACTGACCTCCATGGGCTTTCCGGTCTGGAGCAAGGGCATCAGTGCCAAGGGCACCATCAAGGCGACGCTGGGTTCCGTGAACATCCCTGTGGTGTGTGCAGGCGTCAATGTCAATGCGGGCGATGCCATCGTAGCAGATGACGATGGCGTGGTGGTGGTACCCGCAGAGTGGGCTCAAAAAGTGGCTGATGCCGCAGAGGCCCGTGAGGCCAACGAAGGCGAGAAACGCAAGAAGCTCGCCGCCGGCGTTCTCGGCCTGGACATGTACAACATGCGCGAGCCGCTGGCCAGGGCCGGACTGAAATACATCGACTAAAAACTGGCTACCCCCCGAAGCGCCTGCGGCGCCTCCCCCCAGGGGCAACACCTGTGGCCCGGCAAAGCCGGTTCCACTGTGTTACTGGTAAAGAAATTTGCAATTGAAAGTGATTGCCGAGAAATGACCCAACAAAACGACAAACCCACAAGTGGCGGCTACACAAAAACGCCGGGCTGGCTGGACTGGTACACCGGCCCCAGCAAACCAAAATTCAAATTGCCTGCAGGCGCTGTCGATGCGCATTGCCATGTGTTCGGCCCGGGCGAAGAATTTCCCTACGCGCCCGAGCGCAAGTACACACCGTGCGATGCGTCCAAACAGCAGCTGTTCGCCTTGCGCGATCATCTCGGCTTTGACAGGAATGTGATTGTTCAGGCGACCTGCAACGGCGCCGACAACCGCGCCATGGTCGATGCATTGAACGCCGCCAACGGCAGGGCGCGGGGCATTGCCACCGTCAAACGTTCCGTCAGCGATCAGGAGTTGCAGGACCTGCACGCTGCCGGGGTGCGTGGCGTACGCTTTAATTTCGTCAAGCGCCTGGTCGACTTCACGCCCAAGGACGAGTTGCTGGAGATCGCCAACCGCATCAAGCCGCTGGGCTGGCATGTGGTGATTTATTTTGAGGCAGTGGACCTGCCGGAACTGTGGGACTTCTTCACCGCCCTGCCGACGACAGTGGTGGTGGACCACATGGGCAGGCCTGACGTGACCAAGCCGGTTGACGGGCCGGAGTTCGAGCTTTTCGTGAAGTTCATGCGCCAGCACCCGAATGTCTGGAGCAAGGTGACCTGCCCTGAGCGCCTTACGGTCAGCGGCCCGCCCGCCCTGAATGGCGAGCAGAATGCATACCGGGATGTACTTCCCTTTGCAAAAAAGCTGGTGGAGGAATTCCCCGACCGCGTGCTCTGGGGCACCGACTGGCCGCACCCCAACCTGAAAGACCATATGCCCGATGACGGCTTGCTGGTTGACTTCATTCCGCACATTGCGACCACGCCAGAATTGCAGAAAAAGCTGCTGGTGGATAACCCGACCCGCCTCTATTGGAGCTGAAGATGTCACTGGAAAAACCTTACCTTGATGTGCCCGGCACGACCTTGTTCGACATGGACCAGTCGCGTGCCGGCTATTGGCTCAACCAGTTCTGCATGTCCTTGATGAAACCCGAGAACCGCGAGCGTTTCAAGGCCAACCAGCGCGCCTATGTGGACGAATGGCCGATGAGCGAAGAGCAAAAGCAGGCCGTTCTGGATCAGGACCTGAACAAGGCCATTTCCCTGGGCGGCAACATTTACTTCCTGGCCAAGCTGGGCTCCACGCACGGCAAGAGCTTTCAGCAGATGGCGGGCAGCATGACGGGCATGACCGAAGAGGAATACCGCGACATGATGGTTGCAGGCGGCCGCTCCATTGAGGGTAACCGTGTCATCGGCGAAGACGGGACTGCGCAGCCGCATCGCCAGCCGCAAGGCAAAGCAGGAACTCAAGCAAAAACTGAAGGGAAAGCCTGATCATGGCCAAAATCACTGCAAGCGTTTACACCTCGCACGTCCCCGCCATCGGGGCCGCTGTTGACCTGGGTAAAAGCAATGAGCCTTACTGGCAGCCGGTCTTCAAGGGTTATGAATACTCGAAACAATGGCTCAAGGACAACAAGCCTGACGTCATCATCCTGGTGTTCAACGACCACGCGACGGCTTTCAGTCTCGAAATGATTCCGACTTTTGCCATCGGCTGTGCTGCTGAATACGCAGTCGCTGACGAAGGCTGGGGCCCGCGCCCTGTGCCCAAGGTGATTGGTCATCCCGAACTGGCCTCACACATCGTGCAGTCGGTCATACAGGATGACTTTGACCTGACCATCGTCAACAAGATGGATGTGGACCACGGCCTGACCGTACCGCTGACGCTGATGTGCGGCCAGCCCGATGAGTGGCCATGCCCGGTGATCCCGGTCGCCATCAACGTGGTGCAGTACCCCGTGCCTTCCGGCAAGCGCTGCCTTAACCTGGGCAAGGCCATCCGCAAGGCGGTTGAGTCGTTCGACAAGGACCTCAATGTGCAGATCTGGGGCACCGGCGGCATGAGCCACCAGTTGCAGGGCGCGCGCGCGGGCCTGATCAACAAGGAGTTCGACAGCAAGTTCATGGACCTCCTGATCAAGGATCCCGAAGCGCAGGCTGCCGTGCCCCACATCAACTATGTGCGTGAAGCCGGCAGTGAGGGCATTGAGCTGGTCATGTGGCTGACAGCGCGCGGTGCGATGTCTGACCTCAACGGCGGCCCGCCACCGACGGTGAAGCACCGCTTCTATCATGTCCCCGCTTCCAACACGGCGGTAGGCAACCTGATTCTCGAGAACAACTAAGGCAAGAAAATAATGAGCAAAACCATCAAAGTAGCACTTGCCGGCGCTGGTGCCTTCGGCATCAAGCATCTGGACGGCATCAAAAACATCGACGGCGTTGAAGTGGTGTCGCTGGTCAGCCGCGAGCTTGAAAAGACAAAGGAAGTGGCCGCCAAATACAACATCGGCCATGTCACCACCGACCTCAACGAGAGCCTGGCGCTCAAGGAGGTCGATGCCGTCATCCTGTGCACGCCGACGCAAATGCACGCCGACCAGACCATCGCCTGCCTGAAGGCCGGCAAGCATGTGCAGGTCGAGATTCCTCTGGCCGATACGCTCAAGGGCGCGCAGGCTGTGGTGGACCTGGCCAAAACCAGCGGCCTGGTAGCGATGTGCGGCCACACCCGCCGCTTCAACCCCAGCCACCAGTATGTGCACAAGGAAATCACTGCGGGCAAGTTCAACATCCAGCAACTGGATGTGCAGACCTATTTCTTCCGCCGCACCAACATGAATGCCATGGGCCAGGCACGTTCATGGACGGACCATTTGCTGTGGCACCACGCTGCCCACACGGTTGATTTGTTCGCCTACCAGTGCGGTAGCCCCATCGTGAAGGCCAACGCCATCCAGGGGCCTATCCATCCGGTGCTGGGCATCGCCATGGACATGAGCATCCAGCTCAAGGCTGCGAATGGTGCGATCTGCACCCTGTCACTGAGCTTTAACAACGACGGCCCGCTGGGCACCTTTTTCCGCTACATCGGCGATACCGCCACCTACCTCGCACGTTACGACGATCTGTTCAACGGCAAGGACGAAAAGATCGATGTCAGCAAGGTTGATGTGAGCATGAACGGCATCGAGCTGCAGGACCGCGAGTTTTTTGCAGCCATCAAGGAAGGCCGTGAGCCCAACAGCAGCGTGGCCAAAGTGTTGCCGTGCTACCAGGTGCTGCATGACCTTGAAAAACAGCTGAACGCAGGCTGATCTTCAGGGTTCAGGCCATGGAAAATCACTGACAGAAAATTTCTCCAAAGCCAAGCAAAATAGGGCGGTTACCCAAAGCGCAATGCGATGGGGCCGCCCTTCGTTTTTTGCGGCACGCAACAACAGATTCAGATCATCAAGGATACAAATGAAAACCAGACAACTCGGCCCCTTCAACGTTGGTGAAATCGGCCTCGGCTGCATGAACCTGAGCCATGCCTACGGCGCGCCGGTGTCGGCAGAGCAGGGCGAGCGTGTGCTGCTGGCTGCACTTGACGCGGGCGTGACCCTGTTCGACACCGCCACCCTGTACGGTTTTGGGGCCAACGAGACGCTGGTCGGCCGGGTCATGAAGCCGCATCGCAGCAAGTTCACCCTTGCCAGCAAATGCGGTATGTCCGGCGTCGATATTGCCGGCGACGGCAAGCTTGTGCGGGTGATCGATGGGCGACCCGAAACCATTATCAAGAGTTGCGAGGCCAGCCTGCGGCGCCTGCAGACCGATGTGATTGATCTGTACTACCTTCACCGCTGGGACAAAAAAGTGCCGATTGAAGACAGTGTGGGTGCGCTGGCTGACCTGGTGCAAAAGGGGCATATCCGCAGCATCGGTCTGTCGGAAGTGTCAGCCACGACCCTGCGCAAGGCACATGCGGTGCACCCTATTGCAGCCGTGCAAACCGAGTATTCGCTGTGGACGCGCAACCCTGAAATTGCCGTGCTCGACGCCTGCCGCGAACTGGGTGCCGCCTTTGTGGCCTTCAGCCCTGTGGCGCGCGGTTACCTGTGCGGCGACCCGATTGATGTCAGTGCGCTGGACGCCAAGGACATCCGACGCGCCATGCCGCGTTTTTCTGCCGAGAACTACGCTGCCAATCTCCAGTTGTTGCCGGCTTACCATGCACTGGCCAAAGAGGCGGGTTGCAGCCCGGCTCAATTTGCGCTGGCATGGCTGCTTCAGAAAGCACCGCACATTATTCCCATCCCCGGCACGACCAGCGTTGACCACCTGCTTGATGACCTCGGTGCAGCACATGTCAAGCTTGAGCCGGCGCTGGTCGCCAAAGCCGAAAAACTCATCAACCAGCACACGGTGACCGGCCCGCGTTACAACCCGCAGGGCACCTCTGAGGTTGATACCGAAGTGTTTGCATAAACGCCGGCGGGTATTGCGTGGCAAACAGCACATACCAGTTGCACTACTGGCCGACCATACAGGGGCGTGGTGAGTTTGTGCGTCTGGCGCTGGAGGCTGCCGCTGCGGATTACGTCGATGTGGCGCGTGGCCGTACCAGCCAGGGTGAGGACCTGACAGATGCTGCCGGCATGGCGGCCATGATGCACATCATGAACAGCCCCTCGGTCGAACGCCCGCCGTTTGCACCGCCTTTTCTGGTGCATGGCAAGACGGTGGTGGCGCAGACCTCTGCCATCCTGCTTTACCTTGGCCCACGCCTGGGCCTGGTCGGGAAGAGTGAAACCCAGCGCCTCTGGACGCACCAGTTGCAGTTGACGATTGCCGACGCCGTGACTGAAGCGCACGACACCCATCACCCGGTAGCCACAAGCCTGTACTACGAAGACCAGAAGGCAGAGGCTGCCAAACGGGCCAAAGACTTCCGCACAAAACGCATACCCAAATACCTGCACTGGTTTGAGACCGTGCTGGAGCGCAATTCCGGGGGCAACAGCTTTCTTGTGGGTGGCCGCCTCAGTTATGCCGACCTGTCGCTTTTCCAGCTTGTCGATGGTTTGTTGTATGCGTTCCCGAAGGCGGCTCGCCGCGCCCTGAAAAAGACGCCGCTTGTCTCTGCGTTGCACCAGCATGTGGGTCAGCACCGGCGCCTGGCTGCTTATCTGGGCAGCGACAGGCGCATCGCCTTTAATGAGAGCGGCATCTTCCGGCGCTATCCGGAGCTTGATGCCTGAACGGCCCGAGTTTTCAACTCACGGCGCATTGATTTTGATGTATACGTTAAATTATTGACGTATACATTCAAAACCTCTTAAAAGTTAACGTCCATATTAACTTTTGCCGCTTCGGGGCGTTGGAGACGCTGAAAATGCGCCCCAGAAGACAGAAAAACGGCTATTTTGAGCATCAAATCAGGCTGCAGGCCAATAAATACGTACGTGAGCAGCTATTAAATACATAGCGTTTGATGCCTGCCCCCATCCACCCCGTTCGTTCAGGGCATCCACGCTGACCTGTGCAGCTGTCGCATGGGTACACAACAGGCTGGCTGATGCCTGCGACCGGAAATTCAGTTCCTGAGCCGGCTGTCGCAATCGACCTGTGCATCCAGCTGCATGCCCTGCCTTGAGTAGTCGCTGTCGGTGACCTTGCAGCGTGATGCCTGCTCTATGGCAGAAAGCAAAGCCGCCTTGCCCGGTGTGCTGCCACTGATGACCCGGGGGCTGCCCGCTGCCGTGGCTATCCATGTGCCCGCTGTGAGCTGGGCGATGACGTAAGAGGCCCCTGCAATGGTGACAGTGCTTGAAGTACTCTTTTCAAGGGACGTTGATGAGCAGGCTGCAAGCGCCAGGCACGTCATTGCAGCAAGTACCCGAAATGTCTTCATGCAGCGTTGCCGCCCGCTTTGGTCGCCATTGCATGCGTGGGGGTTTCGACAAGCACGGCAGCCTTGGGTTCAGGAATCTTGGGTGGCGCCTTGGGTATTTTTGTATCCGGGCAACCAGACAGAAGGCCGGATGCGATGACAAACGCTAGCGGCAACAGGGGTTTCATGGTGTCTCCTGAAGTGGTGGGCACTGGGGGGGCAATGTGTTTGTCATCATAGGGGCTCAGGGCAGGGCTTATTATGCAAACAACAAGTTCGCGCCTATCGCCTACAGGAAGGTGCGAAAGCGGCAGATATTCTCTTTTTGTCCAGCGCCGCGCCATCGGGTTTCTCCCGAAGACTTCCTGGCGGCAACGGACTAACAATGATTTTTTAACCGGGAGTTCAAATGCTTTACACACGCCGCCTCGCAACCCGCGCTTCTTTTTCCGCCCTCGCAGTCCTGACGCTTGCCGTCGTCACCGGGTGCGGCTCCATGAGCCCACCACCATCAAACATGGTGGCCCTGACCACCCAACTGCGCGGTGCCAATGAGGTGCCACCCAAACCGTCCAATGCCACCGGTACCGTTGACGCGGTGTTCAACAAGGACAACAACCTTCTGCGCTGGAAGGTCAGCTACACCGGGTTGTCCGGCCCAGCAACGGCAGGCCACTTTCATGGGCCGGCGCCCGTCGGTGCCAATGCGGGTGTGGCACTCGGCTGGCCTGGCGCCATCACCAGCCCCATGGAGGGCAGCGCCACCCTGACGGCTGCGCAGGCCGCCGACCTGCTGGCTGGCGGCTGGTACGCCAACATCCATACTGCTGCAAATCCAGCGGGCGAAATCCGCGGCCAGATGACGGTGCGCAACTAAAGCAAGGATCACAAACGGGCCTTCGTGGCCCTGGCTGACACAAAGGCTGGTGACTTTCAAGGCACCAGCCTTTTTTATGCACGTCTAAATCGGCGCGGTGGTATCCACCACCAGGTCAGCAGCACCAGCGCGCCAAACATGCTGTAAGCCATCACAAAAACCCAGGCAGGTGCGTTGAAGAAGATCAGGCGCGACAGCCAGTGTTCGATAAATGACTCGCCATAGGCGGTCTGGCCTGCCTCGCGCCGCAGCAGCTGTTCCCAGATGGTCAGCGGACAGGTCGCGCCCATCCAGCTTTGAACAATCACGAAGCCCAGCAGCAGAAGGTGGGCCAGCCTGATCCACAGCCTGTGCACCCATGCCCATTGCAGCATGCCGCCCAGTACAAACAGCAGTTGGCCCAACACGACAAACGCGACGATGCCGACGTGCGCAACCAGCACAAGGTCTGCAAGCATGGCGCTGGTTGATGTCGAAAAGGTGATCACAAGGCTTGGATGACCCCTGGCTATCAGGAGTTCACAGGGCAACGCACAGGCCAAGGTTAGTGCACTTAAATCACGCCGGCGGCGCTTTATATGCCCTTTGTAGGGCTTTAAGCCTTGATTTACAAGGGAAAAATCAGGGCAAACCTTACAATAGAAGGTTAACCCCTGAATCATGAACGCCCCCATAGACGTCTCCTTTTTCGCGCGTGCCGCAAAGCCACTGACCAGCTACAGAAAGTACTGGGCGGCGCGTTTCGGCACGGCCAAATTTCTGCCGACCAGCCGTGCGGAGATGGACGCGCTTGGCTGGGACAGCTGCGACGTCATCATCGTCACGGGTGACGCCTATGTAGACCACCCCAGCTTTGGCATGGCCGTGATAGGCCGCATGCTGGAAGCCCAGGGTTTCCGGGTCGGCATCATCGCGCAGCCGGACTGGCAAAGTGCAGATCCCTTCAAGGTGCTGGGCAAGCCCAACCTCTTCTGGGGCGTGACGGCCGGCAACATGGATTCGATGATCAACCGCTACACGGCTGACCACAAGATACGCAGCGACGACGCCTACACCCCCGGCGACATTGGCGGCAAACGCCCGGACCGCGCCGCCATCGTGTATTCACAGCGTTGCCGCGAAGCCTTCAAGGATGTGCCGATTGTGCTGGGCGGCATTGAAGGCTCGCTGCGCCGTATTGCGCACTACGACTACTGGTCTGACAAGGTGCGCCGCTCCATCGTGGTGGACGCCAAATGTGACCTGCTGCTGTATGGCAATGCCGAGCGGGCGATTGTTGAAATCGCGCACCGCCTCGCGGCCCGCGAACCCATTGCGACCATGACGGACATCCGCGGTACTGCGTTTATTCGCCGCAGCGGCGATGAAACCTCCCAAGGCTGGTTCGAAATCGATTCGACCAGCGTGGATGCACCGGGCAGGGTAGAGGCGCACGTCAATCCCTACATGATGATTTCCGACGTGGCGAAAGAGCAGGGCGCGACCTGTGCACGTGAAGACGAGGCTGCGGGTGTGGCCGTGCAGGCCGAGGCTGCCGGATCGCCGGCGATAACGGCAGTCAAGTCCGCCAACCCGGCCATCAAGCCACTGACCTTCGTGCCTAACCCCTCGTTGCCTTCGATGCAGGGCAAGATCCGCGTCCCGCCGCGTGACCGTTCCGTCATCCGCCTGCCGTCCTATGAACAGGTGAAAAGCGATGCGGTGCTGTACGCACACGCCAATCGCGTGCTGCATCTTGAGACCAACCCCGGCAATGCACGTGCCCTGGTTCAGGCGCACGGCGAAGGCGCGACTGCGCGCGATGTGTGGATCACGCCACCGCCCATCCCGCTGACCACGGCCGAGATGGACTACGTGTTTGATTTGCCCTATGCACGTGCACCGCACCCCAGCTATGCCGATGAAAACGGCAGCCACGACCACGCCACCAAAATACCCGCGTGGGAGATGATCCGCTTCAGCGTCAACATCATGCGCGGGTGTTTTGGGGGGTGTACCTTCTGCTCCATCACCGAGCATGAAGGCCGCATCATCCAGAGCCGCTCTGAAGACTCCGTGATCCGCGAGATTGAAGCCATACGCGACACGGTGAAGGGCTTTACCGGCGCGATTTCCGACCTTGGCGGGCCGACGGCCAATATGTACCGCATAGGCTGCAAGTCGCCCGAGATCGAGGCCGCCTGCCGCAAGCCTTCCTGCGTGTACCCGGGCATCTGCTCCAACCTGAACACCGACCACAACCCGCTCATCAAGATGTACCGCCGTGCGCGGGCGCTCAAGGGTGTGAAGAAAATCCTGATCAGCTCGGGCCTGCGTTATGACCTGGCCGTGCAAAGCCCCGAGTATGTGAAAGAGCTGGTCACCCATCACGTTGGCGGCTACCTGAAGATCGCGCCCGAGCATACCGAGCAGGGGCCTCTGACGAAGATGATGAAGCCCGGCATAGGCAGCTATGACAAATTCAAGCAGATGTTCGAGAAGTACACGCTCGAGGCCGGCAAGAAGCAGTTCTTGATTCCATACTTCATCGCGGCCCACCCGGGCACCAGTGATGACGACATGATGAACCTGGCGATCTGGCTGAAGAAAAACGGTTTTCGCGCCGACCAGGTCCAGACCTTTTACCCCAGCCCGATGGCCACCGCCACGGCGATGTACCACACCAACAAAAACCCGCTGCGCAAGATCACGCGCGACAGCGAGTCGGTAGACATCGTGCGCGGTGAGCGCCGCCGCAGGCTGCACAAGGCCTTCCTGCGTTACCACGACCCCAACAACTGGCCGTTGCTGCGCGAAGCCCTGAAGAACATGGGCCGCGCCGACCTGATAGGCAATGGCAAACACCACCTGATCCCGACCTTCCAGCCCATGGTTGACGGGAGTTATCAAAGTGCGCGGCGCAAAAATTCGACCACCGTCTCAAAGACGTCGCCTGCCGCGTCGCCGGTGAAAGGCCGCATCCTCACCCAACACACGGGCTTGCCGCCACGCGACAACGGATCACGCAAACCTGCGGGTAAGGCGGGCATACGCAGGCCGCGCTAGGGACATAGGGCCCCCACGCTTTCCACTTCGTGTGGTTCGCTGCCCCCCGAGGTGGCGCTGCGCCTGCGGCCCGGCGAAGCCGTTTCCGCGGCCCCTGCTTGCGAAGACACCGTTCTTTCCGATGCAACTGCTCAAATGCCGCCCACCCATAAAAAAACGGCCTTGAGGCCGTTTTTTAATTTCAGGATCGGGGCGCTGTCTTATTTTCCCGGTGCCGTAACACCCAGGCGTCGCGCTACAGTCTGGTCCAGTGCATTGATCTTGGGCTCGACCGTGCCCTTGGTATCTGCCAGCAACTTTTCAAGCAGCGCCTTTTGCATGTCGCCACCCAGTTGTTGGTACTTGTTGTAAACCGGTGACTCCAGAAAATCAGCGAGCTGCTTGAGCTCTGCTTCACTGAACTTGTCTTCAAGCACGGCGCCTATGGTGGTAGGGGCGAGTTTGACGGCGCGGTCACGTACAAATGGCACGGTTTCATCAAGGTATTTTTTGACATCGGCCTGTATGGCCTTACCAGTGGCTTCGCGCTTGTCCGCCGCGACGTTGCTGGCAAGCACCTGGTCGGCGCGGTCTATAACAGCCAGGGCAGGGCGCTCGGCCATTGCGCTGGCCATGGCGTCAATGCCGGGTTGTTGCAGTTTCAGTATGCGGGCAACCAGCGGTTTTTTGGCTGCAGAAGGCTGAGCATGCACAGGGAAGAAGGGAAGGCAAAGCGCCAGCGCGATGAGGGTTTTTCTATTCATGCCGCATCTTACCGCCCGCCATCGTCGACCTTGTTACACCTTGTACAGGGGCTGGCGTCTGCCCGGAGAGAGCCGCCGGCCCGATTTGTCATGAATGTCAGGGGGGAAGTGTATGCAGCGGAATGTCTTTTTCAAGAGCCAACTGCTCAAGTTGGGCGCGTGTCCGTCCCAGCGCCCAGGCCGCAATCAAATCACGGGTCTGTTCAGTGGCCATGCTGTCGGCGCTGGTATCGGCCACACCTGCAACTTTACAAAGTCGTAACGCAAAGTGCGGTTCCAGCGCGGCCACGGCGACCCGTCCGTCCCGGCATTTATAGACCTGGTAACCCGCATGACCACCGCCTACTGGTGCGCCAGGCTTAGTAAGGCCCCATGTACGCGGCAGCGCAAGAAATGCTGCAGCCTCCGACAAGGCCACTTCGATGTAGATGCCTTTTTCCCGGAGGCGCCGGTGCATCACCGCCTGCAATACCGCTTCGCTGGCCATCAGCGCGCCGCCCATGTCCGCATACAGCGTGGCGGGCAGCGTGAGACCTGATACCAGGTCCTGCTCAGCCACGTAGGTCAGGTCATGGCCGGCTTCTTCGGCACGTTCCCCGGGCGCTCCGACGATGGCGATCATGCCCAATTCAGGATACTTTTTGTGAAGTGTCTTCCATGCCAGGCCGAGCTTGACCAGCGCTGAAGGCCTGAACGATGTGATGAGCACGTCCGCTTTTTCCAGCTCTCGATGCAGCGCTTTTTGCCCCTGCTCGCTTTTGAGGTCAGCCTTCATGATGCGGACGCCATCGTGCATGGCGGCGTAGGCGGCGGGGTTGTACCGGCCCATGGGGTCACCCGATGCGCGTGGCGGCGCCGGGGGTTCCAGTTTGACGCAGGTCGCGCCCATCTTCCTGCAGCGCATCAATGCGGCGGGGCCGGGCATATTGAGCGCCAGACTCAGGACGCGAACACTTTTGAGGGACTTTTGCTGTGCGGGCGGCAAGGCAGTGTGTTTGTTGACCATCCCCTCTTTATAGCCGCTATCGATGGTGCTACCGGGTCGGTCTACAGCGGCAAGCCCACGTAATTCTCTGCCAGTGCAGTGGATGCTGCCTGTGAGGTCACAAGATAGTCTAGCTCCGCTTCCTGGATTTTCTGGCCAAAGCCACCGGTATCCGGGAAGCGATGCAGGAGGGACGTGAGCCACCACGAGAAGCGTTCGGCGCGCCAGATACGGCGCAGGCAGCGCTCGGAGTAGCTGTCAAGGCCAGCGTCTGTCTTCTCCTTGTAGTGCTCAATGAAAGCGCTGGAGAGGTATTTCACATCGGAGGCTGCCAGGTTCAGGCCCTTGGCGCCGGTGGGCGGCACGATGTGCGCTGCATCGCCTGCAAGAAACAGGCTGCCAAAACGCATGGGCTCAGCCACAAAGCTGCGCAGCGGCGCAATGCTTTTTTCAATGGACGGCCCGGTGATGATGCGGGAGGCGAGGTCGGGGTCCAGCCGGCGGCGGATCTCGTCCCAGAAGACGTCGTCAGTCCACTTCTCGATCTTGTCATCCAGCGGGCACTGTACGTAATAGCGGCTGCGTGTGAGGCTGCGCATGGAGCACAGCGCAAAACCACGCTCGCTGTTGGCGTAGACGATGGCATGCGGCGAAACGGGCGGCACTTCGGCCAGTATGCCCAGCCAGCCGAAGGGGTAGACGCGTTCAAATTCGGTGATGGCGTCTTTTGGCACACTGGCCCGGCATACCCCGTGAAAGCCATCGCAACCGGCGATGAAGTCGCACGCCAGTTCGTGGTGCTGGCCGTCCTTGACGTAACGTACCAACGGCTGTTTGCCGTCAAAGTCATGAATGCTGACTTCGCCAGCTTCGTAGATGGTGGTGAGGCCGGCGGCTTCGCGTGCTTCCATAAGATCGCGTGTGAGTTCGGTCTGGCCGTAGGCCGTCACGACCTTGCCGCCCGTCAGGCCATGCACGTCAATGCTGTGGCGCTGGTTTTTGAAGCCGATGTCAATGCTGTGGTGCACCGTGCCTTCAAGTTTCAGTCGTGCATCAGCACCGGCTTCCTTCAGCAGGTCAACGGTGATCTGCTCCAGGATGCCTGCGCGTATGCGACCCAGGACGTAATCGCCGCTCTGGCGCTCGATGATGATGTTGTCTATGCCTGCCTTGTGCAGCAGTGCTCCTAACAACAGTCCGGAAGGGCCGGCTCCGATGATGGCAACCTGGGTACGCATGTTTGTCTCCGCGATGTTGGGCGACTGTCGAGCGTATCGCCGGGCTCCGTCAATAACCATGCTGAAATCCAATGTCTGTGCGATAAAAGGATCGTTTGCGCGATAATCGCGCAACTGTGGAGTGTTGTATGGATATTGCGAAAGCAGACTTCATTGAGGGCATGGCCAAGGGCATGGCGGTGCTGGAGAGTTTTGACACCGAACGCCAGCGGCTCAATGCCACGCTTGCCGCGCAACGAGCCGGCATTACCCGCGCCGCCGCGCGCCGGCACCTTCTGACGCTCGCGTATCTGGGCTATCTGGAGAGCGAGGACGGCTACTACTGGCTGTCGCCCAAGGTGCTCCGTTTTTCAGGCAGCTACCTGGCCTCGGCGCGCTTGCCGCGCGTGCTGCAACCCACACTGAATCGCCTCGCCGCGCAGACGCAGCAGTCCTTTTCAGGCGTGGTGCTGGATGCCGACCAGGTGGTCATCGTCGCGCGCAGTGTGGGTTCGGGGTCGAGTTACCCGGACAAGCCGCAGCCTGCCGCACCCCGGGTGCTGGCCTACGGACTGCACCTGGGCGCCAGGCTGCCGGCGCATGCCACCTCCACGGGCCGCATGTTGCTGGCATGCCTGCCGCGAAAGGAATTCTCGGACTGGATCAAAACCCGTGCGTTGCCGCGCCTGACCCCCCACACCGTGACGGATGGCAAGACCTTGCGTGCGCTTGTAAGCGAGGCGCGCGCGCAGGACTGGTGCGTGGCGCGGCAGGAGCATGAACTGGGTGTGTTTGCATTGGCCGTGCCCTTGCGCAATATGCGCGGCATGACAGTGGCTGCACTGAATGTGGTCACGGCGGCCGAGCGGCTGGAACCAGCGTCCATGCGGCGTGACCTGCTGCCGCTGCTGCTGGATGCAGCCCGGGAACTGCGGCCCCTGCTGTAGGGGCGTTGTAGCCTCCCGCCCTAGACAACGGATTCAGCAAGGGTAAAGAAAAAGGTCGCGCCCTGATCCGGTGCGGATTCCGCGCGTATGCTGCCACCGTGTCTGGCGATGATGCGCGCCACGGTAGCCAGCCCGATGCCGGTACCCGCGAACTCTGTGGCGTCATGCAGGCGCTGGAAGGTGCCAAACAGTTTGCCAGCGTAGGCCATGTCAAAGCCGGCGCCCTTGTCCCGTACGAAAAACTCGCCGCCCAGTGCCTGCCGGCCTACCGTGATTTCAGTTTGTTCCTTGCGCGCGCTGAATTTCCAGGCATTGCCAAGCAGGTTGTCCATCAAGGCCCGTATGAGGCGGCTGTCTCCGTGCACCTTCAGGCCGGGCTGAACCTGCCAGCTCGCCGGCCGCTCCGGTTGTTTTGACCTGGCTGCTTCCAGAATCTCTTCGGCCATGGCGCTGAGGTCGATCTGCTCATGTCGCATGGGCAGGCGTGAGAGGGTGGCCAGGGACAGCATCCCCTCTATCAGTTGACTCATCTGTTCGATGCCCGAGCGTATGCGGGCCAGGTAAGCCTGGGCGCGTTCATTCGACTGACCCTCCAGCTGCTTGCCCAGGAGGCGGCTGAATCCGTCTATGGTGCCCAGCGGCGAACGCAGGTCATGGGAGACGGAATAGGAAAAAGTTTCAAGTTCCTGATTCGACAGCCGCAGGGCGGCTTCAATCGCCTTGGTCGCGGTGACGTCCACATCAATACCGACCCAGAATGTGACCTGGCCCTGTTCATTGAACACGGGCGACGCCTGGTAAGACATGGTGTGGTAACCGCCATCCTTTCCACGCATGCGCCTGAGTCCGGTGAACAGCCCCAGGGTCTTGCTGGCATGCGCCCAGTTCTGCACGACCCCGGCCCTGTCTTCGGGATGTACCAGTTCCAGCCAGGAAAGTCCGTGCCAGTCCGGTGGCGACCCGCCGGCCATTTGATACCAGGCCCGGCTGAAAAAGGTCACATGGCCGTTGGTGTCTACAGTCCAGATCGGGTGAGGTGCCTGTTCGGCCAGTGTGCGGAAAAGGGCTTCCTGGCGCGACAAGGCCAGCGTGCGCTGCGTTATCTTTTTCTCCAGCCCCGTGTTGAGTTCGCGCACCTCTGCAAGCAGCCTGAGGTTATCGAGTGCCGTTGATGCCAGTTGCGCCAGCGCCGTGACGACGTAAGTGTCTTCCTGGGTGAAGCTGCCGCCGCCTGCCTTGCCCGAAAGGACAAGCGTGCCTATGACGGCGCCATCGCGTGCCGTAAGGTGAACATCAAGGGCGCTGCCGCCATCGACGTTGGCAAGCCCGTCCCGGCTCGACGTCGCGACGATGTCTGTCTGGTCTGCCAGGCCTTCATGGAGGGTTGCCACGGCGCGGGAGGCGCCCACCATGCTTCGCGCCTGGGCCGCCAGCTCATGCAGCATCGCCTCCGGTGTCTGGCATCGGGTGATGACCTGTGCGGCCTGCGTGGCCTGCTGCAGGGTTGCGAGGTAGGCCTGCAGCTTCTGCCCGGTCACCACGCGCGTGGTGATGTCCTGTTGTGCCCCCTGCAGGCGGGTAATGTTGCCGCCTGCATCACGCACCGCCTGGCCGATGGAGCGTACCCATACAGTACGTCCAGACGACGTGAGCATCTTTACTTCGAGGTCAAAAGGCAGGCCGAGGCTTGCACAATCCTGCAGCGCACGCCGGGTCAGTTCACGGAATTCCGGGAAACACATGCTGATGATGGATTCCAGCGAGGGCGAGTTGCCAGGCGGGAGGTCGAGCATCCGGGAAGCCTCATCCGACCAGGTGATTTTTTGTTTGCCGGTGTCGACTATCCAGCCGCCCATCTGTGCAAGCTCCCCCGCCATGCGAAGCAGTTCAGCCTGGGCGGTCAGACTGGCTTGCGCCTGCTTCAGGTCGTCAATGTCGGTGGACGTTCCATACCAGGAGACGATCTTCCCCTGTTTGTTGCGATTGGGCACGGCGCGCAGCAGGCGCCACCGGTAGTTGCCATCTTTCGACCGCAGGCGGTGTTCATGTTCGATCGCCAGGCCCCGGGCCGAAAGCTGCTTCACGGTTTCAACAACATCATCGCGGTCTTCCGGGTGCACAAGCTCCATCCATTCACCTCTGATGGCCTTCTCCCTGGGATGCCCCGTCGTCTTGATCCATTCATCGTTGACGTACCGGATGTTGCCGTGCTCATCACTGATGTACACAATTTGCGGCATGGCATGGGCCAGCTGCCGAAACCGCGATTCGGTGCGCTGGCGACGATGCGCCTGCCGTAAAAGCTGCATGGAGAGCAGGGTGAGCGCGAGCATGGAAAGCGCCCATATTCCTGTCGACAGCTTTGCAAAACGTGTCCATGCCCCGAGCATGTGCGTTTCCAGTGACGCCACAGAAATGACAAGGTCGGGATGGGAGGCCAGCACCCGGTACGCAGCTGTACGTTCGCCGGAATCGAGAGTGCTGACATAGGAAAAAACACCCTGGGGACTTTTTGGCAGTCTTTCGGAAAACAGGGATAGACCTGCGAAGGACTTGCCCATGGCCTTGTCGTCAATGGGACTGCGCATCATCAGCGTGCCGTCTGTTCTGAAAAGAACGATGGAGCCGCCCTCGCCCAGATCCACCGATTGCCAGAGCCTGTCGAAATAGGAGGGCTGCAGGGCTGCCACCATGACGCCCAGCAACTCTCCCTGAGGGGAATACATCGGGCGTGACACGCTGATCAGCCATGTGCCTACAGATCTGCTGCGGACCGGAGCGCTCAGGTGGACCCCGGTGGGCGGGCTTTTTTGCTGGTAAACCCTGAAGTACTCGCGGTCTGACAGGTTGATGCCGATGTTGCCCACATCAGAGTCAAAACGGATGCGCCCGGTTTTGTCAAGTACCCACATGGCGCGAACAAACGGAAGTTCCTTCAACTGCTCGCGCAACATGGCGCGTACAGACTCTTCGTTGAGTTGCTGGCTCATCTCCTGCAACTTCATGCGGCTGATGGCCAGTTCCAGCCGCTGGTCAACAGCCTGGATTGTCCGGCTGGTCTCGTCTTCAATCACGTGGGCCAGCGAGCGGGTGATTTTCTCGCCGGTACGAAAGGCCTCACCGCGCAGGTAAAACAAGGCGGTTGCCAACCCGCAGCCTGATAGCAAAACCAGGCCTGCCACCAGCCAGATAAAGGGCATTTCCCTTCGGGGCGCGGAGGTCGCCGGGAATTGCGATTGGCCGGATTCCCCGTCAAGGTCAGAAAACCAGCGCATGTGGGCTACCTTTCAATTGCTGCAGCGACTTTTTGCCTGTAGAAGGCAAAAACGGGCTTCAGGGAAATTGATGATGCCACGCAGGGCGGGAATTGTCGATTGGCCCTGCCGCGCGGGCTGGGGTCAAACCCCCAGATACTGCTGAAGAAGTTCAGGCCTCGCGTGCAACTCTGGCGAGCTGCCTTCAAACACCACCTCGCCCTTGACCAGGATCACATTGCGGTCGGTGATCTGCGTGACGTGTTTCCAGTTCTTGTCGACGATCACGCTGCTGATGCCGGTCTCGCGTATCAGCGCGCAAATGCGCCAGATGTCCCTGGCGATCAGCGGCGCCAGGCCTTCGGTTGCTTCATCCAGAATCAGCACATCCGGGTTGGTCATCAGCGCCCGGCCAATGGTCAGCATCTGCTGCTCACCACCGCTCAGCTGCTGGCCACCGTGGCCCAGCCTTTCTTTCAGGCGTGGGAAGGTGTCAAGCACGCGGTCATAAGTCCAGTCACGCTGGCCCTTTGTACCGGCCCGTGCCGCCATCTTGAGGTTTTCAACGACGCTGAGATTGCCGAAGATGCCCCGGCCTTCGGGAACGTAAGCCACACCCAGCCGTGCAACCTCATAGGGCGCAGCGCCCATCATCGGTTTACCGGTGATGGTGATGGAGCCCGAGCGCGGCTTGACCAGGCCCATGATGCTTTTGAGCAGGGTGCTCTTGCCCATGCCGTTGCGGCCCATCAGGCCAATTGTTTCGCCGCGTGCTACATGGAAGTCAATGCCGCGCAGGATGTGGCTGGCGCCGTAGTAGGTGTTGACGCCTTTCGCGTCGATCATTAAGTCGTTCATGAACTTCTCTTCGCAAGCAGGGGCCGCGGAACTGGCTTTGCCAGGCCGCAGGCGCAGCGCCCCCCCGGGGGGCAGCGCATTACACGAAGTGAAAAGCGTGGGGGCCTCATTTCTAGTGTTCCTCCCCGAGGTAAGCGGCCTGCACACCCGCATCGGCTCTTATCTCAGCCGGCGTGCCGCTGGCAATTACCTGGCCATTGACCATCACGGTGAGTTTGTCGGCCAGGGTGAAGACCGCATCCATGTCGTGCTCGACCAGCAAAATGCCGTGGTCTTTCTTGATGTTCAGCAGCAGGGTGACCATGCGCTCTGCCTCGGCCACACCCATGCCGGCCAGGGGCTCATCAAGTAACACCACTTGCGGTTCTGTGGCCAGCGTCATGGCGATCTCGAGCTGGCGCTGCTCGCCGTGGCTGATGGTTCCGGCAATGCTGTTCTTGCGTGATGTCAGGCCGGCCAGTTCAAGCGCCTTTTCCGCGCGCTCGTTGATGGATGCAAATTTGCCGGCGCGTTTGAGCCAGTGCGCAGCGAAGGGCTGGCGTGACTGGGCAGCAAGGCGCACGTTTTCCCAGACACTGAAGGGCAGGAAGATATTGGTCTTCTGGTAGCTGCGGCCCAGGCCCTGGCCCGAAATCTTCTCGGGCGTCCAGCCGGTGATGTCGGCGCCACCCAGCGTCACCGAACCGGAGCTCAAGGGCAGGTCGCCCGACAGCAGGTTGGTCAGGGTTGATTTGCCTGCGCCGTTGGGGCCAATGACGGCATGGATGTGATTGCGCAGCAGATCCACCGACACATCGTTGACGGCGGCCAGGCCGCCGAAGCGCTTGACCAGGTTCCTGGCACTGAGGAGGACTTCACTCATGGCCGACCTCCGTCTTGTCTTTGCGTTTCATGAGTTTTTCAGCGATACCCAGGATGCCGCGCGGGGCAAAGGTGACCAGCAAAACAATGAAGAGGCCCATCCACAGCTGCCAGTGTTTGCCGAGGTTGACATTTCCGACTTGCGGCAGGTCCTTGAACACGTGCAGCAAATATTCAAACCCGAAGGCACCCACTATCGCGCCGGCAAAGTTGCCCATACCGCCCAGGATCACCATCATGATGACGTGCGCACTCATGTGAAAGCCCATCAGCTCCGGGTTGATGTAGCCAGTCTGCACGCCCCACAGGTAACCTGCCAGCCCGGCCAGCGCCCCCGCGAGGGTGAAGGCGGTGAGCTTGTAGCCGAAGCTGCCGTAGCCCATGGCGCGCATGCGGTGCTCGTTGACGCGTATGCCCGCCAGCGTGCGGCCGAACGGGCTCCACAGCAGGCGGCGCAGGAATGCGTAGACCAGCAGCAGGGCGGCCAGCGTGAAGTAATAAAGAGTGAGTTTGTTGTCGAGGTCAAACGGTACCCAGCCAAAGATGGCCGCACTGGGCTTGAAGTTGATGTACAGGCCGTCCGAGCCGCCCAGCACCTTGTTGTCAAAGAAAAGGTAGAACACCATTTGCGCAAAGGCCATGGTGACCATGATGAAGTAGATGCTGGTGGTGCGCACCACAAAAAAGCCAATGATGAGCGCAGCCAGACCAGCAGCCAGCACAGCCACAGGCAAGGTCCACCACAGGCTCACCGCCTGGTCTTGCGGCGTCAGGAAGGCCAGCGCATAACCTGCCAGGCCAAAGTAGGCTGCATGGCCCAGCGAGACCAGTCCGGTCACGCCCTGAAGCAGGTCAAGGCTCATGGCAAAGATGGCCATGATCATCATGCGCGTGACCATCTGGGTGTAGAAGTCGGTGCCGACAAAGGGGAAGGCGACGAGTGCGATGAGGCCCAGACCGAGTGCGACCTGCACGCCGCGCGGCAGGATTTCGAGGTTTGACTTGGCTGAACTCATAAGGCTTTGGCCGTTGACTGAATAAGATTTTCCGCCGGGCCGCCCCAAGGAAAATGCGCCCCCTCGGGGGGCAGGGCGCTACACGCAGTGAGCAACCGTGGGGGCTTCATTGCTTTCATTGTTTAAACAAGCCTTCCGGTTTCCACAAAAGCACAGCAGCCATGAGCATGTAGACGAGCATGCCGGCCACTGAAGGCAGCAACACCTTGCCGAAGGTGTCGACCAGGCCGACCAGCAGCGCGGAGATGAGCGCCCCGCGCACCGAGCCAATGCCGCCAATCACCACCACCACAAAACACATGATCAGCACCTGCGAGCCCATGTTGGGGTAGACGCTGGCAATCGGCGAGGCGATCATGCCGGCAATAGCTGCGAGGCCTACGCCGAGTGCAAACACCACGGCATGGATCAGCTTGATGTTGATGCCCAGCGATTCGGCCATATCGCGGTTGAAGGCGCCGGCGCGTATCTTCATGCCGAGGCGGGTTTTGGAGATCAGCAGATACAGCCCTATCGCAAGTGCCACGCACACCGCGGACATGAACAGGCGGTAGACCGGGTAGGACAGGTTGTCTGTCAGGGGAATGGAGGCACCGAGCAGGCTGGGGATGGTGACGCCATGAACATCGTCACCCCATAGGATGGATCGCAGCTCTTCAAAGATGTAGATCAGGCCGAATGTCAGCAGCACCTGGTCGAGGTGGTCACGGTGGTAGAAATGCCGAAACAGCAGCCACTCCAGCGCCAGGCCGAAGATCACTGACAGCACTGCACCGCCAATGATGGCCAGTGTGAGGCTGCCGAAGTAGCTGCTCAGTGACCAGGCGAGGTAGGCACCCAGCATGTAAAAGCTGCCGTGCGCAAGATTGACCACGCCCATGATGCCGAAGATCAGCGTCAGCCCGGCTGCCAGCATGAAGAGCAGCAGGCCGTACTGCACGCTGTTGAGCAACTGGATTAAAAAATTGGCTAAATCCATCGGGGTGCGGGATTGTGGTGGTGGTTAGGTTCCAAAGCACGGTGCGTACCAGCCATGCTGTTTCAAAAAAAGGGAGATCCGAAAACCTCCTGCACGATAGCGCTTTCAGCGATGGGCCTTCACCGAAGCCATGCCTTAGCAAGCAGGCGCAGCTGCCCCCTCGGGGGGCAGGGCGCTACACGCAGTGAGCAACCGTGGGGGCTATGCCATCTTGCAGCCGGCGCCGGAATCGGCCAGTGCTTTTGCGGCCACGCCTATGACCTTGTTTTCCTTGTTTTCGACCACGCGCAGGTAGATGTCCTGCACCGGGTTGTGTGACTTGCTCATGGTCCACTTGCCACGCGGGCTGTCGATGACGGCGCCTTCCATGGCCTTGTAAAGCGCTGGCTTGTTGTTCAGGTCACCCTTGACGGCGTTGGCGCCCTGGATGAGCAGCAGACCTGTGTCGTAGCCCTGAACGGCATACACATCGGGTTGCTGTTTAAAAGCCTTGGCGTAATTCAGGCGGAACTGGCCGTTGCGTTGTGTCGGCAGGGAATCGCTGTAATGCATGGTGGTCACGATGCCATCGGCAGCCGGGCCGGCTGCGTCCAGCACGCCTTCGGTCAGGAAGCCTGAACCGTAGAGCGGGATCTTGCCCTTGAGGCCGGCCGCTGCGTAGTCACGGATGAACTTGGCAGCGCCGCCGCCGGCAAAGAAGCAGGCCACTGCGTCGGGCTTGAGCGCCGCGATTTCGGTCAGCAGCGCCTGGAACTCCACGTTGGGGAAGGGCAGGCCCAGTTCCTTGATGATCTTGCCGCCGGCAGCAAGATAGCCTTCCTTGAAACCTTCAAAGGATTCGTCGCCTGCGGCGTATTTCCAGGTGATCCAGACGGCCGTCTTGGCGCCGCGGTCATACATGGCCTTGCCGAGTGCGCGGGTGGGCTGCGAGTTGCTGAAGGAGGTGCGGAACACATTCGGTGCGCAGAGCCCGCGTGTGGCGGCATGGACACCGGCGTTGGGGATCAGGCTCAGCACGCCGCTGTCGCGTGCAACTTTCTGGATGCCCATCTGCACGCCGGAGTGGACGGTGCCGACCAGTACATCAACCTTGTCGCGCTGTACGAGTTTGGTGGCGTTCTCTATGCCTTTGGATGGCTCGGATTCGTCGTCAACCTTGAAATATTCGATTTCACGGCCGCCCAGCTTGCCGCCCTGTTCATTGATGGCCATGCGAAAACCGTTTTCAATTGCGACGCCCAGTTGCGCGAATGTGCCCGTGTAGGGCAGCATGAAGCCGACGCGCACCTTGCTGGATTGCGCACGCACGATTTCGGGCAGCAAAAGACCTGTGGAAGCGGCACCGATAACGGCAGCACTGCGGGACAGAACGAGGCGGCGAGAGGTCATGAAAACTCCTTGTTGAGACTGAAAACCATGGCCTGGTGGCCCCTGGACGAATGGTAAAGGCCGGCGAGCAAAGAAAACCTAGTGTAAAACCCGAGCTTGAGGGTTGAATTGTTGAGGTCTAAAGCAATTGCTGTGCCTGAAAGCGGTCTGGTGTGGTGCTATGTGCGATGGTTCTCACGCAGACTGCCGGAGTTTAAAGCGCTGTATCTTGCCGGTCGCTGTTTTTGGCAATTCATTCACAAATTCAATCCAGCGCGGGTACTTGTAGGGCGCCAGGTGCTGTTTGACGTGGGCCCTGAGGTCATCAGCCGTGGCCTGCTGGCCAGCCTTGAAGACCACAAAAGCCTTGGGTTTGACCAGTTCGTCCGCGTCCATGGCGCCGATGACCGCGACCTCAAACACGGCGGCATGGGTCATCAGGCAGGCCTCGACTTCAAATGGCGAGACGTAGATGCCGCCGACCTTGAGCATGTCGTCGCTGCGCCCCCCATAGGTGTAGTAACCGTCGGCATCGCGGGTGTACTTGTCGCCGCTGCGGGTCCACTCGCCAGCGAAAGTGCTTTTGGTCTTGCTGCGGTTGTTCCAGTACATCAGTGCGGCGCTGGGTCCGCTGATCTGCAGCTCGCCGATGTCGCCGGTGCCGCACTCCTTGCCGTCATCGCCGACGATGCGCAATTCATAGCCGGGGACTGCCTTGCCTGTGGTGCCGTAACGCACCTCGCCAGGCCGGTTGCTCAGAAAAATATGCAGCATTTCGGTCGACCCAATGCCGTCAAGTATTTCGCAGCCGTACTGCGCCGTCCATTTTTTGCCGATTTCTGCCGGCAGGGCTTCACCAGCGCTGGTGCAGATGCGCAGGTTGATGTCCGTTCGTGCGGGTTTGGCGGCGTCTGCCAGCAAAGCGGCGTACAGCGTGGGCACGCCGTAAAAAATCGTCGGCTGGTAGTTCTTCAGAATGCCGAATACATCAGCGGGTGTGGGGCGTGCCGGGAAAAGCAGGGTGGTGGCGCCGACGCTCATGGGGAAGGTGAGGGCATTGCCCAGGCCATAGGCGAAAAAAAGCTTGGCGGCGGAATAGACGATGTCGGATTCGGTGATGCCCAGCACGCCGCGCCCATACAGCTCTGCGGTCTGTATCAGGTGGCTGTGCAGGTGTACGGTGCCTTTGGGCGTGCCTGTGGAACCGCTGGAATACAGCCAGAAACACGCCTCGTCGGCGCAGGTGTCCGCCACGCTGGGGGGCGCAGCCTGTGCGGCTATCAACTCTGTCAGCGACAGCCTTGAACCGGAGGTCGCGTTGTCCTTGTCTGCACCAGAGACGATGACGGTTTTCAGGGTGCCGGGTTTGTCCAGCAGGGGGGCAAATGCCGGGAGCAGGGCGCTGGAGACGACCAGGCCCTGCGCGCGGGAGTCGCTCAGCATGAATTCAAAGTCGGGGGTGGTCAGCAGCGTGTTGGCTGCAACGGGAACGACGCCAGCCAGGATGCAGCCCAGAAACACAACAGGCCAGTCGGGGGTGTCCAGCATCGCCATCAGGATGCGGGTCTCGGGCGCAAAGCCCTGGGCGCGAAGTGCGTTGGCAAAACGGTGTGATTGCTGTTCCAGTTCACCGTAAGTCATTTGCCTGCCGCTGGCCACGTCGATGAATGCGGCTTTTTCGGGGCGCCCGGCATGACGCGCCAGCAGGTCGTGCGCGGCGTTGTAGTTACGCGGGATATTGACCCGCGGCGGGCTTGCCGAGTTGTCGGCGGTACTCAGTTGCATGCTTGTCTCCGTATCCCGTTCTTCTCGTTATGTTCTATTTGCTACTATTTTTGTAGCTGCTCACGTGCATATCTATTGGCCTGCGGCCATATTTGATGCCTCAAAAAGGCTTTTTTCGGGTCTTTTTCATGTTCTCAGGATTCCTGGCAATGACTGGAATTGCTCAAAAACAGCTGTAATAGCTAATTTAGCTGTTTTCAGGCGCTTGCAGCAGGGGCGGTTTGCAGCGCCTCGGCCAGCCATTGACGGCACCATTGCGCGCCCTCTGTCTCTGGCATGGTGCCGCTGCTGGCATCGTGGCACCAGACTTCGCCCACACGCTGTGCGCCCAGGTCCTGCAGGCGTTCGTCGAACTTCTTGCCGCCAAAGCAGAAGGTCTGCATATAGGTGCGGTCACCGAGCGCAATCACGCCGTAGCGCACATGACCAAGAAACTGCGGCTGTGCACTCATGGACTCGTAAAGCGCACGGGCGTTGTCCGGAACATCGCCGGAGCCATAGGTGGAGGTGCAGATGAGATATATCGCATCTTTTGCCTGTTCTTCAGAAAACACGCCGATGTCCAGGTTGTCCATCATGGTGATCTCGACATCACTGACCAGATCGGCGCAATCCATCTGAATCGCCTGCGCCACATAGTCTGCAGTGCTGGTCATGGTACCGACAAGGATCTTGAGCTTCATCAAAAAATCTCCGGATAAAAGATGCAATAAACTGCTTGACATCAAATTAAGCGGAAGTATACTGCAATTCGAGCCAAACGCAAAGAACAAAAACGAGCGGCCGAGCTTTTAAACCCCGGAGGTACTTTTTGGAAACCATGTCAGGTCAGGAATCGAAAGCGACGCTCAGTGAACTGGGTTCCCGTGTGCGTGCGTGGCGTGCGCGGCGCGGCATGACGCGCAAGGCGCTGGCTTCCGACTCAGGCCTGAGCGAGCGCTTTCTGGCCGACGTGGAATCCGGCAAGGGCAATGTCTCCATCAATTCCCTGGAAGCCGCTGCCCGCGCCCTGAATATCTCCATTCTTGAACTGCTGCAGGATGCCCCGCGCCCGGCGCTGGCACGCGCACAGGGTTTGCTGGCACGGCTGGACGACACGCAGCTCGACCAGGCGTATGGCCTGCTCGGCAGCACTTTCGGGCTGGATGATTCGCTGGGCCGCGACAGGCGTGTGGCCCTGATCGGCCTGCGTGGGGCGGGCAAATCAACACTCGGCTCCCAACTGGCCGCAGAGCGCGGTGTTCCCTTCATTGAGCTGGACCGCGAGATCGAACGCGAAGCCGGCACCAGCATGAACGAGATTTTGCTGCTGCACGGGCAGGCGGGTTATCGCCGTTATGAACGCCGCGCACTGTTCCGCATTGCTGAAGAGCACCCCGATGGCGTGGTGATGACCACGGGCGGCAGCATCGTCAGCGAGCGCGAAACCTTTGACCTGCTGCAGAGCCGTTTTTACTGCGTCTGGCTCAAGGCCAGCCCTGAAGAGCACATGTCCCGCGTCGTGGCGCAGGGCGACATGCGCCCCTTCACCACCACCAAGGGCGCGACCAGCGAAGCGATGGAAGACCTGCGCCGCATTCTTGCCAGCCGCGAGTCGCTGTATGCACGCGCTGATGCCGTGGTTGATACAGCCGCCCGTACCCTGAAACAAAGCCTGACCGACCTCAAACGTGCGGTGCCGGCCGTTCCCGATTCTTCAAATACTTCCCCACATACCAAGGAGACAACATGAACGCCATGACTGAACCGCTTTTGTTCAAACAGGTCATAGAGGGCCAGGAGCGCGAGATGGTGAGCTTTGCCACGCATCCGGCCAAATACCAGCACTGGAGTTTGAGTGTGGAAGGCGATGTTGCAAAACTCAAGCTCGACATCAATGAAGACGGCGGCATCAAGCCCGGCTACAAACTCAAGCTCAACAGCTATGACCTCGGTGTCGACATCGAGCTGCATGACGCCATCAACCGCATCCGCTTTGAACACCCATCCGTGAAGGTGGTGGTGTTTGAATCGGGCAAGGAAAAAATCTGGTGCTCGGGCGCCAACATCTACATGCTGGGCCTGTCCACCCACGGCTGGAAGGTCAACTTCTGCAAGTTCACCAACGAAACCCGCAACGGGCTTGAAGACTCGTCGCGCAATGACGGCCTGAAGGCCATTGCATCTGTCACCGGCGCCTGTGCAGGTGGCGGTTATGAGCTGGCGCTGGCCTGCGACCGCATCATCATGGTCGATGACCGATCTTCAACCGTGAGCCTTCCTGAGGTGCCACTGCTCGGCGTCTTGCCCGGAACCGGCGGCCTGACCCGCGTGACCGACAAACGCAAGGTGCGTCGCGACCTGGCCGACATCTTCTGCACCACCTCTGAAGGCGTGCGTGCCGACCGCGCTAAAGACTGGAAGCTCATCGACGCGCATGCCAAGCCGCAGCAGTTCGGCGCCTTGCTGGCCACCGAGATTGACGCGCTGCGTGCGCAGTCCACGCGCAAGGCAGCCAAAGGCATCGAACTCACCGCCTTGACGCCGCTGATCGACGACGCTGGCTACCACTACAGCACCGTCGACGCACAGGTGGACCGCGCCAGCCGCATCGCCACCATCACCGTCAAGGCACCTGCAGCTGCCATCGAGTCAACGCCGCAAGCCATCGAAGCCGCTGGCGCCAACTGGTACCCGCTCAAGCTGCAGCGTGAACTCGACGACGCCATCCTCAACCTGCGCACCAACGAACTTGAAGTCGGCACCTGGGTCATCAAGACACGGGGCGATGCGGGCCAGGTGGTGCGCATGGATGGTGTGCTTGAAAGCCTGAAGGACCACTGGCTGGTCAAGGAAACAAAGGGCGCATTGCGCCGTACGCTGGCCCGCCTGGATGTCACCAGCCGCTCGCTGATCGCCTTGGTCGATTCGGGTTCATGCTTTGCCGGCACGTTTTATGAACTGGCTTTGGCCTGCGACCGCATCTACATGCTGGATTTGCCCGATTCACCCGACGCCGCACCGGCCCTGCAACTGACGGCCGCCAACTTCGGCTGGTACCCGGCCGTCAACAGCCTGACGCGCCTGCAGACCCGTTTCTGCGAAGACGACGCCACTATCACGCAACTGCAAAAGCTTGGTGACAGCCCGCTGCGCGCAGACCAGGCGCTGGCCCTCGGTCTGGTGACCCTCACGCCCGATGACATCGACTGGGATGACGAGATCCGCATCATGCTGGAAGAGCGTGCATCGCTGTCACCTGATGCCATGACCGGCATGGAGGCTTCGCTGCGCTTTCCCGGCAAGGAGACGATGGAAACACGTGTATTCGGTCGCCTGTCTGCCTGGCAGAACTGGATTTTCATCCGCCCGAATGCGGTGGGTGAAGACGGCGCCTTGAAACTTTTCGGCACCGGAAAAAAAGCGAAATTCGACTGGAAACGTATCTAAAGAAATCTGTCATGCCGGACTCGATCCGGCATCCATGTCCAAACGCCAACAGCGGGTTAAACATGGATTGCGGGTCGAGCCCGCAATGACAAATACAAAACGCATTCAAGGAAAATACCATGAGCACCATCGACCTCCAAGCCCTCATCCCCAACAACGTCCAACTCGGCGAAAACCGCCAGCTGCAGCGCGCACTCGAGCACTGGCAACCAGCCTTCCTGAACTGGTGGGACGAGATGGGGCCCAGCGACTTCAAGGCCAAAGAGGTCTACCTGCGCACCGCCGTCGGCGTTGATGCTTCCGGCTGGGCCAGCTACGGCTACACGCCCATGCCCGACTACCGTTGGGGCATCTTCCTGGCCGACCAGGAGCAGGGCCGCAAGATCGGTTTCGGCGACCACATGGGCCAGGATGTCTGGCAGGAAGTGCCGGGCGAATACCGCTCGACCTTCCGCCGCCTCATCGTCACCCAGGGCGACACCGAGCCCGCGTCCGTCGAGCAGCAGCGCCTCTTGGGCCACACCGCGCCCTCGCTGTACGACCTGCGCAACCTGTTTCAGGTCAATGTCGAGGAAGGCCGCCACCTCTGGGCCATGGTCTACCTGCTGCACGCCCACTTTGGCCGTGACGGCCGTGAAGAAGCTGAAGAACTGCTGATGCGCCACAGCGGCGACGCCGACAAGCCGCGCATCCTGGGAACCTTCAACGAGCCGATGGACAACTGGCTGAGCTTTTTCATGTTCACCTACTTCACCGACCGCGACGGCAAGTTCCAGCTCAAGTCTTTTGCCGAAAGCGCGTTCGACCCGCTGGCGCGCACCACACGCTTCATGCTGACTGAAGAGGCGCACCACATGTTTGTGGGCGAGACCGGCATAGGCCGCGTCATCAAGCGCACGCTGGAAGTGATGAAAGAGCTGGACACCCAGGACCCGGCCACGCTGCGCAACGCAGGCGTGATCGACTTGCCGACCATCCAGAAATTCATGAACTTCTGGTTCACCTCGTCGCTGGACCTGTTCGGCTCCGAAGCCTCGAGCAATGCCGCCAACTACTTCGCCAACGGCATCAAGGGCAGGCCGGATGAAGCCAGGTTTGCCGACCACGTCGAACTCGACAGCGAGATGAGCATCCAGGTGCCGGACGGCAAGGGCGGTTTGAAGACCGAGACGATCTCCACCCGCAACGGCATGAACGAAATCACCCGTACCGAATACGTCAAGGACTGCAACGTCGGCCTGACCCGCTGGAACATGGGCATCAAGCGCGCCGGTGTTGATTTTGAATTCGCCCTGCCATCAACGCGTTTCCGCCGCCAGGTGGGCGCATGGTCGGGCGCGCATACAGACCCGCAAGGCAACCCCATCAGCGCGGCCGAATTCGAGGCGAAGAAGGACCAGTGGCTGCCAACCCCTGAAGACATCACCTTTGTGAAGAGCCTGATGCAGCGCGTGACCGAGCCCGGCAAGATGGCCGCCTGGATAGCACCGCCGGATCGCGGCATCAACGCCAACCCGGTCGAATACGAGTACGTCAAGCTTTAGCCCCATGGTCGCTCACTGCGTGTAGCTCCCTGCCCCCGAGGGGGCCGCCCCGCCTGCGGCCTGGCGAAGCCAGTTCCGCGGCTCCTGCTTGCACTGCTCCGATTTGCTATCTAATTCGTAGCTGCTCACGCACGTATCTATTAGGCTTGAACCCGATTTGGCCCTCAAAAATGAGCTTTTTGGGCCTTGAAGCTGCCAAAAAATGGCTCTGAAGCCTGCCGCGCGGCCAAAATGTAAAGTCTGCTTTACATATGGCGCGGGCGACGCTAGCCGATCTCCGCGCCGCGTTCCTTGAGCAGATCCCGCAGCAAGGAACGGTGGCAGCGGTTTTCGTTCTCGCAATAACAGCCGACGGCAAAGCTGGCCTGCTTTGACAGGGCAGCCAGCAGGTCCAGCGTGCGGCTGGGCTCCGGCTGATTCATCTCGGCCTTGTACTTTTTGCTGAAGGCCACCCAGTCCTTGTCTGTGTCAGCCGCCTGGCCCTGCTGCATCAGTTCTGCACTGGGTGCCAGGTTGGGGTACCAGACGTCGTACCAGTCGCCCGATGCAAATTCGGTCTTGGGTACGCCGCGCGGCGGCCGGCGCACGGTGCCTATGCGCAAGCCTTCACCTTGCCCGCGGGGTGTTCCCAGCCTGACGATGCGGATGCCCATGCCGACCTCCGCTCAGTTGGGCAGCCGCGGCAGCAAGGCACGCGCGTTGCCGCTTTCAATCGCCCTGACCGTGGCCTCGTCCAGGCCCAGTTGCCGCAACGCGGTGATCTGGGTGTCCATGGGCACATAGGGGTAGTCGGAGCCGTAGACCACCTGCGAGGCCGGCACCAGCTTGAGCAGCGCTGCCATCGGTGAGGGGTCGGTCGCATTAGCCGTGTCGTAGTACAGGCGTCGGAACTCGGCGGCAAAACCATCCGGGGCAAGAGTCTTTGCGTCGGGCCGGTTGTTGAAGAAGTAGGCCATGCGCCCGGCCATCATGGGCAGGTTGCCGCCGGCGTGGCTGAAGAGCCACCTGATGTCGCGGTTACGCACGAAGGCGCCCGAGAGCAGCAGGCTGGTGATGGCGCGTGTGGTGTCGTGCGGCACCTCGATGACGGCCGGGAAGGTGCCCACACTCAGGCGGTCGCAGCAGGACGCCACCAGCGGGTGAAAGTACACCAGCGCCTTGCGGCGGTTGAGCTCCTGCCACACCGGGTTGAACTGCGGGTTGCCGGGCCAGACTGCGCCGTAGTTGGTCTGCAGGCCCACGCCGTCGGCCTTGAGCACGTCGAACACATAGGCGATTTCCTGCAGCGTGGCGGCCACGTCCGTCATGGGCAGCGTGGCCAGCAGGCCGAAGCGGCCCGGGTAATCGCGGACCATTTTTGCGCCGTACTCGTTGCAGCTTCGCGCAATCGCGGCCGCCGCGGCCGGGCCCTTGTCGAACCACACGCCGGGCGTCGACGCCAGCGACAGCATGGCGGTTTTCACGCCCGCCTTGTCCATGTCGGCCACGGCCTTTTCAACAGACCAGCCCACCTGCTGCGGGAAGTGCGGAATCTTGCGTTCATCCTCCCAGTCCAGCCAGGCTTTCTGATATTCAGGCGGGTAGAAGTGGTGGTGGGTGTCGATGATGCCCGGCGCGGCCACACCGGCGGCGGTGGTGCAGCCCGTGAGGCCCGCACCCAGCGCCCCCAGACCGGCGGCAGCGCCCAGCATCTGCACAAAACTTCGGCGCGAGCCCCAGGCGCCACCAGCAGGGGCGCAATCGCAGGACAAAAGGGCATCGTCGGGCAGCGTGCTGCAGTGATGGACGACCGGGCTGTTCAGGGTCTTCATGTGTGTTGTCTCCGTTGTTGTTTGAAGTCAGGGCTCAGGGGCCCTGCCGGAGCATGCTACTCCGCAACGGGGAAACGTGCCATGGGAGAGGGAAGGGCAAGTACGGTACTGCTGCCTGGCCATGCCGCTATCACTAAAAGCGTAAAGCGCGGTGAGCCGCGATGTTGATCAGCCGTGCCAACCGACGGCGCTCTGCATCATTGGTTCAATAAGGCATTGCGGCCGTGGAGTCGCTGTACGCGCATGGCTTCTTCAATCGCATCCAGGGCGCAGCGTGCCTTGTGGATCAGAACAAGATCGGGGAACAGCGCACCCACCAGCTCACGGTACTCGCGGCGCAGGCGCACATAGTGCTCGCACTGGCTTTCGCCGGCATCCGATGACGCCGATCTGGAGGGAACTGCTTCGGCAACGTTCAATGCCTTCAGCAAGGGCCCCCGCACGCCGTTAAAGGGAGCCTCGTTTGACACACCGTGACCTGCAGAACGAAATCGCTGGCTTGTTTGCATGGTGACCTCTCCTGTGTAATGAGGTCAAGATAGGTCAGGCCGCGGCACCTGGTTGTAGGCGCAACGCGTCTTGCGTTGCGCGAAAGTCGACGCTGGTCAGCCAGAATTTGGCTTGAGACAGAAGGTCTGCGATCAGGGCATTGGGATGGCCTGAAACTGGTCAAACCGGCGTCAGCAGGCGCAGCGTCGCAAGCCGGCCGACGTCAGTGCACTGCTGCGACAGAACCGGATTCTCTGAAAAATCCTTATTGCGGCACAAGCCCCGAAGCCTTGACCAGTTCGGCGTGCAGCGCGATCTCCTCTGCGATGGTTTGCTTGAACTGCTCGGGCGTGGTGGGGGCGGAGTCCATGCCGATCTCGTGCAGATGTTTGCTCACTTCGTCGCTTTGCAGGATCGCGCGCACCTGGCGGTTGAGCTGGTCCACGAGAGGTCGCGGCGTGTTTGCCGGTGCCAGCAGGCCGATCCAGGTCTGCATGACCATGTTCGGTATGCCTGCTTCGCGCATGGTGGGCACGTCGGCGATGAGTGCCGAGCGCTTGTCGCTCATCAGCGCCAATGCGGTCAGTTTGCCGGACTTGAGGTAGGGCAGGGCTTCAGGCAAGGGTGCGAACAGCAGGTCCACGCTGCCAGCCATCAGGTCGGTGATGGCCAGTGCGCCGCCCTTGTAAGGCACATGGGTCATCTTCACCTGCGCGCGTGTCTCGAAAACCAGCGCGGCCAGATGTTGCGGGCTGCCATCGCCAGAGCTCGCGTAGTTCAGCGCACCTGGTTTGGCCTTGGCCGTGGCGAGCAGGGCTGCAGCGCTGGAGAACTTCTGCTTGTCCTTGACCACCAGCACCATGGACTGGTTGGCCAGTTTGGTGATGGGTGCGAAGTCAGCCAGCGGGTCGTAGGGCAGCTCCTTGAAGATGCTCTTGTTGGTGGTCAGGAACGAAGCGGGTGAAGCCATGAGTGTGTAGCCATCTGGCGCGGCCTTTGCCACCACAGGCAGGCCGATGCGGCCTGAAGCGCCGGCTTTGTTGTCAACAACAAAGGGCTGGCCGGTGAGGGCAGCGAGCTTCTGGCCGACCAGGCGCGCGATGATGTCCACCCCGCCGCCTGCGGGCAGCGCCACGATGAGTTTCACAGGATGGTCGGGGTAAGTGCCCTGGGCGCTGGCAGGCATGGCGGCCAGCAGGCCCAGCGTGCAGGCCAGGAGGGAAATTTTGCGTCGATTGTTCATGGGGAGCTCCGGTAGGTAGATCAAAAGGCACTGTCAGGAAGGAATGGGTTCGCCATGGCTGGCCGCGTGGGAAACATCGGACGCATCGGACACAAGACGGTCCAGGCGCAGGCGGGTGATGGCGGCAATTTCGTCAAGGGTGATCGACAGCTCAGTGTCCCGGTCATGCGCCAGGCGCTGGTTGAACGCTTGCAGCGCTGACTGCCGCGTGTGGCGACGGATGCAGAGGATGAAGGGGAAGCCGAAGCGCGCACGGTAGGCCCGGTTGAGGTCGCTCCAGCGTTCGGCTTCTTGTGTATCCAGCTGTGCCAGCGACAGCGTGCCCTGCTCAGCAATAGATGCATCGGTCATCGTGCCGCGGCGGGCATCTTCACCGGCAAGCTCCGGGTGTCCGGCATAGAAGGCGAGGCGCGCGGGTTCGTCCAGTCCGGCCACCACCGCCACCATCGCCTTGTGCAAGGCTTCAACGGTCGCGAAAGGGCGCTGGCCGACGATGCCGTTGGCCACCCAGGGCGCATATTCCCAGATGTCAGCCAGGGCGCTGCAAAAGACCTCGGGTGTGCAGGTGTTGAGGTTTTCCAGGCTGGATCGTGTTGTCATGGAGCGAATCGTAGGGACACAAATCATTGCCGTCCATCACCATTTTTGCACCGATGCGTACGCAAAATCAGTACACTCTAGCTGCACCTTTACCCGAACCATGCGCCATTCGCTTGTTCCCGCCGCCCTTCGCTACGCCGACCAGGTTGCGCGCTCGGGCTCCATCCAGAAGGCCGCGCGCGAACTTCACGTCGCGGCTTCGGCCATCAACCGGCAGATCCTGCAACTGGAGGACGAACTCGGCGTGCCTCTGTTCGAGCGGCTACCGCGCGGGATGCGGTTGACGGCCTCCGGAGATGCCCTCATCACCCTGGCGCGCCACTGGCTGCAGGACGAGCGTGGGGTGGTCGGCGAGATCCGGCGCCTCCAGGGCGTCAACCAGGGCCATGTGTCGCTGGTGGCCATGGACAGCCATGCCACCAGCGTCATGCCCGCCCTGGTGCGGGATCTGGGTGCGCAGCATCCGCTGGTCAGCCTGTCTATCACGCTGGCCACCCCTGACGATGCCGAGGCTGCACTGCTGACCGGCGAGGCCGACCTGGCAGCCATCTTCAATCTGAAACCACGCCGGGAACTGCTGGTGCTCTGGAAGAGCGCGCTGCCGCTGGGCTGCGTGGTGGTGCCGGGGCACCCGCTGGCGCAGCGCGAGACGGTGAGTTTCCAGGAGGCCGTGGCCCACCCGGTTGCGCTGCAGAGCAAGGCCCTGACGATACGGCGTTATCTCGATGCGCACTACAACTGGCTGTTCAAGCAGCCGCGCCGCTATACCGAGAGCAACTCGCTGCAACTGGTCAAGCAGCTTGCGTTGGGTGGCAACCATGTGGTGTTCACGTCCGAGCTGGACGCGGCGGCGGAGCTGGCCAGCGGACAGCTGGTCTTCATCCCCATCCGGGACAAGGGGGCTGAACCACAGGAGATCAGCGTGGCCGTGGATGCAACCAAGCCGCCCGGAGCTATCGTCAAGCTGGTGTCCGAGCGCCTCATCACAGCGCTGCAGGACTGTCTTGCTGCGGCACGTGGACAAGGTGCACGCACGGTCTGAAAACAATGTTTTACGGGCGACGGAATCGAACGGGGATTCGGTGTAAGTCGGGCGAGCACAAGCATGCCGGGCAGTACGGTCATGGTTCCATGGCCGCGTGCGGGAAACGCTGAAATAGTGGTCTGCCCGGAGGGGATCGAACCCCCGACCCACAGCTTAGAAGGCTGTTGCTCTATCCAACTGAGCTACGGGCAGCAAGGCTTATCTTGATAGTGCTGACTAACAATTTGCGGAGCGCTCCGCATTTTCAAAACCGTCTTTCATATTATCGCAGGCTATTTGGATGGCTTGACGATCTTCCCGCGGCGCAGGTAGTGCCTCTTGGTCGTGCTCACGCTCGAGTGTCCCAGTAGGTCTGCCGCGGCCTGCTCACCCCTCTCCTCCGCAGTGTCATCGGCGGCTTTGGCTCTCAAATCGTAGAACCACATCACCCGAATCTCCGCGGCTAGTTCCTTATTCCCCTCCTTGTCGGCCTTCGCCGCGGCAGCTGCTCGAGCGGCAGAAAATGATGTCCGCAGAACTTGCTTTGTCAGCGGCAGGCCGCGGGTGTTCACGGCCAGGCTGGACGACCAAACTTTATAGCCGCGCTTGCGCTCCTTGATGCGATCAATCGCCGCGGCCAACCGGCCTTCAATCACGATGCGGCGTTTCTTTTTGCCTTTGCCTTGAGTCACCCACAAAAGCCCATCCTTGATGTGCTGCTCGGTCATCTTGAGGGTGTCGCCCGGACGCTGGCCCGTGGCTTCTGCCAAATCCATTGCATCCCGAGCGGGGGCATCCGCGGCATTCCAGACGGCCTGAAAAACGGCATCGCTGATGTCCACCTCTCGCGTGTCGAGTTCCCATCCTTTGATCCCGGTACAGGGGTTTTCCTTGTCGGTGAAGCCTTCGCCGCGGGCGTAGTTGAACAGCGTGCTGGTCAGCCTCTTAAGCCTGTTTGCTGTGGTCGGCTGGTCGCGCTTCCATTTCAAGAGCTTCCTGATATGGCTGGGCCGAATTCCATCTACCGGGGCAGGGGAGGGCTTGCCGAAGAACTCTCGCAAGTGCTTCATGTCATAGGTGTAGGTGGCTTGCGTAGATTTCGCCAGCTTGGGCAGTTCCTCGGCCTCATATTTCACGATCACGTCGATGAAGGATGCAACAGGCAGCATTGCAACTGGTGCGTTCATAAGTTCGCCCCACTTTTTCACCGCTTTGATGTAGTCGCTTCCCAGCGGGATCTCCTTCCGCGGCTTTCCACCGGCATCAAAGTAGTAATAAACCTTGCCGGACTTTTGCGCTCGAGCCCGGAAATTCGCCATCGCGTTAACCATGCAACACCACCCCCGGCTCCCATGATGGCACGCTTTCGCGCGCGGACTGCTGAGGCCCCTCGACCGCGGCCCTGGCAACAACCGGACGCCCCGCGGCATTTACGAAGAACGGCACCTTTTGCCGACGCAAAACGGCAATCTGGCGCTGCTCTCGAGTCTGCCCGCGGTAGCCACCTTTGACGCCGGTCAGGGTGACAATTTCCCGCGGATCAAGAAACAGCGCCTCACTCACCACCGCCTCCCTTCTGGCCCGAATTTCGAGCTTGTCGTTCGCGCCATGCCTGCATTAGATTTATGCCCTCTGGATGTTTTCCGCGCATCCATCCGTTCGGCGTTTCGTGGATGTTTCCTGCGGACTCCTCGCCCCGCAGCAAGCCTTCAAAATGAAAGATTTTCCCGATTTCCCGTTCGGTCATACCCCGTCGTTCGTTGTCCAAAATTCTAAGGATTCGGCCTTCATGCGAAAAACATTGACGACAGCGGACACCATTGCATTCTTTCCCGCAAGATCGGCACAGTCGGGGAAGCCGCATCAAACGGTCAAATTCGTCCATCACTCCCCTCCCATCTTCTCGCCAGACTCGCCAAGAGTGGCTGCGGCAGGATCATCGGGTGGTGAATATTCAACTTTAGCCAACAGTTCAACAACTTGCCTTGGCATAGGGTTTGCCACCACCTCGGCTCGCGCACGCACCCAACCAGCGCACATGCGGCCATCTTGAGGTGCATGGCACAAGAACGGCTGGCCCTCTACGACCGCCTTCAAAAAGTCCATTTGTGTTTGCAAGCAGCCATTTGGCACCGTTCCGGCGCGACAGGCGCACGTCTTGCACATTTCATCGCGGAGCATGGGTAGATTCAAGTCCGCCAGGCCCTCGGCTTGAAGGCGCGTCATGCCGTGTTCAGCCAATCGCGCAGCCGTCTTGCCCATCGCTTGCCCTTGCGGCGTCACTCTGCTGTGTGTCATCGCCCTTTCTCCTTCATGCCGCCAGTGCTGGCAACTTTGCGCTCAATCTCCGCATCCCCCAACCCCCGCGCCTCCTGAATGATTGGGGCAGCATTCAAAATTGCATCGATCAACGACAGCGCTTTGATGCTCGCCCCGCTGTGAACTGGCAGAAGTGCCGTGTGGGCGAACTGCAATGCCCGGTACATAGGCGCTGTATCAACAACATTGGAAGCCGGAACAAGCCGCACTCCTTCTGGTTGTGGGGGTGGGGCGTCAGACCACTTACACTGCTTTACAGAAAGTCGGCAAGCGTTAGGGTGATCGCAGGTGTGGCATGGAATTGCTGCCATAGTTATTTCCTCATGTTGTGAAGCATTTCGTCCCGGCAATCATTCCAGCCATCCCTGTACCCCATCGACGCAGAGTCGCCATACGAATACTGGCGCTGGCAATCTTCAAGATGCTTGATCTCATCGGGCACTGTCACTTTGCGCTGAGCGTCTATGTTTGGCGCACCCTGCACGGCGGAACTGGCTGTGCGGGATGCTTGCCAGACAACCCACCAATCACGCGCTGCGCCGTGGACGTAATCACCATCAGCGCGGCAAGCGGTAGAAATTCGGCGACGATTCAAGAATTCCTCGAACTGCGCTCTTTCATCATCCTTTGGTGAGGTCATTTCAGTCCCTTGGTTGTTTCGTGTAGGCCTGCTCAATCAGTCTGGCTTCCAATGTGGGATGAAGATGCTTCACTACGGCAGGATTGGTGTTGCATTGCGGCGCGCTGTGGCCCCTCGATTCATAGAACAGCACGCATTCGTCCGGGGTGACAGCCCAATAGGAAGGCGCTTTGCAGACATATCCGGGCCGAAACTGCTGGATGTCGGCAACTGGCACTTTTCGCCATGGTGCGCGCTCGTAGTCTTTGTGAAATTCAGTTTTCATTCCACCCCTCCCGCACCCATAGCTGCGCGGACGACGCTAGGATCAAATCCTTGAACTGCGGGGTAGATTTCTTCCTGTTTTTCGTTGTCAAACATAAAGATGTCACCAGAGCAACACATGCTTACCAACTGAGGGAAGGTCTTGCGCTCAATAAGTTGACCCTCTGGCGTCTCGCTTCGGTAGTATTCAAACTCGGCGCGTTTCACTTCACATGGTCCGCATCCACCAGCGTTACAGCACCATTGAAAGCGAGGCACCCCACCAAGACTGCCAAGACTGCCACTCACACTCGGGGCGGTGACGGAAAACACCTGAATCATGGTAGCGGCGCGCTGCATGTTGTGGGCGCGCTCGTCTTCTTCGTTCTCGTTGAGCATTGCCGCTGCGTCGTCGTCAAGGCAGCAGATCACCGCTTCGATTTCTTCGGCAGTCCATTGCACATCCCCCTGCACACCATCGGCAGGCTGAGCGAGAAGGGCGGAGCCGAATTCGGTGAGCAAGTGATGCCCGGCTGGATTTATGCGCCGCAGCACACCGATTTCGCACAGCCGGGCCATCATCGACTTTGATACATCGTGGCCATCGCCATCCTCCGCGCATTCAGCGAACCGTTGCAGCGCCCCCATTTCATCGACTGACAACACAGGAAAGCGCGCATCCGTCACCACTGCTGGCTGTGCTGGTGGGGGTGCGGCGCAGAGTTTCGTTCCCGCAGGCACGGCTTTGTGAAACGTGGCGTGATGGACCACATGACCGCGCGGCACAAGAGCCTCCATCGTGTAAACCGTCGCCACCGGCCCTGCTACCGCTGCTGGGGCTGTGGAGGGGCGGAGTGCGGCAAGAGCATCAACAACCTGCTCCCGGCTGAAAAGCGGGACGGTGTGCTCATCTGGATTGCCGGCGCGCACAGAGCAGACCTTTACGCTGCATTCGCTGGTCTGACATTTTTCAAGGTCGCTCGGGAAAATATGGGCCGCAGCTTCATCGCTCAGTCCATCAAGATACGCGAGTACTGCATTGCGCTCAGCATCCATCCCATCAGTGTTGCTCATGATTGTTCCTTGGTGGTTGATTCAATGGCGGCGTCGATGGCTTGACGAATGTTGGTGTCAACTGCGCTGTGCAGGCCGCCAATTTGGAACATGAGTCTGTACCCATCGGCATCTAGGCGGCGAACGATGGAAACCGTCGCGCCGCGCTGCTGCAAATAATCCAGCCGTTCCGCATCCTTACCCGATAGCTCTGAACGGAGGGCGGCTTCGAGTGATTGCGTAGCTTTTTCCAACTCACTTTTGTATTTTTCGGTAGCGATAAAGTTTCTAATGCTTGCCGTACTAAAGGCGCCCGCAATTTCCATCAACCGCTGTACTCGCGCCTCAGTGCTTGTGTCGCTCATTTGGTGGAATCCTCAACGGCCTTGTCGTAAGCAATGAGGTGCTTACGCATTTCAGCCTTGCAAATCGCAATAATCTTTTGAGCAGCCGGTCCGCTGGCACCACCGTAAAGATGTCCGCCCTCCAAGATTGATTGCACGACGCCGAACAGGTTGAGGTTTGTATGCGCTTCGGCTGCGCGAGTAATTGGTGATTTCACGATGTCACTCCTTGGGGTTTTGATAGAGCGGCGCGGAGCTTAGAGATTGCTTCACTGTCAACCATTGATGCCGCAGGCGACCAGTAACCAGTTGGCAGTAGATCGTCAGTCTTGAACTCCTCGACGGTGAAAGATCGTTCGTCGCGGCTTTTGATAACAACTTCAGCAGCCTCCCGCAGCTTCGCGTTCTGCTCTTCCAGGGAGGCGGCATAAGCTAGAGCATCAATGGCCGCGTTTTGTATCCACTCGGCAGGGGTGGAGCCGCGAAGATGTTCGTAATAGCCCTCGCCCACGTCGTTTTCCCATTGGTCGGTGTGGTGATAAGCCTTACCAGCGCAGGCGACGGCGGAAAGAACGCGGTCAATGGGCGCAAGGCCAGTTGGCTCAAAACCGTAGTAATAGCCGCTCATTCGCCACTTCGGCACTTGATACCAAGGGCCATTGTTCGGGCAGTCTTTCCCATCGCACGCCTCACGGCCACAACACTGAAAAACCATAGGGGTTGCCGCCTGTATCCGGCTTATCTGTTCTTTGGGGGTGGTCATGATTTGTCCTTATTCACACTCATTGCTCATTGCTCTGTGGTGGAGGTCAGGCGGTACGATGGCGCGTAATGCTGGTGATACCGTTTGGCAGACCTTCGGTGATGTACTTCTGGTCTGGCGGCAACTCCAGAAAGGTTGAACTTTCCTGATTTGTGGCAACCAGGTAATCGACCTCCACCTTTGCGGTGTTCACGGCGACTTGTGCGAGTTCGCTGATGCCTTTGGCACGCTCCAGTTCGACCTTGACGGCCTCGGGCGTTGCGCTGCGAAGTGCTGCCATTTGGTCAAGCAGATGCTGGCGTACTGTGCTGATGTGGTTCATTGGTGGCTTTCTGGTGTTTGTTGATCTGGCGATTCAGTGCGCCGCGTAGCTGGTACATGAGCGCGATTTCTTTGGGGTAGCGGTGGTAAGAGTTCCGGCGCATCAGGTCGGCACGACTCAGGCATTCCATGTTTTTCGGGTCCATCGCGGCTTTGTCGGAAGTCTTGAATCCGGCCTTGAAAACCACAATGCAGCCTTTGGGAATTGGGCCATTGGCCTCTGCCCAGATCAGCGAGTGAACCGTTTTCCAGTCGTCATAGCGATAGCCTGTGTCCGACACTTTGCGCATCAGGACGCCATCCTTATCGAGTCGTTCCGCGCCCACTGGCCGTGTGCGGGTCGATTTATGGCCGGGTTGGAATCGGGTGTGTTCGCTGCCTGCGGGTGCCCAGCCCTTCATCCCGGCGTTCCATGTCTTGTGTCCGGGCTTGAACTGGTTGATCTTCTGGCTGCTGCTGTGCATGCGCTTGCAGGCGTCGCTTTTCAGGAATTCCGGTGTCTTGAACAGGCGCAGATCAAACACCGTATTCCGCACACTGGACATGCTCCGGTCAAGCCATGCCGCCATATCTTCTGTGTGAACGTGCGGGTACATATCGCGGAGCAGGGCGATTTCTACTGGGGACCAGGGGATGCGCTTCATATCAATAGGTGTGTTCAATTGCGATTTGCTTGACCATCAAGTCCATGTAAGCGCTTGCAAGCTCTACGCGGTTCTTGATGCGTTCTTCAAGGGCTAGATCGCGGCTGTACTGGACGCGAGTAACGCGAAGCTCTGGCGTGATATGGTCAACAAAGTGGATCTTTTCGTCCTCGTAGCCAATCAGGTCAGCCGGGGTATTGACCATGCAGTAGGCAATCTCAAACTCTGGGACACCCCAAAGCATCATGTAAGCGCGGCCTTGCCACTCGTAGCCCTTGTCCCGGCCTGTTGCGCTGGTTGCGGGGAAAGTTTGCAAAGACCATGCGTTTTTGATGTCGATGATCTTTTTACCGGGCACGTAAATGTCGCACTCGCCCGTAACCCAGTCATTGGTCAGGCGCACTGTGTTTTTGGTGTGGTTGGTGAAAAACACCGAGTTATAAAGCTCGATTGCATCGTCCTCGCACCTGATGCCTTTTTCAAGAAACTTGCTGGACACCTCATCGTCATAGCCATAGACAAACTGCTTTGCCAGCGATTCGACATAGGTTTTTGCACCGACTGACAAACTTTTTTCCCATAGTGGAGCAAGGATGGCTTTGTCCTCGTCGGTCTTTTTGGTCTTGCGGCAGATCGCAGCGGTTTCATCCGTCAAAAGCGCTGGGTCGATACTTTGCGGGTCGGCCATGATGTTGCTGAGAGAGGAGGCGCGAAATTTATGCATGGACTTCCTCCATCGCGCCACCAGCCATTGCTACCAGAGCCGTATCCAGCGTTGATTGCTGCGCCACGGTGAGGCTGTAGCGACCTTCCAGTTGCACAGCGGTATAGGTGCCGCCCTTGATGGCTTCAATGGCCTGCTTCAGGCGCTCGTCAGTGATTGGTTTGAGTTGACGCTTTGGAGACTCTGACCGGATGCGTAAGCCTTCCACGGTGTCTTTGCCAAACCTGACGTTCTTGTCTACAAAGACAGTGATTGGCACGTTCACCCAGTCGTCAATAAAGGCGGAGCCGGTCAGGTGCTTCATAGTCTTGCTGTTCGAGGCGTTCAAAATCATTGGTTTGAGCTTTTCGCCGGGGCGCAATTCCTTCTCGACAAAATGCGCCGTGTTGAACAGGTCTTTGGTCTTTTTGGTCTTGTCCGATTCCAGGCTAACCCGCTGCACCGTCAAGATCGTCGGCTCCACAATGTCAGCGCTCGACAGATAGGGGGAGTCGAACGCTTTGCGGTAGTGTGTTTTCTCAGTCATGCTGTTCTTTCAGTAGTTAACGAGTAGCGAACCAGGCGATGGCGCTGAAAATCGATACGACGGCAACTGCGCCAATAACAGCGCCGCCAACGACATAGGCCAGTACATGGGCCACACCTCCTGCCGTCTGCCACCAAGCAAGCGGATCAGCCTCGCTGCCATCGCTGTTAGATTGCTCAAGCGGATAACCAAAGCAGCCGTTACAGCACCTCATAGGAGTGCCGCATTCTGTTTTGAAGGTGGGGCAAAGTTTCATAGCTGAGCCTCGATTGCGTCGGCGATTTCTTTGAATGTGCGAGGCGTAGTATTCAAACCATCGTTGTGGTCAGTCAGCCAAGTCTTGTTCTTGCCGACCACGATTTCTATGGAGCCGCCCCGGACAAGGCCCGACCAATCACAAACAAGCTGAGGAACGTGTGTTTTGTCATCCAAATACGCGCCATCTTCTGACCATTTGTTCCCGGTTTCTTTGGCGTGCAAATCGCATAAAACACCGAGACAGCAAAAGCCGTCTGGAGTACGCAAATACTTTTTGGCCTGCTCGTATTCACCGCTCCGCAGAGCCTTAACCCACTTAGCTTTGATTTCAGGTTTCATCTTTCATCTCCCATAAACACCGCAGCCTCAGAAGCAATGCGGACTTTCTCTCCATCGGTGACGATGTATTTCATAGTGCGGCTTTCTTGTATTCATTACGAACCCTGCAAACCAGCGAACCGTCAGACAGCCAGCATGCTTCGCTGTTCGGGCCGCGCTCCTGGTTGCACAGCTTTTGCGCGCCGATCTGCCGGCGCTCGGTTTGTGCTTCGGTCTTGCGAAGTTCCTGCAAGGCGCTGGACTTGTCCCACTCACTTTCGTAGTCGGGTGCATCAAGGTTGTGGGCCAGCATCGGGGCAATGCCGAATGCAATCAGCAGCACGGCGAAGATTGAAAGGGCGGCGGTTTTCATGACTCCCTCGCTTCAATCATGGCGTCGGCCATCGCATATGCACGCCGTGCAATTTCAGCTCTGTCATTGCTATCAGGCCAGTGCCCGTCAAGCATTCCTTGCATTGCGGCTTCGGCTAACCTGTCGCGAGCGTCTGCATTTCCGCGAAGGGCAAGCAAGAATCCCAAATTTGTTGTGACGATTGAATCGCGGTTGCCTGTTTTTTCAGCGATACGCAGGTCGCCATAACTAAGAATTTTTAGGTCGCTCACACAACCTCCGGCAGTTTTGTCTTTGCGGCTGTTGGGGCGGCGAGATGTGCTGAAACCCAGGCGCGCATTGCGGACCAGCGTTTTTCCTCGATGGCCTTGATGGATGGGTGAGGGTGGTTGTAATAACCGCCTCCCAGCCAGTAACTGTCGCCCACGCCTTCATCGTTCTCAAACATGATTTCCCGCGCCATCGCGTCAGCGATGCCGAGCATGGATGCAATGGAATCTGTGTCCGCCTCCTCCATCAAGTGGTTCAGGCGGTCCATGTCCAGACCACGTACTGACGCAACCACGGCCAAGGTGCACATGCAACCATCCACGGAGCCAGCGTGCGAAATCAGGCGCTTGTCTGGCATGGCGTCCATTGCATCGGCCAACTCTTGAAGAAAGGCTTGACCGCGCTTTCCACGAATTGCCGAGGCCACCGCCCCGCGCCAAACGTTGAGGCGCGAGCTGTCCACGTCATCGCTGTAATTTGCCCTGCTCATACCACCCTCCCAGCCGCATCCTGGCGGCGCATCCATGATTGATCGCGGGTCATGTCCTCGCCCCCGCAGAAACGTGCCTTGTTGACCTTGTCGGCCATTTCCTCAAAGCTCATTTCCATCCACAGGTAGAGCGGGTCATCTTTGAATTCGTCGTGCAGCTGGTGCAGTGCTTCCTCTGCCGACTTCCACGACATAGCGCGGCGCACAGGCGAAGCACTCACGGGCATGGGCCAGTTCGCCGTCTCCACGGCTCCGAACTCGTCTTTTGTGGTGGTGTTCATTTGGCATTCCTTGCGCGAGTAATCCGCACAAATTCATATTTTTTAGTCATTGCTGCACCTTATGGGTTGGGTTGGGTTGAGTTGGTGAGGCGGGTTAAACCGTTCCCAACTCGCGGCAGATCGCCAGCAAGTCATCACGCATAGTTTTGTATTCATCCGACCACGCTGCCAACCTCGCTGCCGACTCCGCTGCCGACTCCGCTGCCGACCACGCTGCCGACCACGCTGCCGACCACGCTGCCGACTCCGCTGCCGACTCCGCTGCCTCCTCTTTTTCGAGAAAGCTGATAACTCCACGGATGGCGTCGCGCACGGCTGGCGCTTCGGGATTTGTGTTTGCTTCCATCCGTGCCAGATTCCGGCGCTGGACGGTCAACAGAAATCTGGCGCGAACCGGCTCAAGGTCAACACCCACAGGCACGGCTTCCAAAAGGTCTGTGCCGAACTGTGCGGCCTCGACTTTAGGCACGCCCTCGAAGATCGAGTCCGCAAGATGTGCAAGCCACTGAGGCCATCCCAACTCAATCGGGAAGCGTTCATGCTCATACGCATCCAGCGTGCAGCCGACAAAACAGCCGCGCCCGTTATCGAAGCCGGTCCCCTGAATCACTTCATCAGCCTTTCGATGGGCTGCAAAGCGCTGTGTGTACTTGACCTTGACTTCTGGATCATTGAGATAGGAAAGCATGGTTTCTCCAAATGGTTGCTAAATAAAAGGGGCGGGTTAGACGGCAGGGCTTTGCGCACCTTCGCGTCGTGCCTTGAGTTCATCGCCACGCTTTTCATATGCCTCGGTTTCGGCAACGTACTTGCGATCCCGCAGCCACTCCAGCGCCTCGACATTTCCGCGATAGAACATCTTTGAGGCGATGGGCGCAGCAAGCGCACCAGCCAGTTGCGCAGAGACTTTTTTTAGTGCCGGCTCAGTCGTGCAAACCTGCAGCCATCCAGCCATGCAATGCGTCGTGCCGCAAAGCGTTTCTTCTGCGCAGGTGCGGTTGCGCCACTCGTTGTCGCCGTGCCAGTGGTCCATATCAAGCCGATCTTCGTTGTCCAGAACGATTTCGCGAACCTTGTCCAGGTTTTCAATGGCCTGCTCTGGCGTAGCCCGTGGGAGTTGTTTTCCATCGGCATCGCTCAGGACGGCACCGCTCAGGACGGCATCGCTCAGGACGGCACCGCTCAGGACGGCACCGCGCAGGTCGGCACCGTTCAGGACGGCACCGCTCAGGACGGCACCGCTCAGGACGGCACCGCGCAGGTCGGCATCGCGCAGGTCGGCACCGCTCAGGACGGCACCGCGCAGGTCGGCATCGCTCAGGACGGCATCGCGCAGGACGGCACCGCTCAGGACGGC
>NZ_JACPOF010000009.1 GCF_016185115.1 Polaromonas sp. | reverse complement strand
TATGGGCAGCCTCTTCAGTCACCTCAGTGTGCTGCTGGAGCGGGTGGTGTAGCGCATGGCGGACGATCGTGGGCAAGCCAAAACAGAAGCCCCCACCCAACGGCGCCGTCGAGCAATTGATACGCGCGGTCTCACCCCGCTCACTCGGCGGGCGACCAGACGCCACGCCCCCTCGTGATGCGCTTTATGAACTCAGCCATTTCGGCCTCTACACGCTTCTTGTATGCTTCAGAATCCGCCTTCGCGAGGTCATCCATTGCCTGCTGGGGAGAAAAAAGGGGACGCAGCTCTTTATCGTTGACAACCGACGGCGCTCGCGAGAGAATTTGGAGCATGCCGCGGCGACCACGAATTGCACCGGGCGGGTTGGTGTACCACGTTTTGAATCGGGGCGTGGCGCGGCTGGCGCTGTTCGAGAAAGACGCCGACTATGAGGCATTCGAGCGCGTCCTGGTCGAAGCGTTGGCAGAACATTCGACGCGATTGTTGTCGTATTGCGTCATGCCCAATCACTGGCACATGGTGCTGTGGCCGCGGCGTGAGGGCGAGTTAACTGAGTTTCTGCGGTGGCTGACGCACACGCACGTGATGCGCTGGCATGCGCATTTTAAGACCTCGGGAACGGGGCATCTGTACCAGGGGCGCTTCAAATCCTTTCCCGTGGAGACTGACGAGCACTTCTATACGGTGGTTCGATACGTCGAGCGAAACGCGCTGCGCGCCAATCTGGTCGAGCGGGCGGAGGACTGGAGGTGGAGCAGCCTGTGGCGCCGCGAATTCGGCTCGGTCGAAGCGAAGTCGCTGCTGGCCCGCTGGCCGCTGCCGATGTCGGCCGATTGGACGGCGCACGTGAATCGTCCACAGACTCCAGCCGAGGTCGATGCCGTTCGGAACTCGATTCGTCGAGGCTGCCCATTCGGCTCGGCCGGATGGCAAACACGAACGGCCCGCCGCCTGGGCCTCGACTGGACCCTTCGCGCTCGCGGCCGCCCTCGGAAACAACCCGAACCTGAACAATGACGTGTTGGTGCCAACTGAAAAGAGCTGCGTCCCCTTTTCTTCCTCTCTGGAACAGCAGCGGGACTTTGGCTTATCGTGGAGGGAGCCCACGGGAGTGGCTTCTCCCAAGGGTCAGCCCGATGAGAACGCGCAAACGTTCTCCTCGGGCGCTTATCAAAACGCGAACCAGACCGTCGCCATCCAGTGTAAAGCTCCATCCGCGAACAAGACAGGGAAAGAGACCGTTTTAGAATCCGCGG
>NZ_JACPOF010000007.1 GCF_016185115.1 Polaromonas sp. | reverse complement strand
GGAGACCAAAACCGACCCAAGGCACTACACTTATCCACAGCCGACCTTCACAGGTTGGCCATTAGCCCTGGCTCAAAATTCAATCGGCACGGTGGCTCAATTTTGAATCGGCGCCAACATTCAAGAGGCCTTCGACCAGTTTGAAGTAGAGCTGGGCCATGGCGTGCGGAGGCCCACTTTCCTCCCACACAGACACTGGCAGGTAGACACCGAAGTCCCAGTCCATTTCCTGGGGCGGATGCCAGGCTGGCTGCACGCAGGTTTGGTACGACCACGAGCCTTGTGTCCGGAAACGCGGGGTGACGGCCTTGTCCATGCCCAGCGCCTTGATCGTCGCTTCTCGGATTCGTGGCCTCAAGTGATCGCGGATCTCGTTCTTGGCTTCAACCAGCACCCGGCGCTGGTCCTTGGTAGGTTCGATACTGTTGATGAACACTTCTTCGGCAGTAGCGAAGAGCAGGCGGTTGAGTTTGAGCATGTTTCTTGGGCCTCAGGTGCGTGCGTTCTCGCCGTGGAAGAAGATCGGTTTGGAGGGCGAATGCTCCAAAAAGGTTTGGAATTCCGGCTTGCTGATGCAAACTTTGGAGCGTTGGGTAGCTGCGCTCAGCAGAACTTCGCGGGCGTTTTTGTCTGCAATGTCCAATGCAACAGCACGGGCACGTTCGTCGTGAAGTTCGTCGTCTACATGGCAGTAGTGTTTTCCCAGGCGGTGCGTCAGCATGAAATCGCTCAAGACCTCCTGCGCCGAAATGGAGAGGCCGAAGAGACGCCGGGACATCTTGATCGGCCACCCGCCGCCCCAGTCTCGGACCCCACCTTGCCGGTCTTGTCTGGGGTCCACAGTGAAGCGCGACGACATCGTGCCGACCGCCATCAGGCGGACGTTGTCGATGTCCTGGCCGAAGAACTTGTGGGCCTCATGCAAACCAAGGAGCCCGGGGGCATTGGCGTATAAGCCGCCATCGACATACTGGCTGTTGTTGAAGCAGTGTCTTGGGAAGTACGCCGGGGCTGCGCTGGTGGCCATCGCGACGTCTACGATGGTGAAATGGCGATCCCGCTTGAAATCGACATGATGCGGCGTCTTGAAAACTACCGGTTCACCGGTAGAGTAATTCAGACTCGGGATGATGACAGGGTGTTTGCATGCACCCAAGAGCCGGTCGCCAAATAGCTTGGAGTCAGACAGTAGCTTCTTCAGCGGCTCCGGTGAATAAGGCGACCGCCAGAATCCGAAGAGTGACCAGCGCTTGTCGAAAATCTCCTCCCCGTGGTCGACAAACAGGTCTACGATATCTTGCGCCGGAATCTCAAGGGCAAGTGCCAACGCCAGGATCCCACCGATTGAAGTACCTGTGATCAGATCGAAACGCGATGCAAGCGGCGCTTCGATCTCTTTCTCGACATCCGCTATGACTTTTGCGGTGTACAGCCCTCGGAAGCCTCCACCAGAGAGGGCGAGAATCTGAAAGGGCTTGCGCACATTGTGGGGCATTGGGGATAACTGGTTGTTTCTAGCACTCCGCGATGGCGAGTGCTATGAAACACTATATATGGGTATCAACCAGTGTCAATACACTACCAGTAGCGCAGTATAAACATACAGCCTGCTTTTAAATACAGCTTAATTGCGCCTTGGCTGATCGCTTTCTGCCGCGCTGCGCCACTGGCGTCTACCCTCCCCAAGGTACACATCCAGCGCGCGGTATTTCATCGGCCCTCCTTCACTTCCGAATTCTGGTCACCCACGATTCCAATGGATGGCGCTCCCAGCTGCCGTTCCAGCGGACTCAGCAAGGTGCGCTCCCCCCCTTTGGATTCGAACGATGCAGCAGCCGTCTTGGGCATCAGAACCAGCTCAAGGCCCAGCTCGGACGCCAGCGCCATGGCATTGCTGATGCGCGGGGAGACTTTGCCATCGAGGATCTGCCGCACGGCCAGTGGCGTGAGCCCCGTGTTGGTTGCCAGCGCCGCCAGGGTCACCCCCTGCTCTTGCTTGGCGGCTGACAGTGCAGCAGCGAACTGACCAACGGTTTTCATAAGTAAACTAAAGAAAAAACAACGAATCTTTAGATAAGTATAGCCATCTATCGCTCGCGATGAATACTAGACTATAGAATGAGCCCTAAAAATTCAGTTAACTATAGATTCTGTAAAGCGATGCATTACGACGCCGTCCTCATCCCCATGGACAAGCCCCGTATCCAGCTCCTGGAGCCTTGTATTGCAACGCCCGAGCCTTGAATGGAATCCAGCCCAGGCTGTACTTGCTGGACTGAGGTTGCCCCTGAAAACTGGAGTTTTTACCTCAGCCCGATGCAGTACGAGCAGCGCTGGTACGAGGCACAGCGTAAAAAGGCCGCGTGAACCGTGGGTTATTGACCAGGCCTTTGTGCATTTGAAATTATCTGTACCGCCCTCAACTCAGATTCATGCAAGCAACCGACATGAGATCGCTGAGCCGCGAAGCGCGGCACGAGCGCCGCGTGCAGGTCATCCGACTGCGTAAAGCCGGTAATACCTACGACGAGATTGCAGCGCTCACGGGTCTGAGCCGCACGGGCGTCTTCAACATCTGCAGGCGCCATGCGGCACACGGCGCCAAGGCTCTGCACGACACCATTGGCGGACGCAAGTTCGGAGAAAACCGCTTGCTCGATGCCGACCAGGAGGCCCTGGTGCGAAAGCTCATTGCCGACAAGACGCCAGATCAGCTCAAGATGCCCTATGCGCTGTGGACCCGCGCGGCAGTGGCCCAACTCATTGAGCAGCGCTTTGGCATCCGGCTGCAAGTGCGCACCATGGGCAAGTACCTGGCCCGCTGGGGCTTCACACCACAAAAGCCTATGAAGAAGGCTTACGAGCAGTCGCCAGCGGCGGTCAAGAAATGGCTCGATGAGGACTACCCGGTCATCGCCGCACGCGCCAAGGCTGAAGGAGCCGAGATTCACTGGGGCGACGAGAGCGGGCTGCGCAGCGACGACGTGCGCGGCAGGAGCTTCGCGCCCAAGGGCCAGACACCGGTGGTGCGGGTCAACAACAAGCGCCATGGCCTGTCGGTGATCTCCACCGTGACCAACAAGGGCCAGATGCGCTGGAGCAGCTTTGACGGGGCGCTCAACACCACGATTCTGATCGACTTCCTGCGCCGACTGATCAAGGGCCAGAGCAGGAAGCTGTTCCTGATCCTGGACAACCTGCGGGTGCACCACGCCAAGCCGGTCAAGGCCAGGCTGGCAGAGCACGCTGACGCCATCGAGGTGTTCTACCTACCGAGCTACAGCCCGGAGTTGAACCCCGATGAGATGGCCAATGCAGACATCAAACAGGCGGTGACCAAGCTGGCCCCGGCGCGCACGAAGATGCAGTTGGTGAAGGCCACGGCCAAACACTTGCGCAGCGTGCAACGTCAGCCCGAGCGCATTCGAAAGTACTTCGACCACGCCCCGGTTCGCTACGCTGCTTGAGTCAAGTTCACAGGGGGCGGATCAATAAGAGCTACACGAAACAGGGGCAAGGTCAGTTCTGTCATGTGCGCCAGCCAGATCTCGCGAACAAGCGTCCAGGGAAGTAGTTGGATTCACCTGGTGACTGGTGCAGCCAGCTAGCAGTTGCTGATGGCCTTGATTTGGATCGCCGCAATCAGCCTGAAACTGAATAAGCAATTCTGGGTTAATTTTCACCGGCTATGGTTTGCGTGTAAATCAACAACTAGCCTGCCTGCTGGGTGCCAGCACCCCTTTTTCATCAAGCTTTGCACGCGCTGCCGATATCTCAATGAATCTGGCGCTTTCTCCTCACGTCCCCTGTGCCGACGGGAATTGCACCACCAGCAGGCGGCGACGATGTTGGGCGCTACATCGCGGCCTTGCTGTTGGCGCGCAGTGAGATGCTCTGCAGTGCACCGAAGGAACTTACGCCACCGTGTGGGCGCGCTTGATTGCGAAAGTTCAGGAAGCGTGGGCTCAATCATTTTTAGCCCGCAGTAAAAGCAGCAGCCCTGTTGGGCGATCGCGGACTGGATACGGAGTTTGGCCAGCTTGTTCATTTGGCAGCAGGGGTAGTGTTGAAGCTACTCCCGTTGCCGATATCCGGACAGGTCGGGCGCCGGGGCATCGCACCACTCGGCTATGCGCCAGGTAACCCGGACGCGGCCGGGTTCGCGTTAGCCCGGACAACCAATAATTTATATCGCTGCGTCCAGTCGGCGCAAGTACCGGCTGTTGCACGCATGCGTCATGCTGACTCAACAGGTAACTCGACTTGCTGCGCCGGATCCTTCGCCCTGTGCACAAACAGCTCCACCGGTGGCACCTTGATCAGCGACTCTGCCCGTTCGATGGTGCCGTGCAGCCAAGTGTCCCAGTCCCCCTTTTCCAGCGGAACCACCGTACGTTTGTCCTGCATGTCCGGCGCGCGCTTGGGGTCAGGCCTGTGCATCAGGTTGAGCACCGGCACTTCATCGCAGTTCTGCGAGATCATGGTTTCTCAACAGCAGTAACTGTTACCGGCACTTATCACCAGCGCGCTGCGACCACCAATTCGCAAACGCAAGAAGGTCGGCGTGATGCGAATCCGTGTGTACCAACAGGTCGCCCGCGTTGGGCGACCCGGTAATCCCACGCAAAATCAATGCGCGATGGATCGCGGCATCGACGCCCACGAAGTACGGCAAGTAGTCGTCGACGAAGGCGATCGGCTTTAGGGAGTTGAGCGTGTCGGCCTTAGGGCTCGCGGCCGTTGCCACGTTGTCGGTGGCGTGGACCAGGTGAATCGGGAATCCGTGCAGTCTCAGGTTGTGCTCGCGAGCTGCCCTGAATTCCGCAGGCAAGGCCGTGACGCATACCAGTTCGTAGCCCGCCGCGGCGAGCTTGTGGCACGCCTCAATCGCTCCTGGAACCGGCGGGATCGATGACCAGAACTCGTTGTCGAAGGCCCGCCGAAGCAGATCAAGCCTATCCCCTTCAACTCGCTCCACTTCCCATCTGTCGATGGGCCAGTAGGCGAGCGGATCGCGCTCGCCAGGGTACGTGCCGAACGCCTTCTGCCAAGCGCTGGCATAGGCCAAGCCGTAGTCCAGGAGGACTCCGTCAGCGTCAAGCGCGATGATTCCTTTGGTCATCAGGAAGTTTCGCACAGCAGAGCACGCCTGCACGCGCGGGTTGGGGGGCTCCCTTGTTGTCGGGACTGCTAAGCGGCAACAGTTACGTGTGCCTTCGAGAGGATGTGTTTGCCTCGCGGTGCCCCAGAACTGACGATGCAATGAGACCAACGGCGCCACCAACGATGGCCATGTTGGCGATGTTGAATGCCGGCCAGTGCCAGCCGTGCAGGTGGAAGTCCAGATAGTCAATCACGGACCCGCGCACAGCCCGGTCGAAGGCATTGCCCAGGGCGCCGCCCAGGATGAGGCTATAAGCCAAGCCCTCGAGGCTGCGCACCGGCTTGGCGAGCAGCCAAGCGAGCCAGGCCGACGCGCCCAGGGCGATGGCCAGGAAGAACCAGCGTTGCCATCCGCCGGTGCCGGCCAGGAAGCTGAAGGCCGCGCCGGGGTTCAGTACGTGGACCAGGCTGAAGAACGGTGCGACCTCGCGCGACCAGCCGAGCAGGGTGGTCAGATGAATCCAGGTCTTGGCAGTCTGGTCTGCGGCAAAGACTACAAGCGCAAGGCAATACCAGCGAGCTGGTCGGTTGACATACTTCATCGTTCTTGTTGGTTAGACCAGATCGCAGGGCCGTGGTTGGATTCAGCGCGTTGCCGCACCGTGCTCGGCCGTGAGTGCTATTGACGCGGACAGAATTTCAGCGAGTTCCGGTCTCACAGCATTGGCGCGAAGGCACTGACCGTGGCCCGGCCAGGGTTGCCAAGCGGCAGCCTGCCCGAGAGGTGGCCAAGCGGCACCAGCAGGATCCTAAACAGCTGGCCCGCGGCTTCCCGCACGTCACGCTCACGCGCGGCCAGGGCCAGCATGTACCAATGACTCCGCAGATGAAGCCAGAAGCGCTCTTGGCCAAGCACGTGCGCGGCCTCCAGGACCTTCCACCGGTCAGGTCCTCGGGATCTCGCCCGCTCCACGAGGTGAGCAAATGCTGCCCCGCGCTGCCGATCGTCTATGGCTGTCAGGTTCGTCATTTGAGACTCAGGATGCGCCGGGCACCGTTCAAGACGATCAGACCCACCACGGTGCCGATGACCAGATCAGGGTAGTTGGATCCGGTCATGGCCACCAGGAAGCCAGCCAGGATCACGCCCGCATTGGCGATCACGTCGTTGGCCGAGAAGATGTAGCTTGCCTTCATGTGCGCACCGGCATCCCGCTTCTTGGATATCAAGACCAGGCAGATGACGTTGGCGATCAGGGCCACCAGGCCCATCCCCATCATCAGGCCCGAGACAGGTTCGCTCCCGGCGATGAAGCGTCGAACGACCTCGCTGAGTGCCATGAGCGCAAGCGCCAGTTGCAACCAGCCCGCCGTGTGAGCCGCACGCGTCTTAAGGGCAGCTGCTCGGCCGACGGCAAACAGGGACAGCCCATACACCGCAGCGTCGGCGAACATGTCGAGCGAGTCGGCGATGAGCCCGGTCGATTGAGCGATGAAGCCCATCACGATCTCGATCACGAACATGGCCGCATTGATCGAGAGCAGTATCCATAGCAGCCTGGCCTCGGCCGCATTGTCAGGCGGGTCGATTTCATCGTCGTCACCCATGACCGCGTCCGATTCCAGCAGCTTGGCGCCCAGACCCAACGGCTCCAGGCGTTGCAGGACCTGCGCCACCGGAGCGCCATGCACTGCGGTCAGCTTGCGGTTGGCCAAGTCGAAGGACAGGGATTTCACCCCGGGAACGTCTTGCAGGGCCAACTTGATCATGTTCTCTTCCGATGGGCAATCCATCTTCGGGACATGGAAGGTGCTCTTGAAGCTGCCGGCGGCGCTATCGTCTACCGCGGCCGAATGCACCAGCTTCGCGCCCAAGCCCAGCGGTTCGAGACGCTGCAACACCTCGGCGACCGGCGCGCGATGCACGGCCACCAGCTTTCGGCCCGGCAGGTCGAAGGTGAGCGACTGCACGCCTTCGACGCTTTGCAAGGCCATCTTGATCATGTTCTCCTCGGACGGGCAATCCATCTTCGGAACGGCAAAGGTACTTTCGAATTTTGTGGTGGCGCTCATGGGTATTCCTCGGACTGCATAATTGGAAACCCTCTAGCAACTACAAAGTCAAGCCCGCTGCAAGGGCGGCTCATCCATGAAGATCGGCGACCTGGCCAAGGCCACCAATACGCTTCCCGAAACGGTCCGCTTCTACGAGCGCGAGGGACTGCTGCCGTCCCCCGCCCGGACCGAGGGGAACTACCGCAGCTACACGGCTGAGCACGCCCAGCGGCTCGCCTTCATTCGGCACTGCCGCAGCCTGGACATGACGCTGGCTGAGATCCGCACGCTGCTGCACTTCAAAGACGCTCCTTCCGAGAATTGCGGCGTCGTGGATGAGCTGATTGCAAGTCACATCGAGCAGGTCGTGGTCCGCATCCGGGAGCTGAAGGCGTTGGAAGCCGAATTGCGCTCACTGCACCGCAGCTGCTCGGTTGGCCGTGCCGCGGTCAACTGCGGCATCCTGGGTGGACTTGAGCGCGCGGCCAAGCAGAATTCAAAGAATGTGCGCTCGTTACCACTCGGTTCTTGACGCAGCGCGGCTGCGCGAATTCTTTCGAGCCATCCGCGACAGCGGCTTGGATGTTCTCGATCGAGATGTCTTTCCAGGACGCTTTGCGCCCATCGTGAGGCGCCCGCCCGAGCTCGAATCGGGCGACGAGGCGGTTCCTGAGCGCGAGGCCGTTGTCGCGCGGTTCGGCCTGATCCCTTTCTGGGCCACCGATATGCGCAAGGTGAAGCTGACGTACAACGCCCGCTCCGAAACAGTTGCCACCGCGAGGCCGTTCCAGGCCGCTTGGAAGAAGGCCCAGCACTGCATTGTCCCGGCTGAGGCCATCTACGAGCCAGACTGGCGCTCGAACGTGCACGTGCCCACACGTATCAGCGCGGCCGACGGCAGCCCCTTGGCGATCGCCGGGCTATGGAACACTTGGCATTCGCCTGCAGGAGAGCGCGTTCATACCTTCACGCTCATGACGGTCAACGCCGACTCCCATCCCGTCATGTGCAACTATCACCGCCCAGGCGAAGAGAAGCGTATGGTCGTCCTGCTGGACGAATCCCAGTACGACGCCTGGCTGGACGCGCCCGCCGAAGGCTCGATGGACTTCATGCAGGCTTGTCCGCCTGAGCGCCTGGCAGCCACCGGCGAGCCGGTCGAGCGAGCGCCGGCTAAGGCCGTTCCTCAAACAGCTTCCCTATTCGACTAGCGTGTCGGTGCCCCGGGCACGAAGCTCACGACCTTCGCGTGGCCGGTCGCATGCAGAATCCTGACCTCCTGCCGCAGCGCTTCGTTCACCGAGGCCATGGCCTGAAGCTGCTTGCGCAGGTCCAAGTTCTCGGCGCGCAAATCACGGGCAGTCTCCTGTTCGCGTTTGAGCGCCGCCTTGAGGCTGTCCTCGCTTGCGCCGGGCTCTCGGCCGCTCAGGCGGCGAACCTCCTTCGCGACATCCGGGTAGCGGTTGTGAATCAACGCTGGAGTGACGCCGACCTCGACCGCTAGGGCTGTGATCGTCGGAACGGCCTCGGCACGCTGCAGGCGTGCCAGAGCCTCCCACAGATCGGCGGTCGTTGTGTCTCGATTGCGCCCGCGAACCTCTTCGGGCGCCTGGCGTCGGTCCCATCTGGCTTTCATAGCGGTTCGATCCCCGGCCCCAGCTGCTTCAAGACGTCTTCGACCCGGTGGAGGTCTCGTTGCACGCGCTGGACCGCTGCCGGTCCCAACTCGCGGGCCTCCACTTGGAGCTCCAGTTGGTGGGCGTGTATTGCCTGCCACGCGATCCGCTGGGAACTGTCGATCACAGAGTCATTGCAGGCGCCGCACCGCCACGGCTCATACAGACCGGCCCCGCCACAGCCATCATCCTGGGCCAAGCAGTACGAATGGCCGGTGCTGCGGATATTGATCCAATCGGCCGTCTCCTCGATGAGAGTTTCGCGGCTAGGGAAGTCGTGGGCCCGCATGCTCACGATTCGCTGGCCGGCGCGCCCCGCCAGGGGCGTATCCGCGTGGAGCCAGCCTTCGATCAGCTCGACTTTTCGGGCACTGATCTCCGTGAACAGGTCTTCAAACAGCGCGTCATCTTGCATAGGGTTCGCCGCATACAGCTGCGTCATCTCGATGCTCGAGTGTTTGAACTGCTCCTTGAGGAAGAGGACATTTCCCAGGCGATGCCGCACGAAGGTCCAGGCGTACGCCCGGCGCAGTTGGTGAGGCGAGAGGCGCCAATCAACGCCGGCGTAGGCGGCAAAGCCTTTCATCCGGCCGGCCCAATGCAGGCCGGACACGGTCCGGATCTGCGGTGTCGGGCCTGAATTGCTCAGGAACGTTTGCCCAGTCGATGCGCTTGCTGCTGGGGGTCAGGTTCGACTGCTCGAAGTAGGGCCACAGCTCCCACACGTCGTCGCGGTAACGGCTCAGGACTTGGGTGGCGCCGGCCGGGCCCGGCGCAGAGCTGACGACCAGGTCAGCTGGCGCGCCGTCAGGGGCGGTTGCCGGGGCCATCGATGGTTGTGCGTGGCTAGGCAAGTGCGCCTCCCGAGATGCGGTACCGACTCCAGAATTTCAGAGGCTTGCTGCGGGCGGCCTCTCTGGACTGGGTCACCAGTTCCTCATCGAATTTGTCCATGGTGAACAGGTCAATTTGAGTGCGTATGAGCGTGAAGTATTCAGCCCATTCGCGGGACCTCGTGTTCCTGCTCTCGGCTTCCAGGAACCAGTAGAAGCTGAAGAGGCGGTGCAGGTCTTCACTGGTGCCGACCACGGTGTAGCTGCGACAGCTGAAGCAGCTCAAGAAATACGAGCAGCGCAATACGAGCAGCGCTGGTACGAGGCACAGCGTAAAAAGGCCGCGTGAATCGTGGGTTAAGAACTACACGAAACAGGGGCAAGGTCACTCGGGCCTGGACCGGTGCCTGCGCCGCCATGGGGCGGGCAACCTCAACGCCCTCAAGCCCCAGGAGCCACAGCCTGTGCACAAGGCGTTCAAGAGCTACGAGCCTGGCTATGTGCACATGGACGTGAAGTACCTGCCCCAGATGCAGGACGAATCGCAACGGCGCTACCTGTTTGTGGCCATCGACCGGGCCACGCGATGGGTGTTCGTACAACTCAAGGCCAACAAGACAGCCGCCAGTGCACGGGCCTTTCTGAGGGCATTGCACAAGGCCTGTCCGATCAGGATCACCAAGCTGCTGACCGACAACGGCAAGGAGTTCACGGACCGCCTGTTTGCCAGCAGGGAGCGCGAGCCCAGCGGCAACCATGAGTTCGACCAGTTGTGCCAAGAACTGAGTATCGAACACCGGTTGACCAAGCCCAGAACACCGAGAACCAATGGCATGGTCGAACGATTCAATGGCCGCATTGCCGATGTGCTCAAGACCCACCGGTTCAACAGCCGCGAGGACATGGAGCAGACCTTGCTGCGCTATGTGGTTTTGTACAACCACCAGCTGCCGCAGTCAGCACTCAAGAGCAAGACGCCGATGCAAGCCATGAAGGATTGGTATCAGGAGCACCCGCACCTGTTCCACAAGCGACCCTATGATCGTCCGGGATGCGACACATAGCAGTTTATGTTGGTTGCATCACAGCCCATTCATCCGATTCAAGATGGGTTGGCCGGACGCATACAGTTGATGGAGATGCGGTCTCCGAACTGAATGGTAAATCGGGTCAGGGCAGCTTTCCAATCCCGGATGGGCATGGTGAACCGCCCCGGGGCGGTTCACACCCACCGGGCTACTCATAACGGCGCACTGTGCATAACGACTCAAAACGGTCGCTCAAACGAATAAAAATTCAGGGGACTTCTCGGTCAGATTTCCGCAGATTGCCGCCGAAACACCGTTGCACCTGCCAATGGGCTTCGGTTCGAGGCTCGACGGCGTCTAGATCAACCGGGTCGATTCACCATAGAGCGTAGGGCGGCACTTCAATGTCAATATCTTGTTGAGTGCCACGCGACCCCGTTTTCGTCCATCGTGACTTCTATGGTGGCCTGTGCGATGAGAAAGTTTATGCAAGCAACTGCCTCACCTGTTGCCAGGCTCAGTTGCTGCGCATCCTGTTCTCCGATGGAGCGATGAAAGAGTGCAGCGAACGTATCGATGATCCGTTGAGGCCCGGTAGTCAATGTCTGACGTAACCGATTCAGTGCACTATTTTGGCCTGACCTGAGCGAGTCAAGGCGTTCATGCAGTCCATAAAAGGGCTCGTTGTGAGAGGGGAGTACCAACACATCGTTGGGAACATCCCTCATTAGTTTGTCGAGCCCTTCGTACCACTCCTTCAGCGGATTGGCCTGTGGCTCGCTGGCGAACACCGAAACATTCGACGAAATCTTCGGTAGCACCTGGTCGCCGGAGATCAGCAGTTTCAAGTCGGGGCAGTACAGAGAGGCATGTTCTGGTGAGTGGCCGCCGGTGGTGATGATCCGCCAGCCATATTTACCCAACTGGACGTGGTCGCCGTCCTGCAACCGTCGGTAGCTGTCAGGCAGAGCGTGGATATGTTTACCAAAGCTGCCGAAGCGACTGCGGTAGCTTTCAATGGCTGCCTCCGACCAGCCGGCGCATCTATTGAAGAGCACGCCGTCGGGCGGGGCTTCGCGGTTCGTGTCGGCATGCATCACGCGGCAGGTCAGGTACTCCAGCCGGCTCATGTGCAGCGGCACACCAAAGCGACGCGTGAACCAACCAGCCAAGCCGATGTGGTCTGGGTGCATGTGTGTGGCGAAAACGCCTTGGAGTGGCCGTGCCAGCGGCCCGTGCGCCATGAGGGCCAGCCAGTCGGCCACGGTGTCGGGGTTATTCAGGCCGGTATCTACCAGCACCCAGCCATCATGGGTATCTATGGCCCATACATTGATGTGGTCGAGTCGGAATGGCATCGACAGTCGGATCCAGCGTACGCCCGGGGCGATCTCGACCCAGTGTCGTGACGATGGTGGCTTGAATGGATAAATAAGTGGATTGGCTGCGAGTTCAATCATTGCTATCGTTTCATGAGGTAAGCGACGGTATAGCCACTAGGTGCATCAGACCAATGGCTTTTTAGAATTTCACTGCTTGTTGTCAACCAGCAAGGGTGCGTCAATGGGCATATCTTCTTGGATTACCCACTCGACTGAGTCGAGCCTCAGGCGGGTCAATTGCCTGAACACTTCGATCAAATCGCTTTGCGTGGCGTAGTGAGAAGCCCCTGGCGTTAGCACCGCGCGCAAGGTTGCAGTTTCCCGATGCTGCTTTTTTTCAACGATGATCTGGGCACGTTCTATAGCCGGGATCCGGATGATCAGCTCTTCCACGTTGCGTGGATAGATGAAAATTTCGCGTACTTTGACACCTTGGCCCACTCGGCCTTGCAACAAACTGATTCGTTCGACGAGACCATCCGGGGAATGGGCCAGCGCTTGCGCCACATCGCCTGTGCCAAAGCGGACCAGAGGCCAACCGCTGTCCAGCGTGGTGACCACTATCTGGCCGGGTTCGCCCGGCGGAAGGGGTGCGCCGGTGTGCGGGTCGCAGATCTGGACGAGCCGGTCAGGCTGGACCGTGTAGCCCAGTTGTCCTAGTTCCTCGTAAGCAATCAGCCCGAAGTCGCCGGTGGCATAAGCCGAGAACGTGCGGATTGCGTATTTCTGCTCCAATGCGCGGCGCTTGCCCATCCAGTCACCCAGTTCGCCGCCCAGCATTGCGGAGCGGACCTTCCATTGAGAAGGCAGGTCGTAGCCCATGCGCTCAAGCGTTTCGACCAAGGTCACGAAGAAGGAGGTGGAGGAGCAAATGCAGGTGATGCCCAGTTCCATGATGAGCTGCGCTTGTTGCTCGGCGCCGCCGGGCCCGCAGGGAATGAGCGTCGCCCCGGTGGCAGCAATGCCCGCATCTAGCAATAGGCCGGCTGGAACAAGATGGTAGGACCAGGTGTTGAGTACACGGTCACCGGGGCCGATTCCCGCCTGCCTGAACACATGCGAGAAGCCCTTGCCAGTGTCTTCGTCGAAAGAATGGGGTTCATAGACGGGGCCTGGGGAGACATAAATGCGGCGGATAGATGTGTCGTCGGCAGCGAGAAACCCACCGAATGGCGGTGACTGGCGCTGCTTATCAAGCAGTGAATCCTTACTTGTGACGGCGAGCCGTGCAAGGTCGGCAGGGCCTTGGAGATCCTGCGGCGTCATCATTGCAAGCTGATAGACCGCGCGGATGGCCGGGGCGCGGTCGTAGGCGAATTGCTGCGAAGCACGCAGTAGTCTGAATCGATCGGTGGTGGGTAACGTATGCATGGCGTTGCCGTCCTAGTGGCCCGTGAAGCGCGGGGTGCGTTTTTCGTTGAATGCGGCCAGGCCTTCGTGGAGATCGGCGCTGTGGGAATGCACTTCAGAGGCCAGAAGCTCCAATCGCAGGGCGGTGTCTAGAGGCTGTTGCAAACCATCGTCGACCAGCGTTTTCATGCGGCGCAGGCCAAGGGGGCTCTTCGTGGCAATTTTGTCGGCCACGGCTTGTGCAACGCTTTCGAGCTGGTCGTCGTCCACCACTTGGTTGACGAGGCCCGCTTCCACAAGATCTGCCGCGTCCACGAAGTCACCCGTGAAGAGAAGGTACTTGGCGCGTGTGGGGCCAATGACCCGCGGCAGGCGCACCGACCCCCCCCCTCCGGGGATCAGGCCGTAGTTGGCATGTGCGTCGCCAATTTTGGCGCTCCTTGCCGCCAGCACTAGATCACAGCACAGCACCAGTTCGAGCCCGCCCGCCAGAGTTATGCCGTTCAGGGCGGCGATCACGGGTTTTGGAAAGCGGTCAATCCGGTTCATGGTGGACAGTACGCTGTCCAGAAAGCCACTGGTGCCACTTTCGCCCGCTTGCGTCTTGACGTACTTGAGGTCGGCGCCCGCGCAGAAGGCCCGTCCAGTGCCCGTCAATACGACGGATATCACGTCTCCGCGGCTCTGTGCTTCGTTGAGTGCGTGGTCTATTCCCCGAAGCACCGCCGGGGTCAGCGAGTTCATTGCATCAGGTCGGTTCAGGCGAATCCACATGGTGCCTTTTCGTACGTCTGTAATCACAACCGGTGTCGACATCAGGGGTTCCTTGCTGGCTTGCGTGTTCATGGATCGATTCTGCTTTTGCCTCTGTTTTGAGGGACATGGGGTTTTCCATTACCCATAGGTTAAAAATTCTACCCTAAAGTAAAACAATTAAACAAATGGAGTTCTTCATGCGAAGTAAGAGCAGCCCGCTCATGTTCCCGCTATCGGGTATCAAGATCGTCGAGTTCGAGGGGATCGGCCCAGGGCCCTTAGCTGGGTTCATGTTGATGCAGATGGGCGCTGACGTTACTGTGGTCGGGCGGCCAGGTGCGAGCGCATTGCCTGATGAGCTCACTCCGAAGGACGGGGCGCTCTTGTCGCGCGGCAAACGACGCGTCACATTGAATCTCAAGAACGACGAGGACAAGGCGCGGGCGCTGGACATGGTCGCGCAAAGCGACGGGTTGATTGAGGGCAACCGCCCGGGTGTGATGGAGCGCCTGGGTTTGGGTCCCGATGTATGTGGTGAATACAACCCGCGGCTTGTGTATGGGCGCATGACGGGCTGGGGGCAGGATGGGCCGCTGGCTCAGGCCGCCGGGCACGACATGAACTATGTCGCTCTCACTGGGCTCATGTCGATCACCGAGCAACCGGGACACCCTCCCATGCTTCCACCCACAGTGGTTGGGGATGCTGCCGGCGCCCTCGGGTTTGCATTTGGCATGGTGTCGGCGTTGCTAGGCGCGCGGGATAAGGGCCAGGGCTGCGTGGTTGACGGCGCCATCATTGATGTGTTGGCAATGCTGTCGCCGCTCGTGCAACTGATTCGTCAAGGTGGCGGATTGGAAGGCAGCGAACCCAGTGTCTTCCATGACTCACCCTTCTACGACCGCTATCTGTGCAGCGATGGGCGATACATCACGGTCGGTGCAATCGAGCCACAGTTCTATGCATTGCTGTTGACGCAATTGCAGCTGACGGATGTCGACCCCGCACGGCAAATGGACAAGACTTTGTGGCCGTCTCTCAAGGCGCGGATTGCGCAGCGCTTTGCTTCCCAACCTAGTACGTACTGGAATGCACTGATGGAAGGCACTGACAGTTGCTTTGCGCCGGTGCTCACCATGGCCGAAGCCGCCGCTCATCCCCACAACGTGGCTCGTGGTTTGTACAGCGTGACTGAGCAGGGCGATATTGAGACTGCGCGGGGCATGCGATTCCTGCCGCTTTGCTGAGCCGCGAATGTGATACCAAGGGTAATCCCTGGCAAGCAGTTGAGAATTTTACTGTACAGTAAAAACATCTTACGCAAAGTAATTTATTTGACTTTCATGGATCAAGAAGATCCGCCACGGAGAAATGCGATGGAAGATATCTATGTGGTTGGTGTGGGGATGACGCCATTCGGACGGCATCTGGACAAAGACATCAAGGCGCTCACACGCGAGGCCACGGCGGCTGCTTTGGCGGACGCGGGATTGGAAAAAGAAGACTTGGAAGCGGCCTTTTTTGGGAACACTTCCCAGGGGCATATGGATGGCCAGCACATGATTCGTGGGCAAATTGCGCTGCGGGCCATGGGGATTGGGCGCATTCCGGTGGTGAACGTCGAAAACGCTTGTGCAAGCGGCTCGTCGGCGTTCGTTCTAGCCTGCAATCACCTCAAGTCGGGTGCTGGCGATGTCGCTTTGGCTGTTGGTGCAGAGAAGATGTTCTCATCCGACAAGCTCAAGATGTTCTCGGTGTTTGACAGTGCCTGGGATCTCTCGCGTGCAGAAGAGATTCGTGGGGAGTTGATGAAGATGGGGCGCGACGTGGCGGTGCCCGAGGGGAGTACCTCACCCAGGCCGTACAGCGTTTTCATGGACGTGTATGCGGCGTTTGCACGATCGCACATGCGCACTTTCGGGACGACGCAGCGCCAGTTAGCCGCCGTTTCATCCAAGAACCACGCGCACTCCATGCACAACCCGCTGTCGCAGTACCGGATGGCTTACAGCATCGAAGAGGTGCTCGCCGCGCCGCCGATCACCTACCCATTGACTCTGCCCATGTGCTCCCCGGTGTCTGATGGCGCAGCAGCAGCCATCATTTGCACACGCTCGGCGCTTATGCGCTTGAACATCGATGAAAAGCGTGCCATCAAGGTGTTGGCGGCAGTAGTGCAAAGCGGTTCCGACCGGAGCGAAGACGACTACACCAACCACTGCACAGCACTGGCTTCGCGCAGGGCATATGAACTGGCAGGTGTTGGCCCAGCAGATATCTCGGTGGCCGAGGTGCACGATGCCACGGCCATGGGTGAAATCATTCAGACAGAAAACCTCGGTTTCTGTGAGTTCGGCATGGGCGGTGTGATTGCCGAGCGGGGTGATACCCGGATTGGTGGCCGCATTCCCGTTAATCCGTCCGGCGGCCTGGAGTCTAAGGGGCACCCTGTTGGGGCCACCGGTATTGCCCAAGTCCATGAGTTGGTAACTCAGCTTCGCGGGGAAGCCGGACTGCGGCAGGTGACTGACGCAAGGATTGCGCTGGCAGAAAACGGTGGCGGTCTTGAGGGCATTGAAGAAGCTGTTGCCTGTATCACCATCTTGGCGCGCTGAGCGCTGCACTCAATAAGAGACAAGAGAAACAGTATGGATGTCAAAAATACCATTGCCTTCGTCACAGGAGCTGCTTCAGGCCTGGGGCTCGCCACTTGCAAGGCATTGCTTGCGGCCGGAGCGAGCGTCATGGCGGTTGATCTGGACGAAGAGCGCCTTGCGAGCGAGGTGCTGCCGATGGGCGAGCGCGTGCGAATCCAGAAGGTTGATGTTTCGGACGAGGCCAGTGTGAAGGCTGGCGTAGACGCGGCAGTGGCGGAATTTGGTGCGCTGCATGTGGCGGTAAATTGCGCGGGAATTCTGGGTCCCTGCAAGACGCTTTCAAAGGGCGAGTTATTCCCGATGGATCTTTGGAACCGGGTGATCGCCATCAACCTGACCGGGACATTCAACGTGGTGCGCTATGCGTCGTTGGCCATGTCGCAGAACGAGCCCAATGTCGACGGTGAACGGGGGGTCATCGTGAACACGTCATCTGGTGCTGCGTGGCAGGGTCAAGTGGGCCAGGCCGCATATAGCGCCAGCAAAGCGGCGGTCATTGGAATGACGCTTCCGGTGGCGCGGGATCTTGCGCAACACGGAATCCGAGTGGTGGCCGTGGCGCCTGGTCTGTTTGAGACCGCCATGTCTGCAGGCATGCCAACGAAGGTGTCGCAAAACATTATTGACAACGTCATCCTCTTTCCTCATCGCATGGGGCAGGCACAAGAGTTCGGTGGACTGGTTCGGCACGTTGTGGAAAACGCCTATTTGAATGCCACCACGATCAGCCTGGATGCGGGTGTCCGTTGTTAGTCGTGGTCCATTGATCGCTGCGAGCATTCCCGCAAATGGATGCGTAGACCCTGCAAAGGTCTTATGAAGGAAATTCGATGGACAAAGCCAAGAATTCAGAGTGGAGGTACCAATGAATGCAGCCATTCAAAGCCAGCGGGAAGGCGTGGTGCTGACAGCCCAGAATCTGCTGCTGCAGTTCGGTGGAGTTGTGGCGCTGAATGATGTTTCGATTGATGTGCGCAAGGACGAGCTGCTGGCAATCATCGGGCCGAACGGAGCGGGAAAGTCTTCTCTGATGAACTGCCTGAGCGGGTTCTACCGCCCCAAGAAAGGCGAGATATCCCTGGCCGGGCACAACGTGCGCGACATGGCGGTTCACGACGTGGCGGCACAGGGCCTAGCGCGCACCTTTCAAGGTACGCACATTTTTTCGGGCATGACCGTTATCGAGAACCTGATGGTGGGGCGCCACATGCACATGCGGGCCAATCTCGTGCAGTCATTTTTCCATTTCGGCCCGGCAAAACGGGAAGAAGTTTTGCATCGGGAGGTGGTGGAAGAAATCATTGAATTTCTTGAAATTGAATCCATCCGGCATGCGCCGGTGGGCAGCCTCGGTTATGGGCTTCGCAAGCGCGTGGACTTGGGGCGCGCACTGGCCCAAGACCCGAAGATTCTGTTGATGGATGAGCCTATGGCCGGTATGAATACTGAAGAGAAAGAAGACTTGGCACGTTTCATTCTGGATGTGCGCGAGGCAAAGCGCATTCCTATTGTTTTGGTGGAGCACGACATGGGTGTGGTGATGGACCTGGCTGACCGCATCGCTGTGCTGGACTTTGGACGCAAGATCGCCGATGGAACGCCCAAGGAGATCCAGGCTAATCCCGCAGTGCTTAAAGCCTATCTTGGGGAGGGCGTCCAATGAAACTCGAAATCGCGACCCTTCCCCAGTTGCTGCGCAAGCATGCGCATGCTAACCCCAACCGTCTTTCCCAGCGCCATAAGCAGCGCGGCATTTGGCGGGAGTACAGCTTTGCGGATGTGCAGCGCAACGTTCGAGAGATTGCGCTGGGCATGCACCAAGCAGGCGTCAAAGCGGGTGAGACCATTGCCATCATTGGTGAGAATGAGCCGCAGCATTACTGGGCCGAGTATGCCGCGCATGCACTGGGATGCAAAGTTGTATCCATGTACCCGGACCTCACTTCGGAGGAGGTGGCCTATCTTTTGGACGACAGCGAAGCAGTCATCTTGTTCGCGCAGGACCAAGAGCAGGTTGACAAGGGCCTGGATGTCCGGAACAAGACGTTGAAGATGCGCCACATTGTGTATTGGGATGAAACGGGTATGTGGTCGTATAACGACCCCATCCTGCAAACCTTCGATGGCATGCAGCGGCAAGGGCGTGAAATCCATCAACGTAACGGAAAGATGTACGACGCGCTAGTGGATGCGGGAGCCCCCGATGACATAGCGGTTCTTTCTTACACTTCCGGCACGACGGGGCAGCCCAAGGGCGTGATCCTCACGCATCGCTTTTTGATCGACAACGCCCAGCGCTTGATCGATTCCATGGATGTGAAGCCGGGTATGGAATACCTGAGTTACATCGCGCCATCCTGGGCCACTGAACAAATATATGGCATCACCATGGGATTGGGATTGCCCATGGTAGTGAACTTCCCCGAGGGCCCGGAGCAGGTGTTGTCCAACATTCGGGAATTGGCGGTGGAAGGTATGACATTTGCTCCGCGCCAGTGGGAAAGCATGGCGTCCTCTGTGCAGGCGCACATGCTCGACGCAGGACCCATTCGACGAGGTGTCTACGAGTGGGGCATGAAGATCGGTCACACCGTTAATGTGGGGCGCTTGGATGGAAAACCCGTTGGCCTGCTGGACCGGTTGCTGTTTCCTATCGCCAATGCACTGGTTCTGCGCCCGTTGCGAGATCTGCTCGGCCTGACCCGGCTGCGCTGTGCCAGCTGCGGTGGTGCCACCATGGCACCGGATGTGTTTCGCATGTTCCATGCCATGGGTATACCTCTGCGCAACATCTATGGCTCCACCGAAACCGGGTTGCTGACATGCCACCAGGGTGACCGATTTGATCTGGAGACCGTAGGGCACTGGATGAAGGCGCATCCAGAGGCGGGCCCACCATTGGAATGGCGCTTGAGTGCGGACGGAGAGCTGCAGATTCGTGGCGGAAGCCCGTTTCTGGGCTACTACCGCAGAGAGGGTTCCGTAGAGTCGAAGGTGAAAGATGGCTGGTTCTACACGGGCGATGCCGTAACGAAAACTGAGCTAGGCGAGCTCGTGTTCCTGGAGCGGTTGTCGGACCTCAAGCGTTTGCGCAGCGGAGAAACCTTCCCGCCGCAGTTCGTCGAGACCCGCCTTCGGTTCAGTCCCTTCATCAAGGACATCATGACGGTGGGAGACGAGACGAGGGACTTCGTGGCCGCTCTCATCAATATCGACATGGCTGTTCTGTCGCGGTGGGCAGAAGACAAGCGGATCGGATTTTCAACCTTTACCGATTTGTCACAGCGGCCAGAGGTCGCAGAGTTGATCAGTCAGGAAATTACCCGTGTGAATCAGTTTTTGCCGGCGCATGCGCGGGTCAAGCGATTCGCCAATTTTCCAAAAGAGCTTGATCCGGACGAGGGCGAACTAACACGTTCGAGAAAGCTGCGGCGCGAATTCCTGGAGGTGCGATACGCCACGCTGATCAACGGTTTATATGACGGCTTGCACGCCGTGCGTATCGATATTCCTGTGACCTACCAGGACGGTCGGCGCGGCAATTTCGAGGCTCTGGTGTCCATCCATGACACGGACGCCGCAGGGTCAGACCACCTGGGCGCAGCCCGAAGCAGAGGACGGAAATGATCGATTTTATTAACTACCTGATAAACGGTGCGCTGTCAGGGCTTCTGTATGCGTTGATCGCCATGGGTTTCGTCGTGATCTATCGCGCGTCAAAGGTGTTCAACTTTGCACAAGGTGAGTTGGTGGTCTTTGGCGGCTACATGGTGTGGTGGACGATTATTCAGATGGGTCTACCGCTGTGGGTCGGATTGCCCGTGGCATTCGTTAGTGCTGCAATTTTTGGTTTCATGATTGAGCGGATATTTTTTGCCCGTCTGGTTGGGGAATCCGTCTTCTCGATGGTCATGGTGACGATCGGTCTCTTGATTCTGATCCGAGGCGTTGTGTTGGTGCTTTTTGGTCCACAGGTGCGTGCTTTTCCGATCATCTTTCCTCTGGATCCGATCATCGTTGGCGATCTCATCGTCTCCCGTTCGATGCTCTACGGTGGAATTATGACCATCTTCATCGGCGTTGGCCTCTCCTGGTTTTTCAACCGGACAAGGGCTGGCTTGACCATGACGGCCGTGGCGGAAGACCACCAGGTGGCCATGTCCATGGGCATCTCGGTGCAGCGTTCCATTGCCTTTGCGTGGGTGCTGGGATCCGTGCTTTCCACACTGGGGGCGATAGTGCATTTGAGTGGCCGCTCCATCAACATGATGAGCTCCGACATCGGCCTGGCTGCCTTGCCGGTGGCCTTGCTGGCTGGGTTGGAGTCCCTCGCAGGTTTGCTGATCGCCGGTGTTTTGGTGGGTGTGATTCAGGGTTTGGCTTCGGCCTATCTCGATCCCCTGGTGGGGGGAGCGCTGGGCTCCGTCTTTCCTTTCATCATCATGCTGGTGGTGTTGTTAATTCGTCCCACCGGCATGTTCGGGTGGAAAACCATTGAGAGGGTATGAGCATGGATCCCGCAGGTGTATTCGCGACTTCTTTCGCCAAAGACCAAGCACTAATTCGCACGCGCAGCCAGGCGGTGGCATTGGGCCTGTTTGTTATAGCGTTGTTTGCGCTGCCCCTGATCAGCGAGGTCCGCTGGGTGGCGATCATGACCTCTATGCTGATTACTGCAGTGGTGGTCATGGGGCTGCAGATCAATACTGGTCTAGCGGGTCAGATCAATTTGGGTCAAGCTGCGTTCATGGGGGTTGGTGCGTATGCAACAGCGCTCCTAGCGACGAAAGGCCACCTGCCTTTCTGGCTGGCTTTGCCCATCGGCGGGCTGTGCGCGGCGCTTTTTGGGCTGGTGTTTGGATTAACCGCAATGCGCATAAAGGGTTTTTACCTTGCCTTGACCACGATTGCTGCGCAGATTTTGTTCCACTTCTTTGTGCTCAACCTGCCTGCCAAGTGGCTGGGGGGATCTAACGGCATCACTCTGGAACCAGCACAGCTCCTTGGTTTCGTTTTCAACACCGATACCCGCATTTACTACCTGTGTCTGGTAGTGGCCTTCATCATGATTGCGGGCGCCTACGGCGTCGCACGCAGCCGCCATGGTCGAATTTTTGCGGCAGTGCGCGATGACGACGTGGCCTCAGGAATGATGGGCATCAATGTCGTGCGCACCAAGGTACTTGCCTTCTTGCTGGGTGCGTTTTACGCGGGCATCGGTGGAGGGCTCTGGGCTTACTACGTCAGGTTCGTGGCGATTGACCAGTTCACCCTGATCCACTCGATATGGTTCATCGCGATGATCATTGTGGGTGGCATGGGGTCGGTGACGGGCGCGCTGATCGGCGTGTTTGTTATCCGTACTGCCCAGGAGACGATCACCATCGTGGGCCCTTCACTGGTCGAGAACTTTTCCTTCCTGAGCGGAGATGTTGTTTTCGCAGTGATGAATATTTTCCTGGGTGGAGTCATCGCGGCCTTTCTGATCTTTGAGCCACGCGGTCTGATGCACCGGTGGAACATCGTCAAGCGGTCTTATCGCATGTGGCCTTACCCATATTGACCGCAATCCTGTTTTCTGCAGCCACCTTAGGCGCTGGGAAGGGCTGCTCCAATGCAAAGCGCTACTACAAAAGGAGACTTTTTTTATGAAAACGAATCGAGCAAAGTTGTCGGCAATGGTCAAACTGGGGCAACGCGGCGCTTTACTGGCGTCAGCCTTGTGCCTTGGCGGCATGGCACAAGCTCAGACTACTTACAACGTGGCTGGCCTGGCTGACTTCACCGGACCTTTCGCAGACATCATGAAAGATATGACGGGATGCCGCCGTGCGGTGCTCGACTGGTGGAGCGAAGAGGTCGGTAAAGCGCAGGGCGTCGCATTGCGAATCAAGGATTTCGACACCCGCTATGACGTCGCCCAAGTGGCCAGCCTCTGGCCAGGCATCAAGTCCGAGCTCAACCCGGTGGCTGTTCTGGGTGTGGGCGGTGCAGATACCAATGCGCTGCAGCAGCGCTTGCCTAGTGACAAGGTGCCTCTTGTCCAGTCGACAGCAGGATATGGATTTGCTTGGAAGGGTGATAACTGGGTGTTCAATGCCCGTGCCACTTACCCGCACGAAGCGGCTGCGTTTTATGTGTGGATGCAGAAGAAGTCGGGTTCGTCTGCTCCTCTCAAGGTGGGGGTGATTTCATCGGAAGTATCGCCGGCCTACGTGGACATCCACAAAGGTGTCGAGAAGTTCGCTAAGGACAATCCGAAGATCATTGAAGTCGTTGAAACGATTTATACCGAAGCACAGCCGACCGACCTTACCCAGCAGGTCAGCCGCCTGGTCCGCAAGGGGGCCACGGTACTGCAGGTGTTCAACAATACAGCATCGGTAGTGGCGACACGGCGCGCCCTGCAAAGCCTTGGAAAAACCAATATTCCGATAGTGGTTAGCGCTCATAACGGGTTGCTTTCGTCGGGGAAAGCGCTGGGTGACCTGAGCCAAATGGATGGAAACTATGAGGTCTATGGCATGGCCATGGCCGCCGAAGGCGCAACACCGGCACGGGACTTCTTCGAGAAACTGCGCAGCCAATACAAGTTGCAAGCCGCCTATAACTCTGCCTGCATTATGGGCATGAGCCAAGCGATGTTGACGGTTCGTGCCGTTGAAAATGTTGTCAAGGTCAAAGGTGCTGGCGGTGTGACGGGCGAAGAGGTTCGCGCTGCACTGCTGTCCACCCCCATGCCTACCGAGCGCAGTTTTGGCTTGTTGCCCAATATCAAGTTCAACAATGATGCGCCGTTCCCGACCTCGGGCACAGCCGTCAACATCGGCACCGTCGAAAAGGGAAAGTACAAACTTCTCGAGCAGAACGTTCCGGTTCCTGTGTTGAACAAGTGGTAATTGCAAATCGGCCTGGGTCTCGGGCCACCGAGACCCAGGCCACATCATCTGGAGCTACCCGTGCTTGAACTGAACAACGTTGAAGTCCTCTACAGCGACGTCATTCTTGCTGTCAAAGGCATTACCGCCAAAGTCCCCGCTGGACAGTGCGTGACCTTGCTGGGCGCCAATGGCGCTGGCAAGAGCACCACGCTCAAGGCCATCTCCAACCTGGTCAGGACAGAGGATGGTCGTGTGACGGCGGGGAGTATTCAATTTGATGGTGCGGACATCACCGGTGCCAACCCCGTCGATGTCGTTCGCAAGGGGTTGGTACATGTCATGGAAGGGCGCAAGGTTCTCCGCCACATGACAGTGGAGCAGAACCTGGTGGTGGGCGGTCATATGGGCAGCGCTGGCGATGCCAAGGAAATGCTTGATGAGGTGTATAGCCGCATCAAGCGTCTGAAAGCCTTGCGTACTCGCACAGCAGGTTACCTGTCGGGCGGCGAGCAGCAATTGCTGGTAATTGGACGGGCCCTGATGGCCAAGCCTAAGTTGGTGATGATCGACGAGCCTTCGCTCGGCTTGGCTCCGCTGATGGTCGATGAGGTCTATGGTTTGCTGAGTGACCTCAAGACCAGCGGTCTGACTCTGCTGATCGTGGAGCAAAACACCCGCGTCGCTCTGGATTTAGCCGACTACGGCTATGTGATGGAGAGCGGACGGATCGTGTTAGAGGGCCCCTCCAACAGCTTAAAGACCAACGAGGACGTTCGAGAGTTCTACCTCGGCCTGACGGTCGATGGGGAGCGCAAGAGTTTCCGCGACATGAAACATTACCGCCGCCGCAAGCGCTGGCTGGGTTGACCGCATTGGGTCAGTCGTTTTCCAAGTTTTCAAGGATGGGTTTATGAGCATCGTTTCCAATGCATTGCTGAGCGAACAAGAAGTCATTATTCGGGAGTCTGCCCGGCGTGTCGCGACTGAAGTGGTGGGTAGCACGGCCGCCGAACGTGATCGCACGGGGGCTTGGCCACACGACGAAATCAAGGCAGTTGCCGACGTAGGCTTCATGGGCATGCTCGCCCCGCCAGCATACGGCGGTTCCGGGCTTTCATTCGTGGAGTATTGCCTGGCTATTGAAGAATTCGCAGCGGCCGATGGTGGCTTCGCCACCATGATGCACGTCCACAACTCAGCTGCGCACGTGTTACGTAGTTTTGGAACCGAACAACAGATGGCCCGCCATCTGCCGGATCTGGCCAGTGGCAAGCGCATTGGTGCCTTTTTATTGTCAGAGCCCCATGCAGGCTCGGATACCGCAGCCATCCGGACCACGGCTAAGCGGGACGGCGACGTTTATGTGATCAATGGCAGCAAACAATGGATTTCCAATGGCAGTGAAGCGGGCTTTGCGCTCGTCGTGGCAGCAACTGCGGAACCAGGTGCCCGTCACCGCTTCAGCCTGTTCATCGCGGACCCCGAAGATCCAGGCTACCAATGCTTGCGTATCGAAAGGAAGCTGGGCCAGCACACGGCCCACACGGCTCAGATTCAGCTGGACAACATGCGTGTTCCAGTTCAGAACATGATCGGTGAGGAAGGGCGCGGGTATGGCAAAGCACTATCGCTGTTGTCCGATGGGCGCATCGCAATCGCCGCCCTGGCCATCGGCATTGCCCGTGCAGCGCTGGAGGCAGCCATCCGCTACGCCAAAGAGCGCGAGGCCTATGGCAAGCCACTCACCGAACTGCAGGCCATTAGCTTTGATTTGGCGGAAATGGCCATGCAGGTTGAGGTGGCGCACCAGTACATGCTGTATGCAGCTCGTCTTACGGATGCGGGCCTGCCAACCAGTAAGGAGGCCTCCGTTGCTAAACTCTATGCCAGCGAAATGGCTGAAAAGGTTTGCTCTGCGGCGCTGCAAGTGCATGGTGGCTACGGGTATGTCAACGACTTCCCGGTCGAGCGCTATTATCGCGATGTGCGCGTTACAAAGATCTACGAAGGCACTAGTCACATTCAAAAGTTGATCATTGCGCGCAGTATCTTGGCTGGCTGATGAGCACGGCCTTTCTCCGCAGGCCTATCGGCGAAAGCAGTTCGATACACTTTGCCTCAGTTAGCGATACGAATGCCCTCAAGGAAAACAACACCAATGAGTACGCCAATTGAGGCAAAGCCCAAGTCACTGACACGCAATGCTGCCAAAAGATCGGGCAAGGGCGCAAAATGGAACAATGCGGTCAGCGGCGCGGATGAGCAGTACCAGCTCAAAAAGCAAGCTGTCATTGCGGAAGCTTCGCGCGCATTTGGCCGCCATGGGTACAAGAATGTGTCCTTGGACGAGATTGCAAAAACGCTCAACGTCACCAAGCCTGCCCTCTACTACTACTTCAAGAACAAGCAGGAACTTGTCTACGAATGCCACGAGCTCGCCATGCATTTGGGAGATCGCGTCTTGCAAGACGCGATCGCTTCGGAAAATACTGGTTTCGGTCGGATCTCGGTCTTCATTAAGAACTACATCTCGTTGCTAACGGATGAAATGGGCGCACCGGCGATCCTCCAGGATTTCTCCGGTATGACTGTGGCGGATCAGAAAAAAATCACTTTGCGTCGGCGAAAGTTTGATCAAGAGCTGCGCAAAGTGCTCGAGGGGGGTGTTCAGGATGGTTCCATTGCCCCGTGCAACGTGAAATTGGCGGTGTTCTGGTTCATGGGCGCTGTTAGCTCGATTACCCAATGGATGCATATCGATGGCAGCCTTGGAAGCGACGAAGTGGCCGATATTTTTATCGGTTTTCTTGCGCATGGTATTCGTCCCAGTCAAGCGTGAATCTGGCGCAACAGGCTTGGGCTTCCGGTTGTGTTCTTCGCAGTGAGGCAATTCTGGCGGACATCGTCGTGCATGGCGGAAACCGGTGCTGGAATCAGGTCTTCAGGCTTGATCAGGATGGCAAGGTGGTCGAGTTCTTCGAGGCAGCCAATGCGAGTCTTTCTGCTTCGACGATGGGATGCTGAGAAGCTGGTCGGCCCACACGGGAATCCAAGGCGGCTTTCAAGGCGTGTGCGATGGCCCAATGAATTAGTGGGCAGTGACGCATTCAATGAATGGAGAGCACCACAATTGCGCTCAGGAATAGGCCCCGGATTGCGCGCGCAGGAGGTGGCTACGCACCAAATCCAGCCCGCCGGGTCCGCTGAGAACATCCAGTGGACGACGATGACCAAATGTCGGTGCCAATTCCAACAGCCATTGGTCAAGCCAAGCCCGCGCGTCAAAACCTACTGGTGTTCCTGATTCATCAACCATACGCTGAACAAGTGCGGAGAGGGTAGCGATATCGTCTTCGAGGGCCATGGCCCATTCTGATCTGCACGCCAGATGAATGCAATGCACACGTCCGGGCAAGGTATCTTGAATTTTCAAAATTGAGCCACCGTGCCGATTGAATTTTGAGCCAGGGCTAATGGCCAACCTGTGAAGGTCGGCTGTGGATAAGTGTAGTGCCTTGGGTCGGTTTTGGTCTCCTTGGTGATCGAGCTCGGTGGTCGTCCGTTGAGGGCAAGCCGCGCAGGGCGAAGCCCGTAGCGGCTTGCCCTTGAACCGCTCAGAACGGCTCAGCCTTCTTGGCCTGTTCGCGTGCCTTGATGCGTTTCTTGGCCACGGCTGTGCTGTGCATGAACCTGTGGGACTCGTTGCCCGTCTCGACGATGTGGCAGTGGTGCGTGAGTCGATCCAGCAGTGCCGTGGTCATCTTGGCATCGCCGAACACGCTGGACCATTCCTTGAAGTCCAGGTTGGTGGTGATCATCACGCTGGTCTGCTCGTAGAGCTTGCTCAGCAGGTGGAACAGCAAGGCGCCGCCTGCCTGGCTGAAGGGCAGGTAGCCCAGCTCATCAAGGATGACCAGGTCCATGCGCTGCAAGCTCGCTGCGATGCGGCCTGCCTTGCCTTGGGCCTTCTCCTGCTCCAGTGCGTTGACCAGATCCACCGTGGAGTAAAACCGCACGCGTGAGCCATGGCGCGTGATGCCCGCCACGCCGATGGCCGTGGCCAGATGCGTCTTGCCCGTGCCGGGGCCACCCACTAGCACCACGTTGTGCGCCTGCTCGGTGAACGCCATGCTGGCCAACTGCTCGATGAGCTTTTTGTCCACGGGCGAGCATTCGAAGTCGAAGCCCGCCAGGTCGCGGTGCACGGGGAACTTCGCCGTGTGCATCTGGTAGCTCACTGAGCGCATGGCTCTGTCCGTGACTTCCGCTTGCAGCAGGTGCTCCAGCAGCCAGCGCGAGCTCTCCAGCGTGGCGTGGCCGCCTTGCTTGACCAGGTCCTCCCAGGCCCCGGCCATGCCGTACAGGCGCAGCTCTTTGAACTCCTTGTCCAGCTCACGCATGATCGGCCTCCTGCATGTCGCTGCCAGCGCGCAGGCTGTCATAGCGCGCCGTGTCGGCCAGGGGTGTCTGGCTCACTTGCAGGTTGGTCGCAACCGTCTCGGGCAGGGGCTGCGCTTGCAGGCGGCCGAGCACGTTGATGACGTGCTCGGTGCTCACCCGCCCCGATGGCGGCGCACTCTCCAGGGCCAACTCCACCGCCACCAGCACGGCGTCCAGCCCTTGCTTGGGCACCTCGGCCAGTACCTGCGCCATCACCCTGTCGCCGCCCTCCTGGTGCAGCAAGCCTTTGCGCATGCGCTGCAATGGCTCGGGCAGGTCTGCAAAGGGCGCGCCGTTGCGCAGCGCGCCCGGCTTGCGCTCGATCAGCGGCACGTAATGCTGCCAGTCGTAGCGGGTCTGGTTGCGATCGCTCAGGCGCTCGTGCGTGGCCACCATAGCATCGCCGGCCACCACCACGATCTGCGCCGGGTACAGGTGTGTGCTGACCATTTGCCCCGCCCATTCGCAGGGCACCGAGTAGCGGTTGCGCGCCACCGTCACCAGGCAGGTGCTGCTCACCTTGGCCGGGTTCTCAACATAGCCATCAAAGGCCACCGGCATCGGCATCAGGTGGCTTTGCTCCAGCTCCAGCATCTCGGCGATGCTGAACGCTTTGTGCTGCGGGTGGCGCAGCTCTCGCCACAGAGCCCGGCAGCGCTCGCCCAGCCACGCATTGAGCTCGGTAAAGCTGCCAAAGCGCCGTTGCCCCGCCTCCACCCAGATGCGACGGCGGCTGTCTTGCACATCCTTCTCCACGCGCCCCTTCTCCCAGCCGCTGGCACGGTTGCAAAAATCAGGGTCGAACAGATAGTGCGCGCACATGGCTGCAAAGCGCGCATTGACCACGCGGCCTTTGCCCTTCTTGACTTTGTCGACCGCCGTCTTCATGTTGTCGTAGATGCCACGGCGTGCCACGCCACCCAGCGCTGCAAAGCTGCGGGTGTGCGCATCGAACAGCATCTCGTGGCCTTGGCTGGGGTAGGCCACCAGCCAGAAGGCCCCACTGGCACACAGCTTCATGTGCGAGACCTGCATGCGGTAGTACACCCCGCCCACCAGCAAGCCGTCTTCGCTCCAGTCGAACTGGAAGGCCTCGCCAAGCTCGAAGGTCAATGGCACGAAGGCCTTGCAGGCCGCCTGTTGGCCTTCACCTTGGCGCCACTTGCGGATGAAGTCCGTCACCCGCGTGTAGCCACCTTCGTAGCCCGCTGCCTTGATCTGCGTGAACAAGGCCTTGGCCGTGCGCCGCTCCTTCTTGGGCCGCTTGGCATCGGCCTTCAAGGCTTGCTTGAGCTCCGCCTCGTGCGCCGACAGCTTGGTCGCCTTCGCCGCCTCCCGGCGGTACTTGGGCTCGACCGGCTGCGCCTCGTCCAGCCACTTGGCCACCGTGTTGCGCGACAGACCCGTGGCCCTCGATATCTCCCGCTTCGTCTTCTTGTCCCGGCGATGCATCCGCCGTATCTTGCCAATCATGTCCATGGTGATCACCCTCTTCATTCCCTTGCTGCACAAAACAGCAGGGTAGGTAAAACACCTGGCTCAGTTTTAGGTCGGCATCACACCAAAAAGTGGCTCAGTTTTCGGTCGGCGTCAACA
>NZ_JACPOF010000006.1 GCF_016185115.1 Polaromonas sp. | reverse complement strand
CTCATCGGTGACTTCCCATGCTTTTGCCTTCGCCATCTTCACTCCACACGCGGTCGTCGCGCATGGAAACGTATTATCACTTATTTACGGATAAGTTCTAAATCTCCAGAACAGGTCACACCCGCGCTTTGACGCACGGCGATTTTGCCAATAGCCACCCATTCTTGAATGTGCTTGCCATGACACAACGTTCCCTCTGGATTCCCATCACCCTCGCCTTGGCCACTTGCGGCGCCGCCGCTGTTGCCGCGGAAACCGAAACACTGCCGTCCGGCGCGAAGATCGAACACACAGTGGTGGGTACCGGTGCCAGCCCCAATGCCACCGACCGCGTGAAGGTGCACTACCGCGGAACGCTGGTGGACGGCAAGGAGTTTGACAGCTCCTACAAGCGCGGCGAGCCGGCCGTGTTCCCGCTGAACCGCGTCGTGCCGTGCTGGACCCAGGGCCTGCAGAAGATCAAGGTGGGCGGCAAGGCCACGCTGACCTGCCCGCCGGCGACCGCCTATGGCGAGCGCGGTGCCGGCGCCGCCGTACCACCCAATGCCACACTGACCTTTGAAGTCGAGCTGCTGGCGATCGAGAAGTAGCGGAGAAGTCAGCGGCTCAGATCGTGCCGTAGCTGGCAAGGCGGCGCACATCCAGGATGCGCACCTCCCGCTTGTCGATCTCGATCAGGTTCTCTGACTCCAACTGGTGCAGGACGCGGGAGAAATACTCCGGCGTCAGCGACAGACGTGAGGCAATGATGGCCTTGCTGACAGGGAACGACACCGTGACGACGCCAAAATCTTCGTCACTTTCCAGCTCCACATCCCGCAGCAGATAGCCGATCAGGCGCTGCATACCGCTGTGTAGCGCGTAGCCTTCCACGTCCAGTAACAGCCGATGCAGCCAATGCGATATGCCGGACAGCATGTGCATGGAGAAACGCGGATCACGCTCAAGCTCGTTGAACACCGCCTGTTTGCTGACCGTCATGATCAGGGTATCGGTCAGGGTCTGGGCGTTGAGCATATAGGGCTTGGACAGGAACATCATGGCCTCGGCAAAACTGTGCCCCGGGCCGACCAGTTCGATGACCTTTTCCACGCCGGTGGGCGACGCCACGTACAGCCGGACCTGGCCGGACACCACAAAGTGGAACGCCTCGCAGGCCTCGCCGGCCCGGAAAACCATATCGCCTCGTGAAAAGCGATGCAACTTGCAGCCCCGCGCAACGTTCTGGCGCCCGGGCTCAGACAGTCCGCTGAACAGCGGGACTGCTCTCAAATGCTGCGGCACATCCAAATGGTCAACGCGCATTGTTTCTTGATGTTTTCGAAAAAATTGACATGTCTCAAATTTAAGGACCGATTGACCCCCGTGCCATCCCCCTAAGGATGGATGCACCACTTCATGAGAACTAAGTCGACACACGATAACTAGTTCCAAAGAACTAGTAACCCTGTCAACGCGGATTCGCTTGATTTAAATCAAACGAGGGCAGTAAATTTTTCTATCAAGAAAGTCCGATTTCCGTGGCGATGACGGCTGCGTGGACGCGTGTGCTGACATGCAGTTTGCGCAGAACGTTTTGCACATGGACCTTGACGGTGGTCTCCGCGATGCCAAGTTCCCGTCCGATTTCCTTGTTGCTGGCACCTTGGGCGATGCCGCGCAGGATTTCGCGCTCGCGCGAAGACAGCGCGGACAGTGGCGAAGTTTGCGCCGGTGCCGCGACAGCGCCGCTGTGCGTCGCCGCACCCAGGTAGGCGGAAACCATCTTGCCGGTCATTTCGGTGGCAATCACGCTTTCACCGCGCACCGCCCGCTCAAGGGCGCTGATGAGTGCGTCCCCCTCAATGGTCTTCAGCAGATAGCCCGCAGCACCACCGCGCAGCGCGGCCGCCAGGTCCGTCTCGTCTTCGCTCACCGTCAGCATGACGATGCGGGCACGGGGCACGGCATCCTGCAGGGCCGCCAAGGCGTCCACGCCCCGTACGCCCGGAAGGTGGTTGTCCAGCAGAATCACATCCGGCTGCAATTCCGGGGCGCGGCGTTGCGCCTCGCCCGCATCGCCTGCGTCGCCCACCACCTGCACGCGGGGGTCACGGGACAGCAAGGCCGTCAGGCCGCGCCGAAACAGGGTGTGGTCATCCACCACCAGAACTCGGATTGGGCTCACGGTCGCTTCGTTCATAGGTTGTCCACTGGGTTCAATTGGAAGAAATCATGGATGCTTGCTCCGCGCCGGCCTGTTCCACATGGCTGGCGCCGGCCAATTTAAGGCGCACGGTGCAGCCCTGTCCGGGTGCGGATAACACCTGGAATGCCGCGCCAATGCGCTGGGCACGCTCCGACATGATGTGCAGGCCCACGTGGGTTTCGTCGATACCGCCACCATCCAGGGCAAAGCCGACCCCATCGTCACGCACTTCAAACTGCCAGACGGGCTGGCGCTGCACGCTCAGCCACACCCGGGAGGCTCGCGCATGCTTGCGCACATTGGACAAGGCCTCCTGCACGATGTGCAGCACCTGAATCTGGACTTCACCGGACAGCGGTAGACCATTCCCCGTGACTTCGAGCGCCGTTTGCATACCGGTCTGCAACTCGAACTTGCGCAAGGTCGTGGCCAACGCGGGTTCGATGTCCTCGGCGTTGGTCCGGGTGCGGAAATGCACCAGCAACTCGCGCACGTCACCGTAACACTCACGCACGCCGGTGTCGATTTCTTCCAGCACCTTCTGGATCACCGCCTGGTCCTGGCTGCGCAGGGCGTCGCGCATCAATTGCACCTGAATCTTCAGGAAGGCCAGTGATTGTGCAATCGAGTCATGCAGTTCACGCGACAGGTGGTGACGCTCCCCCGACACGGCGGCTGCTCGCTCCAGCGCATTGAGGCGCAGATTTTCCATGGCACTGGCCAGGTGGCTGTTGAGCGCCTCCAGCAGCGAGCGCTCCGCTGCGGTTGGCGACACCATGCCTCGGTAGAAGAGATTCATCTCGCCCATCAGGCGATCATGCATACGGATGGGAACATTGACGATGGTCTCGAAACCCGCCTTCGCGCAGTGCTTGCGGGACGGCTGGGGCATGGAATAGATGGGAACCACCACCAGATCCTTGTGGGGAGCTGGCAGGCCACAAAAGCAGTCACCGGCCGTCAGGCACTGCTCATCATCCAGCATCTCACGCGGCAGGCCGTTGGCGGCGAGCATCAGGTAGCGTTGCTGGCTGTGGTCGGACCAGCGCAGCGCCACACCATCTGCCTTGGCGATGGACATCACGCGCCTGGAGAAGTCCTGGGCGAGGTCTTCCAGCGACGTGGCGCGCGCCACCAGCGCCGTGACCTCGTACAGCGACTCCAGTCGCTCCCGCTTTTCCTCCAGCTCGGCAGTCTTCTCTACCACCTTGCTCTCCAGATTTCCGTACAGCGATTGCAGATGGGCCGCCATGCCGTTGAAGCCGTCGGCCAGGGCACCGAACTCGTCATTGCCCATGGGGTCAACCCGGAAGCCGAAATCACCACCCTGGATTTTTCGAATGGCATGCTTCAACTGGTTCACCGGCTCCAGCACGAACAGGTAACCGGCCACCAGCAAAACACCCGCCCCGAGCAGCGCCAGCATCAGCACGCACATCTGCAGCAGGTGCAGTGTTGCAGTCCAGCCCGACATGTGCGACTCGATGCCGTTGACAAAGGTGTCGATGTCCGCGACAAAAACCTCGGCGTCGGAGTTCAGTCGATCCAGATTTTTCGGTGAAGCGCCCAGCCAGTTCGCGCGGAATTGGCGCCAATCGTTCTCCACGGTGGCAAAGTGCTGGCGTACCTTTCCATCCCACGGCACCTGCAACGGGCGCTGCTGATCACCGTTGCGCAGCAGGGCCAGACTGTCATCGAATGTGTTGATGTGCGCCGACAGTTCCTGCGCACTGCGAAGATCCGAGCTGCCGACCGCCAGCGCCATCCGGTAGGCCTGCATGCGCATGCGGCCGGCCTCATTGACCGCCGCCGCACCACCATCGAGTTGCCGGGAAATCCACAGCGTTGCACCGGTGGAAACCAGGGCCATCAGCAGGAATGGTGCTCCCACCAAGGCCAGCTTGGCGCTCAGGCTCCAGCGCGATTGTTTGACTGTCATGGACCAAATCTTACTTCCCGAGTCTGGTCCGGCCCGACGCCGTCAACCGTCGCAGGCAGGGCTGGCTTCCATCGCAGCCGCCCAGGTGAACACGCTGTTGGCACGCACCTTGGCCACATGGCTCTGCCCTTGGGCGCGCATGCCGGCGCAGTCCTTGCCGTACTGCGTGATCACATAGTGGGTGCAGGTCACCTGTTTGCCGGGTCCGAGCGTGGCGATGGCGCGCACGGCGCGCACAGTGCCCTGGGCTTCAAGCTTGGCAAGGCGGTTGCGGGTGGATATTTCTGGCGCACTGACGTCGCGGGCCACTTCCTTGATCGGGCGCGGTACGGTCTGTGCAGCGAGGTGACGCAAAATCTCCAGCGATTCGGGCCATTGCTCGACTGGAATGCTGCGGTTGGAGTGCTTGGTCATAAAGTCGCCTTTAAATTGAGTTAACAAATAAAGGGCGACGCATACATCGAGACACCGGTGGCACTTCGATGGCAACCCCGCTGGCAAATGACTCGCGTCATGTAGCCCGGAAGCTTTGCGTCCTTGACTTTCGTCAAGTTTGCCCTTACCAGGTTCGCTCCGAAAAGCCGCCTCGCTGGTTGCGAACGGGAGAAGCCAAACCACATTGGAAGGCAAATCCAGTCATGCCAAATATTACACAAATTGACACTTTTTGCAAGTCAATGCAAGAAAGTGCCGAATCCGAAGCGAGAAAGCGGGTAGGAAAATCGGATCCCCGCAGGGCAGTCCTACTTCAGGATTTCCGCCCCGGACTCCAGCAACAGCTCGCGCAAAATTGACCGATGGCAGTGCGACTCATCCTGGCAATAGCAGCCAACCGAAAAATTGGCGTGCCTGGATAACCGGGCCAACAGCTCAATCGTGCGTGCCGCGTCGGGCTGCTTCATCTCGCTGCGGTAACGCCTGGCAAAGGCACTCCATTGGGCCGCGTTGTCGGCCTGCTGCCCTTCCTTCATCGTTTCGGCGCTGGGGGCCAGATTGGGATACCAGACGTCATACCAGTTCTGGCTGGCAAATTCGGTCTTGGGCACGCCGCGCGGTGGCCGCCGGACGGTGCCGATCCGGGTGCCCTCATCGTGAGCGCGGTCCGTGCCGAGTCTGACAATGCGAATGCCCATTACATATCCTCCTGCGTGGGGGTTTGCGGTTGCGGTGACAACATGGCATTGGTGGCCAACAGATGGGACCCCAATTCCGGATGGAGCTGACCTGCCAATGCAGTATGCGCGGTGCGCCACAGGGGCATGGCCTCCTGCAGACGCCGCAGCCCGGCCTCGGTCAGCCACATCGCCCTGCGCCTGCGATCCTCGATCACGGTCGCCACCTCGACCAGACCAGCGCGTGACAGCGCATCGATGTTGCGCGACATCGTCGACTGGTTCAGGCCTGCACGCTCGGCCAGCCCGCCCACGGTGTCGTCCGGCGATGACGCGATCAGGCACATCAACCCGAACTGGGTGCTGGTCAGGCCCGATGCGGCAAGGCCCTTGTCCAGCTCGGCCGTCAACAGCCGTGCCGACTGGCGTGCATGCCAGCCCAGATCCAGGGCCAAAGCGTCCTTTGCGTGGGTGCGCAGTGACGGGCGGACTTGTTTTCGATGGGGCATGCGGTATTATATGCAAATACATTGAATGCATCTACATTTAAAAGGATTGCACCCATGACCACCTACCACTACGGCCTGGCCACCCCCCAGCAAACCGCCCAACTGAGCGGCAAGGAACTGCTGCAGGCCATCATTGATGGCACGCTGCCACAGGCCCCCATTTCCCGGACGATGGCGTTCTGGATTGTGGAAGTGGGAGATGGCTTTGCCGCCTTTGAAGGCGAGCCCGGCCCGCAGCTGCTCAACCCCATGGGCACGGTGCACGGCGGCTGGGCCCTGACCCTGATCGACAGCGTCGCCGGCTGCGCGGGCCTGTCGACCCTGCCCGCAGGCGTGGGCTACACCACGGTCGAGACCAAAGGCAATTTTTCCCGCCCCATCACGCACAACACGGGCCGGGTCCGTGCCGAAGCACGGGTCGTATCCCCAGGGCGCCAGATCATCTCCGTGGAAGCCAAGGTGGTGGGGGCCGACGGCCGTGTGCTGTCGCATGGCACGTCCACGCTTCTGGTATTGCCAGCGAACCGCGCCTGACCGCACAGTCAGCTTGGCATCCCGCCACGGTGTGGGTGACACCGATTTCGGGCGCACCTATACTGCAAAGCGCAATGCACACCCCGGCCAACGGCCGCGCCATTCCGGCAAACATGTGGGGAGCACACCATGAAAACATACCACCTCGCCCTGGCGCTGATTTGTAGCCTCGCCACGCACACCAGCAGTACCTGGGCCATCACGGCAGATACCAAGGCCGCCCAGGCGCGCTACGAGTCCGACAAAAAGCTGTGCAATGACGAGGCCAACTCCAGCGCGCGCCTGCAATGCCGGCGCGACGCCAAGGCCGAGTACGACCAGGCCGTGGCCGCCGCCAAGGCCAAAGCACCCGCGCCCGCTGCCCCCGCGACGCAGGCATCCACCGGAGCCGTGCCTGCCCCTGCGGCTGCGTCTGCCGAGCCCGCCTGCACCGACTGTGGCCGCGTGATGGCCGTGTCGGTCACGCAAAGGGCCGGTGACGCCAGTGCCGTGGGCGTGATCGCCGGCGGTGCCATTGGCGCCGTGCTGGGCAACCAGGTCGGTGGTGGATTCGGCAAGGACCTGGCCACGCTGGCCGGTGCAGCCGGTGGCGCCTATGCCGGCAAGATCATCGAAGAAAAGATGAAGACCCACACGGTGTGGACGGTGACCGTGCACTACGTCAACGACAGCAAGACCAGCTTTGAATTCGTCACCGACCCGGGCTTCCAGGTCGGTGACTGGGTGCGCAATTCCGGCAACACCATCGTGCGCAAATAGCGCCAGTGCTTGACAGACCTCTACACCATCCAGGCCGGCAAGGATCGCGCCGCGGTCAGTAGTGCGGCGGCAGTTCTTCGCTGGCGCGGCTGAAGGTCGGGCCTGTGCCTTCGGGCATCTGTTGGCGCAGTTGGCGCACCTCGCGCAGCAGCAGGTCGATCTCCTGTTGCTGGCGCACGATGATGGTGTTGAGCTGGTCCAGCAGGTCTTCCTGGAAGCTGAGCTTGATTTCCAGTTCGGTCAGGCGCTGGTCGGTGGTGTCGGTGGCTTGCATGCGCTCATTGTCCCTGGCGGCGGGCTTCGCGCAGCATGAAGAGGTAAAGCCCCTCCACCTTGTCACGGGCCCAGGGTGTCTTGCGCAAAAACTTCAGGCTCGAAGCCACGCTGGGGTCGTGTGTGAAGCAGCGCACTGGAATGCGCTCGCCCAAACCGGCCCAGCCATAGTGGTCGACCAATTCCGTGACGATGGCCTCCAGCGTCTTGCCATGCAGGGGGTTGCGGGGTTGGGGCGTGGCGGGAGTGGACGCAGAAGTTGGGTCTGGATCGGTTGTCGATGTCATTCATTCACCAAGGTGGTTGCCAATATGAAACTGTAACTTGATTGATCCTGGCGTGACTTGAAGCAATCCACCTGCGTATATAACCAAGCTAGACTCAGACCAAAATCACAATAAAAGGTGAGGTACAAATGGTAGGGCTCTCCAAGTCGCGCATCATTGTGCATCGGCAATGTCCAAAGCGCCTGTGGTTGCAGATCAACCGGCCTGACTTGCTCCAAGTAGAAGGCCCAACAGAGGCTCGTATGGCAGCCGGCACCAACGTTGGCGAGGTGGCTCGTTCCATTTACCCGGATGGTGTGTTGATTGATGGGGACAGTCTGAGGCAGGCCATGGAGGCCACGCAGGATGCGCTCAAAAGTAGAAGCTCCCCCATTTTTGAGGCAACTTTTCAACACCAAGGCGTCTTGGTTCGTGCTGACCTGCTGCTACCCGATGCCGGTCAATACCGCATGGCCGAGGTCAAATCATCCACCGGTGTAAAGGACTATCACCAGGCAGATGCGGCAGTCCAGACCTGGGTTGCGCGTGGCTCCGGGCTTGATTTGTCACGAGTGGAAATCGCACATATAAACAGAAGCTTTGTGTACCAAGGTGGCAATGACTATCGCGGTCTGTTGCACCATGCAGATATCACGGAACAGATTCGCCCCTTGGAACAACAGGTGCCAGATTGGATTGCCGCAGCCCGGGCCACACTGGCGGGCAATGAGCCCAACCTGGCACCTGGTGACCAATGTCATTCACCGTTTGAGTGTCCTTTCATCACATATTGCTCGCCTCAGGCAGTCGCCCTCACCCCCGCGGAAGACCAGTTTCCTATTGAAATCTTGCCCTATGGTGGGGCTTTGGCTGCCAGCTTGCGATCCGAAGGGTTTGTTGACCTCCGCGACGTTCCGGAGGCCCGCCTCAGCAAACCCATGCATGTGCGTGTATGGCGTGCGACCAAACACGACACACCAGAGCTGGCACCGCTGGCCGGCGAACACGTTCGCGCATTGGGCTACCCGCGCTATTACATCGATTTTGAAACCATGCAGTTTGTGGTGCCAATTTGGGCTGGCACCAGCCCCTACGATCAAGTTCCGTTTCAGTGGTCGTGCCATATTGAGGCGTCAAAAGGCAGTATGACGCACACGGCCTTCCTGGCAGATGGCAGTGGCGACCCCAGACGCCCATTCGCAGAGTCACTCATCTCAACAGTCGGTAACGCTGGCGCAGTTATCGTCTATAACGCCGCATTCGAGCGCACGCGCCTGCGCGAATTGGCCGAGAGTCTTCCTGACCTTGCGCCTGCGCTGAACAACATCATCGAACGCATGTTTGATCTGTTACCCGTGGCCCGCGAAAACTACGACCACCCGGACATGCGTGGCTCATGGTCGATCAAGGCAGTGCTGCCCACCATTGCGCCTGAACTGGCCTACGACGGACTGGAGGTTGGCAATGGAGGCATGGCGCAGGAAGCATTTGCAGAAGTCTTGCATGCCGATACCCCACACCACCGGCGTGACCAGCTACGCAATGCCCTGCTCATCTATTGCGAGAGGGACACGTTGGCCATGGTCAAGATTGCACACTATTTTGAGAACGCCACTGCTGCATAACGCATCGCTGCTATTCAAGCATCGCGAAGATTTTCTCTACCTGTCACAACACCCCAAGGAGATATTCCATGCCATTGACGCTTACTCAGATTAAAGACCAATTCGATGCAGGCGAAAGCGAAGGCGCACTGCTAGGCAAACTGCAAGCCATCTCAAAAGAGAGCTTTGAGATGCGCAAGGAGCAAAACGGCTCCCCCACGGCACGTGCCAGCATGACCCGCAAGTATTTGGGCTCCAAAGGGTCCAAGGTGGTGTTGCATGTTGACCCCAGAAGCGGGAAGGTCTATGGGGTTGCGACGACGGCTGAGAGTTTGTGAACAATGCACGGCAGCCGCTGCTTTCTTCTATATGGCTGCGGTACGAAAAAAAACACTGCAAAAATGATAGCTAAATGCGCTTGCCCTGCGGGGTTTATGAATCGATGGGCGCTGGTGCTGCCATTCGAGCTACCGCTTGCCTGAGTCGATAGCTCTTGCCTTCGAAGTCGAGCATGTGGGCGCGGTGCATGAGGCGATCCAGGATCGTGCTGCCCATGGTGGTGTCGCCCAGATATTTGCCCCAGTCCTGGACCACGCGGTTTGACGTCACAACAATGGAGCGGCGCAGCTTGTAGCGCTGATGGACGATTGCCTGCAGCAACTCCGCACTCACTTCGGCAATGCGCCGGGCCAGAAAGAGATCGTCCAAGACGAGCAAATCCGGGTCTGTGTAGGTCAGCAGAATCTTGGCTTGTTCGGCCTGGGTGGCCAGGCCGAACTTCGCAAAGTCGCTGTCGGCCTCGACGTACTTGACGCTGTAGCCCTGCAGGGTTGCCTGGTAGGCCACCGCCTTGGCCACGTGACTTTTACCGGTTCCGGGTTTGCCAATGATCAGGGCATTTGCGCCCTCGGTAATGAATTTGAGGCTGTGCAGCTCGAAGCAAGCCTGCCTGGGTATCTTGGGGTTAAAGCGCCAGTCAAAGTCAGCCAGGCTCAAGCGTTCATCGAGTCCAGATTGCTTGAATCGGCGCTCGGTTACACGCGAGCGGCGCCGATCCAGTTCGTCCTGCAGCATGGAGGCAAAGGTGTCGAGGAACGGCTCCTGGGAGCTTTGGGCCTGCATCACGCGGGTGTTCAAGGTGGCGGCAATGCCTGACAGGCGCAGTTCGCGCAGGGCGCGTTCAATCTCATTGAGGGTCATGGAAGTATCTCGATCAAAAATGGAAATGGAAATGGAAATGGATGGGGGTTATGACTGGGCGCTGCAGCGGGCAAAGAGGTCTGCGTATTCATCAGGACTGCGGATGAGGGGGTGCTCCTGGGTCAGGGGCAATTCGGCCTGAGCGGGGGGAGTTTCTGGCGATGCGTCGATGGCGGCCAAGGCGTCGGCCACCAGCCGCTCGGTGAGGGCCTTGACGTGCTTGTAGCTATAGACTCCATCGCTCATGGCGCGCTCGCAAGCCGAGTTGACCAAGCGGTGCGGGTAGGTCCGGCCCAAGCCCACGATGCCCCAGAGCTTGCGCTGGCCCACACGCCCCTCAATGCCAAACAGCATCTGGCACAGCCGATGTACCTGAGGGCCGATGTCCTTGGCCTGGTTGAGGATGTACAGGGTCTCACGCGAAGGGTTGAAGACGCGCTCCTCATTGGGCAATACCACCGTTCCTGGGCGCTGGGCGCGCGGGTGGGTGCGCAGCAGGGATTTGGACTGGAGGTCGCGAATCTCGATACGGTGCTCGAAGATGCGCACCAGAACCAGGGAGCCGATGGGGGCCGGGCGCGCGGCGTAGCTGCTGTGGTCAACGCGCACGCAGGTGTCGTCGTAGACGGTGCGCTGGGACTCGGTGAAATACTGCATGCCCATGATGGGTAGGGCTTGCAGGTGGGGTCTCTCTTCTTCGAACATGGCCTGCACCTGGCGGCGCTCACTGCCGTGGATACGGGTGGCGGCCCAGGTCACTTCCCAGTGTTCAAGGAAGTCGTTCTGCTCCTCGATGGTCTCAAAGCGCCGGCCTTTGAGGGCGGTGGCCTGGGTGTGGCCGATGGCATTCTCGACGGTGCCTTTGCGATTGGGATCTCGCACGCGGGCGGGGTCACCCACGACGTCGTAGTGCTTGAGCGCGGCTGCGTAAACCGGGTTGAGCTCGGGCTCGTGGATGTCGGGCTTGAGTACACCCTCTTTGAGGTTGTCCAGCACCACGTATCGGCAGGAGCCACCGAAGTAGCGCCATGCCTGTTCATGCAACCTGGCCCAGGTCTCCTGGCTGGACTTCCAGACCACGCGGCGCTGACTTGGGGTTTTGCCAAAGCTGCGCCGGGAGTAGCGCAGCGTTGCCACGAACAGACGGGGTTTGCGGTAGCGGGTGGTACCCAGCACGCGGGTGGGCGCGCCCTCGCCGTAGTCGACCTGCATCTCCTCGCCGGGCGAGAACTCCAGGCGGTCGAACTGCTCTGGTTCGCGCCAGCGTAGTTTGGCGGTAAAGCGCTTGACGGAGTTGTAGGCACCCGTGAAGCCGAACTGATCGACCAGGTCTTGGTAAATGGCCATGGCGTTGCGTTTGAGGCGCAACTGGGCCTCGACGTAATCCCGGTAGGGCTCGCAGATGGAGGCGCCGGTCAGTTGTTCTGCTGGCGGAGTCGGTGGCCAGGGTGGAGCAGTTTGAAATGGCGCGCTCGACGGATCTGGAGACGGGTCAGGGCTTTGACTGTCGAACTTCTTCTTGTAGGCCCGTATCGTGTGGCGCGAAATGCCTGTGGCGCGCTCAATCTGGCGTTGGGTGGACCCGGCTTTAAGCAGGGTCCAAATGGTGGTTTGCAAATGCAGTTTCAAGACGTTCACTCCTGTTATCCCCTCGAAGGTGAGGGGGGTGAAAGTAACGTCCTGCCAGTGGCCTCCGAACTACTGGTGCGCCGCGTTTAGCACATCAATTTACGGTGGCCGGGGTGGAGCAGTTTGACTGGCCATAAGTGGAGCACTTTGAGTGGCCATCGGGGGTTGGCACGGATTTTCGTTGAAGACGGGCAGGCGAAAGAAGAGAGGCCCTGAATGGGCCGTTTTTTGGGGGAACTGCGGACGGGCGAACCCGCCCGGTGTTCAGAAGGAATGTGTCAGTGTCACGCCCAGCAATTGGGTAGTCCACACGATCTGTTTTCGTTTGACTTACATCCATGGAAGACACGCAAGAGGGTTATTACGACAAGAACAGCAACAGTGTTCCCAGCCAATACCGCGCCGGGTTACTTGGGGGCACCATCTGTGCTTTTTCACATATTCGGTAAAATCCGACATGCACTTCCGTTGGAGCCGTTTCATGCCACTCACCGCCACGCAGCCGATGTCCCGTTTGGGCGCATCCCTGATTCCTGCCTGTGCGGTTTGAGGTCGCCCCACCGGTAGCCCGCTTGCTGTTGTCCCGAACCATTCCCTCAGAAGTCCAAGCGCGTGACGGCACAGGTCACTGTGCCACCCGTTTTTTGGCATGAAAGATCACTACGCAGCCCTGGGCCTCAGCAGTGCGGCCCGCCTGGCCGACATCAAGAAGGCGTTTCGCCAACAGGCGTCGCTGTTCCACCCGGACCGCAACCCCGACCCGCAGGCGCCGGCGCGCTTTCGGGCGGTGCAGGAAGCCTACGACGTGCTATCGGATGACACCAAGCGCCAGGCCTACGACGACAACCGACGCCGCAACCTGCTGGACAGCCCCATCGATACCGCCCGAGAAATCTGGCAAACCTATTTCAACCGCCTGATCTGAGAGCCATGCCCGCATGAACATTTCTCCCTACTTTCGCAACCTGCGCTCGGCCTACTACGCAGAACTGGATGACCTGACCTTTGATTCGGAAGGCGTGCACATCCTGGACAAACGCCTGGCCCAGCGCCGCAAGGAAATGGAATTCCTGGTACACATGCTGGAACTCAGCCCGGAGATGGTGGCCGTGGTCTTCCACAAGGCCTTCCGCTTCACCGAATTGGCGGTCATGGACAACCTGGTCAGCCGGGAACCCGACGAAATGCCCGAGTGGGACAACCTGGCCGAATCCCTGACGCTGGAACCCTGGACGCGCGAGCTGATCCAAACCGTGCAGAAGCAACCCATGGGCGAATGGTTCCTGTGCGTGGCGGCCGGCCTGGAGTACCTGTACCACCTGCCCGAGCACCCCCAATCCAGCGGGGCCGAAGACGCCGAAACCGACGAGGAAGAAGACCACGAGGAGCAGGAAGCCCGCACCCGCGACGAGGCCGGCGCCGACTGGCTGGCCGAACAAGGCTTTGACCGCAAGGAATGAACCCCACATGAGCACCCACCACCTTGCCCTGATCACCAAGACCCAGAGCCTGATCGCGGCCGGCGACATCGTCGGCGCCGAATCCGCGCTGGTGGAGCTGGCCGACACCGAGGGCGACGGCGCCCTGATGGTGGTGCTGGAGCAGTTGCCGCCCAAGGACATCCTGGCCGTAATCCGCGAGTACGACAACTCCAAGGAATCCGTCATCAACCTGTTGGTGACGCCCGAGATGTTTGCCCGCGCCGTCGTCATCGAGAAACAGTACAAGGACCTGACCCGCACCCACCTGCGCGGCATGATGAACTCCGTGATCTTCCGTGAGGATGCCGACCCGGTCGAGTTTCTGACCGCCATTGGCGACCTGGAAGGCGGCAGCGAGGCCATGGCCGACTACTTCTCCGAAAAGTGGAGCCGCATCGAGGCCTTTGCCCGCACCGGCACCTTTGACTCGGTCGAGGACGACGGTGAAATGCTGTCCGAATCCGCGCTGCTGGCCTCGGCCTATGTACCGCCTAAGCTGGAGCTCGACGAGGTCGCCGACCAGGACTGGATGCAAATGGCCTGGCTGTTGCGCTACGAATGCCCGGACCTGTTCATGGAAACCGTCATGGTCCTGCGCGCCAAGGCCCGCGCCCACGACTTGGGCCTGGACGACGAGGAAGAAACAGAAGTCGAGGAAGACGACGGCAAGGTCGAAACCGGTGACACCGACCGCGGCAAGGCCACGCCCGCCGCGCGGGACGATGACGAGGAATCCGCCATCTAGCCGATGAAGACTGCATCACCGCCCCTCTCCATTTCGCTGTTCGATGCCCGCCCCTTCTTCGAGAAGGCGCTGGCCTATGGCGTGCAGCACGGCATTCTGAACCAGGCCAAATTGGACGCCATCTGCGTTGAAGCCCCCAAGGGCATGGTGCAGATCGCGCGCTACTTTGGCAGTGAATTCCTGCGCCCCGAACTGGAGAAGGCCCGAGACCGCATGGTCAATCTGGTGAGCCTGTATCTGGAGCAATCCACCGGTGGTGACCTGCGCCAGGCAGCAGAATCCCTGCGCGACCACTCCTTCCTGTCGCGCTCCAAGGGCGGCTCGGACATGCTCAAGGCGCTGATTGCGATGCCGCAGAACAGCCACTTCGGCATGCACGAAGGCGGTGGATTCACCGACGAGCAGATCCCATTACTGGCCAAATGGACGCTGCGCCCCCTGTCCGACTACCAGATGGAGCTGGCGCAGCGCCAGCAGGTGGCGCTGCTGGTCGATGCCGCCATCTGGCTGGCCGGCACACTGGGCCTGGACGCCTCCGATCTGGAAGAGGCCGGCAAGGATGCCGAGGCCGTGGTGCGCACCGCGCTGCTGGCCCACGCCACGCGGCGCAGCGAGATGCCCAACTGGGTCGCGTTTGAAAAAATGGTCGCTGCGCTGCGCAAGAAATATGCAACGGCCGACGCCGCTGCCGCCGGTGGCTTCACGCTGCCCTTGCCCAAGGACCTGCCGGCGCGCTTTGCGCCCGTGGTCGACGGCGTGCGCCAATCCGTGCTCGGCGACCTGCCCAAGATCCTGGACGCCGCCGTGCCTGCGCGCAAGCTGTTTGACCGCACGCCAGCGTTCCTGGGCCGCTACTTCTGGCTGGAAGATGCCTTCAGCGAGGTGGATCACTTCGACCGCAGCGCGTCAGCCACCTGGAACAAGGCCACCGCCGGACATGACGACGACAGTTCCCTGCTGACGCTGTTCCTGTGCCTGTCCGCCGGCAACCCGGCCAAGACCGCGCTGACCGAGAAAACCGCCGCCACCTTGCTGCGCAAGATCCGCAAGTCGGGACTGGACACCAACCGGGCCCGCCAGTTCATCCATGACCATGCCCCCCAACAGCACCAGGCAGACTACCTGCACCTGTGGGATGCCTTTGTCGATGAGGCAGAGGGCACGCTGCTGAGCGACCATGACTACGCGCTGCAGGATGCTCTGGCCCTGCTGCGCCGCGAATGCAACGTGGGCGCCTGAGTCGTTTTCCCATACCAAATTGCAGGGACACAGTGAATCCGCTACAGTGCCAAGTGAAAGAAGGAGGGAGTTGTCCGTGAATACCAAGCCGCAAGAGCCGGCCGCAAAGCCCGCCCCAACGCCGGAGCAGGATCGCTATATGCTGGGGGATCCCATCCCCGTACCCGATGCCGTGGAAGCCAATACCGAGTCCACCTGGTCGCTGTTCTCCAACGTTCCTCACCAACCCGAGCCCGATTTTCTCGATACCGTGCCCGCGTCCATCCTGGAGGAGCAGGCTCTTAGCACCCCTCCCGCCACGCCCCCCAAACCCCGTGGCAGCTAAGCGCCGCGTACCCGTTTAACCGTTTTTCCCCATGACACTGAATCGCACCATTTTGGCGGCCCTCGCGCTCGCCGCCGCCGCGCTATTGGGCGCCTGTTCCCAACAAGACACGTCCAAGCCCGCCAAACAAGAGGTTTCCATCCAGGCGGTGACCACCGGGGCCAAGGGCTTTACCGTGGGTGCGTTGATGAGCGCCAACACCGTCTACGTGTTCTTTGACCCCCAGTGTCCGCACTGTGGTCACCTGTGGCAGGCATCCTTGCCCCTGCACAAAAAGGTCAAATTCCAGTGGATTCCCGTGGCGTGGATCAACGCCTCCAGCCTGACCCAGGGCGCAGCCTTACTGGGCGCTGCCGACCCGCTGGCACTGATGAACGAGCACGAAACCTCCATCCTCGCAGGACGGGGTGGCATTTCGGCATCCGCCAGTGTGCCCTCGGACGTGGAGCAGGCCATCAAGGCCAATACCAAGCTGCTCAACAGCTTCGGGGCCGAGTCGGTCCCCTATGTCGTGGTCAAGAGTGCCCGAACGGGCCAGACGATTGGCCGTGACGGCGCCATGACCACCGCCGAGTTGGCGGATCTGGTCGGCGTGGACGCCACCCTCTAGGCGGCGTGCTCTCCATGGAGGTGCTGGCCGCAGGCCTGTTCGCACTGGCGCTGCTGCACACCTTCTGCGCCAAGCTGTTCGAGCGCCTCGCCCACCGCAGCACCCGCCATGCCGGCTTGTTCCACCTGCTGGGCGAGGTGGAGGTGGTGTTTGGCTTCTGGGCCTTTGTGCTGGTGGCAACCATGGCCCTGGTGCAAGGGGGTTCTGAGGCCATTGCCTACGCCGAATCCCTTCAATACACGGAACCGCTGTTCGTCTTTGTCATCATGGTGGTGGCGGCCTCGCGCCCCGTCCTGCTCACCGTGGAACGCCTCGTCAATGGCCTGGCCCGTCTGGCGCCGGTGCGCACGGTGGTGACCCAGGTCTGGCTGTGCCTGGCACTGGTGCCGCTGATTGGCTCCTTCATCACCGAACCCGCCGCCATGACCCTGGCTGCGTTGCTGATGGCGCCCCTGGTCTTCAACACCGCCATGCCGGAGCGGCTGAAATACGCCGCCCTGGGCGTGCTGTTCGTCAACGTGTCCATTGGCGGTACGCTTACCGCGTTTGCCGCGCCACCCGTGCTCATGGTCGCCGCCACCTGGAACTGGGACAGCACCTTCATGGCCAGCACCTTTGGCTGGCGCGCCTGCGTGGCCGTGCTGATCAACGCCAGCGTGATGACGGCGCTGCTGAGTCGCCACCTGGCGGACGCGCCGGCCGCTCCCGCACCAGCGGATGCGGCCACCGTGCCTTTGACGGTCCGGGCCATCCACCTGGCCTTTCTGGCCGGCGTGGTGCTGTTTGCCCACCATCCGGTGATTTTTTTGGGACTGTTCCTGTTCTTCCTGGGCTTCACCCAAGCCTATGCCCACTACCAGAGTCCGCTGATCCTGAAGGAAGGGCTGCTGGTCGGCTTCTTCCTGGCCGGACTGGTGGTGCTGGGCGGCATGCAGCAGTGGTGGCTGCAACCCATCGTCGGCAGTCTGCAACCCACGGCCTTGTTCTTTGGCGCGCTGGGTCTGACCGCGCTCACCGATAACGCCGCCCTGACCTATCTGGGTTCGCTGATCGCGGGGATGACAGATGCATCAAAGTACGCGCTGGTGGCCGGCGCCGTGGCCGGAGGCGGGCTGACGGTGATTGCCAACGCCCCCAACCCGGCCGGAGTGGCGCTGCTGCGCAAGGGCTTTGTGGATGAATCCATTGGCGCTGGCGGCCTGCTGCTGGGCGCACTGCCACCCACCGCCATCGCCGCGCTGGCGTTTCTGCTCTAGGGCCAGAAGGCCCCGCGGCCTACATCTTCTGGCCCAGTGCCTTTTCGATGGCGGAGACCAGCCGGGTGTTGTCCGGCTCTACATCACTGGGGTAATAGGACAGCACCTTGCCCTTGCGGTCCAGCAGGTACTTGTTGAAGTTCCACTTCGGCTCGGCCTTGGTGGCCTTGAACAGGTCGACATAGAGCGCATTGCGCTCATCGCCGCGCACGTCCGACTTGGCGAACATCGGGAACTTCACACCATAGGTGTTGAAGCAGAAGTCGGCAATCTCCTTGGAGCTGCCGGGTTCCTGCTTGCCAAACTGGTTGCTGGGGAAACCCAGCACCACCAGACCCTTGTCCTGGTACTTGGCGTGCAGGGCTTCCAGCCCTTCGTACTGGTGGGTAAAGCCACAGTAACTGGCGGTGTTGACCACCAATAGCACCTTGCCGGCGTACTGGCACAGGTTCTGTGGCGCGTCGTCCTGCAGGCGCGGGAATTCGTGCTGCAGGATGGCTGGGCAGGACTGTGCCGCCGCAGCGGGCACAGGGCGCGCCTTGGCGGTGGATGTTTGCGCCTGGGCCGGCATGGCACCCAGGGCCAGCAGGGCCGCACCCAAGACGGTGGAGAGAATCGTGGATGGGTGTTTCATACGGCCATTCTGGGCGTTTTGCAAAAGCCCTACCCCACCCAGCGTCTTGCGTTGTGCCAGAGCTGCATCCACGGGCTGTGGGCGTTGGCGTCCAGGCAATTCCAGCTCATCTGGATGTTGCGGAACACGCGCTCGGGGTGCGGCATCATGGCGGTGAAGCGGCCATCCGCCGTGGTCACGGCCGTCAGGCCGCCCGGGCTGCCGTTCGGGTTGAACGGGTAGGCCTCGGTGGCGGCGCCGGCGTTGTCGACAAAGCGCATCGCCGCGATGGCCTTGTCCGCATTGCCACGGTACTTGAAGTTGGCATAGCCCTCGCCGTGCGCCACGGCAATCGGCAGGCGCATGCCGGCCAGATCCTTGAAGAACAGGGACGGCGACTCCAGCACTTCCACCATGGACAGGCGCGCCTCAAAGCGCTCACTCTGGTTGGTGGTGAAGCGCGGCCAGTCCTGCGCGCCGGGGATGATGTCGGCCAGCTCGGCAAACATCTGGCAGCCATTGCACACGCCCAGACCGAAGGTGTCGGTACGGCCAAAGAACGCCTTGAACTGCTCGGCCAGGCCTGAGTTGAAGGTGATGGAGCGCGCCCAGCCAATGCCGGCACCCAGGGTGTCGCCATAGCTGAAACCGCCGCAGGCGACCACGCCCTGGAAGTCCGCTAGTCTTGCGCGACCGGTCTGCAGGTCGGTCATGTGCACGTCAAAGGCCTCAAAGCCGGCCTCGGTGAAGGCGTAGGCCATTTCCACGTGGGAGTTGACGCCCTGCTCGCGCAGAACGGCTACCTTGGGGCGGGCGGTGAGGATGGCCGGTGCTCCGTTTTTGGTAGCTGCCTGCGCAGACTCCACGAGGGCTAGCGCCAGATTTGGCATATGGACATGGAGCCCGGGGTCATTGGACGTACCGGCTGTCGCATGCTCGGCATCGGCACAGGCCGGGTTGTCGCGCTGCTGGCAGATCTTCCAGCTTACGCTGTCCCAGACCTGGTGCAGGTCGCCCAAAGAGGCCTTGAAGATGGACTTGGCGTCGCGCCAGACCTGCAGCTCGCCCTTACCGGCGTCGATCTTGGAGGACGCGGGCCGGGTCTTGCCGATAAAGTGGCTGTGCTGCGACAGGCCGTGCGCACGCAGCACCTGCATCACGTCGCCACGCTCCACAGTGCGCACCTGCAGCACCACGCCCAGCTCTTCGCTGAACAGGGCCTTGAGCGTCAGCTCCTCGCGGCGAGGGCCAACCTGGCCGGCCCAGTTCTTCGCGTCACCGGTGTCCATGCGGCTGTCGGAAATGCCGTCGCCCTCGGTGACCAACATGTCCACGTTCAGCGCCACGCCAACTTGGCCGGCAAAGGCCATCTCGGCCACGGCCGCCAGCAGACCGCCATCGCTGCGGTCGTGGTAGGCCAGGATCATGCCCTTGCTGCGCAGGAAGTTGACCGCTTCCACCAGGTTGACGAGGTCTTGCGGGTCTTCCAGATCGGGCACGGCGTCACCGACCTGGTCCAGCGTCTGCGCCAGGATGCTGGTGGCCATGCGGTTCTTGCCGTGGCCCAGATCGACCAGCACCAGCGTGGTGTCCTGCTCGTTGTCCAATTGGGGCGTCAGCGTGCCACGCACATCCTGCAAGGTGGCGAAGGCGCTGACGATCAGCGATACGGGGGATGTGACCTTCTTGTCGCCCTTCTCATCCTTCCACAGCGTGCGCATGGACAGCGAATCCTTGCCGACGGGGATGGAAATGCCCAGCTTGGGGCACAGTTCCAGGCCAACGGCCTTGACGGTTGCGTACAGCGCGGCGTCTTCGCCCGGCTCGCCACAGGCCGCCATCCAGTTGGCGGACAGCTTGACGCGGCTCAGCTCGATGGGTGCGGCCAACAGATTGGTAATCGCCTCGGCCACCGCCATGCGGCCGGATGCGGGCGCATCCAGCGCGGCCAGCGGCGTGCGCTCGCCCATGGACATGGCTTCGCCGGCAAAGCCCTTGAAATCGGCCAAGGTTACGGCGCAATCCGCCACCGGCACCTGCCAGGGGCCGACCATCTGGTCGCGGTGCGTCAGGCCACCCACGGTGCGGTCGCCAATCGTGATCAGGAAGCGCTTGGAGGCCACGGTGGGATGGGCCAGCACGTCGATGACGGCCTTTTGCAGGTCGACACCGGTCAGATCCAGCGGCTTGAAGGTACGGGAAACCGTCTTCACGTCGCGGTGCATCTTGGGCGGCTTGCCCAGCAGCACGTTCATGGGCATATCGACCGGGGACTCGGCGCCCTCGTCCACCAGTTGCAATTGGCGTTCTTCGGTGGCGACGCCAATCACCGCAAACGGGCAGCGCTCACGCTCGCACAGGGCCTGGAACTGCTCCAGCGATTCGGGCGCGATGGCCAGCACATAGCGTTCCTGACTCTCGTTGCACCAGATTTCCTTGGGCGCCATGCCGGACTCTTCGAGCTTGACGGCGCGCAGGTCGAAGCGCGCGCCACGGCCGGCGTCATTGGTCAGCTCGGGGAAGGCGTTGGACAGGCCGCCGGCGCCCACGTCGTGGATCGCCAGGATGGGGTTCTTGTCGCCCTGCACCCAGCATTGGTTGATGACCTCTTGCGCCCGGCGCTCGATTTCGGGGTTGCCGCGCTGCACGGAGTCAAAGTCCAGGTGCGCCGCATTGGCACCGGTGGCCATGGAGCTGGCCGCGCTGCCGCCCATGCCGATGCGCATGCCGGGGCCGCCTAATTGGATCAGCAGGCTGCCGGCGGGGAATTCGATCTTGTGGGTCTGCGTGGAGTCAATGACGCCCAGGCCACCGGCGATCATGATGGGCTTGTGGTAGCCGCGCTGCACGGTGTCCACGTCGCTGGCCACGCTTTGCTCGTATTCGCGGAAGTAGCCCAGCAGGTTGGGCCGGCCGAATTCGTTGTTGAACGCGGCACCACCCAGCGGGCCTTCGACCATGATCTGCAGCGGGCTGGCAATGTGCTCGGGCTTACCGAAGTCGCCACCCCAGAGTTTGGACACGGTAAAGCCGGTCAGGCCCGCCTTGGGCTTGGAGCCGCGACCGGTGGCGCCCTCGTCACGGATCTCGCCGCCCGCGCCGGTGGAGGCACCGGGGAATGGAGAGATGGCCGTGGGGTGATTGTGGGTCTCCACCTTCATCAGGATGTGGTTCGTATTGCTATGCTTTTCATAGCTGGCTACGCTGATTCCACGAGGGCTAGAGCCAGAATTGACTGCCGATTTGGCTACAAAGCGTTCGACCTGGACGCCTTCCATGACGGAGGCGTTGTCCGAATACGCCACCAGCATGTGCTGCGGGTGGGTCTGGTGGGTGTGGCGAATCATGCCGAACATGCTCTTGTCCTGCGCCACGCCGTCGATCGTGAACTGGGCGTTGAAAATCTTGTGGCGGCAGTGTTCGCTATTGGCCTGGGCAAACATCATCAACTCCACGTCGGTGGGGTTACGGCCCAGCGTCGTGAAGGCGTTGACCAGGTAATCGATCTCGTCGGCCGCCAGGGCCAGGCCCCAGGCGCGGTCCGCACTTTCCAGCGCGGCCTTGCCGCCACCCAGCACATCCACATGGTCCATGGGCGCGGCCTGCAGGGCGCTGAACAGGCCCAGGGCCTGGGCGCGCTCCAGCATGGCGCTTTCGGTCATGCGGTCGTGCAACAGGGCTGCAACCTGCTCCAGTTGCCCGGCGGTCAGCGCGGTCTTGCTCAGCAGACCGTTCTTCAACGTCAGGCGGTATTCCACCAGGCGCTCGATGCGGTGCACGCCCAGGCCGCAGTTGTGGGCAATGTCGGTGGCCTTGGACGCCCAGGGCGACACGGTGCCCAAACGGGGGGACACCACGATCAGCGGGCCGTCGGTAGGGCCGGCGTAGGGGTCGCCATAGGTCAGCAGCGCCGCCAGTTGGGCGCTGAGCGCCGCATCGGGCGCGCTGTCGCCGGCCACCAGGTGCACAAAGCGCGCGGAAATGGACGCAATTTTGTCGTGGACCGCCTGCAGGGCGGGCAGGAGTTGTTGAACGCGGAAGCTGCTCAGGGCATTGCTGCCCTCGAATGTGGAGATATGCAGGGTCACGGAGGCGGCCTAAGGGTTTTGCAGGGAGGAGACTGATCACCGGAGCGGGCGCTGAATGGGCCCGTTCCAACAGGGGCGAATTTTACCCGGCTCCGGTATTCGGTATCGCCCCGGGCTCCCTTGGTTACAAACCCTCAAGGTGGACCGGCGATTTCCAGTTCGAGCCTATGCAACAGTTCCGTCAGCATGAGCTGACTACCGGGGTCCGCCACGGAAACCAACCGGGCACGTGCGGTCGCGATATGGTTGCGCGCCTCCGACAACCGTCCTTGCGCAGCCGCAATGGCGGCAGTAACCCAAGCACGCTCGCACGATTGGTCGATCAGAGCCGCTTCCCCTTCCGCCAGCCAGGCCTTTGCCACCGTCGTATCCCGGCGGGTCACCATTTCCCACATGGCAAGCGCCACCGCGTTCATCTGACGCATTCCGTCCGGTCCTTGCCAGAAGCCGGTAGCCAGCGCAGAAACTGCGGCGAGGGTCGCGGGGGAGTCCAATATGCCGGCATCGATGGACCGGCTGATCATGGTACGGCGCAACCCATCGGCGATGCTCTGCGGCAGGCGCTTGTCATCTGCGTCCAATGCATCGAATTCGGGCCAATCTCTGGGGCGGACGCCAGCGATGGACAACCGCCACAAACGCAAAAGATGCTCGTTGACATGCACCTCAGGCAAACTGCGCCACAGCGCCCATAACCGACGTCCATCGCTCAGCCAGCCATTGAATTGGAGAGGAAGCAGGTTGATGGCGCCAATCGCGGCACTCATGATCGCCAGGAGCAACAACACCTGACCAACCACGTCATCGGCCTCCCGTGTATTTGCCCCACTTGCACAAACGACTGCTAGAACGAAATTGGCAACCGGCCCGCCCAGCGTATAGATCGATTGTTCCAAAGTACAGGGCTTGTCGTCTAGCGGCAGCATCAGCGCAAATCCACCAATCCCCTTGATGGACCTAACCCGCCCGAACTGCCAGCCATCCTTGCTTCGCTGCCAGCGCCACGATCCCACGCTGATAGCCAACAACTGCATTCCCACAACTCCACCGGCCAACACGTGTCCCACTTCGTGGATAAGGGCCAACAGCTTGAAAAGCAATGGCATGGCAAAAAAGGAAGCTACGGCAGGAAAGAATCCGAACCTTCCATGGACATAGACTGCCGCCGCGCCGGACAATACCCCAACCGCAATTGCTATGACCGCCTGACCTGCCGTCAGACGCCGCTGCAAGACCGATGCAGACGCAGGCCGCTCCGGGATCGTCAAAGGTTGGAATCGATCGGTCACTGCGTTCAGTCTCCCTGCAAATGCCACGGATTGTGCACGCAGAAAGCAGATCTTCCCCGAAGGCCGCACAATGCTTCACACTGGCACGCGGAGCCAGACCACCAACACAGGAGACCCAACATGGCAACAGGTACGGTTCGTCTGCATCGGGTGCTGCGCACCAAGCCCGAAAAGGTCTATCGGGCATTTCTGGATGCCGACGCGATGGCTAAATGGCTACCACCCTACGGCTTCACCTGCAAGGTGCACCACCTGGACGCCCGGGTCGGCGGTAGCTTCAAGATGTCGTTCCAGAACTTTTCGACCGGCAACGGCCATTCTTTCGGTGGTGAATACCTGGAACTGGTTCCTAATGAACTGCTGCGCTATACCGACCGCTTTGACGACCCCAACCTACCCGGTGAGCTGCGGGTCACGGTCGCGCTGAAGTCCGTGGCGTGCGGCACCGACCTGAGCATCGTCCAGGAAGGCATCCCCGAGGCCATTCTGGTCGAGATGTGCTACCTGGGCTGGCAGGAGTCGCTGGTGCAACTCGCCAACCTGGTCGAGCCCAATATTCCGGGCTGAGCGGATCAACCCCGCGGTTTAGCGCTCCACAATCGCCACCACGCCCTGGCCACCGGCCGCGCAGATCGAGATCAGGCCGCGGCCCGAACCCTTTTGCGCCAGCATCTTGGCCAGCGTTGCGACGATGCGGCCACCGGTGGCGGCAAACGGGTGGCCGGCGGCCAGCGAACTGCCGTTGACGTTGAGCTTGCTCATGTCGATCTTGCCCAGCGGCTTGGCCAGACCCAGTTGCTGCTTGCAGAACACCTTGCCCTGCCAGGCGTTCAGGGTACAGAGGACTTGGGCGGCAAAGGCTTCGTGGATTTCGTAGTAGTCGAAGTCTTGCAGCGTCAAACCGGCACGCGCCAACATGCGCGGCACGGCGTAGGCCGGCGCCATCAACAGACCTTCCTTCTTGTCGAAGAAGTCCACCGCCGCCACTTCGCTGAACGTCAGATAAGCCAGCACAGGCAGGTTGTGCGCGGAGGCCCATTCCTCGCTGGCCAGCAGCACGGCGGAGGCACCATCAGTCAGCGGCGTGGAGTTGCCGGCGGTCAGCGTGCCCTGGCCCGGTGCCACCTTCTTGTCGAACACGGGCTTCAAGCCGCGCAGCTTTTCGATGCTCAAGTCGGCGCGCAGGTTGTTGTCCTTGGTCACGCCCTTGAACGGCGTCATCAGGTCGGTGAAGAAACCGTCGTCATAGGCGCGGGCCAGGTTCTGGTGGCTCTTGAGCGCCAGTTCGTCCTGGGACTCGCGGGTGATGCCCCACTCGCGCGCCATCTGCTCGGCGTGCTCGCCCATGGACAGGCCGGTGCGTGGCTCACCGTTGCGCGGCAGGGCGGGAGTCAGCATGGAGGGGCGCAGGCGCGTGGCAATGCTCAGGCGCTGGGCAGCAGTCTTGGCGCGCGACAGGTCCAGCAACACCTTGCGCAGCTTCTCGTTCAGCGCGATGGGGGCGTCGGAAGTGGTGTCCACGCCGCCGGCGATGCCGCATTCGATGTGGCCCAGCGCAATCTTGTTGGCCACCACCATGGTGGCCTCCAGACCAGTGCCACAGGCCTGTTGCAGGTCAAAGGCGGGGGTTTCACGGGCCAGCGTGGTGGACAACACCGATTCACGCACCAGGTTGAAGTCGCGCGAGTGCTTCATCACCGCGCCGGCCACCACGTCGCCCATACGTTCGCCATGCAGGTTGAAGCGGTCCACCAGGCCTTGCAGCGTGGCGGTCAGCATCTCCTGGTTGGAGGCCTGGGAGTAGACGGTATTGGAGCGGGCAAAGGGAATGCGGTTGCCGCCCAGGATGGCGACGCGGCGAATGGTATTGGTTGTCATGGTGATGTTCCGTTCAAATCAAAAGATGGTTCAGTAGCGCAGTTGACCGCGCAGATGGGGCTTGGCGCCCTTGGCGTCGCGCACCTCGAACAGGGCGCCAGTCTCGGAGCGCGCGCTCCACAGAGTGGCGCGGCCCGGCAGGTACAGCGGAGTCTTGAATTCCACGTCCAGGCCGGCCTGCTCCAGCGGCTGCGCCGGCAGCAGGCAGGACAGCGCCCGCGCTTGCGTCCACATGCCGTGGGCAATGGCGCGCTTGAAGCCGAACAGCCGAGCCGTCATGGCCGTCAGGTGGATGGGGTTGCGGTCGCCCGAGATGGCGCCGTAGCGGCGGCCCAGGTCGGCTCCGGCTCCAAACTCTGCCTGGCAGGACAAGGGTGTATCGGCCGCGGTGAGGCGGCTGGCATAGGGCTCGCCCGATGTTTCCTTGACGCCCACGCGCAGCAGGCTCTGGGTGGCGCTCCACACCAGTTCGTCACCGCGCAGGATGCGCAGGTCCAGTGTGAAGACCTGGCCCTTCTCGTGGGCGAACAACTGGCCTGTGGCCATTTCCACGCGTACCACATCGTCCGCAAACAGCGGCTTGTGCTGCTGGATGGTGTTGGCCAGATGCACCGTACCCATCGCGGGCCAAGGGCATTCATCCGAACACATATAGGCCGTGACCAGCGGAAACGTCAGCAACTGGGGGTAGATCAGCGGAACGCCCTGCCCCACGTGGAAGCCGCACAAAGCGGAGTACTGGCCAATGTGCTGAGCGTTAAGCTGTACGCGGGGCAGTACCAGCTCTACCGGTGGCAAGGCATCCACTTTGCCGGGGCGTTTGGCGCCCGTGCCTAGGGCGCGAAAGAAGGTCGCAGCCAGACTGGGCGTTTCGGTGACTTCAATGGCGGCCATGGTCAGGCTCCCAACAAACTCTGGCCACACACGCGCACCACGTTGCCGGTCAGGCCGCTCGATGCGGGCGAGGCAAACCAGGCAATGGTTTCGGCCACATCGACCGGCTGACCGCCCTGCCCCATGGAGTTCATGCGCCGGCCGGCCTCGCGGATGGCAAAGGGCACGGCGGCGGTCATTTGCGTCTCGATAAAGCCCGGCGCCACCGCATTGATGGTGATACCCTGCTCGGCCAACACCGGTGCCATGCTCTGCACCATGCCGATGACGCCGGCCTTGGACAGTGCGTAGTTGGTCTGGCCCAGGTTGCCGGCAATGCCGGAAATGGACGACACGCAGACGATGCGCGCGCCGGTCTTGAGCGCACCGGACGCCACCAAGGCGTCATTGATGCGCTCTTGCGTGGACAGGTTGACGTTGACAACGGCCTGCCACAGGTGTTCCTTCATGTTGGCGATGGTCTTGTCGCGGGTGATGCCGGCGTTGTGCACGACCACATCCCAGCCGCCGTCAAGCAGTGCCGCGTCCACCAGGGCTTGCGGTGCCTCGGCGGAACCAATATCCTGCGCCAAGGCCTTGGCACCGAGGCGTTGTGCAACTTCGTCCAGGCCGGCCTGGGCTTGCGGCACATCCAGGCAGATCACCTGGGCGCCATCGCGCGCCATGACCTCCGCAATGGCGGCACCAATGCCGCGCGAGGCGCCGGTCACCAGTACCTTCTTGCCGGCCAGGGGCTGTGCCCAGTCCTGTGGTGCAGCCACCGGTCCCACCGGCTTTGACAAGCGCACCACCTGGGCCGACACGTACGCGGAGCGCGGCGACAGCAGGAAGCGCAGCGCGCCCTCCAACTGGTCCTCGGCGCCTTCGGCCACATAGACCAGTTGCGCAGTAATGCCGCGCTTGAGTTCCTTGGCCAGCGAGCGGGTCAGGCCCTCCAGTGCGCGCTGGACCGTGGCTTGGCGCGGCGTGGTGCAGGACTCGGGCGCTCGGCCCAGCACCAGCACGCGGCCACAAGGCAGCACCGAGCGCGCGGCGTCGTGGAAAAAGCGGTACAGCGCATCGGACTGGCCGCTGTCCGTCAGGCCGGTGGCGTCGAACACCAGGGCCTTGACCTTTTCGCCCGGCTGGTCGTCGGTGCCCCAGCGGCCGGTCATCATGCCCAGCGGATTGGCGAGGCCCATCCACTGCGGCACGTCGCGGTGGGCCACGGTCTGGGCGCCAATAGCCTTGAACACACCGGCCAGCGCGGGCAGCAGTTTTGCGTCCGGTCCGGCACCCACCAGCACGCTGCCGCGTACCACCGGCTGGCCCGGCTGGTAGCGCTCCAGCGGCAGCGGTTGAGGCAGGCCCAGCATGGACGCAACACGGGAACCCAGGGGGGAATTGGCAAAGCCCAGATACGAATCGCTCATTGAAAACTCCTTGTGGCCGCGATGGTACCGACCAACTGGTCATTTAGCTTAGAGGGCGCTGCCTAACCGAAAGCACCTTGGCCAACAACCAACGCCTGTGGGCCCCGGGCAATGTAATGACCTGCCTGGGCTTTGGCGTGGGCATCCTGACGGGTCTGCCCACCATCGTGCATGGCGGCGTGGGTTACACCCTCATGGGCCTTGGCCAGGCGCTGATCCTGCGGGCTGTGTACCTGCTACTGATACCACTGGACCTGAGTACCCCCCAAAACCATGGACGCGGTCATGGGCTTGACGATCCTGGTGGTCAGCCTGGCGCCGGTCACCATCGCTTTCGGCCTGATCATGCTGGTGTCCCTGCGCTACGTGGAAAAGCTCAACCGCCTGACCCAGCATCAAGGGTATCAAGCTTGGTGAAAGCAACACTCCGCCAATTTGGCTTCATGGATGCCGGCATTGAAGGACGACAAGAGTGCGATTTCAAGGCGGCGGCGCAAAGGATGTGAGACTATATCGCCCAGCAGGTTGCCCCGAGGGTCGAACCAGTGGCCGTTGTGCCGGGGGCACCGGCAGCAAATGAACAAGTCATGCAGATTGTAGCGGCGAGCCGCAAAGTTGGGCCACGTTAAAGGCAGTAGTCTTGGGGCCACGCACTGGCTGTCATGGCCTTGCTTCACCGCTCGCGTGCTCTGGATTGACCTAGGGTAAATACGGAGAAAGAGAGAGGGGGGGTGAATAATCATCTACAAAATGGGGCTGCATCAACTTTAAGAATGGGAGGGTGGCAGCATGACTCCAACCGATGTCGCGGCAAGCGACGCCATGGCAACGAAATCAGGGTCGGCAGAACTTGCCATTCGCGAGTTTCTCGCCTTCAAGCTCGGAGACGAGGAATACGGCATCGACATCTTGCGCGTGCAGGAAATCCGCTCGTTTGAGCGCCCAACCCGTATGGCCAACGCCCCGGCTTACATCCTGGGCGTGGTTAATCTTCGCGGTGTGATCGTGCCCATCATCGACATGCGCATCAAGTTCAACCAGAGCGAGGTCAACTACAACACCTTCACCGTGGTGATTGTGCTCAACATCGGCAGGCAGGTCGTTTGCATGGTGGTTGATGGCGTGTCGGATGTGATCACGCTCTCGCCCGATCAACTGCGGCCAGTGCCCGAGTTTTCATCGGCTATTGGCAGCGAACATTTGCTGGCCATTGGCTCGCTGGAAAACCGAATGCTGATCCTGCTCGACATCGAAAAACTCATGTCCAGTACCGACATGGGACTGATTTCTGCAACGGTTCAATAAACCATTCAAAGGGGAAACAACATGAACAATATGACGGTACGCGCCAAGCTGACTTGGGCGTTTGGTGGACTTACTCTGGTGGTTTTGCTCGTTTCCGGGTTTGCCTTGAAAACGCTCGCCGACGCCGACAGTCGCTTCGATGACTACGTCAATGGCATCAACGCGCGCGCCACGTTGGCGGCGGGTGTGCGGCAGGCAGTCGATGGTCGCGCCATCGCAGCGCGAAATTTGGTGCTGGTCACCAAGCCCGAGGATGTAGCCATCGAGAAAGAGATCGTTGCCAATGCGCATAAAAATGTCACGGAGCGCATGGCCAAGTTGAAAAAGCTGGCCGAAGCGCCGGACGTTTCAACCGAGGCACGTCGCCTGATCGAGGAAATGGACAAGACCGAGAAGGCTTATGCGCCTGTGGCCTTGGATATCGTGGATAAGGCCTTGAATAAAAAGAATGAAGAGGCCATCGCCAAAATCAACAACGACTGTCGCCCACTTCTGGCTGCCTTGGTCAAGGTTGCACAGGAATACGCTGACCTCACTGCCACTCGTTCCGCCAAAATGTTGGAAGAAGCGGATGCGTCCTATGTCGCTCAACGCAACGCCCTGATTGCTGCTTGTCTGTTTGTTGTTGTTGCCGCGGTGGTCGCCGGCGTGCTCATCACCCGCAGCCTGACGCGGGCACTCGGTGCCGAGCCTGCCGAACTGAGCGATGCGGCCAGACGCGTGGCCGATGGTGATTTGACGACGCCGCCGCAAGTGCGCAGCGGTGACACCACCAGTGTGATGGCCGCCATGGACCGCATGCAAGCCTCGCTGACGCGAGTGGTTGCAACGGTGCGCCAAGGGTCTGAGAGCGTGTCCACCGCATCCGCCGAAATTGCCCAAGGTAACCAAGACCTGAGTGCTCGCACCGAGAGCCAAGCCAGTGCACTGGAAGAAACCGCAGCCTCGATGGAAGAGCTCAGTTCCACCGTCAGGCAAAACTCCGACAACGCCCGCCAAGCCAACCAGTTGGCCCAGAGTGCCAGTGCCGTGGCCGTCAAGGGCGGTGAGGTGGTGGCCCAAGTGGTGGACACCATGAAAGGCATTAACGATTCCTCGAAAAAGATCAGCGACATCATCAGCGTGATCGACGGCATCGCCTTTCAGACCAACATTTTGGCGCTCAATGCAGCGGTAGAAGCGGCGCGTGCGGGAGAGCAGGGCCGGGGCTTTGCCGTGGTGGCAACCGAGGTGCGCAGTCTTGCCGGGCGCAGTGCTGACGCCGCGAAAGAAATCAAGAGCCTCATCAACGCCAGCGTGGAGCGGGTCGAACAGGGCACAGTGCTGGTGGACCAGGCAGGCACCACCATGACCGAGGTGGTAGGCTCAATACGCCGCGTGACCGACCTCATGGGGGAGATCAGCGCGGCAAGTTCCGAGCAGAGCGCGGGCGTTGCCCAAGTGGGCGAGGCTGTCACGCAGATGGACCAGGCCACGCAGCAAAATGCCGCACTGGTGGAGGAAATGGCAGCAGCTGCGAGTAGCCTCAATACACAGGCGCAAGACCTTGTTGGCACGGTGGCGGCATTCAAGCTGGCACAAGGCGAGGGTGGCTTCGCGTCCGCCAGCCATCATGCCGCCGCACCATTGCGCCACAGCGCGCCAAAGCAGCTTGCCCCGGTCAGGAAGGCTGCGCCAAAGTTCAAGGCTGCATCCAAGCCAGCCGCACTGGGTGCTCCTGCGGCAGCGCCCAAGGTTGCGCATGATCGGGACGTGAAAGCCGGAGGTGATGACTTCGATAGTTTTTGACAGGATGCCCACAGGCTTGTCCTGTGGGCAGGTAGCTTGTCCACGGCGGGCGCGCCCTGGCGACCTGATGATTCGCTACCGGGGCGAGGAATTCGTGCTGCTGGACAGCTCCAACCGGGAGGCCGCCTGCCGCGCGGCCGAGCGCCTGCGGGAGGTCGTGGCATCCAGCGCCATCGACTGTGGCGACGCCACCATCCGCTTCCAGGTCAGTGTGGGCGTCCAGCATGGCTACACCCTCAACGCCCTGCTGGTGGCCGCCGATGAAGCCCTGTACCGCGCCAAGCAGGGAGGCAGAAACCGCATACGCGCGGCGTGATTGCCCCCTCTGGGATAATTGCTGGATGACCATTACCTACAAAGACGCCAGCGACATCGAAGGCATGCGCGTGGCCGGCCGCCTGACTTCCGAAGTTCTGGACTACCTGACGCCGTTCGTCAAGCCAGGGGTCACGACCAATGAACTGGACAAACTGGCCCACGACTACATCGTCAATGTGCAGGGCGGCATTCCCGCGCCGCTGAACTACACCGGGGGTGGCAACACGCCCTACCCCAAGTCGGTGTGTACCTCGATCAACCACCAGGTCTGCCACGGCATTCCCAATGACAAGCCGCTCAAGAAAGGCGACATCGTCAACATCGACGTCACCGTCATCAAGGACGGCTGGCACGGCGACTCCAGCCGCATGTACCAGGTCGGTGAAACGTCCATCGCGGCCAAGCGACTGTGCGCCGTCACCTACGAAGCCATGTGGCACGGCATCAAGATGGTCAAGCCGGGCATCCACCTCGGTGACATCGGCCACGCCATCCAGCAATTTGCCGAGAGCAAGGGCTTCAGCGTGGTGCGCGAGTTCTGCGGCCACGGCATTGGCCGGATCTTCCACGAAGAACCGCAGGTGCTGCACTACGGACGCCCTGGCACGCTGGAAAAGCTGGTTGAAGGCATGACCTTCACCATTGAACCCATGATCAATGCCGGCAAGAAGGAAATCAAGGACGGAGCGGAAAAAGACGGCTGGACCATCGTGACCAAAGACCATTCCCTGTCGGCCCAGTGGGAGCACACCATTCTGGTGACGCGTACCGGTTACGAAGTGTTGACGGTGTCCGCGGGCACACCGCCCACGCCCGCCTTTGTACCGGCCCAGGTTAGCGCCTGATCGCCGCACCCCCACGGCATCCATGGCTGACCTGCAGGCAATCCGCGCCGAGTACCGCAGCCAGAAGGCTGCACTGTTGCAAACCATCGTCCGTTCGGGAGCGACCGGGCGGGATGTGCACAAGACCCTGGGCCGCCTGGCCCAGTTGGCCGATAGCGCGCTCAAACGCCTGTGGGAGCATGCCGGCCTGCAGTCGCCCTTTGCGTTGCTGGCCGTCGGCGGCTATGGCCGCGGCGAACTGTTTCCCCATTCCGATGTGGACGTGCTGGTGCTATTGCCCGACGCCTATGACCCGGAACACGATGCGGGGCTGAAGGCGCGCATCGAGTCGTTCATCGGCAGTTGCTGGGATGCCGGACTGGAGATCGGCTCCAGCGTACGCACATTCTCCAGTTGCCTGGCCGAGGCGCACCGTGACGTGACCATCCAGACCGCACTGCTGGAGAGCCGCCTGATCACCGGCGACGCCGCGCTGGCAGCGCAATTCCAGACGGCCTTCTTTGCCGCCATGGACCCCCAGGCCTTTTTCGTGGCCAAGACACTGGAACTGCGCCAGCGCCACACCAAGTACGAGAACACCCCCTATTCGCTGGAGCCCAACTGCAAGGAGTCACCCGGCGGCCTGCGGGACCTGCAGATCATCCTGTGGGTGGCCAAGGCGGCCGGCTATGGCAACGACTGGAGCGACCTGGCCGCCAACGGCCTGGCCACGCCCTTTGAGGTGCAACAGATCCGGCGCAACGAGTCCCTGCTGGTGCGCGTGCGCGCCCGCCTGCACCTGATTGCGAATCGGCGGGAAGACCGCCTGATCTTTGACATGCAGAACGCCGTGGCAGAGTCCTTCGGCTTTGGCCACGGAGCGCGCGCCTCCAAGGGGCGCGCCGTGGTACGCGCCAGCGAAGCGCTGATGAAGCGTTACTACTGGGCGGCCAAGGCGGTGGCCCAGCTCAACCAGATCCTGTTGCTGAACATCGAGGAGCGCCTCTACCCGTCGACCCACGCGCCGCGCCGCATCAACGACCGCTTCAACGAGAAGGCGGGCATGATTGATGTGGCCAGTGATGACCTGTACCAACGCAACCCCCACGCCATCCTGGAGACCTTTCTGGTCTACCAGACCACCGTGGGGGTCAAGGGGCTGTCGGCCCGCACGCTGCGGGCCCTGTACAACGCCCGCAACCAGATGGATGGGAGTTTCCGTAGCGACCCGGTGAACCGCGAGACTTTCCGCAAAATCCTGTTTGAGCCCCAGGGCATCACCCACGCCATGCGACTGATGAACCAGACTTCGGTGCTGGGGCGCTACCTGTGGGTGTTCCGTCGCATCGTCGGCCAGATGCAGCACGACCTGTTCCACGTCTACACGGTGGATCAGCATATTTTGATGGTGCTGCGCAATATGCGCCGCTTCTTCATCGTGGAGCACGCGCACGAGTACCCGTTCTGCTCGCAACTGGCCAGCGGCTGGGACAAGCCCTGGCTGCTGTATGTGGCGGCGCTGTTCCACGACATTGCCAAGGGGCGCGGTGGCGACCACTCGCACCTGGGCGCGGTCGAGGTGCGGCGCTTCTGCAAGCAGCATGGTTTCGCGGGCGAAGATATGCAGCTCATCGAATTTGCGGTGCGTGAGCACCTGTCGATGAGCCAGATTGCGCAGAAGTCGGATCTCAGCGACCCCAAGACCATTGCCGACTTTGCCAAACGCGTGGGCAACGAGCGCCAGCTCACCGCCCTGTACCTGCTCACCGTGGCCGACATCCGCGGCACGTCGCCCAAGGTCTGGAACGCGTGGAAGGGCAAGCTGCTGGAGGACCTGTACCGCCTGACCAGCCGCGCGCTCGGTGGTCACGCGCCCGACCCGGACGCCGAGGTCGAAGCCCGCAAACGCGAGGCCCTGGTGCTGGTCAACATGCACTCCCTGCCGTTCGAGGCCCACAAGCCGCTGTGGGACACGCTGGATGTGGGCTACTTCATGCGCCACGACGCGGCCGACATCGCATGGCACACACGCCAGCTCTCGCGCCTGGTGGGCTCCAGCAAGGCCATCGTGCGGGCGCGCCGCTCACCGGCAGGCGAAGGCCTGCAGGTGCTGGTCTACACACCCGACCAGAGCGACCTGTTTGCCCGCATCTGCGGCTACTTCGACCAGCGCAGCTTCAGCATTCTGGATGCCCGCATCCACACTGCCAAGAACGGTTACGCGCTGGACACCTTCCAGATCGTGACCTCAGCCGGCCCCGAGGAATACCGCGAGATCACCAGCATGCTGGAAAACGATCTGGCCAAGGTCATCACCGATGCCGGTCCCCTGCCCTCGCCCAGCCGGGGCCGGGTGTCGCGCCGGGTCAAGAGCTTCCCGATCGCTCCGCGTGTGACGCTGGCGCCGGACGAGAAAGGCCAGCGCTGGCTGCTCAACGTATCCGCCAGCGATCGCGTGGGTCTGTTGTACAGCATCGCCCTGGTGCTGGCGCGCCACCACCTGAACTTGCAGTTAGCCAAGGTCGCCACGCTGGGTGAGCGGGTGGAAGAGATTCTGCGCGAGACGCTATTTTTTTGATAGCAAAGTTAGATCCGAAGCTGCGCCAGTATTTCACGGCCGATGGCGTTCAGCGGCACCACCCGCTCAACGCCACCATGCTTGATGGCCTCCTTGGGCATGCCGAACACCACGCAGCTGTCTTCGTCCTGTGCCAGCGTGTGCGCTCCGGCGGTGCGCATCTCGGCCAGACCAGCGGCACCATCGTCACCCATGCCGGTCATGATCACGCCCAGGGCGTTGGCGCCTGCGCACCGGGCGACCGAGCGGAACAGCACATCCACGGAAGGACGGTGGCGGTTGACCAGCGGGCCGTCCATGACCTCGACATAGTATTGCGCCCCCGTTCGCCGCAACAGCATGTGCTTGCCGCCCGGTGCAATCAGCGCCCGACCCGGTGTGACCCGGTCATTGTTCTGGGCTTCACGCACCTCGATTTGGCTCAGGCTGTTGAGGCGGTTGGCAAACTCGGCGGTGAATTTTTCCGGCATGTGCTGCACAATCACGATACCAGGTGTCACCCTGGGCAGGCTGGTCAGCACCACCTCCAGCGCCTGCGTGCCGCCGGTGGACGTACCCAGTGCCACCACCCGTTCGGTGGTCTGGAGCATGGCCGTGGGTTTCTCAGCAGCAGCCATGATGACGTCGGCCGTGTTCTTTTCGCGCGCCACCACCGGCTGGTATTTCTTGACTTGGGCCTTAGCGGCCGCCTTGACGGCGGTGACCAGATCGTCGGAGGCATTGACCAGAAATTGCTTCAAACCTAGCGTGGGTTTGGTAATGATGGCCACCGCCCCAGCGGCCAGCGCTTCAACCGACGTCTTGGCTCCCGACAACGCCAGCGTGGAACAAATCACCACCGGCGTGGGCCGCTCCGACATGATCTTTTTCAGGAAGGTAATGCCGTCCATGCGCGGCATTTCCACGTCCAGCACGATGACGTCGGGCCACTGCGTCTTCATGCGTGCGATGGCCAGTATGGGGTCGGCACAGGCTGCGATGACCTCGATATCAGGGTCCGCGTCCAGCAAGCCGGTCACCACCTGGCGTACGACGGCCGAGTCGTCAACGACCAGGACCTTGATCGCGGTCACAGCAGGTCTCCCTCGTGCTCATCGCCCGCATTGTTGAGCGCCACCTGGTGACACCAGACATCCCCATTGCGCACATCAAAGATGATTTGACGGTGACCCATGCCAAACAGGCTCTCCGACAGGATTGGGACACCGTGGCGATTCAACAGTTCCAGTGCTGCTTCGCCATTGCGTTGGCCAACATTCAAACCACCCGCGCTCAGATGATCCGGAAACATGTTGCCGCCACCGAACACCTTGCCCTGACACTGTCCGGCTGCAATGCCGAGTTGCTTGAGTTCCGCCACCATCAGCTCCATCGCTTCGTCGCCGTACCGTGCATCAAGACCGTCGCGGTTGTCCGGCACACCACGGGTTGGCAGCAGGAAATGCGACATGGCACCCACGCGCGCGCAGGGGTGCCACAGCGTGATAGATACACAGGAGCCCAGCATGGTCCGCATTTGATACTCGGCATCGGCAACAAAAAACTCCCCCGGTTGCAGAAAGATGTCAATCAAGCCGTCGATACGGTGCATGTTAGACCGCCTTCCGGTAGACCGATGGTGCTACCGACTCCACAGCATTGCTGATATTGTTCAGGCTCTCCGAGTGACCGACGCAGAAATAACCCTCGGGCTTTAAAGTCGAGATCACGCGCGCCACCACTTCGCGTTTGGTGTCGTCGCTGAAATAAATCATCACATTGCGCAAAAAAATTACGTCAAACTGCCCCAGGTTCGGCAGCGGCGCATTCAGATTGACCTGGCGAAACAGGACGTGGTCGCGCAGACTGCGGTTGATCAGCAGCATCCCCTGGTACTCACCCGAACCTTTGAGGCAGAAACGCCGCAGGTACTCTGACGGGATGTGGCGAGCCCGCTCCATGGTGTAGAGCGCTTTCGCGATGCTGTAGGCCTCTTCGCCACTGGAACTGGCGGCGCTCCAGACACGAAAAGGCTGGGCGCGGGCGCGACAGGCCAGCGCCTGCCTGCGCAGGAACTCGAAGTGCTTGATCTCGCGAAAAAAATACGTTTCGTTGGTGGTCAGCAAATCCACCGCGGTCTGAACTTCATCAGGATGGGCCCCAGAGGTCAGCATATTGAAATACTGACCAAAGCTCTGCAACCCGTGAAAGCTCAGTCGCTTGCTAAGGCGTCCCTCCACCAATGCCTTTTTCTGCTCTGACATGGTGATGCCCGCGGCTTCGAAGATGAAGCGCCGAAACTGCGCCAACTCCTTGTCCGTGATGGGCGTCATGTGCAGACTCAATTACCAATGGGGAGCAACTGTCCCGCTCAACCGCGTGTCAGCCATCGAGCAAAACTCATGCAGCCACCGCCACATCGGTTGCAGCCGCAGCAGCCTGCCCCATTTCACCAATCTCCTGCATCGACAACACGTTGTTGACGTTGAGCAGGATGACAAACTTGCCGGCCACCTTGCCAATGCCCTCAATGAAGTCGCTGCGGATCTTGGCGCCAAAGCTCGGAGGCGGTTCAATGTCGTTCGCCGCAATTTCCAGCACGGCCTGCACCGAGTCCACAACCACGCCCATGCTCTGGCGCTCGCCCTCGTTGGGTGAGCCCACTTCGACGATGATGATGCAGGAACTCTTGGTGACCGGAGTGGACGGTTTCCCGAAACGATTGGACAAATCCATCACCGGCACCACGGCACCGCGCAGATTGATGACGCCGCGCACGCACGCCGGCATCATGGGCACTTCGGTCAGGTTGGAATACCAGATGATTTCCCGGATGCACAGGATGCCGATGGAGAACATCTCGCCACCGAGCATGAAGGTCAGGTACTGCTTGTGCTCCACAGGCACGGCGTTTGCTGTCACTGCGACGGCGGTGCCAACCGGCGCATTCGTTGTGCCTTGCGTATTAGCCAGGGTGTTCATGGGGCTTCCCCTCAAAACTTCGTGAACACCGATTCGTCAACCTCGTCACTGGCTGGCCCCGCCTTCGCGGCAGCGATCTTGAGCGCGGGACGCTTGGCAGCGCTGAGCTTGGACACCGACGCGTTCTTGCGCGGGGTACTGACCTTGCCCATGCCGTCGATCTTGAAGAAGGTCATGGTCTGTTGCAGTTGCTCGGCCTGACTGCTCATCTCCTCGGAGGTTGCAGCCAGTTCCTCAGAACTCGAAGCGTTTTGCTGAGTCGTCTGGTTGAGCTGACCCACGGCCGAGTTGATCTGGCCAACCCCGGAGGATTGTTCGCTGGACGCGGCCGAAATCTCCTGCACCAGGTCAGCCGTCTTGCGAATGGCGGGCACCATCTGTTCAAGCAATATGCCGGCCTTTTCTGCCAATTCGACGCTGCTGGTGGCCACTTCACCAATTTCCTGCGCGGCCACCTGGCTGCGTTCAGCCAGCTTGCGCACTTCGGCCGCTACCACCGCAAAGCCCTTGCCGTGTTCACCTGCCCGTGCCGCCTCGATGGCAGCATTGAGCGCCAGCAAATTGGTCTGCGCGGCAATGTCGTCAATGATGCTGATTTTCTTGGCAATCTGCTTCATGGCCGCCACGGTGGCGTTGACCGACTCACCACCATCGGAGGCATCCTGGGCCGCCTTGCTGGCCATGGCTTCCGTCACCTTGGCATTTTCGGTGTTCTGGGCAATGCTGGACGTCATTTGCTCGATAGACGCCGATGTTTCCTCCACTCCCGCAGCCTGCTCGCTGGCTGCCTGTGACAGCGACTGTGCCGTGGCGCTGACTTCTTCGGATGCACTGGCCAATGCTTGCGCGCCGCCATTGACATCGGCCACCACTTCGGAGAGCTTGCCGACCATCATCTTCATCGCGTAAAGCAGGCTGGAGTTATCCTTGGGATGGGTTTCCAGTTTCATCGTCAGATCGCCTTCGGAGAGGCGCACCACCATGTCGCGGGCGTAGTCCGGCTCACCTCCCAGTTGTTTGAGCACGCTGCGTGTGATGAGCCAGCCAACCAGCATCGACAACAGGGCCGCAGCGGTACCCAACACGATGATGAGTTTTTCCGTCGATGTCACCAACTCATCCGCTTCCTTGCCGGCCTTTTCCATCAACTGTGTCTGCAGAGCAATCAATGAATTGACAGCCTTCATGTAGGCACCCTGAGTCTTGCGCAGGTCTCCCGAGAGCAGGGCGGCAAAGTCTGCCTGTTTGGCATTGGTCTTGATCATCTCGAGGGCCTGGTCCTGGGTGACCACATAGGCTGTACGCGCTGTGTGGATTTCCTTCAGGAGCTCACGACCTTTGTCGGATGTCACGATCTTCTCGAGCTTGTCCAGCCGATCCGTGATGATCTTGCGCTGTTCCGGAATGGCATCGAGCGCCTTGGTCCGCTCACTGCCCGTCATGATGTAGACATTTCGCAACTGGCGTGCAATATTGTTGATCGCGTCAATGACGTCATTGGCCAACACGGTCTTGGGAAACTTGTCATTGACCATGTTTTCAATTTCGCTGTTCAATGCGCCCAATCTGGCATAACTCGTAAACGCAATGGTGATCAGCAAGATCAGGGTAATGGCAAAGCCGATTCCCAGCCTGACTCCGAGTTTGAGGTTGTTTAACATTGCATTACTCCTGATAAAAAAACACCAACGCTTCATGGAAGCTTTTACGAAATTCGCGTCTCGGACTTGAGAGCGACGCTACTGAGTCCACTAGGCTGGCCACCGGTTGCCCTGCGGATCAGCTGTGGAACATCGAGAATCAAGGCCACATCGCCACTGCCCAAAATGGTCGAGCCACTCAGGCAGGCTACGTGGCTGAACACAGGTCCCAGGGGTTTGATGACGGTCTGGAATTCACCGAGCAAGGTGTCAACGACAAGCCCGGCTTTCTGACCCGCATACTTGAGGACCACAATGTTCTCTCCCTTCACTGGTGGTGCTGCCTGGATGGAGAACAGCTCACGCAGGCGGATGAAAGGCAATATCTGGCCCCGCAAATTGGTGTAGTCATGCCCCGGCTCGGCGGTGAAGGCCACACATTCCTCGATCATGTCCAGCGGGATGGCAAACACGCGTTTGCCCACTTCCACCAGGAAGCCGTCGATGATCGCCAGCGTGAGCGGAAGACGCACCGTGACCGTGGTGCCAACGCCTTCCTGGCTGGTGAGGCCAACCGTGCCGCGCAGGGCCGCGATGTTGCGCTTGACCACGTCCAGCCCCACTCCGCGGCCCGACAGATTGGTGATCTGCTCGGCGGTGGAGAACCCGGGTTCAAAGATCAGGCCGTATACCTCGGAGTCACTCAAGTGTTGCCCCGCTTCGACAAGTCCGCGCTCGACGGCTTTAGCCAGAATGCGGTCCCGCTTCAAACCGCCTCCATCATCCTGCACGGTGATAACAATGGCGCCCGAGTCGTGATAGGCATTCAGCTTGACAACCCCCTGTGCCGGCTTGCCACGGGCCTGCCGCAACTCGGCATTTTCGATTCCATGGTCCATGGAATTGCGCACCAGATGCATCAGCGGGTCGCCAATCTTCTCGACAACCGTCTTGTCCAGCTCGGTTTCTTCACCGTCAATGATGAGTGCGATGTCCTTGCCAAGGTCACGTGAGACATCGTGCACCACGCGCTGAAACCGGCTGAAGGTCGCGCCGATCTTGACCATGCGCAACTGCAAGGCACTGTCACGCACCTCCTCGACGAGCGAGGACAGCTTGGAGGTGGCCTCTTCCAGCTCAATGACCTTGGCGCGATGGGCAATCATGTTGACGCTGGCCCCAGCAATGATCAATTCGCCAACCAGATTGATCAGGTGGTCGAGTTTGTCGGCGTCCACCCGAATGGAGCGGCTCTCCTGGGCCTGCACCTCCTTCACCTGCTTTTGCTTTTGCAGCGCGGCATCGACCACCTCGGACGGAACCGCCTGTTGCTCGACCAGGATGGCGCCGATTTGGCGGCCCGGCACAGAGTCCGCCTGGATATCCAAAGCGGCCGCCAGCTCCTGGCGGGTCAGCGCACCACTGCGTACCAGCAGCTCACCGATCCGTTCTGCAATATCCGGTGAATCCTTGATCAGACGAATGTATTCTTCAACCCGGCTATTCGGAGGCACGATGCGCAACGTGCAGTCGTCCCGAACGAACTCGAACGCGCGCTCAATGCTGGCCTTGTCGGCCGATGAATCAAACTCCAGCTCAAACGCAAGGTAGCAGGCCTCCGGTTCCATGCTGGCTGCATCGGGCAATTTGTCGGGCAGGGTCAGGATGTCGACAATGTGCCCCATCGTGTTCAGATAGCGCAGAAAGGACAAAGGGTCCATCCCCAGCCGCAAGACCTCCGGACTAAATTGCAGCGAAATGTGCCAATAGTCGGACCCTGAACCCTTGCCGGCGATGCGCTGTGTGGCGTCGATCTCGGGCTCCGCAACCAACGCCCCTTTGGCCGATGCCGACGCTCCCAAAACCGCATGCAATTGCAGCAGCAACGGTGCACCGGCTTCGGTAGAGGCTGCGTCCGCTTCGGTTTGCCCTTTCTCCACACCATCGATCAGGGACTTGATGTGATCGCAGCACAATAATAAGGTTGCGATCAGATCGTCACCGATGGTCAAGGTACCGGAGCGTACGCGGTCCAGCACGTTTTCCACCACATGGGTGAATGCGACCACATGGTCGAGACTGAACAGCCCGGATGAGCCTTTGATCGTATGGGCAGCACGAAAAATGGAATTGATGAGCTCGGTCTTCTCATCGGCCGCTTCCAGTGACAGGAGGGAGCTTTCCATGTCTTCGAGCAATTCACGGCTCTCGGCAATGAAAATCAGCAGGGCTTGGTCGAGGTTCATGACAAATTTTCTTCGCTTCAATAGGTCAATTTCGCTGTGTGGCCAATTCACGCTTTGCCAGGGGTTCCCGTCGGCTCAATGACCAGGTGATCACCAAAGAAAGCCGCAATGTTGAGGAGCTCAAATACCTCCAGAACGGCCGGGCTGTGCCCGACGAGATTGAGCTCAGCGCCCACCTTGTTGGCTGTGCGCTTGGCCAGCATCAGCAGTTGCACGCCACAGGTATCAAATACGGTCACACCAGCCAGATTGACGACCATGCGGATGCCATTGTTCATAGGGTCAATCAACGCGTGCTTGAGCTCATCCGCACGGTAGATACTGAGTTCGCCTTCAATAGCAAGGTCGATCTGGCTCATGGAAGTTTCGTTTGACATGGATTACCTCGTATAGCGCGGCTCAGGGCAGACACAGTTTCTGCACGGCACCCAGCATCTGCTCCGGCTTGAACGGCTTGACCACCCAGGCCCGTGCGCCAGCGGCCTGGCCTTCACGCTTCTTGGACTCATCCGATTCGGTGGTGAGCATGATGATGGGCGTGAAGCGGTAGGCTGCCATGGTCTTCACCTGCTTGACGAAGGTGATGCCGTCCATGATGGGCATATTGACATCGCTGATGATCAGGTTCATTTTCTGACCCGTCAGCTTGTTGATGGCATCTTGGCCGTTGATGGCTTCGACGACGTCATAGCCAGCACCTCGCAAAGCAATGCCGACCACCGTTCGGATTGATGCAGAGTCGTCGACAATCATGATGGTTTTTGCCATGTTGATAACCTGATTTGGTGCGATAGGGGTTGAAAGATAGAAAATCGCTAGCAAGTGAGTTGACGCACGTAGGCCGCAATCTTGGCGTCTTCTTGGGCAATGTGCCCCAGTAGCCACTCGGTCATGAAGCTGCGGACCTCTTCGTCGGTGGCGTGTTTCCTGCCGATGGAAGCGCTGATGGCGTTCATACGCGCCAGCATGTCGTTGTGCAGTTGGCGGTGAGACATGTACTCGGGGAATTTGACTTCCCGCATCAGTGCCTCTTCGTCTGCAAAATGGGTGCGAATGTGGGCATAAAGCTGCATGATTGCCAATCGTTGGCCGGCCTGCCCGTTCATTTCGAAAACAGCATTGGCCTGTGCAAATAACTGCCGGTGTTGCGCGTCGATACGGTCGTTGTCGATGCAATAGCTGTCTTGCCACTCGATGTTCATGATGGTGGTATTACCTGACTTTGGGGACTAAAAAAAAGTAATCTCGTCGTCGACCTTGGCCGTGGCCTGCACAGTGCCACCGGCGTGAACCACATGCTGGTCTTTCATCACATAGGTCTTCTTGAGTTCCTCAAGAAATTCCTGCGCATCCAGCGAAGAAACGTCTGCGCCCTGCTCAAGTTGCTGCAACCGAGCATCCAGGAATGTGGGCCAGTGTTCGATGTTGGCCTTGACCAGGTTCAGGATCTGGCTGACGCGATCTTGAAACTGCAATTGCACAAGAGCCTGTCCTACTTCGGACTGGATCGCAATGCTTTCGCTCTTTAGAAGCGCACTGGACTGCTCAAGACCGCTCGCGATATCCTTGATTTCACTAAGAACATGACTAATCGTCGTTTCTGTTATTTGCACCCGTTCTTCCCGCTGCACAACAGAGTCCCGTACCACGTTACAGGCATCTGCAATCGCGGCGCTAATGACCTTCACCTTGGCGGCAATATTGCGCCCGGTGTCTCCCGACTGAGTGGCCAGCATGCGAAATTCCTTTGCGACCACCGCAAATCCGCGGCCCAGATCTCCTGCCCGCGCAGCTTCAATGGCGGCATTCAACGACAACAAATTGGATTGCTGGGCAATCTTGGCGACTTCGTGCGCCATGCTTTGCAGTTCATCGGTGAACCGGTCAAGACCTTGCACTTTGTCCAGCATGGCGGACATGCTGCCCATTGCGGCTCTTTGCCCGGCAACAATGCCCCTGAGCTCCTCCTCGGCCCGCGCGAACACGGCAATCAGGCTGTTGTCACTTCCATGGTTAGCATCCAGTGCAGAATGCACATTGGCTGTCTGCAATGCTTCAGCCAAATTGTCGACAATGCCGGCAAAACGCAGTGACAACTCCGAGATAGCGTTTTCCATTTGTGCGCGCGAGGACTCGATGTGCCCACTCCACACAGGCGCCACCTCCACACCAAAGCGATGTTGCTCTGTCACCAATTGCTGCACCGCCTGTTGGAGCGCAACATCGCGGGCGGCCAACACCCTGCCCGTCCAGACACCCACGACAAAGAGCGCAACTGCACCCAATATGGCCTCCAGGTGACCGTCACCTACGATCAGCATGACCAATGCGCCGGCTAATGCGAGGGCAACGGGATAGATCGCGGAGGTCTTCGCAATGTCCAGATTTTTCATCGCTTGTCCCCATGCATACCCGTGGGGTCGGTCATTAGGAGTCAAGCAAAAATAACTTGAACAGTTAGGCCGTCGACCGCCCCCTCGGCCGGATGCGGTAATTCCATTCGCCATGGAACTCGTCGCGCTCGATTGCCATCGCCGCAAGCTCCTCATCGGTGATCTTGACGCCGGC
>NZ_JACPOF010000008.1 GCF_016185115.1 Polaromonas sp. | reverse complement strand
TGGGGCTGGTGCCTACAGCGGCGACAGGGACGATGTCGGTGTCAGGGTTGAACTGGGGGTTCTTGTAGAGCTCTGGCGTCAGAGTCAGAACCGCTGCGGGGATAAAACCTATGGTGTAGCCGTCATTGGCGGAGCGCACCAAAGCGCTCATGCCGGGAATGCCGCCTGCGCCGGGGCGGTTGTCGACGATGACGCTCTGGCCCCAGGCGGTTCCGAGCTTGTCGGCGACCAGGCGGGCGATGACGTCGGGCGCGGCGCCTGCCGGGAAGGGCACGATCATGCGCACGGGCTTGTTGGGCCAGGCCTGGGCGAATGCGGAGGTACTCAGGCCGAGACCGAGGGTGGCTGCCAGGGCTACTGCGCACAGGCCGAGCTTGCGGCGCGTGGTGAAAGAGGTCATGTTTTTGTCTCCGGTATTTTTGATTTGTATTGGCTGAGGCTCCTGTGCAGGGGCTTCGCAAAACTCCCTGCAGGCCCCTGACCCACTCAGATGTCCAGCTTGAAGAGTTGTGCTGCGTTGGTGCGGCCAATCTTCAGGCGGTCAGCCTCGCTGATGGACGCCGAATCGAACCACTTCGCCGCATGGTCCACATTCTCAAAAGGCCAATCTGTCGAGAAGAGGATGCGATCGGCGCCAATTTCCAGCATGGCATCGATCAATGTCTGCGTGCGGAAGTTGCCCGAGGTGGTGATGTAGAAGTTGTTCTGGAAATACTCGCCAAAAGTCTTTTTGGCGGGGTAGGTCTTGGGCAGTTCAACCCATGCGTTGCGGTTGTCGATGCGCCACATGCTGTAGGGCAGGCCTTCGCCCATGTGACCAAGAATGATCTGCAGTTTGGGGTGCCGGTCGAACAGGCCTGAAGCCATCAGGCGCAGGGCGTGCACGGCCGTCTCCTGACCGAAGGCCCAGGTCGGGCCCATCAACCAGGGGTGGCCGTCGTAGATCTGCGCCCACGCGCCAATCGGGTTGCGCGGATGCAGGTAAAAAGGTACATCAAGTTTCTCAACGACATCCCAAAAACCGGCAAACTGCGGCGCGTCGTAATACACGCAGTTGTCCGGCGTGTTGGTTTGCGAGAAGCCATTGACCAGCGCCCCCTTGAAGCCCAGCTGTTTGACGCAACGCTCCATCTCGCGCGTAGCCATGTCGGGGTCCTGCAAGGGCAGCGCGGCAAATGCCTGAAAGCGCGTCGGGCGTTTGACCACCTGTTCAGCGAGGAAGTCATTCGCACGCATGGCAATCTCGTTGGCCTTCTGTGGCGATGGAATCGCCTGAACAGCAGGTGCATTGAGCGACAGGATCATCATCTCCATGCCGTTGGCATCCATCTCGCGCAAACGGTATTCCTGAACATCCAGCAAACGTTTGCTGAGTTCTTTCCAGTATTCGCCGGGCACAAAGCCGGCCGAGTCCTGCAATGTTTCGGGAATCGCAAAGTGCTCTTCCAGACCGATTTTTCCGTTCATCTGATTTCTCCTGTTGAATGTCTTTGGTTTGTGTGTGATGCCCGCTGCAGGACTGCACGCAGAGATGCGCTTCCGTTCAGTACTGCCCCTTGGGCTCCATGCCGAGCAGGTATTGCCCGACCATGGATGACACGGCATCCCAGTTCAGGCTGATATGGCGCGAGATGGCATTCGCATCACGCCACATGCGCTGCAGCGGCTGGTCAAGCGCCAAACCGCCACCACCCACGCTTGCAAAAACGGCTTCAACTGCATCGCGCGACAGCTTGGCGGCAAAAGCATGGTCACGGCGATTGCGGATGCGCTCTTCCATCGTGATGATGCGGCCGTCCGTGGCCATCTGCTCCACACCGGCGGTGTCGCGGTAGATCAGCAGGCGCGCAGCGTCCAGACTGGCACTGGCCTCGGCAAGCCGTGACTGCACAGGGAAAAATTCACTGAGGCGGTTACCCCCACCGGCCACAGCGCCGCGCGTCACGCGTGCGCTGGCCATATCCACAAATTCGTCAATCGCCCCTTGTGCGGTACCCAGTAACGGAGACACCAGGCACACCGGCACAGCCGACAGGAAGGGGATGCGGTAAATCGGGTTCTGGTTGACCGCGCATCCGGGCGGCATGTTGGACGAGGCTTCGGCAAAGGTCAGCTTGCGATGCTCGGGAATGAACGTCTTTTTGCTGATCACCACGGTTTTGGACCCGGTGCCTGACTGCCCCGCCATATACCAGTTGTCTTCAATCTCCCAGTCCTTGCGGGGCGCAAGCAGAAACCCGGCCTGCACGGTCTTGCCGTCATCGTTCGGCAACTGCACGCCGAGCATCGCCCACTGGGAGTTGTCAACGTTGGATGCCCACATCCATTTGCCCTCGACCATGTAGCCGCCCGCTACGCGCTCGGCTTTCACGACAGGCGCATAGGACACACACACGATGGCGTCGGGGTTGTCTTTCCACACATCGTCCTGGGCTTCAACAGGAAAGGTACCCACCAGCCACTGGTGAATCGCGCCGAGCGAGCACGCCCATGACGACGACGTACAGGCACGGCCGAGTTCGCTGATCACATCAGTGAATGCTGTGAAGCCGTACTCATACCCCCCATAACGCGCAGGCTGCATGAGTTTGAAAAACCCGGCTTTGCGAAACAGGTCGGTGGACTCATCAGACACACGGCGATCTTCTTCGGTCTGGCGCGCACGTTCACGAAGGTAAGGCCGCAGCCCGGTAGCTGCAGCCATGATTTCCGCAAGCGGCGGCGCACCGGGCACGGGAGAAAAACGCCCGGGCGCCCATGCGAAGTCTTCGTTGGCGCGTATGGACGCCGGCGGGTCAGCGAGTGAGTTCATGGGTTGTCCTCTTTGAAACGACTGGTGTTGAATGCATGTTTATTGCGGCAAATGTTATTTGCATTTGCATGTATTTTTATAAGGGCTTACCCTTGGTTTTAACTGTTGCATCAGAATTCATTTGATATTTTTCCAATGAACATTGCAAATAATTGCCAATTCTCCAGGTTGACAAAAAAAACTTACAGCTTCAAAATCCGTCAAAATTTAATTGCTTTTGCATTCAATGGATGACGGCTATTGACCCGCATGTCCATGCAACAGGTCGGTACACGCCACAGGCGAAAGAGACGGATTCCTCTCTCGCCACACGCCTGACCCGCAACAAAAGAAGGAGACAACGCCATGACCAAACCAGACGGCAATAGTCCGCATGCCAGCCTGCGGGCAGCTGACCCCAACCAGCCAGGATGCAGATTCATCAATGCTGAAGATTCATTGTCTGAATGCAAAAATGAATTAAAAACGGCACCAACCTCACCGGTCTATGCACCGGCAACGCGGTGACCTGAGTCATGCGCGGGTTGCTTCGGCAGGCAAGCCAACACGCACAACACAGGCATCAGGCCAGCACAGACATTCATCCGATCCATCCAGTTAACCCGAGGAAACAAACCATGAACGCGATCAAAAAAACCATTGCACTTTCACTCCTTGCATCTGCGCTCTCGCCCGTGTGGGCAGCCGACAGGATCAGGGTGGGTTTTCTCGCCACTGCGTCGCTTGCACCCACGATTGGCGTCTCCAAGGAAATCCGCGCGGGCTTCGATCTGGCCATCAAGGAGCTCGGCGGCAAGCTGGGCGGGCTGCCCGCGGAAGTCATCTTTGGCGACGACCAGGGCAACCCTGAAGTCGGCAAACAGGTGTTTGACCGCATGGTCAAGCGCGACAAGATCGACCTGGTCACGGGTACTGTCGCTTCTGGCGTGGTCTATGCCATCGCGCCTCAAGCTGCGCAACAACAGGTCCTGTTCATCAACACCAATGTCGGCCCGCACGACCTGGTCGGCGCCAAATGCAGCCCCTACTACTACAACACCGGCTGGCACATTGAGGCGGTGAATGAGGCCATGGGCAAGCACCTGACCGAAGCCGGTGCGAAAAAGGTTTACGTGATTGGCGCAGGCGTGCCCGTTGGCAAGGAGCACCTCGAAGCGTTCAAGAAAACCTTCAAGGGCAGCATCGCCGGCGAAACCTATTTCAAGCCGCAGACGCTGGACTTCAGCGCCGAGCTGGCCCAAATCCGCGCGGCCCAGCCTGACGCCGTCTACGCATTCGCATTCGGTCCGCTGGCTGTCAACTTCATCAAGCAGTACGCACAGGCCGGCCTGAAATCGATCCCGCTGTACGGCTCTGCTCCGCTGGCTGACGAAGAAACGATTGCATCGGTCGGCGAAGGCACCAATGGCGTCACCACCGGCGGTCACTGGAGCCTCGATTTGCCCAACGCAGCAAACAAGCAGTTCAGCCAGGCCTTCCTGAAGGAATACCGCCGCCCAGCCACGCTGTACAACGAGCAGGGTTACACCACCGCACTGGTGATTGATGCCGCAGTCAAGGCCGTCAAGGGCAAGATTGAGGACAAGGCCGCACTGCGCAAGGCGTTTGAAAGCGTGAAGCTCGATGCGCCGCGCGGCCCCTTCCGCTTCAATGTGGACCACAGCCCGATCGAAAACGTCTACCTGCGCAAGGTCATGAAATCCAACAGCGGCGAACTGTTCAACCAGACGCAAAAAACCATCGCGACACAGCAGACTGCCAGCAACGCATCTGCCTGCCGCATGTAAGCTCAACAGGGAGTCGAGTTGTCTACGTTTTTTATGGAGCAGACCCTTAACGGTCTGCAGCTGGGGCTCATGCTTTTCCTGCTCGCAGCCGGGCTGACGCTTGTGTTCGGCATCATGGACCTGATCAATCTGGCCCATGGTTCGCTCTACATGTTCGGCGGCTTCCTGACCGTGGTCTTCATGCGGCTGACCGGCAATTTTGCGCTGGCGCTTCCGCTGGGCATCATCGCGACAGGGCTGGTGGGTGCCTTGCTTGAAATGAGTCTCTTGCGACGGCTTTACGGACGCAGCCACCTCAGCCAGGTTCTGGCCACCTTCGGCCTGATCCTGGTCTCCAACGATGTGATCCGCTTCTTCTTCGGCCCCAGCGCCGTCATGCTGGACATGCCTGCAGCCCTGAGCCAGCCATTGACGCTGGCGAACGGGTTTTCGTATTCCTCCTACCGGCTGGTGGTCATCGCCGCCGGCATCGTCACGGCCATTCTTTTGAGCCTGCTGATCAACCGTACGCGCTTTGGCATGTGGATCAGGGCCGGTGCGTCCGACCGCGAAACTGCACAAGCCATGGGCGTGAACATCAAGCTTGTGTTCACGCTGGTGTTTGCGCTCGGCGCCATGTTGTGCGCCCTTGCGGGCGGCCTGCTGGGTCCGCTGTTTTCAGTGCAGATGGGCATGGGCGAAAGCATCATCATCCTGGCTTTTGTGGTCGTGGTGATTGGCGGCATGGGCTCCATCAAGGGCGCGTTCCTCGGCGCCATTGCCATCGGCTTTCTCGACACCTTTGGCCGCTCCGTGCTGCCGTCGGTGATGCGCACCTACTTCCCCGATCTTTCCGCCGACACCATGGCCCCGGCCATCGCTGCCATGCTGACCTACGCACTGATGATCGCGGTGCTCATATGGCGTCCCCAGGGCCTTTTCAAGACAGCATGATGCCGACCACAGACTCCCTCCCCAGTGCGGCACCTTCCGTCGTGAAACAGATTCCAGAATTCAAAACCACAGCTCTGCTCACTGGCCCGCAATGGACGGCAGCGTTGCTGGCCATGGCCGCAGCCATTGTGTTTCCAGTCGCCGCCACGGCGACGGACCACAGCTTCTACATCGGCTTTGTCACGCGCATCATGATTTACGTCATTGTCGTGAGCAGCCTGAACCTGCTGGTCGGTTACGCCGGCCTGGTGAGCTTTGGCCATGCCGCCTATTTCGGTGTGGGCGCCTACGCAGTGGGCGCTGCCACACTGCTGGGCGGTGACGTCCTTCCCAAATGGGTTGCCAGCGCCTGGGTCGCCTGGCCGTTCGCCATGCTGGTGGGCGCCGTGCTGGCCGCAGCAGTCGGTGCGCTGGCCCTGCGCACGCGGCAGGTCTACTTCATCATGATCACGCTCGCCTTCAGCCAGATGGTGTATTACCTGTTCATCGGCATGAAAAGTTTCGGCAGCGACAACGGCATGAGCCTGGCCAGCCGATCGGGGTTCGGGCTGGGCCTTGATCTGGCGAATGACACCACCTTCTACTATGTGGTGTTTGTACTCACGGCCGCGACCATGTTCCTGTTGACGCTTGTGGTGCGCTCAAGGTTTGGGGTGGTGATGCGCGGCATCAGCGAGAACGAGTCGCGCATGTCTGCCATCGGCATACCCGTGTACCGCTACAAGCTGGTGTGCTTCATCATCGCCGGTGCTTTCGCAGGCCTGGCCGGTGCGCTGCTGGCCAACCAGAACGCCTACGTCAGCCCCAGGGTGCTTGACTGGACGCAATCGGGCATCCTGCTGATGATGCTGATCGTCGGCGGCGTGGGTTACCGCTGCGGCGGCATTTACGGTGCTGTACTGCTGCTGGTACTTGAAGAAGTGATTTCCAGCCATACCGAGTACTGGCAGTTTTTTGTCGGCATTGGCCTGATATCGGTAGTTCTGTTCGGCAACAATGGTATCGCCAGTCTGATCGAAAAATTCACCGCGCTGTTCAGCCGCAAAAAAGCTGCTGCGATCGAGGGAGGTACGCCATGAGTGCGCCCGTCCTTCGCATCAACAAGCTTGTCAAGCGCTTCGGCGGCATCCTGGCCACGGATCATGTGAGCCTGGACATTGCCCCCCACACCATTCATGCGCTGATTGGCCCCAACGGCGCCGGCAAGACCACGCTGGTGCACCAGCTGGCCGGCACGCTGATGGCTGATGAAGGCAGCATCGAATTTCTGGGCAACAACATTGCCCGCCTGCCCATACACAAACGTGTGGCCCGGGGGATCGCACGCTCCTACCAGCTCACAAATATCTTTGCCAGCTACACGGTGCTGCACAACGTGCTGCTTGCGGTACAGGCGCGCAGCGGGTCGAGCTTCAGGTTTTATGGCTCACCTTTCAACGAACGGGAACTCATTACCGAAGCGATGGACATCATCGCCATGGTGGGCCTTCAGGGCAGTGCGCAGCAACTGACCAAATCCCTGTCTTACGGCGAACAGCGTCGCATAGAAATCGCACTGGCCCTGGCAACGCGCCCCAAACTCCTGCTGCTCGATGAACCCCTGGCCGGCATGGGCACATCAGATGCAGAGCAAATCGTGCATTTGATCGAACGCCTGAAAGCACAGACCACCATTGTGCTGATTGAACACGACATGCACGCCGTCTTCCGGCTTGCAGACCAGATCAGCGTACTGGTCTACGGAAAAGTCATAGCCACCGATGCACCAGACGCCATCAGGGCATCACCAGCCGTGCGCAAGGCTTACCTGGGCGATGAGGAAACGTTGTGAACAAGTGTCTTGAACTCGTGAATGTGCAATCGGCATACGGCGACTGCAAGGTGCTGTTTGGCATGAGCCTGACCATCAACGCCGGTGAGGTGGTCACGCTGGTCGGACGCAACGGCATGGGCAAAACAACCACGGTCCGGTCCATCATGGGCCTGACCCCTGCGCAATCCGGCGACATCACTTTCGCCGGCCAACCGATACGCGGCATGCGGCCCGAGAAAGTCGCAGCAGCGGGCATCTCGCTGGTGCCCGAAGGACGCCGCATCTTCCCCAACCTCTCGGTCACCGAGAACCTCCAGGCTTTCGCCCGGCCAGGCGCATGGACCCTTGAAAAAGTGTTCGAGCAGTTCCCCTCGCTGGCACGCCGCAAGGCCAACCTGGGCAACCAGCTGTCGGGCGGCGAGCAGCAGATGCTGGCCATTGGCCGCGCGCTGCTGCGTAATGGCCAGTTGCTCATCATTGATGAGGCGACAGAAGGCCTGGCACCGCTGATAAGGCAGGAGATCTGGGCCTGCCTCAAGCGCCTGAAAGCCGAGGGCATGGCCATCCTGCTGATAGACAAATACCTCGAACCATTGCTTCAAATCGGCGACCGCCACAACGTGATTGACCGCGGCGTCGTGGTCTGGAGCGGCGACTCCGATGCACTCAGAAAGGCCTCAGATGTCTGGGAAAAATATGTCGGTGTTTAAAAATGTGAATTCCCTGCAAAGGCGAACCATCCTGGTTCAGGGAATCGGGGCTGCCCTGAGTGTGGGCGCCGCCTCGCGGGCGTCCGCCGCAGAAAACGGCGTGACAGACAAGGAGATCCTGCTTGGTCAGTCCACTGCCCTTTCCGGCCCGCTGCTCGAAGTCGCACGACCCTTCAACGAAGCTGCCAACGGCTATTTCGATTTCATCAACAAGCAGGGCGGCATCAACGGCCGGCGTATCAGGCTGCTGACAAAGGATGATGGCTACGTCGCGGCCAAAACTGCCGACAACGTCAAGGACATGATAGAGAACGACAAGGTTCTGGCCATCTTCGGCGTGCTGGGTGTGCTCAACACAGTGGCGGCCTTGCCTGTTGCCACAAACCTGAAGACGCCCTTCCTGTTTCCCATGAATGGCGATGCCGCAATACGCCGCACACCCAATCGCTACTACTTCACCACCACCGCAAGCTTTGAGGATGAAATCGACAAGCTGGTAGGCCATGTTGCCACCATAGGGGCGAAGAACGTGTCGGTTGCACACCTCAAGAACCCGTTTGGTGTGGCCATCAAGCAGGCTACAGAACGTGCACTCACCAGCCGCGGCCTGAAGATGCGCTCCAGCGTCGAGTTCGACCTGCAGGGCGACAAGACAAAAGCAGCGACCGAGTTGCTGGCCACAAAACCCGACGCGGTCATTCTCGGTGCGGTCGGCACCAACGCTGCGGACTTCATACGTGCATTCAAGGACGGCGGTTCTGCGGCCCTGCTGCTGGCGTTTTCAGGCGTGGGCACGGACATTGTTTTCAAACAGCTTGGCGAGAAAAGCAATGGCCTCGTCGTATCGCAGATCGTGCCTTTCCCGACCACATCGGCGATCCCGCTGGTACGGGAATACCAGTCCGTCGGCAAGAGCAGGGGCTCATCGGATTTCACCCACCTCGGGCTGTGGGGCCACGTCTCTGCCCGCATGATGGTTGAATCGCTGAAAAAAACAGGGCGTGACCTCACCCGGGAAAGACTCATGGACGCGATTGAAAGCATCAGAAACATGGACCTCGGCAACTACGTCGTCGAATTCGGACCTGACAAACACCACGGCTCGCGCTTTGTAGACATCACGCTTTTGAACCGCAACGGCAAGCTGGTCAAGTGAGGCTGGGCTCGCAAGAGCTCGTGGTTAACCCTCAAAAATGCGATGTGTTTCTGATATCGCAGCGCAAGTCCTGCCATCTTTCGCAAATCAGTTCAGGCCTTTAAATTCGGGCCAAATACAGGGAGACAAGTCATGATCAACCGCAGGCGCCTGATCGCCGCATCCGCTGGCGTGGCCATTCCCGCACTCGGTCTGCCTGGCAGCGCTTTTGCGCAGCAGGACAAAATTACCCGCATCATCGTCGGCTTCCCGCCCGGTGGTGGCACGGACGTCGCCGCACGCAGCCTGGCTGAAAAAATACGTGGCAGCTACCCCGCAGGGCTGCTGGTCGAGAACAGGCCTGGTGCAGCAGCAAGGCTGGCAGTGGAGTACGTCAAGAACAGCCCGCCAGACGGCACGACCATGCTGTTCACGACAGATTTTGCGATGACGATTTATCCGCACAGCTTTCGCAAGCTGAACTACGACCCGGTCAAGGATTTCGCACCTGTCGCCGTCTGCGCCAAAACATCGCTGGCCTTCATCGTCGGGCCTACCGTGCCTGAAAGCGTCAGGACACCCGCTGATTTTGTGGCCTGGTGCAAGGCCAACCCGAAACAGGCGGCCTACGCATCAACCTCTGCGGGCGCCACGCCGCATTTTGCAGGCCTGATGTTTTCAAAGGCCGCCGGCATTCCTATCCTGCACGTGCCCTACAAGGGCGGCGCGCCTGCGCTGCAGGACCTCATGGGCGGCCAGATCGCGTCCAGCTTCAACCCGGTTGGCGAAGTGCTGCCGCAGCTCAAGTCCGGCCGGCTGCGCGTTCTGGCGACCACCGGCGCACAGCGCAACAAGTTCATGCCTGATGTACCGACCATGGTCGAGCTGGGCTTCAGGGATGTGGTCGCAGAAGTCTGGCTCGGTGTGCTGATGCCCGCCGCCACGCCGCCAGCCGTGGTGGCCAGGGCAGCAACAGCCATCAACGATGCACTGAAGTCGCAGGAGCTCAAGGACACTTATGCCAAATTCGGCATGGAGGCCGCGCAGGGCACGCCGCAAAGCTTTGCCGAACTCATCAGGTCGGACCTGGCCGCATGGGGGCCGGTGATCAAGGCATCGGGCTTTACTGCTGAAGAGTGAACCGAGACCACACACGCAATTACCAACAGGACTTTCCGGAACACACCATGAAACTGGTCACCATCAACAACACAACATCCGGCTCACCCGGCGCCATGCTGGCATCGGGCGAAATCCTTCACCTGGCCAAAGCCGCAAAGGCAGGAACGCTTGAAGCATGGATACCTGGCAGCGTGCGCGAGATCCTCGAATCGGGCGCAGACGGCCTTGCCGTGGTTAAAAAGCTGGTCAAGCGTGTAGAAGCCTCATCCCCGGCTGAGCTCACACAACTGCGCGAAACAGGCGCACTGACCGGTGCCGACACACGCCTGCTCACACCCGTGCCCAACCCGCGCCTCATCGTCGCGGCCGGCCTGGCCTTCAAGTCCCACCTCGCCGAGATGGCTGGCACGCCAACACCCGCCAAACCCACAGGCTTCATCAAAAGCGTGAACTCCATCGTTGGTTCCGGCGCGTCCATCACCGTTCCACCCGACGCCTCAGGCCACGTCGATTACGAGGGTGAACTCGCGGTCGTGTTCGGCAAGACCTGCCACCGCGTGAGCGCCGCAGACGCGATGAGCCACGTCGCGGGCTACATGGCGGCCAATGACGTGTCGGCGCGCGACTGGGTCAAGGACGTGTGGGAGGCCAGGGAAGCCTGGCCCGCGCGCCTGACCTGGGAGACCAACATCATGGGCAAGCAGTTCGACACATTCACGCCCATGGGACCGGTACTTGCCACTGCAGATGACATTGGCGATGTCACAGCGCTTGAGATCGTCACACGCCTCAACGGCAAGGAGATGCAGAAGGCACCCATCAGCGACCTGATCTTCACGCTGGCAGAGACCATCGCCTACTTCTCGAAGTGGTACACCTTCCAGCCAGGCGACATCCTGCTGACCGGCACGCCCGCAGGCGTCGGCGTGGGCCGCAAGCCGCCAGTGTTCATGAAGGCTGGCGACGCGATCGAGATTGAGGTCAGCGGCATTGGCACGCTGAAGAACGTGCTCAAAGCCGCAGCCTGACCAGCACATGCATGCAGGCGCCGTGCCTGCATGCCCAGAAGTGCACCGTCGCTGCCCATATGGCCAGCACCCACCAGATCAACGATGCATTTGTAAATCGAAGGACGTCCCTTCACCGGGGAGCAGGTATTCGAGGGTGCGCAGGCGTCATGGGATGTCGTCCGGTGTTCCGCGCTGTCCCCGCTGGCGATATTGGTTTCTGGCCGGCCCACATTCGCGCAACGCATGGGACAAATCATGTTTTGTTGTTGGACGTTTTTTACCTGCACTTTTAATATCTTTATATGTCCTCCACCACGTCTGCCACTTACACCATCACCCTGAGCCCCAGCGGCAAAACCTTTAGTTGCGCCACCAATACCGATGTATTGAAGGCCGGCCTTGCGAACGGCATTTCCCTGCGTTACAGCTGCCGCTCCGGTGTATGCCGTACCTGCCGTGGCCGCGTGATCAAAGGTCAGGTCGATATCGGCAACGTCAATTCAAACTACCTGTCTGATGCAGACAAGGCGCTGGGTTATGCGCACCTGTGCTGCGCGACACCCCGCAGCGATTGCGTGATTGAAGCGGATGAAATCGAACTCGGCCAGGCACCCGCCACAAAGTTTCCGGCGCGCGTAATGAAGCTCGACAAACTCGCACCCGATGTCATGCAGATCACCCTGGGCCTGCCGCCCAACGAGCCGCTCAAATACCTGGCCGGCCAGTACATCGACCTGCCCCTGGCCGACGGCGCACGCCGCTCATACTCCATCGCCTCCGCACCCACGACCGAAGGCCTGCGCCAGATAGAACTGCATGTGCGCCACATGCCAGGCGGTGTCTTCACCGACAGGGTGTTCAGCAGCATGAAGCTGCGCGACCTGTTGCGGGTCGAGGCACCACATGGTTTTTTCTACCTCGATGAAAAGAGCGACAAGCCCATGGTGATGCTGGCGTCGGGCACCGGCTTTGCGCCCATCAAGTCCATCATCGAGTACAGCCTGCAAAAGGGCATGACGCGGCCCATCCACCTCTATTGGGGTGGCCGCAAGCGGGAAGACATCTATATGCATGAACTCGCCACGCAGTGGGCCAAAGAGCACGCGCACATCCACTACACGCCGGTGCTGAGCAACGCCACCGAAGCCTGCGCATGGCAGGGGCGCCAGGGCTTTGTGCACAACGCCGTGATCGAAGACATTGACAATCTTGCGGGCCACCAGGTTTATGCCTGTGGCGCGCCACTGATGGTCGATGCCGCACGGCGTGATTTCGTCAATCTCTGCGGCCTGCCAGACGACCAGTTTTTTGCCGACTCTTTTGTCAGCGAGGCTGACAAGGCTCGTGCGCACGCAGCGTCATCAAACAGCAACAACACTACCCCCATGGAGACCAGCAATGTCTGACAGCCCCCTTCCTGAAAATTGCCGCGTAGACCCCGAGCCGCGCGATTCCATCCTCAAGCCCTATGTCCTGGGCCACGGCACGCTGGAATGTTTCAGCCTGGCCGAGTCACGCAGGTTCTATGAAGAGTTCCTCGGGCTCGAATGCGTGCGCCACGCCAAGCCGGCCATGGCCGTGCGCCTGGGCATGCGCTTTCACATCGTGTGTGTCGAGGTCGGTGACCAGATCCACCCCTGCAATGTGCTCAACCACTGGGGCCTGGACGTGCAGTCGAAAGAAGAAGTCGACCAGGCTCACGCACGCTGCCTGCAGTACAAGGACAAATACAAGATACGCCAGGTGCTGGACGTGCAGGACATGCATGGCGTGTATTCGTTCTACTTCGAAGACCTGGACCACAACTGGTGGGAGATCCAGTACTACGAAGGCGGATTCACGCACGATGACTATTTTGATTTTGGCGACCGTTTTGACATGGAAGAAGCTGCTGTGGCCTGATTTTTTCAAGGTACTCACGACAGCGAGAAGCCCGCATCTGCGGGCTTTTCTGTTGGGCAACTCAAGCGCCTGCAGGTTTTACCCGGCTGATGTGAGAGGCAAAAAATGTGTTCATGCCGATGCCCGTACAAGCGCTCAATCCATATGCGCAAACATGGTTTGTCCCGCCACTGGCATTTGCGCGGTCAGAATGGATCCGGTCGCCGATTCAACGATGTAGAGCGTCTTGCGGTCAGCGCCCCCATAAACGATATTGGCGATTGAAAGTCCGGCACAGGTATTGACGCGGTACAGGGGTTCGCCCAGCGGCGAGAAGAGCCACAGACAACCAAGCCCTGTGTGGGCAATGGCCAGATTGCCAGCTTCATCCACCGCCATTCCATCCGGCCCTGTCCCGCCCGACATCTGGATGAAGATGCCGGAGGTACCTACTTTCGAGTTGCCGACCAGACCTGGCGGGACATCCAGCGGAACTTTCCATATCGAGTTGGTGCGCGTCACCGCGACATAAAGCGACTGCTGGTCCGGGCTTAATACCAGGCCGTTTGGGCTGGCAATATCGGCAAGGATAATCTCGGTTTCCCCACGCGGCGTCACGCGCACTACCCGGCCATACGGGCGTTGTATGTCGCTGTTGCCCTGGTCGGTGAAATACAGGTCACCGTTGACTGCGAAGGTGAGATCGTTCGGACCGTGCAGGCGCTCGTTGGCGACCTGAATGACGTATGGCTCGATCCTTTTTGTCTTCGGATCTATGGTGATGATGCCGTTGCGGTAGTCGGCCACGAACAGGCGGCCGTCCTTGTGGATTTTCAGGCCGTTGGGTTCACCGTCGTACGCCAGAAAGAGTGACAACTCGCCGTCCGGCGTGATCTGAAAAATCCTGCCCCAGGGTACGTCGGTGAAATAAAAGGTACCGTCACGCGCGATTGCCGGGCCTTCAAGATAAAACCTGCGGTTGGCATAGCGTCCGGAAGTGCGGCCTGTGATGTGAAAGCGTTCGGGCAAACACGCAAGCAGGGTTGTCGCGATGACGGGTGGGGCTGCGAACATGGGAAGTTGTCTCCGTACAAAAAAAAGAAGGAGACCTGGGCGTGGTTCCTTGACTTGACAGTGCGGCAGATGATGCGCGCCGGAAAGAAGAAAATCCAATACCGGTTGGAGCTGCAACGTGATACTCCGCGGGAATCACGGTTGTATGCACGCTGTGTTTTTTGCTCTACATTCGGTGCGTTGCGGCGCACCCATACAAGAGCAGGAGACAAACTTTTGGAACTACGGCATCTTCGGTACTTTATTGCCGTGGCGGAAGAACTCAACTTCCGGCGCGCGGCCGAGCGCCTGCATATCAGCCAGCCGCCTCTCAGCCTGCAAATCAAGGCACTGGAGGAAGAGGTGGGTGGTACGCTGTTTGAACGTACCAAGCAACACGTCTTCCTGACGCCAGCCGGGCTGGTATTTCTCAAACACGCCAGGCACGTGCTCGATGAAGCTGACAAGGCCAAACTGTCGGTAAGGCAGGCACTGAGCGGCGAAGTGGGCGAACTGCGGATAGGCCTGACGCCTTCTTCGGAGTTTCAGCCTTATCTGCCCGCAACAATACAGTCATTTCGCGCCAGATATCCCGGCATTGTCCTGACCCTTGCAGAGATGACGTCCAGCGCGCAAATAGCCGCCATAGCAGAACACAAGCTGGACCTTGGCGTTGTGCGCAAGCCCAGCGGGCGACTTTTATCGGGCGTCCGCCTTGCCAGGCTCAGCACCGATCCCGCACTGCTGGCCATGCACGAAAGTGCGCCATTGACAAAAAAGACCCAGCTCCAGATCGCCGAATTGAAAAACCTTCCCCTCGTCTGTCTGTCGCGCGCAAGCGGGGCGGGTCTGCATGAGTTCGTCACTGGCTCATGCTGGGCAGCAGGGTTCACTCCAAACATCGTGCAGGAGGTCAGGGAGGTTTCGACCATGATCGCACTGGTCGCTGCGGGCTTTGGTGCCGCAATAATTCCCGCGCCGCTGCGGCGTTTGCAGCTCGACCGGGTGGTCTATCGACCTCTGTCAGGCAAGGGCACGCGCACCGACCTGTTCGTGGCCGATCACAGCAAAGACAGGAACCGGTGGGTGACCGAATTCAAGCAAATGCTTATCGGCGAAGCCGGCCAGGGGATATGAGAGCGCCCTGTGGCATCACTCCTGCGGAGTGAATCCCACAGTTTTCACAATTTCTTTCCATTGCGCATAGTCCGACCGCAGGGTCTGCGCAAGTTCCTGGGGGCGGCTGCCCTCGGCACGCATATCCAGCTCTGCGAGGGTTTTAATAACCTCGGGCAACGCAGCCGCAGCGCGAATGGCGGAGCTGGCGCGCTCCACGATCTCCTGATCGGTGCCTGCGCGCATGAAGAAAGAAAACTGCTCGACATTGGTGACCCTGGGATATCCCTGCTCGGCCATGGTCGGAATCTGCGGCAGCAGCTCCCAGCGTTTCGGGCTGGTCACGGCCAGAATCCGGAGCTTGCCTGCCTTCACAAACGGCGCAGCATTTCCAGGGGAAATCATGACCGCGGCAACCTGTCCACCAACCACGTCAGTCAGGGCGGCAGAAGTACCTTTGTAGGGCACATGGTTCAGGGGTACGCCAGCTGATCGGGCCAATGTCGCGCCAAGAAAATGCGGACTGCTGCCCTCGCCCGGAGAGCCAAAGCTGGCCTGGCCCGGATTGGCCCGACACCAGGCCAGGAACTGGGGCAGGTCTTTGACAGTCGCAGGGACCATGGGGCCGACAACAAGGGCGAATGTGACTGTCACGCCGCGCGACACCGGGACCAGATCCTTGAAAGGGTCGTAACTCAACGACTTGTAAATATGGGGATAAAGCGTCAGCACGGAAGTGGGCGTCAGCAACAGCGAGCTTCCATCCGCCGGCGCACCCCTCACTGCTTCCAGCCCGATCCGTCCGGCGGCGCCGGGCTTGTTCTCGACAATCACATTGTCAGCGTACTTGCCCTTCAGGCGCTCAGCGAAGACGCGGCATGCCAGGTCACCGCCGCTTCCGGCTGGAAAGCCAAGAACTATGCGCGCCTGGCGCAATTGCGCCTGTGCATGCGCTGCCCCGCCCAGGGTAACTCCGCACGTCAACTGGCCCAATGCGCCGAGTGCCACCAGCTGCCGTCTGTTTATCGTGATCATGTTTATGTCTCCTGGCGACGATATTGGGCCCATCGGCCCTGCCGGTCCAATACTCTTTTCAGGCGCCTGCTGATAGCTGAACGGGATTGGACGGCATACACATGCCGCGACACCATGCAGCCATAGCAACAACACCATCCGTCACTCCGGGTGCATGGTACGGCCTGCAGGTGCCATACGCCTTTACTCAGCTGCGGACAGAAAAAGGAACTCCCATGAAGCGTAGAGACATGTTGATCGCCGCCGCCACTGCAGCAGCAGGCGGCGTTGCCCGGGCACAGCCGTATCCCGGCAAGCCGATCCAGCTGGTGGTGCCTGCCGCTGCCGCCGGCCTGGCGGATCTGGTGGCACGCGTCCTCGCTGCGACCCTCGAACGCATTCTGCAACAGCCGGTGACGGTGCAAAACCGTATCGGCGCCGGAGGATTGATCGGCACGGCCTTCGTGGCCAAGGCACCAGCCGATGGTTACACCCTGCTGTTCAGCCTGACCAGCCATGCGACCCTGCCCGAAGCCGAGCAGGTCCGCGGCCGGGCTCCGGCGTATGAGTTGAATCAGTTCAAGGCCATCGCCCGCGTGTCTTATGAACCCACACTGTTGGTGGCCAGCAATGCCGCCGGTGAGCAGGGGCTGCAAAAACTGGTTGAACGCGCCCGCAAGGCACCGATGACGGTGAGCTACGCTTCCACCGGTTACTACGCCAATTCGCATGTCGGCATCGAGGGTTTTGCCCAGGCTGCGGGCCTGAAGCTGATTCATGCGCCCTACCAGGGTGGCGCGCAAGCGCTCTCAGCCGTCGCGGGCGGTCAGGTGGACTTGACCACGGCCGGTGTGGCGACCGCCGCCAGCTTCGCCAAGTCTGGCCGCCTGCGCATACTGGGCGTGCTGGGAAACCGTCGCATCGCGACGATGCCCGATGTACCGACGCTGCGCGAACTGGGCTATGACACCGACTACTACGTCTGGACCGGCCTTTTCGCACCGGCAGCTACACCGGCGCCCGTGCTGGACACACTGCGCAGGGCAATGAAGACGGCCAGCACGGACCCGCAGTTCAAGGCGGCGCTGGAGAAAATGGACACGACGCTGGACTACCAGGATGCGCCGGAGTTTGAACGCTTTGTGCAGGCTGAAGGCCAACGGCTGGGCGAGATCACCCGCAGGATAGGCAAGGTCGGCGAGTAGCGGGTTGCTCCCATCGGTAACGCCCCCTGCCTCATGCTCACCAACCACACCGTCTGGACGGCTTAGCCGGGCCGCCAGACCATACAGCTATCAAAACAAGATCCAGCCATGCCTATCGTTCTCAACCCGGCGCTGCAGAGGCTGCGCAACAAACAGATTGCGCTGGGCTTCGGCGTATCGCAACTGCGCGGCGCCATTGCGCCACAACTGGCCAGCGCCGCAGGTTATCACTGGCTCTCCATTGACACCGAACACGGCGCATTTACGCTGGGTGAAGTCGCGCAGATCTGTATCGCTGCCCTCCCTGTCGGCATCACGCCGATTGTGCGGGTGCGCCCGCAGGCCCTTGACGAAGGTGCGCGGGCACTGGACAACGGCGCGCAGGGCGTGATTGTTCCCAACGTCAACACGGTTGAGGATGCCAGGCGGCTGGTGGAAGCATTTCGTTATCCGGATCGCGGGACAAGGAACTGGGGCCCGAATGGCTTGCAGTTCGGATGGGATATACCGCCGGTGGCACAGGCCCAGCAGGAGATGGACCGCGAAGTGCTGGTGATTGCCATGCTTGAAACAGCGCAGGGCATCGCCAATGCGGACGCGATTGCGTCAGTCGCGGGCATAGACATGCTGTTCATTGGCGCAGTCGATCTGTCAATCGATCTCGGAATCCCCGGGCAGTTCGGGCATGAGCACATGCGCAAGGCGTTTCGCGACGTGTCTGGAATCTGCCAGCGGCATGGCAAATACCTGGGCATGGGTGGTGTGTATGACGAAGAAATAACGCGTTCATATATGGCCATGAATGCCACTTTCGTGGCTGGAGGCAGTGACCAGGCTTTCCTGCTTGCCGAGGCCAGAAAACGCGCGCGCTTTCTTGAACAATGTGGTGCATCTGGTGAGTCCCGCCGCAGTGCTTGAGCCAGGCGCGTCTTTATCCACATCCTTCCGCGACCAATAAAAACAGCCCCAGGCGACAAGCACCTGGGGCTGTTTACAGACAATTTCAAAAAGTTTCTTTTAGAACGGGATGTCGTCGTCCATGTCATCAAAGCCGCTCGAAGACTTGGCAGGCGAGGCTGCAGGAGCCTGCCGTGGTGCTGCAGCCGGTGCGCGGGCTGCCGGGGCGCTGCGCTGCGGTGCATCGTAACCGCCATCATCTCCACCGCCGCCACCGCCGCCCATGCCCTGGCGGCTACCCAGCATCTGCATGCTGTCGGCGCGAATTTCGGTGCTGTATTTTTCGATGCCGTCCTTGTCGGTCCACTTGCGCGTGCGCAGGCTGCCTTCAACGTAGACCTGCGACCCCTTGCGCAGGTACTGGCCTGCGATTTCAGCCAGGCGGCCGAAGAAGCTGACGCGGTGCCATTCGGTGATTTCCTTCATCTCGCCGCTGGTCTTGTCCTTGTAGCGGTCTGTGGTGGCGATGGTGACGTTGGCCACCTGGTCGCCATTGGGGAAAGATCGGGTTTCCGGGTCACGGCCCAGGTTGCCGACGATGATGACTTTATTGACTGAGGCCATGGTTTTTTCTCCTGATTTTCACAGTTTAACTGGCAAGGACGGGAACAGACTTCCGGGGTACCTTCATCGGCCAGGCGACCACCAGCCACAACAACATGAGCCCGCCGCAGACGATAAACAAGCCCTGCACGCCATGCGCCTTGGTGATCCAGCCGCCTATGGCACCGCCGGCAAAGAAACCCAACGACTGCAGCGTGTTGTAAACGCCCAGCGCCGCGCCACGGGCATGCGGAGGCGCCACGCGTGAGGCCAGGCTGGGCTGGGTGGCTTCCAGCACGTTAAAACCGCAGAAAAACAGAAACAGCAAGGCAGACAGCCAGCCCAGGCTGGACGTGGCCATGCCAGACACCAGCAGCAGCCCCAGCTGTACGACAAAAATAATGCCTATGGCCCAGAGAAACACCGCACGCAGGTAACCTCGACGCTCCAGCGGGAAAAGCACCATGCCCAGCGCGACAAATGACAGCAGCACGGCGGGAAGGTAAACCTGCCAGTGCCGCGCCTTGTCCAGGCCCGCAGCCACCAGCAAGGCGGGTACCGCCACCCACATGGCCAGTTGCACTGCATGCAATATGAAGACGCCAAAGTCCAGGCGCAACAGCGGCACGTCCCTGAGGACTTCCATCACGCTGCCGCGCGGCCTGTCCTTGTGCACCAGCGGCTCGGGCGGCACCCACCAGATCACGGCGGCGATGGCTGCCAGCGCCAGCGAGCCTGTCAGCGCAAACAGGCCGTGCAGGCCGATGTAGCCGGCCAGCGTGGGCGCCAGCACCAGCGACAGCGCAAACATCAGCGCAATGCTGCTGCCGACCAGCGCCATGGCCTTGGTGCGCACCTCATCGCGGGTCAGGTCGGCCAGCATGGCCGTGACGGCGGCTGAAATGGCACCCGCTCCCTGGATGGAGCGGCCAATGATCAGCCAGTTGAGGTCAGGTGCCCAGGCCGCCACAAAACTGCCCAGCGCAAACATCACCAGCCCGGCAATCATCACGCGTTTGCGGCCCCACCAGTCAGAGGCGATGCCAAAGGGAATCTGCAAAATGCCCTGCGTCAGGCCATAAATACCCATCGCCAGCCCCACCCGGGCCGGATCGTCACCGCCGGGGTAACGGGCGGCTTCCAGCGCAAACACGGGCAGCACCAGAAACAGCCCCAGCATGCGCAGGGCAAAAATCGCCGCCAGAGAGCCGCTGGCGCGCCGCTCTGTGGCGGTCATGGGGTGTGAATGGTGGGTGGCAGAAGGCGCGGTCAAGGCAGATACCGGGAAAAAGTCAAAAAAGCGTGGCCCGGGAGAGAGCGTAACCCGATATTGTGCTTGAAAGCGCCCGTCGGTCTATGATGGAGAGTTTTGCGGCGCCTGCATTCAATTGAACTCTCCTGACGACAGCAAATACCTTGCAAAAGGAACCGGCGACGGGCCGCCCCTAGCAGGTTCAGCCCCCCCGGGGGGCAGCGAACTACGCGAAGCGAGGAGCGTGGGGGCTCATCCCTTGGCAGCGCAACGGATCAGCATCCGTGGCGCACGCACGCACAACCTCAAGAACATTGATCTTGATATTCCGCGCAACCAGCTGGTGGTCATCACCGGGTTGAGCGGTTCGGGCAAGTCGTCTCTGGCCTTTGACACGCTGTATGCCGAAGGCCAGCGCCGTTATGTTGAAAGCCTGAGCACCTACGCACGGCAGTTTCTGCAACTGATGGACAAGCCCGATGTGGACATGATCGAAGGCCTGTCGCCTGCGATTTCCATCGAGCAGAAAGCCACCAGCCACAACCCGCGCTCCACCGTCGGCACGGTGACCGAGATTCACGATTACCTGCGCCTGCTGTTCGCCCGCGCCGGCACGCCCTATTGCCCGATACACGACCTGCCGCTGCAGTCACAAAGCGTCAGCGAGATGGTCGACCACGTGCTGGCCCTGCCCGAAGACACCAAGCTGATGATCCTCGCCCCCGTGGCGCGTGACCGCAAGGGTGAATTTGTTGATGTGTTTGCCGAAATGCAGGCCCAGGGTTATGTGCGTTTTCGGGTTGACGGCGTGTCATATGAGTTCGACGACCTGCCCAAACTCAAGAAGACCGAGAAGCACAACATCGATGTGGTGATAGACCGCATCAAGGTGCGGCCCGACATGCAGCAGCGCCTGGCCGAAAGTTTTGAGGCCGCGCTGCGCCTGGCCGACAGCAAGGCGATTGCACTGGAGATGGACTCTGATAAAGAGCACCTCTTCAGCGCCAAATTCTCCTGCCCCGTCTGCAGCTATTCATTGAGCGAGATGGAGCCGCGGCTCTTTTCCTTCAACTCGCCCGTGGGTGCCTGCCCGACCTGCGACGGCCTGGGCCACATGGAGTTTTTTGACCCGGCGCGTGTCGTCGCCTTCCCATCACTGAGTCTGGCCAGCGGCGCCGTCAAGGGCTGGGACAGGCGCAACGGCTATTACTTCTCGATGCTCGAAAGCCTGGCCAAACACTACAAGTTCGACATAGACACCGCCTTTGAAAACCTGCCCGACGAGGTTCAGCAGGTCGTGTTGCACGGCTCGGGTGAAGAAGAAATCAAATTCAGCTACGTGATCGATTCGGGTGCCAACGCAGGCCGCAAGCACGCCAAAAAGCATGCATTTGAAGGCGTGATCACCAACTTCGAGCGGCGTTACCGCGAGACCGACTCTGCCGCCGTACGCGAAGAGCTGGCCCGCTACCGCAGCATCCAGTCCTGCCCCGACTGCAACGGCACGCGCCTGCGCGAAGAGGCGCGCCACGTGTATCTGGTCAGTGCGCCGGACGACCAAGGCGCAGTGCACCGCAAGGCGATTTTTGAAATCAGCCACACCACGCTGCGCGAGAGTTTTGATTATTTCGACCAGCTCAAGATGCTGGGTGCCAAGGCCGAAATTGCCGGCAAGGTGGTGCGCGAGATCGGCCTGCGGCTGAAGTTTCTCAACGATGTCGGCCTGAACTATTTGAGCCTGGACCGCAGCGCCGAGACACTCTCGGGCGGTGAATCGCAGCGCATACGACTGGCCTCGCAGATCGGTTCGGGCCTGACGGGCGTCATGTATGTGCTTGACGAGCCCAGCATAGGCCTGCACCAGCGAGATAACGACCGACTGATTGGCACGCTCAAACACCTGCGTGACATCGGCAATAGCGTGCTGGTGGTCGAGCATGATGAAGACATGATTCGCGCCGCTGACCACGTCATCGACATGGGACCGGGCGCCGGCATTCACGGCGGGCGCGTGATGGCGCAGGGCACGTTTGAAGAAGTCAAAAACAGCCCCGATTCACTCACCGGCAAATACCTGGCACAGACGCTGAAGATTGCCGTGCCCACACGCCGCACGCCGTGGATACCTGTAGTGAAGAATGAAGCACCGGTTGAAAAAAAGAAGTCACGCTTTCCGCCCAGCCCGGCAGCCGAACGTCGCGCCGCGCGCGAGGCCGTGCACCTGGCCACGCTGGGTGACATGCAGGCGCTGCGTGTCATCAACGCCACCGGTCACAACCTCAAGAATGTCAGCGCCGAATTTCCCGTCGGCCTGCTGACCTGCGTGACCGGCGTGTCGGGCTCGGGCAAATCGACGCTGGTCAACGACACGCTTTACGCCGCCGTGGCCCGCACGCTGTACCGCGCGCATGAAGAGCCGGCACCGCACGAAAGCATTGAAGGCATAGAACACTTCGACAAGGTCATCAACGTCGACCAGTCGCCGATTGGCCGCACGCCGCGCAGCAACCCTGCGACCTACACGGGCCTGTTCACGCCGATACGCGAACTGCTGGCCGAGATGAACACCGCACGCGAGCGGGGCTACGGCGCAGGCCGCTTCAGCTTCAACGTGGCCGGCGGCCGCTGCGAGGCCTGCCAGGGCGACGGCGTGGTCAAGGTCGAGATGCACTTTCTGCCCGACGTGTATGTGCCCTGCGATGTCTGCAAGGGCATGCGCTACAACCGCGAAACGCTGGAAGTGCAGTACAAGGGCAAGAACATCGCGCAGATCCTCGACCTCACGGTTGAAGTGGCGGCCGAGTTCTTCAAGGCCGTGCCCACCATTGCGCGCAAGCTGCACACGCTGCTCGATGTGGGCCTGAGCTACATCAAGCTCGGCCAGGCTGCGACCACGCTGTCGGGCGGCGAGGCGCAGCGCGTCAAGCTGGCGCTGGAACTGAGCAAGCGCGACACTGGCCGCACGCTCTACATCCTGGACGAGCCGACCACTGGCCTGCACTTCGCGGACATTGATTTGCTGCTCAAGGTGCTGCACCAGTTGCGCGATGCGGGCAACACGATCGTGGTGATCGAGCACAACCTCGACGTCATCAAGACGGCGGACTGGCTCATCGACATGGGTCCCGAAGGCGGCGCAGGCGGCGGCACGGTGGTGGGCGTAGGCACACCCGAAGACATCGCCGCCAACCCGGACAGCCACACCGGTCGTTACCTGCAGCGCCTGCTGGCGTGAACGTGGTCACTTCGACCACCCCGAATATCTTCACGCGCCGCCAGACGGTGTTTGTGCTGGCCACGCTGTGCTGCCTGCTCTGGGGCAGCGCCTATCCGGCCATCAAGAACGGCTATGAGCTCTTCCATATCGCCGCCGGCGACACTCCGTCCAAGCTGGTGTTTGCCGGCTACCGTTTCTTTTTTGCCGGGCTCGTTTTGCTGGCCATCGCAGCCGTTGGAGGCAAGCCCCTCGTCAGCTTTGACAGGCGCACCTGGGGCCAGATCACCGTGCTCGGCTTTGTGCAAACCACGCTGCAGTATGTGTTCTTCTACATTGGCCTGGCGCACGCCACCGGCGTGAAGAGCTCGATCATGAACGCGACCGGCACCTTCTTCAGCGTGCTGCTGGCGCACTTCATCTACAAGAACGACCGCCTGAGTTTCAACAAGGTGCTGGGCTGCCTGGTCGGTTTCGCCGGCGTGATGGTCGTCAACTTCAGCGCCGGGCTCTTGACCTTTGACTTCACGCTGCTGGGCGAAGGATTTGTCGTGATCGCCGCCTTTGTGCTGTCGGCCGGCAGCATCTACGGCAAGAAGATTTCGCAAAAGGTCGACTCCGTCGTGCTCACCGGCTGGCAGCTGGCCATTGGCGGCCTGGTGCTCACGGTGGCAGGTTTTGCCACCGGCGGCGCAGTGACCGACTTCACCCTCAAGTCCACCGCGCTGCTGCTCTACCTGATCGCCCTGTCATCAGCCGCCTTCGCGCTGTGGACGATTCTGCTCAAGCACAACCGCGTCAGCACCGTCACCGTTTTCAACTTCATGATTCCGGTTTTTGGCACGCTGCTGTCAGCGCTGTTTCTGGGTGAAAGCTTTCTCGAATGGAAGAACGCGGCGGCGCTGGTGCTGGTCTGTCTGGGGATCTGGCTGGTGACGAAGGAAGAGAAAACGGTCATCCCGGCGCCTTGATACTATCTTTTCGATAGCTGCTCACGCTCGTGTCTATTGGCTTTCAACCGTTTTAGGGGTCAAAAATGGCGTGCTTTTGGCTGTTTTTTGAGGTTTGGGCGGTCAAAACCTGACTTGAATTCTCAAAAGTTAATATGGAAGTTAACTTTTCCCATTTTTTAACGTGTACGTTAAAAATGTCCGCAATATCCAATAAGTGGCCTGCAGGCAGCAGCGGCAAGCCCGGCGGGATAATCTCTCGAACAACGCCCTGTCTGGCTAGCTCCCCTCAAAAACAAGGACCCCATGTCATCCATAACCCTACGCTTCCTGGCCGAACCCAGCACCGTCAACTTTGGCGGCAAGGTGCATGGCGGCACGGTCATGAAGTGGATTGACGAAGCCGGTTACGCCTGCGCCACGCGCTGGGCCAAGCGCTATTGCGTGACGGTGTCTGTGGGCACCATTCGCTTCGGCCGGCCCATCATGATTGGCGACCTGGTTGAAGTCGAAGCGCGGCTGGCCTACACCGGCAAGACGAGCATGAACATCTCGGTCGAAGTGCGGGCCGGTGACATGAAGACGGGCGAGATGCAGGTGATCACCGAATGCCTGGTGGTGTTTGTGGCGGTGGATGAAGGCGGCAAAAGCCTGCCTGTGGAAGCCTGGCTGCCAGAAACGCCGGGCGAGGTGGCGCTGGCCGAGCGGGTGAAAGCGCATCTTGACGCTGCGCGTGCAATGAACCCCACCTCCTGAACTCCTTCAGAAACCATCAATGAAAAACAATGCCCTGACGGGCCGTGACCTGCTGGCTGCGCTGGGTGTGGTGTTTATCTGGGGCATCAACTTCGTCATCACCAAGCTGGCGTTGCAGGACTTCACGCCCTTCCAGCTGGGCGCCATCCGTTTCACGATTGCCTTTGTGCCTCTGGCCTTCTTTTTCAAGCCGCCGGCTGTGCCGTGGAAGTGGGTGGTGATGTACGGCCTGTTTCAGGGTGTGGGCCAGTTCGGCCTGATGTTTTTATCACTCAAGGTGGGGATGACGGCGGCGCTGGCCTCGGTGCTGCTGCAGACGCAGGTGTTCTTCACGGCGCTGTTCGGCTTTTTTCTGTTGCATGAGCGCACCAGCAAACCACAGCAGGCGGGCATGGTGCTGGCGGCGCTGGGCATCTGCTGCTTTGTGATGAACTACGTGAACCCCGGTGCATCCGGCCCGGGCGTGACGACAGTGCTGGGCTTTGTGCTGATTCTTTGCGCGGCGGCGATGTGGGCGGTGTCCAACATCGTGGCCAAGCATGTGCAGCAGGGTTATGCAGGTTATTCGCCCATTTCGTTTGTGGTGTGGAGCAGCGCGGTGGCGATCTTGCCATTTGTGCTGCTGGCTGCGCTGCTGGACCCGGCAGAAGTACGCTGGCGCTGGCTGGATGCCCACTGGATCAGCTGGGTCGAAGCCGCTTACCTGGGCCTGGTGGCCACGCTGGTGGGCTACAGCCTGTGGACCTGGCTGCTGCAGCGCCACCCGGCGAATCGCGTATCGCCATTTGGCCTGGGCGTGCCGGTAGTGGGGCTGGCGACCGGCATGATTGTGCTGGGTGAAGTCATCACGCCGTGGCAGTGGGCGGGCATTGCGCTGACGGCCTGCGCGCTGGGCTGCGTGGTGGTCGGCGGACGCGTGGCTGAACTGTTCAGGTCGGGTTTCAAACAGCCCTGAACACCGTCTCGACCGCAGGCGGCAAGGCTTCTTCAAAATACGCGGCCAGCAGATCGAGTGCGTGCCGTACCTTGGCGGGCTGCTCGCCACGCCGCGCCGTCACCGCATAAACCGGCACATCAGTCATATGCCAGCCGGGCAGCACCGGCACCAGGCGCCCATCAGCCAGCGCCTGCTGATCTTCCTGGCTGACGGCCATGCCTATGCCCCAACCCGCGACGCAGAGCGCATGCATGGCCGTGACCTGTGAGGCGTGTACCCGGGCTTCAAAGCGCAGTTGCTGTTGTTCTCCGCCGGGGCCTGTTAGTACGAGGAAATCAAAACTGGCGTTGCGCGGACGGCTGCCGAGCAGGTCATGGTTGAGCAGGTCTTTGGGCTCAGCCGGCCAGCCACGTTCGGCGAGATACGCGGGTGCGGCGCAGAGCTGGCGTTTCATGCTGCCGAGCTTGCGCGCAACCAGCGTCGAGTCGGGCTGCGCACCGACGCGCAGCGCGAGGTCGACGCGCTCTTCAATCAAGTCAATCACCGTGTCATCCAGCAGCAGGTTGAGCGTGAGTTTGGGGTGGCTGCGAAGCGGCGCAAGCGCACTGGCCAGCAGGCTGCCGAAGCCTATGGGTGCGGCCAGGCGAAGCTCGCCGTCAGGCTCATCACGCAGCCGCGACAGCGCCTGGTCGGCAGAACGCGCGGCCGCCACCATGGCGGCGCAACCTGCGTGGTAACGCTCGCCTGCTTCAGTCAGCGTCAGCCGCCGGGTTGAGCGGTGCAAAAGCGCGAGCCCCAGCGATTGCTCAAGCTGGCGCAGGTGCTGGCTGACGGCCGAGGGTGTCATGCCGAGTTGCCGGCCAGCGGCCGTCAAAGAGCCTGCGGTCACCACTTCAGCAAAAACCGCCATGCGCCTGAGTTGATCCATGTCTTCCCTCGATTCATTAGTTTTACTTCACAGTATTAGCCGATTTTGACGTCTATTCAATATTGCGTGAAGTAATGAAACTAATGCCTGTTCCCACCTCGTTCCATTTTCACCTTCAACTTTTTAAGGAGTTTTCATGAAAATCGCACTCATAGGCGCCACTGGTTTTACCGGCGCACCCGTTCTGGCTGAACTGCTGTCACGCGGCCACCAGGTCACCGCACTGGCACGCACGCCTGAAAAACTGCAGACGCAAAAAGGCCTGAATGTGGTCAAGGCCGATGTGCTGGATGAGAAACAGGTGGCCGCCGCCGTCGCAGGCCATGACGCTGTCATCAGTGCCTACAACCCGGGCTGGAGCGAGCCGAAAATTCACGACATCTTTCTGCAGGGCAGCCATGCCATCCTGCAGGGCATCAAGCAGGCGGGCGTCAAACGTGTGCTGGTGATTGGCGGCGCGGGCAGCCTGTATGTGGCGCCCGGCGTGCAGCTGGTTGACGTGCCGCAGTTCCCGGCTGAATACAAGCAGGGCGCGCTTGCGGCACGCGAGCTGCTCAACCGCATCGAAAAAGAAAGCACGCTTGACTGGACCTTTATCTCGCCGCCGATAGGCCTGGCACCCGGCGAGCGCACAGGCAAATACCGCGTCGGCGCCAACGACCTGCTGCCGGGCAAGGGAGATGTGCCCGCAGGCATTTCAGTTGCCGATTTGGCCGTGGCCATTGTTGATGAGATTGAAAAGCCGCAGCACATCAAAAAGCGTTTTACGGCGGCAAACTAGAACCACATTCACCGAAATCTCCGGCGATGTCTGACAGCCCGTGCACCACGCACGGGCTAAGGTGGCTCATGAAAGGACCAACCCGACCATGAGCAACCTTATTTCAAAAACACAGCAGCAACTTCAGGCAGCCCGCGACTGGGACCAGAAGCGGCCCAGCTTTCCTGCAGAGCACTGGATTGTTCTGGGCGCGGGCGTCGCAGTGATGCTGGCATCGCGCCGCAGCGGTTCACCCATTGTTCGCGCCCTGGGCGCGGCAGCGGGCGGTGCGCTGGTGGCACGTGCGGCCAGCGGACGCGACGGCGTTGCAAAGCTGGCAGCCCTGATACCTGCGGGCAGCAGCCTGACAAACCTGGGCAGCCTGTTCGGCCGCCGCCAGAAGCTGCTGCCGTTTTAGGCTACTTTTGTTGTGATTCGTGGCGCGCTGATTCGAGCACGTCGCGGGTCTTGATGGCTTCGCGGCGCGCTGCTTCCGCAAAGTCATCGCCAGCTGATGCGTAAAGAATCGCACGTGATGAATTCACCGCAATGGGTGCGCCGGGCTTCCAGCCAGCCCTGACGGTGGCCACCGCATCGCCACCCTGCGCACCGACGCCGGGGATCAGCAGCGGCAGCGTTGGAGCCACTGCACGCACACGTTCAATTTCTGCGGGATAGGTCGCACCCACAACGAGGCCCAGTTGGCCGTTGATGTTCCACGGGCCGTTGGCCAGGCTGGCGACGTGTTCATACAGAAGCGGCTGGCCATCGACTGATGCGAGGCGCTGGTTCTGCAGGTCGTCACCGCCGGGGTTGGATGTGCGGCAGAGCAGGAAGGCGCCCTTGCCGTGGTACTTGAGGTAAGGCGTGACCGAATCAAAACCCATAAAGGGCGAGAGCGTGACCGCATCAGCACCGTAACGCTCGAAAGCTTCAATCGCGTACTGCTGGGCGGTGGCGCCTATGTCGCCGCGCTTGGAATCGAGAATGACGGGCACTGCAGGCGCGACATTCTTGATGTGTCTGACGAGGCGCTCAAGCTGCTCTTCTGCACGGTGTGCGGCGAAGTAGGCAATCTGCGGCTTGAAGGCAATGGCGAGGTCGGCGGTGGCGTCAACAATCGCTGCGCAGAACTCAAAAATACGGCTCGCATCGCCCTTGTATTTGGCGGGAAATTTGGCTGGCTCGGGGTCAAGGCCCACGCACAGCAAGGACTGGTTCTGGCGCTCTGCAGCGCCCAGCATCTCGATAAATGTCGTGGATTGCGTCATGGATTGGCTCATGGGCCCATTGTAAGAAGCGCGGGCGCAGGATTTATTCCAGTTTCCATTGGAAGCGAGAACAAGGCGCGAAGTCGTGGGCAGTGCTGTAGCACGGCAAGACGAAGCAACGCAGTTATCGTTTTTAATGGGAATTGGAGATCACGCTCATGGCCAGGCAGAGGTCCTCCCAGGCCTTGGCCTTGTCGTGCGGGTTGCGCAACAGGTAAGGTGCATCGTGCGTGACGATAAGCTTGATGCCGTGCAACTGGTGCACCTGGCCACGCAGCCTGCCGAAAGGCTCGTTTGACTGCAGTAGCGCCTGCGACGCGAGACGGCCCATCACCAGCACAAGATGAGGCTGTGCGCTGGCCAGCACCTCAGGCAGCGATGCAGCCATGCTTGCACCCGCCGCGCCCTGCCTTGCCAGCGGTGCCAGCTTGACGCCGCCGGCTGTGTGCAGTTTTGCGGCGCGCAGCATGTTGTCAAGCAGCTTGCCTGCATCGCCTTCAAAAGGATTGAAGCCGCCCTGCAATGCAGAGGACGGTGTTTCTGCCAGCACCAGCCAGCGCGCGCCAGCGGTGCTGGCGGTGTCTGCATACAAAGCGAGCGCTTCGCCCATCTGCCATGTCGGGCTTTCGCCGGTGGCCGCAGAAGGCGCAGCGGCCGGCTGGGGCCGGGCAAGCGGTGCGGGCGTCGCAGGGGCGGAACGTGCGCGCACGGCGACGGCGTCAATCGCAACAGGTGCGTGGGCCGGGGCTTCGGTCTTTACGGGAGCTGCCTGAACCGCAGGTGCAACTTCAACAGCGGGAACGGCGGCAGGCGCCTCCATGGGCGACCAGACACGCACGCCCATTTCGCGCAGCATGGCGCGGTGGCGTTTGTCGAGGTTCAGGCTCATGCTTGCCAACTCTTAAAGCGCAAAGCTCATGACAACAGCATCTTCCCGCCGGGGGCTGAGGACACTGCCCGACGGGTAGTAGTTGCGGCGCAGGCCGACTTCACGAAAGCCGTAGCTTTCATAAATGGCTTTTGCGCGCTTGTTGCTGACACGCACTTCCAGCCACAGCCACTGCGCGCCCTGCCCCCGCGCCCAGATGGCGAGGGCGTCCAGCATCACACGCGCCCAACCGCGCCGCTGGTGCGCGGGTACGACGGTGATGTTGAGCAGGTGGACTTCATCAACACCCTTCATGGCCACAAAATAGCCCAGCAGTTCGGACTGGGGCAGCGCGCCTGCCGTGAGCAGTTGGGCCTGGTAACCGGCATTGAGCGAGTCAATGAAGTTGCCGGGCGTCCACGGGTGGTCGTAAGCAGTTTTTTCAATGGCCACCACCTTGTCCAGCCACGCAGCGGTCATCGGCTCGAATTGCGCTTCGAGCGGCTGGGCGGGTTTGAGGATGGCGTTCATTCGGCGTGAGGTTTCAGGGAATGGCGGCCAGCGCAGCCTGCTCTTTTTGTTGTTTGACCACGGCGCGTTCGTCAGTGGTGAGGGCTACTTTATCGCGAACATAGAGCGGCAGCGCCAGGGCGGCATCCACCAGTTGCCCGGCAGCTACCAGCGCCGGGGCCAGCCGCAGCATGGCGCTTGCCGCGGGCAGCACATCGAGTTGGGTAAAGGCGGCGATGGCGGCAGGCAGGCGGTCCGCATAAACACCAAACACATTGCCGGCCAGTGTTGTCCCGGCCCGGGGCGCGAGGTTTTCGGGCCTGACCATGTTGCACGCAGCCAGGGGTTTGCAGATGCCTGCGTCAACCGCAAAGTCCTGCCTGTAAACCTCATCCATACGTGCATCGAGCAGCGCCGTGATGTGATGCAAGCCGCCAGAATCTGCATGCCGGAAGCGGGCTTCTTCTGCCAGAGCCATCAGGGTATCGACCGGCAGCACAGGTATGCCCGCCCCCTGCCGTGCGCCAAAAGCCAGCCCTTGGGCGACTGCACAGGCCGTACGCAAGCCCGTAAATGAGCCTGGGCCTCGGCCAAAGGCGATGGCCTCAAGATCATCAATGCGCAAACCAGCTTCATCCAGCAGCGCCAGGATGGCAGGAATCAGCGTCAGCGAAGCCTTTGCGCCACCCGGCCCCGTGTGCTGCCACGTGCGCGCACCATCCGTCAGCGCGATGGACATCACGTCTGTGCTGGTGTCAAAGGCCAGGAGCTTCATGGTCGGGGTGGTCAAAAAGGTAAGGGCGCGGCCAACAGGACGGCGTCAGCATGATTATCCCCGCCAACGCCGTCAGGCACTCTGCGTTACAGGCAAGCCCCGATAATCGGCCCATGATTGTTGACTGGCGGCATATACAGGGCTTTTTAATGCGGTGCACGGCGCCAGCGGGCCTGTTTGCCATGGCTATGGTTACCCTGGCCGGCAACGGCATGGCCCAGACGCCACCCCGCCTGCCCCCCGCGATTGAGAAGGCGCTGGCCAAGGCCCAGGTGCCGCGTGAAGCCGTCGCGATGCTGGTGGTGGATGCCTCGGGACGGCAGCCGCCGCGCCTGACATGGCGCAGCGATGTGCCCATGAACCCCGCTTCGGTCATGAAGCTGGTCACCACCTATTCGGCACTGGACACCCTGGGCCCGGATTTCACCTGGAAGACAAAGGTCACGCTGGACGGCAGCTTGAACAGCGGCCTGCTCAACGGCAACATGATTGTTCAGGGCGGGGGCGACCCGAAACTGGTGGTCGAGCGCCTGCAGGCCCTGTTGATGCAGGTGCAAAGCAGCGGCGCCAGGGCCATACGCGGTGACATCGTGCTGGACCGCAGCGCATTCAGCGTGCCGCCCACAGACCCGGGTGAATTTGACGGTGAGCCGCTGCGGCCCTACAACGCCAGGCCGGACGCGTTGCTGGTCAATTTCAAATCCGTCGTCATGACTTTTACGCCGGACATTGCCAACGCACGTGCCATCGTGCGTTATGAACCGCCGCTGGCCGGGGTGCAGGTTTCGGAAACCGTACCGCTGCTGCGCGTGGGCCGCTGCGGTGACTGGCGCAGCGAGTTGCGGGCCGGTGTAGACAACCCCAACCGTATTGATTTTCTGGGCAGCTATTCATCGGCCTGCGGCGAAAAGACCTGGCCCATGGCCTACGCCGAGCCGGCCAGCTTTGCGGCGCGTGCACTGGAGGGCTCGTGGAGGCGCCTGGGCGGGCTGATGACAGGTGCCGTACGCGATGCGACGCCGCAGGAGCTGGCCAGCCTGCGCCGCAGCGGTACGCTGTCGGGGGAGAGGGCGACGGCGCAGTTTGAAGGCGTCTCGCTGCCTTTGCTGGACGTGGTAAGGGACGTCAACAAATACTCCAACAACATCATGGCGCAGCACCTGTTTTTAACCATGGGGCTGAACGCCAACCTGGGCCAGGCCAAAAGCGGCACGCTTGAAGCCGGCCGTGCAGCACTGTCGGCATGGTGGAAGAAGAACCTGCCTGGCGCAATGCTTCCGCTGATCGACAACGGCTCCGGCCTGAGCCGCAGCGAGCGCATCACAGCGGCCAGCCTGCAGGCGCTGCTGCAACACGCTGCGAAAAGCACCATGGGCGCTGCACTCGCAGACTCGCTGCCCATCGCGGGTATCGACGCCACCATGCGTGAGCGCGCAAAGGGTGTGGCAGGCCAGGCTTTTGTAAAGACCGGCTCGCTGCGGGACGTGACGGCCATTGCCGGTTATGCCAATGGCCTGGGCGGCACGCGCTACATCGTGGTCGGCCTGATCAACCACGCCAATGCATCGGCAGCCCGCCCCGCGCTGGACGCGCTGGTGGACTGGGCCGTGAAGGAAGGTGGGCGATGAATGCAGGTTTGACGCTGGCAGACTGGGTAGGCTTTGGCGGCGCGGCGCTGACGACCCTGAGTTTTCTGCCGCAGGCCTGGCTGAGTTTCAAAACCCGCGACGTGAGCGGTGTTTCGCTGGGCATGTACAGCGTCTTCACGGTCGGCGTGGCGCTCTGGCTGGTCTATGGCGTAATGCTGGGCGCCTGGCCCATCGTGCTTGCAAACGCCATCACGCTGGCGCTTGCCATCACCATTCTTGTGATGAAACTAAGGTATTCAGCCAGTGCCCCACCCCGGGATATGTGACAAATATCACAAGATTTTTGCAGCTTGTACGCGACATTCCCGCTTCAGCGGGTGTAAAAAGCGCTTCAAAACATGACCATGACCGGGCTGCGGACTATCATGTCTCGCTGACGCCCCTACCCAAAAGACAACGCTGGCTCCGGCTGGACAACTCGCTCAAGAAGCATGTCCCTTTTCAAAGGCCTTTTTCCGTCTACCCGCAATCCCCGCACTGAATCGCCAGATCGGGAAGTAAGCGCGCGCGGACCGGAAACCGCGCCCGTCAAGATGAATCTCGAAGAGCGCATGGCCTTTCGCCGTGAACTGCTTTTTGAGAACGTGCGGGCAACGCTGGGCAGCTTCTTTATAGATTCCAAAAGCTATCGCTTCAAGGTCATGCGTACCGACAAGCGCGGCCACTGCTACGTGATCATGCTCGACATGCCGCCGGCTTTCATGCTGGGCGAGCAGGGACACCACGCAAGGCTTGCCGAGATCGCGGCAACGCTGACCAAAAATGCGCAGACACGCTATGGGCTGATCGTGGGCGGCGTGTACTGGCGTGTGGACGAGACACTGTCGGCACCTGTTGCGGAATGGGCCAAGCCTGCACAGGTGCCGGCGTTTGCAAGCTCGCAACCCGGCCCGGAACTGACGAACATCGAGAAATACGAACGCGCCACCGCCGAGCAGCTGGCTGCGTTTGAAGCCGCCTGGCAGGGGGACAGGGACATCCAGATCGGTGACCGCACCTACTCGTCAGACCTCGCACCACTCGGCGACGATCCCCCGCCGCGAAAATAGCGGCCTGCTGCAAGCAGATGGATACGTCTGCGACGCTTTGATACCCCTGCTTGCTGGTATCCGTGCTGGACGAGCGCTCAGGCGACTTGCCCGGTTCGCCGCGCCACGCGACCCTCCACCAGCCCTGAAACAGTGACCTTCCCGCTGGCATGCCGCTGGTTGTTGCAGGCCTCGTGACTGATCGCCAGGTTTTCTGCGTGGCTGTTGCCGCCCTCACTCAGCGGCTTGATGTGCTCCAGCGTGGCGGCCTCGGGCAGCACGTGTTCACCACACACCCAGCACGGCACCTTGCCGTGCAGTTGCCTGGCTACGGTTTTGTAGATCTTGTCGCGGGTGTGGGCCAGCCTGCTCATGCCAGATGGTTTTTCAGTGAGCTGCCGCGCGCCCAAGCCGGTCGCGCACGCCGTCCCAGGCCTCGTCAGGCGGCGGCGTTTCTATCCAGATCAGCTTGACGCCCTTGGCATCAAAGTCGCGCAGCACAGCAAACAATTGCTGTGCCGTTGCCAGCGCGTCGTCAGGCATGCGGCGGTACAGCACCTTGTCGGACTTGATGCGCACGATGGTGCGTGCGTAAATCGCGATATTGGCGGCATCGGCACCAAGCAGGTCGAGTGCGGTCTGTATGGCTTTGGCGTCCATCAGCCGGACCCTGGCAGCCGGTGCGTAATGCGACTCCAGCGTGCCGGACGCGCGCGGTGCGGCATCTGCATTCAGGATCAGGTCGTCCGGGTCCAGCACGGCCTGCCCGCAGGCCTTTTCGAGCTGCGCGCGTGTCAGTACGCCCGGGCGCAACAGCACCGGGCGGCCGCGTGTGCAATCAACAATACTGGACTCGATGCCCACGTCGCAAGGGCCGCCATCCAGCACAAGCAATTCTTCGCCGAGTTCTTCAATCACGTGTTTTGCGGTGGTAGGGCTGACACGGCCAAAGCGGTTGGCGCTGGGGCCTGCCACACCGGTATTGCATGCCTTTAGAAAAGCCATTGCCACCGGGTGCGAGGGGCAGCGCAAACCGATGGAGTCCTGGCCACCGGCGGCCGCAGCGGCGACACCGGGTTTGCGTGGCAGGATGACCGTCAGGGGGCCAGGCCAGAAAGCGGCGATGAGGCGTTCGGCAAACCCGGGCACGCCGCTGGCGTAGCTGCTGATCTGCGCGGCGTCTGCGACATGAACAATCAGCGGGTGATCAGAAGGTCTGCCCTTGGCCGCAAAAATGCCCGCTACTGCGATGTCGCTGGACGCGTCTGCACCCAGGCCATACACCGTCTCGGTTGGAAAGCCCACCAACCCGCCAGCCTGAATGACACGGGCGGCCTCAGCAATGGCCTGCGGATCGGTGCCTGAAAAAATCATTCAAGACCCGGCAAATTCAGCAGTTCGGCCGCTCGTCGCGCAGTAGCTTTCACATCAGCCAGCGTGGCACCCGTGATGTTGAGATGACCCATCTTGCGGCCACGACGTGCTTCGGTTTTGCCATAAAGATGCAGGTGCGCGCCGGGCAAGGCCAGCACGGCTTGCCAGTCAGGCGTGCGCGACTGGCCCTGCGCGTCAAACCATATATCACCCAGCAGGTTGAGCATGATGGACGGTGAATGCTGGCGCGGCGCGGGCAATGGCAGGCCGGTCATCGCATGCACCTGCAGGTCGAACTGCGACACATCGCAGGCATCCATGGTGTAGTGGCCGCTGTTGTGCGGGCGCGGCGCCATTTCATTGACGACCAGGCCGCCCTGCGCGCTGCCATCATCAACCACAAAAAACTCGACGCACAGCACGCCGACGTAACCGATGTGGCTGGCGATGGAGCGGGTTGCGGCCTGTGCGCGCGCAGCAAGCTCGGGCGGCAGGTTTGACTCGTAAGCGTGCGTGACCGCCAGAATGCCGTCAACGTGAACATTGCGCTGCGGTGCAAAGCCCACCATGGCGCCGTCCCAGCCGCGCGCCACGATGACCGATAACTCGTCCTTGAGCGGCATCATCTTTTCAAGCACGCAGGGCACCTGCTTCAGGTCCTTCCATGCCGCTGCCAGCTCGGCTGCGTTTTTCACACGCACCTGGCCCTTGCCGTCGTAACCCATGCGAGCGGTTTTGACGATGCCGGGCAGCAGGGCCGCAGGCACGGCCTTGAGGTCGGCTTCTGTCTGAATCACCGCATAGGGCGCGCAGGTCACGCCCGATACATCGGCGCAAGCTGTGAAATGCGACTTTTCTTCAATGCGGTTTTGCGCGATGGCGACGACGGATGCGCCCGGCGCAACCGGTCTGGTGCCCGCCAGCGTTTGCAGCGCATCGGCAGGCACGTTTTCAAATTCAGTGGTGATGGCGTCGCTGACATCTGCGAGTTGCGCCAGGCCTTGCGCATCGCTGTAGCCGGTCTGGATGTGATGGTGGCTGACGAGGCCTGCCGGGCTTTGCGGGTCGGCATCCAGCACAGCCGTGAAGTAGCCGAGACGCTGCGCGGCATGCACAAACATGCGGCCCAGCTGGCCGCCGCCCATCACACCCAAAGTGGCGGGACGGCCGGATGGCGATGCTGTTCCGGGAAAGATGGGCGCCTGGCTCATGCGGGCGGCAGGGTCATGGCGCGCGCGGCAGCCGTCTGCTCAGTGCGGAAGGCCTGCAATTTTTTCAGCAGCTTTTTGTCCTGCAGGGCCAGCATGGCAACAGCGAACAGGGCCGCATTGGCGGCGCCGGCATTGCCGATGGCAAAGGTGGCGACCGGCACGCCCTTGGGCATCTGCACGATGCTGTGCAATGAATCCACACCCTGCAAATGCTTGCTGGCCACCGGCACACCCAGAACCGGCACCGTGGTCTTGGCGGCCAGCATGCCGGGCAGGTGCGCTGCGCCGCCGGCACCGGCAATGATAGCCTGCAGGCCGCGACCGGATGCTTCTTCGGCATAGGCGAAGAGCTCGTCGGGCATGCGGTGCGCGGACACGACCTGCGCCTCATGCGCAATCCCGAACTGGGTCAGGATCTGGACCGCGTGCTGCATGGTCTCCCAGTCGCTGCTGGAGCCCATCACCACACCGATCACGGGTTTGGCCGCAGGTTTCACCGGTTTGGCGGATTTGCTTGTTGTTGTCATGGCTAACCTTTGCGGTCTGGGCTGTCGGGTATTGAAGGCGGGGCGCGGGAAACCATGGATTTTAAGGTGCGGGGCGTGGTGGAGACGTTGAGGCCGTGATTTCCTGGGCAAGGCGAGCTGGCGGCGCTGGTTTGCAATGGTCTGAACTGTCAGCGATGACCGTTTTTACTCTTATTTTTATAGCAGCTCACGTACGTATTTATTGGCCTTCAGCCGTTTTTATGCCTGAAAATGGCCATTTTTCAGTGTTTTTGAAGCTGTTTTCATCGCCAGACGTGGCCTTGGGCACAAAAAGTTAACTTCCATATTAACTTTCATTCAAAATTTAACGTACACATTAAAAATTTGCCGTATACAACAAAAACACTGGCAAACAGGCTTTGAGCCACGGCACCGTGCTACCCTCGCTGCGGTTGAAAATTTCCCTCCCGGCCTTCATCTCCAGAAGAGCACAACACAAGAAGATCATGATCGACGTCACCATTGCCAATTTCGAACAGGAAGTCATCGCCGCTTCCATGACCACCCCGGTGCTGATTGATTTCTGGGCACCCTGGTGCGGGCCCTGCAAATCCCTGGGCCCCATTCTTGAAAAAGTTGAAGTAGCTTACGGAGGCCGCTTCAAGCTGGTGAAGATCGACTCCGACCAGGAGCAGCAGCTCGCCGCCGCGTTTGGCATCAAGAGCATCCCCACATGCATCCTCATGATGAATGGCCAGCCCGTGGATGGCTTCAGCGGTGCGCTGCCTGAAGGCAAGGTCAAGGAGTTTCTGGACAAACATGTGCCGCCCGGCGAGGAGTTGCCCGAAGCAGAAGACGCTGCCGAAGAAGCAGAGGTCTCACCCGAAGACGCGCTTGAGGGGCTGAAGAAGGCTGTCGCCGACAAGCCCGAGGACGAGAACGCACGGTTTGAGCTGGTCAAGCAGCTGCTGCTGGAAGGCAGTGATGACGATGCAAAAGTGGCCTTCGCCCCGGTGATTGCCCAGACGGCTGCGGTACGCCGGTTTGATTCGCTTAAACGCTGGATGGACGCGATTGATTTTGTGGCCAAGCACGCCAACGAGGCCGGCGCAGAAGCCGGGTTCGACGCCAAAATTACGGCCAACAAGCGCGACTTCGATGCACGTTTTGACAAGGCGCGCTGGCTGATGGCGCAGAACCGCTGGACCGATGCGCTCGATGAGCTGCTCGACATCCTGATGCGCGACAAGACCTGGAAGGAAGACCTGGCGCGCAAGACCTACATCGCCATTCTGGACATCATGGAGCCGCCCAAACCCAAGGTGGCAGATGGCCAGATTCCACCGGACGACCCGGCAGTCGCCACCTACAGGCGCCGGCTTAGCAGCGTGATCCTGAGCTAGGCCGTGAGGCGTGCAAGCGCCTCTTCGTACTTGGCAGCCGTTTTGGCGACCACGTCATCAGGCAGATGGGGTGATGGCGGCGTTTTGTCCCATGGCTTGCCATTGATGCGCACAGCTTCCAGCCAGTCACGCACAAACTGCTTGTCATAGCTGGGCGGATTCGCGCCTGTTGCAAAGGCCGCTTCATAACCCTCAATCGGCCAGTAACGTGAAGAGTCAGGCGTCAGCACCTCGTCCATCAGGGTCAGCGTGCCGTTTTCATCAAGGCCGAATTCGAACTTGGTATCGGCAATGATGATGCCCTTGGTCAGGGCAAACGCGGCGGCTTCTTCGTAGATCTGGATGCTGATCTTTTTGATCTGCGCGGCCAGCTCGGGGCCCACCACTTTGACCACCTGCTCGTAGCTGATGTTCTCGTCGTGCTCACCGACCTCGGCCTTGGCTGCGGGTGTGAAGATGGGTTCAGGCAGCTTGCTGGCGTTCTTCAGGCCTGCGGGCAGCGGCACGCCGCAGACGGCCTGGTTCTCCTGGTATTCCTTCCAGCCGCTGCCGGCCAGGTAACCGCGCACCACCGCTTCAACAGGAATCGGCTTGAGGCGCTTGACCAGCATGGAGCGGTTGGCAACCTGGGGCACCTCAGCCGGTGTCACGGCGCTCTCTGGTTTTTCACCCGTGAGGTGGTTGGGGCAGATGTGGCCCAGCCTGTCAAACCAGAACAGCGCCATCTGCGTGAGCAGCACACCCTTGCCCGGAATCGGCTCGCCCAGGATGACGTCAAACGCGCTCAGGCGGTCACTGGCGACCATCAGCAGACGGTCTTTACCCACGGCGTAGTTGTCGCGCACTTTGCCCCTGGCGAGCAGGGGCAGTGAAGTCAGGGCGGAGGTGTGGAGTGCTTGGGTCATGGTGCGTTTTAAAGTACAAAGCCCGCGCGACTTTGGAAGTCCACGGGCTTTTGAATTATCGCCAATCCCGAAGGAAAAGACGATGTGCAATCGTTCAGTGAACGACCTGTGCCAGTTCGCCTTTGGAGTATTTGGCTGCCACGACCTGCAGACTGTCGCCCTTGATCTTGGCGCCCTGGCCTTCGCAGCCGAACTCGATGTAGCGCTGCTTGCACAGGGCCTTGGCGGCTTCGCGGGCAGGCTTGAGCCATTCGCGGGCGTCGAACTTCTCGGGGTTCTCGGCCAGGAACTTGCGCACCGCGCCCGTCATGGCCAGGCGGATGTCGGTGTCGATGTTGATCTTGCGCACGCCGTGCTTGATGGCTTCCTGGATTTCCTCGACCGGCACGCCGTAGGTTTCCTTCATGTTGCCGCCATACTGGCGAATGATGGCCAGCATTTCCTGGGGAACTGAAGACGAACCGTGCATCACCAGGTGGGTACTTGGAATGCGCTTGTGGATTTCCTTGATGCGGTCAATCGCCAGGATGTCGCCAGTAGGCTTGCGGCTGAACTTGTAGGCGCCGTGGCTGGTGCCGATGGCGATGGCCAAGGCGTCGATCTGCGTCTGCTTGACGAAGTCTGCCGCCTGCTCGGGGTCGGTCAGCAGCTGTTCGCGCGTCATGGTGGCGTCGGTGCCGTGGCCGTCTTCCTTGTCGCCCTTCATGGTTTCAAGGGAGCCGAGGCAGCCGAGTTCGCCTTCGACGGTGACGCCGTAGCGGTGCGCCAGCTGCGAGACCTTTTTGGTCACTTCAACGTTGTATTCATAGCTGGCGATGGTCTTGCCGTCGGCTTCCAGCGAACCGTCCATCATGACGGAGGAGAAACCCAAGTTGATGGCGCCCTGGCAGACATCGGGGTTCTGGCCGTGATCCTGGTGCATGACCAGCGGGATGTTGGGATAGGCCTCGATGGCGGCTTCGATCAGGTGCTTGATGAAAGGCTCACCGGCATATTTGCGGGCGCCGGCGCTGGCTTGCAGGATGACCGGTGCGCCGGTTTCCTTCGCCGCTTCCATGACGGCCTGCACCTGTTCGAGGTTGTTGACGTTAAAAGCCGGAATGCCGTAGCCATTGACTGCAGCATGGTCCAGCAGCTCGCGCATCGATACGAGTGCCATGATCAGATTCCCAGAAAGTTAAGCCGTGAAAGAGATGGGTTCCGGCGGCGGATCCTCACAGCCTGGGCTGTTCCGGGAGTCCGTAACCGCAAGGTAACCGGGACCCCAATTCTAACTGCCGCCCGTCACGGGGCCGCAGAACGCCGGGCTCAGCGAGGGGTATTGACGAAACCGGCAATACGATCAAGCACGGGCGCACGGCCCCTGAGCACTGATGCCATGGAGGCTACCAGCGTGACATGTCCCACACTGTCGTAAAGCTCGGACTCGACAGGTACACCGGCGGCTTTCAGTTTGCGGGCCATGCTGACAGTGCTGCGGACGGGGTCTACCACCGAATCCTTCGCTGGGGCGAGCAGCAAGGCGGGCGGGGAAGCTTTTGATACGTGGAACAGGGGCTGGCTGTCCTGCGGGGTATCAGGCCAGCGGAAGGCCACCTGGGTCTTTTTGTCGCCAATCGGCAGAAAATCATAGGGCCCGGCAAGCCCTATCCAGCCGGCCAGCCGGGTGGGAAACAGGCCAAAAGCCTCCAGCCAGCGTTTGTCCAGCGCCAGCATGGCCGCGTTATACGCGCCGGCGCTGTGCCCCATGACAAAAATGCGGGAGCGGCTGACGCCGTAATCCGGTGCATGCCTGAAAGCCCAGCTTGTGGCCAGGGCGCTGTCGAGGATAAACACCGGGTAGAGAAACTCAGGGCTGAGCCGGTAATCTGCCACCACCGTGACGATGCCGCGGGATGCCAGTGCCTCGCCGACAAAACGGTAATCGCTGCGGTCGCCCGATGACCAGCTTCCACCATAAAAAAACACCACCATGGGCGCATTGGCCACAGGCGCACGGGGGCGGTAAACGTCGAGTTTCTGCCGTGGGTCGGGGCCATAGGCAAGACCCTCATCGCGCTCATAGGTGTCAACCGCCACCGTGGCATTGAGCAGGTCAACCGCAGAGCAGGCCGTGAGCAGCCCAGGCAACATGGCGAGAAGGGAGCGTCTGGGCAATTTTGAATTCAGCAGGTTCATGACGTGTATTGAATACGTGTTTAAAGCTGCACTGGATTCAGCCGATGCCGGAAAAGGCTGTCGGATAGCCTGCGCTCAAAGCGCCTCAAAGGCCCCTGAAGGTTTGGGCTGGATCAGGCCACCCGACAGATTTTCAGCATGTTGGTCCCACCCGGCGCACCCATGGGCTCCCCGCAGGTGATGGCGTACACGTCACCGCTCTGCACGATTTCGCGGCTCAGCAGGTGCCCTTCGGCCTGCTCCAGGGCCGTATCGCGGTCAACGCTCGTATCCATCAGCAGGGGGCGAACATTGCGGTACAGCGCCATCTTGCGCTGGGTGCTCAGCCGGGGTGTCAGTGCGTAAATGGGCACGTGAATGTCATGGCGGCTCATCCACAAGGCGGTCGAGCCGCTGTCCGTGAGGGCGACGATGGCTTTGGCGCCCAGGTGGCTGGCGGTGAACAGCGCGCCCATGGCAATCGACTGGTCAATGCGGGCAAAGTGTTTGCCCGTGAAGTCGGAGTCGATCTCCTTGTATTCGGCCTTCTCGGCTTCCACGCAGATATTGGCCATTTCAATGATGGTTTCCAGCGGAAATTTGCCGGCTGCCGTTTCAGCGCTCAGCATCACGGCATCGGTGCCGTCCAGCACCGCATTGGCCACATCGCTGACCTCGGCACGCGTGGGTACCGGATTCAGGATCATGCTTTCCATCATCTGCGTCGCCGTGATGACCACCTTGTCCTGGGCGCGCGCCATCTTGATCATGCGTTTTTGCAGGGCCGGCACCGCCGCATTGCCGACCTCCACCGCCAGGTCGCCACGCGCCACCATGATGCCGTCGCTGACGCGCAGGATTTCTTCCAGGTTGGGGACCGCTTCGGCGCGCTCTATCTTGGCAATCAGGCCGGGCCTGTGCTTGAATTGCGCGGCCGCCACATTGCACAGCTGGCGTGCCATCTCCATGTCGGTTGCGTTTTTGGGGAAGCTCACCGCCACATAGTCGGCCTGGAAGCTCATGGCCGTGCGGATGTCGTCCATGTCCTTGGCCGTCAGGGCCGGTGCGGTCAGCCCGCCGCCCTGCTTGTTGATGCCCTTGTTGTTGGACAGCTCACCACCCAGCTTGACGGTGGTGATCACCTCTTCGCCCAGCACGGCATCAACCGTCAACACGATCAGGCCGTCATTGAGAAGCAGCACATCGCCGGCCTTCACATCACGTGGCAACTCTTTGTAATCCAGCCCCACGCCCTTGATGTCGCCTGGTTCGGTTCGGGACTCGTCCAGCACGAACTTCTCGCCCGGCACCAGTTGCACCTTGCCTTCGGCAAACTTGCCCACGCGGATTTTCGGGCCCTGCAGGTCGGCCATGATGGCGACCTCGCGCCCGGCGCGCTGCGATGCTTCACGCACAACGGCAGCCAGCTTGATGTGGTCTTCAGCCTTGCCGTGGCTGAAGTTGAGGCGCACCACGTTGACACCCGCGCGTATCATTTTTTCAAGCAGCGCCGGGTCGCTGGAAGCAGGACCTAGGGTAGCAACAATCTTGGTAGCGCGACGTGGCATGAACTTGTCTCCGTTGTAATTTGGTTTCTGATTTTCACATGCATACCACTGCATGGTTACACAAGCGGTACGTCACCGGGCGAGAAACCCGGGCCGCGGCGGATAAAGGCACGTGACACGCGACCAGGCCAGTGCTGGAGAAACCGCTATTTGCACACAGTTTGATCCTCATCAGTGCCCGCATCAAGCCAGCTGCGTACGATCAATCCGGATTTGCCATTACCCCCCGGGGCTTCACAAGTACATCCCGGGCCTGTCGCTCACCGGGCGACAGGCCATGCCCGGGCAATCATTTATCACATGCGTCCTTCGAACATTCCATCGCCATCACTGCCTCCATCGCCCCTGGCCACCAGTCAGCCAATGCCGTCCCGCAAGACCATGCGCGAATGGCTGCTGCCCCTGTCGGGCCGCTCCACAGCCAGGGCAGTCATCCTGCTCTGCACGGACTACGCCCTGCTGACACTTTTGCTGTGTGCAACGGTACTGCTCGATGCATGGTGGGCCAGGATCCTCTGCGGCGCCGTAGCGGGCCTGGTGATTGGCCGCCTCTTCATCATCGGCCATGATGCCTGCCACCAAAGCCTGACCAGCCACCGAAAGCTCAACCGGTGGCTGGGCCGGATCGCTTTTCTCCCCTCGCTGACAGCGTACAGCCTCTGGGACCTTGGGCACAACACCGTGCACCATGGCTTCACAAATCTCAAGGGCGTTGATTTTGTATGGGCGCCCCTCACGCTGGACGAGTTCCGCGCACTGTCGCCCACAGGCCGGCTGCTGCAACGGCTGTACCGCAGCGGCTGGGGTCCGGGTGCCTACTACTTTGTCGAAATGTGGTGGAAAAAAATGATGTTTCCGTCCAGAAGCGACCTTGGAAACAGGCAAAGCCATATCTTCACGCGTGACTGCCTGATGGTCACGGCGTTTGCCGGCCTGTGGCTGGGCGCACTCGCAATGGCCGCCCACGCCATGCAGCAGTCCATGGTGTTGACGGTGCTCGCGGGCTTTGTGGTGCCGCTGTTTGTCTGGTTCAACCTGATGGGGTTCGTCATCTATGGGCATCACACCCATGTCAGGGTGTCGTGGCACAACGAGCGAACTGCCTGGCAACGCGCCCAGCCCTTTGTCACAACCACGGTGCACCTGACATTTCCCTTGAAGGCCGGGGCCTTGCTGCACCACATCATGGAGCACACCGCGCACCACCTGGACATGAGCATCCCGCTTTACAGGCTCAAGGACGCGCAGGCCAGGCTGGAAGAGTTGCTGCCCGGCCGCATTGTGATCCAGCCATTTTCTGCGGCCTGGTATTTCCGCACGGCGCGAGCCTGCAAGCTGTATGACTTTTCACGACATTGCTGGACAGACTTTTCAGGTAATGCCACCAGCAAGCCGGCAGCCGTGCATGGTTGACCCAAACAATCAATGATGTGCCGCAAGCGGCATAACCAGCCCCTCAGGGGGCCTGAAGCACTTCGCAGACTGGCGATCAGGCGCACATCTGGCCGCCGCAGCCTGTGATCAGTTGATGGTCTGCTTCTGAATGGCCTGAAGGACTGGACACAACACCCGTAGCCGGGTCATAGCCCTCACGGCGCAGGTGCAATGCCAGCGCTGCATCCATGCTCTGGGCATGCTGGGGAAACCACAAGGCCAGCTCACTGGCCATCTCGCGCAGCGCGGCGGGGTTACCTGACGCGGCCAGGGCAGCTCCCTCCCGCATGACCTCAAGCACCACCCTGTGCTGCATGCTGTGGCAGTTGACAGAAGAAAAACGGGTTGCCAGCATCCAGCGGTCCTCCTGTCCAAAGTGTCCGGTGGTGTGGTCCAGCAACTCCTGCCAAGACGCCAGAAGCGTTTCATCAGGCGCGCGCTGCGCAGTTGCCAGCAGTTCGACGAACTCGCGGTGCGTGTCGTCCATGATGGGCAGATCCAGCGACAGGGCGTCGGACCATTCAAGGGTTGCCATGAGCATTCTCCAGAGTTGATGCTGGAGGGTAGGCGCCCGCGGCTTGCAGCGCCTTGATGCAGGTCAGCCCGCTGCGCGTTTTTGCAGAATTTCAAACGCGGGAAGGGTTTTGCCTTCCAGCACTTCCAGGAAAGCACCGCCACCGGTCGAGATATACCCGACCTGCTCTTCAATGCCGTATTTGGCAATCGCGGCCAGCGTATCGCCACCACCGGCAATCGAGAAGGCACTGCTTTCCGCGATGGCGCGCGCAATGCCTTCGGTGCCTTTTGAAAAGGCATCAAATTCAAACACCCCGACCGGGCCGTTCCACACAATCGTGCCTGCCGCCTTGAGCTGGGCTGCGAGCAGCGCAGTGGTGTCCGGACCGATATCCAGGATCAGGTCATCGTCTGCCACGTCGGTTGCGGCCTTGATGGTTGCAGGTGCGTCGGCTGCAAATGTTTTGGCGGTGACCACGTCGGTCGGAATGGGCACGGCCGCACCGCGGGCTTTCATGGCCTCGATCACGGCTTTGGCTTCAGGCAGCAGGTCGGCCTCAGCCAGGCTCTTGCCAATCTTCAGGCCGGCCGCCAGCATGAAGGTGTTGGCAATGCCGCCGCCGACGATGAGCTGGTCCACATTGCTGGCCAGTGACTTGAGGATGGTGAGTTTGGTCGATACCTTGCTGCCCGCAACGATGGCCACGAGTGGGCGGCGCGGGGCCGTCAGGGCCTTGGAGATGGCGTCCATCTCTGCAGCAAGCAAGGGGCCGGCACTGGCGACTTTGGCGTACTGGGCAATGCCGTAAGTCGAAGCCTCTGCACGATGCGATGTACCAAATGCATCGTGCACAAAAATATCGCAAAGCGCGGCCAGCTTGCGGGCCAGCGCCTCGTCGTTCTTCTTCTCGCCCTTGTTGAGGCGGCAGTTCTCAAGCAGGACGACGTCACCGGCCTTCACCTCAACGCCATCGACCCAGCCACTCTTCAAAGGCACATCACGGCCCATGAGTTCAGACAGGCGCCTGGCCACCGGCGCGAGTGAGTCTTCATGCTTGAACTCGCCCTCAGTCGGACGGCCCAGGTGCGAGGTCACCATCACGGCCGCGCCGGCATCCAGCGCCATCTGTATGCAGGGGATGGAGGCACGAATACGCGTGTCTTCGGTGATCTTGCCCGCATCATCCTGCGGCACGTTCAGGTCAGCACGGATAAAAACACGCTTGCCGGCCACCTGGCCACGGGCGCACAAATCAGAAAAACGGATGAAGTTCATGGACAGCTCACAAAATAAAAAGGCTTTGGGACCACAGCGCCCAAAGCCTTAAATTGTAGGTCGCCTCTGCCGACCGGCAAGCACTGCGACTCTTAGCAAGCAGGGGCCGCGGAACTGGCTTTGCCAGGCCGCAGGCGCAGCGGCCCCCTCGGGGGGCAGCTCTGGTTTTTGGGGTCAGAGTCCAAATTCGCCAGGCCTCTGGCCTGGATCCCAGGGGGTGCGGTGCTAGCACCGCAGCGAAATTGGCGTCTGACCCCAATAACCAGCGTGGGGGCCATATCACCAACCGAGGCCCATGTGGAGCGGCAAATAGACGGCCATGCCCGCCACAATGGTGCCCAGCACCCCCTTGCGCCAGTAAAACCAGGCGATGCCCGCCGCCAGACCGAAAAGCCTCGCATCACGCCAGGTGCTGATAAGGTGGCCCTGCGTCATCACAACCTCGGGAATGATCACTGCCGACAGGGCGGCAATCGGTGCGTAATGCAGGCCGCGCTGCGCCCAGCCCGGCAATTTCCAGGGTTTGCTTGAGATAAAGAAGAAAGAGCGTGTGATCACCGTCACGCAGGTCATGCCTGCGATGATGGCGACGGTCCACAAGTCGGTCCCGTTCATGGCGTTTCCTGCACTTGCGCCGGTGGCATTCCCTTGGGCTTTTCAAGCAGGAGGCAAATCGCCACTGCGGCTGCAATCGCCACCAGAATATTGAGTTTGAGCGGCAGGGCAAATGCCGCCACAGCTGCAGCGCCCGCGACACCTGCAGAGACAGTACGCAAACGCGTGGTGGCCAGCGAACAGAGTATCCCCACCAGCGCGAGGATGCCGGCAAAACCCAGGCCCCATGAAGGCGGGACGTAATTGGCCAGAGCCACACCGACCAGGCTCATGCCGGCCCATGATGTCCAGTTCATGGTCGCATTGCCGGCCCAGTACGCATCCTCCGCGCGGCGGCCGGCCGCATTTTCCGAGGGATGTGGAAAGCGCGTTGTAAACAGCACATAGCTGAGGTCACCTGTGAAATAGCCCCTGAGCATCCGGCGCCAAAGCGGGAGATGCATCACATACGGCCGAAGGTGCGCGCTGAAGACCATGAAGCGCAGATTCACGCAAAAAGCCGTCGCCAGGATCACCCACATGGGCGCACCCGCCGTGATAAGCGGGATCGCCGCCAGTTGCGAGCTGCCCGCAAACACAAAGACCCCCATCAGGGACGCTTCAAAAACACTCATGCCGGACTTGACCATGGCCACACCTGTCATCAGTGCCCAGGCGGCAATGCCTGGCGACACGGCCGCACTGTCCATGAAACCGCGGCGAAACTCCGGGTGTTTTGTAATGGACTCTCCGGCGGACATCACGGTTTCAATGATTCTTGCCGCGTGAAGATGGCGCCCGGATGAATCGCAAACCCGCGCAGGAAATCAGCAACCTGCAATGCCTTGCCGCCCGCTTTCTGCAGGCGCGTCACACGAAGCACCCCGTTTGCCGTTGCAATGTCGATCCCGGTTTCATTTGCAGCAAGCACCTGCCCGGCGACCGCTCCCTGCGGCGCCGCGCCATCCAGCACCACCGCCTCACGGAACTTGATGGCCTCATGGCCCATCTGCCCGAAAACGCCCGGAAAAGGCGTGAACGCGCGAATGCGGCGTTCTATCGTTGCAGCATCGTGCGACCAGTCAATCGCCGCCTCATGTTTTTCAATCTTGTGGGCGTAGGTGATGCCGTCCTGAGGCTGCTTCACAGGCCGCAGGCCACCGCACGCCGCCATTTCAAGCGCCTCAACCACCATGCGGCCGCCCAGTTCAGCGAGCCTGTCATGCAGCGATTCAGTAGAGTCGTCAGCCGCGATGCGCAGCTTCTCAGTTAACAGCATGTCCCCCGTATCCAGCCCTGCATCCATCTGCATGATGGTGACGCCGGTTTCCTGGTCGCCCGCTTCAATCGCGCGATGGATGGGTGCCGCACCGCGCCAGCGGGGCAGCAGCGATGCATGTATGTTCAAGCAACCAAATCTGCCGGCCCCCACGCTTGTCGCTTCGCGTACTGCGCTGCCCCCCAAGGGGGCTTGCCTTGCTAGGGGCGGCCCGTCGCTGCGGCCCTCCATCAAGTCAAGCACCCATTGCGGCAGGATCAGCCCATAAGCCGCGACCACCATGACATCTGCGTTTGCAGCTTCAATCGCATTGCGCGCGGCGGCTGCATCATCCGGGTATTTGCCGTCAAGCCTGAGGCTGCGCGGCTGGGCCACGTTGATGTCCTTTTCGACCGCCCACTGCTTGACGCTTGAGGCCTGCAGCTTCATGCCGCGGCCGGCGGGCCGGTCGGGCTGGGTCAATACAAGTGGAATCTCAAAGCCTGCTGCATGCAAACGCTGCAGCGCCACGCGGGCAAACTCGGGCGTGCCCGCAAAAACAACCTTCATCAGGACGCCTGATCGCTCTTCTGCTGTTTGATCATCTTGGTCTTGATCCGGTTGCGCTTGAGCGGCGAGAGGTATTCAACAAACACCTTGCCCAGCAAGTGGTCCATCTCATGCTGGATACAGACCGCCAGCAGGCCATCAGCCTCATGCGTCTGCAGCCTGCCGTCCACATCCAGCGCCTGTACCCTGACTTCGATGGCGCGTTCCACGCCGTCGTAGATACCGGGCACGGACAGGCAACCCTCCTCGTTGATCTTCTTCTCCGCGCTGGCCCATACAACCTCGGGGTTGATGAGCACCAGTGGTTTGTCGCGGCCCTCGCTCACGTCAATCACCAGCAGGCGCTCATGCACATTGACCTGGGTGGCAGCCAGACCTATACCCTCGGCGTCATACATGGTCTGCAGCATGTCATCAACCAGGGTTTTGATGCGCGCGTCAACGCCGGCAACAGGCTTTGCCACGGTGTGCAGACGGGGGTCGGGGTAACGGAGGATGGGAAGTATGGTCATGGGCGGCGATCAGATGTCGCTATTTTCGCAAATTTTCATCCCTTTTGAGGATGCAAGGGCTTGTGCGGCAGCATTTTCGTTGCCTAATCAAGGGCTTAGGTACAAAATCGCTAGTGATTTATCAAGATAAAACATGGCCCCACCCCCAAGGGAACCCGGCCACGCAAGCCCGGAGGGGCCTTCAAGATGCACATTATTTCCGGTCGTATATCTGGTCGAACATGGGTTCGGTTGAGCGCTATTTCAATGGCGCTCGGCCTGTCAGGCGCCACTTTTGCCGTCCGTGCGCAGAATTTCCCCGTCACCCCTGACCAGAAAGCCACCGCCAGCCAGGTTGCCCAGACCGGTATTCCGCTGGAAGATCTCGCGCCCAACGCACCAGACAGCTATGTCGTCAAGTCAGGCGACACCCTCTGGGCGATTTCCGGCATGTTCCTGAAAAGCCCCTGGCGATGGCCCGAACTGTGGGGCATGAACCTGCAGGACATCCGCAACCCGCACCGCATCTACCCGGGCCAGCAGCTCTATCTCGACAAGGCCAATGGTCGTGCCGTACTGCGCACGCGGCAGGCCATCTCGAACGACAGCCCCCCGACAGACACGGTACGCGTCTCGCCGCAGACGCGTTATTCATCGCTCGCCGACGCGGCCATCCCGACACTCGCGCGCAATTCAATTGAGGCATTCCTCGCTGAGCCGCTGATTGTGGACGAGGCCGAGTTCCTGCTCTCTCCGCGCATCGTCGCCACCCAGGAGGGCCGCGTCCTGCTAAGCCGTGGTGACCGCGCCTATGCGCGTGGCCAGTCCGTCAATGGCACGGTGGGCAAACCCCTGAGCGATGCACGCGACGCGCCTTTCCAGTTCCGGGTGTTCCGCAACGCCACGCCGCTGAAGGACCCGACCACAGGGGTCGTTCTGGGTTACGAAGCCCAGTTTGTCGGCAAGGCAGAGCTGGTGCGTGGCGAAGGCACACAGCAGGCTGTAGCCAGGGACGGAAAGATCAGCTCCGAGATCGTGCCTGCAACCATTGACATCGTCGTCGCCAAGGAAGAAATGCGCATCGGCGACCGCCTGGTCCCCGAACCACCGCGCGTGTCCCAGAACTATGTACCGCATGCACCGCCTGTGCCAATAGCCGGGCAAATTGTTTCGATCTATGGGCGCGGCAATGCAACTCTTGCCGCTGCGAATCAGGTGGTGGCAGTGAATCGTGGCACCAAAGACGGCCTTGAAAACGGCCATGTCATGGCCATCCTCAAGGACGGCCAGATTCTGCAGGACAAGACAGACTCGTCCCGCACCACCATCAAATTGCCCAACGAACGCAACGGCCTGTTGATGGTGTTTCGCACCTTCGAGAACCTCTCTTACGCGCTCGTGCTCCAGATCACCGATGGTGTGAAGGTGGGCGACCGCTTTGCCAACCCCAATTAACCTGTTCCTCTTTTGGACCGTGATGAACTGAGGGCCTGGCTGCGCCTGACCCTGTCCCCGGGCGTCGGCAACGAGGGTTCGCGCAAATTGCTGGCCACCTTTGGCTCGGCCCAGGCCTTCTTTGAACAGAGCCCGGCCACACTGAAGCAGCTTGGCAGCGACAGGCTTGAGCGCGCCCTGCTCGACGAGCCACCAGCACTGATGGAACTGCTGCAGACCACACTTGACTGGCTGGCTGCGGCCGGTGACCGGAAGGTGGTCACGCTGGGCGATGCGGCCTACCCGGCCAGCCTGCTGAACATTGCAGACCCACCGATCGTGCTTTACATGATGGGTAGGCTGACCATGCCATCGGCCGCGGCTGCAGCCGGGCTACGCATCGCCATCGTCGGCAGCCGCAACCCCACACCGCAGGGCGAAATCAACGCACGTCAATTTGCCCGTTCATTCGGCGCTTCTGGCATGTGTGTGGTGTCGGGCCTGGCCATGGGCGTGGATGGCGCAGCGCATGACGGCGCACTGCTGGGCGGCGGTACCACCATCGCCGTCGTCGGCACCGGCCTTGACCGCGTCTACCCGAAAAAGCACCTCGACCTGGCCCACCGCATTGCAGCACAGGGCATGATCATCAGCGAGTTCCCTTTGGGCACGCCACCCCTCAGCGCCAACTTTCCCAAACGCAACCGCATCATCTCCGGCCTGTCGCAGGGCACGCTGGTCATCGAGGCCGCGCTCAAGTCGGGCTCGCTGATCACGGCACGCATGGCGACCGAGCAGGGCAAGGAGGTGTTTGCGATTCCCGGCTCCATCCATTCGCCGCAATCGCGCGGCTGCCACTGGCTGATCAAGCAGGGCGCCAAGCTGGTCGAAAACGCGGAAGACGTGCTGGAAGAACTTCAGTTGCCCGTGACGCGCCAGATTGAAGGCGACACGGATGAAGACGATGAAGCCAGCGAAGCCACACCTGCCGATCAAGGCTTTATGTCCGCCCTGGGTTTCGACGTGGTCAGCCTGGACGCGCTGCAGGCCCGCACCGGTTTGCCGACACCCGAACTGCAGGCAAAACTGCTGGAGCTTGAACTCGACGGCGTGTTGACACGCCTTCCCGGCGGCCTGTTCCAGCGGATGACCAGGGCCTAGGCCGCCAGCTTTTCCGCAGCGGCCCCGCCGTTGCGGAAGTCGTGCATCAGGCCCGCCCACTGCAGGCGCGCAGTCTTCAGGTTGCGCGCCTTCACATGGCCATAACCCTTGATAAGTTCGGGGATGCGCGCAATCTCCAGCGCCGTCGCATGGTTGGCTTCACTGAGCGCCGGCAGCAGGCTCTCGATGCTGGTCTTGTACTCTTCAATCAGCGCGCGTTCGGTCTTGCGTTCTTCGGTCCTGCCGAAGATATCGAAAGCCGTGCCGCGCAACCCCTTGAGTTTTGCCAGCACCCTGAACCCGGTCAGCATCCACGGGCCGAACTTCTGCTTCTGCAATTCACCCTTGTCGTTCTGCTTCGCGATGATGGGCGGTGCGAGGTGGTAATTCAGTTTGAAGTCACCCTCAAACATGGCATTGACCTTGTTCAGGAAGGTGGGGTCGGTGTGCAGGCGCGCAACCTCGTACTCGTCCTTGTACGCCATCAGCTTGAACAGGTACTTCGCAACATTTTGCGCCAGCAGTTTTTTGCCCAGCGGCGCTTCAGCCTGCTCTACACGCCGCACGAATTGTTCATAGGCCTGTGCGTAGGCAGCGTCCTGATACGCCGTCAAAAATTCCACACGCTTCGCCACCAGTTCGTCCAGCCCCTGGCGTGCAGCCGGCATGGCAATGACCTGTGCGGATGCATAGAGGCGCTCAACCGAAGCCAGGTCATGCGCGGCACGGCGGCCCCAGGCAAAAGCCATCTTGTTTTGCTCGATGGCCACGGCGTTGAGTTCTATCGCACGGCTCAGCGCTTCCAGCCCGAGAGGAATCCAGCCCTTTTGCCAGGCGTAGCCCAGCAGCATGGGGTTGGCATAAATGCTGTCGCCCATCAGTTTGGTTGCAGCTGTGTCGGCATCAAACGCGCCCACACCACCCGCGCCCACGGCCTTGCTGATCTCGGCCTGGCAGGCGCTGCCGGGGTTGACCCAACCGCCGTTGTGCACGAATGACGCTGTCGGTGCGCTGTGCGAATTCAGCGCCACATGCGTGCGGCCCTCGCGCATGCGGGCCATGGTTTCCTTGTTGGCGGTGACTATGGGGTCGCAGCCGATGATGAGGTCGGCGCTGGCCGTGCCGACACGCGTGGTACAGATGCCGTCGGGCCGATCGCTGATGAGCACATGGCTCCAGGTGCTGCCGCCCTTTTGCGCCAGGCCCGCCGCATCCTGCGTGATGATGCCCTTGCCTTCAATGTGCGCAGCCATGCCCAGCAGCTGGCCTATGGTGATCACACCAGTGCCGCCCACGCCGGCCACGACGATGCCCCACAGCGGGTGATCGGCGCCCAGTACGGGAAGCACGGGTTCTGGAATCTCACCGCCTTCGAACGGGTTGAATTTTTTGTCGGTCTTCGACTTCTTCTTGAGCTGGCCGCCTTCGACCGTGACGAAGCTCGGGCAAAAGCCCTTCACACACGAGAAGTCCTTGTTGCAGGTGCTCTGGTTGATCTGGCGCTTGCGGCCGAATTCGGTCTCCAGAGGTTCGACGCTCATGCAGTTGGACTGCACGCTGCAGTCGCCGCAACCCTCGCACACCAGCTCGTTGATGACGACACGCGCGGCCGGATCGACCATGGTGCCGCGCTTGCGCCGGCGGCGCTTCTCCGTCGCACAGGTCTGGTCGTAAATAATGATGGTGGTGCCTTCGATCTCGCGGAACTCGCGCTGTATCGCATCGAGTTCATCGCGGTGGTGCACCGTCACCCCGTCGGCGAGTTTCACCCCGTCGTACTTTTCAGGCTCGTCGGTGACCACAACGATCTTTTTGGCGCCCTCAGCTTTCACCGAGTGCGATATCTGCACCACCGAGTGTCCTTCGGGCCGCTCGCCAACCTGCTGCCCGCCCGTCATGGCGACCGCGTCGTTGTAGAGGATTTTGTAGGTGATGTTCACACCCGCCGCAATGCTCTGGCGTATCGCCAGCAGCCCGCTGTGGAAGTAGGTGCCGTCACCGAGGTTGGTGAACATGTGCTTGTCGGTCGTGAAGGGCTGCTGGCCAACCCATGGCACGCCCTCGCCGCCCATCTGCGTGAAGCCCAGCGTGCTGCGGTCCATCCACAGCGCCATGTAGTGGCAGCCTATGCCGGCCATCGCGCGTGAGCCTTCGGGCACCTTGGTCGAGGTGTTGTGCGGGCAGCCCGAACAGAACCAGGGCGTGCGTTCACTGTCGACGACCACCGTGGTCAGCGACCTCTCCTTGGCCTCGATCACGGCCAGGCGTGCATCAATGCGCGCCAGCATGTCGCCGTCAAGCTTGAGCTTTTTCACGCGCGCGGCCAGCGCCTTGGCAATCAGGGCCGGCGACAGATCGGCATTGGCGCGCAGCAGCGTATTGGCCGACGGGTTGGGCATGCTCCACTCGCCACCCTGGTGGTCGCCGGAGTCATCAAACTTGCCGACGATGTTGGGCCGCACGTCGGCCCGCCAGTTGTAGAGCTCTTCTTTCAGCTGATATTCAATGACTTGGCGTTTTTCTTCGACCACCAGGATTTCCTGCAGGCCGGTGGCGAACTCGCGCGTGAGTTGTGCCTCCAGCGGCCAGACCACGCCCACCTTGTGCAGGCGTATGCCCAGCTGGCGGCAGGTCGCGTCGTCCAGGCCAAGATCCATGAGGGCCTGGCGGGTGTCGTTGTAGGCCTTGCCGCTGGCGATGATGCCGAATCTGTCATTCGGGCCTTCTATCGCGTTGTAGTTCAGGCGGTTGGCGCGTATGTATGCCAGCGCGGCGTACCACTTGTAGTCGAAGAGGCGTTTTTCCTGGTCCAGCGGCGCATCGGGCCAGCGGATGTGCACGCCGCCTGGCGGCATTTCAAAATCGGTCGGGATCTTGATCTGCACACGCTCGGGGTCGATCATGGCGCTGGCCGATGACTCGACGATTTCCTGGATGGTTTTGACACCTGCCCAGACACCGGCGTAACGGCTCAGCGCTATCGCGTGCAGGCCGAGGTCGAGAATTTCCTGCACCGTGGCGGGAAAGAAAACCGGCAGGCCGCAGGCCTTGAAGATGTGGTCGCTCTGGTGCGCGGCGGTCGAGCTTTTGGAGATGTGGTCGTCACCGGCAATCGCAATCGCGCCGCCCCAGGGCGTGGTGCCAGCCATGTTGGCGTGCTTGAAGACGTCGGATGTGCGGTCAACACCCGGGCCCTTGCCGTACCAGATGCCGAAGACGCCATCAAACTTGTTGGTGCCGGGCGGTGCAAAGCCCAGTTGCTGGGTGCCCCAGACGGCGGTGGCAGCCAGCTCTTCATTGACGCCGGGCTGAAAGACGATGTTTTGCGCCTTCAGGTATTTGGCGGCTTTCCACAGCGCCTGGTCGTAGTTGCCAAGCGGTGAGCCGCGGTAACCGGAAATAAAACCCGCCGTGTTCTTGCCCTGCTGTTTGTCGCGCAGCTGCTGCAGCATGGGCAGCTTGACCAGCGCCTGGACACCGCTCATGAAGGCGTGGCCATAGTTGAGGCTGTATTTGTCGTCGAGCGTGACTGTCTCTAAAGCCTTGCGGATGTGTTCCGGCAGTGGGGCGTTCATGCTGCAGCTTTCGTTTTGACATGCTCGACGCCAAATACACAGTCGGCCGCGCCGCCTGAATACTTGTACCTTTGGTAAAAGCCGCTTCGCGACTTTTCGTCCAGCATGACCATCTCGAGGGCCTTGCGAATGTGTTCAGGTAGCGGCGCGTTCATCGTTTGTCTCCGGGTCGGACGTGCGGGGGTGGGGCGGTTTCACTGATTTCCAGAGGCCAAAAATCGTGAATCTCTAGCGCAAAGTGTATGCAGAATGAGCAGATAAGTCATTGCGTTCTTTGCCCCGATTTGGCTATCATGCGCAAGATTCTTTCGTTTAATAGTCATTTATGGAAACACTGGACAAGTTTGACATCGCCATCCTGCAAAACCTGCAGACCGACGCGCGGCTCACCAATGCCGAGCTGGCCTCACGCGTCGGCCTGTCGGCGGCGCCGTGCTGGCGGCGGGTGCGCGCGCTGGAAGAAGCCGGCTACATCACCGGCTACCGGGCCGAAATCAACCGCCACAAGATAGGCCTGGGCGTTCTGGCCTTTGTGCGGCTGGACACCGAGCGCACCACTGGCGACGCCACGCGCCAGCTGGAGGACGCAATCAAGAAGCTGCCCGAGATCGTCTCCTGCCATTACATCAGCGGCAACGGCACGTTCGAGCTGCAGGTGATGGCCGAAGACCTCGAAGCCTTCAGCAAGTTTGCGCTGCATCGGCTGATCAACATGCCGAATGTGAAAGACATACACACCAGCTTCTCGCTGGGCGAGGTCAAGGCCAGCAGCGCGCTGCCGCTGGCGCACCTGTCAGCGCGCCTGAAGTGATTTTGCCTGGCGGCTTAGAGCAATTTTGCTATTAATTAAGTAGCTGCTCACGCTCGTCTTTATTGGCCTACAGCCGATTTAAGGCTTGAAAATAACCCATTTTTGGTCATTTTTGTGCTCTGGGCAGACTGAAAACAAGCTCAAATCCTGAAAAGTTAATATGGAACTAAACTTTTCGATATTTTTTAACGTACACGCTAATTTTTTAATGTTCACGTCAAGTTTCAATCCAGACGTCTGGCCGGTAACCGGCCACCACAGGCTGGCTCACTCCCGCACACAACGCACCACCAGCGGCACCAGCAGGTAACGCAGGATGGCTTCGCGGCCTGTGGGGCCGAGGCCGAATTCGGCTTTCATGCGGGGGTTGCTGTAGAAGGCCTGATCGCCCGTGCCGCCGGCGTCGCGGTACAGCACGTCGTTGACGCGCGAGCCATTGAGCCCCACGCTGTTGTCGATAAAGCGCGCGCGAAAGTCGACGCCGGCTTCACAGCGATAAAACGGCGCTTCGGGCTGGTTGCCCGGGCCTGCGCAGGCGGTGAGCAGGCTGGCGGACAACACGGCGGCGATTCGGGCAGTGGCTGGGTTCATGGACGTTCCGGAAAAGTAAAAGCTGTCCCTATCGCGGCCACAGCACCCAGAGTTGCAGCGGCTGGTTCATGCGTGAAGCGAACTCGCCTGCCTCGGGTCCCGTGCCGGCAAAGTAGTCGGCCCTCACCGCACCGACGATGGCGCTGCCGGTGTCCTGCGCAAAGACCAGCCTCTGCAGGCTGACCACGCTGCCGCGCGAGGCCAGCCATACCGGTGTGCCGTAGGGAATGCTGCCGGGGTCGACCGCAATCGAGCGGCCGGGCGTGAGCGCCACGCCCTGGGCGCCGCGCGGACCGAAAGCGGCATCGAGCTCGCTCAGCGGCTCTTCGCGGAAGAAGACGTAACGCGGGTTGGTCCAGAGCATGGTCTGCACGCTTTGCGGGTTTTGCGCAGCCCAGGCCTTGGTCGATTCGGTCCATGGCGCGCCAATGCGCACGCCGCGCTCGGTCAGCCATTGCGTGGGGCTGCGAAAGGGCTGGTCGTTGGTGCCTGCAAATGCCACGCGCACCACGCGCTGCGAACCGTCGGGTTCAAGCACGCTCAAACGGCCCGAGCCCTGGATGTGCAGCGACATGGCATCGACCGGGTCGGCCAGCCAGGCGATCTCGCGGCCGCGCAATGCGGCGCGCGCTTCGGGCAGGGTGTCAATCTCCTGCCGGGAGTACCAGGGCTTGCGGCTGCCAAGGCCGGCAGGTGTGCGATACAGGGGCACGTCGTAGCCAGGGCCCTGCTGGCGGCTGGCCTTGAGCAGCGGCTCGTAGTAGCTGGTGAGCTGGCCGCCCACCGGGCCATTCAGCGACTCGACGCGGTAGGGCCGCAGGCGGCTGGTCATCCACGCACGCTGCTCTTCCGCCGAGGCGATGCTCAGGCGCCTGACCTCGCCGCACAGGGGGGCGAAGGTGGCTCCGGGGCGCTCGCAGCTTTTCAGCCAGGCGTTCCAGGCCTCGAACAGTTTGTCGTCATCAAAGCCGGGCAGATCAGACCAGCGCACAGGCACCCAGCGGCTTTTGGCTTGCGTGATGGAAGGCGGCAGCGATCCGTCATCGCCCGGCCGGGTCGTTGTTGTTACCGGGCCTGAAGGCACAAACACCGGGCCAGGGCCGGAAGCGCATGACCACAGCAGAAAGCTGGTCGCGATAATGGCGGCTGTTTTTGCAACTTCCTGAAAGCGTGTGATGGCCCTGCTCTTGCTTGAAGCCCTGGGAGCACTGGTTCTGCTGGTGTTCATTGTGTGGTGGACGATGTTCTCTGGCCGCAAGAATGGTGAACTGAAAACCGGTGAGGACGACAAACCCGGTGAAGACAAAAACAATCAGGGTTGAATGGTACGCATCAGATTGGCCAGTTCGACCGCCGATTTGACGCCCATCTTGTCGAACACACGGGCGCGGTGCACTTCCACCGTCCGCACGCTGATATCCAGTTGATCGGCCACCAGCTTGTTGGGCAGGCCGCCCACCACAAGCTTCATCACATCACGCTCACGCTCGGTCAGGCCGTCCAGCCGCGCCTGCAGGCTGCTGGATTCGCTGTGTTCTGCCAGCGCAGCAGCAGAGTGCTGCAGTGCCTGCTCGATGCGGTCAACCAGCGCGTTGTCTGAAAAAGGCTTTTCGCAAAAATCAAAAGCGCCGCGCTTGACGGCAGCCACCGCCGTCGGCACATCGGCATGGCCTGTCAAAAAAATCACCGGCAGCGTGGGCTGCAGGCCGTAGGCAATCAGCTTTTCAAACATGGCCAGGCCGCTGAGGCCCGACATGCGCACATCCAGCAGCACACAGGCCGGCGACGTCACCGCAAAGCTGCCGCTGATGTGCGTATCAAAGGCCTCACCGCTGTCAAACGCCTCGCTGTGCAGGCGGCGTGAGCGCAGCAGCCAGGCCAGGGCGTCACGCACGCCGGCGTCGTCATCGACGATGTACACCGTGGCATTTTTTACAGGCTCCATGGTCGTCTCCCGGGGCTGGTCAGGCACTAAGGCCTTGCCTGGCCGCAGGTGCGGCTTCAGGCAGGGTGAAAGTAAAAATCGTACCGCGCGGCTGGCCGGGCTCAAAGCCCAGGAAGCCGCCGTGCTGCTCGATGACTGTACGGCAAAGCGAGAGGCCCAGGCCCATGCCCTCGACCTTGGTGGTGAAAAATGGGGTGAACAGCTGCGTGGCGACGTCGGGCGAGATGCCCTCACCCTGGTCAATGACCGCAAACTCCACCCAGCGGCTGCGCTCATTGAATGCGGCCGGCCTGACCCTGAGCGTGAGCACGCGGTCTGCGGCATGCCTGCCCGCAGAAGGTGAATCGGCCATGGCCTGCATGCCGTTGCGCGACAGGTTGAGCAGCACCTGCTCGACCATGGTGCGGTCGCACAGCACTGGGCCACACGAAGGATCAACGTCAATCACCACATTGACCGAAAGTTTGCGCGCCTGCAGGCTGACCAGCGGCATCACGGCGTCAAGCAGGGCGCGCGGCTGCACGGCTTCGCGCGCCTGGTCGCGGCGGCGCACGAAGTCATGCACGCTCTTGATGACCTTGCCCGCGCGTTCGGCCTGCTCGGCGATGCGGTTCATGGCGACCTGCAGGTCACTGGACAGCTCATTCGCAGGCTCGGCAAGCTGCGCGGCTTCACCCGGTTTGCGGCCATGACTCTGGGCCGCAAGCTCATGGCTGGACTGGTCCTTGAGCAGGTTGAGCGAGCCCGTGGCGTAACTTGAAATCGCGGCCAGCGGCTGGTTGAGTTCATGGCTGAGCAGCGACGCCATCTCGCCCATCATGGCCAGCCTGGCCGTGGCCTGCAGGCGCTCCTGGCTGGCGCGCGAAACCTCTTCGACGCGGCGCTGCTCACTGACATCAAGAATCGCGCTCATCCAGCCGGTGTGCTTGCCGACGGCGTTGATGAGCGGCGCCTCCATGATGAGCACCGGAAAGCGCGTGCCGTCAGGCCGTATGAAGACCGACTCATGGCCTTCGCGCGGCAGGTTGTTGCCGGCCAGCCTGATGGCCTGCCGCTGCAGATAGGTCTCGGCCAGCTCGGGCGGCCAGTAGGGTGAGGGAAAGCTCTGGTGCAGCAGGTCTTTGGCCTCTATGCCCACCATCTGGCAGAACGCCGGGTTGACATAGGTGATGCGGCCCGAGAGGTCGCGCGCGCGCAGGCCCGTCAGCACGGAATCCTCCATCGCCTTGCGAAAGGCCAGCGCCTCGCCGAGATCGTGCTCGACTTTCAGGCGGCGGCGCATGTCACGCGCCAGCAAGAACAGAACCGCCATCAGCGCCACGGACATCGCTGTCACCAGCGCCGTCAACACATTGGGAAAGTAATCCGGTGTGCCGCGCCGGCTTTCAAGGCGCAGCACCAGCGTGTTGCCGGGCAGGTCCAGCAGTTGCTGGGCGATGAAGACACGGCTGCCGCGCGAGGTGGTGCCGTGCAAGGCCAGCCGGGTGCCGTCAGCCTCTGTGAACGCCAGGCTCTCGCTGCGGGCGAGCTGCTTGTTGACCAGTTCCGCCAGCACGTCCTGCAGCGAATAGGTGGCCACCGCATAGCCCTCAAGCCTGCCTGCGACCATGATGGGCATGCACATGTCCAGCATTTCAAAGCCCAGCCCATCGGATTGCGGCATGAAATAACTGGCGGAATACGCCGCGCCGCTCAACCTTTTTGACGTGCTGCAGGCCAGGGTGACATCGGACTGCGTGCTGCCACGCCCCAGGCGCTCAAACACCGGAGCGCGGTAGGGTGTGTCGGCAAAGGCCGTCATGCCGAGGTCTTCGTCGCGCCATTCGATGCGCATGATCTCGCGGTTCTCGCGCAGCAGATCGTTGGCCATCACACGCCAGGTCGCGGTGCCGGGTTCGGAGGATTGAAGGGCCTGCATGCTCTGGATATTGCGGGTGAAACCGGTACGGATGTCGGTCACAGCCTCTGCGGCATCGCGTTCCAGCCGCTGTTGAATCTGGCTGGCCTCATAACGGCCCGAAAGCCACACCAGCGTGCCCAGCATGCCCACCACCAGGGCCAGAAGCAGAATCCACAGCACCCAGCGCCGGAAGCCCGCCTGCCGGCTGATCCACTTGAGGGCGATCAGCCGCCTGAAAAACGGCGACGCAGACTTCACAGCACCCTGTGGCCCATGGCTGGCAGGCGCGTGCGGTCTGCATCCATGTCGGCCCTGTTCACATCTGCCATCACGACACCGGCGCCTTCCTCACGCCGGGCAAGAACATCGCCCCACGGACTCACCACCATGCTGTGGCCCCAGGTGCGGCGCCCGTTTTCATGCGTTCCGCCCTGCGCTGCGGCCAGCACGTAAGCCAGGTTTTCTATGGCCCTGGCGCGCAGCAAAACCTCCCAGTGCGCCTGTCCGGTCGTGAAGGTGAAGGCGCTGGGTACCAGCAGCAGGTCGGCCCTCAGCGCGCGGTAAAGCTCGGGGAAACGCAGGTCATAACAAATGCTCAGGCCCACGCGGTAGGTGTGGCCGTCCATGGATGGCAAATCAAACGCCACGGGCTCACGGCCGGCATCCAGCACGCGCGACTCGTCGTAACTTTCACGCCCGTTATTGAAGCGGAAAAGATGGATCTTGTCGTAACGCGCAGCGACCTCGCCGGACGGCCTGTAAACCAGTGTGGTGTTGGTGACTCGCTCAGGGTTGCCTGTGGCCAGAGGCAATGTGCCGCCAGCGATCCACAGCTTGAGGTCTTTCGCACAAGCAGCCAGAAAGTCCTGCATCAGGCCCGCGCCGGGCTCCTCGGCAAAGGGCAACTTGTCGGTGTCCCTGAAGCCCAGCAGCCAGAAATATTCGGGCAGCACAGCGAGCTCTGCGCCCTGGGCTGCCGCTTCTTCAAGCAATTGCCGGGCTGCCGCAAGATTGGTCTTTACATCGGCCGAAGACACCATCTGGATAGAAGCAACTTTCACGGCTTGCGCTCCACTTTTGTGATTTTCGGGTCGGCCCAGCTGCCGTCGATATGGAACTCCTGCGTGGTGGCCTGTATGAGCGGACGCCGCAGGAAATACTGCGCAAGAAAACTGCCCAGACCTATCGCCGGGTTGATGACGGTGGCGATGAGGGAGGCCGTACCCGCGTTGATTTCAGGCACCACGACGACCTTGATGTCCTGCGTTTCCTTCGCGATATCGGCACTGCCCTCCATCAGCACTGCGGCATTCACGCCCTTCATCTGCAGGTTGTTGGTGGCCGCCACACCCTGGGCTATGTTGACGTCGCCGCGCACAAAGTCAAATGCAAAGCCTTCCGAAAACACATCGCGGAAATCCAGCGTCAGGCGGCGCGGAAGTGACTGCAGGCTGAGCACACCGAGCAGCTTGGCGATGCCAGGGTCAGCCTTGAGAAACTGGCCCGACTCGATGTTGACATTGAACTGGCCGTTCATGCTGGGGTAATCAAGGCTGAGCGGCGAGCCCATCCATGCGACCTGGCCTTCCATCCTGCCTTTGCCGCGCCTGACCACGTCGGCCATGCCAAAGCGCTTGAGCAGCTCGCCAGAATCGGAGATGTCCAGCTTGAAGTTCATCACCGTGCGGCGCCTCTCCGCCGCAACTCTTGCCGCCCGCTGCGCAACAGGACCTGTGCCCGGGGCCTGCGCATTGACAGCCACCCAGTTGCCTGTTGCAGTGAGCACGGCCTCAGGCAGGATGACATTGAACTTGTTCAGCCGCCACTCCCGTACACCGCCATCCCGCGCAATCACCGACGCACCACGGTTGACTGCCTCGATCTCGATGCGGCCCAGTTTCTTGCCGCGCAGTTCAAGGTCTTCAACCACGATGTCGAGTGCGGGAATGCTGGCAGGTTGCTCCTCCAGCAGGTTCTCGACATCGGTCGCATTGCCCTGTCCGAGGCTGAGCCGTGACAGCCTTGCATACAGGCGGCCCGCGCCCTGACCGCCCGGCTGGCGGAACTCGACGTAACCATTGAGTTCAACGGCAGAGACATTGGCGCGCCAGTTCAGGCCCTCGCGAAAAGCGCCAACCACCACGTCGTTCAGCTTGCGCCCGTCCACCACCAGCTCTCTGGCGCGAATCGCCAGCTGGTTGGGCAGGTAAGCCAATGCAGCACCTGAAGAAAACCCGCGTCCGGCAACCGCCGCACCGGCGGAAGGAGCAGCCAGCGCAGCGGGTTCGGCGAGCACTTTTTCCCACGCATCGATATCGGCCCTGGCCAGGTTGATATTGGCGGCCACACCGCTTTCAGGCACCTGCACGGCCTCGCCGGGCTCGAGCCCGACGCCGACGCTGCCCCGGATCACGCGCGTCTCCGTACCGCTGACGTCGCGAACATACGCAATCGAGGCAAGCCGCCCTATCGACAGCGAAAGCTGGTCCTGCGGCTTTTGCCCCGGCAGCAGGGATTCCCGCAACAGCGCGTTTTCAAAACGCAGTGGCAGGATGGTCTCGGCCGGTTTGGCGAAAGGTGCCGGCAGATTGACGGCCAGGCCCTGCAGGTTGCTGGTCACCATGACCTCCGGCACACCGCGCCGGAAACCTATCGTCGCCGTGTAGGCCGCGCCGCCTGTGGCGTGCTGCGCCAGGCGTGATACAAGGCCCATGTCTTTGGCCTGCCGTAAACCCTCGGCCGTCAGATTGCCCTGGGCCCTGAAAACCACGCTGGCCTCACCTGCGCCCGCAGCTCGCGCCGCACCGTCAAAACGGACATCCCCGCCCAGCAGCCTGGCCTGCGCGACCGGGACGTTGAACCCCTTTTCGCTGAAGGCCACAACGCCCCTGAGCCGCGACAACATGGGTGAGGCCGGCGTGAACTGCACATCGTTGCCGGGCAGGGAAACCGTGCCCTGTACCTTCGTTTTTTCGACCTCGTTCAGGGGAATGTTCAGGCGCAGACCGTAGCTGGCCGCACCGCTGCCCACAGCCTTGGCCAGCACCTGGTCCGTCATCATGGCCAGGGGCGATGCATTGACGAACCCCAGTGCATCGGTGAGCGGGCCCTTGATGCTGGCGTTGAGTTCTACTGTCGCAGCGCGCATCAGATCGGGAATTCGCGCATCGGCCCTGACCAGTTGCAGGCCATTGAAAGCCGCCACCCTGGCTGTCGCGTTATTGACTTCAAGCGAGGCGCGGTTGAATACCAGTTCCCCCTGGACATCGCCCAGGCCAGGCCAGGTTTGCGCATCCCTGCCCTGCGCGGACGCGGGAACATAGACAAACGTACCGTTTTTGACCTTGGCCGTGACCTTGAATTCACCGCGTGCGGGGTTGGAGAAGGGGATCTCGTCGACCGGGCCCCTGACCCTGAACTTCACGTCGCTGACATCACCGTGCACCACGGCATCGCGCACATAGTGGCGCACCCTGTCGGGCAGGACCAGCGGCAGGTAGCGGTGTACCCGTGCGCCGTTGCCGCGGGCCAGGCTGCCCTGCAGGTCTATCACCCCCAGGGAACCCGCCTCCCCCGACTGCCAGCCCAGTTGCGCAACGCCCTCGGCATCATCGCCCGAGAACTTGATGTTGCGCAGCTGTGTTTCGATTTTTGCGCCTGCGGTCTTCCACTGGGCGTCCATGGACAGGCTGTTGAGGGTGATGCGGGGGTCTTCAAAAATACCGGGTACGTCGATAAAGCCGCGCGCGATGCTCACAGCGGCCTTGCCGCCATCCTGTGTCACGTCAAAATCCACAGCTGCGCCGCTGACACCAGGCCGGCCGGCGTGCGGATGCGAGGCAGTCGACGGAAGCGCCGAGGGCACGGCCGAAAGCTCAAGGCCAGTGACCCGCCCCCTGGCCGCATAGCTCAAAGGACCCTCACGCGGCACTTGCCAGCGTGCGTCAATCGCCTCCACGAGCCCTTTGGGCGCGTAGGAAGACAGGAGTGAGTGGGTGGCGGTGCCCAGCGGCAGACGCGCCGCGATCTGCGCCACCGTGGCAAGATCAAGGCGATCAGCCTTCAACTCGCCCCTTTGTCCGGTTTTCCCCTGTGCGTCGGTATAAACCACTGCAAGGTTTCCACCCGGCCACTTCAGCCCGTCCCGGGTATTGAAGCGCAGTCCCTCGGTATTGAAATCAAAACCGTCTGCAATCTGCCGGCCGCCAAATCGCCCGTTCACGGACTCAATTGCCAGCGGCTGAAGGGTTTTACCCAGGCGCACATCCACGTCAGCCAGCGCCACGTCAAACGTACCGCCCGTGATCTGCCCCCGCTCAATATCAGCCCAGGCGCGCAGGCTGCCATTACCGGTCTTCAGGTCCATGCCCACGGCCTCAAGGCTGACGTATTCCTTGACCCGCGAGACATCGATCCGGCCGAATTCCGCAAACAATTGCCCCGACCATTCACTCCAGTCGCCCGGATTGCGGGACAGCAGCGGCTGCCTGAAAAGCCCGCGCACACTGAAGCGTTCACCCCATTGCGGCGGCGGCGTGGCGTCCACACGCATGTTGTGGCCGCGGCGGCTGTTGCGCAAAACGCCATCGACCTGCCCAAGCGCAAGGGTCGGTGCGCGGCGCAACTCGTCGGTCCAGCGTATGGTGCCGCCCTTGATGGACAGTTCGCGCTGCGAAAAGATCCAGTCCACGGCCTCGTGGTTATCAGCCCTGTTCTGCGACACGTCCAGTCCGCCGACATAAATTTTGCCGTCGGCCGTGCGGCGGATATCCAGTTCAGGCTGGTCGATATGCAATTGCTCGAAGCCCTTGCCCCACAAAGAGGTCGGCGACAGGGCTGCGAGCAGTCGGGGCAGGCGCAATGCCTCCCGCCCCTGCGGGTCGAGCAGCACCACGTCGCGCAACTCAAAAGAGGGAATCAGCCCTTCGGAGCGTGCGGTAATCTGGCCAATACGCACGGGCACACCGAGCGCTTTTGTCGCCTCCATTTCCAGCCTTGGGCGGAACTCCCCGATTCGCGGCACAATCCAGCCGTGCAGCAAGCCCCAGCTTGCAGTGAAAAGCAACCAGACTGCCAGGATGAACCAGACCAGAACGCGGGCCGACATAGCCAGCCACCGCATTCGCCGCAAGGCGGGGTGCGGCGCTGGGGTTGGCGATGCGGCTTTCGTCTCGGTCATGGGCATCAGAATTATGACCCCCGGCGCCACCCTGGCCGGTCAGGCGCGGTGAAGTTTTGTGAAGTAGTGTGATGCCCACTGGTCAAGACACCCCATCCAGCGCCATTGTCCACGTGCAGCCTGACGCCGATCTGGCAGCTTATTCGCGATTTGTGCAGCGCATCAGGCGACGCTACGACACCCGGATGGGCCTGCTGCCTCCAGGCGAACCGGTGCGCGCTTCGATGGAAAAGGCGCTACAGGCCCTGCTGGCCGACGGCCTTGAAACCGGGGCCGCCCTGAGGATCGTGAGGCAGCTGGTCATGGAAAGGCTGGTCGTCATCGACTGTGGCCGCGGTACGGCTGATCGCGTCACCCTGACCATGGTGACGCGGGCCATGACGGAACTTGCAGAGCTGGCCCTTGATGTCGCCGCGACTGAATCGCGCAGGGTGCTGGATGAACTTCATGGCCAGCCCCTGGCCAATACAGATAAAGACAGGGCCGGCGCCGCGGCAGACTCAGCCTGCGCCCAGCTCTGGGTCGTCGGCATGGGCAAACTGGGGGCACGCGAGCTCAATGTCTCAAGCGACATAGACCTCATCTACGTTTACGACAGCGACGGTGAAACCGCTGGCAGGGCCGATGGACGCGGCCGTATTTCAAACCACGAATTTTTCTCGCAACAGGTCAGGGCGATGTACGGGCTGATCGGCGAGACCACGGAGCACGGCTTTGTGTTCCGGGTCGACCTGGCCCTCAGGCCCAACGGCAACTCGGGGCCGGCAGCGATTTCATTCAATGCGCTGGAAGAGTATTTCCAGGCGCAAGGCCGCGAATGGGAACGTTTTGCCTGGCTCAAGAGCCGTGTGGTCGCGCCGCTGGCCTGCATCAAAAGCGGCTCGGCCCAGGCCTTGCGCGGCCTCATACTGCCCTTCGTTTTCAGGCGCTACCTCGACTACAACGTCTTTGACGCCCTGCGCATCCTGCATCGCCAGATCCGCGAACATGCCGCCAAACGCTGCGCCGGCCACCCGGAACGCGCCAATGACGTCAAGATTTCCCGCGGTGGCATCCGCGAGATCGAGTTCACCGTGCAACTGCTGCAAGTGGTGCGCGGCGGCCAGTTCCCCGAACTTCGTACCCGCCCGACTGTGGATGCGTTGCATCGCCTTGCGAAGGCCGGGCTGATGCCGCAGGAAACGGCCGAAGCCCTTGAACGTGCCTATGTGTTTTTGCGCCATGTCGAGCACCGTATCCAGTACCTCGACGACCAGCAGACACACGTGCTGCCTACCAATGACGATGATCTGGCGTGGATAGCGCAGACCATGGGCTATGCCAGTTGCTGCCCCTTCCTCAGCGAACTCGACGCCCACCGCGAACTGGTCGCCGGAGAATTCGACAAGCTGCTGGGCGGTAAAAAGGAGTGCAAGGGCTGCGTCAAGGGCTCGGCCACAGCGCCCCCCCTCCTCGATGAGCTTCTGGACAACCTGTCGGAGCAGTGGCCCACCCGGTTCCGTGCACGGCTGGCGCAGTGGCGGCAGCATCCCAAAGTGCTGGCCCTGCGCGATGACTCACGCGCACGCCTGACACAACTGGTGCAGCGCACGGCACAGTGGCTGGCGGCAGGTACGGTCACCGAAGATGCCGCCCTGCGCATCATGGACTGGATGGAGCCCCTGCTCAGGCGCGAAAGCTACCTGGCACTGCTGCTTGAGCGGCCTGCAGTGCATGAGCGGCTGCTGCGCCTCCTGGGCGCCGCAAAATGGCCAGCACGTTACCTGCTGCAGCACCCCGGTGTGATTGATGAACTGGCCAGTGAAGAGTTGCTTCGCGAGCGTTTTAATGCCACCGGTTTTGCCGGCGAACTGCAGGCCCGCCTCGCCTCCCTCAAGCGCACCGGCGAAGACGACGAAGAAACCTGCCTCAATCTGCTCAGGCGCGCGCACCATGCCGAAGTCTTCCGCACGCTGGCCAGGGATGTGGAAGGCGTACTGACTGTCGAGCAGGTTGCCGACGACCTGAGTGCACTGGCCGAGGTGATTCTGGCCATCACCACTGACTGGTGCTGGCAGCGCCTGAAGAACCGCCACCGCGAGGTTCCGCAATTTGCCATCATTGCCTACGGAAAACTCGGCGGCAAGGAACTCGGCTACGGCAGCGACCTCGACATTGTTTTTGTCTACGAAGACGAGCATGAGCAGGCGCCCGAGATTTACGCGGCCTTCGTGCGCAAGCTCATCAACTGGCTCACGATCAAGACGGCCGAAGGCGATCTTTTCGAGATTGACACCGCGCTCAGGCCCAACGGGAACTCAGGCCTGCTGGTCACCAGCTTTGATGCCTACACCCGGTACCAGCAAGGGCGCGGCAGCAACACAGCCTGGACATGGGAACACCAGGCCATGACAAGGGCGCGCTTTGTGCTGGGCTCGGAAGCACTTCGTGCAAGGTTCGAAAAGGTCAGGGAAAGCGTGATCACGGCACCCCGCGATGCCGTCCTGCTGCGCGATGAGATCGTCACCATGCGCAGCAAGGTGCGTGCAGCCCATCCGGTCAGGGGTGGCAAATTCGATGTCAAACACAGTGAAGGCGGCATGGTTGATGCCGAATTTGCTGTCCAGTTTCTGGTGCTGTCCTACTCTGGAGGGCATCCCGAACTGGTGCCAAATGTCGGCAACATCGCCTTGCTGCAGCGTGCGGAGGATGCCCGCCTGCTGCCAGCAGGTGTGGGCCGGAAAGCGGCTGACGCGTATCGTGAACTCAGGCGCATACAGCACCGCGCACGTCTCAACGAAGAGCCAACGCAGGTTGAGCCAGGTGTCCTGGATGGCGAGCGTTCGGCCATACGGCAACTTTGGCTGGCCGTCTTTAAAGACTGACAAATGGCATGGTTAAACCGGATGGCCGCCAGCCATCTGATTTAATCGTGCGCATCACGGCAATAAGCCTCACGATCGCCCGTATCTGCCGCCATCCTGCGGGAGGGCCGCGATCCGGCCCGCCGGCCAAAACCCCTCGGGAGCGAGCAGGAACCAGCGCATGAGAAGATTTCACCATCATGGCCCCGGCGGCCGGGGCGCGTTGCCGGCGGGCCGTACCGCATTTTTCATATTGCTGCTTGTTCTTGGCGGCTGCGCCGCCACTGCACCACCAGCAACCCTCCCCATTAACGCACCTCCCCAGTGGTACGCGACCCTGCCTTCCGCCAGCGCCACCAGCAGCGCCACGTCAAGCCTGCCGCACAACGGCAGCCTGACCAGCCTGTCGCAATGGTGGCGGCAGCAAAATGATCCCTTGCTGGTCGAGCTGATTGAAGCGGCCCAGAACGTCAGCCCTTCGGTCATCACGGCGCGCTCCAACATAGAGCAGGCGCAAGCCACCCGTGTCTCATCGGAAGCCAGCCTGCTGCCCAGTCTGGACGCCACTGCCAACATCAGTCGCAGCCAGTCGGGACCGATCAACCGCACGATACTGCCGCCTGCCAACGTCGCACAGGTCGGCCTGCAAACCAGTTGGGAGCTCGATTTGTTCGGCCAGAATCGCGCCAGCCTGGCTGCGGACAAGGAACGCTTCCAGGGCGCGGAAGCCCTCTGGCACGACGCCCGTGTATCGGTTGCAGCCGAAGTTGCCAACCAGTACTACAGCCGCAGGGCCTGTGAAAAGCTGTTGGCTGTCGCCACCGCGGACACGCAGTCACGCACAGACACAGCGCGGCTGACGGCGATGGTCGCAAAAGCCGGATTTGAAGCGCCCGCCACCGCTGCACTGGCGCGTGCCAGCGCCGCTGAAAGCAACAGCCGGCTGACGCAGCAGCGCGCGCTGTGCGATATAGACGTCAAGGCACTGGTGGCATTGACAGCGATCACGGAACCCCGGTTGCGTCAAAAACTGGCGCAATCCTCTGCCGACCTGCCGCAGCAACCCATCCCGGAAATATCCAGTGTTCCCGCAGAAGTCCTGGGGCAGAGACCGGATGTATTCAAAGCCGCAAGAGATCTGAGCGCCGCAAGCTTTGAAGTTGGAAGCGCGCGCGCCCAGCGTTACCCAAGGCTCAGCCTGGCGGGTTCCATCGCAACCAACCACGCAAAGTCACGAACCTTCACCCAGACCTACGATACATGGTCCATAGGTCCGCTGGCCCTGACTGTTCCGCTGTTCGACGGGGGTGCCAGCGAGGCCAACCTCGAAGCCGCCAAAGCCAGGTACGAAGAAGCAGCGGGCAAATATCGCGGAGCGGTGAGGCAGGCCGTACGAGAGGTTGAAGAGGCGCTTGTCAACCTGCAGAGCACTGCGGACAGGAGCGCCGATACCGTCGTGGCTGCAGAGGGCTACCGTGCATCCTTTGCCGGTACGGAGGCCCGATACAAAGCCGGCCTTGCCAGCCTGGTGGAACTGGAAGAATCCCGCCGCACCCTGCTGTCTGCGCAAAGTGCTGTAGTCAACCTGGACAAGGAGCGCCGAAGTGCCTGGATAGCGCTCTATCGCGCGCTGGGCGGCGGCTGGACCATCTCTGCGCCGCATGCCAACCCCATGGTGTTTGAAATCCCCGAATCTGCCCTGCCGGCATGGAACTGATCAAGAAACGCAAGCCATGAAAAAACCCGATTTCAATTTCAAGAGCAAGCCCGTCGTCATCGCCATCGTGGTCATGGCGGTGCTGGTCGTAGGCGCTGTGGCCCTGTTCTCCTCCAGGTCCGGCGCGGCGGACAAGAAAAAAAGTTCTCCCAAGCCTGCACTGACGGTCACCACCGTGCAACCCGGCAAACTCAGCCTGCCCATCAAGCTCGCCGCCAACGGAAGCATCACGGCCTGGCAGGAGGCCATCATCGGCAGCGAAGTGAATGGCTTGCGGCTGACCGAAGTGCGGGCGAATGTGGGCGACAAGGTGCGGGCAGGCCAGGTGCTGGCCGTTTTTGCACTGGAGTCAGTTCAGGCCGAAGTGGCCCAGAGCCGGGCCAGCCTGGCCGAAGCCGAGGCCAGCGCCGTCGATGCGGCCGGCAACGCAGAGAAGGCCCGCACACTACAAGCGAGCGGCGCACTGAGCGAGCAGCAGATCAACCAGTACATGACTGCAGAGAAGACGGCCAAAGCGCGGCTTGAGGCGGCCAGGGCCGTGCTGGCGGTGCAGCAGGTCAAACTCAAACAGACGCAGCTCCTGGCGCCGGACAACGGTGTCATTTCTGCGCGCACGGCAACAGTGGGGGCCGTTGTCGGCGCAGGCACCGAACTGTTTCGCATGATCCGCGGTGGCCGCCTTGAGTGGCGCGCAGAGGTGACCTCCAGTGAACTCGGGCGCCTGCCCGTCGGTACCGCCGCAACGGTGGTTGCCGCCAACGGCGTGGAGCTCAAGGGCAAGGTGCGCATGATTGCACCCACCGTTGACCCGCAAACCCGCGCTGCGCTGGTTTATGTTGACCTGCCCAGCAACACCGGCAAGCTGAGCCTGCCAGCGGGCAGCAAGGCGGGCGATACTGCGGCCGTTACCCAGATCACGGCACCGGTGACTGCAGGCATGTTTGCGAACGGCGAGTTTGACCTGGGTACGTCCAGCGCACTGACGATTCCACAGCAATCCGTCGTGATCCGCGACGGTTTCAGCTATGTGTTTGTGCTTGGACCGGACAGCCATGTCAGCCAGGTGAAGGTGCAGACCGGACGAAGGCTGGGCGACCGGGTTGAGGTCAGCTCCGGTATCAAGCCCGACGCAGAACTGGTCGCCAGCGGCGCTGGCTTTCTGAACGACGGTGATCTGGTCAGCAAGGTGGCGGCGCAGGCAACTGCAAAATAAAAAGAAGCAGCCATGAACTTCTCGTCGCTCTCCATCAAGAACCCTATCCCGGCCATCATGCTGTTTGTGCTGATGACCCTGGCAGGCCTGCTCGCCTACAAAGCCAGCGCGGTGCAGGATTTCCCGGACATCGAGTTGCCCATCGTCACGGTCAGCGCGACGCTTGAGGGCGCGGCACCCGCGCAGCTCGAAACCGAAGTTGCGCGCAAGCTTGAAGACTCCATCGCCACCCTGCAGGGCATCAAGAACATCTACACCAGCGTACTGGATGGACACGTCAGCATCACGGTGGAATTCATCCTTGAAAAATCACTGTCGGATGCGGTGAACGATGTGCGTGATGCGGTCGCGCGGGTTCGCGCCGACCTGCCCATCGCCCTGCGCGATCCATCGGTCACAAAAGCTTCAACAGCAGGACGTGTGGTGCTGACGTTTGTGGCCGCGCCCGCACCGGCAAAAGACGGCCGCAAAAGCCTCATCGATGACCAGGACCTGAGCTGGTTTGTTGACAACGCCGTGACCAAGCGCCTGCTGGCTGTTCCCGGAGTGGGTGCCATCAAGCGCATGGGCGGCGTCACGCGGGAAGTTCGCATAGAGCTGGATGCCGCAAAGATGGCCGCGCTGAATGTGAGCGCTCTCGACATCTCGCGCCAGTTGCGCCTGGTACAGCAGGAGGCCCCTGGCGGGCGGGGCGATGTCAGTGGTGCCGAGCAGTCCGTGCGCACGATTGCCACGGTCAAGACCGCATCAGAACTTGCGACCCTGGAACTTCCCCTGGCCGATGGAAGGCACATCAGGCTCGACCAGGTTGCCACCGTCCTGGATACCGTGGCAGAACCCAGGTCGCTTGCCACCCAGGACGGACAGAAGGTCGTGGGTTTTGAAATCTTCCGCACCAAAGGCGCCAGCGAGATTGATGTTGCCCGCGGCGCGCGCACGGCCGTTGCCGAATTGCAGGCCGCCAATCCGAACATCACACTCAGGCAGGTCATAGACAACGCCCAGCCGGTGCAGGAAAACTTCGAGGGCTCCATGGAGCTGCTTTATGAAGGCGCGCTGCTGGCGGTGCTGGTGGTCTGGTGGTTTCTGCGCGACTGGCGTGCGACGCTGGTCGCCGCCGCCGCGCTGCCGCTTTCCGTCATACCGACCTTTCTTGGCCTGAAATATTTCGGTTACACGCTCAACACGGTGACGCTGCTGTCGCTGGCGCTGGTTGTCGGTGTACTGGTAGACGATGCCATCGTGGAGATTGAAAACATATCCCGCCACCTGCGCATGGGCAAGACACCCATGCAGGCGGCGATGGAAGCAGCGGACGAAATCGGCATGGCCGTGATTGCGACAACCTTTGCACTGGTGGCAGTGTTTTTGCCGACCGCGTTCATGGGCGGCATACCCGGGCTCTTCTTCAAGCAGTTTGGCTGGACAGCCGTGCTGGCCATTCTTGCGTCGCTGGTGGTTGCGCGGCTGCTGACGCCCATGATGGCGGCCTACATACTCAGGCCGACCACACACCGGGAAGAAGTCGATGGCTGGCTGATGCAGCGTTACATGGTCACCATGAAATGGTGCCTGAACCACCGCATATTCACCATGGTCGCTGCCACCGTGTTCTTCTTCGCTTCCATTGGGCTGGTCTTCTTTCTGCCTACCGGGTTTGTACCGCCCGCCGACCGCGCGCAGACACAGATCAACATGGAACTGCCGCCCGGCAGCACGCTGGCTGAAACCGCCCGCACCGCCGAGCAGGCGCGACAGGCCGTCATGCAGGTCAAAGGCATCACGGGTGTTTTCAGCTCCATAGGCGGTGGTTCGAGTGGTGACGAGTTTGCCCCCGGTGCTGCCGCAGAAGCGCGCCGCGCGGTTCTGACGCTGACCACGGTACACCGTAACGACAGGTCTGAATCCCTGCCCGGGATTGAGAACCAGATACGCCAGAAACTCGACGCCATCGCCGGCGCACGTTTCACCGTCGGCCCACCAGACACCGGCGTGAAGATGCAGCTTGTACTGCGAAGTGCTGACCCGATCGCTCTGTCGGAATCCGCCCAGAAGGTCGAGCGCGAGTTGCGCACGCTTCAGGGTATAGGCAATGTCAGCTCCAGCGCCGCCTTGGTCAGACCCGAGATCATCGTGCGGCCCGACTTCGCGCGCGCAGCAGATCTCGGTGTAACGGCGTCGAGCATTGGTGAAACCGTGCGTGTGGCCACTGCTGGCGACTACGACACCAGCCTGACCAAACTGAACCTGTCCGAACGGCAGGTGCCCATTCGCGTCAAGCTGCCTGATGCCGTGCGAGCCGACCTGGCGGCCATAGAGCGGCTCACGGTTCCGGGCAAGAACGGCCCCGTCATGCTGGGCAATGTGGCCAGCGTGACCATGGAGTCGGGGCCGGCGCAAATCGACCGCCTTAACCGCAGCCGCAACGTCACCCTGAGCGTCGAACTCGGCGGCAGGACGCTCGGCGAAGTCAATGCAGAAGCGCGCGCCTTGCCATCCATGCAAAGCCTGCCACCCGCCGTGAAAATTGCCGAACTGGGCGACGCGCAGGAAATGCAGGCCTTGTTTGCGAGCTTCGGCATCGCCATGCTGATCGGCGTGTTGTGCATCTATGGCGTGCTGGTGCTGCTGTTCAAGGACTTCATGCAGCCGGTCACGATTCTCGCGGCGTTGCCGCTGTCCATAGGTGGTGCTTTTGTAGCCTTGCTGCTGACAGGCAAGGCGCTTTCCATGCCCTCCATGATCGGCCTCATCATGCTGATGGGCATAGTGACCAAGAACTCCATCCTGCTGGTCGATTACGCCATCCTGGCTCGGCAAGACGGCATGGGGCGCTTTGATGCACTGGTAGATGCATGCCACAAGCGTTCAAGGCCCATCATCATGACCACCATCGCCATGGGCGCGGGCATGATGCCGCTGGCCCTGGGCTGGGGGGCAGACCCGAGCTTTCGCTCGCCGATGGCAATCGCCGTGATTGGCGGGCTGATCACTTCCACGCTGCTCAGCCTGCTGGTGGTGCCGGCCGTATTCACCATCATTGATGACCTTGAACACTGGCTCGGGCGGCACATCTGGCGCAAAGCCCCTCACGGCCAGGTCACAAAGCTGCCCGAGGAAACCGCTGTGGAGGCCTGATCCGTAAAACTGGCGCTCTTATAATCGGATTCCTATTTTCTAGAGTGATTTCATGCAAAAACGCGTACTGCTTTCAGGCGCAACAGGCCTGATCGGCGGCGAGTTGATGCTCCTGCTTGCCGCGCGCGGCGTGGCCAGCACCGCGGTTGTCCGTGCACCAGACCGGGCGGGCGCAAACGCACGCCTGCTGGAGCGTTTGCAGAAAAGCGTGCTCTGGAAGCCTGAATTTGCATCCCTTGTTTCGGCAGAAGCGGGCGATATTGAGGCTGAGGGCTTCGGCCTCAGCCAGGAAGTCATTGATTCAGCCCACGTTGTCCTTCACTCCGCGGCCAGTACGTCCTTCAAGCCCGATGCAGGCGTTTACCCCATCAACATCAGGGCCGCCAGCAACTTTGCCGGTATCCTGAAAAGGCTCAAACCCTCGCAGCGTGGCTTTTTTGTCGGCACTGCCGCAGTGACCACCGAGCCGAGGGGGGTTATCACCGAAGACATGCCTTTTGCGGGTTATGCCAACGATTACATACGCTCCAAACGCGATGCAGAGACACTGCTGCGTGCGACCGGGGTGCCCTTTGTAACCTTGCGTCCGGGCATCGTACTGTCCCGCGGCATTGACGATGCCAAACTCGCGCGCAACATGTTGTGGTCCATCCCGGTCATGGCAGAGCTTGGCGAGGTGCCGCTTGACCCGCTGGCAAAGCTGGATTTTGCGCCTGTTGACTTCATCGCCAGTGCGTTCGCCGAGATGCTGCTCAGGGAAAACCTGTCCTACGATTGCTATCACGTCTCAACAGGCGAGGCGTCCATGACGTTTCAGGCTCTGGCTGACGAATTGATATTGACCATGCCCGGCATCAAAAAACTGGTGATGCGTGGCCGTGACTTTGTACCGACACCGAAATTTGCACGCCAGAGGTGGATGTTTGCATCCCTGCAGCCCTACCTGCCCTTTTTGACTGCAGACGCGGTGTTCAGCAATGCCCGTTTGCACGAAGAAATTGGAACACGGGCCGATGCGCCGGCTCCCATCAGCTATCTGGGCGAAATGTTGGGCACCTTCAGCCTGTCCGATGCGGTCAAGCAGATGTACACACCCTGAAAGCCCGTCTTCTGCGGGAGTCCAAAAGGCCTTGCGGGTGAACCGGGGCAAGGGGTTTCCACAGGCTGTCTCCATGTAAAGAAATGTTAAGCTATGAGGCTATTCTCGTGATGCTATGGTGCTTGTGCACCGCTTGGGTTTTGTTTGATGAATTCTGATCTGATTAATCTTTTTGCGGAAACGTTTGGTATTGCAGAAGAACGGCTGGTGCCGGACGCTACGCTTGAGAGCCTGGGCCTCGATTCCCTGGCGGTGATTGAATTCCTGTTTCAGATTGAAGACAAGTTCGGCATCCAGATCCCGGATCAGGCCAACCCTCCACGCACGCTGGATGAAATGGTCCAGATGATCGAACCACTCATGCCGGACGGCAAGCTGCCAGGCAATACAGGCAGCCCTGCCGCCTGAACGCCGCCCGCGCGGGATCACATGACAGTCACACGCCGCGTCGCCATTACCGGAATGGGGGTTGTTTCCCCGACAGGTAACACCAGCGACACTTTCTTTGAAGCCCTGCTTCAGGCGAAGTCCGGCATACGGGCCATGGACGTTTCGTTCCCCACCGGCACGGAAAGCGTCCTGGCCGGCGACATTGATTTCACTCCTGAAACGCATTTTTCAAAAGCAAAGCTCCTGACCATGGACAGGGTCAGCCAGCTCGCGCTGGTTGCCGCACGGGAGGCCATGCAACAGGCCGGGCTGGGGGCTTCAGCCCTGGGCGTTTATGCCCCCGGGCGGTTCGGCGTTTCACTGGGCACAGGCAGCGGCGGTGCCGGCTCTCTTGATGCGGCCTACACCTCACTGCTTGAACAAAAGGTCGCGCGGCTGCGCCCGATGACGGTGGTGCTGGCGATGAACAACGCGACATCGGCACACCTTGCCATGGAATTCGGCCTGAAAGGCCCGAACAGCACGGTATCAAACGCCTGCGCCTCTTCAGCCACGGCTATCGGCGATGCATTCCGCCAGATCCGTCACGGCTATTCCGACGCCATGCTTGTGGGCGGGGCCGAGGCACTGTTAAACCGCGGCACCATCAAGGCCTGGCAGGCCATGCACACGCTCGCAAAGCCCCACGCAGACGGTGCGGCGGCCTCGTGCAGGCCTTTCTCCGCCGACCGCTCTGGCCTGGTGCTCTCCGAAGGTGCGGCCATGCTGGTTCTGGAAGACTGGGAGACGGCCGTCAAACGCGGCGCGAACATACTGGCGGAGCTGGCAGGCTACGCATCGACCACGGATGCACACCACCTGACGCAGCCGGATGCACAGGGGCAGGCAGGCGCCATGACTCTCGCCCTGCAGGATGCCGGACTCAAGACAACCGATATTGGCTACCTGAACGCACATGGCACGGCGACCGAGGTGGGCGATGTGGTTGAGACCAGCGCCATCAAGCTGGCGTTTGGCGAAGCTGCTGCCAGCTTGCCCATCAGTTCCACCAAAGCCGTGCACGGCCACTCCATGGGCGCTGCAGGCGCCATGGAGTTCATGGCCAGCATCATGGCCTTGCGCGCCGGGCAACTGCCGCCTACAGCGTTTCTTGAAACACCTGATCCGCGTTGTGATCTTGACTACATTGCACTTCAGGCGCGCAGCGCCAGCCATGTGCGCGCGGTGATGTCCAATTCTTTTGCTTTCGGCGGCTCAAACTCGGTGTTGATCGCCAGGGCCGTCTGAGACTGCCGGCCTGACCGCCATCCCCGGCAACGCTCAGCCAGCGCTACGGATTTTTTTCACCAGTGCAGTCGTCGAATAACCGTCGACAAACGGTATGACAACAGCCCGACCGCCGTACGACTCGACAATCCTGGCTTCCGCCAGCTTGCTCATGTCGTAGTCACCGCCCTTGACCAGCACATCGGGCCTGAGTTCCGCAATCAGCCCGGCCGGGGTGTCGTCATCAAACCAGGTCACCAGGCTCACTGACTCCAGCGCTGCCATCAATGCGGCGCGGTCGAGTTCATTGTTCAATGGCCTGTCGGGCCCCTTGCCAAGCCGGCGAGCAGATGAATCGGTATTGATGGCCACCACCAGGCTGCCGCCCAAGGCACGCGCCTGGGCGAGATAGGTGGCGTGGCCCTTGTGAAGCACATCAAAAACACCGTTGGTAAAAACAACCGGCCTGGTCAGGCTGGCCACGCGCGCAGGCGCATCCTCACGCGCCACCATCTTGTCCAGGAAAGCGGGAGGGCTCACACCGCCTGCGGCTTGGCGTCTGCGGCAATGACCGCCGTAATTTCGCGGCCGATTTCCTTGCGGTAGCGATTGAGCTCCTGCACCGTCTTGAAACTCTGGTTCATGAGCAGGCTCATGTTGTGCAGAATGCGCTCGACTACCTTGCCTTCCCAGACTGCGTCGAACTTGATCTGGGTATCCAGCCAGTGCTCCAGCCACTCGGGGTTGGGCAGGCGCGACTGTATGGTGTCGCGCGGAAAGAGGCTTTTGTTGACATGCAGATTGGTGGGGTGCAGCGCCTGCGCGGTGCGCCGTGCGCTGGCCATCAACACGCCCACCTTGGTGAATGCCGCACGTGCGTCGTTGCCGAAATTGTTGATGGCGCGCTTCATGTACCGCAGGTAGGCACCGCCATGGCGGGCCTCATCCTGGCTCAGCTGGGTGTAAATCTGCTTGATGACAGGCTCGGTGTGCCACTCGCTGGCGCGGCGGTACCAGTGGTTCAGCCTGATCTCGCCGCAAAAATGCAGCATCAGGGTTTCAAGCGCAGGCGCGGGTTCAAACTCGAAGCGCACTTCATGCAGTTCTTTTTCAGTCGGCGCAAGGTCGGGCCGGAAACGCTTGAGGTATTCCATCAGCACCAGCGAGTGTTTCTGCTCTTCAAAAAACCAGATCGACATGAAGGCCGAAAAATCGCTGTCATCCTTGTTGTCACGCAGGAACATCTCTGTGGCCGGCAAGGCCGACCACTCGGTGATGGCATTCATCTTGATGGTCTGTGCCTGCTCGTCCGACAACTTTGATGCATCGAACTTTTCCCACGGGATGTCCTTGTCCATGTCCCAGCGGACAGACTCGAGCTGTTTGAACAATTCAGGGTAAAGCATGTGAACTCCTTGGCGTTTCCGTGACGCGTCATGGTGATACGGTAATACGCAGCATGATCTGCCTCGGATGCGATCTTTTCGCATCTGGGTACTGGCCAGATTTTAGGCGGTTAATATGACAATTCGTCATTTAGGCCGCTTTAGCGGGTGGGGTTTCAGGCGTTTGCCTTACAAACCTCCGTATAAGGGTGAATCCAAGAGCCCGACCTGCGCGTATTCCCCACAGGTTGTAAGCTGTGATGCCCACGCAAACCGCCGTACACGAAAGCGAGCCCAACATGCCTGTCACGCCCCTCAAACAGCTTGCCTTGCTGGCCAGCCTGTCCTTTACCCTGGTGTCGGGTGCTGCAGACCTGAAGCCCTCCCCGGCAGCCGCAAATAACAGGCCGACAAATGCCGCAACTGCCGCTGGCGCCAGCACCGCGTGCCAGGGCCTGCTGCAACAGAACTTCCTTCGACTGCAGGATGAAAAACCGCAGTCGCTGTGCCAGTACAGCGGCAAGGTGGTGGTCGTCGTCAACACCGCCAGCTTTTGCGGATTTACCTCACAGTACGAAGGTCTGGAAGCGCTGTACGCCAAATACAGGGACAAGGGCCTAGTCGTGCTGGGCTTTCCGTCCAACGACTTTTCCCAGGAAACCGGCAGCAACAAGGAAATCGCCGATTTCTGCGAAAACACATTCGGCGTGAAATTTCCCATGTTTGCCAAAACCAGTGTGACCGGCAAGGACGCCAATCCGCTGTTCAAGCAGCTGGCAGCCAAAACCGGCACCTCGCCCAGGTGGAACTTCTACAAATACGTGATTGCCCGCGATGGCCAGAGCGTCGTCAGTTTCAACTCCATGGCCGACCCGAAAAGCGGCAGCTTTGTGCGGGAAGTTGAAAAACAGCTGGCCGTTCGCTGAAATCTGGCAGCGAAGAAAATACCGGTTGGTCACTATTTGACTGAACGGTATTTTCGGGTTTATCATTTCGGCATTCACGGAGCGCGGGCATTGAAACGGCCGCACTTCGCTCAACCGCTGAAATGAGTCGCCCTTGCCGCTATTAACAAAACTTTACCTTGCAGTTTTCGTAAAAACCGGGAACTCCAAAAGCGGCGGCGTACTCCTACACAGGCCAATACGCAATGGAATTACATTGGTTCATGCATTGAGCATTGGCAAGAAAACAGTTTCATTGTTGCGAAGCCTTTTGGACTCTGGTCCGAATGCAATCCCGGGGCGCTTCTCCTCCTCCTCCCTCCCTCCCTCGTTCGCGCCGGGGCGCTTCGCAGCATTTTTATATTCGGCTGGCTGACCATGAGCAGCCAGCCCCCTTCCCACAGGCGCCTGCCCAGCATTGCCATCGTTGGTTCCGGTATTTCCGGGCTGGCCGTGGCGCACACACTCAAAGGCTTGGCCGAAATCACGCTGTTCGAAGCAGACGATTATTTCGGTGGCCACACCCACACCGTAGACCTCACCCTGCCCACCGCGCAGGGGCCGGTCAAACATGGCGTGGACACCGGTTTTCTCGTTTTCAACGAGCGCACCTATCCCAACCTGATCAACCTCTTTGCGGAACTCGGCGTCGAGACTGCGAAGTCCGACATGTCGTTTTCCGTGCAGGTGCCGAACGCCTTCGACAGCAGCCGCAGCGCCGGGCCGCCCCAAGCAAGGCACGGCCCCCCCGGGGGGCAGCGACGTACACGGAGTGACGAGCGTGGGGGCAATCTTGAATGGAGTGGTTCGAGTCTCAATAGCGTCTTTGCCCAGCGCGGCAATCTCGTGAACTGGAAGTTCCTGCGCATGCTGCGTGACATCATGCGTTTCAACCGCATCACAACCGCCATTGCTGCCGCCAACGCAGAGGCTGAGATGATGCAGCCACTGGGCGACTTTTTGAAGGTCAGGAAATTCTCGGATGAATTCCGTGACTGGTACTTTTTGCCCATGATGGGTTGCATCTGGTCCTGCCCGACCGACCAGATGCTGGCGTTCCCGGTCGCCACCATGATCCGCTTTTGTTACAACCACGGCCTGATACAGGTGGCCAACCGCCCGCAGTGGTGGACGGTGACTGGCGGCGCGCGCAACTATGTTGAAAAAATCATTGCCGGCATACCCGACAAGCGCCTGAACACACCCGTCGAGCTGATCGAGCGCGACGGAGACAGCCAAGGAGGCGTGCGCATCATCACCGACGGCCGCGCCGAGCGTTTTGACAAGGTGGTGCTCGCCACCCATTCCGACCAGTCGCTTGAGCTTCTGCGCGACGCCACGGAGGCCGAGCGGCAGGTGCTGGGCGCCATCCGCTACCAGCCCAACCGGGCGGTGCTGCACACAGACACCTCCGTGCTGCCCAAAAAGAAACTCGCGTGGGCCGCATGGAACTATGAACGTGCGCAGCACACAGACCGTGAGTCCGCACAAGTGTGCCTTCACTATCTGCTGAACATGCTGCAACCGCTGCCGTTTACACAGCCGGTGGTGGTGTCGCTGAATCCAGTGCGCGAGATTGAGCGTAATCACATCATGGGTGAATTTGATTACGCACATCCGGTTTTTGACCTTGCCGCCATCCGCGCGCAGGCCGATTTGCCGCAGCTGCAGGGGAAGCAGAACACGTATTTCTGCGGTGCCTGGACGGGTTACGGCTTTCACGAAGACGGACTCAAGTCGGGCCTGCAGGTGGCCCGTCAGTTGCTGCTCGACACCGGGGCTCAGGCATGACCCTGACACCGATGATCGGTTTTGGGCAAGTGCGCCACAAGCGGCTGAAACCTGCCGGAAACGCCTTCGCCTACCCCACCTACTTCCTGATGCTGCCCATGCGCGCCATGCAGCTGCAGGGCAGCGGCGGACTCGCCCACAACCGGCGTGGCCTGCTGAGCTTTTTCGACAAAGACCACGGCGACGGCCGGAACAACGCCGTCAGCTGGATAGACGAGTTGCTATTGCGCGAAGGCGTTGAAGACGCCAAAGGCGAGATCTGGCTGCACACCTACCCGCGCGTCTTCGGCTACACCTTCAAGCCCGTGAGCTTCTGGTACTGCCACACCACGGAGGGCCAGCTCCGCGCCATCGTGGTTGAGGTCAACAACACCTTTGGCGAACGCCACTGCTACCTGCTGGATGAACCCCGCTACGGCCAGGAGCTCACTGCAGACAAGGTGTTTCACGTCTCGCCCTTCTGCACACTTGAAGGCGGCTACCGCTTCCGCTTCATGCGCAGCGCGCATGACGGCGTTGAAAAAACAGTGGCCCGCATCGACTACGACGATAGCGCCGGCCCGCTGCTGGAAACCAGCGTCAGCGGCACGCTGGAGCCCCTCACACCGGCCAGCATGCGCAAGGCGCTGTGGCGCTACCCGGCCATGACCTTCGGCCTGATTGCCCGCATTCACTGGCAGGCCTTCAGGTTATGGCGCAAGCATGTGCCCTTTATCCGCAAACCCCAGCCACCTGAAATATTCGTGACGCGATGAACACACTCAACACATCCTCCCCCACCGCCTCAGGCCTCGCGGTGCCTGTTGATGCGCCATCTGCGGCACGCGCCGCGCTCAGGATGCTGCTGCGCCTGAAACACGGCACACTCACCGTCAAGCTGCCTGACGGGTCCGTGCAGCGTTTCGGCAATGGCGAAGCGCCCATGGCCAGCCTGCACCTCCTCAACTGGAATGTATGCGGCGCGGCACTGCGTTCGGGCGACATCGGCTTTGCCGAAAGTTTCATCGCCGGCGACTGGACCACACCGCACCTGACCGAGCTGCTGCGCGTCTTCATCGTCAACCGCAAGGAAGTCGAGGACGTGTTCTACGGCACCTGGCTGGGCCGCTTCGCCTACCGCGTCAAGCACCTGCTGAACCGCAACACCAAGGCCAACAGCCAGAAAAACATCCACGCGCACTACGACCTCGGCAATGCGTTTTACGAGCTGTGGCTGGACGGCACGATGAATTACTCGTCGGCCATTTTTGAAACGCCGGAAACCTCAATGAAGGAAGCCCAGCACGCCAAGGTGCGGCGCGCGCTGCGCATGGCCCAGGTCAAGCCCGGTGATCGCGTGCTGGAGATCGGCTGCGGCTGGGGTGCACTGGCTGAAAAAGCGACGACAGAATTTGACGCATCTATCGTCGGCGTGACCCTGAGCACCGAGCAGCTCGCATGGGCGCAAAAGCGTATGGCGCGTGCAGGTGTGGCTGAAGCCGCCGCCGCGCCGGGCCGCCCCAAGCAAGGCACGGCCCCCTCGGGGGGCAGCGAACCACACGCAGTGTGGAGCGTGGGGGCTGCAACTTATGATCTCAGATTGCAGGACTACCGTGACATCGGCAAAACGACGGCCGACGAACCTTTCGACGCCATCTGCTCCATCGAAATGGTCGAGGCCGTGGGCCGTGAATACTGGCCCGAATATTTCGCCACCGTCGCCCGCCTGCTCAAGCCCGGCGGCCATGCTTGCATACAGAGCATCGTCATCGCCGACGAGCTGTTTGACCGTTACATCGCCTCGACAGACTTTATCCAGCAGTACATCTTTCCCGGCGGCTGCCTGCCCTGCCCGCGCGAGTTCCGCGCACAGGCCAAAGCTGCCGGTTTTGAGGTGGTCGACGAGTTTGCCTTCGGCCAGGACTACGCCCGCACCCTGCAGCTCTGGCGCGAAGACTTCATGGCGCAGGAGTCGCGCATCCTGCAACTCGGTTTCGACAAACGCTTCATGCGCATCTGGGAGTTCTACCTCGGCTACTGTGAAGCGGCTTTCATGGAAGCCAACACCGACGTCGTGCAATACACCCTGCGCAAGCTCTGATCCGGCATTTCAATGAAGCGCCGCACATTTTCACGGGCACTGGCCATAGCCGCAACGGCATGTGCAGCGCCATCCCTCCTTGCGCAGACGGCGGAGACCCCTGAGGGCGCAGCCGCACCCGTCATGGGGCCGGACGACATGCGTGCCGAGCTCAATGATCTGCTGTCCAACTATCGGCTCATCGGCAAGCAGCGCCTGACTTACTGGGGCTTTCAGGTCTATGACGCGCGCCTCTGGGCCCAGCCTGGCTTCAAAAAAGACAACATAGCCAGCCAGCCCTTTGCGCTGGAACTGGCCTACCTGCGCGACTTCGACGCCATTGACGTGGCCGAACGATCGATTGCCGAAATGCGCCGCTCCGCCACCATCAGCGAAGCCCAGGCCAAAACCTGGATCGCCGGGATGATGCGCGTCTACCCTGACTTCAAAAAGGGCGACCGCGTGACCGGCATCAACAAACCGGGTGTGGGTGCGGCCTACCTGGTCAATGGCAAATCGACGGGCGAGATCCGTGATGTCGAGTTCGCACGCCTGTTCTTTGGTATCTGGCTGTCGCCCCAAACATCCCAGCCCAAACTGCGCAGCGCCCTGCTGGCCGGCGCGGCGTGAGCACAGACAGCGACGGCCCTGAAGGCCGCGCTTTCACGGCCCGCAATGGCCTGGCTTACGGCCTGCTGGGCTTGCCGCTGGCTTTTGTGGCGCTGCCGCTTTACGTCATTTTGCCCAACCACTATGCGCGCGAGTTCGGCGTGCCGCTGGCCACACTGGGCGCCATCCTGCTGGGCGCGCGCCTGTTTGACGCCTTCATAGACCCGCTGCTGGGCCGCCTCAGCGACCGGCTGTTTGCACGCTCGGCGAAATCGGTACTGGCACTGGGCGCCATTGCGGCGCTGGTGCTGGCGATCGGTTTTGCGCTGCTGTTTTTTCCGCCCGTGCGTGCGCCAGGTGCGCTCATCATCTGGGCCAGCGTGATGCTCATGGTCACCTACGCGGCCTACAGCGCGCTCAGCGTGTCGCACCAGTCCTGGGGCGCGATGCTGGGCGGCAATGAGGCACAGCGCAGCCGCATCGTCGCCTGGCGCGAAGGGCTGGGCCTGATAGGCGTTGTGCTGGCCTCCGTCACGCCGGTAGCGTTGGGTTTGCCTGCGACCACTGTGTTGTTTATGGTGGCACTGATCGCCGGCTGGCTGGCCTGGTCGCGCGCGGTTCGCCCCGTGGCCGGGGCAGGTCAACACACGATACAGCCCGGTGCCATCTGGCGACCCTTCAAGCACGCCAGCTTTCGTCGCCTGCTCGCAGTTTTCATGTTCAACGGCATTGCCAGTGCGGTGCCGGCCACGCTGGTGCTGTTTTTCATCCAGGACCGGTTGCAGGCCCCGGCCAGCATGGAGCCGCTCTTTCTGGGCAGCTACTTCCTCGCAGCGGCGCTCTCCATCCCGATGTGGCTGGCAATTGTCAAAAGACTGGGCCTGGCTGCCAGCTGGCATTGCGGCATGTTTCTGGCCATGGCTGTTTTCAGCTGGGCCACACAAATCGGCGCAGGCCAGACCGGCGCCTTTTTGCTGATCTGCGCGCTCTCGGGCATTGCGCTGGGCACAGACCTGGCGCTGCCGGGTGCGCTGCTGGCGGGCGTGATACAGGCCAATGGCGATTCGGGCAAAGCTGAAGGCGCTTACTTCGGCTGGTGGAACTTCGCCACCAAACTCAACCTGGCAATGGCCGCCGGGCTGGCACTGCCCCTGCTGGCATTGTTCGGCTATGCACCGGGCATTCGCGCACCAGAGGCGCTGCGCGCGCTGGTGATCGCCTATTGCGTGCTGCCCTGTGTGCTCAAGCTGTGCGCTGCTGCCGGGCTTTATTTCTTCATCATCCGAAAACCTGAAAGCGTTGCCGCATGAAACCCCTCATCACCATCAAACGTGCGGCCCTCGGCCTGCTTTTGGCCACGGGCTTTTTTCTGGGCGGTTGCGCAGCGCCGCAGCTGGCCGATTACGCTGCCGAAAAGCCGGTGCTCGACATGCGCCAGTATTTCAACGGCACCGTCGATGCCTATGGCGTGTTCACCAACCGCTCTGGCAAGGTGCTCAAACGCTTCACAGTGGTCATGAAGTGCAGCTGGGTTGGTGATACGGGAACTCTGGATGAGGATTTCACCAATTCCGATGGCACCAAAGAGCGCCGCGTGTGGACGCTCAAGCGCATGCCCGACGGCAAATACGTGGGCACCGCCTCTGACGTGATCGGCCAGGCGCTGGGCGAAGAAGCGGGCAACACCTTCCGCTGGAGCTACACATTGATGCTTCCCGTCGATGGCAAAACTGTTGAAGTGCAGTTCGACGACTGGATGTACCTGATGAGCGACAAGGTCATGCTGAACCGCGCAGAGATGAGCAAGTTCGGCATCAAGCTGGGCGAGGTCACGCTGTCCTTCGTCAAACGCTGACGGTCGCCGCAGATGTCATTGAACCCACCCATCACCAGTTGGCACGGCAAGACCGTGTGGCTGGTCGGCGCGTCCACCGGCATAGGCCGCGCGACCGCACACGCGCTGCACGCGGCAGGCGCAAAGGTGATCGTCTCGGCACGCAACCAGCAGGCGCTTGACGGCTTTGCGGCTGAACACCCGGGCACCCTTGCCCTGGCTTTCGATGCGGGAGACGCAGCCGCCGCCAAGGCAGCCGCGCAAACCGTGCTGGACGCCGGCCCGCTGGACCTGGTGCTGTATTGCGCCGGTTACTACAAGGAAATGCGCGCCACAGAATTTGACCTGAGCGAGATGCTGATGCACCAGCAGGTCAACTACGTAGGCGCGCTGTACGTGCTCGACGCCGTGCTGCCGTATTTTGCAAAACGCCAGTCGGGACACATCAGCCTGATCAGCAGCGTGGCCGGTTACCGCGGCCTGCCCAAAAGCCTGGCCTACGGGCCGACGAAGGCTGCGCTCATCAACCTGGCTGAAACCCTGTATGTCGACCTGCAGGACAGCCATGTCGGCGTCAGCCTGATCTGCCCGGGTTTTGTTGAGACGCCGCTGACCGCCCAGAACAAGTTCACCATGCCGGCCCTCATCACCCCAGAAGTGGCCGCGCAGGAGATCCTCAAGGGCTGGGCTGCGGGTTCATTCGAGATTCACTTTCCCAAACGCTTCACGCTGTGGATGAAGGCGCTGGCGCTGCTGCCTGCAAGGCTGTACTTTCCGGTCATCCGCAAATTTACCGGGCTTTGAAGCGCTGAATTTACTATCATTTTGATAGCTGCTCACGTGCGTATCTATTGGCCTGAAGCCCGATTTGGCACCTGGAAATGGCCTTTTTGGGCTGTTTTTGAAGCCTTGGCCCGGCTAACAGACCAAAAAGTTAAGTTCCATATTAACTTTTGGCGATTTTTTAACGTCTACGTTAAAAATCAGCCCAACTGGTCGTCGGGCCAGTGATTTAACCCGGAAAGGTATCTACAAAGCTCGCGCGCTGCGTCAGCTTTTCCTGCAGCTTTGCCAGATTGGGGTAACCGCCGCGCCAGTTGATCTGGGCAAAACGCAGGTCAAGGTAGCCCAGGGCGCAACCAACGGCCACGTCAGACAGGCTGAAGTGGATGCCGCTGCAAAAAGGCTTGTCGGCCAGGCCCACGCTCATGGCTTTGAGCACGCCTTCGATTTTGGCCATCTGGCGGTCTATCCAGGCCTGGCTGCGCTGGGCGTCAGTGCGGCCTGACCAGGTGGCCTCCAGCCGGGCGAGGATGGCGGCGTCCATCAGGCCGTCGGCCAGGGCCTCCCAGGTCTTGACTTCGGCGCGCTCCCGGCCCTGGGCCGGAATGAGCTTTCCCACGGGGGAAAGGGTGTCCAGGTATTCGACGATGACACGCGAATCAAAAACAGCTTCGCCGCCTTCCATGACCAGGCAGGGCACCTTGCCGAGCGGGTTGGATTGAGCGATGTTGGTGCCTGCTGCCCAGACGTCTTCTTCCACAAACTGGTAGTCGAGCTTTTTTTCGGCCATCACAACGCGTACTTTTCGCACGTAGGGGCTGGTGTTTGAACCGATAAGTTTCATGTTTGTTCTGGAATCGTGGAATCTGGCAAAGGCAGGAATGTGCCGGTAAATCGCAGCTTATGAAGCATTCTATCGAGTCAAACCGCCGGACTGCTGCGGCGCGGCAATGACAGGCCACCGGCCTACAATTGAGCCATGAGCTCCTCCTCCACGTCATCGACACTTTCCCCCATCAACGCCCTGTCGCCGCTGGACGGCCGTTACGCCGGCCGCCTGGCCACCCTGCGTCCGCTGATGTCCGAGCAGGGCTATATGCACCGCCGCGTCCAGGTTGAAATCGCCTGGTTCATCGCGCTGTCGGATGCAGGTTTTAAAGAATTCAAGCCGCTCAGCCCCGGAGCACGTACTTACTTGCTGGGCCTGGTGAAGAACTTTTCGGAAACCGATGCACTGGCCATCAAGGACATTGAAAAGACCACCAACCACGATGTGAAGGCGGTCGAGTACTGGATCAAATCCAAATTTGAAGCCCGGCCTGAACTGCAGAACGCAGGCGAGTTCGTGCACTTTGCCTGCACCAGCGAAGACATCAACAACACCAGCCACGCCCTGCAACTCAAAAGCAGCCGCGAAACCGTCTTGCTGCCCGCGCTGGACAAGGTGATTGCCCAGATGCGCGACATGGCGCACACCTACGCCGCCGAACCCATGCTGAGCCGCACCCACGGCCAGACCGCCAGCCCGACCACCGTCGGCAAGGAAATCGCCAACGTCGTGGTGCGCCTGCAAGCCGCGCGCGAGAAGATCGCCAGCGTCAAACTGATGGCCAAGATGAACGGCGCCGTCGGCAACTACAACGCCCACCTATCGGCCTGGCCAGACTTTGACTGGGAGGCTTTCAGCCGCAAGGTCATCGAGACACCCGAGCCGCTTGGGTTAGGGCTTACTTTCCAGCCGTACAGCATTCAGATTGAGCCGCATGACTACATGGCCGAGATTTTTGATGCCGTGGCGCGTACCAACACCATACTCATCGACTGGTCGCGTGACGTCTGGGGCTATGTCAGCGTGGGCTACTTCAAGCAGCGCCTGAAGGCCGGCGAGATTGGTTCGAGCACCATGCCGCACAAGGTCAACCCGATTGATTTCGAGAATGCCGAAGGCAACCTGGGCCTGGCGAATGCATTGCTGAGGCATCTGAGCGAAAAGCTGCCGGTCTCACGCTGGCAGCGTGACCTGACCGACAGCACCGTGCTGCGCAACATGGGCGTGGCTTTTGGCTACGCCGTGCTGGCCTACAACTCGATGAGCGTGGGCCTGGGCAAACTTGAACTCAACAGCGAAGCGCTGCAGGATGACCTCAATGCCTCATGGGAAGTGCTGGCCGAGCCCATACAGACCGTGATGCGGCGCTACGGTGTGCAGGGCGCGTATGAGAAGCTCAAGGAAGTCACACGCGGCAAGATCGTCAAGGCTGAAGATCTGCACACGCTGATCAAATCGCTGGAAATCCCGGAAGAAGAGAAAACCCGGCTGCTGGCGATGACGCCCGCCAGTTATGTGGGCATGGCGGCTGAGCTGGCTAAACGGGTCTAACCCCCGTCCGGGCTCACTTCGTGTAGCCCGTTCCCCCCTTTGAAAGGGGGCGGTGCTGGTGGTCTGGCGGAGCCAGCCCCACGGCGCCCCTGGCTGATGCATCCCAACTCTTCAGGCAAGCAGGGTCCGCGGAACCGGCTTTGCCGGGCCGCAGGAGCAGCGGCCCCCTCGGGGGGCAGGGAGTGACACGAAGTGCGCGACCGTGGGGGCTAGTCAGGCATGTCCGCGCCGCAGGCCCAGCATTGTTCGAAGCCGCCCTCCACCATCTCGCCACACGCCGTGCACACCCACCGCCGCTGCGGCATGTTTTGCAGCTGGTCCAGCATTTTCTCGGCGGCGGGCTTTTCGTGGTCGTGGGTCAGCCAGACTTCCGGGAAGCACTGGTCGGGCGGCAACTCTCCCGCCAGGCCGCCCAGGTAGTAGCGCTGCACGCTGGCTGAAAACCCGGCCTGCTGCAGGGCATCGGCCCACAGCGCGGCAATCGCGATGTTGGGGGCACGGGCCAGGCGCAGCATGAATCAGCTGCCTTGTTCTTCTTCGGGTTTTTCAGTCTTCTCTAGCGCGCGGTCCGAATACCGGCCAAAGCGCCAGGAGGTGCCGTCCAGCGTGATGCGCCGCCAGGTTTCGCGTTTTTGCGGCGCGGACATCTCGGGCCAGTGCTGGACTTCTTCAAAGGTGCGGCCGCAGCCCTTGCAGACTTCATCGCCCTGGCTGGTCGAGCAGATGGCGATGCAGGGCGTGTCGGCAGTGGTGTCGTACCAGGCCTGCCAGGCGGCCATGGCCTTGGGCGGAAAGCCTCTTTCAGACGCCACATCCTCATGGTAAAAAACCATGAGCGCATAGACCTCGGCCAGCGCGCGCAACTCTGGCGCCAGCGTGATGCCGTCGGGCGACGGTTTTTTCTCGCGCCAGTAGTTGATGGCAGCTTCTATGTCTGTGATGTGGATGCCGGCCATGGGGAAATTTGGGAATCGGGGGAAATTCGTGCACACCGGATGGCGGCAGACAAGCCATTATCAGGCACCTGCCGACGCGTTGTTTCAGGGCTGGGAAGCCCTCCTACGCGGGCTCAGGGAAAAGCCTCATTTGCAAAAAATCGCCGGATCAGTTCCAATAGAGCCTACGAAGGGGAGTAACTCCCTCGTCTTGCTGAACTACTTTTAATAACAGACACAGCAGCAAGATAGCTACAACAAGTCGTCATTACGAAGTTCGCACTTCCGGCTTGTTGGGCATGCAGCGACACTGCATGTCGAGCCAGACCTTCGATTGAAACCTGGGCAGGTTTGATCGAGGCGTCAGCGGCAATCTTCATTTCCGCACACCCTTACCTCATCGGATCCGCACAGGCTTCGAACGAATCGGGCGCCTGTTTACGTTGACGGGCGTCCATGTCGAAACTTGATATGGAGTGCGTGATGGAACTGTTTTCAACCCCGTGGTGGTCGGCCCTGCTGGCCATCATCCTCATCGACCTTGTGCTGGCTGGCGACAATGCCATCGTCATCGCGCTGGCCGCCCGCAACCTGCCCCCGCACCTGCAGAAAAAGGCCATTGCCTGGGGCACCGTGGGCGCGATTGTTGTTCGCTCTGCCATGACCGTCGGCGTGGTCTGGCTGCTCAAGATACCCGGGCTGATGCTGGTCGGCGGGCTGGGCCTGCTCTGGATCGCCTACAAACTTCTGGCCGACCAGGGCCATGACGAACACCAAGGGCCAATTGCCAGCACCTTCTGGGGCGCGATGAAGACCATCGTCGTTGCCGATGCGCTCATGGGCATTGACAACGTGCTGGGCGTCGCAGGCGCGGCACACGGCTCGTTTGACCTGGTCATCATCGGCCTGCTGGTGAGCGTGCCCATCGTCGTCTTCGGCAGCACCATGGTGCTCAAGCTGGTCGAGCGCTTCCCCATGATCATCAACATAGGCGCGGCCGTGCTGGCGTTCACCGCCGCAAAAATGATTGTCAGCGAGCAGCTGCTGGACCCCGTCTATGGCGGCCCCAACACACTGCCTTCCGCTGCCACCATGCACACCATCGCCGAATGGGCGACCTACGCCCTGGCCGTCGCCGGCGTGCTGGGCGGCGGCTGGTGGGCCACCCGAAAATCGCAGCCCCATCGCAACGAGCTGGTCACCGACTGATTTTTTCGAGCAACCGTAAGCCTTCACAACCACGACAACCAAGGAGTACTTTATGGACAACATCATCGTTTACGTCGACGACGCATCCTATGCACTGCAAATGCTGCAGCCCATGCACACGGACGGCGTGAGCCGCAATCCCGCACGCTGGATTGTGGTGGGCTGCGCGCCGCGCGTAACCCACCGCGCGAGCAAGTGGGTCACCAACAGCGCACGCGAAAGCTGGCGCGGCAAGTGGGCAGAAAAAACATTCGCCCGCCTGCTGCCGCTGCTCGAACAGAATGGCGACACGGTGATTACCAAACTCGCCCAGACCACGCTGTGCGCCCAGACCGAATCGCTGATGAAGGAATATGGCGTGGCACGCGTGCTGGATGCGCGTCGGCCAAAATTCGGCCAGGACATGCAGCCCGTCACACAGACGCAGGTGCAGGAAAGCAAGGGCGCGCTCGGTTATGTCACCGCTCTGGCGGGGGCTGGGCTGCTGGTGGCGATAGATTAAAGCCCCCACGGTAGATAAACAGCCCCCACGTTCGCTCACTGCGTGTAGCTCTCTGCCCCCGAGGGGGCGCTGCTCCTGCGGCCCGGCGAAGCCGGTTCCGCGGACCCTGCTTGCGAAGACCTCGCTTCGTTGGAGATATGAGCTGCCGCTCTTGGGGCGCTTGCGAAAGCCTCGCTTCGCTTGGGGGCTGTGGTTGCGTGTCGAGGCGGTTCAGCGTTGAATTTCGCACGGGGAGTGATATTCTTCGAGCCATGAAACTGATACTCAAATGGCTGCTCAGTGCCACGGCCTTGCTGCTGGTGGCTTATCTTTATTCAGGCGTGGTGGTGACCAGCTTCACCGGTGCGCTGATTGCTGCGCTGGTGCTGGGTGCGCTCAACACTGTTGTGCGCCCCATACTGATCCTGCTGACATTGCCTGTCACGCTGGTCACGGTAGGCCTTTTCCTGTTTGTGATCAACGCCCTGATGTTCTGGGCTGCGGCCAGCCTGGTGAGCGGACTGAATGTCACGGGTTTTGGTGCGGCGCTGATCGGTTCGCTGATCTATTCAGTGCTGCAGCTAGCGATCGAGTTTGTCCTGGAGCGCCTGCTCTTTAACAAGTGACTCCACCTGGCGGGTCCGCGCATCGATGATGGAGCCCTCCATGAAGTCGGCGCTGCCCGGGTTGCTGCGCATCATGATCTGGGCAGCCTTCAGGCGATCAAGCGCCGCCGTGTAGTCAAGCTGCGCCGCCCGCGCTTCTGCATCAGCGCGAATCGCGCGCACATTCTGGCCCTGGTTGCCATACGCAACCGCGAGGGTCTGCCAGGCCAGCGCATCTTTGGGATGGGCCGTCACCCATGTCAGCAGCCTGTCGCCCACCTCTTTCGCGCGGCCTGCGGCCAGCAGCGAACGTGACTGGACCAGCAGGTCTGCGCGCGAGGCCGTCTTTGAGATGTCGATACCGGATGCCGAGGGCGACACAACGCCTGCCATCTGGTCCACTTCAAGCAAGAGCAAACCGACCTTGCCAGCCGCAGGCGTGTTGGCCGTCAGCGCTCCCAGTCGCCCTGCAAAATAGCGGGCTAGCTGGAAGTCCCGGAGCCTGGCCGCAGCAAGCGACCCCGCATAGAACACCCCGGCACTGCGGATATCAGCAGCCGAGGGCTGGGCTGCGGCCTGCACAGGCGGCGGCTGGCGCTGAGCCTCCGCCACCATGGTGCGGAGAACGTCCACGCCAGGATCGGCCAGCACGCGCGCACGGGCCGCCATCATGGCGTGGAAAAACCTGTCCTGCGCTGCCCCCACGGCCTTGTCTGCCGCAGGCGGGGCGAGTTGCAGGCGCGCCTGGGCCTCCGCAATCCGCTCGGTGGTCAAGGGGTGGGACCGCAAATATGGAAATGAGCCGTTGTCGTTGATGCGTGATGCCTGCTGCAGTTTTTCAAACATGCTGCTGACGCCGCGGCTGTCAAAGCCCGCATCGGTCATGACACCAAAACCCACCCGGTCGGCCTCGCGTTCCATGTCGCGCGAAAAATTCAGCTGTGACTGTGCAGCCAGCGCCTGTCCGCCCACCATGGCCGCCTCGCCCGCCTGCGAGCCCTTGCTGGCCGCGAGGGCCCCAATGATCATCGCGGCAATCATCCACGGCGTCTGCCGGGACTGCTGGGTCATGAGGCGGGAAATATGCCTTTGCGTGACATGGCTCAGTTCGTGGCCCATGACTGCGGCAAGCTCATCCCGGCTGCTCACTGCCCCTATCAGGCCCAGATGGAGGCCGAAATAGCCACCGGGCAACGCGAAGGCATTGATGGTGCGGTCGCGCAGGAGAAAAAGCTCCCAGGCAAAGCGCTCGTCCAGTTCGATGCTGAGTTCACCCCGCGCCTTTGCTGCCGCGATCAGGGGCTGCCAGATGGTCTGGACATATTCTTCAAGCACCGGGTCATCGATATAGTCACGGTCCCGGTAAATGCTCGCGGCTATGCGCTCCCCTATACGGCGCTCGGCACCTGCGGTCAGCTCAAGGTTGTCGCCCAAAGTGGGCAGTGAGCCGCTGCGCGAAACGCCGGGTGCGTTCTGGGACAACGCAAGGGGATTTGAGCCTGCAGCCAGCAGGGCCGCAAGCAATGCGGCGGAGCTGCGGCGCAGGCCTGGCCTAGAACGAATCAATCGGAACAAAGGCAATCACCTCCAGCGTTGTGGTGTCCAGCAATACAGTCCACAGCGTGTCGCGGCCCATCATGGGCACGTAGCCGACAGCAGCAGCCGGACGGCCGGACCCGGAAGATTTCAGGGCAGCGTCAATCTCTGCACTGCGCGCAGGAAAGCGCGCCTTGAGTTCGGCCAGTGATTTGGCCCTGGACACAATTTGCGCGCGCGCTTTTTCATAGTCCTGCCAGAGCTCCGGGCGGGATCCGATGGACACGCCATTCAATGCCGCCAGCGTTGCTTCCATGCTTTCCTTCGCATCCCTGAAGGGCCGGACAGACAGCAAGGTGGGGCCCATCAAGGGCAAGGACCGCAACCCGGGCGATGCTTTTTCAAGCAGCTCGGGCGGTACATCTATGGCGTGCACAACCCGGAAGCGGTCCATCTCAAACACAAGGTGCACGGGTCTGGCAGCGGCCACAGTCCAGAGCCCGTAGCCCAGCGCAGCAAGCTGCAGAACGCCGATGACACAGAGGTCGCGCACCAGCTCCCTGCGCGGTTTGCGGGTATTGAAGACCGCAAAAGTCAGCAACGGGCCCATGATCACGTCAACCGCAACAATCAGGAGAAAAAGCGTACGACCACCGGATATCTCACGGTAGGGATAGGGATACCACACAAAAAATACGAGCAGGGCGGCAAGAATTGCCAGAACGATGCTGATGCACAGGTGAACACCGGCTGCTTTGAAGCGCATCTTCCATGAGTTTGCGATGTCGGCCATGGTCTTATGATGAGGGTTGGTTGTAAAGGTTCTGTAACTCAATCATGTCCGACTCGCTACTCACCCATTTCAATGCCGACGGCCAGGCCCACATGGTGGACGTTGGGGGCAAGGCCCACACCAGGCGCGTGGCTGTCGCACAGGGCCGTATCGTAATGAATCCGCAGACCTTGTCCATCGTGATGGCGGGCACGGCAAAAAAGGGCGACGTTCTGGGTATTGCCCGGGTCGCGGCCATCATGGCCGCCAAAAAAACCAGTGAACTCGTACCGCTTTGTCACCCCCTGGCACTCACGCACGTCAATGTCGGCTTCACCACAGACACGGCAAATGCCTGCATCGTATGCGAGGCTAACGTCCAGACAGTCGGCCCCACAGGGGTCGAAATGGAAGCCCTGACAGCCGTACAGGTCGCCTTGTTGACGATTTACGACATGTGCAAGGCTGTCGACAGGGGCATGGTCATGCAGGACATACGGGTGCTTGAAAAGCACGGTGGCAAGTCGGGCAGCTTTATTGCGCCTGCAACTCCTGGTTCGCCTTGAGCGGTTTCCAGAGCGCGTATTCCTTGGGAAATGCCACCCGGTAACGCAGCATGTGGGCCTGCGCCTCTTCATCCCTTCCCAGCATGACCGCACTCTCAATAAGTTTTTCAGCCACCCTGGGTTCCGGTGAATAGTGCAGCAGCGCCTGTGCAGTACTGAAAGTCCAGGCCGCATTGGCCTGGGTCAGCGGCGTGACCAGCAGACGCGCAAACATCACCTGGTCACTGAACAGCCAGGAATCGCTGATTTTCTCCAGGGTGTCCGTCCGGTAGGCGGGGTCGCGCATGTCGGCCGCGAGGTAGATCTGGCTGACCCGCCTGTAGTCCCACATGGCATAGAAGGTACCGAGCAATAACAGTACAGACAACGCAGCACATCCCGCGCGTGCCGCAACGCCAGTGAACGACCGACCCGGTTGCCCCTCCTGTGAGATAGCCAGCGGTTTACGAACGAAGAGCAGGCACAACACCACCGCCATCTGGAACGGCCCATACCAGAGCGGATATTCCAGCATGCTGTGAAACAGCAGGATGGCGAGCACACTCCAGGCCATTTGCCTTGCCGGATCGGTGTCCAGCCACGGTTTCCTGCGCCATATCCACAATGCAAAAGCACCACACACCAGCAATGCAAACGGCACCCCGCGCTCTACGGCGAGATGCAGCGGGAAGTTGTGCGCGTTGTCCAGGATGTCGCAAAAACGCGGGCCCTGATAAAGCTCGGTGTAATGGGCAAAATCAAGCTCACCCCAGCCCCACCCCAGCCAGGGCTTCATGGCGACGAGATGAAGTACGTTGGACCACAGGGTCAGGCGGCTTGCACAAACCGGGTCACCAGCACGCAGGCGCCCCGACATGCTGTACTGCAACAGGTCGAACCCTGCCAGCCGCGGCAATGCCAGAACCGACACGGCATAAACGACGACTGCGGCCAGAAGAATCCAGCGCACGCTGGCATGTCGCCACTGCCCCCATAGAACACAGAGGCCGCAGAGCAGGCCCAGCTGGATCATGCCGGTGCGGGAAACAGAGGTGGCGTTACCGCAGGCCAGGAGGGCCGCCGCCATCACCATCAGGATTTGGTAGTTTCTGGTCCTGCGGGCATCCAGCACATGCTTGCTGCGTGAAAACATGACGCCAAACCAGACGAGCGCAATCATCGCGATATTTGTCAGCGAGGCAAACTGGTTGCGCTGGCGCAGATTGGCAAACGCCTCGCCATATCTGGACTGGTTCACCCATGGCAACAAGCCGTCTGCAGCGCCAAAGTACTGAATCAACCCCAGCACGGAACTGACAAGCCCGGCAAAGAGCCATGCCGATGCGACAGGCCAGACCAGGCGTTCGACCTTGAACAGGGCCGGCCAGCAGGCGGACATTCCCAGCAGGATTGCAGCGCACAGCGCAGACAGCAGCAGCGGGACGACCGCTGGCGATGGGCCAGGCGCAAATGGGTTGATCCAGGGAAAAATCACCAGCGCAGCGCAGACCAGCGGCACGAGCGCGCGCGACGCACGGTTTTCAGTTTCGTGCCGATTCTTTTCGACCGGTTCTGTAGCGGGTTCAGGATGCCCGTGAGAATCCGGGTTGGTCGGGGTGTGTTTCACCATGAAAAATGCCGTCAGGCCGGGATTAACTATTTAACGCCATGGTTGCCGAAATCTGCGGAAACATCTGAACAGCACGCTTCCAGTCTTTTTGTACGACCTGATAGTCTGCCGCGCTCATCATGTATTGTGACTTGGCCTTCCAGAAACGCGCCTCGTCCGCCCGCTGATTCAGGGCGAGTATCACCACCAGTTTGCTGATGTTATGTGCACTGGGCAGAAACCTGGTGGTGTCTACTGCGCGTTGCACGACATCCGGTGGCAGCCCGGCTGCTGGCGTCAACGCATAGAGTTCTATGGCATATTCCAGATGATTCAGGATCAGTGTTTTCGGAATCTCGGGATCTTGCGCTTTGGCAAAATTGGCCTGCTTGAACCTGACGTCGTTGTAGGCACTCTCAAGGCGGAAATAGTCGTAGATGATCAATCCGAGAAGGGTCGCCACCGCCAGCCAGAAACCAACTACAACGTGACGGCTCAGCATGCCCCAGGGCGCAATATTCATGCTGGCATTCAGCGACCCCGCCATCAGCCCGACCGGCAGCAGAAAGTAGGCGTAGTGCACGGGAAGTTCAACCATGGCGTGGGCCCCAATGACCGCGAGCGATACCAGATAGAAAACCTGGGCGGCTTCCCTGGTTCTCCTGAGTACCATCCATGACCAGGCCAGCACAGCGCCACTCAGCAAAAGACCCACAGGGAAACCGGTCCACATCACAAAATCCAGAAACAGGTTATGGGACTGGGCCAGGTAAGTGCCGGACATCCTTGTGTAGGTTTCGGCCACCGCCAACTGCGCGGGCAGCACCTGGTTCCAGCCATAGCCGGCCCAGGGGTGCAGTGTTGCGGCATCGAGCAACATCTGCCACATATAGGGTCGGCTTTCACGTGTGCTGCGCTCAACAAAACTGATCTCGGTATCGAGCAACAGCATCCGGCCCAGGTACGGAAGCGTCAAGAGCAGGAAAACATACCAGAGCAGCAACCCGAAAACGCAGTAGAAAAAAACACGCGACCTGACCATGCCACGCCACGCGCAGCATGCAGACAACAGGATGAGCAACCCGACCATGCCGCTGCGGGATTGCGTCAGGGCAAGACCAATGAGCAAAAACCCCGCAAGGCTTACCCCGCCGAGTACCCGCAGGTGGCGACGGTAAGTGGCCCACGCGCACCCCACCAACGCCCAGACCAGGAGCGTTGCGAGCTGGTTGGGCTGCCCCAGGTTGGCGTAGGGTCGGCCCCTGTCTGGCGGGTAATAGAGAATCCAGATGTCAAACAGGCCTGCGGCGTCCCCCAGTCGAAGCCACTGATGCATGGCGAGAAAAACGGAGGTGCTGCCAGCCCCAAGAACCGCGCCAAAAAGCACACGCTCCATCCATAAAGGGCTGAACCGCTGCCATTGCTGGCCCGTGAGCATGGCCAGCGCAAACCCCAGAAGGTAGGCGGAAGAAATCCATGCCTGGCCTGAAAAAGCCAGTATCCCTGCGCCATATTGCGCCAGCGGAAACATGCTCACGGCCAGGACGGCCAGCGGAGCAATCTGGATCCTGACGTCGCCCTTGCTCCGCAGGAAAATCGCCAGACTGGTCAGGGCCAGGATACAGGCGGACCATGCATCAGAATGAAAAGCGCTCCACGGCCTGGCGTTGTTGGGCAAAAGCCAGCAAAAAGACAGCATCAGGGCTGCGCCCCAACACCAGAGGGGCGCCAGAGAAATGGACGAATATGAAAATTTCTTCATCAAAAAAAAAAGCCCCTGTGAAGGGGCTTTGATCATCGGGCAGTAAAGCTTAGCCGCGGCAGCTTGCTGGCAGATATTTGGTGTCCATTGGCGTGCCGGTAGTACCCGGTCCGCAAACCCAGATCACCACACCATTTTGACCCGTGGTGCCAGCGAGTTGAACGGTCTTGCCGGTAATGCTGCTGTCACCCTGAGCGGTCACAGTCACAACACCAGCCGAGGCGCTTGTGTTTGTGTAAACCAGTGAGGCCACATATTTGGAGGACTGGGTAGCAATGCTGGCAGCCGATGCGCTGGAGGGGAATGCACCACTGGCTGCAACATATTCAGCAATGGCGGTACGTGCAGACGACGCGGCCAGAACAACTTCAGACACCTTGGCACGGGTCGTGTAGTCCTGATAGGCAGGCAGAGCTACCGCAGCCAGGATACCGATGATCGCAACAACAATCATCAGTTCGATCAGGGTAAAACCCTTTTGGATAGCACGTTTCATAAAAACTCCTTGGTTTAAAAATCTGGTCAGACAAGCAAAGCATTTTTCAGGCCAGCCGCCTACCCCTCCCGATACAGCCAAAAACGGCGGATCATCCTGACAAAACCTCACTTTTTTGCCACATTCCCGCCTCAGGTGTGACAATTTTGTCCTGCGCCCATTGTTGCTTTACCGGCTATTTAATACAGACCGACCGCACCATTTTCAGGTCGGTCAGGCCCATCAGGACTTTTTCCATGCCGTCCATCTTCAGGGTGCGCATGCCACTGTTCACAGCTGCCGCGAACAACTCGGCGACCCGGGCACGCTCCTGAATCAATTTTTTGGCATCGTCATCTGCAATCATCAGCTCATGCAGGCCAATCCGGCCCTTGTAGCCCGTCTTTCCACATTTATCGCAGCCAACCGCCCTGTACATCTTGAGTTTGCCGCCTTCCCCATAGAGCTTGACCCATGACTCATAAAGCTTTTTGGCTTCGCCGGCGTGATCGGCCTTCCAGGCCGGCGTATGGCGCAGCTCTTCGGAATACTCCGCGATAAAGGTCTTGATTTCCTCTGCTTCGGGAAAGTAGGATTCCTTGCAGTCGCACAACTTCTTGGCCAGGCGTTGGGCCAGAATGCCCAGCAAGGCATCTGCAAAATTGAATGGGTCCATGCCCATGTCCAGAAGCCGGGTGATGGACTCCGGGGCCGAGTTGGTGTGAAGCGTTGAAAACACCATGTGCCCGGTCAGGGACGCCTCCACGCCCATTGACACTGTTTCCTTGTCACGAGACTCGCCGACCATGATGATGTCGGGATCGGCCCGCAGAAAAGCCCGCATCACCAGCGCGAAGTCAATTCCAGCCTTTTTGTTGATCTGTACCTGGCGAAGACCCTTTTGCGTGATTTCAACCGGATCTTCAGCTGTCCAGATTTTGGTATCCGGCGTGTTTAAAAACTTGAGGATGGAGTGCAGCGTGGTGGTCTTGCCGGAACCGGTGGGGCCACAAACATAAAACAGGCCATAGGGTTTGGAGACGGTTTTCTCCAGCCGTTCCTTGTTGTGCGCTGTGAGGCCCAGCTTTTCCAGCGGGATGGGCTCGCCGGCAGCAAGAATACGCATGACAACGTCTTCAACCCCACCGGCCGAAGGAATGGTTGCCACGCGCAGTTCGATGTCGAGCGGACCATATTTCTTGAATTTGATCTTGCCGTCCTGCGGCTTGCGTTTCTCGGAAATGTCGAGATCGCACATGATCTTCAAACGGGTAACCATGGCCTGGCGGAACTGGGCCGGGACCTCAATGTAGGGCTGCAGGGTGCCATCAATCCGGAAGCGGATGCCGGTCTTGGCCTTGCCGGGCATGGGCTCGATGTGGATGTCCGAAACCTTCTGGTTGTAGGCGTCGATGATGACCTTGTTCACGAATTTGACGAGTTCGTTGTCTGCAGCGGCAGATTCAAGGGACGAATCATCGATGGCGTCGTTGTCCAGCGGCGCATCCATATCCGCCAGCAGCTGGTCGATCGAGCCGCCGTCATTGCCAGCGCCGAACAGCTGGCCCAGGGTTTCTTCAAACTCCGTCTGCGTGGTGACGCGGTAGGCGAATTTGCTTATCCTGGGGAAAACCTGCGGAACAACCCGCGCACCCCTGACCGCCTCCGGGTCCACGCACATGATCAGCAGGCCATCAGGCGTTTCTTCCAGCGGTATCCAGCCCTGCTGCTCGATAAACTCACGCTTCAGGGGGCCATGCAGCATCTCTGAACGAATTCGTCCGGCATTAAAGGCCTCATAGGGAACACCAAAAAATCTGGCCAGCGATGGTCCGATCTGCGCCGGACGAATATGAAAATCGGCCATCAGCAAATGCTCTACGGAACGGGCCTCGTCGCGCGCCTTCTGTATACAGTTTGAGAGCTCCTCCTGGGTCAGCACACCTTCATTGACCAGGCCGTCATATTTCGTCGCCTTGCGTCTTTGGCCCTCTTCGCTTTTTTGCATGCGCTGGCGAATTGCAATGCCCAGCGTCTTGCATAGCTGCTTGGCGCCATCCTCTTCGAGCTTTCCGAAAGGCTGGTCGCTGCGATTGTTGATCACCTGCAGTACGCCATAGAGGGTGTCGCCATCCATGACAGGGGCAACCAGCATCTGTTTTGTGCGGTAGCCGGAGCGCTTGTCCACCTCCTGGAGGAAACTCAGGTTGGGATGGATTGTCTTGAGCGCGATGTCGTCATAGACATCAACAATGTTGACCATCTGCCTGGACATGGCCACATACCCTGCGATGCTTTGTGCCGTGATGGGCAGCTTGAGGTCACGGCTGGTGTTCAGCCCGGTCTTGACCTTGGAGACAATCGCAGTTCTGTCTTCGTTGATCGCATACAGGGTCAAGCGGTCTGCATTGAAGAGCTTGCAGATGTCCTGGCTGGCCTCCAGCATGATCTGGTCAATGTTTTCCGTCTCATGAATGCGGTTCGTGACCAGTTGCAGTTGCCTGAAGTAAAGCGCTTCGAACGTAACGCCACGCTCTTGCGGCGGCAACATCTGTGAGTCAAAGAACTCGTTTTCCGGGTCACGCTGCAATACGGCACTCATAGGTCAAACTCCTGCCCAGCCCTCAACCACCGGATGTCATGCGAAACATTGGCTCCAAATGGCTGGGTCTGGTCGAACCGCTGAATTTCCGCCATGATCAGTTCAGTCTCGGCGGGCTTGGTATGGGTGATATAGATCGGATAACTTTTCCCCCTGTCTATGCAGTCAAGCTCGCTGGCCAGCGCATGCGGCGATAAATGCAGGCTGCGCTCGGCCAGATTGCGCTCCCGGTTGCTGAAGGCGGTTTCTATGACCAGCATGGCGACGTTCATCTGGTTGACACGCGCCCAAAGCGCAGGGTTGCGTTCGGTATCGCCGGTAAACACCCAGCTGCCATTGGCCGTAGCAACAGCATAACCAACCGCCGGCACAGTATGCACCGCAGGCAAGACCTCAATGTATTTGCCCGCCAGAAAAAGGGTCTGGCCTATTTCTATCGGATGAAAGGTGACGAACGGCGCTTCCGGTGTGGGTATTTTCGAAAAATCAGGCCAGATGACATCATTGAAAATGTGCGCTTTCAATGCATCAATGGTGCCCTGCAATGCGTGGATCCTGACTGGCGTTGTTCGCTGCGAGGCAATGGCATCCACCATCAAGGGCAATGCCGCGACATGGTCAAGGTGTGAATGCGTCAGCAACACATGGTCAATGCTGCTCATTTCCTCAAGCGACAGATCACCGACACCCGTGCCCGCATCCACCAGGAGGTCGTGGTCGAGCAGAAAAGACGTGGTTCGGCAGTCTTTGGCTATCGCCCCTGAGCAACCCAACACCCGTACTTTCATGGATTTGTTCTTGCCTTGTGAGGTTTATTTGGTTTCGAAATTCGTGGCGCCATCCCATTCTGGATCAAACGGAAGCAGCCTCATGGAGGCTACACGCTCAGAATACAACTGGTAAAGGTACTTTTTGGCATTCAACCTCTGCAAGTTCAGCAATTGCACATCACATTGGTCCCAATCCTGCATGCGATAAGCCTTGAGTGCCTGAGACCACGTTTTCAGTTCTGCCGATTTGCCCTGGTCAATCGCGTCAAGAGGCGCCAGGGGCCAAAAAATGGCCACTGCATTGTCCTTTCCCTTGACCCTGACCTTGTCCAGTTCCTGCCAGGCAAAATCATTGGCCAGCCTGCGCGTGGACTCGCTCACCACAATATCAACACCATAGGTTTTTGACAGGCCTTCCAGGCGGGAACCCAGATTTACAGAATCTCCGATCACGGTGTAACTGCGGCGTATGTCAGAGCCCATGTCGCCCACGCACATGGTGCCAGTATTCAGCCCAATCCCGATACCAATTTCGGGTAAACCCTTGATCCGGTGTTCTTCGTTGAGCCGCCGAATGGCATTGGCCATCTCCAGAGAGGTCTTGACGGCCAGGCTGGCATGGTCTGGCGTGTCCACCGGAGCACCCCAAAAAGCCATCACGCAATCACCCATGTATTTGTCAATGGTGCCACGATTGCTGCGAATCAGGTCTGTGAGCCTGCTGAACACACTGTTGAGCAGGGCCTGCAGTTGCGTCGGCTCCATGCTCTCGGACATTTTGGTAAATCCACGCATGTCGCAAAACATCACCGTCAGCTCCTTCGTCGTGGCCTTCATGCTGTAGCTGTCGGGATCCTTCACCATTTCATCAACCAGTTCGGGCGGCACATAGGTTCCGAACAGGTTGGCAAGCTCACGTTTGGATTTGCTTTCGACAAAGTAACCGTAGCTCATATTGAGCGCAAATGCGGTAATGGCCATCACCAGCGCACTGGCAAGCGGCAATACAAGTCCAAAACTCAGATACAGCCAGAAGTTAAGACCCACCAGCGCAGCGATCACCGCCGCACTGACGGCCACGGCCTTTGGGGCCGACAAAAGGGGCAGGGCGAACGCGAGCATCAGCCCGGAAAACACAAGAACCACCACCTCGAAGCCAATTGCATAGTCCGGCTTGACAAAGACCTTGCCATCAAGAAAGCCTGAAATAACGTTGGCGTGGGTTTCCACGCCGGGATAGGTTTCTCCTACCGGTGTCACCCTTAAATCAAGCAGGCCTGGGGCCGTGGTGCCCAGCAAGACGATTTTGTCCTTCAACAGGCCGGGAGGGACCCGCCTGGCGAGAACATCCGAGGCGGAGATATAGCGAAATGACCCGCCGCTGACACCGCCATTGCCCCGAAAAGGGACCAGTGTCGCCACGCGGTCATCAACGGGGATCGCCAGCGTCTTGCCACCCTGTTTGAGCAGGATGCTCTCAAGCCCCTGGTAGTTACGCGTCAGGAATTTTTCCTGCGGAAAGCCAGGCTCGACTTTTGGCAAGCCCACCAGGGCACGAAACATGGCCAGCGACAGGGATTCGTAATACTGCCCCTTGTATTCCGCCAGGAGCGGGATCGAGCGAACAACGCCATCACCCTCGGTAATGGAATTGAAAAAGCCGGCCATGGGTGCCGCCCTCGCAATGGCCTCTATATTGGCGCCGTAACCGTTCCAGCTGGTGAATTTGATGGGACGCCCCACCAGGGCATCGGCGCCCATCACCGGTTGCGGCAGTACGCCATTGACACGTCCATCACGGTCGCTGGTGAAGTAGTAGCCCATCACCACCGGGCGTTTTTCAATGGATTTCGCAAATACGGCGTCGTAATCGAGGCTGGCCTGCACCTGCGCGAGCTTGTCGGCGAAGCCGGGCTGGTCACGCATCTCCTGCTGTGCCAGTTGCCGGAGCCGCTTCAGGCCTGAGCTTTCATCCGCCTCCGCAAACACAACGTCGAAGCCGAGAAGGGCTATTTTCTGGTTGTCGAGCAACTCGCCCACCAGGTCAGCCAGCTTGTTGCGACCCCACGGCCAGCGCCCTGCTTCTGCGAGGCTCTTTTCGTCGATATCAACAATGACAATCCGCTCATCGAGCGTTTTGGGCATGGTGGCACGGAGCCGTGCGTCATAAATGATGTTGTCGAGGCGCTGGAGCACGCCCAGGCGCAATGCGCCGCTGGCGTGCATCAGCGCAAACACCAGAGGGATCAATGTGACGACGATGCGAGGCCAGTGCCTGGAGAGGAGTTGCATGGAACCTCTAGGGCTGAACTTCCCTGTCAACGACGGGAAGCCGGAGCGTCAATGTTGCACAAACTGCATCTGCGTGCCGGCCAGCTCAAGCAAGTCGCCGTTTTTGAGCGTCACAGGCTCGGCCCCGACGGGAGCGCCGTTGAGCGAAGGCTTGTCTGCCCCCTCGACATGGGCAACGACAAAGCCGTGCGGCCGTTTTGTGATGGCAGCCACCGCGACACCAGGCTTGCCAATAGTGGTGACGACTTTCACAAGAGCCACCTCGCGCCCGGCGGCAGCGCCTGACATGACCTTGATCGCGGCGTTCTGGTTGGCGCCGGGAACAGCAGCGGCGGGCGCAGCGAAGGCCGGTGCGGGAGGCACAAGACCCGCAGAACCGGCCTTGATCACCATTGTTTTTTCAAAACCCGCACTTGCAGCCTCATTGACGTACTTGATCTTGTACTTGCCAATCTCGACCGTATCGTTGTTCTGCAAAAGCTGCTTTTTGACTGCCTTCCCGTTGACATAGGTACCGTTGGTGCTGTTGAGGTCTTCCAGGTACACCTCATTGCCGGACATTTGCAGCACAGCATGCTCGCCACTCACAGCCAGGTTATCGATCACGATGTCGTTATAGGGGCGCCGACCCAGAGACGTGCGGTCTTTGGTTAACTGGACTTCCTTGATCACAACACCGTCAATAGAGACGATCATTTTCGGCATGGCCGACTCCTGTCTGATTTTGATATTTCGATCATCTGCCTATTTTCCCAGCATTCTGGATAAAAGCCCCCGCTTGACCGTCGCTTGCCTGGCTTGCGCCAGTAACACTGAAATATTATCGCGGCCTCCGGCGGCGTTGGCCGCCGCAACCAGCTGCTTTGCCTTTTGTTCAAGGCTCGCATCGCCCTTCACAATGTCTGCAATCACGGCGTTGTTCACCATGTCGGACAAGCCATCAGAACACATCAGGTAAAGGTCACCATCTTCGGCACGGTGTTCATTGACCTCCACCATCACTGTATCTTCAACACCGAGGGCCCGTGTTACAAGATTTTTGTTCATGGACGTCAGCGCCTGTTCAGGGGTAATCAGGCCTGCGTCGATCTGCTCCTGCAAAAGCGAGTGGTCCTTGGTGATCTGCTGAAATTCATTGCCGCGCAGGCGATAGCAGCGCGAATCGCCGATATGCCCCAGCATGAGGCGATCTTCCTGAAAAACACCGACGACAAGGGTGGTCCCCATGCCCGTGTACTGGGGGTTTGAGTTGGCGGCGTTAAAGATCGAGTGGTTCGCATTTTCAACGCAGATTTCCATCGCTCGCCTGACCTCCTTGGCATTGGCATGCCTGCCCGCCTGTGACAGCCAGCGCCCCATTTCGGACTTGATGAAGGCCACGGCCATGCCACTGGCAATCTCGCCGGCGTTGTATCCACCCATGCCGTCCGCAAGGATGCAGAGGCGGGTAACCGGATCGAACGCAACAGCGTCTTCATTGTTATCGCGCGCCAGCCCGGTGTCTGTTTGTGTGCAGATCTCGTAATTCATCTTTTCGGCTTGCCTGTAACTTTGCGCTTATGGTTTGGGATCGGCATCAGCATCGCCGCCAGTCGCGCCGCCGTTCGCCGGTCCGGTGACTATTGTCTTTTCGAAGTGCGGCGGGCTTTCCGCTGCCAGCAACTGGGTCGCCTGGTAGGCCACGGTTGCCTGGGCAGCCGGAGATTGGACCACAGTCGCGTCGTAGCGGGCGGCCGCCCCCTCGGCCTGGAATACCCGGGTTTTCTCTTCTCCGGCAGAAGCCGGAGCAGCCGGTGCAACTGCATGTTCCGCGCCCGAAAGCCCGGCCATGACTGCACGCAGGTCCGCTGCGAACTGGTCACCATCCTGGTAGCGCGTTTCGGGGCGCTTGCTGAGGGAAAGTGCAACGATATCTGCAAGCCTGGCGGGGAGTTCCTTGCGGATGACCAGGATGTCGGGAGCAGGCTCGTTCGCGATTTTGTACATCAGTTCGGCCATGGACTCGCCCCGAAACGGCAGCACGCCCGCCAGCATCTGAAACAGCATGACACCCAGCGAATAAAGGTCAGACCGGCCATCAACCCTCTTGCCGGCAATCTGTTCTGGCGACATGAAACTGGGCGTACCCAGCACCAGGCCGGTTTTGGTCTTGCTGGAGTCGGTAATGCGGGCAATGCCGAAGTCAGTGACCTTCACGCTGTCACTCTCAGAGTCGTACATGATGTTGGCCGGCTTGATGTCGCGGTGCACCACGTTCTGTTTGTGCGCATAGGCCAGCGCCTCGGCGACGCGGGCGATGATGGACAGCACCTTGACGACGGGCAGCAGCTGCCCCTGTTTAGTGACATCTGCCAGGTCCTTGCCCTTGAGGAACTCCATGGCGATGTAGGCCAGGTCGTGCTCTTCACCCGCATCAAAAATCGTCACGATGTTCTGATGCTGCAGGCGCCCGGCCGTTTCGGCTTCGCGGAAGAAGCGCTCACGTGCGTCTTCAAGCTCCTCGCCCTCGAACTCCTGGCTGAGCGCCATAGTCTTGATGGCGACGACCCGGCCGATCTTGGGGTCCTTGCCGAGGTAAACCACGCCCATCGCACCCTTGCCAAGCTCTTTTTCAACCTGATAACGGCCCAGCATGGGTTTTTCAACACCGCCGCCATCAAGCAGCATGGTGCCGCCAGGATGCGCCCCACTGCCGCCGAGAATGACCGTCTCTGACAGGTTTTTTGCCCGGTTGAGCCTGGACTGAAGGTCTTTGTGATTCTTGTCGTAAGTAGCCATGTACTCATACACGGCCTGCGCCTTGTTGAATTGCCGCTTGCGTTCAAAGTCCAGCGCAAGGTTGTTCATGTTGTCCATCAGCGCGTCGGTAAACGGTACGCGGCGGAAACGGTCAAACGCCATGTCCAGCTGGCCCTGACCCTGCAGTGCGAGACCCATCATGCGGTTGGTTTCTGCCGATTCCTCATCGGACTTGAGCTTCCCGGCCTCGGTCATCAGGAAGCGCTTGGTCGTCAGCGCCAGATGGCCTATCACCAGCAATGCAGCCGGGAACACGAACCTGAGCCAGGTCGCAGCAGTGGACAGCATGCTGAACTCAACCACCAGCAGCGCAACAAAAAGTACCAGGGTGATGATGGCGGCCTTGCCGGCGGAAAGCCGGGGCAGCCCGGCTATCAGGTAGGCCGCAACCACCAGAAGCACGCCCAGCGTGGCCCAGATGCTCCAGACCGGCTGGACGATGAAATGCTCGCTCAGAATACTTGAGGTGATGTGCGCAATCGTCTCCGTAGGAGACAGGCCCGGCCCCACAGGCGTCGGGAACTGTGTACCCACCCCGGCGGCAGTGGCGCCAATGATGACGATCTTGTCGGCATATTTGGCCGCCGGGATCTTGCCCGACACGACGTCGTAGAAGGAGTCCACGGCAAATGCCGGACGGCCATCCCGGCCCTTGTAAAACTGCGGCAGCATGAGCGCGGATTCGTCGGTCCGGATCACCAGTTTGCCGATTTGCACTGATTCGCCATTGTTGAGCTTGATGTCAGCAGGACCAAGGTTCAGGCTCTTGGCCGCCATCAGCAGGCTCATGGACGGAACGGCCTTGCCGAAATAATTGATCAGCAGGGGCTCCTGCCTGACGGCGCCATCAACGTCCGGAAGCTGGTTCAGGTGCGCAATTCCAGCGGCAGCCGTGCCTATCATCTCGATGGGCTGTTGCCCACGAACGGCTGAGAGCGAAAACCCGTTGGGCTCATCCACAGCGCTTTTGAGCGCATAGGGCGGCAAGGGGTTGTCAGGCCGGCCCTGCGGCACGCCCAGCGCAAAAACGGACGGCACAAGCACGTTGCCGGCCCTGGTCATGCTGGCGGCCAGCTTGGCATCCGTATCCAGCGCAACCTCTGCCTCTGCAATCACCTTGCCCAACTGCTCGTTAACGCCGCCCTGGGCCACAGCCGGGTCAGCCAGGGCGTCTTTCATCTTGCGGATAAAGACCAGCCCGCGATCCGTCTGCGGTTCAAAAAAGAAAGCGGTGTGCGCAATGGTTTTAGCCCTGGCCGACGCCAGCTGGTCAATCAGCTGGGCATGGACATCACGGGGCCAGGGCCAGCGCCCTATGTTGGCAATGCTCTGGTCATCAATGGCGATGACTGCAATCCGGTCAGATGGCTGGCGGGAGGTGCTGGTACTGGCGAAGTCGTAGTAGCGGCGTTCCAGCGTACCGAAAAAGTCTGTGAAGCCATGAACAAAGACGACAGCCAGGACGACCAGCACGCCCACAAACCAGTCGGCGCGCCAGAATTGACTGAGTTTGCTAGCTGATTTGCCCACTGCCGGCCCCTTGTCCTGATTCGCCCTGCCTTGCTGCGCTGGATTTAGTCATCATTTTTATGCCGCTTGTAGACGCTTACAGCTGTTGCTGAAAGGTTACAAGACTCCCAAATGTTGACGTTAACAGACAGCTACAGGCTGGACAAGTGACTTTTGAACGTGGAACGGGCTTTCTGTTGCAAATAAGTGGCGTAGCGAGCCTGCCCGCCAACCCGCATGGAATCAGGCTGAAGGGGTAGATTTCGGCTTGCGTTTTGCCATGAAGGTGCCAAGCGCGACGACGATGATCGCACCCACGATTCCGCCGGCTGTGACCGTGTGTTCACCGAGCGTGCCAAAGCGCGTGACGACCGCAGGGTCTGTGAGCAGCATTTCACCAGCCAGGAAGCCCAGCAGCGCAGCGCCAATGGTGATGATGATGGGGAAGCGCTCCATCACCTTGGTCAGCAGGGTTGCACCAAAAATGATCAGCGGAATACTCACCAGCAAACCCAGAACGAGAAGCGGGAGATTGCCCTTGGCAGCCGCAGCCACAGCCAGCACGTTGTCCAGGCTCATCACCAGGTCGGCAATCAGGATGGTGCGGATGGCAGCGGCCATCCCGTTGATTTCGTGGCCGCCTTCTTCTTCCTCGTCTTCGGCCTTGAGCAGGTCGACACCGATGTAGACCAGCAAAATGGCGCCAATGATCTTGAGGTAAGGCAGGGTCAGCAGCTGGATGGCGACGATGGTCAATACGATCCGCATGACGATGGCGGCGGCGCTGCCCCAGAAGATGGCCTTGCCGCGCTGCTCGGGCTTGAGGGTGCGTGCAGCCATGGCGATAACCACGGCGTTATCCCCCGACAGCACGATGTTGGCGAGAATGATGGAGCCAAAGGCGCTCCAGAAAAGGGGTGAACCCAGATCAAGTCCGAAAAACATGGAGATCTCCTGTTATGAATTAAAAAAAGCGCCGGGTAGCGCTTTTTTTGTTTTTTTGAGTTTAGCCCGAACAGGGATGAACCCCGTTCGTAATAACGCTTACTGATTTGACCGGGACGGTTTAAAGCAGGCCCTTGAGCAGCTTGGCCATCTCGGACGGGTTGCGCGTCACGGTAAAACCGCAGGCTTCCATGATTTCGAGTTTCGCATCAGCCGTATCGGCGCCACCGGAGATCAGCGCGCCAGCATGGCCCATGCGCTTGCCGGCAGGAGCCGTTACGCCAGCGATAAAGCCAACGATGGGCTTTTTCATGTTGGCCTTGCACCAGACAGCGGCTTCAGCTTCGTCAGGACCGCCGATTTCACCAATCATGATGACGGCGTCGGTGTCAGGATCGTCGTTGAAAGCCTTCATCACGTCGATGTGCTTGAGGCCGTTGATCGGGTCGCCGCCAATGCCGACGGCGCTGGACTGGCCCAGGCCGATTTCGGTCAGTTGCGCCACGGCTTCATAGGTCAGCGTGCCGGAGCGGCTGACCACGCCGATGCGGCCCTTGCGGTGGATATGGCCGGGCATGATGCCGATCTTGATTTCTTCAGGTGTGATGAGGCCCGGGCAGTTGGGGCCCAGCAGCAGGGTTCTTTTGCCGCCAGCGGCTTCTTTTTCCTTCATGCGGTTGCGCACCATCAGCATGTCGCGGACCGGGATGCCTTCGGTGATGCAGATGGCCAGGTCAAGGTCGGCTTCAACAGCCTCCCAGATCGCGGCGGCTGCGCCTGCTGGCGGCACGTAGATCACGGACACCGTTGCGCCGGTCGCCCTGGCGGCTTCGGTCACATTGGCGTAAATCGGGATGCCTTCAAAGTCTTCGCCGGCCTTCTTGGGGTTCACGCCCGCCACAAAGGCATTTTTGCCATTGGCGTAGTCGCGGCACATGCGGGTATGGAACTGGCCGGTCTTGCCGGTAATGCCCTGCGTGATGACTTTGGTGTTTTTGTTGATGTAGATAGACATGTGTACTTTGCTCCGGGCTTATTTGACCGCTGCGACGATTTTGGTCGCGGCTTCTGCCATGGTGTCGGCGGCGATGATGGGCAGGCCTGAATCGGCCAGCATCTTCTTGCCCAGGTCTTCGTTGGTGCCCTTCATGCGCACCACCAGCGGCACGGACAGGTTCACGGCCTTGCAGGCGGTGATGACGCCGTCGGCGATGGTGTCGCACTTCATGATGCCGCCGAAGATGTTGACCAGGATGCCCTTGACGTCCGGATTCTTCAGCATGATCTTGAAGGCTTCGGTGACCTTCTCGGCCGTCGCGCCGCCGCCCACGTCCAGGAAGTTGGCCGGCTCGCCGCCGAACAGCTTGATGGTGTCCATGGTGGCCATGGCCAGGCCTGCGCCGTTGACCAGGCAGCCGATGTTGCCGTCCAGGCTGATGTAGGCCAGGTCAAACTTGCTGGCTTCGACTTCAGCCGGATCTTCTTCGTCCAGATCGCGGTAGGTGACGATTTCAGGATGGCGGAACAGCGCGTTGGCGTCGAAGTTGAACTTGGCGTCCAGCGCCATGATCTCGCCCTTGCTGTTGCGGTTCAGCGGGTTGATTTCAACCAGCGACGCATCGGTGTCCATGTAGCACTTGTAGAGCTTTTGCAGGATGTCCACGGTCTGTGCAACGGAATCCGCCGGCATGCCGATGCCCGCAGCCAGTTCCTTGCCCTGTGCGTCGGTCAGGCCGACGAGTGGGTCCACAAACAGCTTGACGATTTTTTCGGGGTGGCTGTGCGCCACTTCCTCGATGTCCATGCCGCCTTCGGACGACGCAATGAAGGCGACCTTCTGCGTCGCACGGTCGGTGACGCAGGAGACGTAATATTCTTTCTGAATGTCGGCGCCGTCTTCAATATAGAGGCGGCGAACCTTCTGGCCTTCAGGGCCGGTCTGGTGCGTCTTGAGCTGCATGCCGAGGATTTCGCCGGCAATGCGCTTGACGTCTTCAATGGTTTTTGCAACCTTCACGCCGCCGCCCTTGCCGCGGCCACCCGCGTGAATCTGCGCCTTGACCACCCACACCGGGCCGCCGAGTTTCTGTGCGGCTTCGACCGCCTCCTGCACAGTAAATGCCGGAATGCCGCGCGGCACTGGCACACCAAAATTACGCAAGATTTCCTTGCCTTGGTACTCGTGAATTTTCATGAAAAACCTTCAGGATTCAATAAAGGGGGAAGCAACAGAGGGGTTGACGCAGGGACTGTGGCGGTGCTTCAGGGGTGCCTGAAGGCCGTACGCGCCGCTCCAGACGCCATGTTAGCGGCCGCTGGAAGTAGCAAGGCAGAACTGTATCATGGTGCGACGCACAATTTCCGGGCACGGCTGACGCCCCAAAAAGACCCTCGCCTGCAGCCCTGTCACGGATTTGTTCTTTAATAAGTGCTTGTCCGCGCCGCATCGAGCCGTTCAGGTTTCCAGTTTTTGCAGAGAAAGTCCCATGGCCAAAGTTTTTATTGATGGAGAAGCCGGCACCACAGGCCTGCAGATTCGTGAACGCCTGCAGGCCATGCCGCAGATTGAAGTGGTCAGCATCGCGCCCGAGCTGCGCAAGGACCCCGCTGCCAAGCGTGACCTGATGGCGAAAGTCGACCTGGTCATCTTGTGCCTGCACGATGATGCCGCGCGCGAGTCGGTGGCCATGATTGACGCCATGCCGGGCAAAAAGCCCAAGATCATCGACGCATCAACCGCCCACCGCACCGCGCCGGGCTGGGTTTACGGCTTTCCTGAACTGGCGGCGGGCCAGCGCGAGGCTGTCATTGCAGCCGACCGCGTTGGCAACCCCGGCTGCTACGCCACCGGTGCGATTGCGCTGATCCGCCCCCTCGTCGATGCGGGACTGATACCCGCAGACTACCCGCTCTGCCTGCCGTCTGTGAGTGGTTACTCCGGCGGTGGACGGCAAATGATTGAGGCCTACCAGGCCGGCACCGCGCCGCTGTTCGAGATTTACGGCCTGGGGCTGGAGCACAAGCACCTGCCGGAAATCATGCGTTATACCGGCCTGAGCCGCAGGCCTGTGTTCATTCCCTCAGTGGGCAACTTCGAACAGGGCATGCTGGTGCAGTTGCCGCTGCACCTGGATTTGCTGAAAGGCCAGCCGACCGCCACGCACCTGAAGGACGTGCTGGCACGCCACTACGCGGGCAGCGAATGGGTCAGCGTTGAAGACGCAACCACGTCGGGCAAGCTGGATGCGCTGGCGCTCAACGACACCAACAAGATGGAACTGCGTGTGTTCGCCAACGAGGCTTACCGCCACGCGGTACTGATCGCCCGGCTGGACAACCTCGGCAAGGGTGCCTCCGGCGCGGCCGTGCAGAACCTGAAACTGATGCTGGGGCTTTAAAAAGCTCTTTTTGCTGTATACATTAAATTTTTAACGTATACGGCAAAATTTTAGTTTCTTGCTTAATTGGGATCGTTCCAAAAGCCAAAAAAAGCCTGAAAACAGGCCTTTTTACCCTCCAAATCGGCCTCCAGACCAATAGATACGGACGTGAGCAGCTATTAATTTGGTAGCAAAAAGCTTGGCTGATGCGTTGCCCAGGCTGGCCAATATGGCCTATTCGTCATCAGCGGCACCCCCAGCGCCCGACAGCACACGCTGGATCACGTCGCCACCAAAACCGCGTGACGCCAGAAAGCGCATCTGCTTGCCCCGGCCTGCCGCGTCAAGTGCGGGTTCGCCGAACTTCTTGCGCCAGACTTCGCGGGCACGCTCCAGTTCTGTGGCCCTGAGTCCGTCCATGGCTTCGGCCACCACATCAGACGCCAGCCCCTTGCCCTGCAGTTCGTGCCGCACACGCGCCGCGCCAAACTTGCCAGCCTTGCGGTTGACGACCGATTCGGCGACCCGCGTTTCGCTGATGAAGTCTTTGGCCTGAAGCTCGTCGAGCACCTGCGCCAGCTGGCCCGGGGTTTCTTCATGCGGGGCCAGTTTTCGTTCCAGCTCGGCGCGGGAGTGTTCGCGGGCAGCAAGGTAGCGCAGGGCCCGGCCCTTGAGCGACAGCCCAAAGCCGGCTTTTTTGGCGGCGGATGATCCCGCCCCGACGCCCGCTCCGACCTTGGCTGACTCCATGTCAGTTGAATACAAGCCGGGCTCCCGGGGTCAAATTCAGGCGGCCGCTTTTTCGGCCTTGTCTGCTTTCGATGCCTTGGGCGCTTTTTCAGGCGCTTCGGCGGCAGCAGGCATGGCGACCAGCGGAATGCCCAGAGATTCGCGCACCTTGTTCTCGATCTCGATGGCGAGTTCGGGGTTTTCTTTCAGAAATTCACGCGAGTTGTCCCGGCCCTGGCCGATTTTTTCGCCGTTGAAGGCATACCAGGCGCCGGCTTTCTCGACGATGTGTCCGGCCACCCCCAAATCAAGCACCTCACCGAGCCGGCTGATGCCCTCGCCGTAAAGAATGTCGAACTCCGCCGTCTTGAACGGCGAGGCCACCTTGTTCTTGACCACCTTGACCCGGGTTTCGTTGCCGATTACCTCTTCGCCCTTCTTGATGGAGCCGATGCGGCGGATGTCCAGCCGCACGGAGGCGTAAAACTTCAGCGCATTGCCGCCTGTGGTGGTTTCGGGCGAGCCGAACATCACGCCAATCTTCATGCGGATCTGGTTGATGAAGATAACCATGCAGTTGGCCTTCTTGATGGTCGCCGTCAGCTTGCGCAGCGCCTGGCTCATCAGGCGGGCCTGCAGGCCGGGCAGCGAGTCACCCATTTCGCCTTCGAGTTCGGCCTTGGGGGTGAGCGCCGCGACCGAGTCAATGACGATCAGATCCACCGCGCCGGAGCGGGTTAGCGAATCAACAATTTCAAGCGCCTGTTCGCCGGTATCCGGCTGGCTGATCAGCAACTCCTGCAGGTTCACACCCAGCTTGGAGGCGTACTGGATGTCCAGCGCATGTTCTGCATCGACAAAGGCGCAGGTGCCGCCCAGCTTCTGCATTTCGGCAATCACCTGCAGGGTCAGCGTAGTCTTGCCTGACGATTCAGGGCCGTAAATTTCAACCACACGGCCACGCGGCAGGCCGCCGACGCCGAGGGCGATGTCCAGGCCCAAAGAGCCGGTGGAGACGACCTGGATGTCCTCAATCACTTCGCCGTCGCCCAGCTTCATGATGGTGCCCTTGCCGAACTGTTTCTCGATCTGGGCGAGCGCTGCCTGCAGGGCCTTGGCCTTTTCGGTGTTCAGCGCGGCGGTCTGCACAGGGTTTTGGGCCGGGTTGAGTTTGCTGGTCAGTTCCATGAAAATCTCCTTGAAAATCAATGATGTATCAAAACTATGGCAATGTGATTTTTTGCTTTCCACCCGCTGCAATTAACAACAGCGCTGGATGCATGACCAGTACTTTATGGGCCTTGTTGACATAAGTAAACCCTGTTTTTAGTCAGTTTGACTGACTATTTGGGGTAACATGGTTTTGATGGAAAACGCGGCGCAAACATCTCCAGTTTCAGTCCCGGACACAGGCTGGCGAATCACCCATCTGGGCCGCCTGATGGGCAACGCGCTGCGGCGTTTTGACGAACGCGTGCTGCAGCTCATGGCGAGCAACATCCATGTGCCGCTGGCGCTTTCAAACCTCGCAGCGCGCGACCAGGTAGGTGCGGCGCACATTCACATCACGCGGCATCTGGCTGTGGGCGGGTCACGCCTGACGGACCTGGCAGCCAGTGCCGCGATGAGCAAGCAGGCCATGGGCGACCTGGTCACGCAATGCGAGGCCTGGGGGCTGGTAACGCGTGAGGACGACCCGCATGACAGGCGCGCCAAACGGGTGGTGTTTACGGCATCAGGCCTGCTCTGGCTGGAGGCCTTCAGGCGCGCAGTGGCGCAGGCGGAGGAAGAATTCCGCCAGGCGGTTGGGCAGGACGTGGCCACCGTCGTGGCCCTGGGACTGGAAGCCTATGGCAACACCTGATACCGTGTCAGCAAACCAGAGCCCCTGAAAGCCTAAAATTTGTGCAACAAGTAAACCACCGCCCGGGTCATGAACAAATGACGCGGGCCGGCTAACGGAGACAAGCATGCGCATTCTGATTGCCGAAGACGACCAGGTTCTTGCCGACGGACTGTTGCGCACCTTGCGTGCATCAGGCGCAGCCGCCGACCATGTGGCCAGCGGCACCGAAGCCGATGCAGCGCTGCTGACCAACACCGAATTCGATTTGCTGATTCTCGACCTCGGCCTGCCGCGCATGCACGGGCTGGAAGTGCTCAAGCGTTTGCGTGCACGCGGTTCGTCGCTGCCCGTGCTGATTTTGACTGCCGCCGACAGCGTCGAGGAACGCGTCAAGGGCCTGGACTACGGCGCTGACGACTACATGGCCAAGCCGTTTTCATTGCAGGAACTCGAAGCCCGCGTGCGAGCGCTGATTCGCCGCGGCATGGGCGGTGCCAGCAGCACCATCAAACACGGCCCGCTGGTCTATGACCAGGCTGGCCGCGTAGCGACGATTGACGGGCAGATGGTTGAACTGTCTGCGCGCGAACTCGGCCTGCTTGAAGTGCTTCTGCAACGCGCGGGCCGCCTTGTCAGCAAGGACCAGCTGGTCGAGCGCCTCTGCGAATGGGGCGAGGAGGTCAGCAACAACGCGATCGAGGTGTACATCCACCGCCTGCGCAAGAAGATTGAGAAGGGACCAGTTCGGATTGCCACCGTCCGGGGCCTCGGGTACTGCTTAGAGAAAATTCCAGGCTGAGATGGCGCCCCCACGGTTGCTCACTGCGTGTAGCGCCCTGCCCCCCGAGGGGGCGGCTCCGCCTGCGGCCCGGCGAAGCCGGTTCCGCGGCTCCTGCTTGCATGAAGAGAACAGCCGGCTGAACAATGCCGCCGCGTTTGATTTGTGGCACTGAGACTTTTCCAGCGCGAACGCCGAAGCCTGTTCGGCGAAATCCTGGACTGGATGCTCACGCCGCTGCTGCTGCTGTGGCCCATCAGCCTGGCGCTGACATGGCTGGTGGCGCAGAACATTGCCGGCAAACCTTTTGACCGCGCACTTGAATACAACGTGCAGGCCCTCGCCAAGCTGGTGGTCGTCAAGAACAACCAGGTACAGTTCAACCTGACCGGCCCGGCGCGCGAGATTTTGCGGGCTGACGATACCGACCTCGTTTATTACCAGGTCATGGGCACCAAAGGCGAATACCTCAGCGGCGAGCACGACCTGCCCATGCCGCCGGATGAAGACCGCGTCGGCGACGGTGAGGTGCGCCTGCGTGAAGACGTGATCCAGGGCGAGGATGTGCGTGTGGCCTACACCTGGATCAAGACCGATGTGAAAGGCGGCGGCTCGGTCCTGGTGCAGGTGGCCGAGACGCTTGAGAAACGCAAGACGCTGGCGACTGAAATCGTCAAGGGCACCATGGTGCCGCAGTTCGTCACCCTGCCGCTGGCCGTGCTGCTGGTCTGGCTGGCGCTGGTGCGCGGCATCAAGCCACTGGCGCAGCTCGAAAAGCGCATTCGCGCGCGCAAGTCTGACGACATGAGCCCGCTGGACGACACCGCCGTGCCTGAAGAAGTCGCGCCGCTGGTATCGTCCATCAACGATTTGCTGAGCCGCTTGAAGGTGTCGCTGAACACACAGAAGCGCTTTCTGGCCGACGCGGCACACCAGCTGAAAACGCCGCTCGCCGGGCTTCGCATGCAGGCCGACCTGGCGCAGCGTGAGACCGATGCGGAGGAGCTCAAAAAGTCACTCAAGCACATAGGCCAGTCCAGCATTCGCGCGACGCACACCGTCAACCAGTTGCTGGCACTGGCGCGCGCCGAGACCACAGGCCGCAGCCTGGCCAAACAGCGGCTGGACCTGGTGACCATCGTGTCTGAAGTGATGTCCGACTCGGTGCCGCGCGCACTCGAGAAAAAAATCGACATCGGTTACGACGGACCCGGCGCGGGCGAGCAGGCCACCCAGCTTGAAGGCAACCCGACGCTTTTGAAAGAGCTGGTGCGCAACCTGCTGGATAACGCCATCAACTACACGCCCGAAAAAGGCCAGGTCACGCTGCGACTGATGACGGACCGCTTCAGCGGCGTGCTGGTGCTCATCGTCGAAGACTCCGGGCCGGGCATTCCGGAGGCCGAGCGTGAGCTGGTGTTCCAGCCCTTTTACCGTGCGCTGGGCACCAACGTTGACGGCTCCGGTCTGGGCCTGGCCATCGTGCTGGAGATCGCCAACCAGCATGACGCCACGATCAGCATTGAGGATGCCAGCACGCCGGGGCATCCGCCTACGCCGCCTAATGGACCTGGCACACGCATTGCGGTACGCTTCACGGCAATGGAGCTTCCCGGACAAATCTGACCCATGCCCACCGCCAGCCGCCTCAAGATTGGCCTCTCGGCCTGCTTCTCACACGCTGATCCCACACGCTCACTGTTCAGCGGCAAAACCCTGCAATACGTCGAGCAATCCATCGCCCACTGGCTGATGTCGTCTGGTGCCATGGTTGTCATGGTGCCCTGCCCGACCGGCTCGACCCAACGCGGCGACGTCACCTATGCCCACTATGCCGAATGGCTGGACGGCCTGGTGTTGCATGGCGGCGCAGACGTCTGGCCAGGCAGCTACGGCGAGGTGCCGCTTGAAGAGCGCTGGTCTGGCGACCGGGTACGCGATGAATACGACAAGGCACTCGTCGCCGCTTTCGAGGCCGTCGGCAAGCCCATGTTCGGCATCTGCCGCGGCCTGCAACTGCTCAACGTGGCTTACGGCGGCACGCTGTACCAGGACATCAACACGCAGGTGCCCGAATCATTTGTGCACCGCGACCAGGAAAGCTACGACCAGAACTTTCACAGCATAGATATCGTGCCCGGCAGCGGCCTGTCTGCGCTTTATCCAGGTGTCGAGCGCGTGCGCGTCAACAGCATCCACCACCAGGCGATCAAGGATTTGTCGCCCGAGTTCGAGGCCGAGGCTTACAGCGTGAGCGACGGCATCGTCGAAGCGATACGCCGCAAGGACAAGTCCAAGAGCTACATCGCAGCCACACAGTGGCACCCGGAATTTCACCAGCCGGGCTCGGACACAATTGACGATGCAGCGGTGCTTGCGGATTTTCTGGCAGCAGTCGCCAGGACCAAGGAGAGCCGGGCCGAACCCGGCACCCGCCAGAAGGTTGTGCCCCGGTCCTTCAAACCGGACGAGTAAGGCGAAAACCTGTGCCTGCGCCGAAACGTGCGCAGCCTGCCAAGCGCCATGCGCGCCCTGCCAAGAATGATGTGCGCAGAAGTCCAACAATGCCCAGAAGCATTTGCTCTTCCCGCCCACACATTCAAGGCCCCACGTGCAAACCCATTTTTCGCCAGCCCAGCTGGCCGACATTCATATTGCCGAGGCCGACAAAATACTCAAGTCGTGCCAGCACTACGGCTTCTGCACATCCGGCTGCCCGACCTATGTGCTGCTGCATGACGAAAACGACTCGCCGCGCGGCCGCATAGACCTCATCAAGGAGATGCTGGAAAGCGACGCGCCGCCCAAACGCGAGACGGTTGCCCACCTGGACGGCTGCCTTTCATGCATGTCCTGCATGACCACCTGCGCCGTGCAGGTTGCCTACATGCACCTGGTCGACACGGCCCGCGTGCATATCGAGGAGCACTACACCCGTCCGCTTCCCGAGCGGCTCCTGCGCAGCATGCTGGCATGGGCGATGCCGCGACCTGCCGTCTTTGCGCCGCTGATGGCACTGGGCCGCATAGGCAAGCCGCTGAAGCGGTTGATGCCCGCCACCATGGGCAACATGATGGATTTCATCCCGCCGAAAGCGGAAGCCGCCAGGTACAAACCAGGCCTCACGGTTTACCCGGCGAATGGTACGCGAAGGTGGCGGGTTGCATTGCTTGCCGGTTGCGTACAACCCGTCATCGCACCCCACATCAACGACGCCACCATCAGCCTGCTGACACGTTTTGGCTGCGAGGTCGTGATACCCGCATCGGCGGGCTGTTGTGGTTCGCTCAACCTGCACATGGGCATCGCCGACGCGGCGCAGGCTTCGGCCAGGCGCAACATCAAGGCCTGGCTGGCCGAGATGAACGGCGACGGGCTGGACGCCATCATCGTCAACGCATCAGGTTGCGGCACCACCGTCAAGGACTACGCTCACCTGTTTCTGGATGACGAGGCACCGCGCAGGGACGCCGGAAAAATCGCCGCCATCAGCTGCGACATCTCGGAGTGGCTGGTGAAGATGCAATTGCCTGCACCGTCACACCCGCAACGGCTGCGCGTGACCTATCACGATGCCTGTTCACTGCGCAACGCGCAGAAGGTGACAGCCGAGCCGCGCGCCCTGCTCAAACACGCAGGCTTCATCGTGAACGATGTGCCCGAGGCGCATTTCTGCTGCGGCTCTGCCGGCACCTACAACCTTCTGCAACCCGGCATGGCAAAGCAGCTCGGCGAGCGCAAGGCGAAAAACATCGCCGGCACCCGTCCGCAAATCGTTACCGCCGGCAACATCGGCTGCCTGACGCAGATTGCACATTACAGCGATACGCCCATCGTCCACACCGTGGAGTTGCTGGACTGGGCGCATGGCGGCGAACTGCCGCGCGCCTTGCACGGCGTGACGCTGGAAACCCAGGCACCGGAGATACAAACCCCAGCCATACCAACGGTCGGCAACGAACAGGTCATACATATACACCCGCGCGCACCTGCACAGGGTACGCCGGACCAGGCGATCTGGTGAACGCATTTTCAAGCCATTCGAACAGCCACACAGGAGAACACCATGACAACAGCCGCATCACTCGCAGCATTTCTGGCACAGGTCCGGCAAACGCTGGCCGCGCAGTGGGTAGACACCCGCCCCGCCACACTGGAGCGCTATGGCGAGCACACATTGCCAGCCGACAAGCGTGTGCCGGGCGCAGTTCTGTTTCCGGAGTCCACCGCCGACGTCCAGACCATTGTTGCCGCCGCCAACGCGCATGGCGTGCCGCTCTATCCCATCAGCACCGGCAACAACATCGGGCTCGGCTCGCGCGCGCCCATAGCGCCAGGTCAGGTGGTGGTAGACCTCGGCTTTCGCATGAACCGCATCCTTGAAGTCAATGAAGAGATTTGTTATGCGGTACTGGAGCCAGGCGTGAGCTTCCAGATGCTGCACGACGAACTCGCACGACGCGGCGACAGGCTCATGGTCTCTGCCACATCAGGGCCACCGCATGGCGGCGTCATCGGCAACGCACTTGACCGGGGTGCGGGTTATGGCCCCTACTTCGACCACTTCGGCATGCTCTGCGGCATGGAAATCGTGCTCGGCAACGGCAAGGTGATACGCACGGGCGACGGCGCACTGGACACCGACAACCTGCTGAACTGGCATGTTTCCAAATACTCTGCCGGACCTGCACTTGATGGATTGTTCTCACAGTCCAACTACGGCATCGTCACAAGGGTCGGTGTCTGGCTGATGCCGCGGCCGCCGGTGGCGCGTTCGTTTCATTTCACCTTTCCTGATGACGACGACATCTCCGAAATCATCGACCTGTGCCGGCCCCTCAAGCTGTCGAACTTTGTGCCGACGCTGTTCCGCATCTCCAACGACCTCTATGCCATCAGCTCCGAAGCGAAGAACGAGGAGTACCCGGCCGGCAGCAAGGCGTCGTATTCAGACGGCGCACGCAAGGGCCTGCAGGCAAAACACGGGCTGGGCGCCTGGCAGGTGTCAGGGCTTTTCTACGGCGCATCGGATGCAGCCATAGAGCCCATGATCCAGCGCGTGCGCGGCCATTTCGAAAAGAGCGGCAAGGCGCGCTACATCAGTCATGAAGAAGCGGGCGCGATTGCACCGCTGCGCGTGGCCATTGAATCCATGACGGGCCGCCCCGGCATCACCGAGCTGGGCATGCTGCAGTGGCGGCCGGGCAGCGGCAATTCGTGGTTCCTCCCGGGCACGCCCATGGTGGGGCGTCACGCGCTGGAACTGGACCACCTGGGCCGCAGCATCTTCAAAAAATACGGCATGGACTACATGGTCATGCATGTGGCCAGCGCACGGTTTGCGCGCGGCCTGCACGTGCTGGTGTGGAACAAGGACGATGCCGATGAAAACGCCCGCGCCGACGCCTGCTACCGCGAGCTGACGGTCGAGTTTGCGCGACGCGGCGTGGGCGTGGGCCGTGCGCCGGTTGATTACCAGTCGCTGCACATGGAGCAGATCATTCCGGAGTTGCGCGACACGTATTCGGCCATCAAGAAGGCGCTCGACCCGAACGGCATCATTGCACCCGGCAAATACGGCATAGAGGTCGCCAGCGCGTGACCCAAGGCGGCTGAAATGGCAGAATCAGGCACACCATCCCTCCAGCCGAGGCCAGACATGGACGTGTTGACTTTTAATACCGACAGGCACGCGGCAACCGACCGGGCCGATTCATGGCAGCAGTTCATCTGCAACATGATCCACAACGTCTCGGTCAACCGCCTGTCGCCAGCGGATTTTTCTGCCGAGATTTCTGCGCGGCGCCAGGGTGATGTGAGCTGCGCGGCCTTCACATCAAAACCGCACGACCTCGCGGGACGAGGCGAGCGCGCCAGCGATGCGGGCGGCGCGGGCTACCTGCTGAGCTGGCAGCTTGAAGGCAAGGCCTATATCACGCAGGGCGACACACGCATCGTGTTGCATCCCGGCGAACTCGCCGTGATCGACGGCCGCCTGCCCATGCACATTTCCTTTCCCGACAACGTGAGCCGCATCGTCGCCAAACTGCCGGTACATTCGATTGAAAGCCGCCTGCCGAATATCCGGCGCTCCCATGCGTTTGCACTCAGGCCATCCGGGCCGTTTTCGGATGTGTTGCTGTCTTACCTGAAAGAGTTGTCGTCGGGCACGCAGGACCTGACAAGCGACGACATCAACCTGCTGTCTGACAACATCTGCAACCTGCTGAAAATCACCTCGCGCCAGGGCGGCGTGGGTGGCGGCGCCTCACGCGACCTGCAGCGCGAAGCCGTGCTCAACTACATACGCCGCCGCGCCAGCGACCCGGCGCTGTCGCTGGATGTGGCGGCTGGGCAGCTGAACATGTCCACAAGGCTGGTGCAAAAGCTGCTGCATGAGACGCAGACCAGTTTCACAACGGAGCTCAACCGCGAGCGGCTGGCATTGGCCGCACAGTTGCTATCCGTGCAACGTAATGCAGCGGTATCAGAGGTGGCCTATGGCGCCGGCTTCAACGACGTCTCGCATTTCAACCACCTCTTCAAGCGGCACCACGGCATGACGCCGACGGAGTTCCGCGCGGCGGCATAAAACCAGCAAACCAGGGGCTTATTCAGCCTTCAGGTGCTTGCCGACGATACCGGCCAGCTCAAACATCGTCACCTGGGGCTTGCCGAAGACCGGCAGCAGCTTGGCATCGGCATTGATGGCGCGCTTGTTGGCCGTGTCCTGCAGGTTTTCTGCCTTGATGTAATCCCACAGCTTTTTGATGACCTGGGTGCGGGCCACCGGTTCGCTGCCAATGACCGCCGCGAGTTCGGCGCTCGGCACCAGGCCTGCGCCGGGTTTGGCGACACGCGGTACCTTGGGCTTGGCGGTTTTGGTCGCCGGCGCTTTCTTCGCTGCGACTTTTTTGGCCGCAACCTTCTTCGCAGCAGGCGCACCTGCCGCCGCCTTCACAGCCACAGTCTTGCCGAACGGTGTTTTCACCGTGCCGGTTTTGGCTGCTGCTGGCTTGCGCGGCGGGAACTTCGACGGGGCGAATTCAAAATTCACCTTGTCGGCTTCCTTGTCCCAGGCCAGCATGGCCTTGAAGGGCCGGCGCGTGCGCATGGAGACAAACTTGTCGAGCAGGTCGGTCTTGCCGGTTTCCAGCAGCTTGTGCATCTGCTCGCGTTCTATGGGTTGCTGCAATATGACCTGTCCGGTCTTGAAGGTACAGGTGGGCGTGGGTTGGGCCAGTGTGGGCACTGACTTTTCGCACACGTAGTTTTTGCCGAGTTCGAACACGCGGGATGCGCAGCGTGGGCAGGGACCCAGCGACTGCTGCCCGTCAAAGTCGACGATCTCGCCGGTCTCGGCGTTCTTGTCATCGCCAAAATCGAACTCGAGCTTGTAGTTCTTTGTTTCTTCATCGAACTTGATGACCATCTCGGCCGTGAAGGGCCAGCCCGCCTTGGAACGGAAGCCATCGAGCGGGCCTATCTTTTTGTCGCGCAGAAACTGCTCAACCTCTGCGACTTCAAACGTGCGGCCGGCCGGCGTCTTGCCGAATGAAAAACCGCAGCCATCGTCACCCTTTTTACCCACACAGGTGTAGCGGCGGTAGTTTTCCTTGATGACGCCCCCGCAGTTCGGGCAGGGCGCGGTCAATGTGGCGTAGTCGCCGGGAATGGTGTCCTTGTCGTAACCCTTGGCCTTGTTCACCATGCGCTCTGTCATGGCGGCGATCTCGGCCATGAAGGTCTCGCGGCTCAGCTTGCCATGCTCCATCTGCGCCAGCTTGAATTCCCACTCACCGGTGAGCTCGGCTTTGGACAGTTCCTGCACATCCAGGCCACGCAGCAAGGTCATGAGCTGGAAGGCCTTGGCCGTCGGAATGAGTTCGCGGCCTTCGCGCAACATGTATTTTTCGGCGATCAGGCCTTCAATCGTTGCAGCGCGTGTGGCTGGTGTTCCCAGGCCTTTTTCCTGCATGGCTTCACGCAGTTCGTCGTCATCAATCGTCTTGCCCGCACCTTCCATGGCGCCCAGCAGGGTCGCTTCCGAATAACGCGCAGGCGGCCGGGTCTTGAGGCCTTTGGCCTCGCATACTTCGGCGCGCACCATCTCGCCGGGTTTCACAGGCACCAGCGTCCTGGCGTCTTTTTCGTCGGTATTTTCGTCTTCGGCTTCCTTGCCATAGATGGCCAGCCAGCCCGGCTTGACCAGCACCTTGCCTTCGGTCTTGAAGCTGTGGCCGACGGCCTGCGAAATACGCGTGGTCACCATGTATTCAGCGCTGGGGTAGAACACCGCCATGAAGCGGCGCACCACCAGGTCGTAAAGCTTTTGCTCTGCCTCGCTCAGACCGCTGGGCGCCTGCAGCGTTGGGATGATGGCGAAGTGATCGCTCACCTTGGCGTTGTCGAAGATGCGTTTGCTGGGCTTGATGTAATTGCCCTTGAGCGCGGTTGCTGCATGCGGCGCGAGGTGGCGCATGCCGCTGTCGGCCAGCATTTCAAAGGTCTTTTTCACGACCGGCAAATAATCTTCAGGCAGTGCGCGTGAATCGGTACGCGGATAGGTCAGCGCCTTGTGGCGCTCGTACAGGCTTTGCGCAATCGACAGCGTGGTTTTGGCAGAAAAGCCGAACTTGCCATTGGCCTCACGTTGCAGCGAGGTCAGATCAAACAGCAGGCCGGACGCCTGCGTGGTGGGCTTGCTTTCTTCCGTGACCGTGGCGGACTTGCCGCGCACCGCTTCTGCAATCGCACGCGCTTCTTTTTCGGACCAGACGCGGTCGGCCTTCAGTTCGGCATCGGGCTCGGCATTGTCTGCGTTGGCGGCAGCTTTTTTCCACTTCGGATCAAACCACTTGGCCGGATACTCGCCTGCTTCAGCAAGGAATGTGGCGTGGATTTCCCAGTAGTCACGACTGATGAACTTGCGGATTTTTTCTTCGCGCTCGACCACCACCGACAGGGTCGGCGTCTGCACCCGGCCCACAGTCGTCAAAAAGAAACCACCATCACGCGAATTGAACGCCGTCATGGCGCGTGTGCCATTGATGCCGACCATCCAGTCGGCTTCGGAGCGTGAGCGCGCCGCATCGGCCAGGCCCTGCATCTGCTTTTCGGTCCGCAGGGTTTCAAAACCCTCGCGAATGGCCGCTGGCGTCATCGACTGAAGCCACAGGCGCTTGACCGGGTGTTTGCTCTTGGCGTATTGCTGGATCAGACGAAAGATCAGCTCGCCTTCGCGGCCCGCGTCGCAGGCGTTGACCAGGGCGCCGACATCCTTGCGCTTGGTCAGCTTGACGATGGCGTTGAGCCGCGTCTTGGTCTTGTCCATGGGCTTGAGGTCGAAATAGGGCGGGATGACCGGCAGGTTGGCAAAGCTCCATTTGCCGCGCTTGACGTCAAACTCTTCCGGCGCCTGGATTTCGACCAGGTGGCCCACAGCGGAAGTGATCAGCCACTCATCACTCTCGAAATATTCGTCGTGCTTCTCGAATTTGCCCGCCGTCGGCGTGATGGCGCGGACGATGTCCTGCGCCACCGAGGGCTTTTCTGCAATCACAAGGGTTTTCATAAGTACTTCTTCAAACCTTCAATATCTTCGGGGAACATTTCCCCGCCTTCGGCAAAAACAACCTTGCCTGTGCGGCCATCCTGGCCATTGACCTTCAAAACCACCACCACCGGCAACCCGGCGGGCTTGGCAAGCGACTTCGCCACCTGCGGCGTCAGCATGCCCGCAGGAAAGCTGTAATTTTTTGCCTTCATATATGTAGAAGCCGCATCCGCCTGCTTGTCTATGGACAAGGCCAGAACTTCCAGGCCATTGGCCCTCTGCGCACGCCAGAGCGCCTCTATATGGGGCGACTGCACCGCACAAAAAGGGCACCAGCTGGCCCACCAGTACACCACAAGCGTCTTTCCGCGCATGTCGGCCGCCCGCCAGACCCTGCCATCAAGCAGGGGCACGTCAGGCAGGCGAAGCACGCTTCCCACCTTGGGCAAAGGCTTTTCAGATCCTTTGGCCCACGCCGGCACGCAGCCCCACGCGGCGAGCGCGAGCGCCGTTTGCAGCGGGTAGCGGATCGCCTTGCGGCGGGTCAACTGTCGGTCTGGCATGAAGCCCTTGAAAAGTTAAAAAAATGGCAGACTTTTTGCATCACTACAATACGGTCTTCTCGCGCATGCACGCGCGCACGCACACGCGCGCACATGCATGAATTAACCATACCAAAAAATTCACGAAAATTCTGCCGTGCTAAAAAACCTGGCTTCGGCCACCCCTGCGCCCACCGACTCCAGCACCCCGGCCAGCGACAGCCGCCGCATACAGACGCGCCGTTCAGGCGTTCACGGCAAGGGCGTATTTGCACTGACAGACATTGCAGAAGGCGAAACGCTGATCGAGTACATCGGCGAGGTCATCACCTGGAAGGAAGCGCTGCGCCGCCACCCGCACGATCCCAAAGACCCGAACCACACGTTTTATTTCCACATGGACGAAGACCATGTGATAGACGCCAAGCACGGCGGCAACTCCTCACGCTGGATCAACCACAGCTGCCACCCCAATTGCGAGGCCGACGAAGAAGGCGGCCGCGTTTTCATCAAGGCACTGCGCAACATCAAGGCTGGCGAAGAACTGTTTTACGACTACGGCCTCATCATTGATGCCAAGTACACGAAAAAACTGAAGGCCGAATACCCTTGCTGGTGCGGTGCAGCCGATTGCCGCGGCACGCTGCTCGCGCCCAAGGACAAGGACGAGAAAAAGAAGGCGCGCAAGAAGGCGGACAAAAAAGCCGGGAAGAAGAAGGACGTGAAAAAAGCAGATAAAAAGGTTGTCAAAAAAGACGACTTGAAAAAGAAGAAAAAGAAAAAAGACTAAGCAGATCCGTCACGCCAGCTGCCTGTGACCGAGCCCCTTATCAACCCCATACGCTGGCCGCTGGAGGACATCTGGCAGGCCGTAGCGCCGACGCTGGAAGGTTTTACGCTTGAGGCCCTGCCGCAGATCGACTCGACCAACAGCGAGCTGATGCGCCGGTTCAGGGGTGCCGATGGCGCCCCCCCCCGCCCCGAACCCACACTGATAGTCGCGGAGCAGCAGACCGCAGGCCGTGGCCGCATGGGCCGCAACTGGCAAAGCAGCCGTGGTGACAGCCTGACCTTCTCGCTGGGCATGCAGCTCAACCCGGTTGACTGGTCCGGCCTGTCGCTGGCTGTCGGCATCAGCATCGCCGAAAGCCTGGACCCGGGGCATGACGGCAAGGCACGCATAGGACTGAAATGGCCCAACGACCTCTGGCTATCAAGCCCGGGCGGCGAAAGCAAGCTCGCCGGTATCCTGGTTGAAACGGCCAGCGTGGGCAACTTGCGTTACGTGGTGATAGGCGCCGGCATCAACATACGGCCGCCTGCATGGCCTTCTGCGCCCGTCGCGGCCATGCCAGAGACACCCGGCCCGGCCAATACGCCCATGCGGCCCGGCTGCCTGCAGGATGTCTTTCCCGGTATTCATGCGCCGCAAGCCCTGCTGCGCATCGTGCCGCCTCTGGTGCAGGCCATACAGGCTTTTGAACAGTTTGGGTTTGCCCCTTTCCAGGCACGGTTTGCGCGACGCGATGTGCTGGCAGGCCGTGATGTCGTGCTCTCTGACGGCACCCACGGGACGGCCCACGGTGCAGGCGAAAACGGTGCATTGCTGGTGCATACTTCTGCTGGCATGAAAGAAATCACCAGCTCCGAAGTCAGTGTGCGGCCTGTAGTTACCACCGCCGCCAACAGAGGGGCTTCATGCTGAGGCTTCTGGTCCTGCTGCTGGTTCTTGCCAACGCGGCCTACTTTGCCTGGACAAAAAACCTGCTGGCGCCCTATGGTTTTGCGCCTGCCAGCCAGTCCGAACCGCAACGCCTGACACAGCAGCTGCGCCCTGAGGCCATGCGCATTACCGTCCCGCCACCGGCGGCAGGCACAGCAGGCACGCCCGCCCTTGCAGCAGCCTTGAGCCCGGCATCCACAACGATGCCTGCAAACACAAGCCTCACAACCACTTCAGGAAGCACTACGGCGACAGTGTCAGCTCCGCTCGCAGCTGCTTCCGGCGCCAACCTGCCGTCAGGCCCTGCAGAATGCCTGCAGGCCGGCCTTTTCAATGAGGAGCAGACCGTCGTCCTGCGCGACAGGCTTCAAAGCACGCTGCCCCCCAATAGCTGGCTGCTTGAAAACATCGCCGAGCCGGGGCGCTGGATGGTTTACATGGGCAAATACAGCGATGCAGACGCACTGGAGAAAAAACGCAGTGAGCTGCGCCGGCTCCGGGTGTCGTTCGAACCGCTGGGCAATGCTTCTCTGGAGCCCGGCCTGTCGCTGGGCAGCTTCCCGTCAAGGGCCGATGCAGATGCCCATATAGCCCGCATATCCAAACAGGGCGTGCGAACCGCCAAAGTCATACAGACGGCGAATGAAGCACGTGGACAAAGACTGCGCCTGCCTGCAGTCGACGCTGCACTTCGGCCTCAACTGGAAGCCATCAAGCCCTTTCTTGCGGGCAAGCAGCTGAAAACCTGCTGAGATACCGCCAATCGGCCCGAATTGACCGGGAACTGCCCTGGCCAGTCAGGCGGCGCGCCAGTAGCGCAGGGGTACGCAGGTCTGCAATCGCATGACGGCCTGGTCCATCAGCGCCGGGTGCAGCTCATGCCCGAGCGAGGCAGCCACATCCAGCGTCGCATCTGCGCTTAATTCCATCAGGTGCGCGAACCCGCCGCGTGCCAGCGCAACCGGCGCAATGCGGTCCATCTGCCCATGGAGCAAATGAAGTGTTGTCAACACCGGGGCCTTTTCAAAGCTGCCCTCGGCTCCGGCATACGCGCTGCCGAAAGCCAGCACGCGGCCCACCATGCCGTCATGCGCATCAACCAGCGCCAGCGCAAGGTCGGCGCCTGCACCCTGACCGGCAAGCGCCACATCTGTTTTCAGCACGTCAAAACGCTTCTGCTGGACTTGCAGAAATTCAGCCAGAGCGGCAGTAGCTTCCACACCAGTCAACCCCTCGGGAATCAGCACCGCCGATTCGGCAAATGCATCACCCAGCAAATTGCCCAGCGCCAGCATGTCGGCTGCCGTGCCGCCCTGATCGTGCAACAGCACAAACAATTGCCTGGTCACAGGCGCCGCAGAGAGAAGCTCAATCGTCTCGGTATCCAGTGGTGTCATGTCGAACAGATAGGGTGAGGTATCGGCATTTAAAGCCGTCTCCATTTTCATTATTGCAACAACAATGAGCCCTGAAGTCGCCCACAACACCGCTTTTTGGTGGGCGCGGCTTCATTGCTAAGATTCCACCCCTGCGCACGCCACCCGGCGGCCAAAGGAAGATCATGAAAATCGAAAAAAACACAGCTGTCACCCTGCAATTCAAGGTCGCCGAAGCCAATGGCAAGACCATCGAAGAGAGCAAGGAGCCCATGGTGTACCTGCACGGCGGTTATGGCAACACACTGCCCAAAATTGAAGAAGCGCTGGACGGCAGGGAGCCTGGCTACCAGGTTGTCCTGCAACTCAAGCCCGAGGATGCTTTTGGCCTGCGCGATGAAAGCCTGCTGCGCACCCTGCCGAAAAAACAGTTCCCGCCCGGCGTAAAGGTCGGCGGCCAGCTGGAAGGCCGTGGCGATGATGGTCAGGTACAGATCTTCAACGTCATGAAAATCAAGGGCGACACCGTACTGCTGGACGGCAACCACCCGCTCGCAGGCAAGGAGCTGCGCTTCACGCTCAAGGTCACCGGTGTGCGCGTCGCGTCCGAAGAAGAAATTGCCCACCAGCACGTTCACGGCGAGCACGGCCACCATCATTAGGATGCACCGCCCAGGGGCCGCGCATCAGCTCAACCAGGTTTTCAACCAGTGACGTAACCAGAGCAGACAACCAGAGGCGGTCGTATACTGGGGCGATGAATACAGTGGTCCGTCCAGCCGCCCGGGAAGTCGATATCGACAGCCTTGTCGAGACACTTCGCAAGCGGATGGCTGATGGCAACAAGCTCCCTGCGGAGCGCATGTTGTGCGAGCAACTCAACGTCAACCGCCATACCCTGCGCAAGGCCCTGATACGCATGCGCGCCTCCGGCGAACTGGCCAGCAGTGCGCCCCGCAGACATACAGCCCTGGCGCGTGGCGGGGCCGCGCTGGCCCGTGACACCAATCCGCTGGAGGTCATTGAACTGCGGCTGGCACTGGAGCCCATACTGGCACGCCTGGCAGCGCTACGCGCCACACCGCTGGAAATCGCCCGCATCGAAAAAGCCGCGACCACCCTGGCAGAAACCGAGAGCTCCTCAGCCGACCTGACCTTCCACCGCCTGATTGCCCAAGCCACCCGCAACACGTTGGCGGCCGATTTATATGCACTTTTACGGCAAATAGGCGCTGATGCGCGCATTTACGTACAAAACGTCAAGCCCAGGCCTCCGGCACGCCTGCGCCAGCGCGACTCGGAACACCATCTGATTGCCGCTGCCATTGCCGCACGCGATCCGGATGGCGCAGAAAAAGCCATGCGCGCCCACCTGCATATGGTGCAGTCACAGATTCTTGACAGGATTTCACTGAACCCGGCGGGTTCCACACCAGATTAGCCCGGCGGTGGCCGGCAGGCATCCAGGGGCTTGCGCCCTAGCAGCAGGAGTCGCAGAGGATGTCGGGGTTGAGCAAATGCTGCGGATGCCAGCTGTTGCGCCCGAACCCCAGCGATGCAATCAGGTCCTCGGCAGCGACCAGTGTGCGGTTGAGCATGGCCTCACCGCTTGCCGCCAAACCGTGACCCGATGCGGGATCGCAGTCCAGAATGCGGCCGCGAAGCCTGGTGTCAGAAAGAATGTCAGCCGCGACGGCCTTCTCACCCGAGAAATTGAACACACATGCACCGGGCTTCATCAGGCTCATATCAGCGGCGGTAATACACACAGGAAAAGCGTCTTCACCGGCCGCCAGCACAACAGCATCTGCGCTACGCCAGAAATTCCCTGCATCAGCCGCAGCATTCAAGACCTGCAATCTGTCTGCCTGCGCACGCAGCACAAGGGCCTGGGCAAACGATCCGGCACCCACGATGCCCAGCCGTGCCGCATTGACGGGTTCTGCCAGCAACACGCGGCGCGACCATCGGCCGCTGTAACGCCCGTCCTCACCTGAAGTAGGCGACGCGTTTGCCAGCCAGCGCGTGATCTCGCGCCAGGCCCCATCCACCGCAGCTTCCGTGACAAGCTGGGCGGAGCCGGCTTCTGGCGTACTGGTGGCACGTATGCCGGCACGGGTCAATGCTTCCAGATCAAGGTTGCCATGGCCGGCGTCCAGGTTGCAAATGGCTTTGAGTGTGGGCAGGCGGCGCACAAGAGGGGCGTCGAACACAAAACGCGTGTCCGCCATGATGCCGGCCTTGCCCTGCAGCCAGTCCACCAGGTCGTCACCCGAAGGCACTTCTTTTGCGATGCGTGTCTCCACGTCGAAAAACGTCTGCAGCCTGTCCATCGCCGCATCCGACACAGAATGGGCCACCAGCACGCTGTGCCGTGAACCTTGTGCGATGGACTGTGGAAACATCTTGCCGGGTCTGCTCAGAATGCCGGAGCCAGCGTGGGCCGCCCGGCAATCAGGTCAGCAGCGCGCTCGGCAATCATGATCACGGGCGCATTGATGTTGCCGGATGTCAGGTCGGGCATGACAGAGGCATCGACCACCCGCAGACCCCGGACACCGATCACGCACAGGTTGGTGTCCACCACGCTCATGGCATCGTCCACAGCCCCCATACGGCAGGTGCCGGCCGGGTGGTGAACAGTGATGGCCGATTTGCGGATAAACGCATCGAGTGCTTCGTCGGTCTCGCATTGCGGCCCAGGCACGGTCTCGCGGCCCATGAAAGGTGCGAGTTCCGGTTGTTTTGCAATCTCGCGGATCTGGCGAATGGCAGCACGTACGGCTTTCCAGTCTGCAGCATGACCGAGGAAGTTCTGGAATATCTTTGGCGCGGCAGCAGGGTCTTTCGACGCCAGTTCAACCCTGCCCCTGCTTTGCGGATGCAGCATAACGGTGCGGCATGCAAAGCCGTCGTTGAAAGGTTTTTTGAACGGCCACAGGTAGGGCCACGCCGGCAACGGCGCCGCTGTCAACAGCATCTGCAGATCTGGCGTGTCCAGGCCGGGCTGGCTTTTGAGAAAGCCCACCACACCACCGGGCACATCGGCTGCAAAGCCCTTGCCCGTGAGCCAGGCACGGATGATGGCCGGCCCAATGCGGTCCAGCCGCATCATGCGGTGAAAAGGACCGGGCTTTTTGCGCTGGTACATCACCACCACCGACACATGGTCCTGCAGGTTGGCGCCCACGCCCTTTAAGGCCACCTGCGTTTTGATGCCGTGCCCCGCGAGCTGTTCAGGGTCGCCTATGCCCGAGAGCATCAGCAGTTGCGGCGTGTTGATGACACCGCCGCAGAGCAGCACTTCACGCGAGGCAGTCGCAGTTTTGATGCGGCCTTTTTCGGTGTACTCAACGCCAGTCGCTTTGCCCGCATCAAGCAGCACACGCGAGGCAAGGATGTTGACCTTCACCGTCAGGTTGGGGCGGTGCAGGGCTGGCCGCAGGTAGGCCACAGACGTACTGCAGCGCGCCCCGTTGCGAATGCTCATCTGCAGGCGGCTGAAACCATCCTGCTTTTCAGTGTTGTAGTCGTCGGTCCAGGCATGACCGGCGGTTTTGGCGGCTTCGCCATACGCCCCGATCAGCGGGTCTTCATATTTGCAGCGCTGCACACCGACAGGGCCGTCACTGCCACGCTCGCCTGTCGCCCCACCTTCCCAGCTTTCCTGGCGTTTGAAGTAGGGCAGCACATGCGCATAGTCCCATTCAGGCAGGCCGTACTGGCTGGCCCAGCGGTTGAAGTCATTCGGGTTGCCGCGCACCCAGGCCATGGCATTTGTCGATGACGAGCCGCCTACCACCTTGCCACGCGCGCATTCGACGCGTCGGCCATCGACATTCGCCTCCGGCTCGGCAAAGTACATCCAGTCGTGCAGGCGGTTCTGCAAAATCTTGCCCCAGCCCAGCGGGATTTTTATCCAGGGGTCACGGTCCCAGCCGCCAGCTTCAAGCAACAACACCTTGACCCTGGGGTCTTCGCTCAGGCGGTTGGCCAGTGTGCAACCGGCCGAGCCAGCGCCCACGATCACATAGTCGTACGTCTCTTGCATGGCCGACCCTCAATCCTTGCGCGCGACACGCCGCAGGCTGATGTGGATGTTTTTTTCAGAGGTGAAGGCCAGCAGTTCAGCCAGGCATTCCTCACGGCCTATGCCGGACTGCTTGACGCCGCCAAACGGCGCGCCCAGAAAATGTTTGCCGACTTCATTTATCCAGACAAAACCCGCCTGCGTGCGCTGGGCCGTGCGGTGTGCCTTTTCAAGATCGTTGGTCCAGATGGCGCAGGTCAGGCCGTAGTCCACACCATTGACGTCTTCCATCATCGCCTCTTCGTCGTTCCATTTCAGGATGGACAGCACAGGCCCGAAAATCTCTTCAGATGCAATGCGCATGTTTTGTGTCACATCGGCAAACACCGTCGGCTCTACATAAAAGCCGCCAGCCAGTTCAGGCGCATCGGGCACCTTGCCACCACACACCAGCGTTGCGCCATCGGATTTGGCCGATGCAATAAAACCCAGCACCTTGTCATGCTGCTCACGGCTGATGATGGCGCCCATTGAAGTTGCGTAGTCGGTCGGCAGGCCCGGCACATACTGCGCGCATTGCAGCTTTACCGCCGCAATGACCTCATCGTAAATATCGGCATGCACAAAGGCACGGCTGGTAGAGCCGCACGATTGCCCGCACCAGGTGAAGTTCATGCCGGCCACAATGCCGGCCGCTACTTCTGCCGGGTCTACATCGGGATACGCAATCAGCGCATTTTTGCCACCGAGTTCCAGCAATACCGGTTTGAGACGCTCGGCCGCCAGCTTCATGACAGCGCGCCCGGTGGGCACGCTGCCCACGAGGCCAATCATGGCCACGTCCTTGTGCGCCACCAGCGCCATGCCCACCTCGCGGCCACCCGGCAGGATGGAGAGAACCCCCGGCGGCAGCATGTCGCCCACGATTTCAGCCAGGCGCAAGGCCGAAAGCGGCGCCTGCTCAGGCGGCTTGATGATGATGGCATTGCCCGCAGCCAGCGGCGCGGCCATCTTGCCGGCAGCAAACATGAAGGGGTGGTTAAAAGCCACAATGCGTGCGACCACACCGAGTGGTTCACGCACTGAAAAATTGACGGCGTTCGGCCCCATGGGGATGGAAGCGCCCTTGAGTTCGGTGACCAGCCCGGCAAAAAATTCAAACAGCGCGGCCGCCACCATCACGTCCGCCGCCATTTCCTTCACCGGGTTGCCACAGTCCGCCGCATCCAGCAGCGCCAGTTCATCGGCATGCAGGCGCAACTTCGCCGCAATACTTTTCAGAACGCGCGCCCGCTCCAGCGGCGGCGTGTCACGCCAGACAGCAAAACCTTTTTTTGCAGCAGCCACCGCCAGCTCTGCATCCACAGAAGTGGCGACCGGTGCACGGCCCAGTTGCCTGCCGCTGCCCGGCTCGGTGATGTCAATGTATTCACCAGCCACAGGCGCATGCCAGCCACCCGCGTAAAAGAGACCATTGTTGGCGGGCGCCAGGGCTGTCTGGGGTCCGGTGGCTTTGCTGGCTGGAGTCATGCGGCAGGTTCTGGTGAAGTTAAAAAATCAGCGGCGTACCGGTTTGGCGGCGGTCTGGAATCGCATGTCGTAACCGGCGGTGAGGCTGGCTGTTTTCGGCAGGACTTCCTGTGCGATCAGCGTTTCTGCAGTTTCTTTCCATTGCTGCGCCGTGATCACGCCCAGACCATTGGCTTTGGTGGCATCACTGAAGAAGCTGCGCGTCAGGTTGGTCTGCAACTGCTTGTTCAGAATATCTGCCTTGGCAGCGTATTCAGGATTGAGCTTGATGACGATGTCAACGGCTTCCTTGGGGTTCTCGGCCACAAACTGGAAAGCCTGCAGGTACGCCTTTGTGAAGCGTGCCACCAGGTCCGGCTTCTCCGCAATCAGTTTCTCGGAGGTGAACATGCCCGATCCATAGGCGCGATAGCCGAAGTCAGCACCCTGCACGATGGAGAGCGAACCTGCGCCCCCGACCTTGTCTTCCAGCTCCGGCACTTCTGCATTGATGTAGCCGGGGACTGCATCTACACGGCCCAGCACGAGGAAGCTCTCATAAGGAGGGGCCACAGTGCTTTGCTTGATGTCAGCCAGGCTCATGCCGTTGGCAGCAAGAAAGGCCTTGAGAAACACGTAGGTTGAACCGGACGAATGAACGCCGATGTTCATGCCCTTGAGGTCACTGGGTTTGGTGATGGGCTTTTTCGACTTGATCGAGATCATGGCCATCGGGCTCTTCTGGTTGACTGCGGCGAGGGCCACCACAGGCACGGACTGCACGCGGCCGACCATGAGCGTGGGCAGGTCTGCAAAACCGAACTCCGCATTGCCGTTACCGACCAGGCGCAGGGCATCGGTCGAGCCTGTGCCCTTGCGGACAGCCGTCAGGTTGATGCCGTTTTGTGCGAAGAAGCCTTTTTCCTTGGCGACAAAAAACATCGCGTGGTCGGAGCGCACCACCCAGTCAAGCTGGACAGAGACGTCATCCATCTTCGCGGGGGCCTGGGCCAACGCGGCAGACGTCATGACAAATGCGGCGCCCGCAATGGAGAGGCAGCGGACAAGTTTCGATAGGGTTTTCACGGCTTTCATCCTTTCAGGATTGATGGGGTAACAAGGACAGACAGAAAAAGAAACAGAGGCAGGGGAAATTGGCTTAAGCGAAGTTCAGAGCTTGGGCGCCCAGGAGATGTACTTCCACTCGATGAATTCAATGGCGTAGTAAAAGAACATGCCGAGCAGCGAGATCTGGATCAGTGCCGCGAACACCAGCGAGGTTTCCATCTGCGTCGAAGCAAACTGGATCATGTAACCCAGCCCTGCCGAAGCCCCGGCAAACTCGCCGACGATGGCCCCAATCACGCTCAGCGTGATCGCGATCTTGATGCCCGACATCAGGTAAGGCAGCGAATTAGGAATCTGCACCCGCATGAGGATTTCCGTGCGAGACGCGCCTACCGTGCGCATCAGCGTGACAAGATTGGGGTCAGCTGACTGCAGGCCTACCAGCATGTTCAGGGCGACCGGGAAAAACGCCATCACGACGATCAGCAGGATCTTGGGTGCGAGGTCATAGCCGAACCAGAGGATGAACAGCGGCGCCAGTGCGATCTTGGGCACGTTCTGGAACAGCACCATCAGCGGGTAAACCGCCCGGCCCATGCGTTCGAAGCGCGCAATCGTCACTGCAATCAGCATGCCGACGACCGCGGAAAGCAGGAAGCCATAAAGGATTTCTTCCGCCGTGACCCAGGCCGCCTGCGAGAGAGACGCCTGGCGCGTGATCAGTATCTTGCCTATGGACGATGGCGCAGGCAGTACAAACTGCGGCAGCTTGAAGATGCGCGAGATCGCTTCCCAGACCACCAGCACAACGATGGACAGGATGATTGCCGGAAGGATGCTGTTGAACGCGTGGCGTACGCGCCCCGCACCCGTGAGGCCGGGGGCATTGCCCGGGTTCGCGGGATTTGCCGCATTGGTGGTGGTGACTGTAGCGCTGCTCATGATGCTGCTTTCGATCCGTGGCCGTCTTTTAAAAGCCTGCGCAGCCGGCCGGAGGCCACTGCAAAACCAGGCAGCGAATAGGTTTCCTCAACCCGTGGATAAGGCAGGGTGATGGGCATGGTCTCAACGATGCGCGCAGGGCCTGTACCCATGACATGCACTTCACGCGACAGGAACACCGCCTCGTCAATCGAATGCGTTACAAACACAATGGTCTTGCCGGTGCGCTGCCAGATCTCGAGCAGGAACTCGCTCATCTCTTCACGCGTGATGGCATCGAGCGCACCGAAGGGCTCGTCCATCATCAGCACTTCCGGGTCCATGGCCAGGGCGCGCGCGATGGCCACACGCTGGCGCATGCCGCCCGAGAGTTGCGAAGGGCGTTTTTCTGCTGCCTTTTCGAGGCCGACCAGTCGCAGCATTTGGGTCGCCCGCTCGGCGATCTCGGCTTTGGGCTTGTCCTTGTAAGCGACCTCCATCAGCACCTTGACGTTGTCGATGGCATTTTTCCAGGGCATCAGCGTGGCCTCCTGGAACACCAGGCCGATGCGCCGCTGGCGCGCGGCCTCTGCAGGCGAGACACCCGCCACGCGCACCTCACCTTCGGCAGGTTGCAGCAGCCCCGCCAGTACCTTGAGCAGGGTGCTTTTTCCGCAACCGGACGGGCCGATCAGTGATACAAATCCGCCCTTGGGGATGGACATGTCTATGTTGTGCAGCACACGGTTGGTTTGCCCCGCATGGCTGAAGTCAACCGACACACCCTTCGCCCAGATATGGGCCTGGTCGCTGCCTGTCGCGGTCGGGGAGGGAGGGGGCATGGTGGTTTCTGGAAGCATGCGCATGGTCTTGTCTGGAATGTGCTGGGGTTGGGAAGCTCAGGCGGCCGTCGCAGCGACAAACGCAGGGCGCTCCGCCAGCTTTGCCAGCCAGGCGCTGATGTTCGGCATGGCCGGCATCTCAAACGGGAAGGCCACACAACGTTTGACGATGGGGCCCAGCGCGATGTCTGCCAGGCTGAACTCGGCGCCCGCCACCCATGGCGTTTTGCCGAGCTGCTTTTCAAGAATGGTCAGTTCGGTCACCAGGTTTTTGACCGTGTCAGGTGCGCGTTCTGCTTCTGTTTTTTTGGCATCACGGAAGCCGCCCAGATAGGCTGAATTGAGTGCGGCCAGCAACCAGTCCATCCAGCGCTCGACCTGTGTGCGTGCGCCAATGTCGGTCGGGATCAATGCCGATTTTTCTTTCGCGGCAACGTAACGCAGGATGGTGTGCGACTCCCAGACCGTCAGGTCACCGTCGACCAGGGTAGGCACTTTCTGCGTCGGGTTGATCGCCAGGTATTCGGGTGTGGTGGTGTTTTCGAACTGGCGGCCATAGTCCACGCGCTCGTAGGCGGCATTGATTTCCTTGAGCAGGAAGATGACTTTCTGAACATTGCCTGAGGTGGCGCGGCCGAGTAATTTGTACATGAGGTGTCCTTTGATGTGGTGATGGATGTGTGGGGCTTTGCCTGCTTATTTCGCAAGCGGCTTGTAGGCGGTCATTTCAATCTCGATGCGGGTCGAGATGGCGGCGCGTGCTTCTACCGTGGTGCGCGCCAGCCGACCCTCGGGAAAGTACTCCTTGAAGACGCCGTTGTAGCGGCCGAAGTCCCGTGCATCTTCAAGAAAAATGGTGGCCTTGACGACGTCATCGAGCGTGCAGCCGGCACTTTCCAGAATGCGCTGGCAGGCCTTGATGGTGGCGTGCGTTTCAAGTTCTATCGTTCCGCTGACCATGTTGCCGTCTTCGTCCTTGGCTACCTGGCCCGAGAGGAAGACAAAGTCGCCGGCGCGAACTGCAGGATGAAAAGGCAGGTTGGGGTTTTTCTTGCCGTAAACCTGCACGTTGGGATTGCTCATGGGTGATTCCTTTGCGTCTCTTTTTTGTTGAATGGTCAGTGCGGGAAGCACTCGATGATGTCCAGCCCCTGCTGGCGGTCCAGCAGGTAGACGATGCCCCGCTCGTCCATGGTCACGTCGTTGGACGACACACGCTGGTAACCCGCAGGCACATCCGGTTCGTAAAAACCAACTTCTTTCGGCCTGAACGGATCAGAGATGTCCAGCAGGCGCAGGCCCTGTGCAAACCACGCAAAGGGAATGATGTTGTTGAAGAACTTCTCTGACGGCTGGTGGCAACCCGTCATGGCTTCCTGCGGCCGTCCGTCGATATCTATGCCTTCGACCTGGAAGGTTGAAATCGGCATGGGCTGCTGCTCATGCGTGATGTCATAAATCCAGGTAAAGGCCGGCGCGCTGGGACGCAGCTTGGCCACATCTTCATCGGCCACCAGCAGGATGTTGCGCTCCTTGAGCAGCCAGGGAATCGGCAACGCGGTGTGCGTCGGGTGCGGGTGCGCCGGGCTGCTGTTCACGCTCGACACCAGCTTTGGCCGCGACATATCCGAGATGTCGAGGATAAAAAATCCGTGATGCCAGTACGACACATACAGGCGGTCACCCAGGCGCAGCGGATGGTGGCAGCGCGGCGTCACGAAGTTGTCCCAGGGGTATTCCTCACCGCCGGCAATATGCTGGCCGGGAATCCACCAGCTTGATACTTCCTCCGGTTTGGCCGGATTGGCCAGATCGAGGATCTTCATGATGTTGCCGACATAACCATCTGCAGTCGGCGAAATGTAGGCGTAGCGGCCATCAAAGCTGAAGCGGTGCACACCACCCCCGCCTTTGGTGCTGACCTGCCATTTGTTGATCAGCTTTGGCGCACCTGGTTTCGACACATCAAAGATGCCCAGGCCACCGCCAAAATCAGGGGCGCCTTCGCGGAACTTCTCGTAGTTGACGATCATGATGCCGTCCTGCGCGCGCACCTTGTGCGAGTGCCAGCCCATGGGCACATTCATCGTGAACAGGAACTTCGGGTGCAAGGGATCAGACACGTCGTAGATGGATGTGCCATCGGGCGGACGCATGTGCGAGACATACATGATGTTTTTGTCTACCCAGACCTGGCCGCCGCCGGGGCAGTCCACATGGCTGAGCAGGCGTGTATTGAGGGAGCGTGCCAAAAGATCTCCTCAGACCAGGCGAATGACTTCGCCGGAAGCCGTCCTGCCAAAACGCTGCAGCAGGCCAAACGCATCAAGCGCGTTCTCGTCACTGGCGATGAACAGGATGGCGGGCTCGGTGGCGCTGGTGTTATGCAGCTCCATCCAGCCGTTGCCGGGCACGGCCATGGTGTCGAACTTGTCCACCGCAAAGGATTCGCCGTCAACGATGCATTTGCACGAACCTTCGAGTGGGGAAATCAGCAGGCTGGCCGTCTGCTTGAGCGCCAGCGTCTTCTCGCCGGGGCGCAGCATCTGCATGAAGAAGGTCATGGTTTTGTAGACCGGGCCGCCGCGGATCGGGTTGGTGTATTCAACCAGCAGGCCTTCGTAGGGGTTGCCGTCCCACTCACGGTTGCGCTCCAGGTATTCGCGCATTGCTTCGTAGCGGTAGACATACATAGGCGACGAATCGCCACCACCGCGGCGGTGGTCCACAAAACGCGGCGTCATGCCACCCGTGCCATACATGCGGGCCGAGTAGTCGGGCGTGAAGCGCGCAGTCTGCTTTTTCTTGATCTTGCCGTCTTCCTTGTAGTCATGCTCAAACTGCAGGGCATTGAGCGTCTCGACCAGCGGGTAGTCCAGCACAGACAGGTTGATGGCCGGCTCGGAACCGACATTGCCATGGTTATGCCAGGTGTCACGCGGCGTGAGCACCATGTCGCCATGGCCAAACACGATGTCTTCCCCTTCAACGCCGGTGAAGTTTTGCTGGCCGGTCAGGCCCAGGCGAATGGCACTGGCGGTGTGGCGGTGCGGCGGCATGACCTCGTTCGGGTCATTCAGGCGATAAGCCGTGTAGAGCGTGGTGACGGTGGCGCGCTTGGGCTTGAGGCCGGGGTTGACCAGAACCAGCGAGCGCCGGTCGGAGTCCGCGTGGTTGATCAGGCGTGCCGACTGGTGAATCAGCGGCTCCAGGTCGCGCTTGTAGCTCCAGTGAAAGGGTACGGCCTTGACCCCCTCCATGAGCTGCTTGATCTCGTCGTGCTCAACATCCGAGCGTTTTGCCCAGAAAGGAAACATGTTTTTGGCATTGATTTGCTCATACATGGACTTGAGCTCTTCTTCCCTGCCAATCGAGGTTTTGGGTTCGGCAACAGTGCTGGTCATATCGATATTCCTTAAAGTCAAAAACAGAAGCTGATTAATTCGACCACCGTCAACCACAAATGTCAACCGTATTAACTTGGTTGTTTTTGGTTGTTTATTTTGTTATGCATAAACCAAGCCAACCTTCAAAATTCCTGACCAGAGATTAAGGTTTTAGTCAGTTTTATGCACCCCAAAAACACCTCTGACGCTCCCTGAAAAAAGTAAAAAATGTTGATTTAATTGAATTTATTACTGTTTTTCCCTCCTGGCCAAGCGGCGATGTTGTTTACCCTGTGAAACGTCCAGCGTGGCTTTGCTCATTTGACCGCCCCAATTCAACCAAAATATATTTGGTTGAATTAATTGGTTAAATTTCGGTGCGATTGATGCCCCTTGCTGGTGCAGCCCGGGCTCGCCGCGATTGTTAAGCTTGGGGGTCTGCGCCCCAAGCCCGTCGGACCGCCTGCACCAGGCCTGACACAAATCAACAACACACCTTTTAATGACCACGCGACCTGCTCAGGCCCCTACCGCAAACCCAGCCATTCCCAGCCCTGAAGGCCGCCACCTCTGGGTCATGCTGTTCGCCCTCACAGCGGCGTTCACACTCAGTCAGGCTTATCGCACCGTCGGCGCCATCATGGCGGCGCCGCTGCAAAACGACTTTCACCTGAGCGCACAGGCACTTGGCACCTTTGCCGGCTCATTCCATTTCGCGTTTGGCGCCATGCAGTTGTTCATGGGCATAGGCATAGACCTCCATGGCGTGCGGCGTACCGTGCTCACGGCATTCCCGATTGCGATTGCCGGCTCTGTGATTTCAGCGATGGCTGGCAGCTACGGCATGCTGGTGGCGGGCCAAGTCTTGATCGGCATAGGCTGCGCGCCGGCCTTCCTGGTCTGTACCGTGTTCATCGCCCGCCACTTTCCGCCTGAGCGCTTCGCGGCAGTCGCCGGCATCACGCTGGGCCTGAGCGGCGTGGGCATGCTGCTGACCGGTACCCCGCTTGCATGGCTGATCGAGGCGACCTCCTGGCGCATGGGTTTTGCGGCTTTGGGCAGCATGGGCGCGCTGGCATGGCTGCTGATCTGGGCGCTGGTGCATGAACCCGTATTACCCGGTGGCGACACTCCGCAACCCAAAGAGTCCATGCATGAAGCGATCCGCAAATTTGGCGCGCTGTTTTTGCTGCCGCACACCGCAGGCATTGTGCTGCTCGGCTGCGTGGGCTACGCCTCATTCATTTCGCTGCGCGGCCTCTGGCTGGGCCCGCTGCTGATGCACCGGCATGATTTCTCCCTTGTGCAAAGCGGCAACGTGGCCATCATCATGTCGATTGCGTCGCAAATCAGCGCGCCCCTGTTCGGTCGGCTGGACCCCGGCCCTGCAAGCAGGCGCAAATGGCTGGTGGGCTTCACGCTGTTGATGGCAGCACTGTTCACAGTGTTTGCGTTCACACACAGCACCTGGATTGACGTGATAGGCCCCGTATTTATCGGACTGCTCTCGGGCTACCTGGTGCTGCAGTACGCCGATGTGCGCAATGCCTATTCGCCCGCCATCACCGGGCGTGCCATGGCGCTTTTCACGATGTCCATGTTCATGGGCGTTGCCGTCATGCAGTGGTTCACCGGTACCGTAGCCACCTATGCGGCTGCACATGGCGCAGAACCCTACACCGCCGTGCTCGCCAGCATTGCCGCCTTGCTGGCCATCGGTGCGCTCGGCTTCGCGTGGCTGCCCAAACCGCCGAGCCAGCCTTAAGCAGCAGCGAGAAGCGAATGAATCACACCCCGCAGCCAGACGTTGGCCGGGTCCTTGTGAAAACGCCTGTGCCAGAACTGGTGCACGGCAATCAGCGGTGACTTGATGGGCGCATCAAGTATGCGGATGTTGGTGTAACGCTGGCACACGTCGGCCAGGTCCGACGGTACGGTGGCAATCAGGTCCGAGCTTTCTATCACCGGCAGCAGGCTCATGAAGTGCGACAGCTCCAGCAGCACACGCCGCTTCAGCCCCTGCGCACCGAGAAAAAGCTCGAACACATGCTCGCGGCCTTCGGGATGCACCACCACATGCGACAGCGCCAGGTACTGCTTCATGGTCAGCTTGTTGCCGACAGTCGGATGGTCTGCGCGCACTATGCACACATGCGGGCTGTCAAAAAGTTTCTGCCTGAAGAAGCCCGCCTTGTGCAGGTCGGGAAAGTAACCCACCGCCAGCTCGGCCTCGCCTGACTCCAGCGCTTCAGCCGCCGCAGGCCGCGAGCGCGACACGGTGCGAATCCTGGCGCCAGGTGCGTTCTTCGAAATTTCCGCCAGCAACTTTGGCAAAAAATTAACCTCTGCGATATCGGGCATCAACAGGGTGAAGACGCGGTCCGTGGTCTGCGGGTCAAACCCCGAGCGCTGCAGGATTTCGCCCTTGACCGTCTCAATCACGCGGCGCACCGGTGTGGCCAGTGCCAGCGCACGCGGCGTGGCCTTCATCTCTGCGCCGGTCTTTACAAACAGCGGGTCGTCAAACCAGTTGCGCAAACGTGCCACTGCAGCGCTCATCGCCGGCTGGCTCAGGCCTATGGCCTCGGCTGCACGGGTCACGCTGCGGTGCTCGATCATGGCGTCGAAGACCACCAGCAAATTCATGTCAATGGAGCGTATATCCATACCATGGATTGTATATATCCAGAATATTGGATTGATGGATGGCCACAGCCTGCCTAGACTCCGGTCATTCAACGCATGCCGCGCGTCCCTGCGCGGCACAAATGTGTGACGACGGAGACAACATCATGACCACACTGACCCTGGCGCAAGCCAACACCATCATCACGACCGCGCTGGCCGAAGCGCGCAAGGCCGGTTACAAGGCTATGGCAGTCGTGGTGCTCGACGATGCGGGCCACGTCAAGGCCGTGCAGCGTGAAGATGGCGCCAGCATGTTCCGCATCGACGTGGCCACCGGCAAGGCCTGGGCCTCCGTCGGTTTCAGCGCCTCCAGCCGCACACTGATGCAGCGCGCCAAGGACAACCCCAACTTCTACGGCTCGCTGTCGGCCGTATCGCAAGGCAAATTCATTCCGCAGACCGGCTCTGTCGTCATCAAGAATGCCGCAGGCGCCGTCATCGGCGCAGTGGGCGCATCGGGCGGCACCGGCGATGAAGACGAAGCCATCTGCATCGCCGGTGTCGCAGCCGCCGGCCTCCAGCACGCCTGATGACCGCCCTGCCCTGCGCCTGCGGCATAGACGTGCATGCGCACGTCGTGCCCGAAAAATTCCCCGCCTATTTCGGCGGACCCATGCCCAAACTCTGGCCATCGACAGCCGAAGCGCCGAACGCCAACGGCCTGTGCCACCGCCACATCATGATTGCGGGCAAGAACTACCGCACGGTGTCCGAAAAGTGCTGGAGCACCACGCGCCGCCTGGCCGATCTGCCGCAGATGGGACTGGCAAAGCAGGTCATCTCGCCGATGCCGGAGCTGTTTTCTTACTGGTTTGAGCCGCACGAAGCACAACAACTGCTGCGCTTTTTGAACGAACAGATCGCCGCCATGGCGGCAGAGTCAAACGGTGCACTGATAGGCATGGGCGCAGTACCGCTGCAGGACCTTGATCTCGCCATCACGGAGCTTCGCTACGCCGTTGAGGTGCTGGGCATGGTCGGTGTCGAGATAGGCAGCAACGTCAATGGCAAGGTGATCGGCGACCCGCACTTCGAGCCCTTCTTCGAAGCCTGTGAAGCGCTGGGTGCATCAGTCTTTGTGCATGCCGTCAAACCCGCAGGCATGGACAGGCTCGTCGGCCCGCCGCCGCTGCAGCAGGTGCTGGCCTACCCTACAGACGTGGGCCTGGCCGCCGCGTCCGTCATCACCAGCAACCTCATGATGCGCCACCCCAAACTGCGCATCGCGTTCAGTCATGGTGGGGGCACACTGGCCAGTTTGCTGCCGCGCCTGCAGCAGGGATGGTCGGTCTTCCCTGCACTGAAAGAGCAGGTGCAGACCTCGCCCACAGAGCAGGCGCGCAAGCTGTATTTCGACACGCTGGTGTTTGATACCCCAACGCTGCAGCACCTCACAAACATGTTCGGCAGCACGCAGCTCATGCTGGGCACCGACTATCCCTTCAACTTTCACGACCGCACGCCGGTGGACCGGGTCAACGCCACCGGTTTTGACGCCGCCGTGCTGAAACAGCTCACATTCAAAAATGCCGAGCGCTTTCTCGGCATGAACCTTCATACACAAGCGCCTGCAAGGACAAACGCATGACCTCTCCCACAATCGCCGCGCTGCGCAGCGTCTCCCTCAACATGCCAGACCTGGCCAAAGCCGCTTCCTTCTACACCGAGGTTTGGAATCTGAAGGTCATTGCCCGTGACGATGGCGCCATCTACCTGCGCGGCACGGGCGCAGACCATCACCTGCTGTCGCTGCACCAGGGCGGTGACAAGCCCCAGATCAGGCACGTCACCTTTCGCGCCCACTCGGAAGCGGCGCTGGGCGAGATCGCCAGAAACGCCGTAGCCGCCGGTGGTAGCATCGCCCAGCCCTTGGGCGTACTGACAGATCCTGCAGGCGGCAAGGGCCTGACGGTGCGCGACCACGACGGCCGCCTCATACAGGTGGTGTACGGCGACAAGCGCCACAGCGACGCAGGCGAGCAAAAAGACCACCCGATGCGGCTGGCACATGTGGTGCTCAACGCGCATGACATCCCCAAATCGCAAAAGTTCTTTGAAGAGGCACTGGGCTTTCGCCTGCTGGACCGCACCAGAATCATGGCCTTCATGAATTGCAATGCCGACCACCACAGCCTGGCGCTGGGCGATGCAGACAACGACGCACTCAACCACATCGCCTTTGTGATGCCCGAGATCGAATCGGTCATGCGCGGTGGCGGCCGCATGAAGGACGCCGGGCACAGCATCGAATGGGGCCCCGGCCGCCACGGCCCTGGCAACAACGCCTTCAATTACTTCATCGACCCGTTCGGGGTGGTCATTGAATACACCGCCGACGTGCAGCAGGTGGACGACAGCTACAAGGTCGGCACGCCAGACGACTGGAAGTGGCCCGCAGGCCGTGTCGATCACTGGGGCATTTCGGCACCGCCCAGCGCCAGGCTGAAAGAAGCGCAGCGCGCCGTGTTTTTTGTGCCTTCACAGGCCTGATTTTTTCTTCTCACCTTTTTAAAAAATGAAATTCACGACTTTCCTGAAAGACGGCAAAGCCCGCCTTGCTGCGGTTGACGGCAACGACGTCATCGATCTCAACGCGGCACAGCCGCAGGTGCCTGCGGACATGCGGGCGGCATTGGTCGCCGGTATTGACCTCGCAGCTGCGGGCAAGACTGCTTTTGCGTCAGGTGCCCCACGCCTGAAACTCGACAGCCTCACGCTGGCGCCGCTGGTGCCCGAGCCCGGCAAGATCATCTGCCTGGGTCTCAACTACTTCGATCATGCCAAGGAAGGCGGCCGGGACAAGCCCGATTACCCCTGGTTCTTCTTTCGCGGTGCAAGCTCATTGATTGCACACAAGGCTGTCGGCCGCGTTCCTTCCGTGTCGACAAGGTTTGACTACGAAGCCGAACTCGCCGTGGTCATCGGCACCCGGGTACCCCGCCACACCAGACAGGCCACTGCACTGCGCCACGTGTTTGGTTATGCCTGCTTCAACGACATGTCGGTGCGCGACTACCAGAAGAAAACACCGCAGTGGACGATTGGTAAAAACTTCGACGACACCGGCGCCTTCGGCCCCGTGCTCGTCACGGCCGATGAATTGGCGCCCGGCGCCACCGGCCTCAAGATCCAGGGCCGCCTCAACGGCCAGGTCATGCAGGACGCCAACACCAGCGAGATGATTTTCAGTGTCGCCGAAACCATTGAACTGCTGGCCGACGTGCTGACGCTGGAGCCGGGCGATGTCATCGTCATGGGCACACCCGCAGGCGTAGGGCAGGCGCGCACACCGCCGGTGTGGATGAAGGCCGGTGATGTGTATGAGGTCGAGATTGAAAAGGTCGGCCTGCTGTCCAACCCCATCGCCAACGAATTACTCGACGAGGTCCTCTGATGACCCAGGTGTATGACGTCGCCATCGTCGGCTTTGGCCCATCAGGCGCCGTGGCCGCCAGCCTGCTCGGCCAGGCCGGTTTGAAGACGTATGTCTGCGACAAAACCAGCACGGTGTATGAAAAGCCGCGCGCGATTGCGCTTGACCACGAGATCATGCGCGTGTTCCAGCAGATCGGTGTGGCCGAAGACGTGCTGCCGCACATGGAACCCTTCACCCCGTCTGAATATTTTGGGGTGGATGGTCAGCTGATACGCCGCATGACCATGGTTGCGCCGCCGTATCCGCTGGGCTACACGCCGTCGAACGTGTTTACCCAGCCACCGGTCGAGCGCATCCTGCGCGCGCGCGCTGCGGCGCTGCCATCCGTCACCATTGAACTCGGCGCGGAGCTGCTGTCCCTGAGCCAGGGTGATGGGCTCGTAACGCTGAAGCTGCGCAACAGTAGCGGCAATGAACAGACAGTCAGGGCCCGTTATGTGATTGGCTGCGATGGCGCAACCAGCACCGTGCGCGCACAGGCCGGCATTGAACTCGATGACCTCGACTTCGACGAACCCTGGCTGGTGGTGGACGTGCTCGTCAATGAGCAGGGTCTTAAAAAATTGCCGCTCACCAGTGTGCAGTACTGCGAGCCCGAACGCCCCTGCACCATGGTCATAGGCCCGGGCAACCACAGGCGCTGGGAGATATCGCTGAAAGAGGGCGAGGACCCCGTCGAGGTGGCCAAGCCTGAGAACACCTGGAAGCTGCTGTCGCGCTGGCTGACACCTGAAGATGGCGAGCTGTGGCGCCAGGCCAGCTACCGCTTCCATGCACTGGTCGCACACGACTGGCGCAAGGGCCGGGTATTTCTCGCCGGTGACGCCGCGCACCAGCAACCGCCCTTCATGGGCCAGGGCATGTGCCAGGGCATCCGTGATGTGGCCAACCTGTCATGGAAGCTTGCCGCCGTGCTGAAGAACGAAGTAGCAGGCAAGGCCGCCGATGCTTTGCTCGACAGCTACGGCGACGAACGCAAACGCCATGTGCGCGACCTGACCACCCGCATCAAGGGTGCAGGCGCAGTGATCTGCGAACGCGACCTCGGCAAGGCACGCGCACGCGACAAACGCATGCTGGACGAATGTGGCGGTGTGGTGAAAGACACGCCGCGCCAGGATGTCATTCCGCGGCTCGAAACCGGCCTGCTGTCATCCGCAATGACAACAGGGCGCGGCACGCTGTTTCCCCAACCGCGCATCAATGCTGCTTCGGGCAACGCCGTGTTGATGGACAAAACTTTTGGCCACGGCTGGCGACTCGTGACGGACGGCAAGCTCGCATCACCGGATACCCCCATGACGCTTGTCGCACTCGGCAAGGCGCTGACAGAAGCGGATGGCGTCACAGCGCTGTGGATGCAAAAGCACAACTGCCATGCCGCCATCGTGCGCCCTGACCACTACACCTTTGGCACCGCATCTACCCAGGCAGAACTCGATCAGCTGCTGGCCAACTGGCGCAAGGCCTGGCCTTCTGCGGCACACCACAACGAAACTGAAACCGCCAATTCAAACTGAAGCTTTCAACGCACTAAAGAAAACCCAAGGAGACAACATCATGAACCGCAGACTGCTCACCCTTTCATTCGCCGCCCTGTCATTCGCAGCCTGGCTGCCCGCCGCGCACGCGCAGACCGCCGCCTGGCCCGACAAACCCGTCAAGCTGGTTCTCTCGCAGCCGCCCGGCTCCGGCCCTGACAACGTGGCGCGCCTGCTGTCCGAGCGACTGGCCAAAAGCTGGGGCCAGCCCGTCATCATCGACAACAAGCCCGGCGGCCAGAACACGATAGGCGCGCAGTTCGCCGCCCGTTCGCCGGCTGATGGCACCAACTTTTATTTCGCGACTACCGCCGCGCTGATCACCAACCCGCTGCTCTTCAAGACACTGCCTTACGACGCACAGAAAGATTTTGTGCCGGTCGGTTTTGTGGCGCGCAGCCCGTTTGCCATCCTGGTGGACGCCAACTCACCCATCAGGTCGATTGAAGAACTGGTGGCACGTGCCAAGGCCGAGCCCGGCAAGCTGACACTGGGCAATGAAGGCCCGCGCACCTTCAGCGGCATGATTGCGCGCCTGTTCAACGCACGCAGTGCGGCACAGGCCAACCTGGTGTCGTACTCGTCGGTAGGCGTCGGCGTGCAGGACCTGATGGGCAAACACATTGATGCCATCGTGGCCGACCTGGCCTCGACCGCCGCACTGGCCAAACAGGGCCGCATTCGCGTGCTGGCCACCACCTCGGCCAAACGTGTAGCCGGCTGGGAGCAGGTGCCCTCGCTGTCCGAGAAAATGCCTGGCTTCGACATGGTCGGCTGGTTTGCGGTCGTAGCGCCTGTGGGCACGCCGCCTGCGGCCATCGCGCGCTTCAACCGCGACCTGGGCGCCATGCTGGCCGACAAGGAAGTCGCTGATCGCATCGCCACCATAGGCCCGATTGCAGAACCGAATGTATCGGTCGAGCAGACCGGCGCTTTCCTGAAAAACGAGATGACGCGGTGGGCGGCGATCACAAAGGAGATCGGCGTATTACCCGAGTAAATGGCACACCCCTGTTGCGGACTCGCTTCGCGTAGCCGCCTCTCCCCTTGCAGGGGACGCTGTCTGTGGCCCGGCGAAGCCGGTTCCACGACAGCACTGGTGAAGACGCAGAGTGGATAGATGGCACGTCGAGATAAATACAACGTAAATACAACGGAGACGAGCACCATGAACACACGACCTCGCATCAATCGCCGCCAGGGTCTTGTCTGGCTGGGAGTTGCAGGTTTGTTGCCGCTGGAAACCTTCGCGCAAACAGCCTCCTGGCCGCAACGCCCCGTCAGGTTCATCGTGCCGAATGCGGCGGGCAGCAGCGTGGACACGATAGGCCGCATCGTCGCCAACCAGATGACGCAGCCGCTGGGCCAGGCGATCGTGGTCGACAACAAGGCCGGTGCCGCAGGGGCCATAGGTGTCGAGACCGGCAGGACCTCTGCGCCTGATGGCTACTCGCTCATCGTGGCGTCCAGCAGCTCCATCACCGTCGCGCCGCTGCTGCAGAAAGCCGTCACCTACAAGCCGCTGAATGACTTTGACTTGGTCTCGCTGGTCGCGCTGCTGCCCAACGTGCTGGTCTGCACGCCCAGCCTGAATGTGAAGAACACGGCAGACCTCATCGCATATGCCAAATCAAAAGGCGGCAAGACCAATATGGCGTCGGCCGGCATAGGCTCGGCCAGCCACCTGGCGGGCCTGGCTTTCCAGAGCGCGGCAGGCTTCGAGTCGCTGCATGTGCCCTACAAAAGCGGCAGTGCCGGCGTGGCGTCTGTCGTGTCGGGCGAAACCGACTGGGTGCTGACACCCGCGCCGGCCGCGCTGGGCCTCGTGTCATCAGGCCGGCTGCGCCTGCTGGGCCACAGCATGGCGCAGGACGCGCACCCGATTCCCAACGCGCCGTCGCTGGCCGACACCGTGCCCGGCTTCGAGTTTTCAGGCTGGATTGGGCTGATGGCACCCAAAGGCCTGCCGCCACAAGTGGCCGACACCCTGCGCAAGGCGCTGGCGGTCGCGCTGCAGCAAAAGGCGCTGCGCGATTCGTTTGAGTCCAACGGCGCCGTACCCGCCGCCGGCAGCGCGCAGGACTTCCGCAACTACCTCAGCAAAGACATAGAGCGCACACGCAAGGCGATCCAGGCTGGCGGCATACAGCCGGAATAAGCTGGCGTGCAGCGGCCATATGTAAAGTCAACTTTACATTTTGGGCTTTCTGGCCCGTCCGGGCAGTGTCCAAAGCCGGAAAAACGCCAAAAACAGGCCTTTTTGACCCCCAAAAACGGCTGCAGGCCAATAAATACGCACGTGAGCAGCTATTAATTAAATAGCAAACCGTTGCCCCTCTGGCTAAAACCGCCGGCTCAGGAAGCGTGACCCATCCAGCCCGAAGCGCCACGGCACCTCAGCCGCCTTGCTGATGCCGATGCGCGGCCCGGTCAGCACACGCACAGTCGCCGCGTCCGGCTGGCCCACCAGCTTGAAGGGCCTCCGGTCAAGCCGCATGTGGTTGAAGCTGCCGTCAATCGCCAGCGCCTGGCCTACCCGCCCCGGGCCGGCGCACAGCAGGCGGATGTCGGTGAGCCCGCGCCGCTCGCGCATGCGCTCCAGGCCGTGCGTGGGCTCGATCGCCCGTATCAGCACCCCGGCGCCGTGGCCGGGCTCGCGGCACACGAAGTTCAGGCACCAGTGGATGCCGTAAGAGCGGTAAACGTAGACCCGCCCCGGCGGCCCGAACATCGCGGCGTTGCGCGGCGTCTGCCCGCCGAAGGTGTGGGATGCCGGGTCGGTCTGGTCGTAAGCCTCGGTTTCGACGATGACGCCACCCACGCCATCGATGAGGACGGTCATGCCTATGAGCTGGTGGGCGACTACTTCCGAGTCGGCTGAGAAATCCAGGGGGAAGGCGGGCATTTTTGCAGGATAGCTGATGGAAAGGCGACCCGACGTCTGGGTCCCTACGCTTCGCTTCGGGCACCCTGCGCTGCTCGGCCCAGCCTCCACGGGGTTGGGGAATGGATTCGGGGATTCTTTCTGTCATCCCGGACTTGATCCGGGATCCATCCCCGCTTCGTTCAGGATGGATTGCGGATCGGGTCCGCAATGACCGAGACAGTAGATTGGTATTGGCTCCTGTTTTTGTCTTCATCTCCCCCAACCCTTGGAGAGGAGCCGAGAAGCGCAGGGCCAGACGGATCAGGGCTGAAACTTGTTTGAGGCGCTAGCCGAGTTGTTTCAGACCCCGTCTGGACCGAGCATCGCAGGGTGCCCCGCAGCGAAGCGTAGGGGACGACGAACAGGGTCGCCTTCTCTTTGCTTACTTTCTCTTGGCGAAGCAAGAGAAAGTGAGTCGCCCGCCGGGGCGAGACCCGGCCTGGCAGTGAAGGGCACGGCGCCAAGCACGCGCGTCTGCCCAGAGTGCTGCAACCTAGGCCGCTGCAGTCTCAGCCTGCGGCCGGTCTTCCTTCCCATCAGGATGTTTCGCAAACCGCGCCGGGTCACGCCCATGCGTGGGTGCGTAGTCGCCCCAGGGCCAGCCGCCGAACTGGGTGCGCTGGTACTCCTGCATGGTCTGCACGATCTCGGCCTGGCTGTTCATGACAAACGGGCCGTACTGCACCACAGGCTCGCCAATCGGCTTGCCCTGCAGCACCAGAAACTCACTGACCGTATCGCCGTTGACCAGCTCGACCGCCACATCAGGCTGCAGCTGGATGGCGCCGCTGCTGTTGACGGCCTGGCCGGCCACTGTGACCGACTTGCCCTTGAAGAAATACAGCACGCGATTCGTGGCTTTGGCTGCGGCGGGCAGCGTCCATTTCGCACCGGGCTCCATGCGCAGTGTCCAGATGGCGAGGTCGGCGTGCTCGCGTGCGGCCCATGAATCAGGCGGCGGTGCGAGCGGGTCAATCGCTTCGTTGCCGGCTTTCAGTTTGCCTGCGACGACGGAGACATGCGTGGCGCGGCCCTGCTCGTCTTTGGCTACCGTGTCGGGAATGTCTTCGGCCCAGAACATCTTGAAGTGCGGCGGCGCCATTTTGGACACCGCAGGCAGGTTCAGCCAGATCTGGAACATCTCCATGCGGTTGTCGGTGTCTTCTTTCAGCAGGGGGAACATCTCTGCATGCACGATGCCGCGCCCGGCGGTCAGCCACTGCACATCACCCTGGCCAAAGCGCGCAATCGCGCCCAGCGAATCAGAGTGATCGATCAAACCCTTGCGCACGATGCTGACGGTTTCAAAACCGCGGTGTGGGTGGCCGGGAAAGCCGGGCACCGTCTGGCCGTGGTACATGCTCCAGCCGTCCTTGCGGCTGAAATCCTGCCCGATGTCGCGGCCAGCCAGCGAGGCCTTGGGACTCATGTCGGCATTGGCCTCGGGGTAGGCATCGTCGTGGTAGACGCAGAACAGGAAGGGGTCCAGCGTCTCCCAGCGGGGGCCGAGCGGCTTGATGTTGAGGATGGGGCTGGTGCCTGCGCTGGAGCTGGACATGGTGGGCCTTTCTGGGCTTTATGCTGTTTCCCGGCTGGATTTTGCCGGGCTTTCAAACAAAGCATATAAGGGTAACCGGATCGGCTTTCAAGCGCACGGCGCGGGGGTTTGGCGCGCCGGGACACGCAGGCCCTCCCTGACGATAATCATCAGGAGCAGCAGATGGCCATCCCGCCCGCCCCGCATTTGAGCCGCAGGAGCTACATGAAGATCTTACGCAACGCCCTGGCCATCGCACGCATGGAAGCAGAGCTGTTCAGCCGCTTCCCCAAGCTGCGCGTGTCGGTCTTCGGCATATTGGTGATACCCGCGCTGTATGCGCTGATTTACCTTTCAAGCGTGTGGGACCCTGCCGGGCGTACGGCCTCGCTGCCAGCCACCATCATCAACCTTGACGCGGGCATCAACTACGGCGGCCAGCAGGTCAACCTGGGGCGTGAGCTGACCGACACGCTGCAGAACAAGCAGGCGTTCGGCTTTCGTGTAGAGACGGACGAAGCTGCCGCGCGCAAGGCGGTGCGGCAGGGCAGCTCGGCCTTTGCGCTCATCATTCCGCGTGATTTCAGCGCTACCGCTGTGCCTGGCCTGCAATCGGGCGGCGGCAAGCTGGTGGTGTATGCCTCAGAAGGTGACAACTACACGGGTGCCGGCCTGGCGCGGCGTTTTGCCGCAGAACTGGGCCACCAGGTCAATGAAACCCTGAACGAAAAACGCTGGGCCATTGTGCTGGGTGCGACTGCCGACGCGGGACAGAGCGTGGTCAAGCTGCGCGATGGTGTGGGCAGGTTGCGCACCGGCGCGCAGGCGGTGGAGGCCGGGCTGGTGCAGGCGCATGCGGGCTCGGGCAAGCTGGCCACCGGTGGCGAGCAGGTGGCAGCAGGTGTGGGCCAGTTGACGGGTGGCGTCAGGCAACTGGGCGCCGGCATTCGCACCATGGACGCCAAAAAACCCAAGCCGCAGGATCTGCAGGCACTCAAGAGCGGCGCGGCAAGCGTGGCTGCCGGGCATGCCGAACTCGGCAAGGGCCTGGACGAGTTGCACACCGGCGCGCAGAAGCTCACCGATGGCGCGGGCCAGTTGCGTGACGAGACCAGCGCCATCCCGCTGGTCGGTGGCCGCATCTCTGCCGGCGCGGGGCAAATCGCCGAAGGTGGCGCGCAGTTGACGGCCGGGCTTCAGTCTGCGCGCAACGGTGAAATGAAACTGGCTGACGGTTCGCACCGCGTCGCTACCGGCGTGGCGGCGCTGACCGACGGCGTGGGCGAGATGGGCAACGGCATTTCAGCCATGGCCGCTGCACTGCCTGCAGACACAAAACTCGATGAGCTGGCAGCAGGCAGCACCGCACTGGCCAAAGGCACGCAGGACCTGCGCGGCGGCCTCGGCAAACTGCGTGATGGTTCGCAGCAACTGTCGGCCGGGCTGGAACTGCTGTCGAGTTCATTGCCCACACAAATCCAGTCGCTTGAAGGCAGCCCTCGCGGCCTGGCGTCATCGGTGGAGCCGGTGATGGAGATTGATGCGCCCGTGGCCAACAATGGCGAGGGCTTTGCACCCAACTTTGTGCCGGTGGCGCTCTGGCTGGGTGCGGTGATGACGGCCTTTATTTTTCACTTGCGGCGCCTGCCTGAAGCCGCGCAGGGCCACACACGCTTCGCGCAGATTCTCGGCAAGCTGGCGATACCGGCAGCCATCGTGCTGGGCCAGGCGCTGGTCATCCTGCTGATGCTGCTGTTCATCCTCAACATACGCGTGATTCACCTGCCGGGGCTCGCGCTGACGCTGGCCCTCTCGTCGCTGACCTTCATGCTCATCATCGTGGTGCTGACGCGTGCGTTTGGCGATGCGGGCAAGGCTGTGGCGCTCATCCTGCTGATACTGCAGCTGTCGTCGGGCGGCGGCATTTTGCCGATCGAACTGAGCGGCGCGTTCTTCCAGAGCATCAACCCGTGGCTGCCGTTTACCTGGGTGGTCAGGGCCGTCAGGGCCAGCATGTTTGGCGCTTACGACAACCAGTGGCTGAGCCTGAGCGCCGTGATTGCCTGTGCCGCCGTAATAGGCCTGGTGATGGCGACCTTTGTCGGCCGCTGGCGTTTTGTGGCGCCTGAAGAGTACCGGCCTGCGATAGACCTGTGATACCTGTGAGCTGACGGCCTGCGCCTGGCGTCAAGGTCCCGGGTCAAGGCCTTCGGAAAGAGTAAGCCTGCCGCGACCAGTACACCGAGGTCAGCCTGTCCAGCCGCACTTCGCCACCGCTAGAGGGCGCATGTACAAAACGGTTCTCGCCGACATAGATGCCCGCATGCGTGGCAACGCCGTTCTGCACAAACACCACGAGGTCGCCGGTGCGCACCGCACTGGCTGCAACCGGCTGGCCCCAGTTGGTCAGTGCCGCCACGGTACGGGGCGAGGCGGTGCTGGCGCGGGTTTTATAGACATGGCCTATCAGCCCGCTGCAGTCGAAGCCCGAAGCCGGCGTGTTGCCGCCATAACGATAGGGCGTGCCGACCAGGCTGATGGCGTAGATCGTGACATCACTGGCTTCCTGGGCCGACAGGCGCGGCTGCGCTGCCGGGTAGGGTGAAAAGCCGGGTGACGTGGCGCAGCCTGTAAGCACGAGCAGCGACGCGAACACCAGCGCAGTGCCGCCGACCCATAGGGACGTGCCAAAGCCAAAAGTACTGGCGTGCCGAAACGTCATGAGGTGCAGCATACCCGTATCGCGGCATGCTGCCTATCCCTGCTTATTCGGAATTTTCTTTCGGGAAAAAGTGCGCGTAGGGCTCGGCCTCCTTGAGCACACGCACAAACGATGGCCGCTCAAGCAGGCGGCGGTGATAGGCCTGCAGGCTGGGCAGGCTGTCAGGTATCGGCGCCACCCGGGCAGCGTAATAAAGCGATGGGGATGCTGCGCAGTCGGCCATGCTGAAGCGGTCATTCACTGCCCACAGCCTGCCGGCCATGTGGCGGTCGACGATGCCGTAAGCCGTGGCCAGCGACCTGCGGGCCTGGGCGACGCCGTGGGGGTCGTGCTGGCCGGGCGGCCGGATGCGGTCGGTCACGATCTTCTGCATAGGCTCGTGGATGTAGTGGTCGAAGAAGCGGTCCCAGAGCCGCACCTGCAATGCAAGACCGGGCTCACGAGGCAGCAAGGCATCGCCGCCCTTCACCTGGCTGGCGATGTACTCGATGATGATGCTCGACTCGGGAATCATCTGCCCGGCCGTGCGGTCGGCCAGCACCGGGAACTTGCCTATCGGCCAGATGGCGTAAAAGTCAGTGCGTGCTGTTTCGTCGCCGAGGTCGACCACCGTGCTGCTGAAAGGCGTGCCGGTTTCGTACAGCGCGCTCAGCACCTTCTGGCAGTAGGAGGCAAAGGGGTGGCAGTAAAGATGCAGGTTCATGGCTTATTTTTTAACGCGTTTGTAGGTCGCCGTCATGAAGCGCTTCCACTGGCCATCGGGGCCGGGCGTCTGCGAATGCAGGGTGCGCTCGTCGGGGCTGATGATGGTGATGACGTCCTGGTAGCGCGCCGTCGTGCCGTCGCCCTTGAAGCTCGGGCCTTGGGTGTTCAGCGTCAGCACCTTTTTTGCGGCATCAAGTTCGCCTTCATAGAAGAACATGCCGGTCATCATCGAACCGGCCCAACTGCCGACAAACTTTTTCTTTGCGTCGTCGTAGCCCAGCGTCATCAGCATGGTGCCGCTGCCGCCGCCGGGTATTTCGCCGGTGCCTTCACCGACCACAAACAGCTCGCCCAGTGCGCGTGCGTGTTCGGTGCCCGTGGTTTTGGCCTGTGGCATGCCGGGTCCCATGTCGCATTCGCCGGTCATGGTCCAGTCGCCCAGCAACTGCTTGAGCCATTCGTGTTCGGGGGTGGGTTTTGCTGCTTCCATGGCGCGTTCTCCTTTGGGTTGACCGGTTTTACCTTGCCGGCATGTCGCCGGGCACGACAATCATCCAGGACACGCCAAACCTGTCGGCCACCATACCGAAGCAGGGCGAGAAGAAGGTTTTAGCCATAGGCATCTGTACCTGGCCGCCCACGCCCAGCGCTTCGAACAGCTTTTTGGCTTCTGCTTCGGTGGCCGGGTTGAGCGAGAGGGTGATGCCCTTGAACTCGGGCTTGCCCGAGGCCATGCCGTCGGACATCATCACGTCGGTGCCGCCTATCTTCAGGGTTGCGTGCATGACGCTTTCAGGCTTGATGCTGGACATGCCGGGGCCGCAGCCGTCACCGCTGGCCTGCGGCTCGGGGTTGTCCTTGTAACGCATCAACATCACGACCTCGGCATTGAGCGCTGTCTTGTAGAAGTTGATGGCTTCCTCGCATTTGCCTTCGAAAAAGATGTAGGGCTGGACTTGCATGGTGTGCTCCTTTGGTTGGGGATTGCTCTGGATTTGACGGTACTCAGGCCGGCTGGCCCGTGGCTTGCTGTGCGGTGGCGTGCGCGGGGTTCATCCACATCACGCCCCACAGGTGCCCGTCAGGGTCTTCGAAATCATGCTCGTACATGAAGCCGTGGTCCTGCGGATTGTTGAGCGTGCTGCCGCCGGCCGCGACGGCTTTGGCGACGATCGCGTCGACGTCTTCGCGGCTGCCTTGCGACAGTGAAATCAACGCCCCGGCGGTGGTTTTGGCATCGGGCACCGGCCTGGGCGTGAAGGTCCTGAAGAAGGACTCGGCCATCAGCATCACGTAGCTGGCACCTTCGTTGATCACCATGCAGGCAGCCTTTTCGTTGCTGAACTGCGCGTTGAATTTAAAACCAAGCGCGGTGAAAAAGGCGACGGTCCTGTCGAGGTCCTTCACTGGCAGACTGACATATATCTGGCTTTGCATGGTTGCTCTCCTGTAAATCAGCGGTTGTCGTGCGCGTCTTTCAGCTTCTGGATGTCGAATTTGGTCATCTTCATCATGGCCTGCATGACGCGGTCGGCAGCCGCCGGGTCCTTGTCATTCCGGGTCATGAGTTCGCCGAGAATGCCGGGCACGATTTGCCAGGTGATGCCGAACTTGTCCTGTAGCCAGCCGCACCGTTTTTGCTCCCCGCCTTCAGACAGGCTGGTCCACAGGTGGTCGATCTCGTCCTGCGTTTTGCAATCGACAAACAGCGAATAACCGCCGCCGCCAAAACCGAAGTCAACGCCCGCATTGAGCAGCATGAAGGTCTGGCCTTCGATCTCGAAGGTGCCGGTCATGAAGGTTCCTTCAGGCATATGGGCACCCTTGAAGTAACGGCGGGTGTGGCCCTTCTTGGCGCCCTTGAAGACCGAGACATAAAAGTCCATAGCCTCTTCGGCCTGGTCCTTGAAAGTCAGGAAGGTGGTGATTTTCTGCATGGTGGCTCCTTTTTGGTGCTTTTGATGCTCTACATGATGACGACGAACGGGTTCGGGTGGAATCGACATGATGGCTACAAATAATCTTCTCGAAGCGTAACTATCGGTAAACCCGGGAGCTGTCAGCGGAGGGTGCCGCTGTGCCCTTCATCAACGCCCCTCTGATACCATCCGCAAATCGGGAAAACAGCCTCCCGGCCACAGGGCAGTTGCAAACTGCCCATGAGGTAGACGGTGTCCCGTCCAAGTGCTGATAACTTTGTGTGGACTTTTCCATGGACACCGTCACGCCTTCAACCGACCTTTCTTCCCCGCCCCCACCCGTCTCATTCGCCGAGGCCTTCCGCTTCTGGCTCAAGCTCGGCTTCATCAGTTTCGGCGGGCCGGCCGGGCAGATCGCCATCATGCATACCGAGCTGGTGGAGCGCCGCCGCTGGATCAGCGAAAAGCGATTTCTGCATGCGCTCAATTACTGCATGCTGCTGCCAGGCCCCGAGGCGCAGCAGCTTGCCACCTATATCGGCTGGCTCATGCACCGCACCTGGGGCGGCATTGTGGCCGGGGCGCTGTTTGTGCTGCCTTCGTTTTTTATCCTCGTCGCGCTGTCATGGATCTACCTGCGTTTTGGCGATGTGCCTGTCGTCAGCGGCATCTTCTACGGCATCAAGCCCGCGGTCACCGCACTGGTGCTGCATGCGGCGCACCGCATAGGCAGCCGCGCACTGAAAAACCGCTGGATGTGGGGCATCGCCGCCGCGGCCTTTATTGCCATCTTTGCGTTCGACACACCGTTTCCGCTCATCGTGATCGCTGCAGCATTGATTGGCCACTTCGGTGCGCGCATCGCACCCGGCGTGTTCTCGGCTGGTGGCGGGCATGGAGCAACAGCTCGGGGTTACGGGCCGGCACTAATAGACGACGACACACCTACACCCACACATGCATTGTTCTCGCGCAGCCACCTGCTCAAGGTGCTGGGCATCGGCATCGCGCTCTGGCTGCTGGCCATGGCGGCACTGGTCACGATGTATGGCGTGCAGGGCACTTTCACGCAGCTGGGCTGGTTTTTTAGCAAGGCCGCGCTGCTGACTTTTGGCGGTGCCTATGCCGTGCTGCCCTATGTGTACCAGGGCGCGGTCGAGCACCACCACTGGCTGACAGGCGCGCAGATGATCGACGGCCTGGCGCTGGGCGAGACCACCCCCGGCCCGCTCATTATGGTGGTGGCTTTTGTCGGCTTCCTCGGTGGCTGGGGCGCGCAGGTCTTTGGCCCCAACGCGCTCTTCATGGCCGGCACAGCCGCCGCCGCAGTGGTGACCTTCTTCACCTTCCTGCCGTCTTTCATCTTCATCCTGGCGGGCGGCCCGCTGATTGAATCAACACATGGCAAGCTGAAGTTCACCGCGCCACTGACAGCCATCACGGCAGCGGTGGTCGGCGTCATCCTCAACCTGGCCATGTTCTTCGCGTACCACGTCTTCTGGCCGCAGGGTTTTGCCGGCCGTTTTGACGGGGTGTCAGCGCTGATCACCGGCGCAGCCGCCATTGCACTGTTTCGCTTCAAGGTCGGGGTGATGCCTTTGCTGGGTGCCTGTGCGCTGATCGGGCTGGTCACTACCTTGTCATTGCGGACCTGATCCGCAGTCCATCGCGAACGAAACGGGATGGCTCCCGGATCGAGTCCGGGATGACAGGGGGATGACAGCCACAAAAATAAAAACAGAGCGCCGGCCTGCAACAGGCCCGGCCAACGGCCTACAAGCCCCGCCATATTGACGACCTACGCTCCGCTTTTCACGCCCGTTGTCCACCCCTTCAATTGTCATGAAACTCAAGGCCTCCTGCACCCTGACCGTCACCGCCGCGGTCGATACACCTCTTGTCGCCATGCTGCGCCCGCGCAGTGGCGCTGCGCAATGGATCATCAGTGATCGCTACGAACTGCACCCCTGGGTGCCCACCACCGAATACGTCGACAGCTACGGCAACCTGTGCCAGCGCCTGGTTGTGCCACGCGGCGAGATGCACATCGCCGTTGAAGTGACCATGGCGGTGGAGGCGCAGATTGCCGTTGCGCCTGATGCACCCGCCACGCCGATAGAACAACTGCCCGACGACGCCCTCCTTTATTTGTTGCAGAGCCGCTATTGCCCCTCGGACAAGATGGCCGAACGCGCGCGCGAGATTGTGGGCGATGCATCCGCAGGCTATGCACAGGTCGAGAAAATCCGCAGCTGGATTCACCACAACCTTGAATACAAATACGGTGTGAGCGAAGCCACCACCGATGCGATGGACACGCTCAAGCTCGGTGCCGGCGTGTGCCGCGACTTCTCGCATGTCGGCATCGCACTCTGCCGCAGCCTGCAGATACCGGCACGCATTGTGGTCGGTTACCTGCACAAGCTTGACCCGATGGATTTGCACGCCTGGTTTGAGGCTTTTGTCGGCGGGCGCTGGTATACCTTTGACGCCACGCAGGAGCAGCCCGTGGGCGGCCGCATCGTGCTGGCGTATGGCCGCGACGCCGCTGACGTGGCCTTCATCTCTGATTACGGCGGCACGCCCCTGAAAGTGGACGCGATGAAGGTCCAAGTCAGCGCGCTTGAAGACGACGGCGCCCCGGCCAGCAGTCCCCCACCCCGGTGCCCGCAACCGGTTGCCGGGACGGAATCACACCCCGTGTGATCATGACGGACACAGCAACACTGAACGCCCTTCTGGTTGAAGACCACGAGGACACGCGCCATGTTCTGGTCGAGGCCATGGAGACGCTCACCTCTTTTCGCTTCCTGGGCATCGTCACTGACGAGGCATCAGCCAGGCAATGGCTGCAGAGCCATGAAGGCGCGTGGAGCCTGGCCATCATTGACCTGGTACTTCCGGACGGCAGCGGGCTGGGCGTTCTGAAAGCATGCCGGTCACGCGGCCCGCTGCAAAAGGTTGTGGTGCTGACCGGCTATATCAATTCGAAGATATTGCAGCATTGCCTAGATCTGGGCGCAGACCAGATTTTTGACAAAAGCCTGGACATCGAGAACCTGGTTGACTATTGCAAGGTACACGCCACCTACGTTGGCTTCATGCAGGACCACGGCCTTGTGGCGGGTGAGCAGCGTACATAGCAGAACGCATCCGGGCTCCGGGGGCCAGGTCAGACTTCACCTACGCCGTGTGGTTGCCGTAGCCCACTTTAACCACACACGGCCCGCCATAAGTTATCAGCAGAATAACTAACGGGTTGACTCATGTTTTTAAGCACATTCCTGGTAGAAGACCGGGAGGACATTCGTGACACGCTGATTGACGCCATGGAAGAAATCGCACCCCTGCGGTTTGTCGGCGTTGCAACAAGCGAGGCAGACGCAAAAGAGTGGTTGAGTGCCAATGACGGTAACTGGGATCTTGCGATTGTTGATCTGTTTCTGGGCATAGGCACCGGTTTTGGTGTTCTCAAGGAAGTGCAGGCGCGCTCTGCCCGCCAGAAGGTGGTCGTACTCACAAGCTACGGCCAGCAACGCATACTCGAGCACTGCCGCCAGCTTGGCGCTGACGAGGTTTTCGACAAGTCGCAGGACGTCGAGAAGCTTGTGGAGTTTTGCAAGACACATGCGGCCAATCTCGGCAGCATGAAGAGCATGGGGCTGATCACAGAACAAACGCCAGACTGGCAAACCGGCTAGCCATCAAAGCGCATAAAAAAGGCCAGTCAACACTGGCCTTTTTGTTTCTGCAGCCCTGCCGCGAAAGCTCAGGGTGCCGCGCCCAGCAATTGCTGCTTGCGCGCAAGCATCTGCTCACCCAGGGCCATCATGTCCAGTTTGGTGTTGCGCGCCTTGGGGAACATCTCGTTCTGTTCTTCCTTGACGTGGTGTTTCACGTATTCAGACATCACCTTGATTTTGGCGTCAAACATTTCGCCGTCAGGCTGTTTGTCCTTGACCTGGGCAATCAGGTCTTTCAGTGTGGCGTGTTCCACCGTCGCTTCGGGCACCAGTTCCTTGTCTTTCAAGGCTGCCTTGACTGCAGGGTAAAAAATTTCTTCTTCGACTTCCGCATGCACGGTCAGCTCTGTACAGATCTCGTTCGCCAGTTTGAACTTTTTCGCTCCCGAGTTGGTCTTTTCATACTCTTCAAACAGGCCGCTGACCTTTTTGTGGTCAGCACGCAGGATGGCGATCGCGTCCTGCGATTTTGCGCCTGCCGCTTTTTTTGCGGGCGCGGATTTTTTAGCTGCTGGTTTTGCAGTGCTTGCCATTTGGTTGCTCCGTGGGTTGTGATGGTGAATCCATGTTCGTATTCACACACTTCACGGCACGTCATCCGTGCACGTCAGCGCCTGTAGGAAAAATCACCACCACGCCAGCGTCATTCATTCGGGTTGTTGCCCTGTATGCCCATCTGTTCATTCTTGATGCGAAGCTGAACCTGTTCAAGCTCATCAATCACGCGGTCGATGGCGGACTGGTCAGGCACAGGTGCGGCCTTCAGCCGTTGCAGGGTTTCACGAAGACCGACATATTCGGGCGTTGAATCGATTTTCATGGCGTGCCTCAACCTGGTGAACGTTTGGGGTCGCTGCTGCGCGGGTAGGTGCGCTCTTCCTGGAAACGGCCATCCTCGCCGTGAATTTTGACGGACACTTTTTTGTCCTTCACAAACGTTTCCATCGCCGAAATGATTTCTGACTTGGTGGGCTTTGAGATGGCTGCATGTGCGGCGCCTTCCCGGGTCAGGTCCCAGTGGTTCTGGTGCTTTTTGACATGGTAGTTTTCCATTGCATGGTCTCCTGTTGATGGTGTTGCTCAAGGGTTATTCACGTGGGGGAAAACCATCCTAGGTCCGGCGCCATAACCGGTATGTAGGACGATGCCCGGCGTACATTGAAACCGGCCGCATGCTGCCGCTTTACGTACACTCAACAGGCTACCCAGGCCGCCACCCCCAAACAAGGAGACAAAACATGAAGCGCAGTACCGAACGGTTTCTCACCACACACACCGGCAGCCTGCCCAGGCCGGATGACCTCATCAAGATGATGTTCGCCAAGGAAGAAGGCGTGCCTGTGGACCCTGTTGCCCTGGATGCGCGCATCCGCTCTGCCGTGGCCGAGGTGGTGGGCAAGCAGGCCAAAGCCGGTGTTGACATCATCAACGACGGCGAGATGAGCAAACCCAGCTACGCCACCTACATCAAGGACAGGCTCGACGGCTTTGGCGGCGAGAGCAATTCTTTCAAATACCAGGACCTGAACGACTTCCCGGTGCTGGAGCGTAAGGTCTTCGGCGACCCCGGTCGTTCGCGCCGCAAGACGCCCGCCTGCACATCAGACATCAGCGTGCGCGACGAAAAAGCCGCCCACACCGATGCGCAGAACCTCAAGGACGCGCTGGCCGCCGTCAAGTCAGAAGAAGGCTTCATGAGCGCCGCCTCGCCGGGTGTTGTCGGCCTCTTCTTTGCCAACCAGCACTACAAGGACCGCGAAACCTATCTCTACGCCATCGCCGAGGCCATGCGGCCCGAATACGAAGCGGTCGCCAAAGCCGGCTTTGTGCTGCAGCTTGATTGCCCCGACCTCGCCATGGGCCGGCACATACAGTTCGCCGACCTGCCGGTGAAAGAGTTTCGCAAGAACGCCCAGCTCAACATCGAGGTGCTGAACCACGCGGTCGCCAACATCCCGCCCGAGCAGCTGCGCATGCACCTGTGCTGGGGCAATTACGAAGGCCCGCACCATTGCGACGTGCCGCTGGCCGACATCATCGATGTCGTCTTCAAGGCCAAGCCGTCATACATCTCGTTCGAAGCCGCCAACCCGCGCCATGCGCATGAGTGGACCTTGTTCGAGAGCGTCAAGCTGCCCGAAGGCAAGGTGCTCATCCCCGGCGTGCTGGAATCAAAAACCAATTTCATCGAACACCCGGAGCTCATCGCCCAGCGCATAGGCCGCTACGCCAACCTCGTCGGCCGCGAGAACGTCATTGCGGGCAGCGATTGCGGCTACGGCACCTGGGTGGGTCAGGCTGCTGTGGATCCGGATGTGGTGTGGGCCAAGATGGCGGCTATGGCTGAGGGGGCGCGGATTGCTACGAAGCAGTTTTGGAAAAGCTGACGCGAAGAAACTTCTCTCGTAATCCCGGACTAGATCCGGGACCCATCCCCGCTTCGCTTAACCACATATAGCTTTTCAATTGCCTTGCAAGTTAAAGCAGGTCGGCGACTGCGCGGATGGTTGCGCCTTCGAAAGCTCTGCTGATATCGAAATCTTCAGCCTGAAGAGCGCATGGCTGACTTCAGAGTACGCCATGAGTACGGGTGAAGTTGGAAGCCAAGACAACCCCCTAGTAAATTTTTAATATTGCAGTCATGATGCATGTTACAAAAACTAACACCCGTCCTGTCACGTCCAATTTGAAAGACTTACGCGACTGACCGCTTTAGCTGGAGGCTATGTGCAACCGATTGAATATCACCTTTATCGTGCCAAGTTCATTAAGTCGGCGCAGGGACGCTTATTTGATTCAAATATGAGCGCGCGCTCTCTGTTTTCGGGGAGCTTACAAGAACGACCTTCGCTGGAACTTCGTCGCAACTACGTATGGCACATCGGCAATATTGAGTCCATCAACGCATCAGGTGGAAAATTCGCAGTCGGAAGAACCAGCAAAACTACCATAGAAAAATTCGATCCGATTTCAGGCAATTTTGCAGATCAACTGGATGATTCAGGGCCCTACACATTCGTTTTCTACGACCTCCAGGTTGGTTTGCTGGGTATCGGAAAACGAACAAAAGTTGCACCAAATGTTCAATCAATTGCGCGAAAGATTCAGAAATTGCTCGAGGACTGATGTGGTTAGCGAGAACAGCATAGAGGTGAGAATTGATCTTATTCCGGATCCTGAAAGCTTCCTTCAGAAAATTCATGCGGCATACGCAATAAAACGTTTTCGCGCCGATTTCACAGGTCCAAACCCCATTGACGCAGATGAAATCTTTCAGAAGCCAATGTCCTACTACTGCCAGCAACTGGGAGCCGATAAAGGGAATGTCTCAGTCGTTGGGCCTTCGTTAGATGAAGACGCCGTAACAGAGGTGACCAAATCAACTGCGGCAACTGGCAATAAAGCTTCTGCTCGTATTCAGAATACACAAGGTGGTCGAACCATCCCAATATCGCTTAAAGCGCAAGCCAAGACAATCACCATTCCTCATGATGCTGAGGATGAAGAGATTTTGAGACGAATCCAACTTGCTTACAAAGAGGTGCGTGAGTGATTCTTGAGAAAACGGTTACCAGCATTGACGAGCTGACTCAAGTACTCAATTCTTTACCAAACCACTATGTATTTCGAGGGCAGTGCAATGCTAAGTGGGGTCTTCAATCAGCGCTAGAGCGACTCCTCGGGAGAACTTGGGCGGCAGAAAAAGCCACAAAATTTGAGGCCTATTCGCTGACTACATTTCAATCGAAGTACCACATTTACTGCGGGCAAGAACACACCCCGAAATCCAAGCTGGCTTGGTTGTCTGTGATGCAGCACTATGGGGTGCCTACGCGCCTGATCGATTTCACTACAAGTCCGTACATAGCTTTGTATTTCGCTTTGGAGAAATACGATCCTCTTTTAAAACAGGACTTCTCTATCTTTTTGATTGACTATTCTTCGCTGATGGAAAACTCTTTGGCGTTCATTAAAAAGAACGATCGCACATTTTTAGAGACTCGTACATCTATGCAAAACAAACAGGACGAAGTTTTTGAATTGACCATAGATCGTCGCGCTTACGACATCGCTTGGCTAACCGAGCCTACTGAACTGAATGCGAGGATAGACCGTCAATCAGGAACCTTCTTAATGACAGGAAATCTTGGTCAGCGCATCGAGGACGTCCTGAACAGTGCTACATATAGAACGACAACAATTCAAAAAATTGTTATTCCTGCAAAGCTATACGAGTCGGTATATGTTGGTCTCAGAAAAATGAGCATTAACGCCAAATCTATATATGGAGATTTGGCAGGCCTAGCATCTTCAATACAAATGGAGTTACGTAATTACGCTTCGGAATAGTCCCTTTGAATAAAACTAGACGGACTTGCCGCACTGCCTTCCATCCGCGTACTGCCCAGTTGTATGCGACGCCAGACCACCCTCGACGCGGTGCCCCAGCGGTGGGCGTTGTGGTTGTTGTAAACGCGACCACCCACTGCATCTGTTACCTGCGCCCGCGGTAACCTAGTAGGGCCTCAAGTACCATCACTGCCGGCTCCCTTCCCGCCCACCCGGGCAACCAACAGAGACAAAAGACAATGTTCAATCATGTAATGGTCGGTGTGAACGACCTTGAGGCTTCCCGCAAGTTTTACGACGCGCTGCTGGGCGCTTTGGGTTATGGCCCAGGTGTTGCCAACCGAAACCGCTTTTTTTACCGCAACCCATCGGGCACGTTTGCCATCACCACACCCCTCAACGGTGAGGCCGCATGCCACGGCAACGGCAGCACCCTCGGGTTTTCTGCGCAGTCGACCGCGCAGGTGGATGCCTTTCATGCGGCGGGCGTTGCCAACGGCGGCACGACCTGCGAAGACCCGCCGGGTTTTCGTGATGGCGCGGCTGGCAAGCTTTACATCGCCTACCTGCGCGACCCCGACGGCAACAAGCTCTGCGCGATTCACCGGTCTGCCTGAAAGTGGGTTTGTGCCGGGCAAGACGTGAACGCTGACGCTCTGACCTCACCAGCAGCGGTCGCGCCTCACGCGGTCAGCCGCCTGCGCACAGAGCGCATCGCACGCAGCGCCAAGCCCTTCCTGGCACGCGGTGGCCCCAAGGGCGGACGCTGCGCAGGCTGCCGGCTGCCACCTGAGCACTGCATGTGCGAGCTGCGTCCGCAGCTAGCGACCCGCGCGGGCATCTGCCTGCTCATGGCTGACATCGAGCCACTCAAGCCCAGCAACACGGGATGGCTGGTGGCTGATGTGGTGCCTGACACTTTTGCTTTTGGCTGGACGCGCACCGAGGTTGACCCTGCGCTGATTGCCTTGCTGGCTGACCCGCAGTGGCAGCCTTATGTGGTCTTCCCCGGGGAAGGGCTGGCCGAGGGGCGGGTGATCACGCAGACCTTGCTGGCCGACACCGGCGACAAGACCAAAGGCGGCAAGCGGCCGCTGTTTGTGTTGCTCGACGCGACCTGGCCCGAGGCGCGCAAGATGTTTCGCAAGAGTCCTTGCCTCGACCACCTGCCTGTGCTCAGCCTGCAGAATGAGCAGCTTTCAAACTACCGGCTGCGCCGCTCCCGGCGTGATGATCACTTCTGCACGTCTGAAGTGGCGGCGCTGTGCATGGCGCTGGCGGGTGAGGTGCATGTGGCCGAGACGCTGGCGGCTTACCTGGATGTGTTTACCCACCACTACCTGCAGGCGAAGAACCAGCAACCTGCGGATTTGGATGATGCGGCGCACCAGTTGTTGCGCAGCCTGCGCGTGGGGGTGCAGGGGATGGATCCCGGATCAAGTCCGGGATGACAGCCCGGGAAACCGGGATAGCAGCCGGGGAGGCCAGCAGCGACAATGGCCCACCGCCTCGCTTCGCCCGAAGTCTGGCAAACCCATACACCCAGAAGACCGCCATGACCCAGCAAACGCCCTCAACCCCCGAACCAGCCAAACGCGAACTGTGCGACGGCTGCGCGGGCATACAGCGCAACTGGCGCAAGGCGCCTGGCCACCCGGAGCTGGTGCAGGGCGAGAACCGGCAGGAAAAGCGCCGCCAAGGGCTGGTGTCTGTCACCAAGTACCGCTGCGACAACTGCGGCACGCGCTGGGAATATGAGAACGACAAGACCAACCAGAAGGCGGGCTGGTCGGTGGTGGGAAGGTAGTTTTCGGCTGGCTGCGGGCTGGATGCCCTCACCCCCGCCCTCTCCCGAGGGGAGAGGGAGTGAAGAAAATGCCCACCAATGCTATTAATTCAGTAGCTGCTCACGCACGTATTTATTGGCCTTCAGCCGTTTTAGCCCCTCAAAAACGGCCTTTTTTAGCCTGAATTTGCCCTCAAAACGGGTTTTGGCGCGGCTGCAGGCCCAAAATGTAAAGTCGACTTTACATTTTCACCCTGAAGTGTTCTGGCGGGGGTCAGCCCGTATCAGGGCTTCTTTATGCGCCCGACCAGCACCGAAGCGTCGTACACACTCTTGTAGGCGGCGTCGTTCGTGGGCATAAAGCCGGTGTAGTTGGGCGGCATGGGAATGCTTTTGGCTTTGGTGTCGTCGATGCCGACCAGCGCGTCGAGCAGGCGTTTGGTGAGCGCGGGGTCAAGTCCGTTGCGGACGGAGATCGGGTCTTGCGGCACGTCGGGTGAGGTCCAGATGATGCGGCTTTCAGATTCTTTGGCGGCGCCGCGGGCGATCATGGCGTTGCGGTTGGCGTCGCTGTCGGTGGCGAGATCGAACGCGCCTTTGGCCAGGCCGGTGATGTTGTCGGCGTGCTGGTTGGTGGCGGTGTATTTGAAATATGTTTTGGGGTCAATGCCCTGCGAGACCAGCCAGGCGTACTGCACCAGCCAGCCGGTTGTGGAGTTCTCGTGCGTGAAGGACAGCGACATGTCTTTGGCGCCGCGCGGGAAGTCTTTCACCTCCAGCCCGGGCCTGGCGAGAAACAGCGCGTGGTAAACCGGCGAGCCTGCCACCTTCACCGTGGCAATGGCCGGGCCGCCACCCTGCGCGCGCACGACGACGTAACGGCCCGCGCCGCCCATCCATGCGGCGTCGTACTGGTCTTTGGCCATGGCCTCGTTGACCTTGTTCCAGTTGTCGAGGATGGTGAGTTCTGATTCAACGCCCAGCTGTTCGCCCAGGTATTTGAAGAGCGGGCCCCAGGCGGCGCGCGTTTCGGCCTCGGTGGCGCGGAAGGGGCCGGTGACAAAGCGCAGCTTGTCTGCAGCGCTGGCAGTGCCTGCGGCCATGAAGGCGGCAAGGCCCAAGGTGGCGATGGCGAAGCTGCGGCGGGTGCGTGAGAGAAGTGTGTGGTGCATCTATATGTCTCCTGTTGTGCTGTGAATGGTTGCGCTACGACATGACGGGCTGCACGCAGTCCAGCCAGGTCTGGTCGACATATCGCTGCTGGCGGCCACGCGCATCTTCGGGCAGCAGGCCGGCCTTGATCTGGGCGTCAATGACTTTCTCAAGCCCAGGCACATTGATGCGCATGTCTTCGGTCAGCTTGCCGAGCGAGGTGAAGTAATCCCAGGCGCGCAGCGTGTACTTGAGATCAATCTCCATGTGGCGCGCACAGATGCGGGCCGACTCTTCACGGTTGGCATAAGTCCACTGCACGCCGCGCAGCAGCGCACGCAGGGCGGCCGTGGCGAGCGCGGGGTTCTTCTGGCACCAGTGGAGGTTGGCATTGACGGTGTTGAACTGCCAGTCGGGCACGTAGTCGCTGATGTCGGCGAGTTTGGTCAGGCCCAGGTCTTCACCCAGAAAACACCAGGGCACCGACTGCAAACCGGCGTCAAGCGTACCCGCCAACAGCGCGTGGTGGCGCGAGGGCGCGCCGCCGGTGTCCTGCACTTCGTAGTCGCCGGGGTAGTGCATGTTGTGCTGCACCGCCAGTTCCTGGAAGTGAAAGAAGCTGCCTTCAACCTTGTTCAATATGCCGAAGGTGCGGCCGCGCAGGTCTTCAATCGACTTGATCTCGGGGCGTGCCATGAGCCAGTGGCTGAGCTTGCCCGAGTTGCCGGCAATCAGGCGGAGCGGCCCGCCGGCATAGGCGTTTTGCAGCACGCCTTCCGGCGGCGCAATGGCGATGTGCATGCTGCCGTTCAGCAGTGATTCGATCTGCACACCGCTGCCGGTGTATGAGAAGTCGACGCCCAGTTCTTCTTCATCGAAGTAACCCTGCTCAAGCGCAGCCCAGACCGGGGCGTAATAAAAAGTCTTTGAGACCAGGCCTATATGAAGGGCGTGCCTGGGCGAGTGACTGGACGTGTTCTTCATGTGGTTCAGGAAAGAATGTTTTCAGGAATGCCTTGCGCGCGCTGGGCATCTTTGAGATAGCTGCCGGCGACATATTTCTCGGGCACGGCATCATCGGCAATGGTGAAGCTGCCGGTGCGGTCGCGCTGTATCAGCGAGATGGCGGTGGCAAGGCCTGCCCGGTTGAGGTGCAGGTCAAGCGCGACCGCACCGCCGACATGGTCGGCCCAGGCGCGCTCAAGGTAGCGGCGCGGGATCTTCATGTGCTCTTCGGCAATGTCGATTGCCTCGTCTTTGTGGTCGACCATAAAGCGCGAGCCTTCAAGCGTGGCTTCAAGAAACTGCGTGACCGCGGCCCCATGGCCAGCGGCCCAGGCCTTGCGCACATTGATGCTGGTGAACTGGAAATCGGGAATCCACTGCGACAGCGGGCCGAGGTTGGTGAGGCCTGCGTCTTCAGCCATGTAGTTGTGCGGGTCGGTCTGCATGCCGGCGTCTATGCCGCCGCTGAGCAGCAGCGCATGGCGCGGCGGCACAGCGCCACATTCGACCACCTCGAAGTCACCCGGGTAATGCAGGCCCAGCTCTTCGAGAATGCCCATGAAGAGTGACGAGGTGCCTGCGGTGACCGTGGCCACGCCCAGCTTTTTGCCGCGCAGGTCTGTGAGCTTGCTGATGCCGGGCTGCACGATGAGCGAATGCGTGAGGCGGTTGACGTTGCCGCCAATGATGCACAGGCCGCCGCCGCGCTCGACGTCGTGAATCACATGCTCGGGCGAGCCGACGCCGATGTCGATGTCGCCGGCTTTCAGCTGCGCGGTGACGTTCTCGATGCCGCTGAGCATGCTGATCTGCACGTCAAGCCCGCGCGCGGCATAAAAGCCTTTTTTGACGGCCGCCCAATAAGGTACGTAAAAGAATGCGGGGATGACTATCCCCACGCGTAGCGTTGTGCTCATCGGCTGCCTTGCTGCCCTAGTCGCGGTAAGAGGTGTCGATGCGGTCTGCAATGCGCAGGTAGGCCGGCCAGTCGTCCTTGCCGCCCTTGCGGTCATGCTTTTCCCACTGCGCGGCGGTGTGCTCGCACACCTCTGGCGGCGGTTCGATGATCTCTGCGCCTGTGGCTTCGAGCATGAGCTGCGTCTCGCAGGCACCCACCAGGTAACGCATCAGCGTCAGGGCTTCGCTGGCGTCGTCGCCCGAGGTCAGCAGGCCGTGGTTGCGAAGAATCATCGACTTGGCCCTGGGGCCGAGGTCGGCAGCGATGCGTGCGGCTTCGTTGATGTCTGTCGCAATGCCTTCGTAATCGTGGTACGCAATGCGGTTGTAAAAGCGCATGGCGCCCTGCGTCATCGGGCGAATGCCTTTGGCGTGCGCCGACATGGCCATGCCGACCTTGCTGTGCACATGCAGCGTGCAGTTGATGTCAGGGCGGTTCTTGAGCACGGCGGTGTGGATGGTAAAGCCAGCAGGGTTGACGCCCTGGTCTTCATTGAGCTGCTCGCCGTCGATGCGTATCTTGACCAGGTTGGAGGCCGTGACTTCATCAAACATCACCTTGTGCTGCTTGAAGAGGAAGTAGTCAGGCTGGTCGGGCACACGCATGGCGATGTGGTTGTAGATGAGGTTGTCCCACCCGTAGAAGGTGACGAGGCGGTGGCATGCGGCGAGGTCTATGCGGGCCTGCCATTCGGCCGCGCTGCAGTCCTTGCGCAGGACGGAGCTCTTGATGGGGGCGTTCATTGGTAGGTGTCCTTTTCTGGAATTGGAATGGCAAATTTCAGTTGTCTGCGGTGATGCCCGCACGCTTGATGACCTGCGCCCATTTGTCGACATCGCCCCTGATCTGCGTGGCAAACTTTTCAGGCGGCGCAAGGTCGGGCGTGAGGCCCATGTCGAGCAGGCGCGTGCGCAGTTCGGGCTGAGCCATGATCTGCGTCAGCTCTGAATAGACGCGGGCCTGCACTTCCTTGGGCACGCCAGCGGGGGCAAACAGCGCCAGCCAGGTGCCGGCCTCGAAGCCGGGCACGCCGGACTCGGCGACAGTGGGCAGGTCAGGCAATGTGGGCACGCGCGTCAGGCTGGTGACGGCGATGGCGCGCAGCTTGCCGCCCTTGATCTGCGGCAGCGAGGTGGTGATGCCGTCGAACGCCAGTTGCACCTCATTGCCGAGCAGGCCTATCACCATGGGGCCGCTGCCCTTGTAGGGCACGTGGACGATGTCGGTACTGGTCATGCCCTTGAAGAGCTCACCCGCCATGCGTGTGGTGCTGCCGCCCGAGCCGTAATTGAGCTTGCCTGGCTGTGTCTTTGCCAGCGCGATCACCTCCTGCGTGCTTTTGGCCTGAACCGAGGGATGTACCACCAGCACCAGCGGCAACGTGACCAGCTTGGCCACGGGTTGCAGGTCCTTGAGCGGGTCATAACTCATCTTTGCGAAGAGCGACTGGTTGATGGCGATGGCACCGTCGTTGGACAGCATGAAGGTGTAGCCGTCGGGCGCCGCCTTGGCGACGAGATCGGCACCCAGCATCTGCGAAGCACCGGGTTTGTTCTCGACGATGACGGCCTGGCCCCAGGATTTGGTGAGGCGCTCGGCAATGATTCGCGCCATGATGTCGGCGGGCCCGCCCGCGCCTGTCGGCACCACGATGCGCACGGGCTTGGCGGGGTAGGCCTGCGCCATTGCGGAAGGCGCAAATGACGTGAGCGCCAGAAGGGCCAGCGCGGTGACGGTGATCTTCAATGAAGCACGGCGCGGCGGGCATTGCGGTGATTTGGTATGAATGCGTGAGGGCAAGATTTGTCTCCTGTTGGTATGTCTGGGCGGCCAGTGTGGGTAATCAGTGTGGGTAATGAGATGCGCCGCGTTGGCCGATGGCGTGAATCTAGGCGTGTGGCGAAGGTTCATCAAGATTGATTGAATACTCAACCTGAAACGCGGTGGAACCCGGAAAACTGCAACCCGGCCCGGACTGTCAGGGGAGAAAGGGCCAAGCCCCGCCGGCCGTCGTACCGGCGGGACTAGGGAAGGTCATGATTGATTGGGGCAATCAATGCGACCGCCCTCCGCTGTCATTGCGGACCTGATCCGCAATCCATGCCCCCGCCCCGGAAGCTCGCGCCTGGTCAGCTGTTCACAAACTTGGCACGCGGCCTGAGCAAAATGGACGACAGGCGCTGCTCAAGAATGTGCGCCACCCAGCCGGCCGAGCGGGCAATGGCAAACAGTGCGCCGCCACTTTCACGCGGCAGTCCCATCTCGTTGCACAGGGCTGTGACGACCAGTTCGACCTGCGGCAGCAGATTGAGTTCGGTGCGTGCGGTGGTTATAAAGGCCATGAACTCACGCAGGCGCACGCTGTGCTTCGAACGCGCAGCAGCGATGCGCAACAGGCATGCGGCACGCGGGTCACCCTTGGGGTAGAGCGGGTGCGCAAACCCGGGCACCTTGCGGCCCTGGTCGCGCAGTTCTGTCACGCGCTTGAGCAGCGCGGCGCGCGTGCGTGCGCCGGCGAGAAACACCTCGGCCTGGTCGTAGACGTGCCCCACCTTCACACCGGCGTGCGTACACATGGCAGACACGAGGCAGCCATGCAGTGACGAACCGCTGGATGCAGCAACCCGCGATGCGAATGAAGCAGGCGCCAGTTCATGGTCGGCCAGCAGCACAAGAATGGCCTCGATGGCGCGCGTGTTTTCATCGTTCACGTGGCCGCCCAGCGCGCGCAGCACGCCCTGCACCATGCTGTCGCCAGCTTTCAGCGGCATGAACCTGCGCTCGCCGGCCAGCAGGCCGAGGCAGCCGACCAGCACCTGCAACACCTGCTTGGCGGCATCCAGCGTGTTGCCGCTGCGCAGGCGCTGCGCCACGCCGCCGCGCGAGATGCCCAGCGTCAACACCATCAGCGCAAAGACCTCCATGAACTGCTCACGTGTGCCGACCTTGCCCAGCGATTCACACAGGCGGCGCACTTCTGCAGGCAGCGGCTTCACGTCCCAGCGCACGCCTTCGTCGGGCGAGAGGCCCGTCCACAACAGCTCGGCGACGGATTCGAACGACACCTGGCGCGCGGCGAGGTCGACCGCGATGAGGCCGCGATAGCGCGGGCCTTCGGGAGAGATTTCAGTGATGGATGTCGGCACAATGGGCTCGCCGAACTGCATGGCAGATGCAGCAATTGCACCCTGGCCTGCGCGCACCTCGGCCCTGGCCTTGAGGCGCTCGACGTCTTCACGCAGGTAAAGGTTGTTCTTTTTACCGGGCTGCCTGAAGCTGCGCACCAGGCCGCGGCTGACATACGCGTATAGCGTCTGGTGCTGCACACCCAGAAAGGCCAGGGCCTCGGGGGCCCCCATATAAGCGCGGTCTGTCTCTGGCTCCATCGTCATACCCCTGTTACAAGACTTGCGCAGGTTAACAGTTCTGACATTGATCGGGCATCAAGGTTGATCAAGTCTCAGCGACACTATGAACGTACATCGGCCTCTGGCTTGCTGCAGCATTGTTGCAAAAGCGGCGCTTGCCCCCATCTGGGAAAGATGGCCATGACATCCGGAGGTGCCCCTTGAACCGCAGACTTTTAATCGTTTCAGCCAGCCGCCTGGCATTGGGTGCAGTAGCGTACGCATGCCTGCCCGCACACGCCCAGGCCGCGTACAAGATATCGAAAGAGAAAATCCAGCAGGCAGTGGCCGAACGGTTTCCGCGCAATTACCCGGCGCGCAACCTGTTTGACATCACACTGCAAACGCCGCAGCTGCGCATGCTGCCGGAGCAAAACCGCCTGGGTGTGCAGACCCCCGTCGACCTGGCCGGGCAGGCGTTGAACCAGAGCTACAAGGGCATGTTCGACGTTGATTTCGGCCTGCGGTTTGAGCCATCAGACCTGTCCATACGCGCGACGCGATTGAAGGTCAATGCACTGCGCTTTGACAACCTGGCGCCCGGCGTGGCCGCGCTGCTTTCTGCCTATGGCCCACAACTGGCCGAACAATCGCTGCAGGACGTGGTGCTGCATCAACTCAAGCCGGCGGATCTCGCGCTGCCCGATGGCATGGGCCTGCAGCCTGACAAGATCACGGTGACGGCGCAGGGCATCGCCATCAGCTTTGCGCCCAAGCCTTTGTCGCAACCCCTGCAGCCCGCACAGGCATCCTGACCCGCACAGGTTGAGGAGGTTTTCTTCCAGATATAAAAAAAGACAGGCAATGGCCTGTCTTTTTTGCTGAAGGGCTGATGCACAGCCCGATCAGTGATTACTTGCTTGCGGCCTTGGCAGGTGCTGCCACTGGCTTGGCATCGGCCTTGGCTTCCACCTTGGCGGCTGCTGCAGCTGGCTTGGCGTCGGCCTTGGCTTCCACCTTGGCGTCGGCCTTTGCGGCGGATGCTGCTGGCTTGGCGGCTGCTGCAGCTGGCTTGGCATCGGCCTTGGCTTCAACCTTGGCGGCTGGGGCTTGTGCGAAAGAAGCGCCGACAAACAGGGTGCCGATCAGGGAGGCGAGCAATTTGTTCATTTTTTTAATCCTTGAGATATTGACTGACTATATGAATCGCCATTTTTACGGCGACCCGAAATTCTAGCGGCCAGATGGGGGCCTTCCTGCCGCCACTCAGTGAAAACACTTATGCGTGCAAACCCGCAGTTCATCCAGTTTTGAAAGGCGCATAAAAAAAGACAGGCCGCGGCCTGTCTTTTTGCTTGAGGGCGTGAGCCCTGCTGGATTTACTTGGAGCCAGCAGCCTTCACGTCAGCCTTGCCTTCTGCCTTGACTGCAGTGGTGGTAGCAGCGGCCTTTGCCTTGTCGGCAGTGGCTTCAACCTTGGCTGCGCCAACCTTTTCGTCAGCTTTCACTGCGGTCTTGGTTGCTTTTTCGTCAGCCTTGGCGCCGGTCTTTTCAGCCTTGGCAGTTGCCTTGGCCTTGTCAGCTGCGTCAGCCTTGGCGGCTTTTGCATCAGCTTTTGCCTTGGCCTTGGCGGCTTTGGCTTCAGCCTTGGCCTTCTTTTCGGCAGCAGCTTTTTCAGCCTTTGCTACCTTGGCGTCGGCCTTGGCGTCAACCTTGGCTTCGCTCTTGACAGCGGATGCAACAGCCTTGTCGGCCTTCACTTCAGCCTTGGCAGTTGCTGGGGTAGCGGCAACAGCAGGCGCTGCTGCCGGGGCTGGGGTTTGTGCGGACACAACGCCGACGAACAGGGTGGCGATCAGGGTAGCAAGCAGTTTGTTCATGAAATATCCTTTGGATGTTGACTGGTTATGAATCACTCTTGATTCAGGGTGACCAGTGTTCAACGCCGGACTGCACATATCGTTGACTGCAACACACCAGGTTTCGAAGACAAGCTGCGATTTAGATGCGGCTGTGCACTTTCTTTATTTGCTTATGCCTTTTGGCTGGCTAAATGACGCCTCCAAAGGTGCAGAACCTGTCGCCGTACAGCGACAGCTTGAAGAGGATTGAAAAGGTTGCTGAAGGTTTTGCAATCCTGTCCTGCCCGAATGGTGTGCGCCAAAATGCAACCCCCGTGCGGGACAGCCCTTGATTGCCGTAGCCGCGGGGCTTAGACTGCCGCCTTCAAAACAATACGGAGGATCACCATGCTCACATCCATCAGCAAACCGATAGAGTCCCTGCTGCACACGCGCTGGCTCTATTACGTGGGCGCCGTGCTGCTCACTTTCATCTTCTGGGGCAGCGGCATCGCCAAGCTGACGGACTTTGCCAATGCGCAAAAAGAGATGGCGATGTTCGGCCTGAACCCGCCTGCGCTCTACGCGATTGCCACCATCATCGTGCAGCTGGGCGGCTCGGCGCTCATCATCTCGGGCAGCCGCCTGGCCTGGCTGGGCGCGGGCGCGCTGGCGGTGTTCACCATACTGACCATCTTCATCGCGCACCGCTTCTGGGAGATGACCGGCGAGCAGGCCTTTCATGAAAAGATGTTTGCCTTCGAGCACATCACCGTCATCGGCGGGCTGATCGTCATCAGCATCCTCGCCGAACTGCGCCGCAAGACGGCCTGAGAGGCCTGATCCTCAGACCAGGCCGCCGTTGGCGCGCAGGGTCTGGCCGTTGACCCAGGCCGCGTCCCTGCCCACCAGGAAAGCGACGGCGCTGGCGATGTCTTCGGGTGTGCCCAGGCGCTCCAGCGGCGCCATTTTGGCCATGCGCTCAATCATCTCCGGCGTTTTGCCATCAAGAAAGAGCGCCGTGGCCGTCGGGCCGGGTGCGATGGCGTTGACGGTGATATTTTTGCCGCGCAGCTCTTTGGCCATGATGTTGGTGAAGGTTTCGACCGCGCTCTTGGTGGCCGCGTAGACGGCATAACCCGGCAGGGCCAGGCCGACCACGCTGGTTGAAAAGTTGACGATGCGGCCGCCGTGTTCGAGCCGGGTCGCCGCCTCGCGCAGCGCGTTGAACGTGCCCTTGACGTTGACGGCAAAGAGGCGGTCAAAGGTGGCGTCGTCGGTGTCCCCCAGTTGCGGCAGGCCGGACGGCATGATGCCGGCGTTGTTCACCAGCACATCCACGCGGCCAAATGCTTTGACCGCTGCATCGAACATGCTCTTGACGGCAGCGGAATCTGCCACATCGGCCTGCACGGCAATGGCTTTGCCGCCACCGGCTTCAATCGCTTTAACGACTGTCTGCGCTTCCGCTGATCGGCCGGCATAGTTGACGACAACCGAATAGCCATCCTGGGCCAGCCGCTGCGCAATGGCCGCGCCTATGCCGCGAGAGGCGCCTGTGACGATGGCGACTTGAGGGGTTTGGGAGGAAGTCATTGAAAAGTCCTTGTGTTGAATGGAATGGCTTGATTGTTCTGTTTATTTGTTTCAAGATAAATGGGCTTAAATGGACATTACTATTCAACAAATGCAAACAATACAAGTCCCTGTGGAGCGCCAGCATGGACAGGTTTGACGCCATGCGGCTGTTCACCCGCATCGTCGAGCTGGGCAGCTTTACCCAGGCGGCCGACGACCTGCAGCTGCCGCGTGCCACCGTCACCCATGCGCTGCAGCAGCTCGAAAAGCGCCTGGGCGCGCGCCTGCTGAACCGCACGACCCGCAGCGTCAGCCCCACGCCGGATGGCGCAGCCTATTACGAACGCTGCCTGCGCCTGCTGGCCGATGTTGAAGAAGCCGAGGCCGTTTTTTCAGGTGACGGCAGCAAGCCCAAAGGCAAGCTGCGCGTTGACCTGCAGGGCACACAGGCCAGGCATTTCGTATTGCCGGTGATTGGCGAATTCTGCAGCCGCTACCCCGGCATCGAGCTGGAAATCGGCATGGGCGACCGCTATGTAGACCTGGTGCGCGAGGGCGTGGACTGCGTGATGCGCGCCGGCGAACTCGGCGACTCGACCATGGTGGCGCGACGCATTGCCGAGCTGCAGCAGGTGACCTGCGCCAGCCGCGAGTACCTGGCGGCCAACGGCACGCCCATCAGCATTGAAGATCTGCGCAGGCACCGCGCGGTGAACTTCATCTCCAACCGCAGCGGCAAGATATTGCCTTTTGAGTTTTTGGTCGATGGCGTGATGCGCACCGTACAGCTCAAGGGAACCGTCACGGTCAGCCACGCTGACGCCTATGCCGCCTGCTGCGCAGCCGGGCTGGGCCTGGTGCAGGTGCCGCGCTACAGCATCGCGCCCAGGCTGGAGGACGGCAGCCTGTGCGAAGTGCTGCCCCAGTGGCGTCCGCCGCCGCTGCCGGTGTCTGTGCTCTACCCGCACCACCGCCAGCTGTCGCCAAGAGTGCGGGTGTTTGTGGACTGGCTGGCGAGTGTCATGGCCGGGGCAAGCTGACATCGCGAGCAAGTTATTTGCTACCAATTTAGTAGCTGCTCACGTGCGTATTTATTGGCCTGCAGCCGATTTGATGCCTAAAAACAGGTGTTTTTGACCTGTTTTTGCCCGTTTTTGCTGCCAAAAACGGCCAAATGTTAATACCCATATTAACTTTTACCTCGATTGTTAATATACAAGTTAACTTTTGGCGTGGGTTGGCGCCACGCTCCCTGCGCGCGTGGCTGCTGCCTGGACAAGCCCCTGCTGCAAGGTCGGAAAGCCATACAGCCGTGCAGTGACCCGGCTCTAGAATCAGCCGCAACCGGCAAGAGCATCACGCTCACGCATGGGTTGATCGCAACAAGCGGTCCACCCCCAGCCTCCTCATTTAGCTCCACCACCCCAAAATGCCCTTTGCCTCCCAACCGCGCGGCGCAGGCCGCCGGCATCTCCTTGCCATGTTTCTGATCGCAGCGGCGCTGGCCGCCGCGATGTACCAGGGCAAGGGCTACCCCGAAGAAGACTCAACTGACGGCAAGCGCATGACGGCTGCGGAGCACATCGCCAGCCTCAATGCCTTCGCCCAGGCCGTGCCGCGCGAGATGCGCCATAAGGTGGCGCTGAAGGACAGCTGCACGATCGAGTTCACATCAATGCGCCGCAGCGCCGAGGGCCACGCCTTTGACGTGCCGCTGCTCAGCCTTGACGCCTCGTCGCGCACAGATCGTGAAACAGGCCTGACCTTTGTGGCGATTGGCTCGCTGGACGGCCCGGATGCGCCGCACCACGAGGTCTACCAGACAGACAGGTGGCATGAGGCGATTTCATACCGCTCACACCTGCGCCAGCTGATGCGGCTGTGCGCAGAGTCACTGCGCAAGGACGAACCCGGCCACGCCGGTTAACCGACAGAAGGACAGGACAATGGCGATTGGCTGGATGGCTGTACTGCAGCTGGTTCCCTGGTCTGACGTGATCAGCAACGCACCGAAGATTGCCGAGGGCGCCAAAAAACTCTGGAGCACGGTGGGCAAAAAACCGCCCCTGGAGGATGTAGCACCGCTGGCCGTAGACGACCGCCCATCGGGCATGGCGGCGCTGGAGCAGCGCCTTCAGGCGATGGAAACTGCCGCCAGCGAACTGCACGAACAAATGCTGGCGTCGGCCGACCTCATCAGGACGCTGGCCGAGCAGAACACCCAGCTGGTCAAGCGCATAGAGGTCAACCGCGCACGGCTGGTCATGCTGGCTGCGGCGACTGTTGTCGTGGCGGTCATCGCGATTGCCAGCCTGACGCTTTTGCTGATGCGCTGATGTCCGTGGGCTGACCCATAAAAAAAGCGCCTCACGGCGCTTTTTTTGGGCTGGCTGAATCGCTTATTTCGAAACAACACGAACCATTTCAAGGCACTTGTTGGAGTAGCCCCATTCGTTGTCGTACCAGGCGACCACCTTGATGAAGGTGCCGTCGAGGGCAATCGACGCATCGGCGTCGAAGATGGAGGTGCGGGTGTCGCCGCGGAAGTCGGTGGCGACGACCTTGTCTTCGGTGTAGCCGAGGATGCCCTTGAGCGCGCCTTCGCTCTGCGCCTTCATTTCGGCGCAGATCTCTTTCAGCGTGGCTTCCTTGTTGAGTTCGCAGGTCAGGTCGACCACGGACACATCAGAGGTCGGCACGCGGAAAGACATGCCGGTGAGCTTCTTGTTCAGCTCGGGGATGACCACACCGACAGCCTTGGCTGCGCCGGTGCTCGATGGAATGATGTTTTCAAGAATGCCGCGGCCGCCGCGCCAGTCCTTGTTGCTCGGGCCGTCGACGGTTTTTTGCGTGGCAGTGGCTGCATGCACAGTCGTCATCAGGCCGCGCTTGATGCCCCACTTGTCGTTGAGCACCTTGGCAACAGGCGCCAGGCAGTTGGTGGTGCAGGAGGCGTTGGAGATGATGGCTTCGCCCTTGTACGTCTTGTCGTTGACGCCGAAGACAAACATCGGGGTGTCGTCTTTCGACGGTGCCGAGAAGATGACCTTCTTTGCGCCGGCAGCCAGGTGTTTTTCACCGGAGGCCTTGTCGAGGAAGAGGCCGGTGGATTCCAGCACCACGTCGGCGCCGATGTCGCCCCACTTGAGGTTGGCGGGGTCGCGCTCCTGGGTCAGGCGGATCTTCTTGCCGTTGACGATCAGGGTGTTGCCGTCTACGGACACCTCGCCGTCAAAGCGGCCGTGCACCGAGTCGTACTTGAGCATGTAAGCCAGGTAATCAGGCTCAAGCAGGTCGTTGATGCCGACGATTTCGATGTCGTTAAAGCTCTTGATCGCCGAACGGAAAACGTTGCGGCCGATGCGGCCGAAGCCGTTGATACCTAGTTTGATAGCCATTTTCTTGTTGCTCCTGGAAGTTGAGATTTCTGGGGTTGTCATTGCGGACATGATCCGCAATCCATGATTCGGGGGCATGGATCCCGGGTCAAGCCCGGGATGACGGCGGTACTTATTTCTTCAAAACCTTGCGAACCGTATCAGCCACGTTTTCAGGCGTGAAGCCAAAGTGTTTGAACAGCACCGGTGCGGGTGCGGACTCGCCGTAGCTGTCGATGCCGACCACTGCTGCGCAGCCGTATTTCCACCAGCCGTCGGTCACACCCATCTCGACCGCGATGCGGGGAATGCCCTCAGGCAGCACTTCGGATTTGTAGGCGGTCTTCTGTTTGTCGAAGGTCGTGTTGCTGGGCATGGAGACCACGCGCACGGCGATCTTATGAAAGGCCAGCAGTTCCTGAGCCTTCAGTGCCAGTTGCACTTCGGAGCCGGTGGCGATGATGACGGCCTGGGCCTTCTTGTTCAGGCCGACTTCTGCCGGCTCGGCCAGCACGTAAGCGCCCTTGCTGATTTCACCGAGGTCGTTCTTCGGAGCGTAAGGCAGGTTCTGGCGGCTGAGCAGCAAGGCCGTCGGCTTGTTTTTGTTCTCGAGCGCAACGGCCCAGGCCACCGCCGTTTCAGCGGTATCGCCCGGACGCCAGACGTCGAGGTTGGGGATCAGGCGCAGGCTGGCGGCGTGCTCGATGGACTGGTGGGTTGGGCCGTCTTCACCCAGGCCTATAGAGTCGTGCGTGAAGACGTGAATGACACGAATCTTCATCAGCGCGGCCATGCGGATGGCGTTGCGTGAGTAGTCGCTGAAAGTCAGGAAGGTGCCGCCGTAGGGGATGAAGCCGCCATGCAGCGCAATGCCGTTCATGATGGCAGCCATGCCGAATTCACGCACGCCGTAGTTGATGTGACGGCCGCCGACCTTCGCACCATTTGCGCCCTCGGTCTGCACGACATCGCCGTTCAGGTCAAAACGCAGGGCCGGTGTGGCCTTGGTGTTGGTCAGGTTGGAGCCGGTCAGATCGGCAGAGCCGCCCAGCAGTTCAGGCAGGCCTGCGGTGAAGGATTCGAGTGCGAGCTGCGAGGCCTTGCGCGAGGCCACGGTTTCGGCCTTGGTGTGCGAACCGATGACGGTATCGACAGCCAGCTGCGAGAAGCCCTTGGGCAGGTCGCCCTTCATGCGGCGTGTGAATTCGGCAGCCAGATCGGGGTGTGCGGTTTTATAGGCGGCGAATTTCGCGTCCCAGTCGGCCTCAAGCGCCAGACCCTTGGCCTTGGCATCCCAGTCGTCGTGCACTTCTTTCGGGATTTCAAACGGGGCATGCGGCCAGTTGATGGCGTCACGGGTCAGCTTGATTTCATCAGCACCCAGCGGCTCGCCGTGGGCTTTGGAGGTATTGGCGCGGTTGGGCGAGCCTTTGCCGATGTGGGTCTTGCAGATGATGAGCGTGGGCTTGTCGGCGGACTTCTTCGCATCGGCAATGGACGTGGCGACCAGCGCGGCGTCGTGGCCGTCAACCGGGCCGATCACGTTCCAGCCGTAGGCGGCAAAGCGCACGGCAGTGTTGTCTATGAACCAGGGCGCGACCTGGCCGTCAATCGAAATGCCGTTGTCGTCGTACAGCGCGATCAGCTTGTTCAGCTTCCAGGCGCCTGCCAGTGCAGCGGCTTCGTGGCTGATGCCTTCCATCAGGCAGCCGTCGCCCATGAAGACATAGGTGTTGTGATCCACCACCTTGTGTCCGTCGCGGTTGAACTCCTTGGCCATCAGCTTTTCAGCCAGCGCCATGCCGACCGCGTTGGTCAGGCCCTGGCCGAGGGGGCCGGTGGTGGTTTCAACGCCGGGGGTGTAGCCGTATTCAGGGTGGCCGGGGGTCTTGCTGTGCAGCTGGCGGAAGTTCTTCAACTCCTTTATCGGCAGTGCATACCCCGTCAGATGCAGCACGGCATAGATGAGCATGGAGCCGTGGCCGTTGGACAGCACAAATCGGTCGCGGTCAAACCAGTTGGGGTTGTGCGGGCTGTGCTTGAGGTGGCTGCCCCAGAGGGCGACGGCCATGTCGGCCATGCCCATGGGGGCGCCGGGGTGTCCGGAGTTGGCTTGTTGTACGGCGTCCATCGCGAGGGCGCGTATCGCGCTCGCCATCAATTGCGTGTTTGCCATGCAGGCTGCTCCAGAGGGAAAAGATCGGGGAATCGGGGGAAAGCCCATTATTTTAACGGGCCGGGCGTGGCGGCCCTTTTGGTCGGGTTTAGGGCGTTCTGGCGGGGCGGGCAGGCCAATGTTGCAGCGGCATGGTCTAAAGTGGGGGCATGCATGGGCTACACCTGACTGCCGACCTCCACAACTGCCGCTGCGAGCGGGAATGGCTGCTGGATGCCGGGAAACTGGGGGCCTGGTGCCTGAACGCCGTGGAGACGATGGGCCTGCAAGCGCGCAAGCAGCTTTTTGACAGCTTTTCAGCCCCCGCCACCGGCGACGGCATCACCGTCACCCTGCTGCTTGCCGGCTCGCATGTCTGCATACACGCCTGGCCAGTCGGGAAAACGGCCACGATCGATGTGTTTATCTCTGGCCAGCATACAGCCCTGGCACAACCCTTGATGCAGACGCTGGTAGACCGATTTGCCCCCGAATGGACGGAACAGCGCTCACTCGACCGCGGGGACGAGTCTTGAGCAGCGGCGCCACAGCCATGATTCTGGCCGCCGGGCGTGGCGAACGCATGCGACCGCTGACAGACAGCACGCCCAAGCCGCTGCTGCAGGTTCAGGGCAAACCTCTGATTGAATGGCATACAGATGCGCTCGCCAAGGGCGGGTTCAGGCAACTGGTGATCAATACCGCGTGGCTGGGCGAGCAGATTCCGGCGCATTTTGAAGGCAGTGCGCTGTCGCTCGCCTGGTCACATGAGGGCGCTGATTTTGGCGGTGCACTCGAAACTGCAGGCGGCATTGCCCGAGCGCTGCCCCTGCTGGGTGATGTGTTCTGGGTACTGGCCGGTGATGTGTTTGTGCCGGACTTTGAATTCACGCAGGCCGCAGTTGACCGGTTTATGGCCAGCGGCAAACTGGCCCACCTATGGCTGGTGCCCAACCCGCCGCACAACACCAAGGGCGATTTCGGCCTGGGCAAAGACGGTCTGGCACTGAACCTGCCCGCCGGCGCACCCGGGCCGCGTTTCACCTTCAGCACAATTGGGCTTTACCGCAAGGCGCTGTTTGATGCACTGCCCTATGGCAACCCCGATGGCATCAAGGCCCCACTCGCACCCCTGCTGCGGCAGGCCATGGACAATCAGCAGGTGAGCGCCGAGCTGTATGAAAAAGCCTGGACCGACGTCGGCACACCAGCGCGCCTGCAGGAACTGAATAACCCAACACTCGCTACTGCGAGCCAGACATCATGATGAGCACCAAGGTTTACGAAAAAAGGCGCGCTGCCGTTGCACGCGCCCTCAAGGCCGCAGGCGGCGGCGTGGCATTGCTGCCCACAGCCCCGGAATTGCCACGCAACCGCGACAGCGACTTCCCGTACCGGCACGACAGCTACTTTTATTACCTCACGGGTTTTACCGAGCCTGGCAGCTGGCTGGTGATTGAGGCGAGCGGCAAGACCACCCTGTTTTGCCGACCCAAGGACCTGGAACGCGAAATCTGGGATGGCATTCGTCTGGGCCCGAAGGCGGCACCTGCGGCACTGGGTGTTGACGCGGCCTTCAGCGTTGAAGCACTGGCCGGGAACATGCCCGCATTGCTCACCAACCAGAAGGCAGTATGGTTTCCGTTTGCAACGCACAAGGGGCTGGAGACGCAGGTGGACGGCTGGCTGAACAGCGTGCGCGCGCGTGCACGCATGGGCGCGGAATGCCCGCAGAGCCAGCATGATTTGTGCAGCGTGCTGGACGAGATGCGCCTGACGAAAGATGCGCATGAAATCGCCATCCTGCGCCAGGCCGGAAAAATCTCGGCTGCAGCGCATGTGCGCGCCATGAAGACTTCAGCCGCCATGCTGCGCCAGCCCATCAAGGGCGGCGCACGCGAGTACCACCTTGAAGCGGAACTGCTGCATGAGTTCCGCCGTCATGGCTCGCAGTTTCCGGCCTACACCAGCATCGTGGCCGCCGGCGCCAACGCCTGCATATTGCATTACCGCGCCGACACGGCCGAGCTCAAGCCAGGCGAGTTGTGCCTGATTGACGCCGGCTGCGAACTTGACGGTTACGCCAGCGACATCACGCGCACCTTCCCGGCCGATGGCAAATTCACGCCCGCACAGCGCACGCTTTATGACATCGTGCTTGAAGCGCAATATGCCGCCGTGAAAGTCACCCGCCCCGGCAAGCGCTTCAACGACCCGCATGACGCCGCCACCCGCGTGCTGGCCCAGGGCATGCTGGACACCGGCCTGCTTGACAAGAAGAAACACGGCAAGGTTGATGACGTGCTGGCCTCGGGCGCTTACCGCCAGTTCTACATGCACCGCACCAGCCACTGGATGGGCATGGACGTGCATGACTGCGGCGATTACACCGAGCCCGGCAGCAAGCCCCGTGAAGAAAAAGACATGCTCGGCCAGCTGGTGATGAAAAAGCCCTCACGCATTTTGCGGCCCGGCATGGTGCTCACGATAGAGCCGGGCATTTATGTGCGGCCGGCCAGGGGCGTGCCGAAAGAGTTCTGGAATATAGGCATACGCATTGAGGATGATGCGCTGGTGACAAAAGACGGGTGCGAACTGATGACCCGTGGGGTGCCTGTGGATGGGGATGAGATTGAAGCCTTGATGCGCGGGTAAAACGTTCTGGATTACCCTGGGCCGGGGCGAGGGTCGCGGCGCTGTCCTACGCGGCGGGGTCAACAGCGACGCGAAGCCGCACGTTGAGCTTGTGTAACCCCCACAACCACAAGGACAAACCTGCCATGACACTCTCACTCACATCCCGCCGCCTGGTCGCCATCGCGATCACCTCGCTGTTCATCGCAGGTCCGGTTCTTGCCAAAGACCATGGCGATGATCATGGCAACGGCAAAGGCAAGCACGGCCAGAAGCACGAAAACAAGGAAGACAAGCGCGCCGACAAGGAACAAAAGCACGCGGACAAACGCCAGCGTGAAGAAATCAAGCAGGGCGCCTACTTCAATGAGCAGCAGCGGACCTACGCACGGGAGTACTACACCACGAATTACGGTGGCGCAAAACGCTGCCCTCCCGGCCTGGCAAAGAAGAACAACGGCTGCCTGCCCCCAGGTCAGGCCCGGAACTGGGTGGTAGGCCAGCCCGTCCCGCGCGGCGTCACCTTGTATACAGTGGCCCCGCCAGTTGTCCGCATGCTGCCCCCAGCACCCTATGGTTATCGCTACGCACGCCTGGGCGGTGATGTCGTGCTGGTCCAGCAGCAGAACAACATCATCGTGGACATCATTCAGGGCCTTCTCGGCGGCTAGAACCCCGCAGGCCGGCGCGCCGGCTTCTGGCGCATCCGGCCAGTTCCGTCACACGCATAAACCGGCCTGAAACGCGACCAACGCGTTTCAGGCCGGTTTATTGCTAGTCTGCTGCATGCCTTTCGCTACAGCCGCCCGCACAGCTACGACCCATCCTGCGCCCAATCCGCAATGGCGCGCCCAGGAACTCCTGCTGATGAGCGAGGTGATGCGCCTGGTCGGCAAGAGCCTGGCGCCGGAAGTTGTGCTCAGGGAAATGCTGCACCTCATTTCTGAACTGCTGGGGCTCAACCGCGGCCGCATTGTGCTGGCCGACTTTGTGGGAGACATCGCCCTTGAAGGCCTTGCAGATCGCAAGCCCGGGGCGCGCTCGCCCGGTCATGCAGGCACCGCTTCAAGCATCCGCTACGCCTACGGCCTCACCAAAACAGAAATGGCACGCGGCCGCTACGGGCCGGGCGAGGGCATCACCGGACGGGTGCTGGCAACGGCGCAACCCATCATCGTGCAGGACATTGATGCCGAGTCGCAGTTCCTGGCGCGATCCGTTAAACGCGCCCAGCTGCCGCAGGAGGTGGTGGCCTTTATCGCCTTGCCGATTGAAGTCAACCGCGAAGTCATAGGCGTGCTGGCCTGCCACCGCATACGCAGCCGGGACCGGCAATTGAATGACGATGTGGCGGTGCTGAAGATCCTGGCCACATTGGCCGGGCAGTTGCTGCAACTGCAGGCGCTGGTGGCCGAAAAAACGCGGGCCCTGCAGGCGAAAAACCTGTTGCTCGAGCGCGCGCTTGAAACCGCTGCTGTCCGCTACGGCATCATCGGCACCTCCCCTGCACTGCTGCAGGCGCTGGGCGAGCTTGAGCGCGTCTCGGAAGCCACCGCCAGTGTGCTGCTTCTGGGCGAATCAGGCACCGGCAAGGAGCTGTTTGCGCGCGCGGTACATCTCTCAAGCCAGCGCCGCGATCAGCCCTTCATCAAGGTCAATTGCGCGGCGATTCCCGATACGCTGTTTGAATCGGAACTGTTCGGCTACGAGCGGGGCGCTTTCACGGGGGCGCAAACAGCGCGCGCCGGATGGTTTGAGCAGGCTGACCGGGGCACCATATTTCTGGACGAGATTGGCGAGATGCCCCTGGCCATGCAGACCAAACTGCTGCGCACACTTCAGGAAGGCACCATTGTGCGTCTGGGTGGCAAACGTGAGGTCAAGGTGTCCGTGCGTGTAGTGGCGGCCACCAACCGCAACCTGGAAACAGACGTGCAGGCGGGCAGCTTCCGGCGCGACCTGTTCTACCGCCTCAATGTCATTCCCATCCGCCTGCCATCCCTGAGGGAACGCCAGCAGGATATACGCGCGCTGGCGATTCACTTCCTGAGCCGTGTGAACCAGGACAACCAGCGTAATGTCAGCCTGTCGTCTGATGCGCTGGCGCGACTGGAACAGCACCCATGGCCCGGCAATATCCGTGAACTCGGCAACGTGATAGAGCGGCTGGTGCTTCTGACGGACAGCACCATGGTCTCAAGCCGTGAACTGGAGCGCTTTTTGCCCCAGGAGAGCGGCGCAAAGCCCGCCCTCAAACCGGCCATAGCGCCTGCGACCACCGTGACACCAGCGCCACTGGTACGCGACTACCAGGCGGCGCAATCGCACTCGGCAGCACAACTGCAGGAGTCGCTGGCGGCCCATGGCGGCAACCAGTCACGTGCTGCGCAGGCCCTGGGTTTGACAGTGCGGCAATTTGGCTATCGATTGAAAAAACTCGGCCAACACAATGCCGACAATTTGTAGACATTGTGTCAGCCCCACCTGTGGCCAGGATAGCATAATTGCTATTTAATTCATAGCAACAAGGCGTCTTACATTGGGCGTTTTCGGCATTTTTTAAAACAAGTCGCCACGACCATGCTGCTTGGCACAAGCGTTGCAATCAAGGCAGGAACGGCATGTGCCGTGACCTCAGTGGAGATTGCCATGACGACCAGCGTTCTTGTTTCCCCCGAACAACTTTCAAGCATGATGGGCACCGAACCGGTGGTCATCATCGACACCCGCGACGCCGACACCTATGCTGCCGGCCACCTGCCCGGTGCCGTGAACATGCGCGAGATATTCACCTTTCTCGCCACCTCGACCGCTGAAGGCCTCACCGCCCTCAAATCAACATTTGCAGAGCACTTTGGCATGGCCGGCCTGTCCGGTCTGGAGACCGCCGTGTTCTATGAAGACGCGTTGAACAGCGGCTACGGCCAGTCCTGCCGCGGCTATTACCTGCTGACCTGGCTGGGCTACCCCAAGGTCAAGGTACTCAACGGCGGCTTCTCTGCATGGAAGGCGCTGGGCCTGCCGGTCAGCACCGAATCCGTAGCGCCAAAAGCAACCAGCTTCCCGAGCACTCTTGCAACAGCTGATGTCATGCTGACCAAGGACGACATGGTCGCAGCGCTGGGCAGCGATGTGGCGCTTCTCGATGTACGCGACATCGACGAATGGACCGGCGAAAGCTCGTCCCCTTATGGCAAGGACTTTGCCCCGCGCAAGGGCCGGCTGCCTGGCGCCAAATGGATAGAGTGGTACCGGTTCATGAAGCCTTCTCCACAGGGCCCGGTTTTCAAGTCGCCGCTGGAAGTGCAGGCCGAGTGCGCCACCGCAGGCATAGCCACCGACGACACCGTGTACCTGTACTGCTTCAAGGGCGCGCGCGCATCCAACACTTTCCTGGCACTCAAGCAGGCCGGGTTCAGCGACGTTCGCATGTACTTCGGCTCATGGAACGAATGGTCGCGCGACGACTCGCTGCCGATTGAAAGCGACGCACCCATCATGAAATCCAGACCGCCTGCACTGGCTCTCGCAGCCTGATACGGATACCCACTTTCTACACAAGGAACCTCTTCATGTCCGTTGACACCCCGATCGCAGCCGAACCGACCACGGTGAAGGCTTACCTCAAACCCATTGACGCCGAAGGCCTGTCGGCGTTTGCGGCCAAGGGCAAGGCCAACCCGGCTTCACGCGGGACCAACAAGGTCCACACCGTGATGCAGGGCATGTACCGCTCGCTCAGTTATGTCGGCGATCACCAGCCCGTGGTCGTCGATGAGCCCCTGCACCTGTTCGGCGAGAACACGGCACCGGCGCCTGGCGAAATCGTGCTGTCGGGACTGGGCGGTTGCCTGGCCGTGGGCATCACTGCAGTGGCAACATGGAAACAGGTCCGCTTAAGCAAGCTGGAGATCTTCATGGAAGGCGATATCGGCAACCCCGCCGCCTGGGGCGCAGGTGGGGCACTGAAAGAAGCCAAAGACATGGGCTTTCAGGCCATTCGTGTGAAGGTGGTGATTGAAGGCGACGCCAGCCGCGAGGTGCTGGACGAGATCGTTCAGCATGCCAACTTCTATTCGCCGGTTGCCAACAGCATGCGCAACCCGATTCCTTTTGAAATCGCCCTGGCTTGATGTGCCCCCACGGTTGCTCACTTCGTGTAGCGCCCTGCCCCCCGAGGGGGCCGCTGCACCTGCGGTCTGGCAAAGCCAGTCCCGCGGCCCCTGCTTGAAGGGATCATCTCCCTGGTTTATGTCTGGCTCACGAACCATACCGGAATATTTATGGAAGTCCTAGAACGCGCTACCCAAACACCTTTCGGCGAGAGCCATGGGGCTGCGCTGCTGCAGGCGGTACGCGCTCTGGCCGATGGCCCGCTGGCAGAGCTGGCCGACGATATAGATCGCCGCGGCATTTATCCGAAGTCCATCCTGCAACGGCTGGGTGAGCTGGGTGCGCTCAGTGCCCATATCGCCCAGGCCAACAAGCCTGCTGACTACGGACTTGCAATCAGGGTCATGACTGAGGTGTCACGCGTCTGCGGCGCCACCGGCTTCATGGTCTGGTGCCATGAAGTCTGCGGCACCTACATGGAACAGTCAGGCAACGCCGCCCTGCAGGGCGACAGGCTGTCCGCACACAACAGCGGACTGACCCTGGGCGCCACCGGCATGTCCAACCCCATGAAAACATTTGCAGGCATAGAAACCTTTTTGCTGCATGCACGCGAGGTGCAAGGCGGCTGGCTGGTGAACGGTACCCTGCCCTGGGTCAGCAACCTGGGGCCTGACCACTACTTTGGCGCGGTCGCCGATGTGGAGGATGGCGCCGCAGATGGTGCTCCAAAATCGGAGGTCATGTTCATCGTGCATTGCGATGCGCCTGGCGTCGAGTTGCGCAACTGCCCTTCTTTTTCTGCGATGGAAGGCACCAATACCTGGGCTGTAAGGCTGACAGATTATTTTGTTGGCGCAAAGGACCTGATTGCCCACCCAGTGCGCCCATTTATTGGCCGGATACGCGCTGCGTTCATCCTGCTGCAGACAGGCATGGGGCTGGGTGTTGTGCAAGGTGCCATCGATTCGATGTGGAAGGTCGAGCGCCAGCTCGGCCATGTGAATGAGTTCCTCGAAGACAGGCCCGACGAGTTGCAGGCCGAACTGGACGAATTGACCGCACGCATCATGGTGCTGGCCCGGACACCATTCAGCCAGGAGAAGGAGTTCCTGATCGACGTGCTGGATGCCCGGGCCCATGCGTCAGAGCTGGCCTTGCGCGCCGCGCAATCGGCCCTGCTGCACCAGGGCGCGCGAGGTTACTTGATGACGTCTGACGTGCAGCGGCGCGTGCGCGAATCGCATTTCGTGGCGATCGTGACGCCCGCCATCAAACACCTGCGCAAAGAAATCGCACGACTCAGCGCAACGGAGCAACCTGCATGACTGGAGCCCCCACGCTTGCCACTACGTGTGCTGCGCTGCCCCCCGCGGGGGCCGTCGCCTGCGATCCGGCAAAGCCGGCCTCGCGGCTGAATGTCGCCCCCACGCTTGCCACTGCGTGTGCTGCACTGCCCCCCGCGGGGGCCGTCGCCTGCGATCCGGCAAAGCCGGCCTCGCGGCTGGAGATGCCGGACGCTTCGGACCCTGGCCAGTCGCCATGGGAGTTGTATATCTGCCGCGCCTGTGGCCTGATCTACGACGAGCGCAAAGGCGATGCAGACAGCGGGCTGGCAGCTGGTACCCGCTTTGCAGATATTCCCGATGACTGGGCCTGCCCGCTTTGCGGCGTGACCAAGTCTGACTTTGAGCCTTACGTCATGGAAGCGTCGGCGCGCAGCAGTGGCCGCAACGGTCAGGTGCGCAAGGCAGCAGGTCGCCGTGACGCAGGCACGGTGATTGTGGGTGCCGGCCGTGCGGGCTGGCAAATGGCAGAGGCCCTGCGTGCGCGGGATGCCAGCATGCCGATCACCATGGTCACTTCATGCAACGGCGATGTCTACGACAAACCCATGCTGTCAGTCGCGATGGCCAGAGGCGTGACACCCGGAAAGCTGGCGCGCGAAACCGGATCGGCAGCGGCAAGCCGGCTCAATGTCAGGCTGCTTGAAAATACACAGGCCGTGCGCATTACCCCGGCAAACCGCCAGCTGCGAACCACACGCGGAACGCTTCGCTATAGGCAGCTGGTGCTGGCGCATGGTGCGGAATCACGGTTGCCGCAGCAGTTTCCACCCTCGCTGTGCTGGCGTATCAATCACCTGCAGGCATATACAAAATTCCGCAGCCTGCTCGGCAACACGCCACAGCGTATCGCTGTGGTGGGTGCAGGTCTGATTGGCTGCGAACTGGCCAATGACCTGGCGCTGGCGGGGCACGCCGTGACCTTGATCGACATTGCCACAAGGCCGCTGGCAGCCAGCCTGAGCGAAGCGCAATCACGGCAACTGCTTGAAGCGTGGGCACCGCTGCCTATTGTTTTTATCGGCGGCGTTCAGGTCAGGGCGATCAGATCGGCGGACGATGCAGGCAGCAAACAGCTGATCACACAATGCGGCCAGATCTTCACGGTGGACCACATCGTGGTGGCGGCCGGGCTGCAAACACCCAACCGTCTGGCCAGTGGCGCAGGACTGGTCTGGAACAACGGCATAGCAGTGGATGCCGGCACTCTGGCCACCAGCCAGGCCCACATCTACGCATTGGGTGACTGCATTTCCGTCAATGGCCAGGTGAGCCGGTTTATAGAACCGATAGGCCGTCAGGCCAAAGCTATGGCTGCGCACATGGTCGGCGATGCCGCCACGCCATACCAGCACACCCCGGTCCCGCTTCGCATCAAGACCACCTCGCTGCCGTTCTCACTGTGAATTGGTGCGGCGTGCCGTGCCACACGACACAGGGTGGCACACCTTTTCATGGCGGCGTTTAATTTTCTTCAACCCGAAAGCAACAAACCCGCCCTATAGTTCAAGTCAGCACAGGAGAACGACTTGAACGCACCCACCTCCACCCTGCAAGGCGACATTCCTCAACGAGCCCAGCGGCAGTTGCAGGCCGTGCAGGCGCTGCAGAAGGTTTTGCCGGCGCATGCACTGCTCTGGAACAACGAAGACACCACGCCGTATGAGTGTGATGGGTTGACCGCCTATCGCGAGCGGCCGCTGGTTGTTGCATTGCCTGAAACCTATCAAGAAATACAGGCCGTGCTCAAGACTTGCCATGCGATGGACATTCCCGTCGTCGCGCGTGGCGCAGGCACGGGCTTGAGCGGTGGTGCGATGCCGCACAGGCTGGGCGTGACGCTGTCTCTGGCCAAGTTCAACAAAATCCTGAAACTGGACCCGGTGAGCCGCACAGCTGTCGTGCAGGGCGGCGTACGCAACCTTGCCATCTCGGAAGCTGCAGCGCCCCACGGGCTTTATTACGCGCCCGACCCTTCCAGCCAGATTGCCTGCACGATAGGTGGCAATGTGGCTGAAAACTCGGGCGGTGTGCACTGCCTGAAGTATGGGCTCACCGTACACAACGTGCTCAAGGTGCGCGGCTTCACGATTGAAGGCGACGAAGTTGAATTCGGCGGCGATGCGCTGGACGCAGCAGGCTACGACCTGATGAGCATCATCGTCGGCAGTGAAGGCATGCTGGCCGTCACCACCGAAGTCACTGTCAGGCTGATACCCAGGCCCCAGCTGGCGCGCTGCATCATGGCGAGCTTTGACGACCTGCGCAAGGCCGGTGACGCAGTGGCATCGGTGATTGCGGCCGGCATCATCCCGGCCGGCCTGGAGATGATGGACAAACCCATGACCATCGCGGTCGAGGACTTTGTGCATGCAGGTTATGACCTGAGCGCCGAAGCCATTCTGCTGTGCGAGAGCGATGGCACAGCCGAAGAAGTCGAGGAGGAAATTGGCCGCATGAGCGAGGTGCTGACACGCTGCGGTGCGACGGCGATTGCCGTCAGCCAGAACGAAACCGAGCGCCTGCGTTTCTGGAGCGGCCGCAAGAATGCATTCCCCGCGTCGGGCCGCATCAGCCCCGACTACATGTGCATGGACTCCACCATTCCACGCAAGCGCCTCGCAGACATCCTGCTGGCGATTGCAGAAATGGAGAAAAAATACCAGCTGCGCTGCGCGAATGTTTTTCATGCCGGCGACGGCAATCTCCACCCCTTGATCCTGTTTGATGCAAACGATGCAGACCAGCTGCAGCGCTGCGAACTCTTTGGCGCGGACATCCTGGAAACCAGTGTCGCCATGGGCGGCACCGTGACTGGTGAACACGGCGTCGGGGTAGAAAAACTCAACTCGATGTGTGTGCAGTTTTCTGCTGAGGAGAACGAGCAGATGTTTGGCGTCAAACGCGCGTTTGATGCCAGAGGATTGCTGAACCCCGGCAAGGTGATACCCACCCTTAACCGCTGTGCAGAGTACGGAAAAATGCTGGTGCGCGCCGGGAAAATTGCGCACCCCGATCTGCCCCGGTTTTAGGGCATTTCAATCAGCAGGCGAGCCGCTCGCCCGGGGTTTGATCTGTTATTTTCGGGCGCGGTCATCGGCATGATTTGCTGTTGCCCGCACTTCGCTGGCAGCGGGTGCGCGAGCCCGTGAATGTGTGCGCAGACTTCATGGTCTCGCACCTTTCGTTACTCTTTGTGCCGGTCGGCGCAGGTGTCATGGTCATCTGGCACTGGTCGGCCAGTACGGTTCGCGTACTCCTGTCGTGATTGTGTTGTCCACACTGGCCGGTTTGACCTTCACTGTTTGAGCCTGCAAATGGTTCAAACGACCTGAAGGCGACCACTGAATGTCGGACGTCATGCAGTTCTGGGTGCATGTTTCAGTTACACCGCGGTTTGCTGACCACAGGCGCGCCTTACCCCGGCTATTTTGCGGGGGCGCAGTTCATACATTTTCTGCCAGGCCCAGCAGTCATGGCACTCGCTGACAGCTGTGGCAGCGGCGTGAAGATGAAGAGTTAGGCAGGCGCTGGAACCGTTTGCTGCAGGCGGCCTTGCTCGGCGGGACTGCCGCCAGACGTTACGTTGTCACTGCGCCCTGGCCCTTCACCGCATCTGTGGCCATGGGCATTGCCGAAAAGACAGGCGGCATACCGGCACTTGTGACCGCAGTTGCCCATGATCACGGAGATTGTGGGAGCGCTTCCAGGCAAATACCTGCTTGCTGCCCTGCGGATTCCGACCGACAGCACCGGCGCCTGCGCCGGGCTGGCACCAGGCCTGCAGGTCGTGCGGGCGTCGCTGCCGATGCCGCTGGTTTTCCGCTTGTTTTAAACCGGCTGGACGGCTTTTGTTATGGCTGGCACCTTGGCGATGGCACCGAACAGGATCTCCCCGGCCAGTTGCCCGCCTTCTTCGATAACCAGCTTGCCATAACGTATCGTGCCCGTCACCTTGCCGGTGGAGTAAATCACCAGCTTTTGCCGAACCGTGAGGTTGCCGTTGAATTCCCCGCGTATTTCGGCCACATCGATTTCAGCGGAACCCTTGAAGGCACCCTGCTCTGAAATCTGGATCACGCGCGAATCCATGGTGGCTTCAACGGTGCCCTCGACCACCAGGGTATCGCAATCCGTAATTTCAACGCCCTTGAGCTTGATGTTGGGGCCTACCGTCAGCTTGCTGCCGCCTTCTGCCGGGCTGGACGGGGCTGCGACAGACTGCGTTACAGGGTTCTCCGGCAGGGTGGTGGCACCCTTGGCACTTGAAGCAGACCCATTGATGTTGGCAGCGTTGCCATTGACGTTGTAACCATTGGGGGTGCTGCCATGCTGGCGTAGTGTACCGGGTCCGCCCAGAGGTTCGTTATCGCGTTTGCCGAAAAAGGGTGTTGCCATGTGACTTCCTTAAAAAAGAGAGCGCATGGTACGTCTGCGCGCCGATCAAAACGTCCGAGCAATGCAAGAAAGGTAACGAAATTAATTCTTACATCGCGGCTTTCAGTCGGGTCAAAACTACTTGTCGATATAGTCCGGTCTGATGGCCTACACGCTGAAAATTTTTACCGCCGACGACGTCAGTGCTGCAGAACGGGCAGGGGCAGAACACCGCTTTCGTACCGCGCTTGAAATCACGCTGGGAGACAGCGCTCTGGTGTGGCCTGTCTACCAGGCCTATCTCCGGCTTCTGCGGATTTACGGAGACCATCAACGCCCCTGGCCCCTGAGCCCCGAGGAACAATTGCTGGCCGATCAATGGGAGGCCGCAGAACTGGCCGCAACGCAATCTGCATTTGGGGCAGACCGCTACATGGGGGATGCAGAGTTCGAAATATCGCCACACGACGAAAACCCGGAAGGTTTACCGCGTCATACCACATGAAACCGTTGCTAAATGGTCACCCCCGGGCACAGGTAGTCCATTTGGGGTAAGGGAAAAACCAGCATTTTCCGGATAATTGTCCCAACAAGCCAAAGGGACAGGATTTTGCAGGTGGAATTATTCGTTTATTTGTCGATGGGCATGGGTATTTTGGGTCTGGGCGTCCTGGGTATATTCCTGTTTTCCCGCCGCAAGGCAGTCGTGACACCCCCCGGGGTCTTCACCAAGGCTGCCGTGCCCAGCCCGGCAGCCCGGACCCCCGATGACCCGGAGTACCAGGTCAGTTACGCACCACCCGAGTTTGAATGGAGTGGCAACAGCACGGGCGCCTTGCCGGTCAAGACCCTGACCTACAAACAGTATGAATGCCTGGAAGACGCGCGCTACGGATTTCGCGTCGTCGGCTTACCACCGACAGAGCGGGATTTGCCGCAGCCTCATAAAACCCGGGCGCATGGGCTGAAAACCGTTGCGTCGTTGTCGAAGCACGGTTTTCTGCAGGCACAGGCAGAAGGCGGCTTCACTATCACTGACCTTGGCCTGAATGCGCTGGAAGTCTGCAGCGTGCGGTACTGACACCCGCACAGGGCCGTCCCTCAGAGCGTTGCGTCAGCGGGCGCATTACTGGCCGCCCAGGAATAAAGCGCCACGAACACCAGCGCATCAAAGACTGCTCCAAAACAGATGTAGAGAACGGGCATGAAGAGCACTGAAAGGTGCTGCATGATCAATGCCTGCACCAGCACCTGGTGGGGGACCATGATGACGAGAAAGCCCAGGATGAGCAGCGTGTAGCCCAGCTTGGCCAGCAGACTCTGGTTGAGGATGTAGTAGCCCATGGCAAGCATCACGGGGGTGGCGAGTATCACCACATAACCGATGGTCAGGAGCTCTTCGCTGTGGCGCGCAATGGTGTACGGGAAAACTCCAGGTGTCAGCCAGAAATAAAGCAGCGCCACAAACTGGACGGCACACACAATCCGCACGGGATATTTAAGCGGAAGCGTCTCTTTCTTCATGCGCAGCGAAAGCACAAAGGCGACCACCGTCACGGCGGCAGTCACCAGCATGATGGTGGGTGTGGGAAGTGGCGTAGCCTCTCCCGCACCGGACAACAGCAGGGCATATTCACCGGCTTCATTGAGCTGCGTCGAACGAAAGAACGGCACATCCAGTGCGCCCGACCAGAACAAAATGCAATTGCGCCAGAAATCCAGCAAGAACGGCCGGGCCCATACCAACAAGCCGCAGAGCAGTATCGGCAGGACAATGGCCTGGGCCAGCAGCCAAGGTGTGACCTTCAGCGGGGTGATGGCCCGGTGCGGTCTGACGCGCACATGCTTGGCGCGTGCCTCACGGACCGCAGAAAACGCCGCATGAAAACTGCGGTCATGGTCACGGGCTTCTTGCGACACTGATAATTTTTTAAAGCTCATGGTGGGCGATCAAAAATCGTGAAACAGGCCAACCGTGATGCCGGTGCGGCGATACAGCGGGTTTGAATAGCGATTTACACCGACCAGGACGCCCGAGCTGGGGTTGACCCAGTGTCGCCAGGTAAGGCTGGCTTCGTTGCTCCTGAAATTGACGAGCTGCGTATTCGCCGCGACTGAAAGATAGCCCTCACCACCCCAGCCATAACGGGCGCTCACCTGATCCTGCTTGCTGCGCGAGTATGTCAGCGCCACGAACTGCTGCTGGGTCCGTATGCCACCAGGGTCACTGCTGTTCACACGCACACCGCCTTCTGCAATCCATGGCGAGTCAAAGTAATACGCCAGGCCCAGCGATACGCTGCGGTCGGTATGTCCGTCCGGGGCGCTGTAGTAACCCACGCCCACAGAGCCTACAAGGCGGCGATCAGCTAATAGTTTCCGGTACAGCGTGGCATCCACGCGGTAACGCGGCAAATAGAACGCACCGTCACCCGCACCCACCGCCAGCGAGCCGTACCAGTCCTCGTCAAAGGTGTAGGTGTCACTAATGCCCACAAAAGCACCGTCTTTGTTGAAGCGGTGCTGCGCCGACAACTCGCCCTGCAATACATGGGGCCCTGTCCCGTAGGTTCCCCGCAATGTCACGTCCCGCCAGTTGCCATAACCGGCGCTGAGATTTTGGGCGCTGGAACTGAGCTCCAGGCTGCGCCTGGCGGCGTCGGTTGTTTGTTGGGCCTGTGCAGCGACCGTCACGTCCTGCCCTGTACTGGAATCTTGCGCCAGCGCTGATCCGGCGCCTGACAGGGTGATTAAAGCCAGCACCGCAATCTTTTTATGCATTGAAATCCCCCGAGCATGTAATTTCATATTGTTTTTAAACCTTTCCAGGAAGTCAGTAGGTGCGGTAGCGCTCACAGGCACCCAGCCGCAGGCGCAGCTGGCGTGATACCCCGGGCCATCAGAATTTGATAGGCTGTTTCATCCGTCACAGCCCATCGTGCGGAGTGCCGCAGTGACTTTGATTCACGCAGCCAGCAACCGGCGCTTGCCTTATCGCCCTGACGCAGCGCGAGCACAGCGAGCAGACCCCACGGGTAATCTGTCTTGCCTTGGGCAAGCCACTCGGCGCGGTGCTGTCGCATCCAGTTACCGTAGTAGGCAGCTGCGTCCTGCGGCAACAGCGGAAAGTCAACCAGCATTGGAAAGATTTGCGCCACATGGTCCGGGTAAAACGCCGCCTTTTCAGAACGCTGCTCAAGCTGGGTTGACACCAGAAACCGCTTGTTGACCGGCTCCCAGAAAGTGGCCTTGATCGCCCCCGCCAGCCTGTCGGCTTCAGCCCTCTCACCGGGCTGCTTCAGATGACTCTTCAGTGACCAGACCTCCAGGTTGTCCATGAACAGGCCATGCAGATAAACCGGGGACACCATGTAAATGCCGCGCGACGGCTGGAACAGGTGCTCCAGCGCGTTCTTGCTGATGGCGTAACTTCTGGCCAGTGCCGGGTTTGTCTTGACGTAGGCCGGCATGGTTTCCAGGAGCTTCATCCAGATGGCCAGCAATGAGTCATCAGCATCGGCTGTTTTGCACGATACCCACGGCGCATTGCCTGTCCGGCAGAACCTGTCGAAAGTGCCGTCCGGTTTTTGCCTGGGCGCCAGCCACTGGGCAAATTTTTGCGCCGGCGCAGAAATGTCCAGCCCGTTTTCATGTGCAAGCAGCAGTGCCTGCATTGCGAAGTACGGGTCCGCAGATTCACCACGATAAAGCACGGTGATGGCGCCATCGGCATCCGAATAGGAAGAAAGATCCAGCTTGGGCGCAGCCATGGCGGAACCCGCAGCCGCAAGCAGACCCATGACGAACGCGAGGGAGATGTAAAAACGCTTCATGCGGCCTTGACCATTCCGATCTCGTGCGCCCAGACCGCACCATGCGCCACAACACCATCTTCCACAATGATGTTTCGCGCGCTGATGGTGGTGGGCGCATCGGGGCGGCCAATCACCGCGTTGGCGCCGATGAGAATGTCGGTTTCCGACACAAGGGGGCCGGACACCGAGGAGTCGTTGAACATGTACACACGCTTTTCACACGTCACGGCACCCAGCACCTGGGCACCCCTCGCAATGCTGATACCTTCGCGCGCCTTGACATCGCCAATCACCGTCGTGCCCGGCCCGATGATGAGAAAGCCGGTCACCACCAGAGAGCCTCTGTAAATCCGCGTGGGCGGCAAAGAGCAATTTCCCCGGACGATGTAAAGCAGCGGTGTCTGCATCACCGCATCGGGCAGATCGCCATACCCGGATTCTTCAAGTTCTTCCTGACTGTACGAAGCAGCAGGACTCCTGCCTGATCCGAAATGCACGACGGGCGCCTGCACACGTTCAAACCATGTTTCATTACCCAGCTCGACCGCCATCCCCGCCGAAATGCGCCGCATGGCCACGCTGTTGTTGTTGAGAACAAGCACGCCGTCAGCGTGTCCCCAATCCCTGATCTCGCTCTGCGCGCCAAGTGCAACACTGCCGGTGGCATAGAGGGCCGAAAAGACAGAGCCCGCTCCGGCATGAATGCTTCCGTTCACATACAGCGGCTGCGCAGAATGAAGGGCTTCCACACTCTGAATGTCCGGAGAAATCATGCGTTTGCGCGCGTCACGAAGGTCCGCGACGCCGGCCGGGTGAGCCATCAGTTCAAAGTCCTCGAAGCCGGTCGGCGATCCGGTGCCCAGCCTGGCCCGCGCATCGGCGTCGAGGCGGCGGGCAAAGTGGTCAATGTCACTGGTGTACGCGGCGGAGATCGGGAGTGCGCCAGAGTCGGTCGGGTACAGCCACTCCTTGAACGCCGGCACAAAAGGCAGCGTCAGCAACAGCAGGCAGATCAGGGCAAAAGTAAAATATGTGAGGTAGCCGGGCGTCATCATTTGACTTCTCCTTCGCGATAACGAATCGTCTTGTCCCAGACCATCTCGCGCTTGAGAAGGCCGTCAAGCACAAGGCTCCAGACCGCACCGGAAATGGCGAACAGGCTGACAAAAAAGCCCAAAAGGTTGAACGGCAGCAGACGCAGGCGCTTGCGGTTTCCGTCAATCAGCACGGCCACCACAATCTCGAAAAAGGCGGCGAAGTTGCCCAGCGTGCCATAAACCATCAATGCAAAAATAGGGATGACCTGCGACAACAGAGAACCCGCGTTCAGGAAATAAAGCCCCAGGGCCAGGCCCCATCCGAGCAGCATGACAAGCGGAATCACAAAAACAAACAGCAGCAGCAATCCGTCAACCCGCTGACCGAGCGTGAGGTATGGGCTGGTCGCGAACTTCCAGAGGTAACGCGCCATCACCTGGTTATGCCCCTTGGCCCAGCGCGTCACCTGCTTGATGCGCACGCTCCATTCTTCGGGCACCTCCTCATAGCACTCGGAACGGTTGGTATAGACCGTTTTCCAGCCATTGAACATGAGCCTGAAGGTGATGTCGGTGTCTTCGGCCAGCGTATCGTCATGCCAGCCGCCCACGGCCTCAACAGCGGACAGGCGCACACCGCCGACCGTGCCGCCGTACTGCGGCATGAGGTTCATGTTCATGCGCGCCTGCTGGTCAACCTGGTAACCCGCAGAACGTTCAAGATCAAGCATGCGTGTGAGCAGATTGGCGCCGCTGTTGACAGGTACAACCCGGCCCATGACGGAGCCCACTTCGGGGTCAAAAAACGGAGCGACCAATTGCTTGAGCAGGCCGCGACCCGGAACGTAGTCGGCATCAAAGATGATGGCGATGTCGCCCTCGGCAAATTGCAGGGCATCCTTGAGCGCTGCAGATTTTCCAGCCTTGCCGTCCTTTCGGTGAAAAGGCGAGATACGCGAAGGAAATCTGCTCACATAGCCATCGATGATCTGTGCCGTACGGTCTGTCGAACGGTCATTGACGGGGATGATCTTCAGGCGGTCCGCCGGATAGTCTGTATTCAATAAAGCTTCAATACAGCCTGCAACAACCTTTTCCTCGTTATGCGCCGCGATGAACACTGTAATCATGGGCCAGCTGGCGACGGAAATATCGATATAGGGGTGGCGCTGGACCCCGGTCAGGCGATTCATGGTGAACATGAAATGCCTGATGCCGTACAAGGCCATGATGACCACCACCAGGCAAAGCAGGGAGGCCATTACCGCCGCAACCGGATAGTCCTTGAAGGTGGGCACCAGAGAGACCGGCATGACAGGCGCAAGCGGATCGTTCGGATCACCGATGCGGGCAGGCTGGGCCAGTGCCGGCAAGGCGCTTGCCGCCCAGAATGCCAGCATCATCGGCAGGGATGCGATGCTTCCCAGTTGCGCCATGAGCCGGGCTGCCGCCCTGCGGGGCAATAGCCGGGTGCAGGATGGATCCTGCCCCTGTTGTCGTGTTTGCAGATCGAATTTCATGCGTCCCGCCTTCTGGTTGCCGACGTCAGACCGGTACCGCGAGGGCCGGCTCTGCTTCACGGGTGATGCCAAGATAGCCGGCCAGCACACCAACGATGCGCTGCGATGCCTTGCCATCACCGAAAGGATTGCCGGCCCGGGACATCTTTTCCCAGGCGGCGTGATCATTTGTAAGTCGCCCGACCTCATTGACGATGGCGGAGCGTGTTGCGCCTATCAGCAGGGCACACCCGGCTTCGACGGCTTCCGGGCGCTCGGTTTCTTCACGCAGAACCAGTACCGGCACGCCGAAGGTAGGCGCCTCTTCCTGCAGTCCACCAGAGTCTGTCAGTACCAGCCAGGCATCAGCCAGCGCCTGTTGCATCTGTGTGTAGTCAAGCGGCGCCGTCAGGCGAACGTTGGCGATGTTGCCAAGCACGGCATGTACAGGCCCCTGAACCACGGGATTCAGGTGGACCGGAAAAAGAATTTGAAGCGTGGGTTGCTTCCGTGCAATGTCTGCAATCGCATGACAGATTTCATCCACGTCACGGCCCCAGTTTTCGCGCCGGTGGACGGTGACCAGAAGATGGCCCTGACCGTCAATCCGGCGCTTGACACCCAGGCGCTCACAGGTCCAGTGCTGGGCATCAATGACGGTGTTGCCGGTCAGGTAAATGTGTTCATCCGCAATGCCTTCCGTTTGCAATGCGACCCGGGCCCGTTCCGTGGGCGGGAAATGGAATCGCGTGATCCGGCTGATCATTTGCCTCAGCCCTTCCTCTGGAAAAGGCCGGTCAAGATTACCGGTGCGAAGCCCTGCCTCGACGTGCGCCAAGGGCACGCGATGATAGAACGCAGCCAGCGCGCCCTGAAATGCGCTTTCCGTATCACCCTGCACCAGCACCAGCGACCATTTCCGCGAAGTCATCACGGCGTCCAGCTGTTGCCGGCAAGCCGTACTGAAATCCAGCAGGCTGCTGCCGCCGCGCTCCAGCGTGATGTCCGGAGAGATGTCAAAGCAGTCCAGGATCTGCGTTGCCATGTCGTCGTGCTGGCCGGTGTGAAGCCACTGGACATCTGCCCAGCCAGCCGTTTTGAGAGCGTGATAGACAGGGGCCAGTTTGATGATTTCCGGCCGGGTGCCGGACACAAGGAGTATGTTGTTCATGAGTGGGGGTGATAGGGAAGCCGCACGACAGACGTCGTGAAAGAGTCATTGGATGACCGGAAATCAACCTTGCCCCGGTTTTCCGGGGTCAAGCAAAAAACTACATTGCTGTTCGCCGGCGCTCGTCGCCCCAGCGGGATGTTGAACTTCCTGAAAACATCTGCTCTGCATTGGCTGCTTCAAGCGGCAGGAGATCAACAACAAGAATCAGGTCACCGCCGAAACGCCCGACACCCAGTTCCTGAACTATTTTTTCTTCCTGTTCCTCGGTATCCATCCGGAGAAAACACAGTGCCTGGCGCTTGCCCAGATGGCTGGCGGGCAATATGTCAAGACGCGCAATCGAGCCGAAACGTGAACATAGCGAGTGCAGGGCCGGATGCAGTGTGTCAATGTCATCGCATCCCTCAAGGGTTTCAAGTAGTTTGTTCATGCATCCTCACATAGCTTGGGGTGGGTCGGTTATCCATCTCGCCAGCTCGTGCTTTTCGCATCTCGACTGTCTGGCTCAGGGTTGATGACAGATTTAGCGTTAGGAAAAACTTCCAACTCCGGGGCCAATTGCCATGTGTCATGTAGGACATGGCCGAACATGCGGATTCATGCGATGGCGCCCGCTTAAGCTCAATCCCAGGCTGCGGAGTCCCATATGGCTGGAAACCAGACCAGGGGCGTCGCCATCTTCCACGTCCAGCATTTCGCAATATGGCAAGTCCATCGGCAAAAGAGCCATTCCCCCCCGCACTGCAACGTCTTCTTGAGCGCACCAGCAGCTCCGGTGTGTGGACACTTGAAGCGGGCGCCGCACATGTGACAGCCAGCGCCACGCTTGCAGAGCTGCTCGGCATGGACACTCCCGTTGAAGACGGCGCTACCCATCAGATGCGCCTGTGCGACATGCTGGACTTCTTCGCGGATGATTCGCGGACGTTGATGGCAGCCCGCGTGGACACCTGCATGACTACCGGCCAGGCCTTCGACGAAGAGTTTCAGCTCGACACCACCTCAGGCAAGCGCCTGTGGGTGCGCGCGGTCGGACAGTCCCTGCCCGACAACACCGGCGGCATTGCTGGCATGCACGGAGTGCTGCGAGACATTACAGGAGAAAAACGCGCACAAAACGAGGCCATGGGCATCACCGTGCGACTGAGCACAACACTGGCGAGCATCCGGGAAGCTTTTGTCACGGTTGACCCGCACGGCCGATTCACTTATGTAAACCGTGAAAGTGAAAACCTCTTCAAACGGCGAAGCGACGAGTTGCTGGGCCGGACGCTCTGGAACGAGCTGGATGCGCAGGACACCGGCCTGCTCAGTCAGGAGTTCAATGCAATGGTGGCAGAAGGTTCAGGCAGGGAGTTTGAACACTACTGCGTATCAATAGACAAATGGCTGGCGCTGCGTACCTACGCATTTGAAGAGGGCGTGGCAGTGTATTTTCGTGATGTCAGCAGTTCGCGCCGCTCACAGGAACAGTTGCTGCTGCTGGAAACCAGCATCTCGCGCCTGAACGATATCGTCATCATCACCGAGGCCGGGCCTGCCAGCGAACCAGGCCCGCGCATTGTGTTTGTCAATGATGCCTTTGAGCGCCACACCGGCTACAGCCGCGAAGAGGCACTGGGCAAAACGCCGCGCCTGCTGCAGGGCCCTGCAACGCAACGTACGCAACTCAACCGCATACGCACAGCAATGAAATATTCCCAACCGGTGCGTGCGGAACTCATCAACTATCGCAAGAACGGCGAGCTTTTCTGGATGGAACTTGAAATTGCGCCCGTGGATTATTTCAATCGCGGGTTGACGCACTGGGTGTCGATTGCGCGGGACATCACCGAGCGCAAGGCCGCAGAAGACAAGATCGAGCACCTGGCTTTTTTCGACGCACTGACCCAGCTGCCCAATCGCCAGCTGCTGATGGACCGCCTGAAAAAAACCCTGTCGCAGTGCGAAGACAGCAACACGGTTGGCGCCCTGATGTTCATCGACCTCGACAACTTCAAGGGTCTCAACGACACCCTGGGGCATTCCAGGGGTGACCTGTTGCTGATCCAGGCCGGGTTGCGGCTGACCGCATGCTCACGCCCCGAAGACACTGTCGCGCGGCTGGGCGGCGACGAATTTGTGGTGATGCTGGAGGATCTTGGTGACAGCATGGCTTCGGCACTGGCGCAAACCCGCAACGTCGGAGAAAAAATTCTTGCGGCGTTGAGCGAGCCCTATGAACTGGCCGGTCACCAGCACCACAGCACCTGCAGCATTGGCATCACGCTTTTCAGCAAACACGAGCAAAGCATTGGCGACCTGCTCAAGCAGGCCGACCTCGCGATGTATCAGGCCAAGGCGGCGGGACGCAACGGCCTGTGCTTCTTTGACCCCGAAATGCAGGCAGCAGCCACCGCAAACGCCACGCTTGCCGCGGAGCTCAGACAAAGCCTGCGGCAGCAGGATTTTGTACTGCACTACCAGCCACAGGTGGGCCATAAGGGCATGTTCGGCGTGGAGGCACTGGTGCGCTGGAAACACCCCCGGCGCGGCCTCGTTTTTCCTGATGCCTTCATCCCCCAGGCCGAGGAAAACGGATTGATCATGCCGCTGGGGAAATGGGTACTGGAAACCGCCTGTGCACAACTGGCACGCTGGGCACTGTCGCCGGCCACCGCAGAACTGAGCATTGCGGTTAACGTCAGCGCCCGCCAGTTCCGTCATCCGGATTTTGTCGATGAGGTCATGTCCCTGATCAGCCACACCGGCATTCAGGCAAGCCGGCTGAAACTGGAGTTGACAGAAAGCCTGCTGGCCAGCGACGTCGGGGTCACCGTAGCCAAAATGGTTGACCTCAAAAAGGCAGGCCTGACCTTGTCGATTGATGACTTTGGCATGGGCTATTCAGCCCTGTCGTATCTCAAGTACCTGCCGCTGGACCAGCTGAAAATTGACCGCACCTTTGTCAAGGATGTGCTAACCGACCCCAACGATGCCGCCATTGCCCGCACCATCATCGGCCTGGCCCAGAGCCTGGGGCTCAATGTGGTGGCCGAAGGCGTGGAGACGGAAGCGCAGCGTGCCTGGCTGGAGTGGTTTGGCTGCGAGAATTACCAGGGCCATCTCTTCTGTCCGGCACTGCCCATTGATGAACTGGAAACATTCATGCACGCATTGTCTGCATGACCCGGTCGCTTCGCTGCCGTTTCATGCCATAAGCTGGACATTGCCGCCCGCGGCAGCGGTGTTGACTGTTACTGTCTGTTCGCTGCAAAAGCGGTACAGGTAATGCGGCCCGCCAGCCTTGGGGCCGGTGCCGCTCAACCCTTCACCGCCAAAGGGCTGGACACCCACAACAGCGCCCGTCATGTTGCGGTTGATATAGACGTTGCCGACATGGGCCCTGCGTACCAGCGCGTACGCACGCGAGTCGATGCGGGTCTGCAGGCCCAGGGTCAGGCCGTAGCCCAGCGCATTGATGGCATCGATAGTGGCCTCTGCGGTTTTCAGTTCACCGCTGCCCCAGCGCACAATCTGCAATACGGGGCCAAAAATTTCCTGCTTCACGCCCGAGAGCTTCGCAACTTCGAGAACGCAGGGTGCGAGCAGATTCAGAGTGCCAGATTCAGTGGTGACCGCATCGACCTGCGAACCCAGGTCTCGCACATGCCTGATGACGCCTTCATAAGCCTCGCGATCGATCAGCGGGCCCACATCAGTTTTCAGATTGGCCGGCTCACCCGACACAAGCTCGCACACAGCACCCCTGATCATCTTCACGATGCGGTCTGCCATGCTGTCATGAACACACAGCAGGCGCAGCGCCGAGCAGCGCTGGCCTGCGGAACGAAAAGCGCTTTGAAGCACGGCGTCAACAACCTGCTCGGGCAAGGCGCTTGAATCGACCAGCATGGCATTGATGCCGCCGGTCTCTGCGATCAGCGGGGTGATGGGGCCGTCTTTTGCTGCAAGCGCGCGGTTGATGATCTGTGCCACGTTCGTCGAGCCGGTAAACACGACGCCCGCAACGCCGGCCGAGGCCACCAGCGCCGCACCCACTGTTTCGCCGGGCCCGTGCAGCAGTTGAAGGACGCTTGCAGGAATGCCTGCCTGGTGCAGCAGCTTCACTGCCTCAAATGCCACACCCGGCGTCTGCTCGGCGGGTTTGGCCAGTACAGAGTTACCTGTGACCAGCGCCGCCGCGGCCTGCCCGGTAAAAATCGCCAGCGGGAAATTCCAGGGGCTGATGCACGCCCACACGCCGCGCGGCCTAAAGCGCAATTCGTTGGTTTCGCCGGTAGGCCCCGGCATGGCAAGCGGCTGCATGATGCGCTCGGCCTCACTCGCGTAATAGCGCAAGAAATCCACCGCCTCGCGCACTTCGGAAACCGCGTCACCCCAGGTTTTAAATGCCTCGCTGACCAGCAGCGCACAGAACCGCGGCATCTGCTCTTCCAGTGCGTCAGCGGCTTTTCTCAATGTGCCTGCACGCTCGCCTGTCGGTACCCTGGCCCATGCGCGTTGCGCATCTGCCGCGGCTTTCAGCGCTTCTGCAACCAGGCTGACATCGAAGACAGGCACATGGGGCACCTCAACATGCGCAAAAGCATCAAGCAGCGGTGAACGCATACTGCCGACCGTCAGGTCCAGACCCCTGCTGTTTTTTCTGCCGATACCGTACAGCTCAGGCGGCAGGGGAAATGGCCGCGCCAGGTCAAGCCTCAGCGGTGAGACCAGCAGATCATCCATGCCTACCGACTCGTCGGCGAGCTGGTGCACAAACGAGGAGTTGGCACCGTTTTCAAGCAGGCGCCGCACCAGGTAGGCCAGCAGCTCACGGTGCGATCCGACCGGTGCGTAAACACGGCAACGGAGGTTGGGGTTGCTGAGCACTTCGCGAAAAACACCTTCCCCCATGCCGTGCAGTCGCTGCAGTTCAAACGCACCGCCAGTGTTGCCGGCCAGTTGAACAATGGCGGCAATCGTGCCGGCGTTGTGGCCGGCAAACTGCGGGTAGATGGCATCGGGCGCATCGAGCAGGGCTTTGGCGCAAGCCAGGTATGAGACATCGGTGTGGTGCTTGTGGGTGAAAACCGGGTAATGCGGCAGCCCCATCTCCTGCGCCCGCTTGATTTCAGAATCCCAGTAGGCGCCCTTGACCAGGCGGCACATCAGGCGCAGGTGGTATTTGCGTGCAATGGCAATGACGTGATGTACAAGGTCCAGCGAACGGGTCTGGTAGGCCTGTAGCGCCATGCCAAAACCCCGCCACTCTGGATGGTGCCGTGCCACCAGAGCGGCGAGCGCCTCAAACACATCAAGCGAGAGTTCGAGGCGGTCCACCTCTTCCGCATCAATCGTCAGGCTGATGTTGGCGGACGCAGCCACCTCACACAGGCCCCAGACGCGGGGCACCAGTTCGGCCATCACGCGCTCATGCTGTGCATCTTCATAACGCGGGTGAAGTGCGCTGAGCTTGATGGAAATGCCGTCGTTGCTTTCAGTGACACCACTCGGGTTTGCAGATGCTGCGATGGACACCATGGCATGCTGGTAGCTCGCCAGGTATTTCATGGCATCTGCCTGCGTGCGCGCACCCTCACCGAGCATGTCGTAACTGAAGCGCAGCCCGGCTGTTTTTTGCCGGGCGGCCCGCGCCTCGTCCATGGCCTCGGCAATCGTCTGACCCAGCACGAATTGACGTCCCAGCAGCTGGACGGCGCGTACTGTGGCCGCCACGACTGTGCGTGCGCCCAGCCTGCCAAGAAGGCCTGACTCCGCAGTGCCTGTGGGCCCAGAGTGCGGCAGAAAGTTTTTTGACAGGGCGATCGCACTCGACGACAGGCGCGCCATGGCCTTGTCTGCCTCACCTGCGAAATCAGCCCTGCCCAGCTGGTCAGCGGTCAGGGCAATCGCGGTCTCAACATCCGGTACACGCAGCAGCGCTTCTGCGAGCCGCATCAGCGCCATGCCCTCGCTGCTGGCAATCGGGTATTCCTTGAGCAAACTTTCCATGGCCCAGAAGGGCGGGGGATTGCTGCGAACCGCCAGCACCCAGGGCTTGGCGGCCTGGATGACGGCCGGCCAGTCAAGTGCGCCCTGAAGACCGGACAACAGCGCGGTAGTGATGTCTTCTTCAGAACGATAGGGAGAAGGCAGACGCTGGTGCCGCGCTTCAGGCCTGTCAGTCAGCTGTGTTTTCATGAGGAATCCGGCGTATGTGAGTTACACCATATTGACTTGAAGAATGATGAATTTCCCGCTAAATTTCAGCGATATTCAAAATAATTCACTAGCACGATGAGAGGCCATGAACAATCTGGATCGCCTTGATCTGAAAATACTCACATTGCTCCAGCAGGACGGACGCATCTCCAATCTCAGGCTGGCGGAGGGTGTGGCCCTGTCGCCTACTGCTGTGCTGGCGCGTGTTCAACGCCTGAGCCGTGATGGCTACATCCTGGGCTACGAGGCCCGGCTGAACCCGCTCAAACTGGGCGCCGGCATGATGGTGTTTGTCGAGGTTCTGCTGGACCGCACCACTCCAAACGTATTTGAGGCATTCAAGGCTGCGGTACAGGTCTGCCCTGAAATCATGGAATGCCACATGGTGGCCGGCGGTTTTGACTACCTGCTTAAAACACGCATGAACGACATGGCAGCCTACCGCGCCTTTGCCGGCACCGTGCTCTGGCAACTGCCCGGTGTGCGCGAAACGCGTACCTATGCGGTGATGGAAGAAGTCAAGAACACCACACATCTGGCGCTGGGGACGTAACCCACAGGCTGTCACTTTTCAAAAATTGCGTGCGTCAGGATCACGGTCAATAATTCACCCCAGTATTCACACAGATGAGGAGTCACGATGAGCATCCGCATTTTTTGCCAGACCGCAGCAGCGGCGGTGATCACCACCCTCGGCCTGTCGGCTTGCGCTCAAACCATGAAGCCCGGCCTCTGGGAAGCTACCAACAAAATAGGCGGCAGCCCTGAAAACGAACAGGCCATGGCGCGGATGCAGCAGCAGATGGCAGCCATGCCGCCCGCACAGCGCAAGGCCATGGAAGACATGCTGGCCAAACAGGGCGTGGGCATGGGAAGCGCTAACGCCAATGGCATGGTGCTGAAGATGTGCATCACCAAAGAGATGGTTGAGCGCAACCAGCTTCCGGTTCAGCAGCAGGGCAGTTGCATCACCACGACCTCGGAAAAAAGCCGCACTGGCATGAAGATCAACTTCACCTGCACCAACCCGCCATCCAAAGGTGAGGGGCAGTTCACTTTCGCAGGCGATACGGCCTACACCATGAAAATGAAGGTCAACAGCACCGCACAGGGCGCCCCCAGGACCACGACCATAGACACTAACGCAAAATGGCTGGGCGGGGACTGCGGCGCCATCAAGCCGATGGTGATGCCTAAATAAAGCCCCCACGCTTGTCACTTCGTGTACTGCGCTGCCCCCCGAGGGGGCTGGCCTTGCTTGGGGCGGCCCTGCGCTGCGGCCGGGCCCCCACGCTTGTCACTTCGTGTACTGCGCTGCCCCCCGAGGGGGCCGGTAAATAAAGCCCCCACGCTTGTCACTTCGTGTACTGCGCTGCCCCCCGAGGGGGCTGGCCTTGCTTGGGGCGGCCCTGCGCTGCGGCCGGGCCCCCACGGTTGCTCACTGCGTGTAGCGCCCTGCCCCCCGAGGGGGCCGCTGCTCCTGCGGCCTGGCAAAGCCAGTTCCGCGGACCCTGCTTGCTAAAGCCCTGCTTCGTTGGCTGCCAGCACAGCCCCTTGAAGAAGGAGCAACCCGTGAGGTCCTATCTCTTGCCGAAGATGGCGGTTCCGACGCGGACCATGGTGCTGCCTGAATGAATTGCGGCTTCGAGGTCGGCCGTCATACCCATGGACAGCGTATCAAGCAGTGCAGGCAGGTCGCCCCTCGCATTGATTTCGTCAAACAGCGCTTTGGCCCGGGCATGAACTGCACAGGCGCTCACAAAGTCATCAGCAGGTTCGGGGATGGACATGATGCCCCGCAGGGTGAGCCCCGGCAGTTGCGCGACGTCGCGGGCAAGTGCATGCGCCTCTTCCGGCGCCACACCCGACTTGTTGCCCCCGCCGTCGGTATTGACCTGTATGCAGATCTGCAGCGGCGGCAATCCCGCGGGTCGCTGCTCGCTCAGGCGCTGCGCAATTTTCAGCCGGTCTACAGACTGCACCCAGTCGAAGTGTTCGGCCACCAGCCGGGTCTTGTTGCTCTGCACCGGGCCTATGCAGTGCCATTGCAGCGCGCCGACGGGCACGCCCTGCCGCGACGCTTGCAGATCGCGCAGGGCGCGTATTTTTTCAACGCCTTCAGCGATATAGTTTTCCCCGAAAGCCTGCTGCCCATCGCTGGCCGCTTCAGCGACCGCAGCGGCCCCAAAGGTTTTGGACACCGCGAGCAGCCGGACGCTGTCGGGAAGGCGGCCCGCGGCCATGCATGCCGTGGTAATCCGGTCACGGACCTGCTGGAGGTTGCGCACAATCATGGTCATAATCCAACTGTAAACTCATGTAAACCCGGCCCATCACGCGGCATCCGGTTTCAGCACTGTTTTTAAGGATTTCCCGGGATGGACATTACCCAGCTTCTGGCCTTCAGCGTCAAGAACAAGGCCTCTGACCTGCACCTGTCCGCAGGGCTGCCCCCGATGATCCGCGTGCACGGTGACGTTCGCCGCATCAATGTCGACCCGCTGGACCACAAACAGGTCCACTCCATGGTGTACGACATCATGAACGACACCCAGCGCAAGAATTACGAAGAGTTCCTGGAGGTCGATTTCTCCTTCGAGATTGACGGTCTGGCGCGTTTCCGTGTCAATGCCTTCAATCACAACCGCGGCGCCGGCGCCGTGTTGCGGACCATTCCCTCCAAGATCCTGACGCTGGAGCAGCTCAACGCGCCGAAAATTTTCGGCGAGCTGGCGCTCAAGCCGCGCGGCATGGTGCTGGTCACAGGCCCCACGGGCTCGGGCAAGTCGACCACGCTAGCCGCCATGGTCAACTTTTTGAACGAAACCGAATACGGCCATATCCTGACGGTGGAAGACCCCATCGAGTTCGTGCACGAATCCAAAAAGTGCCTGATCAACCAGCGTGAAGTCGGCCCGCACACACTGAGCTTCAACGCCGCCCTGAAATCTGCATTGCGTGAAGACCCGGACGCCATCCTGGTCGGCGAAATGCGCGACCTCGAAACCATCCGCCTGGCCATGTCGGCCGCTGAAACCGGTCACCTGGTGTTTGGCACGCTGCACACCTCCAGCGCAGCCAAGACGGTGGACCGGATCATTGACGTCTTCCCTGCGGAAGAAAAGGAAATGATCCGCGCCATGCTGTCGGAATCACTTCAGGCGGTGATCTCGCAGACGCTCTGCAAAACCAAGGATGGCGCGGGCCGCGTGGCAGCCCATGAAATCATGCTCGGCACAAGCGCCATCCGCAACCTGATCCGCGAAGCCAAGGTCGCGCAGATGTATTCCTCCATCCAGACCGGCAACAGCGTCGGCATGCAGACGCTGGACCAGAACCTCACCGACCTGGTCAAGCGCAACGTCATCTCCGCGGCCGAAGCACGCGGCAAGGCGAAGATCCCCGAGAACTTCCCTGGCTAGATATGGCCCCCACGCTTGTCACTTCGTGTACTGCGCTGCCCCCCGAGGGGGCTGGCCTTGCTTGGGGCGGCCCTGCGCTGCGGCCGGCTGCCTTGCGCCTTCGCTTTTGCCCTTCTGGCACCGGAACATCTTTAATTAATACCCGCCTTTACCGGCTAGCTGTTTGAAAGGGAGTCGCAAATGGAACGCGACCAGGCCAGTAAATTCATTAACGACCTTCTGAAGCTGATGATCAGCCGCAATGGCAGTGACTTGTTCATCACGGGCGACTTTCCGCCGGCCATGAAGGTCGATGGCAAGGTCACCAAGGTGTCGCCCCAGCCGCTCAATGCCGGTCACACGCTGGCGTTGGCCCGGGCCATCATGAACGACAAGCAGGCCTCGGAATTCGAGCGCACCAAGGAATGCAATTTCGCCATCTCGCCGCCCGGCGTGGGGCGCTTTCGCGTCAACGCCTTTATCCAGCAGGGCAAGGTCGGCATGGTCATGCGGGTCATTCCCGCCACCCTGCCGACCATCGATGGTCTCGGTGTGCCGCAGGTGCTCAAGGAAGTGGTCATGGCCAAACGGGGCCTGACCATCCTGGTGGGCGCGACGGGCTCCGGCAAATCCACCACCCTGGCGGCCATGGTCGACTGGCGCAACGAGCAGTCCTACGGCCACATCATCACGATTGAAGACCCGGTTGAATTTGTGCACATGCATAAAAACTGTGTCGTCACGCAACGCGAAGTCGGCCTGGATACAGACAGCTGGGAAGCCGCCCTGAAAAACACATTGCGCCAGGCGCCCGATGTCATCCTGATGGGTGAGGTGCGTGACCGCGAGACCATGGAACACGCCATCGCGTTCGCCGAAACCGGCCACCTCTGCCTGTGTACGCTGCACGCCAACAGCGCCAACCAGGCACTCGACCGCGTCATCAACTTCTTTCCTGAGGAGCGCCGCACCCAGCTGCTGATGGACCTGTCGCTCAATCTCAAGGCCATGATCTCGCAACGGCTGGTGCCCAAGCAGGACGGCAAGGGCCGTGCGGCCATGGTCGAGGTCATGCTCAACACACCGCTGATTTCCGACCTGATCTTCAAGGGCGAAGTGTCCGAGATCAAGGAGATCATGAAAAAGAGCCGCAACCTCGGCATGCAGACCTTCGACCAGGCGCTGTTCGACGCGTTTGAAACCAACATGATCACTTACGAAGACGCCCTGCGCAACGCCGACTCGGTCAATGACCTGCGCCTGCAGATCAAGCTCAACTCGCAGCGCGCCAAGTCGCTTGACCTGGCCGCCGGCACCGAAGGTTTTGCCATCGTCTGACCACCACGGCACGCGCAGCAGCGGGCGGCGAGAGCTGCCCGTTTTCCATTGAGAGCTTCATATTCATCCAGAGAACAGGACACACACCATGCCCAGCACCAACGCAAAAACCTACGAGCCTGCCCCTTCACGCCAAGTAGCCTTCCTCGGGCTTGGCGTGATGGGCTACCCGATGGCCGGCCACCTGTCACTCGCCGGCCATACGGTCAGCGTCTATAACCGCACTGCCGCAAAATCCGTCGCATTCCGTGAAGAGTTCAAGGGTTCCACCCACGGCCTCACACCCAAAGCCGCTGTGGCTGATGCAGACATTGTTTTCTGCTGCGTCGGCAACGATGATGACCTGCGCAGCGTGGTGCTCGGTGCAGACGGCGCGCTGGCCGGCATGAAGCCGGCTGCGATCCTTGTTGACCACACCACGGCTTCGGCAGATGTGGCGCGCGAGCTTTATGCCGCTGCCAAAAAGGCCGGCCTGCAGTTTGTGGATGCGCCCGTGTCCGGCGGCCAGGCCGGTGCGCAGAACGGCGCGCTGACCGTGATGTGTGGTGGCGATGCGGCCGCCTTTGATGTCGTCAAACCAGTCGGCATGGCGTTTTCAAAAGCCTTCACGCTCATGGGCGAGAGCGGCGCCGGCCAGCTCACCAAGATGGTCAACCAGATCTGCATTGCCGGGCTGGTGCAGGGCCTGAGCGAGGCCGTGGCCTTCGGCCAGAAAGCCGGGCTGGACATGAACCAGGTGCTGGACGTGATCGGCAAGGGCGCGGCGCAAAGCTGGCAGCTCGACAACCGCGGCAAGACCATGGTTGAAGGCAAGTTCGATTTCGGTTTTGCGGTGGACTGGATGCGCAAGGACCTGGGGCTGGTGCTTGACGAAGCCAAACGCAACGGTGCGCGCCTGCCGGTGACGGCGCTGGTGGACCAGTTCTATGCCGATGTCCAGGCCATGGGCGGCCAGCGCTGGGATACGTCGAGCCTCATCAAGAGACTGGTGTAGCCCCACGCTTGTCGCTTCGCGTACTGCGCTGCCCCCCGAGGGGGCGTTGCTCCTGCGGCCCGGCAAAGCCGGTTCCGCGGACCCTGCTTGAAACATAGGCCCCCACGCTTGTCACTTCGTGTACTGCGCTGCCCCCCGAGGGGGCGTTGCTCCTGCGGCCCGGCAAAGCCGGTTCCGCGGACCCTGCTTGCACAGATCTCTCCGTTTAGTCAGTCTCTTTTACGGCAGCTTAGTTCGACTGCGGCTTGGCGCCGGGTGGTGGTGGTTTTGTGGGGGCCGGCAGGAGACGTGCCAGTTCTTCTTCACTGATGATGTCGAGAACGCGAACGACCTTCTGCACACCCGGCGTTGAACGGACGATGGCCGTAGCGCGGTCTGCTTCGCGCTGGGTCACGCGGCCCATCAGATAGGTGGTGCCGCGCTCGGTCACGACCTTGAATGAATTGGCAAACAGGTCGCGCGCATCAATCAGCATGGCCTTGATGCGGCCGGTGACCAGCACGTCGGACGAGCGGTTGGTCAGTGAGGTGTTACCCATCACGGCCAGCTCATTGACCACGGACGAAACGTTCTCGACGCGCGTCACAATTTGCTCTACCAGCTGTTTGTCCTGCGCGGTGGGCACTTCGCCGGTCAGCAGCACCTGGCGGTTGTAGCTGGTCAGGTTCACGTGGGCACGTTCGCCCAGCGCGGTGCGCAGGCGGCTGGATGCGCGCAGCTCTATGCCCTCGTCTTCAAGTTGTGCGCCCGAGGTGCGGCGGTCGGTCGCAACCAGCGACCCCCCCGCTGCCGCGCCGCCTATGACCAGTGGCACGCAGGCGGTCAATGCACCTGTGAGCAGGGCAGCTGTCGCTGTCGCCAAAACCAGTTTTTTCATATGTATTCCCTGTTTGATGTTCATGTTCAGGCTGAAGAATCCGGATCGCCCAGCAGCTGCGCGTCCACACCGTCGCAGATGCAGTGCAGCACCAGAAGGTGAACCTCCTGGATGCGGGCTGTGCGCTCGTGCGGCACACAGATGTGCACATCGGTCTCGCGCAGCACGCTGGCGATTTTTCCGCCGCTGCGGCCGGTCAGGGCCACCACCGTCATCTCGCGTTCGTGAGCGGCTTCAATCGCCGCCAGCACGTTGGCAGAATTGCCGCTGGTGCTCAGGGCGAGCAGCACATCGCCAGCACCGCCAAGCGCACGGACCTGTTTGGAAAAAATAAGGTCGAAGTTGTAGTCGTTGGCAATCGCCGTGATGATGGAGGTGTCCACCGTCAGCGCAATCGCGGCCAGTTCGGGCCGCTCACGTTCATAGCGGCCGACAAATTCTGCAGCGAAGTGCTGCGCATCAGCAGCTGAGCCGCCATTGCCGCAGGCCAGTACCTTGCCGCCGCTGGTCACACTGGCGAGTATGGCCTGCACGGCCGCCACGATGGGCTTGGACAAGACCTGCGCCGCCTGGTATTTCAGGTCGGCACTGTCGATGAAGTGCTGTTCAATACGTTGTTCGAGCATGCGACAATGATAGCTGTTGAAGATGGTCCCACCCAGCTGCGGGCATCACGTCTGGTTACAAGGTTGCCGGGGCAAATCGCGACAAATTCATGACGCATCAAACGCCGCACGCAGCCATTCGATGGCCGCGCCTTCGACCAGCACCACATCAAAGCGGCAGGGCGGCGGGCTGGCAAAGCGCGTGAGGTAGCTGCGCGCCGCGAAGATGATGCGCTGCTGCTTGACGCTGCCTATGCTGGCAGCCGCACCGCCGTGCGAGGGGCCGGCGCGCCGCCTGACCTCGACAAACACCAGCGTGCCGTCGGCGTCGTGCATGATGAGGTCTATCTCGCCGCCGCCGCGGCCCGGTGTCCGATAATTGCGCTCCACCAGCTTGAGGCCTGCTTTTGCCAGATACGCCTGTGCAGCACTCTCGGCCTCGTCGCCGAGGCGCTTGGTGGTAATCTGGCCTGGCTCTGCGGGCTTGTCGCCTGAAGACTTCACCATCTGCTTCCTGGAAAACCACATTGAACGCTTCTTTCGACCTGGCTCTGGGCGCAGCTAAAGCCGCTGCGGGCATACAGCATTATCCGGAAGGCATGCTGTATGTGGTGGCGACGCCCATAGGCAACCTGGCCGACATCAGCCTGCGCGCCCTGCATGTGCTGCAGCTGGCCAGCGTCATTGCCTGTGAAGACACCCGCCACACACAGGGCCTGCTGCGCCAGTTCGGCATTGAAAAGACCCTTCTGGCGGTGCACGAACACAACGAGTCTGAAGCCGCCGTCGGCATCATCGAGCGCCTGCAGCGCGGCGAACGTGTGGCCTATGTCAGCGATGCCGGCACACCCGCCGTGAGCGACCCCGGCGCGCGGCTGGTGGCTGCGGTGCGCGCCGCCGGCCTCGGCGTGATGCCCCTGCCCGGCGCCAGCAGCGTGACTACGGCGCTGAGTGCGGCTGGCATTGCAGGCGGTTCGGGTTTTGTGTTTGCCGGCTTTTTGCCGAGCAAGGCCGGCGAGCGCGACCAGGCTGTCGTGCAGCTGCAATCCGAAGCCCGCGCCGTGGTGATTCTTGAAGCGCCGCACCGCATCGAGGCGCTGGCGCAGGCCATGGCGCCGCTGGGCGCGCGGTTGCTGACCGTGGGCCGCGAGCTCACCAAACAGTTTGAAGAGATTGCCACCGTGGCTGCAGACCAGTTCGCCGCCTGGCTGGCCGGCAGCCCGCAGCGTACGCGCGGCGAGTTTGCGCTGGTGCTGCACCCTGCGCCGCAGGCCTTGCCGCAGGACGATGGCCAGCGCGTGCTGGGCCTGCTGCTGGCGCAACTGCCGCTGAAAACCGCCGTCAAGCTGGCCGCCGACATCACCGGCGCGCCGCGCAACGACCTGTACGAGGCGGCGCTCAAGCTCAAGAACAGCGACTAGCGGCAAAATTGCTCTGTTTTTGATAGCTGCTCACGTGCGTATTTATTGGTCTGAAGGCCGATTTGATGCCCCAAAAAGGGCTTTGAGGACGCTTTTTGAAGCCTCGGCCAGCATCTCCAGACACCTCTTCAACACGTTTTAACGTATACGACAAAAATTTAACGCAAGTTTCAATTTTTTGCCGTACACGTTAAATTAGGAGAAATGACAGAATCAAGACCTCCACACCCCCCGCAAGCATGACCCCACCCCTTCCTGACGCTCTTCCCGACCTGCTGCCAGATGCTGTGACAGATGAAGCCGCGATCCAGTCCAGGGCCGCGGCCCCCCAACTGTCGCCCCGCAAGCCGGATTCGAAATTCCTGCTCTCGCACCCCGCCCACTTCATCGCCCTGGGTTTTGGCTCCGGCCTGAGCCCGGTTGCGCCCGGCACCGCCGGCACACTCTGGGCCTGGCTGGCCTGGCTCGTACTGGAAAACTGGCTCTCGCCAGCAGGCATGGGCTGGCTGATTGCGGCCTCGCTGGTGGTCGGCTGGTGGGCCTGCACGGTGGCGGCGACCCACATGCGCGTGGCCGACCCGGGCAGCATTGTCTGGGACGAAGTCGTCGCCTTCTGGCTGATTCTCTGGCTGGTGATGCCTGCAGGGTTTTACGCGCAGCTCGCCGCCTTTGTGCTCTTCCGCTTTTTTGATGCCGTCAAACCCGGCCCGGTGGCCTGGGCTGACAAGGCCTTCAAGGGCACAGGCGCGCGCGGCGGCTTCGGCATCATGTTTGACGACCTGGTGGCCGCCTTCTGCACGCTGCTGGTGATCGCCATCTGGAACTTCGTTTAAAAAGACAGGCAGCGACATGACACACCCCAATGACTCCGTTGCTTCACAGGTCGTGCAGCTTGCCGACCTGCTGCTGCAGAAAAAACTGTTTGTCGCTACCGCTGAAAGCTGCACAGGCGGCCTGATCTCTGCCGCCTGCACGGAGCTCGCGGGTTCTAGCGCGTGGTTTGAGCGCGGCTTCGTCACCTATTCCAACGACGCCAAGATTGAATTGCTGGGTGTCGATGCCGGCGTGATCAGCCAACACGGCGCGGTCAGCGAAGAAACCGCGCGCGCCATGGTCGAAGGCGCCATCGCGCACTCCAAAGCGCAGGTGGCGGTCGCCGTGACCGGCGTGGCCGGCCCCACGGGCGGCAGCCGCAGCAGGCCGGTCGGCACCGTCTGGTTTGGCTGGTCGGTCAATGGCCAGACCAGCGCAGAGTGCATGCTGTTTGCCGGCGACCGCGCTGCGGTGCGCGCCGCCACAGTGAAGCACGCGCTGAATCGGCTGATCGCACTGCTGACCTGAGCCATTTAAACCAGCAGCGCAATCATCCGCGCGGTGTAGAGTGTGGGTTTTGGCCCCAGGGAGACACCCGCATGCACGCCAACGCGACCACACTGAATAATTTCTACACCGCCTTCGCGCGCCTGGATGCCGACACCATGGCCGCATGCTACGCGCCTGATGCGGTGTTTGAGGATGCCGTGTTTTCACTGAAGGGCCACCGCGAGGTGACCGGCATGTGGCGCATGCTGGCCGACGCCACCAGGGCCAAAGGCGCAGATGTGTGGAAGCTGAAATTCAGTGGCATCGAAGCCGATGCCACCAGCGGCAAGGCGCACTGGGAGGCGGACTACCGCTTCAGCGCCACCGGCCGCATGGTGCACAACGTGATTGACGGCGTGTTCACCTTCAATGAGCAGGGGCTGATCACGCGGCACCGCGACAGCTTTGATTTCTGGACCTGGTCGCGCCAGGCACTGGGCGCACCAGGCCTGCTGCTGGGCTGGACGCCCTATCTGCACAACAAGGTCAAGGCCACCGCTGCCGGCAACCTGAAAAAGTATCTGGCCTCCCGCCCCGCCTGAACATCACGCACAAGGAGTTGACCATATGAGCTGGTTTGAAGGGTTCGAGACACGCAGCTTTGAGGTCAACGGCGCATCGATTGCTGCGCGTTTTTCAAAAGTCATTCCCGGCGACCCCCTGCGTCCGGCGCTGCTTCTGCTTCACGGGTTTCCCGAGTCGCATGTGATGTGGCACCGCGTGGCGAAGCTGCTGGCGCCGCACTTCTTTCTGGTCATGCCAGACCTGCGCGGTTATGGCGACTCGTCCAAGACCGCCGGCCTGCCCGACCACAGCAACTACAGCAAACGCAACATGGCGCACGACATGACAGCGCTGATGGATGCGCTGGGCGTGGGCACTTTCTTTTTGTGCGGCCATGACCGCGGCGGCCGTGTGGCGCACCGGCTGGCGCTGGACCACCCGGCGCGTGTGAAAAAACTCTGCGTGCTGGACATCGCGCCCACACTCGACATGTATGACGGCACCAGCATGACCGCACCCTACATGCAGTTTGCGCGCGCCTACTACCACTGGTTTCACATGCTGCAGCCCTCTCCGCTGCCCGAGATCATGATGGGCGCCAACCACCCCGAAACCGCAAAGGCCTACCTGCACGCGAAACTGGGCGGTTGGGGCAGCGAGGGCCTGGGTTATATCGAAGCCGAGGCATTGACTGAATACGAGCGCTGCTTCTGCAACCCGGAGGCATTGCACGCGGCCTGCGAAGACTACCGCGCTGCGGCCAGCATTGACCTTGACCATGACCGCGAGAGCCGCGCACGCGGCGAGAAGGTGCGCTGCGGCATGCTGGTGCTGTGGGGCGAGCGCGGCGTGGTCAACCGCCTGTTCGACCCGATGGCGCTCTGGCAGGCGCAGTGCAGCGGCGTGGTGCTAGGTCACGCGATGGCATCTGGCCATTTCATCCCGGAAGAGCAGCCGCAGGCAACAGCCGACGCGCTGCTACGGTTTTTCCGTTGACCCTCGAACGCATGTCACATGTCTGTCTACACCGCTGAAGTTGTCTGGACGCGTGGCGACGCCGACTTTGCAGCAGGCCGCTACAGCCGTCGCCACCTGCTGCGTTTTGACGGCGGCGTTGAGGTGCCGGGCTCATCGTCGCCGCATGTCGTGCCCCTGCCCTGGTCTGATGCCTCGGCGGTAGACCCCGAGGAAGCATTTGTCGCGTCGCTGTCGAGCTGCCACATGCTGTGGTTTCTGTCGCTGGCAGGCAAGCGCAAGTTCTGCATTGACAGCTACACCGACAGGGCCAGCGGCGTGATGACCAAGAATGCAGAAGGCAAACTCGCCATGACGGTGGTGACGCTGCGCCCTGAAGTCGTGTTTTACGGCGCGAAGTTGCCGACGCGCGCCGAAATTGTCGCCCTGCACCACGAGGCGCACGAGGAATGCTTCATTGCCAACTCGGTGAAAACCGAGGTGCGCTGCGAGCCCGTGATCGCGGCGGCACATGGCTGATTCGCGCATGCTGGCTTCGCTGGGCCTCTTCGTTGTGGCGGCGCTGGCCTGGTCGGGCATTGCGCCCTATGACCGCGGCACATGGGTGCTTGAAGTCCTGCCCGCCGTCATCGCCCTGCCCATTCTGTTTTTGACACGCAAGCGCTTTCCCCTGACCACGCTGCTGTATGTGCTGATTGCCGTACATGCACTGGTGCTGATCTTTGGCGGTGCCTGGACCTATGCACGCGTGCCTTTCGGTTTCTGGTTGCAGGAGCTGATGCATTTAAGCCGCAACCCCTACGACAAGATCGGCCACTTCATGCAGGGGCTTGTGCCGGCCATGCTGGCACGCGAGATTTTGCTGCGGCGCGCCTACCTCGCCAGCAAGCCCATGGCGGCGTTTTTGTCGGCCTGCGTGGCCATGGCCATCAGCGCCGTGTATGAACTGATCGAGTGGTGGACGGCCCTGGCTGCCGGTGGCGGTGCGACAGAGTTCCTGGGCACCCAGGGCGACCCTTGGGACACGCAGTCGGACATGTTTTTTGCCCTGATCGGTGCCACCGTTGCCGTCGTGTTGCTGGCGCGCTGGCATGACCGGCAGATGCAGCGCCTGGCGGAAAGCTGATTTCGCTCTGAATGCTATTGAATTAGTAGCTGCTCACGCACGTGTTTATTGGCCTGAAGGCCGATTTGGCACCTGAAACAAGCCTCAAATCGGCTGTTTTTGGCGTTTTGCGCCGCTTCGGCGGGGGTTCAGGCTTCTCGGGGCCAGTAATGCATCATGAATAATGCATTAACCATTTAATGCGCCATTTTTGACGCATTAACTGCACCGGTTAACAGGCGCCGCCGCCAGCGCCTGCGCGGCCAGCACCGCGGCCTGAAGAGTCGCCCGCACCCCCATCAGCCAGGGCGTCCCGCCGCGAAGAAGCCTGGGCTTGCGCGTCACTTCCGCCACCGGCCACGCCAGCGCCACAACCGGCCTTGATGGCTTCCAGCATAGGCGCCGCCATGGTCCGGACGAGTTTCGCATCTGCAAACGTGCCGGTGGGCGGCCTGAGAATGTTCGCCCTTGTCACTGCCTCGGTGTTGGCCAGCCGGTAATTGCCCGCATCTGCGCCGCCCAGGCTGATGCCGTTCACATTGATGGTTCTGTCGCTGCCGATGGCGCCGTCGGTAAAGGTGGCGGCTGCGCTGGTCAGGGCCAGGGTGTCGCCGGCTACACGGTTGTCCGACAGCACTACCGATGCAGCCGTTGTGGCGTCATACATGCGGTCAACGCCGGTGGCCGTGACGGCCAGGTCGCGCTTCGTGATGGTCAGCGCGCCATTGGTGGAGGCCAGGGTGTAGTTCTCGTTATTGGTTGCCGCCAGCGTGATGGCCACAGGGCCGGCAGCCACTGCCGTGCGGGGAGTCGCCGCACTGACAAACGAGACGCCCACACTGGCTGCCGTGTCGCCGTCGATATAGCCGCTGGAGGTGCCGGTAAACACGGGGTTGCTGTCGCCATAACCACGACTGGTGCTGTCGGCACTCGCCGTCAGGGTTGGGGCAATGCGGTAGAGGAAGGTGCTGGCCGCCCCGGCGGGAACGTAACTGGCATCGCTGTTGTAGCGCTTGCTGTAACCGGCGACGCCCTCAGTGGTGGCGGCAGGGTCGCCGCTGTAAACCAGATAGCGGCCTGCGCTGGCCACAATGCCATTGGCGCCGACGTTGTTGATCAGCTGGCCACCGCCGCTGACCCCGGCCGCATTGGAGCTGGCCGCCTTGAGCACGATGGCATCGCCCGTACCGGACGAGGCGACGGCGTTGTTCAGCGTCAGGCTGGAGGCCGCGCCTGTGGTTTCGATTTTCGCCGCGCCGGTGGTGGTGACACCCGCCACGCCCACAGTGCCAACAGCCAGCGCACCGGCCTGCCTGTAGTCAATGCTGCCGGTATTGGCAGCCAGCGTCGTGACGGCATTGCCGGCGTTGCCCAGCGTGTACGCGCCGCCTGCGCCAGTGAGCGCCAGGCCTGAAGCGGCGATGGCGCCCGATTGCGTGACGACGCCACCGGCCCCCAGTGTGGCGTTGACCGTGGTGGCGAGCGATGCGATATCAAAACCGTTGCTGTCTGTAAATTGCAGGGCGCCTGCGGCATTGGCGCCATCGGCCGCATCACGCGAGCGCAGCGAGAGCGTGCCGACGTTGTTGCCCGCGTTAGCCAGGGTGATGGCGGCGCCGGTATTGGCCAGTGTCTTGACGCTGAGCGCGGGCGCAACGATGGCGCCACTCTGGGTGACGGCGCCGGCGGCCACGACATCAAGGCTGGTGTTGACTGTTGAAGCGCCCAGCACCAACGCGTTCGCATCACGCAGCGAGACGTTGTTGCCGCTGCTGACAGCGACGCTTGAGAAATCATTGGCGGCGCTGGTCAGGGTGATGTCGTTGGCGCTGCCGGCTGCGAGGCTCGCAGCGCCCGCCACAGACAGCGCACCCGACTGGGTGATCGCACCTGCCGTGTTGACGCCCAGGCTGCCTGACACCGTGGATGCACCCAGCACCAGCGCATTGCTGTCGGCGATGCTGACGTTGTTGCCGCTGGTGATGACCACCGTCGAGAAATTGTTGGCGGTGTCGCCCAGCGTGATGTTGTTGGCCGCGCCTGCCGCCAGCGTCGTCAACCCGGCCACAGCCACGGCGCCAGACTGGGTGACGGCGCCTGCCGTATTCACGCCCAGGGTTCCCGAGACTGTGGATGCACCGAGCACCAGTGCATTCGCATCAGTGATGCTGACGTTGTTGCCGCTGGTGATGGCCACCGTCGAGAAGTTATTGCTGGCGTTGTTCAGTGTGATGTTGTTGGCCGCGCCTGCCGCCAGTGTGGTGGCGCCCGTGACATTCAGGACACCGGACTGGGTGATCGCACCTGCGGTATTGACGCCCAGGCTGCCAGACACTGTGGAGGCACCGAGCACCAGTGCGTTGCTGTCGGCGATGCTGACGTTGTTGCCGCTGGTGATGACCACCGTCGAGAAATTGTTGCCGGTGTCGCCCAGCGTGATGTTGTTGGCCGCGCCTGCCGCCAGCGTCGTCAACCCGGCCACAGCCACGGCACCGGACTGCGTGACTGCGCCAGATGCAGCAACACCCAGCGTACCGGATATGGTCGAAGCGCCCAGCACCAGTGCGTTGTCATCGGCAAGGCTGACGTTGTTGCCGCTGGCGATGGCAACGGCGCCGGTGAAGTCGTTGCCCGCATTGGCCAGGGTCACGTTGTTGCCCGCACCTGCGCCTATGGCTGTTGCGCCCTTGACCTTGAGTGAAGAGCCCGCGAGTTGCGAGACCACGCCGGCGCCCGTCACCGTCAGGTCACCTGCGCCACTGCCGCCTGTGGTGTCGATATTGCCCAGCACCTTGACCGCATTGCTGTTGGTCAGCGTCACGTTGCCGCCGCCGCTGGCGATGGAGCCGCCGGCCGCAAAGGTGGTGGCGGCGCTGCCCGTCGTGATGGCGACGGCGCCGTCTGTGGTCGCAACTGCGGCGTTGAGCAGCACGGCGTTGTTGCCGTTGTTCAGCGCAAAGCCGCCTGGCGACGTGATGGCATTGAGCTGGACGATGTTGTTGCTTTGCGTACCGAGATTAAGTGCACTGCCGGCGCCGCTCAGGCTGGCTGCCAGCGTCGAAGCGTTCACAACACCGGTCTGCGATACCGTGCCCCCTGCAGCGAGGGTCACCGCACCAGCCGCGCCAGTCCCCGTGTTGATGCCTGAAATGGCGAAGGCGTTTGCATCGGCGTACTGGATGGCAGCCGGCGCATTGGCGGTGCCGGCGGCGTTGCGTACCTGCAGGTCGACCGTACCGGCATCATTGCCGCTGTTGGCCAGCGTGATGGCGGCGCCGGCATTGTTCAGGGTCCTGACGTTGAGCGTGCCGGCGGTGATGTTGCCGGTAGCGGCCGTTTGCGTCACGGCGCCGGTGGCGGCGAGGTCCAGCGTGCCAGCGCCCACATTCGCACCGGCTGCAGTGCCGACACCCAGGTTGATGGCCCCCGTGCGCACAAAGGCACTGGCGTCGCCAGTGGTGTTGACGCTGAGGTTGGTGGCCGCTATGTCTATGCCTTCGCTGGTGCTGGTGCCGATCTGACCATTGGCATTGAGCGTGACGTCCTGCGCAGTAATGGTCTTGACGCCCGCGCCATCCGTTATGGAACCGCCGTTCAGCACCAGCGTCTTGCCCGCCATGTTGAGTGCTGCACCTATGGTCAGCACCCCGGTGCTGCCCGTATCGCCGATCACCAGCGGGCCGGTAGCGCCCGTGGCAAACCGTGCCATCTCAAGCGCAGAGATGTCAAAGGCAGAAGCGCCCGCCAGCGACATCGCCTGACCGGCAGTCTTGGGTTTGAGTGTCAGCGTCCCGGATGTGCTGAAGGCGTTGTTGCCGGCGTTGGTCGTTCCGATCGTGACGACATCGGCCACCACGGTGATCGCGCCAGTGCCGGCAATCACGTCAACATTGTTCGACTGGGTGTAGGTGCCGGTGCCCGTGTCGATGGACACCGCGTTGTTGGTGGCCGTTATATTGGCCGCCACCGTCAGGCTGTTGTTGCCGTTGTTGAGCGTGAAACCGCCCGGTGTGGTGATGGCATTGAGCGTCGTGATCTCGTTGGCCGCAGCGCCCAGGTTGAGCGCACTGCTGGCGCCCGTCAGTGTGGCTGCCAGCGTGGAGGCCTTGATCGTGTCGGCCGGGGAAATGGACGAGCCGGCAACCAGCGTCAGCCCGGTGACGTTGATGGCGCCGTTAAGCGCAATGTCGCCGGTATCTGCGCCGGCAGTGGTGGCGGTCAGGGAGGTGGCCGCAGCACCGGCGGAGGCAGCGCCTATGGCCGCCACACTGATGTCGTTGCCCGCCACCGTCAGGGCGCCCAGCGCGCTGCTGGCGCCCACCGTGCCCGC
>NZ_JACPOF010000013.1 GCF_016185115.1 Polaromonas sp. | reverse complement strand
GCCCTCGACCATGGCGCAGACGCTGTCGAGATCGCGCTCCTTAGGCGCACGCCAGGCCGCGCCCATGCAGAAGCGCGAGGCGCCGGAGGCCTTGGCGGCAGCCGCCTCGGCCAGCACCTTCTCGACCTCCATCAGCTTCTCGGCCTTGACGCCGGTGTCGTATTGCGCGCTCTGCGGACAATAGGCGCAGTCTTCCGGACAGCCGCCGGTCTTGATCGACAGCAAAGTGGAGATCTGCACCTCGGCCGGATCGAAATTCTGCCGGTGCACGCTGGCCGCGCGATGGATCAGCTCCGGAAACGGCAACGCGAACAGCGCGCGCACCTCCTTGCGCGTCCAGTCGTGACGGGGCTGGCTAAGGCCGGTAGTGGAGAAAGGTAGCGCTTGCGCGAGAGACATCGGTCGTTCCTCAATCACAATCGCTATCATGGAGCCACAAAATTCGAGCACCAAGCGTTGATCGAAGTCAAGCCAAACTGACGAATGCGGGTTTAGTTAAGGTGCGCAGATCATTATTGAGGCCAGTCTATTAACATCGGATGGCGGGCGGAATAGGATTAAAGAGCGATGTGATCCTATGACAAATCGATCATTCAGGATGCGCCAATGGCGATGGCGCGAAGCGGGGCAACTATGAATTTCGAATTGAATGAAGAGCAGCGACTGATCCAGGACACGGCCAAGAGGTTCGCCGCCGAGGAGATCGCACCGACACTTGCGCAAGAGGAGCGCAAACACGAGTTCCGCTCCGATCGCGTGGCCAAAATGGGCGAGCTCGGCTTCTTTTCCTGCGCGTTGCCCGAGGAGCTCGGCGGCAGCGGCATGGGCTTCATGGAATCGGTTTTGATGGCGGAGCAGATCGCCAAGGTTTCGGCGTCCTGGCGGTTGCCATTCAACATGCAGAACCTTGGCCCGTCTCTCACCGTCACCAAATTCGGCACGCCGGAACAGCGAAAGAAATACGTCCCCGGCTGGGTCGCCGGCACGCAACTCGGTTTCTTCGCCATGACCGAGCCCAACACCGGCTCGGACGTCTCCAGCATGAAGACGCACGCCGTCGATAAGGGCGACCACTGGGAGGTGCATGGCAACAAGATGTGGATCTCGCAGGCGCAGGTCGGCGACGCCGGGCTGCTCTACGCCTATACCGACAAGTCGGCCGGCAACAAGGGAATGACGGCCTTCATCATCGAGCCGAAGAAGATGAAGGGCGTCACCGCACGCGCCATCGAGACCAAGCTCGGCCTGCACTGTGCGCCCACCGGCGAGTTTGTGTTCGAGGGCATGCAGGTGCCCAAGGAAAATGTTTTGGGCAAGCCGGGCGACGGTTTCCGCATCTGCATGTGGCAGCTCAACCAGACCCGGCTCGGCTGCGCGGCGGGCGCGCTCGGCGTGGCGGGCGGCGCGCTCGATCTCGCCATCAATTACGCCAACGAGCGAACTCAATTCGGCAAGGCGATCTCGCAGCACCAGATGATCCAGGCGCAGATCGCCGAGATGGTGGTCGAGCATCATGCCGCCCAGATGCTCGTTTATCGCGCCGCGTGGCTGAAGGATCAGGGCAAGCCGAACCAGTTCGAGACGTCCGTCGCCAAACTCGCCGCTTCCGAAGCGGCCGTGCACGCGGCCAACGAGTGCATGAAAATCTTCGGTTCGTACGGATTCTCGACCGAGTATCCTGCCGAGCGCTTCTACCGCGACGCCAAGTCGCTGCAGGTCGTGGAAGGCACGTCCAACATCCAGAAGATCATCATTTCGGGCATGGCCTGCGGACATGCGCCCAATAGAGAGTAGCGGAACGCATGGTCGCGAATGACGCGTCATTAGTCGGGAGTTGGGAATGAGACCGTATTTCGAAAAGATGGTGGACTTCGGCAAGGAGCTGAAGGAAAACCGCATCATCCGCACCAAGGAGAGCCGCGCCAAACTCGAGGCCGTGGAAGCCGAAATCTCCGCCGCTCGCAAGGCGCGCCAGGATGCCGGCATTCCGGCGGCGAAGATCAACGAACGTGGCATGCTTACGGTCTGGCAGCGGCTCGAATACCTTGTCGATGAGGGCAGTTGGTGCCCGCTGCACAGTCTCTACAATCCGGAAGACAATCCCGAGGGCGCTACTAACGTGGTCGACGGCCTCGGCAAGATCGCCGGGCGCTGGGCGGTGATCATCGGCTTTGACAACAAGGTGCTGGCCGGCGCCTGGGTCGCCGGGCAGCCCGACAACATTCTGCGGGTGACCAATCTCGCCAAGCGGCTGCACATCCCGCTGGTCTGGCTGGTCAATTGCAGCGGCGTGCAGTTGCCCGAGCAGGAGAAGTTCTACGCCGACCGCCGCGGCAGCGGCGCCTGCTTCTACCGGCATGCCGAGTTGGAGCAGGCGGGCATCCCGGTCCTTGCCGGCATCTACGGCACCAATCCGGCCGGCGGCGGCTATCAGGGTATCAGCCCGACCATTCTGCTTGCGCATAAGGATGCCAACATCGCCGTCGGCGGCGTCGGCATCGTGTCGGGAATGTCGCCCAAGGGCGGCTTCGATGCCGAAGGGCTGGAGGAACTGATCGCCAAGACCCGGGATTTCAGCGAACGGCCGCCGGGCCGGGTCGAGACCCATTACGGCGAGACCGGATTCTTCACGCATGTCTACAATGAGGAAAAAGAAGTCCTCGACGGCATCAAGCAATATATGCGAGCGATTCCGGCCTACGACCCGATGTTCTTCCGCGTGGCCGAGCCGGCCGAGCCGCGGCTGCCGGCGGGCGATCTTTATCATCTGCTGCCCTTCAATCAGAAAGAGGCATACATTTTCGACGAGATTCTCGCCCGCCTTGTCGATGGCAGCGAGAACATGGAGTTCCGCCCGGACTACGGTCCGGAGATGTATACCGGCCTCGTCAAGATCGACGGCATGTTGATCGGCGCCATAGGCAACCGCCAGGGATTGCTGCCCAAAGGCTATCCCGAATACGCCGACTATCCCGGCATCGGCGGCAAGCTTTATCGCCAGGGCCTGATCAAGCTCAACGAGTTCGTCACCCTTTGCGGGCGCGACCGTGTGCCGATCGTCTGGTTCCAGGATACGACCGGCATCGACGTCGGCGATCAAGCCGAGAAGGCCGAATTGCTCGGCCTCGGCCAATCACTGATCTATTCGATCCAGCAAACCGATGTGCCGATGATGCTGGTGGTGTTGCGCAAGGGCAGCGCGGCGGCGCACTACATCTTGGGCGGTCCCACCGCCAACCGCCACAACGCCTTCACGCTTGGCACCGCGGCGACCGAGATTTACGTGATGCACGGCGAAACCGCGGCGGTCGCGACCTATGCCCGTCGCGCGGTGAAGGAAAAGGATTCCGGCCGCCCGCTGGAGCCGCTCGCCCAGAAGATGAACGAGATGGCGAAGAAATACCACGATACGTCGCGTCCGGACTATTGTGCGCGCCACGGTTTCGTCGACGAGATCGTCGACCTGACGGCGCTGCGCAATTATCTGAAAGCGTTTTCGGGCGCGGTCTACCAAAACCCGCAGTCGATCTGCCCGCGTCACCACATGCTGCTGCCGCGGATCATCCGCGGGTGAACAGGCAAGAAAATCCAAAAGTCCGCGCCTTGATCACCGGGACGGCAAAACGGTGGGGCAGGGAATGTCGATGGTGCACTCAAAGCTGAGCTGAAGCGCTTGGCACACGAAAAGGAGAATTCTTGATGAGCGAGGAAGTCACCGCGCCCCTGGCGGGGAAGATCTGGAAAATCCTGGTGAAGGTTGGTGACCAGGTGCAGGTCGAGGATGAATTGATGATCCTCGAAGCCATGAAGATGGAAAATCCGATCTATGCCCCGGTCGACGGGAAAATCGCCGAGATCAAGGTCTTCGAGGGCGATCAGGTGGAGCCTAATCAGGTGCTGATCGTCATCGCGTAACTGCGCGCCCGGCCCCGGTTCGTTTGTGCCGTGCGGCCCGCGGCGGCTTGGCGCCATCAAGGTATTCAACAAACCGGTCTATCGCGGAGTGGGACATGGAAACTTTCTGGGGCTCGGTCAAATTGATGCTCTTCATCTATGCGCTGGCGGCCGTGATCTCGCTCATCATTGCCTGGATGATCAAGTACCTCTTCGTCGTCATTCGGATGCAGAGCAACCGCGCCGAGCGGCGCAAGAAAGCCAAGGCCGCAACCTCTCCGATACCAACGGCCACGACGCCGCACAGAAAGGCCTGACCATGCCGGAGATCGAATTTCTCAACATCTTTCAGGGCATCGCCACCATGTTGGCGTCCGATCCGCACATCGCCGTCGCGCGCGTCGTGCTGATCGCGCTCGGAATCGCCTTCGTCTATTGGGGGGTCAAGGGAACGCTTGAGCCGCTCATTATGATTCCCATGGGAATCGGGATGGCGTGCGTCAATGCCGGCGTTCTCTTTCTCTCGGCGAAAACCATGGGAACGATCTTCATCGATCCGATCGCGAGCGAACCGGCAAAACTCCTGGATGTCCTGCAGATCGATTTCCTGCAACCGATTTACACGTTTACCTTCAGCAACGGTCTGATCGCCTGCCTGATCTTCATGGGGATCGGGGCGATTTCGGATGTCGGATATATGCTGATCGCCCCGGTGCGCTGCATGTTCATCGCGGTCATGGCGGAACTCGGCACCTTGCTGACGTTCCCGATCGCCGTTGCCATGGGATTGACCTACAAGGAAGCCGCGGCGATCGCGATGGTGGGCGGCGCCGACGGGCCGATGGTTCTCTACACGTCGCTAATGCTGTCCCGCGACCTGTTCGTGCCGATCACGATCGTGGCCTATCTCTATCTGAGCCTGTGCTATGCGGGCTATCCCTATCTGGTCAGGCTGCTGGTGCCCAAGCATTTGCGCGGGATCAAGATGGACCAGAAATCGGTCCCGAACGTCACCGCGGCGGAAAAGATCACCTTCTCCATCATCACCGCGACCGTGCTTTGCCTGCTGTTCCCGGTGGCGGCGCCCTTATTCATGTCGTTCTTCCTGGGCGTCATCGTGCGCGAATCCGGCGTCAAGCAATATGTGGAGTTTCTCACCGGACCGGTCCTTTACGGCTCCACCTTTTTCCTCGGCCTCCTCCTTGGCGTCCTTTTTGAAGCCAACACCATCCTCAACCCCAAGGTCATTCTGCTGCTGTTCTTGGGGATGACGGCGCTGCTGCTCTCCGGCATCGGCGGCATCATCGGGGGCTATATCGTTTATTGGACCAGCGGCCGTACCTTCAACCCGGTGATTGGCATCGCCGGAGTGTCTTGCGTGCCGACCACCGCCAAGGTGGCCCAGAAGGAGGCTCACGACGCCAACAAGTTCGCCATGATCCTGCCCTGGGCGATGGGAGCCTGCGTGTCGGGCGTGATCACCTCGGCCATTATCGCCGGCATTTATGTGACCGTGTTGCAAAATCACGCGCCATGAGAGGGAAGAAGGCGGCGGCTTCGTGAAAACCGACATGTCGGATCGGCAGCCGTGGGCCAATCGCTGACGTTGCTACATATTTTCCGCGTGCGGATTGACCTCGATGCGGCGGCAGATCATCTCGACGGGCCCGACGGTGCCGCGCTCAATCATGCTGATCATGTTGCCGACTTTCTGCGAGGTGTTTGCGCCCATCACGATCTGCAATCCGAACTTGGAGGAACCGCCGGCCTGGATAACCTTGGCCTGCAGAGCACTGAAGAGATCCATCGCGAAATCGCGGCGGTTGCGTTCCTTGACAACCTCGAAGCCTTCCGCGGCGAGCTGCGCGCGGTAGGTAGCGGGCGCTTCAACAAAATTTGTTTCTGCTGCCGAGGCCCACGGCACCGGATAGCTGAAGATGCCATCGTTGCCGCGCATGACATCGTAGATGGCAAAGATGCCGCCCGGCTTGAGCACGCGATGAACTTCACCGAACAGCTTGGCTTTGTCCGCGATGTTCATGCCGACGTGCTGCATATAGGCGCCGTCGAAAGTGTTATTTTCAAACGGCAAAGCGAGCGCGCTGGCCTGCCGGTAGCTGACCTTGCCGCCGAGGCCGACACGCCGCGACAGTGAGCCGGCCACTCCGACATATTCCTCGCTCAGGTCAACTCCGATAATACGACAATGATAGGTATGCGCGACATAGCGCGACGGGCCGCCGAGGCCGCTGCCAATGTCGAGCCAATGCGTATCGGCGGACGGCTTGAATTCAGCGGCAAAATCGATGGTCGCCTGTCGACCGCCGATATGGAATTCGTCGGCTGGCGCAAGATCGTCGGGTGTGAGGTTGTTGACATCCTTACCGGCGGCGGCCAGTCCTTTCAACAAAGCGTCTTCCAATGCGCCGTGACGATAGTGCTCGATGACGGTGCATTCGACGGCCATGGCCAACCTCTCGCGTTTGTAGCGAGTCATCTTGGCGTCCCTCCTTAGGGCGCACAAGAGCGCATATTAAATCTTTCATTGCAGCAATTTAGCTGCCGACGTACATGGGCCGTCGAGGCCTGTCCGCTACGATGGAAAATGCTCGGCGTGCCAATCCGCTTCGATATCCGGGTTGATCTTGCCGTCGATCAGGAAAACACCGGGCGCTCCCTCTCCCACCCAGGTTCGCACCGCCGCCAGATCGGCAATCGTGCGTACTGTCGCCGCCCGTGCCCCATAGCCGCGTGCAATGGCGGCAAAATCCGTGTCGGGAAATTGCACGATATCGACCGAATAGCCCTGACGTCGGAAATAGTGCACTTCCGCAGCATACGAGCTGTCATTGTAGATCAGGATGCACATTCGAAGTCCGAGCCGAATTGCGGTTTCAAGATCGGCGATGGACATCATGAAGCCGCCATCGCCGGCACCGAGCACGGCCAGCTTGCCGGGATTTGCGATGGCAAGACCGATCGCGGACGGCAGACCAAGACCGACCGACTGAAATGAATGACTGAGACATGATGCCTTCGGATTGGGGACGCGGAGATAGCGCGGAACCCAGCCGCAGAAATGACCGGAGTCGGAAGCGACGACGCGATCCTTCGGCAGAATTTCGTCCACCGCTTTGCTCAGCGTGCGAGGATCGATGACCTGCGCATTCGATTGATCCAGGTATAGGCTATGATGGTTATCGCCCGAACGGATGCGCTCGCGCGTGCGGTCATTGCGGCGGCCTGGTGTTGGGTTCGACACGCCGCGCCGGCCCAGCTCAGCCAGCAGGGCCTCGGCGGTCGCTTTCGCGTCACCCAGCAGGGCATGCTGCACCGGCATCTGATAGCCCAGCTTCGGCGCCTCGATGTCGATTTGCGCGACACTGGCGTCGGGCGCGATCAGCTTGCCCTTTTTGGTCGTCCATTGCGTAAAGCTCACGCCAAATCCAAGGATGAGATCGCTTTCGGAGATCAACTCGTCTGCAACCGGCGAGGAGAAGCCGCCACTGATGCCAAGCGACCAGGGGTTTTCCGCGAACAAGCCGTGGCCGCAAACCGATGTTGCGAGCAGCGCGCCGATGCGATCGGCAAGCTCGATCAAAGACTGTTCCGCAGCCGACAGCACGGCGCCGCGCCCGGCCAGAATGAGCGGACGCTGCGCGCGCGCGATTGCCTCCGCGAGCCGGCGCACATCTTCGGGATCCGGGTGCAAGCGGCCCGGCACAGGCGTCAATTCGAGCGGTGGGTTGCTGCCGTTGAGTTTTGCGTCCTGCACATCGAGCGGCAGACTCAACACAACGGTCTGCCGGTCATGCAGAGCGCGCGTCACCGCCCGCAACAGATCGCCCCGGGCGGATTGTGGCGTATGAATGCGCTCGGAAACGGCGCCAACCGAGCGCACAAGGTCGGCCTGCTCGATATAAAAATTCGATTTGACGCTGCCGGTCGGCACGTCACCCGCCAAGACCAGAAGCGGCGTCCGGCTTTTCGCGGCCTCGCCGATCCCGGTGATGGCATTGGTGAGGCCGGGTCCGGAATGCACGCTCACGAGGGTCAGTTCTCCGGTCGCCTTGGCATAAGCGTCGGCCATGCTGGCCGCATTGCCTTCGTGACGGGCGGAAATGAGTTTGACGCCGGCTTGCACCAGCGCGTGCGAAATCTTGAAGTTGGCCGTGCCAAGCAACCCAAAGCAGGTGCGCGCACCGAGCGCCACGAGATCCTTTGCCAGAACTGCCGCTACTGTGGAGTTATTGCCCAAGTTCACTCATCGCCCTCGTTTGACTCTCTATCCTTCTCATAACAATATAGAAAATATAACTCATGACAAACGACCGAGTGTTCGAGCTCGGCAGGGGGAGGATCGTCATCATGGACAAGAGATTTGCGATCGGTCTGGTCGCGGCAACACTCTTTAGCTCATCAAGCTTGGCCCAGGAAGTCACCCTGCGCGCCGTCACGGCGTTTGCGGAAAAGACCACCTACTCGCGCGGCTTTGAAAAATTCATCGAGCGGGTGAACGCGGAAGGCAAAGGCCTCGTTCAGATCAATTATATCGGCGGACCAAAGGCGATGCCGCCATTCGAAGTCGGCAACGCACTCAAGACCGGCGTGGTCGATATCGCCAACACGACCGGAGCTTTTACCACCAACGTGATGCCGGAATCCGATGCCTGGAAGCTCACCGAACGTCCCATGTCGGAGCTTCGCAAGAACGGCGGCTATGATTACATGGCCACGCTCTATGCCCAGAAGATGAATGCCATCTTTCTCGCGCGGCTGGTCGACGATAATCCGTTTCATCTTTATTTGAACAAGTCGATATCGACTCCCGATCTGACCGGATTGAAGATTCGCATCACGCCGGTCTACCGCGATTTCTTCCAGGCGCTCGGCGCCACGGTCGTGCAGACTCCGCCGGGCGAAGTCTATACCTCGCTCGAGCGCGGCGTGGTCGATGGCTATGGCTGGCCGATCACCGGCATCTTCGATCTCGGCTGGCATGAGAAGACGAAGTATCGCGTTGATCCCGGATTCTATACCGCCGAGGTCTCGGTCCTGGTCAACAAGACCACCTGGGACAAGTTGTCCGACGCCCAGAAGGCCGTTCTGCGCAAGGCGGCGGAACGCGGCGAGGCGGAAGCTGCGGCGGAGTTCAGCGCCGAGAACGCGAAAGACACCAAGCGGCAGGCCGACGCCGGCATTCAAACCATCAAGTTCGATGGCGCGGCAGCCGCGGCCTACCGGGCGAAAGCCTATCAAGCCGGCTGGGATGGGATCATCAAGCAAAGCCCCGAACACGGTCCGAAGATCAAGGACTTTTTCTCGAAGACGAAATAGCGGGCAATCGCTTCGTCCAGGTGAGCCCCGTCATGACGCGACTGTCCAGCTGGTATGAGCGCCTGCTCGATACGCTGATGCTTGTGGCGTGCCTGCTGCTCTTGGTCATGACCGTCATGATCGGCGCCGATGTTGTGTCTCGCAACGTCGGCGCCGGCGGCGTGGCGGTGAGCAATGAATTCTCCGAGGACATCCTTTATTTGATGACGTTGCTGGCGGCGCCCTGGCTGCTCCGTCAGGGCCAGCATATTCGCGTCGACATCATCCTGCGCGTGCTGCCCATTCGCGTGGCCTGGTTGCTGGAATGGCTCGGCGACATTGTCGGTCTTCTCTGCTGCCTTTATTTTATTTGGTATGGGTCCCTCATCACGATAGCGAGCTACACCGCCGGCTCGATCAACATCAAGACGTTGATCACACCCGAATGGTGGACGCTGGCGCCGCTTCCGATCGGCTTTGCTCTGCTCGGTATCGAATTCATTTTCCGTATGCATCGCCTGTCCACGGACGAGATCGGTTTGCGAGACGATGCCGTTTCGGCGGCTTAAAGCCAGGCATGACGGGAGAGGATCGTGAGCATGTCCTGGCAAATGGCCTCGCTGCTGCTGCTCGGAGGCTCGACCGTCTTATTGTTCGTGGGAATGCCAGTTGCGATCTCGTTCATCGCGATCAATGTGATCGGCGCGACCTTGTTTCTCGGCGGTGACGCCGGGTTGCACCAGGTCGCGCGCAACAGCGTCGCCGCGGCGATCAATTTCTCGCTTACGCCGATCCCGCTTTTCATATTGATGGGCGAGGTGCTTTTCCATACCGGCCTTGCGCTGAAGGTCATCGACGGCGTGGAACGATTGATCCGCCAGGTGCCGGGCCGGCTCGCCGTCGTCGCGGTCGTCGCCGGAACGATTTTCTCCGCGATATCGGGCTCGACGATCGCCACCACCGCTATGCTCGGTTCGCTGATGCTGCCGGTGATGCTGTCGCGCGGCTACCATCCGGTACTGGCGACCGGCCCGATCATGGCGATCGGCGCCGTCGACATGCTGATCCCGCCGTCCGCGCTCACCGTCTTGCTCGGCAGCCTGTCGGGTATTTCGATTTCCAAGCTCCTGATTGGCGGCGTCGTGCCGGGCTTGATGCTCAGCGTGGCTTTTGTCGGCTACATCGTCGTTCGGGTGCTGACGCGGCCGGATCTCGCTCCTGCTTTGCCGATCGAAAACAAGACGGGCTGGGCACGTTACGAGTTGCTGTTTCTCTACGTCCTGCCGCTCGCTTCGATTTTTGTCGTCGTAATCGGCGCGATGTCGGCGGGAATCGCGACGCCGACCGAATCGGCGGCATTGGGTGCTCTTGCGACCATGGCGCTGGCGGCCGGTTATCGCGCGCTCCGTTTTGAAAACCTACTGCGAGCGTTGCGCGGCACGGTCGCGATCTCCGGGATGATCATGTTCATCATTCTCGGCGCGACGACATTCTCGCAGATCCTGAGTTTTTCCGGCGCGACGCAAGGCCTCGTCTCCGCCATTCTTGGCCAAGGCCTTACAACCTTCGCCATTCTGGCCGGCATGATGCTGCTGTTAATTTTTCTTGGAATTTTTGTGGATCAGGTCAGCATGATGCTCATCACTTTGCCGGTCTTCATGCCAATCGTGCAGCGGCTTGATATCGATCTGATCTGGTTCGGCGTGCTCTACTTGATCTGCATGCAACTCGGGCTGCTGCTGCCGCCGCACGGGCTTCTCTTGATGACGATGAAGGGGGTCGCTCCGCCGGAGGTAACGATGGCACACATCTTTCAGGCGGTTGTCCCCTATATCGCAATGAGCCTTGTGCTGCTGTTGATCATCATTGCATTTCCGGCGATTGCGACCTGGTTGCCAAACCTTTTGGGATGAGCCGCTGTTTAGAAATCGGCGACGGCGTCCCAGCCGGAGCGTGCTGACGAGTCATTGGCGCTTGTGCGCCAACATCGTTTAAATATCTGGAGAGACTGGACTTATTGGCTGGCGACGCAGTGCTGACGGTCCCCTGCATCGGCCGGATACGGTGCAGCATCAGCACGCTTTGCTGTTCGAGGGTCTTTGGTGAGACGTTGCGAGACTTCGCGATATCCAACCCGATCGTCGTAATCTCGACATGATCCGCTCCCTTCGTTGACCGGCTGCGACGGGCCTAAGGCACGTCGACTGCCGCGAAGGGCGCCGTCCACAGCATCAAAAGCAGACAAAGTCGGCAAAATACTTGATCAAATGCAACGCGGCCTCTTACGCAACATTACGTTGAGAAATTGAATGCGGTTCAGAACATAAGAGCCCGATCAAAACCAAAACCGGGCCTTGCAGAGATGCCCGCTCGATTTGCATGGCGAGCCCGGAAATCGGCGCCGCCACCACCGCCTGATCGGGGCGCGTGGCGCGCGCGATGGCGATGGCCGGCGTTTGCGGATCGAGCCCTTCGGCGACGGCGCGGGCGACCAAAGCCTCGAGCGTCTTGGTCGGCATATAGATCGCGGTGGTGGTTGTCGGATCGGCGAGGCTCTGCCAATCGAGGTCGTTCGGGAGCTTGCCGTCCTTGGCGTGGCCGGTGACATATTGCAGCCGGCG
>NZ_JACPOF010000003.1 GCF_016185115.1 Polaromonas sp. | reverse complement strand
GATCGCCTCGATCTTGGCGGCGCTGTACTTCGGCTTGCGGCCGCGCCCCGGCGCGATCTCCCACAAGCTCTCGACCCCTTCCGCCATGAAGCGGCCCCGCCACAACGTCACCGTCTTGCGATTGATCCCGAGCTCGCGCGCCACCACGCTGTCATTCTTGCCTGCCGCGCTCGCCAACACGATCCGACTGCGCAGCGCAACCTGCTGCGGCGTGCCGTGCGCATCAAGCCACTGCTCGATCTGGGCTCGATCGCCCGACGTCAACTCCGCCTTGGGTGCCTCTCGCGACATGCCATATTATACCTTGCAACCCTGTGCATATCCAGTTATTTATGAGACACTACACTAGAGGCGCTGTCACGCTATCCGATGGAAACGCAGATCGCTTTTATCGAGTGCGGCGGCAACGGCCTGCAGCTCTATCAAAAAGATGCCGCACCGCTCAATTGCCAAGCATTGCATGGTCTCATCTCGTGCGCGGAATGGACCGGCGTGAGGCTGTCGACCTTGCTCGATGAGGCCGGCGTCGATTCCACGGCGAAATGGATCCTGGCAGAAGGCGCCGATGCCGCCGGCATGAGCCGCAGCGTGCCGCTGGCGAAGGCAATGGACGACGCGCTGGTCGCACTCTACCAGAATGGCGAACGCATCCGCCCGTCCAATGGTTATCCGATGCGACTCCTGTTGCCGGGCTATGAAGGCAACATGCAGGTGAAGTGGCTTCGGCGTGTCAAGCTGACCGAAAGCCCAATGATGACGAAGGATGAAACCTCGAAATACACGATGCTGCTGCCAGACGGGAAATCGCTACAGTTCGTTTTTCCGATCGAAGCCAAATCAGTAATTACACAGCCGTCGCCGGGCCTGACGATGAAAGGGCTGGGCCTTTACGAGATTTCTGGTCTTGCCTGGTCGGGCTACGGAAAGATCGCCAAGGTCGAGGTTTCGGCCGATGGAGGCAAGACCTGGGCGCCGGCGACGCTGCAGCAGCCGGTACTCTCGATGGCGCTCACGCGCTTTCGCATGGCGTGGCGCTGGAATGGCGGCCCGGCTGTCCTGCAATGCCGAGCCATCGATGAGACCGGCGCCGTGCAGCCGACGCGAGCCGACCTCATCGCCAAGCGTGGCACGAAAGCGGTCTACCACTTCAATGGCATTACGAGCTGGAGCATTAACGAGAGCGGCGAGGTGAAGCATGTGTATGCATAGCCTCTTCTTGGTTGCGGCTTCGACGCTTGCGGTCGTTTCCAGCGCGGCCCTCGCCCAGAGCCCCAATCTTGGCCGCGTTGCTGCGCCCGAAGAAATCGCATCCTGGGACATCAGCATCGGTCCGATCGGCGCTGGGTTGCCGCCCGGCAACGGAACACCCAAACAGGGAGAAGCGGTCTACATCGCAAAGTGCTTCGCCTGCCATGGCGAGAAGGGAGCCGGCAAGCCCAACGATGCGTTGGTTGGGGGGGCGCGGGACGCTTGTGGGTGATCAAGCGCCGGTCAAGACGCTGGGAAGCTTTTGGCCCTATGCGACGACGGTCTTCGACTACGTTCGCCGAGCGATGCCGCTCAACGAATCGAAGTCTTTGAGCGATGACGAAGTATATGCCGTCGTCGCCTATCTGCTGCAACTTAACGGCATCGTCGGCGAAAACGACATGATAGACGCCCAGACGCTGCCAAAGGTCCACATGCCAAACGCTGATGGATTCGTGACATTTGCACGTGGGAAATAACCCTTGATCGGGCCTGTAACGGCAACACCAAATGTCAGCTCTTGGCCCACTGCGGAATTGCATTTTTTCTAGACCGATGTCCGAATTTGGGAAGCAAACTGGACGTTGCTCTGTCCCGCGTCCGTCTGGCCTGTCTATGAGTACGCACCCTAGCCCATCTTTACCAACTGGACGGCGGAATCGACAATTTCGAGGCAAAAGAGTCAGTGATTTCAAGAGCCGGACGTCGGCAATCCTATGTAGTGAAGACCTAGTCTCTTTCGTGTACTAATTGTGTGGGGTAGTATG